>NZ_CP110666.1:0-4355050 GCF_026153615.1 Fictibacillus sp. KU28468 | reverse complement strand
TCATGCACATTGTCTCGAACGTCAGGGGAACACTTCGTGAAGACTGCGATGCGTTTGACCTAATTGCAGCCACTTTTCCAGGTGGAACGATTACAGGGGCTCCGAAAATACGCACAATGGAAATTATTGAAGAGCTTGAGCCTGTGCGCAGAGGAGTATATACTGGCTCTATCGGCTGGATTGGATACGATGGTGACATGGAATTGAATATCGCGATCCGGACGATGGTCTGCAAGGACGGAATGGCCCACGTACAGGCTGGTGCCGGCATCGTTATCGACTCAGATCCCCAAGCGGAGTATAAAGAGTCGCTGAAAAAAGCCGCTGCTTTATGGCGGGCCAAAGAATTAAGTGAAGAAAGCAAGTACGAGTTAGTTTAGCTGAGCTTAGAGGAGGAAGATGAGAATGATTTTAATGATTGATAACTACGATTCATTCACGTACAACCTTGTACAATATTTAGGAGAGCTGGGAGAAGAGCTTGTCGTCAAGAGAAACGATGAGATCACTCTCAAAGAAATCGAGGCGCTTCAGCCAGATTTTTTGATGATCTCTCCGGGCCCTTGTTCACCGAACGAAGCTGGAATCAGCATGGGAGCCATTAAGCACTTTGCAGGTGAGATTCCGATTTTCGGGGTATGCCTAGGGCATCAATCCATCGCCCAAGTATTTGGAGGAGATGTCATTCGCTCCGAACGCCTGATGCATGGAAAGACCTCAGAGATTTCACATGACGGAAAGACCATTTTCAGCGGGCTTGAAAAAGTATTTACTGCTACGAGATATCACTCTCTCATTGTAAAGAAAGAAACACTTCCAGAATGTTTCAGTGTGTCAGCATGGACCCCGGAAGGAGAAATTATGGCCATTCGCCATAAGACGCTTCCGGTAGAAGGTGTACAATTTCACCCTGAGTCGATCATGACAGAAGCAGGCAAAAAGCTGCTGCGGAATTTTATCGATCAATACAAAAATAAAGGGAACATGGTATGTACCTCTCAATAGATGGAAAACTTGTAAGTAAAAATGAAGCTTCTATCTCTCCGTTTGATCATGGATATATGTATGGCCTTGGTGCATTTGAAACCGTCAGAGTCTACAATGGACATCCATTTCTTTGGGAAGAACATATGAAGCGTTTAAAAGAAGCGCTTGTTGAGCTGAATATAAAGCATGAACTGGACAGTGCGGCAGCCTGGATCGACACAAGGCGTTTAATGCGGCGGAACAAATGGAAGAATGCTTATATCCGCTTTAATATATCAGCAGGAGCCGGTGAGATCGGCCTGCAGACAGACCCTTATTTAAATCCGACTGTCATTATTTACGGCAAACCACTGCCGGAACAGGGCCCTTTTAACGAGAAAGAGCTTGTCGTGCTTCAGACAAGGCGGAATACCCCGGAAGGAAGAATCCGCTTGAAGTCCCATCATTATTTGAACAGCATCCTCGGTAAAAGGGAGTTGAACAGGCCGCATGAACAGGAAGGCCTGTTTTTGACAGAAGATGGATTTGTCAGCGAAGGAACCGTTTCAAATGTTTTTTGGGTAAAAGATGGGGTACTTTATACCCCTTCCGTAAATACAGGAATTCTGAACGGAATCACGAGGCAATTCGTCATGGCCAGTGCGGCCAAGATGGGAATGCAGGCAGAAGAGGGTCTATATTCGTCCCTTGATGTACAAAATGCGGACGAGATTTTTTTAACGAATTCGATTCAGGAAATCGTCCCGGTTCGCGCCTTTCAGGGAAAGAACTTTCCAGGTGCTGGCGGGCAGACGGCCCAATCGCTTTTATTTCTTTATCATTCATGCAGCAAAAGTCTATGGAGCATTGATGAACTGTTTGAAGGGAGAACCTATTATGGGACAGACAATAACAGCCAAGAATATTAATCATCTCATATCCTGTGGCCCATACACGCTGGATCTATCCAAGAAAACCTATGTCATGGGAATATTAAATGCCACTCCGGATTCCTTTTCTGATGGCGGCAGATACAACACGATTCAACGAGCAGTTGAGCATGCTAAGCAAATGGTAGAAGACGGAGCCGATATTATTGATATCGGGGGAGAATCCACTCGTCCAGGCGGTGAGAAGGTTGAAGCAGAGGAAGAGTTAAGGCGTGTCGTCCCGGTAATTGAGGCAGTCTCCCGCGAAGTAAGCGTTCCGATTTCCATCGATACGTACAAAGCAGAAGTCGCTGAAAAAGCCATTCTTGCCGGAGCCCATATCATTAATGATGTATGGGGAGCTAAGGCGGATGAACGGATGGCCTCCACAGCATCAAAGCTCAACGTACCCATCATCCTTATGCATAATCGGAGTGACCGTGATTATGCAGAATTGATGCCCGATATCATTGCCGATCTGAACAAGAGCATCGCCATTGTTTCGAAAGAAGGCGTGAGACCGGAGAACATCATTTTAGATCCTGGAATCGGTTTTGCCAAAACATATGAGCAGAACCTTGAAACGATGAGGAACCTCGACCAGATCGTGGCGATGGGATATCCCGTACTCCTAGGAACATCCAGAAAATCTATGATCGGGAATGCCCTCGATCTTCCGGTGGATGAACGAATGGAAGGAACAGGCGCCACAGTATGCCTTGGCATTGAACAGGGATGTACGATTGTACGCGTCCATGATGTAAAAGAAATGAGCCGCATGGCAAGAATGATGGATGCCATGCTCGGAAAAGGGATGAAGACGCTTGGATAAAATATATATGAACGGCCTTTCGTTTTATGGCTATCATGGTGTTTTTCCCGAAGAGAATAAACTGGGCCAGCGATTTTTCGCCGATCTGATTCTTGAGATGGATCTTCAGGCAGCCGGTACGACGGATGACCTTGAAAAAACGGTGAACTACGGTGACATTTATTCAACGGTAAAAGAAATTGTAGAAGGCGAACCGAAGAAATTGGTCGAAACGGTAACGGAAAGTATTGCCTCTTCCCTTCTTTCCAGTTACCCGCTGATTCAGCAATGCACGGTTAAAGTTACTAAACCGGATCCGCCTATCCCGGGCCATTATGACTCTGTTGCCATAGAGATAACCCGGAGCAGAGCCTGATGAATAGTGTTTACCTTTCGCTTGGTTCCAACCTTGGGAACCGGGAAGAGTATATCCGGAAGGCGATCGATGCATTAAATGACCATCCCGCTATTAAAGTAGAAAAGATATCATCACTTTATGAAACAGAACCGGTCGGCTACACCGATCAGCCTCCTTTTCTGAATCTGGCGGTAAAACTGCAGACGAGCCTGTCTGCTGAAGCTTTACTGAGCATAACCCAGGAAATCGAGAACCAGCTGGAAAGAATACGGAAAATCAGATGGGGTCCAAGAACAATCGACCTTGACATTTTGTTGTATAATAGTGAACGTATACAGTCAGAACTGCTGCACATTCCGCATCCCCGTATGCTGGAACGTGCTTTTGTGATGATTCCGTTGTTTGAGATTGCTCCATATCTCACATTCCCAGATACAGACGTATCATTGGATGACGTCTTCAGACAGCTGCAGAATAAAGAAGGTGTGCATATATGGAAGAGGAAAAGTGGGGCAGGAGAATACGGGCCTTTCGAAAACTGAAAGGCTATACACAAGAAGGCCTTGCGAAGGACTTGGGGATTTCTGTTTCTATACTTGGAGAAGTAGAACGCGGAAACCGCAAACCGAAGGAAGAACTTATAATTAAGATTGCAACGATCTTTCAGGTTTCTATAGATGAATTAACACAAGACCAAGTTCATAAATAAGCGAGGTGAAAAGAATGTTGAAAATCGGTGGTATTACCATGAAGAATCCCGTTGTGCTTGCACCTATGGCAGGTGTCTGCAACCCGGCATTCCGCCTGATCGCCAAAGATTTCGGAGCGGGGCTCGTTTGTGCCGAAATGGTAAGCGATAAAGGTATTCTCTACGAGAACGAAATATCTTTAAAAATGCTGTATGTAGATGAGAGGGAAAAACCGCTCAGCCTTCAGATCTTTGGAGGAGAACGCGAATCTCTTGTTGCGGCAGCAAAGTATGTAGATAAAAATACAAATGCCGATATTATAGATATCAACATGGGCTGCCCAGTGCCTAAGATCACGAAATGTGATGCTGGAGCAAGATGGCTGTTAGACCCAAACAAAATCTATGAGATGGTTGCGGCTACAGTAGATGCTGTGCAAAAGCCGGTTACTGTAAAAATGCGTGTCGGCTGGGATGAAGACCATATTTTCGCTGTGCAAAACGCACAGGCGGTGGAACGTGCCGGCGGTGCTGCAGTATCTGTGCACGGGCGCACGCGCGTGCAGATGTATGAGGGAAAAGCGAACTGGGACATTATCAAGCAAGTAAAAGAAAATGTTTCGATTCCGGTAATCGGAAACGGAGATATCTCTACTCCGCACGATGCCAAACATGCGCTTGAAACCTTTGGTGTAGATGGCGTTATGATCGGCCGCGCGGCGCTTGGCAACCCATGGATGCTTTATCGCACCGTTCAGTTCCTCGAAACAGGAGAAATTCCTGCAGAACCGACACCAAGAGAAAAGATCGATATTTGCTTGCTTCATATGGACCGCCTCATTGACCTCAAAGGTGAAGATGTGGCCGTTCGCGAGATGCGCAAACACGCTGCATGGTATTTAAAAGACCTTCCTAAAACAGGAACGGTCCGAAACGAAGTAAATACAAAAACAACAAGGGATGAAATGAGTAAGCTCCTCTACGGCTATATTGAAGAAGTAGAGGCTAAACAGCAAGGAAAAGCGAGCTGAGCCAATCGCCCTATTGAATCTTACTAACAGCCAGAACCTAATTCTGGCTTTTGTTGCACTTGTGTTTTCTAAATAATTAAGGCTTCCTGGTGTTTTCAAAATTATTATTTTTAATAATGATATGGAGGAAAAGCAAATGAACCATGAAACGGTTTTGCTTACGAACGAAGGCACCAGGAGGTTAAAGCATGAGCTTAGAAGTTTAATTGAGGAAAAAGAACACTGCCGCACTGAGGATGAAGGCCTGTTTTTAGACAAGAGGATCAAACAGCTCGAACAGGTCCTGTTCCATGCCCAGATTCTCTCCAGTGAAAAAGAGCCCGGACAAACGGCGGAAGTAGGTTCTACGATCACATTGCTGGAACTTGAATTTCAGGATGAGATGACGTATACGATCGTACATCCATTTGAAGCCGATCCGAGAGAGTTTAAAATTGCCGCGGATTCCCCGGTAGCCCAAGCGGTAATCGGCAAGCCTCTGAACGCTAAGATTCACATCTCCCTTCCAGGGGGCCATATTTCATATAAAATCATAAACATACAAAATTGCAAAAGGTAGGAGAGTTTTCATGAGCCAGGATTTAGAATTAAATGATTTGCTGCGTGTCCGCAGAGAAAAAATGAACAGCATCCGTGAAAGCGGGAAAGATCCGTTCGGCACTAAATATATCCGCACCCATACAGCGGCAGACATTACTGAGCAATATCAGGATCTATCGAAAGAAGACCTGGAGGAGCAAGGCATTGAAGTAACCATTGCTGGACGCATCATGACCAAGCGCGGAAAAGGGAAAGCCGGATTTGCCCACGTTCAGGATCTGACAGGACAAATTCAAATCTATGTAAGAACCGATGCAGTAGGCGAGGAGCAGTATGAGCTGTTCAACACAATCGATATCGGTGACATTGTCGGAATTACAGGTACGGTCTTTAAAACTAAAGTTGGAGAGCTTTCTGTAAAAGCGAAAGACTTTCAGCTGCTTACGAAATCACTTCGTCCGCTGCCTGACAAATTCCACGGCCTTAAAGATGTGGAACAGCGCTATCGCCAGCGTTATGTAGATTTAATCATGAACCCTGAAGTAAAAGACACGTTCATCGCCCGCAGTAAAATAATCCGTTCAATGAGACGCTACCTGGATGATCACGGCTACTTGGAAGTAGAAACGCCAACCATGCATTCTATTCCTGGCGGTGCATCTGCACGTCCGTTCATTACGCACCACAACGCGCTTGATATGGAGCTTTACATGCGGATCGCTATCGAGCTTCATTTGAAACGCCTGATCGTCGGCGGTTTGGAAAAGGTTTATGAGATTGGCCGGGTATTCAGAAACGAAGGTGTATCTACTCGTCATAATCCTGAATTTACAATGATCGAACTTTATGAAGCTTATGCAGATTATCATGATATTATGGAACTTACTGAAAATCTTATCGCTCATATTGCTAAAGAAGTACACGGCAGCACGACTGTTAAATACGGTGAGTACGAAGTTGACCTCGAACCGCGCTGGAAACGCGTGCACATGGTTGAGGCAGTAAAAGAAGCAACAGGTGTAGACTTCTGGCCGCAGATGAGCAGGGAAGAAGCATTCGCACTTGCTAAAGAACATAATGTTCCTGTGACAGAAAACATGTCTTATGGGCATATTGTGAACGAGTTCTTTGAACACTTCGTCGAAGAGACGCTCATTCAGCCTACATTTGTATATGGCCACCCAGTAGAGATCTCTCCGCTTGCTAAGAAGAATCCTGAAGATGAAAGATTCACTGACCGATTTGAATTGTTTATCGTCGGCCGTGAGCACGCTAACGCATTCTCTGAGCTTAATGATCCAATCGATCAAAGAGAGCGTTTTGAAGCACAGCTCAAAGAGCGTGACCAAGGGAACGATGAGGCTCACATGATGGATGAGGACTTTGTAGAAGCACTTGAGTACGGTATGCCTCCTACCGGCGGCCTGGGGATCGGAATCGATCGCCTTATCATGCTTTTGACAGACTCACCTTCAATCCGTGATGTACTGTTATTCCCGCAAATGCGCCATAGCGACAAGTAATAACAAAGGAATTTAACACCGCCTGCATGCAGTGTGCAGGCGGTTTTTATATGTTTTTACACGAAATTGAAACTTTTTTCTTAAATAGTATTGCAAGGTGTTTAAATAGATGGTATATTATTACCTGTCGCTGCAAAGCTTATGAAAATGTTCAACAAACTTGATAAAAACTTTTTAAAAAGAATGTTGACAGGCCGGTGACAGCATGGTAATATAATAAAGTCGCCAATGAGCGACGGCAAACGACAACTTAAGCGTTGAAGTTTGACACAAAATGTTCTTTGAAAACCAAACAAAAGCCAGGTAAGTCAGGGATTTTACAATCCCATCAATTTTTAAACTTTAAGAGCTATATCAAACACTTTATTGGAGAGTTTGATCCTGGCTCAGGATGAACGCTGGCGGCGTGCCTAATACATGCAAGTCGAGCGGACCAAAGAGAGCTTGCTCTCTGAGGTTAGCGGCGGACGGGTGAGTAACACGTGGGTAACCTGCCTGTAAGACGGGGATAACTTCGGGAAACCGAAGCTAATACCGGATGATAAAGAGAAACGCCTGTTTCTTTTTTGAAAGTCGGCCTTGTGCTGACGCTTACAGATGGGCCCGCGGCGCATTAGCTAGTTGGTGAGGTAACGGCTCACCAAGGCGACGATGCGTAGCCGACCTGAGAGGGTGATCGGCCACACTGGGACTGAGACACGGCCCAGACTCCTACGGGAGGCAGCAGTAGGGAATCTTCGGCAATGGACGAAAGTCTGACCGAGCAACGCCGCGTGAGCGATGAAGGCCTTCGGGTCGTAAAGCTCTGTTGTCAGAGAAGAACAAGTACCGGAGTAACTGCCGGTACCTTGACGGTACCTGACCAGAAAGCCACGGCTAACTACGTGCCAGCAGCCGCGGTAATACGTAGGTGGCAAGCGTTATCCGGAATTATTGGGCGTAAAGCGCGCGCAGGCGGTTCTTTAAGTCTGATGTGAAAGCCCACGGCTCAACCGTGGAGGGTCATTGGAAACTGGGGAACTTGAGTGCAGGAGAGAAAAGTGGAATTCCACGTGTAGCGGTGAAATGCGTAGAGATGTGGAGGAACACCAGTGGCGAAGGCGGCTTTTTGGCCTGTAACTGACGCTGAGGCGCGAAAGCGTGGGGAGCAAACAGGATTAGATACCCTGGTAGTCCACGCCGTAAACGATGAGTGCTAGGTGTTGGGGGGTTCCACCCTCAGTGCTGACGTTAACACATTAAGCACTCCGCCTGGGGAGTACGACCGCAAGGTTGAAACTCAAAGGAATTGACGGGGGCCCGCACAAGCAGTGGAGCATGTGGTTTAATTCGAAGCAACGCGAAGAACCTTACCAGGTCTTGACATCCTCTGACCATCCTAGAGATAGGACTTTCCCCTTCGGGGGACAGAGTGACAGGTGGTGCATGGTTGTCGTCAGCTCGTGTCGTGAGATGTTGGGTTAAGTCCCGCAACGAGCGCAACCCTTGACCTTAGTTGCCAGCATTCAGTTGGGCACTCTAAGGTGACTGCCGGTGACAAACCGGAGGAAGGTGGGGATGACGTCAAATCATCATGCCCCTTATGACCTGGGCTACACACGTGCTACAATGGGTGGTACAAAGGGTTGCAAAGCCGCGAGGCCGAGCCAATCCCAAAAAGCCACTCTCAGTTCGGATTGTAGGCTGCAACTCGCCTACATGAAGCCGGAATTGCTAGTAATCGCGGATCAGCATGCCGCGGTGAATACGTTCCCGGGCCTTGTACACACCGCCCGTCACACCACGAGAGTTTGTAACACCCGAAGTCGGTGGGGTAACCTTTTAGGAGCCAGCCGCCGAAGGTGGGACAGATGATTGGGGTGAAGTCGTAACAAGGTAGCCGTATCGGAAGGTGCGGCTGGATCACCTCCTTTCTATGGAGACATGAGTGCACTTAGTAGCCTCATGAACTTACCTGAGCTTTTGTTTGGTTTTGAAAGAACATCGTTTCTTTCAAACAATAGAGGTTATGTGACGCGTTTTTTTGCGCGCACGGACCATGTTCCTTGAAAACTAGATAACGAAACATCCAAACAAAGCCAACTAATTCATTAGTTGTGCGCTGATTATGCAAGACCCATGATCTAACGATCATGTGAAACGATTCAGCTGAAAAGCTGATTCGGTTAAAGGTTAAGCTAGAAAGGGCGCACGGTGGATGCCTTGGCACTAGGAGCCGAAGAAGGACGGGACGAACACCGATATGCCTCGGGGAGCTGTAAGTAAGCATTGATCCGGGGATTTCCGAATGGGGGAACCCACCATCCGTAATGGGATGGTATCCATATCTGAATACATAGGATATGAGAAGGCAGACCCGGGGAACTGAAACATCTAAGTACCCGGAGGAAGAGAAAGCAAATGCGATTTCCTGAGTAGCGGCGAGCGAAACGGAATCAGCCCAAACCAGAGGGCTTGCCCTCTGGGGTTGTAGGACACTCAACATGGAGTTACAAAGGAACGGGGTAGATGAAGCGGTCTGGAAAGGCCAGCCAAAGAAGGTAACAGCCCTGTAGTTGAAACTTCGTTCCCTCCTGAGTGGATCCTGAGTACGGCGGGACACGTGAAACCCCGTCGGAATCCGGGAGGACCATCTCCCAAGGCTAAATACTCCCTAGTGACCGATAGTGAACCAGTACCGTGAGGGAAAGGTGAAAAGCACCCCGGAAGGGGAGTGAAAGAGATCCTGAAACCGTGTGCCTACAAGTAGTTGGAGCCCATTAACGGGTGACAGCGTGCCTTTTGTAGAATGAACCGGCGAGTTACGATAACGTGCAAGGTTAAGCTGATAAGGCGGAGCCGCAGCGAAAGCGAGTCTGAACAGGGCGCCATAGTACGTTGTCGTAGACCCGAAACCGTGTGATCTACCCATGTCCAGGGTGAAGTTCAGGTAACACTGAATGGAGGCCCGAACCCACGCACGTTGAAAAGTGCGGGGATGAGGTGTGGGTAGGGGTGAAATGCCAATCGAACACGGAGATAGCTGGTTCTCCCCGAAATAGCTTTAGGGCTAGCCTCGCGGCTAGAGTCCTGGAGGTAGAGCACTGATTGGACTAGGGGCCCCCACAGGGTTACCGAATTCAGTCAAACTCCGAATGCCAGAGACTTATCCGCGGGAGTCAGACTGCGAGTGATAAGATCCGTAGTCAAGAGGGAAACAGCCCAGACCATCAGCTAAGGTCCCAAAGTATACGTTAAGTGGGAAAGGATGTGGAGTTGCCCAGACAACCAGGATGTTGGCTTAGAAGCAGCCACCATTTAAAGAGTGCGTAATAGCTCACTGGTCGAGTGACTCTGCGCCGAAAATGTACCGGGGCTAAACGTATCACCGAAGCTATGGATTGTACCTTAGGGTACAGTGGTAGGGGAGCGTTCGAAGTGCGGTGAAGTCAGACCGGAAGGACTGGTGGAGCGCTTTGAAGTGAGAATGCCGGTATGAGTAGCGAAAGACAAGTGAGAATCTTGTCCATCGAAAGCCTAAGGTTTCCTGAGGAAGGCTCGTCCGCTCAGGGTTAGTCGGGACCTAAGCCGAGGCCGAAAGGCGTAGGCGATGGCCAACAGGTTGAAATTCCTGTACCACCTCCTTTCCGTTTGAACGACGGGGGGACGCAGGAAGGTAGGGAGAGCGCGCGATTGGAAATGCGCGTCTAAGCAGTTAGGCTGATTGTGAGGCAAATCCCGCAATCGTGAAGGCTGAGCTGTGACGGCGAGGGAAATTACAGTACCGAAGTCCCTGATCCTACACTGCCAAGAAAAGCCTCTAGTGAGGAAAGAGGTGCCCGTACCGCAAACCGACACAGGTAGGCGAGGAGAGAATCCTAAGATGATCGGGAGAACTCTCGTTAAGGAACTCGGCAAAATGACCCCGTAACTTCGGGAGAAGGGGTGCTCTGATAGGGTTAACGCCCGAGAGAGCCGCAGTGAATAGATCCAAGCGACTGTTTAGCAAAAACACAGGTCTCTGCGAAGCCGCAAGGCGAAGTATAGGGGCTGACACCTGCCCGGTGCTGGAAGGTTAAGAGGAGGGGTTATCCCTTACGGGAGAAGCTCTGAATTGAAGCCCCAGTAAACGGCGGCCGTAACTATAACGGTCCTAAGGTAGCGAAATTCCTTGTCGGGTAAGTTCCGACCCGCACGAAAGGTGTAACGACTTGGATACTGTCTCAACGAGAGACCCGGTGAAATTATAGTACCTGTGAAGATGCAGGTTACCCGCGACAGGACGGAAAGACCCCATGGAGCTTTACTGCAGCTTGATATTGGATTTTGGTACAGTTTGTACAGGATAGGTAGGAGCCTGGGAAGTCGGAGCGCCAGCTTCGATGGAGGCGTCGGTGGGATACTACCCTGACTGTATTGAAATTCTAACCTGGAACCGTGATCCGGTTCGGAGACAGTGTCAGGTGGGCAGTTTGACTGGGGCGGTCGCCTCCTAAATTGTAACGGAGGCGCCCAAAGGTTCCCTCAGAATGGTTGGAAATCATTCGCAGAGTGTAAAGGCACAAGGGAGCTTGACTGCGAGACCTACAAGTCGAGCAGGGACGAAAGTCGGGCTTAGTGATCCGGTGGTTCCGCATGGAAGGGCCATCGCTCAACGGATAAAAGCTACCCTGGGGATAACAGGCTTATCTCCCCCAAGAGTCCACATCGACGGGGAGGTTTGGCACCTCGATGTCGGCTCATCGCATCCTGGGGCTGAAGTAGGTCCCAAGGGTTGGGCTGTTCGCCCATTAAAGCGGTACGCGAGCTGGGTTCAGAACGTCGTGAGACAGTTCGGTCCCTATCCGTCGCGGGCGCAGGAAATTTGAGAGGAGCTGTCCTTAGTACGAGAGGACCGGGATGGACACACCGCTGGTGTACCAGTTGTTCCGCCAGGGGCATAGCTGGGTAGCTACGTGTGGACGGGATAAGTGCTGAAAGCATCTAAGCATGAAGCCCCCCTCAAGATGAGATTTCCCATCACGTCAAGTGAGTAAGACCCCTTAGAGATGATGAGGTTGATAGGTCTGGTGTGGAAGCGTGGTGACACGTGGAGCTGACAGATACTAATCGGTCGAGGGCTTATCCTTAAAATAATCAGAAGTTTGGATGAAAAGTTATCTAGTTTTGAGGGAATATACCTCAAACTAGGTTGAAAAACCTACATATGTCTGGTGGCGATAGCGAAGAGGTCACACCCGTTCCCATACCGAACACGGAAGTTAAGCTCTTCAGCGCCGATGGTAGTTGGGGGCTTCCCCCTGTAAGAGTAGGACGTTGCCGGGCATATACATATGGAGGATTAGCTCAGCTGGGAGAGCACCTGCCTTACAAGCAGGGGGTCGGCGGTTCGAACCCGTCATCCTCCACCATTATTTCGCCGGTTTAGCTCAATTGGTAGAGCAACTGACTTGTAATCAGTAGGTTGGGGGTTCAAGTCCTCTAGCCGGCACCACTTTCAAGAGCCATTAGCTCAGTTGGTAGAGCATCTGACTTTTAATCAGAGGGTCGAAGGTTCGAGTCCTTCATGGCTCACCATTTTCAAAAATTTTATATGCGGGTGTGGCGGAATTGGCAGACGCGCTAGACTTAGGATCTAGTGTCTTATGACGTGGGGGTTCGAGTCCCTTCACCCGCACCATACGGATGCGGAAGTAGTTCAGTGGTAGAATACAACCTTGCCAAGGTTGGGGTCGCGGGTTCGAATCCCGTCTTCCGCTCCATTTTTTTCTGCCTGCCGGGGTGGTGGAATTGGCAGACACACAGGACTTAAAATCCTGCGGTAGGTGACTACCGTGCCGGTTCGAGTCCGGCCCTCGGCACCAATTAAAATTATATGCGCCCTTAGCTCAGCTGGATAGAGTGTTTGACTACGAATCAAAAGGTCGGGAGTTCGAATCTCTCAGGGCGCGCCATATCGGGAAGTGGCTCAGCTTGGTAGAGCACCTGGTTTGGGACCAGGGGGTCGCAGGTTCAAATCCTGTCTTCCCGACCATCTTTGTTAAGGGGCCTTAGCTCAGCTGGGAGAGCGCCTGCCTTGCACGCAGGAGGTCAGCGGTTCGATCCCGCTAGGCTCCACCATTTCGAAAATGTGTTGACATTTTCTTTTTTAATGGGTATGATATTAAAGTTGCTGTTCGAAGCAGCACATTAGTTCTTTGAAAACCAAACAAAAGCCAGGTAAGTCAGGGATTTTACAATCCCATCAATTTTTAAACTTTAAGAGCTATATCAAACACTTTATTGGAGAGTTTGATCCTGGCTCAGGATGAACGCTGGCGGCGTGCCTAATACATGCAAGTCGAGCGGACCAAAGAGAGCTTGCTCTCTGAGGTTAGCGGCGGACGGGTGAGTAACACGTGGGTAACCTGCCTGTAAGACGGGGATAACTTCGGGAAACCGAAGCTAATACCGGATGATAAAGAGGAACGCCTGTTTCTTTTTTGAAAGTCGGCCTTGTGCTGACGCTTACAGATGGGCCCGCGGCGCATTAGCTAGTTGGTGAGGTAACGGCTCACCAAGGCGACGATGCGTAGCCGACCTGAGAGGGTGATCGGCCACACTGGGACTGAGACACGGCCCAGACTCCTACGGGAGGCAGCAGTAGGGAATCTTCGGCAATGGACGAAAGTCTGACCGAGCAACGCCGCGTGAGCGATGAAGGCCTTCGGGTCGTAAAGCTCTGTTGTCAGAGAAGAACAAGTACCGGAGTAACTGCCGGTACCTTGACGGTACCTGACCAGAAAGCCACGGCTAACTACGTGCCAGCAGCCGCGGTAATACGTAGGTGGCAAGCGTTATCCGGAATTATTGGGCGTAAAGCGCGCGCAGGCGGTTCTTTAAGTCTGATGTGAAAGCCCACGGCTCAACCGTGGAGGGTCATTGGAAACTGGGGAACTTGAGTGCAGGAGAGAAAAGTGGAATTCCACGTGTAGCGGTGAAATGCGTAGAGATGTGGAGGAACACCAGTGGCGAAGGCGGCTTTTTGGCCTGTAACTGACGCTGAGGCGCGAAAGCGTGGGGAGCAAACAGGATTAGATACCCTGGTAGTCCACGCCGTAAACGATGAGTGCTAGGTGTTGGGGGGTTCCACCCTCAGTGCTGACGTTAACACATTAAGCACTCCGCCTGGGGAGTACGACCGCAAGGTTGAAACTCAAAGGAATTGACGGGGGCCCGCACAAGCAGTGGAGCATGTGGTTTAATTCGAAGCAACGCGAAGAACCTTACCAGGTCTTGACATCCTCTGACCATCCTAGAGATAGGACTTTCCCCTTCGGGGGACAGAGTGACAGGTGGTGCATGGTTGTCGTCAGCTCGTGTCGTGAGATGTTGGGTTAAGTCCCGCAACGAGCGCAACCCTTGACCTTAGTTGCCAGCATTCAGTTGGGCACTCTAAGGTGACTGCCGGTGACAAACCGGAGGAAGGTGGGGATGACGTCAAATCATCATGCCCCTTATGACCTGGGCTACACACGTGCTACAATGGGTGGTACAAAGGGTTGCAAAGCCGCGAGGCCGAGCCAATCCCAAAAAGCCACTCTCAGTTCGGATTGTAGGCTGCAACTCGCCTACATGAAGCCGGAATTGCTAGTAATCGCGGATCAGCATGCCGCGGTGAATACGTTCCCGGGCCTTGTACACACCGCCCGTCACACCACGAGAGTTTGTAACACCCGAAGTCGGTGGGGTAACCTTTTAGGAGCCAGCCGCCGAAGGTGGGACAGATGATTGGGGTGAAGTCGTAACAAGGTAGCCGTATCGGAAGGTGCGGCTGGATCACCTCCTTTCTATGGAGACATGAGTGCACTTTGCTGCCTCATGAACTTACCTGAGCTTTTGTTTGGTTTTGAGAGAACTTCTCTCATCTATAATATGGTGCATGGGCCTATAGCTCAGCTGGTTAGAGCGCACGCCTGATAAGCGTGAGGTCGATGGTTCGAGTCCATTTAGGCCCACCATAACATTTTCATACAGACAAGATGGGGCCTTAGCTCAGCTGGGAGAGCGCCTGCCTTGCACGCAGGAGGTCAGCGGTTCGATCCCGCTAGGCTCCACCACTAGAAAATATAGTTGATATTTTCTTTTTTAGTCGGTATAATATGAAAGTTGTCTCTTGAAGGCAACGCCGATATGCACCTGCGATTACTCGGTGCATGTAACACAGAGGGTTACACAGCGTTGTAGCCATGTTCCTTGAAAACTAGATAACGAAACATCCAAACAAAGCCAACTAATTCATTAGTTGTGCGCTGATTATGCAAGACCCATGATCTAACGATCATGTGAAACGATTCAGCTGAAAAGCTGATTCGGTTAAAGGTTAAGCTAGAAAGGGCGCACGGTGGATGCCTTGGCACTAGGAGCCGAAGAAGGACGGGACGAACACCGATATGCCTCGGGGAGCTGTAAGTAAGCATTGATCCGGGGATTTCCGAATGGGGGAACCCACCATCCGTAATGGGATGGTATCCATATCTGAATACATAGGATATGAGAAGGCAGACCCGGGGAACTGAAACATCTAAGTACCCGGAGGAAGAGAAAGCAAATGCGATTTCCTGAGTAGCGGCGAGCGAAACGGAATCAGCCCAAACCAGAGGGCTTGCCCTCTGGGGTTGTAGGACACTCAACATGGAGTTACAAAGGAACGGGGTAGATGAAGCGGTCTGGAAAGGCCAGCCAAAGAAGGTAACAGCCCTGTAGTTGAAACTTCGTTCCCTCCTGAGTGGATCCTGAGTACGGCGGGACACGTGAAACCCCGTCGGAATCCGGGAGGACCATCTCCCAAGGCTAAATACTCCCTAGTGACCGATAGTGAACCAGTACCGTGAGGGAAAGGTGAAAAGCACCCCGGAAGGGGAGTGAAAGAGATCCTGAAACCGTGTGCCTACAAGTAGTTGGAGCCCATTAACGGGTGACAGCGTGCCTTTTGTAGAATGAACCGGCGAGTTACGATAACGTGCAAGGTTAAGCTGATAAGGCGGAGCCGCAGCGAAAGCGAGTCTGAACAGGGCGCCATAGTACGTTGTCGTAGACCCGAAACCGTGTGATCTACCCATGTCCAGGGTGAAGTTCAGGTAACACTGAATGGAGGCCCGAACCCACGCACGTTGAAAAGTGCGGGGATGAGGTGTGGGTAGGGGTGAAATGCCAATCGAACACGGAGATAGCTGGTTCTCCCCGAAATAGCTTTAGGGCTAGCCTCGCGGCTAGAGTCCTGGAGGTAGAGCACTGATTGGACTAGGGGCCCCCACAGGGTTACCGAATTCAGTCAAACTCCGAATGCCAGAGACTTATCCGCGGGAGTCAGACTGCGAGTGATAAGATCCGTAGTCAAGAGGGAAACAGCCCAGACCATCAGCTAAGGTCCCAAAGTATACGTTAAGTGGGAAAGGATGTGGAGTTGCCCAGACAACCAGGATGTTGGCTTAGAAGCAGCCACCATTTAAAGAGTGCGTAATAGCTCACTGGTCGAGTGACTCTGCGCCGAAAATGTACCGGGGCTAAACGTATCACCGAAGCTATGGATTGTACCTTAGGGTACAGTGGTAGGGGAGCGTTCGAAGTGCGGTGAAGTCAGACCGGAAGGACTGGTGGAGCGCTTTGAAGTGAGAATGCCGGTATGAGTAGCGAAAGACAAGTGAGAATCTTGTCCATCGAAAGCCTAAGGTTTCCTGAGGAAGGCTCGTCCGCTCAGGGTTAGTCGGGACCTAAGCCGAGGCCGAAAGGCGTAGGCGATGGCCAACAGGTTGAAATTCCTGTACCACCTCCTTTCCGTTTGAACGACGGGGGGACGCAGGAAGGTAGGGAGAGCGCGCGATTGGAAATGCGCGTCTAAGCAGTTAGGCTGATTGTGAGGCAAATCCCGCAATCGTGAAGGCTGAGCTGTGACGGCGAGGGAAATTACAGTACCGAAGTCCCTGATCCTACACTGCCAAGAAAAGCCTCTAGTGAGGAAAGAGGTGCCCGTACCGCAAACCGACACAGGTAGGCGAGGAGAGAATCCTAAGATGATCGGGAGAACTCTCGTTAAGGAACTCGGCAAAATGACCCCGTAACTTCGGGAGAAGGGGTGCTCTGATAGGGTTAACGCCCGAGAGAGCCGCAGTGAATAGATCCAAGCGACTGTTTAGCAAAAACACAGGTCTCTGCGAAGCCGCAAGGCGAAGTATAGGGGCTGACACCTGCCCGGTGCTGGAAGGTTAAGAGGAGGGGTTATCCCTTACGGGAGAAGCTCTGAATTGAAGCCCCAGTAAACGGCGGCCGTAACTATAACGGTCCTAAGGTAGCGAAATTCCTTGTCGGGTAAGTTCCGACCCGCACGAAAGGTGTAACGACTTGGATACTGTCTCAACGAGAGACCCGGTGAAATTATAGTACCTGTGAAGATGCAGGTTACCCGCGACAGGACGGAAAGACCCCATGGAGCTTTACTGCAGCTTGATATTGGATTTTGGTACAGTTTGTACAGGATAGGTAGGAGCCTGGGAAGTCGGAGCGCCAGCTTCGATGGAGGCGTCGGTGGGATACTACCCTGACTGTATTGAAATTCTAACCTGGAACCGTGATCCGGTTCGGAGACAGTGTCAGGTGGGCAGTTTGACTGGGGCGGTCGCCTCCTAAATTGTAACGGAGGCGCCCAAAGGTTCCCTCAGAATGGTTGGAAATCATTCGCAGAGTGTAAAGGCACAAGGGAGCTTGACTGCGAGACCTACAAGTCGAGCAGGGACGAAAGTCGGGCTTAGTGATCCGGTGGTTCCGCATGGAAGGGCCATCGCTCAACGGATAAAAGCTACCCTGGGGATAACAGGCTTATCTCCCCCAAGAGTCCACATCGACGGGGAGGTTTGGCACCTCGATGTCGGCTCATCGCATCCTGGGGCTGAAGTAGGTCCCAAGGGTTGGGCTGTTCGCCCATTAAAGCGGTACGCGAGCTGGGTTCAGAACGTCGTGAGACAGTTCGGTCCCTATCCGTCGCGGGCGCAGGAAATTTGAGAGGAGCTGTCCTTAGTACGAGAGGACCGGGATGGACACACCGCTGGTGTACCAGTTGTTCCGCCAGGGGCATAGCTGGGTAGCTACGTGTGGACGGGATAAGTGCTGAAAGCATCTAAGCATGAAGCCCCCCTCAAGATGAGATTTCCCATCACGTCAAGTGAGTAAGACCCCTTAGAGATGATGAGGTTGATAGGTCTGGTGTGGAAGCGTGGTGACACGTGGAGCTGACAGATACTAATCGGTCGAGGGCTTATCCTTAAAATAATCAGAAGTTTGGATGAAAAGTTATCTAGTTTTGAGGGAATATACCTCAAAATAGGTTGAAAAACCTACATATGTCTGGTGGCGATAGCGAAGAGGTCACACCCGTTCCCATACCGAACACGGAAGTTAAGCTCTTCAGCGCCGATGGTAGTTGGGGGCTTCCCCCTGTAAGAGTAGGACGTTGCCGGGCACGAACGAAGCACTGTTGGAAAGATTCCAGCGGTGCTTTTTTGTATGTTCTATTATGAAAATGACGTGATAGGCAAGTAAACCTTGTCGAACCGCAAGTAACGGGTGTAAAATCGCAAGTAAACGCTGTCGAACCGCAAGTAAACTCACCAAAACCGCAAGTAACGCTCCCGACAACAAAGCAGAACTTTCGAAACCGTATCCATTAGCCACAAAAAGATGATTTTCAAAGAGAATACGAAAGAATAAAGCCTATACAAACTAATTACTTGTTCTATTTTTCATTAAACCATCGAGGGATCAACCAAATAAGGTGGTCTGCATCTCGCTGCTTAGGGCGTGCTCGGAGCAAAGGAAATTCGAAGGTTAGCCATAGCGAAGAGGTCACACCCGTTCCCACACCGAACACGGAAGTTAAGCTCTTCAGCACCGATGGGAGTTGGGGGCTTGCCCCTGTATAAGTAGGACGTTGCCGGGCATGAACGAAGCACTGTTGGATTGATTTCAGCAGTGCTTTTTTGTATGTTCTTTTTTATGACAATGATGGGTTTGGCATGTAAAGGCTGAAAAGTCGCACGTAAAGTCTCCATTCCCGCATGTAAACCCTTCAAAGTCGCACGTAAAAAGGCCAAAGCCGCATGTAAACCGTACAAACCCGCAAGTAACACTCCCAAATCACCCAAGGGCAGACCGTCTAGATCACTCTTATTTCGCCAGCAGCCCTCCAATCGCTCCCATTAGTCCCTTTTTCAACAAAACCCAAAAACAGTACAAAACTTTTGAAATCTAAAACTTCCTTGAGCCCAGGCTCTGTAAAGTGTTGTCTGTTTTCGACACTGAAAAGTCTTAAATTGTTACGATTAATCCCAAAAATATCGGGTAATACTGTGATAGAAACAGCTAGTCCCCCAATCATGCGAAAAGTATACATTAGTTGCATAAACCCTGAAAAAGCGTCTATAATATAATTGTATAGTCAAAGATAGTCAAAGTCAGAGGGGAGGGGAGCAGGTTGAAAAATATCTCAGACATCATTGAAGCATATTTAAAGCAGGTCATCGCGGGATCAAATGAGACGTTCATTGAAATCAAGCGTACGGATATTGCTGAAAAGTTCCAGTGTGTCCCTTCCCAAATTAATTATGTCATCAACACCCGTTTTACGGTGGAAAAAGGCTTTGTTGTAGAGAGTAAACGGGGCGGCGGGGGATACATTCGAATCATTAAAGTCAAAACAGAGAATTATATCGACCTTATTGATCAGCTACTGCTTCTTATCAATGATCGTATTTCACAAGGAAATGCGGAGAATGTTATTTTGCGGTTGCTTGATGAGCAGATCGTATCCGAACGCGAGGCGAGGATTATGCTAAGCGTGACAGATCGCTCTGTTTTACACGTGTTAGACCTTCCTGAACGTGATCAATTAAGAGCTGAATTATTAAAAGCAATGATCCGGACATTAAAATTTAGAACCAGATAACGATGTATCACATTTATTAATAGGGAGGGGAAAAAAATGTTCTGCCAGGAATGCAATGAGCGGCCTGCCACTTTACATTTTACGAAGATTGTAAACGGCAAGAAAACAGAATTCCATATTTGTGAGCATTGTGCAAAAGAAAAAGGAGAATTCCTTCCGGGGTCGAATACTTTCTCTATTCATCAGCTTCTCTCTGGATTGCTTTATGGAGATCCTTCCACTTCGGGAACGGCTTCTCCAGGACTTTCTCAACAGTCGGTCCAGGCTTGCCCTCAGTGCGGCATGACCTACAATCAGTTTGCCAAATCCGGCAGATTTGGCTGCAGCCATTGCTACGAAGTTTTTGATTCGAAGCTGGACCCTATTTTAAAGAGGGTGCATGGCGGGAATACAAGACATGCCGGGAAAATTCCGAAACGGATTGGCAGCGGGCTTCAAGAAAAACGCGAATTGGAAAAATTAAAGCAAGCGATGCAGCAGTATATTTTAAATGAGGAATTTGAGAAAGCGGCAGAGACCCGTGATCAAATTCGGCTTTTGGAAAAGCAAAAGAACCGGGAAAAGGGGGAATAGAGCATGTCACTTGAACATTTTATAAGTGAAGCTATCAGTCCCTGGATGAAAAAAGAAGGACCTGATTCAGATATTGTGTTAAGCAGTAGAATCCGGCTGGCCCGAAACCTCGAAAAATATAATTTTCCAGATCTGGCTTCCAAGGAGGAATCAGAGGCTGTTATTCAGACATTAGCGGGGGCTTGTAAGGAAAATAGCTGCGGGAATTTCGGAGAGTTTGAAATTCTTCATCTCGACCAGCTAAAACCTCTCGCAAAAAGGGTATTGGTAGAGAAGCACTTAATCAGCCCTCATCTTGCAGAACAATCAAAGTTTGGTGCAGTGATGCTTAATCATGATGAGTCTGTGAGCATCATGGTCAATGAAGAAGACCATCTCCGGATCCAGTGCCTTTTTTCGGGTTTCCAGCTGAATGAGGCTTTAACCCTCGCAGCTGAATTGGATGACTGGATCGAACAAAAGGTGGATTATGCGTTTGATGAGGAACGAGGCTACCTGACCAGCTGCCCGACGAATGTTGGAACAGGATTGCGTGCTTCTGTTATGATGCATCTGCCAGCTCTGGTCTTAACGAAACAAATCAGCCGTATTATACCGGCAATCAACCAGCTGGGTCTCGTAGTCCGTGGGATATATGGGGAAGGAACGGAAGCTCAGGGCAATGTTTTTCAAATCTCCAACCAGATAACCCTTGGAAAATCAGAAGAAGATATTGTGGAGGATTTGCGGGGTGTCGTCCTTCAGCTTATTCAGCAAGAGAGAACAGCAAGAAAAACTCTGCAGGACGGTTTGAAAATCCAGCTTGAAGACCGGATCTTCAGGTCGTATGGAGTTCTGGCGAACAGCCGGATCATCCAATCGAAGGAAGCTGCACAGTGCCTATCCGACGTCAGGCTGGGAATAGACCTTGGAATTGTTGATGGAATTTCCCGATCCATATTAAATGAATTAATGATACTTACACAACCGGGCTTTTTGCAGCAATATGCCAATGAAATGTTGAATCCTGATGAGCGTGATATCCGTAGGGCAACGCTAATAAGGGAAAGAATCAAACTTGAAGAAGCTTAAAATTTGAATGGGAGTGTGAATGATTATGATGTTTGGTCGATTTACAGAACGAGCTCAAAAGGTACTTGCGCTGGCACAGGAAGAAGCAATCCGTTTAGGCCATAATAATGTTGGCACCGAGCACATTCTGCTTGGCTTGATCCGTGAGGGTGAAGGAATTGCCGCTAAGGCGCTTCACGTTCTTGGTCTTGGACCTGAAAAGATCCAAAAAGAAGTAGAAACCTTAATTGGACGCGGCCAGGAATCCGTGCAAACCATCCATTACACTCCAAGAGCAAAAAAGGTTATTGAACTATCCATGGATGAAGCCCGTAAACTGGGACATTCTTACGTGGGCACGGAGCACATCCTGCTAGGACTGATCCGTGAGGGTGAAGGAGTGGCAGCCCGTGTACTGAATAATCTCGGAGTGAGCTTGAATAAGGCTCGCCAGCAGGTGCTTCAGCTTCTTGGAAGCAATGAGGCATCATCCAATCACCGGGGTTCTTCTACGAACGCGAACACACCGACACTTGACAGCCTTGCAAGAGATCTGACGGCGATTGCGAAGGATGGAAGCCTTGATCCAGTCATCGGCCGTTCTAAAGAGATTCAAAGGGTCATTGAGGTACTGAGCCGCAGAACGAAGAACAACCCAGTCCTCATCGGTGAGCCGGGTGTTGGTAAAACGGCGATTGCAGAAGGTCTTGCTCAGCAGATCATCAATAATGAAGTTCCGGAAACACTTCGTGATAAAAGGGTCATGACACTCGATATGGGAACGGTTGTTGCCGGTACCAAGTATCGCGGTGAATTTGAAGACCGTCTCAAGAAAGTCATGGATGAGATCCGCCAGGCGGGGAACATCATTCTATTTATCGATGAGCTTCACACATTGATTGGAGCAGGCGGAGCAGAAGGCGCCATCGATGCATCGAATATTCTTAAACCGGCCCTTGCCCGCGGTGAGCTTCAATGTATCGGAGCGACCACACTGGATGAGTACCGAAAATATATTGAAAAGGATGCAGCGCTTGAACGCCGCTTCCAGCCAATCACAGTAAATGAGCCGACAAAAGATGAAAGTACACAGATTTTGCAAGGTCTCCGCGACCGTTATGAAGCGCATCACCGTGTCACCATTACAGATGATGCCATCGAAGCAGCCGTAACGCTGTCTGATCGTTACATTTCCGATCGCTTCCTACCGGATAAAGCGATTGACCTGATCGACGAGGCAGCTTCCAAAGTGAGACTGCGTTCCTATACTGCACCGCCAAACCTAAAAGAGCTTGAACTGAAGCTTGAAGAAGTTCGCAAGGAGAAAGATGCTGCTGTTCAAAGCCAGGAGTTTGAAAAAGCAGCTTCCTTAAGAGATACTGAGCAGCGTCTTCGCGAGGAACTTGAGAAAACGAAGAACGTATGGAAAGAAAAGCAAGGTCAGGAGAATACAGAGGTAACACCAGAGGATATCGCGCAGGTCGTCTCCAGCTGGACCGGCGTTCCAGTCTCCAAACTGGCTGAAGAAGAAACGGAACGCCTGTTGAAGCTGGAAGAGATTCTTCATAACCGTGTCATAGGGCAAAATGAAGCGGTTCAGTCCATCTCAAAAGCCATTCGCAGAGCCCGTGCCGGCTTGAAAGATCCGAAGCGTCCGATCGGTTCGTTCATTTTCTTGGGACCTACTGGAGTAGGTAAAACCGAGCTGGCACGTGCGGTAGCCGAATCCCTGTTCGGTGATGAGGATGCGATCATCCGCATTGATATGTCTGAGTACATGGAGAAACATACGACTTCACGACTCGTTGGTTCACCTCCAGGCTATGTAGGACACGAGGAAGGCGGACAGCTGACAGAGAAAGTACGACGCAAGCCATACTCTGTTATCCTGCTTGACGAGATCGAAAAAGCGCATCCTGAAGTGTTCAACATTCTGCTTCAAGTGCTTGAAGACGGACGCCTGACAGATTCTAAAGGGCGTACAGTAGACTTCCGCAACACCGTCGTCATCATGACATCCAACGTTGGAGCCAGCACGCTCAAGCGCAACAGCTCTCTAGGGTTTACGGTTCACACGGAAGATCAGCAGTATAATGACATGAAAACGAAAGTGATGGCTGAGCTGAAAAAAGCCTTCCGTCCAGAGTTTTTAAACCGTATTGATGAGATTATTGTTTTCCATGCCCTTGAAAAGACACATCTCAAACAGATCGTTACACTTATGGCCGATTCACTTATCAAACGTTTGAAAGATCAGGGCATCGAGATCGAAATCACTGAAGCGGCACTCGATAAGATCACCGATGAAGGCTATGATCCGGAGTATGGAGCGCGTCCATTGCGCAGAGCCCTTCAGCGTAAGATCGAGGATCGCCTGTCAGAAGAACTGCTAAGAGGAAACATCAGCAAAGGAAACACCGTCAAAATTGATGTGGATAATAATGACTTTGTTGTTGAGACCGTCGGTGCTACATCGTAAATGATGGGATTTGTCCAATTGTATAGAAATAAATACAAAAACCCGGGAGGCAGTCACGTCTTCCGGGTTTTTGTCGAATCATTTTCTGTATTTTATCTAAATTCCAAATGCCCCCATTGGAAAGAGAGCCTGCTTTTTTGATAAGATAAAGACAGCAAGATTAAAAAAAGAGAGAATGGTCCAGCTGCTCCATAGCAGTCTGGAAATAGAGGAGAAATGGATGGCCAAAAACAAGTCTGTTTTTATGTGCCAGGAATGTGGGTATGAATCACCGAAATGGATGGGAAAATGCCCGGGATGCAACAAATGGAACACGATGGTGGAAGAAGTCATCAAGCGTGATACCCAGACAAGAGGCCTGACAACTTCTTCGGCTTCAGGCACCCAGCAAAAGCCCCAATCCATAGTTGATATAAAAAGTGAACAGGAGCCGCGCATCAACACTCATACGATTGAGCTGAACCGGGTGCTCGGCGGAGGGATTGTTCCTGGTTCATTGGTGCTCGTTGGAGGAGATCCTGGAATCGGGAAGTCCACCCTTCTGCTGCAAACCTCGGCAAAACTGGCCCTGCACGGGCAAAAAGTGCTTTATATTTCAGGTGAAGAATCAGTAAAACAGACGAAACTCCGGTCTGACCGGCTGAATATATCGGCGGGAGATCTTTTTGTCCTGGCTGAAACTGACCTTGATCTTATTGAAAAAGCCGTAACAGAAATCAATCCGTCGGTCGTCATCATCGACTCCATACAGACGGTCTACCGTCCGGAGGTCACAAGTGCCCCGGGAAGTGTCTCTCAGGTCCGGGAGTGCACGTCCCATTTTATGAGGATTGCCAAGACGAAAGGGATTGCTATTTTTATCGTCGGACACGTAACGAAGGAAGGTGCGATTGCCGGACCGAGAATGCTTGAGCATATGGTGGATGCGGTGCTTTACTTTGAAGGTGAGCGGCATCACACGTACAGAATCTTGCGTGCAGTCAAAAACCGCTTTGGATCAACCAATGAGATCGGCGTGTTTGAGATGAAGGAGCTTGGGCTGTCAGAAGTCCTCAATCCTTCTGAAATTTTTCTTGAGGAGCGTTCAAAAGGAGTAGCCGGATCGACTGTTGTTGCTTCTTTGGAAGGAACAAGGCCAATGCTTGTAGAAATACAGGCATTAGTATCCCCTACAAGTTTTGGAAATCCGAGAAGGATGGCAACAGGCATCGATCATAACCGAGTCTCATTGCTTATGGCGGTCCTTGAAAAAAGGGTGGGCCTCCTGCTTCAGAATCAGGACGCCTATTTAAACGTCGCCGGCGGTGTGCGTCTGGATGAACCAGCTGTTGATCTGGCCGTTGCCGTAAGCATAGCATCGAGCTTTCGGGATGCTCCTACCCGGCCGACAGATGTTATGATCGGGGAAGTCGGCCTGACAGGAGAAGTGCGGCGGGTTTCAAGAATCGACCAGCGGATTCATGAAGCTGCGAAACTTGGTTTCGAGCGGGCGATTATTCCGGATAAAAACCTCGGGGGATGGACAATCCCTAAAGGAATTGAAGTGATTGGTGTGTCTACTGTTGAAGAGGCATTGCACTATACTTTGGGAGGATAAGGTATGGATCATATACTAAGAGAAGCGATCATCAGCAACATGCTCCAGCTCGTTGCGCCAGGAACACCCCTCAGAGAGGGTATAGACAATGTACTCCGCGCCAATACTGGCGGCCTCATTGTTGTCGGCTATAATGATAAAGTTACACAGCTTGTTGACGGAGGATTCTCCATCAACTGTAAATATTCCCCGGCCTCTCTTTATGAGCTCGCTAAGATGGATGGAGCCATCATCCTGAGTGAAGATGCCTCTCGCATCCTATATGCCAATACGCAATTGGTGCCTGACACGTCTATTCCGTCTACCGAAACCGGAATCCGGCACAGGACTGCTGAGCGTGTAGCCCGGCAGACCGGAAATCTTGTTATATCGATATCTCAGAGACGTAATGTCATCACACTCTATCAAGGTGTGATCCGCTATTCATTGAAAGACATCGGTGTCATTTTAACAAAAGCAAACCAGGCCATCCAGACCCTCGAAAAATACAAGGTTGTGTTCGACCAGAGCGTAACAAACCTTGGTGCTCTTGAATTTGAGGAGCTTGTGACATTTCAGGAGGTCTCCCAGGTCATCCACCGTATTGAAATGGTTCTAAGAATAAAGAGCGAAATCATAAAATATGTTAATGAATTGGGTGTAGAGGGAAGATTAATACGGATGCAGATGGAAGAACTTGTATCTAACATAGAAGATGAGGCAGTTCTTTTAATCAAAGATTATGTAAAAGACAGAAAACATGACCCGGCACACATTCTCCGTCAGCTCAAAAAGCTTTCCAGCGAAGAGCTGTTTGATGAAAATGTCATTGTGAAACTGCTGGGACACTCCCCTTCTTCCAATGTGCAGGATGAAACCGTTCATCCGCGTGGCTACCGCATCCTTTCAAAGATTCCAAGGCTGCCGACGCTCATTGTGGAAAATTTAATCGGAACATTCGACAGTCTTCCGAGTATTTTGCGAGCTTCTATCAAAGAGCTGGATGAAGTAGAGGGCATCGGAGAAATCCGTGCCAAGAAAATTAAAGAAGGCCTGAAACGGATCCAGGAGCAGCTTTTTGTAGACAGGCATATATAAATGGGTGACTTTTATGGAAATTATCAAAAGAGCACGTTTCAAAACAGACAATCTGTAAATAATGGTTAAGGGAGGTGAAATGCATGCTTAAAAGATTTGTACAGCTGTTTTTTGTTGTTGTTGGTGGCATGCTTGGTTTTATCTATGTCCCTGACATTATCCGTATTCTCAATTTGGGTGATCTGCCGTCAGAATTGACTTCATCTTATGCGGGCGCCGTCTTAGGGGCACTTATATTCTTTTTATCTACGTTTTGGGTGACTGATTATATTGTTGGGCTGATCCGGTGGGTGGAAGAAACCGTCGTAAAAGCTCCGGTCACTGATGTTCTTTTTGGAACGATGGGACTTATATTCGGACTTATAGTTGCTTTTTTTGTACAACTTCCTCTTAATAACATCAATATTGTGGTGTTCAGTTCGGTTCTGCCCATATTTCTAACGTTGTTATTAGGCTACCTCGGTTTCCAGGTTGGTTTTAAAAAGCGGGATGAGCTGATTAATCTGTTCTCCATTAACCGCTCAGGAAAAGAACGGAAAAAGGATACGGAAGAAGAAAAGCTTAAAGGAAAATATAAGATTCTAGATACGAGCGTCATCATTGACGGAAGAATCGCGGATATCTGCCAGACCGGTTTCCTTGAAGGCCCGCTCATTATTCCTCGCTTTGTGCTGGAAGAACTTCAGCATATTGCCGACTCGTCCGATGTATTGAAACGGAACAGAGGAAGGCGCGGACTTGATATTCTCAACCGCATCCAAAAGGAACTATCCATCAAAGTGGAGATCTACGAAGGCGACTTTGAAGAAGTGAGCGAAGTGGACAGCAAATTGGTGAAACTCGCCCAGCTTCTGTCCGGTATCGTTGTAACGAATGATTTTAATTTAAACAAAGTATGCGAGCTTCAAAATGTGTTAGTATTGAACATAAATGACCTTGCCAACGCGGTGAAACCGGTCGTATTGCCTGGTGAAGAATTGATCGTGCAGGTGATAAAAGACGGCAAGGAGCATAACCAGGGTGTTGGCTATCTTGATGACGGAACGATGATCGTGGTGGAAGAAGGCCGAAACTATATCGGTAAGACCATCGATGTCCTCGTGACGAGCGTACTGCAGACTTCTGCGGGACGGATGATTTTTGCCAAGCCGAAACTTCTGGAGAAAGCTTTATAATTAACGAGCTTACAAGAGAGCCATGGATTTCTCTGTACGCGGTATAGTGTGGTGGAGAAGGTTGTTGGAATATAGCGTAGTCATTCCTGCTGCAGGCCAGGGAAAAAGGATGAATGCAGGAAAGAACAAACAATGGATCGAACTGAACGGGAGACCGCTCATTGCTCATACACTTTCTGTATTTGAGCAAGATCCGTGGTGCCGGGAAATCATCCTGGCTGTGAATCGGTTAGAACAGGCTCAATTTCAAGAATTGGCTGAAAATGGGCGTTTTCAAAAGATTGCCCGGATTGTTGAAGGCGGGGCAGAACGGCAGCACAGTGTTTTTGAAGGATTAAAAGCAGTGCAGCACACGGACCTGGCACTGATTCATGATGGTGCACGCCCTTTTGTGGAAAGAGAAAACATTCATGAACTTGTGCTGAAAGCGAATGAAACAGGAGCGGCCATTTTGGCTGTTCCTTTAAAAGATACGGTAAAAAAAGCAACAGGCGGAACCGTGAGTGAAACGGTAGACCGTGCGAGCTTGTGGGCTGTCCAGACCCCACAAGCTTTTCGTCTTCCCGTCGTACTGGACGCTCACCGGGTGGCAGCTGAAGCTGATTTTCTCGGCACGGACGATGCCAGCCTCGTAGAAAAAATGAACTACCCTGTATCCATCGTCGAGGGAGATTATTTAAACATTAAATTAACAACGGTGCATGACATACTATTCGCCAATGCCATTTTGGCACAAAGGGAGAGGGAAAAACATGATTCGAGTGGGACAAGGCTATGATGTACACCAGCTCGTCGAAGGGCGCCCTCTGATTATCGGAGGTATCACTATTCCTTATGAAAAGGGGCTGCTCGGCCATTCAGACGCTGATGTTCTGCTTCATGCCGTAACCGACGCGTTGCTCGGAGCAGCGGGTGAAGGCGATATCGGCAAGCATTTTCCGGACACAGATGAGGCTTTTAAAGATGCGGATTCTAAAAAACTGCTTCAGGAGTCGTGGGAATTTGTAAAGAACAAAGGCTATATTCTAGGAAACGTCGATTGCACAATCATTGCGCAAAAGCCAAAGATGGCTCCATACATTGAAGAGATGCGAAGTGTAATCGCCGGGATTTTCGGAGCAGAAACGGACCAGATTAATGTGAAAGCGACAACGACTGAGAAGCTGGGTTTTACAGGCCGCAGTGAAGGGATCGCCGCAAACGCAGTCATCCTTATTACAAAAATATAGACAAAGTGTTACAATGGGAAAAGCAAAAAAAATATCGAGGTGGAATTGAAATGTCAAACGAAGTAAGGGTAAGGTATGCACCAAGCCCAACAGGACATTTACATATAGGGAACGCAAGAACAGCATTGTTTAACTATTTGTTTGCCCGCCACAATAACGGCAAGCTTATCATCCGTATTGAGGATACTGACCAAAAACGAAACATCCAGGGCGGAGTGGAAAGCCAGCTGACGTACTTAAAATGGCTGGGCATCGATTGGGATGAAAGCATAGATGTAGGCGGGGAGTATGGACCGTATACTCAGATGGAGCGCCTGGATATTTACAAAAAACACTATGAGGACTTGTTAGACCGCGGTCTGGCTTATCCTTGCTACTGTACTGAGGAAGAGCTAGAAGCATCACGTGAGGAACAGGTCGCTAAAAATGAAACTCCGCACTATTCAGGCAAATGCCGCCATTTGACGGAGGATGAACGTAAAGCGCTGGAAGCGGAAGGAAGAAAGCCAAGTATTCGTTTTGCTGTGCCGGCAGACCATACGTATGCGTTTGATGATATGGTAAAAGGTCATGTTTCGTTTGATTCCAACGGGATCGGCGACTATGTCATCGTGAAAAAAGACGGCATTCCGACTTATAACTTTGCAGTTGCCATAGATGATCACTTGATGAAGATCACTCACGTATTGCGTGGAGATGATCATATCTCCAATACACCGAAACAGCTTATGGTATATGAAGCGTTTGGCTGGGAGCCGCCGGTGTTTGGCCATATGACGCTCATTTTTAATGAAAACCGCAAGAAACTGAGCAAACGCGATGAGTCCATCATCCAGTTTATTGAACAGTACGAACAGCTGGGATACATTCCTGAAGCTTTGTTCAACTTCATTACCTTGCTTGGCTGGTCTCCGGTTGGAGAAGAAGAGATCTTCACGAAGGAAGAGTTCATTGAAATCTTTGATCCTTCCAGACTGTCAAAAGCACCCGCTATTTTTGACAAGCAGAAGCTGCTTTGGGTAAACAACCAATACATGAAAAAGCAAGACCTTGAAACAGTGATGGAACTTACCCTTCCGCATCTTATTGAAGCAGGAAGGCTCAAAGAGAACATGACTGAGGAAGACCGCGAGTGGGCATCCAAGCTCATCGCCCTCTATCAGGAAAAATTAAGCTATGGCGCTGAGATCGTGGAACAGACAGATGTCTTCTTTAAGGATCAGATTGAATATGAAGAAGAAGCGCTTGAAGTTTTGAAAGGCGAAACGGTTCCTGAAGTCATCGCTGCCTTTAAAGGCCATGTCGAAGCGATCACGGATTTCTCTGCGGAGGAAGTGAAAGCGGCGATTAAAGCGACACAAAAGGAAACGAAGCAAAAAGGGAAAAATCTGTTCATGCCGATTCGCGTGGCGACTACAGGCCAGACGCATGGTCCAGATCTACCTCAAGCTATCTCATTGTTTGGCAAGGAAGAGATCCTGAAACGCCTGGATAAAACAGCATCCCGCCTATCATAATTTTTTGTCAGGCAAAATTAGTTAACATTTTGCTCCTAATGTAATATATTAAAAGAAATTAATTACAGCGACAGCAAGGATGAGGAGAGTAAGTTTGCCATTTTCCTATCAGAGAGAACCGCCATGGGCTGAGAGCGGTTTATGAAAAGGAAACTGAAATGCACCTCGGAGCCTTTTATCGAACCGATACAGTAGATAAAAGCGGCCCTCCACGTTACGGAGTACAAGGAGAACAGAAAAATACGGCATTATATTCCGTTTTTGCTGTTAAACAGAGTGGAACCGCGCAAAAAGCGTCTCTGTGCATACGCACAGTGACGCTTTTTTTGCTGGAGCGGGCAGAGCACGGGCCATGGATAAGTTTACTGGCGGAAATAAAGGGTTTACTGTCCGAAAGTGCACATTTACTGTCTAAAATGAAAATTTACTGGCGAAAAGCACACGTTTACCGGCCGAATGGGGATTACGGTAAACTAGCGGTTCAGCAGCTGCAGGAGCTTCAGCTTTTCTCGATCCAGCTTCAGCAGGCAGGGCCACGGCCGCTTCACACTCCCGCCACAACACAAAAAGCGTGTTGCTGTGTAAGTGTTCCACCGTCTTTCGGCCCTAAAGGCCTGCTTCAGCTTTTCTAACTAAGGGGGGATTACAATGTGGAAACGCATGAGGGAGGATATACAGGCTGTCTTTGAGAATGATCCGGCAGCGCGCAGCAAGCTGGAGGTGGTTCTAACCTACTCTGGCCTGCATGCAATATGGGCACATCGGCTGGCACATAAGTTGTTCAAACGAAACTTTTTGTTTTGGGCCCGCGTCGTTTCGCAGATCAGCCGCTTTTTTACAGGAATTGAGATTCATCCGGGTGCACAGATCGGGCACCGGTTTTTTATAGACCATGGTATGGGTGTGGTCATAGGGGAGACCTGTATTATCGGTAATGATGTTACCTTGTATCAGGGGGTAACACTTGGTGGTACTGGTAAAGAAAAAGGGAAACGCCACCCGACCATTGAGGACCATGCTTTAATTGCGACAGGTGCAAAAGTATTGGGATCCATCACAATTGGGAAACATTCTAAGGTAGGAGCAGGATCTGTTGTTTTGCGGGATGTACCTCCGAATTCGACAGTTGTTGGGATTCCTGGTCGGATTGTTATCCAGGATGGAATGAAAATTGGCAAAGAACTGGATCATTGTAACCTGCCTGATCCGGTGGCCGCTCAGTTCAGAGAGGTTCAGGAAGAGCTGGAACGATTGCAGGAAGAGATTGAACGTTTACGAAAGGGAAGTGAAGTACGATGAGTTTAGTTATTTATAATACGTTGACGCGTCAAAAAGAGGTATTCAAACCTCTCGAAGAAGGGAAAGTAAAGATGTATGTATGCGGACCAACCGTCTACAATTATATTCATATTGGCAACGCGCGTCCGGCCATCGTCTTTGATACCGTAAGACGCTATCTCGAATATCGCGGCTATGATGTAAACTTTATTTCCAACTTTACGGATGTGGATGACAAACTCATTAAGGCGGCAAAAGAGCTTGGTACTGATGTGCCGGCAATCGCAGAGCGTTTTATCCAATCCTATCATGAAGATGTTTGCGCGTTGGGTGTACAAAAAGCGGATCACCACCCGCGAGTGACCGAAACGATGCCTGAAATCATTGATTTTATCAGCAAGCTGATTGAAAAAGGTTATGCCTATGAAGCAAAAGGCGATGTTTATTTTAAAACCCGCTCGTTTGAAGGATACGGCAAGCTTTCTCATCAGTCGATCGATGACCTTCGTTCGGGTGCACGTATCGAAGTGGGTGAAATTAAGAAGGATCCGTTGGATTTCGCATTGTGGAAAGCGGCGAAAGAAGGGGAGATCTTCTGGGAAAGCCCTTGGGGCAATGGACGTCCGGGATGGCATATCGAGTGCTCGGCCATGGCTAAAAAATACCTTGGTGATTCCATTGATATTCATGGCGGCGGCCAGGATCTCACCTTTCCGCATCACGAAAATGAGATTGCTCAGTCTGAAGCCCTGAACGAAGCGCCGATGGCCAAGTATTGGATGCATAACGGCTATATTAATATCAATAACGAAAAAATGTCCAAATCGCTTGGGAATTTTGTTCTCGTCCATGACATGATCAAAGAATATGATCCTCAAGTCATCCGCTTTTTCATGATGGCGGTTCACTACCGAAATCCGATCAATTTCAATGATGAACTGCTTCAAAGCGCACATGCCAGTTTGAGTCGAATCCGTACAGCATACGAGAACTTGAAACACAGACAGGAAGTCAGTGCTGACCTGGCGGAAGATACAGCAGTTTGGGAAGCGAAAGCTTCGAAGTTTAAAAAGGACTTCATTTCTGAGATGGATGATGATTTTAATACAGCCAACGGAATTGCTGTCTTGTTTGACGCGGCCAGGGAAGCTAACGTTTACCTGCAGTCTGAAAACACATCCAAAAGTGTGCTGTCTGATTTTATCACCCTCTTTGAAGAGCTTACCGGGGTACTTGGTTTGACCCTGTCAGCAGAAAAAGAACTGCTTGATGAAGAAATTGAAGCACTGATCGAAGAACGCAACAAATCAAGAAAAGACCGTAATTTTGCGAGAGCAGATGAAATTCGCGACCAGCTGAAGGATATGAACATCATCCTGGAGGATACTCCGCAGGGTGTCCGCTGGAAGAGGCAATAAATGAGCAGACAGATTTCGAGTTCGGATATAAAACAACTGAACGGGATGACGCTGGCTTACATGGGAGATGCTGTACTTGAAACATTTGTACGGCATCACCTCATCCATACCGGCCAGGTGAAACCCAACCGGCTTCATACCCTGGCAACCAAATATGTTTCAGCCAAGGCGCAGGCTTCTGTTGTTCTTCGCTTGCTTGACGAGAAATTTTTTGACGAAGAGGAAGTTAGTGTCATTATGCGGGGCAGAAACGCAAAGCAAGGTTCCGTGCCCAAAAACACAGATGTACAAACGTACAGGTATGGGACAGGCTTTGAAGCGATTATTGGCTATCATCATCTGCTTGGGAATGAAGAGCGGTTACAGACCATTTTTGAAAAAGTAGTTTCTTTCGTCGAACAGGCGGGAGAGGGAGGAAAAAAATGAGCGAAGAATTTATTATTGGCAGAAACCCTGTACTTGAGGTATTGCGTGCGGGAAGAGACATAAACAAAATATTTGTAGGTGAAGGCTCACAGAAAGGGCCGGTCAGCCAGGTCATTCATATGGCGAAGGAGAACAATGTCCTCGTGCAGTTTGTTCCGAAGCGCAAACTCGATCTGCTGAGTGACGGAGGCAATCACCAAGGAGTGATCGCTGCAGTTGCCGCATACGAATATTCAGAGATCGATGATTTATTTAAAAAAGCAGAGGAAAAAGGTGAAGAGCCTTTCTTCATCATCCTTGATGAGATTGAAGATCCCCACAACCTCGGATCCATTATGCGTACTGCAGACGCAGCAGGCGCCCACGGAATTATCATCCCTAAGCGGAGGGCGGTCGGATTGACGGCCGCTGTAGCAAAAGCCTCAACTGGAGCGATCGAATATATTCCGGTCGTGCGTGTGACCAACATCGTACAAACAATGAAAGAGCTTAAGGAGCGCGGCATTTGGTTTGTAGGAGCTGATATGAAAGGAAAGGAAGATTACAGGGAAGCCGGACTTGATATGCCAATCGGACTTGTCATCGGAAGTGAAGGCAAGGGCATGGGCAGGCTGGTTAAAGATACGTGTGACTTTCTTGTACGGCTGCCGATGGAAGGGAAAGTTACTTCTCTCAATGCTTCAGTCGCAGCCGGCCTTTTATTGTATGAGGTTTACCGCAAACGCCATCCGCTGTCATCATAATGGATAATATTTTACTCGTTGATGGCTATAATGTCATAGGCGCCTGGCCTGAACTCCGGTCATTAAAGGATACGGACTTTGCAAAAGCACGCGATGTCCTGATTGAAAAAATGGCAGAGTATCAGGCCTTTACAGGCTTCCGGGTCATCATTGTATTCGATGCCCATATGGTAGCTGGAATGGAGAAGAAAGCAAAAAATTACAAGGTTGAAGTGATTTTCACAAAGGAAAACGAAACGGCCGATGAAAGAATCGAGAGGCTGGCTTCAGAGTACAAAAATGTGAATACACGCATCTTTGTAGCAACCTCCGATTATACGGAGCAATGGGTTGTTTTTGCCAAAGGCGCTTTAAGAAAGTCATCCCGAGAGCTAAAGGTCGAAATGGACGATATAGAGAAAAGAATTGAGCGGAAAGTCAAGAAAGCGAGAGAACGAAACTTTTCCAGCATCTCCCTGTCCGAGGAAGTAGCTGAAATATTCGAAAAATGGCGAAGAGGTCAAAAATAAACAATCTTGACGCTTTTTCATGACATGCTGTATAATATTGTTATATTTTGCCTTGCATTCAGGCTCTGACGGGGGGATTGTCGTGAGCATTTACCTCAAAGAAATGACGGTTCTGGATTATGAACAGATTGAAGATGAAAGTCTGGTTGAACATGTCCATGAAGGAGACAGTGCTGCACTGGAATTTTTAATTAACAAGTATAAAAATTTCGTGCGCGCAAAAGCTAGATCCTACTTTTTAATCGGAGCTGACCGGGAGGATATTATCCAGGAAGGCATGATTGGCCTTTATAAGGCAATCAGGGATTATAAAGAGGACAAGCTTTCATCCTTTAAGGCTTTTGCCGAACTGTGCATCACGCGGCAAATGATAACGGCTATTAAGACAGCCACAAGGCAGAAACATATTCCGCTCAATTCCTATGTATCATTGGACAAGCCGATCTATGATGAAGAATCGGACAGGACGCTGATGGATGTAATTTGCGGGACGAAGGTTACCGATCCGGAAGAGTTGATCATTAACCAGGAAGAGTTTGATGATATTGAACTGAAAATGGGAGAGATATTGAGTGACCTCGAGCGGAAAGTGCTGATGCTCTACCTGGACGGAAGATCGTATCAGGAAATTTCGATCGATCTGGACAGGCATGTGAAATCGATCGACAATGCATTGCAGCGGGTGAAGAGGAAGCTCGAACGATATCTTGAGTTAAGAGAAATAACGTTATAAGCAGGGATCCCCCTGCTTTTCTTTTTTTATTTCAATAAAGTTTTCCGGAACGCGAAAGGGCACGATCTTCTCTCATGAGCCGTTCCGACCTTTATTGACAAGCCTTTTGGGCTGTGATAATGTGGTAAAAGTAGTATAGATATTGTGGATGAGTGGGTCTTAACAGCACGGAAGGTGTTATTATGCGAAAAAAAGTTATTTTAGCCTGCGGTCAATGCAACAGCCGAAATTACACCACCATGAAAAACCAGGCGGAAAATCCTGAACGTATCGAGGTTAAAAAGTTTTGCAGTCATTGCAATGCGCACACTACCCACAAAGAAACGAAATAAAAGGCCGGCTAGCCGGCTGTTTTCAAAGTAAGAAAGGTAAGACTGTGAGGAATTCGGCAGGGCTATGTCTAGCTGCAGCGCCCAAGGACGAAAACCAACTTCTTTTTTCGTCACCGGTCCTCGAAGGACGACATTTGAAACACTATCTCGTCCCAGATCGCTTGCGCTTTTCTTACTCATATATCAATCAGGTAATGGGGGTAACATGATGGCTGACATTGCTGAAAAAACAAGGAAATCACCTGCAAAGTTTTTATCCGATGTTAAGAAGGAAATGAAAAAGGTAAGCTGGCCGAAACGTGATGAGCTGATCCGCTATACAACTATAACGGTCGTAACAGTGGTTTTGATGGCAATCTTTTTATGGGCAGTTGATCTTGGTATTTCGAAGCTTATTGAACTCATTTTAGACTAGTTTGATTATATAGAAACATAACTGGATACAATGCTAGAGTATATCCGCTTAGGAGGGAAAGGACACGGGTTGTCCCGATAAATATGGAAAAAAACTGGTATGTCGTTCATACTTATTCAGGGTATGAAAACAAAGTGAAAACGAACCTGGAAAAGCGCGTGGAATCAATGGGAATGTCGGACAAGATCTTCCGTGTACTGGTTCCTGTTGAAGAAGAAACAGAAATCAAGAACGGCAAAACAAAAACCGCTATGAAAAAGGTGTTTCCTGGATATGTTTTGACTGAAATGGTCATGACGGATGATTCATGGTATGTGGTTCGAAATACGCCGGGTGTTACAGGATTCGTCGGATCTGCAGGAGCGGGATCAAAACCGACTCCGCTCTTGCCTGAAGAGGTTGAACACATTCTTAAAGGCATGGGCATGGAAGAGCCTCGCATCGAAGTGGATTATGAGCTGAAGGAAGCGGTCAAAGTTAAAGAAGGACCGTTTGCTGACTTTGTCGGTACCATCGAAGAAATCGATCCGACAAAACGAAAACTCAAAGTTCACGTGAATATGTTTGGCCGCGAAACCCCGGTTGAATTAGATTTCAACCAGGTCGTCAAGCTTTAATTTTTGAAGTAATTTCAAAAACACTTGAAATCCAACTTAAAAAGTGATAGACTTTTTAATGTTTGATATTTCTAAACAACTGCTTTCTCCTAAGCAAGGGGGAAGCGTATTTTTGAGTGGGAGGGTATATCATACCCATATACCACATCACGGACTTAAGGAGGTGTGTCGCGTGGCTAAAAAGGTTATTAAAATGGTAAAGCTTCAGATCCCTGCTGGTAAAGCAAATCCGGCACCACCGGTTGGACCTGCACTAGGACAAGCTGGTGTTAACATCATGGGATTCTGTAAAGAGTTTAACGCTCGTACTGCTGATCAAGCTGGTTTAATCATTCCGGTTGAAATCACGGTTTTTGAAGACCGTTCATTTACATTCATCACTAAAACTCCTCCGGCTGCTGTTCTACTTAAAGTAGCTGCTGGAATCGAGTCTGGTTCAGGTGAGCCGAACAAGAAAAAAGTTGCAACTGTAAAACGTGATAAAGTTCGCGAAATTGCAGAATCAAAAATGCCTGACCTAAACGCTGCAAATGTTGAATCTGCAATGCGTATGGTTGAAGGTACAGCACGCAGCATGGGAATTGTTATCGAAGACTAATTCTAATGCTTCCAAAGGGTTGCGAGTAAAGGAGACATCCTACCGGTAACGGTTCGCAACCTTTATTAATGGAACCAAAGCCGGACGGAACGCGCGATAATCATCGGCGTTCCCAAAAAGGCATGGCGGCCTCAAAATCTCGAGAGACCGCTTAAGTGGGAGGAATATCCGCTAAACCACATAAGGGAGGAAATTTTTACAATGGCTAAAAAAGGAAAGAAATACCAAGAAGCGGCTAAATTAGTAGACCGCCAAAAATCTTATGAAGCTTCTGAAGCAATCGAGCTTGTTAAAAAGACTGCGACAGCTAAGTTTGATGAGTCTGTAGAAGTAGCAGTACGTCTTGGAGTAGATCCTAAGAAAGCGGACCAACAAGTTCGTGGCGCTGTAGTACTTCCGCACGGAACTGGTAAAACTCAACGTGTGCTAGTATTTGCTAAAGGCGAAAAAGCGAAAGAAGCAGAAGCTGCTGGAGCAGATTTCGTTGGCGATACTGACTACATCAACAAAATCCAACAAGGTTGGTTTGATTTTGATGTAATCGTAGCAACACCAGACATGATGGCTGAAGTTGGTCGTCTTGGACGCGTATTAGGGCCAAAAGGTTTAATGCCTAACCCTAAAACTGGTACAGTTACATTTGAAGTTGAAAAAGCGATTAACGATATTAAAGCTGGTAAAGTAGAATATCGTGTGGATAAAGCTGGAAACATTCACGTGCCGATCGGTAAAGTTTCTTTCGACAACGACAAGTTGGCTGAGAACCTTGGTACAATCATCGAGACGTTGCTTAAAGTGAAACCAGCTGCTGCGAAAGGGACTTATGTTCGTAACGTAGCAATCTCATCTACAATGGGACCTGGAATCAAAGTTAACCCATCTAACTTTTCTCTTAAAAAATAGTTGACACACATTAATTAGACTGTTATAGTTGTTAATGTTGTAAATAAATATCTATGTCATGCCGTAGACAGCGGGGGCTTAATGCTTAATTATCCTGCCGAGGTGTGTAGCACAGAATAAATCAATTATTGATTGCTTGATTTCTGACACTACGCCTTCATGTCTAACATGAAGGCTTTTCTTATGGCTACGGTATGAAGATGACTAGACTATTCTACAGGAGGTGTAAGGATGAGCAGTATTCTTGAAACTAAGAAGCAATTGGTTTCTGATATCGCTGGACAATTGCGTGAGAGCAAATCAACAATTCTTGTTGACTATCGCGGTTTGACTGTAGCGGCAGTAACTGAGCTTCGTAAACAACTTCGTGATGCTGGGATCGAGTTTAAAGTATACAAAAACTCAATGGCTCGACGTGCAGCTGACGAAACTGGCTTATCTGAGCTTAACGAGCATTTGGTTGGCCCTACAGCGATTGCGTTCAGCAATGACGATGTAGTAGCTCCAGCTAAAATTCTTAACAACTTTGCTAAGGAAAATGATGCTCTTGAGATCAAAGCAGGTGTAATTGAAGGCCGTATCGCATCGGTTGAGGAAGTTAAAGCTCTTGCAGATCTTCCATCACGTGAAGGACTTCTTTCTATGTTACTCAGCGTGCTTCAAGCGCCAATTCGCAACTTTGCGTTGGTTACTAAAGCAGTTGCTGAACAAAAGGAAGAACAAGGCGCATAAGCTTTGCGTTTTAACTGATTTATAGATTTAACTAACTAAGGAGGAAATTATAATGTCTAAAGAAATCATTGAAAGCTTAAAAACTATGACAGTTTTAGAACTTAACGACCTAGTTAAGGCAATTGAAGAAGAGTTTGGTGTTACTGCTGCAGCTCCTGTAGCTGTAGCTGGTGGAGCTGCTGGTGCAGACGCTGCTGCTGAGCAAACTGAGTTTGATTTAGTTCTTACAAGCGCTGGCGCTTCTAAGATCAAAGTTATCAAAGTAGTTCGTGAGCTTACAGGCCTTGGTCTTAAAGAAGCTAAAGAACTAGTTGACGGCGCTCCAAGCAATGTTAAAGAAGGCATTGCTAAAGAAGAAGCTGAAGAAATGAAAGCTAAACTTGAAGAAGTTGGAGCTTCTGTAGAAGTTAAGTAATTTTAAATCAAAAAGGGTTCGCCAACAGGCGGACCTTTTTATTTGGAAGATAAGAAAGCATGAAGACGATGGAGCATTCGGCGAAGTATTGTCCAGCTCCAGCGCCCGGGGCTGAAACCGTATTTCTTGTTTTCAGCATAAGTCCTCGGAGGACGAATTGAAAAACCACAATTTGTCTTAGGTCGCTTCACTCTTGCCCCTCAACACAAAAAGCGTGTTGCTGTGCATGAGTTCCAGCGCTTGTCGGACTTAAACAGGGCACTTGCGCTTATCTTGAGTAATCTTGGTCATACTGATAACAGGAATTCCTTTTAAGGAAAGGAAGATGAACATGGGTGGTCATTATTATTCTGAGCGGCCGGACGTAAAGAGCGATCCGAAAAACTGGACGTTTACGCTTAGAAACCATGAGTTCAAATTCACATCTGATTCCGGTGTCTTTTCAAAAAAGGAAGTGGACTTCGGAAGCCGATTGCTGATTGAAGAATTTGTATCTCCGGGAATTGAAGGAGATTATTTGGATGTTGGATGCGGCTATGGACCGATTGGACTCGCGATTGCTAAAGAAAATCCTGGCCGGCGTGTGCTGATGGTGGACATTAACGAGCGCGCCCTGGAATTGTCTGCGGAAAACGCGAAGAAAAACGGAATCTCCAACATCGAAGTGCGAAAAAGCAGCCTGTTTGAAAATGTTGCAGAAATGGGATTTGCGGCCATTCTTACAAACCCGCCCATCCGTGCAGGAAAAAAGGTTGTCCATCAGCTGTTTGAAGATTCGTATGATAAATTGCAGACTGATGGGGAATTATGGATCGTCATTCAAAAGAAACAAGGTGCTCCATCTGCGATTGAAAAACTTCAGTCCGTATTTGCGGAAGTGGAGACTGTTTCAAAAAGTAAAGGGTACTATATTATTCGAGCGATAAAACGTTGACTCTGTATGGAGTCTATGCTAATATTATAAAATGCCAATGAATTCACATTTTCTGCCCTTGTGTTCAAATGCAGAAAAAACCTCGATATTATAACCTTTTAAGGTATATCAAGAGAAGAATTTGGACAAAATTATATAATCTGTTGCTCGATTGAAATTGTGGTTTTTATAAAAACCCTTTTTCTTTTTGTCTTTCTGACATTCAATAATAGAATGTTAGAGTATATAGGAACAAGAAAAAACGCTGGATTTGAGGGGTGAATCAGTTGACAGGTCAACTAGTTCAGTTTGGACGCCACCGCCAACGAAGAAGTTACGCAAGAATTAGCGAAGTGCTTGAATTACCGAACTTAATCGAAATTCAAACTGCTTCCTATCAATGGTTTCTTGATGAGGGACTGCGTGAAATGTTCCAGGACATTTCGCCGATTGAAGATTTCACTGGAAATCTCGTGCTAGAGTTTATTGACTATAGCCTCGGAGAGCCAAAGTATCCTGTGGAAGAATCAAAAGAGCGTGATGTAACTTATGCTGCGCCGCTTCGTGTAAAGGTGCGTCTCATTAATAAAGAGACTGGCGAAGTGAAAGAGCAAGAAGTATTTATGGGAGATTTCCCGTTAATGACAGATACAGGCACGTTTGTGATCAACGGTGCTGAACGTGTAATTGTTTCCCAGCTTGTTCGTTCACCAAGTGTCTATTACAGTGAAAAGATTGATAAAAACGGTAAAAAGGGTTTCACTGCCACTGTTATACCAAACCGAGGTGCCTGGCTTGAGTTCGAAACAGACGCCAAAGATATAGTATATGTGCGCATTGACCGCACTAGGAAAATTCCTATTACCGTATTGCTTCGCGCATTAGGGTTTGGGTCTGATCAAGAAATCATCGACTTGCTTGGGGAAGATGAGTATTTAAGAAATACCCTTGATAAAGACAATACAGAAGGTACGGAAAAAGCACTCCTGGAAATCTATGAGCGCCTTCGCCCCGGCGAACCTCCTACTGTTGATAACGCCAAGAGTTTGTTAGACTCACGCTTCTTTGATCCAAAGCGTTATGATCTTGCAAGTGTAGGGCGTTATAAAATCAATAAAAAGCTTCATATTAAAAACCGCTTATTCAACCAAAAGCTGGCTGAAACCCTGGCTGATCCAGAAACGGGCGAAGTGCTTGCTGAAGCAGGGACACTACTCGACCGCCGTACACTGGACAAGATACTTCCTTATCTTGAAAACGGCATTGGTTTCCGTCATGTGACTCCGGCAGGCGGGGTAGCTGAAGATCAGGATATTCCTCTTCAGTCTATTAACATTTATGCTCCGGATGATGCTGATGGAGAGCGCGTTATTAAAGTAATTGGCAATGCTTATGTTGAGAAATCAGTTAAGAACATTACGGTTTCTGACATCATTGCATCTATTAACTACTTCTTCAACTTGCTTCATAGTGTTGGTAATACAGATGATATTGACCACCTTGGAAACCGCCGCTTGCGCTCTGTGGGCGAGCTTCTCCAAAATCAGTTCCGCATCGGGTTGTCCCGTATGGAACGTGTTGTTCGCGAACGTATGTCGATACAAGATACAAATGCGATTACACCACAGGCACTGATTAATATTCGCCCTGTTATTGCTGCGATCAAAGAGTTCTTCGGAAGCTCTCAGCTTTCTCAGTTTATGGACCAGACCAACCCACTTGCAGAACTTACGCATAAACGCCGTCTTTCAGCCCTAGGGCCCGGCGGACTTACGCGTGAGCGCGCAGGGTTCGAAGTCCGTGACGTTCACTACTCCCACTATGGCCGTATGTGTCCGATTGAAACACCTGAGGGACCGAATATCGGTTTGATCAACTCCTTATCAAGCTATGCAAAAGTAAACGAGTACGGCTTTATTGAAACACCATATCGCCGTGTAGATCCTGAGACTGGTAAAGTAACAGGACGAATCGATTACCTGACAGCTGATGAAGAAGACAACTATGTGGTAGCACAGGCGAATTCCCTTCTTGGTGAAGACGGGGAATTCCTGAACGAAGACGTCATCGCACGTTTCCGCGGTGAAAACACCATTGTCAGACGCGATCGCATCGACTATATGGACGTATCACCGAAACAGGTCGTATCCGCCGCTACAGCTTGTATTCCTTTCCTTGAAAATGATGACTCCAACCGTGCACTGATGGGTGCGAACATGCAGCGTCAAGCGGTTCCTCTAATGGTACCGGAAGCACCAGTCGTCGGAACAGGAATGGAGCATGTGTCTGCAAAAGATTCTGGTGCGGCTGTTATCTGTAAATACGAAGGAATTGTTGAGAAGGTTACTGCGAAACAAGTCCAAGTACGCCGCATTGAAACTATTGACGGGAAAGAAGTAGAAGGTCAGCTTGACCGCTACAACTGCCTTAAATTCATTCGTTCCAACCAAGGAACTTGCTATAACCAGCGTCCGATTGTCAGTAAAGGCGACCGTGTAGTTAAAGGAGAAATTCTTGCAGACGGACCATCCATGGAAAAAGGAGAACTCGCTCTTGGGCGAAACGTTCTTGTCGGCTTCATGACATGGGAAGGCTATAACTATGAAGATGCGGTCATCATGAGCGAACGACTGGTAAAAGATGATGTATACACATCCATCCATATTGAAGAATATGAATCAGAAGCCCGTGATACGAAATTAGGTCCGGAAGAGATTACAAGAGATATCCCGAACGTAGGGGAAGAAGCTCTTCGCAATCTGGATGACCGTGGAATTATTCGTATCGGTGCGGAAGTGAAAGATGGAGACATCCTCGTAGGTAAAGTTACACCTAAAGGGGTTACTGAACTTACAGCTGAAGAACGCCTTCTTCACGCGATCTTTGGTGAAAAAGCGCGTGAAGTCCGTGATACATCACTTCGTGTGCCTCACGGCGGAGATGGAATCATTCTGGATGTTAAAGTATTTAACCGTGAAGACGGCGACGAGCTTCCTCCAGGAGTGAATCAGCTGGTGCGTGCTTATATCGTACAGAAGCGTAAGATTCACGAAGGAGATAAGATGGCGGGCCGCCACGGAAATAAAGGTGTAATCTCCCGCATCATGCCGGAAGAAGATATGCCGTTCCTACCAGATGGAACACCTATTGATATCATGTTGAACCCTCTGGGTGTACCTTCCCGTATGAACATTGGCCAGGTGCTTGAGCTTCACCTTGGTATGGCTGCAAGACAGCTTGGCGTTCACATGGCAACACCGGTATTTGACGGTGCACGTGAAGAAGATGTTTGGGCAACCATTGAAGAAGCGGGAATGGCACGAGATGGTAAAACCGTTCTTTATGACGGAAGAACTGGAGTTCCGTTTGACAACCGTGTTTCAGTTGGTGTCATGTACATGATCAAACTGGCTCACATGGTCGATGACAAACTTCACGCACGTTCTACTGGACCATACTCCCTTGTTACCCAGCAGCCGCTCGGTGGTAAGGCACAGTTCGGTGGACAGCGTTTCGGTGAGATGGAGGTTTGGGCACTCGAAGCATATGGTGCTGCTTATACTCTTCAAGAAATTCTTACCGTCAAATCCGATGATGTTGTGGGCCGTGTGAAAACATACGAAGCCATCGTCAAGGGTGAGAACGTACCGGAACCTGGAGTTCCTGAATCATTCAAAGTATTGATCAAAGAGCTTCAATCACTCGGAATGGACGTTAAGATCATGTCCGGTGACGATAAGGAAATTGAAATGCGCGAGCTTGATGATGAAGAAGATCAAGCAAGTGAAAAGCTTAATTTAAATCTTGAATCTTACACTGTAAGTGAATAAAAACAGGATATCATAAGGGAGGTTTGCTCCTTGATAGACGTAAACAATTTTGAGTATATGAAAATAGGCCTCGCTTCTCCTGATAAGATCCGTTCTTGGTCAAGAGGAGAAGTGAAAAAACCAGAAACGATCAACTATCGTACACTTAAGCCTGAAAAAGACGGTTTGTTCTGTGAACGTATTTTCGGACCTCAAAAGGACTGGGAATGCCATTGCGGAAAATACAAACGTGTCCGCTATAAAGGTGTCGTATGTGATCGCTGTGGCGTAGAAGTAACTCGTGCTAAAGTTCGACGTGACCGTATGGGTCACATCGAACTTGCTGCACCTGTTTCGCACATTTGGTATTTCAAAGGAATACCAAGCCGTATGGGTCTTGTACTCGATATGTCTCCAAGAGCACTGGAAGAAGTTATTTACTTTGCATCTTACGTGGTGACAGATACGGGTGAAACGCCGCTGGAGAAAAAGCAGCTGCTTTCTGAAAAAGAATACCGTTCATACCGTGAAAAATACGGTCAAGGGTTTACTGCACAAATGGGTGCAGAAGCCATCAGACGCCTTCTTGAAGACATCGACCTTGTAAAAGAAGTCGATCAGCTGAAAGAAGAGCTGAAAACTGCACAGGGACAGCGTCGTACCCGTGCAATCAAGCGTCTTGAAGTGCTTGAAGCGTTCCGTCATTCCGGCAACGAACCGTTCTGGATGATCCTGGATGTTCTTCCTGTTATTCCGCCTGAGCTTCGCCCAATGGTGCAGCTTGACGGAGGACGTTTTGCAACATCTGACTTGAATGACTTGTACCGCCGTGTTATTAACCGTAATAACCGTTTGAAGCGTCTTTTGGATTTAGGTGCGCCGAATATCATCGTACAGAATGAAAAACGTATGCTTCAAGAAGCGGTAGATGCTCTAATCGACAACGGACGACGCGGCCGTCCTGTAACAGGTCCTGGTAACCGTCCGCTAAAATCACTATCCCATATGTTAAAAGGGAAACAAGGCCGTTTCCGTCAAAACCTTCTTGGTAAGCGTGTTGACTACTCTGGCCGTTCCGTTATCGTAGTAGGTCCTCACCTTAAGATGTACCAATGCGGTCTTCCTAAGGAAATGGCACTTGAGCTCTTCAAGCCTTTCGTTATGAAAGAGCTTGTTGCCAAAGGTCTTGCTCATAACATTAAGAGCGCGAAACGCAAGGTAGAACGTGTTCAGCCGGAAGTATGGGATGTGCTTGAAGATGTAATCAGAGAGCATCCGGTATTGCTGAACCGTGCCCCGACTCTTCACAGACTAGGGATCCAGGCGTTCGAACCTACACTGGTTGAAGGACGCGCTATCCGTCTTCACCCACTCGTTTGTACAGCTTACAACGCTGACTTTGATGGTGACCAAATGGCGGTTCACGTACCTTTATCAGCTGAAGCACAAGCTGAGGCACGCATTCTTATGCTGGCTGCACAAAACATCTTGAACCCGAAAGATGGTAAACCGGTTGTTACACCATCTCAGGATATGGTACTGGGTAACTATTACCTTACGATGGAGCGTGCAGGTGCGATTGGTGAAGGGTCTGTGTTTAAAGATGCGAACGAAGCAATCGTTGCGTACGAAAATGGCTATGTCCATCTTCATACCCGTATTGCTGTTCCGGTATCCACTTTAAACAAGCCTTCATTTAAAGAACACCAGCAAAATATGATGTTAATGACGACTGTCGGAAAACTTCTCTTTAACGAGATTCTTCCTGAGTCATTCCCATACATCAACGAGCCAACAACAGCCAACCTGCAAATTGAAACGCCTGAGAAGTATTTCCTTCCTCAAGCTGCGAACATCAAAAAAGAAATCGCTAAGCATGATGAAGTAGAGCCGTTTAAAAAAGGAATTCTCGGTAAAATCATTGCAGAAGTGTTCAAACGATTCAAAATTACTGAAACATCCAAGATGCTTGACCGCATGAAAGAGCTTGGATTCAAATATTCAACAAAAGCAGGGATTACCGTTGGTGTTTCTGACATCGTCGTATTGCCTGAGAAACAAGTCATCCTATCCGCAGCTGAAGAAAAAGTTACTACGGTAACGAAACAGTTCCGCCGCGGTCTGATTACAGAAGACGAGCGTTATGAGCGCGTCATCAACATCTGGAGCCAGGCAAAGGATGAGATTCAGCAAAAACTAATGCTTACCCTTGATAAGAGAAACCCAATCTTCATGATGAGTGACTCTGGTGCCCGTGGTAACGCATCTAACTTTACACAGCTTGCCGGTATGCGTGGTCTCATGGCCAACCCGGCTGGTAAAATCATCGAATTGCCGATCAAGTCCAGTTTCCGTGAAGGTCTGACGGTACTCGAATACTTTATCTCTACACATGGTGCGCGTAAAGGTCTTGCCGATACAGCACTTAAAACAGCTGACTCAGGTTACTTGACTCGCCGTCTTGTAGACGTAGCTCAGGACGTTATCGTCCGTGAAGATGACTGTGGAACGGACCGTGGTCTAACAGTTGCGGCGATTAAAGAAGGCAATGAAGTAATCGAGAACCTATACGAGCGTTTAGTCGGGCGTACTGTGTTCAGAACAGTGTACCACCCGGAAACAAACGAGGTTCTTGTCAGCAAAAACGAGCAAATCACGGAGGATTCAGCAGCGGCAGTAGTTGATGCAGGAATTGAAGAAGTAACGCTTCGTTCAGTATTTACTTGTGATACCCGTCATGGTGTTTGTAAAAAATGTTACGGACGCAACCTGGCAACAGGATCTGATGTTGAAGTCGGTGAAGCTGTCGGTATCATCGCTGCCCAATCAATCGGGGAGCCAGGAACACAGCTTACAATGCGTACCTTCCATACAGGCGGGGTAGCAGGAGACGATATCACTCAAGGTTTACCGCGTATCCAGGAGTTGTTTGAAGCACGTAACCCGAAAGGTCAGGCGCTAATCTCTGAGCTTGAAGGTACAGTGATCAATATTAATGAGTCTAAAGAGAAGCGTGAAATCCTTGTTCAAGGTGAGATTGAAACTAGATCTTACACTGTGCCATACGGGGCCCGCATTAAAGTTGCAGAAGGCGATGCTGTGGTTGCAGGGCAAGTTCTTACTGAAGGTTCAATCGACCCGAAAGAATTGATCAAAGTTAAAGGTGCAGAAGGCGTTCAAGAATACTTGCTGCGTGAAGTTCAAAAAGTATACCGTATGCAAGGGGTAGAAATTGGCGACAAACACGTAGAGGTAATGGTTCGCCAGATGCTTCGTAAAGTCCGTATCATTGATGCCGGCCACACTGATGTCCTGCCAGGCGCATTGATGGATATCCACGCCTTTACCGATGTGAACAGAAAGGTTCTTCTTCAAGGCGGCATTCCTGCTACAGGACGCTCTGTATTGCTTGGTATTACCAAAGCATCTCTTGAAACTGAATCGTTCTTATCTGCAGCATCCTTCCAGGAAACAACACGTGTCCTGACAGATGCAGCAATCAAAGGTAAACGTGATGAATTGCTCGGATTGAAAGAGAACGTAATCATCGGTAAGCTGATCCCGGCTGGTACTGGAATGTCCCTTTACAGAAATGTAGGAATGGATTCTCCTGTATCAACAGAAGAAAGTGAAACTGCTGATCACGAAGCAACAGAGCTAGTCTCACAAGATTAATAAGAGAAGTGTTGACATTGGGAGCACAACAGTGATATTATATCTGAGTGCTCCTAAGAATTGTTACTTTGGAGGATATAACGATGTCTTATGAAAAAGTGACACAGGCTTCTGATTTTATCGTAGGAACTAAGCAAACCATTAAGGCTTTGCAAAACGGGGAAGTTAAAGAGCTCGTCGTTGCTGATGATGCCGACCCTCGTGTAACCGGTAAAGTATTACAGATTGCACAGGAAAGACTTGTCCCGATTACGAGAGTCGATTCCATGAAAAAGCTTGGCAAAGCTTGCGGAATTGATGTTGGAGCCGCAACTGTTGCGATAAAAGGATAAAATAAATGTTTTTGCGACGTCACCCGCGTGGCCTCTCGCAAAAACTTTCTTTTGTCCAAAGATGAACCACCTGGTTCAGTGGTCTTAGAAAAACGCAAGGAAAGGAGGAAAAACAAATGCCTACAATTAATCAATTGGTTCGTAAAGGCCGTGAGTCAAAAGGTAAAAAATCTGACTCTCCAGCTCTTAACAAAGGCTACAACAGCTTCAAAAAAGCTCAAACCAACGTTTCCTCTCCGCAAAAACGTGGAGTATGTACTCGTGTTGGTACGATGACACCGAAGAAACCGAACTCGGCTCTTCGTAAATACGCTCGTGTACGTTTAACCAACGGAATTGAAGTGACTGCTTACATCCCTGGGATCGGGCACAACCTTCAAGAGCATAGCGTAGTGTTGATCCGTGGCGGACGTGTAAAAGACTTACCAGGGGTACGTTACCACATCGTTCGTGGTGCGCTTGATACTGCTGGTGTTAACAACCGTATGCAAGGCCGTTCTAAATACGGAACTAAGCGTCCTAAAGCTGCTAAAAAGTAAGCTTTTAAATAATGCGTAAATAAATAGGAGAAAGGAGGGGACACAATGCCTCGTAAAGGACCTGTATCTCGTCGTGATGTGTTGCCTGATCCAATTTACAAGTCTAAACTTGTAACTCGTCTAATCAACAAAATTATGATTGACGGTAAAAGAGGAGTAGCACAAACCATTCTTTATAATGCATTTGACATTATCAAAGAACGTACAAACACAGAACCTATGGAAGTATTCGAACAAGCTCTTAAGAACATCATGCCTGTACTTGAAGTTCGTGCCCGCCGTGTTGGTGGAGCTAACTACCAAGTTCCAGTTGAAGTTCGCCCTGAGCGCCGTACGACTCTAGGACTTCGCTGGTTAACAAACTACGCTCGTCTTCGTGGGGAAAAGACAATGGAAGAACGTCTTGCTAACGAAATCATGGATGCTGCTAACAATGCTGGAGCATCAGTGAAGAAGCGTGAAGATATGCACAAAATGGCGGAAGCAAACAAAGCGTTTGCTCACTACCGCTGGTAAAAACACAAGAGACAGTTTCTTAACTGTCTCTATCACACTATAAAAAATCATTTTCCTATGTATAGGAAGGAGAGAAATTCATGGCAAGAGAATTCTCCTTAAAAAATACGCGTAATATCGGTATCATGGCTCACATCGATGCTGGTAAAACAACGACAACTGAACGTGTACTATACTATACAGGTCGTATCCATAAAATTGGTGAAACTCATGAAGGAGCTTCACAAATGGACTGGATGGAGCAGGAACAAGAGCGCGGAATCACAATTACTTCCGCTGCAACAACTGCTCAGTGGAAAGGTCACCGTATCAACATCATTGATACTCCTGGACACGTAGACTTTACAGTAGAAGTAGAACGTTCATTGCGTGTATTAGACGGAGCTGTAGCTGTACTCGATGCTCAGTCTGGGGTTGAACCGCAAACTGAAACAGTATGGCGTCAAGCAACAACTTACGGGGTTCCCCGTGTAGTATTCGTTAACAAAATGGACAAGATCGGTGCTGACTTCCTTTACTCTGTAAAGACTCTTCATGACCGTCTTGGTGCAAATGCACACCCAATTCAGCTTCCTATCGGTGCTGAAGACCAATTTGAAGCAATCATCGACCTAATCGAGATGAAAGCTGTATTCTACGGAAACGACCTTGGAACTGACATTGAAGTAGGCGAAATTCCTGCTGAACATGTTGAGCTAGCTGAAGAGTACCGTGGAAAACTTATCGAAGCGGTAGCTGAGCTTGATGAAGAATTGATGATGAAGTACTTAGAAGGCGAAGAGATTACAAACGAAGAAATCAAAGCAGGTATCCGTCAAGGAACTTGTAACGTTGAATTCTACCCTGTAATCTGTGGATCTGCATTTAAGAACAAAGGTGTTCAGCTAATGCTGGATGCAGTTCTTGACTACTTGCCAGCTCCAGTCGATGTAGAAGCAATCAAGGGTACACTCCCTGATTCTGAAGAAGAAGTAACTCGCGAATCAAGCGACGAAGCTCCATTCTCTGCATTGGCATTTAAAGTTATGACTGACCCTTATGTCGGTAAACTTACATTCTTCCGCGTATACTCCGGAACATTGAACTCAGGTTCATATGTACAGAACTCTACTAAAGGCAAGCGTGAGCGCGTTGGACGTATCCTTCAAATGCACGCAAACCACCGTGAAGAGATCTCTGCAGTATATGCTGGTGATATCGCAGCAGCTGTAGGTTTGAAAGATACAACCACTGGTGATACTCTCTGTGATGAGAAGTCCCAAGTTATCCTAGAATCTATGGTATTCCCTGAGCCGGTAATCCACTTATCTATCGAGCCTAAATCTAAGGCCGACCAAGATAAAATGGGTATGGCCCTTGCGAAACTTGCTGAAGAAGATCCTACTTTCAGAACTGAAACTGACGAAGAAACTGGACAAACGATCATCGGGGGAATGGGTGAACTTCACCTTGATATCCTTGTTGACCGTATGAAACGTGAATTCAAAGTTGAAGCTAACGTAGGTGCTCCACAGGTTGCTTACCGTGAAACAATCCGCCAAGCGGCTAAAGTTGAAGGTAAGTTCGTACGTCAGTCCGGTGGTCGTGGACAATACGGTCACGTTTGGATCGAATTCGAACCAGGTGAAGAAGGATCTGGATTCGTATTCGAAAACAAAATCGTCGGTGGTGTTGTTCCTCGTGAATACGTCCCAGCGGTACAAGCCGGTATCGAAGAATCAATGAAAAATGGTATGCTTGCAGGATTCCCATTGCTTGATCTTAAAGCAAGAATCGTTGACGGTTCATACCATGACGTTGACTCCAACGAGATGGCGTTTAAAATTGCCGGATCTATGGCTCTTAAAAACGCGAAAGCAAAATGTGACCCTGCTATCCTTGAGCCGATCATGAAAGTTGAAGTGGTTGTTCCTGAAGAGTACATGGGAGACATTATGGGTGACGTAACTTCCCGACGCGGACGTGTTGAGGGTATGGAAGCCCGCGGTAACGCTCAGGTTGTTAAAGCGATGGTTCCACTTGCTGAAATGTTTGGTTACGCTACATCTCTTCGTTCTCGTACACAAGGGCGCGGAACTTACTCCATGCACTTTGATCACTACGAAGAAGTACCAAAATCAATTTCAGAAGAAATCATTAAAAAATCAACTGGCCAATAATTGTTGACAGTTGTAACAAGCTAGCTTTTCATGTAATCTAAAATAGGCAGACAACCTGTCTGTTTTAAATAAAAAAAATTAAACTTTTACACATAATAAGGAGGAATCTTTCTCATGGCTAAAGAGAAATTTGATCGTTCCAAAACGCATGCGAATATTGGTACAATCGGACACGTTGACCACGGTAAAACAACTTTAACAGCTGCAATTACTTCTGTACTTGCAAAGAAATCTGGTAAAGGTCAAGCTATGGCTTACGACCAAATCGACGGTGCTCCAGAAGAGCGCGAACGTGGAATCACAATCTCAACTGCACACGTTGAGTACGAAACTGATTCTCGTCACTATGCACACGTAGACTGCCCAGGACATGCTGACTATGTTAAAAACATGATCACTGGTGCTGCACAAATGGACGGAGGGATCCTAGTAGTATCTGCTGCTGACGGCCCAATGCCACAAACTCGTGAGCACATCCTTCTTTCTCGTCAAGTAGGTGTACCTTACCTAGTAGTATTCTTGAACAAATGTGACATGGTTGATGACGAAGAGCTTCTTGAACTAGTTGAAATGGAAGTTCGTGACCTTCTTACTGAGTACGATTTCCCAGGAGACGATGTTCCTGTAATCAAAGGTTCTGCTCTTAAAGCTCTTGAAGGAGACGCTGAGTGGGAAGCTAAAATCATCGAACTTATGGACGCAGTTGACGAGTACATCCCAACTCCTCCACGTGACACTGAAAAACCATTCATGATGCCTGTTGAGGACGTATTCTCAATCACTGGCCGTGGTACTGTTGCTACTGGACGTGTTGAGCGTGGACAAGTTAAAGTCGGAGACGTTATCGAGATCCTTGGTCTTACTGAAGAGCCAAAATCAACAACTGTAACTGGTGTTGAAATGTTCCGTAAACTTCTTGACTATGCTGAAGCTGGTGACAACATCGGTGCACTTCTTCGTGGGGTTTCCCGTGACGATGTTGAGCGTGGACAAGTTCTTGCTAAGCCAGGAACTGTTAAAGCTCACACTAAATTCAAATCAGAAGTATACGTACTTTCTAAAGAAGAGGGTGGACGTCATACTCCATTCTTCTCTAACTACCGTCCTCAGTTCTACTTCCGTACAACTGACGTAACTGGTATCATCCAACTTCCAGAAGGAACTGAAATGGTTATGCCTGGAGACAACATCGAAATGACTGTTGAACTAATCGCTCCAATCGCGATCGAAGAAGGAACTAAGTTCTCTATTCGTGAAGGTGGACGTACAGTAGGCGCTGGAGTAGTAGCATCTATCCAAGCGTAAGTTCATTTCTCAAAAAAGCATCCCTTTATGGGATGCTTTTTTTATGTTGCTTAAAACAGAAGGCTTAGCTGTGTTTTATTTATATAGAAGAAACCCGTTTTTTATTATTGGTAATCCCCGATAAGAACCTTGCTTTTACAGGGTTGAGGGCCTATAATAGAAAAAGTGTGCGGCTGATGAAAATATTTATAAGAATAGCTTGCAATAGGCAGCTGTTTTTACTATAATAAGTAATGTTGGTCATTCATTTGCGATGATCCGGAAGGTTGCTGACACACCCGGCCCCATTGCCATGGCGGATGTCTGTCAGGTTAAATTTCCGTGGGAGTAATGTCTGTTTATCAAAATGGGCGAATAAAGGAGGGAAAATAATGGCAAAGCAAAAGATTCGTATTCGATTAAAAGCATATGATCACAGAATTCTTGATCAATCTGCTGAGAAAATTGTTGAGACAGCAAAACGTTCTGGTGCAAAAGTATCCGGACCAATTCCGCTTCCAACTGAAAAAGCTATTTACACAATCCTGCGTGCGGTGCACAAATATAAGGATTCTCGTGAGCAGTTCGAAATGCGTACTCATAAGCGTTTGATCGATATCATCGAACCAACGCCGCAAACTGTTGATTCATTAATGCGTTTGGATCTTCCATCTGGCGTTGACATTGAAATCAAACTATAAGAATTAACACATAAAAAAATTTAAAACAATCAATAGGAGGTGTGACTAATGGCCAAAGGAATCTTAGGTAAAAAAGTAGGAATGACTCAAGTATTCGCAGAGAACGGTGATCTTATCCCAGTTACTGTAGTTGAAGTTACTCCAAACGTTGTTCTTCAAAAGAAAACTGCTGAAAACGACGGTTACGAAGCAATCCAATTAGGATTTGATGATAAGAAAGAAAGCCGTGTGAACAAGCCTGCAAAAGGGCATGCTGCTAAAGCTAACACAAACCCTAAGCGCTTCGTTAAAGAATTCCGCAATGTACAAGGCGCGGATTTTGAAGTTGGTCAGGAAGTCAAGGTAGATATTTTCGCAGAAGGTGACGTTGTAGACGTAACCGGAACATCAAAAGGTAAAGGATTCCAAGGTGTAATTAAACGCCACGGACAATCCCGCGGACCTATGAGCCACGGGTCCCGTTACCACCGTCGTCCTGGTTCTATGGGTGCAGTTGACCCTAACCGTGTATTCAAAGGTAAAAACCTACCTGGACGTACAGGCGGAGATACAATTACTGTTCAAAACCTAGAAGTTGTAAAAGTTGATGCTGAGCGCAACTTACTTCTAATCAAAGGTAACGTACCTGGTGCGAAAAAGAGCTACGTTACAATCAATGCAGCTGTAAAAGCTAAAGAAGCTAAATAAGAAGGGAGGATACATCGATGCCTAAAGTAGCTATTTACAAACAAGATGGTTCTCAAGCTGGCGATTTAGAGCTTAATGCTTCCGTTTTCGGTATTGAACCAAACCAAAATGTATTATTTGATGCTGTAATCATGCAGCAAGCGTCACTTCGTCAAGGTAACCACGACGTGAAAAACCGTTCTGAAGTTGCCGGTGGTGGACGCAAACCATGGAGACAAAAAGGAACTGGACGTGCTCGTCAAGGTTCAATCCGTTCTCCGCAATGGGTAGGCGGTGGAGTCGTTTTCGGACCAACGCCAAGAAGCTATTCTTACAAATTGCCTAAGAAAGTTCGCCGTTTAGCTATTAAATCTGCACTTTCTTCAAAGGTAATCGATAATAACCTAGTAGTTCTTGATGCTCTTTCTTTGGATGCTCCAAAGACTAAAGACATGAAGCAAGTACTGACAAATCTATCCGCAGATCGCAAAGCACTTGTTGTGACAGGAGATTTCAACGAATTTGTTGCTTTATCTGCTCGTAACATCCCTGGTGTAACTGTTGTTACAGCAACTGGTGTTAATGTGCTTGATGTGCTTAACCACGACAAGCTTGTTATGACAAGAGACGCTGTGGAAAAAGTAGAGGAGGTGCTTGCATAATGGATGCACGTGATATTATTAAGCGCCCCGTAATTACAGAGCGTTCTACTGAAATTATGGCTGACGGAAAATACACTTTCGAAGTTGACACTCGCGCAACAAAGACTCAAATCAAAATTGCGTTGGAAGACATTTTCGGAATTAAAGTTGCATCAGTAAACACTGCGAACTACAAAGGGAAATTCAAACGTGTAGGTCGTCATACTGGTTATACTTCAAAACGTAAAAAAGCAATCATTACTTTAACTCCAGGAAGCAAAGAATTGGACTTCTTTGAAGGAGTTTAAGATCAACAAGTAAAGGAGGGAAACACAAATGGGTATCAAAAAGTTTAAACCGATCACTAACGGTCGCCGTGGTATGACTCAGCTTGACTTTGCTGAAATTACTACTGACCAACCAGAAAAATCATTGCTTGCACCACTAAGCAAAAAAGCCGGACGCAACAACCAAGGTAAACTTACTGTTCGTCACCAAGGCGGTGGGCACAAGCGTAAATACAGAATCATCGACTTTAAACGCAACAAAGATGGAATACCAGGACGCGTTGCTACAATCGAGTATGATCCAAACCGTACTGCAAACATCGCGCTAATCAACTATGTTGATGGTGAAAAACGTTACATCCTAGCTCCTAAAGGACTTAAAGTAGGCCAAGAAATCATGTCTGGCGTTGGCGCTGACATTAAAGTAGGGAATGCACTTCCACTAGCGAACATTCCTGTAGGTTCTACAATCCACAACATCGAGCTAAAACCTGGCAAAGGCGGACAGCTTGCTCGTTCTGCTGGTGCTGAAGCTCAACTTCTTGGTAAAGAAGAAAAGTATGCTCTTGTTCGTTTAGGCTCTGGAGAAGTTCGTATGATCCTTCTAACTTGCCGTGCAACAATCGGTCAAGTAGGTAACCTTGAGCATGAACTTGTTAACGTAGGTAAAGCAGGTCGCTCTCGCTGGATGGGTATCCGTCCAACAGTTCGTGGTTCTGTAATGAACCCTAACGATCACCCACACGGTGGTGGTGAAGGACGCGCTCCAATCGGACGTAAATCACCAATGTCACCATGGGGCAAACCGACTCTTGGCTACAAGACTCGTAAGAAAAACAAAACAACCGACAAGTACATCGTACGCCGTCGTAAAAAATAACGTGTTTGTTCTACGGTTCAATCGAACCGTAGCGCAGTCGCGAAGGGAGGTTCACGTATGGGTCGCAGTTTGAAAAAAGGACCTTTTGTTGATGACCACTTAATGAAAAAAGTTGAAGGCTTGAACGAAACTAATGACAAAAAAGTTGTTAAAACTTGGTCTCGCCGTTCTACAATTTTCCCGGAATTCATCGGACACACATTAGCAGTATATGATGGACGTAAGCATGTGCCGGTTTATGTTACAGAAGACATGGTCGGACATAAGTTGGGTGAATTTGCACCAACTCGTACTTACAAAGGTCATGCCGCTGATGATAAGAAAACAAGACGTTAATTGAGGGGAGGTACACAAAATGCAAGCAAAAGCTGTTGCTAAACAAGTGCGTATTGCTCCTCGTAAGGCTAGAATTGTTATCGATCTGATTCGAGGTAAGCAAGTAGGCGAAGCACTTGCGATCTTACGCCTAACACCAAAAGCTGCTTCTCCAGTGATTGAAAAGGTGTTAAAGTCTGCTATCGCAAACGCGGAACACAACTATGAAATGGAACCAAACAACCTTGTGGTATCATCTGCATTCGTAGATGAAGGCATTACGTTAAAACGTTTCCGTCCCCGTGCAATGGGACGTGCAAGCCGTATTAACAAGCGTACTAGCCACATCACTATCGTTGTTTCTGAAAAGAAGGAGGGATAAGACGTGGGTCAAAAAGTAAATCCGATAGGACTACGTATTGGCGTCATCCGTGACTGGGAGTCAAAGTGGTACGCTGACAAAGACTATGCTGATCTATTACACGAAGATCTTAAAATTCGTAATTATATCGAAAAGCGTTTAAAAGACGCGGCTGTATCCGGCGTTGAAATCGAACGTGCAGCTAACCGCGTAAACATCACGATCAAAACTGCTAAGCCTGGTATGGTTATCGGTAAGGGTGGTACTGAAGTCGAAGCACTTCGTAAAGCACTTAACGAACTAACTGGCAAGCGAGTACATGTAAACATCTTTGAAATCAAGCAAGCTGATGTTGATGCTAAGCTTGTTGCTGAAAATATTGCTCGTCAATTGGAAAACCGTGTGTCTTTCCGTCGTGCAATGAAGCAATCGATCCAACGTTCTATGCGTGCTGGAGCAAAAGGAATCAAGACAGAAGTATCAGGACGTCTTGGTGGAGCAGATATCGCTCGTTCAGAATCTTACAGTGAAGGAACTGTTCCTCTTCATACCCTTCGTGCAGACATCGACTACGGAACTGCAGAAGCAGACACAACTTACGGTAAAATCGGCGTTAAAATCTGGATCTACCGTGGGGAAGTCCTTCCAACAAGAGGAACGAAAAAAGCGGAAGGAGGCAAATAATTATGTTATTGCCAAAACGTGTTAAATACCGCCGTGAACACCGCGGGAAAATGCGCGGACGTGCAAAAGGCGGAGCTGAAATAGCATTCGGCGAATATGGTTTGCAAGCTGTTGAAGCATCTTGGATCACAAACCGCCAGATCGAAGCAGCTCGTATCGCGATGACTCGTTACATGAAGCGTGGCGGTAAAGTATGGATTAAAATTTTCCCATCTAAACCTTATACAGCTAAACCTCTAGAAGTCCGAATGGGTTCTGGTAAAGGGGCGCCTGAAGGTTGGGTTGCTGTAGTAAAACCAGGAAAGATCATGTTTGAAATCGCTGGTGTATCCGAAGAAGTAGCTCGCGAAGCACTTCGTCTTGCTGCACACAAGCTTCCTGTGAAATGTAAATTTGTAAAACGCGAAGAAGTGGGTGGTGACACTAATGAAGGCTAATGATATCCGTAACTTGACCACTGCTGAAATTGAACAAAACGCTAAGTCTTTGAAAGAAGAGCTTTTCAATCTTCGCTTTCAACTAGCTACAGGTCAATTAGAAAACCCTGCCCGCATTCGTGAAGTTCGTAAAGCAATTGCCCGTGCAAAAACTGTTTTACGTGAAAGAGAGCTAGGGATTACTAACGCTTAACATTGAGAGGAGGTTCGCACAATGAGTGAACGTAACCAGCGTAAAGTTTATGTTGGCCGTGTTGTATCTGACAAGATGGACAAAACAATCACTGTGCTTGTAGAGACTTACAAAAAACACCCTTTATATAACAAGCGTGTTAAGTACTCTAAGAAATTTAAAGCTCATGATGAAAACAACACTGCAAGAGTAAATGATATGGTAAGAATCATGGAAACTCGTCCGCTTTCTAAAGACAAACGTTTCCGTTTAGTAGAAGTGGTTGAAGTAGCAGTAGTTATTTAATATATGTTCGGATCGAAAATGTATCCGAAAGGAGGTCAATTCGCATGATTCAACAAGAGACTCGTTTAAAAGTAGCTGACAACTCAGGTGCTCGTGAGTTACTTTGTATTAAAGTTCTTGGTGGTTCTGGACGTAAATACGCAAACGTTGGTGACATCATCGTCTGTTCTGTAAAATCCGCAACACCAGGCGGCGTTGTTAAAAAAGGTGATGTCGTTAAAGCGGTTGTTGTTCGTACGAAACGCGGAATGCGCCGTAACGATGGATCTTCCATCCGTTTTGACGAAAACGCAGCAGTAATCGTTCGTGATGACAAGGGTCCTCGTGGTACTCGTATTTTTGGACCAGTTGCACGTGAACTTCGTGACAAACAATTCATGAAGATCGTATCACTTGCTCCAGAAGTACTTTAATTATCAATAGAATGCAAGGCTCAAAAAGTAGGCTTGTAAGGAGGTGCAACACGCTCATGCCAATGCATGTAAAAAAAGGCGATAAAGTACAAGTGATTTCTGGTAAGGATAAAGGCAAACAAGGAGTAATTCTTGAAGCTTATCCGAAACAAAATCGTGTCCTTGTAGAAGGCGTTAATATCGTTAAGAAACACGCGAAACCGTCTCAGGCTAATCCACAAGGTGGAATCGTAAGCCAAGAAGCTCCGGTTCACGTTTCTAACGTAATGCCTCTTGATCCAAAGACTGGTGCTCCTACCCGTGTAGGTCACAAAGAAGTCGATGGTAAAAAAGTTCGTGTAGCTAAATCAGGTGAATTTTTAGATAAATAATAGCAGTGAAAGGAGGGCATCTTGATGAACCGTCTACAAGAGCGTTATAAAAGTGAGATTGTTCCTTCTCTAGTAGAGAAGTTTAACTACACTTCTGTAATGGAAGTTCCAAAGATCGAAAAAATCGTAATCAACATGGGTGTTGGTGACGCAGTTTCCAACTCTAAAGTATTGGACACAGCAGTTGAAGAGCTAACAGCTATCGCTGGTCAAAAGCCAGTAATCACTCGTGCTAAGAAATCTATCGCAGGCTTCAAGCTTCGTGAAGGGATGCCGATCGGTACAAAAGTAACTCTTCGCGGAGACCGCATGTTTGATTTCTTAGACAAACTAATCTCTGTTACACTTCCACGTGTACGTGACTTCCGTGGTATTTCAAAGAAAGCTTTTGATGGCCGTGGTAACTACACTCTTGGTGTAAAAGAACAATTGATCTTCCCGGAGATCGATTATGATAAAGTTAACAAAGTTCGCGGTATGGACATCGTTATCGTAACGACTGCCAACACGGACGAAGAGGCACGTGAGCTATTGACTCAAGTAGGAATGCCTTTCCAAAAATAATCTTTTAGCCAAAGGAGGTAAACCCGTGGCAAAGAAATCTATGATTGCTAAGCAACAACGCCAGCAAAAGTTCAAAGTGCAGGAATACACTCGCTGTGAACGATGCGGGCGTCCTCATTCAGTAATCCGCAAGTTTAAACTATGCCGTATTTGCTTTAGAGAACTTGCTTATAAAGGTCAAATTCCTGGTGTTAAAAAAGCCAGCTGGTAATACCCTGAACAAAGGGAAGGAGGTAAATATCAATGGTCATGACAGATCCAATTGCAGATATGCTTACTCGTATTCGCAACGCTAACACTGTTCGTCACGATAAATTAGAGGTTCCTGGCTCAACGATTAAGAAAGAAATCGCAGAAATCCTCAAGCGTGAAGGCTTTGTACGTGATGTGGAATACATTGAAGATAATAAACAAGGGATGATTCGCATCTTCCTTAAATACGGTTCTAACAATGAACGTGTAATTACTGGTCTTAAACGTATCAGTAAGCCTGGACTACGTGTTTATGCAAAATCAACTGAACTTCCACGAGTACTTGGAGGATTAGGGATTGCACTAGTATCGACTTCTAAAGGCGTTCTAACTGACAAAGAAGCTCGCCAGCAACAAGTCGGCGGCGAAGTATTAGCATACGTTTGGTAAAAATTAAGCAGCGAATGGAGGTGTCATTATGTCTCGCATAGGTAATAAACCTGTTGAAATCCCAAGCGGCGTAACAGTTGATTTGAAGGAGAACAACCTTGTCACTGTTAAAGGTCCTAAGGGTGAACTAACTCGTAAATTCCACAACGATATTAAAATCAATGTGGCTGAAAGCACAATCACTTTTGAGCGCCCGAGCGATCACAAAGAACATCGTGCTTTACACGGAACAACTAGAAGCGTACTTAACAACATGGTTGTTGGTGTTACAACTGGATATGAAAGAGCACTAGATATCATTGGTGTAGGTTACCGTGCTTCTAAGTCTGGTAACAAACTTATCCTTAACGTTGGATACTCTCATCCAGTAGAAATCGTTCCTGAAAAAGGAATTGACATTGATGTTCCTTCTAACACGAAAGTAATTGTTAAAGGTATCGATAAAGAACGCGTTGGCGAAATCGCAGCAAACATCCGTTCAGTACGTGCTCCTGAGCCTTACAAAGGTAAAGGTATCCGTTATGAAGGTGAGTTTGTACGACGCAAAGAAGGTAAGACTGGTAAATAAGGCCGTTAAGAAGTTAGCGGAAAGGAGTGCATAGGATGATCACTAAAGCGGATAAAAATGTCGCTCGTAAAAAAAGACATGCTCGTGTTCGCCGCTCTGTAATCGGAACAGCACAACGTCCTCGTTTGAACGTATTCCGTTCTACCAAGCATATTTATGCTCAACTGATCGATGATCAAAACGGAGTTACAATCGCATCTGCCTCTTCATTAGATAAAGGCGTTGATGTTAAAAACGGCGGTAACGTTGAAGCTGCTAAGGCAATTGGCGAAGCCATTGCTAAACGCGGTGCAGAAAAAGGCGTTAAATCAGTAGTATTCGACCGTGGCGGATATCTATATCATGGACGTGTAAAAGCATTAGCTGATGCAGCCCGTGAGGCTGGGTTAGAATTTTAATAGAAGGAGGGAAACTGATGCGTATCGACCCTAATAAACTTGAACTTGAAGAACGTGTCGTAACGGTCAACCGTGTAGCGAAGGTTGTAAAAGGTGGACGTCGTTTCCGCTTTGCTGCAGTCGTTGTCGTTGGTGACAAAAATGGTCATGTCGGATTTGGTACTGGTAAAGCACAAGAAGTACCAGATGCTATCCGTAAAGCAATTGAAGACGCAAAGAAAAATCTTATTACAGTACCAGTTGTTCGTACAACGATCCCTCACCAAATTACAGGACAATTTGGCGCAGGAAAAGTATTGCTTAAGCCTGCTTCTGAGGGTACTGGAGTTATCGCGGGCGGACCTGTCCGTGCGGTACTAGAACTTGCTGGTGTTGGCGATATTCTTTCTAAATCTCTTGGATCTAACAACCCGATCAACATGGTGCGTGCTACGATCGAAGGATTAAGAAATCTTAAACGCGCTGAGGACGTTGCGAAACTTCGCGGCAAATCAGTAGAAGAGCTTTTAGGTTAAGGAGGGAATAGTAGATGGCTAAGAAATTAGAAATCACCCTCACACGCAGTGTTATCGGTCGTCCTGAGAATCAGCGTGTAACTGTTAAGACTCTAGGTCTTAGAAAAATGCATCAAACGGTTGTTCACGAAGATAACGCAGCAATCCGTGGAATGGTTAACAAGGTATCTCACCTTTTAACTGTTACTGAAATCGACGCGTAAAACGATAAATAAATCATGAGGAGGTGCTCAGATGAAACTTCATGAGTTGAAACCAGCTGAAGGATCCCGTTCAACACGCAACCGTGTAGGACGCGGTATCGGATCAGGAAATGGTAAAACCAGTGGACGTGGTCACAAAGGACAAAAGGCTCGTTCTGGTGGAGGAGTTCGTCCGGGATTTGAGGGTGGACAAAATCCATTAGCACGTCGTTTGCCTAAACGTGGATTCACAAACCCAACTCGTAAAGAGTACTCAATTGTTAATCTTGAAAAACTTGCTCGTTTTGAAGAAGGAACAGAGGTAACTCCAGAACTTCTTATCGAAACTGGCGTAGTAAGCAAAGAAAATAGCGGCATTAAAGTTCTAGGAAATGGCAAGTTAGGAGTTAAGCTTACAGTTAAGGCCCACAAATTCTCTGCTTCTGCTAAAGAAGCTATTGAAGCGGCCGGCGGAAAAACTGAGGTGATCTAATGTTCCGGACAATCTCCAACATTATGCGTGTGGGTGATCTGAGAAACAAGATTCTTTTTACACTCTTGATGCTGATCGTTTTCAGGATCGGGACATTTATTCCTGTTCCAGGTGTGAATCGCGAAGTTCTCCAGTTTGGCACTGAAAATAACGCAAGTATTTTTGGATTCTTGAACACGTTCGGTGGTGGGGCATTAAAAAACTTCTCCATCTTTGCAATGGGTATCATGCCATACATTACAGCATCAATCATTGTTCAGCTGCTTCAGATGGATGTGGTTCCTAAATTTACGGAGTGGAGTAAACAAGGGGAAGTGGGCCGACGTAAGCTGGCTCAGTTCACCAGGTACGGAACGATTGTCCTCGGCTTTATCCAAGCTGTAGGGATGTCAATAGGTTTTAACAACCTGTTCCCTGGGCTGATCTCAGATCCGGGAATCATGACGTATTTGTTTATTGCGTTAGTATTGACTGCAGGAACTGCCTTCTTGATGTGGTTAGGTGAGCAGATTACCCTTAAGGGAATTGGAAATGGGATTTCCGTTCTCATTTTCGCGGGGATTGTCGCAGCTATTCCTACAGCAGTTAACCAGATATATGCAGCGCAATTCAAAGGCGCAAGCGATCAGCTGTTTATGCATATTGTAACTGTACTTCTCTTACTGATCGCTATTATCTTAGTTGTTGTCGGCGTTATCTTTATTCAACAAGGTTTGCGTAAAATCCCGATTCAGTATGCAAAACGAGTCGTCGGAAATAAGCCTGTTGGCGGTCAATCCACGCACTTGCCGATCAAAGTCAATGCAGCAGGAGTTATCCCGGTTATCTTTGCGATTTCCTTGATTATCACTCCGCGTACGGTTGCCGGCTTTTTCGAGCAAAACAGTGTGACCAAATGGATTGTCAATACGTTTGACTACACCCAGCCAGTCGGAATGATTATATATGCGCTTTTAATTATTGGATTTTCGTACTTCTATACTTTCATTCAAGTCAACCCAGAACAAATGGCAGACAACTTGAAGAAGCAGGGCGGTTATATTCCCGGCATTCGTCCAGGAGCTAACACTCAGGCGTATATTACGAAAATTTTATATCGATTAACTTTTGTAGGATCTCTATTCCTTGCGTTGATCGCTATTCTCCCGGTAATCTTTACAGCAATTCCAGGGCTTAACCTTCCGCCTTCTATCCGAATCGGCGGAACGAGCATACTGATTGTTGTAGGTGTGGCATTAGACACGATGAAGCAGATTGAGAGCCAGTTGATCAAACGGCATTACAAAGGCTTCATTAAGTAGAGGAAAGGGAAGAGCCTTTTCTTCCCAAACCCTCAGTCTATTGACTAGATTAGTGACGTATGGAGGGATTAGATGTATCTTGTATTAATGGGATTGCCTGGTGCCGGTAAAGGGACACAGGCAGAACAAATTGTTGAACAGTACGGAATTCCTCATATTTCTACTGGAGATATGTTTCGCGCAGCGATAAAAGAAGGTACTCCTCTCGGTCTGAAGGCAAAGTCATATATGGATTCCGGCAACTTGGTTCCGGATGATGTAACGATCGGAATTGTCCGTGAACGTCTTGCCAAAGATGACTGTGAAAAAGGATTCCTGCTTGATGGTTTCCCTCGTACTGTTGCTCAAGCTGAAGCGCTTGAGGAAATTCTTCGCGATTTGGAACGCCAGATTGATTATGTACTCAATATTTCTGTTGATACAGATAAATTGATGCAGCGGTTGACTGGCCGCCGGGTTTGCCCGGAATGCGGAGCCACTTATCATGTGATTTTCAATCCGCCTAAAGTGGATGGAAAATGTGACAAGGACGGCACTGAATTAATTCAACGCAAAGATGATAACGAAGAGACTGTTCGTACCCGCTTGGAAGTAAACATGGAGCAATCCAAACCTTTGCTTGATTTCTATAAAGAAAAAGGTTACCTCAAGAACATTGATGGCGATCAGGAAATCAATAAAGTGTATAACGATATCAACAAACTTATTGGAGGGTTGGCAAAATGATTATCTGCAAAACGCCGCGGGAGATAGAAATCATGCGGGAAGCAGGGAGAATCGTTGCCCTAACTCACCAAGAGTTAAAGAAACACATTATACCTGGTGTGACAACGAAAGAACTGGATAACATTGCTGAAAAGTTTATTCGCAGCCAGGGTGCAATCCCTTCATTCAAGGATTATAATGGATTTACGGGAAGCATCTGTACTTCCGTTAATGAAGAGCTTGTACATGGAATCCCAGGAAAGCGTGTATTGAACCATGGCGACATTATCTCTTTAGATATTGGGGCGAAATACAAAGGCTATCATGGAGATTCAGCCTGGACGTACGGGGTTGGAGAGATTTCTGAGGAATCTCAAAAGCTTCTCGATGTAACCGAGCAATCTCTATTCAAAGGATTAGAGAAAGCGAAGGCAGGTGCCAGACTAACAGACATTTCTCATGACATTCAAGTATATGCAGAAGCTGAAGGGTTCTCTGTTGTACGAGAGTACGTGGGTCATGGAGTCGGCCAGGAATTGCATGAAGATCCGCAAATTCCTCATTACGGACCGCCCGGCAAAGGGCCGATCCTAAAAAAGGGAATGGTATTGGCTGTTGAGCCGATGATCAATGCTGGATCTCGTTACGTTCGAACATTATCCGATAACTGGACGGTTGTCACAACGGATGGCAAATGGTGTGCTCACTTCGAACATACCATCGCTATTACGGAGGAAGGTTACGAAATCTTAACAAAGATCTAGGTGAAGGTGATATAATGGTTAGCGATTCTGAATCGGTACCGCAAATAGGTCAGATGGTTCGAATCATAAAGGGAAGAGACGCTGAGAAATTAGGTGTCATTGTAAATATCCTGGATGATCGTTTTGTACTTATAGCCGATGGCGATAAACGCAAATATGATCGCGCCAAACGTAAAAACCTGATTCACTTAGAACTTCTTGATTTTATTTCTCCGGAAGTTGCAAGAAGCATTCTTGAAACAGGCCGTGTAACTAATGGCAAACTACGGTACGCAGTAGCGAAGTTTTCCGACGAGAAAGTCATTGCTCTGAAGAAGGGAGACCATATCGATGGCTAAAGATGATGTAATTGAGGTAGAAGGTACGGTAATCGAACCACTGCCAAACGCCATGTTCCGAGTGGAGCTTGAGAATGGACATAAAATTCTAGCGCACGTTTCTGGTAAGATCCGTATGCACTACATTCGTATATTACCAGGGGATAAAGTAACCGTAGAATTGTCTCCATATGACTTATCACGTGGTCGTATAACGTATCGCTTTAAATAAAAAATCGTACTCCGTGACATAAGGAGGTTTAAAAGATGAAGGTTAGACCATCAGTCAAACCCATTTGTGAAAAATGTAAAGTTATTCGTCGTAGAGGTACTGTTATGGTGATCTGCGAAAACCCGAAACACAAGCAAAAACAAGGTTAATCCAAGGAGGTGCTAAATTATGGCACGTATTGCAGGAGTGGACGTTCCACGCGATAAGCGTATTGTCATTTCACTAACATATATCTTTGGAATCGGGAAAGCTAAAGCACAACAAGTTCTTGCTGAAGCTGGCGTATCTGAAGAAACTCGTGTTCGTGATCTTACAGAAGATGAATTAAACAAAATTCGTGAAGCGATCGACAAAATTAAAGTTGAAGGTGACCTTCGCCGTGAAGTGTCTCTTAACATTAAACGTCTTATTGAAATCGGCAGCTACCGTGGGGTCCGCCACCGTCGCGGTCTTCCAGTTCGCGGTCAGAATACGAAGAACAACTCTCGTACTCGTAAAGGACCTCGTCGTACAGTAGCGAATAAGAAAAAGTAAGAGTAAAGGAGGTAAACTCTAATGGCTAAGCAACGTAAAACTAACACACGTAAACGTCGTGTCAAAAAGAATATTGAGACTGGTATTGCGCATATTCGTTCGACTTTCAACAACACGATCATTACGATTACTGATACACACGGGAATGCAATCTCTTGGGCTACATCTGGCCACTTAGGATTCAAAGGTTCTCGTAAATCAACTCCGTTCGCAGCGCAAATGGCAGCTGAAACTGCTGGTAAAACTGCAATGGAAAATGGCATGAAAACACTAGAGGTTTCTGTTAAAGGCCCTGGTGCTGGCCGTGAAGCTGCAATCCGTGCCCTTCAAGCGGTAGGTTTAGAAGTAACAGCTATTCGCGATGTTACACCTGTTCCTCATAACGGATGCCGTCCTCCAAAACGCCGCCGCGTGTAACAATAGTTACACTCTTCGGTATAAAGTATGCATAGCCTGTCTATAATGGGTATGTATACTATTAGTTTTGGTGAAGAACACTAATTAGTTGTTTAAGTCGGGAATGCCATTGGGGAATTTCGGCTGGGTTCTGCCCGGTCGAGGTTCGACGTTTGAAGGAGGGTTTAGTTGAATGATCGAAATCGAAAAGCCAAGAATTGAAACGGTTGAAATCAGCGACGATGCCACATATGGAAAGTTTGTTGTTGAACCACTTGAACGTGGATATGGTACTACACTGGGCAACTCCTTACGTCGTATCCTATTATCCTCACTGCCTGGTGCAGCTGTTACATCAATTCAGATTAATGGAGTATTGCATGAGTTCTCAACAGTTGAAGGTGTTGTCGAAGACGTTACTACGATCATCCTTAACTTGAAAAAGCTTGCGATGAAGATTTATTCTGATGAAGATAAAACATTGGAAATAGATGTACAGGGTGAGGGAGTCGTTACAGCTGGTGACATTACACATGACAGTGATGTGGAAATTTTGAATCCGGACCTTCATATTGCTACTCTTGCAGAAGGCGCTCATTTCCAAATGAAGCTGAATGCAAAGAGAGGCCGCGGTTACGTTCAGGCAGAAGGCAATAAGAGTGAAGATCTTCCAATCGGAGTTATTCCGGTGGATTCAATTTACACACCAATTTCTCGTGTGAACTACCAGGTAGAAAATACCCGCGTTGGACAAGTGACAAACTATGACAAGCTTACATTTGACATTTGGACAGATGGAAGCATCCGTCCTGAAGAGGCAGTTTCTCTTGGAGCAAAGATCATTACCGAACATTTGAATATATTTGTCGGACTAACCGATCAAGCGCAAAAAGCTGAAATTATGGTTGAAAAAGAAGAAGACCAAAAGGAAAAAGTTCTTGAAATGACGATTGAAGAACTTGATCTTTCTGTGCGTTCTTACAACTGCCTTAAGCGCGCTGGTATTAATACAGTTCAGGAACTTGCTAATAAATCAGAAGAAGACATGATGAAAGTTCGCAACCTCGGTAAGAAGTCTCTTGAAGAAGTTCAAGAAAAGCTTGACGAGCTCGGGCTTTCATTACGTGCTGACGATTAATCTGACAGACTAGAATTTGCTTTTTCACAGGTGACTGTTTTTATAAACAGCCCCTGTCTGCAAAAAGCACAGAAGGAGGGAATAGACATGGCATACCAAAAGTTGGGTCGTGTTTCAGCTGTTCGCCGCGCAATGCTGCGTGACTTAGCAACTGACTTAATTATCAACGATCGTATCGAAACAACAGAAGCACGTGCTAAAGAAGTACGTAAATTTGTTGAAAAGATGATCACGCTTGGTAAGCGTGGAGACCTTCACGCACGCCGTCAAGCTGCAAGTTTCGTACGAAACGAAGTAGCTAACGAAGAATCAGGACAAAAGGCAATTCAAAAACTATTTAGTGACCTTGGACCTCGTTATGCTGAGCGTAATGGTGGTTACACTCGTATCGCTAAAATCGGTCCTCGCCGTGGTGACGGTGCACCTATGGTCATCATCGAATTAGTTTAATAGTGAATAAAGGGCGGGACAGGGTCGTAAAGATCGTTTCTTGCCCTTTTTTTATTTGTCCTCAAAAGAGGTCAAATAAAAAAAGAAAGCATCCTGAATCAGTGCCAGGCACCTCACTTCACTTTCAGGTGCCTGGCACGGAAAAACATCCTGCAAAGGAAGATAAAAGCTGGTCCTGAAAGGGTCAGTAGATGTTTTTAAGGTAAGCATTGCTGACTTAAAAGATGTTATTTCCGTGATGCAAATCACAAATGTAGTAGCGCTTCGATTAGTTACTTAAATATCTGGTGTCAGGCACCTGAATGTAAAAATCGGTGCCAGACACCATTTCAGGAAGTAAAGTGTTTTTTCAAAGAAGTAATAGCTGAGCTGAGGGGGAGAAAAGCGTGAAGGAACTGATATCGGTCAATAACGTTTCCTTCCAGTACCCGAGCGAGGAGAAAACCACACTGGCGGATTTAAGCCTCTCGGTGTACCAAGGAGAATGGCTGGCGATTGTCGGCCATAACGGGTCCGGAAAATCTACACTGGCTAAATTGCTCAACGGGCTGCTTCTGCCTTCTTCAGGAGAGATAAAGGTAGAAGACTACACAACGACAAACGAACAAGAACTATGGGAGATCAGAAGGCGGGTCGGCATCGTTTTTCAAAATCCGGACAACCAGTTCGTCGGGACAAGTGTCAGAGACGATGTGGCGTTTGGGTTGGAAAACTTCGGTGTGCCCCGTGAAGAGATGATTTCTCGTATTGAACAAAGCATTCAGCGTGTAAAGATGCAGGAGTTTATTGAAAGTGAACCTCACCATCTTTCAGGCGGCCAGAAGCAGCGTGTCGCCATTGCCGGCATCATTGCCCAAAAGCCGTCTATCATCATCCTGGATGAAGCGACTTCCATGCTGGATCCGATGGGCCGGAAAGAAGTCATCGACACGGTGAAACAACTGAACGAGGAAGAAGGGATCACCGTTATCTCCATTACGCATGATCTGGAGGAAGCGGTCCGTGCTGACCGGGTCATCGTCATGAAACAAGGTTCCATCCTCACGACAGGCAGTCCGAGACAAGTGTTCCAGAACGAGTCGTTATTGCTGGATGCCGGCTTGGATCTGCCGTTCTCCCTTAAACTCGGATTAGCGCTAAAGGAAAATGGGATAGGCTTAAAAGAACAACATTTAACACAGGAAGAATTGGTGGGTGCATTATGGACATTAAAATCAACAACCTAACCCATCGCTACAAGCCTGGAACGCCTTTTGAGCGGCTTGCACTAAAGGATGTGAATCTATCTATTCCATCGGGCTCATTCCTTGCAGTCATCGGTCACACGGGTTCTGGGAAGTCGACGCTCATTCAGCATTTGAACGGCCTGTTAAAGCCATCTGAAGGCACCATACAGGTTGGGGACCTGACGATTGCTGCCAATGAGAAAAAGAAACAGCTAAAAGCCCTGCGCAAAAGAGTAGGGATTGTCTTTCAATATCCAGAACATCAGTTATTTGATGAAACGGTGGAGAAGGATGTCATGTTCGGTCCGATGAACTTCGGACAGAGTGATGAAGCAGCCAGAAAAACAGCTCGAGAGATGGTTAAGCTCGTCGGGCTTCCTGATGAGGTACTGCAAAAGTCACCTTTTGACTTGAGCGGCGGACAGATGCGGCGGGTAGCTATCGCTGGTGTTCTTGCGATGCAGCCTGAAGTGCTGATTCTGGATGAGCCGACAGCGGGGCTAGATCCAAAGGGGCGCAAAGAGATCATGGACTTATTCCGTGCCCTTCATGATCAGCGTAAGACGACGACCATCCTTGTTACGCATTCCATGGAGGATGCTGCGTATTATGCGGACCATATTGTTGTCATGGATAAAGGATCCACCTATCTAGAAGGCACTCCTGCGGAAATCTTTGATAAACGGGACGAGCTTCAGGCCGTTGGGCTGGATGTGCCGGAAACGGTGCAGTTTTTGCTCAAGTGGCAGGGATTGACGAAGAATCCAATGAAACTATCCTCTTTTACCATTGAAGAAACAGCTAAAGCCATTGCGGCTGACTTCGGCAAAGGAGGGTCAATATGCTAGATAACGTGATCATTGGGCAGTATATTCCGGGCCGTTCCGTCATCCACAAGATGGACCCGCGTGCGAAGCTGCTCAGCATCTTTTTGTTTATTTTCGTGGTCTTTCTGGCCAATAACTGGCTGACCTATGTCCTGCTCGGCATTTTTGCAGCAGGTGCTATGCTGTCATCCCAGGTATCGCTCCGTTATATCTATAAAGGGCTTAAACCCATTTTTCTTATTGTCATTTTTACATTCATCCTGCACATTGTGATGACGAAGCAAGGCGATGTCATCTACCACCTGGGATGGCTGAAGATTTATGAAGGCGGCTTAAAGCAAGGGGTATTCATCTCACTTCGTCTCGTCTATCTCGTGGTCATCACATCATTGCTGACGCTGACGACCACACCGATCGATATAACAGATGGACTTGAATACTTACTGTCTCCTTTTAAAAAGATAAAGCTGCCCGTTCATGAGTTTGCCCTCATGATGTCCATTTCTCTCCGCTTCATTCCTACGCTGCTGCAGGAAACGGAGAAAATCATGAAGGCACAGATGGCCCGGGGTGCAGAGTTTACAACCGGTCCTATAAAAGAGCGCGTCAAAGCGTTTGTTCCGCTTCTGGTGCCTTTGTTTATCTCATCCTTTAAACGGGCGGAAGACCTGGCTCTCGCAATGGAAGCCCGCGGTTACCGAGGGGGAGAGGGCAGGACGAGGCTGCGCATTCTGGAATGGAAATTCAGGGATACAGCCTCTCTGCTCATTCTGCTCGCATTGGCCGTCGTTCTTTTCGTATTCCGAACGCATTAATCTTAAGGGAGTTTGATGTATGCAGCGCTGGAAAGCTACCGTAAGCTATGATGGCACCTTGTTTGCCGGCTATCAGGTCCAGCCGGAGGGCCGTACTGTACAGAGTGAGATTGAACGGAGCCTGGCCAAAATGCATAAAGGCGAGGATCTGCGCATCTCGGCTTCTGGAAGGACAGATGCAGGAGTCCATGCCATTGGGCAGGTATGTCACTTTGACAGCCCGTTGGCCATTGCCGGAGACCGTTGGCAGAAAGCCCTGAATGCGCTGCTGCCCAGTGATATACGCATCACGAAAGTAGAAGCTGTTGCTCCGGATTTTCATGCGCGTTTCAGTGCACAGAAGAAGGAGTATCATTATCGGCTATTGACCTGCAGTCAGCCAGATGTTTTCCGCCGGCATTATGCGTATCATTTTCCTTATTCTCTAAATCGTGACGCCTTGGAAGTGGGCATGAGGATGTTCTTGGGAACACACGACTTTACATCGTTTTCCTCGGCCCGTTCCACTGTTGAGGACAAAATACGTACCATCTACCGTTTTGAAATGGACACGTCTACAGACGAGATCATTTTTAAAGTGAGCGGGAGCGGGTTTTTGTATAACATGGTCAGAATCATGATTGGCACTCTTCTTGATGCAGGCCAGGGCAGGATCGAGCCGAAGGAAATCGAAGCGATGCTGCAGGAGAAGAACCGGATTGCTGCAGGAAAGACGGCTCCTCCGCATGGATTATACTTATATCACGTCACCTATTAAAATTATAAAAAATCACCTAGTGATTTTATAAAAAATCACCTGATAAATTTCGCGACACACTTGACATCGTTGTTTATATGTTATAAGATATTCTTTGGTATTTCTAAGATTATCTCCCTGCCCCGGAAGATAATTCGGCGAAATGTTTAGTAATTCAAAAATGTTCAGCGAACCGTATTTTACTGTGAGTTTGAACAGCATTCATAAAAAAATTGAGCGATTTAGCGAATGAAGATACAGGAGGGAAAATTCATGCGTACGACATTCATGGCGAAAGCTTCTGAAGTAGAACGTAAGTGGTTATTGATCGACGCTGAAGGAAAGACTTTAGGTCGTCTTGCAAGTGAAGTTGCAGCAATCCTTCGCGGAAAACACAAACCAACTTTTACACCACATGTTGATACTGGAGATCATGTAATCCTAATCAACGCAGAAAAAATTCATCTAACAGGTAAAAAGTTAAGTGACAAGATTTACTACCGCCACACTGGACACCCAGGTGGACTTCGCACAAGAACTGCATTAGAAATGCGTACAACTCGTTCTGAGCAAATGCTTGAATTAGCGATCAAAGGTATGCTTCCTAAGAACAGCCTTGGCCGTCAAATGATCAAAAAGCTTCACGTATATGCTGGAGCTGAGCACCAACACCAAGCACAAAAGCCAGAAAAATACGAATTACGCGGATAATAAAAGGGAGGTATTCACGTGGCACAAGTACAATATTACGGTACTGGGCGTCGTAAGCACTCCGTTGCTCGCGTACGTTTAGTTCCTGGTGATGGCCGTATCGTAATCAACGGTCGCAGCATTGACGAATATTTCGGTTTAGAAACATTAAAACTTATCGTAAGACAGCCCCTTAACGAAACAGCTACAGAAGGTAACTACGACGTTCTTGTAACTGTTCAAGGTGGAGGATATACAGGACAAGCAGGAGCAATCCGTCATGGTATCTCTCGCGCTCTTCTACAAGCAGATCCAGAATTCCGCGGCAACCTTAAGTCTGCTGGATTCTTGACTCGTGACGCTCGTATGAAAGAACGTAAGAAATACGGTCTTAAAGGCGCTCGTCGTGCACCACAGTTCTCAAAACGTTAATTCTCAACGTTTCAAAGGCTCTCAACCATTTTGGTTGGGGGTCTTTTTTGTTGTTCAGGCACTTAATCCTCACTTTGAGCTCATGTTCCTTTCGCTACTCGTAAACAATAGCTATAAAAGATCGAGTTTTCTGAAGGAGGGACATGATGTCGGAGTTAATGGAAATCTTTTTAAGGACCTTGCTTGCTTTTGTTTTGTTTATAGCAATTGCCCGGCTGCTTGGAAAGCAAACCTTGTCGTATCTGACACTGAATCATTTTATAGCTGCTGCCACTCTTGGATCGATCACCGCTAACCTGGCATTTAATCTTAATATCGAGACATGGCATACAGTACTCGCCATGATTACCTTCTTTGTTACCTCCATCCTCATTCTGTTTTGGACGGTAAAAAGCAGAAAGGCGCGCAGGTGGATATCGGGAGAACCGACAGTACTGATTGAAGACGGAACCATTCTGGAGAAAAACATGGGGAAAGCAAAATTTACGATTGATAACCTGAACCAGCTTCTTAGAGAGAAGGGGGTATTTGATATCAATGAGGTCCAATATGCTATCCTGGAAACAAACGGAGGCATCTCTGTTCAAAAAAAGCCGCCATTCAGGATGCTTACGCGACAAGACATGGGTATTGCCTCCCAAAAGAATGACGCGAAGTTTCCTGTGGAGCTTATTATGGAAAAACAAGTTCTGACGCAAAACCTTATGCAGAATAATTTATCGGAAGCCTGGCTGCAGGAGGAGTTAAACAAGAAAAACCTCACCCTGTCAGAGGTTTACTATGCAGTAAAAGGAACGAACGGCAACCTGTATATTGACTGTTATAAAGACAAGCTGGAGGCTCCAATTGATAAGGAATAACGGTTAAACAAGCGTTTAAGCTTTTGATCCGTCCAGCTTCAACGCTAAACAGTCGTTTCAGCATCTCTTTTTTCCCATCATTTACGCAGGATGATGCTTTACTCTTTTGCAAAAGATGTAGTTAAGGGTGAACCCATTAATTATATAGATATGTGATTGGCGCATCTGCGCGGGAAGAGGAAAAATGATGGCGATTGTAATTACAACATTTAGGGAGAAGCAGCGTACGAAAAAAGCGGAGTACGAAAGAAAAGTGCTAAGAGATCTTTCCCTAGGAAAGATCAAAAAGGAATTCCAAAGCCTGTATCAGCCCTTCTTTCAATATTCTTTGCTGTATCAGCAGGACATTGAAGACGCCTGCATTGATCTGGCGATTGATGCCTACTTGCTTGGGGCCGCGTACAGCCGGTTTGCGTATCACGGGGAATCGCTGGATGGCATTAAGAAACGCAGCCAACAGGCTGAAAAGGAATTGACGGACAGCCTCTTTGAATATTGGCAGTTCTGGTGCTGGGGAACAGAACAGATGATGGAATCTCTATATATGTGCTGTGAAGTGTATATCCAGCATTGGTGGCTCGAAGGATACTGGAACGGAGAGAAAAGATACAGAATGAAGCTTCATTAAGTTATATTCATCGTCTTGTCCCATATATATAGACATATATGACTGTTTATTAGGGGGCAAAAATGAAGAAGCGGGTAAAGCAAGTTGCCTTTGCCTTAGGTTTTACACTTCTGCTATTTATCTTAACGTACCAGTTTACGGAAAACCGGTCTTGGAAATCGTGGAACCTGCCGCTATCAGGTAAGGTAATCGTGCTGGATCCAGGCCACGGCGGAATGGATGGCGGGGCAGTCGGCAGTGACGGTGTACTGGAAAAGGATATCTCTTTGGACATATCGTTAAAACTGAGGGATTATTTGCAGGAGGCCGGAGCTCTCGTCATTATGACAAGGGAAAGAGATAAAGATTTAGGGAACAAAGATACAGAAAGAATTCGGGCCCGGAAATGGGAAGATTTACGAAAACGAAAAGAAATCATCAATGGATCCAACGGGGACTTATATGTGAGCATTCATCTAAATGCTTTGCCCTCCAGCCGATGGAGAGGCGCACAAGTATTTTTTAATCCCGCAGACAAAAAAGGGGAAGCGGCCTCTAAATTTATTCAAAATGAACTTAAACGCAACCTTCAGAATACCAACCGGATTGCCAAATCCATTGATGGCATCTATTTGATGCGGACGAGCAAACTGCCGGCAACATTGGTCGAGGTTGGCTTCTTGTCCAATCCGAACGAGCGGGAGCTGCTTAAAACCAAGTCCTATCAGCATAAGGTTTCGGCATCAGTTTACCAAGGCATCCTTCGTTATTATACAAAAGAAAAGATACCTGATTAAGGTGCGAGCCCTTCGGCTTGCACCTTTTAGCTTATGAGTCAACGTTTAAAGCCATTTGTGCTATACTGAATATGAAATCGAATACATGCAAAGGAAGTGTCTTTACCATGACAGAAGAGAAAGTAATTGAACTTTTATCTCATATTCAAGACCCTTTTTTACATAAAAGCCTGACAGAATCAGGGGCGATTCAAGAAATAAAAGTAAAGGAAAGCTACGTAAGCTTAAAAGTAGCTTTGCCTCAAACGGGAACACCTGAACAGATGATGCTTCAGCAGGAAATCGTTAATATTCTAAAAGGTGCTGGATTCGAATCAGTCGGCCTGAGGTTTGAAGAACGCAAACCCGCTCAGGGAACCCAAAAGGCGGCACCTGGTGTACCGCCTTTGCTTGCCCCTGAAAGTAAGACAGAATTTATCGCGATTGCCAGCGGTAAAGGCGGAGTCGGAAAATCCACCGTATCCGTTAACCTTGCCGTTGCTCTTGCCCGTCTCGGCAAAAAAGTAGGATTGATCGATGCGGACATTTATGGGTTCAGTGTTCCGGATATGATGGGCATCACAGAACGGCCGAAAGTAGTGGGTGAAACCATACAGCCGGTTGAACGTTTCGGTGTAAAAGTCATTTCCATGGCCTTTTTCGTAGAGGACAATGCACCTGTTATCTGGCGCGGACCAATGCTCGGCAAGATGCTGATGAATTTCTTTAGTGAAGTAGAATGGGGAGAACTTGACTACGTTTTGCTGGATCTGCCGCCGGGAACCGGAGATGTGGCCCTGGATGTTCATAAGATGCTGCCTAAATGCAAAGAAATCATTGTTACCACTCCGCATGCAACAGCAGCTTTCGTTGCGGCAAGAGCGGGAACAATGGCATTAAAAACCGATCATGAGATCATCGGTGTTATTGAAAATATGTCCTTTTTTGAGAGCCAGCTGACTGGAGAAAAAGAATATGTATTCGGTAAAGGCGGTGGAGAGCGCCTTTCAGAAGAACTCGGAATCCCAATGCTTGGCCAGCTTCCACTCGGCCAGCCTGATATTAACGAAGATGACTTTGCACCAAGTATCTATGCTGCAGATCATCGTCTTGGAAGAGCTTATGAAGACATCGCACAAAAGGTAATCGATCAGGTTAAATAAAACAAAACCTCGTACTGAAATCCAGTACGAGGTTTTTTAATGGTTATTGGCCGCCGCCTCCGCCTCCGCCTTGCTGATTCTGCTGCTGACCGCCCTGTTGTCCTTTTTTGGAGGTGGCCTGATCAATTTCGTCGTGTGCAGCTTTTTGCAGCATCTCAGCTAATTGAGCACGCACAATCGGGCTGTCGAAGGTTTCCATCATGACTTTCTTTACTTCTTTTCGGTATTGAGGGGAATTGGCAAGGTCCAATAGTTCTTGTCCCATCTTGGGATCTTTCATAATGTTCATGATCTGTTGCTGATAAGAAGGGTCTTTCATTAGACCTTTCATTAACTTTTCGTGTTCTGGCTTCATGCTTTTTGCATAAGCCGCAGCAAATTTAGGATCCTTAAAGGCTTGTTTCCAAAATTGTTCGCCTTTGGGAGATAACAGTTCTTTCTCGATCGTCTGTTTAATTAATGCCTGATCAAGCAATAGCTGTTCCTTCATTTTTTCATCAGATAATACATCTTTAATGGCCTTTTTGCCGTCATCTGTTTTTAATATATCCACCAGCATCTTTTTGGTTGCATCATAATCGATGTTCTGGGAACTGCTTCCTTGTGCTTCATTTTGCGCACAGGCGCTTAGGGCAAAAAGAAGAAAACAGAAGAGACATGGGATCCACGTTTTTTTCACGTCTGCTCCTTCTCCTTTCTATTAGGTCTTACCTTTAGGTTGGGTGTTTTGAGAAGATTTATGCAGAACAAATATAGGAAAACAGTATGGCTTTTTTGGGGTAGGATTGGTACAATCGATAACGGTTACATTTGGATTGGAGGCAATCACGTGAAGTCAAGAAACTGGGTCTTTTTATTTATTACTACGTTGCTCTTAGGAATTGGCTGCGCTATTGTGGCAGGTTTGATATCACAATTTCCGCAAAGCGGAGGTGTGAAAGAGTTTTTTATCTATATACTCGGTCTTGTTGGTTTTGGCGCATTGTTCAGTGTGTTCAGCCAAATGGGCTTTTTTGCGTACTTAACGGTTCACCGATTCGGTTTGGGAATATTTAAATCGCAATCCCTTTGGAATGGTGTCCAGATCGTTCTTATTATTGTTGTTCTCTTTGACTTATTTTATCTGCGGTATACCGCGTTTCATAAAGCGGGACAAAGCCTTGCTTCCTACAGCTTAATTCCAATCGGCGTGCTGATTATAGGGTTTGCGGTGGCTTATCTTAAACAAAAGCAAACCAACAAGGGAGCATTTGTCCCAACGCTGTTTTTCATCATCGTCGTTACGACGATGGAGTGGGTCCCAGTTTTAAAAACAAACGCTCCAAGTGCCATGTGGATGGCATTTGCGGCTCTTGGTGCCTGCAATACTTATCAGATCTTAATGCTGCACCGGCTCATCAATCAAAATACAGGAACAAAATCAAAAACTTCCGCTGTCTAGGCGGAAGTTTTTTTGTGAGAATTAATGGACTTCCTGGCTTTGTGCCTGAGTGTTGGCAATCATTTCACCAACGCTGACAAACGAATAACCTTCCGATTTTAATTTGCTGATAATTTCTGGCAGGGCTTTATGTGTCTGCTTGACTGAGTCAGAAGCATGCAGGAGAAGGATATCTCCAGGTTTCACGTGACCAGTCGCATTTTGCACGATCTTTTCGACTCCGGGATTTTTCCAGTCTTTCGTATCGATGCTCCAATGCACAACAGAATGGTGAGTACCTTCTGAGACTTCAAGGACCCGTTTATCAAAATTGCCATTCGGCGGACGAAGGAGCGTCGTTGTTTTTCCGGAAACCTTTTTGATTTTTTCCTGTGCGATTAAGATGTCTCTTCGAATTCGGGGAACTTCCCAATCCGTATAGCTCTTATATTGATAACCGAGGCTGGCAATTTCGTGCCCATCTTTTACGATTCGTTCAATAATTTCAGGATGCCTTTCCGCCCAGGCGGCAGAAACAAAGAAGGTGCAATTTTTGATTCCTTGTTTTTTCAGTACGTTTAAGATAGGAATAGCTCTCTTGTCTCCCCAGCTGATATCAAACGTCAGCGCGACTTTGTTCCCTTTTTCTTCACCTTTATAGATTGCCCGGGGCCCATCTTTGGATGAAAAAACAGATAATTGCTCTTGTCCCATAAATGCAAGTGAAGCGGCAAAGAAGGCAGCAAACACAACGACCATATACTGCTTCACTTTCTTACCGTTAACCACCATGAAAAATTTCATACCGTCCCCCCTAATCCTGTATATTAGCTGATCCTTTTTCTTTTTCGTTTGCCAGAGCTGTCTGCCTAAGGAAATATATATGACCAGTGAGGACAAGATAGACCACAGACAGGAAACGGCCATTTATATACATAGAAAACAAGGGGGCGGGAACGATAGCTTAAAACAAACACTAAAGGAAGCTATGGTGGCGCAATGATAGGCTTAATGATGAATCGCAGGGAAGCAAAGGAATTCGAATATCTTCTAAAAAAAGAAATGGAAGAGCTTTTGTTTGATCTGCAAGATGACAGTCTGGATAAGATAGTAAAATCTGCAATCGAAGAAAGGTACCAGGTTCTCTTTAAGCTCTTTGCCAGGCTTGCCGAACCTGCAGAATGCGCGCGTTTCTGCAGAAGAAAACAGAGCCAATAACATGGCATAAAAGGATTCAAACACTTTTTTCAAATAAAGTGTTGACACTAAAAAGCGATACGTGATATAGTATTCCTTGTCGCTGCTGAGACGGTGATGAGCAACAAAATATCAACAAAATAATCGTTGACATGATAGTTGCAAAAATGTTAAAGTATAAAAGTCGCCAAAACGAGTGACACAAACTTGTTCTTTGAAAACCAAACAAAAGCCAGGTAAGTCAGGGATTTTATAATCCCATCAATTTTTAAACTTTAAGAGCTATATCAAACACTTTATTGGAGAGTTTGATCCTGGCTCAGGATGAACGCTGGCGGCGTGCCTAATACATGCAAGTCGAGCGGACCAAAGAGAGCTTGCTCTCTGAGGTTAGCGGCGGACGGGTGAGTAACACGTGGGTAACCTGCCTGTAAGACGGGGATAACTTCGGGAAACCGAAGCTAATACCGGATGATAAAGAGAAACGCCTGTTTCTTTTTTGAAAGTCGGCCTTGTGCTGACGCTTACAGATGGGCCCGCGGCGCATTAGCTAGTTGGTGAGGTAACGGCTCACCAAGGCGACGATGCGTAGCCGACCTGAGAGGGTGATCGGCCACACTGGGACTGAGACACGGCCCAGACTCCTACGGGAGGCAGCAGTAGGGAATCTTCGGCAATGGACGAAAGTCTGACCGAGCAACGCCGCGTGAGCGATGAAGGCCTTCGGGTCGTAAAGCTCTGTTGTCAGAGAAGAACAAGTACCGGAGTAACTGCCGGTACCTTGACGGTACCTGACCAGAAAGCCACGGCTAACTACGTGCCAGCAGCCGCGGTAATACGTAGGTGGCAAGCGTTATCCGGAATTATTGGGCGTAAAGCGCGCGCAGGCGGTTCTTTAAGTCTGATGTGAAAGCCCACGGCTCAACCGTGGAGGGTCATTGGAAACTGGGGAACTTGAGTGCAGGAGAGAAAAGTGGAATTCCACGTGTAGCGGTGAAATGCGTAGAGATGTGGAGGAACACCAGTGGCGAAGGCGGCTTTTTGGCCTGTAACTGACGCTGAGGCGCGAAAGCGTGGGGAGCAAACAGGATTAGATACCCTGGTAGTCCACGCCGTAAACGATGAGTGCTAGGTGTTGGGGGGTTCCACCCTCAGTGCTGACGTTAACACATTAAGCACTCCGCCTGGGGAGTACGACCGCAAGGTTGAAACTCAAAGGAATTGACGGGGGCCCGCACAAGCAGTGGAGCATGTGGTTTAATTCGAAGCAACGCGAAGAACCTTACCAGGTCTTGACATCCTCTGACCATCCTAGAGATAGGACTTTCCCCTTCGGGGGACAGAGTGACAGGTGGTGCATGGTTGTCGTCAGCTCGTGTCGTGAGATGTTGGGTTAAGTCCCGCAACGAGCGCAACCCTTGACCTTAGTTGCCAGCATTCAGTTGGGCACTCTAAGGTGACTGCCGGTGACAAACCGGAGGAAGGTGGGGATGACGTCAAATCATCATGCCCCTTATGACCTGGGCTACACACGTGCTACAATGGGTGGTACAAAGGGTTGCAAAGCCGCGAGGCCGAGCCAATCCCAAAAAGCCACTCTCAGTTCGGATTGTAGGCTGCAACTCGCCTACATGAAGCCGGAATTGCTAGTAATCGCGGATCAGCATGCCGCGGTGAATACGTTCCCGGGCCTTGTACACACCGCCCGTCACACCACGAGAGTTTGTAACACCCGAAGTCGGTGGGGTAACCTTTTAGGAGCCAGCCGCCGAAGGTGGGACAGATGATTGGGGTGAAGTCGTAACAAGGTAGCCGTATCGGAAGGTGCGGCTGGATCACCTCCTTTCTATGGAGACATGAGTGCACTTAGTAGCCTCATGAACTTACCTGAGCTTTTGTTTGGTTTTGAAAGAACATCGTTTCTTTCAAACAATAGAGGTTATGTGACGCGTTTTTTTTGCGCGCACGGACCATGTTCCTTGAAAACTAGATAACGAAACATCCAAACAAAGCCAACTAATTCATTAGTTGTGCGCTGATTATGCAAGACCCATGATCTAACGATCATGTGAAACGATTCAGCTGAAAAGCTGATTCGGTTAAAGGTTAAGCTAGAAAGGGCGCACGGTGGATGCCTTGGCACTAGGAGCCGAAGAAGGACGGGACGAACACCGATATGCCTCGGGGAGCTGTAAGTAAGCATTGATCCGGGGATTTCCGAATGGGGGAACCCACCATCCGTAATGGGATGGTATCCATATCTGAATACATAGGATATGAGAAGGCAGACCCGGGGAACTGAAACATCTAAGTACCCGGAGGAAGAGAAAGCAAATGCGATTTCCTGAGTAGCGGCGAGCGAAACGGAATCAGCCCAAACCAGAGGGCTTGCCCTCTGGGGTTGTAGGACACTCAACATGGAGTTACAAAGGAACGGGGTAGATGAAGCGGTCTGGAAAGGCCAGCCAAAGAAGGTAACAGCCCTGTAGTTGAAACTTCGTTCCCTCCTGAGTGGATCCTGAGTACGGCGGGACACGTGAAACCCCGTCGGAATCCGGGAGGACCATCTCCCAAGGCTAAATACTCCCTAGTGACCGATAGTGAACCAGTACCGTGAGGGAAAGGTGAAAAGCACCCCGGAAGGGGAGTGAAAGAGATCCTGAAACCGTGTGCCTACAAGTAGTTGGAGCCCATTAACGGGTGACAGCGTGCCTTTTGTAGAATGAACCGGCGAGTTACGATAACGTGCAAGGTTAAGCTGATAAGGCGGAGCCGCAGCGAAAGCGAGTCTGAACAGGGCGCCATAGTACGTTGTCGTAGACCCGAAACCGTGTGATCTACCCATGTCCAGGGTGAAGTTCAGGTAACACTGAATGGAGGCCCGAACCCACGCACGTTGAAAAGTGCGGGGATGAGGTGTGGGTAGGGGTGAAATGCCAATCGAACACGGAGATAGCTGGTTCTCCCCGAAATAGCTTTAGGGCTAGCCTCGCGGCTAGAGTCCTGGAGGTAGAGCACTGATTGGACTAGGGGCCCCCACAGGGTTACCGAATTCAGTCAAACTCCGAATGCCAGAGACTTATCCGCGGGAGTCAGACTGCGAGTGATAAGATCCGTAGTCAAGAGGGAAACAGCCCAGACCATCAGCTAAGGTCCCAAAGTATACGTTAAGTGGGAAAGGATGTGGAGTTGCCCAGACAACCAGGATGTTGGCTTAGAAGCAGCCACCATTTAAAGAGTGCGTAATAGCTCACTGGTCGAGTGACTCTGCGCCGAAAATGTACCGGGGCTAAACGTATCACCGAAGCTATGGATTGTACCTTAGGGTACAGTGGTAGGGGAGCGTTCGAAGTGCGGTGAAGTCAGACCGGAAGGACTGGTGGAGCGCTTTGAAGTGAGAATGCCGGTATGAGTAGCGAAAGACAAGTGAGAATCTTGTCCATCGAAAGCCTAAGGTTTCCTGAGGAAGGCTCGTCCGCTCAGGGTTAGTCGGGACCTAAGCCGAGGCCGAAAGGCGTAGGCGATGGCCAACAGGTTGAAATTCCTGTACCACCTCCTTTCCGTTTGAACGACGGGGGGACGCAGGAAGGTAGGGAGAGCGCGCGATTGGAAATGCGCGTCTAAGCAGTTAGGCTGATTGTGAGGCAAATCCCGCAATCGTGAAGGCTGAGCTGTGACGGCGAGGGAAATTACAGTACCGAAGTCCCTGATCCTACACTGCCAAGAAAAGCCTCTAGTGAGGAAAGAGGTGCCCGTACCGCAAACCGACACAGGTAGGCGAGGAGAGAATCCTAAGATGATCGGGAGAACTCTCGTTAAGGAACTCGGCAAAATGACCCCGTAACTTCGGGAGAAGGGGTGCTCTGATAGGGTTAACGCCCGAGAGAGCCGCAGTGAATAGATCCAAGCGACTGTTTAGCAAAAACACAGGTCTCTGCGAAGCCGCAAGGCGAAGTATAGGGGCTGACACCTGCCCGGTGCTGGAAGGTTAAGAGGAGGGGTTATCCCTTACGGGAGAAGCTCTGAATTGAAGCCCCAGTAAACGGCGGCCGTAACTATAACGGTCCTAAGGTAGCGAAATTCCTTGTCGGGTAAGTTCCGACCCGCACGAAAGGTGTAACGACTTGGATACTGTCTCAACGAGAGACCCGGTGAAATTATAGTACCTGTGAAGATGCAGGTTACCCGCGACAGGACGGAAAGACCCCATGGAGCTTTACTGCAGCTTGATATTGGATTTTGGTACAGTTTGTACAGGATAGGTAGGAGCCTGGGAAGTCGGAGCGCCAGCTTCGATGGAGGCGTCGGTGGGATACTACCCTGACTGTATTGAAATTCTAACCTGGAACCGTGATCCGGTTCGGAGACAGTGTCAGGTGGGCAGTTTGACTGGGGCGGTCGCCTCCTAAATTGTAACGGAGGCGCCCAAAGGTTCCCTCAGAATGGTTGGAAATCATTCGCAGAGTGTAAAGGCACAAGGGAGCTTGACTGCGAGACCTACAAGTCGAGCAGGGACGAAAGTCGGGCTTAGTGATCCGGTGGTTCCGCATGGAAGGGCCATCGCTCAACGGATAAAAGCTACCCTGGGGATAACAGGCTTATCTCCCCCAAGAGTCCACATCGACGGGGAGGTTTGGCACCTCGATGTCGGCTCATCGCATCCTGGGGCTGAAGTAGGTCCCAAGGGTTGGGCTGTTCGCCCATTAAAGCGGTACGCGAGCTGGGTTCAGAACGTCGTGAGACAGTTCGGTCCCTATCCGTCGCGGGCGCAGGAAATTTGAGAGGAGCTGTCCTTAGTACGAGAGGACCGGGATGGACACACCGCTGGTGTACCAGTTGTTCCGCCAGGGGCATAGCTGGGTAGCTACGTGTGGACGGGATAAGTGCTGAAAGCATCTAAGCATGAAGCCCCCCTCAAGATGAGATTTCCCATCACGTCAAGTGAGTAAGACCCCTTAGAGATGATGAGGTTGATAGGTCTGGTGTGGAAGCGTGGTGACACGTGGAGCTGACAGATACTAATCGGTCGAGGGCTTATCCTTATTAACAAAAGCGGTATGAACCGTTTAAATCCGACAAGCGTTGGAGATCCTGACGAGAACACGTTTTTGGTGTTCGCAGGAGGGATTGAAACGACCTCGAGGATATGGTACATGGAGCTGGACGTTAGCATCAGTGAAAGTTTGGATGAAGTTATCTAGTTTTGAGGGAATATACCTCATTTTTCTAAAAAAGCTCTTGTCAAAAGAGCAAATACATTGTAAAATGTAACTTGTCCTTGAGAAAATAGGACATCCTTTGAAAGACAGTCTGGTGGCGATAGCGAAGAGGTCACACCCGTTCCCATACCGAACACGGAAGTTAAGCTCTTCAGCGCCGATGGTAGTTGGGGGCTTCCCCCTGTAAGAGTAGGACGTTGCCAGGCTATCATTTCATACATACTCGTATGTGGTTTTATTATTCCACAGTAGCTCAGTGGTAGAGCTATCGGCTGTTAACCGATCGGTCGTAGGTTCGAGTCCTACCTGTGGAGCCATGCTTCCATAGCTCAGTAGGTAGAGTGCTTCCATGGTAAGGAAGAGGTCACCGGTTCGAGCCCGGTTGGAAGCTCCAGTCGGCCCGTTGGTCAAGCGGTTAAGACACCGCCCTTTCACGGCGGTAACACGGGTTCGAATCCCGTACGGGTCACCAAGTTTTTTTCGTTAAGAAAAATAACCAAGTTTTTTCGTTAAGAAAATAACATTCATTAATACGGAGGATTAGCTCAGCTGGGAGAGCACCTGCCTTACAAGCAGGGGGTCGGCGGTTCGAACCCGTCATCCTCCACCATTATTTATCCCAACGGCAGGCCGGTTTAGCTCAATTGGTAGAGCAACTGACTTGTAATCAGTAGGTTGGGGGTTCAAGTCCTCTAGCCGGCACCATTTCTTTATAAGCAATGTCTGAAGCCTTTTTTTTATGTGGAGGGGTAGCGAAGTGGCTAAACGCGGCGGACTGTAAATCCGCTCCTTTGGGTTCGGCGGTTCGAATCCGTCCCCCTCCACCATCTTTATTTCCGACAGATTATGTTACAACACGAGCCATTAGCTCAGTCGGTAGAGCATCTGACTTTTAATCAGAGGGTCGAAGGTTCGAGTCCTTCATGGCTCACCATTTGAACTTCTGAATAAAAGATGATATCAATGGTTACAAAGTATAATATGCGGGTGTAGTTTAGTGGTAAAACAAGAGCCTTCCAAGCTCTGGTCGTGAGTTCGATTCTCATCACCCGCTCCATTATGGGGCCTTAGCTCAGCTGGGAGAGCGCCTGCCTTGCACGCAGGAGGTCAGCGGTTCGATCCCGCTAGGCTCCACCATACATAATAAGTACTGTCCTTAGACGAATGTCTAAGGGCTTTTTTATGTCTTTCAAACCTTCAAGGATTCCTGATCCAATAAAGAGGAGGGTGCTTTTGTCCTAATAATTATCCATCAACCTCCTCGAAAGCGCTTACGTATCGGTATATCTATGCATATTTCTGTCCAGTTGAACCAACACGAATAGACAGGCTACAATGAATTTATAGAATTTTTTGAAACACAGCATAAGGGGAGGCCGTACAGAATGAAGAAGGATATTACGATCATCGGAGTACCGATGGATTTAGGGCAGACAAGGCGCGGCGTTGACATGGGGCCAAGCGCCATTCGATATGCAGGAATTGTGGAACGTTTAGAAGATATAAATTATAATGTCCAGGATTTCGGGGACATAGAGATTGCCCGGCCTGGGACAATAGAAGAAAAAATAGACACCAATCTTAAGAACCTTCAAGAAGTTTCAACTGCAAGTGAAAAGCTGGCAGACACGGTTTCTAATGTCATTCAGGAAAACCGGTTTCCTCTTGTCTTTGGAGGAGACCACAGTATCGCGATTGGCTCTCTTGCAGGAATTGCCAAGCACTACGAAAATCTTGGCGTCATCTGGTATGATGCTCATGGAGACTTAAATACCGCTGATACTTCACCAAGCGGAAACATTCATGGTATGCCCCTTGCAGCAAGTTTGGGAATCGGGCATGAATCCTTAACTGGTATTGGAGGATATGAGCAAAAAGTTAAGCCTGAAAATATTGTTATTATCGGTGCCCGTTCATTGGATGAAGGAGAAAAAGAATTAATCAAAGAACGCGGTATTAAAGTATACACGATGCATGAAATTGATCGGATCGGCATGACCAAGGTAATGGAGGAAACGATTGAATACCTTTCTAAAAAAACGGACGGTGTTCATTTAAGCCTTGACCTTGATGGATTGGATCCGCTTGACGCACCGGGTGTAGGGACGCCGGTTCTTGGTGGAATCAGCTACAGAGAAAGCCATTTGGCGATGGAAATGCTGGCCGAGTCTCAGATTATTACTTCAGCTGAATTTGTAGAGGTCAATCCAATTCTTGACGAAAGAAACAAGACAGCGACAGTGGCTGTGGCGCTAATGGGATCACTATTTGGCGAAAAATTATTATAATTATAAATCAAAAAAACAGCTCTCGATTACGAGTAGCTGTTTTTTACGTTTGCTTTTTGGAATTCATTTAATAGCTCATCTATGTGTTGGCTGATTTCAACAATTTCTTCAGCGATTAAAGGCATAATTTTAGACATTTCATTCATTTTTTTCCGTGAAACTTCAATTTCTCTTAGCAGGATATTGCGGTCCATGTGTGCACGCTCCTTAAAAAAAATCTTTAATTCCACTATTCCCTCATTTACCCAAATTGAAACTCATTTTCTAAATTTTGTACAAAACATTTCTCTATCCCTGTCTGTTTTCATGCTAAAATAAAAATTGCTCAATTTTTTATGGAATATGAAACTTTTTTGAATACTAAACGTAGAAAAATACGAACCGCAACTGGTGGTGGAAAATTGAAATGGATTCATTAATTAATAATCTGGTTACCCAAGTGAAAGCAGGGAACCAGGAGGCTTTTGAAGGTCTTGTTGAAATTTACAAAGATAAAATATACCGGCTGTGCTACAGAATGGTCGGAGACAGCCATGAGGCGGAGGACCTTGCTCAGGAAGCATTTGTCCGCGCTTACGTAAACATTGATAAATACAGTGGAAGCTATAAGTTTTCAACGTGGCTGTATCGCATCGCCACAAACTTGTGTATTGATAAACTGCGGAAAAAGAAACCGGATTACTCTATGGATGCTGAAATTCCAGGAACGGAAGGAGCAACGCTTTACGGCCAGGTGGCAGGAGCGGATCCACTTCCGGAAGAGGAAGCGGAGGAAAAGGAGAAGCGGGATCATCTCCAGCAGGAAATCATGAAACTTCCGGAAAAGTACAGGACAGCGATCCTGCTAAAGTATGTCGAAGATCTATCGCTTGAAGAGATCAGCTCTGTTATGGATTTGCCCGTTCCGACTGTCAAAACACGGATACATCGGGGAAGAGAAGCGTTAAAAAAGGTGTATAAAAAGGTTGCAAAATCGAGGTGAACATAATGTCATGTGATACAGAAAAATATATGAGCCTGATTGATAAAGCCCTGGATAGGGATATAACGGAGCTGGAGCAGAAAGAGCTGAACATACATCTGGAAAATTGCGAAGCCTGCAGAGAGCACTATTATGCCCTGAAGGAAATCATTTCCGACATGAAAGAATCAGCGCCTGTTGTAGCTCCCGACCATTTTACAGAGAATGTAATGAAGAAGCTTCCTGCCGTGAAAAAGAAAAGGATGCCGGCTCAATGGATCAGGCGTTATCCAGTCCTGACTGCGGCTGCAGTATTCTTAATCTTAATGTTCGGTTCAGTCATGGCCAATTGGAGTACGGGGAATGAACTATCAGTAGTCTCCGGCTCGGATAACGTTCAGATCAAGCCATCCACGCATACAGTTATCGTTCCTAAAGGAAAAACGGTCAAAGGTGACCTGGTCGTAGAAAATGGCGATGTGAGGGTGGAAGGAAAGGTTGACGGCAATGTCGTCGTCATCAAAGGGAAAAAATATATGGCTTCCGCGGGCCAGATAACCGGTGACAGCCAGGAAATCCATCAAGTGGTTGAATGGGTCTGGTATAAACTTAAAATGTTCTTCACAGGAGAGGAACAAAAATAATATTTAGTATCGAAATAATATGAAGATCTAAAAAGCCGCCTGTTTATGGCTGGCTTTTTACTTTTTCGGGACTTTATAACGCAGCCAAAGACACCCGGCCAGCCAGTCTCCAACTTTTATGGCAGCGGATGGGGTATGCTATAATAAGGGATACCGAATAATTATGATCATTGTTGCACTACATTAACATAGAAAGAGTAGTTCCCTGAAGTGGAGTGATGTCATGTTGCCTGTTGGAAGTTTTAGTTTAGGTAGCTATATCAGCCAGATCGTTGATATTTTGCTGGTTACCTATGTTTTTTATAAATTAATAATGCTGATAAGAGGAACCAAGGCGGTACAGCTTTTAAAAGGAATTGTGGTCATTGTAGCTGTATGGCTTGCAAGCAGTTTCTTTGAACTGCGGACAATGGGCTGGCTGATGGATAAAGCCATTACATATGGATTATTGGCCATTATTATTATTTTCCAGCCTGAATTAAGGAGAGCGCTGGAGCAGCTCGGCAGGGGAAAACTGTTTTCCCGATCTGGTTTAGCTGACGAAGAGGAGATGGGAAATTCCATTGATGCGATCGTTAAGTCAACCAGTTATATGGCCAAGCGCCGAATTGGGGCCATCATATCGTTTGAAAGAGAAACCGGTCTTACCGATTATGTGGAAACAGGGATTCCTATTCATTCGAAATTGTCATCAGAGCTGCTGACCAATATTTTTGTGCCCAACACGCCTCTGCACGACGGAGCGGTTATTTTGCGGCAGAATGAGATCGTTGCGGCAGGCTGTTATCTTCCGTTGACCGAAAGCCCTTTTGTTTCCAAAGAACTGGGTACAAGGCACAGAGCGGCTATCGGTGTAAGTGAAGTGACAGATGCGATTACTGTCATTGTCTCAGAAGAAACCGGTGGCATCTCGATTACGAAGAACGGAGAAATCCATCGCAACCTGAATGAGGAAACACTGAGAGCTTTATTGAATGCGGAATTAATGGTATCTGGCAGAAATGCTTCCTCATCACGCTGGAATTGGAGGGGGAAGAAAAATGGACAAACTCCTTAAGAGCAATTGGTTTGTAAAAATTATCGCTTTTCTTTTGGCATTAATGCTTTATACCGTCCTATCCATGGAAAACCAGCAGCAATCTGACCGGCAATCCCTGTTCACCTCCGTCTCCAAGACGAGTGAAACAGTAAGCGGGGTTGCCATTACGCCTTTTTTTGATGAAAATAAATACGTACTTACAGACTTGCCCCGATCGGTGGACGTCAAGCTGACGGGGTCTTCCAATCTGCTGACGAAAGCATTAAAAGTAGACCGTCGAATGGAAGTCTATATCGATCTTACAAAGATGGGTCCAGGTACAAAAAAAGTTCCTGTGAAAATCAGGAATGTTCCGGAAGGGTTAAGAGCCGTTCCATCACCTCAGGAAGTGGAAGTAACGCTTCACCGAAAACAAACGAAGCAGATCCCGATTTCTGTGGATATCAAGAACAAGAATAAACTGCCGGAGGGTTATGAAGCCGGAAAACTTAGCTACTCGCCGAAGAGTGTGTATGTAACAGGTCCAGAGGATTACATCAGGGATATTGCAAGTATCCGGGCATCTGTGGATGTTTCGAATGCCAAGGATAAGGTAGAATCAAGGGTGCCGCTGCGGGCTTACGACAGTCAAGGCAATCTGCTCGATGTACTGATTGATCCAAAGTCTGTCAATGTTACGGTCCCTATTACAAAACCAAGTAAAACGGTACCGCTGAGCCTGAATGAAAAAGGCAACCTTCCTGACGGACTTACCCTGGCAGGTATAACTGTGGATCCGAAAGAAGTGACGTTAACAGGTCCTTCATCCGCCCTTGATAAAATCAGTGAAGTAAGCGGCGTAGACATAGATTTAGACAAGATTAAAGAAGATTCAACGATAGACGTTGATGTGCCTCTTCCAAAAGGCACAGAAGCTGTAAATCCCAAACAAGTCCAAGTAAAAGTGGATGTAGAGAATGACGTGAAAACAAAGACCTTTAAGGATATCCCTATTGAAATGAGGGGAGAGATTCCTGAACAGCAGGCGTCTTTCTTATCTCCTGCGAGCGGAAAGATGGATGTGACCATTACAGGCAGCAAAAAAACAGTTGATGCATTGGTGGCTTCAGATATTAGGGCATATGTTGATGTCAGCAAGCTGAAACCAGGCGAGCATACGATTTCGATAAAAGCCTCAAACTCCAAGAACCTTCAAATGAAAAAGGAGTTTACGACGGCGAAAATTAAAATCGAAACCACGGCAACCCAGACTGGCTCTGATAACCAGACTGACCAAACCACATCGCAGAGCGGGGATAAGAACAGCAATAACGAGAATAACGGCACTGCCGGCAGCAAGCCGGACAATAACCCAACCTTTTCTCAATCAAAGGCAGAGGGACAATCGGATCGTACCGAATCAATTACTGAAGGAGAGAATTAAATCATGGGAAAATACTTTGGAACAGACGGGGTAAGAGGAGTTGCCAATACAGAGCTTACACCAGAATTAGCTTTTAAACTTGGCCGATTTGGGGGATATGTATTAACAAAGGAAACCCGAAAACCAAAAGTACTGATCGGCAGAGATACACGAATTTCTGGTCATATGCTTGAAGGAGCATTGGTGGCTGGCCTTTTATCTACGGGAGCTGAAGTATTGCGTTTAGGTGTCATCTCGACACCTGGCGTTGCTTTCTTGACAAATGCACTTGGCGCTCAGGCAGGTGTCATGATCTCTGCTTCCCATAACCCAGTCGCTGACAACGGAATTAAGTTTTTCGGAGCGGATGGCTTTAAGCTTTTGGACGAGCAGGAAGCAGAGATTGAAGCTCTCCTCGATCAGGAGAAAGACGAGCTTCCGCGCCCTTCAGGCGGTGATATTGGCTCAGTAGGCGACTATTTCGAAGGCGGACAAAAGTACCTTCAATATTTAAAACAAACCATCCCTGGCGATTTTTCCGGTATGCATATCGCACTCGACTGCGCTCACGGTGCAACATCTTCTTTGGCTCCGCATCTGTTTGCCGACCTGGAAGCCGATATCTCAACGATGGGAACAAGCCCAAATGGTCTAAATATTAATGATGGTGTAGGTTCCACACACCCTGAAAAATTGGCTGAACTGGTCAAGGAAAAAGGAGCAGACATGGGTCTGGCCTTTGATGGGGACGGAGACCGTCTGATTGCGATTGATGAAAAGGGGAACATCGTGGATGGCGACCAAATCATGTTTATTTGCGCCGTCTACTTAAAAGAACAGGGAAGACTGAAGAACGATACCATCGTCTCCACTGTGATGAGCAACCTTGGATTCTATAAAGGACTTGAAGACAGAGAAGTAAAATCGGTTCAGACTGCTGTCGGCGACCGATATGTAATGGAAGAAATGAGAAAGAGCGGATATAACCTGGGCGGAGAGCAATCAGGACATATCATTTTCCTTGACCATACCACGACGGGTGATGGCATGTTATCGGCTATTCAATTAGCAAGCATCGTCCAGCAGACGAAAAAGCCATTATCTGAGCTTGCGGATGAAATGAAAAAGTTCCCTCAGCTTTTAATCAACGTTAGAGTTGTAGATAAAACAAAGCTTGAAGGCAATACAACGATCCAATCTGCGATCGAGAAGGTCGAAGCAGAAATGAACGGAAACGGGCGTGTACTTGTACGTCCATCGGGAACTGAGCCGTTGGTGCGTGTCATGGTCGAAGCACCTACGAAGGAACAATGCCAAATCTATGCTGATCAGATAGCTGATGTGGTCAAGGCGGAACTTGTTTAGTCAAATGCACCCTCATTCATCAAGATAGGCACGAAACCTATGCATAAGCGCATCACCAGCGGGTTCGCTTATGCATATTTTATTAAATATTTATTAAGCTGCTTAGCAACCAATTGACGCTTAAATCGAAACAAGATATCATTAGGTTTGAATTTACTTTGAAACGGGAAGGTGGATAGAGCGGCCAATTTATTAACCTAAGCGCCTGAACTATTTTCGGACGGAAGAAAATAGTTGACGAGGAAGAGGTTCATCGATTTTTCGGCGGATGCCTCTCGGAACCAGTCACTTTCGTAAGCTTTTAAATAAAACAGGCAAGGCGACTTCCTGTACAAAATTAAAAGCAGTGGCTAACAAAATAAATCAAACATAGGTGGGGCTGTGAGCCCCGCTCACAGTCCCCCTGTTACAGAGGCAGGTGCCAGCCCATATTTTGGGCTATACCTGACCCAAGGGAGGATATATTAAATGTGCGGAATTGTAGGTTATGTAGGGAATAAGGATGCTAAAGAAATCTTGCTTCGCGGACTGGAAAAATTAGAGTACCGCGGTTATGACTCAGCAGGTATTGCTGTAGTTGATAATGACGGCGTTCAAGTCTTCAAAGAAAAAGGAAGAATCGCTGTATTGCGTGATATCGTTGACTCAAGCGTTGAAACATCAATGGGGATCGGACATACACGCTGGGCAACACACGGAGCGCCAAGCAAGGTGAATTCTCACCCACACCAAAGTACTGCAGGGCGATTTACGCTTGTGCATAACGGTGTTATTGAGAACTATGAGAATATTAAAAGAGAATACTTACCGAATGTTGAATTCGTAAGTGATACAGATACAGAAGTTGTTGTACAGCTTATTGAAAAGTTTGTCAGCGAAGGGGAGAACGTGGAAGAAGCATTCCGCCACGCGCTTTCTGTTATTAAAGGCTCTTACGCGATTGCGTTAGTCGATAACCAAGATTCAGACACCATCTATGTTGGTAAAAATAAAAGCCCGCTATTGGTCGGCGTAGGAGAAGGATTTAACGTTGTAGCAAGTGATGCTATGGCAATGATTTCTCAAACAGACCAATACGTTGAACTGATGGATGAGGAGATCGTTATCGTAACACGTGACTCCTATACCATCAAAACACTGGACGGCAAAGAAGTAGCACGTGATCCTTACACAGCTGAATTGGATGCAAGTGATATCGAAAAGGGAACGTACCCTCACTATATGCTGAAAGAAATTGATGAGCAGCCATTTGTTATGCGTAACATCATCAAGCAGTATCAAAACGAAGAAGGCAATCTTAAGCTTGATGACGATATTCGCAGCGCGATGAAAGGTGCAGACCGCATTTACATCGTGGCTTGCGGAACAAGCTACAATGCAGGACTTGTAGGTAAACAGCTGATCGAAAACATTGCCAATATCCCTGTAGAGGTTCATATTGCCAGTGAATTCGTTTATAACATGCCGCTTCTTTCTCAGAAGCCATTGTTTATCTTTATCTCTCAATCGGGAGAAACAGCCGACAGCCGTGCGGTATTGGTAGAAGTGAAAAAGCTGGGCCATAAAGCGTTGACGATTACTAACGTTCCTGGCTCTACCCTTTCAAGGGAAGCTGACCATACACTTCACCTATATGCAGGACCTGAAATCGCAGTAGCATCAACAAAAGCTTATACAGCGCAAATTGCTGTCCTTGCTATTCTTGCCGTTGATTCTGCTCGTGCAAAAGGCATCGAGCTTGATTTCAATCCGCTTCAAGAGCTTGCGATTGTGGCAAACGCAATGGAAACATTGACAGACCAAAAAGAAACCATGGATCGTGTAGCACAGGAATACCTATCAGTAACACGCAATGCCTTCTTTATCGGCCGTGCGGTTGATTACTTTGTTTGTTTGGAAGGTTCTCTAAAGCTTAAAGAAATCTCTTATATCCAAGCAGAAGGCTTTGCAGGAGGAGAACTTAAGCATGGTACGATTGCTTTGATTGAAGAAGGAACGCCAGTTATCGCTCTAGCTACACAAGAACACGTGAACTTGAGCATCCGCGGAAATGTAAAAGAAGTAGCAGCCCGTGGAGCAGAAACTTGCGTGATCAGTACAGAAGCGACGAAGGACGAAGGCGACCGCATCGTACTTCCTGAAGTACATGAGTACCTTACTCCGCTCGTATCTGTTGTACCGCTTCAATTGATTGCTTACTATGCAGCACTTCACCGTGACTGTGATGTTGATAAGCCGCGTAATCTTGCGAAAAGTGTAACAGTAGAATAAGTATTAAGTAAAAGCCAGTGGAAATTTACTGGTGTTTTACGCTAAAATAGCATTTTACTAGATAAAGAAGTCCTTTACTGAATAATAAAGTGCTTTTCACCCTTGGAATTTAACTTCCAGGGGTTTTTTCATTATGGAGCACTTAGTGAAATATTATATTGGATATTTCACTCTTATAGCATTCCACTATGAAGCAGGCTATGTCCTTGATCAAGTGTTTAGCACAACAAAAAAGTTTGACAAGTATCAGTAAAGAACTCTTTTATCTTACAACAGAAATGTCTTTTTAAAACTAAGTTGTACCCTGGCTGTCAATATCAAAAGGGGCTGTCCAAGAAGTCTGTAAGCTGTTGATTTCCGTGCCAGGCTCACCTGTCACGCTAGTCCCTCAGGACAAGGGGGGGTCCGGCAGCTTTTTATCGCACGAAGAAAAAGTGAAGTTCATTTTCGAGGAGTCTCGCACCATCCACTTCAATCAACTTTTCATTGAAGATTTTCAAGCCAAAAAGGAGCTGCTGAAGGTCAATTTTCGACTTTCAGGACAGCCCCTTTTTTTGTAGTAATTATTTCAAGTTATTTTTACATCAACTAAATCAGACAACTTAATCCTATGTACTTCTTTGTGGTTATCCACAATTCTCAATTCTTTTTTATAAATGGTGTCTTCAAATTAAACCCGTCGGTGAACAAGTTTAAAGTGGCTTAAAATTAATTATAACTGAAATAACATCTAAATACATATGAATCGTTCACAATTATCATTTAATTAACGAAGTGAACGCTTCCATCATCCGTAATATAAATAGATTGATGGCTACTTAAATATTTCAGTGCATCTTTCATTATTCCATGCTCTTTTAAATCAGCCTGTCCACGTATGTAAGTGTGCACATCTAAGATCAGCACATAGGAATAGCATTGCTGGCCATCGATCGGCTCAACATTTGAGAGCTGAAAAGCATCGCCATACTTTTCTTTAAACCATAACTTTGCCTGTTCATGAGTCTTAAATGAAGGGATTTTTGCTTCGTCAATTACTCCTGCAGCGTACACTCCTACACCAGCTCCTTTATGTAGATTTTCCCTATAATCATTCGCTGCCTCAGGATGAATTGCTGTTGGTCAAATCCTTTGTAATTTTAACCAGCACCAATATATATAGATATTATTTGATCAGAATAGTGCTGAGATGTTATTTGAAGGTGTGTTTAAGCTCCGCGAGTTTATAGAACAAGAGGCATAAATAATCACGAAAATGAGCCAAAGGTAATTGTTCCAGGAGGTGAGTCTAATGAAGAAAAAGGACGAGGACAAGCTGCGTAAAGAAATTTTAGATTTTGAATAAGGCTTTCCAGATGGTATTTATGGATGGCAGCTTTTTTTATGTTTTAAACATGACAACAAGTATGGTGACAAAATGCCCTTTTCTTTGAATTGAAAAATGGTGTGTAAACGCTTTATTATTAGAGCATAAGACCTATAGATTGTACGAATAGTACCAAATAGGAAAGGGGTTTCGATTGATATGGCAAGTTCTGAACAGACAAAGACAGGCGCTAAAGTAAAAATACAGCGGTTTGGCAGCTATTTGAGCGGTATGATCATGCCAAACATAGGGGCGTTCATCGCCTGGGGAATCATCACGGCATTATTCATTCCTACAGGATGGATTCCAAATGAAGATATGGCAAAACTGGTTAGCCCGATGATCACTTACTTGCTGCCGCTGCTTATCGGATTTTCAGGCGGACGCATCGTTTATGACCTGCGAGGCGGTGTCGTTGGTGCCACGGCAACGATGGGGGTTATTGTCGGAGCTGACATTCCAATGCTTCTAGGTGCCATGATTATGGGGCCTCTTGGCGGGTATGCCATTAAGAAGTTTGACAAGATGATTGAAGGAAAAGTGAAATCCGGCTTCGAGATGCTCGTGAATAACTTTTCCGCCGGGATTATTGCCGGAATTTTAACGATCATTGCCTACAAAGGAATTGGACCGGTTGTATTAACGTTAAACAAAACGCTTGCTGCAGGAGTACAGGCTATTGTAGACGCACACTTGCTGCCGCTGGCCAGCATCTTTATCGAACCAGCAAAAGTGTTATTCTTAAACAATGCCATTAACCATGGGATCTTAAGCCCGCTGGGAATTGAGCAAGCCACCAAAGCAGGAAAATCCATTCTGTTCTTGTTGGAATCCAATCCGGGACCAGGGCTGGGTGTCCTATTGGCTTACATCCTTTTTGGAAAAGGAATGTCGAAACAATCGGCACCAGGGGCTGCCATTATCCATTTCCTTGGCGGGATTCATGAGATTTACTTCCCGTATATTCTGATGAGACCGTTACTTCTTTTAGCGGTAATCGGAGGCGGTGCTTCCGGTGTATTCACTTTCTTGCTGTTTGACGCAGGATTGGTAGCCGCTCCGTCACCAGGAAGTATCTTTGCTCTTATTGCCATGACACCGAGAGGACACTACCTTGGGGTCATAGCTGGAGTTCTGGTTGCGGCAGCCGTATCCTTCTTGATTTCTTCTGTCATCTTAAAATCTTCCAAACAAACAGATGAAGATGATTTGACAAAAGCGACAGAAAAAACATCTGCACTTAAAGGAAAAGAAAGCCGTGCTTCATCACTTGTCCAACCGAAAGAAACGCAAGCGCAACAAACGTCTGGTGGTGCCAGGCACCACATCGCTGTAGAAAAAAGCCGTGCCGACGTTCAAAAGATTATTTTCGCTTGTGATGCAGGCATGGGTTCAAGTGCAATGGGCGCATCAATCTTAAAAAACAAAGCACGAAAAGCGGGACTGGATGTATCGGTGTCTAATACATCGATTACGAATATTCCCCCTGATGCAGATATCGTCATTACGCATAAAGATTTAACAGACAGGGCGAAAGCAAAACTGCCGAATGCCGAACACATTTCAGTAGAAAATTTCTTGAACAGTCCTAAATATGAAAAACTGCTGAATGAGTTAGTAGAAAGCAAAGGTACAACAGCACCTGCCGAGCCTGAAGGTATGCCAATCGCAGAAAACGAGTATGAAGACGTTTCGAAAATTATCTTTGCCTGTGATGCGGGTATGGGTTCGAGTGCGATGGGAGCTTCTATACTCAAAAATAAAGTTCAAAAAGCAGGGCTGGATGTTTCCGTGTCCAATACTTCGATTACCAATCTGCCCGCTGATGCAGACTTGGTCATCACCCACAAAGATTTAACCGATCGTGCAAAAGCTAAACTACCGGGCGCAAAACATATTTCAGTTGAGAACTTTTTAAACTCACCGAAATATGAAGAACTGCTTGAGAAGTTAAAAGCAGCCAAAAGCCTGCACTAATCGAAAAGTCCGGTTCCCAGGAATCGGACTTTTTCTATACTTTTTAAATCATGGCAACAATGATGATGACGAAATCGGCTTTTCATTTCGTTGTATTAAGGAACGGCGTGGCTTTATTATTTAATTAAGGGTATACAAATTAAATATTGTCATTAACGTGGAGTGAAGAACATGTATATATCGGCAAGAGAACGACTGATATTTGAAATCTTATTATCTAAAAAAGAAGAGATGACGGTCAAGGATCTTGCGGATGAAATTGATGTGAGTACCCGGACGATCCACCGTGATCTAAAAGAACTTGAAAATACGCTAAAAGAGTATGAACTGGAGCTGATCAAAAAATCAGGAGTGGGTATACAGATCATCGGGGACGAACATAGAATGGAAGAACTGAAGCTGGCGCTGTTTCATTTATCGTATAACGAGTACACGCCTGAAGAGCGGCAGACCATGATTTTTTGTTCCCTTCTGGAAGCGAAGGAACCGGTTAAGCTTGTCTCACTGGCTCATGATTTAAACGTGACCATCGCTACGATCAGCAATGATTTAACAAAATTAGAAAGCCGTCTGCTTGAATTTGATCTGACCCTCGTTAGAAAAAGAGGATACGGGGTAGAAATTACAGGGGACGAAAAAGCAAAAAGAAGAGCGATGAGCCAAATCATTGCGCAAAATCTTAACGAAACTGAATTCTTATCAATCGTAAAAGAAAATATCCAGAAAAAATCTCTTCATACGGCTGATTCCATTTCTGAGCGGTTATTGGGACTCGTTGAAAAGAACCGGCTATTGACGGTAGAGAAAGCGATTGAAGAAGTGAATGAAGAGCTTCCCTATCCCATTGCAGACAGTGCGTATATCGGCCTGGTCGTCCATCTGACACTGGCCATCGAACGAATTCTGCAGGGAGAAAACATCAATATGGACGAGGCTTTTCTGGAGACGTTAAAGACTGCACCGGAATATAAGGCAGCTGAAAAAATTATTGAAAAGCTGAAGAAGGTCATTCATGCCGACATACCTGAAGCAGAGGTAGGCTATATTACGATGCATCTGCAAGGTGCCAAGCTTAGGCAGGACAAAGGATACTTGCTGGAGGAGTCGAGTTTTCAAACGGCTTTAAAAGCGAAAAGCCTGATGATGTTTGTCGGTGAAAAGACCGGTATTGAACTTTTAGGGAACGCATCGCTCTTTCAGGGGCTAGTTACGCATTTAAAACCGGCGCTGTATCGGATCAAGCAAAACATGGGGATCTCTAACCCGCTCATGCCCAAGATTAAAAAAGATTATGAAGATCTCTTTCACATCGTACAGGATGGGGCCGCAGCTATTTTTCCGGATTTGCATGTTCCAGATGAGGAAGTGGCCTATCTTGTCATGCATTTTGGTTCCGCTTTGATGAACGGGCGCCATGCTGAACGATTGAAAGCTTTAGTGATCTGTTCTACGGGTATTGGGACGTCCAAAATGCTTGCGACTCGACTGAAACGGGAAATACCTGAAATTAAGGAACTGAAAAATGTATCACTCTTTGAATTGAATAAGATGGACACGGAAGAGTATGATCTTGTCATTTCTACGATACTTCTGCCGGATTATCATTCTCCGTATATTGTCATCAGCCCCATCCCTAACGAGGAGGAACTGCAGAAGGTTAAGCAATACATCGCAGAGACAGCCGGAGCACATTCAGAAGAGAAGCGTTCGGCTTTGCTCGAAACGAGCACGGGGGAAAAAGATCCTAAACAGTTTTTGGAAGGGCTGGAGAGCATCAAGAAGTATACCGATTCCATCGTGGACCTCTTACAAGGATTTAAACTGACCCCTGTCCATGGCCGGAAAGGCGTTGAGCTCATCCTAAAGGAAGCCTGTGAAGCTCTGGCTGCAGCAGGTGCCCTGCATAGCAGCGAACAGGTTGCTGCTGCACTGTTTGAACGTGAAAAACTGGGCGGACTTGGGATACCGAATACCGAGCTTGTGCTTTACCATGCACGCAGTGATGAGGTCGTTAAACCTTCCTTTACCATTTATGGGCTGGAAGATGCCATCAGGGTGCCCGCCATGGATCAGACTGTCATTGAAGCTGGCAATATACTGCTTCTGCTTGCGCCCAGCGAGTATTCAAGCCAGGGATTAGAGGTACTCAGCTTTATCAGTTCCATTATTATTGAAAACGAACAAAGCATAGCGCTGTTCGAATCAAAGGATGAACAGAAACTATCAGCCTATCTGGCGGAAAAGTTTGATCAGTTTTATAAAGAAAAACTAACAGAATTAAGGAGAGGATAATATGTCATCAGTGTTAACGAAAGAAAACATCCTATTAAATGCGGAAGTGGAGAGCAAGGAAAATGCGATCCGATTAACCGGAAACCTGTTAGTGGAAAATGGATATGTTGAACCGCAATACATTGAAAAAATGCTGGAGAGGGAGCAGCTGACCTCTACGTATATGGGGAACTTTGTGGCCATCCCGCATGGTACGGAGGATGCAAAGCAAGCGGTCAAGGAGTCAGGGATTGCTATTATCCAAGTGCCGGGCGGAGTGGAATTTGGACCTGGAAATGAAGTGAAACTGCTGATTGGAATTGCCGGAAAAGGCGATGAGCATTTGGAGATTCTTTCACAAATCGCCATTGTTTGTTCTGAAGAAGAAAATGTACTGGGGATCGTAAATGCCGGTTCAAAAGAAGAGATTCTAGACTACTTTGAAGGAGTAAACTAATATGCTGGCTGTACATTTTGGAGCGGGTAACATTGGCAGAGGATTTATTGGCAACTTATTGTTTCAATCAGGCTATCAAACAGTATTTGTAGATGTAAACCAGGAAATCGTAGACTTATTGAATGAAAAGAATCAGTATACTGTAGTTCTTGCGGATAAAAGCCAGGAAGAACTTCAGATCAGGAATGTATCAGCGGTTAACAGCGGAACAGATCCTGATCAGGTAATTGAGCTCATCGCAAATGCGGACCTGGTAACAGCAGCAGTTGGACCAAACATTCTTCCGTTTATCGCTGGCTCCATTGCTGAAGGACTTCGTAAAAGAATAACAGCAACTAACGCTCCTTTAAATATCATCGCCTGTGAAAACATGATCGGCGGAAGTACACTTTTAAAAGAAAAAGTTTACGAGAAATTGGAAGAAAGCGAGAAGCAGCTGTTTGATTCCCGCTTTGGATTTCCGGATGCAGCGGTTGATCGCATCGTTCCCAATCAGTCCAATGAAGATAAACTGATGGTTAAGGTAGAACCTTTCTATGAGTGGGCAGTAGATGAGACGAAAATCATCGGGAGCAGACCTGAAGTCGAAGGAATCACCTATGTAGAGGATTTGAAGCCGTATATTGAGCGAAAGCTGTTCACGGTGAACACTGGACATGCAGCAGCTGCATACATCGGGTATCAAGCTGGCATGCGAACCATTGATGAAGCGATGAAAATCAAAGAACTGCAAGAACTGATTCAAGAAACGCTGCAGGAAACAGGACGCATGCTTGTCAGCAAATATGCCTTTGACCCTGATGAACATCAGAAATATATCAAAAAAATTGTAAATCGTTTTGTGAATCCTTATATCACGGACGAGGTGACGAGAGTTGGACGTTCTCCGATCCGCAAACTTGGACCGGCAGACCGTCTTGTGAGCCCAGCCGTTCAATATCTTCAGCTGACTGGAGATGTCCCAGTTTCGTTAACAAGAGTCATTGCTTCAGCTCTTCTCTATGATTATAAAGAGGATCCAGAAGCAGTCGCTATTCAGGAAGCGATATATGAAAAAGGTATCGAACGAGCTATAGAGCAGTTTACCGGAATTGAAGCAGGGTCCATACTGTCTGAAACCGTGCTCAACCACTATCATCAATTAAAATCGGGCATCACAATAAAGTAATAAGTACAAAAAGCAGTGGATTCCTTAACGGAGATCTCACTGCTTTTTGATTTTAAAACACTCTCCCTGTACTTACGACGGTTTGTCCGCCAGTCTCCTTTAAAATTCGGTTTAAATCGGTAAGTATGGCACCTACATCCCGCAGGATCGTCAATGACTCGTAGCGTTTTAGAATGAAAAGACAATGAGACTGAATTTCCTGTGCTTCTTTTACAGTTGAGATGAGTTTTAACAAATTTTCGGCGGATGGATCAATGACCGTCATTCCATAATGAGCAATACAGTCTGACGTATGTTCAATGGCCAAATTTAACTGCGTGATTTCTTCAGAGGCGGCATGATCATCAAGATTAGTGGAAAGATCCCGGATCCCGCGGGCAATGCCGCGAATCTGCAGTGTAATGTGATTCAGATGCTTCATTCCGGTTTCAAGGTGCTCCAGCCGTATGCGCCGCTTCGTAAAGAAAGGGGTGAACCGGAGATTTTGACTGGCGAGAACAACAGCTTCAATGCCTTTCTCGTTCTGCTCTGTCAGTTCTTTGACCTCCTGCTGGATCTCTCGGCGGTGAGAGAGCGTCCTGTCCCAAAGGAGAACAAGATCTTTTAAGGTTATGGATGCCTTATTCGATAACTTTAAGAGCAGCTCTTCTGCAGCAGGTATCGTGTTGGGAGGGACGAGCAGAGCATTTGTCAGTACTGCGATGGCTGAACCGATGATCGTTTCCACAATACGGCTGAGCGCATAACCTTGTCCAAACGCGAGGACAAGAATGGAACTTACAGACACCTGAGAGACCACCTGAGCCGGCATCCGGAAGGCCGTTGTTACTGCCATGCCGACCAATACGACTAGAAGGATAGATCCCGCGTTCAATTTTAGCCAGTGCCCAATCAGCATGCTGATAATGACTCCGCCAATGACCCCGCTTACTCTATAGATCGCCTTTTCCATCGATCCAGCAATAGTGACCTGCATCGTCAGCACAGCTGCCAACGGAGCAAAGAACGGATAGTCATTTTGAGAGAGATGGGAGGAAACCATCCAGCCAAGGGCTGCGGCGATTGCTGTTTTCAATACTTGTAACGTCAGACCGAGACGTAAAAAGACTTCCAATCCTTTTCTCAATGGCGTTATCCTTTCTGCACATAGTCTTGTAAGTTGTTTTTTCCAAAAAGGCTTGAGCTGAAACCTGTTCAGCAGCCTTACCTGTTTACAGTATAACCTTGTTTCTTAGTAATTGATGCAGTTCTATATTCTCTGCAAACGGTTCTTGACTTTTTCCAGAAAAATGAATATATTATTTCTTAATCCAATATAGAAGAAGCGTTGAAAAGGATTAGTAGAATGTAGTGGTTTCTTTCCTTCAGAAAAAAACTTCGTCTTTCCAAAGAGAGGAAACTTACAGCTGAAAGGTTTCCGGGAGACAGCATTCGAACCTGCCTTGGAGTTCGGCATCGTTCATAAGATGTCTGCGGAAAGTGCCGTTACCAAAATGAGTGTACAGAGTGAATTCGTCTGTAAATAAGGGTGGTACCACCAATACCCCGGTCCCTTTTAAAGGATCGGGTTTTTTTGCGTTCCTTTTCACGGTTTTTACAATAGAAAGGAAGAGATAATGATGCGAAAAGAAAAAAAGCTGGTTGAAGAAATTACGGCCATGGAAGATGATTTTGCACAATGGTACACTGACGTCGCACGTAAAGCGGATCTCGTCGATTATGCAAGTGTAAGAGGATCCATGATCATCCGTCCTTACGGATATGCGATCTGGGAACATATCCAAAAAGAACTTGACCGCCAGATTAAGGATACCGGTCATGAGAATGTCTATCTTCCATTGTTTATACCAGAGAGCCTCCTTCAAAAAGAGAAAGATCATATCGAAGGATTTGCTCCTGAAGTGGCATGGGTTACACACGGGGGAGAGGAGAAGCTTGCGGAGCGCCTCTGTGTCCGTCCGACTTCTGAAGTGCTTTTCTGCGAGCATTATGCGAACATCATTCATTCATATCGCGACCTTCCAAAGCTGTATAACCAGTGGGGCAATGTTGTTCGCTGGGAGAAAACCACGCGTCCTTTCCTTCGCTCTCTTGAATTCCTTTGGCAGGAAGGCCACACGTGCCATGCGACCGATGAGGAAGCGGGAGAGGAAACCCGAAAGATGCTTGAAGTTTATGCGGATATATGTGAAGAGTATTTAGCGGTGCCTGTCCTTCGTGGCCGGAAAACAGACAAAGAAAAGTTTGCCGGAGCGAAGTTCACACTGACGATTGAAAGCTTGATGCATGACGGAAAAGCATTGCAGACAGGAACATCACATCACCTGGGAAGCGGATTTGCTGAAGCATTTGGCATTCAATACACCGACAAGCAAGGGAAACTTCAGCACGTACACCAAACGTCCTGGGGAATCACGACTCGCCTGATCGGTGCATTGATCATGGTGCACGGAGACAACCGAGGGCTTGTTCTTCCACCAAAAATCGCTCCAGTCCAAGTGATGGTCATCCCGATTGCTCAGCATAAAGAAGGGGTGCTCGACAAAGCGTATGAGCTTAAAGACCAGCTGAACAAAACGGTCCGTGCGGGGATTGATGCATCCGATAAGTCACCGGGATGGAAATTCAGCCAGCATGAGATGAAAGGTGTACCGCTTCGCATTGAGATTGGCCCGAAAGATATCGAAAAGAATCAGGCCGTTGCGGTCCGCAGGGATACAGGAGAAAAAATCTTCCTTTCTCTTGATGAACTGGAAACACGTATTCCGCTTCTGCTGGAAGAAATCCAAAAAGGTCTGCTGCAAAAAGCAAAGGCACACCGCGAAGAGAAAACGAACATCGCCCTCAGCATGGGAGAATTCAAAGCGGTGCTGGAATCTAATCCTGGTTTCATTAAAGCCATGTGGTGCGGAGACCGTAAGTGTGAGGATCAAATAAAGGAAGAGACAGGCGCGACCTCCCGCTGTATGCCATTTGAGCAGGAGGTTATTTCGAAAACGTGTGTTTGCTGCAGAAAAGAAGCGGCAGAACTTGTCTATTGGGCAAAAGCGTATTAAGATACGCGAATGGTTTTGATATAAAACAAAAAGGGAAAACAACAGATTACAGCGAAAGAATTTTGCTTCTAGAAACCCTGGCAGAACAATAAACTACAGTTATCAATCAAAAACACTTCACGAAATATTTTGACTACTTAGGCAACAGGCGTTATAATCATTTAAAAGGAAGTGAGAACAATGAATACTTTTAAAAAGATAGTTGTTCGAGTAATCGGATCCAATCTTCTAGTGCTGTTTGCCCTCCTGCTTCTTCCGGTGTTCCTGTTAACTGACAATGTCAATGTGTTTCAAGATCTCGTAGAATATATTTTTAAGCCAGATTAATAATTAAACACCACCAACTGTGTGGTGTTTTTTGTTGAGTAAAAGTACATAGTAAAAAAAACAAAGAGCAAGGAGAGAACGCAATGGCAAAAGTCATCGTGCTGTTGCTTGCTTTGTTTTCCGGAATGGGGCAAAGCATGCAGGCGGCTGTAAACGGAACGCTTGGAAAGAAGATTGGTTCAATCGAAGGTGCTTTCGTTTCCTTTTTTACGGGAACCGTGATGCTCCTTATTTTTATGCTGATTTGGGGGAACGGCAGTCTCAGTACAGTGTGGAACGTTCCAAAATGGAACCTTATCGGTGGTGTGCTGGGGGCCATCTATGTATTTATTGTTATCATGGCTGTTCCGAAGATTGGAGTAACAAGTGCCATTACGGCAGTCATCATTGGCCAGCTGACCATGAGTGTTGTCATTGACCATTTTGGATGGTTTGGCAATGAACCTGTCCATTTTACGTATAAAAGGATGATCGGGCTCGTTCTGATGTTTGCCGGCCTCTATTTTATTTTCTCGGACAAGCATTAAGCACAAGTAGTTTCTAAATAAAAGCATTGTTTAAAAAAAATTGCTGTGATAAATTTTTAAATAGAGCTACTTTTCAGTTACTTTTCCATTGGTAAGATAGCCGGGGAGCAGCATTTTTTATGTTCAATTTGAAAGCGTTAACAAAGGGAGAAGTATCGAAAGGGAAAAAGGGGGAGAAACAATGGAATATGGGGTAATAGTGTCCATCGGCATTTATATGGCCGGGATGCTTCTGATCGGCTGGTTCGCTTACCGAAGAACAGCGAACTTGACTGATTATATGCTGGGGGGCAGAGATTTGGGGCCTGCAGTCACAGCACTGAGTGCGGGGGCATCTGATATGAGCGGCTGGCTGCTCATGGGTCTGCCGGGAGCAATGTATGTTTCCGGTTTAAGTGCGGGGTGGATCGTTGTTGGTCTGACAGCGGGTGCCTACTTAAACTGGCTTTTTGTTGCACCACGCCTTCGTACGTATACGGAAATAGCAAATAATTCTATTACTATTCCGGATTACTTTGAAAATCGATTCAAGGATACATCCCGAATTCTAAGAATTACATCAGCAATTGTTATTTTGATTTTCTTTACGTTTTATACTTCATCTGGAATGGTTTCAGGCGGCGAACTATTTAAGACGGCTTTCAATCTCGATTACACATGGGGAATTTGGCTGACCGCCAGTGTTGTTGTTCTGTATACGCTGTTTGGCGGTTTTCTTGCCGTCAGCTGGACTGATTTTGTTCAAGGGACGATCATGTTTATTGCGTTAATCCTCGTGCCGGTCGTAACAATCTTTCAACTCGGCGGGACAGGGCCAACTTTTACAGAAATTCAATCCATCGATCCGAAATTGCTCGACGCCTTTAAGGGGACAAGCTTGATCGGAATCGTTTCTCTCTTAGCGTGGGGACTTGGTTATTTTGGACAGCCTCATATCATCGTCCGTTTTATGGCCATTTCTTCTGTCAAGCAGATGAAAAATGCTCGAAGAATCGGAATGGGCTGGATGATTTTTTCCATTGTTGGAGCAATGTTTACAGGTCTGGTTGGTATTGCATATTTCAATCTTAACGGCGGAGGGCTCGGTGAGAAAAAGGCTGAAACCGTATTTATTGTGCTATCGGAAGTGCTGTTTCATCCGCTGATTACGGGATTCCTGCTAGCCGCTATTTTAGCAGCGGTTATGAGTACGATTTCATCACAGCTGCTTGTCACATCGAGTGCTATGACAGAAGACTTTTATAAAGCGTTCTTTAAGCGATCCGCTTCAGACAAAGAACTTGTATTGGTCGGACGCCTTTCTGTATTGGCGATCTCAGTGATCGCTTTAGTTCTTGCTCTTAATCCGAATAAAACCATCCTTAACCTTGTTGGCTATGCGTGGGCAGGATTTGGAGCGGCGTTTGGACCGGTCGTTCTTCTAAGTTTATACTGGAAAAGAATGACGAAATGGGGAGCCTTTTATGGCATGCTTTCGGGTACACTGACCGTTATTATCTGGGAGCAAATTAAAGCGTTTGAAGCAGTGTACGAGATTATTCCAGGCTTTATCGTTTGCTCCGTCGTTATTGTAGCGGTAAGCATGATGACAGCAAAACCATCTGCTGAGATCGAATCAGAATTTGAAGAAGCACAAAAGATTGCATAAGACGTATGAAAGGCCGTCCTGTCTGACAGGGCGGCTTTTTTAAATTTCTGGAAAATTCAATCTTGACCGGAACCGCCATTCTGTCATATAGTTATCATCGTGAACAGTTCAATTCTTGAACTAGTTATAGTCTAAGTCGGAAAATGGGTGAATACAATGGATGTTGGGAAATGGCAAAGCATACTTGGCCGGTATGAAGCGGCTTCCTTTACAGTAAATAAAAGGTTCGGTGCCCTGATCAAGGAGCAGCTTCAGGATGTGCTGACGAATGACCAGCACATGACGCTGAGCTATATTAAAAGATTCGGATCCTGCACGACGACTGAGCTGGCAGAGGCGTTTTGTGTACATAAGAGCGCCATTACAGCTATTGTTACGCGGCTGGCAGAGAAAGGATATATCGATCGGATAAGAGACCAAAAGGATAGAAGAATTGTGTACTTGTCTTTGACAGAAGAAGGGTTAAAGGTCTTTCAATGGGCAGATGAGAAAGTTTTTGAGGTGGTTGCTCCTTTTCTTAAGGTGTTCAGTGAAGAAGAGATTGAATCGTTCTTGAACCTGTACGAGAAACTGGCATCTGTACTGAATGAGGAGTAGGGGAGGAGAGAAAGAATGAGAGCGGTGTTAAAAGGAAAGTGGATCATTGCAGCCGTCTGGCTGGCACTTGTCGTTGGGCTGGCGCTGCTCGCACCTAATATGGCAGACCTGGTGAGGGAAAAGGGGCAGATTAATGTTCCAGACGGATATTCGTCGAGCTATGCCCAAAAAATGCTGAATGATTTGGATAAAAAAGAAAAATCGGAGGATGAATCGCAGGTTGCTCTTGTGTTCCACAGCAGCAAAAAGCTGACAGAAAGCGAAAAGAGCGAGGTCAAAAGCGCTGTAGCGAAACTGGAACAGGATAAGAACGGCCTTGGAATCAGCGAGGTTTTAACACATTTTAAAAATAAAGAACTGAAAGACCAGCTCGCTTCAAAGGATGGAAAGACCATCCTTTCCTTAGTTACCGTTAAAACTGACGGCAAAGAGCCGGCTGACATTTCAAAATCACTCTACAGTGAATTAAAAGACGTAAAAGTACCGCATTATTACACAAGCAGCTGGATGATTGACGAGGATGTGGTCGCAAGTTCTCAGGAAGGGCTCAAAAAAACCGAATACATAACGGTCGTCTTCATTCTTGCCGTTCTGTTCGTTGTTTTCCGCTCGTTTATTGCACCGCTAGTCCCGCTTGTTACCGTTGGGATCAGCTATGTTGCGGCACAGTCGATCGTAGCTTTTTTAGTGGATAAATGGAACTTCCCGCTGTCCACGTTTACACAGATCTTTCTTGTCGCGGTCTTGTTCGGTATCGGAACAGATTATTGTATCCTGCTTCTCAGCCGCTTTAAAGAAGAGATGGGCCGGAATGAGAGTTTACTGGATGCCATTATCACCACGTACAAAACGGCGGGAAGAACCGTATTTTTCAGCGGTCTTGCTGTGATGATCGGCTTTGCAGCCATCGGTTTCTCAACTTTTAAACTCTATCAGTCTGCTGCAGCTGTTGCAATTGGAGTCGCGGTGCTGCTGCTGGCATTATTGACGCTCGTTCCGTTTTTCATGGCGGTGCTCGGCACCAAGCTGTTCTGGCCGTCTAAAGCCGCGATGGAGCATAAACAAAGCAGGATTTGGGGAGCTGCAGGGTCGTTCTCCTTTAAACGCCCGCTCGTTACGCTTCTTATCGTCGCCGCCATCGTCACTCCTTTTCTTGCAACTTATGATGGAGATTTGTCCTTTAACTCTTTGGATGAGATCGGCGATAAATATAACTCGGTAAAAGCGTTTAATGTTATCTCTGACAGCTTTGGTCCGGGAGAATCCCTTCCTGCCAGAGTTGTCGTAAAGAATGATGAGCCGATGGACCGTTCGGAGTATTTGGCAACCATTGAGAAAATCAGCCGTGAAGTCGGACAGATTAAAGGTGTGGACCGGGTGCGCAGTGCCACACGGCCGGTCGGCGAGGAGCTGAAAGATCTCCAGGTCGCTAATCAGGCAGCTTCTCTGGATAATGGATTAGAAAAAGGCAACAACGGATTGAAAAAAATCAGCGGAGGATTGGCCGAAGCAAGCACGCAGCTTAGCAATTCCCAGCCCAAGATGAAGCAGACGACAGATGGAATCGGTGAGCTGGTGACAGGCACTAACAAACTTAAAACAGGAATCGGTGACCTTTCCGGCGCGCTTTCCAAGATCGAAAAGGGAATGCGTGACGGCTCCAAAGGCGCAGGAGACCTGAAAAAGGGCGTGCAGCAAGCGAAGTCGAGTGCAGACCTGCTATACCAAAGTAATCTGAAGCTTCTTTCCGGCTATAAAGAAATGGAAAGCGGTCTGGGACAGCTGCAAGGCGGCTATGCCAAAACGGCAAAGCAGCTGAGTACCACCTCAAAAAGTCTTGCCCAACTAAAGGGAAGCTTCACTCATTTAGAAAAAAAATACACGAGTACAGATAAAAGCAAAGACATTAACAGCGATTCTGATTACCAGGCCATCAAAGGCACGTTTACTCAGCTTCAAGGCGGCCTAGGCCAGCTGGCAGCGGGTCTGGACCAGTTGAATGGAAATTTGAATAAGGTAAAAACCAACATGGGGAAAGCCAATGACGGCTTGAGTAAAGTAGTCGGCGGCCAAAAACAGCTGGCTGACGGACTCGGCTCGATTTCAGCGGGGCTTGGCCAGTTAGAAACAGGAATCAATAAGGCTGCAGACGGACAGCAGCAAGTTATCGGAAAGCTGCCAGAAGTACAGGGCGGTTTAGCTAAAATCGCCGGTGGACAGGAGCAGCTGAAGAGCGGTTTTTCACAGATGGACCGCCAGCTTTCAGAGCTTTCTGACGGGCTTGGGCAAAGCGCGTCAGGCATTAAAAAGGTTTCAGGCGGAATCGATTCTGCCAACGATTACCTTCACTCTCTGTCTTCATCACCCGACCCGGAGATGGCGGGCTGGTTCCTGCCTGAAGATGTACTGAACAACAAGGATTTTCAGCAGGTGTTCGATAACTATATGCCGGGTGACCGCAAACTGACAACGCTTGATGTAATTTTTAAAGAAAACCCTTATTCACAGCAAGCGCTCGGACAGGTGGATGAAATCAAGCAAGCGGTTAAGCGTGCAACAGCCGGTACCAACCTTGAGAATGCACAGGTTGGGATCAGCGGAGTAACAAGCATCTACTCTGATCTGAATGATATCTCGGCTTCTGATTATTCGAGAACAGTTGTTTTAATGTTAGTAGGAATTGCGATTATTCTCATCATCATGCTGCGATCCTTTATTATGCCGCTTTATATTATCGCTTCACTTGTCTTAACGTTTTATACAGCGATGGCTTTTACAGAAACCATTTTTGTCAATGTACTGGGTTATTCCGGCATCAACTGGGCGGTACCGTTTTTTGCCTTTGTTATATTGGTAGCGCTGGGAGTAGATTATAGCATCTTCCTTATGGACCGGTTTAACGAATACAAGTCACTGTCCGTAAAAGAAGCGATGCTTTCCTCCATGAAGAATATGGGGACCGTCATTATCTCAGCGGTTGTCATTCTCGGAGGAACATTCGCGGCGATGTATCCTTCGGGGGTATTGTCGCTGCTGCAAATCGCGACGATTATTTTAAGTGGTCTATTGCTTTATGCGTTTGTCATTTTGCCGCTGTTTGTCCCGGTTATGGTAAGAACGTTCGGAAAAGCAAACTGGTGGCCATTTATGGATTCAAAAAAAGAATAGAAATATTGATTAAAGCAGCGTACGGAATGTGCGCTGCTTTTTTGACGCCAAAAAAAAAAGAGACAAGATACAGATCTTGTCTCCAGAGGGTTAGCAGCAGCCTTTAACGCTACTTTCGCCGAAGCCACCAAGAAAGTGCCCGCCGCCAAAGCACGATGTGCTGCAGCCGATGATGATCAAGAGGATAAACAGGACAACAATGATGGCAAATCCGCGTCCGCCGCCATAACCGCAGCCGCCGAATCCAGGATAACCGTAGCCATATCCGCCTCCGAATCCGCCTCCGAATCCGCCAACACCGCCAAATCCGCCTCCGAATCCACCAACTGGGCCATATCCGTAGCCAGGGGCACCGCCGCCATACCCGTATCCATAACCAAATCCTTGACGCTGATTTCTAAATCCAGACAATGTGTAGATCTCCTTTCTTCCAACAATTAAAAGTTACTTGCCATATAGAGTATGTAGAAACACGGGAAGGGTTTGGACAATTGTCGTGACAATGGTGGAATTTATTATATAATTAGGGAACTGTAAGTTTTTTGAAAATTCGAATGAGGTGAGATCATGATTGAAAAGGTCAACCAAATTCTGCGGCATAGCGGCCTTCCTGCGTTAAAAGATTCTTCGGATTATTACTTTCTGGGTGAGGGTGCCTGGCACGCCGCTTATCGTGCCGTTCTTTGTGAAGGGGATTATGTAATACGGATACCTAAGCCTGTCGCCTATGATCGAATGGTGGAATATCATGAAGAGAGCTTACTGGCTGAATATGATGGGGCAGAGTGGTATTACAGAACAGCCAACAGGGCAGTAAAGGGAATCTGCCCGGAATTCTACCATTATCATGTATCCCGGGAACTGACTTACACGATTGAAAGTTACATGGGAGAAACTCTTAACCTTTCAGCAGCAACAAAACAGCAGATGTATGACTACGGGTTTCAGTTAGGCTCATTTTATAAAAAGATGGACAGTCTTCCTTTAGAGCGCCAAGGCTTTGGGTATTTAAAATGGAATGGAACAGAAGCGTCGGGTGAACTGGAGGAAGACCCCATTCAATATCTGATTCATGAAAAGGCGGAATATCAGCAGGAGCTTGAAAATCTGTTGAGATCTGATCTTCCTTTTCGTAAGATTCTCTTAAAACAAAAAGTAGAAGAACTTCTAAATTTAAGACAGATCGAAAAATTCGGGGTTACACTATCCAATCAGGATACGTCGCCAGAAAACCTCATCATAAATGGCCAACGGGCTAAGCTGATTGATCCGGTCCCTATTATCTACAGTGGGGTCAGCCTTGCTGCTAATCATATACATAACTACGAAGTTACTTTTCCTTTTTATTGGAATGCACCAAGGTACAAGAGACATCAGTTTCATTTATATAAAGATCAGCTGTCGGCAAACAGCCAAGGATTCAGAGAGGGATATGTGGAACAATCAGAAGAGATGGGGTTAGCCCTGGAAATTGAGCGGATGCTGAAGCTATTATCAATGGCTCATGTTCATTATCAAAAGACAGCCAGCAATACACTGAGCAGGGAACAGCAGATTCGGATGGGCAATCTGAACGAGGTGAAAGAACGGCTTATGTTGCTCCTTGGACTGCTCGAAAACTATGAAGTAAGAGATAAAGCAGGGGTACGATGAGTTTTTTGAAGTCATTTGCTGAACAAGTAGACTGGCTGGAGGAATTAAGGACGGTGAAAGAGGAATTGTGGCTTGAGCCTATTTCAAGCGGGAAATGGTCAATAGGTGAAGTGGTTTCTCATTTTAAATCATGGGACTTGTTCGTGATCCACCACCGTTTTCCTTATTTTCTGGAACATCAAACTTTCCCGGAGAATGAGATCGATGCGGAGAAGATCAATCAGGACGCCGCTCTTTATGCCAATTCGGGTGTTTCCAAATCTCAATTGCTTCAGGAAACGATTGAAACAAGGGACATTCTGGTTCAGCAGCTGCATACGATTCCAGAAGAATGGTGGTTTCACCCTTTTTCCTATAAAACAAAGACACTGACGCTCGCCGCTTATATTAAAGGATTGTCAGAGCATGACAAGCACCATCAGGATCAGATCAGCCTCTATCTGCAAAAGTCAGCCAATCATGCAGGGTAATGAATTGCCATGATGGGGAAAAATGGCGCAGGAGATCGAATTTCCCCGGAAATGATCGAAAAAATCAGGAGGAATGAGAAAACGTAACACCCTGTTTTAGAGAAACAGGGTGCTAAAGGAACAACCTTTTCAATTCTTGCTCGAGCCTTCCTGTCAGGGTAAAGAAAAACATCTTAAAGTCTGCGCGTAATGACCAAAGGGGATGCCCGAATGTGGCCGGCTTGTTGCCTTCGATAAAGAAATGACTATACCACGCAAGCCCATAGGCTGTAACGGGAGCCGTAATTAAAAACCAGGCATTGACCGAAGCACCAAGTGCCAAGAAGATAAATACAAGGGAGGTTCCAAGAAAATGCCAGGCCCTTGTGCTTTTCTTGGAATGCTGAGTTAAATAGAATACCCAAAATTCATCAAATGTTTTTAGTTTGTTATCCGGTGGAATACCTGGTTGCATAAAAATCAGCCTCCTAATCATCTTTTCTTTATGTACTTCGGTAAAGGTTAGGTTTTTCCTTTAAAAAGAGCTTCGTCACTTCATCAGGTGACGGAGCTCTTAGCTGTTGATAAACGCAAGGTTAGTATTTTGTCAAACGGGTAAATTAAATAAGACTTGCGTAACAGACAAAAAGGAAGGTGCCGAAAAATGTTAAAAACACAAACAGCCGAACGCGTAAATATACTGTATTCACTATTAGGGCAGCAGCTTGAAGAGAAGGAATATAACAAAGATCGTCTGCAAAAAATAACCGAACTTTGCCAGCTGTTAAAGGAAGACGTTGAAGTTGGCGAACAAACTTCTGAAGTTTTTAATGACATTGTGGCCGTTGGGCAGGACGCTCTCGAAACCCAAGGGGATAAAAAAAGTTTTCTTCATTCAAAGGAAAAAGAGTTAAATGAGTATTACGAGCATCTCAAAAAACTGTTGGAGGAGCAGTAATGTTTTAGATGCATTGAACAAGGGTACATGCTTTAATAGAACTTTATTAAAACTTGGAGGGATTACGATGGATCAGAAAAAAGTCATTGGTGTTTTTTCGACAGAAGAAGAAGCCGTATCAGCGATTAATTCTTTACGGGAAAGAGGCTATGATGAAGGGGACATCTCGGTAATCGCCCAGGATAAAGAAGAACGGAGACACATTGAAGACGAAACAGGAACAAAAGCTGGTGAAGGAGCAGCAGCGGGTGCTGCGACCGGCGGTGTGCTAGGCGGTGTAGGAGGCTTGCTCGCAGGTATTGGCGCACTTGCTATTCCTGGGATTGGTCCGATTGTAGCTGCCGGTCCGATCGCAGCTACCCTTGGCGGAGCAGCCATCGGTGCAGGTGCAGGTGGACTTGTGGGTGCATTGGTTGGTATGGGTATTCCTGAAGAGGAAGCAAAAGAATACCGGAACTACGTAGAAAATGGGAAAATTTTAGTTATGGTGGATGCTGATGCTGAGCGCCGGGAGCATGTGTACGACACATTCCGGAACAACAATACGCTGAACTCCCGCTATTATGAAAGAAACTTGCCTGGAGGAGACAGCGGTAGAATCTATTAACAAGTGGCACGCGGTAAGGCAACAGTTTGAAAAGTTTAGGTTGGAGCTAAAGCTGGAATGCTTTAGCTTCTTTTTGTTTGTTCATCGGTCTATTTGTCGAAGGATTATAGTTGAAGAGGATGGAAAGTTATGTAAAGATAAAATAAAACGACTAGTCATTTTTATTGGAGGGATAAGATTATGGTTTCCATTAAAAGGTTGAATACACTCAGTTTTCAAGAGGCTGCTGATTTATTTAATGAAGGTTTCAAGCATTATTTTACAGATATCACGTTAACTGTCGATTCGCTGATTAAAAAACTGGCCAATGAAGATCTCTCTCCTGAAAAGTCAGTGGTCGCCTTTGATCAGGAAAAACCGGTTGGCTTTGTCATCAACGGATTCAGAACTGTAAATGGCCAAAAGATTTCCTGGAATGGCGGAACGGGCATCATACCTGAATACCGGGGCAAGGGTATAGGCAAAGAGATGATAACCGCTTGTATGGATATTTATGAAGAAGAAGGAGTAGAACTGCTGCTTCTTGAAGCGATTACTGAAAATACAAGAGCCATCAAGTTGTATGAGAGCATGGGTTACAGCATATTTGATGAACTTACTTTCCTCGTAAATAATGAGCCTCTTTCTGAGGGCGCCTTTTACTTTGAAGGTGATTATGACTTGATTCACGGAATTCCGCAGGATGTAAGGGATATTGAATTTTATCAGCATATGCCACCATGGCAGACACAGTATCAGAGCCTTAAAGACAGTGAATCGCTCATTGTAAAATGTGGCCAGGAAACGGTTGGCTATGCTGTGTTCAAACGTACGAAAAATGCGGAAGGAAAGATTGAGGGCATCGCACTTTATCAGTGTGAAGCAAAACCAGGATATGAGAAAGCGTATGATGTTATTCAATTTATGCTTCGTTCCGTTTATACTCCTGCTGAACCTGCCTGCCGCCGCATGACCGTAAACTTTTCAAAGAGCAATAAGCTGGTTTGTGATGCCCTTTCTAAAGAAGGTTTTACAGTTATGATCGAGCAGGTCCATATGTCCAAAGCGGTACGTACACCCTCCAGCAGCGAAAAAGAAACAAAAGCAGTACAATCATAAATAAAGGGTTTCGTAATTTTCATGCAGAAAAGGGTGTGCATACAGCCACGAGATCAAAACATTGGGGGAAAGAGCATGCCAAAGGTTTCAGAAGAATACAAAGAAGAGAAGAAGAACAGGATTCTGGAGAGTGCCCTTCGCTGTTTTGGCGAAAAAGGGTACGAAGCGACCATTATTGATGATATTGTGAGAGAATCCAATTTGAGCAAGGGCGCCATCTACAATTACTTTAACAGTAAGGAAGAAATTTATCTTCAGCTCCTTCAGGGGCGGACGAATGATTTTTTCTCAGAGGTAGAGAGTGAATATCATAAGAGATCAAGTGCAACAGATAAACTGCGTTTTTTATTTGAAAGGTTCCAGAATCAGCCGTTGACTGATGAGCGCAGGAAATCCATGAGGTTATATACGGAATTCTGGCTGTACAGCGCCCGTCAGGAAGATCTAAAGAAACTGATGGAAGAAAGGTACCTGCAATTTACTGGGTTTATAAAAGACATTATTAAAGAAGGACAAGAGACCGGAGAGTTCAACGAACAGGTCGATTCTGAGTTTATTTCTCAAATTTTTTGGGCGCTCAGGGACGGCAACGTTCTTCATTACTCTCTGCTTGGAGAAGAAGAACAGTATAAAAAAACGTGGGAAATGATTGAGGGGTTTTTTATTGGCTGCTTAACCACACCAAAGAATCGGGAGTAGAATCCCGATTTTTTTTGTGGAGAAAAAGAGAATAATTTCCCGGGATATAAAAGATTTTGTCGAATGGAGGCAGGGTCAACCCGCGAGGATAGGCCAGAACGGAGAGCATGTCAAAATACCCCGATATTTCTATATTAATAGCGACTGGTTATACATTGTAATTTACAAAAATTGGAGTACACTTAAGTTTGGGTTTTTTTTGAAACCTTTTACTTCAAAACAACGACTAAAAAATAGATAGATAGGGGGGCAACGCAGTGAAAGACTCGTTTGACCGGCTATATGAGGAATACCACCATTCCTTGTTTCAGTTTGTTTTCTACATGGTCAGAAACAGGGAGGCGGCAGAAGATATTGTCCAGGAAGTGTATATAAAAGTTCTCAAAGCCTATGAAACATTTGAAGGTAAAAGTTCTGAAAAGACATGGCTTTATTCAATAGCAAGGCATGTCACCATTGACTGGATCCGCAAGCAGAACCGCCGGAAGAAGAAACTCCTGTTTTTTACTTTATCGGAGAACGAGAACCAGCTTGCTGATCTCCAGCCCCTGCCGGATGAATTTGTCACCCAGAAGGAATCGGTCAAAGAGTTATATCACGCGTTAAAAAAATGTACCATACAGCAGCAGCAAGTGCTAATCCTCCGCTATATCCAATCGCTCTCCATCACGGAAACTGCTGCAGTGCTCGGTTGGACAGAAAGCAAAGTGAAAACAACACAACACCGGGCGATCAAGGGACTAAAAGGTCTTTTGGATCAGACGTCAGGCCAGGAGGAGGAACGGAAAGATGGAATCGTCTAAATGGACGGAAGAAGAAATACAAAAGCAGCTTGAAAAGATGCCCCCTGTTAAAGACAAGCGCTCCCGTGAATTAATATTTCACGAGATAGAAGGAAGACTGGAAGAATCCAAGTATAGTAAGAAGATCACAAGAACCTGGATTATGCCGGGGCTCGCTGCCGCCTGCTTGCTGGCCATCATCATGATCCTGGTGCCAGGCACCTTGTTTAAAAAAGAAGTCTCGGCGCCATCATTGCATGAGAATTCCATGGATAACAAAATGGCCGGAAAAGCAAAAGATCATGTCAAAGAACCCAGTCCGGCGGCCCAGCCGAAGCAGTCAGTGAAAGCAGCCCGTTTGGAAGAACAAAAGAAGCCTGCGGCTCCTCAGGGACGGGTAAAGCCTTCAGGCCCAGCAAAGCCTGAAACAAGTGCTGATACTCCTGTCCAGCGAAGCAAGGTTAAGGTTGCTGCACCTCCAACCGTTTCCATTACGGCTGCTGTTGAAAGCGGAAAATACCATCCTCCGATGACAATGAAAGCTCTCAAGCAGCAGCTGTCTTCAGGAAAATCGGTGGTGACGGTAGCCTATAGTGACGAACAGGCGCAGTTCGTTGTGCCGGTATCTTTCCTCGTAAATGAAAAGGGAACATACGTGGATAAGGTGGAGAATGTGCTAGGAACCTTTAACCCAGAGAGAGTGGGGCTTCAGCCGACCTTTCTGAACAAGGCGAAGCTTACTGAAAAAGAGGGATCGGTAGTAGTGGATCTGCCCCCAGGTTCGGTTTCTTCTGCAGAAGAAGCACTGCTTCCAAAGATTTTAAGCTATACCTTTGCGTACAACAAGGAATACTCCAACGTGAAATTTATGACAGGCGATAAGCCAGGCTATGAATTTTCCAACCTTGGACCAAAAGAGGATATGGACATTAATAGGAGTATTGGAGGAGCAAACTATCTCTATACTTCTCCATCAGGTGATGAGTTTCTGGTGGAAAGCAATGCGACGAGCTTTGCAGATTCTGCCGGAAGCCTGCAGGGAGCATTGGAGCAGCTGAGCAAGGGTTATAAGGATCAGAAACTTATGCCGGCAGTTCCCGATGGTATTAAGCTTACAGCTTCCAGGTCGGGAACAATGGCCGCAATCCGGGTGGATGGAAGTGATTTGAAAAATGATGAGGAAACAAGAAAAATGATGGATGCCATCTTAGTGACGGCTAAGAACTATGGAAGCCAGTCTGTTTCGGTGACCAATACTAACCTTGAGGCTGTTGGACCCTATGACCTTGAACAGCCAATTGATTATGTGGCTGGTGTTAATTTTATGAACATTAAATAATTTTCCAATATATGTAACCTTTTGATCAGCAGTGCGTCTAATACGTTGGAGCGAGGAAAAGAAAACATGGCTTCGTCTTCCAATCCATTTCAGGAGGTAAATGATGATGAAACGAGTAGTAATGTCACTTGTATCGTTGGGAACGGCTATAGGAATTTTATTGGGAGGAACCCATATTGCCAATGCTTCGCCTTCCTATGATCAGGAGGTAACCGCAACAGCAAAACACTTTGTGGGAACTCCTTTTAAATGGGGAGGTACAACACCAAAAGGCTTTGATGCGTCTGGGTATACTCAATATGTTTATAAGCATTCTGCAGTTAACATGAATTTGCCAAGGACTTCTGCTGAGCAGTATAAAACAGGTACAGCAGTCAAAAAAGAAAATTTAAAACAGGGAGACATTGTTTTCTTTAAAACAGATGGCAAAAAAGTATCCTTTTCAGGAATATACCTTGGAAACAGTGAATTTGTCGGGGCAACCTCCAAAGGAGTAAGAATCCAGTCTCTTAAAACAAAGTACTGGAAAGACACTTATGCAGGAGCTAAACGGGTATTAAAATAAAACGGATAAATAATCAGGCTGAAAAATAGTCCTGATTATTTTTTTGTTTAGTACCTTGCAATGTACAGTAGTGGATGATACTCTATAGTGAGTAAAGTAAGTAATTGGAAAATAAGCCAATTAACTTCCATGGATAGAAAACAGAAAAAGATGGAGACAGATTGGAAGGCGGCGGGAAACAAATGAATGCCCAGTTTAAAAAAGGAATATTAGAGTTATGTGTTTTAGTGCTTACTGCCAAAAGCGACAAATATGGATATGAACTCGTACAGATGATTTCTGAGAAATTTCATATTGCCGAAGGAACGGTCTATCCCCTTCTTAGGAGACTGACGAAAGAAGGTTACTTTTCCACCTATTTAAAGGAATCTTCAGGCGGTCCTCCACGTAAATATTACACGCTGACAGAAGAAGGAAACTGTTATATGGAGTCCTTGGTAGGCGAATGGAGGATGTTTTATGAAGGGGTTAATCAAATTATTGAGGAGGGGTTAGCGGATGGTGCAAAATGAATTTTTGTCACAGCTGAAGGATCAATTGAAGGAATTGCCTGAAGCAGACCGCCAGGATATTTTATATGACTATGAGGAGCACTTCAGGCTGGGCTTGGAAGAAGGAAAAACAGAAGAGGAAATCGCAGCTTCGCTCGGCCAGCCAAAAGCAATTGCGAAAGAAGTGAAAGCAGAATTTCGTGTGAAGGAAGCAAAATCTAAGCCATCGTTTGAATCCGTAGTAAAAGCGGTTCTATCTACCGTCAGTCTTGGTTTCTTTAATCTTATCTTTATATTGGGGCCGTTCTTTGCGGTTGTGGGTGTACTTCTTTCCATATATGCCGTATCCATTGGGCTGCTACTGTCTCCAATCGCCGTCTTATTTGGATGGGAGCAACTAGGAAGTTCTGCGAATTGGCTGATGGGGTTGTTCTCCATCGTCACCTTGCTTAGTGCAGGGGTTTTGTTAGGAGTAGCATCCATTGTCCTGACACGATGGTTTGTGAAAGTTCTTATTAAGTATCTGCAATTCAATGTCAATATTATTAAGGGGCGGTAGGGATGAATTCAGTGTTGAAAAAAATTACGGTCATTGCAGCAATCGGTTTGGCAGCTGGGTTGATTGGAACCTACAGCATTTATGCTTCAACCAGCCATTCTGTTTTCTCTTCCTTCAACAAAAGCAAAGAAACCGTGCTTTATACTGAAAAAAACTTCAGCAGCGATTCACTTAAATCGGTAGAGCTCACCTCAGATACGGCTGATATTACCGTGAAGAAATCTAACGAACCGGAAACCAGAGTGGTTCTTGAAGGCCAAAAGGGCGACAAGAAAGACTACAGCATTCAGGCTGAGCAGAATGGCGGCGTGCTGGATGTAGAGGTTATCGGGAAAAATAAGTTCTTTAACATGGGTTTTCACTGGAGTCCAAAGCTGACGGTGTATGTGCCTGATAAAAATTATGGCCATTTTAATATTTCAACTGACACAGGAGATGTAAGTATTAAAGATTTGAAGTCCGATAGGGCAAACATCGAGACGGATACAGGTGACATTGATGCTTCAGGAAAATTTACAGTAAGCAAGCTGAATGCAGAGAGCGACACCGGAGATTTGTCGTTCAATGACTATCGTGGAACATCTATAGATCTATCAACTGACACAGGTGATATACAAGCCGGCCGCATTTCAAAAAATGCGAAGGTGATGATCAAGACCTCTACCGGAGATATTCAAGACCTTTCGATGGAAAGTGCCAGCAAGGATGTTCACATTGAATCGGATACAGGAAATGTTGAACTCCAAATGGATCAGTCTCCATCTGATTTTAAGCTGCGTGCATCCTCTGACACTGGCGATGTTGAAGTTTCCCCGGACTGGAAAGTGAACTATGAAGAAAAAAGCGATCACAAGGCTAAAGGAAAAGCGGGTCAGGGAGGATTCAGCGTTTCTGTAAAAACGGATACGGGGGATATTTACCTAAAGTAACATAAAAAAGGGGCTGTCCTGAAAGTCGAAAATTGACCTTCAGCAGCTCCTTTTGGCTTGAAAATCTTCAATGAAAAGTTGATTGAAGTGGAAGGTGCGAGACTCCTCGAAAATGAACTTCACATTTTCTTCGTGCGATAAAAAGCTGCCGGAGCCTTCCTTGTCCTGCGGGACTAGCGTGACAGGTGAGACTCCCGCAGGCGCTAGCGCCAAAAAGTAGGCGTTCACGCCGGTAAGGCTCACCGCACGCCCCGCGAAAGTAGGAGCTCGCGCCGGTAAAAGCGAGCACCCTGGAACGGAAATCAACAGCTTACAGACTTCTTGGACAGCCCCTTTTAGTGCTAGATTGCTTTATTCATGTTCACTTTCTTGGAACGAGTACTTTCTTTTTTTCGCGCAAGACCGAGGTAAATGCCTGCTACGATCAGGAGAAGGGCAAGCGAGTGGTACCAGTGAATCTTTTCATTCAAAAAGAGTGAAGCGAAAAATAGGGAGCTGATCGGCATGACGTTTAAGAACAGGGTGGTTTTACTTGGGCCAATTTCTGAGATGGCCATGTTCCACCATGATGTACATAGAGCCGTTGCGATACATCCTGAGAAGGCCATGACACCAAATGAGAACCAGTGAACGTGATAGACGGCAGGCTGAACAGGATGAACGGCCCACATGATCATCAGCAGCACGGCACCAAACAAATGGCTGAATGCTGTAACCTGATAAACACTGGCTTGTTTGACCGCCTGTTTGATCAGCAAGCCTCCCGCCACGTATGCGAGCATGGATAGGAATACGAATAGGTTTCCTTTTATCGCATCTGTACCTGTTGCCCCTGGATGGCCAACGACAAGAATGACGCCAATAAACCCCATACCGATCCCGATGAACCGCTTGAGTTCGAACTTATCACCGAGAAACAGCATAGCAAGAAGAGCGGTTGTAAGAGGATTAAGCCCCAAAATGAGCGACCCGGCAGAGCCAGTCGTATAGCGCAGGCCCTGGGAGATTAATAGCTGATGCAAAAAGATCGACGTAAACCCTACAAGGAAAATGAGGAACCAGGCAGATTTAGAAAGCTGTTTAATCCCGAGTTTCCACTTCCCGTATGTAAAGAGCATAAGACCCAAAGCTGCCATGGAGATCCTCCAGGCAGAAAGCTGTACCACAGGGAAAATACCCGACAGATACTTGATCATAATGACATTTAATCCCCAAATAACCGTAACTAGACTTAATAAAACAAGCAACAGATAATATCGTTTTTTCTCCATAGTCAAATCCCTCTGTGTTGGTTAGTGAGCTGCTAACCGAATATAAACCCATTTCAAATATTTGTCTATAACCTAAGATGATCGAAGAAAATATTTTTTGGAAATACTGTTAGTAGAATTGAGGTGAACGGTATGACCATTATCCGTCTCGGGTATGTGGCGATGAGCATGAAGCTTCAAAATTCCTCTCCGTCGCAAACGATGACTTATGCCCGTTTTTCGCAGATTGCGGACAGGGCAGCAGCGTTAAGAAAACTGGAGCGGATTGCAAACTCCAACCTGAAAAACACGCTAAGGCTACTTATGCACAATGCAGCCAACGGTATCCAATTTTACCGGATGACATCAAGGCTTATTCCACTGGCCAACCATAAAGAACTGCTGGATTGGAAATACATGCTTCCACTAAAAGAGGCGCTGCAAGCAATCGGATCTTTTGCAAAAAAACATCAGATGAGACTGGACTTCCATCCGGATCATTTTGTACTGATCAATTCGACCAAAGATGAGATACTTAAGAATTCCATACAAACGCTGAATCTTCATTATAAGATCTTACGAGGGATGGAGATTGATCCTGTCCACCGATGTGTCATGCATGTTGGAGGCAATTACAAAGAAACCGATGTCGCACTTGAACGTTTCATACATAACTGGATGTATGTTCCGCATCATATTCAGCAAATGATGATGCTTGAAAATGATGATACCTCATTTACGATGGATGATACCCTTTATCTGTGTGAGAAGCTGGGTATACCGCTCGTTTTTGACTACCATCATCACTTGGCTCATCATCAGAACATCCATTGGGAAGAGAACTGGGATCGTGTCGTTCAGTCATGGGAATATTCGCCCCTTCCGCTGAAGATTCATATTTCCAGTCCGAAAAGCGAGAAAGAATACCGGCATCATGCTGATTTTGTGGATCCTGAAATGTTCTTCCGTTTCCTTCAGGGCATAAAAGGAAGCGTGGGGCAGGTCGATTGCATGATTGAAGCCAAGCGAAAGGATGACGCGCTGTTTCAGCTGATGGAGGACATAAAGAAAAGAAACGATATAGAGATCATAAACGGAGCTTCTTTTTATTTAAAATAACCAGCCAAAAACCTCTTGCTGCAAGGGGTTTTTTCATTTGTCGAAAATTATCGGGCGAAAGACATTGACGTTTGAAATTTCATACAATTATAATAAAGATACTTACTAAACAAAAATGTATAAAAAGTATAAAAATAAGGAGGAATAAAAAATGAAGAAAGTAGTGATGATTACCGGAGCCTCAAGAGGATTAGGAAAGGCACTTGCTCTATACTTTGCAAAGGAAGAATTTAACCTAGCGATCTGTGCCCGAACAGAAGGTGAACTGCTCAACGTAAAGGAGGAAACAGAAGCATATGGTGCTGACGTTCTGGCGGTAACGGCGGATGCCTCCCGGGCGAGAGATGTGGAACGTTTCGTTGCGCTGACAGAAGACTATTTCGGCCATATTGATGTACTCATTAACAATGCCTCCATGCTCGGACCAAGCCCGATGCCTTATTTGCTGGATTATCCGGAAGAGGATTTTGCTGAGGTGATCCGCGTCAATTCCATCGGACCGTTCCTGGTGACACGCAGAGTACTGCCGGCCATGCTGCAGCGGAACAAAGGAAGCATCATCAATGTAACGTCCGAGGCTGGAAACGTAGGATACGCAGGCTGGGGAGCATATGGAATTTCGAAGTTTGCACTTGAAGGGCTGACTGAAACGTGGGCAGACGAAGTTTCAGAGACTGGTGTAAGGGTGAACATGGTGGACCCTGGGGAAATGGATACCGAAATGCATGCCCTTGCTGTACCGGATTGTGATTATGAACTGGCTGATCCGATTGATCTTGTTCATGTCTTCGGATACCTTGCTTCCGAAGATTCTTCTGAAGAGAACGGTAAACGGTTCAGTGCGCAGGAATTTACGATGGAAGGGAGAGAAAGCTGATGAGTGCAGAAGCCATTTCCTTTTTCCTTCCAGAAGAGTTAAATGCCAGCATGCCTCCTGAACGGAGAGGATTGCGCAGAGATTATGTAAAAATGATGGTCATTGACAGAGTAAACGGCCATACTTCTCATACGCAGTTTTATCAGCTGGACCACTTTTTGAAAGCGGGAGATGTTCTCGTGTTGAACGCAAGCAGAACGATTCCTGCGGTGCTGCAGGGACAGCTTGAGGATGGAACCGTGGTAGAAGTCAGGCTGGCTCACCGGAAAAGTGAGAGGATCTGGGAGGCCTTGATCCTTTCCAATACCGTGAAAGCAGGTGACAAAATCATGTTTTCCCCTCTCTTAACCGCTTCTATCTTAACAACGGAAACAGCCAATCCGTTTGCTGTACTTGAGTTTAACTTATGCTGCTCGGCTCTGTATGATCAAATCTATCAGATCGGCCAGCCGGTGCGTTACGAGTATATCGACACTCCTTGGGATCTGGATTATTATCAGACGGTGTTTGCGACTTCTCCGGGTTCTGTTGAAATGCCTTCTGCAGGAAGGGCTTTTAGCTGGGAACTGCTTTTCCGTCTTCAGAAAAAAGGTGTGAAAATTGCCTATATCCAGCTGCATACCGGTCTGAGCTATTTAATGGATGATAAATGGCATGTAGAGCCGCGCGAGAACTTGGAAGAATACATGATACCGGAAGAAACTGCGCAGGCGGTTCAAAAGGCTAAGGAGAACGGCAATAAAGTGATTGCTGTTGGAACGACGGTGGTCCGTGCCCTTGAGTCAGGCGCCGACCGCGAAGGCCGCTTAAAGGCGGCAAACGGATGGACGAATTTATACATTACGGCCGAAACCAAACTTCAAATTGCAGACGGATTGATCACGGGACTTCATGAGCCAGAGGCCAGCCATCTTGATCTGCTGTCCGCCTTCGTTTCTCCTGAACGTTTAAAAGTTTCATATGAAGAGGCAATCAGCAAAAAGTATTTTTGGCATGAGTTTGGTGACATGAACCTGATTCTATAAGGATGGAAAAAATGAAGGTTCACCATTACGGGATTGCAGTGAAAGATTTGGATGCGGCAGCGGAGTTTTATATAAAAGCATTAAACATGAAGGAACTGTTTCGTACCCGCTGGATGGGGGAGGAACTCTTGTTCCTAGAGAGCGGAAGCATGAAGATCGAACTGATTGCACAAACGGGTACGGTAGGTGAAGCAGCCCATGTTGCTTATCAAACGGACGATTTAGAATATTTGGCTGGCAGACTTCAGCAGGAAGGAATTGTTCCGTCAGAAGGACCATATGTTTTGGAAAACGGCTGGCGTACTGTCTTTTATGAAGGGCCATCAGGTGAAATGATAGAGTTTGTGGAAGAACAATAGGTGGAGAATGGCTGGAGGTCAAGGTACCTCTGGCTTTTTTAATGAGTGTTTCCTGGCATTATAAAAAATTATCAAGTAACACTTTTAAATAACTTTGTAAATTTTTTCAAAAGTGTTTTAGCGGTCGCTGTTTTTGCTACAATAAAAGACAGCGGGCTAAAATACCCGAGGTAAAGCTCTTGATCCGATAGAGAAATCTACGTAATTAGCGAAATACGCGCGGCTTAAGCTGGTTTACGCGACAATCTGCCCGGAATACGCGCCAAACCGTATACTTGACAGCCCGGAGCGGGACAGCCAATAATTTTCGTGACCGCAGAGATATACATACGGTACAATAAAAAGAGAAAAATGGGTGACTAGTTCACCTGACCAAGAAAGGTGTGAACATTATGGAGCAAAAAGCTAAAAAAGGGAATGAACTCTTCAGCTGGATCAAGTCTATCGTATTTGCTCTCGTCCTTGTATATATTATTAAAACCTTTTTCTTCGCACCATACATGGTAGAAGGAGCATCCATGTCTCCAACCTTGCATAACCATGATAAATTATATGTAAATAAAATTATCTATTCGGTATCTGAACCGAAAATAGGGGATATCGTGATTATCAAAGGCACGGACAAAAGGTATGTTAAACGTGTAATTGGAGTGGAAGGTGACACCATCCAAGTTCACAGTGACAAGCTTTTGGTAAACGGCAAGCCGATAAAAGAACCCTATTTATCTAAAAACAAAAAGCAGGCGCGAAGCCTCGGTGTTTATTTAACAGAAGACTTCGGGCCGATTAAAATTCCTAAAGGAAAAATTTTCGTAATGGGTGACAACCGATTGAACAGTATGGATTCAAGAAACGGCCTGGGCCTCATTAACATCAGCTCAGTGGAAGGCCGCTCCGAAGTGGTCATCTATCCGTTCAAAGACATCCGACAAACAAAGTAAGCTAAAAAACCTGACCACACTGGCCAGGTTTTTATTTTAGAGATGCTATGTAGAAGTGCCAGGCACCCGTTTTACACAAGTATGTAATTGGCGGTGCCAGGCACCAAGGAGGTTAAAGAAATGGAAGAGACAGTGAGATGCAAGTGGAGCCGTGACAGTGAACTGCTGACGGCATATCACGATGAGGAGTGGGGGAAACAGGTTAAAGACGACACTAAATTATTTGAGTGTCTAACTTTAGAGATGTTCCAGGCGGGCCTCAGCTGGAGGACGATCCTGCACAAACGTGAGAATTTCAGAGAAGCATTCTGTCAGTTTGATATCAAAGAGGTAATGAATTTCACCGAGGATGATATTGTACGGCTGTTAAGTAATGAAGGTATTGTCAGGCACCGAAGAAAGATTGAAGCAGCCATTGAGAATGCGAGAAGATGTGATGTGCTGATTAAAGAGCACGGGGGCCTTATTACTTTTTTTGAGCAGCTGCCAGCGGATCATCTGGAGAAGCAAAAGGCCATCAAGCAGACATTCAGACATATCGGACTGACAACTGCGGAAAGCTTTTTAATGGCAACGGGAATGATGCAGCCGCAGCATGAGGAAGGCTGCCATCTCCATTCACAGGCGATAAAGGAAAAGGCCAGATAACAGAACCACCTCCATTTACATACTGTAAGAGTGGAGGTGGCTCAATTGGCGTATGAAATTTCAATATCGGTTGGCCGCAAGAGACTTGCTTTATTGCAAAACGGAAGGACAATCAAGCGATATCCTATAGCAGTGGGTAAAATGCTGAGCCCGACCCCAGTGGGTACGTATCGAATTATTAATAAACAGCCTAATCCAGGCGGCCCGTTTGGAGCCATGTGGATGGGCCTCTCAGCGCCCCACTATGGGATTCATGGAACCAACAACCCGTCATCCATCGGAAAAAATGTATCAAAAGGATGCATCAGAATGTTTAACAGAGATGTGCTCGAATTGTCCAGAATTGTTCCAGTTGGTACGAATGTATATATTGGGAGATGAAAAAAGAGCCTAAGCGGCTCAAAATATATACTCAGCAACTGCTAGCGCCCAAGTCAGGTAACTCATCAAAAGCTACAAGTTTAGGGCTTGTTTTAGGAAGTTCATCAAAGGCAGTAAGCTTCACGATTGTTTTAGGAAGCTCATCAAATGCGCTGTTTTTAAAAATAGGGAAAGCTAAAGCCAACATAAATGTTAGTATCAAAAAACCAGTAATAACTCTTTTCATGAAAAATTCCTCCATTAAAATATCTTTTTTCTACTATTATTTGATATTCTATAGAACAAACTTGCCTTTTTATATTGGCTTTGATCAAAATATGAATCAGCAAGCAGTTCAGAATAAAGCGAAACATATTCCCACATATTTCTTTTTTCAAAATGAGGTATAGCTTCTTTACTAACAAATGTTTCAAACTCTGACCAGGTATATTCCGAACCTTCAACTCTATAATTTAATATTTGCAAATGGTAATAAAAATCACTAGTCGTATTATTACCCAAGTTATCAAAGCTTTTTTTTATCCACTGTCGGGCCTGTTCAAAATCCTGAAGTTCAAAAAATTCTTGAGCCAGCATATAACTGGTTCCAGCTATACGTTCAGGGTCCCCATCTTTCTCTTTATAAAAAAGACTTTTTTTAAAAAATTCTACAGCTTTAAGATGTTCTTTTTTACAAGAAAAAACATAGCCGAGGTTATGATAAATAACACCTGAGGTGAAATTATCATGAAACGATCTAGAATATTTTAAAGCTTGATTAAGGTGATATTCTGCTTGATCGTAATTTTGAACTCTTCTGTAGCTAATAGCTAGCAATATTTGACAATCCGCACTTCTACTATAATTATATTCTTTATCAAAAATTCCTATCGCTTTAAAGGCATAAGAATTGACTGCGCTTATACGCATCAAGTAACCATAGGCAAGGGCGGTTAAATAGTACAATACTGCAACATCACTCTCGTTAATATTACTGTTTGTTGTATTGTAAATGTCTTCAGCTTTTTTGAAAAATTGTATTGAAAGTTTATGATTATTTTGATTAATATTAAGGCTGCCCGAAACAATATTAAAATAGAATAAAAGTTCAGGCGTAAGTTGCTCTTTTAGATTATTAACTTTTAATAAAAGATTGCTGGCTGCATTTATGTTTGGGTTTGCCGTAACAATATAATACCTCGCCAAAAACAACTCATACCTCAAAATAAGCTCAGGCTCATTTACGATTTGCATTTTTTCCTGAACTTTCTCAAAAAAATCATCCGCTTCCTCAAACCGACGATTCACCATCATCATATTCCACTCATTGAGCAGTTCGAGGATCTCGTTGCTGTCGACTTCCTCGGGCGAAATACCTAAACGTTCACATAGGAGATTAATGACTTCCTCGCTGGACTTCGCATCCCCTTTCTCAATCTTACTCAAGTAGGAAACAGAACAGATTCCCTGAGCCAGTTCTTCCTGGGTTAGGCCTTTGGTTTTTCTATAATATCTTATTCTCTGACCGACCATAAAATCCCCCTTTCCGAACTTGGGAAAATTGTCATGCTAACCCCCTACTCATCACGTACCAATACTACTACTTTTCCCAATACATACCTACAGAATAGTCTGTTAAGATAAATATAACAGAAAATAATCAGTTTTTGCTAGAATTACACAATTAAAATAATTTCAAAGACTTGTCCGGATGGTAAGAAAGTTATAACCGGCCATAAAGAAATGGAGGAGAACATAATGGCGAAAATGTATACATTATCAGCGCAAGAATCGGACATCCAGGAGCTGCTATATGTCTCAAATGATCCAGGTTCAGCCGGAAAGCCTTCAGCCAGCGAACTTGATGACTCTACTCCATATACTGATGTGTTCATGGATAATAAAAAAAATTACTGGTTTGCCAAAGCCCAGGATACAAAAAACAAACGGCACACCATCTATATCTTTGACCATGAAAATGGCAGGCTCATCTCACATAAAGTCAACGGCCGACCGAATTTTTATGAGTTTGATGACAGTGTTGTCATCGCTTGTGAAGGTGATGGGTCTAAAGGCTCGCTTCTTATTTTCTCAAAGGAACAGCCGAAGCTTATAAAAGAATGGAAAGTGAACGGTTACCTGTGGGAAGTCGAGAAGAACCAAGGAGCCATTTATGTTTCCTGTTATATTGTAGAGGAAGATCAAGCTGTCCTCTACGTCATTAAAGACAATAAGAAAAAAAGGGTGAACCTGGGAAAGAATATGGCACCTACCGATATCCTTTGCATTAAGGATGAGGTTTACATTTCAGCGGCTCCCATTCTAAACGGCGATCCAAAGAAAATCATTGTCTTGAACAGTAATGAGAAAGTGGTAAGAGAATATCCGCTGAGTATATCGCCGAGAACACTCTATCATGTAGAGGATGAGATCATGGTGTATGAATTGGATCTTGCCACAGGGAAAACGGAAAAGATTGTGTATGTTAATCTGCATACCGGTGAACAGTTCACACATGCAATTCCAAACTCGCAAGTGGTGGAATGTACGAGCCGCTCGCTTTCTCTCTTGCAGCAAGACAGCAAAACCTTGTTTACTTGGGACCATACGAATCGTAAAATCGTTGAAAGCCGAAAGATTTCTTAAATCAAATACACATAATGTTCAATCCTGCGGTGGTGATACTGCAGGATTTTTTCTTATTCGGAAGAAGAGGTTATCTAATGAATGAACATGCTTTGGAAAGGAGGGAGATACGTGAAAGAAAGAGAATGGATCCCTGGAATCAACCATATTGAATTCTGGGTGAACTCGATGGAAGAATCTCTGAAATTTTATGAAACGCTGTTTGCTTTGATTGGGTGGAAAGAGATCGGGAAAGGCATGTTCAGCTCTGGACATATCGAGATCTATTTAAAGGAGGCCGACGTTCCGCGTACTGATTCTGCAGGGCCAAGGCACATTTGCTTTCAGGCAGTCTCACGCGATGTGGTTGATCGTGTCGGCAGCTATCTGCAGGAAGCCGGTGCAGAGATGATCAGGGGCCCTGTTGAAGTACCCCGCTATTCAAAGGGATATTATACGGTAGACTTCAGAGATCCTGACGGATATGTGCTGGAAGTTGCACATACTCCTCACATGAAGCTCTAATAAAGGAGAAATGATAAAGGATGGACGCAGTCTGGTATGGAGCGGCGGGAATTTGCAGAAACGAAGAAAACAAAATCGTCATGGTGCTGCAAAGGTCAGATTGGGGAAGAAAAGGGATGGAGCGTTCCATCGGGCAGGTTGAACCCGGGGAAACGTTTCAAGAATGCTGTGCCCGGGAATTTTGGGAGGAAACAGGTTATCGGGTAAAAGTGGGCAGCCGTCTTTTCATTAAAAAGTGTATAACATATGGCATTGAAGTTGAGGTACATTACTTTGAGGCAACTATTCTTTCGGGTGTTCCGGCTATACAGGACCCCGACCAGCTGATCCATGAAATCTCCTGGAAAACGGCAGAAGAAATTGGCCGGTTAATTCTCTCTTTTCCGGAAGACCGGCCTGTTTTAATTGAAATGGCTGAACCGGTCTCTTTTTAGAAAAAATGTTAGGGGAGGAGAAAAATGAGCAGATCTATTCGAAAGGGCACGGCTGCTGATTTTCAAAATATGAAGGAATTAGTAGGAAATCCGGATAATTTAATGGATGAATGGTCAAAAGAACAATGGGTCTCCGCGTTGGAACGTGAAGATGTCGGGGTGTTTGCTGCGGAAGAAGAGGGAGTTCTTCATGGTTATGCGGTTGTCCGGCTCAACAAGAAAGATCCCGTTTCCTTAACTGAAAAGCCGAGGGCTCTCATCACCCATTTATGTACCATGTCCGGGGAGGGCCAGTTGCGCCAAATGCTTGTGCAGCACTGTTTGGCCTGGGCGAGGAAAAAAGGAGCCGGAGATTTTGAGATGTAGCAGCGGTCAGGAAAGGAAGAGATCTTGTGAACCATCAATTTTTAGCGAAGTGGAAATGGTATGAAATAGAGTCAGCTGGACAAAAGGCGCAATACCTCAAGAACATGGTTCACGAGCTGCCGGATAGTTCTCACTGGATCAACAATATAAAAGAAGAAACAAGCAATTATTTAAGAATAGAGCACGACGGCAATCCTGTCCTGAACGGCTGCCTTATCTATGAAAAAGATGATCTGGGAGAAGATGAATATAACAATGATTTCTTTCATTTCTACGTAACAAAAAATTATTTTGTTACAGTAGGGCTGGATGTTACGAAGCTGATCCGGACAGAGAAAAAAGGCATGCTTGAACAGATGCATCGATGCGAAACAGCGGCAGAAGGCTTTTTTATCCTGCTTGGCGAAGTGCTGAACAACTATCTCGACGGAATCGATGAGTTCGAGCACAGGCTGAAAACCCTTCAGCATGATATGAAGAAAAATAATAATCAAAATCTGCTGGAACGCATTTATGATCTGCGCCAGGAATTATTAATTTGGACAGACCTGACCATACCAGTTGAGGAAATTAAGCTGGCAGCGGAAGAAGCATTTTTAGATGACATTACAGAAACGAGAGAATACAGGAGGACGTGCGTCAGGATCGAACGTACACTGAATCTGATCAGCCATTACAAACAAGATATAGATACAATGATCAACCTTGAAGAAGTTCTTTCTTCACATCGAGGAAACGAAATTATGAAGACACTCACGGTTATGACCGTTATCTTCACTCCGGGTATGATGCTCGGCTCAATCTGGGGTATGAATTTCAAGAACATGCCCGAGCTCGATTGGAAAACGGGTTATGCTTGGGCACTCGGTCTCATCGGTTTATCTATCATCAGTATCTACATATGGCTCAGGATGAAAGGGTGGACAGGAGACCTTTTAAAAAGCCGCAGAAAAAAACACCCGTTTAAATAAATACACACTCCCATAAAAAATAAATATAAACAATTGCCGCAAAAATCCGATAGAAAAAAAGATTTGACTACTTTTGTCGAATCCAAAACTATTGGAAAAAAATTTTTAATTAAAAACCAACCAACTTACCATTAATAGTAGGATATTTCGTTCGAAATGTTATAGGGAGTATGTAGACGGGAGTTGTCAGCGGCGAATGAAGAAAATTTTTCAAACCATCATGTCCTTATGTTTATTATCTGGAATTCTGGCACCAACGGTACCGGCGCACGCCAGCACAAGCGAAGCACCGAAAGTAAAAAGCCAGAGTGCCATCCTGATTGATCAGAAAACCGGGAACGTTCTTTATAATAAAAAGGACAGCAAGAAGATGTATCCTGCAAGTATCACTAAAATTGTAACGGCAATCCTTGCCATCGAGTCCGGTAAAATGGATGAAATGGTAACCATTAGTAAAAATGCGACCCTGACAGATGGAACAAGGGTCTATTTATCTGAGGGAGAACAGCTTCCTTTAAAAAAGCTTGTTGAGGGAATGATCGTGAACTCCGGAAATGACGCAGCTGTAGCAATTGCGGAATATCTTGCAGGAGATGTGCCTTCATTTGCCGATAAAATGAATGAATTTGCGAAAAAGGCAGGAGCCACGCATACCCATTTTGAGACGCCGAACGGATTATTTAATCCTGATCATTATACAACAGCAGAAGATATGGCCAAGATCACTCAAGTCGCCATGAAAAATAAGGAATTCCAAAGAATTGTGAGTATAAAAGATCTCCCTTGGCACGTAAAGGGCTGGAATACAACCCTTGTGAATCATCATCGTCTGCTATGGGACTACCCGGGCACGACAGGGGTCAAAAACGGCTATGTCAGTCAGGCGAAACACACGCTTGTCACCTCGGTGTCCAGAAATGGAATGGATTTTATTGCGGTGGTCTTAAAAGCTCCGACGGCTAAGGCGTCTTACAGAGATACCATTTCACTTTTCGAATACGGGTTTAACCATTTTCAGAGGCAGAAAATTTCCAAAGGAACCATGATTGAGGATTCTGCCGGAAAAGAACATGCCTTGAAAAGGGACCTTGAATTTACACTCCCTATGGGGGAGAATTATACAAAGAATGTTTCTTCAAACGGGGAATTAACGGTGCAGAACAGCAAAGGAAATGAGCTGGCCGCAGTTCAGCTGTTTCATCCAAGCCCCAAAAAAGCAGCCAGCAAAGTGGCTTCAAGCACGGTAGAAAAGGTAAAAGAAATAACGCCGCTGCAGTTAACCACAAGGACGGCAGTCTTCTTCTACAGCCTGTTTCTACTGCTTGTCTCCTGCATGGTGATCGTCCGCATGAAAAAGAAAAAGAGAAAAGAACAGCGGATGAAAAGGCTGGAGAAGAACTATACGTTTATTAAATAACACCTTCTTTGGAGGGTGTTTTCTTCTGAAATCATCATAAATTCGGCAGTTGAATCGAAAGAAATATAGTAGAAGTATAAATAAGGGTGCTGATAGGTGGGTTTTTATGGATATTAATACGAAAATCAGGATACTTGTAGTGACGGTGTTTATTTTAATGATGATGACCGCGATCATGTCGCTGACCAATTAAAAAAGTGTATGTATACGTAAAGAGAGGATCTCCTCTCTTTTTTTATGCCGCAGTACTCACATAGTTCCCCTTTAATATCCTTCTAATGGAAATCCCTAGATGAAGCTGCAGTGTTTTGTTATACTTCAGGAGCTTGCAGCAATCGTTCCTACTGTCAGACGAATACGCTGAAAAGCGCGTATAAGCATGACCTGGACACGATGCTGTTCGATTTTACCGGTGCAGGCTCTATTACACGTGAAGGGCTGCAGCAGATGGAAAGCTTGTTCACTGCCTTATCCTATATGGGCGGGATTGAAGCAGTCATTGTCGGAGTAAAGCCTGAACATGCGAAACAAATAAAAGAGCTGAATGCAGATGGCAGATGAGGAATTCTACTTTTTATCGATGCTGCAGGAGGCCATGAAAAAGCACCTATAAAAAGGGGCTGTCCAGAAAGTCGAAAATTGACCTTCAGGCAGCCCCTTTTTGGCTTGAAAAATCTTCAATGAAAAGTTAATTGAAGTGGAAGATGCGAGACTCCTCGAAAATGAACTTCACATTTTCTTTGTGTGATATAACGCTGCCGAAGCTTTCCTTGTCCTGCGGGACTAGCGTGACAGGTGAGACTCCCGCCGGTGCTTGCGCCAAAAAGTAGGCGTTCACGCCGGTAAGGCTCACCGCACGCCCCGCGAAAGTAGGAGCTCGCGCCGGTAAAAGCGAGCAGCCTGGAACGAAAATCAACAGCTTACAGACTTCTTGGACAGCCCCTTTTCGCTGTTTTACCGGAATTTTTGCCTTGGCACAAATGCCATTAAGACGGGTGCCAGGGCAGCGCCGGCAATGAGGCCGAATAAATGGCCGTAAATATTAATTCCTTCGCTGGTAAACGTGGTGATTAAGCTGAAGACCAGAACGACAAGCAATATCTGTTTGTTGGCTGCCCCTACTAAATATTCTTTCCGTGCATACATCAAATAAAGATAGATGCCGAACAGCCCAAAAATAGCACCTGATGCTCCGATATGGGCAAAGTTAAGGGGGAGAATAAAATAGGTTGCGATATCTGCAATAATGCCGGCGCCAAAATATCCGATCAGAAATTTGCCTTTGCCAAGAATTCTCTCAAGGGCAGGCCCGAAAATAACGAGTGAAAATGAATTGAAGAGCACGTGCGTAAGGCTGGAGTGTGTAATGATCGGTGTAGCGAGCCTCCAATATTCTCCCTGGGAGATGTAATAGTTAGAGCCGGCAAAATAATAATAAAGAAAGTCCGCCTGCGGTCCAATATTAAGCAGGAGAAAAACGATCAAATGAAGAGCTGTCAGGATTGAAATGACAGGATAAAGCCTGATAAAAGTCTTGAAATTTTCCTCCCTTACAAACAACCAGCATCACCACCTGTATGTAGTATATTTATCTTAGCACAACGGCAATACAAATAAGAAATACGAAAGCCGTAGAAAGGAAGCAATGATGATTATTGGCACAGGAATTGACATTGTGGAGATTGCAAGGATAGAAGAGGTCTGCCAGAAGCAAGTTCGTTTTCCCAATCGGATCCTCACTAAAAAAGAGCTTGAGGCGTATGGCGTTTTAAAGGGAAGAAGGCAGGCTGAATTTCTGGCGGGGCGTTTTGCTGCCAAGGAAGCCTATGCAAAGGCAATGGGAACGGGAATCGGGAAGCATCTGTCGTGGCAGGATATCGAGATTGCGAAAAATGATAACGGGAAGCCTGTCATATTCGGCGGAACGGATAGGATCGCCCATCTTTCCATTTCACATTCCAAAGAATTTGCTGTGGCACAAGTCGTGCTGGAAACTGCTCCGGAATAAGCTTCGATTTTCAGAGCTCGTCATGCTAGTCTGCATATTGTCCCATTTGCCCACATATATTGTAATGCGGTCAGGAAGGACATCCTGTTTGCGTGGTTGAGAGCGTAAATACAGGGTGCCCTTCCTTTGTAAAATAAAGGGCAAAGGGGATAAGAACATGAAGAAGACACTGTCAATAACCTTGATGGCGTTTCTATTCATATTCGGATTGGCGGGCTGCGGAGCGAAAAGCCAGGAAGATGTAGTAACGTCGCTGGATAAGAAGATGGAGGAAATGACGGGATACAAAGCAGATGCCGTCATGACACTGAATACGGGCGAGAAACCAATTCAGTATCAGCTGGAAGTGTGGCATAAGAAACCAAACTTCTATCGTGTGAATCTAAAAAACGCCAAGAAGGATCAAAGCCAGATGATCCTAAGGAATAAAGAAGGTGTTTTTGTTTTAACGCCTGCTCTGAATAAAAGCTTCAGATTCCAAAGCGACTGGCCGGAAAATAACAGTCAGGTCTATTTGTTCGAGTCTCTGGCAGCAGACATACTGAATGATACGGATCGAGGATTTAAAGCGATGGAGAATTCGTATGTTTTCCATACGAAAACCAACTATCAAAATAAAAACCTGTATCAGCAGGAGATAACGCTGAATAAAGATCTGGCTCCGAAAACAGTAAGAGTTATGGATAAGGATGCAAAGGAACTGGTGAAGCTGCAATTCTCCAATGTGAAGTTCGATGCTAAATTTGATAAGGGCGCTTTTGACATGGAGACTAACATGACAGGAGCACAGCTGGAACTGCCGGCGATGAGCCAGAAAAGTGACCAAAAGGCGATGGAAGTATTGTATCCGAAGTACAGCGGCCCTGGGAATATCGAATTGACCAATGAAAAGGAAGTTAGCGTGCATGACGGCAAACAAGTTGTTCTCAGTTTCTCGGATGAAAATAATAAAAAAACATTTACATTGATTGAAAGAAAAAATGAAGCCGTTCAGACAACTGCCGGAAAACCAGAAAGGCTGACCATGCCTGGCGGAGAACCCGTTGATCTGGGCTACACCGTTGGAGCGATGAATGATAAGTCGATATCATGGACGTATAAGGGAGTGGATTTTTTCCTTGCATCCAATTCGCTTGATCAGGAAGAACTGATGGCCATTGCGCGTTCGGTTTCCGCTCAAGGCTCAAAATAATAAAGTTAAAAGGATTTGGCTGATTTCGCATTTTGTGAATCAGCCTTTTTTATTCTGTATTTGCCCTTACGGAAATAGGATGAATGTTGTAGAATAACGAATAGACGAATTAATATAAGAAGAAGATATAGATAGATGGGACGGATAAGTTTGGATACTCGGGAGTTTTACAGAGACACTTGGGCAGAGGTTGATTTGTCCAGCATCAAAGAGAATATTCGCTCATTCCGCGGCCTGCTTCCAGACCGAACGGAAATTATGGCCGTAGTGAAAGCGGATGGATACGGACACGGAGCGCTGCCTGTCGCAAAAACGGCACTTGAAGCAGGGGCAACCTATCTTGCAGTTGCATTATTGGATGAAGCACTGTCTCTTCGAAAACAAGGCATACAGGCACCAATTCTTGTACTGGGCCGGACCAGGCCGGTAGATGCGGCACTTGCAGCGGAAAATGATATTTCACTTACCGTTTTTCAAGCGGACTGGGTCGATGAGGCTTCAGTTTATCTTCAAGGAGAGAAGAAGGTCAACCTCCACCTTAAAATTGACACGGGTATGGGACGGATTGGAACGAGAGAACCAGAGGAAACGAAGAATCTGGCCTTGAAAATAGAGGAAGTTCCCCAATTTTGCCTGGAGGGCGTGTTTACCCACTTTGCCACGGCGGATGAACTGGAATCTGATCTGGTGGACAAACAATTTGAAAGGTTTGCGCGAAGCTTGGAATGGATCGGTGAAACGGGTGCAGCACCGCTCTTTATCCATTGCGGAAACAGTGCGGCCTCTCTAAGGTTCCCTGACAGAGTCTTTAATATTGCAAGAATCGGAATCTCGATGTATGGACTCGCTCCTTCAGAGGAAGTGAAAAGCGTACTTCCTATTCCGTTAAAGGAAGCCTTTTCCCTGCATACCCGGCTTGTTCATGTAAAAAAAGTTCAACGGGGAGATACGGTAAGCTATGGCGCCACCTATACCGCCAAGGAGGAAGAGTGGATTGGCACGCTTCCGATCGGCTATGCCGACGGCTGGATGAGACGCTATGCTGAAAAAGGTCATGCACTGGCTGGGGGCAGGAAAGTTCCGTTCGCAGGAAGGATCTGCATGGACCAATGCATGATCCGCCTTCCCCATGAGATGAAGGTCGGTGATCTTGTTACGTTAATCGGCTGCCAGGGGGACGAAAAGATTTCTATTGATGATCTTGCCGCTCAAATCGGTACGATAAACTACGAAATTCCGTGTTTAATTACATCTCGTGTCCCCCGTGTTTACAAAAAGTAAGGTCGAATTTTAGAAAAAATGAATGTAATTTTAAATTTTTAGCAGAATATTAGCAGGACTATTAAAAATCTTGAAGAATATTTACTTTGAAATCGTTTTGCAAACCCTTATCTTAAGTGATAAGATTATATTTGGTTAAGAATGATCGTAGCAAATCGTAGATAAGCTTTGCTCTGGAGGTGTAGGTGTGTCCGAATTGGCTAACACAAAGAGGATCGTAATTAGTCTTCCTCAACAGATTATCAATGAGGTAGACCGGATGATTAAGAATGAGAATTTGGACCGCAGCGAATTTATACATCAGGCGACTAAGATGTATATCCGCGAGAAGAAGAAACGTCACATTCGTGAATCTATGAGACAGGGTTATATGGAAATGGCAAAAATCAATTTGAACATTGCATCAGAAGCCTTTCTTTTAGAGGAGGAAGCTGAAATTACCTTAGACCGCTTAGTTAGCGGGGTGTAGCCCTTTGATCGTAAAACGCGGAGACGTTTACTTTGCAGACCTTTCCCCTGTAGTTGGATCGGAACAAGGGGGAATCAGACCGGTTTTGATTATTCAAAATGATATCGGTAACCGATTTAGTCCTACTGTTATTGTCGCAGCCATAACCGCTCAAATCCAAAAGGCAAAACTGCCGACGCATGTTGAGATCAATGCGAAGAAATATGGATTCGAACGGGATTCTGTTATCTTGCTGGAGCAAATACGTACGATTGATAAACAAAGGCTGACCGACAAAATCACGCATCTTGATGATGAGATGATGCGTCGCGTTGATGAAGCGTTACAAATCAGTCTCGGTCTTATAGACTTTTAAACAAACTGCCGTTTCTCCCTGGGAATTGGCAGTTTTTTTAATTGGAAACCCTTTACTAATGTAAATAAGCACAGCTTTTGGGAATTGCCGGCGAACTATATAGCAAAAGATTGCAAGAATGAGTGAGAAATGGAATAATAAATATAGTGTACCGATCGTAAGGGGGTATAGAATGAACGCGGCCATCATCAATATTATCTTAAGTAAGCGCAACGAAATAGATGAGCTTTGGTCCAGGGAGCTTAATGCTTTCAAAAGTGAGACAAGCGTAATGACACCCCACATGTACAATCAGCTGAACAAGGAATTTTTATCATTGCTGATTCATCATATCAGCCAGGGCGATATTTCAACTGATGGAACATTGGGACGTTTTTTCGATAAAGTATTGCGGACGAACATGCCGCTTGAATATTTAACACAAGGTCTTCAGACGTTTCGAAGGATTGTTCTGGAGATTATTATTGAGGAAGATATTCAAAAGGATACAGCAATAGATATATACAGGGAAGTAGACCGCTGGATGGATCCTATTTTAAATTCAGTAGTTCAAAATTCTTCTCAGATATGGGAACGTACCGTTTCTATTCAAAAGTCAGCGTTGCTTGAATTATCAGCACCGCTTATTCCGGTATTTCAGCATATTAGTGTTATGCCGCTGATTGGAACCATCGATACAGAACGCGCAAAGCTGATTATGGAGAACCTGCTCGAGGGAGTGATTCAATACCGTTCTCAAGTCGTTCTTATTGATATTACAGGTGTTCCCGTTGTCGATACAATGGTTGCTCACCATATTATCCAGGCCGCTGATGCAGTCAGGCTGCTGGGCTCCACTTGTATTCTGGTCGGAATCAGACCGGAAATCGCCCAGACCATTGTTAGTCTTGGCATTGATTTAAGCCTTTTTCCTACGAAAAGCACACTGCAAAAAGGGATGGAAAGAGCTCTGGAAATTACAAACCAACAAATCGTTAAGGATAAATAGGGAGTGGGGAAAATGAGGATTCCTATTTTGAAACTGCATGAGTATCTTCTTATTACGATTCAAGTAGAGCTCGACGATCAGACAGCTCTGCAGTTTCAAGAAGATCTGCTTAATAAGATTCATGACACCGGAGCCAAAGGTGTAGTAATTGACCTGACATCCGTAGATATGATCGACTCCTTTATTGCCAAAGTATTAGGAGATGTCGTCCGTATGTCAAAACTGATGGGAGCACAAGTGGTTTTGACTGGTATTCAGCCTGCAGTTGCAATTACACTGATTGATTTAGGGATTTCAATGAGAGAGGTTCCGACGGCGCTTGATCTTGAACAAGGGCTTGATAAATTGCGACTGGAACTGGAGGGATGAGTATGGACATCCAATCCTGTGTAGAAGTTTGCAATGAATGGGATATCGTCAGTGCCCGGCAGTTAGGCAGAAACATGGCAAAAGAACTGGGATTCGGCAATGTGGATCAGGCGCGGATTACAACCGCCATTTCTGAGTTGGCACGTAACATCTACTTGTATGCCGGCAACGGAAAAATTTGTCTGGAGCCGGTTGAACAAATGGGCAGGAAAGGACTCCGGATCATCGCCGTTGATAACGGTCCTGGGATTCGGGATATCCGAAAGGTTATGCAAGATGGATACACGACTTCTGGGGGACTAGGGGCAGGGTTGCCTGGGGTCAAGCGTTTAATGGACGAGTTTTCCATTGATTCAACGCTGGACAGCGGGACAGAGATCCTTGCTACGAAGTGGCTTCGTTAGGAGGCGTTCAATGAACGAAAGAGAAATGATTATAGATCGATATAAAGACTTGCTGACTACCTATCTTAAAGGCAAAAGCGAGACCGCCCTATATAAAGGGCAGCAATTCAGCAGGAAGCTGATCGAGCAGCAGATCTCTCCCGAAGATGTGATCAGCCATCACGTTAACGTGATGAATGAGCTTTTTCCCGACATGACGGATGGAATGAAGGACTCTTTTGATTTTCTTCTGGAAGTCATGATCGGGTATGGGTTTGCTTACCGTGAGCATCAGAGCTTAAGGACACGGCAGCGCCAGCTTGAATCTGAAATTGAAGTCGCTGCGAGCATGCAGCAGACACTTCTGATCAGTGATGTGCCAGAGGTGGATTCTCTGGATATTGGAGTGATCAGTGTTCCGGCCAAGAAGATGAACGGAGATTACTTTAATTTTGTAAAAGACGATAAATCAATCAGCGTAGCAGTAGCTGATATCATCGGCAAGGGAATACCGGCAGCGCTATGTATGTCCATGATTAAATATGCCATGGACAGCTTGCCTGAACAGCGTATGCAGCCTAATCTCCTGCTTGAAAATTTAAATAGAGTCGTTGAACAGAATGTGCACCCGAACATGTTTATTACTATGCTTTATGGGCTGTATGACACAGATGTCCATAAGTTTCATTTTGCCGGTGCAGGACATGAGCCCGGTTTTTTTTATAAAGCGGAAGGCGACGAGTTTGAAGACATGTTTGCCAAGGGTCTCGTTTTGGGTGTTTCCCGAACGACCAAATATATGGAATATGAAAAACAGCTCGATCCGGGTGATATGATTATTCTTCTTTCCGATGGCGTGACAGAGTGCCGGACTAGCAAAGGGTTCATCGAAAGAGATGAGATTGTTTCTCTGATCCGTGAGAATATGCATAAACCGGCTCAGGAAATTGTCGATTGTGTGTTTACAGAGCTGGAGAGACTTCAGGAATTTGAACTAAGAGATGACTTTACACTTATTATTCTAAAAAGAATGGTTTAACCGTTTTTGAAAAAGGGTAAATCATTTTATGGGTTTATGATAACATCCTGGGGGGAAAAAAATGAATCTGCAAATTAAACATGAAGAAACTAATGGAGTTCACTATTTAATATTAGCTGGAGAAGTAGACGCATACACTGCACCAAAACTTAAGGAAGTGCTGGTTCCTCTTACAGAGGAGAAAAATGTACAAATCATGATTGATCTTCAGCACATTGATTATATGGACAGTACAGGCCTTGGAATTTTTGTCGGAGCATTGAAATCAACCAAGAAGAATGACAGTTCGCTGAAGCTTCGAGGAATGACCGAAAGAGTTAAACGATTGTTTGAAATTACCGGCCTGACTGAGGTAATGGATATAGACAATGAGGTAAAGGGGGAGGCCAGATGAATAAAGCCTCTGATTTTATCGAAATGACAGTACCCGCCAAACCCGACTATGTCGGTGTGGTGCGTCTGACGATATCTGGTATCGCCAACCGGATGGGTTTTGTTTTTGACGAAATTGAAGATATCAAAATTGCCGTTTCGGAAGCCTGTACGAATGCAGTTAATCATGCGTACACAGAAACGGAAAAAGGACAAATCCGGATTGGCTGTGGCGTATATGAAGACCGGCTCGAAATTATGGTTGTAGACCATGGCAAGAGCTTTGATTATGATGATATGAACGAATCACTCGGACCTGTAGAAGGGAAATCCGTGGAACAATTGAATGAAGGAGGCCTGGGCCTCTTCCTAATTGAATCATTGATGGATAAAGTGGAAATCAGCGGTGAAGCGGGTGTGATCGTAATGATGACGAAGTATCTTCACAGAGATGAGGTGGAGGAAAATGTCGACAGGACCTCACCAGCACCTACGCAATAAGGAAGAAGTATATAAGTGGATCGATGAGCTTCAGAACGATCCGCAAAATGAAATTCTTCAAACCAAGCTTGTACATCAATACCAAGACCTTGTCCATTCACTCGCCCGAAAGTTTTCAAAGGGCAAAAGCATTCATGATGATTTAGTACAGGTAGGGATGATTGGACTGCTGGCTGCACTCCGCAGGTATGATCCTGAATTTGGCCGTTCATTCGAATCGTTTGCGGTTCCTACCATCATTGGTGAAATTAAACGCTTTATCCGGGATAAGACCTGGAGTGTCCACGTACCGAGACGGATTAAGGAACTTGGACCGCGTATTAAAAAAGCCGTAGAAGAACTGACGAACCAGCTTCAGCGTTCTCCGAAAATCCAGGAAATTGCCGACTTCTTGGAGGTCACGGAGGAAGAAGTACTGGAGACGATGGAGATGGGCAAAAGTTATCAAGCTCTTTCTGTCGACAGTTCAATTGAAGCAGATCAAGAAGGTAGCACAGTAACATTGCTGGATCTTGTCGGATCTCAGGATGCCGGCTTTGACCAGATCGATAAAAGAATGCTGCTGCAGAAGGCGTTCGCTGTTCTTTCTGAAAGAGAACAAGAAATTTTGAAATGTACGTATTTTGAAAATCTAAGCCAGAAAGAAACAGGAGAACGGCTTGAAATTTCTCAAATGCATGTTTCTCGCCTTCAAAGGAGAGCACTTGAAAAACTTCGGGAAGCAATTCGCGTTGAACCATCGGAGGCTTTAAAATGATCCAGGACTATTCCTATGACAAAATAACTGTCTCTTCCTTTCAAAAGCCTAAGAATGGTAATGATCTATGCGGAGATAGTTTTTATGTCACGGAAACCCGTGATTATTTTATTTGTGCAGTAGCAGATGGGCTAGGGAGCGGGAGTTTGGCAAGAACTGCTTCTCAGGCAGCTGTTAATGCAGTTGAGCAGAATCATCAATTAGATGTTGAGGAACTCATGAGGGTGTGTAATGAGGAGCTGAAAGGGACTCGCGGAGCGGTTCTTTCCATCTTTAAGATTGATTTCCGGCAGGAGGCAGTGATTTATGCTGGTGTTGGAAACATCCGCTTTATGATGGCCGGAAAAGACCGTAAGTTAATTTATCCCCTTCCGACTGTGGGATTTCTCTCTGGAAACCCCCGAAAATTTCAGATTCAGCAATTTCCTTTTGATAATCAGACTGCTTTTATAATTTATTCTGACGGAATGGAAATTCATACGCAAAGCCGCAGCATCTTGACAAATATGGTTTCGCCAAAGGAGTCTGCGGCTTACCTTGGAAACCTTTCTCAAAAATTAATTGATGATGCTACCTGTCTCGTAGGAAAAGTGTCGCATGCCTAATATAAGCCGGGCCGATGGAGCCCCGGCTTTTTTTTGTGGTAATTATGAATGATCTCCATATACTAATTGAAAAGGGGTGATGCGTTTTGAATCCTGGTTTTTGGATTTGGATTACCCTGGGTTTTATCGCTTTTTACTATATTGTGCGTTACGTCAGCCTTGCCAAAAGGACAGAAATTTTTTTGGAAAGCCCGTCTGTTACTAAACATTATGCTTCCATTCACGGTTCCTGCATCCAGGAGGAGGAGGAGTGGCGGTATTGAGCATCCGAACGTGGATGCTTTTTTTATTGCGCCCGGCTCATGTTTTCTTAAAAGGTGTGGAAAGTGTTAAACTAGAAGAGTATATGATGTCATTTTTACAGTAATGAAAGGGGTACTTCTATTGGAAGGAACAATCGAAAAAACGGATAATGGCTATTTGGACATTGCCAAAGAATTGGGTGTTAAACAAAAACAAGTAGTAAACGTTATCGATTTATTAAAAAACGGCAACACGGTCCCCTTTATTGCCAGGTACCGGAAAGAGCTGACAGGTGGTCTGGATGAAGTTCAAATTAAAGAAATCATGGATAGATGGCATTATTCCGAAAACCTTAAAGAGCGTAAAGAGGAAGTTCTCAGGCTGATCGGGGAACAGGGGAAACTGACGGATGAGCTGGCTGTTGCCATTTCAAAGGCTAAAAAATTGCAAGTGATAGAAGATTTATACCGTCCCTACAAGCAAAAGCGAAGAACCAGGGCGACTGCAGCCAAGGAAAAAGGGCTTGAACCGTTCGCGGACTGGATGATGAGCCAGCCTGCACAAGGAGATGTCCTGCAAAAAGCTTCGGAATTTCTTTCTGAGGAAAAAGAAGTACATACAGTGGAAGATGCTGTTGCGGGCGCTCAAGACATCATTGCCGAACAGCTGTCAGATGATGCTTCCATCAGAACGTGGATCAGAGACCTGACGTATAAAGAAGGAAAGCTGCAAACGTCATTGAAGAAAAATGGAGAGGACGAGAAAAAGGTATATGAAATGTACTATGAGTACACTGAGCCTGTTCAGAAAATCGTTCCTCACCGTATTCTTGCTGTAAACCGGGGTGAAAAGGAAGACGTTCTAAAAGTGGATATTGAGGCTCCTTCAGAGAAAATCATTGAAAGACTCAATCGCACTGTAATTAAAAATCCCTCTTCACCGGTGGTATCATTCCTAAAAGAGACCATTGAAGACAGCTATAGAAGGCTGATTGCTTCTTCTATTGAACGCGATATCCGGAATGAACTAACGGATAAGGGTGAAGAGCAGGCAATCCACATTTTCTCTGAGAACTTGAGGAACCTTCTTCTTCAGTCTCCATTAAAGGGAAGAATGGTACTCGGTGTGGATCCTGCTTACCGGACAGGCTGCAAACTTGGTGTGGTGGACGAGACCGGAAAGATGCTCCATATCCAGACGATTTATCCTACACCGCCGAGGTCGGAAGTGCAAAAATCCGAAGCAGTGGTCAAAGAACTGATCGCAAAGTATGGCATACATGTCATTGCAATCGGAAACGGAACAGCCTCAAGAGAAACGGAACAGTTCATTGTCAATACGATTAAAAGCATTGAGGAATCTGTTTCTTATATCATCGTAAACGAGGCGGGCGCCAGTGTTTATTCAGCTTCTGCTATCGCAAGGGAAGAGTTTCCCGAACTGCAGGTCGAGGAACGCAGTGCGATATCCATCGCTCGGAGACTGCAGGATCCGCTCGCTGAACTGGTGAAAATTGATCCAAAGTCTGTCGGTGTGGGGCAGTATCAGCATGATGTCTCACAAAAACGTCTGAACGAATCTTTAACCTTTGTCGTGGAAACAGCCGTGAACCAGGTGGGTGTTAATGTGAATACCGCTTCCTCGTCCCTTCTTCAATATGTAGCAGGCTTGTCAAAGACCGTGGCACAGAACATTGTAAAGGTAAGAGAGGAAAAGGGGAAATTCGTGAAGCGGGAAGAATTGAAAAAAATTCCGAGGCTCGGTGCGAAAACCTATGAGCAATGTATCGGCTTCTTAAGGATTCCTGACGGGAAAAACCCGCTTGACCAAACAGCCATTCACCCGGAGAGCTATAAAGAAACACTCCAGCTTTTAAAGGAAATAGGCAGTGAACTGCAGGAGATTGGCTCAGACGATTTAAAATCCAAGCTGAAAACCATTGATATAAAATCAATGGCAGCCAAATTAACGATTGGGGAACCGACTCTTCAGGATATCATTGACGGCTTATTGCGGCCCAACCGGGATGTCCGGGAAGAATTATCAAAGCCGCTGCTGAAAACGGATGTGCTAAAGCTTGAAGATCTGGAAAAAGGGATGGAACTTGAAGGAACCGTCCGGAACGTCGTTGATTTTGGGGCCTTTGTAGATATTGGCGTGAAACAGGATGGCCTTGTTCATATTTCTAAACTGGCCAAACGCTTTGTGAAGCATCCGATGGATGTCGTGAGTGTCGGCCAGGTTGTCACCGTATGGGTAGACAGTGTCGATCTGTCGAAAGGGAGAGTGGCGTTAACTATGCTGCCGCCAGATGCCCAGTAATCCTCGCTGAATTTATGGCAGAGTGTTGCTTTCAGTCGTGCAGTTCTTTTGATTATAAAAAAACCAGCATTGATTTAAAAGACGGATCTGATAACGGTCTTTTTGATAGTAGGCTTTTCTAAGTTGCTTCTTAAACCATGTAGGCATAGACAAAACCTCCACTTATTCAAGCGTGATTTAGTCTATGTCTCATGGCTTGTTGATGTGACCAACTTTTTGTTTTTAGAAGGAGAAAGGAAAAGAAATGGAACAAAAGGATCTACAACATCTTGTTGAACATCTTTCACAGGATTTTTTCCAAAAGCGCTTTCGGCATACCGCCCGCTTTAATGCCCGGCTGAGAACTACTGGAGGGCGATATTTGCTGAGGTCCCATGATATAGAGATCAATCCGAGGCAGCTGACTGAGTTCGGCTATGAAGCGCTCGTAGGCATCATTAAACATGAATTGTGCCATTACCATCTCCACATGGAAGGCAGGGGCTATAAACATCGGGACCCGGAATTTAAGCAGCTTCTGAAGAAGGTTGGCGGGCTGCGCTATTGCGAAGCATTGCCTGGAGCCAGGAAAACACAGCCGTATAAATATCTTTATATATGTTCAAACTGCAAGCAGCAATATAAGCGTAAGCGCAGGGTCAATACGGCTAAATATGTATGCGGAAAATGCAGAGGGAAATTGATTTTAACTTAAAGCTAAAAAAGTGTTGACTAGAAAGTCTGATCTGTGTTAGATTAATAAAGTCGCTGAAAGACATCTTGTCCATACATAGACAAAATAAATTCCAAAAAAACATATTGACATTTGAGGCTGAACAAAGTATGATATTAAATGTCTCAAAAACACATTCCACAGTAGCTCAGTGGTAGAGCTATCGGCTGTTAACCGATCGGTCGTAGGTTCGAGTCCTACCTGTGGAGCCAATTACAGAGAAGTACCCAAGTGGCTCAAGGGGCGCCCCTGCTAAGGGTGTAGGTCGCTAACGCGGCGCGAGGGTTCGAATCCCTTCTTCTCTGCCAGTTGTGGCCCGTTGGTCAAGCGGTTAAGACACCGCCCTTTCACGGCGGTAACACGGGTTCGAATCCCGTACGGGTCACCAAGTTGTTTTCGTTAGAAAAAAACCAAACAAACGATTTTCTTACAAACATAAATATGGACTCGTGGTGTAGTGGTTAACATGCCTGCCTGTCACGCAGGAGATCGCCGGTTCGACCCCGGTCGGGTCCGCCATTTTTTCTCAAACAGTATACATCAACACATGAAATTATTGGGCTATAGCCAAGTGGTAAGGCAACGGACTTTGACTCCGTCACTCGTAGGTTCGAATCCTGCTAGCCCAGCCATCTTTCATGAGCCATTAGCTCAGTTGGTAGAGCATCTGACTTTTAATCAGAGGGTCGAAGGTTCGAGTCCTTCATGGCTCACCATCTTAATAATAGCAACACAAACACACATGCGGGTGTGGCGGAATTGGCAGACGCGCTAGACTTAGGATCTAGTGTCTTATGACGTGGGGGTTCGAGTCCCTTCACCCGCACCATTTTTTAAAACTTTAATTGCTTTGCGGTCGTGGCGGAATGGCAGACGCGCTAGCTTGAGGGGCTAGTGGGGGCAACCCCGTGGAGGTTCGAGTCCTCTCGACCGCACCAAAGCTTCTCATATAATATTTAAATAAAGAAATAAAATAATATGCGCCCTTAGCTCAGCTGGATAGAGTGTTTGACTACGAATCAAAAGGTCGGGAGTTCGAATCTCTCAGGGCGCGCCATAACGGGAAGTGGCTCAGCTTGGTAGAGCACCTGGTTTGGGACCAGGGGGTCGCAGGTTCAAATCCTGTCTTCCCGACCATCTTTTTCGCGGGTGTAGTTTAGTGGTAAAACAAGAGCCTTCCAAGCTCTGGTCGTGAGTTCGATTCTCATCACCCGCTCCATTTAATTTTTGGGCCTATAGCTCAGCTGGTTAGAGCGCACGCCTGATAAGCGTGAGGTCGATGGTTCGAGTCCATTTAGGCCCACCATTTTTTAAGGGCAATGTACTTGACATCCGCTCTTCTAATGGGTATAATAGCTAAGCTACACTAACTAGTAGCAAATGTTCTTTGAAAACCAAACAAAAGCCAGGTAAGTCAGGGATTTTACAATCCCATCAATTTTTAAACTTTAAGAGCTATATCAAACACTTTATTGGAGAGTTTGATCCTGGCTCAGGATGAACGCTGGCGGCGTGCCTAATACATGCAAGTCGAGCGGACCAAAGAGAGCTTGCTCTCTGAGGTTAGCGGCGGACGGGTGAGTAACACGTGGGTAACCTGCCTGTAAGACGGGGATAACTTCGGGAAACCGAAGCTAATACCGGATGATAAAGAGAAACGCCTGTTTCTTTTTTGAAAGTCGGCCTTGTGCTGACGCTTACAGATGGGCCCGCGGCGCATTAGCTAGTTGGTGAGGTAACGGCTCACCAAGGCGACGATGCGTAGCCGACCTGAGAGGGTGATCGGCCACACTGGGACTGAGACACGGCCCAGACTCCTACGGGAGGCAGCAGTAGGGAATCTTCGGCAATGGACGAAAGTCTGACCGAGCAACGCCGCGTGAGCGATGAAGGCCTTCGGGTCGTAAAGCTCTGTTGTCAGAGAAGAACAAGTACCGGAGTAACTGCCGGTACCTTGACGGTACCTGACCAGAAAGCCACGGCTAACTACGTGCCAGCAGCCGCGGTAATACGTAGGTGGCAAGCGTTATCCGGAATTATTGGGCGTAAAGCGCGCGCAGGCGGTTCTTTAAGTCTGATGTGAAAGCCCACGGCTCAACCGTGGAGGGTCATTGGAAACTGGGGAACTTGAGTGCAGGAGAGAAAAGTGGAATTCCACGTGTAGCGGTGAAATGCGTAGAGATGTGGAGGAACACCAGTGGCGAAGGCGGCTTTTTGGCCTGTAACTGACGCTGAGGCGCGAAAGCGTGGGGAGCAAACAGGATTAGATACCCTGGTAGTCCACGCCGTAAACGATGAGTGCTAGGTGTTGGGGGGTTCCACCCTCAGTGCTGACGTTAACACATTAAGCACTCCGCCTGGGGAGTACGACCGCAAGGTTGAAACTCAAAGGAATTGACGGGGGCCCGCACAAGCAGTGGAGCATGTGGTTTAATTCGAAGCAACGCGAAGAACCTTACCAGGTCTTGACATCCTCTGACCATCCTAGAGATAGGACTTTCCCCTTCGGGGGACAGAGTGACAGGTGGTGCATGGTTGTCGTCAGCTCGTGTCGTGAGATGTTGGGTTAAGTCCCGCAACGAGCGCAACCCTTGACCTTAGTTGCCAGCATTCAGTTGGGCACTCTAAGGTGACTGCCGGTGACAAACCGGAGGAAGGTGGGGATGACGTCAAATCATCATGCCCCTTATGACCTGGGCTACACACGTGCTACAATGGGTGGTACAAAGGGTTGCAAAGCCGCGAGGCCGAGCCAATCCCAAAAAGCCACTCTCAGTTCGGATTGTAGGCTGCAACTCGCCTACATGAAGCCGGAATTGCTAGTAATCGCGGATCAGCATGCCGCGGTGAATACGTTCCCGGGCCTTGTACACACCGCCCGTCACACCACGAGAGTTTGTAACACCCGAAGTCGGTGGGGTAACCTTTTAGGAGCCAGCCGCCGAAGGTGGGACAGATGATTGGGGTGAAGTCGTAACAAGGTAGCCGTATCGGAAGGTGCGGCTGGATCACCTCCTTTCTATGGAGACATGAGTGCACTTAGTAGCCTCATGAACTTACCTGAGCTTTTGTTTGGTTTTGAAAGAACATCGTTTCTTTCAAACAATAGAGGTTATGTGACGCATTTTTTTGTGCGCACGGACCATGTTCCTTGAAAACTAGATAACGAAACATCCAAACAAAGCCAACTAATTCATTAGTTGTGCGCTGATTATGCAAGACCCATGATCTAACGATCATGTGAAACGATTCAGCTGAAAAGCTGATTCGGTTAAAGGTTAAGCTAGAAAGGGCGCACGGTGGATGCCTTGGCACTAGGAGCCGAAGAAGGACGGGACGAACACCGATATGCCTCGGGGAGCTGTAAGTAAGCATTGATCCGGGGATTTCCGAATGGGGGAACCCACCATCCGTAATGGGATGGTATCCATATCTGAATACATAGGATATGAGAAGGCAGACCCGGGGAACTGAAACATCTAAGTACCCGGAGGAAGAGAAAGCAAATGCGATTTCCTGAGTAGCGGCGAGCGAAACGGAATCAGCCCAAACCAGAGGGCTTGCCCTCTGGGGTTGTAGGACACTCAACATGGAGTTACAAAGGAACGGGGTAGATGAAGCGGTCTGGAAAGGCCAGCCAAAGAAGGTAACAGCCCTGTAGTTGAAACTTCGTTCCCTCCTGAGTGGATCCTGAGTACGGCGGGACACGTGAAACCCCGTCGGAATCCGGGAGGACCATCTCCCAAGGCTAAATACTCCCTAGTGACCGATAGTGAACCAGTACCGTGAGGGAAAGGTGAAAAGCACCCCGGAAGGGGAGTGAAAGAGATCCTGAAACCGTGTGCCTACAAGTAGTTGGAGCCCATTAACGGGTGACAGCGTGCCTTTTGTAGAATGAACCGGCGAGTTACGATAACGTGCAAGGTTAAGCTGATAAGGCGGAGCCGCAGCGAAAGCGAGTCTGAACAGGGCGCCATAGTACGTTGTCGTAGACCCGAAACCGTGTGATCTACCCATGTCCAGGGTGAAGTTCAGGTAACACTGAATGGAGGCCCGAACCCACGCACGTTGAAAAGTGCGGGGATGAGGTGTGGGTAGGGGTGAAATGCCAATCGAACACGGAGATAGCTGGTTCTCCCCGAAATAGCTTTAGGGCTAGCCTCGCGGCTAGAGTCCTGGAGGTAGAGCACTGATTGGACTAGGGGCCCCCACAGGGTTACCGAATTCAGTCAAACTCCGAATGCCAGAGACTTATCCGCGGGAGTCAGACTGCGAGTGATAAGATCCGTAGTCAAGAGGGAAACAGCCCAGACCATCAGCTAAGGTCCCAAAGTATACGTTAAGTGGGAAAGGATGTGGAGTTGCCCAGACAACCAGGATGTTGGCTTAGAAGCAGCCACCATTTAAAGAGTGCGTAATAGCTCACTGGTCGAGTGACTCTGCGCCGAAAATGTACCGGGGCTAAACGTATCACCGAAGCTATGGATTGTACCTTAGGGTACAGTGGTAGGGGAGCGTTCGAAGTGCGGTGAAGTCAGACCGGAAGGACTGGTGGAGCGCTTTGAAGTGAGAATGCCGGTATGAGTAGCGAAAGACAAGTGAGAATCTTGTCCATCGAAAGCCTAAGGTTTCCTGAGGAAGGCTCGTCCGCTCAGGGTTAGTCGGGACCTAAGCCGAGGCCGAAAGGCGTAGGCGATGGCCAACAGGTTGAAATTCCTGTACCACCTCCTTTCCGTTTGAACGACGGGGGGACGCAGGAAGGTAGGGAGAGCGCGCGATTGGAAATGCGCGTCTAAGCAGTTAGGCTGATTGTGAGGCAAATCCCGCAATCGTGAAGGCTGAGCTGTGACGGCGAGGGAAATTACAGTACCGAAGTCCCTGATCCTACACTGCCAAGAAAAGCCTCTAGTGAGGAAAGAGGTGCCCGTACCGCAAACCGACACAGGTAGGCGAGGAGAGAATCCTAAGATGATCGGGAGAACTCTCGTTAAGGAACTCGGCAAAATGACCCCGTAACTTCGGGAGAAGGGGTGCTCTGATAGGGTTAACGCCCGAGAGAGCCGCAGTGAATAGATCCAAGCGACTGTTTAGCAAAAACACAGGTCTCTGCGAAGCCGCAAGGCGAAGTATAGGGGCTGACACCTGCCCGGTGCTGGAAGGTTAAGAGGAGGGGTTATCCCTTACGGGAGAAGCTCTGAATTGAAGCCCCAGTAAACGGCGGCCGTAACTATAACGGTCCTAAGGTAGCGAAATTCCTTGTCGGGTAAGTTCCGACCCGCACGAAAGGTGTAACGACTTGGATACTGTCTCAACGAGAGACCCGGTGAAATTATAGTACCTGTGAAGATGCAGGTTACCCGCGACAGGACGGAAAGACCCCATGGAGCTTTACTGCAGCTTGATATTGGATTTTGGTACAGTTTGTACAGGATAGGTAGGAGCCTGGGAAGTCGGAGCGCCAGCTTCGATGGAGGCGTCGGTGGGATACTACCCTGACTGTATTGAAATTCTAACCTGGAACCGTGATCCGGTTCGGAGACAGTGTCAGGTGGGCAGTTTGACTGGGGCGGTCGCCTCCTAAATTGTAACGGAGGCGCCCAAAGGTTCCCTCAGAATGGTTGGAAATCATTCGCAGAGTGTAAAGGCACAAGGGAGCTTGACTGCGAGACCTACAAGTCGAGCAGGGACGAAAGTCGGGCTTAGTGATCCGGTGGTTCCGCATGGAAGGGCCATCGCTCAACGGATAAAAGCTACCCTGGGGATAACAGGCTTATCTCCCCCAAGAGTCCACATCGACGGGGAGGTTTGGCACCTCGATGTCGGCTCATCGCATCCTGGGGCTGAAGTAGGTCCCAAGGGTTGGGCTGTTCGCCCATTAAAGCGGTACGCGAGCTGGGTTCAGAACGTCGTGAGACAGTTCGGTCCCTATCCGTCGCGGGCGCAGGAAATTTGAGAGGAGCTGTCCTTAGTACGAGAGGACCGGGATGGACACACCGCTGGTGTACCAGTTGTTCCGCCAGGGGCATAGCTGGGTAGCTACGTGTGGACGGGATAAGTGCTGAAAGCATCTAAGCATGAAGCCCCCCTCAAGATGAGATTTCCCATCACGTCAAGTGAGTAAGACCCCTTAGAGATGATGAGGTTGATAGGTCTGGTGTGGAAGCGTGGTGACACGTGGAGCTGACAGATACTAATCGGTCGAGGGCTTATCCTTAAAATAATCAGAAGTTTGGATGAAAAGTTATCTAGTTTTGAGGGAATATACCTCAAACTAGGTTGAAAAACCTACATATGTCTGGTGGCGATAGCGAAGAGGTCACACCCGTTCCCATACCGAACACGGAAGTTAAGCTCTTCAGCGCCGATGGTAGTTGGGGGCTTCCCCCTGTAAGAGTAGGACGTTGCCGGGCATGCACGAAGCACTGTTGGATTGATTCCAGCGGTGCTTTTTTGTATGTTCTATTATGAAAATGATGGGTTTGGCATGTAAAGGGTGAAAAGTCGCACGTAAAGTCTCCATTCCCGCATGTAAATCCTTCAAAGTCGCACGTAAAAGGGCCGAAGCCGCATGTAAACCGTACAAACCCGCAAGTAACGATCCCGAATCAACAAAGTAGAACCTTCAAATTCTTATCCCTTAGCCACAAAAAAAGGATTTTTAAAGAGAACACGAAAGGGTAAAGTCAATACAAACTAAAACCATCGAGGGATCAACCAAATAAGTATGAAAATGACGTGATAGGCAAGTAAACCTTGTCGAACCGCAAGTAACGGGTGTAAAATCGCAAGTAAACGCTGTCGAACCGCAAGTAAACGAGCCAAAGCCGCAAGTAAACCCACCAAATCCGCAAGTAACGCTCCAAATCGCCCAGGGAAAGATCGCCTAAATTACCCTCATCTGACCTCGAACCCTCCTCGAACCCTCATATATACATTAAAAAGAAGCCACCCCATAGGAGGAACTCCAGAAAATCTATAAAAACAAACCCTAATTAGTTCTTTTTCTTCAATAAACCCCTTTCCGCACACCAGCCAAGAGCATCTCTGCAATTTATTATAAACACACATAACTCTTCTACAGCTGATATGGTATGATAGGTGAAATTATGGCTGAAGAGGTGTTAGCATGAAGGATAAAAAGTTTGATACAAAAGCTGTTCATTTTAGTACAATCCGGGAGTCGGAAGTGGCAAGCAAGGTACAGCCTATTTACCAAACCACTGCCTATTCATTTAAAGACCTGGATGACATTGAAGATTATTTCAGAGGAAACAAGCCGTACTTGTATTCACGGGTGGATAATCCAAACAATGATGATTTAGCTACGGGAGTGGCACGGCTGGAGGGAGCACCATCAGGAGCAGCGACGTCTTCTGGACTCTCAGCGACTTTATGTGCGGTGCTTGCAGTTGCGCAAAGCGGAGATCATATTGTTGCCTGTGATGATCTATATGGCGGTACATACCATCTGTTTGCTTCAGAATTGAAGACGTTTGGCATGAAGTCACGTTTGTCCCGTTTGCGGATCAGCAATCCATTCAAGAAGCCATACAGCCCAATACAAAAATCTTATACTCTGAATCCATAACTAATCCATTGCTTAGAGTAGAGGACATTCACGGGATAGCAGAGCTGGCCAAGAAAAATAAAGTCATCTCGATGATTGATAATACATTTGCTACTCCATACCTTCTTCAGCCGTATGTGCAGGGTGTGAACGTAGTCATACATAGTGCGACAAAATATATTTCAGGACATAGTGATGTAACAGCGGGAATCATTACAGGGGATCAGGACATTGTTCAAAAAGCCAAAGAAAAGATGGCGAACCTTGGATGTAATCTCGGCCCTTTTGATGCGTGGCTGGCGGCCAGAGGATTAAAGACTTTGAGCGTAAGAATGGAACGGCAAGTGAAGAACGCAGCTTGGTTAGCAGAGGTTTTGAAGGAACATCCAGCCATTAAAAAGGTATATTATCCTGAGTCGGCCAGCATGCAAGGCAACGGAGCAATTGTTACTGCTGAGCTGAGTGATGATGCCGATATTGAAGGGTTTTTCCGCCACTTATCATGGGTTAAAATCGTTGCAACGCTGGCAGGTGTGGAGACGAGTGTATCCTATCCGCTAGGGACTTCTCATCGAGCCATGCCGGACGAGCTTATAAAAAGACTGGGGATTACGAAACATGTAGTAAGGATTTCGGTTGGCATTGAAGATAAGGGGGACATTACCGAAGTCTTCCAAAACGCCCTTAATCATGCGTTGTAAGGGAATTTATGGTAAATTATCAGATTTGTCGAATTTGTGAGAATGTGCTAGAATAGCTATGAAAGCGCTTTACAAAGACAACAAGGAGGACAACAAGATATATGAAGCAACAAGAAGAATTACACCGTGGATTGGAATCAAGACATATCACATTAATGTCACTTGGTGCCGCAATTGGTGTTGGGTTATTTTTGGGTTCTGCTAATGCTATAAAGCTTGCTGGTCCTGCTATACTCGTTGCCTATACGATTGCGGGCGCCGTCATGTTTTTGATTATGAGAGCCCTTGGAGAAATGGCGATTCATAATCCGGTAGCCGGCTCATTCAGCCGGTATGCAAAAGACAACCTTGGTCCGATTTCCGGTTATATCACAGGCTGGAACTACTGGTTTTTATGGGTGGTTACCTGTATGGCCGAAATTACAGCTGTCGGAATCTATATGGAAAAATGGTTTCCAGATGTACCGACATGGATATGGGCACTAGCTGCATTGGTTATTATGGCTTCTGTCAACTTAATCACCGCAAAAGCCTATGGAGAATTTGAATTTTGGTTTGCTTTAATTAAGATTGTCGCTATTATCGTTTTGATTGTTACAGGTCTAGGCATTATTATATTCGGTTTTGGGAATCACGGAATTGCTACAGGGATCAGCAACCTCTGGAATCATGGAGGATTTGCTCCTCATGGAGTTAAAGGTATTTTAATGTCCATGCAAATGGTCATGTTCGCCTTCTTGGGCATTGAGATGATTGGTGTCACGGCTGGAGAAGTTAAAAACCCGAAAAAGGTACTTGCCCGTGCAATTGACACTGTGTTTTGGAGAATTTTACTATTCTACGTGGGTGCACTTTTTGTTATCATGTCCATCTACCCGTGGAATGAAATTGGTACTACTGGAAGCCCATTTGTTTTGACCTTTGATAAAATCGGTATTGCCCAAGCCGCTGGAATCATCAACTTTGTTGTTTTGACAGCAGCCCTTTCCAGCTGTAACAGCGGTATTTTCAGCACAGGACGCATGCTGTTCAATCTGGCTGAGCAGGAGCAGGCGCCGGCCGGCATGAAAAAAATCAGCCGCACCGGTGTTCCGTCAAAGGCAATCCTTGTATCTTCAGGAGTCCTATTGATCGGGGTTATTCTGAATTATCTCTTCCCGGGATCTAAAGTATTTGTATGGATTACAAGTATCTCTACATTCGGAGCAATATGGACTTGGGGAACCATTCTCTTGTCCCAGATAAAGTTCAGAAAGTCGTTATCACCGCAAGAACTTAAAGAATTGAAGTACAAAACACCACTGTGGCCTTATGGATCTTATATTGCTTTAGCCTTTTTGCTGATGGTGGTAGGAATCATGGGGTACTTTAAAGAAACACGAATCGCTCTTATCGTTGGACCGATCTGGATTTTAGGACTTGTTGCTTTTTATTATGGAAAAGGTCTTAATAAAAAGGATAATAAAGACGAGAAAGTGGCATAATAATTTTAAGTTGCACGTCAGTAAAAATTTACTGGCGTGCAATTATACAAAAAGAGTTGCGTGATTTCAAAATTCATGATATATTAATTATTGTCGACTCAGACATAAATAAGTTCGGATGAAAAAGTCAGCCGAATACATCATATGACAGTCGATACTCGGACACATCGTCCGTGCACATTCATATCATCGCGGGGTGGAGCAGTCTGGTAGCTCGTTGGGCTCATAACCCAAAGGTCGCAGGTTCAAATCCTGTCCCCGCAACCAATTTAATTTATCTACTCCATGAGTAAATGATAAATGGACCCGTGGTGTAGTGGTTAACATGCCTGCCTGTCACGCAGGAGATCGCCGGTTCGACCCCGGTCGGGTCCGCCATTACTTTTAAAACGTAAACGAAACAATTTGTTTCGTGTTTTTTTATGTAAAAATAGGTTTTTTCCATAAAATAAGATAAACTAATAAAAGACACATAACCCTTAGGATCATTCGATGCCTAGGGATTTTTTATAGAATGAAAAATCAAAAGGCTTTTTTGTAAAAAAAGCACAGGGATTTTAAATAGGATAGGGTATAAAATCAAAAGGCTTTTTTGTTAAAAACGACCGTGAAAGTGGAAGGGTACATACGATGAAAGATGAATTTGAGTGGATTAAAACGATTAGTCCGGCCGGCCATAAACAGTCTTCGCTTATACAAGGAATTGGGGATGACGCGGCTCTCATAAAAGGTTCAGAGCTTGATCAGATTGTATGCCTTGATACGATGGTGGAGGACGTTCATTTCACGCAAAGCACATTGACTCCGTTTCATGTCGGCCATAAAGCGCTTGCCGCCAACATTAGCGATATTGCTGCAATGGGTGGTATACCTCTTTTTTACTTGGTTTCTATTTCTATTCCGCCTTCATGGGAGGAAGGGAAGCTGTCCCAGATCTACAAGGGAATGGCTGCACTTGCTGAAGAATATGATATGGATCTGATCGGCGGCGATACCGTTTCTACGAAAGGTCCTCTTGTTTTATCTGTGACCGTATTGGGCCAGGTAGAGCAAGGAAGGAAGCTTTTGAGAAGCAACGCTGAACCTGATGATGTTGTTTTTGTATCAGGCCCGGTCGGAGATTCTGCGGGTGGATTGTCCCTGCTTTTAGAACGATCCCACCAAGGTGAATTCAGCACAGAGGAAGCTCTCCTTGTCAAAGAGCATCAGCTTCCTTTGCCACATGTGGGGGCAGGGAGGATCTTGGCGAAGTCCAATAGACGAGTGGCGCTGAACGATATCAGTGATGGCGTGGCCAGCGAAGCAAATGAGATCGCAGAAGCGAGCGGTGTTTCGATCACACTTTTTCATGATAAACTTCCAAAAAGTGCAGCCATCCAGTACTATCCCAGCAAGATGCAGGACGAATGGATGCTGTTTGGCGGAGAAGATTACAAACTGATCGGGACGATGTCTCCGGATGCCTTTCCTGAAGTGCAGGCGGCTTGCGAAAAAGCCGGGATTTGTTTAATGGTGATCGGACGGGTAACAAAAGGGTCGCCCGGTGTGCTGCTGAACAGAGGAACTTCGGTTGAAAAACTGTCGAAAGCGGGATATAACCATTTTTCTGATTGAGGTGCAAGTATGGAACAACTTTTAATAACAACAGCTTCTCCTGAAGAAACGAGTGAGCTTGCTGAGAAGCTTGGAACCTTGCTTGGGCCGGGGGATGTGCTTACTCTTGAAGGAGATCTTGGTGCAGGTAAAACGACATTCACAAAAGGTCTTGCCAAGGGTCTGGGTGTAAAGCGGGTGGTCAATTCACCGACATTTACCATCATTAAAGAATATAAGGGGCGTCTGCCTTTTTATCATATGGATGTATATCGTTTGGAAGACAGCGATGAGGATTTGGGATTTGAGGAATATTTTGAAGGTGAAGGAGTAACGGTGGTGGAATGGGCACAGTTCATTGCTGACCGGCTTCCGGAAGACCGGCTGAATATTGAGATCCGCCGCACGGGAGACGAAAAAAGGGAATTGAAATTTCACCCTGCAGGCGAACGATTTATTACGATATGTAAGGAGTTAGGAAAATGAAGGCCTTAGCCATAGATACATCGAACCTCGTCATGGGTATTGCTGTGGTTGATGGAGAGAAAGTCATTGGGGATTATACGACGAACTTGAAAAAGAATCACTCCATCCGGGTTATGCCGGCGATTCATGATTTATTGAAAGAAATGAATATGAAGCCAGCCGATCTGGACCGGATCATTACGGCGAAAGGGCCGGGATCGTATACAGGAGTAAGAATCGGGGTAACAATCGCGAAAACGCTGGCCTGGGCGCTGAAAAAGGAGCTCGCAGGTGTTTCCAGTCTTGAGGTCTTGGCTCAGAACGGAAAATACTTCAATGGCTATGTCTGCCCGTTGTTTGACGCCAGGAGGACCCAGCTATATACAGGCTTGTATGGCTGTGATGAAGGCAGCTTTCAAGCGGTAAAAGAGGACCGGCTTGCATTGAGGACCAATTGGCTTGAAGAATTGAAACGCCTGGAGAAACCGGTTCTGTTTTTGGGAAACGATTTAGAGCTGCATAAAGAAAGTATTCTAGAAGAGCTCGGTGATCAAGCGGTGTTCGGTACGTCAGCTGATCATAACCCGCGCCCGTCTGAACTGGCACGAATCGGCATGGGGAAGGAACCAGAATCTGTCCATCATTTTGTTCCCAGCTATCTTCAGCTTGCAGAAGCAGAAGTGAATTGGCTGGCGGCACAGAAGGAGTAGGTGCAGACCATGGAGGAGACATACACATACAGGTTGGCGACGGTCAATGACCTGCAGGATATCATTGAAATCGAACACGCTTCCTTTACCCTGCCTTGGACACAGGAAGCTTTTTATAATGAGATTGTCCATAATCAGTTTGCCTACTACCTTTTACTAGAGACGGATGGGAAAATTGTTGGGTACTGCGGTGTTTGGGTCATTATAGATGATGCCCATATTACAAATGTGGCGATCCGCCCTGAATACAGAGGCAAGAAGCTTGGGGAAGCAATTATGAAGCAGGCGATGATACTGGCGAAGCGTTATGGTTCAGCAAGGCTCAGCCTTGAAGTCAGGGTCAGCAACTATGTAGCACAAAATTTATACCGCAAGCTTGGTTTTCAGAATGGCGGTATCAGAAAAAATTATTACAGCGATAATGGTGAAGACGCTTTAGTGATGTGGGTGATGCTTTGATGAAACAGGATGAAATTATACTGGCGATTGAAACGAGCTGTGATGAAACAGCGGTCGCGCTCGTAAAAAATGGAACAGAAATTATGGCAAATGTAGTCGCTTCGCAAATTGAAAGCCATAAGCGCTTTGGCGGAGTCGTGCCTGAAGTGGCATCACGCCATCATGTTGAACAGATTACGGTTGTGATGGAAGAAGCGCTTCAGAATGCGGGAATTACGATGGAAGATGTGACGGCGGTTGCCGTTACAGAAGGACCAGGACTCGTAGGGGCGCTTTTGATCGGTGTGAATGCGGCGAAAGCCTTGGCATTTGCCCATGGTCTTCCGCTCGTACCGGTTCATCATATCGCCGGGCATATCTATGCCAACCGGCTGATCACTGAGATGGAGTTCCCGCTGCTTGCTCTTGTTGTTTCCGGGGGCCATACTGAGCTTGTTCTGATGAAGGAGCATGGCTCGTTTGAAGTGATCGGTGAGACGAGAGATGACGCAGCTGGAGAGGCCTATGACAAAGTAGCGCGTACCTTGAACCTTCCCTATCCGGGAGGACCGCACATTGATCGGCTTGCGCAGGATGGAGAACCCGTCCTTAACCTTCCCCGTGCCTGGCTGGAAGCAGACTCTTATGATTTTAGCTTCAGCGGCTTAAAGTCAGCTGTTATCAATACCGTCCACAATGCGGCGCAGCGCGGAGAGATTATTAAGCCTGAAGATCTGGCGGCGAGCTTTCAGGCATCGGTCATTGATGTGCTTGTAGAAAAAACCGCACGTGCTGCGCGTGAGCATCATGTGAAACAGGTGCTCTTAGCAGGCGGTGTAGCAGCGAATAAAGGATTAAGAGCGGCGCTGGAAGCTAAGTTCAGCGATCTTCCCTATGAGCTCATTATTCCTCCGCTCAACTTATGCACAGATAATGCTGCTATGATCGGAGCAGCCGGCAGTATTGCCTATCAAAAAGGAAAAAGAGCAGACTGGGCACTCAATGGTGTACCAGGTCTCGATTTAGAGGCACAATAACGTAAGAATCCCTTCTACATGTGAGAAGGGATTTTTTTGTTGAGGCATTTTAGTGCTTTAGTGAGATGTGGACAAAGTTATCCACAGGGCAGGGGATAATGTGAATAAATTAAAAAAAAGCAATAAAACTGCTTTCTATGTCTGTGCATAAAATAATGTGGATAACATTTTATGCAACTGTGGATAATGTGCATAACTATGTTGATGAAAGAGTTATTATCTATAAAAGCTGTGCATAACCTTGTGGATACTGTGAATTATCGCAAAATAAAAACAACGGTGCCTGGCACCGCTGTTGTGTGTATCATTATTCTTCTTCGAGCTGGAGCAGTTCCCATTCTTCCATAAGATGCTCAGTTTCTGCTTTGATCTGTTCGATCTTTTCATTATGTTCCTGCGTTTTCTCATAATCCTGGTAAACGGCGGGATCACATAACGCTTCTTCATGAACAGCCTGCTCGGTTTCAAGCTTCTCCAAGAGGGTCTCTATTTCTTCAATTCTCCTCTGCCGCTTTCGGTCCTCGCGTTTAGCCGCCTTGTCCTGTTTATACGCTCCGGCTGAGGCGGGTTCATCCGCTTGCGGGGAGGAAGGGAGACTTTTGTTTTTTAATTCTTCACGTTCTCGCGTCTCGGTTTTTTTCGCAATATAATAATCATAGTCACCGAGATAATTTGTAATTTTCGTCCGTGAAAGCTCAGCGACCTTGGTGGCAATCCGATTGATGAAATAACGGTCATGAGAAACGAAAACTATAGTACCGGGAAAATTGATGAGTGCCTGTTCAAGAACCTCTTTGCTGTCGATATCCAGATGGTTTGTCGGTTCGTCCAATAACAGCAGGTTGGCTTTTTGCATCATCAGTTTAGCCAGAGCAAGCCGGGCTTTCTGGCCGCCGCTCAGTTCATTGACATACTTGAGTACGTCATCCCCGCTGAACAGAAAGTTGCCTAGAACGGTTCGGATTTCTTTTTCCGTTTTGTCAGGATACTCGTCCCAGAGTTCGTTCAGCAAAGTTTTATTGGAACTGAGGTTCGCCTGCTCCTGTTCATAATGGCCGATCTTCACATTGGCGCCGTAAGCGATGTTTCCTTCCAATAAAGGCAGCTGTTTTAAGATGGCCTTTAAAAGAGTGGACTTTCCGATGCCGTTTGGCCCGACAAGCGCGACGCTGTCCTGGCGGGAAACATGATAGTCAATGTTAGTGATGAGCGGCACACCGTCCTCATAACCGGTAGCGACCTGTTCAAGCTTTAATACGTCATTGCCGCTTTGGCGTTCTATATCGAACAAGAAGGAAGCGGACTTTTCATCACCAAGCGGCTTGTCCCTGACTTCCATTTTCTCAAGCTGCTTTCTGCGGCTCTGTGCACGTTTAGTGGTAGAGGCCCGGACGAGGTTTTTTTGAACAAAATCCTGAAGCTTGGCGATCTCATCCTGTTGCTTCTCATAGGCTTTCATATCCAGTGCAAGGCGTTCTGCTTTTTGTTCCAGATACTGCGTGTAGTTGCCTTTAAACTTGGAAGAGCGATGGCGGGAGATCTCATAGACCGTCGTCACGATTTTATCCAGGAAGTAGCGGTCATGCGAGACGAGCAGGATCGCGCCGGGATAGGACTGCAAATATTGCTCAAGCCATGAGAGTGTTTCAATGTCCAGGTGGTTGGTCGGCTCGTCCAATATTAAAAGGTCTGGCTTTGTAAGGAGCAGTTTAGCCAGCGCAAGGCGTGTTTTCTGCCCTCCGCTTAATGTCTGCACGGGAGTTGACGGGTCAAACCCGCTGAATTGAAAGCCGTGAAGTACCGTGCGGATGTCCGATTCGTATTGATAGCCGCCCGCTTCCTTGAACTGAATCTGCAGTTCATCATACTCTTTTAGCAGTTTATTGTAGGCTGCTTCATCTGCGGTCAGCGCAGGTTCACCCATTCGGCTCTCCATGCTGCGCAGCTGCTTTTCCATCTTCCGAAGCGGCTCGAACACGCTGATCATCTCATCCCAGATGGACAGTTCGGATTCAAGGCCAGTGTCCTGGGCTAGATAACCGGCTCGGACGCCTTTTGGCATGATCAGCTGTCCTGAATCGTAGGACATGTCACCGGTAATGATTTTTAAAAGCGTGGATTTGCCTGCTCCATTTCTTCCGACAAGCGCGATTCTGTCGCGGGTTTGGACTTCCAGCTTAATATTCGATAAAATAGGGTCAACCCCAAATGATTTTGTTAAGTCATTCACTTGCAAAATAATCAATGTATAGTCACCTCAAATTCCTATCGACGAATAACAAGGTTCACAGACTGAATGCGAAATGAGATTGAGATGCTGCTCGATTAGCCTGTATTGCTGAATTCTGTCTACTCTTAGTGTAGCTTACATAAGCAAAGCGGAGCAACTAATCAATGTTCAACATTTCGTTAGAATTAACGTGCAAATCATCCGCCGTAGATTTCAAAGATAGTGTATATTCTAGGAAGAAGGAGAAGGTTATGGAATCTTTTACGCATTTTAACGAACAAGGAAGAGCGAAAATGGTAGACATCTCCGAAAAGGATGCGACGGTCCGTACAGCTGCAGCCAGAAGCTCAATCGCTGTTAACAAGGAAATCTACACAAAAATATCAGAAGGCTCGTTTCGTAAAGGCGATGTCCTTGCCGTTGCGCAGGTCGCAGGCATTATGGCAGCGAAAAAAACATCCGACTGGATTCCAATGTGCCATCCTCTGTCCCTGACGGGTGTAGATATTACGTTTCAATGGGAAGAAGAAAATAAAGAACAGTACAGGCTGCATATTGAAGCAGCCGTGAAAACAAAAGGCAATACCGGTGTTGAAATGGAAGCTTTGACTGCAGCGAGTGCCGCAGCGTTAACCGTTTATGACATGTGCAAGGCCGTGGATAAGGGAATGATCATTGGACCAACCTTTTTGCAGAGCAAAACCGGCGGAAAAAACGGGGATTTTCAACGTACCACTTAAAAAATATGGTAAACTGTAGATAAGCTTTCTGATAGTGGAGGGCTCTAATATGAATCAGGAACAGATAAAAATACCGCAGGCAACTGCCAAGAGGCTTCCGCTTTATTACCGTTTTCTAAAAAACCTTTCCATTTCAGGAAAGCAGCGGGTATCTTCTGCAGAGCTTAGCGAAGCAGTAAAAGTAGACTCAGCAACGATCAGAAGGGATTTTTCCTACTTCGGTGCTCTCGGGAAAAAGGGTTACGGCTACAACGTAAACTATCTTTTATCTTTTTTCCGGAAAACGCTTAACCAGGATGAAGTAACAAAGGTTGCTTTGATTGGCGTTGGAAATTTAGGGACCGCTTTCCTGCACTATAACTTTATAAAAAACAATAATACAGTCATCCAGGTCGCTTTTGACGTGGATCCGGCCAAGGTAGGAAAAGAAGTAGCTGGAGTTCCGATCCATTCTATCGACAACATAGTAGCGGAGCTTCAGGAAAGTGATGTAGAAGTCGCCATCCTGACGGTTCCAGTGGGCTCTGCCCAGTTTATTGCCGACCAGCTCGTTCGGGCTGGGATCAAAGGCATCTTGAACTTTACACCTGCGCGCCTGACACTGCCAGCCGAGATCAGGGTGCATCATATTGATTTAGCAGTGGAATTGCAGTCTTTGATTTATTTTATGAAACATTACCCATCAGTTGATTTATAGATTTTCCATTTTGCAGTAAAGGAGGTGTCTGGAATGATTGGAGCAGGTAGTGCAGTGTTTATCGCCGCGGCCGCATTAGTCGTATTTGGACCGAAAAAGCTTCCGGAACTTGGACGGGCAGCAGGAAAAACGTTAAGAGAATTTAAAAATGCGACACAGGGACTCATGGATGATCATGATAACGACAAAAAAGAAAAAGAGTCTCTCCAAAACGAACAGAAGTAGCAGTTAGGATGAACAAAATGACAGATAAAAACATGCCGGTCTACGACCATTTGGGTGAATTGAGAAACCGTATCGTCATTACGGCCGTTTTCTTTTTTCTCTTTATGGTTGTGGGTCTCTTTTTTGCCAAGCCCGTCATTGTTTATTTGCAAAGTGACAATGTAGCAAAAGACATCCAGATGAACGCGTTTAATCTTACCGATCCTCTGAAGGTATATATAGATTTTGCTTTTATTATTGCGCTTTTGCTTTCCCTGCCGGTAGCGCTCTATCAAATATGGGCTTTTATCAGCCCCGGTCTTTTTGAAAATGAAAGAAAAGTAACGCTCTCTTACATTCCGGTTTCCTTTCTGCTGTTTGCAGCCGGACTGAGCTTCGGCTACTTCATTCTGTTTCCGCTCGTCGTTCATTTCATGTCGAACATTGCGAATTCGCTGAATGTCGAAGGGGAATATGGGATTAACGAGTATTTTTCATTTTTGTTCAGTTTAATACTGCCGTTTGGTTTGTTGTTTCAGTTTCCGGTCCTTGTCATGTTCTTAACAAGGCTTGGGCTTGTTACTCCTCATTTTTTACGAAAGATCAGGAGATTCGCTTATTTTGGAATTATCGTTGTGGCGGGTCTGATCAGTCCTCCAGAGCTGATTTCACACTTGACCATCACCGTTCCGCTCATCATTCTGTATGAGATCAGTATTTTAATTTCGGCCAATGCCTATAAAAAGCGGCTGAAAGCAGAAGAAGAAGCTATGCTTGATCTAGAATTGGAAAAGACACATCTCGATTAGCGGGGTGTGTTTTTTTACTTGAAAGCTTTGCATAGATGTAATGTCTAGCTCCAGCGCTTGTCGGACTTTAGCAGGGCGCTTGCGCTTTTCTATATGGAGGTAATAAATCATGCACTATGATGTTATTGTCATTGGAGCCGGTTCTATGGGAATGGCGGCAGGATCATTTTTATCGAAGAGCGGAAAAAGGACCTTATTGTTAGATTCATATGATCCACCGCATAATAAAGGCAGCCACCACGGGGATACAAGAATGATAAGGTATGCGTACGCTGAGGGAGAAGAGTATGTTCCGTTCGTTCTGAAAGCACGGGAGTTGTGGAGAGACCTGGAGAAAGAGACAGGCAGAGAGCTGTTTCTTCAAACAGGCGTCTTGAATGCCGGGGATCATCAATCCAAATTCGTTCAGAACATTATCTCCAGTTCAAAGACCTATTCTCTGCCCCTTGAAGTGTTGTTATCGCATGAAGTGAACAAGCGGTGGCCGGGAATGACATTGCCTGAAAACTACATAGGATGCTATGAGCCAACGTCCGGAGTGCTAAAATGCGAGGAATGTATCGAAGCTTATCGAGAGCTTGCAGAAAAGTACGGAGCAGAGGTTCTGACCAATCATAAGGTTAAAGAACTGTATATCCAAGGCAAGAAAGTAACCGTTAGGACGGAGGAACAGACATTTTCTTCAGATGCCCTGGTAGTTTCGGCAGGAGCGTGGTCTGGGCCTCTCCTTGCCAAGCTAAAGCTGAATCTTCCTCTTAAACCGGTGAGAAAAACATTTGCCTGGTTCGATGCCCATGAAGAACTTTATAAATCTCAATCCTTTCCAGCATTTGCTGTAGATACACTTCAAGGTCTTTATTACGGCTTCCCAAGCATCAACGGTTCGGGGCTAAAGACGGGGCGGCATGATGGAGGCGATCGAATCAATCCGGATGAGCCATTAGCTCTTTTTGGTGAACAAGAGGAAGATGAATCCGATCTTGCTGGTTTTTTGAACCGCTATATGCCAAAAGGCGGGCCGTTGAAATTCGGTAAAACCTGTATGTACACTATGACGCCAGATGAAAAATTCATCATCGATTTGCATCCGAACCATTCTAACGTGGCCATTGCCTCAGGCTTTTCAGGACATGGTTTTAAATTCAGCTCTGCAGTAGGCCAGGTTTTAAGCGAATTAATCATAGCGGGAAAGAGTGAACAAGATATTTCTTCATTCTCCATCCGCCGATTTGAAAAGAAGTAAAAAAACCGGTTCCTTTAAAAGAGGACCGGCTTTTGTGTTACTTCTTATATTTTTTTATGTGGCGGTGCAGCCTGTAGTACTTGATCGCATTGGCAAAATCAAAGGTCGCCACAAGCATGGTGATCAGGGTCCAGATCCCGGTGACGCCGTATTCATTGGAATAATGAATGGCGAGCCAGGTGAAAAGGATGCCCATGACAGTATATAAACCGCTCATAAAAAATGGTGATGTTCTCATTAGAAAAGTCCCCCAATAATCATTTGCATTTTCTCCGCTTTATCCTGCAAGTCATTGATCTTATCAGCAAAAACCACCTGTACGAGCATGACGAGGGTATTCATGGAGACATGGGCGACAATGGGAACGAGCAAGCGTTTTGTCCGTACATACAGGAATGCAAATACAAATCCCATGGCTGTATAAACGAGCAGATGGGTGAAATCAAAGTGTACCGCTGCGAAAATCAGTGAGCTGATAAGCGCTGCGATCACAAAGTTAAACCGTTTATACAGGCTCCCGAAAATAATTTTTCGGAAAATGATCTCTTCCAGGATCGGACCGGCAATGGAGGTCACGACCATAAAGTAAGGAGTGAGTTTCGCAATCTTAACGAGCATTTGAGTATTTTCAGAGCCTGGCTTAATGCCAAGCAGTTTTATTTCAATAAGTCCGGCAATTATCTGCGCCCCATAAGCCATGAAGATTCCGAGAATGGCCCAGCCGACAGCGGATGAACGGGATACGCGCCCTCCTCGTAAAGACGGGTCTTTCATATCGGGAATGAGGAGAAGAAGAACGATCACAAGAGCAGCGAGAAAGCTGATGGTTCCCCAAAGTCCGGCCCAGTGATCCCTTGGAATGCCAAGAGAATTCAAGAGGGGGTAACCGACATAGCCTGACAGCTGCATCAGTACATAAGTGAGTACAATCCATAAGTAACGCTTCGTCAATGTATATTACTCCTTTAGTTAGGTTCGGTATGGTCATGTCTTCAGCATTCCCATGTATCTCCCTATTCTAACATAGATTGCTTGAAAACATGGCATGGGACCCCCTTCATAAATTTTTCTTAAAACCATCAGGTCTATACTTGCAAAGTGGAAAAAAATTATTTATTATAGGAAATGGAGTTAGCACTCGTTTAATCAGAGTGCTAATAAATTTAAACTTTCTATTATTTTGAGGAGGGTGTTTCACTTGTTAAAGCCACTAGGTGATCGTATTGTGATTGAGCTTGTAGAAGGTGAAGAAAAGACTGCAAGCGGAATCGTTTTACCAGACTCTGCAAAGGAAAAGCCGCAAGAAGGCAAAGTTGTTGCAGTAGGTACAGGCCGCGTAACTGAGCAAGGAGAACGCGTAGCGCTAGAAGTCTCTGAGGGAGATTCTATCATCTTTTCAAAATACGCAGGAACAGAAGTGAAGTATCAAGGTAAAGAGTACCTTATTCTTCGTGAAACAGACGTATTGGCTGTCATCGGCTAATCGCAAACCTACAAATTGAATAGCTACTACATAACAGCTTTTTTTAAAAAGCTGATCAACCGCTTTAAAAAAAGCTGAATCAGTAGCTTTAACGTAATTAACCAAAAAATTTAATCTTTATAGGAGGGTTTTACACATGGCTAAAGACATTAAGTTCAGTGAAGACGCTCGTCGCGCAATGCTTCGCGGTGTAGATGCACTTGCAAATGCAGTAAAAGTAACGCTTGGACCAAAAGGACGCAACGTCGTTCTTGAAAAGAAATTTGGTTCACCTCTTATCACGAATGATGGTGTAACAATCGCGAAAGAAATCGAGCTTGAAGATGCTTTCGAAAACATGGGTGCAAAATTGGTTGCTGAAGTAGCAAGCAAAACAAACGATGTTGCCGGTGACGGAACTACAACAGCGACTGTTCTTGCTCAAGCCATGATCCGTGAAGGATTGAAAAACGTAACTTCCGGCGCTAACCCAATGGTTCTTCGCAAAGGAATTGAAAAAGCTACAGCAGTAGCCGTTCAAGAACTTCAAAAGATCTCCAAGCCGATCGAAGGCAAAGAGTCTATCGCTCAAGTTGCTGCCATCTCAGCAGCTGACGATGAAGTAGGCCAATTGATCGCTGAAGCTATGGAGCGCGTTGGAAACGACGGCGTTATCACAATTGAAGAATCTAAAGGATTCACTACTGAGCTTGAAGTGGTTGAAGGTATGCAGTTCGACCGTGGATACGCATCTCCATACATGGTAACCAACTCTGACAAAATGGAAGCGGTTCTTGAGAATCCTTACATCTTGATCACAGACAAAAAGATCACAAACATTCAGGAAATTCTTCCTGTATTAGAGCAAGTGGTTCAACAAGGCAAGCCATTGTTGCTTGTTGCTGAGGATGTTGAAGGTGAAGCTCTTGCTACATTAGTAGTAAACAAACTTCGCGGAACATTCAACGCAGTTGCTGTTAAAGCTCCTGGGTTCGGAGACCGCCGTAAAGCTATGCTTGAAGACATCGCAATCCTGACTGGCGGTGAAGTGATCACTGAAGAGCTAGGACTTGACCTTAAGTCTGCGAACATCAGCCAACTAGGAACAGCTTCTAAAGTTGTTGTAACGAAAGAAAACACAACAATCGTTGAAGGTGCTGGCGAGTCTGACAAAATTGCAGGCCGCGTAACACAAATCCGTTCTCAATTAGAAGAAACTACTTCTGAGTTCGATAAAGAAAAACTTCAAGAGCGTTTGGCTAAATTAGCTGGCGGAGTAGCCGTTATCAAAGTTGGTGCAGCTACAGAAACTGAGTTGAAAGAGCGCAAGCTTCGCATTGAAGATGCCCTAAACTCTACTCGTGCAGCAGTAGAAGAAGGAATCGTATCCGGTGGTGGTACAGCACTAGTGAACGTTGTTCGTGCACTTGCAGCTTTTGAAACTTCCGGTGACGAAGCAACTGGTGTGAAAATCGTTCTTCGCGCATTGGAAGAGCCAGTTCGCCAAATCGCACACAACGCTGGTCTTGAAGGATCTGTAGTTGTTGAGCGCTTGAAAAACGAAGAAATCGGAATCGGATTCAACGCTGCTACTGGCGAATGGGTAAACATGTTCGAATCCGGCATCGTTGACCCAACGAAAGTTACTCGTTCTGCACTTCAAAACGCTGCATCTGTATCAGCTATGTTCCTAACAACAGAAGCTGTTATCGCAGATAAGCCTGAAGAAAATGCTGGCGGCGGCGGAATGCCTGACATGGGCGGAATGGGCATGGGCGGAATGGGCGGCATGATGTAAGGCTTTTAAGCCAAGCATTGGAGGGATAGCTAAGGCTATTTCTCCGCCCTTTTCTACTCATTTTCACGTTCTTCTTATGAAGTAGTCATGGAAATAACTTATATCAATAGCAATAACCACTTCCTATAAAAATAAGGGAGTGGTTTTTTGTGTTGTTAAAATTTGCGTATCAGGACTTTTTGGATGACAGGCGATTTAAAAATACGACAAAGACGAATATTAAAAACTATCAAATGCTTTTAGGCAAGTTTGTGGATTATTGTATCGAACAACAGATTGTAAATGCCGAAGAAATTACCTATAGCCACGTTCGTCAGTATCTTTTAAAATGCCAAGAAAAAGGGGACAAGGCGGGAACCATTAACACCAAGCTATTGAGGATTAGGGCATTTTTAAATTACCTAGTTGAATGTGAGGTCATTAAGACAAATCCCGCTAAGAAAATTAAGCAACAAAAAGATGATGTAAAGATTGAGGTCTTTAGTGATGAGCAGATACGTCAAATATTGAACTTTTACAGGCGTATTAAGCAAAGGGACAAGAGTTACGTTGCATATCGTGACTACGTCATCATTATTACCATATTAGGAACAGGAATAAGACGAGGAGAAATCGTAAACCTTCAATGGTCTGACGTAGATTTAATCAATAAGACGGTTTCTGTATTCGGAAAAAATAGGAGAAAAGAAACTATACCAATCACAGATAAATTAGCGAAGGAATTAGCTGCTTACTTTGTTTTTTGTAAACAATATTGGGATGATGTAAGCGAATATGTATTTGTTAAAAGAAGTAATACCCAAATGACCGATAATTCCTTGATGTTAGTGTTTAGATACCTTGGGCAAAAAATGAATTTTAAAGGAATAAGGGTTTCTGCCCATACGTTTCGTCATACATTTTGCCATCGACTTGCAATGTCAGGTATGAGTGCATTTGCCATCCAGAGACTTATGAGACATCAAAATATAGCTGTAACGATGAAGTATGTAGCCATGTGGGGAAATGAATTAAGGGAGCAAAACGATAGATATAATCCTTTAAACAATTTGAATATTTGACTATCAGCTTTCACAACAGATTATCGTACAGCTTGCAATGCTAAGAAAAATAGGACATCAGTAACTTTGATAAAATCAGGATTTTATCAAAAGGTAACTAAATGAATATTTCAGTCTAAATACCCTCTTTCTTAAGATTGAGGGTATTTCTTCTTATGCTAAAAACGCGGTATTCAAATATGACTGCACTCTTTTATTTAAAGTTTAGCACCTATCGATTGTAAGTAATTTGTGTAAAAAATTGACACTAATTAGAATATTTTGTATTATTAGTATATAAAATATAGTAAAAAAGTAGGTGAAGAAAATGGCGAGAATTATAGAAGCTATTTATAAAGATGAAAATCGAGACCAACTCATAAGTATTAGCGATATAACCTCAGGTGATTACAGCGAAAAATTTAAAGGGAAGCTATTTTGTACTACACCCAATTGTTCAGCACAACTATCTTTTGTAGCTCTCCCTGGAAATAGAAGCCATTTTCGTACATGGAGAGAAAGCCCACATACTGAACAATGCCTTTACTACTTTGTAAAAACAAGAGAACGGGCAACAAATGGTCGAAATGGTTACGAAGATGGTACTGTTTCACAAGAGCAAATTACAAGGTCTTTAAGAGAAGCGTTTGAACTTGAAAATATGAGTGATATCGAAAGAAATAAAAAGCAAGAAAAGGAAAGAAACGCAAGGAAACCCAAAAATCGTGCTAAAACAACAAAAGGAGGCAATGATAGTCCAGCGCAAAGAATCGTATCAGACCCAAATAAAATTAACGAAAATATGAAAAATACAGGTACAAGGCTATATAAACGAGATGTGGATGCTTTAAAAGATACTGATATAGGGCAAACCAGAACAGTTACTGGAAAAGCGAAGGATATTGAATTTAAAGATTCTTATGCTGCAGTAATAGTCGAAAAAAATGGAGTTACTGTTCCAGTAAAATTTGAAGAAGCATTTTTCTCATTAAATCCACAATATCAAGGATTGTTCCATAATATAGAACGCTTCATGAAGGAAAATGATGAAGTGATTTTAAATGCAACAGGAGAAGTTCGCAAAAATAAAAAAAGTGAAGAATTTGAGGTAATCGTTTTTAATGGATTAGGATTTTTAATTCATAATCGAACCTTACAGACTTTAGCTGCAGAATTTGCTATTAGAGATAGTCGGAACAATAGATAAACGCCGATACAGTGGACAATATAACACAAAAATAATGAAAGCACTCCTAAAAAGGGGTGCTTTATCTTGTTGTTAAGAAGGACCTTAGACCTGCATTGTCGAATTATGTAAAAAATCAAAGGGTAGGTGTCTGTGTGAATCTTGATTATTATAAGGAAAATATTAATGAAATGACAGATATGGAAATCAAAACTGTTCTAATGAGGTTTTTACAGAACCATAATAAAGTGAATTGCATGGAATGCACCCTTGAGGATTACTATAACGAAAACTAAAACATATATTTTTCTGTGGTACATACAAAGAAACGGAAGTCTTTAAGGCTGCTCTTTGGTGGATTATAAACACAAAAGGCTAATGCATTCTCACATCAACCAAATCATCAAGTACAAGCCTATGTAGTTCATTGTGGTAGTCGAATATTCTTAGCTCCCGCTTTTAAGCATCTATAAAGTGGACTTTCCCAATAAGTACATGAAAATCATCATGCTTAAAGTATGTAAAGCTCAAATAAGAATCTCCAGCCATTGCTTCGCAAATTGTTTTTTCAAATAACTCAAGTTGTTGTTCATCGAGTTCGGGTTTTACTTTCTTGCTTTGGTCCAAGTCATACTCTCTTAGTAGCTTAACATGCTCTGGCAACATCATGGCAGTCATTTTATTGACCCGCGGTCTCGAATCATAATGTACACCTCCTTTTAGCATATAGCATAATAGAACATACGTATCTTATAACCACTTTGTTGTCTTTTATTGGCTAGAGAACTGTTAAATAGGCTTAAGGTCTGATTACTTGTCATTCATAAGAGTAAAATTTAAGATTTGGTTTTTTTGCAGGATAGATAAATATAATCTCATAAATCCTTAAAAAAACCTTCCTGGTCGAAAAGTGGAATCTAAGAAAATTCCCAATAAAAAAACACTATCTCCAAAACAGGGATAGTGTTTTTAAGCGTGTATGTAAGACAACTTATTGACAAATAAACACAAATAGAAGCCAATACAAAGCTTTAAAACAGTGTTTACGGGAAGGGGATTTACTTTATATTAAATCAATTGACAGATTCGGCAGAAATGCAAAAGAGGTAAAGAAGGAATGGGAAGAAATTACACAAAATATTAAAGCTAGTACAAAGACCAATTAGGAACTTTTGTATCTGATCTGGTATTACAAGTGTTAGCCTTTGTAAGTGAGCGCGAGCGAGATAATATTCTTCAAAGACAAGCTGAAGGGATAAAAATCGCAAAGGCACAAGGAAAACATTTAGGTAGACCACAATTGAATCTTAATACATTAAAGAAGGACCAAAGAAAAACATTGGAGAGTAACTATTCTAAATGGAAGGGGAGAGAGATAACAGGGGTAGAATTTATGGACTTATTAGATTTGAAAAAAAACTCATTTTATAAAGTCATACGAGAATATGAGCATTCAATAAGTAATTGAAATATAAGCTGATATGTTTTAAGCAGCCGCTTGGACATTTATATAGAAGCAACCATAAAGGCTATTGCATTTATGGTTCCTTTTAATACCAATAAAAGGGGAAGCATCCTTATAGCTATGAGTCAAAGCTACTGTACTCTTCCTATTTCACACAGGAATTTAAAGTTCTTTGTCGAAAATAACAAACTATCGTAATAGAACGGGATAGTTTTATTACTGCCTTATTTGAGACAATTATAAACAACAGGAGCTGAGTCGAATGGCAAGAAGTCAAATATTAAAGGACTTAGTTAGTGGAAGCGGCACTCTTGAAAGTGTGCTAATAAGATTAAAAGTCATACTTTCAGATTTGGAAAATTACGAAATAAATAAGTGGATTGAAAGTGAAATTCAGGGATATGACAATTCAATAGAATTACCTAATTATAGGATTCTTCAAGGACAAGCAATTGGTATGTATACATTAGGCAATCCTTTTTATCGAATAGAACATACTAATTCACCTGTCCCACTGGCTCACCTAAGTAAGCTTGATATAAAAACTATACTAACTTTATATTTAAAAGATGGTGTATCAGCTGTCTTAAGCTTAATCAAAAAAGAGGGACCAAAACAAATAAAAGTACCCAGTGAAACTTGTCAGGTAGTTTCTCAAGAAAATTTACAAGTATATAGGATGACCTTGAATTTTAGCGATAATCAATTTCAAGGTGTAATTTCAAGCGTGAAGACTAGACTTACTAGTATTATCTTAAAACTTGAAAAGGAATTTGGAAACTTAGATTCTTTGGATGTTTTTTCCAATGAAGATGATAAACAGAAATTGGAGCGAATTGAGCAATACATAATTAATGTTATATATGATAAGTCAATAACGATTGGAGATAACAATAAAATCAAATCAAGTATTATTGGACATGGTGGAGAACGGCATGAGTAATATTAAAATTGGCGACGGAAATAAAATTAAAAGCTCAATTATTGGTCATAACCACAATAACAATAGTAACTCATCGCCAAGCAAACCAAATTTTTTAACCAATCATCCTGTATTAACAGGTATTTTTGCTTCTGTTATTGCGAGCATAATAATGCTTTTCTCGTTTTGGAAAGACCTTGTTTACTGGATTGAGAATTTATTCAAATAAAATAAATCCGACCGTTCCAATTAAGAAGGGTCTCTTTCTTTATATTCATCAGTCTGACTAATACTTTTCCTTTTTGGTTTATCCTCTTTTTCATTTATAGGTCCTTCTTCTCCAGCTAATAATTCTAGCTCTATTCTCGCTTGATTCATTTCTTGGGGTAGGATATACACATATTCTAATATCTTATTTGTGAATCTAAACATACCATCGATTAATGATTTATCAAAAATAACATCGTCCCCATGAGCTGCCATATTTCCAAAATCCTTTATTACTTTAAATAAGTCCCCCATTAATGGAGGTAATATTCCTTTTTGTTGTAATTGATTGAGCTTTTGATGAAGTTTACCATTGACAACACCATTATCTTTACAAACTCTTTCGAGTGTTCTTCGGAGTGCAATTGCGCAAATGGCATTATCAATATTCCTTACTTTTAATGCTGATTCATAAGCGTCTTTTATAATTTTTGGTAACTTGTAAAGATTCACCACTTCAAAGGAAGGAAAAAGAATCTCACCGTTTTCATAAAGATTTGTATCCTCATAAAAACCTTCTTCGGAGTTCCAGTGTGTATAAACTAGTTGGTACCCATCACAAACTGGACATCCAAATACCTGGAATATATCAACAAATTGAGCCTCTTCATCGAATGTAATAGGTACATATGTGTCTTTTTGATAGTTATTCAGCAATTTCATAGGAGCCGTGTTTCCACAATAAGGACATAACAAAATAACCTTTTCTTCCTTCAACTCATACACCTCATTACTTTTTTTCATATTATACCCTGTGTATAATTTTATAAGTAATTTAGTAGTTTTATTGAGATAATGTAATATTTTATCGCACGGTAAAAACAGCTTTAATAGCATTATTTATATATGAATAAATTAAATATTACGTATGAAAATAAGTCAGTGTGTGGGGACAGAAGAGCATATAAGTAAACCCGCATAGTGTAATAATGTTTTGGTGAAAAGTACCCCCTGTGTATTGTCAGATAGATAGTACACTTACTGGACCGTTATGTTAAATTTAATGGAGGTAATATAAGGGAGAGAAAGTTGTGAGATTAAAAGACTTTTCTAAAGAAGACTATTGGCGAACAATAATCCTTTATGGTTTGAACCAGGCAACATATAAAATTGCTCTAGGTCAACCAATAATACACGATGATAAGGTATATGTTTCTTGTACGGATGGGTATGTTTATGCATTAAAATTTTTTTAATATTTAAGTCATGTTTATTATATTAAAACAGGGTAGGGATATAGCTTACGATATAGGGAAGCGTGCTGCTGTTTTTTTGGAACATAGGAAGATGCTGCATGAACATTAAATTATTCATGTGACATATTCCTACACAATTCTTAGAAAAGATAAAATTATAAACATAGGGATTCAGACTTTATTGAAATTGTATAGGCTTTAACATAGGAACAACAAAAATCTTTCGTTTCACGTGTACTATCTTCATCTTCTATTAATTTGGCTGTCTCTTCACAAATTAGAATCCCTCCACCAGATTTACTTACTTCCTCACAAAGGTGTGCTGCTGAGTTGACAGCTGAGCCAACAAGCTTTCTCCTTTTTTCATCGGGATGTCCAACTAATCCAACGTGTATTAATCCAGTAGCTATTCCGACTGCGGACAATTGAATGAATTAAAAGAATGTTACCGGTGTGACACTGAAAATGAGTTGGTTTAAATACGGTTATGTGCTTTTTAGTTTATCTATAGTATTGGATTAATAAGCTATTACTCTTGAGAATACTTTTACCGTAAATTAGCTGAATGTTCTCAGTAATCTCAAGTTATTTAAAAATGTTTTATAAAATTAAGGAATATCATTTGCTTACTTCATCATTTATAAAAATTCTACCCCGTTCAGGTAAACAATCTATAGTTTAATACAAGTTTATTTTTAGAAAGTGGTGGTATAGTGCATTTGTTTTGTGGACAAGTTAAATCACTTTATGGTCTAAGCCCAGAAGAAATTAATTGCCTAATGATTGAAGGTGTAAATCAAAATAAACTTAATCTTGAGGAGTTTAATAAACAAGAGAAAAAATCTTGGGGAATTTCGATTCATAAGTTAGTCCAACAAATTAAGGAGGCTAATTTAGATGAAATTTCAATAATATTGGAGTATTTTGTTCCAGGAAATATGCTTAGACTGGATGTGGTTCTAGTCGGATATACACATAAAAGTCAAATGAGAATTATGATTGTGGAGTTAAAAGAGTGGGGAAGTATTAAGGATTCACCCGATGCTCATCATGTTGATATAGGTGTTAAAGACCAACCAATTCGTCAACATCCAGCAGCTCAAGTACATCAATATTTAAAATCATTAAAATGTTATCATAGTGTACTTCAAAATAACCCTGCACTTATTAAATTAAATTCAATGAGTTATCTTCCGAACTTTGTACTTAAAAATAAATTGTTTGAAGCTCCACACGAAATATACAAGAGGAATTATATGAAGTCTTGTTTTACTAAAGAAGATACACAAGCACTCCAATTGTTTTTAAGTCAATCATTTGTAAACCAAGCTGTTACTAGTGATAATCTCCAATTATTTACTCAAGGAACTTACTCGTTGAGTAAAGCAAGTCTTGCAGGAATAACAAAAGCAATGAAAGGTGAACAGTTTGTTGCATTATTAAAAGAGCAGCGAGACGTGAAACTTGATGCGACTAGATTAATCGATCAAGCCTTTTCACATAACAAGAAGTTGGTACTTGTAATTCATGGAGACGCAGGCACAGGTAAAACAATTTTAGGATTGGATATAATTCGTCACTATATAGAAGAATACCCCAAATCGTTTTTTGGGACAATCCCACAAACTCTTAGAGCCATTATTGATGGTGTTAATAAGGATTATGCAGCAGAACACGGATTAGCTGAACCAGCCCAATTACCGACTGTAAATGCAATTTTAAAATTTAAGGAAACTGGACAAATTGTTGTTATTGATGAAGCTCATAGATTAACAGATCCAAAACATGCTTTAGCAAATCTATATACTAGATTTCAAATAATAATATTGTTACAAGATGATAACCAGCGAATCAAAATAACAGAACAAGGCACACTAGATAATATTACCAAATGTTTAGGCTGCAATCCACCAACGTTGACACTTCAAACACAACAGCGGGCAAAAAATAGTGGGACATTTATGAAAAACCTTGATTTATTTTTAAAAGGTACAAATCCTGGCAAAGTAGATTTAAAGAATTATGAATTACGTATATTGGACTCTTTAGATGATATTCACCATTTGCTAAAGAAAAAAATATCTTCTGATTTTAAGGCTAAATGGCTTGCCCCGTTCTGTTGGAAGTGGAATGGAAAAGTAAATGATATTAGTATTACTGATAAAGATGGTCAGGTATTTGAAAAAGCATGGAATCCAAATGTTAATAAGCAATATGAATGGTATATGCAAAAATATGCTGGTCATTTAGAACAAGTAGGATGTATCTATACAGCTCAAGGACTAGAATTTGATTATGTTGGCTTAATATTCTGGGATGATTTATATTATGACACTCAGAATAAACAGTGGAAAGTTACTATGAAAGATAATTACGATAATACTTTTGTTGGTAAAGTTGTGGAGACATTTGGAGGTTCATTTATTAGCAAGAATAAAAAGGTATTCTACAATGGGCAACCGTACAGCATCGATGAATTTTTAACTGAGATAAATGCTACAGAATTAGTTTTAGAATTAATAAGAAATATTTATAGAGTATTACTTTCCAGAGCTAAAAAAGGGATGTATATTTGGTTTAAACATGAGGAAACCGAAAAGTATTTTCGGAAGCATTTTGGATTATAAAATACATGAAAAAAGTGTACCAATGGATTGGATAAATCAATTGACCAGTAAAGTGTTAGCTTTTATAAATAAACAGAATTGGAGTTAATTTCATAAACCAAAGGATTTAGCAATTTCATTATTATAGTATATGAATGAAAAGATAGTGATGAAGCTATTTCTAAAAATATAGAAAAGTAGAAGAAGAACTTGCTGCTTATTGGAAAAGCTTGCGTTGTCTAAACAAAATATAAAGATTTATTGGATGGAGTGTGAGGAATGAGTAGAGTAATACTTCAGCCTACGGGAAATAAAGATGCCAGAGAACACTATGTTGATACATTGGTAAGACCTGTAGATATATTAAGGATAAAACCTTTTGTTTCTTCTGAAGAGTACAATTATTTGAAGGATATGTACCCAGACGGATTAGTTCCGACGTGGGGAGTCACTCCGGGTGTAAATAACGTCAATGCTAATAAATGGAGTAAAATACAACCAGCTGATGTAACGTTCTTTTCCGCCAATAAAATCTTGTACTCATATGGATTTGTAACTTTTAAAATACAAAATAAGCAATTGGCGCAAAATCTTTGGGGTTTTAACATCAAAGGAGAAACATGGGAATACATATATTTTTTAGATGAAATAAGAGAACATGATATACAAATCTCCCTATTTAACAAAGTTGTAGATTATGCAGAAAATTATAAGGTACAAGGGTTTGCAGTTCTTGATGAAGATAAGAGTGAATCCGTACTAAGCTATTTTGGTCTTCATAGTGAAACTGTAATACAGCCAGTTAGTGAAGTTGAATATCAGAATATTATTGAAAACTTCGATTGGAAGGACTTAGATACTGAAGGGAAATCAAAGAGTAGAGCTGAACAAGGTTTTTTAAGAACTACATTATTTCGCAATAAAACAACATCGAATTGTGGAATTTGCGGAAAAGAGTATCCGATTTCATTTTTAGTGGCAGCACATATTAAAAAAAGATCCCTTTGTTCCAAAGAAGAAAAGCTGGATTTTAAAAATATAATTATGCCGATGTGTAAATTTGGTTGTGATGATTTATTTGAGAAAGGATACATTACAATTTTGAATGGAACTGTAAAATCAAATGGTAAAACAAGTACCGAAGCTTTAGAGAATTATCTAAACAGTATAGTAGGAAAGAAATGTGACTATTGGAACGAAAGTACTGTTAATTACTTTGAATGGCATCGTCACCATCATTCTTTATCAAAAGTTAGATAAGAAATCTAAGATCAATAGTGTATCCCGCAAGTTAATAACCATTTATTTGAGCCGTTAATATGGAAAAATTTAGATGGTCAAAAGGAAATAACTCCCTTCGGGTCGAAAGTAGTAGGTAGAAGGGAGGAGAACTGTATGGAAAAGGAATTAGAACAACGCCTTGATTTTATTGAATTTAGACAAAGATTATTGTTTACTAATTCAGAAGTCGATAGAGTCCTTTTTGATCATGATGTAACCAGAGAACAATACAGTAGGATTTTAGATTTGTTTGATACTTTAAGATCATCATGTGATATAGGTGAAAAAATAAGCAGTGTTCATTATGAATCTGAAATTTATAAAATTGTCCCACATCGAAATCATAATTACCACTTTGCAGAAGAAGTTGCTCAATCCTTACATGAAGAAGGACGATACGAAGAAGTTTTTGAAGCATTGTATGGTCATGCTCCAAAATTTCAGTCTTATTTAGACAAACATAATGCGTAAGAAAAAAGCACTCCAAAGAGGGTGCTTTTTTGTTTCTTAAGGAGGTCTTTTCACACCAAAAAGCGTAAATCCTTAAGAATGCTTCTGTATATATATTAAAGGTTAATGAAATTTCACATCCACCAAATCATCAAGATTAATTTTATGTAGTTCATTGTGGTAGTCCACAATCCTCCACTCACGTTTAGAGTCATCAAGATAGTGTACTTTTCCAATAAGTAAGTGAAAATCATGGTACTTAAAGTATGTAATACATAAGAATAAGTCTTCAGCCATTGCTTCACATATTGTTTCTTCAATTAACTCCAATTGTTGTTCATCAAGTTCAGGTTTCACTTTTTCATTTTGTTCTAAATCAAACTCCCTTAGTTGCTTTACATGTTCGGGCAGCATCATAGCAGTCCATTTAATTGCGCCACGATCTCTAATCATAATACCCACCTCCTTTAGAATATAATACAACCGAACAAGTGTTCTTGTAAACGGGTGGGTTTTAACCTTTATTGTAAAATCTTGTTTTCTAAAAGAAGGTCAGTGGAACACCTCTGTTAAAGGAGGTATTAAAGTGTATGTCTAAAAACAGTAAAAAGAGAAGAATAAAAAGAAAAAACAGCCAGACAAAAACAAATGATATAGGCTTTTTGAAAGATTATATACCATTTGCAAATGAGAAAATTGATTCAACACTCTCCATCGTAATCTTTACAGCTTTCTGCTATATTTGAGCATCCATATATGAAGCAATAAAAAGGCATGTTCTTGAGATTCCCCCAGAATAAGCAGACGGAATAGACCTAAAATACTATATCCCATTAGTTTCTTATTAAATTAATTAGCATGTTTTTTAGCGCACGAAAGAAATACCTCAATAGACAGTATTTGGACAACAAAAATTAACTTTTATACGCAATAAAATAAACCGACTTGTGGGAGTGAAGCAGCATATTGTAATGTCAACAAACACTATTATTATTTTAGTGGAAAGCACCCCCTTTCAGATAGGTATTAGTACAATAACTAGACCATTATGTTAAATCTATAGGAGGTAATATAAGGGATAGGGAAATATGAGATAAAAGATTCTAAAGAAGACTATTGGAGAACAATAATCCCAGACAACATATAAAATTGTTCTAGGTCAGTCATTAATCCGCTAAGCAAATTTTTATATTCTATTTGTGATTTATTGGTTTTGTATGGGATAATATTACTAGATTTATTTCATGTTGACATTATATACCCTGTATTAATATATTTAAATGCTGTAGTAGTTAGGAAAGTGTGATTAATTTGGATTATATGTACATAAACAGATTTTTTAGCAAAAAATTTTTAATGGATAAATTGTTTACAGACGTATTTGATTCAAAGGTTTTTAATGAGGAACTTAAGAAAAATTATAATTTTTTAAAGAATGGTTATAGAAATGAATTTTTCTTTAAAAACACTTTATTTAATAAGTTAGTATTGGGTAAGTACAGTTTAACAACAACCGCTGCATTTGCTGAAGTTATTGTTAAAAAATCAAAAGCAGATTTTGTTTTAATTAATCGTAATAAAGGGATGGTTTATGAAATAAAAACTGATTTAGATAACCTTGATAGATTAGTGTACCAATTAGACGATTATTCAAGTGCGTTTAACTTAGTGTACGTAGTTACATCTGAAAAGAATTATTATCCAGTTTACAAAGTAGTTAAAGAATTAAACCCCTCAGTAGGTATTATTGTACTGACTGAGAATGTTAATTTGAGTCTTAGAAGAAAGGCTATTGAAAATGATAGCAATTTAAATCACGAGGTATTATTTAAGTTATTACGTAAAAAAGAATATGAACAAATTCTGTTAATGAAATACGGCACTTTACCCAAAGTAACACCAGTATTATATTTTAAAACTTCTTTACATTGGTTTAAAGAGATTAATATTAAAGAAGCGCAAAGTTTAGTATTCTATATGTTAAGACAAAGAAATGACATAGAGGGTAAGAGCTTATTAAAAGCCTTACCTATGGAAATAAGATGGTTAGTATATACTAGTAAGTTTAAATATTCAGATTTACTTCAAATATATGACAAACTAAATTTAAGCTAGGGGGAGAGGAAATGTACTTTCCAATTATAAGAGGAAGACAATATGATTTACTAGCTCTTAGAGAATTACAGTCTAAGGAACTTTTAAGTGAGAAAATAATACCAATTATTGAGCCAATTAAATTGAGTTCTACATTAGTTTCTACGGTAAAAGCATTTGAAGAGAATCATCGGAAATTAATATTAGTATCAAATCCAAGGGTGGGTTCATTCACAGGTGAATTAAAATTACCTACTGTATCTAACCACTTTAAAGTATTAATGCAGAGTAATTCTATTATAATAGGACATCATTTGAATAAAAATTCTGGTAATGAAATACATAGATTGCAAGATGAATATAACGCCAACCTAGAGGGATTAGCAATTATTCACTCTGAGAGAAGCCTTGTACCTTTATATAAGGGAATTTTTGCAGATAAGAATCCTTGGCTTAGTGTTATTCCGTCTGATAATTCTTTTAGAAGACAATTAATTGGTCAAAGATTAGCGGGAGTAGATGATAAATTCAATAAACTTCCTAGAAACGTAGACTACTTGGAACAAGAGAGAGAATTTTTTTCAGAGGAACATCTTTTTTTCAGTAATGAAGGATATTTTGGGTTTTCAGACTATTCTGTTGTAGGAAAAGAATATAATGACGGTGGTTTTGCCCCGTATGCAGTAGCGATACATATTATTTATCCAAACGATGAGAGCGCTTTAGAGATAATGCATTTTGTATCAGACTCTAATAGTGATATTAGTGACCCGGCAGGTAAATTTTCTGAGTCTCTAGATAAACTAGTAAGATGGTATCAGGAATATAGCTCAGATAAAAGAATGAAAACTTTTGCTATGGAGTGTTTTTTAAGACATTATAAGGAAGGAACATACCCTGGTTTAGCAACTTTGAAGAAATTATCTATTATGCACCATTTAGAACTAATGGGCAGTCTGTTAGACTAGGAGGTAAATAAATGAATTGTTGTGTCAAATGTTTTACTTCGTCTGAGATTAAAAGCATGATAAAAAGTCTAGATAACCTAGGAGACTGCGATTACTGTGGATGCCGAAATGTTTATGTATATAATCTTCAACACGATAATAAGGGCTTAGATGAACAGTTTAATAACCTTTTAAATATATTTCATTTGGGTGAGGAATTAAGAATCGACGGTTTTTCTGAATATAAACTAATAAGTATTAAGGATGAGTTCGAAAAAAATTGGAAAATATTTAATAATTTCAATGGTGGCAAAATCCATAGGTTTTTAAATACGCTTTTGGAACAAAGATACCCAGAAAAGATTGAATTTTTAAATAATCAAGTAGGAATTATAGAATGGATGAATAAGGATTATCTAGAAGAAAATTCCGTTTTGAAAGGACATTCTTGGGAAGAGTTTGTTACATACATTAAGCATAATAATAGATTTCATTCAAAACATGTGAATTATAAGGTATTGAATGATTATATAGATACAATCACAATTACAGTAGATGAAGATGATTTTTACAGGGCAAGGATTTCAAACAATGCGGAGTTAGGACTAGAAGACATGGGCGCACCGCCTCCATCACTTGCAACTGCTGGTAGAGCTAATTCGGAAGGAATTAGCCATTTATATTTAGCTAGTGAAAAAGAAACTGTAATAAGTGAAATTCGTCCTAGTATAGGTGATACAGTGTATATAGGAAAATTTCCAATAAGACAAAAACTAAAAGTAGTTGATTTTAGATTGTTAAAATCATTGGATGTTTTTAGTTCTGATGACCCCACCAGATATGCAATAAATTTGGAGATTTTTCATGAAATGACTAAAGCTATATCTAAACCTGTTCGTAGCGGCGATAGTAAATTGGAATATTTACCCACTCAATTTTTTGTGGATTATATAAAAGGTCTTAATGAAACTGAATCAGCCGGGTATAATGGCATAATCTTTGAAAGCACATTGAGTACAAATGGATATAACTTAATGATATTTGACCCTGACCTTTTAAGTTGTACAAGAGTAGAAAGGAGAATAATCAAAACTTTAAACTACACTCACATTGAATATGCCATAGATTAAAACCAGTTACCGAAAACAGGTAATAAAAATTTAACCACTTTACAGTTTACTGACACCATTTTATAATTGTTTCTAAAGCTTTATCATTAGAAGTGGTTATTGCTAAGCAAATATAAGTAAAACATGATTATATCAGTGTTTCGCTGCATCTGTATCAGCTATGTTCCTAACAACAGAGGCTGTTATCGCAGATAAGCCAGAAGAAAACGGCGGCGGTGCTGGAATGCCTGACATGGGCGGCATGGGCAGCATGATGTAACAAACATCATAAAGCTTTGATATATAGGGGTTTTTAAGTGGAATAAAGATAAATGCTCATACTTTTGCTCATAGTAAGCAAAAAATGCTCACTTTTTTCACAAAAACCATCTTAATTAGAGAAGGTCTTTCATCAGTTTACTGAACTGGTGGGAGGCCTTTTCTTCCATATTAGCGGTCATATGAGCATAAATATTCATGGTTGTATTAATGTCTGTATGTCCTATACGCTGCTGAATCTCCTTTACTCCTACACCCGCTTCAATCAATAGAGAAGTATGTGTATGTCTGAATTAATGAGGGGTACTATTTTTATCAATATCTGCCTTTTTTAATAAACGATTTAGCCTAGTTTCAACCACTTTTCTTAATTGTGGATGGCCATCATCTCGTGCAAAAATAAACTGGTTATCTATATAGAAGGATCCTTTTTGTAATTTTATCTCTTTTTGTTTGATTTCATGTCGCTTTAACATTTTAACAAGTCTTTCATCAATTCAAATGGTTCGTATGGAGCCTGCTGTTTTAGGTGAAAGTAACTTATATTCCTTAAAATTATTGTTGGGATTGTATAAGGTTTTAGTAACACGCAATGATCCCTTTTCTTCATCAAAATCAGACCATTTAAGAGCAAGTAACTCCCCAATACGTAAACCTGTATAGGATAATGTAGTAAAAATTAAGGAATCCATTTCTAAACCATCTGAATCAGTAGTACGTAAAAATAATGCAAGCTCTTCTTTTTCTAAAAACTTTATTTCCTCCTGTTGGCTTTCAATCTCCTCAACCCTTACTTGATATTTTGGTAATTGGGTATTTTCCGTGGGATTAATTTTAATAAGTCCTAGCTCAACTGCATGATTAAAAATCATTCGGCCACAAGCATGAATACCACTTACATAATTACGGCTATATTTTTCAGATAGTTCTACTATTCGTCTTTGGTAAATTTGTTTGCTAATCTTTTTTAGTGGATAGGGACCCCATACTTTTATAAAGTGTTTCATTTCTTTACTACGTGCTCTAACGCTGCTTATTTTTGCATTTTGGGCATATACCTTTATCCAGTCTTGTGCAAACGAGTCAAACGTCATTTTAGTTTCTTTAATAAATCCAATAATAAACTTCTCCTTTATATGTTTTTTCCAAAAATCAGGACTTTGACTAGGAAATGAAATAGCCAAATTAGAGGTCTTTGATTTCGAATCACTATTAAGATTTTCATTTATTTATTGTTGTGTTTTTTTACTTAAACAAATTACTCAAATATATTAAAAATGTATAATACAAAATGTAATTATAGTAATTTAATTAAATTTTACAATTGATTATATATTTGATTGTTGTTAGGATAATAAGAGTGTGATAACTAACTATATTTATAGTATGTTAACTAGGAGTGTCTATAATATGACGGAAAATAAAAAGCGGGAGAAGTTTGAAGAGCTTGCTGAAAAGAGGGTTACCGAAATAATAAAGAAAATACGATTAATTGGTAACCTAGCGAATCGTAACAATTATGACTTTACCGATGAACATGTAAAGCAAATATTATCTAAGTTAGATGAAGAGTTACGTTTATTAAAAACTAAATTTAATGATGGAGAAAAAGAAAAAGCTACGGTATTTAAGTTTCATAAATAATTAAAGAGGTGTATGAAATGGTAGAAAATAAAATTGGATGGAGTTCTGCTGAAAATACAGATAATTCACGTAGTGGGTTGAATCATGCAGGAATTGAAAATTTTAAAGACAACCCTTTATATCATGTTCCGCGAGAATTGACGCAGGATGCGCTTGATGCTAAAGATCCTAAAAAAGATGGACCGGTTCTATTAGAATTTAAAACATTTACAGTGAAAAAAGACGAATCTTTGTTTAAATTAGATGAATTAACTGGAATTATTGAATCAATTCGAGGCTCATGGGAAAATGACCCGAAAACTTATAAACACTTCGATAAAATGTATAATACGATGAAAGTTGAAGAGGAAATAGTAATTTTAGCCGTTCGGGATTCTAATACAATTGGCTTAAGTGATGTTACTAGTGACGACGAAGGTACATGGAATTCCTTAGTGAAAAGTAGCGGACATTCTGATAAACCAGCCGGTTCTAATGGATCACGTGGGTTAGGTAAACACGCCCCCTTCTTAGCCTCTAGATACAGCGCGGTTTTGTATGGAACACTTAACAAACAAGGCGAAATGGGCTTTCAAGGAGTAGCAAAACTTGCCACTTATAAAAAGGATGGAATAAAATATCGCGAAAATATTTACTATGGGATAAAAAATGGATATAAACCAATTACTGATTTATCTTTTTTACCGGATGATTTTAAACGGAAAGAAGTCGGTACAGATAAGTTTATTTTTGGATTCAAATTTGATGAAAACTGGAAAGATCATTTTGTTAAAGTTATTTCTGAAAACTTTCTTTTAGCATTTTATGAAGAAAAACTAATAGTCAATGTAGATGGCAAAGAGATTTCTAAAGATACTCTGCCTGACATTATTGAAGAAATTTGTCAGTCTGAGCCTTCTGGACACCATATTATTAAAGAGTTTTACACCGCATTAACTGAGGGACAGCCGTTTAGTCTTGTTATAAATATTAAAGATGTAGTTGAGCAACAGCCAGTGCTTCTTTATTTAGCTAAAGGCGACGAGTTTAGTAACACTATTTCAATGAATCGATCTTCGGGTATGAAGATTTTCAACAAAGATAACTTTAGAAAACCACCTGTGCGCTTTGTGGGTTTCTTAACTATCAAAGGGCCTGACTTAAATAAAATATTATCTGAGACTGAAACAGCTACACATAAAGGTTGGCATGTGAATATAAATGAAAACTCAGAGGATGAAGAAGTACAAAAAAATAAGGAAATCAAAAGGGTTATTGAAAAAATTGACAAATGGATTTCCGGAAATGTTCATGGACTAGCTCCTAAAATTAAAAAGGAGTCAATTGATTTAATAGGCTTAGAACAAATCTTACCTAAAAAGAGTGACAAATCGGAACCTTTAGCTGAGATTAGCGAAGAAGCTTTAAAAGAGAAAATTAAGTCTATTAAAATCGTACCTCTTTCATTTTCTCAACGTGAACTAATAAAAACTAAGAAAAAGAAACGCAAGAATAACCCAAATCCAACCCCAAAACCACCAAATCCAAATCCAAAACCGCCTAGAGAGAAAAAAGGTAATGTTTCAAAGGTACGCTCAATTTATGATGAGATTAATGAATTTTATAAAGTAGTAATTACACCAAAGGTCACTGGCAATGTAAAGTTACAAATTCAAGCGATGGGTGAAAATGGGAGATTTGTAGATATTTCATTGAATGATGTAAAGCTGAGAAAAGGTAATCAACTAACGACAGTTTCATTGACAGATAATGTAGTTGGTCCATTAGGGCTTGTAAAAGATGAACGTTGTGAATTACAAATAACATTGAATGAATTAACACCTTATTCCTTGGAGGTTCATACAGTATGAAAATAAAGAAGACAGCTTATCCTCATCCTGTATTAGCAGAATTTAATGACGATTATACAAATAGCTCTTTTGAAGCCACGCTTATTGAAGTAACTCCACAAAATGAAGGAATTGTTGAGTTCAAAGTAAAATTTGAACTCAATAATACTCGCTTACAGGAGCTAATTAATAATCATGAAGCGATATTTGTTACACATATAGAATGTGCAGCTAGTATGTATCGTGACGCATTCACAACAACAAATAGAGAAATAATTTTCTGCATTCCTCAAAAGAAACTAACTAAACAAGTAGATGTTAGTTTTATGGTAGTTGCTAATACAACTATCATTGATTATGAAAATGAGTTGTTACATGAAGATTATAACGGGGTAGCACTAACTTTCAAAAAAGGTACGTACTTGGCAGTAGACCCAGGTGTATCCTTACCAATAGAAAAAGATCCAATTGTACCTGCAAAATCAATTTTTAACTTACGTGCTTCAGAAGAAGAGAATCCAGAACCATATGAATTATCTTTTGGTAACGGAATCATTGATATCTATTTACCACCAAATGTGTATGACCAAATATCAGATATTCAGCGCTATGAGCAAGTTAATCCATTATTAATAACGATGTATTATTTACCGGCGTTAATAGATGCTTTAACTTATATATGCGAAGTTGAACAAGGGAATAGTGAAGATCCAGTGCAAGACAGTGAATGGTATAACTCGATCTTATATCAACTAGATCAACTTCAAATTGAGCCAAAAAAGATCAATGAAACTGGCGCATCTGTAATTGCTCATAAAATTTTGAAAGATGTTGTAAATGAGGCTCTTAATTCGTTAAGTGATTTACTTGTTAGCGAATAAAATATCTTGAATCGAATGGAGGATAGGAATGAAAAAATTATACTTAGAACATACCAAACTAATAGAGTTAAAAGGCTATATTCAAACAAATTTGGAACTGTATAAATCGGATGAATCTTGGTTAGGACAGGAATTAAGTGTCCCATCTTCTAATTCTGCTCAATTAAAAGTTACAGATTTAAAAAAACGTAGTGCGGATGACTTAGATAATGCTATTCGAATATACACATATTATAAAGATTTACCATATACTTTAGCCTCAGATCAAAACTATTGGACTTTGTTAACACATACAGAATATTGGCAGTTTATGCGAGAACGTTGGCCTATTGAAGAAGCTCAAGGAGATCCAGTAGAATTCATAAAAACACGATATTTCTTTGGACAAAAAGGAATGTATCGTAATGGTTTATCACGACTATGGTGGTATGTAGAGCTAACTTATGATGAAGCATTGGCTGACCCTTATGAATATACAAAACTATTGTTGGAAGATCAGGATTTAGCAGGACAAACAATAGAAAACAAATATTTATCTCGTAACAAAGTGGCAATGAGAGCTCTATTTGAAATGCTAGATTACGTTGGTAAACAGCAAGAAGCTGGGACAATTCAAATGTTAACTGGAAAAGAGCGGCGTAATCTTGTTCGAGATACCGCTCAATACTTTAATTTATCAGGAGCTGTTGAAATTTGGGATATATTATCACCAAAAGAGGCAAAAGAGAAATTGACTTTGTGGGTAAATGCTTACCTTAAAGATATTGGTGTCTATATTCCTCAAAAAGCTTTTTAAAGGACATCCCCCTACTATGCTGAGAATTGCCAATTGCTATGCATAGAAGATAATAGGAGAAAATCAGGAAAATAAAAAATGCCTATGGACATTCTTGTGCTTTAGCTAAACAGACGGTCAAGATATGTAGGATTAATTAAAAAATGACCACTCCTCTATAACAAGGAAGTGGTCATTATTTTTTTCAAACAAAAATATAGACTTTTTGCTCAAAAGGAACAATGTTCTTTAGTAATGTACGGTGAACCGTAATCATTTCATCGATTTCGTCTGGTGTCATTTCCCGAGGTACAACGGCATCGTCCCGTTCCGCTGCAATCGCACTCGGAGCAACTGGTTGACGATCGAGCAATTCTTCAGGCGGGCACATTCTGCCACCGTGAAAAATTTGTAAAATCGCCTTTGAACCTTTTTCCTGTATAGCTGTCGCCACACGTATTATACTAGGGATTAGGGAATCGGAATCTGCACCAAATTCACCCGGGAATCCTTTTCCATTCCTGGGGACGTATGTGCATGCAGTGATTACCGCTCCTACACCACCGGCACGTTCTTGATAATAAGCAACTTCTTCGTCTGATACTTCACCATTTTCATGTGCCGCCGTATTAGTCATGGGTGCCATTGTAATACGGTTCTTTATTTCAACTCCAGAACGGAAGGTAAATGGTTTAAAAGCAGCTTCCTATTTTGGGTTCATCTTTTTTTCTCCTTTTGTTTACATCAAGTTGGTTAAAGGGTTTTGCTATTTAGCAAATGGATAACATAGACTGAAAAAATTTATTGAGATACATTAATATCTTGCCATAAGGATCGGCCAGTTTTGAGCTATTTTAGCCGAGTAATTTCTGCCAATATTTCATAGGAATGGAGGCGTGCCTTATGATCGTAAACTTGGGCGATTGCCATGATTTCATCGGCTTGACTTTCATCCAGAAACTTTTCCAGCTTTTCTTTTACGGTTTGAGGACTGCCGACAATCGAAGTTCCTAATTGATTCTCAAGGGCAGCTATTTCATAGTCGCTCGCTATATCATTAATGTTATCCACTGGCGGCGGCAATGGGACTTCCTTTCCGCGCATCAAATTCAAGAACTGCTGCTGCAATGTTGTAGCGAGCCGCTCAGCTTCTTGATCTGTGTCGGCCGCAATGATGTTTAGGCCTACCATTGCATGCGGCTTGTCCAGAACTTTAGAAGGCTTAAACGAACGGCGGTACAGCTGGATAGCCGGGAGTGTGTTATGCGGCGAGAAATGGCTCGCAAATGCAAACGGCAGTCCAAGCTCTCCTGCCAGCTGGGCACTGTATCCGCTTGAACCTAATAGCCAAATAGGTATGTTTAATCCCTCACCCGGAATTGCTTTAACATGACTGTCTCTTTGTGCAAGGGAAGGGTCAAAATAATTCCGGAGCTCAGCCAGCTGCTCAGGGAAATCTTCTCCTGAACTTCTCAAGTCACGTCTTAATGCATGTGCGGTAAGCTGATCAGTGCCTGGTGCACGGCCCAAGCCAAGATCAATACGTCCTGGATATAATGATTCCAGAGTACCAAATTGCTCAGCAATAACAAGAGGTGCATGATTCGGCAGCATAATGCCGCCTGAACCTACCCGGATTTTTGATGTACCTGCTGCAACATGGGAAATCACTACCGATGTTGCAGAGCTGGCGATAAATGGCATATTATGATGCTCAGCGAGCCAATATCGGTTATACCCCAGCTTCTCAGCGAGCTGGGCCAGCTCCAAAGTATTGCGAAAAGAATCAGCCGGTGTACTTCCATCTGTAATTGGAGAGAGATCCAGGACCGAGAATGGAATATCCGTAATTTGTTTTATATCATTTTCAGGCATATGCTCATCTTCTTTCTTTAAAAATTTCGGTTCAAACCTATAAAAGAATTTACAGTTACTGTTTCAATCTAAATCACATTAATTTAACTGATTTAATATCTGCAGAAAATACATCCTTTATTAGACAAGACACTGTTTAATTTACTGCAGCTGAGCCAAAATTTCATAAGAGCGCAACCGTGCCTTATGATCAAAAATCTCTGTATGAGCCATGATTTCATCAGCATCAGTCTTTTCTATTAACTCATGGAGCTGCTGCTTCACATCTGCAGGGTCCCCGATGATGGAAGTGAAAAGCTGTTCTTCAACCGCCACGCGTTCATTATCGTTCCAAAGCTCGTCCATATTATCAACAGGAGGCAAAATGGGCGAAGGCTGTCCGCGGGTTAACAAAAGGAATTTTTGATACATCGAAGTGGCAAGCCTTTGTGCCTCCTGTTTCTCATCAGCAGCCACCACTTGAACGGCTAACAGTACATAAGGCTCCTCCAAAAATTGAGACGGACGAAAATGATCCCGGTACAGTTTTATGGCCTCCAGCATGTTACCTGGAGCAAAATGTCCCGCGAAAGAGAATGGTAACCCAAGTATTCCAGCCAATTGTGCACTGTATAACCCTGAGCCTAACAGCCAAATTGGAACATTTGTTTTTTCGCCGGGAATGGCGTGAAAGCGAAATGAACCATTATTAGTGGTTGTTCCTGTACCATAAAGGTATGCGATAAGCTCCTCAAGCCGGGCATCAAATTCAGGTTCACCGGCAACACGCTGCCGCAATACATTCGCTGTATATTGGTCGGTGCCAGGTGCCCGGCCCAATCCAAGGTCGATCCGGCCAGGGAAGAAGGTTTCTAATGTACCAAATTGCTCAGCCACGGAAAGAGGAGAGTAATGGGAAAGAAGCATTGCGCCTGATCCAATACGCATTTTTTCCGTGACAGAGGCTACTCTTCCAATTACGATCGGGGATGCTGAACTCGCCATTCCTGCCCAATTATGATGTTCAGCAAGCCAAAACCGTTTATATCCCCATTGCTCTGTTCTCTTTGCTAGATCAAGCGTGTTGTGAAGGGCTAGTTCGGCTGATCCTTCCTCGACAATTGGGGAGGGATCCAGTACTGAAAGTTCTATTTTCTTTGTCATCATTCTTCCTCCTTTATATACAATTTATTTTTTATAGCGTGGCTTCTTTGTGGGTTGGAAAGAAGGGTAAAACAAATTCTCCCAGTTCCTGGATTACTTCCTCGGGAGGGCGCTTGGAAAAATACAGAACAAACGCCAAATGGTTGACCCCAATCTCTTGAAATTGATGAAGTAAATCAACTAAATGGTTTCTTCCCACGGAATAGCCTAAGGGTATGGGGACAGGTGTTTCATCGGGATTTTCCGATAAATCGATGAATAAACTTTGAGAGAAGGGTTTAAAATCTCCTTCAGTTAAAGCACGGTAATCCTGGATAAGCTGCGCCTGTTGATCAATGTTCCTAGGGTATTGAAGCCACCCATCTCCATTTCTGGCTATCCAATTGATAGACTGATGGCTAAATCCAGTCACCAAGGTCGGAATCGAGGATACAGGCTTTGGGATTAACCTCATATCTGTACCATCGATCAGCCCTCTATTGCTGTGGATTGTCGGCTGATCCTCTTTTAACAGCCGATCGAGAATTTCGAAATTTTCTTTAAATAACGGACCGCTTCCTTGCTTCGAAATCCCTAGAGCTGTAAAGTCTTTTTCCCTGTCCCCTGATCCCACTCCCATAATCAATCGACCTGGAAACAATTGATCGATGGATGCCGCTTCCTTGGCTACCCTGACGGGGTGGCGCAAAGGGAGAACTACACTTCCTGTCACTAACGCAATGTGTTTCGTATAGGCAGCAAGATACGTCAAATAAATCCATAAATCGTACTTTTGGCCGTTATCATCAATATTCAAATTCTGCATCGTAATATCACGGAGCCATAATGAAGCAAAGCCATATTCCTCAATTTTACGGGCAAGCTCCAGCTGATTCTCCATAATCGGATTTTTAGACATTCTGGCAGTCGGGAGGACAAATCCAAGTGTCATTTTGTTTTTTTGGTACATGCTGTTATAAGCACGATGATTTTGAAAACTCATTCTTGGTCCTCCTTAAAAAGGTTATATTTTTAAGCCTATATATTTTTCAAACTGTTTTACGGTTTCCTCATTGCGTCGATAATAAGTCCATTGTCCGATTCGTTTCATTTCAACTAGACCGCTTTGCAATAGGATAGACAAATACTGGGAGGTAGTGGACTGTGATAGTCCTACTTTGCTGCGAATATCACTGACACAAACCCCGCCATCAAAGCCTTTTTCTTTGATGACATGGGCCTGCGGAGAAAAATTAGTATCAGGTTCTTTCAACATTTGCAGTATATTTACTCTTGTTTGATTTGACAGAGCCTTGAAAATTTCAACTGCCTGTTCGTCATTTAACATATTTGATTCCCGATTCACCAGTGCCCGCCCCTTTCTGATCTTATTAACATCTATTTTGCTTTGGATGTGTATAAACTAATCAAACAAAAGAATATTGATAATTTGCGATATCTCTATATTATTTTCCTTTCTATGCAAAATCAAATTTTATGCTTTAGACAGCGCTAGGAAACGGCTTTAATGGAATTACACAAATTAGCTTAGAGAACAGGTGGCGGAGAGATGAGGATTATTTTGCCCATAACTTGGCGGAAGTATTAAGCTGCGGTATTCTGCATCTTTCTGAATAAGGGAAGATGTTTTTTTAAGGATTTGTCCTCGTGTTTGTCCTCGGCTCGTTTGTATATAATTTAAAATTATTTAGAATGAATATCTAAGAATGTTGTTATATCCAAGTTTTTGTTATTGTGTTTATAGATATTTTGTACTCCGAATCATGGGCGGCTTGATGTAAGGCTTTTAAGCCAAACCTCGGAGGAATAGCTAAGGCTATTTCTCCCCAATTTTCTACTCATACTTCACTCATTTTGTGAAGTAGTCATGTAGATCATTTCTAACAATAGCAAAAACCACTTCCTATAAAAATTTGGGAGTGGTTTTTTATGTTGTTAAAATTTATGTACAAGTATGCTATTAATGATGTTATTTTAAAATGATTATTTCGGGCTAACTCTCCCTAAGTTAATTATAGCATATAAAAAATGGTAAAAATAGACTATTTATTGTTTTTTACTGCTGTTAAAATACAATAGAATTTTAATTTGTATTGTGAAGAGGGATAAGTATATCCAAGAAACCAAATTCAATGGTTAGGGGAGATCAAGTATGAGTCCTTTGGTTCTCGGTTTTCAGGAAATGGATAAAACGCAGCTTTCGCTCGTTGGCGGAAAAGGTTTGAATTTAGGGGAATTATCAAAAATTCAAGGAATACATGTACCCGAAGGATTTTGTGTGACAACAGAAGGGTACCAAAAAGCCATTGAACAAAATAAAACGTTTCAAGCTTTGCTGGATGAACTGACAAGGCTAAAAGCAGAGGATCGGGATCAAATTGGTGAAATCAGCAAACAGATTCGACAAATTATTATGGAAGCAGAAATTCCTTCCGATGTTGTGAAAGCTGTTGCTGATTATCTCTCTCGGTTTGGAGATGAACATGCTTATGCCGTGCGTTCCAGTGCGACCGCTGAAGATCTGCCATATGCTTCTTTCGCTGGCCAACAAGACACCTATTTAAATATCATCGGAAAAGAAGCAATCCTGCAACATATCAGCAAATGCTGGGCTTCTCTATTTACAGATCGGGCGGTAATCTACCGTATACAGAATGGATTTGACCACAGGCAAGTTTATCTATCCGTTATCGTTCAAAGGATGGTTTTCCCTAAAGCTTCAGGGGTTCTATTTACCGCTGATCCGATGACCTCTAACCGAAAGCTGCTTTCCATCGATGCCAGTTTTGGGCTTGGAGAAGCACTGGTCTCCGGCTTGGTCTCACCCGATTGTTATAAGGTACAGGATGGGGAGATCGTCGATAAAAGGATAGCGGCCAAAAAATTGGCCAGCTATGGACGAAAAGAAGGCGGAACTGAGACTCGGCCGATCGATCCTGATCAGCAAAAGACTCAAACACTTACTGAACTGCAAATCCTGCAGCTGGAACGCATGGGAAGACAGATTGAAGCTTATTTTGGCAGCCCGCAAGATATCGAATGGTGTTTGGCTGATGAAACATTCTACATCGTTCAAAGCCGGCCGATTACGACGCTATACCCTATCCCAGAAGCGGATGATCATGAAAATCACGTCTATATCTCTGTCGGCCACCAGCAAATGATGACCGATGCCATTAAACCATTAGGATTGTCGTTTTTCTTGTTAGTCACTCCTGCTCCAATGAAAAGAGCTGGAGGAAGATTGTTTGTTGATGCTACACAACATTTGGCTTCACCAAGCCGTCGGAATAGCCTGCTGCAAACGATGGGCGAGCACGATCCCCTCATGAAGGACGCATTAATGACCGTCATTAACCGAGAAGATTTTATTAAAACAGTACCAGATCAAGAAAGTGCTCAAGGACAAAGGAAACCTGGTCCATCAGCGGCAGTTTCATCACCAAACGAAAACGATCCCACTATTGTTCCAGAGTTAATCAAGAAAAGCGAAGCATCCATTGAAGCGTTAAAACAGAGCATTAAGAACAAGTCTGGGTTAGATTTAATGGATTTTATTCAGGAAGATATCCAGGAATTAAGGAAGATCTTATTTAATCCACAGAGTACGGCTGTATTTATGGCAGCTTTTGATGCTTCAGCTTGGATCAATAAGCATATGGATGAATGGTTAGGTGAAAAAAACGCAGCTGACACGCTTAATCAATCTGTTCCACACAATATAACCTCTGAGATGGGGTTGGCGTTATTGGATGTCGCCGATGTGATTCGGCCGTATCCAGAGGTCATTGAATATCTGCAGCAAGTAAAAGATGATCACTTTTTGGATGGGTTAAATCAATTTGCAGGAGGAAAACAAACCAGGGATGCTTTTCATGATTTTCTAAACAAGTATGGAATGAGATGTCCAGGAGAAATCGATATTACGAGAAGCCGTTGGAGCGAGAAGCCTACTGCACTTGTACCGTTGATCCTGAGCAATATTAAAAATGTTGAGCCGAATGAGAGCTCTCGGAAATTTGAGCAGGGGCAAGAGGTGGCACTGAAAAAAGAACAAGAGCTAATAGAGCGATTGATGCAATTGCCTGATGGCCAACAAAAGGCTGAAGAGACGAAACAAAAGATCAGGATCTTCCGGAATTTTATTGGTTATCGGGAATATCCGAAGTACGGCATGATTCATCGCTATTTTATTTATAAGCAGGCATTGCTGAAAGAAGCCGAACAACTCGTCCAAGCCAATGTGATTCATGAAAAAGAAGATATCTACTATCTCACGTTTGAAGAACTTGGCGAAGCCGTACGAACAAATAAACTGGATGAACAGATCATCAGCAAACGAAAAGACGAGTACAAATTATATGAAAAATTAACTCCCCCGCGTGTGATCACGTCTGATGGTGAAATCATTACAGGTAAGTACAAACGCGAAAATATCCCAGCCGAAGCGATTGCAGGCCTGCCTGTTTCTTCTGGAGTGATAGAAGGGCGGGCACGTGTCATCTTAAACATGGAAGATGCTGATCTGGAAGAGGGAGATATATTAGTCACTTCCTTTACTGATCCCAGCTGGACACCATTGTTTGTATCCATAAAAGGTCTGGTTACCGAGGTTGGCGGACTGATGACCCACGGAGCAGTTATCGCACGTGAATATGGCTTGCCAGCAGTTGTCGGGGTGGAAAATGCTACCGAACGGATAAGAGACGGGCAGCAAATTCGCGTGCATGGGACAGAAGGATACATTGAAATATTATAATGGAATGACCATTAGGATGAAGAGATAAGTCTGAAAAGCCGCCAAAATTTGATTTGGCGGCTTTTCATGATTACAGCAACATAAGGTTTTTTGCTTTTACTGTTATTTATTCAATTCAACCGTTTCATTCACATCTGCCGATTCAGCATCTTGTCCTGTTATTCGTTTAAACATAAACGCGATTCTCTTCGTAAAACTACCAGTTTCCCAATATTCGGCTGCTTCCGTTTTTATTTTTATCAAGACAATGTTGGGATCATCATAAGTTGTTTGCATAATTTTGTCATAGGCGAATCCCCACAATTCCTTTTTCTTTTCTAAATCCTCAACGATTTCCGCTCTTCCTCGTATGGAAACATAGGATTTACCTGCATAAGCCACATTAACTTCTTGATTGTGTGTAATTTCCTCGTATTTATTTGTTTCTTTTTTCGTGAAGAACCATAAGTCGCCATCAAACTCTACTTCTTGGGTTTTCATTGGACGAGAAACAAGCCCTTCTTCCGTTACCGTGGTCAGCATGGCTGTGTCTATGTCTTTGATTAACTCTCTTACTGTTTCCAGTTCTTTTTGATTCATCGTGTTAGACATTTCCCTCACCTCGTAAAAGTTTAATAGTGGTATATTACCCTTTACACCAACTTTTACTCTGGTATGGCCTAAACAAAAACTTGAATTTGAACACCTACAAGACGAAACAGCCAAATGGTTTGTGACAAAAATAAAAAAGGGGCTGTCCTGAAAGTCGAAAATTGACCTTCAGCAGCTCCTTTTTGGCTTGAAAATCTTCAATGAAAAGTTGATTGAAGTGGAAGGTGCGAGACTCCTCGAAAATGAACTTCACATTTTCTTCGTGCGATAAAACGCTGCCGGATCCTTCCTTGTCCTGCGGGACTAGCGTGACAGGTGAGACTTCCGCCGGTGCTTGCACCAAAAAGTAGGCGCACGCCTGTAAGGCTCACCGCACGCCCCGCGAAAGTAGGAGCTCGCGCCGGTAAAAGCGAGCAGCCTGGAACGGAAATCAACAGCTTACAGACTTCTTGGACAGCCCCATAGGGTTCTTTTATGCTTAAATCTATATCACTCTCTGCTTTATCCGAGCAACAATCGGTATAACAATAATACCAGCCACAACAACCTGCAAGAAGTTCCCGGGAATAGACCCAAAAGGCTGAACCCAGTTATGATAAAGGATTACTTCTGCAAAGTAGTAGCCGATAATTTTAATGATAAGGGCGGCGGCTACGGCCAGGGTGTTGACCAGCACTTTGTTGCCGGGTACTTTTTCGGAGATGAGTCCGGCTGCATATCCCATTGCTCCTGCGATAACGAAGGTAAACGGTGCCCACACCGTCCATGGGGAGAGGAGATCAAATAAACCCATTCCGACTGCGCCTGCAATGGCACCTGTTTTTCTGCCGAAAACAAATGCTGCTACAAATAGAGGAACGTTACCCAGATGAATTAATCCTCCGTTACCCATGATCGGGAGTTTGAAGTTAATGTACGTTGCGACAAAAGTCAATCCGATGAAAAGGGCATTGATGACTAATGCTCTTGTTTTCCTGGATGATATCGATGATGATGTTGTATTCACATAATTACCTCTTTCATTTATATTTCAGCCTAGCAGCTTTTTTATTCGTTATGGTGTGAAATCCCCCACTCATCTATTATAGCCACCTCTCACGCTTAAGAAAATAGTAAAATGCAATAACCGTTAAGCCTGATAACATGAACAAGTAGTAAAGATAGTATATTTAGGGTTTTCCAGAAGGAGGGAGTTAAGCTGTTACAGCTGCTGCCTTTAATGCTTGAGCGGGCGGGTGTTCTCTTGATGGATGGTGGCTTTTTTGCTTTCCAGATTGAGGTCATTCCGGCAAATCGTTAAGTTGCCGGGAGAATAGGCGTAGCGAATTCCACACTGCGTTACTGGAAACAGGAAGGGTATATTTCCTCGGCCAGGGGAGAAGAGAACAACTATCGGTATTAGAACCGCTAACCAATGCAGGTACCCCAACTCAAAGCGTAATAGAAACATTATACTATCCAGATGCGATCGATTTCCTGGATCCGGACGAACCCATTCCTGGCCGATCCGATCAGAGTGTTAAATTCTCGTCCGCGTGGGGACTTCACCTTTGGCCGGATCACCCTATTAAAATCATGAGAAGGTTTTTGGAAGAAGCCACCGGAACACCGTTGGTTAAGGTAGAGAGAAAAATAACGAAAGCCGCCACTATTTGTTTGGCGGTTTTTTCTTGCGGAATCCTGTGTTTTAAGTGCAAAGAGAAAAGGAATGGAAATAAACAGTGAAAAAAAGACTAATCGTTGGATAGGAGGCAATATCTATGAGCTTGATTAAAGGAAAATTGGGTCTCGGTACGGCGCCGCTTGGAAATATGTTCAGGGAGGTTCCGGAGGAAGAAGCGCGGAAAACGATTGAAACCGCCTGGGATCTCGGAATCCGTTATTTTGATACGGCCCCGTTTTACGGAGCGGGATTAGCGGAACTGCGTCTGGGAGAAGTTTTATCCAAATACAATCGCGATGACTATTTCTTATCAACGAAAGTGGGCAGGGTGATTGAAGATGAAACAGAGGAAAAGGAAGGGATGTTTGAGCATGGCCGCAAAAATAAAATAACCACGGATTACAGTGAAGATGCGACCCTGCGATCGGTCGAGCAAAGCTTGGAGCGGTTAAAAACGGATCGTCTGGACTTTGTATATGTGCACGATGTTTCGCCCGATTTTCTCGGTGACGAATGGGTAACACAGTTTGATATTGCACGAAAAGGGGCGTTCCGTGTGCTGTCCCGCCTTCGTGACGAAGGAGTGATTAAATCATGGGGTCTGGGAGTCAATCGGACAGAACCAATCGAACTTGCCATTGAACTGGAAGAAACACGCCCGGACATCAGCCTGCAAGCGACCCATTATACGCTATTGAACCATGAGCATGCGTTGCTTAAGTTAATGCCAAGAGCTGCGGAGAAAAATATAAATATTGTCGTCGGCGCTCCGTTCAATTCGGGAGTATTGGTTGGAGGAAATCATTTCGATTATGGAGATGTTCCCGATGAAATTGCTTCAAAAGCGAACCAGATCAAACAGATTGCTGAAAAGCATCAGGTGAGTATTAAAGCTGCCGCACTTCAATTCTCCATGGCCCATCCCGCAGTAGCTGCTGTCATTCCCGGCTCTACTCGGGTGGAACATGTGAAAGAGGATGTAGCTGCCTCCAAGGAAGAGATTCCTTCTGACTTCTGGAAGGAGCTAAAAGAACAGAATCTTGTGTCTCCAGATGCCCCAATGCCGATTGATTAAACGAGAAATGTACACATAATAAAAAGCTTCTCCCAGGTTAAAAAGGAGAAGCTTTTTTCTATTAATTCTCCACTTTCTCTCCAAAAGCCTCTGGTATCATCGTAAAGCCTTCGATGACGGTGTCTTCTTCCACTTCAATCATGAGGTAGCGTTTGCCGCTGAGATGGACTTGTTTGACGTATCGCAGGTCCTGAGGGCTGATGGAGATGTTGGCGACTTTGGTGTTAATTTTAATGGATTTTGAATTATACTTCGGAACGACGCTGGTTGCTTTAATCTCGTACTTGTCATCATCTATTACATTTTTGAAGGCTAATTCTACCTTTTCCGTGCTGATGTCTTCAAGGCCGCTCATCTTGAGCACCCGTTCCACGTCCTTGGTGTCCAATTTTGGTTGTTCTTCCTCTTCATTTTCTTCAATCATACGATGAATTTCTTCATACACATTGGAGAGAGTGGATGTATTTAATTGATCACTGGTTACGTTTTTAATAATTTCTTCAAAAACGGCTTTATCATCCCTTGCTGTCATCATTTCTTCAGCGTTTAACACTTGCTCTATGAATGAATAATCAGGCTCATGGACTTTCCCTGCCGAATACAGAATGTGGTTCACATCGGCCGCATTATCAGTGAAACAAGGAAACAGGAATCCTGCAATTGGTGCATTCAGGTTGATGATGGGATCAAGCACAAAGTTGTATTTGAACTCTTTTTCCACATAGTCAAACAGCAGTTCCTTTTTAGGGTCTTGCGTATTGTTAATACTGCAAAGAATAAAGGGATGAGAGTAAACGGTATCGTGTCCATTTTCCTCAGAATCAGCACCACGGCGTTTCGTCGGTTTGAAGTATTCTCCTTTAATGAAGGTAATCACGATATCCATCTCGTATAGCCGATCCTGCAGCATTTTGCCTACCATTTGGAGCATTCGCTCTTTCCAGTCCTCGGTATCACTGCTGAGCAAACCTTGATGGAGGATGAGCTGGCTGCTGTTCTCAGCATTACGTTGAAATTTTAATTCAAAGAGCTTCTCATCCAGGTTGCCGGCAAGTAATTTTTTAAAATTGTTCAGAAACAGCTCTTGTTGTTCAGAATCTAGCATTTCAAAGGGCTGGCTCTGGTGATGATAAATGTCACTCGATTCTTTCGTTATATACACATTAAAGATGGTGGAGATGTTAAGTGAAGCATTTTCTTTTTTAAATTGTTTTCGCAGCTGTGCGATATCTTTTTTGTTCATAGGTTAATACACTCCTAAGTTGCCCTGATTTGTAAATTTGAAGGTAGAAAGGGCTCTCCACCTTGAGTATGAAGCAGCATTTATTTTAACATAAATTGTTTATACTTAGGCGAGTTAAGGGTGATGGGGTTTTTCTGCAGAGGAGTGGACAAGTGGCTCTTTTATGTGTCTTGTATCGCTGGGTGATATGCAAGTTTGTCAAAAAATCTTCATATTTAACGAAATGATATACTTAGATAGGTATATCTCATCATAATAAAAATGCTTAAGTTTTTCGTATCGCTGGACGATATAACTTGCGAATGTAACCTGCATAATAAACTATTAAATAGAAAAGGAGGCCCGATATGCGACGTGATATACAACCGAATGAACAAGCTTTCTCCTCCAAGGAAGTCGCAGAAGCAGTGGGGATTGCAACCCCCACTGTTCGAAAGTATGGACAAATTTTAGAGCGAAATGGATATGAGTTTTTGAAAGATGGCGATCGGCGTATCTTTGTAAAATCTGATATCGAAGCGCTTATAGCGCTTCGCGATACGGCCAACTCCCTGGATGATACAGCTATAGATCTTGTAGATCTGCAACAAGAGAGATTAAAAGAATCCAATGAAACAGAGATTGCTGTATCCGATACATATGAAGAGTTACCCCACGAACCCAATCAACTAAAAGAAGCCTTAATGATTTTATTCAAGGAACTCGCAGACACACGAGAAATGAACGTCCAACTGACCAACGATATGTCCCAGCTTAAAACAACAGTTTCCCGACTCCAGCAAGATCATCATGTTATAAGTTCTAGTATTGGAAATTCAGCGCAAAAGACTAATGCTAAAATTGAAAAATTAACTGAACAACAAAAACACCATTACGAAACATTGCTGCTGCAAGAAAAACAAAAAAGTGAACTCTTACAAAAAGAAATACAAAACATGCGGGACGAACAGAAAAGAGAATGGAGTTCACAAAGTGATTTTAATAAACGTTTAGAAGAAGCGATACAAAAACGTAATGGGAAATGGGGTAAGCTTTTCTCCATATTCGGAAAATAAGGTGCAGAAAGGTTTCATATCGCAGGGCGATATAACATGATATTGCGATCGATTTTGCTAGAGACCTTGTGTATCAAAAAATACCATTCAGAATTCACGATTTTCACAAATTAGCTATTTCCCGAGAAATATCTACAAATTCTGAGTAGATATCGACAAAGTCAAAAGCCAAGACGACAAGGAATATTATAAAAATCTAAAAAAAAAGATGAACTCTGTTAAATCCAGAGATCATCTCTTTTAAACTGATTGTGTATTTTTACATGTCTTTACCTTTAAACACTCGAGTCGGGTACCGTCTTGGATTTGAGCTTCATGTTTACAAACAATATACTAATAACGATAAATAAAAGACCGACTACTAAATTCAGGGTAATATTTTCATGTAACAAGAAAGAACTGCAAAGGATGGCGATGAGCGGGATCAGGAAAGTGAATGATCCGACTTTGCTCGCTTCGCCTGAACCGACGAGTGTAAAGAATGCCAGCCAGCCAAAGGCAATGACAAAGGTAGAGATGAATAATAAGTTTGCTATAAATGGCATTTCCCACTGGATATTTGACCAGCTCTCAAATTTGGAGCCTACACTTAATAAGAAGAGCCCACCCATAATAAGCTGTACGGTAACCATCCAGATCGAATCAACACGATCACCTGTTTTTTTAACATAAACCGTGCCCAATCCCCAGCCTACTGCAGAGCCAAGAGCCAGGATAATACCAACAGCTGAAATACCACCTGTAATTCCGCTTGCACTTATAATTGCAACACCTGTGAAGCCAAGGAGTAATCCAATCATTTTTAATCTATACATCGATTCCCCAAGCCAAATCCAACAGAAAATCCCGAGCAGCACCGGCTCGATGAATACAATGGCAGAAAACAATCCTGCTGGTGCATAACCAAGACCTACCGTTTGAAGACCATAAAAAAGGATGATGTTAAAAAAAGCTGAAATAAAGTAAAAATGCCATGTTTCTTTAAAACGAAGCCTTTTATATCTTGGAAGGGCAAAAATAAGTAAAATAAGGCCGCCCAAAATCGTTCTAATTCCGGCAAATAATAATGGGGGAGTATAGCTAAGTGCGATCTTGGATAATGGCCAATTGACACCCCACATAATCACAAGAAATGTAAGCAGTAAGACTGTATTTGTTCGCGAAAGTTGTTTCATCGTTGTGCCTCCTTGACATACGTACCTAAGCAATGATACGCCTTTAAAAATTAATATAACAAGTTAAATGCTCTGCCCTCGTTTAAATAGACATAAGTTTTCGTTTCGTCTTTTGTAGCGGGAGAACATGTGTATCCCTTTCATTAATAGCAGGCTTAATTTCTCCTAAAAGATTGTTTTGTTTTTGATAAGCAGTTGCTTGTCTTCAACGTTTAGCTGTAGTTTTACTAAAGTAGAAAATGCTGATTGTTATGTATTGCTCCAAAAAGAGCTGAAGTAAAAAAAGACTATCCTGGTCTTTTAGATATTACTTCTGTTAGGGCATTTACATCCAATGTATCGGACGATGTACCAAAGCCAACAAAAGACCCAAGTGAAATTCATTGAAGATCTGTTTTATTTAAACAAAATGCATGCTTGATAAAATGGAAGTTGAGGCGATTGAGAACCTCGATCAAAAACAAGCGTCCTCTTTAATAGAATTCCTCAAGAAAGGGGCGGAAAGGCTCTTTTTTGTGTGTTTTGTATCACTGGGCGATATACGAATCCATCAAAAAACCCCATAATTAGGAGAAAAGGAGGTCCGATATGCGAAATGATATACAACCAAATGAACGAGCTTTCTCTTCCAAGGAAGTGGCAGAAGAAGTGGCGATTGCAACACCCACTGTTCGAAAGTATGGCCAAATCTTAGAGCGAAATGGATATGAGTTTTTAAAAGATGGCGATCGGCGTATCTTTGTTCAATCCGACATCGAAGCGCTTATAGCGTTACGCGATACGGAAAAGCCCCTGGACGATACAGCTAAAGACCTTGTGTATCAACAAAAAGAAAGAGTAGAAGGATCCAATGAAACACATGAAACAGAAATTGCGATACCCGATACATATGACAATTTACCCCGCGATTCCAAACAATTGAAAGAGATCTTAATTTTTTTGGCTAATGAACTCGCAGCCACACGTGAAATGAATGTCCAATTGACAAACGATATGTCACAGCTTAAAACAACCGTTTCCCGGCTCCAGCAAGATCATCATATTATCAGTTCTACGATTGGAAATTCAGCACAAAAAACGAACGCTAAAATTCAAAAATTAACGGAACAGCAAAATCTCCATTACGAAACATTGCTGCAACAAGAAAAACAAAAAAGTGAATTCTTACAAAAAGAAATACAAAACATGCGGGATGAACAGAAACAAGAATGGCGTTCACAAAATGATTTTAATAAACGTTTAGAAGAAGCTGTACAAAAACCAAAAGGAAAATGGGAGAGGCTTTTCGCCATATTCCTAAAATAAGGTGGGACAAGAAAACGAGGGCTCAATTGAAATTTATTGGAGATTTGTTTAAGCGATATGCAACTGAGGCGGTTGAGAACCTCAGTTAAAATAAGAGTCATCCTTAATGAACTGCTTTAGAAAGAGGTTGATCGGCTCTTTTTTTGTTTCGTATCCCAGGGCGATATAAGTTACGAACAGACGAGCATTCTCTCCCAAGGAAATGGACAGAAGAAGTGGTGAACCAAAACCCACTATTCGGAAGTATGGCCAAATCTTAGAGCGGAATGGATATGGGTTTTTAAAAGATGGCGATTGATGTTCTTTGTTAATCTAACATCGGAGCGCTTATAGCGCTGCCCGATATGAACAAGCCCCTAGACGATACAGGTAAAAAACTTATGTATCAACAAACACCATTCAGATTCACCATTTTTCAAATTTCAACAATTTCCCGAGAAATATCTACAAATTCTAAGTAGATATCGACAAAATTAGAAGCCAACCTATATGGAACTTATATCATTATTTTTCTTTTTTCGATACTAAGCTACCGAAAGCTTTTGTAATGTGATTTTACTTCTTATCGCTCTCATTATTCTCGCGGTATTGGCAGCGGGGTAAATTAATATTGTATAGAGCCGGCTATTTTCAGCTGACCGGGGGCTTTTCTCATATGGAAAAACCCGGAGTCCCAATTAAGGAATTCCTGGTTTTTGTGGCTGTTATTTTGTGATATCAGACAAAATTTCATAGGAACGAAGGCTTTTTTGATGATCATAAACTTGAGCGATCGCCATGATTCATCGGCTTGGCTCATGTCTAAAAATTTCTGCAGCTTCTCCTTAACTGTGTCAGGATTTCCGATGATGGAAGGACCTAACTGATGCTGAAGCGGAACCTTATCCTTCATACAAAGGGGGAGTAGTCTTGTTCATCTGCGTTTCTCAGGCTTCCTTGACAGGCTGGCTTCGAAACGACATGCCGTATACGCCGCTCTCCTTGCCAAACAATTTTACCTGCTGCTGCCTGGTTACCGCGATAAAGAGTTGTAATGGGTTTGCGCTGAACAATTCTATGTCGGAAAAGGGACGAATCTGCACGTTCGCCACATGCTGATTGGAGAAAGAGATTTATAAGCAGAAAAGTAAATTGAACTTAACTGTTTCACTTCTGGCTGGTCCGCTATAAACAAGAAACAACAAATACATTCTGATATTTTCAAACAGTATGTTATACTGTTAATTAACCTGTGTAGCGATAAACCATTTTCCAAATACCTTGTACCACGACCCTGCTCGAATGTTGAGTGGGGTTTTTTATGGAATAATAAATATAAACAATAAAAAACAGGCTCTATATATAGAGCCTGTTTGTATATGCTAATTTAAGTTTATGCTTTTTGAACGTTAGCAGCTTGAGCTCCACGAGCACCTTGCTCAACGTCAAATGTTACTTTTTGACCTTCATCTAAAGACTTGAAGCCATCAGATTGAATGGCAGAGAAATGTACGAATACATCATCACCATTTTCACGTTCGATAAATCCAAAACCTTTTTCTGCATTAAACCATTTAACTGTACCATGTTCCATATTTGTTGCCTCCTAGTGCGTTACCACACAATATATTACTATCCCTGCCCAAAGTGATGATTAACAATCGTTTACACCGAACAAAAATAATTCTATATCTATCATAACAGGAATCGGAAGATGTTGCAAATCACCGGACCTTAAATAAAATATTGCTTAATCTTAAGGTTGGAAAAGAGCATGTTTTAGTTCTTTATTTAATAAGTCCAAGCAATGTCTTTATACAAGCATAAAATAGAATATATAATAAAAAAATTAACTTTAAGGAGTTTTATGTTTATGTTTTTTAAGAATTGTGAGGAGTCTTCAACATCTTCACATGAATGCAAAAAAAAATCCCGTTCCTTTGTCCACTTGAAGTGTAAAAAATTAATACTAAAAAAAGCTTCTTCATGCTGCGAAAAAGAGTCCTCAAGCTCTTTTCATCATGAGTTTATGAGTGAATCCTCAAGCTCCTCTCATCATGAGTGCAAGAAAGAGTCCTCAAGCTCCTCTCAGTGCATAAAAGAATCATCGAGCTCTTCTCATCATGAGTGCAAGAAAGAATCATCAAGCTCTTCTCATCATGAGAGTAAAGATCCCTCAAGTTCTTCACATCATAAGAGCAAAAAAGAATCTTCAAGTTCTTCACATCAAAAGAGTAAAAAAAGTTCTTCTCAACATAAGAGTAAAAAAGAATCCTCATCCTCTAAATGCTGCAAGAAGAGGGTAGAATGTGATCCTTGCTGGGGAAAAATGAATCATAATAAGTGGGTAAAAAAACTCGGTCCTGCACCAGGATTAGAATAGATGTAAGGTAAGACAGCTTATATTTAGGCTGTCTTTTTTTAATAGAATTCAAGCTCATTTGCAAAAAGTTAGACAAGTTGTCTCCCATAAGCTATTTGCAGGTTTAAAACAGCCATTCAAGATTAACGCACATTTTACGGTTAATCTTTCACGATTCTCCATATTTTTACATAGTATATTGAGAGATTAAGAGATTTACTCTTTCTCTCAGATCGTTTAATAGGAGGTGACTCACATGTCATCTTTTGGCAAGCACTGTAAACGTTCATCTCACCGATCAAGTAAACAAAAATGCAAACGTTCATCATCAAGTTCATCATCAAAGTTTGTATTTAAATGCAAAAAAGTAAAGAAGAAAAAGCGTCGTCACAGCTAATGCTCTAAAATCTGAATGGAAGTTAAGTCTATCTCTTCGGAGGTAGGCTTTTTAAATGGTATTCTTTCCTTACTGGATTTGAATTTTTTCGTTCTTCTCAAAAGAAAAATGCAATAAATTAATATAATAAAATCTTCTCAATCAAAGGAGGGTGAAGGATGGACTTGATCAATAACTTTGCGCCATATGTGGGGCTTGCTGTCGTTCTGTATGCAATCCGCCAAACGTCGAAGGTTTCGAACCGGTATATTCCAATTGTGGCCATTGTGCTTGGAGTGCTGTATTCGTTCTGGGAAGCAGGAGGAGCCACTCCGCATAGCACGTTAGTGGGACTGAAATACGCGCTGCTCGGCATCGGAACCGTAGCGGGGGTTAAGTATTTCATAGAATCATCCGGCAACAAGTAGTGAGTATAGAAGTAAGCGAGGCCGCCGTATCTAGGCGGCTTTTTAATTTTTTGTCGAAAACAAGGAGTTAAGGCCGCTGATTGCGAATGTAAATAAAATAGGAAATAGAACCTAGACTGCTTTTGGGGGATTAGGGTTATCAGGCATAATTCGGGGGAATATCTTTCTTAGATGTTGCCGCGTATCGCCTATTATAAAGGGGGATGACCGCATGAGTATAAACAAAGTTAAGTTTGACAGCTACCGATCGGAACTGGAAGCTGTTATTAAAAATATAGAACATGTCATGGTAGGAAAGAAGCAGGTTTCAGAGTTAAGCATTGTGGCTCTCCTTGCCGGAGGGCATGTTTTGCTTGAAGACGTTCCGGGAGTCGGGAAGACCATGATGGTGCGTGCCATCGCCAAGTCGCTGGGACTTCAGTTCAACCGGATTCAGTTTACTCCCGATCTTTTGCCTTCTGACATAACCGGGGTTTCCATTTTTAATCAGAAGGAAATGAACTTTGAATTTCGAGCTGGACCGCTTATGGGAAATGTTATACTCGCCGATGAAATCAACCGAACCTCCCCGAAAACACAATCAGCCCTCTTGGAATCCATGGAAGAGAAAAGTATCACCGTTGACGGCCACACCCACATCCTGCCGAATCCCTTCTTTGTCATGGCCACACAAAATCCGATTGAATACGAAGGAACCTATCCGCTGCCTGAAGCTCAGCTTGACCGTTTTCTCCTGAAATTAAATATGGGCTATCCGACGCCTGATGAAGAATTATCGATCTTAAGCTTGATCGTGCAAGACCATCCGATTGATAACCTGAAGCCTGTCGTTACCGCAGAGGAACTGAACGGAATGAAAGAGCAAGTGAAAGCCGTGTATGTCGATGAAACGGTAAAAAAATACATCATTGACCTTGTAAACCGCACACGCAATCACCGTTCCATCTATCTTGGAGCCAGTCCGAGGGGATCGCTGGCGCTTATGAAGGCCGCCCAGGCACACGCTTTTATGATGGACAGGAATTTTGTAGTGCCGGACGATGTAAAATATCTCGCGCCATACGTCCTTACCCACCGCATCCTTTTAAAACCTGAAGCCAGATTTGAAGGAGAGACGCCGGATACCGTCATCCGTGATCTTCTGAACCGTGTGCCTGTTCCAATCCAGAAAGGGCAGCATGCCAGATGAAACGGCTAAAGTGGAAGCTGAACAGCAAATATAAAACCCCGCTTGGCCTTGCGGGCATCGTACTCCTACTTGGCCTGACCTTTTCGTACGCCATGTTTCAGGGTGGGTTTGTGAGCTGGTTTTTGTTTTACAGCGTTTTTCCTTTTACCGTCTATACGGTGACGATGGTCTTTTATCCGCTTCATAGAATACAGATGACGAGGGAACTGAGCAAGGATCTACTCATGGCCGGTGAGGAACTGACCGTGACCATCCGCCTTAAACGAAAAACACCTTTTCCTCTCTTTTATCTTGTCATCCATGATGAGATTCCCGCTCCCTTATATAAAGAAGCGCTGCACGGCGGGGAAGAGGATCAGATTCATTCCCGGGTGTTGTTTTTTCCATTGTTTAAAAAGAATCTTGTCTACACGTACCGCATCAAGCCTGTGCCGCGCGGCGTTTATGAGCTGAACAGCATCGCGCTGAAAACAGGAGATGTGTTCGGTTTCGTGCAAAAAGAGATAAAAATAAACCTGTCTGATAAGGTCTTCATCTATCCAAGGTATCAGGAGATCGAGCGCTGGGAGATGGACAAGCATCTTCAGAGCGGGATTCAGCGGGCCGGAAGAAAATCGCTGACTGACTATACGTCGACGGTAAGTGTGAGGGATTATGCACCCGGCGATAAGCTATCCTGGCTGCATTGGAAGGCAAGTGCGCGTTCCAACAAACTGCTGACAAAAGTGTTTGAACATCAGCGGAATGACGATTATGTCATCGTACTGGATCAATCAGCAGAAAGCTACGGCAATCAAGACTGGCTTTTTGAAAAGGCCGTTTCCTTTGCGGCCTCCATCACGCATTACTCCGTGCAAAAAGGGGCCTCAATAGGTCTATACAGTTCCCGGAATAAAGGGCAGCTGTTGATGAACAGCGGAACCGGCCACGAATGGCGGATCTTTCATGAACTTGCGAGCGTTCAGCCGGATATAAAAAAGCCTTTTTATGAATGGCTGAAACAGGAATTTATCGATGGCAGGCTGGAGGGAAGAACTGTTGTCATCATCTCGCCGCTGCTGGATGATGTAATGATCAGGACACTGGAAATGGTTACAGCCCGGCAGGCTAACGCAGTGTATTTTTATATGTCGGCCAATGACAGGCTCCACCCTCAAGAACTCACGTCCATCCATCGTTTAAACAATAGTTTAATTCCTGCGGTTTCCATTTACGGGCCGAGGTTCAGTGACGCATTAAAGGCAGGTGCAAACCGTGCAAGCATTTAAATATAACCGGCCGTCCCCAATTTACTCTCTTGTTCTTTATGCTCTCGGGTTTATGCTCCTGTGGGAGTGGCTCAGGCCGCTGACCCAGATTACGTCCACTGAGGATACGCAGGTTTTTGTTGTGTTTACTGCGTTTTTGTTTATTATTACGTACTTCAAACTGCCGGCGTGGCTCTCATTCCCGATCAAGTTAATCGCCCTGCTGTATGCTGTGCATGCCCTGTATTATCCCGATGTTTTTCTATCATTCCAATGGGTTCCTCACCTGATCGGCGACCTGGAAAGTAATCTGATGTTCATCTGGAATCAGGAATGGACGGAAATGTCTTCGCTGAGCAGATCTCTTTTGTTCTTTGTCCTGCTCTGGCTCGTGAGCTATCTCATGCATTACTGGCTCATTCAGGCTAAACGAATTTTTTTGTTCTTATTTATAACCGTTCTATATATCACGGTCCTTGATACGTTTACGCCGTATGATGCGAAGATGGCGATCGTGCGCACTGTGTTTATCGGGCTGGTTCTTGTCGGCATCTTAAGAATAATGAAAATCGTGGAGACCGAAGGATTTTCGCTCATGAAAGGACGGTTTCCCATCATGTGGATGGTGCCGCTCACCGTGGTCATCGCCCTGTCTTCCACGCTCGGCTTGCTTGCGCCTAAAGCATCTCCGCAATGGCCTGACCCGGTACCTTTTATCACGTCCATGTCGGATAAAGGTGAAGATGGTTCCGGCATCAACAGCAAGTTTGCCCGAATCGGCTATGGCACGAATGACAGCCATCTTGGAGGGCCGTTCGAATTTGATTACAAAGAGGTTTTTACCGCGACCGTAAAAGAAAAGCATTACTGGCGGGTCGAAACGAAGGACGCCTATACGGGAAAAGGGTGGGAAAACTCTTTCTCCCCGGAATTTCATACGCTAAACCCGCAATCGGTGGAGTATACTGCTCCAATCTCCAGTCTCATTGAACCGGGGGGAGCTCAGATGATGAAAGAGAAAGCCACCATCAAAATGGCGAAAACCTATCCGTTCATCCTTTCACCAGGCGTCATTACTTCCATTCAAGCCAAAAAAAATGTTGATTTTATGCTTGATCCGCTGACCGGAAAGATTAATACGACGAGCGGGGGCGATCCAACGAGACTAAAGAAATACCAAATGGAATATGAGCTTCCGCAATACGATGAGAAAAAATTGCGGGAAAGCAGCCAGTCCTATCCGCAGTATGTGACCGAATACTATCTGCAGCTTCCAAAAGAGCTCCCTTTACGAGTCAAAAAACTGGCGGCATCTATCGTAAAGAATGCTGAAAATCCGTATGATAAAGCCAAGGCTGTAGAGAATTTCTTTTCGCTGAATAACTTTGGATACGATACCGTCGATGTGAGAGCACCAAAGAAAAACGAAGATTACGTGGATAAGTTTTTGTTTGATGCGAAGAAGGGGTACTGCGATAACTTTTCGACATCCATGATCGTGCTGCTTCGGTCAGTCGGCATTCCTGCCCGCTGGGTGAAGGGCTTTACATACGGAGAGTATCAGGAAACGAAAAACATGAATAAGACGTATAAAGTTACGAATGCCAATGCCCACTCCTGGCCGGAGGTTTATTTTTCAGGAGTCGGCTGGGTGCCTTTTGAACCAACAAGAGGGTTTTCCAACCCAAGCCAGATTGAAGAGGAAGTGAAGAGCGCGGCGGCGTCAGTTGTTTCTCCTGTAAAGAAGAAAAACAAACAGGAAGTGCAGCCTGACGAGAAGGGCCAATCGGCGAGCAAGGGACAAAATGGAGATGGAAGTTTAGCCATCCTGGGCAAATCCTTGCTGTACGCGATTCCGCTTATCTTTGCAGCAGCACTCCTTGCTCTTGTATTCCGGAAAAAATGGCTCCGTCAGTATTATATCTGGAGATTCCGCAGGCGAAAAGGGACAGGAACATTTGCAGATGCGTATGACCGGCTGCTATGGCTGGCCGAGCTTTACGGGTTGAAAAAGGATCCTTCCTATACACTCAGGGAATATGCGGTCTATGTTGACCGTTCGCTTGATACTCGGGATATGAGGATGCTGACTTCTGCTTATGAATCTCTGCAATACGGCAATAGGCAGACTGCTGATCAATGGACAGATACCAACAAGAAATTGTGGGAAAATTTAATTAAAAAGCTGCGGGGTTGACCGTCTGACAAGCCATTGTTAGAATGTGCTTAAGATACAATGCCGTCAATATTATTCTCCTTCGTATATCCTCGATAATAAGGATCGAGAGTCTCTACCGGGCCGCCGTAAATGGCCTGACTATGAAGGCAGGGTTCTTTATGCACAACCGGAATTCTGCCTTTGTTTTTTTTGCTGAAAAAACAGAGCTGGGATTCCGGTTTTTTGTTAATGAAAAGGATATGTTAGGGTAAATTTGGCAAATACTACGGAAAGATCAATAGATGGGGTGACAGAATGAATTTAGCCAGTGAAATGATCGTCGTTCTAGACTTTGGGGGCCAATACAACCAGCTGATCGCAAGGCGTATTCGTGATCTTGGGGTATACAGTGAACTGCTTCCGCACACAACGACTGCAGAAGAAATCAAGAAGTTGAATCCAAAAGGAATCATCTTCTCTGGAGGACCGAACAGTGTATACGCACCGGATTCGCCTTCAGCGGATGAAGCGATTTTTGACCTTGGCATCCCTGTACTGGGAATCTGCTACGGTATGCAGCTCATGACTCATCACTTCGGTGGAAAAGTAGAGCGCGCCAACCACCGTGAATACGGGAAAGCAGAAATTACGATTGCAAATGAAAGCAAGCTGTATCAAGATCTTCCAAAACATCAGGTGACATGGATGAGCCATAGTGACCTTGTTGTTGCTCCTCCACAAGGATTTGTAACCGACGTGACGAGCATTTCCTGTCCGGTAGCGGGAATGAGCGACATCTCCCGCCACTTGTACGGCGTTCAGTTCCATCCTGAGGTCCGCCACAGTGAATATGGAAATGAGATGCTAAAGAATTTTATTTTTGCCATCTGTGAATGTGAAGGCAGCTGGACGATGGAAAACTGGATCGAGGACGAACTGGAGAAAATCCGCCAGCAAGTCGGAGATAAAAGAGTGCTTTGTGCTCTATCCGGCGGCGTCGATTCTTCCGTTGTTGCGGTATTGATCCATAAAGCGATCGGCGACCAGCTGACTTGTATTTTTGTAGACCACGGGCTTCTTCGCAAAGGTGAAGCGGACAGTGTTATGAAAACCTTCAGTGAAGGGTTCCACATGAACGTGATTAAAGTGGACGCGAAAGACCGTTTCCTTGGCAAGCTTAAGGGAGTTTCTGACCCTGAAATGAAACGTAAAATTATCGGCAACGAATTCATCTACGTGTTTGACGAAGAGGCGAGCAAGCTTGAAGGCGTGGATTACCTTGCACAAGGTACGCTTTACACGGACATCGTAGAAAGCGGAACAGCTACAGCTCAAACGATCAAGTCCCATCATAATGTAGGCGGACTTCCTGAAGACATGAAGTTTACCTTGATTGAGCCTTTGAACACACTCTTTAAAGATGAGGTTCGTAAGGTTGGTACAGAGCTTGGTATTCCTGATGCGATTGTTTGGCGTCAGCCGTTCCCGGGTCCTGGACTAGGAATCCGTGTACTTGGCGAGATTACTGACGAGAAGCTTGAGATTGTCCGTGAATCTGACTTCATCCTGCGTGACGAAATCAGTAAAGCAGGACTTGAGCGGGATGTATGGCAATACTTCACGGTTCTTCCTGATATCCGCAGTGTAGGGGTAATGGGAGACATGAGAACGTACGATTACACAATCGGTATCCGTGCTGTTACATCCATCGACGGAATGACATCCGACTGGGCGCGCATTCCGTATGAAGTGCTGGAGAAAATATCTACGCGCATCGTAAACGAAGTCAACCATATCAATCGTGTAGTGTATGACATTACGTCCAAGCCGCCTGCAACGATTGAATGGGAGTAATAAACGAACGTTTTATAAATTTCCAATAAAAATATTCGGAAATAGATTGACGAAATCTGTAGTAATTTGTATAATTTCCATGTAAACAGTATAAAAGTCACAGATTTTAAAAGTAGTATTGCTTTTAGCGCTGAGACAATCGTCTTTTGTATAAATTCGGGGATATGGCCCGAAAGTTTCTACCAGGCTGCCGTAAATGGCCTGACTACGAAGGTACATGGAATATCATATGAATTCAGGTTAATACACTGATTCCGTCATGTGATTTCTATTCCCTTTGTATGTTAGCTCAAGGTAGAGAGACCTTGAGCTTTTTTTGTTTTTCCATACTAGATAATCAGGGGGATTATGATGAAGAACTACTTTAGCTTTGATGAACACGGTACAACCTACCGAAAAGAATTTATTGCCGGACTGACCACGTTCCTGGCCATGGCTTACATCCTTTTCGTTAACCCTTCAATCCTTGGCCAGACCGGGATGGATAAAGGAGCTGTCTTTACGGCAACAGCCCTCTCTGCGGCTTACGGTACACTGTTTATGGGCCTTGTAGCCAAATACCCGATCGCTCTTGCACCTGGGATGGGATTGAATGCGTTCTTTACATTCTCGGTCGTGCTTGGCATGGGAATTCCTTGGCAGACGGCGCTTTCTGGTGTTTTGTTATCTGGACTTATCTTTATTGCGATTACTGTTTTTAAAATTCGTGAAACCATCATTAACGCGATTCCGGTAGAACTGAAATACGCAACAGCCTGCGGAATCGGTTTGTTCATTGCCTTTATCGGATTAAAAAGTGCAGGAATCGTTGTTGCCAATGAAGCAACATTCGTAGGATTGGGCCACTTGGCGAAGCCTGATACATTGCTTGCCATCTTCGGATTTATTGTAACCATTCTTATGGTCGTCCGCGGAGTAAAAGGCGGAATCTTCTATGGTATGGTCATTACCGCTGTTGTCGGTATGATCTTTGGATTGATCGATGCCCCTCATCAAATCGTTGGTAAGGTGCCAAGCCTTGCTCCGACATTCGGCGAAGCTTTCACTAATTTCGATAAAATATTTACACCGCATTTAATTGTAGTTGTATTAACGTTCTTCTTCGTTGATTTCTTTGATACAGCCGGTACGATCATGGCGGTTGCAAGCCAGGCTGGAATTATGAAAGACAACAAGCTTCCACGTGCAGGACGCGCGCTGCTGGCTGATTCCTCTGCAATCGTTGTCGGTGCGACTCTGGGTACATCTTCAACAACCGCTTATATCGAGTCAGCATCCGGTGTTGCTGCTGGCGGACGTACAGGATTTACATCGGTTGTTACAGGTTTGTTCTTATTGCTGGCATTATTCTTCTCACCGTTATTGGTGGTTGTAACACCTGCAGTAACCGCTCCGGCATTGATCGTTGTCGGTGTCCTCATGGTTGGGGTTCTTGGCAAGATTGAATGGAGCAAGCTTGAAATCGCGGTTCCGGCATTCTTAACGATTATCGCAATGCCGCTTACGTACAGCATTGCCACAGGGATCGCGCTAGGATTCGTTATGTATCCTGTAACGATGCTTGTTAAAGGAAGAAGAAAAGAAATTCATCCGATCATGTATGTATTGTTCTTGATCTTTATCTGTTACTTTGCTTTCTTGGTGGAGTAGGATCTATTAATGAAGCGCTCAGACAGTGAACCTGTCTGGGCGTTTTTTTTTGTGAAAATGATGTGTTTTGCAAGTAAAGATCCTGTTTCTGCAAGTAAATCGTGTCGAATCGCAAGTAACTGATTCGTTTTCGCAAGTAAAGCGTGTCGAACCGCAAGTAAAAGCGGCAAATCTGCAAGTAAATGCTCGATTAAACAGAACTGAAGACCCTTGTTCAAAAATCATCTGGGATATATAGTATAAAAACGTAAAAAATAGGGAAATAGTCTCGTAGTATGACAGAATCACGAACTTATCTACACTTTTCCATAATTTTTCCTTACAATAAGGGTAATTAATTGAAACTATTAAACTATAGGGGTCGAATAAAACATGGATTATCGTCTTCAAGCAACACAGCAAACACCAGCGTACATCATGTACCTGCTCGATATCAGCGCGTCCATGAACCAGATGATGGACGCCGGGAACGGACAGGAAAAAAGAAGGATCGATGTGGTAACGAGCGCACTGAACTCCGCGATCCGGCAGATGGTGTTCCGTTCAACTAAAGGCAGCAGGCTTAGCCCGCGCTATAAGGTTTCAATTTTAGCCTACAGTGACAATGTTTTTGATGTATTGGGCGGAATAAAAGGCATTGATGAGCTTGCCAGAATGAAGCCGCTTGATAATATCCAAACCCAGCGGCTGACCAACACAGCCAAGGCTTTTGCTGCTGCAGAAAAAATTCTCCTGCAGGAATTGGAAAAGATGCAGTACTGTCCTGCTCCATTAATATGCCACATGACTGACGGAGCTTATACGGGGAAAGATCCTGAGCCGATCGTCCAAAGAATCATGAACCTATCCGTGCCAGACGGAAAAGTGCTCGTCGAGAATATTTTTATCTCCGACGAAATTTTATCCAAGCCCATTGAGAACTCCAAAAAGTGGCCGGGCATCATGTATGAAACGGTACTCGATGAAGACTATGGCAACAAGCTGAAACGCCTTTCCAGTCCATTGCCGGAGAGCTATCGGGAAATGATGATTGAAACTGGCTATAAAATTGAACCCGGAGCGCTGATGTTGCTGCCGGGCACGAATGCTGACCTCGTTTCTCTCGGATTTCAGATGTCTGCCGCCACACCGGTCCGTTAATATACATTTAAAATTTCCATAAACCCTGAGGTGAATCCATGTATACGTATTATAGTGATCAAAAGAAAGAAACTCCGGTATCGTCTGTTTACCGGGATCCTTTTTCTATCCGTTACGGTTATGCAAGGTCCAGTGAGACACAGGAAGCTGATGATTCGGGCCAGGATTTTTTAGCGTTTGAAGTGAAAGATCGAAGCCTCGTTTTTGCAGTCTGCGATGGGGTTAGTCTGTCCTTTTGCGGGGATCTTGCCGCTCGCTTTTTATCTGAAAAGCTTATTCAGTGGCTAGGGGAGTTTCCAGCTAATGAGTATAGGGATGAAGCCGGCGCTAAAGAGAAACTCGCCTCATATCTGACAGAGCTGACATTGGAAGGGACAGAGACGATCAGAAAACATCGCCTGCCGAATTCCATGCCGCCTATTTTAAGAGAAGTGCTCGAGGAAAAACGGACAAAAGGCAGCGAAACGATGTTCATCTGCGGCCGGATCGACATGGCAGATGAGATGACCAGCCAAGCCGGCATGTTTCTTGCGTCTTCAGGAGATATACGATTAAGAGTCTGGAACACCTCAGGGGAAGTAACGTCTGATGGCAAAATGCAACCCGAAACAAAAAAACGATGGTCAACAAAGGACGGGCTTATCGGCGGAGACATTCATACCGTAACGGGGCAATCGTTCGGCGAAGTACGCCGGATCGCGGTTTATTCTGATGGGTTTTCAGCGATTGACGGCTTGAAGCAGCTGCCATCAACGGATCAGCTGCAGATCCTTGTGAAAAAATCGCTCCAATCTCCGCTAAGCGATGACTTGTCTTTTTTAGACATCGCCTGGTAGAAAGGAAGAGAATCAATGGAAGAGATTATTGTTTCCTTTATACATAATGACAGTGAAAAAGATTTGCGCCTGCCCAACCATCTCGAAAGCAAAAAAATTGCCGAAGCGCTTCACGAATGGGCAGGGCATGCGATGGGATGGGGAGAAGAGCCCTATGACCTTGAATATTCCTTTAATCAAAAAAACTGGTTCCGTTTGGAGAAAAAGAAATCGCTGGCTGATGCTGGGGTTTGGGACGGTTCCTTTTTACGGTTCAGCAAAGAGCCGCAGTCATCCCTCCCAAAAGAAGATGACTTTATGGCCAGTGATGATTACACGGAAGACAATCAGCCCGAGGAACAGACCAGTATGGATTATGCATGGAAAATTATCGATTAAGGAGAGAACGAGATGAGGAAGTCGCCGTATTTTAAACGATCTCCGCGGTTAAAGCTCGCGATGCCTTCAGGAAGGATGGTCGTTCATCGTCCAAAAGGTGAACCGGCAGAGCCGAAATTTTCATTCGAGTCCATGATCATTCCAATCTTTCTGACGCTCGCAACCGTAGGAATCATGTACTATATTTCAAAAACGATGTACAACAGTGCGAGCTATGCCATTTTTATGATGGCGATGAGTATTCCGATGCTCGGCTCTTATATTGCGACGATCATTCTTTTTTTCAAAAAGAAGAAAGCATACAAGCTTGAAGTGGAGCAGCTGCACAATGAGTATTACCAACAGATTAAGAAGCATCATGGAGAAATTGAAGACCTGAAGAACAGGCAGTCCCGTTTTCTTCGGGAAAAAGATCCGAATCCTCAGGACTGTGTACGCCGGGTCGCAGACCGAAAGAGTTCGTTATGGGAGCGCGCCTATAATTCTGAAGACTTTATGGACTTGAGGCTCGGCCTCGGTTCTCGTCCATTTAAAATGGAGATTGAAGTACCGGCACAGGATGGTTATGATGTGAATCCGCTCATTGCGGAAGCGCAAAAATTGCAGACCGATTACCGTGAGCTGCAGAATGTCCCGGTTTCGATCCCGCTTCAGGAAAAGCGCGTGGTCGGACTGGTCGGGGAGCGTGCGGATATCCTGGAGATGGCCCGCGTACTGGCTCTTCAGCTTGTCACCCACCAATCTCCGGAAGAAGTGAAGCTTGTCAGTGCCTATCATGAAATCGAAAGCGAACAGTGGAGCTGGATGAAATGGCTGCCTCACGTTTGGGATGAGGACCGGGAAAGGCGGTATGTAGCTGAAGGAAAGCTGATGACACAGAAGCTGTTTGAAAGGCTGTACAGCAGCCTCAACATCAGAAAGCTTGAAAATGATGGAAAAAATGATGGCGTTGTTCATATTCCTGAATATGTCTTTTTCCTGCCAAGCCTTTCTCTGCTGGAGGATGATTCCCTCTTGCCGCTCATTTTAAAACAGGGAGATTCGATCGGCGCATCTGCCATTCTGCTTGCTCCGACGAAAGAAGCACTGCCGATGGAGTGCGAACTGATCGTTGAAGTGAGAGACGGTGTGGCTCAATTGTATGAAACGTTCTCCAATGACCAGGATGAAGTGGTTTACTTTACTGGCTCTGAAAAAATAGCGATCGACCACTTTACGCTGACCGAGGCAAAAACGATGTCACGTATGATTGCACCGCTAAGGGTGAAGCAGTCCTCTGCAGGAGTAATCCCCAAGGTTCTGCCGTTTTTGGATATGTACGGCGTGAAAAAAGTAGAAGAACTGGATGTTGTGTCCAAGTGGAGCCAAAACCGCTATCCGACTACGCTTCCTGTCGCGATTGGAGTCAGAGAAGGCCGCAAACCGGTCTATTTGAACATCCACGATAAGATTGAAAAGGAAGGCCATGGTCCGCATGGTCTGATGGCAGGCACGACCGGTTCAGGAAAAAGTGAAGTCATCCAGTCGATGATTCTTTCTCTTGCGGCCACTTACCACCCGCATGATATGGCGTTCATGCTCATCGATTATAAAGGCGGCGGAATGTCCAATACGTTCCAAGGACTGCCGCATGTCGTGGCGACCATTACAAACTTGGAGGATCCTAACCTGATCAACCGGGCGAAGGTATCGCTGCGAGCTGAGCTGGAGAGGCGTCAGAAGCTGTTTAACCGGGCGGGCAACATTCAGCATATTGATGAATACTTCCGATCCGAGTGGAAGACAAAAGAACCGCTGCCTCACTTGTTCATCATCATTGATGAGTTTGCCCAGCTGAAAAAAGATCAGCCAGAATTCATGGATGAGCTGATTTCGATCGCCGCGATCGGGCGTACGCTTGGCGTCCATCTTCTGCTCGCTACACAGAAACCAGCCGGAGTAGTGGATGAGAAGATCTGGAGTAACTCCCGTTTCCGCATCTGTCTGCGTGTACAGGATGATAACGACAGCCGCGAAATGATCAAGATTCCAAACGCTGCGAGCATCAACGTTCCTGGACGGGCCTATTTCCAGGTCGGCAACAACGAAGTACTGGAATACTTCCAATCCGCTTGGAGCGGGGCAGGGTATCATCCTGAGAACGAGGAAGAGGCCAATATTGCCACCATTTCCGAAGTGAAACTCGATGGAACTGATGATGTGCAAAAAAGAATCAAGACAGAAGGCAAGACCGCAGAAAAGCAGATTCAAGTGCTAATCCGGCATATGAAGGAAGAAGCGGAGAAGAACAATGTTCATCCGCTGCCGGGTCCTTGGCTGCAGCCGCTGCCTGAAAGTCTTCCGATCTCCGATTTGATAGAAACCGAGAATTGGACTTCCGGTGCTTGGGAATCGAGCGAAAAGTGGATGGAGCCGAAAGTCGGCATCATTGATGATGTGGGCAATCAAGCTCAGTATCCATTGGAGCTGGATCTGAAGGAAGGACACCTGATGGCATTCGGGATGCCTGGATCCGGGAAAACGACGTTCCTGCAGTCCACACTTCTTTCCTTGTTCTATCAGCATGGTCCACGCGATCTGCATACGTACATCGTGGACTTTAGCCGGCAGTTGAAAGACTTTGCCCGTTTTCCGCAGGTCGGCGGGGTCGTACATGAAGAAGATACGGAAAAAATGCAGAGACTGTTCCGTTATTTCCTGAAAGAACTGGCGAAGCGGAAAGAGCTATTCTCCAATGAAGGGGTGAGCTCGCTCGAAACGTACCGCAGCATTACGAAAAAATCACTGCCTGTCCTGCTGCTCGTGATTGACGGTTATCACCGGTTCCGGTCAACGTTTGAATTTGAGAATGAGAAGCTGGAAACGATCCTTCGTGAGGGGGCGACTTACGGCATCCTTACGTTCGCTACGGCAAACCAGACGAACGACATGTACGAGCGCTATAGAAGCAACTTCGCCTCCATGGTCTCTTTTGAACTGGCTGACCATACCGATTACTACTATGCTGTTGGACGGCCGAATTTTGCTGCGGCCAACTTGCCGGAAGGCCGCGGGTTTGTGAAGGGACACAATCCGCCCCATATCTTTCAGGGGATGCTTCCTTATAACGGAGGGGGTGAGCTTGAAAAGGTATCCTTTATCCGGGAGATTTCCGGAAAGATGGCGGACGAGGCGAAAGGAGAACGGGCAAAACCAATTCAGATGCTTCCTCGCGAAATTTCCTTAAACCAGCTGCTGGACGAGTTTCCGACGGCCGATTCGAAACTGCTCCCGTATGGTATTGATGTAGAGGACTTGGACATCCAGTCGCTCGATCTGGATGATGCAGACCATGTGTTTGTCACGGGCCGTGTGGAATCCGGGAAAACGTCGCTTCTCCAAACGCTGGCCTTATCGCTGATGTACCAAAACCCTGCCGATCAGCTTGATCTCTATTTAATCGAGATGGAGCCGCAGACGAAAGGCATCATGAGCATGGCGGCCTTTCCTCATGTGAAGGGCTATGCAGCAGATTTCATGCAGGCAAAAGAGCTGTTCAGCGAGATTTATGCCAAGATGGAGGAAAGAAAAAGCGACAGCCTCTCCTTCGGATGGGGGAACGGGCAAGAAGAAAATTCCTATCCTCCTGTTGTCATCATGATCGATGATGCGGAAAACTTTATGCAGCAGATGAATATGGATTTTGAGATCAAAGACCAGCTTGAGAAGCTGACAAGAGAGGCACGCCAGAAGAACATCCACTTTATGCTGGCAGGTTCGATTACAAGCATGAACAGCTATATGCATGATGGCTGGTTCATGAACATCAAGAAAAAGTTTGCCGGATTCCTGCTGGGTTCTACATTGAGCAATGATCTGTATTTCTTTAATATGCGCCTGCCTCATACGGAAACTGATAAAGAGCTTTCAGCAGGGGACGGCTACATCATCAAAGGAAAACATACGAAGATTAAAGCCGCTCTTCCTTTTATTACGCTTGAAGAACGAAATGAATGGGAGACTTTAGTCCGTGAAAAGAACCATGTTTTTGAAGCGTAGCTTACTATATATAGGTAAATTGTTACCAATTATGCTAGGAAAAAAGGATGAAAATGGATTTAAGATGTATCTAACTGGGTAAATGTATTGTATATTTGCCTCATAATGGAAAAAAGGGAGATGAAACGAATGTCAGTAAGAATTCTCGTAACACCAGAAGAACTAGAAGGAATTGCATCGAAATTTAGAACTGGATCTGAAAACAGCCGCACTCAAACACAACAGCTTTACCAAGCACTTCAATCACTTGAAGGTAAATGGGATGGAGCAACGAAAAAACGCTTCTTCGACCAATTCGAACAATCCCGCCGCCACATGGAGGCTTATGTGCAGTTACTTGACAACATCGACCAAGAGCTTCGTCAAATCGCAACTCGTTTCCGCACAGTCGACGCACAATAAGGAATCTATGATTTCAAGCAAACAAGAAAGACTAGTCAATTCCTTTGGCTGGTCTTTTGTTTTGGGTGATTCCAATTTAGCAGGCAGCAGGTGGACTTTTATTTTTTTTAGTGCTTATACTCGCTTCCAATTTGGTATATAACGTACTCTTTATCTTCAGTTTCTCAGGAATTAAACGATTGTTTGAAAGCTCTGCCGAGAATGTTTACGATCATTGTATTTCGGCTTTTGTGTATAAGTGGAACGGCTTGCTTACAAGGTTTGCTATGCTAATTACAGCTTTTGTTTTTTTCCTTTTGTTGGGATTTGCAATAGATGCATTGTGCAGAACCAGCTAGTAAGTTAAGAAAGTATTGTATATTTTTGTAAACGTTTTTTGTAAAATAATACATATAGTACTAGATTTATGGTTTAATATTGTCGAAAAAAGAGAATGTATTATATTGGCAATTATATAGCCTAATGGTTGCATGGATAGGGGTTTTCGCATTATGAGTTTTCAGCCGGAAGTCGGAGAAAGCATACGCCTGTTTAAAAGAAGATATATGTTTCCCAAGCACCCTGCCGTACAGGGGATCGATATACCTTACGGGCAGGAAGGACGGCAGGGAACAGTCTATCAGATTAAAGAGGACAACACGAGAAACAAAGCCGCTCTGAAGGTGTTCAGAGAAAGATTCAAGAACAAAAATCAGGTCCGTCTTTCCGAGCAGTTGAAGAACTATTCTTCGTTTTACGGACTGTCTGCCTGCCTGCGCTCTGTCATTGAGGAAGGGGAGCACGCGAGGCTCATCGGACAGTTTGATGAGCTGGAATATTCCCTGATCATGCCGTGGATCGATGGTCCTACATGGGCAGACATTTTGATGGAAGAGCAGACCCTTTCAAAAGAAACGTGTCTCCGCATCTCCTGTATGCTGGCTTTCCTTCTGAAAGAGCTGGAAGAAGCGGGCATCGCCCATTGCGATCTATCTTCGAGCAATGTCATTCTTCCGTTTCTTCAAGAGCATGCCTGGCCCATATTTGCAGACATCGAACTGATCGATATTGAAGAGCTTTACGCGCCGGAACTTAGCGAACCGAAAGCGCTGCCGGGCGGATCACCCGGCTATGCAGCAAACTATGTAAAAGATGGGGTCTGGTCCAAGAACGCGGATCGTTTTGCAGGAGCAGTGCTCATTGTGGAAATGGCATCATGGCATTTGGAAGAGGTCCGCAAGCTAAAGGCGGACGATTTCAGCTATTTTAATACCGATGAGATGCAGAGTGAAACCGAACGGTACAAAAAGCTGCTCCATGCGCTTCAGGAAACGCTTGGTGAACAAGCCGTACAGCTGTTTAAGCAGACATGGAAAAGCAAAAACCTTGAGGAATGCCCTTCTTTTTCTGAATGGTTTGGCCTTTTCCCTGAACATGTCAGAAATTTTGTCAGCAGCAGCTATGAGAAGTATATGGCCTCCAAGAAACCGTCTGTTCCGCTGGGGACGATGAGTCTTGATACACTGCTTAAGATTGCAGCAGCATTTGAAGGGCTTGGCAACCAAAAAGCAGCGCACAGTGAGTATCAATTCATCATGAATCAGTTTCCGGAGCAGAAGGCTGTTGTGGAAGAGCTGCAGATGCTGCTGGATGACGATGAGGAAAACAGCCGGCCTGAACTGGTTCCCGCAAATTATCTCGAAGCGGCCCAGCATTTTGAGAAGCTCCAGGATTGGAATACCGCACTTATCTTTTATACCCGCTGTACGCAGCTTCCTTCAGTGGATTTTACGACCAAAGAAGAGCTGTCCATCATCATCGAAGAGCTTCAAAATCAGATCAGGGCTGAAGCGGAACAGCAGTCAACGGCAGAAAAGCTGAAACAGATCGCAGAGGAACAGGAGAAGGCGACAGCTGCAGCGCTTGCCGAACCGCTCGAGGGGCGAAAAGCTGAGCGTCCTAAATTCAATGTTCAACAGTTCTTACTCAATAACTGGAAATGGATGGCCGGGACGGTAACAGCTGTTTGCCTCGGAATCGGACTTTATTATATGTACCAAGCTTCTCAAGAGAAAAAGTGGCACGATTACATACAGCAAGGCACTGAAGCTTTTTCACAGAGAAGGTACAGCGAGGCACAGCAGTATATCCAAAAAGCGATTGATAAGAAGCCGACAGAGGATCTTTACACGAAGATGGCGACGATTTATATCAGCCAGGGACAAAATCAGCAGGCCATTCAGTACCTCAGTGATTTGAAATTGAAAAAAGAGCTTTCACCCAAAAATACAGAAGCCAATTATCTTATGGGCCGGGCCTATTTTATAGAGACGAATTACAATGAGGCCATTCCTTATTATGAAGCGGCCTACAAAGACAAAAAGAATAAGTATCATCAGGACGCAATCAGGGATCTTGTCATCAGCTATGCTTCCATCAACCAGTTAAAAAAGGCCAATACACTGGTAGAGCAGCTGCAAGGCAAGGATAACAAATCGAAAGCCTTTGTCGCCTACTTAAAAGGGGACCTTTACAAGAGGCAAGGTAAGGGTACGGAAGCTGTTGATTCGTTTGAGGAGTCGGTTGATCTTGACCCAGCCAATAAAAAATATATAAAGAAACTGATTGAGGCGTATATCAACAACAATAAAACCAATCAGACCGATGACTCAACAAAGACCAAAACTTACGAGAACGCCATATCGTTAGCGAACAGTCTGCTGCGTGAAGATTACACGAATATCGATTATTTAAATCTGACCGGCCAGCTTTACTATGAATATGGATTGTTTGCTGAAGATAAAAGGCAAAAGGCGAAAAGTCAAAATTTATATAAAGAAGCATTAAATGCTTACAATCAAGTAACTGATTTAGGAATTCAAGAGAGAAACACGATACTGAATACAGGGATTTTATATGAAAAAGTTGGAGATAAGGCAAAAGCTGAAGCGACGTATAAAAAAGTGATTAAGCAGAACCCGGTCTACGGACATGCCTACTTCGTTTATGGAATGTTCCAGATTAAAGAAAAAAATTACAAGAAGGCTTTACCGCTGCTTAAAAAGGTCATCCAGATCAATGAAGACCCCACTGATGTGAATCTTGCAAAAGAACGTATTAAAGAAATGAAAGTGAAAAAGGTTTTGATTTAGGGAGGGACAACCATGGCAGAAAAGGAAAATGAAAGTTTTTTCAGCCCCAAAGCCAAAAAGGTAATGCTGACATCATCTGCGGCATTGCTTGTGGCACTTGCCGGTACAGGAACGTATTATTGGCAAGCGAACCAAACTTCTGAGACAGCAAGTTCAGAATTAGCTAAAAAACCAGGTAATACAAGCAAGGCAAGTAAAGATATCCGTCTAAACACAGACGATAACCAAGTCAAAGATGACCGGAACAACAAACCAGATAGTAAAGGCGAAGATCTGTCTCCTAACAGCAATAACAGTGATGGCTTTGTACTCAGTGACGACACCGAGAATCCAGTGTATCTCGTAGACGCATCTGATCCTAAAAATCCAATTGCTCAATTAATTGTAGACTCGGATAAAGTGGTCATTGAAACACCTATACCGCCTGCAATTCCAACCGATCCGGTAATCACCCCGCCGGTTGATGATGGAACTCTTCCACCGGTCATTGATCCTGGAACGGATGATCCAGGCACAGATCCAGGCACAGATCCAGGTACAGATCCAGGTACAGATCCAGGTACAGATCCAGGCACTGATCCAGGCACGGACCCGGGAACGGATAACCCTGGTGGAGGTACTGATCCAGGAAATCCAGGGGATCCAGACAACCCTGGTGATCCGGGCGGAGAAGACCCTGGCAGCCAGTTCCCGGATGTAGCGCTTGTCGTTCCGGAATCTTTATACGAGCGTTTAGACAGCTACAGCGGCAACGATGATTTTTACAATGTCATGTACTACGGGCAAAAAGAAATTAAACCCGACAGTGAAAAATATGATGACTTGATCAAGATGGTTGTGGAAGCTGCAGCAGATGCAAAAACAAAAGCATATCAAGAGCAAATGATGACGTCTGACAGCTTGTCCAACCTTCAGATGATCACATCACTTGGTTTTGAAAATAAAGATCTGAAAAAACTTCAGGACGAAATCAGAGCCGATCTTTATTCCAAGTTTGCAGAGCAGGAGATTGCTATTTACCTCAGCAAGCCGGCTGATCCTGAAAGCCCTGGTGATGGTAATGGAGATCAGCCTCAAACGCTTGATGCCGAAAAGGCACAGCAAGTTATCTATTACATTGGAAAATACAATGATCAGCATCCGAAAGAAGATTTGAATCCGAACGAATACAGCGAAGCAGACAAAGTATTAATGGAAGCTGCACATCAGGAGCAAGCGACCAACATCGCAGCGGCTCTAAATAAATACCAGATGCTCGCTCAGTACTCTCCGACATACAGCCAAAGCGCTAAAGACTTAAAAGCTGGAATTGTAGCAAGCAAAGTAGAGCAGGAAAGAGCAGAAGCTGGAACAAGAGAGCCAGGGCAGTATGAACCGCTGCCAGCAGGCCATGAACTTGAGGCTCTTAAACAACTATTGGATAAGAAAAAATACGCTCAAGTTGTTGAACAGGGCGGGGATTATGTCGGTACAGACCTCCCGCTCGGCGGCTTTAAGCTGGTTGTAGATAAAGCCAGCGAGGCGCTATTAAAAGAAACAGACGAACTTGCAAGTGCACAGGCTGCTTATACAGCAAACAAACAAGAGATCATCAACAACTATCAGATCCTGACCGAAGAAACAGGGGTTTCTGATGATGTCGATCAGAAGGCAGCAGCCCATTTAGACGCTTACTTCTTAATGCACCAGGCGATTAAAGCGGCTTCTAACGATTTAAATGAAGCAGTCATCCTTGCTTCTGAATCTGTTCAGAGCTGGGAAAACAGTGCTTCTACCGGAAAACTGAACGAGATTGCCGGCCAACTCCTTTCTTCTGCTGAAAAATATAAATTAGCAGATATGAAAAAAGAAGAAAGCGTTTATGAATTGCTGAGCACAACGCCTAGAGTGAATGAAGCCGACAAAGCAACGGCTTTCAACCGAAAGAAAGCCTTTGCGTATTCAAGAAAAGCGGCAGACCTGCTATCAGGCAAAAACTATAATGACGCGATCTTCTATGCGAGTGAATCCAACCAGATGTACAATAAAGGACAAAACGAGGATACACTCCGCGACGCCGCAAGAGCTCTATTTGCCCAACATACTTCTGGAGATTATTACGATCGCTATAATGATCTATTAAAAGTCTACCGAATGATTGCAAGTGCTTCCGGTATGCCGAAAAATGAAGCAGCTATGGCGATTGAAAGACAGGAAGCGATCGATAACTTCCAAAAAGGCATGCGTGAAAAAGCAGATGGCGACCGTGAGAAAACTGTATATTACCTTGATAAAGCTGCTGATAGTGAATGGATGTCTGACAAAGTTAATCCAGAACTTCAATACCAAGCCCAGCTCCTGCTAAACCATGCCAATGACTTGAAGGCTAAAGGTAATGAAGATGATCTTAAAATAGCAGTCAGATACTACCAAACGTTGCTTGTGACTAAGCATGTCAGCAAAGGCACGCGTGATGAAGCGAGAGACGCCATCAATGAACTGAAAAAGAATTCAGCTCCGGCAGTTAAACGAGACGACGCTCCACAAGAAAAGCAGCAGAAGCACACTGAGCCTCAAAAAGAAACGAAGCCACAAGCCGAGGATAATGAGGTTCAAAAAGAAGCACCGAAAGCTGAAACACCACAAACCGAAGCTCCTCAAACAGAAACAAGACAAGAAGAGCCAGAGACATCTGAACAAGTATAAAACCTAATCAGCAGGCAGCGCAGTTGCCTGCTGATTTTAGAATAAAAAGAAATGGAGGAGAAGTATATATGGATTCTGGAAAAATTCGTGCGATGGCTCAAGGCTATAGCCAGGCAGCAGGATTAGTAAGAGAATGTGAATCCAGATTGAAAGGGACCCTGGAATTCAATGGGGGAACGTGGACGGGAAACCGAAAAGAAAAATTTAACAGCAAGTATCAGGATGCAACCAAGGCTTTTAATTCGGTGGTCACAGAATTTATGGAAACTAGCAGCGAGTTGAACAAAGCGGCTCTGCGCTGTGAACAGATTCTGCATGATCTATTGGAAAAGGAACGCCTGCAGCAGCTTAAACTGCTGGAACTTCAGAAAGGGGGCCCAAGATGACGAAAATATCCATACAGCCGGACAAACTCTATAAGATGTCAGATGATATGGTTAAAGAGATTATGAATCTGGAAGAGATCATGAACGATTTGAATAAGAAAATGTCTGATGTGGTAAATTCCTTGTCTCAAGGACCTCATTATTCACCCGAGTACTACACTGCCATGCAGGGGGCATTCATGCATCATGCCCAGTCCAAGTATCTGGTGGGACAATTGAAAGATGAGATATCTGAAGCGGAAATCTATTCAAGAAATACGGCTGAGAAGTTTGAAGAGGAAGATAGTTTGTTTAGTAAGCTGTTTAACATTTATAACGATTATCAAGGCTTTGTAGCAGCCGGCACGATTGCCTCACATGGGCTGTTTTTTCAGCTTTCTGGACTATCGAAATATGTGAAGGTAAATGGGAAGTGGGAAGTAAGACATAATGGTTATTACCAGCAGCTCTTGAAGTCTGTCGATGACTCCAAGTTTAGAGCGTTTGCCCGAACATGGGCCAATAAACGAGGGATGTTTAAATACAAAAACGAACCTTTAGAAAGCCTGCTTTATAAAAAATACTCCAAATTCTTTCCGGATGATGTGACGAAATTTACGAATGGCATGATGGATTTTAAATCCAGCATCAAAAACACTGGCATGCTCAATACACTTAAGAACCATACGGGAGATTTGCTTAAAGCGGGATCCAAGTTTGGAAAGACGAATGCCGCCATTGGTTTGGTTATCTCAGCCGGGTCGGCTTCTGTGGGCCTTGGAATGGATGTTGTAGACAATTACCGTAAGTATGGCGGAAATGAAGCCGTCTTAAAAAGAGAAAATGCAAAAGCCGTCGGAAGAGCAGCCAACACATTGATTGTGGAAGGTGGATTCACGGCGGCCGGCGGCGTAGTCGGAGGGGCCATAGGAAGTATCGGCGGTCCTGTAGGTACAGTAATCGGAGCAAGTATTGGAGGAGCCATAGGCAGTATGGTCGGTGAAAAAGTAGCAGCCAAAACAGCAGGCTTTTTTGAAGATGCGGCACTGATTGCGAAAGAACCTATTCACGCTACGATAGAGACGGTTAAAGGTGGAGTGGAAGCAGTAGGTAAAGGAATAGATGCAGTGGAAAAGGGTGTAGACAAGGTGAAGGATACGGCATCCTCTCTCATTGACGGAGGGAAGAAGTTTTTCTCGAGTAAGCTTTCGTTTGGCTGGTAGTGAAAATGAATAAGAGGTGATGATGAATGAATAGAGTGTCGCTTAGTATAGATGAACTTATCTATGGTTTTTACAGTGAAGGATTATTTGAACAAGCAATAGGATTAAGACAAACCTATTTTGAAGAGTTAAATGATGAACAGTTTGAGCTGGTGCTTCAGACCTCTTGCCGTTCCTTACTGTCCAAAGAACTGCTGATGTATGATGAACACAATCACAGATTTCAATTAACTGAGGAAATTTCTTCCCTGATCAAATCGTTAAATTATTCTCCTTTATCTTTGAAATTATAGAGATTTGAAGCTGATGGAGGGCAGGGTTCAATTTCCATTCACTTATCAGGAAGGAAATGCATTTGCCATTCCGTTATACATGAAGGCCAAGTTCATGTGTTTGAAATTGTCACCCAAGGTGAAATTTTACTTAAATTAAAAGAATATTTCTCCTTGAAGGACACGGGCAATGGCTCTGATAAAATTTTGGAACTTAAACAAGAGGAATTTGAGGAAATGTTAACATTAGCAGAACAAGAACCTTCAAATCTTGAGGCATACTTATGTACTTTATCTAGCCATAATGAAGCTTCAATTTTTGCAAATGCCGTTTCTTATAATCATGGAAAAATGAACAGTATGCTGGTCTTAGGATTTGATGATAACAGAGAACCGGATATTGAAGATGTATTGTTTGTTATTTGTGATCCTGTTTCTTCATGGGTAATTAAAAAGAATGAGGAGACATATGAAGTATTAAGTGGCGGAGGAAATATTCTTTCTGATTTGGCAGAATCGAAAATTGCAGGTCTTAATTCTCTTTCTGTCTAAGTGAATAAAAAATAGCGGGTGGTAATTATGAATTTTGTTAATGAAACAGATAACGGGGTGCAGGTGACGTACAGCAGTCTTAATCTTAAATGGATGGTCGTAGGTTCATTGCTGTTGACTGCTGGTTCACTTTACTTAATGTCTTCTGTAATGGATGTGGGTATAATCCGCGGTTTTTTCAATTTTTTAATTGGAACAGTTGGCTTATTGTTTTTTGGCGGAATTCTGTTAAGAATATTGACCATTGCTTGGGGGAATAAGATACTCTTTCAAATTAAGCCCACTGGCTTTGTGACGAGAAAAGGAAAAGAAATTCCGTTTTCAGATATTCAGGGCATGTCTGTTGGCTGGCACAGTTCTCGTCCTGCGGGAATGGTCTTTAAGGATGTTATACTGCGTACGAATCAGAAGTCCATTCTAAAGAGCAAAGCTTATTTGTGTACTTACAACTTATTGGACGATGATGAAATTGAAGCGATTATCAATAAATATGTAATTCCGAAAGTCAGTGAATCCTGCAAACAAGCTTGGCTGCAAGAAACTTCATCTAATGTTCATGACACTAAAAATCCAAATATCCCAACTTAGCAAACAAAGCAGGCTGTAATAGCCTGCTTTGTTGATGTATTTTAGATTAACAGCAGTCAATCTGATTACAGACTTCATCACAAAATGTGGTTTCTTCCTTGTTCCTTTTCTTTTGTGAATGCTTTTTTTGATAGAGGTACATTGTTCCTGCACTCACCGCTGTCCCAGAACCGATCAGAGAGGCCCCAGCTAGGCCGTGGCCGGAAAATAGTAATTGGAAGCTTGCAATGATGGTAGTGAATATGGTCATAATTAATGCAATAAACATAAAAACACTCCCTTAATCAATTTCAGCTTAGTAGCTGCTTCAACAAATTTGCAGCAAACCAAATCATCATGCACTGGCCGAGGCCGCTCAATAAACCTGTAATAACTCTTAACGTATTGTTGCTCTCGCGCCATTTCCATTTTTGGGTGAAGCCGTCAATCAGCATCGGAAGCTGAAGAAGCAGAGCGAATAAAAGATTATGTACTTGCGGAACAAAGTAAAGAAAAGGAAGCAGCAGATAGGAACCATAGATTGCGGTGCACCTTGCGCAAAGTGCCATCGGTTTTCCTTTTATTTTTAAGCTGCGTTCATGTCTGCGGTGGCAGGGGATAAGTGATAAAAGCTCCCCCTTACTCATTTAAGGGTTCCTCATCCAGCAGGTGAAGACGCTCTAAAATCCTCCGCTTCCGATAAAGCATCATTCCAGTTTCCGCAACCTCTTCTATGGTGGACTTATTGATGAAGGCCCCGAAGATAATTCCCGCTACAGGCACCATTTGAAAAAGTTTCTTCCAGCCGAAATTGTCACGGTAAGCAGCAATCACTTCACGCCATCCTTGCAGCTGAGAGATCGCCTGGCGGTCACGCTCCGCATCAGTCATAGAGAGCTGTTCCAGGATTGCACGTTTTCCTACATAATCAGAAGAGGCAAACTGCAGGCATTTGATGATAAAGATCCGCTCCTCTTTTTCATTAGGATCGTATCCATACGAGATCGCAATCTCCTGCAAGGTTTTCAGCGATAACCCAAGGACAAGAGGGATATCGATTCCGAGGGTAAACAATCCGCCAATACCGGTCGTTGCCCCTTGAACCGTTGCCATCTTGGCCCGGGAGCTTTTAAAATAAGACGCGGTCTTGTCCATCGACGCAAGAGGAAGATTTGCGATTTCTTCAGCTGTAAAGTCTTCTGGCAGTTCCTCGAATTCCTTCATTTTTTTCAGGATGGATTTCTTACTGACCAAATATTTACCCCCGTTGTGAACATAGCTGCCGATCTCATCCACAATTTGAAGCATTTTATCTTGCAGAAATTTGGGTGTGATTTTATCCAGGAACATGAAGGGGATCCGTCCCAGCTTCTCCCAAAACCAGAGATCCTTTTGATCCTTTTCCCATTTCTCAACCCTTGTAAGTTCTAGTGTTAGATTATCCCGTGTTTCTATCGTCCTCACTCCCCTAAGTATAGGTGGTTAATATAACCATTATAGTATTTTACCAAGTATACGTCATAGGTTATTGAAGAGTTTCATTCAAGCCCGGTTACGTTTATCTCTATTTTGTCTGCGGGTATGTATTTTGGAAAAGGATGGATATCATGATAGTGTCATATTGAATGGACAACAGCGATAAAGTAGTAAGAAAGATTTTCTTTCTATATTTGTGAGGTTTGGCGAGGAAAAACGCTTTGGATAAGCTGGTGGTATGGCGTAAAATAAAAGTATCGCAAAATAAGAGCGTTATTATTAAGGAGTGAACACGATGAGGGAAATCCTCCTCATTTTCATTCTTCCATTTTTGCTGATTGTAGTGCCAGGCTGCAGCCTGTTGGATACGGCAGACCCGAAGATCGATGAAGGCCCGGCCGGAAGCAAGTATACGTCAGCAGCAGAGAAGAATAATGAGAAAACCGATTTGGAGCAAGTGCAGCTTAGCGGATACAGCAGAAAGGTTGGAGCCACTCTTACCAGCCCAAAGTATAGTAAATTCAGTGTGAACTCTGCTTTTACCGTCTCAGGCGACATCAAAAACACGAAACGCTTAAAATCGGATTGCGCGCTGATCACGGTTCACAGTGAAAAAGGCGGCAGTCCCGACTTTAAATATTTGTCACCGATCAAGGGAGGCAAGTACAAGCAAAAAGTTCAGCTCTTCGACGGGAAAGGGACTTACCAGGTGAAGGTCAGCCTGCCGAGTGAAGAAAGCAAGGATTATTATTATGATCTTACCGAAATGGAAGTTACGAATGTTAATCCAGAAGTGAAGAGAGATATTCTCTATACACAGAACGCTTATCAGCAGAATCTCAAATTGGATTCTTCAATTGAAGGTTATATGAAAAAAGACGGCAAGGTTAATTTGAGCGGATCGATCGGTAATAAAAAAGCAAAAGACCTCATGATACAAATCTCAAAAGGTCCACAGGTGACCAAAGTAATGGTTCCGGTGAGCAACGGGCGTTTCAAGACCAGTCTGCCGCTTTATTTTGGAAAAGGGGTTCATACCCTTAAGATCATGACGCCTGCACAGAACATGGCCAACTATTATAATCAGGCCGCTGAACTGCAGGTGAATAACACCTCAGGCGTAACCTCCCAGCCGATCGAATATTCAAAGGAATACAGCGAACGCGGCTATACACTGGAATCCCCGACAGCAAGCGGTGGAAAAACAGGTCTCAAGGAGGAGGTAAAAGGGAAAATTGATCCAAACGCTCCGTATGCCAAAGATACGGATACCGTTTTTGTTCAGACAAAAAAGGGAAGTTTGGAAGCTATGTACGCCATCCCGGTGGAAAATTACACGTTTGACGGAACGTTTTATCTTCGTTTTGGACCGGGCAATTATGAGGTAAATGTATTTGCGCCAGAAATTTCATCGGCCAACAGCAATGTTCAGCATTTTACCGGCGTGGCGCATTTTAACGTAGAAAACACGAACCCGAACGATGGGCGCTATCGACTGCCGTCAAGAGGCATCCAATCGGATGATCCTGAGATCGGAAGGCTTTCCAAAAAGCTGATGCAAGGCAAGGCGAACGACAAGGAGAAGGCGCTCGCCGTGTATAAGTATGTAGCAAAGAATGTACGCTATGATGTACAGAAGCTCAATCAGCGGTCATTTGCCTTTGATGATAGTGCGATTAAAACACTGCATGAGAAAAAAGGCGTCTGCCAGGATTTTTCCTATCTCGGAATCGCGCTTTTACGCGCAGGAGGGATGGAAGCACGAGTCGCTACAGGGTATGCAGGCCAGGATCATGCATGGATAGAGACGAGAGTGGATGGACGCTGGCTGACGATGGATCCGACGTGGGGTTCAGGGTATCTGCAGAACAATGAGTTCATCAGAAACTTCACGATGAAATACTTTGATCCCGCCCCATCCGAATTCAAGAAAACACATACCAAATCTGGTATAGAATATTAATCAAAAGCCCAGAGAAACCGTTTCTCCGGGCTTTCTTTATTTGGGCAGAAGAAGTAGAGTAGGAATTGTGAGTTAAGGGAAAATAAGGTGAGAAAGGTGTGAAGAATGATGATGCGGCATGAAGATCTAACATTACATACGGACAAGTACCAGATTAATATGATGTATGCTCATTGGAAAAACGGAACACAGAACAAAAAATGCGTGTGTGAAGCATTTTATCGCAAAAACCCGTTTGGCAATGGCTATGCTGTATTTGCCGGGCTTGAACGAATCGCATATTATCTGCAAAATCTGAAGTTTTCAGAAGAGGACATCAATTACCTCAGAGAGCAGGAAGAGCAATATGAAGAAGGTTTCCTGGAGGAACTCAGGAATTTCAGGTTCACAGGCAATCTTGCTTCTGTTAAAGAAGGAACGATTGTTTTTCCGAAAGAACCTTTAATCAGGGTGGAAGCCAGAATTTTCGAAGCCCATTTAATTGAAACAGCTCTTTTGAATTTCATGAACTACCAGACATTAATCGCAACAAAAGCCGCCCGCGTCAAGCAAGTGGCGCCTGAAGACTATCTCATGGAATTCGGAACGCGCAGAGCGCAGGAAGCAGACGCTGCAATCTGGGGAGCAAGAGCGGCTTATATCGCAGGATTTGATGCAACATCCAATCTTCTTGCCGGTAAATACTTCGGCATTCCTACAAAAGGGACACATGCCCATTCCTGGGTCCAAAGCTTTGCGAGTGAAGAGGATGCGTTCAGAAAATTTGCCGAGGCCCTTCCGGATCAGAGCACACTTCTCGTAGATACATACGATTCAATGAAAAGCGGTCTTCCGAACGCGATAAAAATCGGTCTTGAATTAAAAGATAAAGGAAAAACCTTAAAAGGAATAAGACTCGACAGCGGCGACTTGGCCTACCTCTCCATACAGGCGAGAAAGATGCTGGACGAAGCAGGCTTAAACGACACTATGATCGTTGCCTCAAATGATCTTGATGAAGATGTCATCTCCGAATTAAAAGGACAAGGAGCCATGATTACCTCATGGGGTGTCGGCACACAGCTCATTACAGCTGCCGATCAGCCGGCGTTGGGCGGGGTCTACAAATTGGTTGCCCGTGAAAACAATGGGGAATACGTTCCATCCATTAAAGTCTCCGGAAACGTCGAAAAAGTAACAACTCCGGGCTTTAAAACCGTCTACCGGATTGTGAACGAAGATACCGGAAAAGCGGAAGCAGACTACATTGCAATGGTAGGAGAGAAGCTTCCCGAAAAAGATATCTACCTGTTTGATCCTGTGGAGACCTATAAAGATAAGACCATCCATCGTTTTCAAGCGGAGGAGCTCTTGAAGCCGGTCTTCCAAGATGGAGAGCTGATTTACGAACTTCCAACCGTACAAGAGATTAAATCTTATTATAAAAGCCAGATCAAAATGTTCTGGCCACAGCACATGCGAAAGCTGAATCCGCAAACCTATTTCGTCGATCTGAGCAAAAAAGTGTGGTCCACCAAAATGGAACTATTGAAACAAGCAACGAAAAAATAGAGCGAAGAACCTGGGCGATAGAAGTCTGCCAGGTTCTTTTTTGTTTTAGAGGTGTTTGAGGGAGACCGGCCAAATGAGAGTCGAACATAAGAATAGAAGGAAGAAGGAAATTGGGAAGAAAGTTCAATCGATATTCATTTGTCGGCATCGCTTTAATTTCTACAGTTTAACTTTGTTGGAAACGGCCTGGGAGCCTAGGACCAATTGGAATTCAACCTTATTACGGGTTCTTGCAGGAGCGGTTGGTTTCTGCTGTTTAAATAAGTTGGTTTTTTTATTCTAAAAAAGGTTGACCACTCTATGAATCGCTGGTATAGTAATAAACGTTGCTGCTTTTGATACATAATTTTCTTCGAAAAAACGTTTGAAAAAAGTTGTTGACTTAGCAAGCAAAACTTGATAAGATATTCCTTGTCGCTGATCGGACGCGACGGAATAACAGTTCTTTGAAAACCAAACAAAAGCCAGGTAAGTCAGGGATTTTACAATCCCATCAATTTTTAAACTTTAAGAGCTATATCAAACACTTTATTGGAGAGTTTGATCCTGGCTCAGGATGAACGCTGGCGGCGTGCCTAATACATGCAAGTCGAGCGGACCAAAGAGAGCTTGCTCTCTGAGGTTAGCGGCGGACGGGTGAGTAACACGTGGGTAACCTGCCTGTAAGACGGGGATAACTTCGGGAAACCGAAGCTAATACCGGATGATAAAGAGAAACGCCTGTTTCTTTTTTGAAAGTCGGCCTTGTGCTGACGCTTACAGATGGGCCCGCGGCGCATTAGCTAGTTGGTGAGGTAACGGCTCACCAAGGCGACGATGCGTAGCCGACCTGAGAGGGTGATCGGCCACACTGGGACTGAGACACGGCCCAGACTCCTACGGGAGGCAGCAGTAGGGAATCTTCGGCAATGGACGAAAGTCTGACCGAGCAACGCCGCGTGAGCGATGAAGGCCTTCGGGTCGTAAAGCTCTGTTGTCAGAGAAGAACAAGTACCGGAGTAACTGCCGGTACCTTGACGGTACCTGACCAGAAAGCCACGGCTAACTACGTGCCAGCAGCCGCGGTAATACGTAGGTGGCAAGCGTTATCCGGAATTATTGGGCGTAAAGCGCGCGCAGGCGGTTCTTTAAGTCTGATGTGAAAGCCCACGGCTCAACCGTGGAGGGTCATTGGAAACTGGGGAACTTGAGTGCAGGAGAGAAAAGTGGAATTCCACGTGTAGCGGTGAAATGCGTAGAGATGTGGAGGAACACCAGTGGCGAAGGCGGCTTTTTGGCCTGTAACTGACGCTGAGGCGCGAAAGCGTGGGGAGCAAACAGGATTAGATACCCTGGTAGTCCACGCCGTAAACGATGAGTGCTAGGTGTTGGGGGGTTCCACCCTCAGTGCTGACGTTAACACATTAAGCACTCCGCCTGGGGAGTACGACCGCAAGGTTGAAACTCAAAGGAATTGACGGGGGCCCGCACAAGCAGTGGAGCATGTGGTTTAATTCGAAGCAACGCGAAGAACCTTACCAGGTCTTGACATCCTCTGACCATCCTAGAGATAGGACTTTCCCCTTCGGGGGACAGAGTGACAGGTGGTGCATGGTTGTCGTCAGCTCGTGTCGTGAGATGTTGGGTTAAGTCCCGCAACGAGCGCAACCCTTGACCTTAGTTGCCAGCATTCAGTTGGGCACTCTAAGGTGACTGCCGGTGACAAACCGGAGGAAGGTGGGGATGACGTCAAATCATCATGCCCCTTATGACCTGGGCTACACACGTGCTACAATGGGTGGTACAAAGGGTTGCAAAGCCGCGAGGCCGAGCCAATCCCAAAAAGCCACTCTCAGTTCGGATTGTAGGCTGCAACTCGCCTACATGAAGCCGGAATTGCTAGTAATCGCGGATCAGCATGCCGCGGTGAATACGTTCCCGGGCCTTGTACACACCGCCCGTCACACCACGAGAGTTTGTAACACCCGAAGTCGGTGGGGTAACCTTTTAGGAGCCAGCCGCCGAAGGTGGGACAGATGATTGGGGTGAAGTCGTAACAAGGTAGCCGTATCGGAAGGTGCGGCTGGATCACCTCCTTTCTATGGAGACATGAGTGCACTTAGTAGCCTCATGAACTTACCTGAGCTTTTGTTTGGTTTTGAGAGAACTTCTCTCATCTATAATATGGTGCATGGGCCTATAGCTCAGCTGGTTAGAGCGCACGCCTGATAAGCGTGAGGTCGATGGTTCGAGTCCATTTAGGCCCACCATAACATTTTCATACAGACAAGATGGGGCCTTAGCTCAGCTGGGAGAGCGCCTGCCTTGCACGCAGGAGGTCAGCGGTTCGATCCCGCTAGGCTCCACCACTAGAAAATATAGTTGATATTTTCTTTTTTAGTCGGTATAATATGAAAGTTGTCTCTTGAAGGCAACGCCGATATGCACCTGCGATTACTCGGTGCATGTAACACAGAGGGTTACACAGCGTTGTAGCCATGTTCCTTGAAAACTAGATAACGAAACATCCAAACAAAGCCAACTAATTCATTAGTTGTGCGCTGATTATGCAAGACCCATGGTCTAACGATCATGTGAAACGATTCAGCTGAAAAGCTGATTCGGTTAAAGGTTAAGCTAGAAAGGGCGCACGGTGGATGCCTTGGCACTAGGAGCCGAAGAAGGACGGGACGAACACCGATATGCCTCGGGGAGCTGTAAGTAAGCATTGATCCGGGGATTTCCGAATGGGGGAACCCACCATCCGTAATGGGATGGTATCCATATCTGAATACATAGGATATGAGAAGGCAGACCCGGGGAACTGAAACATCTAAGTACCCGGAGGAAGAGAAAGCAAATGCGATTTCCTGAGTAGCGGCGAGCGAAACGGAATCAGCCCAAACCAGAGGGCTTGCCCTCTGGGGTTGTAGGACACTCAACATGGAGTTACAAAGGAACGGGGTAGATGAAGCGGTCTGGAAAGGCCAGCCAAAGAAGGTAACAGCCCTGTAGTTGAAACTTCGTTCCCTCCTGAGTGGATCCTGAGTACGGCGGGACACGTGAAACCCCGTCGGAATCCGGGAGGACCATCTCCCAAGGCTAAATACTCCCTAGTGACCGATAGTGAACCAGTACCGTGAGGGAAAGGTGAAAAGCACCCCGGAAGGGGAGTGAAAGAGATCCTGAAACCGTGTGCCTACAAGTAGTTGGAGCCCATTAACGGGTGACAGCGTGCCTTTTGTAGAATGAACCGGCGAGTTACGATAACGTGCAAGGTTAAGCTGATAAGGCGGAGCCGCAGCGAAAGCGAGTCTGAACAGGGCGCCATAGTACGTTGTCGTAGACCCGAAACCGTGTGATCTACCCATGTCCAGGGTGAAGTTCAGGTAACACTGAATGGAGGCCCGAACCCACGCACGTTGAAAAGTGCGGGGATGAGGTGTGGGTAGGGGTGAAATGCCAATCGAACACGGAGATAGCTGGTTCTCCCCGAAATAGCTTTAGGGCTAGCCTCGCGGCTAGAGTCCTGGAGGTAGAGCACTGATTGGACTAGGGGCCCCCACAGGGTTACCGAATTCAGTCAAACTCCGAATGCCAGAGACTTATCCGCGGGAGTCAGACTGCGAGTGATAAGATCCGTAGTCAAGAGGGAAACAGCCCAGACCATCAGCTAAGGTCCCAAAGTATACGTTAAGTGGGAAAGGATGTGGAGTTGCCCAGACAACCAGGATGTTGGCTTAGAAGCAGCCACCATTTAAAGAGTGCGTAATAGCTCACTGGTCGAGTGACTCTGCGCCGAAAATGTACCGGGGCTAAACGTATCACCGAAGCTATGGATTGTACCTTAGGGTACAGTGGTAGGGGAGCGTTCGAAGTGCGGTGAAGTCAGACCGGAAGGACTGGTGGAGCGCTTTGAAGTGAGAATGCCGGTATGAGTAGCGAAAGACAAGTGAGAATCTTGTCCATCGAAAGCCTAAGGTTTCCTGAGGAAGGCTCGTCCGCTCAGGGTTAGTCGGGACCTAAGCCGAGGCCGAAAGGCGTAGGCGATGGCCAACAGGTTGAAATTCCTGTACCACCTCCTTTCCGTTTGAACGACGGGGGGACGCAGGAAGGTAGGGAGAGCGCGCGATTGGAAATGCGCGTCTAAGCAGTTAGGCTGATTGTGAGGCAAATCCCGCAATCGTGAAGGCTGAGCTGTGACGGCGAGGGAAATTACAGTACCGAAGTCCCTGATCCTACACTGCCAAGAAAAGCCTCTAGTGAGGAAAGAGGTGCCCGTACCGCAAACCGACACAGGTAGGCGAGGAGAGAATCCTAAGATGATCGGGAGAACTCTCGTTAAGGAACTCGGCAAAATGACCCCGTAACTTCGGGAGAAGGGGTGCTCTGATAGGGTTAACGCCCGAGAGAGCCGCAGTGAATAGATCCAAGCGACTGTTTAGCAAAAACACAGGTCTCTGCGAAGCCGCAAGGCGAAGTATAGGGGCTGACACCTGCCCGGTGCTGGAAGGTTAAGAGGAGGGGTTATCCCTTACGGGAGAAGCTCTGAATTGAAGCCCCAGTAAACGGCGGCCGTAACTATAACGGTCCTAAGGTAGCGAAATTCCTTGTCGGGTAAGTTCCGACCCGCACGAAAGGTGTAACGACTTGGATACTGTCTCAACGAGAGACCCGGTGAAATTATAGTACCTGTGAAGATGCAGGTTACCCGCGACAGGACGGAAAGACCCCATGGAGCTTTACTGCAGCTTGATATTGGATTTTGGTACAGTTTGTACAGGATAGGTAGGAGCCTGGGAAGTCGGAGCGCCAGCTTCGATGGAGGCGTCGGTGGGATACTACCCTGACTGTATTGAAATTCTAACCTGGAACCGTGATCCGGTTCGGAGACAGTGTCAGGTGGGCAGTTTGACTGGGGCGGTCGCCTCCTAAATTGTAACGGAGGCGCCCAAAGGTTCCCTCAGAATGGTTGGAAATCATTCGCAGAGTGTAAAGGCACAAGGGAGCTTGACTGCGAGACCTACAAGTCGAGCAGGGACGAAAGTCGGGCTTAGTGATCCGGTGGTTCCGCATGGAAGGGCCATCGCTCAACGGATAAAAGCTACCCTGGGGATAACAGGCTTATCTCCCCCAAGAGTCCACATCGACGGGGAGGTTTGGCACCTCGATGTCGGCTCATCGCATCCTGGGGCTGAAGTAGGTCCCAAGGGTTGGGCTGTTCGCCCATTAAAGCGGTACGCGAGCTGGGTTCAGAACGTCGTGAGACAGTTCGGTCCCTATCCGTCGCGGGCGCAGGAAATTTGAGAGGAGCTGTCCTTAGTACGAGAGGACCGGGATGGACACACCGCTGGTGTACCAGTTGTTCCGCCAGGGGCATAGCTGGGTAGCTACGTGTGGACGGGATAAGTGCTGAAAGCATCTAAGCATGAAGCCCCCCTCAAGATGAGATTTCCCATCACGTCAAGTGAGTAAGACCCCTTAGAGATGATGAGGTTGATAGGTCTGGTGTGGAAGCGTGGTGACACGTGGAGCTGACAGATACTAATCGGTCGAGGGCTTATCCTTATTAACAAAAGCGGTATGAACCGTTTATATCCGACAAACGTTGGAGATCCTGACGAGAACACGTTTTTGGTGTTCGCAGGAGGGATTGAAACGACCTCGAGGATATGGTTCATGGAGCTGGACGTTAGCATCAGTGAAAGTTTGGATGAAGTTATCTAGTTTTGAGGGAATATACCTCAAACTAGGTTGAAAAACCTACATATGTCTGGTGGCGATAGCGAAGAGGTCACACCCGTTCCCATACCGAACACGGAAGTTAAGCTCTTCAGCGCCGATGGTAGTTGGGGGCTTCCCCCTGTAAGAGTAGGACGTTGCCGGGCAAAAAGGGTGGAACGAATGCAAATTCGTTCCACTCTTTTTTTATATTTTGGCTCTGTTAAACTTTAATGTTGATAATAGGTCAAAATTAAGGGGCTGTCCAGAAAGTCGAAAATTGACCTTCATGCAGCCCCTTTTTGGCTTGAAAAATCTTCAATGAAAAGTTAATTGAAGTGGAAGATGCGAGACTCCTCGAAAATGAATTTCACATTTTCTTCGTGCGATATAACGCTGCCGAAGCCTTCCTTGTCCTGCGGGACTAGCGTGACAGGTGAGACTCCCGCCGGTGCTTGCACCAAAAAGTAGGCGTTCACGCCGGTAAGGCTCACCGCACGCCCCGCGAAAGTAGGAGCTCGCGCCGGTAAAAGCGAGCAGCCTGGAACGGAAATCAACAGCTTACAGACTTCTTGGACAGCCCCATTCCTATTACTAACGAACTTGTTCGTAATAATATTAAAGTGGTGGATTTTCCACACCTAAGTGAATCCAATCTTCTTTTGGTGGTCCATAAACCCCAAAAGGTTTGATTCCAGCTTGACGCATAAGAATTGTAACTTGTCCACGATGATGAACAATGTGCTTAATTAGTCCCATTAAAATTTGAGCATTTGTTTCTTCTCTGCCAAATGCAGCTTGTACTTCCTTCAAAGATTCGTCTGTCCATTGCTGTTCAATGACTTTGATTGCATAAGAACTTATATTTTTAAAGGTTTCAGCAATTTCTTTAGCTGAGGTAGGGACATTTTTTGCATTTTCTACTTCATCTATTTTTTGCCCGAAATGAGCTAAATACTCTGGAATATTTGTTGTGAAATGCCAAACAATTCTTCCCAAAGTACGCCCTTCTGGGTAAACTTTTTGATTCAATGAATCATCAGTTAAACCTTCCAAAACCTTTTGAGTTAGCGTTGCCTCCCGATTCCATTCTCTAATAAAGTCTGCAATCTTTACATACATATACAATACCTCCATAATCACATTTCAATGATTTTTTGTTTCTGAAAACACATTATAAAACATTTGTTCGCATTAATCCAACCTCCTTATTTACCATCTTTTGTTAGTTTAGTAATTGCTACACATTGAATTTTGACAGTCGCAAACTGTCATATGTGTCTGTCATTTCAAATTAATGAATAAGGGCCTGAAAACAGATAATGAGCCAAACTGAACATTAATTGAATCAAATTGATGATTAATTGATTCTAACTAACAATTCAGACTTCTTCGCCCGCAGAAAACCACTGAAACCACGCGCTAAATTCCCTTCAACAGAGATAAATCTGCAACTAACCTCATATAATGGTGTAATGGCGATATAATTTTACCTCGATCCAACAGATAAAGAGGGATATCTCATGAAAATATCGATAAAAAACGTCAATGTGGAATCCATCACGATGAGAGGTTCATTGAATATCGGAAAAACCTTAATCATCAAAAGATACGGCAAAGAAAAACCCTCCACAAACAAAACGACTGATCAAGAATCTTTCAGCAACACCACTGCCGACACCACCGAAACGACCAAAACCACCACAGCAGAAGGCGTCACAATCATGGAAAACAACGTCAACAAAACAAAGGAAGAAAAGGCCGAGGAAATGCTACTGGCCAACGCATCACTTCTTTACTATATTTTAATCACTCTGCTGGCAAACCCGCAGCCCTAGACTCGTAAAAAATGACCCAGAGGGCGACAACAGATGCCTCTGGGTCTTATTCAAAGTAATCATAGATTTTTACTTTTTGTTGTTCTTTTTCCTGCTTGAGGCGCTGGAGGCGGACATACAGCAAGCCCCGGTAATAGCCGGCATCCAGCGGACGGTCTTCGACGGGATGGGGAAGCGGAATCTCCCGTTCAATGGGACCCGACGCGATTTCTTCGGTGACACAGTTAAATTTTTTTATTGAGAAATCAATGGTGCTTGTCACCTTCAACGTACGGTAATGCACGTATAAATGGATGTCCTCGATATTTTTTACACCAGGGAGGTTAATTAAGCAGTAAATTTCTTCTGAATTCTCATATACATTAACTAGAGGCCCTTGGTTGGTTAAGCCAAACTCCTTAAAATCATTAAAGAAGTCTTTGCCGAGTACTTGATCGGCATATTTTTTCCATTCGTTTCCCTTGCCCCATGATGGATTCATGTCACTCACTCCCTTGCAGACCCAGTATATGCATCCACTGCCCAGCAGGTGAAACAGAGGACGGATGAAGGAGGTTCAATGAGATGGACCAAGACCTGTACCACATTTTACAGCAGCTTCAGCAGCAAATTATTGAACTGCAGCATGAAAATCAAACACTGAGAGAGGCTATGAATAATATAAAGCCGATCAATATAGAGAATATTAATTATAAGATTCAGGAGCTGCATGTCAAAGAGTTAAAAGGAACGCTGAATATCGGACTGACGGGTGAAGCGCATCTTGAGGATATGGAGACGATTATTGATGATATCGAGCAGGAGGCCGCCCATCAGCAGCATCAGCAATATTATCAGGACCAGCAGCCCCAACAACCCCAACAACCCCAACAACCACAGCATTATCAGCAGGATGGCCATGGCCATGATTAAGTATAAGAGCTTAAGGAGAACAAATCGCCTTAAGTTTTTTTATGTTCTCAGCAGCATAAAAAAGAGTGCTGATTCATTTCATCTCAACACTCATCGTTTTATTTCTATGGAATTTGCCCATCTTTATCTTGCGTTCAATAAGAAGCTGAAGCGTGTAGCGTGTTTGATCTCATCGGTATAAGGTCGGAAGAAGGTGTCTCTGATCGTTGGGTCCTGCGTGAAAAGATAAGCATTGCGGTATTTCTCATAATCGGATAGTTCGTCTTCATAGGCTTCAAACAGGCTCTGACGGAAGTTTGTAATCTTCACCGGACGAATCTTGTAGTTAGGCTGTTTGCCTGTTAAAGAAGTATAAAGTCGGGTAAATAACTGGAGATGCGTTTTTTCATCCTTGGCAGCGTTGAGCAGCACATTTTTGCTGTACTCGTTGGGAGCTTCATTCGCAAGCCGGGTGTAGAAGTCGATTGCGGTTGCTTCGCCAATGATGCTGGACATGAGAATATTCAGAAGCTGCTGATAGGTTTGCTGCTGCTGGCTTTGCTGTGTCTGTTGTGCTTGTTGTGCCTGCTGCTGTCTTTCAACATAAGGATCATAGGGATTATAGGGATCATAATAATAATGGGTTTCTTCAAATGGTGCCTGATATGGATACATAACATCAAATCCTTTCCCAAAAAGCTTTTATAGCGTATGAGAGTTCCTGAAAAATGTGCCTATCCAAAAGAGCAGACGGCTATAGAAATAACTGGATAAATATTCATTTTCCATCCAGTCAAAAAAGTGATATCTTACTTTTATGACATCATTTTGGACAAGCAGAGGGAGTGTATAGACGATGCTGGAAAACGGTTTGGCGATGATTGGAACCATTCTACTCATCAACGTGGTGTATGTTTCGTTCTTTACGATAAGAATGATATTAACGTTAAAAAATCAGCGGTACCTTGCCGCATTAATCAGCGTATTTGAGGTTATTATTTATGTGATCGGGCTTGGGCTCGTATTGGATAACCTGGATAAGATTCAAAATTTGATCGCGTATGCACTTGGTTACGGCCTCGGTGTTCTGGTGGGTATGAAGATTGAAGAAAAGCTGGCTCTTGGGTATATTACAGTTAATGTGATTACGACGGAAACGGAAGCAGGTCTGCCGAACGCGATTCGCTCGAAAGGGTTTGGCGTAACGGATTGGATGGCTTCTGGCCGGGAAGGGCAGCGGCTGATGATGGAGATCCTGACATCGCGCAAATCGGAATCCAATTTATATGAAGCAGTAAGATCACTTGATCCAAAGGCTTTCATCATCTCTCATGAACCGAAAGCCTTTCATGGCGGATTTTGGGTGAAAAGCATTCGGAGGTAGCAATGGATAAAAAGCCAAACAAGAAAAAATTTGAGGTTCAGCCCGGTGAGACGATCTCTGATTGTTTAGACCGAATGGCGGAGGAAGGCTATTCGCCTGTACGCCGGATGGAGGAGCCTGTTTTTAAAGAAGTAAAGAAAAATGGAAAAATCGTGCAGGAGTATCACGAACAACGCATCGTTTTCGAAGGGAAATTACAGTAAAAACCGAACATTAAATTGTCAGAATTTATTATTGTTCGATTTTTGGTTGACACACCTAATTGCCCTTCGTTACAATAAGGGTGACAAAAACATAGTACCTCATATAATCACGGGATTATGGCCCGTAAGTCTCTACCTGATGACCGTTATTCATCAGACTATGAGGGGAAGCACCACTGCTGTTTTCGGCATATCCGCAGGTGAAGTATGTCCAGCGTAGTCGCTTTCTCTCATACAACAGAGAAAGTGAGTACACTGGGCTTTTTTATTGCAGAAAAATCATTTCACATAGCGTTTAGCCACAATGCGGGGAGGAAACGATGCAAAAACAAGTTGGCGTTATTATGGGAAGTACTTCAGACTGGGAAACAATGAAACATGCATGCGAGGTGCTGGACGAACTGGACGTACCTTACGAGAAACGTGTAGTTTCCGCACACCGGACACCTGATTTAATGTTTCAATATGCAGAGAAAGCGCGCAATCGGGGTATAGGAGTAATAATTGCCGGTGCGGGCGGCGCTGCCCATCTGCCGGGAATGGTAGCCGCGAAAACCTTGCTTCCGGTCATCGGTGTGCCGGTACAATCCAAAGCGCTGAACGGTCTTGATTCTCTTCTTTCCATCGTTCAGATGCCGGGTGGAGTACCTGTTGCGACAGTGGCTATCGGCAAAGCGGGTGCGACCAATGCGGGGCTGCTGGCAGCTCAGATCTTGGCGGTGACAGACGAAGGTTTAAACGCTCGTTTAACAGCAAGGCGCGAACGGATTCAGGAAACCGTATTAGAAAGCAGTGATTCTCTTGGCTAAAACGATCTTACCTGGAAGTACAATCGGTATTTTAGGCGGAGGACAGCTTGGACGGATGATGGCGATCAGTGCCCGCGAGATGGGCTATGGTGTCGTCGTTCTCGATCCAGGAGCCAATTCTCCATGCGAACAAGTCAGTGACGAACAGATCACGGCTTCCTATGATGATGAAGCTGGAATCGCTGAGCTTGCGCAAAAGAGTGATGTCATTACGTACGAGTTTGAAAATGTCGACAGTGAGCGGGCACAGTGGCTCGAGAAGCATGCTTACATGCCACAGGGCAGCCAGCTTCTCTACTTGACGCAGCATCGGCTCAGAGAAAAGGAAGCGATCGAAAAAGCGGGAGTGGAGGTGGCCCCCTACCTTCCTGTCAGCAACGGTGATGATTTGCGAAAAGCTTGCGCCCAGCTCGGTCTTCCGGCAGTTTTGAAAACATGCCAAGGAGGCTATGATGGGAAGGGGCAGGCGGTGATCCGCAGTGAAGCTGACTTTGAACAAGCGGTGAAACTGACAACAGGGAACCGAGAATGCGTGCTCGAGAGCTGGGTTTCTTTTGAAAAGGAGTTATCCGTGATCGTAACGAGAGGCACGAACGGTGATATAACAACCTTTCCTGTTGCTGAAAACATTCACGTGGAAAACATTCTTCACCAATCGATCGTTCCGGCAAGAATTAGTGAAGGCACAGCAGAGAACGCCTACGAAATTGCAAAAAAGATCGCGATGGAGCTGAATCTGTATGGAACCCTTGCGGTAGAAATGTTCCTCGGAAGAGATGGTAAGATCTACGTGAACGAGCTTGCGCCAAGGCCGCACAACTCTGGGCACTATACGATTGAAGCGTGTGAGACGTCACAGTTTCAGCAGCATGTTCGTGCGGTTTGCGGACTGCCGCTTGGAAAGACGGACCTGGTCAGCCCGGTAGTGATGATCAACGTCCTCGGAGAGCATGTAGCGCCATTGCTTGCCAATCTTGAATTGTTGAAAGACGCCAAGCTTCACATGTATGGAAAAGACGAAGCAAAAGTAAAACGCAAAATGGGCCACATCACGGTTTTAGGAAACACCGTGAGTGAAGCCCTGAATAAAGCAGAGTTTATAATAGCAGCAGTACTTAAGATCGAGAAGCTGGAGGTAACGACATGATTGAACGTTATACACGCCCAGAAATGGGAGCGATTTGGACAGATGAGAACCGCTTTAATGCTTGGCTTGAAGTGGAGATTTTAGCTTGTGAAGCTTGGGCTGAGCTTGGTGAGATCCCGAAAGAGGACGTGAAGAAGCTCCGCGAAAATGCTTCTTTCGATATCAACCGCATCCTAGAGATCGAGCAGGAGACAAGACACGATGTAGTAGCATTCACACGTGCCGTTTCAGAAACATTGGGAGAAGAGCGAAAATGGGTGCATTACGGGCTAACATCTACAGACGTGGTCGATACGGCGCTATCGTACCTCTTGCTGCAAGCGAATGACATCTTAGTCAAAGACATCGAGAACTTCATCGAGATCATCGGCAACAAAGCGAAAGAACATAAGTACACCGTTATGATGGGACGTACGCACGGAGTACACGCAGAGCCTACAACGTTTGGCCTCAAGCTTGCTCTTTGGCACGAAGAAATGAAGCGCAACTTGGAGCGTTTCAAACAAGCAGCAGATTCTGTTCGCGTCGGTAAGCTAAGCGGAGCGGTTGGAACGTATGCCAACATCAATCCATTTGTTGAGAAGTTTGTTTGTGAGAACCTGGGGCTTGAAACTTCACCGATTTCTACACAAACCCTTCAGCGTGACCGCCATGCGCACTACTTATCAGCACTAGCATTGATCGCAACAAGCATTGAAAAATTCGCAGTTGAAATTCGCGGATTGCAAAAGAGTGAAACGCGTGAAGTGGAAGAGTTCTTTGCGAAAGGGCAAAAAGGATCTTCTGCGATGCCTCACAAACGCAACCCGATTGGATCTGAGAACATGACAGGATTGGCGCGCGTGGTACGCGGCTACATGATGACTGCGTATGAGAACGTTCCATTATGGCATGAACGCGATATCTCCCACTCATCTGCAGAGCGCATCATTCTTCCAGATGCAACGATCGCGTTGAACTACATGCTGAACCGCTTTGGCAATATCGTGAAGAACTTAACGGTATTCCCGGAAAACATGAAACGCAACATGACAAGAACGTACGGATTGATCTACTCTCAGCGTGTTCTTCTCAAATTGATCGATAAAGGCATGAGCCGTGAAGCTGCTTATGACATCGTTCAGCCAAAAGCCATGCAGGCGTGGGAAGAAGGCATTCAGTTCAAGCAGCTTGTTCAGGAAGAGCCGCGCATTACAGAAAAACTAACTCCTGAAGACATCGAGGATTGCTTCGACTATTCTTACCATCTTCAGCATGTAGATACGATTTTTGAAAGACTCGGTCTTTAAATAACACTGATGAGGATTTGAGACGGAAACATATCACTATTCCGTCTCACAAGCCTCACTACTTTCAAAATTGCCAGTATTTCGTGATTTTTGCAATATCATTCGGAAGCTTATGACAGGGGGACTTTGTAATGGAAAAGCAAACCTTGCTTTATGAAGGAAAGGCGAAGAAGATTTACAGCACAGAAGATCAGCACACCGTTTGGGTGGAGTACAAGGATTCAGCAACGGCGTTTAATGGTGAGAAAAAAGCGACCATCGACGGGAAAGGCCGTTTGAATAACGAAATTACAAGTTTGATGTTTTCGCTGCTTCAGGAAAACAATATTCCAACCCACTTTATCTCCAAGCAATCTCCAACAGAACAGCTCGTTCAGCACGTCACCATCATTCCTTTGGAAGTCGTGGTCCGCAACGTGGTGGCCGGTACACTGGCGAAACGCACAGGGCTGCCGGAAGGACATGTTCTTCATAAGCCGATCGTCGAATTCTATTACAAAAATGACGAACTTGGCGATCCTCTTTTTAACACAGATCATATCGAAGCTCTTGAACTGGCTGTTCCAAAGCAGCTGGAAGACATGAGAGAGCTTGCGCTCCAGGTCAATACAATACTCACAGCATTTTTTACAGAGAAAAAGGTTAGATTAATCGACTTTAAGCTGGAATTCGGGAACAACGCCAAAGGCGAATTGCTTGTGGCGGATGAGATCTCACCGGACACGTGCCGCCTTTGGGACAGCGAAACGAACGAAAAGCTGGATAAAGATGTCTTTCGCCGTGATCTTGGCAGTTTAACAGAAGCCTATGGAAAAATTTTAGAGCGCTTAGGGGGAAATTTGCATGTATAAAGTAAAAGTATTCGTCACGTTGAAGGAAAGCGTATTGGATCCTCAAGGAACAGCTGTAAAAGGCTCGCTTCACCGCATGGAGTACAACGAAGTTCAAGATGTACGCATCGGGAAGTACCTGGAGCTTACGATTGAAGAAGGCGTTGAGAACCTGGACAAGCGCGTTGCGGAAATGTGTCAAAAATTGCTCTCCAACCCGGTCATTGAAGATTATCGCTATGAGGTGGAGGAGGTCGTCGCACAGTGAGATTTGCGGTTATCGTTTTTCCAGGATCCAACTGTGACATTGACATGTTTCATGCAGTAAAAGACGAGCTTGGTGCTGAAGCAGAGTATGTCTGGCATGATGAAAGCAATCTGGATCGCTTTGACGGAATCCTGCTTCCAGGCGGATTCTCATACGGAGACTACTTGCGCACAGGTGCCATCGCCCAGTTTTCCAACGTGATGGATGAAGTGAAAAAAGCCGCTCAAGCCGGAAAGCCTGTTCTTGGCGTATGCAACGGGTTTCAGATTCTCCTTGAAACAGGCCTTCTGCCTGGAGCAATGCGGCGCAACGAATCATTAAAATTCATCTGTAAACCGGAAACACTTCAAGTTGTGAACGCAGAGACCATGTTCAGCTCTTCCTATGAGCAAGGGGAAGAAATTACGATTCCGATCGCACATGGCGAAGGAAACTACTATTGTGACGAAGAGACGCTAAAGCAGCTGGAAGAAGAGAACCGAATCGTCTTCCGCTATAAAAATAACCCGAACGGATCGATTTCTGATATTGCAGGGATCATGAATGAAAGAGGAAATGTATTGGGAATGATGCCTCATCCGGAGCGTGCGGTCAGCAGTCTATTGGGCAGTGCCGACGGTCTGAAATTGTTTCAATCAATCGTAAAAAGCTGGAGGGAAAACCATGTCTTATCTTCATGAACCTACTGCAGAACAAATTCAGGAGCAAAAATTATACCGTGATATGGGCTTGAACGATGATGAGTTTTCACTTGTGCAATCAATCATCGGCCGTCTTCCAAACTGGACGGAAACCGGATTGTTCTCGGTCATGTGGAGTGAGCATTGTTCGTATAAAAACTCCAAGCCTGTACTCCGCAAGTTCCCGGTAGAGGGAGAACGCGTTCTTCAAGGACCAGGAGAAGGAGCCGGGGTTGTAGACATCGGTGACGGCCAGGCGGTTGTTTTTAAAATCGAAAGCCACAACCATCCTTCTGCCATTGAACCGTACCAAGGTGCAGCAACCGGGGTTGGCGGCATCATTCGCGACATCTTTTCCATGGGCGCACGTCCTGTCGCACTATTAAACTCACTTCGTTTCGGGGAGTTAACCTCTTCCCGCGTAAAATATTTATTTGAAGAAGTTGTAGCGGGTATCGCAGGCTATGGCAACTGTATTGGTATCCCAACAGTTGGGGGAGAAGTACAGTTCGACGCTTCTTATGACGGCAATCCGCTCGTGAATGCGATGTGTGTCGGCTTGATCGACCACAAAGACATCCAAAAGGGACTGGCAAAAGGCGCCGGCAACTCTGTGATGTATGTTGGAGCAAGAACCGGACGCGACGGGATTCATGGCGCAACGTTCGCTTCAGAAGAATTGACGGAGGCATCCGAAGAGAAGCGCCCGGCGGTTCAGGTCGGCGATCCCTTCATGGAAAAACTTTTGCTTGAAGCGTGCCTTGAGCTCATCCAAAATTGCGATGCACTTGTGGGTATTCAGGATATGGGTGCAGCAGGTTTAACAAGTTCCTCTGCCGAAATGGCAAGCAAAGCGGGTATGGGTATAGAGATGAACCTGGATCTTGTCCCTCAGCGTGAGCTTCACATGACTCCATACGAAATGATGCTTTCTGAATCTCAGGAACGCATGCTCATCGTCATGGAAAAAGGAAGAGAGCAGGAAGCGGTTGAGATCTTTGAAAAATGGGGCCTAGAGGCAGTTGTCGTAGGAAAAGTAATTGAAGAAAAGCAGCTTCGCCTTGTTCATCACGGAGAAGTGGTTGCTGATGTTCCGGTCGATGCTCTGGCAGAAGAAGCACCGGTGTACAACAAGCCGTCAAAAGAACCAGCTTATTTTTCACAGTTCCAGAACGAAGAAGTTTTCGTTCCGAACGTAGAAAACAAGAAGGATACACTGCTGCAGCTTCTTTCTCAGCCGACGATTGCGAGCAAATCATGGGTGTTTGACCAGTACGATTACATGGTCCGCACAAACACGGTCGTTCCTCCGGGATCAGACGCGGCTGTCATCCGTATCCGTGAAACTGATAAAGCACTTGCGATGACAACAGACTGCAACTCGCGCTACATCTATCTTGATCCTGAAACGGGCGGAAAGATCGCAGTCGCCGAAGCGGCAAGAAACCTCGTTTGTTCTGGAGCAGAGCCGCTTGCGGTCACAGACTGCCTGAACTACGGAAACCCTGAAAAGCCGGAAATCTTCTGGCAGCTTGAAAAATCCGCGGACGGAATGAGCGAAGCGTGCCGAACGCTGAGCACACCGGTCATTGGTGGAAACGTATCACTCTATAACGAAACAAACGGTGTGGCGGTTTATCCGACGCCGGTTATCGGCATGATCGGTCTTGTCCATCACCTTGACCATATTACGACTCAATATTTTAAAACACCTGGTGATCTCATCTATGTGATCGGTGAGACCCATCAGGAATTCGGCGGAAGTGAACTGCAAAAAATGCAGCTTGGCAAGATCTCCGGTAAATCACCGGAGCTCCATCTTGAAACCGAAGCGAAGCGCCAAAAACAATTGCTTGAAACCATCCAAAACGGACTGGTTGCATCTGCACATGATGTGGCAGAAGGCGGTCTGTCAGTAGCATTAGCTGAGAGCATGATGAACGGCGGACTCGGTGCTTCCGTTGAACTGGGCGGAGATATCGTTTCCGCGCTATACAGTGAAACACAGTCACGTTTTCTCGTTTCGGTAAAACCGGAGAACGCAAAAGCGTTTGAAGCCATGGTACAAGACGCGAAACAAATCGGTTTTGTGACCGACACACCTGTTCTTCGCATCGACCATGAAACAGCAGGAGAAGTACTTGCAGCGACTCATGAAGAACTTCATTCTGCCTGGAAAGGAGCAATACCATGCTTGCTGACATCAAAGGCTTAAACGAAGAATGCGGGGTATTTGGAATCTGGGGCCACCAGGATGCGGCCCAGTTAACATATTATGGCCTTCACAGTCTTCAGCATAGAGGACAGGAAGGTGCAGGCATTGTGGTTACAGACGGTGCCAAGCTGAAAATGCACAAAGGACACGGTCTTGTGAACGAGGTATTCAGCCGTGGAGAATTGGAAGGATTAACAGGACATGCGGCCATCGGCCATGTCCGTTACTCCACAGCAGGCGGGAACGAATATGCAAATGTTCAGCCCCTGCTTTTCCGTTCACAGACGTCAAGTCTTGCCCTTGCGCATAACGGAAATCTCGTAAATGCCAACGCGCTTAAGCATCAGCTTGAAGCGCAGGGAAGTATTTTCCAAACGACTTCTGACACGGAAGTACTCGCTCATTTAATTAAACGAAGCGGCTATATCGGATTAAAAGATCAAGTAAAAAATGCGTTAACCATGCTTAAGGGAGCGTACGCTTTTGTCATCATGACCGAGGACAAACTGATGGTGGCGCTTGACCCGCACGGCCTTCGTCCACTATCTATCGGAATTCTTGGAGATGCGTATGTTGTCGCGTCCGAAACATGTGCATTTGATGTAGTCGGAGCCGAGTATTTACGCGATGTGAAACCTGGTGAACTATTAATTATTGATAATGACGGCATGACAGCGGACACGTTCTCTTCACCGATGAACCGCTCCATCTGTTCCATGGAATATATTTATTTTTCAAGACCTGACAGCAACATCGATCAGATTAACATCCACAGCGCACGAAAAAATCTTGGTAAAGAGCTTTATAAGGAGTTTCCGGTAGAGGCTGATGTCGTAACAGGGGTTCCTGATTCCAGTATTTCAGCAGCGATCGGATATGCGGAAGAGTCTGGCATACCGTATGAACTCGGTTTGATCAAAAATCGTTATGTCGGCCGTACATTCATCCAGCCTTCTCAGGAATTGCGTGAATTAGGGGTGAAAATGAAGCTTTCTCCGGTCCGGGGGATTGTAGAAGGCAAACGTGTTGTCATGGTGGATGACTCGATCGTTCGCGGAACAACAAGCCGGCGGATCGTTAAAATGCTGCGCGCGGCAGGAGCGACCGAAGTGCACGTAAGAATTACGGCACCGCCAATCGCCCACCCGTGCTACTACGGAATCGATACGTCCGAAAAAGCGGAATTGATCGCTTCCAATCATACGGTGGAGGAGATCAGAGACATTATCGGTGCGGATTCATTAGCCTTTTTATCACCAGAAGGGCTGTTAAAAGGAATCGGCCGTCCGGACAGCGATCCAAACAACGGACAGTGCCTCGCGTGCTTTACAGGAAAGTATCCGACGGAAATCTACCCGGATACGGTGCTGCCGTATGAAAAAGAAATGGTGTAATGGTTTAAAAAAGTTCTTTTCTAAAAGATTGTTGCTCTGATTGGAGTGCAAGGTGCGAGACTCCAGCGGGACGAGCGTGACAGATGAGACCCAAAGGCGCTTGCGCCGTGGGGCTCAGCGCACGCCCCGCGGAAAGCGAGCAGCCTGAAACGGAAATCAACCGCTCCCAAGAGCATCAATGGTTACGAAAACAGCTTTTAAAAAAGGGAGGAAATACAATGGCAGAGGCATACAGACAGGCCGGAGTAGATATTGAAGCGGGCTATGAAGCGGTAGACAGAATTAAGAAACACGCATTGCGTACACGCCGTCCGGAAGTCATGGCTGGCCTTGGCGGATTCGGGGCAATGTTCGATCTGTCGAATCTGTCTTATAAAGAGCCTGTTCTTATTTCAGGAACAGACGGAGTGGGAACGAAGCTTATGGTGGCGATCATGATGGACAAACATGATACCATTGGAGTTGACGCTGTCGCGATGTGTGTGAACGATATCGTGGCTCAAGGAGCCGAGCCGCTGTACTTCCTGGATTACATTGCATGCGGCAGACTGGAGCCTGCTAAAGTCGAAGACATCGTAAAAGGGATCGCTGACGGCTGCGAACAAGCCGGCTGTGCCCTTATCGGGGGAGAAACAGCAGAAATGCCAGGCATGTACAGCAACGGAGATTATGACCTCGCCGGTTTTTCAGTCGGCGGTGCTGAAAAGTCCAAGCTGATCCATCCCGATCTTGTAAAAGAAGGCGATGTACTAATCGGACTTTCTTCCAACGGCATTCACAGCAATGGCTATTCTTTGGTCCGCAAAGTGCTGCTTGAAACAGGCCAGCTTGATCTGAATGGAGAGTTTGGAAGTGAAGGCCGGACTCTTGGCGAAGAGCTGCTCGTGCCGACCCGAATCTATGTGAAACCACTGCTTAACGTTTATAAAAACTATAATGTTCACGGAGCGGCGCATATTACCGGCGGAGGTTTCAATGAAAACATTCCCCGTATGCTGCCTGAAGGACTTGCGGCAGAAGTTGATTATGGTTCATGGCCGATTCCAGAGATTTTTGATGTCATAGAAGAGACCGGAAACATCGGCAGAAAAGAGATGTTCACGACGTTCAACATGGGAATCGGAATGGTTCTTGCTGTGGATTATGACGAAGCGTTCGATATTATCCAATCCCTTGAACAGGATGGAGAGAAAGCATTTGTGATCGGCCGTGTGAAAAAAGGCGAGGGCGTTGTGTTCGGCGGCGGTGAACTAAAATGAAAAAGATCGCAGTATTTGCATCAGGGAGCGGCTCAAACTTTCAAGCGATTAACGATGCAATAAACGAAAAGAGCCTCGACGCCGAAATTTCACTGCTTGTCTGTGACAAGCCAGGGGCTTATGTCATCGAGCGGGCAGAAGAAGCGGGAGTGGAGTACTTTACGTTTTTTCCGAAGCAGTACGAAACAAAAGTGGAATTTGAAACGGAGATTTTAAAGCAGCTGAAGGCGAGAGACATTGAGTTCATCGTTCTGGCTGGATACATGCGGCTGATCGGCTGCACGCTGCTGGCGGAGTATGACGGCCGGATCGTTAATATCCACCCGTCCCTGCTTCCGGCTTTTCCCGGCAAGGATGCGATCGGCCAAGCGTTAGAAGCACAAGCGGGAGTATCAGGGGTTACTGTACATTACGTGGACAGCGGGATGGATACAGGGCCGATTATCGCCCAAAAAGCAGTAATGATCAAAAAAGAAGATACGAGGGAAACCTTGCAGCAGCGGATTCAGAAGGTTGAGCATGAGTTGTATCCTCGTGTTTTACAGGATCTATTCAATCAAGAAAAAGTGGGAGGAGTTCAATCTTGACCATTAAACGAGCATTAGTATCAGTATCGAATAAAGCAGGACTTGTTCCTTTTGTAAAAGCGCTGGCCGATAAAGGCGTGGAAATCATCTCAACTGGCGGAACGAGCAAAGCATTGCAGGAAGCCGGAGTGAACGTGACCGGCATTTCAGAAGTGACCGGTTTTCCTGAAATCATGGACGGACGCGTTAAAACCTTGCACCCGATGATTCACGGAGGCCTTCTGGCAGTAAGGGAGAACGAAAGCCATGTTCGCCAGATGGAGGAAAACGGCATTTCTCCTATCGATCTTGTTGTCGTTAACCTTTATCCGTTCAAAGAAACCATCTCAAAAGAGGATGTGGCTTTTGCAGATGCAATCGAAAACATCGATATCGGCGGGCCGAGCATGCTACGTTCCGCAGCGAAAAATCATGCGTATGTCACGGTTGTCGTCGACCCATCCGATTACAGCAAGGTGCTTGAAGAAGTAGAGAAAAACAATGAAGTCTCTGTAGAAACCCGCCGTAAGCTGGCGGCGAAAACATTCCGCCATACAGCGGCATATGATGCGCTGATCGCTGAATACTTAACAAACATGGTAGAAGAAGAAAACCCTGAATCTTATACAGTTACGTATGAAAAGAAACAGGATCTTCGCTATGGGGAAAATCCCCACCAAAAAGCGGCTTTCTATAAAGCACCGCTAGGAACAAAAACATCCATCGCTCAAGCTGAACAGCTTCACGGCAAAGAGCTTTCTTACAATAACATTAACGATGCGGATGCGGCTCTTCAGATCGTCCGCGAGTTCCAAGATCCGGCTGTTGTTGCGGTCAAGCACATGAATCCATGCGGTGTTGGAACAGGAAATAGTGTGGAAGATGCTTTCGCGAAAGCATTCGCAGCAGATCCGATCTCCATTTTCGGAGGCATTATCGCATCTAATGTGGAGATTAGCGAAGCGGCTGCACAAAAGATGAGCGAGATCTTCCTGGAGATCATTATTGCACCATCATTTAGTCCGGAAGCGAAAGAGATTTTAACGAAAAAGAAAAATATCCGATTGCTTACACTTGAGCTCGGTGAAGATAAAAAGCAAGAGAAAAGATCAACAACCGTTCGCGGCGGTCTTCTTATTCAGGACGAAGATGCGTACGGTTTGGAGCAAGCCAATATCTCGATTCCGACGAAACGCGAACCCAACGAAAAAGAGTGGGAGGATTTGAAGCTTGCGTGGAAAGTCGTCAAGCATGTGAAATCCAATGCGATCGTTTTAGCGAAAGATCAGATGACGATTGGGGTAGGAGCAGGGCAGATGAACCGTGTTGGTGCTGCTAAAATTGCGATCGAGCAAGCGGGAGAAAAAGCGGAAGGAAGCGCCCTTGGTTCTGATGCGTTTTTCCCGATGGACGATACCGTAGAAGCGGCAGCGAAAGCCGGTGTTACGGCGATCATCCAGCCAGGCGGATCGGTAAAAGACGAAGATTCCATCAAGAAAGCGGACGAATACGGCATCGCGATGGTCTTTACCGGCGTACGCCATTTTAAACATTAAACCTGTGAATAAGGAGGATTCAGCATGAATGTTCTGGTGATAGGAAAAGGCGGCCGCGAGCATGCCATCGTGTGGCGGTTTGCGAACAGCCCGAGTGTAACGAAAGTGTTTGCCGCGCCTGGTAATCCTGGCATGGCTGAAATGGCAGAGTGTGTCAACATCGAGGAAACCGACCACGAGGGGCTAATCGCGTTCGCAAAAGAAAATCAAATCGCTCTTACCTTTGTCGGAGCTGAAGTCCCCTTGTTAAACGGGATTGTGAATGATTTTAAAAATGAAGGCCTCACCATATTCGGACCGTCTAAGGAAGCAGCATTGATTGAGGGAAGCAAATCGTTTGCGAAAGACCTGATGGACAAGCATGGCATACCTACAGCGGCGTCTAAAACCTTTACTTCTTTCCGTGAAGCAAAGGACTATCTTCATGAGCAGGGAGCTCCGATCGTTTTGAAGGCAGATGGGCTGGCAGCAGGAAAAGGTGTCATCGTCGCCATGACGCTTGAAGAAGCGGAACAGGGCCTTGATGACATGCTGAACAACGCGCGGTTTGGAGAAGCAAGTGCTTCGGTTGTGATGGAAGAGTACCTGGAAGGCGAAGAGTTTTCATTCATGGCTTTTGTTAATGAAGAAAAGGTCTACCCGATGGTCATCGCACAGGATCATAAACGTGCCTACACCGGGGATAAAGGGCCGAATACAGGAGGAATGGGTGCATACTCACCTGTTCCGCAGATTCCGCAGCCTGTCGTGGATGAGGCACTGGAAACAGTCCTGAATCCAGCGGCGCAGTCGATGATGAAGGAAGGCAGACCGTTTACGGGAATTCTGTATGCCGGCCTCATGCTGACCGCTCAAGGCCCAAAGGTTATCGAGTTCAACGCACGTTTCGGTGACCCGGAAACACAGGTTGTCCTGCCAAGGCTTCAAGGTGATTTTGCGGAAATCCTGCTGGCTATTTTAGATAAGAAAGAGATTGAACTGTCTTGGTCAGACGAGGCTGTACTTGGTGTGGTTCTTGCTTCCGGCGGTTATCCAGAAGCATATAAAAAGGGAATCAAGATCACAGGACTGAACAAGCTGAATGAAGATACACTGCTTTTCCACGCTGGAACAAAGCAAGCAGAAGAGGGGCTTGTTACGGACGGCGGGCGAATTCTTCTGGCTGCGGTTAAAGGGGCAGACCTCTCTAAAGCGCAGGAAGCGGTGTATGAGGAGATGGCAAAGATACAGTGTGACGCGTCATTTTACCGTACGGACATTGGGTCAAAGGCTATTTCACGCGCCGCTTTTTAACGAAAGCGAACAAAATCGCAATAATGCCGCCGATGAGCATCGCATAGATAAAAATGGTATCCATTAAATATTCTTTCATTGCTATAAGCCTCCTTATAGAAAACTCCCCGTTGCAGGGGAGTTTTTTTCTTCTTGGCTGTTTTCATAACCTTTGTTGCTCTTGAGAGTGGCTGATTTCCGTTCCAGGATGCTCGCTTTCCGCGTGTCTCACCTGTCCCGTTAATCCTAGCCTCAGTCTCGCACCTTGCACTCCAATCAACTGATTAATGAAGGTTTTTCACAAAAATATTCCCAAAGCAACAATTTTTTAGAAAAGAGCCTTCTTCTTAATCAGCTCGGATTAATCGCTGAGCCTTCTTTGGAGATATCGTCTAAATCCATGTCTTTGAGCTCAGATCCTTGTTTTATCATATCCGTAACAGGGCAGTATCGCAGGATGCCTTCTGCCACTTTCATGGAGGCGAGGATCATCATGAAGACGTAAGATCCGCGGTAAGGCCTGCGTGTGTACTTGGCGGTCAGCATCGCCAGCATGGTCAATCCGCACACGATTCGAATCATGGAGTTTAAAATGCCAATGTTCTGTTTCATAAAGGGAATGCTCCTTTTTGTGATGATTTTTTGTGTTTTGCGTAAAGGCACCCACGAACCAAAATTGTATGGTATCCTTGAGAAAATGTAATTTACAGAGAAAAAGGTGAAACCTATGTCTAACCAGTTCTTGTTTTGGTCGAAGGCGGACCTTCGCCGCCATCAAGCAGTGATCCTGGGCGAATTAGCGCCGTCGATCGTACTGCAGAATGCAACCTACTTAAATGCTGCCCGGCACTGCTGGACAAAAGCTAACATATGGATTTACGATAACCGCATAGTTTATGTTGGGGATAAAATGCCCAGCCATACGAACGGGACAGAGATTTTGGATATTGACGGTAAATATGTCGTCCCTGGTTACATTGAGCCGCATGCCCATCCATTTCAACTATATAATCCCCAGACTCTGGGCCGTTATGCATCGGCAAGGGGCACAACGACATTTATGTGCGATAATCTTATGCTTTTTTTATCATTGCCAGTTACGAAAGCGCTTACTATTATGGAAGACCTGAACCGGCTGCCTTTTACGTACTATTGGTGGTGCCGTTATGATTCCCAGTCAGAGCTCTTGAATGAAGACTCTTTGTTCTCATTGAGCAACATTAAAAAAATGCTGGCATCTCCTTATGTCATACAGGGTGGAGAGCTGACAAGCTGGCCGAAAGTCCTTCAGGGAGATGATCATATTCTTCATCTCATGCGGGAAACACGCAAGGCCGGAAAGCGGATCGAAGGGCATCTGCCTGGTGCCTCTGAAAAAACCTTGACGCAGATGGCGCTGCTCGGTGTGGATTGCGATCATGAGGCGATGACCGGAGAGGAAGCGATGATGAGGCTGAACCTCGGACTTACCACCTCTCTCCGCTATTCATCCATTCGTCCCGATCTTTCACAGATTTTAAAAGAGATGAAAGAGATTGGAGCGGCTCATTTTGACCGTGTCATCTTTACAACGGACGGATCAACACCGGCATTTTATGAAGAAGGCGTCACGGATAAAATGATTTCTATCGCGCTTGAAGAAGGAATTGATCCGATCGATGCTTATAAAATGGCTTCTTATAACATAGCAAGATATTACGGCAAAGAGCATATACTCGGAATGGTCGCACCGGGAAGAGTAGCACATCTCAATATCCTGGATAGTGTGCAGCACCCGAATCCGGAGTCTGTGCTCGCCAAAGGGCAATGGATCAAGCGTGACGGTAAGGTTATGGAAGCTGGTGCACCGTTTCCTTGGAGCGATTATGGAATGGGGCCGCTCGAATTGAACTGGGAGCTGTCGCGGAAAGACTTTCAGTTCAGTTCACTGGCAGGCATTGAGATGGTGAACTCCGTCATTACGAAGCCGTATCAGATTCAGCTCAATCCTACTGAGGAAAAATTGAATATGGAACACGATGAATGCTTCTTCATGCTCGTCGACAAAAAAGGCAAGTGGCGGGTAAACACCCTGGTCAAAGGCTTTGCCAAAGGAGTTTCCGGGTTTGCGAGCTCCTATTCGAGCACGGGCGATCTGCTTTTAATCGGAAAAAGCAAGCGGGATATGCTCGCGGCGTTTAACCGTGTAAAAGAGATGAAAGGCGGCATCGTGCTGGTAGAGGACGGAGAAATCATCAGCGAGGTCAAGCTGCCGCTTGGAGGAGGAATGTCTTCTTCATCAGTCGAAGAACTCATACAGGAAGAAAAGGAATTAACGTCAGAACTGCGAAAAAGAGGATATCACTTCGAAGATCCGATTTACAGTCTGCTTTTCTTTTCTTCAACTCATTTGCCATATATCCGCATTACACAGCTAGGAATCTACGATGTGAAGAAGAAAGTCATACTCTTTCCTTCAATTATGCGTTAAACTAAAGAAGTAAAGCGTCTGGAAAGAATTCGGCCGGGGGGCCAGGGGGCAGGGGTGCCTGATGAAAAAATGGCTGCTTAGCTTTTGTGCGGCTCTATTGATCCTTGGCGGTGCAGGCTGCCAGAAGGAAGAAACGGCAAGTAACAAAAAGCCTGCGGAACATACGAAAGCTCCTGAAAAGAAAGAAAAGAAGACAGAGCTGAAAAACACGGATTCGCTGACAGGAATCAAAACGAACAAGGACACCGATGCAAGGGTGTTTGCCGTAATGATCAACAATCACTGGAAGGCTCGTCCGCAGTCCGGGCTTCATAAGGCGGATCTCGTTTACGAAGTTTTGGCGGAAGGGGATATTACACGCTTTCTTGCCGTATTTCAGAGCGAGAAGCCAGAGGTGGTCGGGCCTGTCCGCAGCGCACGCGATTACTTTATCGAGCTGAGCCAGGGTTTTCATGCTTTTTACGTTCATCATGGCTGGAGTCCGGAAGCGAAGAAAATCCTTTCAGGCAGCAACAGCAAGGTGGATTCGCTGAACGGCCTGTATTATGACGGCACGCTTTTTCACCGGGCATCGTTCCGGCAGGCGCCTCATAACTCGTATATTAAGTACAAAGACATCATGAAAGGTTTAAAGAAGAAAGGCTATGACAATAAAGATAAAATAAAGCCTCTTCCTTTCTTAAAACCATCGGAGGTCAAAGCGCTTACTGGTGACAAAGCCGATAAAGTTCTGATAACATACAATCACGGTGAGACTGTCGGCTATACCTACGACTCATCAACGAAACGGTATGCCCGCTTCAGCAACGAGAAGCCGACCACTGACCGCGAAACCAAAACACCGATCGAACTCGATAACGTGCTGATTGTGGAAGCAAGCCATAAAATCATTGATAGTTACGGACGAAGAGAAATTGACCTTACATCCGGAGGCAAAGCCATTTTGCTTCAGCGCGGAAAAGCCAGGGAAGTTAGCTGGGAAAACAAAGACGGCAGAATCATCCCGTCTGGCACAGGTTTCGTTCCGGGAAAAACCTGGATCAACATCATCCCGTCGCAGCCAGGAATCAGTAAGAGCGTTTCTATTGAATAGAGCAGAAGGAGTGCAAGTACATGCAAATTGATAAATTAAGAGGGAAGGCGCTTGATCAGCTGTTTGAAGCCGTCCTTTCACTAAAAGATCTGGAAGAATGCTATATGTTCTTCGATGATCTGTGCACGATGAACGAGATCCAGTCACTGGCACAGCGCCTTGAAGTAGCCCGCATGCTTCGTGAAGGAAAGACCTACCATAAAATTGAATCAGAAACCGGCGCCAGCACAGCGACGATTTCCCGTGTGAAGCGATGCCTGAACTTCGGAAACGATGCCTATCAAATGGCACTCGATCGGGTACACGGAAATAAAGAAGAAACGAAGTAAAACCTGTAACGCCTTTGGGCGGTGCAGGTTTTCTGTTTTGTGGAGTTATACGGCGTGACGATTTTATGAAAATGATGTGTTTTGCAAGTAAGTGGTCCATTATCGCAAGCAAGTAAACTCACTATTTCCGCAAGTAAAACATGCCGAACTGCAAGTAACGACCCCAGACAATCCCTTTGAGGCCGACAAAAAGGCCACCTGGAATCAGATCACTTGGCGGCCTCCACATTTAAAGCTTACGAGTAAACACTTCTTGCTTTTTCACACATTCGTAGCCGATGTTTTCGTAAAATCGGTGCGCTTCTTTTCGTTCAGCGCCCGAACGGAGCCGGATTTGATCATAGCCGTTTTCCAGCGCCCACGTTTCACATCTTTTCATTAATTCTTTTCCCACACCTAACCGGCGTTGTGACTCATCGACTACCAAACCGCCGATCTCGCAATATTCCATTTGCAGCAATGTTTTTCCATAGACATGAACCCAGCCGGCAATCGTACCGTTCACTTCTTGTACAAAAAGAGCAGCATTTTTCTGGATGATAATTTTTTCCAACCGTGTTATGATTTCAGTAGTATCACCTGTGTAACCGAGCTGTAACGACAGGGAAGCCAAGGCGGATATGTCCTCTAAGGTGGCTTGTCTAATCATAAAATCATCTCTTCAATAAGGAGTAAGGTCAAAAGAATCAGAGTCGGCCGAACACTATGGACAAGAGTATCGAGCATTTTGCACAATCCAGCAAGAGTAACGAAACATTCCATAACGGGAAGTGAAGAACTTGAAGAAAAGCATCGTAGTTTTTGATTTGCTGTTTTATTTAATACTGCCTTATCTGATCTGGAACCAGGGAAGAGACATTTTGGGCGATTATTACGCCATCCTGCTGTCTTCCGCTCCAGGTTTCATCTATACCATATACCGGTTTGTGAAAGAAAAGCAATTCAATGTTACAGGGATGTTTATTCTGTTCTCCCTGTTTGCCGGAACAACGATCGACCTCCTGTCAGGGGGGGCCGGCCGAATGCTTTGGAACCAGGTGTTCTTCGGTATTTTTATGGCGCTGCTGATATTCACGACCATTCTGATCAAACAGCCGCTTGGCATGCACTTTGCGGTGGATATTGCTTATCTCCAGGGTGAACCGAGGGACAAGACGCAGTCTCTGTACCGTCAGCCTGAATTTTATAAGTATTTTGTTTGGCTTACCGGACTGTTTGCATTCCGCAGTTTGTTCCAGGCCGGATTGAAATCGTATCTCCTGATGGAATACGGCGCGAAGAAGTATGATTTTATTTTATTCTCAATGAAGATTTCAGGCTGGATTTTTGGAGGCCTGATCACAGCAGGCTTTGTATTTATATCTTTAAAAATCTATAACTATCATGAGAAGAACAAAGGGCCTGAGGGTTCGGACAGCCCGATTCAAACGGAACCAAAAATCTGAGTTATTTTTGAAACCGATCCCTCGCCAGCATGCCATAGACCGCAACATCTACAAAGTGGTCGTAAAGCCATTCCGCCTGGCGGAGTTCTCCTTCTTGATGAAATCCAAGCCGTTCTGCAACAGAGCGGCTTCTTTTATTGTCCAGTGCGGCCTTCAGTTCCAGCCGGTTCAGGCCGAGCGTTCCAAACGCATAGTCCACCATCGCTTCGCACGACCGGGTCATGATGCCCTGGCCTTCAAAGTCCTTGCCCAGCCAATATCCAATGTTCGCCGAAAAGTTATTCCACTTGATGTCATACAGTGCCAGAGAGCCGGCCGGAATGCCCCGGTACCAGATGAGGGTGACGAGGTCCGTATAGTCGGCATACTTCTGCTGCGCCAGTTTAATGAATGTTTTTGTATCTTTTAAGGTACGAGAATAATCGACCCAGCCAAGCCAATTCCTCAGGTGGTCTCTTGAATAATCGGTCAGCTGGAAGAGGAGTTGGGCATCTCTTTTTTCGAGCATCTTCAAGGAAATTTCCTCATCAACTTGTAAAAAAAACATACACATTCTCCTGTTCATCGCTTTTTGTAAGGTTACCAAAAATTAATCGTAATGTAAGCGTTGTTTCACAGTGTCAAAGATGAGTAGCCCTATAATTTTTGATATAATGGCAAAAGGTATAAAGAGAATAACCGGCCGGGATGATCCCGGTTTAGAAAGTATAGATTGAATTATCCAGCTTCAACGCCCAAAGAGGATGAAAAAAGTTACAATTTTCATCCCAGCTCGGCCGTTTTTAAACAGGCGTTTCAGCATTTACTGGGAGGATCTTATGAATTTTGATTATCGGGTTTGGAAGCATATTTTTAAGCTGGATCCCAATAAGGAAATATCGGATGCCGATTTGGAGGCCGTCTGCGAGTCAGGCACGGATGCGGTCATCGTTGGCGGGAGTGACGGAGTAACACTTGATAATACTCTTGATTTGATGTCGCGGATCCGCAAGTTTGCGGTTCCCTGTGTCCTGGAGGTTTCCAACATTGAATCATTGACTCCCGGCTTTGATTTTTACTATATTCCGACTGTTCTTAACAGCAGGGACGCCAGCTTTATTGTCGGCTTGCAGCATGAGGCGGTGAAGGAATACGGCGATCTCATGAACTGGGAGGAGATTGTGACGGAAGGCTATTGCATCGTGAATCCGGATTGCAAAGCCGCAGAATACTCCAGCGCGAATGCCAGTCTTTCATTAGAAGATGTTGTAGCATATGCGCGCATGGCGGAAAAAATGTTCAGGCTTCCCGTGTTTTATCTTGAATACAGCGGAACGTATGGCGACATTGAGGTTGTGAAGGAAGTTAGGAAAGTGCTGGACCGTACGAAGTTTTATTATGGCGGCGGTATTTCAAATGCAGAACAGGCGAGAGAGATGGCAGTCTTCGCTGACACGGTCATCATCGGCAACATTATTTACGACGATTTGAAGAGTGCACTTGAGACAGTAAAAGCTGTAAAAGGATAATTGAAGTAAGACAGCAATTCATTTACAATAGAAATAAGAACAAACGTTTGGGCAGGTGACGGATAAATGAGTATGCACCAATTGATTGAAAAGCTGCTGACAGGACTCAATCCTGAACAGAGAGCAGCCGTTAAACATACACAGGGACCGCTTTTAATTATGGCGGGAGCGGGAAGCGGTAAGACGAGGGTGCTGACCCACCGCATCGCTTATTTATTGATGGAGAAAGAAGTCGCGCCATGGAACATTCTCGCGATCACGTTTACGAACAAAGCAGCACGCGAGATGAAGGAAAGGGTAGCCAGCATTACTGGACCTGTAGCGGAAGACATCTGGATTTCCACATTCCACTCCATGTGCGTAAGAATTTTGCGGCGTGATATCGACCGGATCGGCATCAGCCGCAACTTCTCGATCCTCGATTCTACGGATCAGCTCTCGGTAATCAAAAATATCTTAAAAGACAAGAACATGGATTCGAAAAAATTTGAACCGCGGAGCATCTTGGGCTCTATTTCGTCATTGAAAAATGAACTAAAAACGAGTGCTGATTTTGCGAAAACGATGAACGGGCCGTATGACAGTGTCGTCCATGAGGTATACCAAGAGTATGAAAAACGTTTGAAAAAGAACTCTGCGCTCGATTTTGATGATTTAATTATGACAACCATCCATCTCTTCAAGCGTGTGCCGGAAGTGCTGGAGTTCTATCAGCGCAAGTTCCAATACATTCACGTGGATGAGTATCAGGATACGAACCGTGCGCAGTATATGCTCGTACAAATGCTTGCTGACCGTTTCCGCAACCTTTGTGTTGTCGGTGATTCGGATCAGTCGATCTACGGCTGGCGCGGAGCGGACATCGCAAACATCCTTTCTTTTGAAAAAGATTACAATGACGCAAAGGTGATTTTGCTTGAGCAAAACTACCGTTCTACGAAAACCATTCTGGACGCAGCCAACAAGGTGATCGAGAACAACTTCAACCGCAAGGCGAAAAACCTGTGGACAGACAAAAACGAAGGACAGAATATTATTTATTACCAAGGCGACAGTGAGCACGATGAGGGCCATTATGTAGCAGGAAAGATCCGTGAGATGACCACCGGCGGAAGCCGCAAATGCTCAGAGATCGCCATCCTGTATCGTACGAATGCCCAGTCCCGTGTGATCGAGGAAGTTTTGATGAAGTCGAACATCCCGTATAACATCGTCGGCGGCACCAAGTTCTACGACCGCAAAGAGATCAAGGACATTCTTGCCTATCTTCGCCTCATTGCGAACCCGGATGATGACATCAGCATGATGCGGATCATTAATGTACCGAAGCGCGGAATCGGTGCTTCGACTGTCGATAAGATTCTCCAATATGGAGCGGATAATGATCTTTCCATGTACCAAGCGCTTCAGGAAGTGGAGCAGATCGGATTAACATCCCGTATTACAGGCGTATTGCGCGATTTTTCCGAGCTGATCACGAACTGGACCCGAATGCAGGAGTTCCTTTCGGTGACCGAGCTTGTGGAAGAAGTGATTGATAAGACGGGTTACCGCGACATGCTGAAGGCAGATAAGTCGCTTGAATCGGAAAGCCGTCTGGAGAACATTGACGAGTTCCTTTCTGTAACGCAAGACTTTGAAAAACAGCAGGAAGATAAGAGCCTTGTGGCATTCTTAACCGACTTGGCCCTTGTAGCAGACATTGACCGCCTGGATGAGGATGAAGGCGATAAGCCGAAAGAATCGGTTGTTCTGATGACCTTGCACTCCGCTAAAGGCCTGGAGTTCCCGGTTGTCTTCCTGATTGGTTTGGAGGAGGGTGTATTCCCGCACAGCCGTGCTCTCTTTGAAGAAAGCGAAATGGAAGAAGAACGACGACTGGCTTACGTTGGAATTACACGTGCAGAACAGGAGCTTTATTTAACGAACGCTCGGATGAGAACATTGTTCGGACGTACGAACATGAACCCGGTATCCCGGTTTATCGGCGAGATTCCAGAGGAGTTGCTTGAATCCGTTCAAAAGGAAAAAGAAACTCCGAGCTGGGGAAGATCGTCACGTTCCAATGCTGCTCCTTCCTTCATGAAGCAGCCGGCTGCTGCTAAGAAAACATCTCCTGTTTATACGACTAATGGAGGCGAAAAGCCGGATTGGAAAGTCGGGGACAAAGTAAAACACCGCAAATGGGAGACAGGCGTGGTCGTCAGCATGAAGGGTGAAGGCGACTCACTGGAATTGGACATTGCGTTCCCGCAGCCGGTAGGACTGAAACGGCTGCTTGCGAAGTTTGCTCCGATTGAAAAAATGTAGTTTTTAAACGTGCGTTTAAAGGGGCTGTCCAAGAAGTCTGTAAGCTGTTGATTCCGTTCCAGGATGCTCACTTTTACCGGCGTAAACGCCTACTTTCGCGGGGCGTGCGGTGAGCCTTACCGGCGTGAACGCCTACTTTTTGGCGCTAGCGCCTGCAGGAGTCTCACCTGTCACGCTAGTCCCGCAGGACAAGGAAGACTCCGGCAGCGTTTTATCGCACGAAGAAAATGTGAAGTTCATTTTCGAGGAGTCTCGCACCTTCCACTTCAATCAACTTTTCATTGAAGATTTTCAAGACAAAAAGGAGCTGCTGAAGGTCAATTTTCGACTTTCAGGACAGCCCCTTATTCCATTAAAAAGCTGTACAGTTAAGATCGATAAAGGAGTTGGAAAGTTTGAACGAAGAGCATGCGAGTAAAAGGGTACATGAATTGCGTGAACTCCTTGAAAAATACAGCTATGAATATTATGTTCTCGATAAGCCTACAGTTCCCGATTCAGAGTATGACAAACGGCTCCAGGAGCTGATCGAGCTTGAAAACAACCATCCGGAGCTGCGGGATGAGCATTCTCCGACAGTGAGGGTGGGAGGACAAGTCCTCGACTATTTCAGAAAAGTGCAGCACAAGGTTCCAATGCTCAGCCTTGGCAATGCGTTTAACGAGGAAGATCTGCGTGATTTTGACCGCCGGGTACGAAACGGAGTCGGTGACAATGTTTCGTACGTGGCAGAATTAAAAATTGATGGTCTTGCTGTGTCATTAACTTATGAAGAAGGCCGCTTTGTTCTTGGGGCTACCCGCGGTGACGGAACGACCGGTGAAGACATCACGAACAATTTAAAGACGATTCGTACGATTCCCCTTCGCATCAAGGATAAGAACGTTTCTCTTGAAGTGCGCGGTGAGGCATACATGCCGAAGCGTTCATTTCAAAAGCTGAATGAAGCTCGCCAGGAAGAAGGCCAGGAGCTTTTTGCGAATCCGCGGAATGCGGCGGCCGGTTCCCTGCGCCAGCTCGATCCGAACATCGCCGGCAAGCGAAACCTTTCCATATTCGTGTATGGAATTGGACAGCTTTCCGGGCATTCAGTCGATTCGCACAGCGAAAGCCTGAACTTCCTGAAGGACCTCGGTTTTAAAACGAACCCGGAATGGAAGCATTGCAATAATATCGATGAAGTCGTAGATTTTGTCAGAGGCTGGGGGGAACGCCGACCGGATCTAGACTACGAGATTGACGGCATCGTCATAAAAGTGGATTCCCTTTATCAGCAGGAAGAGCTTGGTTTTACAGCGAAGAGCCCGCGGTGGGCCATCGCGTATAAGTTCCCGGCAGAAGAGGTCGTCACACGCCTTGAAGGAATTGAACTCAATGTGGGCAGAACGGGTGTTGTAACGCCTACTGCCCTCTTGTCTCCGGTAGTAGTTGCCGGAACGACGGTTAAACGTGCTTCATTACATAATGAAGACTTGATCCGGGAAAAGGACATTAAGATCGGCGATTACGTGATCGTGAAAAAAGCGGGAGACATCATCCCCGAAGTGGTGAACGTGATCGTTGACCGGCGAACTGGCGAGGAAGAAGACTTCCATATGCCGACACACTGCCCGGAATGCGAAAGTGAACTGGACCGGCTGGATGGAGAAGTAGCTTTGCGCTGTCTGAATCCGCAATGCCCTGCCCAGATCCGTGAAGGGCTCATCCACTTTGTTTCCAGAAATGCCATGAACATTGACGGCCTTGGAGAAAAAGTCATCGCTCAGCTATTCCGGGAAAACCTCATACAGGATGTGGCAGACCTTTTTAAACTAAAGAAGGAAGAGCTGCTGAAACTGGAGAGAATGGGTGAAAAGTCGGTTGACAACCTGCTGGACGCTATAGAAAAATCGAAAGAGAATTCTCTGGAACGTCTATTGTTCGGCCTCGGGATCAGACATGTCGGTGCGAAGGCTGCAAAAACGATCGCCCAGGTATTTGAAACAATGGACCGGCTAAGTTCTGCTGCGAAAGAAGAACTGATCGCCATCGATGAAGTCGGTGAGAAAATGGCCGATTCGGTTGAGCTGTATTTCGATAAGCCGGAAGTGGCAGAGCTCATCACTGACCTGAAAGAATCCGGTGTGAACATGGAATACAAAGGGCCGCGTGTCGTCCGGGCAGAAGATGTGGATTCCTATTTTGCAGGAAAAACCATTGTGCTGACGGGTAAACTTTCGGTGCTGAACAGGAACGAAGCGAAAGAAAAACTGGAAACGCTTGGCGGTAAGGTGACCGGAAGCGTGAGCAAGAATACCGACCTGCTGATCGCAGGGGAGGATGCGGGATCCAAACTGGACAAAGCACAGTCCCTCGGAGTGGAAGTATGGTCTGAACAGCGATTTATCGAGGAGCTTGAAAAATAAAGAATAGCTCTGTTCCATCAAGTTTTATGAGGAGTGTTACCATGATAAAGCGGATCAGCCTGATCCTGTTAAGCTCCCTTTTGATCCTGAGCGGCTGTATGAACAGAGACAAGCTGCAGAAGGAAGAGGAAGTTGTAAAGAAACAAGGGAAAACCGAAGAAAAAGCCATCATTACCGGGGAGATCAAAACCGGGGAAAAATATTACCGAAGCATTGTACCGTTTGAGCCAGGCGGTGCCCGCGGCTTAATCAAGTACGGTGTAGATAACCGCTTGGATATCAACGAGTTTGAACTCGGCCTCATGCGGATTGCTCAGGATAATTTCAGCACGGACAAGTATTACTACCAGGAGGGCCAATACCTGTCCTCCACGACCGTCAATAACTGGCTGAAGCGTGCGGACGAGAAGACTGAGAAGGATAACAAAACAGACATGGCCCAAAAAGGTCTTAACCCTGCTTTGGGGGTAAAGAAGGATGCTCCTTACAAGCAAGTAATGGCAGCAGAAGATAAACATCCGAAATACTTATCGTATGTACTTGAGCAGAATTACCTTGTACAGAGCGGAAATGATAAAGTTAAACTCGGCGGTGTCGTTGTCGGTTTATCGTTTAACTCTACGTACTATTACAAGGCGACAGACAAGGCTGGCTTGATTTATAACGGCTCCAAGAAGCTTGACTCAAGTGATGTTTCCCGTGAAGCAAGAAAAATGGGGCAGCAGGTCATCCAGCGTCTTCGCCAAAACCATGCACTGAAAAATGTTCCGATCACCATCGCTCTCTATCAGGAAGCGGAAAAAGAATCGGTCACACCAGGGCACTTTTTTGCATCGGCATCAGCCGGAGCGGGCAGTTCGCAGCTCGGAAGCTGGGATAAGATTGACGACCGTTATTATTTATTCCCTTCAAAAGATGCGACCGCAGCAAAAAGGGATGATGCTGAGAAATTTAATAACTTCAAGACCAAAATTCAGGACTACTTCCCGAACTATGTAGGAGTAATCGGAAAAGCTCAATACCGGGACGGCAACCTGAACCGTCTGGACATCGATATCCCGATGCAGTTCCAAGGCAAAGCTGAAGTCATCTCGTTCACACAGTATGTTACCTCGTCGGTGATGAAGGAGCTTCCAAGCGTGCCGGTTACAATCAACATCCAATCTGCCGTCAATAAACCGGAAGCGCTCATCGTCCGGGATGACGGAAGCAGCGATCCGTTCGTGCATATTTATAGATAGTGCCAAAGACAGACCCATGAACATACAAGGGTCTGTCTTGTTTTATGTGCATAGTTATGAAATCCCTTGAAATAAAAGGGTTTATTGTTTATTTCTTATTATTCTGACTATTTGTCATTGTTTGAACTGTGGGACGAGTTTAGGGTAGAATAGACATGTTGAACAAATGAAAACGCTTAAGGGCATAGGAGGGGACAAAATGATTCGAGAGTATAAACACGAACCATTTACGGATTTTTCAGTTAAAGAAAACAAGAAAGCTTTTGAGGAAGCTTTAGACCTTGTTAATTCACAGCTAGGCAAAGAGTATCCTCTGGTCATTGGCGGAGAACGCATCACCACTGATGAAAAAATCGTTTCTATTAATCCGGCCAATAAAGAAGAAGTCATTGGAACGGTTTCTAAAGCAAATAAAGATCTAGCAGAAAAAGCAATGCAAGTTGCGGTTTCTACGTTCGAAACTTGGAAAAAATGGGCGCCTGAAGCTCGTGCAAATATCCTTTACAGAGCTTCTGCTATTCTACGCCGCCGCAAGCATGAATTCTCTGCTTACCTTGTAAAAGAAGGCGGTAAACCATGGAAAGAAGCAGATGCTGATACAGCTGAAGCAATCGACTTCCTAGAGTTCTATGCTCGTCAAATGGAACTTATGAAAAACGGAGTACCGGTAAAAAGCCGAGAAGGTGAAATCAACCAATTCAACTACATCCCTTTGGGAGTAGGTATCGTGATTTCTCCATTTAACTTCCCGCTTGCGATCATGGCAGGAACAACTGTAGCTGCAATCGTTTCCGGTAACACAGTTCTTCTTAAACCAGCAAACAACACACCGGTTGTTGCAGCTAAGTTTGCTGAAGTGATGGAACAGGCTGGTCTTCCCGCAGGCGTATTGAACTTCATCCCAGGAAGCGGAGCAGAAGTGGGCGACTACCTGGTAGACCACCCGAAAACACGTTTCGTATCCTTCACTGGTTCCCGTGAAGTCGGCTGCCGTATCTACGAACGCGCAGCAAAAGTGCACCCTGGCCAAATCTGGCTGAAGCGTGTTATCGCTGAAATGGGCGGAAAAGACACAATGGTTATCGACAACAACGTAGATACAGATATGGCTGCTTCTGCGATTGTTTACTCTGCATTCGGTTTCTCTGGACAAAAATGTTCTGCAGGATCCCGTGCGGTCATTCACCAGGATGTGTATGATGAAGTTCTTGAAAAAGCAGTGGAGTTAACAAAATCTCTTCGTGTAGGAAATCCTGAAGATCTAGGAAACTACATGGGTCCTGTTATCGACCAAGCGGCATACAACAAGATCATGAGCTACATCGAAATTGGAAGAACGGAAGGGAAAATCGCAGCTGGAGGAGAAGGCGACGACTCTAAAGGTTATTTCATCCAACCGACAATCGTAGCAGACGTGGAAGAAAAAGCACGTCTTATGCAAGAAGAAATCTTCGGACCGGTTGTGGCGTTCTGTAAAGCTCGCGACTTCGATCACATGATGGAAATTGCAAACAACACAGATTACGGTTTGACTGGAGCTCTAGTTTCCAATAACCGTGAGCACATCGAGCGCGCGAAAGAAGAATTCCACGTGGGTAACCTTTACTTCAACCGCGGATGTACAGGTGCGATCGTTGGATACCAGCCGTTTGGCGGATTCAACATGTCTGGTACGGACTCCAAAGCTGGTGGCCCAGACTACCTTCTTCTTCACATGCAAGCGAAAACAACTTCAGAGTTGCTTTAATAAACAAAAAACCCCTTTCGGCTTTGGCTTGAAGGGGTTTTTACTATATTTCTTTAGTCACTGCCATTACGAATCCTTTGCGTAAAACAGATTCAATGTGCATATAAGGAGAGAGTTTTTTGCGAACACGGTAGATCAGGGAGTTTAACTCATCAGAGCCAACATCGGGAACCCTGCCGTCCAGAAGATCTCTTTCACTCCAGGCATGCCGCTTAATTTCTTCTTTCGAAACAAACTGTCCGAGGGAAGAATACAGCAGTTTAAAACACTGGAACTCCTTATGTGAAAAGTGAATATCTTTTTGATGCACCCGTACTTTTTGCAAAAGCTCATGAATGTCAATGAAATCTTCAGTTGGCAGACGAAATGGTTTTAGGGGATCCCAGTCCATGGTCTCCTGATCGTTTACGGTTATGTATTTCATGGAGATCATGCCATTGACGAGGGTGATCTGGTCACCGCTGCTCAAACCATATTCCTTTTGTGGAAGAAGGCGCATGCCATTTAGCCAGGTGCCATGTTTGCTGCCAAGATCAATCAGCATGGGTGAAGGTTTTTCACAATCGATCACACAATGCTGCCTGGATACGAGCGGGATATGAAATGCGATGCCGGGGGCAGGTTCGGAGCCGAACCTTCCGATGGAAATCTTTCTTTTTAAATGCACAAATTCATTTTCATAAGGCTGTCCACGCTCAATCAATAAGTGGAATTTCTCCAAAACGTCCATAGGTTCACCTTCTAATTATTTGAATATTCTTGCTTTTGTTAGGGCTTTGTCATTCCTGCTCCATTGAATGGAGGAAAGATAAGGAATACCATCAATAACATAGCAGGAAAATTAAAATTTAGGAAGGTAGGATGGTCATGAAAAAAAGAATCGTATTAAATGCTGCTCTCACCGGAATTTTTGGATTAGGTGTAATCACTGCACCATTAATCGTGAACGCTCAAGCTCAGAAGCCATATACCCAAGCTGCTCATGTTCTAAAAACATATTCAAACGAATCAGGAACAATCACTCTTACCGAAATCCAGCCGCACGTTTGGGTACATACGACGATCGGCGAATTTAACGGTGTGCCGGTTCCTTCGAATGGACTGTTGATGGAAACTTCCAAAGGCCTTCTGCTTGTTGATTCTTCTTGGGACGATCCCCTTACCGGAGAACTGATGGATATAATTTCTCAGCATTTTAAAAAACCTGTGAAAAACGCGATCATCACTCATTCCCATCAAGACCGCATAGGAGGCATTAAAACGCTGAAGGAGCGGGGGATTCATGTGTATACGACTCCTCAAACAGCAAAGCTTGGTGTTGAAAATGGCTATGAAGCTCCAGATCGTTTGCTGAATCCGGTGCTGACTCATTTGAGGTTTGGGAACGTGAAGGTGGAAGCCTACTATCCAGGGAAGGGACATACCGAAGACAACATTACGGTTTATTTTCCGCAGTACAAGCTCCTGGTAGGTGGCTGCCTGATCAAGTCGCAGGAAGCAAAAGATCTTGGGAATTTAGAGGATGCGGATGTTCAAGCGTGGCCAGTGTCCGTGCAAAACGTGATTGACCGATATTCTCAGGCGAGGACTGTTGTTCCAGGCCATGGAAACATAGGTGGAACCGGGCTTCTGTATCACACGATTGAGCTCCTTGAAAACAACAAGTAACTTTAAACCATAAAAAAACTGGCGGAAGCAATTTCCGCCAGTTTTTTTTCATAAATTAGAACCAAAGTGCGTCTAAAGAGTAAGCGCCTGCTCCAGTAAGAGCTACACCTAAAGCTGCTGCGATGAGGATCAAGTTGTACTCATAGCCGCCTGATGTTGCCCAGAAGCCGTTTGGTCCGTGCACTTTTACGATGGCCATGAGCATAGTCACGATAATGGCAGCTGCACCGAGCCAAGTGACCAATCCTGCTGCGAACAATAGACCGCCGCCAAACTCAGCGAGCCCTGCAAACAGTGCCATCGTGTAGCCTGGCTTAATACCGATGGATTCTAGCCAGCCGCCTGTTCCTTTCAGACCGTGGCCTCCGAACCAGCCAAACAATTTTTGTGTACCATGTGCCGCGAACGATAACCCGATCACGAGACGAATGATTAATAATCCTAAACTTAACATATAAGAACAACTCCTTGTTGAGATTTAATAACTTACTTTATGTAAGTATAATATAATATATGCTTACTTTTGTAAAGTATTTATCAAAAAAATTTTCTGCACCCGATTTTGGTGCCTTACTACATAGAATAGTGGCTTAAGGAAAAATTATGACTATATCCTAAGTATGAAGGAGAAAAATAACGTGGCTGATCATAAAAACAATAAAGAAGAAAACAACCTGGAAAAGCCTTATATTGAAGAAACAATGCCTCACCAAGCGAGTTCGCCGTCATTCAAAGGAACAGGAATGAAAATGCAGCCTCCCTTTGTGAATGATTACGGTGTAGTCATCGGTGACAGCAAATACAATTCCGAAAACTCACCGCTCAATAACTGGAGCGAAGATACGGATCCGGAAATCATGGCAGGCGATCAGTGGGTTCATCCGACAAACGACATCGGCTGGAACACGGCAGAAAACCGTGATCTCATCGAGAAGAATGTTAAACCCAAAGGAGCCCCATTTACGCATCCCACAAAAGACACCAGCTTCCGGAAGGATTAAAATGGTGCCTAAAACGGTGCCTGGCACCTCCATTACACAAGTGTGTAATCGCGGTGCCAGGCACCATATAAAAAAAGGCCTCTTTATAGAAATTACTTCAGCATTTTGAAATCATAAGAATAAATAGATTTTCTTTTACCTTTTCCTACTCTTTAAATTTTATGTCTCAATGGAGTATTGATTTGAAGTTTTCTCATTAAATCTTACTGTGTATAAATAATTATTTTCTAAAGAACGTTTCTTCATTGTGTCGAACCCCATCTTTCAATATCCTGTGTTAACAGCAGCACTCCGTCCTGACCCGCTCCAGACGCTAGTATGTAATAATGCTTATGTTGGGAAGAGGCGTAATTTTAAGGTGCCAGGCACCCCTCTTACATATATGTCAAAACGTGGTGCCTGGCACCGATTGCGGCACCGGTTGCTTAGTAACCGCGATTTTTGTTATCATCTATATATTGTGAACGTACTGTTTTGGAGGTGGCAAGCTTGTCTCGAATTTCAAAAGACCAGGTAAAACACGTTGCCCATCTGGCCCGTCTTTCCGTCAGCGAAGAAGAAGTGGACATGTTTACGGAGCAGCTGGATGCAATTATCGGTTTTGCCGAAGAACTGAATGAACTGGATACAGAAAACATTGAACCAACAACCCACGTGCTTGAGCTGAAAAACGTGCTGCGCGAAGATACTGTGAAAGAATCGGTAACGCGAGAAGAAGCGTTGAAGAACGCCCCTGATCAAAGGGATGGACAGTTTAAAGTACCGAAGACGTTTTAGAGTAGGAGGCAGCACATGTCATTATTAGAGAAGAAAGTATCAGAACTGCACAACCTGTTACATAAAAGAGAAGTAAGCGTGACGGATCTTGTTGATGCTTCATATGCCCGAATCGGCCAAGTGGAGGACAAGGTAAAAGCGTTCCTTACGCTGAATGAAGAGCACGCCCGCATACAGGCGAAGGAGCTGGATGATGTTCTCGCTGGTTCTCCAGGAGAACGAATCCTTGCAGGCCTTCCAATTGCCTTGAAAGACAATATCTCTACAAAAGGACTCCGTACTACAAGCGGAAGCAAAATCCTTTCCAACTTTAATCCAATCTATGATGCAACCGTGGCCAGCCGTCTTTATGAGGCAGGCGCTATCACGATTGGCAAGCTGAACATGGATGAGTTTGCGATGGGATCTTCCAACGAAAACTCCGGCTACCATGTGACGAAGAACCCGTGGAACACAGACTACGTGCCAGGCGGTTCCAGTGGAGGATCAGCAGCAGCTGTTGCAGCGAGCGAAGTATTATTTTCCCTCGGTTCCGATACCGGCGGATCGATCCGCCAGCCAGCGGCATATTGCGGCGTTGTAGGATTGAAGCCGACATACGGACTTGTTTCCCGCTTCGGCCTAATTGCGTTTGCATCTTCCCTTGACCAAATCGGACCGATCACGCGTACGGTGGAAGATAACGCATACCTTTTACAGGCGATTGCCGGACACGATCACATGGACTCCACGTCAGCGAACGTCGATGTACCGGACTACCTGTCAGCCATCACTGGAGACGTTAAAGGACTTCGTATTGCCGTTCCAAAAGAATACCTGGCAGAAGGCGTTGATCCAGCAGTAAAAGAAAAAGTGCTTGATGCGCTAAAAGTATTAGAAGGACAAGGTGCTGCGTGGGAGGAAGTATCGCTTCCGCATTCCAAATACGCGCTTGCAACCTACTATCTTCTGTCTTCATCAGAAGCATCCGCCAACTTGTCCCGTTTTGACGGCGTACGATACGGGGTGCGTTCGGATAACACCGAGAACCTCTTGGAGCTTTATAAAAACTCCAGAAGCGAAGGCTTTGGGGACGAAGTGAAGCGCCGGATCATGCTCGGAACATTCGCCCTCAGCTCGGGATACTATGATGCTTACTATAAAAAAGCGCAAAAAGTCCGTACGCTGATCAAAAATGATTTTGAACAAGTGTTTAATAACTTTGATGTCATCATCGGGCCAACGACTCCGACGACTGCGTTTAAAATCGGAGAGAAAACGAACGATCCGTTAACGATGTATGCCAACGATATTTTAACCATTCCTGTAAACCTTGCGGGTGTGCCAGCCATTTCTGTGCCGTGCGGATTCTCAAACGGATTGCCGGTCGGATTGCAGATCATCGGAAAACACTTTGACGAAAGCACGATTTACCGCGTAGCTTCAGTCTTTGAACAGGCGACGGAACACCATAAAGCGAAACCGCAATTGTAGGAGGTGCAGGGATGAGCAAATTTGAAACAGTCATTGGATTAGAAGTCCACGTTGAACTTAAAACCAACTCTAAAATATTCTGCGGCTGCTCCACCGATTTCGGAGCACCGTCCAACAGCCATACATGCCCGGTCTGTCTTGGACATCCAGGCGTTCTGCCGGTCCTGAATAAACAGGCGGTCGATTTTTCAATGCGTGCGGCGATGGCATTGAACTGCCAAATTAACCGGGAGCAGCATTTTGACCGGAAAAACTATTTTTATCCGGACAATCCGAAAGCATATCAGATTTCCCAGCTTGATAAGCCGATCGGCGAGCACGGCTGGATTGAGATCGAAGTGAACGGCGAAAAGAAAAAAATTGGTATCACACGTCTTCACTTGGAAGAGGATGCAGGGAAACTAACGCATGCTGCTGACGGATCGTCTCTTGTGGACTTGAACCGCCAGGGCACGCCGCTGATGGAGATCGTATCCGAGCCGGATATCCGTACACCGGAAGAAGCATATGCGTATTTGGAAAAGCTGAAAGCGATCATCCAATACACGGGCGTTTCCGACTGTAAGATGGAAGAGGGATCATTGCGCTGTGACGCCAACATCTCGATCCGTCCTGTGGGGCAAAAGGAATTCGGTACGAAAACCGAGCTTAAGAACCTGAACTCCTTCGCCTTCGTGCAAAAAGGGCTCGAGTATGAAGAGAAGCGCCAGGAGGAAGAAATTCTGGGTGGCGGCGAAATCCTTCAGGAGACCCGCCGTTTTGATGAAAAATCCAATAAAACAATCCTCATGCGTGTAAAGGAAGGATCGGATGATTATCGTTACTTCCCAGATCCGGATCTTGTGAGTCTGAGTGTTTCTGAAGAATGGATCGAGCGTGTCCGCGCTGAGATTCCTGAGCTTCCGGATGCTCGTAAAGCGCGCTATGTATCAGAGTTCGGTCTTCCTGCTTATGACGCAGGCGTTCTGACAGCATCAATCAAAATGGCTGATTTCTTTGAAGAAGGAATGAGGGAGAAAGCGGATCCGAAATTGCTTTCCAACTGGCTCATGGGCGAAGTGAGTGCCTTCTTGAACACAGAGTCCAAAGAAATCGGCGAAACACCATTAACACCGGGCAACCTCGCTAAAATGATCAAGCTCATTGAAGACGGCACGATCTCATCTAAGATCGCGAAGAAAGTCTTTAAAGAGATGATCGAGAACGGCGGCGATCCCCAAACGATTGTTAAGGAAAAAGGCCTCGTGCAGATTTCCGATGAAGGCGCCATCCGTGAGTTTGTTGTGGCTGTCCTTGACCGCAATCCGCAGTCCATCGAGGACTTTAAGAACGGAAAAGACAAGGCCATCGGCTTCTTAGTCGGCCAGGTCATGAAAGAGACCAAAGGAAAGGCAAATCCGCCATTGGTTAACAAATTGATCGCAGAAGAATTGAAGAATCGTTAATTGAAAGGCTGTCGGACGTTGTGTCCGGCAGTTTTTTTGTGTACTGGGGTGTGGAATTGAATGCATTTGAAGATAATTGAGCGGAACGGAGATTAATTGAGCCTAATTAAATATAATTGAGCCAAACTCTTGATTAATTGATCCTTTCTCGTTATTCAGACTTTTCCACCTTGATAATTAACTTTTGTTGTATACAAAAAACGTCGAAACTTGCGTCCGAAGCTTGTCCGGCTGACTGTGAAATAATGGTATGATTTGAGTAACAGAATCGGGGGTGGAGTTCATGAGGAGAGCCGGTGTTCTTGCTGCTGGATTGCTTTTGACTGTTTTGACGTCTTGCCAGGGGTCCATGCTGGTTGATGGTGAGCTGAAGCTGGACATGCATTCGAAAGGGCATTACCCACGGTCGTACAAGCCGGTTTCTATTGAAAAAACGGAAGATGTTATTCCTTTTAAAGCACATCTGCCAGAGTTCATTCCGTATAAGTACGAGAAACCGAAAATCGTCATTACGGATTGGGGAAAGAAAAAGAAGCTGCAGCTTGAAACGGAGTACACAAGAAAAGATCAGAAAACCGAGAAGGGATTCATCGCCCTTAAAATTTTTAACCATAAAAATCTGGTGAGTGAACTCATTAAAAATAAAAAATACGAAGATACCCTCGAGCTTGAAGACGGGACAGAAGCCTATTTCGCTTACTTTGGAAATTACGCCGAACTATTTTGGCTGGCAGATGAGGAAGAATACGATCTCCGGCACATGTTTGCCAATGAATACAGTGAAAAGCAGGTCAAAAAAGAGCTGTTGAGGATCGCAAATTCGATGAATTAAAAGGAGTACAGCCTATGAAGGTGTTTAAAAGCGTTTCATTATTCATCGCCTGTCTGATGTCTTTCCAATTTATTTTGGCAAGTCCTGCTTCTGCCAAGTGGGCTCATGCGTTTGTCGTCTGGGATCATTATTCTTATGTCATCAGTGACGAATACGTGGATCAGGTGGACAAAGAGATCGGACAGGTAACAAAGTACTCAGATCAGGAAGGAACCTATTCCGGCAACTTTTCCAATGAGTATAAAAAGGGCACAAAATATTTCGCCATCCACGGCATCAGCACCGATAAGGCGATAGCCGTTCAAGAACCGGATGGAAAATACAGAAAAGCTGTTAGAGACCATAAATACAACACCAACAAAGCAGCAAATGTTATGGAACAAATAGCAGCAAATCAGTGGATCAATTTTGTGGTACTAGCGGCTGGTGCAGCTGTCGTCCTCTATTCTTTCAAATCATTAAAAGGTAAATTTAATCGAGAAGAGTGAAATCACAATTATAATGAGACTGACTCAAATTGAGTCAGTCTTATGTTTTTATAAAGGTATTTTTAACTATGTAAATCCTCTATGAAGTTTAGGTAAAACTTAAAGGAAACACCTATAATTCCTTTTTTATTTACGTTATTGTTGGTCAAGAAAGATAGTTACATTAATTTTCTTAAAACAATGGCATCATCAAGCTTATGAGGAGGCTTATTATGAACAAAAAAATAATTACGGCAGCATCCGTATTGCTTATTTCGGCAGGTTTAATGGCTTTTCATCCTTTCAATTCTAAAGATACTGAGGCTTTTGCGGTCTCTAGCAGTGCCAAAGCAGCCACCACTTCTTCTGCAAATGATAATGGAAAGCAAAATATATCTGACCAGTTTGAGAAAATCAGCAGAGATACAAAATGGCAACAAAAAGAAAAGATTGATCTGCAATTTAATAACTATCATTCACAAGGTATGGTTAAGGTTGGGGACCTTTTTTATATGTCTGCCGTTCAAATTATCGAAAAGCCTGTTAAATATGGCAAGATCGTGGACGGTTATGACCGTTCTCCAGGTAAAGGGATAGGCCACCTTTTTGTGTTTACGAAAGAAGGAAAGCTTGTAAAAGACATCAAACTGGGTGAAGGGAACATGTATCATCCTGGCGGTATCGATTTTGATGGGAAGAATATCTGGGTATCTGTTGCTGAATACCGCCCCAATAGCCATTCCATCGTCTACAAAGTGGATCCTAAAACAAAGGATGCCAAAGAAGCCTTCCGTGTTCAGGATCATATCGGAGGAATGGTACGAGACGGTCAAAGTGGAAAAATTATAGGAAACAGCTGGGGTTCCCGTAAGTTCTATGAGTGGAATGAACAAGGAAAGCAGTTGGCTAAAAAGGAAAATACCAGTCATTTTATTGATTACCAGGACGGTCATTATGCAGGAAACGGAAAAATGATCTTAAGTGGAATAGCTGAGCTGCCTGATCCAGCAAATAGTAATTCCAAGCCTTATGAATTAGGCGGAGTCGCTTTGGTGGACATGAAAACTCTAAATACCATTCACGAAGCACCAATCACTGAATTTTCTCCACAAGGACATGTGATTACTCGGAATCCTGTATTCATGGAAAATGCCGGTCAAGAGCTTCGCCTATATGCTGTTCCTGATGATGACAACGGCTCCTTGCTGGTTTATGAAACAAACAATCTTAATGAGTAACAGTTTCGTTGTTTTAAAAAAGAGAGACACTATCCTTTTTGAGTGATGGTGACTCTCTTTTTTTCTCCTTATTTGCAGGAAAACAATCTTGAAACATTGAAAGATGGAACGACTAACATATTTGAAGGAGTAATAAAAATGGACAGTGAAGTAGTAAGGATATTTGATGAGAATATGAAATGTATCGGAAAGAAAACAAGAGGAGAAGTACATATATCTGGAGATTGGCATGAAACCTTTCATTGCTGGTTTGCGATAGTAGAAAAGAATGAGTGTTATGTACTCTTCCAAAAAAGAGCTGAAGTAAAGAAAGATTACCCTGGTCTTCTGGATATCACTTCGGCTGGACATTTATTGGCAGAAGAGGATGTAAGGGAAGGAACAAGGGAAGTAGAGGAAGAATTAGGGGTATCTATTAAATTTGAGGACCTGATTTCGCTTGGAATCATCAAAGGTGAGATAAAACTTGAACAAATATGGGATCGGGAAATATGTCATGTGTTTTTGTATGAATGCAGGCTATTACCTGAATTTAAACTTCAAGAAGATGAAGTAGATAGCCTTTATAAAATTGGACTAGATGATGTAATGAATCTGTTTGAAGGCACAGTAACTGAAATAACTGCAACGGAAATAAGCAAACAAAATAGCAAAATAGTAAATAAAGCAAGCTTTGTTGGTTTGGATTCATACTATGTAAACGTTTTTGAACGGATAAAAAGCAAGATAAATAGAGGAGAGTAAAAGGCAGCGTACAGCAGGCAAAGGACGGAATAGATCATCTATCCAGTCCTTTTTACGGCTTTCTGCCCTTGATGGAATAGCTCGGCACGTTCTGTTTCTTTTGGTGGACTTTTTCTTTTTTCTGCCCCATCTTCATCATGGCGTTCTCCGTCATTTTGGCCTGGTCGGCTTCCTCCTGCAAGGTCATGCCGCGGCCATAGTTGGCGCCGATGTTCAGCTTGCCTTTGAGATCCTTGATGCCCAGGTTGGCGAAGTTGTTGCTCAGTTCGTATTTATCAATTCTTAGAGTTTCGATGTTGATATGTTCAATGACAACAGGGGGTCCGTTGTTGTCTTTTTTCATTTCGGCGAGCTCATTCTGCAGCTGTTTTAAATGCAGGTGGATTTCTTCCATATTCTTATCATGATTTGTAAGGGCGTTGAGTATGGTTTTAAAAAAAGGCATAAGCTACCCCACGCTTCCATTCAGCATTAATCGTACCGGCTTGTACTTTATTTTATGAATAAAAAAAGGAGAACATGTCTGTTTTCTCCCACTCCATGCACAGAAAGGAAGGAAGTTTGATGAAATTTTCATCATCTGAACTGAATCTTGGATTTCTTGACGTTAACAAGATGGGCAACCAATGCAAGCTTTCGTTCGGCCAGACGGTACGAAGCAGGGTGTTCAATACGACGAAAAAAACGCAGTCCTTTGGCGAAAGCAACGGTGATTTTGGACAGCATAACTGCGAAAGATGCCGGGTGAATGACAATGATTTCGTGGATGGGCCAACGGAAAACAAGAGGTGCTAATCGATCCGGATGTTTCGTTCGGGTGTGAGATTTCGCATGATCCGAACCTCCAGCACACCGTTAAAAAAACGGGCGGCAGTTCGAGTTTCATTAATTAGTTCAGGAAGCTGGATGGTCCGCTCAAAATGGCCGTTCGCCCGTTCTGCCCGTATGACGGTGGCATCCTTATACGGAGAGTGAAGAACACCCTTGATCGTCAGGTTATTGGCTGCCATCGAAAGGCTGACATCTTCTTTACGGATAGCTGGAAGATCAATGACCACTATCCATTCCCGGTTGTTTGTGTAGATATCAACCTTGGGGAAATCCTCTTGAGGCGATGGTGTCTTCTGGTTAGGCTGAAAATGATTGTAACGCGTACGTGATTCCCGCTGTTCATTCACCTGGCCTTCCATCTGCTGTCCTGGTGAACCATCGAAAATGCTGTTCCAAAAATCATTTCCCTGTACCTTTTGCGCAAGCTCCAGCCACTGTTTCAATTTATCGACGTCCATACATTGCCACCTCCGGGATTCAAGCAAACATAATTACAGGGAACAAACATATATTTAGGGGAAAAGGAGGGAGAAATTAGTGGGTTCACCTTCTATAGTTATAAATATTTTTCTTTTTAAAATTAATTCCTTTGAAAATGCGTCGGCGGTGAATATCGGAGAGAATTACTTGTCTGACTGGCATAACTCCGACAAAAAAAATCAGGGGTTCGGCCAAAGTTTTGGGGATGATGCGCGGTTTTTTGGAAATGAAAATTCGGTGGATGACAGAGATGCGGTCGATTCGCCGGTCACACAGTCTTCCTATGGCCGGGAGATTCCTTCGCTAATTGAGAAGATATAAAACGGCAGCAGGAGGTTCACCATGCTTTTTTCACCTATGGTCGTCAACATGCTTGGATTTAAAGTGAACACGATGGATCGGTCAGCTACACTGAGCTTTGGGCCGATCCAGCAGCTCGACCTGTTCAGCTCCAATAAAATCAACCAGGGATTCGGGGAGGACAACGGTGATCTTACAGTCGTCAACCTGCCGATCATCTGGGTAGCTGACCAGGATGTCATCGATGCACCATCCGTTAAGAACAGTGTGCTTTGATTTTTGAGGGCGTGCGGGCCTGGAGAGCTTGCATGCTTTTTTTATTTGGTTATTTGGTGCAAGGCACCAGCATTACACAGATGTCAAAAGTCGGTGCCAGGCACCAAAAAAGAACATCAATTCCCCTCCTCGCTTAGCATAATTTGTCTTTTTCTGCCTGAAGTTAAAGGAATCTCCATAGAAGAGGAGAATGTAAGAAGGGGGAATAACGTGGTGTCAGGCACCGCAATAACGACGGCGCCTGACACCACCAAGAAAAGGGGGGATGTTCAATGAACATTACACTCGAAAGAATTACGTTAGAGAAGAAGCCTGTGCTCAGGCAGATGCTTGAGCTGTATCGCTATGACTTCAGTGAATTTGATGGATCAGACCTCAGTAAGGAAGGCCGATACGGATACACTTATCTGGATGCATACTGGGAGGAAGAGGGCCGTTATCCGTTCTTTATTATAGCGGATGAACTTTATGCAGGTTTTATCCTGGTCCGTAAAAACCAGGGCATCTACCACATGGCCGAATTCTTCATTCTAAAGAAGTACCGCAAGCAAGGACTCGGGAAAGCGGCGGCATTTGCCGTATTTAATCAGTTCCCGGGAGACTGGGACATCGCCCAGATTCCCCAGAACAAACCGGCGCAGGCCTTTTGGACGAGCATCATCCATGATTACACCAACGGCAATTTTACTGATCAGTTTTCAGATAAAGACAATGTGCGTTTTCAAACATTTACGTCAGTCCCGCAACAAACACGAATGAAGGAGGCAACACAATGAATGCGAAAGAACTTTTGCTGAATCAGTTTGAAGCTTTTCAAAACAATCACTGGTTTGTTTCACTGGAAAACTCACTCGTCGGATTGACCGATGAACAGGCTGCCTGGAAAGAAACGCATGAAAGCAACTCCATCCGTGAGATCGTCAACCATCTGATCTATTGGAATCAGCGCTACCTGGACCGGTTCACCGGAGAAAGTCCATCTACGGCCAAAGCGGAAAACGATCAAACGTTTGAAGACATGAACGGAGAATGGGACTGGAAGAAGACGGTCGACCGTTTAAAAGAGGTCATGGCCCAGTGGCGTACAGCGATTGAAGAAAGTGAAGAAGAACGCTTTGATGAAGGTGCTTATGAAGACAGGCATGAAGAGTGGGGAAGCGTCATCGCCAACCTTACGATCCATACCGCCTATCATACGGGCCAGATCCTTTACGCACGGAAAAAGCAGGGCAACTGGAATGTGGAGAACGGAGTCCACTAAAAACGAAACTTTTTACGAAGTGTTATCGTATATAGAGTAAACGAAAACATAAGGAGAGTAAGAGGATATGTTAAAACGCTTAGCTTCAGATGCACTCGGATTAAGTGATGTAGGGAGCGTCATCAAGCCTGCAGACTATGACAAGGTGGATGCCGACGATTACGTGTTCCATGAAGATAACGAGAAAATCTACTTTCTTATTAAATCGAAAACCGATGAGTACTGCTTTACGAACCGTGCGCTGATCCATTTGGATGGAACGAGCGCGATCAGCAAAAAACGCTTGCTCCACCGATACAGCTATAGCGAGAACACCATTTCCAACGTTTCATTGGAAACCGCAGGGACCGTGGATCTCGATGTGGAAATCAAGTTTGTCATCGGCTCTGTCCCTTTTTCCATCGATGTTCACAAAAAGCATATCGAGGAGCTGAAGGATCTCTACAAGTCTCTTAGCAAAATCGCTGAGATTGCTCACGAGAACGAATTCGCCCTGCAGTATGCCCAGCAGAGCATCAACCTTGCTTCGACCACACTCAGCCGTATCACAAGCAAGGAAGACCAGCTCGTGGATAACTTCAACCAGTTGAACGATGCTGCCTTCACATGGCTCATGGAAAGCAGAAAAGAGTATCATGTAAAAGATTATGGCAATGTTTTTGAGAAGTATATTAATAATTAATAGATCACTAAAGGGGCTGTCCAGAAAGTCGAAAATTGACCTTCAGGCAGCCCCTTTTTGGCTTGAAAAATCTTCAATGAAAAGTTAATTGAAGTGGAAGATGCGAGACTCCTCGAAAATGAACTTCACATTTTCTTCGTGCGATTAAACGCTGCCGGAGTCTTCCTTGTCCTGCGGCTAGCGTGACAGGTGAGACTCGCGCCGGTGCTTGCACCAAAAAGTAGGCGTTCACGCCGGTAAGGCTCACCGCACGCCCCGCGAAAGTAGGAGCTCGCGCCGGTAAAAGCGAGCACCCTGGAACGGAAATCAACAGCTTACAGACTTCTTGGACAGCCCCTTTTCTATGAAAAAAGACATAAAATATTTAAAAATATGCTTTTTTATTGTCAGAAGTGTGAATCTGATCTCGATGGTTTCGAAAAAACCTATTGACACTCCCTCAATAATTCAATAAAATGAAAACGATATTGATAATCATTTTCAATTAAGTCACATAACAGCTTTATATAAATTGATTAAATGTTTAAAAGGAGGGTGAATGATGTCCAGGCTGTATGCTGAGAATTTGAAGATTGCTTATGGTGAGCGAGACATCGTCAAAAATCTGAACATCTCCATTCCGGATGGGAAAATTACGACGATTATCGGTCCAAACGGCTGCGGAAAGTCAACGGTCTTGAAAACGTTGTCGCGTATATTGAATCCGAAATCCGGCGTTGTTTATCTTGATGGTAAAGGCATCAGTAAAGAGTCAACGAAGAAAATCGCTCAAAAGATGGCAATTTTGCCGCAGTCTCCAGATTCACCAGAAGGACTTACGGTTGGTGAGCTCGTTTCTTACGGAAGATTTCCTTACCAAAAAGGTCTTGGAAAACTTACGAAAAGAGATTTTGAGGTGATCGACTGGGCTCTTGAGGTTACAGGAATTTATAAGTTTAAGGATCGCCCGGTAGATGCACTCTCAGGCGGCCAGCGCCAGCGTGTATGGATTGCAATGGCATTAGCCCAAGAAACAGATATTATTTTGCTGGATGAGCCGACTACATATTTGGATCTGTCACATCAGTTAGAGGTACTCGAGCTGTTAGAGCAGCTGAATCGTGATGAAAAGAGAACCATTGTGATGGTCATTCATGATTTGAATCATGCTGCACGGTTTGCTCACCATATGGTTGCGATGAAAGACGGTGCTATCCTAAAAGAGGGAACTTCTGAAGATGTAATGACACGTCAGGTCCTTCGAAATGTTTTCAATATAGATGCGGAGATTGGTGTGGATCCGAGAACAAGGAAGCCCGTATGTCTAACGTATGATCTCATCAAAAGTGTTCAATTAGTAGAGAGCTTGGCGTAATCAATCGCCTTTCTTTTTTACAGTTAATTGAGAATGATTTTTATTTTCAAATATAGGGGGATACAAAATTGAATAAACGTACAAAGAAACTTTTAGTGAGCTTTATGACAATGCTTTTAGCAATTGCACTTGCCGCATGTGGTAATAAATCAGAAGAAGCCGCGAGCTCTGGTGAAAATGATTCGAAAAAAGAAACAAGGATTTATAAAGGTGAAAAAGGTGACGTTGAAGTTCCGGCTGAGCCAAAACGCGTCGCAATGATGGCAGCTACATATGCAGGCAACTTGCTGGAGTTGGGGATTACACCAATAGCAGTAAATGAATATCCGAAACAAAATAAATTTTACGGCAACAAACTGGACAAAGCAGAAGTTGTTACGGCTGATTCTTATGAAAAGCTTCTAGAACTAAATCCTGACCTGATCATTACGTATTCTGATGATAAGAACATTAAGAAATATAAAGAAATTGCTCCAACTGTTACCATGACGTACGACAAGTACGACTACTTGGAACAGCATGTTGAAATCGGAAAAATGGTTGGGAAAGAAAAAGAAGCAAAAGCATGGGTAGAAGAGTGGAAGAAAAAAGCTGCAGATGCACGTGAAAAAGTTAAATCCGCTATCGGAGAAGACAAAACGTTTATGGTTATGGAAGCTTACGGTAAAGATATGTATGTCTATGGAAAAAACTGGGGTCGTGGAACAGAAGTCATCTACCAGGCTCTTCAACTAAAAGCGCCTGCGAAATTAGAAAAGGATGTTTTCGGACCTGGCTGGAAAGCGATCTCTACTGAAGTGATCCCAACATACGCTGGAGACTATATTTTTGTCGGAACCGGTACAGGCAACCCGGACAACTCATTCATGAAGTCAAATGTATGGAAAGAGCTTCCAGCGGTTAAAAACGGTCATGCAATTAAGTTCGATTCTGAATCATTCTACTTCAATGACCCGATTTCTCTTGAAAAAGAACTGGACTTTATTGTTAACGAGTTAACGAAAAAGAAATAAGAAAGCTTTTATAAAAAAGGAAATCCGCCATGTTCAAAACAAAAATCAAGCAGATAAAAGATAATAAAGTGTATTCAAGGCCGGCAGTGGGTGCAGCCATTTTACTGATGGGATTCTCTCTTCTGATGTTGAGTATTGGTCTTGCGATTTCAGTTGGTGCCGCTAAGATTGATTTTCTTACCGTATGGAATTCTATTTTAAATTATGATCCTGGCAGGGAAGCTGACCGCATTATTGTCAGTCTCCGATTACCAAGAGAGCTGGGTGCGGCTGTTGTCGGTGCGGCATTTGCTGTCAGCGGGGCAATCATGCAGGGGATGACACGAAATCCCCTTGCAGATCCTGGGTTGCTTGGTTTGAACGCTGGTGCAAGCTTAGCTCTTGCTTGTGTGTTTGCTTTCGGTACAGGTGCAAACTATGTAACAGTGATGATTATTTCCTTTATCGGTGCGGGAATTGGTGCAGGACTTGTGTTCGGATTAGGCTCCATGAGCAGAGGGGGGCTATCCCCAATCCGAATTACGCTGGCAGGGGCCGCTGTTTCTGCACTGCTTTCTTCGTTAGGAGAAGGCATAGCTCTATACTTTAAGCTTTCTCAAGATCTTGCTTTTTGGACAGCAGGCGGGGTTTCAGGAACAAATTGGACTCAGCTGAAAATCATCGTACCGGTCGTTATAATTGGTATTGTGGTTGCTGTTATGTTTTCAAGGCAGTTAACCATTCTGAGCTTTGGTGAAGAAGTGGCGAGGGGTCTTGGACAGCGTACGCTGGTAACGAAGGCTGTACTGATGACTGTTGTGCTGATCCTTGCTGGTGCAGCAGTATCGCTTGTAGGAGCAATAGCATTTGTCGGTTTGATGGTTCCACACATTGTACGCTTCCTGGTTGGAACGGATTATCGCTGGATCATACCATGCTCGGCAATATTTGGAAGTGTGCTGATGGTTTTGGCAGATACATTGGGCCGAACGGTAAATGCTCCGTATGAAACGCCAGTTGGGGCGATCGTTGCTATGGTCGGCGTACCATTCTTCCTTTACCTTGCGAGAAGGGGAGGAAGAAAACTTTCATGATGAACGCGAGACAGATCAAGAAGATTAGAATGACGACGATTGCAGCGATTGTTTTATTAATAGCCATGTTTATCATCAGTGTCGCTGCAGGATTTGCTTCATTAACTCCTGCAGAGCTCTTTCGGACGATCATCGGACAAGGTACACCGAGGGAGAACCTTATTTTGTTTGAGTTCAGGCTGCCGCGAATAGTTGTTGCTATCCTTGCGGGGATGGGACTCGCGGTGTCTGGTGCTATTCTGCAAAGTATTACAAAAAACCCGCTTTCAGATCCTGGTATCTTGGGTATTAATGCTGGTGCCGGTCTGATGGTCGTTGTCTATATCATGTTCTTTACGGTGGAAACATCGAGTTCCCTGTACATACTGCCTCTTTTTGCATTGGCGGGTGGAATGGCAACGGCAACTGTCATCTATAGTATGTCTTACATAAAAGGTGAGGGCGTTGAACCAACAAGGCTAGTATTAGTGGGGGTTGGTTTGGCTGCGGCCCTTTATGGTGCGACGTTGACACTGTCGACGCGATTGGATATGGAAGACTACTCGTTCATGGCCAATTGGATGGCCGGCAGAATATGGGGTGATGACTGGACGTTTGTACTGTCATTACTGCCGTGGATTCTGATTCTCATTCCTCTCACGATGTATAAATCCAATGTGCTGAACATGCTGAACTTTCATGAGAATGTTTCAATTGGCGTTGGAGTGAACACGGGCAGAGAACGAATTGTCCTAATCTTGATTGCTGTTTCGCTTGCTTCGGCATCCGTGGCTGTCAGCGGGGGAATTGCCTTTGTTGGGCTTTTGGCTCCTCATATTGCAAGATCACTCGTCGGGCCTCGCCATCAAGCCTTTCTTCCGGTTGCGGCATTGATCGGATCAATCTTGCTTCTTACGGCAGACACCATTGGCCGAGTAATACTGGATCCAAGTGGTATTCCAGCTGGAATTATCGTAACCATTATCGGTGCCCCATATTTCATGTATTTATTGGCGAAAAAATAGTAATAAGAGTATTGAAATAAAAAAGGAGCCTTGCTGGGCTCCTTTTTTTAATGGATTATCTGTTTGACTAGATCACGGTTGCGTTTTTTGAATACTTCATTATGAGAAGAAACCATTGCCACTTTTTGAGCTTCAGGTTCGATGAATTGTTTTGCTTTGTTCACAGCGTTAGCTGCGTCTTGAAAGGCTCCGGAAATCAGGTTCAATTTACCGTCATGTTTGAGTATATCTCCAGCAGCATACAACCCCGGGACTGAGGATTCGCTGTTTGAATTGCCTGCGATATAAAAATTTTCTTCAAGTTCAATTTTCGGGCTGCTATTTCCAAGAAGTGATGTATCCTGTTCATAGCCATGATTGATGACCACTTCATCTATGGGCAGATAGGTAACTTCACCAGTTTCATGGTTCGTTAACTCGATCTGTTCAATTACTTCATGGTTCGGGCATGCGAATAGTTTAGAGATTGATGTGTTAAAGATGCAGTCTGCACAACTGTTCATAAGCTGTGTCACTTGAGCTTCATGGCCGGCAAGTGTTCCTTTTCTATACGTTAAGTATACTTTTTTAGCGATATTCACTAATTCATTCGCCCAATCGATCGCTGTATTTCCTCCGCCAGAAATAATCACCGTTTTATCCTTAAAATGCTGAAGTGACTTCACCGTGTAGTTTAAGTTAGACACTTCAAATCTCTCGGCACCCTCAATCTCCAGCTTCTGCGGGTTTAAGATACCGCTCCCAACAGCAACGATTACCGTTTTGGAATAATGCACTGCACCATTAGCGCCTTTCAGGATAAAGATACCATCTTCATTCCGCGTAATCGATTCTACTTTTTCATTCAAAACGACTTCAGGGTCAAACGTCAGACCTTGCTCAACAAGTTTTTCGATAAGCTTTGCTCCTGGAAGTGGTGTGTGGCCGCCTACATCCCAGATCATCTTCTCAGGATACACATGAATTTTTCCGCCTAACTGGGGCTGGAATTCAATGATCTTTGTCTTCATTTCCCGAAGTCCGCTATAAAAGGCAGAGTAAAGCCCTGCTGGCCCACCGCCAATAATCGTTACATCATAAATTTCTTTTTCCACATGCGTTCTCTCCTCAGAAAGAAATTAATATTGATTATCATTCTCAATTAAAATATATATCGAATCGCCCATTTTTACAATAAGTATTTTTCCTGAAGAAAGTAAAAAATTTTAAAATGCATGTTCTCAAGTTATAGGGTATTATGATTTCAGACCCATATACGAATCCTTGGAGGAGAATATGATGAAGAACGATATACAGATGCTAGGGGAATTATTGATTAAACGAAGACATAAGATTGCCGAATCGGTTCACGCTGATCGAATGGAAGGCGTGGCCATGACTCAAGCGGAGAAAAATGAATTCCAGAAAATTGAGCCGCGAATCATGGAAATACGAGCTGAATTTATCACCCTGTTTGGAGAAGCATTAACTGAGCACGATAATCGAAATAAAACCATTGAAAAGATGAAGCAATGGGGAAAAGAAACGGGTGACTATTTCTTTAAACTGGGAGCCCCCCTTGATGAGGCATTAAAAGATACAAGCTATTATCGTAATTACATTTGGAAATCCATTAAAGAAGAGGCGACCATTCAGGGAATGTCCGCTGAAACGATTTTTGATGTTATTGAGATCATCGACCCTCTGCTGGATCATGCAGTATATTATTTCAGTCTGACCTATGTTCAATCTCATCAAAATATGCTTGAACAGGCAAAATCAGCCTTTTTGGAGTTATCGGTTCCCATCGTTCCCTTGATTAAAGGGACAGGGGTGCTGCCGTTAATCGGGAACATTGATACAGAAAGAGCTCGTTTACTAATGGAAGAAACATTGAGTCAGGCCGTAAAATTAAAATTGGAGCACCTAATCATGGATGTTTCAGGTGTAATGATAGTCGATACGATGGTGGCCGACCAGTTATTTAAAGTGATCGATGCTTTAACCTTGTTAGGAGTGACGACGATCCTTACAGGCATTCGCCCTGAGGTGGCACAAACGATGGTTGACCTGGGATTAAACCTGGATAAAATAAAAGTTAAAGGTAATTTGCATCAAGCCTTTATGGATATACAAGCGTTGTAGATGAAAAGGGGCTGTCCAAGAAGTCTGTAAGCTGTTGATTTCCGTTCCAGGCTGCTCGCTTTCCGCGGGGCGTGCGGTGAGCCTCTTGATGCAAGCACCGGCGGGAGTCTCACCTGTCACGCTAGTCCCGCAGGAGTCTCGCATCTTCCACTTCAATTAACTTTTCATTGAAGATTTTTCAAGCCAAGGGGCTGCCTGAAGGTCAATTTTCGACTTTCTGGACAGCCCCTTTTCTTGCTTATGAATCACATAGTGATGACAACTTTTCCTTGGGAGTGTCCTTCTGCAAAATACCTGAATGCTTCGGGAACTTCACTCAGCTTATAACTTCTATCAATAACTGGTTTTACTTTGCCGGACTCAAGCAGTTCTTTCATAAAAACCAGATCCTTTTGGTTTTGCCTTTGTAAGATGGTACCCATTTTCTTACTTCCGGCCATTGAAATCCAAGGCCCAAATGCCATGGCTTGGAACATTTGAGCACCGGAACCTCCAACCATAACATAATTTCCATTAGGACTTAATAAACGCTTATAAGCTGAAATCGGCTGATATCCGTTAGCGGCAAGAATCAGGTCATAACTTTCAGCTCTCCGGGTAAAATCCTCCTTTGTATAATCAATGGCATGGTCTGCGCCAATCGACCGGACAATCGTTAGATTTCTTGTACTGCACACAGCCGTTACCTCAGCCCCGAACGATTTGGCGATCTGTACTGCGAAAGTCCCCACACCACCAGAGGTACCATTAATCAAAACCTTTTGCCCCGGCTGAATCTTGCCTTTATCCCGCAGAGCCTGCAGGGCCGTTACTGCCGCCATAGGCACCGCAGCCGCTTCCTCGAAAGATAGATTGGCTGGTTTTAGTGCCAATGCATTTTCGGGAACAGAAACATATTCGGCAAAACCACCCCAGCCACAACGGGATAAATCACCGAACACCTCATCGCCAGGTTGAAACTGCTTAACATCTTTGCCAACCGCTTCAACCCGGCCTGCTATGTCACCACCGGGTATGGAGTATTTAGGTTTTAGAAGACCGAAAGCAAAGCGGGCCAAGAACGGCTCCCCTTTCAAAAGAACCAGGTTCCCATAATTCACAGACGCAGCATGAATTTTCACCAGTACTTGGTTGTCCTCAGGAATAGGCTTTTCCACCTCTGTTAATTCAAGAACATCCGGCGGACCATATTTGTGATAAACAATAGCTTTCATAACATTCCTCCCTACTAAACTTTGATTTGTTCATTTTTTCTCATGAATAAATAAAAATATCGCTTAAAAAACCTACAAAAGACCCATTAATCTAAAGATATTCGAACTAAGAAGAAGGTAGTCATGCGTGCCAAATTCTTTTGAGGTAAAATAAAAACGATTGTATGAAAAAAATTCAACGTTGTATTAAGTATAATCCTGAAAAATCGGTATTGAAGTACAATGCCGGAGATGCCATTCATTTAAATGAAAAAGATTTCGAATTATTATCAAAGACTTTTTTTGCTGAAATGGAAAGTGCCTTTATTAATTAATGGACCAAAAATCAAGGAGTGTTCTGTTCATGGAGATTAAAGCAGATGATCTAACAGGAATTGAAATAGCCAGATTAATAGGGGAGCATCTTCAGGGCATGGAACTTCACTCTCCGCCAGAAAGCAGGCATGCTCTTAACCTTGAAGGACTAAGGAAACCGGATATTACGTTCTGGAGTGCTTGGGAGGATGGACAATTATTGGGCTGCGGGGCACTGAAAGAACTGGATCGCCAGCATGGGGAGATCAAATCCATGCGAACGTCGGCTGCCCATTTAAGAAAGGGAGTTGCGAAGCGGATGCTGCAGCACATCATGGAGGAAGCGAAGCGGCGCGGCTATCGGAGGCTCAGTTTGGAAACGGGCTCCATGGAAGCCTTTGAACCGGCCAGGAGTCTTTATGCCAGCTTCGGGTTTCAATATTGTGAGCCGTTTGCAGAATACATAGAGGATCCCAATAGTGTATTTATGACAAAGGATCTATAAAACCATATCGTTTTTTAACGTTTGCTTCAATAAGGATTTATAAAGTCTCTTTATACTTTAAACGTAAACCAATTTAAAGTTTTGAGGAGATGAGCAAATGAAAAGGAAAAAGAAGAAGGCATTACTTGCTGCGATTGCAGCTGTCATAGTAAGCTCACTGAGTTTAGGGAATGGACCATCCGCTTCTGCAGCAGAACAAAATGCAAACCACTTTGGTCCTGAAGGATTTGATCTCCAGGCTCACCGCGGCGGGATGGGACTTACTGTTGAATCGACGATCGCATCGTTTTCCCATGCACTTGAGCTGGGAGTCAGCACACTTGAACTGGATGTCCAAATTACGCAGGATCATAAAGCGGTTGTTACGCATGACCGTAAAATTTCAAGCGGGAACTGTAAGGATACCAAGCCTGCGTATCCAGGAGATCCGGAGTATCCTTATGTCGGCAAATACATAAAAGATCTGACGCTCAAACAGATTCGTACCCTTGATTGCGGCTCAACCACCAAGCCGCAATTTCCAGGGCAGGTGACAAGTCCGGGAGCGAAGATGCCATTGCTGACAGATATTTTCGGCCTGGTCAAACGCTATAAAGCAGATAACGTTTGGATGAACATCGAAACAAAGGTGGAGGCCGGTGCTCCCGAGGAGACCGCACCCCGCGAAGAATTTGTCCAAACGGTAGCCCGCCAAGTTCGTGAGGCAGGCATGCTGAATCGGGTATCGATCCAAAGCTTTGACTGGGGTTCACTCATGCGCATGCGTGAAATAGAGCCGAGATTGCCTTTAGTGGCACTTACCAATGGACCGCAGTTTCTTCAGCCTGGACAGCCGGGTGCCTCTCCGTGGTTAGGAGGAATCGACATTGACGACTTTAACGGAGATTTGGTTGCAGCTGCCCACTCTTTCGGTGCAAACGCAATATCTCCAGTGCATGGCTTCCCGCAGGATGGCAAAGTAACCGATGACAACTATGAGCCTTACGTAACAAAACAAATGGTTGAAAAGGCACATAAAGCAGGGATGAAAGTTATTCCTTGGACGGTTGATGACAAGCCAACCATGAACAAACTCATGGACGATGGCGTTGACGGAATGATCACCGACTATCCGGACCGGCTGCGTGAAGTGATGGCAGAGCATGGCTTGGAGCTGCCTATGAAATATCCTGCACCAACCAAATAGTTTGCAAGAAAGAAAGAGCGGCACTGCTGAAAAAGTATGCCGCTTTTTTGTTGTGCAAAGGTTCAAGCAGTCCATAGGGAGCTTGTATCGTTCTTACTTTAAGTTGAAAATACCCTTCCCGGTTTCCATATTTATTGGCAATGATGAATGTTCATGTGTGATGGTCCAGGATTCGTTTACTTTTCTTAAACCGAATGTGAATCGATTTGTCAGCTGACGAAGTTTCTCTCCAGATTCGTTGTGAGCAGCGAACGTAACAGCACAATGAACGAAAGCGAGATTCGTATTTTCTTCAACTACTAAATCATTAAAATCTATTTTGAGTACAACCCCTTCCTCACGTAAACCATTAAACCAGCCATTCACAATTTCCTTCCATTGGGAAATGCCGATACTCTCCCAGTTTTCCCAACAATCATACACATGGATGTCAGAATCGTATGCAGATAAAAATCTCTCAACATCTTTCTCATATACTGCAGACCGGTAATTTTCCAGAACGTCCTGAACTTTATTAAAACCAACCCTCATGAATTCATCTCCTTTACTTATAAATTTAAGTTTATTTATAACCATTACTATATTCGATATCCCCAACATTCTTCCTTCCTCAACGATCGAAGGACGCCATTCCCCCACATACTTTTTTACGTACATTTCTTTCAGTTTCTTTAATCCTCTGTAACTTGATTTTTACAATCAAAGAGTAACGTTGAATTGGTGCGGATTATGCATTAACGAGACTTAACAACAAAGGAAGGTATGTTTTTAAATGAATAGATTCATTGAAGGAACGATGAAACGGTCTATCCTTATTTTAACTTGTGTAGTCCTTATATTAGTATGGGGCGGATTCTCCGCCTTTCAAATGCAGCGCGATTACCTTCCGCCGATAAACAATACAGCACTGATGATCACCATCCAGGCAGATCACTATCAGGCCGATCAGGTCAAGCCTATTACGGGAAAAGTGGAAAAAGCCGTCCATTCCGTGGATAATCTGGATTACATGGAGATGAACTCGTTTGACGGAGGATTGATGGGAAGCTTTTATTTTCCCGGCCACACCGATATGGAAAAGGCAGAAAAGGAAGTAAAGGCGGCTGTTGATAAAATCAGCCTGCCAGCAGGTGTAAAAACTCCTTTGGTGACACGGGTCAGCACGAACTCCTTTCCTGTGATGCGATTAAGTTTGACCAGCGCTTCAAAAAACATTGATGAAAATGAGCTCCGCTCTTCGATTCAGAAAAAAGTAGCAACTGAAATTGAACAGATTCCAGGTGTTCGTGAAGTGCGTGTAACAGGTGGCGGAAACGATGGCTACATGCTGACGCTGAAACAAGGTGCCCTCGAAAAATACGGTGTAACTGCAAAAGATATCAAACAAGCTCTTTCTTCCATCCATCCCGTATGGCCACAAGGAACGATCGAACAAAACAATGGGTCAAACCGGCAAGTAACGATGGCCATCAGAGTAACAGATTGGACGATTGATAAGAGGGACCTCAGCAGCATAAAAATTCCTGCAAAAGGGGGCGAGACGGTTGCCTTGCAGGAAGTGGCCAAGATCGATAAAGGCATTGTCGATCAGCAGTCCCTTTCCCGGACGAAAGGGGACCCCAGTGTCCTTCTGGACGTTTTGAAAACCCCTTCGTCCAACATTACCGATGTAACACAACGAATAAACAGTCGGATGGGAACCATTCCGGAAATACAGTCCAAAAAGGCTCATCTCACCGTTTTATCCGATCAGGGGAAAGAGATTGACTCCGCCTTGCAAGGATTGATCAAAGAAGGACTGTTAGGCATTCTATTTACGGTTTTATGTGTCTACTTATTTTTCAGAAATGTCCGGTCCACATTGATCATCGCATTGTCATTGCCAATCTGTCTTCTTACCGCTACAGCTATATTGAAAGCCATGGGCATCAGTTTGAATCTTTTAACGATATCCGGTTTGATTGTTGCGATGGGCCGTGTGGTCGATGATTCGATCGTTGTCATCGATAATATGTACCGAAAACAGATGAAAAAGAACGGCCAACCGCTACGGACCACACAACTGGCGAGCGGGGTGGTGGAAATGATTCCAGCCATCGTGTCGTCCACGGCGACAACCGTTGCTGTGTTCATTCCCATCTCCATTATCGGGGGAATGATCAGTTCTGCCTTTTCAGGATTCGCATGGTCTGTCGTTATTGCCCTTATCACATCACTTGCAGTGTCCATTCTGGTCGTTCCAGCCTTAGCTCATAAGCTATGGAGCAAACAGGACATGGGCAGGACACCTGAGATCGAAAGGCCGGCACTTAACATTCTGCAATGGGCCTTTCATAAGAAAAAATGGGTGGTGAGCGCAGCACTTGTTCTCTTAAGCATTACTATTGCCGTTGCTGCCTTCCTTCCCGTCAACTTTTTTCCTAGAGGAAATTCGAAGGACGTGGCGATCCAGATTGAACTTCCCGAGGACGCGCAGCTTACTGATGTTGACGCAGAGGTGAAAAATGTTGAATCGATCTTAAAGAACAACTCAAACGTAGAAACGTATTCTTCAACCCTTGGATCGAACTTTACACCCATGTTTGATGATGTATTTGATGAAGGCGGAGGGTGGATGCAAAAACATAACATCGCCAATGTTACTGTTGGAATTAAGCCGGAAACCGATACGGATGCTTTCATAAAGCAATTGCGGCAGCAGTTTACTTTGTTATCAACATCTGCCGTTTATACCGTTTCCAATCAGGCCATTTCGGGGGACGATTCGAGATTAAAGGTCATCTTAACTGGTGCAGATCACATAGATTTGAATAAAGCGGCGATTCTGGTGCGAAACAAACTCCAGATGATTCCAGGTCTGAGCGTGGAAGGAACGGCGAGTGATTCAGATGAATCGATGAAATATCAGCTGTCACTGAATCAGGCAAAAATCGAGCAGCTGGGCATCAACGTTGACGATGTCCTGAACCGGATCGATCACTATCTCCCGCAGGACGATAAGGTGACCTTGTCAGCAGGCGATAAGAAAATACCGATTGAGATTCATTCCAGTGCTGAAGAAATCCCGATACAAAAGAACGATCCGGATCCGCAAAAAACGATTCTTTCCAAAATTGGCCATGAAATGTTCACGGCAAAAGACGGTTCAAAGGTATCCCTTGCGGAAATCACCACCTTGAAAATGGACACCCAGTCGGTGATCAGCGAAAAGGATGGACGCCCATTCACTGCGGTTTCCGGAAATATCGTGACGAGAGACATCGGCAGTGTCACGAAGCAGGTAAAAGAAACCATGAACAGTCTCGATCTTCCTGCAGGAATGGAGTATTCGATCGGGGGAATCTCAAAACAGGTGAAGCAAATGATAGTGGAGATGGGAATGGCCTTATCTCTTTCTGTCCTCGTCGTCCTGCTGATCGTCAGTGCCGTTTTCCGCGGCTGGTACGCGCCGGCTGCTGTGATTCTATGTATCCCGCTGGCGCTGATCGGTTCGGTTTGGAGCATGGTCATATTTAAGCTTGAATGGAACCTTGCTGCATTGATCGGCATGCTCATGCTCGGAGGGATCGTCGTCACAAACGGAATTGTGCTCGTCGATAAAATTGAACGAAACCTTGCAGAAGGGTTGGAGACGAAACAAGCCATTCTGCAAGGAACGGCAACAAGAGTAAGGCCGGTGTTGATGACGGCCGGAGCGACCATATTCACTCTTCTCCCATTGGCACTTTCTGGCGGCGGCAATGTCATTATTTCAAAAACGCTGGGAGCCGTCGTCATCGGCGGGATGATCAGTTCAACGCTAATCAGCCTTCTGGTTATACCTATCATGTATCAATGGCTCTTTTCGAAAGCGAAAAAAACAAAAATGGACCAACGAAAGAAGCTGCCGGCATAATACTGAACAGAAAAAAGAGCTGTCCAACAAGCAAAGAGGGACAGCTCTTTTTTTACGTGCTTTTATTTATTTTCAGGCTTTACGGTTGGATAATATCCTTTAATCTTCTTCCAGTTTTCCCTGTTCAGGCGCTGCCTGTCCACGGTATCTGGCTTCGAGAAGTCCATATCTTTCGGATAAAGGGGGGCTCCTGAAGTTGAAGCAGTACTTGCAGTGCCCGTGTTTTTCAACTGGCCATCTGAAGTCCAATACTTTGTTTCCTGGAAGTTATATGGAGCGGAATTTGGGCGCGATGTAAAGGAATTGAACATCGGGATCGCGGCCGATTCGTTTTGTGTCATCGACTGTAAGCCAAGGATCAGCTCCATCGTTCGGAGTACGGCCGGTGTGTCATAGAATGTGCTGTCCACTTTTCCGAGCTGCGTATACGGGCTTATCGCAAGTGCAACACTTCGATGGGCATCCACATGGTCAACACCGCCCTGGGCATCATCTTCAACCACAAAAATCGCCGTGTCTTTCCAATACTTCGAATGGCTGATAGTGTCAACCAGCTTTCCTAGGGCATGGTCATTCTGGGCAACGATTTCCTGAGGGCCCCACTTCGATCCGCCCGTGTGGTCATTCGGCAAATAGACAGTTTCAAAATTAGGGAGATTACCGTTCTGTTCATATTGTTTGAATTCCTTATTCCATTCGTCGTAACGCGTAATATCCGAAATGTCCAGATCCCAGCTCGGATAGTTCGGATTGTAGTTCCCTCCGAAATCGGTCGTACCCGGATTGTTCGGCAAATAGGTTTTCGTCTCGGGATCGTACCGGTAGGCGAACTCGCCGTAGTTTCTAAACGACTTACCTGCTTTCATGGCCACATCCCAAATATAACCTTCTTTTGAACGGGTATAAGGAGCTTCATCCAATTGGCTGCCACCCCCGCCGCCATCAAAGTCGTAATCGCGGTTTTTGCCGGAGTAGTTGGCCAGCCAGTTTTTTTGTACATAATCATTGGCTTTTCCTTGCGTCGTCCAGTTGTGGCCGTCAGCACTTACCTCCGCATCCGCATAAAAATTGTCCAGCGTCACAAACTGTTTCGCAAGCTTATGGTGGTTTGGAGTCACATCCTTGCCATAGATCGCCAAGCTTGGATCGCCATTGGTATTCTCTGCGTCTCCAAATACCTGATCGTATGTTTGATTCTCTTTAATCACATATATGACATGCTTGATCGGAGACTTCCCTTGTCCCGGATAGCGGGGAATAGGGAATGCCTCACTATTATCCTTATTCATATCCCACCAGCTATTTTTGGAGGCTTGAGAAACATTGTTGTTTTTGTTCGTCTGATCAGAATACTTCTTCAGCTGCTCCTCATCAGGAACGTTCAGGATGGACAGCGATCCATTAATCATATTTCCGAGCCATTGTTTTGATTTGTCATTTGGTCCGGCTCCGAGTCCCTTCGCATTGATCGCGTAAATCTCCTTATCATCCTTGCCAAGGTAAACTCCTGTCGGATACCAGCCGGTTGGAATCAAGCCTTTCACCCGAGCCTGATCTTGCTGTGCAACATCAATTACCGCAACATCATTGTTGCCTGCGTTCGCAGCGAGCAGTGTTTTTCCGTCTTTGCTTACGGTTAAGGAATCCGGCTGGCTCCCGGTCGGTGCACCTTTATACGGAGCGAGGGAGACCTTATTCGTTGCCTTTAGCTGTTTTGCATCAATGATGGAAATGTCATCGCTGTCTGAATTTGCGGCATAAATGGTGCCATTCACGGGGTTCACGGTGATCGCATTTGGATGGAGTCCTACCGGAATGGTCTTTTTAACCGACATATCCTTCGTATTCAACGCTGTAACGCTGCTTTCTCCCCAATTGCTCACATAAAGCGTGCTTCCATCTTTGCTCAGCTCAGCCGCATATGGTCTCTTGCCAACAGGAGCAGTGGCAGTGATCTGGTTGTTTTCAAGATTGACTTTGGATACAGAGTGATGCACATTATTTGCCACATAAAGAGACTTGCCATCAGGTGCTACCGAAATTCCCGCAGGATAAAATTCTGAGTTTTTATCATCCTTCATGAGAATCGGATCTTTTTCCGTCAATTTGCCGCTGTTGAAATCAAACACGCGCACTTTGTTGTTGCCGCCGGCAGATGCGTACATTTTTTTGCCGTCAGGACTGAAGGCTACACCAAAATACAAGGCTTCAGGCCATTCATACGGGATCGTCTGTACTACCGTTTTCGTTGCGGTATCAATCACCTGGAGGGACTGTGTTCCCGCACCAGCATTCGATACGACGAGATGTTTTCCATCCGGGGAAAGGGCGCCCCCTATTGGGAAACTCCCCAAATTCACCTGTTTTCCAGCCGGAGTGAGGTGCCACCCGTTTGGTGTAACAGAAGTGCCGTCACCCTTAGGTCCTGCCAAAAGGGTATAGGCTGCAGATGCGCTCGACCCGATAAAAAGAGAAGCTAACGCCACACCGGCTATCGTTTTCTTGTATTTCCCTATCAACTTCATACTCATTTCGCTCCTATTTATTGAATTTGCAATCATATAGAAGCATAGCTTTTTCATATAAAGTTACCGTGTTAGAGAAGTGAAGAAAATGTAAAGGGTTCATGAAATTTCCGGTCGTGATTTTTGTTATAATTTGCCTGTTACTATTGAAACCGGAATGGGACGTTTTCAATGTTTAAGGATAAAAGATTACTATATTTAAGAGAATTACGAATTAGGAGGTTTTGAAATTGTATATCGTAAACGTACAAGGTGCCATTTTAAAAGGCATGCACCTGGCATTCTATCATTGGTCGGGAGATGGCATTGCCTATGACGTGTTGGAAAGAACGCTGAAAAGAGAAATAGAGGAAGAAATAGGAGTTCAAGTGAAAGATCAATTGAAATATGTACATAGTTCGTGCTTTGTTTCTAATCGAGGAAATCCTGTTCTTGATGTGGTTTTCCTTTGTAAATACGGAGAAGGGTTAGCATATGCAAAAAGCTGTGAAGAGGTTGATGATGTGTTATGGATGACTTCTGAGGAAGTAATGAACCACCCAAAATCGCCTTTATGGTTAAAAGAAAGCTTTAAACGGATAGAGGGTTTATTGACAGGTAATGCGGACTAATGAAATTTTATATCGCCTCAAGCTTTAACAATATACCCAGTGTGACTTATGTTAGTGAAAAGCTGAAAATCAAGGGCTTTATACAAACCTATGATTGGACGAAAGAAAGAGCCTCAACGATTGAAGATTTAAAGGATATCGGGCAAAAGGAAAGGGAGGCTGTGATCGAAGCTGATTTTTTAGTCGTGATGCTCCCCGCAGGAAAAGGAAGCCATATCGAACTTGGAATTGCACTGGGCACAGGCAAAAAAGTATATCTTTATTCACCAAATGAAGCAATCTATGACTTTGAAGCAACGAGTACGTTTTATCACTTGCCTGAAGTGGAGCATGTAATGGGGACGCTCGATGATTTAGTTTATATTCTTACAGGTTCTTCTTAAAAATCGGGGGGGCATTCGATGTTTTTTGTGCAAATGTCAGATTGACGCTAAGGATCTGCTGCATGCTTGTTTAGAGAGTATGTATTGTCTTCAAAGAGAACTCAAAATTCAAAGGTATTCATTGCCCATACAAGATAGACATATACTGAATGGATACTTGTGATCGGATGAGAAAGGAGCTATCACCTTTGACAAAATATCGGATCATGACCTTTGATGGAGGCGGTACCCTAGGTGCTTTAAGTTTACAGCTTTTGAATAGACTGGCTCAGCAAAATCCAAAATTAATTAGTCGGACCCATGTTTTCGCGGGAAATTCAATCGGCTCATTTACTGCCCTTGCGTTGGCAAGTGGAAGATCACCGAAGGAGACTTTCCAGTTCTTTAAGGAAAAAATCCTGCCGGCATTCAGCATTTCCCGACCAGGTGGACCTGTTTTTAACCAACAATTACCCTATTCTGGTTTCATTAAAGCGGTACGAACATTTTTTCCATCAGGTCTTCGTCTCAAAGATTTAAAAAGACGAATTGTTGTCCCTTCTTTTCAATTATTCTCACCGGAGCTGAATCGTTGGACTCCTGTGTTATTCCACAACTTTCCTGGCTCTCCCTATTTAAATGAAAAAGCGAGTGATGTGATACTGCGGAGCAGCGGTGCTCCCGCGACGCAACGAGCCTATCAAAACTACGTGGATGGGTATACAGTAGCAACCAACCCCAGTACAGCCAGTATCGCGTTTGCAGTGGGTAAAGCCAAAGTGCCGTTGGATCAAATTGCGGTATTATCTATTGGAACAGGTGAAGCCCCGACTCAGTTAAGAAGAGATACGAAGGGGTGGGGTATGGTGAGTGCAGATAACATACGCCCCGAAAATCTGAAGAACCTTCCTCCAAATTGGGGAGTCCTTTTGGACCGATCGCCCAATGAACCCTTACTGCCATTTCTTCAGATTGTCGCGGGTGGAAATGGTTACTATGAATCCATGGTCAGTTCTAATCTTCTGGGAAATCGTTTTTTTCGGTTAGATCCACGGATCCCTAACTTCTCCAAAACGGACCCTGCCGTGGTTCCGGCTGTCATTGAAATTGCGAACAAAACCAATTTACAGCCTGCCGTTCAATTTATAGAGAAAAACTGGAACTAATAATACTTACATCTCCTTAACTTTCAACTTTCCCCCACGAAAAACAGCTAAAAGCAGTGTGATTTCACCTCCGAAATCCACTGCTTTTAGCTGTTTTTATGCAATACCTACTGCGGAAGCCAGGCTTCTTCTGTTAAAACGAAATAACGCCGTATCCCATCATTACAATGACGACGAGCAGAATGATCAATACGATCCACATCGCAGGCATCGGGCTGCCTTTGCGTTTGCGGGCAACGAGCATTTCCATAACACCGATCAGGACAATCGCGAGTATGCCTTTTAGGACGTAAGTTAGCGGGAAGTGAAGGATGGAGAGCATCCATATCCCTGTAACGATCATGATGAGGTAGAACAGACGCTGCAGCATGAGCGTGATCTTTTGGCTCTTTGTAAAGTAGGTGATCAGGAACAAGATGACCATAATCGCCCATGAACCCGAGTGAGTATGTAATAGCGCATTAAACATTGGTTTTCCTCCTTTTAAACGTAATAACCGTATAAGTGCATATGAAACAATTCACATATTCATAGTATCGGTTCCCATCTGTTAAAACAAGGGGAAAGCCATCAACGTCCCAAAAATGTTCAAATGTGGTGCCAGGCACCTTTACAATAGCAGACTCCCCGCGATAAGCGCTCCAACTGCAAGCGGAATCTGCAGCACCATTCCGGCCGCTAAATATTTGGCTAACTTCACGCCATGAACTTTATTCATCGATCTCCATACCCAGATCGAATAAGGAAAAATGGTGAGAACAGCCGTGACCACCCCGGGGGTATAGCCTCTAAAGTACAGTGCTTGTAGCACATGCGTCACACCGTTCATAAAAAGCGTCGAAGCCAGCAGCAGAAAAAGCGGCTGGCCCGAGGTGCGATTTTTCGTAATATACGAACACAACCCCACAATAACAAGCAGGATGAGCAGGACGCTCATCGCAAACGTACTCGTGGTCAGTTGGCTGACCGGCAGTCTGTTAAACGGCGTCTCTTGATGGTGTGCGTCCAGAAACGCTTTAATGGTTAACGTCTCCTCGGCATCATGAACGATAAAAGCAACAGGAAAGAGCCAGACCAGCTTATTTGCAAGCGGAGTTCTGGTCTCCACTTGTTTCTGTTGATTCAGTTCTGCCCTAGTCATCCAGCATTTTATACATCATGATGTCATCCACATATTTGCCATCGATATAAAATTCATTCACCAGCAGACCTTGTTTGATAAAGCCGTACTTTTCATAAAAACGAATGGCTTTCGGGTTTGTCGCCATCACCCGGAGTGACAGTTTCTTTTTGCCGAGGCGCTTCATCCAGTCTTCGCCGGCCTTCATCAGTTCCTGAGCGACACCTTGACCCTGAAAATCAGGATGGATGGCCAATGCCAGCTCAGCGACATGCTTGTTGCTGTCGAGCGGGGTAGGGATACGGTAGGAAAAATAGCCGCAGATCCGGTCACCGGAAAGGGCCAAGAGCTGGCTGCCTTCCGGACAGTGCTGGGCATATTCTTCAGTCGAATGCCAATAGATTTCCGCCGGAGCGGTATTTGTATTCCAGACAAGGTTCTCCAGTTCAACCAGCTGCGGAAAGTCAAAGCGGCTGGACAGACGAAAGGTAAGATTGGTGATAGTCATCATATTCTCTCCTTCAAAGATTTCCACCCTTCTACTTCGTGCTTTTCATCATAAAACCCTTCTTCTTTGACAAGTGAAGAAGAGTGTGAGATGATTTACCTAACGAACATTAGTTAGGTGATGAAATATGACAGCAGATAAAATTAAAGCAGCAGCACTTGCCCATTTTGCGAACCACGGCTACAGCGGGGCATCTCTATCGGGAATTGCATCTGACGTTGGAATTAAAACACCGTCGATCTACGCCCATTTTAAAAACAAGGATGAATTGTTTTTAGCGGTGACAGAAGAGGCGATCGCACACGAATGGGAAAAGGCAACCGCCTATTTTAACGACAGCAGCCTTTCGTTTAAAGAGAAGCTGTACGGATTTTTACAGCTGCAAATGGAAAACTACGAGCAGGATGAGCGGGCAAAATTTTGGCTGCGGACGTCGTTTTTTCCCCCAGAACATTTGGAGGAACAGCTGATGGATCATGTGTACAGCTATCTGGATAAAATGGAGAGTCTGCTGCTTCAGGAATTTAAAGAAGCGAAAGAACTGGGGCTTCAGGACTTAAACATCAAGCAGGCGGCTAAAGCGTACATCGCGCTATTGGACGGTGTTTTTGTGGAGATGCTCTATGGCGGAGAGGGAAGCGCGGAAGAACGCCTTGAAGCATCATGGTATATGTACGAACGCGCGTTATTCAGCTAAGAGGTGAACAAAAATGAATCGATATTGGACATTGGTCATCATGGGAGGCATTCTGGAGGTGCTGTGGGTCAGCGGACTGAAGCATGCGGATTCTGCTCTGGGATGGATCGGAACCGGACTTGTGATCGTCGTCAGCTTTTTCCTGATGATCCCATGCCTGGGTAAACTGCCGGTCGGTACGGTGTATGCCGTCTTTACCGGAATCGGAACCGCAGGAACCGTGCTGGCGGAGATGCTGTTCTACGGGGAACCGGTCAGCTGGGCGAAAATTTCACTCATCGCGCTCTTGCTCGCCGGAGTTATGGGTCTAAAAGCCGTAACGGGAGAACCGAAAGAGAAAGGGAGTGAAGCGTAGTGGGCTGGCTGTATGTGGTGCTTGCCGGAGGCTTTGAAGTCTTGGGGGTCATTGGCCTGAACAAGGTGAGCCAGAAGAAAAGCTTTATGACGTTCCTTTTTCTCATACTCGGATTTGCCTGCAGCTTCTCGCTTCTGTCCCTCGCCATGGAAACCCTTTCCATGGGAACCGCATATGCGGTATGGACGGGAATCGGTACGGTCGGCGGTGTGCTTGTCGGCATGCTCGTGTACGGGGAATCGCGGGACTGGAAACGGATTTTATTTATGGCGATGGTGCTGAGCGCAGCCATTGGTCTGAAGATAATTTCATAAAAATTTCCTTTTTTGAGTTTTGCTTTTTTTATGGGGAATCACTATAATAAGAGTTGGTAATAAACAGTCCAAATTCGGGCTGTTTTTTCTGGTTAGAGCGTATCATGTTTATAAGAAACCAATAGAAAATAAATCAGGTGAAAAGTATGAAACGAGCACGATTAATATACAATCCAACATCAGGAAGAGAAGTGATCAAGAAGCAGCTTCCTTATATTTTAGAGCGGCTTGAAATTGCAGGCTACGAAACGTCCACCCATGCAACGACACCGGAGGAAGGCAGTGCGACCCGTGCAGCCATGCTCGCAGGTGAACGCGGCTTTGACCTTGTCATCGCAGCCGGCGGGGACGGAACCATCTATGAGGTAGTCAACGGTCTTGCCGATCTTGAACACCGTCCGAAGCTCGGACTCATTCCGGCGGGAACAACGAACGACTTTGCCCGTGCCCTTGGCGTGCCACGAACGATTGAAGGCGCGTGTGATGTTCTTTGTCAGGGAGCGGAAATGCCGGTCGACATCGGAAAAGTGAACGATAAGTTCTTCATCAACATTGCAGGCGGAGGCCGTATTACCGAGCTGACGTATGAAGTGCCGAGCAAGCTGAAGACGATGATCGGGCAGCTCGCCTATTTCCTCAAAGGCATCGAGATGCTTCCGTCCATCCGTCCGACGTACGTTGAGATCGAGTATGACGGCAAGCTGTTCCAGGGCGAGATCATGCTGTTCCTTGTGGCCAACACGAACTCCATCGGCGGTTTTGAAAAACTCGCGCCGACGTCCGAGTTCAACGACGGCATGTTTGACCTTATTATATTGAAGAAAACGAATCTGGCTGAATTTGTCCGTATCGCGTCCATGGCGCTAAAAGGCGATCATATCAATGATGATCATATCATCTACACGAAAGCGAACCGGATCAAAGTACGGCCAACCGATAAAATGCAGCTCAACCTGGACGGTGAATTCGGCGGACTCTTGCCGGGCGAATTTGTGAACCTTCGCCATCACTTCCAGATGCTCGTTCCAAAAGAGCGCGTGAGACTAACAGAGGATGAGGCTCTATAAATAGAGCCCCATCTTTTCTTTTTGCCCGTTAGTGATAGTGTGATGTGGGCATACTCTTGCTAGAGCGGAAGGGATTTGCGGGTATGGAATGGGTGACCAGCTTGGAGTTGTGATCCTTTAACTAAGCGAGCTTAGTTACGGTTCACAACTCGGCTGGTCATTTGCTTCACAAATCTCCTGGCTCATACTTCGCCAGGGTCCCATTCCAAACTATTTAGAAGTAAAAGATTTGAGGGTCTCTTTTAGGCATCAGTTTGCGATGTGTGATTGAAAGAGAAATCAAACTAATGTTAAATTAAACGACTGTTTAATTAAACGATCGTTTAACAAGAGAAGAGTTGTGCTACAATCAGGAAAGAACTGAAGATAAAGGAACGATGTCTAATGACGAAGGCAAATGTGCCGGTTTCAAAAAATGAAATCATAGATGTGGAATTCGTGGATCTGACCCATGATGGAGCCGGAGTGGCGAAGGTCGATGGATTTCCGCTGTTTGTACCGAACGGCCTGCCAGGCGAGAAAGCCAAGATAAAGGTCGTTAACGTGAAAAAAGGATACGGCTTTGGGCGTTTAATGGAACTAACCGAAGAAAGCGGGCAGCGGGTCGAACCGCCATGCCCGATCTATAAATGGTGTGGAGGCTGCCAGATGCAGCATCTGTCTTATGAAGGCCAGCTGGAGTTCAAACGCAAGCAGGTCGAGGACGTGGTGCAGCGGATTGGAAAACTGGAAAACGTTCCGGTGCTTCCAACGCTTGGCATGGGAGACGAGCCTTGGCGTTACCGCAACAAAGCCCAGGTGCCGGTCGGTGAACGAGACGGCCGGCTCATCACCGGTTTCTACCAAAAGCGAAGCCACGAGATTGTAGAGATGGACAGTTGCATCATTACAGGAGATACCGCCGATGAAGCAATCCAGGCGGTCAAGGACATCCTGAACAAGTACGGCATCTCTCCGTATGAAGAAAAGCGCAACAAAGGCATTATCCGCCACATCATCGCCCGTTATGGCAAAACGACGAACGAGCTGATGATCGTCCTCGTGACGAATGGAAAAGAACTGCCGAACCGCAAAAAGATTGTGGATGATATCGTATCGACCATTCCACAGATCAAATCGGTCGTGCAAAACGTGAACACACGGCGTACAAACGTGATCTTCGGAGACGAAACGAAAGTCCTCTGGGGCTCTGAATATATTTACGATTACATCGACGACATCAAATTCGCCATCTCCGCCCGCTCGTTCTATCAGATCAATCCGCAGCAAACGAAGGTCTTGTACGACCAGGCTCTGAAATATGCGGAGCTGACAGGAGATGAAACCGTCATCGATGCCTATTGCGGCATCGGAACAATTTCTCTGTTCCTGGCGCAAAAAGCAAAAAAGGTATACGGAGTAGAAATAGTACCGGAAGCGATTGAAGACGCGCGCCGAAATGCCGAACTAAACGGAATGGACAACGCCGAGTTTGCAGTCGGTGAATCCGAAGTTGTCATTCCAAAATGGAAAGAACAAGGCATCACCCCAGACGTCATCGTCGTCGACCCGCCTAGAAAAGGCTGCGACGAAGCCCTGCTTCAAACCATCATCGAAATGAAGCCGAAGCGAGTGGTGTATGTGAGCTGTAATCCATCGACGCTTGCGAGGGATTTAAGAATCCTGGAAGATGGTGGTTTTAAAACTACTGAAGTCCAGCCGGTCGATATGTTTCCGCAGACGACGCATGTGGAGTGTATCTCGCAACTCATTTTAAAAGAAGGCAACTAACCCTTATGGGAGTTGCCTTTTTATGTTCCTTGAAGAGGATTTACGAAGTTGTAGTTTATGCAAATACTGCCGTCCAGTTTACAGGTAACTAGCACGTTATCTGTAAAAACGGAGAAAAGGTAATGAAGAAAATTAAGGGGATTATTGACCGCTTTGAAGGCGAGTATGCTGTCATCGAGATCGGCAATGAAACCAAAGATATTCTTAAATCATCACTTCCCAAACAGGCAAAGGTCGGTGACGTCATCTATTTTAAGGATGATAAGATCGTAGTTGATAAAGAGGAAACAGAAAAATTGAGAAAAGAAATCGAAGACCTGATGGATGAGGTCTGGGATGATTAAAAAAACAGCAGCTATGGCAGCTGTTTTTTTATTTGCTTCTTCAACAAACGCACCCGTTAGTTTAAGTTCACCTTTTCACATTTTTGTTTTTTAGTGAGGAATTATTAACGATTTAACTGTTGTGGTTCACATTATTATCTCAATTTAAAGAAATGTTGTTTTCCTTTGATTTACCTTTTGTGACGAAATGTCTGAATTCATTTACTGGTACAGAATTTAAAATTTTTTAGTTTTTTAGTTTTTTTGTTGACTTAAACCACGGTTTAAGTTGTATCATAATCCTGTCGACAAAGAAAGATAAAATTTGGAGGTCTCCCGATGAAATATTGTTCAATTAGCGAAGCTGCAGCAAAATTCAATATTACAGAATCAACGTTACGTTATTATGAAAAAAAGGGACTGCTGCCACTAATTGAGCGGGATGAGGCAGGTAGGCGGTTATTTTCAGAAGATCAAATTTCACTCCTTGAAACCGTTATTTGTTTAAAAAATACGCACATGCCCATTAGTGGTATTAAGCAATATATTGATTGGGTTGTAGAAGGAGACAAAACCATTGAACTCCGACTTGAAATGATGAGGAACCACAAGCAGTCAGTGCTAGATGAAATTTCATTAATGACAGAATCTTTAAAGAGAATTGACTTAAAAATTACACGTTATACAAAACGACCTGTTACAGGAAAAGTATAAATTAGTTTTTATTAAGTGAAGAAAATAATTGGAAAAGAGGAACTAAAATGAAACTATCAGGAAATACAATACTTATTACAGGTGGAAGTGCTGGGATAGGATTAGCTTTTGCAGAACGCTTTATAAAGGCGGGAAATAAAGTTATCATTACTGGTCGACGTGAAAATGTACTTCAAAATGCAAAAGAAAAATTCCCAGACCTTATTACTCATGTAAGTGATTTGAGCACTGAATCTGAGCGTATATCATTGTTTGATTGGGTAACAGAGAACTATCCAGAAGTGAATGTGTTAGTGAACAATGCAGGGATTCAACAACGCTTTAATGTGTTAAAAACAGATGCGAAGAACAATTGGAATTACTTCAATAAAGAAATCACAACAAACATTGAAGCACCTTTCCATCTGTCTATACTATTTTCTCGATTTTTCTCTACAAAAGAAGAAGCGACTATCATTAACGTCACTTCTGGGTTAGCTTTTACTCCGTTTGCCATTGCTCCGATCTATTCAGCAACGAAATCGGCACTTCATTCATTTACAATGAGTTTACGACACCAACTTTCTGATTCATCTGTAGAAGTAATTGAAGTTGCTCCACCAGCAGTGAATACAGATTTAGGCGGAGCAGGGTTGCATACTCATGGTGAGCCGTTAGATGATTTCGCAGATGGGATTTTTAAAGGATTGGAAGAGGGTAAACAAGAAATTGGATATGGAACTTCGATAGAACGACTACGCATGTCACGAGATAAAGTCGATGAACACGTAGAAAATATGTACAATGCAATGAAAAATACAATTGAATAACTAGCCTTTCTTCATGTTGGACATGAAGGGCAAAAAACTCGCTAAAGTAGCGAGTTTTTTTATTCCATTGCTTATTCAACTAATCTGCCCCTTTAGTTCCATAAGAAAAAGCTGCCTTAAAGACAGCTTCGATTTTCAGCTAATGCACCCGTTAGCGTAAGTACATTCCTTCACAATCTTAAAAGAAGTTGCCAATATGACAGTTCCGTTCCGTTCTTTAATTCTTCCATAACTAAGAAAGTATAAAGAACAATAAAGAAAAAAGCCGCCAAACATGGCCGCAGTATCTTAAAAAATCTTTTGTGTGTAACAAGAAAGAGATTTCTAGTTTTAAAGGTATATTTTAATTCAGGCACAAAACAACCCTTTTTTTTGCAATGCTTATTCTGAATAATACTTACCGGAATTACGGAAATGTTCAGCAAGTAACGAATTAACTTCTTCCGGAGTTTCAAGTGCCAGAGAATGGCCCGCGTTGGCAATGACTTTACACATACCATTTCTTACCGTGACTGCAATTTTATTCGACTGTTCAACCGTATAGGCATGATCTTCAGCTCCTGCAATCGCCAACATCGGAACATCCACTTCATTTAGTTCACTCAGTATTCGTTTGCGATGAACCACCTGATACGCAGCATCGCCAATCGTACGATCTAAACCCTCTATGTGATCCTTCCAGAAATTGAGTTCATTCGCAAAAGACGGATCTTCAAGTGACGTGTCTCCAAACATAATGTATATCAAAGTTTGGGACATGGGCTTGCCTCCATAATACTGTAGATGCTCAACAATTGGCTGAAATTCATCTATTTTATATTCTTCTTCAGCGGATGTCCCCAGCACTGTACATGAAATAAGGAGTTCTGGATGCCTTGCAGCCAGACGCAAAGCAATAAAGCCCCCCATAGAGTTACCTACAAAATGACAGGGGCCTAAAACAAGCTCTTTAATAAGTGCTGCCGCATCCTCTGTCAATGTATCCAAATCAAGCATGTCCAACGTATCTTTAGCACTTTTCCCTTGCCCCCGATGATCATAACAAATGACTCTGTATTCACCAGCAAACCGTTCCACTTGTTTATGAAACATTCGACTATTAAAGAATAATGAGTGACTGAAAACCAAGGCTGGTGCATCTTTTGGACCGGTATCCTGGTAGTAAAGCGTAGTTCCGTTTACATCAATGAACGGCATAAATGAACCTCCTTTAATAATATTAGTATTCACACTTTCCAGATCACTTCTTCATGGGATTTTTATATTAAGATAGTGGAATAGCCAAAATCCTGTTCAACAATTCGCATTGATCGATAGTTTTTCGTTATAAAATTGTTGTAAATAATGCAAGCGTGAACTCTATCGTGTACTTATGGATGGTTAACTAAATCAATGCCTTGATGTAAGGCTTATGACCGGAAACCGGAAATCACAATCGTCGCATTTGATCTTTTGCGTTCGAGTTTCACAATATATCTCTTTCTTTGTTATTTCATTTTCAATTGCTCCCCTACATCTAGATCTATCTCTATTTACCCTTGTGGTCTTTAAGCCAAACTAGCTGGCTAGAGCACTAACCTGCCCTTTAGTTGAATAGGTACCTGTAAATATAATACTAAAAAGCACATATCACTTGTCTATGGAAAGAAACAATCCTAATGAAATGTGCTTTTTAAAATCACCAACATCTCATGTGTTGCCACATACAATCCACACACGTTGAGGTAGTATCCCAGATAATTTTAAAAGAAAAAGCAGGTTCCCGTTAAGGGGAAAACCTACTTTTTTTAAAATGTAGGGGCGGCAAATCGGTAATGAATTACAGGTGTGCTGTTGTAATCTTTCGTTAGAGTGGTCCATTACTGGACTGATCTTTTTTTATGGAGCTGGTTATGTATGGAAGCTGTGGAAATTGGACGCTTTTGGTTCCGGTCAATCACTTGGATGCGTTCAAGTGGATGAAGCCGGATAACAATCGCTTTCCGGTCATTTTAAAAGAAATGCCCCGTGCCTCGGTTCATCCATTTTGTCTGGTGACGTCTAATCGAGAGGCAGACATGCACGGCCGTCATATTTCATTTCATTACTCCGGGACCATAATGATTCTGTGACTGGAAGAGAAATTTGAAGTCACTTTTTAGAAACAGCAGGGAATCATTGCTGAAATAAGAATAGTAAATGGGAAAGTTATTTTTCTGAAGGGATGTGACGCTTATGGTACGCATGCAACGTTTTTATGACCAGATTACTATTTATAAAAAACGAAAAAAAGGACGGGATGTTATTCATGATGACTGGACAAAAGGTCGAACTGCGGCCAGTGTCACTCGACGATTTTAAACGAACGTATAACTGGCGGAATGATGAGGAAACCGCGCGGTTCGAAGCTGGTACAGGTTTTTTTCGCCTCAGCAATGTACCAATGGAAAAAATTGAAGCAGACTACGAACAATCGATCATTAAATTGGATAAACGGGAGACAGGGGAGTTTTCCATTTATACTTTGGAAGAAGCTCCGGAACATATTGGATCCATCGGATACCGGGAACTGAACATGATTGCCAGGCGCTGTACGGTGGGAATCGGGGTCGGCCACAAAGAGTATTGGGGCAGAGGCTATGGCACAGATGCGATGAAAATTATGATCGGTTTTTTATTCAAAACGATGAATTTGGAACGTATTCAGTTGGACACCTGGAGTGGGAATATGAGAGCCATTCGTTCTTATGAGAAGTGCGGTTTTCAAGTGGAAGGTCGCTTGAGGAACCATTCCTATATTAACGGGAAATATTACGATACGATCGTAATGGGGTTATTGAGGGAAGACTTTCAGTGTGAATAAACCATAGGAAAAGGCAGCATTTCGCTGCCTTTTTGTGTTAAATCGGTCTTATTACCCTTGCAGGGTTTCCAGCCACAACCGTATCTGGAGGAACATCTTTCGTCACAACAGAACCTGCTGCCACAACGGAATGGTCACCAATTGTCACTCCGGCCAGGATGACGCAGCTGCCGCCAATCCATACGTCATTTCCGATGGTAATGGGGATGGCATATCCCGTCTTATTACGATCCTTCGGTGCAATGGAATGACCTGCCGTATATATCCCCACATTGGGGCCAATCATGCAGTTGTCACCAATTGTGACTTCTGCCATGTCCAAAATGGTACAGTTGTAACCGGCATAGAAGTTGTCGCCCACATGAATATTGTCGCCCAGGTCACATTGAAAATTAGCTTCAAGGCTTGGCTTTTCACCGACGCCTCCAAACAATTCCCTGATGATTTCATCTTTCTTTTCTTCATCTTCGACATCGCAATGATTCAATTCCCGTACCAGTTTTTGGGCAACCGTAGTTTTTAATTTCAGTTCCTCCGTTCCGCGTTCATAAAAAATCTTTTCTTTCTCACTCACAAAACATTTCCTCCTTTCATTGATCTCCTATTCCTCAACTGAACCTCGCCATCTACCCACCGGATATTCGTCCTTTCTAATATGTAAATAACTACTCATAACGTATAGCATTTTCGCTGGATTTGCAAAAGGAGAAAATGGATTAGATCCCTTATAAAAAGGAAATTCCAAATTAAAAAGCCCAACTTCTCTGCAATCAAAATAGAGAAATTGAGCTTTTCAGTTACTTCATTAATTTATTGAATTCATTAACTCGAAGAAGTATTCAGGTTTATGAGTCTTATTCAGGTTATACCATGCATGTAATGTATCTGATGCAAATACATCTAATTTTTTCAGTACTTCCAGCGCGAATTCCAGAGGAGCTATTCCTGATGCAGTAACTAAATTCCCATCAGATACCGCAGATCCCATCTCATAGAACTTTTCTCCTTTATAGTTAGGGCATACCATTTTAGTGTATTCCATGTTATTACTTGTATGCTTTCTAGTATCTAAGTATCCCATATTCGCAAGGGCCTCAATTGCACCACAAATGGCAGCAACAATTGTTCCAAGCTTTAAAGCCTGGCCGATTCTTTCCAAGATAGGCTGATGAATTTCTTCACTCCAAGTAGTTCCTCCTGGTAAAATTAAAAGATCTTTACTCTCAAGAGTACATTCATCAAGGGAAATGTCCGGTTTTATGCCCAGTCCTCCCATCGTAGTAATCATTTCTTTATTAGCTCCTACTGTAATTACTTTTAAAGGTGCTAAATCTTTTTTGAAATATCTTCCTGAGTTTAATTCAGCAATCAAATATCCATATTCCCAGTCCGACATTGTATTAAATACATATAGAAAAACTTTTTTCGTTTGCATCCAATAACACTCCCAATCACCATTGATATTGCAATTATAATAAAACTTCCCTGACAGCTAACGTCAGGGAAGTTTTATACTTGATGAAATTCTATTAATTCCGACAGAACTTCAATAAGTCTTTTCTTAAGACTTATTGGCTCAATAACTTTAATCGATTTGTTGTACGGTAAAAGTAAGTAAGGTACGTATGTATGTACTATATCTTTTTCAAGAAAAAAAACGGCTTGATTTGAAGTCCGTTCTTGCAAATAATGTCCTAAAAACCAATGTTGGCAAACATCATTCAGCGTACTTTCATTTCCATTAATAACTAAAGAAGTAATCCCTTCCTTGTCTTCTGTAGTTGGAAGGAGGTTTTTCATAAAAAAGTCACGTGCTGAAAAATTTTCTGGCCGGTTAAACTTAATTTCGGAGAGCATCAGACTTTCAATTCGATCTGCTCTAAAACTACGGATATCATTCCTAAGATGACAATATCCAATCACATACCACTTATTATTCCAATAGATAATTCTGTACGGATCGACCAATCTATCATTCAATTGCTTTTCGCTACTTTTAGGGTAAAGAATTTGTACTGAGTACCGGTCAGCTACGGCCTGCTCCAACTCCTTCAAAAAAGGTTCCATAGAGAGTGGACTTATTCGGCTTATAACTTCAATACTAGTTAAATGTTGGTTTATCTTTGTATCCTGCTCTTGATTTGAATATTTACTTAGTTTTGAAATGGCCCTATTTAGTGCTTCACCTCCATAATAGCCGGCTTCTTCTGCAAAAACAGCAGCATGAACTAGTGAAGTTTGCTCCTCATAATCAAAGAAAAGAGGAGCCTCAATAAAATTGTTCAACAAAGTGTATCCACCATTATGCCCTGGTTCTGAAATTATAGGTACGCCACTTGTTGAAATGGTATCAATATAACGATACACAGTCCTTATATTCATCTCTAACTTTTCTGAGATTTGTTTTGCAGTAATTTTTTCACCTGAACGAAGCATCCATAGAATGGCTAACATATTATCGATTTTAGGCATATAATTCCACCTCTATATGAAACTTATTTTCTATTATACATTTCTGATTTTTGGTATATCTCATCAAATGTTCCTTTAGTGTCCTATCTAAATTTTTTGCATAGGCCAAAGTCATTTCTGGTGAACTATAAGCCAGCCATTTTTGAAGATGGATTATATTCATCCCATTGTTTATCATTTCAACAGCTTCCGTATGACAAAAAGTAAACACACCCCTGTAACTTTTATTATTTTTGTTACAAAATAATTATACTTTATTTTCCATAGGAGTTGAGGGCTTGAAAATAATTGTAAAAAATCCATAGAACATATCAATCACCGCCGTTGCTCCTTTAGGTAGTGGATCTTTGCTGGCCGATATGTAACCCGCATCTTCTTTATTATTCTTCGTTTGGTGGGTGAGGAATAACATTATGTACAGGAGCTTTTCGAGAATTTAAACTATCATTTATAGTATTGTTGTTATAAAAAGCGGGAGGGTTTATGCTTCAATCACATATAAATATTAAAGATTGTATGAAGCACCATAATGTTATTGGTCTAAGCGTTTCTTTAATCAATAGTGGTCAAATTAGCCGAATTGAAAATTACGGTTTGCTAGAAGTGGGAACCAACAAAAAAGTGAACAATAATTCTATTTTTAATGCTTGTTCAATCAGTAAGTTTTTAACAGCGTTACTCGTTTTGAAGTTAACAGAAGAAGGTATTCTCGATTTGGATGAGGATGTTAACAAAAGATTAAAATCGTGGAAAGGCCCCTATAATAATTTGGCCGACAAAAAAGGAATAACATTACGGCACTTGCTGAGCCATCAATCTGGAGTTATGGATTCTGAAGAAAGTTTTATGGAACTAACCTCTAATACAGGGATCTCTTCAATAGCAGAAATATTAGAAGGAACTACACCATATTGTAAAGCACCTATTGAAATTAAGTATAAACCAGGGAGCGACTTTCAATATTCAGATGCAGGATTTTGTATTATACAGCAGCTCATTGAAGATGTGACTGGGAAACCTTTTAAAAAAGTTGTTAAAGAACTAATATTTCAACCACTAAAAATGACAAATAGCACATTTATACAAAATAAGTCTGAAGAGATAGACGCGGATTTTTCTTCTGGTCATAACAAAGAAAGTGAATTAGCAGATGGGAAATATCCAATATATCCTTATCCCGCAGCCTCAGGACTCTGGACAACTACTTCAGACTTATCTCAATTACTTCTTGAATTAATGAATGCACTCCATAATAAAAGCAGGATTGGAATTTCTGCAAATAAAGTAAAAGACATGATCAGCTCACAGGGGTGTAAAAGCTGGACTGGACTTGGGGTGTTTTTGGACGGTTCAGAAGAAGAAATTGAAATTTCATCACTGGGATGGGGATTAGGATTTCAATGTATGATGGCAGCCTATCCTCATTTAGGAAACGGTTTAATCATAATGACTAATACAGATTTGGGAGTCCATCAATTAAAAGGTATAATTGGTGAAATTTATTATGCCCTAAAACCTTTGTTAAATCTTGTTAGTGTTTAGTCACGTTGGAGCAGAGTTGAAAGAAAAAATCTTTATAAAAAGAGCCTTATAATTAAAGGAGCCAAAATTAAAAACCCTGACAACAGGGTTTGGTTTTAGCCCAGCACACAAAGCAGCACTTTCAAGAGCTCCAAAGGTACTTCTTGAACAGCTCCCTGCTTCTGATCCAAGCGTTGAGGATAATTCTGGACTGATATAGCTTATTTAGAAGCTGCGTTTTCCTCCCCAAGCGCCTTGCAATTTACTGAGGAGCACAACTTGACCGATATGATATGCGCCGTGCATGGCTAAACTCTTCATTTCAAGCACTAATGGAAAATCTTCTCCCGGGACCTGCCTATACATATCTGCATGTTCTGATTTTGCCAGTGTTTTTTCAAGTTCGCGATGAACATAAAAGTATTCTTCTTTGGTTTTCTCCCAATTTTCCATCGTCTCAGCCGGTAGTCGGAATGTAGCTTTATTATTTTCTGCCTGCGGTTCATTCTCTGTTTCCCCGAGAAATCGCAACAGATATCTTTTTTCATAGAAAAGTAAGTGGCAAACCAGTTCCCAAATGGAGTTCATATCCTCATCCGCTGGTTTCCAAAGTGCCTGTTCAAAAGTGATATCCTCCAGCACTTTTTCAAGCGGCGGAAACCATTCTTCTTGATCTAAACAGCTTGCCCATTGCTCTAATAAAAGCGTCTTTGCTTCCATTTGCTATTCCCTCCAATTTAATCTCTTTGGTCAAAACAAAATACATTTGCGGCATGTGTTCTGGCTAACTTACATTTCAACATGAACCTTTCAATACCTGCTTAATTTTCTCTTGACTCAGGCTGCACCCTCATATAAACATTAAGATAACAACAACCATTTCGGGCCGGTTTGATTCTTGTATCAGGCAAAGCTGCCCGTGTTAGAGTCCGCATACACATTTTAAAAAGTCAGAAGAAGCAAACGTCAGTTACTCAAAAAGACGAGGAGTTGAAGGCAATGAAACTTCTGCTTACATCTGGTGGCATCAGTAACAAAAGCATTCGTGATGCGCTGGTTGACATGATGGACAAGCCGATTGAAGAGTCCAGCGCTCTCTGTATACCAACGGCGGTGTACGCCATACCCGGTGGTGCATGGAACGCATGGAAGTTCTTGAATGGACAATCCGGAGCACCGATGTGTGAGGTGGGCTGGAAGTCTATGGGAGTGCTAGAACTCTCGACGCTGCCGAGCCTCGGTAAAGAGCATTGGGTTCCAATGGTGAAGGAGACTGACGTTCTGTTAGTGGATGGAGGTGATCCATTGTATCTGAGTTACTGGATGAAACAGTCCGGACTGGCAGAACTCTTGCCATCGCTGGATTCAGTCTATGTCGGATTGAGTGCCGGGAGCATGGTGATGGCACCGAACATCGGGGAATTCTTCGTTAACTGGACTCCACCCAGCGGAGGCGATGAAGGGCTGAATCTGGTTGATTTTGCCATGTTTCCGCACCTGGAACACGAGATGCTGCCATATAACACGATGGCTAACGCAGAGAATTGGGCAGCCGGGATTCAAGGGCCGGCGTATGCCATGGATGATCAGACTGCCATCAAAGTGATCGATGGAGCGGTCGAAGTGGTATCTGAAGGGCAGTGGAAACTGTTTACGCCATAATCATACTCTATTTGATATATCACTTAGTGTGGTCCATAAACTTCTCTTATAACTATCTATAATTTTTTCAATATTTAAACATATTTGATAAAACCATATAATGAAGGAAATAGGTTAGAAGAAGGAGAAGGTTATGGAACCAATCATAAAGGCATTTATGAATATTCCTACCACCTGTATTTCAGATTGTATGAATGGTCTCAACAATATGGATCCAGCGATCAAAACTCTTGAAGAAGGCTATAAGATGGCGGGAAGGGCACTAACCGTGAAGATTCCTGTGGGGGATAACCTGGTACTTCTCAAAGCAATCCGTGAAGCTAAATCTGGGGATGTGCTTGTCATTGATACAAAAGGAGATCAATATCGTGCCATTGCGGGCGATTTTATTATTGGGATGGCGCAAACTCTCGGCGCACATGCTTTCGTGGTCGACGGTGTGATTCGGGACATTGTTGACATCAAGAAGCTGAATTTCCCTGTGTTCGCAAGAGGCGCAGCCGTTGCATCGAGCGCAAACGTTGGGGCTGGGGAAATCAATATTTCGATTTCCTGTGGCGGAACAGCTGTGAATCCTGGTGATATCATCGTTGGGGATGCAAATGGAGTTGTCGTCATCCCCCAAGCTTTAGAACAAGAAGTCCTCGATAAAGCACTGGCAAAATTGAAAAAAGATGAGAAGAGAGAAAAAGAAGTGTCGGGGAACGCAGAGGCGATTAAGAAGTATATTGATCAAATGATATCAAAATAAGCAGGTAAGAAGGCCACTCCATAAACCGGGAGTGGCCTTCTTTGTATTTAGGAGTCCAATTCTGATTTCGCTAAAAAGTTCTTTTCCTGGTAAATTTATTTTTTTACCATTTTCTTTTCAGTATTTTTTTGGTGAAACTTTATTTTAACTCGAAAAGTGGAATAATGGTTGATAGAGGCAGACAAATCTGTTTGATAATAAGTGTTTAAGCATGGTATAAATGTAAAGGAAGCAGGGACATCATGCTTTTTAATTTTGGGATAAGGGGTTCATTAAGTATCCCATCATGAGAGGATATGGATTACAACATGAAAGACAATTTTTGGCGTGATTTACCACGGCCATTTTTTATATTGGCACCAATGGAAGAAGTGACGGATGTTGTTTTCCGTCATGTCGTAAGTGAAGCAGCGAGGCCCGATGTGTTTTTTACAGAGTTCACAAACAGTGATAGTTATTGTCATCCTGAAGGAATTCGAAGTGTTAAAGGGCGTTTGACGTTTACTGAAGACGAACAGCCACTGGTCGCTCATATATGGGGAGATAATCCTGAAAACTTCCGTAAAATGAGTATCGGTATGGCGGAAATGGGCTTTCAGGGGATCGATATCAATATGGGCTGTCCTGTACCGAATGTGACACAGAATGGGAAGGGAAGCGGCCTTATCCTTCGTCCGGAAGTTGCGGCAGAGTTAATTCAAGCAGCCAAAGCAGGAGGATTGCCCGTAAGTGTAAAGACAAGGCTTGGTTTCACGGAAGTAGACGAATGGAAAGAGTGGCTGAAACACATCTTGAAACAAGATATTGTCAATCTATCTATTCATTTGCGAACAAGAAAAGAAATGAGTAAGGTAGATGCTCATTGGGAGCTGATACCGGAGATTAAGAAGCTTCGTGACGAAGTGGCACCCGACACCCTCTTAACGATCAATGGGGATATTCCTGACCGTCAAACGGGCTTGAAGCTCGCAGAACAATATGGTATCGATGGAGTAATGATCGGACGCGGCATCTTCCATAATCCATTTGCCTTTGAAAAGGAGCCGAAAGCTCACAGCAGTAAGGAATTGCTCGGTCTCTTACGATTGCATCTGGGTCTCTATGATAAATACTCACACTTGGAGCTGCGCCCGTTTACGGCTCTCCACCGCTTTTTCAAGATCTACGTCAAAGGATTTCGAGGCGCAGGTGAATTAAGAAATCAATTGATGAGCACTAAGTCAACAGATCAAGTGCGTGCGCTGCTCGATACCTTTGAGTCAGAGAATCTTGAGGGTATGGGGGAACTGTAGAAGTAGTCCTATTCAATATAATTGCTAGCGGAATCAGGTGATACTGGTTCCGCTATTTTTTTTGAAAAAACTCACACGAATTACCAACTAATGGTAGAATGGGAATGTTCGTTTTTTTAGATAAGCTTGCAGGAGGACAAATCATGAAACATAAGATTGCATTGTTGGCAGATGTCCACGGGAACGCCAGTGCTTTAAAAGCAGTGATCGAAGACTGCATCAAAGATGGTGTTACTGACTATTGGTTTTTAGGTGATTTAATCATGCCCGGCCCTGGAGGAAATAACTTATTTGAACTATTAGACAGTGTGAATATTACTACATTCGTAAAAGGAAACTGGGAAGACTGCTTCCTTGATGTATTGGATAAGGACATTGATTTAGAAAACGCAACGGATATTTATGTTTCCAGGCTGGTTCAATACCTGTGTGAAAATTTGGATGATCATCATATACAATTGATTAAGAAGCTGCCTTTACACCTTACAAAACAAGTGAATGGCCTTTCCATCAGCATTAGCCATAATTTACATAGTAAAAATTATGGTGGAGATTTATGGCCTACGAATAGCCAGGAAAACTTTGATCAGTTATTTGTAAATGAAGATGATGATATTGCGATTTATGCTCATACCCATCAGCAAATTTTACGCTATAGCAGCAATGGCCAATTAATTATTAATCCAGGATCTGTCGGACAGCCTTTTAATAAGTGGAACAAGTTTCGTCCTGACCTGCGTGCTCAGTATGCGGTTCTTGAAATGGATAAAACGGGAGTTGCGGAAGTCAAATTTAAAAAAGTTGCCTATGATGTTGAAAATGAAATAAAGAACGCAATTGAAAATAACCTTCCCTATTTAGATTTATATCAGGAAATGCGTGAGACAGGAAAAACGTATACACATGACATTGACCTATTACAAAAAATCAATGACAGACTTAATTACAAACGGGAAATCATTAATTATTTTGGGCTTTAAAGTGTTACTGATATCGTTTCCCAAGAAAGAAAATAAAGTTTAAATATGTTCCTTAGAGAAGAGGAGGAGAAGACATGAAAACACACTAAAGTATTATATTTTGCTTATCATTGGGACAGTCATATTTATATATAATGCCTTTGCTGCAGGAATAGTAGGAGGGAAGATGGTATTAGATGATAAATACAAAGACTACTTAGTATTCTCGAATCCTCCATATACTGCACGTAATATCAGTGAAATCGATAAAATCTTATATTCTGCACAAACTTCAGGTTACCCTTACATTTCTATCATCGCATTTTTATCGTAGTAGTTATAGTTATGATGAGAAAGAACAAATCAAAAAAGAAAAATGTAAGTCGAACTTAACAGAAGAGAATTGAGAATAGATCTTTTGAACAGATTCTGTGTCCTTGGTTAATTGACCAATCGTTATTTCCATTCCCGCCTGAAATACAAGTGTGTTCCTTTAATTACTTTTAGGGACACTTTTTTCTATATATGGAGAGACTTAGCTAAATGGTTTAGCATGCTTGCTTATTTTTAAATTAATTTAATGGTAAAGGCAAATCATGTGAATTAGACATTAAGTTATAGATTCTAAAAAATAATCAATCTTAGAAGGAAAATGTGAGAAATTTATCGAAATATGTAATTAGTAAAATTCACAAAAAGATTATCCTGAATATAAGGATGAAATCTTTGCGAAAGGAAGTCAAAGTTTTGAGCAACACAGAGAAAAGTAATTCATTAGAGTTAATTATAACAAACGCATTAAAAGTACCAGGAGTTAAGGTGAATCGGACGGAGTTTTTATCCAAAATCTTGGCAGACCAAATAGAATACAATGATCTTGTAATAGTATTGGAAAAAGGTCCTATTGAAGCAGGAGTAAATATTAATACGTTAGATAAATTGGCTAAATCCTTAATAGAGAAAAGAACTCTTCAAAGTACGGGGGCATCATTTGCAGCTGGATTACCTGGAGGTTTGGCAATGGCAGCTACCATTCCAGCAGATACTCTTCAATTTTATGGGGTTTCCTTGAGATTAGCTCAAGAATTAGCCTATATATATGGGTATAAAGATTTGTGGGAAGATGACCAAGTAGATGCAGAAAGAGTAAGAGGAGAGCTTACTTTATTTTTAGGAGTTATGTTTGGTGTGGGCGGTACTGCTTCAGCATTAAAGGTATTATCTTCAAAAGTAGCACAACAGGTGTTAAAAAAGCTCCCTCAAAAGGCATTAATGAAGACAATCTATTACCCGATTTTTAAAAAAGTAGCGTCCACCATAGGAGTAAAGGTGACAAAAAAAACCTTCGCCCAGGGAGTATCAAAAGCCATCCCATTATTGGGTGGTGTTATTTCAGGTGGATTAACCTATGCTTCTATGAAACCAATGGGCACCCGATTAAGAACTACATTATATGAGTCGGTAAATAATTACTCCAAGGATGATTTGGACAGAGACTTACAAAATATGAAAAGAGAAATGCCGGATTTTATTGATGCAGAGTTTACGGATGTAGAAGAAGACCTCTCAAATGATAAGGTGATGTTTAAGGAACAAAAGGTGTTTTTTAGTGCTGCTGATGAGATATTAAAGTATAAGCAATTGTTAGATATGGGAGTTATAACTCAGGAAGAATTTGATAGAAAGAAAGAAGAATTATTAAATAATACTCCTCTATAAGGTAGTTGGAGCTTCCGTTCGTTCATGGGGAAGTTATCAAATTATTATCTACCTATTATACAGGTAGAGTTAAAGAAGGAGCAGGTTCCTGATAAGGAGCCTGCTTTTTATTTATTATGCGAGGGACAATAAGTCGATAAGAAATTAAAGGTGGACAAATTTTTTTGAATTAAAGAAAAGAAGGGAGTTAACTATAGCTGTAGCAGGAAGGTACACTAAAGTCTATTACAGTTCCAAAAATAATTCAGCTATCTGAAACTTTTACCGAAAGTAAATCCCACTAATAAGTAAAGGGGGGCAAAAACAGATGGAAATGGAAAGCCGCCGGCTGGTGAAAAAAGCGATCAAGGGGAATAAGAGCGCTTTTGAAAAGCTGGTTCAGCAGCATTATGAAAGGATATACCGCACGGCCTATCTTTATGTGCGCAATGAGGAAGATGCGCTGGATGTGATCCAGGAGGCAGCCTATCAGGCTTTTACTTCGATCCATTCGCTGAAACAGCCGGAGTATTTTACAACCTGGCTCACGAGAATTGTCATTCGATGTTCAGGACAGATTTTAAAAAGAAAAAGCAATGTAGTTCCGCTGAGTGATGAAATCTTGTCCAACCTGCCCGGTCAGGCCAATTCTGACATAGAAGGATCGCTGCAGCTACTCAATGCCGTCCAGGAGCTGAAAGAGAATTACCGTACGGCCATTATTCTATTCTACTATTACGATTACTCGATCAAAACGATCAGCAGTGTCATGGACGTTCCGGAGAGCACCGTGAAAACGTATTTAAGCAGGGGGAAAGCGGAATTAAAAAAGTCCTATAAAGATGAGGAGGGCCAGTGCCATGGATAACAAGAAAATGAAAATGGCCATTGAGCAAATACCTGTACCAAAAGAGAAAGTATTTGATGCGATAAATAAAGGGCTGAATCAAACGGATCGTCGGAAAAAGGGAAGGAAGAGGGTTTGGGCGTCAGCGGTGACGGCCGCCGCCATCCTGGGACTCACTGCTGCTTCAGGATTTATTAACCCGACAATGAACAAAGTATTGGCCCAAACCCCTTTAATAGGCGGGATTTTTGAGGAGTTCAATGATACAGCAGGTTTGGAGCTGGCCAGACAGAATGCAGTCACTGAATTGAACCAAACCATGACAAAAAAAGGAGTGAAGGTCAAACTGACGAGCGCCTACTTTGATGGAAACGTGGTGTCCGTTACGGGATATGTAGATGAAGGTGTTGAAAAAGGGCATAACGAAAAAGGGGAAGTAAGTTTTGACGTGAATTTTGAACACAACAAAGGGGATCATGACCCTTGGCTGAATGGGAAATCAACGGACATCAAGAAAGTCGAAAACGGCTATAACTTTCAATGGAAAATGAATTATCCGTATAAAACATTCAGGGAGAACTCAACCCTTCCGGTAACGATTCACAATATCAACGGAATCAAAGGGGAGTGGAAGTTTAATATCCCGATTCAGCAAGAGAAAAACAGCACACTCGCTATAAACCAGATGATGGAGTACCCGGGGGATGATGTGAAAATTCGGTTGAAAGAGGTTCTTACCGCAAAGGCGTCGTCTTCGCTTATCTACGAGACCTTGCAAAAGTACAAGAACGATGAGATCAGGATAACAAAGGCAATCGATGAGAAAGGAAAGGTCTATCGGTTTGGAAACGGAACAGTCACGGAGGAATCCAAACAGAAAGACGGTTACCACCGCACGATCCGCATAGAAATGAACAAGCTGAATCCAAATATTCATTCGCTAACATTCCATGTGCAGACCAATATCGCAGATCCAACGGCAGAACAATTATTGAACAAAAAATCATTCGTCTTAAAAAGCAAGCGGCTTGATTTAGGGCTGCATGTGAATAATATTGTGCAAAAAGGCGAAAAGCTAGTCATTGATTATCAAATGACAGGCCTCCCTGAGAAGTTGAGCCAAGATAAACTTGGAATGATTGAAAATAACCTGCAGTATAATTTCCTCCTGGTAGATAAGGCGTATATCGGAAAAATGGATCCTGAAAATCCATTCCCGCCTAAAAATCATGGGATTCACCTGAACAAGGTGGAAACGATCAATAAAAAGACAGCGCACTTCCAATCCACATTCGATTTAAATGGAGATGAACAAATAAAGAAATTCAAGCTGGAAAACACCATCCTCCAATTTGATTTTTCTCACTTCGTCCCGGCGAAGGAGCTTAAACCGATGACGGTTGAACTGCCGTAACAACGATAAAGCACTGCAACCGCAGTGCTTTTTCGTATTAATTGATTTTCTCCGCCAGCTCTATGATAATTCCCTCTGGTCCGCGGATGTAGCATAATTTATAAATGTTCTCATAGTTTTGTATCTCGCCAAAGAGTTCTGCGCCTTTCTTTTTCAATTTGGCGACAATGGCTTCAATATCTTCAACCGCAAATGCAATATGCTGGATCCCCAGGGTGTTTGCATAAGAGGACTGAATTCCTTTTTCATCTATGGGAGTATGGAATTTGACCAGCTCCAGCGTTGCCTCGCCATCCGATGTTCCCAGCATGGCAACCGTCTCCCTGACATCTGTGAGCCCAATGATCTGTTCCACCCACTTGCCTTCCACTTCTGCTTCACCCAGCACCTTTAATCCAAGTTCAAGAAAAAACCCTTTTGCAGCAGCAAGGTCCTCTACAATGATACCCACATGATCAATTCTGCGAATCTTCATGTCTACCTCCCATGTTCCGAAGTTTAATCCGGTATGTTTCTAAAGGAACTTCTCGATGGCTGAATTGTTTTCCTCTTTATTTCTCCTATTCTTTCCTTCATCGGCGGAGGAAGAGTTTTGCCCTGGAAAGGAATATGGATGACCATGCCCTCTGTCATCTACAACGTAATTAAGGTAACTTTTTATCTGTTCCTCCAAAACCTATACAATAGTTATCAATGTCTTTAATTGCGAATTCTTTCCAAGGGCCAGCGCTATGATCAATCCAGGGTTCAATTGTAATCATTGCCCCCTTTTCCCTGAATTCTTCATATAGTTCATCGAGTGATGACCAATCTTCAACATAACAATATACATCGAAGGCGGTATTAGTGTCTTTTGCAGGTTTGTTGGGCTGGACATCCCCTGGAGAATTTGCTTGCAGCAGCTTTATTCCTAAACCAGAAAACCCATCCCTTATTACCCACCATTCTGTAACTTCACAACCTAAGACATTTTGATAATACTCTTTTGATCTTTCTAAATTTGATACAAGCAAAACCTTTAATGAACTATGTATTTGTTTTTTAGGATTCATGGAAATTATCACCCTTTTCGTTTTATCTGGGAATTCAACATGAGGTGGAAAAAGCCTTTATTTTGGCTGCTGAAAGGCTAATACCCCAAAACGCCTGTCTGCTGATGTTAATCATTAGTTAACCCCCATAACCTCCCTTGTAGTCCTTTCAAAACCTCTTCCGGCATTTCCCTGACCGTAATATCTTCTCCCAAGAATAGCACCCAGTTAGTAATTTCACTAAGTTCTTCCGGCTGATCCACATGGATAAAGGTCTTGAGGAGAGCCGTGGTTTGATAGGGGTTCGTATAGGAAATCGAAACTTTTAAAGGGTGGTATTTTTTGAACTGGGCGATGGCTTTTGGACCGAGCTCCAGGACAAGGTTGATGGATTCTTCCTGCTTGCTCAATTTTTCCAAGATCTTTTTCTTGCTGATTCTTTTTTTCGCCGGGTAAGGTTTAACATCGGTGAGATGGTCGACAGGGATAATTTTCTTTTTTTCTTCTTTTAAATCAAAGCCTTCGATCAGCCAGGCGCTTTTTTCGCGATACAGGTGCAGAAGATAAATCGGATACGACTCTTCCTTGACCGTAATTAGCAGATAGCTGTCCACAAGAAGGGTATGGATGAGCGTTTCCAGCATGGGATGGGGGAGGTCTGATAGATCAAGCAGGTCAGGGTTATGGGGGTTGGTCCCTTCAAAAAGGAGGATCTGATTCAAAAGGACAAGTTCATCTTGCTGGTTTTCGGAGATGAGGCCGAGTAACTTTTCAGCCAGTGACTGACGGCTCTTCAGGTACGGAAGCTGTTGGTTTCGAGTGGCCATAAAGGCAATAAACAGGGCCTTCACCTCATTGTTGGTAAATCGGACTTCTGGCAGGACGGAGTTGTGCATGACAAAATAACCGCCGTCTCTTCCAACCTCAGCGACAAGCGGCATCCCCATGGCTTCAATTTCCCTGATATCCCGAATGGCTGTTGAACGGGAGATATTAAACTCCCGCATGATTTCAGAAATGGTAAATTGGGCGCGGTTGTTGATATACCGCATGATGATATTGATCCGCTCAACTTTTTTCATTGGGGCTCCTAAACAGTATCATTTTTTGACATGATTTAAGGATATGATATACCTATCAAGTGAAGAATACAAACACTTCAAAAAATGTAGAAAAGAGGTTTTAAAAATGGCGAACTATACGCTGGAAGAAAAAGAAGGCTTTACCGTGATCGGTCTTGGAACAGAGCTTAAGAGCGATTACACAGACTATGCAGGCATTCACAAGGAAAAGGCAGACTTTTGGGAGGCTGTCAGCCAGGATGGAAGACTCGATACGTTAAAAGGAATGGCATCCAATGACTATGTTTTTGCCGTGAACGAAGCGGTGAACAACAAGATGATGCATTATGCGGGCGTCATGACAGATGAGCCGGCACCAGAAGAAGCAAGAGTGATCCAATTTCCTAAAGGGGAATACGTAGTGGTTAAAGGAGAAGGGAAGAGTGCTGATGAATTAAATAATAAGCTTGCCGGAATTGCCTTTGGCCAGGTCTTGCCAGAAGCAACGAATGTTGCCTATGTTGGCGGACCGAATGCCTCGGTTGAGTTGGGGCAGCGCGATGGCCTGATCTATGGTGAAATGTGGATTCCTGTTGTCAGGAAATAAGAAATAAAAAGGAGAGATGAAAATGTCCACTATCGTTGATTTTAAAAATGTGTCCGAAGCAGGATTGGAGTCTTCACCTGCAGCAGAAGCGCTTGCCGGGCTGCGTGCGAATGAAGCCCGTTACTTTATGAACAAATACAAGCACGAATTTACGGTTGTACCAGCGAGCGAAAGCCAGGAAACACTTGATTATGTGAACGAGATTTTAAAAGAACGTGATATTGAGTTTGCGGCCAAACCCCTGGAAACATCAAGGTTTCAAGTGGAAAATATCAAATTTGCCTACGTCTTCTATGAGGACGGTCTTGCGGTCAACGTCATGTATACGGTGGATGACCCTAAGAAACGGGCAGTTGGTTTCAAGCTTTCAGATGGGATGGAGATCCCAAAGGAGCTGGAAGGAAAATTTAAGTTTGCCAGGCAGAAGTCTAAACTGGCCGGAACCATTCGGGGCTCGTTCTTTGTCATTAAAGGAGAATATTAAAGTAAGCGCAGTACTCAAGCATGGCTTACCCCTTAAATTAGGCAGAAATCGATGAAGAATAAATGAAGGCAACAGACACTTTGTGCTCTGTTGCTTTTTTAATGCTTATGAATGTTCCAACACAAACTTCTTAAATTTCTGTGTGGCGGGTGAGACATATCTTCTATCTACCCAAGCAATCCCGATCGTCCGTTGGCAATGTGGATTTTTAATGGGGATTTTTTCGATTTTGCTTTGGTCTGTCCCTTTTAAATTCGGGAGTATGGAAATGCCGAGGCCTGCGGCAACAAGCGCTGCCACGGTATCTGCCTCTTCTCCTTCAAAGGTGATATTAGGTGTGAGACCCGCTTCCTGAAACAATTGTTCGACTGTGATGCGAAGAGAGAATCCTTCTTTTAAATGGATAAAAGATTCATCCGCGATTTCTTCCAGAGTAATGCTCATCTTATCTGCGTATTTATGGTCTTTCGGGACAATGACATAAAGCTCCTCGTTCCATAGCGGGCTCCAGACAATGGGGGATTTGCTCTCCATCGGCGCTATGAGGCAGAGGTCAAATTCCCCCGCCATCAGCTGGGAAATCAGCTGATGGGAAGGCCCCTGGCCCAGGCGGAAATTAATCTTGGGATAGGATTGGCGAAAAGAAGAGAGCAGATCGGGAATACGGCCAGTACTCAGGGTGTGTAAAAATCCGATCGACACTTCCCCCTGCTCCGGATCCAGCAGGTCCTGAATTTCCTGTTTCCCTTCTTCAAATTCTTTCATGATGTTGTCCACGCGCTGTAAAAAGAGCTGTCCATATTTATTCAGTCGGATCGATCGCCCCTTACGTTCAAACAACGGTACCCCGATTTCCTTCTCAAACCTGGTAATCGAACGGCTGAGGGCGGGCTGGGTAATGGACAGGGCTTCTGCCGCACGTGTGACATGCTGCATGCGTGCCAGCGTCCTGAAATATTCAAACTGCTGCCATTCCAATCGATAACACCACGTTTCTTTTAGATTATATATTACATAAATACATTAAAAATATGATTATAATGAATTATACATCATAAGAGGATGATGCTACTATAGAAATATGGAAAATAAAAATTTAAAGGGATGATAGAGATGCAACAAGATGAATGCCACACCAATGAGATGATAGCAGTATGAGCTACATTCAACAGGGAACACCGCTTTTTCGAAAAACCAGCATGGCGTTTTTTGCCGCTGGTTTTAATACATTTGCGATTCTTTACTGCGTACAGCCGTTAATGCCCGAGTTCACAAAGGAGTTCAGCATTACACCCACAACCGCAAGTCTGTCTCTTTCTGTAACCACGATCGTACTTGCTGTCAGCATGCTGATTTTTGGCTCGTTGTCCGAAGTTTGGGGGCGAAAACCAATCATGGTCATTTCGATGCTTGCAGCTTCCGTGATTTGTATTTTTACAGCGTTCAGCCCTAATTTTCACTTTTTTTTGATTTTACGGACGCTGGAAGGGATATCGCTTGCCGGATTGCCTTCCATTGCCATGGCGTTTCTTGGAGAGGAAATCGAACCCAAAAGTCTCGGAACAGCGATGGGGCTATATATATGCGGAAATTCAATCGGAGCGGTGTTTGGAAGAGTATTCTCAGGGCTGTTGAGTGATCTCGTGAGCTGGCATGCGGCGATAGGCGGAATTGGGGTCATAAGCTTAGTGGCTACCCTCATTTTTTGGAAGAGCCTGCCGTCTTCACAGCATTTCAAAGCACGTCCATTACAGATTGGGAAATTAGGAAAATCACTTGTTGACCATCTGAAAGATCCCGGTCTCGTTTGCCTATTTTTTATGGGGTTTTTACTTTTGGGGAGCAACGTTGCTTTATTTAACTACATCGCTTATGTGCTGCTCGGAAAGCCTTATTCGCTAAGCCAAACCATTGTCGGCTGGATTTTTTTAATCATGGTTATTGGAATGTTCAGCTCGGTCTGGACCGGGAAATGGGTAGACCGCCACGGGAAGAAAAGAATACTATTCATTAACTTATTGCTTGCTTTAATCGGTGTTGGTTTGACGTTGGACACCTATTTATTCATTAAAATGCTGGGGCTCGGAATGTTTACCTATGGCTTCTTTGGCAGCCATTCCATTGCAAGCAGCTGGGTTGGCCAGCGTGCGACACATGACAAAGCGCAAGCCTCTTCACTCTACTTATTTCTTTACTATACCGGCTCAAGTGTAGGGGGAACACTCGCAGGATTCTTCTGGTCCGATTTCGGATGGGGAGGCGTCATCAGTATGACGGCGGGCTTTCTCATCATGGGTGTTATGCTTTGGGCGCTTATTTCAAAAATTGCACAGAATGGAAAGAATGTTACTGAAGTAGCTTGAATCAAGAGGAATGTACTGGCTATGTAAAAAAAGTACACCCTACTCGGGTGTTATTTCAATATCAACGAGCTTCCCTTCATGAAATAGTATAAAGGATTGCGCTTGCAAATACATATTTGCAGCTAGACTTTAAGGTTTAATAGTTATGAAATGGAGATGAAAAGGAGCTAATTAGTGAACTCGGGCAGTGAGTAGCCGAACAAAGGCAGATTCATCATCAGCTTCTATCAAAAACGAAGCCACGAAATTGTAGAAATGGACAGCTGCATCATCACGGGTGATACGACCGATGAAGCCATCCAGGCGGTCAAGGACATCCTGAACAAGTACGGGACCCAGCCATATGAAGAAAAGCGCCATAAAGGCATCATCCGCCACATTATCGCGCGCTACGGGAAAACGACAAACGAGCTGATGATCTTCCTGGTGACGAACCGAAAAGAGCTGCCGAACTGCAAAAAGATAGTGGATGATATCGTAAACACCATTCCACAGATCAAGTCGGTCGTGCAAAACGTGAACACCAAACGAACGAACGTCATTTCCGGTGACGAAACCAAAGTTCTCTGGGGCTTAGAATACATTTACGACTACATCGGCGACATCAAATTCGCCATCTCCGCCCGCTCGTTCTACCAAATCAACCCACAGCAAACCAAGGTCTTGTACGACTAGGCCCTGAAGTTTGCGGAGTTAACAGGAGATGAAACAGTCATTGATGCGTATTGTGGCATCGGAACAATCTCTCTTTTCTTAGCACAGAAGGCGAAGAAGGTATACGGAGTAGAGATTGTGCCTGAAACGATAGAAGATGCAAGACGAAATGCTGAACTGAACGGAATGGATAATGCGGAGTTTGCGGTAGGGGAATCTGAAGTTGTGATTCCTAGATGGAAAGAAAAAGGGATCACACCAGATGTCATCATCGTCGATCCACCAAGAAAGGGCTGTGACGAAGCTCGGCTTCAAACGATAATTGAGATGAAGCCAAAGCGAGTGGTGTATGTAAGCTGTAATCCATCGACCCTGGCGAGGGATTTAAGAATTTTAGAAGATGGTGGTTTTAAAACGGTTGAAGTGCAGCTGGTGGATATGTTTCCGCAGACGACGCATTGTGAGGCTGTGGCGAAAGTTTTGAATTAATGAATGTCAGGAGCCTAATCATTGTCAGATTAGGCTCTTTTATATATATCTTTCGGAAAAATTTACCGTGAAACAAGAAATTCACGTTGTCACAGGGACAATAAATACCTTCAAAGAACGAGCTTTGGACAATGTTTATTTTCACTTGACTGAAGAAATTATTTTAATGAATGTTCTTTCCTAAATTCCTATCGCAAAGGTGTTTACTATTAGATAATCATTTCCTGCCATACTGTTTGGCGACGTTTTCATATTATCTATTGTATATTTTCCCAATGTGAACACCCATATTTTGTTAATTGTTGTAGAAAACCTTGTTTTAATATGCATGACCACGTCTGCATTGAGGACACCAACTTCCCTGACGAACGGTGGAATAGCTGGCTGTCCATATATGACCGTCCTTACACTCCCACTGTAGATTTGATTTACTATTTACATATTCATACGTTAAGCATTTCCCTTGCTTTTGTTCAGCGAGTAATTGTGCATCTTCAATGGTTTTTTTACGATTTCCTTTACATGTGGGACACCATTTTCCTGTTTGAATGTTTGTTGGTAAAGCATCCCATTGATGACCGTTCTGACACTCAAATGTTAATTTTGCTTTTTGATTGTTATATATCGTAGATAAACATCTGCCCCCTCTTTTTTTCGCTAATTCAGTAAAATAATAAATCGTCAATCGTGGTTTTTTATTACAAGCGGGACACCATTTCCCCCTTAAGATATTTGCCGGGGTTGCCTTCCATTGATGCCCTTTATGGCATTCCCATAAAAGATGGGTATTATTATTGATATATTCTTTTGATAAACATTTTCCACCTTTGGCTGCAGCAAATTTCTTCATCTCTTCGATTGTATGTTTGGCATTGCCTGCGCACCGTGGACACCAACCGCCCCTGCTCAGTACCTCAAATGTCGTAGTCCACCGATGCCCCGTATGGCATTCGAATTCATAGTGATGCTTGCTATTGCCATAAACCGTGGATAAACATTTTCCACCCTTACTCTGTGCTAATTCCTTCATAATATTGATTTTGGAATGAAGTCCATTGATAAATTGTAAGGAAACATCTTTTTTTTGAAAAGGAATACCGTTTTTAGTCAACCAATCTTTAACAAAGCGGATCAGGCTTTCATCTGACTTTGCCTCAACCCAATAAGGGATAATAAGTAATTTAACTGCTTTTTTTTCACACTGATCTTCCTTATCATGATTTCGATTCATAAGTTCTTGATATCTTTTTTTCGTTCTATGAAAATAAGGAACATATTGATAATGTTGAATTCCCCGGAACTCAAAACCAAAATTTAGGTCCTTATTATAACCATCGAGTTCTAATCCCCGTTCCAGCACATTCCTTGTTTTTTTAAACTCATGGCCCAACAATTGTTTCAAAAGATGCCTTGTCTTTTCTTCCCCTCTGCTTTGAGTACACATTGGGCACCAGGCACCGCTTTGAATAGTGCCGTAAGTTGTTTCCCATCGATGCCCATCTTTACACTCGAAATGAAGGGCTGTTCTACTGTTGATGTAACAAATGGACAGGCATTTTCCACCTCTTTCAGCTGCCAATGAGTCTACATCGGAAATAGTTAATTTACTTTTTTTCGAACAAGCGGGACACCAGCTTCCGCTTCTAATGGTTGCCGGAGTACTTTCCCACACATGCCCTTCCTTACACTTCCACTTTAATTTGACGTGCTTCCCTTTGTAGTTGTTAGATAAGCATGATCCCCCTCTTGATTTTGAAAGTTCTTCCATATCTTCAATAACCACTTTTCTTTTTGCGCATCTTGGACACCATTTTCCACTTCTAATATTGGAAGCCGTTGCTTCCCACTCATGCCCTTTTTCACATCTCCATCGTAATTTTTCACGGTTATTGACATAATCTTTGGAAAGGCAGAGACCGTTGTTTTTTTTGGCCATCTCCTCCATATCCTCAATTGTCAGCTTTTTAACTCCTTTACATACTGCACACCAAGTCCCATTTAGATAGATGCTTTTAGGGATTGATTGCCAAACATGTCCTTTGGCACATCTCCACGTTAGTTTGGTATGGGCATTTTGATAATGATGAGACAGGCATTGACCCCCTCTTTCTTTGGCAATTCTTTTCATATCTTCAATAGTATATGGGACTGTGTGGTTGCAGGTAGGACACCAATGTCCGTTAAAAATGGATGTCGGCTTTGTAATCCAACGATGGTTTTCATTACATTCAAATTCAATTTTTTCATTTCTTCCGTTGTACTCTTTGGAGATAATACGCCCTTTCTTCATTTTTACAATGTTATGAAGTAATTCGAACTCATTCATCTAAATTTGCTCCTTTAGCGGATGATGTGTCACCCGTATGTCTTTGGAACAAGTAATAGACATAAGATTCACTATATATACATTGTTTCACTGGGCCATTGAAATTTGTTTGTAATTGGAGATATAATTACTGAAGAAAATTAATTGCTTAAGAATATTTTAGAAGAGGGATTGGAAATGAAATATGAATAAAAACAAATTTAAACTAGTCCTAATAGAAATAGTTAAAGATTTAAAAAATAATGCTATTAGTGAATTTTACACAAATGGCAGACATAAAATTATTCATGATTGTGCAATTCATACAACAGTATTGGAAATTAATAGCTTTGTTAAAGGGCTGGAATTATTTTTAAAAGAAAAATCTTTAAATGAAAACCTAGCAAAAAAAACAATAGTAATGCGATATATAAAAATTCTAAAACAACTTTTAGATACTGAAACCCCAAGTAAAATAGTTACTGCTTTATTAACAGAGCTTGAGGATGAAGTTTCTTTAAAGAAAGAATTTAAAGTTTATGTTCCTTTAAAAGGATTATTATTGTTTGATAAACAATCATTCTACATTAATTCTAACTGCAAAATTATTCATTTGGATAAATTAATAGCTTCAGAAATAATACCTGATAAAGAAATAAAAGAATTTTTTCCCACCAGTATAGAACATACTGTAAATGCTGCAGATTTTTTAAAGGCAATAGAGATTGGAGTTGAATTAAGTAAACTAATAGTACATTTTTTAAGGTTTATTGATTATCAAGGGTGGAATGAAGAATTACTAGGTTTGCGGTTACCTGGATATGGTGCACAAATGGAAGAGCTTCGCATAATTGCAGTGCCTTGTGTACCAGGGACATTTAGTAGTTATAATTGGCGATTAAAGGAAGCACAGGATGAAGATCTGGAAATTGATGATAGTTTTATAGAGGATGCAAAAGAAGTGGGGTTAGAAAGATTCGGAGAAATATTAAAAAAATTTATGATAAATGATCTAAACGATATGGAAGTACAAATTCTAAGATCCATAGTGTGGTTCGGTGAGTCAAAAATAGAACACGATAACGCAGCGCGTTTTCTTAAGCTGACATTAGTTCTCGAATGCCTACTAAATTTGAGTAAAGAGGAACCCGTTGCAGTATCACTCAGTGAAAGGATAGCCTTTATTTTTGAAACAACATTAGAGGAGCGCTTGAAACTTGTGAACAAAATCAAAGAACTTTATGATGTGAGGTCAAAAATTGTTCACAATGGATCAGCAGAAGTAGAAGAGCAATCCTTAGTCGAATTAGAGCATATTGTGAGTGAATTAATTATTTTGTTTTTAACCAATCCAGATTATTTAGCAATAAAAACAAAGAATGAACTAAAAAGTAAATTAAATATAATTAAGTTTTCTTGAATAATTTCCCATCATTATAATTTTTAACATGATAAAGTTAATTACTACAGAGGAACTGCTGAAAATGAATATATCATGTATAATGGGAATAGATTTAGCATAAACTATTGGTAGAAGGACGGCCATTGTACCAAAATCAAATACTTAAAAAAAAAGAAATCTCAATCTGTTGTAATAGCAGTCGGGATTTCTTTTTTGTATTGTTTCTTTAACGGTGGAATGCGGTAAACTTCCGCTGCCTCAGTAAGTATAATAGAAGGTGATTAAATATGGGAGAAGACGAACCATATTAATTAGCAAAGTTCTTTTTTTTATGTTCTCACGAGTTTTCTATTTCAAATTTTTTCTGAATGCTTTCAAATACCAATTAGTTTTATTTACAAGTTCAATGAATTGTCTAGTCTTTTCTAACGATAATTCAACTCCTTTGTAAGTATTTTTTTTATGTATCTTTCTTATTAACCTCATTGTTTCATAAGTATTTTCATCAAGACGATAAAGGAGATGATAGATATAAGTAAAATTACCATTGTAACTCACCGACATCCCATGTGTTGCCACATACAGTCCAGACATGTGGAATGCGTAGCGCAACTTATTAAAAAATTCTCTATTTTTGGATGAATACTATTCGAACATTTTCTTTAAAAGAATCAATCTCATTTTTACCGAAGGACAGAACCCAAAGAAAAGGGGTTGGTCCTTTTTATGTTCACTTTTTGTAAAGTTGGGGATAAAGCCGGATTATTTAAATCGGGAGCAGTTCCTTCGTTATTAATTAGTAAATGCAAATAATCTGTTACCTCAATCATTTCATTCTTTTTAAGTTGGAAAGACTGTATGTCCAAAGAATCCAACTTCACAAGCAAAACATTCGAAAAGCCCAAGGATTGCACTGCTTGTTGCCCCAGTTCCTCATTCCTGGCTTCTATAAAAACACGTACTAATCTCTTTCCGGCAACTGAGTAAAGATAAAATAATATATATTAAATTGATAATGTATTAAAACAAGTTAAGCTGTAATATGCAAATGGAAGCTTTCTAATGCGCTCTTTTAAGTGTTTCTTTTTATAAATGTCATTGCTTATAAAAGAACTAAGTTGACATCTACTTTAGGCTATGGGGGATTGATATTAAAAATACAGTAGGAAGGGAAGGATGCGAGCGTGCTTATTCATGAATTTAATAAGCTGTTGAAAAAATATAGGTTTTAAAAAGTCTGGCGTGTTCCTTGTGTTGTGTTTACAATAGACACGATATGCTCTTTAATACATATATTCACGGTGTTGAATTATAAGTAAAAAGCCGCTCCATTAGGAACGGCGGGGGCAACTGAAGTTGGCAAGGCTCAGGATCTTACTATTAGGTTAAGCTGCTTTCTGATCTAAAGATCACCCGGTATTAACGTTAGGATCCTTTTTCCTTACAAAGATAATATTCATCATTTACAACCTCCCTCAAAAGAGGATGTCTTCGGTCGCTTCCCAGCAACCGAGGACTGTTAGCTTGTAACTCTTGTAAGTATAATTATTATGCTACTGAGTATGAGACCAAAAACCATACTCTCAAAGAAGTATGCCTTGTAGCCTTCTGGGAAGTTAAACTTCACCTTCACCACCACAAGTTTTCTTTTTACCACGTACCATGATGCAAACAGCATAGTCGCTGTTAGTGTTATTATTTCTCCTAATGTAAATTGTACCATCGCACATTACCCCCTTCAGTATTGGGACATGCCCAACCGAAGAAGGGCTATCCTGCCCTTACAACTATTATACTTTTTTTTTATAAAAAGTAAAATATTGTTAATGGAAATATCATTAATTTCTAAAGGCTCTTTTCTAAAAGATTGTTGCTTTGGGAACATTCTGATAGGACTTCATTGATAAGTTGATTGAAGTGCAAGGTGCGAGACTCCTGCGGGACGAGTGTGCCAGTGGAGATAGGCGCTTGCGCCGGTAAGGCTAACCGCATGCCCCGCGGAAAGCGAGCGACCTGAAACGGAAATCAACCCCTTTCAAGAGCAACAAAGTTTACGAAAACAGCCTTTCTAAAAGAAAGAACATCAATCCGTCTTACAAAAAAATAGATTGCATATTTCGGATTAATAATATAAAAGATAAAAAATCTAATCACTCTTAAAGATGATCAGGTTTTTTATATTCACTTTTATACTATATTCAGGCCTCTTAATTTAGAAAGGATGATCACCATCGAAATTTTCTTACTGCAAAAATTATTACGCAAAGCTATGATTTACCAGCTCATGATCAAAATTAATAAATTAATTAAAGAGGCAAATCTTACACACAAAGAAATTAGTGAGCAGACAGGCAGATCAGGGAACTGGGTAAATCGTGTGTACAACAATAGCTCAGATATAACAATGTCTTCATTATCAAAAATAATATCAGTTATCAGTGAAAAAATTGAATTAGATAAGTATAATTTAAATGCTCTTTTTGACCAAAAAACCTTAAAAATAGCTAGTACTATGAGCAGTTTAGCGGATGAAAATTCAATCTCAGCTACTGCATTCATCCTATCGGAAAAGGAACTCTTCAGTGATCTTATGGGTGACTGGGGGGCCTTAAGTGAAAGAAAGAAGCTTTCAAAAAAAGAAAAAGCTGTATTTGAAAAGCTACAAAAACTATTGAAAGATCCCTTAGGAGGAATTTAATATGCCGGAAAGAAAAGTATGGTTTATAACACGTCCAGAACGAGATCCACGCTTTCATGTAGATGCACTTAAAGCACTCCAAATTGCCACAGAAAATTTTACTGTTACTTGGTCTAAAAATCGAATTGCCCATAAACGTTATGAAGAAGTTTTAGCAGCTAAAGAACTCAAACGTAATAATATTAGCACTGACGGTTCTGGAGGAAGAACCTGGGCAGCAATGCTTAGAACATTTGGATATGTATACACAACGCCTACTGGACAATTGTCTCTTACTAAAGTTGGCGCTTCCTTACTTGCTGATACTAAAAAACGTGAAAATATAAAAAAACAAATTTTAACACTCCAAATTCCTAATGCTTATTTTTTAGAAAGTGGTTTCCGCCCAAAATTCGAAGAAGGTTTCCAGATTAGACCTGCTCGATTCTTAATTCTTTTAGTTAATCAAGCAGAATTAAATTATTATATTACTAAAGAAGAAATCACATTTTTTGCTCTTACAGCTCAAAAAGATACTGAGTTAAATGAGGTTACTCAAAAAATTCTCGCTTACCGCGCGAAAACAACAGAAACTGAAAAGATTGAAATGAAAAAAGAGATAGCTTCACTCTATGATCATCGTGAACGATCAGATAAAGGAGCAAGAGACTTTTCAGCAGCTCATGGTGATGTCGCACATACCTTTATGATGCTGTGTGAATATACTGAATTAGCTGAATATGTTCGCGGGCAATTCCTTAGGGTTCCGTCCGAAAAACACCAGTTCACCACCAATGAGTTAAATGAATTTGATAGACGTTATCCTTTTAACAAGCGTTATTTAATCTCCTTAGAGCGATTTTCCGAGAATGCCGGTCTTGATGTAGACAGTTACAAGGCAAGCGCATTTGGAGCTATAGGTCCAGCTACCAATCAGAAAAAGTTAACCAAAAAAATCCATCGACTGCTGGCGTCTTTTCCTTCACTTCAAGAGCTCTCCTTAGCAGAAATTGAAACCGTGCTGAAGCAAGAATTATCTACTGCTGAGTCCAAAAAATTTGCTTCCGCACTTAAAGAATACCGCTACAGTTCACTGAATGATGATTTTGTTGAATCGTACTTATATGAAGAAAATAATTTAGTATTTGAAGAAAAAACTGCAAAGATTTTAGAAGCAGTGGGGTTTGAAGTCGAGCTAAGACCAAAGCCCGAGAATAGAGATCTCCGCACACAAATTGAAATTTTGTTGCATCTAGATGAAGAAACAATCTGTATTATAGATGCCAAGAACTACAAGAAAAAATTCAGCCTGCCAGCCCATCTTACTTCACATATGGGATCCGAATATATTCCTAATTACAATGGCTATAAGGGGAAGTTAGTAAAATATTATGGTTATATAACTGCAAGTGACTGGGGTGGCGAAAAGAATTTGGAGAAAATCACTGAGAAAGCAAATTCAGTAATTCCAGATCTTAATCCTCAAGGGGCTATTATTTCAGCAAATGCTTTATTAGGTTTTTTGGATTATTGTTTAGATAATGAATTAACAAAAGCGCAAAGAAGGCAGTCCTTCATAAGTTGTTTTACTAATAAAGGATACCGTAATGTATCGGAAATGTTTTAAATATTCTTTCAGGGGTTGTCTGCTTCAGATAACTCTTTTTTGATATTATTTATGAAATTAAACAGCTCTTGTGTAACATGATTAAAATCCTCTTTTAATTCATGCTCCCAAACTCTCTTAATGTGCCAATGTTTATTTAAATAGTATTGATTAACCTCAATATCCCTGCTCCGGTTTCTTTCTAATTTCTTATCCCAATAATCACGATTATTATTTGGTCTATTTCCATGCAGTTCACAGGCATGCCAAAAACAAGAATCAATGAAGATAACAATATTATATTTTTTTATGGAAATATCCGGTTTTCCAAATAGGGTCCGATCATTTTTCCTGAACCTTAGTCCTCTGTGCCACAGTCTTTTTGTGACACGGTTTTCTAGTTTAGATTGCGAACGAATGGCTTGCATATTCTTTCTCCGCTGTTCTTTAGTAATCCTTTCTCCCAAAACAACCCCTCCCTTGGTTCAACAATTCCCCTATATAAAAATACTTTAACTCCCTCTTGTCTTTAGATATACTATAAAGTTTCAATTAAATTTTGGGCAAAGGGGCTGTAATTTGCCCTATAAAAGTGTAGAATTAATCAGCATAGTAGTATGCAAGAACATACTTTCGATATAATTAAATTCTGCAAAGGAGTGGTGTTCTACATGATATTTACTAAAGGTGAACTCTTTAACGGACCCGGTGGTTTAAGCTTAGCGGCTAAGAACGCACGGGTTATACATCCTGAAACTGGCGAAGAGTGGGGCATCAAACATCTGTGGTCAAATGATTATGATCCTACAGCATGTGAAACATATAAACTTAACATTTGTGAAAATCCAGAAGATTCATCAGTTCATTGCGGACCGGTAGAGGATCTGCCAATCGGTGATAAATCTGTACTTGGAGATATAGACTGTTTTGCTTTTGGATTTCCTTGCAATGATTACAGCCAAGTAGGAGAGAAGCACGGTCTAGAAGGTACGTACGGGCCCTTATATTCTTATGGAGTTAAAGTGCTTAAAGAATACCAGCCGAAATTCTTTGTTGCAGAAAATGTGGGAGGGCTTCAGAGCGCAAATGAAGGACAGGCCTTTATTCAAATTCTGACCGAACTTGAAGAATGTGGTTATGTTTTAACTCCTCATCTATATAAATTCCAGGAATACGGAGTACCACAAGCACGCCATCGTATAATCATTGTAGGAATAAGACAAGATCTTGCTAAAAAGGGTATTGAATTTAAAGTACCTGCACCAACAACATTTTCTTCTACAGAATATAAAACATCACGCGAGGCCATTACGACTCCGCCAATTCCGGAAGATGCACCAAATAATGAGCTTCCTAGACATACTGAAAAAGTAAAAAAAATGCTCAGTTATATTCCGCCAGGTAGCAATGCTTGGTATCCTGGCATCCCAGAAAATCTTCAGCTCAAAGTCAAAGGGGCAAGATTAAGCTCTATCTATAAACGTTTGGATCCAACAAAACCTGCCTACACCGTAACTGGTAGTGGTGGAGGTGGAACGCATATGTACCATTGGGAAGAACTCAGAGCCTTAACAAATCGCGAACGAGCACGTCTTCAAACATTTCCAGATGACTTTGAATTCATAGGCAGCAAAGAGGCGGTCAGACGTCAAATTGGAATGGCTGTACCTCCTCATGGAGCACAAATTGTGTTTGAAGCTATTCTTAAGTCATTTGCGGGAATTAAATATGATTATGTAATGCCTGCACCTAAACTGCAACTGGAAAATTTAAGAGGAAAGCAAAAAATCACATTTGAAGAAATATCCTCTACTGAAAAACAAGCAGCATATAATTTATAAAGAAAAAGACTACTAGACTCCTTATTAAAGGAGTCTTAATTTGCATGGAATGCACCAGCTAATAGCAAAATCGAATTAATATGAGGGGACTAAACTTTTAGGTTGATGATTGCAGGCCTAATAGATTGGCTTTTGAAAAATAAAGAAAAGGGGCAGTTATGTGTATAATTTACTGGAAGAAGAGTCACATTTAGGCATTCTTGAAAAATTTGAGCACCTAAAATACAAAACTTTTATAGGTCAAAATGAAATAAAAGGGGTTAGAGGAAGCGGAGAATATTTACCGCCTGATGAATTTGTACCTTCTGCACATATGTTGCATGATTTAATTCGGGGTTTTTATAAACCTAAAGGAAAAAAATATATACTTTCTTATCAAGCAACTGAATCAGAAAAGAATTATGGGAAACAAATTCAATGGAAAGATGATTTTCAAAAAGACTTTTTGATGATCCGCATGTCTCCACCTAGCAGTGAAAAGGACAACCGAGCAAAGAGCGATATAAAAGCAGCTCGTTATAACATGGAAAATAAAATCCCAATTGGGATTTTGTACAAGATTAACAAGGGAATAAATAGATGTTTAGGATTAGGCTTAATTACCGAGGAAACAAATGAAGGAATATTTATAGTGGTGCCAATATCATTAGAAAAAAATACCGAAACGTTAAATAATATAGTATTGCAAATACAAGATTTATCTCACATTACACAGACAGAAAAAGAATCCATTATAAAATCACGTATTGGTCATAGCCTTTTTAAAGACAATCTACTTCGATTAGAACCTAAATGCAAAATCTGCGGAATGGATTTAAAAGAATTACTCATAGCAAGTCACATTAAACCTTGGAGTAAATCTTCTGCGAGAGATAGATTAGATATACATAACGGTTTTCTTCTCTGTCCAAATCACGATGCTCTTTTTGATAGAGGCTACATCTCTATAAATAAAGAGGGATTCATCATGATATCAAATTTATTAGATAAGAAAGCAGTTTCACTTTTCCAACTCAATCAGAATATAAAACTAAATATCTTAACCGAGCATGAAGAATATCTAGAGTATCATAGGTTAAATGTTTTTAAGAGAAATAGATAAGTAAAAACTGAATGATCTTTTTCAACCTATATAATCCATTTTTAAATACACTCCAAAAGAGAGTTCTGTTTATTTAAAACAATTTACTCTCTTTATTAAATTGGCGTATTCAAAGAACCGACTTGATTTTATTTGTTGCTCGCTCCGTGATGAAATAATGGCTTCTTTTTAGAAAATTCGTCCCGCTACTTGTTAATAAAGTCAATAGTCAATATTTCATTTTATTGTCAACTGGTATAATTCATTTGAACTGCGGGCAAGCAATATAGCAATCACCAATAAATTATTGTGCCGAAGATTCCTGAGGAAGACGGACGATATGCCTTTCTACAAATTTCCAAGATTTAGCATAAGCTTCCTTTTCAGAAAGAATGTCCCATATCGTAACACCGCCAACTAAATTTGTATATTTTATTAATTCACGAATAAATTTACGTCTATTTTTAATTCTTTCTATCTCTTGAAACTCTTCTAATTTTAGAAAATCAGTTATCACTTCTAATACAGCTTTTAAAGCGACCTTGTTTCTTGATAGGTTAGTAGTATCAATTAGTAAATTAGCAATTTCCTGGTTTAGTAACATCATTCTTGTGTAATGGTAAGGGTCTGTTTTTGTATCGTCATAAGTGAGATAAGCATACCACCATAATCTTGATAAGCCGTTTCTGTAAAAAGTTTTTCCTTTAGAACTAAAGAAAAAACGAGTTTTTATAAACTCAATCTCATCCCCTTCTGCTTCCTGAACGGGCCATCGCTGGCACATGTAATCCCAAAAAACTGTATGACTCAAATAACTCCAGAACCTTTCTTCAGAAGCTAAAGATAATGGAATGTCTTTAAACTTTTCGTAGAGTAATTTGCAGTTTTCGAAGTCATCCGCACTTTTATTATTCGTATCAGAAACAATTAAAAAATTTTCAAAAGGTAATGACTCTAAGTCCAAGTCCAATACTGATATTATCTCTGAATTATCGTTGGATTTATAATGGGACAGATCAATATTATTTTTTAAGTCATTCAAAATTTCAGCTTTCATTAGGACGATATTATTCATTATCATCGCTGTCCTCTCTATATATAATAGCTTCTAAAGCTGCCCAAGGTTTGTCTTTAGATTCATACAAAATAGCATACGCAAGAGAGGGTATGTTCTCAGGGTTCAGATTTGTTATATCTTGACCCAGTGTTCTAATCTTCTTTTCTAAAGTTCTGAACCAATCGAGACTCTCAAATGTATCAAGTTCACTGGAATTGGAATCATTAGAGCTTAAAAGATGAATGTTGTGAAGAACATCCAATAATGCGGGGTAATAAAGCATAGAAATAAGCACCATATTTATGTCATTTCCATACTCTTTTAGATTACCAATTTTTTCGTGAATGCTTTTAGGTATGATAATTTCTATTTGACTATTGTTCATTGCTATAGAAATAGGAGAAGCACTGGCAGATGGATCTTTTGCTACTCTAAAGATACTATTTGTAGTAACTAGTTCATCTTTTTCTAAATAAATTGTTTGTGTAATAGCTAATGCAAGAATATCCCCTTTTTCAATGTTAAATGCTGTGTCTTGAAAGTCTGGATGCATATTAGAATTTGTGTAATCAGGTAAAGTACAATTAGCTAAAATGAAATAGTTTACATCTACTTTTTTGTTTAAAAGTCCACTATCGATAGAAAGCTGCACATTACAAATGGTTTCATCATTATTTTGAAGGATTGAACAAGCTGAACGACTTATTTTGTAGGAGAGCCGTTGCATAGTTGATGAACATTCAAAGTGTACATTTATATGAACATAATCTTGTTCAAAAAGTGTATTTAAAGTGTCATTCTTAATTTTAAATTCAAGAGAGAAGTTTAACGAATGATTGACTTCTTCGTAACCGATAATGTTTCCTGTAAAATGACTTTGAACAATATCATCAGTTAAAGGATGTATTACTGGATGAGGAAAATTTCTAGTTTTTAATTTCATACTTGTTCAACCCCTAATGAATAACGAGTTAAATTATCCAATTTTAGTAACAGTTCACATTGAACCCCTTTTTCGACTGTAATAGGACCTAAGACATTTTTCTCGTCAATATCAACTGCATTGCCAAATTTCTTATTAGTAGCACTAATAATCGAAGCAGTGTCAACTACACTTTCTCCAACTAAATTAATTTTTAAAGATAAATCACCAGACTGAGCGGGCGTTAATAAAATTTTATACATTCCATCATTAGGATTGCAGCAGAATGCTCTAATTGATTTAATGTCTGCTTTATTTTCGTGATTTTTTGGTTTGGGTGTTTTTCTTTTATCTAATGGTTGAGTTCGCTTCTTACGTTCTTTCGCACGCTTTTTTTTAGCTGAAGGTGTCATAGAATTATTTACAATAACTAAAGATCTTATTTTTTCTTTTTCACCATCTACCGATATATTATCGATAGGGCATTCATCTTGAGATAGGCTCGGTAAAATATTTTCAAGTCCAGGCAACTCAAAAGAATCATCTTCAAACTTTGGTGCAATATCACGAACAACCCTGTTCATCCAATCATTTAAGGTTTTTCGTAATTTTTCCGCATACTTGGGATTCGCTTGGTATAGGCCAGGAATCCAAGCATCATGAGTAGGTGGCTCCATAAGACGGAAAACTTTATTTAATTTTTCTCCTTCAACAATTAAAGTACCAGCAAATTTTAAAGGCGTTCGGAAGTTTCCTTTCTCATCAATTTTCATTCCAGTACCACGATTTAATGAAATTTTATTATGGAAATTTTCCCCTTCTAATAAATATAGCTTTACTGTTTCAATATGGCCGTCTTCCGTTAAGAATTCTCCTGTTCTCTCGATCCTGTAAGGAGAGGTTAATGTTAAATAAAACTCAGGAACTTTACTATCAGGATTAAATTCTTTAATAAGTTCAATAACAGAATTTAAAGTTGTTTTAGTAATATGAACATCTCCAATAATTATTTCGAGACGGCCGTCTAGTATCGCATACATATAACTATTGACTGACTCTTCAATTACTGAATTCTGAAAACCTTCATAATCATCAAAACCTACGATGAATTTATCAGTACCGTAATCCCCGGCACTACGTTTGAAAAAATCATCAAATTCTGTTATATCAGTAAGCGGTTTATGTCCATGCTTTATTCCGTAAAATCCAGTTCCTTGAGTAGGATATTCTTCTCCACGATTAAAACTAGCTATCTTGATAACGCCTTGAAAGCCTATATTGTAAGGTTTTTCTCGATTTAACGTTCCATAGAACATTGTTCGTAAAAAAGACGTAGCAAAGGGCGCGTGTTTCCCGATACCGTAAGAGCCATTAGAAGTTCCTGTTTTACCTGTGTCGCCAGTAGTTTTAGTTAAACGATGGAAATGACTGTCTTCTTTAGACATAATCTTTGTCAGTCCGCTAGTATTCCGATCTCTAATGGCACATATAGAAATAAAATCTGCATTTACAATTTCACAAGCTTTTTTAAAAAACTTATGTGTTTCGTTATTATTAGATGAAAAATGATTTTCAGCTTTTTCAAAAATGGTTCTCAATTCGTCTATCCCAGGAATTTTGTCTGCTTCAATCTTCTTCTCTTCAAATTTAACAATGACAGGTACACCTTTTTTATATTGAGCATCTAAAGCATCTTGGATAACTTCTCTGGTCATTGATTTAATAGGATTTGCTCGGAAAAATGAAATGCCTGAATCATTTAAACCATCTTCTCGGCCGCCACCTGTTGAAGGGAATTCCCACCCAATTAAGTTTGCTGCGTCTTTTGTCATGAATAACCCTCCCTATATTTTATTTAAATTTAAATTCAGTACTGCGTTCTTTACTCACTTCACTAAATTTATTTTTAAGTATTCTAACTTCGTTTTCTAATGCCTCAATAATTTGTTTAACATGCTTATCTGTATAGTCATAGTTATTTTTATTTGCTAGATTTCCTATAAGTTGTAATTTTTTTAATGTATCACTCACTCTTTTTTGAGCAAGTTCTTCAAATTTCTTCATCTTTTTATCTTCAGCCATACAATAAACCTCCGTAAATTGATCTTCAAATACAATATAACGGGAATATATAAAAATATCAAACTAAATATTTGATATATTTACTATATTACCAGTATGTATTAATAAAATGATATTATTTTAATAGGGAGGGTGAAAAAACTGAAGAGTTCTTTAACAATTGGTATCCCGATCAGAAACATTAAATATAAATAAGTCTGTGCCGGTAATTTATAATTATAAATACGCAACGCAACAAATAAAGAGGACTTAGGGTTTAATCTAATTACATATCTGAAAGGCAAAATATCAAATAATCTTTTTAGAGTTTAATCTTGTATTTTATAAATCACTAATCTTTTCGATATAATTAATAAGGAATTTGTGTGTAACTTCGCGTTTCTATTCCAAAAATTATAGTGGAGGATCCTTTTTTGCTGGAACAAATAAATCATATGAAAATTGCCTATGGGCAACTTTATGAGATTGAAAATACACTACGCCTAATAATTGTTTCCAAAATGGAAGCAAAATACGGTGCTAATTGGTATTATATTATTTCACTTAAAGTTCTAAGGAGAAGGCCTAGCAAGGAGTTTTTAAATCTAGACTTACATGAATTAATTTCTTTTTTCAGGATTTATCCTGAATTAACAATAATATTTCCATTAAAAATGATTAAGTCTTTTCCTACTATCTTTCCTATTCGAAATAAAATTGCGCATTGTAAATATTTGAATGAATATGAATTAAAAGAACTAAATAATTTTTATCATAGATTTATAAATGTTTTGTCCAGTAAGAAAAATAGTAGTCAGCTATCTTAAATTATTCATGGAAGGGGGGATTCAACGGATTTTTTCTTATCCAGCGTTTACAGAAAAGATCGTTCAAATTCTTCCCTATCATTTTGAAATGCCAAAGACTTTTGAGTTAAAAAATGACTTTGCCTTTCCTTATTTACTAAAGTGCATAGCAAATACAATACTTCTCAGGTATTAACAGCACTCAGATATTATAATGATAAGGCAAGCCCAGCTTTTCGAGAGGGTGTGAAACACTTTAAGGAAAAGGATTTGGATATCTTTTTCATCACGCTCAATAAATCAGAAAAAGACTTCTCATCATCTACACTCTATGACGACTATGCTATTAATGAGCAATTGTTCCACTGGCAAACCCAAAGTCGGGTAGCAGAAGGCAGTGAAACGGCTAACCGGTATATACAACATAGAAGCAGGGGTTACAAAATTGCATTGTTTGTTCGTGAATACAAAAAAGAAAACGGCTATACGTCGCCGTTTGTCTTCCTAGGAACTGCTGATCATGTGAGCAATTCAGGAAGTAAATCAATGAGTTTCGTTTGGAAGCTAAGAGAAGAGATGCCGCCTTACTTTGTGCCTAGGGCGAATAAGAATATCTTGTAAACTTTAGCCCTGTACATATGGTATAGGGCTTTTTTACACAACAAAAGAAAACGTTTACAAAAACCTCTTGCAATCTATCTTTAGTCATGCTAAATTATACCCAAGAACAAAAATCTAAACGTTTACATTATTGTTCAAACCGGACAATCAAGAATAATGCTTAGAAATTCTATTTTTTTCTGTAAAAATCTAAACGTTTACATTTTAGGAGTTATGTCCAATGGAAGGTAAAGCGAATATTCAGGATGTGGCTAGAAGAGCGAATGTGTCGATTGCGACGGTGTCCCGGGTGATCAATAACCAGGGCGGCGTGCGCAAGGTGACGGAGGAGAAAATCCTCAAAGCCATTCAGGAGCTCGGGTATATCCGCAATGCGGCGGCCCGGACGATGAAGAGCAAGGATACGAAGACGATTGGTGTCATTGTCCCTGACATCAGCAACCCGTTCTTTCCGCTCGTCATGGCCGGGATTGAACAGAAGGCCCGGGAAAAGGGATACTTTGCGATTTTGAGCAGTACGAATGAGTCGCCGGTCGTTGAGGAAGAGATTCTGAAGAACTTCATTGAGCGCGGCGTGGATGGTGTCATCATTACGACGGCCAACGAGAACGGCGACCATCTAAAACAGCTTCTCGAGCAGGGCATTCCGATGGTGGCGGTTGACAGAAGCATCCAAAGCTATGACGTCGATACGGTGCTGGTCGATAACGTGAAGGGCTCCTACCAGGCGGTTCAGCACATGATCCTTCAGGGGCATGAGAAGATCGCAATCATTTGCGGTCCGCAGAACACGACGCCGGGGCGTGAGCGTTTCATCGGCTACAAAAAGGCGCTCGAGGATTACAACCTGAAGCTGGACGAGCGTTATATTTTTCAAGGGGACTTCGGAGAGCGAAGCGGCTATCAGGCAGCTCACGAGTTTTACTCCCAGATCGATCGTCCGACTGCCATCTTCTCGTCCAACAACTTGATGACGACCGGGTGTGTGAAAGCCATCGGTGATCTGGACTGGAAGCTTGGCGAGGAAATCTCGTTTTTCGGCTTTGACGATGTGGATATTGCCACGTTCCTGAACCCGAAGCTCAGTGTTGTTTCACGTCCGATGAATGCGGTGGGGGAGATTGCATTTCAGCTCCTGCATGAACGGATTCATTTTAAGGGTGAGATGCCGAAGCGGGAGTACAATCTGTCACCGGAACTCATTATTCGTGATTCCTCCCGGCTGCGTTTTCCGAAAGGTGCACACACTGGACAATCTCTTAAAAAGTAAATGAGGCACTGGAGCAGGTCACTCTGTGCCTTCTTGTTAGCAGGTTTTTGTAAGCGCTTTTATAAAACTCTAGTAAAGAAGAGGGGATGTTACACATGAAGAACAACCAATTGATTCAACTGCCGGACGGTTACTTGAACCGCACACCGATTTTCCAGTTTATCCTTGTATCACTGCTGTTTCCGTTATGGGCGGTAGCAGCGAGCTTGAACGATATTCTCATCGCGCAATTTAAACATGTGTTTGAATTGAGTGATTTCGCAAGCGCTTTCGTTCAGAGTGCGTTTTACGGAGGATACTTCCTTGTAGCGATTCCGGCGTCGATGGTCATCAAGAAAATGAGTTACAAGTTTGCGATTATGACAGGCCTTCTGTTTTATATCGTCGGCTGCTCGTTGTTTTATCCGGCGTCACACATGGGGACGTACACGATGTTCCTGGTTGCGATCTTCGCGATTGCGATTGGGCTAAGCTTTTTGGAAACGGCGGCGAATACGTACAGCTCGATGATCGGGCCGCGACAATACAGCATTCTACGCTTGAACATTTCTCAAACGTTTTATCCACTTGGTTCTATCGCAGGGATTTTACTCGGAAAGTACCTGGTGTTCCAGGAGGGGGCAAGCCTTGAATCACAGATGGCGAAAATGTCTCCGGCTGAAGCGCATGCGTTTGGGCTGAAGATGCTGCAGCATACACTTGAACCATATAAATATATTATTTTCGTACTGATTGCTATGTTTGTCTTGTTTGCCTTGACGAAGTTCCCGATCTGCAAGCCGGTTGCGAATCGTGCAAAGAGCGCAGAAAAGGCACCAGGAATCGGTCAGACGCTCAAATATTTGGCAGGCAACAAACGCTTCAAAAAAGGGATTGTAGCACAGTTTTTATATGTAGGAATGCAGGTAGCCGTTTGGTCGTTCACGATCCGTCTGGCACTTGATCTGAACCCGGATTTCAATGAGAGAACGGCTTCCAACTTCATGGTCTATAGTTTTGCGGGCTTCTTTGCCGGCAAGTTCATCGCCAACTTCCTGATGGCACGCTTCTCATCTTCAAAGGTCTTGTTCGGTTATTCCATTCTCGGATCGGCGATGCTGGCATATGTCATTCTCGTGCCGAACATGACGGCAGTTTATGCGGCCATCGTAGTAAGCATGCTGTTTGGACCTTGCTGGGCAACCATTTATGCGGAAACGCTTGAAGTGGTAGATAAGAAGTACACGGAAACAGCAGGAGCGATCCTCGTAATGTCGATCGTCGGCGGCGCGGTGATCCCGGCACTTCAAGGGTACGCATCTGACGCATTTGGCTCCATGCAGACGGCGTTCCTCGTATCGATGGCGTGCTTCGTATATGTCGGCATTTACTTCTTTGGTGAAATGAAGAAGCAAAAATCTGGAGTGAAGAAGACTGACGAAACGATCGAAGTGGCTCAGTAAAAATAGAAAACCTGCGGGCAGCCGTTGCTGGCTGCCTGGACGGGTTAATTTAGCAGGAAAGGGATGCTAGAAATGAGAGGAACCATTGAACTTCAGCGCGAATTTTTTAAAGAAAGCAAAAAAGTAATCTATCGAGATCATGAATTTACAGCAAGCCTATTCCGCTATCCGTCAGGGGTGGAGGCGATTGAGCTGACCAACTCACGGGGGCGAATGGTTGTGCTGCCGTATATGGGACAGATCATCTGGGATCTTGAGTTTGACGGTACAGATCTGAAGATGAAGAACATGTTCTCACAGCCGAAAAAGGTTAATGCGATCGTTGATACATACGGTTGCTTTGCGTTTCACTCCGGCTTGATCGCTAATGGCTGTCCTGGACCTGGCGATGACCATGAACTGCACGGTGAAATGGCGTGTGCCGAGATGGACCGGGCATGGCTGGATATCAGTGAAGAAGGAATCAGTGTTTGCGGGGAAACGGAGTATGTGAAAGGTTTCGGACATCACTATTTAGCGTCTCCGAGTGTTAAAATGATGAAGGAAAACTCATTCATTGAGATGAATATGAAGGTGAAGAACCTGTCAGGGTCCGGCATGCCGCTTCAATACATGTGCCACACGAATTATGCGTATGTGGATGGTGCAGAGATGAAGCAGAACATTCCGGACGATTGCTTAGCGCTTCGGGAATCGATTCCAGCCCACGTGAAGCCGACCGAACAATGGCTGGCTTACAATAAGAAAATCTTGAGCGGGGAAGAAACACTGAACGTGCTGAACAAGCCGGAGATGTATGATCCAGAGATTGTCTTTTTTGCAGATCAGCTGGATGCTTACGGTGAAGAAGCAGAATTTGAGATGACATCACCGGATGGCCCGTCATTTTTCACGAAGTTCTCAACTGCGGAATTGAAATATGCGACACGCTGGCTTTTGCATAACAGCGACCAGCAGGTAGGCGCATTCGTCCTGCCTGCGACATGCCGGCCGGAAGGATTTTTGGCCGCAGAAAAAGCAGGAACATTGATCACGTTAGGTGCCGGGGAAGAGCGTTCCTTTAAGGTCGTGACCGGGAAGAAATAAGGAGGAAGAAACATGGATATTGCAGTGATCGGATCCAACATGGTGGATCTCATTTCATACATTGATAAGATGCCGAAAGAAGGAGAAACACTTGAAGCGCCGGACTTTGAAATCGGATGCGGCGGAAAAGGAGCAAACCAGGCGGTAGCGGCAGCGAAACTGGGCTCCAACGTCATGATGGTTACGAAAGTCGGAGATGATTTGTTTGCCGACAACACGATCAACAACCTGGAGAAGTACGGCATTGATACGGAATTTACCGTCAAGGTGCCTGGCACCTCAAGCGGGGTTGCGCCGATCTTTGTGGACCCTGAGTCCAAGAACCGCATCCTGATCATTAAAGGAGCGAACCAGCATCTTTCACCAGAAGATGTGGATGGGGCGGCAGAAAAGCTGAAACAGTGCTCGCTTATCGTCCTGCAGCTGGAGGTTCCGCTTCCTACCGTATACCGTGCGATTGAATTCGGTAATGAGCATGGCATTCCGGTGATTTTAAATCCGGCACCGGCCTCAAAGGAACTGGATTTTGAGTATGTCTGCAAAAGCGACTTTTTCATTCCGAACGAAAGCGAACTGGAAATCTTAACAGATATGCCGGTCGACACCGACGACCAGATTCGAGTGGCTGCCATGACCTTGATCGAACGGGGCGTGAAAAACGTGATCGTAACGATGGGAAGCCGGGGAGTGATGTGGGTGACAAAGGATGATGTTCAAACGGTCGCTTCACATAAGGTTGATGCAATAGACACAACGGGTGCCGGCGATGCGTTCATCGGCTGCTTCTCTCATTATTTTGTACAGAGCGGTGATGTGCTGGAGGCGATGAAAAAAGCGACGGCGTTTGCGGCATTAAGTGTGATGAAGCGCGGGACACAGACTTCTTATCCTGGTTTGGAAGAAGTAGAAGAGTTTTTAAAAGAGAGAGTTTAAATCTTCGGACTAGTTGACTGGTATAATAAATGAGAAGGCGGGTGTAATCACTCGTCTTTTTATTTTGGCTGTTTTAATAGATCGTTGCCTTGGATCAATCTTATTAACAATGGCGGCAGCCTGAATGAAATGATGGGATTTTTACAGGGGGAATTCGAATTCCCGTCGATGGAAGCATTTAGAGCAATGACAGATAAAGCTGTGAATGTGTACAATACGTCTACTCAGTGGTTCTTAAAAGGCCATTCTCCAATCAGCTCAAGGGAGGATGGAGGAAAGCAAGGGTCTAATATGGCAACCGTGCCAGGTTCCAATGTCATACCATTTCGGACAAGTGAAAAAACAGGCCGAAATGAGCCTTGCCCGTGAGGAAGCGGGAAAAAGTATAAGAAGTGCTGCGGGAAATGAAATTAACAGATTCATACAAAGCGCGGTACTCAAACTTCCTATCCAAGTGTGGAGGAAGTAGATGCGTTCTTTCAAACGATCGTTTAATAAGTAGAAAAACCCTGTAAAACAGCTATTTGTTTGCTGCGTGACAGGGTTTTTCTTTTAGAAATATTGGGAATTATCTCGTTTCTGTTAACGGACGATCTGGCTTAACGGCAAACCACAAAATAACAGCAACAAGGATAGGCATGATCGAAATGATAAGTGTATTTTCCCAGCCTACTGTCTGAGCCAGCCATCCGCATAGTAGAGGGGATAAAAATGCGCCAATGTTGCCCCAGAGGTTCATCCAGCCTGAAACAGAACCGGAGAACTCATTCCCTAGGTCGACGGCTGCTGCCCACGAAGTAACTACTGGAAATCCAAGAGAACCAAGTGAAATGGTTAACCAGAGTACATTCATCCAAGGCGTAGTTGCATATGCAGCCAGATACATGGAAATTGAGAAGACAATCAGTCCGCCAATGGCCAAAGCGCCGCGAGCAATAAGTTTCGACTTGCCGATTTTTACAAGATAATCAGAAATGGCACCGCCCGTCATTACGGTTACGAAAATACAGAGCCAAGGGAGACTTGCTGCAAATCCCATACTGGACAATGAGAAGTCTCTAGCTTCTTGAAGGTAAGTAGGAAGCCAAACTAAAAAGAAGGTAACAATATAAAGAACCACAAAGTACTGTATACCGAGCGCCCAAAAACGACCGTTCTTTAAAAAGAATCTCCAAGGCGCAATCTCTTTCTTCTCTTCTTGAACCGTTCGATTTTCAAGAATGTATTGGGTTTCTTCTTTACTGATATAAGGATGATCTTCTGGCTTATTGCGTCCAAGCAAGTACCATAAAAAGGCTACTATTAAGCCCAGGATTCCAAAAATGTAAAAAACAGCTTCCCATCCCCATTGTTGAAAGATAGCTACTGTAAGCACCGGCGCAATAACAGGTCCAAAATAGGAGCCGGCCAATAATGCACTGGAAGCACGCCCTTTTTCCTGCTTTGGAAACCAGTACGTATTAAACACGGCATTTCCCGGATACATTGGTCCTTCTCCAACGCCAAAAAGAAAACGAACAGCAGCTAATAGCCCGTGTGATTTTACAATGGCAGTCAAACCAGTAAAGACTGACCACCAGATTAAGGCGAAAAATACTATTTTTCTGGCTCCAAAGCGCTCAGCCAGCATTCCAGCGGGTATTTGTGATAAAGCATATCCTAATGAAAAAAAGGAAGCAAGAAGCCCAAACTGTACTTTTGTCATATTTAAATCGTCCATCATAGGTTTAGCAATGACAGCGATATTGGAACGGTCCATATATGCGATCAAACCAATAACAAAGAATAGTAAAGCGAGCCACCAGCGTACTCGTGAACGGGGCTTTGTGCTACCGCTAAATCCAATTTCCTGTTTGTTTATAGGTTGTTCCATGTTTCATTGACCTCCTCAAATTTTATACAATTCCGGCTTTCTGTCCTTTAGCACTGGCATCCTTTCACGGACTGAGGAAACGGAGTCAAGGTCTATTGTGGCATAGAGAATCGTTGGTTCTGAACCTGCTTCCGCAATAATCTCTCCTAAAGGGCTGATGATCATAGAATGTCCATTGAAAACATCATTCTCGTTTCGGCCAGCTACATTGGCTCCAATAACAAAGAATTGGTTTTCAATAGCCCTTGCACGAAGGAGTATTCTCCAGTGTTCTTCACGCTGAATGGGCCATTGTGCCGGAACAAAAAGAACCGATGCATTTTCAACCGCGTAATACCTCATAAGTTCAGGGAAACGAATATCATAACAAATAACCGAACTAGCTTTATGGCTCCCCAAATCAAATAAAGGTGAATCCAGACCACCTTTTAAGTACCGATCCTCATTCATAAGCCCAATTAAATGCATCTTGCTGTATGTATTTATTAGTTCTCCTGATGGGTTATAGCTTAGGCTTGTATTGTAAATACCGTCTCCTCGATCGGCTGTGAACGAACCGCCAATCAGCCAAATTTGATGCTGCTTGGCTTTTCTTGATAAAAAGAGGCTTGTTTCTCCATCGAGTGGTTCACTGTGTTTCCTTAAATGATTAAAATCATAACCGCTTAACCACATCTCCGGCAGGACAACAATCTCTGCTCCGTTTAGTACGGCTTCGTCAATCTTTTGTTCTGCATTTAACAAGTTGCTCTCGCGATCCCCCTGAAGCACATTTAACTGGCATACCGCTACTTTCATTTCACTGCCTCCTTTGGTAAAAGAGAATCTGATTTCTCAACAGGTACAACTTTATATTCCAGTTGGATCTCTCTATTTAAGACAGGATCAGTTAACGTCATCCGGTAGGCATCAGCATATTTAAATATACCGCCGTTGATGGGTACGGTTCCGCAGAAAAGGATTGTTCCTTCTTGATCGATGCGGTTTCTTTCTGAAGCAAACTTTAATATGTCAGTAACAGGAAGGACAGAGGAGATGCTGCCATCCTGATATGTCTCCCATTGATTTTGAGTGAAAATTTCACATTTCAGCTTCAGTTCATCCCAATGGGGAAGCAATTCTTCCAATGGCCAAGCTGCCTTTCCCACTGGCTTTGGACAGACTTGTTTTGCGTATGGAATACTTATCGTTTCAAGTGATCGGTCCGTATGGTCTGATCCTACGGTGACGTAATTTCCGTTAGGGGTAATAACTAGAACGAATTCGACTTCTCCGGATGTTTTTTCACCTAAAAGTTGAATCTGATCCTCTTGAGTTACAAGAAGGTTACTAACGGGATAGACCATAGGGATTTCTGGGGGGGCGGGAATTCCTTCATTTGCTAGCTCATCAATATGATGCTGAACCATTTCCTTGTTTCTGCCAGAATACCCAATGCATACACTTTGTTTAATCTCGATGGTTATATCCTCAGAGTTATCTACAGAAAATCTCATCATTTTTCCTCCTCGTTTAATTCTTCTAGTGCAGATTTTGTTTTCTCAAGGTGAATCCGCATGGCATCCACGGCATCACCGTTTTTTAAACCCTGAACTATTTTTTTATGTTCCGAAATGACCTCTTCACAACGGTTTTGACGGTGAATAACTTGAACTCCAATTCTGCGGAACAGATCTGATATTTGTTCAGAAATACTGATAAGCCTTTTATTTTCTGCAAGGTCATATAACGTTTTGTGAAACTCCCGGTCGAGGATAATGAATTCATCTTCATTGCCCTGACTCATTTCTCTTTCCATTAAAAGAATAATGTTCTCTAACTCTTCTAAACTCTTTTCGCTAATAGAAGAACTGATTTTTGTTACAATATGAAGTTCTACAAGCATTCTTAGCTCAAAAACATCCTCAATATCTTTTTTTGTAACAGGGCTTACAAATGTCCCCTTATAAGGGATGGATACGAGCCATCCTTCTGTTTCAAGGGATTGAACGGCTTCTCTAAAAGGTGTTCTGCTAATATTGAACTCTTCTAAAGCTCTTTTTTCTGTAATCACCTCATTTTTTTTGAAAAGCCCATTTATAATCGCTTCTTTCAGAATGTTGTAAGCTTGCACTTTTAGTGGGTTAGCATGGAAGGATCGACTTTTCATCATTTAGCACCTCAAATATATAATATATAATATATAATACAGATTATTCAGATAATTACAAGTGCATTGAGGTTTTTGCTGTAAATAAAACAAAGAAGCAGGTCCATTTTTGATCCGCTTCATCTTGTTTTTTATTCTATTTTACAGCCTATGAAGCTAGTTCCTGTTCTACCGCTAGAGTATTGCTCTGAAACGGCTAAAAGCCAGTCCTAAAACTGTATCGACAAGTGCGGGTATGATCGTACAGAAGATAGCGGCAGGGAATAACTGATTGTTTGAACAGGCCAAAAAAGCGAGAAAAAGCATGAAAAATCCTATAAAAAATTGAATTTATTCCCAGGGTTGTTATACTAGTTAATAGGAAAGTGTAAGCGCACTCAATGATTGCTGATTCTTGAAAAAATAGGAGGGAATCATGGGAAGATTAGTTCATTTTGAAATTCATGTAAGTGACATGGACCGTGCAAAGAAGTTTTATGGAGAGGTATTCGGATGGTCATTCCAGGATTGGAGTGAGTATGCAGGAATGCCTTACTTTGGAGCAGTAACTGGCAATGAGAGAGAACCTGGAATCAATGGTGCTTTGATGCAGCGGCAAAGTGCTTCTCCGGAAACCAACCAGGCGTTAAATGGATTTGCTTGTACAATGGGAGTGGAAGATTACGATTCCACGGAAGCTAAAATTATGGAGCATGGCGGCAAGGTGGCAATGCCCAAATATGCTTTGCCTGGAATGGCGTGGCAAGGATACTATATTGATACAGAAGGAAATATATTCGGAATTCATCAACCCGATGAGAATGCAAAATAGAATACTTGAAATCTGATAGAATAAATAAAACCAGAAGGTAGTGATTCCTTCTGGTTTTTAGCTGTTATTAAGAATACAACCCTTTATAAATGTCTAATGGAGCTGTTCGGCAAAAAAAGGAGAGATCAATATGTACGAATTAAAAACCAAAGAAACCGACAGCAGTGTGATCGAGTTTATTGAAAATGTGGACCTAAAAAAACGTGGACTGGGTGTATTCGTTCAGCTGGTCTTCCGGCTTTTCTCTTTTGAAACCACGGCCATCCAGCATGAGAACCTTCGGCAAACCTTTAAAGCTTAGGCTGTTTTTGAACTCCAAATTAAAATAGAAGGGGCTGTCCAGAAAGTCGAAAATTGACCTTCAGGCAGCCCCTTTTTGGCTTGAAAAATCTTCAATGAAAAGTTAATTGAAGTGGAAGATGCGAGAGTCCTCGAAAATGAACTTCACATTTTCTTCGTGCGATAAAAAGCTGCCGGAGCCTTCCTTGTCCTGCGGGACTAGCGTGACAGGTGAGACTCCCGCCGGTGCCTGCACCAAAAAGTAGGCGTTCATGCCGGTAAGGCTCACCGCACGCCCCGCGAAAGTAGGAGCTCGCGCCGGTAAAAGCGAGCAGCCTGGAACGGAAATCAACAGCTTACAGACTTCTTGGACAGCCCCTTCTTCGTATTTATGATTACTTTATGAAGCTTTCAGTTCCTCTCCTGCCGCTGAAGTATTGCTGCTGAATCGGCTAATAACCAGCCCTATAACTGTACCGGCAATTGCGGGTACGACCCATCCTAATCCTACAGAAGATAGCGGCAGGAATTCACTCATCGTTTGAACAGGACCCAGCTTCAGTCCGAACGCTTGTAACCCGCCGATGACGGCAAATAAACCTGTAGATAAGAGGGCACTTCCGTACACTTTTTTTGCATTTTTAAAGAAGCGATGGAAAAACGTCAATGTGATCAGCACGATGGTTAACGGATAAGCTGTGACAAGGAACGGCACGGAAACTTTAAGGATTTGGTTTAATCCCAGGTTTGAAAGGGTGAACCCAACCAGTGTGACGGCTAATACCACTGTCTTGTAGCTTGCTTTTGGAATCAGATTTGAGAAATATTGGCCACAGGCTGAGGTTAATCCGACCACTGTAGTAAAGCAGGCTAACGTAAAAATTAATCCGAGCAAGGTTTTACCGCTTTGTCCCAATAAAAGGGTGGAGGCCGCTGAAAGAATGTCGGTGCCATTTTCAAACGATCCGCTTGCTGCCATTCTTGCCCCCATTAACCCAAGGCTGACATAAACCAATGAAAGCAATACTCCGGCAATCAGGCCGGCTTTCAATGTATAGTTCGTCAATTGCTTTCTGTCTTTTATGCCTCTTTGCTGAATGGATGTAAGAATGACGATTCCAAATGCGAGTGAAGCAAGGGCATCCATGGTGTTATACCCTTCCAGGAAGCCTGTAGAAAAAGCCCCGGATTGATATGCCGCTGATGGTGATTGGAACGGTGCATCCAGTTTAACAAATCCGGCCACGCACAGGACAACCATCGCTAATAGCAAAGCAGGGGTAATCCAGCGGCCCATGTATTTTTCCATTTTGGATGGATTCAAGCTGACGACATAAACAAGTGTAAAGAATAGTACGGTGAATAAGAATAAAACCAATGATGAGTGTGATTGACCGAGAAATGGTTTAATCCCCATCTCATAAGCAACATTGGCGTTTCTTGGAATGGCAAGGAATGGTCCGATGGATAAATAGACGACAACCATAAATACCGTGCTGAATACCGGGTGAACACGATTGGCGATCGTTTGAGCACCTCCTTTTACAAGGGAAACGGCGTATAGTACGGCAAAGGGAAGACCTACGCCCGTAATGATAAACCCTGCCATGGCGAGCCAGTAGGATGTTCCCGATTGTGCCCCCAGGAAAGGCGGGAAGATCAGGTTTCCTGCTCCAAAAAACATAGAAAATAGCATTAATCCAATAAATAAGGTGTCCAGTTTTCTCAAAGTAATCTCTCCTTTATTGTTTTGAAAAATAAAAAAACCCGTCCCTGTAAACAGGGACGAGTTTGCGCTCGCGTTACCACCCTAATTCCGCAGCTATAATAAATAAGCATACGGCTCTCAGTCAACGTACCATCATACGTGTTCCTTTGTAACGGCGGACAACCCGGCAAAAGCTTACCATTCATCAGCTTTGCATCTCAGAGATGATTTTCGGACAAGGCCTGAACATCGGCTTTCACCAAACGCCGATTCTCTTTAGGACAGGGATCAAATCTTACTCTTCTCTTCATCGATTTTAAGTATAAAAATAATTTAGCAGAGGCAAATCAATAAGTCAATATTTTTTGACAGTTTTAACAATTCCAATTGTTTCTATTGGAACGACTGGCACCTGTTCCTTGAATAAGACATATTATGCAGTAGACCCATGCTGACAAACAAGCATGGGTCTTTGGATAAGTTTAACCATCAGCAAATAAAGCTGGTGATAGGTGGACTTAGCAGGAAATAAAAAGAAAATATGTTTTCTTATTTGTTTCCGCTTAACGATTTAAATATATCATCATCTGGAGCAGCAGGAGAAGAACAAGGAGTATCACCCTGCATAACACCAAACTCTGTTATTTCACAAATACTTATTACTAATTCTGTAAATGATATATAACCTGCCCCAAAACAACAACTCATCTTATCTGCATTCTTAAGGATAAGAACCGAATCGCACTTTACATCTTTTATAGTGCCGCGAGCTATATCGCCATTTCTTTCATAAACAACAACGAAGTCTCCTCTTCTTTTTTCTAGTTGTTCTGCAAGTTCTTCCACACAGTCACATTGACAATCTGATTTTTTATGGCTGCTTGACAAATTACCCAACTCTCCCTTCAAGAGTAATGTAAATGAAATTTCTATATTCAGGATTCTTGCCTTTTGTTTCTATGTTTAGTAGTTTAAAAGAAATTTCTATTTAAGATATTCAAGATTCATAGTTTTTGTTTGTATGCTTGTCTATTAAAATCAAAATTTGTTTACAAGATTTGTTAGGTAAAAATGCCCTTGAGAAATTGAAACTGGCAAAAAGAAAACATGCCAAAAAAGAGTGAAGGGCTGTAAGGCCAATCACTTTTTTGGAGGATTTGGTGAGATGAACGCTCGTTTTTTCCCGGCTTTTTCTCCGAGCGTGGAGGAAGTAGAAGAGTTTAATCAAACGATTGTTTAATAAATAGTAAACCCTGTAAAGCGAACATAACCAATCGCTGCTTTACAGGGCTTGAAGAATTTCATCTATTATAGGTAACCGCATCAGCCATGCAGGTTTCCCTGTAATCTGGGATGGGGCCTGAAATAGCCCAAAGGGATTTGGAGCAGGCTGGTTTTTCCCTTTTCACTCAGTTTATAGAGGTCATCATAGGATTGGACATCAAATCCGAGAAGGGGATGCCCGCCCATATTTAATGCCGAAGCTGCCAGAAGCAGGTGCTGAGACAGAATTCCAGCTTCCATGTGCTGAATACGATGTCCCCTGTATCCATAAGCGCTTTGGTAATGATCCTTATGGCCAGAGATCGTGAAGGAAAGTGGAACTTGAGTCATGTTTACAGTATCAGCAAGCAGTCCGCCTTGCAGCCGGCATCGGAAATCACCCTCCTGAATAGGTTGTAACGCATGATTGGATCCATCACAAAAATAAGCTCCGTTTGGTAAACCTTCGATGTTATACATACAGCAATAGAGTGAAACACGGTAAGGAGGTTTCTGAAAAGAATTGTCTAGATCATTTCGGTAAGAAAAAGTGGAGAAGGCTTCGAATAGAAGGGCTGATAAAGTATGTTGGTTTATGGGTTTCTGAACAAAGTCCATTCCAGGCGAATATCGATTTCGGCAGGCGGAAGAGAAATCATACGATAACCGGTCCACACGAGGCAGCAGGTGAAAGGGATGTGCTGGCTCTTCTTTCTTTTCTTTTTCCATTTGCTTATGAGTGGGGAACGAGTCCAGCATGCACGCTTCATTCATCTTAATCAGCATGGGATATTCGCAAATTTTCTTGGATCGGACGTAATGCTGATGGTCAAGTGGTTTCAGTTCACGGCATAACGAAGCAGCAGTGGAGGGTTCCTCTGTTTCATCACTCGTAAACCAGTTCATGGCTGGATCAACGGAAAGAGGAATCACCGCATATACACTTTCTTCTTGCTCGGATAGTCCTAAAAGATGATGAATGGCACGGTCAAGAAAATGGTAATACACCCCCGTCTCAAAGCCCATGCGTCTTCCTGTTTCCAGCAGCTGACCGATCACAAAGCCGCTATCCAGCCCTTGCAGACGGTAAGAAAAGTTATGGTATTTGAAAAAATTCTTCCAAAAAAACGTGGAGCTAAATACGGTACCAAAAGTGGAGGACATGTCACAGCGATTGCCCAGAGCTCTGTTCAAGTAGCTGTCAAAATTCCCTTCCCTTAAGCAAACTAAACGATGGTGTGCAGCATCATAGTGATAAATGCCTTCAGGGAGATCCTCGATTTTCAAATAGATGTAAAGTTCGGTTGGATACAGTGCACCGCCGGATGGAGCAAAGCGCCGGTATGCTGTCCATTCTTCGGTTTGTTCATCAAAAGGAAGCGTTTGGCTAACCTGTGTAAGCCCGAAGGTATATTTAAGAAAGTGACCAATTTCTTGGAGATTCGGTTTGGAGTTTCTTTTCTTTTGTTCGAGATGGAGCGGAATATCTGCGGGTAATTCCACTACAGGCAACCCTCGGTAAAGCTTATAGGGAAGGGGGGCGTCGTCCCAATTCGCCTCCCAGTCCCGGGGTTTTATTTTGTCAGATTCATAATGCAGGTTATGCAAAAATTCATCGAGGTTCATTCCTTTTCCCCCTTTGGGACTGCTATGGAAATGGATGAGGATACGGGTTAAGGCTGCTATAAGTCAGCGGCTCTCTCACATATCCGAGTTTCGCTGGTATGTTCAACACCCGATCCAATCCCTTTAGTCGAGTAAGGTGATGTCCAAATGTCATGGGCAGCATCCCGGGTATCACTACTTTTACACAATGTAACCCGTTTCGTTTCAGTTCAGGGCTTGTTTGGTCCACAACAATGACCTCCAGCTGAAGCTGTCGAAAAACTTCCAGGATCTCCACAACATCATCCAATAAATCAGCGGATTTATGAACCGGATGAAATTCCTGTTGAAAGCTCCTTTTCGGGCGCTGATCGAGAAGGAAGAATAAGCGTTCCTCCGCTTCTTTTAACCCGTATAGCATCGAATGGTCTTCCATATGATGAACGAGTAACGAATCATCATACATCTGCCTATATTTCTCCCGTTCCTTTTCCAGCTTATCGTCCATGGTGAGAAGCATGCCCGAGAGTTCTTGAACGGCTCCTTTTACAGCTCTTAATGGATCAATGTGGGCTCCAGCGGCACATAAAAGATTCATGCCCGTTTGCTTCGTGTTTTTGGCAAGTGCCCAAATGCTGGGAATGCCGTTCTCGGTCGTCGAATTAAATAAATGCACCTCATATCCGGTCACTGTGTGTATGCGCTGGATCATGAGCTGAAGCTCCTGGTCTTCTATGGAAGACAAATCCAGACGAGGAATAGGGAGTTGGCCGTACCATGTCATTAAAAATGAATCCCGCTCAACAATTTCGAAAATACCGTAAAGAATCGCTTCCTCCATGCTCCCGCCGAGTGCACAGCCGTTAGAGGTTTCATAAACAAAGCCTTCCCCGCCACCCAAGCTGTAATAGGCGAACGTCTCTGGTACCAGGATGGGCCGGTTCTGTGATAAAGAATAGCCCCAAACCCAATGAATGGGCCGGTCGGGGTCCAATGGCCTGAAAGGAAAGCCGGGCATGTCATATTGTTCTTTTGTATGAAGTCCTATTGATCGTGGGTTAAGGGCATGATTTTCCACCTTGGAATATGGTTCATAAACCATGGTCCGTTTACCCATTGGGGCATAGCCGCAGTATCTCTCCAGTCCTTCTAAGATGGCGGATTGTTCACTTTGAGCATACGAATGGGTTCGCCCACCCGTTAACTCATCGCCTGATAGTAGAGGAAGATTGACAATCGTATCGGCAAAAGGGGAAATGAAGTCATATCGTTTATGATTAAGAAGGCCCGTTCTGCTATCTAAGTAATCCTTGCCCAGAACCTTCTCCATATCTTCCAGCGAGCGGCAGCGATAGCTATCGATTGATGTCTTTGGGCTTTGTTTCAGTATGATCTCTGCGGTATCCGCTGTATCCTCTGGAAGATCGCCGCACACAGGGCAGTATGGGTCAGGCAAAAAGAAATGATAGGATAGCCGGAGCGTATTTAACTGCAGAAGAAATACATGTTCATACGTGCGGGCTTTTTCTCCTTTTAACAATCTATGGACCTCTTCTTGAATGAGATAGGAAGTTTGCAATAATCCTGAAGCGGAAGCCCAAGGATCTTGCTCGATACCAGGTTGATCCATCTTGTATTCTTTCATTTGGAATTGTTCTCTCCGGTCAGATCCCGCCATAAAACGCCGCCTATCCGCGCACTGAGAACACCCCTGTTTGTCTGGAAGAACAAGCGGTCCAATGTTGGCTTCACCAAATGATACGAATCCCCGAAGCCAAGGGATGCCAAAGAACGAAAAGGCCTCATCGGCTTCTAGGTGTTCAGCCGGAACCCAGGAATCGTGGAGCACTAATGCCAGATTTCCTTGATTCGGAACGGCTTCTTTTACAGTGGCCCAGCGTGTAATGGAATAGAGCCCGCTCAATTGTTCGCTTACGGTGTCAGCTAACATTCCGTTTCCGATGATGATGATGGATTGGCTCATGGAAGTTCCTCCCCGCTTAACGCAATCCCATAAATGCCAGCCGTATTCTCTTTAAAAATCGCTTCCAGATGAAGTTCAAAGATGTTTGCTTGTTTTTTATTCTGTCTTAATCGATGTATTGCAGAATGGAAGGTTTCGTCTAACGGCTTTTCTTCAAAAGAAGGAACCCGAACCTTCTGTTGAGCATCCTTTTGCGATGTAATGGAGGAAACCGCAACCCCATAGGGATAATGTGAGATTTCTCGATTTTGAGAATCCATCACAGCAGTTTGTAATGCTCTGCTTAAAGCCATCTGCATATTCAATCCAACGCTTCCATACCACTTGCCGTTTGATTCAACCCAAACGACAGGAAAACCCAGTACTTCACGGCCACATAAAAATTCTGGTTCAGACTTCTTGGTTCTCAGAGCCTGCAGAAAAAATTGGCAGCGATGATCATTGACAAGACTTACATCCAATGTGGCTTTTGTGACACCGTGATCTGCTTGCTTCACAAATTCTTCATGAAGTGCGTTTTGCAGTGCTCTGCATAAACCTTCTGCAGGGGTCTTGCCCATCCCGATTCCCCATGATGAAGGATGCTCACTGAAAAAGTCATTCCCAAAACTCCTGGCATATGTTTCAATTCCAATCAGACCTGCCTCCAGGCGAGCTTCTTCATGCGTGAGTCCTGAACAGACAGTCTCAGGATAGAGCTTGGCAGGGCCTTCTGAACGCGGATCAGCAACCTGGACTTTGCATTGTGATAACGGGAGCTGGAGTAAATCTGCTTCCTCCCAAAGATGAAAAACGCCACATTCTTTTGACGTAATCCGGTAAAACAGGGAATGTAAGTCCATTTGTTGATGATCGCATGTTTCAAGAAATGCAGCCGGGTCGTTAATCGGTTCGGCATAAACACGCCCAGTAACCAACGGGTGAGGGAGAAAGGTGTGCCAGCTTCCTTCGAGCGTTTCCAAGTTAAGCAAGTAAAATGGTCTTTCTCTTTTTCCCTCATGTACGCCCGTGATTTCTTTAAAAAGCTCAAAAACCGCCACATTGGCTATTAGCGCACCTGCTGTTTGTGATAAGGAGTGAGAACCATTGCCTTCTTCATTCAGCCTCTGGTGCAGTCTGCGGAAGGCAGACTCCCAGCACGAATCGGATTCAGCAAAAACGAGCGGGCCGGCAAAAGCTAAGTCTTTTAAAATAGTAACGGGAAGAACATTCTTCTTTTGTTCCTTGCAGATGGCCAGAAGGGTACGAAGTTGAGATAAATCACTGTCCTTGCATCCATATAGTATGCAATCAAACGGTTCTGCATTTTCTCTCCATGAATTTTTCCCGGAACTTAAGATGGTGATTTTGGTTTCGGGCTCTGACCTGCGTGCTTCGGCTATCATCTCATTTAACCGCTGCTGAATCGTTGGGTGTGATTCAGTGAGTATGACGCTGAAAGAAGGATGCCCTGATTGAATGAGAGATTGAACGAGAGAGAGGAGAAGTGAATCCGAACCGATTACCGCTATTTTTGCCTGACGATAGGCTTGAAATCGGTAACCGCCTGAATCACGAATATGATCTAAATATTCGATTTGGGAGGCATACTTAGCAAGGATGCGATCAGGAAGCTGATGGGGGAGATCCTGGCTTACATCACGGACAAAACCGTTCTCGTACAGAACATGTGCGATCTTATACACTTGTTCTTTATAAGCATCTGGTAAACCGTTTGTGACAGAATCAAGAGTACGGGTTCCGTCGAAAATAGGAATTAATTTTTCCAGCCATCGGTCAATGGTGCTGCCTTCCATTCTTAAAGATTTTACGTTGTTCCGGAGATATACACCTTTAGCTGAATCCGGAAAAACAAACGTGTCTCTGTTTACTTTTAAACACATAGAAGGATTTAATTTTTGCATGACCGACCTCCTCTTTAGATGCTCTACATCTTTTACATCATTTAACTCTATGGATGCCTGATGTCCATTATGCCTATCCAAACGATAAAAGCCCTGCCGAGGGATATGCAGGGCCGGTCTTTTGTTAAAATACCTATCACTGCCGATCGGAAGCTTAACTGCTTCCGCCACGACCGCAGCGGCCGCAGCCGCCACAACGGGCACAGCCGCCACAGCCGCCGCAACGGCCAAAGCAGCCGCCACAGCCGCCACAGCCAAAGCAGCGGCCAAAGCAACCGCCACAACCGCCAAAGCCACCGCATCCACCAAAGCCACCGCATACACCAACACAGAAGCCAATGCCAAAGCCAACACATAGACGAGCGGAATCACTTGTATCTTGATCCTGAGGATAATTCGGGGTAACATTGCTGACATTTACACCATCAGTGTGCAGCCCCTGAAGATCCCACTTGAATTCTTCATTCAATAAAAAAACCTCCTACTTTATTTTACGGGTTTAACGAGCTGAGAAATCGCCAGAACACAAACGTTTTTTCTGGAAAAGTACCCTCAAAATAAAATATGGGATGTGGTTGTCCCAAGTTACTGTCCATATGCCTAGTTATCATACATCAACAAATATAAACGTTTAATTCCGACAAATCTACTATGGATAGTATTGACAATGGAGGAGAATCGCTTTATTATTAGAAATGTTCTAAAAACAATAGCATAACCGTTCTTATCGAGAGTGACTGAGGGATTAGGCCCTATGACGTCCGGCAACCTCCAATTTGGAAAGGTGCCACTTCCTACAGAATGATTTTCATTCTGAAAGATAAGGTGATTGAATTTATAATCCAATGCCTCTTTCATGATGAAAGGGGCTTTTTTATTTGGAAAGAAAGAGGGGGTTGTTTCATGATTGAAGTCAAAAATCTGTTGAAGGTTTACCGTTCGAAGAAAAAAGAGATCGTGGGGGTGAACAACGTATCTCTTACGGTAAAAGAAGGAGAGATCTACGGCATTATCGGTTACAGCGGTGCAGGGAAGAGCTCTTTGATCCGATGTTTAAATTTATTGGAGAAGCCAACATCGGGTGAGGTTTGGATTGATGGGGTGAATCTTGCCTCTTTAAAAGGAGAAGATTTAAGAAAAGCCCGGTTAAAGATTGGCATGATCTTTCAGCATTTTCATCTGGTCAGTTCAAAAACCGTCTATGAAAATATTGTATTTGCCTTGAAAGCAGCGGGCAAATCAAAGGATGATGCGGAAAAGCGAGTATTGGAACTATTGGACCTCGTGGATCTTGCGGATAAGAAGGATCAATATCCGGCTCAGTTGAGCGGAGGTCAGAAACAAAGGGTCGGAATTGCCAGGGCGCTTGCCAATAACCCGAAGGTGCTTTTATGTGATGAGGCCACTTCTGCCCTCGATCCAAGCACAACAAAGTCCATCTTAAACTTATTAAAGGACATTAACCGCAAGCTGGGATTGACCATCGTTCTGATCACGCATGAGATGGAAGTAGTGAAGGAAATCTGCCATAAGATAGCCGTCATGCAAAATGGTGAAGTGATTGAGGAGGGCGAGGTCTATGACATCTTCTCTGATCCTCAGAAACCGCTGACCAAAGATTTTATTAACAGTATCCTGCAATTTGAATTGCCTAAGCAGCTCATTGAAAACCGCAAAGGGAAGATCATCAAGATTCAGTTCAAAGGCGAGATTGCCGAAGAATCAGTGGTGTCAGAGCTTTTCCAGCAATACAACGTGAAAGGAAATATTCTGCACGGGAAGATTGAGTACATACAGGATATCCCTCTGGGCATTTTCATTATGGAGCTTACAGGTGAAAATACCGAAGTAGAGAGAGCGATCGAATATATTACAAGAAAAACAAGGAGTTTGGAGGTGGTGTATGATGTTGCTTGATTCACTTGTACAGCTTCTTCCTGATTTAAACAATGCGTTCTTCCAAACACTTTATATGGTGGGCATCTCTTTAGCCGTGGCCATCATCATCGGGCTCCCGCTTGGTGTATTGCTTTTTGTAACCGATAAAGGATTATTCCTTGAAAATTCCGCTGTGAAAAGTGTTACAGGATGGATCGTCAACTTGATTCGTTCGATTCCCTACATTATTCTTTTGGTGGCGTTATTGCCGTTAACCAATTTGCTTACAGGGACAACAATTGGGCCAACTGCGGCTTCCGTATCCCTCTCTGTTGCTGCGATTCCTTTTTTTGCAAGAATGGTTGAAGCGTCACTCCGAGAAATCGATAAGGGAGTGATCGAATCAGCCGTAGCAGTTGGGGCAACCTCATGGATGATCATTAAGGATGTGCTTCTTCCGGAAGCCAAACCGGGTTTGATTCAAGGATTAACAATCACGACAATCAGCTTGGTCGGTTATTCAGCCATGGCAGGTATTGTTGGCGGGGGAGGAATCGGTGACTTGGCCATCCGATTTGGGTACTATCGCTATGATAATACCGTCATGATTACCACGGTAGTCGTTTTGATTTTACTCGTCCAAATCATTCAATTCACCGGAGATAAGATCTCCAAACTCGTAGATAAAAAATAAAACAATAGGGGAGAGAAACAAATGAAAAAGTTTACTTCAGCACTCATTCTATTACTAGCCATTGGTGTTCTGTCAGCATGCGGCTCAACTTCCAGCGGATCATCAAGCTCAGGAGACAAGAAGAACATCAGCATTGGAGCAACAGCCGGCCCATACAGTGATATGGTCAATAAAGCCATCAAACCTGAACTGGAGAAGAAAGGATATAACGTTAAAATTGTAGAGTTCAGTGATTACATTCAGCCGAACCTCTCATTAGCTAAAGGATCTATTGATGCGAACCTGTTCCAGCACAAAATCTATATGGAAAACTTCGCAAAAGAAAAGAATTTAAAGCTTTCTGAACTGATTATTGTACCAACTGCGCCAATGGGTGTATATTCCAAGAAATTCAAAAAAATTGAAGACATCAAAAACGGCAGCACGGTAGCCATTGCCAACGATCCCGTTAACCTTGCCAGAACACTGTTAATGTTCCAGGATGCCGGTCTAATTACCATCAAGAAAGATGTCAATCCATTAACCGCTTCAGAAAAAGATGTTCAAGAAAATCCGAAGAAACTTCAATTCAAGCCGCTTGAAGCTGCGCAATTGCCAAGAGCGGTTGGAAGTGCAGATGTATCGGCCGTTCCGGGTAACTTCGCGCTTGCGGCAAAAATGAAATTGCAGGATGCTCTCTTCCTTGAGAACATGCCGGATCAATACCGTAACCGGGTCGTTGTGAACACAAAAGATGTTAAATCCCAATTCGCTAAAGACATTAAAGCAGCCGTGGAATCCAAAGAGTTTGAAAAAACCATAGATAAAGAATTTAAAGGTTTTGGGAAGCCGGAGTGGATGAAGAAGTAAATTGAATGAAGAACAAGATGGGTTACATCTGCGGGTACAGGCAGAACAGGCTGGGCACTGTAACAAGATTATGCGGAGGCAGCAGCAGTATTGGCCGGAAACGGAAACGAGAATACCGTTTACGAACTTTCAGAAACTTATGACTCAAGAAGAATTGGCGTCTGCTGTTGGAACTGTATTAGGTAAAGAAGTATCCGTGCAGCAAGTCGATGATACTGCTTATGCGGCTATATGATGCTTGTCGACATCCAAAAAGGTATTCGGGATGGTGAATTAGAGGTAGAGAGCAACGATTTCGAAAAAATGCTTGGCCGCCCTGTTACACCAATAAACGAGGCTTTGAGTCAAATTGTTAATGAAATCTCTGCAAATAAGAATTAAATTTAATCAAAACAAAGGGGCTGTCCTGAAAGTCGAAAATTGACCTTCAGCAGCTCCTTTTTGTCTTGAAAATCTTCAATGAAAAGTTGATTGAAGCGGAAGATGCGAGACTCCTCGAAAATGAACTTCACATTTTCTTCGTGCGATAAAAAGCTGCCGGAGCTTCCTTGTCCTGCGGGACTAGCGTGACAGGTGAGACTCCCGCCGGTGCTTGCACCAAAAAGTAGGCGTTCACACCGGTAAAAGCGAGCAGCCTGGAACGGAAATCAACAGCTTACAGACTTCTTGGACAGCTCCCTTTTCATATAAAGGTCTTGGGTTTAAAGGAGGATTTATTGAGATTGTACGCTCGTTTCCTCCATCCAATACGCCTCCCGAATATTGATCTGCTTACGAATATCCCTGAGGATGTCATTGGTGACGTCCCCTTCTTCGTAAAGATGCTGGATTTCGTCCCTCTCTGCCTGGAACGCTTTGATCTGGAGCTCTCTTTTCATCTGGGCGTGATGGATGGATTCCTCGCTTTTTTTCGCAAGCTTGAACGTCATAATTAATCGATTGTATTCCCCTATAACCCCTAGATAAATGTGTTTATTTTCTGGCGTGATATGGTTCTTTAAATAGTGAATGGCAGCCTTCGCCATGTTGACTTTTAGCTTAATCAGTTTTTTTGTTCGCAAGCGGCGATTTTTACGGCGTTCCTTGTGTTTTGGTGTGAAAAGCTTTACGAAAGAAAGTAAACTTCTTTTAAAAAGCGTCCAAATGAACAATCTTCTATACTGCATCCGGTTTGTTTGAGCGAGCCGCCTTCGCTGGATATGTTCCTCAATGAGATTCGCCGTATCCCTGTCAATCTTTCCTGTTCTTTTTAAATTCTCAAAGTAGCGGACTTCCGCCTCAAGTGCCTTCAGCCGAACCACGGATTCTTCCAATTCCACTTGCTCCGAACTCTTTTCGCTTACCTCATTACGAATCGTATTGTAAGCGGTGATGACGGATACTGCCGCACCCCGATTCTCATCCGTTAAGGATTCCTCAACAGAATGGATGGCAGCTTCAAGGGTTCGCAGCCTGGCCGTCCGTTCCATTTCCTCTTTCAGCTTTTCACTGTTTTCTTTTTCCGTCCGTGATAGAAGCGGAAGGAAAACACTTGCAGCGATTAAGGTAACCAAGATCACTCCGGCTGCGATAAAGATGATTAATGAACGCTCCGGAAAGGGACTTCCTCCGGCGATCACATAGGGAATCGTAAACGCACCAGCGAGGGTTACCGCCCCTCGTACTCCTGAAAGGGTAAGGATGGATATGGCTCTCACAGAATGAGTTTGAGGCTGTTTCCTGTCCAGCCATCCCCAGCGCCAGGTTGCCGAAATCCAAAGGAAACGAAGAAGAATAAGGGCTGCCCATAGGATGAGGATGTAGCCTGTTGCCTGCCAATTATTAAAGGAGGGATCCTTAAATATTTCACTTGCCACCCTAGGGATCTGCAACCCTAACAGCACAAACACCAGCCCATTTAAAATATAGATGAGAACCGTCCACGTACTTTGGGAAACCAATTGCAGCTGTCCAACTGGAACCCGGCTTCGATCCTGATGGATGGTGTAGACAATCCCGGCTGCTACAACCGACAAGATACCGGAGAGATGTAAATGCTCGACAATGTAAAAAATGACAAAAGGGGTAAGAAGCTGAATGAGCATATGAATCGTAACATCCTCCATACCAAGCCTTCGAATAGATGTCTTCAACTGAATAATCAGGATGGCTAAAATGACACCGCCAAGGAATCCTCCAATCGATATGACTAAAAAACTCCAACTGGCTTGTGCCAATGAAAAAGCGCCGGTGACGGATGCGGCAAGGGCAAATTTAAAAGCAACCAATCCTGAAGCATCGTTCATTAATCCTTCTCCTTCAAGAACGTGCATAATCCGTTTCGGTATCTTCACACGGCTTGAAATGGAACCTACAGCAACAACATCGGTTGGAGAGAGAATCGCTGCAAGGGCAAAGGAGGCAGCCAATGGGATCGTAGGAATAAGCCAATGAATTAAGTTGCCAATGGCAAATACGGTGACAAAAACCAGACCGAGGGCCAGCAAAAGGATCGGTTTACGGAGTTTCCATAAAGCGTGCCTCGAAACATGTCTCCCATCGTGAAAAAGTAAAGGGGCGATAAAGAGAATGAAAAATAATTCCGGCTCCATGGGGATTTGTATTCCCAGCGGAAGGGTAGCAAGCGTTACTCCTAAAGCAATCTGAATAATGGGTACCGGTATGTAAGGGATAAAATGATTAATCAGGCTGGATAGGCCGATAAGGGACAGCAGTAATAAAATAACGAGAAAAAACTCCATGATCTACCTCCTCTCCTATCTATTTTGTAACATAATTGTATTTTTAAGTGTACCAATCGGCCTGTGGATTAAAATTTTTTAAACGGGAGTATATATCTTTATATGATGTTTTATTTCAAGGGGGCTTAGGATGAGGGAATTTCATTTCAAGCCAATGTTTTCTCTTCTATTCGGAATCTTGTCAATTATTTATATCTTGGTCTATCCACTTCTTGGTCTGTATTTTGGAATGGTTAGCTTGTTTCCTGGTTTCATATTTGGATTAATGGGTTTTTATTTTTCACGGATGTGTATCAAAAAGATAGTCATTTTTAATCAAAAGGATCAGCGGTTAGCTTCTTCAGGGAAAATTTGCAGCCTAATTGGGTTAGGGATTAATTTTTTTTATTTTCTCCCGATTGTATGGTTTGCGATCGCAGGATTTTAAGCGAAGGAAAAACTCGCCGATTTGGCGAGTTTTCTTTGTTTCTTTGATTATTGTTGAAAAGGCTGCTGCCCTTGTGCCGGCATTTGGGGCTGGCCGGTTGCTGGAATGAAGCTCTGGGTCATCTGCTGCATATCTTGGGGAGATAATTGTGGTACCTGGTAATACTGGTGCTTATTTTGGTAAAGAAAAATTTCATAAGCCATCTCGACATAGTTGGCTGCATTGTCAGCCATGACCCTTCTGACAACGGGGTTCGTTACTTCCACTGAAGTCATCGTCAGCAGGGAGGCTGTGGATTTTATGAGGCCAAGCATATGCCCAGAAAGACCTTGGTCCTTAATTTCTGAAATGGATTGATTCGGCTTTTTAGGCTGTGAAGGCTTTAGCCCATAGATAACTTTGTTGTTCTGCTTCATCCTGTATTCTGATGTCGGGTGAGAGGGATTTGCACCCGACGTAAAGCATTCACAAAGTATGTTGTAATGATCAAGAATAAACCTATATTGCCTGTCCAGGATGTCGATCAACTCTGGATCTTTCGCAAAGGATCGAAACATCATGTATTGATCAAGAACGTTGATTAACCCCGAAAGGATCTCATGAAGGTCAAACACTTCATGTCCTCCATGATTCATTTGGTTTGGTACTTGCTGTATATTGAAATTGGGCGAATTCGTTTGTTGGTTGTATTGGTTTTGCATCATAATTACCTCCTGATGTTGGTTCAAGATGAACAAGTTTATTATTCGCTTAGAGGCTTCTCTTATCATATTTGTTTTTGGTAAAAAAAGTAAAAAGGCAAGGATCTTCTTTTGAATGAACATGGTAAAATATTGGGGATTGATCGTGCTTGAAGGGAAAGAAGAATAGATATGGGGATGCTTTGCTTTTATGGAAAGGTTATTGACGAAGATTTTAGAACGTGTTACCATTAGGTCACTTATTACATGTGACCTTTTATTCACATGTTTAACCAACCTATCTATTTTACTGAAAGGATCGTTGAAATGGATGAAAACCTTTCTATTGTATTTAAAGCATTAGGACACCCGATCCGAAGGCGAATTCTCGATATTCTCAAGCAATCGCCGAAAACAACAGGTGAACTAAACGAATTCTTTCCGGAAGTCACCAGGTACGCCATCATGAAGCACTTGAAGATTCTGGAGGAAGGGAACTTGGTGCTCGTTCGGCGTGAAGGTAAATATAAAAGGAACTTTCTGAATGCGGTGCCTCTTCAAGAAGTGCATAACCGGTGGGTAGGAAAATATATGGAGACAACGGCCAGCTCGTTGTTAAATCTGCAGTCGGCTGCAGAAAAAAAGGGAGGAAAAGAAACAATGGCAAACACTAAGGATTTTCATATTGAACAAGAGGTATTTATCAGTGCATCAAGGGAAGATGTTTTCGAAGCCTTAACAGAAAAGGCTGGAGATTGGTGGGAGTTTCGTATCGCACCAAAAGGAGTGTCTTCTCATTTTACATTCGATCCGGTACCAGGAGGGCTCTTCATGGAAAAATGGGGAGAGAATGAGGGAGCAGTCTGGGGCAATGTGTATTATGTAAATGCTCCTGAAGAAATTCGTCTGCACGGACACCTTGGCATGCGGGGAGCTGTCAACAGTGCCTATACGTATCGTCTTCTCGAGAAAGAAGGAGGAACATTGCTTCAACTTTCCCATTCAGCATCTGGTATCCTGCAAGAGCAATGGGAACAAGAACACGCTAAAGGATGGGAGTATCTTCTTGGAACCCTTCTTAAAAATTACGTGGAAAATAAATGATAGCTGTGATAATCGGAGGAAGCCAAGATGGTAGACGTTTTTACCGAAATCAACATTAACCGCCCTGTATCACAAGTATCAGAGTATGCAGCAGATCCTGATCATGCGCCAGAGTGGTATGTGAATATCCATTCCGCTGAGTGGATCACGCCAAAACCGCTCAAGGTCGGTTCTCAAATCGCTTTTAAAGCGAAGTTTCTTGGCCGGGAACTTGCTTATGTTTATGAAATCATTGAATTTATTCCGGGAAGCAAACTAGTGATGAAGACAGCTAACGGACCTTTTCCGATGGAGACCATCTATACATGGCATGCGATTGATCAGGATCATACATGCATGACATTAAGAAACAAAGGCATACCAAGCGGCTTTTCCAGGATGATTTCTCCTTTTATGTCTTCCATGATGAAGAGAGCAAACATGAAAGATTTAAAGAAAATAAAAGACATGCTTGAAAAATGAACTGCAAGAAAGGCTGACCCAGGTACTCATTATGATCGGTGAGTACCTGGGTCAGCCTTCTTTTTTCTTATAGCCCCGGCACCCGGACAGGCGTATAAGACATTGCTGGATTGGAAGTATTTAAGTTATTCCATGTTACTGCATAGTAATTGGGGCAGTCTAGCCGGCTTGTTACGTTTCCGCCGCATCCTGTAATGAGGTATGGAATCTGGACGGAGGTGCCTCCGAGTGTTGTCTCGATCGTATATTCGTAGCTCGTATGACGATGATGGTTGAAGATCGCTTTTACGCTGGGGTTTATGTTTTGAAAGAAGGCATCGGTTTCGGGAGTTGAAAGAACTGCATAATGACCTTCTGGAAAGCTTCTATTTTTGCCCACTCTTAAAACAGCATGGAAATCGATGAGAACATGGCTGGATGCAGCTGTTCTTTGTTTGAGCCAGGCCAAATCGGCCGGACGAAAGTAAGGAGATCCGGCTAATCCAGGGAAATACGTCGGAATCCGAATAAGATGAACGTTTGCTCCGTGTATATGAATGTCCTGGCGGACACTTCCTATATATTTTTCAAAGATTCGAGTGGTGAGGTCGCCATTTTCCCAGATCATATCGTGGTTCCCGATACTAACAAAGATGGGGAGATTCGCAGGGAAAAGGACTTCCTTTGACACGGCCGCAAATGCTTTCATGTTTTCATCTTTATTTCCTTCTCCGATCGTATCGCCGCCATGCACAATAAAAGAGGCGGTGCTGCTGTAATTCATCGCCATGTGCTGTAAAATCCTGCGATATCTCTCTCCTGCTGTATCGAGTATATAACGATTTCGTACACGGTCATATCCTGTTGTCCTTACATGACTGTCTCCCAGCACAAGAAAGGTCAGCCGATCTGAAGGGATATCTTTATGATTCAAAAGCTGAAGAGATTCGGTAATCATTCTTGCCATCACATAACCTCGTTTCATTTCCAAAATCCATGTTGATTTATCCTATGTTCGTTTAAGGCTATTGTTTATAATAATCTGAAACCACAAGAGGAAACAGTAGAAGGTAAAAATCTAGATCGTGGCGAATTAGGAACCATAAATCAACTGACTGAAACTGAAGGGGATTAACAGGTTGTTATCGATTGTTGACATCAATGAAGAATTTGCAGTAAATATACTGAATTGGAGATATGATGCTCCTTATGATTTTTATAACAATGAAGTAAGCCCAGATTCTATGAAGGAAATGCTGGAAAACTCGTATCGAGTGATCTTGGATCGATATCAAGGTATTGCAGGCTTTTTCTGCACCGGAAGTTCGGCTCAGGTACCAGCTGGTCACCAATATGGTGCTTATTCTGATGATTTGATTGATCTTGGGATTGGGATGAATCCTGAGCTAACAGGCCAGGGTTACGGTTCTGAGTTCTTTTCGTTTATTCTTCGCCATATTCAAGCTGCCTTTAGCGGTGTTTCCATTCGTTTAACGGTTGCAGCATTTAACCATCGAGCCATTCATCTTTATGAGAAGCTGGGATTTGTTAAGCAAATACAGTTCAATAACGGTAGAACTGATTTTATTACGATGGTCAAATCCGTTTAGTGCCAGGATACGAGTTGTTTTGGCAGCTCTTTTTTTCGTAATGATATACTTTTTAAAAAAAGGGGTGATGACATGATCTTGGAAGCCGTTATGCTTCAGGTAAAGAGAGGCATGGAAGAGGAATATGAGGAAGCGTTTCGTAAAGCGTCAAACATCATTTCTTCCATGAAGGGATACCGATCTCATGAGTTGCAGCGATGTATGGAAGTGAAGGGGAAATATTTGTTACTGGTGAAGTGGGAGAGCTTAGAAGATCATACGGTAGGCTTTAGGCAATCCAGTGAGTATCAAGAATGGAAGCAGCAACTGCATCATTTCTATGATCCCTTTCCAACGGTTGAGCATTTTGAACGTGTTTCAATAGAAGATTAAGAGGGAGGTTTGATTACTATCGAATATTCCATAACACTTGAAGTCAATGGGTTAACACTGCGCGGGATGGCTCATAAACCGGAATCAGACAGCTCATCAAAAAGTCCTGTGGCTATTCTTTTTCATGGGATAACAGGTTCTAAAATTGATGATCATTTCTTGTTGGTGCGATATGCCCGTGAACTGGCAAAACAGGGGATCGGCTGTGTGCGGTTTGACTTTTCGGGTTCGGGTGAAAGTGATGGTTCTTTTTCAGAGATGACCTTCAGCGGGGAAGTGCATGAGGGAAAAGAAATCGTGAATTTCGTTAAAAAGTTGGACTGGGTGGATTCCGTGAAAGTTATGTTAGTGGGTCACAGTATGGGTGGTGCGGTTGCTGCCCAAGTGGCCAAGGAAATTCCTAATGACATACATAAAGTTTGCTTATGGGCACCAGCTGGCAACATGAATAAGCTGGCTGTTTCTTATTTTGAAAAATACCCAAAGCTTCCGAACGGAAATGTGGATTTAAATGGACTTGAGCTGGGCCATGGATTTTATGAAGATTTAAAAAATCGTAATCTCTATCATGAAATCACATCATACACTAATCCGGTCATGATTATTCACGGGACAGAGGATGAAGCGGTTCCTCATGAATATGGACAAAGGTATTACGATACGTATGTGAACAATGATCGCGGCATTCATTTAATGGAGGGTGTTAACCATGTTTTCGGAAGACTGAGCTGGATCGATGAACTGTTTAATCACAGTATTCAATTTTTGAAAAGCTAAAGAGCAACATTGAGAGACTTACCATTGAATACTAAAGTCTCTCTTTACACATTCAAATACCTTTCTTTAAGGATGTTGCAATGATGAATTTCATGGCCTGCTAAAATCGTAACAATGGCTCGTGCCGTAATTTCGCTGTGGTTCGCGGCTCCCCTGCGTTTTAATGCTTCTTCACTTAGACTATTCACTAGATATACAGTGGATTGGCGTATACTTGTTAAGTGATCTAGCAAGTCTTTGAGGGTTTGGCTATCAAAATCTGCTTCTCTTACATATTCTTCATCATGATAACTGGGCAAGGATGCCGTTTCTCCACGTGCTATACAAAGCAATCTGTAGCTCATAATCCGCTCATTATCAATCATATGCCCAATCACTTCTTTAATACTCCACTTATCAGGCGCATACCTATATTCACTTTCAGCTTCAGAAAAAGAGCTTAGCAGAGAAACGGTATCTTTTATTTGTTCCTTAAGAATGGTTACTATGTCTCCTTCAGGCACTAATTTTACATAAGAAGTGTAGTCCTCAGAGTATTCGTCAGGTTGCGGTCTGTCGATCATCATTTAGCCTCCGTTATTTGTATCTGTTTTTCAATAGTTTTCCGCTTTCTCTCATTATTAAACTCCTAAGCAGGATTCTCACATAACAAAGAGAAGTGTACACAGTGATCAAAGCTTATTCAGAAGCAAAATCTGTATTTGTATATCGTGTTGTGCATCATCCATAATGAAAGGAGACCTCATGATGCCTGAGCTATACCACACACCGGTTGTAAGAGCAGAAATGCTTATTAGAAGACCGGTGGAAGTCGTATTTGAGGCTTTTATTGAACCGGCGATTACGACCAAATTTTGGTTCACTAAAAGCAGCGGAAGAGTAGAAGAGGGAAAAAAAGTAAAATGGGAATGGGAGATGTACGGTGTATCGGATCGCGTTTTTGTAAAAAGACTAGAGGAAAACGAACGCATTCATATTCAGTCGTCGGACGGTACAGAGGTGGAGTGGACCTTTGTTTCCCGAAAAGAAAACGAGACGATGGTCACGATACTTAACTCAGGATTTAAAGGAAGTGGAGATGAGATCGTAAATACCGCCATTGATTCCATGGGAGGGTACACGATGGTCCTCTGTGGATTAAAGGCGCTCCTGGAACATAACATCATCTTAAATCTTGTGCCGGATAAAGCGCCTGACTTTCATGTTAAATAAAATATCGGTCCGTTTCGCTATATTGGTTTAAGAATGGAGTTGCTTCTGCAGCTCTTTATTTCTGTCCGTTTAAACAAGAAAGAACTGAAGGTGAATGAGTTGAACGCAAAGACTTTCTTTATGGCACTTATTACGATTATCATTTGGGGATCAACATTTGCGGCCATCCGGGCGGGGCTGCATGGCGGTTATTCGGCGGGACACTTAGTTCTCATTCGTTACTTAATAGCATCCGGTGCTTTTATCCTTTATGCTCTGTGGCCGGGTGTGAAATTTCGTCTGCCGAAAAAAGAAGATCTTTTTAGGCTTCTGCTGCTTGGATGGATTGGAATCAGCATCTATCACATAGGGGTAACGTTCGGTGAGCAGACCGTATCGGCAGGAACCGCCGGCATGCTGATTGGAGCAGCGCCTGTCTTTACGGCGCTCATTGCTTTTTTCGTATTAAACGAGCGTTTAGGGAGATTTGGATGGCTCGGTCTTGGAATCGGGTTAGCTGGCGTTATATTGATTACGTTGGGTAGTGCTGGCCCGTCCCTGACGATTTCTAAAGGAGCTTTTTTAGTATTGATGGCTGCTGTCGCTACGTCTGTCTTTTTTGTTTTCCAAAAACCGTTCTTACATCGATATACACCGATTGAACTGACGGCTTATGTGACCTGGGCGGGTACACTGCCTTTTTTCTGGTTCTCTCCTGGACTCTTTGACTCCATTCAGCACGCTACCATGGAAGCTAATATATCGGCACTTTATGTAGGGATTTTCCCGGCGGCGATCGCTTATGTAACGTGGGCGATCGCCCTCTCGTCAGGCAATGCCAGTTCTGTGGCGAGCATGATGTACCTGGAGCCGGCAATCGCCATACTTACCGCATGGGTTTGGCTGAACGAGTGGCCGAGTACTCTTTCGATGATCGGAGGATTGGTTGCCATATCGGGTGTTCTTGTCGTTAATGGCTTGGATAAGAAGTGCGTTACGGCGGAAAAGAAGACAGCATGAATGTTATATTAACTCAAGGATTAGAATCCAATGAAAGATCAACTGCTCTAAGATGGCAGCTGGTCTTTTTTTTCATATACTTTGAATATCTATGGCCTTTGAAAAAGTTTCCTTTGTTTCATATAATCAATAGCCTTCGTTTTATTCTTTTGCTTAGAAACATATTCTCCTTCGTTTTTATCTCTATAATAGTTAATAAATCTGTCTTCTGAAAGAATGCCTTCAGAAATTGCATGTTTAATTGCACAGTCATTCTCATTTGTATGAGTACAGTCAGAAAACTTACATCTCCTGGATAATTCTAATAGATCTTCGAATCCGTTATCTATGTTGTCGACAGAATCTATTATTTCAAATAGCTTTTTATTACGTTTCATATTTAACTCCTTAGACCTGTAATTTATAATATTTTACAATTTTCATTTATTCTATTATATAGCACATCCTTCGACCATGGAATTTACCAAACCGATTGCCAGAGGGTTAACGATGCATGAATGGATACGCAGCCACTGGGATGGAGTTATCGTTGGCGTAGGTGGGCTTGATGCGGAAACAGCAGAAGCCGCACTTGAAAAGGGCACGATTGATGTTGCTGCGATTGGCCGGCCGCTTATTGCCAATCCGGATTATCTGGCACGAATTAAGCAGGGTCAACAACTTGTCGAGTATGAAGCAAAGAAACATTTAACTCAATTGGTGTAATAGAGAATGTAAAGACCAGCTGCTCTAATGTAAGCTGGTCTTTTTAAATGATAAATCCTTTTCTTTTCTATTGCGAAACGTTCAGGTTAGTTAAACACGGAATAAAAGGATTTGTACCAAGAAACGCAGAATATAGACATCTATCACAGATTGAACCGGTAAGGCAGGAATATCGGCAGTAAAACTAAGACTAAAGAAAAGGAGAGAATCTAATCATGTACGAACTAAAAACCAAAGAAACCGACAGTAGTGTCATTGAGTTTATTGAAAATGTTGAAAGCCCTAAAAAACGTGAAGACGCATATAAATTAGTAGATATTTTTACAGAAGCGACAGGTTATGAACCGAAGATGTGGGGACCGAGTATTATTGGATTTGGTGCATATCATTATAAATATGAATCCGGTCATGAAGGCGATGCGCCACTCGTTGGCTTTTCACCTCGAAAAGCTAAAATCAGTTTGTATTTTGCAACGGGTGACACGAAACGTGAGGAATTATTAAAAGACTTTGGCAAACATACCACTGGAAAAGCGTGCGTGTACATAAATAAGGTAGCAGATATTGACGTTGATGTCTTAAAATTATTAATCAATCAATCTGTAAGGTTTTTGAAAGAAACCTATACAAATCATTAAATAATCGGGCAATAAGCAGGGGAATTGAGGTATAGAGATGAATAAATCGCTGCGAATCTTACGGCTTTTGTTTGGGCTTTTTTTATTTGCGTTGGGCTCTGTGATCGTTATGAAAGGAAATTTAGGCTTTGGTCCTTGGGAAGTGTTTCAGGCAGGGCTCACCAACTATCTTCCATTGACCATCGGGCAAGCGACCGTTCTAGTAAGCGTGGTTATTGTTGGTTTGATTATCCTGCTGAAAGAGAAAATTGGAATCGGCACCTTGGCCAATATGATTCTGATTGGATTTTTCATGGACTTCATTTTATGGACCGATATACTGCCGAAGGCGCCCGGTTGGCCCAGTGGCTTGGGTATGCTGATGCTGGGGCTGTTTACCACAGCGTTGGGCAGTTATTTTTACATAAGTTCTGGCTTTGGGGCGGGACCGCGTGATTCACTCATGGTGTCGATCCGTAGGCGCACGGGTCTTCCAATTGGGGTCTGTCGTTCTTCATTGGAATGTTCAGTTGCACTGGTCGGCTGGCTGCTGGGAGGGCCACTAGGGATGGGAACAGTGGTTACTGCATTTGGACTGGGAGTATTTGTTCAGTTGGTCTTCCGTCTTTTCTCTTTTGAAACAACCACAATCCATCATGAGAACTTGCGGGAAACCTTTAAAGCGTAGGCCTTTTTTGTAGTTCTTGTGTTGGGAGGATGATGTTTACTGGTCTGATGATTCATAAGGAATACCCCTTAGATTATAATCTAAGGGGTGGAATTTTCTTAGCAAAGTTGACAGCATCGCTAATACACGCGTGTGTTATGTGTGGAATAACATCTTTTTAACAATTGGAATTGGTGCGCGCATCAATAACAGTACACTGTCTGGCACCTTGGCGAATTAATCGTTTCGCTTCTTCCATGGAAATCTTTACAAATACTGCCTCATCAAAATCGTTCTCCACATCAAACAATGCAAAGGCCTGATTACGGTTAATAAATATACACTTAAACTCAACTTCAACACCGTTTCTTGATCTAGGCGCGGTGTTTTGAACTTCACACAATTCCAAACCAGCATTGTTTAATCGTCTTGCAGTCCTTTCATTTATGCGAATAATCACATATTCCTCTAGATCCACTCCAGGAACCTCTGACTCAATTTCTACTACCGCAAAAAAACGGTTTCCAAGTACCAATAGGCAATTAGCACCTATTACAAAAATTTCTTCGGTGCCCATATCCATATTCCTATTAAATAAACTCATAAACTTTTATCCCCCTTGTAGTTAAATCCGTTGAATGGATGCTGGTATAGCCACGTGGTCTTCATGGCAAAAAGATAATCTTCCTTGCATCATTCACTTTCTAATATATTCTGCACAAGCACAATTGCTACTAAAATAGTGATTTAACTATTAGGGCATTGGTTTTCCCCTATTGAAGCAGAAAGGGAGAGTTTCGTGTTAAATGTTGAAATTAGAAGACCGGCGATTGAAGATCTTTCACCGTTACATGAATTTTTCCGGATCGTCATTACAGATACCTTTGCTAAAGAGGGAATCGAAGAGAAGCTGGATGATCTAAAGGATGAAATTGAGAGTAAGAAGCGTTATTTAGAAAGTGATTTAAAAAGCGAAGGAAAGGATCGCCATTTCCTAATTGCGATAGAAAGGAATCAAATGGTTGGTTCCATCGAATACGGTCCCGCAAGTGAACTTATCTGTACTTGTACAAACGGTGCTCTAAAAGAGCTGATTGAGATCGGTACTGTATTTGTTCATCCTGACTATCAAAGAAAAGGGATAGGGAATCTTTTATTGAACACCATGTATGCCACGCTGCGGAATAGAGGCATTAACGAATTTTGTTTAGACAGCGGGTACCGCAGCGCACAAAAAATTTGGACAAAGAAATTTGGCGAACCAGATTACTGGCTTAAGGATTATTGGGAAGAAGGCTTTGACCATATGATATGGAAAGTAAATGTATCTGTTTAATAACAATAGAGGGGAAGAAAGAGTGATGACTTGATTAGGAAAGTACTACCTTTGAAAACCACACCATAAGCTTCCTTAGTAATGAAAAATACAAAAGGGGTTTTATCATGCGGCAGATAAAATTTATGCTGGAACAATTTCTAAAGGAGCCTATGTGGTTTAAATTGCTAATCATTGCAGCGTTACTTATTTCTATTATCTTTAGCAGTTCATATTTTTCACACCATGCTTATGATGAGAGCATCTCCAAATTAGCTGCGGCTATCTTTTTAGGTGCTTATGGAATTAAATTTAGGAGAAGTCCTGTAACTTCTATTATTTTATTTGTTGCAGCAGCTATAGGCATTTATCTAGCCATTTCAGCAGTAGTTTAGCAGTGAGGCGGTAAATATAAAAATACTCCGCAATTCGAATCAAGAAACTCAAATAGCCGGTAAAACCCGAACGATAAATTTATTTATGTAAATAGAATTCGTATTTTTATTGTGGTTTTTTTAGTTGTTTGCTATATTATCAAAGTAATCAACTATATATCATTACTCGTATATGCTCGGAAATATGGTCTGAGTGTCTCTACCTGGTTCCCATTGCAAGAACTGGACTACGGGTTAAAGTATTCGTTTTTCGGCTTTTTTCAGCTGATTTCATTTTTTTATACTTTGACTTTCGCCGGTCCAGTGGGTAGAACGCTACCTGTCTGGACTTTTTTCTTTGGGCCAGATCTTCGAGTATATCAAACAACCAGGAGGATCATGGATATGAAAAAGATGAAAACAGGATACGCTCTATTAGCGGTGGTTACAGCACTGTTACTTGCGGCGGTTGCAGGATGGAGATCTGATTCACCGAATGAAACAGTACAAGCCAAGTCTCATCATAAGCCGATTGTTATTCAAGGACCGATGCCGATTGAGGCTGAAAAATTTGCACAAAAGCTAAAGAATGTGAAAGTAGAAAAATCAGGCACTTTTGTATTTTATAAAGGAACTCTAAACCACTATCCTGTTATCGTTGCAAAGACAGGTAAGGGAATGGAAAATACAGCAGCCGCTACAGCGATCGCTATCGAAAAATATCATCCAATGGCCATCATCAATCAAGGAACATCAGGCGGACATGATCCAGAACTGAATGTTTTTGATATTGTATTAGGAAAACAAACAGTAAATCTAGGTTCTTTAAAAACAGGGGAGAAGGGTGAAGGCGAGGGAATGGATCCTGCAGCATGGAAGCCGATGGATCTTATGGCTTCTGAAGGAAGTGCAGGAGAAGATCCGAATGCTGAAAAACCTCGTTTCTACGCAGGGAATAAGGATTTGCTCGAAGCGGCTAATGAAGTTAAAGATAAATACACCAAGGGTAAGGTTGTGGAAGGTACAATTGGTTCTGCAGACGTTTGGAATAATGAAGTGGATCGAATCAAGTGGTTCCATTCGAAATACGGCACATCAGTTGAAGAAATGGAAGGAGCTTCAGCGGCACAAATGGCTCAAGCTTATAATGTACCATTCTTGGGAATCCGAGTATTGTCCAATAATAAAACGAATGGCGGTAAATACAACCCCAATACAGCAGAAGCATGTCAAAACTATGTTTATCAAGTAGTTGAAAAATATATTTCTACGATACCTAACAAATAATAGGTTCCAAAGGGGCTGTCCTGAAAGTCGAAAATTGACCTTCAGGCAGCCCCTTTTTATATGAACTAAAAGGAAAGTTAAATAAACATGTGCAATACAGATAGTAATATGATGTGCAGCAAAGTTGGGAGGAATAGTATGGAACATGATTTAAAAGAGTTAATTAATAAGTGTGACTTGGCAATAAAAAAGGAAGATTTTGATACGTTGATGAACTACTATACTGATGATGCAGTTCTGGTTGTAAAGCCAGGAATGATTGCACGAGGTAAAGAAGAAATCAAAAAAGCATTTATTGCCATTGCAAAGTATTTTAATAACAGTATTGTACCAACGCAGGGGGAAATGACTATTTTAGAGGCTGGAGACACTGCGTTAGTTATTTCCCAAACGCTGCTTGCTGCCGATAAAAATGATTCCGAATATTCCATGGATAGAAGAGCAACATACGTGTTTAAGAAAAATTCAAACGGCGAATGGCTTTGTGCAATTGATAACTCATATGGTACTGACTTAATTAATAAATAGAGTTTTCAACAATCAGGGAGGAAGTGGAAAGTAAAATAACTCAGCAATGGAATCAAGAAGATAGTGATTATATTTGTAATATGAAATTGCAGGTGTAGTACAAGAAAATCCTACTAAGGAACATCAGCAGTATTATTTAATGAAGAGACTCAATTAAACAAATAAAATGAAAATAAGCTGCCGAATCAGGCAGCTTATCTTCGTTAAGGTATTTTTATTTGAATTTATTAATAAGGATAGAATAGACGTTGTATTTACTGGGAGGGTTAGGAATGAATGGAGATGAAACCATATTACATCCTGATACAGGTGTAACTTCTGGAATTTTTGTTGAGCGATCATTAAATGAAATTCGTTTTTGGTCCAGAATCATGAAAGAACATTCGTTATTTCTCCGATTGGGTTTTAGAGCGGAGGATACTCAATTAATCAATGAGGCTAATCAATTTTTCCGATTGTTCGAACGCATCGAACAAACCTCACATTCCTTTACAAATCAAACAGATCCTGAGCAAATAAAAAGATTTAATACAGAAGTACAACAGGCTGCAACCAATATTTTCGGATTTAAACGAAAAGTACTGGGATTGATTCTTACATGTAAATTGCCAGGGGCAAATAATTTCCCCCTGTTAGTTGATCATACAAGCAGGGAAGCGAATTATTTTAGAAAACGATTAGGTGAATTAAATGAAGGTAAAATGAAACCTCTTCCTGATGCCATTATAAAAGAAAATGTCTTCTTCTTAAGGATTATGGCAGACCATGCTAAATTTATTGGTCATCTGCTGGATCCATCTGAAAGAAAGCTAATTGATATCGCCCGAAATTTCAGCAATGATTTTGATCAATTGATGTATCAAGCAAGAGACTTAGAATCTATGAAGCCACAATCTCAAACGGTTCCTCTTTTAGATCAATTCCTGGATCAGAATCGTGTGTCGGTCTCATCTCTTCGGGACTTCAAGAAAACGGCACGTGATTTAATCGAGCAATGTAAAATAAAGAGTATCATTCATCCGCTATTAGCAGACCATGTTTTCCGTGAAGCTGATCGATTCCTTGAAATAATAGACATGTTCGATGCTCATCTTACAAGCGGCACCCCATAACCAAAATAGTAGTCCATAAGCTGAGGGGGCTGTCCAAGAAGTCTGTAAGCTGTTGATTTCCGTTCCAGGGTGCTCGCTTTTACCGGCGCGAGCTCCTACTTTCGCGGGGCGTGCGGTGAGCCTTACCGGCGTGAACGCCTACTTTTTGGCGCTAGCGCCTGCGGAGTCTCACCTGTCACGCTAGTCCCGCAGGACAAGGAAGGCTCCGGCAGCTTTTTATCGCACGAAGAAAATGTGAAGTTCATTTTCGAGGAGTCTCGCATCTTCCACTTCAATTAACTTTTCATTGAAGATTTTTCAAGCCAAAAAGGGGCTGCCTGAAGGTCAATTTTCGACTTTCTGGACAGCCCCCTTGCCACTTCCAAAATAAATGGCTTCAGTTCGAGATATGCTCTCTTACCTTGTTTGCGAAATTGGCTTCACGTTACGCCAATCTAATATTAAATTCCTGAATTAAATCTTTAAAAGCAGGCCTTTCATTTCCATCTCTTCCGACGACATGCGTGGCTGTCACTAAAGAATTTAATACGGACTCTTCAACAGCTTCTCCAACGGCCCGAAAAGCCGTATCCATATCATCCTCATGAATCGCAGGAAGGGTTAAACAGTGATTTGGATTGTCATGAGGAATTTTAGTGGCGGTTGAAAAGCCGATGATTACTTCTCCGCTGCCATGCGTAATGATGGATCCTGTCCTTGATAGGCCGGCAACCGACCGCTTGATGATGCGATTGAGCTGACGTTCTGAAACCGGCAGATCCGTGGCAACAATGATCATAATCGATCCTTTATCCCTTTCCTCCCAAGATTGGAGCAGCTCTTCTTTCAGCTCTTGCCCAATCGCCCTGCCATTCATCATGAGATCACTTAAAATACCAAAGTTCGATAGGACGAGCACCCCAATGGTGTACTCTCCATGAGCCAGTTGAAACTGTCTTGAGGCAGTGCCGATTCCTCCTTTTAAGGAATAACAAAGCATGCCCGTTCCCGCTCCGACACTTCCTTCCCCAAATTCCGTTGAAGCGTTATGTATGGCTTGAAAAACATGTTCCTTCTCAATAAATTGAGCTCTTACATCATTGAGGAACATATCATTGCACTCCCCGATGACGGGATTGACCGTCCCAGTCGATCGGCCAATTTCCGGATTCTTCTCCAGCATGTATTGAATCAAGGCATCTGCAGCTGTACCGATACTTAAGGTATTTGTTAAAATGATTGGCGTTTCTAACACACCCAACTCTTGCATTTGAATGGTACCCATCGTTTTTCCAAAGCCATTGATAACATGGCTTGATGCTATCAGTTTTTCCTTAAACGTGTTGCCAGTGTGAGGGAGGATGGCTGTTACTCCCGTTTGCATGCTCTGATCACTAAGTGTTACGTGGCCGACTGTAACGCCTTCGACATCGGTAATTGCGTTATAGCGTCCGGTTTCCAAGCGTCCTATTTTAATTCCATAGTCGCGTATTCTTTTTTTGTAGTGCATTGAAATGATCACCATCCATCGTTAGTGTTAATAACACTTACAAATCATGAGATGATTTCCATCAGGGTCTCTAAAATTAAAATAGTGATGATGTTCAATTCCAGTGATTAAATCAACCTTCTTTTTTTTCATAAACTGATAGGCTTCTTCAATATTTTCTGTATTGAAATGAAATAAGGAGGTTTTTACGATATTTTCTTCTGAAAAAATCTTGCTGTCTAATACAATCCCTGTACCATTCATGGGTATGACATAAATATGACCAAACTGTATTTCTCCATCTGCTTGTAAACCTAATATGTCACAATACCAATCTCGAGCTTGTTCGATGTTGCTTACTGGAATAAAGACCGTTCCGATTTGAGTTAAAACAGGACTATTCAAAAAATCCCTCCTAATTATTTTCTGGTACCCTTATCTATTACATTCACTTTTTAATACAACTATCCTATCGGTTATTTGGATATTTTACATAACAATCCTGGGAAAAGTTTAATGCATTGCCTGAGGACAAGAAGCCGAAAATCTATGTTATCCCCGATCATGAAAGCGAGTTTATTAAACAGGCTGTATTATTTATTATCAAGAAGGACTATAGCCTCTTCATGCAGAAAAGGGTAGAAAAAATTTCTGACCCTTTGATTAGAGAAATGATGGAGGATGTTAAATGAATAAGTTAGTGTCTGAGCTAGAAAGTAATCTATCTTCAATGCCGAAAAGAATTAGCAAAATTTCGGATCTCGAGGCCAAACCTCTGCCGTCCAAATGGTCTAAAAAAGAAATTCTTGGACATCTTTGTGATTCGGGTAATGTGAACCACCAGCGCTTTGTTGATATCATCGCCTCAACTCAAGTGGTTACCCTGAAGAGTTATAATCAGGACTTTTTTGTGGAGATTCATGACTATCAGCATTCATTTACTGTTGAGGACATTCTTCATCTATGGATTTCAATCAATAAACAGATCGCGGCACTTCTTGTGAATGTTTCGGAGGAACAATGGAAGCTTGAATGTAAAGCAGATGCACAAAACATTCAAACGTTTGAGTGGCTGGTAAGGGATTATATTGATCATATGAACCATCATCTTGGACAAATTTTGGCGGATTGAATGAGGCCTGCCCAGAAATTGGCGATTTATTTGTGGAGAGTGAACATAAGTGTCATTTTATCCAAGATAGTGGCAATCAGGATTCCTGCTGTGTACCGAATCAGATCTACAATAAGAAAGCCTTTGCCCAGGATCAATGCACCGAGCATTGTATCACGAATAGAATTGATCCAGTTTTCCTGATACAGCTGACTGAATTCAATGCCGAAGCTGAACAAAAAACTGAGCCATAAAGCTGTGTGCAGGCTTTTACGCACCAGTAATAAACGGAATCCGAAATAGACCATCATGGCCCATAGCACATCTCCGGCGTTCTGCGCTGCAACTAACGGAAAAAGATGGCTCCACTTTCTGGAGGCGAGCCCTAAAAAAATGGTGATACCAACAGCTATACTATAAGCTATCCTCATTTTAATGTAATGCGGTTTGATCGTTGCCTTATTAGTAGTCAATCGAATCCCTCTTTAACATGATATTGATATTCATTGTACTATAATGGTTCATTTGTAAAGGAAAGTAGAGCAATCTTTTGTGTAGGGAGTGCTGATTTAAGGTTGTTATCCAACTGGAGGAAGAGTATTTAGCGAAACAGAGGGGTATTGCTATGAATCCGATATTAATGGAAGTTCCAACTCAATTAGAAACTGAAAGACTGATCCTTAGAGCTCCTTTACGTTCTGGAGATGGAGAGATCGTCAATCAAGCTATAAAAGCATCTTATCAAGAATTAAAAGCGTGGCTGCCATTTGCTCAGACCCTTCCTGCTGTAGAAGAAACAGAAATTAACTTGAGGGAGGCCCATATCAACTTCCTAAAAAGAGAGAACTTTCGTTTCCTGATTTTCCACAAGGTATCCAATGATTTTATAGGAACCACCAGTCTTCAAAGCATCGATTGGGATATCCCAAAATGCGAGATTGGATACTGGATCAATACCAAATTCAGCGGCCAAGGTTATATGACAGAAGCTGTAAAGAAATTAACGGAATTTGGTATGGAACAGCTGCAATTTAAAAGAATTGAAATCAGATGTGAGTCTACAAATACGAGAAGCCGTTCTATACCTGAAAAATTAGGCTTTTCATTAGAGGGCATTCTCAAAAACGATGATTTATCTGCAGATGGAACCAGACTGACTGATACTTGTGTTTATGCGAAAACGAGTTGAGCAGGATTATTTTTGTATGGATTTTTTTATCATGTTGAACTAGCGGATTCAGTTACAAATGGAGCTCTTCTTTATACTTCCGTCTTTGCTTATAGCCCTTTTCTAAGTATTTTACTTACTTTATTAACCTACAGGGCATACCTAAAATATGCCTCTTCAGATATGGGCCAATGACAGATGAAAACAATCGATTGCCCCAGCTTCAGGATATGCCTGTGAAAATTCTTATAAATGACTATGATGAAGTAGTTAGTATGATTAAACGTTATGCTGTGAGCTAAAGGATCAATAGTTAAACGATACGGTTGAATATGAGGGCAACCAAGTAACCATACATTGGAGCTTGTGGCATATAGCGGATCATAACAGATATGATCAAGCACATATTAACCAGCTGCTTACATGGTTTGATTATCATAAATGGGGATAATGCTTTTTTTGACAGGTACCAAAAAGTAATCAAAGAACTTAATAGTTCCTACGTCACTTTAAAGTGCGTACTTCTCATTCTGCTGTTAATATTCAATAATTATCTTGTTTGATTGGCTCTTAAACAAGAGGAGGAAAAACAGTGGCAAATCATTTACAGGATACAACCACTTTGCATAATGGAGTAAAAATGCCTTGGTTTGGATTAGGGGTATTTAAAGTTGAAGAGGGGCCGGAGCTTGTTAATGCAGTAAAAACAGCTATTCGGCATGGCTATCGCAGCATTGACACAGCAGCCATTTATGAGAATGAAGAAGGCGTCGGAAAAGGGATTCAAGAAGGTTTAGCTGAAAGCGGCGTTGAAAGGCGAGACCTATTTGTGACATCAAAAGTCTGGAATGCTGATTTGGGCTATGAATCAACAATAGCGGCTTATGAAGAGAGCTTACGGAAGCTTGGTCTGGAATATCTCGATCTTTACCTCATTCACTGGCCTGTTGAAGGTAAGTTCAAAGATGCTTGGAGAGCTCTTGAAACATTATATAAAGAGGGCAGAGTCAAGGCGATAGGGGTAAGTAATTTTCAAACCCATCATCTTAAAGATTTGATGAAAGATGCTGAAATAAAACCGATGATCAATCAAGTTGAATATCATCCTAAATTGAGCCAAAAGGAGCTTCGGGAGTTTTGTAAAGCACAGGGTATTCAAATGGAGGCCTGGTCTCCCCTCATGCAGGGGCAGCTTCTGGATCATCCTGTTCTAAAGCAGATTGCGGATCATCATAACAAGTCTGTTGCCCAAATTATTCTAAGATGGGATTTGCAAAATGGTGTAATCACAATTCCAAAGTCTACAAAGGAACACCGAATTATTGAAAATTCCATGGTCTTTAATTTTGAATTATCGGATATGGAAATGAATCGAATCAATGAGCTGAATCAAAATCTTCGTGTGGGTCCAGATCCCGATGATTTCGATTTTTAATTAAACTTTAAAGCATACAGAAAAAGACGCGAATTTCGCGTCTTTTTTGTATCCAGCCTTATATGGCGTTGAAGTTTATTAATTGCAGAATAATTGGATCTTCTTGCTCCGGCATCCTGTTTACGTTTGATCTTCGGTAAGATATGTTTTTACGGCTGGCGGTTCATAGTTGCTGAATTGATTCAGTAGGTCTTGTGGAGTGGGAGCTGTTAGTGCCATCTCACGGTACTTTTCTTGCATAAATCCTTCGGCCGTCATGTGGTTAAACAAGGAGATCAGAGGATCGAAATAGTGTTTGATATTTAACAGACCGCAAGGCTTTTGATGTAAGCCTAATTGTGCCCACGTGAAAATCTCAAAGAATTCTTCCATGGTTCCTGGTCCGCCGGGTAAAACGATGAACCCGTCCGCCAATTCAGCCATTCTTGCTTTTCTTTCATGCATGGAATCTACCACGATAAGATTGGTTAAGTTCTTATGGGAGATTTCTCTTTTTTTCAGAAAGTCTGGCATGATTCCTGTTACTTGTCCACCATGCTGCAGTACGGAATCAGCAACGGCTCCCATCACTCCTGCACTTGCCCCGCCATACACGAGTCCGATGTTGCGTTCGGCCAGTTCTTTCCCCAGTTTCGCAGCTTCTTTAACATAGATTTCCGATACACCATTGCTTGAGCCACAGAATACAGCTAGATTTTTCAAATGAATCTCCTCCTTTTATCTGCAGTTAAAATTATATCAGTTCCTTGGACTGCTAACAGGAAGGAGATTTTCACCCCTTTTGACGAATACAAGTAAGTGGAAAATAAAGGTGGAGGTTTCATAAGAATGAAGTTAGATTGGGTGAGATCAAGGATAAGATCGCTTTCGGCTGCTGAAAAAATGGAGCACATTCCTAAAGGATATTCTGGGGATCAGAAATACGCTGTGACATTAAAGGGTGGCAGTAAGGTTTTATTGAGAATTGCCGCTATAGGGGATTATGAAAGGAAAAAATCCGAGTTCCAGCTGTTAAGCAAAATCATGAGGTATCCCGTTCAGACACCGGAGCCTATTGAAATAGGAAGGCTGGAGGAGATGGACATCTGTTTTTATGTGCTTTCTTACATAGAGGGAGAAGATGCAGGTGAGGTATTGCCCAAGTACACGGAAAGGGAGCAATACGAGATTGGTCTAAGAGCGGGGAAGGACTTGTGGAATTTGCACCAGTATCCAGCACCTAAGACCATTGAGCCATGGTATGAAAGGGTGACGGACAAGTTTTACAGATATTTGGATGCCTATAAGACTTGTGGTGTCAAAATAAAAAATGATGAGAAAATCATGGCTTTTATCGAGGAGAACAAACCTTATTTAAAAAGCCGTCCAAACCAGTTTCAGCATGACGATTTCCATCCAAGCAACCTTATTGTGAAGAACAAACAATATGCAGGAGCCATTGATTTTAACCGCTTTGATTGGGGCGACCCCTATCATGACTTTTGTAAGGTCGGTTTATTCAGTAAAGAGGTGAGTGTTCCTTTTTCCATTGGGCAAATCAATGGATATTTTGAGAATATGATCCCTGAGGATTTTTGGATGATTTACTCTCTTTATATGGCTATGAATGTTATGTCTGCCATCGTATGGACGATCAGGGTTACACCAGATCAAGTCGATGAAATGGCAGACCGATTACATAAGGTGCTGGAGGATCATCAAGATTTTGAAGTGCTGGAGCCGAAATGGTATACAGCGCATTCCTTCTCGGTTAATCAGGTGTGAGCTGATGCTTATTAAACGAATATCCTCCAAAGTAAAAGAAGGACATCAAGATTTATTTTATGACTGTCAAAAACAATGGGGAACGCTTAGTCAGGTGAAAGGGTTTATCGGACAACTGGGAGGATGGAGTGATCATAAGCAATCGACTGCTTGTATCTATGCTTTCTGGGAAAGCCAACAGGATTATCAGTATTTTATGGATGAGATCCATGATCAGATTTTTTCAGCCTCAGGGCAAGGAAACACCTATACTTCGATAGAGATAGATTTTTTCCAAGAAGAGCTGAGAATCACCGGTTTGGAAAATCAATTTGCAGATGTTATAAGAAATGCCAAATATATTTATTCGGTTATACAGCAAGCTGAAAAACATGGCTGGAATGCAGGCTTGCAAAAAGCCAAGGGAATGCTGGGAGGCACATTTGCATCGTCCCAAAAAGATAGGGACACTTTCCTTGTATGGTTAGCCTGGCAGTCTGAGAAGCAGCAAAGAAGGACTCTGCCACAAGGTGGTGCGGCAGAATGGGCAGATGAAAAGTTTAGTGTCATAGAAGCTTGGCGAGTGTGTCCGAGCATTATTGATAGAGACTGAAGAATGATAAGCAGGAGGGACTGACCATGTTTCCAGGAACGCTGTACGAAACCCATGTCAAAACCAAAAATTTAGAAGCGGCTATGGAATTCTATACGAGGTTAGGGTTAGATTTGGCCCATACAATTGAAGATCGGCGTGTCGCATTCTATTGGTTTGATAAAAATAATAAGCGCGAACAAATGCTGGGCGTTTGGGAAGTACCGGAAGAAGAGTTTCATAAAAGCCATTTTGCGTTCAAGGTTACGTACGATGACATTATTCATGCAAGTGAATGGCTGCTTACTAAAGGGATAAGGCCAAGGGCTGCTTTTGGACTTGAACCTACGGAACCCATGGTGCAAACCTGGACACCTACTGCGAATCTCTATTTTTATGATCCGGATGGCAATTCATTAGAATTTCTTTGCTTGCTTCCGGAAAAGAAAAATGTGGAGAAGGATGTTATGTACTTAAGTGAATGGGAAAAACTTTCGTGAAAATGGATGAAGCAGGAGCCTTTTGGGTCCCTGCTTTTTCATGCTAGCAGTTACAGATCATTAAAACGTTGCCGTCTAAATCCTGAAAATTAAAATAGGCAAACTCTCCAATGCGTTCTATGTCCTTTACGATGGTGATGCTATTTTCTTTTATGAATTCATAGGCTTTATCAATATCCGGTACATAAAAATTAAACAGCACATGCGAAGAAGGTTTAAATACAAAGTCGGGATCAAACGTGTGGTCGTCCAATGTTAGTCCTGTTTCATTGGTAACAGGCAGGTTGTAAACGGGGGAGTCTGCGTTTTCAGGATTGAAAGGTACTCCAAGCAAATGACTGTACCATTCTGCTGATTTCTTTAAGTCCTTAACATGGATAAACACATTATTCACCTTGCAAGCAATGGGCGACACGGTTGAGTTCATGATCTTACCACCTTTTGGTTATATTTTACAATTAGTCATTCAACAATAGTAAGGGAAATCCTTTTATGAACCGATGGAAAATAAACAAAAAAGATTAAGGTGATTGAAATGCTGCTGCACGCAGAAACGAAGATAGTTATTGGGGCAGGACCCTATAATAATAATCCTGGGTGGATTCATACACAGGAAGAAGAATTGAGTTTATTGGATAAGAGGCAGTGGGAAAATGCATTTGAAAAAAATTCAGTGGCAGCCATTTTAGCTGAACATGTGTGGGAACACTTTACGTATGAAGAGGGAATAGAAGCTGCTGAAAACTGTTATGACTTTTTAATGCCGTCTGGTTACATTCGCTGTGCCGTTCCCGACGGATACTTTCCGAATGAGGAATATCAGCATACCGTACAAGTTGGCGGTCCCGGACCTGAAGACCATATCTGCGCAAGCCATAAGATTGTACATAATTATAAAACGTTATCGGCTATGTTTGAAGCAGCGGGCTATACGGTAAGGCTGCTTGAATATTTTGATGAGACTGGGAGCTTTCATTTGGAAGATTGGAACGGGGATAAAGGCGTTATTTTCCGATCAAAAAAGTACGACCCAAGGAACCAAGGAGATAAAATAGTGTTTGCTTCATTAATAGTAGATGCCATCAAGCCTCCAGCAGACTGATTTCCGGGAAAATCCAAATGAGTAAGCACCACCTTTTATTGACGAGAGGCATAAATATGATATTATAAAAATGAGTGAGTACTCACTTTAATAGGGGGCTGGTTATGAACTATAGTGTTGAAATTGAGAACGTTAGTAAAAGCTTCGGTAAAAAAGCGGTTTTAAAAGAAATCAGCTTAAATATTGAAGAAGGAAAAATTTATGGATTTATTGGCCCATCAGGTTCTGGAAAGACCACTCTGGTAAAATTGCTGGTTGGAATGGATGATCCTGACAATGGGATGGTACATGTGTTAAAGGAAAAGGTTCCAAACCTCGGACTGCTGCAGAACATTGGCTATATGTCGCAGTCTGATGCTTTGTACCTGAATTTAACGGGCAAAGAGAACCTGAAATTTTTTGCTTCACTTTACAAGATGCCGAAGTTAGAGGTGGCTGAGCGGATATCTTATGCCGCTGATCTCGTAAAGCTTACACCTGATTTAAATAAAAGAGTTTCGGCCTATTCGGGTGGTATGAAACGCAGATTATCTCTGGCTATTGCTTTAATCCAAAACCCTAAACTTCTTATTTTGGATGAGCCGACCGTGGGCATTGATCCGGAATTGCGTTTAACTATTTGGAATGAATTATTGCGGCTGAAAAACGAAGAAGGAAAGACGATCATCGTAACGACGCATGTCATGGACGAAGCGGAAAGGTGTGATTTGATTGCAATGATCAGAGAAGGCCGCATATTGGCTAACGGCACACCAGACGAATTAAAAGAGTTGTATCAAGCAGAGAATTTTGATGAAGTCTTTTTAAATGCGGGGAGGAAAAGTCATGAGAACAGCCGCTCTAATTAAACGGATCTTTCAAGAGATGTTCCGTGATAAACGAACGTTAGCGCTGTTGTTTGTTGCTCCTTTGCTGATTTTATCCCTGATGTATTTATTATTTAACTCCGACACTATCAATCCGAAGCTGGGAGTGACTGGTGCTGATCATCAGCTTGTTGAGGCACTGGAAAAAGCCGACATTCATACGGTTCACTATAAGAGAATAACCAATACGAAGAATACGATAAAAGGTGATGATCTTGATGCTATTTTACAGTATAAAGATTCTCACTGGAAATTAACCCTGCAAAATAATGACCCGACAGCCGCCAAAGCCTTGCAGATGAAGGTTCAACAAACCGTATCCCAATTTCAATCAGCACTTATGAATAAAGGGAACGCAGGCCTTCCAAAAGAAAATATCAAGACAGCATACATCTACGGAAATAGCGATACCGATTTTTTTGATGTCCTGAGTCCTACGCTGGTTGGTTTTTTTGTTTTCTTTTTCGTTTTCCTCATTTCGGGTATTGGTTTATTAAAGGAACGGACATCAGGTACATTGGAACGGTTAATGTCTACACCCATTCGCAGATGGGAAATTGTAATGGCCTATCTGGTTGGATTTGGAACGTTTGCCGTCATACAAACCGTAATTGTCGTACTGTATGCCATCAATATTTTAGATATGGTTCTGGAAGGATCCATTTGGAGTGTTATTTTAATTAACTTATTATTGGCATTGGTAGCTTTGTCATTGGGAATCCTTTTATCATCTTTTGCTGCATCCGAATTTCAAATGGTGCAATTTATCCCAATAGCAGTCGTTCCACAAATCTTTTTTTCAGGAATCATTCCCCTTAATGGCTTGGCAGACTGGCTGCAAGCCGTTGCTAAAGTGATGCCGCTTTATTATGCGGCAGATGCACTAAAAGGTATAATGTATAAAGGAATGGAATTAAGCGATATTAGTGGAGATCTTATTGCACTCGTGCTATTTGCTTCGTTCTTTACTGTACTGAATGTATTTGCATTGAAAAAGTATCGTAAATTATAAAGGTTAAAAGCTCGAAAGTAGGGATGAAAGTGTTTAAAGGCAGTCTCTTGGAGGCGATGGTTGCCCATGCATCAGATAACAAAAAACAAACGGATAAACAGCAGAAGATTTTGGAGTCGGCCATTAGAATCTTTGCAGAAAAAGGGTATACAAACACCTCGACAAGTGAGATTGCCAAAGCTGCCGGTGTAGCTGAGGGGACCATTTTCCGTAAGTATGGAACAAAGGATAATTTATTGCTCTCGGTGATCGTTCCCTTTATAAAAGACTTATTTCCTGCAATGGCTGAGGGTGTTTTTAATGAAGTGATGTCAAAAGACATTCTTAGTTTTGAAGATTTCTTGCGGGCTTTCTTGAAAAACAGAATTGTCTTCTTTAAAGAGAATATGGAAATATTCCAGATTGTTGTGAAAGAGATGCTCTATAACGTGAAATTGCGAAACGAATTACTGCCTTTTTTTAAGGGAAATGTCTCTCCGCGTCTCATTAAAGTCATCAACATCTTTAAAGAACAAGGAGATTTAGCAGATATTCCAACAGAGTTGATTCAAAAAATGGTGTTTACTTTCGTTGGCGGATATTTTGTTTCTCACTTCGTCTTGCTGCCAGAAAACTCATTTGGGGATGAGGACGAAGAAATTGAAAATATGATCAGATTTGTGATGGATGGCGTACGGAACAGGAAAGAAACTTAAATTATAAAGGCTTTACCCCTAAATTGTCCAACGCCTCATTCACATCCTGAAGGTTATAGATTTCCTTCTCCAAACAAAATTGAATGACCAGGTCTGATGTATCACTGTCAGACAAAGAGAAGCCGGCAGAGCTTAGAAGCTCACCGGCTTCTTCTATGTTTAATTGAAGAGCCAGGGCGAGTGCAATGACCGTATTTTTTCGCGGCCGGTAATCAGGATTGGAACGGATCTTTGAAAAATGGCGGCGGTCGATTCCTGCTTTTTTGTAGATTTCAGAATCACTGGCGCCTCTTTGATCGATATAGATGAACAAGAGATGGCGGAGGGAAGGTTTGCGTCTGGACTGGATAAACTCGTCAAGGTCCGATGGCTGTTGATCTTCTTCAAGGATTTCGCTCTCTAGAGGTGCACAGGCCTGTAAAATCTCTGCAGGAGAACGGTTCAGGCAGTAGTCTACATATTCTTTTAGTTCAATCAGAGTTTTTTCTGCGAGCATTGTGATAACCTCCCCAAAATGTCGCTTGCCAGGCGACCAACTGATGGCAGAATCCAGCTATTATTATAGCATGAAGAATAGAAGGGGATGGGTCGCATGAATCACAATAAAACGGAGATGATCTTTCTGCTGGACCGGAGCGGATCAATGGCAGGGCTTGAAGAGGAAACGATCGGGGGGTTTAACAGGCTGATTGAAAAACAATGCCGGCCGGAAGGAGAGACGGAAATTACGGCGATCCTTTTTGATGATCAGTATGAGGTCGTATGGACTGGCAAAAACGCCAGAGAGGCAAGGCTGTCAGACAAAGAGTATTTTGTAAGAGGCTGTACCGCACTGCTGGATGCCATCGGTAAAGCGATCGTGGATACCGGGCGCAGGCTAGCAATGACAGACGAGAGTGAAAGGCCAGGCAAGGTCATCTTCATCGTTACTACTGATGGGATGGAAAACGCGAGCACGGAATTTACCTATCCCAAAATAAAAGAGCTGATCAAGCACCAGCAGGAGATATACAGCTGGGAGTTTATATTTATGGGAGCGAACATCGACGCCGTGAAGGAAGCGGACAGCATTGGGATTTCAGTCGATAACGCCTATAACTTTGAGGCTTCATCACATGGGGTAGAGGAGATGTATGCTGTCATGTGTGAAGCGGTGGCGGAGAAAAGGGAGAAATGATTATCATATGGGCAAAGGAGCACCCACCGTTTTTTTCGGCGGGTGCTTTTTAGTTCGGATAATAGATGGTCATACTCAAGCGGGTCAAGGTATCACCGGAGTTATGGTAGACGTGGGGCCTGTCGGCTCTGAACTGGATAGAGTCCCCATTTTTCACGGTGTATTCTATGTTATTCACACGTACGGTTAATTCTCCGTCAAAAACAGTTACAAATTCTTCGGTGCCTTCTCCATGAGCGTCAGAGCTTAGAAAGCCGCCTTTGTCGATCTCGACGGAATACATTTCAAATCGGCGGTCATCCTGGAATGGAAAGTAGGGATATACTCTGTATTTTCCGTTGTCCCCTGTTAAGGCTTGTACTTCGCTTCGCAAGACTACTTTCGTATCGGGCTGCGGATCATTGATCAGGGCAGTAAACGAGATCTTTAGTCCATTGGCGATTTTCCAGATCGTCGTAATGGTAGGGCTGGATTCGCCTCTCTCAATTTGTCCGATCATTGTTTTGCTTACACCGGTCAGTTCAGCCACTTTTTCAAGGCTTAATTTTTTGTTTTCCCGAAAGGCTTTTAAATTTTTCGCAATGATAAGATGGATTTCCTCCATAAATAACCTCCAGACCTATTTACAATATAGCGACCGTTCTGTACAATATATTGAAAATCGTTATAGTGTTCAATATAGACATTATAACATACGAAACGGAGGGAAATCACAATGTCCATTTTGTCTTTTTTGTTGTACGTGTTTGTTACAAGCTTCACTCCAGGTCCGAATAACATTATGGCGATGCTGTTTGCCAACCAATACGGTTTGAAGCGAACCCTCAGATTCTGTATTGGAGTTGGAGCTGGATTCTTTATCATCATCATGCTGAGCAGCTACTTTAATCTTTGGCTGAGGAACTTCATACCAAAGATCGAGTTTGCGATGACGATCCTGGGTGCGGTCTATATGCTGTATCTGGCTTATAAGGTGTTAACCAGCAAAAGCAAGACTAAAAACAGCGAACGAGAAGACAAGAACAACAGTTTTAAAGCAGGCATGCTGCTTCAGTTTGTAAATCCAAAAGGCCTCTTATATGGCTTGACTGTCATTTCCACGTTTGTGATTCCCTTTTACCATTCCAATGCCAGCCTGCTGCTGATTTCATTATTTCTAGCGTTTATCGGCTTCCTGGCTACGTTTAGCTGGAGTCTGTTCGGTTCCATGTTTCAAGTCTTTTTATCAAAATACAGAAGAGCATTCAATGTGGTGATGGCCCTTTTGTTGGTGTATAGTGCGGTTTCGGTGGTTGTGGAATAAGATATCAATGATTTAAACGATCGTTTAAAGAGGCTGGTCATTAGGTCAGGTCTCTTTCTTCATATAATCTGGATCGATAGAAAAAAAGAGCACTGGCTGAGAAAAATGCAGCCGTGCTCTTTTGGTTACCAGAAGGATTATTTACTTTTTCGCCTTGCTGACCTTCAGTTTCTTGCCTTTAACTGTGGTATTTTCCATGGCTTGCAGGACAAGTGAGCCTTTTCCGTTAAGAATATCAACATAGGACCAATTCTCCTGGATGGTGATAATGCCGATATCATCTGCTGAGACTCCAGGGATTTTTGCGATGGTTCCAACGAAATCGACCGCTCGGATCTTCTTGTTTTTCCCGCCGCTGAAGTGGAGTTTCGTAATATCCTGGTTGATTCGGGCCGTTTTATTATTTCTCACGACTCGGCGCCCGCTGAGCTTTTCTTCAAAAGCCCGCTGCATTTTAGCCACTTCTTGTTTTGTCGGTGCTTCCGCTTCATCGATCTCAAAGCCGATGTATCTTTCGATGGCTCTAAGATATTTTCCTTCATAAGGCAATGCAAACGTAATGGCTCTTCCTTTTTTGCCGGCCCGGCCAGTTCTTCCTGTACGGTGGACATAGCTCTCTTTTTCTATAGGAACGTCATAGTTGATAACGAGGGTTACATTATCAATATCAATTCCTCTCGCAGCCACATCCGTGGCGACAAGGTAACGGAAATTCCCGATCTTGAACCCCTCCATCACTGCGAATCGATCTTCTTGTTCCAATCCTCCATGAAGCTTTTCAACAGAATACTGAGAGGCTTCGAGCTCTGCATACACGGTATCGACGTGCTCTTTCGTATTGCAGAAAATGATGCAGCTGTCCGGGTTTTCAACGACCGTCACGTCTTTCAGAAGAGCAAGCTTCGCCTCTTCCTGAACGTTGATTAAAGAATGCTCGATCGTATCTGTCGTCATCCCGGCAGAAGCTATTTCGATTTTTGCTGGATCCTTCATATATTGATGGCAGAGATTTTCGATATCTTTTGGCAATGTTGCAGAAAAGACCATGGTCACTCTGTTTGAAGGAAGCTGTTTAATAATCTTTTTGACTTCATCAATAAAGCCCATATTCAGCATTTCATCTGCTTCATCAATGATCAGGTACTTGATTTGGTCCAAGACCAGGGTTTCACGTTCGATATGGTCCATGACGCGTCCCGGTGTACCGACGACGACATGCGTTTTTTGTTTCAATTCTTCTTTTTGTTTCGCAAAAGGCTCTTTACCATATACAGCAACAGCTTTAATCCGCTTGAACCTTCCAATGTTGGTCAGGTCTTCACGAACTTGAACAGCGAGCTCGCGAGTGGGAGTAAGGATTAATGCTTGTGGCCGTTTTTCTTCCCATTCCAGCATTTCGCATACTGGAATACCAAAGGCTGCTGTTTTTCCGCTGCCTGTTTGGGATTTTACGACCAGATCTTGCTTTTCCAGAGCTAATGGTATGACTTCAGTCTGAACCTCAGTCGGAGTTTCATATTTCAACACTGTAAGTGCTCGTTTTATTTCATCGCTTATACGATAATCGTTAAAACTTCTATTATTCATGTAGGAACCTCGATTTTTTATATTATCCAGAATCAGCATAACCTGAATAGTGTTCATTATACTTGAAATGATGGACAATCGGGTTTATTTTTAAACGATTGTTTAAAGGAACCCTTCCGTACGATCGCAGGTGATAGGTAAACAATGATATAAAGAGGGCATTAAATCAAAAGTAAAAAGCTGGCAACAAAAAACAGTTGAAGGAACAACAGCGCTGTTTTATAATAACTTTTAGCGTTAACTAACTTGATATTAAAAAATCCTCATCAATCCGATGAGGTAGAGGTCGCGGCTTTTATAAGTAGGACGTACGAGATGCAGAGGACATCATAGACTCCGTGTGAAAGGAAAAGCTGCCGAAATTTGTGCTTAACTCTGGAAGTATGAATTGGGGCTGTATTCGAACAGGAACAGCACTGTCACACCCACGAATAACCGGTGGGTGGGATGCGCTATCTTACGGAAGGCATGATGCGGATTAATAATAATCGTCGCCCAATGCTTGGCGGCTTTTTTTAATTCCCACTCCTTCCTAAATCGAAAAGGAGTTTTTTTATGCGAAACACAGCACAGAATCCATCACAACCGCAGTCGCCAAACGCGGACAATGAATTAAAGCGGGGACTGAAATCCCGCCATTTAACGATGATCTCTCTTGGGGGAACGATCGGAACAGGATTATTTTTAGCAAGCGGAGGATCCATTCATACTGCAGGACCAGGCGGCGTTCTGTTTTCATATGTAGCGATTGGAATCATGGTGTTCTTCTTAATGACAAGCCTTGCAGAAATGGCGTCTTACATGCCGGTTGCGGGTTCATTCAGCACGTATGCTTCAAAATTTGTGGATCCATCACTAGGATTCGCGCTCGGCTGGAACTATTGGTACAACTGGGCAATCACCATTGCAGCTGAACTTGCTGCCGTAACATTAATCATGAAATTTTGGTTTCCAGATACCCCTTCTTTTATCTGGAGTGCACTGTTCCTAGGCATTATGTTCTTATTAAATTATTTATCAGTAAAAGGGTTTGGTGAAGCAGAATATTGGTTCTCGCTGATCAAAGTCATTACGGTCATCATCTTCTTGATCTTAGGAACACTTATGATCTTCGGCATTTTAGGCGGAGATCCGATCGGATTTAAGAACTTTACGATCGCTGACGCACCGTTCCACGGCGGATTCTTTACGACGCTTGGCGTATTTATGGCTGCAGGTTTCTCCTTTCAGGGAACAGAACTGTTAGGGGTTGCGGCAGGAGAAACAGAAGATCCGAAAAAGAACATCCCGAAAGCGATCAAAAGTGTGTTCTGGCGTATCCTTTTGTTCTATGTTCTGGCAATCTTGGTCATTTCTTTAATCATTCCCTACACAGACAGCCGATTGGCAAGCAGCGATATTACTGTAAGTCCATTCACACTTGTCTTTGATAAAGCAGGAATTGCGTTTGCGGCTTCCGTTATGAACGCGATCATCTTAACAGCAGTATTGTCTGCCGGCAACTCCGGTATGTATGCATCGACCCGTATGCTTTGGGATATGGCACGAGACGGAAAGGCACCTAAGTTTCTGGCGAAGCTGGATTCCCGCGGTGTACCGGTTCCAGCCCTAATTGTCACAGCCGCTGTTGGAGCTGTAGCTTTCTTTGCTTCACTGTTCGGTGACGGCGTCATCTACACATGGCTGCTGAATGCTTCCGGGATGTCCGGCTTTATCGCCTGGCTCGGAATTGCGATCAGCCATTACCGATTCAGAAGAGCGTATGTGGCACAGGGGCGGAATTTAAAAGAACTGCCATACTTGGCAAAATGGTTCCCAATCGGTCCGATCTTTGCTTTCGCTCTCTGTTTTGTCGTTATCCTTGGTCAAAACTATTCTGCCTTTACAGGCGGAAGCATCGATTGGAAAGGAGCCCTTGTTTCATACATTGGGATTCCGATCTTCCTGGCTGTTTGGTTAGGCTATAAATTCAAACACAAAACAAAAGTCGTACCACTTAAAGAGTGTGATTTTGAATAAGAAATAAGAGAAGCAGGAGCCTTTCGGGGTTCCTGCTTTTTTAGTGAAAAAGGTATCGTCTTCTAAACGCAAAACATATAAATTAACACTTACGTCAAGTGAAGGAGAATGGCAGCGAAAATAGAGAACGCAGGAGCATATAGGGGTTCCGAGAGTAACCTGTAGCGAAGCAAAGAGGCCAAGCTCAATATTGAGCAGGGTCTCTTTGGAAGTTGTTACCAAATGGAAGTTGTTTTACTAATTAGTAAAACAACTCTCTAAGCACATTCGGAAAATGGTAAACAGGGTTATGCATGTACCCACGTGTTTTTACATTTCTTTTGCGCTTCGATTTGAAAAGATTTTTGTTCCCGTGGTAAAGAGAGATATACCATATTTTCACCATCTGGTAGAACTCGCGATATTCACGGTTGGACAGTGAAAGATCTTGCGGAAATCCGATGTCATAAAGCCGTTCCATAAAGAAGTTTTCAGCAATCTTATCGGTTTCCTCGGAGATCTTCCCGCGCTTCACATCAAAACCTTTATGCTGCAACTGACGCTCGAATCCATTCAGTGTATTTCCTCTGCAGAGCAGCACGGCTTCATCTTTTGGAACATTTAACTGGGTGAGAAGAGACATAATGTACTCTTCTTTAGAGGTTTTTAATGATGTTTCAGAGGGGAGCGGGACATAGACAGCCGCTTGTTCTCCGGTTTCTATTCTTCTGGCTGCGAACACTTCTCCTAATATGGGGCATCCATTTCCTGCATCATCTACTTCAATCATTTAATAGATTCTCCTATTGTATATTCTTATAGAACATTAACTCTCAGCTTCAATTTCATCAGCAAAGACATTCATCTTGCTTTGAATGTGGTCGGCCAGGTCTGCATTGGTGTAGATATCTATTCCAGGCTCACCAGGACTGCCAATCTAAGCAACAATGATGAAAGCCGTCTTTTTGTTTGGCTGTTTTCGTAACCTTTGTTGCTCTTAGGGGTGGTTGATTTCCGTTTCAGGCTGCTCGCTTTTACCGGCATAAACGCCTACTTTCGCGGGGCGTGCGGTGAGCCTTACCGGCGCCAGCGCCTACTTTCCCGGCGCATGGCGCCTGTGGGTCTCACCTGTCCCGCTGCTCACGCAGGACAAGGAAGGCTGCGGCAGCGTTATATCGCACGAAGAAAATGTGAAATTCATTTTCGAGGAGTCTCGCACCTTGCACTCCAATCAACTTGTCAATGAAGGCTCTTTACAAAAATGTTCCCAAAGCAACAATCTTTTAGAAAAGAGTTTTTTGTTTTTATAGTCAACTATGAAGCGGCCCACTTCTTTTTCATCGTTGAACTTCATTTTTTTAATTCGGCTTTGTCCCGGGTTAATCTCGGTATCGGAGAATCCCCCGCTCATCAACGGTTTAATACGCTGTAAAAAGGGTTTAACGTCATTCGATTCAAAATCCAATGAAGCATCCTGAAGGTTATCTTTCTGAATCGCGTCATGAGAAGGTGTTAGAGCACACCCGCTTGTACTAAAGAGAAGCAGTAAAGCCAGGGGTAAAAACTTCACTTTCATTCTTAAAATTTCCTTTAGCATTGAAAATGTTACATCTTCCATTATACAGCAACCACTTAAATGAACAAAAAAGCAGAAGTCTTTTTTACTGACTCCTGCTTACATCGGTTTGCTTATTTTGTTTGTAATTGAGAAGAAAGAAGTTGTTCAAGTTGGAAGAATTGGAGTGGGCGCTGGCAGATACCTTGCTTTCCATACAGAAAGGGTCGCATAGCGAAAAGTGGCGAAAAGAAATTACGCTGAATGATCAGCCGTTGATAAAAACCGTCCTCTCCTTTATCCATGAACACTATGCCAGTGAACTGTCACTGGAGGAATTGGCTAAAGCATCCAGGCTGAGCAAGTATCATTTTATACGAACGTTTAAAGAGGCTGCAGGCTGCACCCCCGGCCAGTATGTTACAAAAGTCAGGCTGGAAAGGGCTATAGATCTTTTGCGTACAACTGCGCTGGATATTACAACGATTGGATTTGCCGTGGGGTTCGGCAGCTTAACGACATTTGAACGATCGTTTAAAAAGAGATATGGCTGTTCTGTATCGCACTATCGAAAGTCGCTTTAATACAAAAGAAAAGAGCCTGGAGGAATCCAAGCTCTTTATTACTTTTTGATTTGTTTTTCTAAATCAGAGACTTTCTTTTCCAGCTGCTTTATTTTTTTAGCTGCATTCATTGCCGTAACAAATCCCATTAGTCCGAAGACAAATCCTATAAGTGCGTAGGTTTGCACAATAGATCCTCCAATCGTCAGTTGATCTCCGACTGAATGCTTCGATCAAATCCAAGATACCTTGTACCCTGAAAGCTGAGTTCCCCGGTATCTCCTTCTACCAGCATACCATATTCATCACCTTTAACCTTAAGCTCTATTCTTTCTCCTTCTTCCAGCTGGAACGTTACATAGTAATGGTTATAGGCACGGGTTTCTCCGCCGCCTTGGATATCGGTTCGTTTCGTAATTACCTTGGATTTTTTGTTTGATACGGGTGAGTTATTGTTATGGCTCCATTGAGCGGCACCTTTTACAATGGAAATAACAATAGTTGAAATAACGATAATAGCAATAATTCCAATAAAAATAGGAACAAAATTAGACATGAAATCGCCTGTTGGATCGTCGAGCATCTAACATCCCCCTAATGTCTTTTTTCCTTATTTTAAACATTATTAAGTTCGTATTTGGAATAGATCCATATAATTTTGGTTTTATTTGAAACTTTTTGTTATCCTTTTCGTATAGGTAAGAGTTGAGATGTTTAAAGATTACTAAATGGAAGAAGGAATAGTGAATGCTAAAAAAGATTATTGCGGCTACCATGGTTTTGACGTTTGTGCTGATGCCGGTGAAGGACATTGTGTTCCATGACCAGTCACAAACGGTAAGTGCGAAAGGCTATCGCTCAGGGGTAAAATCCTTTAACTCTGGCGGTAAAAGCGGAGGCTCCTCATTTTTCTCAAATAAGAGCCAGCAGCCGAACAGGCAAAAAAGTTTCTTTGGCAACAATAAGAGTTATTCTGCAAAAGCTAAAAAAGGCGGCTTCATGAAAGGTCTGATCTATGGCGGTATCGCCGGTATGCTTTTCGGGGGACTGTTAGGCAACATGGGTGCATTTGGTTCATTCCTTGGGTTAATGATTAATATCATCGCGGTTCTTGTTATCATTTCCCTCATTACGAGGATCTTTGCGAACTTAAGAAACAGCCGTAAACCAAAGGATGACCGATGGAACAGATAATGCTGTACGAGCAGGACATCATTAATGCGCTTTGTTTGTTCCATGCTCATAAAAAAGAAGTAGAGGCTCAAGATGTTCAAGTCGAACTTTTGTATGATGACGATTACGGTTTTTCTGCAGAAGTGCATGTTGGCGGCAGAAAGCAAGTGTTAATTGAAGCCAACCTGATTGAAGCCATCCGCTTCTACTTGGATAACCATATGAATATTAATTCCATTTCAGCAGGCCTGGCATTGGTCCTCGATGATGAGGAAGGCATTGTGGCTAATGTTAGAACCAGATAAAACAAAGAAACACCAATCTTTTTAGGGATTGGTGTTTTTTGCGTTTTGCAGAAAAGTGTCAGGCATGACAACCGCTGTCACTTCGCCTTTGACACAAAGGGTGTTACCTGCAAAAACTTCCGTATGTACTTTCCATTTCTTCGGATGAACTTCTTCTATTGTTCCATTGGCCTTTAATGCTGTGCCGTGCGGGGTAGGCTTCATAAAATCAACCTTCAGAGAGGCGGTTACAAATCGAGGCGGCTCTGCACCGTCACCAGGTTCGTGGCCATTTTTACGATGAAGGGCGAGGGCTGCTGACCCTGTTCCATGGCAATCGATTAAAGAGGCAATAACGCCGCCGTATACAAACCCCGGTACAGCCGTATGCTCGGGCTGAGGTGTGTAGATCGTTTCGGTCTGTTCTCCATTCCATCTTGTCTTGAAATGGTGGCCATCTTCATTCAGCTTTCCACATCCATAACACCATGAATAATCGTCAGGATACACGTCCTGAACGGCCTTTTGTTCTGCCATTTTTATTCACTCCATTCTTTTCTGCTCATTTGTTTCTTTCCACAGGTTAAGGTGATATTCCTTGTATACCTTTTTTAAAAGGCTGTTTTCACAAGGTTTGTTGCTTTTAAGAGCTTCTTATAAAATAACTAGAAAAATAACAATAACTCTTATTTTATATGTAAAATAAAGGAAGAGGTTTTACATCGAAATTCCAGGAGGAGAAAATGTTAATTTTAAAGAAGAGAAATTATTATTATTTTATTGTGATTTTAGGATTTGTTTTACTGGATATATATTTAAATGTCTTTATTGCAAAAACAAGTAATATTATCTTCCAATTATTGCTTGTTTTTTTATTTTTCCCGCTATTAAAAGTGATTTTAAAAGGAACAAAGTTAAATTACTATAAAAACATTGGCATTGTTTTTCATCCAAAATGGAAGAAAAATTTGATTTTAGGATTTAGCCTCGGTTTCTCCTTTTGGTTAATAAAGTATGTTATTGTCTATTTTTTAAATGGATTTGAAATTGTTGGAGTAAAAAATTTTACCGAATCCTTAATTTTATTCTTCTTTGTTTTTTTTGCATTCTTTATCGGTTCTTTTTTAAACGATATCATAGTTAGAGGATATATATTTGGTCATTTGAAAGGTAAAATAAATGGAAAATGGATTTTTATTATTTCTATCTTTATATATGCACTAGATGATAGTTGGAATGAGGGATTCGGTTTATCGAATACATTTTTTTCTCTTGTTTTGGGTTTATCGTTAACATATGCCTTTTATCGTACAAATTCTATTTGGGCAGATACAGGCATTCATTGGGGATTAAATGTTTGTTACGGAATTTTTAATGGAATGTTAGGGAGTACAGATGGTGGAATATTTATAACTGTTGATCATCCAAATCCGCCTATATTTTTAGAACTAATTAGCTATATCATACCTCTTCTAATGTTTTTATTTCTCTATTCATTTCGAAAAAAATTAATAAAAAATAAAAACAATTAGGTGAAGGAACGAAAAGTAATCGTTTATTGATGGCGGGGCAGGGGCAATTAAAGAGTTAAAAGAACAAAATCTTATTGATGAGTACGTGATTTCAATCATTCCTGTTTTGTTAGGGAACGGAATTCGGTTGTTTGCAAAACGAAGAATGAAAGCAGACTTCAGTTTGTAGAGAGCAAGACGTTCGATACAGGACTGGTACAGCTGCATTATCGGACTGTTAAAGATTAATAATGGGGCTGTCCAGAAAGTCGAAAATTGACCTTCAGGCAGCCCCTTTTTGGCTTGAAAAATCTTCAATGAAAAGTTAATTGAAGTGGAAGATGCGAGACTCCTGCGGGACTAGCGTGACAGGTGAGACTCCCGCCGGTGCTTGCACCCAGAGGCTCACCGCACGCCCCGCGGAAAGCGAGCAGCCTGGAACGGAAATCAACAGCTTACAGACTTCTTGGACAGCCCCTATTTTTTTGAATATTCCTTTGCGAGAATATTCGATTAGGGTTATATTAGATGTGAAAGGAGAAACGATAGATGAGCGCGAACATCAATGCCACATTATCCGCACTTGCCGAGCCTAAGCGCTTACAAATGATTGAGCTATTGCGTGAAGGTCCTCTCACTGTAGGGGAAATTGCTGAACGGCTTGGGCTTCTCCAACCACAAACTTCCAAACACCTCAGAGTTTTAAATCAAGCTGGATTTGTTGAGGTTCATGCTATTGCTAATAGGCGGATCTACAAGCTGTCTCAGCAGCCTTTCAAGGATTTGAATAAATGGCTAGTATCCTTCCAGAACGTTTGGGAGGGAAGATTGGATCGTTTGGATGATTATTTACTTAAAATGCAAGAAAAAACGGATGAACCTTAAGGAGGAATTGAAATGTCTGTAAACCATGGAACAAACCCTTTAAAAACAGCCGTTGAGGGCCAGGTACTTATTATGGAGAGAACATTCAACGCTCCTAGAACTCTCGTATATCAAGCATTTTCGCAGCCCGAGCACTTGTCAAAATGGTGGGGGCCTAAAGGATGGGAAACTGAAATCCGCAAATTTGACTTTCAGCCCGGGGGCGTATGGTTTTATTGCATGAAGTGTATGGATAAGAATCAAGGAGACTTTTATGGCCAGGAGTCGTGCGGCAAAGCCGTGTATCAGGAGATTCTTGCACCTGAGAAGATTGTTTACAAAGATTACTTTACTGATGGAGAAGGAAATGAGATGGAAGGCATGCCCGAAATGCTGGTGACCCTCGAATTTGCGGAGTATGATGGCGCAACAAAAGTCATTATACGTACACAATTTGCTACGGAAGAAACCCTTCAGCAAGTCAAGGATATGGGCGTCGTTGAAGGATTCTCCTCACAAATGGAACGTCTGGATGATCTTTTGGAGCAGCTGCAATAAGCTCACAAAAGAGGCAAGAGAGAAGATCTTCTCCTTTGCCTCTTTTGTATGTATTCATTGTTAGCTGATGACCTTGAGTAACCGTTTATGATGCTGTTTCAAAAATGCCCAGACGATAAGAAGGACACAGAAGATAACAAAGAACTGCATAGGAAGCGAATAAACATCCATGTAATCCTTCATCAGTATCGAGTTGTTCATTTCATTCACAATACGAGAAGAGTCGTTATATTCATATTGAACCATCCATCCGTTCTTCGCTGATACCACCGTACCGTGGTCGTAATCACTCGGCGTAATGTTATTTTTATTAAGTTCTTTGCCGCCGTTGCCAATAACTAATGCAGCCTTTTGATAGGGAGCAGGGTAAGCATAGTCCGGTTTACTGTTTATATAATTTTCCTTCATATATTCTTGCAGATCAGGTTGTTCTTTTACATTGAAAACGGCCAGATGGTTTAAATGATGTCCATGTTCTCTGTAGATATCAAAGAATTCTCGTTTTTGCTGATAGGAAAGGTCATTTGAACCATCAACAGCAGCCAAGGCCTGGTTCATGATATCTTCTTTTTCCGTTCTAAAATCACGGATCTCATTAAATGGTTCGAAAAAGAAAAATACAGCCAACGCTAATGAGAGGAGAGAGAACAGTAAGACAAAACGAGAAAAGCGTTTTTGCATACTGAAAAACTCCGATAGCCCTTTTGAAATTTGTTTTTTATCTCCAAAATTCTCAAGAGCGATTTCAATGGCTTCTTTTTCTGATTTTCCTTTGGCTTTCCAGTCATATACTGCTTCTAGCAAGTGTGATTTCATTTCTTCTTTTAATTCATTAATTTCTTTTTTGTTTCCATCCGCATTTCGATACATTGCGTTTACATAATCATCAATTTGCTTCATACTTTTCGCCCCCGTTTAGAAAAGAATCAATGATTTTTTTAACGAATTCCCATTCTGACCGTTTGGTTTCATAGCCCTCCACACCAAGTGGTGTAAGCTTATAATATTTTCTTCTGCCGCCTGGTCCTTGTTCGTCTCCCCAATATGATTCAATCCACTCATTTTTCTCCAATCGTTTCAAAGAGAGATAAAGCGTTCCTTCTTTTAATTCAAATTGTTCGTTGCTTTTTTCGCGGACAAACTTAGCGAGTTCGTATCCATACATATCTCTGATATTTAAGAGAGAGAGGATCAATGTGTCAATATGTCCTTTTAAAACTTCTTTATTAACATCCACCAGTTTTTCCACCTCCTTCCAATATGGTAAAATATATTACTCTATAATGCAAGGTATTCATGTAAAAAAACACCTATTAAAAAATTAGTGCATTTTTCTATTCTACAAGGATCTGTATTAAAATGAGGGAGGAGACGATATAGACAGGAGCATCACTAATGAAAGAACAAGACTATGATAAATGGCTCAACATAAAAACGGTGGGGGATCAAAAATGGTTTAATCCTTCTTCCCACTATCATCGTTATGAACCAACGCCATATGCGGCATTGGAGGAATTGGCAAGCCAGTATGAACTGAAAAGCAGTGACCGGCTCGTTGATTTCGGATGCGGGAAAGGACGGGTCAGCTTTTACATCCATCATTTTCAAAAGGCAATGGTTACGGGAGTCGAGATGAATGAAGGCTTTTATCAAGAGGCTATGGAAAACAAGGAACGATACGTGGAACAGCATACAAAGAGCAAGGATGATATTCACTTTCATTGCGGGCTGGCGCAGGAGTATCCCATCCATCCGGAAGACAACCGTTTCTATTTCTTCAATCCGTTTTCCATGCCGATTTTTATGAAGGTCATCCATAATATTCTTTTATCAGTGGAAGCCTCATCAAGAGAAGTGGAGCTGATCCTGTATTATGCATCTGAAGAGTACACATATTTTTTAGAATATCAGACGGCTTTTGAATTGAAAGAGGAAGTAAGGCTGAAGGATCTTTATGAAAAGAATCCTTATGAGAAGTTTTTGATTTATAATCTTAACACATAAAAACAGGACCTGCCTCAATGAGCACGTCCTGTTATCTTTTATTCTGCAATACGTTCAATCGGTTTGTCGGACGGAAACTGGGTGATGTTTTCGTATTCACCCGGCCGCAAGACGCTTTGGTCACCTTTCATCAAATAGGTGTAGGCAAACATGGAGATAAATAAACCAAACGTCCATGCGTTATCCCATAGAAAACGAAGCCCGGGAACAATCAAGCCGAGCACGGGTATGGCGACTCCAATAATCAGTGCGTACACACCGTTTTTATTGTAGCCGGAAGTGTAGTTGTACCGGCCGTTCAGTTCATACAATTCTTTCAGGGCCATCTGTCTGCGGCGGACGAGCCAATAGTCGGCGATCGCGATACCGTCGATCGGGCCAAGCAATGCTCCGTACGTTCCGAGCCAGCCGAAGATATAGTTGCCGAAGTTGGACATGATGAACCAAGGCTGCATGAGGATGGCGAATACGCCGGTGATGAGTGCGCCGATACCGAATGTGATGCGTTTTGGATATAGATTTTCAATTGCACGGGCGGGAGCAACGATATTCGCACCGACATTGATGGTAAGGGATGCCATGGCGATAATAATGGTTCCTAAGAAGATAATGAATGGAGGGAATTTTGCAAGCAGCTGAACAGGATCCCAAATCGCTGAACCGAAAATAACAACCGTGGCTGATGTAACGGCGATTCCAATAAATGAGAAAATGCTCATGGTGAGAGGAAGAGAGAAGCTTTGTGCGATCATTTGTGATTTCTGGCTTTTGGCGTAGCGGCAAAAGTCAGGGATATTCAAGGCAAGGGTGGCCCAGAAGGCAATGACCCCTGTTAATGTAGGGAAGAACACTTTTAAGAACTCACCGGTCGTCGTGAATTTGGATGGTGTGGATAAAATCGGTCCCCAGCCGCCTGCATGAGTGAACGCCCAAATCATAAGAATAATAGCTGAGACTCCAACAACAGGCGCAGCGATCAAGCTTAAAATTTTTATTGCTTCAGGACCTTTGTAAGCCACCCCGACGTTCAACGCCCAGAATAAAGCAAAGATGATGGCGGTATGTCCGGTCAGGTTTTTCCAGGCCGGGAATGAGGCGGATAATAAGACATCGATGGCGGTTGTCCCAATCCATGTATTGATTCCGAACCATCCGGCTGCTACTACCGCACGGGCTAGGGACGGGATGTGAGCTCCCTTGGATCCAAACCACAACCGTGCAAACACGGGATAAGGTATGCCGAATTTTGTTCCGGCATGGGAGTTTAATAGAATGGGAATGAGGACAATCACATTGCCCAGAAAGATCGTTCCGATGGCTTGCCACCAGTTCATGCCGAGAGAGATCATCCCGCTCGCCATCGTGTAGGCTGGTATACACAAGCACATTCCGATCCATAACGTCGCAAAGTTCAGGCCGCTCCAGGAATGCTCCTTTTTTGTAGTAGGCCTCAGATCATCGTTCCATAGTTCACTGTCACTTAAACTTCTAGTTACATCTTCGGACAAGGTTACGATACCATTTTGTTCAATTTGCGTTTTCATCAAAGAATACCTCCTTTTTCTGGCAACTCAAATCAACTGGATCTAAAAACCGCGACGGATCAACTGACACTCCTTTCCTTTCATTATTTTGAAACTCAAACTTTTTACAAGTTCGCCATATGAAGGATAAAAACCTTCTTCCCAAAAATTAAAGGGGTATTTCCTTTGGAAGAGAATAGTATCAAGGAAGTTTCTTTAAGAAAGAGGGAAAGTGAAATTGAGCGATATCTTTACAAAAGCATTTAAACAGACAGACTATCATGTGAGCGGCCATGGTCCGAGAAACGTGCAGGTACTAAAAGAAGCTCTGGAAAGCTTTGAGGGCGGGCTGGAAAGTGATATGTACGGAAAAGGGAAGGTCATCGAAGACTTTCAGGAGAAGATGGCTAAGGTTTTAGGTAAAGAGGCAGCGGTGTTTTTTCCGAGCGGAACGATGGCCCAGCAGATTGCCCTCAGGATCTGGTGTGATGAAAAAGGACGGAAGAGGGTGGCGTATCACCCGCTTTGTCATTTGGAGATCCATGAGGAAGACGGGCTGAAGGAGCTTCATCACATCGAGCCTGTTCTGCTGGCTGATGAAAAACGGGTGATCACACTGGAAGATGTCGTGAACATGAAAGAAGAGATTGCCTGTCTATTGCTGGAATTGCCGCAGCGTGAAATCGGCGGCCAGCTGCCGGACTATACAACGCTTGAGGAGATTTCCGCTTACTGCAGGGAAAAAGGGATGAAGCTGCATATGGACGGGGCCAGGCTTTTTGAGATTCTTCCTTTCTATCAAAAATCTGCGAAAGAAGTCTGTTCGCTGTTTGATAGTGTCTATATCTCTGTGTACAAAGGAATTGGCGGAGTTGCAGGAGCGATCCTGGCTGGAGATGTGGATTTTATCGAAAAGTCGAAAGTTTGGAAAAGGCGGCATGGTGGAGATCTGATCAGCCTATATCCTTACATTCTGAGTGCGGACTATTACTTTAACCAAAGGCAAGGGAAGATGGAGCAGTATTATAAAGAAGCAAAGGAGCTTGCCGGGTTTTATAACGATTGCCATGGTGTTTCCACGAGACCTGCCGAACCTGTCTCCAATATGTTTCATGTTCATTTTGAAGCGCCGAAAGAAACGATGGAGTCTTTGTTGGCAGGCTTATATGAAGAAACAGGAATTGGTCTTAGCGGCCATATCCGAGAGGTTAATGAACAAACAAGCTATTTTGAAGTAAGTGTTGGTGATTTATACGGTAAGGTGCCAGAAGAGAAGCTGAAGGGTGCTTTTCAGAAGCTGGATGAGTTGATGAAAGGACTTTAAGATAGGAATACCAAAGATGCGCTGCATGCAGCGCATCTTTTTTGTTAAACAAATTGACTCATATAGATGTCGTCTACATAGAGGCCAGGGCGTATTTTAGCATTCTTCTTCCGTCTGCCTTCTTCTATAAAGCCAAACTTTTCGTACAGATGGAGGGCTCTTTTGTTATTGGAAAATACCTCTAGGGAAACCTTTTCGATTCGTTCGTCCTTTTTGGCCCATTCCAGAAGATGCTGCAGTAATGAGCTGCCGATGCCTTGATCGGTGTATGGCTCTTGAATGCTCATGCCAAACATTCCTTGATGGCAAAACTTCTTTCTCGTGGATAATCGAAAGTTTAAGAGACCGATCACCTTTTGCTGAACTTCAGCCACGAGCAGCAGGCCGTGCTTTTCATGAGAGGCAATCCACTGTTTTTCTTCTTCAAGAGTCGTTTTGAATTCTTCCGAACTGGTGGGCAGAAAATCAGGGTACGACTCAAAAACTTTTTTCATATGGATGAGGAGCTGTTCAGCATCTGCTTCTGTTGCCTTTCTGATCGTATAACCTTTTGACATGAAAATCCTCCTATGTAAATGGGGTAATCCTTTGCTTATAGATAATGAAGGCAGCTTAAAACCTAAACAAGAGAGCAAAAGGCAATGCCAGTAATAACAAAAGATTTGGAACCAAAGCTATAACGCTTGCGGAGGTTGTAAACGATTTTACCTGACACAATTCCGAGAATCGCGAGAAGTATAATCCGCATGTCCATCACTCATACCCCTATCTTTTTGATCTAGTGTACTTACTCTATTAAAATTCTTCGCACATTCCTCTATCCCTTTTTGAAATAGAAAGAAGGTGAAACCATATCATACGTTAGGTAAAAAAGAGCACGGGATGAGATGTGTAACATCTTCTTCCTGTGCTCTTTTTAGGACTTTTAATAGCCCTCATTGAATGTCTTTAGTTCTAATTTACATGGACAGCAGCATCATCTGTTTTAGGTTTACTTGTTGCATATTGAAAAATGATGCAGATTACAAGAATAGCCAATAAAATGGCAGAGGCGATTTGGGTACCATTTTCTAGACCCAGTCCGCCTTTTTCATGAGGTTTAATCAAGTAATCTCCGAATGTTGCTCCAAACGGACGAGTCAAAACGAATGCTACCCAGAACAAGAATACTCGGCTTATATTGGTTAGCCAATACGCTAAAAGTACGATTAAGATTAACCCGCCTGTGACCATTGCGCCTTGAGCGATGGTAAGCCCTAATCCTTGCTCGAAATAGTTGCCTCCACCGGCCAGTTTTGAAACGCCTGCAGGCTTGTGCGATAAGAAATCTCCTGCAGCGGTACCTAATGTATTGGATACAAGAATGGCAACCCAGTAAAGAACTTCAACTCGTTTTGTAGCAATACTCTTTACGTTCATTGTCGGCTCAGTGAAATACCAAAATGAAAAAATGATAGCCAGAACACTTATTAAGATAAGTGAACCTTTCATATATCCTAGACCTAATGAACGGTCCATATAGTCAGAAAATGCTGTTCCGGCTAGACTTGTTGATAAAATAACCGTCCAGTAAACAGGAGGAACATAGTTCTTAACAAACAATTGAATGGTTAAGAAGATAGCAAAGATACCTGTAAAAAACAGAAATGGAATCAAATAATTATCTTCTGTTCCTGGAACGGTAACTAAATCACTGCCGGTTTCACCTAACGTTGTTGCAGCGATCTTCATAATCCAAAATAGAAGGGTCAATTGAGGAATCTTGTTAATCGATGAGTTTACTATTTCTTTTGACATTTAAAATTTATCCCCCTTTCATTTTTAATCAACGTTTATATTCTCATAGAATGATTAAAAAAAGCTTAAAATAAGATGAAGATTTTATAAGTTTATCCTCCCCCTACACCAATTATTTGTAGCATTATAATGCGGCAGAAAAGAATGGACTAAGTAGAAATATTGGATGACTTTTTGAGAATGGCCAGAGTTCAAAGCTTTAAACTATTACGAAACAGAAGAAGAATCGGTATAAAAAAGGCGAGCGGTTATCAAAATTCCGCTCGCTTGTTGAAATATGGAGTTGGTGCCGAAATGTTAACCACAAGAGCTCAATAGTTAAAATATGGCTAGATCGAAATGGCCGGCAGGGTTTGTCCCGTTTCGAGAAAGGTTTTTAAATTACTGATGATGGCAGGCCATCCGTTGTTAAAGCCTTCAAATGTATGATGACCGTCCACTATGTCTGACTCTAAGAGATTCTCATGTTTGAGAGTAAGTTTTACAGTGTTGCCTAATGTATGTAATTCAAACGTAACAAGAGTAGGACTCTCTCGTGGGGTATTATCGCTTTTATACGTCCATGTAAAGGAAAGTAATTGATTCGGTTCACATTTTAAAATTTTGCCATAGTCCGTCACTTCGCCATTTCGGGAATAGCTGACGTCAGAACCTTCTTTCCAGTCAGATTCAACCCGGGTGCCGAAAAAATATTTCTCGGTGAATTCACCGTCTGTTAAGGCTTGCCATAGCTTTTCCGGGGTGGTGGAAATGTAAGTCACATAAACAAAAGCGGGTTTAGTCATTTTTGTTATCCTCCTCTAATCTTTTTTTCAGCTCATTCAGTGCTTCAATTTGATGGCTTTCGTATTTATGAATCCAGCGGTGATAAATCTCGCTGATCGGCAGAGGGTTGAGGTAATGAAGCTTCTCCCGCCCTTGCCAAGATATTGCTACAAGATTTGCATCTTCCAAACTAGAAAGGTGTTTTGTTACAGCCTGCCGAGACATATTAAGATGCTGGCATAGTTCGCTCAATGTCTGCCCGTTTTTCAAGTACAATTCATCCAGTAGTTTTCTCCGGCTGGCATCGGCAAGAGCCTTGAAAATCTTATCGATGAGTCTCAACCTCCCTTACTCTTATAGTATAGGCAACTAAATAGTTGCATGTCAAACGCATATAGTTATCTCCTTAAAACGTTTTTTAGTGAAAAATTTAAACATTTTTAGGTAAATACTCTTATAAAATAGTAATTTTTAGTAATTTCGTCCAATACCTTCATCTTAATTTGTTTCTTACAATAAGGAAAGATAAACAGCAAAGGATGAGGTACGTTGTTTGATAAGCAAAAAAACAGGCTGCAGGCGGAAATGCTGGAGCGGTATTATGGCAAGGTGGAGCATTTGATGCAAACGCTTGACCAGCTGAGATGGGACCGCAACCGAGTGCTGACGAAAGCACAAAGCTGGGAAAGCAGAAGCAAAGCTACCTACCAGCAGATCATGAGCGAAGCAGCCGTTACGCATTTTGCAGCCGCCAGTACGGGAGAACAGCTGAAGGATGCGTTGAAAAGAGAAGCCCGCCGGCTAAGAGACGAGGCGGACGAATTCGAAGGACGAGAGAGGCTGAAAGAGCAGAACCTTTGAAGAATAGGTGCCAGGCACCGCAATTACACAAGTGTGTAATCGTGGTGCCTGGCACCTATTTATTTTGCGATAAAACTTTGAATGTAGGGTATATCACTAGTAAATGTATATCTTGCTAGGGAGGAATTTTATGAAGTGGAAAGGCAGAAGGCAGAGTACGAATGTTGAGGACCGGAGAGGAATGGGAGGTAAAACACTGGTTGGGGGAGGTATCGGCGGTATTGTGATCGTTCTGATCGTAATGCTGTTTGGCGGAAATCCAGGTGATCTGTTGAAGGGTATGACGGAGAACGGGTCAAATCAATCTGTTCCTTATAAAGAATCAGATCAGGAAAAGGAGCTTGCTTCGTTTGTGTCTGTTGTCCTTGCTGACACAGAGGATGTTTGGACGAAGGAGTTTAAGGAAGAGGGCAAGGTTTACAAAAAGCCAAAGCTTGTCCTATATAACGGCAGTGTCCAGTCTGCGTGCGGGACTGCGGGATCGTCAGTGGGACCGTTCTATTGTCCAGGTGACCAGAAGCTGTACATTGATTTAAGCTTTTATCAAGAACTGAAGAATGAATTTCACGCTCCTGGCGATTTTGCGATGGCATATGTTATAGCTCATGAGGTAGGCCATCATGTGCAGAATCTGTTGGGAACAATTGATCAGAACTCACGCCAACACTTGAGCAAGAAACAAGCGAATGCCCAGTCGGTTCGGGTTGAACTGCAGGCTGATTATCTGGCGGGTGTCTGGGCACATCATGCACAGGGAATGGATCTGCTCGAAAAAGGTGATTTGAAGGAGGCCATTACTGCAGCAAGTGCAGTCGGTGATGACACCCTGCAAAAAAAGGCGCAAGGGTATGCTGTGCCTGAGAGCTTTACTCACGGAAGCTCCGAGCAAAGGATGCGCTGGTTTAATAAAGGGTTCATGAACGGAACAATTGAAGGTGGAGACACATTTCACGCGAAGGATCTTTAAATAACTAAAAGGTGCCAGGCACCGCAATTACACAAGTGTGTAATCGTGGTGCCTGGCACCCTTAGATTATGCGCCTTTGCGGACAGAGGCTGTTTCTTTAGCCAGCTCGTTAAACAAGTAGTCTTTGACTGGGTTGCTTGCATTCTTCGATTTCTTCACAAACAGGGGATTCAGAACGAAAACGGTCAGGAAGTTTGCAGACAGTCCCCAGAATCCTTCATAGATACCAAACGAGGTGCCGGTTGAATAGACAGTGAAAGTAACCGCTAATCCAACGATCAACCCTATGATAGTAGCTTCTCTCGTCTGGTTCCGCCAGAACAGACTGATGACGATGGCCGGGAAAATCTGCACCATGCCGGAAACGCCAAGAAGCTGCAAGGAAACGAGAGCAGTAGGGAAGACGAGGCCGAATAACAGAGCCAGTCCAATAACGACGAACACCATTCCGCGTGTGATCATTGTTAGCCGGGGCCCTTTCACCTCAGGATTAATCAAGTCACGGTAAATGTTATTGGCAAATAAATTGGATGCACCAATCGCCATTATGGAGCACGGAATGAGTGAAGCCAGTGCGATCGTTGAATACGCCAGTCCTTGAGCAACACCGCCATAAGAGGTTTGGATCAGGCTTAATAAAGCAAAGCGGGGATCGGTCCCTTTTGGCAGTACTAGAAAAGCAATAAATCCAAGGAAAACAACGAGAATCAGTACGATATTGTATAAAGGCAGAAACATCGCATTTTTCCGAAGCGCATCACCGCTTTTAGCCGTAAATACACCGGTTGCCGCATGAGCCCACATGAAGAGCGCAAGCGATGAAACTAGGGAAGCGGTAATGAACCAAGGAATTCCTTTCGGACCGGAGTTAGGAATGGTTAAGAGCTGCGGTGCTTCTTTAACAATGTGATCCACCATAGGGTTCCAGCCCCCAAAGTGAATGATCGGCAGGGATACAACCATAAACAGCATAATCGCCCAAACAAGAACATCTTTAATAATTGCCGTGTAGGTTGGACCTTTAATCCCGCTGAAAAAGGTATAAAGGGCAACCAGCAAAAACGATGTGATGACAACGACTTTTACATTAATAAAACCAGTTCCGGCTACCTGAAGCGTATCCTGAATTCCGCTTAGCTGCAGGCAGATGTATGGAATGAGCATAAGCACCCCGACAATAGCAATGAGAGCGGAAAGAAGCTTGCTGTCAAAGCGTTCTCTCGCATAATCAGCAAGAGTCGTTAATTTATGGTGATTCGCTACTTTCCAAAGTTTTGGAAGGAAAAAGTAAGAGATAAAGAATGCGAGTACGGAATATGGGATAGCAAAGAAGGCAAGGCTTCCAGCGGTATAAGCCGTGCTTGTCAATCCAAGGAATGTATAGGCCGTGTATAGATCAGCCCCTACAAGGAACCAGACGAGCAAGCCTCCAAAACGCCTTCCACCGACAGACCATTCTTCAACCGAACTTCGGACGGCCTTATCCCTTCCGGCCAGGAAACCGATTAAAACGACAGTGAGAATAACAAAGATGGTAATGGACAGTGCTGTAAGATTTCCCTGCATTTTAATGTAAGCCTCCCTTTGATTTCTGAAGATGATAGATTCCCAATGTACATATAGGGGTTAGGACGATCCATAGGAATAGCCAGAAGTGGAGAAACGGCAATCCCAGAATGATGGGGCCGATCCGATTCACAAATGGCAAAATAGCAAGTTGTGCGAGGAAAGGAAGAACAATGAATAAGATCAGTAAAAATTTTTTCATGATGCCGACTCCTTCATAGGTGATTAGTCACGAGTTTTTTTAATGGAATGTTGACTATCATATCAGCAATGCAGCCGGCAAACAAGAGAATTGTTAAAATATTTAGTATAAAAAGAAAATGATAGGGCTTACATTTAATTTATTTAATTTTTATCCATCTAAGGTATAAAAAAACTCCTGGATTCTGCATGTGAGCCACACAGATCCAGAAGTAATCATTAAGCCTATTTCTCAAAAACATACACCTTCCCATGTTCAATGCGGCGGCCGAGCTTTGGTCCGGTAAAGCCGCGCTTAAGCAATTCCTTTCGCATGAACATCATCACACCGCCATGGCAGACGATCAAAATGTCTTCGCCCTCGTTTTCAATGATTCGGTTCAGCGTTTCATTCATCAGCCGGATGATGTCTTCCTTGCCGGGGGACTGAGAAGGGTGCTTCATCAGCCAGGCGAGCCGGATGAAAAGGAGGTGAATGGCCAGCGGCAGTTTGACTTTGGAACGAAAGAAAGGCGAGAGGGGGATCTCGCGCAATTCTTTCATGAGGATAATCTCTCCATCAAACACACGGCGGGCCGTCTTTTCTGCCCTTGAAAGATTACTGGAATAACAGGTTTTCCAATCTACACCGCCAAGGTCTATCTCGCTCTCCTCAATTTCTGAAGCATCATATTCTTTAACCCATTCCATCAATTCTTCTGATGAAAAGAAACCATTTGGATACCCTCTTGTTACTTTAAAATGGCGCATCAACCCGACTTTAATAACACGCAGCCCCCATCAGCCAACCCGGCCTTATGATTTTGTGAACATCCTCATCAGCATCTCAACCCTCGGCATTTCATAGCCGTCTAATCCAGGGATGTTTAAGGTCATCAATCCTGAAATAACAGTGAAATAACAAGAAATTAATTCGCCAATGTCACCTTCTGCCAGTTCCCCGATTTTCTGGCCTTCTTCAAACAGCGGCTTGAGCATCTCAACATACATTTCCATCGAGGCGCCTTGAAGGAGCTGTTTAGCCTCCTCGGGCACTTCATCAGAGGTTCGTGCCTGATGCATCAGCATAAAATAAAGCTGGCCTTCTTCATCAAGGATCATTTCCGTCAGCCTCTTTAATTTTTCAAGAGGGGAGCCTTGCATATGATGAACCTGCTCGGTGCCAGACACCGATCCTTGGATGGCCTGCTCAACGAGTGTCGTGAAGAGTTCATCCTTTGATTTGAAGTATCGGTACATGAGACCTTGGCTGATGCCGGCCTCGGCACTGATCATGCTCATTTTTGTACCGATGATTCCCCGGCGCGCAAACACCTTTAGTGCAGCTGCAAGTATCTGTTCTCTTCGCTCATCACGGATTTGGCGGAGCTGTTCTTCGTTTAATGGTGGCAAAATAGATTCACTCCTACGTTCTCTTGTTACCAAAAGTATACCAATTTCAATCTCTAAGCTCTATTCAATTCAGCTGATCGGCTGAAAAACTTCTCCCGAGAAGGACGGAAGGATATCATCCAGGAGTTCCTCCAATGGCTTTTTGTATTCTGCAAGAAGTTCATCCAGCCATAACCGGCCTTCTGGGGAAGACGTTAGAACGGTCGAGACCATTTGAGGATTTAAAATAGCCTTTGGAGGAACTGACAAGGTGTTGACGGCCCAATACATCCCATAAAGCTTCCAATTCTGCTCTTCGGTAGCATGTTTGAGATAGAGATCCATGTATTTTTGTCCAAACTCGATACCTTTTAAAGGCTGTGAACCTTCATACTCAACATCTTCCCATTGCAGATCTGCTGTGCAATTCAGCCACCAGGCAGGGGCAATTACATCCTGGATTTTTTGAAGGACGTTCTGCTCAAAGAGAGGCTTCGGATCTGTTTGCTGTTCTCGTAGCAGCGAATGCAGGACCTCAGCTTCCATTGCTGAGACGGTCATGCCTTGGCCGAAAATCGGATCAAAATTACAGAAGGCATCACCTATAACAAGCAATCCCTCTGGCCAATGCGCCATCTGTTCGAAATGCTGGCGGAATAGTCCTGGTACACGGTAGCTCCTTGGGTTGGTCATCGGTTCAAGTTTACTGATGATTTCCGTGATGAGTGGACTTGGCAGCCTTGCGATCTCTTTTGCGTATGCCTCAGGCTCAGTTGGGGGATAGATTCCGTCGGGACGGTAAAGCAATGTTTCTGCCACCTTGTTTTCGATAAATGAAAACACGCAATGGAATGTTCCTGTAGATGGATGGCCGGCAATGACTATTGCATCCCATTTTTCTGCCAGATGAAGTAAATGCGAAGGAAGCTTATATCTGCGGGTGCTGTATCCGATGACCGCTGTCATCCGATCAGGAGCAGGTACCTCGTATCCAAGCTCCTTCAGCCATTTGGGAAGCTTGGAGGAACGCCCGCTCGTATCTATCACAAGATCGGCATGGATTTCCTTTTCTTCATTCGTTACGCGGTTTCTTCCAAGAATGCCAGTTATGGTCTGATGGTCTGCCGAGGATAACAAGTGAACAACGTCATGCTTCTGCAGGAACTGTACATTAATTATGTTCCTCACCCGCTGACGGATCACAAATTCAAGGACCGGCCTGCTGAACTTAATGTCATTCCGCGGGTATTGGGCCACCATTGTGCCATATTGATTATGCTGATGAACGGTTTTGTTTAGGGAGGAAGGCGCTCCATGAGCCTCTAAATCCTTTTCATAATCCGGAAAAAACCGGTTGATCACAGCCTTTCCGCGCCCTGTGATCCGGTGGGGATGGAAGGCCTGCGGAGTGCCTGGGCGAAGTTCGGGCTGATCGGAAAAAGCATCTTTTTCAACAATTACCACCTTGCTGTAAAACTCGGAAAGTATACGTGCAGCTAATAAGCCAGCAATCCCTCCGCCAATCACAATCGCAGAGTCCCATCTCATCGCCATCATTCAGTTTCCCCCTTCCAATACTGTTTTTAAGTTGTTCAGATCCTGTTGGCCAGTAGTGATGACCTGGGAGAATTTTTCGTGTGACATCCCGGGCATCTGAAAACCGGTTAAAAATACTTCACAGCCATCGCCGTTCGGGATGACCTGCATCGCATCACAAATTTCAACACCAGGTGCAGGGATGGAACGATGATCCAGCACGCCGAAGGAATTCTTTTGGGCAACCCTAACTTCAGAAATACAGTAAGGGGTTTCCATCATCCAGGCATCTCCTTCATCAGCCTTTTGAATCGATTGGCAAAAGGATAGGATACCCATTGAGGGAAATTCTCCATGTTGTAAGCATACTCATAAACCTCTTGGGCTGGACGGTTAATAAAAACCCTGATCGTTTGGGAAGAAAGGTAAACAGTCATTTTTAAAAGCTCCTCTCAGCTTGATGAATGAATGATTCATTCACTTTTAAGGTATGCGGTATATCGGCTCAAGTCAACCAAAATTTAGAAAAAACTAGTATTTTTTATTTTACATATTTTCAGGACAGGTGAAATTTTGGTAAGATATTAGGGAAGGATTATGAGAAACGGCGGTGGACCCTTTGGAACAGGAAAAGTTAAAGAAGGTCATTGAAGCAGCAAAGCTCTATTATTTGCTGGATTACAATCAGAACCAAATTGCGGCAGAATTGGGTATTTCGAGACCGACCGTTTCAAGGCTGCTTCAGCAGGCTAAAACCGAAGGGATCGTGCAGATCAAGATCATGGATCCCACAAATGGGATTGAACAGCTGGCCAGTGAGCTTGAAGAAAAATTTAACCTTAAAAAAGCAATTGTCGCTTCCATTCCGCAATATGAGAGTACAAGCATAAAGAAGGGTCTCGGTGAGAAAGCGGCAGAGTACCTTTATGAAATCGTAAAAGACGGAGATAGGATTGGGGTTACATGGGGAACCACTTTATATAACGTGGCCTGCCAGCTGAAGCAAAAGTTCGTCAAGGATGTTAAAGTCGTTCAGTTAAAAGGCGGCATCAGCCACTCCGAAACCAATACGTACCACTCGGAAATCCTCGATCTGTTCGGCAAAGCGTTCAACACCGTGCCGACTCATCTGCCGCTTCCGGCGATAGTTGACCACGTTGTCGTCAAGCAGGCGATGGAAGCCGACCGGCATATTAAACGAATTTTGGACATGGGGAAAGACGCGAATATCGCGCTGTTCACGATAGGACCTGTGAAGTCGGAATCCCTGTTATTCCAGCTTGGCTATTTTTCTGAAGAAGATCTGAAGCATATCCATTCAAAGGCCGCAGGTGACATTTGTTCCCGCTTTATTGATGAAGAGGGAGAAATTCTAAACGCCAGCCTCAATGAACGAACGCTTGGGATTGATTTAAAAGATTTGAAGCAGAAGGAACATTCCATCCTGGTGGCCGGCGGACAGCAAAAGATCGATGGCATTTATGGTGCGTTAAAAGGCGGATACGCGAATGTGCTCGTGACCGATCAGTTTACGGCCAGGTTTTTGCTGGATAAAGAAGAGTAAAGTTCATAAAAGTCCCTTCAACAAGGGCTTTTTTTGTTGGAAAAAAATACTTTTACATTTGTTCATTTAATTATTTACAATTGTTCAGTTGCTTGGTATAGTGTTCATGCAAGCAAGAATGCAACAGTATGACTGAAAGCGTTTTATTATATTTTCAAAATAGAAAGGAACAACCTGTATGTCAAACACAAAATTGGTTCAAATGATCGATCATACATTATTAAAAGCTGATGCAACTCAAGAACAAATTCAAGTACTTGCTGAGGAAGCAAAAGAGCACAAATTTGCTTCGGTATGTGTGAATCCGACTTGGGTTAAAACAGCTGCAGAAATTCTGAAAGACACTCCTGAAGTAAAGGTATGTACGGTTATCGGTTTCCCGCTTGGAGCATCTACTCCAGAAGTGAAAGCATTTGAAACAACAAATGCGATTGAAAACGGAGCAGACGAAGTAGATATGGTAATTAACATCGGCGCTCTAAAAAGCAAACAGTTTGCCGTTGTAGAAAACGACATCAAAGCAGTTGTTGAAGCAGCTAAAGGAAAAGCACTAACAAAAGTAATCATCGAAACTTCTTTGCTTACTGACGAAGAAAAAGTAATCGCATGTGAGCTTTCCGTTAAAGCAGGTGTGGATTATGTTAAAACGTCCACAGGATTCTCTACAGGTGGAGCAACTCCGGAAGATGTGGCGCTTATGAGAAAAACAGTTGGACCAGATGTAGGAGTTAAAGCATCCGGCGGCGTACGCAGCCTTGAAGATGCAGAGAACGTAGTAAATGCAGGTGCGACTCGTATCGGCGCTAGCTCAGGTGTTGCTATCGCAAAAGGTCAGACGTCTAATAGCTCTTACTAATATTTAAAGTGCAAGGTGCGAGAGCTTAAAAAAAAACCACTTGAATGGAGATCTGAAACATGGAAACAAAATGGTTAGTTGATCAAGCAATCAAATCCCGTCAAAAAGCATATGTTCCATATTCGAAATTCCAAGTTGGTGCAGCATTGCTGACCGAGAACGATTTATTGTTTCTCGGCTGCAATATTGAAAACGCTTCTTTTGGCATGACAAACTGTGCCGAAAGAACCGCTATATTTAAAGCGGTTTCAGAAGGGGAACACACCATTAAAGCGATTGCGGTCGTTGGCGAAACAGAAGGGCCGATCTCTCCGTGCGGCGCTTGCCGACAGGTGATTGCGGAATTTTGTAATACCGATACCAGAATCATTCTGGCCAATTTAAAAGGCGACATCAAGGAAACAACGATCAGTGAACTGTTGCCTGGATTCTTTTCTTCAAAGGACTTAACTTAATTTCAGTTCTCACACAATGATGTGAAAATAACAACTAGGGGAAATTATTATGACATATATCATTGCGATTTTAGGACTTGTTGTTGTGCTTGGATTAGCACTTCTAGCAAGCAATAACCGTAAACAAGTAAATTACAAGCCGATTGCCATTATGATCGTCTTGCAGCTTGTATTGGCCTATGTTCTTTTAAACACCAGATTCGGCTTGGTGGTCATTAAAGGATTTGCGGGTGTATTCGAAAAGCTGCTTGAATATGCAGCTGCAGGGGTTAACTTCGTATTTGGCGGAATTGCCAATGACGGACAAATGCCGTTCTTCATTAATGTTTTGCTTCCTATCGTGTTTATCTCTGTATTGATTGGGATTTTCCAATATATCAAAGTTCTTCCGCTCGTTATGAGAGGAATTGGATTCTTGCTCAGCAAAGTAAACGGCATGGGCAAGCTGGAATCTTATAATGCGATTGCTTCTGCGATGGTAGGACAATCTGAAGTATTTATTACCGTGAAAAAACAATTGGGCCGTATACCGGAGCACCGCTTATATACATTGTGTGCTTCTGCGATGTCTACGGTTTCCATGTCCATCGTCGGTGCCTACATGACGATGATTGAACCGAAATATGTAGTAACTGCTCTCGTGCTTAACCTTTTTGGCGGTTTCATTATCGCTTCCATAATTAACCCATATAAAGTGGATGACAGTGAAGATATACTTGAAGTACAAGAAGAAGAGAAACAGTCATTCTTCGAGATGCTTGGCGAATACATTATGGACGGATTTAAAGTTGCGATCATCGTTGGCGCGATGCTGATTGGATTCGTAGCATTGATGGCGGCGATCGACAGTGTGTTTAACTTGATTTTCGGCGTAACCTTCCAGCATGTGCTTGGCTATATCTTTGCACCGGTTGCCTTCATTATGGGTATTCCGTGGTCTGAAGCCGTTTCTGCCGGTGGAATTATGGCAACCAAATTAGTAACCAACGAATTCGTAGCCATGATCCAGCTTGGCAAGGTGAAAGAAGCAATGAGCCCGCGTACATTGGGTATCATATCTGTATTCCTTGTATCCTTCGCTAACTTCTCATCCATCGGTATCATTGCCGGCGCGGTGAAAGGCTTGAGCGAGAAACAAGGAAACGTGGTTGCACGCTTTGGATTAAAGCTTCTTTACGGAGCAACACTTGTCAGCGTACTTTCTGCAATCATCGTAAGTTTTATCCTGTAATTCAAAACAAAACATAAAGAGGGCATATCCCTTTCTGCACAGGCGGAGGGGATCTGCTTTTTCTTTTTTAACGAATAAAAGTGAGGTGAATAGGCTGTGAGGTGTTTTTCTCCCAGCAAACATTATGGGTGACGTCGGTTTATTTCTTTCAGGAGCGGCCCTGTTCTTAAACAGCTTTATGCTATTCGGCAAAGCGGATGGCAAGAGCGTCGGATATTTTAACTTGTTTGTCGGAGTGCTTCAGGTGGTCATTCCTTTTTACTTGATTGTGATCTCGGATCAGCAGCATTGGACGATTTTTAACCTGGCTTCGATCTTTTTATTCGGGCTGACGTATTTATTTGTTGGTGTTACGAACGTGATAGGCCTTCACGGCAGCGGCCTTGGCTACTATTCGCTGTGGGTTTCGGTTATCGCAGTCCTGTATGCTGTTGTGTCGTTCCTGAAGTTCCATGATACAGTCGGCAGCTTAACTTGGGTGGCATGGGGCTATTTATGGTTCCTGTTCTTCCTTTCCGGTGCTTTAAACAAAAAGATCGATACGTATATCGGCAAGGTAGCTTTCGTGCAATCGTGGGTGACGCTGACTTTCCCTGCGCTTCTTTCCCTGGCAGGAGTATGGAAAACACAGGCCGTATCACAGGCTTGGACGTACTTGCTGATCGCATCGTTCGTGTACTTTATCGGTTGTACTATACAGCTGATCCTGTCTACTCAGAAAGAAGAAAAACGTTTGGAAGTACAGACGGCTTCTTAAATAGAAAGAAATTCTCTCGAAGGACCGGGAGGATTTCTTTTTTCTTTGGCGTAGTACTCCATCAATGAATAGAGAGTGGAGGCGGATAGGATGGCGAAAGAAGAACTGCAGGCCGTATGGTTTGAAAGCCAGCAAGCATTGGAAGAATGGCTTGAAGAACATCATGATTCATCCCCGGGCATTCGGCTTCATATTGCGAAAAAGAATTCAGGCAAGGTGACGCCGAGCTATGCCGAAGCGGTGGAAAGCGGTTTGTGCTACGGATGGATTGACAGCCGGAAGGAAAAGTATGATGATCAAACATGGCTGCAGCGGTTCACGCCGAGAGGGCCAAAGAGCGTATGGTCAAAAGTGAATAAGGACAAGGCTGAAGAACTCCTGGCGGCAGGTAGGATGAAGCCTTCCGGACTCCGGGCCATCGAAAAGGCGAAAGAAAACAGGCTTTGGGAAAAAGCGTATTCACCGCAAAGCGATAAGTCCCTGCCGGAGGATTTTGAAAAAGAGCTTGATCAGCGGCCAAACGCAAAAGCATTTTTTGAAACATTAAACAGCCAGAACCGGTATGCCATTCTTTACAGACTTCAGACGGCAAAGAAACCGGAAACCCGGATAAAACGGATGAATCAATTTTTGGAGATGCTGGAAAAAGGCGAGAAGATTTATCCGTAAGCATAAAAATGGAAAGCAGGAAAATGATGAGGATCAATCAATACATCAGTCAGGCAATGGCCATATCCAGACGGGAAACAGACAGGCTTCTTAAAGCGGGAAGGATTACTGTTAATGGTGCAGTAAGTGAGTTGGGACAGATGGTTAGTCCGGACGACATCGTGCGGATGGATGGGAAACCGATCGAAAATAAGGTACACTCGGTATATCTTGCATTGAATAAACCGGCCGGCATCACGTGTACGGCCGCTCCGCATATTGAAGGAAATATCATTGAATTTGTGAATTACCCTGAACGTATTTTTCCGGTTGGGCGTTTGGATAAGGGTTCAGAGGGGTTGATCCTGCTGACGAATGACGGAGAGCTCGCCAATGCCATCGCGCATTCTGATCACGGCCACGAAAAGGAATATTTAGTAACACTTGATAAGACTTTCAGTGATGAGTTTATCGCGAATATGGCAGGCGGTGTTCAGATTCCGAAAGCCTTCACTAAACCATGCGATGTGAAGAGGGTGAGCGAGGATGAGTTCCTTATCATCCTGACACAGGGGCTGAACCGCCAAATCCGGAGAATGTGCCGGGCGTTTGGTTATACGGTTACGAAGCTTGAACGGGTTCGCATCATGAATATTGAACTGGGTGAACTGCCCAGAGGCGAATGGCGTGAATTAACGGATGAAGAAGTGGAGGAGCTGAAAGAACAGCTCGGCATGTAAGATAGGTAAAGGAGGGAAACAAATGAAGGCACAGCTGAAGGATATCGTATCCAAGAGCATATTGACTCCAGGTGTTGGACAGCTGGATGACTTTTCACATTCGCTGAATCCATATGCAGGCTGTACCTTTGCCTGCTCCTACTGTTATGTGAGGCAGCTGCCGATCTCTCTTTACCGTGAAGAGGAGTGGGGCACATGGGTTGATATTAAGACCAATGCGGCAGAACTGCTGAGGCACGATCTTTTAAAAGCGAGAAAAAAGGGCCCAGTCACGATCTTCATGGCGTCTTCCACGGATCCGTATCAGCCGCTCGAGCACGAGACGAAGCTGACGCGCAGCCTGCTGGAGGTTATGCTGGAAGTTCCGCCGGATTTTATTCATGTTCAAACGCGTTCGCCGTTAGTGAAGCGTGACATTGACTTATTAAAAAAGTTTGGCGATAAGGCAAGAGTGTCGATGACAATCGAAACGGATAAGGAAGAAATCCGCAAAGCATTCGCGCCAACAGCTCCTCCTATACCGGCACGTATGAAAGCTTTGAAGGAAATAAAGGAAGCAGGAATTACCACCCAGGCCAGTCTTTCACCACTTCTCCCGTGTTCAAAAGAATTTCCTCAAAAACTTCGTCCGATCGCTGACCGGGTAACGATCGATGATTTTTGGATGGGAGACGGAAGCGGCGGGAAGCGCACGGAACGTCTTGGCATCTATGAAATCTATAAACGGATGGGTATGGAAAAGTGGTACCATCCAACGGCCCATAAAGTGGTTTTGAATATGATGAAAGAACAGATCGGCGATGAGGTGGAAGTGATGCTTTCCAAGGACGGCTTTACACCGGTCGATCCCGATCGGAAACCTGCGATTGGAGAGAACTTAACATTTTTTTAGCAGAGAAAGACCAGTCGAAAAGGACCGGTCTTTTTTTTGTGAAAGAAAAAACTTCAAAAATCAATCAGTGGCCCCGGGACTTTCCTATTCAGACTAACGCACTCTTTTGTAGAATATTCTGAAAATGTATATACTTGCCGCTCTTCTCTATGAATAATGGAAATATCTTATAGAATGGAGGAAGGCATATGCGGAAGACAATGGTGCTGAAGTGGATGGGCGTTTTAGGTTTCTTGGCTGGAATCGTTTTTGGCGGAATGAATTTTACATCGGCCACTAAGAATTCGGGTGATGTGGAGTGGAACGGCAAACAGCTGAGTACGCTGGAGGTTAACGGAAAGCCTTATGTACCGGCAGAAGAACTTGCTCAGGCGTCAGGAAGTGAACTGCACAAGAAACGAAATCATTATACTGTATCCTCGAGGCTTGACCGTATTATGAAAAAAGGGGTAATCCGCGTAGGGACCACAGGGGACTATAAGCCGTTTACCTTTTATAATACCAACACGAAAAAGTTTGAAGGCTACGATATAGAGGCTGCAGAGATAATGGCCAAGGACCTTGGAGTAAAGGTCAAATTTGTAAAAACTTCATGGCCAACGCTTATGAATGACCTGCTCGCTGACAAGTTTGATATGGCGGTCGGCGGGATCAGCCGCAACACGGAACGTCAAAAGACCGCGCAGTTAACCCGGCCGTATATGAATGAAGGGAAGGCCCCTTTAATCCGTATGGAGGATAAGGAAAAATACACGAGCCTTCAAGCGATCGATCAGCCAGGTGTTACGATTGGCGTAAATCCTGGTGGCACCAATCAAAAGTTTGTGGACGCAAACATTAAACGGGCAAAAGTGGTTGTGGTGGAGAATAATCTTGAGATTCCGCACATGGTGGCAGAAGGAAAAGTGGATGTCATGATCACGGATAGTACGGAAGCGATGTACTACGCGAGCCAGGACAAGCGGCTGTATGCAGCCCTTACTGACAACACTTTTACGAAGAGCCAAAAAGGATACTTGATTCCACGGGGCGATTCCGTATTTGAAAACTGGGTCAATCTCTGGATGGATGAAATGGAGCTTCAAGGTGAGTTTACGCGGTTAAAAGAGAAATATATCTATAATAAGCAGTCTAAGTGAATGAGGTATAGGGGGAGGGCGCTAGGATTTTAAGGAATACGCGCCGATCCAGGACAAATACGAGCCAATCTCAACGAAATACGCGCCGATCTCCACAAAATACATGCCAATGTAAAAAAGCTGATCCCATTCCAAGGATCAGCTTTTTCTATGATATCAATTATTCATTAATTCTCATAAACCGTAACTTTTACGTCTTTTCGTCCCCAGTTGATCGCATCCCCGTGATCTGGGATGAACACATCAATCATTTTGCCGTTGATTCCGCCGCCAGTGTCTCCGGCAATGGCCGTGCCATATCCTTCAACATATACTTTGGATCCGAGCGGAATGACAGCAGGGTCTACTGCAATGACCTTTCCATCACTGTATTTTTGCAGATCAATGCCCATTTTGGTCTTGCCGGAACAGCCTTCACAATCTGCCGTGTAAGCAGAGCTGTTTACCGTGAAACTGCGTGTGGAGTAGGAAGGGCTCTTTTGGCGAAGCTTTTGGTATGTTTTTGGCCCTGCGATGCCGTCCGCTGTAAGGCCTTGATTTTTTTGAAAGGCTGTAACGGCCGAAACGGTGCTGTCACCGTAGATGCCATCAACCGTTGAATCGTATGTATTCCATGCTTTTAATAAACGCTGGAGCTCAATTACGGGTTTCCCCATATCCCCATTGCGCAATACTTTAATTTTATTGATGGTCGACGATCCTGCAACCCCATCAACCTTCAAACGAGACTGTTCTTGAAAACGTTCAACTGCACCTTTCGTGATAGGTCCATAGTAGCCTGTAGCTGTATGGTATGGAAAAACGCCCTTAGTGAGCAAGTATTCCTGCAGCTGTTTTACATCATTGTTGCTCGATCCTTGAGAAAGCGATTGGCTGCCTAGAGCCGCGCTGCTGTGTCCCGGAAAGAATAGACCGGTACAGAGGACAGCCATCATGAGCAACCCCGTTAGTTTTTTTAACATAACAATTTCCCCCTTTAAATTCGATTCTTGATTCATGTAAACCCTCTAGGTTTTTCGCTAAGAAATGACAAATTAGGGGGAAATCTTGAATAAACACTTCTATTTTCCTATGAACCTTACAAGAAAATCCAAAGAGCTGTTTGCGGCAAATTTCCAGCAGGGTATTTAATGAAACAGAGGAAAAATAAGAAAGACTGACCGATAACTCGTCAATCCGTTTCCATATAAGGTGAATTTTTGATATATCGATAAAAATGGTTTAAAACAATAATCCCATGACCACAGTAGAGTAATAGACCCCGTTGATGTACGTGTCGTTTCGAATCAAGCCCTCTACTTCAAAACCAAGTTTCTTGTATAAAGTGATGGCCCGGTGATTGTCTTCCCGGGTCACTAAGCTGATTCTCTTGGTGATCCCGTTATGCCTTGCCCAATCCATCAGTTCAACCATCATTTTTTCCCCAAGACCCATCCCAGTATAGTTTTGAGAGATAACAATTCCCAGGGTGCCATTATGTTTCGACCGCGCTTTTTGTGACGAGTTAATGGTGGCGATGCTGATGATGGTATCGTCTATGGTGGCAACCAGCATGATGGAGTTTTCTTCAGCAGCCACACTTTCTATGTATGTTTCATACTCTTCTGGATTTCTAGTAAACTCGTTTCCTCCAAAAGAGAGAAAATTTGTTTCACCGCCGACCACATTATAAAAATCAATGATGCTCTGTGCGTCAGCCGGAATAGCTTCTCGAATCAAAGCTTGATTACCGTTCTTCATTACATAATCCCTCATATACAAACCTCCAACAATTATTGAACGGTGCCAGGCACCGCGAACTAAGCCTTAAGTCTTAGTATTTTTACGTTTACGGGGCTATAGAGATGTTCACCATCTTAAGGTATGGTATAGATAAAGAAAAGTAAATTTTTTCTAAAAGCGAAACCCAAGTTTGTTCTATTCGTAGTATTAGAAAAGACATGATGTCAGGAGTCGATATACATGAACTGGTTTTTAGCCTTATTCGTCAAGGTGATCAGTGCGGTCAATACGATGGTCATCGTCTGGCTGCTGTCCTTTTTTGCCTTCGATCAGTCTTTCTTGATCTCGAGTGCCTTTGCGGCCGGAGGAGCGGTGATTGGCTATATGATGACAGCGATGCTATGGAATTACCGCATGCTGCGTAAATTTAAGCTGACCCGCAGTGAATTTAAATATATCAAGAAAAATTTAGATGAAGCAAAGCCAAAGATTTACAGGCTGCAGAAGACGCTGTTCTCCATCAGGGACATTCCGACTTTGAAGCAGAGAATCGAACTGACGAAAATCACAAAAAAAATCTACAGCATGACGAAAAGGGAGCCCCGGCGCTTTTTCCAAGCGGAGCGTTTTTACTTTTCTCATTTGGATTCAGCCGTTGAGCTGACGGAAAAATACGCGTTCTTATCAGGGCAGCCGAAGAAAAGCTGGGAAATTCAGGATTCTCTTTCTGAAACAAGAAGGACGTTGAAGGAACTTACCGAATACATTGAAGAGGACCTTTACCACATGCTGTCAGATGATGTGGATCAGCTGAAATTCGAGCTGGATGTGGCCAAGCATTCGATAAAAACAATCAAAGACTCAAAATTAGAAACGAAAGCAGGCGATTATAATGAGCGATAATACGTCACCTCTCTATAATCATGACGATAAACTGGATATTATGGATGATTTGCTTTCCGACCCATTCGGAGGCAATGAAAGCGTACAGGAGCTAAAGAACGAAGAACATGCCCAAAAGAAGAGGCTGATCGACGTACTGCCTGATGAAAATAAAGCAAAAGCCTACCAGCTGGCCGAACAGATCGATCCGAAGAACCACCAGGCGATGATTACATACGGAACACCGGCACAGTCTAAATTACTCTCATTCTCCAACACGATGCTGGATCAAGTGAAAAAGCAGGATGTCGGGCAAGTCGGAGAAATCATACATGACTTGATGAAAAAGCTCAGCCATGTAAACCCTGATGAGCTGCAGTCGAACAAGCCGTCCTTGATCGGCAGGATGTTCGGCAAGATTTCCGGTTCAGTTCAAGAGGTGCTTTCCAAGTATCAAAAGACTGGCTCGCAGATTGACCGGATCAGCGTCAAACTCGACAGCAGCAAGAATGTGCTGCTCGCCGACATCGTCATGCTTGAAAAATTGTATGAGCACAACAAAGAATATTTTCAGGCATTGAATGTTTACATTGCCGCAGGTGAACTGAAGCTGGAGGAATTAAACGGAAAAATCATTCCGGCTCTCCGTAAAGAAGCAGAGACAACAAACGACCAGATGAAATATCAGGAAGTTAACGATATGGTGCAGTTCGCCGATCGGCTGGACAAGCGCCTTCATGACCTAAAATTGAGCAGGGAAATTACTATTCAAAGCGCACCTCAGATCCGCTTGATTCAAAACACGAACCAGGCGCTGGTGGAAAAAATTCAGTCCTCGATCATGACCGCCATTCCGCTTTGGAAAAACCAAGTGGCGATCGCACTTACCTTGCTTCGCCAACGAAGTGCGGTAGAGGCGCAGAAACAGGTCTCCAAAACGACAAATGAGCTTTTATTGAAAAACGCCGAGATGCTTAAAGCAAATACAATTGAAACGGCGAAGGAAAATGAGCGAGGATTGATTGATATTGAAACGCTTAAGAAGACGCAGGAAAACTTGCTGACTACCCTGGAGGAGACTTTGCGGATCCAGGAGGAAGGCCGCCATAAACGCCGTTTGGCCGAGAACGAACTCGCTCAGATGGAAACAGGGCTGAGGCAGAAACTGCTTGAGATTAAGGGGCAATAATGGATTAAAAGGCTGTACCACACGACGTGGTGCGGTCTTTTTTAATGTGCATACATCTTTGTGGAATCCCCTTTTTATCCATGGAATGCGTGAACCGCATTGGCACCCGAACGCCTGGGAACTGACGCCGTTGTTTCAGGAGAAGCCATGGTATCCATTGTCGAGCAGGATTCCAAAAAGCAGCATCACGTCAAGCCAGGTAAAAGCCCACAAAGGTATGGTCTTTTACAATTCACTCTTCAGTTTTTCCACACTTTTCTATAAAATAAAAAGAAAGAATATTCTGTTAAGTGAGGAGGTTAATATGCTGACACGTGAACTGAATTCTTTTCCTTATCCGTTTAAGGGCGATCAATACCGCTATTCCAACAACTCCGTCTCCATGACTCGGCCATCCAGTATAGAAATTACTCCACGTTATACAGAAGAGGTCCAACTAAAGCGAGACCTGCTAACCCATCATCCTGAACGCTGCTTTCAATCCCTTTCTCACACGTTAAAGAGCCAGTGGGAGATCGTAGACCTGGTAACTGAAAACCTAGTAACCTATTACCCCGAGCAGTTTGCGCTTCAAAAAAAAGGGGATCACTGGACTTTTGTAAATAAGATCCTTGGAGAGATCTCTCATTTTACCTATGGCGATGAAACGACGATTCCGATTGAGCCTTTAGACTTTATCGGCAGGCATGTCCAGGAAGATCTCATTCTCATGATGGAGAGGGATGGGGATCTGTATTTGGATGCGGGGCAGCTCTGCTTTCCAGCCAATTGGTCGCTGGCGTTTAACCTTGGCATGGAATTTAAAGAGATCCATCATCCGATACCAGGGTTTAAAGAGGAAGGGCTGGACGGCCGCATTTTGCGGTTTTTAAAGAGGCTGGAGGCAGGAGCCCCTTGGGAGCGGCTGAATTGGTCTTTAATGGCGGGGAACAAGCTCGATACGTCATTGGAAACGTTTCATGAATGGGGGAAAGAACGAAAGAATGTAACAGAAGAAAATGCAGGCGAGCTCGTTCATTTGCGAGTGGAAGTCCAGAAGCTTTTTCGATTGCCGCAAAGCAACGGAATTTTGTTCACGATTCATACTCATTTATTGGCAATGGAAGACTTTACTGCCAACACAGTCTGGCTTCAGCAATTTTATCAGATTATAAAAGAACTCCCACAACATATTGCGGATTATAAAGGAATCTCCCTCTATAAAAAGCAGCTTCTGGCCTATCTGGAAGAGAAGCTAAAAAGCAGGAATCCTACATGAAGTTTGTGCCGGGAAAGCGAAAATACCTTATTTGCGGAGATACATATGGAATCAGATTGCTGCAGCCAATCACCCAAAAAATCATGGGACAAAAAACACCTTTTGAACGAATGGAGATCACTGATGAGATAAAAGTCCGCAGCTGGCTGAGCCAACAGAAAATGGGATGCTATCTTTATGTTTCGGCAGCATGGCCAGAGATTGAGAGACTTAAAAACATCACCGAAGATATCGGCTTCCTCTCTGAGGAAGAGGTGCAATTCATCGGCCATGGTGACCGCGTCATTCATGTGTTCTGCTGCCGCTGCCACAGACTGACTGAGCTGAAAGTGACCCATTCTGAGACACTTCAGGATGGGATGGAGATCACATGCTGCCAATGCGCCTTACTTCTTTCAGTAAGTGATCATTATTCATCATTAAGAAATGCGTATTTAGGCTATGTAGCCAAACTTTAATTGGAGATGAACGGTGATGCTGCAAGAAAACATGCTTCCTGTTACGGTAACAGCTATCCATCAAGAAACTCTCAAAGTGAAACACTTTGAGCTGGCTTCGCTTGACGGCCGGCCGCTTCCGCCATATAGCGGAGGTTCGCATATCGGTATTTTTATAGAAACAGAGAAAGGAGCAATACATCGCCACTATTCTTTAACCGGACATACACGCAAAAGAGGACATTATGAGATTGCTGTGGCGCTTAACGAAGATTCAAATGGAGGCTCCGCTTTTATGCACCATGGAGTAATAGAAGGAGACATGCTGTACATCAGTTACCCGAAAAATCATTTTCCTTTGAGCTTTAAAGCAAAGCTTCATGTGTTTTATGCTGCAGGGATCGGAATTACTCCCTTTTTAAGCATGATGGAAGAATTGAAAGGGAAAAATGTTCCCTTCGTATTGCACTATACCGCCAAGACCAAAGACGCCTGCGCGTTTTATTCTTTCCTGAAAAAAACTTATCCTGAACAGTGCAGCTTCTATTTTTCCCGTGAACCGTTGGGAGAAAGGCTGACTACAGATACTCTCGCTCAGCATCCTATCGGAACCCATGTGTACTTTTGCGGACCGGATTCTTTTATTACTGAATTCACTGATGCAGCAGCACAATTAGGCTATCCATCTTCCAATATTCATGTTGAACGGTTTACCCCTCTTAAATCAAATGTTCAAAACGTTTTTCACGTAAAACTGACTAACGGAACGATCCTGCAGGTAGCGGAAAACCAGACCTTGCTTGATGCTCTTCATGAGAATGGAATTAATACTCCGTATTCTTGCCGGGCAGGACGCTGTGGTACGTGTGAGATCAAAGTTAAAAAGGGGGAGGTTGATCATTGCGACTCTTTTCTGACAGAAGAGGAGAAGGGTACGAATGATACAATCTTAGCATGTGTATCGAGGGCAAAATCACGTGAGCTGGTGTTAGAGATCGAGTAACAAAAAAGAGAGTAATTCGAGTGGCTGTTTTCGGAAACAGTTTGGGCGTGGTCGTCATGACATTCATTGATTATTGGATCTATAAAGATGAAGCGGAAACGGTACGATTGGTTTAAAAAGTAGACGAACGCTCAAAAACTGCGTGTTGCTCTGGCTTTTATTATGATTCTCCTTTTCCTTATCTTACGATTTGAGAAATGATAGAAGTAATCTCAACAATTTATAAGGGGGCTGTCCTGAAAGTCGAAAATTGACCTTCAGGCAGCTCCTTTGACGTGAAAAATCTTCAATGAAAAGTTGATTGGAGTGCAAGGTGCGAGACTCCTCGAAAATGAACTTCACATTTTCTTCGTGCGATAAAAAGCTGCCGGAGCCTTCCTTGTCCTGCGGGACTAGCGTGACAGGTGAGACTCCCGCAGGCGCTTGCGCCAAAAAGTAGCGTTCACGCCGGTAAGGCTCACCGCACGCCCCGCTGAAAGCGAGCAGCCTGGAGCGGAGATCAACAGCTATCAGACTTCTTGGACAGCCCCTTTTTTTCTGTTTGTTCATGTTATTGTTTTGGTAGGGTGTGTATCACCCCTTATTTTTGGAGAAAGACTTTAGGGCTTCTTTTAAGCATCAGTATGGGATGCCCAATAGGGTTGGAAATCGATTTAAGGAATTCTTACCATGTATAATGAATAAAAAGAGTTAATATATCCCATTCAAACAAAAGGAATTTATGGAATAATATGACTTGTGTTTATTAACAAAGGAGGAGAATTCTATGAAACTAGTTAAGTCAATTTTGGTTTCAGCTTTATTATTTTCAATGTTTCTTGCTTATGGACCGAGTTCGGCAGAAGCTGCAAAAGTTAAAGGTTTTGATTACAAGCCTGGCGATGTACTGATCACAAAATCGTATAGTTCCTACAAACTGGTAGGACATGCTGGAATTGTGCTGCCTGACGGAAAGAATGTACTTTTTACAAGTACCAGCAACAACAAAAAGCCTTACGTTTGGAGTATCAGCAAATGGCTGGATCACTATGATACAACCAAAGTAGTCCGGCATAAAAGTACTACTGTAGCAGGAAAAGCAGCGAAGAACGCTTATGATAATTACTGGAAAACAGGTGCCAAATATAAAAACAGTACATACAAGGTTTCTACTGATCCTACAAATAGAAAATATCTTTATTGTTCTGAAATAGTTTGGCAGGCTTACTACTATGGAGCAGGTGTTGATTACCAAATGAAAATGTGGAATCAAGGGACTTCAAGGTACATTTATGTTAGGCCATCCATAGTAAAACCGTATTTTTATGTGGACACAGAATTACAAAAGCACAATGGATTTTCTACGGTGAAAAAAATCAACTGGAATTAAGAAAATAAGAAAAAGCAGACAACAAGTCTGCTTTTTCTTATTTTTATTTGCTTATTGTATTATAAGCAGGAATATCCAATATAAGTTTATAGGATGAAAGCAGTTTGTAAAGATTGTACATCTGGGTCGTCTGTTTGGAAGCCCAGCCGATATCGCTTGCATATTGATGAGTGGCTTTGCCTGTTAGTGAAGCAGCTAACGGATTCCATCTCATTTTATAGAGCGTATCCTGTCCTGCTTGGATATAATCGTTCGATATAAACTGAGCTCCCCCAATAATGGCAGCTTCAGGGGTAAACCAGCCTTCTTCATAGGCGCGTTTTGCACCCATGTTTATAGGGTCGCTGTCAATCGCTCCAATTCCATACATGTTGTACACCATCTTGGCACCGTTCTCGCCATTATAAAGGATTCCATTTGCCAGCTTGGAAGTGCCGTTGCCAGTTTCAAGAAGAGCATGGGAAATCAGATAGATTTCATTTACTCCATAGGCTTTCCCTGCCTCAATGAACGCATCTGCCTTTCCTGCAAGAATACCTTTGCCGGCAAGAATTCGATCATTGACTTCACTGTTAAGAACACTTGCACTTTGAGAGAGCTTTAAAAATTGAAAAGACTTTACTGCATCGCCCTTAAAATTGTTAACGTCCAGATAATATTTCACGTCATCAGGACTCGCATTGACCCACTTTTTATTGTAGACCACTTGATACCAGTTGTAGCCGTCAGCACCTTTTACAGTGTTTACGATCTGAAGGATGTCCCCATTGCTGACACTGCCTACTGCCCAGTACTGATCACCGGCACCGCCTCTGACGCGCCAGCCGGTTCCATCAACAATTCCGGATGTACTGCTCGTCAGATCAACAGCATCTTCGCGGATATACGTATTGTACTTTTTATCGGTCTGCGGGTTCACCTTCATTTGGATGGCAACCATCTCATCCAGTGTCTTTCCGTAGGCTGTATTCGTAATCCCAGGTGCTGCTTCTGCTTGATCCACAAGGTAGGAGGAGCTGACATATCCGGTATTTCCGCTTGCTGTCACTTTGGACCAGCCTTTGGTCTCCGATTGAACGGTAACCGGTGTGTTGTGCGCCAGTATGGCAAGGACAGAATAGGTAGTGGCCGGACCTGAACGCATATTAAGGCTGGAATTCACGCCAACCTTTACAAACTTAATGACAGTCTTTACTGGTTCTGCCGGCTTGCTGGCCACTGGCTTTGTCGCAGAGAGATAGCTTGAATTTACATATCCGTCCTTATTGTTGGCCTTGATCTTGGACCAGCCTTTGGATTCGGAATAAACCGTTACTTGCAGTCCGTTCACGAGTTTGGTAATGATAGCTGCATCGCCAGAAGGGCTTTTTCTCAGATTAAGTGTATCGGAATTTACCTTTACATATTTAATTGTAGTCTTTGGGGCAGCCGGTTTTGGTGCACTGACTGCCGGCTTTTTGGCAGAAAGATACACGGAGCTGACATACCCGTCTTTGCCGCTGGCTTTGATTTTAGCCCATCCTTTCGACTCGGTATAGACCGTAACCGCCAAGCCGTTCTTTAGCTTGGTTACGACCGTTGCTTTGGCAGAAGCACTTTTTCTCAAATTGAGAGTGTCTCCTGATTTCACCATAACATATTTCGTAACGGTTTTCGGTTTAGCTGCTGCTGGTGCTGCCGGTTTGGTTGTAGACAAATAGGTTGAAGTGACATAACCGGTTTTACCGCTGGCTGTAATTTTAGCCCAGCCTTTGGATTCGGAATAGAATGTAACCTTTGTTCCTTTGGCTAATTTGGCGATGACCGCGGCCTTTGAAGAAGCGCTCTTTCGCATATTCAATGTGCCCTGGCTCACTTTTACAAATTTAATGGCCGTTTTTGGTTTGACGGCACTTACTGTTGTTTTGGCTGAAGATTTGGAAATCAGATATTTCGTACTGACATAGCCATATTTTCCGTTGTACTTCAGTCTTGTCCATCCCTTGCTTTCGGAATAGACGATTACTTTGTTGCCTTTTACGAGTTTGCCGATAATGGCAGACTTTGTCGTTGCGCTTTTACGCAAGTTCAAGCTTGAGTTTGCACTGACATTCACATACTTTGTTTTTAACTCCTGAGCGGAGACGGGATTGGCATGTATACTCTGGTATAAAGAGGCTGTGGTTAGTACGGCAAAACATAACCCCGAAATTGCTAGCTTTTTCATCTCAATCTCCTCTGCACATCATTTTTTATAATCAAAACGTTTCACAATGTTTGATTCATAGATGTGTATCGGCAAATGGTCTGAATTGTTTTATTACATTTAGTTAACAATGCGATAAAATAGTTCTATTTCAGTAGTTTAATAACAAGGGATTCTAATAATCCTGGGGAAATAGTACCTAACAGGAAATAGGGGCTCTTACAACTTTTGTGATGGCATTGCTCGATTCTACTCTAAAAATAATGGGAGGAAGAATGAATGTATCCGACGATTGGAAGGTTATTTGAGCAGACGGTAAGAAAGTATCCAGGTAAAGAGGCGCTGGTCGATCTATCCCGGAGCCAAAGGTGGACGTACGGAGAATGGGATCAGTATGTAAACCGCACGGCACAGGCGTTTCTGGCAGCCGGGGTAAGGAAGGGGGATGTTGTTTCTGTTTTCATGTACAACACAAGTGAATTTGCAACGGTTTACTTCGCTTGTGCAAAAATAGGCGCGGTCATCAATCCCATCAACTTTCGGTTAAAGTCAGGTGAAGTCTCGTACATACTCAACGATTCCAAGCCTGTCCTTTTTATTTATGAAAAGGATCTGGAGCAGCAGGTGAAGGTTCTGTTTGATGAGTTTCCGCTCGTCTCCTTCTGGTCGGTCAGCGAGAAGGTTCCGGATCAGGCAGTCCGTTTTCACAATCGGGTTCAAGAAGCTCCAGCCCAGGCGCCGAATGTTGAGTTGGATGAAAACGACTTGTACGCCATCATGTATACGAGCGGGACGACCGGACAGCCGAAGGGCGTGATGCACCGCCACAGAGACATGATCGAGCAAAGTTTGACCTGCATGCAGGCGCTGCAGCTGAGACCATCTGACAGAGGGCTGACAGCAGCCCCGATGTTCCACTGTGCTGAACTGCACTGCGCTTTTTTGCCGCGTGTTCATAATGGATGTACGACAGTGATCATGCACCATTTTGATGCAAAAGAAGTTCTCCAAACGATTCAGGACGAGAAAATTTCCGTCATGTTTGCAGCGCCTACCATGTGGAATATGATGCTGCAGGAAGATCTGTCGCAATACGAGACCTCTTCCATGAGATTTGGGCTTTATGGCGGGGCATCGATGGCACCGGTTCTTGTGCGGGCACTTGGTGAAAAGCTGGGCATTAAGCTTGTACAAGCGTATGGCATGACGGAGATGGGACCGGCTATCGCCTTTTTGTTTGAAGACGAACAGGAGGCTAAAGCAGGTTCGGCGGGTAAAGCCTGCTTTAACCATGAAATTCGTGTCGTGCGCCCGGGAACTCAAGGGCCGTCTGATCCGGAAGACATTCTTCCGCCGGGAGAGGCTGGAGAGATCATCGTCAAGGGGCCGAGTATGATGAAAGGGTACTACAACCGGGAAGAGGCGACAGATCAAGCTGTACATAAAGGCTGGTACCATAGCGGGGATATCGGCTATATGGATGAGGAAGGATACCTTTTCGTTTCTGACCGGATGGACGATATGATCATCAGTGGTGGAGAAAACATCTACCCGCGTGAGGTGGAAGACCTTTTATACGAGCATGAAGGGGTTCTTGATGTCGCTGTGCTGGGAGAGCCGGATGAAAAGTGGGGAGAGCGGGTGACGGCCGTCATCGTGAAAAAAGCAGGAGAGCTGACCGAAGATGCGCTTGATGAATTCTGCAGAAACAGCCATAAGCTGGCAGACTACAAGCGGCCGAGGAAATTTATCTTTGTCGATGAAATGCCAAGAAACGCGAGCGGCAAGATCCAAAAATTCCTGCTGCGTGAAAAGTATACGAACATCTCTGCAAAATAAAAAGAAGCCGTTAGAGCTGCGGTAGAAGGGCCTGCTGGATTTTTTGGCTGACATCACCGCGGCTGATGACACCGATTTGCCGTTTTTTTTGTCTACAGCGGGAAGTTTTTTAAAATAGTGCTTTGCGAGCAGACGCAGTACTTCAAATTTGGCTTGACCACGTATACGGAAGGAAAGAAGAAAAAAGTAAAACCTGTATCGCCTTATGGCGGCACAGGTTTCTATTTTTGTATGGTGAAATGAGGCAGTGGGCTGACTTTTTTATGAAAATGAGGTGTTTTGCAAGTATATGGTAGATTCTCGCAAGTAAAGTCGGCCTTCTCGCAAGTAAATGGTGGATTATTGCAAGTAAAGTCAGTATTTTTGCAAGTAATTAGGGTTAGTAGGGTTAGTCTTAAAAGTAGACACGTCAAAATGAGAATCACGTTATAATTCAGTTAACTGATTTCAAATAAAGGACGTGTTCTTATTGGGTAAAAAACATCACACAAAAGAGTACAAAGAATATGTGGCGAAACTAGTCGTGGAGGAGGGCCGGCGGATTACGGATATGGCCTATGAACTGGACCTTACGGTATCCTCGATCTCCAGATGGGTGAAGCTTTACAAGGAAAAAAAGAAAAGTGAAGCTCCAGATGAAGGCTATGTTACGCCTACTGAACTGAAGAAAATCAAACAAGACTATGAGAAAAAGTTACGCGACATGGAAGTCGAGAATGAAATCTTAAAAAAAGCTATGCACATCTTCACGAAAAAGCCCGAGTAAAGTATGCCTTCATCTATGATCATCGCGATGAGTATACGATTGTGAAGATGTGCAAGGTCCTCCAGGTGTCAGTCAGTGGGTATTACAAATGGCTTTGTCCAAAAAATCCACAAAAGGAAGCGTATAAGCAGGAAATGAAGCAGAAGATCTGCCAGTCGTTCCATGAAAGCTTGGGGACCTACGGTAGCCCAAGAGTCTACCAGGATCTCTTGGATTGGGGCTATCAAGTTTCTCAAAAAACAGTCGGCCGCTGGATGAAAGAGATGGAACTAAAAGCCACTCCATTAGAGGCTTTTATGGTGACGACCGAATCAGACCACGAGCTGCCTGAAGGTCAATTTTCGACTTTCATGACAGCCCCTTTTCCCCTGTTAGTTATCGCGTTTTTTATTCATTGATTTCAATGCGTTGCGGTAATCGTTATCTTTCATCGAATGCTTTTCTGGAGCCTCTGCCGGTACGGCAGGCTTAGCAGGTGTTTTTAACCGCTGCAGAGCATGACGGTACTCCGTGTCACTCATAGCATTCGGGTCTTTCTCTGGTACGTTCTCTTCTATTGCTGGTGATGGTGGAGCCATATTCTCGTGATTTTCCTGGGCAGCGGCAGCTATTTCTTCTTGTACAGGCTCCTGTATCGGTTTTTCCGCAACCGGAGACTGCATGTTTTCATCCGCTGTATTCGCCTTGCCTTTAGCGGCAAAAGCCCTCGTATTAATAACAATTAAGACTGCAATTAAAATCACGGCGACTACAATAAGTAATATGCCGATCATTTTTCCATCACCTACCGTTCTGTAAATTGCTGTGCAACAAGAGCTACACGCTCTCCCAATGCGCGTCCAAGAGCCTGGTCGTCCTCGGTAATGAGTTCATTCCCTTCAATCGGACAAGTTATTCCCACTCCGTAGTAAGATCCATACAGGGCGTTTTCCGGGACATTACCTGGAAGTCCTGCGATGATCATACCTTGGTGAAGCATTGGAGTAATGAGGTTAAGAAGAGTTGCTTCTAAACCGCCGTGAGTTGTAGCTGTTGTACAGAACACAGCCCCCACTTTGTTGATTAGTTTTCCTTCTGCCCATAGATAGCCGAGCTTGTCGATCCAGCTTTTTAGCCCTGAGCTGATGGTGCCGAAATGTCCTGGGCATCCCCAGATGATCGCATCCATCTTAGGAAGGGAGTAAACATCTGCTTCATCTACATGCTGCAGATAGACATTTGCGCCGTTCACTTGCTGTGCTCCAGCTGCGATGGATTCGGCAAGTGCCTTTGTATGGCCGCCTTCACTATCGTAGACAATACATATATTCATGAAACATTCCTCCAGATTTTTATAGAGTAGGGTGTTAGGATACATTCTTTGGCGCTGGCAACAGCAGTACTTCCTCTTTCTGAGGTACTGGTGCAGCCGCTTCTCTAACCTTGTCTTTTCGGACATCACGGAGAAATAAGCTCAATACGAGACCAATGGCGGAAATAACGGTTGCTATGATGAAGGCATCGTTAATGCCGTTGATGCTGGACTGCTGGCTCGCTTTACCGAAAAGGATTTGAACTGCTTGCTGCTGGGCCTGTGATACAGGAAGATGAAGACTGACCGCTACCTTTTGAACAAAGTCATGGAATGAAGTCATAAAGAATGGATCGGCCGTATTCATGGCTCCTTCCATCTCATTCATATGGAACGTTGTTCGGTTCGTAAAGATGGTCGTGATCAAGCTGATACCGATCGAGCCTGATACTTGGCGAAGCGTGTTGGACATGGACGTGCCATGGCTGCTCAAGTGCTTCGGCAGCTGGTTAAGGCCGGCTGTCATGATCGGCATCATCAAGAAGGACATCCCAAACATACGGAACATATAGAGAACCACGATGAATGTGTAGGGGGTATCCATTGTCAGCCTTGTAAAGAAATACGTCGTTATCGTTGTGATCGCCATACCGAAAATGGCAAGCGGACGAGGCCCCAATTTATCAAACAGTGTACCTGAAACAGGTGACATGACCAGCATGATCAAAGCTCCTGGCAGCAACAGCAGTCCGGAATCAAGCGGTGAATATCCCCGGATCGTCTGCAGATAGATCGGAAGCAAGAACATCCCGGAAAACAGACTGATCGTCAAAACAACGTTAATAACGCTTGCTAATGAAAAGATTCCATAGTTGAAAATCCGCATGTCGAGCAGCGGCTTTTCAATACGAAGCTGTCTGATGGTGAAAATCATGAGCAGGACAGCCCCTGCAATCATGGTTGAAAGAACAACCGCATCATCCCAGCCGTCATTTCCTGCTTCACTGAACCCATATAGAAGCAGCGACATACCGGCAAGAGACGTAAAGACGGAAAGGCCATCAACCTTAACCTTTTTCGGCGGCTGAATGTCTTTCAGGCTGAAAAAGGCAAAGATTAATACGATGACGCCCAGCGGCACCATTCCGGTAAAGAGAAGATGCCAGTCATAGTTTTGCACGACAAAGCCAGAAAGCGTAGGACCGACCGCCGGAGCAAACATCATGGCGAGACCAAAGATCCCCATCCCCTTACCCCGGATTTCCGGAGGGAATATAAAGATGATGATGGTCATGACAAGAGGTGCTAATACACCGCCGCCAACGGCCTGGATCAAACGCCCGACTAGCATGACAGGAAATCCCGTTGAAAGCCCGCAGATCAATGAACCCAGCGTAAAGCAGAACATGGCAAACAAAAAGAGGCGGCGGACCGCGAACCGTTCAATCAGAAAAGGCGATAGCGGAATGAGCGCACCGTTGACCAGCATGTAGCCTGTCAATAACCATTGAGCTGTATTGGCAGAAACTCCGAATTCTGTGATCAAGTGGGGAATAGCCACGTTCAGCAGTGTCTGGTTCAGGATGGCAAGGAATAATCCGATCATGAGTATGACTAATAAAGGAATGTATCTTTTGATATCGTGTGAGCCTTGAGGCTGTTGAAATTCGCTTGACATTTATTCTTCCTCCTTTCTTAGGAAGTGCAGTTCTAATGATGGATTAGTTTTTAGAAATTTTTACTTCTGCGTTCATACCTGGCAATACTTTATCAGATGAGTTCGTGATTGAAATTTTAACAGGTACAGTTTGCGTTACTTTTGTGTAGTTGCTGTCATCGTTGGATTTAGGCATTAAAGAGAATAAAGAGTTAGTAGCAAAACCGATTTTTTCCACATTTCCATCAAGAGTGGTTTCATCATCACCATCTACAGTAACGTCAACTTGGTCACCCTCTTCGATATCTTTCAATTCATCTTCTTTAATGTTGGCGATCACGTATAGTTTATCCATGTTGACTTCACTTGCCAGTGTTTGGCCAGCTTGCACCATTTGGTCATTGTTGGCTTGTTTTTTAATGATGGTTCCATCGGCAGGAGTTGTGATGGACATGGATTTTTCACCACCGGAAATTTTTCCGATTTTATCATCCTTTGTTACCTTCTTGCCTTCTTCCAAGTTCCAATCTGAAAGTTTTCCATCCGTTGGAGCAGTGATGTTGTGAAGTTCACCTGTTACCTTTGCATTGTCCGTCGAAACGTAGTTGTTGTTTTGGAAATAGTAATACGCTCCTCCTGCAATTAAAACGATTACTACTAGAAATGCGATGATGTTGGTCATGAGTAGACGACCTCTAGACATTTAGTTGCCCTCCTTAATTATTAATATTATTAACTGTAGACCATAGCTAACTGTTAATGATTGATACCTTTGTGGAAGATTTACTTTTTAGAAAAGATACTTTATGATAAAGGTATTTTATAAATAAACACTTTACCACAAAAAGGTTGAAAGGCACAATAAAAATGAATTTTAAATTTTATTGGGTTAATGATACTATCATGATGTAATGCAATAACCCAGAGGGGATCAGTCATGGACCGACAATTACAAGCTCAGATCGAGCTGCTGGACCACATTAAGGATACGTTCTTTCAATTGCGAAGAGCGTTTATTGAAAATCAAATAAAGGAATTTCCGTATAGTTTAACGGCCTCCAAGTATGCGGTATTAAAGATGCTGTTTCAGAAACGCAGATGCATGGTTGTGGATATTTCGAACACGATGGGAATGACTTCAGGAGCCACAACGACACTCTTAAACCAGCTGGAGGAAGAACAGCTGATCTCTCGTATGCGGGATGAGAAGGATCGGAGAGTGGTCTGGATCGTATTATCGGAAACGGGTGAATCGTTGATTTCTGCTATTGTAGAAAAGCGAAATCACTTCTGGGCAGAGATGCTTTCAACACTGTCAAAGGAAGAGCAAGATGAATACATTCGATTGTTAAAAAAAATAGAAGCTGGAATTAAAGCCAAAGTTTGATGTATGCCAATCTATTGCATCATCATTTCCTGCGCTGCAAGCAAGGAGAATCGTTATGAAAAATAGAGAAACTCTTGTTAAGGATCTCGTGACAAACTATAGAAACCAAACAAAGAAAATCCGGGCATGTTTTCATCCTTTGCTAAAGGATTTTATTCCGCTGAATGAATATGCGGCACTAAAGGTTCTTCACTGCCAAGGTGACCAGATGGTATCGGAAATCGCTGATCAGCTGCAAGTGACGAACAGCCATATTTCCGTAACGAGCGATAAGTTGATCAATCGCGGTCTGGTCACACGCAAGCATAGTGAACAGGACCGCAGAATCGTTTATTTGTCGATCACGCCAAAAGGAGAGCAACTGGCGGATAAAATGGATGATGTGCTGCAGGATTTCTATGAAGAAACGTTCAGTGAACTTTCAGAAGAAGAAATAGAAATGTTTATCAAGTTATTGAATAAAATAAAAACGTGAAGAAACACTGGGAAAAAACCCCTATAAATAGGAAAAGCAATTGTAAATTTCCTAAAATGCATTAGTATTAAAGTGTATAGTTTACATACAAAGGACGTGTTCAATGAAAAAGCATATACCCAATCTGCTTACACTTGGAAATTTATATTGCGGCTTTTTTTCCATCGGCTATATAATAGATGGCGACAGCAAGAACGCCACGATCCTGATCTTTATCGCAATCATGCTTGATGCGGTTGACGGCAGGGTGGCAAGAATTCTTGGCGTAACCAATGAGATGGGGAAGGAACTGGATTCCCTTGCCGATGTCGTTTCTTTCGGTGTCGCACCTGCCTTTTTGGCCGCTCACACCTACTTTGCAGACTTTCATTATATATACGGTGTGGCGATGTCCGGCATTTTTCCTGTGTTCGGTGCCTACCGTTTGGCCCGTTTCAACGTGACCGCTCAGGAAGAGTCACTGAAACACTTTACAGGGATCCCAATCACACTGGCTGGAGCGATCGTTACCTTTCTCGTGCTGTTTGTAAAAGTAATTCCGTTGGGGGTCTTCATCATCGCCTTTTACGGGCTGGCCGTTCTCATGGTCAGCACGATTAAAATACCAAGCTTCAAAAACATCAAACTGCCTAAAAACGGTGTGATCGTCACTCTGTTTTTGTTCTACATGTTCTACCTCTTAGCAAAAGCAAGGTTTGAAAAAGTGCCGGTGTTCTTCTACGTTGCACTGGCCATCTATATCCTGTTCATCATCATCCGGTTCATCCGTGTCAAAGAACCGAAGCTTCCGAGGTGGAAGCGCGGGAGATGATGTTGAGAGCGCCCATCCTTTTTAGTGAAGGATGGGTGTTTTTTGTTGTGTGCTGCGTGCTTGCTTGCTGGTGTGCGTGCTGTGTGTATCGGCTTTGGTGGATGGTGGGAAATGAATGTGTCAAAAAATGTCGAACAGAGTCGTGTATAAACGGTTCGATAATAAAACACGGATTTCGATAATAAAATCAGTTTTTCGATAATAAATTGAGTTTTTCGATAATAAATCAGGATTATCGATAATAAGAAAGTTGACTGGGCTTCCATGTTCCATAATATCTCAGGATTTTAGCACCAGATCTGTAAATAAACCAAAATTACTCCGATCAAACCCCTCAGACAAGCCAGAAAACCATTATTTACTCAACATCATTTATTTTCTGCCAAAAAAGAATCCCAAAACAGGCAAAACTCATACCAATCCTTAAAAACACTTCACTGCTTGCCAACCATAAGGTTCAAACAGCTGAATTTTGTCGAAAAGTTGTGGTTGACCACACTGGTCAATGTGCATATACTGTGATTGACCGAATTGGTCAACGCGACTATATAACGTTATAAATTACGAAAGAAGTGCTGCCTGTGTTTTCGAAATTTTACAATCTGGAAGATGAGAAACAAATTAAAATTTTAAATGCTGCCATCAAGGTTTACGTGCAAAAGGGCTATGACAATGCATCCACCAATGAAATTGTGAAGGAGGCCGGCATATCCAAAGGACTGCTGTTTCACTATTTCAAGAACAAAAAGACCTTGTATCTTTTCTTATTTGATCACTGTTTCGAGGTGGTCATGGAAGACTTTTATAAAAAGGTAGTCATGGAGGAAACGGATTTTTTCAAAAGGCTTCACGACATGACGCTTATTAAGATGGAGCTGCTTCATACCTATCCTGACATCTTTCGTTTCTTTGAGAAAGCGATGCTGGAAGAGTCAGACCAAATTCGAAGCGACTTTCAAAGCAGGATTAAAACCTTTACGGCCAGCAGTTCCACTTGGCTTTTTGATGGAATTGACACCTCGAAGTTCCGTGATGACTTGGATCTCTCAAAGGTCATAAAAAGTATGCTGTGGGCATTTGAAGGGCTCAGTGAAGAAATTCTGGCCAAAGCGAAACTCCAAGATCTTGAGGTTGATTATGACGAGGTGTTTGCTGAAGCAGCTGCTTACATTGAAATGTTTAAGAAAGCTTTTTATAAATGAACAGGAGGCTGCAGCCATGAATGTGATTGAGATTAAAAATTTAACGAAAAGATATGGCAATGCCAGGGGAATCGAAGACATCAGCTTTCATGTGGAAGAAGGGGAGATCTTTGGCTTCATCGGTCCGAACGGTGCCGGTAAATCCACAACGCTCCGCACGCTGCTGTCCATCATTTATCCAACGAGTGGAAGCGCTGCGATTTTCGGAAAAGACGTCATTAAGTACGGGCCGGAGATCAAAAAGCAGATCGGGTATCTGCCTTCAGAGGTGTTCTACTACGACAAAATGAAAGTGAAGGACCTGCTGAACTATTCAGCCAGCTTCTATAAAAAAGACTGCAAGAAACGGATTCATGAACTCGCAGAAATCATGGATTTAGATCTTAATAAACGAATTGATGACTTGTCCTACGGAAATCGGAAAAAGGTTGGGATTGTTCAAGGCTTACTTCATGAACCGAAGCTGATCATTCTGGACGAACCGACCGGGGGACTGGATCCATTAATGCAGCAAAAGTTCTTTGATCTCTTGAAAGAGGAGAATAAAAAGGGAGCGACCATTCTGTTTTCCTCCCACATCCTGAGTGAAGTGCAGAAGATGTGTGACCGGGTTGCCATCATTAAAGAAGGAAAGCTCATTACGGTTGAGAAGATCAGCACCCTTCAGGAAAACAACCATAAGAAGATTAGAATTGAGACAAAACAGCCGGTGGATGCTGGATGGTTTGCAGTGGATGGCGTCACCAACATTGAGAGTGATGATCATAAGATCAGCTTCTTATACAGTGGCAACATTAACTTGATCATGAAAAAGCTTGCGGAAATTGAACTGTCGAACGTTTGGGTGGATGAGCCAGACCTTGAGGAAATCTTTCTTCATTATTATGAGAAGGAGGATGGTTCAAAGTGAATATCTTCTTGCATGAGCTTAAGGTGAATTGTAAGTCCATGCTGATCTGGGCATTTGCGCTAGCTGCAGTCACGGTGCTGTTTTTCTCGATCTACCCAGCGGTTGAAAAAGATGGAGATCAGTTTATTAAGGTCCTTCAAAATTATCCGGAAGGTGTGTTGAAGGCGTTAGGCGTTCAGATCAACACGATCACGTCACTCCTTGGATTTTACTCGTATTTCTTTTTATATGTGATGCTGTGCGGTGCCATTCAGGCGATGAACCTTGGAACCGGGATTTTATCCAAGGAAGTCAGCGGGAAGACAGCAGAGTTTATTCTCACGAAGCCAGTGACGAGAGCGCAGATCATCACCGCAAAGCTGCTGGCTGTACTTTGTACGTTAATTTTCACGAATGTCATTTTTATTGCCGTTTCATACGGTATGGCGTTTGCAGTAGCAACAGCAGATTTTAACGAAAAAACTTTCTTCTTTATGTCAGCGGCAAACTTTTTTGTACAGCTCGTGTTTGCGTCGCTTGGTTTTCTCGTATCCTCAGCTTTTTCAAGGATCAGATCAGTACTGCCGCTCTCGCTAGGTACGGTCTTTGCTTTCTTTATCCTCAGCATGTTCGGCTCTGTCATAGGGGATAAAGCGATTCGCTATATTACACCGTTTAAATATTTTGATCTGTCATATATTATGAAGTATTCCTCTTATGAGCCGGTTTATATCAGTATTGGAGCTGCCGTCGTCATGGTGGCGATCGCGGCCAGTTATGTGCTGTTTACGAAAAAGGACATCCATGCGGCCTAGCAGGATAAGGAAGAGGTGATAAACGATGAACATCTTTTGGAGAGAGTTGAAATACAGCCGGAAGTCCATGATTTGGTGGTGCGTCGGCATTCTCTTTATGGTGGTTTCAGGAATGAGCAAGTATGGGACCATGAAAAGTTCCGGTCAGTCTGTGAACGAGATTTTTGCTGCGATGCCTAAATCGCTTCAGGCCATATTTGGGTTAAGCTCACTGGATTTATCAACCTCCATGGGATTTTACGGCATGCTGTTTTCGTATCTTGTCTTGATGGCGACTATCCATGCCGTCATGCTCGGCGCCAATATTATCGCAAAAGAAGAGCGTGACAAGACGTCAGAGTTTCTGATGGTCAAACCAGTATCCCGAACACAAATTATATCATCGAAGCTTGCAGCATCCATTGTACTGCTTGTGATCTTCAATCTCGTGACCTATGTTTTTTCGGTTGCGATGGTGATGCACTATGACTCCACAGCAAATACAAGTGAGATTGGGAAATTGATGGCTGGATTGTTTTTGCTGCAGCTCTTATTCTTAGCGATCGGAATGGCCATCGCATCGGTCAGCAAACGGCCGAAGTTGGCTTCATCCATTGCTACAGGCTTCCTTCTCATCACGTATATTCTGTCCATCGTCATTGAACTGAACGACAAGCTGGAAGCTCTTAAATACATTACGCCGTTTAAATACTTTGAGGCGAAGAACCTGATAGGGAATAGCGGATTTGATGGTGTGTTTGTCGCACTGTCAGTTGTGCTTATTGCGGCGGGGGTTTTCCTGACTTACGTATCGTACCAGAAGAGGGATTTGAGAAATTAAATGAAAAACAGTTTAAGAGGCTCCTGAAAACGGAGGCCTCTATTTTTTGGGGAAAAATCTTTTATTCTAGTAAACGCTTGTCCATTCCAATCAACTCTAGCAATCATATACTATTATACTTCGCCTCTTGGTGAAGGACGCTGGTTGACAAGGGGGCTGTCACCAGATAAAAAAATACAGAATAAGCTAAAGAGACTCCCCTTGACTGCAACCAATGGAAGGAGGGGATTGCATGGCTGCCATTCAAAAGAGTGTAGACTCTTCTAGCTTAGCTGAGGTTATTGACCGTATTTTGGATAAGGGTGTGGTCATTGATATATGGGCTCGTGTTTCTTTAGTGGGAATTGAGCTGCTGACAATCGATGCCCGTATTGTTATTGCGAGCGTAGATACCTGGCTGCGGTATGCGGAAGCAGTGGGGCTTCTTCAACCAAAAGAAGAAGAAGACAGTGAGCCTGCGCCGCTGTAATAGCTTCTTGAAAGGCCAAGGCATCTTTTCGCCTTGGCTTTTATTTTACAGAAGAAAGGAAGCTGCATTGATGACTAAAAAAGAAGTTCAAGATCCGTTTGTAAACACGGCTTTTTTTAACGAGATCGTCTCAAGAACGGTCTTATATTTACGGACAGGTTATCCGGTTCACTTTGTCGGCCCGTCGGGTGTTGGCAAGACAAGCCTTGCCTTTTATGTCGCCAAACAATTAAATAGACCCGTGACCGTCATCCGGGGCCATCATGAAATGTCCAACCAGGACCTGATCGGCCAGTATGTAGGTGTATCGAAAAAACAAGTGGTTGATAACTATATCCATTCTGTGTACAAGAAGGAACAAGAGGTGAAACCGATCTGGATCAATGGACAGCTGATTGAAGCGGTTAAAAAGGGACATGTTGTCATTTATGATGAATTTACACGTTCGCGCCCGGAAACGAATAATATATTTTTATCTCTTCTGGAGGAGAGGGTTCTTCCTGTCTATGGAAACGGAAAGGTAACGGCGATTCCGTGCCATCCGGACTTTTCCGTCATTTTTACAAGCAATCCGGAGGAATACACCGGAACGTTTCATACACAGGATGCTTTAATGGACCGATTAATCACGATTCGTTTGAATGCATGCGATGAAAAAACAGAAGCAGCCATTATTCAGCACCGGACAGGAGCCACCGAAAAAGAAGCAGCTACTGTCATCAAACTGGTTAGCCGGATGCGTATTTATGGCAAAGGACATATACCCAGTTTGCGGGCATCACTCATGATTGCATCGATCGCGAAAAAAGCAGGCATAGAGATCTGTCCAAACAACGTGATGTATCAGCAGCTTTGTCTGGATATCCTTCTTCATCATGTAAAGCTATTTTTTCCTGATGAAGAAGAAAGGACAGTCCAGGAGCTAATTCTGCAAGAGATGCTAAGAGAGGATGAAATTCATTGAGTACAGAAAATGGGATCTACGTTTTTTGTGCCATCGAGGAAAAAGAAAAAAAGCCATTCGGACGCGTCACATTAAATGGCCAAGAATCCGAAGTCTACACCATTCATCATGAAGACATTGCGATGGTCGTATCAAAGGTCAACGGGGAAGTGCTCCCTGACCGCCATAATTTGTTTGCGCATCAGCACATGATTTCAGAGGTAATGAAGCAATACAGCCTGATTCCGATGAGTTTTGGCAATGTGTTTCATTCGGAGCAGGATGTTCTCTACATCACCAAGCATTTATGCAAAGAATTTACCGATTTATTCTCTCACCTGAATCACAAGATTGAGGTTGGATTAAAGGTGATTCCCAAGAAAGAATGGATTGACGCTGAAATGAAAAAAGATCCCATACTGAATGAGTGGAAAGGGGCATCCAAGGATATTTCCAACCCTGCCGCCTTCTATGACCGTATTCAACTGGGAGAACGAGCGCAGCTTTTTATCCTTTCGCTGCAGGAACAAGTGGAGAAAGAAATTTATCTCCCGCTGTTGGAACTTGCAGCTGCCGGCAAGCAGAATGATACCATTCCCGGAAAAGTCTTTTTAAATGCTGCCTTTTTAATTGATAAAAATATCGAGGCAGCGTTTGACCAGAAAGTTAACGATCTGTATGAGACATGGAAAGACAAAGCGGACTTTAAATACACAGGCCCTTGGCCGGCATATAATTTTGTAAACATACGTCTTCGAATCGAGGGATAGCCATGTTTCATAAGCTATTTACGCTTCCAATCCGGTCGATCATCAAGCTTGGGGAAAAAATACAGGAAGAAGTGGATCAGGAGCTCTACAGCATTCCCTATCTTCAGCAGCAGCTCGTGCAGCTCCATACGATGTTTGAGATGGAAGAGATCGACGAGGAATCTTATATCGAAAGGGAACAGGAATTGCTGGCACGTTACAAGATCGCTAAGGAACGTGAAAAACTGGGTTTAGAGTAGAGGTGTGAGGAGGAGCATGAGTGGCACAGACAAAAACAAAATTGCTCTACGTGTATGGCATTTCGGCAGCTTCAGATGTTCTTGAAGCCAACCTTTCCTTTGCGGAGGGAATCGGCGGCCAAGCGATACAGATCAAAGTGTATGAAGATCTAGCTGCTGTCCTGACAGAAGTGGATAGGGAAACCTTTTGCCAGGAACAGATCGATCTTCACGTGAAGGACCCTGAGTGGCTGAAGGAAAAAGCATTTCATCATCACGAATCCATCGCCGCAGTTCAGCAGCAATTCACTATTTTGCCAATGTCATTCTGCACGATTTTTGAACAGGATAAAAACCTGCAAATTTTACTTATGAATCAGCATGATGTAATCCTTCAAAAACTGAAGAAGCTGAGAGGTAAACAAGAATGGAATGTTAAAATGTTCTGCAGTTTTGACCGGTTGCGGTCTTTTGTAGCACTCAAAAACCCTGCGGTAAAAGAGCTGGAAAATCAAATGGCCTCTATGCCGAAGGGGAAACAGTTTTTAATGAAAAAACGGCTGGTGCATTTGGTTGAAAGTGAACTGGAAAGAGAGCAAGCCCAGCTTTGGTTTAAAGTGACGAAACAGCTCGAGCCTTTCGTTTGCGATCAACTTGTCCGGCAGAACTGGAAAACAGAGATGACTGAGATCGATGAGGAAATGACAGCAAATTGTGATTTTCTCATTGAAAAGGAGAAAGCGGGCGAATTCTTTCAAAAGATTGAAGAGATAGAGGAACAGATGAAGGAAAAAGGGTGCCTGTTTCATGTAACAGGTCCATGGCCGCCTTATCACTTTTCCAAGATGATGAAAGCAACAGAGTCATGAAGCAATTTTCCCCGTTTGAAAACAAAGAGATCACTCTGCTGGATTTATTGGATGGCATCATTGATACAGGAGTGGTCGTAAGGGGAGAGATATTGATTTCGATTGCCAATATTGATCTCATTATCGTCGATTTGAAGCTGCTTATTTCATCGATAGAAAGTGCCTTTGAAAACCATAGCCGTAAGATTGTAGAGGAGGCAGTTGCCGGTGGAACGGTTACCTCTGGATAAAACCAATGTTGAGCAAGGTCTGGCTAAGCTGGTGCTGACGGTCATAGAGCTTCTTCGCCAGCTAATGGAGCGGCAGGCGATGCGTAAAGTAGATAGCGGTTTACTGTCTGATGATCAGTTAGAAGAGCTGGGATTGACCTTAATGAGGCTCGAGGAAAAGATGCTTGAGTTAAAGGTCATCTTCGGTTTAGAGCATGAGGAATTGAATATTGAATTGGGACCCTTGGGAAGATTGCTATGAAAACTGCGGACAGGAGAGAATGACCATGCCCGTTCAACAACCGGTACAATCAGGAAATCTGCTGGAAGTATTAGAAAAGATTTTGGACAAAGGGGTTGTCATCGCTGGTGATATTAAAATATCGCTGGCAGATGTAGATCTGTTGACCATAAAAATCCGTCTGCTCGTCGCCTCTGTCGATAAAGCCAAAGAGATTGGCATGGATTGGTGGGAGAAGGATCCTTACTATTCCTCCAAAGGACTGATGGCAGAACAGGAGAAAGTTTTATTAGAGGAGAGGATTAACCGCCTGGAGAAGCTGGTAGAGGAGAAGCGGCCTGTTTCGCTGCCAGTGGATAGCGGGAAAAATGATAAGGATCTGGATCAGGGATGAATCTGTTCCCGAAACATAGACCACATCTATGTTTCGGTTTTTTATTTTTATGAAAAAACGCAAACAGTAAAATAAAGAATCCGATGGAAATTTAGTAGGAAGCCCTATATGGGCTTTTTTATATATTGATGAGTGAAAGAGGTTCAAGAAGGGTTAAAGAGTCTTATTCTTTCACCTTGTGAATCACAGTTATCAACTCTTTTAAGCGATAGTATTAATTTGTAATCTCGAAGTTTCCCCTAAGCAATCAAAACGTATAAAAACTGTTTAGATTAAGACCAAATTATAAAAAACAAAAACAAATTTTTAAAAAGGGATGAAAAAAATGTTTTGTTATCAATGTGAGCAAACTCCAACTGGCGGCGGCAGTTGAAACGGAGTTATTGCATTGGCCAAGAGCCCGAGATCCCTCGGGCTTATTATCTGCCGTTGGCTCCAGCCCTTCCTGTCACTTTTGGTTCTTACGGCGGCAGTCTTGGAGATTACCCATGAGTGTTTATTTTACTGGATACTTTACCGCGTTCTTCTCCATCTTGTTACGTACAATCTCGTTTACATCCACATCAAGCCTGTCCGCCAGCTGAAGGGAGTAGATGATTACGTCAGCCAATTCATCTTTAATGTTTTCCAGGTTCTCATCAACCGCTTCCTGGCTTTGTTTCCACTGAAAGTTTTCCAGCAGTTCAGCCGCCTCCAGTGAAATAGAAAGGGCAAGGTCTTTTGGATTATGATGAGGGCCCCAATTTCGTTCGTCCCGGAATTTTCGGATTTCATCTATTAAATGCTGCATGATATCGTTGGCTCCTTTATAGGTATTAATGATTTCTTTTACGATAAGTATTATAATGACAGAACGTGAAGAAGAAATATAATGATTTGATAAAATTTGATCAATGAATTGGGTGGAATGATGAGTACAGCTCGTGTAAAAATAAAATCTTCCGATAAGAGCATCAAAGGAGGATCGCCCCTGATCGTAAGCGATGCCGTCTCTTACGTGGACAAAGGTCTGGCAGAAGGAACAATCATTGAGGTTATTGATGAAAGCGGCAAATTTATCGGCAAAGGCTATTATGGCAAGCAGAATAAAGGACTGGGATGGATTTTAACCCGCAAGCCGCAGGAAAATATCGACCAGGATTTTTTCGAAAAGAAAATAAAGGCGGCCATCGAAAGCCGGCAGAGGTTGTTTGATAATCCGCTGACCACAGCATTCAGGGTGTTTAACGGTGAAGGTGACGGCATCGGCGGTGTAACGATGGATTATTTTGACGGCTACTACGTCATCAACTGGTACAGCGAGGGCATTTATCAATTTAAAGAATTTGTTCTGCAGTCGCTTAGAAATCTGACTGATTTTAAAGGAATCTATGAGAAGAAGCGGTTTGCTGAAAAAGGAACGTACATTGAGGACGATGACTTCATCGAAGGAGAACGGGCTCAGTTTCCGCTCATCGTTCAGGAAAACGGCATTCATTTTGCTACATACTTAAATGAAAGTGCGATGGTCGGTGTTTTCCTGGATCAACGAGAAGTCCGGAAAGCCATCCGGGACAAGTATTCAGAAGGCAAAAGAGTATTGAACACATTTTCGTATACCGGTGCTTTTTCTGTGGCAGCCGCATTAGGAGGAGCCGTGAAAACGACGAGCGTGGATCTGGCCAACCGAAGCCGAAGCAAGACGCAGGAACAGTTCAGCATCAACGGAATCGATTACGAGTCACAAGACATCATCGTCGAGGACGTATTTAACTATTTCAAATATGCGGTTAGAAAAAAGCTGCTGTTTGATCTGGTGATCCTTGATCCGCCGAGCTTTGCGCGATCCAAGAAACATACGTTCAGCGCAGGGAAAGATTATCCGGCTCTGCTGGAACAGGCCATTGCCATCACCGAAAAGAATGGTGTGATCGTCGCTTCGTCCAACTGCAGCACGTTTGGCATGAGCAAGTTCAAAGGCTTTATTGAAAAAGCGTTCCGCCAGACTGGAAGCAAGTATAAAATCCTTGAAGAACACAGTCTGCCTGAAGACTTTAAGACGATTAAAGAGTTTAAAGAAGGAGATTATCTTAAAGTCGTTATTCTAAAAAAACTGCCATAATATAAAAGGGGCTGTCCTGAAAGTCAAAAATTGACCTTCAGGCAGCTCCTTTTTCGCGCAAAAAATCTTCAATGAAAAGTTGATTATAGTGGAAGGTGCGAGATCCTCGAAAATGAAAATCACATTATCTTCGTGCGATGCACCGCTACCGCAGCGTTCCTTGTCCTGCGGGACTAGCGTGACAGGTGAGACTCCCGCAGGCGCTTGCGCCAAAAAGTAGGCGTTCACGCCGGTAAGGCTCACCGCACGCCCCACGAAAGTAGGAGCTCGCGCCGGTAAAAGCGAGCGGCCTGAAACGGAAATCAACGGCTTCCAGACTTCTAGGACAGCCCCTTTTCTAGATTACGGTGTTTTTTCAGGGTAAACGGAACAGCCAAAGTTCTGTTTTACTATTCGGATCTTCCATTCCAAAGTCGTTGTCATTAATGACAGCCAATTTTTTGCCCTGAACTAACGAAATACCCTCAGCTTTTTCATAAGGATAATCGTAATTTAAAAGATTCAATACTTCCTCCTTAGCAACCGTTTTAATTCCCGCGGCTTTTAAATCTTTTGCGTTCATTTGTTCGAGCGTTTTTCCTTTATGTTTGTCCTTGCCTAAGATGTTTGTTGCACCTTGAACATTTATTTTATATATTTTCTTTAATTTCGCTTTTTTTCCTATTTCTGAATCTCTTTCGTCGACAAGCAGATTATGTTCATTAATAGCATAAAGATCAGAGACTCCAATATCTTTTTGCTCAAATCCCAACCTTTGTCCATTAGCAGTAATGTATGCATATCCTGCTATTACCTTTGAATTTTTTAAATTTATTTTTAGAATCCGAACTACTCTCGAATTTTCACCAGGGTTTGACAGTGCACTTTGTGTCATCGTGAAAAGATAACGTCCATCTGGAGTAATCGTCACGCTTTCGAATCCTTTATTTTCCATGCGCTTTGTTAGAACAATTGGCAAACTCGCTTTTATAGGAATCAGAGGTGCGTTTTTAAATTTAGACTCCATCCCAGACGGTATTAACCGTTTTACAAGGGTACCATCTTTTTTTATCTGGACCAGACTTGGCCGGTATTCATCACTTAACCAAAACGTTTTATCTGTAGGATTGTAAGCAAGCCCTTCAGTATCTAAGCCATAGGGATCATATGAGAAAACACTTTTTCCTTTCGCATCATATGGTGCTTCATCAGATTTTTTGAAATTAGGCAAACCTGTAATAAAGGAGTTTCCCGTTACTGGATCTGATCCTTTTGGTAACTTTAATTTAATTTGTTCTAATATTTTCATTTTCCCTTTAGAAATTTCAATTTTATACACTGCAGGAGTATACATTGGTATTGGGAAGGTTCTCCGTTCTTCACTATTTACGGTCAATTTTCCATTGGGGCCCCGGTCGGACGAAGAATAAAAAATGTTATCAGGATCACCTGGCAAATGCAGGAGAGAAGATCCCATAGCCGCATGGATCCCTTTAGATAACTTTGGCGGATTTTCTAAAGGATATTTTCCAATAAGTTTAACAGAAGGGGTCGAAGTACTCTTCTTTTCTTTATTGCCCTCTTGCTGCTTATTGGTAGATGGCCTGGAGCATGCGAATATTGCTATGCATATGATCGAGATTACAACAACTTTAAGAAACATAAATTTTTTCATCCTGGACACCTTTTTCTTTTGTTAATTTTCTTTCTTATAATGGGCAATTAAAACTGTATTATAAGTTGATTTGATAAATTTTTTTCACTTTGCAAAAAAAGTATGCCATTGATCATGGCATGGTAAAAAACTGACATAATTTTTATATGGACACTTGACTGACCCATTTAATTCCATTACTATTAAGATTGAAAAATTTGAATATTCCGCTAACGTAAAGTTGGGGAATCATTTGGCAAGGAACAGCGAACCTGTCTCCTGTTAAAAGGATTCTTCTGTAAGCGCTTCGAAAAACCGGATAGGTTATACCACAGCGAACCTGTGATTTGCTGCCGCCGCAACCTTTTTTCTTATAGTTGCTATGTAACTATGGGGTGAGTTTGTGGCGGTTTTTTATTTACATAAAAGAGGAGAGGGTTATGATGAGCAAGGTCAAAAATCGATGGTTGATCGCACTGTCGGGAGTGGGAATTCATATTTCCATCGGCTCGGTTTATGCGTGGAGCAATTTTACGACTCCATTAAGTGAGAAGTTTAAGTGGACGGCAAGTGAGGTGCAGCTGACGTTCAGTCTGGCAATCTTGTTTTTGGGGCTGTCTGCGGCCTTTTTGGGCCATTTTGTTGAAAAGCACGGGCCGAGAAAGGCTGGTATACTGGCTGCTGTCTTTTTTGGAGTCGGTGTGGCTGGCTCGGGCCTCGCCGTACAGCTGGGATCATTGCCGCTATTGTATGTTTTTTATGGAGCACTTGGCGGAATCGGCCTAGGAGTCGGTTACATTGCACCTGTCTCCACTTTAGTAAAATGGTTTCCTGACCGCAGGGGGCTGGCAACGGGGCTTGCCATCATGGGGTTTGGCTTCGCGGCTGCGATCAGCTCTCCGATCATGGACAGTCTGATTAAATCGGTTGGGATCGCCAACACGTTTTATATTCTCGGAATCTCTTATTTTATCGTGATGCTGGTCTCGTCCCTTTACCTGGAAAAACCGAAGGAAGGCTGGGCTCCAGAAGGCTATCAGGAGAAGGTGGACAGCGGGAAAGCTGCTGTAGCACAGGACTTGTCACAGCTGACGGCCAATGAGGCGATTAAAACAAAACGTTTCTACTATCTCTGGCTAATGCTGTTCATTAACGTGACCTGCGGCATCGCCATTCTGTCAGCAGCTAAACCGCTCGCTCAGGAAAGTATAGGGATGACCACCGCAGAAGCGGCAGCGCTGGTTGGTGTTTTAGGCTTATTTAACGGATTTGGCCGAATTGGCTGGGCATCTGTTTCTGACTATATCGGCAGGACCAATACATACACCACGTTCTTCGTGCTGCAGATCGTCCTGTTCTTTTTGCTTCCGAACGTTACAACGACAATCGTCTTTGAAATCATGCTTGCTATCGTATATACCTGCTATGGCGGAGGCTTTGCTTCCATTCCGGCGTATATCGGTGATTTATTTGGAACGAAACAGCTCGGTGCCATCCATGGCTACATTCTAACAGCATGGGCAGCCGCTGGATTGGCGGGTCCGCTGTTTGCCGCCTGGGTGAAGGATACGACAGGCAGTTACGCAGAAAGCCTTACCTTCTTCGCTGCCCTGTTTATTGTGGCGCTTATCGTTTCTTTCCTTGCACGGCTGGATATTCGCAGACTTAAAAGGGAGAAGGGAACGGACGAACAGTTGCGCGTTGAGCATTTCTGATTTATAATTTTATAAGCAAAATGCAAAAATAAAGGTTGTCGTTTATGAATAATTATGAAGCAGAATTCAGTAACCTGGTAAGAGCTTTTCGTAAGCGCCATATGGGGAAAGGTCCCCGGCAGATCAAAACGACCTTTTGTAAAAACTGGGCCATTTGTGAAATGGAAGGCAATCTATCACCGGTCGAGAAGTTTATCTCAGGCTCTAATGAGGGCAAGCAGATGCTTCGTTCGGCCCGCACCGAGATGGTGAAGGACATGTACAAAAAGAACCATCCGGTGGAAATGGAAGAATTGCTGGGCGCAACGTTTCTGGAGCTTTTCGTAGATATTGATATCGAAAAAGACTTCGGGATGTCCATCTTTGTTTTTGACGAAAATATTCAAGAGAAATTTAAAAAATAAGAACCATCTGTGTTGGCACTTGGCAGCGTTCCTGTTAAAGACTACCACCGCGGTTCCCGGTTTCGCGTAATCGGGTCCCCGGTGGTTTTTGTTTTTTTCAGGGTTGTGAGGGTATTTCGAACATGCAGACGATTGAGGGGAAATGAATTCGTCTAATCTTGTCGATGAGCGTCGAGTGCGAACTGTTCGATAATAAAATTGGCCATTTCGATAAAAAATTGGTTTTTTCAATAATAAAATTTCATTTTCGATAATAAAGGCTGCGTTTTCGATAATAAAAAATTTGGCAGGGAGATTTGCAGGCGAAATCCCTTTTTTCAGAAAATATATCCCTGCAGAAGGGCTGTTATAAGCTCAGTTCAACGGGCGCCGAGCAAATTTACTCAAAATCATTGGTTTTTTGTAAGAAATAACACTGGAAAACCATAATAATCAACTCGAAATTCCATAAAGAGGAAAAGGAGTGCATGAGCATGGGAAAAACAAAGCATCAAGGACCGATTAAACTCCCTAAGAGCCCTGCTCCCAAACATTGGGTCAGCCCGGTTCCTTTCGGGCTGGGGAAAATTAAACCGGGACATATCCGCGATACGATGAAGGTAGCATGGGAAAACCGCGATAATCTTTCTTATGCCGGACGCATTCTGACACAGGGTGTGTGTGACGGCTGTGCGCTTGGCGTTTCAGGGCTGTACGACCAAACCCTTGCCGGACCGCATGTTTGTACAACACGGCTGAACGTTCTCCGCTTAAACACGATGCCGGCTATGAAAGAGGAGCTCGTCCATGCTGACATTGATGAGCTGCGCAAATACTCAAGCGCCGAACTGAGAAAGCTCGGCCGAATTCCTTATCCGCTCATCCGCCGAAAAGGTGAGCGGAAATTTTCCCGTATCACATGGGATAATGCCATGAATTTAATTGCGGACAAGATGAAGAAACTGAATCCAAAGCAGGTGTCGTTCTTCCTCACCTCAAGGGGAATCACAAACGAATCGTATTATGTAGCGGCAAAGGTTGCTCGCTATTTAGGCGTGAATAACATTGATAACGCTTCCCGCATCTGCCACTCCCCTTCCAAAACGGCGCTGAAGCGTTCTGTCGGAATAGGGGCTTCCAGCTGCAATTACCAGGACTGGATCGGCTCGGATGTTATCGTCTTTTGGGGATCGGTCGCGGCAAACAACCAGCCCGTCTCTACAAAGTACATGTATGCAGCAAAGCGCAAAGGAACCAAGATCATCTGCATCAATCCGTACCGTGAACCGTCGATGGAGAAATACTGGATTCCGTCGATTGGAGAGTCGGCTTTGTTCGGCACAAAGCTTGCCGATGATTTTTATCAGGTAAACATTGGCGGAGATATTGCCTTCATGCACGGTATCATGAAGCATTGGTTTGAGATGGAAGAGAAAGAACACGGTTCTGCCATCGACCATCGGTTTGTAAAAGAACATGTGAATGGCTACGAGGAATTAAAGGCAAAGGTTCAGGAGCAAAGCTGGGAAGCCATTGAGGAATCATCAGGCGTCAGCAAGGATCGTATTTATGAACTGGCAGAGCTTCTCGCCAAAAGCAAATCCGGTGTTTTTGTCTGGTCACTTGGCTTAACGATGCATACATTCGCTTCTGACAACATCTCGCAGGTTGCTAATCTTGCGCTGTTAAGAGGGTTTCTGGGGCGTAAACATTGCGGACTAATGCCGATCCGGGGACACTCCAGTGTTCAAGGTTCTGGGGAGATGGGAGCTGATCCATTCGTTCTTCCCGGCGGTGATTTTGAACCAAAAAATATCGAGCGTATCCAAAAGCTGTGGGGCTTTGACATTCCGAAATGGCAAGGAGACGTTCTAGGTGTTTCTCTTGAGAATATCCTTCTGCCTGAAGATCATGAACGGAAAATTAAAATGTATTACCTGTCAGGCGGCAATTTCCTTGAAACGATGCCGGATCCCGATTTTGTAGAGCGGGCCCTGTCATCGCTTGAACTTCGTGTGCATCAGGATATCATCTTTAACACGTCTACAATGGTGGATGCAGAAGAAACGGTCATCGTACTTCCTGCAAAAACACGCTACGAGCAGGAGGATGGAGGCACATCGACCTCAACAGAACGCATGGTGTATTTTTCGCCTGAAATTCAAGGAAACAGCCAGCAGGTGGAGGAAGCCCGTACGGAGTGGAAAATCTATATCGACCTCGCCAAGCGTGTAAAACCTGAGAATGCCCATTTGGTAAATTTTATGAATGGCCAGGAGATCCGCAGCGAGATTGCCATCGCCAACCCGAATTATGAAGGCATACAGCATTTAAAAGAGCGAGGTGATGTTTTCCAATGGGGAGGGGCATGGCTCTGCGAAGACGGCATCTGCCCGACACCGGATGGCAGAGGGAATTTAATCCCGGTTGATATTCCAGACCTGCAGAAGGGTAAAGGTATGTATTATGTGACGACGAGAAGAGGGAAGCAGTTCAACTCGATGGTCTACAACGAATCCGATCCGTTTAATGGCGCAGAGCGTTATGATGTGCTGATAAACGGGGAGGATGCGAAGGAACTTTCCATTGAAGAGGGAGAAACCATCGTCGTTTACAACCAGCACGGTGTTTTCCAGGGCCGGGCAAAATTTATCGACATTACCAAAGGAAACCTTGAAGTGCATTTCCCAGAAGGAAACTTCCTTTTGCCCAAAGGCGTTTACGAGGAATTCTCCAAGATGCCGAGCTATAATGTAGCGGTTAAAGTGGAAAAAGCGGATCGGTTCAGCGCCCGCAAGGATTTAAAGTATCTGGAGAAGCAGATTCCTGATCTGGAAACAGAGATCAGCTAAAAAGGAGCAGTTATGAAAGACAACGTCATGAAAAGTATCAGCATTGTTAAATATGATGGCGATTCATTTCAGGAAATACAGGATCACGTCGCGACGGAATATGCCTTAACTATAATTGTCAACGATGATGAGTTCGCCACCATGGTCTGCACCCCGACCTACATGGAGGATCTGGTCACAGGCTTCCTGGCGTCAGAAGGTGTGATCCGCCTGCCGCGTGAAATCGAATCGCTATCGATTGATGAAGACCGGGGCTTTGCGTATGTGCAGCTTCTGGATAAGAAGCCTGTCACGAATCAGCTTCAATCCAAACGGTTTATCGGTTCCTGCTGCGGAAAAAGCAGACAGTTCTATTTTCAGAGCGATGTGAAAAACGCCAAAACGATCATGTCCAAAGCAACCATCCAGGCGGAGCAATGCATCTCGCTCATGAAGGCCATGCAGGACAGCTCGGATGACTTTCACTCTACTGGCGGCCTTCACAATGCTGCACTTTGCACAAATGATGAGTTATTAATTTCGCGTTCTGATATCGGGCGCCATAATGCACTTGATAAAATATACGGACATTGTTTGAAGAACAACATCGCACTGGGGGATAAAGTGATTGCCTTCAGCGGAAGGATTTCATCGGAAGTGCTGCTGAAGGTGTCCAAGATTGGCGCGGGGATCATTTTATCCAAGTCAGCTCCAACCACGCTGGCGCTTGAACTCGCGAATGACCTAGGCATTACTGCAGTTGGATTCATCCGCGGCAGCCGGTTGAACGTGTACACGCACCCCGAGAGAATTATTGTGTAATGCAGGAAGCCGATTCTTTTATAGAATCGGTTTTTTTGCTAAAGGGAAGAGTAAACAGCAAAGTCTGCCCTTCAATGTTATGTTCAAAAACCTCAGATTTATTTTCAAATTGTCGAATTGGGACGGAATTCAACCCGTGAAACGCACTCAAGAAGCACCCCAAATCCAAATTTTTTCTTTTGGACAAGCGTTTTGCTACGATAGAACCAACAAAAGATAAGGAGTTGAGCAGCACATGGCAAAACAAACAAGACTCGGAAAGACAGATCTCTTGGTAAACCCGATTGGACTTGGTACGAATGCGGTAGGGGGACATAATCTGTATCCCAATCTGGATGAGGAAGCTGGAAAAGAATTGGTGCGACGGGCGTTGGATATCGGCATTAACTTTTTGGATACAGCTTATATTTATGGACCTGAGCGCTCAGAGGAACTGATCGGACAGGTGTTAAAAGAAACGGGAAGCCGTGATAAAGCGGTACTGGCCACAAAAGGAGCTCATAAATTTGTCGGAAAGGAAGTTGTTTTCGATAACTCGCCTGCATTCTTAAAAGAAGCGGTAGAAGGAAGCTTGAAGCGCCTGCAGACCGACTATATCGACTTGTTTTATATACATTTTCCGGATGAAGACACTCCGAAGGAAGAAGCGGTGGGAGCCTTAAAGGAGCTGAAGGATCAAGGAAAGATTAAGGCGATTGGTGTTTCTAATTTTTCCATCGAACAATTGAAGCAAGCCAACGTTGACGGCTATGTGGATGTTTTTCAGGGAGAGTATAACCTGTTGCAGCGTGACGCTGAAAATGAACTGCTTCCTTATACAGCGGATAAAGGTATTTCGTTCGTTCCTTATTTCCCGCTTGCCTCCGGTTTGTTGGCTGGCAAGTATGACAAGGATACAAAGTTTGATGATCTTCGTGCGAAAATGCCTCACTTCCAAGGTGAAAATTTTGTCCGCAATTTAAAGAAGGTCGACCAAATCCGTAAAATAGCGGATGCAAAGAATGCGGAGGTTGCTCATGTTGTCTTGGCATGGTATTTAACGCAGCCTTCAATCGACACCATCATTCCTGGAGCCAAACGTGCCGATCAAGTAAGCAACAACTTAAAGACGCTCGATGTGCAGCTTTCAGAAGAGGAAATTCAAGAGATCGGAAGGATTTTCTCTTAATAACAGCCCTTGAAGAAAAACCGAAATGGGTGGATAATAGGGGAGATATGGTGCTGTAAGGCTTGTGAAAATGGCAGCACGGAAAAGGTGAACCCATGTATCTCTCGCTAAAAGAAACCGCAGAATTTCTTGATCTGCCGGAATCCTATATTGAAAGTTTGATTCAGCAAAAAAAGATTCGTGCCTTTTATGACGGCAGCGAGTATCTGATTAATAAAGAGCAGTTTAACTCCCACCTCGAACAGATGGAAAAATACAAGAAACTGGTGGAAGAGTATATGAACGAGCCGATCCCTGAAGACTGGGATGCGAAAGACGAAGACTGATGAAAAACCTTGAACAGCATCCGCAGATGCGTTCAAGGTTTTTTGTTATAAAATAGTGCAAAGTTCCTGGGAAAAACCGATATAACTAGTAATAAATGTAAATCAGTTCATTCAAAATGAGAGGAACTAAGACCATGAGTTTAATGCACTATATTTTTCGTACTTTGATTATTGTTCTGCCTGCAACCTGCCTGGCCGGGGCTACTGTCAGCTACGGAAACGGTCTTCAGGGACAGGCATTCTTTTACACTACCCTGTTCACTTCCTTAATGGGACTGGCTGTAGGGATTCTATCCGCGTGTTTGAATCATAAGCGGTTTCTTGCACCAATGAATCCGATCAACAACTACCTTCATGACTTGGCAAAGGGCAGTATGGGAAGCCGATTGAAGGAGGAGGAACTGGGTCAGCTAAAGTCCATTGCAGTGAGCATTAATCATACGGTGGATTCCTGGGCACATGTGTTAACAGTCATTCAGAAGGCATCTAAATCGATCAATGAGTACTCCAATCATCTATCACATGGTGTCAGGCAAACAACGGGGGCAGCTGAACAGATCTCCGGAACGATGGAAGAGGCGGCCAAGGGAGCAGAGCATCAGGTGTACAGCGTTTCAGAAGCAGCTGGCCTCATCCAGCAGGTGACAGAGAGCCTTCAGCATGTTGACCAAAGTGCGCAGCGTGTTTCCAGCAGCATTCATGACACACTTGATAAAGCGAATATGGGAACTCAGTCCATCGGATCGGCGGAACAGCAGATGAACGCGATCTTCACGAATGTAAGTGAGTTGTCCAACACGGTAAAAGGGCTCGGAGTCCGCTCCAGTGAGATCGGAAATATCGTGGAAGTGATCAAAGGAATTGCTGAACAGACAAACCTGCTGGCATTAAATGCGGCTATTGAAGCGGCAAGGGCAGGAGAGCACGGAAAAGGCTTCGCCGTCGTAGCAAGCGAAGTAAGAAAGCTTGCCGAACAGTCCGGAGAAGCAACTCAGCAGATCAGTGACATCATTTTTCATATTCAAAATGAGACCGCTCAGGTGGTACAGACGATGGATCTTGTCAATGCAGAGGTCAGCGAAGGAATTGGTGTTATGAATGACGCAGGATCCTCCTTCAAACAGATTCAGAACTCCATTCAGTCTGTAACTGAACATATCAGCCAAGTATCAGGTGCAGTACACGGAGTTTCTGCCGGAAATGAACAGGCGGTTTCGTCTATGGACACGATTTCAGCCATTGCTGCTGAAACAGCCAAGTCTTCTCAGCAAGTGCTGGCTGCTACACAAGAACAGTTAGCTTCGATTGAAGAGATGTCAGCCTATACGGCTTCACTCGATGAACTTGCGAAAGAAATGGAAGAACTCACTCATACCTTTACTATGTAGTGAAAAAGGGGCTGTCCAAGAAGTCTGTAAGCTGTTGATTTCCGTTCCAGGCTGCTCGCTTTTACCGGCGTAAACGCCTACTTTCGCAGGGCGTGCGGTGAGCCTTACCGGCGTGAACGCCTACTTTTTGGTGCAAGCACCAGCGGGAGTCTCACCTGTCACGCTAGTCCCGCAGGACAAGGAAGGCTCCGGCAGCTTTTTATCGCACGAAGAAAATGTGAAGTTCATTTTCGAGGAGTCTCGCACCTTCCACTTCAATCAACTTTTCATTGAAGATTTTCAAGCAAAAAGGAGCTGCTGAAGGTCAATTTTTGACTTTCAGGACAGCCCCTTTTTATGATTAGCTGATGATCGCGGATGTCCCTACTAATGATTCCGGAGTTCTTCCGAGTGCCAGAAGGCTGATCTTGGCATAGCCGGCATTGGGGCAGCTGGAGATGGTTTTTCGCAGTGCCTCGATGTCTTTATCTGATAAAAGTTTTTCAATCTCACCTTTATAGAGGCGGATGACGGACCCTTGAACAAACTCAGGGGAATAGCGTCTGCAATCTTCATTCATAATAAGACAGCCCATGTATTGATATTTAAACTGAAGTGCACGAGTCAGATTGATGATGTGCACCCATTTTTCATAAAGAGAAGGGTACGTGCGTTCAAGGTTTTCTAAGGACTCTTTTGCTTCTTTCAATTCGCTGTGGCTGCACATCGTAATCATACTAATGCACCTTCCTGCTGCCAAGGTTTTCTTAGTGTAATAACCTCAGCCAACTCCTTGCTTCGTGCTCTGCGGATCTTGCGCATTTCTGCACGGTCTTTCGCAGTATCAAAAAGGAATTTTTCTTCTTCTGTTTCAGGGATGACTGCCGGTACTTCAACCGGACGTTTGTCTTCACCTAAAGCAACGAAGGTTAAAAAGGCTGTAGCTGCGATTCTTCGTTCCCCAGTGATAATATCTTCAGCGATAACTTTACAGAAAATCTCCATAGAGCTTTTTCCTGTATAGGATACGAAAGACTCAATGCATACTGAATCGGTCTGGTGAATCGGATGCAAGAAATCAATTGAATCGGTTGATGCGGTTACACATGTTTTTACACGTGCATGACGTCGCGCCGATAATGAGGCGGCACTGTCGAGTTTTTTCATCAAAACTCCGCCAAACAATGTGTTGTAGTTATTCAAGTCACAAGATAAGACCTGATCTGTATTTATAATGCGGCTTTCGCTCGTTTTTTTAGCTTCCAAAACAATCTCCCTTTCTCGTCGTTACATCTTTTTATATTGGGACGCATTATCGTTTTTGCGTTTCCCTCTTACAGTTTCCTAGTGTACGCCTCCAAGAAAAGGAAGTAAAATTGTTATTTTTCATCATTTACATAGACGAAATCTATGTAAATGCTTTCAGATATACAGAAAAGGCATAGATGATTAAATGCAAAAGGCGGCTCTCCAAAGAGAACCGCCCCATTATTTACTCTTCTGATAATTGTTCTTTTGCGTAGCTGAGCCACTCTTTCGCGGCAAAAGATAAATACTGATCTTTGTTCCAAATCAGGGCGAGATGCCAGCTGATGGAAGGATTGACGACTTTAATCGCACGCACTTCATCCGTCAGATGCCGGCAGATGCTCTCGGGCAGCAGGGAAACCCCTAATTTACACACGACCATCTCCTCGATAAAGGACCATTGTGAGCTTTCTGACGTAATGTGCGGACTGAAGCCAGCCTGATTGCAGGAGGAGATGATGCGGTCATGGAGGACGAAATCTTTGTTAAAAAGGATAAATGATTCCTCTCTTAGCTCAGCTAAATTTATTTCGTCCCGGACAGCAAGCGGATGGTCAGGATGGATGATGAGCCGCAAGTCCTCTTCCATAAAAGCAAAATACTGAAACATATCGGTGTTTGTCGGGAGCACGACAACCCCGATATCCAGTTGAAGGCTGGCCACTTCTTCTTCGATTTTTTTTGATCCGTCTTCCATAAGCTCGAAGGTAATGTGGGGATATCTGTCATGAAAACTGCCAATCAGTTTTGGAAAAAGGCGGGGATCAAAAATCGGAGGAAGCCCGATTCGAATATGCCCTTTTTTTAATCCGAGCAGGTTGTCCAGCTCCATCTCCAGGTTGTTGAATGCTTTATCGACCAGCTTGGCCTGGTCGAATATGGTCTGGCCGGCATCCGTAAGTGTCAGTCCTTTTCGTGAGCGGTCAAAAAGTACAACCCCAAGCTCATCCTCCAGATTCTTGATCATCTTGCTGATGGTGGGCTGGGTAATGAAAAGGGCATCAGCCGCCCGTGTAAAGCTGTTATATTTGGCTACTTCAATAAAATACTGTAATTGTTTAATATCCACGATTGCACCTGCTTGCCGATGAACGGCGTTATTTTTCTGTAGTTTATCACGATTGCGGGATAAAAACCAAAATAGGGCAAATATGCATATACTGTTTTATTGAAATTGGTAAAGGCAGGGATGGCAGATGTACAGACAGCGGCAGGTTGTGGATGTGAAAAGGGGAAATGTGACGGGCGACGTGTCAATCGATACGGTGTATCTTACCGCTGAAAAAACAGTGGACAGTCCATACTGGATGAACATTGCGGCCGTGGTTCAGGACGGCAGGACCAACCAGTATGTGCAAATCCCTCTTAAAGAAAACTCAGGGTACAATCCTACCCTCTTTCTCGGAGATTTTACAGGAGATAAGGTAGAAGACATCATGGTCGTTATGGATACGGGAGGCAGCGGCGGTATGATCAATGCCTATGTATTTGCCTTCAGAAACGGCCAGTTCAGACCTCTTTTTGACTCCGGCGTATTCAGTGACCGGTATAAGTACAGAGTGTTTTATCTGGAGCAATATGAAGCTCAGGTCAACAGCTATAACCTGAATCAAAAATTTATTATCGATTTAAGTACGAGGGACAAGGAATACTTGTCTGAGATTTACTACCCGAATGGAAGATTAAAGGCTCCCATACAAGGATTTGTCTCACCTTTAAGCGGTCTTTACCCGGTGGACTTTGGCCGAAATGGCGTGTATGAACTGTTGGCTTACCAAAACATCGCCGGCAGATATAACGCTGACCGCCTCGGATATGTCCAGACTACCCTGAAGTGGAATGGCAGTGAGTTTGGTGCGGAGATGCAGAACGTTGCGATCTTTGGCGGAGATATCCGTGGATAAGCCTGGTGGATTAACCTCTTGTTTTGGAGAGGTTTTTTATATGATAAAAAAACCATTGACTTTCCCCCATTTGCGGATTAAAGTAATAACTATATTTTCTAAAAATTAAATATTCATTCTCTTATCAAGAGTGGCAGAGGGACTGGCCCTATGACGCCCAGCAACCGTTCCGTAATGGAATTGGTGCTAATTCCAGCAAAACAGCATGTCTGTTTTGAGAGATAAGAGAGGACGAATCCGTTATACATAAGTGATGAAACCTCTCTTTTTCCAGAGAGGTTTTTTTATGTGCTGAAGGGCCTGTCCTCCCGCCGGCTTGAGAAGAGAGATATACAAAAAAGGGAGCTGGGGAAATGAAACGATTCATTAAAAGCGCGGCAATCTCCGCGGTGGCTTTATCACTTTTATTAACGGGCTGTTCATCCGAAAGCAATACCGCTTCATCAGCTGGCAAACATGAAAAGGTTTCGTTCGATAACGTACCGAAGCGGTTTGCCAAAGGGCAGGGAGCCCGAATCAAGGTTATCCGTAAAATCGGGGGTGATGATCATACAGCCCAATTTTTAGCAGGTGCTAAAGCGGAAGGAGAGGCACTTGGTTTTACCGTTGATACCTACACAGCAAACGGTGATACCGCCAAGTTCCATGATGCGATTGCCCAGGCGGCTGATGAGAATTACGACGGTTTTATCATCTCTCACGGTGATGATGCGGCTACCATAAACGATATTAAGAAGCTTCGGGAAAAAGGAAAGAACGTGGTGACGTTTGATTCCAATCCGAACCTCGCGAAAGTAGGCGGTGTCACACTTACGTCTCAGGACGATGAAGCCCTTGCCAAGCTGGCTCTCGATCAGCTCGTTAAAGAGAACAAAGGGAAGGCCAACATCGTTTATCTTTGGGTAGACGGGTTCCCGCCGATGGTGCGACGCAACGCCGTCTATAAAGAAACATTGAAGAATAACCCGGGAATCAAGGAAGTAGAACGCTTTGGCGTTGCTTCTGCAGATACGTCGGTCCAGACGCAAAATGCGGTGACGGCCATGCTGAACAAACATAAAAAAGGCGAGATTGATGCCATTTTTGCCACATGGGATGCCTTTGCGATCGGGGCTGCACGTGCGATTAAAGAAGCGGGACGCAACGAAATCAAAATTTACGGAATTGACGTCTCCAATGCAGACCTTCAAGAAATCCAGAAAAAAGAAAGTCCTTGGAAGTACACGGCTGCTGTTGATCCTAAGCTCATTGGGGCAGTGGATATGAGAATTCTTGCTAAAAAGCTTGCGGGTGAAAAAACACCTCAAAAATATGATTTGAAAGCTTCTCTCGTTTCACAAAAGGTTCTGCAAAAATCAAACGAGGGTGTGAACATGGTCAACCTGTCCAAAGAAATTAAAGGCTGGGGCCAGTCTGATGCGTTTGAGGAAGATTGGATGAAGACACTAAAGGATCACTACCAAAAGTAAACAACAGTCGGACATGAAGCTGAATGGGACTTGACCAGCCTATTAAGGGTCTATCTCATGCATCAGTACGTGATGGAAATCTTTAAGTAAATCAAAATCCAGCATTAAATGAAAACTTGCACTCTCTTTCTAGGCTTAAGAGAGTGTTTGCTTTGAGGGAAGGGGAGAAGCAGATGGCTCTGTTGGAGATGAAGGATATAAGTATTGAGTTTCCGGGTGTAAAAGCGTTGAATCGTGTGAGCTTTGCCAGTGAGACCAGCCGGGTTCATGCGCTGATCGGAGCGAATGGGGCTGGGAAATCGACCCTTATGAAAATTCTGTCGGGAGCCTACAATCATTACACGGGCGAGATTCATTTGGACGGAAAAAAAGCGGCCATCACTTCGCCGAGAGATGCCCTGGACGAAGGAATTCAAATCGTCCATCAAGAGGTTGACACCGCGCTGATCCCGTATTTAACCGTTGGTGAAAATATTCTGCTGCATGATCTGGTCAACGAGATGGGTAAAAAGCAGCTTGTAAGATGGAAACAGCTGCATAAGAAGGCATCGCAAATTTTGGAAGAGATGAACATCAACGTCTCTTCCAAAAAGCTGGTCAGTGAGCTTACACTTGCTCAAAAGCAGATGGTTCTCATCGCCCGAGCGGTTTCAGCACAGTGCCGTTTTCTAATTTTGGATGAACCGACTGCGCCGTTAAGCCATTCAGAAACAAACGAACTGTTCCGGATTGTCAGAAACCTGAAGTCTAAAAATGTAGGCATCATATTCATTTCTCACCGGCTGCCGGAAATCTTTGAAATCTGTGATGACATTACGGTGATGAGGAACGGTGAGTTAGTCATAAAAGAATTTATTTCGGAAACTTCAATCAACCGGATCATCGAGCAGATGCTCGGCAAGGCGCTGGATGAGCAGTTTCCTGCCTTGAACGGAAAAGTGGGAGAAACTGTTCTTGAGGTAAAAGGGCTTTCTGACGCCGAGAAGATCAAGGATTTGAACTTAACGGTCCGTGCTGGTGAGATTATCGGAATCGCGGGACTTGTAGGAGCAGGAAAAACAGAGCTGTGCAAAATCCTGTTCGGCTGTACAAAGATTACAGCAGGCGCTGTTCTTCTCAAGGGGAAGAAACTGAAGCTGAAAAACCCGCATCAGGCGGTAAAGCAGGGCCTGGCTCTCGTTCCGGAAGAACGGAGAAAGGAAGGGATTCTGGTCGCGGAATCGGTTGCTGCTAATCTAACAGCCGCCAATCTTGGACAGTTCTCCAAGGTACTAAGTTTTCTGGATCGCCGGGCGGAAAAACAAAAGGCTGTTGAAATCATTCAAACCTTAGGCATTAAGACGCCATCTGAGAAAACGAAGGTTCAAAATCTTTCCGGGGGAAATCAGCAAAAGATTGCGATCGGCAAATGGCTCATCGCAGATGCCGATGTTTATATTTTTGATGAGCCGACGAAGGGTGTAGATGTAGCTGCTAAGAAGGACATTTTTGAACTGATCTCCGCGCTGGCAAAACGGGGCAAAGCCATCCTTTATGCGTCCTCAGAGTTTACAGAGATCTTAGGTATCACGAACCGTCTTTACGTGCTGTATGACGGACGCAGTGTGAAAGAGCTCGAAACCTCAGCAGCGACGGAAGAAGAGCTATTATTCTATTCAACAGGAGGAAGGTAGATGGAGCTTTCAAAACCAATACCAGCCCAAGTTTCTCCAAAAAAGAAATTTGAGCTGTTCGACTTTTTTTATAAATATGGAACGATCTTAACCATTCTGGTCTTAATTGGTGTGTTCACTGCGGCCAATCCCTCCTTTGTGCAGGGACATAACCTGATGAACATTTTACGGTCGATCTCCATCGTTACCATCATTGCGATCGGCATTACGATATCACTGTCCGTCAACGGATTTGACCTTTCTGTCGGATCTGTGGCCTCTCTTTCGAATGCCATTGCGGTCTCAATGTTTGTCTGGTTCTCCCAGAACACGGTAGTAGCGATTCTTTCCGCCCTCGCTGCCGCTCTGATTGTAGGCATCATTAACTCCGTGATGATTGTTAAAGTGAAAATACCGGATATGCTCCTGACGCTTGCCACCATGTTTATCATCCAGGGGATTGCACTCACGTACACGAAAGGGGCGACCATCTCGCAAAACATGGTCATGCCTGATGGAACGTTTGCGACGGGCAAGATCAGTGCAGCGTTCGAGAAAATAGGACAAGTCCCTTGGATCATCGTGATCATGGCAGCGGCAGTTGTTCTCGTCTATGTTCTTCTCAATTACACAAAGCACGGCCGGTACATGTATGTCATCGGCGGGAATGAAGAAGCAGCAAGGCTTTCAGGCATCCCGGTAAATAAATATAAGGTAGCGGCCTATCTGCTGTCCGCTCTTTTTGCTTCGATCGGCGGCATTGTTTTGGCATCAAGAGTGATGACTGCTGAAATCAATGCAGGCACTCCATATTTAATGGATGCTGTGGCTGCGGCTTTTATTGGTTTTTCGGTGTTTGGTGCAGGCAAACCCAATGCTTTTGGAACCCTGATCGGCGCTGTTTTGATCGGTATTCTGCAGAACGGCCTCGTCATGATGTCTGTGCCTTACTATTCCATGGACATTGTGAAGGGAGCGGTTCTCGCATTTGCACTGGCGTTAACCTATTATAAACAAAAAAAATAAACAGGAAAGGGGCTGTCCAAGAAGTCTGTAAGCTGTTGATTTCCGTTCCAGGCTGCTCGCTTTTACCGGCGCGAGCTCCTACTTCCGCGGGGCGTGCGGTGAGCCTTACCGGCGTGAACCCTACTTTTTGGTGCAAGCACCGGCGGGAGTCTCACCTGTAACGCTAGTCCCGCAGGAAAAGGAAGGCTCCGGCAGCTTTTTATCGCACGAAGAAAATGTGAAGTTCATTTTCGAGGAGTTTCGCATCTTCCACTTCACTTAACTTTTCATTGAAGATTTTTCAAGCCAAAAAGGGGCTGCCTGAAGGTCAATTTTCGACTTTCTGGGCAGCCCCGTTTTTATAAACTCATAAAAAAATGACTGTTTGTCCTTTCACCACATAACTTAGGATAGGGAGTTTTTTTTCTCCACTATGTATGGATAGAGGATTTCGGATGGAATGCACCGCGATTAAAAAAAGTATAAAAAATAAGATCCCTATAATGTCTTCACCTTTCCTCAGGGAATCAACGGATCACCCCGGCCATAATCCAGCAGAAAAGTGCTGGATTTTTTTGTGTTCTTTAATAAAGGGTAAAGACGAGGAACATCGAATTAGTTTATATTGGAAATTTAAGATAGGAGCGATAAAAAATGGTGGAAGAATACTATCAAAATTGGCTCAAACACAGGACTGTACTGCACGATCTGCTGGATCAGATAGGGCCGGAGCATGTGTTTTTTAAACCATGGATAGATGGTTTTTCAATGGGAGAGCTGGCGGTTCATATCGCAAGTTCCACAGAAATGTTTTTGGAAACGATTAAAAACGGGCAGTTTGTATCGCCTGCCACACCGCGTGAGTTTCAAACGATGGATGAGGTCCGGGAGATTGTTCAGGAGTTCACTCAGAAATCAAAAAGGGATTTTTCTGTTCTGGAAAGTGTTCATTTGAGCAAGAAAATTGATATTTTCGGGTATGAGGCGCCAGGGAAGTATTGGATGGAAAGTTTAATTGATCATGAGATTCACCATAAAGGACAGCTGTTTGTGTATGCTCGTATGACAGGTGCAGAGAAGGTTCCTTTTTTCAAGCAGCTCCCTTCAAGAGCAGTAAATGATGCTGCAGCCGATTGACAGGGGCTGCAAGTTATACGTACAATACGAGTACGTACTTGTACACATATGAAAGAATGGAATGATGAATGTGCTTTTTGTAACAGAAATGCCGACAGAAGCCAGAGACAAAATGCTGTATGCCGCGCTCCAGCTCTATACAGTTAAGGGATATAAAGAAACGTCAGTCCTTGAGATTGTTGAGCGGGCGAGGGTGTCAAAAACAACATTCTATCAATCGTTTGGCAGCAAAGAGGAGCTGCTTGCCGCCCTTTGCACACAGCTGGCTGAAGAGATCATTGCAGATGTGGAAGCTGCTGTTCAAAGGGAAGAGAAAATTAGCGAAAAAGCCTACGCCGGCATCCGCCGTTATATTGAAATATGCGAAATGAAGTCTAACGCTGCCAAACTATTATTAATTGATTCAGTGGGTGTAAGCCTTACGGTAGAGAATGTTCGCCGGGAAGCCTATCGCCGATTTGCCAGCCTGCTCTATAATACGGTTCAGGGGACCATGCCAGCATCCGTTCCTGATCAGGAAGTATTGGTCGTCTCACAGGCCATGGTCGGTGCGGTCAATGAGGTCGTCATCCAAACCCTGTTTGAATCAGACATTGAGCTGGATTTGGACCAGCTGGCCCGTTTGCTTAACCGGATTGTTGTCGGAGCTTATGTCAATCTATCTTTATAAAATCGGCTGTTTGCTGGTTTTATACGGAAGTAGTACCAGTACGTATTCGTATTCACTGCTAAAGGAGGCGAATGGTTCATGAAAGGATGTTTATTGACAGGTTATCCTGGTTTTCTTGCCTCAAAGCTTCTGAAAGAAATGCAGCAGCGAAATGAAGATACGCAATTCGCGCTTATTGTCCACCCCAGCCAGCTGGATAAAGCAGAGCGCTTGGCAGCTAACAAGCAAAATGTGCGTCTTTTTGCAGGAGATATTACGAAGGATGGACTGGATTTGGATGCTGAACAAACAGAGTGGCTGAAGGAACATATGACACATGTCTTTCATCTGGCTGCGGTTTATGATCTTGCCGTACCAAAAAAGATTGCAGAAGACGTCAACATAACGGGCACTCGCAATGTGAACACCTTCGCTCAATCACTTCCACTCTTAGAGCGCTACATCTACTTCAGCACAGCCTATGTTTCAGGAAAAAGGGTTGGCGTTATTAAAGAAGATGAGCTTGATCAAGGACAGACCTTTAAGAACCATTACGAATCTACAAAGTTTGAAGCAGAAAAGCTCGTGGCAGAGCTTAAAAATGTACCTTACACCATTATTCGGCCTGGGGTAGTGGTGGGACATTCCGTGACCGGGGAGACGGTTAAGTTTGATGGCCCCTACTTTATTATGCGCTTTTTAGACCGTCTTCGATATATACCTATTCCTTATTTGGGCAAGTCGGAGGCCCTGTTTAACGTTGTGCCTGCTGACTATATCGTTGATGCCACATTATGTCTGGCGCAATCAGAAGACGCTGTAAATCGGACGTTCCACCTCACAGATCCTTCACCTTATGAAAGCCGGGAGCTTTACCGCATGGTTTGCAACGAGCTGCTCGGCAAAACACCTTCGTGGACCATTTCACCAGCTCTTGTTGAATTTGCTCTTTCTATTTCTATATTCCGGCGTTTTTTTAAAGTAGAAAAAGAAGCGCTGGAGTATTTCCGATGTACCTCACAATATGATGCTTCAGGAGCCAAGGATGTGCTGGCAAAAGGCGGCGTTCAATGTCCTGATTTTAAAAATTATGTGTCCAGCATGGTGAAATATTATAAAGTGCACAGGAGAGATCCTGATAAATTAATTCAAGTGAAGTAGGAGGACAGTAAAATTCCGAAAACACTCATAGCGAAGAAAGGGGTGTTCAAGATGAAAGAATCCTGGAAGACGAGGATTGTCCGCTGCGGCTTTAACTTGTTTCCTGCCTTTAGAGGGACGGGAGCAAGAGTCACCTATATTGCTGGAGATTATTCGGAGATCCGCATCAAGCTGCCGCTTAACTGGCGTACCCGAAATTATGTCGGCACGATCTTTGGCGGCAGCATGTATGGTGCGGTGGATCCCATCTATATGTACATGTTCTTAAAAATGCTCGGCAATGATTATATCGTATGGGATAAAGCCGCATCCATCCGGTTTAAAAAGCCGGGCAAAAGCACATTGTACGCTACGTTTAAGATAACGTATGAAGAGCTGGATGAAGTTAAGAGAGCTCTTGAGGGAGAACGGAGTCTTGACCGGGTGTATGACGTAGAGCTTGTCGATGAGAGCGGCACGGTCCATGCCGTAGTGGAGAAAACCATTTATATCCGAAAAAAAGACCGGGAAAGCAATCCATCATCTGGGAACGTTGTCTCACTGCCGAAAATAGAATCCAAATAAGGAGGAAGAGAAATGCCAAAAACGATCGAAGAATTGACTGTACAGGAAACGGTAAAAAAAATTGAACATGTGCTGAATGAAAATCCGGGACCGATTCAAGGAGTTTTGGCTGCGTATCAATATGACATCACAGACGAGGAATACTCGTTTCAGCTTCACTTGAATGACGGAAGTGCAAAAGTAGTGGAAAATTTTAAAGAGCGGGCAGATTGTGTCATCCTCATTTCTTATCCCAACTTCAAGAAAATGCTTTTAGGCAAACTGAACGGTACCGCTGCCTTCATGATGGGGAAATTGAAAGTCAAAGGCGATGTTGGCAAGGCGTTGAAGTTGGAAGCCCTATTGCGTGAATACAATATGGCCGATCATTTTTAAATAATGTGTATAAGAAGCAAAAGGGGCTGTCCAAGAAGTCTGTAAGCTGTTGATTTCCGTTCCAGGGTGCTCGCTTTTACCGGCGCGAGCTCCTACTTTCGCGGGGCGTGCGGTGAGCCTTACCGGCGTGAACGCCAACTTTTTGGCGCTAGCGCTTGCGGGAGTCTCACCTGTCACGCTAGTCCCGCAGGACAAGGAAGGCTTCGGCAGCGTTATATCGCACGAAGAAAATGTGAAATTTCTTTTCGAGGAGTCTCGCACCATCCACTTCAATCAACTTTTCATTGAAGAATTTCAAGCCAAAAAGGAGCTGCTGAAGGTCAATTTCCGACTTTCAGGACAGCCCCTTTTGCATGATGAAGCCTCATGATCTCGTCTTCAGCTTCGTAGTCCAATCCGTGAGTTTCTGGAGGGTTTTTCAGTTCCCAATCAATCGTACGTTTCAACCCCTCTTCTAATGAAACCGTTTCTTTAAAGCCCAATTCGTTCCGTATTTTATCAGAAGTGAAGATGACATCTTGTTCAGCATTAATTCCCCAGGAGTAGGCTTCAGGAAGCAGGCTGTCTGGTAATATAACGATTTTTCCTTTCCAATGGAGAGAGGAGGCCAGCTTCTTAATCCATTCTTTCATGGTGAATGCCTCGTTCTCACCGAGGTTGTAGACCTTTCCTTTCGCTTGTTCATCTACTACAGCCTGAACAATACCCTCGGCCATATTTTCCACATACCCTCGGGTCCATCTCCAGTCAGCAAGGCTTTCCGGGAGGAGGATCCAGGGGCGTTGTTCACTCATCGGTTTTATAAAAGAATACCATCGATGAGCCCTATCGTTCGGACCGTAAACAGCAGGAAGTCTTATAACCGTTCCTTCAATCGTCGGGTGGTTCATTATTGTGCGCTCCACTAAAATTTTATCATAATTGCGCCTCTCCTCTGTTTTCGCAAACTCTCTCTGGGGATACAAGTTGTGGCGTAAAGCACCATCTTCACCAATGGGTACCGGTTCAATCGCACCCTTTTCGGTCCCATTAACAAGTCCGAAAGCACGATAAACATCCTGAGAACTTGCTGTAATGATACGGTTTACAATGCCATCAACCGTTTGAACAAGCTCTTTGGCCTGTGTTTCAGTCATACAAATCATATCCAGAACCGCATCAGGCTCTAGCTTCTGAATAGTAGCCCGATAAGAAAGTAATTCGTTTCTGTCACCAAGAATTTCATGTACTCCAGGAGGCAAATCTGATTTTGTTTGCCCTCTGTGAAAAACCGTGACCTCGTGTCCAAGGTTAAACAATCGTTTAATAACCTCTGGACCCATAAAGCTGGTGCCGCCAATCACTAATACATGCATAGTCATTTCTCCTCTCCATTCGGTTATAGAAGAATGTATAACAAGGATGAATTACGTAAAAAAATAACTGTACGTAAAATCATTTTATTACGGAAATTCAGAAATAGTCAATCTTTTTATGTGTAACGCAAGCTTGTGTTACGATGGAAGGAGAGTAAAGTTTGGGATAGAGAAAGGGAAGTAAAGCAGCATGAAAAAATTAATGACAGATTGCCTGCTGCCTTACCCGATTGAAGCAGTTTGGAAGGTTATTGCAGACACAGGAACACATTCGTTATGGAACCCGCAGATTGTTTCGATTAAAGGTGAATGCAGGAAAGGAAGCAGCCTGTCCGTTCGAGTCAAATCACCGGTCGGCAACGGCATCCCTTTTTGTTTTAAAGCGAAGGTACTGGAATTTGATCCGAACAGAAAGCTGGCATGGACGGGCGGGGTACCCGGTATCTTAACCGGTTATCATTACTGGGAGCTGACAGATCTCGGTGATACGACCAAAGTGGTTCAAGGTGAGCAGTTTAGTGGTTTATTTACCGCTTTTTTGTCAACAAAGAGAATGGAAGCGATGCGTCCGGCCTATGAATCAGCCAACAGCGGGCTCGAGAGCTATCTGAAAGGGCGCTGAGCGCGGGCTTTCTGGCGGCTAAGGGGAAAATACTGGCGGCAAACTTTTCAGCCAATCTACTGTTTTATGGTATAGTTTTAAGCAAATGAATGTCAGAGGGAAGTTACCATGGAAAAAAAAGAAAAGAAATCAAAATATTTTGCGAAAATTTCATTGGGAGTAATGGGAGCAGGGTTTCTCGGAACCATCCCATTTCAAGATTTTTTTGTTGGAGAATTGCTTCAAGGGGGATTTGAGGCAGGACTCGTAGGGGGGCTGGCCGATTGGTTTGCGGTTACTGCTCTCTTTCGCCATCCTCTTGGCATACCGATTCCTCACACGGCTCTACTTCCAAAAAACCGTGACAGGATGATGAAAGCCATCGTATCCATGCTTGAAAATGATTGGCTGACAAAAGAAAGTATTCAGAAAAAAATCCAGCAAATTAAAATTACAGAGAAACTTATAAAAATCGCAGAGAAAGAATTGGATTCCAATTCCTTTCATAAAGGAGTCGGAACGTTTCTTCAGCAGGCGATACGCCATATCAATCCGGAAAATATCGCTCCGTATATTGAAAAAGAGCTGAAGAACTATCTGCGCTCCCTGGATGCTGCAGGCTTTCTGCAGTCCATGATTAATAAGGCCCTGGACAGAAATATGCATGATCAAGCCTTTGATTATATTCTGGCCGAGACACAAAAGTGGATGGCAAGGGAAGATACAAAAAGAAAAATCGGCAAAATGGCGAAACAACTGCTGGATAATACGGAGGCCGATGGGTTTATTAAAATGGCCCTTCAATCTTTTAGCAATTTTATTAATGAAGAAAAGCTGGGCAATATCCTGCAGCCATTTTTTCTTAAAAGAATCATTCTTTTGCAAGACAAAGATAATCCATACAGGGAGTTAATCCTTAATCGAATCCGCAAAGAGTTAGAAAGTGTACAAGACCGGGGAAATTTGGCGGCTGAACTAAATGAGTGGAAAGATAACATGGTCAATACATGGAGTCCTGCGGATCAAATTACAAACATTCTGTGCCAGGTTCAAAATAAATTGCTGCTGCTGACCCAAGATGAAGAGTTTATTGATCGATATGTGATTTCACTTATAAGAGACCTCATTGATCGAACAAAAAATGATCCTGAAAAAATCGACAGCATTGAAAAGTGGCTGCAGAACCAAATTTCCACTTTAATTGAAAGCAACCATTCCAAAATAGGCAATCTTGTGAAAGAAAACCTTGATAAATTGGATAATGAAACACTGATCGATATGATGGAAAACAACGTAGGTAAAGAGTTGCAGTGGATCAGGGTGAACGGAGCGATTTGCGGGTTTTTAATCGGACTTATCTTAACGACATTTAAGGCTTTAATATAAAAAAAATAAGGCTGCCCTCAAAAGAGCACAAGATGTGTCCTTTGAGGGCAGCCTTATTTTATACGTTCTTCAACGCTTCTTGAATCGTTTGATCTCCTGAAATCAAATCAAACGAGCGTTTAAATGTGTGTTCTTCGGTTAGAGCAGCCAATACGGTTTGCGCTACATCTTCACGGGGGATGGAAGCTCTTCCGAGGTTATTGCTTGCTTCGACCTTTCCTGTGCCAGGCTCGTTCAATAGTCCGCCCGGTCGTACGATCGTGTAGTTCAAACTGCTGCTTTCAAGAATTTTATCTGCATAATGCTTGGCCACGTAATAAGGCCGAAGCTTTTCGTTCCAGTTTTCCCTGTTGTGCGCCTGTAAAGCGCTGACCATCACAAAACGGTCGACGCCGGCCAGTTCGGCAGCTTCTACCATTTTAGCCGCTCCGTCCAAATCAACGAGCAGGGTTTTGTCAGAGCCGGTACTGCCTCCGGATCCGGCCGAGAAAATAATCGCATCGCTTCCCTTTACGGCTTCTGCCAATTCAGAAACACTGCCCTCCAAGTTCGCCACTACGGTTTCAGCTCCTAGCTTCTCCAGTTCATTCGCTTGTTCCGGGTTTCGAATCATCGCCCGAACGGAATGCTCCGAACTGCTTCCCAAGAGCTCAACCAGTTTACGCCCAATTTGTCCATTTGCTCCTACTAAAAAGACTTTCATTATGACACTCTCCTTTTTCTATAGGATTGACAATCCACCTCAAAGTATTTCAAACGATGGTTAATCGTACAAATTTCCTGCTCACATGGTGAAATAAATAAGGTGAAATATGGACTATATTGAATCTTTCGGGGTGGAATTATACAAGTTAGAAAAAATAGTAAATAAAAAAGAGAGGATGCCTTCTCTTTTTACTGCCAGCAATCTATCATTCAATTGCTAAAAACCTTCCTGTACTTCCTTAACAACAGCAAAAACATAACTTCTACCAAAAGGGATAGCAGCAAGAAGACAACGGTGTAAGCAGTCATCAAATCTCCGATGATATTCATTGTGAAAGGTAAGGTGATGTTCAAAATGAGCATAACGGCCATATAGGAAACAAAACGGTATCTGGCCGAAGCGTACAGCTGTTGATCTCCTTTTTTCATAGCGGCATCCAGCAGGATCTGAAACACATAGAAAACGAGAATCAGCTTTAACATTCCAATGACTTGCGTATATATTGGCCAAAGGCTCAGATCAAACAGCTGTCCGGAAGTATTTCCAGTGACATTTTTCTGGATAAAGACAGTAGGGATGGATATAAACACGAGGCCTAATGCCAAATATTTTGCTTTTTTCAGGGCTTTATTATTGATCGTTATCAGTCCAAGACCAGATACGATGAGATAGTAGCCAACAGGGTCTGGCAAAATATCAATTGCTATTATGTGTATCTCGATTAAAATCAATAGAAATCCCCAGAACAGCTTGTGAAAACTTTCTCTCATTTCCCCCCGCCCCCGTTCCTTAATATGATGCGGTCGACATCACTCTGGCTGAGAACCGGCTGATAGTCTACTAATGCGGTAGAAACAAAGGGCTTTCCTTTACTTGTTCCGTGCAGCTTTACAGAAAAATCGCAGTACGCGAGAGTACTAGCTTTAAACCTTGTGGCTAGTTCAAGCCAATCCTTCTGTTTTAGTTTTATCCTAAAGTTCTTATGCGGATTTAAAGTCTGGTAGCTGCTATGACTCTTTTTCTCATGATCCGTCCAGCCGAAAGGCTCATCGCTTTCGGCTTCCTTACTCAAAGCTTCCTGATCGGTATTTGCTTTCAACGAAACTAGTCTTCCCGTTTCTTTTTCAAAAGGCAGACTGACACTTGTCAGCGTAATTGGCTTCAATACCTGAAATAGTCCTATATCACCAAAATTGCTTCCGCTTGCAATCTGTTCCTCCAGAATTTTATCATCCTTATATTTTTTATGGATCGTCACATGCCCGATGTCGGCCGTAAAGCTCTGGCCGTTGTTCATGACAACCTTCATTTTATTAAAAGAAAAAGCTTCTTTATTCTTCATCTGTGAAAGCATATCCTTCAGTGAAACGGTAAACACTTTTAAATCCTGATGAGTGTATTCCTGTTCAACGGAAGGATTATTTTCACCCGCCATAAAATCATCTTGGGAGTAGGGAAACACTTCAGCGTCCTTAATACGGACACTTTGTAAATCTTGCTTGTCTTCACGATTTGCCAAGTAATAAAATTTTAAATATTGATCTCCGTCATCTGCTGCCTCGTAATAGTGCTTTAAAAAGATCGGATGCTCAATCTGCTTTGACTGATAATAGAGGGAGTTGCCGATCCAACTCAACACAGCCAGAATAATGCCTGCCCAAAACCACTTTTCTCTCACATACGTTCCCCCTTAAAAATCTCCTTATTTTACCATATTATGAAACAAACGAGTAATCCTTCTCGTTAAAAATCCCTTTTACAAAGCTTTTAAACCCATATGGGTAATTTTTCCTGTTTTAATATTTAATCCTTTTTTCTACAGGGAATAGAAAAAGGTATTCGGTACAGGGTGGAAGGATTTGGTAACTATGAGAGATCATGAAGTTGTTTCGTAACATCTGGTCAACAAAAGGGGCGATCCTTCACTCTGGTTAATGGTGAGCTGTCTTTTGGGGGCTTTGTTATGAGCCTGCGTTGTACCGCATAGACTATGATGTAACGGTACAATGGGGAGGGGCTTATATGTATTACAACCGGCCGGAATTTGCAGCTGAACATATGAGGAACATCATCAAGGTAACCGGTGAGGGTTCCGTATTTGCCGTACCCGATCAAGCCAAGCTTTCCTTAGGCGTAATCACGGAAAATAAAGATGTGAACACTGCGCAAAAGCAGAACAATGAGATCATGGCAAACGTCATTCATGGATTGTTAACGATGGGGATCAAGAACAAAGACATCCAGACCTCACTCTATCGCATTGAACCGCAATATGTTTATGAGAACGGACAGCAGAATCTTAAAGGATATCAGGTAAACCATCAGCTTCAGGTAACGGTGGATGATGTGGGCAGGACGGGAGCCGTGATTGAGACAGCAGTCAGCCAGGGAGCAAACTCCGTATCATCGATTCAGTTCACTGTGTCTTCTCCAGATACTTTTTATAACCGAGCTCTGTCGCTTGCCGTAAACAGTGCACAGCAAAAAGCGATGGCTATATCCCGTGATCTTGGTGTCACGCTCAATCGGGTTCCGGCAAAAGTAACAGAGCTGTCAAAGGGCATCCATCCAGGGCCTGTTCCGTTTCAGGGAGCGATGCTGTCACAGGGAAGTTCGGTGCCGATCCAAACTGGAGAGAATGAGATTACGGCACGTATCGAGGCAGAATTTTTTTATACGCCATAAAAAAACATAAATTTCAAAAGAAATGAGTTAGAATCTCATAGAAGGGATCTAGCTCTTTTTTTTATGAATGAAAGTTTTTTATAGGATGGAGGATGGCAATGAGTTCACAGGAGCCCATTATTAAAGTAGAGCATCTCGTGAAACGCTATGGTGATTTTATCGCCGTAAAGGGAGTTGACTTTGAAGTACATAAAGGTGAAGTATTCGGGCTGCTCGGTCCGAACGGAGCCGGAAAAACGACAACGCTGGAAATGCTTGTCGGCCTGAGAAAACCGGATGAAGGAACAGCCTGGATCGGTGAATTTGATATTAAGAAGCACCTGGAACACGTCAAGGAAGTGATTGGAGTACAGCTTCAATCTACGACGCTGTTTGAACTGCTGACCGTTGAAGAGATTTTGAAAATGTATGCCAGCTTCTATCCCAAGCATATATCCATTCCGGATCTGATCGAAGACATGATTTTAAACGATAAGCGTAAAAGCCGGATCAAAAGCTTATCAGGCGGCCAAAAGCAGAGGCTGGCGATTGCGCTGGCACTCGTGCACGATCCCTGGATCATTTTCCTGGATGAACCGACAACAGGACTTGATCCGCAGGCTCGGCGTACCTTGTGGGATATTATTCTGAATTTGAAGGAAAGAGGAAAGACGGTCATGCTGACAACGCACTATATGGATGAAGCTCATGTGCTCTGTGACCGGATTGCCATTATGGATCAGGGACAGCTGATTGCACTGGATACACCTGAGAATCTGGTGAAAAATCTTCAGTCGGACAGCGCCGTTGAGTTCCGTTTAACAGAAGATGCACCCGTCCTGGATTTAAAAGAAATTGAAGGGGTTAAGCAGACAGGCAGCCATAAGGATGTTCAAGTGCTTTATACCGATAATCTACAGCAGACGCTGACCAGCCTGATTCAGACCGCATCTGAAAAAGATCTGAAACTGACCGATCTGCAGACACGCACCGCCACTTTGGAGGATGTGTTCATCCATATGACAGGAAGGAGCTTGAGAGAAGGATGAAAGCATACTGGCAATTAACGTTAGCTCAATTACGCATTTTCCTGCGCAACCGCCAGGTCTTGTTCTGGACGCTTGCGTTTCCGATCTTCCTCATGGTCATGCTTGGCTCTTTTCTCGGCAATGGAAACGGCGTGTCGGTCACGATCGGATATGTGGACCAGGATCAATCTGTCCAATCTAAACAACTTGCAAGTCTTTTGAAGAAAAACGAAGCGATATCACTCGAAAAATCATCGAGTAAAAAAGAGGCGCTCTCCAAGCTGAAAAAAGGAGACGTCCAGCTTGTACTGCAGGTCCCGAAAGGCTATGAAACAAGGATGAAGAGTGCGGCTCAGGATGAAAAGCCGTTCAGGCTTCCTGTTTTTTATAATGAAACGAACATGGCTGTCTCGCAGGTTGGACAGCAGCTCGTGAATAATGCGGTCGATGCCATCAGTAAACAGAAGGCGGATTATAAGCCATCGGTGGTCATCAACCCAAAAGGGGTAGAGACGCTGAATCTCCGCTATATCGACTTTCTTGTCCCGGGGATCGTGGCGATGATGATCATGAGCAACAACATGAACGGGGTAGCAGGACAGATCGCATCATGGCGCGAACGCGGAATCTTGCGGAGGATGCAGGGAACGACATTGAAAGCTCACACTTTTATCGCGGCACAGATTACCGCCCGGCTGATGCTGAACGGCTTGCAGGCACTCATTGTTCTTGGCGTCGCCCGTCTTGCCTTTGATGTGGAAATCCGGGGATCGTGGATGACCCTCGTCAGCTTTGTCATCTTGGGTACACTCGCGTTCATGGCGATTGGCTTTATCATTGCAGGGATTGCCAAAACACCGGAAAGTGCAGGACCGATCGCAGGCTTCCTATCTTTTCCGATGCTGTTTTTGGGCGGAGTGTTCTTTCCAATTAAAAATATGCCGGAATTTCTTCAGCCGATCGTGCATATCCTTCCCATAGCTCACTTAACAACTGCGATGAGGGAGACGATGAATGTTGGCGCTTCGTTTATGAGCCTGGGAACAGAGGCCCTGATTCTCGGCTGCTGGCTGATTGGTGCCTTTATCGTAGCGAGCCTCACGTTTAAGTGGGAATAAGAAGTTCGAAAATCAGGAGGAAAATAACATGGAAAATCAAAACTATCAAAACCATACACGGATGCATCCGTTGTTTCATTATGTCCTGTCCCTTTTCGTGCTGGGAACACTCGTAACAGCACTGGTTTACTTTGTACGTTCGCTGAGTAATGGAGAGAATGTGCTTCTTGCCTTTGTGGTGCTTTTAGCGGCAGGGTCACTGGTTATTTTATTTGCCCTTGTAAGAAGCTACCCGCTGAAGGCGCAAGACCGGGCCATCCGTGCCGAAGAGAATCTGCGGCACTTTGTACTGACCGGCAAGCTCATGGATTCCAGGCTGACAACCGGACAGATTGTCGCTTTGCGCTTTGCCAGTGATCAAGAACTGCCGGCTTTGAGCCAAAGAGCAGCTGAAGAAGGTTTGCGTTCTAAAGAAATTAAGCGGGCAATCAGTGAATGGCGCGGGGATTACTATCGGGTATAGGAAAAAACAGCCGTTTTGGCTGTTTTTTCAATGGGTATAGCCCTGTAAATAGATTTACCCTCCGAAATGAAACATTTACCCGCTAAAATAGAGGATTTACCTGCCAAAATCCAAAAATACCCTCCGAAACAGAAGAAATACCCGCCAAAACGATATTATGGAAACTAGCACACTATCATAAGCAAAAAAAAGAAAGGAAAGGCACGCTGCCTTCCTTTCTTTTTAAACTCAAAACGGAATGATCGTTAAGACGAGAGCTACGAGAATCATTACCGCGGTTGCACCACAGGCCCATTTCAGGAAGCCTCGCTGCAAGTCTCCGAAGTCTTCGCCTACCATGCCGACTAATAGATAAGTAGAAGGGACCAATGGACTTAATAGATGGACCGGCAATCCTAAAAGAGAAGCGCGTCCGATCATGGCTGGATCAATGCCGTATCCAGCAGCTGCTTTGGCAAGCAAAGGCAGGACGCCGTAATAAAAGGCATCATTGGACATGAAAAAGGTAAACGGTGCAGAGATGATGGCTGTAATGAGCGCAAAGTGTGAACCCAATGCATCAGGGACATGTGTGATCATTGTGTTGGCCATAGCATCTACCATTTTTGTACCTGAAAGAATGCCTGTGAAAATACCTGCGGCAAAAACCATCGTGACGACAGATAAGGCGTTATCAGCATAGTTGGCGATTCTTTCTTTCTGGTCACGCAGTTTTGGATAATTCATCGTAATGGCAATAGCAAAGCCAATCATAAATAAAACAGTTGTTGGCAAAAGTTCCTTGATCAATGCAACAAGAAGCAGGATCGTTAGCAGATAGTTCACTACGATGAGCTTTGGACGCTTTAAACCGACAGCGTCAGCATCAACAGCAGCGGCCTGCATCGCCATTGTTTTATAATCAATCTCAAGAACACCTACACGGCTGCGTTCCTTTTTTCCGAGAATAAAGGCCATGAACAGGACGAACACTACGCCGCCGATCATGGATGGAATTACAGGCGTAAAGATATCAGACATCTCGAGATGCAGCGCTGTCATCGCTCTGGCAGTAGGACCGCCCCATGGAAGGAGGTTCATCACACCGGAGGCAGATACGGCAATACCGGCCAAAACAAGAGGCCTCATGCCAATTCTTTTGTACAATGGAAGCATTGCTGAGATGGTGATCATGTAGGTCGTCGTGCCGTCACCATCTAACGAAATTAACAAAGCCAGTACTGCTGTTCCGATGGCAATCTTTACAGGATCTCCTTTTACAAATTTCAGAATGCTTGAGATAATGGGATCAAACACACCGGCATCAATCATAATGCCGAAGAAGAGAATGGCGAACAGGATCATGATTCCTGTAGGCGCTACACTTTTTATGCCCTCTAGCGCCATCGGTCCGATATCTTTGCCGAATCCGCCAATCAAGGCGAAAACTACAGGGACAACCATCAAGGCGATCATGGCGGTCAGGCGTTTTGTCATAATTAAAACCATGAATGTAAGTATCATTAAAAAACCTAATAATGCGAGCATCGTCTTCACCCCTTTTGTAAGTAAGTTGAGTGTAAACGAAATATTCTGAAATGAAAACGTTTTCAAAATAAAGTTATTAAAGTACTTTAAATTAATTTTGTACATAAAGTTCATGAGAAAACTAAAAGAGGACGGCGATTTCGCCATCCTCCTACAGGGGATAATATTTCTTTTCGGGGCGGCCGACAATACCGTAGACAACTTCGGCTTTGGATTCGTTTATGGAGGAGAGGTACTCGAGATACCGTCGAGCAGTAATTCTTGAAGCTCCAATCTCGTTTCCGACTTCCTCTGCAGAAAGCCCGTCCCTTTTTGCCTGAAGGACGGCCTTCACTTTGCCCAGTGTGATCTCATCGATTCCTTTTGGGAAGGCGGTTCCTTTTTTGGATGGCTCAAGTTTCCTCTTATCAAAAATCAAATCAATCAGGTTTTGATTCACTTGTTCGCTGGAAGAAAGGAGGGCATGCTTTTTAATAAATGACTGGATGATCTCATCAAATCGTTCCCGGCTCACGGGTTTGATTAAATAATTCTCCGCGCCATATCCCAGGGCTTTCTCAAGGTACTCCTTTTCCGTCGCGGCTGTAATCATGATAATACTCAGTTTGGGAAAGTGCTCACGGATGAGAGGGAGGAGCTCAGAGCCCAGCATATCAGGCAGATACACATCAAGAAGAAGCAGGTCGGGTTCCGTTGTTTTCAGCAATTGCAGCGTCTGTTCTCCGGTCAAGGCCTTTCCAACCACCTCAATCTCATTGAATTTCTTCAAAAACTTTTCATGTATATCGGCTATTCGAAAATCATCTTCGGCTATGGCTGCTTTGATCATATGAATCAGCTCCCTTATCATTCTTAGGAAGATACACCGTAAATACAGTACCAGTGCCTGGATTACTTTGCACTTCAATTATTCCATTCATATCCCGTACAGCTTCGTCCGCATTTGATAAGCCATATCCTCTTGGTTCATCTCCGTCTTTAGAAGTGTAGCCCCGATTGAAGAGAAGCGGTATTTCTTTAACGTTTATTCCTTTGCCATTATCCTCAATTTCAAAAATAATTTCACTGCCGATATCGGTAACAAAAAGCGTGACTTTCGGACTCTTCACATGATAAACCGCTTCGAAAGCGTTATCAATTAAATTTCCAAGAATAACAATTAAGCTGGAGAGCTTGAAGTGTGCCGGCAGTTCTTCCAGAAAACTATCAGAAGCGATCTCAAACTGTATTTTTTTCTCAGAAGCTTTTCCCAGCTTGCCTAATAGAATCGCTTGTACTTTTGTATCTTTAATTTGGTTAAAGACGACGGAATTTTGAAATTGCAGGACCTGTGTTTCGCTTTGGATCATACTGATGGCCTGCTCATATTCACCAAGCTGCAAGAGACCATACAGAACGTATAGTTTATTAGTAAACTCATGGGTTTGCGAACGCAGGTCTTCAGAATACTGTTTGACTTCAGAAAGGGTATTGATCATCTGCTCCACCTCTGTTTTGTCCCGGAAGGAAGCAACCACGCCGCTGATCTTGTTTTGATGAAAGAGAGGGGTACAGTTAACGATCACTGTTTTATCTTTCCAAAACATCTCTTTATCACTTTGGGGATTACCGTGCTTTAACACCTCATAAAGATAAGCGGAAGGAAAGAGGCCGTCCACTTTCATATGCCGGACAGATCCTTCAATATCGAGCAGCTTCTTGGCCGATTGATTCATATTCGTTATCCGTCCTTCTTTATCAATGGCCAAGATGCCCTCTTTAACGGAATGATACACAGCGTTCTTTTCTTTATACAGTGCGGCGATCTCATACGGTTCAAGCCCCATCGTATCTCGCCGGATATCTCTAGAAAGGATATAGCTCCCAATCACAGAAACCAGCAGTGCGATGAGAGAAACAAAAAGGACTTTTAAGAAGTTGTTCATGATCTGTTCATGAATGTCTTCCAACAAAAATCCTACGGAAACGAGGCCGATGATCTTTCCTTGCTGGTTATAGATCGGGGATTTTCCTCTGAGAGAGGGACCGAGAGAACCTTTTGCCTGTGAAACATAATACTCCCCTTTAAGAGCTCTGTCATTATCGCCCCCAGTCATTTTTCTTCCGATTTCTGAAGGGATGGGATGTGAATAGCGGATGCCGGATGTGTTGCCGACCACAATGAATTCAGCACCAGTATGTTTACGTATCTTTTCAACGAGAGGCTGTATCGTTTTGGATGGATCGCTCGATTTGAAAGCATCAATAACCGTAGGCATGAAGGATATGGATTTTGATAGCTCGAGGGCCAGCCGTCCTTTATTTTCTTCAATTTGTTTACTCTCTTTATAACTGAAATACCCTGTCAGCAACAAGATCAGCAATGCACCCAATAGCAGGACGAGCCCGAGTATTTTAATCTGCAGCGAAACTTTTATGGCTTTCAGGCGGCATTCCTCCTTGTTTCTTTGTTTCTACTATACGCCAAAGTTTCTGTATCCTTCAAATGGATATTGTTTGGATGGCCTGCCTGGGCGATGATGCGATTTACCCGCCGGAATGAGTGACTTACCCGCGGAAGCAGAAATGTACCCGCCAAAATTTGAAAATACCCGCGGAAACAGCAGAAATACCCGCCAAAACGGCATTATGGAAACTAGCAACGCTCCCATCAGCATTCATTCAATCACAAAAAAACCGGCCTGAGGCAGTTGCCCCTAAAGAACCGGTTTTTACTTTAAACTTAGAGCTTAAATGAACTTTTCAATGATACGATGCGGTTGAACACGATCTTGTCCTCGACCGTATGCTTTGGATCGACGTTAAAATAGCCGTGACGGAAGAACTGGAACTTGTCCTGCGGCTTCGCGTCCGTCATGTTTGGCTCGATGAACCCTTCTTGGATGGTCAATGAGTCTTCGTTGACAAAATCGATAAACGTTTTGTCTTCACTCTCATCAGCAGCCTTCAGATCTTCATCGCGGATCAACGGCTCGTATAATCGGAACTCAGCTGGAATGGCCTGTGACGCATCCACCCAGTGAAGGGTCCCTTTTACTTTACGGCCTGTAAAACCGCTGCCGCTCTTCGTTTCCACATCATACGTACAGTGAAGCTCGATGACATTTCCATCCTCGTCTTTGATGACATCCTCACATTTAATGAAGTACGCATGCTTTAAGCGGACTTCGTTGCCAGGGAAGAGGCGGAAGTATTTCTTTGGAGGGTTCTCCATGAAGTCATCCTGTTCCACATAGATCTCACGTGAAAAAGGAATTTGGCGTGTGCCCATTTCAGGGTTTTCAGGGTTGATTTCCGCATCCAGCATTTCAACTTGTCCTTCAGGATAGTTCGTAATGACAACTTTTAACGGATTCAGGATACCCATCGTACGAGGAGCCTTCATCTTTAGGTCTTCACGCACAAAGTGCTCAAGCATCGCTTCGTCTACAGCACCGGATCCTTTGGAAACACCGGTCGCCTGTACAAATTCACGGATCGCTTCAGGGGTATATCCTTTGCGGCGAAGTCCGGAAATGGTCGGCATGCGAGGATCATCCCAGCCGTCAACATAGCCTTCGTCAACAAGCTGTTTTAATTTACGTTTGCTCATGACTGTATTTTCGATATTCAGACGGCCGAACTCGATTTGCTGAGGCTGGCTTTCCATCTCGCACTCTTCTACCACCCAGTTATAAAGAGGACGCTGTTCTTCAAACTCAGTCGTACAAAGAGAGTGTGTTACACCCTCAATGGCATCCTCAAGCGGATGAGCGAACGCGTACATTGGGTAGATGCACCAAGCGTCTCCTGTATTATGGTGGGTCGCGTGGGATACACGGTAGATCACCGGATCACGCATGTTAATGTTCCCGGACGCCATGTCGATTTTGGCGCGGAGCACTTTTTCACCATTCTGGAATTCGCCTTTGCGCATGCGGTCAAGGAGGTCAAGGTTTTCTTCAACAGAACGGTCACGGTACGGGCTGTCTTTTCCGGGTTCAGTTAACGTTCCGCGATATTCGCGGATCTCATCCGGTGACAAATCATCGACGTATGCTTTTCCTTTTTTGATAAGCAGGACAGCGCGGCTGTACATTTCCTCAAAATAGTCGGAGGCGAAGCGAAGGTTTTCCCATTCATAGCCCAGCCATGCGACATCGTTTTTGATCGAATCGACATACTCACGGTCTTCTTTTAGTGGATTGGTATCGTCGAAGCGAAGGTTGGTCTGCCCGTTAAACTCGTCGGCGAGCCCAAAATTTATAACAATGGATTTGGCGTGCCCGATGTGCAGGTAACCGTTCGGTTCTGGCGGGAAACGAGTGATGACGGTGTCCCGTTTGCCGGATTCCAAATCCTCTTTAATGATGCTTCTAATAAAATTCGAATTTTCTTCCATCCCGTATCAGCCTTTCTGTTAACATTCTATCTCACCATTATATCATTCACAGCAAGGAAACAAAATTACCTTTAGCTACCTTAGCTATTATAAACAAAAAAACCTGTAAATCACGCATCAATCCCCTGTCTTTTTTCGTTTTTTGTCTTTTTTTATAAAATTTTAGAAAACAAGCAGGAATTTTGCGCTAGAAAAAATACGGTAGACGAGTTTAGAAATCTCATGTAAGATATTTTCAGAATATTGATTTTATTTACAATATTTAAATATTGTAGATAGTTTTCATTTTCACAAAAAATAGGGGGATGAGAAAATGAAGAAGAGAAAACTTGCTGGGATCTTTCTTTCCTTGTCATTATCAGCAGGAGTCATGGCGGGCTGCGGTGCAGCATCGACAGGCGGATCAGGAGGAAAAGAAACAATTAAAGTCGGAGCCAACCTTGAGCTCTCGGGAGGCGTAGCTTCCTACGGTCAATCTATCGCAGAAGGCCTTCAGCTTGGATTGGACGAAATCAATAAAAAGGGGATTAAAGGCAAGAAAATCAAGCTTGTGAAAGTAGACAATAAATCGGAAGCGGCAGAAGCGACGAACGGAGCAGTGAAGCTCGTAAGCCAGGATAAAGTAGCGGCAGTAATCGGTGCTGCAACGAGTACGAATACACTGGCTCAGGTACAGATCGCTCAAAGCAACAAAGTTCCGCTCGTCACACCGACAGGAACAAACCCTGATATCACAAATAAAGACGGCAAAGTAAATGATTATGTGTTCCGTACATGTTTCATCGATCCGTTCCAGGGAACAGTGGCTGCGAACTTTGCGACAGATAAATTGAAAACGAGTAAAGCGGCCGTGTTCATCGACAGTGCGAGCGATTATTCCAAAGGGCTGGCTTCAGCGTTTAAATCTGCTTATAAGAAAAATGGCGGCAACATCGTGGCCGAGGAAGCCTATGTCGCTAAAGATACCGACTTCCGTGCTACACTTACCCGCTTAAAAGCAGCAAAACCGGACTTCATTTTCCTTCCTGGCTATTATGAGGAAGTCGGCTTGATCATCAAGCAGGCGCGTGAGATCGGCATTACGGCACCGTTCATGGGCGGAGACGGCTGGGATTCTCCTAAACTTGTAGAGATCGCTGGACCGGAAGCGCTCAATAACACTTACATCACGAACCACTATTCTTCCGGAGACCCTGATAAGAAGATTCAAGACTTTGTAAATGCATTCAAAAAGAAATATAAAGGGAAATCTCCAGATGCCTTCAGTGCACTTGGCTATGATACAGCGTACTACCTTGCTGATGCCATCAAGCGTTCAGGCGATGCCAGCCCTGAAAAAATTGCAAAAGCATTAGCGAAGACAAAAGATCTTTCCCTTGTTTCCGGTAAATTGACATTGGATAAGAAACATGACCCGATCAAATCAGCATCTATTCTTGAGTACAAAGACGGCAAACAAGAGTTTAATACAAAAATCAATCCATAAGAGCAGTTTAACGAATAGGGGGCTCCGTCCCCCTATTCTGTGTTTTCAGGAAATGGACATATTAAGGAGTGTCGGAGATGGAACTCATACAACAGCTGGTCAATGGTATATCACTCGGCAGTATCTATGCCCTCATTGCTCTTGGCTACACGATGGTATATGGAATTGTTAAATTGATCAACTTCGCGCATGGCGATGTTTTTATGGTAGGCGCCTTTGTTGGCTTCTATTCCATTACAGTTTTGCACATCCCGTTTTTCTTATCATTGATTCTTGCCATGGCAGTCTGTGCGATTTTCGGGGTGCTGATCGAACGCATCGCGTATAAACCGCTAAGGAACGCTACTCGGATCGCGGCATTGATTACAGCGATCGGTGTCTCTCTTTTAATTGAGTACGGCTTTATCTATGTAAGGGGTGCACAGCCTGAAGCGTACCCTGGCGATGTATTGCCGGAACATGCTATCCACATTTTTGGCGCGAAAATTAACAGCCAGTCGCTGCTGATCCTCGGTGTTTCGGTAGCGCTCATGATCATTTTACAGTTCATCGTACATAAAACGAAAATAGGTAAAGCAATGCGTGCTGTATCCTTTGATGCTGAAGCAGCACAGCTGATGGGGATTAACGTTGACCGCACAATTTCTGCTACTTTCGCGATCGGCTCTGCGCTTGCAGGGGCAGCGGGTGTTATTTTCGGAGTTTACTATATTAAGATTGAACCTTTAATGGGTGTCATTCCTGGACTAAAAGCCTTTGTTGCCGCTGTTCTTGGGGGAATCGGAATTCTTCCCGGGGCGATGGTGGGAGGATTGCTGCTGGGTGTCATCGAATCGCTCGTCAGTGCGTTTGGTTACTCTTTGTGGCGTGATGGGGCAGCGTTTGTTGTCCTTATCTTGATTCTCATCTTTCTTCCTTCAGGATTGTTCGGCAAATATAAAAGAGAAAAGGTATAAGGGGGAACGAATATGGCGATTTTTAAACAAGCTAAGCTCTTTTGGACATCCATCGTTTTGTCTCTCGTTATCTTTGGTGTTATCCAGTTCATGATCACGGGCCAAATGCTGAACCTCTTTTATGTAAATACACTGATCTTTATTGCTATTAATATCATATTGGCCGTCTCGCTTCACTTGATCATCGGCATTACAGGGCAGTTTTCTATTGGACATGCAGGTTTCCTTGCCGTAGGCGCGTATGCGTCTGGGATTATCACTATGAAACTGGAGCTTCCTTTTGCAGCAGCTCTTCTCGTTGGAGGATTGGTTGCCGCATTGGCGGGCTTTATTATCGGGTTTCCAAGTCTTCGGCTAAAAGGCGATTATCTTGCCATCGCAACTCTTGGATTTGGTGAGATCGTCCGTATTGTGTTTCTGAACCTGGATTATGTAGGCGGAGCGAGCGGCATGCAGGTCAACCACTTGACGACATGGCCGTGGGTCTTCGGCTGTATGCTCATTGCAATTCTTGTTATTGTAAATTTTACAAATTCCACACATGGCCGGGCATGTATTTCCATTCGGGAAGATGAAACCGCGGCTGACGCGATGGGAATCAATACGACCTATTATAAGGTTACTGCCTTTGTCATCGGCGCCTTCTTTGCTGGAATTGCGGGTGGGTTGTATGCTCATAACTTCTACATTATCCAGCCTTCGAACTTTGGATTCCTGAAATCATTTGATATTTTGATTTTCGTTGTACTTGGAGGGCTTGGCTCCTTATCGGGTTCTGTTATTGCAGCGATCCTTCTAACTGTCGTTTCCACGTTCCTGCAGGATTATCCTGAAACGAGGATGATCATCTATAGCATCGTCCTCATTGTTGTCATGCTGTACCGCCCTCAAGGATTGATGGGGACGAAAGAGATTACGTCAATCTTCAGCAAAGGAAAGAAGACGAAGGGAGGAGCGAAGGATGGAAACAAACAAACCGTTGCTTAAAGTAGACAACATCGGTATTCGCTTTGGGGGGCTGAGAGCGGTTTCGAATGTGAACATTGAATTGTTTCCTGGCGAGATGGCAGGACTGATCGGACCTAACGGTGCCGGGAAAACGACCTTCTTTAATATGCTGACCGGGGTTTATGTTCCTACGGAAGGGGAAATCTCGCTGAACGGGAAAAGGCTGAACAACCTTCCTCCTTACAAGATTACGAGAAATGGAATCAGCCGGACGTTCCAGAATATACGGCTGTTTGGGGAACTGTCCGTTATTGATAATGTAAAAGTGGCTTACCATTCGCAGGCTAAACATACTCTTTTAAGCTCGATTTTCAGGCTTCCGGGACATTTTTCCGGAGAAAAGGAAATGGACGTGAAAGCGACAGAGTTCTTGAAGATTTTTAATTTGGACAGATTTAAAGATGAAAAGGCGAAGAACCTTCCATATGGCCAGCAGCGCCGTCTAGAGATCGCGCGTGCCCTGGCCGCCAACCCGAAGCTCTTGCTGCTCGACGAACCGGCAGCCGGGATGAATCCTCATGAGACAAAAGAATTAATGAATCTGATCGCCTTCATCCGGGAGCAATTCAATCTGACCGTTCTTCTCATTGAACATGATATGCCGCTCGTCATGGGTGTCTGTGAACGGATTTACGTTCTTGACCATGGCCAGCTCATTGCTGAAGGGACACCATCAGAAATTAAGAACAACCCAAAAGTCATCGAAGCGTATCTGGGCGAGGAGGTTTCATAATGCTGAAGGTAGAGGATATTAACGTTTATTACGGCAACATTCAGGCGCTTGAGGGCATATCGCTTGAAATCAATCAAGGCGAGATCGTTACGCTGATCGGTGCGAACGGAGCCGGCAAAAGTACTCTGCTTAAAACTGTTTCCGGACTGTTGAAACCGAAGCAGGGGAAAATCCTTTATGAGGGCAAATCGATCAATGGAAAAGCCGCACAAATGATTGTAAAACAGGGAATCTCTCATGTTCCTGAAGGCCGCCGTGTGTTTGCGAATATGACCGTAGAGGAAAATCTTCAGCTCGGCGCGTTCTTAAGGAAAGATAAAGACGGGATTAAGCAGGACCTGGAAAAGGTGTATGAGCTTTTTCCAAGACTGCTTGAGCGGCTGAAACAGCAGGCCGGAACACTGTCCGGAGGGGAGCAGCAGATGCTTGCCATGGGGCGGGCATTGATGGCCAGGCCGAGATTGCTGCTGCTTGATGAGCCTTCCATGGGACTGGCGCCGCTGTTGGTTAAGACGATTTTTCGAATAATCGAAGAGATCAACAAAGCGGGAACGACTATTTTACTCGTGGAGCAAAATGCGAATCTGGCGCTTTCCATCGCTAACCGTGCCTATGTCGTAGAGACAGGGCGAATCGTGCTGTCAGGTGATGCAGCGGAGCTCACTTCAAGCGAGCAGGTGAAAATGGCCTATCTTGGCGGACATTAATAAAAGATGCAAAAAAATCGGTTCCTTTTGGAGCCGGTTTTTTTGCATGTACGGTTTATGGGACAGCAAATTATGGATATAAAATAAAGAGTCATTTTACAAGTTACATTCATTGTGTGAAGCTCACGTAAAACGATATAATGCACAGAAAAGCTAATTCAGCAGAAGGGGGGATCAAATGAGGTACTGGATGTATCGGCTGCTTGCGTCAGATCCAGGCAGGAAACGGTTGAGGACAGCGAGTAAAGTGACGCTGAGTGTCATTAGTTCAGTAGTAGTCATGCTGATTATCGTACTGAATGCCGGAGGCCAGATCACAGCAGCTATTTTTGCTGGTGTGGTAGGGATGATGGGGATTCTTGTAGTAAACGATGATACAGAAAAAGAACAGAAACTGACGACCGTTCTGCTTGCCGCCTCGAGTGCATGTTCTCTCGCCACCGGATCATGGCTATCCAAATGGGGGATTGCAGCGGATCTGTTTTTACTTCTTGTTGTATTTTTAGCGCTTTATCTTCAACGTTTTGGAAGCCGCTACTTTTCTATCTGCATGATTGCATTCATGTCCTTTTATTTTGTTATGCTCCTTAAAGTTACTTTCGCTCAGGTTCCCTGGCTGTTTGCTTCCATAGCAACAGGTATTTTATTTGCTTACTTTTATAATTTTATCCTCATTAAGGACAAGCCTGAAGAAGTATTAAAACGTTCCATGGGTTCTTTTCATATACAGGCAAATCTTACGCTGAATATAGTCATTGATATCGTAAGGGATATTAAATTAGATAAGCAGAGGCTGGCAAATCTCGACCGGAATGTCAAAAAGCTCGGAGATTATGCACGTGTAGTCTCAAATGAGCTTGGTTCTACAGATCCAGGAGGTATATGGCCTGGTCTCAGCACCAGCCAGCTTCGCCTGTACATTTTTGATACAGCGATGCTGATGGAAACCTTGTCACCCTCCATACGACGTCTAAAAGAACACCGGGCGCTCGAAAACCATTCAATACGTTCCTCGCTGCTGCTTGTTATTCAATCCATTCGTGAGGCCGAAGTGCTCAACAGGGAACAGGTGCATTACTTGGAGAACGCAGCAGCCAGTTTACAATCGCTCCGGCAGCTGCTTCGTACTTTGAAGCTGGATAAAAGAAATGAAGAATGGCTTTACCTGATCCGGAGGATAGAGTCGATTGCCAATCATATTATTGATGGGGCGTTCGGGCTTCAACAGTCCCTGCAGAGAACAAGCAGTGATGGCGGAACTTCGGATCCGCTTGAAAAAGAAGACACTGAAGAAGATGCAAAGAATGAAGAAGAGGAAGGGATGCGTCCTACGACCAAAAAAGCCATCCAGGCATTGATCGCAGGTGGCTTATCGATTGTGCTCGGCCACATATATTCCCCTGCTCATCAATATTGGATTTTACTGTCCTGTTTTGTTGTCCTTCTCGGAACGGAAACGGTCGGCCGTACGCTTGTCAAAGCTGTACAGCGGAGCGTGGGGACCTTTTTAGGTGCAATAGCCGGCTTCATTATCGCCCTGTATTTAACCGGTATTCAGGATATTATCTTGCTCTTCATTTGTGTTTTCCTGGCTTTTTACTTACTGCCGATTTCTTATACACTGATGATGTTCTGGATCACGATGCTGCTTGCATTGATGTATGATATCCTCCTTGGCGGCATCAATGAGCAATTAATGGCAGCGCGTGTCATTGATACCGTTGCAGGGGTTGGATTGGGGTTTGCGGTATCTGCTCTCGTCTATCCGCAGAGAACACGGGATAAAGTCACAACCTCTACTGTAGAGTACCTGAATTCACTTAAGGAGTACGTGGAAAATTATATTGACCGTTTCAGAGAGAAGCACTCTGCTTTCAACCTTGCGGATCATGCGCTGGAGCTCGATCAGCTGCTGCAGACACTGATAGACGACGCAAGCCCGTTATACAGAGGCTGGTTTGGCCGATCCGGCATTCAGCAGCAGCTCACCGTTCTGACGGCCATCAACTTTTACGCCAAGCATCTGGTTGCTTCTTCAACACGAAAAAGCCAGCTGAACACGGACGAAAAGTTTGAAGAGCTGATAAACCATGTTCAGCTCTCACTGACGGATAATATTGAAGCACTGAGTGCGGTGATCAGAGGAGAAGGGCAGGCACAAATTGTCAATTTGGAAGAGGAACGTAGACAATTGGAACGCCTGCCGGAAGAGTCTAAATCAAGCGAACATGAAATGCTTAACCATCTCCGCCTGTTACACAACGTTCATTATATTTGGCGGATAAATGAGTCCATTGTTTATCTGGCCAGGCAGCTCGGTGCCGAACCGAAAAGCAAAGGTTAGTGAACGGCGTGAGAACGGGATGGTGCACAGTTTTGGCAGGTTTTTTGGTTGAAGCGCTGTTCCGGGGGGAATTTAATGCTGCAGTATTGGCACGTCCGATACTGCTTTTTTCGTGAACGGATGGTTGAAACCAATGTATTTAATATTTTCTCTTGCCGTTCTTCTCTGCTTCCTGACTCCAGCATCTCCCATTCAATCAGATGCCGTTTTACCTTAGAGGGAGCAGGCCGGGAAGGATCTATCTCCTTAAAAGAGTGGTAGCCGAACTGCAAGCCGTCTTCATCTCGGCAAATAAAAAAGACCGGTTTTTGTTCACAAAACCCTTCAACTGTAAACAAGAAGGTTTCGTCACGGATTTTTTCATCTTTCATATCGATTTTTTCTTTATGGATGAGGCGGGACAGCCAGCGGGCCGCCTGCGCCTTAGTAGATTTCATACGCATTTTCCTTTCTTTTATATTCTGTATCCAAACTATGAATCAAAAGAACTAGTCAGTTATTAGATAATTTCGACATATTGTGCCAAAACTCCTCTTGCAATGAAAAAAATTAGCAGGATTCTTTATTTTATGTGAAATCGCTGGGGATATTGACCTAAGTCATCCGATAAAAATAGAGGAAAGGCAGGAGGAGAGCGGTCTTTCAAGAAGTAAATACATACGTGAGTAAACAAGAAGGAGTTAAACATGAATATCATTGATTTTCATTGTGACGCATTATTAAAACTGTATGAAGAAAAAGGGAAGCTAAGCTTTGCATCTGCCCCTGAGCTCGAGACGAATAAGGAGCGGCTGAAAAAGGGGCAGGTAAAAGTGCAGTGTTTTGCTATTTTCATTGAACCTGAGATTCCGTCAGATCAGAAGTTTCAGGCTGCACTTGGCCAGGTGAATCTTTTTTATAAAGAAGTGCTTGGCAAAAATCCAGAGATGAAGCATTTACGCTGCTGGGAAGATTTTGAAAGGATTCAGGATGGCGATATTGGTGCGATGCTGACACTGGAAGGGGTAGATGCCATTGGAAATGATCTCTCCAAATTGCACATCCTCCATCAATTAGGCGTTCTTTCTGTCGGGTTAACGTGGAACACGGCGAACCTGGCTGCCGACGGGGCAGGAGAACCGCGGGGCGGAGGATTGACCGTGTTTGGAAAAGAGGTTGTTGACTTCCATAATAAGCATCAGATTCTAACAGATGTTTCCCATTTAAGTGAAATGGCCTTCTGGGATGTACTCGAGATCGCTGATTATCCGTTTGCCAGCCATTCCAATTCGAAAGAACTTTGTGACCATCCGCGAAATTTAACCGATGAACAGGCGAGTGCGATGTTTGAAAAGGGCGGTACGATTCATGTGGTATATAATCCCCCCTTTATCAATCAAGGTCAGGTCAAAGCATCTATTCCTGACTTAATAAAGCACATTGACCATTTTTGTGGACTGGGTGGAGTGAAACAGATCGGCTTAGGTTCTGATTTCGACGGCATCGCCAACTTTATAACGGATTTGGAGAATGCGGCTAAAAGCCAGAATTTAATCAATGAACTGCTCAAGCACTATTCCGAAGAACAGGTGAGAGGGTTTGCTTTTGATAACTTCATGAATTACCGGCCGAATGTTAGAAAAGTAAAGTAATAGGTTCAAGTCTGAATCGAAGCTGCATATATAGCCGATAAGGCCATTAAAGGAAGGGAGCGATAACACATGCCTTTTGCACAGGTTGAAGACCATGTAGAGCTTTTTTATGAAGAACGGGGAACAGGAACACCTGTTATATTTATCCATGGAGTCTGGATGAGCAGTAAATTTTTTCATAAACAGCTTTCGGCTCCTTCTAAAAGCTACCGAACGATCACACTGGACTTGAGAGGACACGGACAATCCTCCATGGTTCATCACGGACACACAATTGCTCAATATGCGCGCGATGTCCATGCGTTTATTCAGAAGCTGGATTTAAAGAATGTCGTTTTGGCTGGCTGGTCCATGGGAGCTTTTGTGATTTGGGACTATCTGCAGCAATTTGGGGAAGACCACGTAAAAGGGACAGTGATTGTAGATGAACTTGCTTCCGACTTTAAATGGCCGGATTTTCCGATCGGTGCTTTTGATCTGCCGGCACTGACTCAATTTATGAGAGACATTCAAAGTAATCGGAGGGCAGTACTCGAAGGCTTTGTCCCTCTTATGTTTAAAGAGGAGCTGTCTGAGAACGATTTTTCCTGGATGATGGCCGAAGTTACTAAAATGCCGGAGTCGATTGCGAGTGCGGTATTGTTCGACCAATCGATTGTGGATTACCGAGGTTTTTTAAGCAAAATTAAAAAACCGACCTTGCTTTGTTTCGGAAGAGAAGAAAAGCTCATACCTGTAGCAGCAGGTGAACATCTGCGGGAAAACATTTCTGATTCCCGGCTGGAAATCTTTGAGCAAAGCTGCCATTGCCCGTTTCTTGAAGAAAGTGAGAAATTTAATAAGGTCATAGAACAGTTTATTCAAACACTGAATGACTAGAGAAAAGAACCCGCTTTTTCGAGCGGGTTTTGTTATGCACTTGAAATCCATGCAGACAGAAGCGAATGGCAAGCAGGACTCTCATTCCTTTAAACGAAGTGTTAGGTGAACAAATCCTATAAATGGAAGGTGATATCAATGGAAGACAGGGCACTAAAGTATCCGGTTTTAAAAGATGCAGAGGCGTTTTATTATGAAGGCAGCCAGGTGGGGATTTTGGTCTCGCACGGTTTTACTGGTTCAACACAAAGCATGCTGCCTTTGGGCAAGGCTTATGCAGAAGCAGGCTATACCGTTTGCGGTCCCAGGCTTAAAGGGCACGGTACCCATTATGAGGACATGGAACAAAGCAATCATCAGGATTGGATTGCATCTGTGGAGGAAGGATACCAATGGCTGAAGGAACGCTGCGATACGATCTTTGTCACGGGACTTTCCATGGGGGGGACGTTAACTCTTTATCTGGCTGAAAAATATCCGGAAATCAAAGGAATCATACCCATTAATGCGGCTATAGATATCCCGGAGATGGAACCGTTAAAAAATGCTGCAGAGCCCCGTTTTCTGGACGCCATCGGTTCGGATATAAAAAAAGAGGGTATATTAGAACTTGCCTATGAAAAAACACCGGTCCAATCTGTGAAGGAAATTTTAAAGCTTATGGAAGAAGTTAAGAGTCATCTTGACCAGGTAACGTGCCCTGCGTTCATTTTCGTTTCGGAGGAAGACCATGTCGTACCACCGCTGAATTCTCAATTCATCTATGAACAGATCTCTTCAGAGGATAAAGAACTGTATTACATGAGTGACAGCTACCATGTAGCCACCCTCGATCATGATCAGGAAGCTATTATTGAACATACGCTGACCTTCATTCAGAGGCAGCTTGCTAAATGAAATAAGAGGAATCCGGCATAAAAGCCGGCTTCTTTTTATAATCTCGACAATTAATTTATGCCCTCTGAAGTAATCGATGTGTAAAATCACCGCACGCTCCTGCTATCCGAGTACACAATAGACAGCTGGGGCAATTGACAAAATTGGAGGGAACAAAGCAGTGCTTACTTTAATAAAAAATGGAGATGTATACAGCCCGAATCATCTGGGGCAGAAAGATATATTGCTTGCAGGCGGAAAGATCGGCTATATCAGAAAACAGATTGATATTCCGGACAGCTTTGTGCCGATCACTGTTATCGATGCAACAGATAAGCTCGTTGTACCGGGCTTTATCGACTCCCATGTCCACATCACTGGCGGTGGAGGAGAGGGAGGCTTCAAAACACGTACGCCTGAATTGATGCTGACTGATGCTACAACTGCCGGCATTACAACAATGGTCGGGCTGCTTGGGACGGATGGAACGACGAGGAAAATGGAGAGTCTTCTAGCGAAAGCTCATGCCCTTGATGAAGAAGGAATCACCACCTATATCCATTCCGGATCATATCAGCTGCCTGTACGCACCATCACAGGCAAGGTTGAAGAAGATATTATTTTTATCGAGAAGGTCATTGGAGTGGGGGAGATCGCTATCTCAGACCATCGTTCTTCTGAACCGACTTTTGAGGAATTAACGAAGATAGCAGCAGCTGCCCGCAACGGAGGCTTGCTTACAGGGAAAGCCGGTATTCTAGAAGTCCATATTGGGGCCGGTGAATCGAGGGTTCAACCGATAGAGGAACTGATCGAACGAACGAATATACCGATCATGCATTTTCATCCGACTCATATTAACCGTACCGAAGAACTTTTTCATGACGGTATCCGCTTTGCCAAGCGGGGCGGTTTTGTTGATTTGACGACGAGCACCATACCGAAATTCTTAGAAGAGGGCGAAGTGAAATGCAGTAAGGGACTTAAGATGATGCTCGATCAGGGCGTTCCGATCTGGAACATCACGTTCTCATCCGATGGCCAGGCAAGTCTTCCAATTTTTAATGAAGATGGGGAATTTAAAGGGCTGCAGGTAGGAAAAGTTTCTTCGCTGTTTAAAGAAGTCAGAGATGCTGTCCTGCAGGAAGGGGTTTCGCTTGAAGACGCATTAAAGGTGATCACCTCCAACCCCGCCCAAGTATTGAAGCTTAAGAACAAAGGCTTTGTGCATGAGAAGAAGGATGCCGATCTTGTGCTTTTAACTAAAGATACATTGGCTATTGATACGGTTATTGCTAAAGGGCAGGTCATGGTTCAGGATGGTATACCAGTTGTGAAAGGAACATTTGAGTAGAAAACGAAGGAATCAAAGGAAACCATTTGACCCAGTAAGAGTACAAGTAAAATAGATTTCTAAGGTTCTGTCGGGTAATCCTGACAGGACCTTTCATTATTTCCCCTGTTTCATGAATATTCCCTCGGAAATAATCGAAAAACCGCAAATATTGCCCGGGAGTGTTAAGTAATACTTAATCATTAGTTCTTTTAGAGAGGACATTTGTTTTCTCTGTATGGAAAATATCCTTGCATCTTATACTGAAACGCGTAATAATAGTAACTAAAATTTACCGGGCAAATACTAATAGTAGGGGATGTTAAAAATGAAAGTCGTGAAATTCGGTGGTTCATCTTTATCGTGTTCAGAGCAGGTGGAAAAAGTGTTTCATATTGTCGTTTCAGATCCGGAACGTAAAGTAGTCGTGGTGTCAGCCCCGGGAAAACGGTTTGCAGAAGACACAAAGGTTACGGATCTTTTAATAGAATGTGCTGCAGCGTATCTTCAAGGAAGAGAAGACCAAAACGCGTTTCAGGGCATTATTGACCGTTATGAAAGCATTGCTGAAGGTCTTCAGCTTCCAAGGGAACCGGTCGCGGAAATTAAAGAGAACCTCTTGGAATTATTGAACAGAGACCGCAGTAATCCGCAGAAATATATGGATGCAGTAAAGGCGAGCGGGGAGGACAGCCATGCGAGGCTGATTGCGGCTTATTTTCGGCACAAAGGTACAGATGCTCATTATGTTAATCCCGAGGAAGCAGGTCTTCTTGTTACTGACGAGCCGGGAAACGCTCAGCCACTGCCGGAAACCTATGACTCTCTATATAGACTTAGAGACCGGAAAGGTATCATTATTTTCCCGGGTTTTTTTGGCTTTAATCGAGAAGGTGAGATTGTGACCTTTTCCCGGAGCGGCTCAGATATTACCGGTTCTATTCTGGCAAGCGGCATAAAGGCCGATGTTTATGAAAACTTCACGGATGTGGATGCCGTCTATTCAGTAAACCCTACAATTATTAACCGTCCAAAAGAAATAAGTGAAATTACGTACCGTGAAATGCGTGAACTCTCCTATGCAGGTTTTTCTGTATTTCATGATGAAGCGCTCATGCCGGCCTTTAAAGCTGGCATACCTGTCAACGTGAAGAACACGAATCAGCCGAAAAAACCTGGAACCATGATTGTAAAAGAAAGAGAGCTGGCTAATGGCCCTGTTATCGGTATTGCCAGTGATGATGGCTTTTGCAGTATCTATGTAAGCAAATATCTTTTGAACCGCGAGATTGGATTTGGCCGCAGGCTTCTTAGCATTCTGGAGGACTTTCACCTATCGTTTGAGCACATGCCATCAGGAATTGATGACATCTCCATCATTCTCAGGCAGGATCGATTCACTAAATCTGTGGAGGAACAGATTGTTAAAAGGATTAAAGAGGAGCTTCAGGCAGATGATGTAAAAGTAGAACGTGATTTGGCTCTTATCATGATGGTGGGCGAAGGGATGAGAGAAAGTGTAGGAACGGCGGCCCGTGCATCAACGGCTTTGGCCAAAGCGGGAGTTAACATCGAAATGATCAATCAAGGTTCTTCTGAGGTAAGTATGATGTTCGGTGTAAGAGTGAGCGATGAAAGAAAAGCAGTTTTGGCATTGTATGAGGAGTTTTTCGCCGGGGTGGCGGTATAGACAAATTTTCATGGATAAAAGAAAAAAAGGAGCTGATCCAAAAATGGGATCGCTCCTTTTTCTCTACCATATTACAGGCTTGGCAACCATGAACCATAGCATGGCCATCATGAGGGCCATGTAGATCCAAATTGCTTTTTTTAGTTTGGTTACAAGAGGATTCCTTTGTTCCTTAAGGTCTTTAAACCTTCGTATGGTTGGCGAAAAGGCTCTTGCGAGAAAATAAAGCGAGCAGATTAAGATGATGATCGTGGTCAACAGCCATGGCGTTGTCCACGATCGGTTCGTAATCAGCACGAGCAATACCCCGCTGACAACAAGGACATGACCCGCATGCTTGGCAAGACGAACAGCTGCCTTAAAGGAGTCCAAGTAAGCCTCTTCATTGCCAGGACCTGCTGTTCTTAGCTTCTTTAATAAAGGAAGCAAAATAAAGAAAGGCCCGACTGATAAGATAACGCTAAGAATATGAATATAAAGCAAAACACGATAGGCCATGTTCATTGAGAGCTGCTATTACTCTTCCAGCGCGCGGAATTCATGAACCCATACTTTCATGTGAGGCAGCCAAGGCATACCAGGATGGATCGAGAGAATGGAATTTTTATAGCCTTCCACATCTTCAAAGCCTTCCTGTTTTGCATGCTCGTCTGTTAATTCGCCAAGCGCCTGGGAATACACGTTTTCAACAATAAAGTTTGAGCCTTTAAGCTCCATGATTTCCCCGATGTCTGCATATCTGCCGTTGCGGCGAGTGGCTGTTTTTTCTCCTGAAAGTACTTTTTCCACGTCCTCAGGAAGGGTGACTAACCGTTCGATCGTACATGTTTTTGGCGGTAGTTCGCTGTTTTTTATTTCATTGCTCATTTTGGTTCCTCCTTGTTTTGAAGCGCTAGTTCTAATTGCTGATTATTTCCTTCACTCTGCCTACTTGTCCATTTTGGAGCCGTACTTTAATTCCGTGCGGATGGAAAGCAGCGTTCGTCAGGATATCCTTCACAATACCATTTGTGAGTTTGCCACTTCTTTGATCTTGTTTTAAAACAATATTAACCTCGAGTCCTGGAGAGATGTCTTTCCGGTTCTGTCCATTCACTGTAAACACCTCCTGCAGTCCATTTTCTTTTGAATTATATCATTCTTTCCATAAATGAAGGAAATCGAGATGCTTCGAAAAGTTCAAATTATTTAATAAATTATCCAGAAAAGGTATGATTAAGTAAGTAAACAATACATATTATTATATTTTTTTACAGATGGCTCTGGAGGATGATGCAGTCTTGAAAGTCCTGTCGATTTTAAAACCTTACCGCTTGCAGGTTGCTGTTGCTTTGTTTTTGATGCTTGTTGAGCTGGCTGTCGAGCTTTTGCAGCCCTTATTGATCGCCAAAATTATTGATAATGGGATATTGAAAAAAGATCTTGAGGTGGTCATGGTGTGGGGAGGAGTCATGGTTGGCATATCGCTTTGCGCGTTTGCAGCCGGTGTAATCAATTCCTTCTATGCTTCGCATGTCAGTCAAAACTACGGATATGATCTCAGGAAGCATTTGTTTACGGAAATTCAAGCGTTCTCATTTGCGAATTTCAACCTGTTTTCTACTACGTCTCTGATCACAAGAATGACCAATGATGTGACCCAGATGCAAAACACGGTGTTTATGAGTTTGCGGGTCATGCTGAGAGCTCCCTTAATGATCATAGGCGGACTCGTCATGTCATTTGTCGTAGACGCGAAATTGGCCATTTTCATAGCAGTGGCTATTCCAATTTTATTTGTATTTTTAATGTGGGTCTTGAAAAAAGGAGGCGTATTGTTCAAGTCTGTTCAAGAAAACCTGGATAAAGTGAATGGCGTCATGCGGGAAAACCTTTCAGGTATCCGCATCATTAAAGCTTTCTTAAGAAGCAGGCATGAAGTCAAACGGTTTACCGAAGCCAACAGCAAGCTTAAGAATAATACAGCATTCGCATTGAGGCTGATGGAGTCTACGAATCCGATCCTGCTTCTCGTTATGAATATCGCCATCTTATGTATCCTTTGGTTTGGCAGTGTTCAAGTCAATACGGGAGATGCAAAGGTCGGTGATCTAGTAGCCATCATCAACTACAGCACACGAATCACGTCAACTTTTTCTATTTTTTCGTGGATCATCATGGCTTTTTCAAGAGCAAAGGCATCAGGAAACAGGATTTCTGATGTGCTCAATACCGAGGTGGATCTCGTTAACCATGAAGATTCAGAAATAGTCCGTCCTGATTTCAAAGGTGAAATTGAGTTTCAGAAAGTATCCTTTCATTATCCTGGGACGGAAAAACAAGTCCTGGAGCACATTTCATTTAAAGCTGAACCAGGACAGACTGTCGCAGTCATGGGAGCGACAGGGTCCGGAAAGTCGTCGCTGTTTCAGTTGATTCCCCGACTTTATGATGTAGATGAGGGAAAGATTCAGATTGATGGAATGGATATATCACGCATAAAGCTCGAGCATCTAAGAAGTGCGATCGGCCTTGTTCCTCAGGAAGCCCTTCTTTTCACAGGAACCGTAAAGGAGAATATAGCGTGGGGAAAAGAAAACGCCACCGAGGAAGAGATTAGGGCAGCTGCTGAGAATTCCCAGATTGCTGAAACCATAGCGTCTCTGCCAAAACAATATGAAACCAAACTCGGGCAAAAAGGGGTCAATTTATCTGGGGGACAAAAACAGCGTCTTTCCATTGCACGGGCTTTAGTCAGAAAGCCGAAGATTCTGCTGCTTGATGACAGTACAAGTGCTCTTGATTTGAAAACAGAAGGAAAACTCCTCGGTGCACTGAGAAACTATCCTTCTACGATCCTGATTATCACTCAAAAGATTGCTACAGCAATGGAAGCGGATAAAATCCTGCTGATTGAAAACGGCAAGCTGCTGATGGAAGGAAAACATGAGGACCTGCTGCTGCGCTCCAGCCTGTATCAGCAAATCTTCGAATCTCAGTTTGGAGAGGAGTCGTTAAAGCATGCTCAAGGGTTTGAATGAACCGTTCCGGCATAAAAGGGCTGTCGTTCAAGAGGTGATGGCGAAGGAAGCCGTACCGAGAAGAAAAAAAGAGAAAGCAAAGGATTGGCGAAGAACACTTCAGCAGATCTGGAGCTATCTGGCCCGTGAGAAGGGTCGCTTATGGCTCGTCCTCTTCATGGTTGTCCTAAGTTCAATTCTCGGTCTTCTTGGCCCTTTTTTGATCGGAAAGGCCATTGACCATTATATTATTACAAAAGAAAACAGCGGCCTTTTAAGGCTTCTTGCCGGTTTACTGGCTATTTATATCCTGAACTCCGGAGCGCTATGGCTTCAGAACTACTGGATGATCGGAATTGCACAGAATACGGTCTTCTCGATGAGGACTCAGCTGTTTCGCCATCTTCACAAATTGCCGATCCCGTTCTTCGATCAGCGCCAGTATGGAGAAATCATGAGCCGGGTCATCAATGATATTGAGAATGTAAGCTCCACACTTAACTCTTCGGTCATCCAGATTTTCTCCAGTGTACTGACTCTGTTAGGAACAATTGGATTCATGCTTTGGCTGAGCCCGCTCCTAACTGCGATCACCCTTGTGATTGTGCCGGTTATGTTCCTTGGTATGCGGTGGATCACAAGCCGTACAGGCCGATTATTTAAGGAACAGCAGAGAAACCTTGGGGAACTGAACGGTTATATCGAGGAAACCGTTTCAGGACAGCGGATCGTAAAAGCCTTCTCTCAGGAAGATCGTGTGATTGCTGAGCTTTTGGCGAAAAATGATAAATTAAAGGAATCCGGGTTTTGGGCACAAACGTATTCAGGTTTCATTCCCAAACTGATGAATGTTTTGAATAACGTCAGCTTTGCTTTAATTGCCGGGGCAGGTGGCGTTTTAGCTTTAAAAGGGATGGTCACGATCGGGACCATCGTAATCTTTGCCGAATACTCGAGGCAGTTTACCCGCCCGCTGAATGATCTTTCCAACCAGTTTAATACGCTCTTATCAGCTGTTGCAGGAGCGGAGCGGGTGTTTGAAGTGCTGGATGAGGAAGAAGAGACGAAAGATGAAGAAGGAAACGAAGATCTGGAGGGTGTTCATGGAGAGATTGAATTTAAGGATGTCTCATTCTCCTATGAAGAAGGAGGCAATACCGTCAATGATATTTCATTTCATGCCTCACCAGGTGAAACGGTCGCCTTGGTCGGTCCGACGGGAGCGGGGAAAACGACGATCATCAATCTTTTGTCCCGTTTTTATGATGCGAACAGCGGAAGCATTCTCGTGGACGGGCGCGAAATCACGGGGATTAAGCGCAAGGCACTTCGGGAGCATATGGGATTTGTGCTGCAGGATCCGTTCCTCTTTGAAGGGACCATTATGGAAAACATCCGTTACGGAAGGCTGGATGCTTCTGATGAGGAAGTCAGGGAAGCAGCAAAAGAGGCGAATGCCCACTCCTTTATTACAAAACTTGCTAATGGGTACGAGACCATGGTTGAACAGGATGGCAGCGGCATCAGCCAGGGGCAGAAGCAGCTGTTAAGCATCGCAAGAGCCATCCTGTCCAATCCTGTCATCCTCGTTTTGGATGAAGCGACGAGCAGCATTGATACGATCACAGAGATGAAAATTCAGGAAGCCTTGCAGCGGCTCATGGAAGGCAAGACGAGCTTTATTATCGCCCACAGGCTGAACACCATTCAAAAAGCCGATCAGATCCTCGTGTTAAAAGACGGAGGAATACTTGAAAGAGGCTCTCACGATGAACTTCTGAAGCAAAAAGGCTTTTACTCCGAGCTTTACCACAGCCAGCTCCAAAGGGAGATCGGCTAGGAAGTTACCATTCAGGTGCCTGGCACTGTAATCCAGTGCCAGGCACCTGTTTATAGTTGTTCGATGCAGGGAATAGAATCGTACTGTTATAAAGTACGGCCAAGGCTGATGGAGTCATTTAGGAGGACACGATATGGAGGCTGATATTGCTGCTTTGGTAAAGACGGAAATGTTCATAGACGGAGAATGGTTAGAGGCGGCAAAGGGAGAACGTCATCCTGTGAGAAACCCAGCGACCGGGGAGCTCATCGCAAGTGTCGCTTTTGGCGGTGAAAGAGACGCAGAGCGAGCGGTTAATGCCGCTGTAAGAGCTTTTCCTCATTGGGCAGCAGAAACAGCGGAAATACGTGCTGACTACTTGAGAACCACCTATAACTTAATTATAGAAGATGCGGACCGGCTGGCAAAAATCCTAACGATGGAAGAAGGGAAGCCGCTTGCCGAGGCGAAACGGGAAGTCCTCTTGGGTGCTGAGTATGTCCTCTGGTATGCTGGGGAAGCAAAGCGAATTTATGGTGAGATCCTTCCTTCTTCTGAACAAAACCAGCGACTTCTTGTTCAGCGGCATCCGGTCGGCATTGTGGCGGCCATTACACCATGGAATTTTCCCTTCTCCATGATTACAAGGAAACTGGCTCCTGCCCTGGCAGCGGGGTGCACGGTGGTTATTAAGCCGTCCCCTGAAACACCGCTGTCGGCCATTGCTCTTTTTGAAATCTTTGAAAAGGCTGGTCTGCCGCATGGTGCAGCCAATCTGGTCATCGGAAATGCAAAGGAAATCAGTGGAGTCTTTGTGAACCATGATAAGGTCAGAAAAATCAGTTTTACAGGATCCGCTCAGATCGGAAAGCAATTCATGGAACAAGCTGCAAAAAAACTGAAAAAGGTTTCTTTCGAGCTTGGGGGACATGCCCCTTTTATCGTATTTGATGATGCAGACATTGATCTTGCGGTTGATGGTTTAATACGAAATAAGTTTCAAAACAATGGTCAGACCTGTACGTGTGCTAACCGTGTATTTGTCCAAAAAACTGTGCTTGACCGATTTACGGTTTTGTTAACTGAAAAAATAAAAGAACTGAAAATCGGAAATGGATTAGAGCCGGGTGTAGAGATCGGGCCGCTCATCCATAAAGCGGCGCTCTCACAGGTACAGATCCAAGTCGAAGATGCCGTACATAAAGGAGCCGAAATTATAGCAGGAGGCAACCCACTTAGGAACGGCGTATACAAAAAAGGGAATTTCTTTGAACCGACCATCCTGTGTGATGTCACACAAGAGATGAAAATCTTCCAGGAAGAAACATTCGGCCCTGTTATTCCCCTCATCCCCTTTGAGGCAGAAGACGAAGCTGTCGAACAGGCGAACGAGACGGTCTACGGTTTGGCTGCTTATGTATATACGAAAAATCTTGGAAGGACTATCAGGGTTTCAGATCGACTGGAATTTGGGATGATCGGCATTAACGGAACAAAAGTCGGGTATGTGCAGGCACCGTTTGGCGGTATGAAAGAAAGCGGGATGGGCCGCGAGGGCGGGAAGTACGGTATGGATGAATTTCTGGAGTATAAACTGCTCAATTTTAATTATTAGAAGGTGCCAGGCATGGCAGTGTCAGGCACCTTTTTGGTGTTGACTTTTATTTGGAAAGAAACTATAGTAACCTTGCATGATCATATGTTTAAGTTTTTAAACATATGATCATGACAATGGAAAAGGGGTATGTATCATGAAAGAAGCATCAGCAGCAGAAGTTAATCAAATTCTGCAGAATCAAAAATTTTATTTTGCATCCCAGGAAACAAAAAGCATAGACTTCCGTTTGGAACAGCTGAAAAAGCTGAAAGCTGGAGTAAAGATGAATGAACAGAAGATCGTCAAGGCTCTTGCACTTGATTTAAATAAATCGGAACTTGAATCATATTCGACAGAAATTGGAATTTTATATGAAGAAATTAATTTTACGATGAAGCGCCTAAGAAAATGGGTGAAGCCGAAAAAAGTACGGACCGCTTTAACACATACAGGATCAAAAGGTTATATCCTGCCGGAGCCTTATGGTGCGGTGCTGATCATTGCTCCTTGGAACTATCCGTTTCAGCTTGCATTATCTCCGCTTGTCGGTGCGATTGCTGCAGGAAATACGGCTGTTATCAAGCCTTCAGAGCTGACATCGAATGTGTCTGCGCTGATTGCAGATATTTTGCAGGAGCTATATCCATCGTCTTATATCGCAGTGGCAGAAGGTGGAGTATCAACGAGTCAAGCTCTTCTAGATCAGCCATTTGATTACATTTTTTTCACGGGCAGTGTACGGGTTGGAAAAGTTGTCATGGAGGCTGCTTCCAAAAAATTAACTCCTGTCACGCTTGAACTTGGCGGGAAAAGTCCTACGATCGTACATGAAGATGCCAACATCAGGCTTGCGGCGAAACGAATCGTTTTCGGTAAATTTATGAACGCGGGGCAAACGTGTATTGCTCCAGACTATTTGCTTGTCCATACGAATGTAAAAGCTGCACTTATTGAGGCAATGAAGGTGACGATTAAAGAATTTTACGGAGAGCAGCCGATTGAAAACAGCTCTTACTCAAAAATAGTAAATGGTCACCACTATAACAGACTAACGGGTTACTTGAACGACGGGACGATAATTTTCGGCGGAGAAAAATCGGATGACAAAAATAGAATTGCGCCTACCTTGCTTGATAAGGTAAGCCCTGATTCTCCAGTTATGACAGAGGAAATCTTCGGCCCGATTTTTCCGGTTATGGAATATACTTCATTGAATGAGGCGATCACGTTCATCAACTCTCGCCCGAAGCCGCTTGCTCTCTATTTGTTTACACAAAACAAGGAAACGGAGGACCAGATTACGGGGCGTGTTTCTTTCGGTGGAGGCTGCATAAATGATGCTCTCATGCATATCGCCACACCTTACCTTCCGTTCGGCGGTGTTGGAGAAAGCGGGATGGGGAACTACCACGGAAAATACAGCTTTGAAACGTTCTCTCATTCTAAAAGCGTGCTGAAGCAAACAAACCGGTTTGATTTCTCCTTCCGATATCCTTCTGCAAAGAACGGGTTAAAGTTAGTTAAGAAGCTATTAAAATAAGTGGAAGGGGCTGTCCAAGAAGTCTGTAAGCTGTTGATTTCCGTTCCAGGGTGCTCGCCTTTTCCGCCGGGCGTGCGGTGAGCCTTACCGGCGTGAACGCCTACTTTTTGGTGCAAGCACCGGCGGGAATCTCACCTGTCACGCTAGTCCCGCAGGACAAGGAAGGCTTCGGCAGCGTTATATCGCACGAAGAAAATGTGAAATTCATTTTCGAGGAGTCTCGCATCTTCCACTTCAATTAACTTTTCATTGAAGATTTTTAATCCAAAAAGGAGCTGCTGAAGGTCAATTTTCGACTTTCAGGACAGCCCCTTTTTTCGTATAAATCAAAAGAACGTTTTCACTTCTGTTTCTGTATGTTTGCAGTTGGTGCACGTATATTCGAGTTCGAGTGCATCTTCACGAACAATGTGCATCGTTTCCTGATTGCAATGGCTGCAGTGCCTCTTCATTTTTGTCTCTTCCATCCTGAACACATCCTTCCGTTGATATCGTTAAAAATAGTATTCCTCTAACCCTAATTTGTAAAACAAACATAAAACATTGAATTCGGCATCTAAAGACCTAGTAGCATTTATCGAGTCGACCTTAGCACAGATTTATAAAGTAAAACAGGACGGGGAGTACCGCGGTGGTCCTGCGTATTATATTGAAAAAGGGACAGGCTGGCGATGGTATGGTATTCTTTTTGCCTTTGCAGCAGTGCTTGCCATGGCAATCCTCATGCCAGGAGTACAATCCAATTCTATTGCTGCAGGTGTTAAAAACGCGTTTGGGTTCAATACTTCAGTTACCGGACTTATTATCATTGCTCTTCTTGGGATTATTATTTTTGGCGGGGTCAAACGGATCGCGAATGTTGCACAGTATGTGGTGCCGTTCATGGCCATTGGTTATGTTGCCGTATCACTCATTATCGTTGCAATGAATATCACAGAGCTGCCTCATGTATTTGCTTTAATTTTCAAGAGTGCTTTTGCTGCAGATTCCGTATTCGGGGGAATTGTTGGTATGGCTGTTCAGTGGGGAGTAAAGCGCGGGATCTATTCCAATGAAGCCGGTCAGGGAACAGGGGCGCACCCCGCGGCGGCGGCAGAAGTCTCTCATCCTGCAAAACAAGGTCTGGTACAAGCATTCTCCGTCTATATCGACACACTTCTTGTATGCTCGGCTACAGCGTTTATGATTCTATTTACGGGGATGTATAACACGCAAGCAGCAGATGGATCTTATCTTTATGATAATCTGAAGGGCGTTGAACCGGGACCAGGGTTTACACAGGCTGCGGTCGAACAGGTGATTCCTGGGTTCGGCTCAGGATTTGTCGCTGTTTCATTATTCTTCTTTGCTTTTACGACCATTATGGCGTACTACTATATTGCAGAAACTAACATTGCCTACCTTATCAGAGGACGGGACAATAAATGGGCTGTTCCGCTATTAAAAGTAGTCATTCTGGCAGCAACCTTTTATGGTTCCATCAAGGAAGCGGCGCTTGCATGGAAGCTTGGTGATACAGGTTTAGGGATCATGGTATGGCTAAACCTCATCGCCATCCTTATTCTGGCCAAGCCTGCATTGAAAGCATTAAAAGACTATGAGCAGCAGAAGAAGCAAGGCCTTGATCCGGTATTTAACTCTGTTCGATTAGGCATTAAAAATGCTGAATACTGGGAACAAGAGTACAAAGAGCCAGATAAAGAACAAGTCTCTTAAACCAGCAGGAAAGACAGGTGCACATGCCTGTCTTTTTTTTGAAATAGTTATTGCATAATTCTGTCATCGCGGCTACACTTTTAGTAAAGGTTTGTGAAAGCGTTTGCACATAGTTGCACAAACTGCTCAAAAGGAGGAGTCTATTTGAAAAAGGGATTTGGCATATTGATGTCATTGGTGCTGCTTTTAGGGATCGTATTGGTTCAGCTGCCTAAAACGGCTGATGCGAGCAGCTATCAAAAAGTGGTAGTAAGGGGAAGTTTGTCTCCATTGGATTGGAGTTCTGACAATAATCCGCTGACAATGCAGCAGGATGGGACATGGAAGAGCAATCCGATTCCGCTTACCGGAGGCAGCAAGCTTGAGTTTAAGTACGTAAGAGACGATCAGTGGATGGATGGCAGCAATCTGGAGTTTACGCCACCACAGACAGGAAGCTATGTTTTCGTCTTTCATCCGGACGATGAAAGAAAAGTAGATATAATTCTCTTAGAAGGCAAAGGGAAAGTAACACTGAACGTGACGGTTCCAAAATCCACACCCGACTGGGCGAATGTAACCGTTGGGACAAGTTTGAACGGTTATAACTATTCAGTAACCAGCCTGAAAAAGGCGGGAGATCAGAAATACAGCATCCAGCTAACAGGTGAACCCGGCCAATCCTTCTCCTATTATTACGCGCTCGGTGATGAAAAGTATAAAGAGGTAAAAAGTGAACCGCGTAAAGCGGTATTCACCGAAGCGGGCGAGCCGGTGAATGATGAAGTAGAGAAATGGAGCGGTGTGCCGGTTGCGAAGAGCGTAACGCATAACTTTAACTATAAGCCTTTCATTCCGAACCATAAAGAAAATGTAATGGTCAAGACGACAGTAGAGCATTACGGGCAGGTGAATAAAGGCGGAATCTACTTTACAACAGACGGTTCCACTCCTGCAGGGAAAAGGGGCATTGCAAAGAACGGAACCTTTGTCCCAATGTATGCTGTCTCGAAAACAAGTCTTGGAGATGGATTATATAAGTCTGTGCTTAGTGGAACCATTCCAAAACAAAAAGACAGCACAAGGATTAAATACAAGATCGATGTTTGGAATACAGACGGCGAAGGTTCGCAGTTTGCAGACACGAACAGCATTCTGTCTGCTGACGCTACAGAATTCGCCTATTATGTAGATGACTATAAATCTCCTGAATGGGCAAAAAATGCTTCCATCTATCATATTTTTGTAGACCGTTTTATGGATGGAAATCCGATGAACAATGGGCCTGTTGATCCTAACCTTTCCTATGATGAGCGGTTAAAAGGATGGATGGGCGGCGATCTTCAAGGTGTTAAGGATAAAATTGATTACATTAAGGATCTTGGTGTCAACACCATCTGGATTTCGCCGATCTACAAAGGGCCGTATTCACACGGCTATCATCCGGCAGACTTTATGAAGATTGATCCGCGTTTTGGAAACAACAAACTCATGAAGGAAATTATTAAAGAAGCACACAAAAAGGGTATGAAAGTGGTTTATGACCTTGTTCCGAACCATACGTCCAACCAGCATCCGTTCTTCCAGGACGCCTTGAAAAATGGAACAAACAGCCCGTATTACAACTGGTACACCTTTACGAAATGGCCGACAGACTATAAAACGTTCTACGGTGTAACAGAACTTCCAGAATTGAACAACGACAATCCTGCAACTCGGAGCTATATGATGAATAAAGTCGTTCCTTTCTGGCTGAACGATCTTGGCTTCGACGGTTTCAGGCTCGATTATGCCAAGGGCCCAAGCTATAGCTTCTGGGTGGATTTCAGGCATACTGTGAAAAAACTGAAGCCGAACGCTTTTATTTATGGAGAAGTTTGGGACAGCCGTGAAAAGATCAACACTTACTCCGGCAAACTTGACGGCGCTCTGGATTTCCCGATGCAGGGCGCATTGCTTGATGTGTTCGCAAAAGGGCAGTCGATGAATGAACTGAGTGATGCGATCCGCTTGAACCAAAAAACATACAACTCAGAATATGTGATGGGAACGTTCTTGGACAACCATGATATGCCGCGCTTTTTATTCGAGTCCGGCGGTGATGTAAACAAACTGAAGCAGGCAGCTGCGGCGCAGTTTACACTTCCGGGAGCACCAATCATCTACTACGGAACTGAGGTTGGCTTATCACAAAGCAAGGATCATAACAAAGTTGACGAGTGGAAGGACCGCTATTTCCGAGAGATGATGCCATGGGATAAAGCGCATCAAAATGCTTCCTTAAAGCAGTATTATAAGAAACTAATTAAACTGAGAAACGATGAACCTGCGCTCCGTACAGGAAAGTATAAAGAGTGGTATTCTGATGGCCAAGTCATCATTTATGAAAGAAGCAATAAGCATGACCGCTTCCTTGTTGTTCTGAACAACGGAAGTGAAGAAAAAGTAACATTGAAGAAATCATTTGATGATAAGAATGATCTCGTACTAAAGAATGTATGGAACAAAAAGGATGTTATCCGGCCTGGAAAGAAAGACGATCTGACCATTGTCTCTAAAGCAGGATCTGTTCAGATTTTTGAAGTAGTAAAAGATAAAAAGAGCACAAAGAAAAAGGCATCGTAACTAAGAGGGGCTGTCCAAGAAGTCTGTAAGCTGTTGATTTCCGTTCCAGGCTGCTTGCTTTTATCGGCGCGAGCTCCTACTTTCGCGGGGCGTGCGGTGAGCCTTACCGGCGTGAACGCCTACTTTTTGGTGCTAGCACCGGCGGGAGTCTTACCTGTCTCGCTAGTCCCGCAGGACAAGGAAGGCTCCGGCAGCTTTTTATCGCACGAAGAAAATGTGAAGTTCATTTTCGAGGAGTCTCGCATCTTCCACTTCAATTAACTTTTCATTGAAGATTTTTCAAGCCAAAAAGGGGCTGCCTGAGGGTCAATTTTCGACTTTCTGGACAGCCCCTTTTTTTAATTTCAGAATAGGACAATTATCTCATTTTTTGGCAGGGTAAAGTAATTTTTTGTCGTAATTAATAGGTAACTAAACTCGTTGGGAGATAAACTGATGCTGATAGAAAAACTCCTTCTACATGTGCTGATTGTTTTGGCTCCAATCTTAAGCTACAGTTTCTTTTTTGAGAAAAAGCAGGTTTCAACATCCCCTTACCTCTACGGAACCTTGCAAAGTATCTCTGCAACACTTTGTATTCTGTTTGCTTTTTACGAAGGAGACCTCTATTGGGATTTACGGTACGCCCCTCTGGTGCTTGCCTTTCTTTATGGAGGTAGAATAGCAGGCGGAATGGTTTTGGGTACAATTCTAATCGTCAGAGCTGCAATGGGCGGGGATGCAGTGGTGTTTGCATTGGCCGGAGTTGTATTAGCCACGGTTATCCCATTTTTGTTCAGCAAAAAATTCAGTGTCTATCATGCAGGTAAACGGGTGAAGGCAGCAATGTTAATGGGCGTCTGGCCTTCTTTTGTCCAATTTGCAATCCTCATTTCCTATACCTTTTTTTATGGAACAGCAGATGGGGATTTCATGACAACGATATCTCATGTTCTTTCGTTCGGCATCCTTCAGGTGATAGGAGTAGGAACAGCCTCTAAGCTGAATGAGCTGGTCATTGAACGTTCCTTGATGAAGCAGGAGATTGAAAAGGCAGAAAAGCTGAACACGATGGGAGAGCTTGCTGCCTCGATTGCTCATGAAGTGAGAAATCCTCTTACCGTTGTAAAGGGGTTCCTTCAGCTTATGCAACAGGATGATAAAGACAATAACCACCCGTATATTCCGCTCGTGTTAAGCGAATTAGGGCGTGCTGAGGTAATCATCAGCGACTATTTAAATTTCGCCAAACCAGAATTTAAAAAGCTGGAAGATTTCTCCTTGTCACAAGTCCTGTCTGATGTTGTTATGCTTCTCAATGCGCTGGCTCTCAAGCAAGGCGTAGAGCTGAAAAGCGATTTAAAGCCGTCACTTTTTTTGTTCACAGACCGAAATCAGCTGAAGCAGGCGTTCGTTAACATTATTAAAAATGCGATTGAAGCGACACCTTCCGGGGGGACAGTCACTGTCAGTCTTGCACTATCGGGAAATCAGGCATTGATTACCGTAGCGGATACAGGCAAAGGGATGACGGAAGAACAGCTTTCGAGAATCGGTACGCTGTTCTATACGACAAAAGATAAGGGAACAGGGCTGGGAACGACGGTGTCTGTTAGAATCATAGAATCTATGCAAGGCAAAGTTTCTTTCAAAAGCGAAGTCGGAAAGGGCACGGAAGTTACATTGCGGCTGCCGGCTGTGCAAAACGTTCAAATCAGCCTATAGCTCCCTATTTCTGTTACACTTCTCTTAAGAGAACTTATGGAATGGTGATAACATGTTGGACATTGTAAAAGTTTCGGTTCGAGGCCTTGTCGAATACGTATACAGAAGCGGAAGCATCGATTCGCGTTTCCGTACCGCCAGCACGCTGGCGGAAGGTACGAGAGCTCATCAAAAAATACAGCAGACATACGCAGAATCTGATCAGAAAGAAGTGTTTGTTCAGATCGAAATGGTCCAGGACAATCTTTCTTTTCTTATTGAAGGAAGATGCGACGGTCTGCTTTTTTCTGATGATGAGGTAACGATTGATGAAATAAAATCAACGTCTCGTGACTTGAATACCATTGAAGAGGATACCTATCCTGTCCATTGGGCACAGGCGAAGGTTTATGCCTGTATATATGCCTCGGACCACGGACTCAATGCCATACATGTCCAGCTGACATACGTGCAGGTGGAAACCCAGGAAAAGAAGCGGTTTAAAAAAGTATTTTTCCTTGATGAGCTCAAACTTTTTCTTGAGGAAACAGTAAAAGTATACGCACCTTATGCCCAGCTGCTGGTAAGCCACCGGAAAGAACGGGATTACAGTATCAAAGAGCTGCCGTTTCCATTTGACCGGTACCGTGAAGGGCAGAGGAAACTGGCAGGGGCGGTCTACACGACAATCGCCGAAGGTAAAAATCTGTTCGCCCAGGCACCGACAGGAATCGGTAAAACGATGTCGACCACATTTCCTGCAGTTAAAGCCATCGGTGAAGGCCTGATGCAGCGCTTCTTTTATTTGACGGCAAAGACGATCACAAGAGAGGCGGCTGAGGAAGCTTTTTTGCTCATGCAGGAAAAAGGCCTTCGCCTGCACACGGTCACCCTGACTGCCAAGGACAAAATGTGCCTGAAGGATAAGGCAGTCTGCCAAAAAGAGTACTGCGAGTTTGCTGATGGATATTATGATCGTGTAAACGGCGCCGTGCTGGACATTTTGGCGAACGAAACGGTCATTCACCGCAGAACGATCCAGGAGTATGCGATCAAACACCGGCTTTGCCCGTTCGAGTTTTCCATTGACTTGGCGTATGGTGCCGATGCGGTCATTTGTGATTACAATTATGTATTTGATCCAAGGGTATCTTTAAAGCGTTTCTTTGAAGAGCAGAAAAAGCAAACCGCCTTGCTCGTGGATGAAGCCCACAATCTTGTCGACCGGGGCCGGGAAATGTATTCTGCTGAAATTTACAAGTCGGCTTTTCTGAACGTTTCGCGTGAATATAAAGGCAGCAATGCAGAGCTCCAAAGGGCGGCTAAAACCGTCAATGACTTCGGTCTTTCTATGAAAAAAAGATGCGGTGATGCGAGAAGCCTTGTGATGAACGACAAGCCGGAAGAACTGATAGAGCTTTTGGAAACCTTTATTGTTTCTGCAGAAAAAGAACTGCTGATCCAAAAAGAGGGAGAGGGTCAGCAGCTATTGCTCGATACGTACTTTGCCGCACAAAGCTTTATCCGTATCTCAAAGCTCTATGACCAGCGGTATGTCACATATGCGGAATATGAAAGAAGTGAAGTGAAGATTAAAATGTTTTGCCTCGATCCTTCTGCTCTGCTTCAACAAATGGGCAAAAGTTATCGTTCGAGTATCTTTTTTTCGGCCACCTTTACACCGATCGATTACTACAAGGATATGATCGGCTTTCGTGATGAAGATTATGCACTGGCCATTCCATCGCCATTTGAACGGGAACAGCTTCAAATCTATATCCAGCCGTTATCCACAAGATACCGTGACAGAGAAAAAACAAGAGAGCCGATCGCAGACATGATTTATCAGGTTGTGAAAGAAAATAAAGGAAACTTTCTTGTGTTTTTCCCTTCCTATCAATACATGAACGATGTGTACGAACAGTTTTTAAATGAGGATTTCCCTCTAAAATCAATAGTTCAGTCGACTGGAATGTCAGAAGAGGAGCGGGAACAGTTTTTAAACTCGTTTCAGGCAGATACGCAGGAAACACTTATCGGTTTTGCGGTGATGGGCGGCATTTTTTCAGAAGGTGTGGACCTTGTCGGTGACAGGCTTAACGGTGTGATTGTAGTTGGGGTCGGGCTTCCTCAGCTCGGGCTGGAACGAAATATCATTAAGGATTATTTTTCATCCCGAGGGAAAAATGGCTATAATTACTCGTATGTATATCCTGGCATTAATAAGGTGCTGCAGGCTGGGGGCAGACTGATCCGCTCAGAAACCGACCGTGGGACGATCGTTCTTGTTGATGACCGGTTTTTAACCCGGCAGTATCAGGCGCTTCTTCCGTATGAATGGCAGGACTTTACGATTCTAAAACCAGAGAGGACGAACTGACGATGGGTCTTTTGAAAAAATTACAGATTAAAAAAGGCTATTCGGTGGCTGTACTGAACGCGCCAGAAGGTTTTAGCCTCCCGAAAGAAGAGTTTCCTGAAGGGGCAAGTCTTATTGATCGGCCTGAAGGAGAACTGGATACGATTTTGCTTTTTGCAAAGGATTCAGGAGACCTTAAGCAATTTGCTGCTGATGTGACAAATCATTTGAAGGATGACGGCTTACTCTGGGTGGCTTACCCGAAGAAAAGTTCCAAAATTAAAAGCGATATCAGCCGTGATCAAGGCTGGGATGTGCTAAAGGAAAAAGGTTATGAAGGTGTATCACTTGTCTCTGTTGATGAGAAGTGGTCCGCATTCAGGTTCAGGGAACGAAAATACATTAAGAGCTTAAATAAATAAAAGCTTCAGCATACCGGATATTCCGCCGTGCTGAAGCTTTTTTGTTATTTCGCATCCAGTTTCCTTTCGCTCAGGTAGCGGTAAATCGGCAGCTCGTCGCCAACATCTGTCGGGATGAAGTTAAAGGTGACATAGCTGTCGACGGATTCAGGTTCCAGTGCAAGCGCAATAAAGTTTGCGTTTGGCTGTCCCATGCTGAAGACATAGCTTCCGGCAGGGAAGGAGCGGACAATTTCCTTCACATCTGTCGTTACTTCATTCGTATAATGCCCGTTTTCTAAAGTGGTGGAAACTTTTTTACCGGTTACTTTGTATCGTTCCACAGATTTGGAGACAGGTCCTTGCAGCTTCTGAACGTTAACTCCGAGTGTTTCCAGCTTGCGTGCAATGCTGTGGTAAGCCGGAGGCATGATGTAAGCCGTCGGCCTTTCTCTTTCAAGTGTAGGATAGGCATCCGTAGAATCTTCCCATACGATCGGAATGTTTGCTTTTTTTGCTTGAGCAAGATCTATCACTTGAAGCTGCTGATCAGGAACCCTTTTGTTCTCACTTTTTATTACGATCGTATCTTTATCATTGGCTTCCTTGCCCTTGTTGATCACATCCTGGCGTGCGTTCTTGACAGCGGTTTTTATTTTATTGGCATCGGCAGCGGTGGTTTTAATAAAGTTCTCCTGTGCGGTTGCCTGTGCATAGACTCGACGGTTAAAATCAGCACGGCCAATATTGATGCCACGGGTCTCGATCAGATAGGTGAGCGTGTTCTTTAAACCAAGAGCGTTTCTGCCGATGCGGGTTTCTGTGCTTCCTTCCGTTGCTACAAGCTGGCCGTCATCATCCGTATCAAGGGTGTAATAGTCATGATGAGACAATTTTTTTTGATCTAGCACCTGTTTGACCTTGTTAAGAACTAAGTTGTCGGATGTTTTTCTCAGCTGCTTCGGTATATTCAAGTTTTTTGCTGAGGATATCAGCAGGTCATAAGACGAAACAGAGCCCTGCTCTCCAAATTTTTTGAACAGAGGTGAGTTTACTGTATACTCATGGGCATCCAGGACAACATCAGGCTTATATTCGTTGACCGCTTTATGTACCGCTTGTACTTCTGGATATTCTACTTTCATATAATCACGGTTTGCGTCAAGATTAGTGGCAATCTGCCGTTTGAAATAGTAGGAGCCATCCGGGTTAACACGAGGTACGATTGCTACATTTACTTTGTCCAGAACATTCCCCATCTTGCCTTGGGCAAGCTTCTGAGCGGTGACGAGAACTGATTCACCGGCTGCGGGTTCGTTTCCGTGAATTTGTCCTTGAATCCAGATTAGCGGTTTCTTTTTGTTGTTTTTTATTTTGTCAGGATTTTCTTTGCTGAAGAGCAGGATAGGCAGATCACGCCCCTCCAGGGATTTGCCGATGCTTTTTAACGTCACAAGCTTATTTTTGTGGTCGAGCTTCTTAATAAAGGCGAGCATTTCTTCCTGGGAAGTAAAGGGGAGTCGTCCCTTTTCAAAGGCAGGAGTTGAGAAGTGTTCAGCTGGCTTTGGAAAGAGATACGAGATGCTGCTGGGCTGAACATAGCTTGGGCCGTATCCGTAATAAGGCGTGAATTTCTCTGTTTCATCAGCAGCTGCCGCTTTTGGCAGGGCGTCTGAAGAAGAATAGAGCCCAGCTGCAAGCGCCATAGCCAGGACGAAAGAGGTGGAACGAAAGAAATTTTTCATAATAACCTCCTGTAATTAATTATTTGATTATTCAATAAATAACATACATAAAAGCGTGAATGATAATGATTCGTGCTTCTGAAATGGAAAACAGGAGATATCTACCAATTCAGCAGATGGAAATTTCGCATAGCTGAGTGGTTGGACCTATGACTTGTCACATGCAACGGTGCCAGGCACCGCAATTACACAAGTATGTAACGGCGGTGCCTGGCACCAACAATAAAACTATTTTAAATATTTTTGAATTCTTTCTTGGAGGCGCTGTTTGTCATATGTGCTGTATTGGACAGCGATGTTGCGGATCGGGTCACCTGCGTAGAAGCGTTCATACAGCTCATGTCTTGAACCGAGCGGGCTTCCAACGAGATCCCATGCCAGCTTGAAGAGTTTCGTTTTCTTCTCAGCATCCACAGTGGCTCCGACTAAATATTTTTGCAGCAGGGAAGAGAGGGGCCTCTGAAAATCCTGAACGCTCGAAGGCAGCTGGATGAATCCTCCGGCTCCGATGAGCTGCAGAATCTCAAGGGCACGGGGATAGTATTTGGGCCCGAGGTTTCTGGCGGTTTGGATATAGGTGAAGTTAGGGACGAACGTATTGTATGGATTTAAGCTTCCTTCTCTTTCTGAAGCAATAACTAATGCCCGAATGGTTTCTACCTGCATGATGAGCTCTCCGAGTTTCTCTTGGACATGCAGATAGCCGTCCGCTCCGATTGCCTCCGCGATTTCAAAACCTATAGCAGTAACAAACTCCAGCTTGTTTAATAGACGGACGATCGCCTGATGATAGGCCAGGCTGTTTGAAACGGGATCTGCATTAATCTTTGCGATGGCTTCAGGATTATCATAGAGCAGCACGCGCTCCCACGGTACAAACACGTTGTCAAAAAGCAGCAGGGCATCCATTTCGTCGTAACTTGCACTTAGCGGCGCATCTGCCTTGTTGAGCGGAGTGGCCGCATAGGATTCACGGCAGACCAGGTGCAGACCTGGGGAATGGGCGGCTACGATCAGCATATGGGCCAAAGGCTTATGCTCTTCTTTTAGATGTCCGACCGGATAAACAATGATGTCATTGGAATAAGGGGAGGCTGTACCAATCATTTTGGCACCGCTTAAAAAAACACCGTCGCTTGTTTTTTTAGTGATCCGAAGCAAGCCAAGATCTTCTATATTTTTGAGCTGTGAATCCGACCGGTTTATCTGCGGATCCCTCTGTACCAAACTTAAGAAAAGATGGCGGTCTCTTGCTTCTTCATAATAAGAACTGATCTTATCAGGGAAGGCTTTATCAAACGCTCTGTAATCTTCCCTGGAAGCATACCAGCCTGTTAATCTCGATCGTGCATAATCGGACAGCCGGCTCATTACACCATCCGTAGATTGGCTCCATATTTCAAATGCGGTTCTCCGCTTTAGCAGGTCCTCATAGGATTCAGGGACAAAGAAGGCCGAATGAACGTATTCCATTGTTTTAGGGCTTAGATAGCCTACCTTGTCCCTGAGCTTGGGATCATCGAACATGGCAAACAGTTCAGAAATGGCAGCCAGCGTCCCCGTGAAATTTTTGTCCTTTGTGATATCGATCTTTTTGCCGTCCAGCCATACGTTCCGGCCATCCTGCAAACTTTTAATGAACGGGTCTTTTTGCAAAACATGATACTCTCCTTTGTGTTTAATAGGTTCAGATTTTTATAAAGGGGAAACAATTCCTTCTCCTAGAGGCGGGGTATAGACATGGAATGTAATAACGGGAGAAGCGGTAGGGTTGTACATCACATGGAAGGCCAATTCTTCAATGGTAAAAAAATCCTCTTTTGTATACGGCTTTATCATTCCTATTAACCTTATGAATATCGTTAACTTTATAAAATATAGTATTAATAAAAGATAGAGATGTTCCGGCTGGAGAGCAAAATGGACAACATTCCTATTCTTTATGCAGCTTCTATGGTTATTCCTTTTATGGCATGGTATAATCCTCAGAAAAGTTTCAGTAAGAGAAACGGCAAAAGAGGAGTTTTTTAACATGAAAGTGGCATATTTAGGACCTCATGGCACATTTTCAGAGGAAGCGGCTCACCGGTATTTTAGTGGACAAGAAATCGAATGGCATATGTGCGATTCAGTTCCTGAAGTGCTCGAAGCGGTGGGTGAGGGAATGGCTGATAAGGGGATTGCACCAATTGAAAATGCAATTGAAGGAACCATTACGATGACTGTCGACAGCCTTCTTGTGCATGACCTTTATATCGATGGAGAAGCGATACTGCCAGTATCGCTTCATCTTCTCGCTGCTTCCGAGACACGCCTGGAAGACATTAAAGAGGTATGGTCGATTCCTCCGGCTCTCGCTCAGTGCAGGCAGTATCTCAGGGGTTTAAAAGTAAAGAGCCGCCATTTTGACAGTACGGCTTCTGCTGCCGAGGCTATCAGGAATACGGATCGCCGCGATGTTGCTGCTGTAGCGTCCGAGTATGCGGGTAATCTGTTTGGCTTACAGCCGGTTAAGCGTAATATTGAGGAAAGCTTTGAGAACCAGACCAGGTTCGTTATCGTTTCAAAGGATAAAACACCCTCAGAAAACGCTCGAAAAACGATGCTGCAAGTCATACCGAGCGATGAATATACAGGGGTGCTTTCTGCGATCCTCAATGTTTTTTCGGCTTTGAATATTAACTTGACCTGGATCGAATCTCGGCCAACAAAAAAGAAGCTGGGAACCTATCAATTTTTCCTTGAAGCGGGACTGGGTGCTGTCCACCCGTCCATCGAAAAAGCGATTGCCGTCCTGCAGACCTATGGCCACGAAGTGAACGTATTAGGAAGCTTTACCGCAACAAAACTGGACTAAAAACGGAAACCACTTTGAGACAAGGGGGATTTCATGAAGGTTCATATTGTGAATGGAGATATAACTGGAAACAAGCTTCAAGATCTCGATGGAGAAGTGATTGTCTGGCGGGAGATGTATGATTTGGGTCCGGCAGCAGCAGATATGGATAGAAAAAGGATCAAGTCCAGAGCTGAATTCTTTGAGAAAAAGATGGGGATCCCGTCTGAGATCTTTCTTAAGAACTGCACGCTGCAGGAAAACCGGCTCCGTGCTCTGCCTAAGGACGCTGAGATTACACTTTGGCTTGAACATGACCGATACGACCAAACCATGCTTCTGTACTTGCTGAAATCTTTAGGGTCACATGAATTTAACAACCTGAATATGGTGACAGCCGATTCCTATCCGGGAATTGAGCCGTTCTTTGGGCTTGGCCAGCTTTCCGAATTACAGCTTATCGGCCTTTTAGAGCATCGGATTTCTATTAGGCGGGAGCAGATTATGGAAGGAGCTGCAGGATGGAACGCCTATGCATCACCAAATCCCCGTGATCTTGAAGAGTGGCTCAAATGTGCTGAGTGCAGTCTGCCTTTTGTCAAAAGAGCCTTGTGGCATCATCTTGAATATTATCCTTCCGTAAAAAATGGTTTGAATCAGGTGGAAGAGCTGGCTTTCCAGTACCTGTATGACGGCATCACTTCGTTTCATGAACTGTTTCAAAAGGTCAGTGCCAAGCGTACGGATGACGGACTGAGTGACTTTCATTTTTCGGCCTTGCTTGATCAGCTGCAAAAAGGTCCGGTACCGCTTCTTAAAATGACAGAAGGATCATTACCGCACTATAATACCGAACCAGAGGATGCTGCTATCGAGCTAACGTATGAAGGAATTGAGGTCCTCATGGAAAGAGAAGACCGTTTTGATTACACTTCGGCTGATTGGTGGCTTGGCGGTGTTTACAACCATCGAGGAAAATGGCGCTGGAACGGAGAAAAATTAATAGATATGGAAGAGAGGCAGGGGTAATCCTGTCTTTTTTGCGGACATTGGAACAGCTGTACACCCTCTTTTTTTACTACAAAATACTAAAAGATAAACCCTTCTTTGGTAACTGTGTGAATGTTTTACATTTCTGTAAGATGGAATTAACACATGCCTTTTAGAATCAAACTATATTCATCGTGCATCAGGGATGAAAAATTATGGATGCGGGAGGGTTTATTATGAGAGGAAATCCGGTAAAAAGCTTCAAGCTGGTCTTTCTGTTTTCACTTGTTTTAACAATGGTGATTGGCAGTTTCGCATTTCTTCCCTCTCTCAAGGCATCAGGAGACGGTTCGGCTTCATCACCGTACACTGTTTCACAGGCCATCTCCAATCAAAACAGCAGTTTAAAAACGATTCAGGGTTACATAACAGGCCAGCCGACAGCCGCAGCAACCGTAGTTACCAGCCATTATCCCAACGATTATGCGGTTGCACTGGCTGATACAGCAGGGGAAACTGACACTTCCAAAATGGTTTATGTGCAGATTCCAACTGACTACCGTCCGCAATATGGGCTGAAGTCCCATCCAGCCCTAAAAGGCACACTGGTTAAAGTAACAGGCAATTTAACGTCTTATTTCTCGCACGCGGGCATCAAAAATGTAACCAACATGACAAATGGAAGCGGAGGTGGTACTCCATCGGATCCGCCGGCTTCCGATACAGGCTCTTATTATGATAATGCCCAGGGAAAAACAGGGGCAGCGCTAAAAAGTGCGCTTCATAACATTATTGATGATCATACTGAGCTCTCCTATGATGCTGTTTGGGATGCTCTCCGCCATACGGATGAAGATCCGAACAACAAGAATGATGTTATCTTGTTGTACACCGGCCGTTCACAGAGCAAGACTGCGAACGGATCAGGCGTCAACGACTGGAACAGGGAGCATGTTTGGGCAAAATCCCACGGTGATTTTGGAACAGCGATGGGTCCAGGAACAGATTTACATCATTTGCGCCCGGCTGATGTTTCAGTGAACAGTGCTCGAGGGAACCTTGATTTTGATAACGGCGGCACTGAGAATTCTGAAGCAAAAGGCAATTACTCGGACAGTGATTCATGGGAACCGCGTGATGCGGTTAAAGGCGATGTTGCCCGTATGATCTTCTATATGGCGGTCCGTTACGAAGGAGACAGCGGCGAACCTGATCTCGAGATGAACAACAGCGTCAGCAATGGTTCAGCGCCTTATATCGGAAAAATGTCGGTACTTCTGCAGTGGAGCCAGCAGGACCCGGTCGACAGCTTCGAGCGCCACCGTAACGATGTGATCTACAATGACTATCAGCACAATCGGAATCCGTTTATAGATCACCCGGAATACGCGGCAGCCATTTGGCGATAAATCATTGGGAATAGCAAGTGTGATATAAAAAAGAGCCTGCTGTATAGAACAGCAGGCTCTTTGGCATCATTAAAATACTTTTGTGGTCCAGTCTTCACAGTTCCAGACTTCGGTAACAACATCACGATAAAATTCAGGTTCATGTGAGATCAGCAGAATGCTTCCTTTATAGGCTTTTAATGCCCGTTTAAGTTCATCCTTAGCATCTACATCCAAGTGGTTTGTCGGCTCATCCAGAACAAGAAGGTTCGTCTCGTTGTTGATCAATTTGCAGAGGCGGACTTTTGCTTTTTCTCCTCCGCTGAGTACCTGCACCTTGCTTTCAATGTGCTTCGTTGTCAGGCCGCATTTCGCAAGTGCGGAACGGACTTCATGCATGTTGAAAGAAGGGAACTCGTTCCAAACTTCATCAATACACGTATTGTTATTATTGCTTTTAATCTCCTGCTCAAAGTATCCGATATGCAAAAATTCGCCTTGTTCCACAGAACCGGAGATCGGTTTGATTTCGCCAAGAATGCTGCGCAGCAATGTTGTTTTTCCGATTCCGTTCGCTCCGACAAGAGCGATCTTTTGTCCGCGTTCCATTCTGAGATCGAGTGGGCGGGAGAGTGGCTCGTCATATCCGATGACCAGGTTTTTCGTTTCAAAAATCATCTTTCCGGATGTGCGGGCTTCTTTAAAGTTGAATTCCGGCTTTGGTTTTTCTTTCGCCAGTTCAATAACATCCATTTTATCCAGCTTTTTTTGGCGGGACATGGCCATGTTTCGAGTGGAAACACGCGCTTTATTTCTGGCAACAAAATCCTTCAGCTCAGAAATCTCCTGCTGCTGGCGCTTAAAGGCAGCTTCAAGCTGCTGTTTTTTCGCTTCGTGAATATGCTGGAAGTAGTTATAGTCTCCTACATAGCGGTTAAGCTCTTGATTTTCCATGTGGTAGATCAAGTTGATGACACTGTTTAAGAATGGAATATCATGCGAGATCAAAATGAACGCATTCTCATATTCCTGCAGGTAGCGTCTCAGCCACTCAATATGCTGTTCATCCAAATAGTTGGTCGGCTCATCCAGCAAAAGGATTTCGGGCTTTTCAAGCAAAAGCTTCGCAAGGAGGACCTTCGTACGCTGACCGCCTGACAGCTCATGAACATCGCGGTCGAGGCCGATATCTTCCAGACCAAGTCCGCGGGCAATCTCTTCTACTTTTGCGTCTATAACATAAAAGTCGTTGTTCGTTAATGTATCTTGAAGAACCCCAACATCCTCCAAAAGTTTTTCAAGTTCTTCCGGAGTAGCTTCCCCCATTTTTTCGTACATGCTGTTCATTTCGCTTTCAATATCAAAGAGGTATTGAAACGCACTCTTCAGCACATCGCGAATGGTCATTCCTTGCTGAAGGACTGTATGCTGATCGAGATACCCGACCCGCACTTTCTTTGCCCATTCTACTTTTCCTTCATCTGGCTGCAGTTTGCCGGTGATGATGTTCATAAAAGTGGATTTACCTTCACCATTTGCTCCGATTAAGCCAATGTGTTCTCCTTTAAGGAGACGGAAGGAGACATCATTAAAAATCGCACGGTCACCAAAACCGTGGCTTAAGTTCTTTACTGTTAAAACACTCATCTATATGCACCTTTTCTTGTTTGTTAAGATTACCATTTGATTATAGTATTAATTGCAGGGAGAACTCAATCTTTCTGGTGGATTTTTCAAAGAATGTTTCGTATAGAGGCATGTTGGGAAACTTTTCATGTAGAAGGGCTAAAAAGGAGGGTTGCAGAATGAATGATTACAGTGTAGTTCCTTATCAAGGTGAAAATGGCTGGATCGTTAAAATTCAAGATGTAGCACCGACCGATACTTTTCCCAGCCGTGCTGAAGCGATTGCAAAGGCTGAAAAGCTGGCAATGGAAGACAAACCAAGCCGGGTGCTTGTGTATGATGCCCAGCTGAGCGTGGAAGAAGAAAAGATGTTTTAACAAAATGATAAAATCCCTTCATCGGAAGGGATTTTTTGTGCAAAAAAAAGGAGCCTTGGGTCCAAGACTCCTTCAATGCTTTTCGTTGTTCAACTTACGTGGTTTTTCTTGCTTGTTCACGTGCATTTGATTCACGTACATTCTTTCGTACTGCAAACTGCTATATTCTAATTCGCTTTCTCACTATTAGGGCCATCTCTCGGTTCTTCGCAAGTTTCGGAACAAAGGTCGTTCCGATTCATGACAAATCCCTCCATTTGGGTCTGAATAGTGTTTTCACTCATTTGTTAACAAACTAATTTCTAACTATCCTTTAAATCGCTCTTACACACGTGCATTCACTACTTGGTCCATCTCTCGGATCATTGCAGGTTTCGGAACTGTAAACGTCCTTACCCATTGCAAACCCTCCAGTATATGACTTATAGTGTTGCATCTTCATAAATCATAGAGCTGATCTTTACTGCTTTAAAACTTTGAAGCTCAACTTACGGTTCTAACACATCTTGCTTTGTTACTTCAAAACTGTCTTGCTTTACAAACATATGAACCTTGCTACTCTTTAATGCCTATTTCTGTGTTGCATTCACTATTCGGTCCATCTCTTGGCTCATTGGATGTTTCGGAACGATTGTTCTTTCTCATCACAATTCCCTCCATATGGTTGACATAGTGTTGCATGGTTTGTTTTCCCGGTATGAAAAATTCAAAACATCTTTTACAATAAAAATTTTTATTTTTTACGCTTCCTTGATGGCAGTTACGGTCACTGCATCTACAGGCTTCTTGTTCTTAATGCTATCGGAAATCTGAGAGAAGCCAGCTTCTTTTAAATAAAGCGAGATAATGGTTCCAATTTCTTTTGTGGTATCATCATCTGCTCCCTTTTCGTGGGGCTGCAGGGTAACCGCAATACGAGCCTTTACTTTCATCAGACGTTTAATCTTTTTAAGATCCCCAATCGGATCTTTCCAGATCAAGATGGAATTGACGGTATACACGCCATCAAATTTCGGGGCGTCTTCATCGGCAGAAGTGATCGGACCCTCAAAAAGCTCCACACGCCCTTCTTTTATAAACGCTTCGTTTCTTGATTCCGCCTGTTCCTTCATCACTTCTGAAACATCATAGCCTACAATGTGGCAGGAGGAATAGTTGCTGCAGACATATTCAATGCCTACACCTGGACCATAACCCACTTCAAGGAGACGATCATTCGCTCCGGGCTGTAGTGCGGAAATTGTCCATTCATTTAGTTCCTTGTTTTCGTTGGACATGATTTTTCCCGCCAGTTTACCGAGCAGACCCTCGGGTTTTTCAAACTGTTTGGAGATGTTTTTCCTAATGCTCATGCGGCACACTCCCATTTTTTATTATATATTTCAATGTACCCAAAAGGGAGGTGCTCAAAGCAAAAGGACAGCCAGGCCCTTGAAATAAAAAAAGGCCGAATAATTTTCAGCCGTTCTTTGAACAAAATTACATTTTATTCGTAAACCCTGTATTCTTCCTGAAAAAATAGTAGGATGACCCAACGGATAGTATGGCTGCACCAAGGAGGGAAGGAAGAATAATATAATCTCTCCAGTCGGACGGTGCAAATAAAGAAAGCAGAACAATTATACCTGCTGCGACAAACACTTTGGAGCTGAAACGGTGGGTTTGCCGCCAAACGTTCTCATCAGCCAGCGTCCATGGAGTCTTGATTCCAACAAAATAGTTCGGTTTTACCTGCTGCATATAGTTTCCTAGAACGATAAACAGTCCTCCGAGAATGAGGGGCATGAACGAGTTCATCGGAAGTTCGTAGCCAAGTCCGATCAGAATAACCATAAGATTGATCAGGAAAAAAAAGATGAACAGGGAAGAGTTAATCATGGAATAGCTGCGCGAGAAACTTTTATAATTTTCTTTTTTTGGATCGATTTTCGGCAAGAATTGGATCAGGAGATACATAAGAATCATAATACCAAGATTCGTGAGCATGGCCCCCAGTTTGGAAGAATACCCGTTGATTTCGCCTTTCGCATTCCAGTGGATAGGCAGTTCAGCCGGCAGCTTGGAGTAAAACACGAGCCAAAGAGCCGCTGTCGCAAGAATGAGCAACACAGGAAATACATGTTTTTTCATTTTTCGTTCTCTCCTTTGTCCTTATAATCGGCTTGCATGACACCCATGAACCAGTTCATGACATCGTGAAAAACGGTTGTATTGAGAGAGTAGATGACGAACTGGCCTTGCTTCACATCTTGTATGAGTCCTGTTTTCTTTAAGGTGTTTAAGTGATGGGAGATGGTAGGTTTGGTCATTTGAAAATGATCCGCAATTTCGCCTGCGCTTAAGTCCTGATTCTTTAGCAAATCAAGAATTTTACGGCGGGTGGGGTCGGCTAATGCCTTAAATACTTCATTCAATAAAATCCACTCCAATTGGAAGAAAAAGTATTTAGATATTCATCTAAATACTACACAGAAAAGAAGGTGTTGTAAATAGGCAGCATAGTCAATTCCCAAAAAAAAATCGACAGCTATTGAGCTGTCAAAGTAATAAGGATATTCATGTTTGCTGCTGTGTTTTCTTGGCAGAATGAAGAATTTCCTCAAGAGGGAAAATCCTGCCGAGTTCATCTTTATGAACAACATGTTTCCGTTCAAATTTGGTCGGGGAATCAATGCCTGCAGCAGCAGCCAGATTGTAAAGGCCTTCCCGAAGTGAAACTAAATAGTTGCAGACTCTATAGTGTTTTTCCTCGACACTTAAGCCGTCCTGCAGTTTCTTATTCGTAGTCGCTACCCCCACAGGACAGTTGTTCGTGTGGCAGACCTGTGCCATAATGCATCCTACACTGATCATAAATCCGCGTGCAATGTTGACGAGGTCAGCCCCCATTGCAAGAGCAATGGCAATTTTGTCAGGAGTGATCAGTTTTCCTGAAGCAATGAGCTTCACCCTGTCCCGGATGCCATATTCTTTCAGCATTTCATCAACAACCGGAAGTGCAGATTGTATGGGCAGCCCGACAGTATCGGCTAACTCCTGGAACGTTGCACCTGTTCCGCCTTCTCCGCCGTCAATGGTAATAAAATCAGGGCCTTTTCCGCTTTCTTTCATATAGGATACCAAATTCTCCAGCGCATCCAAATCCCCGACAACAATTTTGATGCCGATTGGTTTTCCGGACACGTTTCTCATCTCTTCCACAAAGTGAAAAAGAGAAGAGACATTATCAAATTCTTTGAACCGGTTAGGGCTGTTGATCGTTTTGCCAGGTTCCACGAGCCGGATTTTAGCAATCTCTTCTGTTACTTTTTCACCTTCAACGTGGCCTCCGCGTGTTTTTGCGCCTTGTGCGAGCTTCAGTTCAAATGCCTTAATTTCTTCCATTTCACTTTTTTTCTTAAACTCTTCCCATGAAAACTCTCCGTTCTTTTTTCTTACACCAAACAAGTCAGGACCGATCTGCAGGATAATATCCGGCTTGCCGGCCAGATGATATTGAGAGAGTCCGCCTTCTCCTGTATTCATCCAGGTACCTCCGGCAAGGCCGAGCCCTTTGGATAATGCGGTTATCGCATTTTCTCCCAATGCGCCAAAACTCATGCCGGATTGTCCGATGAGGCCTTTGAGTTTGAAAGGCTGGCGGCAAGTATGTTCACCGAGGATGACGGCGTCTTCGTCTTGCAGGTATACGGGATTAATCAGCCGATCCTCGATATGTTCCTTGCGGGCAAAGAGATTATCTCCGTCCAATTTATACACCTTGGTTTTTATCTTGCTGGCATTGTCCACTTTCATTTCTTCACGCAATTTGGGAAATAAGGTGTTGCGGATATAAAACCCTTCAGCAGTAAAATCCCTGAGTGAACCGAATCCTATTAATCTTTCTTTATATTTTCCTGCCTTTACAACATCCTCGAATTCTTTTCGGGAGAAGGGCTTGCCTTCATTATCGTTAAGAAACAAATACTGACGGAGCTCGGGACCGATTTTCTCGGTAAAATATCTCACCTTTCCGAGTACAGGGAAGTTTCTTAGGATCGAGTGCTGTTTTTGGCGGTCTTCTTTTAAGTATAAAGAGATGAAAAAGACGATGGGAATTACGAGAATGAAACCGATGAGTACGATTAATCCAATAACTAGATCAAAAATGGTTGTCATCACAATCCTCCTTAATGAATGGGGCTGGTGTACACTGAGGTTCTCACCTATTTCTTTTCCACCAACAAGTGAGATAGAAACCAGCAGGGTATAAAGTCCTGTTGGCCGAAAAAAACGCTTGTTTACAAGACTATATTAATGAAAATCAAAAGGTAGGAAAGAACTGTGCGTTTGCGCCAAAGCAGTACCAATGTCTATACTGAGGCTGTAACGGTAGGAAATGTAGCCGTCGAGCCGCTTCCTTAAGTTGATTGCATATGAGAAGTAAGCACCTTTTGAAGGTGTTTGCTTCTTTTTTAATGAAAATCACACAATCAACCAAGCCATAGAGGCACTTTTTAAGAGGAAAATGAATGATTTTGAGTAAATTTTCAAGTTGTGCTCCTTAGGCAGCTTGTTAAAAGGGAATTTTAGCTTTTTCAATTACTTTTGTAAGTGAAATTTGGTGCAGAAACTAGCTCTTTTACCCGCAAAATCGCTCTTTCAGATTTTTATTATCGAAAACTTAGAATTTATTATCGGAAAGCAGATTTTATTATCGAAACAGCCGATTTATTATTGAAAAGCCTTCTTTTATTATCGAACGGCTTATGTTCGACCCCATACGACAAAATCAGACTCATTTATTTCAAACGGCCGATCGAGCCGGGTCCCATAGAGAAAGCCGCCGGTATCTGTACCGGCGGCTTTCTCAAGTTGAGCATTGAAGTGGTGTCTAGTTCCAGCGCTTGTCGGACCTTAGCAGGCCGCTTTCGCTTTTCTAATTACTCTTCTTCTTTTCGGTTCTTAAACGCCTCGTTCGTTACGATATATGGATCGACTTCTGCTTTTTCTTTTCCTTGCTTAGCGGTCATGCTGCCTTCGGGGAAATTCCCGGGATGTCCTTTTTTCTTCTGTTCAAACTCTTTACCTCGAGACATAGTTGTTCTTCCTTTCTTTTGGCTGAAAATGGTGTTACTTAAAAATTATGTTCTGTTTGGCGAGGTTTTAAACCATACCGACAAGTTCAACAGTGACATCATTAAATAATCCGTTGCCGATGTAATTCCCATCCAGGTCGAATTGCCAGTCATGAGGTCCGGCTTCAATGTGTATAATGCCTGGCATGATATCCATCTTAATGGAAGTAATCAAAGAGACATCGATCTGGTCTTTCGTAAAATCATCCGCTACTTTATAGGCAATCTTCATTAAATGCTCATCTATAATATTTAAATCCTTCTCTTCAAAGGCCATCACAACATTCATCACCGTATATTCATAAATGTTCATCCGCTCATCCCCTTAAGTTATTTAAAACTATCATTTCCAAAAAACTATGAAACTATTCATTTATACTAAAATTCATCTTTGAACGGTGCCTGGCACCGCTTTTTACATTCAGGTGCCTGGCACTAAATAAAAGGAGCGAGGAGAGAATGAATGATCAAAAACCATTTTTCGGCAGGAAAGAAATTGGGAAGCAATACATACGGAGAAAAGGCGCCTATGCCATTATCTTTGATGAACAGAGGGAAATGCTTCCCGTGATGAAAACGCCGAAGGGCTATTTTCTTGCAGGCGGCGGAATGGAAGGAGAAGAATCGTTAGAAGAATGCTTGCAGCGTGAAGCTCTTGAAGAGTTGGGGCATGATATTCTCATCAAGAAGTACATAGGAAATGCAGAAAAATATTACATCACTCAGCAGGACCAGACCCCAATGATTGCTGACAGTTATTTTTATCTCGCGGAGCTGGCGGAATGGAAGCTCGATCCGATTGAAGAGGATCACGAGCTGGAGTGGATTCCTATTTCAGAAGCCCAGGAGCTTTTGCATCATGAGCATCAGGCATTTGTCGGTCGCACAGGCTTTTGAGCCAAAATGAAAAGAGCCCAGCCGGCTCTTTTCATTTTACGCTTGGCATTTCTTTTACAACAATGACCGGTGTTATTTTCCGCAGTAAGCAATCATCCAGTTCACCTTGAGGAATAAGGCCGAGTGTCATGGCCGCTTCAATCTTTTGTTTGTCAGGCTGCTTCGTTATAATGATACAGTCCTGAAGGTTGAGTTCTTCGAGTTTTTGAACCGTTTTTTCCGTATGAAAACTTTCTGATTTACGGATCTGCCGCTGAAGTTTATAACTGCTATACAAAACTTCGCCTTTTTCACTTTCGCCGCACATATAATCAAAATGACTGTTAAATTTCTTCTTTAGTTCTGAAAGCTCGGCATCGATCGCTTTTGCCTGCTGGTTCAGCTCGTGAAAGCGGGAAACCATCTCTTCGGTAACTTGTCCACTTTTTGTTTTCACAGTTCTAAGCCCCCTCTTATTTCCTTACTTCATCCTATGGCGGGAGGGGAGGAGATAGTACTGTGTAGTATAATGAAAATAGGTTAAACACTCGCAGGAAAGGAGCCTTTACCTATGGATTTTGCATTTTTGATGGCGGAACAGCGCATCAAAAAGGCGATTGATAGGGAAACCGCCGAAGTTAGAAGACCTGTCCTCTGTTCCTCCAGAATTTTATTATCAAGACCTAAATTATAAAAATCCTCAAAAATAAAGGAGAACACATATTAGTCATGTATAATATGTGCTCTCCTTTTTTCATGTCATGCGTTTTTTGATAAGGCGTGATGTATTATTTCCGCCAAAAATTCGTATATTCTGCTTTATCCCGAATATTAAATTCAATCATTTTCTCAAGCAATTCGTAATTTACCGGCTCATTCCACGGAATTCGAAACAAGCCTTTGGTAGCGCTGTAGCCAGCTTGTGCAATGTCATCGGCAAAGTGCGCAATGCCTACTTCTTCGGGTGAAACGCTCAAATGATGTTTCGCTGTGGAAAAGCCGATGATAAATGTGCCGTGATCGGAAAACATTGGCGTATTCCACTTGATCTGCGGTTCCAAATTTGGGAATTTATTAGCAACCCAAGCCAAAATTTCCTCTGTTCGGTCGCGGTGGTCGGGGTTGTCGATACCTGCTAAATATTTTGCGAAAAATCCCATGACTTCCTCCTTCTATATTATGCTATTGCCGCCAAAAATTCGGATTCTCAGCCTTATCCTTGATATTAAATTCAATTATCTTCTCTAGCAATTCGTAATTAACTGGTTCAGTCCATTGAATTCGGGACAAGAGTGAAGAAGCGCTGTAGCCAGCTTGGGTGATTTACAGAAGCTGCACCTGTTATTATTTTTCTCCGTTTCAATTCTATATAACACCAAATCCTACTATGAAACCAATTGTAACATGATCCTAATCCTTTACCTTTTTAAAGTAACGCGCCCTAAACATAAAGAAAGATCACAAAGCTTATTGAAGATTTGCGCCCGGCAAATAATACGGCGGCATCGTCTTCGTACGTTCATTCGCCACGCTTACTTATATACTCAATACAAAAAAAGCTGACCCGGAAGTACACGTAAAAGTGTCTTTCTGGCGTCAGCCTTTTTTTTAGAATTTATAGGTCCAAAACTGTTCTCTGTTGATTCGTTTTAACACTTCTGGAACTTTCTCTTTGTTTTCTTCCGCCATGGCGGCAATGATCCATTCGGTTTGGGAACGGTGGGCTTTAATCGCTTCAAGCTTTTGATCGGAAACGGAACTCACGTCATTGATCACATCGGGCTCACCGAGCATTTCATAGCAATCATTCGAGAATGCGACACAATGAACGTCCGGCCGCTGATCTTCAGGAAGCTGTTCAACCGCTCGGATGACAGCGGCCCCGGTAGCTTCATGGTCAGGATGGACGCTATAGCCGGGATAAAACGTAATGATGAGTGAAGGCTTCAGTTCATCGATCACGTTTCCGATTCGTGCGGCCAACGTTTTCGGATCTTCAAACTCAACCGTTTTATCCCGCAGCCCCCACATTCTTAAATCGTCGATGTTCAAGACATGAGCGGCTTGTTCCAGCTCTTTTTTTCTGATCTTTGGCAAGGATTCTCTGGTGGCAAACGGTGGATTCCCCATATTGCGCCCCATCTCGCCAAGAGTCAGGCAGACATAGGTGACAGGGACTCCCTTTTTTGTATTCATCGCAATGGTGCCAGAGACGCCGAAAGCTTCATCATCAGGATGTGGAAAAACGACTAAAACATGTTCGTGTGACATACGTTTACCTCCTATTCAAACGGATGAGGACTTAGCTGAAGAGCGACGGCTAATTTACCTTCTGCATCGTGCCCTGCAAGCAGGAGCTGTCCGTCTTCGTTGACTTCCCAATGCGTCAAACCTTCAGCGTAAACCCACCCAATGTTAATTTTTAATCCTGCACGATAAGGAGATTTTTCTCCCGTAATCACTCCGCGCTCAAAATTTATTTTGGCGTTGCGTATATAAGCGCCCACTGAAAAAAAAGACTGATTAAAATGAGAGGCGTATGCTCCATTTGTGGTTTCCAAATGCAAATAAACGTCCCGGTTCAAGAATTGATCAATCTCATTTTGAACCGTTTCTGGTGTAATCGGCTGCAAGGTTTTCCCTCCTCAAAAAGCTTCATTTCAATCATTATACTTTAAGGATGGCAAAGCGTTAAATAAACTGCTTAGCAAAGAGATTGAAATACTAAGCATAAAAAAGAGGCATTAAAAAGTTTAATCCCTCTTTCAGCTTTCTATTTCTTTTTTTCATCCTTACGCACCACTTCTGTTGGATCAAAGCCTGGAGGTGATTTCAATTCATAGTGTGAAGTCAGTTCTTTTGCCAGTTCCACTTCCTGATTGTCGTGCACGATTTCATTTTTCGGAACTTGAGGAAGTTTGGCTTTGTTTTTATCACGTGCCGGCTGTTTATGGCTGTTGCCTCTGCCCATGGTTAACCCACCTTTTTCTTAAAATGGTATGTGAGTAGAATCCCAAGTTCAGGATGTTTTTATTCAGGATAAATCTCATGAATAAAAAAAGAGCAAAACAAATGATGTCTGCTCTTTGTATGGTTTATTTAATTTTGGAGTTGCGGTATGCACTGTGGTCGGTGGGCCCGACATATTGATTCAGCGGGAACGAGTTGCGGATAGCTTCTGTAATAAAGTCTTTTGCAACGGCAATCGCTTCTTTTACTGATTTCCCCTTGGCTAATTCTGCAGCGACTGCAGAAGAATACGTACAGCCTGCTCCATGAGTATAGGTCGTATCGATTCGTTCAGATTCAAGAATATCGAAATTATCGCCATCAAACAAAACGTCGACTGCTTTTTCGTGAGCAAGCTTGCCGCCGCCTTTAACAATGACATATTTAGCGCCGGCAGACTGGATCTTTTGAGCGGCTTCCTTCATTTGATCAACAGTTGTAATCGGAGCCATTCCACTAAGCTGGGCAGCTTCAAAAAGGTTCGGCGTGACGACGGTGGCCTTCGGTACAAGAACATTCTGAAGCGTGTCTGCGAGTTCAGGCTGAAGCGGTTCTGCCCCTTTACATACCATTACTGGGTCAACGACCACATTTTTTATATCATATTTATCAATAGCTTCTGCAGTGGCCTTAATAACATCAACAGAAGCAAGCATACCGGTTTTTACAGCATCCACTCCGATTCCTGCCAGAACGGTTTCAAGCTGTGCTTTGAACAAATCAAGAGGAAGTAAAAATACTTCATGGTACCAGTCTCTGTGAGGATCCTGGGCCACAACGACATTGATGGCTGTCATGCCGTAAACTCCGAGCTCCTGGAATGTCTTTAAATCCGCCTGAATACCAGCTCCGCCGCTTGTGTCAGAACCGGCAATGGTTAATGCTTTAAACTTACTCATTGTCCAATCTCCTTTTATGCCTGTCTTTTAAATTTCAACTATATATTCTATTATAACAATGATTGCCAGCGAGACAAAATTCATGATTTCCTATAATATTCGTTTAACCTGACCTGAAAAAGTGAAAAGTAACAGCAGACAGATTTTCTTTGCTTCGTACGGTCAACCTATGTTTTACTATGTAACAAACAAATTAAATGAAGAAGGTGATCTCATGCTGAAAAAATTATTTGGTAAAAAAGAAAATGAAGCGCCTACAGAAGAAATCATTGTTTCACCATTAAACGGGGAGATCATTGGCCTAGAAGATGTGCCGGATCCTGTTTTCTCTGAAAAAATGATGGGTGACGGCATCGCGATTTTGCCGGAAGACGGTGAGCTGTTGTCTCCCGTTGATGGTGAAATCCTTCAGGTGTTCCCGACCAAGCATGCTGTCGGCATTAAAACAAAATCAGGAATGGAGATTCTTATTCACATCGGCCTTGAAACGGTCATGATGAAAGGGGAGGGCTTTATTTCACTTGTAAAAGAAGGCGATCGTGTAAGAACTGGTCAGCCGCTCATTTCATTTAATGTTGATCTTGTAAAGGAAAAAGCGAAAAGCACGGTTACTCCTGTCATCATAACGAATGGCAATAAAGCCGGTGCGATTGAGAAGTTCAGCAGTGATCATGCCCAAGCCGGCACCACAAAGATCATGCAAATCAGTGATATTAAATAATAAAAGAGACAGACTAGCTGCTGGTCTGTCTCTTTTATTTTGGAATGAGTAGAAGTGGCCGGCGCCCGTAAAATGACGATATACGCCAGTAAATTTCGCGGACGCGCCAGTAAAATCCTGAAACGCGCCCGTATTTTCCCCGAATCCGCCCGTAATTCTTCCGAACGCGCCCGTAAGCTATTTAAACCAGCACATTGAAGTAGCGGGCTTCAGGGTGGGAGAAAACCAGAGCTGTGACGGAGGCTTCGGGCTCCATCATGAATCCTTCTGTCAGCTGAATGCCGATTTCTTCAGGCTGAAGAAGTTTGAACAGTTTTGCTTGATCTTCAAGATCCGGGCATGCTGGATAACCGAACGAGAAGCGCTGGCCTTGGTATCGCGCGGAAAAACGATCCTGCATCGAAAGGGTAACAGGGTCAGGGAACCCCCATTTATCCCTCATCTGGCGGTGAATGAGTTCAGCCAATCCTTCCGCAGTTTCAAGAGCAAGCGATTGAAGCGCAAAGCTTTCCAGGAAACGGCCTTCGGCTTTAAGCTGCTGTGCCCGTTCGCGGATGCCGCTTCCAGCAGTTACCGCAAAGAACCCGACATAATCCATTTCGCCGCTGCCGACGGGCTTGGCGTAGTCTGCCAAGCAGAGGTTCGGTTCTCTTGTCTGGCGTGGAAACTCAAACGTCTCAATGATATGGGATGTATCGTTTGGATCATAAATATAAAGTTTCTGGCCATCCGACTGTGAAGGGAAAAACTGATACAGTGCTGCTGGATCGATTAGTTTTTTCTCCTGGCTCTCCCGCAGCAGCCCATCGACGATTCCTTTTATTTCCAGTGCCCGTTCATCTTTCTCGGCGAGCAGCCGTGAAACCTTTCCTTTCACTCCTAAATGGTGTCCTAGCAGCATCTGCAGATTAATGTACGGAACTACAGAAGAGAGCGGGAAAGACTTAAATACATGGCGTTCCGTATCTTTTGGAACAAATACTTTTAAACTCTGATTAACGGAAGGTCGGACTCTGACGGCCTCAGCAACAGCGGTGCCGGTACCTCCTCCGGACGGTGTGGCTTCTGTAACAGGTGCGGCAGGTGTTTTCGCCACAGGCTTTTCAAAAACTTCTCCTTTTTGAAGCTTGTTTGCAAGGCTCAATCCGTCCATCGCATCCTTGGCGTAAAGCACAGTCCCCTGATATTCCTGAGCAATCCGGTTTTCTGTAAACTTGCGGGTCAGGGCGGCGCCTCCTACAAGAATTGGGACGGAAATACCCGACTCTCTCAGGTCGGAAGCGGTAAGCACCATTTGCTGAGCAGATTTTACAAGCAATCCTGAAAGGCCGACCACATCGGGCTTCTCCCTCTTAATGGCCTGAATCAGTTCTTGCGGCGTAACTTTAATACCGAGATCCACCACTTCAAATCCATTATTGCCAAGGATAATATCTACAAGGTTTTTGCCGATATCATGGACGTCCCCTTTAACCGTGGCCAAAACGACCTTACCTTTCGTGCTGACCGCACCGCTGCTCTCCATATGGGGCTCGAGGTGGGCGACGGAAGCCTTCATCACCTCAGCGCTCTGGAGGACTTCAGCTACGATGAGCTGGTTATCGTTAAAGAGCCGGCCGACTTCCTCCATCCCGGCCATAAGAGGTCCATTTATAATTTCCAAAGGCGCATCATACTCTGCCAGAGCAAGGTCAAGATCCGGAATGAGTCCTTCTTTCGTTCCTTCGACCACGTAAAAGGCGAGGCGCTCAGCAAGAGGCAGTTCCAAGACCGGAGTTTTTGCCTCCTTTTTCTTGCCTCGGTAGAACTCTGTAAAGGCTGCCAGATTCTCGTCGTTCGTCTCAAACAGCAAGGCTTTTGCCATCTCTACTTCCTTTTCTGGGATAGAAGCATAGCGTTCAAGCTTTTCAGTGTTGACGATCGCGTAGTCGAGCCCAGCCTGTGTACAGGCATATAGATATACCGCGTTTAAGATTTCCCGGCCGACCGGCGGGAGACCGAACGATACGTTGCTGATGCCAAGGATCGTCTGGCATTCAGGAAGTGTTTCTTTCAGCTTTCTCAAACTTTCCACTGTCGCATTGGCAGAACCGATGTATTGTTCATCTCCTGTTCCGACAGGGAAGACGAGAGGATCAAAAATAATATCGCTCGGAGAGATTCCGTATTTGTTCACAAGCAGATCGTAGGATCGTTTGGCGATCTCGAGCTTTCGGTCTGTTGTGACCCCCATGCCTTTTTCATCGATCGTACCGACAACAACGGCTGCTCCGTAACGGGAGATGATAGGGGCAACTTTCTCAAACCGCTCCTCGCCGTCCTCTAGGTTAATAGAGTTGATAATGGCTTTTCCCTGCGAGTATTTCAGGGCTATCTCCAGCACCTCGTCGTCCGTTGAATCAATAACAAGAGGCACTTTCACTTTTTTTACAGCTTCCTTAATAAAATTCTCCATATCCTGAAGCTCTTCACGGTCAGGATCCGCAAGGCAGATATCTATGACATGCGCGCCTTTCTTAACTTGCGCGCGGGCGATCTCTGCTGCTTCTTCAAACTTGCCTTCAGCGATCAGCCGCTTAAATTTTCGTGAACCGATAACATTGGTACGTTCGCCGACCATCAATGGGCGCATGGATGGATCATCATAGATCAGCGGCTCAATCCCCGACACGGCATGGGAATGGCTTTCTGGGACAGTACGCGGCTTCAGCGGTTTTAACGCTTCTGCGATGGCCCTTATATGGTCTGGTGTCGTGCCGCAGCAGCCGCCGGCGATGTTGAGCCAGCCTTCTGCGGCAAAGGCGCTGATTTTCTTTGCGAGAGTTTCTGGTGTTTCATGATAGTTCCCGTCTTCATCCGGAAGGCCGGCATTCGGATAACAGCTTACCGCTGAAAGAGACAGTGCGGATAAAGAGCGGATGTGGTCGGTCATAAATTCCGGCCCCGTTGCACAGTTGAGCCCTACAGCCAAAGGTTTCATGTGCTCAAGCGAGATGTAAAAGGCTTCAATCGATTGGCCGGCCAGTGTCGTACCCATCGGCTCAATCGTGCCTGACACCATGAGCGGGACTTCCTTTCCGGCTGATTTAAACGCCCGTTTAATGCCGATAAAACCTGCTTTAACATTGAGCATATCCTGGCTGGTCTCGAGGAGAAGCAAATCAACCCCGCCGTCCAGAAGGCCTTTTGCCTGTTCTTCATAGGAAGAGGTCAGCCCTTCAAATGTTGCGCCTCCTGTAACGCTCAACGTTTTTGTAGTTGGTCCCATTGATCCGGCAACGAAGCGGGGCCAATCAGGAGTGGAGACCTTATCGGCAGCTTCCCGCGCGATCTCTGCTGCTATTTTGTTCGTTTCATATGCTTTATAGCCGAGGCCGTATTCGTCGAGCACGATATCAGTGGCCCCGAACGTATTGGTTTCAACGATATCAGCACCTGCTTCTAAATATTGCAAATGGACATCCAGAATTACATCAGGACGGGTAAAGTTCAGGTTTTCATTGCAGCCGTCCAGGTCTTCGCCGCCAAAGTCTTCGGCAGTCAGATTGGCTTGCTGGAGGATGGTGCCCATTGCCCCGTCCATGATCAGTATTTTATTCTTAAGCTGTTGTTGAAGGGTTTGATTAGACATTCTGAATCCTCCTTGTTTTTTTGCGGTCAATTTCGTAGGCATACTCCGTCAGTTCAGCCGTCAATTCATATCGCATGAATGGAGTGATCAGATAGAGGCCATTAAACAGTTCAGAAGCGGCATCTATCAGAGATTTTGAGATGGCAAGGCCTTCCCTTGCTGCGGAAACTGGGTCGTCTTTAAACTTCGCCATACGGTCACGCACGTCGTCTGTCAGTTTGATGCCCGGCACCTCATAATGAAGAAAGTCAGCATTGCGGCTTGAGGTGAGCGGCATAATCCCAACGTAGAAAGGAACGGGCAGATCTTTTACAGCTTCGTGGAACTCCAGCAGTATCTCTTCAGAGTACACCGGCTGGCTGATAAAGTAGTCCGCGCCGCTTTCTATTTTTTTCTCTGCCCTCTGAACCGCTCTTTCCAGTGACTTCACATTTGGATTAAAGGCGGCACCGACGGTAAATTGCGTTTTTTGTCCCAAGTCTTTTCCGGAAAGTGAAACCCCTTCGTTAAACTGTTTGATCATTTTGATCAGTTCTATGGAGGTAACATCATAGACGCTTGAAGCTCCCGGAAAATCGCCTACCTTTGCCGGATCCCCGGTAATTGCCAAAATATCGTGAAGTCCGAGTGTATGCAGCCCCATGAGATGAGACTGCAGACCGATAATATTCCGGTCTCGGCAAGCGAGATGAACGATCGGCTGGACTCCAGTCCGTGCCTTAGCCAAAGAAGATAGGGAGGTATTGCAGATTCTTGGTGATGCCAACGAGTTGTCTGCAAGCGTAATGGCATCTGCCCCGGCTTCTTTCAATGCCTTTGCTCCTTCAAAAAAACGGGAGGTATCAAGCTTGCGGGGAGGATCAAGCTCAACAATGACCGATCGCCTTTCTTTTAGAATATCAGGCAGGGAAATCCCAGGTTTCTGCCTCGTTTCAACAACGGCAATAGGCTCTGGGCGCTGTCTGACTTCCTTTTCGGTAACAGGCTTCAGTCCATGAAGCTCTTCAGCGAAAGCCTCAATATGAGCAGGAGTTGTTCCGCAGCAGCCTCCGAGCAGGCGGATGCCTTGGTTTCTGAAAAGTGAAGCACTGTTTTTGAAATACTCCGCATCTCCTTCATACTGAAATTTTCCGTCCACATAGGAAGGAAGACTTGCATTCGGATAGGAGGAAAGATAGGCATGCTTGGGAATTTCCACTTCCTCAAGTGTCTTGATCATATGAAAGGGCCCAAGACGGCAATTCAGCCCTACGACATCCGCTCCTAAATCTTCAAGGCGTCTAATCGCTGTATTGATGGGTGTTCTGTCGTTTAGAATACCGACTTCCTGCAAAGAAATCTGCGAGATGATCGGAATGCTGGTCTGGCCGCGTGCAATTTCAAGAACGGTTTCCAATTCTTCCAAATCGTAAAAGGTCTCAAGAAGAAGGCCATCCACTCCTTCCAACAGAAGACAGTAGAGCTGTTCCCTAAAGCTTCTCTTTATTTCTTCAATCGTAAGTGAGCTTGGGCCCGTTCCACGGATTCCTCCGATGGTTCCCAGTACATACGCTTCATTGGCAGCTGCTTTTTTTGCAAGTCTTACAGCCGCACTATTCAGCTCTTTGACTTGCTCCTCCAATCCATATCTTTGCAGTTTAATATAGTTGGCGCTGTACGTATTGGTCTGAATGACATCTGCACCGGCCTGTATGTAAGCCTGGTGGATGGACTGAATCTGATCAGGGTGCGTCAGATTCAGCTGCTCAAAACAGCAATCCGTTCCATACGAGTAGAGAAGTGTTCCCATTGCCCCATCGGCAATCAAGATTTTGTCTTCAAGATCTTTCAATAATCCCATTATGCGGTCCTCCTGTTAGTTCGGTATCTTCCAGCGGCCCAATAAAATAAAAAAAGCCTTCTTAAAGAAGAAGACTTTGAAAGTTCGAGGTCATTCTTCTTATCTTCCAAGTTCGATTCGAACTTGTTGGACTTAGCACCTTTTCAGCTGCAGAGCTGAAGGTTGCTGAGGTGTCAACGGGCCATTCCCTTAACCTCTCTGGATAAGAAACCAAATCGCTATAAAATTAATTCTCTATACCTTACAATAATTGTTGGAAGATTTCAATAGCTTTTTCAAATGAAAAAAATGGTTGAGCTTTTTATCACAGGGGGACTCCTATAATGAAGAATAAGTATACCAACCTTGACGGGATACAAAACACACATACATTTAAAGATTTGCTGCGGTGGAGAAGAGAAAGGCGCGGCAACAAAAAAGATTTAGCTCAGCAGATTCCGCAAAGCCCGAAAAAGGAGATCAGCAGATTAAAAGAAAACCGGCAGCATCATTCCATCACATGGATCGGCCATTCTACTTTTCTCATTCAGATGGGCGGATGCAATATTCTGACCGATCCTGTCTGGGCAAAAAAGATGGGGCTGCAAAAGCGGCTGACTGATCCCGGAATTCCCATCAGACACCTGCCAGAGATCGATCTCGTCTTCATCTCCCATGGCCACTACGACCACCTTGACTTTCCAAGTATTAAAAATCTGACAGGAGATATTTCCTTTTACGTGCCAGCAGGTTTGAAATCAATGTTTCAGAAAAAAGGATATGAGAAGGTATTCGAAGCCAATTGGTGGGATAACTTTTCTGAAAAGGGGCTGTCGCTCACGTTCGTCCCTGCTCAGCATTGGACCAGGAGGACGGCTTTTGATATGAATACTTCTCACTGGGGAGGATGGGTCATTCAAGACATGAAGACAGGAGAAACACTTTATTTTGCAGGAGACACCGGGTATTTCAGAGGCTTTAAGGAGATTGGAAATCAATTTGAACTCGATACCGTTCTTATGCCGATAGGGGCTTATGAACCGGAGTGGTTTATGAAAATATCGCATATTAATCCTGAAGATGCTGTGAAAGCTTTTCAGGAAACAAAGGGAGCCTACTGTATTCCAATGCATTACGGAGCTTACAGGCTGGCGGATGATACAGGGCCTGAAGCCTTGGAGCGTTTGGGTAAAGAGTGGGCTAGAAAGGGAATGGAGCAGCAAGGTCTTAAGATTCTGTCACTCGGGGAGACATGGTGGAAAAGTGGAAAGGAGCAGCCGCAATAGCCTGATTCCCGTTTTCACCTTTAAGGGACATTTATCATACACTACACTAACACTTTTAAAGGTGGAGATAGCAATGGGGTGCATGGTTAATATTTACTATCTGAAGATAAATAGTCTGGCGAGCAACAGTTCATTGAATCTGGGATCAACCTTTCATAATAGCCATACAGCAAATACAAAATCTACAGGCGACAATAGTTCTGTAGGAGATCATTCACCAGCAGAAGCCATGATGAAAAACATGGTCTTTGATCCGGATGTTAATGATCAAAATGAATACGGAAATGCAGATACTGCGGTTGCAAACCAGCCTTAATGAAATGGAGCAATAAAAGAAGAAGGGGGGTCACCTCATGCCATATTTGTTTAATATTTTTAATATCAAAACGAATGGTGTGACCATGAACGGTAACATCGATATCGGCCCGACCGTCCATAACAGCCATACAGCCAATACAAAGTCAGTTGGTTCTACGATCTCTCTTGGAGACTTTTCTCCGTCAACTGGATTTATGGTGAACAGCAACATCGATCCGGATATCAGCGACCAAGGCCAGGTAGCGAACCCGTCCGCTCCAGTCACTAACCAGCCTTAACGTTCACCCGCCTTTTTTTACCGAAAGAGGGAGTCTGTCCAATCAGCTTTTTGTTCAAGCCATACACTGTAGGTAAAGAGCGAAAAGGATGGAACAGATTTGCGTTTTTCTTTCAGAATAGGAAAAATCATCACAAATGGTGTGACTCAAAATGGAAACATCGATATTGGAAGTACCGTCCAGAACAGCCATACAGCCAATACCAAATCGGTAGGGGCGGTTGTGGCGTTCGGTGACTGCTCAGATGCCTGCGCGTATATGATCAACTTCAACGAAGACAACGACGAAAATGATATGGGTCAAAGCGAAGGACAGGACGATCAGCAGAAATAATGAAGGAGCGCTTAATGGGAGCGCTCTTTTTCTTTGTCCGAGAAGAATTTCTTTTCTCTAAAAAAGAAGTCTGGTGGTAGTGATGGAGAATAATCTTAAAGGAGTTGCCATCGGATCTGGAAAGGATACGCGCCGATTTCGTGAAAATACGATCCAATCTCAAAGAAATACGATCCGATCACTGCAAAATACAGATAAAATGCAATGCACTTACTAGAAAGGAGCACGGAATGAAGTTAAATGAACTGAATAACAGGGTAAATGACATTATTAGCGGCCAAAATGGAGATTATGCTTACTGGATTGAAACGGAGGATGGCCACATTGAGTATCAGGCAGATGAGGTATTCCCAGCCGCAAGCCTTATCAAAATACCCATTTTAATTGAAGCCGTTCGGCAGACAGAAGCAGGTCAAATCGATCTCGCTTCCCGTATTTCATTAAAACAGGAGGTAAGGGTTGGCGGTGCCGGGGTTCTCCAGCTTTTTTCTGATGAATCAGCTGTTACTGTAGCAGATATACTCACGTTGATGATCACTGTTTCTGATAACATGGCAGCCAACATTATGATTGAAAAAACAGGCATGGAGAGAATTAATGATCTCCTGGCTGAATTGGGCTGCAGCCAGACAGTGCTCCAACGCAAGCTGATGGATTTCGAAGCTGTTAAGCAAGGAAAGAACAACTATACTTCCGCAAGAGATGTTATTCTTCAGCTGAAGGAGATTGACAGGGGAGGCAGGTTAAAGGACAAGAGCAGCCAAACCATACTTCATATTCTTCAAAATCAGCAGTTTCGCTATAAGCTTCCCGCCTATATGGATGAAGAAAAGATAACCATCGCGAATAAAACCGGAGAATTGGACGGAGTAGAGCACGACGCAGGCATTTTCACGTTTAAGAGAGAAAAGCTGTTTGCAGCGGTTCTAACGAAAAATTTACCGAGTGAAGCAGAAGGAAGACAAGCCCTGGCGCTTATTGGGAAAGCGTTGAATGACTATCTCTTGAGTTATCAAAAAAATTAGAAAAAATTGTTTTTGGCTTCTTCGACAAAAAATGATAAAATTATGAATACTTAATGAAAACGTATACATAACAACAGAGGTGAACAGATGATTACGAATCAAAATGATCAAGGGCTCAAGCGGGGCATGAAAGCGCGGCATTTATTTATGATCTCCCTGGGTGGTGTAATCGGAACCGGATTCTTTCTCGGTTCGGGAATGACCATTCATGATGCAGGTCCGGCAGGCGCGGTGATTTCTTATCTCGTTGGCGGATTTATCATGTACTTGACGATGCTCTGTCTTGGTGAGCTTTCAGTTGCTATGCCTGTATCCGGTTCTTTCCAAACATATACGACTAAATTTATCGGGCCTGGAACAGGTTTTGCCGTCGGATGGCTCTACTGGCTAGGATGGGCGGTTACCGTAGCCCTGGAATTTTTCTCAGCTTCAGCTTTAATGCAGAGATGGTTCCCTCATTCCGAACTTTGGATGTGGAGCTTAATTTTTGCAGGTATATTATTTTCTTTGAACGCACTCTCTGCGAAAGCTTTCGGAGAATCAGAATTTTGGTTTGCGAGCATAAAGGTTCTTGCCATCATTTTATTTATTATACTTGGCGGAGCGGTGATTTTTGGTCTGGTTGATATGAAAGGCGCCAGCTCAGCTCCAGGCTTCACAAATTTTGTTTCAGCGGGATGGTTTCCGAATGGATTCAGTGCTCTGTTTGTCACCATGATTGCTGTTAACTTCTCTTTCCAGGGAACCGAGCTGATTGGAATAGCTTCTGGAGAAAGTGAAAATCCTGAAAAAACCATTCCACGTTCCATTCGTCAAACGGTTTGGAGAACACTTTTCTTTTTTGTTCTTGCGATTGGTGTGCTTGCCGCATTAATGCCAATGTCTAAAGCAGGAAAAGTGGAAAGCCCGTTTGTCGTGGTCTTTGACAGCATCGGCATCCCGTATGCTGCGGATATTATGAACTTCGTTATCTTAACCGCGCTGCTGTCTGTTGCCAACTCAGGTTTGTATGCGGCAACTCGTATGCTCTACTCGCTTTCAAAAGAAGGAATGGCCAGTCCGGCTCTGGGAAGAGTAAACAAACGCGGTATTCCGATGAACGCGCTGTATATCACAATTGGCGTTGCCTTGCTTTCATTATTGTCTGCATTTAAAGCGGAAAAAACAGTGTTTGAATGGCTTCTGTCATTGGCAGGTTTGGGTGCGCAAGTGGGCTGGATTGCCATTACCGCTTCACAGTTCGCCTTTAGAAGAAAGTTCATCCGTGACGGAGGAAAAGTTGAGGATTTGAAGTTTAAGGTACCGTTGTTTCCAATCCTTCCGCTTTTCGCCACTACGCTGAACCTTGGTGTTTTGATCAGTATGGCCTTTGATCCTGCACAGCGTCTCGCTCTTTATTTAGGTGTTCCTTTCTTTATTGGCTGTTACCTGTATTATTACTTGGTCATTAAGAAAAGAGAAAAAACAGCAGCACTGCAGCGTAAAGCAATATAACGAAAAACAGCATCTCCATTACAGGGATGCTGTTTTTTTGTTTTCATTTTCCAATTATTGTTTTTCGGTTGACAGAATAAAGAAAGTCAATTACTATTGGTAATTGTACAACAATGCTTCAACGCATAAAAGCGTTTAAGTGTTTAAGTGAAACAAAAGAGCATTGCATCAGGGAGAGGTCAAGCATGAACAGTAAAATCAAACCTTCAGGAGTCATCCTGTTATTTTTATTAATTGTAGCAACAATGTTTACAAGCCTTGTCGTTCTTAAGGTAGAACCCCATATTCCGTTGTTTTTCTGTGTTATACTTACCGGTATTTTTGCCGTGTTCTGGGGAGCAGATTGGAAAACGATTGAGAAGGGGCTCATCTCAGGAGTAGTAAGCGGCATACAGCCGCTGCTGCTTCTGATCATGATCAGCTTTGTTATCGCAAGCTGGATGATGAGCGGATCCGTTCCAACGCTTTTATTTTACGGCATGAATATCATTCAGCCCGAATGGTTCGCGCTGAGTGCTTTGTTTATTACCATATTGGTATCAACGTTTACGGGCAGCAGTTTTACGACCGCTAGTACGGTAGGAGTAGCTCTCATGGGAATTGCTCATGTGCTGAACGTGAATCCTGGCTTAGCTGCCGGAGCAATCGTGTGTGGTGCGTGTTTTGGAGATAAGATGTCACCGCTGTCTGATTCCACTAATCTGGCTTCGGGTACGGTAGGTGTCAATTTATTTGAACACATTCGCCATATGATGTGGACCACTGTACCTGCACTAATCATTACAGCAGTCATCTTTTTCTTTGCCGGACATCAGCCGTCAGGAACGTCGATAGCACAGTTGGCTGAAATGAAAAAGACGTTGGGTGAACACTTTACCATTACACCGTTCACGCTTATTTCACCATTTATCGTAATGGTGATGGCGTTCCGAAAGATGCCGATCATTCCAACGCTGCTTACAGGAGTGGTGACGGCTGTCCTCACGACCGTCTTCCTCAATCGGGCCTTTACGATCGCTCATATGATCAATGCGCTGGAAAATGGATTGAATATGAAAACAGGAAGCGATGCGGTTGATGCGATTGTAAACAAGGGCGGTCTTATCCCGATGATGTGGTCGGTTTCACTGATCATCATCGCCCTGTCACTAGGCGGACTTCTTCAGGAACTAGGAATTATCGATATCATGATTCGTTCATTTGAAAACTCGCTTAAGAAAACAGGCCATCTGATTGCAGCGACGGCTGCGTCAGGGCTGGGAGTGAACCTTTTGACAGGGGAAATGTATCTTTCTATCATTCTGCCGGGGCAGGCCTTTAAAAAGCATTATGAAAAAAACGGAGTCCCGTTAATAAATCTTACAAGAACGATGGAGGATGCGGGTACACTGATTAATCCTCTCGTTCCGTGGAGTGTGAGCGGTGCCTTTTTCGCAGCTACCCTCGGAGTATCTGCTCTTGATTACATCCCGTTCGCCTTTTTACTGTACTTGTCACCGCTGTTTACCCTGTTTTACGGGTACACAGGAATTGGATTAGCCAAGAAAAAAGGGCATGCAGAAACACTATCTAAAGCTTCATAAAAAGTTGGGGCTGTCCAAGAAGTCTGGTAGCTGTTGATCTCCGCTCCAGGCTGCTCGCTTTCCTCGGGGCGTGCGGTGAGCCTTACCGGCGTGAACGCCTACTTTTTGGCGCAAGCGCCTGCGGGAGTCTCACCTGTCACGCTAGTCCCGCAGGAGTCTCGCACCTTGCACTCCAATCAACTTTTCATTGAAGATTTTTCACGTCAAAGGAGCTGCCTGAAGGTCATTTTCGACTTTCAGGACAGCCCCTTTTTTTATTTGGGTGAATGCAGGCTTCCTTTTGTTCATATGATGAAACGATAGATGTAAAATAAGCAGATCTTTAGGAAGAAGGGAGGCGGGAGTGATGAAACAGGTTCGGGGTCAGAAAGTCTTTTTATCTGATGCTGTGCTGTCATCCCTGATCTACACTCACTATGGATTGACGGTTCAGTCCATTGAGCGCGTACTCGCCATTCCAAAGGTGCATACAGATCAAGGGATCTTTGGTTTTAAGAATGCCAATGAACTCAATGATCTGCCGTTTGTCGCCCATTGTATAGAGTGGATGAAACAAAACCATTTTTCTTTTATTCCGAGCGTCCTGCCTTGTCATAATGGACAGGTATATTTTGAACATGAGAATGAACTGTACTATATGGAAGAGTGGGCGAAGGGAAGGGATATCCTGTTTGCTGACCTTTCATTGTGTGAGAGGATAGGGGCAGCACTCGCTCATTTTCACCATGCAGCTGATGGGGCTGTACCCCCGCCGGACAGCTCCCGGATGGAGTACGGCAGCCGGATCGATAAACTGAATGGTGTTTATCAGGATATTCAAAAATGGAAGACAGAATATAAGCCTGTCCCGGAATGGACCTTCGAGCCGTGGATGCTGGATGTGCTTGAAACCAGATGCAGGCTGGCCTATTCTTATATCCACCGCCTTGAAGAAGAGCATGGAGAAGTGAAAGGAGCGCTATGCCACGGCAGTCTTCATCAAAGGAACATCCTGCTGGATGGGGATCAAAAGATTTATTTCATTGATGTGGAATCTTTGGTTTTTGCTGAACGGCCTTATGATCTGGCATCGTTCATCCATTATTATGCACCGTCCTACAATTGGAATCCTGCAATGATCCACCGGTTTATTAAAGGATATCAGAAACATTCCGTCCAGTCTCTCTCGTTTAATGAATGGAAGTTTTTATTCTCCTTTCTTGCTTTTCCGAGGAGAGTTGAAAGCTGGTGCTATCGCCATTTCGGGAGCCAAACACCTTCAGAATCAACTTATTTTAAACTTCTGGGCATCCTTGTTCACGATCAGCCAAAGGAAAGCCTGTTTACACAGTTTCATCCAGAAACTCTTGAGTCATCATTTCATTTGTTTCATGAAATGGTAAAGGGGAGGATGGGGTGAGAAGGCAAGCTATTGCAAGAGGCTGCTCGAAGCCTTTTTATTTTCTTCTTTTCGCGCTGGTTTTTTGCGGGGCCTTTCTTGTTTTTTCCGTCTTTATTCATACACATCTGCTAAAAGAGTTCGACCGGTGGACGATGGCTGCAGTCTTATCGTTACGCACACCCAAATGGACGTCATTCTTTTTATTTATTCAGCAGCTGGGGTATAGGAAGGTCATCTTCCCGATGATTACTGTCATGGGGCTGTATCTTACGTTGTTTAAAAAGTTCAATGAATGCTTGTTTCTCTTTTCTACAGCAGCAGGGGCTTTTATTTTGAACGGATGGCTAAAGGCATGTTTTCACCGGCCCCGGCCTTCTGTTCAGCCTTTAATTACAGAAAATGGATTCGGCTATCCGAGCAGACACACCATGCTGGCCCTTGCCCTTTACGGAAGCATCAGCTTTCTATTGTGGAGAAAATTACAGGGGGAAGGCACTCATTTGGCAAAAAAGCTGCTTGCTTTAACAATTGGAGTGGTGGTGCTGGTTGGACTCAGTATGATTTATCTTGGAGTCCACTATCCGACAGATATTTTCGGGGGTCTGCTAGCCGGAGCGGCCTGGCTCTGTTTATGCTGTGCATGGTATCTGCACATAAAAGAATAACGGCTTAGTAGGCATTGGCATAAGCAAACAGCGCCTGTTTGGACATACAATACAAAGGAGAACTGCAAGGAAACCAGGAATTAAACGGTTAAATCTCATGAAAGGAGCCATCAGCAGAGAATGAGCCATGGTCATAACCCTCAGAATAAAATGGATTACTACTACCAGCACTATCAATACCATGCAGAGATGTGTAAATATTATTATCAGCTCATGTTTGGCGAACAGAAAGAAACAGCAGAATATATGCTGCCTCCCAATATAGAGGTTAAAGAAAAATGGAAGACCAAAACATCCTATGAGAAGACCTATGCTCCCATTCAGCATCAGCCTGATCCGGAACAGCAGAACTAATGATTACGTACGACGATTATATCTATGCGCTCCTGATCTGGAGCTCTCAGCTAAAAAAGGAAGTAGAGACAGCTGCAGAGGTGTGCCGGGAAAATCAGATCAGAGAATTAGTAAAAGTCTACGAAAATCGAATCGGTGCATTTATCAAGGGGCTCTATGATCTTCAGGAGTTAAAAACATCCGGCAAAATAAAAGAAATAGAGTCTGATGCCCGCTGCTTGTATAGGGATTGGTGCAGGGTACAAAGGGTACTTTAATCAAACGGCCTTTTCTAAAGGTTGTTTTTTTATGATTTCAGGACATCACATCTCCTTTCCATTTTCAATATTGAAAGTGCTTTCATGCAGTGGTATAGTAAACGTAATGACTTTACGAAAACGTTTACGTAGAAAGAAGGCCGGAAATGTCTTATACGATTAAAGATGTGGCAAAAAAGGCGAACGTCTCGGTTGCCACTGTTTCCAGGATCCTGAACAACCTTCCGGGCTATTCAGAAAAAACAAAGGAGAAGGTGCTTCAGGTTATTACGGAAATGGGGTACCAGCCGAATGCCATTGCACGGGGGTTAATCAATAAAAAGACGAAGACGCTCGGCGTGCTTTTGCCTGCGGTCTCAGACACCTTCGCTTCTGTCGTGCTGAGCGGCATTGAAGACATGGCTCATGACCTCGATTACAGCGTGATGGTCTGCAATACCGATAAAGACGGTATCCGGACAATGAAATATTTGCAGGCGCTCCGTGAAAAACAAGTAGATGGAATCATCTTTATCAGTGAATTCTTTAAAGAAGAGTACTATAACGCCATTACAGCTATGAAACTCCCGATTGTGCTCGTATCAACCAAGTCTCCATATGACATTCCATTTATCAAAGTTGATGATGAGAAGGCAGTATTTGATGGGGTGACCTATCTCCTCGACAGGGGCCACCGCTCCATCGGGATGATCGCGGGAACAAAAGGCGATACGATCGCTACCATACCGAGGATCGAAGGCTACAAAAAAGCGCTCAAAGAACACAGGATTGCGTTTGAAACGAAAAAAGTCGTCTACGGTGATTTTGGTTTTGAGAGCGGAATTAAAGCGGCAGAAGAGCTTTTAAATCATAACAAGGATGTAACAGCTATTTTCTGTTCCAGCGATGAAATGGCTGCTGGTGCTCTGTCTTACCTGTACCGAATGTCAATCCGTGTTCCGGATGAGATTTCACTGGTCGGCTATGACAATACGAAAGTGGCAGAGATGGCCATCCCGCCTCTGACTACAGTGGGACAGCCGCTCTATGAAATGGGGAAAAACTCCGTACGCATACTTCTTGAAGGGGAAGAAGGCAAATCGAAAAGCATCTTTATGCCCCATAAAATTGCAGAAAGAGAAAGTGTTAAATCGATCGATAAATCAACAAGAGAGGCTGTCCTGAAAGTCGAAAATTGACCTTCAGCAGCTCCTTTTTGGCTTGAGAATCTTCAATGAAAAGTTGATTGAAGTGGAAGGTGCGAGACTCCTCGAAAATGAACTTCATTTTCTTCGTGCGATATAACGCTGCCGAAGCTTTCCTTGTCCTGCGGGACTAGCGTGACAGGTGAGACTCCCGCAGGCGCTAGCGCCAAAAAGTAGGCGTTCACGCCGGTAAGGCTTACCGCACGCCCCGCGAAAGTAGGAGCTCGCGCCGGTTAAAGCGAGCACCCTGGAACGGAAATCAACAGCTTACAGACTTCTTGGACAGCCCCTTTCTTTTAACCGTTCATGAAAAAAACATGGTGGAAAGAAAGTACGGTCTTTCAGATTTATCCAAGGAGCTTTAATGATCAGAACGGCGATGGAATCGGGGACATCAAGGAATCATTGAAAAACTGGACTATTTCAGCTTCGCAAAGAAAATGAGATTATTATGTATGGGAGCTATGACATTATCTTGGAAGAACATCCTCAAATCTATTCGTATACGAGGACTCTTGGTGAGGAGAAGCTTAACTTCTCTGGAGAGCAACCGAAGTTTGAAATGCCGGAGCTTGTGGAGTTTGCAGCACATGAATTGGTGATCAGCAACTATGAGGTGAATGCTGAGGAGAAGATTCAAGCCATTGAGCTAAAACCATATGAAGCACGCGTTTACCGTTTATTGAAATAATATTAGGAAGCTGACTCTTGCACGCCGTTCATTCGGTTGTGCAGGTCAGGTTTTTTTTTGCTGGAGGCGGATCGGGTGATACAGTTTAGTTTACATAATGGCCGTTTGGCGGGTAAAGTTGTAATTTTGGCTGGTATTTTATGATTTTGGACAGTATTTTCTTCATTTCGGCTGGTAAATTGTTCATTTCCGATTGTAAATGAAAAACCAGCGGCTGTTCCTTACCTTTGGACAGGCTATTTAGCATAAAAAAGCTCCGATTTCCCAAATAACAGCGTTTTTACAAGAAAAACAGAGGGGAATCAGAGCGAAAAAGACTAATTACTTCCTTTATTTTACGTAATCAGACGCTTGTCGGGTCATAACGGTCCCTTCAGGATTTCTTTTAAAACCTTCCAATGTCCTCTGTGTTCATGTTGAGGCCGGGCATGCCGGGAACCCAGTTTGCCGGAATACTGGTTTGAGAGTGTTCACCATATTGGAGGGCTTGAATAAGCCGCAGAATTTCGTAGGCGTTCCGTCCGACCTCGGAAGGATAGATGAGTTTGCTGGCAATATAACCATCGGGGCCGACGATGATTGTAGCCCTTACTGCGGCACCGCTGTGGGTGTCCAATACTCTATAGGCACGGCTGATGAGGTGGTTTCGGTCGCTGACCAGCGGATATTGAACCTTACCAGCAAGAGGTGAGACTTCTTTAAATACTTTATGAGAAAACACGCTGTCCGTACTGATGCCGAGCACTTCAGTGTTCAGTTTCTTGAGCTCACCGTATAAAGCGGCGACCGCCGCTAGTTCTGTCGGTCAGACAAAGGTGAAATCACTGCCATAAAAAAACAAAATCACCCATTTGCCGTGAAAATCTTCGAGGCGAACATCCTTGATCTCCCCGTCTTGAATCGATGGTGCGGTAAATACGGGAGCGATATCGCCAAGCCCCGCACAATAAGGCTGAGGACCGCAGGTGTTGAACTGTTCTACGGATGGTTTTGGGTAAGGCTGATCCCCATCATTGGGCATGCTCATTCCAATCCCTCCTTTCCGTATAGCTGTATGCTGTGTCTATCTATCGTATGTAAAGAGGGAAGAGAAGTGTTTTTTATCGATTGTCTTTCAAATAGAAAGGAAACTGGTAAAATTAAGGGTATGAGCAAAAAGGAAAGATAAAGGCGGAGAAGTAAATGATAAATGAATCGTATCCGAGAACTCGGACTTCTTTAAGGGAAGATTTTAAGCAATTGGGACTGAAAAAAGGAATGACCGTGATCGTTCATTCTTCTTTACGCAAGATCGGATGGGTTTGCGGTGGGCCTGTAGCAGTAGTTCAGGCACTAATGGATGTCATAACAGAGGAAGGTAATCTGGTGATGCCCACCCAGTCCGTGGATTATTCTGATCCTTCCGAATGGGAAAACCCGCCGGTACCTCAGGATTGGTGGCAAACGATCCGTGACGAAATGCCAGCCTATGAACCTTCCATTACTCCAACGTTTTCGATGGGGGCCATTGTGGATGCCTTCCGGTCGTTTCCCGGTGTCGTAAGAAGCGGACATCCGACCGTTTCCTTTGCGGCTTGGGGGAAAGACAAAGAAATACTTATGGAAAATCACGCATTAGATGAAGGGTTTGGTGAAAGCTCCCCCCTGGCAGGAATTTATAACCGTGATGGTTATGTTCTGCTGATTGGTGTCGGCTATGGCAGCAATACATCGATGCATCTGGCCGAATACCGCATTCCCGGACAAAAGGGATTGGAAACGGGGAGCCCTGTTATGGAATCAGGACAAAGAGTTTGGAAGACTTATAAAAAAATAGAAACCAGGGAAGAACTGTTTGACCAGATCGGCCATGAATTTGAGAGTCATCACGGCTCTGAGGTTAATAAAGGACTTGCAGGGTCTGCTGAAACCCGTCTGATTCGGCAAAAGCCACTCGTGGACTTTACGGAAAAATGGTTTTTAGAGAGCCTTAAATCATAAATAACCAAGTAAAAAACAACCAGAGGTGTCTCCGGTTGTTTTTTTATCTGCCGCCGCAGCCGCATCCTCCGCCGCCTTGAGGCGGTTTTGTATACTGCTGAGGGTATGCAGGATTCTGTATAGGATAGCCTCCGTAAACACCTTGGCCATAACCCGGGACCATCCCATGGTAACCTGCTCCCATATATCCGCCCTGGCCGTAAGCTTGGCCAGGGTAACCAGGATAGCCTGGCTGTCCATAGCCCATTCCAGGCTGCATTCCGTACTGCGGATACTGTCCGTACCCGTAAGGATTCATCTGACGCATGAAATCGTTCCAATCTATTTAAATTTTATTTCTGTAGTTACAGCATATGTAGGTCTGGCAAGAGTGTACAAGATATTCAACCTAGTAAAATGTAATTTATTTTATGTAAGGATGAGTAAGCTGGGGATGATAAAAGCCGGTTGATTTTGCAGGTGTGAAGAGCTTGAATTTTAGTTAGGCTCATTTATTTCGGGTTAGGCTCAATTCCTGATCAGTTTGGCTCAATTATCTCTGTCTTTCGCTCAATTATGTCTTCCTGCCGCTCTTTTATGAAAAAAGAACCCTCCCGGATCTCCTTCCACTTTAAAAAACCTAAAAAGCAGAGGGGCACAAGCGCAATCTCGCGGATTCCCTCTGCTTTTCAGATGGAGGTTCAATCACAATTGTTATCCTTCAGTTTCAGGCTGAATATCAATATAGTGTGCAGAAGGCTTTCTTTTCTTAACACGGATTTTTAAGACACCGTTCCCGTACGTGGCTCGCACGTCTTCCTGTTTTACGGCAAAAGGCAGCGGGACAAGTCGCTCGACTCGTTTATTCGCCTGTTTGAATTGAGTGATATTGTTTTTATCATCGGCAAAGCGATTGGATTCAGAAGCAAATGCAATAATTTTAAGTGCGCGTTCCAGCACCTCGATTTGAATTTGGCTTTGATCATAGTTTTCGAGGTTGGCGTAGGCGATAAACTCATTTTTGGTCTCCTGAATCTCTAAGGGGAACGATAGATGGTCAACCATTGTCTGGTAATGCTCAAAGCTTTTATCAATGAATTGTTCTAAAGATTTAACCCACGTTCCCAATGACTTCTCATTAAAGAATGGCATGATGGGTCCGCCATTTTCAGGCATGATTTACCCCTCCTTATTCAGTAAATTAGTTGTTGCCGGCAACGTTCGAATCAACAGCATCTGTATCTAATGTGTTGGTTGAACTGATAAATGTAACGGTTTGCAGGAAATTGCCTGTATTTCCGCCTCCAGAGCCGCTATACCCTTTGCTTGTGCTTTTAGGATTAATGACAAGGGTGTCACCAAAGTTAACGACTCCATCGGCTTGCACAGAGGAAATGGTTACAGGCCCCACGATCAGTGATGGCAAGAGAACGAACCTCCCTTTTAGAAGTACCGTATAGATTGCATGCTGCTCTTATTAATATATGTGCAAATTCTTAAAGGGTGAGCAGATAAGAGGGTGAACACCTAGGAAATCGCGACATATGATATGAGGAGACTGTTGGCAGGGGGTGGTTTGAAGTGCCTGGAATCGTAGGGAGTATAAATATTGCCTCTGTATCGAGCAGCTCCATTGTCCATATCGGGGATGTTCAGGCCATCAATCCTATCAGCAATGCGAAGACCTTTGCAGGCGCTGGGTCGTTTAACACGGGTGATAACATAAGGACGAACACGGGCTACAACCTTACAAATACGTACGATATGGATCAGTTCGATAATACGAATATTGCAAATAACTAGAAGTGTTGATTTTAAAAGCAAATTTACAGCAGATCCGGCATAAAACTAAGTAAGGAGATGATGTTATGTCGGATAGCTATAATCAATACTATTATATCCAGCAGATGCAGGGGCAGCTTCAATGCCTGCAAGATAAAGTATGTGAACTGGAAAAGCAGATTGAAGAATTGACCAAGGATATGAAGAAAGTAAAAGACCAGCCGACCACACAAATCCAATATTCTTTTGATCAGCTGAAAATTGAGAGGCTTGACGGAACGCTTAACATTGGGCTGAGCTCTGAAAGTGACGGCAAAAACATGGTGGATGATTTTACAGTGGGCGGTGAATCCATCGCAGTTGGCGGCAGTAAACCACCCCCGGGTGCCATGAGTTCAAGCAGGGAATATACAGCCATCATGGCAAACCTGGAAGAATACATGAACCTTGAGGCACCGGAAGACATAACCAAAATAGAAGAGGAACAAGAACATAAACTGGATGAATCTTATCGAGAACTGATTTTGAATGATGTACGGACACAGCTTCCGGGCAGGCTGGAGCATTATCTTCAAAAGTATCCTCCGCAAAACCAGGAGGGCATACTGCTCGTTGAGAATAAAGTGAAAGGTGATGTGTATAAAGGAATCGAGCATTTCATCTTAAGCTTAAAGAACAATAACATAGGGGGTGAAAACCATGAGATTCCAGGTGATCAATCATGAACTGTCTGTTGGCTCTCTTAAAATTGTAGGGGTTAGTGTCTCTTCACTCGTTTTGGTTGGAGATGCAGGACATATTTGTCTGGCTTCCATATTTGATACACCTCCGGAATCACTCGTGGTCGGAACTTCTCTCGTTCCTCTGGCACTATAATATGATACCGAGAACATCGGAGGTCAATCATATCCACATCCGTTCAATATTATTTTCATCCATCGTAAATATCGGAGATACAGACCAATATGCGGCATTTTCACAGGCACTTGCCATTCAGAAGTATGAGCCGACTTTTGATTTGGCGTTAAGCGGACTCATTAATTTTCCGAACTACCAGGCGTTTACTATACCGCGCCCAAGGCCTACGCCGCCGAAAGAAGTCACTATGGAATCATATAATGATCCTGCCTATATCCGAGTAGGGGTTATTGATATTTTGGGTATATCAACAGCTGCCATGCTCCATATTGGAGGTATTCAAAACATCGACCTCGAGTCGAGGGTTAAGCATATAAGGGATTATCGAACCAATCCCGATCCGAAAAACCTGGCGATCGTTCCAGTATCACCGGTATCAAGGCACAAGCAAGACCATGGACAAATGAGGGAGGAATAATCTTGAATCTGTTTGTTAACCAGACCATTACCATCTATCAGTTAAAGGTACAGGGGATTCAGAATTCATCCGTCATGCAAATCGGCAGTGCGGGCATGATCCGGCCTGTTTCTAACTTGTACAATACAGGAGGCTTCACCGGGGAAGCTCCTCCGCTTGCCGCGGTCCCAGCTGTCGAACTCCCTGCACCTTCATAAATGTTTACAGCTAATAAACAAAGAAAGGAGGGATACCATTGGATTCATGGAAACAGATGATGGAGTGGAAGAAGTTTGCTGATCAGTACCTTGGCCAAAATTTCTTTTCTCCTTACCAGCAGCAGGAAGACACACAGAGGGAGCAACAGCAGTCCCAGCCGCAAGAAGAGCGGGGATTTCCGGCTGTTAATATTTATGAATCTGAGAATGAGCTCTTATGCATTGCTGCCATTCCAGGCCTTGAGAAAGCGGAAGATGTGGATGTCTATGTGGATGACAGGAGCGTTCATATCAAAGGGAAAACCAACTTGATCGGAGGAAAATATAGAATAGCCAAGGAAGAGTTCGGTTCAGGAGCCTTTAGCAGAGAAGTGGAACTGCCGTATCGGGTCCGCAGTGACGCCATTCATGCGACGTATAAGAAAGGATTCTTGTACATTAAGCTTTATCGGCTGCCCGCTGATCGTCAAAAACCAAAAAAAGTAGACATCCGAAGATTTGATGATTGACCGATTGACATTTTTGGGAAATTCGACTAAACTGATGGTGATAAAACTAGAAAGGAACAGGTGTATCGTCCAATGCGTAACTAACTCCTATTTTAATTGAACTTTATATTCATTTTTGAATCTAAACTTCGGATAGGATTAGTTTGCCAATTTTTCATACCTGTTTTTTTTACGTGATACCCGGTTTTACGGGACAGGTATCGTTATTTTTGTGCGAATTTTTCCTCTCTGATCAAAACAGGGAGGTTTTTTTTATGCTTTTATTAGAAGCCGCAAATATTGAAAAGTCATACAGTGACCGGTTGATTATAAAACTCTCAGAACCGCTGAAAATCAACAGAGGGGACAGGATTGGCATCGTAGGATTGAACGGAGCCGGAAAATCAACGCTGATGAACATTTTAGCAAAGGAAGAAGCTGCAGATACAGGCAGTGTTCATGTCTTTGGAAGAATTTCGTCAGTTTTGCAATTTGGAGATGAGCTGGAAGAGAACCCTTCGGACGCTTTGCAAAGAATCTGGGGAATTCAGGACAAGGAATGGCTGACCATGAGTGGAGGCGAGAAAACACGGTTGAAAATTGCCTCCGCCCTGCAGCAGAACCCTGACCTTTTATTTCTGGATGAACCGACAAGCCATCTGGATCTGCAGGGAATTCAGCAGCTGGAGAATGAATTGAAGAGCTTTCCTGGGGGCGTTGTGCTGATTTCGCATGACCGGGCGTTTCTTGATGAAATCTGCACGAAGATCCTGGAGATCGAAAATACAGTTCCAACCTTTTATTCAGGAAACTACTCAGCATACCGTAAACAAAAAGAACATGAGCGAACCCGTCAATTTTTTGAGTATGGGGAGTATACGAAAGAAAAGCAAAGACTGCTTGAAGCTGCACGGGAAAAGACACAAAAAGTAAAGAGCATGAAGAAAAAGCCGAGCCGGATGAGCTATAAAGAAGCCAATCTCGGCAGGGGAAGGGTTAAAAGCAAGCAAGCGGCGATGATGAAGAATGTTAAAGCGATGGAAAAACGGGTAGAACAGCTGGAGAAAAAGGAAAAGCCGAGAGAAACGGAAGCTGTTCAGTTTGATATCCAGCAATTTACGCCAGTGCATGCTAAACAGGCGATCCAGGTAAAAGACGCTTCAAGGTCTTTTGGAGACCAGTTATTGTTTGCTGGCATTTCATTTATTATAAAGACCGGCAGCAGAACAGCCCTTATTGGTCCGAACGGCTGCGGAAAGTCCACCCTGATCAGCATGATCCAATCTGCACACCCGGCAGTATCTTTGTCAAAGGCCGTGAAGATTGGATATTTTAATCAGCAGCTCAACATCCTGAATGAAGATCTTTCTATTCTGGAGAACGTTTCTAAAAATAGCCCGTATTCCGAGGAATTCATTCGGACTGTACTCGCACGGCTGTTATTTAAAAGAGAAGATGTTCACAAAAAGGTAAGTGTGCTGAGCGGGGGGGAACGGGTAAAAACAGCATTGACGAAGGTTTTTCTTGGAGATTATAATCTTCTGCTGCTCGATGAGCCGACGAATTATCTGGACGTTTTTACCAGAGAGGCGCTGGAAACGGTTTTAAAAGCTTATCCGGGCACCATCTTGTTCTCGACACATGACCGCCACCTTATGAATGCATTGGCAGATCATGTCCTTGTCTTTCAGGATTATCAGAGTGCGTTATTTTCGGAAGGGAATTATGATGCTTTTCAGCAGCGGGATTTAAAGCTGGATAAAACTCCATCGATCAACCAAGGTGAACTATTGGCTCTGGAACTGGAGCTTGCTGATATTGTGGGGCGCTTGTCCATACCGCGGAAAGGCGACCAAAAAGAGGTGCTTGAAGAACGGTATAACGAGCTCATCAAAACTGTGAATGAATTGAGAAAGATAACTTAATACGGAAAAAAGGGGCTGCCTGAAGGTCAATTTTCGACTTTCTGGACAGCCCCTTTTTCAGATTGTTTTTTACTTGTTTTCTTCATCCTGTCTTATTGGGGGTTCTTCTGCATCACCGATTTCAGTTGAATAACTTATCTGTTTTAAGTCGTATTCATGAGCGACAGAACCGCCAGCCATGCCTTCGTTAATCATCCGGTCGATATCAAGGTAGAGTTCTTTTCGGCCTTCATAATCTGTTTCTTTTTCTGACATAATGACATGATCCCTCCTTTTTCAATAGTCTGCCCCAATTTGCGGAAAACGAGCTTAGAAAAAAACGATAAAGGGTATAGAAGACTATTAATTGTAACTTTGAGGAGGAGCATCACATGGATTACAGCCAGGTTGTCGAGAGGTACTTTTTTCTGATTCGAAAAAGACACCTGAAAGGCGCTTTGAACATGAAAGAGTACAATAAGAAAGTGGAACTGATTAATTTATGGTTTATTCGTCATACCTTGCGTTCCGGTCTCGCAAAAAAGGGAGCGCAGTAAGACTAATTCATATAGGGATACATATGGAAGCTTCCGATTATTAATTTCGGAAGTTTTTTTATAAACAGGAAAACAGGAGGAGAATGAAGTATTCTTAAAGTGAAACTTAATAAGTCATCAGCCGTATAAGAGGCAGTAACTTTTTACATACTTTAGGAGGAAGACAAAATGAACAATCATGAGATCGATTATAAGATTCATGGAGATGACATGCAGTTTGTTGAGGTGGAACTTGATCCGAGTGAAACCGTGGTCGCTGAGGCAGGCGCCTTGATGATGATGGAAGACGGCATCAGCATGGAAACCATTTTTGGCGATGGATCAAGTCAAGGGTCTGGGTTAATGGGCAAGCTGTTTAATGCCGGTAAACGGATGCTGACAGGTGAAAGTCTGTTTATGACTACCTTTACGAATGAAGGTTCAGGCAAAAAGCATGTTTCCTTCGCTTCACCTTACCCGGGGAAAATTATTTCGATGGATTTGAGCGAACACGGCGGTAAGATCATTTGCCAGAAGGATGCTTTTTTGGCTGCTGCTAAAGGTGTCTCAGTAGGAATTGAACTTCAGCGCAAGCTTGGTACAGGTTTTTTCGGCGGTGAAGGATTTATCATGCAGAAGCTGGAAGGCGATGGAATGGCTTTCGTTCATGCCGGCGGAACCATTCATGAAAAAACACTGGAGCCTGGAGAAGTGCTGCGTGTGGATACAGGCTGTCTTGTTGCGATGACGAAGGACGTAGACTATAGCATTGAGATGGTAAAGGGAGTAAAAACCGCATTATTCGGCGGTGAAGGGTTATTCTTCGCCACCTTAAGAGGCCCGGGTAAAGTGTGGATTCAGTCCTTGCCGTTCAGCAGACTTGCCAGCCGGGTATTTGCCGCTATCCCGCAATCAAAGGATGAGGGAAGCCTGGCAAAAGGTCTCTTTAATATTTTTGATGGTGATTGATCATTTTGGAAATAAAAAAGGGGGCTATCCAAGAAAGTCTGGAAGCTGTTGATTTCCGCTCCAGGCTGCTCGCTTTTACCGGCGCTAGCTCCTACTTTCGCGGGGTGTGCGATGAGCCTTACCGGCGTGAATGCCTACTTTTTGGTGCAAGCACCGGCGGGAGTCTCACCTGTCACGCTAGTCCCGCAGGACAAGGAAGGCTTCGGCAGCGTTATATCGCACGAAGAAAATGTGAAATTCATTTTCGAGGAGTCTCGCACCTTGCACTCCAATCAACTTTTCATTGAAGATTTTTCACGCCAAAAAGGAGCTGCCTGAAGGTCAATTTTTGACTTTCTGAGCAGCCCCTTTTTTTATGTATTACTCCTGAACCTTATAAGGATCAATTTCCCTTTGGGATTGAAGCTGAATCAATCGTTCAAGATTTTCATTGGTCAGACGGTCTGCTTCGTTTTTTTGTTTCATAAATCCCATTGTTTTAAAGATGAAAACAATCGTTAAGACAATCATAAATAATGCCACGAGTACATAAAGAACACCAAACAAGCCGAAAAACATGCCAACCGCGTTAAATGGATCGTTACTCACAATATTTCCCCTCCTTTCGCCATAATTAGACTATAGATAAATTGCCGTAATCACTTCTCATTAAACCATATTTTAGAAATTATTTCCTTTCGTTTTGATAAATTGTCTATAGTGATAACCTTAAAACTCACGATTGTTCTTCCGGGCGATGATCTTTGTTACAATAGGAAGAGATAATTAATGATGTGAGGTATGTGTGAAAATGAGTATACTATCGGTTGAAAATATATCCAAAAGCTATGGGGACAAAACCCTGTTTAATGAAATATCCTTTACAGTCAGCGAAAAACAAAGAATCGGCATCATTGGAGTCAATGGAACCGGGAAATCCACTCTTCTTAAAATCATCGCAGGGGTGGAGACCGCAGATACAGGTGAAATCATCCATGCCAATGAATTTCATATTGAATACCTGCCGCAGTCTCCTGTCTTTGAAGAGGGTGTAACCGTCCTTGAGGCTGTCTTTTACGGAAGTTCACCTTTAATGCAGCTGCTCAGAGAATACGAAACGGCGATTAAACGTCTGGAGGGCGACCCTCAGAACGAAAAATTTCAGAATCAGCTGTTTTCTTTACAGCAGAAGATGGACGCCATGGATGCCTGGGACACGAATACAACAGCAAAAACGGTCCTGACCAAGCTTGGCATCCCCTCATTGGAGCAGCAGGTAAGCACCCTTTCAGGCGGCCAGCAAAAGCGCGTTGCCATCGCACGGGCGCTCATTCAGCCAGCTGATCTGCTCATTCTGGATGAACCGACCAACCATATTGATAATGAAACGGTAGAATGGCTGGAGGATTTCCTGGCCAAATACCGTGGCGCCTTGCTGATGGTGACACATGACCGCTACTTTTTGAACCGGGTAACGAACCGCATGATCGAGCTCGATGAAGGAAACCTTTACAGCTATGAAGGAAACTATGAAATGTTTCTGGAGAAAAAAGCAGAGCGAGAGGAGCGGGAAGCTTCCTCGGAACAGAAAAGGCAGAACCTGCTTCGCCGTGAGCTGGCTTGGCTGAGAAGAGGAGCGAAGGCAAGGACGACGAAACAAAAAGCAAGAATTCAACGTGCGGAAACTCTACAGGAGCATTCGGGCCCTGAACAGAAGGGCCAGATGGAAATGGCTATAGGCTCAGCCAGGCTTGGCAAAAAAGTCATGGAGATTGAAGGAATCTCTAAATCATTCGGAGAGAAAACTCTCTTTACCGATTTCAGCTATCTTATGATGCCTGATGACAGGCTTGGAATCATCGGTAAGAACGGTAGTGGGAAAACAACACTGTTGAACATCCTGGCCGGTAAGATTCTTCCGGATTCGGGCCAAGTTGAAACCGGCCCCACGGTTAAACTGGGATTCTATACGCAAAACCATGAAGAAATGGATGAGAACTTAAGGGTGATTGAGTATATTCGTGAAGCTGCAGATGTCATTTATACGAAAGACGGGCATTCGATTACCGCCTCGCAAATGCTCGAACGGTTTTTATTTTCGCCTAGCGCACAGTGGACCTACATCTCCCGATTATCTGGAGGGGAAAGACGGCGACTCTATTTGCTGCGTGTTCTAATGGGTGAACCGAATGTGCTGTTTCTGGATGAGCCGACGAATGACCTGGATATTGAAACATTATCCGTATTAGAGGATTATCTGGAGCACTTCCCTGGAGCTGTTATTACTGTATCACATGACCGTTATTTCCTTGACCGTACGATGGAACATCTTTTTGCGCTTGAGGGCAACGGGGAAGTCAGGCGATTTGATGGAGATTATTCAGCTTATCTCGAACAGAAGAGACAAGAGGACGAAATGGCCTCCACTGTAAAAACAGAGACTCCATCAGAAGTTAAACCGAAAAAAGAAAAAGCACGCCGGCTCTCCTATAAAGAACAAAAAGAATGGGAGACCATCGAGAACGTCATTGCTGAATTAGAAGAGAAACACGAAGAAATCGAATCTCAGATTGCTTCAGCAGGAAGCGATTTCGGCAAGATTGATGGTTTGTTCCGTGAGCAGCAGGAAGTTGCGGATAAGCTGGAACAAGCGATGAACCGCTGGGAAGAGCTTTCAGAGATTGTAGAAGAAATCGAACGAAATAAATAAGTATGAGAAAAACCGCTCCTTTTTACAGGTGCGGTTTTTCTGTTTGATCTTTTTTAAAGGCTTTTCCTGTAAGAATATTTTTAACGTACCAGACCGGCCCGACAAGAAGATAGACAGGGTTGCTGAGAAAAGAGGGTTTTTTGCCCTCAAAGAGGTGTCCGATAAATTGAAGCACCCAGCCGAGGATAAATAAAGCGAGCGCTGTTTTCCACATCCAGAAAAAGAGCGGAAGCGAAACAACGATCATTGGTATACCGATGGTGTGTGTAAGTTTATTCATGGGATGCTGATGATCTTCTTTATACTTTTCAACGAAAGATTTGGCAGCCATCTTTCATCCCTCCTTTTCTAAGTTCTATTCTTGTTACTGGCTTCCCATTCCTTCTAATGAAGTCATTTATAGGAATATTCGACTATTTTTTCAAATTACCGACATAAAACGCACATATCGACAGTATCTTTTATATAGACAAAGGAAGGGGGGTGAAATGATGAAAAGAATTAGCTATTTTATCGCAGGAGCAGCTGCCGCGGCTCTTCTCTTCCTTCCGCAGCAAGTATCAGCGGCGAAAGAAAATCAGCATTCCTTACAGCAGCCTCAGCAAAAGCTGGAAAAGGTGCAAAAGGTAAATCGAATGGCAGAGGAAAAAGATCAACAAACGAAGAACAGCAGAAAAACGGTTAAAAACATTCCTCATCAGAAAGAAAAGACGACTCCTGCAAAACCAATACGGAACCATAAGGAAAAGGTTAATAAGAGGGCCGTGCCTTCTCGACGTCCTGTAAAGGCGGTGAAAAAAGCTCCTCAGAAAACCAAAACACTTCCTTCAACTCCTGCAGCCAGCCGTCAGCCGGAACGAAATAAAGGGGATTTCAAGAAGGCTGTTCAACCGGTCAAACCCATACAGCAAAAAAAGAAAGACATGAAACCTGCTGTTACGAGACCATCTGGCAAAGAAAAGATTGAAGTACAAAAGGAAGTCCGTCCTGTTTCTTCTATAAAAAAGGAAAGCCGTCAAGCAAAAAAGGCTGCCGAACATAAAGAACCCAGGAATCATCTGGAGAAAGTGCCGAGCAGCCCTTTGAAACCGTTATCAAAGAAGATTCCTGTAAACCCATCTTCTAAGTTGATTTTACCGGGTGCTTCGCCTTCTTCCGGCCACTCTGGCAGCAACGGGGACAGCGGAGGACAATCATCCACTCTTTTTACTTTTAAAGCATACATAATGGACAGTGATCGAATAACTGGCTCTTCAGCAAAGCTGCTGGGTGCGTCAAATAGGGATTTTCTTAAAAGCCAATGGGTGAATGCTCCTCCATCTCAGCCGCCCGAAATGCTCTTTCAAATCTTTTATAAATAAATCAATCAAAAAATAAAAAAAGAATTGAAGGAGTAAACAATCATGAAAAAAATGAACGGTATGTTAATTAAATCTTTCGTATTTGCAGGAACACTTTCTATTGCAGCATTAGCTGGAGGAGAAGCAACTTCGGCAGCACCAGGCCATCACAGTGAAAAAGCAGTAAAAACACATGTGACAACTCACGTTAAAACTCATGCAGCAACACCTCAATCACCGCAAAAAGCGAGTGAGAACGCAAAAGAAAAAGCAAACAAACACTCCGCAGTCCATGGTGTTAAACATGAAGAAAAAGTGAAAAAACCAAATGTGCACAAGTCCGAAGAAAAAGAAGTAAAAGCAGAAAAAGTAAAAGTAAAAAAAGTGAAGCCTGTAAAAGAAGTAAAAGTAAAGAAAGAAAAGAAAGAAAAAACAAATCCTTCTTCTGAAAATAAAGCTCATTCTCAAGCCTATCATGCAAGTGAGAATGCGAAAAAAAATGAAGCCCCTAACTCAGCAGTACATGCTGCTGTGCCAGCAGTGAAACCGTCTGAACCAGTGAAACAAGAAGATCAAATCAAAGATCAAGAAGAAGCGGATACAGAGATTGTTGTAACCGTTCCAGAAGATCTTGAAGACGAAAAAGAAGTCAAAGATGAAGATCAAAAGGTTACAGAGCCAGTAAAAGATGAAGACGAAGATGCAGTGAAAGAGGAAGAAACAGAGAAGGAAGAAAAACAGTGTACATCTGAAAAGGAAAGCGAAAAAGCCGAAAAATCTGATGATACTGTAGCGCCTGCAGCTAATCAGCAAGAAGACGAAGACCAAGACTATGATCAAGATTATGATCATGATCAAAACAATGAAGATGAAGATCATGATTCAGAAGATGTGAACAAGAATGTGATTCTATCCACTGTTCGCATTTCTTCTGAAGATCAAGATTCTTCAGACGAGTAATTAGCAGCCAGGCGATTATCGCCTGGTTTTTTCTTTTCAATAATACGTCATAAGAAGCTTGTGGACTCTTGCCTATGAGGCAGGAGTCCTTTCAATATGAACAAATGTGTTTTCAAACTAGTAAAAATATTCTAATAATAGTAAATTAGTAGCATTTCAAAATACTAGGGATATGATACTTTTATATAGCAAGAAATTACAAAATATTCATAATCTACTATCTGGAGGGGTACAATTGGGAAAGTGGAGTAAGAGATTGGGAGCATCATTGGCAATTACCGGGCTGTCTTTAGGTTTAGTTTCCACATCGGTGTTTACAGGGTCTTTGGACGCAAAAGCAAAAACAGCGATGAAAGAAACAGTAGCAAATCATTACAGCAATAGTCATTCCGCACTAGACCTGGCTATTGTAAACGATGATAAGTTAATAGATTTACTCATTAGAGAAGGAAAAGTCTCCAAGGATGCATCCGAAAAAGAAAAGCAAAAAGCATTGCATGATTATCTCGAGTTAAAAGGAAAACCGGATGCTGTGAAAGAAAAAGATCCGCTTGCACCTAAAGCAAAAGCAGCCAATGCGGAGAAACAGCGTGAGTTCAAAGGATTCACGAACGGCCTCCTGCATGGAAACGGCAAAAAGAAAGGGCAGTATAAGAAACAACCGGATCCGGTTAAAGAATCTCTTTGGCAAGGAGATGTGAAAATAGGAAAATTGCTGACGCTGACGGTTGAATTTGCAGATACGCCTCATAACGCCATTAAACCAAATGAGACGGATAACTATTACAAAGATTATAACCTTCAGCATTATGAAGATATGATCTTTGGTAAAAACGGAGTAAAAGGGCCAAACGGTGAAGACTTTGTTTCACAAAAGCAATTCTACGAACAGCAATCTGGAGGTACATATACTGTAGATGGTAAAGCGTACGGATGGCTGAAGGTTCCTGGAACAGCCGCTTACTATGGTGCTGATAAAGCATCCGGGGGCCATGACAATGTAACACCAGGCGGATCCAAGCAGCTGGTCATTGATACATATAATGCAGCCAAAGCAGCCGGTATTCCGCTTGAAGACTATGATTTGGAAGATCCGCATGATCTGGACGGAGACGGCAACTACTGGGAGCCGGATGGCCTCGTTGACCACCTGCAGATTATCCATGCGGGTATGGGACAGGAAGCTGGCGGCGGTTCACTAGGAAACAATGCGATCTGGTCTCACCGGTCTGCTAAATTTGTTGATCCCGATGGCCTTGGTAAGGGGACACCTGGATTCTATGATTACACCATGATGCCTGAAGACGGGGCAACAGGCGTATTTGCTCACGAATATGGACATGATCTCGGCCTTCCTGATGAATACGACACGATTTATTCGGGTACAGGTGAAGCGGTTGGCTACTGGTCCATCATGGCAAGCGGATCGTGGGCAGGTAAAGTGCCTGGTGCAGAACCAACTGGATTCTCACCTTGGGCGAAATCTTATTTCCAAACCACGCTAGGCGGAAACTGGACTACTCCAACCATTGTGGACTGGAAAGATGTTTCAACGAAAGGATCGCAATTCCTTTTAGATCAGGCTAATTCTCCGAACGGACAAAACGACCAGGCGATTCAAGTGAATTTGCCGAAAAAGAAAACACCAGTAAACACTCCAGCAGCCGGATCATATGAGTACTGGGGCGGCCAGGCTGACGAGATGGATAACTCCATGGTGACCAATGTAGACCTTACAGGCAAGCAATCCGCAACCCTGACCTTTGATGCATGGTACGATATTGAGGAGCAGTGGGACTTTGCCTTTGTACAAGTTTCCACCGATGGCGGTAAGACATGGAAATCTCTTGGAAACAACAACACTCGTTCTGACGTCGTTCCGGAGGGATATCCTACAATTCTAGACTCTATGCCAGGATTTACAGGCAACTCCAATGGCTGGCAGGCGCAGTCCTTTGATCTTTCCGCTTACAAAGGACAAAAAATTCAGCTTCGCCTTCGTTCCGCTACGGATTGGGGAACCAGTCAGGCAGGCTTCTACGCAGATAACATCAAAGTAGTAGCTGATGGTGCAACTCTTATAGACGATGGAGCTGAGAAAGATCCGTCTGCATTCACATTAAAAGGCTTTGAAAAGTCAGACGGCAACAAATACAGTGACCACTACTACTTGCTCGAATGGAGAAACCATCAAGGAGTAGATGAAGGTCTTGCCCATATCAAACGTGGAAGCACCCTCATGAGTTATGACGGTGGAATGGTTGTATGGTATGTGGATCCTACCTATACTGACAACTGGACAGGCGTTCACCCTGGCGACGGTTTCCTTGGTGTCGTAGATTCACACATCAATGACTTGAAATGGAACACGGGCGTAGAGGCCAGCACCCGTTTCCATATTGCGGATGCTGCATTTGGATTGGATAAGACATCTGGTCTGAATATCGATTATCCAGGAGTGCAAACGTTGACTGAACCAGCTCAACAAGCAGTATCTCTCTTTGACGACAGCAACTCCTTCAAAAACCCATTCATGCCGGACGCGGGCCGCAACACAGACAACTACGGTCTGAAGGTTCGTGTGAACGGGGAAGCTTCTGATAATTCAGTAGGAGCAATTGTTATTTATAAGTAATCTATAATTAATCTATAAAGCTCTTCTATTTTTAAATAGAAGAGCTTTATAGTTCTTTAGTCCTATTAAACTATGAGAAAAATTTGCCATTTTAGTAATATAGTACATCCTCTTTACCTGAGTAATATGGTAGATTTAGAAAGAAAGATTACAGAAAATTCATGCTGTTCAAAACAGGAGGGGTTACATTGGGAAATTGGTCTAAGAAATTAGGCTCATCGCTCTTGATCACAGGGCTTTCATTGAGTCTAATGTCACCTGCAGCATTTGCCAGCAATGCACAGCCGGAAAAAGGAAAATCGACGCAGTTTGCACCAATCGATATGAACGTGGTGGATCAAGACAGACTTGCCAAAGCTTTAAAGGATCGTGGAATCATTAAAAAAGATGCTACTAAGATTGAAACGGCCAAAGCCGTTCAGAAGTACATAGCAAAAAAGAATGAAAAAGTTGGGGGAGTTCAAGTAAATGCTGCCTCATCAGCAAGCAAGAAAAATATCGACCTTAAAGCAAAAGATTTCCTTTATAAACAAAAACAGAAGCTGTCAAAAAAGTTAAATAACAGCCACTCCAAAATGCAAAAAGGCCTTCCGAACGGGTTTGTAAAAGTAGACCCTGCAAAAGGCAAAAAATACAACGGCCCAGTTCGTAAAGACAAGGTCCTTGTGCTTTTAGCCGAGTACTCTGATTTTAAGCACAACAACATTGATCAAGAACCAGGTTATATGTATGCGAAGGATTTTAACCAGCAGCACTATCAAGATATGCTGTTTGGGGACAAGCCTTTTGAACTGTTTGACGGCTCAAAGGTAGAAACCTTTAAGCAATATTATGAAGAGCAGTCAGGAGGAAGCTATACAGTAGACGGAACCGTTTCACCTTGGCTTACAGTTCCAGGGAAAGCGGCTGACTATGGTGATGACTCTCCAAAAGGCGGAAACGATAACCAGGCACCACTAGGGCCTCGTGATTTTATTAGAGATTCTTTGGATGCGGCAGTTAAGAGCGGTATAAATCTAGCTGACTATGATAATCTTGATATCTATGATCTTGATGGCGACGGAAATATCAACGAACCGGACGGATTGGTTGACCACTTGATGGTTATTCACGCAGGCGTTGGCCAGGAAGCTGGCGGCGGAAAACTGGGAGACGATGCGATCTGGTCTCACCGCTGGAACCTCGGAAGTGTATATCCAGTACCTGGTACAACTGGCGGCTGGAAGGGTCAAATGGCTGCCTTCGATTACACGGTTGAACCTGAAGATGGAGCAGTTGGTGTATTTGCCCATGAATTTGGCCATGATTTAGGTCTTCCGGATGAGTATGATACTCAGTATACCGGTGACGGTGAACCGGTTGCTTCCTGGTCCATCATGAGCGGCGGAAGCTGGAACGGTAATATTGCGGGAACAACACCTACAAGCTTTTCACCGCAAAACAAAGATTTCTTCCAAAACACCATTGGCGGAAACTGGGCAAATGTTCAGCAAGTTGATTACAGCAAAATCAATAAAATTGGTCTTCTCACAAAAGTTGACCAGTCTGTAACGAAATCGAACAACCCGGGTATTGTAAAAGTAAATCTGCCGGATAAAAAGGTTCAAGGCATTAAGCCGGAATTCGGCCAGAAGTACTACTACAGTACTAAGGGCGACGATCTTCATACAACAATGACTACACCTGAATTCGATTTGACAAACGCAAAAACAGTAACATTCAATTTTAAAGCAAACTACGAGGTTGAGTATGATTATGATTATTTGACTGTAAAAGCTGTAACAGATGATGGAAAAGAAAAACTAATTGATACTATCGGCGATGATGATACCAATGGCGACAACTCTGCAGAAACATCCAACGGCAAATGGGTAGACAAGTCATATGACCTTTCCCAATTTGCAGGCCACAAAGTAAAATTAGTTTTTGAATATGTAACAGATGGCGGTTTGGCACTGAATGGATTCGCGATGGATAACCTTTTATTAACAGTAGACGGCAACGTTGTCTTCTCTGATGATGCGGAAGGAACGCCTAAATTGACATTTACAGGCGGAGCTAAAGCTACAGATGGAATCGACTTTAAGAAAAACAACTACTACATCGAATGGAGAAACTACGCTGGTGCAGATAAGGCCCTTCAATTTGCGCGCGGAGTAAAATACAACACTGGTATGCTCGTATGGTATGCGGATGACAGCTTCTCTGATAACTGGACTGGACCGCATCCAGGTGAAGGCTTCCTTGGAGTAGTAGACTCTCATCCGAAAGCAATTGTCGGTACGTTGAATGGCAAGCCTTCAGTTGAGAATTCTACACGTTACCAAGTAGCTGATGCTGCATTCTCTTTTGATAAAGCTCCGGCTTGGTACATCAACTCTCCATCCAGAGGAATCTTTGACTACAAAGGTTCTAATGGTGTAACATCATTCGATGACTCTAAACAATACATCGATATGACGGATTATAATGGCAGCGAAGAAGACGGTGTCATCGATGACGCAGGACGCAAGGTTCCTAATCTAGGACTGCAGTTCCACGTGATTGGTGAAGCGAAGGACAACTCTGCTGGTGCGGTTTGGATCCGTCACAGATAATTACGTTAGTTTGAATAAACCTGAATGGCATCAGCCATTCAGGTTTATTTTTTGAATTTTTGAATAACCTATTTACAAATCCTGCATACTTATACTATAGTTAGATTATTAAAGAGTCTTTAAGGAGGTATGTTATATGAGCATTGTTACTGAATACGCCATTACTGTTGTTAATTTCATATCACAGCCCTCCGGTAATATGGACATTTAATTTCTTTGAAGTATTTCAATGGTTAAGTGATTTTACCCGTGGGCTGTGAACAGCCCGCGGGTTTTTAATTGTAGAGGAATTCTGTCATTATGCAGATATCCAAAAGACCGGTGCGCCGGTCTTTTTTATTTTAAATAAAATCAACCATTTAATCATTGGAGGAAACCAAATTGAATTTAAAACAATTAGGATGGGATCTATTTTTTGAAGAAGGATATGCATCATTCGATAAGGAAAGCTACACCGTTGGCCGGGTGGCTCTTGAGCATAAGGGAATGTACCGGTTGTTTACCGAGCATGGTGAACTTCTAGCCGAAGTGACAGGAAAGCTCCGCCATATGGCATCAGAACGGCAGGATTATCCGGCTGTCGGGGATTGGGTAGTGATAACAGCAAGGCCTGAAGAGAAGAAAGCTTCGATTCACGCTATTCTTCCTCGTAAAAGTAAATTTTCAAGAAAAGCAGCCGGCCATACAACAGAAGAGCAGATTGTCGCAGCAAATGTGGATACGGTTCTGCTCGTCAACGCATTGAATACTGATTTTAATTTAAGACGAATCGAGAGGTACTTGCTGATGGCTTGGGAAAGTGGAGCCAATCCTGTAATTGTCCTTAGCAAAGCTGACCTGTGTGAAGATATTGAAGAAAAAATCAGGGAAGTGGAAGAGGTGGCGATGGGTGTTCCCATCCATGCGATCAGTGCGGAAAAAGAAGAGGGGCTGGAGCAGCTTTCTGCTTATCTTGAAGAAGGTAAAACGGTTGCCTTGCTCGGTTCTTCAGGAGTAGGTAAATCTACATTGACGAATGCGCTATACGGTGAAATGAAACAAGATGTAAAAATGATCAGGGAGGATGATGACAAAGGGCGGCATACGACAACTCACCGGGAACTGATTCTGTTAAAAAGCGGTGGTATTGTCATTGATACGCCGGGAATGCGGGAGCTTCAGCTGTGGGAAGCGGATGAAGGAGTGGGGCACAGCTTTTCGGATATTGAAGGGCTTGCGGAGCAATGCAGGTTTCGGGATTGCAGCCACACCAATGAACCCGGCTGTGCGGTTCAGCGGGCGATTAAGAATGAAACACTCGATGAAGCCCGCTATAACAGTTATGTCAAACTGCAAAGAGAGCTGGCTTTCCTGGCGCGAAAGGAAGATCAGCGGGCAGCACTGGCCGAAAAAGCAAAGTGGAAAAAGCTTGCCGGTGACCGTACACGTGTACATCGCAAATAAGACAAAAGAGCTGCCCGCAGGCAGCTCTTTCATTTTATACTTGGCATTCTTTAATTTCCTGCAGCACACCGTCCCATAGTTTGATTCGCATCTCCAAGGATTCCATAGCGGCCGTTTTGGCTTGCTGAAGCTTCTCTGGGTCATCTCCGCATACGGAAAGGAGGAGTCTTTCAGCCAGAGGGCCATGTTCATCTCCGTCGAGCTCAATATGCCGGTGCAAATAATATTTCAGCCATTTGGCTTCAATTCCGTTCGTAGAAACTTCATCCACCAGCACCTGAAACATATCAGGAATAAGATCTTCACGCCCGAAAAAGAAGGCAGCTGCTACTTCATGTACCTCACCGCGCTGTGCCAGCTTTAAGCTGTGGCGGGTGAACTCGGCAGCGCTGGATGGGATCTCATCAGAATCAAGTGACAAGAGAGGATCCTCGCCTTCTTTGACGCGTGTCAAATAAGTCACGATAGGATTCGTATCCGCCTTTACTTCTTTCATTGATTTTAAGTAAAGCTCGAAGTGGCTGATAAAACCACCTTCGCCGTCTTCATCAGTCTCTTCTCCCAGCACGATTTCATTAATAAAGCGTGCGTATTCCGGGTGAGGCTGAGGCATCCAGGGAAGAGACACGCTGGTCAGTTCGATCTGAAGTTTCTTCAGCAGGCTCATAAAATCCCAAACCGCGAACACATGGTGTTTCATAAGAATTTTCACCCGTTCTGCGTTTGTCAGTTCTTTGTAAAGCGGGTGGCTGATTAATTTTATCCTTACAGCAGTGAGTTCATTAAAAGCTTGATGTTCCATGTAAAGCATCCTTTCTTTTATTCTGGTGTTTGATGGACAAACAGAATGGTAATGTTTATAAGATAACGGAAAAATATTGCGAGGTGATCAATTTTGCTGCAAAGATTCACAACACAGACACATAAACGAGATGAAATGATCGATGTGACGGATACCGTTCGTGCCTATGTTCAAGAGCAAGGCGTGCAGGAAGGCCTGCTGTATGTTTATTGTGCCCATACGACAGCAGGGATAACAATCAATGAGAATGCAGATCCAGATGTAAAATCGGACATGTTGATGAGGCTGGATGAGGTGTATCCGTGGGAGCATCCGAAATACCGGCATGCTGAAGGCAACACAGCCTCCCATTTAAAAGCGAGTACAGTGGGGTCCTCACAAGTGGTCTTTATTCACCAGGGAGATCTGGTGCTCGGCACGTGGCAAGGAATCTATTTTTGTGAGTTTGACGGCCCCCGTTCCCGCAACTATTATGTAAAAGTCATTCCTGATTAATGCAAAAAAGAAATCCTCCTTAGAGAAGGAGGATTTCTTTTTAATTACAGCCTTATTGTAAGCTTCCGCCAGCCGTTTGATAGCGGGCGAGAAACTCCTGTTTAAATTGATTGGCAATCGCACCATCATGGACAAATAACGAGTTTTCATCATTCACATCGTTTCCATTCGTACTCCAATTCGTGGATCCAGTGATAACAGTAGGGTCACTGGATGTGTCAGCATCCACGATCATGTATTTATGATGGAGTTTACGTACTTCTTTATCCATATAAACAGGAGCTGGATTTTTCCAGCGGATATTCGGGTTATTGGTACTGGTTTGGCTTGCGGTTCGGCCGGTCATATCGATTGATGCAGACCACCACATGTTCCAATAGGAATCTTCGAAAACACCTTTTAAGTCAAAACCGGTTAACGTCCCTTGCAAGTCTTGATCTGAACCTTCCCATTTCACTTTTAAAGCATCCACCAGAGCCTGGTCGGACCAGGCAAAAATAGAGAAATAGGTATTTTCATCAGCTGACGTTTTTATATAATCAATCATTTGCGGAACGGCATTGTCACCCGGTGAAAAATAAACATCCACCATTTTGCTGCCGACGGTTATATGATGAGGGGTATTGTCTGATTTTCTTGGCCCGAAGTTGGCGTTTACCCGGTCTGGGGAACGAGTAGTACTTCCCCACATTTCTTCAAATTCCGTTTTGTAAGCCGCGGCTAATTCCGGTGAATTGAATTCTATGGAATGATTTGAATTTCCATCGGGAATTCCCTTTTCTCTGTTTTCATCGGTTCCATACAAACCGGATGTGGTAAAATTCCAGCTGCCTGTGAACGTCCATGTCCCATCGATGAGCGCAAACTTGTTGTGCATCTGATTATCCGGTGCATAATACGCATTGGAAGATTTGGATTCACCTTCAACCATTAAATGGCCGGTTTGACTGGCTGAGCCGACGGTAACCGTTTTTTGAGGAAAATCAGAATATCCATCCGCTGGCAGTCCATATTGTTGCCTTTTTGTTGGGTCTTCTACTGCAAACATGACGGAGTCAGAAAGGATAGCAGCGTCATCTGCCGTATGAAGCACACCATCTTTTCCTCGCAGAAGTTTCTCAAGGTCGGCTCTCATTAATTCGTAGCGTTCATCGTGCTCTGGATCACTTTGCCCCTTGGCATCTGCAATCATTCGGACCTGGACACCAGCCGCCGCTTTGTTTAATAAAGCGTCTATGACTTTTGGGAGATTGATCTCATATGTAGCGATGTCAATAGAATTAGTGGCAGAATTAATTCGATTAATCAGCCTGTCTTCTAAGTTAATATTATAATTCGCTTCATTGTTCTGCGAGGCATATTCCGGCAGTGCCGATTTGTTGAAGTAAACGTTTATGGCACCTGGTCCGTTTTGGACACTGTTAAGATGTTCTGTCTGGCTGCCTTGTGAAACTGCTGCGGACATCGGCGTTCCATAACCAGCATCATAAGCGACAGCAGAAGTCATCCAATTCGAGGGGTCATTACCGGGTGCAGCGGCATCCATTCTTTCCATTGTAGCCTTCGTTACAGCATCACCTGCATACCAGGAACCTACTGAATCTTGAGCTGTATTCTGGGGATCCACTAGTTCAAGTGTTTCTCCAGTATTGGATAAGGCTCCTGTATAAATCATGTTGGCCTTAATGCCAGGGACGGTATTGTCATCTGTACGTTCAAGCAAATAGTAGCCGTTTGCTTCTATTTTTCCGGTGAGCTGGATGGAAGGAGTGCCATCTGCTGATTTAAGAGCCCACCCTGATAAATCAACAGGATATTGTGAAGGGTTATATAATTCAATCCATTCATCATTTGCATCCGCGGTAGTTCCCATCCAAGCGACTTCATTAATGATTGGATGAGGGGATACCGCATCTGCTTTTTTCCCTTCATAAAAAGTGCCTAAAAAACTGGTTGTACATAAAGAAACAATGATTCCAAGTTTACTCCAGTTCATTCCCATTCCCCTTTTACTGTTTGCTGAATTGCAAAGTAACTATAGCACAAGAAAAGAAGGGCATAACTGGGTAATTTAAAATGTAAATAAAGATGGTTCTTTGAGAGGATATAACAGTTATGTCAAAAGTTTTATTTAATAATTTTTTTAAAAAATCTAGGCTATTAGCATTAGAAAGAAATTTATCGAATGATAAGGTCTTCTATTTCTACCAATGAGTCTTTTGCGCTTGAGTAGATGGACAGATCAAAAAGATGATCCATTGCTGTTGGCTCCTGATTAATTAATACCTTCTTGCCTTTTGTCATAGAAGGCAGCTGATTCACGGGATAGACTTGCAGGCTGGTGCCGATGACAATCACCAAGTTAGATTGCTCAATAGCTGTTATCGCCTGCTGCCAAACTTGTTCAGGCAGGAGTTCTCCAAAGAGAACGATTGACGGACGAAGTTTTCCTCCACAGGAACAAGCTGTTCCTTCTTTAAATGCTGCAGCTGAATGTTCTTTATGGCATGTGTGGCAATAGATCTTGCTTAATGATCCGTGGAGTTCATGTACATTCCTGCCGCCTGACCGGAGATGAAAACCATCGACATTTTGTGTAGCGATCGCATGAATGAGGTTTAGTTCCTGTAACCGCGATAATACTTCGTAACCTTGATGGGGGAAACATGTCTCAACATCCTGAAGTCTAAGGGAGTAGAATTCGTGAAACAAATCATAGTGATCCTCCAAGGCATCGATTGACGATACATAGGCGGGATCGTAATTTTTCCATAAGCCGTTCTGGGATCTGAAATCCGGTATCCCGCTCTCGGTTGACAATCCTGCCCCAGTTAACAGAACGGTATACGATGAACCTTTGATCCATTCAGCAAGCTGTTCAAGTGCTTGTCGATTTGCCATCCGCTCATCTCCTTTTTACTGCAATTATAATATAGGCAAATGAGTTCTCCTTATGTTTTTACACAATTAACGGTATACTTTAATGTAACAGCAATAAATAGATGGGGGATTACTATGGTTAAAGTTTTATTTGTATGTCTTGGAAATATATGCCGTTCACCTATGGCTGAAGCGATATTCAAGGATATGGTCCAAAAAAAAGGCTTGGATGACAAGATTTCAGTGGACTCTGCCGGAACGGGAAACTGGCATGTAGGCGAACCGCCGCATGAAGGAACACGGGATTTATTAACGAAGAAAAATATTTCTTTTGAAGGATTGAAAGCAAGGCAGGTTGTGGCTGGAGATCTTACGGAATATGACTTTGTTATCGGGATGGATGCTAAAAATATCGGTGATCTTCAGCAGCTGGCAGGCCATGTACCTGCGAACCATGTGGCAAGGCTTATGGATTATGTTCCTGAAAGTAAGGCAGAAGATGTGCCGGATCCTTATTTTACAGGAAACTTTGATGAGGTTTATGAACTGGTCACAGAGGGATGCCATCATTTGCTTGAAGATATAGCGGTCCGCGAAAACTTGTAGAGGAGATGGCTGAATGGGGATTATACGTCAACTTTCAACGGAAAAAGAAATAAAAGAAGCTTTTCCTGTTATGAAACAGCTTCGTCCGCATTTAACCGAGGCGTTATATCTTGCATTAAATGAAGAAATGCAGACTAACGGGTATACGCTGCTTGGCTGTTATGATGATGAAACACTTGTGGCTGTAGGGGGTTTTGCCATCATGACAAACCTTTATTACGGTAAACATGTGTGGGTGTATGATTTGGTGACTGACGGAAACCTTCGCTCAAGAGGGTTCGGGGAAGAACTTCTTTCGTTTATCGAATCATTTGCTCTTCATAACAGCTGCGACTGCGTGGCTCTGTCATCAGGAATTGCCAGAAAAGATGCCCATCGCTTCTATGAAGGCAAGATGGGATATGACTGTGTCAGCCATGTTTTTAAAAAGGATTTTGGAAACTAAAAAAAGCGGTACGCCATTTGGCGTACCGCTTTTTTTGATGGTTATGCGTTTCGTCTCATACCGCGAAGGATGGCACTGACGATTAATACTACGACTATTGCTCCAATAATGGCTGGTACGATAGCAAATCCAGCTACATCAGGACCCCAATGTCCAAGGACTAATCCTCCAAGCCATGCACCGACAAAACCAGCAATGATGTTTCCGATGATTCCACCCGGAACGTCACGTCCTGTAATTACTCCTGCTAACCAACCAATAATACCACCTATAATAAGTGCCCAAAGAAAACTCATCTCGTGTGTTCCTCCTTTAAAATTTTGTTTTGTTATTGTGCTGTACCGTTAAGATACCCATCACTTTAAAAAAATAAACAAAAACAAAAAAATGTTTTTTTGTTCCAACCATAGGGAATGTAAAACATACTAAATGGTACTTTAATATAAAGGAGAGATGTTTTTATGGCGTACAAAACATTTGATACTTATGAAAGAAATGACAGCAAGCTTGTGAAGGGACTCCTCATTGGAGCAGCAGTGGGAGCAGCAATTGCTATGCTTGACCGCTCTACCCGGCAAACCGTAAAACGTAAAACGTTAGATGTAAAAGATCAGACAGTTACTATTGCAAAAAATGTAAAGGATAATCCTCAATCGCTCACAGGCGGAGTAAAAGAAACTTTCCAATCTGCGTCTTCAGCCGTGAGCGATGTGATGGATGATATCAAACAGCTCATGTCGACAATGGAAGATGTGAAAAATACATCAATGGAAGCCATGCAGCAAGTAAGAGGGGCAAGCAGTGAGCTTGTAAAAATAGGAAGTAAGTTGAAAGGTGCAGGACAGGACGTTAAAGAGCATGGTAAAGATGTTGTGGGCGAAGTAAGCGAAAAGGATTCGATTACAGCTCCATCTTATTCCGACCTTCAAAACAAACCGCATGTGGTTACACCAAATGAGGGCAGCTATTAAGTTGCCCTTCTTTTTTCAGTATACGGATCGTTTAAAGCAGCGAGGTGAAACAGGTGAAATTGTTCCATGAACTTAAGAATATATCTCCAAAGTCATTTGCCATTGAATTTATGCACAGTTTTAAAAAGAGTGGTGTTCCTGATCTGGCTGCGCAGCTGGCATATTATTTTTTGCTGTCGCTTTTTCCGTTTCTCATCTTTTTAATAACCCTTGGCGGTATCTTTATTTCTCCGGATGACGCTGTAAAAGTTCTTAATAATGTCGTACCTGGACAATCGATGGAGTTGATTAGAGAGAACCTGAAGGCTGTGCTTGAATCTAAAAAAGGCGGGCTGCTTTCTTTCGGGATTATCGCCTCCCTCTGGTCAGCCTCTAATGGAGTCAATGCAGTGATTAAAGCATTAAATGAAGCCTATGATGTGGAAGAATGCCGTTCGTTTATCATGGCAAGGATTTTGGCTATCTTTCTTACCATTGGATTAATTATCTCTATCGTTGTTTCTTTGGTTCTTCCTGTCTTCGGAAAAATGCTTGGGGAATTTATCTTCTCTTATCTGGGACTCGATCAGTTCTTCCTGAGCATGTGGAGCTTGTTGAGATGGGTTATCAGTTTTGTGGTTATTGCAATTGTTTTTTCTGTATTGTACTTTATGGGGCCTTGCAAACGGCTGAAATATCGTGAAGTCTGGTACGGTGCCATTTTTTCTACCGTTGCCTGGCTGCTTGTCTCACTTTGCTTTGCTTTTTATGTTGACAGCTTCGGCAATTATTCAGCCACATATGGGAGCCTGGGAGCCATTATCGTACTCATGCTATGGTTTTATTTAACGGGGATGGTCATCATCCTTGGCGGTGTTATCAATGCTACGTTTCATAAGTTCAAGATTGACCAGGCATATGAGAAGGGTTTATTGACAAAAACCAAATAAGATTTTCGATGAAAAGCCGCCTCATTGGCGGCTTTTTTTGGACAAATTAACATCTTCATGCATGATTACATACGGATATCATATGGTATAATGGACGGGGCTTTTTGAGCTGACTCAAATGAAATGTCATGCAATTGGCCGGGATTAAGCACGTGAATGGAGAATGATGATGAAGAAGAACAAAAAGCTCAACAAGAAAAAAGCCCGGCTAAGATGGAGAAATATCGGTTGGCTTATGTTCCTAGGGTATTTGGCTATTCTGATTTATGCAACGTTGTTTACATACAACCACTATGTGTATGGAAAATCAATGAACCTTGTGCTCTTTGACAGTATTCGATTAATGTGGAAGAGCCGTGACTACTGGCTGATTTTTAAAAATATAATTGGCAATGTCATTCTTTTCTTTCCGCTGGGCTTTCTGCCACCGTTGATTAACCGTTCGTTATCTAAATGGTGGCTCATGTTTGTGATTGGATTTGGGACGAGCTCTGTAATTGAAGTCATCCAATATAATTACGCTCACCGGATCTTTGATATAGACGACATCCTATTGAATGGATTCGGAACGATGGTCGGCCTTGTGGTGTTTAAACTGTGTGCACTTATCTACCGCATTGTTGAAAATAATATTATAAGAAGAAAAAGGTAGACGCGGGCGATCCCGGAAGCCCTTTTAGTATAAAAAACCCCTGTTGGCCAATTCCAACAGGGATTTTGATTTCAGCTTTTCTCAATCCAGCTTCAGTGCCCAAAAGCTCGGTCGTTTCACTCTCTCATCAAAACACAAGGAGCGTGTTGAAGTTCGAGAGTTCCAACGCATGTCGCTTTTAAACAGGCACCTCAGCTTTTCGAACTTACTTCGTTTCTTTCCCTAGTACGCGGTTGACGCGTTTGGTTAGCATTTTCATGCCATCGCCGCCGGCTTGGAAGTGGCGTAGTTTGCCTTCGTTATCAAATACATAGTAAGCAGGTACATATTGGTTTTCGAAGGCATCAGTAAGGTTGTGCTGGTTATCGACAAAGATGGGCTGAGTGATGTCGTGTTCTTTTGCTACTTCTTTGATTTGGTCGATGTCCAGGTCTTTTTCAGAACGAGGCATATGAACAGCAATAACGTTTAGTTCGTCTTTGTAATCATCACGGAATTTATTGATGTTTGGCATTGCTTCTTTACAGAGACCGCAGCTTACAGACCAAAAATGAATAAGTGTTGGTTTGTTGCCGATTAGATCAGATTTTGTTACTTCACCATTTAACCATTCAGTTGCACCATTTAGTTCAGGCATTTCGTCGCGTAATTTCATGAACAATAAACTCCTTTTTAAGAAAAATTATTTATAATAATTATTATTTAATTACAATTTTAGTATAAGGAATATCGACCAAGAATGCAAAAATATTGCTTTCTATAGTATGCAGTACCTCAGCTTTATTTATTGGCTTTTCATGACACGTTTTTTTCAGCAGCAGAACGTATGCCTGTTCCTTTATGTATAAAGGTAATCACCAGTAAAGTCAGCAGCATTCCGCTTATTGCATAAACAAAAGCGCCTGATTTAAAGGTATCTATGAACCATCCTCCGATGAGCGGACCGCTCATACTTCCTGCACTGAACGCGATGCCTGCCAGGATATTGCCTACAGGAAGAAGGTGCAGGGGAAGCAAGTCGCTCATATAGGTAATCCCTAATGAAAACAGGGATCCAACGAACATGCCGGCAATAAAAAATAGGAGGAGAAATAACGGCATATTTTCCCCTGCAAACAATGTAGCAGTAAATGCCGCAAAGCCCACGAAAAGACAAACTAAAAGAACATTTCTTCTTCCAAATCGGTCGCTCCATAATCCGAGTGGAAGCTGGAACACCAGACTTCCGACAATAAAGGAAGGCAGTAAGATGGATACCCAGTCGATCGGTATGCCGTGTCGTAATGCATAAACAGGGAAGGAACCATTTAAGGAGGCTTCAAGAAAACCGTAGCCGAACGCTGGAAGCAGAGCGACCCAGGCTAGAAGTATTACCTCACGATAACGGCTGAGCGTATTCATACCAGCTTCATTAAAGCTTTCTGTTTCTGGATATTCATTTTGGATAAAGGTCATAACAAACAGAGAGATCAGGCAGAACCCTCCTGAAATTATAAAGGGAAGCGCTTCACTATACACTGCCAGCCGGGTCATCATTGGACCAATCCCAAAACCTGCACCAAAAGCTATCCCATAAAGTGCGATATTCCGGCCTCTTTTATTGGCAGGACTGTTGGAAGTTACCCATACCTGGGTGGAAAAATGAAGCATATGGTCTCCGACACCGATGATCATGCGCAGAGCGAACCAGAACCAGAACGCTTTCCACCATGGAAATAAAAATAGTGATACGGTGACGAGAATAAGCCCGGTTATAATGATTTTTTTGTAGCCGAACATTCGCACCGGTTTTTCAATAAAAGGCGAGGCGAGAACGATACCGATATAGAGGGCGGTCGCGTTTAATCCGTTCAAGGTAGAAGAGGTTCCCGACTCTTCCAGCAAAATAGCGATCAAAGGCAGGAGCATACCCTGAGAAAACCCCGAAATGAAGACAATACTGACTAACACGGAAAATTTCGATTTTGTTAATACAGCCATAAGCAATACATCCTTTTTTCAATTCTACTCTTATTTTACAATGAATATCTATTTCTTGCCTTGCTGAGCCGCATTCTTTGTAAAAACAAATTAAAATTGTTTACACTATATAAAATAAGAGGTGATATTAATGGAATTTAAAATGAAGGAGAACGGTTTTCAAACCCAATTTGAATACGGCACGCTCGATATTTCGGGCAATGAAGAGTATGGCTTTCGTCCTTATCAGCTGATGGTTTCATCTGTGGCCGTTTGCAGCGGCGGGGTGCTTCGTAAAGTTTTGGATAAGATGAGAATTGATGTTCAGGATATTACGATTCGTACGCAGGTCGTTCGCAACAGGAACGAGGCGGATCGCATAGAAAGCATTCATATGCATTTTATTATAAAAGGCCAGGAACTTTCCTCGGAAAAAATTGAAAAGGCATTGCGGGTTACGGAGAAAAACTGTTCGATGGTTCAATCTGTAAAAGGAAGTATCGATATCACAGATTCATTCGAACTGACCGCATAAGAAAAAGCATTCCTTGAGAATATTCCTAGGGAATGCTTTTTTGAATTATACCTTAGAGTTTCATCTCTACGGGTTCCCGCTCTTTCGAGTTCATCAGCCTGTAGACAGACGGCTTGATTTCCAGAATGATATAGTTTAGGTCCTCGGGGCCTGAAAACCAATGCTTCATCATGTCATGCCAGAATTCTTCCTTGAGGTCCTTACCATCACGCACGGTAACTGTACCTTGAAGCTCATTATAAGGATCATTCCAGTCTTCGTATCCCAGGAGGACATGGACATTTGGATTCTCCTGAATTTCTTCCACTTTATGTGTTTGTTTACTGGTTGCTGTAAAGAGGGTTATACCTTCACGCTGAAACGACATATAACGTGAATGAGGTTTATTGCCTGATATGGTTGAAAGGGTGCCGATTGGGCTTGAATCTAAAATGTCTTTGATTTTTTGTTTGAACTCTTCTTGATTCATTCTTGATTCTCCTTTCAAAATTAACCTGTTATCATAGTTCCACCAATTTTAAAAGAGTAATCACAAAGACACTTGAAAAACATGAAGTGTCTGTTTTATGTGTTAAAAATTGTTATTCCTCTACTATGGATAAATTTCTTCAACAAGAAAAAAATAGGTGTATAAAGGAGGCAATTCATATGAAACGGAACCGCACATACCTTGTTATAATCATGCTTTTTTCCCTGCTGGCCCAAGCAGATACTGCTGCAGCAAGTCCTTCCAGGATACCTAACTCTGTTGTCAGCATATCAAAAGAAAATACGTATCCCAATTCCGCTCAGGATCTGCCTTACCTCGAGCCAAGCAAGCTTGCTAAATCCATGCTGAAAACATCCAATGTATCCATTGCAAATCCGGATTTAATCCGTATTCTGAACGAGTCGGTAATCAATCCATCAAAATTAGCCATCGGGTACAGAGCAAGAATTTTCCTTGGACAATGGCCGTTGTCCTATCAGTCCACGGAAACTACCGTCAATTGGGAGTACCAGCAGATCAACCTTAATCGTTTGGATAACCGAGGCGGAAAAGCAATGGCTCAGCTCAGATATCAACAGCAGGCACATAAACGGATTACCGGCGGCTTGACAGCTGAAATTCCGAATAGTGATGCTGTAAAAAAGATGATGCTGATTGCAGCAGGAGAGAAAACAAAGCTTCCTCTTTCTTTTCAGACCAATGTGGGGGCAGGAACAAGGAAAAGTAACGTCTATAATATTTCCCCTAAGCAGGTCGGATACCTTTCAAGCTATGCGCCAGCTGTTAATGAAAGAGGAAGAGTGACATATGGAGAAGTCTACATCGTATTGAAGGGAAGCAAAAGAAAGCTTGAGGTACAGAATGTTACCCAGCAGGGAATCGGAGCCTGGATTCCGGTTCAAGAGCATGTTTCCTTCAGATTCCATTCTTCCAATATGTAAAATAAAACAGCTCCCTAAAGGAGCTTTTATTTTTGAAGTTCGCAATTCTCAACCCATTCTTCACTCCAGCTTTGAATAGCATTAATTACGGAGCGCAGGGATTTTCCTTTTTCGGTAAGATCATACTCAATCCGAACTGGTGTTTCGGGATAAACATGGCGGGCAACGATGCCCACAGCTTCAAGTTCTTTCATTCGTTCTGTGAGCATTCTGTCACTCATCTCAGGAATCTGCTTTTTTATATCCTTGAATCTTCGGGATCCACCCAATAATACACGGATGATCAGCCCCGTCCATTTTTTACCGATAATATCTATAGTAACTTCATATTTGGGACACATGGTATTGTAATCCATACAACAATTCACCTCATTGCATTGATCTTTTTCGGCTGAAAAGCCTGTTAGATATAGTCTTTCCTTTGATAATACTCTCAAAACTTACTAATGTAAAGTTTATAACTTTTTAAAAAGTTATATTTTGGAAGAACGGAGTGAAAAGTCCATTTCTTTATAATACGTATCTTTCACCAGCAGGTTGGGGCCCAGGCATTTTACAGCTGGACAATGGCAGTTCAGCGATTTTGCTGTGTCGGATTTGTTCCATTTTTCATAGGCTTCTAAAAAAGAAGTGCTTTGTATGTTGCCGAGTGAAGGAGTGTCGCCAAAGTCTGTTACGATGATCTCTCCGTCAAACAGATTGACGTTCAGCCGTGACCTTCCATCTGGATCATTCCGTACGGTTACATTTTCTTCTGCAAACAGGCGTTTTAAAAGTTGTTGATCTTCAGTGGAGGAAGAACATGCATAGAACGGCAGTGTGCCAAACAGCATCCATACATCCTTGTTGCGGACATCAAGCAGCCGGTGAATGGCAGAGCGTGTCTCATCGAGCGACAGGACTTGAAGGGAGCTTGCGAAATCGCTCGGATACATAGGATGAATTTCGTGGCGCTGACACCCCATTTCCTGGATATGTTCATGGATTTTTTCAAGATAAGGAAGAGTGGTCTTATTCAGCATGGTCTCCGCAGACACAAGAACACCTTGTTTTGTGAGTTCCTGCGCATTATGTACCATCCGGTCAAATAAAGCTGTTCGCTGTTCCATGGAAGGTTTGCGGTCCATCACGGCAAAACCGATCTCTGCAAAATCTTCTGGAGTTCCCCAGTTATGAGAGATGTGAAGGACATCCAAGTAAGAAAGGATGGGCTCATACCGTTTAAGTTCCAGCGTCAAATTGGAATTAATCTGAGTTCTAACTCCTCGTGATGATGCGTATTGAAGAAGCGGCACTACATACTGATCCACCGATTTTTTCGACATCATCGGCTCTCCGCCTGTGATCGAGAAAGAACGCAGATCCGGAATCTCGTCGAGTCTGCGGATGAGAAGATCGAGCGGCAGGGGATCAGGGTCTTTCACATTTAAGGTATATCCGACTGCACAATGGGCGCATCTCATGTTACAGAGGGTCGTCGTTGTTACTTCAATATTGGTTAGTTTCATGGAACCGTACTGTTCTACATCCATGTAGGCTTCCCAAGGGTCATATTGAACGGAAATTGGTTCTTTTATCATCATTATAAAAAACTCCTTTTTTAAATAAAACGGGTAAAAATAAAGGGCTGCGATAACCTATAAATACACCATATGATAACTCAATCAGAAGCAAAGAAAAAGAGCCTAAATTTCAAGTTTAAATTGGCAGACAAATGATCCTTTGATACAGTATGAAGGAAAGGAGAGGTTAATGTGGGTAAATCGATTGAAGATAGATCATCTCAGAAAGAGTATATTGTGCAGCGGGTGGACATGCTGCTGCAGGTGCTTGATTCCATTGATGCAGAAACAGCAGGAGTAGAAGAAATCGACCGGATCATAGGAATGCTGGATGACCTGGAGTTTAAGTGCAAGCAGTTCCGAAATCATTGGGAAGAAAAAGAACAGATTAAAAACGAAAAGTAAGCGCTATTTTATCCTTTTTGTTATAATGGAAATGGTTTTAATGGACAAAATTATTCTTCTATAATAAAAGGGGTTAGAGCATGGAAAAGTTTCAGGAGAGCATGTATAAGCTGATCGTGGAAACATCCACAAACTTGCCGAAAGACGTACGTAGAGCCATTGCGGCAGCAAAGATACGGGAGAACGCAGGAACCCGTGCTGCGATGTCTTTAGAAACGATTACAAAAAACATTAAGATGGCGGATGAAAATGTTTCGCCGATCTGTCAGGATACTGGGCTGCCGACCTTTAAGATTAAAGTTCCGGTCAATGTGAACCAGATTGAAATGAAAAAGGCGATCAAAAAAGCAGTTGCTGAAGCGACCAGTGATGCCAAGCTGCGTCCGAACTCTGTTGACTCCATAACCGGGGACAACACTGGAGACAATTTGGGTGAAGGTACACCTGTTATTAAATTTGAACAATGGGAAGAAGATTACATTGATGTTCGTTTAATTTTAAAAGGCGGCGGCTGTGAGAATAAAAATATTCAATACAGCCTTCCTGCGGAGCTTGAAGGCCTTGGACGTGCTGGACGTGATCTGGATGGCATAAGAAAATGCATCATGCATTCCGTTTATCAGGCACAAGGACAGGGATGCAGCGCTGGCTTCATCGGTGTCGGCATCGGCGGAGACCGTACAAGCGGATATGAACTGGCAAAAGAAATGCTTTTCCGTTCTGCGGAAGATGTAAATCCTAACGAAAATCTTCGCAAGCTTGAAGAATACGTGATGGAAAACGCCAACAAGCTTGGAATCGGAACGATGGGCTTCGGTGGAGAAACAACGCTACTTGGCTGTAAAGTTGGAGTCATCAATCGTATTCCTGCCAGCTTTTTTGTATCTGTAGCTTACAATTGCTGGGCTTACCGCCGTCTAGGCGTTAAAGTTGATCCGGTTTCCGGTGAGATTCAAGAATGGCTCTACCAAGAAGGTGAAGAAGTCGACTTCGATAAGATGAAAGAAGAAGCGGCAGCTGCCCTTGAAGAAAAAACAGAAGTCCGCCAAGTGACACTCGAAGCACCGATTACGGAAAAACAAATCCGTGAGCTTCGTGTCGGTGATGTTGTCACCATCAATGGCATGATGCATACGGGCCGTGACGCAATCCATAAATATTTAACAGATCATGACGCACCAGTTGATTTGAACGGTCAGATCATCTACCATTGTGGTCCAGTAATGGCCAAAGATGAAGAAGGAAACTGGGTCGTAAAAGCTGCTGGTCCTACGACATCTATTCGTGAAGAGCCGTATCAAGGCGACATCATGAAAAAGTTTGGTATTCGTGCGGTTATCGGTAAAGGCGGAATGGGCAAAAAGACTCTTCAGGCGCTTGGCGAGCATGGCGGTGTTTATTTGAATGCCATCGGCGGAGCTGCCCAATACTATGCGGAATGCATGCAGAAGGTAGAAGGCGTAGACCTGATGGAGTTCGGTATTCCAGAAGCAATGTGGCATATTAACGTTAAAGGTTTCACAGCGGTTGTTACAATGGATTCTCATGGAAACAGCCTTCATCAAGATGTGGAAGCTACATCGCTTGAACGTCTTTCTCAGTTTAAAGAACCTGTATTCAAATAGATACAAGAAGCCTGCTCCTGGAGCGGGCTTTTTTTGTAACATAGATGTAATGTCTAGCTTCAGCGCTTGTCGGACCTGAACAGGGCGCTTGCACTTTTCTCCTATGGCAGATACTACCTTGTATGCTTTTTAATCAGACAAAGAAACTAAAAGTAATGATATAAAAAGCATGGAGAGGAGTGAACGGACATGAAAAAATGGGGGAATCGTTTAATAATTGCCGCTGTTTTTCTCATTATCGCCAGCAATACAGCACAAGCTGCACATGGGGATTCTTCTAATACACGGTACGAATGGTATTTCCAGAAGAGAGGAAATGAAGTACCGCCGACGACGGATCAACGCTATTTGCTGCTGTTGAAAAAATATGATGGCATGTATATTGGTAATCCCAATCAAAAAGATATTTATCTCACATTTGATAACGGATACGAGAACGGCTACACAGACGATGTCCTGGACACGCTAAAGAGCAGAAAAGTTCCGGCGGCGTTCTTTGTTACCGGACATTTTATTAACACTCACCCTGATCTGATTAAACGAATGGCAAATGAAGGCCATATTGTTGGAAACCATACCAATCATCATCCGGATATGACGACAATCAGCGGGCAGCGTATGGAAGAAGAATTGACAGCGGTTAAGGATAAATACACAAAGCTAACTGGAAAAAAAGATATGCATTATCTTCGTCCGCCAAGAGGTGTATTCAGTGAGCGTTCAATCGCCCTATCCAAACAATTGGGATATTCGCATGTGTTTTGGTCGCTCGCGTTTGTTGACTGGGATGTTAACCGCCAGCAAGGATGGCAATACTCCTATAACCACATCATGAAACAAATTCACCCTGGCTGTATTCTTTTGCTGCATACAGTTTCAAGAGACAATGCTGAAGCTCTCGGAAAAGCGATAGATGATCTTAAGAAGCGGGGATACACTTTTAGAAGCCTGGATGATCTGGCTTCAAAAAGCAAGATGGATAAACCTTTGAAGCAAACACCAAAAAAGCCTTGATCAAGGCTTTTTTTCATCTGTTTGGACATGTTAGTGGGAACAAGGTGTAAACAATGCTATAATGGATCGAAAAAATTATTTTGAGAGAAGTGAATGGCTATGGCAAAAGAAACAGCCTACCATAAACAAAAAACAGCATTAAATAAAGGGCAAACCATCCCACTCAAAATTAAACGCCTCGGCATTAATGGAGAGGGAGTCGGTTTTTATAAACGCACGGTTGTTTTTGTTCCAGGTGCTCTTCCTGGGGAGGAAATAACAGCGCAGATTGAACATGTTTATCCCAACCGGGCGGAAGCAAAAGTCAAAAGCATCCGCAAAAAATCAAAAGACCGGGTTATTCCGCCTTGTCCGATTTATGAACAATGCGGCGGCTGCCAGCTTCAGCATCTCAGCTATGCAGGACAGCTGAGAGAGAAGCAGGATGTGGTCCGTCAGGCCTTCGAGCGCTATACGAAAATAAAGCCGGAAGATCTGCCGCTTAAATCAACCATTGGCATGGAACACCCTTGGGAATACCGCAATAAGAGCCAGCTTCAAGCAGCTAAAGATAAAGACAAGGTCATCGCGGGGCTCTATGGACTAAATTCTCATCGCATTATCGATCTAGATCAGTGCATGGTACAGCATCCCGAGACGGTTCGCATAACCAATGCTGTAAAAAAAATCCTGGAGGATCTGAACATCTCCATTTATCATGAGAAAAAACGCACGGGGATCATCAGAACGATCGTCGTAAGGACAGGCTTTGAAACAGGGGAAACACAGCTGGTTTTAGTAACGGCTCAAAAAATGATTCCTCGAAAAGAACTGCTGGTGTCAGAAATCAAGAAACGGATTCCGAACGTAACTTCCATTGTTCAAAACGTGAATGATAAGAAAACATCCATCATTTTCGGCGATCAAACGATTCCATTGGAAGGACCGGAAACCATCGGTGAAAAATTAGGTGAATTGTCATTTGATCTGTCGGCTCGTGCATTCTTTCAGCTGAATCCTAAGCAAACGGTAAAATTGTATGATGAGGCGAAGAAAGCGGCGAAACTGACTGGTACAGAAAAAATTGTGGATGCGTATTGCGGAGCTGGAACGATCGGGCTCTGGCTTGCTCCAGATGCTCGAGAAGTCAGAGGGATGGACGTCATCGATGAGTCGATACGAAATGCAAAAGAAAACGCGAAAAGGCATGAATTTTCGAACACCCATTATGAGACGGGCAAAGCAGAGGAAATTCTTCCGAAGTGGCTGAAAGAAGGATGGCAGCCGGACGTTATTGTGGTTGATCCTCCCAGAACGGGCTGTGATCAGGCCTTCTTAAAAACAGTAGGGAAGATTAAGCCGAAGAGAATGGTTTATGTTTCATGCAACCCATCCACCCTGGCAAAAGATGTCCACATGTTGATAAGTGAAGGGTTTAAAGTTGAAAGCCTGACACCTGTGGATATGTTTCCTCATACGGCTCATGTCGAAGTGGTTTGTTCACTTGTCTGGGAGAAATAAAAGAGAAAGGGAGTCATTCCCTTTCTCTTTTTTAATAGGCAGAATATTATGGAACTAAACATGGAGGAAGGTAGGGTCTCTGTTATCCACAATGTTTGTTGAAAAGTATTTTATAAATCGATATTTTCTGACATATTCACACAATCCACAATGTTATCCACTGCTTGTGCATATGTAAAATAATGAAAAAATTATAAAAGCTACAATATTCGTCAAAAAAATTACAAAGTCTTTAAAAACAATAAAAGTTATCCACGATATTAACAGCCTGTGGATAACCTTACCCACAAGCCATAAAGTTCCCCATAAAAGTTTTTTAGAAAAAGGGGCTGTCCAGAAAGTCGAAAATTGACCTTCTGGCAGCCCCTTTTTGGCTTGAAAAATCTTCAATCAAAAGTTAATTGAAGTGGAAGATGCGAGACTCCTCGAAAATGAATTTCACATTCTTCGTGCGATATAACGCTGCTCAGCCTTCCTTGTCCTGCGGGACTAGCGTGACAGGTGAGACTCCCGCAGGCGCTAGCGCCAAAAAGTAGGCGTTCACGCCGGTAAAAGCGAGCAGCCTGGAACGGAAATCAACAGCTTACAGACTTCTTGGACAGCCCATTTAACGTCTTTATTGATTAAGCTGGCGGCGATCTGCTTCTTCCGCACGTTCTAATGCTTCACGGTCGTCCTGGTCAGCAACCTCAGAAGAGTATTGAACGTCTACACCCTGAGGCTGCATCTGATCTGCTTCTGTCAGGCCATCCTGTGCATTACTTAACTGGTTCTTTTCATGATCCATGAGTGAAGCCTCCTCATTAGGTATTTTTTTTACAGCTATCTTGTTTGCTGGGAAGAAGGGAAAGTATTTTTTGCTGCTCCATCCGCTGATTTCATTTCTTCTTTATAGAGCATCTCCTGCGTTTTGGTCAGGTCGGCGTTCCGCTCTTCCGCTTGGCGTTTTTTACTTTTCAAGGCTGTTTCCCCCTTTTAGAAAATAAAAAGAAGATAACCCAGCAAGTTAAACTTACTGAGTCATCCCCTTTATAGTTTGGCTCAAACGGCGCCAATTATTTAAGCTTCTTTCAGATGATCTTCTTCATAAACATCAGTTTGATTTTGATTTCTTAACTGATGAAGCATGTAGTTGTCTTTCTCAATCTGATATAGGTTATAAAGATCCTCTTTACGGTTGAGCTGTTCATAGACGTCGGCTCGTGATTCATTGGCCATTGTGACATACGGAATTTTTTCTGCAGCTTTTTGCGAACGAAGATTGGTTTTGCGAATCCGCATAAAAACCGTCTGAATATCCTTTTCGTAAAATAATTCGGACAGAAAACTTTCTTTAGCAAGTTTATTGTAGCCCTTGCCAAAATACGGCTGCCCAATCCAGGTGCCCAGAAATCCGCAGCCATCTTGAACGTCGTACAAGCTGATGGCTCCGATTGGATTATACCACTCATCCATAATGGTTCTGGAAATCGTTTCCCCGCGTTCTTCTTCTTCAATCGTCTGCTTGGTCAGAAACATAAATTCTTCAAGCGAGTCGGTTTTTTGACGAACAAAAGGAAAGACATCCGGGTGCGCCATTAAATTGAAAAGAACATGACAGTCGTTTAAATCACGCTTTTTTAACAATTTAACCCCTCCTAGAGGGCAGAAAAATCCCACCCTCGAATTAAGAATAAAAATTAATTCGGGGTGGGAATCGAACCCACTAGGACCAGAAATTCTGGTGGCGCACCAATTGCCTTCCCTATGGTTTTTGCATATTCATTTATACTTGAATCATAAGATATTTTTCTAAAAAAGAAAATAGTTTTTTTGTTTATTTTTTGTGAAAATATTGGTTATTTTTATACACAATTTTTCCTTCAATTATGGTCATTACCGGAAGAGATGAAAAATGAAACGGATGCTCTGTCCAGATGCTGATATCTGCGTCTTTTCCGGGTTCCAGGCTGCCGATTCGATTGGCAACGCCCAGGTTTTTGGCCGGGTTGATGGTAATGCCGCGCAGGGCATTTTCTTCACTCAGCCCCTCCCGGACAGAAAGAGCCGCACAGACATTTAAATAATGAATCGGCGTATAGGGATGATCTGTTGTAATGGATACTTCCACACCATGATCTGCGAGAATTTTATACGTTTCCCAAGTTTTGTTCTTTAACTCAATCTTGGATCTTCTCGTTAGGGTTGGCCCTACTGAAACTTGGAGACCTCGGCCAGACAGCTCCTCGGCAACTAAATGGCCTTCCGTGCAATGTTCAATACGGAGATCAAGATTGAATTCATCTGCCAGCCGCAGTGCCGAAAGGATATCATCCGCACGATGAGCGTGAATTCTGACAGGAATTTCACGGTTCAAAGCTGCCTGCAGGGGAGAAATCCTTAAATCCTCTGTAAAAGAAGAGCTTTTTGCGTGATAAAAAGCTTCCCGGAGCATCCCCATGATTCCCATCCGTGTAATGGAGTTATTTTCCCTGCCGCTGTGAATCCTTTTCGGGTTTTCACCGAGTGCCAGCTTCAGGCCTGCCAGCTCCTTGATCAGCATTTTTCGAATATCCTTTCCAGCAGTCTTAATGACGGAAGTTGTCCCTCCAATCACATTTGCGCTGCCGGGCATAATGTGGACCGATGTTATGCCATGCTTGATGGCATCCTGAAAACCGCTGTCCAGCGGATGGCAGCCGTCGATCGCCCGGATATGGGGGGTGAGTACTTCATTTGTTTCATTTGCGTCATTCCCGGCCCATCCTGTGCCCTCATCATAAAGCCCCAAGTGGGTATGGACATCGATCAGCCCGGGCAGAAGGTGGCTTCCTTCCGCATGGATGATTACCATATCCGAGGTTTCTTCGATGGATGGGGCAAGATGTTTGATTTTTCCGTTTTGGATGAAGATATCACCTTTTTGCAAAACGGGGGAGGTAATCGGGTAAATCTTTGCCCCTTTAATCAGTATTTTCAATCTGCATTCACCTAATTTTCTTTTTATTTCTAGATATATTGTATCTTATTTCAGTAAATTATTTAATGCTTCCTGAAGCCTTGAAAAACGGAATTGAAATCCGACTTGAAGTGCCTTTTCGGGATAGGCATGCTGCCCTTCAAGAATGAGAACACTCATTTCACCAAGCAAAGTTTTTATGGCAAAAGCTGGAGCGGGCAGCCAGTGAGGACGTTTGATGGTTTCTCCCAATTCTTTTCCGAAATCATTGTTCTGTACAGGAAAAGGGGCAGTAACATTTAATGGACCCTCAATGTCTGATTCGATAGCATATGCAATAAGCCTTGCCGCGTCTTCAAGATGAATCCATGATATCCACTGCCTTCCAGATCCGATTCTGCCCCCGGCAAAGAACCTATAGGGCATTTCAATCTGGGAAAGAGCTCCTCCTTTTTCACTGAGGATTACTCCAAAACGAGTGAATACAGTCCTGATTCCCAGCTCAGATGCCTTCTCCGCTTTTTGTTCCCACTTTTGTGCCACTTCTGATAAAAAATTTTCATTTTTCGGTTCCGATCGTTCTGTAAAGCGCTCCTGTTCAGCAGTGCCGTAGTAACCAACAGCTGAAGCATTGACCAGTACAGAAGGTTTTTCAGGGAGTTTGTCAAGAATGCGGAGGACCTCATCCGTTGCTTTCATTCGGCTTTCCATAATTTTTTTCTTTTTTTCCTCCGTCCAGCGGCCATTGATGCTTTCACCCGCAAGGTTAATAAAGGCGTCAATACCGGAAAGCTCTTTTTCAGGAACACTGGAATCTCCAAGCCACTCCACATAATGCAATTTTGAGTCATCAGCCTCTTTTTTTGACCGTGTTAAGATGTATACATCATGATTCTTGGAAAGAAGGAGGTTTGTTACTGCCGAGCCGATCAGTCCGGTGCCTCCTGTAATTGCAATCTTCATGCTATATCCTCCTTTAGCCGAAATTTCAAGCTATTTTAAATATTAAGAATATTTGTTATAATTGTTCTTGTAATTATAACAATCTTTTAAGGGGGAGCATAATGGAAACACAGCCGAGCACCATTAAAAAGAAAAGCAATCCTTTCACAAAGACAATTATTTGGATTGCAATCGCTCTTGCAGGGGGATTAAGTCTGTCGGTTATTGCCCTGCAGAGGGACGAGCACATTAATGCCATTTGGTTTGTCGTGGCATCGCTGGCTACATACGCAGTTGCTTACCGGTTTTATTCCCGTTTTATCTCGAATAAAATCTTTGGTTTGGATAAAAAAAGGGCCACACCTGCAGAGAGATACAGTGATGGAAAGGATTATGTGCCCACCAACAAATGGGTGCTCTACGGACATCATTTTGCCGCGATCGCTGGAGCTGGACCCCTTGTAGGTCCAACGCTTGCCGCACAGATGGGGTATCTTCCGGGAACAATCTGGATCATTGCGGGAGCCGTACTTGCGGGCTGTGTCCAGGATTTCGTCATTTTAATCATCTCCATGCGCCGAAAAGGCAAATCGATCGGTGAAATTGCAAGGGAAGAGATAGGGCCAGTTGGAGGCTATCTTGCCCTTGTCGGAGTATTTGCAATCATGATCATTCTCATTGCTGTTTTAGGGCTTGTTGTTGTAAACGCTTTAAAAGCGAGTCCCTGGGGCATGTACACCATTGCAATGACGATTCCGATCGCTTTATTTATGGGAATCTATATGAAATTTCTCCGGCCGGGAAGGGTAGGAGAAGCCTCCCTCATTGGATTTGCTCTTTTGATTTTTGCTTTGCTGAGCGGCCAGTGGGTGGCTGACTCTGCAACCCTGGCTCCAATGTTTACATTTGAAGGCAAACCGATTGCCATCATGATGATTGTTTACGGTTTTCTTGCCTCTGTACTTCCCGTCTGGCTTCTTTTGGCCCCAAGGGATTACTTGAGCACCTTCTTAAAGGTAGGAGTTATAGCTATGCTGGCAATCGGCATTTTTATCGTTATGCCTGAAATTAAAATGCCGGCTCTAACAAAATTTGTGGATGGAACAGGACCAGTATTTTCAGGAAACTTATTTCCGTTCCTCTTTATTACGATTGCCTGCGGTGCGGTTTCTGGATTTCATTCTTTAATATCATCCGGGACGACACCGAAGCTGATCGCTAATGAAAAGCATGCTAACATGATCGGTTACGGAGGGATGCTGACAGAATCTTTTGTAGCGGTGATGGCTCTTGTAGCAGCCACTCTTTTATCACCGGGAGTATACTTTGCCATTAACTCTCCTGCTGCAGCGATTGGGACCGAGGTGAGCGCCGCAGCAACCACTATTTCTTCCTGGGGCTTCTCTGTCAATGCTGATGAGATTAACACGATCGCCCAGCAGGTGGATGAAGATTCCATCCTTTCAAGGACAGGTGGAGCACCATCGCTGGCTGTGGGGATGGCCCATATCTTCTCTAAGATTGTAGGCGGCCCTGAACTTATGGCCTTCTGGTACCATTTTGCGATTCTTTTTGAAGCCGTGTTCATATTAACGACCATTGATGCCGGAACAAGGGTAGGAAGGTTCATGCTGCAGGATCTGCTGGGCAACATCTATAAACCGCTTGGCCGCACAGATTGGATGCCTGCTGTTTATATCACGAGTGCCCTTGTTGTTGCCAGTTGGGGCTACTTCCTTGTCGTGGGCGTGACCGATCCTCTTGGCGGGATCAATACCCTTTGGCCGTTATTCGGTATCACGAACCAGATGCTCGCTGCGATCGCTTTAATCGTAGCTACGACAGTCATCCTAAAAATGGGCAAGACCAAGTACTGCTGGGTAACACTGGCTCCGCTGGCTTGGCTGATGATTGTAACGTTTACAGCAGGATGGCAGAAAATTTTCTCATCGCTTCCCAAAATCGGCTTTTTAAAACAAGCTGAAGTCACTCAGCAAGCGCTGGATGCCGGTAAACTCCCGCCGACTATTCCAACAGCAGAAGCGGCCAAGCAGATTATTTTCAACAACCAGCTTAATGCAGTGCTGACTGGAATCTTCATGCTTCTTATTCTTGGAGTGTTGATTGATGCTATGAGAATATGGTGGAAAGTTTGGTTTAAAAAGGAAGAACTTCCGACGAGTGAGGAGCCGTTTAAGCAAACCAATATAAGCGAGGTGTCTTAATGAACCAGCATAATCTCCGTTCCGTCATCAAGAGGATCAGATACGGAGCAGGCGTGATTCGAAAAATCAGCAAAGGAATCTCCAATCTTCCGGACTATGACTCCTATGTCAAACACATTCAAAAGAATCACCCGGAAGTCGCTCCTCCTACCGAGGCTGAGTTCTTTAAAGACTTTCTTAACAAAAAATACGGAGCATCCGCAAAAAGGTGCTGTTAGAAAGGAAGGGGCTGTCCAGAAAGTCGAAAATTGACCTTCTGGCAGCCCCTTTTTGGCTTGAAAAAAAATCTTCAATGAAAAGTTAATTGAAGTGGAAGATGCGAGACTCCTCTAAAATAACTTCACATTTTCTTCGTGCGATAAAAAAGCTGCCGGAGCCTTCCTTGTCCTGCGGGACCAGCGTGACAGGTGAGACTCCCGCGGTAAAAGCGAGCAGCCTGGAACGGAAATCAACAGCTTACAGACTTCTTGGACAGCCCCTTTTTTTTTAACCTCTATAACAGCATTGGCAGAAGGGGCTATGTTAAAATAAAGGAAGTGAGGTGAAGAAGAAAATGGCCTTAATTACAAAGATCACAACGCAAAAAAAGAACAGCGACCGTTTTAATGTTTTTATTGATCAGGGAAATGGGGAAGAGTTCGGTTTCAGCGTTGATACGGATATCCTCATAAAGTATAAGCTCAAAAAAGGACTGGAAATCAATACGGGAGAGTTAAGCTCTTTATTGTATGAAGATGAGATTAAAAAAGGGTTTAACCGGGCTTTGCAGTTCCTGTCTTTCCGTATGAGATCAGAAAAAGAAGTACATGACTATTTAAAGAAAAATGAATATGAGGACAGTGTAATTGAAGAAGTCATTAAACGGCTTATAGAATATAAATACCTGGATAATGCTGAATTTGCAAAAATGTTTGTTAGAACAAGAAAGAATACGACATCCAAAGGGACAGGCGTTATTGCGAGAGAACTGATCCAAAAAGGGATATCTTCCGATCATATGGAAGCAGCATTAATGGAATTTCCTTATGAAGAACAATTAGAATCAGCAATTAATTTCGTCCAAAAGAAATCAAATCAAAGCAAAGGAATATCAAGCAGTGAGAGGAAAAATAAAGTTTCCCAGCAGCTCCTGCAAAAAGGATACTCCTGGGAAGTGATAGAAGAAGCTCTTCGAAAGGTTGATCTTGGCAGCACTGAACAAGAGGAAAAGGAAGCTTTGCTAAAGCATGCCAATAAAGCTCACAAACGCTATAAAAAATTTTCAGGTATGCAATATAAAAACAAAATGAAGCAGCATTTATACGGTAAAGGGTTTCCAATTGCTTTAATCGAGGAAATATTAGAGTCGGGCCTTATCGATCAATAAAAATCTCAGGCTGCCCATGGTCTTCCGCAGCGATTTGAAGTGCAACCTGCTCTGGTGTCTTGAAGCGGGATTTGTCTTTTACATGATCCGAATGGTCCCAAAAAGGAGTATCCATCCCCCCCATGTAGACGGCAGTTACTTGAATGCCTGTTCCGTCCAGCTCCTTGACGAGGCTTTCCGTAAAACCTCTGACCGCAAACTTGCTGGCGCAATACACTGATTCATTCACTTTGCCTCTAAGGCCTGCAGTAGAAATAATGTTCATGATTCTTCCTTCTTGTTTGTCTTTAAAGAAGGGCAAGCAAGTCTTTGTGGTAAAAATAGTTCCCTTTACATTAGTATCAAGCATCGTTTCAATCTCAACCACACTCAGTTCTTCCAAAGGGCCAAAGATTCCGGAACCGGCATTATTAATGAGCATATGTACATCTTCACGATGAAAAATCTGATCGAAAACATGTTTTACTTCTTCCATGGATGTTATGTCGCAAACGCAGCTTTCTGCTTTAAAACCTTGTGCTGCAAGGCTGTCAGCAACAGAGTTAAGCTTCTTTAAAGAACGCCCGATCAAGATCACTTTATATTGCTTTGCATATTCCTCTGCAAGTGCTGCCCCTAAACCTGAGCCGCCTCCCGTTATAATCACTGATTTCATAATAATTCACCACTCCGATACGTTTGGATTCTTAACCAATGTTTATTATACTAAAAGTACAGAAGAACGGAGGCGCACCATGGAAAAAAGATATAGCGAAATGACAAGAACAGAACTGACAGCCGAAATAGCAGATCTTCATGCAAAAGCCCAAAAAGCAGAGCAGATGGGAATGATCAGTGAGTTTTCTGTCTATGAACGAAAAATTACGATGGCAAAGTCTTATCTGCTTGATCCATCTGTCTTTGAAGCAGGTGAAACGTATCCCATTCAAGGAGATCCGGGCTCAACATTTAAAATATTGTATATGAACGGAATTTTTGCTTGGGGGTACAGAAATGAATCTCACGAACTCGAAGCATTTCCTATTGCGATGCTGGTACAGCCTTCATAAATAATGAAAAAAGAAGCGGGGTAAGCCGCTTCTTTTTCCGGCACTAATAATGCTTGCGTGTTTGAATGTAAGCCTTATTGGCATTGCCGTTTGGTCTGGCATCCATCATAACCGCAAGAACTATTGATCGTCTCGGTGTCGATTGGATAAAAACATTCGTTCCTGTGGTCGGTCTTGAATGGATCCATCTGGCCGTTTTGAAGAAAATTCTTCTTTGGCTCTCGGCTCACCTGAGAAGGAGATCCGATTAGGGAAGTTTTTAGCTTTGTTTCGCATCGATTAGCCCTCCTTAAAATCGGTTCTCACCTAGTATGGTTTGAATAAAACCCTTTAATGTGAGCCAGTAACGGCAAAATAATGGATAAGGAGGAAGTAAAAATGGAGGATAGGTTTGCCCGGCTTGCCCGCAATTTATTAGATAAGAATCAAAATTTGACCTATGAGGAAGCAAGAAGCTGGATCGAAGGGCTTTGGGAGGATTTTGAGTCAACAAGAGCCAGGGCCGGCTATGAATATGGCGGCAAAAATAAAACAGAAGAGATGGTCGTGCAATGGATTACGAGCTACGGCCCCAAGCTGCATGAATACCAGACCATGAATCCGAAGTACAAACACTTAAAAAAAGAGCAGTGACAGCATAAAAAAAGTGATGAAGGAACGTTTCCTTCATCACTCATTTTTTAGAAGCTTGGATGGAGTAAAGTCCATCTTTTTGCGCAAGCGGTCCTCGCTGTATACCCAGCCGGTATAGGATGTAATGATTTCAAGATTCTCATCAAGCTGGACTAGTGCAACAAAGGGATAATGCCCTTTGCTTCTATACCGGAGATCAATAAAACGCACTTCATGTCCATGGTTGTTTTTTTCAACTTCCCACCGATAGACCGGGGAGAAAGAAAGGAACGCTGAAATATTCTTGTCTTCTTTCGCAGCCTGAATGATTTTAGTGTCAGGAACTTCCACACGGTCAAATGTGTCGAGAACCTTGAGACGGCCTTGTTTAATATTGGCAACGAAAAACTGGTGCTTTGTTTTAATAGCAAGATGATACTGGCTCCATTTTAGCGTTGGAGAAGCAATGACTTCGATTGTCTCAGGAATATTCCTCCGAACGATTTGAGCTATTTTGTACCTTTTCCAGATTCTGAGGAAATAGTAGCCTGCCATGATCAAATACACGGCAGAAAATGTAATTCCAGGATCGAAGCCGATATACCAAAGCAACAGACCGGCAATATGGATAATGAAAATAAACGGATCAAAAATGCTGATTACACCGAGCGCTACCCATTTTTTTGAGAAGGGATAGAGTGCTTGCGTACCATAAGCATTAAATATATCTACAAATACATGTAAAAATACGGCCAATGACGTCCACAGCCATAAATGAAGGCCGTTTGAGTTCGGAACAAACAGGTATATGATCAATGACAACAGGGCCGGCCAGATAAAAAGAGCAGGCACAGAATGGGTAATTCCCCTGTGGTTGCGGATATAGACGGCATTGTTTCTTAATTTTAGAATGGTATCAAAATCTGGTGCTTGTGAACCAACCAATGTACCGAGGAGTACAGCATGGGCGGTTATTGGATCTGCAGAGACAGCCGGATCAAGCATGGCTAATCCGCCGAGCCCTAATCCCATTACAACATGGGTTCCAGTATCCAATATACACACCTCCTAACTCATATAAGATGATTGCGATAATTGTTTAAAATTGGAGGACCAATCATGAATCAAAAATTAACGGTTTTTATCGAGTATAAAGTAAAACCTGACATAATTGAACAATATGAAGCTCATATGCAAAATGTGCTGATTGAATTAATGAAAGACGGCGCCCGCAATACCTCCTGGCTCAAAGCGCTGGATCAAGACTCTCTCTTTGTGGAAAGTTTTGATGTTGAAGGTTCTGAGGTATATCACTCTTTAAAGCAGCTCAGGCTCTTTAAAGGCCATCCGGTATATGGGCCGCTTGATCAGATGATTTCGGGCGGACTGTCCAAACTCCATTGCTGGGCATTTGAAAAGAAAGGTGAGTAATACGTGAATCGTTCTGAAACATATATTGAAGACTTTCCAGTTCAAGGTTTCCAGCAGGATCTAATTAACTGGTATCAAGAGAATCAGCGCGACCTTCCCTGGAGATTGAATCAGGATCCATATAGAGTATGGGTTTCCGAAATCATGCTGCAGCAAACCCGCGTGGATACTGTCATTCCTTACTTTAACCGTTTCCTGTCTTTATTTCCTACCCTTACCGACCTGGCTGAAGCGGATGAAGAAAAGGTTTTAAAGGCATGGGAGGGTTTAGGTTATTATTCCCGTGTTCGTAATTTGCAAACCGCAGTAAGAGAAGTCGCCGAGCAATATGGAGGGACAATACCCGATACAGCCGATGAAATATCAAAGCTTAAAGGTGTCGGGCCGTATACGGCAGGAGCGATCTTAAGTATTGCTTACGGAGTACCTGAACCTGCGGTAGATGGAAATGTGATGAGGGTGCTCTCCAGGATCCTGCTCATCTATGAGGATATTGGAAAAGCTAAAACAAGAATGCTGTTTGAAGATGCTGTTCGAAAATTGATTTCAAAAGAAGATCCTTCTTCGTTTAATCAGGCGCTTATGGAGCTTGGAGCTCTCATTTGCACGCCAAAATCACCGGCTTGCCTGATCTGTCCTGTTCAGGAGCACTGCAGGGCTTTTGATCAGGGAAGACAGAAAGAACTACCTGTAAAAGAAAAGAAAATAAAAATCAGACATGTAGATATGGCTGCACTCATCTTACGCAATCAAGAAGGGAAGTACCTGATTCATAAAAGACCGAAAGAAGGGCTGCTTGCTAATCTTTGGGAATTTCCGAATGTACCTGTTCATAAGAGGGGAGTAAGCGAGAAAGAGGATCTGAAGGTTTTCATTGAAGCTGAATGGGGTATTTCTGCTGCTGTCGGCGATCAAGTGAGTAACATAGAACACGTATTTTCCCATTTGAAATGGAACATACAGCTTTTTGAAGGACAGTGCAGCCATGAAACAATGGATGCTGCGGATTTAAAGTGGGTAACGCTGGAAGAGATGGAGTCCTATCCTTTTCCGGTATCACATCAAAAAATCATCAAATTGGCAAAAGAGGTGACGGCATGAATCTATTTCTGGAAAACAAACGGGTACTTATAACTGGCGGTTCAAAAGGTTTAGGCAAGGGCATCGCCAAGCTGTTTTTGGAAGAAGGTGCATCTGTTGGTATTTGCGGGCGCAGCCAAGAAACCCTTGAACAGGCAAAATCTGAATTGGACGGCGAACTCATCATTTTAAAGGGAGATGTGACATCCCGAGAGGACAGGGAGCGGATCATACGTGAATTTATTGGGGAGTTTGGCGGCATTGATATTTTAATCAATAATGCTGGAGGCAGTAATGGATCTTCAGTAATGGAAACAAGTATTGAGGAGTTTGAAAAAGCGGTTCACCTTAATTTTTTATCCGCTGTTGGAATGAGCAAGCTTGCGGCTGAATACATGGTTAAAAATGAAAAAGGAACCATTATTAACATTTCCTCCATTTTCGGAAGAGAATCCGGCGGCAAACCGACTTACAACGGAAGCAAAGCGGCTCTCATCTCATTTACTAAGTCGTTTGCTGATGAAATGATCCGGCATGGAGTACGGATCAGCGGTGTCGCTCCCGGATCAGTGCTGCACCCTACAGGAAATTGGCAGAAACGGTTAAAGGAAAACCCGGAACAGATCAACCAGTATGTACAGCAGCATATACCCGCACAGCGGTTTGGTACGGTCGAAGAGATTGCTAACACGGTTGTGTTCCTTTCTTCAGACCGGGCATCCTGGGTCATAGGAGCGACGTTAAACGTTGACGGAGGTCAATCCTACAGCAATTTTTAATTGGTAAATAAAAAAAGGGTCTGTCCAAGAAGACTGGAAGCCGTTGATTTCCGTTTCAGGCCGCTCGCTTTTACCGGCGTAAACGCCTACTTTCGCGGGGCGTGCGGTGAGCCTCACCGGCGTGAACGCCTACTTTTTGGCGCAAGCGCCTGCGGGAGTCTCACCTGTCACGCTAGTCCCGCAGGAGTCTCGCACCTTCCACTATAATCAACTTTCATTGAAGATTTTTTGCGCGAAAAAGGAGCTGCCTGAAGGTCAATTTTTGACTTTCAGGACAGCCCCTTTTTTCATTAATCCACTTTCGGGGTTGTTCCTCTCTCCCAGCTGGCCTCATCGTTCGAAAGGCCACCTCTTGATTCAATTTCTTTAATAATTTCACGATGTATCGTTGTTCCTTCCTCATTCAGATAGGGGGCAATTTGCTGGAAAGACTGGTGGAAATATGCCAATTCACTGTCTTTCCATTCTGTTTTAGCGACCATATCTAATTCTGTCATATCTCTGCCCACGTACATAAGATCGACCTCCCAAGGCGTTATAGGTGCCAGGCACCATAAAGAATAATCGCCTTTAGTTTTTGAAACCATTTGCAATCCTATACCCTGTCTCATGGGCCCGCAATCATTTAAAATATACAATAAAAAATTATTTTTTGTTCACATAAAAACATCTGCAGAGGGTTAAATTAATTTTCGTGGAGGTGATACTAATGGACAAACAGCAAAACAAAACAAACGCACAGCAAGTTAAAAAGCAAAACCAACAGTCTCAAGCTGGTAAAGGTCAATATGGTGCTGAGTTTGCAAGCGAAACTGACGCTCAACAAGTTCGTCAGCAAAACGCTCAATCTCAACAACAAAAAGGCCAAGGTAACCAAAACCAGTAACCTCTATCCAGAATGCTCCCTGCTATACGCAGGGGGCATTTTTGGTTTTCTGGCCAATTTAGACAAGGTTTTTAAGATACATACTAAGGGAAAAAGAACAATGACTATGGAAAATGAAAAAATGGGCGAGCTTTTTTTCAATAAACAGGGTAACTATCATTTCCAAACTATTCTTAAAACGATATACTATAGGAGAGAAAATAACGTAAAGTAACTGTTTCTTGGGGATGATGAAGGCCGGGCAGGGCTAGAATAGTGATGAGACGATACAATGAACGAATTTGTACAACGAAGCTGGTGAATTACCTAAATGTTCTAATTTAAATTGGAAAGGAGTTCGCACATACCTGGTAACCCATTGGCTTCCGGAAATGCGAAGGAAAGGAGAGGCATATGAGTTTTCCCACACCCGGAAGTATTATTGATATACAAAGCTATAAACATAACGGATCACTCCATCGCACCTGGGAAGATACGGTTATCCTCAAGGGGAGTTCGTCTGTAGTTATAGCAGGAAATGATCGTATTCTTGTAACGGAATCAGATGGCAGGCAGTGGCGGACGAGAGAGCCGGCGATCTGCTATTTCAATTCCAAGCAATGGTTTAATGTAATCGGCATGATCAGGCAGGACGGTTTTTATTATTATTGTAACCTGGGGACACCCTATATATGGGATAATGAGGCACTTAAATATATCGATTATGACCTGGATATTAAGGTTTTTCCAGACATGTCCTATATTCTATTAGATGAAGATGAATACAGCTTGCACAGGCAAATGATGAAATATCCCCATGAACTCGATTACATTATTAAAAAGAATTTAAATGAATTAATTTCCATGATCAATCAGAGAAAAGGCCCATTCGAACCAGGCTTTATAGAGCAATGGTACGAACGGTATTTGGAGTTTAGATAAGAAAAAACCTGTTGAATCCAGCGTTCAACAGGTTTTTCTGACAATAATAATAGTAATCGTAAAAACGCCTGCGCGGGGAAGCCGTATATCGATCCCTTAAAGAGGCGTTTTAAGCTTTTAAAAGGTCGCTTCAGCATTTCTTGATCCAGCTTCAGCAGGCAGATTGGACGAAAAAAGGGGCGATTTTCGTCCCTCTCGGCCGCTTCGTTCTCACACCTCAACACAAATGGCGTGTTATAGTGCGGGCACTCCATCGTCTATCGGGTCTAAACGCCTGCTTCAGCATTTCATATAAGAAGGTGTAATTTTGGATAGTATCAGAAGGTATTTGGGCTTTGTAAAGCCCTACAAAAAACAAATTGGATGGACCATTGTAATTGGGATATTAAAGTTTGGTATTCCATTGCTCATCCCGCTTATTTTAAAATATGTGGTCGATACGATTATAAATGGACATGGTTTGACGAACAGTGATAAACTCAGCAAGCTGCTTTGGCTGATGGGAGGTTCATTCTTCATTTTCGGTGTGCTTCGTCCGCCGATCGAATATTATCGGCAGTATTACGCACAATGGGTCGGAAGCAAAATCCTATATGATATCAGGGATAAGCTTTATGGACATATTCAGCGGCTCTCCTTACGTTTTTATTCCAATAACAAGTCGGGTGAAATCATATCGAGGGTAATCAATGACGTTGAGCAAACGAAGGATTTTGTCATCACGGGCTTAATGAATGTCTGGCTTGATATGTTTACGATTGTGATTGCGATTGTGATCATGGCAACGATGGATGGATGGCTGACGGTTGTCGCATTGGCGATGCTGCCGTTTTACGGCCTCTCCGTTAAATATTTTTATACAAGGCTAAGAGGTCTCACGAAACAGCGTTCGCAGGCGCTCGCGGAAGTGCAGGGGCATCTGCATGAACGAGTCCAGGGGATGTCAGTCATCAGAAGCTTTGCTCTTGAGGATTATGAGCAAGTTCAGTTTGATAAAAGAAACTCCCATTTTCTGAACAAAGCGATGGATCAGACAACCTGGAACGCCAAAACGTTTGCGGTTGTAAATACGATTACAGATATAGCACCGCTTCTAGTTATCGGTTTTGCGGCATATAGGGCGATAGGAGGCCATATATCTGTCGGAGAAGTGGTCGCATTTGCCGGCTATATGGACAGGCTGTATAATCCGCTCAGAAGGCTGGTTAATTCATCGACAACCCTTACACAGTCACTCGCGTCCATGGACAGGGTCTTCGAATTTATGGATGAGGAATATGATATTAAAGATCAGCCGAAGGCAAGGGAACTTACGGATGTAAAAGGAGAGCTGTCGTTTAACGAAGTATATTTCCGGTACAATGAGGATGAACCGCACGTTCTGAAAGGAATCGATCTTAGAGTAGAACAAGGGCAGACGATCGCCCTCGTAGGGATGAGCGGTGGCGGGAAATCCTCGCTTGTCAGCCTTATCCCCAGGTTTTATGACGTCTCGAAGGGCAGCATCCTGCTCGATGGGGAAGATATCCGGAGTTTCAAAGTGCGTTCGCTCAGGGATAAGATTGGCATGGTCCTTCAAGATAACATTTTGTTCAGTGAATCGGTTAAGGCCAATATCCTGATGGGAAATCCTGAAGCATCTGATGAAGAGGTTGCTGCAGCTGCAAAAGCAGCAAATGCGCATGAGTTCATTATGAATCTGCCGCAAGGATATGATACGAAAATTGGTGAACGGGGAGTTAAACTTTCAGGAGGGCAAAAACAGCGGGTTGCCATCGCCAGGGTCTTCCTGAAGAATCCGCCGATTTTAATCCTTGATGAAGCGACTTCCGCCCTTGATTTGGAAAGCGAGCACCTCATTCAAGAATCGCTTGAAAAGCTTGCAAAAGACCGTACCACCTTTATCGTTGCACACCGCCTAGCAACCATCACCCACGCAGACCGTATAGTGGTTGTCGATAACGGTGAGATTGCTGAAAGCGGAACCCATTATGAGTTAATGAAAAAAAGAGGAGTGTACTACAACCTGTTTACGGTTCAGCAGCTTGGTGATTGAATTGGTAATTGATGGGCAGAAAGTTGCAATTGCATAACATGCCATAAGAAAAAAGAACGGGGCAGCCAAAGGCTTCCGTTCTTTTTTTGTGTTAGAAAGGACCCGGGTTTCCTAACAAACGACAAGATTATTAAAAATTTTTAGAAATTTTAATATTGTCAAATTATTAGACTAGTGTCATAATTTCAATAGAGTGTCCTACAAATTGTTCACGCTGTAAGTAAATGTCATCATGAAGAAAGGGGTGGAATAGTGAGCAGTCCAGTCTTGGAAGTAAAAGGATTAAGGACTTCTTTTCAGACGGATGATGGGGAAGTTTCGGTTGTTAATCACATCGATTTCCAGATCAATTCCGGTGAAGTACTTGGAATTGTAGGAGAATCGGGATGCGGCAAAAGTGTTACTTCATTATCAGTCATGGGACTCGTTCCAACACCTGCGGGGAAAGTTGAAGGAGATATTTTGTTTAAAGGAGAAAATCTTACTTCAGCATCTGAGAAAAGGATGCGCCAGATTCGCGGGAATGAGATAGCAATGATTTTTCAGGAGCCGATGACCAGTCTAAATCCGGTATTTACTATCGGCAGCCAGCTGATCGAGGCTTTGCAAATACATAAGAAATGGCCAAAAAAGAAGGCAAAGGCACATGCCGTTGAAATGCTTAAAATGGTTGGGCTTCCACGGGCGGAAGAACTGATGAAGGACTTTCCCCACCAGCTGTCAGGGGGAATGCGCCAGCGTGTCATGATCGCAATGGCCATGATCTGTTCCCCGAAACTGCTGATCGCAGACGAACCGACCACCGCGCTAGACGTGACAATTCAGGCTCAGATTCTTGAGCTTATGAAAAAATTGAACGATGAGACCGACACAGCCATCATGATGATCACCCATGATTTGGGCGTAGTAGCTGAAATGTGCCAGCGCGTTGTCGTTATGTATGCAGGTAGAGTCGTTGAAGAGGCAGATGTAAAAACGATTTTCACGAGTCCGAAACATCCATATACGGTTGGCCTGATTCAATCTGTTCCTGATATGAGGGATAAAAAAGAACGTCTTTATTCCATCCCAGGAAATGTGCCAAAACCCGGATCTGTGAAAGCGGGGTGCCAGTTTGCTCCGAGATGCGCCCATGCCTATGAGCGCTGCCAGAGCGAAACACCAGCGCTTGAAACCCTTGAAGGCGGCCAAAAAGTAAGATGCTGGCTGTATGAGGATCAGAAAGGGGTAGACATCGTTGACCGAACCATTAGTTAAAGTTGAGAACTTAAAAAAGCACTTTCCGATTAAAGGCGGAGTGCTTGGGAAAACAGTCGGAGAAGTAAAAGCAGTGGACGGTGTATCCTTTACCATTCAAAAAGGTGAAACCCTGGGACTTGTCGGTGAGAGCGGATGCGGGAAATCTACGACCGGACGCATGCTGCTCAGGCTTCTCGAGCCGAGTGACGGCAAGATCTATTTTGAAGGGCAAGATGTGACTGCGCTTTCTTCGAACGCAATGCGCAAGATGCGAAGAGAGATGCAAATGGTTTTTCAGGATCCCTTTGCTTCACTTAATCCGAGGCATACCGTTGAAAAAATACTGGAAGAACCGCTGATCGTTCACGGAGTAAAGGACACAAAAGAACGCAAGAGAAGGGTGAAGGAGCTGCTTGAAGTCGTAGGATTAAGCAGTTATCATGCGAAACGCTATCCCCATCAGTTCAGCGGTGGGCAGAGGCAAAGAATCGGCATCGCCCGTGCACTGGCTGTTAACCCTAAACTGATCATCGCGGATGAACCTGTCTCGGCGCTGGATGTATCCATCCAATCGCAAGTACTGAACCTTTTGCAAGACTTGCAGCAAGAATTCGGGCTTACTTACCTTTTTATCGCCCATGATCTTGGAGTCGTACGACACATTAGCGACAGAGTCGGTGTCATGTATCTCGGCAGGATCGTAGAACTGTCAGACAGCGAACAGCTTTATGACAATCCTATGCATCCTTATACACAGGCCTTGCTTTCTGCCGTACCTATTCCCGATGTTGAAGTAAAAAAGGAGCGCATCATTTTAAAAGGTGATGTCCCAAGCCCGTCCAACCCTCCAAAAGGATGTGCGTTCCATACGCGATGTCCTCAAGCGATGGATGTATGCGCTGCAGAGCGTCCGGTATTTAAGGAAGCTGAGAAGGGCCACTACGTTGCCTGTCATCTTTATTGATGGCAGCTCGTACACATAAATAGAGGCAAAAATCTATATAAAAATGGGGGAAAGAAGATGAAGAGAAGTATATTGACAGCTCTTGCATTAATCCTGGTCCTGTCTTTAGGACTGGCTGGCTGTAAATCCTCAAGCGAAAGCACCGGCGGAAAAGGAAGTTCCAGCGGTGGCGGCGTCATGATCTACGGGCGCGGCGGTGATGCAGTAGGACTGGATCCTGCTCATGAAACAGACGGTGAATCTTTCATCGTTACTGAGCAAGTGATGGAAACACTAACTGGATACAAAAAAGAAAATACAGATGTTGTTCCTGAACTTGCGAAGAGCTGGAAGATTGAAGATGGCGGAAAGAAGTACACATTTACGTTGGAAAAAGGCGTTAAGTTCCAAGATGGAACTGACTTCAACGCTGATGCGGTTGTTAAGAACTTTGACCGCTGGATGAACGGTGATGCTGCTAAATTCCCTTATTACGCATCCATGTTTGGTGGATATAAAAAGGATCCTGGCCACGTCATTAAAGAAGTTAAAGCTATTGATGACACTACAGTTGAATTTACATTGAAACGCCCACAAGCTCCATTCCTTAAAAACCTTGCGATGAGCCCGTTTGCCATTTCCAGCCCGGCTGCGATTGACAAATACGGCGACAAATATGGCGAGCATCCTGTAGGAACAGGACCGTTCAAGTTTAAAGAGTGGAAACGCGGGGATACCATTTCAGTTGTGAAAAACGATAAATATTGGAAAAAAGGGCTTCCAAAACTTGATGGGGTAACCTTCAAAGTCATCAAAGATAACTCTTCACGCTTAAATGCTCTTACAAAAGGCGAAGTTGACTTGATTGACGGAGTAAACCCGAGTGATATTGATAAGATCAAAGCGGATAACAAGCTTCAAATTTTTGAGCGTCCTTCTATGAACGTTGCTTACTTTGGCTTCAATGTTGAAAAAGCTCCGTTTAACAAAAAAGAAGTCCGCCAGGCGATCAGCCACTTAGTAAACAAAGACGAATTGATCAAAAACTTCTACAACGGAACAGCTGAACCGGCTGCTACGCCGCTTCCTTCTTCCATTGCAGGACAAAACAAGGATATCCAGGATTATGGATATGACGAAGCAAAAGCAAAAGAACTTTTGAAAAAAGCTGGATACGAAAAAGGCTTCAAAATGGACCTTTGGGCGATGCCGGTATCACGTCCTTATATGCCAAACGGACAAAAGATTGCTGAAGCGATCCAGGCAAACCTTGCCAAGGTTGGAATTAAAGCAAACATCGTTACATTTGAGTGGGGTACGTACCTTGAAAAACTCCGTAAAGGTGAGGCACCTGCCTTCTTGATTGGATGGACAGGGGATAACGGAGACGCAGATAACTTCCTATACGCTCTTCTTGATAAAGACACGATCGATTCTAACAACTATTCACGCTATAAGAGTGAGCCAGTTCATAAGCTATTGATTGAAGCGCAATCAACAGCAGATGAAGGAAAACGTGAAGAGCTTTACAAAAAAGCACAGGAGATCATCCATGAAGATGCTCCATGGGTACCTCTAGTGCATGCTAAGCCACAGCTTGCAGGTACAAGTTCAATTAAAGGATTCTACCCGCATCCAAAAGGGTCTCAGTCATTTGTTGATGTTTCCATGAAGTAATGAAGAAATTGGGGAGTATCTTGCATGCTCCCCTTTTGTTTTGGAGAAAAACATCTGGGTGCTATAACGACAACTACGCGTAAATGAGGTGTGGACATGTTTTCTTATACCATTAGAAGGATTGGTTTGCTTATCCCGGTGCTTCTCGGGATGACGTTTATTGTATTTATGATGATAAGGGCAATTCCGGGGAATCCTGCTCAATTGATCCTTGGCCAGCAGGCTTCAAAGCAGGCTATCGCAACATTAACAAAGCAATTGGGACTGGATCAGCCATGGTACTCCCAGTTTGTTCATTATTTAACCGGTCTTTTTCAAGGTGATCTTGGAATGTCGCTGAAATCAAGAACACCGATCAGCGAGGAGCTCTGGCCGTATCTTGCCGCTACAATCGAACTTTCACTGGTCGCAATTCTGATTGCAGTGGTCGTCGGAGTCAATGCAGGCATTATCTCTGCCTGGTTCCAAAATTCCTGGTTCGATTATGGGGTTATGCTTATTGCATTGATCGGAGTATCCATGCCTATTTTCTGGCTAGGATTGATGGAACAATATTTTGTTTCCATCAAATGGGACTTGCTGCCGACAACAGGCAGGGACAATATTAGGATGCCGGTAGAGGCCATCACACATCTGTATTTGCTTGACACATTACTGGAGGGCAGATTTGATCAGTTTATTGAAGTCGTTAAGCATTTAATCCTTCCGGGAATTGCACTTGGCACCATTCCAATGGCAATCATCGCAAGGATGACAAGATCAAGCATGCTTGAAGTTATGCGATCGGATTATATCCGCACAGCAAAGGCAAAAGGGTTAAAGATGTTCTGGGTAGTGTACAAGCATTCATTGAAAAATGCCATGATTCCTGTAGTCACGGTAATCGGTCTGCAGACAGGATTGCTTCTCGGCGGTGCCATTCTGACAGAGACCATCTTTGGATGGCCGGGGGTTGGCACATATATTTATGAAGCCATTCAGTCGCGTGATTATCCCGTCATCCAATCTGGAATTCTGGTAGTGGCCACACTGTTTGTACTCATCAATCTGTTTGTTGATATTTTGTATGCGGCCATTGATCCGCGCATCAAATACTGATAGGGGGAGTTTATTATGGCTGAATTAGCAAGAACAACACCACCGTTAACAAACCCGCCGAAAGTGGAACAAGGTGACGACAAAGTCATCTCTCCCTGGAAGGATGCGTGGCGTTCATTCAAGAAGAATAAATTAGCGATGGTCGGACTGGGAATTGTTATTTTCTTTATTTTAATCGCTATTCTGGCTCCTGTTTTGGCGCCTTATAGCTTTTCGGATCAGCATCTAGCGGACAAGCATCTGGCGCCTTCGGGAGAGCATTGGTTTGGAACAGATGAATTCGGACGGGATATCTTCAGCAGAGTTTTATACGGGGCAAGGATTTCATTATGGGTGGGCTTCGTCTCTGTAGCCGGATCAGTCATTGTAGGATCGGCCCTTGGAATCATCGCAGGCTATTATGGAAAATTCATTGATGGAATCATTTCAAGGATCTTTGATATCCTGCTGGCGTTTCCGAGTATTCTTCTCGCTATTGCGGTCGTTTCTGTATTGGGGCCATCTTTAAGAAATGCGCTTATCGCTATTGCCATCATTAATGTGCCGATATTTGGACGTCTTGTACGGTCGAGGGTTCTGAGTGTAAAAGAAGAAGAGTATATCACAGCGGCTAAGGCGATTGGTATGAGGGATTCCAGAATTTTGATACACCATGTGCTTCCAAACAGCATGGCGCCTATCATTGTGCAAGGGACCTTGGCCATTGCAACAGCAATCATTGAGGCAGCTGCCTTAGGGTTTTTAGGACTTGGGGCACAGCCTCCAACTCCTGAGTGGGGAAAAATGCTCGCGGATTCCAGGGACTTTATCATCCAGGCGCCGTGGACCGTTATCTTCCCGGGTATAGCCATCATGCTTACAGTTTTGGGCTTTAACCTGATGGGTGACGGCCTTCGTGACGCGCTTGATCCAAGAATGAAAAACTAATAGTGGAAGCCTGACATGAAAATGTCAGGCTTCTTTTACGGACTAATATTCTAATCTATTTTCTGTTCTTTAATCGTTAGCTCATTGTCATCGGTGTGATGGTTTTTGAAGCTCTCAACGAGCCGGTTCAAATGCTCCAATTGATCACTGTAATCGATTATTAAGGCGAAAACAGGAAACAGCTGCATCCATTGATCATTATGGGGAGTCGTATAATAACTCATGAACGACTGCATTAAAGAACTTTTATTCTCACATAGCTCATCAAGCATGCCAACAGAATGCTGTGAACGGATTTTACCAGTGTATTTCAAAAGGATTTGTTCATGGTAATTGGTCAGACAGTCAAGCTGTTCCGTGATCAGATGTTGAAGATCTTCAGGCATGCAGAGCATTTCATTCTCATGGCGGTGAAGACTTCTTAGCAGTTCGAGAGATTTTTTAGTCGTAAAAATCATCTGCCGGTAGAGTACAAGCTTACGGCCTTTGGTAAATTGATTGTTTTTAAAATAAGTGCGGTCTTCTTTGTATAAAAGATAGAGCTGATCCATTTTAAAGCTGTTTTCTTTCATTGTCCCTATGTCATCCTTGATGGCAGAATAATCAGAGGCATGCCGGATAATCATACGGATCCATTTGATGATGTCGTCTGTCAGATTAGAGATACTGAAGTAAAGTTTTGTTTCATATTTTGGCGGCATAAAAATCAGATTGACAAGAAAAGCTGATACGACGCCCAGCATGATCAATAGAAAACGGCCCATCGCAAACGATATAAAATTAGGTGTCTGACTTTCCATAATGACAATAACCGTCACGATGGCAAGGGGAATGGTCTTTTCATTCTTCATCTTTAAGTTTACAGCGATGACAATAACGACTACAAATCCGATGACAAACGGGCTGTTGCCCAGCAAAAGGACCCAGACGATGGCAAAGAATGCTCCGATTATATTACCCTGAGCCTGCTCAATAATGGTTTGATAGGACCTGTAGATCGATGGCTGAATGGCAAATGTTGCTGCGATTGCAGCAAAGACAGGTGTACTCAGGTTGAAAAACATGGCTAAATAAATGGCCATGGTGATGGCTAATCCCGTTTTTATCATTCGGGCTCCAAGTTTCATCTTGAATTGGTGTTCCCTTCTATAAGTAAGATAATAATCTTGACAACTATACAATGATTCCCACTAATAATCAAGTATTCATTTATAACAAAAATATGAATTAAAAAAGATCTCTATAAAGAGATCTTTTCTACTATTTTGGCTATTTATTCCGTGGAAACATCGGGATCAGCCTGTTCTTTTACAGGAATGACCTGCACAAAATGTTCAAGCGGATGTTCCTTGAGATACTTGATTTCAGCAGCTTCTTCAAACTGCTCTGATTTTACAAGCGCAGCTGAATACTTTGTCAGCAGCTCATTAATGTCCTCCGCACCCTTAAACCCGATGGGCTCCAATGAAACTTTTGCACCTTTCGCGATCCTTGTTCTCAATACTTCATACGTCAGACCCATTTCGGGCTGGAGGCGAAGATAGACGACTCCTCCGGTCATTCCGGCGCAGATCCATGGACCTGGATCCCCGAGTACGAGCCCTCTGCCATTGGTCATATATTCAAAGGCAAATCCTTTGATGTTGGCGTTTACTCCGGTATTTCCACGATCTGTTATGACCGGAGCAGCAAGTTTGCCGCCGATGATAAGATCTGCTCCAGATAGGCGGATTCCGGCTCTTGCATCTGCATTTCCCTGAATCATAAAGAGCCCTTTCTGAGCGCCGTAGGCAAATCCTTTACCTACAGAACCATTGTAATACTGTCCGTTTTTCCCCTTTGATTTCAAGATGGTGATGGACCCGCCGAATGCGGTTTTTGCCAGCCCGTCCTGTGCTCCGCCTTCTACTTTAATTTTAATGCCTTTTGATGTATAGGCCCCTAGCCCGTTTCCAGGAATAGATCCGTTTTTAAAATGAAGGTGGATATCCGGCTGTTTTCCGTTTCGCTGTGAACGGGTCTTGTGCCCTGAAACCCGGCTGCCGAGAACACGCTGTTCGGCCGTTACAAATTGAAAGTCTCTTGAATGAGAGAGCTGGGTAACATCGTCATCCAAATATTCCGCACCGGCCGCCATTGTTACGGCAGCAAGGAGGGATTCCTGTACATGCGGCAATGGGATCATCTCTTCTACAGTCGATTTTTCCAGCAGGGAAGAGAGATCCAGCTGATTGAGTCCCCGATTTTGCATTAACAGATCTGATCGTCCTACAAGTTCCTGTGCCGATGTAAAACCAAGAGAAGCCGTAAGCTGCCGCAGTTCATTGCCAAACTCAGTGAACAGTCTGACAAGACCTTGGACAGCGGGGTCGAATTGCCTTGGAACAAAGCGGCGGAGCCCATGGTCTCTCGCTTTTTGCTCGGAATCAATCTGAGTGGCTATTCCTACATGGCACGTATCAAGATGGCAGCCGCGGCAGGTCGTACAGCCGATGGCTACCATGGAAAGGGTGCCAAACCCGATCCTGTTTGCGCCTAGCAGCATCATTTTCACTGCATCAAGAGCACTGCGGATGCCTCCATCAGCCCAAAGCTCGACTTTATGCCTCAATCCGGCTTCAAGCAGTGCGGTATGGGCAGCTTTTACTCCGATCTCGGCAGGCAATCCGACATGCTGGAGAGCATGCACCCGCGCAGCTCCGGTTCCGCCATCGAAACCGCTCAGCGTAATGATGTCTGCCCCTGCTTTAGCAATGCCGACGGATATGGTGCCGATGTTAGGGACGACAGGTACTTTAACAGATACTTTTGCTTGGTCGTTGGCCGTTTTTAGTTCGGTGATCATCTGTGCCAGATCTTCGATGGAGTAGATATCATGGTTGTTGGAAGGCGAAATTAAATCTGATCCGACTGTGGCATTTCGGGCCTCTGCGATTTTCTCGGTAACCTTCGAACCTGGCAGATGGCCTCCTTCACCAGGTTTAGCTCCCTGACCGATTTTGATTTCCAATAGATTGGATGAGTTTAGCAGTTCGATATTGACCCCAAAGCGTCCAGAAGCGATCTGCTGTCCGCGTGTCTTCGGATATTTTCCAATCATGTCTTTGATTTCGCCGCCCTCGCCGTTTAAGCTGATCATATTCAGCACATCAGCCGCTTCAGCATAGGCTCGAAATGCGGTCTCGTTTTGTGAACCGAAAGACATAGAGCTGATCACAAAAGGAAGGCTGTGATCTTTTACACCAATATCGACATGAGCCGGATCAACTGGTGTTTCAGAACTGGACAGGTCGGTCAGATGGCGAATGGCAATAGGATTGCTTTTTTCCTGATCCTCCAATTTATCTGCATAGGTTCTGTAATCTGATTTACCGCTGGCGATGTCTCCGATCGATTTCCAAATTCTTGGGAACAAACGGAAGCTCTTGCTTGCTCTTGCGTCAGTTTGCCTGAACACTTCTTTTCTTGCAAGACTGTCTTCTTTCAGTTTAGCAAAATTATATCCAAGCGATTCTGAGCCAAAGAAGTTTACGATATTCAATGTTTCGGCAATTTCGCTGCTCAGCCCGATGCTGGAAAAGAGGCGGTCGTATCCCCTTAACTCATGGATACCGATTGTGGAAATCACTTTCTCCAGCCCTTTGTTTAATGCTTCAAATAATTTGGCCGCAGGGAGCTGGTTCTCAGGCTCGGTTACGGTCTCAAACAGAAGGTATGGGCTGACTGCATCAGCGCCAAGCCCGATTATAAGGATGATATCATGCAGAGAACGGATGGCAGCAGATCTGAGAATCAATGAAACACTGCGTCTCAGGAACTTCTTTCTGAGGCTTTGATCCACTGCTGACAGAACCAGATGAGGATCAAGCCAAAGATGTTTTCTGTGTGCCTGGTTGTCATCCAGAATGATAACCGCAGCTTCATTTTCTGCGGCTGTTGCGGCTTCAGCAGAGAGGCGGGAAAGTGCTTCTTCCACGGTCTCACTTTCCAGCATGACAGAATGAAGAACATACTTTTCATTTCTTCCTTCAAAATAGGCTGCTACTTGCTCATAAGATGGATGGTTGAATTGCTCCGAAAGGTTTTTCCCATCTATCCCTTCAACCAGCAGCGGTGTAAGGAGTTCAATCGTATTCAGTTCTTTTTCTTTTTTAAAGAGGGAAGGCCGTTTTCCGAGAACGGTACGGGTAGAAAAATGCTCGGTTTCCCTGTCTCTGTCAATCGCCGGGTTGGTAACAACAGCTACACTTTCTTTAATAAAATCAGCAATGTTTTGGCGTTCAGGATGAAGAGCGGCCAGTGGAGAATCGTGGCCGAGCGATTGAATAGGTTCGACTCCTTTTTCTGCCATCTGTTCAAGCTGATGGATCTGTTCTCTGTCCCAGCCATAGGCGGCATACCATCCGTTATGTTTTTTCAGAGCTGCACGGAAAGGCCCGATCTCCAGGGAAGGTGTTTCTAACCGGTGCCTGGCACCGTCAACACAGATCCTGGTCTCCATCTTTTGGAAGACCTGCTCCTGGTAATCATTGTGATTGTAATAAGTAAGGCGGCCGTCATCTTCCCGTTTCAATCCAACCTTTTCACCGGGAGCAAAGCTTTTTGGCTCCGCTGTAAAGTCATTGTTGGAAAGAATTCCTTGTTCAGATGAGAAGTAGAAGGAAGTATCTGTTTCGAGCTGCCAGATCGGACGGAGTCCAAGGGCATCTACACTAAAAACCGCTTCGTTTCCGAATCTTGAGATGATTCCTGCAGGCCCTTGAGCAAAATGTCCCCAGGCTTCCCTTAAATAGGTATACAAATCCTTTAAGTGAGAAGGGTAGGCCTTGATTTCATGAATGATGGGAGGAAACAGAACGTCCATCGCTTCGAACAAGGAGAATCCTTCTCGAAGGATCAATGTTTCAATGACTCTGTTTAAATCTTGTGAGTCGCTTCCGCCATCAGTAACCGGAATACCAATAATTTCAGCTTCTTCACGGAGTTTGGCGATCGTATTCAGTTCGCCGTTATGTCCAAGAACGCTGAAAGGCTGGACTCTGAAAAAGGTGGACAATGTATTGGTAGAATAGCGGTTGTGGCCTAAAGTAATGGTTGACGCGATGAGCGGGTTTGTTAAATCTTCATAATAGGCAGGCAGTGTTTCGCCTGAACCCATGACTTTATAGACAGCATGGTGATTGCTGAGAGAAGCGACATGGACTGCCGGGGACGTTTCGATATCAATCAGCAGGTGATAAAGCGTACGGTCCAGCTCTTCATGATTTTTAACAGGAAGCAGTGCTGCCTGCCAGAAGACTGGTTCTTCACCGCGAGCGATGGGCCCTAAGGCCGCAGAATTTGTAACCTCTGTTGTTTCATATATAAGCTCAAGGTGATACTTCTCAAACCATTGTTTAACCGCTTCCATCTCTGAGCGGCTGTCCGCCTTTTTGTCGATGAAAAAATGGCCGACAATAAAATGATCAGAATCCACAGCAGAAGAAGGAAAGCCTTTGCTTGTAAGCTTTTCCTTCCAAAGAAGTCGGGGGATATCGATATTGATACCGATACCATCACCTTCATTTTCAATAAAGCCTGCTCTATGGTTCATCGTAATCAAAGCATGAATAGCATCATCCACATTTTTCTTGGTCGGAATGTTCTCTTTCTCAATCACCGATACGATTCCACAGCTGTCAAATTCCTGCTTGCGATAATCCTTAAACAAAGCAGGACTCCATGATTTACCCATTACGAAAGCCTCCCTTACCCCTATGTTTCATACCTTATAAGACATAAAAAAACCACATCGCGAGAAATGGTTTTATCTCTTTACCCGTGTATTGTTTTAAACCAATTGACCAATATAGTTAAATATTATCATCGTTCGAATAGTCAGTCAATTATTTTTATTCAAACTAATGTATATAAAAGGAGGGCTGAGGTGGTACTTTGAGCACAATCATTTAAGAAAGCGCTTACATTTTGGAGTGAAAAAACAGAGTGGTTTATGCACTCTGTTTCATAAATTTACATCGAAGTAATTTTCTTAAACGAACGTTCAACCGCTTCGAGCGTTTCAGCGATGTCTTGATCTGTATGAGCGGTGGTTAGAAACATGGCTTCATACTTAGAGGGAGCAAGGTTGATTCCTTCTGCAAGCATGGCTTTGAAGTATTTTCCAAATCGCTCTCCATCGGTGTTTTCAGCCTGTTCATAGTTCACGATTTTCTCATTCGTAAAGTAGACGGTAAGCGCCCCTTTTAAACGGTTGATCGTAATGGGAACACCATAGGCCTTTGCATGCCCCAGGATACCTTCTTCAAGCTGTTTGCCTAGTTCATCCATTCTTTCATATACGCCTTCTTCTTGAAGAACTTCAAGACATGCGATTCCCGCAGAGATGGAAGCCGGATTTCCGGCCATTGTTCCTGCCTGATAAGCGGGTCCTAAAGGCGCTACTTTTTCCATAATTTCTTTCTTGCCGCCGTATGCTCCGATCGGCAGGCCTCCGCCGATGATTTTTCCAAGGGCAGTCATATCCGGTTTTACGTTAAGAAGATCTTGTGCACCGCCATACATAAAGCGGAAAGCCGTGATGACTTCATCATAGATGACGAGAGCGCCGGCCTTGTGAGTCAGCTCATTTACAGCTTTCAAAAAACCTTCTTTAGGTTCAACGATACCGAAGTTTCCGACGATGGGTTCAACGAGAACCGCAGCAATCTGATCACCCCAGCGGTCTAACGCCTCACGGTAGGAATCAATATCATTGAAGGGAACTGTGATGACTTCCTGAGCGATGCTTTTCGGAACGCCGGCGGAATCAGGTGTTCCGAGTGTTGATGGGCCAGAACCGGCGGCTACAAGTACGAGATCTGAATGGCCATGATAGCAGCCTGCAAACTTTATGATCTTGTCGCGTCCAGTGTAAGCGCGGGCTACACGGATCGTTGTCATGACTGCTTCTGTGCCTGAGTTGACAAACCTCACCTTTTCCATGGCAGGCATCGCCTCTTTCAGCATTTTTGCAAACCTCACTTCCAGGCTTGTCGGTGTGCCGAACAACACGCCGTTTTCCGCAGCCTTCGCTATGGCTTTTGTGATATGCGGATGGGCGTGGCCTGTAATGATGGGTCCGTATGCTGCCAAGTAATCGATGTACCGATTTCCGTCCACATCCCAGAAGTAGGCTCCTTGTGCTCTTTCCATGAATACTGGTGCTCCTCCACCTACTGCTTTAAAAGAACGTGAAGGGCTGTTCACTCCACCGACAATATGTTCTTGTGCTTCCTTATATAATAATTCTGACTGCTGATGATTCATTGATTTTCCTCCTTGCTGTCCATACATTCCCCACGGGGTAAATGAAACAATACAATTAAAATCCATCATATATTGTAGCATGTTTTAGGCGATGCTGTAGAGGATCCGCTTAAGCAGGCTAAATAGATTGAGGTAAACGGAGACTTAGGATAAACTAGTTCATGCTGGTTAAAAACGGGTGCCTGGCACCATGAAGAAAGTTTTCGGAGGAAAAACACAATGGATTATATTATAGATGTAAAAGATTTGCGTAAAGAATTCACATCCCATTCCAGCCGTTCGGGGCTTAAGGGAGCATTTCGTGATCTGTTTACGAGAAACTACACCATCAAGACAGCAGTGGATGACATCTCTCTGCAGATACGTAAAGGGGAAATGGTTGGTTATATCGGGGAAAACGGTGCCGGTAAGTCCACGACCATCAAAATGCTGACAGGCATTCTGACGCCCACTTCAGGGCAAGTAATGGTTAATGGAATGAACCCCCATAAAGACAGGGAGAAATTTGTACGCAGCATCGGGGTGGTGTTCGGGCAGAGATCTCAGTTATGGTGGGATATTGCAGTTCAGGAATCCTTCCGGCTGCTGAAGAAAGTCTACAATGTTCCGGATGAATTCTATAACTCTCACATGACGGATGTAATACAAACACTGGCGATTGAACCTCTGCTCGATAAACCGGTGCGAAAGCTGTCTTTAGGACAGCGTATGAGATGTGAACTTGCGGCAGCGCTTATTCACAACCCGCCGCTTCTGTTCCTCGATGAACCTACCATCGGGCTGGATGTGCTGGTGAAGCTTAAGATCCGTGAATTTTTAAAAGAGATTAATGCAAAATACGGAACGACCATTCTTTTGACTACACATGATCTGTCAGACATAGAGGCGCTATGTGAACGGGTCATCATGCTCGATGAAGGGAAGATCATCTACGATGGAGCCCTTCGCCAGCTCCGTGAAAACTGGGGAGAAGGCAAGCAGATTCAATTCCTTTTCACTGAGGATGTGTTTATGAATGAACTGCACGAACTGACGAAGGAACACCTTGTTGTGTGGGAGCAAGGCAGCAATGCGAACAGCTGGACAGCAAGCGTGGAGAACGATGAGGAAGTGATCTCTGCGGTCATCGGCAGGGTCGTTGCTGCAAAGAGAATTGCTGACTTAAAGATTGTTGAGATTACAACAGAAGAAATTATTCGCAATATTTACGAAGAAGGAGCAGTCCGGAATGGCTAAATATTTAGAAATGATCCGCATCCGCTTCTTGATGATGCTGGCCTACCGGACAAACTATTACAGCGGTATTTTGATCTATAGCATCAATATCGGAGCGTATTACTTTTTGTGGAGTGCAATCTATGGGGATAAACCATCAATCCAGCATCTCTCTATTGTCCAGATGACTACATACATTGCGGTCTCCTGGATGGCAAGGGCCTTCTACTTTAATAATATCGACAGGGAAATAGCGCTTGAGATCAAGGAAGGAAAAGTGGCCATCGAGATGATCCGGCCGTATAACTACATTAGCATGAAGATGATGCAGGGATTGGGAGAAGGTATTTTCAGGATTCTCTTTTTCTCGGTACCAGGCATGGTCATCGTCTATTTTATCTTTCCGATCCAGTTTACTAGTCATCCGGCAACATGGCTGTATTTCCTGGTATCTATTATTTTAAGCTTCATTATTAATACTCAGATCAATTTACTCACAGGAATTGCAACCTTCTTCCTATTTAATAATGATGGTTTAATCCGGGCAAAGCGTGTCGTAATCGATCTGTTCTCGGGGCTAATCCTGCCAATCAGCTTCTTTCCCGGCTGGGCCCAAAGTATTATGGGCTATCTGCCGTTTCAGGGAATCAGTTATATTCCGAGCATGATCTTTACGGAAGGGTTTCAGGGAAGTGAAGTTATCCACGGGCTGATGAATCAAGCACTGTGGTGCCTCGTTCTCTTTATACCGATCCAGGTGCTGTGGACAACAGCAAAACGTCAGCTCATCGTGCAAGGAGGGTAATGAGGAATGTCCTATCTTTCTATCTTTTTTCAATATGCAGGCCAATACTTAAAAACAAGGCTGACCTATCGTGCAGATATGCTCGTTGATATATTTTCGGACCTGCTCTTTCAAGCTGTTAACCTTATTTTCATACTCGTGGTATTCGGCCACACCAGTCTGCTAAAAGGCTGGAGCAAAGATGAGATGGTCTTTATCTATGGCTTTTTTCTTGTGCCATTTGCGGTTTTCGGTGCTTTCTTTAACATTTGGGATTTCACGGACCGCTATATCGTGAAAGGGGAAATGGACAGAATTCTGACCCGGCCGATCCATAGTCTGTTTCAGATTATCTTGGAACGGATGGAACTTGAGTCATTGTTCGGAGGCGTTACAGGCCTGGCGATTATGTATTATGCTGGAAACAATCTGGGATTAAGCTTGCATTGGTATGATCCATTTATTTTTCTCGTTCTGGTGGCAGGCGGTGCCCTTGTGTATGCAGGAATCTTTGTTACGCTGGCGAGCATCGGTTTCTGGTCGGACAGCAGAACGGATATTATGCCGATGATGTACAACATCGGAAACTACGGCCGTTATCCGGTAGATATTTATAATCGGATCATTCGCTATGTACTTACGTGGATTCTTCCTTTTGCTTTCGTCGGAGTCTATCCGGCAGCTTATTTTCTTGGCAGGGAAGAGTGGTACCATTATGCCTTCATCACACCTCTGATCGGCGTCATTTTCTTCGCTATCTCTGTTTTTTTATGGAATATAGGTGTAACAAAATATCGTGGGGCAGGGAATTAGCCGGTAAACAGGCACTCTTTTAGGAGTGTCTGTTTTTTATTTTGGATATCTGGAACATCCATGGCGACTCCTCTTGTTGCGGGTGTAGCCGGATTGCTTGCTTCACAAGGAAAAAGTAATGCTGTAAGATACTTATCCATATAAAAAGAAAAAAATCGTTTTCCAGCCCTTTTTTGTGTTCTTTTTAATGTTCAGCCCTATTATATACCTGTCCTATTTGTCCAAAGGGCAGCATACACTGCTAACAGAGGCGGTGGGGGATTTGATTTATTTAGCGATGCTTTTATTATCAGGGTTTATAGTATATAAAAGTCTTCAATCCCTTTTTTCACACCCGGTCATGAAGCATCAGCTCATGTCATTAAACCACCTTTTCGTGCTTGTTATCGTTTATGTCACCATCATCCTGGGTTTCGGGCTCATGTATACCTCGCTGCTTCTCATGGATATTCATGTTCTCGTGAAGCACGGGGAGGTGATCGGGCATCGCCATTTTTTTCATGTAATTGATGATGCCATGTATTTCAGCTCGATGACGATGCTCTCTGTAGGATATGGGGATTTGACTCCGCTGGGGGCTGGCAGATGGCTGTCCATAGTAGAAGCACTGATCGGCTACTTGCTCCCAGCTGCATTTGTACTGTCTTCAGTCATCGACAGGGAACCGGCATCAAAAAAGTTGTAGGAACGCGTGGAATTGGTTACCCTCTTTATATAGATGAAGTTAAACAGGAGGGATATCCTTGACAGTTACCACAGGAGAAAAAGCACCGGATTTTACATTGCCGGCAAGTAATGGAGAAGATGTAAAGCTATCAGATTTCCAGGGGGAAAATGTGGTGTTGTACTTTTACCCGAAAGATATGACCCCTGGATGCACGACTCAAGCTTGTGATTTCAGGGACAAGCATGATGAATTTAAGGATTTGGATGCCGTGATTCTCGGAGTCAGTACAGATCCGATGGCCCGACACGAAAAATTTATTGATAAATATGGCCTGCCGTTCTTGCTTTTGGCAGACGAGGAACATGAAGCAGCAGAGCTTTTCGGAGTTTGGAAACTAAAGAAGAACTTCGGAAAAGAGTACATGGGAATTGAGCGCTCAACTTTCATTCTCGATAAAGAAGGAAACGTTGTGAAAGAGTATAGAAAAGTGAAAGTGAAAGAGCATATTGATGAAGTTCTGGCTTATATAAAAGAAAACATGAAATAAAGAAAAGGGCACTGCTTTTTGAAAGCAGGCCCTTTTGCAATTAATGCTCAAGCAGATCGCTTACTGGCACTTCCATGTCATGATCAGGTTCTTCATTGGGATGCACCCAGGCTGTTCCGCTTGATGAATTAATGGACTCAATCCATACTGGCTTACCAAAATACATCACTTCAATTTCGCTAGGCGAAGAAATAATCTGTTTTGCTCGATCCACGTTCATTGTAACATGCCCCCTTAATTTTTTCTTATAGTATGAGCATATGAACCAGGTATATACTCCCGGATTAATTATGGGCAACATGAAGGTTTTAATGATAAGATGGAATTGTTGTAATTTTTTAAAGATACATAGAATAGGGGAGGTTTACAATGTTAGATGAAAGAGTCGTCACTCTTGCCAGGACCCTGCTGCACCACTCTGTAGAATTAAAAAAAGGAGAGCGTGTGCTGATCACTTCACCTCTAACTGCCAGGCCATTAATTAAAGCCCTCATTAAAGAAGCTTACGCGATGGGTGCTTATCCGTACGTGAATATATATGATGACGAAATCAGCCGTTACTTAATTACAGGCTATGAAGCAGAGCAGCTGGAAACCTCAATGGGCTGGGATTTGAAAAGAGTCAAAGAGGTGGATGCGTATATCTCCATCGCAAGTTCAGAGAATGATTCCGAGCTGTCTGAAGTTCCTGGCGACAAGTTCCAGCTTCGCGGTGAGTACTTTAAACCCGTGCAAAAAGTCATCATTAATGAACGTAAATGGGTGCTTTTGAATTACCCTACCAAGGGACTTGCTCAGAAAGCTAAAATGAGCTTCGAGTCGTTTGAGAACTTCCTATTGGATGTCTGCAATGTGGATTATAAAAAGATGGAGCAGGCACAGCAGCCTTTAAAAGAATTGATGGAGCGTACGGACAAGGTAAGAATTGTATCGCCTGGTACCGACCTTTCGTTTTCCATTAAAGGAATCCCCGCTGTTAAATGTGCAGGTGAGAACAATATCCCGGATGGGGAAGTCTTTACGGCCCCGGTCAAGGACAGTGTAAATGGGACAATCACCTATAATACACCGTGTCCTTACCGCGGAACGATATTCAACAATGTCAGTCTTACGTTTGAAAACGGCAAAATTGTAGAAGCAACAGCTGACAACTCAGAGAAACTCAATGAAATCTTTGATACTGATGATGGGGCACGCTTTGTAGGAGAGTTTGCGATCGGTGTTAACCCGATGATCCAGCATCCAATGGGCGACATCCTTTTTGATGAAAAAATTTGCGGCAGTATTCACTTTACACCTGGAGAGGCATATGAAGATGCGGACAATGGAAACCGTTCTTCCGTGCACTGGGATATGGTTCTCATCCAGCGTCCTGAATATGGCGGCGGTGAACTGTATTTTGATGATGTATTAGTCAGAAAAGACGGCCTATTTGTTATTCCGGAACTTGAAGGCTTAAATCCTGAGAATCTAAAATAGAAAATAAACATCAAGGCGTCTGACTATACTTTGTTTCATGATTTGCATAGGATTTAGTAATAACTCTTCTAATCGATGTGCGGGAATCTCTCCCGCACTTTTTATATGCATTTTGGGAATCATAAGAATGTAACTCTAGGCCAATGGATTGACAAAAGCAGGCAGTTCAAGATACACTAATTATAAACATTATAATGTAATAATTTCTTTTGAGAGTGAGGTGCATGACGATGTCTGAAGTACGCATAAATGAAGCAATAGATACATTAAAACAGTCTGGAGTTCGCATTACTCCTCAGCGTCATGCGATTCTGGAACACTTGATACAATCTATGACACATCCAACAGCAGATGAAATATACAAATCCTTAGAGGGTAAATTTCCTAACATGAGCGTTGCGACGGTCTATAATAACCTTAGGGTATTTAAAGAAGTAGGTCTCGTTAAAGAATTGACCTACGGAGATGCTTCCAGCCGTTTTGATTGTGTAACGACAGAGCATTACCACATTATATGCGAGGGATGCGGCAAAATAGTGGATTTCCACTATCCTGGACTTGATGAGGTTGAAACCCTGGCTGAATCCGTAACGGGGTTTGACGTTGGACACCACCGCATGGAGATCTACGGAACTTGCCCGGATTGCAAAACTAAAAAGCATTAAAATAAGCTGAACCAGCTTGACTGGATCAGCTTATTTTTTTGCGGTCTTTTTCATAGCGCGTCTTGAATTATATTTTTCGTCAAATTCAAGACCTTCAAGATCCTTATCAAGCGTAAGCGGCTGATTGCATGCCATGCACGCATCCGCGCGGCCTAATACTTTGGTGACTTTCCCGCAATTTGGGCATACAACCTGAACAGCATTCGTTGAGATCATACCAATCCAAAAATAAACTCCGGCACTTGCAAGGGTTGCAAGAAATCCAATTAACATAAATAATGACATTAGTATGAAGTGACTTCTAAAAAATATGCCGGCATACATAATAATGATTCCAATAAAAACAAGACTTAAAGCAAACGTACGTATTTTATTGATCTTGCTCGTATATTTTATCATGGTTGTCCCTCCTAAATTACAGTATACAAGGACTTGAAAAAAAAGAAAGGATTTTCAGCGGCTGCGTTGAAATGTATGGAGACCGAAATTAGAACGGGAGTTGAAGGCATGGAAGACTTGTTACGCCCGCTTTATCAAGAAAGGGCAAGTAACGAAAACACACTTGGAGTTCTATTGATTGAAAAGAACAAACCATTTAGTCCATTAACGGATAATTTTGACTGCATCTTATTTATAATTGTCACTCAAGGGGAGAAACCATGGAGTGTCAAACACTATGAATTTGATGACAAGATTGCTGCTTTACATATTGTGACAGAAGAGCGGCTGAATGAATGGCTTCTTCTCGGCTCAAACCGCCGAGTCGTCGATTGGGTCATTAATGGGAAGGTCCTGTTTAACCGAAACGAATATATCACTGAACTGAGAGACAGACTTGATAAATTCCCAGTTCCTGAACGCTCCAAAAAGATTACGCTAGAATTTGCCAAACTGCTTCGCCGCTTTTCTGATGGAAAAGAGCTTTTTCACAGCGGACAGCACCTTGATTCGTTCAACCATATACTCCATGCTCTCCACCATCTGGCACGTCTGGCTGTTATCGAACGGGGGTTCCACCCGGAAATTACAGTTTGGAATCAAGTAAAGGTAATCGAGCCACAAATCTACAAACTATATGAAGAACTGATTACCGGAAATGAATCCATTGATAAACGGATCGAACTTCTATTAATAGCAAGCGAATTTTCCATCAGCTCCAAAACGAAGCTAGGCGCGGGCCACTTATTAACGATATTCGAAGAACAAGACGAGTGGACAGTCGCTGAACTGATGGAACACCGTGAAATTGCAGATTACTCTATTGATCTTGGAATCCTGCTTGAGCACCTTATTGAAAAGGGAATTGTGGATGTAATCCGCCAGCAGACCAAAGGCAAGCATTTGTTTCACCGCCACTATACAACGAATAAATAAAGGAATTAAACTTTTTTCTGAAAAGGTGTTGACCTCTTTCTTGCTATCATGGTATAGTACTACTTGTCGCTGAAACGACGCGGCAAACACGAACAAACACAAACAAAAAAGAGGTTGACACCTTACACCAAAGATGTTATCCTAAGAAAGTCGCCAAAACGAGCGGCATTCGACAAAATGTTCTTTGAAAACCAAACAAAAGCCAGGTAAGTCAGGGATTTTACAATCCCATCAATTTTTAAACTTTAAGAGCTATATCAAACACTTTATTGGAGAGTTTGATCCTGGCTCAGGATGAACGCTGGCGGCGTGCCTAATACATGCAAGTCGAGCGGACCAAAGAGAGCTTGCTCTCTGAGGTTAGCGGCGGACGGGTGAGTAACACGTGGGTAACCTGCCTGTAAGACGGGGATAACTTCGGGAAACCGAAGCTAATACCGGATGATAAAGAGAAACGCCTGTTTCTTTTTTGAAAGTCGGCCTTGTGCTGACGCTTACAGATGGGCCCGCGGCGCATTAGCTAGTTGGTGAGGTAACGGCTCACCAAGGCGACGATGCGTAGCCGACCTGAGAGGGTGATCGGCCACACTGGGACTGAGACACGGCCCAGACTCCTACGGGAGGCAGCAGTAGGGAATCTTCGGCAATGGACGAAAGTCTGACCGAGCAACGCCGCGTGAGCGATGAAGGCCTTCGGGTCGTAAAGCTCTGTTGTCAGAGAAGAACAAGTACCGGAGTAACTGCCGGTACCTTGACGGTACCTGACCAGAAAGCCACGGCTAACTACGTGCCAGCAGCCGCGGTAATACGTAGGTGGCAAGCGTTATCCGGAATTATTGGGCGTAAAGCGCGCGCAGGCGGTTCTTTAAGTCTGATGTGAAAGCCCACGGCTCAACCGTGGAGGGTCATTGGAAACTGGGGAACTTGAGTGCAGGAGAGAAAAGTGGAATTCCACGTGTAGCGGTGAAATGCGTAGAGATGTGGAGGAACACCAGTGGCGAAGGCGGCTTTTTGGCCTGTAACTGACGCTGAGGCGCGAAAGCGTGGGGAGCAAACAGGATTAGATACCCTGGTAGTCCACGCCGTAAACGATGAGTGCTAGGTGTTGGGGGGTTCCACCCTCAGTGCTGACGTTAACACATTAAGCACTCCGCCTGGGGAGTACGACCGCAAGGTTGAAACTCAAAGGAATTGACGGGGGCCCGCACAAGCAGTGGAGCATGTGGTTTAATTCGAAGCAACGCGAAGAACCTTACCAGGTCTTGACATCCTCTGACCATCCTAGAGATAGGACTTTCCCCTTCGGGGGACAGAGTGACAGGTGGTGCATGGTTGTCGTCAGCTCGTGTCGTGAGATGTTGGGTTAAGTCCCGCAACGAGCGCAACCCTTGACCTTAGTTGCCAGCATTCAGTTGGGCACTCTAAGGTGACTGCCGGTGACAAACCGGAGGAAGGTGGGGATGACGTCAAATCATCATGCCCCTTATGACCTGGGCTACACACGTGCTACAATGGGTGGTACAAAGGGTTGCAAAGCCGCGAGGCCGAGCCAATCCCAAAAAGCCACTCTCAGTTCGGATTGTAGGCTGCAACTCGCCTACATGAAGCCGGAATTGCTAGTAATCGCGGATCAGCATGCCGCGGTGAATACGTTCCCGGGCCTTGTACACACCGCCCGTCACACCACGAGAGTTTGTAACACCCGAAGTCGGTGGGGTAACCTTTTAGGAGCCAGCCGCCGAAGGTGGGACAGATGATTGGGGTGAAGTCGTAACAAGGTAGCCGTATCGGAAGGTGCGGCTGGATCACCTCCTTTCTATGGAGACATGAGTGCACTTAGTAGCCTCATGAACTTACCTGAGCTTTTGTTTGGTTTTGAAAGAACATCGTTTCTTTCAAACAATAGAGGTTATGTGACGCGTTTTTTTGCGCGCACGGACCATGTTCCTTGAAAACTAGATAACGAAACATCCAAACAAAGCCAACTAATTCATTAGTTGTGCGCTGATTATGCAAGACCCATGATCTAACGATCATGTGAAACGATTCAGCTGAAAAGCTGATTCGGTTAAAGGTTAAGCTAGAAAGGGCGCACGGTGGATGCCTTGGCACTAGGAGCCGAAGAAGGACGGGACGAACACCGATATGCCTCGGGGAGCTGTAAGTAAGCATTGATCCGGGGATTTCCGAATGGGGGAACCCACCATCCGTAATGGGATGGTATCCATATCTGAATACATAGGATATGAGAAGGCAGACCCGGGGAACTGAAACATCTAAGTACCCGGAGGAAGAGAAAGCAAATGCGATTTCCTGAGTAGCGGCGAGCGAAACGGAATCAGCCCAAACCAGAGGGCTTGCCCTCTGGGGTTGTAGGACACTCAACATGGAGTTACAAAGGAACGGGGTAGATGAAGCGGTCTGGAAAGGCCAGCCAAAGAAGGTAACAGCCCTGTAGTTGAAACTTCGTTCCCTCCTGAGTGGATCCTGAGTACGGCGGGACACGTGAAACCCCGTCGGAATCCGGGAGGACCATCTCCCAAGGCTAAATACTCCCTAGTGACCGATAGTGAACCAGTACCGTGAGGGAAAGGTGAAAAGCACCCCGGAAGGGGAGTGAAAGAGATCCTGAAACCGTGTGCCTACAAGTAGTTGGAGCCCATTAACGGGTGACAGCGTGCCTTTTGTAGAATGAACCGGCGAGTTACGATAACGTGCAAGGTTAAGCTGATAAGGCGGAGCCGCAGCGAAAGCGAGTCTGAATAGGGCGCCATAGTACGTTGTCGTAGACCCGAAACCGTGTGATCTACCCATGTCCAGGGTGAAGTTCAGGTAACACTGAATGGAGGCCCGAACCCACGCACGTTGAAAAGTGCGGGGATGAGGTGTGGGTAGGGGTGAAATGCCAATCGAACACGGAGATAGCTGGTTCTCCCCGAAATAGCTTTAGGGCTAGCCTCGCGGCTAGAGTCCTGGAGGTAGAGCACTGATTGGACTAGGGGCCCCCACAGGGTTACCGAATTCAGTCAAACTCCGAATGCCAGAGACTTATCCGCGGGAGTCAGACTGCGAGTGATAAGATCCGTAGTCAAGAGGGAAACAGCCCAGACCATCAGCTAAGGTCCCAAAGTATACGTTAAGTGGGAAAGGATGTGGAGTTGCCCAGACAACCAGGATGTTGGCTTAGAAGCAGCCACCATTTAAAGAGTGCGTAATAGCTCACTGGTCGAGTGACTCTGCGCCGAAAATGTACCGGGGCTAAACGTATCACCGAAGCTATGGATTGTACCTTAGGGTACAGTGGTAGGGGAGCGTTCGAAGTGCGGTGAAGTCAGACCGGAAGGACTGGTGGAGCGCTTTGAAGTGAGAATGCCGGTATGAGTAGCGAAAGACAAGTGAGAATCTTGTCCATCGAAAGCCTAAGGTTTCCTGAGGAAGGCTCGTCCGCTCAGGGTTAGTCGGGACCTAAGCCGAGGCCGAAAGGCGTAGGCGATGGCCAACAGGTTGAAATTCCTGTACCACCTCCTTTCCGTTTGAACGACGGGGGGACGCAGGAAGGTAGGGAGAGCGCGCGATTGGAAATGCGCGTCTAAGCAGTTAGGCTGATTGTGAGGCAAATCCCGCAATCGTGAAGGCTGAGCTGTGACGGCGAGGGAAATTACAGTACCGAAGTCCCTGATCCTACACTGCCAAGAAAAGCCTCTAGTGAGGAAAGAGGTGCCCGTACCGCAAACCGACACAGGTAGGCGAGGAGAGAATCCTAAGATGATCGGGAGAACTCTCGTTAAGGAACTCGGCAAAATGACCCCGTAACTTCGGGAGAAGGGGTGCTCTGATAGGGTTAACGCCCGAGAGAGCCGCAGTGAATAGATCCAAGCGACTGTTTAGCAAAAACACAGGTCTCTGCGAAGCCGCAAGGCGAAGTATAGGGGCTGACACCTGCCCGGTGCTGGAAGGTTAAGAGGAGGGGTTATCCCTTACGGGAGAAGCTCTGAATTGAAGCCCCAGTAAACGGCGGCCGTAACTATAACGGTCCTAAGGTAGCGAAATTCCTTGTCGGGTAAGTTCCGACCCGCACGAAAGGTGTAACGACTTGGATACTGTCTCAACGAGAGACCCGGTGAAATTATAGTACCTGTGAAGATGCAGGTTACCCGCGACAGGACGGAAAGACCCCATGGAGCTTTACTGCAGCTTGATATTGGATTTTGGTACAGTTTGTACAGGATAGGTAGGAGCCTGGGAAGTCGGAGCGCCAGCTTCGATGGAGGCGTCGGTGGGATACTACCCTGACTGTATTGAAATTCTAACCTGGAACCGTGATCCGGTTCGGAGACAGTGTCAGGTGGGCAGTTTGACTGGGGCGGTCGCCTCCTAAATTGTAACGGAGGCGCCCAAAGGTTCCCTCAGAATGGTTGGAAATCATTCGCAGAGTGTAAAGGCACAAGGGAGCTTGACTGCGAGACCTACAAGTCGAGCAGGGACGAAAGTCGGGCTTAGTGATCCGGTGGTTCCGCATGGAAGGGCCATCGCTCAACGGATAAAAGCTACCCTGGGGATAACAGGCTTATCTCCCCCAAGAGTCCACATCGACGGGGAGGTTTGGCACCTCGATGTCGGCTCATCGCATCCTGGGGCTGAAGTAGGTCCCAAGGGTTGGGCTGTTCGCCCATTAAAGCGGTACGCGAGCTGGGTTCAGAACGTCGTGAGACAGTTCGGTCCCTATCCGTCGCGGGCGCAGGAAATTTGAGAGGAGCTGTCCTTAGTACGAGAGGACCGGGATGGACACACCGCTGGTGTACCAGTTGTTCCGCCAGGGGCATAGCTGGGTAGCTACGTGTGGACGGGATAAGTGCTGAAAGCATCTAAGCATGAAGCCCCCCTCAAGATGAGATTTCCCATCACGTCAAGTGAGTAAGACCCCTTAGAGATGATGAGGTTGATAGGTCTGGTGTGGAAGCGTGGTGACACGTGGAGCTGACAGATACTAATCGGTCGAGGGCTTATCCTTATTAACAAAAGCGGTATGAACCGTTTAAATCCGACAAGCGTTGGAGATCCTGACGAGAACACGTTTTTGGTGTTCGCAGGAGGGATTGAAACGACCTCGAGGATATGGTTCATGGAGCTGGACGTTAGCATCAGTGAAAGTTTGGATGAAAAGTTATCTAGTTTTGAGGGAATATACCTCAAACTAGGTTGAAAAACCTACATATGTCTGGTGGCGATAGCGAAGAGGTCACACCCGTTCCCATACCGAACACGGAAGTTAAGCTCTTCAGCGCCGATGGTAGTTGGGGGCTTCCCCCTGTAAGAGTAGGACGCTGCCAGGCATATATTATTCCACAGTAGCTCAGTGGTAGAGCTATCGGCTGTTAACCGATCGGTCGTAGGTTCGAGTCCTACCTGTGGAGCCATATTTTGGAGAGCTGTCCGAGTGGCCGAAGGAGCACGATTGGAAATCGTGTATACGGTTACCGCCGTATCAAGGGTTCAAATCCCTTGCTCTCCGCCATAACTTTTCAACATATGGCCCGTTGGTCAAGCGGTTAAGACACCGCCCTTTCACGGCGGTAACACGGGTTCGAATCCCGTACGGGTCACCAAGTTTTTTTCGTTAAGAAAAATAACCAAGTTTTTTCGTAATAACGAAAATAACCATTTTTATACATATAACTTTTTCGGAGGATTAGCTCAGCTGGGAGAGCACCTGCCTTACAAGCAGGGGGTCGGCGGTTCGAACCCGTCATCCTCCACCATTAATACTTAACTTTTTCTACATTCAAGAATTTGCTTGTAGAGGAAGAGACAGTCATTAACTCGGACATATCGTCCGTAAGCTTAATATTATCGCGGGGTGGAGCAGTCTGGTAGCTCGTTGGGCTCATAACCCAAAGGTCGCAGGTTCAAATCCTGTCCCCGCAACCAAAATGGACTCGTGGTGTAGTGGTTAACATGCCTGCCTGTCACGCAGGAGATCGCCGGTTCGACCCCGGTCGGGTCCGCCATTTTGGCTCGATAGCTCAGTCGGTAGAGCAGAGGACTGAAAATCCTCGTGTCGGCGGTTCGATTCCGTCTCGAGCCACCATTTTTTTTGCCGGTTTAGCTCAATTGGTAGAGCAACTGACTTGTAATCAGTAGGTTGGGGGTTCAAGTCCTCTAGCCGGCACCACTTTTCTTTTCAAGAACTGTAAGGAATTTCTTCTTGAAGAATAGATGAATTTGTATTAAAATAGGATTTGTCTCTCATGGAGGGGTAGCGAAGTGGCTAAACGCGGCGGACTGTAAATCCGCTCCTTTGGGTTCGGCGGTTCGAATCCGTCCCCCTCCACCATCTAAATTTTAGTTGCACATTAACAATTTAGGGGCATAGTTTAAAGGTAGAACGAAGGTCTCCAAAACCTTTGGTGTGGGTTCAATTCCTACTGCCCCTGCCATGTGGCGATTGTGGCGAAGTGGTTAACGCACCGGATTGTGATTCCGGCATTCGTGGGTTCAATTCCCATCAGTCGCCCCATATGATGGGCTATAGCCAAGTGGTAAGGCAACGGACTTTGACTCCGTCACTCGTAGGTTCGAATCCTGCTAGCCCAGCCATCAATGCGGAAGTAGTTCAGTGGTAGAATACAACCTTGCCAAGGTTGGGGTCGCGGGTTCGAATCCCGTCTTCCGCTCCATATTATCTTGTTTGTTTCTGGCGGCATAGCCAAGTGGTAAGGCCAGGGTCTGCAAAACCCTTATCCACCGGTTCGAATCCGGTTGCCGCCTCCACTACATAATTCCCCAGCGCCGGGGTGGTGGAATTGGCAGACACACAGGACTTAAAATCCTGCGGTAGGTGACTATCGTGCCGGTTCGAGTCCGGCCCTCGGCACCATAATATTTTATAACTTAACTGCCTAATGATTAATTGCATGCCGGTGTGGCGGAATTGGCAGACGCGCACGACTCAAAATCGTGTTCCCTTGGGAGTGTCGGTTCGACCCCGACCACCGGTACCATTACATACGTTAGAAATACGATGATATCAACGGTCTCTACTTCGGTAGGGGCCGTTTTTTTGTCGTTCACCACGTACGATTTTACCGAAATAATCGTGTGCGTTGAATCGTGCGCGATGTTGCGTCTAATACGATTGGAGGCGTATGTATGGTAAGACGTCGTAACGAATTATCCTCGAAACAATTATCGCAATTACGTGGCACTATCCGGACAAGTTCGAGTTTGACGAATTACTCGATATCTTTCTAGACGATTGTGATATACGTAATCTTCGCGACCACACGATTAAATACTACCGCAATGAATTATCGTCTTTCCGTAAACTTCTCGAGGTTCAAGAAATTGAGACCTTGCCGGCGAAAATTAGTTCTGACCAAATAAAAGAAAACCTCATTCGTTATATGAAAGGCACCGGTGCAAAGACTGTCAGCATCAATACGCGTTTACGGGCAGTACGTGCCTTTTTCAATTACCTTCATAAAGAACGGTATATACCACGAACCCAATAAAAGAAGTAAAGCTTTTAAAGCAGCGCAAAACGGTCATAGCGACGTTCTCTACTGATCAGATACGTAAGCTATTCCGGCAGCCTGACCTGAAGACGTTTATAGGTGTGCGCGATCTAACGATTATGATGTTACTGTTCGAGACCGGTATGAGGGCGAACGAAATAATCGGTATTGCTTTGAGTGATATTCGTTGGGAAGACTCGCAGTTATTGATCAGAAACGCGAAGGGGCAACGTGAACGTTTTTGTTCCGTTACAGGCGAAGATGAAGGATCAGTTACGGAAATATATCGCGATTAGAGGCGTTATCGAGACCGATGCTCTGTTTGTAACTATCGATAATACTCCGCTTACCAAACGCCAATTACAGGGCAGGATAACGCAATATGGGCGTGATGCGAGTATAGATGACGTAAGGTGTTCGTGCCATACTATGCGCCACACATTAGCGAAGATGAGCGTTCAGAACGGCGCAGGTATATTCGAGCAATCGTGCCGCTAAATACTACAACCTTCGCAAAAGTTGGCGTAATCGACGGTGCTCATTCCCGCCAGCTATTCAATTTGTGCTGTAGTCAGTCGTTAGAAGGCGTTGTGCTTAAGCGTAAAGACTCGCTTTACCACGTAGGTAAACGATCTGACACGTGGCTTAAAGTGGTTAATTACGCGTTCACCGAAGTGTGGATCACTGGTCTGACGCAAAACGGCGACTGGCTGCTCGAATTTGGCGACGGCACGCCGGCCGGTATTTGCGAGTTGGCACCGCCATTGGCTTGGAAAACCGTTTACCGTAATTTCGAGGGTCGTTCCCAGCCGATTAAAGTACGCGTCAAGCACCGAAGTCTTACGAAGGGCGGGTATTTGCGTACGCCAGCATTTATAAATTTTATTAATAGCCCATACCCTAGTACTGATTCACTATAAATTATCTGGTTTTATCTTACCATTATTGGGGTATTTAAATATCGCTATGATTATAAATGGGGGGGCTGATGGTAATAAGTATCTACAACTATGAGCTTATAATAGAGGATAAAAGAATCTTTATAGGAGATGCAAATGCTCTTTTATCATTTGTTTCTGTTGAAGATCATTTTAACATTGGTCAGAAAATAAAAATTGAAGGTAATAACTACTTAGTTAGACGAGGAGAACTCAAAAACAGCAAAAATCAAAAAAATCAGCTTAGATATTATTTAGAGGCATCCGAGTAATTGGGTGTTTTTTTCTAATCAATGGTTGTTGAGATGAATATAACCAAGGCAACCAGAATAGATACTAAAATATTTTATATTTCCGCAGTAGTTTATAATATACAAATGCGATCAAATATCCAACAAAATAACTGATTGCCGTAAAACCGATATTCCAGCCGTTTCTATAGATAATTTCTCCTGCTTTAAATGCCCAAAATTCAATCAATGTAGTAAATATCGTAAACAGGACTAGCGAGAGATATACATTGAGCTTGGTGAAGTGAATAGAACTAATGAACAAGGATCCTAAGATTGGGAACAACCCTAAATTAAATGGGACAGAAGCGAGCGATAAGTTTGTATATGAATGCTTCAATTTCCAAAAGTAATTAAAACCCCAATCATTAATTAAAAATGCAATTGAAATTCCGATTGGAATAACAATTAGCATGAATTTAGGTTTCTTATAACAGAGGTACAATCCAACTATCCATGGAATAACGAAACCTACGACTAATTGATTTATCATTTCTTACTCCCGTTTTTCTGTTATTATGTCCCTGATTTCTTGTTGGATAACAGGTTCTTGTTAAATTAATTCTTTCGACAAATAAAGGGATGTTTCGCGCAATACAGAAGACATAAAATATCCCCCGAATTACCTCTCATAAGCAGATTTGACCACTAAGCGAACTTATTCCTCGTGCGAGTGGCACGGAATGAGGAGTGAGTAACATACGGAGAATCGACAGCACAAAGTCGGCTCTCTCTTTTATTTCTAGTTTACAAGAACACATGTTCGGTAATAATATGGAATAAAGGAGTGGTTTACTATGCTAAAGGATCGCGGGGGAATCAAATGGACTTCTTTAATGCTCCCCGAACACGTTAAAGCTCTGCGCGAATTTGACTGGGACATAACGAATATTGAACGGCCAGTACTCGATGAACAGCAACTCGAGGAAATAAACGAAACTATATGTTCAGCGATGGAGTTCAATAATGCGGTGAAGTTCTCGTATTACCGATCGGGTGTTATCGAAACTTTGACCGGGCACATACATTATCTTGACGTACATAATAAGAACGTAAGAATCGTTACCAAAAGTGGTGATATCGCGAAGGTTAACTTTACCGATATAACGGGCGTGACAATTTTCGACATATAATAGAAGAAACTCGTCCATACCGATTAATAATTGCTAATCGTTACCATTCTCGGTATAATAGCGATAAGCGCTATTTTCCGGTAGTCGTACGCGATGAATTTGCGGTATGAACTAGCGAAGTCGGACAAGCGTTGATATCTCGTTCTCTACTCGTTAGGGTAACGTATGTAAACCGAAAGCACGACTCAAAATCGTGTTCCCTTGGGAGTGTCGGTTCGACCCCGACCACCGGTACCATTACATAACATAATAACGTTAAATATAGACGCTCCTTGCACAGTGCAAGGAACGTTTTTTTTCTTTATACTTTTCAGTACGCAGAGGTATACGTTTTTTCTCCATTACATTATCGCATACTAATATACGTGCATTTGGCGCCTAATACTATTCCACTCTCAAATTGTTCACGAAAGAATGAACACTTTGCCAATTATGTGCTCTACCCTAAACAAATGTAAAAAAAAGGCGAAATTTGTAGATAGAAGGCTGTCGGTAATCATATTCAGTATTCTTCTATGGGATTCACAGTAACGACAAAGGAATATTATCTTTAAACAGACAGTTTTGGAAGGGAGTTTCATGAATGAGTGATTTGCAACGAAAGATGGGAACTTTTGCCCTGACCATGGTCGGGCTCGGATCGATCATTGGATCCGGCTGGTTATTTGGGGCATGGAGAGCTGCACAAATCGCTGGTCCAGCCGCTGTTTTTTCCTGGATCATCGGCATGATCGTTATTTTATTTATAGCGCTTTCTTATATTGAATTAGGCGCCATGTTTCCTGAAGCCGGAGGGATGGTGAAATACACACAGTATTCTCATGGGTCGTTTGTAGGATTTCTTGCAGCCTGGTCCAATTGGATTGCCATTGTTTCTGTTATTCCTGTTGAAGCAATCGCCTCTGTGCAATATATGAGTTCCTGGCCGTGGAAATGGGCAAGGTGGACGCACACGTTAGTGACGGAAGGCACCCTTACCGGGAAAGGATTGGTTATCGCTTCAGTATTGATGCTGATTTACTTTTTTTTGAACTATTGGGCAGTCAGCCTGTTTGCCAAAGCAAATAACCTGATAACAATTTTAAAAATTGTTATTCCTGGACTCACGGTTGGAGCGCTTCTTTTCGTAGGATTTCATGGGGAGAACTTTACATCCGGGCACAGTGTTGCTCCTTATGGATGGGCAAGTGTACTAACTGCCGTAGCTACTTCAGGGATTGTATTCGCGTTCAACGGTTTCCAAAGCCCCATTAATATGGCGGGCGAGGCAAGGAATCCCGGCCGCACTATTCCATTTTCAGTTGTAGGGTCTGTTCTGATCGCTACCGTTATCTACATTTTATTGCAAGTGGCCTTTATCGGGGCTGTCAGTCCTGCCACGATTGCTAAAGGCTGGCATCATTTAAATTTCAATTCGCCATTTGCCGATTTGGCCATTGCACTGGGCATTAACTGGCTTGTCATTTTACTTTATTGTGATGCATTCATTTCTCCTTCCGGCACAGGAACTACGTATACCGCCACCACAGCGAGAATGATCTACGGAATGGAAAAGAACGGATATTTACCAGAAGTGTTTGGAAAGGTTCACCCTTTTTACCGTGTGCCTCGTCCTGCTATGTATTTAAACCTTGCTGTATGTTTTCTGTTTCTGTTTGTCTTTAGAGGCTGGGGGGTACTAGCAGAAGTAATTTCAGTAGCAACCCTTATCTCTTATATCACCGGCCCAGTTACAGTCATGACATTAAGACGGACAGGCAGGAATCTATATCGTCCATTACGTGTTAAAGCACTAAGCATCATCGCACCATGCGGGTTCGTCTTTGCCTCTTTAACGCTGTATTGGGCAAGATGGCCGCTGACTGGACAGGTGCTATTCTTTATTTTGATTGGCCTTCCGATTTACTTTTATTATCAGGCGAGAAAGAAATGGAAAGGTTTCAAAACGAATTTCCTGGCAGGACTCTGGATGGTTGTTTACTTAATCTGCATGATGTTTATCTCCTACCTGGGAAGTGAAAAATTTGGAGGAGCCAACATCATTCCATTTGGCTGGGATATGGTTCTCATTGCATGCTTAGCCCTTGTGTTTTATTATTGGGCTGTAAAAAGCGGGATTCAAACCGAGTATTTAGACGAAGCAGCTAAACTGAATGAGCAAGTTAGAGTTAAAGAAATGACGAAACGCGGGAACGAGTCTGGGGAAGAAGTAGGTTAATTATTGCGGTAAAAAGAAGTGCATAAATGGTGCACTTCTTTTTTTATGGTTTTAATACATCGAGTTATCCGTTTGCTAGGAAAATTAAAAATATTTTTAATTTTCAGATGTAAAAAGAAAGGATTTTTTTGTCATTTATTAGAATAATTAGTGTTAGTATAGGTGATTGGTCATAAGCCCTTCGCCTGTATTTTATTTTAATCTTAAGCATGGGGGAATAGCGGATGAAGGTCTTTAGTTTGTTCAAGGCGGAGATGGCTGGCTTGGCAGCGAAAAAAGGGCTGCTGATTTCAGTCATTATCACCTTGCTCGTACCTGTTGTGTACGGCGGGATACTCTTGTCTCCTAGGTGGGGGCCATATGACAACCTGTCAAACCTGCCGGTAGCGGTCGTTAACAACGATCAGGGAGCTGATACAGATGGTGAGGCGATTAATGCAGGAAAGGATTTAGTCGCTGATCTGGAAAAAGGAAAAGACCTCGGCTGGAAATTTGTTGATTCCGATGAGGCGAAAAGCGGGTTGAAGAGTTTGAAGTATTACATGGTCATTGAAATCCCCAAAGATTTCTCTAAGAAGGTAACGACCGTTCTCTCAACCGATCCTCAAAAACCGGAATTGAAGTATGTGCAGAATGAAGGTTTAAACTTTATGGCTGCACAGGTTACAAAGAGCGCGACAGCACAGATCCGGGAAAAGCTGGCAGACCGGATTACGGAGAAATACGTGAACAATATGTTTGTCAGCCTGAAAGATGTGTCTGACGGGTTTCAGACGGCTGCAGACGGTTCTTCAAAGCTAAATGGAGGCACATCTGATTTACAGAAAGGAACCGGCACACTTTTGGAATCGCTTACAAATAAATCAGGCGATATATCCAGACTTGCTGCAGGAGCGAAAGAACTTGAAAAAGGAACGGGGCAGATGTTTCAATCCCTGTCTGGAAAGCAGAATGATATTACCAAATTAGCCAATGGCTCGGCGCAGGTCAACAATGGCCTTGGACAAATGCTTCAATCCTTGACAGGCAAGCAGGGTGATATTAAAAAGCTAGCGGACGGAACGAGTGATTTGGAAAAAGGCACACGACAAATGCTGCAGTCATTGACTGCTAAGCAAGGGGATATCAAACGATTGGCATCGGGTTCTAAAGATCTTAAAAATGGTACGAACACCCTTCTGGCTTCTTTAAAAGAAGGATCTGGAGATATTGCAAAATTGGCTGCAGGCTCAGAAGCAGCGAATGAAGGGACAGGTTTGCTGCTGGATACACTCAAACAGAAGCAGCAAGGTGTGGCTGAATTGGCAGCTGGTGCAAAGGTGCTGAGCGAAAAAATGCCGGCGCTTAAAGATGGAACAGCAGGAGTGCTTGGCGGTTTGAAGAATATGCAAAACAAAGTTAATACGGAACTTCAGCCCGGTACCCAGCAAGTGGCTGGAGGAGTGGTGAAAGTAGCGGAAAATGCTCAAGCACTTGGAGCTGGCCTGCAAGGTCTGTCTTCAGCTTTAAACAGCTACCTTGAGGCACATCCTGACCTGAAGAATGATCCTAATTTTATGAAAATAGTCGGTACAGGTCAAGTGCTGTCTCAAAAAGCGAATGATCCTGAAAATGCAAAACTGCTTGGGGCCCTTAAGGATGGATCAGCAAATATTGCGAGTGCTTTTGGTAAGGACGGTGCAGTTACGGCAGGCCTTGATAAGCTGGTTGCCGGACAGACCTTGATTGATAACGGTGTAGGTGAACTGAACCAGAAAGCACCTCAGCTAAAAGACGGCACAGAGCAAGTTGCAACAGGGTGGAATACCATGGTAACTAAAGTCGGTGATCTTCATGCGGGTACTGCACAGATCGCTGCAGGCAACCAAACGGTCAATAAAGGCTGGAGTTCCATGACCGATGGAGTTATGAAGCTTGATTCTGGAGCAGGACTACTATCAGCTGGAAATGCCTCTGTTAATAATGGCTGGCAGGTATTAAAAGGTGCCACAACTCAAATCCATGATGGCCAAGTTCAGGTGAGAGATGGGAATGCCGATGTAAATAAAGGCTGGCACAAGCTTACTGATGGTACAACTAAACTATATGCCGGGTCTGGACAGGTCAGCGATGGAAACGCAGACGTTGATAAAGGGTGGAAAGATCTCACATCAGGCGCAAATAAAATCCACTCGGGAACGATGCAAGTAAGCGATGGTAATGCAACAGTGGAAAAAGGATGGGGAGATTTAACTTCAGGTGTCACCCGGTTAAATGATGGTGCCCAAAAACTGAATGATGGTTCAGCTGAACTGGCTTCGGGATTGAAAGATGGAGCAGCTAAAACAAGCAGCCTGAAAACCCCTGATCAGAAGAATTTCAACATGTTTGCTTCACCAGTGAAATTAAAGAGCGATAAGGTGTTCAAATATCCGCATTATCGTGATTCAACAGCTCCTTATGTATTAACTCTTGCATTGTTTGCCGGAATTTTGATCATGTCCATGTTCATGAATTTCAAAAGACCGGAAGACGTATCAGCAGCTGCCTGGTTCGGTGCAAAGTTTATGAATTTATCCGTTCTGGCTATTGCTCAAGCTTTGCTGCTTTCCATTGTTGTTTTGGTCTTGGCAGTAAACGTTGAGAACCCGGCAGGATTTGTTCTATTCGCTATTTTTGTTAGTATCGTATTTTCTGCAATTGTCAGCTTCTTTGCTGCACTCGGAGTGATTGGACGGTTTCTTGGACTGGCATTTGTTGTGCTCCAGCTTTCCATTACAGGAGCGAATCTTCCAATTGACATGCTCCCTGCCAATATGCGGACTTTAAGTGAGTTCCTGCCGTTTAGGTACAGCATTGCAGGATTTAAGTCTGTTCTATCTCTGGATGCTCCAGGAACCGCCTTATTTAATGCAAGTGTCCTGTTTATCTATCTTGCAGTATTTGCTCTTCTGGCGTTTGCAGTCATGCTTATAAGCAGCGGAAGTTATAAGTCACAAGATGACACAGCAGGACTGAGAGCATAAAAAAATAATATAACAGGTTGTCATATTATTTGAAGTTTGGGACTATATTGAATCAAGGCAGTTGTAGGTTTTAGCGCAGTACTTCGTTTTAAATGAAGTACTGCGCTTTTTTTATTGAACGATAAAAGATTCTGCAGAACCGCCATGAATCTGGATAAACATTTTTTCAATCGCAGCCAGTAGCTTGGCTGCTTCTTCTGTTGACATGGACGGGCACAGATAAACGATCTGGAGTGCGCTGGTCACCTTTTCGTTTGTCATTGTACGTTTGGAGTCAACGATCGGACTGCCGAAAGGGCCAGCTTCATCAGAAGACAGCAATTTGCCCTCCATGTTCATTAAACGGCCGTTTAAACCTTCATATTGATCCTCTGGATTCCCCATCCTTACTTCAATATCTCCGGCCAGCACACCTGCATTATAAATGCCTATAGGTACACCATATTGAAGAGAAAAGAAGTTATTAACGTCAACAGCTGAGTTAACCAATCCGATCTCCTTTCCACCGTATACTCTGCGAAGAAGGGCTTCTGCTGAAGGCCTGTATCTTGAGGGATCCATGGAAAGCGCCTTGAAGGTTGTTCTCCATTCCTGAACGGAGGTATGGTCAGCGATGGTGAGCTGCTCAGCATCCATTTTCAGCGATTCAAGAAATAATTGGAATCTGCCCTTTAGCATTTGCGGTGATTCTCCAATCACGATATCATGATATAGTATTGTTCCCAGTTTAAAGGAAGGGACAAGCTTTTTAATATCCTCTGCTAGTTTTATCATCAGATCACCTTGGCTTATCAATGTATTTTATAGATAGTTTACCATAGATGAAGAAATCCTTTTATGAAGAAAGGAGGTACAGTTATGACAGGCGCCCAGTTTAAAGAAGAACTTATTGCATATAGTAAATCAATTGGTATCGACAAAATTGGGTTTGCTTCTTCAGATGTTTTTACTGAATTGAAGGAAAGGCTTATCCAGCAGCAGGAGCTCGGTTATCAATCAGGGTTTGAAGAAGAAGACATTGAAAAGAGAACGAACCCTCAGCTTTTGATGGAAGGTGCACATACCATTATATCCATCGCTCTAGCTTATCCCTCAAAAATGAAAGATGCTCCCCGCAGTGTAAAAGGTGCACGCAGAGGGATTTTCAGCAGGGCATCTTGGGGAGTGGATTATCACCACATCTTGCGTGAGAAGCTCCGGCTGTTAGAGGCCTTTATTACAGAAAAGGTTCCGGAAGCAGAGGTGATGTCAATGGTCGATACCGGGGAATTGTCCGATCGTGCTGTTGCAGAGCGTGCGGGGATTGGATATAGCGCAAAGAATTGTGCCACCATCACACCGGAGTTCGGTTCTTATGTGTATCTGGGCGAATTGCTGACTACCGTATACCTTCCTCCCGATACACCGATTACCGATCAATGCGGAGATTGCACGATTTGTATCGATGCATGCCCAACTGGAGCCCTTGTACAGGGAGGACAGCTGGATTCCAATAAATGTATTGCTTTCCTAACACAAACCAAGGATTTTCTTCCTGACCAATACCGTGAAAAAATAGGAAACCGTTTATATGGCTGTGATACCTGCCAGACGGTATGCCCGAAAAATAAGGGGAAGGATTTCCATCTTCATCAGGAGATGGAACCGGATCCTGAGATAGCGAAGCCTTTATTAAAGCCGATCCTTCATATGAGCAACCGGGAGTTCAAGGAAAAGTTCGGCCATGTCTCCGGCTCATGGAGAGGGAAAAAACCGATCCAGCGAAATGCTATTCTTGCCCTTGCTCATTTTAAAGATGAATCGGCTGCAGATGAACTCGTCCAGCTGATGAATGAAGACCCTAGACCAGTAATTAGGGGAACAGCGGCCTGGGCTCTAGGGAAAATAGGGGCAGTGAACGCAAGAAATGATCTTAATGCGGCAAAAGAACGAGAAAAAGACGGAAATGTGGCTGCGGAAATCGAGAAAGGGCTGAATTTGCTTGAAAATCACGGAATTTACTAATCGCGTCACAGGAACATGTCCGTTAGTATATAAATCATTAAGAAAATAAAAGAAGGGATTTTTATGTGTAATATAAAAACATTATTCTCATATGAGGAAATGAATAGCCCGATTGGCCTCCTGACTATTATTGCAACCGAAAATGGTGTTTGCCGGATTGACTTTGGGAGCCTTGAAGAAAATTTACCATCCCTTCAATCTTGGATGTCGAAGAACTACCTTAAGGGGGAACTGATTCATTCACCAGGACAGCTGCAGAAGGTTGTTGAGCAGCTTGAGAGCTACTTCAGCGGTACACTGCAGGAGTTTTCTATTCCATTAGACCTGTATGGCACTCCCTTTCAAATTAAAGTTTGGGAGCAACTGAAGGGTATTCCTTATGGCGCTACATGCTCCTATAAGGATATCGCACAGGGAATAGGCGCCCCGAAAGCAGTGAGAGCTGTAGGCAGCGCAAACAATAAAAACCCAGTCCCCATCGTTATTCCATGCCACCGGGTAGTTGGAAGCAATGGTGCGCTTGTAGGCTATGGCGGCGGATTGGATAAAAAAGAACTTCTTTTAAACATTGAACTTCAAAACATTATACCAAAGACCTCATGAACCGTTTTTAAACGGTTCTTTTTTTTTGGCTCTGTTTCATATGCTGATAGTACGTTAATTTTGCAACACGGGGGTGGCCTATGTACTGGCTGGAGCATCTGAAGTTCTATATTCAGCGGCTGACCGATTGGATGGTCAACGAAAAGTGGACTGATAGTGTTTATTTGCCATTGGAAGAAAGGGAGAGTTTTGCCCGTAAAAAACAGGCATTGCATGAGAGAAATGCCGTCCTTGTTAACAATAATGTAGAAGCACAGGTTCTTAGGCATTCCAGCTTTGATGATCTTCGTCAGGTGGATTACATTCTTCACTTCAGTAACCTGATCAGGCATGGTTATGATTTTTATGTAGAAGAATGGACCCAGGAGAGGAGAGCGGTCTTTAAAGAAGATCAGCTGATCAGTGATAAAGTGTTAAATCCTGAAGGGCAGCATAAAGAAAAAGTAAAGATCGAAAGAGAGACTGAGTCTCCCGTCCTTCGAAAGCAGCCGTATGACCGGCTGGCGGCAGTAAGGTACGCGGAAAGATGGTGGAATACGTATAACCCTTCCTTCAAATCCTTTGATGTCGATTGTACAAACTATATCTCACAGTGTCTTCATGCTGGCGGGGGCATTCCTATGGTCCATCATGGCACCCGTTCAAAGGGATGGTGGTTTAAACATCATGACTGGAGCTACAGCTGGACAGTAGCTAACGCCATGAGATGGTATTTGAGCGGCTCCAAATCACAGCTGCAGGCGAGGGAGGTGTCTTCAGCGAGCCAGCTTATCCCAGGTGACGTCATCTGCTATGATTTTGATGGTGACGGGCATTGGCAGCATACAACGATTGTGGTAGCCAAGGATTCTTCTGGAGAGCCGCTGGTTAATGCACATTCAACAGACAGCCGGATGAGGTTTTGGAAGTACGAGGATTCCACCGCCTATACCCCGCAAATCAAATATAAGTTTTTTCATATTGTGTAAAAACGTGTGCCTCAAGGCTATATTCCGATAAAAGTGCTATAATAATGGAGGAATAAGCATTCGAGGTGAGAGTTATGGGTTTACATGTCGTTCTTTATCAACCCCTGATCCCGGCCAATACCGGAAATATTGCCCGTACATGTGCGGGAACAGGAACATCTCTGCATCTGATCCGTCCGCTTGGATTTTCAACGGATGATAAACAGTTGAAGAGGGCAGGACTGGATTACTGGGAACACGTTGATGTTCATTATTATGATTCTCTGGAGGAACTGTTCGAGTGTTTTCCAGAAGGATTGTATTACTATATTACCAAATTCGGAAAACAGCGCTACTGCGATATGAATTACAGCGAGTCATCACGCGATCACTTTTTTGTGTTCGGCCGTGAGACGACCGGATTGCCGCAAGAGCTGCTTAAGACAAATGAGGAACGCTGTTTCAGACTGCCGATGAACGAGAACATTCGCTCACTGAACCTGTCCAATACCGCAGCGATTTTAATTTATGAAGCATTGAGACAGCAGGAGTTTCCAACATTGGATTAGCGCAAAAAAATAAAAAAACGTCCCATATTGGGGCGTTTTTTTATATGTACAGCTTATTTTGCTCCGGGATTGTCATTGTATCCCGCAGTGAAAATGGCGGTTAAGAACGCGAGCATAACTCCTAGTATAAGGATGAAACTCATGCGATCTCCTCCTTTGGGTGCAATTTTCCATATCCTTTCTTTATTATATCGAAACCACTGTATCCGCACAACGTAAAACTGGTGTAAAAAACAAGCTTGAAAATATCAAGACTAATCCATCGTCATGACACATAACAATACTAAAACCACTATCATTTTTGGTACTGCTACAATAAAGTTTTTCTATCGGAAAAACAAAAAACAACTTGAATGATTGGGGACATCCTCGCATAAAGTAGATTAACAAACGAAGGATGCAAACACTACGCAAGGGGGTACACATGGATATTTTAAGTAAAATCCAATTGCACCGTGAAGAGGAGAGGCGTCTTGCCTGGGAAGGTACCTTCGGAGAATACCTTGAGATTTTAAAGGAACGCCCTTATGTCGCTCAGTCCGCTCATTCCCGAGTCTATAATATGATTAAAGATGCAGGAATCGAGGAAGTGAATGGAGCCAAAAGGTATAACTTTTTCACCAACCAGATTTTTGGGCTGGAGGATTCAATCGAAAGGTTGGTAGAGGAGTATTTCCATCCTGCAGCTAAACGGTTGGATGTTCGAAAAAGGATACTTTTACTGATGGGGCCTGTTTCCGGAGGGAAATCCACGATTGTTACCATGCTGAAACGAGGTCTGGAGAAATATTCGAAAACAGATGGAGGAGCGGTATTTGCCATCAAAGGCTGCCCGATGCATGAGGATCCATTGCATTTGATTCCTCATCATCTGCGTGAGGATTTTTTTGAAGATTATGGCATCAGGATCGAAGGCAGCCTGTCCCCTTTAAACACGATGAGGCTTGAAAAAGAGTATGATAATTGCATTGAAGATGTGATGGTTGAACGAATCTTTTTTTCCGAAGATAAAAGGACAGGGATTGGAACATTCAGCCCATCCGATCCGAAATCACAGGATATTGCTGATTTAACAGGAAGTATTGATTTTTCAACGATCGCAGAGTTCGGATCAGAATCAGATCCCCGTGCGTACCGCTTTGATGGAGAGTTGAATAAGGCGAACCGGGGGATGATGGAGTTTCAGGAAATGCTGAAGTGTGATGAAAAGTTCCTCTGGCATTTATTATCTCTTACTCAGGAAGGCAACTTTAAAGCGGGACGATTTGCGCTGATCTCTGCGGATGAATTGATTGTCGCTCATACGAATGAATCGGAATACCGGTCATTTATCGCCAATAAGAAAAATGAAGCTTTACACTCCAGGATTATCGTTATGGGAGTTCCGTACAACCTAAGGGTTTCTGAAGAAGAACGCATCTATGGAAAGATGATCAAAGACAGTGATATGTCCCATGTCCACATTGCTCCTCATGCCTTGAGAGTTGCAGCGATTTTCTCAATACTAACCCGTTTGAAGGACTCAAAGAAGCAGGGTATGGACCTGATCAAGAAAATGAGGCTGTATGACGGTGAGATCGTGGAAGGCTACAACCATATCGATCTGGAAGAGCTGCAGAAGGAGTTTTCGGATGAGGGAATGAGCGGAATCGATCCTCGTTACGTCATTAACAGGATCTCTTCTGCCATTATCCGCAAGGACATTCCATCGATCAATGCACTCGATGTTCTCCGCTCCATGAAGGATGGACTTGACCATCATGCTTCCATCACAAAAGAGGATAAAGAGCGCTATATTAATTTTATCTCTCTGGCGCGGAAAGAGTATGATGAGATCGCGAAGAAGGAAGTTCAGAAAGCATTTGTTTATTCTTATGAAGAATCAGCCAAAACATTGATGGATAACTACCTCGATAATGTAGAGGCTTATTGTAATAAAAATAAGCTCAGAGACCCTCTGACAGGTGAAGAGATGAGTCCGGACGAAAAGCTGATGCGTTCTATTGAGGAACAGATCGGAATCTCTGAAAATGCGAAAAAAGCATTCAGGGAAGAAATCTTAATCCGAATTTCCGCTTATGCGAGAAAAGGAAAGAAATTTGATTACAACTCACATGAACGCTTAAGAGAAGCGATTCAGAAGAAGCTGTTTGCAGATCTGAAGGATGTCGTTAAAATCACGACTTCTTCTAAGACCCCTGATGAAGCCCAGCTTAAAAAGGTGAATGAAGTCATCGCCCGCCTCGTCGAAGACCATGGGTACAATACGACATCAGCGAACGAACTCCTAAGGTATGTAGGAAGCCTTTTAAACCGCTAGTTATTAAAAACGCATCCCTATGATTTCATAGGATGCGTTTTTTTTATAAAGTCTTGCCCAGAAGTATGGCCAAGGCAAAAGAATATGTGGATTATAAAAGAATAAAGGGGACTTAGAAAGAGAATACCTTGTATTATGATAAACTATAGTGGTAAATTGATACTAAACGCTAACAAAAAGGAAGTGAAAGGATGAGTTCCAGGGAGGATAGCAGCCAATTATGGGATTGGATCAAAGCCATTGGAATAGCACTTATACTAGCGTTGCTGATAAAGAAATTTTTATTTGAACAGTACGTAGTTTATGGAGAATCCATGATGCCGACCATTCAAAATGGAAACAGGCTGATTGTAAATAAATTAGGATACAATCTTGGTGAGCCTAAACGGTTTGATTTGATTGTGTTTCATGCGAATGCGAAAGAAGACTATATTAAACGGGTGATTGGCATGCCGGGTGAGCGGATTGCCTATCAAAATGATCACCTTTATATCAATGGCAAACAAATTGATGAGCCCTATTTAGATGATTACAAGAAGCATATTACAAGCGGGAATCTGACAGGTGATTTTACATTGGAAGAAGTAACCGGCCAAAAGGTCATTCCAAAAGGAAAAGTCTTTGTTATGGGAGATAATCGGCTGCACAGCATTGACAGCCGCCATATCGGGCTGATCGATATGAAAAAAATAGTGGGTGAAGTAAACCTGCGCTATTGGCCTGTAAAAGAGCTTGAAGTTATCAAGTAAGTTTATTGAGATTGGAATAAGGGAATAGTGCACGTAAGAGGTGATGGTATATGTCCAGAGAACAGGATTATACAGAAAAACCAAAAAACAGCTCCATGACTCCAAACTTTAAAGAAATGAAGGAACATGGAAAGGTAATGGAGAAAATGTCCACGAATGAGGATGTAGAGAAACGCGGAAAAACGCCTGACCCTGCGCAGTATGAACATAACAATAAAAAGAAGAATAACCAGTAAAAACCTGTTTCGGGTAACCGAAGCAGGTTTTTTGATTAGAATGAAAATTGCCTGTTTACTATTGAGAATGAATCTCATATAATGAGAATATACATTGATAATAATTATCATTCTCTCAGGGGTGCTAAAATATGGTTTTAACGGATATTAGAGCTGGCGGAAAAGCAAAAATCATAAATACAGAGCTTGTGAATACATTGGTACGCAGAAGACTGCTTGATCTGGGAATCATGGAAGGAACGGAAATCATCATCAAAAGAATTCTTCCGTTTGGAGGGCCTTTTGCTGTTGAAGCAGGCGGACAATGGGTTGGGATCCGCAGAAGTGAAGCAAAAATGATTCAGGTCTGCCATTCATGATTGAAATCGCACTAGCCGGTAACCCGAATACCGGAAAGACATCTTTGTTTAACATCCTAACGAATTCTTACGAATATGTAGGAAACTGGTCAGGTGTAACCGTAGAAAAGAAAGTCGGAATGCTGAACAATAAAAAAGGGCACTTGATTGATCTGCCCGGAATCTATTCACTTAACCCGCTTTCAAAAGATGAAGGGGTTGCAACCCGTTTCCTGATTGAAGAACAATTTTCCATGGTTTTAAATATCGTTGATGCTTCACAGCTTGAACGTAACTTATACTTAACGATTCAGCTTCTCGAATATGGCAAGCCCGTAGTCATTGGCCTTAACATGGTGGACGTTGCTAAAGGCCGCGGGATCTCAATTGATGAAAAAAAGCTGTCTGAAAAGCTGAATAGCCCTGTTCTTCCAATCGTCGCCAGAACAGGTTCTGGCTGCAAAGAGCTGGCGGGGCTGTTGACCAACGAGCAGCAAGTGAATCAGCCTTTATATATTTCCTATGGCAGTATACTTGAAAAAGCAATGGATCAATTAGCGGCTAAAATTCCTGACATTGACGGCTTGCCGCCTAAGCGATGGCTTGCTCTTCAGTTCTTTGAAGGAAATGATGTCGTGCGCACATTGCTTCAATCGTATATTGCAGAGGAAGAGCTCCAGACGCTGCTCGCAGAGACAGAACAACGTATTCAAAGCGAAGAAAAGGCTAAATCATTGCCGTATTTTATACGAGCTGTCCGAGCCGCCTACATCCAGGATATTGTGGACGTCTCCTTAATAAAAGGGAAAGACGTAAAATATACATTATCCGATCGCATTGATAACATCGTAACGAACAAATTTTTAGGTATTCCTATTTTTATTTTTTTCATGTACTTCATTTTCAAACTCACATTTGATTGGCTTGGGAGTCCAATTTCTGATATGCTCGATGGATTCCTGACGGGTCCTTTAACAGATACATTGAAATCCATCCTGCAAGCAGCCGGTGCTTCTTCATTTATCCAGGCAGTGATTCTGGATGGCATCGTGGCTGGAGTGGGAGGAGTTCTTGTATTTGTACCCCAGATCATGATCCTTTTCTTCCTGATCTCTTTCATTGAAGATTCAGGATACATGGCGAGGATTGCCATGGTTATGGATAAGACGTTAGAGAGCATCGGGTTGAACGGGAAAGCGTTTATCCCCATGATTATCGGTTTTGGATGCAACGTCCCTGGAATTATGGCAGCGAGAACGATTGAGCAGCCAAAGGAACGCCTCTTAACCATTATATTAACGCCGTTGATGTCCTGTTCCGCACGGCTGTCTGTTTACAGCCTGTTTGTGGGAGCGTTCTTTACCCAAAATCAGGCGCTTATAGTGCTCTCTCTTTACCTATTGGGAATTCTGATTGCACTGACTCTGGCCAAGCTTTTCTCTTCAACCATACTTAAGGAAGAGAGTTCGATGTTCGTGATCGAGCTTCCTCCTTACCGCATTCCACAATGGCGTACGCTCATGAGGAATACATGGGAAAAAGGGAAGGGGTTTGTTAGGAAAGCCGGAACCTTTATCTTTGGAGGATCGGTCGTGATCTGGTTCCTGAGTTATGCAGGTCCGTCCGGTTTTGACGTTGAAATGAATAAGAGCTTCCTGGCCATGATCGGCGGAGTGCTCGCTCCACTGTTTGAACCGATTGGATTTGGCAGCTGGCAGGCGGGAGCTGCTTTACTGACAGGATTCCTCGCCAAAGAAGTTGTCGTATCCACGATGAATATTATTTATGTGGCACCTGATCTTCACACACTGCAGGGCGTGATGGCGCACCACTTCACTCCATTGGCGGCTTATAGCTTCATGGCATTTTTACTGCTGTACGTCCCTTGTCTTGCAACGGTTGCCGTAATCAAAAAGGAAACCGGATCAACTAAATGGACATGGTTTTCGATTATCTACGCCCTTATCATCGCTTACCTGGTTTCATTGGTGATCTACCAGGGCGGAAAGCTGCTCGGCTATTAAGTTTTAACGGAAAGTAGGGATAATGAATGCTGCTTAATATTTTGCTCGGCTTACTTATTTTTGGATATGCAGGCTTCACCATTTTCCGATTTGTAAAAAAGAGCAAACAAGGAAAATGCGCAACCTGTGCATTGAAGAAAGGCTGCCAGTCTGCATGCAGTGATATGATGGATGATAAAGTTGCCTTTTCAAACTACAATAAATAACTTTCAAAGCATTCCATGTTCTTCATGGGGTGCTTTTTTTGTGCCGTTTGACGATGAAATTGAGCGAAAATCTAAATTGAGCCAATCGGATGATTAATTGATTCTAATTCGAAGCCAAACTTGCGCTTAATTATAAGGGTCCTGCTTCTTGTTGAGCAAACCTACGCTTATCTCAATAGATTGAAAAATGTGTCAATTACTTAGCAATTCTCATCTTGTACTGCATAGGATAAAGTAACCAACCCTTTTTCAATTCAAAAGCGGGTGGTTCTTTTATCAATTGACCCGATTTCATTCAAATAAAATAATGAGCCAATTAAAAAAGAAGGAGGGGAAATAATGAGCGAGGAAGCTAAAAACAATTTTGCCGTTTCTCAAGAGAACTGGTCCCTCCACCGCAAAGGCTATCAGGATCATCAGAGACACATGGAAAAGGTCCAGGAGGCCATTAAAAACAACCTGCCAGATCTAATCAGTGAAGAAAACATTATTCTATCCAATGGGCGTGATGTTATTAAAATACCAATCCGTTCCCTGGATGAATACAAAATCCGATACAATTATGAGAAGAATAAGCATGTAGGGCAGGGTGACGGTGACAGCCAGGTAGGAGACGTGGTGGCGAGAGATGGGAACGGAAACCAGGCTGGAGCTGGAAAGGGCAAAGGCCAGGCTGGCGACAAGCCGGGAGCCGATTATTCGGAAGCAGAAGTATCACTTGCAGAGCTTCAGGAATTTTTGTTTAAAGAGCTGGAATTGCCGGATTTAAAACAAAAAGAACAGGACAATATCGTTCTGGAAAAGGTTGAGTTCAACGATATTCGCAAGACTGGATTAATGGGGAACGTAGATAAGAAACGCACCATTCTAACTGCTTTTAAGCGCAATGCCTTAAAAGGAAAACCGGCAATAGCACCCATTTATAACGACGACCTGCGTTTTAAAACCTGGAATGAAGTCGTAAAACCGGAATCAAAAGCTGTAGTCCTTGCTATGATGGATACATCAGGATCAATGGGGATTTGGGAAAAATACATGGCAAGAAGTTTTTTCTTTTGGATGACCCGTTTTTTGCGTTCCAAATACGAAACAGTGGAAATTGAATTTATTGCTCATCATACAGAAGCGAAAGTTGTAACAGAAGAAGATTTCTTTTCAAAAGGGGAGAGCGGGGGAACGATTTGTTCGTCAGCTTATCGTAAAGCCCTGGAATTAATTGAAACAAAGTATTCACCATCACGGTTTAATATTTATCCTTTTCATTTTTCAGACGGCGATAATCTGACAAGCGACAATGCTCGTTGCGTTAAGCTTGTGCAGGAAATTATGGAGCACAGTAATATGTTTGGATATGGCGAGGTCAATGCCTATAACCGCCATTCCACTTTGATGAGTGTGTATAAAAACATCACAGATCCTAAATTCAATTATTATATTCTTAAAGAAAAAGCAGATGTATATCATTCCATGAAAAGCTTTTTCAGAAAAAGAGAAGCAGCAAAATAAGCTGCTAACCCATTATCCATGTATTGGATAATGGGTTTTCTTTTATTATGCAGGAAAGTTACATATAACTAATTCATAACCAAATGGGAGGGGACGGAGTTGTTGAATGTTATTCGAATCATGAAGCAGATAGTGTTAGCGGTTATTCTATCTGCTGCTGTGTTGTGCATCTCCCCTAAGATCGCAAGTGCTGCGTGGTTTGAACCGCTTAAGGTGCATTTCTTAGATGTCGGGCAGGCGGATTGCATCCTGATTCAGATGCCGAATGGGAGAAATATGCTTGTTGATGCCGGCGATGAAAATGATGGACCTGAGATCATCCGGTACTTGCAAAGCCAGGGAGTTGTAGACATAGACGTTTTGGTGGCCACGCATCCTCACCATGACCATATCGGATCGATGGACGATGTGATCCGCAATTTTAATGTGAAAAAGATTTATATGCCCAATCTTCCGTATGATACCGCTTATTATCACGATCTTTTCAAAATTATTAACGAAAAGAGCATCCCGGTAGAACGTGCCAAGGCAGGAACCAAATTCCGTTTTGGTTTTTCGGTGAAGGTTGATATGCTTGCACCTGGTTCTGCTTATTATAAATACATTAATGATTACTCTGCGGTCTTAAGAATTACACACGGGAAAAACCGCTTTTTGCTGATGGCTGACGCTGGAATGGAATCGGAAAAGGAACTGCTGTCATCCAAAAAGGATTTAAAAGCAAATGTCATTAAAATAGGTCATCATGGAGCAAATACGGGAACAACGATGGCGTTTTTAAAAGCAGTCCATGCGAAGACAGCTATGATCTCGGTAGGAAACAATAATCCCTATCATTATCCATCAAAAGAAGTGCTGTTCCGTCTGGAAAGACTGAATATGACCATCTACAGAACCGATCAGCTCGGAGTCATAACGGCTATCAGCAACGGAAATAAAATTACGTTTCGAACGAACGGATTTAAATAAGGCAGCCTGCTTTGGGCTGTCTTGTTTTTTTGTGATTTTGTAGGTTAAGGTAGGATAAAATATAGTTTGCATAGGAGTAATGTCTAGCTCCAGCGCTTGTCGGATTTTAGCTGGGCACTTGCGTTTTTCTAAAAAAGGCTTCTCCCTTGCACTTTTGGGGCAGGGATAAGAAAATAAAGATATGAAAAGGGAGGATGGGAAGCAAATGATAAAAGCTGTAGTCTTTGACTTTGATGGGCTTATCTTAGATTCGGAGACGAGTGTATATAATGCCATTCAAGAGATTTTTACTGAGCATTCTTGCAATATGCCCTTAGAGTTATGGCAGCAATGCATCGGAACAAAAGATTTTCTGGATCCCTTTGAATACCTTGAAGAACAAATCAACAAGAAGGTCGATAGAAAGGGCTTGCGTGCCAAGCATCATGAGCGGGTACTATCCATGCTCGAGGGTGAAAAACCCTTGCCGGGAGTGGAAGACTATCTTGAAGCTGCTAAAGAACTCGGTCTGAAAATAGCATTGGCAACCAGTTCCTCACGTCAGTGGGTAACGGGGCATCTGGAAAAATTAAATTTGCTTTCCTATTTTGACTGCCTTAAAACAGCGGATGATGTGGAACATGTAAAACCAGATCCGGCACTGTATTTGGAAGCCGTAAAATGCCTTGGGGTTAAACCCAATGAAGCGATCGCGTTTGAGGATTCGGCAAATGGAGCGAGAGCAGCAAAGGCAGCAGGGCTTTATTGCGTTGTCATTCCAAATGAAGTAACAAAGGGACTTGCATTTGGAGATGTAGATCACCAGATGGAATCATTGGCAGAAGTACAGTTGAAGGAACTGATGAACAGATTCTGATGAACAAAATCCAGGGGGTCAATCACCTAACTTTTGCTGTTGGAAATTTAAGCCGATCACTGATTTTTTATCAAAAGATATTAAAAGCTGAGCTTGTTCACAGAGGGCGGACTGACGCATATCTCGAGTGGGGGCCAGTGTGGATTTGTTTACTGGAACGGGGAGAAGCTAAGAAAGCGGATAGGGTATCAGCAGGTATAGACCATGCGGCTTTCACTGTACTTGAAGCAGATTTTGATCAAGCAGTTGAAATCCTTATAGCTAACGAAGTAAAAATTATCAGAGGCCCTTTAGAACGAGGCGGAGGACGCTGCGTTAACTTTTTGGATCCTGATGGCATACAGCTGGAGCTCAACACAGGCTCTTTGGCTGAGAGAATGAACAATTGGATCTGATGCATGAAAAAGGATAGGAGTGAATCCATTGAGCGAAGTTGATGTTTCCAAATTTGAAAAGAAGATTGAGCTTAGGAATATACAATACAATGATATAGATGAAATACTTGAATTGCAGAAAACCTGTTTCCCAGATCACATGGAGCCGTGGAAGCGCGAGCAGCTTGAAAGCCATCTGGACATTTTTCCTGAAGGCCAGTTTGTAGTTACATACGAGGGAAAAATCATTGGCAGCTGTTCAAGTCTGATCGTTAACTTTGATGAATATGATGACCAGCATACTTGGGACGAGATCACTGATGAGGGGTACATTACCAACCATAACCCCAATGGCTATAACCTATACGGCATAGAAGTTATGGTCCATCCGGAATACCGAAGGATGAAGATCGGAAAGCGTCTTTATGAAGCGAGAAAAGAACTGGCTGAAGAGTGGAACCTGAAAAGTATTATCCTTGGTGGACGCATTCCTAACTATTACAAACATTCGAGTGAAATGACGCCGAGAGATTATGTAAAAGAAGTGATTCACCACAATATCTACGATCCGGTACTGACGTTCCAGCTGATGAATGGTTTTACTGTCATGAGGATCAACCGCCATTATCTTCCGGATGATAAACAGTCTAAAGAGTATGCGACTTTAATGGAATGGAATAACGTTGATTACCATCCGCATAATACGAGAAGGCATTTTAAAACGAGTGAACCGATCCGTATCACGGCTATTCAATACATGATGAAAACCATCGGATCGTTTGAAGATTTTGCTACACAAGTAGAATATTATACAGATGTTGCAGCCGATCAGGGCTCTGACTTTGCGGTCTTTCCTGAACTCCTGACAACTCAGCTTTTATCATTTTGTGAAGAAAAAAGCCCTAGCCAAGCCATCAGGCGTTTAACAGAGTTTACAGAGGATTACATTGAGCTCTTTACTAATCTCGCTGTCCGTTATAACGTTAATATTATCGGCGGCTCCCACTTCGTTGAAGAGGATGGAAACATCTATAATGTGGCGTACTTATTCCGCAGAGACGGGACAATAGAGAAGCAGTATAAGATCCACATTACGCCGAATGAAAGAAAATGGTGGGGGATTACACCTGGGGACAAGGTACAAGTATTTGATACAGATTGCGGTAAGATCTCTATTCTGATCTGTTATGATATCGAGTTCCCTGAATTGTCCCGAATTGTTACAGACATGGGAGCTAACATTATCTTCACGCCGTTCTGTACAGAAGACAGACAGGGGTATGTCCGGGTAAGATACTGCTCACAGGCAAGAGCAGTTGAAAATGAGATCTACACTGTCATAGCAGGAACGGTCGGCAACCTTTCCCAAGTTGAGAATATGGATATCCAGTATGCGCAGTCTGGAATCTTTACGCCATCTGATTTCGCTTTCCCTCGGGACGGAATTGTTGGTGAGTGCCATCCGAACATCGAAACAGTGGTGGTCGGGGACGTTGACCTTGAGATCTTGCGCAGACAGCGCAAGACAGGAAACGTCACTCAGCTTCGTAACCGCAGACTGGATCTTTATGAAGTGATTCAAAAGAGTAAAAGTAAAGGTTGAAAATAAAGCGGCAGGAAATTTCCTGTCGTTTTTGCTTATAAATTTTTATTTACCGGGAAATATTGTCGCAGGACATCAGATCATAAGGCAAAAGATAACGGCGTGTCGAAAACAGTTTTCGTGGCTTTAGCACTGCGTTATAATAAAAATGCTCTTGAGAATTTCCCGAATGAGAAGGGAAAACATGCTCGGTAAAGAATTATATAGGGAGTAGACCCGCACCTAAAAGGAGGAGATTCCGTAATGAACTGGAAGACTGCATATGAAAAATGGCTGAATGAACCGAATCTTGACGAAGAGCTTCAGCTTCAGCTCGAGAAATTAAAAGAAACGGAAACCGGCCTTGAGGATTCCTTTTATAAGAACCTCGAATTTGGCACCGGAGGTATGAGAGGCGAAATCGGCCCTGGTACGAACCGTATGAATACATATACAATCCGCAAGGCGTCAGCAGGCCTTGCAAGTTTTATTGAATCACAAGGGGAGAAAGCAAAGGCGAGGGGTGTGGTCATCGCCTATGACTCAAGGCATAAATCACCTGAATTTGCGATGGAGGCTGCAAGTACATTAGCATCAAAAGGAATTCTAACCTATGTATTTGAAAGCTTGAGACCAACACCTGTGCTTTCTTTTGCGGTCCGCTATTTAAAGGCGTTCAGCGGAATCGTCATTACAGCCAGCCACAATCCTCCTGAGTATAACGGATACAAAGTATATGGAGCAGATGGAGGGCAGCTTCCACCGAATGAAGCGGATCTCTTAACAGAAAAAGTTGAAGAAATCGAAAATGAACTGGCTATCTCTGTTGTGCCTGAAGAGCAGTTAAAAGCGGAAGGGCTCATCCAAATGGTCGGAGAAGAAATTGATGAGGCTTATCTTGAGCAATTAAAAAGAATTACCGTAAATCCGGATCTCGTCCATGAGATGCAGTACTTGAGCATTGTATTTACACCTCTTCATGGGACTGCCAATCACCCCGTAAGGAACGGACTTGATGCCATCGGCTTTAAAAATGTTACTGTTGTAAAAGAGCAGGAACAGCCAGATCCGGATTTTTCTACTGTAAAATCACCTAACCCTGAGGAGCATGCAGCATTTGAACTTGCTATTGAATATGGAATAGAAAAAGATGCAGACATCCTGCTTGCTACCGACCCTGACGCAGATCGTGTTGGTGTAGCGGTGAAAAACCTGGAAGGTGAGTATGTTGTTCTTACAGGCAATCAGACAGGTGCACTCATGCTTCATTACCTTCTTTCACAAAAACAGGATCAAGGCTCGCTCTGCCCTAAGGGGGTTGTGCTTAAAACCATCGTAACGTCTGAGCTGGGAAGAGAAATCACGAGCTCGTTTGGCCTGAAAACCATCGATACACTCACCGGATTTAAATTCATCGGTGAGAAGATTAAGGAATATGAGAAGACAGGAGAGCATACTTTTCTGTTTGGATATGAAGAAAGCTACGGATATTTAATAGGGGATTTTGTGCGCGACAAGGACGCCGTACAGGCCTGCCTCCTTGCTGCTGAAGTTGCAGCTTTCTATAAGAAACAAGGGAAAACCATGTATGAGGGCCTCTTGGATGTATTTGATACTTATGGATATCACTTAGAAGGCCTTGAATCATTAACGCTAAAAGGCAAAGCAGGAGCCGAACAGATTCACCATATATTAGACTCGTTCAGAGCCAGTCCCCCAGTGGAAATGGCGGGTAAAGAGATATTGTTTGTTGAGGATTACAGCACAGGGACGAGAACCAAGCTGGCATCTAAAGAGGAAAGCAGCATTCACCTGCCAGCATCCAACGTCTTAAAATATGTATTGCGTGACGGTTCATGGTTCTGTTTGCGGCCTTCAGGGACAGAACCGAAGATCAAGTTTTACTTTGCCGTCAAATCAGACTCCTTCAGCAGCAGTGAAACCTTGCTGCGTGAGCTGAAGACTGACGTTATGAATCACGTCCATCAGCTTATTGCAGCAGCTCAGTAAAAATAGTAAAAAGCAGTCCCGGGATCCGGAACTGCTTTTTTTAGATCAGGAACAATAACAGGGAGATTTCATATGGATAAACAAGACAGGAAAGCAACGATTGATTCTAGGTACATCCAGCAACATCTGGCCAATGAGCGGACATATCTCGCTTGGATTCGGACGGCCATTGCTATGGCTGGCATAGGGTTTGTATTCTTAAATCTTCACTTTACAATGCAGATCAAAGTTTTTCGGATTGAGGATCAGGTGGTGGCAGCTGTTGGGTTTATCGCCTTTTTGCTAGGAATGGCTACCATTATCTTTGCGACTGCCGATTATTTCAATAAACGAAAACGAATCAATGATCAAACGTTCCAGTCACCGATTCGAATGGTTTTTGTTGTTTCAATTTCCCTCGTTATTGTCATGAGTATTCTGATGGTAAGTTATTTTCTCATGCGGAATATTCTATAAGTAACTGAAACGTTTGACTGTATGGTTCTAATTCTGTAAAATTACTTATTATCTATGCATTGGGGTGATTGATTTGGGAAGTATCGTATCAGCGAACTAGCAGAATTAGCAGGCGTTTCAAAAAGAACCATTGATTATTATACAAAACTAGGCCTGTTAAAGGCTGAACGTTCCCAATCCAATTATCGGTTTTACAGTGAAGAAGCCCTACAGCAGCTTACGTGGATCAATTATTATAAGAAACAGCATCTGCCTTTAGAGAAGATTAAAGAAAAAATGGCATCATTCAATGAAAATGCGGGACAGTATGCAGAAACGATGCAAAAAGTCGATATGCAGCTCAACACACTTGAAAAAGATGTTCAGGATTTAAAGCCTCTTCTTCAACAGCTAAACAAGGAGCAATTAAAACTTGCTGTTAAACATATGCCTGCCGAACGTGCAACTTTACTTCACAGCCTTTTATTGATTATTGGAGAAACGCCGCTTATTTAAGGGAACGCCGAAAGTATCCAGTAAAATAAATCAGGAGGTGACATCTTTATCTCTCCCCGATATGAGAGAATAAAGAGTCTATTTGGACATATTTAAGTTATTCGTAGTAGCATTACTGATTGTATTAACCGCTTTTTTTGTGGCTGCTGAATTTGCGATCGTAAAGATCCGCCGCACAAGAATTGACCAGCTCGTTGAAGAAGGAAACAAAAAAGCCATTGCAGTGCGAAAAGTGCTGTTAAACCTGGACGGTTACCTTTCAGCCTGTCAGCTGGGTATTACAATTACCGCTTTAGGGCTTGGTTGGCTTGGGGAGGGTACTCTCCATCACTTGCTTCAGCCGGTTTTTGAACAGCTGAGCTTGAGTCCTGCGCTTACTAAAACGGTCACTTTAATTCTTGCTTTTGCCATTATTACGTTTCTCCATGTTGTACTTGGTGAACTTGCACCTAAAACCTTTGCCATTCAAAAAGCGGAGGAGATCAGCCTGATGCTGTCAGGGCCGCTGATCTTGTTCTACAGAGTCCTGTATCCAGTCATCTGGGTGCTAAACGGAAGTGCGCGGCTTTTAACAAAAATGTTTGGGCTGTCTGCCGTTTCGGAGCATGAAATGGCCCACTCTGAAGAAGAGCTTCGGCTGATTCTTTCAGAGAGTTACAAGAGCGGAGAAATTAATCAGTCAGAGTATAGCTATGTGAATAAAGTCTTTGAATTTGATGACCGTATCGCTAAAGAGATTATGGTACCGCGTACGGAAATCGTTTGTTTATATATTAATAAGTCAATTGAAGAAAATCTTTCCATCATTACGAGTGAAAAATATACACGTTATCCAGTCGTTGATGAGGATAAAGACCATGTGGTTGGCATGGTAAACGTAAAAGAAATATTCTATGACCTGATGTCGGGTGTGGAAAAATCATTGGAGAGCTACTTGCGTCCTATTTTAACCGTGATTGAAACCATACCTATTCAGGAAACCTTAGTGAAGCTTCAGAAACAGCAGGTCCACATGGCCGTCCTCATGGATGAATATGGGGGAACTGCCGGTCTGCTTACAGTTGAAGATATACTTGAAGAGATCGTCGGGGAAATCAGGGACGAATTCGATACAGATGAAACCCCGATGATTTTAAAAGTGACCCCCAGAGTTACCGTGCTTGATGGGAAAGTTCTGATTTCTGAAGTGAATGATCTGTATGGCCTTGATATTGATGATTCCGATCTCGATACGATTGGAGGCTGGATGCTTTCTCAAAACTCCGATATTGTTGAAGGGGATGAGATTGAGTATGAAGGCTTGATCTTCAAAGTAGTGGAAATTGACGGCCACCAGATCAAACGCATTGAGGTTAGTAAAATAGAAATCTCGAAGGATATAGAGGGATCAGTAAAAGCCCCTGAATTAGTTACCGATTTAGAGTAACACATTCATATGAAGTGCCCGCTGTCTAAATAAGATGGCGGGCACTTTTTTATGGTTTAGGATTTAAAAATATGGAAATGGAATGGATAAGTGTAAGTGTACTTGTAGCAAATGCCACAGATAAGATGGTGATAAGAGAGTAGAAAAACATGCCCTCGCCCATAAAATACAACCCTGACAAAATAACGGCTGCATCAATAATGAAGATGATGACTCCTACGTTGAGAGAAGAACGTTTAGAAATAAAAAGTGCGAGAAGATCCGTCCCGCCTGTACTTGTTTCGTATCTGAGCATAATGCCGATACCCGTGCCAATCAGTAAGCCGCCGGTGATGGCGCTTTCCATAACTGGAAGATGTATAAATCCCTTGAGAGGCAGGAGCAAATCAATAACAAAAGAAGAAATGAGCATTCCATGAATACTGTTGATAAAAGAGCTGCGGTCAAATTTCCAGACCAGAAAATAAATCGGTATGCTCAGAAGAATAATGGTCATTCCTACCTTAAACCCCCACACATACTTCAACAGCAGGCCGATACCAATCATGCCGCCATCTAATAAATGAAAGGGCAGGATAAACACATTAATACCGATTCCCATTAAAAAACTGCCGATGAAAACGGCTGTCATCTTTGCAAGCATCATTTGCCTCCTGTCCCTCTTTTTACTACTTTATGAAGCGGGACAGGGATCAATTACTGCACAAAAACTGCCTAAGTATTATTTTTTGGATAAAATGGAATCAAACTCACTGGAGTTTACCATATTTATACTAAATTGATTTTTTAGTTCTTCCAATTGATTCATCGTTTGTTCAAATTCTTCTTCTTCTTCTTCCATATATCGTTTAAAAAAATAAATGGAGTCATCTTTCGTAATTAAAAGAAGTTTGATCTCAAGTTCCAATGGCTGTTTCCCTGAATCTTCATCACTGAACAAAATTCCTCCTGGTGATGTTTCCTTTTGGCTGAGATACATTGTACCTTGTGACGTATGCGTTTTGGAGAATTCAAGTATGTCATCGAATGACTCAGCTTGTCTCATTGAACTCATCCCTTCTACAGGTTTATCTATTCATTTTTCCCGCAGCAAGAAAAATTTAAACAACTGTTTAATCGATAAATATCAGCGGTTGCCCGTGATGTTTGTCCACACCAAAGTACCTTCTCCTGCATCTACTATTAGTACCATCGGTTGGTAATAAAATCGGTGATGAAAGGAGAGTAAGTCATGGGTTTTGGTTTTGATGGCGGAGACGGCTTTGGCCGCCGCCGGGGAGATACGTTTAGAAGAGAAGCAATTGCGCTAATTAACGAACGTGTACAAGTAGATACCGTAAACCAGACATTCCGCGGAAGATTGGTTTCAGTTGGCCGGGATGTCATCGTACTGCGTGTAAGAAAAAACAATTGTACATTCCGCGTTGTTATCCGTATATGCGAGATTGTAGCGATTTTCCCGATCTAACTGGGTTTCGACAGTTAAAAAACATCCCTTTTTCAGGGATGTTTTTTAATTTTTTCTATCGTTTAAAACCGCGTTGTTGCTTAGTTTATCAAAGAAATATATCTAGTTAGCAATTATTAACTTTGACAAACATTTTATAAAGAATATACAATTAGATTATTGTGTTAACGATTACAAACAACAAGAGGTGATATACATTATGAAAAGAATTGGACTAGCATGGCAGATTCTTATCGGTTTGATTCTGGGTATCGCGGTCGGAGCTATTTTTTACGGCAATCCTGGAATTGAAAAGTATTTGCAGCCAATTGGAGATATCTTCATCAGGCTCATTAAGATGATTGTCATTCCGATTGTAGTTTCCAGCCTAATTGTCGGAGTTGCCGGTGTAGGTGATATGAAAAAGCTGGGTAAACTCGGCGGAAAAACTATTCTTTATTTTGAGATCATTACAACGATTGCCATCGCTGTTGGGTTGTTGGTAGCAAATATCTTTAAGCCCGGTGCAGGCGTAGATATGAAACATTTGAGCAAAACAGATATCGGGAGTTATGTAGAAACAGCTAAAACCGCTGGTGAACATGGATTTGCGGATACAATCGTTAATATCGTTCCTCAAAACTTGTTTGAATCTCTCGTGCACGGTGATATGCTTGCTATTATTTTCTTCTCGGTAATGTTCGGACTTGGTGTGGCAGCAATTGGTGAAAAAGGTCAGCCGGTTCTGAGGTTTTTCCAAGGTACAGCAGAAGCGATGTTTTACGTGACCAACCAGATCATGAAGTTTGCTCCATTCGGGGTTTTTGCACTGATTGGTGTTACGGTATCCAAGTTTGGTGTTACATCCTTGATCCCATTAAGCAAGCTTGTTATTCTTGTGTACTTGACTATGGCGTTCTTTGTTATAGTGGTACTCGGGCTCGTTGCAAAAATTGCGGGTGTTAATATCTTTAATATTTTCAGAATATTAAAAGATGAATTGATCCTTGCGTATTCAACATCCAGCTCAGAAACGGTTCTTCCGAAATTAATGGAGAAGATGGAGAAGATGGGCTGCCCGAAAGCCATCGCGAGCTTTGTTATCCCAACAGGGTATTCCTTTAACTTAGATGGTTCAACTCTTTATCAGGCTATCGCGGCATTGTTTATCGCTCAAATGTACGGGATCGACATGCCGATCTCCTCTCAGATCACACTGCTTCTCGTGCTGATGGTAACATCTAAAGGAATCGCAGGTGTTCCTGGAGTATCGTTCGTCGTCCTCCTTGCTACATTGGGAACAGTTGGCATCCCGGTAGAAGGTTTAGCGTTTATTGCTGGTATCGACCGTATCCTTGATATGGCAAGAACCGCTGTTAACGTAGTTGGTAACTCTCTCGCTGCGATCATCATGTCCAAGTGGGAAGGCCAATTTGATAATCAAAAAGCTGAAGCGTATATCAACGAAGTTAAACAAGCATCATAAAAAGAAGCTCCTGCAAAAGCAGGAGCTTCTTTTTTAATTTAATAAGGCTTATTGCTTAAAGTATCAATAAAAAACTGCTATAATTGAAATATACCATAAGAGAAACTTATTACTAGAGGGGGAGTGCTGTTGGAATCACTACAACAACAACAAACGGCTCATAAGAAAATTACAAAGACCAATCTTTTTAAAAGGGTAATTTTTATAGCCCTGGGGGCATTGCTCGTAGCTACAGGCCTTGAAATTTTCCTCGTTCCCAATCAGATCATTGATGGGGGAATCGTTGGTATCTCCATTATTTTGTCTCATTTAACAAAGCTGAATCTTGGCTTGTTTCTTGTCGTGTTAAACATTCCATTCTTTTTCCTCGGTTACAAGCAAATCGGAAAAACCTTCGCCATTTCTACATTATTTGGTGTCATTATCATGTCTATTGGAACATCCTTTCTTCATCCTGTACCCGTTTTAACCGATGATCCTTTATTGGCCGCAGTATTCGGCGGTGTTATTTTAGGGGTGGGCGTCGGTATGGTCATCCGTTATGGAGGATCTCTTGATGGAACAGAAATTTTAGCCATTTTATTCAATACTAAAACACCTTTTTCTGTTGGTGAAGTGGTGATGTTCTTTAACATCTTCATTCTTGCAAGCGCAGGGTTTGTATTTGGATGGGACCGCGCTATGTATTCCTTGATCGCCTACTATATCGCTTTTAAGGTCATAGATGTTACCATTGATGGATTTGATCAGTCTAAATCTGTATGGATCATCAGTGATGAACATATGAGGATAGGCGAAGCCCTTCTTGCCAGACTTGGCCGTGGTGTAACTTATCTGAATGGGGAAGGTGCATACTCCAGAGACGATAAAAAAGTTATTTTTACCGTAATCACCAGGCTGGAAGAAGCGAAACTGAAAAATATCGTCAATGATATTGATCCGACGGCCTTCTTAGCGGTGGGAAATATTCATGATGTAAAGGGCGGCAGATTTAAAAAGAAAAATATTCACTGATACTGTTGTCCAAGGTTTGGAATAGGGTATCATTTAAACAAGATATATGATTAGACAGGGTTGTGAAAATAGTGCTTGGAGTAAAACAGGATAAAACCAAAAGCGGATTCTTTTTAACCTCAGTTCAGATCATCGTTCTTTTTTATCTTATTTCTGTCATCATTGCGACTGGTGTATTAAGTTTGCCGGCATTTCACAATCCTGGCGTCTCGGTGACGTTTGTTGATGCTCTGTTTACGGCGGTCAGTGCGGTGAGTGTCACCGGCCTTTCGGTTGTAACCATACATGAGACCTTCAACTCTGGCGGTGTCATTGCCTTGGCGATGATCGTCCAAATCGGCGGTGTCGGTGTGATGACGATGGGAACCGCGGTGTGGATATTGCTTGGAAAGAAAATCGGGATGAGAGAGCGGCAATTAATCATGACCGATCAAAACCAGTCCACACTGTCCGGACTTGTAAACCTCATGAGACAAATCCTTAGCTTAATTATGATTATTGAGTTCATTGGTATGATTCTTTTTACTTTTCTGTTTTTAAAGTACTATCCGTCCTGGAAAGAAGCGTTATACCATGGTTTCTTTTCATCAGTTACCGCAACGACCAATGCGGGCTTTGATCTTACGGGTCAGTCCTTAATTCCATTTAAGGATGATTATTTCATTCAGCTGTTGACCATGATTTTAATTACAGCTGGCGCTATAGGCTTTCCAGTGCTGATCGAAGTAAAGAATTTTATAGCCGAAAGGAAATACAAGGAACGATATAACTTTACGCTGTTTACTAAAATTACGACGGTCACTTTTTTTATCCTTGTCGTAATGGGGACGGTGGGAATCTATGTGTTTGAAGCAGGACATTTTCTTGCCGATAAGACATGGCATGAAACGTTATTCTATTCTCTGTTTCAGTCGGTGACAACGAGGAGCGGGGGGCTCTCGACAATGGATATGAATCATTTTTCAACACCCACGAATCTATTTCTTAGCGCAATGATGTTTATCGGCGCTTCGCCAAGCAGTGTAGGGGGCGGGGTCAGGACAACTACCGTTGCCGTAGCTTTTCTTGCTATATGGTTCTATGCAAAAGGCCGGAATTCAATAAAAGTTTTTGGCCGGGAAGTGATGACTGAAGACGTTCAGAAGTCTTTTATCGTTTTGATTGTGGCATTTCTGATTTGCAGTGCGGCCTCACTGTTTTTGGCAGTAACCGACCCGCTGCCTATCGAAAAAATTGTGTTTGAGGTATGTTCGGCATTTGGGACGACAGGTCTAAGTTTAGGAATTACACCTGACCTGAGTACAGGAGGAAAGATAATCCTTATGGTGCTCATGTTTATCGGAAGGATCGGCGTTCTTTCCTTCCTATTCATTATCCGCGGAAAGACGGTTGTGGAGCATTTTCATTACCCAAAAGAAAAAATAATCATCGGTCAGTAAAAATCATATTGAAAAGAGGAAGACTAATAATAGTCCTTCTCTTTTTATTTTTTGGCTCTTTTCTAAAAGATTGTTGCTTTAGGAACAAGTAAAGAACCTTCATTGATAAGTTGATTGGAGTGGAAGGTGCGAGACTCCTCAAAAATGAATTTCACATTTTCTTCGTGCGATATAACGCTGCCGAAGCCTTCCTTGTCCTGCGGGAGCAGCGGGACAGGTGAGACCCACAGGCGCCATGCGCCGAGAAAGTAGGCGCTGGCGCCGGTAAGGCTCACCGCACGCCCCGCGAAAGTAGGCGTTTATGCCGGTAAAAGCGAGCCTCCTGAAACGGAAATCAACTACTCCTAAGAGCAGCAAAGGTTACGAAAACAGCCTATTTTTTAAGTTAATGAATAACTTTGTAGAAGAGCCAACATGCCAGAGCAATCCAAATTATGATGACTAACACTCCGGAAATCCAATAGGAAGGTTTGCCGGTATTATTATGGTTGGCTGCTTTTTCTCGGCTATCCATAAGGACCTCAGCTGGAAGCAGCCGGATTGCAAACCATATTCCAATTGGAAGAAGAATTAAATCATCCAGGTAACCGACTACAGGAATAAAGTCAGGGATTAGATCTATGGGACTGAAAGCATAAGCAATGACAATAAGCAGCACTATGCGTGCCGGCAAAGGAGTCTTTGGATTCCGATAGGCAAAATACAATACAGCGATATTCTGTTTGAATGATTTGGCTATTTGTTTCCATTTAATAATGAATGATTTCAATTCTTTCACCTTCTTTTTGAAAGATGGGAATATCAAAAGCTCTCCATAAACGAAACAACTGTTTCGATTTTTGTTGCAACAATTGTTATTTATGTTATTATGGCAACATGATATCTAAATAATATAAGGTGTGAACCCTATGGAAGAAAACAGGACATGGTATTTGTTTTCATATAAAGTTCCTGCAGAGCCTTCTACTCTGAGAGTAAGGATCTGGAGGAATTTAAAAGCACTTGGTGTGCTGTATATCCAGCAATCAGTATGTCTGGTGCCCAAAACACCCGATATTGAAAATAAGCTGGCTAAATTAAGAACGTTGATTGGTGAGCACCGCGGAGAGTCTTTTATGGTTGAGATCGTAAAGTTCTCTCATTACTCCCAGCAAGAACTCATACAATTGTTTAATGCGCAGAGAGCTATGGAGTATGAGGAACTGCTTGAAAGCTGCAGCCGCTTCTTGCAAAGTATCAAAGACGAAATCAAAACAGGCCAGGATCAATTTGGCGACATCGAAGAAAATGAAATGGAACTCATGCGCTTAAAAAGGTGGCACAGAAAAATCATGAAGAGAGATTATTTCAAACATGAGCTTTCCTTCCATTCTAAAGAATGCCTGAAGAGATGTGAAGAAAAGCTGTATTCTTTTTCAGAAGCAGTCTATGAGCTTGAGGGAGCTTATCACGGGGAATGATGATAATCGTATTAATTGTTTCTCTCTTATTGCTGCTTTTCCTGTGTTATGGCATGTTGCCAACTGTTTTGATCAGGACGTTCTCGTTACGTATTATGAAGTCCGGAGATAAGGATTTCAGGATTGCACTTACTTTTGATGATGGCCCGCACCCCGTCTACACTGAGAAGCTGCTTGATCTTCTGCGGTCATACCATGCATCAGCTGCTTTTTTTGTCGTAGGAGAACGGGCACAAAGGTATCCTCATCTGGTAGAGCGGATGAGTAAAGAAGGACATGCTGTTGGAATTCACCACCAGACTCATTCAAACAGCTGGTTTTTACTTCCGCATCGCCTGCGTGAAGAAATATCAGGCTGTGCTCAATCGATAAAAAAAATCACAGGGAATGCCCCGATGTATTATCGCCCGCCCTGGGGCCGTTTTAATCTTTTTTCACTCTCTGCTTCAAGGGCGTACAAGACCATTATGTGGTCATCGATTAATGAAGACTGGAAGGCATCACAGGGAAAAGAAAAATTGGCAGAACGGCTGAAAAAAGATCTTGGTGGGGGACGGATCTTTCTGCTTCATGATAGCGGAGACAATCCGGGAGCGGATGATGAGGCACCGGCGGTTATGCTTGAAGCTCTGCGTGAATTTCTAGAGTTTGCGCAGCAAAAGGGGTACCGGTTTGTGTCACTTGAAGAAATTAAGAAAAACAATGAACGAGGTTAATATGAGTCTAGACAGCGTCATATCTTATTTGCAAAGTTATGGGCATTGGATTATTCTTATCGTTTTGTTTTGTGGAATCGTAGGTATTCCTGCCCCTGAAGAATCGTTTATGTTTCTGATTGGAGTTCTCATCGCAAAAGGCCATTTTGCATTTGGGACCAGTCTTCTTTATGCTTTTTTCGGTACGTTTGCAGGGATGCTCGTTTCCTACTGGATCGGCAGAAAGCTCGGTCTGCCTTTTATTGAACGATACGGAAAATATATAAAAATAACACCGGATCGATGGAAAGTGGTCGAGGGACGGTTTCATCGACATGCGCAGACGACTGTTTTATTTGGTTTCTATCTGCCTGGACTACGCCAGCTTGCTCCTTATATTGCGGGAATCAGCCGATACTCCTTTTATCGTTACGTCCTGCTTTCGCTCATTGGGAGTGCATTATGGACAACTACCTTTGTCAGCATTGGCTATTTTTTTGGTGATCAGATTAAATTGAAGTACCTGCCATGGATTGCTGCAGCGGCTTTGCTCTTATTTTTGATAACAGTATTTAGAAAGAAATTTGCAAACAGGATTTAGAAGGTTTGTAGGGGAGGGTTTTTTATGAAAAAAATATTATTTTTGCCTTTGTTCCAAATGCCTTCTGGTCACCATCAAGTTGCTGATGCTTTAATGTCATCCATACAGCAGAGCAGCGATGAGCATATTATCTGCAAGAAAATTGACTTTTTGAGCTACTGGAATAAACCGCTAGAGAAAGTGATTTCAACGACCTATTTAAAATGGATTCATACCATGCCTAAAACGTATGATTGGATCTATCATCACGTGATGTACACTCCGGCTAAGAAAAGGGGTGCTATGCCCCATCAATTGCTCCTTTTTGAACACAAGATGCTGCGCATGCTTCGGGAAGAGAAACCGAACGTGATCGTATGCACACACTGTTTCCCTTCAGCAATTATTAACCGCCTGAAGAAAAGGGGACTGATCCAGGTTCCGGTCGTTAACGTGTATACTGATTTCTTTATTAATGACATCTGGGGAAAAAAAGGGATCGATTATCATTTGGTCAGCGATTCTTCAATGAAAAAAGAACTTGTCGCCAGACACCAGATTGAAAGGGATCAGATCATTATTACAGGAATACCTGTTAATGAAGATATTAGAGCTTATTTCTCTTGGCGTCCGGTACTGAAGAAGCACATCCTGATTTCAGGCGGAAGCATCGGGCTTGGCAAGATCAAAGGATTTCTTAAACAGATCAAGGAGGACTCCAATTACCGGTATACGGTTCTCTGCGGAAAAAATCAGAGACTATATAAAGAACTGTCTTCGTGGAATCATCCTAACATCAGGCCGAAGGGTTATATTTCCACCCGGACAGAGATGAACCATCTGTACGAACAGGTTGATGCCATTGTGACAAAGCCGGGCGGTATTACCATCAGTGAGGCTTTGAAGAAAAGACTGCCTATTTTTGTTCATTCCGCATTGCCGGGCCAGGAACAGATCAACCTGAAAAAGCTGATCAGTGAAAACTTAATCATTCAGCTCAACGAGGAAAAACCATTCGAAGAACAGATCGCTTCTGTATTAGAAAATGAGCCTGAAGTAAAGGGCATCCTGCGCAAAATGAGCTATTTTGAGAACCATAAAGAAAAAAGCGCATATGAAGTGGTTTTAAATTTGCTTAATGAGAACACGATGCTGCAGATGCAGCCCGTTTAATAGACTGAAGTAACCGGGGGAAAAACCGAAATGCTTAGAATAATGTCTGTCACAAAAGATCACGAAGTTTTGCTGCAACCGTCCGTTGAATCATTATCAGACGATCAAATTGCATGGTACTGGGTAGATTTCACTCATCCTGGTGAAGAGGAAATCAAGCTTCTCAGTACTCTTTTTCACTTCCATCCCCTGGCGATCGAGGACTGTCTCCAGTTCCTTCAGCGCCCTAAACTGGAGTATTATCAAGGCTATAGTTTTTTTGTTATGCATGCTTTGGATTCCCATTCTCTTTCAGCAAAAGAAGTGGACCTTTTTATTGGAGAAAATTTTATCGTTTCTTTTCATTTCGATGAATTGAAAGAGCTGGATTCCACCTGGAACTATTTTCAGTCGGTTCGTGATTATTCTGCCATCGGCCCGATTGAAGTTGGACATAAAATTATGGATAAGATCGTTGATACGTACTTTCCAATCGTTCAAAATATCGAGGATCATCTGCTTGATATTGAGAACAACTATGAGAGAGGGAACAAACACTCTTTAATCCAGCAGACATTTGATGTACGAGGTGATTTGCTGAAAGTGCGGAGATCTATTTTTCCTATGCGTGATCTCATGTACCGCATCTTGGAATCTAAACGGTTTATGATCTCTGAGCATAAAAAGGCCTACTTTCATGATGTTTATGACCACCTCATAAAATTAAGCGAGATGATTGATTCCAATCGGGAAATGACCTCGGATATCCGTGATAATTATATATCACTTAATTCCTATAAAATGAATAACATTATGAAAACACTGACAGTCATCACAACCATTTTCATGCCGTTGACGTTTATTGCGGGAATTTACGGCATGAACTTTCGGTATATGCCCGAGCTTAACTGGCATAATGGGTACTTTATCATCCTTGGATGCATGACTGCTTTAGGCTTAAGCATGTATTTTTGGTTTAGAAAAAAGGGATGGTTTGATCAGGAATAGATCAATCGATTGACACTAAGTTATGCATTGGTAAATGCTCCATCGGTGGGGAGATAAAATTCTCATCTTCAGTTTTTTCGTGCCGGGGTTAAGGCTGCTTATGCCGTTTGTGGTAGGCAGTAACCGGCTTTCTTTTTACCGGTTTGTGCTCTTACCTATCCTGCGGGTTTGGGTAGTCGTTTACTTTACGATCGGGTCTCAGTACGGAAAGCACATCTTTCAACTGAACCTGTATCTTCGAGGTTTTCAGTGGGCTGTGCCTTTTGTGTGTACTGCCATTCTCATATTTGGTACGCTGGGTTATGCGATAGGCTCTAAAAATGGGCTTCCCACTGCACAAAAGCATACAAATAAATGATGGCAATATCGTGACGATCCAGCACCTTTTCTTTTTATGTTATATAATGGAAATAGAAGAGGTGATATAAATGATTCTCTCTAAAAACAAAAACCTTTTTTTGTTTTTCTCGTTAAGCATCCTCATAATCCTCTGCCATTTTTCTTTATATCGGCTTGAGTTTATGGCTCCTTTGCCAAAAAACATCGGGCTTGCCACTCTCTTTGATTTTCTGATCGTGATTCCTTTGCTTTCTTACGTGTTCATTATCCGTAAACGATACTCTCTAAAATATGTCCCCCTTGTTGTGATCGCCGCCTGCTGGCTGGCAAAAATGATTGTTCCAGCCCAAAAACTTCCTCACACGAATGGCTTCCCTTTTTTGTTATTCAGTATTGAAGGTATTTTAATCATTTATGAGCTCTACATCCTTTTTTATACGGCAATCACACTGATGAAAGCTATATCAGCGGTACGTGGGGGAGAACCAATCTCAGCTTATTTTAATAACAGAATGAGGCAGACTTTATCTCTACATATGACCATGACGAGGGCGATGGAGTGTATCCTCACTGAGATGACGGTCCTTTATTATGCTTTTTTCTCATGGAAGAAGAAAGAAAGGCGATTACGCGGCCAAATCTTTACTTATCATAAAAAAACAGCCGCAATCGCTTTTCGTTTTATGCTTATTCATGCTTTGTTGATTGAGTCCATTGGTTTTCATTATTTGCTTATGCAATGGAGTGGACTGGCAGCCTGGGCCTTTTTGCTTCTCAATGTGTATACGATCCTGTTTTTTCTTGGAGATATCCAGGCGATCAGGTCCTGTCCTTTTGTTCTTAACGAAAAGGAATTGGTCTTACAGCCTGGCCTTGCAAAATCATTAACAATAGCTGTTTCTAACATTCAAAGTATAGAGCGGTACACTGGACATGAACCATTAACCAAAGTTGAGGAAAAGCGGACATTTGATGCTGTATTGCTGGAGTTCTCCAAGGAAAAGCCGGCTTTTGAGATTAAGCTGATCAAGCCTGAGACCGTTAGAATGGCATTCGGGTTCACAAAACAAGTGGATACTGTCCATCTGAGTGTGGATGATGGCCAGATTTTCTTTGAAGTCCTGAGAGGACTCGTAGAGAATCAAAATGAAAGTAGTTAGGTGAAAGGGGCTGTCCAAGAAGTCTGTAAGCTGTTGATTTCGGTTCCGGGCTGCTCGCTTTTACCGGCGCGAGCTCCTACTTTGCGGGGCGTGCGGTGAGCCTTACCGGCGTGAACGCCTACTTTTTGGTGCAAGCACCGGCGGGAGTCTCACCTGTCACGCTGTCCCGCAGGACAAGGAAGGCTCCGGCAGCTTTTTATCGCACGAAGAAAATGTGAAGTTCATTTTCGAGGAGTCTCACATCTTCCACTTCAATTAACTTTTCATTGAAGATTTTTCAAGCCAAAAAGGGGCTGCCTGAAGGTCAATTTTCGACTTTCTGGACAGCCCCTGCTTGTTTTATACGATTGGTTTTTTTGTCTGAAGCCGGCGTTTTGCCGGTTTCGCTTTTGCTTTTTTTATATAGGAATGCTTAATCTCATTGCATAAGGCGATTCCCAAAACTCCAAGTACACTGCATAAAAAGGACATTTGAGTGAAACCTCCTTTAGTCATAATGTAATATCCCACGCTAATTTGCTTTTTAAACATTCATTCTATTAAAATCCATTACTATATTCGAAATGAGGGCAGACTTTATGTCATGCTGGTGCTGAACGGTTGAGTCATGGATAATTGAGAAACGAGTGATATGGAAGGAGACAAGCATGAAGGCTGCAATTTTGTTTATACTCGCGGGACTGGCTGAAATCGGAGGCGGATACCTGGTCTGGCTTACAATCAAAGAGAACAGGCCGATTGGATATGCGATTGCCGGGAGTCTAATTCTTGTACTATATGGCATTATTCCTACGCTTCAGAATTTCCCGAGTTTTGGAAGAGTGTATGCTGCCTATGGCGGTGTGTTTATCGTTTTATCTGTTCTCTGGGGATGGCTTGTGGATAGGAAAGTGCCAGACATCTACGATTGGATCGGAGCACTGGTTTGCATCGCTGGAGTCTCGATTATTCTTTGGGCACCAAGAAGTTAATTTCGTTTACATAAAAAAAGCAGCCTAAACGTTAGGCTGCTTTTTTTAATTATCCTCTCCGGGTTTGTAGGAATAGGGACCTTTATCCTCGTTGTGCGGATTGTTTGTATCGATATGAAGCGTTCCTGAATCTGTAATGGTCGCTAAAATAATATCTTGTATTTCCGCTCCTTTTTGCTTTACTCTCTTTAACAGCCAGTCTCTCTCCAGTTTAAGGTATTTTAGATTATGGTCGATGATCTGGCCATCCATGATGACAGGAATAGGGATAAATTCCTTTTTCACTTTTACTTTTAAATCCCCGGGCTGTACAGGCCTGTAATTGGCTTTTGGGATGACGCTGATCTGGCCGTTGTCTTCCATCGCGGCCAGTGCAATATTCCGGGTATCCGTGTAGCCCAGTACTCTTAATTGTGCAAGAAGTTCATCAACCGGGAGACGTACCTTTCTCAGGCCTTTCCGGTCAATGTCCCCGTTGCGGATTAGGACAGTCGGGCTCTCATAAAGAATCCACCGTAATTTATTATTCATAGAAATCCACATGAAAATTTTATAAAACACCACAATCATAAACGTATACAAAAGAGCTTTCCAAACACTGTCCTTTTGAAGCGGCTGACTGATCACATTGCCAATAATCAAGATAAAAAGCATGTCAAAACTGTGCATTTGAGATACAGCCTTTTTTCCCGTAAATCTTAAAAACAAATAGCCAAACAGAAATATCATGAATGCTCGATAAAAAAATTCCATAAGTGTCTCCTCTTTTAAGCGTACAAATATTATGGACAGAAAAGACAAATATTCATACTTGGCCACATAAGTTTTTGTCCTTTCCTCATGAAATCAATTTTTCCATCATAAATTGAAGAAAGAGATGATAGAGGAGGGAACAATCTTGACCTGGGATCAGCAAAATAAAGAACTTGGAATGGCAATTTCGGAAATTACTGAAATTGCTTCTGGTTTTGGCCTTGATTTCTATCCAATGCGCTATGAAATCTGCCCTGCGGATATTATTTATACATTCGGTGCGTATGGTATGCCGACAAGGTTCTCTCATTGGAGTTTCGGGAAACAATTCCACAAAATGAAGCTGCAATATGATTTGGGATTAAGCAAAATCTATGAGCTCGTGATCAACTCTGACCCATGCTATGCGTTCTTACTGGATACGAACTCTTTGATCCAGAACAAGCTGATTATCGCCCATGTTCTTGCTCATTGTGATTTTTTTAAAAACAATGTCCGCTTCTCCAACACGAGAAGGGATATGGTAGAAAGCATGACGGCCACAGCAGAAAGAGTCTCTCACTATGAACTGGTTCATGGAAAACGGGAGGTCGAGGAATTCCTGGATGCAGTACTCGCCATACAAGAACACATTGATCCGTCCATTATGCGAAATCGGCTAAATTATAACCTTGAAGATGAAGAAGAAGAGGAAATTGTAAAAAGAGAAACGCCTTACGATGATCTCTGGAACATTGATAAACCAAAAAGCAATAATGATAAGCCGACTACTGTGAAAAGAAAGCTCTTCCCTCCTCAGCCGGAAAAAGACATCCTGCTGTTTATTGAAGAATACAGCAGAGAGCTGGAGGACTGGCAGCGCGATATTCTCTCCATGATGAGAGAAGAAATGCTCTACTTCTGGCCGCAGCTCGAAACGAAAATCATGAACGAAGGCTGGGCCAGCTACTGGCACGCTAAAATCCTCCAGGAAATGGATCTGACCACTCATGAGACCATTGAGTTTGCCAAATTGAACGCGGGGGTTGTTCAGCCGTCAAGAACCTCCATCAACCCTTACTATATGGGGCTGCAGATTTTTAAGGACATCGAAGAACGGTATAATGATCCGGATGAAGAATTGCTCAAGCAGGGAGTAAAACCAGGGTCAGGCCGCGAGAAGATGTTTGAAGTCCGTGAACTGGAATCCGATATGTCCTTCATCCGCAACTACTTGACGAAGGATCTTTGTCAGCGTGAAGACATGTACCTTTTCCAAAAGCAGGGGAGGGACTACAAGGTCGTGGATAAAGATTGGGAAGGCGTGCGCGACCAGCTAGTCGGCATGCGCGTCAACGGCGGCTTTCCTTATATAACGGTAAACGATGGGGATTACCTGAAAAATGGCGAGCTGTACTTGAAGCACTGGTTCGAAGGAATCGAGCTGGATGTGAAATATTTGGAGAAAGTACTGCCTTATGTGAACCAGCTGTGGGGCAGACCCGTGCATATCGAGACGAAAATTGAAGAGAAGCCTGTTTTGTTTACTTATGACGGGAAGAGTGTGCATCGGAAGTATCTATAAAAAAAATGGGCTGCCAGGGAGATGGCAGTCCATTTTTGGATGGTATAAGTTTTTTAAGTTATGTAATTAAAAAATAGAGATACATCGGCTCTTTTATTTCAGGTATGCTGGGCATAGGCGGAGCGAAGGTAATTATCCGATCCTATTGTACATTCCTTCCTTGTTGGGATCATTTCTATCATCCATCGGATCAGTCATCGGAAAAATGGCGACCGGGCAGATTCTGTACCATCCGGCTGTCGTCATGCTGATCGTTAGTTTAATTGCTGCTCCGTTTGGAGTTAAGGCAGGAAAGAAAATGAATTTAAAAGTCCTGCAGTATATTATTGCAGTGCTGATCATGTAACAGCATTAAAAATATGGATCGATATTTTAATGACATGATAGAAAACCGTCTTTTATTAAAAGGGCGGTTTTTTTGTTCAATACTTTTTAATACCTACTTACTTTTTATTTGTTGGTAGTATATAATACATAAGAACATTCCTTTAATTGGGATAGTCAGTCAGTCAGCTTTGCAAAATAAGAAAACAGAATGATAAAATTTAAAGCAAACATCTGTTTCATATAAAAGGGGATTAAACATAATGAAACAATCTAAACTTGAATATAAAGCTCTTTCCATACTTGAAGATAAAATTCAGCTGATCAAAACACCTGAAGGGGGCGGCATCTATTTGGTCGGACCGATTCGAATGCCTGTGAACCTCTACGGGGAAACAGTCGTCTTTCAATGGTATTGCTGGCTTCAAAGAGATGAAATTACGGATGATTACGAAAAAATTATTGAAAAATTGTCTTCTGACAACCTGGCCGAATACCAGCAGTCAAGCGTATTGGTGTACGGAGACTTTGAATACAATGAAGATGCCTTAATTCGCATGCATTCCATCTGCCATACAGGAGATATTTTCGGAAGCAAACGCTGCGACTGCGGATTTCAATTAAAGCAATCCATGCAGATGATTAAGGAACATGGAACTGGCGCACTCTTTTACCTTGCCAATCACGAAGGAAGGGGCATCGGTTTATTCTCAAAAGCGATGGCTTACGTTCTTCAGGAAAACGGCTACGATACAGTAGAAGCCAACCTGAACTTAGGATTCGTGGATGATTCAAGGAACTATGAGGACGCTATAGATGTATTAAAAGCGCTGCGTAAAAAACCCGTCACATTAATTACAAATAACCCTAAAAAGCTGGAGGCGTTAAAAAACTCAGGCATGCATCTGTCAGGTCGGACACCATTATGGGGAGATGTTTCAGAGTTTAATGAGACTTACCTGAATACAAAGATAGCCCGCTCCGGACACTTAAAAGAGGAAGAAGGCTGCCCAAATGGCTAATCATGAATTTTATATGAGACTGGCACTTGATAACGCACGAGCGATGAAGGGCCAAACGGATCCCAATCCCATGGTCGGAGCTGTCATTGTTAATGATAACCGAATCGTTGGAATTGGGTCACATTTAAAGCCGGGTGAACCACACGCTGAAATTCATGCGATCCGGATGGCGGGTGAGAAGACAATAGGAGGAACGATTTATGTTACCCTTGAACCTTGCTCACATCACGGAAGGACAGGGCCATGTGCCAAAGCCATTGTGAAAGCCGGTCTTAAAACGGTAGTGATCGCAAGTCTCGACCCTAATCCGCTCGTTTCAGGCAGAGGCGTCGCCATTTTAAAAGAAGCGGGTATTGAGGTCATAACTGGTGTTCTTGAGCGTGAATCGCAAACCATGAATGAAGTATTCAACAAATTTATCGTCCAGAAGAGACCGTTCGTAACGACTAAATCAGCGGTTACACTTGATGGCAAAATATCTACCTACACTTCAGACAGCAAGTGGATTACGTCGGAAGAAGCACGGACAGACGTTCATCACATCCGTAACGAAAACATGGCGATTCTTGTCGGTGTCAATACGGTGATCAAGGATGATCCTGAGTTATCAACAAGGATTCCAAACGGCCGCAATCCGATCAGGGTAATCCTCGATTCAACGTTAAGAATCCCGCTTGAATCAAAGGTTGTTCAGGACGGCAAAGCAGAATCGTGGATCTTTACGACCGAGCGCGCCAGTGCAGAGAAAAGAAAAGAGCTTGAAAATGCTGGGGTCTCTGTTTTTGTAACAAAAAGCCCCGGCGATCAGGTGAACCCTGTAGAAGTCGTTGACCTGCTCGGAGAAAAGCTCGTTTCATCACTTATGATTGAAGGGGGGGGAGCCGTTATCGCGTCTTTCCTTCAACATCAGCTCGTTGATAAAATGGTGGTTTATATGGCACCCAAACTGGTGGGCGGAAGCCTTGCGCCTACTTTTCTTGAAGGAACGGGCATCGAAAAGATGAGTGATGCGGTTGAACTGCAGGATTTGAGCGTCGAAAAAACAGGCAAAGATTTTAAATTCACCGGTTACCCGGTGTATCAGGGGAAGTAAGGAGAGTCACATGAAATTCGGCTTTGATATAGATGATACATTGATTAATTTAAGAGGCTACGCGTTTTCCATTTACAATAAGAAATTAAATCAAAAGATTGCACTGGATGTTTTTGGGGAATTGAAAACGGTGGAGATTCATCATCCGTTCGGCCTCAGTGATCAGGAGGGCAAAGAGATGTGGAACAGGTCGCTCGAAGAAATATATTTTACATCCTGTCCTCCATATCCAAAGGCAGTAGAAACGCTGCAGGAGCTTCATCAGCAGGGCCATGAAATCTATTACATTACTGCCCGTCCCGGAGAACATGGCGAGCGTACAATGGAATGGATGATTCAGCAAGGCTTTCCAGTAGAGGAAGAAAAGTTTTTCTGCGGGATGAAAGACCATGAAAAGGTAAAAATCATCGAAGAGTTAGGTTTGGATTATTATTTCGATGATAAACCAAGAGTCCTGGAGACACTGTCCAGCGATACACTGAAGATCTTTGTGAAGGACCAGTCGTATAACAGGCATTACAAAGCCGAACGCGTCACAGACTGGGGAGAATTGAAAGAGATTCTAATGGAGAAGAACAGCAGATAAATCTGCTGTTCTTTTTTGATTTAAGGGCATGTTGCAGTGTGGCTAGTTTACCGTAATCAAGTATTGGCTAGTAAAAGTTGAATTTGGGACAGTATTTTTAGAGTTTGGCCAGTAAATCAGTAAGTTCGGCCAGTAAATTCCATGTTCTGGTCAGGAACGGGATTGAAGGAGAGTTTGATATGCAGTGTAGCCCGCAAAGCCAGGGTGGAAACAACAGATTCAGCTTTATAAGAAGCAGAGAAAAGGGAGGGGCTGTCCAAGAAGTCTGTAAGCTGTTGATTTCCGTTCCAGGCTGCTCGCTTTTATCGGCGCGAGCTCCTACTTTCGCGGGGCGTGCGGTGAGCCTTTTTATCGCACGAAGAAAATGTGAAGTTCATTTTCGAGGAGTCTCGCATCTTCCACTTCAATTAACTTTTCATTGAAGATTTTTCAAGCCAAAAAAGGGCTGCCTGAAGGTCAATTTTCGACTTTCTGGACAGCCCCTTTATTTTTGGGAGTCGATAGATCATATTTGATCATGTATGAGAGGGTAAAAATGGATGCCGCCCGATTATTCTGTTCAGGCGCCAAATTTTTCCCTCAAGGCGCCTGAATAGTTGCTTCAGCCGCCAAATTATATACCCCAGGCGCCCGATTGCCCTATAAACTCCAACCAAACACACTCCGAAACGCATTAAACTCCCTGAAACCCACACATTCAGGCCCAAAAAGGAAAAAGAATAACTTATTTGCGAATTTTTACTTGGCTGTCCTAAAAAAGTCGTCGTTCTATACGTCTTTTGGGACACCCTTTTTTATTTTTTTAGAAACATTGACAAAGACAATGTATATACATATGATATAAGCAAATGTTGCTCCAGGGAAACAAATGAGAGCGGAGGAAAAATAAATGGATGGGACTAAATGTGGAAATTTGTTTGATGGCAAAAAAGGCGACTTCATTCGAATCACCTCCATGGAGATCGAAGGTGTGATGAGAAGAAGGCTGCTGGATCTTGGTTTTGTGCCGGGTGCTGTTGTGGAGGTTATAAGAAAAAGCCCCCTGGGGGATCCCATTGCTTTTCGGGTGAGCCAAACGACGATTGCTTTAAGGAAAGAAGAGAGCACAAGAATACAGGGGGAGCTGATACAGCATGACTGATACATTTCGTGTAGCCTTAGCCGGCAATCCGAACACTGGTAAAAGCACCTTATTTAACGCTTTAACAGGACTGAAGCAGCATACCGGCAATTGGGCAGGCAAGACGGTTTCGCTTGCTGAAGGTACCTTCAGGCATAAAGATAAGCAGTACAGGTTTATCGATCTGCCGGGCACTTATTCCATTTTTTCAAATTCAGCTGATGAAGAAGTGGCTAGAAATTATATCATTTTTGAAAAACCTCACATTACACTTGTTGTCGTTGATGCTACTTCTCTTGAACGGAACCTGAACCTCGCTCTTCAAATCCTGGAGATGACAAAGAATGTGGTCATCTGCATTAATCTGATCGATGAGGCAGATAAGAGAGGCATCACGATCAATGAACGTTTAATGGCGAGGCGCCTTGGGGTTCCTGTTATTAAACTATCCGCAAGAAACAGGGCTGGATTTCCTTTATTGCTTGATACGATTGATCGGATTGTATCCGGAAAGATCACGTGTGAACCTGCACAAGTCAAATATGATGGTGAAATTGAAGCCGGGATTGCTTCTTTGGAGCCTTTCGTAAAAGAAGTGGTGGATGACCGTATTTCATCCCGATGGGTAGCATTGCGTTTGCTGGACGGAGATGAATCCCTGCTGAACGAGTTGAATGAAAGATTAAAAGCGAAGGAGGAAACAGTATGCAATCAGAGCTAGCTGGCCATTCAGGTGATTTAAACCAGTTGTACCAAAGAGCAAAAGAGATGTCGTCACCTAACCTTCGCGACAAGATCGTACAAAATCTGTATCAGGAGAGCAAGCAGTTATGTGAAGATAGTGTTTCCTATGGAAAGACAAAACGTGATAAGCATACGGAGAAGCTTGATGCTATCTTCACGTCGCCGATCTGGGGTTTTCCCATCATGATCGTTATGCTGGGTATCGTGTTCTATCTGACGATTGCCGGAGCCAATATTCCATCTGACATGATTGCCAGTTTTTTTGGATGGCTGGAGAATTACATCACCTCACTTTTTCAGTTCATGAATGCTCCAGACTGGCTGCACGGACTGCTGGTTTTAGGACTGTACCGGGGAACGACCTGGGTGATCAGCGTGATGCTTCCTCCGATGGCGATTTTCTTCCCGACGTTTGCACTCTTGGAGAACTACGGATATCTCCCAAGAGTAGCGTTTAACATGGACCGAGTGTTTAAAAAAGTCGGGGCGCACGGAAAGCAGTCCTTAACGATGGCGATGGGATTCGGCTGTAATGCGGCCGCCATGCTGTCTTCAAGGATTATCGAGTCGCCAAGAGAGCGGATGCTCGCGATCTTAACCAACAACTTTGTTCCGTGCAATGGAAGATGGGGAACGCTGATTGTCCTTGCTTCGCTGTTTATGGCGGCCGGCTACACAGGAGGTGCAAAATCGTTCGTGACAACAGCGGTCATTGTTGGAATCGTTCTTTTTGGAATTCTAGTGACCTTTCTGGTTTCCTGGGTTCTTTCCAAAACCGCTCTAAAAGGGGTTCCAACTCACTATACATTGGAGCTTCCGCCTTACCGTAGGCCTAAGTTCTGGGAAACAGTGATCCGTTCTTCACTTCAGCGCTCTTTATCCGTATTGATGAGAGCAGTGAAAGTGGCGGCACCGGCTGGAATTTTGACGTGGGTCCTGGCCAACGTGAATGCTGGGGATCAGAGTATTTTAATGCATGTTGTCAATTTTTTAGATCCATTCGGGCAAATGCTCGGACTTGATGGCTACATCCTAATGGCGTTTCTTGTAGGGCTACCTGCAAATGAGATTGTCTTGCCGATTTTGATTATGGGCTATCTCTCTACAGGAGCCATGACAGAAGTTGATAATCTCGGTGATTTAAAACAGATTTTTGTTAGCCATGGGTGGACGTGGCTGACAGCGTTGAATATGATGCTGTTTTCCCTGCTTCATTTCCCGTGCGGTACGACACTGGTTAACATTTATAAAGAAACAAAGAGTGCCAAATGGACCTTCCTGTCATTTATTATTCCTACAGCGATCGCTATTCTCGTTACGTTTGCAATTGCTCAAACGGCTAGATGGATAGGATAGCAATAGAGGTCTTTGAACCCCTCATAAAAGGCTAAAGACAGGCATAAGTATAAACCATGAAAAGCTTCTGTATAATCAGAAGCTTTTTTCTATATAGCGTGATTGGATGATATGGAAAACGGTGAATTAAAATATAAACGATGAACAGGGATATCGTAGAAAGGATTGTTTTATGAGTGAATACTGGGCTGAGAAGGCATTGGTCAAATTCGAATCTCAGTTTGATCAAAACAACACATACAACATAAAAAACAACAGACGGCTATCAGAAAAATCAAAGGTATGGAAGTATATGGACTTTGCTAAGTTTGTCAGTATGCTATATCAAAAATCCTTGTTCTTTCCAAAACCCTCGCTGTTCGTGGATAATCATGAAGGCAGTTATTCGGCGCTGGATGTTAATAATATTTTGAATGATCCTCTATCTTATTTGACCATACCTGTGGATGAACGACTATCGAAAGAAGAGAAGCGAAGACAGCTTCACGAATACATCAAGCAGATGCATGATTATGTCGGAGTGAACTGCTGGCACTTGAACGAAGAGGAATCTGCGGCCATGTGGAATCTGTACTTGAAGTCCGATGAAGGCATCGCCATCTGCTCTACTGTGGAGAAATTATACAGCTGCATATCGGATAAGAGGTTTCATACGTATATCGGACAGGTTCAGTACATCAACTTTAATTCTGAAATGGCGAGCCTGAATCCCTATGAAACACTCTTTTACAAACGCCGTTCCTTCAGTCATGAGAACGAAATCCGACTGCTCGCATTTGATAATCCGAATAACCGTATTTTTGACCATAAAGACGGGGCATATGTACAGAGTAATTTGAACACATTAATTGATGAAGTGTATGTATCGCCAACAAGCCCTGAATGGCTGAGGGAGGTGGTACAGTCCGTTCTGGAAAAATACAGGCTTCCGTTTAAACCTGTGATTAAATCGTCGTTATATGAAGGACCATTTTATTGAAATTTCAGCAGCAGCCGTTTAAGGCTGCTTTTTCTATATCCATCCTAAAAAGGTTGCACATAACAGGATGCATTGCCATAATATATATATGAGCATATATTCATATATGAAAGGAATTATTGCTATGGGACATTCTCATGATCACCAGCACCACCATCATCACGGCAGCGGAAATAAGGATGCATTAAAGTGGGCTTTCATTATCATTACTCTGTTTATGGTGGTTGAAGTCATCGGTGGAATAATGACCAACAGCCTGGCGCTGTTATCAGATGCAGGGCATATGCTGAGCGATTCAGCAGCACTTGGATTAAGTTTTTTAGCCATGACGTATGGTAAGAGGGCCTCTTCTCATTCTAAAACATTTGGTTACAAACGTTTTGAGATTTTAGCAGCTTTTATTAATGGAATTGCTCTGATTGCGATTGCTATCTATATCTTTTGGGAAGCGTATCATCGTATTTTACAGCCTGTCAGTATTGTCAGCTCTGGCATGCTGATCGTGTCAGTCATCGGTTTTATTGTGAATATCATAGCTGCATTTATTCTGATGAGAGGCGATAAAGACGAAAACATAAATGTAAGAAGTGCTTTTCTGCATGTGCTTGGAGATCTGCTTGGATCTGTAGGTGCGATTATCGCAGCCCTCCTTATTATGTTCTTCGGTTGGGGATGGGCGGATCCGGCAGCAAGTGTTATAGTAGCTGTCCTTGTATTGATAAGTGGCTGGCGGGTAACGAAAGAAACCATCCACATCTTAATGGAAGGGACTCCAGCCAATATCAATATAGATAAGGTTAAACAAACACTATTATCCATTCAGGAAGTAAAAGAGGTGAATGATCTGCATGTCTGGTCAATCACTTCAGATTTTCCGGCCTTCAGCTGCCACCTGGTTACGGATACCGGGATTGATCAACAAGCGTTGTTAATACAAGCAAACAGCCTGCTGCATGATGAATACCATATTGAACACACGACGATACAGATTGATGCAGGCGGCCATCCTTGTAAAAAGGGGGATCACTGTAACTAATCCGAAAGGGCTGAGCTCAGTTAACCTCATGGTTGTGAGCTCGGCTTTTTTAGAGATGCGGCAAGTTTTTGTAAAATCACTTCCTCATTCGCTATAATAAATATCGACGTATCATGTTACATACAAAATTTTCATCCTGAGGAGGAACTATGTTAGCAGATATTTGGCAGCCGATCTCTTTGTCCATCAGTATTGCGGCAACAGCCTGGCTCATCGTGATAATCATCGGGGTTATACTGGGTAAGACTATGGCAGGCAGGCGTTTTAAAGGAAAAGTGATCATTGAAACGATGCTGATGCTGCCGCTCGTACTTCCTCCAACGGTTATTGGATTTTTACTTATTGTTGTGTTTGGGAAGAGGAGTCCGGCCGGACAGCTGATCGAAGCGGTGTTTCATCAGCCGATCATTTTTACATGGTGGGCGGCTGTTCTTGCTTCAAGTGTGGTGGCATTTCCTCTTATGTATCAATCGGCAAAAACAGGTTTTGAAGGTGTCAATCATGAGATCGAGGATGCAGCCAGGGTAGATGGAGGCGGGAGATGGAAGGTTTTTCTTCTTATTTCTGTTCCTCTCTCAATGACATCCATTATTTCTGGAGCAATCTTAAGCTTTGCAAGGGCGCTTGGCGAGTTCGGAGCAACTTTAATGTTTGCCGGAAATATCCCGGGTGAGACTCAAACGATTCCGACCGCTATCTATCTTGCCATTGATTCAGGGAACATGAGGGAGGCTTGGCTTCTCGTCCTCGCAAGCATCAGTATTTCTTTTGTAATGCTGACAGCAGCCTATCGGATAAAACGTTAAGCAGCAGGTAATGGCTCAGCCGTTGCCTGCTTTTTTGTGCAAAAATGAAACCTTAGAGAGTGTTGTCCGTATATAACGGTAAACACTCATTTCAACAGGAAGGTTGATTGTGATTAAATCGATTTTTTCAAAGATTGGTAAAGGCGGGGCCGCTGTGGATCTGCAGCTTACAGGCTCAACTTATGTGCTTGGAGGGACATTAGAAGGCCAGCTTGTGGTAAGGGGAGGAGGAGTTCCTCAGATGATCCACTCGCTGTCAGTGAATCTGCTCGTTGAGTATGAAATAAAGGGCCTCCCCTCTACCAAAGTGATGGGCTCTCTTTCGGCAGCTGAACAGTTTGTCATTGATGCAGATGAAGTTATTACTCTTCCATTTATTTACCCATTGCCAGAAGATTTGCCGATCTCTTGCCAGTCTGTTTCTTATTCACTCTGTCCGCGTCTCGAGTTGGAGGATGGGACGGATGTATGGGATACAGAAACTGTTACGCTTAAGGGCACGGATGCTTTCCTGCAGATTTTCTATGGACTTGGCGCTCTCGGATTCCGTGAAAGCGCAGAATCGGGAGAGTTCAACGGGTCACTTCAGACGTTTGTTTTTTTCCCTGCTGTACTGATGAAAGAGGAAATAAAAGAAGTGCATATCCAGGCGGGGAGTGAAAATAGCGGAATCCGAATTTTACTGGAAACCTATTGCCGTCAAGGCGTGATAAATAGGAAAGAACACTTTTTTTTGAATGAAAAACTAAGAAACCGACAAGACGTTGAAGACGAGCTTAAAGCTAAACTGGCTTATATGGCTAAGGCTCGAAACATCTCTTAATATACGGAGCACAAAAAAGGAGGATTTATAAAGATATGTTTTTTCACCCGATGGATTTTTTGATCATCATTGCATTTGCTGTCTCGTTGTGGGCGCAGTTTAAAGTTAAAGGGAATTTTAAGAAATGGTCACAAGTAGAGGCTCATTCCGGGAAAACTGGGGCTGAAATCGCAAGGTCGATCCTGGATGACAACGGGTTGCACAATATCCCGGTTGAACCGGTCCGCGGGACGCTAACCGACCATTATGACCCTGTTTCGAAAGTGGTGCGCCTCTCAGAACCGGTATATTACGGGGATTCCATCGCATCTGTTTCTGTTGCTGCTCATGAAGTCGGCCACGCCGTTCAGCATAAGCAATCCTATGGTGCATTAGCGCTGCGTCATCGTATGTTTCCATTGGTGAACCTGACCTCGGGAGTGGCGCCATTTTTATTGCTTGGAGGATTTCTGCTTAACCAGTTCTCATTGATCGGTATCGGAATTGTGCTTTTCTCATTCGCTGTCTTCTTTCAGCTCGTTACGCTTCCCGTGGAGTTTAATGCCAGCTCACGGGCAAAACGTTATCTTGTGACTGAAGGATTTATCCGCAATGAGGAAGAGCGGGGAGTGAACAAGGTACTGAACGCTGCGGCTCTTACGTATGTGGCTGCTGCATTGATCTCTCTCCTGGAACTTTTGAAATTCATCATCATTTTTTTCCAGGGTGAACGGGAGGAATAACATCAATATTGAAAAAAAGATGTTTCTCTTGATGAGAAACATCTTCTTTGATTTCTACTATACTTAACGGTAAAACATGAATTAATAGACTCCGCCGTAGCCAATTCCTCCTGCACCAAAACCGCCTCCGCCAAATCCGCCTCCGAAGCCCCCAAAGCCTCCGAAGCCGATACACGCGCATCCAACGATAATCAAAAGAATGAACAATACGACAATTAAAGCAAAAGTAGCTCCGCCGCCGCCAAAAAAACTCATAGTTTACACCTCCTCAACTTAGAATATGATGGCTTGACTTAATTGGTTTAGGCAAGCTGTGAAATGTGCCGGTGTCTTTGGAATGATAGTTAACGTATAGGTGAAACAACCATTTTGGTAACCAGCCTTGTCTCAGAGAATAAACTGGCTATATACCACACAAGGAGGATCTATACTTGTACGAACACATGAGTAATATTAAGCCAGGCGATCACATGCCGAAAGACAATAAAGCGTACCAGGTAAGCCCAAGCCACAAAGAGCACTGGATGCATCTCTGCAAGCAGTATGCAGGAGCCAACTGTGAGATTGAGATGGCAGACGGTAAGATTTATCATGGAAAGATTCATAGCCATGATAATGACAACATTTATCTCATCATGCCTATGCAGCACAGAGACGAAGCATCTGAACGCTTCTTCCCTGGTTTTGGTTTCGGAGGTTTTGGTTTCAACCCGTTTTTCGTAGGACCTTTTTTCCCGGGCTTCGGTTTGTTCGGTTTTCCTTTCTTCGGTTTCAGGGGTTTTAGACGTTTCTGGTGGTAATTAAAGTGTCAGTTTGTTCGTAAGTATAAAAGAGAACCACAGACAGCATGTCTGTGGTTCTTTTTTTGTTATTTATTTTCAGACATGAACGCTTCAATGTCTTCTACTGTACGAATAATGTCCTTTGAAAGATTCTCATAACCGTCTTCGGTTACGAGAATGTCGTCCTCAATCCGGATGCCGATTCTTTCATCTTCAATATACAAACCAGGTTCAATCGTAAGGACCATTCCTGGCTCAAGAACACGGTCTTTGTATGAACCGACATCATGAGTGTCGAGGCCGAGGAAATGGCTGACGCCGTGGTAATAATAATTAGACAGCTCAGCTTTTTCTTTAAATAAGCCGATTTTTATGCATTCTTCTGCGAGAACGGCTTTGGTGTGTTCATTTAATTCTGCGAACTTTAGGCCTGGTTTAATAAGGGCTGTTGTTTCTTTCAATGCTTTAAGAACAATGTTATAGATTTCCTTCTGACGGGAAGTGAATTTTCCATCAGCAGGGAACGTGAAGCTGATATCAGCATTGTAATAGTCTTTTTGAGCACCAAGATCCAGTAATATGAGATTACCATCATTGATCTTAGAATCATTGTCTTCATAATGCAGAACAGTAGCGTTTTTTTCCGCTTGCCAAGATGGTATGGAAGGCAAAATCCTTAACGCCTGATGATTTGAGGATAGAGTCAAAGTGCGCTTCGAGCTGGTTTTCCATCATACCGGCTTTTGCATGTTTTAGTACGTTATAGATGCCTTCTTTCGTAATGTTGATGGCTTCCTTAATCTTTTGAACTTCCTCTTCGGTTTTGAACACTCTTAATTCTGTAATGAGAGGATACGCATTTTGAATCGCAAGATGAGGATAATGCTCCTGTAAATGCTTTGCGAAGGAGAAAGCCTTGGTTTGTGCTTCAGACCATTCTCTGCGCTCCAAATCTAAGTATACATTCTTTACGGATTCTGCAAAAAATGTTCTTGCCATGGACGTTTCAAAGCTTTCCAGATATGAAATGCTTTTTATCCCGGAAAGATTCTGAGCTTCTTCTTTTGTCAGTGACGCGCCAATCCATTTTTCCATCACAGGATCTGCTTTCTCGATGAAAAGCGTCTCTTCCACGGAAGACTCCGTCTTTTTCATGACGAGGATGATGTTTTGACGGTTAATCCCCGTTAAATAATAAAAGTTGCGGTTCGGAGTAAAGGGATATCGTTCATCGGCAGATTTATAAGGGGCCTGGCCGGCAAAAAGAATAGCTGTTGATTCAGCAGGGAGCTGATCTGTTAGTTTTTTTCTGTTTTCAATAAAAAATGATGCTTCCATGGGATCCTCCTCAGTAGTTTTAAAATCAAACTGACTATGTGGTTTATTTTCATTGTATTTTTAATGGAATTTTTCGTCAATCAAATACGATTGTAAATTTTAACTATTTTGTGATCCAAATCAAGAATGGAAACGTTAGCTAGATGAAAACAAAGTATTTAGGATGAAAGGATGAAAACGATTGCACGAATATTTGTTAGAACTTTGGGTATTTTTTTTATCGTATTAGGAATTGTTGGTTTCATTATACCGATGGAGGGATTCTTTCATCTTACGCCGGTCCACAATATTGTTCATTTAGCTTCAGGAATTGTGGCAACCATTATACAGAAGCGAAGGCGAAATTGTATGCGAAAGTGTTCGGATTTGTGTATCTGCTTGTTGCAATCTTAGGTTTATTCACACATGAATTTGCGGGAATCCATTTTCTTGCGGCAGACAACGTGCTGCATTTCATCATTGCTTTTGTCTCAATCTTTACGGGATTCGCAACCCCGGCATCGAAATCAGCAAACAAGACAGTTTCAAATTAAAGCTCATGGAAAAAAGGGTATGTCAGCTGACATATCCTTTTTTTACGAGGAAAAAGGGAGCGGCGTGCCGAAATGAATAGGGAGGCAAAGGGGGAAGTATATGTCATTTTCGAGTGGGATTGACCATCAGCTGTACACGATGTGCATGATACAAAACGGCGATCAATGTTTGTTGATCAATCGGCCAGACAAGAAAGGTTTTCCGGGTTATATTGCCCCTGGGGGAAAAGTGGATTTTCCGGAAAGTCTGGTTGACGGTGCGATACGTGAAGTGAAGGAGGAAACGGGGCTTACCGTACGAAATCTTACGTTTAAAGGGTTGGATGAATATGTGAATCCCTCTGAGCACTTAAGGTACATGGTATTTAATTATTTGGCGACAGAATTTGAAGGGGAACTTCTGAACAATCCTCCTGAGGGGGAGGCGATATGGATTTCACTGGATGAGTTGGAGCATTTGCCGATGCAGCCATGGTTCAGAAGGCGGCTGCCCTACTTTTTCAAGCCAGGAACCTTTGAAATTCAAAGCTGCTGTGATGGTTCAACTGATAAAGAAAGAAAAGTGACCGTAAAGAGTACATAAGGACTATAGAGATGAATACAGGACTAAAACAGCAATTACGAGAATCCTATGATAAAGAATCGATGAGCAGAAACGGACAGGAGACGCAAACATGGAAGGTTGAAGAGAGACAAATATTTGCTGACCTGCTCTTGCGTGATAACAAAAAAAGCCTTTTGGACCTTGGTGCCGGGCCGGGGCGTGACAGTCTATTTTTTCATCAAGAAGGATTGTCCACCCTGTCTCTTGATTTATCAACTGAGATGGTTGGATTATGCCGGGAAAAAGGACTGGCTGCAGAAGTAATGAGTTTTGACAGTTTAGCATTTGCAGATGAGTCGTTTGATGCTGCATGGGCATTGAATTCTCTTTTGCACGTACCAAAAAGCGAGATTATAAATGTACTCGAAGGAATAAAGCGAGTGTTAAGGGCAGGCGGACTCTTCTTTATGGGAGTGTATGGCGGCGTTGATTCTGAAGGGGTATGGGAAGGCTTCTTTACGGATGAAGACATTCAAGTGAAAGGTTCCATGTGGTTCCCCCTGATGTGATTGGCGGTTCTTTTAGCTTTCAGTCATTGATTTTACGAAAATAAATAAACAAAAGACAGCGGCCATTTACGGCCACTGTCTTTTGTTTTATACGGCGCTTTTAGCATACGTTTCAAGCTTGCGATAGCTTGCTTCTTCTTGTTTAAATTCTTCTTCTTGTTCAAATACAAATTCTTCTGGAGAGTTGAAGTCAAATTCAACCGTTCCAGAAAAGACATAGGTTGCGTTTCCTTTAAGCAGTACAGAATAGCCGCTGCTTTCTTTCCGTTCATTCACTTTGCAGCGCACCATACCGCCGTTGTTTAACACTGTAATATCTTTTTCGGGATGATTGATGCCTAGCCGGCACGTAATCAGGCTTGCTGCGGACATCGCTGTTCCGCATGAGTTAGTGATTCCCACACCGCGTTCATACGTTTGGACAAAGATTTTTGAATCACCCAAATCTTTGACGAAACTGACATTCACGCCCTTGGGAAACACACTTTTTAATTCATTCGCTTTTTTCCCGATCTCGGCTACTTGATCTTGATCAATATCATCGACAAGTGTAATGATATGCGGATTCGGCATACTTACTGCAGTGAAGGCTATTTCTGGAGACAATTCAGGAATCACCGTATTTTCAAGTGTTTCTTGGCCATGGATTAAGGGCAAGGTGTGAACATCAAACGAGACAGGTCCGATCAGAACTTCAAAGGTTTGAATATCACCGTAAATATTTTCAGTTCTTTGTACATCGAGGTTTGCTTTTAGCGTTTCGACGATGGCATGATCTCTTCCTAATAACTCAGTAATGTATCTTCCTGCACAGCGGAGCCCGTTGCCGCACATTTCCGGCTCTGTGCCATCTGAATTGAAAATCCGGTATTTAGCATCCGCTTTCTCGCTTTTTTGGATAAACAAAATGCCGTCCGCCCCAATAGAGCCTTTGCGGTCACAGAGGACTTTCGTCAAAACGGTACGCTTTTCATCATCGAGTCCGTAATCATTGCTGTATTCATCAATTAAAATAAAGTCATTGCAGGAGCCATGTGTTTTTAAAACGTCAATTTTCAATGGTCTTCGTCCTTTCGTTCCGCCGAATTTCTTATTAGTATCATAACAAGAAACATAAAAAAATGTTAACATCAAATAATAGAAATTACAGAGCATTAAGCTTCATGATCAAGATTAGGCGTGGTATATATAATAGTGTAAGCTAAATAAGGGAGGGAATAAAATGAAAGAGATTCAAACTTTAGAAGAATTTAATGAAGTCATTTCAGCGGATAAAGAAACCATTATGATTTTTACAGCGGGCTGGTGTCCGGACTGCCGCAGACTGGAAGTATTCATTGGAGATATTATCGAAGAACACAACGACAAAGCCTGGTATGAGATCGACCGGGATAAGTTTCCGGAACTTGCTGAAAAGTACGAAGTCATGGGAATCCCAAGCTTGCTTTTGTTTAAAAATGGAGAGAAACTCGCCCATCTTCACAGTGCCAATGCAAAAACACCAGAAAACGTTCGTGCTTATCTGGAGAGCCTTCCAGTATAAAGGAATAAGAAAAGCCGCCTCATAAATTGTGAGGCGGCTTTTCTCTGTACATCCGTGACATCACATTGCATACCAACTACATCAAAAAGCGTCCTGTTGTTTTTTTGCTATAGCTATATTTTACACCTGTATGTATCATGGGTAAAATGAATGTTAATAATATAATTTATAACTTTTAGTTATAAGAGGATGCGATTATGGATTTAAGGCAATTAAAATATTTTGCAGAAGTCGGAAAACAGAGAAGCTTTACGAAAGCAGCAAACACCTTGTTCCTTTCACAGCCAAGCTTAAGCAAGATGGTCAAATCTCTGGAAGAAGAGCTTGAAGTTCAGCTCATTGACCGATCGGGAAGGAATATTGAGCTAACCGATGCGGGACATGCGGTTTACAGCCATGCGCAAGAGATCCTCCATTCTATGGAAGATCTATCTTCCTCTTTATATGATGTGATGCATTTGAAGAAAGGATCCGTATCGATCGGTCTGCCCCCGGTTATTGGAATATTGTATTTTCCAAAGATTATTGGTGATTTTCAAAAATCTTATCCTGAAATTGCCATCAAGCTGGTGGAGTACGGTGCGAAAAAAATGGAGGATGAAGTGCTTCATGGCAATCTTGAACTCGGGATATCGGTGCTGCCTGTAGATGACGAGCTGTTTGATGTGGTTCCATTCATGAAAGACGTAATGACGCTGATCGTCAGCAGCCAGCATCCGCTTGCCGAAAAGGAACAGGTGGAGCTGAAAGAATTAAGCAATGAGGATTTTATCTTTTTCACAGAAGAATTTGCGTTGTATGATTACATGCTTGCAAAATGCCGACAGGCCGGTTTTGAACCGCAGATCGCTTATAAAAGTTCACAGTGGGATTTTATCACAGGTCTTGTAGGAGAGAACCTTGGCGTTTCTTTTCTCCCGCAGTCCATCTATGAGAAAGTAAATGATCAAAAAGTGAAAAAGGTGGAGATCAAAGGCAATGAAATCCCATGGCACTTGGGGATTGTGATGAAAAAACATAAATATAAGACCTTTGCCATCAAAGAATTTATAAGCCATCTTTTACGGTACCATTAATATTACGAATAGGCATGAGAGGATGAACCATGCCTAAGCCGCCACACTTCCTGTCACGATTAATCTTGTGATAGATTAGGAAACATAACTAAGTACTTTAACACGAAGGGATTGTGGAGAATGAACGAAACGATAAAAAATATTCTTTCTCACCGGTCGATCCGCCGGTTTAAAGATGAACCGATTCCGCAAGAAACCATTGAAACGCTTGTCCAATGTGCTCAGTCTGCTTCCACTTCCAGCTATCAGCAAGTATATTCCATCATAGGAGTGGAGGAGCAGAGTTTAAAGGATAAGCTTGCTGAATTGGCAGGCAATCAAAGCTATGTGGCCCAGAATGGCTACTTCTTCGTCTTTTGCCTTGATTATCACCGCCATAAGCTTATGGCTGAAATGACAGGCGGAAATGTTGATGCGACCGTACAATCCAAGGAAGGATTCATGGTAGGGATGATCGATGTTGCTCTTGCCTCACAGAACCTTGCTATGGCTGCAGAATCGCTCGGCTTAGGCATCGTCTATATCGGGGGTATTAGAAACAATCTTCCGGAAGTCTCCGAGCTGCTTCGCTGCCCTGACCATGTAGTGCCGCTGTTCGGCATGGCTGTCGGCTTTCCTGATGCCTCCCCTGGTCTAAAACCGCGTTTGCCTCAAGAAGCCGTCTTCCATAAAAATCAGTACAAGGATGATGAAAAAGCGCTGCCGGTCTTAAAGGAATTCGAGATGAAAACGGCAGAGTACTATAAAGAGCGCACAGGCGGAGCCCGGGATGAAGGGTGGGCCACTCAAATGGCGAGAGTAATGGCGCAGCCAAAGCGGACCTATATGAAAGAATTTATTGAGTCGAAAGGGCTTGATAAACAATAGCAAGAAAAAGTTCTGAGATATGATGTTTGAAATGAAAATAAAACAACGTTATACTTGAATCATGCTTTACAATTAAATATGTTTCCTTCGGGGTCGGGTGAAATTCCCAACCGGCGGTGTTGAGGATTTATCCTCTTAGTCCGTGACCCGGCTGTGCAGTGTGCATAGACGGTGGATCTGGTGAAACTCCAGAGCCGACAGTATAGTCTGGATGGGAGAAGGAATGAAGAACGCTTATTTGGCATTGTTTAAAAATACAATCCTTGAAAGCTTATTTCGTCATAACTGTTTATTGATGCTACGAGTTTATTCAGAACAATAAATAGGAACCCCTGGGAGAATTGTGTCTTCCGGGGGTTTTTTGTTTCTGATGCTTCATCATCAAGTTCAGCCCATTCCTTAAATTAAGATATTTCAATAATAAACGACAGGGGGTGAATGAATGTTTACAGGAATCATAGAAGAATTAGGAACCATTGAAGGTATAAAAAAAGGCAATGAAACAATTGTACTCACCATTTCAGCTGCAAAAGTTCTCGTTGATGTACAGCTCGGGGACAGCATTTCTGTAAACGGAGTTTGTCTCACGGTCACAACCTTTTCTGAAAAGAGCTTCACTGTTGATGTGATGCCGGAAACGTACAGAAGTACAGGGCTAAAAGGATTGTCATTCCATTCCAAAGTCAACTTGGAGCGGGCCATGGCGTCCGGCGGGAGGTTTGGAGGACACTTTGTCAGCGGACATATCGACGGAACGGGAGAGATTGTCCAGAAGCGGCCAGAAAAAAATGCCATCTATTATGACATTAAAGTACCGCAGTACCTTGCGAAATACCTTTTGCTGAAAGGTTCAGTTGCTGTAGATGGAACGAGCCTGACGATCTTTGGACTGACAGATGATACGTTTACGATCTCCTTGATCCCCCATACGGTCTCACATACCGTACTGGGTGCAAAAGCAAAGGGAGATTCGGTAAACATCGAGTGCGACATGCTTGGAAAATATGTTGAAAAATTTATGTCCGGTAAGACTCAGCCGGAGAACAAGAAAACAGCCATCACGATGGACTATTTAACGGAGCACGGATTCTAGAGGCAAAGGAGGGTTTTACATGTTTCACAGTATAGAAGAGGCCGTACAGGATTTAGTTATGGGAAAACCAGTAATTGTGGTAGATGATGAGGATAGAGAGAATGAAGGTGACTTTGTTGCCATTGCAGAAAAAGTCACACCCGAAACCGTAAACTTTATGGCCAAGCATGGAAGAGGGCTGATCTGTGCGCCTATCGATGAGCAGCTTGCTGCTAAGCTTGAGCTCTCTCCAATGGTCAGCCATAGCACAGACCCTCATGGAACAGCCTTTACGATCAGTATTGATCATAAAAGTACCACAACCGGCATTTCTGCACTTGAGCGGGCAGTTACCATTCAAAAGATGGTGGAGGAAGAGTCGAAGGGAGCTGATTTTATACGCCCGGGACATATCTTTCCCCTGATCGCAAAAAAAGGCGGCGTCCTTCAGCGTGCGGGCCATACGGAAGCTGCTGTAGACCTGGCGATTCTGGCTGGTTGCAAACCGGCGGGGATGATCTGCGAGATCATGAATGAGGATGGAAGCATGGCAAGGGTGCCTGAACTGCAGGAAATCGCCCGAGAACATGACTTGAAGTTCATCACCATCAAGGATTTAATCCAATATAGAAACCAGAAGGAAAAGCTGGTGGCTAAAGAAGTTGAGATTAAGCTTCCGACGGAATACGGAGAGTTTACGGCAATTGCTTTTACCAACCTAATCGATGATAAAGAACATGTGGCCCTCGTTAAGGGTACCATTGACCCAGATCAGCCAGTGCTTGTGAGGGTTCACTCGGAATGTTTAACAGGGGATGTATTTGGTTCCCGCCGCTGTGACTGCGGACCTCAGCTTCACGCAGCGCTCCGCCAGATCCAGGAAGCTGATTCTGGTGTGCTTTTGTACATGAGGCAGGAGGGCAGAGGGATAGGACTTCTTAATAAAATGAAGGCCTATAAGCTCCAGGAAGAGGGCTACGATACGGTAGAAGCCAATGAAAAGCTTGGATTCGCACCAGATCTCAGAAATTATGGTATCGGAGCACAAATATTGAAAGAGCTCGGTATAAAGAAGATGCGCCTGCTGACGAATAATCCGCGAAAGATTACAGGATTAAAAGGCTATGACCTTGAAGTGGTGGAGCGCATAGCGATTCAAACGCCGTCAAATAAGGATAACGAAAAATATTTAAAAACAAAACAAACAAAACTAGGGCACTTGCTGCAGTTTTAATCAGAGGAGGAATTCTAATAATGGCAACGATTTATGAAGGGAATTTAGTTGGATCAGGATTAAAGGTTGGAATTGTAGTAGGTCGGTTTAATGAATTTATTACTGGAAAACTGTTAAGCGGGGCGCAGGATGCTTTAAAACGCCACGGTGTAGAAGAAGAGAACGTCGACATCGCTTGGGTGCCTGGAGCTTTTGAAATTCCATTGATCGCCAAGAAAATGGCAGACGCGGGCAAATATGATGCCGTTATCACCCTTGGAACAGTCATCCGTGGCTCTACACCTCATTTTGACTATGTCTGCAATGAAGCGGCAAAAGGCGTTTCCGCTGCTTCTCTTCAGTCTGGTGTACCTGTCATTTTTGGTGTCCTGACAACAGATTCCATTGAGCAGGCGATAGAGCGTGCTGGTACAAAAGCCGGAAACAAAGGATGGGAAGCAGCTGCTGCAGCCATCGAAATGGCTAATTTGAACCGACAATTTAATTTTTAATGATTAACCAGGGAAAAATCCGCACACCGCGGATTTTTTTCTTTTTTGGGAAGATGGGAGTAAAGAAAATACAGTGTTTTTCATATTGACATTATAGTTAGAATAGTGTTAATATTAGCAAAGTCGAAAACAATACCAAATTTTTGAAGGGATGGTTGGTCATGAAAAAGTCAGTGAAAATCTATGATGTTCGTCATATCGCTGTTTCTCAAATTCATAGTGCGGCCGGCCACCCAGAGATGAAAGAACACTAGTCATTCTTTTTCGTTTATTCACAGGCACCGGTCACATTTTCCTTTGTGAGGTGTCTTCTGTTTTTCTAAGCATATCGCCACAGGGGCGGTATGCTTTTTCTTTTGTCTAGCTCCAGCATCCAGGGCAGAAAACGTATTTCTTGTTTTCGGCATAATGATGAAATCCATAACATAATTTCATCCCTAGTCCTCGGAGGACGAAAATTACAAGCTTTTTTCGTCCTTAGCCGTTTCACTTTTACTCCTCAACATAAAAAGCGTGTTGCTGAGTAAAAGCTCCAGCGCTTGTCGGACTTTAACAGGGCGCTTGCGCTTTTCAAGTTGGTTTCACAAATTTTTTCACATAAAGGAGCAATGCACTATGTATGTATTTTCTATGGTCAGGTTGAATTCTGAAGCCCATCACGAATCGGGGTAGCACGTTTGTTTGCACTAACATGAAGGGGAAGGGGGAGAATTTATGTTTTCGGTACTGAGCAAATTAGGCTGGTTTTTTAAACAGCATTGGAAACGATATACGATTGCTGTTCTGTTATTAATTGTTGTCGGCATCTTGGAAGTCATTCCGCCGAAGATCGTCGGCAATGCGATTGATGCGATCAATCTCGGCAAGCTGACAAAAGAGTCGCTTGTACAAACGATCTTATTTTATTTAGGTTTGTTAACAGTAACCTATATTTTAACGTATTTCATGATGTATCAGTTGTTTGGAGGGGCGTTTGTTGTTGAGCGGATTCTTCGTTCGAAATTCATGCGACACCTGTTGAAAATGACACCGGCATTTTACGAAAAGAACCGGACAGGAGATTTAATGGCAAGAGCTACCAATGACTTGAAGGCGATTTCCGTTACTGCCGGTTTCGGGATATTAACACTTGTTGATTCCAGTGTATTTATGCTGGTTATCCTTTTTACGATGGGAATTTTCATCAGCTGGAATTTGACGCTGGCTGCTGTATTGCCGCTTCCTTTAATGGCCATTGCCATGAACAGGTATGGAAAGAAAGTTCATGAGCGGTTCATGAAAGCACAGGATGCCTTCGGGGACATGAATGACCAGGTGCTTGAAAGCATTTCAGGAGTAAGGGTTATTCGCGCCTACGTGAAAGAGCGGGAAGACATCGAACGGTTCAATGACCTTACCGACGATGTGTACGGTAAAAATATCGCCGTTGCTAAAATCGATGCGCTGTTTGAACCGACTATTAAAGTACTCGTCGGTATCAGCTACTTGATCGGTCTTGGGTACGGGGCGTATCTGGTGTTTCATAACAGTATCACATTAGGGCAGTTGGTTTCTTTTAACGTTTACCTTGGTATGCTCATTTGGCCCATGTTCGCTGTTGGAGAATTGATCAACATCATGCAGCGGGGAAATGCTTCACTCGACAGGGTGAACGAGACTCTCGCTTATGAACCGGACGTTAAAAATGAAGATGACCTCATCCCTCTCAAAGAACCTGGAGAGATTGCATTTCATGATGTGACCTTCCGCTATCCTTCTTCTGAGGCAGATAATCTTGTGTCCGTGAATGCAAGGGTGAAAAAAGGACAGACGCTTGGTATTGTAGGCCGCACAGGAAGCGGAAAAACGACGTTCCTGAAACAGCTGCTCAGAGAGTATCCTTTAGGTGAAGGAGAAATCCAAATTTCCGGCATTGATCTTCATCACTTGGCCATTGAAGATATCCAGGGATGGATTGGCTATGTACCTCAGGATGCCACTCTATTTTCTAAAACAATAAGAGAGAACATCTTATTTGGCAAAAGCAGCGGAACAGAAGAAGAGCTTCAGCACGTCCTTCGGATGGCCTCCTTTGACCGTGACGTGAAATATTTGCCGGAAGGGTTGAATACGCTTGTCGGAGAAAAAGGAGTAGCGTTATCGGGCGGACAGAAACAGCGTGTTTCTATCGCCAGGGCGTTATTTATTGATCCGGAAATCCTCATGCTTGATGATGCGCTATCGGCTGTTGATGCTAAGACGGAAGCAGCAATCATCGCAAACATCAGAAAAGAACGGGCAGGAAAGACTACTTTTATTACGACCCACAGGTTATCAGCAGTAGAACATGCTGATTGGATCATCGTAATGGATGAAGGAAGGATTATCGAAGAAGGTACACACGCAGAGCTCATCTCATCCGGAGGCTGGTATGGTGAGCAGTACGAACGGCAAAAAGTCGAAGAAACCTTCGATGAAAAGGCGGTGTAAGATTTGAACGTAGGGAAGAGGTTATTTCGTTACGCACTGATTTATAAAAAAAGTTTTATTATAGGTCTGCTATTGCTGGCTTTGGCCGTATCAGCAGAGTTAACCGGTCCGTTCATCGCCAAGCGCATGATTGATGTTCACATTCTAGGCATTGAAAAGTCTTGGTATGAAACGACTGCTCAAGATAAAGACACGGTTTCTTATAAGGGGAGCCGATATCAGCGCGAAGATCGTTTTCAGTCCGGTGAACCAAAAGGAAAACAGGCCAGGATTACACAGATTGGGAGAAAGTATTACTTCATTAATCAGCCCGCAAAATTAGAAGGGGAAAAGAGTTACAAAAACAAGGAAATTATGGTCACTTCTAAAGGTGTAACCACTAAATATCCGGCAGTACAGCTGAAGAACAGTGAGCTTTTTAAATTTTATAAGCCCGAGATCAGAGGGCTGTTTAAGCTGACGGGCATTTATTTTGTTCTTTTGTTGTTTGCTGGATTGTTTCAGTATGGACAGAGGTATATGCTGCAGAGCTCCTCCAATATGGTCATCAAGAAGCTGCGGCAGGATGTATTTTCACAGATCCAGAGAGTGCCGATTACGTATTTTGATAATCAGCCGGCAGGAAAAATAGTATCACGGGTGACGAATGATACAGAAGCAATTAAAGAGCTGTTCGTTAATGTACTTTCTAATTTCTTCACAGGCATTATTTATATGGCGGGAATCTTCACAGCGCTGTTCATTCTGGATATGCGTCTCGCCCTGATCACGATGATTCTCGTGCCGATTCTGGTTATTTGGATTAAACTCTATCGAAAACTGGCTTCTAAGTATAACCATATTATCCGTTCAACACTGAGCGACATCAATGGAATGGTCAACGAATCCATCCAAGGCATGCCAATTATACGGGCGTTTAAACGGCAGAAGGAAACGACAGAAGAGTTTGAAGAGATGAATGAGAAATATTTTTCTTTTCAAAATAGGTTATTGAGTTTAAATGGCCTTACTTCTCACAACCTTGTGAGTGTACTTAGGAATTTAGCGTTTGTTGCCTTGATCTGGTACTTCGGAGGGGCCTCACTTAAGACGGACACCCTGATTTCCGTTGGTGTCCTCTATGCTTTTGTTGATTACTTGAACCGGCTGTTCCAGCCCATCACCGGGATGGTTAACCAGCTCGCCCAGCTTGAGCAGGCGCTCGTATCTGCAGAGCGTGTATTTGTCCTGCTGAATGAACCGGGTATGGATGTGAAGGTACAGGAAGTTGAGCGTTATAAAGGAAATGTAACATTCAATGGAGTTACATTTGCTTATAAAGAAGGTGAGAATGTCTTGAATGATATTACCTTTGAAGCAAGGCAGGGCGAAACGGTAGCTCTTGTCGGTCATACGGGGTCAGGAAAAAGCTCTATTATGAACCTTCTTTTCCGGTTTTATGATATTAAGCAGGGGAGAATCCTTATTGATGGCAAGGATATTATGAAAATGCCAAAGCAGGTGCTCAGGGAGCATATGGGGATTGTTCTGCAGGATCCATTTCTATTTACGGGAACCATCGCTTCGAACATCAGCCTGGATGACCCCGCGATTTCACGAGAGATGGTAGAAAAGGCCATTAATGATGTAGGAGCGATGCCGTTTGTACAAAACCTTCCAAAAGGATTGGATGAACCCGTCATCGAAAAAGGAAGCACTCTTTCTTCCGGTCAAAGGCAGCTTCTTTCTTTTGCAAGAGCCCTGGCGTTCAATCCAGCAATCTTAATTTTGGATGAGGCAACGGCTAGTATCGATACTGAAACAGAGGCCATCATTCAAGAGGCGCTTGATGTGCTGAAGAGGGGACGAACGACCTTTATCATTGCCCACAGGCTGTCCACCATTAAAAATGCGGACCAGATTCTTGTCCTGGATCGCGGAAGAATTGTTGAAAAGGGCGATCATACTTCATTGATGGAAGCCCGAGGCCGCTATTTTCAAATGTATCAAATTCAACAAGGACAGAAAGAGAGTAAAGCAGTATAACATAAAAAAGGGGGCCAGCCGGCTCCCTTTTTTATTTGGAAAATCTATTGAACTTCCTCTTGTTCCCTTTCAGCACAGTCGGTATCGAGCTTTCCGTCTGTACAATTTTCATGTCCAGAGCCATCGCTTCCCTCGGATGCGGCAACGGTCCCTGTTACATTTAATATAGCAGCCATTCCTGTAATAACGATTTTCTTTTTCCAATCAGGATGCATGAATACCCTCCTACTTAATGTTAAGAAAATCCAGTTTATGGATAATTACCCTTATTAAAACATATTAAACCCTATCTATAACTAACCGATAATAACTAGGTAGAGAAATGTAATTCAATGTATGTAAAAACGGGATAATGTATACCCAAAATGCAGATTGGGAGAAGACAAAATGAAAACTAAAATGATTCGGTATTTTAAAAAGGAAGAAATGAAATCGAGCCTTCAGGAACAAGTGCTGCATGAATTGAACCATGTTGCGATGGAACGAAGCCCTGGATCCAGTCTGGAAAAGCAGTTAGCCATGATTTCAATGACCCCGGAAGATCTGGCGGTTCTCCGAGCACTACAGCCTTTTGTTTCCCAGCATATTGATCAAGTTGTCACTGGGTTCTACAGCACAATTGCCCACGTACCTCAGCTTTCTAAGATTATAGAGAAAAACAGTTCTATTGAACGGCTGAGACTGACACTGGAGCGCCATATTCGTGAAATGTTTAACGGTGAGATTAACCATGCCTTTATTGAACAAAGGAAAATGATCGCGCACATTCATTTTAAAATTGGATTACAGCCGAAATGGTATATTTCCGCTTTTCAGGATCTTCAGTTATCTCTTTTATCCATCATGGACGAACATCTGGAGGGGAAAGAGGATTTTTATCTTGCGGCAACAGCCATTACCAAAATGCTGAACCTTGAACAGCAGCTGGTTCTTGAGGCGTTTTCTCTTGAAGAAGAGAAAGCCAGGATGAAAATTGAAGAGCAGAAAGCATTGGTAAAACAAACGGTCAACTCTTCTTCTGACGAGCTGGCTGCCATTGCCCAGGAGGCGAGTGCAGCGATCGAACAGCTTGCCGCACAATCTGGAGATGTTGTAGAACATGCACAGAGCAGTGTAGAGTATGCCTCTCTCGTATCTGAAAAATCAAAAGAAGGCAAAGAAAAGATCGAGCTGCACTTATCATCGGTACAGCAGATCAAGCAGAAAATGAATCAAATATCAAAAGAGATTCTTTTATTAAAAGAAGACTCTGGCCATATTATTGAAATTGTTGATCTCGTGAAAGGAATCGCCGAACAGACCAATTTACTTGCCCTGAATGCAGCCATTGAAGCAGCAAGAGCAGGGGAAATGGGTAAAGGTTTTGCTGTAGTAGCGGGAGAAGTCAGAAAACTGGCAGAGCAAACCAAAGATTCAGTAGGAGGAGTCGCTGAATATATCTCCAACACGAATGGGCGGATGGATTTAATTACAGCTTCTTCGGCACAAATCAATAGCTGGATCAATGAGAATACAGCTGAAGTTGAGGAAATGAACGATTTTTTCAATGAAATTCTCACAAACATGGAAGAAAGCAGAAAACAGAGCAACAGCGTTGGAGGAAAGATACTGGATATAGCAAAAATTATTAAAGAGATGGAACATGCCATTGCCCAAATTGCTCAATCTGCAGAAAGCCTTTCAGACAGTACGTATCATCTATAAAAAAAGAGCCCCTTATCGGGCTCTTTTTTATGATTTTATGATGGCATATTGCCCTCTGTTTGTTATAAATGAAATGATGCTGCCATCAATATTGATTCCGTTAATTCCATCAAGGGGAACTTCATATAAAACAGATGGAAGTTCAGTCGACTCTCCATCTTCCGTACTGTAAGCTCTACCGTGCAGGAACATGACATTATCGGATAGATAGTCATCAATGGAATCCCGCTGTTCAAAAGTCGCCTCTTCCAGCTGAATGTTGATCTGATCCAAATCTCCATTTTCTTCTTTTCGGATGGAAATCTGATGTCCAGCCCAGTTATTTATATGGTCTTTTACGTCGATAATTTTTAATTCGCTCATTATGCTCACCTCTTTAACAATGTACCCTGAAACCACCAGAATAAACCCTGTTACCAGGAGAGTACACGTTATAAATCGTATGTGAGAGGGTTAATTTAAAGGCTGAACCCTCTGAATGACGCCTTTTCCCCAAGATGCGACCTTAACGGTTACTTTATATTCACGCTGAGGCCTTTCAAGCTGTTTTCCGGTGTTATCTTTTACATAATAACGTTCAAGCCCATATTCAAGGTGCAGGAATCCTTCCATAGAAGGTGTGGCTTTTCCTTTTAAATATACTTGCTTCCCCTTAACATCAGGACGATCACCAGCTACCTTGGTTACCCTATATGAGCCGTCGTTATCCGGAGACAGAACAGCATAAACAGGGGTTGGATCCACGATGGATTTACCATTCCAAAGTGAGGAAGAGACTTCGTTGATCTCATAGTTAAGCGTTACGTAATCTCCGTAGAAAACATCGGAAGGATCAACAGGCTTTGTTTTTAAAACAATTTCCTTGCCATAGTAATCTGCTGCATAATAACTGGCTGCAATTCCCAAAAGGACAAGTACTTGAAGAACGATCAGCCCTATCCACCATTTATTTTTTTTCATGAGAATCACCGCCTTCCTCCAAAACATCCTTTTTCTTTTTCTGCAAAAAGAAATAAAGAGCAAACAGGAGAATTCCGCCAATCAGGAAGAAGAGAGATTTTGGCATAAATGACCACGCCAGATTGATGTATGCGATGAACGTTACAATCAAGAACAGGATAATTCCCCAATTGATCTGGGACCGTTCTTCTTTCTGATATCCTTCCGTCAAAAGAAGCCCGGAGAATAGGAATGCCGTGATCAAATAAATGATGCCTGTTGTGAATTCCCCAATGAGGAATGTGGAATAAAACCAGGGGAAAAATAATAATCCTGTCTTCAAAAATGAGGGGAAAGTGCCTTTTTTCCTTTTTAGGGATACAACTGCAGCAAACAACAGAACATATATGATGCCAAACCATGACGGATCAGGATAATCCAACGAACTGGCAGTATTGGTTAAGAAGAAATAAAGCAGCAAACTGGTGATAAAGGCAGCACCCGTTGTAAAAAAACGCAACGGTGAAGCGAGATTTTGGTTCAATCCTTCAGCTGCGGCATATAAGCCGATCAAGATTACAATCAGCCAAAGCCAGTTATCCTCAAGTGTTAAGGCATAAAGGACAAGGTGCAAAACTAGACCGGCAGAAAAAAACCAAGTAAGCAGCTTGTCTTTTGAAGCTGAAACGAACCAGCCTAGACCAATCGCGAACAAAATAAGTATCACATAGCTGTAGCTGGAGAATTCGGATAATGCATAAAGCTGGCCTCCGGTCAGGATCGCGAAGGAAATAAAGAACAAAAGCTTCCCGCGAAATAAATAAAGATAAAGCAAAGCTGGAACGGACCAAATGATAAAAGAGCGTGCATCATAGGATACGAAATGAAACGTTTGGCCAAGCAGGATAAGTCCAGCTCCAAAAGCCGAGATTCCGAGGGCTATAAAAGCTCTTCCCAGAACAGGATTTCCTTTTTTTAGCCGAACATGGCCAGCTGTGTAGAACACACTGAGAACAGCAATCAGAAGCACCAGACGGAAGAGAGGTGATATTCCATCCCAGTTGGAAGCGATGAAGGATAAAATCCCAAGGCCAATGAGAATGCTTGCAAAGACGGGAATGAGTCCGATTCCTTGCTTTGAATGCCCGTCTGGATATTTTGAAAGAATCTGTTTGTATTGTTCTTCCGTAATAATTCCATCCTGTACCCACGTCTTCGCTTCTTTAATTAACCACTTGTCACTCAATGTTCCACCCCGATTCTTTAAATTTATAAAAATGCAGCTTGAATAAAACGTTGTATTTCTTCACCCCCACTTTAACAGAGCGCGTTAAAATTTTCACCCTCAACCCAAAGATATGTCACACGTGGAAAGAGGATGCTGTATTTTCAGCGTTTGGGGCCATTCCACATAAATTGGAAAAAAACAGGCGCATAACCTTTTTTAATTGATGCACAATATGTTTCAAGAGGAGGTGATATCAATGGCAAACAACAATAGCTCAAACCAATTAGCAGTACCTGGTGCTCAACAAGCTCTTGATCAAATGAAGTACGAAATCGCTTCTGAGTTTGGTGTTCAATTAGGAGCTGACACAACTGCTCGTGCTAACGGATCTGTAGGTGGAGAAATCACGAAACGTCTTGTAGCAATGGCTCAACAACAAATCAGCGGATCAGCTCGATAACTCTATAATCATGGCTGTAAAAGGGTGGAGCAATCCGCCCTTTTTGATAAGGAAAAGAGGAAGGCAAAATGAGTATGTGCCCGGTTTGCAATCAATTACATAATGTTGCCTTCCGCTGTCCGGAATGCGGTAATTTGAGTGAAGATCAAGGGAAGCTGAGCGATTATTTTGATGATTACAGCCCTTATGTGGATTCCGATGGATTAAAGCTTGAAAATGGTTATCCGGCTGATTTTAAAGAAGGACAGTGCCCGCATATGTATTATTGCCGGATCTGCCGGAATGAAATAATTATGTTCATTTCTGAATGGAACTCAGAGGAACTGAAATAGGCAAAAAAAAATCACCGTTCTCTTTAAAAAGAGCGGTGATTTTTATTTTACCAGGCGCAATCGCCGTTCCAGGCGTTCGCGGCCCCATTCAAGCAGGGTGGATATACCCCAATAGATAAGTGCGGCTTCCAAGAGTACCGGCAGGACGATGAGACTTGATGCACTGCGCTGGTCTGCAATGGAAGTAAGTTCTGGAACGGTAATCACCGAAGCCAGAGAAGAGGATTTAGCAACATCGATCAATGAATTCCAGATCGATGGGATAGCAATCCGCCAAGCTTGCGGAAAAATTACTTCCCTGAACGTCTGGAAGTAGTTCATGCCAAGGGAATAAGCGGCTTCCCATTGTCCGTTTGGAATGGATTGAATGGCTCCGCGGTATGATTCTGCAATATAAGCGCTGAAATGCAGGATCAATCCTACGAGAGCTGCTTGCCATCCTTCAGGGGTAATCGCAAATGTAAAACCATTATATAAGATCAATAATTGAATAAGGAGCGGTGTTCCGCGAAAAAAAGAGATATAAATCTTTGCAAAACGGACAAGCACACTGTTGCTCGACATCCGGCAAAGTGCAATGATCAGGCCGAAAATCAGCGAGCCAATTATGGAACCAAGGCTGAGGATAACGGTGATTTTGGCTCCCTCCAGTAAAAACGGGAGGGAGTCCACCATGTATTGGAGAGAACTACTCACTTACATCTGCTCCAAAGTATTTTTTGGAAAGCTTGGAAAGAGTGCCGTCCTTCTTCATGTCAGCGAGTGCTTTATCCACTTTTTTTGCTAAATCTTTATCATTTTTCTTAAAAGCAAATGCCATTTTATTTTCTGAGAAAGGCTCTCCAACCGGTTTCACATTGTATTTTGTATTTTTAAGCTCGGTTAAAATAAAGAGCTCATCATTTAAGGCAGCATCCACACGGTTAACATCCAGATCAGTCAGTACTTGAGCAATGCCTTTGTAATATTTTACTTTTGCTCCCGCTTTTTCAGCTTCAGCTGCATAGTTGCTTCCTTGTGTGGTTCCTACCACTTTTCCTTTAAGGTCTTTAATGCTTTTAATGTCTTTGTTGTTTTTATTAACAATTACTTTACCGCCAGACACGGTGTAAGGACTGGAGAAAGCAAATTGTTTTTTGCGTTCCGGAGTAATCGTTACCTGATTCGCTACCATGTCAAATCGCTTTCCTAGTGAACTAAACATGTTCTTCCATTCGGTTGGTACAACTTTTGGCTTCATATCAAGGCGTTTTGCGACTTCTTTTGCGACTTCAACATCATAGCCAGTGACTTCATTCGTCTTTTTGTCACGATAAGAGAATGGAGGATATGTAGCTTCCGTTCCGATCGTCAATTCTTCTTTCTTTTCCCCATTGTTGCCGCAAGCGGTTAACACACCCGCAAGCATGACAGAAACCATGAGTAATGTCCACAGCTTTTTCATGTAAAAACCTCCGTTATAAATCCGAATTTGGATTATTTTTTTAGTTTAAACCGATAAAACACATCAGAATTCTTTAGTCATTTTAATCAGTAAACTAAGATGTTGTCAATGATTAAACATTATTCCCTATTTCAGAACGATTTTCACATGAAATGAAGAAAAAATAAAAAAAACCCCTTTCTAAGGAAGAAAGAGGTTTTGAACTTGAAATTATCTAATGCGCTCTTCAGTGTCGTTATCGAAGAAATGCACTTTGTTCATGTCAAAGGCAAGATGAATGTTTTGCCCGTTCTGAACATCTGTACGGGAATCAACACGCGCGATGAAATCTTGGCCAGCGATTGTAGAGTATAGGAAAGTTTCGGCTCCCATCAGCTCTGCTACATCAATGCGGGCAGTGATCTTTGTATTTGTAGAAGACTCAAGGAACACAGGCTCATCATGGATGTCTTCTGGACGAATTCCGAGGGTTACTTCTTTATTAAGGTAACCGTTGTCCTTCAGCGTTTTCATTTTGCCTCCAGGAATGGCAACACGGATATCGTTGATGACGAAGAATCCGTCCTCTACTTTTCCTTGGAGGAAGTTCATCGCCGGGCTTCCGATAAATCCGCCGACAAACACATTTTCAGGAGAATCGTATACTTCTTTCGGTGATCCTACTTGCTGGATGTGTCCGTCTTTCATAACAACGATTCGAGTTGCCATCGTCATCGCTTCTGTCTGGTCATGCGTTACATAGATCGTCGTTGTTTGAAGACGTTGATGCAGCTTGGAAATTTCAGCACGCATCTGAACACGCAATTTTGCATCAAGGTTGGATAACGGCTCATCCATCAAGAATACTTGAGCATCACGAACGATGGCACGTCCGAGCGCAACCCTCTGGCGCTGACCGCCTGAAAGAGCTTTCGGTTTACGGTCAAGGTATTGTTCAAGTCCAAGGATGCGCGCAGCATCTTTTACACGGCGATCAATTTCTTCTTTGCTGAATTTGCGAAGCTTCAGCCCGAATGCCATATTGTCATATACGTTCATGTGCGGATAAAGGGCATAGTTCTGAAAAACCATGGCGATATCACGGTCTTTGGGAGCGACATCGTTTACAACACGGTCGCCGATCACAAGATCTCCTTCAGAAATATCTTCAAGTCCTGCAATCATACGAAGAGTAGTGGACTTACCACAGCCGGACGGCCCAACGAATACAATAAATTCTTTATCTTTAATGTCAAGGTTAAAGTCATGTACTGCAGTGACTTTATTGTCATAGCGTTTCACAATATTTTGAAGTTTAATTTCTGCCATTGTTACTGCCTCCTTAAGTTCGCAAAAGAAAAGCATTTGCTGGTTGCCTTCATTGTATCGAATGTAAGGGCTTTCGTATATTGGAGGCTTGTCCGAAATGAAAGCGCTATTTTTGTGCATAGTGCACAAAGGGTTTTTTATGCAAAGCATAAAAAACAACCTTAAATATGCAAAGCCTAAAAAACAACCTTAAATATGCAAAGCCTAAAAAACCACCTTAAAACTTTACCTGTTTGCTCGTTCACGGCTGATTAACGCATGATACACTGCAACGGCTGGTTTGAATTGTTTAACGTCAATTCCAGTTCTCTCGATAAATTTATCAACCCGGTACTGAAGGCTGTTTCGGTGGATGTAAAGTTTCTTTGCCGCCATCGACAGGTTCATGTTGCATTCAAGGAACACTTTGATGCTTTGGATGAGGTCCCTGTCGTCAAATAGCTCATCAGGGATCAGTTGGGAAATATAGTGATGGGCAGGCTTGTCCGTCTGGGTGAGCAGCAGATAAGGGACAAGGTCTTCACGGCTGTACACCTCTTGTGGCGGAAGAAACGGCCGCACTGAAGAGAACAGTTCCCTTTCAAGTTTGAATTGTTCAGCTGCGGGTTCATAATCCTGAAGCCACATCCCGAGGAACAAGTCCAGATCGGTGTAAAAATCACCCGTCAGGACAGATTTTACCTGATCGTAGGGCAATTCTTTCGCTTCATCTGTTTTCGGTTCGATCAGAACGCCATAATGAGCGTTTATAAACAAAACGGTTACTTCAGAAGGGAAAATACCAGATACAGCTTCCATAAATGCTTCTGCTTCCTGATCGGAAAGGGGGCTTTTTAAAAAGAAATGAATGAACCTGAAGCTGGTACCGGCCTCTTTTTCGGATGGATTTCCTTCGAGCACGTTCTTCCATAAGATTTGCTGCTGAGAGAGAGGTACTTCAGCTTCTTGTGAGAACAGCGAGTTTAATAAGCACAGTTCATCTGAAGTAACCGCTGATTTGGCAATCCCGAATCTTTTTCCCTCTGGATCTGCAAACCAATAATAGTGTTCCGGGCGGCTGGCAGATATAGTGAAATGGTCTCCATAATAATCTTTAAGTTTGGATAGCATGCCGAAAACCCCTTTGTTTAATCTACTGTTAGTATACCAGTGGAGATCAGGATGTAACAAAAAAAGAGGGGACCTGCACTTAGGTTACGTTCAGCCCTTTGGAAACAAAGGCCTGTTTGGCGAGATGAACAGCATATTGCAAAGGAAGCATTCTCGTCGAGTAATCTTCTGCTCTAAAGGAAGAATGGGAGAAAATTCCTCTCCCTGGACGGGAATTGGCTTCAATCAGCCACACCTTTCCGTGCCGGTCCAAGCCAAGATCAAATCCAATTTCTCCGATTAGGCCTGATATGTTCTCATCAATTTTATGGCTGAGCTGTAACGCGGCTTTTGTAAGTTTCAAAGCTGATTTTGAAGGCAGGCCGGCATGCTGGATTACCTCTTCGGCCCGCTTTACTTCACCTCCGTAAGCCAGATGTGTGGTATGGGCCTGTGTACCGGCAATCTTTGAGGCCATCGCACTGGCCACCCACTTTCCGTCCCGGTTTTTATTCGTATGCACTCTAAAGTCAACCGGCCGCTGTTTCCAAGTGATCAAGTCTATCCCTTGCTGTACTAGCGTATCTTGAAGCCGGCCATAGAGTTTGCGTGTTTGCAGAAGAGAGATCAAACTTTGGAAATGCCCGATTTTAGGATGGTGATCTTCAAGGAATCTGCAGCTGTAACCTCCAGCCGGTTCTTTGTGCACGGAAAGAATTCCTCGGCCATGGCTGCCCCCGATCGGCTTGAAGAAAACAGCAGAATACGTGTTTAACATATTTTCAATTAGCTGAACTCCTGGATTGATCACCGTATAGGGCAGGTAGTCCCTCATCTCCTTATCTTTTTGCAGAAACTGAAAAATCTCCCATTTGCTGAAAAAAGAAGGGTTAAAGAATGGAATCTCCCATTCAAGGTCAAGCAGATGAACAGCTTTCTGATATTTCAAGCTGCTTTCTGTTCGCCGATTGGGAATCTGGTTGTAGATGATGGAGGGAAGGGGAACGAGGTGCTGTGACCATCCTTTCTCCGAGTAAAAGAATCCCTGAATCATCCGATTTTTCTGCTGTATTTGCTCAGGACCAAATACAAAATAATAAGCCCCGACTTGTCGGTCTGCAGAGAGAAGCTTACTGAAAAAAGAAGATCTCTCTCCTACCGGACGGGATGGAAAAAGGCCCACCCCTGATGTAAAAATACCCACAAGCGGCCCGATTAGGATGCGTGAATCTTCAATATGTACGTGGATTTTTGCTTCAAAAGGTATGGACAGCAAATCCCAAAGGGACTTCGATAATTGAATTTCCCTTTTGGCATGAGGAACAGCTTCACATAAAACGGTTCTTGAACCAAAGGACAAGGATACGCGGTGCCTGCCGTGTTGTAAGAGATATTCCGGCACATAGACTCTGCTTCCATCATCCTTGCCTTTGCAGATTGGAAGTACATGCTGCATTTCTTTCCCTCCCCACGAGAAGTGCACTTTGCGATGGCATTCTCGATTGATTAGGCTTATGCCGATATCGTATACTATGAAAGCAGTAAGAAAATCGTGTTTAACAATTAGGAGACCAATGCGAGAAAAGAACTAAAAATGATTACCTGGCTTGGCGTATTGCTGGGAGGAGCCATCGGATTCGTCCAGGCTTTAATTGTGATGTTCTTGCAAGGTCTGTTATAGTGGTAGAGATTCAGAGATTTGAGGAGGAATACAATCATGTCTAATATTTATGACTTGGCATACAGCCTTGAAAAAGCTTTGCGCGACAGCGAGGATTTCCAAACATTAAAACAATGCTATGCAGAAGTTAATGCCGATGCAGAAGCACAAAAAATGTTTGAAGAATTCCGCAACCTGCAAATGGGCCTTCAGCAAAAACAAATGACCGGCGAACAAGTAACACAAGAGGAAGTGGAAAAAGCTCAAGCCATGTTCCAAGCCGTTCAGCAAAATGAAATCATCAGCAAACTCATGGCAACTGAACAGCGCATGAGCCTAACCATTTCTGATCTCAATAAAATAATCACTAAGCCGCTCGAAGAGATCTACGGACCAATGGTAGATAACGAGCAGTAAATATATCATGTGAAAAGCCGTCCCCGGTGTGCATTTTGTGCAGGGAGACGGCTTTTTTTTGTTGCACGGGGGGCGGATTGAGCCAAACCATTGCATAATTGCGTCTAATTCAGATTAATTGCGCCGAACTCAAAATAATTGAGCGAAAATGAAGTACAATTGATCTTTTTAGAAAATTCGGATAACTTCTTCGGTGCATTCTCATAAAACGCTTTTTTGGGCGTCCCCGTTACAGGTTCTTCAGCATTTTCGATGGGCATAAGTGCAATATCAGCCTGCACAATACGGAAGCTGTGTTTTCATTATCTGTTCTACCTTCTTCGATAGGGGAATACATTTTGACAGAGAGAGTCTTTATTCGATACAGAGGGGGGATTGCCATGGTATACCGGATGCTGATTCTTGACATCGATGGGACCCTGTTGAGAAGCAATTTTCGTATGGATAAGGAAACGAGGGAAGCGATAGATTATGTGAAGAAGAAGGGTGTTTATATCACACTGGCCTCAGGGAGGAATTTTCCATCTACAAAAAAGATCGCTAAGGCATTGAAACTTGATGGTTATTTAATCAGCCAAAACGGCGGGTTTATCGCTTCTAGTGTGGATGAACCGTTTTTTGAATCACATATTTCAAAAGAAGACACGTATCGGATCGTCAATATTTTAGAGAATTACAATTGCCATATCCGGCTCGTGCATGAACGTTTCTCAGTCGGAAACCAGGTTCAGCAGAAAAACCAGCTCGTTGCGAAGGTAACATTGGGTGCGGGGGATCCGCTTTTCTATCCGGTAACGTTTCAGGAGAGCCTGAGCAGTAATGTACTGGAAAAAGATATTACCCCGTCTAAGATTGATGTTCAGTTCTTTGAAGAAAGAGAACGGCGGTCAGCGGAACAGCATTTGAGGACGCATTTTGCCAATTTTGAGTATACCTCCTCGACGAAGTGCAATTTCGAAATTACTTCCCCCAATGTCACTAAAGCCAATGCATTAAGACTGCTCGGCTTGAAGCTTGATGTGACCCCTGAGGAGATGGTGGCTGTCGGTGATTCTCATAATGACAGGGAAATGATTGAGATGGCGGGGCTTGGAGTGGCCATGGGCAATGCTCCTGAAGATGTGAAACAGGCTGCTAATTGGATCACCAGGACGAACGATCAGCTTGGAGTGCCATATATGATAAAAGAAGTTTTCCGAAAGCAGCTGAGAGTGGGACTATATTAACGAAAAAGCTCCGAAACGGGGCTTTTTTTCTTTGGGTTTCAATGTAAAATATATTTCATTTTTATTACAAATTGAAAAAACGACAAATTTTGAAAGGGTTTTCATAAAGTGCTGTCGAATCATTTTGATGTAAGGAACAAGTATATGAGGAGGATTGTAATGGAAAAAACAGTTAACCTGAATTTGAAGCCAAAGGTGGCAGAATTTCTAAACGGCACGAAGAAACTTTTTATCAATGGTGAATGGGTAACCTCTAAATCAGGAAAAACGTTTGAAACACTTAATCCTTCAACAGGAGAGGTTTTGGCGCTTGTTGCAGAAGGTGGAAAAGAAGATATCGATCTTGCGGTTGATGCGGCGCGAAAAGCTTTTGATTCTGGATATTGGACTAAAATGAGCGCAGCGAAGCGCAGTTATTTAATCTATAAGCTTGCAGACTTGATGGAACAGAACAAAGAAGAGCTTGCACAGCTTGATACGCTGGATAACGGGAAACCGATCCGCGAAACGATGAATGCAGATGTTCCCCTAGCAATTGAGCATTTCCGCTACTATGCTGGCTGGGCAACTAAAATCGTCGGACAAACCATCCCGGTTGCAGGGAGTTTCTTTAACTATACCCGCCACGAGCCAGTTGGGGTTGTAGGACAAATCATCCCTTGGAACTTCCCGCTCTTAATGGCTGCATGGAAGCTTGGTGCAGCACTTGCAACAGGCTGTACAGTTGTGCTGAAGCCAGCAGAGCAAACTCCGCTGTCTGCACTTTATCTTGCACAGCTTGCTCAAGAAGCAGGATTCCCAGAGGGCGTTCTGAATGTAGTAACAGGTGCGGGTGAAACAGGAGCAGCTCTTGTTGATCATCCGGAAGTGAACAAAATCGCCTTTACCGGATCAACTGAAGTCGGTAAGATGATCATGAGAAATGCAGCAGATTCACTAAAACGTGTAACGCTTGAGCTTGGCGGTAAATCACCGAATATCATTCTTCCGGATGCAGACATGACACGTGCTATTCCTGGTGCATTGGGCGGAATCATGTTCAACCAAGGACAAGTTTGCTGCGCAGGTTCCCGTTTGTTCATTCAAAAGAAAGCTTTTGACAATGTAATGGCGGACATGGTTTCCCATGCAAAGAACATTAAGCAGGGTCCTGGCCTTGATCCGGACACTACGATGGGGCCGCTTGTATCAGAAGAGCAGCATAACCGTGTCATGAGCTACATTGAAAAAGGGAAAGATGAAGGAGCCGAACTGTTAACGGGAGGAACGAGGCCGTTTGAGCAAGGTTACTTTGTAGAGCCTACTATTTTTGCGGATGTAGACGATAAGATGACGATCGCTAAAGAAGAGATCTTCGGACCGGTTGTAGCGGCGATGCCGTTTGAAGACCTGGACGAAGTTATCGAGCGTGCGAACCGTTCTGAGTATGGTCTTGCTGCAGGATTGTGGACTGAAAACTTAAAAACGGCTCACTATGTATCCAATAATTTAAAAGCCGGTACAGTCTGGATTAACTGCTACAATGCGTTTGATGCAGCTTCTCCATTCGGCGGATACAAGCAATCCGGAATGGGCCGTGAGATGGGCTCTTATGCGCTAAATAACTACACAGAAGTAAAAAGTGTGTGGGTTAACCTAAAATAAAGAGACAAGCAAAAGCATGTGTGATCCAGGGAATCGACTCGGCACAGGCAAATAGATATACATGATTAAGGGGTCAATAACTGAACGGTAACGAAAAGCCCGGCTGCTAGATCCAGCAGCCGGGCTCTTTTATGTTGTTTTTAAATCATAACTTTTATAAAGCGAAGTCCGGTATCGTCATAGTCAAGGTTACGGTAGAATTCATGGGTATCTGTACGGTGTTTTCCGCTGTGGAGAACGATGGATGTGCACCCTTGTTCCTCTGCCCACTCTTCCGCATGGCGCACTAACGATTTGCCGAATCCATTTCCTTGATACTCCTCACAGACCACGAGGGCAATAATCCTCAAATATGTCCCATTCTTCTCGAAATAATAGCCCTTAACGAGACCGATCATGCCAATGACAAGATCATTATAGCAAGCGACAAAGCAGATGTAGGAAGGATCCTGAAGAATATACGTTAATCGGTCTCTCATTTCTTCTTCGGTGGTAGGATAGCCGAGATCGCCCATTAAATAAGAGAGAGACAGGCTATCCTCAATCGTCCCCCTCCGAATGAAAATTTCACTCATCTTCGCACCTCTTTTTAGTAAGATAAGAAAATTAGGAAATGAACATACAGAGATGTCTGGCTTATATGCAGCCAGATCGACCTGCGGAAACTATGATCAGCGATGAAAGAGAAGCAGGGCACCAGCTGGAGAAGTGAGGCGATGAGTGCGCTCGCTGTACTCTTTCTCCTTCAATCGCTTTTCTCCAAGTGTTTTGGCTTGCTGGTCGTCTTGGGCCTGAATGGTTTCGTCGAGCAGTTTTTCGCCGCTCTTATCGTATACGGTAAGAAAATACTTATTCATGGTGTGAAAACTCCCTTCAAGATTCTTAAATTATATTTCTTGTTTTTCGCCAAATTTCCTGCTTTTTTTTATGTTTTCCTTCAGTTATCAAAACAGCTTCCACAATTATGGGTATTTTCCCAAATACGAGAACGTGCTTTCGTATATATGGTAAAATAAAGGTTAGAATGTGTAAGAAAAAGGAGAGATGGGTGTTGAAGTTTTTGCATTGTGCTGACCTTCATCTGGACAGCCCTTTCAAAGGATTGAAATATTTGCCCAAACCTATTTTTAAACGGATACAAAACAGCACCTTCCGATCCTTTACTGCAACAGTAAACCTTGCAATAAAGGAGAAGGTGGACTTTGTTGTGATTGCAGGTGATATATATGATGGGGATTCCAGAAGTATACGAGCGCAGACTTATTTTCGGAAAGAGCTTGAGAGACTGGAAAAACACGAAATTTACACCTTTATGGTTCATGGAAATCATGATCATCTCGAAGGTTCATGGATAGATATTGAATGGCCGATAACTGTTCATATTTTTCAGGGAGGGCTTCCAAGCTCGGTGCCCTTTTATAAAAACGGAAAGCTGGCAGCCATGCTGCATGGATTCAGTTATGAGAAACGGTCTGTAGCCGAGAACCGTGTGCCTCATTTTCCGGAGAAAAAGGATGAAGCTTATCATATCGGTATTCTGCACGGAAACGCAGATGGACAAAGCGAACATGAATCCTATGCGCCGTTTAAAGTGACGGAGCTTTTAGTGAAGGGATATGACTATTGGGCTCTCGGGCATATTCATAAGAGAATGGAGCTTAGCCAGGATCCTTCTGTTATCTATCCTGGAAACATTCAAGGCAGAAATCAAAAGGAAACGGGTGAGAAAGGCTGTTATATCGTCGACACTAATAAAGGAATACGGGACTTCCACGCAATTGCAGACATCATATGGAAGGAAGAATTCATTGATCTTACGGGATGTTCGGCCATGTCGGAAGTGATTGAAACGTGTATCGAAGTGAAAGAGAATGCCAGAACAGAAGGAAAGGGTATACTTCTTAAACTGATCTTAGAGGGCGATTCTTCTTTATTTCATGAGCTGAGTGATGAACTGTTCCTGGATGACTTAATGGAGACCCTTCAGGACGGTGAAGAGGAGAACTCATCTTTTGTTTACCCGTTCGCTGTTGTAAATAGTTTAAGAAGAAGCTGGAATCGTGATCAGCTATTGAACGATGGAGGGTTCGTCGGAGCCCTTTTGCACAACAGCAGTGAATACGAAGAGATGCTGAAAACCACGAGAGAGCTGTTTTTGCACAAAAGAGCCAGACGATATTTAAAGCCTCTTGAATCAGAAGAGGAAGAAGGAATCATCAAGGAGGCAGAAACATTTCTATTACGGTTTTTGCTGAAAGAATAGGAGGTATGAAGCTATGTGGATTAAACAACTGCACATCTATCATTTTGGCAAGTTTCAAAACCTCAAAATAAAGGATTTGTCCAAGGGAGCGGGCTTTATTTCTGGAGAAAATGAAGCGGGTAAATCTACCTTGATGAGTTTTATTAAATGTATGCTTTTTGGTTTTCCTTCTAAGCTTACCAGCGAAAGAAGATATGAGCCAAAAGATGGGAACCGGATGGGCGGATCTCTTACATTAATGACAGAATCACACGGAGAACTGGTCATTGAGCGCGTAGCAGGAAAAGCGGCAGGTGATGTTACAGTCTATTTGGAGAATGGTGAACAGGCCGGTGAAGATTTTCTGCAAAGCGTGCTGAAAGGGCTCGACCGTTCGCTTTTTCAAGGGATCTATTGTTTTGACATCGATGGACTCCAGGAAATTGAAAAGATCAGCCGGGATCAGCTGGGGAGCTATCTGCTCGGTGCGGGTATGACAGGCAGTAAGGAGCTGCAGGAGCTTGAAGCTCTGCTGGAAAAAAAGCAGGCGGCGCTTTTTAAACCTGGCGGCAGGAAGCCGGTGATCAACGAAATGCTTCAGGAGCTCCAAAGGGCAGAAGAAGATCTGCTGAAGTGGAAAAGGAAAAACGAAGAATTTCAGCCCGCCGCTTTGGAATTAAAAGAAGTGAAGGACTCTATACAAAGAGCGGAGAAAGAAAAGGCTCATCATCAGGAACAATGGTATCAGGCTCAAAAGTGGAAATCGGTGCTTCCGCCTCTGCAGAAGTGGAAAGAAAATAAACTGGCGCTCGATCAGCTGCAAGAGGGTGAGTTTCCTGAAAATGGACTGCAGCGGCTGGAGTATTTGCAGGAAAAGCTGTTTGATCTTGAAGGAGACTTGGCAGTTTGCAAGAATAAGAACGATGAAATTGAAAAGCAGCTTGCAATTCTGGGAATCGATGAACAAGTACTGAAAGAAGAGGCGCGTATTGAAGCCGTTGGACAGAAAATCCATTATCTTGAGAGTCTCTTGAACGACAAAGCGGGCTTGCTCCAAAAGGCTGAATTGCTAAGCAAAGAAATTCATCGTCTTATTCATGAAACAGGCTATGAAGGAGAAGACAATAACCTTTATGAATTGAACAATGGACTTGCAGCAAAAAACGGCCTTGTTCTCATGACAAAAAACTATGAATTGCTGCAGCAGAAGAAAGAATGGATGAATCAGGAGCTGACATCCTCCCGCAGCCGTCTGGAATCAGCAGAGGAGCGGCTGAAGCTTGCAAAAGGAAAGCTGCTCCATGAAGCGGATTTTCAGAAACTGAAGGAACATGCTGATCAGCATAGAACCTATCGAAGGCTCATGCTCGAAAAAGAACAGCTTCAGATGCAGATCAAAAATGCAGAGGGGAATAGTTCGTCACGCTCAGTTCCCCGGAAAAAGAACTGGATTCCGGCAGGGGCCTTATTTGTTTTTATTGCCGTCATTATCATCTATCTTGTAAGTAAAGGCGAAATGGCTGGAGCTTTGCTTTCAGCTTTGGCGCTGGGTGCCGGTTTCCTGTATTGGATGAAAAGCAGAACGAAAGAAAGAGGCAGCCATACGGGGAAGGAAAATCTTCCGGCGCTCTTGGTGCAGCTGCAAAAGCTTGAAGAACAGCTTGCGGGCATTTCAAATTTTGAAGAGCTTGACCGCCTACAGCAGCAATGGATCGAGGAGCAAGCGCAGCGCAATGAGTACAATAGGCTTCAGGAAGAAACAAAGCGGCTGGAACAGTCCTACCAGCAAACCGCAGCCGGCTATGACAAGCTTGAGCTGGAGGAGTTTAACAACGAGGCCAGCATCCAGAAGTGGAGCAGGGACAATGGATTTAATGGACCTTGGCAGCACCTGCTTCTGCCTGGCTATTTTGAAAAGATTGAAAGACTGAAGGAACTATTGATCGGAAAATATCAATTGGAAGAAAGGCTTTCGCAGCTTCAAGTTAATATTGCCGTTATTTTAGAAGATGTGAACCAGCTTTCAAAACAGCTCGGCCTTTCAGAGCATGCCTCTTATCATGAGAGAATAATGCAAGCGCGTATGCTGCTTCAGCAGGAAAAGGAAAAGCAGCGGAAGCTTGAATTGCTTCAGGAAGCAAAACGGGCAGCTGTTGAGAATGAACAGGAATTACTGACGAAGCGTTTAAGTTACACAGCAGAAAGAACCCGGCTCTTTCAACAAGCCGGTGCTGATAACGAAGAGAGTTACAGAAAAAAGGGAGAAGCGGCAGATTCAAGGAAAAAGATACAGGAGCAACTGTCACAGGCTTCGCTGCAGCTTTATGCTTTTGGATACAGCGATGAAGAAATTTTCAATCTTTCGGACAGGCTGCTCGACAAATCTTTTAATCTGGAAAAGGAGATTGCTGCGGCAGAAGCCTATCTTAAAGAAAGTGAGCAGGAGTTAGAAAGCTTCAAGGGCAAAAGTGCTGAACTGTCCCTTCGCCTGCAGCATCTGCAGGAAGAGGGCAGCTACTCGGAATGCCTGCAGCGATATGAAACGTTAAAGGATATTCTGCAGGATCAAGCAAGAAAGTGGGCCGTTTACAGGACAGCTGCGGATCTGCTGAAACGAACGAAAGAACAGTTTCATGCGGAGCGGCTGCCTGCCATTATAAAAAAGGCAGGAGTATATTTCTCCCGCATCACCGCTGGAAAATACGTGGATTTATTCCTGGCAGGGGAAAAGGAAAGTTTAATCATTGAGCGGATTGACGGTGTCCGTTTCAATCCCGTGGAGTTAAGCCGCGGGACAGCCGAACAGCTATACTTATGTGTGCGGCTTTCCCTAGCTTCTTTATACCAGAGAGAAGGAATGCCTCTGATTTTGGATGATGTGACCGTTAATTTTGATCCTGTCCGTACAAAACAGACCTTGGACCTGCTCATGGAGATCGGTGAAAAGCATCAGATCATCTTCTTTACGTGCCATGAAACGCTATTCAGTGACAGGCCTTCTGTACCGGTCATCCATTTAAAGGAACCGCAGACTGTCAGACCGGGCGACGGTGCGTTTTTATAAATTGACGTGTTTATGATATAAAAAGAGTAGCAGAAGTGCTTTCAGAGCTGAACCTGCACACAGGAGGGGAACGACCAATGAGTGACTATAATGTTTACCTGGTGGAAGATGAAGAGAATCTTTCACAGGTTTTAAAAGCGTATATGGAACAGGAAGGCTGGAACGTGACCGTTTTTGACAATGGCGAAGAGGCCGCGAAAAACGTAGAAGATACCCCTCATCTTTGGATATTAGACATTATGCTGCCTGGAATTGACGGATATGAAGTATTACGAAAGATTAAACAGCATTCCGATACTCCGGTTATTTTTATTTCAGCCAGGGATCAGGACCTCGACCGGATCGTCGGTCTGGAATTAGGCAGTGATGATTATCTTGCAAAGCCATTTATGCCAAGGGAGCTTGTCATACGTGCTAAAAAACTTCTGATTCGGGTATATGAAAGCGGAGCAATGGTTCCTAAAAAAATAGAAGTCACGGGTTATATCATTGATCCGGTCACGAGAAAGATTACCTTTGACGAGGAACTGATCAATCTGACGTCAAAAGAAATGGACGTTTTGCTGTATTTGATTGAAAATCTTGGTACCTCAAAAGCCAGGGAAGAGATCCTGGCTCACGTGTGGGGCTCTGATTACTTCGGATCTGAACGTGCGGTTGATGATGTCATCCGGCGGGTAAGAAAGAAGATGCCGCGCTTAAATCTTGAAACGGTCTATGGTAACGGGTATAGGATCGTTACCTCATGATCCGTTTAAACCTGACACAGAGAATCTGGATATCGTTCGCCCTTTTAATTCTTCTCATAGGGCTTATTCTTGCTATTATCTTTCCGCTATCTATTAAAAAAACGATGACAGATGAAACCTATAAGATTATCAAAATCGAACAGGATAAACTTATGGATCAGGATAAAGAGATTCCTCAGCCTGATACATCGATTGATTTTATTGAGCGCAGAAAATTAGGCCGTTCTGTCGGACATGTGGTCATTAAAAATGATTATCTTGGCACAAAAGGAGACTATATTCCCGATCGCGTATTGGCTGAAATGGGTTCACATGCCTATAAGCAGAAGTCTGACCAGCAGAAGTATGAACTGACGTATGGCGATGCCACGCTGTTTTACATCATTAAAAGACTGGAAACTGATTCACATGGCGACTTTTATTTAATTTCTTATATGTGGGATACGTACCGTGACCAGATGGTGGACCGGCTATGGACACGGCTTCTCTGGATCTTATTCTTCACAGGGATGATTGCCGTTATCCCGGCCCTTTGGATGGCCCGCTATCTTCGCGCTCCATTGACGATATTGGGCAGACGGTTTGAACAGATCGCCAAGCGAAACTGGAAAGAGCCCTTCATCTGGCATGAAGATGATGAATTCCAGAAGCTTTCGCAGCAGTTTGAATCCATGCGCCAGAATCTGATCCGATACGATACTGCTCAAAAGACGTTTATCCAGCATGCTTCACATGAACTGAAAACACCGGTCATGACCATTAAGAGTTATGCCCAGTCGGTCAAGGACGGCATCATGCCGAAAAATAACATTGAAGATATGATGGATGTAATCTTAAGTGAAGCCGACCGGATGGAAAACCGGGTAAAAAACATGCTGTATTATACAAAGCTTGATACACTGAAACAACAGACCCTTCAGTGGGAAATGATCTATTTTGGAGTCCTTGCGGAAGAAATTATCAGCCGTTTCCGTTTTCAGCGGGATGATATTGAGCTTTCCATCATTGGTGATGAAGTTTTATTCTGGGGTGACCGTGAGCAGATCACAATCGTTTTTGAGAACTTTATCCAAAATGCGATGAGGTATGCACGATCCGAGATCATATTATCGGCAAAAGAAGAAGGAAACAACATCACCCTTGGCGTATGGAATGATGGAGAGCAGCTTTCAGACCGGGACCGTGAAAATCTTTTCCTGCCTTTCCGTAAAGGCAATAAAGGGCAGTTCGGTCTTGGATTAGCGATCGTGAATCGAATTGCCGAGCTGCATGGCGGAATACCCAAAGTGACCAATATTGAAGATGGTATTCTATTCGAAGTCATTCTTCCAAAGGACAGGCAGACATAAGTTTAAACAATATAAATAAAATATGAGGTGGCATAATGAAAAAAGGTCTTGCTCAATATAAAGTGGGAGAAGTGGTAGACTCCTATTTAATGATAAAATCATCCACAAAATCTACAGCAAGCAACGGTAAACCCTTTTTAAACCTAATCCTGCAGGACCAGACAGGGGATATCGATGCAAAACTATGGGACTGCTCCCCGGAGGACGAACAGCAATATGTTCCACAGGCTTTGATCAAAGTTACCGGTGATATGAGCAACTACAGAGGAAAGATGCAGCTCAAGCTCAAACATATCCGTCCGGCATCTGAGATTGACGGCGTGAAGATTAGTGATTTCGTAGAAACAGCACCGCTTACACAAGATGTGATGATGGAGAAAATCACACAGTACATTTTTGAGATGCAAAATCCTAACATCCAGAGAATTACAAGGAACCTTTTAAAGAAATATCAGGATGATTTCCTAAAGTTCCCTGCAGCCGTGAAAAATCACCATGAATTCGTTTCTGGTCTTGCCTACCATGTCGTGTCCATGCTTGATCTGGCCAGGGGAATATCAACCCTGTATCCTTCGCTTAATACTGATCTGCTTTATTCCGGCATCATCCTTCATGACCTGGGCAAGGTGATTGAACTGTCCGGTCCTGTGGCTGCCAACTATACGCTGGAAGGAAAGCTCCTCGGCCACATTTCCATTATGGTGAATGAGATCGGGATTATCGCAAAAGAACTGGAAATTGAAGGAGAGGAAGTAACGGTCCTTCAGCATCTCGTGTTAAGCCATCATAGCAAACCAGAATGGGGAAGCCCGAAAGCACCGATGATCCGTGAAGCGGAGATCCTTCATATGATTGATAATTTCGATGCGAAAATCAACATGATGGACAGAGCGCTGGTCAAGGTGGAACCAGGGGAATTCACGGAAAAAATCTTCCCTCTGGAAAACCGCAGCCTCTACAAACCGCTTTTTGAAAAAGAATTAGCAAAAAAGTAATTGTCGTAACAATTTGAATATGGTAAATTTAGAGAGAGAGATAAATGAGATGGAGGCAATGACAAATGAAACCCATTGTTCAAGAAAAGGTGTCTGCTAAATAACTAACTAAATCAAATGTTGTACCGGACGGCTGAAGGAGCTCTGTTTCCTTACGTTATAGCGTACAAGTGTGATTTATTTAGTTATGACCTTTTCTCTTGAGCGATGGACCCATTTGTCATGCTATAGCCTTCAGCACGTAATAGAAGCCTATAGTTGACGTGGAATGCGCAGCTATAGGCTTTTTTATGCCCAATTTCAGCACTTTCCAATAATAAGCGCTCAAGAGATCGGTTGATTGTTATTTGATTGAAACATATGAAAAGAGAGTGATAGGGATGAAGTGGAAAGATTGGGACAGAAATATTAAAGTTCGGCTTTTGGGAGAGTTTGTAATTAATCTGCTGTTTTGGATGTTTTTCCCGTATATGGCGATTTATTTTTCCGATGAACTTGGAAAAGAACAAGCCGGTATGCTGCTGGTCGCTTCCCAGTTGGTGGGAGTCGTAACCAACCTGGTCGGCGGTTATTGTGCCGATACATTCGGAAGAAAGAAAATGATGGTGGTTGCCGGTGCAGGGCAGGCACTTTCCTTTGCTCTGTTCGCACTGGCCAATTCTCCTTGGCTGAATTCGCCTGTGCTGACTTTTTTGGCGTTTACGGCATTAGGTTTGTTCGGATCTTTGTATTGGCCGGCAAGCCATGCAATGATCGCGGATGTAGTGCCTGAGAAGAACCGCAGTGAAGTGTTTGCTGTCTTTTATACGAGCATTAACATTTCAGTTGTGTTCGGACCGGCATTGGGAAGCATCTTCTTTTTCGATTACCGGTTTGAATTGCTGCTGGCCTGTACGATTGTTGGCATTATCCTGACTTTTGTCCTGCAGAGGTTTATCAGGGAAACCGTGCCGGAGAAGAAGCCGATTGTTGAAGACAAGAACGGCGAGCCGAAAAAATGGTCCGAGGTCGTCTGGGATCAGTTGAGAGATTACCGGGTAATTGCAAAAGATAAACTTTTCCTATTGTTTATTCTGGCAGGTGTGCTCGTCGCACAGACCTTTATGCAGCTTGATTTATTGATTGCGGTGTATACGACAGAAAAGGTTCCTGTACAGACGCTGCTTCATCTCGGTGACTGGTCACTATCGCTTTCAGGTGAAAAAGCGTTCGGTTACATCGTATCAACAAATGGTTTATTGGTCGCGCTGTTTACCGTTTTTATGTCAAAGTGGATGAATAAATACAAAGAAGGAAACATCTTTGTCATTTCCTCTCTTTTATATGGAGTAGGTATGCTGCTTTATGGCAACACGACCGTCATCTGGTTCCTTTTCCTGGCTATTACCGTCTTTACAGCTGCTGAGCTGATGGTCGTCGGCATTCAGGAGAGCTTTATCTCCAAGTTGGCTCCGGAACATATGCGCGGACAATATTTTGCCGCAGCAGGACTGCGTTTCTCCATCGGGCGAAGCTTAGCACCGTTAGCAATTCCGCTTACCATGTGGATTGGTTTTCAATGGACGTTCTTTATGCTGTTCGTTCTAACCGTAATCAGTGCAGGCTTATATCACGTGATGTTCCGTCTGCATGATAGAAAAATGGCAGGGACAGAAAAACAAAAGTCAGTTGCTCCCAACGCGGCAGGTTAAAAAAACAATAATCAAATGACATATCTTTTTTCCATGCTTCATAAGATGGGAATACGAAGCTTGTCTTTAGGAGGAATAGGAATGAAAGGATATGTAGCCCTGGGACTTGGAGTCTTACTCATTGTTGCTTTTGTTTTAAAAGAATTTGTTGCTCCTCTTCAATATTTCTTTGATTTAACGCCATTTTGGGTATACTTTGTGGTCGCAGGCATCATCTTCAGCGGATACCGGAGCTACAATTTAGGTTCTGAACAAAAGCTTCTCGACCTGAAGGTGATTGAACAAGAAGGGGAAGTATTCATGAAACGAATCGCTGAAGAACGTGAACGCAGAAGTAAATAGGGTAAATGTTTAACAAGCCGGCCGGCAAGGTACTGTGTATGAAACCTTGTTGGGCGGTTTTTTGTTATTGCGGGCGGTAAAGGTTGGTAAACAGTAGTGGAGATGTGGAAAAGCACTTAACCAGGCTGAAAAACGAGTAAATCGGTGTATAAAGCGTTAAAAATCTGCCAGTTCTATGTGTTTTTTCTCTTCTTAGTTGAAATATAGCTGGTCAGAGCAGACATTTAGAGATTATTCAACTTGGAAATTATCATTTATCATTTATTTAGGAGTGCTAAAAGAATATATTATCGATATTAGAAGTTTATTATCGAAACAGGTAATTTTATTATCGAACAATTTATATTAACACAATTCGACCATTCAATTATTCCAACCAATATAAAAAAAGAGGGGCTGTCCTGAAAGTCGAAAATTGACCTTCAGCAGCTCCTTTTTGGCGTGAAAAATCTTCAATGAAAAGTTGATTGGAGTGCAAGGTGCGAGACTCCTCGAAAATGAATTTCACATTTTCTTCGTGCGATATAACGCTGCCGAAGCCTTCCTTGTCCTGCGGGACTAGCGTGACAGATGAGACTCCCGCCGGTGCTTGCACCAAAAAGTAGGCATTCACGCCGGTAAGGCTCATCGCACGCCCCGCGAAAGTAGGAGCTCGCGCCGGTAAAAGCGAGCAGCCTGGAGCGGAAATCAACAGCTTCCAGACTTCTTGACAAGCCCTCTTTGTGTTGCTGTGTAAAAGTTCCACCGTCTATCGGCTTTGAACGGGTACTTCAGCTTTTCATCGATCCAACTTCAACGCTTAGAGCCCCGCCAACTTCACTCCCTCAACCCAACACAAAAATCGTGTTGAATTTCAGGAGCTCCAGTTCAACGGGGCTCTGAGCAAAGCGTTTCAGCCATTCATTATTGCTGTGGCTGTGCCGGCATTTGAGTGTCTTGTTTTTTAAGTGCGTCTTTTAGGTCTTTATCTTTGATCTTGATGTCAGCTTTTTTCTGAAGCTTAGTGATGACCTGGTCTGTTGGTTTCGCTTTTTGCTGTTTCAGTTCTTCGCTGATTTGTTTCTTCTTGTCTTCAAACTTGTTGGTTTTCTTGTCTACGACTTTAATGATGTGGTAGCCGAATTGAGATTTTACAGGGTCGCTGACTTGTCCAGGTTTAAGCTTGAATGCCACTTTATCAAATTCAGGAACCATTTGGCCTTTACCGAAGTAGCCGAGGTCTCCGCCTTTTGATTTAGAACCAGGGTCTTTGGAATACTTTTCAGCAAGTTTGGCAAAGTCTTCACCTTTATCAAGTTTCGCTTTTACTTCTTTTGCTGTTTTAGCATCATCCACCAGGATGTGGCTTGCTTTTACTTCTTCTTTATATTTTTCGTTAAATACTTTTTTCATTTCGGCATCGGTAACTTTGACACCATCAGTTGCTGCCTTTTTATTTAGAAGCTGTGTCTTAACGAGTTTTCGTAAATCTTTTTCGTTTTTAATGCCGTTTTGTTGAAGGGCTTGCTTGAACTGGTCTTCACTGCCAAGCTGTTTTTTGATTTTAGCGATCTCGTTGTCAATCTCTTTATCGGTAACCTTGTACTCTTTTTCGAGAAGTTTATTATCTACCATTTGCTTAAGAACTTGATCTCCGTACTGTGCCTTAAGCTCATTGTAGAATTCATCCTTGGTGATGTCTCCAGCTTTGGATTCCACAACCTTCTCTGATCCTGCACCGGAGTTGCACGCTGACAGCGACAACACTCCCGCAGCAAGTCCAAGGGATAATAACCATTTTTTCATCTGACACACTCCCACTGTTCGAGTAATATTTTCACAGTATCTACTATAGCATAAACATTGGATAAAATCCTATTCATACTCGGAATTATGAGAAAAATTACACGAATTTACTGTTTCATTGAGCAAGGAAATTTTTATAAACCGGGACATTCGTCTAATCAAACCAAGACATATCACTATATGATGTGGAGAAGAAAAAAGGAGGAGATAGATGATGGGATGCGGTGCTGGATTCGGACATAGCTTTTTAATTCTGATCATTCTTTTCATTTTATTAATAATAATTGGCTGTACTTGCTTCACGTGGTAAGGACAAGGACGTAGGCAAAAGTTTAAAATTTATTTCGATTTACAGGCATTCGCCTATGCGAGCAATAGGTGGGCTGCATAGGATAGCGTAAGAAATAAAGGAGGTGGCATCATGGGTTCTACACATGGAAGAGGCTTTGCGTTAATCGTTGTGTTGTTTATTCTGTTGATCATCGTCGGATGTGTATGTTGGGGAGGATGGTGTTAATCACTCCTTATAATCGGTAGTAAACCGGCTTTTTCTGCCGGAGGAGGTATTTCAATGAACGGTTTTTCTGGCGGCTTTGAGCTGATTGTTGTATTGATAATCCTACTCATTATTATCGGATGCATTTGTTTTTGTTGACGAAAACTAGAGAGGGGTGGCATCTGCCATCCCTTTTGTTTTCGTAGAAGCATAGGGGATGCCTTATTAGTATGTAAAGATGTTTTCTACATAAGCACTGATTAAAAGAATGGTAATCAGAACATTTATGGTACGGAACACATTGGGCTGTGTTTCAGCAGGAATGGATTTACGTGAACAGAGTTCATTGGTGAGGGTATTAAAAACAAATAAAAAAACAGGGGCAAGAATTACAAATATCACATCTGGCATGTTACAATACCTCCATAAAAAGCTACCATTCTTACTTTAACAAAAGTTGGGGAATAAGAATAGAAAAATGCAACTATTGGAGGACGAAAATGAAAAACAAATGGAAATGGAGCTTCTTTGCTCTGGCTGCCGTTATCGTCATCGTTATCATTGTCATTGCTTCGTTGATTTTTTCAGGAGGAGAAAAGGACTTTGATAAAGCTGAACAAACCGGTGGATCACTGGCGGGGAAGAAACTATTCACTATACATACGGGGAAAGAACAGGCTGCGTTTCTAATGAACAAACAAATTGAGGAACAAAAAAACCTGGACCTAAAGGTAAAGCTTACGAATCAGATGAAACTGTTCGGGCGGGTAGACGTTTTTGGAAGAGAAGTAATATACCAGATGTCGCTGGCGCCAGAAGTTCTTCCGAATGGAGATCTGGCTCTGCATGAAAAAAATGTACAGGTCGGACGTTTGAACCTGCCGGGCGAGCAAGTGCTTAATCTTGTTTCAAACAGTGTAGACCTCCCCAAATGGGTGAAGGTTTACCCGCAGGAAGAAATGATTCACGTGCAGCTGACCAAGATGAACATAAAGAAGCACATTAAGGTAAAGGCCAAAGAGGTCGATCTGCCGCATAATAATATTTCGATAGACGTGTTTGGAAAATAAACAGATGGAGAATTTTAGAAGATAAGAAGAAAGCCGCCTTACAAAAAAGGCGGCTTTACTATACAATAGAAACTAAAGATCGACTATAAGAAAGCAGGATGAAGATGGAAACGATTGAAGAACGTGTTGAACGGCTGGAATATTATAACCGGCTTACTGTACAATCGATTAATTTAAGGACATATCCCTTCTATACGCTGGTGATGGAAAAACACCTGAGCGAAGACGAGGTGGGAGATGTCCTTTCATTGTGCGATGAACTCCAAAGACGTTTTGAGGTCCAGACGGAGAGTGGTTATGTGCAATACCTTCCTCTTCTTCTCCATTTTGCAGGAATGCTGAATCCAAAGCTGAAGCCAAGAGAAACCGTTCAAGCTCTTCGTACCCAAGGCGTCTATCCTGAACTTATGGATAAGCTGTATGATTTGGCACGGCGTTACGAGTGAATGCCTGCCAGCTCAGGAGTCATTGGTATGACATTGCTTGGGGGCTTTTCCTCCAAGCTTTCTTCAACTTTCAACTCAAGTTTGTTAAAGATCGTCATGAAGTCCTCACCGTAGAGGTTTCGGATCATGCACATGATCTCAGGGAAGTCAGGGAACTTTCCGAAGAGTTCCTTGATCGGTAAAGCGGATGAAAAGACACCGAAGCTTGACGGATCATAGGTTTCCATTGTTTTTAGGAGAAGCTCTTCACCCTTATCCGTCAATTGAATGTATGTATTGCGCTTGTCATTTTCTTTTTTGGAAAATGAAAGGTAGCCTTGTTCCTCCAGCTTTTTCGAAAAGTTAAAAGCAGTCGACACATGCATGACTCCGAATTTTGCAATATCGGAAATGCTGGCTCCTTCCAATTGATGTGCAATCCATAAAATGTGATGTTCGTTGATGTTTAATCCGTAATCCTTAATCCAATTCTGCCAGTCTTTTTCCACACTCTTCCATAATGCTTTGCTGATCTGCGCGAATTTATGACTGAAAATCATCGCTTCCTTTACACTGTACAAATTGTCCTTTTCCATACTAAATGCCCTCCATTACTACATATAAGAACATCAATCTATCCCTCATTATGCCAGTATTTTCTATAATAAGAAAGTAAAATTTTTCAAAACTAAAAGAAAAATTGGTAATAAAGGCATGAAACTTAAGTATGATAAGATATGGAAGATCATAATAGTTAAATAATAAAAGAAATCTCCCAGTTCTAGGGAGATCCCCAATTGTACAGTGATTATTTAGCCAGGGTAGCTTTGCTTTCCTCAAGCGTGTCCTGGATCTCTTTTACGTTCTCCTGGATACTTTCCATGTTGGGCTGAACATCTTCCTTCCAATGATCAATATCCTTCTTTAAGTCAGCAGAAGCCTGTTTGAACGCGTCCTTTCCTTCTTTGGAAACAAACATAATTTTTTCTTTAAGAGTAATACTCTCACGTTTCATTTGGGAGACAGAGTTCTTTAACTTATTCGCACTGTCTTTAATGTCCTGTCTGACATCCTTGCCTGACTTAGGCGTAGACAGCAGGGTAGTTGCACCTGTAACGATTGTTCCGATGGCGAAGCCGTAAAGTAAAGATTTTGCTTTAGACATAAATAATTCCTCCTCTTTTATAGTTAGTATTACATTCTTGGTGGATCAGAAGAATTCCTATTGAGAAATTTCACGAAAACATAAATATTTAACGATGATTTTCGGCATGATTGGACAGGCACCTGCATATTTATAAAATGGGGGGGATGGACAATGAATTGGAAAACCATAATATTGCTGATTGCAGGACTGCTTTTAATTATGCGCATGATGTACTCCTTAAACACTACCCGCCAGTATTCCTTTCGTAACACTTCCATCAAAAAAAAGAGAAAAACCGCTGTCGTTTTCGGCTTGATCGGGATTACGGGGCTAGTTGTCTGTTTGCTCACTTTTGTCACAAAATAACGAAAAATAGGGAAAGCTGATTCTTTTTGAATCTGCTTTTTTATGTTAGAAATATAATAGATAAAGGTATAATAACAACAAGTCAGGAGGAGGGTATTATGGAGCGTCACACCATCGGTAATTATTTTAACAGAATGAAAAGCAAGGCCTCTGTTATTCTGGATGATGATCATCAAACAGGTGAACTGATCACCAATGCCGAGAAAAAAACAGAATCTGCACAAAACAACAGCAGCTTGCGGGAACTGACTTCTCAGGTGAAAGCGTTAATCAGGCTGGTGAAGCATTATCGCGATGGCTCATACCGGCATGTATCAAAAAAATCGATGATGCTTATTGTTGCGGCCCTGCTTTATTTTGTCAGTCCAATCGATGCTGTTCCAGACTTTTTGGTAGGCATTGGCCTATTGGATGATGCTGCTGTTTTGGCTTTTTTATATAAAACGATTAAAAAAGAAATCGATCATTACATGGAATGGGAAGAAGAAGAGCAAACCATAAAGCCGGCACCTTAAATCAGGTACCGGCTTTTTTTATGGCTTATTAAAATGAATTATACTTGTGCCTCTTTCGATTGCGGAGGCATTGAACGCTTTCTGATGCTGTGTGCTACCGGATACAAGACGAACATGACGACACAGTTTACGGCAGCTGTTGGCAATACGACCGCCAGGAAGATGGACAAAAACGTCCCAGGCAGGCCGGCAACGAGAAGAGCTGTACCGAGGAAAATCGATCCGCTCACAATCGTTCCAGCGAAAGTTAATATCGCAGCTGTTAATGCATTTAGTTTAAAGCGCGAAACGAGTAGGAATAGTCCTAAAAAAACGAGTGCGGTTATTGGTTTATCGACCAGGTTGGCGATCTGCCCGCCCGGGAAAGTTGTTGTTATGGCTGTAATGACTCCTGTTGCCAGCGCAGCTACAATGACGTTAGAAAGCGACGGGAACATGATAATCGTTAGAAAAAGCATAGTAAGCATCATATCAGGCCTCATGCCTAAAAAGAATGGCGGCATAATAGCATGAAGAACATACCCCAATGCTAATAAAACACCTGTTAGTGCTAATGATTTAGTTTTCATTACTCATCTCTCCTCAACTCAACTCTTAATTCATCTTTCATAGGTGCACTTTTGCCCTATGCAAAGAAGTTATCACTATAATAACAAATCTGGAGCTTTTTGAACAGTAATTAAAGACTATTTATCATGTTTTTTCTGGAAATTTTCCATGAAATTCCTAAGTGCCTGACAGGCCTTAAGAGGAACTGCATTATAGGCTGATGCTCTGCATCCGCCGATGGACCTGTGGCCGGCCAGCCCGTAAAATCCTTGTTCATTTGCTTCTTTTAAAAACTGCTTCGTCAAATCTTCATTTTGTAAGGTGAACGTAATATTCATCAATGAACGGCTGTCCTCGGCAGCATGTCCTGAATAAAAGCCGCTGCTTTGATCAATGGCTTCATAGATGAGCTGCGCTTTTTCCTGGTTTCTTTTTTCGAGTTCCCCCAGACCGCCCAGATTTTCCGCCCATTCAAGAACGAGTTTCAAGAGATAGATGGAAAAGGTAGGCGGGGTGTTATAGAGCGAACGGTTTTTAATGTGTGTCTCATACGAAAGAATGGCCGGAAGCCCTTCATTTGCCAGTTCGGCTGCATCTTTTCGAAAAATTACTACCGTCACACCCGCAGGGCCCAGGTTCTTTTGAGCTCCTGCATAAATAAGGCCGAACTTATCTACGGGAATCCTTCTGCTTAAAATATCACTGGACATATCAGCGATCAAAAAAGGGTGGTCAATACCTTCGAATGAAGCCCATTGTGTACCATAGATGGTATTGTTGGATGTTATATGAACATACGAATATTCTTCAGGAGAAAAAGAAGGAAGATCAGGAATAGAGGCGTAGTTGGAAGCTTTTCCTGATACGATCTCTTTTGCATCTCCAAATTTACTGGCCTCTTTTAACGCTTTTTCAGACCAGGAACCGGTTAAGATATAGCCGGACTGTTCGTCGGGCTTCATAAAATTCATGGGTATCATCGCAAATTGCAGGCTAGCACCGCCCTGCAAGAATAGAACTTCATACTGATCGGGTATAGAAAGCAGTTCTTTTAAAAGGTTTTTTGCTTCTTCATGAACTTCCTCATAGTGTTTTCCGCGATGGCTGTGTTCCATAATGCTGATCCCCGTGTCCTGGAAATCCAAAAATTCTTCTTTTGCTTTTTCCAATACCTGCCGGGGTAAAGCTGCAGGTCCTGCGTTAAAATTATATACCTGTTTCATGAATAGAATTCCTCCCCTTATTTAGTGGTTTCAATGCTTTGTTAAAGCAGATTGTTAATTTCAATCATATTGGACATCGCATAGATGCTTAAAAGAGGCCCTCAAGTCTTTTTCTCCAATAAGAAGGGGTGATAGCTGGCGGTTCAATCACACCCCACCAAAAATCAACAACATGGACTAACAGAGCTTATAAAATAAAAAACTGCCTTGATTCAGGCAGCAGATATACAAATGTTATTAAGAAAGATGGGAAGCAATCGAGCTGGAAATCTCACTGAACTCTTCCTGTGAGTAATCATGGGTTTCCCACACCGCTCCAAAGCCATCTCCTTTGCCATAGCGGGGAATGATATGTACATGGTAATGAAAAACGGATTGTCCTGCAGGTTCTCCGTTATTATTCAGTACATTAAGACCGATGGGATCAAATGACTCTTTAATCGCTTCGGCAACGTCCGGAACAGCTGCGAACAGTTTTCCTGCTGCTTCAGCAGGCAGGGCATAAATATCTTTGTAATGTTCCTTTGGGATTACGAGGGTATGCCCTTTTGTGACTTGGCTGATATCGAGAAAGGCCAGAACGTTTTCGTCTTCATATACTTTATAGGCTGGTATTTCGCCCTTCACGATTTTACAAAAAATACAATGCTCGTCATGGTTCATTTCATCACCTCTGAAAATGTTTTTTCTCATTTTAGCATAAGTGCGGACAATATGTTATTGGAACATTTAGAAATTTAAACAAAGAAAGAGGACCCTACGTTTGTAGAGCCCTCTTCCTTATAGAGGTTAGAGAAGAAAGGAGAACCTGGAAACATACATTTCGATTTTTTTGCGAACACCTCATTCTGTTGGATTAAAAGCTTAGGTAAGCAATAATCTTTCCAAGAGAATCATCTCCCTGAATTTGGTTGTTCAAATCGTTATATAGCACCTAAAATCTCCCTCGAAGAAGGGGGGATGCCTTCTTCAAATATAGGTTTGCCAAGAATCAAGAAGTTTATCCATAAAAAATGCAGCCGTTGGAAAACAAAAAAGAAACATAGTATGATGAAGATGAAATAAAGACGGAATTGATAACAAATTAGAGGTGCCGCAGCTGTTCCTGAAAGGAAGGACAGCTTTTTTAAAACGTGGTTCGCGGTGCGGTTTTTCATATAAAATGGACAATCTCGGTAAAATAGAGGAGAAGCTGGGAAAGAAGGGGTCGAACATGAAAAAAATTCTTGAAGTCAACGGATTAACAGGAGGCTATTCACCTGACAGGCCTGTGCTGCATGATGTTTCCTTTAATGTGCATGCCAATGAAATCGTAGGGCTGATCGGTTTGAACGGAGCGGGTAAAAGTACGACCATCAAGCATGTTTTAGGTCTTATGGAGCCGAATAAAGGTACTTCCAGAATTAATGGGAAGACCTTTCAGGAGGAACCGGAGGAATATCGCGGACAGTTATCATACATACCAGAGACACCTATCCTGTACGAAGAGCTTACTCTTTGGGAACACCTCGAGATGACTGCCATGGCTTATGGCCTGGAGGAGCAGACGTTTTTAACAAGAGTAAGGCCCCTGCTTACGGAATTTAACATGGAAAATAAAATCAAATGGTTTCCTGGACATTTTTCAAAAGGTATGCGGCAGAAAGTCATGATCTTGTGCGCTTTCCTGGTAGAGCCTGAACTCTACATCGTTGACGAACCATTCGTCGGACTGGACCCGCTCGGCATTCATTCATTTCTGGAACTGATGGAAAGGTTTAAAAATAACGGAGCAGGCATCCTGATGTCAACACATATCCTGGCAACGGCGGAACGGTACTGCGATCGTTTCATCATCCTGCATGAAGGCAAGATCGCTTTGGAAGGGACGTTAGCGGAATTGAAAAATCAGGTCGGAAATCCTCAGGCTACGCTCGATGAGATCTATATTTATACCAGCAGAGGAAACAGGCCATGATGGATTTCACAAAGATATGGGAGAACAGGAAGGACCAGTATTTTACAATAGCGCTCCGCTACTTCAGATTGATTGGAAACAGCGGGTTCATGCTCTCGCTTTACATTTTGTTTGTGATGGGAAGCTTCTATTATGCCAGGATCCTTAAACAGCTGCCTGAAAACTTTCCAGCGTCCTGGCTGCTTGTAGCGGTGTTTGCCTATTTGCTGACAAAAAGCCCAGTACGGACGTTTTTGAAAAAAGGCGACCTCGTGTTTCTCCTGCCTGTCGAATCGAGAATGAAAGAATATTTCAGGCATTCCTTGCGCTATACGATCATCATTCAATGCTTCGTGATCGTCGTTGTGTTTCTCGCATTCGGGCCGCTGTTTTCAAAGTTCATTTCCGGAAGGCTGTTTGAGATGCTGCTGACCTTAATTCTGTTGCTGTCAGCAAAAATATGGAACGTCAAAACCTCATGGGAAGAACAGCGGCTGCCCTTTGACCGCAGCAGGAGGAACTATATGGCCATCCGTTTGGCTGTTAATGCAGTGTTCCTGTATCTTCTTTTTCAGAAGGCTTATGTGTTTATCATCGCTATTCTTGCCATTATGTACGTTTTATCAAATTTTGTGTTTGGTTACATCAAGAAAGTGCACGGCTACAAGTGGGAGCATTTGCTTGAAGTGGAAAATGGCATGATGATGAAGCTTTATCGGATTGCCAACTTGTTCACAGACGTCCCTCATCTGTCTCAAAAAGTAAAGCCGAGAAAGTGGCTGTCACTGCTTTCCAAAGTGGCCTATAAACAGAGACATACGTTTGACGGTTTATACCGCAAGACGTTTTTTCGATCCAATGATTATTATGGAATCTACATTAGACTGATCATCATCGGCGTTCTTTTCCTTTTCTGGATCCCGTCCGGGTGGTGGCATCCTTTACTCGTCTTGTTATTTATGCATGCAACAGGCGTACAATTGCTGCCGCTTTACGGTCACCACAGGGGAAACGTATGGTTTGAGCTGTATCCTGTCAAACACCAATGGCGTTTTCAGGCCTTTCAAAAATGGCTTCGTATCCTTTTATCCATCCAGGCCGTCCTTTATATTGCCTTTCTGCTTCTGACGGGAGGGACTTGGATGATTGGAGCTGTATCAGGAGTGGCTGCAGTTATCTTTGTTTGGCTGTTTACCGCTTACTATACTAAAAAACAGCTTTTGCGAGTAATGTAGTAGTAATACAACCAAGCAAGGCTGGGAAGGATTGAGGGGAAGCTGAATGGGAAAGTATGAAACACAAATTCTGGCTGAACTGAACAGATGGGAAAAAGAGATCAACAAAAAGCCCTCTCTCTGGGACCGATCTGCTAAAAAACTGCAAACCCGCATAAATGAACTTCTGCCCGAAAAGGTTCATCAGGTGATCACGAAAAGCATCAAAAGCATGGTGCACGGCACACTGATTGGTTCAGAATATACCTCGAAAAAGCAGCCGCTTGCTCCTCTTGCCCTCAGGGAAAGTGATCAAGCGGCAGATTCTTTAATCACCGCTTACCGCCGGACAGCTGCAGTTGAGGGGGCGGGGACAGGGGCGGGGGGATTTTTGCTGGGCCTTGCGGATTTTCCAATCTTATTAGGAATTAAAATGAAATTTCTGTTCGATGTGGCTGGAGTCTACGGATACAATGTAAAAGATTATCGTGAACGCCTGTATATTTTGTATATCTTTCAGCTTTCTTACTCAAGCCCGTTTAAGAGAAAAGAACTCTTGGAGAAAATCATGAACTGGGAACTGACCATTGCAGATTTTCCGTCTGAGCAGCAATATTTGCAGAATATTGATTGGCAATCTTTGCAGCAGGATTACAGAGATCATGTCGATCTAGTAAAAATGCTGCAGATGATCCCTGGTTTTGGAGCAGTAGTGGGTGCTTATGCGAACTATCGCTTTTTGGATGAACTTGGAAAAACAGCGAAGAATTGCTTCCGGCTGAGGACAATCAATCAATTAAAGGAAAAAGGCTGGCTGAAAGAGACATAATTAAAGCTGCCCCCGGATAAAGCAATTGGTTTATCCGGGGGCAGCTTTATTGTTTTATTTTAGAATCGGTTGTCTTTTAAGAGACGATCCATTTCTTCTTTATGTTTGGTTTCATCAGCAATCATGTCTTCGAGCTGGACAACCAGTTCCGTCAGTTTCAGCTGAGCTGCCTGCTCTTTGCGTTCTTCGTATCGGCGAATGGTGTCAATTTCTGCATTTCTTGCTTCTTCAAGCATTTGGCGTACATCTGTTACCTGTTTGACTTCTTTTGGAGTTGTTGTAGGTATTCCGCCGAGTGTGCTGATCTTTTCTGCAAGGTAAAGGGCATGGCCTTGTTCATCGCCAATTTCTGACTCAAAGAATGGCTTTAGCACTTGGCGAAAGATTCCTGAAACCGTTGCTGCGTTGTGATTGTACATAATGATCGCTGAATATTCGTTGGCTAGATCCTCGTTTAGTCCATCAATTAGTGCTTGTAAATCTTTTTCCATCTTTACATTACCTCCCAAAATTCATTCTGAGTTATTCTTCCCCGTTTGCATAATGGATAAACTATGGAAAAAAGGGTTTACTTCAGTTGGCAAAAGGAAATGTTAAGAGGTGTAGACAGATAGAAATGTAAAGGAGCGTGGATTTCAGTGGCTAAAATTGCAACTGTACTTACCAATTTATTTGAAGATGTTGAATATACAGACCCAGCGAAAGCTTATAAAGAAGCGGGTCACGAGGTAGTAGTGATCAGCTCGGAAAAAGGAAAACAGCTGGAAGGAAAGCAGAAAGAAGCAACCGTTACTGCTGACGCAGGCATTGGCGATGTCAGCCCTTCTGATTTTGATGCTCTTTTCATCCCCGGCGGCTTCTCGCCTGATCAACTTAGGGATGATGAACGGTTTGTGAGGTTCGCAAAAGATTTTGCTGATAACGGAAAACCAATCTTTGCGATCTGCCACGGCCCTCAGCTGTTAATTACAGCAGAAGTATTAAAGGGCAGAAAAGTAACAGGCTATAACTCCATTAAAGTGGATTTGAAAAATGCGGGAGCTAATTTTGTCGATGAAGAAGTGGCAGTTTGCGGAGGCAACCTTGTGACCAGCCGACAGCCTGATGACATCCCGGCATTCAACAAGGAGTCCCTTTCTATTCTTTCAAAATTAAATCAATAAAGGAGAAGAAAGCTATGGGCAATGAAGAAAAGCATATCCTGCACAAGGACGATACAGTGAACATCAACAAAGTAGATGATACTGTTGGACGCATCAGTGATGAACGCAAAGATGAAATTTTACGGAACTTTTCTGAATTTAAATCGTATCTTCATACAAGGGTGGCGCTTGGTGAGAAACTTGGATTAAATGAAGAAACACTTGCTAAAGCTGCACAAAAAGTTGCAGATCATCTGGCTGAGACCGAAGAGCCGCGCAATGCTGAAGAAAACCTTCTGAAAGAGCTTTGGAAGGCAGGCGACGAAAATCAAAGGCATCAATTGGCGCATATGCTTGTAAAACTTGTACAATAGGACGCAGAAAAAGCTGCTTTGATTGCTCTCAGCAGCTTTTTCTTATTGCCAGATGTTATGACTGAGAAGCAAGAGGTGTTAAAATGCTGAAAAAATGGATGAAAAAAATATCTTTCCCTATCGTCCCGGCTGTTCTGCTTGTGATTGGATTTTTGCTGGCGGCGGCTGCTATTTTTATTTTTGCTTCCCTCTCTGAGGAAATTGTTGAAAAGGAACCTTTTGAATTTGATCCGGTAATTATTGATGCCGTACGTTCTTATTCCTCACCGGGGCTGGATCGTGTGATGTTATTTTTCACAGAAATAGGGTCCAAACTGGCTCTTGGCATTCTGCTTGCTGTGGGTATGCTGTGGCTGTGGTTCAAACGGCAGAACCTATGGGGGATGGTATTCTTCCTGCTGGCTGTTGGCGGGGGAGGCTTATTGAACTTGCTGCTCAAAAATGCTTTTCAAAGAAAAAGGCCCAATGCAGATCCTTTGGTAGAAGCACTCGGCTTCAGTTTTCCAAGCGGGCATGCAATGGGCAGTATGGTGTATTACGGATTCCTGGGATATTTGGTTGTAAGGAGCAAGAGAAAGCCCTTAAGAAAAATAGGGTGGACCTTATTATTTGCGGTCGCCATAATTGGAATCGGCATCAGCCGCATTTATCTCGGTGTTCATTATCCCTCTGATATTATTGCCGGTTACTCTGCAGGATTGGTATGGCTTCTCTTATGCATAGCAGCCCTGGAGGCTGTTTATTTTTATAAACAGCCAAGGAGATGATACTCAGACTGGAAAATTGCCGACGATGACTGACAAATACTTTTCCAGGTTAACCAGTTCAGCGGGTGTATGGACATTTCGTTCACCATCACAGTCGATCAGTTGATCAGGCGCTGTATTCACCATAAGGCGGCTGGTTTTATAGTATTTGATATCGTCATTGGCGGGATTCTGGTTCAGCATTTTGGATTGAATCGTATCCCAGATTAAACGCAGAGATGGTTCTTTTACGATAAGAATATCGAATTTTCCGTCCTGTATATCGGTATCTGGGAAAAAGGCTTTGATGCCTCCAGTAAAAGGGCCATTTCCAACGATAAGCATGGCGGCTTCCCCTTGATACGTAAAGTCGGGGCTCTTGATATCAAGTTGAAACGGTTCATAATTTTTTAATGTTTGGGCGGCTGAAAGGTAGTAGGAGAGCCGTCCGAATTTATCTTTGATCTGGCTGTCTATATTGGTGGAAACTTGTGTAATGAGACCGATTCCCCAAAAGTTAAGAAAATAGTGAGCATTGCAGTGTCCAACGTCCAGCTGCTCGACCTTATGCTCCAAGATCTGCTCAACAGCTTTGAAGGGATTCTGATTCATGCCGATCGCCCTTGAGAAGTCGTTGCATGTACCTCCGGGAAGTATAGCAAACAAAGGCCTTTTTTCCAGAGGGCAAAGCGCGTTTACGAGCTCGTGAATGGTACCGTCTCCTCCCGCTCCAATCACGAGATCGACTTCACCTGCAATCTTCGTCAGATAGTTTCCTCCATCTCCAACATCCTGCGTTTGATGGACGATGACTTCGCTGTATTTTTCTTCTAGTTTTTGTACGACTTCATTTATGTTTTCAACAAGTTGCTTATTTCCGGCATTCGGATTTACGATAATGGCGGCTTTATTCATATCCGCGCCTCCCCATTCTTGTTACTAGAAATTCGAAATGACTTTTTTGTTTATAATACGATTGCCATTGTATATTTCAGTCAGGAAAAAGCCTGCAGAGCAGCAATTCTGCCTGCGGGCTTTTCGGGACGCCAATGTTTAAAAGCAGTTTTACGATTTTGAAACGACATCATATTCTTTTACAAAAGAGGGACCGGAAAATAGAGTCTGGGGCAGTCCTGAGCCGGTGCCTCTGTTCTTGTGGGCTTCGGCATAGGCATTCGACTGCTGCCAGCTCGTAAAATCTCCTTGTGATTTCCAAAGGGTCATCACAATATAAGGGTCATTTTCTTCTGGTCGCAGTACCCTGATGGCAGCAAAGCCCGATTCCTGTTCAACAAGACCTGCGCGCTGCTTAAAACGTTCTTCAAAGAGCGATTTTCCTTCTTCAGTTACTTGTATGTGGTTTAAGACAGCGAAAGAGCCTTCCTTCAATTGGCCTCTTGCATTTAAAATCTCATAGCCATGGCCCTCTTGGAAGGGATTTTCTCCTTCAAGCTCTGCGATCAGTGCCGCATCGCCGCTGCTTTCCAGCAGAATGGAGTGATCAGAAGAGGCTTCTGGAAGATTTTCTAAAAAGTGCTGAGTTCCATATGTGATATATAGCTTCATATAATCCGCTCCTTATGTTTTTTATGTTTGAAATGCAGTCATCTTTAATTCATGATTTACCCGCGGAAAGCAAATAATAAACGAAAGCAAAAACGGACAGCAGGCAGCGTAAGCAATTTTTTACTAGGGTCTGCAATTAAAAAGACTTTATCCTTGTTTTAGCGGATTCTGTAATAATATAGTAAAATAAGCAATCAGGTATGGGCACGTTGATAGGGAAACTTTGTATTGAAAAGAGGTACAGACGTGTTTAAAAACGGAATGCTTGGCATCGGTTTATTAATAGGAATATTGATAGCAGGTTTCATGGGCTATTTATTCATACTTATGGCTGGCGACTATGTCGTCGACGAGAAAGATCTTGTAATGAGCTCTGCCTCTAAACTTGTTGATATGAAGGGCAGCACAATCACCCGGATTTATTCTGAAAATCGGGAGCTGGTTTCAGCTGATGAAATCCCAGATGAAGTGAAGGATGCTTTTGTTGCGGTTGAGGATACAAGATTTTATGAGCATCACGGGCTGGATTTTCGCTCGATCGCCCGTGCAGTTTATCGTGATATCGCGGCAGGCCATAAAGTTGAGGGAGGCAGCACGATCACTCAGCAGCTTGCTAAGAACGCTTTTTTATCCCATGAGAAGTCATTGCTCCGAAAAACGAAGGAAGCAGTGATCGCTATCAATCTTGAAAGGAAGTACAGCAAGGACAAGATTTTGGAGATGTATTTAAATCAGATTTATTTTGGGCATGGCGCATACGGGATCCAGGCAGCGTCCAAATTTTATTTTAATAAAGATGTCAGCGATCTGACGGTTGAAGAAGGGGCCATGCTTGCCGGAATGCCCAAAGCCCCAAGCTATTACTCTCCGATCGAACATAAAGAAGCGAGTAAAAAAAGAAGAGACCTCGTATTGGACCTGATGGCAAAGCATCATTTTATTTCAGCCGAACAAGCGGTAAGGGCGAAAGGGAAGACAATTGCTCTTAATATCCACAAGGAAGAGCGGAATCCAGCACTTACTACTTACATTGATATGGTGCTCCATGAGGCTAAACAGAAATATCACCTTTCCAGGGAAGAAATGAGAAAAGGCGGCTACAAAGTTGTCGTGCCGCTGAAAGAAAGTACACAAGAGGCGATGTACCAGACCTTTTTAAAGCCGGATTATTTTGCAGGAACAGGGAAAGAGCGTCCTGAAGGAGCCATGGTGCTCATGGATGCTGATACAGGCGGAATTATTGCTGCGCAGGGAGGAAGAGGCTATCTCACGGAGGGGCTGAACCGGGTATATGTTAACCGGCAGCCGGGTTCCTCCTTTAAACCGCTTGCAGTTTATGCGCCTGCATTGGAGTCAAAGGCCTATAAACCTTATTCGATGTTAAAAGATGAACAGCTCAGCTACAACGGCTATGAACCGAAAAATTACGATGGACGATACAGGGGAAGGGTGTCCATGGCAGAAGCAATCCGAGATTCCATCAATGCTCCTGCTGTTTGGCTGCTCAACGAATTGGGAGTCGATCAATCAAAAGCAGCGTTGAGCAGTCTGGGGATGGATATCCCAGATAAAGGTCTCGGCATTGCACTCGGAGGTCTGGATCATGGTGTAACCCCTTATCAGATGATGGCAGCCTACCGTTCATTTGCACGTGAAGGAAAAACTGTCAAACCGTACGTCATCGCCAAAATTTATGACCGAAACGGCGAACTGGTAGGAAAGGCAAGCCACAAGGAAAAGAAAGTATTTAAAAAACAAACCGCATGGTACATGACCCGTATGCTTCAGCAAGTAGTGGAAAAAGGTACGGGGAGATACGGCACGGTTAATACAGAGCTGGCGGGCAAAACCGGTACAACAAACTATGAAGGTGTGCCGCATGCCAACAAAGATGCATGGTTTGTAGGATATAGCCCGAAAGTAGTAGGAGCAGCATGGATTGGATACGATAAAACGACGAATGAAAGCTATCTCAACACGTCCAGCGAAAAAGCAACAAGGCTCTTTAAAGATGTCATCAATCAGATGCCCTCACAGCGGGGCCTGACCTTTAAAAAGCCTAAAGGGGTAAAAGAGCTGGAGCCTCCGGTCGATCTCGTTAAGATCAAGGACCTGAAGGCTGATTTCGCATTGGGATCCTTCGGTGTTCCGGGAATAAAACTGACATGGACTCCATCAGCTGATAAACGATTGCAGTATAAAATCTACTCAGTCAAAGAAGGAAAGGCAACACATATTGATACCGTAACGGGCAAAGGAAGCTACAACGTATCCGCCAAATATTTGTTCAGCATGCCAAAGTTTTATGTCGTCCCGCTAAATCCGCAGACCGATCAGGAAGGCGAACCGTCCAACACCGTCTCCATGGAGTGGTTCAGATGATACCTTCGAAGTAAACAAGGTGCCAGGCACTCTGATGTAAACAAGGTGCCAGGCACTTCACTACGAAGTTTAGGTTAATATAGCAGTGCCAGGCACCCGCAACGGAGCAGTGCCAGGCACCAATCGACGAAGCTTTTGCAAGCACCAGCTTCGAAGCGGTGTCTGGCACCGTTTTTTGGTGCCTGGCACCATGTTTACATCCTGCGCTGTGATATTTGCCCGTTGTGGATTGTCAAATTCATGACATTTAAAACCGGAAGCTATACATTTATTGTGAATTCTTTTACAATGTTTAATGGATATGGAGCGAACGGGTTTCTAAACGTTAAATTACAGGAATTCATAGTAGGTCGGGACACAAAGTATAGGAAGAAACGTGGATCGGGCTTTTGCTTCAAAGCAGAAAGGTGTGTTGATTTTGACAGTTAACGATGAGTTTTTAAAAGCCTGCCGAAAAGAGAAAAACAGTTTTGTACCGGTTTGGTATATGCGCCAAGCAGGGCGTTCACAGCCGGAGTATCGAAAACTGAAAGAGAAATATTCGCTTTTTGACATTACTCACCGCCCCGAGCTTTGTGCTCAGGTCACGAAGCTTCCTGTCGACCAGCATGGTGTAGATGCAGCGATCCTTTATAAGGATATTATGTCGCCGGTTCCCGCTTTGGGCATCAACGTTGAGATCAAAGCTGGTGTTGGGCCTGTTATTGACCGTCCTGTACGCACAATGGAAGATGTAGAAAAGCTTGGAGCTATTCAGCCGGAGAAGGATGTACCTTATGTGCTCGACACAATTAAACTCCTTCGCCAGCAGCTAGAAGTGCCGCTGATTACATTTGCAGGTGCGCCGTTCACGATAGCAAGCTATATGATTGAAGGCGGGCCATCCAGGGATTATCACCATACAAAAGCACTGATGTTTTCTGATCCTGAAGCATGGTTCCTGCTTATGGACAAGCTTGGAGATATGACGATTGCTTATGCAAAAGCACAAATCGCTGCAGGCGCTCAGGCGTTCCAAATATTTGATTCCTGGGTCGGTGCGCTGAACGCAGAGGATTTTAGAACATATATCAAACCAGTAATGAACCGCATCTTTACAGCGCTTCGCAGTGAAGGGGTCCCCCTCATCCTCTATGGTACTGGAGCCCGGCACCTTCTTCACGAGTGGAACGACCTGCCGGTCGATGTTATCGGACTTGACTGGAGAACCTCTCCAAGAGAAGCCAGACAGATGGGGATTACTAAAGCATTGCAAGGTAATTTGGACCCATCCATCTTACTGGCCCCATGGAAGGTCATTGAGGAAAAAGCGAAGCAGATCCTTGACGAAGGAATGGAAGAACCAGGTTTCATTTTTAACGTTGGAAAAGGGATATTCCCACAGGTACAAGTGGAAACCCTGCAGCGTTTAACCGCGTTTATTCATGACTATTCTTCTAACAGGCTGGGGTGACGATGATGGGAAAACGAAAAGTAGGATTGCTTGTCATGGCTTACGGAACACCAAGAAGCCTTGAAGAAGTTGAGCCATATTATACACATATCAGACGCGGAAAAAAGCCTTCAGAAGAGCAGCTTCAAGATTTAACACGCCGTTATGAAATGATCGGGGGGATCTCTCCTCTCGCTAAAATAACGGAAGAACAGGCACAAAGGCTTGAAGAAATGATGAACAGCCGTTATGAAGATCTTGAGTTTAAGAGTTATTTAGGTTTAAAACACGTAGATCCATTTATTGAAGATGCCGTAAAACAAATGAAGGAAGATGGAATAAATGAAGCAGTCTCACTAGTCCTTGCTCCGCATTACTCTACGTTCAGTGTGAAATCATACAACGGAAGGGCAGCTGAGGAAGCGGGAAATCTAGGAGGCATAAACATCACCTCTATTGATCAATGGTATGATAACCCTAAGTTTATAGATTATTGGGTGAAGGAAATCAACAAGATTATGGATCAGATTCCTTCTGGCGAGAAAGAAAAAACAGTTGTTATTTTCTCCGCACACAGCCTTCCGGAACGTATTTTGCAGATGGGAGACCCTTATCCGGATCAGCTCAAGGAAACAGCTGATCTCATTGCCTCCAAGGCTGGCATCTCTCATTATACGATCGGCTGGCAAAGCGCAGGAAATACGCCAGAACCATGGATTGGTCCTGATGTACAGGAGTTAACTAGAGATCTGTATAAAGAGCACGGGTATATTTCCTATGTTTATTGTCCGGTAGGCTTTGTTGCCGATCATTTGGAAGTTCTGTTCGATAACGACTATGAATGCAAAGTAGTGACAGAAGAGCTTGGCGTAAACTATTATCGTCCGGCCATGCCGAATGCAAAGGATGAATTCATCGATTCACTTGCTGATGTCGTTTCAGAAGCCTTAACTCAAAAAGGAAAGTGATAATCATGCCAGAGCGGAAGCATGTAGTAATTATCGGCGGCGGTATAACAGGATTGACCGCCGCTTTTTACTTGCAGAAGGAAGCGAAAGAAAAAAATCTCCCCATTACTTACACGCTGATTGAAGCCTCTGACCGGCTCGGTGGAAAAATTAAAACCATTCATCGCGATGGTTTTGTCATTGAACGTGGTCCGGATTCTTATTTAGGACGCAAGCAAAGCCTGACGAAACTCATTGAACATGCTGGACTTGAAGAAAAACTGGTTTCCAATGAAACAGGTCAGGCCTATGTGATGTCTGGCGGCAAATTGCACCCTATCCCTGAAGGAGCCGTAATGGGTGTCCCTACCAAAGTGGGGCCGTTCATCAAGACCAAGTTATTTTCCAAAGCCGGCAAAGCGAGGGCTGCAATGGATCTTGTGCTTCCACGCCGTGAAGGAGCGGATCAGGATATTTCTGTCGGCCATTTTTTCCGGAGAAGGCTTGGAGACCAGGTTGTTGAAAACTTGATCGAGCCCTTGCTGTCTGGAATTTACGCAGGAGACATCGACCGGCTGAGCCTGCAGTCGACATTTCCTCAGTTTCAGGATGTGGAAAGAAAGTCCAGAAGCCTTATACTCGGTATGAAACAGAATATACCAAAGGCTTCTGAAAGACCGGGAACTTATGGCAAAAAGAAGAAAGGCCAGTTCTTGACCCTTTCTTCCGGTTTGGAATCTCTTGTAGAAAGACTCGAGGAGCTTCTTGAGCCGGAGAGTATCTGGAAAAACAAAAAGGTTTCAGGCATCGAACGTGAAGAAACAGGACGATACCGGGTTGAATTGGAAGATGGAACGAATACGCATGGTGATTCTGTGATTCTGGCTTCTCCTTATTCAGTAGCCAAGCAGCTGCTGCCAGAACAAATCAGGGTCGATGAGTTCCATTCCACACCATCAACATCAGTTGCAACCATAGCGATGGCTTTTCCGGCTTCAGCTCTGAAAAATGATATTAACGGTACAGGTTTCGTTATTTCGCGGAAGGAACCAACAACCATCACCGCGTGTACGTGGACACACCGAAAATGGCCGCATACAACGCCGGAAGGGAAAGTTCTGCTCCGCTGTTACGTGGGCAGGGCGAATAACCAGGAAATTGTTTTTGAGTCTGACGAAGCTATTCTGAAAGCCGTCCTGAATGATCTGGATAAAATCATGGACATTACCTCTGAACCTGATTTTTATTATGTTTCACGCTGGATTCAGTCCATGCCTCAATATGAGGTTAACCACAAACAATTGTGGCAAAAACTACAGAACAATCTTTCAGCACATTATCCGGGTGTATATGCTGCAGGTGCCTCCTATGAAGGTGTAGGGCTTCCCGATTGTGTAGCTTCAGCTGAAAAGGCGGTTACCCATATTATCAAAACCTTGCGATAGGCCACATCGGACCTATCGCGCTTTTTTGTGCTCAAAACATAAGAAAGGGATAAATTTGATATACTTGGTTTGCAGGGATTTACTGAAGGGACTTATGTGATGAAATACTTTTTACAGCCGCTGTTTGTGAATATAGCTGTTATCTTTTCTTTAACCTATATCGCCAATACGATTGTACCTTTTCTTATTGAGCGGAAGCTGGCGCTAAAGGCCAAAATGCTTTATGGGGGGATTGCCGGCATCTGTGCTTTGCTTTGTATGGCCTATCCTATTGAAACGCTGAAGGACTCCTTTTTTGACCTTAGAAACGTTCCGATTGTTGTTGCGACTCTCTACGGCGGATTGCTGCCAGGTGCGATATGCACGATCATTGTTTCCATAGCGAGGCTTATCATCGGGGGCCATTTTGCTTTCCTTGGCGTTGTGCTTGCCTTAGTGGCGTTTGTCATTGCAGGGGCATACAAAGGTTTTTTTACTGAGGAAATGAAAAAATGGAGAGCTGGAATAGTTATTGCGGCCGTTTACACGATCATCTATATGATGATTATTCATAGTGAGATGGATTTTCTTCCAAGAGACTTTTATTGGGTTTATTTCATTTGCTTTAATGTGTCTTTCTTTACTTCTATCATCCTTATTGAAAGATTGACGTTCATTAATATGAGGCTTGAAGAAACCGCCTATCTCGATAAACTCTCTGTGGTAGGGCAGATGGCAGCAGCGATCGCTCATGAGGTCAGGAACCCGCTGACTACTGTCCGGGGTCTCATTCAATTTTTGGCAAAGGATACGGAAGATAAAAAGCTGGAAGAGCTTGCTCCTTTAATATTGGATGAATTAGACCGAACCAATAAAATCATTACTGATTACTTAACTTTGGTCAAACCCGGAAAGCCAGATCTAAAGGCCCTTCAACTGGATAAATTGATCCAGGATACGCTCTCACTGATAAGGCCTTACGGATTTCTTCATAATACAGTCATTGCGTACGAGCTAACTGGAGAGAATGATGAAATCGTTGCTGATGAGCATCATGTGAAACAATGTCTGATCAATATTATTAAAAATGCCATTGAGTCAACTAATGGAAAAGAAGGGCTGATTACAGTTTATAAACATTCTTTCTCAAAAGACTCCATTACACTGGCGATTGAAGACAATGGAAAAGGCATGTCTGAAGAAGAACTTCAGCAGATCGGGCTTCCTTTTTATACAACAAAGACTAAGGGCACAGGTTTGGGCACAATGATTATTAGCCGGCTCATCCGTGATATCGGAGGGAGCGTGCGGTATGAAAGTAAACCGGAGGAAGGGACGAAGGTTTTATTGACCTTGCCAGTTAAATCTTCCTAATGATACTTGTGTGATCCGCAATAACGTGGTAAAGTTTGAAATTGACCAGATAGGAAAAATGGTCAGTGAAAGGGAATGAGCCCATGATTGATCGAAAACAAAATATTATCGAAGCTGCAGCAAAGTCTTTTTCGCTGTTTGGATATAAAGCCACCACTATGGATCAGGTAGCTAAAATTGCTAATGTCGGTAAAGGGACAATTTATACTTTTTTTGATAATAAAGAAGAACTGTTCAGGGAAATTGTAACCGATCTTGTAAGACAGATACGGCATGTCGCAGCAGATGCGATAAAGGAAGACCGAGCATTTCATGAAAATCTTCATTCCGCATTATATGGTGTCCTGGATTTCCGCAAGTCCCATCAGCTTGCAATCAAGATTGCACAGGAAGGAAGAGAACTGAATACTCCTGCCGTAAAAGAGGCAAGCGTCATGCTTGAGACGGCTGTAATCACTTTTATTAAACAAGAGCTTCAGAAAGCCATTGAAAAAGGAGAAATTAGAAAGTGCAACACAGAGATTACTTCTTTTGTGATGCTGAAAATGTACGTTTCGCTCGTATTTGATTGGGAGCAGGAACATGAGCCTCTCAGCAAGGAAGAGATTGCGGACATTATTGAAAATATTTTAATGACGGGACTTAAAAGGTAACAGTTGCAAACCTGTTATATTCGTGGTATTTTTGTGAATGACCAAATTTTAATTTTAGTCATTTTAAGTGATCTTTATTGCAAGATCTCTCTTTTTTTGAACTAAAATGACCGATTGACCAAAATAGTCATATTGTATGAAATGATAGAAATGGGTGAAATTAGCATGATAAGAAAACAATTTCAGGCCGTTCTCCGCAATCCGAAATTACTGATTCCGGTTGCAGCCATTTTGTTTATTCCCATCTTGTACAGTGGAATTTACTTGTGGGCTTTCTGGGATCCATATTCGCATACGGATAAGCTGCCGGTCGCTGTAGTAAACGAGGATAAGGGAGCTAAGCTGGATGGTGAAAAGCTTCAAATCGGTGATGATTTAGTAAAAGATCTGAAGGATAACTCAGACTTCAAGTGGGAATTTGTCAGTTCGGATAAAGCTGAAAAGGGCTTAAAGGATAATCAGTATTATGCGGTCATTGAGGTTCCGGGAAACTTCTCAGAAAAAGCTAAAACAGCGATGGATCCTCATCCTGATAAACTTCAGTTAAATTATAAAACAAATTCTGGCTATAACTATCTTGCCTCCCAAATCGGGAAAAAAGGTGTAGAACAGCTTGAAAACAAGCTCTCTAATGAAATTTCCAAAACGTATACCGGAATCATTTTTGATAAAATTGGTGAAATGGGCGATGGTTTCAAGAAAGCATCAGATGGTGCGGGAAAATTAGCTGATGGTTCTTCAAAAGCTTCTGGCGGCTCACACGATCTTGTTAAAGGCACTGAAGCCTTTTCAAACAAGACAGAAGACCTTCACAATGGATTGGGCCAACTGGCGGGAGGATCGTCACAGCTTTCTAAAGGCTTGAAACAATCCGAAGACGGAGCTGGAAAGCTGTACTCAGGCATGAAAGAGAAATCCCCTGAGATCGACCAGCTCAATAACGGCGCAAGCAGCCTTGAAAAGGGCCTGAACAGCCTCTCCGGGGGACTGGATCAGCTTGACCAAAAAGGAAATCAGATTACGTCTGGACAGGAACAGCTGGCCAAAGGCGCCGATGACTTGAAGACGGGAGCAGCGGCTGCTTATGAAGGCTCAGGTGTACTCGATGATAAAGGGAAAGATTTAGAGGATGGCGCCCGCAGCATTAAGGACGGAGCGGCAAAGTTATCCTCCGGGATGACAACGTTAAAAGACGGTGCTGACAAAACAGCAGCAGGAGCAAAAACCGTGAACAAGGGTCTTGCTTCTTTAAAAGAGGATATGGCGAAAAATCCCGATATGCCAAAGGCTGAAATATTGGCCCGGGTCGCAGCTCTTGAAGCTGGAAGCAAGCAAGTCAGCGACGGTACTCAAAAAGTAGCCGAGGGGGCAGCGCCTTTAAAAGCTGGTGCCGATCAACTTTCTGCTGGAGCTAACAAGTTATCAGCAGGCCAGGCACTGTTTCAAAAAGGTGTAGAAGCCCTTCATGCCGGCCAGAAGAAACTGGTAGACGGCACGGCTCAGCTGGCTTCTGGACAGCAGAAATTGCTTGAAGGAACAAAAACGTTTATGTCCAAAATCGGAGAAGCAAAAGGTGGTGCCGATCAATTAGCCGATGGCTCCGCTAAATTGTCTGCTGGAACAGCAGGGTTGTCCCAAGGCTGGTCCGGTCTTGTCGATAACGTCGGCAAACTCAGCCAAGGCCAGTCTAAACTGGCAAAAGGAAGCATTGTTCTTACGAATGGCCTGCAGAGTGCAAAAGGCGGTTCAGGGAAGCTGAGCGATGGAGCACGCCAGCTGAATGATGGGGCTGGTAAACTGGCTTCCGGTGTCGATTCTATTAAATCCGGCAATGAAAAACTGGCTGGAGAATTGAACAAAGCGGCAGAAAAGGCTCACAAAGCGAAAGCTACGGATGATGAAGTCAAAATGATTTCCAATCCGGTAAAAACCTTGAACGCCAGCACCGTAAAAGATATGACCTATGGAACCGGGCTTGCTCCATACTTCTTGTCCCTGGGACTGTTTGTAGGTGCCCTCATGCTGACCATTGTGTTCCCGCTCGTTGAACCAGCGATGAAACCCAAAAATGCATTCAGCTGGTTCTTCAGCAAATATGCTTTTATGGCAGTGACTGGCATTGTTCAAGCTCTAATCGCGGATCTGATCTTGCTGCAAGGTCTTGATCTCGAAGTACAGAGCACAGGCAGATTTGTTTTGTTCAGTATCATCATCAGCTTAACGTTCATGGCCATTATTCAGTTCCTTGTTACAACCATGGGCAACCCTGGACGATTTATCGTTATCCTGATGCTGATCTTCCAATTAACATCAAGCGGAGGAACATTCCCGATAGAAATGATTCCTTCTTCACTTCAGAGGGTTCACTTTTTTATGCCGATGTCCTATTCTATCGCCGGGCTGCGTGCTGTCATAACGACGGGGGATTACAGTCTTGTGTGGCAGAATGCGATTATACTCGGGTACTTTATGGTTCCAATGCTGGCAGCTTCCCTTCTCTTCTTCAGAATCAAAATGAAGAAGTTCAGAAACGAAGAACCTGCTGCGAACACTATCTAATACTAAGGCAGTCCTATCTATTAATGAAGGGACTGCTTTTTTGCTATGGCTCTTTTCTAAAAGATTGTTGCTTTGGGGGCATTTAAGTATAGAAACTTCATTGATCAGTTGATTGGAGTGCAAGGTGCGAGACTCCTCGAAAATGAATTTCACATTTTCTTCGTGCGATATAACGCTGCCGAAGCCTTCCTTGTCCTGCGGGAGCAGCGGGACAGGTGAGACCCGCAGACGCCTGCGCCGAGAAAGTAGGCGCTGGCGCCGGTAAGGCTCACCGCACTCCCCGCGAAAGTAGGCGTTTACGCCGGTAAAAGCGAGCAGCCTTAAACGGAAATCAACCACTCCCAAGAGCAGTAAAGGTTACGAAAACAGCCTTTTCTTTAAAACGTTGTTTAGCTCCAGCACTTGTCGGTCCTTAACAGACTACTAGAGTTTTTCTTAAATTTGCTTGCTAAATTGGTTTCTTGCTTGATCAAATAGGGAAACATAGGAATGATGATAAAAATATGCCGTGACAGAAAAGGAAAGAGAAAGTAGGAGATAGACCTTGATCACATTTAAAAACGTGGCAAAGAAGTACCCTGATGGCTTTGAAGCCCTTAAAAACATTGAATTTCATATTAAGAAAGGAGAATTGATTGCATTAATCGGGCCGAGCGGCTGCGGGAAGACGACAACAATGAAGATGATTAACCGCCTGATCGAACCGACAGGAGGAACCATTCTAATTGACGGTGAAGATATTTCTGAAAAAGATCCAGTTCAGCTTCGCCGAAATATAGGATACGTGATTCAGCAGATCGGCTTATTGCCCCATATGACAATCGGTGAAAACATCTCCCTCGTACCAAGGCTGAAAGGCTGGAAGAAAGACAAGTATGATCATAAAATTGATGAATTGCTGAACTTGGTCGGACTTGACCCAGAAACGTTCAAAGACAGATACCCTTCCGAGCTAAGCGGCGGACAGCAGCAGAGAATAGGCGTCATCCGGGCTCTTGCCGCAGAACCACCTGTTATTTTAATGGATGAACCGTTCAGTGCACTGGATCCGATCAGCAGGGAGCAGCTTCAGGACGAACTGATCAAGCTTCAGGATACTATCCAGAAAACGATTGTATTTGTAACCCATGACATGGATGAAGCGTTAAAAATAGCTGATCGTATCGCCATTATGCGCGAGGGCAGAATTGTCCAGTTTGATACCCCGGAAAGAATCCTGCGTCATCCAGCCGATGATTTTGTCAAAGGCTTTATTGGTGAACAAAGGCTTGAAGACTTAAGCAACGATAAGCCGGCAGCAGCTGATCTCATGATTGATAAAGTTGTGACTGCGAGGGCTTCAAGAGGACTGGCGGAAGCATTGAAGATGATGAAACGCTATAAAGTAGACAGCTTAATGGTGACCAATCCGGAAGACAAGCTTCTTGGGATTGCAACTATTGGTGCGGTGGAACAATTTTATAACGAGGAAGACAAAACGATTGGTGATATTATGGACAAGGACTTTCATGCCGTAGAGCTGGAGTCACCCTATACGGATGTCGCTGAGGTGTTTGCCAAGAAAAGGGCTTCATTTATTCCGGTCTTGAACAATGGAAAATTGGCAGGCTTGATTACTCAATCCACGATGATGCGTGGCCTTGCAGGAATGAAGACCTCCGCAAGACAGGAAGGAGGGTCTTTAGATGAACAATAAAAACTTTTTCTCAACACTTGTGGATACGTTTAAAACGAGGTGGCCGGACATTCTGGAAGGGCTGCAGCAGCATTTATTTCTTTCCCTTGTTTCGATCCTTATCGCAGCTGCGATTGCCATACCACTAGGCATTTATATTTCAAGAAGAGCTAGAATTGCGGAGCCTGTAATCGGTGTAACAGCTATCTTTCAGACGATTCCAAGCTTAGCATTATTCGGATTTTTGCTGCCGCTCTTTGGCATCGGAAGCACAACTGCCATTATTGCATTGACTGTTTATGCACTGCTTCCCATTTTAAGAAATACATATACTGGCATTACAGGAGTGGATCAGTCTGCAGTTGAAGCGGGCCGGGGAATGGGGATGACGAAGAATCAAATTTTAAGAATGATTGAACTCCCGCTTGCCCTTCCTATTATTATGGCAGGCTTGCGCACCGCCACAGTGTTAACGATCGGGGTAGCCACATTGGCGGCCTTTATTGGTGCTGGCGGACTCGGTGACCTGATCTACAGGGGGCTTTCAACAACCAGGAATGAGCTCGTGCTTGCTGGTGCTATACCAGCTGCTCTGCTCGCGCTTGTTATCGATTATATTCTGAAGCGGATTGAAATCGCGTCTAATCCGGTCGGCAAAAGGAAGTTTTCGTGGAAGAAGGCGTCTATTATTCTCATACCCGTCGCTGCGCTGCTTCTGTTTTTCGCCATAAGGAGCGGTACATCAGACGATACGATTAAGATTTCAGGGAAGAAATGGACAGAGCAGTATATCCTTCCTTATGTTATCGCGGAATATGTAGAAGCAAAAACAGACTATAAAGTAGACGTAGGAGAAGGGCTCGGAGAAACCCCGATATTGACCCAGGCCATCAAAAAGGGTGATATTGACATGTACGTAGAGTATACAGGGACTGGACTGCTTACCATCCTTAAGGAAAAGTATTCTCCCAATCTTACTCCTGATCAAATCTATGACCGTGTGAAAGAAGGATACAAAAAGAAATATAAACTGGACTGGCTTGAGCCCCTTGGTTTTCAGAATACGTATGCTCTTGCTCTACAGCCTCAAAAGTATAAAGAACTTGGAGTGAAAACAACATCTGAGCTTGCAGGCAAATCATCACAAGTCACGTTCGGCGCTCCAACCGAATTTTATGAACGTGAGGATGGCTATCCCGGTTTCCAAAAGGTGTATAACTTTAACTTTAAAGATAAAAAAAGCCTTGATCCCAATTTGATGTATGGAGCGGTAAAGGCTGGAAAAGTAGATACCATAGCTGCCTTTACAACTGATGGAAGGATTGCGCGCTATAATCTCAAGCTGTTAAAAGATGATAAGAAATTCTTCCCGCCTTATTATGCGGCACCGATTGTCAGAGAAGATACGCTGAAGAAATTTCCGAAGCTGAAGGATACGGTTAACCAGCTGGCAGGAAAAATAAGTGAAAAGGATATGGCAGAAATGAACGCGAAGGTGGACATCGATAAGGAAGAACCAGGGGATGTAGCAAGGGATTTCCTTAAGAAAAAAGGGTTAGTTAAATAAACATCCAATAAAAAAAGCCTGGCGATGCCAGGCTTTTTTTATTGGACTATAGAACCTTGCTTAAAAAGGATTTTGTCCTTTCATGCTGTGGGTTTCCAAATAATTCAGACGGAATGTTCTCTTCAACGATATAGCCGCCATCCATGAAAATGACACGGTCACCGACCTCACGGGCAAAGCCCATTTCGTGGGTAACAACGACCATCGTCATTCCTTCCTTCGCAAGCTGTTTCATCACTTCGAGCACTTCTCCCACCATTTCGGGATCCAATGCTGAAGTGGGTTCGTCAAAGAGCATGATCTTAGGATCCATGGCCAGTGCACGGGCGATGGCCACACGCTGTTTTTGTCCTCCGGATAACTGTCCCGGGTAACTGTCTGCTTTGTCATTCAAGCCAACTTTGGATAGAAGAGCGAGAGCTTTTTCTTTAGCTTTCGCTGGTTCCATTCCCCGTACTTTTATAGGCCCAAGCGTCACGTTTTCCAGAACGGATTTATGTGGAAAGAGGTTGAACTGCTGAAACACCATACCAACATCCTGGCGTACAAGGTTAATGTTTACCTTCGGATCAACAAGATTATAGCCATTCACCACTACTTCTCCGCCAGTGATATCCTCTAGCTTATTTAAACAGCGGAGAAACGTGCTTTTCCCTGAACCGGACGGACCGATCACGCAGACTACTTCCTGTTCCTTGATTTCAGAGTTTATATCTTTTAACACTTCTAAATCCCCAAAGGATTTTTTTAAGTTTCGTACTTTGATCATTGAGAGTTCGTTCCCCCTTTTTTATATCCTATTAGATCTCTTTATCGTTTTCCTGATGTTAACTAGATTATACCTTCTGAAAGGGGAGAATGCGATGAATAAAACTTTTAATGTAAACTATTATAAAAATTTTTAGAAAACTTATTGACCTTCTAGGATGTTTCACCTATACTCAATTTATGAAAACGATTTCATGATTTCGATTTCATAGTGAGAAATGAAGGAGAAACGCAATGGCGACTATTCAAGATGTAGCAAAGCTGGCCGGATTATCGAGAACAACAGTCTCCAGAGTAATCAATCAGCATCCATATGTTACGGATGAAAAGAAAAGACTCGTTATGAATGCGATGGAAGAGTTAAATTATGTACCTAATTCTTCTGCACGCCGGCTAAGAAAGCAGCAGACTGAAACCATTGCCGTTTATGTCCCAAGGATCACAAATCCCTTCTTCAGCCAAATGGTTGAGGTCATGGGAAACTATGCTTCCGATAAAGGATACCAGCTTATTCTCTGCCAGACGAGCTACAGCCGCAATCAGGAGATGAATTATCTTGAACTGCTGAAAACGAAGCAAGTAGACGGGTTGATCCTCACGTCCATCGAGAATGAATGGAGTGACATTGAACCGTATATGAACTTTGGGCCGATCATGCTATGCAATGAATACAATGATGAAGCTGAGGTACCAACCGTTTATTTAAATCAAGTTGAAGGCGGTTACATAGGGACGCGGCATCTCATCAAGCAGGGACATACGAAAATTGGATATTGCTCGGGGGATAACACCGCATCGCGCGTAGCTTCTGACCGGTACAAAGGCTATAAGAAAGCATTGGCTGAGGCGGGGCTTCCTCTCAACGAGGAGTGGTTCCTGACAAGTGCATACAGCATAGAGGATGGAAAGCGAATTTTTCAAACCATCGCAAGCATGCAGAACCCTCCTACGGCAGTGTTTACCGGCAGTGATGAAGTAGCAGCAGGAATCTGGAAGGAAGCGGTCAATCATCAATGGCGAGTACCGGATGATTTAGCGATCATAGGTTTCGATGACCAGCCAATTGCAGATTTGATCGGTTTGACGACGATTGAGCAGCCGATAGAGGAAATTGCAAAGCGGGCAATGGAACAAATGATTCAAACGATAGAAAAGAAACTGCCAAGCAAGAAAAAGGAAATACAGCTTGATTTTAAATTGGTTAAACGGCGGTCTACCTGATTCCATTAATGGAATCAGCAATCCGCGTACTATATTAAAGGGGGATAACCTTGATGAACATCAAAAAGATCTCAAAGGTCATTACAACATCGCTCGCTCTTTCACTCGTTTTGTCTGCATGCAGTGACAACAAAGCGAGCACAGACGAAAAGGCAAAGGATTCTGGCAGCAAAGGGAAAAAAGTCGAGTTGATTTATGCCCGCGGTAAAGATGACACACATGCTACGCAAAAGATGGTAGCAGCGTTCGAGAAGAAGTATCCGAACATCGATGTTAAGTTTCGTGAGATGCCTGCTGATACAGGCAAACAGCATAATGCGTATGTAACGGCGTTCAACGCCAAATCGGATGAGATCGACGTCTTTGATATGGATGTTGTGTGGCCGGCAGAATTTGCACAGGCTGGCTACGTAATGCCGCTGGACCGTTTTATCCAAAAAGACGGTGTAAAGCTGGACGAATATAACGAAGGTGCATTAAGCGCTTCTAAATTTAAAGGAAAACAATGGGCTCTTCCTAAGTTCATCGATGCCGGTATGCTTTTCTACCGTACAGACCTTGTAAAATCACCGCCGAAAACGTGGGATGACCTTTTGAAACAGGCAAAAGCAGATAAAGGAAAAGGCGGCACGAAGTTCGGATACTTGATGCAGGCGAAGCAATATGAAGGACTTGTATGTAACGCGGTTGAATTTATCGCTTCTTACGGCGGAGAGATCATCAATGACAAAGGAGAAGTTGTCGTAGATTCTCCGCAAGCTGTAAAAGGGATCAAAAAGCTTGTAGAAGTTGCTACTTCTGATGTTGTACCTAAAAACGTAACGACATTCGCAGAGCCTGAATCACATACAGCGTTCATTAACGGACAATCGGCGTTCATCCGCAACTGGCCGTATCAATATGCACTTGCTAATGATAAGTCACAATCTAAAATCGTTGGCAAAATTGGCGTAGCACCACTTCCTGCTGGTGACAAAGGACCTGCAGCTGCACTTGGCGGATGGCAAGCAGGTATCAACAAGAATACTGATGTACCGAAAGAAGCTTGGTTATTCCTTAAATTTATGGCGGGTGAAGAAGGACAGAAGCTTGATGCGATCAATGGCGGACATGCTCCAACGCTCAACAAATTGTTCGACGATCCAGATGTTCAAAAAGCAAATCCTTACTTTAAAGAAGAAGGATTCGTAAACGCTCTTAAATCAGCGGTTTCCCGTCCGGTAGCACCGAACTACACTGAGATCTCAGATATCATCCAAATCCAGATTTCCAAAGCGATCGCTAAAGAAATCACACCGGAACAAGCAGCGAAAAACATGCAAAAAGAAATCTCTGCAAAACTTCAAAAGTAATAGACTCGACAAGTAAATGCATAAGCCTTCATGTATATGGAGGCTTATGCAAAATTATTAGTGGTATCGATTCCAGAATGAAATGGATGGACTGTAGCTTCGCCAGTCCATCGATGGCATTCGTTATGTAAGGAGTGGACAAACGTGGAAGTAAAGCTAAATCCAGAGAAACAGCCAAAGCAGGTAAAGCCTTCTTCAGGAAAAAAACGAAAAGCGTCTGAAAGCAGATTGGGCTATACGCTTGTTGCCCCATCTTTGATTTTAATTCTCCTTATCGCAGTATGGCCCGTACTTCAATCGTTTTATTACAGCCTGTTTGACCTCAGGTTAAATAACCCGACAAAATCCGAAGTAAACTTGAGTTACCATATTGACCTTGAAAAGTATTTAAACAGTTACCCTTTTCTGATCAGTACACTCGAAGACGAGGCAGGGAAAGCAGAGGGGTCAACGGCTGATACGCTAAATGGATTGATTAAAGAGCTAAAAGATGTTGATACAGGCATACAAAGTGATGCTGCCGTTAAGAAAAAATATGAGCAAGTCGATGACAAGCTGACGAACATGGAGCCGGTAAGTGAGGATCTAAGCTCGGTAAAGGTTGATAAAGCTGATGCTATGAAGCTTGATAAGACGCTTCATAAAGTTTCCACACAAGTAAAGGACCTTAAGGGGCTTAAGAATGAAGACGATGCTCTCGGATTGTCTTCTTCCCTGAACGAAGCGGTAATCAAGCCTAACTTTATCGGATTTGACCATTACAAGAGCAATCTGACGGATAAGCGGATGTGGATGGCGATTTGGAATACAAGCGCGTTTACCATCATTTCCGTTTTTATAGAACTGGTACTTGGACTTGCAATTGCTGTATTGATCAATAAAGCTTTCTTTGGAAGAGGTCTGGTCAGGGCGACGATCCTCATTCCATGGGCAATTCCAACCGCCGTTTCTGCGAAAATGTGGCAGTTCTTATATGATGGCCAGAATGGGATTGTCGCTAAGATTTTTGAAAAAATAGGACTCGTTGATAATGCGACGGATCTCCTGACAAGCAATATCGGAGCCATGTTCTCTATTATTTTTACGGATGTCTGGAAAACGACTCCATATATGGCGTTATTGCTCTTAGCCGGCCTGCAGACAATCTCATCTTCACTCTACGAGGCCGCGTCCATTGATGGAGCGACCAAATGGAAGCAGTTCACGACCATTACACTGCCTTTGTTGAAATCCAGTATTCTGGTAGCCCTGCTGTTCAGAACACTCGATGCTTTCCGGGTATTTGACCTTGTTTATGTACTGACAGGCGGGGGTCCTGCCAACTCAACGGAAACGATATCGATCCTGGCGTACAAAAGAATGTTCGAACAGACCAATTTCGGGGACGGTTCAGCACTGTCGGTTATCGTCTTTGTCTGTGTTGCCGTCATTTCCATGATTTTCATCAAGTTTCTTGGCCGTGAGCTGTTAAACGACAAGTAGGGCAGTTACTGTAAAAAGGAGTGAGAATTCGTGAATAAAAAAGCAGGACCGCTGTTTTATATCTTTCTTGCAATCTTTGTGTTTTTCGTCATGTTCCCGTTCTTATGGATGCTGTTAAGCTCGATTAAGCCAGTTTCAGAGCTGTTTGGGGATAAGGCGTTCCATCCGTTTACAGACCATCCTACTTTTAAAAACTATGTGTCTGTATTCACTAACTATCCGTTTCTTAAATACTTATGGAACAGCTTCGTTGTTTCGGGTGTTACGACGGTGTATACAGTTTTAATCGCATCATTCACAGCTTACGCGATCGCGAGGCTGCAATTTAAAGGGAAGACAGTCATTTTGGGGCTGGTGCTCTCGGTATCCATGTTCCCGCAGATCGCTACCATTTCACCGATCTATATTCTATTGAAGAATATTGGATTGACCAACAGCTACTTAGGTTTGATCATTCCCTATACAACGGTTACGCTTCCGCTGTCGATCTGGATTCTGGTTACCTTCTTCCGCAAGATCCCGTTTGATCTGGAGGAAGCAGCAAAGATGGATGGAGCAACCTTGATGCAGACGTACTGGAAAGTTATACTGCCGCTGGCTGTACCGGGAATCTTTACAACAGCCATTCTCGTATTTATCGCAGCGTGGAATGAATTCCTGTTCGCCTTAACCATCAATACCGATGATAAATTAAAAACAGTTCCAGTCGGGATTGCAATGTTTGAAGGGCAGTTCACCGTACCTTGGGGCGACATAACAGCAGCAACGGTTATTGTTACTGTTCCGCTCGTCATCATGGTTCTGTTGTTCCAGCGCAGAATTGTTTCCGGTCTTACATCCGGAGCCGTAAAAGAATAGAAGGCTTTCCTTTCGTTTAGGTGCCAGGCACCCGCCTTTGACAGATGTCAAAAGGCGGTGCCTGGCACCTTTTAAGGTTATACTAGGAGTAAAATCATAAGGAAGTGAATGAAGTGAAGCTAACAGTAATTGGGTATTGGGGCGGCTATCCGGGAAAAGGAGAAGCTACTTCGGGTTATCTTCTGCAGCATGAGGGATTTAATCTGCTGATTGACTGCGGGAGCGGTGTTTTGTCCAGCCTGCAGAACTATATAGGGGTTGAGGAATTGAATGCTGTGATCCTGTCGCACTATCATCATGACCATGTGGCAGATATTGGCGTCCTTCAGTATGGACGGCTCGTTCAATCCTTTTTGCAGAAAGGTATTCCAACACTGCCGGTTTATGGCCACACAAAAGATCAAAAGGGTTTCCAGAGCTTAACGTACCGTTCAGCTACTGCGGGTAAAGCCTACTTCCCGGAACAACTGCTCCAGATTGGTCCGTTTCACATCTCCTTTATGGAGACAAAGCATCCGGCACCATGCTATGCGATGAGAATTACAGATGGAAGCAAAACCTTCGTATATACAGCAGATTCTGCTTATCTCTCTGACTTTGTTCCCTTTAGTAAAGGTGCAGATCTGCTTATTTCAGAATGCAATTTCTACAGTGATCAAGATGGAAGCGGCCCTGGACATATGAACTCTCATGATGCTGCAAACATTGCAGCCAAAGCGGATGTTCCTCATCTGCTTCTCACGCATCTGCCGCATTTCGGTGACCATAACCAGCTAATCGAACAGGCGTCAGAAAGGTTTAGCGGCAAAGTGGAAACTGCATCTGCCGGGTGGACGTGGGAAGGATAAAATACAACCATAAATTGTTAGGGAATGAGAAGTCTGACAGCTTGCTATTCTTCTAAAAGAGTTGTATAACGAAAAAGGAGAAATTATTTATTATTTCTAACGGAGCAGTGAAGGAGAATAAGCTATGCTGTTTATTGATAACCGTAATATTACGGATCCCAGAGTAAACCTTGCCATCGAGGAATACGCTTTAAAAAACCTGGATATTAACGAAACGTATCTTTTATTTTATATTAATGAACCTTCTATCATTATCGGGAAGAATCAGAATACGGTAGAGGAAATTAATGCTGATTATGTTCGGGAGCACGGCATCCATGTCGTCCGCCGACTATCTGGCGGGGGAGCGGTCTACCATGATACCGGCAACCTGAACTTCAGCTTTATTACGAAAGATGACGGCAATTCTTTTCATGATTTTAAAAAGTTTACCGACCCTGTCGTCAAGGCACTCAACAAACTTGGTGTTCATGCAGAGCTTAGCGGGAGAAACGATATTCTCGTCGACGGAAAGAAAATTTCAGGAAATGCGATGTTTACGACCAGAGGCAGAATGTTCAGCCACGGTACACTGATGTTTGATTCTGAAATTGAAAATGTTGTCTCTGCATTAAATGTAAATTTGGACAAGATTCAATCGAAAGGCATCAAGTCGATACGCAGCCGGGTTACGAATATTAAAGAGCATATGAATGAAGAAATGACGATGGAAGAATTCAAGCAGATTCTACTTTCGTACTTGTTCGAAGAATTTGAGGAAATCCCTCGGTATGAACTGACCGAGAAAGACTGGGAACAAATTAATAAGATATCGGAAGAAAGATACCGCAATTGGGATTGGAACTACGGCAACTCTCCAAAATCCAACGTCGAGCTTTCTAACCGTTTCGCCGGAGGATCTGTGGAAGTAAAGCTGCAGATCGAGAGAGGCATCATGCGTGAATGTAGAATTTACGGTGATTTCTTCGGAGTAGGCGATGTACGTGACATCGAAGAGCGGCTGATTGGCACTCGCTATGACAGAGGTGAAATCGAAAAAGCGCTGGAGGATGCAGACATGCGCCATTATTTCGGAAATGTAACGAAAGATGAATTTTTGGACTTGCTCTATTAAATAAAGAGAAAAGACAGTTATGGCATTATGCCGTGGCTGCCTTTTTTTATGCTCATCTTCCATTTGACAGAATAATCGTAAAACGATAAGCTTTAGGAAATAGTATTACATATATAATTAAAACGAAAATAAAACGTCATACGTAATTATTAAAAATGAAAGGGCTTACAAATTAAAGAAGAGGTGAATGAAGTTGATCTTTGATCGGGAAATGGAATGCATGGAACGAGGGGAAAAGCAGGAACTTCAGTTATCAAGACTTAAGGAAACAGCTGGGAAGGTATATGAGAATGTGCCTTTTTACCGAAAAGCATTTGTGGAAAAAGGGATAGCGCCTGAGGATATTCATACGCTGGAAGATATAAAAATATTGCCATTCACCGTAAAAAAGGATCTTAGGGATCATTACCCCTTTGGCCTTTTTGCCGTGGAGACAAAAGAGCTGACACGCGTTCATGCTTCTTCGGGAACGAGCGGCAAGCCTACTGTTGTCGGTTATACTGCGAGGGATATTGAAAACTGGAGCGAAATGGTGGCACGGTGTATTGCGATTGGCGGAGGAGAGCCGGGCAAATTCCTTCATAACGCTTACGGTTACGGACTGTTTACCGGAGGGCTTGGCCTTCATTTCGGTTCTGAACGTCTTGGGATGGTGACGGTCCCGGTTTCTGGAGGCAACACGGAACGCCAAATCCTGCTCATTGAAGACTTTAAGCCAGAGGTGATCTGCGGAACTCCGTCCTATATCCTGACTATTGCAGAAAAGATGGAGAAAATGGGCAAGGATCCTCGCGCTACTTCCTTAAAATACGGCATATTTGGTGCAGAGCCTTGGTCAGAGGAGATGAGGACTGCTCTAGAAGAAAAGCTGAATATTAAAGCGATGGACATCTATGGACTCAGTGAAGTGATGGGGCCGGGTGTAGCCATGGAGTGCCATGAAGCACAGGACGGACTTCACATCATGGATGACCAATTTTTTGTTGAAGTGATCGACCCTGACACACTTGAACCAGTTCCAGAGGGAGAAACGGGCGAGCTTGTGTTTACTAGTTTAACGAAAGAAGCCTTCCCTGTCATAAGGTACCGCACAGGTGATATCGCTTCGCTTCGTACGGGAAAATGCGTCTGTGGACGCACTTCCGTCAGGATGTCACGTGTTAAAGGCCGGATTGATGATATGCTCATTATCCGCGGTGTCAACGTTTTTCCATCCGAAATTGAGAACTGTCTTCTGAAAGCAGAGGATCTTGTTCCTCATTATCAGCTCCACGTTCATGCAGACGGTTTTAAAGAGAATGTTCAGCTTCACGTAGAGATTACAGAAGCTTGTTTCACACGCATGGAACAAAACCTAGACCATGTGGAATTGGAATCTTTAAAAGACCGAATCAAACATGCGGTTAAAAGCAGCTGTCTTGTAAATCTCGAGATCCATCTGTTTCCTCCGGGCTCCATTCCAAGGTCTGAAGGGAAGGCGGTTCGGGTCGTCAGACATAAAACCGCTCAATTAGGTGTATAGTTGGTTGTTATTTATATGACGATATTTTATAATAACGGTAAATAAACGTAATGTAATTAGGAGGGGCTTATTGTGCAGGCAGGTCTCAGCTTTGAACAGTTAACAAACGATGAAAAGCACCAGCATTTTATGGATCGAATCAACAACGGTGAAAAGATAGAAGCCGATGATTGGATGCCGGATGATTATAGAACAAATCTCATACGTCTCATTTCTATGCATGGCATTTCGGAAATAATGGGAGCGCTTCCAGAAAAGGAATGGGTACCAAAAGCACCATCCCTTCACCGTAAATTAGCGATTATGGCGAAAGTGCAGGATGAAATGGGGCACGGCCAGCTCTTATTGCGTGTTGCGGAGGATCTCATGGCTCCTCTCGGGAAAACAAGAGAAGACATCATGCAGGATCTGTTCTCCGGCCGTCTGAAATTTCACAACGTCTTTCATATGGATGCACCGACTTGGGGGGATGCCGGAATGATCGCCTGGCTAGTGGACGGGGCAGCCATCATCTCGCAGAGCATGATGCTCGATTCATCATACGGGCCATACGCAAGAGCGTTAAAGCGTATTTGCGCAGAAGAAGTCTTCCATGCTCAGCATGGCGAGAGCATTATTTTAGCCCTTGCTGAAGGTACGCCTGAACAGCGAGCATTGCTGCAGGATTCCCTTAACCGCTGGTGGACGTCACTGATCATGTTCTTTGGTCCGAAGTCAGCAAAAGAAACGGGCAATTCGAACGCCGATAAGAACATCATGTATAAAATCCGGACGAAAACAAATGAAGATCTTCGCCAGGAGTTCTTCACCAAATATATTCCGCGCGTCTGGGCGCTCGGCCTTACCATTCCAGATGAAACGATCCACTTTGATGAAGAGACACAGATGTGGGTGTATCAGGATGTCGACTGGAATGAATTTAAACAGATTGTTTCAGGAAATGGGCCGCGTTCCCAGGAACGATTGGATTTGAGAAGAAGTTCATATGACAACAACAGCTGGGTTCGGGAGGCACTTGCCGCCCAAAAGGCGATCTAAAAGCGGAGGAGAGTGGATAACGAATGAGCGAACAAGGAAACCAATTTTATAACGTGTATGAAGTGTTCAGCAAGAAGACAGATAAAGCTCCTTTTCAGCATCAGTTCAGCCTGCTTGCGCCGAACGCAGATATGGCTCTTGTCATGGCAAAGGAAAATTTCTTCCGCAGAGAGACAGTGGCTGACATTTGGGTCGTCAAACGGGAGAACATCCGCGGCTTATCGCAAGGTGAAAGAGAGATGCTGAAGAGGCTGGATAAAGATTATCGAGAAACCAAAGGATACGGCTACCTGAAGAAAAAATGGCGTGACTACAATCAGGAACAGTTTACAGAACAGCACATCATGGGCGGAAGGGAAGAGAGCCGATGACCGGAGAAACATTAAACCAACAAGAAAAAAAAGCGCTCAAGGAATTGATCTATCAACTGGCAGATGATGACTTTATCCTGGCTTACAGAGGATCGGAATGGCTTGGACTCGCCCCCCATATCGAAGAAGACGTTGCGTTCTCTTCCATTAACCAGGACATGATGGGGCATGCCTCAATGTACTACCACCTTTTGGAGGACCTTGGTGAAGGAGAAGCGGACCGCATTGCGCATCTCAGAAAACCCGAAGAGTTCCGCAATGCCATCCTGCTTGAAAGGGTGAACGGAAGCGGGACCTATCTTGATAAACCGGACTATGACTGGGCATTTGCCGTCGTAAGAAACTATTTTTATGCGGTCCACAAACACATCCGTCTGGAATCGCTGAGAATGTCTTCCTGCGAACCGCTGGCCAATGCAGCGAAGAAAATCATGACAGAGCAGTATTACCATTTGATGCACTGGGATATTTGGTTCAAGCAGCTTGTAATGAGCACAGAAGATGCGAAGCAACGCATGCTGTCAGCAGTGGATAGAGTATGGAGAGATTTTGGCGGAGTACTTACGCTGGGACCATTTTATGGAGAGATTGTAAAAGCTGGATTAATAGAAGATGAACCGCTTCTGAAGAAACGCTGGCTTAACAGGATTGAGAAAGTATTCTCGGAAACCGGTATAACAGTACCAGGAGAGCCGCTGATTGAAAGCGGAAACGGCCGGAAAGGCGAGCATACGCCTGATCTTGCTGAAGCCCTTTCCACTCTTTCAGAAGTGTTTGCCACTAACCCGGCTTCCGGCTGGTAACAAAACGCAGGACCGGAAAGGAGAGACAGCATGGTTATACAATCTATGAATCTCAAAGAAAAAGTAATCTCAGCCCTCAAAGATGTAAAAGACCCGGAGATTGCTTCTGTAAGCATACTGGACCTGGGAATGATTAAAGACGTTGAGGAAAGAGAAGGCTCTGTACTCATCAAAGCGCTGCCTACGTTCGTTGGCTGTCCGGCCCTTCATATCATTGAAAGAGATATTAAACAGGCTGCCCGTGCTGTAGAAGGTGTGAAGGAGGTTCATGTGGAGTTTGTCTACACGCCGGCTTGGACAACAGACCGGATTACTGAAGAAGGCAAAGAGAGATTAAAAGAGTTTGGGATTGCGCCTCCACCGGCAAATCATGTGATGGGGGAACCGTGGAGCATCGATTGTCCGTATTGCGGCTCCTCATATGTAACCATGGAGAATATCTTCGGCCCGACCGCTTGCCGCAGCATCCTATATTGCAAGTCTTGTAAAAACCCTTTTGAAGCGATGAAGCCTGTAGCGGATATGAACTGAAAAAGAAGGCTCTTTTCAAAAAAATGTTGCTTATGAGTGTAAAGAGCTTCATTGACAAGTTGATTGGAGTGCAAGGTGCGAGACTCCGGCGGGATGAAGCGTGACAGGTGAGACCAAGGCGGCGCTTGCGCCACGGGGCTCTCCGTACGCCCCGCGAAAGTAGGCGTTTACGCCGGTTAAAGCGAGCAGCCTGAAACGGAGATCAACCGCCTTCCAAGAGCACCAAAGGTTACGAAAACAGCCAAAAAGAAAAAGGGGAACAGCCAGTTTTATAGAAATGATGTAATGCTGTCTTATTATGACGAACCAATAAATATACAGTCGAGAGGAAGATACAAATGGTAAAATTGATCGCACTTTATAAAACTCCGGAGAACAAGGAAAGATTTGATGACCATTATTTCGGTACACATACAGAAGTAACGAAAAAGATTCCAGGGCTTCGCAAAATGGAAGTAACAAAGATTGTAGGCTCCCCAATGGGAGAAAGCAAATACTACTTGCTCTGTGAAATGTATTATGACGATCATGAATCCTTAAAAGCAGGGATGAAATCAGCTGAAGGAAAAGCTTCGGGCAAAGACTTGATGTCTTTTGCCGGAGACCTCGTTACATTGATGATCGGTGAGGAAGTTAATGAGTAATTTCACAACGATAACGTCAAAAGTAGAAGAGGGTATTGCGCTGATTGAGCTTAACCGCCCCAAAGTGCTTAACGCCATCAACCGAAGCATGGTGTCAGAGCTTCTGTCTGCTTTTGAGCAATATGACCGTGATGACCAAGTGAAAGCGATCGTTCTAACCGGAAACGACCGGGCATTTGCGGCCGGAGCCGATATCGATGAAATGATGAATGACGATGCCATTACGCTTGAACTGCTTAACCAGTTCAAGGATTGGGACCAGCTGCACACCATCAAGAAGCCGATTATCGGAGCGGTAAGCGGATTTTGTTTCGGCGGCGGGTTTGAGCTTGCGCTGTGCTGTGACATCCTTTTTGCTTCTGAAAAAGCACAGTTCGGTTTTCCGGAAATCAAGCTTGGCGTGATGCCTGGTGCAGGAGGAACAGTCAAGCTGACCAAGCTCATGGGGCAGAAAAAAGCACTGGAATGGCTGTGGCTCGGTGAACCGATGACTGCGAAGGAGGCTCATCAGCACGGGGTGATCAACAGGGTAGTAGCTCCTGAACTCGTGTTAGAAGAAGCAATGAAATTTGCACGTACCATCGCCTCCAAAGCACCGCTCTCCTTACGGTTGATTAAAGAGACGGTCTATAAAGCGGTCGATGACTCTGTTCTCGACGGCATGCAGTTTGAAAGAAAAAATTTCTATCTGCTGTTTTCTTCTGAAGACCAGAAGGAAGGCATGAAAGCTTTTGCTGAAAAACGGCGGGCTAATTTCAAGGGGAAATAAGGAGGAGCGCTGATGTTTGAAACGATCATGTACGAAACAAGAGCCGGAGTAGCCTGGATTACACTGAACAGGCCCGGCAAGCTCAACGCGTTCACGAGTGTGATGCATAAAGAGATGCTTTCTGCGTTAAAAACGGCCAGCAAAGATGAAGAAGTCCGTGCCATCGTTATCACTGGCGCAGGGCGTGCGTTCTGCTCCGGCCAGGATCTCGGCGGAAGCGACAATCCTGACTACGGAGAGGTTCTCCGCCAAGGCTATAATCCAATGGTCCAGGCGCTTGTTTCCATTGAGAAGCCGGTCATCGCTGCTGTAAACGGAGTGGCAGCCGGCGCCGGAATGAGTCTGGCACTTGCCTGTGACTTCAGGGTGGCTTCTGAAAAAGCGAGCTTTATCGAAGCGTTCATCCATGTAGGGCTTGTGCCCGATTCAGGCAATCTGTACTTCCTTCCGAGGCTTGTCGGACATGCAAAAGCCATGGAACTTGCTGTTTTAGGCGAGAAAATTTCTGCTGAACAGGCAAAAGAGTTGGGTCTTGTCACAAAGGTTGTATCCGATGAAGTTTTTGTTCAGGAAGTGGAGACATTTGCGGTGAGATTGGCGAATATGCCGACGAAAGCAATCGGTCTGATCAAACGATACATGAATAAAAGCTGGGAGAGCGATTTAAACGAAGTGCTGGAATATGAGGCACTTGCACAGAAAACAGCGGGCGGCACCCAGGACCATAAAGAAGGGGTTACCGCATTTATGGAAAAACGCAAGCCCGTGTTTTCAGGGAAATAGATTGTATGCTGGAATGTGGCTGGTTCTAACTAGCTTCTATTCCTTCAGGAAGACAAACATTCGAGGATCTATATATAGCTGAAAAATAAAAAAGGCGGGCTGCAGCAGGGCTCGCTTTTGCAACATTCAAGGAATGTGGAGGAGATACCATTGATGCAATCCATCGTTGTTGTCGGATCAGGAGTAATGGGCAGAGGAATTGCCTACAGTGCAGCAGTAGGGGGCTTCCATGTGCAGCTGGTTGATGTTCAGGAGGAAGCGCTAAAAAACGCGGAACGTGAAATAGAAGCCATTTTTTCAAAAGGTGTTGCCAGAGGAAAGCTGGGTGCAGAAGAAGCTGAAACGGCGAAAAATCGGCTTTCTTACTCCAGCCATCTTTCGGAAGCGGCAAGCCAGGCTGACTTGGTCATTGAAGCCGTTCCGGAAAATCTTGAGATTAAAAAGGCTGTATTCACAGAGCTGGACAAAGCAGCACCAGATCACTGCTTTTTAGCTACAAATACATCGACTATGAGCCCGACTGAAATCGGTTCATTTACGCAGCGTCCTGAAAAGGTCGTCGCTATGCACTTTTTCAACCCGGTCCACAAGATGCCGCTTGTTGAGATTGTAAGGGGGCATGAAACGAGCGATGAAACAGCAGCGGCGGTAAAAGAAGCAGCAGAGCGGATGGGAAAAGAAACGGTCATTGTTAACGAGTTTCCTGGCTTTGTAACGAGCCGGATTTCGGCGATGGTCGGAAACGAAGCGTTCTTTATGCTTCAGGAAGGTGTAGGTACCCCTGAAGAAATCGATAAAGCGATCAGGCTTGGTTTAAACTATCCGATGGGGCCGTTTGAACTTGGCGATCTTGTCGGTCTGGATACACGGCTTAACAACTTAAACTATCTTCATCAGACCCTCGGTGAAAAATACCGTCCATGTCCGCTTCTTGTTAAATATGTGAAAGCGGGAAGACTTGGCCGCAAGACCGGACGCGGCGTCTATGATTATATGATCGAGAAGGGCGGCGTAACCAAATGAGAGAAGCCGTTATTGTCGATGCAGTGAGGACGCCCATCGGCCGCTACAAAGGCGGGTTGAAAAACGTCCGGCCGGATGACCTTGCAAGTATTGCCATTAAGGCGTTACTGGAGAGAAATCCGAATGTACCAGCTGCAGAGGTTGAAGAAGTTATTCTTGGAAACGCAAATGGTGCAGGAGAGGATAACCGGAACGTAGCCCGCATGGCCGCGTTACTGGCAGGCCTTCCTGTCGAGGTTGGCGGTACGACGATCAATCGATTGTGCGGTTCCGGACTTGATGCCGTCATCTATGGAGCAAGGGCCATCATGGCGAATGAGGGAGATATCTTCATTGTCGGCGGGACGGAAAGTATGACAAGAGCACCTTTCGTAATGGCGAAGCCGGATGCGGAATTTCCGCGCGGCGACATGAAGATGTTTGACACAACAATCGGCTGGCGGTTCATCAACCCGCTCCTTAATGAAAAGTATGGAACGGACTCCATGCCGCAGACGGCTGAAAATGTGGCGCAGCGCTGTGGAATTTCCCGTGAGGCGCAGGACAGCTTTGCGGCAGAGAGCCAGCACAGGGCCCAGAAAGCGATAGAAGCAGGGCGGTTTAACGAAGAAATCATTCCTGTAGTTTTAAAGGATAGAAAAGGCAATGAAACCATTTTTGATAAGGATGAGCATCCTAGACCAGGTACTACAGCTGAAAAATTGTCAGGGCTCAAACCTTTGTTTGCCGGCGGCACGATCACTGCAGGAAATGCATCCGGAGTGAATGACGGTGCAGCTGTGCTGTTGATGATGAGCGCTGAAAAAGCAAAGGAATTGGGCGTGAAACCTCTGGCGCGCTATAAGGCTTCTGCTGTTTCCGGTCTGGAGCCTTCAGTTATGGGGCTGGGGCCGATTGAAGCGAGCAGAAAAGCGGTGCAGCGGGCGGGCATCACGCTGGAGGAGCTTGGTCTGATCGAACTGAATGAAGCATTTGCCTCCCAATCTCTGGAGTGCATAAAACAGCTGGAGCTTGATCAGCAAAAGGTAAATGTAAACGGCGGCGCGATTGCTTTTGGACATCCGCTTGGAGCGAGCGGTGCAAGAATCCTTACGACGCTAATTCATGAGATGAAGAAACGAAACGTAAAGCATGGGCTGGCAACGATGTGCATCGGAGTGGGCCAGGGCATCGCTGCCGTCGTTGAAAATATAGAGGAGTAAGGAGAGAATGAAATGTCAGAAGCTATTCTTTATGAAGTAAAAGACCATATCGCTTATGTTACGTTAAACCGTCCTGAAGTGCTGAACTGCTTTAACTATCGAACACTTCAGCGGCTCGGTGAGGTTGTTGATGAGATCCATCATAATCAAAATGTCCGTGTTGTTATTTTTACAGGGGCAGGAGAGAAAGCCTTCAGCGCAGGAGCGGACCTCAAAGAGCGGCGCACCCTCTCAGAGGCCGATGTTAAACGCAACGTACGAAAAATCCGTGATGTATTTTCTGCGGTTGAGGCGCTTCCGCAGCCTACAATCGCCGCGATTAACGGCCATGCGTTCGGCGGCGGGTTTGAACTGGCGCTTGCATGCGACATTAGAGTTTCCGTTGAGTCAGCTTCCATGGGTCTGACTGAGCTTAGCTGGGCGATTATTCCGGGTGCAGGTGGAACACAGCGGCTTCCGCGATTAATTGGGCAGGCTAAAGCGATGGAGCTTATTCTGACAGCCAAGAAAATGAAGGCTGATGAAGCCTGGAAATACGGCATTCTGAATAAAGCGGTGACGAGAGAAGAACTGTTGCCGGCATGTGTAGAATATGCTGCCGCCATCCTGAAGAACGGACCGATCGCTGTGCAGCAGGCAAAGTACTCCATCAAGCACGGGATGGAAACCGACCTGCAGACAGGGCTTGCGATCGAGGCCAAAGCCTATGAAGTGACCATTCCTACAAAAGACAGAGTGGAGGCGCTTGATGCCTTCAGTGAAAAAAGACCTCCTGTTTTTAAAGGAGAGTAGATTTTACCTGGATAGCTTGTTCTGCTCTATGTGTTTTGGTAGGATAAGAGTCATCTAAATTGACAGTAAAGCAAATGAGGGAGAGTCATGCAAAACAGTTTAAACACGCGTTCAATGATTTTTACGCTGTATGGAGATTACATACGCCACTATGGCAATGAAATATGGATTGGAAGCCTGATCCGCCTTCTTGAGGAGTTCGGCCATAACGAACAGGCGGTAAGGGCAGCCATCTCCCGTATGAACAAACAGGGCTGGATCGTTTCGCGCAAGCAGGGGAACAAGAGCTATTATTACTTAACCCCGCGCGGAGCAAGACGGATGGATGAAGCTGCAAAACGGATTTTTAAGCTGCAGCCCGAAAAATGGGACGGTACTTGGTACATGTTTACGTATACCATTCCCGAAGAAAAAAGAAGCATCAGGGACGAGTTAAGAAAAGAATTGGTATGGAGCGGATTCGGTCTTTTGGCCAACAGCTTCTGGATTTCTCCCAACAACCAGAAAGAACAGATCAAGCAGATGATGGAGAAATATGAAATCCAGGATTTTGTCCACTTTTTCACGGCAACTTATGAAGGACCTCATGAGAACGCACAGCTCGTGAATGAGTGCTGGGACTTGGCGGATACTAACCGGAAATATGATGAGTTTATCAAGACGTACTCCCAAAAGTATGTGATTGATAAGAATAAGATTGAAAAGGGCGAGATGACAGATGGCGAGTGCTTTGTAGAACGAACAAAGCTCGTCCATGAATACCGCAAGTTCCTGTTTGTTGATCCCGGGCTTCCTCAAGAACTTCTCCCATCCGACTGGCTCGGAGATTATGCAGCCTCCTTATTTGGAGATTATTACAGAACACTCGCGGGTCCTTCCAGCCGCTTTTTCGAGGAGATCTATCAAGAAGGAAACGAACTGAAAAGAGACAAATCTTACAACGCGCTGAACCACCCGCTCATTCAGGAACTGTAGATTTGTAAACAAAAAGCACTTTCATCCTGAGCGGGAAAGTGCTTTTTATTTCCATTATTTTAGCTCCTGCTTAAACTGCTGCCCTTTTTGCTGATACGTTTCAATGGTTATTCGGATAATCTCCAGGTCTTTGTCATTCAACTCCCGAATGACTTGGCCGGGAGAACCCATGACCATGGTACGGGGCGGAATCTTTTTTCCGGGAGGGATAAGGGTGTTTGCTCCGATAAAGGCTTGTTCACCAATCTCGGCACCGTCGAGGATTGTCGCACCCATTCCGATCAGTGCACCCATTCCGATCAGTGCACCCTTTCTGACCGTGCAGCCATGAAGGATAACATTATGCCCGATCGACACTTCATCCTCAAGAACGAGGGGATACTGCTCGTATAGATGCAATGTGCAGTTATCCTGGACATTGCAGCGATCTCCAATGGTGATCGGCCCTTCATCCCCGCGAAGGACACTGTTAAACCAGATACTGGATTCTTTGCCGATTTTGACATCGCCAATGATATGTACGCCTGGTGCAATAAAAGCGCTTTCATCAATCTGCGGCTCTTTTCCGTTAAATGTGTAATTCATAGAATAGATCCTCCCTGTTGTTTTGACTGTGATTATAAAAAGTATAACAGATTCATAGGAAGGAGTAAGAAAATGAACACTGTATGCAAGATTTTAGGCATCCAATATCCCATTATTCAAGGAGGAATGGGGAATGTCAGCAACGCACAGCTGACAGCGGCTATCTCAAACGCAGGTGCCCTGGGGACAATTGGAGTAGGGACGGTGCTCCCTGATGAAGTAGAAGCGATGATCGTGGAGGCAGCTTCGAAAACATCGATGCCGTTCGCTGTCAATGTTCCGCTCACTGTGGCATCCAACGTAAAAGAAATCTTTCAGCTGATCATCAAGCACCATGTACCCGTTGTTTCTTTATCAGCTGGAAATCCCGCCCCCTACATTCGCAAGCTGCAGGAACACGGCATTAAAGTCATTTGCGTGGCCGCTTCTGTTTATCATGCGAAAAAGGCAGAAGACGCCGGAGCAGACCTCATTGTCGCAGAAGGATATGAGGCAGCTGGTTTGAATTCTCCTTTTGAAACAACAACGATGACGCTCATTCCGCAGGTAGCCGATGCGATCAAGATTCCGCTGATCGCAGCTGGCGGCATCGGGGATGGACGAGGTGTAGCGGCCGCCATGATGCTCGGGGCAGAGGGTGTGCAGCTCGGTACGAGATTCATAGCAGTTAAAGAAGCTCCGTTCCACCTGCGCTATAAAGAAGCGCTCATTCAGGCAGATGACCGGGATACAGTTGTTGTCGGCCGTTCTGTCGGAAGAATCCGCAGAGTGATGAAAGCTCCTTATGCCGAGAGACTGCTATCGAAGGAATCAGAAGGCATTACGCTCGAAGAATTTAATGCACTGACGACGGAAGACCAGCACATTGCAGGCGCAATAAAGGGTGACTTTGAGCAAGGATTCATCAACAGCGGGCAGATTGCAGGATTGATTAAAGACATGCCTTCAGCAAGCGAGCTGATACAGAAAATGATGAAAGATGCCGGACTGGCCATCAGCCGCAAGAGCAGCGAGCTTTCTAGCTGGCAAAAACAAGGAACAGACCTTTAAAAGGAAAAGAATTTATAATATAATTAATTTTGTAAATAGTTCGAAAAATTTACTAGAGGCATGACCGTTCAACCAGTGCTGCAACGAGATAGGGAGATGTCTGCTTTAGTAAAAAGGGGGAAAAAGAGAATGAAGAAGTGGAAAGGTTTACTTGGTGTTTCACTGGCTGGTATGGTGCTGCTGGCAGGCTGCGGAACATCGAAAGAAACGAACAGTGAGGAAAAAGGCGGCAAGGAAATCAAGATTGGTGTCACTCAGATTGTAGAGCACCCGTCGCTTGATGCGGCCTATAAGGGCTTTAAAAAAGCTATTTCTGCCAGCGGACTGAAAAATGTAAAGTATGATGTCCAGCTAGCGCAAGGAGATCCAAACAATTCTCAGACGATTGCCAAGAATCTTGTGGGTGAAAAAGTAGATCTCATTTTTGCCAACTCCACACCGAGTGCCCAGCATGCTCTTAACGCTACAAAAGACATTCCGATCGTATTTACTTCAGTAACGGATCCAGTCGGAGCCAAGCTCGTACAAAGCTTTGAAAAACCTGGAGACAACATTACTGGAACGACGGATACTCATCCTGATGCTATCCCAAAAACGATAGAGTTTATTGACAAACAGACCGATGCAAAAACAGTGGGCTTGATTTACAACAAAGGAGAACAGAACTCTGTTGCCCAGGTAGACCTTGTGAAAAAAGCGCTTGAGAAATCTAATCTGAAACCAGTGGAAGTCAGTGTCTCAACCTCTGCGGATGTGAAGCAGGCTGCAGAATCACTCGTTGGACGTGCGGATGTTTTTTATATCGTTACCGACAATACAGTAGTATCTGCCCTCGAATCCGTTATCAGTGTGGCTGAAGACAAAGATATACCGATGTTTGCAGGTGAGCTTGATTCTGTAAAACGCGGAGCCTTCGCCGCATACGGATTCGATTATTATGACATCGGCTATGAAGCCGGGCAGATGGCAGCGGACATTTTGAAAGGGAAAAAGAAGCCTAGCGAAATTAAGGTGCAATACCCTCAAAAGCTGAAACTCGTCATCAATAAGAAAGCTGCAAAAGCCATGAACATCAAACTGAAAACTGAATGGGACTCAATGGCTGAATATACAAAGTAAGTCTCCCGTGTTGGGTTTGACACATCGCTTTTGGTCAAATCCAGCACGTTTTTTTCGATGGCAAAGGGAAAGAGCCAACCGTATGCAGTTTATAAAGACAAACGCTTTTTAGGGGAGGAATACAGATGTTTGCACTCTTTAGCGCTTTGGAATCAGGTGTGATCTATGCCATTATGGCACTCGGTGTATACCTTTCGTTCCGTATCCTGGACTTTCCAGACTTAACGGTAGACGGAAGTTTTGTAACAGGTGCAGCGATATCTGCCAGTTTAATAGTCCACGGACAGAACCCTTTTATTGCCACGATGGCAGGAATACTCGCTGGATTTATCGCAGGCTGTATAACAGGAATCTTACATACCAAAGGAAAAATTAATCCGCTCCTATCCGGAATTCTCATGATGATCGCCCTCTACTCCATCAACCTCCGGATTATGGATCAGCGTTCAAATGTACCGCTTCTGGGAGAAGATACAGCATTTACTTTAATCACTTCCTTTTGGCAGAAACTTGGGCTCGACAGCATGTTCAATAAGCTGTTCACAGCTATTGGACTGGGAGATAGTCTTCCAAAAACCTGGGGCATCTTTTTTGTCATGGCGATCGTGACGATTCTTATCAAATTTGCAGCTGACTGGTTCCTGAAAACGGAGATTGGGCTGGCACTCCGGGCGACTGGAGACAATAAGCGGATGATCCGAAGTTTTTCGGCAAACACGGATGGCTTAACGGTTCTTGGGCTGGGGTTGTCAAACGCTCTTGTCGCTTTTGCTGGTGCACTCATCGCCCAATACGGAGGTTTTGCTGACGTCGGGATGGGGATTGGCATGATTATTATCGGACTCGCTTCTGTCATTATCGGTGAAGCTTTGTTCGGAACAAAGTCCATTGCCCGTGCAACGCTTGCGGTTGTTTTAGGGGCCGTTGTTTATCGCATCATCATTGCCTTTGCCCTGCAGATTGAATTTTTTGAAACGGGTGATTTGAAATTGATTACAGCGCTGATCGTTGTCTGCTCTCTTGTCCTTCCTAAACTGCTGGAAGCGAGAAAGGAACAGGCGAGGAAAACGAGGAGAAAGCAGCTGAACCATCAGACTATGGACAGAAAGGGTGAAGAAATTGCTGCATCTAAATTCGGTTCATAAAATCTTTAACGAAGACACACCCGATGAAAAAATCGGCCTGTCGAACATCAACCTGCAACTCGAACCTGGAGATTTTGTCACAGTTATCGGGAGCAACGGAGCGGGAAAATCAACCTTAATGAATGTTATTTCAGGTGTACTGTTTCCCGATGCAGGCCAGGTTATGATTAAAGGAAAAAACATACTTTCTTTGCCTGAACATAAACGTTCCAAGTTTATTGGAAGGGTCTTTCAGGACCCGATGGCGGGAACGGCTCCGACGATGACGATTGAGGAAAATCTGGCGATGGCTTACGCGCGCAATAAGAGAAGAACTCTTAAACGGGGGATTACGAGAAAATCCAGGGACTTCTTTAAGGAAGCAATAAAGTCTCTTCATTTGGGCCTGGAAAACCGTTTTACGGCTAAAGTCGGCCTGCTATCCGGAGGTGAACGCCAGGCGCTGTCCCTGCTTATGGCAACTTTTACAGAGCCCGATATCCTGCTTTTGGACGAGCATACAGCAGCACTTGATCCTTCCCGTGCGGCGCTCATTACGGAGCTAACGAAGGAGATTGTGGCCGCACACGGGCTTACTACCTTAATGGTCACTCATAACATGCAGCAGGCGATCGATCTTGGCAACCGGCTGATTATGATGGATAAAGGGCAAATCATCCTGGATGTCGATGAAGTCAGCAAAAAGTCTCTAACCGTAGAAATTCTTCTCAATGAGTTTCAGCGCATAAGAGGAGAAAAGATGGCGAGCGACAGGGCTCTTCTTTCATAAATCACGAGGCGAAACTAAAGCTGTGTTCCGGCTGGAACACAGCTTTTTATACGTTTTGAGGGCGTTTATTGAAGGGGCTTTTGAGCCAGGAGCGAATTCCTCGCCCCGCGTAAGGTTCATCTGAAAAACGGGGAATAACGTGAAGATGGGCATGCAGGATATGCTGGCCGCCAATTTCGCCGCTGTTCCAACCGATATTATAGCCATCCGGCTTCAGTGTTCGATCAAGATAAGCATTAGCGAAGGCCAAAAGACTATAGGTATCATTCCATTCTTCCTGTGTAAGATCAAAGACAGACGGCCGGTGAGCTTTTGGAATGATCAATCCGCTTCCTTCAAGGATCGTCTGGTTTTGCGGGCTTTGGATATACAGACACGTTTTGTTTTCGAACACAATCTCCTGATCCTCCAGCCCGAATGGCTGGCATAAAAGACACTTTTCCATATTTTCACTCCTTCTGGTTTTTATTTTTTCATAGTCTTGCTATATTGTATAGATATGAAATCTTCAGGCTATTCATTGACTGACTATTCAACAAAATGATATCATTACGTTAAGAAAACGTTATATAATTATCGTGTTTAAACGAATGAATAAATGAGGGCATGGACCATTAGCTGGAATATGTCCTCATTGTCTGCGGTCTAACGAATGGATGTATCTATTAAGAGGTGATGTCATGAAACCAGGAATGAAAATCGGTGATACAGCAACCATTACAGCTGTAGTGACACCAGATATGTTTGCGCAATTCGAAGGAAAACTCGTTCATCCTGCTTATTCCACCGTATCCATGGTCTATCATATGGAATGGGCGGCGAGGCAGATTATTCTGCCTTACCTTGAAGAAGATGAGGAAGGAATCGGTGGAGGAATCAAAGCTTCCCATCTAGCGCCTACACCTGAAGGAATGAAGCTTGAAATAAAAGCAACCCTTACAGAACTAAAAGGAAGGGCTGTGATATGCAAAGTTGAAGTAAGAAATGAAAAAGCAACAGTAGGAGAGGGAGAGGTCACACAATACATTCTTCCAAAAGAAAAAATCTCTCAGAAACTGCATGAAATGACAATCTAAATGCCATAAAATGAAAGCGCTTACTTTAAAGCGCCAAAGAGATAAAGGATCACCAAGGGGGAGTAAGCATGTTTGAAAAGATATCGCAGCATGAACAGGTTGTATTCTGCAACGATCCGGCCACCGGCTTAAAAGCCATTATTGCTATACATAACACCACGCTTGGGCCGGCACTTGGCGGCTGCAGAATGCGCCCGTATAAATCAACGGATGAAGCACTTGAGGATGTACTTCGGCTGTCAAGGGGGATGACGTACAAGTGTGCTGGAGCAGACGTGGATTTTGGGGGAGGAAAGTCGGTGATCATCGGCGATCCGACAACAGATAAATCTCCGGCATTATTCCGTGCTTTCGGCCAATTCGTAGATTCTCTTAACGGCCGCTTTTATACAGGCACAGATATGGGGACAACACCGGATGACTTCGTGCATGCCCTGAAAGAAACGTCTTGTATAGTAGGTGTGCCGGATGAATATGGAGGAAGCGGGGATTCGTCCGTCCCTACTGCACAGGGTGTCATATACGGGCTTCGAGCAACCATCCAGGCGCTGTATGGCTCAGAAGATCTTTCCGGTATGTCCTACAGCGTACAGGGGCTTGGAAAAGTTGGCTATAAGGTAGCGGAGCAGCTTGTCGCTGCCGGTGCCCATGTGTACGTCACCGATATTAACCAGCAGGCGCTAAAGAGTATCGTGGACCGGGCGGAGCTTCTTCCGGGAACGGTTGAAGTTGTTGAAGGGGATGAAATTTACGGAGTGAACGCTGATATATTTGTTCCTTGTGCACTTGGAGGTATTGTCAATGACGAAACCATCGACAGGCTCAAGGTCAAAGCGGTTGTCGGAAGTGCAAACAACCAGCTGCTTGAAGACAAACACGGAATCTATCTTCAGCAGAAAGGAATCCTTTACGGACCAGACTATATCGTGAACGCCGGAGGGTTAATCCAGGTCGCTGATGAGCTTTACGGACCGAATAAGGGCCGTGTGCTGAACCAGACAAGAGCCATCTATGATTCTCTTCTGGCAATCTATAAACAGAGCAAGGAACAGAATCTATCTACCATGGAGGCAGCCAACCGCTTCTGTGAGGACAGGATTGAACACCGAAAACAGCGAAACAGTTTCTTTTCCCATGATAAAAGACCGAAATGGAATGTGCGGCATTAAAACGGAATCTATCAAATTAAAGGGGGAGTTAGTGTGGAAAGTCAATTTCCGAGGAAGCAGATTTTAAACGAAGAGGGAATGCTGGTGGATGATTCATATAAAAGCAGGCTGACGGTAGAACTCGTGAAAAATCTCTATACAAAAATGCTGAGAGCCCGTCTCTTTGACCGCAAAGGAGTAAATCTTCAGCGGCAGGGCCGTATCGGAACGTACGTGCCGTTTGAAGGCCAGGAAGCGGCGCAGATCGGCAGTGCCATGGCGATGGGAGAGGGAGACTGGATGTTCCCTACCTACCGCGACCATGGGGCGACGTTAACGTTCGGACACTCCGTAAAGAATGTGCTTCTCTATTGGAAAGGCCGCCAGGAAGGCTGTATTCCCCCCGCTGGAAAGAACATTTTTCCGCCTGCCGTTCCGATTGCTTCTCAGCTTCTTCATGCAACCGGGACAGCATGGGCTGAAAAAATGAAAGGAACAGACCGTGCCTCCATCGTTTACTTTGGAGATGGAGCGACCTCAGAGGGTGATTTTCATGAAGGGCTTAACTTTGCGAGCGTGTTTAACATTCCGGTTGTCTTTTTCAACCAGAACAACGGTTTTGCCATCTCTGTTCCAATTGAAAAGCAAATGAAGGCAAAGACCATCGCACAAAAAGCACTCGGCTATGATATTGAAGGAATAAGGCTGGATGGCAATGATGTATTTTCCGTTTACTTCCATACGAAAGCGGCCATTGATAAGGCACGGGCTGGAGGCGGTCCTACTTTAATTGAGGCCGTTACCTGGAGATATGGTGCTCATACGACAGCAGACGACCCGTCCAAATACAGAGACCAAAACGAGAGTACGATTCGGCGTGAAACGACTGATCCTCTTATCCGGCTGGAAAAGTATATGAAGATGGAGAACATCTGGGACGGCCAATGGGCTTCAGGTCTTGAAAAAGAAATAACAGCGGAGATTGAAGCAGCCGTTAAAGAAATGGAAAACGAAAAACCGCCGCACGTCAATGACATGTTTGATTATGTTTTTGCAGAAAATCCATGGCCGATCAACGACCAAAAAGAAGCGTATGCGCTTATGAGGGAGGGAGTAAGATGACAACTGCAGCAGTTGAAACGAAAAAGCTGACACTTGTTCAGGCAGTAACGGACGGGCTTAGAACGATGATGAGGGAAAGCGAAGAAGTCATCGTTTTAGGTGAAGACGTCGGGCGTAACGGAGGAGTTTTCCGAGCGACTGACGGATTGATGGATGAGTTTGGCGAAAAGCGTATCATTGACACTCCGCTGGCTGAGTCAGGGATTATCGGTACATCCATCGGGCTTGCGATGAACGGCTTTCGCCCTGTAGCAGAAATGCAATTCCTTGGCTTTATTTATCCAGCATTTAACCAGATCATGACTCATGCTTCAAGGATAAGAGCAAGAACACTAGGTGCTTTCACGGTCCCTATGGTTATCCGTGCTCCGTTCGGTGCAGGTGTGCGCGCTCCTGAAATCCATTCTGATTCGGTGGAAGCTCTGTTCACTCACATGCCAGGAATCAAAGTGGTTGTTCCCTCGAATGCGTATGATGCCAAAGGGCTGCTCATCGCGAGCATAGAGGATCCGGATCCAGTGCTTTTCCTTGAGCCGATGAGATGCTACAGAAGCTCAAAGATGGATGTTCCAGAAGGAAAGTACACCGTAGAAATCGGTAAAGGAAGTGTTCTGAAAGAAGGAGAACACGTAACGGTACTGACTTATGGGGCGATGGTAGATACAGCATTAAAAGCAGCAGAAGAAGCAGAAAAACAAGGGGTAAGTACAGAAGTTATTGATCTGCGTACACTGTATCCGCTTGATAAAGACCTGATCGCCCAAAGTGTCCAAAGGACAGGCAGAGTAGTCATCGTACACGAGGCACCATCTACAGGAGGCCTTGGAGATACCCTTGTTTCTTTAATCAACGATACTTCATTCCTTTATATGAAGGCGCCGGTAGAGCGGGTTACCGGGTTTGATACGCCAGTACCGATGTTTGCCCTGGAGGACCATTATCTTCCGGACACGGAAAGAGTAACATCAGCAATTCATAAAGTGATTAATTTTTAGGAGGCTGTAAAAATGGTTGAAGTAAAGTTGCATGACATAGGCGAAGGGATGCATGAAGGAGAGATCATTCATTTCTTTGTAAAACCTGGAGATACGGTTTCCATTGACCAGCCTCTTGTTGAAGTTCAAACCGATAAAGTGACCGCAGAACTGCCGTCACCGATCGCCGGCAAGGTTACTGACATTCTTGTGAAGGAAGGAGAGACGGTCACTGTAGGAACGGTTCTTCTTACTCTGCAAGGAGAGGGTTCTGGCCAAGAGTCCATAACAGAGATTGACTCTCCACAGGTGGTGCAGGAACCGACAGCACAAGCATCTGAAAGAGAAGCTTCCATCGCGATGCTGACTAAGCGGGTTATGGCTGCACCTTACACACGTAAAATAGCGAGAGAGCACGGCGTTGATATCGAACAGGTGACAGGCACCGGACCGGCAGGAAGAATTACAGAAGAGGATGTATTGTCGTTTGCAAAAGGAAGTACAGAACCGAAAACATTCGAAATTTCTGCAGCTCCCGAGCCTGCCGTAAAGCTGAAAATCGAAAATCCTCCTGCAGAAGCAGAGGAAATTCCATTCAGAGGCCGCCGCAAGCAAATCGCGAAAAAGATGACTCAATCGCTGTTCACCATTCCACATGTTACTCATTTTGAGGAAGTGGATATGACGAATTTGCTTGAATTAAAGAAACAGATGAAAGAGCTGGATCCTAACAACAACAAGGGATTCAACGTTTCTGTAGCAGCGTTTTTTGTAAAAGCCATTCAGCTCGCACTGCAGAATTTCCCGATCTTCAACAGCAAACTGGATGAAGAAAAAGAAGTCATCAGACTTGAGAAGCAAGTGAATATCGGTATCGCCACAGATGCTGAAGATGGTCTGATTGTGCCGGTGATCAAGAATGTAGAACGCAGAACCATTAAAGATATTAATTCCGATATGAAAGAAAAAATAATGAAGGCAAAAGAAGGCAGGCTCACAAGAGATGAACTGACTGGCGGGAGCTTCACGATCTCAAATGTCGGGCCATTGGGCAGCATGGGTGCGACCCCGATTATTAACCATCCCGAAGTTGCTTTAATGGCTTTCCATAAAACGAAGAAGATGCCTGTTATCATCAACGACGAGATTCAGATCAGATCCATGATGAACCTTTCGATGTCGTTTGACCACCGAATCGCTGATGGGGCAACTGCAGTTCAATTTACAAACCGTTTTAAAGAACTGATTGAAAATCCTTCCGTCATGGTATTGGAGCTGATATAAAATGGTCGTAGGAGAATTTCCACAAAAGCGGCAGCTGATCATAGCGGGTGGAGGGCCAGGAGGCTATAATGCAGCCATCCGTGCGGCACAGCTCGGCATGGAAGTGACCATCATAGAAAAAGAAAAGCTGGGCGGGGTCTGCCTGAATACGGGATGCATTCCGTCCAAGACACTGACGCATGCGGCGGCAGCATTCGCGTCATTGTCTCATTTGAACGATATGGGCATCCAAACAGGAGAAGCTGGATTTGAACTGCAGACATTTAAAGCGTATCAGCAAAAAACAGTATCAGCTCTGCAAAAAGGGGTTGAGGCTCTTTGCAAAGCAAATAAAATCGAAGTCATCACCGGTACAGCTACATTTATGTCTGGGAACCGGATCGGTGTAGATTCCGGCCATCATTATGAAATGTATGAGTATGAAAAAGCGATTATTGCCGTGGGAGCATCGCCTGTATTACCTCACGGAATCGTGCCGGTGGAAGGAAGGATTATCAGTGCCGATGAGCTGCCTCGCCTTCAGGAGCTGCCAGAACATCTTGTGATCAGCGGATCGGATTACATCGCGCTTGAAACGGCAATGGCTTATCGAAACCTGGGCTCGGAAGTTTCCATCATTTGTGAGGACGATACATTTGGACTGGATGAATCCATCTCTAAAGAACTTCATCGGGTATTAAAAAAGTCCAAGATTAAGCTTTTCAAAAACAGCACACTGCTCGAAGCCTATGCATCAGAAACCAATGTCGCTATTACCATTCAAAGCGATCAGGAGAAAATCACTCTGGATGCCAGCCACCTGATGGTTTCAGGTGAATCCAGGCCAAACACGAAGGATCTGGGATTGGAATTCTTAAACATCAGCACCAATAAGCAAGGATTTATCATAGTCAATGAATTCGGTGAAACAAATGTTGATGGAATTTATGCTGCAGGAGACTGTACAATCGGCAGGAGGCTTGCCAGCAAGGCGATCAAGCAAGGAAAAGTGGCGGCTGAGCATATCAGCGGCATGAACTCATCCTTTAACTTGGCACTGGTACCGCTTGTCATTCAAACTGTTCCTCCAATCGCATCAGTAGGATTGACAGAAGGAGAGGCGAGGCAGCAGGGCTATGAGGTGAAGACCGGTCAGTTTGCCATGGGGGGCAACGGGTTTGCCAGTATTGCCGGACAGAAGGATGGTCTCACAAAAATGGTCATTGATGAGAAGACAGATCTTCTTCTAGGTGTTCACATGATGGGTGCCGGTGCAGCGGAATTAATTCAGGCAGGTACAACGGCCCTTGAAATGGTAGCCAGGGATGAAGACCTTGCCTATCCGGTTTATGCGCATCCATCGCTAAGTGAAGCATGGCTTGAAGCGGTTGAGCACGCAGCCGGAAAAGCGATTCATATCCCGCCTGCCAGGAAAAAGGCAACCTCACGATCGTAATACAAATAGAAAACAACCTTCCATCGTTTTGGAAGGTTGTTTTCTATGGATAATAAATCATCATCGTTATTCTTACAGGGTCATTCTCCTGATTTTCATATACATGGACATAGTCTGCAGCAAAACGAATATTTTCACCTGCTGACAAATTAAAATAGTTTTGATGGACAGTTAATGAGAGGCAGCCTTTTTCCACGAGAATGTATTCTTCTACACCATCCCCATGGGGCTCAGACGTATAATGGCATCCTGGAAGAAGTTCGACAGAATAGATTTCAAAGGATTTTCCAGGCTCTATAGGATATAGCGGCCTTACAAGGAATGTCCCATCTCTGTCTGCTATCGGTTCAACATCCGCAGTGTTTACTTTTTTGATAGCGGGCTGATCCTCCTCCAAAAAGGAGCTGAATGAAACACCTAACCCATTTGCGATTTTCCACAGTGTACTGACGGTGGGATTGGATTCTCCCCGTTCAATCTGGCTGAGCATGGGTTTAGAAACTCCAGTTGCATTTGCCGTTTTTTCAAGGCTCCAGTTCCGCTGCCCTCTCATCGCTTTTAACCTTCTGCCTATGACTTCATTCAAATTCATAAAAAGAAATTCTCCTTGTTGTTTCGTTTTATATAACATACAATATGTATAATATAACATACTATCTGAAAATGAAGCTAATAAAGGAGTGTTCTACATCATGCTGCCATTTCCTTCTGCAGAAAAGGAAAGTCACCCATTCTCTACAGGTATTCAGGCGGGGCTATCAATTGCTATTGGTTATTTGCCGATTGCTTTTACATATGGATTGCTGGCGAAATCAAGCGGGCTGTCATTGGTTGAAACGGTTGGAATGAGTGTCATCGTTTTTGCAGGTGCTTCACAGTACATTGCTCTTTCGATGATTGGAGCAGGTACGGGTGCTTTTGAAATCATCATAACCGCGTTTATTATGAATATCCGCCACTTATTGATGAGTGCTTCATTAAACGAAAGAATGAAAGATGACGCTAAGTGGGTTAAAGCTTTTTACGGATTTCTGATTACGGACGAGACGTTCTCAGTAGCAGCCACACGAACAGAAAAGAAGCTGACATCAGCTTTTATGCTCGGTTTAGGTTTAATTGCGTATGGCAGCTGGGTGGTTAATTCAGGGATCGGCTATTTGATTGGTGCTGGACTCCCTGCAACGATCCAAAACGGTATGGCAGTTGCTCTTTACGCGATGTTCATCGGGCTCTTGATTCCTTCTGCGAAAAAATCACGAAAAGTCATCGCATTGGCAGGTACAGCTGCACTTCTTAACTCGCTCTTTTCTCTTTATGAACCGTTGGCAGGCGGCTGGGGAATCATTTTATCAACTCTTATTTCTTCGGTAGGTATTGAATTTTTTGTTAAGGAGGAGAAGGTTCATGGAAAATAATCTGCTTTGGATGATTGCTGGCATGGGAGTTGTGACTTATCTTCCGCGTGTCCTGCCACTTGTACTCATCAATACGAACCGAATTCCTCCCAGACTGCAGCGGATTTTGAGCAATGTTCCTTTTGCCATTCTCGGAGCATTGATTTTCCCCGGGATCCTGCATATAAGCGGGGATAGTATGTGGTTTGGATTATTGGGGGCATGTGTGGCGGGCTTGACCGCGTATCTGAACTTGAACATAATTTTAGTGGTTTTAAGCTCTGTTGCGGCTTTAAGCCTCTGCTCCTTTTTAATGGGATGACAGTTTTGTTTCTTTTGAACTACATGTATGTTAGGATACGCATCCATTAGACAGGAGGCGAATGGTATGGGTTTACATCTTATTCGATTTGCTGCAATGGGATTGTTTTCTACAACCGTGTTATCGCTTATTCTTTTTCAATGGCTGTTTTCGTAACCTTTGTTGCCCTTGGCAGTGGTTGATTTCCGTTTCAGGCTGCTCCCATCAACTTGTCAATGAAGCTCTTTACAAAAATGTTTCCAAAGCAACAATCTTTTAGAAATGAGCCTTTTCAATCTGTAGAAGTCCTTCATGCTTTCATCGATGTGTATACAGGTTTTTTTCATAATGATTAAAGGGTAAAGAGCTATTGTGCTCTTTTTTTTATTACATTAAATGCGCTTGCGCTCTTATTAATAATTAAGGTAATGTATTGAAAAAAAGGGGTACACTGAAAAAAGGAAAGAAAGAGATAAAGGATGATAAGATGAAACTGATAGCAATAGATATGGACGGAACACTAGTAAGCAAACAATTGAAAGTGACGAAAGCGAATAAAGAAGCCATTGAGAAAGCCAGGGAAAAAGGCCACATGGTTGTGATTGCTACGGGACGTTCCTTTGATGAAGCGAGATATACACTCAGTGAAGCAGAACTGTATCTTCCGTTGATTTGTGTGAACGGCGCTGAGATTCGCTCGGATAAATGGGAGAAGGTTACGAGCATTCCTATTCCGTCAAAACAATACTTTGACATTGAAAAAGCGCTTCGTGTCAACGACATCTATTATGAAGTGTATACGAGTGAGGGCACCTATACAGATAACCGTGAAAAAGCGTTTAAAGTCATGAAAGACATCGTTCTGACTTCGAACCCTGAAGCCACAGAAGACGATGTCCATAAAGCGGCATTAAGGCGGTTTAAATTGGGTACTGTTAAATATATTAGCGATTATGACAAGCTGATGGAAAAAGAAGGTCTCGAAGTATACAAAATTTTGGCATTCTCCAGTGAGCAGGAAAAAATCGCAAACTCTGTAGACAAGCTGAGCAAGATTGATCATCTGGCCGTCAGTTCATCTGCAAATAATAACCTTGAGATTACTAATGCGGATGCTCAAAAAGGAGTTGCCCTTGAGAAGTTTGCCAAACTGCACAACATCAGCCTGAACGATACGATGGCGATCGGCGATAACTATAACGATGTCTCCATGCTTGAAAAAGCAGGCATCAGTGTTGCCATGGGGAATGCTTACGATGAAATCAAACAGATTGCTAAGCATGTGACCAAAACGAATGATGAGAGCGGAGTCGCCTATGCGATCGAAAATTATTTGGAAGAAAGGAAGACGAGCCTTGCTTAACAGGCTTGTCTTTTTTTGTTGAGAATTATTTTCTGTGGTACATTTTTAAAATTTACAATATTTATACTTTCTAAATATTTGTTTACCTCTTATTTACACCTGCTTTATTACCGCTTAATACTCCCTTGGTACGCTTGGTCTGTTCGATAACGCGGAAGGGGAGAGTAAGTTGAACAAAAAAATGACTTCTTTACTAAGTGCTGCCGTTCTTGGAGCCAGCCTGCTTGCAGGACATAATGCGGATGCTGAATCTGTTCAAAAACACCATGACGTTCTTGACGTCGCACATCGAGGTGCATCTGGCTATGCTCCGGAACATACGCTGACTTCCTATCATATGGGCGACAAGATGCATGGAGATTATATTGAGATTGACTTGCAGATGACGAAAGACGGCAAGCTGATCGCTATGCATGATGAAACCGTCGATCGTACAACAAACGGAACGGGAGAAGTGAAAGATTTCACTTTAAATCAAATCAAACAGCTTGATGCCGGTTCTTGGTTTAATGAAAAATATCCGCAATATGCGAAGCCGATGTACAAAGGGTTGAAAGTACCTACCCTCGAAGAGATTTTCAAGACATTTGGCAAAAACAAAAATTACTACATTGAAACAAAATCACCAGAAGTGTATCCAGGTATGGAGGAAAAGCTCATCAGCCTTGTGAATAAATATCACATCAATAAAGACACGCTGCTCGTTCAATCGTTCAGCAAAGACAGCCTGCTGAAGGTACACAAGCTTGACCCATCTTTAAAATTAATTCAGCTTCTTGAATATAAGAAGCATGCAGTTTTAACTGACCAGGATCTTAATTCCTATAAGCAATATGCAACTGGCATCGGTCCAAACAAAGATTACCTGGATAAAGCTTATGTACAAAAAGCGGTAAACGGCGGATTGGAAATTCATCCTTACACCGTGAATGAAACAGCAGATATGCAACGATTGATCGATTGGGGAGTAACAGGGATGTTCACGAACTTCCCGGATAAGCTTCATCAAGTGATTGAGAAAAATAAACAGGAGCAAAATCATCGCCCTGTAAACACAGAATGATGAGAAAGCCGCTCAGATGATGAGCGGCTTTTCGTTATTTTTTTGAGCAACGTAAAGGGTACCATCTTCCTGCAGCTGTGCAAAAAAAACAGATTTACAGGAGGAGATACCAGCATTTCGCAGTTTCTTCTGGATCCATTCCTCAGTAAGTCCATATTCCCGCAAGTTTCCTTGCATCACAGTTCCGTCAACAATCAGTTCGGAAGGGAGGAAATGCGAGGGAGCAGCATCAGGCGTTTTCTTCTTTTTTATACTAAGCTGTCCGTTGGGCTCAAAGATAGCATAATCTACTTCTGTTATAGAGAAGATTTCCTGATTTCTCAGCAGCATGCACAAATCATCCAGACCGAGATTGAGCTTATCCAGCGCCTGCTGCATAATCATTCCTTTTTTTATAACAATGCAAGGCTCACCCTCCAGAGCCAATTTGGACTTGGGTGACCGTTTAACAAGAAATTCGATAGCCAGGAGAGCACAACTCCATATCAAAACCGCGACTAAGCCATTGGAAATAGGAACGTCTCTATAGTGAATAATCATTTCGCCGACGATGTTGCCAAAGGCAATACTCGTCGCATAATTAAAGTAGGTTAGCTCTCCTAACTGTTTTTTTCCAAATACTTTTGTAAAGATCAATAGAAAGACCAAACCAAGTAATGTCCTGACTGCTGTTTCTGTGATACCGTTCATTCGCTCACCTCTTTGCTATTCCCATTTTTACCGAAAAGAAAGAAGAGCAAACAAAAAAGATGGCTTTAAAGGCCATCTTTTTTTGATTAGCATCCCTATGTCATTTTTTGCATAAGAAGATGGCACAGAATAAGCTGTTTCAACCTTTGCCTTAGGATTTCCACCTTGTGTTCTTCTGCTTTTGGCATGAAATTGAAGGCAAAAATGGATGAAAGCTCTCTGACCGAGGGAAGTATATCACCTGGATATAAGATTGGGGAAAAAAGTTAACCTGAATACTCAGCCTGTTTTACTTCCGAAAATAATGAGCATACAATAAAGAGGAGAGGAGTTGCGTATATGCGTGAAATGATAGAAAAAAGCAAGCTTTTAATCTTTGATTTAGATGGCACCCTTTATGAGGGCACTGATCATTTTGACTATTATTGCCGTCTGCTTCAGCATCGGGCGGATAAATCGATACAAGAAGAGTTTTATAATGCTTATGAAGAGATGAAACAGGGGAAACATCCTGTTGCCATCGGAAAAGTGTATGACTTGAAAGAAAATGCGTCGCTCACTGTCGATCCCCTGACTTTGCAGGTAACGGCTGCACATCTTTGGGACGGTACTCAAATGAATGAAGAAACCATGAAGAGGGAGTACTCTGGAGAACTTACATATGATTTTGAACGCTTTATCGCTATTGGGGATGGCTGGTGGCTGCCCTATGTTACCGCCATGCATTACGGTCTGAGCCAGCAGGATACATGGGATTGCTACAATGCGACAAAGGTGTATATGGTCAGTGATGAGTTTTCACTCACAAAAACGCCATTATTGAAGGAAAGCCTTGAGAAACTGAAGAAGAAAAAACACCTTGTTCTGATGACAAACAGTGATAAAGAAGATGTGCTGCGTCTGCTCCTTGAACTGGAGCTGCAGGATGTGTTTGATGAGATCTTTCCTTCCTCACAGAAGCCTGTAAAGACCAAAGAGATTCTGATGGCCATTACGTCCAAATATAAGGTGAAGCCGGATGAAGCGGTTTCCATCGGAGATAATTTTATCAACGAAATCGCACCGGCCCTGCTGATGGGGCTAAATGCCGTGTACATACAGCCGAATGGCTACGATCTCCAGCATGACAATCTTTATATTGTTCCTACTTTGGGACATGCTTTTTAAAAGATGTGAAAGCTTTTGCTCTTTTTTGTTCTAATTTGGACAAAGTTACCTAAACTAGGAATAGGATGTCCGTAAGGGGGAGAGCGTGTGAAAAAAGCAATTCTGGTCGCTATGGGCTTTATTTTGTATGGAGCCGCCATGTGGTATTACTTAATGCATGGGGCTCAGGCCGATCTGCCGGTACAATTCCGGGGTTCTGCTGCTGATCCTGCCATGTTTATGAATGATAGGCAGCTTAAGCTGAGCTATGATTTCTCAAGGATAAAGGATTGGATCTACTTTTTGTCTGTTCCGCTGGAATGGCTGATCTATCTGCTCGTTTTAGGGTTTGGAATATCAAAAAAAATGAGGAGCACTGTCAAGCAAGTGACCCATTTTTCAGTCATCCATACAGCTCTTTATGTCCTTTTGCTGTCCTTTGTGAGCTGGATTTTGACCTTTCCGCTTCGATACTACAGCTATACGATCTCAAGGGATTATCATATCTCCGTTCAGCCGTTCAAGGGATGGATGAAAGACAGTTTGATCGACTTTTGGGTAGGATGGATATTTACGGTATTAACTGTACTCGTCATCTACTTTTTTATCCGTAAAAGTAAGAAGAAGTGGTGGCTGTACGCGTGGCTGATCTCCATTCCGTTCACCATCTTTATGTATTTCATCCAGCCCGTTGTGATTGATCCGCTCTATAATAAATTTTATCCTTTAAAGGACCAAGTGCTGAAGGAGAAAATATTAACGCTGGCCGAACGGGCAGATATACCGGCTTCCAACGTATATGAAGTGAACATGTCGGAAAAGACCAATTCCCTCAATGCTTATGTAAATGGCATAGGGTCCAACCTGCGAATTGTATTATGGGATACGACGCTCGATAAACTGAACGATAAACAGGTTTTGTTTGTCATGGCCCACGAGATGGGGCATTATGTGATGAAACATCTGTATCAGAATCTCATAGGTGCGATCATCCTGTCGTTCTTCGGCCTCTTCCTGGGAAGCAGAATTTATTCCTGGGCGATCTCAAAGTGGGGCAAACGGTGGGGTATCAAAGGAGTGAGTGATATCGCTGGCTTGCCGGTGCTTCTCCTGATATTCAGTCTATTGTCGTTTGTTGCTGGTCCTGTTGAAAATGCGTTTTCCCGTAAAGCGGAGAAGGATGCAGACCGCTATGCCATTGAGATGACCAAGAATCCCGACTCAGCAGTTGGAGCTTTCCAGCAGCTGACGATCTCAGGGCTCAGCGAAGTGAATCCGCCAAAGCTCGTGAAGTTCTTTTTGTATGGCCACCCCACTATGCTCGAAAGGATTACCTTCCTCGATTCCTATAAACAAAAATACGAACCAAAGGAACTGGAGAAAGCAAAAAAGCAACAGCGATGATAAAAGAAAAAGGTTGTTTTCGTAACCTTTGTTGCTCTTAGGAGTGGTTGATTTCCGTTTCAGGAGGCTCGCTTTCCGCGGGGCGTGCGGTGAGCCTTACCGGCGTGAACGCCTGCGGGAGTCTCACCTGTCACGCTAGTCCCGCAGGACAAGGAAGGCTCCGGCAGCTTTTTATCGCACGAAGAAAATGTGAAGTTCATTTTCGAGGAGTCTCGCACCTTGCACACCAATCAACTTTTCATTGAAGATTTTTCACGTCAAAGGAGCTGCCTGAAGGTCAATTTTCGACTTTCAGGACAGCCCCTTATTTTGCGTTTTCAAGACTATAGTTTGGCAGGACGAGTACTTCAACACGCCTGTTTTTTGCTTTGCCTTGTGCGGTTTTGTTGCTGGCTCTCGGCCGGTATTCCCCATAGCCGCTGGCGCTTAGTGTTTGTGGTGATAGATGCGGGTTCTTCATCATGATTTGCATGAAGTTAATGGCTCGTATAGCACTTAATTCCCAGTTTGACTTGTACTTAGACGTTTCAATCGGAACATTATCCGTATGCCCTGCAATAATAATATTTCGGGGAGGATTGGTGACGAGTAATTTAGACAGATCCTTTCCTATACTGACCGATTCTGTCTTGACGGTTGCACTTCCTGAATCAAAGAGCGCATTATCCAAAATGGTAATCAATAGGCCATTCTCTGTCAGTTTCGTCTGAAGGCTTTTCGATAGATGTTTGTCTTTTATAAAACTGTCTATTTTTTTCTGGACCTTATGAAGGGATTCTAGCTCTTCTTTGGCCTTCTCCATCCGTTCCTTTTCCTGAATCGATAATTGTACGATCTTTTCTTTTTTAGGAAGCGGCGTTGATTCGGTTGATGAGATGGGTGCCTGTTCTTCCAATACGCCGATTCCGCCGGAGAATTGACTGCGGAACGTGCTGGCCATCTGTTTGAACTTGGATGCATCCACTTCACTCATTGCAAAAAGAACGATAAATAGCGCCAGGAGAAGAGTCAGCATGTCGGAATAAGGAATGAGCCATGATTCATCTACATGATCTTCATGTTTTTTCTTTTTTCTAGCCAATGCTGACACCCTCTTTTAGGCTTTCCCGTTCGCTTGCCGGGATGTAGGTTAATAATTTTTCTTCCAATATTTTTGGAGAGGTTCCATCCTGGATGGATAAAAGCCCTTCAATCATAATCTCTTTTAGCATGACTTCATTCTGTGATTTTCGTTTTAATTTATTGGCAAAGGGGTGCCATAGGACATACCCAGTAAATATTCCAAAGAGCGTTGCGATAAAAGCAGCAGAAATGGCATGTCCGAGGGCCTCAATATCATCCATGTGTCCGAGGGCTGCAACAAGACCGACAACTGCTCCTAGTACTCCGAGCGTCGGCGCATAGGTGCCTGCCTGTGAGAAGATGCCCGCATTGCTGAGATGGCGTTCTTCCATCGTTTCCAGATCTTTTATTAGTACATCCTTGATAAATTCGGGGGACTGGCCGTCGACAATCATTTTGATCCCTTGTTTTAAAAATGGATCATCAATTTCTTCAGATTTCGGTTCGAGTGCAAGCAAGCCTTCCTTTCGGGCGATAGTTGCCCATTCAATGAAAATTGCAATCAGTTCTCGCATGCTTACCATCTTTTGATCGGTAAACAATATCTTAAAAAGCTTTGGAAGTTTTTTTACTTCGTTTAAAGGAAAGGCAATCATGATGGCAGCAGCTGTTCCTGCAAAGATAATCAACAGTGCTGCGGGATTGAAGAGCGAAGAGATAGCAACCCCTTTTAAAACCATACCTACACCAATAGCAACAAATCCAATGATTAAGCCAATCACCGATGTTTTATCCATATTATATTCATCCTCGCTTTTTGCTGAATTTAAAGATAGGTCTCCTGTTCCGGTTACACTTATATATCGGCGTTTCTCCATGTATTTTTATAGAAACTTCGTCGTGGCAGATGCAGAATTCCAGAATTCAGGTCATCCAAAACACTAATTCAAACGTTATCTTAATAACTCTGTTTATTACGGTAGGACAAAGCAGACATCAATAGGTATAATGACAGTAAAACGATTCAAAGGAGACAGGTATGTCAAAGCTTACTGATTTTGAACTTTATCTTAAAGTTCAAAACGGGGATAAATCAGCGCTTGAGCAGAAGTTATTGGACTTTGGAGAAAAAAAGAAGTTTATTCGGAAGAGAAAGGAAAGTTTTCATCATGGCTGTTAACGATCACGAGAAATACATGTTTAGACTTTATCCGCAAGATGAAGGGAAATGAGGTTGAACTTGAGGACCGTGATTCATTGATAAAAGATGAAATGTCTATTGAGGATCAGATTACATGGAAAGAAGAGAGGCTAAAATTGAAATCAGCGATGAAGCATCTTGCTGAAGATCAGCGAAAAGTTGGGGCTGTCGTCTTTAAAGTGGATTATCCAGGCAGCCACAAGTGGGATGCCGTTGCCGTTTCTCATGAACCTACAGCAAAAAGCACACAGCCTAAAGGCTATTGTCCTTCTTTCTAAGCTGTAATATGCAGGTGAAGAAACCCAATAAGAAAAACATAAAGAGGCAGGTTCTATGAAAATAAAACCATTCATTATTGTTCTCATCCTCGTTGGTTTAATCGGGCTTGCCCTTTGGACATCAAAGCAGGAAGCACAACCTAAGGACCGGAATGCATCGAGGGGTACATTCAGCGCGGTGGAGGAGAATGGACATACAGGCTTAAAACCAGGCAATAAAGTGCCGGATTTTACGATAATGGCACTGAACGGAGAAAAGGTTTCCATTAAAGATTACCGTGGTAAAAAGGTCATTCTGAATTTCTGGGCAACCTGGTGCCCTCCTTGCCGAAAAGAAATGCCCGATATGCAGAAAGTCTTCAACCAATATGAAGAAAAGAAGCTGGAAATCCTGGCAGTAAATCTAAGATATACAGAGAAAAGCACGGATTCGGTTTCAGAATTTGTAAAGGAACGAAAAGCAGCGTTTCCGATTTTGTTAGATACGGATGGAACGGTCAGTAAGAAGTTTCAGGCGGTATCTCTTCCGACGAGTTATTTGATTGACTCCAAGGGGATAATCCAAAAAAAAATAATTGGACCTCTTTCTCAAAATCTTATGATAGATTTTGCAGAAAAGGCAAAATAAGAAAATCCCTCCTTGCTCATTTGAGCAAGGAGGGATTTTCTATCCTTCATAGGATATTATTACTAGTAATTCCTAAAGAAAAATTAGGCACTTTGCATAATAGGGATTTCTTACCTTTTACCGAATTATATCAAAGGGGATCGATAGCGTACAAAAATCCAACTATGGAGAAAAGGGGTATACACACCATGGTTGAACAATTTTTAGTGAAAATGATGAATATGCAGAGGCGTATAGAACAACCTCAAAAGGAGGACGGACAGATTCATACATTGGAACTCAGTCCGGTTCAATTTTTCAAGCTGAAAAGAAAAGCTGCCGGAAACTATGTTGTCACGCACTCTGAGGGGAAGTTTGCCCAAGAAATTGCAATTCGTGGAGCTGCTGCAGAACGTCCTTTGAGTGATCTGATACCTCTTAAAACCATTCAGCACTGGGAAATTTACTTTGAAAAAGCCTTCAGCGGCCATGCCTGCTTTTTTGAAACGCACTATGCGGACCGTTCTTATCATACGGTTCTTTCACCTGTGTTTCATAATGGACAGGTATCAGAAGTTGTTGGTACTTCAACGGATTGTACACGCGATACAAAATCACGAGAAGAATTAATACTCTATACGCACAAATACAAAGAAATATTTAATAATACACTCAATCCTATTCTTTTGATGAATAACAGCAGAGTCATTCTCGAAGCTAATCCAGCCGCGCGCAAGGTGCTTGGAATCTCACTCGGGGATTTAAACCAAAACAGGCTGGATGCCTTCATCTGTGAGGAAGATGAAGGAGAATTATCTCTTAATTGGGATCTGTTCATGCTCGATCCGAGCCTCAAATGGGAGTTTAAATCAGGATTTGCAGACGAAAAAAGGCTGATTGAATTTACAGGAAAGAAAGACATACTGCCGGGCATCCACCTGTGTATCCTGGAGGATGTGACTGAACGAAGGCAGACAGAAGCCCGCCTTCTAAAAGCGGAGACCTTGAATGTCGTCGGTGAGATGGCTGCTGGAGTCGCCCATGAAATCCGTAATCCTCTCACCAGCCTTAAAGGGTTTATCCAGCTGCTTAAAAATGAAAGCCAAGCACATGATGCTTATTATTCCATTATTTTAAACGAAGTTGACCGGATTGAGTATATTATCAAAGAGTTTCTGCTGCTTGCCAAGACCGACCGCCAGCATATTGAAAAAAGCAGTCTCGTGCTCACACTAAAAGAAACAGTCTCCCTGCTTCAGACACAGGCGATCCTAAAAAACATTGAACTGGAAATGGAGATTGGCGAAGGCATTCCTGATATTGATTGTGATCCTTTTCAGATTAAACAGGTTTTTATTAATTTAATTAAAAATGGGATTGAAGCGACGGCTGAAGGTGGAACCATTACCATTAAAGCTTTCCGCAAAGAAAAAGATTATGTTCATTTCTGCTTTACGGATAATGGAACGGGAATGCCGAACCAAGTATTGGACAGAATTGGAAAACCATTCTATACAACAAAAGAAGAGGGAACAGGTTTAGGGCTCATGGTCAGCTATAAGATTATTGAAAATCATAAAGGCCGGGTAAGGGTTTCAAGTGAAGTAGGAAAAGGGACAACATTTGAAGTGGTTTTGCCGATTTAAATTGAGAGTAAATGCGGGCTTTTTGGATTGAGGAGGAATGAATGTCCATACAAAAAAGAGGCGTCCCTACGGGCGCCTCCTTTTTGTATGATCATCCAGTGAATTCTTGGACAAACATTTTACCGTATTTTCCGCCGTCAACAATCCCGATACCAACTTTTGTGTAGTCAGATTTAAGGATGTTTTCACGGTGTCCTTGAGAGTTCATAAGAGATGTGTGAGCTCCATCAACTGAAGAGTTTCCGGCAATGTTTTCACCAGCTGTTTGGTATTGGATGCCAAACTTATTCATCATGTCGAATGGAGAACCGTATTTTGGTGAATTGTGATCGAAGTAGTTGTTGTCGATCATGTCTTGTGCTTTTACTCGAGCCATTTTAGTTAGTTCCATATCTACTTGAAGCGGTTTAACCCCTGCTTTTTCACGCTCTTGGTTTACTTTGTCAACCATTTGCTTTTCGTCAGCAGTTAATTGCCCAGCAGCAGCGTCAGACTTTGGTGCTTCACTCGCTTTTTGTTGTTGTGGAGCTGCTTGAGTTTGAGTTTTTTCTTGAGCTGGAGCTTGTTGTTGCTTTTGCTCAACGTTTTGAGTTTGTACATCGAATCCTTGTTTTTTAAGAGATTCGATTAATTTATTTATATCAGCGTTCGATTGTCCTTGTTGTGGTTGTACTTGTACATTTCCACCTTGAGGGCAATCTTGCGCATGAGAAATTCCTGCGTTAGCACCGAATAATGATGCACCTAGAATTGAAGCTACTACTACTTTTTTCATGGATGTATTCCTCCCGTTTTTGTATAGTGATGTTAGCTACAACACAGGTTTCGCCCTTAGGTGTCCGCGGGTGGGGGTGTGGAAACAACTACCAGTTTATTTCCAGATTCTTTGGATACTGCTTTCTTCCTGTACGGTCACTTCATATACATCGGGGTTCGATAGAGCCTTCCATTCTGAAAAACCCATGCGTTCATCAAAGAGTTTTAATAACAGAGTCATTAAATTTCCATGTGTGACAAGAACGATACACTGATACGGCGTTGCGATGATTTCTTTCAGAAGCGGCCGAACCCTTTCCATTGCCTTCCGATTGGATTCTCCTCCTTCAAGAACGGCTTCAAAGTCGTAAAAGGAATGCTCAAGCAATTTCAGCCACTCAGGATGATCCTTTGAGGATAATATCCTTTCAGCTAAGCGGTCATCTGTTTCGATGGGGAGATCCTTGAATTTTGCCAGAGGTTCAATGGAATCAACTGCTCTGGTAAAAGGACTTGAAATAATTCTGTCAACGGGTTTGTTCATTAAAAAGTTCTTTAAATCGTGGGATTGCTGCAATCCTTCCTTTGTCAGGACAGCGTTTCTTTCCTGGCCACTGGCTTTGCAATGCCGGACAACTAAAATTGATTTCATGTGTGTTCCTCTTTCTGCAGAATATAGTTCTAACCCTCTAAACTTCGAGACCATTAAACAAGATTCCTTTCACGAATAATATAGAAGATGGAATTTTGCTGACACTTCAGCATTTCCTATTAGAAAGGAGTACGGTATGTATCCTGAACTTAAGCAGTTTAATCAAATAAGCAAGGATTATGAAGAACGTATAAAAGAGGCTAATGATCGATGGAAGATCCTGCATAAGCAGAAGGAAATGGCCTCTTCAGAGTATGAGAGTCTTCTTGGACAGTATGGCAGAAGAAATTCCCGTGTCAGTATGGAAGCCCTTCATGAGAGTAAGGACGAGTATCTCCGGCTATTAGCGAAGGAACGGGATGCCATGGAACATCTGGATGAGCTTAAAGAAACCAGACGGGACAGGATGAAGGATTTTGTGAATACCCTTCATCAGGCAAGAGACCGTGAAGTGGATGCTGCTACAAGAACGATGAAGAAAAAGGTAGAGGAAATGCAACGTTTGAAGGCAGAATATTTAATGATTGTACAGCAGATTCATCAAATTCATCAGTATGTAAATGAAATTGAAGAATCTACACTAAAAGCTTTCCAAACGATGGACAGCCGCTATCAGCAGAGAACGGATTATTCAATCTATCCAGCTTTAGCCAGGATGGAGATCAGCCACCATGAAATTCAGCAGGTATTTACGGCTGGAAAGCTGCCGTCTGAACTGACGAAGTACACAGATCCTTATTCTTCGATCCATTTGTCCAGAAAGAAATAATCAAAAAAAAAGCCATAATCTTAAAGATTATGGCAAAAGCCGAACGCATGATGAAGAATTGGGGTGGGAAGAGCTTTTTCTGCCGGAGAGACTTTTAAGCCGGCAGGATAGAGTGACATTCTCTACATGATTACAATATGCAGCTGTTATTGTTCAAGATTGGACAAGTGCCATGGGGAAGTCACCCAATTTTCTGATTTTTTTTCAGAAATGATCAAGAATGTGACACTGTTTTGGCGCGCCATTCGGATAGCAGTTCCTTCTCCCTATCCGGGGACATGCCGGCTTTATAGTCTTCTGGTTTCATATTTCTGGTCTGATCCCAGTTAAAGGTGTCCATAATGGTTTCTTGGATATTTCGGAAAGCAAGACCGGAAGCGATCGCTTTGTCATTGTTTATATGCTGTATTCCGATGGATTTCTTGGAGGAAATCCATAACGGAAGTTCCATCCATTCATTTACTTTCTTCTCATTTAAGAAGGATTCTTCTACCCAAATAATCTCACCTCCGGATTTGGTGACGGAGAGACAGGCTTTCAGGACTTCAGCCATCCTATAATGATCTCCTGCTGCATTAAACACTCCAGCTGCTTTTTTCTCCACCATTGAAACGATCCATTCAGACAAATCCCTGACATCAATGAATTGAACTTGTCTGTCTGGTTCTGCAGGTGCTAAAATTCCCCCGCCTTTCGCTGCTCTGGCAGGCCAATACGTAAATCTGTCTGAATAATCGTGGGGTCCGACAATTAAGCCGGGACGGATGATCAGACAAGACTCACCGTAGGTTTGTTTGATTTTTTCCTCACAGGCGGCTTTTAATGGGCCATATGTCTCTCCGGTTATTTCCTCTGTGGCTGTATCCGTAAGGACACCAAGTTCACTTTCTTCTGTCTGGTTTTTTTTCTCCATGCTTTTATAGGCAGATACGGAAGAAATATACGTGTAGTGGGGAACTGAATCCCTCAGAGTTTTCGCCATTTGTTCAGTCTGCCTCGGGAAATATCCGCACGTGTCGACAACAGCGTCCCACTTCTGTCCTCGTAATTGCTTTAAATCGCTGTCTCTGTCTCCAATCAGGGTTTGGCATTCAGGAAACAGTTCTTGATTTGACCCCCGATTGAAAAGAGTAACCTGATGGCCTTGCTGTAAAAATGAAGCCGCAATATATCTTCCTACGAATCGTGTACCGCCAATGATCAGTATTCTCACTTTTATTCCTCCTCAGCTGGTTTTACGAAATACAGGCAATTTCCAAAGTACAATCAAGTTGACGAGCAGCAATGAACAGGCGCCGCAAAACATAATGGAAGTGATAGAGACGCCATTTGAAAGAAAGAAAGAGGTAACCGCATAGGAAACAGGGGTTAACCCCAAGGAAGCCATGGTTAATAATCCTGAAAGCCTTCCGAGCATCGACCGGTCCACTAATTGCTGAAAAATAGAGAGGATCGGGATATTCGTTGCTGGAAATGTCATGCCGATTAGAAATAAGACGGCCATGCACCCGGCTTGAAAGTGAGTTTGGCTGAAAAGCATGAGAGCTGCTGCCATAGAAAACAGGGCGGCCGTCGCAAACATGCCGCGGTATCTTTTAACATTGAGGAAGCCGATGACCAGAGAACTGAAAACCATTCCTGCAGCCATTGATCCGTCCATATAGCTGAAATCGAGGGCAGAACCATGCAAGATGGTTTTTACAAAAATGGGCAATCCCATCATCAAAGGTCCTACTACGCTTAAATTTATGAATATGGTACTGATGAAGAGGGCGATTAGGAATGGCTGAGTCTTAACAAAGGAAAAGCCTTCTTTGATGGAGGCGAAAATACCTGGCCCGCCGCTGCTGTCAGTGGAGGCAGGCTTTAAGTTAATCAATCTGCTGAGGAAAGCCGAGCATAACAGCATGACGGCCGGTACAGAAAAGGAGAACAGATACCCTCCCCATGAGACAAGGAATCCTCCAATCATCGGCCCAATGATCATAGAGGCTTGCTGAGTCGTCTGAATGATGGAGTTTGCTCTTGTCAGCTGAGAATCCTCAACAAGCATAGGAAGAAGCGCACTGTTTGCAGGCCAGACGAAGGCATCGAGAATTCCAAAGACGAGGCCGAATACGGCAAATGAATAGACAGAAACCTCACCTGAACCGAGCAAGATCAAGAGTCCGCCGAGCAGGATGGAGCGTGTAAGGTTAGAGACCGATAAGATTTTGGTCCGGCTTACACGGTCTGCGATGACCCCTCCAACAGCCATGAACAGGAGGCGGGGAATACTTGATGCGATCATTACCATTCCGAGAGAGGCTTCCATATTAAGTGTTTTTACAATGTACCAGGATTGAGAAAACAAAAATATTGCAATACTGAAGGCTGAACAAAATGTAACTCCCCACAAGAGCATAAATTTTTTCTGGCTGAAAAAAGAAACCGGAATTGCCGGCTGTTCTCCTTTGATTATAGCTTCTTCCATGTTAACTACTCTCCTATTCGTCAGGATATTCGGGTTCACGGAACGGGAATGCCAGCAGCAGCATGTGATAGAGCTCTCCGCCCTGCTGCCGGGTTTTTTTAAAGGAATTAATTAACTCCTGCAGTTCTTTCGCTTTTTTCTCAAATTCCTGGATTTGAGCCTCATTCAAATACAATTGGTCATAGCCGAATTTAATCTGTTTCCACTCTTCGAACAAGCTGCTGTCTACCCTGCGCAAATAGCTTTTTGTTTTATCAAGGGAAATTAGAACGTTTTCCCTGAGCGTATCGGATAATTCATTTTTTACATGATCCTTGTGTTGTTTAAGAATGTTTTCAACAGAAAAATTTCTGGCGATCGGACGATAAAATTTTTGGATGATGCCGTTTTTTTCCTCAGTTTTTTCTACTGTAATCAATCCCACGCGGTCTAATTCTTTTAAATGATAATGAATTTTTGGGGCGGGGGCTTCGAGAATATCTGCAATCATTTTTCCTGTTTTGGCTTCATCAATAATTTCCCATAAGACTTTTAAGCGAAGGGGATCGCTAATGACTTTTAACTGTTCGGCATCTTCCAAATAATAAATTTCTTGCATGTTCTTCTCCTTTTGAACGTTCAAATTATATTGAATGTTATAAATTTATATTACCTCATCCCGTAAAGTATGTCAATTTTATCCAAATGAGCCATTCGACCTAGAAATTCTAATTTTCCAAAAAATAAATTTCCAATGTTTAGATTTTTTAGTATAATGTTAGTAGTTCATAAAGTTGGAGGATTCTATTAAATGAAAATAGAAGGACTAAAGGCATATGTTGAAAAGCTGGAAGTAGCTCATTATATACTGTCTAAAAGTTTGCATCCGGAAACGACAGGTGAAGGAGATCTAACCAGAACCCAATACATTTTAATGAGAATGCTATCTGTAAGAGACCGTTGGACAGTTACTGAATTGGCTGAAATGCTTGAAGTGAAGCCGAGTGCAGTAACCGTAGCGGTGGATCGCCTTTATAAAAAGAATTACGTGCAGCGTTACCGCAGTGAAGCTGACCGAAGAATTGTTTATTTGGAGCTTTCCGAAACAGGAATTGCAATCTTGCATGAAGCTGAAGAGCGGCGTCTGGTAAGTATGGAAAATTTATTGAGCAAACTCTCTCAGGAAGAGCGTGAAATGCTGATTACGATTTACGGGAAATTTGGGAAGAATACCTCACAAAGCGAAGAACTGACGTTCGCACCATAAAAAAACAACGGATCTTTTTCCGTTGTTTTTTCTTTTGCTCATTCTGATTTGCATAAAGGGCTTTGAAATGAAATATTTCATACTCCGGCTGAAGTTGAAAATACTATAGATATTCAAGATGAAGGAGGGATCTTTATGCTGAGAAGAGAAGGGTTGATTCCCACTGTATTAGGAACTGTTGTAAGCTTGGCTTCTTTTTCTTTTAGAGGTAACACACGCAAGTATTCTTCACTTTCTAACATCCTGCTTGGGTTTGGACTTGCACATCTCGTACTTGGGGTCATCGATTTGTTTGAACATAATGAAGATGAATGGTAAGAGGGGGCTGTCCAAGAAGTCTGTAAGCTGTTGATTTCCGTTCCAGGGTGCTCGCTTTTACCGGCGCGAGCTCCTACTTTCGCGGGGCGTGCGGTGAGCCTTACCGGCGTGAACGCCTGCTTTTTGGTGCTAGCGCCTGCGGGAGTCTCACCTGTCACGCTAGTCCCGCAGGACAAGGAAGGCTCCGGCAGCTTTTTATCGCACGAAGAAAATGTGAAGTTCATTTTCGAGGAGTCTCGCACCTTCCACTTCAATCAACTTTTCATTAAAGATTTCCAAGCCAAAAAGGAGCTGCTGAAGGTCAATTTTCGACTTTCAGGACAGCCCCTTCTTCTTAGTTTAATGGACTAATTTTACGGGAATTTTAGTTGAAAACTAAGCAGTAGGAGAATGAGCCATGAAACGAATTCTTGAATTTCTATTTGTCCTTGCAATGATTGCAGCTTTGTACATCATCTTTTTTTCAAATTTAGGATTGTATTGGAAGTTGGGGAGCGCAGCTGTTTATTTCGCGATTCTTTTTATCACTATTTATTCCCTTCTGCTCGAAAACCGGACAGCGCAGCATACGCTGGTCTGGATCTATGCTTTAGTGTTCATTCCTCTTTTCGGTTATATTTTTTACTTGTATTCCGGACAGCTTTACTTAAAGGGCCACCTTTTCAAGAGCAAACGGAAGCATGACAGGGAAGAATTGCAGCTGCTGGCAAAAAGGGAACAGAAACCGGACTGGTCTTTGTTTAATGAACATCAAGCTTGTTTTTCAAAATTTGCGCATAACGTGACGATGACCTTTCAAAACAGTGCCACCCAAACAAAAATACTTAAGAACGGGCAAGAAACGTTTCCGGAAATTAAACGCCGGCTGCTGGAAGCCAAGAGGTACATACATATCGAATATTACATATTCCGATCGGACCGGCTAGGAAAAGAATTGATTGATATATTAATCCAAAAATCAGAAGAAGGGGTTGAAGTTCGCTTTTTATTTGATGCGGTGGGAAGCTTGACTCTCTCTTCGAATGAAATTGACCGGATGAAAAAAGCAGGCGTTCAGGTGCATCCGTTCCTGCCTATTAAATATGGATTCTTTAATCAAAAGTTTAATTTTAGAAATCACCGCAAGATTATCGTCATTGACGGAGCAGTGGGATTTGTCGGAGGCCTGAACGTAGGAATTGAATATTTGGGAGAGGACCAAAAATTCGGTTTTTGGCGTGATACCCATATGGTCATGGAGGGAGAGGCCGTTCAGACGCTTCATGCTGTGTTCCTTCTGGACTGGGATTACGTAAGTGAAGAATACCTGCTGGAGAATGAGGAGTATACCAAACCTGTTCCTGTTGAAGGGAACGGTGCGGTTCAGGTGGTTCCAAGCGGACCGGATACCCAGGAAGGAATCATGAGTGATTTGTATTATTCTCTCATTTCCTGTGCGACCAAATCCATCTGGATCGCCACGCCTTATTTTGTTCCAAATGAAGCCATCAGAACCGCTTTAAGAATTGCTTCCCGTAAAGGGGTTCAGGTAAGGCTGATGGTGCCTGAGATCAACGACAGCTTCCTGACACAGTATGCCACAAGATCGTATTTTCCTGAATTGCTGCGCAGCGGCATTGAGATCTATTCCTATAAGAAAGGATTTATGCACCAGAAGGTAATGATCGTGGATGGGGATATGGCATCCATTGGTACAGCGAACATGGACATGAGAAGCTTTCATCTGAACTTTGAAGTGAATGTCTTTTTAACGGGAACTTCATCGATTAAGGACCTTGTAGAACACTATGAGGAAGATATGAAAGAAAGTGAAAAGGTACGGCCTGTCGGCTTCTATAAAAGGGGGCTCTGGGAACGTACGAAGGAATCATTTGCCCGGTTGTTCTCTGGTGTTCTATAAGAGAAACCCTTGTACTAACTTTCCTCTCCGGTGAATACGTTTTATCATGATGAGTGATAAGAGGTGAACACATGGATTGGCTTGAAGCGGTCATATTAGGAATCATTCAGGGGCTGACTGAATTTTTGCCTGTCAGTTCCACCGGACATCTCCTTTTGGGAAGGCATTTCTTTCGGCTGGATGAAGCAGGGCTTTTTCTCGACAGCATGCTTCATATTGGTACGCTGATTGCAGTGATGACGATTTATTGGCGAGAGATAAAAGAACTGATTAAGCAGCCATTCAGCAGACTGTCCATGCTGCTTGTGGCAGGCACTATACCCACCGTTATTATAGGCTTGTCATTTAAGGACTATTTTGAGGAAATCTCGAAGACCGGTGTTACTGTAGGATGGGAGTTTCTTGCCACAGGGTGTGTGCTTTGGTTTGCGGATACCATGAAATCAAGAGGACATAAGAAGCTGGAAGACATTACGATCATGGATGCGGTTTTAATTGGAAGTTTTCAGGGAGCAGCAATCCTGCCTGCAGTATCCCGTTCAGGGTTAACGATTGCTGCAGCACTTTTCCGTAAGATTGACAGGGGAACAGCGGCTTACTTTTCCTTTTTGTTATCCATACCTGCGATTGCCGGCGGTTGTCTGCTTCAAGTGAAAGATGTGCTGGGCGGCCAGGCGGAACAATTATCGTTCTTCTCCCTTTTCCTTGGGACAGCCATGTCAGCATTATTTGGCTACATAGCGGTTAAATGGATGATCTCTCTAGTGAAAAAAGGTTCTTTAAAGGGTTTTGCTATATATGTATGGCTCCTTGGCATTTCAATTGTTGGAATGCAGGCAGCAGGTGTTTTTTAACCTAAAATGAAGTCCTTAAGAAAGCATTGACAATTAACATTTGCAGGATTACATTATATTTATTCAAAATCCCATAGCCTTTAAATCGCTTAATTTTAAAGATCTTGTTAAGAGCGGGGGAACCACCTTTTTTGGGGTGAATCTTAGAAATAAGAAGGGATACTTTCAATTCCTAATCCGGCAGCTAACCTCGTAAGCGTTATACAGGAAGAAAGGGACAGTTTGGAAAGTAGCTGACCATTTTTTATAATGGTCTTTTTTTATTTGTTCTTAACTGATATTTGTTTCTAAGGAGAGAGAAGAATGGACAAGCAGTTTGCCGTTATAGGGTTAGGCCGTTTCGGTGGAAGCATATGCAGAGAATTTGCAAAAATGGGTTATGAAGTCATGGCTGTTGACCGGGATATCGAGCGGGTAAATGAATACGCCAGTATTGCTACTCAGGCTGTACAGGCAAACTCTACAGACGAGAAAGCATTAAGCGCCCTCGGTATTCGAAATTTCAATCATGTGATCGTATCGATTGGGGAAGATATCCAATCCAGTATCTTAACTACGCTTCTTTTAAAAGAAGCAGGAGTGAAAAGAGTCTGGGTTAAAGCTCAAAATGACTATCATCATAAAGTCCTTGAAAAAGTGGGTGCGGACCGAATCATACATCCTGAACGTGACATGGCCCTCAGGGTAGCACAGCTCATTACGTCTGAGAAAATTATTGATTTTATTGAACTATCCAACGAACACAGCATCATTGAAGTGGGAGTCACTGACAAACTTGCAGGCAAAACCCTGACGGAACTTGATGTCCGTGCCAAATATGGATGTAACATTGTCGCAATAAAAAAAGACAACGATATTCTTGTTTCTCCCATTGCCAATGTGGTATTGAAGCCAGGTGATGTTCTCGTAGTGATCGGACAAAATAAAGATTTAAACCGTTTCGAAAATGAAGGAGTGTAGTTTTCAGTGGCACTTAAAGTAGAGAGACGCAGTTCGTTCTTTTACCATCCGATCAAGCTGAATCCTCCCCAGATTCTCGCACTTGTTTTCTTGGCTCTCGTGCTTGTTGGCGGAGTGCTTCTCAAGCTGCCGATCGCTGCTGAAGAGCATATGAGTTGGATCGACGCTTTCTTTACCGCAGTATCAGCAGCAACAGTGACAGGCCTGGTTACCGTTGATCCTGGATCTGCCTTCACGCTGTTCGGTCAGATCGTTATCCTATTTCTCATCCAAGTGGGAGGACTTGGAATCATGTCCTTTGCTGTACTGGTCGTTCTCATGCTCGGGAAACGTATTGGCATCAAGCAGCGGCTTATCATGCAAGAGGCATTAAACCAGCCTTCCATTGGCGGAGTAATCAGGCTGGTAAGAAATCTTCTTCTCTTTTCTTTAATTATCGAGTCGATTGCTGTCTTCTTTCTTTCTTTGCGATGGGTCCCGGATCTGGGCTGGGGCAAGGGAATTTATTATAGTATTTTTCATACGATAGCAGCTTACAATAATGCTGGTTTTGGTTTGTGGCCAGACAATCTTACGAGGTATGTCGGTGACCCTACCGTCAACCTTGTGATTACACTTTTAATCATTACCGGCGGAATTGGTTTTACGGTACTTGTGGATCTTTGGTATAGCCGAAAGTGGCGAAATCTTTCACTTCATTCAAAAATCATGATTATCAGCACGATTTTAGTCAACCTGGTTTCCATTCTGCTCATTTATGCATTTGAATACAATAATCCTCATACACTGGGCCATCTTTCACAGTCTGATAAAATATGGGCAGCTTATTTTCAGGGCATTTCTCCACGGACAGCTGGATTTAATACGATTGACATCGGGAGTATGAGGCAGGATTCAATATTATTTACAATCATGCTCATGTTCATTGGGGCAGGGAGTACATCTACTGGCGGAGGAATAAAGCTGACAACATTCATTGTCATCATCTTTGCAGTCGTTACCTTTTTGCGCGGAAAGGAAGATACGACCATTATGAAACGGACGATACGCAATACAGTCATCTTTCGGGCGCTTGCCATCGCAACGATCAGCATGATGCTTGTATTCGGTGGAGCCATTCTGTTGGCAATGACTGAGAAAGCTCCTTTCCTTAACATTCTGTTTGAGGTAGTCTCTGCATTCGGTACAGTCGGGCTGACAATGGGCTTAACATTCCACCTCACTTTTTTCGGCAAAATCGTTATTATCTGCATTATGTTCTTGGGGAAAATCGGGCCTCTGACGCTCGCTTTCTCCATTGCTAAACCGAATAAAGCTAACATTCGCTATCCTGATGGCGAAGTGTTTACAGGATAAAAAAGAGGCGCGGGAAATTCTCCGCACCTCTTTTTTTATGGTTTTATTTAATTAAGTTTGCTTCTCGTGCGGGCGTAAAAAAAATAAACGATTAGGCCGATAGAAATCCAGATGACAAAAGAAATCCATGTGATCGAAGGAAGACTGATCATCAAGTAAAGACAGAATAAAACGGTTAAGATCGGCAATACAGGAACAAATGGAGCTTTGAATGCTCTTTCCAGGTTTGGATGTGTTTTCCTTAACACGATCACAGCTACGGCGATAAGAGCAAATGCTGACAATGTTCCCATGTTAACTAGGTGTGCAAGCGTTGTAAGATCGATAAAACCGGCAATTCCGGCTGCGATAAATCCCGTAAGCCAGGTATTTTTGAACGGCGTTTTAAATACCGGATGGACTTTAGAAAGTACAGGAGGCAGCAGGCCGTCGCGGCTCATCGCATAAGAAATTCGAACCTGTCCGAAAAGCATGACGAGCAGAACAGTGGTAATTCCCGTAATCGCACCGACTGATACAAGACCTGCAATGGAATCCTGGCCTACGTAGTGCAGGGCGAATGAAACAGGGTCTGCTACGTTCAATTTATTGTAGGGCACCATACCAGTTAAAATAAGGGATACTACAATATACAATGCGGTACAGATGGTAAGCGACCAGATAATTCCGAGAGGCAGATCACGCTGCGGCCGTTTAACTTCTTCGGCTGCTGTTGCTACTGCGTCGAATCCGATATAGGCAAAGAATACCGTTGCGGCACCAGCTACAATCCCTTCGAAACCAAACGGCATAAATGGTGTCCAGTTATCCGGTTTCACATAGCCGACACCGGCAACAATAAACAGAATAATAACAGCAAGCTTTATGAATACCATAATATTGTTGACACGGGCGCTCTCCCTGATTCCTCTGCTTAATAGCGTAGTAATCAGCAAAATAATGATAACCGCCGGGAGGTTAATCCATCCCCCCTTGCCGGATCCTGGAGCTGTTGCAAGCTCAACTGGAAGGTGAAGGCCGAATCCAGCGATCAATGACTGGAAATAAGCGGACCAGCCGGTTGCAACAGCAGATGTGGCGAGCAAGTACTCCAGCATCAGATCCCAGCCGATCAAAAAGGCAAAAACTTCACCTAGCGTGGCATAAGTATAGGTATAAACACTGCCGGCGATAGGAACGGTCGATGCAAACTCGGCATAGCAGAAGGCGGCGAAAGCACAAGCAAGACCAGATATGATAAAAGAAAGGATGAGAGCAGGACCAGCATGTTCAGCTGCTACAACTCCAGTCAAAACAAATATTCCGGTTCCTATAATAGCCCCGATGCCCAATAATGTTAAATCAAATGCTCCTAATGAGCGGTTCAATCCTTTATTGTTACTTTGAGCTAACATTTCTGAAATGGATTTTTTTCTGAAAATACTCATTGATGACCTCCATTTAAAGATTAATCTTTATAGTTTGAATATATTGAAAATTTTTATTTTCAAACTATTTGTAGTATATTGTCGAATGATGGTCTTGTCAATGGCTAACTAATTAGATAACTTTTCCAGGATCAAGATTTTTAAGTCAATTTCTTAGAAGCTGCTCTAATAATTCACTGTATTTCTTTTTCTCATCTAATGAAGAAACAGCATCATACTTCAACAATGTCTCCTTAATTACTTCCTCTTGTTTCTTAGTGCTCCAGCTTACATAGGCCTGATAGCAGCTGCTTTCCAGGTAAATGTTCAGCATATTATGGTCAGGTCCGAAAAAAAAGGCAAGGTGGTCGATGAACATGCGGATATTATTCAAGTCTACCGGGACGATGTGTGTATCCAAATGGTATTTGTAGGGATTGTATACATCCCTCTGAAATGAAATGCCATAGCATTCATCGTCAAGGAGCAGCCCTGGTGTTGTTGGCAGCAGAAGGAAAGGAGTATCCTGTCCATCATAGCCGATGAAAAAATCATGGCTGTTCTCGTTTTTAACGGGAGGCCGTTTCATGGTGGCATGTACAATTTCTTTTTGAAGGTTTATCAACACTACCACTCTCTTTCATTGATTGATAAACACAGCATGCCCGATAGATTACTAGTTTATACATGTGACATGCTGCCCTGATAAAGTGATAAGTTGTTGAAAGGGAATTGACGAACAATTCAGAAAGGCATAAACTGATTGTAGTGAGCAATTAGTTATTAGTGAAAGCCGCGATTTAAGCGAAAGTAGTGGATAAGATGTCTCTTGCAGAACAAAAGTTAATCGGCAAGCTTGCCATGCTTTATGTATTGGATGAATCTCACCAATTGAAGGTGGCGGAACTCGGATGGCTCCACTGCACCGGTAAAGTAGGTTCCATGGAATCGAATAAAGTAGTGGCAGCAATCGAAACAGCCGCAAAAAAGAACCAGGTTATCAATGGAGGAATCTATCGTGAAACTCATGCGTTATACCATGCCATTATGGAAGCGCTTCACGGAGTTACCCGGGGGCAAGTTCAGCTTGGAACGGTTCTTCGGACGGTAGGTTTACGATTTGCCATTGTTAGGGGACAGCCATATGAGCAGCCGGAAGAAGGAGAATGGATTGCTGTAGCTTTATACGGGACGATCGGCGCACCGGTCAAAGGTCTGGAACATGAAGCCATCGGACTCGGCATTAATCATATATAAATAAAAGCCCATAGCAAATAGTGAAACTTTAGGGGGCTGTGTTTCAAAGAACAGGTTTTTTTGCTGTTCTTTAAATGCAGCCTCTTTTTGCGTTTTTTTACATTATAAAAAAAGGAGAAGGATGACGCATGGTAGTTCTGACAGGACATACGTTGACTTTAGAAGAGGCAAAAAGCATCTTAAGTACCAATGAACGAGTGATCGCCTGTGAAGAAAGTTTAAAAAGAGTAAAAGAAAGCCGAAGAGCAGTAGAAGATATTGTTGCAAAAGGGAAAGTCATCTATGGGATCACGACAGGTTTCGGAAAGCTAAGTGATGTTTATATCGCTCCGGAGGATACTGAAAAACTGCAATTGAATTTAATAAGAAGCCATGCATGCGGAGTTGGAGAGCCTTTTCCTGAAAACGTAAGCCGCCTGATGGTCGTTTTGCGTGCCAACGCTCTATTAAAAGGATATTCGGGAGTAAGGCCGGTTGTTGTAGAAACGCTGATTAAACTTGTAAACTGCCAGATCCATCCGGTAATCCCTCAGCAAGGGTCCTTGGGAGCAAGCGGTGATCTTGCACCGCTGTCCCATCTGGCTCTTGTTTTGATCGGTGAAGGAGAAGTATGGTACCGCGGAAAGCGAATGAGTGCGATGGAAGCGCTGCTGCAGGAAGAAATCCTGCCGCTCACACTTACGGCTAAAGAAGGCCTTGCCCTCATCAATGGCACACAGGCGATGACAGCTCAGGGAGTAGCAGCCTATTTAGAAGCAGAGCAGCTTGCCAGCCAGTCAGAAGCCATAGCTGCGTTAACAATGGAAGGTTTAACAGCTATCACTGACGCTTTTGACAGAGACATTCATCTGGCGCGCGGCTATAAAGAGCAAGCAGCAGTAGCTGAACGCATCCTTTCCTACTTGGAAGGCAGCCGGCTGACGACGCGGCAAGGAGAAGTACGAGTGCAGGATGCTTATTCTATCCGCTGTATTCCTCAGGTACATGGTGCATCCTGGCAGGCACTGGGCTATGTAAAAGAGAAGCTGGAAATTGAAATTAACGCAGCAACAGACAATCCCCTTATTTTTGATGAAGGAAGAAAGGTTATTTCAGGCGGCAATTTTCATGGCCAGCCGATTGCCCTTGCCATGGATTTTCTCAGCATTGCGATGGCCGAATTCGCCAACATTTCAGAAAGGAGGATCGAACGGATGGTCAATCCTCAACTCAGTGATCTGCCGGCATTCCTCAGCGCTAATCCAGGCCTTGAATCTGGAGCGATGATTATGCAATATTGTGCGGCTTCATTGGTCTCAGAGAACAAAACGCTTGCTCATCCTGCGAGTGTGGATTCTATTCCTTCCTCTGCGAATCAGGAGGACCATGTCAGTATGGGGACCATCGGGGCACGGCATGCCTTCCAGATTATCGGCAATGTAAGAAGAGTATTTGCTATTGAAATGATCTGCGCTCTTCAAGCCGTCTATTATAGAGGGATAGATCTCCTTGCACCCGCAACCCGCAATATCTATGACCAGGCTTCTGCCGTTTGTCCTCCTATTACGTCTGACAGAATTTTTGCCACGGATATCGAACGAATGAATGCTTGGCTGAAAGAAGTTCGATGGGACGGACTTCTAGAACACCCAAACGAAAATTCAAAAGAAATGCAATGCTAAGAGGAGGAAATAACCATGTCAAATACCATTCAAAAAATTTCGGCTCCGCGCGGAGACAAATTAAACACGAAAGGATGGGTTCAAGAAGCAGCGCTGAGGATGCTGATGAATAACCTTGATGCAGAAGTTGCTGAAAAACCGGAAGAGCTTGTTGTTTATGGAGGAATTGGGAAAGCAGCGAGAAACTGGGAGAGCTATGAAAAAATTGTGGAATCCCTTAAGAAACTGGAGACCGATGAAACCCTCCTGATCCAATCCGGTAAACCTGTAGCAGTATTTAAGTCTCATCCAGACGCACCGAGAGTTTTACTTGCAAACTCAAACCTTGTACCAGCCTGGGCCAATTGGGAGACGTTCCGTGATTTAGAAAAACGGGGGCTCATGATGTACGGCCAGATGACGGCTGGAAGCTGGATTTATATCGGTACACAGGGAATTTTGCAAGGAACCTTTGAAACGTTTGCTGAAGCGGCACGCAAGCATTTTAACCATTCTCTTAAAGGAACGTTAACCGTTACGGCGGGCCTTGGAGGCATGGGAGGAGCACAGCCGCTGGCAGTTACGATGAACGGAGGGGTTGTGATCGCGATTGAGTGCGATCTTTCTCGCATCCAGCGAAGAATCGATACTAAATATTGTGACGTGCTTGCCAAGGATTTGAATGAGGCATTATCGCTGGCAAAGGAAGCCATGGCTCAAGAGAAGCCTCTGTCCATCGGCTTGCTGGGAAATGCTGCTGAGCTATTGCCTCAGTTGGCAGAAAGAAATGAAATACCGCATCTTGTTACTGACCAGACTTCCGCTCATGATCCGCTAAATGGATATCTTCCTGCTGGAATGTCGATGGAAGAAGGGGAAAAAATGCGGACGGAAAATCCAGATACGTATATCCGAAAGGCAAAGGAAAGCATGGCCGTACACGTACAGGCGATTCTTGACCTGCAGGCAAAGGGTGCGGTGGCGTTTGATTATGGCAACAACATCCGCCAGGTCGCCTTTGATGAGGGCGTAAAAGATGCCTTCCAGTTCCCAGGTTTTGTTCCGGCCTTTATCCGTCCTCTATTTTGTGAAGGGAAAGGGCCTTTCAGATGGGTAGCTCTTTCCGGCGATCCGGAGGATATTTATAAAACAGACGAAGTCATTCTAAGAGAATTTGCCGATAATGAACACTTATGCAATTGGATTAAAATGGCGAGGGAAAAAGTCCAGTTCCAAGGACTTCCTTCGAGAATTTGCTGGCTCGGATATGGTGAACGGGCGAAATTCGGCCGTATCATCAATGAAATGGTCGCCAAGGGAGAACTTTCGGCTCCGATTGTGATTGGACGTGACCATTTGGACTGCGGTTCTGTGGCCTCTCCAAACAGAGAAACCGAAAGCATGCTGGACGGCAGTGACGCTGTAGCAGACTGGCCGATACTGAATGCTCTCATCAATTCCGTAAATGGGGCGAGCTGGGTATCCCTGCATCACGGCGGAGGTGTCGGAATGGGCTATTCACTCCACAGCGGTATGGTAATCGTTGCAGATGGAACAGATGATGCAGCGAGAAGACTGGAGCGGGTGCTGACTTCGGATCCTGGCATGGGTGTTGTACGCCATGCTGATGCAGGATATGACCTGGCAAAGAAAACAGCCAAGGAAAAGGGAGTTCAAATCCCGATGATGGAAGAATAGGAGGGGTAAAATGCTGGATACATTGTTAACCTCCATTGATCAGCTTCTGGCTATTGATGGATCGCATGGACCAAAACGAGGCAAGGATATGAGTACACTTCCTGTGATCAAAAACGGTGCACTCGGTATAAAGGATGGAAAGATTGCATTTATAGGCACAACAGAGGAAGCGAAGGGCTTAGAGGCCAAAGAAATCATTGATTGTAAAGGGAAAATTGTATCCCCGGGCCTTGTTGATCCACATACACATCTTGTATTTGGCGGATCACGAGAACATGAAATGGCCTTGAAACAGCAGGGCGTATCTTACTTAGAGATTCTCGCACAAGGGGGCGGAATCTTATCTACCGTAAAAGCAACAAAGGATACGAGTGAGGAAGAACTCTTTCAAAAAGGATTGTTTCATCTAGATCGCAGCTTAAGTTTGGGTGTAACGACAATGGAGGCCAAAAGCGGATATGGTCTGGATCGTGAAACAGAAATAAAACAGCTGAGGGTGGCCAAACGATTGGATGAGGCTCATGATATGGACCTTGTTTCTACATTCCTCGGAGCTCATGCTGTACCAGCTGAGTATAAGGGGAAACCAGAAGGATTTTTGGAGAGCATGCTGGATGTGCTTCCTTACATTAAAGAACAGGGACTGGCTGAATTTGTGGATATCTTCTGCGAAACAGGCGTATTTACAGTTGAACAATCACGAAGGTTTCTTGAGCGAGCAAAAGACCTTGGATTTAACGTGAAAATTCATGCTGATGAGATCGATCCACTGGGCGGGGCAGAGATGGCATGCGGGATCGGGGCTATTACCGCCGATCACCTCGTAGGTGTTTCAGAAGAAGGAATACGGTTGCTTGGAACTTCGGAAACCATTGCTGTTCTCCTCCCAGGCACAACGTTCTACCTTGGAAAAGACAGCTATGCACCAGCAAGAAGCATCATTGAGGCAGGCGGAGCAGTTGCATTGTCCACAGATTTCAATCCGGGAAGTTCTCCAACCGAAAATCTTCAGTTTATTATGAACCTGGCGGCATTAAGACTAAAAATGAAGCCTGAAGAAATTTGGAATGCCGTTACAGTCAATGCTGCGTATGCCATTGGCAGAGGGTGTGAAGCTGGAGCCATTGAAACGGGAAGGTGGGCCGACCTCGTTCTTTGGGATGCCCCCAATTATCACTATCTGCCTTATCATTACGGTGTGAATCACGTGAATACTGTGTGGAAAAAAGGAAAGAAGGCAGGAGAAAGGAAGCCTGCTTATGCATGACATCGAACATTTAAAGCCTTCTGGAAAACCAAAGTTCATTGACCGGGGGATTAAAAAAGCAGGAGAAATGCTCGTGGACTGGAACGGAGAGAAGGTGAGCGGCATAGGGCTAATCGGGATGCCGTTATCAAAAACCTCGATTTCCCATTCAGGAGCTTCGGAAGCACCGGAAGTGATCAGGAAAATGCTGAATTCGTTTACGACATACAGCATTGAAAAGGACATCGATCTGCAATCATCAGTCATTACCGACTTGGGTGACATCATGCCTCATGTGACAGATCTCAAGGAAACACAATCCAGATTCGAACATGCATTGGAAGGAGTACTGAAGCACAATCCCGGTATGATTCCAATCGTACTCGGGGGAGACCATTCAATCAGCGCCAGCAGCATCGCAGCCTTCTCCAACATTTATGGTTCGGTTGGAATTATCCAGTTTGACGCCCATCACGACCTGCGCAATCTCGAAGATGGCGGCCCTTCAAACGGGACTCCCTTTCGAAACCTGATCGAACGGAATAAGATCAAAGGAGAGCACCTGATCCAGATAGGATTGCGTGATTTTTCCAATGGAAAGACCTATAGTGACTATGCTAAAGAGAAAGGTGTCACTGTTTATCCGATGAGCGAAGTAAACAGCCGTGGTATCATTCCTATATTGGAAGAAAGCATTCAACAGCTTAAATCGTCGGTATCTGCTGTTTATGTTTCAGTAGACATGGATGTTCTTGACCAGGCTTTCGCACCAGGATGTCCTGCCATCGGCCCTGGCGGCATGCACAGTGAAGAACTCATCAGGGGCATTCAGTTCCTTTCAACCCTCCCGATCGTAAAAGGCATGGATCTCGTGGAGATTGATCCAGCTATTGATTTTAGAGACATGACCAGCCGCCTAGCTGCCTATCTTATTCTTCAGTTTTTATTATTTCAAACATCAAAATAACACAAAAACCATCTCGAAATTTAATCCGAGATGGTTTTTTAATATCACTCATCCTTTTTGAGCATACGGTTCAGCTTGGTCCAGCGCAGTTCAATGAGCGGCTGGGCGAGGGCTATGACCGGCTTGCTGGCAAGGAACATTGTAATCATAACGGCCAGAACGAGAAGCATCACATAATAGTTGTTCTTCTCTATGGAGGAGAACAAATCTGTTGTAAATAAATATTTTAATACGAAACCATGCAGTAAATAAATATATAACGTTCTTTCGCCAAATTCCGTAAAAAAGAATCTTCGCTTTGGAATGATCGCCAAAAAACTGAATGTGGCAAGAAACATAACAGCATAGAGACCAAGCCTGATAAATCCTCCGTACCATTCGTTATGCCCGAGAATTTCCGCATAGGATGAAGAAGATAAAAGCCAGTCTTTGGCATGGTCTGGGATGAAGAAATGATAAGCCAGAAACATTAAGACCATGAATATACCGGAAGAGATCCGGATTGATGGTTTTAAAATCTGTTTGAAATCCCTTTTTGTCAAATAATGCCCTAGCAAAAACACTGGAAAAAATACAAAGGTTCTCAATAAACTTAAATATGTTCCTATCTCTGTAATATAACCGACAGCAACTCCAATTCCGATCGCAAGGATTAAAGGATACTTTATTTTTACAAATACCTTTAATAGGATGTTCCAGAATACCAGGCTTAACAAAAACCACATCGTCCATTGCGGGTCGAAAAAATTAAGCTTCATTTCACTTTTATCATATAAGTCATAGTAAAAGAATGAATAGATTAATTGAAAGACAACATAGGGAACAAGAACTTTTCTGAAAATCTTGGACAAATAGCCATCCTTGAATACACCCTTTGTAAAGAAGCCGGATATAAGGATAAAGGCTGGCATATGAAACGTATATATAAAGTTATAAAGGGTATAGAGCAAGTCATTTTGGCTTTTGATGGGGGAGATGAAATGACCCAGCACCACCAATAAGATTAAAATAAATCTTGCATTATCAAAATAATAGTCGCGTTCTTTTACATCAGTTGCCATATTTCCTCCAACATCTACAAGACATGCAAACATAGTTATTCGATGCCCGTGTCCCTTTTTCTGTATCTAGTTCTATAATTCCCATAATTGATAGGATTTCTAACCTACAAATAAAAAAAGTACAAAACAAAGTTTGTACTTTTGTCCTGAATGATAGGACCTGTTTTAAGATGAGATTTAAAAATCGATTTTAATTTTAACAAATCCAGCACTCCGTAGAGCTTCATAGATGATGACAAGTGCAGGGCCGACGATCAGACCGACGAATCCCAGGAGCTGAAAGCCGAGATAAAGGCTGATCAATGCTGCCAATGCTGAAATGCCGAGGCTGGATCCAAGGATTTTGGGTTCAATGATCCGCCGGATGACTGTCAGTACAGCAAACATAATCAATAGACCGATGGCCAGGAAATCGTTGCTGACCACAAAGTTATAGACGGCCCAAGGAACAATAAACGACCCTGTCCCTAATATAGGAAGAATATCAACCAATACGATAAACAGTGCGATAAGTACAGCATATTTCACATCAAGGATTAAAAGGCCGATTAAGGCAAGTACGTACGTGATAAAGCTAAGGATAATTTGAGCCCGGATGAAGCCTACAGTCGCTCTGGAAAGCTGTGTGAAAACGAGTTCGACCTTTTCTCTTGCAGATGTTGTAAACAGATTGAGAAAATTGGCGAAGAGCCGGGGTAAATCAAGAGAAATCAAAAACACAGCTACCAGATAAATGATGAGATAGATCAACAGCTGAGGGATGGAAGCAATAACCGCTATGATTCCATTCGTCAGCTTGGTCGCGAAACTTCCAGCAAACGTCTTAAAGCCCATCAGGGCATTCTGTATCGTTGAAATAACTTCGGGAGGAAGTGAAGCATAAAGTTTTTCTGCTTTATATAAATCTTTTTCAATAAGGCCGAACACTTTTACAGCATAAGAAGGAACAAGTGACAGGAATTCAATCGTCTGAACCACCAATGTTGTAGTCAGCCAATAGGAGAGAAGTCCAAATCCTGCTAGAAATAAAATAAACACGACTGTAACAGACAATAACCGTTTCATCTTAAAATTCTTTATGAAAAGCTTAATTGCAGGCTCCAGCACAAGAGCGGTTACAAGGGCTAATATTAAAGGAATGCTGTAAGGGATCAGAAAAATAACCACAGCCAGCACTAACCCAATAATAATTAAATTCTTTAACGACATTTCAGGCCATCATCCTCTATGTAAAGTAACTTTAATCTATATCTTAAATCATTATATGGAACGGTGAAAAAGTCAATCCTGTTCTAGCCTTTCGACAGAAAATTATATCTGTTCTGCTTTTCTCTTATGAATTGTCAGCAAGGCAGCGTTGATTTGTCCGCCAATAATCATAATCATCGCAGAGAGATAGAACCAGATCATAAGGGTGAGCAATGCGCCAAGATTGCCGTAGATCTGCCGGTAATCGAAAAGTGTTACATAATAGGAAAAGCCGATGGAGATCAGCTGCCATCCAATCGTAGAGAAGAAGGCTCCGGGCAAGACCTGTTTCAGCTTTAAGCGAATATTCGGAGCAATCAGGTACAGTGAAACAAACATCACCATCAGAATACCGAAGCTCAACGTCCAGCGGGTCGTATTCCAAAGGTGGAATGCCGGATGGCCATAGCCAAGCCTGTTCGCCAGAAAAGTACCGATCGAATTGCCGAATACAGGCAATAGCAAGGTAGAGACGATGGCAAATACGAGACCTAAAGTCAATAAGATGCCAAGAAAGAGTTCCCGGATGAAGGGCCGGTTCTCGATCACGTGATACGCTTGGTTAAACACACGGATAATGGCAAGAATTCCGATGGAAGACAGCCAGATGGTGATAACAATACTGATAGAAAAAATATCGCTCCTGTTCTGATCAAGAACGGAAATCAAATTATATTCCAGCAAGTTAAAAGCCTGTACTGGAGCGAACGGGCGAATAATCTCAAGCACTGAACCAGATGAAATGGGAAGGAACCCTAAAATGGTGAAGATTAAAAATGAAAAAGGAAAGAGTGACACCAAGAAATAGTAAGCAAGCTGTGCAGAAAGATCAAACACCTTGTCTTCAAAAAAACGAAGTTTAAGTTCTTTTAAAAATACGATCATAACTAACTCCTTTTTAGCCGTTACATGCAGTATTCCCCTTGTATAAGTAATAGAGACTGCTTTCATGATATAAATTTCAAAATGATTGAAACTTTCTTTCTTGATATCCGTATAACTTAAAACAAAGCAATTTTTCTTGCATGTCTCAAGGTTTTTTATGAAATGATATGGGGAAATAAGGATCAAACGCTATCATAATGTTTCATTTTTACAGCAAGATGCTGAGGAGGAAATTAACCAATGGATTTTTTTACGGCAGAATTCTTTTCTGCTCTCTTATCCATCGTCATTATCGATCTGGTGCTAGCAGGCGATAATGCGATTGTGATAGGACTTGCAGCAAGAAACTTGAAAAAAGAGCAGCAAAAAAAGGTAATCATCTGGGGAACGGTTGGGGCGGTGATTATTCGTGCGCTTGCTACGATGGCGGTCGTCTGGCTGCTTAAAGTGCCAGGATTGCTCCTTGCAGGAGGACTAATCCTGATTTACATCGCCTATAAGCTTATGGCGGAAGACAAGGATCATGATATTAAAGCTCAGGATAGCATCTGGGCAGCGATCAGAACCATCATTATCGCAGATGCGGTAATGGGTCTCGATAACGTACTTGCAGTAGCAGGAGCTGCTCATGGTGACTTCCTGCTGGTCGTTCTTGGATTACTTATTTCTGTTCCAATCGTTGTATGGGGAAGTACACTGTTCCTGAAACTCATCGACAAGTTTCCGTTTATTATTACGATCGGAGCAGGAATCCTGGCTTGGACTGCTGCTAAAATGATTGTTGGGGAACCGTTCCTCAAAGAGTATTTCAGCAATCCGTTCATTAAATATGGATTTGAAATTCTTATCATTGCCGCTGTCGTTCTAATTGGATTAGCGAAAAAACGTTCTGGCGCCAACCAAAAGAATACACAAGAACGCGGAGTTTAAGTCAATAAAAAAGCTGAAGCAGATCCTATCTGCTCCAGCTTTTTTTGTTATTTCTGGTGCCCCAGGCACCCGTAACTTAATATACATCCCTTTTCGTAAAGACAGCGAAGGCGACTATGAGGCCGCCTGCAGCCCAAACCAATAGTACACTTAACGAAAAGCCGAGGGACATTCCTTCAATCGGAGTAGCCATGCCGCTGATAAAATTAGTCAGGTCTAAATTCACCATGAATAGATATTTAGCGCTTTCCCATGAAGATACCATATTGGAAAGAATAGCACCGGCGATCAATGCCGCCAGCATGATTCCCATAACTGCAGCAGTACTCCTCAACAGTACAGATAGCATAAAGGTTAATGTTCCAACAACAAGGCATACATACCATACCAGACCGAATTCCATCAAAACATATTGCCATTGAGGAATGAGATGAACGTTGTTTGTCAGCAGTTCTTCACCCTTTGGACTGAATCCGGTCAAAAGAGGCATATCCCATCCTCCATAGCCAAAGACTAAACCTGATATAGTATAAGAAAGAAAGGCCACTGCTGTTACAATAAGCGATACTGATAATAGGAGCGCTATATATTTGCTCAGTAAAATTTTCCAACGTTTCACCGGCCGGGTGAGAAGGAGCTTGATGGTTCCCCCGCTAGCTTCAGAGGAAACTAGATCTGCTGCAGCCACCATAACAAGAAGCGGAAGAAGCAAAGTAATTGAATTTTCAACGAAAACTCTCATGAACGTTGGAGCACCTGGAGCCTGGGGATTAACATCATGATCGAGATAATATTGCTGCTGGGCCAAACGAATTTTTAAATATTTTCTCCAGTCATCCTGTAGCCGGCTTGAGCTTAGACGGTTCTGTGTGTCAACAATCTCCTGCTGGAGCTTCGTACGCCAATCTGCATTCCCAAGCTTCTCCTGAGTGGTCTTTGCCTGCTGGTATTGAGCATACGTAAAAAGGGGGACGAGGGCAGCAATAATCAGGATGATGACAAACAGCCGCTTTTTTCTGAACAGCTTCAGCAATTCATTATGAACAAGTTTAGTCAATATGCTCTCCTCCTGTAAGTTCTAAGAAAAGATCTTCAAGGGCAGGGAGTTTCGTTTTCATTTCTTTTACTTCAATCCCGGCGTTAACAAGTATCCTGTTCCAGTTTCCTATTTGATTCTCATCGTATAATGTGATAAGCCTGCCGTCTGATTCTGTCACAGTTGTAACTTCTTCAAGCAGAAGCTTCGCTTTATCCAGCGGTAATGCACTCCATACAACCCGTTCCTGTTCAGCCAGTAATGATTCTACTGTGTCGATCCTGATGATGCTGCCTTTCGAGATTATGGCTACACGGTCACACATCAGTTGAATTTCGCTAAGCAGGTGGGAGGAAACCATCACGCATAATTTCTCCTTTTCGGCCAGGAAGCGGATGAACTCTCTCATTTCACGGATTCCAGCAGGATCAAGCCCGTTGGTCGGTTCATCAAGTATAAGCAGTTTTGGGTTGCCAAGCAGGGCTTGGGCAATTCCGAGACGCTGCCTCATACCCAAAGAATAGGTACTCACTCTATCATTTATCCTTTTGCCCATATCTACGAGTTCGACGACTTCTTGAAGCCGGCTCTCGTGGATGGAGGAATCCATACGGGCAAAATGTTCAAGATTTTCCCAGCCTGTTAAATAAGGATAAAGCTCAGGGTTTTCAACAATGCAGCCCAAGTCTTTCATCGCTTCCCCGAACTGGGTCTGAACGTTCTTTCCACCGATATAGATCGATCCTGATGTGGGCTTGATCAGCCCGACAAGCATACGGATCGTGGTTGTTTTTCCGGCCCCGTTCGGTCCAAGAAAGCCAAAGACTTCACCGGGATATAATTCAAAGGAAAGTCCTTTGATAATTTCTTTTTTGCCGATGGTTTTCCGAAGGTTGCTAACGGAAAGGGCAGGTGATTCGCTCATTTCTTTTCCTCCTCGCTGAAATGAATGAGGGAAGCAGTGCGCTCTCCGATTAATTGATAGCCTTCTTTATTCGGATGAAAATGGTCACTGAAAAGATAGTCATTCACATTAAGTTCAAAAAGATCAAAGGTGGGGACATAAATAATATTGGGATAAGCAGCCGCAGCGTTAGCGGAATCAAAGTTCCATTTCCGGACGATGCTTGACGTTTTCTTGGAATCCTCCATATCGCTGAATGGGTTGTAGAGCCCTACATGATAGATGGTCCCAGTCTTGTTTAGCGAACGAATTTCCTTGTATAGTTCTTTCAGGTTGTTAAGGTAAGCATCCTCTGTTTTATTGATGCTCTGCGAATTTAGCTGCTGAAGAACTTGTCCGCCGCGGAATAAATCGTTGCCTCCAATTGTAAGCAGGATGACATCAGCGTTTTTAATCTGGCGTTTGATCTGCTGCTGGCTGATCTGGTCAAGAAGCTCTTTTGAAGTTTGCCCTTTTATAGCGGAATTGGAAAGCTCAATCTCTTTTTTTGTTTTCTTTGCTAATTCTTCTTTCAAGTAACCGATGTAGCCCTTGCCGTCAGGGTCGCCAGTGCCCCTTGTCAAGGAATCGCCTAATGCTGCAATGCGTAAGTTCCTGCCCATTCCATCCGCTGAATCGCTGGCAGTTTTACCGCTGTCTGGTTTAACGGTATCCATCCGCTGGCCGCCAGCTGAAAAAAACTGGTCCTGTATGACCCAGGCAAGTCCCGAAAGCCATAAAAAAGCTGATAAAATGGAAAGAGCTGTGATGAGAGACAGACCTTTTTTTCTCACAAGACCATCCTTTCAAATACTAATTACATAAAGCATAGCAGAGAAACAAAAAATTTCTTACTATTTTGCATATGTTTTCCTTCCTTTCTATTGTTTCCACTCCGCTGCCCTGTCTAAGCAGCTGTCATAAAAAATGCTGGTTAATGATACAGAGGGGAGAATAGAGAGAGAATAACAGCAGGCAACCTAAGCAGCCGGGTGGTGAAATATGAAAAAGAAATATCAAAACAAGCTGATTGCCATAGTGGTCATGACCATGGCAGCCATCTATTTTTTTATAAGCCTGAATCCTCCGCTTTCCGTGGTGGGTGAACATAAGAAATCAGCCAATGAAACATGGATTGAAGTAAAGAACGAAGGCTGGCTTTCATTGAAGGTAGATGCCTTGTATGTGAATAACAATGAGGTTCCTGCCGAAGCTTCTTTTTTGGCAGCTGATAAATTTACACCGTTAAAAAAGCAGACAATTCATTCAGGGGAAGAAAAGAATATACGTATTTTTTACGAGGTGCCTTTAAAAAGGATTACCGTAGCCTACAGCTTTGGCGGCATTTCTTTTATACGTTCGTTTTCAATCTTTTAACCAATTCAGTGTTCATTGGGTATGATCGAATACATGAGTGTAAAGGAGGGATTTTGATGGATTCAAAAACTGACTTTAATAATGAAGAATACGTTCAGTTAGATGAAGAAACGCTGTTTATTGTCTCACAGACGTTCAAAGCGCTCTCTGACCCTACCAGAATACGGATTCTGCATCTGCTTTCTCAAAAAGAATGCAGTGTGAATGAAATAACAGAGGCTTTATCTCTTTTGCAATCTACAGTTTCTCATCAATTAAGATTTTTAAAGAACTTGCGTCTTGTGAAGTTTCGCCGTTCAGGGACCACCCTGTTTTATTCCATGGACGATGGACATGTCATTGATCTGCTTAAACAGGCCATACATCATGCGAGCCATGACTAAGCTTGTTGTTGAGGAGAAAAGAAAAGATTTTGCTGATTTTATGAAGGTTTTATATTGTTTTTGTTGAATTTTGAGAAAAAAGCAGGAATTCTATAAAAAAACCTGTTCTAAAAGGCAGAAGCAAGCAAAAACGCTTAAAATCAGACGAAATAGATTATTCTGAATATTTTAATTTATCATCACATAAAGTATTATAAACGTAACAAAAGAAGGGAGTAGATTCCAATGAAGAATGTTAGCGAAGCATGCTAAACAAGCCTATACAAATAGTTAAACTATTTAACAGGCACAGTATGCGGGTCTTCAGAGTCTGCCAAGCAACAATTATCCATACATCCTTTTTAAAGGCGTGATTCCAATGAAAAAAGTTAGCGAAGCATGTCAAAATCATATCCGCTAAAAAATCAGCCCGTGAAAACTGGTTTTGAGATATGTGGACATGTGGGAAACCAAAAATGGAAACATTAAAACTTCAGAGGACGTGGTTCCGATGACAAAAGTTAGCGAAGCATGCTAGGATCATGGCGCATTAGGAAATAGTCCGTGAAAACTATTTTCGCATCATGTGGGCATGTGGGAAGCCAAAAAGGAGAAAATAAACTGAAAGATGCAAGTCTGCAAGTGATGCAAGACATGTGTTCTAAGTAAAGAAAGGAAAATCAACAAGTGAATAGCAAGTATTTTAAATAAGGCGCAAGTTTATGTTAATTTACATAAACAGCGTCTTATTTTTGTATAAAAATAAGACGCTGTTTAACGAGGAGGACTTGAAGGGAAACTAAGTTACAGGAAATGGAGGTCTCCAATGAATAATATATCCGGACAGAAAAACGCGCATCCTAAAACTCCCCAAAAATATCCTGAGCGACAATATTATTTCCCTGCCCAAATCGTTGAAACGTTTATTAGAAAAGGAAAAGAATCCATACAAACCACTTATTTGGCACAATTAATTCTATCCAGTCTGGCAGGAGCTTTTATCGCTTTTGGAGCTCTAGGTTCAGTATTATTGACAATGGAAATTGAATCGGCCGGCATTGTGAATTTGATGGCTGGTATCGGATTTATGATTGGCTACGCGATGGTCTTTTTATCAGGTTCCATATTATTTACGGAAGTAAACATACTCTTGCCCAGTTATATCATGCAGAGCAAGTTTTGGATCAGTAAAAAACTGCTGTCCTTTTGGTTTATCTGTTACATTGGAAATTTTGCGGGAGCTCTATTTGTCGGTTTTCTTTTAGACCTTTCAGGCTCGCTGCACGATGACTTCTATGATTACCTGCTCATATTCGTGGAAAAGAAAATGGAATTTACACATAGAGGAACTTGGGGCTGGTTTCAGGTTCTTTTTTCGGGAATTTTGGCAAACTGGCTGATCGGAGCCGCAGCGGTTCTTGCTACCGCCGCAAGAGATGTGGTTGGCAAGATTCTCGGTATTGCTCTGCCTGTTATCATTTTCGAAGCCGGAAACTTTCAGCACGCTGTGGCCAACATGGGCTATTTCAGTATATCCGTCCTTGAAGGCTTTGATATCAGCTGGTATAAGTTTATTCTGCTTAATCTGGTTCCAGCAAGTATCGGCAACCTGATCGGCGGCGGTATACTTGTATCTCTGCTGTTGTCATATGCTTACAAAGAAGAACTAGATGAGGGGGTTCTGAAAGAGGAAGAAGAGGCAATTGAGGAAATGGAAAACAAGAAAGAAGCACCCAATGGAAAACCAGCTGGAGAACCAGCTGGTCACCAATAATAAGGATAAGGGTAATAAGGATACGGATAGTAATAAGGATATAGAGAGAGTGCAGCTATAGAGGCAAGGGGAAATATCCCTGGAAAGAACCTTCTTCCAAACCATGGCCGGCCAAAAAATACACGATTTTCTTCATTGTCCTCTCTTCCCATAGCCCCCTGCTGCCCCTGCATTCCTTGTGTTCCCTGCATGCCCTGCTGGCTTTGTGTTCCTTGCTGGCTCCCTTGCCCGCCCTGTTGCGGCTGCTGAATGTCCTGAGGAATCATCATATGGAGATTCTGGCCATCCACATTTGTAATAATCCCTTCCGTTTTCTTGCCATCATGCATGGTAATAATCACATGAAAATACAGGTGCTGTTTACAAAGATTGTGCATTTGTGCCCAGTTTCTTTCATCCGTATGCTCCGGATTATTGTAATCTTCCACCATAGGCAATCAACTCCTTCCAACACTATTTTTATTAAAAAAAAAAAAAAGATTATGTCTGTCCAAAGAGGTTTGTGAGTGTTATTTCATTAGATATAGGGTAAATACTAACCACAATAGTGTATGAGGAGGAACAGCATGAGCTTATCTAAACAACAAATCAACGAATTAGAACAAAATCTGCTAAAGATGAAAAAACAACTAGAAGCACAGCATGAGCTGAGGGAGAAAGATGAAAGCCTGCAAGAGTCTACCGGGGAGATCAGCTCATATGATAACCACTTTGGTGATATGGGGAGTGAGTTATATGACCGCGAAATGGCAATGGCGCTTGATGAAAATCAAGAGGAAATTCTTGAAGACATTAACGAGGCGCTCCAGCGCATTGAAGAAGGCACCTACGGAAAATGCGTGGACACGGGAGAGGAGATTCCTTACGAAAGGTTAAAAGCCCTTCCTTATGCAAAACGGACGGTCCAGGCACAAGAAAAGGCTGATGAGGTCGGGAAAACAGATGATTATGAAATAGGTGAACCTTCTTTCGTCAGGAAGGGTGAAGGGAAGTATGAAGACAGCAGAATGCAATCGGTTGACGAGATAATGGAGACACACGGAAATGCTTCTAATAAAGGAGAGGACGCATAATAAAAAAGCAGCCTGCCCAACTATCGGGGTTCGGCTGCTTTTTTGTTCTTTGAATATCGTTTATTCGTGGCGTAGGACAACATAGGTTTAAAATAATAAATTGTATTAAACAGGATATTACCGAGAAGGATTCCGGCAAAAGCATCTAGAACTACGTGCTGTTTAATGAAGAGTGTGGAAAGAATAATCAAGTATCCTGCAATGTTGACAGCGAAAATTCGTACTGGTGTTTTTGTTTTGCAGTATCTTATTGCAATGACCATTAAATAACTGCTCAGGACATGAATACTTGGAAAGCAATTAAAAGGTTCATCGGCTGTGTAAATGTAACGGATAACATTTGTGAGAACACCGCTGCCCTCTATGGCAGGTCTTGGAACCGTTGTCTGAAAGAAATAGTAAATGACATAACAGATCACCATCCCGATCGTTAAGCTCAACAGCGTCTTGAAATATAAGGATCTGTCATAGATAAAAAAGTAAAACAACATGCCAAAAATGAAAAGGTACCAAAAAACATACGGAATAATAAAGGCTTCAATAAAAGGAATATGCTGGTCAAATGATGTAATAAGACTCCTTGCTCCCCGATCTCCGTTATTCAGTAATTCATAAAAAGTATGCAGAAGAGGAATAGAGAGCATCAATAACAAAGGAAGAATATGGGATTTTAATTTACTCAATAGTCACTGCCCCTTCAATTCATAACAATCATGTTTAACAACTACCATATTATACCATATCGTTTGCTAGAGTTGGGATGGTTCTTGTTAATGGCTATGTAATATTTATACCAAAAAATAGTCATACACTAGCTTATCATAACGTAATGAAGGGCTAGAGGCATCCTTTTTTTAGTGACAAATTATTTAACGATTTGCCTTCTCTGCATTATACTTCCCTAAAAATTGAAGGAAAGAACATCATTCAAAGGACAAATCCGCACATAAAGGTCTTTTGACACTAGGTATTAAGTCCTGTTAACGAAGATTGGGTAGTCAGATTGTTACAATTCATTTTACTGAATTTAGCTTAATTTGACAAAAAATATGGAATTCATTAGGTTTAATGTCATAAAAAATCGGGAATTCTATTAATTTGTAATATATCTGTAATCTCCCTAAAATGTTCGTGTCATATTTTGTTGGTAGAATCTAATTAACTTAGCAAGGAAACAAATACCAACATTGGTAATACAGATTTTAGGGGGATACATGCTTTGAAAAAATTGGCAGCGGCAGCGGCACTATTAGGAATGATGGCTTTCAACCCAATCGTAGGGAAAGCAGCGCTTGGCGATCACACTTTAAAACAAGGTATGACCAGTAAAGATGTGCAACAATTACAATCTGTCCTTAAGAAAAAAGGATATTTCACATACAAAAAGACGACTACTTACTATGGTACATATACGAAATCAGCTGTAAAAAAGTTCCAAAAGGCAAAAAAACTTAAAGCAGATGGCGTAGCTGGAAAAAGCACGTTCAAAGCACTAGGGGTTAAAACAGCTGTTAAAAGCACTTCATACAGTTCATCAGGTTTGATCAGTACAGCAAAAAGATACATGGGTGTTCCTTACCGCTGGGGCGGAACAACACCTAAAGGGTTCGATTGCAGCGGCTATATCAACTATGTTTTTGATAAATCGGCTGGAATTGACTTGCCTAGAACAGTTTCCGGAATCTATTTAAAAGGTACATCTGTCAGTACTCCAAAAGCTGGAGATGTTGTATTTTTCCAAACGTATAAACATGGTGCTTCCCATGCTGGAATATACATCGGAGACCATAAGTTTATTCACAGTTCATCTTCAAAAGGAGTAAGCATTGCTTCAATGCAAAATCCTTACTGGGCACCGAAATTCCTTGGCGCTAAAAAGATATAAGTACGAAACAGGCAGACTCATTCTGCCTGTTTTTTTTTTCAGTTTGAAGCCTTTTTTTATTTTTTTGTCATATCGTTTAACTTTTCTGAATATTATAGTATAATCTATCATATCATGAATTGGCCTTAATGCAGTTTACCTTCTGTTGAAAGGAGTGTTAGGCATGTATTTTGGTGAAACTGTCAAAATCAACCGTTTTGACGGGGAATACTTTGAGGTGAACCACAACTGGCTGATGGATATTGTGTGGGACAAATATCACATGCCGCTGCGGGACTTTTTGGATTCTTATGATAGAAGGGACAGTGATTATATTTTGACGCTGGCCGAACAGAATACTTTACGTTACGAATTGAAAAATGATGAAAGCCGCTTAGTTTTATAAGCGGTTTTTTTGTGATGTAAAAAAGTACAATATTCAGCTTGCATAGATGTAATGTCTAGCACCAGCACCCAGGGCTGAAAACTTGGTTCTTGTTTTCAGCATAAGTCCTCGATGACGCTTGCGCTTTTCTTACTTTGTCTTGTGGCATACCTCTTCACCTCTTCATATCATATGAGGAATGTTAGGCGAGGAGGATGAATTATGGCAAAAAAAAAGGCTAAAAAGATCTCTAAGTATGATCAGGCGGTCAATAAATATGCACATACTCAAAAAATGGTTACCAGTTCCACCTGCCTGTCCTGCAAAACCCAATGTGTGAGGGGATTGGCCTATATAGATAAAATGTCTAAACCGGGCGCGGTCGGGCACGGTGTCCCCTGCCATCTGACAAAAGGAAAAGGTATGAAATAAGTGATGTCTCTCTAACTTAGCACATCTTCCCTAAGGATTTAGTTTGTGTGAGGATGTGCATCCTTTTTTATTTTGAAGGATGTTAGCATCCATAAAAAGGTGTTTATGTTAATTCATCGCCGGGAAAAGTTCAGAATAGTGAAAACAAAAATGATGTCTCTGTCCCATAAAGGCGATAATAACTATAAACTATATAAAGCAAAGTCAGGTGATATCCATGAGCAGAGAATGCAGAGAAAAATTAAGTTTAAATGGCATATGGAAATGTGTTCCTGATGAGGATAACCGTCTGGAAGGAAATATTAGAAACAAGCCTGTATACCATTCAGAAGAACTAACTTGGGAGGATATCCATGTTCCTGCACACTGGCAGAAAGCAGGATATGAGGATTTCCAGGGAGTCATGTGGTATAAAACTGTCTTTCGTGCTCCGTCACTAAAGAAAAATAAGATGTTCTACATTTGTTTTGATGCTGTTGATTATTATTCAGAGGTTTGGCTGAACGGAGTGTATCTTGGAGCTCATGAAGGAGACTTTGATGCGTTTGAATTTAATGTCTCTGATTTTCTCGAATATTGCGGAGAGAACACGCTGGTAATCAAAGTGACTTCTGAATTGGATACAAAGCCCGAACGTAAAAAAATTGCCAAGGGAGGCCTTTACCATTGGGACTGCCTTCCAGTGAAACAAGAAGGGCTGACAGATTGTCCAGAAGTTCCTTCTTCTGTGAATGCCCATTACCCAAATCCTCTTGTCAACCCGGGTGGAATATGGAAAGGGGTTTATCTTGAAGAGCGCTGCAAGGTACATATTGAGCATATTCAGGTGACTCCTTATCTAAAAGATGAGTATAAGAAAGCCACCATCTACCTTGATGTTGAAATACAGAATAATAACAGCAAAGAAGCCAAAATTGACGTGGAAGTTTCATTCTTGCCCCATAATTTCAGAGGGAAAATATACAGATGGAAGTCTCAGAGCTATTTTCAAAGACCAGGTACGAGCAGCTATTCAATGACTGACCAGCTGTCCAACCCCAAATTATGGTGGACATGGGAGCTTGGATTTCCTCACCTGTATAAAGCTGTGATTGAAGTGTGGGTAAATGGGGTATTGGTAGACAAGAAGATTCAAATATTTGGAATCCGCGAAATTAAAATGGATGAAAAATGGATCTTTTACCTCAATGGAACAAGGGTGTTTATTAAAGGAAACAACTATTTGTCCGACCAGTTCCTCTCTCTTATGACAAAGGAATCCTACCAGCTTGATGTCCAAATGATGCTGGATGCCAACATGAATACCACCAGGCTTTTTGCCCATGCCGAACAGGAAGAGTTTTATCAGCTGTGCAACGAGAAGGGTATCATGGTTTTTCAGGATTTGCCGTTTCAATGGGGCTATGAATCTACGGGTCTTTTTATAAAAAGAGCCGAGGAGGTTTCACGTCGTTTCGTTAGAATGCTGTATAACCATCCTTCGATCATTTTGTGGTCCTGCCACAGCGAATCCCGCTTTCATGACTACAACAAGCTGGACAATATGCTCTTGCGTGTCGTAAAGGAACTCGATAGTCTGCGGCCCGTTATTAAAAATTCGGTGCTCGTATCCGATGAGGAACTTCCTCATTTTTTTGAGACGCTGGATGACTTTACAGACTATATCGGTACGCATTTAAGTGTGCACTGGGTCGGCTGGTATTGGGGCAAAATTGAGGATGCTGAGTTTTATAACCCGATGTTTGTAACAGAGTATGGAACCCAGTCTATTCCAAATGAAGATTCCTTGAAGAAATTTATGAACCAGGAGTCTCTCTGGCCTGTTAACTGGGAGATCTACCGTACATGGGGCTTTCAGACCAATATTTATCAGACGATGTTGGGGTCGGTCATGACTCAGTCCCTTCAAGAACTTATCGACATTACACAAGAATATCAGGTTCAGTTCTACAAGGAGCATACAGAGGCGTTAAGGCGGAAGAAATACAATCATGTAGGCGGGCTTCTTCAGTTTCACTTTGTTAATACAGGACCGTCCATCGATTGGTCCATCATCGACTATTACCGCCAGCCTAAAAAAGCTTATTTTGCCATGGCTAAAGCTTTTGAACCGCTGCATCTGTCCTTTAACGGCGAAGTTACGGATGGGGAGCTTGGAAAGACTGCTACCGTAACTCCTTGGATCGTGAACGATTACAACGTTACATTTGAAAACTGCGAAATAGCCTACAAGGTATTCCTTGAAGACGGCACCCTGGTCGATCAGCAATGTTTGCCTGTTCCAAAGATAGAGAAAGATTCAGTCCAATCATTTGAATCTTTAACCCTTCCGGTTTCATCCGGCACAACAGTTAAAGTAACAGGTCAATTGATGGATTCGAACGGTAAGACGGTCATGGAAAATGATAAAATCATCCGCTCGCTTCCGGCAGAGGATGAAGTGCAAAATCCGTTCAAATCCCCAATACGATTATAAAATGAGGAGGCAAAACCGATGAAAAAGGGATTGTTGCTGCTTTTTTGTCTTGTATTGGCTTTATCCATGTCAGCCTGTTCCAATGACAACCAAGGAGCGTCAGGAACAGAGAAAAATGGAGAAGTGCAGCTGAAAATGTGGGCGCATCAGGGACAGCCGAAAGAAGTCGACTTTTATAAAAAACGTATTGAGGAATTCAATAAAACTCATAAAGGAAAAATTCATGTTAAGCTCGATATCATTCCAAGCGGTGCAGGCCACGCCTATGAAGATAAAATCAATGCTGCTGCAACCTCGAACGGGCTCCCGGATGTTCTTGATATGGACGGGCCTTTTGTCGGGAACTATGCAGCAACAGGGATCCTGGCTCCCATTGATGATTACGTAGCGAAAAAGGACAAGCAGGATTTTGCCAAATCCATCATCCAGCAAGGTACATATGACGGCAAACTATACGCACTTGGGGCAATGGAATCATCCATTGTGGTCTTCTATAACAAAAAGTTGCTGAAGGAAGCCGGAATTCAGGCTCCTGAATCGCTGGATAAAGCTTGGACATGGGATCAGTTCATGGACGTATCAAAAAAGCTGACTAAGAACAATGTCCGCGGGCTCACGATGCATATGGATAATGGCGTCGGGGAATGGCTCACTTACATGGGTTCCGTATTTGTGTGGTCCAACGGCGGCCTCTTGCTCAATGAAGACCGCACTAAAGCTGACGGCTATGTCAATGGCCCGAAATCGGTAGAGGCAATGAACTATGTCAAAGATCTGTTTAAGTCAAAAGTTGTGAGCGTTTCCAACGGGCCAACGGATTTTGAAGAAGGAAAGGCGGCCATGATGCTTGGAGGTGTGTGGCTGATTCCTGGCTTTGAGGAGTATAAAAATCTGGATTGGGGAATGACCTATTTCCCTTACAGCAAAAAGAAAACCTCACCTTCCGGATCTTGGGCATTTGGTGTGTCCAGCCAGTCCAAGCAGCCGAAAGAAGCAGCTGAGGTTGTAAAGTGGATGAGCAATAAGGATTCTGTTGTAGAAATATCCAAAATTACCGGAATGCCGCCGGCAAGAGAATCCGCGTTTAAAGAGCTGCCGGAATACGATAAACTCCCTAAAAAGGTCATTAAAGACCAGGTTCTGAATACAGCAAAAGCTCGTCCGGCGACTCCTGCCTATCCGGTTTTAACCGCTAAATTTGCAGAAGCTTTTCAAGCGGCTGCCTTGGGGCAGGATGTAAAAAAAGAACTTGATAAAGCAGCGAAGGATACAGACAGAGAACTGGAACGATTCAAAAAATAAGCGAAAAAGGAGTGATTCATTCACTCCTTTTCCTGTACTTTTTGCAGAAAGGAGAAACAGGATGGAACCCGTTGCACAAAAAACAAACGTAAACCCTCCACTGCCTACGGTAAGCCCGAAGCAAAGAAAGCGGAAAAATATGTTTACCAGCTATGGATTTGTAGGCCCGGCGATGGTGCTGCTGTTTATCTTTCTTATACTGCCAGCTATTCTGGCGTTGTACTACAGTTTTACAAACTATTATTTGCTGACTCCAGAAAAAATGAAATTCATTGGTTTAGAAAACTACAAGCGACTCGCTGAGGACGACATCTTTTTAAAATCTTTAGGCAATACCGCTAAGTTTGTCGTGATTGTTGTGCCTGTTCAAACTCTTGTTGCCTTGGCACTCGCCCTTCTTGTGAATCAAAAGATAAGAGGTATTAAATTTTTCAGGATGGCTTTTTTTGCTCCTGTCGTAACTTCGATGGTCATCGTTTCTATATTGTGGACGTTTATCTATAATCCTGACAATGGTTTGGCCAATTCCATCTTAAATATCGTGGGACTCGGCCCGTTTCAGTTTCTTACAGATAAAGACCAGGCCATGTACTCTATCATTTTTATGAGTATCTGGCAGGGGGCGGGCTATCAGATGATGATCTTCCTTGCCGGACTTCAGGAGATTCCGGACCATCTCTATGAGGCCGCATCCATTGATGGAGCGAGTGCTTGGCAAAAGCTCATTCACATTACGATTCCGGGAATTCGTAATATCCTTGTCTTTATTGCGATCGTAACGATGATTGCTGCTACCAAACTCTTTATCCAGCCTTTTGTCATGACGCAGGGAGGCCCATTGGATTCTACGAAAACGCTCGTTTATATGGTATATGAAACAGGCTTTAAGTTTAGGGATGTTGGCTATTCATCAGCCATCGCCATTCTTTTCTTTGTGATCGTGCTAGTCATTTCCATTCTGCAGCGAAAGTTTATTAAAGAATCTACAGAATAGGAGGAGAGTTATGAAAAAGAACCGTTTATTTAAATTAATAGGATTGTATGTCGCCCTTACTTTGCTGGCACTTCTTTTTTTATTTCCTCTCATCTGGATGATTGTCTCTTCCTTTAAATCGGAAGCGCAGATTTTTGCGGACTTAAAATCATTTAAAGCTTTTGTTCCTTATACCTTCTCTTTGGACAATTATACCGGGGTTTTTGAACGGATTCCCTTCATCAGATACCTGCTTACGAGTACATTGTATGTATCCGTCATTGTCATTCTCGGGCTGTTTGTTAACTCCCTCGCTGCCTATGCATTTGCACGAATGGAGTTTAAAGGAAGAGATTTTTTATTTGCAGCGGTTGTTGCGTTAATCATTATCCCCTTTGAGAGTATCCTGCTCCCCTTATATTTAATCATTGATGAGTTTGATTGGCTGAACACCTACCAGGCGCTAATCATTCCTTTTATTGCAAATGCCTTTAACATTTTCATGTTTAGGCAGTTCTTTTTAAACTTGCCGAAAGAATTGGAAGAGTCTGCACGAATGGATGGTGCTTCTACGCTTCGAATCTTTTTCCAGATTGTCATTCCGCTATCAAAGCCTGTTTTTATTACAGTGGCTCTCCTTACATTTATTACACATTGGGGAGACTTCATGTGGCCGCTCATTGCAACAACAGATGAGAGCGTAAGGCCACTGCAAGTCGGCATGCAGTTCTTTTTCCATCAGCCGCCTGTAAAATATGGACATGTTATGGCCGCACTTACGATGGCAACCATCCCGCTGCTGATCATCTTCGTGTTCTTTCAAAAATACTACGTACAGGGAATTGCATCTGCCGGTATGAAAAACTAATCGATTAAAAGCAAAGCTGAATGGATCAGCTTTGCTTTTTCTTTCATATTCGAATGTTTTACCCTTTAGAACCTTCTGTAATGTTCGACCCTTCTATAAAGTATCGTTGGAAAAAGAAGAACAACAAGATAACAGGCAGCAGGACGAGGACTGATGCGGACATTAAATAATGCCATTGTGTCTGAACTGTTCCTTTGAAAGTTTGAAGTCCAATCTGAAGGGTGTATAACTTTTCATCATTTATATATAGGAGAGGACCTAAAAAGTCATTCCAAGCCCCATTGAAAGATAGAATGGCAACGGTGATAACGGCCGGCTTCATAAGCGGCATGGCCAGCTTCCACCAAATTTGCAAGTGGTGTGCCCCGTCTATTTTCGCTGCGTCAATCATTTCATCAGGAATAGTTTTAAAAAATTGGCGAAGAAGGAAAATGAAGAACGCATTCCCGAAAAAAGCAGGAACAATTAAAGGAAGATAGGTATTGATCCAATGAAGCTTTGAAAACAGCATGTATTGCGGAATCATCATGACAAAGCCCGGAATAAGCATGGTGGCCAGAACGAGGGTGAAAAGTATATTCCTTCCTTTAAACCGTATTTTTGCAAAACCATACGCAACAAAAGAATTAACAAATACATTCCCGATGACTACACATATTGTAATAAATAAGGTATTAAGGGCCCATCGGGTAAAAGGGGCCGTTTGCCAAGCTTTAATATAATTTCCCCATTGAAAGGATTCCGGCAGCAAGGATGGAGGATACTGCATGATTTCAGCTGGAGTCTTTAATGAAGTAGATATCATCCACCATACGGGTGATAGAATGACAATGCTGCCTAGGAGAAGGAGCACCACTACCAGCAGTTTTTTTGATTTCCGTTTAAATGATTGGGTTTCATAAAATTTAGGTGCCTGCTGATTTGAATTCATTTTTCGTCCCCTCCTCCATAATGAACCCAGCGTTTGCCGAATTTTAGATTGATTACAGTTAAAATAAGAACAATGACAAAAAGAAACCATGCCATCGCTGAAGCATACCCCATGTTAAAAACCTCAAATGCGTTATTCCACATATGAAGATTATAGAACAGCAGTGAATTTACAGGCCCTCCATCCCCATTTTCCGTCATAACATAGGCTTCTTGAAAGATTTGAAAGCCGCCAATTAAACTGGTTACAATATCGAAAAAGATAATGGGTGTAATCATAGGAAGCGTAATGTGAAAGAATTTTTGAATAGAGCTTGCTCCATCGATGTCTGCCGCTTCATACATGGCTTTGGGAACCCCCTGCAAGCTAGCCAAATATAGAAGCATGCTGCCGCCTACACTCCACATCTTCATGATGATAAGTGCAGGCTTTGTCCATGCAGGATCAAACAGCCATGCAGGGCCTTTAATGCCAACCCAGCTTAAGGCAGTATTGACAAGTCCTGTCGAAGGACTTAGAAGCTGCATCCATAGTAAATAAACCCCAACTCCTGATAACACTGCAGGCAGATAATAAATCGTCCGGAAAATTTTAATACCCGGTATTTTATGATTGAGCAGAACAGCCAGAAGGATTGCTCCGGCAGTCGTGAGAGGTACAGAAAAGACAACAAAATATAACGTGTTCCATAGTGAAGTCCAAAATAGACCGTCATTAAAAAACATTTGATGATAATTTTTTGTACCGACAAAATCCAACTTGGACGTCATATTATAGTTCGTAAAACTGATGTACAAAGAAAACAGAAGCGGACCAAGCGTTAATGCAAGAAAACCGAACAGCCATGGGGATATAAACAAAAATCCTGACAGTTGCTCGCGTTTTTTTAATGATTTAATTTTATATTTCTTAACAGGCTCTGCTATTTCTTTTTTGAGGGCCTGATTTCCTTTCTTACCTGATTCGTAAACGGTTTCCATATTCATACCCCGCCCTACATTTTATTATGGCATCTTATCGTGCATAGTACGATTTAGATAAACGGCCTGCCTCATATTTGGACAGGCCGTTTATCTTTAATTTTGAAGTGAATGTTCTACTTCTGATTGAGCTTGTTTCAATGCCTTTTCAGGGTCCTTTTTACCTAAAAGCACTTCATCAATTAAAGGATTAATTTTATTCTGATAGTCAGGGGCGTCTGGTGGAACAGGGTTCATTTTTGTAACATTCAGATTTTTTACAGTTTCCCTATAAACCATTTTGTCTTTGCCTTTTAATTTAGAAAGGGCATCTTCGGAAGCTTTTTTGTTTGAAACATTATCAAAGTTCTTTGAAGCCCAATAGCTCTGTGCCTTTTCGCCAGTTAAATACTTAATAAACTTATAGGCTTCTTTAGGATGTGCAGCTCCTTTGGGAATTTCGGCTACAAATCCGCCGCCATCGCTCCAATGCCCGGTATCTTTTGATTTGGATGGTATTGGTGCTACCCCAAAATCCATATTTTTGCCGAAATCTCGGATCTGTGTATAAAATGTGCCTACATCTACCCACATACCGACTTTGCCAGCGATAAAAGGATTAGCCTGTTCACTACCAAATTCTGCTTTAAAGGCATTGACGTTATCTGTTCCAAGCCGATTATTCCAGCCCTTCAGCCATTTAAGGCCCTCTATCTTTTCAGGGGAATTGATCTGTACCTGCCCAGCTTTAGTGAGAAAGCTTTCCCCGTTATCTGCATTCATCAGCCAGCTTGGTGGCCCAAATGAACCCCAAAGCGGATAAAAACCGATTCTTTCATAACGGTCCCCGCTCTTCTTATCGAGCCTTTTGGCATAGGATTCAAGTTCATCCCATGTTTTGGGAGGCTTATTTGGATCCAAGCCCGCTTCTTTGAACGCTTTTTTGTTGTAGAATAGCAGTCTTGTATCAGTATTGAAAGGAACTGCGTATGGGTCGCCTTTATACAGTACGGTATCCCAAAGTCTTGGATAGAAGTTTTCTTTGAAGGAGTCATCTTTTATGTATTTCGTTAAATTAGTAGATTGATTGTTCTTAGCCCTGTGCTGGACGGAATTAATATCATTAATAATAACGTCAGGGGGATTACCGGCAGAAATGGCCGCTAAGTTCTTTGTCCATATGTCACCCCAGGGCAAAAAGGTGTGTTTTACATAAATATCATCCTGTGATTTATTAAAATCACTGATGATCTTTTCAATAACGGGACGCCTTGTTTCCGATCCCCAGAACGTCCAGAAATTAACGGTTACTTTTCCTTTTGAGCCGGCGCTCTCTGCCTGTGGCCCTCCAGAACTGCCTGAGCATCCTGCCAATATGCCCAGCATTAACAAAATGGAGAATAATATAGCGGGAAAAATTTTCATGTTGCCCTCCTAATGATTAATTAAAGCAGTAAACCATAGAATATTACCCTAAATCTAATAAAATAAAACGACATAATTTCTGATTTGTTTTTTTGAAATTGTTTTCCGGAAAAAGAAAATAAAAGAACAAATTGGGAAAATGAATAGATAAATACTTGGATATTTTCATAGGCTAATCACCGATTTTCCCAATACACATCCTTCTTTTGTACTGATACAATTAAAATCAAACAATGTTCGACAAAGCATGGTATGTAAATAGTACCAGGAGGGATGGGTGAGGGTGTGAAAAAGAGAATACTTGTCTATCTCTATCCCCAGTTTCGAGAAGTAGAGATTATGGTGGCGCTGTCTATTGTCAGCCGCTTTTATGAAGTGTTGACCTTCTCATTGCCGCATGGGGCAGTTACAAGTGAATGCGGCCTTACGATGCAGCCGTCTATTAAACTGAAGAATATTAATCCTCTTGAATATGATTTGCTGCTGATCCCAGGAGGCACGCAAGCCGGCAGCCAATCTGATCCCCGGCTGATCAGACTGATCAAAGCCTTTGATAGAGATGGTGTACGCATAGCTGCCATAGGCACGGGTGTGCTTCTGGCTGGAAAAGCAGGAGTATTGATCAACAAAAATTTTACGGCCTCTGTTCTTGAAGAGGAGCATAGAAGAGCCAAGGACTGGCTGACAGGAAGAGCTGTCAACCGGCCGGTCGTTGAAGATAAAAATATAATAACCGCCAAAAACAATGCATATATTGATTTTGGATTGGTCATCGGTGACAGACTGGGTTGTTTTAACAGTATAGATGATTACAATCTGTATAAAGGCAGAGTGTAGCAGGTTGCTTGCCTATGTTAAAATAAGGAATAATAAATAAAGGAGCTGTACACGTGTCGACTCTTCTTATTTCAATTGTTATGTCTGTCATCATCATTTTGTTCATCCTTGTTATTTTTGTTGTTGCGATATCAAAGGGATATTCCTATAAACATACGGTGGACAGCCTGGAGGAAAATCCGCACCTGCAAGGAAAAAAGGAAAAATCGCGCGATGCATAAAGCTGGCAGCCCATGCCGGCTTTTTTTATTTTTCAGGCAAGGCTCATAAATTTAGACTGGAAAGTTTGAGGATGAGAGGGGATAATAAAGATGATGAGAGCGCATACATCGTTATGTGTTTTTTTACAAACTATGAAGTAAAAAGGAGAAAATATGTTAAAAGTAATTAGGCCTGCCTCACCCTTTGATTTCTCTAAGATGCTTCGGCGGGTGAGCAGTGCAGGAAAAAATAATATCGTGCATGTGGACATGGACAATCAAACCTATAAAAGAATGATTCACCTTAGAAATAAACCGATACTTATTCAGGTAAAAGCAGCGGGCAGCATCGACAATCCGGAGCTTATGCTGGAGCACCCCGATGGGCTTTCCGCAAGGGAGCAGGATGAGCTGGCTGTTATGGTAAAACGCATGTTTTCCACGGAGATTGATATTAAACAATTCTATAGCCAATTTTCGGACCATAGACAGATTACGCCGCTCATCTCGGACTTTTTCGGTGTGCGTCTTGTTACCGATCCCGACCTTTTTGAATCCATGGTTAAGATTATAATTGGCCAGCAGGTGAATCTAACGTTTGCCGGTGTCTTGATCGACCGTTTGATTGTTCTTGCCGGTGAACACATTGAACATGAAGGAGAAATGTTCTCCGTTTTTCCAACTCCGGAAAAAGTGGCTTCACTGAATGTTGAACAGCTGAGGGAGCTCCAGTTCAGTCAGAGGAAAGCGGAGTATATTATAGATTTTTCAAGGTTGATCACTTCTGGAGCATTAGATACTGATTCCCTTTGGTCCATGACAGATGAAGAAGTAATGAATACGCTGCTGCCCATCAGGGGAATTGGCCGCTGGACGATTGAATGTCTCCTTATTTTTGCAATGGGGCGTACCAATGTTCTTCCGGCAGCTGATATCGGTTTAAGAAATGGTGTGCGTAAAGCATGGGATCTTGACTATCAGCCGACTGAAGAGGATGTAAGAAAGCTGGCTGAAGACTGGGCGCCATGGAACACTTACATTACGTATTATCTTTGGGAAAGCCTAGCGGTTGAACCCTTGATAAAAGAAAGATAAGAATGCGAATAGAACGAGGAGGAAGGTACTGTGAACATTGCTTTTTTTCTTTTGCCTAAAGAAGAAGTGGCTTTTTTAAAGTCTACCTCAACAATCAGGCAGGCACTTGAAAAACTGGAACATCATCGATATACGGCTGTTCCTGTGCTGGATGAAAAAGGAAGGTATTCTGAAACACTGACAGAAGGCGATTTGCTTTGGACGATTAAAAATACGCCAGGGCTGACGTTTGAAACGAGCCATCGTTTTTCCATCTCCGGCATCCAAAAAGACCGGGTCATCAAGTCCGTCTATATTAATGCTGAGATGGAAGATCTCTTGTCTTTAATTGCCACCCAAAACTTTGTTCCTGTGGTGGATGATCAGGGAGTATTTATCGGCATTGTCCGCAGGAGTGACATTATTGAATACTGCTCCAATCAGCTGTTTGCCATAAAGGGGACTTAAAAAGAATGGAAGAGATCTACTCTGAGTTTCCGCAATTAGAAACAAAGCGTTTTATTCTTCGAAACATTGAAGAAGAGGATGCAGCCGACCTGCATGAAGTATATTCTGATCCTGAGGTTGTAAAATTTTGGGGTACTGCTCCGTTTACTTCTATAGAGCAAACCAAATCCTTAATTTGTGACTTTCAAAAAGGTTATAGGGATCAGATGACGATCCGCTGGGGAATTGCGGAAAGGGAAGGAAAGCGGCTTATCGGAACATGCGGATACCATAACTGGGCAAAAAAGAAGTTCAGGACAGAAATAGGATATGAAATACGAAAAAGCAAATGGCGCAAAGGTGTGATGAAAGAAGTACTCGGCTCCATACTTCCTTTCGCCTTTCAACACATGAAACTAAACCGGATTGGAGCCCTTATTCATCCCGACAACCATGGCTCTGCGATACTTGTATCAAAATTTGGTTTTCACGAAGAAGGGTGCCTCAGAGACTATCAATGTGTTGATGGTGAATTTCAAGATTTAGTGATGTACAGTTTGCTCAAAAAAGACATATTAACTCAAACATAGCATGGATGGAGTTAGGCGTTGAGCCTAGCTTTTTTTTATTTAACAGAGAATACTGCCTGGCAGTGGTATAACGAAATGTATGGGGAGTTTCTCATTCAAATATTCAATGAGTGGGTGGAGCATGATGTAGGCTCGGTATATGTCATGAACTTTGAATGGGCACTGGCTTTGTGGATTGGAATCCCTTTATCCATTTGTATTTTTTCAGAGAAGTGCGGTCAGGCAGCAGCAATGGAACACACAGGTGAGTTGTTTGCCTGTGATCGTTTTGTCTATCCTGAATATGGGTTAGGAAATATTAAAGAGGGCTTAGTATAAATAGATTTTGGTTTCATGAGCAAGGATTAAATTATCTATGTGCATCTTATCTCAACTATTTCAAGCACATTGATCCCTCTATGAAAAGGATGAAACAGCTGCTGCAGGATGGTATGCCTGCTTCGTATATTATGATGGATCCAGGAGGTGAACACGGCCAGCTATTCATTAGCAAAAACATCACACTCAGAACCGTTTCTGAATGTGATGTTTTTTTATTCTATTCGAGGGGGAAACATCAGGTCCTTTCTTCTCTATTCCGTTTCTTGAACTCTCCTGTAAGGCTTCGTGTTTCTTTTTTAAAGAAATCCAGCTCGTCCGAATCAAGTGAAAGGCCTCCATACCGGACCTTATTATAAGACGTTGATACGATCTCAATCCCTGTTATCGGCAGATCGAGACGATGCAGCCATTCAGTAACGGATTCGTCATAGGCACGGCCGCCCCCTAGTTTTGTCATGCGTTTTTCAAATTGGATATAAACTTTTCTCGCCTCATCGGCCGGTGTTTTCCAAAAACGGCGCCGTTTAAGAGCAGGCTTTTCGCCGGGCATAATGGGCTGAATACTTTGTGAGGATATCGTCTGACCCAATGTTGATAGAATCCTTCTTCTGAAATAGATTAAGAGGGCGAGCAGGATGACTGCACAGATGATCCACAATATCCATTGGTTGTGAAAAGGTGATACGTGAGGCAGTCCTTTCACTTTTTTGCTTCCTTTAAATGATCCAGCAAAGGCTTCAGCTCTCCTTTTGCCGCCATCAGAAATGGGAAGAAGGCTGTAAAGAAAGAATAGAGGTTTGCTTAAAATCGTAAATACAGCATAGAGTAGTAGACCCATCAAATTTTTGAACAAGAAGGAAAAGAAGGGGAAAGCAAGGTATGCAGCAACTGCTGAAGATAGCAGAACCGATAACGATAATATTCCTTGCTTTGTGCTCTGAAAACAAGGTTTCCCATCATTCAAATTTCGATGATAGCTTTTAAGCAGGATAAGATAGGCAAGCTGTACTGTCGGAATGAGGAGCAAAGCCTCAGGAATGTTCGGAAAGAAAATATACTGAAAGAATGCCAGTACAAAAGAGACAAGCCAGATCACTTCCATGTCTTGCTTAATGGGATCAGACCAGTTAGCCCATGCTCGCCAGGCTAAGATCCCTGCGAGAAGGAAAGAAAAGGCGGCGCCAAACCCAAAAAGATAAGCAATTCCAAAAGCAATAGGGCTGAGAAGGATGATTTTACCCACGGTCATCTTTTTCGAAAAGGTAAAAAGCAAAACAAATGGCAAGCAGCCAAGAATATAAAGAGCAAAAAACTTTAAAAAAAGGATAAGACTGAAAGGCAGCAGGCTGATTACGATTAAATAAAGAAGCAGACTGTCAAACGAGTAATTAAGAGAAAAGGTGAGAAGCATCCTTTTGTTTTTCATGAGATGGCTCTCCTTGCAGACCATTTTGAAAGATAAGCCCCTTCTTCTTGTTCTATAATCCGATAGACAGGGCTCCCGTGCTTCTGCCACTTTTGAAAGTACAGCTCTTGCCTGTCATCTTCATCAAGGCTGCCTGCCAGTATAACCACAGGAACCGTGCTTGAAATTTCGCGGTCTGATTTTGCAAGCAGCTCAATGAGGGGAAAGGTTACACTTGAAACACTGATACGGGCAAGTGTTTCGAGTACTTTTAACAGATGAGCACGGTCCTCTCCTTTTTCCACTTTAAGAAAACCAACAGCACCGGGAACACGGATATTCATAAAGATTTCATACGGAATACCGGCTGAAGAAGCATGCTGGCACATAAAGGTTAAATAACTGAGCTGGTTTTCCATTGTCTCACTCTGAAAAGGGGAGGTCCCATAGGAGGATGACCCAACATTGACGATAAAAGCCCATTTGTATTCTGTTGTTTTCTCTACAATTTTCGTCTTGAGTGAAGCTGAAGCTGCTGTTGCTTTCCAATGGATCCTGTTATAAGGATCACTCCTTTCATAGTCTCTTACACCTGCAGGAGAAGCCGGATCTTCAAACAATGACCGTGAAAAAGGATGGAAACCTTGGCCGAACTGCAGCAGCGGCTTGATACCAATCACTGGGAGAGGGGCAGGAAATACTATCACTTCCGTTCGGTAGATGGGATCAAAGGCCAGGAGGAGGAGACCATATCCCATGACATTCCGGATGCTGAGTTCAATACGGTTCAGCTTCACGGCCCCCCGTTTTTTTCCTGTAACTATAAGCTCCTGCTCCAGCCGTGACTTTTTAGGGACAGCAAATTGCCACTCATAATCCTTTTGCTTTAAATTTTTCTTTTCATGTGTCAGTACTGCGTTATCAACATCAATGGCATCGGAAGCGGTAAAGGTCATCGTTCCACGGATCTGCGGCCAGCTGCCTTCATAGGAAAGGGTAAGAGGCAGGCTGTCTGTATCGCCCGGAAAAAGCCGGATGCTCCTTCGCGGGTTTTGAAAAACAAGTTGATCAGCAGCAGACCGGAAATAAAGCCTGCTGAGATAGTATACGGCTCCGAATAAGCATGCAAGCGCTAATACAGCAGGTGATTTTTTATAAAAACTGATGGCAGCTAAAACTCCGCCGGCACTTAACGAGGCCTGAAGAAGCTTGGGTACGGCAAGCTCTTTCCGCCAGACACTCATGACCCAGCACCTGACTCGACCGGGACTTCAACGGATTTCAAGATCTCCTGAATGACCTGATGCTTTGTTTTTCTCAGCGTTCCTTCAAGCGAGAGGACCAGACGGTGGGAAAGAACATAAGGGGCCATCAGTTTTATGTCATCCGGTGTGACGTACATCCGTCCATGAATCAGAGCATGGCCCTGAGATGCACGCATAAAGGCAAGCGTTCCCCGCGGGCTGACGCCAGCTTCAGCAAATCCTGATTCTCTTGTCGCATGAACAATGGACAGCAAATAGTTCTCAACATCGTCCGATAGTTCCACTTCCTTTACCATGTCTTGCATTCTATGTAAATCCTCCAGAGAGAAGACGGCTTCAAGCAGATCGAGAGGTTCCTGCTTTCGATACAGAGAGATCATCCTCTTTTCTTCTTCAAATGAAGGGTATCCGGTCTGTATTTGAATGAAAAAACGGTCAAGCTGTGCTTCCGGAAGGGGAAAGGTACCTTGAGATTCAATCGGATTCTGGGTAGCGATGACAATAAAAGGAGAGGGAAGCTTGGTTGTTTCCCCTTCAATGGTAACTTGCTTCTCCTCCATTATTTCAAGCAGGCTGGACTGTGCCCTTGGTGTAGCTCTGTTAATCTCATCAGCCAGCAGTATGTTCGTCATGACCGGTCCGACGCGAAGCTCGAAATCCTGTTCTTTCGGGTTGAAAAATTTAATCCCAGTTATATCACTGGGAAGGACATCAGCCGTAAACTGAATCCGTCTGAATCCGCCGCTGATGGACTTGGCCACACTTTTAGCCAGCACCGTCTTCCCGGTGCCTGGCACGTCTTCTAAAAGAATATGTCCTTTATTAATAAGTGCAATCATAATCAAGTCGACAATTTTTTCTTTTCCGACTAATACTGACGCTATATTACGTTTCATGCGTTCTGTTTGCTGAAGGATATCCAATTTTATTTCCACCTTTATTTTCCATTTTTCTAATATATTCTACAAAAACGGTGAAAAACCTCCAATAAAAAAAGACGGCGAAAAACGCCATCTTTTATCTGAAATTGAAAATTAAAGCCAAATGATCGCAGCTAAAACTGCGGCAAGTATAAAACGATAATAGGCAAATGGAGTAAGTTTTACTTTTGCAATCAAGCGGATAAAGAACAGAATAGCAACGACCGCGACAATAAAGGCCGTGATGAATCCTGCTGCAAAGAATGGAAGATCAGCTCCGCTAAGAACATCCCAGCTTTTATACAGATCAAGACCGCTTGCAGCAATCATAATTGGGACTGCAAGAATAAATGTGAAATCTGCAGCTGTTCTGTGGCTTAAGCCGAGCAGCACACCGCCAGAAATGGTCGCGCCCGAACGGGAGAAGCCCGGCCAAAGTGCAAGACATTGAAACAGCCCAATGATAAATGCTTGTTTATACGTAATTTGATCAAGGGTAGCTGCCGTAATTTTCTTCTTCTTCTTTTCCGCATAAATCATCAGCAGACCGCCGACAATTAAGCTGAATACAACCGTACTTGTAGAGAATAAATATTTTTTTACAGCATCATGAGCGAGAAGCCCGATCACAACAGCCGGCAGCATGCCCGCAAAAATGTGGAGTAAATTCAAATGGCCTTTTTGGCCGTTTTCTGTCTCCACCTTGCCTACACCGAGAAGGCTCCACAGTCTTTTCCAATATAGAACCACAACAGCTAGGATGGAACCGAGCTGTATAACAATTTCAAACGTTTTCGCTTTGTCCCCTGTAAACCCGAGAAAATGCCCGGTAATAATTAAATGTCCGGTGGAGGAAACAGGTAGAAACTCTGTTAATCCTTCTACCATTCCCATAATAATCGCAATCCAAAGAAACATACATTCACCAGCCTGTTCACTAATTAGTCAAATACTGTACCTATTATAAAAGATATTTGCCGAAAAACATATAAAGATATTGTGACAACACTGAAATGCTGAAGCGGCTGTTCAGAGACGATAAGCACTGGAGGGCTTTGGCATAAAACGCTTTTTGTTTTCTGACAAAGACCGAAGTGATCGAGTCTCTAGCCGCTGAAGCTGGACACCGATAAAGAAAACACAATTTGCGTCTTTTGCAAACTGATGTTGCACTTATGCCCTGCGGGTAAATGCTGAAACGGCTGTCGAGAGAATAATCCGCACTAACAACGTTCGCAGCCCAAACAAAAAAAGAGACGGCACATGTCCGCCTCTTTTCTTAAAATGCAAAGATTATTTATCCAGGATGGTAACTTTAACGTTCTTGCGTCCCCATTCGGTTGCTTTTTGTTTAGAAGAATAGAAGACATCGATTCTGTTTCCTTGAATGGCGCCGCCTTTGTCAGCAGCTACTGCATAGCCATAGCCTTCTACATACACTTGTGAGTTTAACGGAATAACATCCGGGTCAACAGCGATGACTTTTACGTTTGGATTCGCTTTAAGATTTGTACCGTTTGCTGTTACGCCGCTGCATCCATCGCAATCAGCGGTGTAAGCTGTTGCTTCAACAGATACTGTTTTTCCTTGTTTCTGATCAGTAGAAGCAGCCTTTACTGGTGCTGAGGCTTTTTGTGCTGGAGCAGAAGATTCAACTTCAGTTTTGACGCGGACGCCATTTTCACCATAAAGAGCTTTAATGGTTTGAGGACCCGTTAATCCGTCAACAGTGATGCCTTTTGCTTTTTGGAAAGCTTTTACTGCATTCACAGTAACCGGACCATAAATGCCATCCACAGTATAGTTATAGAATCCTTGGTCTTTTAATTCACTTTGCAATCCTGAAACTGCATATCCTTTATTGCCTTGCTTTAGTATATTTGATTTTCCTAAAGAGGACTGAAGAAGTGCCTCAGCAGTTCTTTTTCCTGCTATTCCATCTACTTTTAATCCGTTTCTCTTTTGGAAATCTTTCACGGAAGCCGCTGTAATATCTCCATAAAAACCTGTTGTTTCAGTGTAATGAAAATATCCCTTATCCTTGAGTTTTTGCTGCAATTGATGCACGTCATTATCCCACATGCCCTGTTTTAATGTATGGTCCCCTAACGCGGCTTCCCCTACTAGTGGAGAACTCATCATTACTCCAGCGATCGCTCCTGTTGCAATTACTTTTTTAATCATATGTAGTACCTCCTCAAGTACGAAAAGTTTTAGTTAAAAAGGATATGTTTTCCTTCATAGCCAATTGCAATTGTACAGGGTGTGTATGACAGGCAGGTTAGAGTAAGGTAACAAAACGATTACATAATTATTTCGAAATAGTTCTATATCCCTCCAACCATTGAATTATTTACCTGATGAACTCATGGCATGACTGGGGTGTGAGGTTTTACTTGCTGTAATTCTTTATAATTTTCAGAAAACTGTTAAACTTGTATCGTACCTATTTATTGAAGGAAAGGTGGAATTTTTCATGGAATATCGCCGACTTGGAAAAACTGGATTGAAGGTAAGCGAGATTTCACTCGGCAGCTGGCTGACAACGGCTGGCTATGTGGAGAAAGAAAACGCGGAGGCTAGCATAAATAAAGCGTTTGACCTCGGCATTAACTTTTTCGACACCGCCAACGTCTATATGCGCGGAGAAGCTGAGAAAGTAGTGGGAGGGGTATTGAAAGATTACCAGAGAGATTCCTATGTTCTCGCAACAAAAGCCTTTTGGCCGATGGGAGAAGGTCCGAACGATAGAGGGCTTTCCCGCAAACATGTCATCGAGCAGTGCAATGCCAGTCTGCAGCGGCTCGGTCTGGATTATGTTGATATCTTCTATTGTCACCGTTATGACAAAGAAACGCCGCTCGAAGAAACATTGCGGGCCATCGATGATCTGATCAGGCATGGAAAGGTTTTGTATGCGGGAGTAAGTGAATGGACTGCAGAACAAATTTCTGAAGCGGTCCACTTTGCGGACAAAAAATTATTGGATCGAATTGTTGTCAGTCAGCCTCAATATAATATGTTTGAACGCTATATTGAAAAAGAAGTGATCCCTGTCAGCGAGAAACACGGAATCGGCCAAGTCGTATGGTCACCGTTGGCACAGGGGGTGCTAACAGGTAAGTACAAAATAGGAGAAGAAGCTCCGAAGGGAAGCCGCGCAGCAGATGAGAACAGTAGAAAGGCTATATCCCGCCATCTGACAGACGAGAAGCTTCAGAAAGTAGAACAGTTAAAAGGGGTAGCGGCAGAAACCGGTATCTCTGTTGCACAGCTTGCCCTTGCCTGGATCTTACGGCAGGAGAATGTTTCAAGCGCGATCGTAGGAGCGAGCTCTCCGGATCAGCTGGAGGAAACCGTGAAGGCCTCCGGCATTAAACTTTCCTCTGAGACTCTCGAGAATATTGAGAACATTCTTCAAAATTAATAGAATTCAAAAACGGCGGGGGACTTCCCCGCCGTTTTCTGCGTTATGCAGTTTTACGTTCTGTGTTATTGCGCTGGTTATTGCTCGATATACTGTTTTGGGCGACCCTTCATTCGGGAAAGGAGATTCAGCAAATGATCTAGTTCCTGGCTGCATTTCACGGTGACTTCTGCTGTCAATCCGTAGGTTTTCCCAAGACAAAGCAAAACTTCGCGCTTTTTTTCAATCATTTGTAATAACATCTTTCATTCACGACTTTCATGAGGGATTTTGTCACAAAAACTAGTATGAAGCAAAACCTAAATTTAGAAAAGAGATTTGATAAAAGTAGTCAAAATATTACAAAAAATAGTGTTGAATTATCTGTAATAATGGGCAATATAGTCCATTATTTTTTTGTTGTTGAAGGAATGAAGCACAACATTGAATGGAACCTCCTTAATTTTGATATAATGGATGGTACTATATTACGGAGGCTCACATGTTAAGTAAGCAGATTCCTAAAGACGTTGTTCTGGAACTTGGAAAAGACGTGTTGTTTCATTTTAGTGGAGAAGTGATACAAGAAGGCTATGCGCTTTACCAAAAAGGCGCTGTATACAATATTAATGTGGATAACAAGACTGTAACAGGAAGTGTTTCTGAAGAGAGTGGATATGCGGTAAGTCTTGATCTTGAGCATTTTTCAGAGAGCAGCTGTTCATGCTTCAGCTCAGAGCCATGTGCTCATAAGCTGGCTGTGTTTTTTCAGCTGTATGCCTCTTTTGGACCTCCCTATCAGCTTATATTGGAATGGAAAAGCAAGAGAGGAAAACAAAAGAATGAACAGCAGGAAGCCATGATTTCTTCAGCTGATCAGCAAGAGAGCAGCACAAAGAATGCTGAACCAAAAACGAGAAAACGGGTGATTCAAAACATACTTTCTGTTGATGAATGGAAAAAGAACTTTAATCAGCGCTTTGAAGACTTTGAAAAGAATAAGATGCAGAATCTGACCTTTAAAGAGCTGGAAAGGGGAGAAGGCTATACCTTCACCCACATCCATAAGGAGTTTTATCCAGGTCTATTGAATGCTGCCAGTTTTATGGATGATGACATAGGAAAGCTGTATCGGTTTCATGCACAGCTTGAGACCTTCCTAAGGCTTACGGAATATGAAAAGCAATATGGGGTGCCCGATTATTTAGCTGCACATTTTAAACTTAATCTCAGCCAGCTGGTCGATGGGATGTTCAAAACGGCTATGGAGATTCAGGCAGAAAGGCTTAAGTCGGAACATCTGGATTTAATTGAACAAAGTTTAAAAGAATTCCAGAATATATTTAAGCTTTCCGCCCGTTATTTTGATATTATTTTTCGTGTCTTTCAAGTAGGCTGGGCGACCATTTACCATGTGGACCAATGGGTAGTAGCTTATGAAAAGCAGCTTCTGGAGGAAAAGGAAAAGGGTTCCCGGGCTCAGTTTCTGGATATGGCGCTCGTTCACTTTGCCTTTTTGAGGGATGACCTTACAGAAGCTTATCAGCGGATGGAAAAAACAGAGCAGTTTTCTTCCCGTCATGCCTTAATATGGCTTGAGCTGCTTTTTCATTGGGAAAAGTGGGAGTCTTTACTGAAATGGCTGCTCGCCTTGAAGCCGGAATTTTACCGGAAGACGCAGGATTATTACCGGGATACGTCTGTTCGGGAACAGTTTCACCAATATATTGAATACTTTTGGAAATATGCACAGTACACGGGGGAGGAAAAGGAGTATGAACAGATGCTCGTTGACTGCCTTCCGGTAACTTTTTATGAATACAATGAATTTTTGCACGTCCAGCAGGATTTTAAGCGCTGGGTCGAGCTTCAGATCTTAATGGGGTATTCGCCTTCCTTGATTAATGGTACGGATTTAAAAGAAGTGGAGCAGCTGGATATGGAAGTGCTTCTTCCGCTGTACCACCAGTCCGTTGACCGGCTCATCAGGGAGAAAAACCGCAAATCCTATAAGCTGGCCATCCGTTTCTTGAAAAAGCTTCAGTCAATCTATAAAAAGCTGGACCGAGACGTGCAGTTTGATGATTATATTGAAAAGCTGGCTACCCAGTATGCCAGACTCCGCGCTTTTCAGGAAGAGCTAAGGAAAGGAAAATTCATACATGATTGATGTGACCGCCATTGTACTTCATGCCAGATGGCTGAACGACAACAGAATGGTGTTCTGGGGAGAGCAGAAAGGGCGCAGACTCCATGTGGATGACTGGATGCCCATGCTGTTTGCCTGGCATAAAAAATCTTATTATGGAACGTTTATCGAACGAGATGATGAGCAATATGTTTATGTGTCTGCTGTTGATGCGTTTCGTCTGTTCACAGGGCATCCGCGTTTTTTCCTGAAACAGGACAATTGGAGCGCAGAGGCTCAAGACATGATCACTCACGCCCGGGAGCTGGATGTATCACTGCAGGAACACCGAGTAAAACCCAGTTTTGAATCCTGGAAAAAAGGTGAATGGAAATGGGAGATAGAAGCCACCGGGAAAGAACTGTCCCATTGGCTGAACACGGCGATCGATGAACTCGCTCTTGAAGAACCAGAAAGATTGGATGCGGATCCTGCCTTTTTCGACCGGTTTCCGTTTCAACATCTTCTCGAAAAAAATACACTTTATGAAAATCTGTCAGAGGAATCATGGCTCGTTAAACTGGGTTGGAAAAAAGATGAAAAGCCGTTCGATGTCCTTCTTGAGCTTCAGGAACCTGAAGAAGATGATCGATATTGGAAACTGGATGTGCTGCTGGAGGATAAGGAGAGCAGCATCCACTTTGACTGGACAGGGGCAGCGGAAGATCTTCCGGAAGAATGGCAGCCCTTTACGCACCGAATAGCAGAAGATCTTTCTTTTGCCGGTACACTTGTATCTTTTCTTCAAAAGAAGGATGGTTCTTTTAAAACGAAGCTGACGGAAAATGAAGCATGGGATTTTTTAAATGAGAAGAGTCAATGGCTGGAAGAAGGGGGATTTAAAATCCTTCTTCCTTCATGGTGGGAAGCGCTGAAAGATCTTCAGCCGGACCTGAAAGCGAAAGTGAAAAGTTCATCTGGCGGATACGCTCCGTCATTTTTAGGGCTGGATTCCATCGTGCAGTTCGACTGGAAAGTTTCCACAGGCGACATCGAATTGAGCGAAGAGGAGTTCCTGAAGCTCGTTGACAGCCGCAGGCGCCTAGTGAAAATTAAAGGGAAATGGTTCAAGCTCGATCCTGCTTTTATCCGTGAGGTCAGACAGGTTATGAAGAGTGTGAACCGCAAAGGCCTTCAGCTGAAGGATATTTTGGAACAGCACCTCATGCAGCCCGTGAAAGACGGCAATGAAGAAGAGCCTTCCTTGCTGCGATATGTCAATATTGAGCTGAACACAGACCTTGCCAAAATGGTCGAACAGCTGTCTGAAGTGAAAGAGATCCCGATTCAGCCTACGGCCCCAGGCTTTCAGGGAAGTCTTCGGGACTACCAAAAAACAGGGAGCTCCTGGCTTCAATTTTTAAGAAAGTTCGGTCTTGGAGGATGTCTGGCGGATGACATGGGACTTGGGAAAACAATCCAGACCATCGATTACCTGCTTCAAACAAGAAAAGATAATGAAGAGGGGGGATTTCCTGCACTTCTAATCTGTCCGACTTCTGTCATTGGAAACTGGCAGAAAGAACTGCAGCATTTTTCACCTGATTTAAACGTGTTCCTTCATTATGGATCTTCAAGGATAAGAGGAGAGCCATTTATCAAGTCGATTCAGGGGGCGGATGTTGTATTAACCTCGTATACGACCGCACAGCTGGATGAAGAAGATTTTCAGCATGTCTTGTGGGATGCGATCATTTTAGATGAAGCTCAGAATATAAAGAACAGTTTTACAAAACAATCAAGGAGCATCCGCCGTTTATCGGGAAGGCATAAAATTGCGCTGACCGGCACACCAGTAGAGAACCGGCTGCTTGAGCTTTGGGCCATATTTGATTTTCTTAATCCCGGTTACCTGGGAAGTGAAGCCGCCTTTCGAAAACGGTTCGTCCTTCCTGTTGAAAGAGAGCACGATAACAGCCGGCTGAAACAGCTGCAGAGCCTCGTTCAGCCTTTCTTATTGAGAAGGACCAAACAGGACCCGCACGTACAGCTGAACCTTCCGGAGAAACAGGAGATTAAAGAGTATGTCCATCTAACGGCAGAGCAGGCATCCTTATACGAACGGATGATTCAGGATACGTTTCAGCAGCTTGAGCAAGAGGGCGGCATGAAGCGAAGAGGGCTGATTTTAGCTTTATTAGGCAAGCTGAAGCAGGTTTGTGACCATCCGGTTCTATATCTGAAGGAAGAAAAGAAGAACAGGCTCGAGGAGCGATCGAATAAATTTTCGAAGCTGGTGGAACTCTTGGAAGCCATAAGAGAAAAGGGCGAAAGGTGTTTGATCTTTACGCAGTTTTTATTTATGGGCAATCTGATTCAGGACTATATCGCGAACCGCTGGAACGAAGATGTGCTCTTTTTGCACGGAGGAGTGCCTAAGGCTAAACGCGATGAAATGATTGAAAAGTTTCAGGATGGAAAACACAGTGTGTTCGTGCTGTCCTTGAAAGCTGGGGGGACAGGGTTAAATCTTACAGAAGCAAACCATGTGATTCATTTTGACCGCTGGTGGAACCCAGCTGTAGAAAACCAGGCGACAGACCGTGCCCACCGAATCGGGCAAAAACGGTTTGTGACCGTTCATAAGATGATCACGCTCGGTACGCTTGAAGAGCGGATTGATGAAATGCTTGAAAGCAAAAAAGAGCTTAGCGAAAAAGTCATCACGAGTGAAAACTGGATTACAGAGCTTTCTACTCAGGAACTCAGAGAGCTTTTTGTCCTGCGGAAGGAATGGGTAGAAAAAGAGTAAAAAAAGAGGAGCAGACTCAGGATTGAGCTGCTCCTCTTTTTTTATTATTTATAAAGTATGTCATCTCTTAGTGTATTGACGTGATCAACTGCTGTTTCAATATCTTGTTCGGGCACGTTAAACTCCTGAAGCGCTTCTTTTAAGTGAAGAACAATGGCGTCGAAATGCTCAGGCTGGAGATTCATGCCTTCATGTACCTTTGCCATCGACTTTCCGGAATACTGAGCGGGTCCGCCCAAAGCGAAACTCAAGAACTTGGTTTGATGTTTCCTCTGTTTTTCCATATCGATATTTTCGAAAAAATAATTTACACTCGAATCGGCCAAAACTTTATCATAAAAACGGTCAACCACTTTTCCTATGGAGTCTTTGCCACCCAATTTTTCGTAAAGTGATGTCTGCAATGATATCTCCTCCTTATGTTACCATTTTCCCACAAGAGGACAGACATAAACGCTAAGGAGATTTATGGTTTGGACCTGAACACTTTTCTTGCGAATATGAGGTAAAAGAGGAGAGGGAACGGACATTGGATCAATCCCCATAAAGACCAGAACCAATAACGGTAGCCGCGTTTCCTTCCGTCCAGAAACAGCCATGTGCTCTGGCAAAGAAGAATGATGACAACGAGAATTAGTGTCCAAAGCGGCTGGCTGTGTATGTTATGTGTCATTCCATTCACCTTCTTTTCTATGATGTTTATAAAGAAACAGAATAGCACCAATCAGTACGGGAGCCTGAAGGATGACGAAAACAGAAGGGAGCCGAATAAGCATAGCTGCCACGCAGAACAGAACTGCAGCAGCTATCACTCCAAACAGGGCAAGCTCTTTAGCGAGCTGTCTTTTATTTCTGCTGGTTTCCTCAGCTACCATTTGTTCAAAAAAGGCAAGGTCTGGCACGATGACTTCTTCATATTTTTCAATCTGTGAGAGGCTTTCCTTTAGCTTATCTTCAAGGTTATTTGCTGAGTCTGGATTCTCCTTCACTTTCAGCTAACTCCTTTCTAATGAATCTTAACCCGGTATGAACCCGAGATTTAACCGTTCCGGCGGGAATATTCAGCATGTTCCCGATCTCGTCGTACGTATAACCGTAATAATGCTTTAGGATTAAGGGGGTTCTTGTTTCTTCGTTTAAAAGGCTTACGGCATCTAGCACTTCATTCCATTCTTCATTGATGAAAGCGGCTTTCCATTTCAGGTTTCGGGATGCCTGTTCGCGCTCCTGGTACTTCTGCTCGGTTTTCTTGCGTCTGAACTGGTCGATGTATAGATGGGATGCGATGGAAATGAGCCAGGAAGAAAATTTAGACTTTCCCTCGTATAACCCAATCTTTTGAATGCATTTAAGCATGGTCTCCTGTACAAGGTCTTCTGCTGTTGAACGGTTCATCGTTATTTTCAGTACATAATGAAACAAAATAGAATAATTTTGCTGCAGCAAGAGAGAAAGAGAATGCTGGTCGCCCTTTTTTGCTTTTTTGACCAAATCTTTTTCTTCCATCTTTACGGTGTCCTCCTTGCGACCTGATTCATGAATCAATAGTAATACGTTTTGTGAAGGTAAATCGTTCGTTCTGTTAAAAAATATCTCTTATTAATGGATAAAAGAGGGATCCTTTGTTACGTTAGAAATATTCTGTTATCTGGCGAGTCTTTTTACATTAAATTAACTGAGAGGAAGATTGATCATGTATTTACCGTCTTTTTCGTTGGAAGGAAAAACAGCATTGATCACTGGAGCAGGGCGGGGAATCGGCAGGGCACTGGCCATTGGTTTTGCTGAAGCTGGAGCGGATGTTGTACTGATCTCCCGAACTCGATCAGATCTTGATGAAGTTGCCGGCTCTATCGAAAAACTTGGGAGAAAGGCATATGCCTTTACAGTAGATGTGACAGTAAAGGAAGAAATTCAATCATTATATGATTCTCTTACATCACGCCAAATTCCTGTAAATATTCTAGTCAATAATGCCGGTATGAATATTAGAAGCAAAGCGCTGGAAGTTTCTGAAGAGGAATGGGAGAAAATCATGAACACCAACCTTCGTTCAGCCTTCTATGTTTCCCAGGAAGCCGCTAAACTTATGAAATCTCAAGGGAACGGGCGAATCATCAACATTTCCTCTGTAGCAGGGCATGTTGCGTTAAGAACGGGAGTAGTATATGCTTCGGCGAAAGCGGCGATGATCCAAATGACGAAAAACCTTGCACTGGAATGGGGCCGTTACGGAATCAATGTGAACTCAATTGGTCCCTGGTATTTCAGAACACCGTTAACAGCAGAACTTCTTGCAGATGAAAACTATTTGAATGACATTCTATCCCGTACTCCACTGAACAGAGTCGGAGAACTGGCCGAATTAGTCGGTCCTGCCGTTTTCCTGTCTTCTGACGCTGGTTCCTATTGTACAGGACAAACTCTTTTTGTAGACGGCGGAATGACCGTGTATGGATTCTAGGGAGACAATCTAAGTGTTAAGAGAAAGATCCCGGCCTTGTATACCGGGATCTTTTCATGTCCGAAAATATGCAGGGCAGATGTATAAAAAGTGAGAAAGCGTTAATAATGGTAGCAAATGCAATATATTAAATTACTTTTTAGGAGGATTTTTTTCATGAGAAAACAAGACTTAGTTGACGCAGTAAAATCTGCAACAAACATGAATAAAAAAGAGTCAACCCTTGCGGTGGAAGCTGTTCTTGAATCGATTACCAATGCATTAAGGCAGGGTGAGAGCGTCCAGCTGATTGGATTTGGAACCTTTGAAACTCGCAACCGCAACGCCCGTAAAGGGCGCAACCCTCTAACAGGGGAAGAAATCATGATTGCCGCAAGCAGTGTACCTGCATTTAAACCAGGAAAATCACTGAAAGAAGCCGTTAAAGCAGTATAAAATAAAAAGCCCCGGGTCTGAAGTGACCCCGAAAAGTTAGAGTTTTTATTATGCAGTTAATTGGCTGGTGTGTATCCGGTATTGAACGGGACTCATACCGGCCAATTTTTGTTTAATTCGCTTGTTATTATAATAATTGATATATTCTTTGATTCGCTTCTTTAAATCTTCAAACGAGCATCGTCGGTGACCATGATACATTTCTTGTTTTAATAGGCCAAAGAAGTTCTCCATAGGTGAGTTATCAATGCAGTTTCCTTTTCGTGACATACTCTGAACCCAGAGCTTCAGCACCACCTTCATTAAAAGCTTTTTTCCATGAAGCGATCATCGGAGAATTTGTTATCCCAAAATGAAGGGCTGTTTCCATTTCTGAAAAACCTGTTCTTTTCATAAAGCTTAGTACATCCAGCTTAAATTGAACAGAATAATTCCTCCTGTGAAGTTTCTTCCTTAAACCTTCCATTCCAAACTTTTCGTAAAGTTTGACCCATCTCTTAATCGGTGTACTGTCTGCCATGCCATGCTTCCTAGCCAGTGTGATTTATCCAAAATGCCCTGCCTGATATTCCTTTACTACCATCAACTTAAATTGTTCGCTATATTTAGCCATAAACAAACACCCCAAAAGTTAAGTTTTTACTCTAACTTTTGGGGTGCAATATAGTCACGGGGCTTTTTTTAATGAACAAAGTTTTTCCCATGCCTATTATTGTCTCTATTTGTCGGTAAATTCTTGAAGGAAAACCTTACCCCATTATCTAATATAAAAGGGATTGAGACACAATACGACAGAATGATAGTTGAGGGTGTGGACTGAAAATGATGCTGACCAAAGATGAACTTCTTCCGAGACTTGGTGTTTTCAAAAAATTAATTGATGTTTTGCCTGAATTTATATGCTTGAAAAATAGAGAAGGCCATTGGATAGAGGCTAATGAATTTGCACTTCAGGTATGTGGAGTGGACCGCTGTACGTATAAAGGAAAAGCTCTTGATGAACAGAACTCCTGGTGTAATGCAGGGATAATCGAGCGGTCAAAGGAAACAGACAAGAAGGCTTGGGAAACAGGACATCCGATAAAAATTCAAGAAGAAGTGCAGCAAAAAGACGGATCGTATATTTATCTTGAATTAATCAAACAAGCTACTTTTGACGAAGAAGGGAATCCTTTGTTTTTGTTTGTGACAGGAAGGGACATCACCCAGCATAAAGAAAAGGAAGAAGAGCTGAGTGTCGCGCTCGAACTTTTGGAATCTGTACTCGAGGGCACGACTGACGCCATTTTAATTGTCGATACAAAAGAAAATCTGATCAAGGTCAATCATGCCTTTGAGAATATGTTCGGCTGGGAAGAGCATGACCTTCTATCCGATGAAATCAATTCGCACATTATCATACCGGATGAATTCAAAGCGGAATCTAAAAGTATTATGGGCCTTCTTGCCGAAGGAAGTACGGTTCCTTCCTTTGAAACCCAGAGAGTCCGGCGTGATGGATTAAGGATTGATGTATCCATATCGTTTTCTGCTATCCGCAACATGCAGGGCAGAGTCATCGGTTTCTGTTTGATTTACCGGGATATTTCAGCACAAAAAAAGGCAGAGCGGGCTCTCCGTGAGAGTGAGGCGAAGTACCGTGTCATTGCCGAGCATTCTAAAGATTTAATCGCCGTAGCCAATCCCAATGGGGAACTGATCTATAGTTCACCTTCCCATGAAGCCATCCTCGGATTCTCTAGTAACTTAAATGAAATAAACAGAATTCTTTTTTCAAGGATTCATCCGGATGATTGGGAATTTCTTAGAGCTGCCTTTGCGAAGGCCAAAATGAAAAAAAAACCTTTTACATTTGAATGTCGCCTGATGCATCAAAATGGAGATTGGCTGGTCATGGAGACTAATGCGGTTCCGGTACTTAACGAATGGAACGAGATAGAAAGCTTCGTAACGATCGCTCGGGATATTACAGCAACGAAGGAAACTGAGGAATTGATAAGAAAGTCGGAGAAGCTTTCTGTTCTGGGGGAGCTGGCGGCAGGAGTCGCCCATGAAATACGGAACCCCCTTACATCCTTGATCGGCTTTGCCCAGCTTTTAAAGGAAACAGATGAAGAGATGAAAACCAAATATGTTGCAATTATGCTGACGGAATTAAAACGAATTAATGACATTGTCGGGGAGCTTATGCTAGTGGCAAAGCCGCAAGCCGTCCACTTCGAATACAGTTCATTAGAAGATATGCTTCAATCTGTGATTCGCCTTCTGGACACACAAGCCATTATTAAAAACATACAGATTCAATTAAAAGTGGATAAAGATATTCCTTCTATTTATTGTGTGGAAAATCAGTTGAAGCAGTTATTTATCAATCTGTTAAAAAATTCCATTGAAGCCATGGATCAAGGAGGAATCATCACGCTTGCTGTCATAAAGAAAAAAGGAAGTGTAGTGATTAAGATTGAAGACCAGGGTTCGGGCATACCGAAAAACAGGCTTGGAAAATTAGGAGAACCTTTTTATACGACGAAGGAAAAGGGAACAGGGCTTGGTCTGATGGTATGCTATAAAATTGTAAAAGAACATTACGGTAACATTTCTTTTGAGAGTGAAAAGAATAAAGGAACAACTGTTCAAGTGAAATTGCCCATCTATCCATTTTCAGTCGTTTAGAAATAGGCACCCGGGACATACTTATTCTAAAAAGGCAGGATGATGAGATGTCCCCCTACCGAATTTTTTTCGTATACAGGATGAATGATCTTCGCTATCTGCATGTACACGGGATGGATATGGTAAATAAAAAGCTGTTTACTGTTCTGTTGTACTCACCGGATGATTCCATTGATCTTACTCTGAATACAGAGCATTTGCCGCAGGAACTTCTGGAGACGCTGTCCAAGGAAAAGGAAAACATAGATGGAGGCAGCTACGATCTGGCACATTGGCAGCCGATGCAGTGGAATCAAGATTTAAATGCATTAAAAACGAACTAGACCAGCTCAAATAGAGCTGGTTTTTTTTATAGATGTGTAATGTCTAGCCCCACGCGCTTCGGCTTTTCCAACTAATCACTGGTGCCGGATTGGATGATATGGGTCTTTACCTTTACCGATAGGGGAACATCAGGATATTAAGGGACATTATTCTGTTCATGTTTTAAATAGTGAAAATCACTTGTTCCCATTTTCTGCTAAACAGCTTGTATTATACCCTAAAAAAAGAACCCTCTCAGATGAGAGGGTTCTTTACGTACTATCTTCTTCTTTTCATAAACAGAACGATAAGGATGACTACGAGTACAAGGATGATTAGAGTTTTCATGGATTAGTCCTTTCTAAGGTAAGTTTGTACTTTATTATTACCCTGTCCGCATTCTCCTTAATCTGCTGTTTTTAAAATAAAACCTTCCCCGGATTTAAAATATGGCGGGGGTCGAACTGTTCTTTGATCATTTTCATCAATGGCAGGGTGTCGGCATGCTCCTGCTGCAAATATTTCATCTTGCCGATTCCGATTCCATGTTCACCGGTACAGCTTCCTCTTTTAGAAAGGGCATACTCGACAATCATCTCATTAATACGATTGGCTTTTTGTGTTTCTTCTTCGCTGCTCTTATCAAACATGAGAATAGAATGGAAATTCCCATCACCGACATGTCCGAGAACTCCGCCGTGCAGACCTTCCCTTTCTATCAGTTCACGGGCGTAAACCACAGCGCCTGTTAATTCAGATAAGGGCACACACACATCTGTCAGCATCATCTCTCTTCCAGGAAACCCATGCTTAAATGCATAGGCAAGGTGATGTCTTGCTTCCCAAAGCTTTGCCTTCTTTATAGAATCTGTTTCGAATATCAGATCTTCAGAACCGTTAGCTGACAACAGTTCTTCAGCAAAGGCGACATCCTGCTGCATACCGGATGGGTTACCATGAAACTCCAGGAAAAGAGTGGGCTTTTCGGGATAGGAGGTTTCACTGTGCTGATTGACCTGCCTGATGGAATATTCATCAACAAGCTCTACACGGGCTAGTGAGTTTCCTGAGGAAAGAAGAGATATTGCGCCATCTACCGCCGCTTTAACACTAGGGAAAACCGCTCTTCCAGCAACAGTAGCCTCAGGAATGCCATAGACTTTGAGTGTAAGTTCAGTAAATACACCTAACGTGCCTTCCGAACCGACAAAAAGACTTGTCAAATGATACCCGGATGATGATTTTGCGGCGAGCCCGCCTGTATGGATAATCGAGCCGTCTGAAAGGACGACTTCCAGATCTCTGACTTGAGGCCGCATGATTCCATACCGCACGCTAGTCGTACCGCTCGCATTCGTTGCTGCCATCCCGCCTAACGTAGCATCTGCTCCTGGGTCAACAGGGAAAAACAAACCGTACTTTTTTAATGCCTGATTCAATTGTGTACGTGTTACCCCCGGCTGCACCCTGACTAGGAAATCCTCTTCACGCACTTCCAAGATCTTGTTCATGTTCTGGAAATTAATAGAGATGCCGCCCTGCAGTGGAATGCAGTGACCTTCAAGACTTGAACCTGCTCCAAAAGGAACAACAGGAATCTGGTGTTCGCTGGCGTATTGTAATATAGAAGAAACTTCGGAAGCTGAATCAGGAAAAACCACCACTTCCGGAAGTACAGGTGAATGATGGGACTCATCTTTGCTGTGCTGCTGAAGGATCGTCTCGTTGCTTGTTGCACGTTTTTCATCGGTAAGTTTTTTCATTTCTATAAGCAAATCTTCATGTAGTACTGGCATGTAAAAATCCTCCCTTGGGTGTATGTTAATAATCTCTCTTAAGGGTACTTATAGATGTAGACATAAAAATCCTTTTTTTATTCTGGTAAAATAACAAAAATCAGCCAAGACTATGTGTGAGGTGATGACATTGAAAAACTGGCTGCTTATATTGGGGTTTATCATCGTTTTAGCCGGATGCGGCACAACGGAAAAGAATGAGGCTAAGAAGGGAGAACCAGTCATGGGAGACGGAAACAAACAGGAACAGAAAAAAGACGATCCTGAAAGAAACAATGGCGGAGGAATTGTTGCAGGCGCCATCGAGCCTAAACTTTCGATTCTCGAGCAAAAAGCTGGGAGAGCGCTATTGCGCTATGAACTGAAAAATCAGACAGAGCAAGTCAAAATATTTGAATTCACAAGCGGTAAGAAATTTGACTACATTGTGAAAAATAAAGAGGGCAAAAAAGTTTATCAATACTCAGATGACCATATGTTTACTCAAGCTCTTTCGAAGATCACTTTAAAACAAGGAGAAACCTATACACAGGACATCATAGTCAAAAATTTGCCAGCCGGAACATATACGATTGAAATCTGGCTCACGGCAATAGATGAGGATAACGATTACAGACAGAAGCAAACATTTGAGATTAAATAGTGAAGAGCCCGCTCATGAAGCGGGATTTTTTATTGGGTTGTGGTCTCCGCTTCATAAAAAAAACAGATCATTTGATTTTCGGGAACAAGAAGTGTAAGGTACTAGAAACCAAAGATAATGTTACACACTTAAAATAAGCAAATATAAATTATTTGAGCAAAAACCTTGAAAGTCAAAGAAGGTCAAAGTATAATAAATCCATAAGGTCAAAGATAGTCAAAGTTAGACAAGACAAATGACCTATTACAATGAAGGAGGAAATGCTTTATGCGATGTGAACAATGTAAAGTGAATCCTGCGACTATTCATATGAATGTTTCTTTTAATCAACACAAACAACAATTAACGCTTTGTACAGATTGCTACCATAAAGTAACACAATCCATGAACACTGCAGGAGGTATGAATCCAATGAATCAATTCTCATCCTTTGACGAATTCTTTAAACAAATGATGAGCAGCGGAATGAATTCAGGTATTTCCAGCGAGCAGCAGTCTCCTAAGACCCAGCAGGGTGGAGGAGGAGGATTCCTGGATCAATTCGGGCGCAATATCAGCCATGCTGCGAAAGCAGGCTTGGTCGACCCAGTGATCGGCAGGGAAGAAGAAATCAGCCGTGTCATTGAAATCTTGAATCGCCGAAATAAAAACAACCCTGTCCTCATCGGGGAACCAGGGGTAGGTAAAACAGCCATTGCAGAAGGTCTTGCATTAAAAATTGCAGAAGGCTCTGTGCCGGCTAAACTTTTATCTAAAGAAGTCTACTTGCTGGATGTGGCATCTCTTGTTGCTGATACAGGAATCCGAGGCCAGTTTGAAGAACGGATGAAGCAGCTGATCGCTGAACTTCAAAAACGCAAGAACGTCATTCTTTTCATTGATGAAATTCATCAGATTGTCGGTGCCGGTTCTGCGGAAGGATCTATGGATGCGGGTAACATTCTAAAACCTGCTTTAGCACGAGGAGAGCTTCAAGTTGTTGGGGCAACCACGTTGAAAGAATACCGCAAAATTGAAAAGGATGCCGCTCTTGAACGCCGTTTTCAACCAGTAATCGTTAATGAACCCACGCCAGAAAAAGCGTATGAAATCTTAAAAGGACTTGCTCCAAAGTATGAACAATATCATGAAGTAAGCTTTTCTGATGATGTTCTAAAAGCATGTGTAAATCTTTCTCACCGCTATATTCAAGACCGATTCCTTCCAGATAAAGCAATCGATCTTATGGATGAGGCAGGTTCAAAAATCAATCTGCTGCACTCAGGAAGTGAAACTTCTTCTATTGAAGAAAGATTAGAAGAAATTTCCAACGAAAAAGAAAAAGCAGCATTGAGCGAAAATTATGAGCTTGCAGCCAAACTTCGCCAGGAAGAACTTCAGCTTCAGGAAAAACTGACCGAAAACGAAGCGAAAACGAAGGCAGAGGTTTCATTGGAAGATATTCAAAAAATCGTTGAACAGAAAACAGGAATCCCTGTAAGGAAGCTTCAAGCGGACGAACAGGCAAAAATGAAAGACCTTGCGAAAAACTTATCCCGAAAAGTCATCGGACAAAAAGAAGCGGTGGATAAAGTATCAAAAGCCATCCGCCGAAGCCGTGCAGGCCTTAAGGCCAAAAGCCGTCCAATTGGATCCTTCTTGTTTGTCGGACCGACTGGGGTAGGTAAAACAGAGCTTACGAAGTCGCTTGCAGAAGAACTGTTCGGTGATAAGGAAGCCATGATTCGCCTCGATATGAGTGAGTACATGGAAAAACATGCCGTGTCCAAGCTGATCGGTTCACCTCCAGGTTATGTGGGCCATGATGAAGCTGGACAGCTGACAGAACTGGTGCGCCGCAAGCCTTATAGCATCATCCTGCTCGATGAAATTGAAAAAGCCCATCCGGACGTCCAGCACATGTTCCTTCAAATTCTTGAAGACGGGCGTCTCACTGACAGCCAGGGCCGTACGGTAAGCTTTAAGGATACAGTCATTATCATGACGAGCAATGCCGGTTCTGGACTTAAACAAACGAAGAAATTAGGATTTACAAACGAGGTGGCTGAAGTTCAAAAAGAAACAAGCATTCTCGATGCGATCGGTTCTTACTTTAAGCCAGAATTCCTTAACCGTTTTGACAGTATTGTTCAATTTCAGTCACTTAAAGAAGAAGATCTTGTTCAAATCGTAGACCTTATGCTTACAGAATTGAAAGCAAACCTGGTTGAACAAGGCATCTCCATCAGTTTTACGAATGAGGCGAAAAAGAAAATTGCTGAACTGGGCTATCATCCATCGTTCGGGGCACGTCCTTTGCGCAGAGTGATTCAGGAGAAAGTGGAGGATGCTGTTGCAGACGTCCTTCTGGAGCAAGAAGAAAGTACAGAATTACGTGTTGATGTTCGTGAAAATGAATTAGTTGTAGTAAAAAGAGAAATAAAATAATACTAAAAAAGAGCCATGCGATGCCGCATGGCTTTTTTGTGTGAGATATGTGATGTAACCCTAATCGTTGTCCTTGGAGCGAATAATGGTCAGAACTAGCATTGAAAAACCAATCATTAACGACATTGCTTCGAATACTGTCATACCATTCCCTCCCCCTGATTATTTCGGGCTAGAACGTTGTATCAGGATAAGCAGCAACCCCTGTCTTATATATTCCTATTTTATCCCGATTGTCAATTTATAACAAGAATCGTTAAGACTATTTCAAATCTTTTCCAATAGTGCGATGGTACCAAGTTACCAAGCAAAATAGAATAAATATTCTCTAATTTGAAATTTAAAGGAAAATACATGCCGTTTTTACTATTTTTTATCCCGGTTGTATTGATGCTGTTTTTGCAGTGAAATAGTTAAAAACACCAGCCGGGTTTTCTGTTTCATCGTTTGCTACAATAATAGGGGAGGTTGGATTATGCGGAAATATAAGCTTGATGTGGTGGATGTAATTGAATTAAAAGAGCATTATATTGGAGAGACAAAAGAAGTAATGGTGGATACTGTCATCCTGAATGAGGATGGAAGCGAGTTTTTTCGCGGAATTACGGCAGTAAGATTTAACCGGCATGGAATATTTCCGCAGATTGACACCCTAAAGGGAATTTTTGAGGATAAAAACAGTTTTATGGACTTTGCGAGTTATTTAAAACGTTATATTAAACAGCAAGTGCGCTATTTGTAAGAAAGGGGCAGATTGATGAATTATGTATGGTATGCAAGTTACGGCTCAAATATGAACCAAGACAGGTTCAGCTGTTATATAGAAGGAAAGCAGGCAGAAGGCAGCTCTGAACCAGAGAGAGGATGCCGCAATTGTAATCCTCCCCTGGCTGACCAGCCGATAAATATTCAGTACCCGCTTTATTTTTCTAAACAGGAAAGCAAATGGGGAACAGGAGGAGTGGCGTTCATCGGCCACCGTGAAGGTGAAAATGAGAAGACAGCAGGAAGAATGTATTTGATTTCTGAAGAGCAGTTTATGGATGTAGCTTCACAGGAAAACGGCATCGATGGTTTAGAGATTGATTTCGCCCGAATTAAGGAATCCCGTTTTCTTCCCTTAACGGAGGGATGGTACGGAACCATCGTTTATTTGGGAGATTGCGAAGGCAAGCCGATTTTTACGTTTACATCCAACCATGATATGGGGGAGGAAGAGTTTGTGTCTCCTTCCTTTGCTTACCTCAAGACGATCGCCAAAGGGCTGGAGACTCTAGGGATGGATCGGCAGGAGGTTGTGGATTATCTGCTTGAGAAGAACGGGATTAACGGATTCATAAAAGGCGATCAGCTGGTTAAAGGATTATGGGGCTAGCGTAAAGGTCTTAGTTATATCGTCTGACTGAAGGCTGTAATGCCATGAAGAAGCAAAAATAGGCACCAAGTCGCAAGTCTCTTGATGCTTATCAATAAGATTTAAAGGTGAGATAATATAAATCCCCTATACATATGAGGCACCTTTACAAAGGTGCCTCTATTTTTTTGCTAAATACACTTAAGAATGAAGCTCGACAATGGAGACATACGTATTCCATAGAGCATGGACAAGCATGCCGGGAACGAGAGATTTAGTAAAGTAGAACAGCGTAGCAAAAACCATGCCCATGATACCGGCAGCCAGCGGATAACCGATATGCAAAGAGCCAAAGACAGCAGAAGAAACAGTCAGCCCCGCAATAAAATGATATCTCTCATGAAAGAAACGGAAAAGAAATCCCCGGAAGACCAATTCTTCAGTTACAGGTGCAGCAATGCAGGCGCAAAAAATAACAATAGCGATACCGGCGATACCAATCCCGCTTGTAAAAAGGCGGTCATCTCCGTTTGATCCGGGATCTTCGAGATGAAGCACCTCAAAAATAAGATATTGTGATACCTGGCAAATGATGAGAGCCCCAGCCATCAAGAAGTAGGTTTTCTTCTTTTTCAGGGCACCCAGCGTTAGTTTCTGGAACATAAATTGACGGGTGCGCTTAAAGACGAGCATGACTGCAGTGAACGTTAAAGCATCAATCAGCAAGAAGACAGGGCTTTTTTCAAATCCAGCCATGGAAAAACCAAAAATGACAGCTGCGAGCGCGTAAAACATGCCGGTCAGCAATGAAAACAAGATGATAAATCCAAGGTAAGCACCAAAAAAGCCGATGAATCCTCCCCAGGTCACCGGATAGGCACGTTTCTTCTTCACCAATGGCTGAGGCATTTCTTCTGTATACTCCAAATGTTCTTCCATTCTCTCCTCCTCATTGCTTTATAATCATATGCAGACCATCTATTTCAATTACACCAAAAATAGGATACAAAAGGAAGTGAGACGATGACAAAAAAAATTGTAGTTTCATTCAGCGGGGGCAAAGATTCCATGCTGGCTCTTCATAAATTGCTGGAATCAAAGGAATATGAAATCGATTCTTTGTTGACGACAGTCAATGAGGATTTTAAAAGGACGAGCATACACGGCATTCGGGAGGAAATTCTTGATGCGCAGGCAAACGCGCTTGGCTTTCCTGTCCGTAAAGTTAGAATTCCAAAAGTATGCACGAATGAGATCTACGAGGAGCGGATGCGGGTAGAAATGGACAAGGTGAGCCAAGCCGGCATTCAGCACGTGATGTTTGGAGACATTTTTCTTGCTGACATCAGAGAGTATAGGGAGGCCAAATTAAAACCGGCTGGAATGGAAGCTGTTTTCCCTCTGTGGGGCGCAAAGTCAGAGGATCTCATCGACGAATTTCTCGCGTTGGGTTATCGGACCGTCGTCACTACTCTTGATCGGACGAAGCTGGATGAAGATTTTCTGGGCCGTGAGATCAACGGCGACTGGAGAACGGATTTGCCCGAGAACGTAGATCCATGCGGAGAAAACGGAGAATTCCATACTCTTGTAATTGGGGGGCCATTGTTCAGGCAAAAGATTGAAGTGGTTCAGGGAAGTGAGACGGTTAGAGACGGCAATTTTGTTTATCGTGACTTTATGCTCGCTGAATAAAGATGAAAAGGCATTGTCCTCTGCCGGGACAATGCCTTTTATTTTTTCTTATAAGGAGCTTTAAGTGTTTTAATCATCTGCTCCGCAATCAGTTCGTGGCCTTTGTCGTTGGGATGAATAGAATCATAAATCCATTCTTTCCTGTTTTCGGGCTTAAGCACTTCGCTGCTCGGTATCACAACAGATGGTTTATATTTGGCTGTTGTTTCATAGGCAATCAGATTCCAGTCATTCAGCAATTTTTTAGTTGCCGGATAAAAGGATTCTCCCGAGTCCACAGCGTTATACAATTCATTGTATACGAGAATAGCATCAGGATTCTCTTTTCGAATCAATGAAAATATCTTATTTAAATTTTCTTCATAAGCAGATTTCACGTTTTGATAATCCTGAAGTGCCTGGACAGGCCCTTCCTTTAAAGCAAGCTTCACCAGATCGTTGCCCCCGATATTGATCGTAATAATATCCGCAGATTTTATCCGGTCCGACATACCTGGGGATGAGATGTGTTTAAGCAGATCACGGCTGGTTGCTCCTGAAATTCCCTGATTATCTAGCTGCACTTTTTTAGACGTAAGGACAGCCAGATTACTGCTGGCCATTTTAATAAAACCGCCTTGATCAGAACCTCGGCCCTGAATGACCGAATCTCCCAAAGCTAGATGATGAATCTCTTTTGCAGGCAGGGTTTTTAAATGCTGAATATAAGAAACATCAGCCGAATGGGATTTCGTCCCGGCGGATTCAGTGACTGCTGCATTCTGTGCCTTCAGGCGATCTATCTTAAACTGGGGATAGTAATACCACCCTCCAGCAGCCAGCGTACATAATGCAAAAAGGATGAGCGTCAGCGATATCCATTTTTTCATACGGCTCCCCCTTTCAAAGTAACCATTTTAAACCATCAATACTTCTTCTATCAAATATATAAACTTTTGCAGGGCATATGAGATTTCTTAAAATTGGATTTTACAGGAGAAGGAAAAAAGACAAGAGTAAAGAAGCCATAAAGAAAGAGGGGGAATACAGGTGGAAACAGCTATTCAAATTGAAAAACAGATACTGAAAAAGAAAAAATGGAAAAGAGTGGCCGTGATTATGCTGGCAGGACTGCTTCTCGTCACTGCCATTTCGGGATCGGCTGCCTATTGGATACTAAGAAAGAGCCTTCCAGTTGTGAGCGGTACAAAAACCGTTCCATCACTTTCCGGAACGGCAGTAGCTGTCCGTGACAAGAACGGTGTACCTCATATCAAGGCTGGCAGTTTAAAAGATTTATATACTGCCCAAGGATACGTTACGGCTCAGGACAGGATGTTTCAAATGGATTTGAGCAGGCGCCAGGCGTCAGGACAATTAAGCGAAGTAATCGGTGAGAAAACGGTGGAAAAGGACCGTTATTTCAGGACGCTTGGTTTACGAAGAGCCGCAGAGGCATCGTATGAACTGTATTCTTCTGAAGCGAAGCAAGTGCTGCAATGGTACGCGGATGGCGTGAACGCCTACTTAAGGGATGCCGAAAAGAACAATTCACTTCCGATCGAATTTTTGATGGTGGGGTACAAGCCAAAGAAATGGACGCCCGTCGATTCATTGACCATTGGAAAATATATGGCCTTTGATCTTGGCGGACATTGGGAAGGACAGGCATTCAGGCATTACTTGCTGCAGAATTTCCCAAAGGGCAACGCACTTGATCTTTTCCCTTCTTATCCAAAGGGCGGAGCAGAAATCATTGATATCGCAAGCAAAGCAAAGGTGGATATTAAGAGCAGCCTCGCTAAAGCGGTCATTCCTAATGAATTCAACGGATCGAATGATTGGGTGGTGGCCGGAACCAAAACAAAATCGGGTCTGCCGTATCTTGCAGACGATCCTCATCTTGGATTAAGCACGCCATCGATCTGGTACGAAAGCCATTTAAAAGCACCCGGCATGAATGTAAGCGGTGTCATATTTGCGGGGGTTCCGGGAATTATCGTTGGCCGGAACACACAGATTGCCTGGGGAGTCACAAATGTAGGACCCGATGTTCAGGACCTTTACATTGAAAAACGAAATTCCGATCATCCGGATGAATTTCTGTATGAAGGAAAATGGGAGAAAGCAAAAATCATCACAGAAAATATAAAAGTGAAAGATCAAAAGACCCTTCCTTACAAAGTCACGATTACCCGTCACGGTCCGATTATGTCCGAATTTGCTTATGACAAGCAAAAGAATACGGCGCTTTCCATGAGATGGACGGCACTTGAACCCTCAACGGAACTTCAGGCTGTACTGATGTTTAATAAAGCAAAGAACTGGAATGAGTTTAAAAAGGCGCTGACTTATTTTCATACACCGGCCCAGAACTTTGTCTTCGCATCTAAAGAAGGAACAATTGCCTATCGCGCCAATGGACTGATTCCGATCCGTAAAGAGAAATATGCTTCTGTCCCTGTACCGGGCTGGGAAAAGAAATATGAATGGAAGGGTTATATTCCTTGGGATAAGCTCCCGACGGCCGTGAACCCAAAAGAAGGATTTATTGCAACGGCCAATAATAAAGTGATCGGTGACGATTACCCGTACCACATTACTGATTCATGGGCCCAGCCTTACCGGGAGCAGCGAATAAAAGATGTTCTGTCAGCCAAAGAAAAGCTTTCCGTAAAAGATATGCAGAAGCTGCAGTTCGACAGGAAAAATCTTCAGGCAGAAGAAATGTTGCCGATCCTTCTCTCCCATTTGAAGACTGCAGATCTTGGGACAAACGGCAGAAAAGCGGTAAAACTATTGAAAGACTGGAATCATGAAGATGACAAAAATCTTGCTGCGCCCCTGCTGTTCAACTTATGGATGCAAGAGTTCAGCGATGTTCTCTTTGAAAAAAAGATTGATGAAAAGATGATGCCTTTGTTTGACGGCAAGGCTCAAGTCGTTGATGAACTGATCCGCAAGGCGGCCGAGGGTAAGGAAGGTCCCTGGATCAAAGAGGCAGGGGGGCTGGACAAAGCCGCAACAATCTCCTTCAGCAGAACGGTTAAACAGGTGGAGAAGCTGCAGGGTGAAAATCCCGATAAGTGGAAGTGGGGAACGTATCATACATTGCCGTTTGATCATCCTCTATCAGCGATAAAGCCGCTGAACCTGCTGTTTAATCCAAAAAAAACGCCGATGGGAGGAAGCAGGGTAACAGTAGGTGCTGCAGGCTGGGATTCTCTTACAGGGAAAGTGAACCATGGAGCTGCCTGGAGAACGGTAGTTGATCTTGCAGACTTGACGAAAACCTACAATGTCGTCGGTCCAGGACAGTCAGGACATGTCCTCAGCAAGTGGTATGATAACCAGATTGAAGATTGGACTACAGGCCGCTATCATGTAACGGAAACGAATGAATCCAGCTTCAAAAACGGAGAAAAACTAGTATTAAAGCCTGGTAAATGAAAACAGCCTCGTCCAAAAGGGACGAGGCTGTTTTATCATTAAGGATCGAGTCTTCGGTACTTCGCTTCAAAGAGCAAGTAGGCGCCATAAGCGACCAGTCCGAGAGCGACGATTGTAAGGAGCACTGGACCGAACGGCTGCTTTACAAGTTCAGCCAGAGCACCATCCAGCCCCTTTGTTTCATCTGGATCTGCCTGAATGGCTGTTCTGATTAAAAAGATGCCTATGATGGCGAATACTACACCATGTGCAAAAAGTCCGAACTTCCCGATATAACGTGCGGTCTTCCATTCTTTTTGATTCATCTCATGACGTTTAAGCCCTTTTTTGAATTTTTCCGTATAGGCCTTGTAGAAGTTATAAACCCCGATACCGATAAATACAGCACCAATAACCGCAATGATTGTTTGTCCAAAGGGCTGTGCCAGCGCTTTTGCGGATAAGGTCTGGTATTTTTGACTTGACGAGTTGGCACTCGCTCTGAAGATTATTTTGATTGCACTAACACATAGACTGAAATATATGGCAGCGATGATGAGATAACTGATTCGCGCCATCCATCCTTTTGCGTCATTTCCTTTATGCTCGGGGTCAAAGACCGTCATGATGACTTGCCACAGTGCATAGCCTGCAAGCCCCACAGCCAGCGCAGCGAGCATGACAGAGCCAAAGGGCTGCTTGGCAATGGTGTAGAGGGCACCTGAGGAAGTGGTTAATTTACCTTGCAAACCGAATGCTGTCATTACGGCAAGTATTCCAATGACAATATAAACGGCTCCTTTTGAGAAATGGCCGAAGCGGGCCATCCGGACGATCCATGGTGCAGCTTCATCTTTATATTCTTCTGCTTTTCTTTGGGCATGTTCTTTGTGCTGTGACAAATCTTTTTCCATAAAGGAGCCCCTTTCAAGGTTTCTATCTTCTATATACCCATTTTCTCCAATAGTTGAAACGGGCAGACTGCTGTCCACACCCGTTTTCCACAATTTGCATAAGATGCAGGGTAATTAGTGTAATCAGGGTAAAGAGGAGGTTTACTTTTGAAGGAACAATATTACGGTCTTTGCTGTCAGCATATTGGGCAAGACGTTGAAATTACCACCCATGACGGGAGTGTCTATAGAGGCTCCATCCAAAGCGTTGATACAGAAAATGTCTATCTCCTTCCCTATCATGATGATGGGACAGGGCGGTTCTTTCCGGTCCTTGGTGCAGCCTTGGTAGGTCTTGGACTGGGTTCCATTGCAGGGTTTGCCCTTGCGCCCCGTCCGTACGCTTATGGCTACGGTTACGGATACGGCGGGGTTGCACCATATCCTGGCGGCTTTGGCGGTTTTCCGGGAGGGTACGGCGGTTTTCCGGGCGGATACGGCGGTTTCCCAGGCGGCTATGGAGGCTTTTATTAGGTAAGAATAAAAAACTCTTCGCTTATAAAGTGAGGAGTTTTTTTGCTGTCTGTGAAATTGGCCAGTAAATCCGAAACATCGGCATGTAAAACCCCCACACCGGACAGTAAACACTCTTCAACCCTTTGAATGAACCGGAAACTTCTGGCTTATAATAGGGAAAAGGGCCAACTGGCTGAAAAAACTTGACAATACGGCTGAAAAATTGTACTATTTTCCCCATAATCTAAAGATGTAAAGCTATGACAGACGAATAGTATCTGAGGTGCTTTTGTGAAAAGCGATCCGGGGATGGTGGAAGCCCGGACAAAAGTTCAGAGAAACGGCAGTCTCGAGCGATTAATTGACCAAAGCGGATGCTTTTTTTAGCATCAATTAGGGTGGAACCGCGTGAGTATAAGCTCTCGTCCCTGGACAAGGATATTTGTCTATGGATGAGGGCTTTTTTGGTTGATTTAATTAGCATTTACTAAAAAAGGAGAGATGGTCATGAGTGTGACAATGGAACAGATCGTCAACATGGCAAAACAGCGCGGCTTTATTTTTCCGGGTTCAGAAATTTACGGAGGCTTGTCCAATACGTGGGATTATGGCCCGCTCGGCGTTGAACTGAAGAACAACGTGAAAAAAGCTTGGTGGAAAAAGTTTGTTCAGGAATCTCCATACAATGTTGGTTTGGATGCAGCGATTCTCATGAACCCGCAAACATGGGTAGCATCTGGACACATCGGAAACTTCAATGATCCAATGATCGACTGTAAGCAATGTAAGGCAAGACACCGTGCCGATAAATTGATTGAAGATGCACTTGCTGAAAAAGGAATCGAGAAGATTGTTGACGGGCTTTCTTTCGATGAAATGGAAAAGTTGATTGAAGAGCATAACATCGCATGTCCGGATTGTGATGCGCACGACTTTACATCTATCCGCCAGTTTAACCTGATGTTCAAAACGTTCCAGGGTGTAACGGAATCCAGCACGAACGAAATCTATCTTCGTCCCGAAACAGCACAAGGGATCTTTGTAAACTTTAAAAACGTGCAGCGTACGATGAGAAAGAAATTGCCGTTCGGGATCGCTCAGGTCGGCAAAAGCTTCCGTAACGAGATCACACCTGGTAACTTCACGTTCCGTACCCGTGAGTTCGAACAGATGGAGCTCGAGTTCTTCTGCAAGCCTGGCGAAGAACTGAAATGGTTTGATTTCTGGAAGCAGTATGCTCACGATTTCTTATTGAATCTTGGCATGAAACAGGATAAGCTTCGCCTGCGTGACCATGAATCCGAAGAGCTTTCCCACTACAGCAACGCTACGACAGATTTTGAATACCAGTTCCCGTTTGGCTGGGGAGAGCTTTGGGGCATCGCATCCCGTACTGATTTTGACCTTAAGCGCCACAGTGAGCACTCTGGTGAAGACTTTAACTATATCGATCAAGAAACGAATGACCGTTACATCCCTTATTGCATCGAGCCTTCACTTGGCGCAGACCGTGTAACACTTGCGTTCTTGATCGACGCGTTTGAAGAGGAAGAGCTTGAAGGCGGAGATACAAGGGCTGTTCTTCACTTGCATCCAGCTCTTGCGCCGTTTAAAGCAGCAGTGCTTCCTTTATCGAAAAAGCTTTCTGAAGAAGCAAGAGAAGTATTTGCCGGTCTTGCCAGCGACTTCATGGTTGATTATGATGAAACAGGCTCCATCGGAAAACGTTACCGCAGACAGGATGAAATCGGAACTCCTTTCTGTATTACGTATGATTTTGATTCTAAAGAAGATCAGCAGGTAACGGTACGTAACCGCGACACAATGGAACAGGTCCGCATGCCGGTCTCAGAGCTTCGATCCTTCCTGGAATCGAAGATCAAATTTTAATCTCTTTACATTTTTGACCTGAATGGTAAGATGAAATTAATTAAATACCTATTAGCAACACTGGGGGAGCCTTTGCCGGCTGAGACTGAACAACCTGTTCTAAACCCTTTGAACCTGATCTGGATGATGCCAGCGTAGGGAAGTGGAATCTGCACTGTATGACACATACAGCTGCTCTTGATTAGAAAACAGATAATCAGCCACTCTTTGCGAAAAGGGTGGCTTTTTTGCATGGAGAAAAGGAGGATGCAAGATGGGGAAATTCGAGTTTCATGCAATGACGAATGGAAGGAAGCAGCCTGACGAAATCATCTCGGCCGCATCCATCCTGGCTCCATATGTGACGTGCATACATATCAGGGAAAAAGACAGAAGTGCCGGTGAGATTTTTAATCTGGCAGAGAGATTGAAGAGAGAAGGATTGGGCCGGGAGCAGATCTATATCAATGACCGTGTGGATGTAGCCGTTGCTTCGGGAGCTGAAGGCGTTCACTTAAAAGGCTCCAGTCTTGATCCGGAAATCGTACACCGCTATTTTAGCGGGCTGAGAATCGGCCAATCCGTTCATTCCATAGATGAAGCGCTCTATGCTGAAGAAAAAGGAGCTCATTATTTGTTTTACGGACACGTTTTTAAAACAGGAAGCAAAAAAGGGAGCGAGCCGCGGGGTCTGGATCAATTGCGGGAGGTTGCTGAAGCGGTCACTGTTCCAGTTATCGCAATCGGAGGAGTTACACCAAGTAATACTAGTGAACTCATAAAAGCGGGAGCAAAAGGAATCGCCGTCATGTCGGGGATCTGGTCGGCGGCAGATCCGGGTTTAGAAGCGAAAGGCTATGCGGAAGCACTTAAGAAGGAGGAGATGTCATAATGCCCAGGCACTATGATGTGATCATTGCTGGCGGGGGGATAATCGGCTGTGCCATTGCTTACTATTTGCGCAAACATACAGAGTATACCGTGCTTGTGATTGAAAAGAACCGAATAGGCAATGAAGCTTCATCGGCCGCTGCAGGAATGCTTGGAGCGCAGGCAGAACTGAATGAGGCAGGGCCGCTCTACACGATGGCCCGTGAGAGCAGGAGCCTTTTTCCTGAGTTAAACAGGGAACTGAAGGAAATCAGCGGGATTGACATTGAGTTTATAGACAAAGGGCTGTTTAAAGCGGCAAAAAATGAAAAGGAAAGCCTCCGATTGCAGCAACTCATTGATTTTCACAACGATAGCGGCCAGCCGGCAGAGTGGATCAGCGGATCGGAGCTTTTGAAAATGGAGCCGAAGCTGTCCAGCGGATTGGAAGGTGCAATGTATTTGCCGAAAGACGGCCAGGTCAATCCATCTCAATTGACGAAAGCCTTTGCCCAATCTGCAGCAATGCTTGGAGCTGATTTTTTAGATTATACCGAAGCAGCCGGATTCGAAATGGGCCGGTCAGGGATTGGAATCCAAACGAGCGCGGGTATGTTTTTCGGAGAGAAGGCAGTGCTCGCATCAGGCGTCTGGACAGGGAAACTGGCGGCCCAGACCGGATTGCACATGCCTCTTTTTCCAGTAAAGGGAGAGTGTCTTTCTTTAACCTTTTTAGAACCGGTCATTACATCAACTGTTATCTCAGATGAATGCTATCTCGTCCCTAAGCAAGGAGGCAGGCTCGTAATCGGAGCAACCATGGAAGCAGGTACATACGACAGAAAGGTCAGAGCAAAGGGAGTTTTGGAACTGCTGACAAAAGCGAGTGAAGTCCTTCCTGCTATCGAAGAGGGCGAATGGGAGAAGGCATGGACAGGGTTTCGGCCGCAAACCCCTGATGGCCTCCCGTACATGGGGAAACATCCTTACCATAAAGACTTGTACATTGCGGCAGGCCATTTTCGCAATGGGATCCTGCTCAGTCCGCTGACAGGGCGATGGATGGCAGAGCTGCTGATCGGAAATCTGCAGGAAGAAAGATTAAAAGAGTTTGCGCCAGACCGGTTTGCCTATGAAAAGATGAAAGGATGAGTCTCATGAAACTGATGGTTAACGGAACAGCCTTAGATATAGCCTCAGCCCGTACAATCCAGGAACTTTTGGGAGAGTTAAAGCTTGCCGGCAAAGGGGCAATCGTTGAATTGAATCAAGAAATTTTGGATAAAAACCAGCACGCAGAAACGCGTTTAGCAGATGGTGACAAAATAGAAATCGTACATTTTGTAGGAGGAGGATGAGGTTATGCTGAAGATTGGAAACTATGAATTTCGCTCCAGATTGCTTTTAGGAACAGGTAAATTCCCTGATTTTGATGTCCAAAAAGAGGCAGTAAGGGTGTCGGGCACGGAAATCCTTACATTTGCCGTAAGAAGGATGAACATTTTTGATCCTGACCAGCCAAACTTTTTAGAAAAGCTGGAGGCAGAGAACTTTACGCTTCTGCCGAACACGGCGGGTGCGAAAACGGCAGAAGAGGCGGTTAGAATCGCGAAGCTGGCAAAAGCTTCGGGGCTATGTGATATGATAAAGGTAGAAGTGATAGGAGATTTTAAAACCCTGTTGCCTGATCCGCTGGAAACGCTGCGGGCTTCAGAAATGCTGTTGGAAGAGGGGTTTACGGTCTTGCCCTATGCTTCAGATGATGTCATTCTTGCACAAAAATTAGAGGAACTTGGCGTGCATGCCATAATGCCCGGAGCTTCCCCCATTGGATCTGGCCTCGGGATCATTAACCCGTTAAACATAAGCCTTATTATTGAGCAGGCCAATATACCAGTGATTGTAGATGCAGGCATCGGATCACCGGCTGATGCGGCGGCGGCCATGGAGTTGGGGGCTGATGGAGTACTGCTGAATTCAGCGGTATCAGGGGCCGATAATCCAGTAAAAATGGCCGAGGCCATGAAGCTTGCCATTGAAGCCGGCCGTCTCGGGTATGAAGCGGGAAGAATTCCAAAGAAAAGGTATGCAGCGGCAAGCAGTCCGCTGGAGGGAATGAGTATTTAATGAATGATCGCTACTCCAGGCAGATGTTATTCGAGCCTATAGGAGAAGAGGGACAGGATCTCTTGTCTGATAAACATGTTGTGATTATCGGTGCGGGTGCGCTCGGAACGGGCAATGCAGAAATTCTTGCCCGCGCGGGTGTGGGCAGGATCACGATTGCTGACCGTGACTATGTAGAATGGAGCAACCTCCAGCGTCAGCAGCTTTTCAGCGAGGAAGATGCAAAGTACCGGATGCCTAAAGCGGTTGCTGCAAGAGAACGGCTGGAACAGGTTAATTCCGATATCCACGTAGAGGGCCTTGTTTTGGATGCAGGAGCTGAAGAACTGAGGGAACTGACGGAGTTTGCCGATCTGATCATTGATGCGACAGATAATTTTGATACGCGATTGCTGATCAATGACATCTCCCAGGAGAAGAAGATTCCTTGGATTTACGGCGCATGCGTTGGAAGCTACGGACTCAGTTATGTGATTTTACCCGGTGAGACGCCTTGTCTAAGCTGTCTCCTGGAAAAGGTGCCGATGGGCGGAGCAACGTGTGATACGGCGGGAATCATTGCGCCTGTTGTCCAAATGGTTGTCGCTCACCAGACGTCTGAAGCACTGAAGCTGCTGACGGGCAACACCGCTGCACTCCGCAACAAACTGGTTTCCTTTGATGTATGGAACAATCATTATTTGGCGATGGATGTCCAAAAGCTAAAAAAAACGGACTGTCCTTCCTGTGGAGAACATCCTCGGTATCCGCATCTGAATCCTGAAAATCAGACGAAGACAGCTGTGCTCTGCGGAAGGAACACCGTCCAGATCCGTCCTTCGGAAAAGGGAGAAAGGGATTTGGATGAGCTTTCTTTGTCCCTGTCGCGGCTTGGCGGGAAAGTAGAACAGAACCCTTATCTGCTTTCATACAGCAATCAAGAAGAACAGCGGCTTGTCTTTTTCAAGGACGGACGCGTACTGATTCATGGCACGAAAGATATAACAGAAGCGAAAAATCTCTATTACAGTTTAATAGGATAATGAAATAGCAATCTGCTAGGGGGGCCGTACGGCTGAGACTGAACCTTTGTGTTCTAGACCCTTGGAACCTGATCTGGATTATACCAGCGGAGGGAAGCGTGCTGAAGCAACAAGCTGATTCAGAATAGATGACCTCAGCAAAAAACTCAGCCGCCATCTTTCATGAAGGCGGCTTTTTTGCGTGGATTGTTCGGTGCCAGGCACCGCCGTTACACAAGTATGTAAAGCCTGGTGCCTGGCACCAGATAAATGGCACCAGATAAAAGATAAAGGAGGCTGCCATGAACGGATTACAAGAGAAGATTAATAGATTAGCGGAGGAGAGACAGGAGAGGCTGATTGAGCTTTTAAGAGAGCTCGTTGCCTTTCAGACGGTCAGTCCTCCTGCAAGAAACACTGAAGAGGCACAAAGCTGCGTGAAATCCATCCTCTCTGGCCTTGGATTTATGACGGAGGAGTGGGAGCTGTTTCCTGGCGACAAGATTGTCGCAGGATCAAAACAAGGAGATGCCTCAGAGGAATATCAAAGCCTTCTTCTTAACGGCCACATTGATGTCGTAGCTGTCGGGGATGAAACGCAATGGAAGTATCCGCCGTTTGTGCTGACGGAGGAAGATGGATGGCTCTATGGACGGGGTACAGCAGACATGAAGGGAGGCATGGCCTCTTCTCTGTTTGCTCTTCAGCTTCTTCAAGAGCTGGGGATCAAGCTGAAAGGGGACCTCTTTTTTCAATCAGTAACCGGCGAAGAAGCCGGGGAAGCGGGTACCAAATCCTGTTTAGATCGGGGAATGAAAGCTGACTTTGCGCTCGTGGCTGATACGTCCAATCTGGAGATTTATGGACAAGGCGGCGTCATCACCGGCTGGATCACGATAAAAAGTAAAGAGACCTTTCATGATGGCCTTCGCTCGCGGATGATTCATGCAGGCGGCGGAATAATAGGAGCGAGCGCCATTGAAAAAATGATGAAGATTATAGAAGGGCTGCAGGAACTTGAACGGCATTGGGCAGTAACCAAAACATATCCAAACTTCCCGTTCGGAAGCACGACCATCAATCCCTCTGTCATTGAAGGAGGCAGGAATGCTGCATTTATCGCTGATGAATGCAAACTTTGGGTTACTGTTCATTTTTACCCGAATGAGACGTATGAAGATGCTGCAAAAGAAATTGAGGAGCACATTATTGCTATAGCAAAGGCCGATCCATGGCTGAAAAACAACCTGCCTCTGTTTAAGTGGGGAGGAATATCCATGATTGAGGAGAAGGGTGAAATCTTTCCTGCACTTGATGTTGATCACAATCATGAAGCATTGGCAGTACTGAAAGAACAGCATGATGCCGTTTCAGAACAGAAAGCTGCTGTTTCGATGTCGCCGACCGTTACAGATGCGGGGTGGCTTGGACAGGCGGGAATCCCAGCTGTCATTTATGGCCCGGGAGAGCTGAACGAAGCCCATGCTGTCAATGAAAAGGTGAGGCTTAAACAGTTGCTGGAGCATTCAAAGGTTCTCGCCGGATTTATTGCAAAGTGGTGCAATACAGAAAGGAGCAATAAACCATGACAAAGTTAAAGGAAGAACGATTTACAGATAGATTACACAGAAACGTGGAGCCAATCTGGAAGCATACTCATCTTCATCCGTTCGTTCAGGGTATTAAAGATGGTTCCTTGCCTAAAGAGCGCTTTGCTTATTACATGAAACAGGATTATGTGTTTTTAAAGGATTATGCAAAGCTCTTTGCGTTAGGGACGATAAAATCCAAGGATACAGAGACGATGAGCTGGTTTTCAAGCCTGCTTCATGAAACATTGAATACAGAAATGGATCTTCACCGCGAGTACTGCCATGAAATCGGCATCGAGCCCGAGGAACTGGAGGCTGAGCAAGCTTCTCCAATTAACCTTGCGTACACTCGCTATATGATGAACGCTTCCCAGCAGGGAACACTTGCTGAGGTAATCACATGCCTGCTGCCGTGCATGTGGAGCTACCACGAGATCGGAACGCTATTAAAGAGGGAAGCGGGAAGCCTCGCAGAGCATCCGTATACCCGATGGATTGAGATGTATGCCTCAGAAGAGTTCGGTGCACTTGCACAGTGGCTGATTGTTGAACTGAACAAGTTGGCGAAAGATATGACAGAACAGGAATTGGCGGTGCTAGAGGAGCATTTCCTGACCACATCGCGCTTTGAATTCATGTTTTGGGATATGGTGTATTACGGTCATGGATGGCCGGTATAATCACCTTTTGAAGGAGAGTTTTTATGTCAATAATCTTTAAGAATGTATCTTATTCTTTTACGGAGCAAAAACAAGCCCTCCCGCTTCTCAAGAACATCAATTTTGCAGCAGCGCCCGGAGAATTTGTATCGATCATCGGCAAGAGTGGAACCGGAAAAAGTACCCTGCTCAAGCTTGCCTGTGGACTGGAGAAACCTGATCAGGGAGAGATTATCGTACATGAGAAGCCAGTATATCCTGGAGCGGCGGGATACATGCCTCAAAAGGATTTGCTTCTGCCTTGGCGTACGGTCATGGAAAATCTTCTTCTTGCTCCTGAGATTCAGAACCAGAAGGGACAGAAGGTAGAAGAGGGGGATTCATGGCTGAAAAAAGTAGGACTGTGGAATTACCGGAATGCTTATCCGCATGAACTTTCAGGGGGGATGCGCCAAAGAATAGCCTTTCTCCGCACCCTGCTGACTGGAAAAGAAGTACTTCTTCTTGATGAACCATTCGGTGCTTTAGATGCGATGACTAAAAAGGAAATGCACGAATGGATTTCTTCCCTATGGAAGGATTTAAACAAAACCATTCTTTTGGTTACACATGATCTTCATGAAGCGGTTTTTTTAAGTGACCGAATCATCTTGCTGCATCCATCTGGCGAAACAGAAGAGGTGATGATTCGGCTTCCGAGGCCGAGAAATAGAGTATTAACGAATGAGATGGTGGGATTAATCAATAAATTGGAGAGCAGAATTACAAATGAACAGCATGAAACGATTTTTTAAAGACTATTATTTATTTTTGGCTGCTGCCGCCGTCTTGCTCGTACTATGGGAATGGCTTGTGAGGACAGACAGGGTGCCTTCGTTTATTTTGCCGGCCCCTACAGGCATCCTCGTTTCGCTCTTTGAAAACAAAGAGGTTCTTCTAGGACATACATGGGCGACATTCAAGGAAGCCATCCTAGGTTTTTTGATCGCAGCCGTTGCAGGTGTTTCGCTTGCTGCTGCCATGTTTTTTTTCAAATCTGTACAGAAAATGGTCTATCCTGCGGTCTTGATCTCCCAGACGATACCGATCATTGCACTGTCTCCGATCTTTGTCCTTTGGTTCGGCTACAGCATCTGGAGCAAAGTGGCGGTTACCGTACTGATTGCCTTCTTTCCCATCGTCGTCAGCACGTATGATGGTTTGAACCATCATGACCGGGATTATGTGGATCTTCTGCGTTCCATGGGAGCACGGAGATGGCAGGTCTTCAAAAAGGTGCAGCTGCCAATGGCGCTTCCGGCTTTCTTTTCAGGGATAAAACTCGCCGCTGTATTTTCAGTAGTAGGAGCGACGATCGGCGAATGGCTTGGTGCCAGCGAGGGGCTTGGCTATTATTCCAGAAGAATGTCGGGAAGCCTAAATGCAGAAGGAGTATTTTCTGCCATTTTTCTATTGTCATTGCTCGGGATGTGTTTGTTCGGAGCAGCTGCACTCGCAGAAAAACAAATGTTTAAATGGAAAGCTAACAGAGAGGATGTACAACATGAACAAATGGATAAAACGAAGTAGCTGGTTCTTCTTTGGGAGCCTGCTTCTCCTTTTAAGTGCTTGTTCCTCAGGGGACACAGCCAATCAAGGAGGAAAAGGGGATCTTAAAAAAGTCAGCATCATGCTCGATTGGTATCCGAATGCAGTACATGCCGGCATTTATGACGCCATCAAAAAAGGATATTTTAAGAAAGAAGGCATCCAGGTTGATGTGAAGATGCCAGCAGAAACGAACGATCCGTTAAAACTGGTGGCTGCCGGCAGGACCGATCTTGCATTAACGTACCAGCCTCAGGTCGTTCTTTCCAGGTCAGAAGATATTCCTGTTGTTTCCTTGGGAGCGCTGGTCAGGCATCCATTAAACCATTTGATGGTTCCTAAAAACAGTTCGATTCGTTCACCCAAAGATCTGGAAGGGAAGAATGTAGGCTATCCTTCTATTCCCATCAATGAAGCGATGGTCAAAACAATGGTGAAACATGATGGAGGCAATCCTGAAAAAGTGAAGATGACAGATGTCGGCTGGGATATCATCCCCGCGATGGCGGCTCACAAAGTCGATGGAATATCTGGAGGGTATATCAACCATGAACAGATTCTCTTGAATAAAGAGGGCCATCCTGTACGGTCCATTGATCCTGTAAAGTACGGTGTTCCTGATTATTATGAGCTCGTTCTTGTTTCCAGTGAAGATGGACTGAAAAAGAACCGAAAGCTTTACCAGAAGTTTTGGAATGCGCTGAAAAAAGGCCAAAAGGATGTACACGATTATCCGGACCAGGCACTGAATGTCTTATTTAAGCATGAAAACAAAGAATTCCCGCTGGATCAAAACGTAGAAAAGAAAAGCCTGCAGATCCTGCTGCCTTTAATGGACAGCGGAAAGAAGCCTTTTGGCTATCAGGACAAGCGTTCATGGAAAAAGGTTTCGGATTGGCTCTATGAAACCGATATGATTAAAAAGAAGGAAGATCCACGGAACGCTTATATTAATTTTGAGCAATAGAAGAATAGACTCCTCGAAAATGGTTACGGTAATAACCAAAGAGGAGGTGCCGTTATGGCTAACAGTGAAAAAATCCGCAAGCAAAACGCTGAACAGCGAAAAGGAAAAGCTGATATTCCAAAAGGAACGTTTGCTGATTCGATTGCCAATCAGGGAGACATAACTGAAGCAAAAAATATCAAAGAGAATAAATAGCAAGGAGGGCGTACTCTAATCAAGGGTGCGCTTTTTCTTATTTAGAAAGAACGATAGTATACAGGTTATGATGGATTCAGATAAAAGGGGAAAGACGTTGTGCTGACATGGGAGAAGAGCGGTCCTGACAAAACTATGGACGAACTGGAGATCATGAACACCAATCCGTTTTACAATAAGCTGTTTTACGGTCGTGGCGAAGTTACATTTGAAGAGGTGACGGAAGACTTAAAGGGATTGGAAGGATCCCCTAGACAACGCTATTTGATTAAAGCGGATGGCAACAACGCTGCGATCGTTGAGTACATTCTGAACAATCCGAAGGACCATAAACCTTGGCTTGGATTTTTAATGGTACACAGCACTTTCCACAGACAGGGGATCGCAAAGGAAATCTATCTGGCATGCGAAGAAGAGATAAAGAAAAATAACAAACAATACTTGCGTCTCGGTGTACTTAGCGGGAATATCCCTGCGCTTTCTTTTTGGTTCAGAATGGGTTTTGCAGAAATAGAAGTAAAGGAAAGCGAGGGAAAGCTTCTTCATATTCTTGAAAAATATCTTTAAACCGCTAATCAAGTCCTTTTTCCTAAATTCATTCTTACTCACATAAAGGCGAGTGTGCACGCATATCCTCATTGGTGTGCATAAAAGCTAAACCAGCTTAACATGTGCTTAATGATAGTGCATTAAAATGGCAGGGAAAAAGAATAGGAGTGGAAGGTAATGAAGACATATTGCTTTTTACAGGAAAAAATGAATTCTGCGACAATTAACAAGCTCGTTCTTAAGGCGAACGAATATGAAGAGTGCCAGATCTATTTTGAACTTGATAACTGCCAGATGAACGCTAAAAGCATTCTTAGTATGAGTAAGCTTCGCGGTATTGCCGGGCTATGCTGCATATCTGCCCAGGGCATGGATAAACAGCACGCATTGGAAGGTCTGAGACAGATCTGCGCTGGGAAAATATAACCATAAGAAATAATCGGGCGAACTATGATTTTTGAACATATATAGGATTTGTTGAAAATAATTAAGGCGAATTTGAACATAAATCCTTATTTCAGCGATTTGACAAGTTCATTTCAGCTTTCTGTCCCGACGCACAATAAAAAAGCTTGCACCGCATTATTTGGGCCAAGCTTATCTATTGCTTTTTCCTCTCATAGCTTTTCCCCATCTCAGAGGAGGAATGGGGAAAGTCATCCTTTTGCTTCTTCTTTAATGATGGAAAACAGATGGTCTAACGCATTACTAAGCTGGCTTTCTTCCATTCTGCTGATATAGGCTTCCTGATTTGAATAAAGCTGCTCAATGCCTTGCATAAGGGATTCAGCAGTCAGGTCTTCTTCAAACAGAACTTCGCAATAGCCTTGTTTTTCAAATGATCGGGCATTTTCAATTTGATCTCCGCGGCTTGCTTCTTTTGAGAGTGGAATGAGAAGCATTGGCTTTCTCAGTGACAAAAACTCAAAGATAGAATTAGAGCCTGCTCTTGAAATGACAAAATCCGTTGCTGCAAGGATATCTGCGAGCTCATCCGATACATATTCGAACTGGATGTAGCCTTTTTTCAGAATGGAAGAATCCTTCTGGCCTTTTCCGCAAAGATGAATGATTTGAAAGCGGGGAAGCAGAGCGTCAAGGCTTAATCTTACGGCCTCATTTATTTTTTTTGATCCGAGACTTCCTCCCATGATCAAGATGATCGGTTTACCAGGAATCAAACCACAGAAAGCTCTCCCCTTGACTGCGATCCCTTCATGCAGCTCCTTACGGATAACAGCACCCGCGTATACCGCTTTTTCCCTTGGAAGATGATCAGTGGTTTCGGGGAACGTTGTACACACTTTGTTAGCGAAGGGGAGTGAAAGACGGTTTGCAAGCCCTGGACTAAGATCGGATTCATGGGTCACAATTGGCACCTTGTTCATCCGGCTGCCGAGGATTACGGGAACGGATACGAAACCACCCTTTGAAAAGACCACGTCTGGTTTTATGGTCTTGATGAGCCGAAATGCTTCAAATGCTCCTTGCATGACACGGAACGGATCTTTAAAATTGTTCCAGTCAAAATAGCGCCTTAGTTTACCAGTAGAGATGCTGTAATAGCGGACGCTTTCGATGGTTTCTGTCAGTTGCCGTTCAATTCCTCCTTTTGAACCGATATAGCTGACTTCCCAGCCTTCTTTTAAGAACAAAGGAATCAGAGCCAGGTTAACAGAAACGTGCCCGGTGGAACCTCCCCCGGTGAATACGATTTTCTTGCCCAAACCTTCCACCCCTTTTATTTATGTGTTTCTATCATACCAAAAATAATCTGCAATGATTCCAGAAATATCTGAATAATGGTTGACGCTCTCCTGTTTGCCGTGATAGAGTAAGACTAATTTAATGAAGCTTATCAAGAGCGGCGGAGGGAAAGGCCCAATGAAGCCCGGCAACCTTCAAGTATTCTACTTGAAAAGGTGCTAAATCCTTCAAAGGTAAAACTTTGGGAGATAAGAGACGGATCGGAACCATACAGCTCTCTTATCTTCGTGATAAGGGGGTTTTTTGTACTAAAAAAATAAAGTGCTACATAACATGTTTCAATCTCATGATAATACTCTTATCCAGAGTGGCGGAGGGAAAGGCCCGATGAAGCCCGGCAACCTTCAAGTATTCTACTTGAAAAGGTGCTACTACCTGCAGGAAAGAACCCTGGATGATAAGAGGAGGCCGGACTGCAGACCTCTTCTTTAGGAAGAGGTTTTTTCTTTTGCCATCATACAGATACCATTCATCCACTAATAAAAAATTTGCTTTTGCAGAAGGAGTGATTGTGTTGAAAGAATTAAAAATAGCACTGCTGGGGCTGGGGACTGTAGGATCCGGCGTATATACATCCATCATGGATAGAAAAGGTGCTTTAGAAGAATTGCTGGGTCATCGTCTGAAGCTGTCCAGTATTTTGATTAAGGATTCTTCCAAAGCAAGGCCTTTCGTAAAGGGGGTACCGTTGACGTCCGAATTCGAGAAGGCGATCGGGGAAGAAGTGCCTGATGTGGTCATTGAGGCGATTGGCGGAATCGAGCCTGCACGGTCTTACATCATACAATCACTTGAAGCGGGATGCCATGTGATTTCTGCGAATAAAGATTTGATTGCCAGGCATGGAGAAGAATTAACAGAGCGTGCTGCCGCAAAGGGTGTCCGTTTTGTCTATGAAGCGAGCGTAGGCGGAGGAATACCGATTTTGAGAACATTGAGGGAGCTTTTAAGAATCAATCGGATTCAGCATGTAGAAGCCATTTTAAATGGAACGTCCAACTTCATTCTTTCGTACATGAGAACGACAGGTTCCTCGTTTGAAGAAGCGCTGAAACTGGCACAGAAAAAAGGATATGCAGAGCCGGATCCGACAAATGACATCGAAGGCTTGGACGCATTCTACAAAGCGATGGTGCTGAGCAAATGGATTTATGGCGTGCAGCCATCCTGGGAAGAAGTGCAGGTGGAGGGGATTGGAAATGTGCTTCTTGAAGAGATTCAACTGGCTGAGCAGCTGGGGCTTCGGCTGAAGCATCTCGTTCTTTTAAACGATAGACTTGATCTCCAGGTACAGCCTGTATTTGTGGATAGCGATCATCCGCTGTATGGTGTGGAAGGCGTGGACAATGCCGTCCGTATTCAGACAGACCTTCTCGGCTGTTTGACCTTGCAAGGGCCGGGAGCTGGTGCAGAAGCAACAGCAAGTGCCATTGTGGAAGACTTATTATCGATCTATGAAACTAGGGAAGTATATAGAAACAAACCGGCTGTATCGGAACTCTGCCCTAAGAAACAAGAACAAGAGGTGAATACCTACCTTCTCGTCGGTGAAAAAATTGATTTTACAAAGGAAAGGGTTTCAGCCATTGAAAGGCATGGAATCATTTTAGACCGGACTTCTCTTCGTTTTCAGCATACTTCCCTTGCTGCCCTGCTTTATGAAGGACCGCTCCCTCTAGAACAGGAGGATGAGTTTATTCCAGTGAACAGCATCTATCCGGTCCGTCTGTCAAAAAGCGGCAAGGGGGCAGAAAAAGAAAAGGTGCCGGTGGCAGAATAGGAGACAGGAATATCCGTGGAGAGTCGGCTCTCTGCGGATTTTTTTACCCATCATGTTGACAAAGGAAAGGGTTTTACATATGATGGAAGTAACAAAAGGAAGGGAGTTGTGTGGATGAGCGTTCACGTTCTTAACTAAGCGAATTGGATAGTTGGAGCAAAAAGGCCGTGCTTGAAGCGGTTGTATTCTTGATGTCTTTTTGCGGCCACCAATAGTTAAGAACAGCGGTCAGCATACAACATTATCATTTTCGTGTACGTATTTTGTGCAACGAACGATGCCGCGCTCTTTGGGCGTATTTTTTTATGCTTTTTACAGCTTCCATAAGTCAGGGGACAGCTGTATGGAGAGGCGTATCCTTCCACACGAAAATTGATAACAGGCAGAAATGGCGGCGGTCCATTTCTGCCTTTTTTATTGTCATGATCTGGCCCTGTTCCCGGGAAAGGGGGAACTGTTTTATAGATTAGCAATTCGAAAAAATATGAGGAGGCAACTACCTTTGAACACCCATACAATTAACATGCTCGAATTTAATAAAATTACAGAAACATTATCTGCGTATGGATTAAACGAGAGTACAAAAAGAAAAATTTTAGAGCTAATGCCCTCTGGACAGATCACAATCATTAAGAATTGGCTAAGAGAGACGACGGAAGCGGCAGCAATTCTTAGAAAGTCTTCAAGCGTTCCTATTGCGAACTTGAACGGGATCGACCATGTGATGACGATTCCGGATAAAGGCCTTCTCTTAAGCCCTGAACAGCTGCAGCTTATTTGCGGGCTTGCAGAAAACGTAGAGCGTTTGCAGCGGTATATGAAGGACAAAGAATTTCTTGCACCAACTGTATCTGCTTATGCATACTCTCTGTTTGAACTGAAAGACCTCAAATCTGAAATTCAGCGCTGTATCCGTAACGGAAGAGTGGATGACGGAGCCAGCAAGCCGCTTGAAAAAGTAAGAAAGAGGATGCTGGCCTGTGAGGAAAAAATCAAAGCGAAGCTGGATCATATTCTAAAATCACCGGCCTATCGGGATATGCTTCAGGAACCAATGATTTCGGTGAGAGACGGAAGGTATGTCATCCCTGTAAAAAGTAAATTTAAACGGAGCATGGATGGGCAGATCATTGATTCCTCTTCCAGCGGATCCACCGTTTTTATAGAACCGAAAGATGTCCGCAAGCTGCAGGATGAGCTTCAGCTTCTGCAGGCAGAGGAAGACATCGAAACAGCAAGGGTGCTGGGCAGATTAACAGGTCTGGTTGCAGGCTGCAAACATGAGATCTCAGTTAATATTGAAGGGATGCTTCATTATGATTTTATTTTTGCCAAAGCCAAATACAGCATCGCCCTTGATGGCAGGGAGGTTTCACTTAATCGTGAAAAACGGACCATTATCCATGAAGGAAGGCATCCGCTGCTCGGAAGCCATGCTGTTCCTTTGAATTTCCGACTAGGTGAAAACTATGGAGCACTCGTTATTACGGGTCCGAATACCGGCGGAAAGACGGTAGCCATAAAAACGGCAGGACTGCTGACGCTGATGGTTCAGTCGGGGCTTCATATTCCTGCTGGAGAGGGGAGCGAATTTGGAATCTATTCAGAGGTGCTGACAGATATCGGTGACCATCAGAACATTGAACAGTCGCTGAGCACATTTTCGGCGCATATGACGAACATTATCTCCATCCTTCAGAAGGCCGGTCCTGATACGCTTGTCATCCTCGATGAACTTGGTGCGGGAACCGATCCTGCTGAGGGAATGGGGCTGGCTGTAGCCATTCTTGAAGAATTGTTTGAGAGAGGCGCTTCCATTCTAGCCACGACCCATTACAGTGAGATTAAAGATTTTGCTTATCTTACTCCAGGATTTGAGAACGCATCGATGGCTTTTGACCTCGAATCTCTAAAGCCGCTTTATGAGCTGAAGATTGGGGAAGCTGGTGAAAGCCAGGCCTTTTCCATCGCGTGGAAGCTGGGTCTCGAACAAAAGCTGATCACAAGGGCAAAACAAATAACGAGCAAAGAGGTTTCAGAAAAGAAAGAGAGCACTATGTTCGATTTACTGCATGTAGAAGCACAAACGCAAATGATAAGGAAAAGAAGAGAAGCAGAAGAAGGGAGAAACCGCAAGATACGAGAGGCAGAAAAGAAAACGGAAGAAAAACCGGAAGCCCGGACATTCGAAGTGGGGGATCGGGTGTATGTATCCAGTTTAAAAACGGCGGGCATCATCTGTTCGGAAGAAGATAAAAGAGGAGAATACGAAGTGATTGTCCAAGGAGAAAAGGTGAAGATCCATAAGCTTCGCCTCACCCTCCATATTTCAAGAACCGAGCTGTATCCCGAGGGATATGATATGGATATTGTTTTTGAAACCAAGGAAAACCGAAAAAAAGACCGGCTCTTGAGCAAACGTCATGTTGATGGAATGGTGATCAACAGAGACGAAGAATAAAAGCTGCTAAAATGGTTGGTGCCTGGCACCACAATTACACAAGTGTGTAATTACGGTGCCAGGCACCAAAACCAAAACCAAACAAAAAGATCCAGGCGCTTCCGCCTGGATCTTTTTATTCTGCAGTAAAATTAGCAGCTGCTGCTGGATTCACATCCACCGAGATGGCCGATCCCGCACGAACAGCCGATGATGATCAAGAGGATAAACAATACGATAATAATCGCAAATCCTCTTCCGCCGCCGTAACCGTAGCCGCCATATCCGTGACATCCGCCGCCATAACCGTACCCGTAAGAAGCTGCAACAGGAACGTTTAGCGGAGCATTCATCGGTACATTAATCGGTGCGTTTGCATACATATTAAATTCCTCCTTCAAAATACTATTCCAACATCCTCGATACAGTATATGAAGGATCAGCCACTCGGTCTGGACGAATGCCTTGATGGCAAGCCTAAATTCTGGAGCAAAGAAAAAACGACGCTCTGGACCGTATTCCAGGGCGTGCGTTTTATGGAAAATCTTTTTATTGCTGTGCAAGCTGCGATTCAATTTCTTTTTTCATATCTTTGGGTGATGTCTGAGGAGAATGGCGGGATACAACAATTCCATTTCGATCAACAAGAAACTTTGTGAAATTCCATTTGACCACCTTTGAGCCTAAAATGCCGGGCGCTTCTTTTGTCAGGAAAGCAAAGAGAGGATGAATGTTGTCTCCTTTTACATCAACCTTTGCGAACATGGGGAATTTCACTCCATAATTCAATTCGCAAAACTCCTGAATTTCTTCTTCACTCCCAGGTTCCTGGCCTGCAAACTGGTTACAAGGGAAGCCAAGGATTTCAAGACCTTGTTCCTTGTACTGGTCGTAAAGTGCCTGAAGTTCCTTATATTGAGGAGTAAAACCGCATTTACTCGCTGTGTTGGCAATGATTAAAACCTTGCCCTCGTAGTCCCTGAGTGATTTTTCTTCCCCCGTGATCGTCTTTGCTCGATATTCATAAACAGACATTGTGACCCTCCTATTATATAAACGAAAGTATATAGCTTCAGTGTAGTAGGTTTTATTCAGAAAGGAAAATAAAACGCTTACCAATACATGTACGGTGCCAGGCACCGCCTTTTGACACTTGTGTAATTACGGTGCCTGGCACGCCAAAAAATCAAAAAAAAGCGACAGGGAGAATTCTCCTTGTCGCTTTTTCTATTCTTTTATGCTTCTTATGCCGCGGATATTGAGGCTTTTGCCCGCACACTATAAAACTGATAAAGGACGAGGGCGATGACGGACAATATGATTCCTGAGATATACGGAAGTCCCGCTGCAACAGAAAACAGCCAGCCGCCAAGCGGAGGCCCGATGATCCGTCCAAGCGAATCAAAGGAAGAGAGCAGTCCGGTTACACTGCCATGCCCTGATGTTGATGTTTTTGTTAAAAGTGCAGAGACACTAGGGCGGATTACACCATTGCCAATCCCGAAAATAGAAAGATAGATGGCCGCCGTCGTAAAGTTATGAACTAGAAGGATCAAACCAAACCCGGCAGCAGAAATGACAATGCCGGCCTGGATGACTTTTCCTTCGCCGAATTTTTTGGTCAGTCTGCCGACAAGTCCTCCTTGAACAAGAGCACCTGCAAACCCCATGATCATAAATATGTAGCCAAGGTGATTGGTATCAAGTCCAGCTTTTTTTGCAGCAAAATAAGCGAAAGTCGCTTCAAGTCCTGATAACGAAAGGGAAATGAACAGCTGAAGCACGAACAGAATGGATATGGCTCCCGTAAAAGCTTTCCATCTCGATCCAGGTTCAGACGGTCCATTCGTCCGGAGCTCTTTAGGCAGTGATTCCTTCAATACGAAAAGAACGAGAAAAAACGTGATAATTGATGAAATTCCAGCAAGATAAAACGGTGTGTTCAAGCTCGTCTTGGAAAAAACACCACCGATAGCCGGGCCGAAAATAAAACCAAGACCGACAGCTGCACCGAGGATACCCATACCTTTACCCCGGTTTTCCGGGGTCGTAATATCGGCTACATAAGCCATCGTTGTTGGCATGTTGGCGGATGAAAGCAGGCCGCCGATAATCCGTGCCGCAAAAAGCATCCAGAGCTGGCTGGAGACAGCCATCAAAAAGAAGGAAATAGAAAGTCCGGCGATTCCGATTAGCATGACCGGTTTCCGGCCGATCCTGTCAGAAACTCTTCCCCAGATAGGGGCGAAAAGAAGCTGCATCAATGAATAAACAGCCATCAGCAAACCGAGCTGTGCCGGATTTGCTCCGACCTTTTCCGCAAAAAAAGGAAGGACAGGAATAATGATTCCGAATCCAACCATCACTAAAAACATGACTAAGAATAAGATTGGCAACGCTTTTTTATTTTCCAATCTTGAGTCCCCTCCTGATCAAATCATATATCTATGTATTTTTATTTTAAAACGATAACCTGCATTAACTCTATAAACGTACCTCTTTTAACGGTTTTTATCAACTTCTGCATCTATACACCATGAGAAACAGCAGGATCATTTACAGGATGTGAGGGCCTGTTTGTTCTCAAAAATAGATACAGCCCTGTGCAGACAAGAAAACCTCCGGCTGCCTGGAATGCAGATATATGCTCATTCAGCATGAAATAGGCCAGTATGCTCGCGCCAACAGGCTCACCAAGGATATTGACAGAGATGGTTGTTGCACTTACGTATTTCATCAGCCAGTTAAAGAGGACATGGCCGAAGACGGTGGGAACAATGGCAAGTAAAAAGAAAACGGTCCAATCATGTTTGGAATAACCGGCCATAGCGATGCCAGCCCCCAAATTATAAAGAGCAAAAACAGCAATAGCGGATACAAAAACAGAAAGACTATAAAAATAAGAAGGAATACGCCGTAAAAGATGCTGTCCGATCAGCATATGAACTGCTACTGCAAGCGTCCCAAGAAGGGAAAGTACGTCTCCAAGCAAATTTTCGGGCGATATGCCAACGTCACCCCAGCCAATCAGCACAGCGCCGCAGATGGCGACCCCCATCCCAGCAAGCGAAGCGGCGGTGGTTCTTTCTTTAAATAGAAAGAAGGCCCCAATCAGAACAAAGACAGGCTGCAAAGCGAGTATGATCGTAGAGCTTGCGACAGTCGTCAGCTTCAGGGAACCCATCCAGAGCAAAAAATGAAGAGCAAGAAACATTCCCGACAAAAAAAGTAGCAGCCACTGACGAGGCGTAACTTGTTTCGAATGCTTGAACTGCTTACCTGCAAAAGGAAGCATGAACAGAACAGTAAAAAGCAGCCTGTACATCCCTTGAACGGAAACGGGAGCATCAGAAAGCTTAACAAAAATAGAAGAAAAAGAAACGGCGACAATACCGACGATTAACGGAATAAATACCGGAAAAGGGCACTTTTGTTTATCCATAGAGGCCTCCTGTATTCTCATTATGCCTATATGAAGTATACAGGATTTTTTATAAAAATCAGCCATTTTCTTACGGAGATTCCCAATAGAAATTCAAAAAAAAAAAACGGCTGACTGCTTATGCAGATCAACCTATTTTTTTATCTGTTTATTGAAGGCGGTGTTTGAAATGCTTGTTTCTTGGAAATAGACGGTAGATGACATGAAGCGCAAGAACGCCAGCCACTAATAGTGCGGCTAGTTTAATGTCTTGTAAATCTGTCTGTTTGACAGCAATTCCGATAAACGGCCAGACAATTACGAGGGAAAAAATGTCTCTGTTTCGCGCTTAAAATAAAAGGCGAAAGCGGCACCGACAATCAGCAATGACTTAATCCCCATGATAGAAGAATTGGTTCAAAAGGAGAAAATGAACAATGGATAAGAAACGGGAAACCATTAATGAATTCGCCAAAAATAAGCGGAAGTACATAAAAAACTTGAAGCAGGAACACCAAAACCAGGATAAAAACTAATGAAGCGGAGGCTCCTTGGGCGTAATGAGAGCCGCTCTTTTTTAATTTGCCAACTTAATATACGGTAATATTATGGACTCGGACGCTACTTCTCAGGTGATTTTTAGCAGCAGCAACAAAACAAGCGGCACGAAAACGGAAAGCCAGCGGCGAAAGGTATTTAAGAATACCTTTCGCCGCTGGCTTTTGTTAAGTTCAGTTTGCTTTATGTACGCTGCTGCTCACAAGCTCCCAGCGCGTGTACTGAAATTTCCAGACAGAGTCTGCGAAGGCAACTGAGTCTGCGTTGGCGATCCCGGATATTCTCTGAACACCCCGCAATTCGAATATGCCATCACCATTTATGTCTACAGGTGTGAGCATGCTGAATTTATTAGCGGATACCTTGATCGGTTTTACAAGGGTACCATTTTTATAGACCTCAGAGGTATCATATTTTTGTTTTCGTTCTTTTAAATTAATAGAAGTGATTTTTCCAGTGTTTTTAACTAAAATCGTAGCGTTGTAGCCATCTGTAAATCTTCCGCTGATTCCTAAAGAGGAAGGAACCGGAATTTCGAACACATGGTTATTTTTTGCAGATACTAGATGAAAGACAGAAGTTCCTCCGCGCCCGCCTGTTTCAGCCGAAATGTATGTCTCAGGAATATGGTCACCATTGAAATCAAAGAACTGAATGTGAGGATGATATCCCCCATCATTTAAATTTAAGGTTGTGAACCGATGGGTTGCTGAGTCTTGAAGAATCAAAAATAGATTTTCAGAGTAAATATTCTCCTGTTTTTCCTTTTGGCCCATTAACGTTACTACGTCAGGGCGCCGGTCACCTGTTACATCCATTTTTCGCTGTGACAGGACATAGATGGATGAACCGCTTTTATTTTCATTATTTTCTTGGCTGAGCGGGTTGGCAAGTGTCGGCGTTCCGGCGGTAATCAGTAAAATGAGGAAAAGAAGCATGTTGAAAAATATGGTCTTCACGAATTCTGCCTCCTTAATATCCTAATTATGGTTAATATGCCGATATTTCCATCGGTTCATACACATGGCTAACGAATTATTTTTTTGTAAATAAAATGAAATGTTTTTACAGGTTATCACTTCTTCAAACAGGGTATAAACCACTAAGGAGGGTTCGAATATGAAACAAACAATGAGTATGAAACCATGGATATTAGTGGGTATAGGTACTTCGGCTGCAGCCGTATGGTTATCATCAAAGCCTAACAGAATTCGAACAAAACTTGCATTGAAAAACATTAAGAGGAAAATTAAGCCTGACTATTCAGATAGAACGAAGGTTCTCCCTGTGGAAAAAGGCGGCCATCCTGATCCGAGCGATTTTGAAGATTCAAAAATGGTTTCAGAAGGTTCAGCCTATGGGGTCCATTATTTCAATGAAAAAAAGCAGTAAATAGGATAAACCTACTGTTTTATGAATATCAGTCAAGTTAGCCTCGCGCGTATGTTATTATGTTGAAATAACATATACGCGAGGTGATTTTGTTTTGAAGGCAAAAATTATCCTTTTAACAGCATTCCTTTTATTGGTAACAGGCACTGTTTATGCAGCCAGCTCAGTCCAAGTAAGGTCATATGGAGGAGATAAGTCCTCGTCTGCTGTTTCGTTTGACGACACCTATGCGACCATTTCGATAAAGAAGACGACAGGAAGCGGAAAGCTGAAACTTGAGCTTTGGCAAAAGCATTTATTTTTCCCGGATGAAAAAGTAGGCCAGACACCTTGGATAACAGAAAAGGGAGTAGGCTATCAAAAAGTGATCAATCTCGCTGGATCAGGGGATTATTATCTTAAAGTGGTAGACTCAGGCAAAGCTGGAGGAAATGGAATTGGCGTAAATTATAAGGCAACATCATTTCTGCAATGATTGATAGCTAAAAAGGCAGGGAATTCTTCCTTGTCTTTTATCATTTTCGCAAAAAAAAAGAGAATACATTACTGTATCCTCTAGCATTTCAATAATTTTCATGTCTCTCGCCTGGATAAAACTTTTCATCCAATTCCCATGATTCTACCATTTGGTAAGCGGCTTGCTGAGGGTAGCCTTTTCCGTACAGATAAGCCATGGCAGCAACCTCCCGCAAAGCATGTTCATAGGAGGTTTTCGGCGCTTCAGTCAATCCCCGTTTAACAAACCACTCGACGGCTGTCAAGGTCGATAACTTCAGGGGATTATTGTATGGAGTGAAGTAACCCCCGGCACCTGGAGCTGGACCTGGATAGCCCGGGTCTGGATAGCCCGGGTTTGGATAGCCCGGGTCTGGATAGCCCGGGTTTGGATAACCCGGGCCTGGACCGGCCCATCCTTGAGGCCCAGGAGGTCCTGAAAAGGGTGCTGGCCCCGGATAGGGTAAAGGAGGACCTGGATAAGGTAGCACGTTCGTTTCACCTCTCGTTTTAAGTAGCCTTTATGACAATCTAGTGTATGCAGGCGCCTAACACTCTGTGCAGAAGACATTGTTCCCTGCCTTTAAAGCTCAGAAACAGAATACTTAACCTATTTCAAAATTTAAGTATAATATATACAGGTAAGAACATTTTGGAAATTTAAAAGGCAGGTAATGAACATGAAAATTTTAGTTATGAACGGCAGTCCAACTGCGGAATCAAGAACCAGAGGCATTGCCGAGTATGCAGCAAACGTTCTGAAAGAAAAAGGTATAGATGTGTCCTTTTTCGACGCGGGAAAAGACCGTCTTCCATTATTCACGGGAGATACGGCGGAGCGGGAGGATGAAGCTGTTCGCGGTTTGAGTAAAGCGGCTGATGAAGCGGATGGTTTTTTTATTTGCACGCCGGAATATCACAATGGAATGAGCGGAGCTTTAAAAAATGCACTTGATTTTTTAAGCGGCGGCCATTTTAAGAACAAGCCAGTTGCCATCGCAGCGGCTGCTGGCGGCGGAAAAGGCGGAATTAACGCATTAAACAACCTGCGTACGGTGATGAGAGGTTTATACAGCCTTGTACTGCCGGATCAATTTGTCGCTGATCCCCTTCATTTCAATGAAGAACGGGAGCTGTCAGAAGAATTGGCTACGTTAAGAGTGTCTGCACTGACCGATCAGCTTATTGACTTAACAAAGGTCGTATCCGCCAACAAACAAAACCTTACTGAAGAATAATAAAGGAAAGGGGCTGTCCAGAAAGTCGAAAATTGACCTTCAGGCAGCCCCTTTTTGGCTTGAAAAATCTTCAATGAAAAGTTAATTGAAGTGGAAGATGCGAGACTCCTCGAAAATGAACTTCACATTTTCTTCGTGCGATATAACGCTGCCGAAGCTTTCCTTGTCCTGCGGGACTAGCGTGACAGGTGAGACTCCCGCCGGTGCTTGCACCAAAAAGTAGGCGTTCACGCGGTAAGGCTCACCGCACGCCCCGCGAAAGTAGGAGCTCGCGCCGGTAAAAGCGAGCAGCCTGGAACGAAAATCAACAGCTTACAGACTTCTTGGACAGCCCCTTTTTTTTTCGAGGAAGTAAAGTCTAGCTTCAGCTTTTCATTTGAACCAGCTTATGATTTCGAAATACCACATGCCGGCAAGGAAAATAACCCCCAGTGACAAGACGATAAATTTGACGTATCTCAAAAGGATTCTCCTGTCTTTTTACAATAGTATGACCAAAAGCCTATATGATAACGCGGCTTTTCAAAGGGAAGTTTGTATTGTTTTGTAACTTTATCACTTCTTTTGTTGAATCTCTTCTCAAACGTCAACTTTTTATAGATAATATCACTTGTGTATCTGAATATGTTGGAATTGATAGAAAAGGAGAGCATTGTGTGTGAGTAATGTAGAGTATCGCCAAAAATGGCTTTTAGAATCGATTGGAGTAAAAAAAGAAGAGCTAATCAGGCTGGCATTTCTCAGAGGGTTTACTAGTCATGAAACGGTCCAGTGCAGCCAGGAGCTTGACGGCCTGCTGAACGAGTACCAAAGAAACGTTTGTTAATTCATCGTTACGAGTTGCTTCGTTAACAGATCGACCCGTGTCAGGATCGCACGTTTAATCAGCAGCGGATAATCATTTTGAAACTCACTGAGAAGTGCCCGAATCTCGGTGATCAAGTCCAGTTCGTTTTCAAGAATAACATCTCTGCTCACTTGCTTAGGGAAGTCAATGACATTATTTTTCATCAAAACACCTCCGCGTAACTTACTTCTACATGAATGTAGTATTCCATAAAAAAGGAAACACTCCTGCACATAATTGTAAATGTTTTGAAAAGACGGCCTCAATTTTACAATAAAAAGCATCAGAATCTAAAAGAAGAAACGTTTTTTTCTTTCCTTGATTATGGGTATATTCGTAAAGGCAAACGCCTGCACACTTGTAAGGCATATCTTTTCTTGTTTTTGAAGATTTATGCGAAAATGTCGATATATTCATAATCTAAGGAGGGAATAAGATGGCTAAACATCTTCAAGACACAACAACATTGCACAATGGCGTTAAAATGCCTTGGTTCGGCCTTGGGGTTTATAAAGTGGAAGAAGGGGACGAAGTCTACCAATCCGTTAAATCGGCTTTGAGCAAAGGATATAAAAGCATTGATACAGCAGCAGTATACGGAAATGAAGAAGGCGTTGGCCGTGCGATCAAAGATTCCGGCATCCCGCGTGAAGAATTATTCATCACGACGAAAGTATGGAATGCAGATCAAGGTTATGAAACAACTTTAGCAGCATATGAGGAATCTCTCAAAAAGCTTCAGCTTGATTATGTGGATCTTTATCTCATTCACTGGCCAGTGGAAGGGAAATATAAAGAAACATGGCGTGCTTTGGAGAAATTATACATAGACGGCCGTGTCCGGGCGATCGGTGTGAGTAACTTCCACGTCCACCATTTAAAAGACGTAATGGCAGACAGTGAGATTGTACCGATGGTTAACCAGGTAGAGTTTCATCCGCTGTTAGCTCAAAAAGAATTGCTTGCTTTCTGTAAAGAAAACAAAATTCAGATGGAAGCGTGGAGCCCTCTGATGCAGGGTGAGCTCCTAAACAATCCAGTACTTTCTGAGATTGCGGAAAAACACAACAAATCCGTGGCACAGGTCATCCTGCGCTGGGATCTTCAAAATGGTGTTGTGACCATTCCGAAATCCGTAAAAGACCATAGAATTCAAGAAAACTCCGAAGTCTTTGACTTTGAACTAAGCGCGGAAGACATGGAGAAAATCAATACGCTAAACGAAGATCAAAGAGTCGGGCCCGATCCGGATAACTTTGACTTCTAAGACTAAAATGATAAAAAGAGGACGACTCAATTGGATGAGCCGTCCTCTTTTTTGTTTGCGCATAGAATGGTAAATATCCCTTCAGCCCGGGGTGTGCGTTATCATGATTTATAAAAGTAGTTCATTTCCTGCAAAACAGCCTTCAAATAATCCCATGTCCGAATGGTGGAAGGTACACTGAGGTGTTCTTCAGGAGTATGCACATCAAACATATCAGGACCAAGGGAAATGGCATCGATATGTGGAAGTTTTTCTGTGAAAATTCCGCATTCCAGACCGGCATGAATGGCTACGATCTCTGGAGGATTGCCGTATAAATCTTTGTAGACCGTTTCGAACAAGCGGCGGACTTTTGAATCTGGGCGGTAAGGCCATTCTGGATAATCAGCTTCTGTAGAGAACCGAGATTCTGTAAGCTGTGCAATCAGGTTATTCTGCTCAACAGTCTGCTGCTTCAGACTTTTCACTGAGCTTCGTATCTCACTGACAAAACGAACTTCCTGGCTGTTGCTCGTTACCACTCCAAGGTTGGTTGAACTCTCTGTTAAACCTTCAATCTCCTGGCTCATGGACAGCACACCATTTGGGATCAGCATGAGTGAGGTGATCACGTTTTGTGTGGTTTTGACGGAATATAATTTGTCCGGGCTTTCCGCGGCTTCTTCGACTGTAACTGAGATTCCAGGATCAGCTGTCCGCAGCTCATTTTTAAGAACATGTTCCCAGTGGGACACCAGCTTTGGCAGATCGATTGAAACATCTGAAGTTAAATAGATTACAGCTTCGGCTTCCCGAGGGATCGCATTTGATTTCAGCCCTCCATTTATTGAATGAAGGCTGAAAGGGAACTGGACGGAAAGCTCATGCAGTATTCTTCCAAGGAGCTTGTTGGCATTGCCTCTTCCTTTTTGGATGGACATGCCGGAGTGGCCGCCGAAAAGCCCGCTCAACTGGATCTTGTAGCCTTTAAGTTCTTTTGGAGCAGTTTCCCATTGTATAGGAAGAGCTTGCATGGCAGTTATGCCGCCTGCACTGCTGACCAATAATTTGCCTTCTTCTTCTGAATCAAGATTAATAAAAATTTCTCCAGAAAAAATTTCAGGACTGGCTTCTAGCGCGCCTTTCATGGTTGTTTCTTCTTCTGTAGTGATGATGATTTCAAGGGCAGGATGAGGAATACCACTCGAATCAAGGAGGGCGAGGGCATAAGCAACGGCTATTCCGTTATCCGCTCCGAGTGTCGTATTGGACGCATAGAGCATGTCATCTTTTAGCTGCAGGGAGATGGGGTCGTGTTCAAAATCATGGGCCGTTCCTTTGTTCTTTTCACATACCATATCCATATGGCCTTGCAGAATGATGGCAGGTACATGCTCATAGCCTTCTGAAGCGGTTTTTTTTATGAAAATGTTAAGCGCTTCATCCTGTACCGCTTCAAGGTTCCTTTCTTTTGCAAAACGCAAGAGGTAATTACTGATTTCTTTTTCGTTGCCGGAACCGCGGGGAATGGCGGAAATTTCGGAAAAAAAATGAAACACCGGGTGCTTTTTTACATCTTCAAGTGTTGTGTGCATATAATTCATCCTTTGCATGAATATTTTTGGACATGAACTTATGTATAAATATAGAGTAGAGAAAGAGGGTGAAATAATCAACCTGCTCAAACAAAAGGCTTTTCAAAAGGCTTGCAGTTTTGTATAATACACTTTGTTGACCATAAATATTGGCTCCGTAGCTCAGTGGATAGAGCGTCGGTTTCCTAAACCGTGCGTCGCAGGTTCGATTCCTGCCGGGGCCGCCACACTTATAAACAATACGATGGCTGCACGCGGCTGTCTTTTTTTATGTCTGACGAGATTTGAACGATTATTGAACAGTATAAGAACATAATGTGACATTTATCACAAACTAGTGTTAGGTCTGTTAAAATAGAGACATACTATATGATAGATATGAAAAGATGGTGATTTTATGGGTGAAAATGCTACTCCAAGCATTTTAAAAGACTATATACAAATAACAAAGCCGGGTATTATCTTTTCTAACCTGTTAGGAACAATTGCTGGCTTTTGCATCGGTGCGAGAAATCTTTCTTCAAGCCTTAGCTTATGGGAGCTTTTCTTCTGGACAGTTCTAGGAACCGTTTTTGTGATCGGTTCATCTGCGATCGTGAATAATGTTTACGATGCGGATATCGATAAGTACATGGAACGGACAAAGAACCGGCCGATTACCAATGGGAGAATACCGAAACGAAATGCGATCTTAATGTCGCTCATTTTTATTATCATAGGTGAGGCCATTTTAGGCTTGATGGTAAATCCGGTTGCTGCGCTTATAGGTTTTATTGGATTTATTTTCTATGGATTTGTTTATACAATTTCTAAAAGGGTGACAGTGATCAATACGGAAATCGGATGTATTTCAGGCGCTACACCTCCGATTATTGGCTATACGGCAGTTACCGGACACTTTGATTTGATCGCATTGCTCTTATTTGTATTCATGTTCGCATGGCAGCCCCCGCACTTCTTTGCACTGGCAATGAAACGGGCAGAAGAGTACAAGAGTGTAAATGTACCGATGCTGCCGAACAAAGTGGGCTTTAAGCAAACGAAGGTTCATATTTTAATCTATACCGTATTTGCGGTAGCAGCTTCTCTTCTCTTGTACTTTTTTAACGTACTGGGAATCTGGTACTTAATCGTTGCGGGTATTTTAGGAGCAGTCTTCCTTTACCGTGCGATGCAGTCCTTTAAGTACAAAGAAAAAGAAACGGAAATTGCGTGGTCAGGAAGAATGTTTAAATTCTCCATTATGTATTTAACGCTCATGTTCGTGACCATGATGTTTGCTCCGATTTTCAGCTAATAGCTTAACAATAAAAACCCCTATTGAAATGGTGCCTGGCACCGCCTCAATGGGGATTTTTTAATCCAGCTCCAGCACCAAGGGCTGAACGTGGCGCTGGAGCTTTTTTTAATGGCTGATTTCTTTCGTTGATGAGGGAATTGGTTTGGATTTTATGGAAGGTGACCAATTTCTCTCGGAGACAAAACATAATGTCTCTGCCAACAAGACGGCGGCGAACACATCAAGGATGACATGCTGTTTAACCATCAGAGTTGAAACGATAATAATCACGGAAAAGTACGTAATCATACTTCTGTTCCAGGTTGTTGAGAACGGTGCCTTGCGCATTACCCGGACCAGCAGGTAGCTGGAAAAGCAATGGATGCTTGGAAAACAATTATAAGGGGCATCCATCTCGTAGACCCGGTTTACAAGAGATTCCAAGAATGAAGAGCCAGCAACGAGCGGCCTAGGAACGGTGGTCTGAAAAAGGCTGTATACCGTATAGCAGACCAGCAGGCCTGCAATGTAAACAAACAGTGTCTTGAAGTACGTCTTCTTATCTTTGAAATAGAAATAAATCAAGGTTCCGTAAATATATAAGGTCCACAATAGGTAAGGGATAATAAAAACAGCAGAGAATGGTATGTTCCTGTCAACAGTTGTAGCTAGGTTATGCACTTCGCTCCCGGGGTGATTGACCCAATCATAGATCAAGGAGCAAATCGGCAATAATCCTAAAGAAAGCAGCGGGAACAGGTTTAGCAGCGATTTCTTCATAATTTCCTCCATGGCAGCTAACTTCTTTTGCCATTTCCCTAGTATACATCAGATCAAACAGAATAGGGCAAATGGAAAACATTGCTTGCTAAATGATAAGGCTGCTGGTTTAAAGGTAAGCTAAAAAAGGTATTTATCCTGTAATCCAAGCATGTTCAGGAGGTACAATCCATGCAGATAAGTAAACCAGCAATTGTTCCGCGTTATACATTTTCTGAAATTTACGGTCCGGATCTCATTTTTAATCCGAGGCCTTCATTCGCTCATAATAAGTGGATTCCCGATTGTCCAGTAAAGCTTGATCTTCTGACGGGAAGCCAGTTTGCGGTATTGGGAAGCATGCCGGTCATCTGCAACCGGTCGGTAACTACCAAAAAAGCAACGGAGCTGTATGAACGGGCGGGTCTCCTGCTTCGTTTTCCTGTTCACGAATATTCGACAGAGGCGGATTATCGAAACATTTTCGGCCGCTTAGAAAAAGAGCAGAAGAAGATGGTAGTTCAGCATATTCACCCAGAAGAAGAAATGTCATCAGAAAATTATTGGATCGATCCGCGCCTTGTTCAGTATCTAAACAATAAAGCGAATTTAGAAGAGCTGGTTCCTTCTGGACATGCTCCGAAACGAAAATCAACAACAGCTGCGGAACTTCATGATCAATTAGAAACCTTCCCATTTCCATGTGTCGTTAAGGCAGCGACAAATGAGGCAAATGCGGCAGGTTTTGATGTATTTATCTGCAAAAATCAGGAGGACATTGACAGGGCAGCAAACTTTTTCGCCTCCTGTGAAGGAATTGTCATAGAAGAGTACTTGGAGATCGAGCACAATTATTGCGTTCAGTTTGCCTGTACAGCAGATGACCGTCTGATTTATCTGGGCAGTACGATCCAAAATATTACGGAAGACGGAAAATATAAAGGAAACTGGGTCGATAAAGAGTCAGAACCCGATGATGAGGTCATCAAGGTCGGGAGAAGAATTATGGAAGAAGGCTGTAAAAGAGGCTATAAAGGGATTGCAGGATTTGACATTGCGGTAACGGCTGATGGAAGGAAAATAGCCTTTGATTTAAATTATAGAGTCAACGGTTCTACCGCCGCACTTCTTATGAGAGACAGTGTTGAAGAACAGCTCGGTAAAAAGGTAATCAAATTCGTTTCCTGGGAATCCAAGGGCGGTATAGAACCCCTGTATGATGAAGTGAAACGGGGGATTGAAGATAGATATTTCATTCCGCTGTCGATCTATAATGGCAGTGAAAGCCCTTATGAAGATGCCGCCACGCTTATACAGGGCCTTGTACTGGGAGACACAAGGGAAGAGGCGGATCAAAAGGAATATATTTTTCAAAGAGCCGGTCTATCCTAAAAGAGAAAACCATCTAAAACTCCCCGGCATTTGGAGGGGAGTTTTCTTATCCTTATGGTGGCACCTGTTTACAGATATAGGGTTGGGGTAAATACTAGTAAATAAAATCAGACATTGATTAGGAGGCAATACATATGAGCAAAATGGTGATTGGAGTGTATGAAACAGAGAACGAAGCTGTTGATAGTATACAATCCCTGGTGAATCAAGGATACAATGCAAAGGACATCTCCATCCTTGCTAAAGATGATGGAAAGATGGATCGAGTTGCCGATAAAACGAATGTTTCAGAAGAACATCTGGACGAAGATGTAAACGAAGCAGCCTATGGAACCATTGCAGGTTTTCTGTCTGGTATCGGCGGAGCCATCGCGGTGCCAGGCCTTGGTGTTCCCGGTATTGGTCCGCTGCTTGCTGCTGGTCCATTTGCATCCATGTTTAGTGAGGATTCAGAGGATGATTTAAAAGAAGTTCTCATGTCCCTGGATCTTTCAGAACGGACGGCTGAGCGTTATGTGCAAAAAATAGAACAGGGCAGCATTATGGTTTTCTTAGAAAAAGATGCGGTGAAACTTTAACAATAGAGTAATTCTAAGAGGTGCCTGAACGCATAAAATAGTCCGCCACATGAAAGGATATGTACATAAAAGCAAGTTAAAGTGAGGGCGGATATGAAAAAAGAGAATATGGCAATTCTAAGCGGCGTTATGATAATGGGTATTGTAGCTTTAAGACTAATGAACAGGCTTCGTAATGATGATCATTGGATGAAACTTGACGGAATGGGAAGCCTGGCTATATTTTCAGCACGGGGCGGAGGTTTCGTGGATTTCTTTCTGAGAAGTTACTCTTTTCTTGGTTCTGGATTTCTGTTGATTCCTGCCACTATTTATTCTGCATACAGATACAGGAGAAAAGGAAAGAGAAACATTGTTTTTTTATTAATAGCCAACCTGATCGGATGCCGTTGGATTAACTCTGTTTGGAGAAAGAATTGGAAGCAGCGGCCTCCATCCACTAAACCTTTTTACATTAGGTATGGATATCCGAGTGCGCATGCGATGAATGCAACAGCGCTTTATGGTCTTTTTACACTCTTATCAAAAAAGTTTGTTAGAACGAAATTTTGTATATTGGCAGTGCACCTTGGATTTATTTGCTGGAGCAGAATTTATCTAGGCATTCACTATATTACGGATGTACTGGCTGGAGTTGCCGGAGGAGCAATGTGGCTGGCTTTTATGGCTTCAGTGTTTTTTTTCCGATCAGAGAACTCCGAAAAAAGATTTGACATCGACTTAGATCATGGTATAAGATAGGTCACATCAAGTAAATATGAACGTGTTTCTTATCCAGAGAGGTGGAGGGATATGGCCCTGTGATACCTCGGCAGCGGGTTTTTCTTTTGAAAAACACTGTGCCAATTCCAGCAAGTTCCTTTAAGGGCTTGGAAGATAAGAAGAGCAGCTCGTTTCCTTATGGATACAAACATCTCTTCTTTCTTTAAGAAGAGATTTTTTTATTTAATTGAACATTATATTTGTTTCTTATCCAGAGAGGTGGAGGGATTGGCCCTTTGAAACCTCGGCAGCGGGTTCCCGGTTTAATGGGAATACTGTGCCAAGTCCGGCAAGCGATTAGCGCTTGGAAGATAAGAAGAGATCAGCCACTCATCTCGATGCGTCAGGCCTCTTCTTGTTTTCAAGAAGAGGCTTTTTTTGATGTTTTAACAGTAGCGAGAAAGGAGATCACATCATTGATTCGATTTGAAGAGGTAACCAAAATTTATGAGAGTGGCAAAAGCCGGGTAAGAGCGTTAAACAATGTGAGCTTTGAGATAAAAAAAGGGGAGATCTACGGTGTTGTCGGATACAGCGGAGCAGGAAAGAGCTCCTTGCTGCGATGTGTGAATCTTTTGGAGAAGCCAACATCAGGGCACGTCTTTGTAGGAGAGGAGGACATGGCAAGATTGTCTCCGAAGGAACTGAGAAAAAAACGGAAAAATATCGGTATGATTTTTCAGCATTTTAATCTGCTGAACGCAAAAACGGTATTTGATAATATTGCGACACCGCTTTATCTTCTCGGCATGAAGAAATCATTCGTTAAAGAGAAGGTGAACGACCTGCTGGAATTTGTTGGCTTGTCCGAGCACGGGCATAAATATCCCGACCAGCTCTCCGGCGGACAAAAACAGCGGGTAGGCATTGCCCGGGCGCTCTCCACTGATCCGGAAGTGCTATTGTGTGATGAAGCAACATCGGCATTGGATCCGCAGACTACCTCCAGTATTTTAAAGCTTCTGAAAAAAATCAATAAGGAATACAACATTACGATTCTGATCATCACGCATGAGATGAACGTCATTCGTGAGATATGCGATTCCGTCGCTGTTATGGAGAACGGAGAAGTGATTGAGAAAGGGAGCGTTTTTGATGTATTTGCAAGGCCACAGACTGAGACGGCAAGGCGCTTCGTCAGTTCAGTTCTTCAGGATGAATTGCCTGAGTCCCTTAAAGACCTATTGAAGAAGCAGGACAGGAATCATCAGATCTTCAGGATTGTATTTACCGGAGCATCCACAAGACAACCGCTGCTGTCACAGATTGCCAAGAAATTCAACGTGGACGTCAGCGTTCTATACGGCCATGTCACAGAACTTCAAGACGTCCCTTTCGGAAACCTTGTTGTTCAATTGATCGGCGACGAACAGGAAATCAGAAGAGCGATCTTTTTCGTGAACCAGAGTGAAGTCGAAATAAGGGAGGTCGCACCTTATGCAAGTTGATTGGAGTACATTTTGGGTCGACATTTTAAATGCGGCCGGTGATACCTTAACGATGGTTGGATTTTCCTTATTGTTCTCGGCTGTAATCGGCATTCCGCTTGGCGTCGTACTCGTAGTCACGAGGAAGGGGCACATTCTTGAAAACCTGGCCGTCTTTAACGTTTTGAACGCGATTGTAAACGTTCTGCGTTCGATACCGTTCATCATCTTAATGGTGGCGATTATCCCGTTTACAAGATTAGTAGTCGGTACCTCTATCGGGACATCGGCCGCGATTGTGCCATTGATTGTATATGCCGGCCCCTATATCGCAAGGCTCGTGGAAAACAGCCTGCTTGAGATCGATCCGGGCATTGTAGAGGCCGCAGAAGCCATGGGAGCTACTCCTTGGCAGACCATCTTTCGCATACTGCTGCCGGAAGCATTCAGTTCACTGATCCTGTCGTTTACGATCGCAACGATCGGCCTGGTCGGAGCTTCGGCGATGGCAGGGGCTGTTGGTGGAGGAGGCTTGGGCGATCTGGCCATTGCCTACGGCTATCAGCGATTTGATACAGACGTGATGATTGTCACCGTCGTTCTGCTCGTCATCCTTGTTCAAGGCTTACAGAGCACAGGAAATATACTGTCCAGAAAAATTAGAAGAAGATAAAAAGAGAAAAGGGAGAAGGGAAATCGTATGAAAAAATATTCATTGATCATTTTAGTCATCGGGGTTTTAATGTCGGCATTCTTGAGCGGGTGCAGCGGCGGAGATAAAAAAGGCCTTGAAAAAGTAAAGATGGGCATCAGCGGATCTGACAGTGACGTGTGGAAGTATATCGCTAAAAAAGCAGAAAAAGAAGGTATTGATTTGGAAATCGTAGAGTTTTCCGATTATGTCCGTCCGAATCAGGCATTGTCTGACGGGGATATTGACGCTAATGCGTTTCAGACCATCTCTTACTTCAATTCGTTTAAAAAAGAACATAAATTGGATTTAGCCCCGATTGCAACAACCGTCATTGCGCCTATGGGCGTTTACTCAAAAAAATACAAGAACATCAAGGATATCCCGGCTGGATCAACCATTGCTTTGCCGAATGAAGCTACGAACATGGGCCGTGCATTGCTTCTTCTGCAGAGTGCCGGGCTAATCAAACTGGAAAAGAACTTTGATGGAAATGGTGATCTGAAAAAAGTGGCGGAGAACAAAAAACACTTGAAGCTTAAACCAGTAGTTGCAGGCCAGACACCACGGGTGCTTCCTGATGTGGCCGCTTCAATCATTAACAATGGCGTTGCTGTCGATGCTGGAATGAATCCGAAGAAAGATTCGATCTTCCTTGAAAGCAAGACTGCAAAGCCATATATCAATATCATTGCAACAAGAACTGAAGATAAAAATAAAAAATCGCTGAAAAAAATTGCGAAGATCTATCAATCAAAAGATACAGCCAAGAAGATTAAAGAAATCTATAAAGGTGCAACCATTCCAACGTTTGTACCGCTAAGTGAAATTGGAGAGTAATAGAGAGAAAGGATCTGAGATCATGACTGTAATCAGCAGAACTGCCGGAGAAACCCAGGAACAAATCCGTACGAACATTGATGTAAACCAAGCGGCTTACATTCAAACTTCTCACGAGATCCATGATAATCCAGAAATCGGAAATGAAGAAGTGTTTGCATCCAGCCTGCTTACATCGCTGCTCGAAAAAGAGGGGTTTCAGATAGAACGCGGAGTGGCCGGTCACGAAACGGCATTTGTTGCCCGTAAGCGTTCTATTCTAGATGGGCCATCCGTTGCCTTTTTAGCAGAATATGATGCCCTTCCCGGCATCGGTCATGCATGCGGCCATAATATCATCGGTACATCAAGTGTGGCAGCGGCCATCGCTCTGGCTTCCGTTATCGATGAGATCGGAGGAGAAGTAGCTGTTTTTGGAACGCCTGCTGAAGAAGGCGGAGAGAACGGAAGTGCGAAGGGAAGTTTTGTGAAACACGGCTTGCTGGACGGCATTGATGCTGCGTTAATGTTCCATCCCGGTAACGCTAACCGCATTACCGGGACATCGCTTGCCGTTGATCCGCTGGATTTTGAATACATCGGGAAGCCCGCTCATGCGGCTGCGGCACCGGAAAAGGGAATCAATGCACTTGATGCAGTTATTCAGTTGTTTGTCGGGATTAACGCACTGCGCCAGCATGTGGCGGACGATGTGAAAATTCATGGCATCATTACACACGGGGGAGACGCTCCTAATATTGTGCCTGAATATGCGAAGGCCCGTTTTTACATTCGTGCTTCCACAAGAGCAAGACTGAATGAGACAACGAAAAAAGTAAAAGCCATCGCAGAAGGTGCTGCCCTTGCAACAGGAGCAAAGCTTAATGTTATTGCTTTTCAGAATCAGGTGGATAACCTTTTATTAAATCGATCGTTTGATAAAGTGTTTCAAGAACAGCTGGAGAGTCTGGGTGCAGAAGTAGATACCTCACACCGATGCGGACTTGGTTCGACTGATGCCGGTAACATCAGCCAGGCCGTGCCGACGATTCACCCTTACCTTCAGATCGGGCCGGATACGTTAATCGGGCATACGGATGAGTTCAGGGAGGCGGCAAAGTCAGAGCAGGGCGATCAGGCGCTTATTCTCGGTGCAAAAGCGCTCGCTTTGACCGGTTTTCAGCTGCTCACGAACGGTGAAGTGCTGGCTGGCATCAAGAAGGAATTTGAATTGAATAAAGCTAAGGAACTTGCTTCGGTCTAAAGAGCGATTTTGTCGATATTGAGCTTATTTTTGATTAATTGAGCCGAACTCAACATTTTTGAGCTAAACTTCAATTAATTGATCCTATTTCATTATTCAGACTTCTTCGCAAGATTTTTGTTAACTCTTAAAAGCCCTCAATCTCCCTGGAGGGCTTTTTTCCTAGCACTTTTTTTCATTTTCTCCAGCCAAGTGGTACCATACAAACAAGGAGGCGGTACATATGATAAAAAGTATTTCTGATACAGCTGTATTACAAAACGGTTTAAAGATGCCATGGCTGGGTCTTGGGGTATATAAAGCAGAAGAAGGCCAAGAGGTTATTGAGGCAATTAAACATGCGGTCGCCGCCGGCTACAGAAGCATCGATACAGCTTCGTTCTATAAAAATGAAGAAGGTGTAGGAGAGGCTGTTAAACAGGTGGATGTCCCGCGTGAAGAGCTTTTTATTACGACCAAGGTCTGGAATACAGAACAGGGATATGAGGAGACGCTGCGCTCATTTAAAGAGAGCCTGAAAAAGCTTGATATGGATTACGCAGACCTGTTCCTTGTTCATTGGCCGGTGTCTGGCAAGTATAAAGAGACGTGGAAAGCATTAGAAACGCTTTATAAAGAGGGTAAGACAAAAGCGATTGGTGTTTGTAATTTTAAAATTCACCATCTGGAAGACCTTATGAAAGACTGTGAGATTAAACCGATGGTCAATCAAGTGGAGTACCATCCCCGCCTTACACAAAAAGAACTGTTGGCTTTCTGCAAAGATCATCAAATCCAGCTGGAAGCATGGAGACCGCTGTTAAAGGGTGAAATCTTTGATGAACCGATCCTGATGGCATTGGCAGAAAAGCATAATAAAACGGTGGCACAGGTTATTCTTCGCTGGGATCTTCAGAATGGAGTAATTACCATTCCTAAATCAGTGAATGAAAACCGTATTAAGGAAAATGCCGATATCTTTGATTTTGAATTAAGCATGGAAGACATGGAGCAGATTGATTCATTGAATAAAGATCTTCGAAACGGGCCAGATCCGGACGAGTTTTAAGAAAAACTAAATTAGACAATAAGGTTTTATTAGGGTGAAAGGGAATTGAATAGCCATTTGATTTGTTTCACAAATCAAATGGCTCAAAAAAGAGCCAGCTATTCCCTCCTTCGGTGTTTGTATGTAAAAGACTTGAGGGCCTCTTTCAAGCAACAGTGTGCGATGTCCGTTACGAACGTTACGAACGAAAATCAATCTTCGGCTTTAGCAAAACTTAAGAGTTTGATAACTAAATATTTGCAGACTTTCAGTAAAATCGTCCTTAGTAAGGTCCTCTGTTATAGAACAGAGGACCTATTTTTATTTTTATTTAAAAAATGTGTTGCACAAATTATCTCAACTGTTATATATTATTTTACAAGATAAATATCTGTTTTATAACAGAAACCCCATCTCGTAATAAGGAGGAGAAATCGTGATGAATTGTGCCAGCTGCCATGGGAATGGTGAAGAAACATGCTTAGAGTGCAACGGATCAGGAATGCATCAAAATGGAAACTGCCCGGATTGTATGGGCGAAGGATGTGTCTGCTGCAAGCGCTGTAATGGAAACGGAATCATTGACTGAACAGGAGGTTAACACATGGATAATTCGGTAGTAACATCTAAAACACAAACTGTTGCAGTACAGGGAGATGTGGACCATGAAATACTGTCAGCAGAAGCCATGGCTTTTCTTGAAAAGCTTCATGATCGTTTCCAGAATGCAAGATTGCAACTCTTGCAGAACAGAGTAAACAGACAGAAAAAAATAGATCAAGGTGAGCTTCCGGATTTTTTGCCTGAAACAAAGAAAATACGGGAAAGCAATTGGTCTGTTGCAGATGTGCCTGATGATTTGCAGGATCGAAGAGTAGAAATTACCGGTCCGGCTGGTGATGCAAAGATGGTCATCAATGCTTTGAACTCAGGAGCCAAGGTCTTCATGGCAGATTTTGAAGATGCCAACTCTCCGACGTGGGAAAACAATCTGCTCGGACAGGTGTATTTGCGGGATGCGATTCGGGGAGAGCTGGAGTATACTTCTCCGCAGGGAAAAGAGTACCGCCTGCATGAGAAAACAGCGACTCTCGTTGTACGGCCCAGGGGCTGGCATCTTGAGGAGAAGCATCTGTCGTATAAAGGAGAGCCAATGTCTGGCAGTTTAGTAGATTTTGGACTTTATTTTTTTCATAATGCTAAAGCGCTGATCGAAAAAGGCTCCGGCCCCTACTTTTATCTGCCGAAGCTTGAGGGGCATCTGGAAGCCAGACTTTGGAACGAAGTGTTTGTCTTTGCCCAAGAGGAAATGGGAATTCCTCAAGGGACGGTCAAAGCAACTGTTTTGATTGAAACCATCCTAGCGACCTTTGAAGCGGAAGAGATTCTTTATGAATTACAGGAACACAGCGCGGGATTAAATTGCGGACGCTGGGACTATATTTTCAGCTACATTAAAAAGCTTAAGAATCATACGTCCTATCTGCTGCCCGACCGAGCACACGTCACGATGACGGTGCCTTTTATGAGAGCGTATACACAGTTTGTCATTAAGGTCTGCCATAAAAGAGGTGCTCATGCCATCGGGGGAATGGCGGCACAGATTCCGATCAAAAACAATCCCGAAGCCAATGAAGAAGCACTGCAAAAAGTAAAAACAGACAAAGAAAGAGAAGCGGCTGACGGGCATGACGGCAGCTGGGTAGCCCATCCCGGATTAGTGCCGGTCGTCCTTGAAGTATTTGACCGTCTGATGCCTTCGGCGAATCAATTGGAGAAACAGCGGAATGACGTAGCAGTAACAGCTGAGGATCTTTTGCAGCCTACGATCGGGCCGATTACTGAAAACGGCCTGAGGACCAATATCTCTGTAGGAATACAATACATTGCTGCATGGCTTACAGGCCGCGGAGCAGTACCGCTTAACCATCTGATGGAGGATGCGGCTACAGCTGAGATCTCCAGAGCTCAAGTCTGGCAATGGATCCGCCATACGCAAGGCGTCCTGGAAGATGGCAGACAGGTAACCCTTGAGCTTGTGGGACAAGTGACGGAAGAAGAAGTTCAGAAAATCAAAACAACACTGAATGAGCAGCAATGGGAAGATGGCCGGTTTGAAGAAGCCATTACTCTCTTTGAGCAGCTGGTTAGACAAGATGAGTTCATCGAATTTTTAACATTGCCTGGTTATACCCATATTAAATAAGGAGTGAAATAGAATGAATCAAAAAGATACGGCAGCACAAATTAATGAGAATTGGAAAGAAAAACGGTGGGAAGGAATCGAGAGAACGTATACGGCAGAAGATGTTGCCAAACTGAGAGGCTCGGTTCAAATTGAACATACCCTGGCCAAAAGAGGAGCAGAACGGCTATGGAAATCACTCCAAGACGAAAATTATGTTCATGCGCTTGGAGCACTGACGGGAAATCAGGCAGTTCAGCAAGTGAAGGCGGGGCTTAAGGCGATCTACTTAAGCGGCTGGCAAGTGGCGGCCGATGCCAACCTTTCCGGACATATGTATCCTGACCAAAGCCTTTACCCTGCAAACAGTGTACCTAATGTCGTGAAAAAGATTAACCAGGCGCTGCAGCGTGCCGATCAGATTGAATGCTCCGAAGGAAAAACCGACATCGACTGGTTTGTTCCAATTGTCGCGGATGCCGAGGCAGGATTTGGCGGAGCGCTTAACGTATTTGAGATGATGAAAGCGATGATTGAAGCAGGAGCCTCAGGGGTTCATTTTGAAGACCAGCTTTCTTCGGAAAAGAAGTGCGGTCACCTTGGCGGTAAAGTGCTCCTTCCGACACAGCAGGCGGTGCGCCATCTGGTTTCCGCCAGGCTGGCAGCAGATGTGATGGGAGTGGATACCATCTTAATCGCACGTACGGATGCCAATGCCGCTAATTTAATCACGAGCGATGTGGATCCTTATGACCATCATTTTTTAACCGGGGACAGGACTACTGAAGGGTTTTACAGAACGAATGCAGGGATCGACCAGGCGATTGCCAGAGGGCTTGCTTACGCGCCGTATGCAGACCTCATCTGGTGCGAGACATCGGAACCAAATCTTGAAGAAGCACAGAGATTTGCCGATGCCATCCACGAGCGTTTTCCTGGTAAAATGCTAGCCTATAACTGCTCTCCGTCTTTCAACTGGAAAAAGAAGCTGGATGATGAGACGATTGCTACCTTCCAGCAGCAGATTGCATCGATGGGTTACAAGTTCCAGTTTGTTACTCTTGCAGGATTCCATACTCTTAACCATAGCATGTTCGAACTGGCAAAAGAATATAAAACTAGAGGAATGGCCGCCTATTCAGAGCTTCAGCAGAGGGAGTTTGCAAATGAAAAAAATGGATACACGGCAACTCGTCATCAGCGTGAAGTAGGCACAGGTTACTTTGATGAAGTGGCACAAGCTGTCTCCGGCGGGCTTTCCTCTACTACAGCACTTAAAGGTTCAACAGAGGAAGAACAGTTTACAATAGCTAAATAAAGTGAAGCAGCCTTTAATGAGGCTGCTTTCTTTTTCATATTTGTCTAGCTCCCTTTGTTTATAGACAAATAACGAGATTTGGACAATAATTAAGGAAAATGCAAGAAGAAGAAAGGAATTACGCAAAAATGCTGCAGCAAGCTCTTGATCGAAGCGATATTGGAATTTATATGATTGACAAGGATTATAAGACTGTTTTTGTAAACAAAAAATGTGAAGAAATGTTAAACATAAATAGAGAAGATGCCATAGGTGTACATATTGATGAATTTTTAAGCCGAATTGATGGCTATCGCAGGTTTCTTTCGCTGTCACTGGAAAACAGAGAGGAATATGAAAAAAGCCGTTTTGAATATATTTGGAATGGAGAAACCCGAATCTTTACAGCCAAAACAAGAATTTTAAAAGATGGTGATACGATCATCGGAGCTTATGTGGAGTTCATTGAGGTGACCAGCCAGATCCTAAAGGAAAGGGAACTGGGGCAGATCATTAAAGAGCTTTCTTCCAATATTATTCCTGTCATGGATCGGATCGGTGTCCTTCCGATGCAGCCGACAGTTGGAAATGACCAGATTTTTTTGCTGACTGATTACACATTAAACCGCTGTTCTGAATTAAGGATTGAACATTTAATCATTGATTTAACCGCTGTATATTCGATAAATGACAGCCTTGTATCGGAACTTACACAGCTGATTGCAGCTCTTCAATTACTGGGGACTGAGGTATATGTCAGTGGAATTCAGCCAATGGTTTCAGCCGCGATTGTTTCTTCGGGTTATGCTTTTCCTGTTAAAGATGGCCGTACTTTTGCTCATTTGAGCCAAGTTTTGAAGGAACTGGGTAATGATTGAAGCTGCACAAGGCATTAATTTGATTGAAAAAGGTGGGGATACAAATGTCTGCTGAAGTCAGCCTGTCTTTCTATCAGCCTGAGCATAATCAGGAGTTGAGTACATTTGAACTTCCAAAAATGCAGCTGCGATTTACGGCACTTCCGTTAACGGCATTAAAGGTCTGCGAAGAAGACCAGAGCAGACATCCGGTGGTCATTTTGTACGAGGGGAAGCCTGCCGGTTTTTTTGTGCTCCATCATGGACCGGGCATCACCCCCTTTACAGAAAATCCGAACGCCCTTTTCATCCGTGCACTTTCTGTTCATCCGGAATACCAGGGAAAACGGGTAGCAAAACGTGCGATGCTGGCCCTGCCTGGCTTTGCCTCCGTCCATTTTCCATTTTGCGATGAGCTCGTGCTGGCGGTAAACAAAAAGAACATTGCCGCACAGCAACTGTATTTTAAAACGGGCTTTGAGGACAGAGGACAAAGAAGGGCTGGCAATATTGGCATTCAATATATTTTGCAGCTGCCCTTATAAAGGAGTATTTTTCCGAACAGCTAGCTGGTGTTTTATCGTATGCGAGAGGCCTGTCCTATGGGGATAAGGGCTTTTTTTTTAGTTTTTGACTGTTTGATATTTCCATTTTTATGTGAGAAAATATAAAAGATATTTTATTAATATGCTAGGATGGTAACTTTTTGTACTACATAAGGGGGTTTTTAGCTTGGCATTGGAGCTGCAGTATCTGCATAAATCTTTTGGGCATACAAAGGCAGTGTCTAATCTTTCACTTACTTTGCCGGCCGGGGAAGTACTTGGGCTTTTAGGAAGAAATGGTGCGGGTAAGACGACAACCATTAAAATGATTCTAGGCCTTCTCGTACCTGATCAGGGGGAGATTCTGTGGAAAGGCAGCCTGCTCGACCGCAGCCAAGTTTCGATCGGCTACTTGCCGGAAGAAAGAGGACTCTATCAAAAAAGCAAAGTTTCTGATCAGCTTCGATATTTTGCAGAGCTTGAGGGGATGGACAGACAAAGCGCCAATAAAGCTATCGATTATTGGCTTGAAAAACTGCAAATTCCCGAACACAAACATAAAAAGGCTTCCGATCTTTCCAAAGGAAATCAGCAAAAAATACAGCTGATCGCCACACTTATTCATGATCCGGAGCTTTTGATACTGGATGAGCCGTTCAGTGGTCTCGATCCTGTTAATTCGAATATGCTGTCTGCGATTATAGAAGAACAGGTGAAAAAGAAAAAAACAGTGATCCTTTCCTCGCATCGTATGGAGCAGATTGAATCATTCTGTGAAAATGTTTGTCTGATGAAAGATGGGCAAGCGGTTATACACGGCAGGCTTAGCGAGATTAAACAGAACTACGGATACCGCAATCTCACGCTGTTTAATCATGAAGATATGGAAGAGAAGCTGAAGGCATGGAAGGTTTCCTACGAGAAGAAGATGAACGACTTGCTTGTAAGGGTAAAGGATGATTCAGAAGCCTTCGAACTGTTTAACAGGCTACATCAGGCGAACGTTCCCATTCGATATTTTAAAATGCTCGAACCTACACTGAATGAAATCTTCCTGGAAAAGGTGAGATAAGATGAAAAAGTTTTCAACCGTATATAAATTTCATTTAAAAGAAAACCTGACTTCCAGGGCTTTCAAAATATCAACAGCCATCATCTTTGTGGCCATTCTGGCTTTTCTTGGCTACTCCAACTGGGCAAACAGCTCTGATAGCGGCAATAAGGATAAGATCTCGCTGATCAATGAAACGAGCAACGAGATTAATATTCAGGCATTAAATAAAACGCTAGAAGAAACAAAGCTGAATGAAGCCGGCCAAAGCCAGGGGAAAAGCTTAAGAAACAAGGTAGATCAAGGAGATCTGGATGGAGTTTTAATTGTTAAAGATCAAAAAGGTGTACCAGGTTTGACCTATATTTATAAAAACTTCCCGAATAATGAAGTTGTTCCTGTCGTATCTCAGGCATTGCAACAAGCATATATATCGAATACGATCTCCAAAAATAAAATTAATGCAGAAACGGCTTCTTCTTTGCTGGCAACAGTACAAGTGAAGGATGAAGTATTAAAGGATACGAGCAACACGTTTGGAATCGTTTATCTCTTTGTATTCTTTATGTACATATTTATCATGGGGTTCGGCCAGATGATTGCAACGGCCATCGCAGCGGAAAAATCCTCGCGCGTCATGGAAATCATGATTCCAAAAGTAAAGCCGATCATGATGATGTATGCCAAGATAGCCGCTATCCTGACAGGTGCAATTGTTCAGATTGCGTTTATCGGAGGGGCTGGCGGAATTGCTTACTTGGCAGGCTGGCTTGATGCCGATCAATTGTCGATTTTCGGTGCAGCTATCAATCTATCGAATTTAACACCGGGCGTCATTACAGCTTTCATTTCGTATTTTGTACTGGGGTATTTATTGTACGCCATGCTTTATGCGGCAGTCGGGTCAATGGTAAGCAGAACAGAAGACTTGGGCTCATCTCAGTTTCCGATCATTATCCTGATCATGGGAGCATTCTTTATCGGTATGCGCTCATTGTTCGATCCCTCCACTACACTTGTTGTTGTCAGCTCGTACATTCCGTTCTTCTCACCGATCGTTACATTTTCAAGAATTGTAGCGGGAGAAGCGGGAGCGATGGAGATAAGTATTACAATCGGAATACTTCTTGTTTCATTATGGATTATCAACCGGATTGCAGGGCGCATTTATGTGCATGGTGTGATGCATTACGGCGGCAAAGTGAAACTGAAAGATATGATCCAAGTCGCTAAAAATAGTTAATAAAGTGAAGCCGGCTATTGAAAACCGGCTTTTCTTATGTCCTCAAAAAAGAGTGATACAATCAAAAGGACTTCGATTTGAGAGGGAGGCGCACAATGTTAATCAATTGGAAACAAGAACACAAGGATCAGGCCATCCGAGATATTCAGCAGTTTTTTTACGATGAACGCGGGGAGGAAATAGGAATTATCGCAGCAGAAAATTTTCTTGATTTTTTCGCGAAGCAGATTGGACCTCATTTTTATAATCAGGGAGTCAGAGATTCACAGAATGTCTTAAGAGACAGACTGGCTGCTGTAGAAGATGATCTATATGCACTTGAAAGGAAATAAAAATAGGCCAGGCACCCATGCCTGGCCTATTTTTAATTAGCGAGCCTTACGATTGCAAGAAGTTTGAAAGAATCGCTCATCCGTATTCTGCCGGCTTGCTCTGTTGATGCATACAAGGTATACCGGGCAACCTCCAGGTTTTCGGTTAATTCCTCCGATCCAGTAACGGTCGCCGTGTTCTGCTGCTGAAGGTCCTGAGTCGTCAGAGAGTTCTGTGCCACAACAACTTCTTGATTGCGCCTGACGGTCAGTGTAATTTCTGCTGGTTCACAAGGGAAGCCAGCAGTCCACCCGGCTGATGCCGTTATTTCTACCTTATCCCCTTTGGAGAGCTGGGTAAATTGCACGTAAAGGAGCGGAACCTCTTCATTGGCTGGCAGAAAATCACTGGGGCTGTTCAGGTTCATTTCCTTGTTGATTGAAAGTTTCTTTTGAAACGTACTGTGTTTTTTCGCATCCGTTTTCCCGTTGCCAAAATTAAATTTCATCCATTTACCTCATTCAAAGTGTTATGAATTATGGTATGCGGTGTGGGGACAGAGGCTTGGACGGGTGGATGTGGTGCCTGGCAGCTAAAGAAGAAGAATTCATCCGTTGAAAAGTGGAAGAATAATCAGTCTGTACAAATATGGAGGTGAGTGTTTATGCAGATTTTATTAATAAGGCATGGGCAATCAGAAGCTGATATCCTGAATGTTCATGAAGGAAGGGCGGATGACCCCCTTACAGACTTGGGCAGAGAGCAAGCACGTCTGATGGCAAAAAGGGTGACTGAAGACTTTAGACCGGATGTCATATACGCAAGTACGCTTTGCAGGGCATCGGAAACAGCATCCATTTTGTCAAAAGCATCTGGTGCACCATTAAATTTTGAAGATAAGCTTCGTGAGCATGATAATGGAGTGCTCGCAGGAGTTCCATTTGAGGAAGAAAAAAAGTATTTTATCCCTAAAACCATGTATGAAAGGTTTGAAAAAGGAGAATCTGCCATCGAATTTCGAATGAGGGTGGAATGTATCTTTTCCAAAATATTGACTGAATGCTGTGAACAGCGAATTGCTATTGTTGCTCATGGAGGAGTTATACACTGCTTACTTCGTTCTTTCTTTAAAATGGGGGTACATATTGAGTTTTCTTTTCCAACTGGTGATACGGGCATTCATTTGCTTGAGATAAAAGGAGCCAAACGAATTATTCATTTTCTAAATGATACGTCTCATACTGCGGCAATACCATCAACAGTAAAATAAAGGCTTAGCAACGTCTTTCCTCATGGATTGACGTTTATTTTTTTGAAGGAAAAGGAATAACTACGGGTGCAGGAGAGTACAAGCATATTTATTGAAATAAAAAGAAAAAGTAAGTATCTTTTAAAACATACTTTCAAAAGGAGTGAAGCAATTGTCAGCTAAAAAAGTTTTAATCGTTGTGACGAGCCATGATAAAATCGGTGATCATAAAACGGGACTATGGCTTGAAGAGTTCGCAGTTCCTTACAATGAATTCAAAAAACAAGGATACGATATTAAGGTTGTCAGCATTGAAGGCGGAGAAGTGCCTCTCGATCCTAACAGCCTTGAAGGAGATAATGGAGATTTTGAAGAAGCGAAATCGCTGCTGAAGGATACACCAGCACTAACAAGGGAAGAAGCACACGGTTTTGATGCAATTTATCTTCCAGGCGGGCATGGTACCGTTTTTGATTTTCCGAACAGCAGGGATCTTCAAGTGGTTGTTTCCCAATTCGCACAAGAGAACAAAGTAATTGGCTCCGTTTGCCACGGTCCAACAGGGCTCGTGACAGCAGCCTATGAAGACGGAACTCCGATTGTTAAAGGGAAAAAAGTATCGGCGTTTACCGATTCTGAAGAGAGAGAAATGAAACTGACCGAAGAAGTTCCGTTTCTCTTGGAAACAAGGTTGCGTGAACTTGGAGCTGAATTTGTGAATGGCGACAACTGGACAGACTTTGCGGTTATAGATGGCAAGCTTGTAACCGGCCAGAATCCCCAATCCAGCCTCAGTGTAGCGCGAAAAGTAATTGAGGTGCTGGAAAGCTAATTTTATAGTTTTATTTTGATTGCCGGGTATTTTAAAATACCCGGCAATTTTTTATGTGCAAAAAACCTTCAGCACCTATTTTGGGGGAAGATAGGTGAACAATGATGCACTTTAGTTGGGGTGGAATAAGATGTATGGACAAAGGAGGAGTAATTTTGAACATAGACAAAGATATAAAAGCAACAGAATATTCAATGCCCTCTGCTCCATTAGTGGGAAAAGAAGGTTCTCATCATCATTATTATCTATTATGCCAGCATTTTGTTGGACAACATATTGAGCTTGAAATGATCGATGGCAAGATTTATCATGGCAGGCTTCAAACCTATGACAATGAGAATATGTATATGGTAATGCCGTTGAGAAATTACGAAATGGCGGACAGCCGTTTTCCGATTTTATCAGGCGGAGTGTTTCCAGGATACGGCTTGTACGGTTTTCCTTTTTATGGGATACGGCGATTTCGGCCTTTTTGGTAAAGTTTAAACGTTTACTGACTTAGTTGGAAGCGATGCTTTTTCATTCATAATGGGGGTTAAGGAATGAGGAATTGTCTGTTTGCGGGTGTTGCAGTAGCTGCCATCATTATATTATTTGCCTGGTTTACGGATCGATGGATATTTATATTAGAAGTTGCAGGACCTGTAGGATTTGGAGCCTTTTTGTTATCAGGCATTATGCTCTGTCTCTTTCTTGACGGGAAAATGATTAAGAAACATCCAAGAAAGAAAAAACGGAAAGAATGCAGAAGTGATTATTCGTTTCATATTTTGTTATTCGGATTACCAAGCGCTGCTGCTGCTATTCTTTATTTGATGAGATAGAATTCACACTCTTAAACGCATAAAGGCCTCTTATCAGGATTTTGAAGATCTGATAAGAGGCCTTTATGTTTCTGCTGATTCAATTTTTCCCATTTTGTTTTAGTTTTTCTCGTCCTCATATCTTTGAGTGCATAGATACCGCGATTGTCCAAAGGATTTCTTCTTCCGTCCCTTATTAGTCGTTCTCTTTGTTTTCTTGCTTTGCTTTTGCTCATTGTAAATCACTCCTTTTCTTTATTATACGATAAATAAAACGAAAATGATTTTGCATCTGTTCGCCAGCTCTTAACATTTTCCGGGAAATAATTCATTTTTCGTGTCGGATTTTATCAAAGCAAGCAATATATAAGGGGGACGTGAAACGCGGTCAATTATATATAAAGGCAACTAACCCATTGGAGCCTTGCTCACGGAAGGGAGAAGTTGTTATGAAACAAACACCATACCTCTTTAAAGACAAGATTACACTCCATGACCGTGCCCTCGATTTTACTAGAGCAGGCATCACGATTACAGACCTTCTTTAACAGATAATCCTATTGTTTATGTCAATGATGGGTTTCTTTCAATGTCTGGTTATACGCACGAGGAAGTTATAGGTAAGAACTGCCGCTTTCTGCAAGGTGACGAGACAGACCGGAGTAAGGTAAAGGCCATTAAGGATGCTATTTCAAAAAAGAAGAGGATTTCCGTTAAATTAAAGAATTACCGGAAAGACCACACTTCCTTCTGGAATGAATTAACGATTGATCCTTTCTACATAGAAGATGAAGCCAAATACTATTTTATTGGGATTTAAAAAGACATCACAAAGCAAGAAGAGTATCAGGATCGGCTGGAAACTACGTTAAAGAAGATTGACCGTTTGTCGACTCCGCTAGTTCCCATTGTTTTCAAAAAAATTAATAAATTCAATAAACAAAGCGGCAGCCATATCGGCCTGCCGCTTTTATACTATTTGATATACATCATACGGTTTGTCATTGCCATACCTTTAGGATATTTAAAGCCGATTACCATCCAGGAAATAAATAGAGCAAAGGACAGAAAGATAAATACAACCAAGAAACTGTTCCAAAATAGTTTGCTTTTTTCTTGTTTGAATTTATATTCGATGTGCCATTTGCCGTTGCCCATTCCGAGTGTATCATTTACTTCCTTTCCAGCAGTCGAGAAAACATAATCAGGAGGGCGTTTTTCCGATCTTTCTGTTCCTTGTTTTTCTGAAAATACAGCCAAATATTCCAATCCATTAATTTCAGAAGCCAATGAGGTGATCTTTTCTTTAACAGCGGGTGTCAGCGCCTCAGCATTCTGATTCTTCAGCAACTGAAAGATTTCGTCCGGGTTATGTGAGAATAGGGTTGTGTGTTTAAAATCCTGCCACATGAATACACCGAAAATAAGCATGCTAGCCGTAATAAACATTAGTGTAAGACGGAGAAGCAGACGGGCAGGACCTGCTTCTTTACGCTCTTTTATTCGTTTCCTTCTTATATAATCCGAAAGAAGAATGACTTTCTGATGATCAGCAGACATGGCATATTGTCCTCCCTTTTAAAAAATGTATAAAACTCAGCAACAAAAGACCTAGAGTGCTCTGTTGCTGCCTTTTTGCTTCAAATAAAGAGATTACTTATGTATTCTTCAAAATTTTGAATATTCCTACGATTAATTTTGATTTTATTCGGGTAAATACTTCATAGGTATATCGTTTGATAAACGTGGATAATTCTTTGGGAAGAGCAACAAGAGGAAAAAATTGCATGAAATTCTACCCAGTATAGTACAAACTCTCTAGTACTCTTGTAGCTAGTATTTAATTTTTTCTCACGTTACCATTGTATTATTCAGAACTATCAAACAATATTAAAGGAGGAAAAGCAGTGAAAAAGTTCTATTTGCCAGTACTACTAATAGTCGCAATGGTTTTGTCGGTTGCCGGCTGCGGGTCCTCAACTTCCAAAACAAAAAGTGGAGATGAAGTGGAGCTGAAGGAAGATGGAGTATTTTCGTTTGTCGTATCAGGGGAGTTTTATCCTTTCAGCTACTCGGATAAGAACGGGAAACTTGATGGATTTGATGTAGCGGTAGGAAAAGCACTCGCAAAGGAAATGGGATTAAAAGCAAAAGTGGACAAACAAAAATTTCACGGAATAGTCACAGCGGTAAAAACCAATCGCTTTGACGCTGCGGTTGCGAGCCATACCATTACTCCTGAGAGGAAGAAAGCTGTTAATTTCAGTACGCCATATTATTATTCTGGTCCGGTATTATTTGTTAAGAAAGACAGCTCCATTAAAGGAGTCAAAGACATTAAAGGCAAAAATATTGCTGTTGCTAAAGGATCTACATATGAAAGCGAAGCTCAAAAATATACTAAAGACATATCGGTGTATGACAGTGATGTCACAGCTTTGCGTGCCCTGAGTGAAGGAAAGCACGATGGAGTTATCACAGATTCCATTACAGGCAAACAAGCGATTAAAAAAGGATTTAAGGTTTCAGAAGCAGAAACGCTGGGGACGAGTGAACAGGCGATCGCTGTATCCAAAAAAGATGAAAAGCTTTTGAAAGCCATCAATAAAGCGCTCGAAGAACTTAGAAAAGATGGAACATTAGAGAAACTGAGCAAAAAGTATCTCGATATTGATATTACAAAAAAATCATAATTCACTTAAAGAATGTGTGAGCATGCGGCACATTCTTTTCTTTCAGAAGGAGCTGAACCTGTTTGCCAAATATCGGACATTTTTTTCACGTGTTCATCGACAGCTATCCGCTCTTTATGAAGGGATTGCTGCTGACCCTGCAAATTACAATCGTTTCTATTTTAATAGGTACAGTAGTAGGATTGCTGTTTGCTTTTTTTAAGCTCTCGAGCAGCAGAGTTTTAAATGCGATCGCGAACGTTTACATTGCAATTATCAGGGGGACACCGCTGATCGTGCAGATTTTCTTCTTTTATTTTGGATTGGCTGAGCTCGGTATTTCGCCATACTGGTGTGCCACGCTTGGGCTTGCCTTGCATAACAGTGCATATATCGCGGAGATTTTCAGAGGATCGATTCAGTCTATCAATAAAGGGCAGCTGGAAGCTGGGCGTTCGTTAGGGATGAGTACGCCTCTTGCCATGAGGCGCATCGTATTGCCGCAGGCATTCCGGCGTGCGCTTCCGCCCCTTGGTAACCAATTTATAATCGGTTTAAAGGATTCTTCGCTGGCTGCTTTTATCTCTTCTTCAGAACTGTTTAACGTGGCGACAACTCAAGGATCACGCACGTTTGAAGAAATGACCTATCTTCTGATTGTTGCTATTTATTATTTAGTTCTGGTTCTTTTGTTTACCCTTTTGGTGAACAAACTGGAAGGTAAAATCGCCGGAGGAGACGAGTAGAGGGGGAGTTTCATGGAACAGAGAAAAGTTATGATTAACGTTAATGATTTAAACAAATCATTCGGTGATCTACACGTTTTAAAAAATGTGAATCTTGAAGTGCACGAACAGGATGTTGTCGTCTTGATTGGCGCCAGCGGTTCAGGAAAAAGTACGCTGCTTCGCTGTTTAAACTATTTAGAGTACAAAGAAAGCGGCACGATTATGATTGATGGCAAAGTGGTGGAACCCGATAAGACCGACCTGAACAAGATCAGACAGGAAGTAGGAATGGTTTTTCAGCATTTTAACCTTTTTCCACATAAAACCGTATTGGAGAATGTTATAGAGGCTCCGCTGATGGTAAAAAAGGTGCCGAAAGATCAGGCTGTTCAAGAAGGCAGAGCGCTCTTGAAAAAGGTTGGACTGGCCGATAAAGAAGATGTGTATCCTTCAAAACTCTCTGGGGGACAAAAGCAGAGGGTGGCTATCGCTAGATCTCTCGCAATGAAGCCTAAAATCATGCTTTTTGATGAGCCGACTTCTGCTCTGGACCCCGAACTTGTCGGTGAGGTTCTAGCCACGATGAAGGATCTCGCGAGAGAAGGGATGACGATGCTCGTGGTAACCCATGAGATGGGCTTCGCTAGAGAAGCCGCCGACACGGTTGTTTATATGCATGATGGTAAAATTGTTGAAAAGGGTACCCCGAGCCAGATCTTTTCTGAGCCGCAGCATCAGCGCACAAAAGATTTTCTCAGCACAATACTATAGTTTTTATAAAAAAGGTGCCAGGCACCGTCTTTTGACAATTGTCAAAAAGCGGTGCCTGGCACCAAGTTTTTTACGCTTTTCTTTTCAAGTAAGAATCAAAGACAAAAGGGCCGAATGGAAGGACTGAGGCGACAAGTGCTCCCATGACCAATGTGAATGGCCAGCGATTTTTAAAGGTGACATTCGCGAGGGCAATTAGGTAAAGTACAAAGAACAGCCCGTGCAGTGAGCCGGCAATCATAACGGCTATGGGATAACCTGCAAAATACTTCAGCGGCATGGCGATGCCAAGCAGAACGAGGAAAGATATTCCTTCAAGTGTTCCAATTAATATAAATCGTTTGAGGGATGGATTCATACCTGGTAACCTCCTGTATCTCATTTCCCTATTAATTTACCATATCGAGGGGAGGGGTTGAGGGAGAATCATGGACGATATGTGAACCCTTTTTGTCTATTTGGAGAGATTAAAGCAAGTATTCCGATTCCATTTCCTTGTTCAGATAGCGGGCCATCGCGGTTTTTGCCATTTTTAATCCCGCTTTCCGATAGAATTCCTCATTTCCAGTTGTTGAGATTAAGTGGACACAGGAAACATCTTGTAGCTGAGCAAGCAGATCTACTACAATCTCTCGTCCAAGTCCGAGGCCTTGATAATCGGGGGAAACGATAACATCATAGATGGCTGCATTGAATACGCCATCTGAAAGAGCTCTTCCCAGCCCGGCCAGTTGTCCATCCACATAAGCAAAAGAGGTATGGGTGCTGCTGTTATAAATTTTGATTATGTTTTCAGTGTTATGCTTGCTCCAGCCTACGGCGTGATAAAGCTTCAGAACATCGTTCCAGATCACGTTTGATCGGCCTCTCTCAATGTGTGCCACAAACATTCCCTCCATTCACTCATCATTTTTTTATTTTACCCCTGAGAAAAATGGATTGGAATAACAAAAAAGCAGTCGGGAGATAAATTTCCCGACTGCTTTTGTAAGAGTTTATTTACTGAAAGAGGCCATCCAACGGTTTTAATAGATTTGGCAGCAGTTTTAGTGTTGAATGTTTTTTCATCTCCTTTTCCATTTTCTCAAAAAGATCAGGAGAGGCGAGTTCTTCATGATCTTTCAGCAGAGAAAGCAGATCCAGATTTTTTAACAGCTGGTTTTGAAGCAGCTTCAGTTGTTTTTCCGCTTTGTCATTTTCTGAACAAAGATCTGTCAGCGGTACTTTTTCATTTTGGGCGGCATGGATTAAATCCAACCCAAGCTGTTTGGGAACTTTTCCATCCATTTTGGCTGCGTCCTGGCAGAGCTGCTGTTTTGTCCGCTTCAGATGTTTCTTCACAGGCTCTGTGACTTGTTGCGCCGTTTTTTCTGTGCGGTGAACCACTTTAGGGACGGTGTCTGTCACTTTTTTCACTGGTTTTTTAACGGTATCCACGGTATCAGCTACCGGTTTTTTAATTTTTTTCAACGGTTCTGTTGTTTGGTCAATCGTATCCTTGACCGGTTTAGTTACCTCGCCAACAGTATCACTTACTGGCTTAACAGCATCCTCAACCGGTTTTTTAAGTTTCTTATCAATCGGCTTTTTAGAATCAGGCAAGAGCGGATCTGTTCCTTTGTCTGCAGGCTGATCTTCCTTTGACTTGTCTTCACACGTAAGCGGAAGGTGACCCTTCATGAGTGAGCCAATCGCATCTTTCGCTTCTAACAAAGGTAAAGAAGAGAGATCCTGAAGAACCTTTGGCGCATCGGGCCGCTGTAGATCATGATTGCCTTTTACGGTTGAAAGCTGAAGCCGCGAAAGCTCCCCTTGTTCGGCTTTCATCTGATGAACGAGCATCGTTACATTTTTAAGACCAAGCTCAGGAACAGATTCGCCTGCGTTCAAACAGGCTCCTTTTAAAGAAAAGGCGGAAGCATCCACGGTCATGTTCGTCAGGTGAACTGGCCCGTTTGCCTTCATGATGATTGTGATCGGGCCTTGATCAGTAGAAAGGACTTTTGTCAGTTTCATGCCATAAAGTGTGGCATTGCGGTATTGAAAACGAATCATGGGTTTTTGTTTTTGGACTGAAGTTTCCCCCATGACCACTTGAGGTAGCATGGTGCCCCCATCGACCCGATCTGCACTGATGACAAAGCCTTCCAAATTTTGATCAGCGCTCTCTGCCTTTGCTTGTGAAGAGCTAAAAAGCCCTGTCAGACCTAAAAGACAGGTGATGACCATCAGTGTTCGAACCATCATTTTGCTTGCACCATCTTATGAGGAACGTAGATTTCTTCCTCCGTTTCCTCTGAAGGCTGTTCGCCTGCTCGACGGTCAGAGGCAGGCGGGCTCCAGGCAACCATCAAGGATCCCCCGGTAATACCAAGTAGGGTTCCTACAATAAAGCCGCCAAGAGCACCGATGATGGACAGGATGGATAAAAAGATGGCAACAATACCAAATACTTTAGAAAACTGAGGAAAGAAAAGCCCCATGATGCCGATTAATAGCACCAAGCCCCCGAATAGGATTCCAATAACGGATACTGTGCCTGGCAGGAAGGCTTTGACGATCAAATTTAAGGGAACCCACAAAATAAGTGCCCCGCTGAGAAGTGTCAGAATCGATCCAAGAAAGGGACGTTCCTGCTTCCATTGTCTTACGCTCATATTCTTCACCTCCCATTTTAGTTGCCTGGTTTGTTGATGCGTTCAACTGTTACTTTCATACCGTTCATGACAACCTTTTCTTGAAAAAGGTAGTGGGTTTTTATCTTGGCGTGATCAAGCTGGATGGTAGAGGACATTTGCTGAAATTGTTTTTGCCAGTCATTGCTCTGCTTTTCTTTTAGGGCAAGGTTGCCGAACTTGGCATCCGCATTAATAACAGAAGCATCTTGCTGCAGCCCTGAAATGTGAACTGGTTTTTTGGCAGTAATTTTTACACGGATCCATTTATCCCCGCTGATGTTGAAATCTTTGTAAAGCTGGAGGTTATTGATGGTCAGATCTTTAATCAGGTTTGTGCCTTGAGGTGTGGATTTTTCCTTGCTCGATTCACCCATCTTTGGATAGAACGTATAGCCCTTTCCTTCAAGATGGTCAAAAACAACGTAAAAGTCACCGATCCCTGCCATCGGAATGGCGTAAGCCGTACCCGAGATCCCCATAAAACTAAGGAGGGCAGTCAGTACAATCATTCCGGAACCAAAAGCTTTCCAGAAGACTTTCTTGTTGGTTCCTCCTTTTTTCATAGCAGGCTTTAACTGAACCGTTTTTTCATTCATCAACGTCACCTCTTTCATATTTATGAAAACGCTTTAATATACACTTACTTTACTTTTAGGACAGTAAACTGACAATTCCGATAAGTATCGTAATCATGTTTTTTCACCCGACAAATGTAGGGGTAAATAGGTCGTATATTGTAAAAATATTTCGAAAAATATGAAGTGTAAGATATTTTGGCAAAGTAGAGGGAGGAATTCGGATGGAAGAGCTTTTTTTAAATGGTATGGCTCTCCTGACAAAATATGGGGGAGACATCTTAACAAACTGGAAGCGGGTGAAAAGTGAACTGTCCACTCAGCAAGACGACCTCATCTCTGAATTTGACGGCATGATGACCTATTCATTTGAAGAACTGCTGAAGAAAAATGACTATGAACATATTAATCAGCTGATTCTTGCCATGCTATCCCAATGGAGAGATCAGTACTCCATGGATATAGATTACAGCCAGGTGATTTTTTTGCTATCCGCCATTGAAAATATGATTCATCATATTCTGGAGGAGCAGGAGAACCCGAGTATTATTGACCATCAATCGATTCAGTATATCTTCAATAAGCTGCTCGACCAGGTTCTGATTCCATTGACAACAGAAACGAGCGGACATAAATGGCTGGATACAATGATAACTTCCAACATTATTCCGCTTCACTGGGCTGCGCTTTTACGAATAGAAGATTTCGATTACAAAGTGATTGAACTGAGAAGTGTCGATTCTACGAAAGAAACGAAGTCTATTATTGAAATCTGTATGACGATGTCTGCCCATACAGCGGAACAGCTTTCTCTCGCTTTATGCCGTCTCATGAATCCGGGAGAGACGCAGCCAAGAGTCATTCCAATTTCGTTTGCAAAAGAGACCCTGCTGCTTTGTCTGAAATCAACAGACGCTTCCAGCATCTCTTCTCAAAGGATTGAGCTCATTTCCAATATGTACAAACGGCAGATCAAGATGAATACACTGGAGAGCGAAAATGAATGGAAGGATGCTGCTCTCTTATATACTCTCAGGCTGCTCATGGCACAAACCTGTTCAGATACATTAAAAACAGTGGCTGATGGCTTTGTAGATTATCTATCCTATAAACGAAGCGCATTGTTTCTCTATTCACCTAAAGTGGAGAGTGCTATTTTTGCCGCTCATAAGAATTTGGGTAAGGATGTACAGAATATAAAGGTAGAATTCTCGGAAGTCTCATTTTTGAAAAAGTATCTGCAGAAAATTCTGCAGTCAAAGCCGGTTTACCTTGAAGAGGCAGCAGAGCATATTCCAAGGCGGCTGGCAGATGAATATCAGCTGGCTTCTCTTGTCGCCGTGCCGATCTTTACACCAAGAAAGGGAAGGCTGCTCGGACTGATTCTGTTAGATCAAGATGGAGAATGGTTTGAAGAGCCAAAACCAAATCAGCAGGCAATGCTCATGAAGTTTGGCCATTATGCAGGTGAAGCGCTCTATAAACAGTGGGGAAGCATTATCCAGCAGCTGGATGTGGGATCACCCTTGCTTACTCCGAGAGAAAAGGATGTATTGAAGCTTATGGCGCAGGGCGAAACGATCCAATGCGCTGCTGAACATCTTCATCTAAGCCCGTATACCGTCCGGGATTATGTAGCAGCCATCATTAAAAAATTAAAGGTGAAAAACCGGACAGAAGCCGTCGTAAAAGCCATCCGTCTGAATTTGATAGAATAAAAAATGGTGCCAGGCACCGCTTTTTGACATGTGTCAAAAGCCGGTGCCTGGCACCAAAACGTTAATCCTTTTTCTCTAAAGCGGACTTCAAGGCGTCGGCAAGGCTGTTCCCCATTGGAGCTTCTTCTTGTTTCGTATACTTTTTCATCAGTTGGCGTTCTTCACGCTTCGTAACCGTTTTTTTTCCGGTCCTCAGCTTTTTCCACGACGTTGCATGGACGGCATTGGAAGTAAGTTCCTGCTTTACCGTTGTGGATCTCCATCTTTTTATGGCATTGCGGACAGCGGCGGTTGGACAGCTTCGGATCCTTTCGCTTCCTGAATCCGCATTCCCTGCTGGAGCAGACGAGCATTTTTCCGTCACGCCCCTTGACCTCTTTCATCAGTTCTCCGCATTCAGGACATTTGGAGCCGGTGAGGTTATGCGCTTTGTACGTTTGCTTGCTGCCTTTAATCTCCTGTACAAGCTGTTTTGTCTGCTTGCGGATATTATCAAGAAAGGCTTTCGGATTTCCTTTTCCTCGTGCAATGTCTTCTAGTTCTTTCTCCCACTTTGCTGTCAGTTCAGGAGATTTTAATTCACTGTTGACCAATTCAATCAACTGTTTTCCTTTTGGAGTAGGATGAAGGCGGTTGTTCTGGCGGTCGATGGCCTCTGTGCTCAAAAGGCGTTCAATGATATCGGCGCGGGTAGCCGGCGTTCCAAGGCCGAACTTCTCCATGCGGGCCAGCAAGTCTGCTTCATTGAAACGGGCAGGCGGCTCCGTCAGTTTCTTCTGCAGGCGGGAATCCTTTACACTGAATTCCTGTCCAGTTTTAACTGCACCGAGCTGCTTCGTATCAGAACTGTCTTCATCTTTTCCTGTAACTTTCTTAAATCCGGCATCTACAATTTTGGTTTCTCTGGCAGAGAACATTTCGCCTTTTACATCAATGACTGCATGAATGGTCTCCGTCTGATAAGGTCCGTAAAATAAAGCAAGAAAGCGGCGGACGATGATATCGTACAGCTTTCGTTCATCATTGGAAAGGTCGCCAAGATGAGGAGTTTCATCTGTTGGTATAATGGCGTGGTGATCCGATACCTTACTGTTGTTAAAGACCTTCTTCGCGGCCACTCTGCCTTTATTCCTTAACGCAGGCTGAACCTCATCCCGATAGGCAGAGGAGAGAGCCTGCAGCCGATCGTTCATCGTCTGCTCCATATCGGCAGTTAAATATTTGGAATCTGTTCGTGGATAGGTCACGAGCTTGTAGCGCTCATACAGGTTCTGCAGCACACTTGACGTTTTTTTCGCTGAGAATCCGAAGCGCCGGTTGGCGTCACGCTGAAGTTCTGTCAGGTCATAGGGCATTGGCTGCTGTTCAGACTTTGCCTTCGTTTGAACAGATGCGACAGTACCTTTCTCATTTTTGACCAGCTCAACGACCTTTTCAGCTTTGGAGCGGTCAAAAATTCTTCGTTCCCCATTATTCTCCCAAGCCGCATCAAGCGGTCCAATCTTGGCATCGATTGTAAAATACTCCTTTGGAACAAAAGCTTTGATCTCCGCTTCCCTATCTAAAATCATGGAGAGGGCAGGGGTCTGAACACGCCCTGCTGACAGCTGTTCGTTGTATTTAGTAGTCAGCGCTCGTGTTACATTCAATCCAATGAGCCAGTCAGCTTCTGAGCGGCATACGGCAGACTGATACAAAAAGTCATACTCTTTGGCAGGTTTTAAATTGCGAAACCCATCCTTGATCGCCCTATCTGTCTGTGATGAGATCCAAAGGCGCTTCACCGGTTTCTTCCAGCGGAGTTTTTCCAGAATCCAGCGGGCGACAAGCTCACCTTCACGCCCGGCATCCGTGGCGATAATAAATTCCCCAACATCTTTTCGTCTGGCCAGGTGTTCGATTCCTTTAAATTGGTGGCTTACCTGGCGAATAAGCTTTAGGCCCATTTCATTAGGAATGATAGGCAGATCTTCCATTCGCCATGTTTTATATTCTTTGTTATAGTCCTCAGGCATCTTCAGCTCTACCAGATGGCCAAGCGCCCAAGTGACAATGTACTTTGGTCCTTCTATATATTGTTTTGTTTGCTGACTGCAGCCAAGTACACGGGCCAGGTCTCTGGCTACACTCGGCTTTTCGGCAAGAACTATGGATTTCATGTAATGAAAAGCTCCTTTCTCGTTCAGGCAGTTTGATTGAACTGCGTCCTTTATCAGTATAGCCGAAAGCAGGTTTCTTCGAAAATGTTTTGAAGCCTGGTAAAGAATACTTTGTATTTTCCGATATAGAGAGTAGCTAAAATAAAGAGGTGCATCTAATGAAAATACGAAACAAGTTATTCATTCTAATCGGGACGGCCATTTTTGCCCTGATTGTAGCTGGAGGTTTTTCATACTTCCATAGCTACAGTCAGGAACAGATGAGCGGGGAACTGCAAGACAAACAGGATCTGCAGACATCTTTAAAAGATCTGCAGTTTTACATTGCTGGCTACTCCAACGATGAGCGGGCGTATTTGCTGACCGGCGACAAAAAATACACAGCTGAAATGGCAGACAAAAAGAAGAGCATTGTGAGCCTTGCCAAACCGCTTCTGCCGCTGCTGGATGAAAAAATCCGCAAAAAATCGGAAGCGGGTCTAACCGGTTATTTTAATTCCAGTGAACGAACAATAAAAGCGTATGACGGCGGCGGAAAAGAACTTGCGATGACGGTTCACTTTGGCGATGAACGGAACATTCGCAAAGAAGTACTAAATCCGGTCATTGAAGGCTTGGATAAAAAGCTTGAAAAAGAAATTGCCACTGCAAAAGCAGACAACAAAAAAGCCATGATGATTCAAAATACAGTGTTCTCAGGTCTATTGCTTTTGCTGATGATCGGAAGCGTAATCTTCGGCACCCTGATTGTCCGTTCTATTATTCGTCCCATTCATCTTCTTAATCGTAATCTAAAAGAGATTGCAGAGGGAGAAGGGGATCTGACCAGACGAATCCAGTTAGATACGAAAGACGAACTCGGAGTCCTCGCCGGCACATTTGATCAATTTACAGAAAGTTTGCAGTCCATGATTTTACGAATCTCGGAAACAACCTCGCAAGTAGCAGCTTCATCACAGCAGCTGACAGCAAGCGCGGAGCAAAATAGCCATGCGGCAGGGCACATTGCACAAAGCATTCAGCAAGTCGCAACAGGCGCAGATATCCAGATGGAGAAATCAGCTGGCAGTGCAGAAATGATTGAGGAAACTGTTCAGCAGCTGGACGTTATTTCTGCGAATGCCTCCCATGCGGGTGAACTGACAGGCACCGCTTCTGGACAGGCTGAAGAAGGAAAAAAATACGTAAGCCGAACTGTAGAACAAATGAAACAAATCGAAGAATCGGTAAACATTACCCATGAGGGAATCGATGAACTAAGAGGACGGTCACAATCCATTGGAGACATCGTATCCATTATTACCGATATCTCGAATCAAACGAATCTTCTTGCTCTGAATGCATCCATTGAGGCTGCACGGGCGGGTGAAAGCGGAAGAGGGTTTGCTGTGGTCGCCGAGGAAGTAAGAAAGCTTGCCGAGCAATCCGGCCAATCGGCTCAAGAAATCAAGAGTCTTATTGAACAGATTCAGCATGAAACTGGGGCTTCAAGCCAGTCAATCGAGAACGTAAAAGAAAATGTTTCAGTGGGATTAACGGTTGTCCAGGAAACAGAAAAACAATTCCATCTGATACAAGAGTCCGTCATGGATGTTAATGAAAAAATCATGGGAATTTCGGGCGCGATCCAGCTGCTGGCAAATGGTTCTAGCTCTATTTCACAATCAGCCGATGAGATGGCGGCAAGCGCCAAAGAATCTTCAGAAAGCGCACAAAGCATCGCGGCTTCGACGGAAGAGCAGCTTGCTTCCATGGAAGAAATAACAGCTTCTGCACAGTCATTATCCTATATGGCAGAAGAGCTTCAGGGTATGATCTCGAAGTTTAAAATATGAACGAAGCAATTAAAAAGGGACCCCTGAGGGTCCCTTTTTTAGATTGATGTTACTTGTATTTAATATCGGACGCCAGCCGGTTTTGTTTACGTTTTTTCATCTTTTTTTTAAATGAAAATCAGTTTGTCAGCATAAGGTATAGAAAGTATGAAAAACGGGGGAAGGAAGATGATTCATCTGGATGAAGGAACGGTGCTTGCGAACGGGGTAAACATGCCTTGGGTCGGGCTGGGCACCTGCAAGCTTCGGCACCCGCAAGCGGTTGAACGAGCGGTGCATGCCGCTCTTGATGCCGGGTACAGGAGCATAGATACGGCTGCAATCTATCAAAACGAAACAGAAATTGGAAACGCTTTACAAAAAAGTTCAGTCTCAAGAGAACTTCTTTTTATTACAACAAAACTATGGAATGCGTCCCACGGATACAATAATACGCTTGCAGCCTTTGATGAGAGCCGGCGAAAACTTGGTGTGGATTATATTGATCTCTACATGATTCATTGGCCGGTTAAAGGGCAGATCAAGGAAACGTGGAGAGCGCTCGAGATCCTATACAACCGTGGAGATGTAAGAGCAATTGGCGTATCCAATTTTAGTGTATCAGATTTGGAAGAGTTGATCAGGCATTGCGAGATTAAGCCTCAGGTCAACCAGGTAGAGTATCATCCGAGGCTCTCTCAGAAAAAGTTGATGCATTTCTGCCATCAAAACAATATTCAAGTGGAAGCATGGAGCCCGTTGATGCAGGGAGAGATTCTGTATGAGAGCCTTATCCTGCAGATTGCAGAGAAACACGGGAAAACTCCGGCTCAGGTAGTATTGAGGTGGGCGCTTCAAAACGGAATTCCTGTCATTCCTAAATCAGCGACACCTCACCGCATACGTCAAAATATTGATGTTTTTGATTTTGAACTGCCGATTGAAGATATGGTGAACATTCACTTTTTGAATGAAAACAGGAGAATCGGACCTGATTCCGGCCTATATTTTTATGACTGACCATACAAACATCCAGTGATTTATTGCTGGGTGTTTTTTGCTTTTTCTCATGAAGGATGGACGTGATTTTGAATAGAATTCCGCTGACAGGGTATCCAAAACTATAAATAACCAAACGAAAGCCACTTAAAGATTAAGTTAGGCTTTAACTGGGTAATGTAGAAATAAGAGGTGAATGACAGCATGGAATCAATAACAGATTGGTTAAAAGACATACTATTATTCTTAGGCGGATTCTTGAACGTTAGTATCTTACTCATTATCATCATTGTCATTTTAGTGGTACGTTCAGCAAGACGCAATAAAAGGAATAAAAACCACAAAGATTATCTCGATGATTAATCGAAAAAAAGATAAGGCTGGTTCTGTTGAAGAACCGGCCTTTTTAATGGATTTTCTAGCTCCAACCATATATGATGAAAAGACTGATCATGTAATATGGGGGAGGCAAAATGAAAGAAGTTAATCAGCTTGAAAAAGCAACGTTTGCCGGAGGCTGTTTCTGGTGCATGGTAAAGCCATTTGATGAACTGCCGGGCATCCACGGCATCATTTCAGGGTATACTGGAGGCCATGTTGAGAATCCGGCATATGAAGAAATCAAAAAAGGTACCACCGGCCATTATGAAGCGGTTGAGATCACCTTCGATCCCGTTCTATTTCCTTATCAAAAGCTATTGGACATTTACTGGCCTCAAATCGATCCAACCGATGACGGTGGACAATTTTTTGACAGAGGAAGCCAATACAAAACCGCAATTTTTTTCCATAATGAAGAACAGCGGGAACTAGCCGAGCGCTCAAAACAAGAAGTGGCCAGCAGCGGCCGTTTCAACAAGCCAATTGTAACGGAGATTCTGCCGGCTTCAGCATTTTATTCAGCAGAAGACTATCATCAGGGTTTCTACAAGAAAAACCCTGAGAAATATAAGCAGGAACGCATAGATTCCGGAAGAGACACCTTTATTGAAGAAAACTGGACAAAGAAAGACAGCTGATAGACAGCTGTCTTTTTTTATTTGTTTGCGATATCCCTGAATCGTAAATGGTCTCTCCGTTAATCAGCGTCTTTTCAACAGTGCTCCGCGCATCGAACGGATCTCCGCTCCAAACCACTACGTCGGCATCCTTGCCAGGTTCAAGAGAACCGACCCTCTCATCGACACCCAAATGTTTTGCGGCATTGATTGTAATAGCCTTCAAGGGGTTTCCTCGCTTAAGCCGTGTTTCACCGCGGCAATAGCGCTTAAAATAAGGCTGTCGATAGCCCCGACATAAGGAGTTACCGGGTCGCTCGTTACATTACTGAATGTCGGGCCAATCGATAATAGCGGAGATGTGATGTCTGGCATGCCGATTATCGATGGAGGACCAGCTGCCATTTTTTCGACTCTTCCCGTCAGAAAATTTGCAAAAATTTTAAATAAAAGAGGTATTCCTGCAGAACTATCGAATACTGCAGGTGCCTACCTTTGTAATAATGTCATGTACAGTATGCTGCATCACTTGGAAAAATCAAATCTCGATATACCTGCTGGCTTCATTCATGTTCCTCCGTCCTATGAGCTTGCTGTGAACGACCGGTCCATTTCCGGATGGCCTAAGGAAACACTGCTGAACGCTATTGAAGTCGTGATTGATTCACTGGATAAAAAAATAACGGGAGATGAGCAGAAGTGGAAAAATTATATGACCGATTAAAAGAATTGTATCCAGAAATGGTGAAGATCCGCCGGCATCTGCATGAAAATCCGGAGCTTTCGTTTGAAGAAGTAAAAACACCGAAATATATCGCAGCCTATCATGAAGCGTTGGGACACGAAGTACGCAGAAATGTCGGGGGAAGAGGAGTCGTTGCTGTGCTTCGCGGCGGCAAGCCTGGCAAAACGGTAGCTCTTCGTGCGGATTTTGATGCACTGCCGATTCAAGAAGAAAATGATGTGGAATACAAATCGAAAGTCGATGGTGTCATGCATGCCTGCGGACATGATGGTCATACTGCCACATTGCTTGTCCTGGCTAAAGTGCTGAACAGCCTGAAGGATGAGCTCGAAGGAACGATCGTTTTTATACATCAGCATGCGGAAGAACTTGCTCCTGGAGGGGCGATTGCCATGATTGAGGATGGTTGCCTGGATGGCGTAGACGTTATTTTTGGCACCCATCTCTGGGCGGTTGCACCGTTCGGCTGCATTGAACACCGGATAGGTCCTTTTATGGCAGCGGCCGATAAGTTTGATATTGTTATCCAAGGAAAAGGAGGCCACGGTGCACAGCCTCACCTTACAAAAGATGCGGTGGTAATAGGTTCACAGCTTGTTATGAACTTGCAGCAGCTTGTCAGCCGCCGGGTCAATCCGCTGGAGGCAGCCGTCCTGTCAGTTGGCGCTTTTGAAGCGATCAACGCCTTTAACGTTATTGCGGATACAGCTAAAATTACAGGCACTGTCCGTACGTTTAAAGAAGATGTCAGGGCATTGATGGAGCGGGAAATTGAACGAGTTGTGAAAGGAACGTGCATGTCTGCTGATGCGGGCTATAGCCTGTCCTACAAGCGCGGATATCCACCAGTCGTCAACCATAAAGAAGAAACTGATTTTATAGCAAGGATTGCAAAGGATGTTCCTGGCGTTACAAAGGTTGTTGAAGGTGAGCCGCAAATGGGCGGCGAGGACTTCGCCTATTATCTGGAGCATGTGAAGGGAACGTTCTTCTATACAGGTGCACAGGATGAAAGCAAGAGTGAAACGTACCCTCATCATCACCCGAAATTTAACATTGATGAAAGAGCCATGCTCGTCGCGGCCAATACATTGGGAGCTGCATCATTGACCTTTTTGAAGGAAGCAGCAAAGAAAGAAGAGGCTGCTGTAACAAAATAGAAAGAGAACGAGAGCTGGTTCCGCACAGGCAAAAACGACAAGCCGGACCAGCTTTTTAAATGTTTAGGCGACACCTCTTCGTTTAGACAATTTTTGCAAGTGTGCCCCAAAAATAAAGGGAATACTTTTATATTACAAGAATGAGAAAAGAGACCATTTCTTATCCTTGGAAGGAGAAAATACTAATGGAAAAGTATGAGCAAAAGAAGATTACTGACTTTATCATCCTGCACAGAGAAGATTTTCAAAATAAGCTGTTATCCGAGGCTGTAGAAGTCGCAGCGAAAATAAATGATATTTTACAATCAGGAAATATTGATCTATTGAAAAACGCTGAGAAGCTGGTAACGTATGTCGTGGAAAGGAAAGAAACTGAACTTACTTCCTTTGCTCAGCAAGAGGGGGTGGCTTGGGCAAAGCATTCTTTAACCCTTACTCTTAAACTGGAGTGGGTACATGCAATTAGAAGGACGCTGTGGCACTATCTGTTTGAATATGATCAACAGAACACATTTGGACTCAGCATTTCAGACTATAGAGAAACGTTTTTTCAGATGGAGAAGCGGATCAATGACGGCATCGATAAATTTCTTAATAGTTTTTTCATAAGCTATTCGGCTTATAAAGATGAATTAATCAACGCTCAGCGAAAAATGGTTGAGCATTTATCGGTTCCTATTATACCGATCAATCCTCATATAGCGGTTCTTCCTTTAATCGGGGTTATTGATGTATACCGTGTGCATACCATTGAAGAAAAAGTATTAACGGACATTTCGAATTTAAAAATACGAACGTTAATTATGGATCTATCAGCCATTACAGATATGGATATTGATGTGATCCACCATTTTCAAAGAGTACTGAGCGGCGTTTCATTGATGGGATGTGAGGCGGTCATTACGGGTCTTCGTGCGGAACTCGTCAGGAAAATGATTCATTTGGATGTTTCGTTTGATGAGCACGCGGCAACTAAAGGTACGCTTCAGCAAACGTTAGCCGAATATTTTAAAGACGGTCTGCATTCATAAATTATTTCTAGTAGGGGGTATCACATTGAAAAAAACAATATCCAGGCTGCCGATGCCTGCTGGTCTAAGAATAGAACTTTCCAGAGCAGCCGGGCTGGATAGCGAAACACTGTTTCGCGCACTGAAAGAAAAAGATGTGAAATCCTTACGGCCAGCGGGAGAAAACTTGGATTGGGAGTACATGTTTTCGTATGCTGAACAGCATGAAGAGGAAGTAAAAGCAGCGATCTATCATGGCTACGAATTTAAATTCCTGACGATCAATGGATTGAGGAACTATTTGAAGATACGCTTTGGTTTCAAGGCTGGCCATGGATTTGATGTCAGTGAAGAAGGAGTTGTTTCACTGAAAATCAATGCGGAAGATGTAAAAGAACTGGAGGGCGCACTGCCAGGTCACTGGAATCTTTCAACGCTGGATGTGCCAGAAGAAAAAGATGGCCGAAGAAAGATTCAGATCAAGCCAGCCGCTCTTGAGCAAAACAAAGCAGCAGGAAGCTAAAGAACAGTTGTAACTTAATGAAAAAATAGGGTAGCGGCAGAATATCATGTTCTGCCGCTTTTTGTTGTTTTTGGTGCCAGGCACTGCGATTACACAAGTGTCAAAAGCCGGTGCCTGGCACCAATAAAATAAATTTACATATACTGTATTTACAAACGTAACAGTGTTATGTTACATTGATATCAGAAGAGAAAGGAGCCGGTAACTTGATCAATGAACTGATATCAAAAAAAGACCTGTTGGATTTGGCTGGAATTTCTTATGGACAGCTGTACCGCTGGAAAAGGAAAAACCTCATTCCTGAAGAGTGGTTTGTGCGTAAATCAACGTTTACAGGGCAAGAAACATTTTTCCCGAAGGATAAAGTGCTGGAACGGATCGACAAGATTCAATCGATGAAGGAAACGCTTTCGCTCGATGAACTTGCTGAACGGTTCTCACCTTCCGTAAAAACGGAAACCAAAATCACTAAAGAAGAACTGCTGCAGCGAAACATTGTTTCGAAAGCGGCCCTTGATCTGTATTTGAATGAAAATGGAAATATCGAGCAGTTTCAGTTTGATGAACTGCTGGAAGTGTTTATCTTAGATAAGCTGCTGACTTCCGGATACATCAGTCTCGACGAAGGAAAGATGCTCCTTCAAGTCCTAAAGGAAGCCCGAGGTTCACTCAGCAAGAGCAGATATGAACTTTTGTTTATCCGAAAGCTTGGCGTTACTTCATGCCTGCTGCTGTCAGGAGCAGAAAGTATAATGGTTGACCAGGGATCAAAAGTGACAGTTAGGCTTTCCGTAACGAGCTGTGTAGAAGAGCTAAAAACAAATTTGTAATGGAGGATGATTATGCAAAGCGGGATCAAAGGAAATCTCACCATCAATGGATACGGATCATCGAATGGCGGACATTTCGAGCAGGTCAAACTGAATGGCAGAGGCATAGTGAACGGCAGTATTGAATGTGTCCGGTTTGAGTGCAATGGGTCGGGAACTGTACATGGTCATTTGAAAATGCAAGATGCAAAAATCAGTGGAAGCGGAAAAGTTAAAGGCGCAGTGGAGGGAAACGATTTTGCCATTGAAGGGCACGGCTCGGTGTCCGATAGCGTCAGCCTAACCAACAAAATGAAATTATCAGGTTCAGGAAAAATTGGGGGCAGCCTTAAAGCCGATGAAATCAAGATCAATGGAAAAGCAACAATTGCAAACGATTGTGAAGCTGAAACCTTTAAAGCGGACGGCCAGTTTACCATCGGAGGCCTCTTGAGTGCGGATCATATTGATATCAGACTTTATGGTGATAGCTCTGTAACCGAAATGGGTGGCCAGTCCATTAAAGTAAAAGGAAAAAAGGGGCGTTTCTTTCATCTTTTCAAAGCCTTTTTCCCTGTCAAGCTGACAGTAAAACTAATTGAAGGCGATGACCTTGAGCTTGAAAGCACAAAGGCGGATGTCGTTCGGGGGAACAATGTTACGATCGGCCCTGATTGCGAAATTGATTTGGTTGAATACCAAGGGACACTCCATCAGGATGATAACGCAAAGGTAAGAGAAATCAAAAAAATATAGCCACAAACGGAAGGAGGATTACAATGGCGAAAGCAAATAACCTTATGATGAACGGTACAGGAGGCGCATCGGGAGGCTTGTACAATAAAGTGAAAATTATGGGAGAGGGAACCATTACTGACGATTTTGAATGTGCCCTTTTTAAAACATACGGATCGAGTGAGGTGTCCGGGAACGCCAAAGCGGAGGTTTTTGAAATTTTTGGCGAGACCGAAGTAAAAAAGAATTTGGACGCGCGAAACATGAAAGTACTTGGAACGCTTTCAATCGGAGAATCAGCAAAGATCGAAAACACAAAGATCCTAGGAACAGTGGAGGTTGCCGGAAGATTTACCGGGGATAAGGTGGACCTCAAGGGTAGTATAATTGTTAAAGGGGATCTTGAAGCGGAGGAATTTGTATCAAGCGGCCTTTTTGAGGTTTCGGGCCTGCTGAATGCAGATGTTATTGACGTCAAGCTGAGGTACAGCACGAGCCATGTTCAAGAGATGGGCGGAGAAACAATTCGTGTCCAAAAGAAAGGCGCCTTCCTGCCTTTCATGAAAAATGAAGGATATCTTGAAGCCAAGACCATTGAAGGTGATGATATCTTTCTGGAAAATACAACGGCTGATGTGGTGCGGGGGAAATTCGTACGGATCGGTTCTGGCTGTGAAATTGGATTGGTTGAGTACTATGAAGAGTTTAAGGCTCTATCTGGATCGTCGGTTAAAGAACACCGGAAAATAGATTAAGAGGATAAAAATTTGAAGGCAGTCGCCAGGAGGAATTTATATGAATGAAACTGCTTCTCCGTCAAAAGCGGGTATGGGAACCCTTGAAAAGGCAGCGATAAAAGAAGTTTCGTTTAGAGGCGCAACACTCAAAAATGTGTCTTTCATTTCGAGGATTACCTTGTCTAAGAAATATTACCGTGCTATTAAATCCATCTGTTCTGATGGTGCAATGAAGGATAAACTGACCTATGCAGCGCTAAAAGGCAAGGAAGCAGATTTATCAAAGGGTACTGTTAGATAAGGAGGAGAAGAATATGCCAAACAAGTCCATTCAGGTAAAAGGTTTGCAAAAGTCCTTCAAGAAGCTTCAGGTCCTAAAGGGTGTAGATTTTGAGGTGGAAAAGGGAGATATTTTTGCTCTGCTTGGCTCCAACGGTGCAGGTAAGACAACGATTGTCAAAATCCTCACCACGCTGCTGAAACCGGATGGAGGGACTGCCTTCGTAAACGGATTCGAGGTTGTGTCAAAGGACGATGAAGTGCGGCAGTCAATCAGCCTGACCGGGCAATTCGCCGCTGTGGATGAGGTTTTGACAGGGCGGGAAAATCTGATCATGATTGCCAAACTGAGGCACCTTAAACATCCACGCCAAGCAGCGGATGAGCTGCTAAAACGGTTCAGTTTGCTGGAGGCCGCTGATCGCAGGACGTCTACTTATTCAGGCGGCATGCGCCGCAGGCTCGATATCGCCATGAGCCTTGTGGGAAAACCGCAGATTATTTTCCTCGACGAACCGACTACCGGACTGGACCCCGAGGGGCGCATCGAGGTTTGGAAGATAGTCAAAGAACTTGCTGAGAGCGGTACGACTGTATTCTTGACCACTCAGTATTTGGAGGAGGCTGAACAGCTTGCAGATAGAATTGCCATTTTGCATGAGGGCAGGATTATTGCCAGCGGTACGCTCCAGGAACTGAAAAAGCTGTTCCCGCCCGCAAAAGTGGAATATGTGGAAAAACAGCCTTCATTGGAAGAGATCTTCCTCGCAATTATCAATAAAAAGGAGGAAAAGTAAAAATGAATACACATTTTTTCAGCGACATGGGTGTTATGCTTGGACGTTCCATGCGCCATATTTTGCGAAGTATGGACACCATCATTACGGTCAGCATCACGCCGATTGCATTATTGCTGCTGTTCGTCTATGTGTTTGGTGGTGCAATCCAAACCGGTACGGATAATTATGTGAACTACCTGATGCCCGGCATATTGCTGATAGCGATTGCGAGTGGTATATCTTATACGGCTTACCGCCTGTTTTTAGATAAGCAAAGGGGCATATTTGAGAGGTTCCACTCCATGCCGATTGCACGTTCCACCGTGTTGTGGGGGCACGTGCTAACCTCGCTGGTATCCAATGCCATTTCTGTAGTCGTAATCATTCTCGTAGCGCTCATTATGGGCTTTCGATCATCGGCCGGGGTGCTGTCATGGCTCGCTGTAGCCGGTATACTCGCGCTGTTTACGCTCACCCTGACCTGGATCGCGGCGATTGCCGGACTGTCCGCAAAATCGGTGGACGGTGTAAGCGCCTTTTCCTATCCTCTAATCTTCATGCCGTTTATCAGTTCAGCGTTTGTACCAACCGAGTCGATGCCGTCGGCAGTTCGCGCCTTTGCCGAAAATCAGCCGGTAACCTCTATAGTGGAATCCATTCGTGCGTTGTTGTCAAGTCAGCCAGTGGGTAATGATATATGGATTGCTCTTGCTTGGTGCGTTGGAATTATGATTGTGGCTTATGTCTTTGCAATGAGGGCGTACAATAAGCGGGTATGAAGAATGTAATGGAAAAATAGTTTAGCAGAGGTACAGCTACAGTGAAATGATATAAAAAATAAAATACTAGCACTCATTTCAGAGGTCTTAACAGGGCAGAATTATCAATCGCAATAAAGGCACCACACAAGGAATGGTTCAGGAAGCACATTCGGCGGCATATAACAATAAGGCCGGGTTTTATAAGGGATTGGAAAAATTAAAACGTGTATAGGGAGAATTAAAATGAGTCAAAAAAAGGAGCAGGTTAGGATTTGTAGTAGCGGGACTGCTGCTTGCCATCCTGATGGCATCGATGGATAATACCAACGCATCATGCATACCCATGTATATTAATAACTGTCTGATAACTTACCCATAAGCCATACACCCACCCTGTTATATAACCCTATCCTATATAGCCTTAGTGCTACCGTTCACATCACACACTGTACATCACACACTGTACATCACACATCGCTATCATTAACCATTGCATCATCATCATCACCACATCATTATCATTAACCATTGCATCACCACAGTTGAACAATAAATAAATTATATTTAAATAACACTTATCATTAACAAACTAGTCTGAACATCCAGTCAACGGGTAGGGATAGCTTTAAAATGGAGGTCTTTTCCACACTCGGTATCAGTGTATATAATATTTTCATTTTCTAAATCGGGGTTTAGAATTATTTTTCTCCAAATATAAATTGCCCGAATTCCTCTTGTCATTAAACTTTACATAAAGCTTAGGTAACCCTGAGTTACCCTAACTCATTACATCACCGTTAACATGAACCCATTCAATAAAAAAGACAAAGACTGTCCTACGGGCTATTTTCTTTTCCTTTATTTACAATTAAAGTAATAATATGGTAATATGTAGGGGCAAGTAGCAAGAAGCGGGTTCTGCCTTTGGCGGTAATCCAACCCCTTCTAAAGGGTGATTCAAATGGGAATCAAGTTTTCATTCGAGATTTCAAGTAAGGTGGACTGGATGCTAGTGATAGCACTCATAGACCTTGCGGTAAATTTGCTTAGCCTGTAATGGGCTAGGCTTTTTTACTTTTTTATCAGTTTTAGACACTTCAAAAAAATAGGGTGCTGAAATCCGAAAATTTTTCCTGAAAATAAACTTACCGAAACTAATAATAAAATAGGCATAAAATCCTACCCTAAAAAATAATTTTAGTGTAAAAGTTTCAAGAAAATATATTCCAATAATATTTCATTCGTGTTACAATTCGCTTTGGTGATAAAATTAAATAAAAGGGAGATTTTAGGGATAATGGCAAAAAAGGAAAAAGTTAAGAAACCTATTTTTAAAAGGGTCTGGTTCTGGGTGTTAGTAATCTTTGTCGTAATCATCGCTGCTAATATGGGTGGAGGAGATGATACTGCTTCAACAACTGACACTGGTAAAACCGAGACTGCAAGTGCTTCACCTTCCAGTGAAAAGGTTACTGCTGATGCACCTAAAAAGGAAGAAGCTAAAGCTGAACCAAAGAAAGAGGTTAAGAAGGAAGAACCTAAAAAACCTGAAATGACCTTATCACAAGAGAATGCAATTCAATCAGCTAAGGATTATATTGGCACTATGGCTTTCTCTAAAACTGGACTTATTAAGCAATTAGAGTTTGACAAGTTTTCAAATGCTGATGCAACTTTTGCGATAAATCACATTGAAGTAAACTGGAATGAACAAGCCGCAAAATCAGCAAAAGAATATCTCGACACTACTTCATTTTCAAGAAGTGGCTTAATTCAACAATTAAAGTTTGACGGATATACAACTGAACAAGCGACTTACGGTGTTGATAAAGTAGGTCTATAAATAATAAGGAGTCCTTCGGGGCTTCTTTTTTTATGTCCAGAAGAGGGGTGGGTTGCGGTGTCTAACTGTATGACAATTGTAGCCATAAGCCATACACCCACCCTGTTATATAACCCTATCCTATATAGCCTTAGTGCTACCGTTCACACCTCTCATTCCGTATAGATTCCGATATAAAGGATAAGCTTTAAGAGTTGACGGAAGCCTTCTGCAAGGAGTTTGGAACAATGTATCACAGACACAGCTTTAATTACACGTGTACATAATAATTTAAGGGGAAAAGCCTTGATATATAAGGGTTTATGGTTGCAGTTATAAGAAACCTTGGATAACACGATTGTTGTTACTGCGATGGGAACGATCGTGGGTGATCTGGGCGGCCTTGAAAGCTTTGTCTGGGTTGTCTCTGCTTACATGGTAGCTGAAATGGCAGGAATGCCGATCTTCGGGAAGCTGTCGGATATGTACGGCAGAAAACGATTCTTTATTTTTGGACTGATCCTGTTTATGGCAGGTTCCTCACTATGCGGAACGGCCGACAGCATTCTTCAGCTCGGCATCTACCGGGCGATTCAGGGGATTGGCGGAGGAGCTTTGATTACGATAGCGTTTACCATTGTTTTTGATATCTTTCCTCCAGAAAAGCGAGGAAAGATGGGCGGACTGTTTGGAGCGGTCTTCGGGCTTTCCAGCATTTTCGGTCCCCTTTTGGGAGCTTATATCACCGATAACATCAGCTGGCATTGGGTTTTCTACATTAACCTGCCGCTCGGAATCCTTGCGTTAGTATTCGTTGGCTTATTCTACAAAGAATCACACGTTCATACGAAGCAAAAAATTGACTGGCTCGGAGCTGTTACGCTGATTGGAGCAGTTGTTTGCCTTATGTTTGCGCTGGAGCTCGGCGGTCAGAAGTTTGATTGGGACTCTTGGCAGATCATCAGTCTGTTTGCCGGCTTTACTATCCTGTTCCTGCTGTTCCTGGGGGTGAACGAAAAGCGGAAGAACCGATCATCTCCTTTAAAATGTTTCAGAACCGCTTGTTTGCGGGGTGCACTGTTGTCGCGTTCTTTTATGGTGCTACTTTCATGGCTGCTACCGTTTATATTCCTATTTTTGTTCATGACGTGTACGGTGGAACAGCGACCAACTCAGGGCTGTTCCTGCTGCCGATGATGCTGGGTTCTGTGGTTACAGCACAGGTCGGAGGTTTCCTTACTTCTAAAATGAGTTATCGCAGCATCATGTTCCTTTCATGATTGCTGGATTTGCTTTATTGAGCACGATCACGCCGGATACAAGCAGACTGGTACTAACGCTGTACATGATCGTCGTCGGTCTTGGAGTAGGAGTCTCCTTCTCGGTTCTCAGCATGGCCGCTATCCATAATTTCGGCATGCATCAGAGGGGATCCGCTACATCAACGAGCAACTTTATCCGTTCACTCGGCATGACGCTCGGAATTACCATCTTCGGTACGATTCAGAGGAGGGACCTGGCATCACTGCTCAAGGAAACATTTAAAGGAATGGGAGGAACGATGCCGGGCAGCGGAGCAGGCGATGCCCGTCAGATTCTTTCTGAACAGGCGAGGGCGGCGATTCCGGCGCCAATACTGGAAAAGATCACTGCCGCCTTGTCCGACTCCATCGTCCATACCTTCATGTGGGCACTCATTCCGGCAGCGGTTGCCTTCCTGTTTGTCTTCCTCATGAGCAAGGAACGAATGACGGTGCCAGGCACCGTCATTACACAAGTGTCAAAAGAAGGTGCCTGACACCCGAAATAAAAAAACGCGATGCCAAACTATTCGGCACCGCGTTTTCGCGTTTTTTACGTTCTTTTATTCTTTTCTCAGCTCCGGCGGGACACGCCCGTCGCTCGGTTCGCTTCCTTCTTCTGTGTTATGTACTGTCCAGGCTATTAATGTGGCACTGTCGCGGCCATGATGAGTTTCAACGGTCTGCAGAAGCCGCTGTACACCTTCCTCCACCATGCTGTCATCAGCAAACTGACGATACACCTTCTCCGCATCCTCAAATCCTGCATCAGGGCACTCAACCATCCCATCAGTAGCAAGAAGCAGTACGGTTTTTCCTTTGCGAAGCTCACGCACACCTGAGCTGTAACTAGGAACAGGCAATTCAAACGTATTTTCCTTCCCGACCCACTCATAAAAGTTCCGCTGATTCAATTGATACTGCTTAAAGTCCGCAAGTTCAGGATGGCACAGATAGAGCACGCAATCGCCGATTGAAAACCACCACACATAATTCTCTTTGCGGAACGCGATCAGGCAGGCGGTTTCACCTTTTACCCTTTGGCACTTCGCGCGAAATTCAGCGCTCTTAAACAACGAAACTATGCGTGACTCCACCTCTGTAAAACAATCAGGTGCCTGAAGTCTGACCGCTTCAAGCAACCGCTCTTTTTCAGCTTCCAGCTCTTCAACGACAAGCTGGGCACTCTCTGCACTATAATGGGCATCCAGGATGACGGCAAACTCCCAATCTCCCTTTTCGCAAGCCCATACCAGGCATCCGTCTTCATTCTTATTGGCACCGGAAAGAGAGTTTCCACCATATCTTCCGACCGTGATATGATGAAGGGAAGAGATATCAGGCTGATCAATATAAGTATGAGAGCTGCCGACCCAGTTTATTTCATTCATTAACTTTTTCATAATCCATCCATCTCCATATGTGCTCTCAGCCTCTCGCACACCGCATCGACTTCTTCTCCGGTGCCGTACTGAGCGTTCTCCCAGTCTAATACTTCCCATGGTCCCCAGTACTCTTCAGGTGTGCCGGGATAGCGGGGAGTAAGATGCATGTGAAGATGAGGAACACCATGTCCGGAAACACGGGCGTAAATGTGTTCGGCTCCTTCGCTTTTTTTGAGGGCTTTGCTTATCCTTGCCATGGCCATCCCAAAAGACTTTGCTTCTTCCAGGTTCATATCAGCCAATGTAGGCACATGGCGCTTTAAATCAATCATGACATAGCCGAGATAAGCCGGGTTGCAGCCTTTATCGATATGTCCGATGTATACATAATCATCTTCGAAAATCATTTTTCCGGCTGTGTTTATCGTACCTTCGTGCTTGTTGCATATAAAACAGGAATCACTCATACAGGACAGCCCCCTTTTTAGATTTTTTTCAAATTATATACGATATCAGTTGATTAAGGAATAGTTTTCCAAATAATAGAGGAGGAATCATTATGGCTAAAAGATGGGCGCTCTCATGGAGTGGAGGAAAGGATGCGTGCATGGTGCTTGATCAGCTTGTGAAACAAGGAGAAGAAGTGGCATGTCTAATGACGACCCTTCCGAAAGAAATCGGCCGAACGTTTGGACATGGAGAGAGAACAGAACTCATTCAGGCCCAGGCTGATGCACTCAGCATTCCGCTTGAATGGATTCCGTGTTCTTTCGAGTCATACACAGCTAATTTTATATCAGAGCTAAAATCCTTCAAACAAAAATACAAATTGGATGGAGTGGCTTTCGGTGACCTGTATTTGGATGAACACAGACAATGGGGCGAAAACGTTGCCGAACAAACGGGTCTCGAAGCCGTTTACCCGCTATGGATGAAAAAAGAAGAAGCACCTTCAGCATTAAAAAATTTCGTTGAGTCTGAATATAAAGCGAAAATTATTAGAGTATCCAACGCGCATCTTGAAGAGAAGTGGCTGGGAAGAGAAATAGACGCTTCGTTCTTAAACGATATTCAAGAAACCGGCATCTGTCCGATGGGGGAGGCGGGCGAATACCACAGTTACGTATACAGTGGACCGCTGTTTCGCCGTGCCATTCCCGTAACATCGGGTGAAATCGTAGAACTCGAAACAACAAAGCGAATGGAGCTCTCATTGCAATCAGCAGCAATCAATAGGGAGTGAGCCAGCCTGGAAAGGATAATGGCGGCCATGGCGGAAACGGATAGGAGATGGAGTAGGAGTAAGGAGATGGGTAGGGTGAATAGTACGGTGGTGAATAATGCGGAAATGAATAAGGAGAAGAAAGGGATAATGGCACGGGAGGATGAGGAGCCGTCGTGAAAGGCACCGCAGGAACAGCAGGGACCCCTGGTACAGCCGGCACAGCTACGGCAACTCGCCCGCATAAATCAAGTATTCTCCCATGATCAAGCCATCCGCAATGATGGTGCTGATCATCAAAAAGAGGAAGCATATGAACCCTCCTGTCATTTAAACGTCACACTAAATTATTCAAGGGTTTGAAGAAAGTGAACAGAGAGAAAAGGAGAACTGAGACCAGTTCTCCTTTATTTATATCGTTTTCACTTCACGATTGTTTTCTGGCTGCAGAAAGCTTATTTCATCAATGATTTCTACTGCAGACCTGAAGCTCTCGTCGATCTGAAGCAGTCTTCTTATCAGTCTGTGGACTTCCGGAGACAATGTAAGCTCTTCCTCCCAGCTTTTTTCTTTCTTTGTATCAGGTTCATAATTCGAATAGAGCAGAAACAGGAGAAAGTGGCCAAGAGCATAAAAGTCACTTTCGACAGATACCTCTCGCATCAGATTATTAACTGTCTTGCGCTGATTATGGTGTTCTTGTTTTCTGTAAAGCCTGCAAGCAAGACCGAAATCGATAATGTGCAGTTTTCCATGGTCCGAAATAATATTGGGAATACGGAGATCCCGATGAACGATTCCTTTTTCATGGAAGGAACTGATAATGATCAGCACCTCTTTCAAAACGGCAAGAGCTTCCACCTCCGTATAGCGAATGCCCTCTTCAAAAATTAAATCCTCAAACGTTTTTCCGGAAACATAATCCATAACAATGAACCGGCCCCGTTTATCCTGCCCTGCTTGATGAACAGAAGGGATGGAAGGACATTTTAGCTGCTTATGAATTCTCGTCTCCCGATTAAATAATTGCCGGCCAGCTTTTGTCCAAGCCTTTGTTTTCCTCAGCTGCTTAACCGCCACTGTTTTTCCGGAATCCTTATCTAAAGCTGTATACGTTATTCCGTAGCTCCCCATGCCTAGCATTTTATTGATTCGATAACGGTCAAATAGGATAGTGCCCGGCTTAAGCGGCCGGTCTAGGATCAGCCGATACAGATCCTTTGCCCAATGAAACATCATGGATATCAGCTGCTGAAGAAGCCGCTTTTTCTGCGTTTTCCTTTGTAATAAGAATGACCATGGCTTTTTCCGTAATGTTTTTTCGCATGGTCGCTGCTGCTGAACTTCTTATATGAATGTTTATGATAATCACTGCTGCTGTATCGTTTGTGGCTTCCGCCAAGTAATGATTTCAATAATTTTTTTAACATGAAAAATCAACTCCTTTCCTAACTATACGGATCTACTTCAGTTTAGTTTCATTTTTGTCCAAATTTGCTGTGGGCTAATCCATAGAAATTACGTAAAGAAACTGCAACAAAAAGATTTTCTGCCGATATTAGAATAGTATTTTACTTGTTGTAGAAAGTGAGCAAACCAAGTTGTCTATTAAGCTAAGAACACTAGTCGCACTAACAATTGCTATTTTGATTTTTATTTTGTCGGGAATTTTAAGCATCACCATCAGCAAGAGGTCAGGAGCTGATATTAAAAAGGAAATTGGAGTAACGCTGTCACAGAACGCCTATCAGATGGCTGATAAGCTGGATTACTTTATGTGGTCGCGTTATGGTGAGATTAAAGTGCTGAGTGAACTCGATCAGCTTAAAGAACAGAAGCACCCGGAAAGCATTGAAAAAATGCTAAATCGTCTGCATGACAGCATTCCCTCGTTTTCATGGATTGGTCTGACCGATAAAAAAGGAAATGTCATCGCATCCACACAAGGAATTTTAAAAGGTAAAAACATTGAGGAACGCCCTGTATTCCAGCGAGCGAAAAAGGCACCTTTCATAGGAGATGTCCATGATGCGGTTCTTCTGGCAAAGCTGCTTCCTAATCCGTCCGGTGAGCCGATGCAGTTCGTGGATATCAGCACACCTGTATATGGGAAAAACGGCGATTTCAAAGGGGTTTTGGCCGCACACCTGAGCTGGGAGTGGTCAAAAGAGATCCGGGATACTGTATTGCAGCCCATGAAAAGTGAGAGGGGCAGTACTGAAATTTTCATTGTCAGCGCCAAACAGAACACGATCCTTCTCGGTCCAAAGCATTTGCTTGGAAAACCATTGCATCTTAAAAGTGTAAAACAGGCACAGCAAAAGAAAAATCATTGGAACCTTGAAAGATGGCCGGATGGAAAAACTTATTTAACCGGTTATGCATTGGGACAGGGTCATTTGGACTATCAAGGCCTCGGTTGGGCTATCATTGTCAGGCAGTCGGAAGATGCTGCATTTATTCCTGCAAAAAACCTCCAGTCCTTTATCTTGTTTTTTGGAGGTATTTGTTCAGTGCTGTTCGCAATTGCCGGCTGGCTGCTCGCAGGGAAAATTGCAGGTCCGCTGCAGCAAATTACAAACGCAGCCTATGAACTTCGTAAAGGAAATAAAGTAGAGATTCCGCAAGTGAGAGGGATAAAGGACATCGAGGTTCTTTCGTCTTCCCTTCGAAATCTTGTTGCTTCATTAAGTGAAACAGAATCAGAGCTTGGCAGAATGGAAGATCTGGCGCATAACGATGCATTGACTGGACTGCCGAACCGCCTCTCCCTTTATTTGCAGGTTGAACAGGCTATCCGGAGGGCAAGGGTGGTTGCTGACGGGTATTTCACTCTTCTGTTTATGGATTTAGATGGCTTTAAGTATGTCAATGATACATACGGCCATCATATTGGCGATGAACTTCTGAAGGAGGTAGGAAAACGGTTAAAACGGAGCCTGAGGAAAGGTGAGTATGTCGCCAGATTGGGAGGAGATGAATTTGTTCTTCTCATCGAATCTTCATCAGGTGAACCGATTGAGGAAGGGAAGCGGATCGGGAGCAGGACTATCAGTGTGCTTAATGAACGTTTTATGTTCAATGGAAACAGTTTAACAATCGGCTGCAGCATTGGCGGTGCAGTTTGGCCCATGAACGGTGAAGATATTGAAGATGTGATGAAGCTGGCGGATCAGGCGTTATATCTTTCAAAAAAATCAGGTAAAAACCAAGTTAATTTTATCGATCTTCCATCAATACAAGCCGTGCAATAAGAAAAGAAAATGTACTGAAAAGAAACAGATGTTATAATATGGAAAAAGAGGAGGGGTTTCATGACATCTGCGTATATCTTTTTCGGAGCTATTGCCATTCTGTATTTTATCATTATGATTCCTATTCAATATTCCTATATTTCCGGGATGAAAGAGCGAAGCCGAAACACTTCGTTAAGCCAGCAGGAAATGTATGATCAAATGCCAGTACAGGAAGAGCAGCTTCATTATCATGTGCAGGGCAACCTTTTTAATCTGCCGTCTGCTCTTGTCGCCAGCCTGATTTATAAATTGAAACATCGATAATGTTCTAAAAGCAGCGGTGCTTATTAAAAAGCGCTGCTGCTTTTCCTATGTCATTTAGTTGTTTTTTTAACGAATCGTTGATAATTTAAAAAGGAATGCGAATGAGGAGGATCAGCTTGAAGAATTTTAACATTACAATTCCAGCAGTCAATCATGAAGTCCGGGCGTTCCAGGCTGCTGCAGGGGATACAGAGGAAGTTATGGCATTGCTTGTCCGGACCGCACAATGGCTTCAGAGCAAAGGGTCCACGCAGTGGAATGAACTGCTTGAGGGCAAAGATGTTCATGGAATGGCTCAATCCATTTTAGACGGGGACGTGTTTGTTTTTAAAAATAAAGAAAATAAAATGGTAGGGGCGGTCATGCTCCCTCAGAAGGCGAGTGCTTGGGATCTTGAGCTTTGGGGAGATGATCTTGAGGAAGCGATCTACCTTCACCGTCTGGCGATTGACCGAAACACCGCTGGAAAAAATTTGGGAGCGGATATCCTGGACTGGGTAACGAATGGCATTTCGTTTAACGGAAAATCCGTCATCCGCCTGGACTGCATTGCCACCAATGAAAGCTTAAACCGGTTATACAGCGGTGCTGGCTTTACGTTTCGCGGAACAAGTGAAAGCGGCTTTAACATCTATGACAAGCCGAAACAATAAAAGAAAAGCAAAAACGCCCGGCGAAGCATCGCGGGGCGTTTTACTCTTCGAATATTCATGGTTGTAATGTCTAGCTCCAGCGCCCGGGGTTGAAAACGGAAGTACCGTTTTCAACATAAGTCCTCGGAGGACGAAATGAAAAATCACAATTCGTCTTTGGTCGCTTCACTCTTTCGCCTCAACACAAAAAGCGTGTTGCTGCGTAAGAGTTCCAGCGCTTGAGGCCTCCAAGCCCGACAGCAGTTACCAAGGCCAGCGGAAGCCAGCGTTTAAAATTATCCCTTATCATTGTCGTCCCCTCCTGTAATTTTCTTATATTTATTTGGCAAATTAAGTATATTCATAATCTTTCAGGCACTCAATGGACCATAGGTATTGCCTAAATGGTACTAGATTACAAGAGGTGCTGAGGAGGTAAACAAAGGAGTTGACACAAAAAAAGAGCCAGGAACGTTCCCATGGCTCTTTAGCAGTTTTATTTACTCAATTATTTAGAAAAAGCATTGCTTGACGTACAGCCGGTGTGCTAAAATGAAGTTTGCGACTTACCGGAAATTGTTAATATAAGATTAAATTTACCCAAATTTATTATAATAGGTAAGTGGTTGTTTTGTCAAGAATTTTAGCATGGAAATTTGCAGATAAAGGAGAGGGGTTATGAACCAGTGGGAAACAGAATGGCAAAGAGAACAGGAACGCGTTAATTCGGTTGTTGATCAAGTAAAAAAGAAAATGAATGTTCTTGAGGAGCATCTTGGCGGGAAAAAAGAAGATGTGGTCCAGATCAGAAAAGACTTCTGGGAAGATGTGACCGTCAATTTTGATGATGCGCATGAGGCGGCAGAAACCGCAGCCAGTATTAAGCAGCAGGCAGAATTGCTGTCTGAATTGGAACGCAGCCATAAAAACGCTGAAGACCAGAAAAAAAGCCTTGTAAAACTGAGTGACTCCCCTTACTTCGGAAGAATAGATTTTAAAGAAGTGAAGGATGCCAAGACAGATCGAATTTATCTCGGAATCGCTTCGTTTTATGATGAAAAGGCAGATGAATTTCTAGTATATGACTGGAGGGCGCCCATCTCCAGTCTATACTATGATCATTCACTTGGCAGAGCGGAATACGAGGCGCCAGAAGGTACCGTTTCAGGAGAGATGGAGCTGAAACGGCAATATATCATCCGGAATGCCCAGATCAAGAGTATGTTTGATACGGGTGTGACCATTGGCGATGAATTGCTGCAGGAAGTACTGAGCCGGCAGGCTAATCCTCAGATGAAAAGCATCGTGGCCACTATCCAAAAAGAACAGAACCAAATTATCCGGAATACGAAGGGGAACCTTCTGATTGTTCAAGGAGCTGCCGGGTGCGGAAAAACGTCAGCGGCCCTTCAGCGTGTCGCTTACCTCTTATATCGATACAGAGAAACACTTTCGGCCAACCAGATCGTACTCTTTTCTCCCAACAACGTGTTCAACAGCTATGTCTCAAACGTTTTGCCTGAGCTGGGTGAAGAAAATATGCTGCAGACGACGTTTCAGCAATATGTGTATCACCATCTTGGTGATTCCTACGATCTTGAAGATCCGTTGGAACAGATGGAGGCCGTACTTACTGAGGATGACCATCCGGATCACAAAGTCAGGCTGGAGGGCATCCGTTTTAAAGCGTCGCTTGATTTCATGAACGTGATTGAAGCGTATATCACTCATCTGCGCAATGAGGATATGCTCTTTAAATCTGTTTCATTTAGAGGGAGAGTCTTGGTCTCAGCAGAACAGATCAAAGAAAAATTCTATTCTTACTCCTCTTCGGTTTCCATTCCGAACCGCATGAAGCTCGTATCCGAATGGCTCGTGAGTGAGGTCAGGAAACGGGAAAAGACCGAACGGAAAGAACCGTGGGTGGAAGAAAAAATACAGCTGCTCGATAAAGAAGTGTACGTCAGGCTCTATCAAAAACTAATGAAGAAAAAGCAATACACGGAAGATTCGTTTAATGATTTTGAACAGGAGCAGAGACTGTTATCGGCGTATGTGGTTTCCAAAGCATTTAAGCCATTGAAAAAGAGGATCAAGTCCTTAACGTTCATTAATCTTAAGGCGCTGTACATGAGGCTGTTTACAGGCGAGGGGTTATCCTGGGAGAGGGAGGAGAAGTATCTGCTTCCTGGCAGCTGGAAAGAAATCTCCAGGCTGACTGCTGAAACATTAAGCAATGGAGAACTTTTATATGAGGATGCAACTCCTTACTTATATTTAAAAGAACGGCTGGAAGGGTTTCAGACCAATACGGCAGTACGCCATGTATTTATAGATGAGGCACAGGACTATTCTCCGTTTCAGTTTGCCTTCATTCAGCGCCTGTTTCCACGAAGCAAAATGACCGTTTTGGGTGATCTCAATCAATCGATTTATGCCCATTCCACGGGTGATGCGTTTCAGATGCTGTATGAGCGTTATGGAAAAGACCATACAGAACGCATTATTTTAACGCGAAGCTATCGTTCCACAAGACAGATCGTTGAATTTACACGGGAAATGCTAAATGAGAAGGAATCCATCATTCCCTTTAACCGTGATGGAGAAAAGCCGGTGCTGAAACAGTACGAAAAGAAAGAGGACCATACTCGAGCCATTGCAGGCACGATCCGTAAACTGCAGGATAAACATTTAAAGACGATCGCTGTGATATGCAAGACCGCGAAAGAATGTGAGGAAGCTTACGAAAGCCTGAAAGACCAGGTTCATGTAGAACTCATGAAGAAAGATTCTTTTTCTTTCAAGCAGGATACGCTGATCATTCCATCTTATCTTGCTAAAGGGATCGAGTTCGATGCGGTTCTGGTATACAATGCGTCAAATTTGCAATACGGCAAAGAAAGTGATCGCAGGCTGTTTTATACGGTGTGTACCCGTGCCATGCACGAACTGTATCTGTTTTCCCGCGGAGCGATTTCTCCGTTCATCACTGCGGTTCCTCAAGATTCCTTTGTGAGAGAAAATTAACAAAAAACCTGCCTTGAAACCTGCCTGAGCAGTTTTCCAACATCATGAGGGGCTGTCCAGAAAGTCGAAAATTGACCTTCAGGCAGCCCCTTTTTGCTTGGATGCCAAGCTTAAACAAAAAAACACACCCTGTTCGGGTGTGTTAATTGGTAGCTACGACCTTATAGCCAATTTCCTCAAGCTCGTGAATATTGTCGATATTTGTAACGCAGACGGAATCGTCATCGACTCTGCATACGACTGCTTCATTTTCATGGCAGTTCTGCAAAGCCCCTACTACAGATTCAAACTCTTTACCTAAAATCTCTTTCTGTCCAACTGACCAGGAACGCTGCCGGCAAACGTGATTGACTAACGAAACCATGACGGGACCACCTCCGTATGGATATATATGTTTATACCACAATTCTAGCATTTTACTCTTATAGAGGCAAAAAGAAATTTATTTGTAATAATTTATCTTTTTATATCGAAAATTCTGCAAAAAGTTTGAAAATGAGAAAAATACAGACTGAGTTAGGTTTAAAGAGGGTAAGTATCGTTAATAGTAAGCGGGAAGGGAGCTGTAAAAATGAAAGTATTAGTCGCAGGAGCAAACGGAACAACAGGAAGATTAATTCTGCAGGAACTAAAAAAAGCAGGACATGAAGCCAAGGCGATGGTCAGGAAGAAGGAACAGGGCCCTGATCTGGAAAATCTAGGAGCCGAAATCGTGCTCGCTGATCTCGAAGGAGATGTCTCTGAAGCAGTAAAAGGCTGTGATGCGGTTATTTTTGCAGCTGGTTCCGGTTCGAAAACGGGTCCGGATAAAACGGAAGCAGTTGATCGGGATGGTGCGATCAACATAATGGAAGAAGCTGAAAAACAAAAGGTGAGAAGGTTTATTATGCTGAGCAGCATGGGAGCAGGAACTCCAGAGAAAGGACCGGAAGAGCTGCAGCATTATTTAGAGATGAAAGGTGAAGCGGATGACCGGCTTGAATCCAGCAGGCTCCATTATACGATCGTCAGGCCAGGTGCGCTCACCGATGAACAAGGAACAGGCAAAATTAATATTGGTCGGAACTTGGGGAGTGGGAGTATTGCCCGCGCCGATGTAGCCAAAGTGATAGTAGCATCCCTGGATCTTGAAAATGCAAATCATAAAATCTTTGAAATTCTTGAGGGTGATCAGCAAGTAGATGATGCTTTAAAATCACTGTAAAATTCATTTATGAATGTGCGAAGGGGCTGTCCAGAAAGTCGAAAATTGACCTTCAGGCAGCCCCTTTTTGGCTTGAAAAATCTTCAATGAAAAGTTAATTGAAGTGGAAGATGCGAGACTCCTCGAAAATGAACTTCACATTTTCTTCGTGCGATAAAAAGCTGCCGGAGCCTTCCTTGTCCTGCGGGACTAGCGTGACAGGTGAGACTCCCGCAGGCGCTAGCACCAAAAAGTAGGCGTTCACGCCGGTAAGGCTCACCGCACGCCCCGCGAAAGTAGGAGCTCGCGCCGGTAAAAGCGAGCAGCCTGGAACGGAAATCAACAGCTTACAGACTTCTTGGACAGCCCCTTTTTAGTTATAAAATAAAATATGGATGAGCTGAAGGACAATGCCCAGGAATATACTGCTTTTGACTGGAACCTTCAGCAGAAGCTTGCGGGCTTATCACACAATCCGATATCTATCTCCTGATCATTAATAGTTTTAAAGAGGTCTATCTGCGTCTGGCAAAATCCTTTTTTGAAAATCAGCTCCATCGTTCCGCTTCAAGAAATTTTATAATGAACTGCTGAATACATTTTTAAAAAGAGATGCAGATGGAGCAGGGAGCCTTACGAAGCAAATGATGGAGGACAGTTTGCGATTGTGGAAAACAGGAGGGTGAAATGATGAAGAGTAAGGGATTGTATCAGGACTTTTTCCTGCATTTAGACATTTTGGTCTTGTCATTGATTATGTTAGGAATGGCTTTCTTTGTAGTGGCGTCCGGTATTAGTTGGCTGGCAGTTCTCTGCTTTCTTCTGGGGCTTGTTGCCTTTATGTTCAGTGAATATTTCACTCATCGCTTTTTATTTCATTTAAAAGTACCTAAAAACCCTCTGTTTCTTAAATTTTTAAAGCGGTTACATTATGATCATCATAAGTTTCCAGATGACCTGAAACTCCTTTTTCTGCCAATCTGGTACAGCATTCCCAGTCTGTTTGTGCTTTCGGCCCTATTTTATTTTATAACGGGCTCCATTTTAATCAGCTTGCCATTTGCGGGCGGACTCGTCTGTATGCTCCTCGTTTATGAATGGAAGCACTATGTCGCGCACCGGCCGATCAAACCTAACTCCAGATTCGGCAAGTGGCTGAAAAAGACACATACGCTTCATCATTATAAAAATGAAAACTACTGGTATGGAGTGTCCAATCCATTTGTGGATGCACTATTTGGTACGTTGAAGGATGAGAAAAGGGTAGAAATGAGTCAAACAGCAAGGGATCTTGAAAAAAGAGCGTAATAGAGCCAGACCTTTTACTCTGCTTTTTTAGAGGATTTTTTGTTACAGTAGAAAAGAAGATAAAGATATTCGAGGAGATGATCATAATGAATCAGTACCTTTACAAGCAGTTTGAAATGACAAGAGGATTTTTTCTGAAAAATGCCAGCGCAGTTCCCGCTGAAATGGCTGATGTTCAGCCGGAAGGATTCAACAATACCATCCACTGGCACATCGGACATGTCTTAACCGTAACTGAGCAGTTTCTTTTCGGTTTTCCGAAAAAGTCAGCTCATTTGCCCGAAAACTATGTAGAATTGTTTGGCAAAGGAACAAAGCCGGCAGACTGGAAGGGAAATGTTCCATCCGTTGAAGAACTGGTCACTCAGCTGCAGGATCAGCTCGTACGAATTAAAGACATCCCGGAAGAAGCACTGGATGAAAAATTGAAAAAGCCGTTCCTTGGTCTGGAAACATTCCGTGAACTAGCAAACATGGCTGTTTTTCATGAATCCAATCATTTGGGACAGCTGCACGCGATCGAACTTCTTATTGAACGCACGGTCGTTAAAAACTAAGAAAACCCAGAGAGCAAAAAACGGCTCTCTGGGTTTTTTTATGGGTGGAATTTCAAACACAGACACAAGTGAAAAGTAAAGAACAAAACAGTGTTCATCATGAACAAATGAAATTATGAATGAATCACTGAATGCAGAAAATCGATATCATTTTTTATCTGTTCCTTCAGAAACCGGTCTCTGCAACGTAAATATTCATCCGTAAGCATGGCGATTTCCTTCATGAACAGCATTACCTCTGTTTTTTTTAGCATAAGTTAACCCTGCCCTGCTCGTTTAGAATATGGAAAAATTCTTCCTGATACTTTATTCCTCTTTTTCAGTCAAAATAAACTAATATGTGCTAATTTTTTTGCCTCGTTCACAAATCTTTCAAGAAAACATTTGGGATAAAGCGTATATAAGTTTTCCAAGTGAAGCATCAGTTGAGCCGTCATTAATATAAAAGATATCTAACGAAGAATAGGTTAAGGTTTTCATGTTTTCAACGGATGTTGCAATGATTTTCTACTCATTGTAACAAGGAATGAGTATACTGACACTTTTTTCAAAAATCGGTTCTGGCCGATACCGTTTTTTTCTTTTTTGAAATAAGGGAAGGCAGTTAAAGGAATGAATGATTGGGAAAGCGATAGAAAGAAGAAAAAAAGTACTGCATATTCCACTATGATTGACCACCTTTTATGCCTCGTTAAAGTAAATCATGACCAAAACACCTTTTCAATGGCAAACAAACAAGTTGAACTTTTCTGTTAATTGAAAGTCTATACATATTTTGGCGGTTAAACGACTACAGTGAATAAATACCTGTGCCAAAAGACGGATTGTGCATGAAAAGCAGAGAAGCTATGATTACGTTGAAAACAGAATACGTTTTCTGCTAGGGGAGCCCGTCAGCCGGGCTGAGAGAAGAGAGAATAAGCTCTTTGACCCTTTGAACCTGATCTGGGTTATACCAGCGTAGGGAAGTAGGAGTCGAAGTCATATATACATATCGTATATTTTTCTTTGTCTATCCTATCGGGTTCTTCTTACTAGAACCCGATTTTTTTTTATGCTGTGTGTAACTTTGGACTCAATTTTTGAAAAAACGAGGAGGAAGTTGCATGAACGTACAGAACGAAAGCAAGTTCTCATTAAAATCACAGTTTCCAAACAGCACCAAAGTGTATAAGACCGGATCCCGTCCCGACATCCGGGTGCCAATGAGAAGGATCAGTCTGGCGGATACACAGACATCAGGAAGAGATGAGAAGAACCCGCCCGTCGTCCTTTATGATACGAGCGGACCTTATACAGATTTGAATTATGCTGCAGATGTTGAAAAAGGACTGCCTTTGCTGAGGGAAAATTGGGTGAGAGACAGGAACGATACAGAGCAATACGATGGGCGCGGAATTAAACCGGAGGACAACGGCTACAGACAGCAGTCTCATGCGGGTCATGTGTTTCCGGTTCGCCCATTTAAGCCGATGCGGGCAAAAGGTGGCGGAAATGTTACTCAGATGCATTATGCAAAAAAAGGGATCATTACGCCTGAAATGGAGTTCATTGCGATCCGGGAGGGGCTTGAAGCCGATTTTGTTCGAAGCGAAGTGGCGAGCGGGAGGGCCATCATCCCTGCCAACATTAATCACCTGGAACTGGAACCGATGATTATCGGGAAGAACTTTCATGTGAAAATCAACGCGAACATCGGAAACTCTGCTGTGACTTCGTCCATTGAGGAAGAGGTTGAAAAAATGACATGGGCTACCTACTGGGGAGCGGATACAATCATGGATCTGTCTACAGGCAAAGACATCCATACGACAAGAGAGTGGATCATCAGAAACTCTCCGGTCCCTGTTGGCACCGTTCCGATCTATCAGGCACTTGAGAAAGTGAACGGAATAGCGGAGGATTTATCCTGGGAAGTCTACCGTGATACACTCATTGAACAGGCCGAGCAGGGAGTCGATTATTTTACGATTCATGCTGGTGTGTTGCTGCGGTACGTGCCATTAACGATCAATCGGGTCACGGGCATCGTTTCACGGGGCGGATCCATCATGGCGCAATGGTGTCTCGCTTACCATCAGGAAAACTTTTTATATACTCATTTCGAGGACATCTGCGAAATCTGTAAAGCGTATGACATCTCCGTCTCATTGGGTGATGGATTACGGCCCGGCTCGATTGCGGATGCCAATGACGAGGCACAGTTTGCAGAACTGGAAACGTTGGGAGAGCTCACAAAGATCGCCTGGAAACATGATGTGCAGGTCATGATCGAAGGACCGGGGCATGTGCCGATGCATCAGATCAAGGAGAACGTAGATAAGCAAATGGAGATCTGCCATGAGGCGCCCTTCTATACACTAGGGCCTCTGACGACAGACATTGCGCCTGGGTACGACCACATCACTTCCGCAATTGGGGCTGCTATGATTGGATGGTTCGGAACGGCTATGCTTTGCTATGTGACGCCGAAGGAACATTTGGGGCTGCCGAACAAGGATGATGTCAGGGAGGGAGTGATCGCTTATAAGATCGCTGCCCATGCAGCAGATTTGGCAAAAGGCCATCAAGGAGCATTGAAGAGGGATAATGCTCTCTCAAAAGCTAGATTTGAATTCAGATGGGAAGATCAGTTTAATCTATCATTGGATCCTGAGAAGGCAAGGGGTTATCACGATGAAACCCTCCCTGCACAAGGTGCAAAAACCGCTCATTTTTGTTCCATGTGCGGACCAAAATTCTGCTCTATGAAAATTTCACATGATCTAAGAAATATGTCTGCACAAGAACTTTCGGGTCAGGAAAAAGATGTAAAGGAAGGAATGCGGGAAAAAGCCAAGGAATTTCATGACAAAGGCTCGAATATCTATTCATGAGCACCATTTCTATCCTTCGTGAAAGAATTGCTCTGCTGGAAATGCAGCTGCAGGAGATTCAGAGAAAATGCCGCCATGTATTTCTCGAAACCTCAAACTCCGATGAACGCATCTGTATGAGATGCAGCTATACAGAAAAAATCCTGTACAGGTTCCCTGAAGAAAGAGCAGTGGTGCCTGACACCATTTATGCGCATAAACGGTGCCTGGCACCCAAATAAAGCATAGAAAACACCGCTCTTTGGCAATGATAATGAAAAAGGAAGATTCAGGGAGGATTTATATTGGGTACAAATTGGCTGCAGAATACATTAAACTGGACTGAGCAAAGAGTGGGGCAAGCTTCTGATGGATTCAGGGAGATCCTCGGAAAGATCAAGAACGAGCCGGCGATGACGGTTACTGACTTGGCGACCTTCATCATGCTTCATCCTGAGACCCATAAAGAAAGAAACGATTTTCTCGGACTTACGTATTACACTTATTCATTGCATCTGGGGAACGTTGATCTACTTCTGGAAACAAAGGAAGGAAATGAGCATAAGGTTTTAGAATGCAGAGTAGATGAAAATAATCAGGTGATCTCCCATTACCGTTCCTATGATGCAAAGGCCAAAGAACGTTTGGCCATTCCGTTGGACATCAAACAATATCATAATTAGAGTGAGATTCCCGTCGGCCAAAAGGCAGACGGGTTTTTTTGTGCAGCGTGTTATATTTTAAGAATATTTCAAAAAATATTGTATGAAGCAATAATATTTATTAAGATAATCTCGAATCGTTTCGTGAAAGACTTTTATAAAGGAGGAATTAGAAATGCATAAAAGAGGGTTGCAGCTTTACACGATAAGAGAGCTTTGTGAAAAAGATTTCATTGGCACACTAAAAGAAGTTTCATCGTGGGGGTATAATGGTGCACAGTTTGCCGGTTATTATGACACTTCAGCAAAGGTGTTAAAGCAGGCACTGGATGAGTATGATTTAAAACCGGCAGGCAGCCACATCGGACTCGATCAGCTTGAGGGAGATGCACTCAAACGCCAGATTGAATACAATCAGTTACTTGGAAACGACTTATTAATCCTGGCATATCTGACGGAAGAGAATCGAAAGAATATAGAAGATTATAAACGAGCAGCTGAGATTTTAAATAATGCAGGGTATTTATTGAATCGCGAAGGGTTGAAATTAGGGTATCACAATCATGATTTTGAGTTTGTTGATCATGGGGGTGCTGCAGGTTACGATATTTTATTGGATGAGACCGATCCCTCACTGGTTTCCTTTGAATTGGATTGCTATTGGGCAGCCTATTCAGGCTATGACCCTGCTGAGTTTATGGAAAGGCTTGGGAAACGTCTTGTTACTTTACACATGAAGGACATGGCAGTAAAAGGGACCGAAAAACAAAGCACGATTTTAGGAAATGGAGAATTGGATTTACAATCTATCATCAAAAAGGGCAATGAATTGAATGTATCATGGTACATTGTGGAACAGGAGCATTTTGAAAAAGACCTTGTCACTACTGCAAAAGAAAATGCCAGGGTTCTTGAAGAACTACTAAGTTAGAAAACTTTTTTGATATAAAGCAGGCTCCAACGAGTTGCTCAGCCTTAGCAGCTGGAAAGGATTCTGCTTTTTATTATTATCGGGCAAAACCGAAATAAGTGGGTATTTAATATGAAAAGGCTCTTTTCTAAAAAATTGTTGCTTTGGGAACATTTTTGTAAAGAACCTTTATTGCTAAGTTGATTGGAGTGCAAGGTGCGAGACTCCTCGAAAATGAATTTCGCATTTTCTTCGTGCGATATAACGCTGCCGCAGCCTTCCTTGTCCTGCGGGAGCAGCGGGACAGGTGAGACCCAAAGGTGCCTGCGCCGTGGGGCTCACCGCACGCCCCGCGGAAAGCGAGCATCCTGGAACGGAAGTCAGCCACTCTCAAGAGCAACAAAGGTTACGAAAACAGCCTATGAAAAAGAGGAGGTAGATGATGAGTATCTATAAGAAAGAAGAAGGAAAAGTGGCCATTGTTACAGGCGGCGGTTCAGGAATTGGACGAGCAGCAGCCCTGGCCTTGGGGAAGGAAGGCTTAAAGGTTTGCGTGATGGATGTAAAAGAAGAACGAGCAGAAGAAGTGGCAGGGGAGATTAAGGATTCGGGCGGGGAGGCGATGGCTGCGGAAATCGATGTTTCCAACCCTCATGAGGTGCAGCGAGGAATAGAGCAAGCGGTACAGAAGTGGGGGAGGCTGGATGTTCTATTTGCCAACGCCGGGATTAACGGGACTCTTGCTCCAATAGAAATTTTGTCGCTTGAAGAATGGAACACCACCATATCCACCAACTTAAACGGCACCTTTTTAGCCGTTAAGCATGCTATTCCCTATATGAAAAAAGCAGGAGGAAGCATTGTGATCACGAGTTCCATTAATGGAACTCGTAAGTTTCACGGATTCGGGATGGCTGCATACAGTTCATCGAAAGCAGCACAGGTTGCTTTTATGAAAATGGCTGCTCTCGAGCTTGCCCGGTATAAGATAAGAGTGAATGCGATTTGTCCTGGTGCCATTAATACCAACATCGGAGAAAATACAGATGCAACCGAAGCGGTAAAGGAGATTACGATTCCGGTTAATTATCCAGAAGGAAACCAGCCCCTTGAACATAAGCCTGGGGAACCTGAACAAGTCGCCGATCTCGTTTTGTTTCTTGCGTCTGAACGCTCCGGTCATATTACAGGAACAGAAATCTACATTGACGGCGCTGAAACACTTCTATAAAAGAAAATGAAAGAGTACAAAAAGAGAAGAGCTGTCACTAGCTCTTCTCTTTTTTACCGCCGGCCCCTTGAGTTGGTTTAAGGTATCTGTAAGGGGAAATTCAGAAAGATGATACACGGGTATTAAATAGGGGGTAAAATAGCGTCTATGCCGCTTTTTGGGGCTTTTAAACAGCGTTAGAAAGATGTATTCAGGGTTCGATTGGTATGGATAATAAAGGATTTTTAGTATTTTTATAGAAAAGAATAAGGAAGGTAAATTGACTAAGTTTGGGGAGAAGATCATTTGAATCAATCAGAGAACATTTTAAATCAAGATGATGTCTTGCACATGCTGGATTCTTTATTAAGAGATCCGGTACCCTTTTGGGATGAATTTTATCGTGACCGTAATAAAAAGATTCCTTTTTTTCATAATGTGCCTGATGAAAACTTGGTTGAATACTTCGACAATGGCCGGTTAGGACCAGGCAGAGTGCTTGAACTAGGCTGCGGCCCGGGGAGAAACGCGATTTATCTTGCTCAAAAAGGCTGCGAGGTGGATGCGGTTGACCTGTCTGTAGAAGCCTTGGACTGGGGAAAGGAGCGAGCGCTGAACCAAAAGCTGCCTATTCATTTTATTCATCAGAATATCTTTAATCTGGATATAGAGGACGGATCCTATAACTTCATCTATGATTCAGGCTGTTTTCATCACCTTGCCCCGCATCGCAGGCTGACCTATGTGGAACTTGTAAACCGAGCTTTAAAACCAGGCGGCCATTTTGCGGTGACTTGTTTTGTGATGGGCGGCAGTTTGGGAGGCTCGGAAATTTCAGACTGGGAGGTGTACCGGGCGCGATCGGTGATGGGCGGATTGGGCTATACAGAGGAAAAGCTGAAAACTATTTTCAGGAGCTTTACGGCAGTAGAGGTTAGAAGGATGAAAGTGATGGGTGCAGGAAGTTCAACATTCGGTGTTCCGGATTTATGGACAGCTTTGTTTAAAAAGGAATAAAAAGTAGTACATTTTTACCATTTAACGTTAATTTGCAAAAATTTTTAAAAAACAGGTTTAAAATCAAAATCTTTTTTTGTATGATAAGATGATAACTATTAAGTCATTTTTTTGGGGGAAAGATGATGAATTCACTGAAACGGAGAATCCGGGGGCATAAAGGTATGGAGTTCGCTTTGATCTATCTTATCCTTTTGTTCGGTGTTGGTGCTTATCAGACAATTGAAGTCTTTATGAATATCAATCTTTATTCAGAACACGTTCTGTTCGGGCTGACTTCTCACTCGTTCATAGCTTCTATTTTGTTATTCTGGTCATTGATCAGTATTTTCTGGGTATTAAGCTTGCGAGTATTGGACTGGGCCCACCGTACATCATTGTTTACTTTAAAAAATGCAATATTTGGCTCTGTCGTTTTATTTCTTGGCGTTCCGATCGGAGTCTCTATACAGATTTACAGCGTTATGTCTTTGAATACGATTCTCAGCTCAATTACAGAAGCTTTATTAATTACAACGATTATCTCTTTTGCGATCGGGATTTCAGGAAAGTTCCGAAAAACAGCATAAGTGCAATAACGGCTCTGCCTAATAGGCGGAGCCGTTTTTTATAATGGTGCCTGGCACCCTTATAGTAAACTAGCGGGAGGGAGACTTCATGATTGAGTTAAAACCTGTCGATCGCGGCAACTGGGAAGAAGCGCTGCAGTTAAAAGTGAAAAAAGAGCAGGAGCATTTCGTGCCTTCTGTCGCTGTATCGCTGGCTAAAGTCTATATTAAGCCGGACGGCGATGATGTTGAGTACCTTCCGTTTGCTATCTATGCAGAAGGAATGATGGTAGGATTCATCATGCATGCATTTGAAGAGCAGAATGATAACATGTATTGGATCAATGGTTTTCTCATTGATGAAAAGCATCAGGGGAAGGGATATGGAAAAAGAGCGATGATTGAAATGATTTCTTGGATTGAGGAGAGGTTTCCTCATTCCCGTGAAACACGGCTTACGGTCCATCAAGAGAACCAGAGGGCAGCCGTACTGTATAAGAGGCTAGACTATCTGCCAACGGGAGATGTATATGATGGAGAAATTGTGTACAAACGGGAAAGAATTCAATAGAACAAAACCAGTGGCTTTTGCACTGGTTTTTTTATTGAGTTGTCAATTGATATGCGATATATTGGTTTTATGAAAAATATTCAACCAATTAGACGATTATCATTAAGAGAAGAAGTGTATCATCATTTGAAGAACGCAATACTCTTATTAGAACTGGAGCCTGAGGAACGATTGCATGACAAAGATCTTGCGGAGCAATTCGGCATCAGCCGGACACCGGTAAGGGAGGCTCTAAAAAAACTTGAAGATGAAGGACTAGTCGAAGCGATGCCGGGTTCCGCGACAAGAGTCGCTCCGTTAAATAACGATGAAGCGAACCATGCATTTACCGTCGTTGCAGCACTTCATGCATTAGCCGCCAGACTTGCCGTTCCACTTCTGGAGGAAAAGGATATTAAAGAATTAAAAGTACAAAATCAAAAGCTGAGATCTGCTATGGAAGAAAGGAATGTTATAGCCGCCATTCAAGCGGATGAAGATTTTCATCAGGTGTTTCTAACAGCAGCCGGAAATCCTGAGCTGGTGAAAGCGCTGGAGGTAAGTACCGCTAAGATCCGCCGTTTAGAAATGGCCCAATTCGGCTCCGTAAAAGGGGTGAATTCGATACAGCAGCATGAACAAATCATTGAAGCCTGCATAGAAAAAGATAGTGAGAAAACAGCTCTCCTGACTGAAGTAAACTGGCTGAGTCTCGGAGAACTGCTGATTCAAAAATGAAGAGAGAGGTGTACTCCATGCGGCCTGTCATCGTCGGAATTTGCTCTGCTTTCTTTTTTGCCTTTACATTTGTGCTAAACCGTTTAATGGAATTATCAGGAGGAAGCTGGATCTGGAGCGCTTCACTTCGCTATTTTTTCATGGTGCCCTTTCTGCTGATTATTGTAATGTTAAGGGGAAACTTGGGCCAGCTGATGCAGACCATGAAAGAACAGCCGAAAAGCTGGCTGTTATGGAGTTTGGTGGGCTTCGGCCTATTTTATGCTCCCATCTGTTTTGCTGCAGCCTATGAACCTGGATGGCTGATCGCCGGAACGTGGCAGATTACCATTATCTCAGGCTCACTTCTCGTTCCTTTTTTTAAGGAACAGGTTCAAACATCACAAGGGCTTCAATCGGTAAGAGGGAAGATTCCGTTTAAGGGGCTCTCCATGTCGTTGATCATCCTTCTTGGCATTGTCCTGATGCAGATGGAGCAGGCAAGAACACTTTCGTTCAATGATGTGCTGCTAGGAGCACTTCCTGTGTTAGTCGCTTCGTTTGCTTATCCGCTCGGTAATCGAAAAATGATGGAGTTATGCGGAGGTCGGTTGGATGCTTATCAGCGGGTACTTGGCATGACGCTCGCCAGTCTTCCTTTCTGGATCGTTCTCGCTTTTATTGGCTGGCTTGCCGATGGGCCTCCAACGGCAGTCCAAACCTTTCAATCCGCCCTTGTAGCTCTTTCTTCCGGCGTTATCGCCACGGTGCTGTTCTTTTATGCCACGGATCTTGTCAGGGGGAACATGCAGCAGTTAGCGGCTGTTGAGGCGACCCAATCTGCGGAAGTCCTCTTTGCGGCAATGGGTGAAATATGGATGTTATCCGTGCCGATGCCCTCCGCTTTATCATGGCTTGGCATGGCATTAATCATGGTTGGAATGATTCTTCACAGCTATGTTTCACAGGTGAAAAAACGCTCAAACCTAAAAAGAGCTAACGTTTCATAAAAAGGGATTTATTTCCTTGTCTATTTTGTTAATCATTCGGGTATTAACATTGGTAAAAGAGGAAGGGAAGACTTAGCCATGGCTTGGATTGAAGATCACTTGCTGCTTCTCATACTGGTGGTGCTTGCAATCATCGTGTTTGTGTTATTGTTTAAACTTGCTCTGCGTGCCGCCCTCATATTTGGAGTCATTGCCATCATCGCTATTGTCATATTTGGGGTCAGCCCCGACAAAATTATGAACATAGGAAAACAAGGTGTGAATTCTGCATCAACGGCATATAAAAAAACGATCGAGCCTGTGATAAAAAAAGAAATGGTCGATGCCAAACATGTTGAAAAGAAAGACGGAAGCTTTGTTATTCAGAGTAAAAGCGTAAAGATCACAGGCAAGGATGGAGACGAAAACGCAAAAGTCGTCTATAAAGGAAAAACCTATGATGTTGATATGAATGTGGTTAAGCCACTGCGTGAACAAATCGATACGACAAAACAATAAAAACGTGATAAGCAGGCCTGGAATGATAAGAGTGAGATTCCAGGCTTTTTTGTGTTCTCGAAAGGATACATTCATATTTCTGGATTTGGTGGCAATAATTTATATGAGCAGGAAATGAGGTGTATGAATGAAACGAAAGTCGGTCCTTATGATTAGTCTGGCCTACACGGTTTTTATGGCGGTCTTGTTTTTTTATTACTTTCCAAAAGGAGAGGTTCACAGCTATCAGGTAGCATTAGGAGGAGTTCTGTGCGGAGCCATACCGCTTGTCCTTGCCCGGTTTACTAAATTAAAGTTTAACCTGCCCATATTGCTTTCCTATTTAGCTTTTCTTTTTGCATCACAATATTTAGGTTCCATTCTTCATTTTTATGGTTTGGGCTGGTGGGATACGTTTCTGCATTTGCTGAGCGGAGCTTTGCTGGCTTTCGTTGCAGTGGCTCTTTATGAAAGGCTCGTTCATCGGGAAGGAGGCACGCATATTTCAGCATGGCTTGTCTTCTGGTTCGTGTTTTCATTTGCCGTTCTTGGCGGAGTCATCTGGGAGATGTATGAGTTCAGTATGGATCAGATCTTTGCTATGACGCTGCAGGGCGGGGGAAACAGCGATACGATGGTGGATCTTATTGCGGATACCTCAGGCGGCCTTATCATTGCCGTCATTTCACTGGTACGGACAAAACAAAAATTCGATGCACCAGACGGCGGGAAAGAACCTGGTCTGCCTCCTGAATCCTTGGCATAATGACAGCCCGAATCAACAAAGATTCGGGCTGTTCTTATTTTCTGTTCCAGTGCTGAAGCAAAGGTCCATCCGTACCGAAAACAGGATCGGTTTCAGGGAGAGGAACATTACGTATTTCTTCTAGAGCCGCAGGGCGTTCACCGTCGACTCCACGCATCAGATTATAATCCATTCCGTTGGGGTAAGCGCCAGCCACTTGAAAATCCGCGCTGGATTCCATGTTAATATGCCCGGTTCCAGCTGGCAAAACGATGACATCACCAGCATGAATCTGCAGCTCTTGTCCGGATTTTCCACCAATCTTAACTGTCGCAAATCCCGATATGACACCTAATACCTCATGAGTGTTGCTGTGATAATGATGATAGTCGAAAATGCCGTTCCGCCAGCTGTTTAGCCAGTTGTTCTCATTAAAAATCTGTTCGGCTTGATAAGATCGTTCGGCTAAAACCCCTTCGTAGAACAATACCGGCCAATCTGGGTGATTAGGAATGAATCCATCATCTTCAAAATAATAGGTTTTCACCTCAAACGTACTCATTTCGATTTGCCTCCTCAGTACACTTTTAAAATGAATTCCCGCTATGGGGGAAGATTAACCACAATGAATCGCTTATTTTATTGAAATACAACACTTGACATAATTAAATATATTATTTATACTAACTTACATAAAGTAATAAACAATAAAAATGGTCGTTTAGTGGAGGGAAATTAACATGGCAAAAGATTTTTTAACTTCAGTTCAAGAGAGACGCTCTTATTATGGAATCAGAAAAGAAGCCATTGTTTCTGATGAAAGAATTCAGGAAATCATCAATCATGCGGTAAAATACACACCATCTTCTTTTAATTCACAAAGTGCCCGTGTTGTTGTATTGCTTGGCGAAAACCACGATAAACTTTGGAATATCACGAAAGAAACTCTTCGTGCCATCGTTCCGGCAGATCAGTTTTCTCCGACAGAAGGAAAAATGAACGCGTTCGGAAGCGGATACGGAACCGTCCTATTTTTCGAAGACCAAAAAGTAGTGGAAGGACTTCAAGAAGCATTCGCTGCTTATGCAGACAATTTCCCAATCTGGTCCAACCATTCTTCAGGGATGCTCCAATTTGTTGTTTGGACTGCACTAGAGAATGAAGGATTCGGTGCATCACTTCAGCACTACAACCCAATCATTGATGAAGAAGTCAAAAAAGAATGGAATGTGCCAGAAAACTGGAAGCTTATCGCTCAAATGCCATTCGGCAAGCCTGTGGCAGCACCAGGCGAAAAAGAATTCCAGCCGCTTGAAGACCGTGTGAAAATCTATAAATAAAAATAAAAAGAGACCGTCCCCTTAAGACGGTCTCTTTTTTTGTGTCATTTATTATCCAATCAATAAACATGCAGCTACTTAAATAGATGGGCCAATCTCTCATACGATTTTTTTCTTTCTGCAAAAGAAAATACATTTGTCAAAATCATAAATTCAGCAGTCTGATACTGTTCTGAAAGTAATATAAGCTTGTCTCTTACGATCTCTGGAGAACCGATCACCATACGTTTTCTGTTCTTTTTGATTTGTTCCCGGTCAAACTGTGTGAAGGAGTATGATTTTGATTCTTCAATGTTCGGTATCCGGCTGTCCAGGCCCTTTTCAACACGGAGAAGCCAAAGGTCCTGGCTTAAAGCTAGTTCTTCAGCATGCTCATCCGTTTCCCCGCAGATCACAAAAACCGCAGCGATACCAGCCGGTTTTTCGAAAAAGGCTGATGACTGAAAGGTTTCATAATAGGTCTGAAACGCTTCCTGTCCCCTCTCGGGATTGATAAAATGCCCAAATACATAACCGATACCAAGCTCGGCTGCCTGCCTGGCGCTGTTTTCGCCCATTCCCAGTTCCCAAAGGCCTGGCGGTGAGGGGACTTGAGGAGAAGTTTTTATCCCATGAAAAGGATGATCAGAAGGGAGGGAGTTCGTCAGGTAATACGATAGATCCTGGAGCTGCCGGGGAAATGCGGTTAAGCTTTTCTTTATGTTGTCTGTTAAAGCAAGTCTCGTTTTCATCGTACCGCCGGGTGACCGGCCCACTCCAAGATCGATTCTGCCCGGCGAAAGAGCTTCCAGCTGCTGAAAGGTTTCTGCAACCTTAAACGGACTGTATTGCGGCAAAAGGACACCGCCAGAACCAAGCCGGATAGATTGAGTGAGTGCGGCGGTATGGGCAATCAATATTTCAGGAGCCGTGCTTGCCAGCCCCTTTGTGCTGTGATGCTCGGCAAACCAATACCGGTGATAGCCAAGCTTTTCAGCAATCTGGGCGAGCTGTATACTTTGCTGCAATGTCTCTGCAGCAGTCTGCCCTTTTGGAACAGGAACTTGATCTAATATACTTAAGGATATCAAGAGAAAGCATCCTTTCTGTTAAAAATACTGTTACCTTATGTATGCAGCAAAATCACTGCTTTAAAACGCAAATGTGAATAATGAATAGGAAAAACGAGGTGCCAGGCACCCCGTTTTTAACCGATCTGATTCCATTTTTGGACATTGCGTACATCAATCAGGGGCTCAATGTTTGTTCTGTAAGTCTGATAATGTGCCGAATCAATATGACTGTCGATTGCATTCTGATCTTTCCATAATTCATACAGCATAAAAACTTTTGGATCATCCTGCGATTGATGAAGGTTATAGTGTAAGCATCCTTCCTCGTTTCTCGAATGCTTCAATACTTCAAGAAGTACGTTCTGCGCTTCTTCTTCACGTCCAGGTTTTGCTGTAAGCGTGGCTGAAACTGTGATAGGGCTCATCATTTTTTCCTCCCATTTTTGTTTAGTTAGAGTGAACCTACTATAACGGACACTCTGTAAAAAGTCATCCCATTTGCCTAAGCAAAAACCAGTCCCGGATCATGAGACTGGCTTCTTGCATTCATTATACAGCTGAAACGTGAAGAGTCACTTCAATGTTTCCGCGGGTTGCTTTTGAATATGGACAAACTTGGTGAGCCTGTTCGATCAGCTGCTGGGCTTCTTCCTGACTGGCTCCCTTAATGGCAGCATGTAAAGCAACTGCTAAACCAAAGCCTCCATCGGTATCTTTGCCGATGCTTACTTCTGCGGTAACACTGGATTCAACTCGTTTTCTTGCCTGGCGGGCTACAAGCTGAAGAGCACTGTCAAAGCAGGCTGCGTAACCTGCAGCGAATAATTGTTCAGGGTTGGTAGCACCTGCTTCTTCCTTTCCGCCAAGTGCTTTTGGCATGGATAGTGAAAAATCAAGAGTGCTGTCACTGGATTTAACTTTACCTTGTCGTCCGCCGTCTGCGGTTGCTTTTGCTGTGTATAAAGATTTCATGCATGATCTCTCCCTTTTGATTTATATTGTGCACAATTTAATTACTTAATATCAATCTAACATGAAGCGATTTGTTTGTCAAAAATTAAATTGTGAACAATTTAATTTGACCGTAATGTTTGGTTGAAATATAGTGGAAATAGGATTATGAAGTGAGAGGAGGCGAAGAAAAATGAGTAAAGACCCATTGAAACTGGAAAACCAGATCTGTTTTATGGTGTATGCGGCTGCCCGTGAAATCACGAAGCAGTACCGTCCATTGCTGGAGGAGCTCGACGTCACCTACCCGCAATACCTGGTCCTGCTCGTACTATGGGAAAAGAAAGAGCTAGCCGTGAAAGATCTTGGTGAGAAGCTGTTCCTCGATTCGGGAACCCTGACACCAATGCTGAAAAGAATGGAAGCTCATAGACTGATCATGAGGAACCGTTCCAAGCAGGATGAGCGAAGTGTGATGGTCTCCTTGACGGAAAGAGGGGAAGGGCTGCGTGAGAAAGCAGCATGTATTCCCGGAGCACTGCTTGAAAACATAAAGATGGAAGACGATGAACTGAAAAACTTGAAGAGAAGCCTTGGTAAAATACTGAACAACATTCAAGAAAAAGAGTAAAAAAACCCCATTCGTTTAAGCCGAATGGGGTTTTTTACTGAAGTTATGTTCTGAGGTTTTGCTGGTGATCATGAACTCGGTTTACATACCTTCCTATGACTGTCTGTTACAGCTGCAGCCATTCTATACGCGGTCATAGGTTTAAAGGTTGGGATAAAAGAAACAACCAGTGAAAAAGCTTCCAGAAATAAAGATGAAAGCTCCTAAATAAGATTGGAAAACGGGTGGAGAAATCCACCCGTTTTGTTTTGGCTGTTACCAATCTGTCTAGGTGAAAACAACTATATACACATATGGGTTAATTTGGTAACATAAACGCGGACGAAGGAACAGTGGATAGGAAGGATTATTTTATGAAGAGAAATATTATTTTAGCTGTTTTCTTGCTGATTTTCATAGTCGGCTGGACGGCGTCATTTGCTGCATACAAACATCGGCAGGAATCTAAAACCGTGGAAGATGCGGCACGTTTATTGCCGACAAAAGTAAAGGAAATCAGACGGAGCACATCACAGAAAGAACTTCAGAAATGGATTAAGGATGCGTCGGAATCAGGGGAAAAGATATCCATTGCGGGCATGCAGCACAGCCAGGGAGGGCAAACGTACTTCCCAGACTCTATTATGCTTGATATGAAAACATACAATAGAGTACTGAATTTTCAGCCTGATAAAAAAAGAATTACTGTTCAGAGCGGAGCAACATGGAACGATATCCAGCGTTATATACATGGAAATGGACTCGCCGTTCAAGTGATGCAGTCCCAAAATATTTTCACCGTTGGCGGTTCGATCAGTGTCAATGTACATGGGAGAGATATAAGGTATGGTTCTTTAATTGATACGGTAGAGTCTTTGCGGCTGTTAAAAGCAGATGGGACGATTATTAATGTCAGCAGAAAACAAAATCATGAGCTGTTTGAACTCGTTAATGGGGGTTATGGTTTATTTGGCGTCATACTAGATGTAACACTTAAATTAGCACAGGATGAATGGTATGAAAATGAAGTAATCGCGATGGACTACAGTGAGTATACGGACTATTTTAAAAGAAAGGTCAAGCATGATCCTAACATCCGTATGCATATGGCCCGCCTGTCCATCGCACCCGATCCTTCGTTTTTTAAAGAGATGTACGTTACCAATTACCGGTTGCTGCAGAATCAAAAATCAACAAAAAATGAGCCGCTGAGGAACGATGGAAATGTCGTGCTGCCTAAAGTATTGCTCGGAACGTCACGGTACAGCAGCTGGGGCAAGGAATTATTATGGAAAACTCAGAAAAACTATTTTCTGAAGCAAAATGGAAAAGTGGAGACACGGAATAATGTTATGCGTTCAGACAGTGAATTTATGGAATATGACAGCCAAAACAGGACAGAGATCCTGCAGGAATATTTTGTTCCAGTGGATGAATTCTCTTCTTATGTGGATGACTTAAAGGCAGTTCTTACTAAAGAAGATCTGAATGTGCTGAATATTACGATACGCTATGTTGATCAAGACCAGCAGGCGATGATGACGTATGCGAAAAAGGATATGTTTGCCCTTGTTTGGCTGATCAATCAGGAGAAAAGCAAGAAAGGCACTGCTGATACTAAAAGAGTAGTCCGCAAGCTCATTAATATTACACTCGATCATGGAGGCAGCTATTATCTGCCTTATTACCCTTTCGCCAGCCAAAGCCAGCTGGAACGTGCCTATCCTCGTACGCAGGAATTCTTTGCACTGAAAAGAAAGTATGATCCGTCCGAAATGTTCATGAACTACTTTTATAAGGAGTACGGAGATGACCTATAAACAGCTCATACGTTCACAAAGCGTCATGATGACGGCAAGCAGCATCGTATTTCCTTTTTATCTGCTGCTTCTCCGCAATCTGGGTGACAGCTATTCTCAATTCGGCTGGGCCTATGGTCTGTTTGCTTTATCTTCCGCCTTATTTCATCCGTTCATTGGCAAGTGGAGTGACAGGTTTGGTGACCGTATACTGCTGCTGATCTATGCATGGGGAATGGCGGTGGTCATGCTGCTGGTTCCAGTCCTATCTGAGACTTGGCATGTTTATGTTATTCAGATAGTTATGGGCCTTTTGGGAGCATTTCAGAAAACAACAGAAAAAACAGCCCTATCCCGCCACACGGAAAGAAGAAATGCCGGTAAAAAGGTGGGCCACTATCATTTATGGACGTCTATTTGGGCAGCACTTGCTGTCATCATGACAGGATACATGATTGATTTTCTAACCATCGGCTCATTGTTTTATCTTACCTCTTTGTTGTATTTGATCGGAGGGATAATTCTCTGGAAGCGCCCCGTTATGGATGAATCAGCCAGCCAGTTGGATAAAAAGGTGATGTAAAATAAAAAGAAGGACGAACCCCGGGTTCGGGTGTTTCGTCCTTTCATTTTGTAAGGATCAAGAAGGATTACCCAAGCGCTTTAGTTCTTCGTCGATCTGTTTAATATCAATCCGCTCAAACAGCGGCTTTACACCTGAAAGCTGAATTCGGTCCGGATAAATCACCTTCCACGATGATTCTTTCATTCCAAGTGCCTGCTGGACTTCTTTGCTCGAAAAAGGAAGGAATGGTTCCAGCAGCTGCGCGAGATTAGTGATAATGGCAACACAGGTAGCCATTGTTCTCTCACAGCCAGCAGGGTTCTCATTAATTTGTTTCCAAGGCTGCTGTTCATCAAAATATTTATTCGCCGAACGGATGTAAGCGAAAATTTCTTCAAGTGCTTCTTTAAAACGGGACTCTTCAATCAAACGGCCTGTCTTTTGGTAAAGAGGAGGTAAAAGGGATTCTGCGATACGATCAACTCTACTCTTTGGCAAGAGCCCCCCGTAATATTTTTCAATAAATTTAAGTGTCCGGTTCACAAAATTGCCGTAGGCGCCAAGCAGTTCGCCGTTATGGCTATAGATGAACTCTCTCCATGAAAAATCAGTATCCCGGTTTTCGGGTGCATTGATCGTTAGGAAGTAGCGGATCGAATCCGGATGGTACCTCTCCAGAATGTCTGGAACCCAGACCGCCCAATTTTTACTCGTGGATATTTTTTTCTTCTCCAGTGTCAAATATTCATTCGAAACAATGTGACGGGGAAGGGCGGGATTTTGAGTTCCGTGCAGGATGGCAGGCCAGATGATGGTGTGGAACGGAATGTTATCCTTGCCATGGACATAATACGTGATCGTGTCTTCCTTCCAAAAGAGTGAATCATCATTGCCAGTCTCCTGTGACCATAATTGACTGGCAGAAAGATAGCCTGACACCGCTTCAATCCAGACATACACCTTTTTGTCTTCATAGCCCTCAATCGGGATACTTACTCCAATAGGCAAGTCACGTGAAACGGCACGGTCGATCAATCCTTCTTGTAGATAGCGCTTAGTCAACTGAATGGCATTCTGCCGCCAGGATTGTTGCTGCTCTGCTCGTTTAACATCTCTTTCCAGCTTTTCCTGAAACTTACGAAGCGCAAAATAGAAATGCTCAGTAAGCTTGAACACGGGCGGCTGGCCGCATAGCTTACATGTCCGGTCCAGCAGATCAGCAGGATCAAGGATGGTAGAACAATAGTCGCACTGATCTCCTCGCGCCTGTTTTCCGCATACGGGGCATGTACCCTCAACATAACGGTCAGGCAGAAACTGATCGTAGGATTCACAATACGCTTGCTCCATTTCTTTTTTATAGATATATCCGTTGTTTAATAAAGTAAGAAAAATCTTCTGAACGACCTCATGATGTTGGGGGTGGTCCGTTCTCGTGTAACAGTCGTACGAGAAACCGAGCCTGGTGAAGCAATCCTGAAATTCGGTATGATAGCGGTCCGCTACTTCCTGCGGTGAAATATTTTCCTGCCTTGCCCGGATAGTAATCGGTGTCCCGTTGCAGTCACTGCCTGAAACGTATAATACGTTCTCTCTCTTTAGGCGGTAATAGCGGGCTAACAGATCTCCGGGCAGCAGACTTGAAATGTGACCAGTGTGCAGTGAGCCATTCGCATAGGGCCAGGCTCCTCCAATAAAAATCGCCATTAGTCATCCTCCTCAATTTAGAGTTCAGTTATATCAGAATTGGCTAAACTGTTGGATTGCATGCTTAGACATTAAAAAAACCGTCCATATCTAAACATAGATAAGGACGGGGCTGATCTTCCCGTGGTACCACCTTCATTCATGAGAGGCTTGCGCCTGTCACCTCAGCTAGTACGGAGTGGATAAAAAACACTCTTATACTGTGGATTTGATAACAAGTGCCACCACTTGCTGCCGCCTACTTGCGTAAAGAAGCGTTCGGGACAGAGCTCAGAGACCATTTTCAAACCGTCATTTTTTGCTTCTTTTCAGCTGCCGAAGCTCTCTGTGTAAAAATAGTACGATTCTACTTTTCTCATCATTGCTTTTTTGAATAAGGATTTTGTAACCATTATTATAGCAAATATATTCAAATGATATCCAGTATTACAATAAAATAGATAAATAAGTCTATTGCTTGCGTGTCACCTCCGGGAGTAAAATTAAATTGTCTGAAAATTATGATAGCGAGGAGACAGGGGAATGAAAAAGAGGAACATGGCATTGACGGCCGCGGCCGTGATATTATTGTCAGTCAGTATGCCTTCTTTTCAGCATGGAAACAGCCCTGCTTTAAGAGGAAATGCTGTAAACGCTCAATCATTAAGCGCGAAATCTTCTGCAGATGACTTTTTAAAAAGGAATGCCGCTAAGTACAACCTTTCAAATGATCTCTCAGGCCTGGACTATGTTACGACCATTTCAACAGCTGCCGGCAGCTATGTGCGTTATCAGCAGATGGTAAACGGTTCACCTGTTTTCTCCAAGCAGCTTACCGCGACAGTCGATCTTGATGGACATGTCAGTTTGATAGTCTCAGATTATACACCATATAACTCAGTTGAACGTGCGCCGGACAAGCTTACAAAGGAGCAGGCTGAGACAAAGGCTGCTGCCTATATCAATGACAAAGGAAAAGGTAAGTGGGGCACGACCGAGAACACGTTTGGCTATGTGATTCAAAACGGCAAAGCCATTCCTGTGTATAAAGTCGTGATTCATGCGAATGAACCATTTGGGGCCTGGGAAGCGATCGTCCATGCGGGCAATGGGAGATTAATAGAGAAAAAGGATCTTAACCAAAAAGCAACAGGTTCAGGGCAGGTTTTTCTACCGAATCCGGTGGAGTCCAGTGGAAGTGCGGCAGGGCTGGCAGACAATAATGATGCGGATTCACCAGCATTGAACGCCCAGCTTAAAAATGTTCAATTATTGGGTCTTGATGGATCAGGAAAACTGGCAGGCCAATATGTTGCCATTAACTCAAAAGCAAGGACGAAAAGTTCAACCCTTACATTCAATTACACTCGCTCGGATAATCAATTTGAAGATGTAATGGCTTACTATCATATTGATACCTTGCAGCGCTACATTCAATCGCTAGGTTTTACCAACATCAACAACCGTACGATTACAGCGAATGTGAATACGTATAAACAGGATAACTCTTTTTACAGCCCGACGAAGAAGGATCTTACCTTTGGTTCTGGCGGAGTGGATGATGCTGAGGATGCAGGAGTCATCGCTCACGAATATGGACATTCTATTCAGGACAATCAGGTTCCAGGTTTTGGAGACTCCCTTGAAGGAGGATCTATGGGGGAGGGCTTTGGAGACTATCTTGGTGCAACCTATGAGGATGCAGTTACAGGGGATGGATTTGGACATGCTTGTGTTGCGGAATGGGATTCAACCTCCTATTCTTCGTCAAACCCTCCTTGTCTGAGAAGACTGGATGAAAATAAAGTATACCCAAGGGATGTTGCCGGGGAAGTTCATGCGGATGGAGAGATTTGGTCTCAGCCTCTATATGAGCTGGCAGGAGCTATTGGAAGGGACGCTGCTACAAAAATTATTTTGCAGTCTCATTGGTCACTGACACCCAATGCAACATTTAATGACGGGGCACGGGCGATCAAGCAGGCAGATCAGCAGCTCAATGGCGGCCGCAATGCAAAAACAATTGATGCAGTCTTTAAAGCGAGAGGGCTATCAACCAATTAATAAATAATAAAACCCCCCTGGAATGATCCAGGGGGATTTTATTATTTATTTTTATTCTGATCCAATTTCACGATCTTATATGCACCATGCTTGATGACTTGCCTTTCGTGCTGTGGATCTACCTCCTGAAATTCTTTGAAATCTGCCACTACAGTATCTGGAAAGCTTGCAATGACCCTGGCTTTCATGTTATTTACTTCGATTACGTCGTAAGGAAGTGCTGGTTTCATAGAAATCTCCTTTATAATGATTTGAACCCATAAAAAAAGAGCCGATCGGGCTCTTTTTTATGACAAGCTCAAATTCTGATCTTACACGTGTGTAGGTGTGTCACGAATTACTCCGTGCTCGCTTTGAAGGCTGCCATTAGCAGCAGCTGCACCCATCAAGGCTGTTAAAACCAAAAAAGTTCCCAGTAAAATTTTTGCTTTTTTCATCGTAAATACCCCATTTCTTCAATTTTGGTTTTAGCGCGGTACGCCTGATAAAAATAAGTACTGGCTTTCTCAAACTTTTTTTCATGATGAAGAATCGTAGCAATGGCTTCGGTATAATCTTGTACAAAGCCCCATAACTGCTGTTCTTCAAAGTATTTCAAATGCTCAGTAACAACTTGCTCGATTTCCTCAGAGGGAAGATTAGAGTACTGGGCATTTAAAATTTGCAGGTGGTGAATATACTCTTCATTCTGAATGGTGCTGCAAACGTCCATGCCTTGCTGGAGATAAAAAAAACCATTCTCTTTATCTTCCATTTTGAAGTATTCCCGTGCGAGCAGGAAGGATAGTTTATGGGGGATAAACTCCTTGCTGTACAGTTCGCTAAGGTGGCGAATGGCAATATCGGACAAATTTTGTTCAGAATAAAGGAATCCAAGGTTATAGCGTATAAAGTTGAGAAGCTCTTCATCTTTAAACTTCTCAGCGATATCCAGTGAATCCAAAAAGTGCTCTTCTGCCTGCTCGTACTGTTTTAGACTAAGACAGCAGAGACCTAGAATGTTTTCGCAGTCTGCACTTCTGAGATCGTTTTTTGAAACTTCTTCATACGTGGTTTTAGCCAGTTTTGCATAGCTGAGTGAAAGCAGAAACTTCCTGCTGTGATAATAGGCAGTGGCCGCTTTATAAAAAAATTCGGCAACTTCGATCTTATCTTCAATACTGCCCATAAATCTTTCCGCTTCATAATAGCAGGCCACAGCTTCTATGTACTGGTTCATACTGTAGGCATAGACGCCTTTGAAAAAGTGATAGTAGAAAGCCATTTCAGGGGATAACTGTCTTTGAAGCAGTTCAAGCTGCTGCAATAGAACTGCAGTGTCATCAAAGTTTTTTTGGATGAGTGTATACCGGATCTCCAGCAGCGAATGCCATAACAGTTCTTGCTGATCCAGTGTGGCAGGATCGATTTGTTCCTGCACCTCAATATTTAATTCTTCGACCACTGCCAGATTTCGATCCCTCATACTCACGTTCCATCGACTGAGCAATTCAATGACTTCAGACGCCTTTTCTGTTTGTAATATCATGATAACTCCCCTTAAGAAGGTTATATGAAAATAGTAGCATATAATGGAAAAAGGAAAGTTGGGAAAGTAGTATTGAAAATATAGCGATTATTAAGCAGGAATCTATCTCATTTTCCCAAGTTATTCTAAAATTCGGATTTTTCATCTTTATTCATTTTGGGTTTATAATAGTAGCCATTGTGGTAATTAGCAATGAGGAAGGTGAAGATTATGTATAAGCTCATCTCGCTTGCTATACCAATTGTACTGCTGAGCGTATGGCTTGGCTTTGCGCATGGTGACAAAGCGAAAACGGAAGAAAATATGCCAAAAACTAAAATAAATTCAGGATCGCACCCTTTAAATACATTATCTAATGTGGTTGTTTCAACCGACAGTCTTTCGAATCAGGAAAAGGATATCATGCTGGAGCAGGTCATATCTACAGACAAGCTCTTTCCCGATCAGCGACCTGCCAGTATATCGGCCCACAGCGGCAAAACCTACGCGAATGCGAAAGAAAAGCCGGTGAAAGAAAGTAAAGTAAAACCGGTGAAAGAAAGTAAAGTAAAACCGGTGAAGCAAAAACCAGCAAAGGAAAAAAAGGCAAAGAAACCCAAAGATAACAAGGGCTTGAAAAAAGGAAAAGTGAAAAAAGACAAGCCGGTAAAGCCGGAAAAACCGGCAAAAGAGGAAAAAAAAACCCGTTAAAATTCCGAAGCCTTCTGAAAAGCCTGCTGATCAGACAAAGCCAAAACCTGAACCAAAGCCTGAAAAACCAATGCCGCCTGAGGAAGAAGATACAAATAAGGACGATGGGACAGATGGCGGTCAAAGTGATGCTCAGCCATCACAGCAGGATAACAGTGCTCAAATACAGAGCATAACCCCTCAAAATGAGAGTACAACAGAATAAAACGAAGGCCTTTTCAGATGAGAAGGTCTTTTTTGTTGTGATCTTGAGAGAAAAGTCTTGCTTGTTTGAGCGGAATTGAGAGTAACTCAGAATAAGTGAGCCGAATCTGCAATAATTGAGCGCAACTCAAAATAATTGAAACTTCCGGAAAAGTCAGATAACTTTATGGCCTGATTTCAGATAAACACAGTGTTCATCAACTCACAGAAAAGGGTAGGATACTATGGAAACGATATTTTTAGGCGTTGAGGAGGCTCTATTCTATGTATATCTTTACAGGAGATGAAATTAAAAAAATCGATCAAACAGCACAAAATAGCGGCATGGATGTGTATACCTTGATGGAGAATGCCGGAAAAGCTCTGTATGAAGCCGTCTCGGATCTGGTAACCAGAGAAAGCCGTATCCTCGTCATGGCGGGTAAAGGCAATAACGGTGGAGACGGCATCGTGCTCTCAAGATACCTTCAGCAGAACGGATTCCATTGTGAGCTCGCCCTTCCAGATGGAAAACCAGGCACGGAAACAGCGTTCAAACATTTTACTTATTATACGGCTTGCGGCCTGAAGGTCTCCGAAAGGGAAGGGAAATATGATGTGATCATTGACGCCCTGCTCGGTGTCGGTACTTCTCCTCCCTTAAGAGGGAAGATTGCCCAAGAGGTCAGATGGGCAAATTCGCAGCAAGCACTGAAAATAGCGGTGGATCTCCCTACAGGTGTTTCTGCAGATCATGGCGAAACAGATGAAGCCTTTCAAGCAGAATTTACTTTTTGCCTCCATGGCTTTAAACCCTCTGCGTTTTTAGAAGGAAGTACAGATTTCTTTGGTGTTACCAGAGTGTTATCGATCGGTTTGCCTCAGGAATCCAATTGGCAAGTTTGGACAGAAGAAAATGTGCGGTCAACGTTTCATAAGAGGTTTGCCGGTGCTCATAAAGGAACGTTTGGAACGGGCCTTCTTCTTGCAGGATCTGATGAGATGCCAGGAAGTGCGCTGCTGGCTGGAAAAGGCGCATTAAAAAGCGGCATTGGAAAACTGACTATAGGAACGAGCCGTTTTGTCTCAGGGATTCTGGCGGGGCAGCTGCCAGAAGCGATGTACAAGCATGACGGACTGGAGGCTGTGGGAGAGGGTGATGTACCAAAAGGGATAAAGGCCTGCGCGATCGGACCAGGGCTGGCAGATGCTGAAAAAACCGAGATGGCATTACAGCACTTAATGAACACGGATCTGCATCTGGTCATCGATGCAGGAGCACTAAAAAAAAGAACATACCCGAAGCGGAAAGGTTTAGTGATCCTAACCCCGCATCCGGGTGAATTCAGCAGAATGACAGGCGTACCAGCCAGTGACATACAAAAAAAACAGATTTCAGTATGCTCTTGCCTATGCACAGGAACAGAACGCAATCGTTATTTTGAAAGGAAGATATACGGTGCTGGCCTTTCCTGACGGCAGCCTCATTGTCAATCCGACAGGCAACGCCGGACTGGCTAAAGGGGGAACAGGTGACACGCTTACCGGAATGCTTCTGGCTTTCGTTTCCTCAGAAAAAGACGTAAAGCCGGCTGTAGCCAATGCAGTTTATTTTCATGGAGCAAGTGCTGATTTATGGGAACAGACAAATGCTGAACGAGGATTGCTCGCCAGTGATGTAAGTGAACACCTTCCGCTGGTCATGAAATCCTTTGAGTATTAAATCCGTAATTAGACAAAGTTTCCAACTTAACATAGATAAAAGTTTATTACAAATAAAAAAGTCAGACGTTCAACTTATGAAGAAAAGGCACGAAAGAAACTAATGGGCAGCGATTTAAGGGATGGTTTTTAATTTTGGCAATGCTTTTGGGGTGAACTATCTTCTGACAGCTAAAAGCTTGCAGCAGATAGGTGGATTAGCAAGCATATAGATTAAAAATATGTTTCATAAACCGCAAATACGGATAATTATATGTATTATTTGTCAAAATACGTCGAAAAATAATTAGAATGAGGAGTGCAGAGTACTAAGGAATTTTGAAATTTTGAAGGAGGAAGTTCATGTCAGATCAAGGACCATTTAAAAAAACGATATCATTATTAGATCTTATACTCATCGGACTAGGAGCCATCTTTGGATCAGCTTGGCTGTTTGCAGTAAGTAATGTTGCTTCCAAAGCAGGACCACTCGGGAGTATTTCCTGGATTATCGGAGGAGTCATCGTTCTGCTGATCGGACTTGTCTATGCTGAACTGGGTGCAGCCCTTCCGCGTACAGGGGGGATTTTAAGGTATCCGGTGTATTCGCATGGACCGCTGGTAGGATATCTCATATCCTTTATTACTATCGTTGCTTACACAAGTTTGATTTCAATAGAAGTAACAGCTGTCAGACAGTATATTGCTTACTGGTTTCCAGGGCTTACGAAAGCAGGGTCTGACTCACCGACGATCACAGGCTGGCTGGTACAGTTCGGTTTGCTTTGTGTGTTTTTCCTGTTGAACTACTGGAGTGTTAAAACATTTACAAAATCGAACATTATCATTTCGATCTTTAAATATTTTGTCCCGCTCACCATTATCACCGTGTTAGCCTTCCATTTTAAATCCGGAAACTTTTCGGTTGAAGGATTCGCTCCATTTGGTTTCCAAGGTGTCCAGGCCGCAATATCCACAGGCGGTGTTATGTTTGCCTATCTAGGGCTGCATCCGATCGTATCTGTTGCAGGTGAAGTAAAAAATCCTCAGCGGAACATTCCAATCGCTCTCATTGTGTGTATCGTTCTCGCCGCAGTGATTTATACTCTTCTGCAAGTTCTGTTTATCGGTGCCATTCCTACAGATGTGCTTGGTGGAGGCTGGCAAAAGATACAGCAAGAATTCGCCCTGCCGTTTAAAGATATAGCTGTCGCGCTGGGACTAGGATGGCTTGCGACCATCGTTGTGCTTGATGCCGTCATTTCACCCGGAGGAAATGGAAATATCTTTATGAACACAACATCCCGTTTAGTGTACGCATGGAGCCGTACAGGAACACTGTTTAAAGTATTCTCAAGAGTACATGAAAAAACAGGAATCCCTCGGCCGTCATTATGGCTGTCCTTCGTGCTGTCCGTGTTCTGGACACTGCCGTTTCCATCTTGGAACGCGCTCGTAAATGTGTGTTCAGTTGCCTTGATCCTTTCCTATGCGATCGCTCCGATTTCTTCGGCAGCATTCCGCTTAAACGCGAAGGATCTTCACAAGCCATTTACTCTTAAGGGGATGAGTATTATTGCTCCTCTCTCCTTTATTTTCGCGACCTATATCGTATATTGGTCCGGCTGGAAGACGATTTCATGGTTAATCGGTTCACAGCTTCTGATGTTCGTCATCTACCTGATCTTTTCCAAGTATGTACCGAAGAAGGATGTCAGTCTTGCACAGCAATTGAAATCATCATGGTGGCTAGTGGCCTACTATGTGATGATGCTCATCATTTCGTATATCGGTTCCTTTGGAGGCGGGCTAGGCGTGTTGAGTAATCCATTGGATCTCATAATCATTGCTATCGGCTCTCTGTTGATTTATTTCTGGGCCAAACATTCCGGGCTGCCAAAAGCCATTATTGATAATGATGATGAGGATCTTAAAGAACAAGAAGAAAGCATAAAGGGAAATCCTGTTTCAACGTAATATACAAATCAACTATAAATAAAGAGTCTCTCCCAAACCGGGGGAGGCTTTTTATCATATAGGTTATGGAAGTTGACACTCTTGAGAAAAAGAAGTATATTACTTATTGTTTCTCTATTTTGTGCAAAATTTAATTTTAGGCAATGCAATATATGGAATTAAATGGAGGTTATCTTATGTCAACCAGAGATTTCACAGATGTTATCAATGAACGTCACTCAGTAAGAAAATATGATCCTTCTGCAGAACTGGCAGCAGAAGAAATTACAGAACTCCTTGAGGACGCAGCTAAAGCACCATCTTCTTGGAACCTTCAGCACTGGAAGTTTCTTGTGTTCCATGATCAGCAAGCAAAAGAGCAGCTTCTTCCGATTGCTTATAATCAGGAACAAGTAGTGCAAGCATCAGCTGTTGTTGCCATTCTTGGTGATTTAGAAGCTGACCAAAATGCTGACAGAGTTTATCAGGATGCTGTTGATGGCGGATTTATGACAGAGGAAATTAAAACAGCACTTGTTAGCCAGATTAAAGATGCTTATGCAACCCGTCCGGAAATGGCTCGTGATGAGGCCATCCGCAATGCCTCACTCGCATCCATGCAGCTTATGCTTACAGCAAAAGCAAAAGGACTTGATACGTGTGCAATGGGTGGATTCAATGCCGATGAACTCGTAAAAGCGTTTGGCATTCCGGAAAGGTATCTTCCCGTTATGCTGATATCTGTAGGAAAAGCAGCTAAAACAGCTCATCAGACTGCCCGATTCCCGATCCAAGAAGCGATTGTATGGAACAAATTTTAATTTATATAAAGTAAAAAAGCAGCTCTCACATGTGAGAGCTGCTTTTTTTAGGCTTCAAGCCAGTTCTGAGACCAATTTTCCACTTCTCTCATGATCGGCTGGATCGCCAATCCTTTTTCAGTAAGGGAATACTCTATGCGTACAGGGGTCTCTGGAATAACCACCCGTTTTACTAAACCATGCTGTTCAAGGTCCTTTAATCTCTCAGAAAGAATCCTGCCGCTCACTCCGATGGCTGATTCAATGGCACAAAAACGGTGAGGGCCGGATAGAAGCAGATAAATAATCATGCCCGTCCATCGCTGGCTCAAGAGATTCATTGCTTTTTCGAACCTGGGACAAAGTTTGGACGTGTTCATTGTGTACCTTCACCTCGCTAATTTTAGTATAACATAAGATGATTTTTATTAATATAATTACTTTTAGTAAGTGTTGATAAACAAAAAAGTACCAGCCAGGCGGCTAGGTACTTTTTTTGTTTATTTTCCATTAGAGACGGGCACGGCATTAAAGTATTCTTCCAGTGTTTCTCCTTTGCCCATGATCTTTTGTGCAACAGATTTTCCTACAAAACGGATGTGCCAAGGCTCGTACTTATACCCGGTAATGGAGTCCTTTCCTTCGGGATAGCGAATAATAAAGCCGAACTCTGAAACATGTTTAGCAAGCCATTTTGATTCTTGTGTGCCGCCAAAACAATCTTGGGCAGGACACTTTCCGCCGTCTCCAGCTACATCAATCGCCAATCCTGTTTCATGTTCACTTGTTCCAGGAAGTGCGCTGTATGTTCTTGCTTTTTCATAGCCATCGCGTTTTGCATAATTATTGAACAGCGTTGTTTGTGTAGCATGCGAACGGTATGCTGATACTCCAGTCAAGTGGATACCTTCTTTTTCCGCGGCAGCAAACATGGTTTCAAGCGCATCAGCAGCAGCCTTGCGCATCATGCGTTTCTCGGACTTTTCACTGAAAATAAACGGTACATCAGGATAAACAAGGTCTGCCGGCTTGTAGTTTTCAGGCAGTTTAGAACGTTTGTTTACTAGAACCGGAATACTTTCTGGATGGGCTACAACAGAGACACTGTCGTCCTTTTGAGCTGGCGGTTTTGGCTTTTTATTCTGACCCTGCGAAGGCTCGCCCGGTTCATTTTTTTTCTTATCCTGATCTTTTTTCGGTTCAGGATCCTGGCTTACATTGCCATTATTGTTCTTGTTTTCGCCGTTCTTTTTGTTTTCATCAGAAGGTGTGTTTTTATAATCGTTTTTTTTTGTCGGTTCATTCTTTTTATGTGCCTCATGTTCATGTTTTTCCGTTTTATGAGACGTATTTTCTTTTTGGGTTTGATCATCATTGGAACAGCCGGCAAAAAGAGCCAGACTTAATGCAAGTGCAACTCCTGAAACTAACCTTTTCTTCATATGTAAAACTTCCTTTCAAAATTGCGTTGTTGATTCCGACTTCTAATTATAACTGAAGTTTCCCTGTGAAACAAAGGATGAAACTGAATATTATATGAACATATCATAGTACAATGAACCAATACGTTAAACATTCATAAAATAAAATATTAAAAAAATAGATAAATAGGTTTCAGGCTTGTAAGTGCCGGGAATAGATTTAGAAAACTGGTAAGGAGGGATGGACAATGGATATGAATCAAGTTGCACAGCCTATTTCGAAGCCAATGACCCAGTCCGTTCTGAAGCAGCCGCTATTGCTGGCAGCAGGAACATCTAAAAAACCAGACGAAGATCGAAAACCAGAGTATGAATTAACGTTTTTGAATCCAAACTGATTTTACTAGGAGATTGTGCTGATGTTGAACTAAAAAGCCTGGACTCATATGGATGGAGTTCAGGCTATTTATTTTGTTTTCATCCTTTAAGTTCTGGTTCTCTAATTAAACACATTCATGGAACTATATTCCATGAATGTGTTTGGAGGCGATATAATGAGCATGAAATGGCAAGAGATTATAGACACTGAAGAAGAATTTGAGAAATTGCGTTCTCTTTGTGGAACACCCAGTATACGGGCTGAGAACAAAGTAATCTCATATCTTGACCAGCATTGCCGGGAATTTATCGGAATGTCCCCTTTTTTGACGCTGGCTACATGTGATTCGGAAGGCAGATGCGATGTTTCACCAAGGGGAGATATCCCCGGATTCGTTACCGTGCTAGACGAACATCACCTATTTATCCCTGAACGTCTTGGCAACAAAAGAATGGATTCTGCACAAAATATCTTAACAAACCCGGGCACGGGTTTGTTATTTATGATTCCGGGCCTGGGGGAAACGCTAAGAGTGAACGGAAAAGCCTTTATCTGCCGTGACAAAGAGCTTCTAGAATTAAGTACTGTCAATGGCAAACTACCCTTGTTTGGAATCGTAGTGAAGGCTGAGGAATGCTACTTGCATTGTGCCAAAGCGTTTATCCGCTCCGGGCTTTGGTGTCCTGAATCATGGGAGCCGAAAGAATCGCTGCCATCTGCGGCTAAAATGTTGGCAGCACATATGAATATTCCCAATATGAGTACTGAGCAGGTAGAAGAGGGTTTGCAAGAAGGATACAGACACCGGCTTTATTAAAAAAGGCTGTTTTCGTAACCGTTGTTCCTCTTAGAAGTGGTTGATTGGCATCCTGAAACGGATCCGTCAAATGGGAGGCTATAGATATGAACCAGAATGAAGAAATCAGAAGGCAGCTGTTAAAAACGGTAAGCGGTCTAAGCGATGATCAGTTAAACGAACCGGAAGAGAAGGGCAGATGGTCGATCATGCAGACGCTGCATCATCTATATCTCATGGAAAAATCGATCGCCATCATCATATCAAACCGTTTAAAAAGTAAAATAACGGTATCTGCAGAACCGAAACCGATTGAAATGACGGTGGACCGCAGCAGAAAAGTAGATGCTCCTGTTTTTGCTGTTCCCACGAAACGGTATCTGACCCTGGAAAAAATAAAAGAAAAATTGGAAGAATCACGAAATGAGCTGAATAAGGTAGCAAACAGCAATGATCAAGAGGCTTTGGAACAGAAATCCTACCCTCACCCGGTGTTTGGCCCGATGCCATTAAAACAATGGATTCCTTTCGTGGGGTATCATGAAAAGAGACATCTGGCTCAAATTGAAGAAATTAAGGAAAAGGTTCTTTCTTAGACAATTAAGCTAGACATCAACGGGAAGTTATACCTTAGTTGACTTATCAGAATACCTGCATTAAAATTTTACACAATAGAATAAATTGCTGATCAGAAAACTGAAGGCACCGCTATGCATGTTATTCCTTATGCACAGCGGTGCCTTTTTGCTGTCCTTTTCTGGTGAGGGAATATTGGAGGTATGTTATGTCTTTCAGCTATGTCAGCCATCTTGAATGTCCAAAGTGCGGCAGCATCTATGCTCATCACGAACCTAATCAATTGTGCCAGTGCGGTTCCCCCCTTCTCGTAAACTATGATTTAGAGGAACTGAAAAATGAGAATGAAATTATTAATAAGAAGAGGAATGATCTTTGGAGGTACCACAAACTTCTTCCTGTTATAGACCCAGATCATGTGGTATCACTGGGAGAGGGGATGACTCCTTTATTATCCATGCCTGCTCTCGGTGAGAAGCTTGGAATTGCAAATCTGCTCATGAAAGATGAGGGCATGGTACCTACCGGGTCTTTTAAGGCCAGGGGAGCGGCAGTCGGCGTTTCAAAAGCCAGAGAGCTCGGTATTACCCGGCTTGCCATGCCGACCAATGGCAACGCAGGAGCCGCCTGGTCACTCTATTGTGCAAGGGCCGGCATAAAGCCGTACATCGTTATGCCGGTGGATGCCCCAGTCATTACGAGAAAAGAAGTGGCGATTTCAGGTGCAGAGCTCTTTCTTGTGAACGGCCTGATCAGTGATGCCGGAAAAATTGTCGCGTCCCTTGTGAAGGAAGAAGGTTTCTATGATGCTTCCACATTAAAAGAACCTTACCGGATTGAAGGCAAGAAAACGATGGGGTATGAAATTTTAGAACAATGCGGAAGCGAGCCGCCTGATGTTATTGTGTATCCAACAGGCGGAGGAGTGGGGCTGATTGGCATATATAAAGCATTGAAAGAATTCAGGGAACTGGGCTTATTTAAAGGAAGCAGACTGCCGCGTTTAGTCGCTGTCCAGGCTGAAGGATGTGCACCGATCGTAAAAGCATGGGAAGAACACAAGAGTGAATCGGAGTTCTGGGAAAATTCTGAGACAGCTGCTTTTGGTATCAATGTTCCAAAAGCGATCGGAGATTTCCTTGTCCTTGAAGCACTTTATGAAACGGATGGATGCGCCGTTGCCGTTTCAGAAGATGAAATTAGCTTTACTCAGCGCCAAACTGCAGAGCTTGAAGGGAGTTTTATTTGTCCGGAAGGAGCGGCTGTGTTTGCCGCCTCAAAACGATTGAGGGAAAATGGCTGGATCAAAGCAGAGGAAAAGGTGATATGCCTAAATACTGGGCAGGGGATTAAATACCCTGATTCGTTTTCTGTAGATCCTCCCGTTTTAGAGCCTGGAGAAATCATTCGAAAATAAAATGAGTTATTGTCTTGACAATAAGATGGAAATCCCTATAATTGAATCCAATAGAATACATTTATCTTATATTTCTTATTTAGAGAGGTGGAGGGATCTGGCCCTTTGAAGCCTCGGCAGCGGACTCAATTATGAGCACTGTGCCAATTCCACAAGCAAAACGCTTGAATGATAAGAAGAGTATGACTTATGATGGCGATTCAACCTCTTCTTGTGCGTATTTTGCTTCCGCAAGAAGAGGTTTTTATTTATGCGAAAAACCAACTAATTCACTGTGAAATATAAGGATTGCTGATTGGTCAACCAAAGGCGCTTCATCATGAAAATGACGGCGGTTATTTTTTTGTTAAAAGCTTTATTAGTAAACGTAGTTGTTTATTTGTGGGGTGTGATTGAACCGCCTTCTGCTTTTCGGGCGTTTCATTTGTTTCACAAATCAGCAGGCTCATATCATCGCCAGCTATCACACACACCTTACTGTATAAAAAGGACTTGAGGGTCTCTTTCAAGCATCAGTATGCGATGCACAATAGGAAAGAAAATCAACAATGTGCTTTAAAAAAGCCTTGTAAAAAGGAGGGATTGTTTTGGAAAATCAACTAAGAAGAGCTGTGGAAAGCAAACGAAATCAGCTGATCAATAAACTCATCAATATGGGCATTTATAAAAAAGATGAGCTTCATTTATTTCAGCTGGCACTCTCTGATCTTGAAGAGGAGTATGCAAAGGCGGTAGGCGGCAAGAACAGCCTTCCGCAGGCTAAATAAACCACTCATTGAAGTATTCTTGCTTTTTTCGCGCCTGCTCCCCTTCTATTCTGTATTCGCTGCAACGGTTTTCTTAAAAACAGGGCAGCAATAAGAAAAACAGCGGGGAAAAGCAGCAGATGATACAAGTCAGACAGTACAACTTCTCTAATCATTCCCCCGGCTGCTTCTCGCAGTAAACTGACTCCATACGTAAACGGCATATACGGATTAAGCTTTTGAAAGAAGGAAGAGGTCATTGCCACAGGAAATGTTCCGCCTGAACTTGAAAACTGCAGAACGAGAAAAATAACCGCCAGGCCTTTACCCACATTTCCAAAGATGGAAACGAGCGTATACGTTAGTATGACAAAGACGATGCTCAGGAACATGGCAAATAAAACAAACCATGTTTTGTCCACAATGTAGGAATGGATAATGAACAGGTCACCAAGAGATACGACAAGCCCCTGCAGCATGCCGATCGTTGCAAAAGTCATCAGCCTCCCAAAATAAAAAGAAAGCGGTGAAATCTCTCCTTTACTTGGAACTTCACCTACTTTAAGAGAAGAGATGAGCAGCATTCCTCCCACCCAAAGCGCAAGTAAGGTGTAGAAGGGAGTCATGGCTGAGCCATAATTAGGAATCGGAAAAATTTTATTCTCTTTCAACGTGATAGGAGCGGCCAGAAAATCACTTTCCTTTTGAGCATCGTTCTTTAACGCTTTAATGATATCTCTCAAATTATTGTTGCGTTCAAAATCCCTGATTTTGTCTGCCGTACGTGTGATGGATTTCTCCATGGCGGGCAAGTCTTTTTCTGCAAATATAGCGGCCCTGTGGATTGCTTGTTCTATTTGGGGAAGCTGGGTATCCATCAATATCCCTGCTTTTTGAATATCTTGTTTGACACCCGGCAAATCGTTCCTCATAAAATCTGCTGCCTGTTGGATTTTCTGTTCTTGTGCGGGCCAGTCCTGTTGAGCAAATAAAGAAAGCTTCTGCAGAGGTTCGGTGTATGAGTCTGCACGGCCAGAAAGGATTTCTTTGTTCTGCTGGACGGTATTTTTAAGCTGATGCAATTCTTCTTTGATCGCTTCTAATTCATCAGGCTGGTATGAGATATCCGGGTTAGTTTTTTGTGCTGCGTTTCCTTTTGAGATCGCTTTATCTGCGGCTGTCTCCAGGTCAGTCAGTGAGCGTTCAAGATTCCCTGCCGTGTCATCTGCAGTTTGAAGTTTTAACAGATTATCCTGAAGAGGAGCCAACTGGTCGAACACCACTTTGATTTTAGGCAGACTTTCTTCCGTTTTAAGGATAACAGCCCCCAGCTTATCGATGTCGGGCACGCTTTTTTGAAACTCTTGGATCATACCCGCTCTTTTTTTTAACTCATTCATTTTTTGATCAAGCGAGATGATACGGTCTCCCATCTGATTGATTTGAGAAAACTCTTTTTCCAGAGAAAATATCTTCTGTTCAAAGCTGAGTATTGTTGGCATTTCTTTTTCTAACGTCATGCCAGCTTCGTTAAATTTTTTAAAGATGGCGTTTCCTACACTCTTCGTGAAATTGTCGCTAACCTGGTTGATAACAGTGGAAACTCCTGACTGGGTGATCTTAGGTGATACAGCATTGATTTTTTCGTTTACTGTATATACGATTTCAGGTTTTTCAGGATTTTCACTCGCGATGCTTGAAATCTTTTGTGAAAAATCACGTGGAATGAAGAGACTGGCATAATACTTCCCTTTCACCACTCCATCATGAGCGGTGTCTTTATCCACAAAGGTCCATCCTAGCTTATGATTGTTCTTTAAATTTCTTACGACTTGACGTCCGATATTAATGTGCTCATCCTGCAACAGGGCTCCTGTATCTTCATTCGTGATGGCAACCTTTATGCCTGATGTGTTTTCATAGGGATCCCACATGGCCTTAATATTCACCCAGGCATAAACAGATGGCAGTACAATTAACCCAAAGATCAGCAGAGCTGCAGAGGGAATTGTCAAAATGTCTTTCCAATCCAAGATATAAACGCGGAACATATTTTTCATCGTCACAAATCCTTTTCAAAGCAATTTAATGAAGATAGCAGTTCTGCATAGTCTTTGTTTCAAACGGAAGTTTATGTAAAGCCCCTTATCAGGTGTTGAAAAGAATTGGACACAGCCGGCCAGGTTATGGTGTACTAATAAAGGAATCTTATTTAATGGAGGAATTCAGATTGAACGAACAAATGGCCAATGAAATTCTTTCTGATCTGCGCAGCGGGAATCTTAGTGAATACGTCGTTATTAAAGAAGAGTTTTTTGTCTTTCGTGAGGTTCTTGTAAAGCAAGAGGATAAGAAAGCATTCCGCGGATTCATCGTCCCGGGCGGTGGGGGGAACGTAAAGTATTTGTATCAGCCTGGCTGGACAGCTTAAACCGAAATATAAAATGAGCTGGATCTGGAGCATTCCGGATCCCACAAAAAAATCGGTACCCTATCTGAAGGGAACCGATTTTTTTATTATTTAACGATAATCACCGGACATTCTGCTGCATGAGCTACCTGATGGCTGACACTTCCCAATAAGGCTTCTTTTATAAACCCCTTACCTGTGCTCCCCATGACAATGACATCGTACTCGTGTTTTTTTGCATACGAAGTGATGATCTGAGAAGGCTCCCCGTTATAGGCATGCGTTTCATAGGGAATTCCTGATTCAGAGAGATACTGAATGGCAGGCTGCAATAGTTCTTTGTCCTCTTCTTCCATTATCTCATCCAGATCAAAGTTAAGAAGCGGTTCCTGCAAAGGAAGGTTTTTATTTACATGCAGAATTGTAACCATTTCAGTATTCATCTTATGAGCCAGTTCCACTCCGTGCTGAAGAGCGCGGGCAGAAGGAGCTGAACCATCAAAGGCAATCAGAATTTTATTGTACATTGTAGAGACCTTCCTTTCCTTTAATGAGAAATTGAATCCACATGAGCAAGATGTTTACGGCCAAACGCAACAACCAGCATGGCGAATAGAACAAAAATCGCGCCCGTTACAAATGGCACATGTGGTGAATAGGTTTCAGCCAGTTTATTGGCAAGCCATGGTCCGATCGCACCACCGATGAAACGTACAAAACTGTAGGCAGCCGAGGCGGTTGCCCGCTCAACCGGTGCTACCTGCATAACAGCTGTTGTGATCAATGTATTGTTTGTCCCAAGGAAAAGACCGGCAACGATAACGGCTACGATGACCACCGTGCTTGATTCTGTCCAGATTCCCATAGCCAGCAGTGTCAATGCGAATAAGATCAGCATTACACACATGGATTTTACTGTACCGAATCTTGCCTGAATTTTTGGTGCAACGAATACAGAAGTTATGGCTAAGCATAAGCCCCATCCGAGGAACACATAGCCGAGGCCATGTTCGTCTAAATTCATAACAAATGGTGAATAGGCCATTAGAGTAAAGAATCCAATGTTATAAAGAAATGCGGTTAGACCCAGTCTAAGAAGTCCTGGATATTTCAATGCTTTAATCGGGTCGAGTACAGAACTTTTAATTTTTGGTTTAGGTACATGCGGCATTTTTAACAATAAGGCAAAGAATGCGATCACCATCAGTACGCTGACGCCGTAAAAAGGTCCGCGCCAAGAAATCGATCCCAGCTCCCCACCAAGTAATGGCCCAACGGAAATCCCCAATCCGATGGCTGCTTCATATAAAATAATGGCTTTTGCAGTACCTCCGATGGATAAACCAACAATGGCGGATAAAGCAGTTGCGATGAATAACGAGTTTCCTAACCCCCAACCGCCGCGAAAACCAACGATTTGGGAAATTTCATTAGAGGAGCCGGCTAAGGCAGAAAAAACGATAATCAATAATATTCCTGACAATAACGTCCACTTGATACCAACCCGGCTGGAAACCACGCCTGTAATCAGCATAGCGATACCGGTAATCAAATTGTAGCTGGAAAATAATAATGAGACCTGGCTCGGAGTAGCGTTAAGCTGATGAGCGATGGCAGGCAAAATAGGATCCACGAGACCCAATCCCATAAAAGAAATAATGGTGGCAAAGAAGATAACCCATATGACCAGAGGCTGTTTGCTTGGCTGTTCCTGGATACTCAATGCTTCTTGTTTCATAACTAAAAACCCCTTTTTCTATTTTAATATAAGTTAAAATAAATCACGTAATAGCATTGTGTACTCAAGAATTATAAAATATATTAACCTTAACGTCAACGTAAACATTTCCTTTTTAATATGCTTTTGTGGTATTTTTTATATAGAGCGATTTTTCGTATATTTGAACTTTAATGGCAAAGGAGCAAGAAAAATGAATGGGTTAAAAATAGATGATGTGGCTAAGCAGAGCGGGTTAACAAAACGGACGATCCGTTATTATGAACAGATCGGCCTGCTAGCTTCACCTCCGAGGAGTGAGGGGGGAATAAGACTATATTCAGAGGAGCATGTGGAGTTCTTAAAGAAGATCACAAATGCAAAAGAAGTGATGGGCTTTTCGCTTTCGGAGCTGCAGGAATTCATTACACTCAGTGACACCTTAGAACTTCAAAAACATGATTACAGACAGTTTAAAGGGACGAGCCAGCAAAAAGAAAAGCTTGAGAAAGTATTAATTACAGTGGAAGAGCAATTAAAACTGTTAGAACAAAAAAAGAAAAATATTCTCAAGGTGGAGGGAGACTTGGTCTCTCTTCGTGACAGGGCAAAAGCTGCGCTGATTCGGTTTGAACAGGAAAAATAAAAAAGCAGGCGGGAAAGGGTAACACCCGTCCAGCCTGCTTTTTTTATACGTTAATTGGTTTGTTCAAAGACGTTTCCTTCTGCAGGAATAGGGTGCTCCTTGAGCAATTTCGCAAAATGAATCAAGTTATGCGCCATGATCTTGGAATGCTGCATCGTAAATTCGTTTTCATAGCCTTTGGACTCGATATAAGAAGGACCAGGGCCAGCTTCTCCGACCCAATACGTATCTACATTCGGAGGGACTGTAAATCCGATATGAGATAAAGCGTAGATCACTGAACGGCTGACATGCTTGGCGCCGTCTTCGTTTCCTGTTACAACGACACCGCCGACTTTGTTATAGAAGAGATATTGCCCTTTATCGTTCGTTTGGCTGCTTGCCCCATATAGCCTTTCAATTAAAACTGTTGTAAGGCTGCTCTGCTGTCCTAGCCAGATCGGAGAACCAATAATTAAAATATCGGCTTCCTTTACTTTTTCGAAAATAATCGGCCATTCATCATTGTCGCTGATGGCATCTCCTGTTACTCCGTATTCAATGTTATAGTCTGCAAGGGTAACGATTTCTGTTTCAATTTCTTTTTCATCAAAAATTTTAACCGATTCATCAATGAGTGCTCTTGTATTTGATGTTTGGTTGCTCTTGTTTAAGGTACAGTTAATAACGAGTGCTTTTATGGACATTATTGATTCTACTCTCCTTCTGTTAGATTCTTTTTGATTCAATGTACCCTTCTATTCAAACTGAAAACATAAAAAAGCCCGCCGGCTTCCCAGGATCTAGGAAACCGGCGGGCTCTTATTGTTTTATTAGTTCACTCCAACATTTGTCCACGCTGTTTTTACTGCTGTGTATTCAGCGCTTGTGCTGCCATACAGATCAGCAGTAGCGCTTAATAGTGCAGCACGTGCTCCGCTGAAGTTAGTAGTCGGCGTCATATAGCGAGTCAGTGCTCTGTAGTAAATTTTCTCTGCTTTAGCTTTTCCGATCGCAGTGATCGTGTTATAAGCAGCTTTGTTAGGGATACCGCTGTTCGTATGCACTCCGCCATTATCACTTGAAGTGTTAACATATCCGCTCATATTGTCAGGCTGACCATAGAGCTTTGGATTTGAGAGGCTGCGGAGGCCATCTCCAGCTGTTCCAGGAGTATATACATCTTCACCCATCAGCCAGTCGTTTGGATCAAGGAAATATCCGAACACGTCTGACATGGATTCATTTAATGCTCCTGATTGATAGGAATAATTGAGTCCTGCCGTTCGTTCTGTTACCGCATGCGTTAATTCATGGGCAACAACATCAAGTGCACCGGACAATGGACGGAACTGAACGCCATCGCCATCACCGTATACCATCTGTGATCCATTCCAGAATGCGTTGTTGTATTTATAGCTGTAATGAACGGTAGAACTAATGGATGCACCTGCATTATCAAAGCTGTTGCGTCCATGAGTATTTAAATAATAATCATAAACTTTGCCGGCATAGTAGTTCGCATCAACATCTGCACCTTGTGAAGATGAAGTCCAAGCGTTGTTGGAATCCACAGAATACGCTCCTGGAAGGCTTGACCCATTTTGAGCCGTGTAGGTTTCGATGACACCATTCATCGGTTTCGTGGTGTCAAATAAGTAATAATAGCCAGCAGATAGATAGGTGTTTAACGTTTTGCTGTCACCGAGGACACCGTATCCAGAACCGGTGGTCGGTCCATCGTTATTTACAGCGTTAAAGCTCTTAAGGACATCTCCATTGGCTGCATCAACGTAGACTTGCCAGTTTGCAGGATAAGGATCGATGAATTGAAGGGCAACACGGTAGGCAAGTTTGAATTTATCTCCGTCTTTAAACATGACAAGTTTGGACTTTTCGACCGTATCACTTATCTTTGCACCTTTAAAGGCAAGCGGCTTGAGGTTTTCTTTTTTTGGCTGTTCACCTATATGCTTCCAAGCAGCTTTTATGGCGTTCGCCTTTGTCAGCTTTTTAGTAGCTTTAAAATTTTTAGGAAGGTTGGAATGGACGTCTCCATTGATTGCAGTAATTTTTCCTTGCTTGTCCGTATGAACGATGAACGTTGCTCCATCAATTGGAACACCGTTGATCGACTGGTTAAACACATAGTGTGTCATACCTAAATCATCTTTTTCTTGTTTTACTAGAGTGAGATGCTTTGATGCTTCAAACGGAAAGAGTTGTTTATTGCTGTCTAGAAAGGCAAGGATTTCTTTCTTGGAAAGGTATGTACCTTTGGAAAGTTTGCCTGAAATAAAGGATGGAACAGAATTTTCTTTTGTTCGAGTAACTTGAACCTGAGAGGTAACAGTTTTGTCATTCTCATGAAGAACCAGCTTTTGAGCTTTTGTTCCAGGCTCATTAGCTGCTGCTGCCTGATAGGCTGAACTGAATAGTAAACCAGCCGATAGTACTGCAATCAAACCTTTTTTCATAAAATACCCTCCTAAAATTCTGTGTAGGGGGCGCCCTTGGATTTATCATAGCACAGGGGCAGTACTTCGGTATTGGGAAAAACAGGGTGGTTTACTGTGAAATTCAGATTAAAGTTTACACCTGTTTTCCCAAGTGTAAAGAATGAGAAAAAGGAGTATAATTTTGTGTGTTTTTTGTGTCTATTAATAAAAAGTGATAGTGATGGATATTGCAAAACAATTACAATTCCCATTCAGGGTATGAATTAAACCTGAAATATGTTATTCTATATAGAAATAATAAAAAATCATTTGGGCAATATAGCTATTTTGAGCTCCCTCTTATAATGGAAAGGGGATTGATGACCATGAATCAATCAAAAATTCAGGACATGCTGCTCGATCTAAAAACGAAACAATACATCGAATCAGATGTAACCCATACGCTAAGTCAAAATAGTATACCATTAATCTCAATAAGCTACAGTAAATCCGACCATGTTTTTAAAATCCAATATTCCGATAACCCCGAGATTGAGTCATACGCTAATATCGACGCAGCGATGGACGCTATCACCTCACAGTTAAACAGACATAAATAAAATAAACACCGTGATTACGGTGTTTTTTCTTTTGCCCTGACACTCGTATTGTTGAGGGTATATCTACTTTTGTACTAGCAGATATGATATAATCACAGGAAAATTAGTAGAAAAGAAAGAGGCTGACAATGCTTACATTTTCAGAAAAAATAAATATTATTGAAGAAAACTTCCCTCAATTAACAAGGAAAGATATTTCCCTTGGGCGCATAAATTACCATCTCGAGGAGAGCAATCGCGACAAAAAAATTGTTATACAGCATCTGCATCCGAACGGGAACGGATTTGTATATGCTGGCCATCTGCCTAGAGGCAAGAAGAATGAAAAAGGCATGGTCAACATCCGGGATTATTCGGCTGATGAGCTGATTAACCTCGTACAGAAATCAATGGACTATTTATTAGAAGAAAAGGGTAATTCAGATGAGGAGTCTTATCCTTCAGAACCGGAAAAAGAAAATTGGATTGGAGGAGTAGACCACGAAAAGCTCCTGCTCGTTCATGAAGATGAACTATGGAATATATATGCGGGCTTAAATTTAGAAGCTGCTTTTGAATCCTATAAAGAAGCACATGACTATTTAGTTGAAGAAGGCTTTCAAAAAATATAGCCAGCCATTTTCATGATACTTAATCTTAATTGAGGAGTTTATAGAGATGGACATAAATCAAGAATTGCATCAATTTCTTCTGAATAGAGCCAGAAATTTGACCGAGGAATGGTATGATTCGCTTGATAAGTCAGGCACAGCTGGAGTATACAGTTCCAATGATCCCGCAGTTATAAAGACGCTGAAAGAACAAAATTATGAATTTCATATTCATTTATGTGAAGTGCTTGAAAAAGACGAAGAAACCTTTTTTAAAGATTTTGATGAGTGGATTATTAAAATTGCAAAAGACAATGAACATTTAAAAACACCCATTCATTACATCATAAAAGAATTCATGAGGGTACGGCAGCAGTATCTTGATTATATCAGCGAGTTCGTATCGATTCATCCAGAAGACATCGAACAGTTGCAGATCGAAGAATGGAATCGGGTGATGATCAAGATTTTTGACAATGTCATGCTTCAATTCATTGAGGAGACCCATAAATATTCCACCAATCGGCTGAAAGCACAGCAAGAATTACTGAATGAATTGAGTTCACCTGTCATCTCATTAAATAACGATACCGCTTTACTGCCGCTTGTTGGCGATATTGACACGGCCCGAGCGAAGTTTATTCTGGAGAATACACTGAATCAATGTGTCCAAAAAGGAATTGGCCATCTCTTTATTGATTTATCGGGTGTTGTGATGATTGATACTATGGTAGCTCATGAGATCTTCCAGCTTATTGATGCACTTGATCTTGTCGGGGTGAAGACTACCCTTTCAGGCATTCGTCCAGAAATCGCTGCAACTGCAGTTCAGCTCGGCCTATCCTTTGACAGGGTTTCCATCACTTCTACATTGGCTCAGGCGATGGACTTCAATAACAAGCAAAAAGGAAATAGCAACTGATATTTGCCAGGCAGCATTACTCATTGTAATGCTGCCTTTTTTATTTGAGTTTGAGGGATAAAAGGGTATGATACTAAATAAAAGGAAGAGTAACGAAAAATGTATTAATAGGAGGCATTATGGAACTAAAAGGAATACACCACGTCTCAGCCATCACGGCATTAGCGGGGAAAAACTATGAGTTTTATACGAAAGTCCTTGGAATGCGGCTGATCAAGAAAACCGTCAATCAGGATGACACCTCTGTGTATCATCTGTTCTATGGCGATGAAAAAGGAAATGCAGGAACTGAATTAACGTTTTTCGAAATCCCCAGAGCAGGAAGGAATCATGATGGCGCTAATAGCATTTCAGAAATATCCCTTCGCGTAAAGAACAATGAAGCGCTGCAATACTGGAAAACACGGTTCGAAGAGAAGAAGGTCGAACATGAGGAATTGTCGGAACGGTTCCGCCGGCAGTCATTAGCTTTTAAAGATGAAGAAGGACAGCGCCTGCGTCTTGTTTCAGACGAAACGAATAGTGGCGTAGCGGGCGGTGTGCCATGGAAAAAAAGCGCTGTTCCAAAGGACTTCGGAATTATCGGTCTTGGGCCGGTCATGCTGACGGTTCGTACAAGAGAATTAACCGAGGAAGTCATAACTGAAATTTTAGGATTCAGAAAAAAAGGAGCTTATGCCTCTCAAGTACCTGGTCAGCCGGACATTCTCGTGTACGAAACGGGAGAGGGCGGTACGGGTGCAGAACTTCATATTGAAGAGCGAAAGGACTTGCCTCCTGAACGGCTGGGAAGAGGAGGAGTTCATCATGTGGCGTTCCGTGTGAATGATGAAGAGGAACTCAGACAATGGATCAATAAAATACAGGGCGCCCGAATTCCAAATTCAGATTTTGTAGACCGGTACTATTTTAAGTCGTTATATTTCAGAGAGCTTAATGGGATTTTATTTGAATTAGCGACGGATGGTCCAGGCTTTGCTACGGATGAGGACCTTGAACATCTTGGTGAATCATTGGCATTGCCTCCTTTCCTCGAACCGAAGCGCCAAGAGATTGAAGCCAAACTGAAACCGCTTGATACCAAATTGTCCTAAACTTCATGTTGTGGGTATGGGATTCCCTCCTTTGCATCATATTAACTAAGAAAATCAAACTGCAAAGGAAGGGATAACCTATGGCAACTATACTTTATATCACTGCCCACCCTCATGATGAAACACAATCCTACAGCATGACTGCAGGAAAGGCATTTATTGAATCCTATAGAGATGCAAATCCAAGTGATGAAGTCATCCACTTGGATCTATACAAAGAGAATATTCCTCAGATTGATGCTGATGTATTCAGCGGGTGGGGAAAGCTAAGAACCGGTTCAACGTTTGATCAGCTGTCTGAGAATGAGCAATCCAAGGTTCGGCGGCTATCCGAACTGACCGAGCAATTTGTTGCTGCGGACAAATATGTTTTTGTGACGCCGCTTTGGAATTTTTTGTTTCCACCGGTTATGAAGGCTTATATTGACTCCATCTGTACAGCAGGTAAGACATTTAAGTATACAGAGCAGGGTCCGGTCGGTTTGCTTACTGACAAGAAAGCACTGCATATCCAGGCGCGCGGAGGGATTTATTCGGAAGGCCCAGCCATGGAATTGGAGATGGGGCACCGTTATATTGGCGTAATCATGAATTTCTTTGGTGTTCCTTCTTTTGAAGGTTTATTTGTCGAAGGGCACAATCAATTTCCTGATCGGGCGGAAGAAATTAAACAAAATGCCATTGCGAGAGCAAAGGAAAAAGCCCTGAATTTCTAAATGAATAAAAAACGAAAAGGAAAGCCTTTTATGCAAGTAAAAAGCTTTCCTTTTTCTTTTAGCTTTGTTAAAGCATATTGTAGATTTTTTTCATAATGGGCCTCGCATACTGATGCTTAAAAGAGACCCTCAAGTCTTTTTCTCCATTAATAAGGGTGAACTGGCGATTCAATCACCCCCACTTTCTTTTAAGTAGTGAAGAGCTCTCCTTGTATAGCTTTAATATATCGTTCTGCGGATCTTTGAACAGCTTGTGATGCATTTTCTTGTACGACTCTGTGAAAAGCATTGTACAAGCGATTAAATTTTAAATCCTTAACATTATCGGCTATACGGCTAACAACGGAAGCAGGCAGTGGGATAAGGTTAGGGTAGCTGTACATAAAACTGACCCAGCTGCGGTCAGCCGCCACCTGTATGACGTCCCCTGTTAAAAAGACACCCTTACTTTGGCTGCCATCGGCCCAGTGAAGGACTGCTCCTCCCTTAAAGTGGCCGCCCAGATGGTGCAGCGTCAATCCCTTGCTAAGTTCAAGCTTCTCACCTGACCAAAAATGAATATGGCTGCTTGTGCGGGTGACCCATTCTTTATCGTCTTCATGTATGTAGATCGGTACGTTGAACGTTTCTGCCCACGCCACCTGGCTTGAATAATAATGGGGATGGGAAAGGGCAATCGCATCGATACCACCAAGCTGTTTAACCGCTTCAATCGAAGCGTTGTCCAGGTAGGTAATGCAATCCCATAAAAGATTGAAACCTTCGCCTTGAACAAGGTAAGCCGTCTGTGAGATGGCAAAGTCTGGCTGGGTATGTATACTGTACAGGTTTGGCTCATCTTCCTTGATGGTGTTGTAAAAATCGTCAGCTCTCATTTCTTTGAGTGTTGTCCATTTTTGGCCAGCCGGATTAACATACTGCCTCTCTTCATTGCAAATGATGCACTCTGAAGGGGGCTGCTCAGATTGCTGGTACTGAACACCGCATGTGCTGCAAATAAATAATTCCACATCATCAACTCCTAATCTTAATAAATCTTAATAATTTCTGCACACGATTCTTAAGGTTTGAATCTTATGATAGAACTATAAATTCAAACCAACGGAGTGTGTTACAGTGTCCTTATCCTTTGTTTCTCAATACATCGTTAAGCCAAGAACGGTCGGAGCCATTCTCCCGAGTTCCAAATATCTTGCTGCAAAAATGGTAGGAGAAATCGATTTTAACTCTGCCTCCTACATTATAGAACTGGGACCGGGGACAGGAGTCTTCACTGACAAATTGCTTGAAAAACGAAATGAGAAAACTACAATCTTGATTATAGAGTATAATAGAGAATTTTATAAACGATTAGCATATAAATACAAAGATGCAAAAAAGTTCCATGTTGTTAATGGTTCTGCGGAAAACCTGCATCTTTATATGAAGATGTGCAACATTCCTTATGCAGACGCCATTGTTTCAGGTCTGCCATTTGCCAGTCTGCCAAAGGAAATGTCAGATTCCATTTTAAATAATGCAAAAGCCGCGCTCCATCAGGACGGCAAATTTATTACGTTTCAATATACAAAATGGAAAAGGAAAATGATTGAAGAGTACTTCTCTGACATTAACGTAAAGAAAGAGCTAAGGAATGTACCGCCGGCCTATGTTTTCAGCTGCAGCAAAGAATCAGAGAAAAGGGAAAGTCCTTATTGTTGATGATGAAAAAGTCAGCTGAAAAGTTTCAAATTTATACCGCATAAACAATCTGACTGTTAGGACATCTTGAAAGAACTAAGCATCACGGATTTTGAGGAAGCTATTGAAATTGGAATGACAGACATCAGCAGGTTTTGCTTGGTACTTCTTAATGTAATATCTCGTCAATGAGACTGACATTGTGGAAAAGTTAAGTCACCGTGTGAAGTATTCGTTTGAACCAAAGGAAATTTATATTGGATTGTCCTCAGATGAATCAAGTATTCAAATTACCGTAAGAAATAGGGGTGTGGAAATACCAGGGGATGAAATTGATAAGCTACAGCTTTATACCGTCCATTAAATTATTAAGGATAACAGAGCTTTGAATTTGCTGATGATTTATTCTGCTTGCCTTTCGTGGCATAAATATTGTTTAGATACGAGTTTGGTAACGGTTCTAATCAAACACAAAAGGGGCTGTCCTGAAAGTCGAAAATTGACCTTCAGCAGCTCCTTTTTGGCTTGAAAATCTTCAATGAAAAGTTGATTGAAGTGGAAGGTGAGAGACTCCTCGAAAATGAACTTCACATTTTCTTCGTGAGATAAAAAGCTGCCGGGGCCTTCCCTGTCCTGCGGGACTAGCGTGACAGGTGAGACTCCCGCAGGCGCTAGCGCCAAAAAGTAGGCGTTCACGCCGGTAAAAGCGAGCACCCTGGAACGGAAACCACAGCTTACAGACTTCTTGGACAGCCCCTTTTCATCACTTTTGGTAATTATTCCGATGAGATTCCCGTGTTCGATAAGGAGGCCAGTACATTCAGCAATTTCGTTCCATCAGGACTCCCAAGACCTGTACAGGCATCCCATCCTGCATGGGATTCATATCCTATATTGTTCCCCTCTGTAATATCATGAAGGGGTTGATCTTGGACAGGCAATGGATAGAGAAAAGGATTCGCAAAGCCTAAAGGATGTTCCAATTTTTGGTTAATCATCACAATTAAACCTGCCCAAAGTGGAGCGACTGCGCTTGTTCCTCCCACAACAAATTGTTGTCCGTCTGCTTGAACTTCATATCCAGTTGCAGGATCCGCATTACCCGCTACATCGGGAACCCCGCGTCCCACTCTTCCTCCTGGGTTTACAGATGCAGGAACTCGAGCATTTGCCTGCCAATCTGGCAGATCAAAAACATCACTGACTCCTCCTCCGGTCGCCCCATGTTCTCCTTCATTCCAGACCACTTCCTTCTGAATGGTCTGGCCAGCCCCGTCTAGACGTGTGCCCCCGCAAGCAAGGACATAAGGGCTCGAAGCTGGAAAGTCTACATGGGCAAGTCCGTCATTTACCCCGTCAGAAGAACCATTATCCCCTGAAGCACAGCATATCGTCACTCCAAGTGCCGCTGCATCATGGAAGACTTGATTCATGGCCTCTATGGCCTGATTCGTCCATTCACTTTCGGAAGCTCCCCAACTAATCGAAATGACGGAAGGTTTATTATTGGTATCGTGAATGGCTGTTGTAATGGCTTTTAAGAATCCTGCATCTGTATTCGGAGCGAAATACATCGCAATTTTTACGCCAGGAGCAACTGCAGCTGCTACCTCAATATCTAGCACAACTTCACCATCAGGCCCATCAGGACTACCTGTTGGTTTATTTTTAGCTCCTTTAATGGATACGTCCGTAATGTGAGGAACAGGTACGCCAAGACGAGTAAAATATTCCTTTAGGTCTGCATTTCGATACCCGCCACCTAATTCAATAATACCGATGCATTGGTCTTTGCAATTGATATCTGTAGGAAAATTATAAAGCTTGGCTACTTGTGGCGGTGTAAAGGAACTTACCGTTTTCCTCTGTTTGGCGGTTTCTATATTTTCTCTACGGATTCGAAAATGTGGCTTTGTTTGTGGCCGGTTATCTAACCCCAAAACAGCTTGTACAATATCTTTGAGGTTTTCGGGTATGTGAACATAACCTGTGCGTCCCCGATAAGTAAATTCGGGATGCTCATAAGTGCAAAGCTCAACTTTAAAGGCTTTATTCACTGTGGTGATCGTTCCTGATAACACGATTGTACCTGCAGCAGCGTTTACCTCGCTGACTTCAAGTCCATAACGATCGGCAAATTCCTCTATTTTCTTTATGTCTTCTTGATAGGCACTGTGGGTATTTGAAAATTCTTCATGATTAAGATAATTACGTTCATTTGGATGACGAACTTCCATTTCTTTTACGATCGTCTTTAAAGCAGATTGAATAGAGGAGCGACGTACAAATAACGTCACAGATAGCGTGTCATTTGGGTCGGCTGGGCCAAGTTTTCTAGCATTGGGGAGCGGTTTACGTTCACTGCCTTGAATACGAATATGATTATCCATTTATTCAACATCTCCTTTCTTGCCTTACAAATTATTTTACTTCATCATTCACTTTAACCGCTATCAAAAACTGAACATTTAAAAAATTTTACACATTTCTAGTGTTAATAATAGAAGGGATTCATTGACGAATCTGAAATTACTAAATTTCACTCGAACTTTATAAAAGATGATAGTGCTTGATTTCAAAACCAAGAATACGCGGTTTTTTGCTGCATTTCAGTATAGATTCCCCCCGATCCTACAAACAATAGAAAAAGATCAGGGGTGATGTGATGAGTAAAAAAAGCTGCAGTTCTTCGGCCGGCCGAGACAGCAAGAGCGGGGACTTAAAATGGTGGCAGCTCTCTTTAATGGGAGTGGGCTGCACGATCGGAACGGGTTATTTCTTAGGATCTTCCATAGGCATTAAGATGACCGGACCTTCGATCGTTATCTCTTTTATCCTGGCAGCAATCGGTACATATATTGTTTTTAATGTTCTCGCCCAAATGACGGCCGAAGATCCGCAGAAAGGATCTTTTTGTGCGTATGCTAAAAAAGCGTTTGGACGCTGGGCTGGGTTCAGCTGTGGCTGGAACTATTGGATTTCCAATATTCTTGTGATGGGGAGCCAGCTGACGGCACTTTCCATCCTGTCTCGTTTTTGGTTTCACAATGTTCCGCTATGGGTGTTTGCTGCAGGTTATGCCGTATTGGCGATCGCTGTTGTTTTGACCGGAACAAAAGGATTCGACAAAATTGAGGATATTCTCGCGATTGTAAAGGTGGCGGCTATCTTAATGTTCATTATTATAGCGGCAGCAGCAATGGCCGGCTGGATTGACGGCGAAGTGAAGAAACCGGGCCTGCCGGACAATTCACAGGTGCTTTTTCATGATGGCTTTCGTGGGTTTTGGTCCTCACTCATCTATGCGTTCTATGCGTTTGGAGGTATTGAAGTCATCGGTTTAATGGCCATGCAGCTGAAGAAGAAAGAGGATGGCCCTAAAGCAGGAAAAGCGATGATGATTCTGCTTACGGGTATTTATGTGCTTTCCATGGGCCTAGCCGTTACAATGGTGTTTCAGCATGCCTTTGATGATAAAGAAAGTCCTTTTGTTACCGCTTTGAGTGATTATCATCTTCCGTTTTTTCCCCATGTGTTTAACGGTGCCATTATCATTGCGGGATTTTCCACGATGACCGCTTCACTGTTTGGAGTAACAAACCTTTTATGTACGATGTCTGAGGATGGAGATGCACCTGGCGTTTTTAGCAAAAAAGTGAAAAAGCTGAAGGACCTCCCCTTGGCCTCACTGGGGATCGGTGCTGCCGGTCTGCTGGCTTCCATCATTACGGCTTTACTTCTGCCGGGAAAGATTTATGAATACATTACAACAGCTGCAGGGATATTGCTTCTTTATAACTGGCTGTTCATTATTGTTTCATCCTTAAAGGTTCTGAAACAAAAGGTGTGGGGTAAAGTATTCTCCATGTTAGGAATCGTTCTTCTTTTAGCGAGCATCAGCGGCACGATGGCTGAGAAGACCATCCGTCCAGGTTTTTATGTGAGCCTTCTTCTTGCGGCAATCATTGGTGCAGCGGCCGTATTCATGGGGAAAGTTTGGAAAAAGGCTGAAGCTAAAGGCGATTGAAAGGCTGTTTCCAAGGAAACGTGGAGAGAGCTTTTTTATTTATGAAAATTATAGGTAAAATAAACGTATTAAAAATTTTAAGAGTAAAATGAACTTATTCTTATTTTTGACGTCATTTTATTAGAAGACAATTCGTTGAGGCAGTTTGTCTAGAAGCGGGTGAATAAAGTGTGGACCACGAACTCCAGCAATTAATCGTAAACGCCAAAAAAGGAGATCAGGATTCCTTTTCAAAAATCGTTCGAAAATATAAAGGGAAAGTGTACCGGCATGCCTTTGCGATGGTCCATGATCAAATGGAAGCGGAAGATATTACTCAGGAAGCTTTCGTAAAAGCTTATTTTTCACTTCATCATTTGAAGCAGGATTATGCCTTCGCCTCTTGGTTAACACGAATCGTTACAAACTTATGTTATGACCGGATAAAGAAAGCTGAAAAGTCGCCTGTGCTGCATGTGGATCCGGAAAAAACAGAACGGCTGCCAAGCACCCATTCTGAAGTTGAAAACGCACAGCTGAAAATGAATCTTCAGTTTGCGATGAAAAAGCTTTCTCCAGACCATCGAACGGTGGTCGTTTTGCGGGACATTCAAGGATTCTCGTATCAGGAGATCGCAGATATTTTGGAGATTCCTGTGGGAACCGTTAGATCCAGAATAAATGTAGCTCGAACAGAATTAAGGAGCGAACTCATGAGGGGTGATCGGGATGCATGATGAAGTAAAAGAGCTTCTTTCTGCATATGTGGATGAAGAATTAAACGGGGATGAACGTATGGAGATAGAGGAGCATTGTAAAACCTGCAGTGAATGCAGGCAAGAAGTGTACGAACTGAGGGAATTAAAAGAACATTTTTACGCTGCATATCAGGTTGCAGAGCCGGAAAATTGGCAGATCGAACGAGCGGTGGTTGGACAAATTCAAGCAGAAAGCTCACCTCACCGGCTTCTATCCTGGAAATGGATTGCTGCTACAGGAATCACCGCATTCATCATCATCAGCATGATATGGATTTTGACACCTGTCATTTCAAAAAGCATAAGTGTAGGAATGACCTTAACTTCCATTTCATTCAGTCTGATGCATTCAGCATTTGCTGTTGCAGGAGGACTTCCTAACCTGCTTGAAGTGATCCTTGTTCTTACACTGATTATTTTAGCAGCTTCCGGATGGTCCGTCCGGAGATTATTAAGCACAAAAACACCAGGATAAGGAGGGCGGCCATGAAAAAAATTCAAATCATTAGTGCAGTGATCATCATATTCTTCACCAGTATGTCTCTTGCAAATCCTACTGCCTATGCTGCTGGAGAAAAGAACATTATGAAATCAAAAGAAGTGGTCATCCCCTCCAACCAAAGTGTTGAAAATGTGATTGTATTCGGGCATAATGCAATAATTAAAGGGAAGGTCAAAACGGCTGTTATTGTTTTTAATGGAGATGTGGAGATTAAACCGCATGCCAAAATAAAAGAGCTGGTCCTTGTCGTTGGCGGGCATGTTAAACAGGAGCCTGGATCCAATGTAACAGAGAACATCCTATCCATTAATCTCGACAGCCCATCTCAGAACAGCCTGTTTCTTGGAGGAATGGTGCTGGTCGGCGGCTGGCTGCTGCGTCTGATCGGAAGCATTGTTCTCGTTCTATTTACCACTTTCGCAGGGCTTGCATTGAATAAAAGATTCAGCAGCTATGAGGAATTTACAAAGGGGAAAGCGGCTCGTTTTGTTTTGTCAGGGGCCATTACAAGCTTGGCTATCCTAATACTAAGCCTGTTACTGGGTATAACCGTGATCGGTATCCCTATTTCCATCATTCTTCTGTTGATTCCTCTGATCTCCTTCATAGCGGGTATGGCGGTGTTAAGCAAAGAGACAGCAAAAAGGATTGCCGGCCTGGAGGATAAACCAGCTTGGATCGTCTATTTGACAGGATCTTTTCTGATCGTATCGATTTTTAACTTTCCAGTCATCGGAGGACTCGTCCTTTTTATTCTCTATTGTTTATCTCTTGGAATGGCCATTCAATGGCTGTTTAGATTACGGAGAAAAAAATAGCAGCAGGTCTTAACAGACTGAAAAGCCTAATCCTGAATCTTCATTTAGAACCGAGTTCTTAAAGAAGATTTAGGATTTTTTTATTTTGAATGAACTTTTTGCGATCTTTCTCGTCTTTTTACTTGTGTAAGGACTTTTATTCCTAATTTCATTAATAAAAACAGGTGATAAAGAATGAAAAAAATATTATTTTTGCCGTTTTTACAAATGCCGTCAGGGCACCATCAGGCTGCCGAGGCGTTAATCGATATGTTGAAGATCAGAAAAAAAGATATTGTTCTAAAGAAAGTGGACTTATTAAGCTATATGAATGTTTCGCTTGAAAAGATGGTGACAGGCACTTATCTCAAGTGGATTAAGCTGATGCCAGGCACCTATGATCTTATTTATAAAAATTGCACCTATTCCACGATGCGCAAGGTCCATTCATTCAAGGGCTATGAAATCTTATTTCTGAAAAAGATGGAAAAGCTTCTATACGATGAACAGCCGGACGTTATCATTTGTACACACAGCATCCCCTCCTACCTTGTGAGCGCATTGAAGCGGAAAGGAAAGTGCCGGGTTCCCGTCATGAATGTGTATACAGACTTTTTCATTAATGATGTATGGGGCAGGGGAGAAATTGATTATCACTTTGTCCCAAACCGGGATATGAAAGTAAAGTTAGTAACAGAACATCATATTCGCCAAGAAAACATTATTGTTTCAGGAATCCCGGTGCATGAACAATTTACCAAATCAACAAAACGCACAAATGACAACCGCCGCAGAAAAATTTTAATCTCTGGCGGGAGCAGTGGTTTAGGTGACATTTATGAGTTAATAACAGCCGCTGGACCAACTGGTGCCTTTGATTATTTTGTTCTATGCGGGAATAACCGAAAGCTGTATGAAAAAATCAGCCAGCTGGATGCCGATCATATTCATCCTCTTCCGTATATATCGTCGAGAAAAGAGATGAACGAATGGTACGACCGCGTGGATGCTCTTGTAACGAAACCGGGAGGAATAACAGTAAGTGAAGCGCTTCAGAAAAGCTTGCCGATCTTTGTTCATTCCTTTCTTCCAGGTCAGGAAGAAATCAATCTTGAATATCTGGAAAAAAAGAATCTGGTATTCCGGCTCGAAAGATCTCAATCCATTGAAGCACAGCTGATGAAGGTGTTAGGCAATCAACCTGAACTGAAAAAATGGCACGCGGCTAAAAAAGCGTATGAAAGAGGACTGGAGATGCTGTCACCAGATCAGATGACTAAATTTATCCAATCCTTATTGGAACCGGCGCTGTCTTTTACTCAGCACGCGTAAATATGGACAATCCTATTGAAAAACACCAAGACGGGAGCATAACCAAATGATGGGGAGGCCATTAACAAGAGAAACCAAATACTTGTACGGGGGATGGATCATCCTTCTGATCTATCTCTCTCCGCTTTTTATTTTAGGGGAGAATGCACATATCCGGGTCCATGACAACATGGATTCCAACATTGCCTGGTATCGGGTGCTTGTTCATAGCGGACAACTGTTTGGCAATTTACATGCGGTTATTCCGCAAGTCATCAACGGGCTGCCAAGGGATACGTTCGGAACGGAATTCAGCGGGATTGTCTGGCTGCATTCCCTCTTTCCAACAATGCTGGCCTACGCACTTTCACAGGCGATCACAAGAGTGTTTGCTTATATCGGAATGTATCTCCTGCTGAAAGATCATTTTGTGAAAGAACAGGAGCTATCCTTTATACGTGCGGGTGTATCCCTTGCTTTTGCCTTAACGCCTTTTTGGCCGTCCGGGATGCTGAGCACCCTTGGCATGCCAATGGCATTATGGGCCTTTTTAAACATTCGCAATCAAACATCAGGGCGTAAGGAATGGCTCGTTCTTCTCTTGCTTCCCTTTTATTCGAGCTTTGTGCTAGGATTTTTCTTCTTTCTCAGTGCGATGGCTCTATTGTGGGCAACAGATGTGTGGAGAAAACGAAAGTGGAATGTAAAATTTCTATTCAGCATTGCCTTTATGATTTCGATCTACTTGGTGATTGAGTATCGGCTTGTATACTCGCTTCTGCTGCCTCAGGCACCAACGAACAGAAATGAATTCAAGGAGTCAGTCCTTTCTTTTCCATCATCTCTTAGACTGATGCTGAAAAACTATGTATTTGGCCATACACATGTAATGACCATTCATACGTACTTTATCCTGCCGCTCTTGTTCTGGGCACTTTGGAAGATTTTTAGGCAAAAAACCTGGAGAAGTGAAAAACGTTTTCTGTTTCTTACGATTTTGAATGCTGTCTTATCGGTTTGGTATGGCCTTTGGTTTTATAAAGGATGGCAGCCGTTGAAAGATCACGTCTCACTTTTAAATACGTTTAACTTTTCGAGATTTCACTTTCTGCACCCGTTAATTTTGTATCTTTTGTTCGCCATCGGCTTGAAGATGGTTTGGAGGGGGAAAAGGAAAAAAGCCGCAGCAGTTTTGCTCGTGCTTCAATTGCTGCTGCTGTGCACTTTGAATGAGGAAGTCCGATATCGGATCGCTGGATATCCTTCGTTCAAGGAATTCTACTCCACCCAGCTTTTTGATAAAATTGACCGATACATCGGAAAACCGAAAAACACGTATCGGGTGGCAAGTATCGGCCTGCATCCAGCGATTTCTCAATACAACGGCTTTTATACGATTGATTCCTATAACAACTTTTACCCCCTTTCCTATAAACACCAGTTCCGTTCCATTATTTCGAAGGAACTGGACAAGAACCGGAACGTGAAAAACTATTTTGATCATTGGGGTGGCCGATGTTATTTATTCTCAGCAGAACTCGGCAAACATTATAACTTTGAAAAAGATTCGAATAAAAAAATTCACCACCTGCAATTAAACATCAGCGCGTTTAAAAAACTTGGGGGCCGGTACATCTTTTCATCTGTACCTATCCTTAATGCGAAAGAAGATCGATTAACTTTGAAAAAAACATTCACGGACCGGCATTCGGTATGGAAGATCTATCTTTACCAGGTGAGATGAGTGAAGCGCGATAAAAGGGAGTGGACTTGATGAATGAACCGATTTTAACGATTGTTGTGCCATGCTACAACGAAGAAGAAGTGCTGCAGGAAACAACGAAGCAATTAACCTATCTTCTTGAAGACTTGGAGACAGAAAAATTAATTCATACGCAAAGTAAAATCATGTTTGTCGATGACGGCAGCAAAGATCGAACCTGGAACATGATTGAAGAGGAAAGCTTTGTGAACGGATATGTAACAGGACTGAAATTATCCAAAAACGCCGGACATCAAAACGCATTGCTTGCCGGTTTGATGAAGGCAAAGGAATTTTCGGATTGTGTGATTTCCATCGATGCCGATCTTCAGGATGACATCTCGGTCATACGGGATTTTATCTTGAAATACAATGAAGGCTGTGAAATTGTGTATGGTGTCCGGAGAAAAAGAGACACAGATACCTTTTTTAAGCGAACGACAGCCAACGGTTTCTATCGGTTTATGCAAAAGATCGGAATTGACCTTATTCCTAATCATGCCGATTTTCGGCTGATGAGCAAGCGGGCGCTGGATGAGCTTTGCCGCTATGAGGAAAACAACTTGTTTTTGAGAGGAATTATTCCTCTCATCGGGTTCAAGTCTGCCAATGTTTACTACGACCGTAAAGAACGGATGGCAGGTACCACAAAATATCCATTAAAGAAAATGCTCGCTTTTGCAGTGGATGGAATTACTTCGTTCAGTATTGCTCCGATCCGCTTTGTGACCCTCATCGGATTGATGTCCATCATCCTCAGCGTACTATTAGGAGGATATACCATTGTTCAGGAGGTCTTGGGCCGTACAGAATCAGGATGGTCATCCTTAATGATTTCCATATGGTTTATTGGAGGACTGCAGCTTTTGGGTATAGGGGTAATCGGGGAATACATCGGAAAAATCTTTAAAGAAGTAAAGCGGCGTCCAAAATACTCGGTCGAATCCAATCTGAATTTAGATACGCCAAGAAAACGAGAAATCTTACAGGACAGTACCGTACGCTAATCCAATAATCATCCCTCTTTATTTACCATTTAGTAATCGATAAAATGGTAAGGGAAGGGGGATTTTTTATGGGACGAGGGAGGAACTCAATGAACGAGAAGGAGAACAATTTTCAAGAAGTTTTTTTACGTTTGAAGGGCCTTTTGCAGCCGTATAGTGTAACTACCTTCCTAATCGGGAAGAATGATGTTGAACTTATACATAATCGATAAAACATTCAGAGAGTGAGGATGAAATGGGGCAGTTACTTAAACAATTAAAAAAAGGGAACAAGTCTGCTTTTTTAGCGGCCATTGTAAATACGATTATTGCCATCATCAAAGGTGTGGCCTATTTTATGACAGGGAATGTCGCCATGTTTGCGGAGACGATGCACAGTCTCGGTGATGCAGCCAATCAATTCTTTGTTTTTATCGGAACAGCATTAAGCAAAAAAGGGGCAACCGACCGCTTTCCCAACGGATTTGGAAGGCTCGTGAATCTCGTGTTGCTGGGAGCCGTTCTTATTGTGGGAATCATGTCGTTTGAAACGGTTAAAGAAGGATTTACACACATCTTTCACCCAACGGAATCGACTGGCTTTGCCATCAATCTGGCTGTGCTGGGAGCGGCGGTCCTGCTCGAGGCATTCGTCCTTTTTAAAGCAATGAAAGAGATCATGCATGATGCAGGAGACACCACGAGCGGTTTTGCCGTATTCGCTAATAGTTTCGGTTACCTCCCAAAAGCCAAACCAGCTACAAAACTTGTTTTTATGGAAGATATGGTAGCCACGGCAGGCGGACTGCTCGCTATCATCGCCATTGTCATCGCCCACTACACACCGTTTCACCAAGCGGAAGGCATCGCGTCAATACTGATCGGCCTTATGATGTTCTTTGTTGTCGGAAAAGTATTTCTTGATAATGCTGCAGGGGCTCTTGGAGAAGCGGATGAGGAAATGGAAGACAAAATTGGTGATTTGGTCTTGCGTGATCCTGATGTAAAAGATGTGGTCGGAGTAACCGTCATTAAAGAAGGCGAAGATCTTCATGTCGAACTTGAAGTCGAAGTAGATCCATCGCTGACCGTCGCCCAGGCAGACGACATAAAAGACCGTCTTGAAGAGCAGATTTTATTGGAAAAAGGCGTAGCAGATGTCACCATTGAGTTTGATGAAGACGATGGTGTTCAGCAATGGCAGGAACACCGCAAAAACATGAATAAAACTGAAAAATGAGTAAAAAAACAAAGAATTTCTCCATGCTTTATGGAGGAATCCTTTGTTTTTGATGTTGATGAAGAGAAGAAATTGGAAGGTAAATGGAAATTCAAGCCGAAACAATAGATTTACCCGCCGAAATCATCAGTTTACCGTCCAAAATTTAAATTTACCCGCCAAAATGGAGCAAATACCCGCCAAATGCCCATTATGGTCAACTAACTAGACTAAAACATTCCGGGATAGCCGTAATATGGGTAAAATACCTGCTGGCTTTGCTGTCCCTGTCCGCCCTGCTGCTGCCCGCCCGGCATCCCGGGGAACATGCCAGGAAACTGCGGCATCTGCTGCTGTCCGCCCTGTCCTTGCTGAGGCTGCTGCCCTTGCTGTGCGCCTTGCTGGGTCTGCCCGCCCGGCATCCCTGGAAACATGCCAGGAAACTGCGGCATCTGCTGCCCGCTTTGCCCCTGTTGAGGCTGCTGCCCTTGTTGTCCGCCTTGCTGGGTCTGCCCGCCCGGCATCCCGGGAAACATGCCAGGAAACTGCGGCATCTGCTGCCCGCCTTGTCCCTGCTGAGACTGCTGACCTTGCTGTGCGCCTTGCTGGGTCTGTCCGCCCTGCTGCTGCCCGCCCGGCATCCCGGGAAACATCCCAGGAAATTGTGGCATCTGAGGCTGCCCGCCTAATCCTTGCTGACTGGGTTGACCCTGGCCATAAAATCCATGGAATCCAGGTGTCTGCTGTCCTGATCCCAGGCCAGCCCCTTGTCCGGGAAATTGGGGATACATTCTTTTGCAATAATGGTTCATCCAGAAACCTCCTTATTTACATACAAACTATCCTATTCACCCTTACAGTGGTTGGACACTGATTCTAAAGACCAGGTGAAAAACAGGGCATTGGTCTCAAGAAAGAAAGGCTTAATTTTACGAAGAGGGGGAATCTTCAGGCTGAGGGGAAATTTGTAAGGAATAACAAATCCATACAAAAAAGGGAGATGGCAAAATGAAAAAAATACTTGCTAGTTTGGCAGTTGTCATCATGGCCTGGGGGATTTCATTTTCAACAGCATCAGCTTCAGCGCCAGGATTTCATCACCCGGTGGACTGGGATAAAAATTCAATTTTACGCAAGGATTCGCGTGGTGTGGAAGTTAAAAACATGCAGTATATTATCAATGTTCTCAGATTTTATACCGATTCGTCAGTCATTGACTCCGATGGGATCTTTGGTCCAAAAACCGAAGCCGCTGTTAAACATTATCAAAAAACGCACAACCTGGTCGTTGATGGTGTAGTGGGGCCGAGGACATGGGACAGCTTCTCTCAATTCATTGAAAAGAGAGGAAAGAACACTTATGGAGCCGGTGGATACATGGCCCTAAGAATCCATTGGAAATACGATAGCTCTAATTTCTACGCGCCCTCCAAAGCATATATCTATGGAAATGGCGAAACATTAACCGATACGTATCGGTTATATGCCAATTAAATGTACTTAGGAATAACAATATCCTTATAAGCTTTCCTTCAAAGAGAACGTGCCTTATTCAGGCACGTTTTTCTTTGTTTTGCAATACTGAAGCTCTTAGCGTGCAAGGAATAAATCCTTTCTGACGGACGTACCTATAAAGTAGGAGGTGTATGATGTTTGGTCATCGAATGAAATTGCGGAAAGGACCTCTGCCGTTTAAACGTGTGCTGTTATACTCGTTGATCATGCTCCTCGGTATGACCATTTTTGCATTTTGGTTAGTGGACCATAAAATTGAACCCATCTTAAAAAACATCGCCCGTTCGGAAGTCCATAACATCGCGGATGAAGCCATCAATGATGCCATTCTTAAAACTACAAATCAATATGATATGAATAAATTGATTGTTATCCATGAACAAAAAGGCCAGCATCCGGCCTACAGTCTAAATTATCAAATGTTTAATAAGGTTTTGGGGAAAATGACGGAAAGTATTCATGATGAAATAAAGAGTCAGCAGCATACCAAAAAAGATAGATTCGGAAACAGACTTAACTCGATTGTCTATCAAATCCCGTTAGGTGCAGCATTTAACAACTCCTTGCTATCCGATGTAGGGCCTCCCGTACCAGTAGAAATGAGTGTGGTTGGAAACGTGGATTCAGAGCTGAAAACCAAGCCAATGAACGTAGGAATTAATAATCCATATCTTGAGGTTTATGTACATTTAAAAGTAAACGTACAGGTTGTTGTACCATTTTCTTCAGAGAAAGTCACCGTAGCGAACGATGTAAAACTTGGTGATCTTTTCTTGCCGCAAGACGTTCCAGAGTATTACGGAGACGGCGGAGGCTTATTCAAACCAGCAGTTATTGGCAATAAAGCGAAAAAGAACGATTAAACTCTATCCCTGGATCAGGATAGAGTTTTTTCACTTCTAATATATGGAATTTTAAAGGTGAAGATATAATGAAAGTACAGATAAAAAGGAGAATATGAATCATGAAACTCATTTCTAATTATAAAGATCATGATAGACTTAGATGCAGCTTTAATAACCTTGCTCCCCGCAGAAAAAATGCTCACCAGCGTGGAGTATTGCGGAAATACTTCCTCGGTTTCCATTCCGCTGGCGCTGGATCTGGCTATAAAAAAAGGAAAGTTGAACGACGGAGACATCCTTTTGCTTTATGGATTCGGAGGCGGTCTGACGCATGCCGGCCAATTGCTGCAGTGGAATCCTGATCCTGCTAAGCATAAGGATATAAAACTCAAATGGAGTATATAGGTAGAGTGGAAGGTCAGGAAATTATAGGATCTGGATGGTGGTCGGGCAGATGATACGCTGGGAAATGAAGTTGATTTCAACGGAACGCGGAAGCTTTGAAGTGTTTTGTAAAGGACAGGGACCTGCGTTATGTGTGACCCATCTCTATTCAGAGTTTAATGAGACGGGTGACAGATTTGCTGATACATTTACGGAAACAAACCAAGTATTTCTAGTAAATCTGAGAGAAGCGGGAAGGTCAGAACAAGCGCACGAACCGTATCAGCTCAGTATGATTGAGACGGTGCTCGATCTGGAAGCAGTTAGATTGGAGCTGGGCATTCAGTCTTGGAACGTTGCCGGACATTCTACCGGGGGAATGCTTGGGCTTGTCTATGGCATGCGGCATCCTCAATCCATTGATTCTTTAATCATTGCCGGTTCCGCAGCCAGGGTATATGCCTCCTCATCGCCCTATTGTATCTATCATCAGGGGCACCCACAGTTTGAAAAGATGCAAATGCTGATCGAACGCCTGAAAACGAACCTATCAGAAGAAGAACGCAGCCGCTGCTCCCGGGAGCGGACGAAACTCTCCTTGCATGAGCCAGATCGGTATGATGAATATTTTACAGGGGATGTCCACAAATCGATGTCTGCTTCCCGCATGAACTTTTTTGCACGGGAAATTCTGCTATTTGATATTACGAAACAATTGCACAAGGTTACTGCCAGAACTTTGGTGATTTGCGGAGCACATGACGTCCAGTGCCCTCTTCCTTTCTCTAGGGAAATTGCAGAACTAATCCCTAACGCCGAGCTGGAAGTTTTTAATGACAGCAATCATTATCCTTTTTTAGAAGAAGCTAAAAAATTCAGCAGGGTAATCAAAGAATTTCTATTCCATCCTGTTATGAGGCATAAAACATGAGAGCAATAAAGTTTGAAAAGCAGTTTGTGACAGCTGGAATCTTTGTCTTCTATAAAGGGCTTTTCCCGTTTCAGATCGGTCCGACAAGGAAAGGGGATCAGCTCGGAGTCGTCAGGCTGGGTGGGCATCGGGAAGGAAATGAAACACCGATCGAGACAGCGGTGCGGGAATTGCATGAAGAATCGGGCATGAATGTAAAAATCATCCATTCTCCAGTGACCTATCATACGCCCAGCTGGAATTATCCTGAAATAAAAGTGAGGGCACAGGATTCACAAGGGATGGGTCCCGTTCTGATTAAAGGTGTAAACGGTGAATATTCTGTCATGTACTTTGGGGAGTCCATGGATAAGCCTGTCCCATCTTCTGAAGCGAAAGCGATTGTATTATTGAAACCGGCAGATATTGTGATAATTTGCAGCAGGACGCTGACTTTTGGTGAGTATATAGCCCGCAATGGAATTGTTGTAGAAAGAGAGAAGATGGACCGTAATCTTAATCTGGTGCCCTTTCCGCAGCTTCGTTTTTTATCCAGGCTGTTAAATGATGAACCAGAGTGGCTCAAGGGTCTTTTTAATATGAAAATCTAGCAATAGAATTAGCCCAAAGTGGATTCGAACATTGATTCAAAGAGGGTTTCTATAAGTACCGTTAAACAGTTAGTTGAGGTGCTGTCCATGAGCGATAAAATACTGCTGGTCGAAGATGATCTCTCGATACAAGAAACGGTAGAACGTTTTTTAGTAAAAGAAGGATATCAAGTAACAGCTGCAAGTAATGGGAAAGAGGCTTTTCAACTCTAATCCATCACTTGGGCAGCCGTTTGCTTGCTTTTAAGGGAAAATAAAAAAGCCCAGCATTACGCTGAGCTGTAAATTTAAATTATTGAAATAGTCCGGAATGCAGAACTTCATTCGCTGCAGAAACAACATTGAACAAGAAAGCTCCCCACCATAAAAGACGGCCTCGGGAAGAAACTTTGCTCCATCTTGTTCCCTTGCCATGTTCTTTGAAATAAATAAGAGCAGCAAGGGCCGTTATATTAAAGAAGATCATGCTCCAGCGGGCTACAACAAGGTAAGTCGGACTAACTAATCCACCGGCAAGCAGCAATCCATTGATTAAGAACAGCATATAGAAAAACGGAAGACTTTTCATGTCATCACTTCTCTCCAAGATGATCAAATCCTCGTTTATTCTAACACCGCAATTATGAAATTGGAATGGGTTTGCTCAATGGTTAACAATGTTGACACATTTCTTATCCGAGCGGAAGAATCAATGTTTTTTCGAAGGAACATGTATGACATCAGAAGAAGAAATCATCACCATCATGCTCCCTCCATAGGTTTTGGCCCGGATCAGGATCGGCTGGTTATAACGGTTCTGAAAACGGAAATCAGGGCCGTACCAGCTTACGGTTGCATCCCTGCCTTTTGGAACATAAGGTACACTTCGGCTGTGTGAAAAACGCTGCACAATATGAAGTCCAGCCCGGTCCACGGCATTAAAAAGAGTAGAGGAGACCTGGCAGATTCCTCCGCCAACTCCTTCTGAAAGCTCTCCACGAACAATAACAGGTGCACGCATGTACCCTTTGTCCGTAGTCCGTCTGCCTACGACCCCGTTAAAGGAAAAGGTCTCTCCAGGAAACACGACTTGATTATCAATCGCTTTTGCGGCAAGTGAAATATTATGGGTCCTGGATGAATGAGAACGGTTGAAATAAGTGACATACTGAGCAAGGTGATTGGTCCTGATATTTCCAAGCAGCTCACTGTCAACCCTGGGGTGGACCGTTAATAGAGGGACTTCAAGTTTATGAGGCCCCTTGCTGAAAAAGCTGGCATAGAATTGCTCTTTAAACGCTTTTTTGTAGAGCATGGAACCGTTTTCTCCAGGAGTAATTCCTCCTAAATCATTAATTCTTGCATTAAGAGGCGGACGGTAAACCTGACCTTCCAATTTTGCAGCAAACGACTCGAATTTTTCACCGTCTATGATAGGCGTACCTGGCAGCGGAACCATAAAGTCTTTTCGATCAATAATTGCGATGGTTTGGCCTTGCTGAATCAATGATATACTCTCAGGCGTATAGACGGGCTGTACGGCCAGCAGCATACCGGTTAACAATGAAAGTAACATAACGAACAACCTCCCAAAAGATAGTATGAGGAAGGACGGCTGGATTTATGTAGTAAGCATTCACGTAAATAAAATTTAGATTTTTCAAAAAAGTTATTGACTTTCCATTGCACACCTGTTTTAATAACAATTAATCCGATGAGGATTATATGAATTAAAAACTCCATAAATTTTTTCTTATTCAGAGAGGTGGAGGGAATTGGCCCTGCGAAACCTCGGCAGCGGACTTTTTAACGAGAGAACTGTGCCAAATCCAACAAGCATCAGCTTGGACGATAAGAGAAGTAGAACGCTATTTAACTTCTTCTTACACGTCCTTGAGATGTAAGAGGAAGTTTTTTATTGAGTAAAAAAATATCGTGCAGCTGATTGGTAAACCAAAGGCCGTGTCTCAGTATTAGCAGACATGGCCTTTTGGTTTTCCTTTTTATCATAAACTGTTTCCGTTTGAAAGGGGGAATTTTATTCGCTGCAAATGTTCAAATTCGTCGACCGGACAACCGGAGGCTTTCCTTAAAAAGGAGGTTTCCGGTTGTTTTCTTTTTGCAAAAACGCAGGGAAGAAGGGAGATATGATATGACTTTACTGCAAATTAGTAAACTCAATCGGAGTTTTGAAACAGGAAAAGGCGTGACAAAAGCACTTGAGCAAATAGATCTCGATGTGAATCAAGGAGAATTTATTACTGTGATCGGCCCGAGCGGCTGCGGAAAAAGCACATTATTAAAAATAATTGCTGGATTGGATACAAGGCATGAGGGCTCTGTATTGCTGGATAACCAAAAAGTATCCGGGCCGAGCATTGATAAAGGGTTTATTTTTCAAGAACCCAGGCTGTTTCCCTGGCTGACCGTGGAAAAAAATATCGCGGCCAACTTGCCTGTGAAAGAAAGTGCTACACATGAAAAAGTTCGCGAGCTGATTAAGCTGGTACGGTTGGAGGACTTTGAAAATGCCTATCCAAAAGAGCTGTCGGGAGGAATGGCACAGCGGGTATCCATCGCAAGAGCCCTGCTTAGAAATCCTAAGATTCTTCTCTTAGATGAACCATTTGGAGCGTTGGATGCCTTTACCCGGTCACATATGCAAGAGGTACTGCTCAATATCTGGCAGAAGAACCGGACGACGATGATATTTGTGACTCACGACATCGATGAGGCCATTTATCTCGCCAGCACTGTAGTGATCATGAATCCCCGGCCAGGCACAGTCAGGGAGGTAATACCGATTGAACTGCCTCATCCACGGAGAAAAACAGATCTTGCTTTCCAGGAAATACGACAGCGGGTATTGAGTGAATTTGAAAAAGTGGAGGAAAGCGAGCGAGCAGCAACCGTCCGATAACGATATAAAGGAGATGATAAAATGAGCAATCAGACTGGGGTATTAACGAGAACGACTGTAGAACGAAAACAAAGCATCAAGGAAACAGCATCAAAAAAACAGAGGAAAAACCCATTTCTATCCCATTGGGCACGAGGATTGGCATTTCCCGTTTTTATCATCATTATTTGGGAACTGTCAGGTGCTTACGGACTTATTTCTGCCACCTTGCTGCCAAGGCCGAGTGAAATCCTTATCGCATTTAAGGACTTAATCCGTACCGGGGAATTATTCACCCATTTTAAAATCAGCTTGTTCCGGGCACTTACAGGATTTTTAATTGGCGGGGGACTTGGACTTCTGGCCGGGCTGGCAGTTGGTTTCTCGAGCAAAACAGAGCAATCGCTTGATCCGACGTTTCAGATGCTGCGGACTATTCCGTCGTTAGCTGTAATACCTTTATTCATTCTCTGGTTTGGCTTTGGCGAGCTGTCAAAAATATTGCTGATCTCAAAATCTGCGTTCTTTCCGCTTTATGTGAATGCGTTCCTAGGGATACGCGGTGTGGACTCTAAACTGTTTGATGTAGCGAAGGTGCTTGAATTCAGCAAATGGAAACAGATCACAAAACTCATTCTCCCTGCTGCACTACCAAATATTCTGCTCGGTTTACGGCTGTCATTAGGTGCGGCGTGGCTGGCTTTGGTCGCAGCTGAACTGATGGGATCGAGTGAAGGCATCGGATATCTTATCATGGATGCGAGGCAATTTTCTCAAACGTCCATCGTTTTTGTAGGCATTATCATTTTTGCGGTTTTCGGCAAAGCATCAGATTCACTGGTCCGATATTTTGAAAAGCGGCTTCTGAAATGGCGTGACAGTTATATCGGCTGATTAAAATCTTACATAACAGGAGAGGAGAAAACGGATGAAATTAACGATGAGAAAAATAGCTGCGGGTGTATTAACACTGATTTTATTGCTAAATATGCTTTCCGGCTGCAGTGAGAAAACCACCACCGCGGAGCAGAAAGGGAATGTTACGGTCAACATCGGAGTTCAGGGAAGTACCGGTGTTCTGCCGTATGCACGTGAGAAGAAATATTTTGAAAAAGCGTTTGAGAAAGAAGGCGTAAAAGTAAAATGGAGTGAATTTGAAAGCGGCCCTCCTCACTTTGAGGCATTGGCATCTGGAAGGCTGGATTTCGGTGCAACCGGAGGAACTCCTCTTATTGCCGGACAGTCGGGCAACGTTGATTTTAAAGCGATCGCGGTAACGACGGATGGAAAAAAGGGAAATTCAATCATCATACCAAAAGGAAGCAAGATTAAAGAGTTAGAAGATTTAAAAGGAAAGAAAATTGCGGTGGCTAAAGGAAGCAGTGCCTATAACTTTCTTTATATGGCGCTTGATCAAGCAGGGTTGACTGACAAGGATATTAAAATTGTACAGTTGCAGCCAGATGAAGCAAGACCTGCACTTGATAACGGTTCCGTGGATGCCTGGTCAACATGGGAACCGTATGCCACCACAGCCATCTATCAAACGGGAGCGAAGTCATTGGCTGATGGAGAAGACCTTAATATTAATGCGCCCAGCTTTTTGGTGGCAAGGACTCAGTTCACAAAGGAACATCCTGATTTAACGGTACTGTTCCTAAAGACATATGAGAAAGTCAGACAAGAGTTTATCAACCATCCGGAAGAAGTGACGGTAGATATCGCTAAAAAAGAGAAACTTGAACCGGAAATCGTCAGCACGGTCTTAAAGCGGGCCGATTTGATTCTATCTCCGACAACCAAAGAATTTGCAAAAGCTCATCAGCAACAAGCTGATTTTCTATACAAAGTAGGTGGCATCAAGACAAAGCTGGATACTTCAAAAGTCATAGAGAACAAGTTTGTTGAGAAGGTTTTAAAGAAGCAATGACCATACGCCAACATTTGATGGAGGGATAAACATGGGAGAAACGTCTTTGAGAGAATGGCAGCGACCCAAAGACTTTATTGCATCGATCACGAAGGAACACCTGAACTTTGTGAATTTGACAGATCTTCAGTTCACAGGGCTTTGCAAGGAAAAATACGGAGTGAATAAAGGGTTGTACAACACGATCGAAAACTACTTTGCAAAGAAAGGAATACGCAACATTCTCTATCGAAGAGTGTACATTCTTGAATTCCTGAACGATGTCCAGAGGCGAAAAAAAGGCAAAGAATGCCGTGAAACACACGTTACGTTCGGTTCAGGAGGGCTGGCAAAAGCGCTCCACAACTTTTTTATTAAAAACATTTAAGGGAGGATTTTATTGTGGCAGATATTGTAACCATATCAGGCAGCCCTTCTGTAACCTCAAGAACGGGGATCGTCCTTCGATATTTAAGTGAATTGTCCCAAAAAGGGGGGCTTGAAACAGAATCTTTTTCAGTACTTGATGTCCCGCCGGAAGATCTTGTTCTTGGCCATTTTCAGAGTCCTCATCTGAAAGCCATTGAGAAGAGCATAAAGCAAGCAAAAGCTGTCATTATTGGAACACCTGTGTACAAGGCAGCCTATTCAGGAGTCCTTAAGTCGCTGTTGGATCTGCTGCCACAAGATATCCTCTCTGGAAAAAGTGTATTGCCCATTGCAACGGGCGGTACGATCGCCCATCTTCTGAGCATCGAGTACGCGTTAAAGCCTGTTCTTAATGCCATTGGAGCAAGGAACATATTAAATGGAATTTATTTAATCGATCTGCAGCTGGAGCATAACAATGGCCGTGACGTTGCGTTTGATCAAGAAATCGAGAAGCGGCTGATTGTATCATTAAACGAACTGATCGATGAGGTAAAGAAAGATACGTACATCAAGGACTTAGAAAAAGCGGAGCTGCAAATTGCGGGAAACATTGATGGAAAGGGGAATAAAGCATGAACGTATATTGGTTTTTGCCGACACATGGAGACAGCCGGTATTTGGGAACATCAGAAGGAGGACGGCCTATCACGCTTTCCTATCTTCGCCAGATTGCGCAGGCGGCAGATAGCCTTGGCTTTAAAGGAGCACTCCTGCCGACAGGGCACTCCTGCGAAGATGCTTGGGTTACCGCTTCTTCCTTAATTCAGGCCACCGAAAAGATGAAATTCCTCATCGCTGTACGTCCGGGTTTGATCTCTCCCTCTCTAGCGGCACGAATGGCTTCAACCTTTGACCGGCTTTCTGATGGAAGGTTATTGATTAATGTTGTGACAGGAGGAGATCCGGTAGAGCTTGCCGGTGACGGATTGCACTTATCGCATAGTGAACGCTATAAACTGACGGATGAATTTTTAACCATCTGGAGGGAGCTGCTGGCCGGAGAAGAGGTTGACTATGAGGGTAATCACCTTAAGGTAAAAAAAGGGAAAATTCTTCTTCCTTCAGAGCAAGAGCCTTATCCGCCACTGTATTTCGGAGGGTCGTCGGATGCGGCGCTTGAAGTGGCTGCCAAGCATATTGACGTTTATCTGACTTGGGGAGAGCCGCCTGAACAGGTCAGAGAAAAGATTGATAGAGTCAGAAAGCTGGCAGCTCAACAGGGGAGAACGGTGAGCTTCGGAATCCGGCTCCATGTGATTGTCAGGGAAACAGAAGAAGAGGCTTGGGCTGCGGCTGATTCGTTAATTCAATATGTAGATGAAGAAACCATCATTGCTTCACAAAAAGTCTTTTCACGTTATGATTCAGTCGGACAGAAACGGATGGCTGCTCTTCACAACGGAAAAAGAGATTCTCTTGAGATCAGCCCAAACCTTTGGACCGGCATAGGCTTGGTGAGAGGCGGGGCTGGAACCGCACTTGTCGGTGATGCAGACACGGTTGCGGAGCGAATGAAAGAATACCAGGAAATCGGGATTGATCACTTTATCTTCTCAGGCTATCCGCATCTTGAAGAAGCATACCGAGTGGCTGAACTCCTTTTTCCTAGGCTTCCGATCTCACATAAAAATCCGGCGGCAAAGCGTCCGCTTCATTCGTTTGGCGAAGTGGTCGCCAATACGTACCTACCGCTGAAAAGCAAAGTAAAATAAAAACATTCTAGTAAACTTGCTCACTTTTTCTGACAGAAAAAAGTAGTTATTGACAAATTTAACCAGCTTAAGTAATCTATAAATGGAATTCATACAAAACCGGTCAGAATTATAAGGTTTGAACTTAATTTACAGCAAAAACTCATAAGCATGTTTATTGAGTTTTTGCAGTACATAATGATTGGTCCAATTCCAACAAGCTTTGGCTTGGACAATAAGAAGGGTAATTTGGTTATGTCTAACCTCTTCTTATTACGTGATCGTAGTAGGAAGAGGTTTTTATTACGGTATAAAACAGAGTAAATCCATAGGGATATTTGTATATTCTTTTTTGCTGCTGATTGGAAAACCAAAGGCAACTCTCTTTTTGGGATGTATGTCTTTGTTTTTTTTATTCAGCTCGAGCAAAAAGAAATAGTTGAAATAAGAGAGAGAGAAGGGAGATGCTGGTATGTCGTCGATATTAATTGTTGGTGGAGATCATCTTGGGAAAATTACGAAGAAACTGGAGCATCAAGGCATAAGGGAGATCATTCATGTGAGCGGAAGAAAAGCTAGAATGTCTCAAAAGGAGATTCCAAGTCATGTGAACTTGGTTCTGGTCCTGACCGATTTTATAAACCATGAGTTTTCAGCAGCGATTAAGAAAAAGGCGAACAAACAGAGTGTTCCCATCTATTTTTCCAAGAGGTCCTGGTGCTCGATCTATGCTGTACTTGAAAAATCGGAGCTTTTAAGCAATCGCACAAAACGGAAGAAGATAGCCGTTAATGGGTAATAAGAAAACCTGCCTCACAGGGCAGGTTTCATTCCGTTGAATTAATTTTTACAACTTCAAGCTGAAAGGGAACGCACTCTTCCAGTCTTTCTTTAATCTGTTCGGCTTCCTCTCTGGACAATGGAGTATTTGAGTCTCTTAACGTTTCCAGGCTGAAAGTAAACCTCCCGCTGGATTCAATAACCTTGTATTCTTTCATGGAAATTCCCCTTTCTCCCTTTCATTTGAGATTGCCAAAATGGCACGATGGTATATCTATATACTTCTACATACCCGGTTCGTTCCCTTTTAAGTATTTTGATTGGAGGAATTGAAAAAATATAGTTATAGGAAAATCATCACTCTAATATACATAATCGATGGAATCTCGATGGGAAACCGTGCTGATGGAGGGATGAAGGTATGACTGTTAAACCACCGATACTGCAGAGAGGGGACACCATCGGGATCGTGACACTAGGAAGCCCTCTGGAGGCCCAAATAATTAATGAAGGATTAAACACGCTGCGAAATTTTGGATTCAATATTGTCCTCGGGAAAAATGTTTACACGAATACTGGTTTTTTGGCCGGAACGGATGAGCAGCGGGCAGCTGATTTAATGGCGATGTTTACGAATAAAAAGGTGAAAATGATTTTGCCGACAAGAGGGGGAGTAGGAGTAGAGGGAATTCTGCCATATCTGGATTTTGATATCATCCGGCAGAATCCAAAAATCGTATCAGGTTACAGCGATATTACGATCCTGCTGAATGTACTATATCAATATACCGATTTAATCACCTTTCAGAGCCTTCTCCTGCTGGACTTTAATCCAAATACACCTGCTTATAGCTACCAACAGTTTTTCCAGGCAACTTCCACTGTTCAGTCACCCCGGCAAATTGTTAATCCGCCGGGTATTCCTCAAATTAGCAGAGTACAAGGAAATATAACGGGAGAAGTTGTTGGCGGCAATTTGACCTCGCTTGTGCATTCACTTGGAACTCCGTTTGAGATTGATACAGCAGGAAAAATTTTAGTGATAGAGGAGACCCATGAACCGATTAACGCGGTTTACCGGTATCTCAATCATTTAAAAATTGCGGGTAAATTTGATGATTGTGCAGGCATTGTGATGGGTGAATGCACATCGTGTGAACCTGCGTACGGTGTAACGTATGATCAGCTCATTACTACATTTGTCGTACCACTTGGGAAGCCGCTCATGACAAATGTTACAACAGCACATGGGTATTATAAGGCAGCCATCCCAATCGGTGCACAGGCGAACCTCGATACCGTTAACAACCGTTTTTCGATTTTAGAGCCGAGTGTGAGCAATATGTAATATAAAAGAGATTATCCAGCTGCCAGCTCCATCCATAAATAAAAGGTGGCATAGGCTCTCCAGCCTGTCCAATTTTGAGACCACTCGATGATTTCTGGAAGGCTTGGCTTGGAGTAGGAACCAAGCACCTTTTTTAACGCGTTATGCAAACCAACGTCTGAAGCAGGAAATGCATCAGGATGGCGCAGGCACCTCATGATGACATAGTTTGCTGACCAGCTCCCGATTCCGCGGATCGAAGTCAATTTCTTTTCCATCTCGTGAAGGGGCAGTTCTTGGAGTCCTGTTTTGGTTAATCTGCCGTTAGAGATTAATTCAGCAGCATCTAACAAGTACTCTGCCTTTCGGTTTGTGAACTTTAGGGAGAGCAAATTTTCTTTAGTAAGATTGGCTACTTTATCAGGCTCAGGAAACATCCAATAATCTTTTCCGTTAAATGCCATGTTTTCTCCGAGATGTTCAACCAACCGCCTCTTCAATAAATAAGCCACGTGAAGGCTGACTTGCTGCCCCATTATAGACCAGGCCAAGGCTTCAAACAGGTCAGGCACTCCAATGATTCTCAGCCCTTCCCGCCCTGGGACAACCTTACGCAAAATACGGTCTTCTTCTGCCATTTGATAGAAAGGGGTTAAATCCCGTTCCAAATCCATCCAATTGATGACGTGATGAACAATCTCTGCTTTTGTATTGTGATCGGGAACTTCGATTGGAAATGATAGAACGAGGTGCTGATCTGTGGCCTCCAACTGAATCAAAACACACTCTTTTTCACATCTAACCGCCTTCCTTACAGATTTATTGTCCATATCCACGGAATGCAGCAGTTCATTTTGATTTCGGTTTAAATAACGAAGACACTCTTCAAAAAGAACATCATGCCGTTTGATCTCAATATATTTTCCTTTGTCACTCCACATAAACAATCTCCTAAGCTTTTTAATATAGGAAGTCGATTAGCTTCCGGCTTCCTCCCGCAGACGGTTGAAGTCTCCTTCATGCCTTGTAGCCACAGCAATATCAAAAAGGGCATGGTTGAACTTCTCGTCTCGTGGTCCAGACTGAACAAAAAGCTATTTACAAAGCCTTTGGCGGTGTATACGGCAAAATTCCATCCGGCATCAAAGTCTTTGGGATTGATTGAGCTCGCCATTAAATCGAGTACTTTTAGGATTTCAATCCCTACAATGCAGCCTTGCATTTGCCATATGGATACCCTCCCAGAAGTAAAAACGTCCTAGCGATTATTAGATGGTTCGGTTTAGCCATATTACATATGTCTTTTGTTATAGGATCTTAATGATTGCAATAAACCCTTTAGTCCACTATATCGTAAAGCAGGGTTACTCAATGGAATCACCTAGCATTATTCAAGCAAATGTGGAGGTCAGGGATGGCGTAATACAAAGAACAAGCATTAAAGGTAAAGCGATTATAGTAGAATAGACCCGCTTAAACCCCTAGAAACCAACCAACTTTCTCGATAACTTATGTAAGGGGTGCCTGGCACCAGTAAAATGCTATTTCTTGCTCACACCCAGATATTGGGGTAAATTGTAAAAAAGACACAAGTTGAAGAAAGGAACACACTATGAATAAAAAGTTATTATCTTTTTTTGGAGGAAACAGTGGAGCTTCAGGAAAAAGTGAACAGATTCAGAATCGTGAAAGCTGGCTTAAGGTGATTGTAATTGGGGCATTTGCTCTTTTACTTTTTTATAAGATTGCCACCTCGCCATTTGTTTTCCGTTTCTCTGATTTTATTTCTCTCTTTGCTTCTCTTTTTGCGTTGACGATTTCAGTGATGTACTATAAAAAATTTAATGACCTCGTTCGCAGATTAGAGGAGGGGTCCATTAAGGGGCAAAGGGATGATGCCCCGGTAATACAATCACTTCCGGAAACGGTAGCTTCAAGGAATGATCAACAAGATTTAGAAGCAGAAGAAACATTTCTTGAAGGAGAAATGGAGACTCCAAAGGAAAAAATGCTGAAAGAGGAAGAACTGCCGGTTGATGATAAGCTGGCAGAGGAAGTACAAGAAGAGCAGGCTGAAGAAGCCTCAGAAAAGGATGAGCCAAAAGTACAGGCTGCTGAACGGCTTGAAGAGGCTCAGGCTTCCTCCGTCACTCCTCTGGTAACAGAAGAAGAACCGCCGGAAACAGAGGATAGGATTGAATATAAAAAGTCAGATGAAGATTACGTCTATGAGCCGAATGAAGAAGACATGAAAACCCAGCGAATTAAAGAAGAAGAGCTTAAACAGATTGAAATGGACAAAACCCAGATTTACCAGCAGCTGTATACGAGAGCCGATCTGAATGAAGAAGAGAGGAAATATTTCCAACAGCAGCTTCAGGAAAAAGAAACTCAGGCCTCTAATCTAAAACAGGAACTCATTCAGTTTACGAACAAGATCTCACAGGCGATCAATAAAACACCGCAGCTATTTCAAAAGCGTGATTCCAGGATTGAAGGAATCGTTCGGCTGCTCAAGCCTGACTTTGTAAATACTGCATCATTAAGTGAAATCAATGAACGTCTTGACGAACTGACCATTAATATACCGGAGGAGACACTGGAATCTCTTCAGCGTGAAGGGTTACTCGATGAATCGTTCCATTTTACCCGTTCCGGTTACAGGGAAGCGATCAACACAAGCAAACTGATCTAATCTATTTATATTTCAAAGAAAAGAAGCATCTTCTTAATGGGTGCTTCTTTTTTGATTCCAAATAAAAAGCCTGACACCCTAAAAGAAATGCACTTACATTTTCCGCTTAAACCCCAAATATTGAAGGGCAAGATGCAGGCTAGAAAATGTGGTGACCCCATTAAATTCCACACCAAGTGCGGTCATTGTCAGAGCAAGCTCTGGGCGAAGGCCGCTGATTTTTGTCTTCACACCAATCAGTTCGAGTGCTTGAATGACCTGATGGATTTTTTGCGCGACCATCGTATCAATGATTGGTACTCCAGATAAATCCAGAATAAGGTGATCGAGCTTTAGGTCTACAGAACTCCGCAAGGCGTTTTCCATGAGTACCTGAGCACGATTTGTATCGATATCGCCAATCATAGGCAGAATACCCACTCCGTCCCCGAGAGGCACGACGGGAACAGAAAGTTCATCGATTTCATGCCCGGCGGTCTCCAGGTTGGAAGCGTGTTTTTCCATATAAGAAGTACTTACCATAAGAACAGCAGTATCAACTACGGAATCAAATTCAGAAATCAGTTCGTAAAACGTATCGAGATCCAATTTTTGCATTTTGGCTTCTTCTTTTATGATGATGCCGATTTTAGTACGGTAAAAATGTACTTCTTCGATGGCACGATCCAATGGGATATTAAGCGAAACAAAGATATCAGCATATTCAGCTCCCCATTCCTTCAGCCTTTCAACAGAGACAGCTGGTGGAAGCGATACGGTCTCTCCATACAAATGAATCAGCTTCATACGAAGATGTTCTAACTGACTCCGATTGTTTCCTAAGTGGCTGTAATCGAATCGCTCTTCATCTAATATGGTTTTCGCTAAGGTTTCCTTTTGATTTAAAATAAGTCCGCTAATTGTTTTGAAATAGGGGCTTGTTTCTTTGCTCAGTACTTTCGACAATTTCAGACCCCTCCTTTAATAAAGAATAAAAAACAGTTGTTATAGTTTTCGTCGTTTTTTCGTTTTTTGTTAACGTTTTGAGAGGGATTGAATGCTCTAGTAGCTGGAAATGGTGCCATGGAAATGGTGCCAGGCACCTTTCATTTTTCACCGGAAGGTTTACTCCAGGGCAATAAGGATAATATTAAATGAGATGTTATTCCTTTTGTTACATAAAAAAGTTCCTTATAGTAGGATACATATGTTGGAACATAATTGCTTGAAAAGAAGGGTTGCACATGCTGGAAAAAAGAGTGGTCAGAATTGCTTTTGAAGTGCTTTGCATTATTTTTGGGAGTTTGCTCATTGGGGTAGGATCGAATACGCTGCTTCTGCCGGCACATTTACTTTCTGGCGGCCTGATGGGTATTTGCATGATCATCTACAATACGTTAGGCTGGTCGGTCGGAACGCAATATTTTCTCTATAATATTCCGCTCCTAGTTCTGGCCTATATTCATCTGGGCAAGAAATTTATTATTTATACACTGCTGGCGGTTGGTTTCGATTCACTGTTTCTGCATCTTATACCGATTAAGATGATGTGGACGCACAATATTATTCTTGCCTCGATCTTCGGGGGTGTGGTTTCTTTTGCTGGCGGAGCCATTATGCTTCGTGCCGGAGGTTCAAATGGGGGACTCGATGTTCTTGGGCGAGTGATCGCCAAGTATAAAAATCTTTCGATCGCCCGCTTCGGCCTGATCATGAATTTTATCATTATTTCCGTTTCCGCTGTTATCTTCAATGTACAGTCGGCCATGTTCACGATTCTTTCGATGTATGTCGGCGCGAAAACATACGATACTATCCTGACTGTGGCAGAAAGAAGTTCCGTCATGATTGTGACCGATAAAGGAAACGAGGTGTCAGGTGCATTAAACGAAGCCTTTAACCGGGGGGTAACATTCTGGGAAGGTGAAGGAGCGTATTCTCATGAAAGCAAACAGGTAGTTTTTTGTGTCATTGTGAATATTCAATGGGCTGATTTGGTTGATATTGTGAAAGGTATTGATGAAACAGCCTTTATTTCAGCAATTCCTGCTCATAAGATTGTCGGAAACTTTAAAAATGTGTGGTAAAACAAAAACCTGCTCAAAAAGGCAGGTTTTTGTTATGTCTGAATGTCTTTTTCCACTAAAGTTTTTAGCATCGACATCTTGTTCTGCCAGAACTGTTCGAAGTAGGAGAGCCATTGTTCCAATTCAGACAAAGGCTCAGCTTGAAGCGTGTAAAGTTTCTCCCTGCCGGACTTTCGTTTTTTAACTAAGCCTGCTTCAGAAAGGATCAGCAGATGCTTGGACACCGCGGTCCTGCTCATAGGAAATCGTTCCGAAAGTTCAGTGATGGCAAATTCCTTTCCTGCCAGCAATTTTAAAATTTCACGGCGTGTAGGGTCTGCGATGGCCTGGAAAACATCGTGCTTTTTAGCTGAAGCGTTCATTCTTTTTCTGCAAGCTCCTTTAGACTTTGCATGATTTTCGCCCAGCCGCCGTTCATATTGTCCCGTACAGCGGATACTTTTTGCTGTGCTTTAGGCAGGATAGCATCCGGATGGCCCCAGCCTGAATGAGTAAGGGTAAAACGGGTCTTACCTTCTTCTTCCTTAAGTTCAAACGTTACGATCCAGCCAAATTGATCCCATGCAAAAGAAAGCTTATGCGGCTCCTCAACCAATAACACTTTGCATGGTGACGGGCCAAACGGAGATTGAATATGGAAATCATGGCCAACATGCGGCTCAAAGTCATTGGGCATAAACCAAGCGGAGATCCCATCTGCAGTTGCAACGGTCTTCCACACTTTTTCAATAGGGGCATTGAAAACATCAGTATATTGAATATCTTTTACTCGTTCTTCCGTAAAATCGGACATCATGGTTTCCCTCACTTTTTAAAATTATGTGAAACTATATGGTTTCGCTTTCTGAATTATATACAACCATTTGGTTTCATGTCAACAATGTTTCGGTTTTTTACAAATATTACATAGTATGGTTTGCAATCATTAGAGAGAAAATTTAAGTATACCAATTGAGGAGGTGAAAACACATGGCTCAACAAGGTGGAAACAACAACGAACTATTGGTTCAAGGTGCTCAACAAGCTATCGACCAAATGAAGTACGAAATCGCTTCTGAATTTGGTGTACAACTTGGTGCTGACCAAACAGCTCGTGCTAACGGATCTGTTGGTGGAGAAATCACTAAACGTCTAGTAGCTCAAGCTCAATCTCAACTTTCTGGATTTGGTGGAACACGCTAATTCTAGCGAAGACATAACAGAATACTCAATGGACAAGGCTGCCTATTTTTTAAATAGGCAGTCCTTATTTTTTTCCAATCATTAAAAAGTATGAGCGTCAACATTATGTCAAATAATACAGTTGTGTACGAGATTCTACTTTCGGAGGTCATGAAATGGTATGGTCACAGCAGAGCATCAATCAGTTTAAAGACCGTCTCCAGCAGATGCAAAATGAATTGAACGAGCGGTTGGCGTATAACCGTCATTATGGAAATGAGTTAGAGCTTATTAAAGAATCGGTCAGCGAGCTTTCGAGTTATGATAACCATCCGGGGGATCTGGGTACAGAATTGTTCGAAAGGCAAAAAGATATCGCATTGAATGAATTAAATGAATCGGAATTAAAATCCATTCATCAGGCACTTGAAAGAATTGATGCAGGGGAATATGGATATTGCAAATCGTGCGGACAGCCAATCAGTATGGCAAGACTAGAGGCATTGCCAACAACGGCTTACTGCAAAGAGCACAGCCTTGAACAAAGCAGTTCCAATAACCGGCCAATTGAAGAAGAAGTATTGAAGCCTCCATATGGCCAGTATAATAATGATCAAAAAGATGCAACCTTTTACGATTCAGAAGATTCCTGGCAGGACGTAGCTGTTTACGGGACGAGTGAGTCCCCGTCTGATTTCTCGGAAAATGGAATGATGAATTATAATGAAATGTTTATTGAATCCGAAGAAAATGTGGGGTACGTTGAGGATATTGAAGGTTTTATCGCAACAGACATGGATGGAAGCAATACTCGCATCATTCCGAATAAAATGCACAAAGATTATGAACGGTTTCTGGTGGATCAGGAACAAACGGACGAAGATTCTGACTATGTGTAATCATAAACTCCTTATCAAGCTGGATAAGGAGTTTATTTGTGTTAATGAAAAGAGGAAATATTTTCATTCAGTTTTGTATAAAAAAACTTCATAGAGAGATGTTAAAAAAAAGGAGGTGAACATACATATGGCAAAGCAATCTAATCAAGTATTAGTACAAGGTGCTCAACAAGCACTTGATCAAATGAAGTGGGAAATCGCTTCTGAATTTGGAGTTCAGCTTGGAGCTGACACTACTTCCCGTCAAAACGGATCTGTAGGCGGAGAAATTACAAAACGTTTAGTGGCTACTGCTCAACAGCAGCTTTCTGGTTACGCTCGTTAATTTCAATGAAAAAGCTGGCCGCAGTGCTGCGGACCAGCTTTTTCTTATTTCTGATCTAAATCTTTTTCACCCATGCATTGGTGTCATATCCTCTCACTTGCCAGTAGCCCATATGCCGTCTATCGTGAATTTCCAGTTCTTGTTTGTAAATCGGGGGATTTCTGTAACAGTGTAAACCCAAATATTGTGAAATTGAACCAAACTAAGAATAATTGAACGGAACTGTCTGAGAATTGAACCAAAATAAAAGGAATTGAACCAAAATAAAAGGAATTGAACCAAACTAAATTTTCAGACTACCGACTCAATCCCTGATTGAATCTATTCTCATGACAAGAATGAACCTCCTATTTTTGTTGCAAACTAAAAGCAGGAAAGGGAGGTTTTAACTTTGGAACAGGCAAAGGTAATCTTACTAAAGTTTATTGTAAGCTTGATTGCTTTTTCAATCGGACTGGATTTGTTTTTCGATGCGACACTGGCTGATATCATTTCTTTTAGTGTTACGGCAACGGCTGTGTCATATATCCTGGCTGACCGCATTCTCCTGCCGCGGATTGGAAACATCAATACATTGATGGCAGAATTCATTTTAACGTACACGATCGTGTGGATCTTTGGGGCGATATTGCTTCACGGTTACCTGCAGATCGCCTGGGGGAGCGTTACCTCTGCCATTATCATTACGGCAGCGGAGGTCTATGTTCACCGCTATCTGCTCAAACACATGCCGGAAAGAAAAAGAGAGATCAGGCATCAGGGAGTCACTCCTAAATTACGATTTGTCACAGAATTTGCAGAAGATGACGATCCATCCGGCAAGAAGTAATTTTGGATAATATTTACAAAATGGAGTCCTTTCGTAAACTAATAGCGTAACGTAAATTTATGAATGAGGTGGAAAGGATGTTTTTTTTATCAACTGTTCTTATTAGAGATTTAGCTTGATACGGGAAAAGTCTGCCCTTTTTTTGAAATTAAGCTAATCGAAGAACAGTAGGTAAAATCACCAATCCCTTCTTATGTTATTAACTATTCAGTGGGCTGTCCAAGAAGTCTGAAAGCTGTTGATTTCCGTTCCAGGCTGATCGCTTTTACCGGCGCGAGCTCCTACTTTCGCGGGGCGTGCGGTGAGCCTTACCGGCGTGAACGCCTACTTTTTGGTGCAAGCACCGGAGGGAGTCTCACCTGTCACGCTAGTCCCGCAGGACAAGGAAGGCTCCGGCAGCTTTTTGCACGAAGAAAATGTGAAGTTCATTTTCGAGGAGTCTCGCATCTTCCACTTCAATTAACTTTTCATTTAAGATTTTTCAAGCCAAAAAGGGGCTGCTGAAGGTCAATTTTTGACTTTCTGGACAGCCCCATTTTTTATTGCCAAAATAAAATAGGTTCTTTTTCATGGTGTTCTCTCAGTTAGCTTTGGATCGAAAGAAAGCAAAAGGAGAGAATGAAATGAGTATTTTATCTGTAAACCATGTTACCCATATGTATGGAGATTAAAAAATATTAAAGGTATCAGCTTCCGGCAGCTGCCAGATGAACACGCCGGGTTGGCCGGGCGAAACGGAGCCAGCAAATCACCTTGCTGCGTATATTGTCGCAGGAATTGCTGCCTGACTCAGGAGCGGTTCATTGGCTACCCAGTGTTCAAATTGGTTTTCTGCAGCAGCATATCAAAATGAGGCAGGGAATCACCATCAAACAATACTTGCAAAGTACTTATAAAAATCTATACGAAACAGAACAGGAAATGCATACAATCGCCGAAAAAATGGCCGCCATGGATAACAGCCCGGAGTTATTGTTGGGAAAATACGGAAAACTGCAGGGTATTATAAACGTGCCTTTACAGGAATAAAAAGAAGAAATGAATATCTGCTTGAACTTACGTGTTTTTTTTTCACAGTATCCATAAAATTCCACATAACGATTACATAAGAACATAAAAAGACACCGCCAACTAGTGGCGGTGTCCTGAGGATCATCCTGTGTTTCGGAGCCCGGCTGCAATTCCATTAATGGTGAGCAGCGCTTCTCTTAACAGATCTTCATCCAGTTGCTCGTCTTCACGCAGCTTAGAAATCAATTCTACCTGCAGGAAGCTGAGTGGATCTACATATGGGTTTCTTAGTCTGATGGATTCTTTGATGTTTGGCAGCTGATCCATCAAATGATCCTGCTGTGTGATAAGCAGGATGGCTTCAGTTGTGCGGTGGTACTCATTTTCAATTTCGGAAAATATACGTTTAGCCATCTCCTGGTCTTTCACCATCCCCGTATATTCTCGTGCAGCGGTTAAGTCAGCTTTCATCAAGGCCATTTGCAAATTATCAATGGTCGAACGGAAGAACGGCCAATCATTGTACATTTGCTGGAGAAGGTTGAGTTGGTCATTGTTTTCCATATAATGCTGCAGTCCTGTTCCTGCCGCATACCAGGCTGGAAGGAGCTGACGGCTTTGGGTCCATGCGAACACCCAAGGAATGGCACGCAGGTCTTCAAAACGTTCGCTTCCTTTACGGCTCATAGGACGGGATCCGATATTGAGAGATCCCAATTCAGGAAGAGGAGTCGCTTGTTTAAAGTACGTAAGGAAATCAGGATCATTGAAGACAAGCTCTTGGTATTTCATAAGTGATGCGGAAGAGATGCCTTCCATGACATCTTCCCATGCTTTTGTCCTGCTGTCGTTTTGCTGTGCATCTGTTGAAGCATTAGCGGCTGCAGAAAGCAATGTTGAAGTTGCTTGTTCAAGGCTCCTGTAGGCAATGTCATATAAGGAATACCTTGAGGACAGCACTTCACCTTGTTCAGTAATCTTAAATCCGTCTCCCAATGTTTCGGCTGGCTGAGAGAGGATGCTTCGATACAGCGGGCCGCCCCCGCGTCCTAATGAACCCCCGCGGCCATGGAAGAATTTTAAACGGACATTGTATTGATCAGCCACCTCATGGATTTCCTGCTGAGCCTTGTATAGCTTCCAGTTGGCCGTCAGTGTACCGCCATCCTTGCTTCCATCCGAATAACCAAGCATGATTTCCTGCACGTTTCCATGCTGTTTCAGCTGTTGCTGGTAAAAATCCATTGAAAACAGCTTTTTCATAATGGCAGGTCCGGAAACAAGATCATCAATCGTTTCCAGCAGGGGAGCGACATTCAGTTTGCTTTCAACTCGCCCGTCAGCATGAAGGCGATAAACTCCCGCTTCTTTTGCGAGTACAAGAACTTCCAGCAGATCACTTACCGATTCCGTCATACTGACCAAATACACTTCGATGGAGCGATCTCCAAATTCCTCATGGGCTTTATTAATCATCCGGAAGACATCAATCATCTGACTTGTTTCTTTAGAATAATCTTCAGCGAAAGGAAGAAGCAAAGGCCTGGGATCCTGTAATACTTTCCCTAACAGCTCTACTTTTTCTTCTTCATCCAGACGAGAATAGTCAGTAGCCAGATTTACAGAATGGAAGATCTCAGTGATTGCCGCTTCATGCTCTCCGCTGTGATTGCGGATATCGAGCGTGGCCAGATGAAAACCGAATAATTCTACCTGCCGAATGAGCTGGTCAAGGCTTTTAAGCCTGAATCCATCCGGAGAATGTCCAAGAAGACTGCGTTTAATAAGCTGCAAGTCTTCCAAGAACTCCTCAGAACTTTGATACCCTTCTTTCGGTTTTCCGACCTGTTCTAACTTTTTCAGCATGATGGCCATTTTGCACCGATAGGCCTCATGTTCGATCTTCCACTGTTCTCCATCCTTTAGAATGGATAACTCCTCATGAATGGAGTCTGTTAATTCTTTGGATATGGCGATCTGTTTAGAAGATTGGCTCATCTGTTTCATTAAATTCGTCAGCGATGTATGATATTTTCGCAGCACCAGTTTACGATGTTTCTTTAAGGTTTTCCACGTTAACGCTGGAGTGACGTTCGGATTGCCGTCACGGTCACCGCCAATCCACGAACCGAATCGCAGAATGTTCGGCACATGCCAGTCTTCAGCTGAATAGTGCTCCTGCAGCGTTTCTTCAAGCTCCTGATGAATCTGAGGAAGGACCTCAAACAATGTTTCATCGAAATAGTAAAGCCCGTTCGCAACTTCGTCCATCACGGTCGGTTTTCTGTCACGCAATTCATCGGACTGCCACAAAATGGTGATCTCGTTAAACAGTTTTTCATTGAGCTCTTCCCGCTCACGGGGTGTGAGAATGGTCTGGTCGAGCTGGTGAAGCAAAAGAGCGATCCGTTTATGGATCTCCAGCACACTCCGTCGTGTCGCTTCTGTCGGATGGGCAGTAATAATCAGCTCCATCGACAGTTTTTCAATGACGTTTTTAATGATCTCAGCGTCGATGCCGTTTTCTTTAAATTGGGTGACTGTGCACTCCAGTGACCCAGGCTGGTGCCCATCCTTGAGCTGGTACTCCCGTCTGCGCCGTATGCGGTGGTTTTGTTCAGCGATATTAACAAGATGGAAATAGACGGCAAACGCCCGTATGACTTGCTGGCGCTCAGGGTGTTTTAAGCTGGCAATCTCATTTTTCAGCTCCTGATAGGATAATTCATCATTGTTTCTAAGAGATTTTGTCATTTCTCTAATCTTTTCAACTTTATCAAGCAGTGCCTGTCCGCCTTGCTGAACAAGGACTTTCCCCAGCAACTGGCCGAGAGATTTAACATCCCGGCGAAGGGGTGAACTGCTGTGTTCTGATTTTGCTGATTCTAAGATTGTTGTCATCATCTCACCTTCCGTTTCTTAGCTGTCATTCTTTTATTTTTGTACTGTTTTATTATTAGAATATTTTGATTTATAGGCATTGTATCATAAAACATTTTGATTTTCACAAATGAAAACAAGCCGGCGGGAAATCTGTACAACTATCAGATCGTGAAAAACTATAACAGTTCTGCGTGTAAGCGGATACATGAAATGAGAACAAAAAAAGACCCGGCCAGGGCTTTTGACAAAAAAATTTGTCAAAAAACTCCGTTAGCCGGGTTATTACGTCTAAATATGAAAAGGGGTTGTTGGGATGTCTTAACTATATCAGCTTGTCCTGTGATGGGAGTAAATATGGGACATTTTAGACATTCAACAAAAATATTAAACAGCTGCGTCTGCCGTTCATACTTTGTTCATTTCTTTCAGGTATAGTTAAGGCATGGAAGGGAAACAAATTTTACCAATATGAAGGTGATGAACTTTGAAAAAAGAGAATAACGTAAGCTCGAAGCAGTTTGTTGATTTAATAAAAAAGACCAACCCGCCAAAACTGAAACTGAGTATGGCCATCCTCATGAGTGTCATTACGACACTTGTCGGTCTATGTGTTCCGCTTTTCACGAAAAACTTTGTAGATAAATTTTCATTATCCACATTAAACGCTGCGCAGATCGCACTGCTGGCTGCTGTACTGATCGCACGGGCGGCAGCAGGGGGGATATCCGTCTACCTCTTGAATATGGTTGGAAATGGAATTGTAGCGGGTATCCGCGACCGGCTATGGAAGAAATTGATCTCCCTGCCGATTCCTTTTTATGATAATCACCAGACTGGGGAAACGATAAGCCGAATGACGAACGACACGGCTGTGATTAAAAATCTGGCGTCCGAGCATTTTACGAATTTTATTAATGGCATCATCTCGGTAGTCGGTTCCGTGATTTTTCTTTTAATTTTAGATTGGAAGCTGACACTTATCACACTGGTTATCGTACCTGTAGCCATGCTGGTCATTATTCCGATCGGAAAGCAAATGCATAGAATCTCAAAGGCCACACAAGATGAGAATGCCAGATTTACTGCCATTCTGAGTAAAGTCCTTATGGAAGTCCGGCTTGTAAAATCTTCAAATGCAGAGGGAACGGAGTATAACAACGGCAAGGAAGGTATTCAGAACCTCCTTCGTTTTGGGATTAAAGAAGGGAAGTACCAGGCGATGCTCGGACCGGTCATTTCGCTTATTCTTATGCTTCTGCTTGTCGTCATCATAGGATATGGGGGTATGAGGGTCTCAAGTGGAGCGTTAAGTGCCGGATCACTGGTTGCGTATCTTCTGTACTTGTTTCAGATCATTCTGCCGATGACTCAATTCGCGATGTTTTTTACAGAGCTTCAAAAAGCAAAAGGAGCGACAGAACGAATCATCACGCTGCTCGACCATGAAGAAGAGGACTATGCATCTGGCCGAGAATTGCTGCAAGTCGATCAAACCCTGCATGTGGAAAACCTGCGTTTTGCATATAAAGATGAGGAGATTCTGAAAGGAGTCAGTTTTTCTGTAGACCCGGGAAAAGTGACGGCGATCGTGGGGCCGAGCGGCAGCGGTAAAACCACTTTATTTTCATTGTTTGAGCGTTATTATAAACCTAATGGCGGTGAAATTAAATTAGGAGAAACACCGATCGATCAATTCACGCTAGCATCATGGAGAAGCAAAATCGGCTATGTTTCCCAGGAGAGCCCGCTCATTGCGGGAACAATAAGAGATAACATCTGCTACGGGCTGGATCGGAAGGTGAGTGAAGAAGAACTTCAAAAAGTGGCAATGATGGCATATGCTGATCAATTTATTAACGATCTGCCCGACGGCTTTGATACCGAGGTAGGAGAGCGTGGCATTAAGCTCTCAGGAGGACAGCGCCAGCGAATCGGTATTGCACGTGCTTTGCTGCGTGATCCGCAGATTCTGATGCTCGATGAAGCCACCTCCAGCCTTGACAGCAAGTCAGAGATTGTCGTTCAGCAAGCATTAAACAATCTGATGGCTGGAAGAACTACGATCGTTATCGCCCACCGGTTATCAACGGTAGTGGATTCGGAACAGATTATCTTTTTGGAAAAAGGAGAAATTACAGGAACAGGAACACATCAGGCGCTGTATCAGTCTCATGATCTCTATAGGGAGTTCGCTCTTCAGCAGCTTCATAAACAAGATAAAGAAGCAAAGGATGAGGTGTATGGCCAGGATCTTAGTTGTGGATGATGACAGCCATATTCGGCAATTGGTCGGAGCCATTTTAAAGAATGAAGGATTTGAAATGCGCTACGCTGAGGATGGGGAGGAAGCATTGAGCATACTGGAGACCGCCTCCGTTGACCTGATGATCTTAGACATCATGATGCCAAAATTGGATGGATGGGAATTAGCAGAGAAAGTCAGGGCTTATTATGATTTTCCTTTGCTCATGCTTACAGCAAAAGGAGAGACGAAGGAAAAAGTAAAAGGATTTCAGCTTGGGACGGACGATTATGTTGTTAAGCCGTTTGAACCGGCAGAGCTTGTTGTCCGGGTAAAGGCTTTGTTAAAACGCTATAACATTTCAGCATCCAACACAGTGAAAGCAGGGAAGCTGTCCATCAATAAAAACACGCACAACGTGACAGCCGGAAAGCTGGTGTATTCTCTTCCTTTAAAAGAATTCGAGCTGTTGTTCTTGCTTGCGAGCTATCCCGGGAAAACCTTTTCGAGGGAACAGCTGATTCAGCAAGTATGGGGACCGGATTATGAAGGGGATGACAGGACGGTGGACGTTCATATTAAACGGCTGCGCGCACGTTTTACAGAGGAGGAAGCGGGGATTAAAATCAGTACGGTATGGGGACTGGGATATCGATTCGAGAGCGGAACATGAATAGGCATGAGAATAAGGCATTAAACATGCTCCTCCATACTCTGGGCTTTTTCGGGATTCTCGGTCTATTGTTTCTGTGCTGGTCAGGTTTCTTTTATCTAACACCCTTCCTCTATAAAGGGATGGGTTATCACCCCTCATCTCTGCTTGTCTATTTAACAGGTTCTGTTCTTGGACTTCTTTTCTTTGGAGTAATCGCCCATCTGTTTGGCAGAAAGCAGCGGCGCAGCGGGATGAACATTTTTAATTTGATGAACGATGCGGTTAAACAAATTGCTCAAGGAGATTTCAGTGTCAGTATTCGAACTGAAATGAGGAAAGGCCATGTTATCGCTGATCTTGCCGATAATATTAACGTAATGGCAAAGGAACTGCAGAGCCTGGAGATGATGCGTCAGGAATTTATTTCGAACGTTTCTCATGAGATCCAGTCGCCCTTAACATCGATCCGGGGCTTTGCCAAGGTTCTGCAAAACGACAAATTGGAGCCGGAAGATCGGAAGCATTATCTGTACATTATTGAAAAGGAAAGCAAACGGCTCTCTAAGCTAAGTGATAATCTATTAAAATTAACTTCACTCGAATCTGACCGCCACCCTGTAGAGAAGGTGGACTATGAACTGGATGTTCAGCTAAAGCATGCCATTCTATCGTGTGAACCTTCTTTGGTTGATAAAGGTATGGAATTACAGCATTCTTTAGAGAAGGTAAACGTGACAGGGGATCAGGATCTCCTGAATCAAGTATGGCTTAACCTCCTATACAACAGTATTAAATTTACACCAAGAGGCGGGATGATTCGGCTCATACTGAAAAGAAGAGAGGGTGAAATTTCGGTTTCCGTTCAGGATAACGGGATCGGAATTTCAGAAAAAGATCAAATTCATATCTTTGAACGATTCTTCAAATCGGATAAATCCAGAAACAGAGCATCTGAAGGAAGCGGATTAGGATTGTCCATCGTAAAAAAGATTGTAGAGATGCATGAAGGCCGGATAGAGATCGAGAGCGAACCGCAAAAAGGGACGATTTTCACTGTCTATCTTCCTGCTCTTGTAGAATAATAAATATAAGATTCAAAGCTGGCTCACATAACCGAACAGGTGTGGTGTCTTTAGAAGGAAGACCTTTTATAAGAAAAGCGAAAGTGATTTTCAATTTCTCCCAGGACTTAAGCTGAAAACTGAAATTCGTGTTCAGCCCTGGGCGCTAGAGCTAGAAATAACTTCTATGCAAGCAGAATTATATGCTTTCTTATCTAATAAAAAGCGGAAGGGGCTGTCCAAGAAGTCTGTAAGCTGTTGATTTCCGTTCCAGGCTGCTCGCTTTTACCGGCGCGAGCTCCTACTTTCGCGGGGCGTGCGGTGAGCCTTACCGGCGTGAACGCCTACTTTTTGGTGCAAGCACCGGCGGGAGTCTTACCTGTCACGCTAGTCCCGCAAGACAAGGAAAGCTTCGGCAGCGTTATATCGCACGAAGAAAACGTGAAGTTCATTTTCGAGGAGTCTCGCATCTTCCACTTCAATTAACTTTTCATTGAAGATTTTTCAAGTCAAAAAGGGGCTGCCTGAAGGTCGATTTTCGATTTTCTGGACAGCCCTTTTTATGTGCTTTATTCAGCATTGTTAATGATGGCAAGCATCTGATGATCTTCCCAGCTGCCGTTTATTTTTACAGATTTTACAGCAATACCTTCTTTATGAAATCCTGCATTTTCTAATACCCGGATGGAACCTTTGTTGTGCGGCATGACACCCGCTTCGATGCGGTGAAGCTTCTGGACTTCGAATGCATACGAAATCATCAGTTTGACGATCTGCGTCATATACCCTTTTCCATTGTAATGTTGATCAAGACAGTACCCAAGCATTCCGGTTTGAACAGGTTCGCGTTCAATCTTGAACAATGAAATATCACCAATAAGTTTTCCGGATTCTTTTAAATGGATGCCGAAACTATACTGATGATCCAGTTCTTGCATGCTCTTGATCACATTCAGCATTTCTCGCTGTCCTTCCAAAGTATAGAACTCAGAATCTCTAAACGGGGTATATTTTTGAAAAAATTCACGGTTATCAAGCTCCAACTGAAGCATTGCTTCTGAATGTGAAGTGTCAAGAGGCTTCAAAAAGAAGTGTTCACCTTCCATCCTCATAATCTCACCTTTTTAATTCATATGGTATCACATTGAAGACAAAAACGGGCAGAGAGCGAACGTTTTCATTCCAATTCTAAGAAAATCTTACAATTGCGGCAAAATACGCTATAATAGGTTTTAGTAGTTTACAGGGTTAAAAATTTACTTTGCTTATCTATCAAACTCTGATTTCAATTTTAGCATGCTGAATGATATAAAAAATATAGGAGTGTATGTTCATGAACTCAATCATCCCTATGGCTAACTATCTATTGGAGAACTCTGGCACACTCTCTTCAAACATTGTTGATGAGATCATCGGCAGTTTTCATTTTGATGTTCCAGAAGAGGAGATCAAGCAAGCTAAATTAATGTATGATGAGTTTTTAGTTTTTTTAGCACAATCCCTAGATTGTCAGGAAGGCTCTGTTCCTGATGCTCTATTGTCATGGAGTAAGGCTAACGGAGAAGCAACTGCAAGAAGCCAGCTCAATATCTCTAAAATTATTATACGTTATCCTGATACTCGTATGGTTTTTTCGGATTTTGTAACGCGAGTTGGCATAGAATTCGGATTAAACACTCGAGAAGTAGTCATGGTCATTAAACGGGTGAATCAGATGCTGGATCTAAGCATGAATGAAACGGTGTTTGCTTTTGAACGCTATAAAGACAGTGTTATACAAGAAGCACAAAAAGAAATCAAGGAATTATCCACACCTATTGTACCCATCCAAGACGGAATTGCGATTCTTCCTTTAATCGGGACGATTGACTCGAATCGATCCGACCACTTGCTAAATCATGTGGCTCCAAAGATTTCTCCATTGGGTGTTAAATATCTGATACTTGATTTTTCAGGGATTGTTACCATTGATACTGAAGTGGCAAGGCACATCTTTACTGTACACAGTGTTTTGGCTCTCCTCGGAATTGATATTGCAGTAACAGGGATACGTCCTGAATTGGCCAGCAGAATTGTAAATGCCGGCATTGATTTTACTTCCATCAAAGTCTATGGAAATGTGAAACAGGCCATTGAAAACATGACGTTTCATTAAAAGTGTCAGGCAACAGTGCCTGGCACCAACGAAAGATTATGCAGTTCACCATCATCATCTATGATTCCTTCAGAAAATAGTCCTTTAGTTGGCTTACATACCTATAATATACAAACAAACGTTCTTGTCAAACAAGAAATATTTGTTAAACTAGAAGAAGCAGGCTGTTTGAGTGATCCACAGCCTGCAAAAAGATTTAAAATGTATTGTAAACATTGTCGCACTCTTCAGGAGTGGGCTGATAGAAGCAATGGAGTTTATATCTGGCGACAAACGGCTGGCCATACCAGGTAGGCGGACAATTTCCCTGCGGTCTGAAATACCATAAGCTATATTTTGCCGGCCAGTATCTTTCTCCATTAATGGCGCGTTTTGCCAGACGTTTTTCACTCGATCTTGCTGCTTGATAAAAATATCCGTGTGTTACGGCCTCAAACGCATGGGGCTGGTAAATCATCTGGGGAATCGTCCTCAGCCCTCTAAAATCGGAACAATTGGCACGGATCCTGTTAATACCAACATTTCCAACCAGCTGCATTCCCCGGACGCCTTCTCCTTCTCCTTCCGCTCGAAGCAATCGGGCGAACAACGTAATATCTGAACTGCTGGCTTGCACAACGGCCACGGTATCACCTCCAAGAATCCTTCCTTAAACTATATAAAAAATAAGTTTGGGCCATAACCGAAAACCATAATTTAATCCTATGTTTTGGTAAATGGGAATAAAATCCAATAATGAGAAGGATACACGTCCTGTTTGAAGAATCAATAAAAAAAGATGCAGGAGGTTTAAAACATGATTGAACAAGCGAATCATGAGGAAACAGCGTACATACTATCCAATGCTGCTCTTTCTGCAAATGAAGGATTGCAAGGGACTGGGGTTCTAACGCAGGAAAAGGCAGAGCATATGCTTACCGCTATCATGGAAAAGGGGGCGTATCACCTCGTATACAAAGATCGGGATAAAGTAGGCGGCTGGAATCATGATTGGTCATAATACGGATTATTTTACTGAAAAAGAGATCGGTTTTATTTATGACGTCTACATACTGCCGGATTATAGGGGAAGAGGACTCTCTAAAAAACTAGTCGAGGCAGGAATCAGTGAGTTAAAGGAAAAAGGGTATGAAGAAGTTAGGCTCAATGTATTTGACACCAATTTTGCGAAAGGCATTTACGAAAAAATGGGTTTTGAGCCGCTGCAAACGATCATGGTGTATAAGTGATGAATGATGAATCTAAAGAGATTGAACCAGAAGAAATAACGGTTCATGGGTTACCAGCAGAAACACTCGATTGATGACTTTCCTAAAAGTCACAGCCGTGGGTCAAAGGGTTGGTCATCCTGTTATTGGTTGTTTTCGGAGGAAGCTTGCTGATCGGTATTCTGGGCTCTTTATAGAATCAAAAAAAAAAGGGCTGTCCTGAAAGTCGAAAATTGACCTTCAGGCAGCTCCTTTGACGTGAAAAATCTTTGAACTTCACATTTTCTTCGTGCGATAAAAAGCTGCCGGAGCCTTCCTTGTCCTGCGGGACTAGCGTGACAGGTGAGACTCCCGCAGGCGCTTGCGCCAAAAAGTAGGCGTTCACGCCGGTAAGGCTCACCGCACGCCCTGCGAAAGTAGGCGTTTACGCCGGTAAAAGCGAGCAGCCTGGAGCAGAGATCAACAGCTACCAGACTTCTTGGACAGCCCCTTTTTTGGATGGGCCATAGAAGCAATGTCTAGCTCCAGCGACCAGGGCTGAAAACGAACTGGAAGGACGAAAACAAATGCTCTTTTCGTCTCTGATCGCTTGCGCTCTTTTTTACCAGCCCCGCTCGTATTGTACAGGGATATCAAGTGCTTCTTTTTGATGAACCGTTACGGCGGCACGCAATGGCCAATATGGATCACGAAGGAGCTCGCGTGCAAGCAGTACAAGATCTGCTTTTTCGTTGCGGATGATTTCATCAGCCTGCATGCCTTGTGTGATCAAACCTACTGCTGCAGTCGGAATACCGGCTTGTTCGCGAATTTTTTCAGCAAAAAGATTCTGGTAGCCGGCGCCGACAGGAATCGGCGCTTTCGGCAGATTACCGCCGGAACTGCAATCAATCAGGTCTACTCCTTCATCTTTCAGCAGCTTGGCCAGCTCGATGGAATCCTCAAGCGTCCAGCCGTCATCTACCCAGTCTGAAGAGGAGATGCGGACAGTGAAAGGAAGGTTTTCCGGCCATTCTTTTCTCATCACACGAACGGTCTCGATGAAAAAGCGAATACGGTTTTCGAAACTGCCGCCGTATTCATCAGTCCGTTTGTTTGAGACGGGAGAATAGAAGCTGTGAGCCAAATAGCCATGAGCTCCGTGGAATTCCATCCATTCAAAGCCCGCTTCCCGTGCTCTGATGGTTGCAAGCCTGAAGTTTTCCTGAATCTCTTTAATTTCTTCTACACTTAATTCTTTAGGTTTTTTGTATCCATCACTAAAAGGGATCGCGCTTGGGCCGACCACATCCCAGCCGCCTTGTTCGTTCGGAACTCCAGCAGCAGATGCTTCTTTTTGTTTCCAAGGGCTGTACGTAGAGGCTTTTCTTCCGGCATGTGCCAGCTGGATGCCTGGTACAGCTCCATGTTCTTTTATGAAACGGGTGATACGTTTAAAAGGTTCAATGTGCTGATCTGTATAGATGCCAAGATCTTCTGGCGAAATTCTGCCTCGGGCTTCTACCGCGGTAGCTTCTACGATAACCAGACCCGCTCCGCCAACAGCGCGTGAGCCTAAGTGAACAAAATGCCAGTCATTCGGCATTCCATCCTCAGCACTGTATTGGCACATGGGAGAAACCCCAATTCTGTTTCGAAGTGTTATATCCTTGATGGTAAGTGGAGAAAAAAGATGTTGCATGGACAAGTTCCCTCCTGTAATTTTAAAAGTTAAAAACAAAACCATAGTAACACAATCAAAATAATATGATAAAACAATGTGCTTGTAATAACGGAAATTCACAGCTTTTATTTTACCCCTTAGAAGAAGAATGTATAACACGGACAAAAAATGACGCGCCAACTGAAAAAGAGACAGAAATGGAGAAGGAAAAACTTCCTTTTTTATCGAATGTAATGCCTTAGAAAGATAAAGGCAGGTGGATTATGTCATACTCTGAAAAACTTATCCAAAAGGTTAAGGAAATGTACATTTTGGACCATAAAGCAAGAGTTCATATTGATAAAACACAGCATTCCATCAATGTTTTCTTTAGTGATATGAAGTTCAAATTAAGAATTGTGGAAGAAAAAACAGATGAGATCAATATTCGAATAAATGAAGCAGTGCCAGGTGTTTTTGCACAAATTATGATTAAACAGACAGTGCTCAGTTTTGAACGGACTCCGAACGGAACAATCCTGGTACAGCTAAAGGATGAGGGAGAAGTGGGGGAACTTGATACACTCGGATGGGACGGCGGCCGGGTGGCTTCCGAACGGTATGACAAGGAGTTTACGATTCCTTTGCTGAACAGTTACCTAAAAGAAGCGTTTGACCAGATTTTATTTTAATAAAAAGCTCTGCTAGTCAATGTTGTTGATTAATTAGTGAGGTGTGATTGAATCGCCTTTTGAAAAGCAGAAGGGTGTAAGCAAGCTTTTACCCTTCTGCTTTTCGGGCGCTTCATTTGTTTCACAAATTAGCCGGCTCTTTTCATCGCCAGCTAAAACCCCTTATTATTGGGGAAAAAGGCTTGAGGTCCTCTTTTAAGCATCAGTATGCGCTGCCCATTATTAAAGGAAATCAACAATATCCCTTTTAACAAAACCTAAAAAAAAAACAAGGCGGTTTCTAAAAGAACCGCCTTGTTTTTCTATCAACTTAAAATGTATGTGCGGCATCCTTCGCGCGTGCAATACCGTTTTCTTTAATTTCTTGAGCCTTATCAGGCATAGCAGCATGCCCTTCAATAAATACTCCTTCCAATGAAGGAACCCCGAAGAAGTTCATCATTACATTCAAATAACGATGCCCCATTTCAAGATCAGCAGCTGGGCCTTCTGAGTAAACACCGCCGCGAGCTTGAATATGAAGAGCTTTCTTGTCCGTTAAAAGACCAACTGGTCCTTGTTCTGTATATTTGAATGATTTACCTGCAACAGCTACTGAATCAAGATAAGCTTTCATAACTGGCGGGAAAGAGAAGTTCCACAATGGTGTAACGAAAACGTATTTATCGGCTTCAACGAACTTTTCGCTCAGTTCACCAAGACGCTGTACTTTTGTTTTCTCTTCAGCAGATAGTTCTTCAAACCCTTTTCCGCTTTGAAGTTTTCCCCAGCCGCTGAATACGTCAGCGTCAATTTGCGGAATGTTTTCTTTATAAAGGTCGATATGCACCACTTCGTCGTCTGCATTCACTTCTTTATAAGTGTCGATAAAAGCCTTACCTGCAGCCATACTGAAAGATTGAGTTTCATTATGCGGGTGGGCTGTAATATATAATACTTTTGCCATAGTGTATTCCACCTTTACTGGTTGTGATATAGAGCAGTTATTGTAATTTCCCTGCATTAGCAATTATTAATCATAGGCGCAGATTTGTGAAGTAGGCACATTCATGTGGTATAGTATAAAAAAAGGTACTGTAAAACGGAGGGCCGCTTTATGAAGAAAAATCCAGAACAATGTCAGGTGGTTGTGGCACTCGATCTGATCGTGGGAAAGTGGAAACCGATCATCATTCAGCATCTGCTTTCCGGTGATATTTTAAGGTTTAACGAATTACGAAGGTTAATGCCGGATATTACCCAGCGCATGCTGACGCTTCACCTGCGTGAATTAGAAGAGCAGGATATTGTACAAAGGGTGGTCTATCCCCAAATCCCACCGAAAGTAGAATACTCCATTACCGAATACGGCAAAAGCTTAGGGCCGATTATGGATGCTATGCACTATTGGGGCGCAGCCCATGTGGAGCATATGAAGCATAAAAAGGAACAAGAGGACTCTTCTTTTAATGGAGAGGCGAATTAAAAAGGAAAGCTGGCTGGATTTCCTTTTTTGATTCCGGCATTGTTGAAAAGTGATGAAGGCAAAGGAACAACCATCCTTCTGGATTTTCCAATTCACGAACCACTTGAGGAAATCGTTCCAGACGTAAAATAACAAAAAAGCCGCCGGTCACAAGCGAAGGAGGTCCAAGCTTTGACCAGCGGCTTTTATTAATTCTGCATCCTGATGGCCATGTCCGTAAAGCATAAGAAGAACGGTCGTATAGAGAGCCTTAAACCTTGCGAGTTCTTGGGTCTGAAGGTCTATTTCGCCATATACATGAAAGAACATCTCCCGGCCTTCTGGAGGAAGAAAACTGTAGACGATGGACAGGTCGACTGCAGGATGACCAATATGTACGTCTCCCCAGTCAATGATTCCCGAAACTTTCCCATTAGCATCCACTGTTATGTTGCGAATATGCAGATCTCCATGTACGAAAACTTCATGTCCAGCCGTTTCGTGCGGTTCTGTATCTTGAACGATTTGCTCAAGATCATCCACTCGTTCATAAAGCTGAAGGTCCCTAATTTCGTTTAAAAAGCCAAGCAGCTTTGGACGGCGATTCACGACACCTAATCGATCCAGCTCATCATAAGGCACTTGCAGGGACTTTGCCTGTTCTGCCGGAAACGCATGAAGTGCCCGAAGAAAACGGCCTAGCGGCACCGCTGAGGTTATTCGTTCTGCATGAGATAAACAGCCTGGCGGTTTTCCGGGAATAAGATAGTAGCCGGTAAAAGGCCAGGGATACAAATCTGGAACGGGTGAGCCAAAATAACATGGTGTGGCAATCGGTAACGGCATTTTTTCTGCTAAAGGTGGCAGCAACCTGTTTTCAGTCTTTAAAAGGGGGACCGCGATCGCTCGGCGTGGAAACCGGAAAATATATTTTCCATTTACAGAATAAACAGTATTATCAAAACCTTTGCCTATTTCATTGACTTCTCCGGGTGCAAGTTCCGGGAACTGACCTTCAATGAGCTGTTTTGCCATAAAAGGTGATACAACCATTTCAGCATCCCACACATTTCCCATTCAGAATCCCCCTCTTAAACCAATGATATTATTAATTTATACAATTGGACGGTGAAGTGGCAAGCAAAACCAAGGAGACAAAAGCCTGCCAGGAACATAGAGCTCCGCATGACACTGGGACTCATCAGCCGTTTGGAGAAATGAACAGTAAATACAAGATTGAGGTTCCATAAGAACAAACCCAGAATAATGGCAAAACTGCAGGCAAGAGAGAATACAACAGAGTAGGAAGAGGTTAAGATATTCAGGGAAGTTCCGAAAACACCAAACCAAAAAATGAGGGAAATGGGGTTGGCAAGCGCGATCATTAACCCTGTTAGGTAGGCACCTCGCCGGTTCATATCGTTCTCTGTAGTTAGCTTTAAGGAAAAGGTTAAGGCTGAACCTATACTCTGAAATCCTAGATAGATTAATAGAATAATGCCAACTATGTACATGATTATTTGTATCCAGTTTACCTGCATCATTTCACCCAGGCCAAAATAAATGCCGAGAAGGAGAAGAACATCCCCGGTAAGTCCTCCAAGCCCTACACACCAGGAAGCAAGGAATCCTTGTGTCAGCCCGCGTTTCATTACCTCTATATTCATCGGCCCAATTGGTGCCGCCAGACTCAGTCCCAAAAAAATAAAATGTGCGAATGAAATGAAGAACTCCATGTCTGACCCCTTTCCTTGCCCTCTTTTCTACTGTATGCCTTTAGGGGGAGGAGACATGCGTTTTTATAGAAAAGGGGGAATTGGATACTAGTTTGTATGAATGTTTTCGATATATGGAAATGTTTTAACCAGGAAGAAACGTGGAAGAGTACGGTGTGCACTTAAAATAAGTAAGGGAGGATTTTTTAGTGAAACCACATCAGCTCTATATTAATGGAGAATATGGATCTTCCACTTCCAATGAAACGATTGATGTAGTAAATCCCTCGACTGAAGAGGTGATTTCGACCATATATAATGGAACAGAAGAAGACATCAACCGAGCGATCGAAGCAGCTTTTGAAGGACAGAAAAAATGGGAAAAAGTCCCGAGTATCCAGCGCGGCAAGGCTGTCCGAAAACTGGGAGACAAAATTCAGGAGAACCGCGAGACTTTCGTTAAACTGCTGTCAGAAGAACAGGGAAAAAGCATAGAGGCAGCTGGAGGAGAGGTCGATACCGCGATTGAATACTTTTACTATATGTCCGAATGGGCCCGCCGTATCGAAGGCGAGATTGTACCGAGCGATCGGCCAAATGAAAACATCTTTATATACCGTAAACCGATCGGAGTCGTTGCAGGAATCGTTCCTTGGAATTTTCCGGTGTTTATTTTGGCAAGAAAGGTTGCAACAGCTCTTATCACAGGCTGTTCCATCGTCCTGAAGCCGAGTCAGCAGACGCCTAACACAGCAGCAGAATTCACGAAGCTGATTGACAGCATGAAGAATGAAATTCCTCCGGGTGTCTATAATTTTGTAACGGGCAAAGGTTCAGTGATCGGCAATGCGATGGCTACTCATCCTAAAGTAGGGATTGTCACCATGACTGGAAGCGTTGGTGCCGGATCTAAAGTGATGGAAGCGGCAGCGAAGAACATTACCAAAGTGAATCTTGAGCTGGGTGGAAAAGCACCAGCAATTGTCACCGAACACGCCGATCTCGATCTGGCGGTTGAGAAAATCAAAACGTCGAGAATTACGAATGCTGGCCAGGCTTGTACGAACGCTGAGCGTGTCTATGTGCATGAAAAAGTGGCCGATGCGTTTATTGATAAAATGGTGAATGCGATGAGAGAGACAAATGTAGGAAAGGCATCAGATAAAGATACTGAAATGGGGCCTCTGGTCAGCCAAAACCGTCTGGAAACTGTTCATGAGATGGTAGAGGGTGCTGTGAAAAGCGGTGCTAGAGTGCTGACAGGCGGCAAACGGGCAAATATCGAAAAAGGATACTTTTACGAACCGACGGTCATTACGAATGTCACCCAGGATATGAAGATCATCCAAGAAGAAATATTTGGACCTGTTCTCCCGGTGGTCACATACAAAACGCTTGACGAGGCGATCGAATGGGCCAATGATTCCGATTACGGTCTTTCTTCTTCCATCTATACGGAAAACGTGCACGAAGCGATGAGGGCTGCCAATGAATTGAAATTTGGTGAAACCTTTGTAAACCGGGAAAACTTTGAAGCCATCCAGGGTTATCACGCTGGCCGCAGAAAATCTGGCCTTGGCGGCGCGGACGGAAAACATGGCGTGGAAGATTTCCTTGTGACACATGCTGTCTATATGGAATACAAAAACTAAAAAACAGCATTAAAATCAGTCTGGCATATCATGTGCCAGGCTTTTTTATGTGGAAATACTTATTGTTCAATGAAAATATTTATAATATTATAATAAATATAAATTACAAAAAAAGGAATGAACAGCTGATGCAAAGGACTCCGTTTATCAGTTTCTGGATTGCAGAAACGAGCATATCTTTAGCCGACGTGGTCTATATCATGGCGGTTACGACATTTATCTATCAAAAAACGGGATCCGCATTAATCTCTTCATTATTCCCGCTTTTTCAGGCAGTTGCCCGTCTTTCTGCAGGATTTACGTCACCATTGCTGCTGAATAAATTTAAATTCAGCAAACTTCTCATTAGTCTGCAGGGGATTAAAGCACTGCTGCTCACTTTGCTTCTTATCGGATTCGGTTCGATTGCCTCTCATATTATATGGCTGCTTGCATTTATCCTCATCATTTCGTTCATTGAAGGATGGGGGAGCCCTTTCCTCAGTTCGGTCGTACCAAAAATAGTTCTGAGGGAAGAACTTGTAAAAGTAAACAGTTCTTTAGCGATTACGAATCAATCTGTACAGATTGCAGGATACACATTTACAGGTTACGCAGTCATTAAATGGGGGCACAGTCCTGTATTGATCGTGACGGCTGCTCTCATGTGGCTGGCGGTAATCTGCTTAATCATTTGCGGCCGGTATTTTTATGAGAAAGAGGAGGTAAAACCTTTCCCTTCAACGAAATGGGCCCTAATGAAAGAGGGCTGGATCTACTTGTGGAAAATTCCATCCCTGCGTATGGTGACGTTGATGGATGCTATTGAAGGAGTGGCAGGCTCGATTTGGATCGGTTCGCTGACACTGATTTATGTAAAAGAAGTTTTACATAGGGGCGAGCAATGGTGGGGGTTCATTAACGCTAGCTATTATGCCGGAACGATTCTAGGCGGAATTTGCACCCTATGGCTGGCCAAAAGAATTCAGAAACATCTAATCTTAAGCATGGCAGCAGGATCATTCCTGTTCAGCCTTTTTACCTTTTTATATGGTTTAAACAGTGTTCCGTTCTTTGCACTTCTTTTGTGTGTGGCCATGGGACCTGCCTATCAGCTCAGGGATGTTGCACAGCAAACAGCTTTCCAAACCAACATTGAGAGTGAACATCTGCCCAAAGTGTACGCCAGCAGGGGAATTCTATTGTCCATCATTACGAGCCTATCTATATTTTTAATGGGCTTTGTAGCAGATGCAATCAACATCCGTGCCGTTTACATTCTTGGAGCTGCTCTAATTATGGTTTCTGCTGTCTTGTCTTTTTCCTTGCTGCAGGCGAAGAGAAAAGAAGTAGCAGGTCTAAGCAGTCCTTTATAATGAGAAGAAACAGGAAATAAGGAGAAGGATATGAAAAAAACCAAAACGAACGCGATGAGAATACTGGACAAGGAAAAAATAGACTATGAAATTATGAGTTACAGTACAGAGGACGGCAAGATTGATGGGGTATCTGTGGCTCGCAAAATAGGGCGTGAGCCGGGGGTTGTATACAAGACACTGGTTGCCCAAGGCTCTGGCAAGGAATATTATGTTTTTGTAATTCCCGTCGAAGCGGAGCTTGACCTAAAGAAAGCGGCCAAAGCGGTCGATGAAAAGAAAGTGGAAATGCTTCCTGTAAAAGAATTGCTGGCCGTTACAGGATATGTTCGAGGGGGCTGCTCGCCTGTAGGCATGAAAAAACTGCTTCCTACAATCATAGAAGAAGCGGCGAAAGCACAGGAGACCATCATCGTAAGCGGAGGAAAGATTGGACTGCAGATCGACCTGTCACCGAGAGATTTAGAAAGCGTGACAAAAGTTAAATATGCAGCAATCACGAAGTAAATAACGAGGGGGATGGAACCTTTTTTCAGGGTTCCGCTTTTTTAATGGCAACCTTACATCATTGTAAGAAAGTGTAAGGTTTGCACATGGTAAAGGAGCCTCGTTCCCTCATAAAATAGAAATAGAGGAAAAAGGAAAAATCATTAAAAAAGGGGCGAAAAATGACACTTACACAATTTAATAATGAAACCTTTAGGAGTATCAATGATCTGGCCGGCAGTTTTTCCGCTGCAAACCCAGTCATGGTGTTTTTAGCGAAGTATATGCTCTATGCACTTGGAATCCTTGTTATCGGCTACTGTTTCACTCGCTCCAACCGCAACCGGCTGATGATGGTTTTTGCGATCGTGAGTTGTGGGATAGCAGAGATTCTTGGCAAACTGGCAGGTCTGCTCTATTCTCATCATCAGCCTTTTGCGGAACTGTCGAACGTGCATCAGCTGGTCGAGCATGGAATTGATAATTCATTTCCAAGTGACCATGCCATAATCTTCTTTTCAATCTGCACCACCATTTGGTTCTTCAGAAGGAAAGAAGGCTTCATTTGTCTTCTGCTCGCTTTTTGCGTCGCCTTTTCACGCGTTTGGGTGGGTATACATTATCCCCATCGATGTAATAGCAGGGGCATTGCTGGGTGTTGTGTCATCACAAATTGTTTATAAAACTATGATTTCTAGTCGTTTGGTTAAGCGTTATGCAAAAAGTGGCACAAAGGAGAGAGTGGAGAACTTTTGATAAGTTCTATTAAAAAATAAACAGGTAGAAATCCATCGAATAGTGTCGCGTTTAAACCGTTTGAAAAGCATTTTCAGAGTCTCCACTGTCGGGAAAACACTTTTGCTGCCTAATTGCATGGTTTTTTCCAGAAAGGAACGGCAAAGAAACTTGTACAATAAACGGATCTATACCGATTGCCGAGCAGCTTCTTAGCTGCTTTTTTAGTTTCTAAATTGTACCAGCTCTATTAGAATGAATATAAGATAAAGTTTGGGAAATTGGCAGATAACCCGTGAAAAGAAAGGAAGAATGGTAGTGTCTATACAAAGTGTTTTGATGAAAGAAGAAAACCTGGATGCCTGTATTGAACTGTATCAAAACGTTTTTAACAGCAGTCCTTGGAGTGAGAACTGGACCGTTGAAACGGCAAAGGAAAGGTTATCCGATTTGCTGAATACACCAAAGTTTCTCGGTTATGTATTTTATGAGAGCGGCCAGCTCATTGGCTTTATAGCGGGCAACAGCAAAAAGACCGATAACGGTTTAACGTTCTATATTGCTGAACTCTGTGTAAACAACAAGATTCAAGGGAAGGGCTATGGCACTAAAATGCTGAATGGGTTTGAAGTAGAACTGAAAAAAAGAGAGATTCAAAGTCTATATTTATTAACAGCTAAGGAAGGATTGGCACAAGCGTTTTACGAGAAAAATGGTTTCAGAGTGAACGAAAACCGGATCGTCATGAACAAGGCTCTATAAAAGGGGGGACTGCAATGATCATCTATCCATATCTAAAAAAAGGAGCCACTATTGGGGTAACAGCCCCTTCGTCTGGTTTACAGCCTGAGCTTCATGACCTTTTATAACAAGCCATTCAGCAAATGAAGGATGAATGATTCCAAGTAAAAAGCGGCAAGACGCCTTGGACACAAAGCAAGGCCAAATCAGCAGATGCAGAAGCACGTGGCGATGAATTTAACGAGGCGATGCAGAGTGAAGGGATCGATATCATTATTCCTCCATGGGGCGGGGAACTTCTAATTGAGATGCTGCCTCATGTGGATTTCGAGAAGATGAAGCGCAAATGGTTGCTGGCAACTACCTTAAACACTGGAATGGCCACAGCACATGGGACCAATCTCATCGATTTAAGGGGAGAAGACACCGATCATACAACGGCCATGTGGAAATCTGTACTTTCTACTGAAGCAGGTGCTTCCGTCCTGCAGCGTTCTTCTGAAAAATTTCAGAAGGAATGGCAGCATGGAACTCCTTCACCTCATGTCTTTCATCTGACCGAACAAACTTTGTTCAGTACACTGAAGATAATTAAATAATTATTGCTTCCGAAAGAGGTATTGCTTGGAGTAGTACCCTCTAACATTGCTTACGTTCGCTGCCATGAATCTAAAAAAACTGGCAAACTGGACATAGCGAGGCCCATGTCCAGTTTGAATCAACGATTATTTCCCTCTATAAAAACGGACAAACCCCTTTTCAAAGAAAATTGAAAAGGGGTTTGTCTACGGTCTGTGAGAACGCCTTAAAGGCGTTCTATAGAAATAATTAATTACCAGCGATATTTCTTCTTTTTCTTTTTGAAGGAGCTGGAACTGGAACTGGAGCTTGAGCTCGACTCAACGTGCTTTTTGCTGGAGCTTGAGCTCGACTTAACGCGCTTTTTGAAGGAGCTTGAGCTGGAGCTCGACTCAACGTGCTTTTTGAAGGAGCTTGAGCTGGAGCTCGACTCAACGTGTTTTTTGATGGAGCTGGAGCTCGACTCAACGTGTTTTTTGATGGGGCTGGAGCTGGAACTCGACTCAACGTGCTTTTTGCTGGAGCTGGAACTGGAACTAGACTCATCAAATTCTTTCTTCTTTTTCTTCTTGCAATCACATTTTGGAAAGCCAGGGTCTATGATCTCATGTATTGATTCTTCTTTATAGACATGGCGAGGGACATATTTGATATGCTCTTTTTTAATACGGATGATAGGGTGAACGAATGTTACTTCTTTTTCGGTATATACGTCTTTAACAATATATTCTGGATCACAATAAATTTTTTTTCGAGATTTCTTTTTTTCTCCCATTTAATTTCACCTCCTACTCTATTAAATGCATATAGAGAGACGTTGGCATGGACAAGCTACTTATTTCTAAAAAAATTGTGCTGTTGGGGTGAACGTTATCACTAATCCCATTCTTTAGTTTGATCATTCTACAACTAAACCAGCTAATAGTTTGTCAAAATTTTTTTAATTAAATAGATTTTTATATGCTAAACATACGCATGCCAAATAACCTTTCCAACCTGCTGTTTGGAAGCTTTTTCTTTATTTAGCCAAATTGATTAACTTAGCTATATCTTGGAAAGTTATTTTGCTTTTTAAAAGGGCAAATATCCATTGTAAAAGCTTATTTGCACAGGCTATAACAACTGGTGACACTTGGAGCTGACAGATACTAATCGGTTGAGGGCTTATCCTTATTAACAAAAGCGGTATGAACCGTTTATATCCGACAAGCGTTGGAGATCCTGACAAGAACACGTTTTTGGTGTTCGTAGGAGGGATTGCAACGACCTCGAGGATATGGTTCATGGAGCTGGACGTTAGCATCAGTGAAAGTTTGGATAAAGTTATCTAGTTTTGAGGGAATATACCTCAAAACAAGGTTTGTCAGCGACAAGATATACAAGGAAGCAAACGACGAGTCTCCGGAGTGTACCTAGACGTACATGAGGAAGAGGAGGAGTGCGCTGACGAAGAAGATCGCCGTTGATCACAAAGCGTATAGTCTGGTGGCGATAGCGAAGAGGTCACACCCGTTCCCATACCGAACACGGAAGTTAAGCTTTTCAGCGCCGATGGTAGTTGGGGGCTTCACCCTGTAAAAGTAGGACGTTGCAAGGCAAAAATGAGGCACTGTTGGATTTTCCAGCGGTGCTTTTTTTATTGTGAAATCGACAAAGTTCGTTTTCCCTCCTCTTTTGTTCTTTTACACGAGTTGATAAGCTCTTCGCTATCCGACTCCAAAAAATTTGCTTTTCTTCTTTATATCTTTATTAGCTTATTAAAAATGGTCTTGTATGATGGAGCCTACCTTTGAAAGCCATAGTGTGGATAAATGTAAAATATCGGTACTATGGTCCAATTTAGGGACTATGATATTACAATATTCACAAAATTATTTATATTGGAGGTTATCCATGAAAAATGTAGAAATAATTTTAGATGCGATTTTTACTTTCTCATTGCAAAGGTTCAAAAGAGAAAGAAATAATATAAAATGAGACGATGCTATTAATTTTTCGTTCAGGGAGGACAGCCTATGAAAAAGTTTTTTGCTTTTCAAGTGTTAATTGCATTGGTTATAGGAGCGCTTATCGGACATTTTTTTCCTGAATTTGGCCAAGCTTTAAGACCAGTTGGGGACGCTTTTATTCATCTTATTAAAATGATTGTTGTGCCTATTGTTTTCACTACAATTGTCATTGGGTCATCAGGCGGCGGAAGCATGAAAAAAATGGGTTCATTAGGACTTAAAACAATTATTTGGTTTGAATTCATTACCACGTTGATTCTAGGTATTGGTCTTTTACTTGCTAACACTTTAAAGCCAGGTGCCGGGCTTAATATGTCTCATCTTGCAAAGAATGATATCGCACCATTAAATGAGGGCGTTTCCAAAGTTGTTGATTTTAAAACAATGCTAGTTAACATCATCCCAAGCAACATTGTTGATGCGATGGCAAAAAGTGATTTGTTAGCTGTTATATTCTTCGCTATATTATTTGGTGTTGCTGCTGGAGCCATTGGCAAAGCGTCAGAGCCGGCAATAAAGTTTATGGAGTCAGTCGCCAAAATTATGTTTAAACTGACACAAATGGTCATGGTAACTGCACCGATTGGTGTACTCGCTCTCATGGCAGCCTCTGTAGGTCAGTTTGGTATCGCCCTTTTAGTCCCTATGGCAAAGTTAATTGGGGTCGTGTATCTTGGGCTTGCTATTGTTATTTTCGGTCTGTTTCCTTTGATCGCTTGGTTCTTAAAGATTTCTTACTTTAAATTGTTTCGAATGATATGGGATTTGTTCCTTATCGCATTTTCTACAACAAGTACGGAAACTATTCTTCCGCAGTTAATGAGTAGAATGGAGGCATATGGTTGTTCGAAACGTGTTGTATCTTTTGTTATTCCTTCTGGACTATCATTGAATTGTGATGGTTCGACATTGTACCTTTCAGTTTGCTCTATTTTCTTAGCACAAGCATTTGGAATCCCAATGGATTTTGGCCAACAGTTAATTTTAATGGGGGTTCTTGTTGCAACCTCAAAAGGAATTGCGGCTGTTCCATCCGGCTCGCTGGTTGTACTTTTAGCCACCGCCTCAGCAGTAGGGCTTCCTGCAGAAGGCGTCGCCATTATCGCAGGCATTGACCGTGTGCTGGATATGGCACGTACTGCCTGTAATACACCCGGACATGTTCTCGCTTGTATTGTGGTTTCAAAGTGGGAAAAAGAGTTCCGTCAGCAGGAATGGGTTAATACTCAAACCGAACAATCAAGCATTCGACAGGCATAAGAGAAAAGTTACTTATTCTCAAAGTTGAGGTGATGGTCTTCGGACCAAAATGAAAATCTGAAAAACGTTGATTTATCAAGGTTCATCCATCTTTTTAAAACATTTTGAAAAAGGTAATTAATCAATATCAGCATGGAAGGATGATAGAAATGTCGATTGAAAGCGTTAAAGCTTATTTGAAGCAATGGAACCGGGAAAAAGATGTGATGGAATTCGATGCATCCAGTGCAACCGTTCAACAGGCAGCCGATACGATTGGTGTCATTCCTGCAAGGATTGCCAAAACGTTATCATTCAAAGGAGAAGATGGACCCGCTATGCTGATCGTAGCGGCAGGAGATGCGAAGATTGATAACAAGAAATTCCGCCAGCAGTTCGGTTTTAAAGCGAAGATGCTTTCCCCGGAAGAAGTGCTGGAGCAAACCGGTCATGCGGTAGGCGGTGTTTGTCCGTTTGGTTTAAAGAATGAGATTGATGTCTATCTGGATGAGTCGATGAAAAGATTTCAAACACTCTTTCCGGCATGTGGCAGTTCGAATTCTGCAATTGAACTAACAATTGATGAGATATACGAGTATTCCAATGCTAAGGAATGGATAGATGTTTGCAAAGGCTGGGAATCAGAAGAAAGCAATGAGAAAGAAGCAGTGAAAAGCAGCTTATCATAGTTGTGAGATCAAGGACCTTATTCAGGGTCCTTTTTTTTTTGGATTTTTACTTTTTTTTCTAAAATATAAACTTCCTTCCATTAAACTTCGTCTATAGTAGTAGAGAGGGGTTGGTGGTGATGGTATCATGCACAATCAGCAGTTTAACAGTATGCCTGTATTTGAAAGAATTGATGGAGCAGATCATGAAGGATTACGGCAAGGATGTTCTGTACCTTTGTTATACGTATGTGAAGGAATGGAATCTGGCAGAGGATCTGGCGCAGGATGTTTTTGTGAAAATTTATAGCAAAGCTGACACCTATAGAGGTGAAGCCAAACGAAAGACGTGGATCTACAAGATTGCCATCAACCACTGCAAAGACTATATCAAAAGCGCTCATTACCGTTACTCTGTGGTCACAGAAAAAATTCAAAAGTACATAAAAGGAACCTCTTCTTCCGTTGAAGATCTGGCTCTTTATAAAGATGAAAAACAAACCCTATATCAGCACATTTTTCGGTTGCCGGTGAAATACCGTGAAGTGATCTTTCTCTTTTATTATGATGAGTTGTCACTTCAGGAAATCAGTGAATCATTGAACATCAACATTAACACGATTAAATCAAGATTAACGAAAGCAAAAAGTTTGCTGAAACACTCTTTAAAAGGAGGGCAGTGACATGGAGGAACTAAAAGGATTTAGAAACCACATGGAAAATACCACCTTTAAGAACCGGAACTTTGGCGAAAAACAACGGCAAATCGTCCATCAAAGGTACAGGGATATGAAATCAGAGAGTACTGCTTTCCGCCGTAAAACGGTTATTATGCCGATTGTCAGTGTAATCGTCTGCGCCTTATTTTTCTTCATTACAGCTTCTCTTGTGACTGACCATACTGCCAAGCTTGATCCGAATTCAGGGAATGCCTTGACAAAACGCCAAATGGTCAAAGCAAGCGTCCTAAAGGAAGCGAATAAAAAAGGCGAGGTTGTCTCTTATTTAAAAGCAGGAATAGAAATGTTCGACAGCAAAACAGATAATTTGGAGTACATGCTTCGGCTTACTAGAAAGGGAGAGAAGGGAGAGCCGTTTCAAACAAACATCTATTATATAAAGAAAAATAGAGTGTATAAGAATAAGCTAATTTTTGACGGGAAGCGTTTTATCTATAAAAATACCGTCCCTGGTCTTGGCGAGCTAAAAACCTATCAATGTAAAGCACTGGAGTGGCGAAATGTTGTGCTGACAGGCTGTAAAGGTGAAAAAGAGGGCAACGATGTGCTGGTAGTGCCTACAACCATCTCAGATTCTAAATATGCAGAGGCAAGAGAGTAGATTTTAGGTAACGATTAGGGGGGATATAATGAAAAATGTAATTGTATTCATCGTTACATCAGCAGTAATCGTTTTGGTTAATGTTGTCTTCTCATTTGTCATAAACGTCCATTTTATTGATTTAGCGTTCATTGTAGGTTTGCTTTCAGCTGTTGTTTTTAAGTTTTTTACTTCATCCGGCGGTTTAACGTCCAATATGATTCGGCTTCAGGCACAGGCACAAACAGGAATGAAGGTTGAGGAGGAAAAAAAAGCCTACACACCCGGCATTCCGTTTTATACCGCGATTGCCTATACGGTCCTTTCTCTAATTGCTACAGTTGTCTACTACAAAGAGTATTTTTTAAAATAAGGGAACGAAGCGAGGAAAAGGGGCTGTCCAAGAAGTCTGGTAGCTGTTGATCTCCGCTCCAGGCTGCTCGCTTTTACCGGCGTAAACGCCTACTTTCGCGGGGCGTGCGGTGAGCCTCACCGGCGTGAACGCCTACTTTTTGGCGCAAGCGCCTGGGGGAGTCTCACCTGTCACGCTAGTCCCGCAGGACAAGGAAGGCTCCGGCAGCTTTTTATCGCACGAAGAAAATGTGAAGTTCATTTTCGAGGAGTCTCGCACCTTGCACTCCAATCAACTTTTCATTGAAGATTTTTCAAGTCAAAGGAGCTGCCTGAAGGTCAATTTTCGACTTTCAGGACAGCCCCTTAGTATTACTTGCTGAACTCCTGAAGCCGTTCCCGCACAGAGCGTTTCACGATGTTAAACGATTGCCAGGAGTGATCTTCTGCAAAGGTGTACTTTTTTCGGTCCGATAAAGCTTTCTCCAAACCTGGCAGATCTGGATGGCTTTCATACAGGTCCAGCAATCCGTGCACTCCCGTATAAGAAAGCGAATCGAGATAATAAATATCTATTTTTCCTGTGTCCTTGTATCGCTGCAAGTTCTGGTCTACCACAAACTGATCAATGTTCACCATGTTTAATAGCGTGTAATAGACAAGGGAAGAGACCAGGTAGAAGCGGATCAGCGAAAGCCTTTCAATCCATACATTGATCAAAGTATAAAGGAAGATAACACCCAGGAAAATCATGAACGAGTGAGGCAATACCCTCGCGAGTGTGTATCCGTAGGCACTCTCGTACAACGACAATCTCATAAAAGCAGAAATTAGCATGACTCCGCTAACGGCTACCAATAAAGTGAGCATGACTTTGATGAAGAGCCTGATGCCTTTGCCGCTCTCTTTACTGAACGAGAGCGTACCGATCAAAAAGGTTAGGTTGATCATGGTAACAGCCATCAGCTCGAAAAAGCCTCGGCGTGCATATTCTGCAAACGTATAGCTGTCCTGTAAATTGCCGCTGAAAAAATATTGAAACTGAATGGTTACAAAAAGAACGTAAACCGCATTGATCATAACGAGAAGCGTCGAAACTATAACAGGATCCCAAAACTTTGGCTTACCCTTCATTTCAAGAAGGGCTGGCGGCTCCCACTTTGATTTTAACAGTTGTAAAAAACCAAAGAATCCAAACGTATAGAGCAGGACTACGATCGTTCGAAAGCTTCCTTCCAGCAAGTTGACATGAACAAAGAGAGAAGGGAATCTGTCGATCACTCGGCTGAACTCTGAATCTGCCGAAGAAAGGAGATTAACAACGATCAGAAGCAGCGGAACCGAGATGAGCAGGCCGATACCAATTTTGGTGATCACTTGATAAGCTTTGTTGTCGACCTTTGTCTTCACATTTTCTTTTTCTTTTGCAAAAAAAACGATGTTGTAAGGAAAGAGTGCGAACAGCTTAGAAAACGCATAAGGTATGAAGGAAAGACGATACCAGTCCATAGTGGGCGATCCAGTAATCAAAATGACGTGCAAAATGACCAAGACGGGAATGACCAAAATATTCAGTGCATAAAACAGCGTGTTGCAATAAAGAAAATAGCCGGCGGAAAGCAGCCAGATACAGAATAGCAGCAAAAAGCCAATCCGCCGGTTGGTGAACGGAAATCCTCTAAACCGGCAAAAGAATGCCCAATAAAATGCCGTAACAAAAAGGAAATAGGAAATCCCGATCTCCCCGTGGAAAAAGGAAAGCTCAGCCAATAATCCGAGCAAGGCGCATATCACTAAAAAAACCAAATCACTCTTTGAAGTTTGAATCTCCATCATGATCATATTCCTCCTATATCGTTTTTCTATATACTGAGTAATTCTATGTAGTTAACCAAAAAAAAATTAAAGTGACTGTTTTTTCCCCCATCGGAAGGCGATCCAGCAAATCGGGTACAGCAGAATGGTGGCTGCGATACACAACATAATAAATGTAGTGGAGAGGAGCGGATGAAACCATTCATGGGGTATGATGCGAAACAGGACGAGGAGCATCAAGACCAGGTTGGGAAGAACGGAAATAAGGAACGTCTTTTTCAGCAGCGGCCGTCCTCTTGCTCCAAAGCTTTTTCCGATTTCGTAACCGAGAAATGCCCAAAACCCCATGTAAAGCATCATGATGATGAAAGGAATGGAGGTTAGGGAGCGCCAGACAGCTTGAATCCATGTGTATTCATTCAGAAGATGAGCGAAAGTCAGTAAACTTCCTGCCACAAAAAAAGCAGCGTTCATCAAAAGAAAAAGGTAGAAGGTCTTATTGGGTGTAACAGAGAGCTCTTCCTTCCACATGGAGGCAACTTCCCTCGGATGTCCAATCACCTCTGAAAAAAGTAAATGCCACTCTTCCGCCGTCTTTTTTTCGTCTTCTTTTTCTGCCACTAGCTCATAGAGATGGGCTTCGTAGTCCTGTACAATGCTTTCTCGCTGGGGGTGTTTCTTTAATTCCTTTTTTAATTGCTGTAAATAAAGTTCTTTAGCTTCAAGATGGATCATGCTCCGGACCTCTCATCACCTTGTTTATTACTTGAACGAATTGCTCCCATTCGGATGTCTTTTCTTTTAGCATCTGTATGCCTTCTTCGGTAATCCGGTAGTATTTTCGTGCCGGGCCCTTTGCTTGTTCTTGCCAGTAGCACTCAATGTATTCCTGCTTTTCGAGCTTGTGAAGGGCAGGATAGAGAGTACCTTCTTTCACCTGCAGATGCTGGTCACTTCGTTTTTCCAGCTCTTTTACGAGCTCATACCCATACATATCCCGCTCAGCAAGCAGCTGAAGAACAATCAAGGAAGTACTGCCTTTTAAAAGTTCACGATTAAACATTTATTTTCACCTACCTAGAATTAAAAGGTATAGTAGCATCTTAGCATAAATAGGGAAAAATGTTCAAGTAAAGTTTGGAAAAACCATGCTATACTCAATTGGGGGAAATCCCCTTTTTTTAATGCAGTGAAAAGGAGGCCTCGTCATGATTATCAAGTGGATCAAACAAAGATAATTAAGGGTGCAGGCCAAATACTCCGTAGAGAGTTTATTGATCTGCGCCAAAAATACGGCGGTTGGATAATAAAAAACACGGAGGTATTAAACATGAGAGAACAAATACTGAACATTAATAAAGTAGAGATATGTACAGAATGCTTTGGAAATCCGAAAGATCCTGCGATGCTGCTGATCATGGGAGCAATGTCTTCTTTAGACTGGTGGGATGAGGACTTCTGTCTCCGCCTCGCAGATTCAGGGCGGTTTGTTATCCGCTACGATCATCGGGATTTAGGAAGATCAACCGTTTATGAGCCAGGCACGTCAAACTATTCGATATCGGACTTGGCTGATGATGCAGCTGGTGTATTGGATGCTTATTCTATTGAAAAAGCCCATATTGTCGGGATGTCGTTGGGTGGTATGATCGGCCAAATCCTTGCTTTGAGGTATCCGGAACGTGTGCTCTCTCTTTCAGTCATTGCTTCAAGCGTGTTTGGAAAAGAGCAGGAGCAGCTGCCGCCGATGGATCAGAAAATACTGGATTATCATGCGAAAAGTGCAACGTTGGATTGGTCGGATCGGGCGTCTGTTATTTCTTTTCTCGCAGATGGCTGGAAAACACTAGCCGGTTCCAAGCCATATGAGCAGGAGAGAATGTATAAGCTGGCGGAAAGAGAAGTTAACCGGGCGAAACAGCTGACGAGCCGATTTAATCATGCGATGCTGCAGGGCGGCGGGGAGTATTTTGATAGAATGGGTGAAATCAGCGTTCCTGCTGTTATTATTCATGGCACGGATGATCCTGCTCTTCCATACGAACACGGGCTTGCTCTCGTGAAAGCCATCCCCCATGCAGAATTGGTGACGCTGGAAGGATCCGGGCATGAGATTCATAGTGAAGACTGGGATCAAATTATAGAATCAGTTATAGACTTGAGTTCGCGATAAAAGAATAGGTGAACAGAAGCAGCCGTTTCATGCAACGGCTGCTTTTTTTGCGTTGAGCCTCACTTATTTTAAATTTACTGTTTAACCTCGAGAGGAAAACGGGAAATATCACAATAAATCTTTGAATCGGGGGTACAGAATGGCCATCACACTCAAACCAACAGAAAAAGTATCGTGCAGGAGCGAATATGATTCACTCGCCCGTGTAGTCGTATGTGAACCCAAATTTATGCATATCTCTGAAGTTATCAATGAAACACAGCGGCATTATGCAGATGAAAATATAAACAAGACATTAGCAACCAATCAGCATCTGAATTTTGTCCGAACCCTTCGATCTCATGGAGTTGAGGTAATTGAACTTCCCCCTCATCAGGAATTTCCTGAGCAGGTATTTACACGTGATATTGGCTTTACACTGGGGTCCACTATTTTTGTTTCTTCTATGGGAAGTAAAATCAGGCAAGGTGAGGAAGACATATTAAAAGAATGGCTGGGAAACAAAAATGTCCGCCTTCAAAAGATTTCTGACGGAAAGATGGAGGGCGGAGACGTGCTGGTTGATGGGGATACAATCTATATTGGTGTAAGCGGCCGGACAGCACAGTCATCTATCCAGTCTTTGCGGGAAAGGCTGCCAGAACACAAGGTGGTTTCCATGCCGTTTAATCCAAAGTATCTGCATCTTGATTGTGTATTCAACATTCTTTCATCCGCGGAAGCACTCGTATTTCCGCAGGCATTCCGTAAAAAGGAACTGGACTTTTTAGCCAAAAGATATGATTTGATTGAAGTCAGCAAGGAAGAACAGTTCTTGTTAGGCACGAACGTACTCTCCATTGGGGATAAAAAAGTATTCAGCCTGCCAGTGAATCCTAAGGTGAACAACAATCTTCGAAAAAGAGGATATGAAGTCATTGAAGTCGACTTATCTGAGATCATCAAATCAGGCGGATCGTTCCGATGCTGCACAATGCCTATCTTAAGAAAATAAGCAAGTTATATAGAAATGGAATGCCGCCTTTAAGGGGGCATTTTTTACATTTGATCGTGCAGTTTAAACGAAAGGCTCTCAGGGTACTGTTTCATATAACTACAATAGCTGAGTCAGTAATTTGAATCTAGTGGATGCAATGGAGGGATATGCTTGAAAACAGCGAATAAATATCTTCTTGAAAAAGAAGATATGATAAACCCGGAAATCGTTCCGGAATGGGTGATTCGAGAATACAAAAACTTTCATGAGACAGTGACAGATAAAACGTTTCCTTGCTATTTCGGCATGAATGCGGAAAAGAAGGGCGAGCTGCGGTATGCCTATGTTTCACAGGCAGATTGGTCAAACTTGCCTGGAGCCGTCGAAGAATTTATCCAGCTGTTTGATGCACCGAAACTCATTCGCTACGGATTATTTGTTTTTGTAGAGCCGGAAACAGAAGAGAAATCCATTCCTTACTACAGGGAATATTTCTGGAACCTGCTTCAATACATGCATGATCAGGATGAGAAAGATTGGCCTGAGGATAAGCCTACAGATCCGGATCATTATTTATGGAACTTTACCTTTGCAGGAGAGCCGTTCTTTGTGTTCGGAAATGCACCAGCCTACAAACAGAGAAAAACAAGAGACCTTGGCAACAGTCTTGTACTTGGGTTCCAGCCGCGAAGAATATTCGAGGGTCTTGAAGGAACATCGAAAGGCGGAATCATGTCACGGGATAAGGTTCGGGAACGGGTGGAAAAGTGGGATAACCTGCCGACGCATCCGAACATCAGCCATTATGGCGACCCTGAGCATCGTGAGTGGAAGCAATACTTTATCGGTGATGATGTAAAACCAATTGAGGGCAAATGCCCCTTCCATCATAGAAAAAATTAGTTCTCATTGCTGGTGCCAGGCACCCCATTTACACACTTGTGTAATTGAGGTGCCTGGCACCAAATTGCGTTATAATAGTAGAAGTTTAAAGGGGGAAATGCAGGATGGCGATTCAATGGGAACAGACGAGAGGTCAAAATCCCTCTAGGATGGATAAAGTGCTGGCGCTGTACGACCGGTCATTTCCCTTGGAGGTAAGAGAACCTCATGATGTATTTTACAGCGGCTTTCAGTATGCGCAGACCGCTGTTCCCAATCAATTCTGTTTGCTGATCGGCGTGGAAGAGGACCAGCTTTTGTCATTTGCAGCCGGGCACTATTTAGCAGAAGTGAATACAGGCTTTGTTGTTTATATCGCTGCAGACCCCAACCACCGAAACATGGGCATGGGATCCAAAACACTTGCTAAAATGGAAGACGTCTTCAATGAAGCAGCCATTTTAGCGGGGAAGAGCAAGGTGAGCGGCATTATTTTGGAAACAGAAAAGGAAGAAGAAGCTTCTACAACAATGGAACAAATGGAATGCAGAAAACGAATGCAGTTTTTTGCCAAAAACCAATACCAACCCTGTCTTGGTATAGACTATGTGCAGCCTCCGCTTCATCCGGATGGCCCCACAGTGCCTCTTAATCTTCTATTTAAGAATTTGGACTGTGAAAATGTCCATGATGAACATATACGGGAGATTGTCCAGCAGATCTACGCTGAAAAGTATGGCGCGGTGAATAAAATTGAAAACACGGTTCTCGGGAAGTGCCTGAAACAGATGGGCATCTAATAATTGTGTGTAAATATTTATATATTCATGGTCCATTTGACAAATAACGATAAGATGATAGTATTGTGTGATCTGTTTATATTCAACTGTGTTAATATATGGTAGGAGAAATAATTTATAAATTGTCTTACAGGCGGCAGCAGATCAGAAGCATTTTGCTGCCTTTTACTGTGATTGAAACAATAACATGAAAGGTGAATTTTCATTCATGAGATTTTTAAGTTTTAAATTTCTGCTTTTATTATTTTGTACGGCTGTTTTAGCCGTTATGCTGCTGTATTACTTCACAAATATTAATATTCCTGGAAAACAACCCATTCTTAATGTCATTCATAATGTTAAAGATATGGCTTCCATCGAAAAAGAAAATAAAATCTTAAAATCAAAGCTCCAGGAACAGGAATCTCTTTCTGTACAAAAAGTGGAACTTGAAAAAGAAAATAAAAACCTTCAAGCCGTTGTAGATAAAACTAAAGAAGTGGAACAATACGATCCCTTGCAAGCCAGCGTTATGTACAGAAATTCTGATTCATCCAGCTGGTATGAAACCGTTGTTATTGATAAAGGAAGCCAAGACAAGGTTCAAAACAACATGGCTGTTATCACGAAAGACGGATTGATCGGAAAAATAACCAATGTAAAACCAACATCCTCAGAAGTCAAGCTGCTCAGCAGCAAAGATAAAAGATACCGTATCTCTGCCTCCATCAAGGGAAAAAAGAACATCAACGGTATCCTGAACGGCTACGACCCTAGCAATAAATATTTAATGGTACGAGACATTTTGAATAAAAACATTAAAAAGGGTGAAAAGGTAGTAACTTCAGGATTGGGCGAGATTCTGCCGCCTAACCTGGATATCGGAACCATCGTCAAAGTGAAACCGGATCCCTACGGACTGACAAGCATTGCTTACATTAAACCGTCCGCCGACTTCTATGACATCAATCAGGTTGTCATCCTCAGATCGTCTGCCAATCAATAAGATCTTTCCGAAACGTTATAAGGTATTTTCTAAATCTGCTTATTTACTTTAAATGACAGGTTTAAAGTGCGGACAATAGGATATTAAAGAGATATGTACTTTTATAACGAAGGAGATGGATTGCATGTCAAACGTTAAACTGGCGGTTATCTATTACAGTTCTACAGGAACCAACTACAAGCTGGCGAATTGGGCTGCGGAAGGAGGAAAAGAAGCAGGAGCAGAAGTAAAAGTGGTAAAAGTGCCTGAACTTGCACCACCTGAGGCCATTGAATCAAATGCTGCATGGAAAGCGCACGTAGATGAGACGAAGGATGTTCCTGAAGTCTCTCTAAATGATTTAGAGTGGGCAGATGCCATTATATTCAGCATCCCTACCCGTTTTGGAAACGTGCCTGCTCAGGTTAAGCAATTTCTCGATACGACGGGTGGCCTTTGGTTTAATGGAAAACTGGTAAATAAAGTGACCAGTGCCATGACATCTGCCCAGAATCCGCATGGCGGACAGGAAGCTACAATCCTTTCTCTATATACAACGATGTACCATTGGGGTGCTATTGTGGCGACTCCGGGTTATACGGATCCCGTCTTATATGGAGCTGGCGGCAATCCATATGGAACCAGTGTTACGGTGGACCAAAATGGAAACATGAAGGATGATGTGAAAGATGCCGTCATTCATCAGGCAAAACGGACAGTGACGGTTGCTGAGTGGGTCAAAAAAGGAAATCAATAAAAAATAAACATTTTAAAGAAAGGGGCTGTCCAGAAAGTCGAAAATTGACCTTCAGGCAGCCCCTTTTTGGCTTGAAAAATCTTCAATGAAAAGTTAATTGAAGTGGAAGATGAGAGACTCCTCGAAAATGAACTTCACATTTTCTTCGTGCGATAAAAAGCTGCCGGAGCCTTCCTTGTCCTGCGGGACTAGCGTGACAGGTGAGACTCCCGCCGGTTGCTTGCACCAAAAAGTAGGCGTTCACGCCGGTAAGGATCACCGCACGCCCCTCGAAAGTAGGAGCTCGCGCCGGTAAAAGCGAGCAGCCTGGAACGGAAATCAACAGCTTTCAGACTTCTTGGACAGCCCCTTTACCTCTTCCATTACGATGCGGGTCCTCCTCTGCCTGAAGGAGCAGCTGGTGCACCCGGTGCTGCACTGCCTGCAGATGGAGCGCCCGGTGCGGCAGGTGTTAACGGCACAGATGCCCCAGCCTGCGCGGGAGTAGCAGGGGCAGGTGGTTTCGTTTGAAGCGTACCCTGAACCGGAGTCAATAAAGGACCAACAACGAGTGAGGTAGGCGGGGTATCGAAGGCCGAACCGGTTGAGATGGATTCAGCGTCACCGATCAATAAGATGGAGGAGATGCTGACACCCACAATATTGACCTCATGTACAGCGAGTTTGCGGTTGATCACTTTAACGTTCAATCCCTCAGCTCCTGTCCCAAGGTAGAAATGTGTAATGTGCATACTATATGTATGGAGAAGACTAATTCTTTATGAATGTTTTTTACGCATACGCAGGCCTAAAATATATTATTAAGGAAAGGCAAAAGGCAGACCCACCGGTGAGAGGATCTGCCTTTTCTTAATTGATCTTTTTAAATCCGTATTTTTCAAGAGTCTTTACGGACGAGTCGCTCTTAAGAAATGTATAGAATTTTTGTGCCTCTGCTTTATGTTTTGAGTCTTTGATGACTCCTAATGGGTAAACGATTGGAGAGTGAGATTCAGGATCAGCGGAAGCAGCTATCTTTACTTTTTTTGAAACCAGTGCATCTGTTCTATAAACGACCCCGGCATCGACATTTCCTGTTTCAACATAGGAAAGAACTTGACGCACATCCTTTGCATAGACCAGCTTTGGTTTTACTTCTCTCCATACCTTCATGTTTTTAAAAGATTCCAGGGCATATTGGCCGGCGGGTACGGCTTCAGGCGTCCCAATGGAGACCTTTTTAACAGAGTTGTTCGTTAAATCACTGAACGACTTTATCCCGGAGTCAGACCCTTTTGGAACAATCAGGACTAAATCGTTTCCTGCTAAATCTGTCCCATCTTTCTTTTCAATACTTCCATCCTTTACAAGGGCTTCAAACTTGTCCTGAGCTGCAGAGAAAAACAGATCAACAGGTGCTCCTTGCGAGATTTGCTGCTGCAAGGTACCTGAAGCGCCAAAATTGAAGTGCAGGTTCACGTCGGGATGCTTTTTCTCGTATGTATGCTGAAGGTCTGTAAGAGCATCCTTTAGACTGGCGGCAGCAGAGATCGTTAAGTCGATTGTTTGTTTTTCTTTTGAAGCCTGATCCTTGTCCGATTGGCCCGTACAAGCCGTAATTGTCGTGAACAAAAAAAGAAGCAGAAGCAGGCTTACTGTTTTTTTCATGAGAAGACTCCTCCAATTACCAATATTCAATACATATTTATTATAACTGATTATAACTAGATATAACTAGTTATAATAAATGCGGTTAATCAGAATAAAAGAATACTTTTTCGATAAAAAAAGTTACACTTGGGAGTGGAGGGATTGTATGGATAAACCAGTATCATACACGATCGAGGAAGTATCCGCGTTGTTAAAAGTTTCTAAGCTGACTATTTATGATCTTATTAAAAAAGGTGAGATTTCGGCTTTCAGGGTCGGAAGGCAAATGAGGATTGACCATGAAGATCTTGTAGCGTATAAAGCAGGGAGCAGAACGGTAAAATCTTATTCCGAGAATGCAGTACCTGCGCTTCATTCGCATCAAACAGTAATCAGCGGCCAGGATATCGTGCTTGACTTGCTCAGCAAGCACTTGGAGCCTAAATTAAGAACACCTCCTTTAAGGCTGTATATGGGAAGCTTGAATAGTTTAATGTCGATGTATCATGGAGAGTGTGATCTTGTCAGTGTCCATCTGTACGATGGAGAGACCGGACAATACAATGTGCCTTATGTAAAACGGATGCTGGTCAGCCAGCCTTTTGCGCTGATTAACTTAGTTTGCCGGAATGCAGGAATCTATGTGTGGAAGGGAAATCCTCTTCAAATCAAAACTTGGAGGGATTTGGCCAAGCCCGTTGTTACTATCGTCAACCGGGAAAAAGGTTCGGGTGCGCGGGTGCTGCTTGATGAGCAATTGCGGCTTCATCAAATTTCAAATGTAAACGTTAAAGGCTATGAAACAGAAGTAACCAATCATCTATCTGTCGCCTCAGCGGTGGCCAGCGGACAAGCTGATGCAGGCATAGGCATTGAGAACGTGGCAAAGATGGCAGAAGTTGATTTTATACCGATGATTCAAGAACAATATGATCTTGTTATTTTAAAAACAAATGAAAATAAACATTTGCTTCATCATGTAATGAACACTTTGTCCTCTTCGGATTTTAAATCCCAGTTAAGCCAGCTGAAAGGCTATGATCTGCATCTTACCGGGCAAATCATCTATGAAACATAAGCGAAACCAGATTCTGTGCTTTGGAATCTGGTTTTTTCTTTTATCAATCTTAAGGAAGAGTTAAGCTTCTCCTTCTAAACTGGCTCTAAAGTTGCTTGACCAAAATGTTGGACAGGAGAGGATGAGATGAATAATGGAAAGAAAGATGAGCGGTATGTTTTCGGTTGTTATTCCGGCATTCAATGAAGAAGAGGTCATTGAACATACGTACCACTGGCTGAAATCGGTCATATATTCCACAGTAAGGCCTTATGAGCTTCTCTTTTGAATGACGGAAGCCGGGATTCGACCGCAGAACAGCTGCTGAAGATCAGACAGCAGGATCACCGTGTGAAGCTGATTGAGTTCTCCAGGAATTTCGGCCATCAGGTGGCCATCTCAGCTGGGATGGACCATGCGAGAGGAGATGCGGTCATCAAATGGGCCGCGGAAGTCAGGAAGTAACTGACTGGATTAAGAAAAATTGTGAAAAGGTGCCGTCGAGTGAATGGAGTTCGAATGAAGAAAAGAACAACCTCCAGTTTGGACCTAATCAAAACCAAGCCCTTTATGTATACGAAGGATAACCTCAGTGGCTCCAAAAAGAGCCGCTGTTTTTTCTTTTTCGTAGAAGGTTGAGAAACTTCCCGCCAAATGACCTAGAGAATGGCTTGTTTTATATAATATTTCTCAACCTGGAAACCACGGTTTTTGCTACTATTGGATTATTTTTTGATTTATGATGGGGGTTAGAAAGATCTTAATCAATCAGGAGTGAACGGCATGAGTCCAGCCTTAAACAGGGAATTACTAGAGTTAATAGAAAATAAGAGAACTGAAGTGATTCATTCAGCAATGGAAAAGGGGTTTCATAATCAGGAAACCATCAGCCGCGGAAATGAACTGAATGAACTATTAAACTGTTATCAAAAGCTGCTTTCTATTCATTGCACGGACAGAATGTAGCGGTTTGCCCCTGTTTTTTAATACTCCCTCATCCTATTATTTATTTCTCTTATCCTATTTTTTTCCCTGTACTACACCTCCTTCTTTCCTAAACTCTCTTTCGTATATATGTTGATAGGGAAACATATGGTAGAATCTTTAGCAGAGAAATATTTTCTGTCTTTAATGATATGAGGGGGAGGCAGCACGTGATTGACGGCAAAAAAATCTATTTTTACAGAATTAAAAGAGGCTTAACCCAAAAGGCTGCCTGCGAAGGTATCTGTTCGGTTTCATACTTAAGTAAAATTGAAAACAACAGCATTACGGCAAGCCCTGAAATCTTACAGTTATTATGTGGTCGGTTAGACATCGAAACCTCTTACGTGAGTGGAGAGTTCATTAATAATTTGAAAAAAGAGATCCATGATTGGTATGAAGATATAAAGTATAGGAATGCTGAAGATGCCCACAGGAAATACGAGGAACTGCAAATTCAAATGAATAATGTGGATGATCCGGATCTCATTAATTTGTTCCAAGTAATTTTAGTTCGCTATTATATTTATATAGAGGAAATGAATAAAGCGAAAGAATTGCTGGTACAGTTGACAGATATGAAAAAGATGTATACAGAAGAAATTGAGTTTTACATTTTTCAATTTACAGGTCTTTATGAATTTTTACTTGATAACTATAAAACTGCTTTAGTTTATTATAAAAGAGCTTATGGACTGGCAAGAACACTTGGGGTTAAGGATCATGAAATTATCTACCAATTGACAAGCATCACCAACAAACTTGGCTATTTTTCGCAATCGCTTTTATATGCAAAGACTGCACTTGATGCATTTAATGCTGAAGCCAACTATGCAAGGAGTATTGATTGTCATATTTTTTTAGGAATTAACTATAGCCGTCTTAAAGATTTTGATACTGCAAGGTCTCATTATGTTACAGCATTAAACGCGGCAAATTTCAATCCAGCCTTAAAAAGGATGCTGCCAAACATCCTTCACAACATGGGCTACTCTTACTTTCAAGCTGGCAAATACGGCGAATCGCTGAATGTACTAAAAGAATGCCTGAAAAAGAGAAGGGGCATAAACACGGCAACTACAATCTGTCTCATTGCCTTTAATTATTATATGAAAAACGAAATGAAGGAAGCGAAGCAATGGATTAGCAAAGGGTTGAATGTGACAGATGAGGAGAATATAACAACGGGGTATATCCGCTTAAAGACACTTGAATATAAAGTTTATGAGCTTGATCATACTGAAGAATATCAGAAATTTATTGAAGAAAAGGCTCTTCCTTTTTTGGAGAAAATTCAAGATCGTCTTCATCTTATTGAACTATACGAGGAACTTGCCACATACTACTCTAATAAATTTTTATATAAACAAGCAAACCACTATTATGCAGCTGTGAACCAACTTTATAAAGAACATCTATGAAAGAAACAAGGAGAAAAAATGGAATCATTTTTTCTCCTTTTATATTACACAGAAAATCTGGTGTTCACTGATGCCGATCTCTTTCTTCTCACATACCACTCCGCCAGCCAAAGATTCATCAACATAGCAAGAAAGACAGCAAGCGGAAACCCAAGAGCAAAACTTGTACCTGCAACGATTGTAAGTAGGGGAAGAAAAATTCGGAACGTGATAAAGACGAGGGTAACCGCATAGCTGCGAACCATCCATTCCTGGTGACTGGTAATTTTTCGTTCACGAATCCGCTTTATCCCAACAAAAGTGGTAACGAACCAGGCGGCATCCAGACATAAGAAGCCAATGGTTGACCCCATGCCGCCGGTGGCATAGAACGCCAGGTAAATACCGGCAGGGACACTGAGAAAAATGGAAGACACATAAATTCTTCCTATGATTCTGTGGATAGAAGTCTTCTTTCGGCTCGCTTTTAAAAATTGAAAAGGTCCAGCTGCTAAAGCGATAGCGCCGGTTGCTATATGGATAAAGAAAAAAACCTGCCACTGGCTGTAGGGAAATCCAGGGTCCTCAAGTTTTCCTGAGACGATTCCTGACTGTTTGGGCCCGTATACAATGTACTGAATAACGATATAACCGATAAATAGAGCTACAACCAGATAAGAGAGCAACGCCTTGTAATTCATCCCCTTACGACCGCCCACATCCATTCCCCCTTCAACTCAAGACACTCACCCTAAATTATAGTGTAAAAAAAAGGATTTAAAAACATATTTTGTAAATAAATGAATGGTTTTAAACAAATATAAATTTCAAAGTTACGTTATAAATGAGTTAGTTTATCAAGAATATGGCTAACCTGCTTCTGCAAAATCATAATCTGAATCTGTCATTAATTCTTACTGCTCGCCAGAGAGGGAAACAAATTTTAAAGAGGAGAATAAGGAATATCTCTGTATAAATAAAATTCTTTGACCTCCTATTAGTGTATGCCGTGACTATCATCCACAATCAACAAGCTATCCTAAATAAAAAAGGGGCTGTCCAAGAAGTCTGGTAGCTGTGATCTCCGCTCCAGGCTGCTCGCTTTTACCGGCGCGAGCTCCTGCTTTCGCGGGGTGTGCGGTGAGCCTTACCGGCGTGAACGCCTACTTTTTGGTGGAAGCGCCTGCGGGAGTCTCACCTGTCACGCTAGTCCCGCAGGACAAGGAAGGCTCCGGCAGCTTTTTATCGCACGAAGAAAATGTGAAGTTCATTTTCGAGGAGTCTCGCACCTTGCACTCCAATCAACTTTTCATTGAAGATTTTTCACGTCAAAGGAGCTGCCTGAAGGTCAATATTCGACTTTCAGGACAGCCCCTTTTTTATGTTTGCTAATCAACAACAAGATAGGCAATCATGGGACCGTTGTGGGAGATATCGGCATGTGTCTTGCAGATCAGACGGTAAATGCCTTCTTTTTTAAAACGCAGGTGCAGAACCGTTTCTTTCCCTTTAACGACATTTCCTTTAACATTCGTTCCCTCAATATAAAACGGATGTTCCTTGCCATTCACTCCATAGATGCTTAAAGTTACAGGCTGATTGTGAGGGATATGGATGGTTCCGGGGTCCCAGCGGTAAGCTTCGATTTCCTTGCCATTATCAAGCTTGGACTTAAATTCCCCAGTGACCATGTTGATCACAATTCTTTTTGATGCCGCTGGAGAACCAGCTGTCTGGACCGCTTCCGGCTTTACAACGTACCATGTGCCGAGCCCGATACCAATACATAAAATAAAGGCAAGTATCCATTTCCTTGGAACATACAGCACTTTCAAACATTCCACCTCCATTAGCTTGTCTTTTAAACTATATGTAGGGTGGGCGGATAAGTTGTTTTTAAATATAAAAAAATTTAGTTAGAGAGGCTTTTTGGAGAAAGTAGATGCTGTGCAAAGGTGTAAATACAGCTAAATTGCAGTTCGCTTAATATATTCATGCTGTTTTGTTCGTTATCTTATTTCAGCACACCTTGTTTTGTTCACTATAGAAGTTCTTTTGAGGGCCGTTTATGCTTTGGGGAATTTTGTTATCGAATTTAGAAATATATGATCGAAAATGCAAATTTATTATTGAAAGGAGCGGATTTATTATCGAAATCCCAATTTTATTATCGAACAGGTTAAACACGACAGGATTTGACCGGTTTCAACCGAATCATTCCTTAAAAAAAGGAGTGACTCAATTCAAGTCACCCCTTCTCAAACCGTATTAGATTTTAATATCAATTTTTGCGTTTTTCTTAAGAGATTTTACGTGGCTCATCAGTTTTTCCTGTTTCTTTTGCTGTTCGAGCTGCTGCTTAATCTGCGGTTTTACTTCTTCCAGTTTTGGAGGCTTTTGGCCTTTGCCTGTTCCCTGCTTGGCATACTGGTTGTAGTAATCCTGAATTTCTTTATCAGTTACTGTATCGGCTGGTACTTCTTTATCAATATATTTTTGAGAAGTAATGCCTTTCGCGATCTGAGCTTTTAACTGAGATTCAGAAAGGTTAGCCTGTTTGAGAGCGGCGGTAAAATTTTTCTCGCCTTTATATTGTTTTTTTGTTTTTTCAAGCTGAGCATTTACTTCAGCTGAGGATGCCTTATAGCCTTTTTTCTTGGCATCCTGCATGATCAGTGACTGTCCGATCAAGCTTTCAATCGTTTGTTTCTTTATCTGTTTTGCCGCTTCTCTAGAAGAAGGGTCTTGTCCCATCTGCTGCATCTGCATTTGGGAGGAGGAAAGAGCCTGGTTGTAGTCTTTGCCTTTGATTTTCTCATTGTTTACTGTCGCAACAACTTTTTTATTTCCTACTTTTTGAGCTTCAAGTTTTTTCTGCATTTCTTTCATTTGTTTTTCTTGCTTTTTCTGAGCTTGGGACGTTTTCGCTTTATCGTTGTTGTCCGAAGCCTTTTTCTCTTTATCATTTGATCCACAAGCCGTTAATGCTACGGCAAGTAAACACACCATTAGTACCGAAATGATTTTTTTCATCATTCCACTCCTTTCAAAACATCCTTGGTGCGCATTATAACGGATATAAGACAAAAAGGGAAATCAAAGGGTATTAGTCAGAAAAAAAGAAAAACTCACACGGTTCCATGTGTGAGTTTCTCCATACGGATCAGATGATAAACATCGCAACAATGGTCGTTACAACGAGACCGATGAGTACTGGCAATAGATTCCTTCTTGCAAGTTCGAATGGATCGACTCCACAGATGGCTGCTGCAGGAATCAGCGCCCACGGAATCAAGGTGCCGCCCCCTACCCAAATGGCTGCAATCTGTCCTAAAGCAGTAAGCACAGCTGCTCCTGCTCCAATGGAGTGAGCAAACAAAGCGGCAATTGAACCAGCAAGCGATATACCAGAAAACCCAGAGCCGTCGAGACCGGTGATAGCACCCACTACGGTTAGTGTAACGGCACCAACCTCCTTGCTTAATGGCACAACAGAAGCAAGAGAGACGCCTAAGTCGTTGACAATGCCGTGAGATTGTTTTGGCAGAAAATCACCAATGATTTTTATAAAACCGGCATCTCCCAGGTAAAAGAAGGCAGCGATCGGAATGACCGGGCCAAATACTTTAAAACCGAACTGAAAGCCTTCAATCAGGTAGCTTGTTGTTTTTTCAAGCCCTTCATTTTTGTGGCTCGCCATGGTGATGAGCAGAAGAATGAACACGGAAGTTCCACCGATCAGTGCGGTCGCATCGCCGCCTTGAAGTTTAAGGATGTACATGGCGGCAACATCAAGAGCAAACAACAGAGGAATCAGCAAAGCAAACAAGCATTTTTGGCCATCAGAAAGAAGGTTTATTTGGCTCTGAGGCAGTTCTTTTGGCTCGGCTGCGGTTGAAAGTCCAGTAGATGCCGTTAATTTTCCGGATTTTAAGTCGCGTTTTAAAAAGTAGAAAGCAGCTAATGTCGTCACAACTCCCATAACCGCCACAAGAGGAATGCTGGCATGAATGACTTGGCTGACGGGGAGTCCGGCAGCATCCGCTGTCAGTTTGGGAGCGGCCTGGATGACATAATCACCAGACAATGCAATTCCATGTCCGAAGAGGTTCATCGCCATCGCCACACCGAGAGCGGGGAGCCCAGCTCGTATTGCGACAGGAAGCAGGACGGCTCCCATCAAGGCTACTGCAGGAGAAGGCCAGAAAAACCAGGAGATGATCATCATGAGAATTCCAATCGTCCAGTAGGCGAGAGCGGGAGTCCGTATCAGCTTTGAAAACGGGGAGATCATGACATCATTAATCCCAGTAGCCGTCAGCGTTTTGCTCATCGCCACGATAATCGAGATGACCAGGATAGTAGAGAGCAGCTCAGTGATTGCGTAAGCAAAGCTGTTGAAGATGCTGCTGACGGAAGCACTTAACGAGCCTGTAGCGGTTATGGCAATTAAGAAGATCCCGATGATACAGACCAGGGTCGTATCCCGTCTTAATACCATAAAGCCGATAATCAAAAAAATGAACACGACATAAATCCAATGAAGCGCTGTAAGTTCAACGCCCATTTTTTTCTCTCCCTTCATCGTTTCATATTCCTTAAACGGGCTTATGCCCATGGTGGTGGTAATACAGAATATGTTTAGGTGAAGATATGGTGAGAAGGATTTATAAGACAAAAGCCCCAACCCTGATATTTAAAGGGCTGAGGCTTCGAACTTAAATCGTTTTTCTTTTTTTAATCACAAAAACAGCGAGCAAGATGAATGCCATCAGCATCACAAGGATTACACTGAATTTTGACATATACATCTCTATGGATTTCCATTGGTTTCCGAGAAGGTATCCAAAGGTCAGGAACGTAATGGTCCAGATCAGGGCGCCTGTATAAGCGAAAAAGGAGAATTTTCGGAACGAGTAACCATTTATGCCCGCAAGATAAGCGGTCAAATGTCTTACAATCGGTATAAAGTAACCGATAAACAATAGGAAGGGACCGTATTTATCATAAAGTTTTTTTGCTGTATCGATTTTATCCTCAGTAAGATGAAGTTTCGGACCGAATTTCTTTAAAAACGGTAAACCTAATTTAACGCCTAAAAGATAGCTGATGGATATTCCTGCAGCCGATCCAGCCCATGCACTGAGTATAGCTGGAATGTAGGCCATCTCACCTTTAAAGATATGATATCCAATAAAAGTGAGGAACAGCTCGTCAGGTACAGGAAGCCCCACAATTCCTCCAATCAAAGCCATAATAATCCCGAAATAACCAAAATGTGCAAGAAGATAACTGATGTGCTGTTCCATGTGTGATCACTTCCACAATAGGTTATAGTTTTTCTTTTCTTTCAAGTTCATCTGTTTCAAAGAAATTTACTCTGCGGTACACGTTCAAGATAAACTGTACGAAAAATTCCAGCTTAGCAGAAAACCGCACGACCAAATATCCACATGCATAAGCAATTACTGCACTGCCTGCAATATCAGCCGGGTAATGAACACCAACAAAGATACGTGAAATTCCAATCACCACCGCCCAGCAGAGGACAGGCACACGCCAACGGCTGCCCCTCATCCATAAAATCCATGCGATAGAGAATACTACTATGGCATGATCACTTACAAAAGAAGAATCCATGGAGTGTGGAGTCAGTTTGTGTACATGGTGGACGGCAAACGGGCGTGGATGATAGTAAATAAGGTGTAAGATGAGATTCAGCAATAGCGCGAAGGCAGTTGTACATCCAGCATATATCGCGGTACGTTTATTTTCTATATGGTGTGACGTTCCTGGAATAAACCATAGCAGCAAGATCATGGCTACGGCTAAATAGGGCACACTGTTGGTCAGCAAAATCATACTTTTATCGAAAAAGACCGATTGATTTGCCAAGCTGTTGATCCATTGAAAGATAATATCATTCATACATTTCTCTCCTTACATACATAGAATCTCAGTTGTGGATGATTCTGTATCAAAAATTAAGTATAGTTCGGTAAACTGAAAAAACACTGAAGACCACATTAAAATTCAATTAAAATAAGAAGTTTGAAACGTGTCTCATGATAAAGTTGAAAAATAATAGTACAGCATTAAAGAGGTGAAATGGAGTGAAACAACGGATTCTAGTCGTGGAAGATGAAGTGCAGATTGCTAAAGTCCTTAAAATAGAACTGGAATATGAGGATTATGAAGTCCACATCGAGAATGATGGCTTGTCAGGACTGGAGAATGCACTAGAAGAAAATTATAATTTGATCCTTTTGGATGTCATGCTTCCGAAACTGAGCGGAATAGAAGTGTTAAGACGGCTGCGAAAAGCAGGCAGCCATACACCGGTAATTTTATTAACTGCCAGAAATACAACCCTGGATAAAGTGATGGGCCTGGATCTGGGAGCGAACGATTATGTCACGAAGCCGTTCGAGATTGAAGAGCTGCTGGCGCGGGTGCGGTCCTCCATCCGCTATCACTCTTCCATCATCAGCTGGCAAGCGGACCGAAACGAGCAGCCGAAGCTTTCGATTAAGGATTTAAGTGTGAACACAGAATCAAGGGAAGTGACAAGAAGTGGAGAAAGCATATCACTTACTCCAAAAGAATATGACTTGCTTGTTTATCTTCTTCATCATAAAAATAAGATCGTTACTCGCGAAGGAATATTAACGAATGTTTGGGGCTATGAATTTGAAGGAGAAACCAATGTGATCGATGTTTACATCCGGCACTTGAGGAAAAAACTTGGAGATGATTCATCTGATTCATTAATTCAAACGGTTCGTGGTGTCGGTTACACCATGAAGGAGAAGTAACGTGAAGATCACTACAAAGATTAACATTTTAACAACAGCCTGGCTGGTCTTTATCCTTCTCATCATGAATGTCCTTGTTTTTTTTACATTTATGAAAACCATCGGAAATATCGAAGAACGGTTTCTCATTCAGAAGGCTCATGAGATCATTAAAAAAACAGAAAAACAGGGGTCAAAAGTTTTGACGAAGGACTTATTGGAGGTCTATCTGACAGACCATTCCTTTATCCGGTTGGTCGATAGGAATTCGAGAGTCACCAAGCAAATTACAGATGATCAAGACTTGGCAAGGGTAAAAGCAGAGTTTACACCCAAAGAGGAATCAGAGCTTCGGCAGATTGGGGAAGAACAGTTCCAGATTGTCCGTGTTCCCATCTCAACGAACCATAATGTTTCCTATACGATGGAAATTGCACAGAGGGTAACAGGGCTTGAAGTGAAGAAGGATAAGCTATTATCCATCTTAGCAGCGTGTTCAGCCATTACTCTGCTGCTTTCTCTGGCTGGAGGGAGCTTCCTTTCAAATGTCATCATGAAGCCCATCTCCAGAATGATTAAGACGATGGAGGACATTGAACAGAGCGGGGTTCCTAAAACGATATTTATCCAGAATCGATCGAAGGATGAGCTCTATACCCTTGCCAACACGTTTAACCGCATGATCAGCAGACTGCAAGAAAATATTGAAAGGCAGAAGCAATTTGTCTCTGATGCCTCTCATGAATTAAAAACACCAATCACTGTGATCGGCAGCTATGCAAACTTGTTAAGACGAAGAGGACTGAAAAACGAAAAACTATCAAAAGAAGCAATAGAAGCGATTCATCAGGAAGCGATGAGAATGCAAAAAATGACAGAGACATTGCTTGATCTCGCTTCTTCTGAAAATGAAACATCATTAGAAATAAAAAAAGTAAATCTTACTCAAGTTTGCGAAAGCCTGATCAGACAGCTGAAGAGTGTCTATAAACGGGAAATCCTCCTTCATCAGAAGAATCCGCCCATTTTTGTTGAGGCTGACGAGTTAAAGATGAAACAGGTCATCATTATTGTCCTGGATAATGCCATAAAATACAGTAAAGCCAAAATAGAGATAACGGTCCGCCAAAATGAAGGGCAAGCCTTCATTAAAGTAAAAGACTACGGAATCGGTATTCCAGAAGAAGATGTCAGTCAGATTTTCGAACGATTCTATCGTGTGGATAAGGCAAGATCCAGGGAAACAGGTGGAACAGGACTCGGATTATCCATTGCCAAAATCATCATGAGGCTTCATCGAGGCGATGTACATATTAAAAGCAAAGAAGGAAAAGGAACAGAGGTCGAATTACGTTTTCCGGTTTTCTACAAAACAGCCGAAGAGGCAAATCATTAAAATTTGCTGAGCAGAAGATTAATAATAAATGAAAAACCGAAAATAAAGGATTTCACATGCTACAGTGGACACAAGGTTCAGGCTGACAAGCATTGAACCATCAAATCTTTTAAAAGAGGCGATGCACTGTGGCAATACTAGAAAAACTTCTTTCTCTCTTTCATAGGAGACCTTGTTTATCAGAAGAGGACGGGTATATCTCATGTCCTGAATGTGAGGGGACGGGAGAATTCGATACAGATATAGCATGTGATTATTGTGACGGAAAAGGAAAGATTGAAGAGACAGAGTACTATGAAATGCTTGTGAAAGGTGATTTTGAAGAACTCTAATAAAATAAGCATATAAAAAAGCGCTCCTGAACATGGAGCGCTTTTTATGATCGCATTGAGATTAACTTTCCTGTGGAGTTTCATCTCTTCGTGTCTTCGTCAAATACGTAACGAGAACTAAAATAATAACCAGGAAGATTACACTTGTTCCTGTTGTTCCGAGCCCAAGTCCTCCTGCATGGTGGGACTGTGAAAGAAAATCGCCGATGGAAGCGCCAAGCGGGCGTGTTAAAATGTAGGCGATCCAGAAGGATAGAACGGCATTCATGTTAAACTTGTAATAAGCAAGGGTAACTAAAGCGATCACGGCAGCGAAAATGATTCCGGATTTCCAGTAGCCTAATCCCATATCCTCAGAGATAAGGTCTCCGGCTGCTGTACCAAGTGCAAAAGTAAATAAAATAGCGAGCCAATAAAAGGTTTCCCGTTTTGTGGTAAAGATAGAGTGAATCGAAAGGGTCTTTTCACTGGCATACCAAGCAGCGAACGTAATGGCTAATACGATGGAAAAAACAATCGTCGATGTCACCAGAGGCACTCCGAAATGATCGGTGAGATTGTCGGTGATCAATGTTCCAACGACACTGATGAGCACGACCGCCAGCCAATAAATACTCGGTATATATTTTCTTGCTTTAAACTGAAAGACCAAGGTGATGATCAAGAGAACGCTCATGACATAGGTTGTATTGGTCAGTCCCCAGTGCAGCTTGAAGGTAAGAAAATCGGCTGCTGTTTCACCAACCGTTGTGGCCATAATTTTAATGATCCAAAAGAAAATGGTGACCTCCGGAACTTTATTCAGCATTTGGCGTCCGATAGAGGTTTGAGTGTTTTCAATGTTTTCCAAATCTATTTCCTCCTTTTTAATAAACATGTACGAATACATCATTAACATTACTGAATTGCTATTAAATTCTTCTGAAAATCAAATTAAAAATGAATTAAAACGTATCTTTATCTTTTCTAAAAGAATGTGCTTTGGGAACATTTTTGTGAAAAGTCTTCAATGATTGTTGATTGGAGTGCAAGGTGCGAGACTCCAGCGGGACGAGCGTGACAGGTGAAACCCGCAGGCGCTAGCGCCGAGGGGTTCAGCGCACGCCCCGCGGAAAGCGAGCAACCTGAAACGGAAATCAACCACTCTCAAGAGCAACAATGGTTGCGAAAACAGCCATTAAAAAAGACAGGCAGAGGTCTTTATGAACAAAAAAAATGACAAACGATATGAAACAGACTTGTACGAACCAGTAAGGGATTTTTTTATGGAAAAAGGCTTTGAAGTGTATGGGGAGGTCAACCACTGTGACATTGTGGTGGTCAAGGAAGATGAATTGATCATTGTCGAATTGAAGCTGAATCTGAATGTTGACCTCCTCGTCCAGGCAACAAACAGACAGAGGCTGACAGATTTCGTATACATCGCTATTCCGAGGCCTAAATACAAATTAAGATCAAAAAAGTGGCAGGACACCCTTCATTTGATCAGAAGGCTGGAGCTTGGCTTGCTGCTCGTTTCATTTCCAAAAAGCGGACCTGTAGTGGAAACCATTCTTTCTCCTGGAGCGTTTGACCGGTTAAAAAGCCAGCAGCGCTATAAGAAGAAACGAACCAAGCTTCTGGAAGAAATTAAGGGAAGAAATGGAGATTATAATGTTGGAGGCAGCAGCAAAAAGAAGCTCATGACCGCCTACAAAGAAAATTGCATCCAGATCGCCTTTCTGCTTGATCAGCTTGGGCCGTTGTCCCCAAAAGCGCTTCGGGAACTAGGGACAGGTGAGAAAACCCTTTCGATTCTGAACAAAAATTATTATGGCTGGTTTGAGAAAATTGCCAGGGGAATGTATGGGGTCAGTGAAAAAGGAAAGAAAGAGATGGCTTTGTTTCCTGAGCAAGTCAGGTATTACAGCGAGTTACTGGAAAAAGTAAAACCGGAAACGGATTAGAAACCTCTAATTCGTTTTTTTTTTGCCAATCAGACTATTTACCCATCTATTGTGCAACCGCTTTCATTTGTTTCTTTGTAATGGTAAAGTTATGTTTGAAATCCACATTTTGTAATGTAAAGGGAGGATAAGGAATGAAGTTGGCATTGATCAAGCGATTTATTGCATTACTCTCGATTTTTACTTTAGTCATTGGAGGTCTTTTTTCTTTCCATTCTGTGCAATCGTTTGCAGAAGCGGCGTCTGGAAAAACAAAAGTCACGATTCACTACAAGCCTGCAGAAGGCAGCACGAAGGACTGGAATTTATGGGTCTTTCCTGAAGGCGGAGAAGGAAAAGCCTATCCGTTTACAGGAGAGGACAAGTTCGGAAAGGTAGCCGAGATCGAGCTAGACGGTACATACAAGAAAGTCGGCTTCATCGTAAGAACGGACAGCTGGGAAAAGGATGGCGGAGACCGTTTTATTGATATCTCTGCCGGCGAAGGCGAAGTTTGGGTGAAGTCCGGTGATGACAATACTTACACAGAGCCGCCAGATGGAGAGTATCGAGACCTTCCTGCTTATGAAGATATTAATGTGAAGGTTCACTATTTCAGATACGACAATCAATATGAGGGCTGGAACCTATGGACCTGGCCGGAGAACGGCGAAGGAAAAGCGGTTCAGTTTACGGAAGATGATGATTTTGGAAAAGTAGCGAATATCAAGATGGAAAATTTAAAGGACGTTCATAAGATTGGCCTCATTGTAAGAAAAAGCGTGCCGGGAAATGAATGGGCGGATAAGGAATTTAATGATAGATACGTAACAAAGTTTCACGAAGACGGTTCTGCAGAAGTGTGGATCGCACAGGGGCAGGAGCGCATTTATTATGACAAAGACTTGGTCGACCGTACACCGAAAATCGTAAAAGCAAGCATCGATGGATTTAATGAAATTACATTTGAAACGAACTTCCCATTTGATGTGAAGAATCACGGCCTTTCACTTTCAGGCGGTGCATTAATAAAAGAAGTTGTTCCTTATGACAGCAAGACCGGTGATTTTACAAACAAAGTTAAAGTCATCACTTCGAAAAATGTGGATCTTACAAAAGTTTACAAGATCTCTAAAGAGAATTTTGGAGAAGCCGCAGTACAGACAGGCAAGGTGGTCCGTACACCGGAATTTGATAAGCAGTTCTTCTATAACGGTAAAGATTTAGGAAACACCTATTCTAAAAAAGAAACGAGTTTCAGGCTTTGGGCACCAACTGCTAGTGAAGCCAAGATCGTGGTCTACAAATCATGGAAAGAAGAGAAGGGAACCGAGCTGCCATTGAAGAAGTCCGAGCGAGGCACTTGGAAAACAACTCTTAACGGCAATCAAGAGGGTCTGATTTATACGTACAAAGTAAAGATTGGCGACCAGTGGAATGAAGCCGTGGACCCCTACGCACGTGCAGTAACGGTAAATGGCGATAAGGGTGCTGTTATCAATTTGGATAATACCAATCCGAAGCATTTTCACAAAAGAATGAAGGCCTTCACTCCTGAAGATGCCATCATTTACGAGCTTCATGTCAGAGATTTATCCATGCATCCAAAAAGCGGCATCAAGCATAAAGGAAAGTTCTTGGGAGTAGCTGAAGAAAAAACAACCGGGCAAGCGGGAGTAAAAACAGGACTGAACCATATTAAAGATCTCGGTGTTACACACGTTCAGCTGCTTCCAATCTATGATTATAATACGGTTGATGAGACAAAATTGAATGAACCGCAATTCAACTGGGGCTATGATCCTAAGAACTATAATGCACCAGAAGGCTCGTATTCTACTGATCCTTATAAGCCAGCAGTCCGGATCAAAGAGATGAAACAGATGGTCAACACCCTGCATCACAACAAACTTCGGGTCATTATGGACGTGGTATATAACCACATGTTCGCAGCTGGGGAGTCTAACTTCCAGAAGCTTGTACCGGGCTATTATTTCCGTTATAACGAAGACGGGACGTTGTCGAACGGTACAGGTGTAGGGAATGATACGGCATCAGAGCGTAAGATGATGCGCAAATTTATCGTAGACTCTGTGAGCTATTGGGCCAAAGAATACAATCTGGATGGTTTCCGCTTCGACTTGATGGGTATCCATGACGTTGAAACGATGAACCTGGTCAGAAAAGCATTGAACACAATTGATCCTTCTATTATAGTGCTTGGCGAAGGTTGGGATCTCAACACACCGATTGATCCTGAAACCAAAGCGAATCAAAAGAATGCCGGAAAAATGCCGGGAATCGCTCATTTCAACGATGGCATACGTGATGGTCTAAAAGGCAGCGTGTTCAATGATACAGATAAAGGATTTGTGAACGGTAAACCGGGTACAGAAGATGTTATTAAAGAAGGCGTTAAAGCGGGTATCGATTACCCGAGCACGACGGCGACCTATAAAGATCCGCAGCAAGTGATCACATACGTAGAAGCTCACGATAACCACACCTTATGGGATAAATTGCAGCTGACCAATCCAGAGAGTTCAGTTGATACCCGTAAGAAAATGCACAAGCTTGCGTCCTCTATTATCCTGACGTCACAAGGCATTTCGTTCCTGCATGCCGGCCAGGAGTTCATGAGAACGAAAGGCGGCGATCATAATAGCTACAGATCTCCTGATTCTGTGAACCAGCTTGATTGGCAGCGCCGAGCAGACTTCAGCAAAGAAGTAGATTATATGAAAGGCCTTATCAAGCTGCGCAAGAGCCATCCGGCATTCCGAATGAGAACAGCACAGGATATCCGAAGTCACTTAATGTTCCTTCCAGCTCCGAAAAATACAGTCATTTATGATCTGAAAGGACACGCAAACAAAGACAAGGCAAAAGATCTAGTTGTCGTGTACAACGCCAACGAAACTGTACAAACGATTTCTCTTCCAACGGTCGGACCATGGAAGGTGCTTGCCAATGGTGAGGAAGCGGGAAACAAATCACTCGGTACCCTGCTGGGCAAAAAGATAAAGGTCCCTGCACTTAGTGCTGTTGTTCTTGAAGGGAAATAACAAAAAGCTAAAGCGAAAGGCTGCCGGCGTAACCCGGCGGCCTTTTTGATGTCAATTTGTACGAAAACTCAATTCAATCACTATTCACTATTAACAGTAGATTACAGAATATTCATACTATATAATCCGAAGTAGGAATGATACTCAGGGAGGGGACCAGCATGAATGAAATAATAAGTACAAACATAAAAGCTGAAGTGACGATTCGGGAGGTGTGGGAAGCCAAAAAGAGGATCGGTTCCCTGATAAAAAAAACACCTGCTGTTGAATCTTTTATTCTATCTGAAAGAGCAGGGCGGCCAGTTTATCTTAAACTTGAGACGGTTCATGATACAGGAGCATTTAAAGTCCGGGGGGCAGCGAACAAAATTTTTAGTTTAAGTGAAGAGGAAAAAAAGAGGGGAGTTACAACGTATTCTACGGGAAATCATGGAATGGCAGTAGCCTATGTGGCGAAAAAGCTAGGCATTGAGGCCACTGTTTGTATATCCAACCGGGTGCCAAAAGCAAAAGTTGATTCTCTTAAGAGACTGGGTGCTGTTATTGAATTTTGTGGAGAAAGCCAGGATGAGGCTGGCGAAAGATGTTTCACATTAGAAAAAGAGCAGGGATTGACCGTGATCGAGCCATTCGATGATCCGCACATAATCGCAGGACAGGGTACCATTGGTTTGGAACTGCTTGAAGATATTCCATGTTTAACTGATGTGATCGTGCCGCTTTCGGGTGGGGGGCTGCTATCCGGCATTGGTATGGCGGTTAAGTCAAACGACCCGGGGATCAGAGTGACTGGGGTTTCCATGGCAGAATCCGCAGTGATGTATGAAAGCCTTAGAGCAGGGAAACCCGTAAAATTACCTGAGAAGGACACGCTTGCTGACAGCCTGCTCGGAGGAATCGGCCTGGACAATCGCTATACCTTTGAAATGGTAAAAAGGTATATGGACCAGGTTCTATTAATCTCTGAAGATGAGATTGCCTATAGTATGGCCTATATGATGGATCATCACCGAATGATCATGGAAGGAGCAGCAGGTACTGCAATTGCAGCATTATTAGGAAAAAAAATAGAGCACCAGGAAGGAGCAATTGCTGTCATTATCACAGGCCATAATGTAGATCTTTCGGTGGTACAACGAATTCTTCAAACCTACTCACCTTCTTGAAATTACCCATTTTTCCTTAAGATTGTACAGGGGAATTTGGTTTTGTGTTGAAAATATAGTAGAGATCTTCCCGATTATTGTGATGTGCTATATTTAACAATATGTATAATTCAGGAAGGAACATCTTGCGGTCAGGAGGGTTCATATGAGGTTAGCAGTAGGGGATATATTAAACTTCGAGATTATGAAAAATGCCAGAGTACGAACTGGGGGCCATATCCTGAACGAACGGTATGTTCAATGGATTTCTGCTATAGAGATGCCAGTAGAGAATTTTGTCCGCAAAAATGAAGTGGTCCTGAGCACGGCCATTGGGTGCGGCCATGATGTTTTGTTATTCAAAAAATATGTTGAAGACATCATACAATCTGAAGCTTCAGCGCTTATTATTGCTTTAGGCCGTTACATATATGATGTTCCAAAAGAAGTGATGGAGCTTGCAGAAAAACATAACTTTATCATTATTGAAATTCCATGGGAAATCCGTTTTGCTACCATCATTGAAGATGTTCTTAGAGAACTCAATGACAGGCAGTTTAAAGACCGGGAAAAATCTGAAAAAGTTCAGCAGGAACTACTTAAACTCATTCTGAAGGAGACTAGCCTGAACGAAATATCCGGTTATATTCAAAAACATATAGGCTGTACTCTCGTTATTACGGACAGAGCGGGAATTATTCAGGACAGGGCTGAAGCATGCGAGCCTGACGCCAGATGGAAATACTATGACATGAAAGATTGCATCTCCACAGAAAAAACACCTGCCGTTCTGCCGCAGGATCCGATGTTTCAAAAGTTTCATCTTATTGAACGTGAGGGTGAGTCAATTCTTCAACTGCCAATACTAAAGGCTTCAGGTGATATACAGGGATATTTATTTGTTCTGCCTCCAAACGATTTGGTGATTGAAGAGTTTTTAAATCAATACCGTGTGAACGTGCTCGAACATTCTGCTACCACGATCGCTCTTTGGCTGTCGCGCCAAAATGCCATTGAAGAAACGGAGATGCGTCTTCGCAGTGATTTTGTTCAGGAATTGGCAAAAGGAGAGTTTTCTTCCCGGGAACAAGCTGAATCCAGAGCAAAATTGCTCGGGTTTAATATTAAACTCCCTTATGTTTGTATTGCTGGCTATCCTGAAAACCTGGAACTATTGTTTAAAAAAAGAAAGCAGCACTATGATTCGTATGAGCACTGGCTTGACAGCATGATCCGCTACATTGAGGAAGAAATTTATTATGCGGCACAATCTCTAAAAAAAGAAGTGATGATGACCTATCAAGGCGAAAAACTTATCCTTTTTGTAGAAATCACAAGCAATGAGAACCCTGCACATCATTTTTTGGATCTGGTTGAGAGGCGTCTCCGGAATCTGCTGCCGGATGTCATCATTTCATGGGGAATCGGCGGGCATCAGGAGGAGGTTGCCGGGTTTAAAAAAGGATTTGACCAGGCAAAGACCGCACTGCAGATCGGAAGAAATAAGAAGGGAGCAGGACACCGGGTACTGTATGAAAATACAAAGGTTGACCGGGTGTTGTTGACTCTGGCACAGAACAAAGAAATGAAAGAAATCATCGTATCAGCGATTGAACCGCTTATTCAATATGACCAGCAGCGCACTATGGATCTTATCGGAACGTTCACCACCTACAATGAATGCCACGGAAATGTGAGTCAGACCGCGCGCCTGTTAAATCTTCACCGGCAATCCCTATTGTACAGGCTTCGTAAAATAGAGACCCTGACCGGCCTTTCCCTGATCGACACGGATGATTTATTTTTATTGGATCTCAGTATCAAAACCTGGAAGTTAGGGTTAACTGAAGCACGATATCCTATTAACAGCTAAATACTTTAAAAGATAAATTAACAATCTTTTATTAATAAAATATTTGATAGCTTGTCTGAACATGGACAAGCTCTTTTTTTATGTGTGCTAGCTATTCTGAAAAATTGACTAAAACTTTTTACAAAAGTTCATACATATTTGCAGATGATGAATAGATGGAGGATGTTCTATACTAAGTTTATAAATTAATTATTCATAAAATTCTAATAATTATACAGAAACAGGAGGGAAGGTCCTATGTCATTTGGGACAGCTGAATATCAGGAAAGAATTTATAAAACGAAAAAGAGTATGGCAGAGAAAGGGATAGAAGTCCTCCTGATTACAGACCCGGCCAATATGAACTATTTGTCAGGATACGATGGATGGTCGTTTTACGTCCATCAAATGCTGATCGTTATTAATGACGAAGATCAGCCGATCTGGATCGGCCGTGGCCAGGATGCCAATGGGGCAAAAGCAACGTCATGGCTTTACCATGAGAACCTGATTCCTTATTCCGACGATTATGTCCAATCGGACTCGAAGCATCCTATGGATTTTGTGGCCGATATCCTAAAGCAGATCGGGCAGGACAAGCGTTCGATCGGTGTGGAGATGGACAATTATTATTTTACGGCTAAATGTTATGAGCAGTTAAAGAAGGGGCTGCCCAATGCTTCGTTTAAAGATGCCACATTATTAGTAAACTGGGTTCGCCTCGTAAAATCAGATGCCGAAATTACGTATATGAAACGCGCCGCTGAAATTGTGGAAAATGCCATGATGAAAGGAATCGGGCTCATTAATGAAGGCGTCAGGGAATGTGATGTGGCCGCCGAGATTTTTCATACCCAAATCAAAGGGACCAAAGACTTTGGCGGTGACTATCCGGCGATCGTGCCCCTGCTGCCTTCAGGAGAAAAAACGTCTACACCTCACTTGACCTGGACGGATGACCGGTATAAAAAAGGGGACTCCGTCATTTTGGAACTGGCAGGCTGCTATAGACGGTATCATTCCCCGCTTGCAAGAACAGTAAATATCGGACCGCCATCCGACAAGCTCAAAAATCTTTCCGATGTTGTAGTAGAAGGGCTGAATGCATGCCTGGACATGATCAAGCCGGGAATTGCCTGTGAGGAAATTGAAGAAACGTGGAGAAAGACGATCCACAAAAGCGGCATTGTTAAAGAATCGCGGCTTGGCTATGCGATGGGACTTAATTATCCGCCGGACTGGGGTGAGCACACGGCAAGCATCCGGAAAGGAGACCGAACCATTTTGCAGCAGAATATGACCTTCCACCTTATCCCCGGAATCTGGCTTGATCAATACGGTTTTGAAGCCAGCGAATCTTTCCGGGTAACAGCGGACGGCTGTGAAGCTTTTGCTTCAATGCCAAGACAGCTGTTTATCAAAGATGGAGTGCTGGAAACGAACAAGAACTAAAAGGGGTGAAGGGAAAAATGTATATTTTCACAGAACAGGAATTGAAGCAGCATATCTCATTAAACCCGGAGGCTCTTTCCGTTGTTGAAGAAGGCTTTTCTTACCTAGCCGAAGATAAAGTAACCATGCCGCCTATCATGCGGGTTGATGTTCATGATCAGAACGGAGAAGTGGACGTGAAAACCGCCTATGTCCAAGGGAAAGACATGTTTGCGATTAAAGTGTCTTCTGGATTTTTTAACAATTACCAGATCGGCCTGCCGAGCGGAAGCGGACTGATGATGCTCATCAGTGCAAAAACAGGTGTGCCGAAGGCGATCTTGCTGGATAACGGTTATCTTACCGATATTCGTACGGCTGCCGCGGGTGCTATTGCTGCTAAATATCTATCAAGAGAAAAGATACAAACCGTTGGCGTGATCGGCTCAGGAAGCCAGGCGAGATACCAGGTAAAAGCCTTGCGGCTAGTAAGGGACTTTCAAGAGGTGCTCGTCTATGGTCGGTCAGTTGAACGGGCGAAGGCCTATGCTGAGGAAATGTCAGCTGAGCTTGGGATTGAGGTAAAAGCGGTCGAAAGCGCAGAGGCGGTTGTACGTAACAGCGATCTCGTCATTACAACAACGCCGGCAAAGGAACCGGTGATTAAAGCAGAATGGCTCCATCCAGGAATTCATATTACAGCGATGGGATCGGACGCCGAGCACAAGCAGGAACTCGAGGCTGAAGTATTGGCACAGGCCGGCCGGCTTGTTTGCGACACCATCGCTCAATGTGAGCGGTTGGGCGAACTTCATCATGCATATGATCGAGGACTTTTATCCCGTGAACAACCTATCGTTGAGCTCGGGGAGCTGACTTCGCAAAAAACAGTAGGCCGGCAGGATGAAGAACAGATTACGGTCTGTGACTTAACCGGAACAGGAGTACAGGATACCGCCATAGCTTTGTTTGCTTTTCAAGAAATGTTGAAACGAGGACTTGGTTTGAAAATAGAAAACAAAGAAGCAGCCTTAAAAAATTAACGAGGAGTGATCTCATGACAAATCAAAACGTTAAAGCAGGCACGAAGTCCGTGTGGGCAGGGGAAAAAGAGTATTTGGTGCACGGTGCTACTCAGGTGCCGGTCGTTCTAAGTGTAGCGTATGGCTACGACGATATGGATGAATGGTATGACGTCGCCATCGGGAAGAAAAAAGGGCATATATACGGACGAAACACAAATCCGACGGTCCAGGCTTTTGAAGACAAAGTAAAAATTCTCGAAGGAGCCGAAGCAGCTACGAGTTTTTCAACTGGAATGGCAGCGATCAGCAATACACTTTCTACTTTTTTAGTGCCTGGTGACCGAATCGTCTCCATCAAGGATACCTATGGCGGAACCAATAAAATATTCACAGAATTCCTCCCCCGGCAGCAGATCGAGGTTGCGTTATGTGAAACCGGAAACCATGAACAGATTGAAAAAGAAGTAGCAAAAGGCTGCAGTATTCTGTATTTGGAAACACCAACCAATCCAACGGTTAAAATTACAGACATTGAGAGGATGGCCAAAGCAGGACGTGAAGCGGGTGCGTTAGTGGTAGTTGACAATACGTTCGGAACACCGATCAACCAGAATCCGCTCGCTTTGGGAGCAGATCTTGTCATCCATAGTGCGACCAAATTTTTGGGAGGACATGCCGATGCGCTTGGAGGCGTAGTCTGCGGTACGGGGGAATTGGTGGAAAAAATCTATCATTTCCGTGAAATCAACGGAGCAACGATGGATCCGATGGCTGCTTACCTCATCTTAAGGGGGATGAAAACCCTTCAGCTGCGTGTTCGCCAGCAAAGTGAAAATGCAATGGAGCTTGCTAAATTCCTCCAAACGCAAGACTTGGTAGAAGGAGTTTATTATCCTGGACTTGAAACACATCCAAACCATGAAATTGCGAAAAAGCAGATGAAGGGATTTGGCGGGATGCTCAGCTTTGCGGTAAAAGGAGGCGTCGAAACGGTCAGGGACCTGCTTCCAAAATTGCAATTTGCTAACCGTGCGGCCAATCTTGGCGCAGTGGAAACAACCGTCGGCCCTGCACGTACGACAAGCCACGTGGAATGTACACCGGAAGAACGGGCGGCGATGGGAATTCCTGAAGGATTGATCCGCATCTCCTGCGGCATAGAGGACATCGAAGATATTATTACAGACTTTGAGCAGGCTTTTCAACATGTGGAAATTGCTTTAAAAGTCTAAAAGATAGCAAGTGTGTTTGAGGAGATGAATGACAAATGGCAAATCATCAGTTTGTTGCTGCTTCGGTAAAAGGGTTGAATGAAAAATTGATTGCATGGAGGCGGCAGATCCATCAAAACCCTGAAGTCAGTTTTCAGGAATTTGAAACGTCAAGCCTTGTGGCAGAAACATTAAGGCGGATTCCCGGAATGAAAACGGAGATCGGAGTGGGTGTTCCCACTGGTGTTGTAGGAACACTTACCACAGGGGAAGGACCGGTCATCGCCATCCGCGCAGACATGGATGCCTTACCCATTCATGAGAAAAATGCAATTGGTTACAAATCCGGGAACGAGGGTGTGATGCATGCTTGCGGTCATGATGCCCATACGTCCATCCTGCTGGGGGTTGCCAGCCTTCTGGCAGATGCATTTGAACGGGGAGATATACAGGGTAAGGTAAAATTTGTTTTTCAGCCGGCAGAAGAAAGCATTGATGAACACGGACTTTCAGGTTCTCCGTATATGGTTCAGGCAGGAGTTTATGATGAAGCAGACGCAGCCATAGCCCTCCATATGTGCCCTTGGCTTCCGGCTGGTGCTATTCAAGTGAACGATGGCTACAGCATGGCCAATGTTGATGTGTTCCAGGGCAAAATTTATGGAACAGGAGGACACGGTGCTTATCCTGAACAGGGAACCGACCCCATTTGGATGCTGGGGCCTGTCATGCAGGCACTGCATGGCATTGTGGCACGGAAAGTATCGGCAATGGAGTCAGCCGTGATCAGCATAGGTGAGATCCATGCCGGTTCGGCAAGCAATATTATTCCTACCGAGGTATCCATATCGGGAACGATTCGCAGCTATTCACCTGAAATACGCGGCATGCTCGCCTCAGAATTGGAAAAGGCGTTTTCGATTGTTCAGCCTCTAGGAGGAGAGTACTCTTTCAAAGTAGACCGGGGCGAGCCTGCGCTGAAGAATCATAAAACCATCAACAAGTGGTTTATGGAGGCGGCAAGAGAGCTTTATCCCGAAATCACGATTAAAAGAGGTCCGTTTGGAATGGGCGGAGAAGATTTTGGATATGTAACACAGAAAATGCCGGGTGCCATGTTCTTTTTGGGATGTGCCGAGCAAGGACAAGACCAGAGAGATTTGCACACTCCATTTTTTGATATAAATGAAGACTGCCTGCCAATCGGGACAGCGATTCTAGCACAGACAGCTATAAAGTATTTAAAAGGCGAGGTATTCCTGCCAAGCCGTGAAAAGGTGGAGGTAGACACATATGGCACATAAACTTGCTTTTATTGGGTTTGGAACAGTCGGCCAGGGATTGGCTGAAATTCTAAGGGACAAGCACGAAGATTTAAAGGCTAATGAGCATTTTGAAGCTGAAATTGTGGCCATCTCTGATTTTAACAAAGGTTCAATCTATCACCCAAACGGTCTGAACATTAATACGGTTTTACAAGTGCTGCGGGAGACTGGAAATCTGGAAAACTATCCGCCGGCCGCTGGACTCGTGACCGGCTGGGACAGCCTAAGGACCATTCGTGAAACTAATGCGGATACCATTATTGAGGTTTCGTATACCGATGTACGTACAGGACAGCCTGCCATCGATCATTGCCGGACGGCATTCTTGGCGAAAAAAAATGTGGTCATGACCAATAAGGGCCCGGTTGCATTGGCGTATAAAGAGCTTTCTGAATTGGCAAAAGAGGAAGGGGTGTACTGGGGATTTGAGGGAACAGTCATGAGCGGGACCCCTTCATTAAGGATGCCTGCTGCCGCTTTGGCGGGGAATGAGATTACAGAAATTCGCGGCATCTTAAACGGTACTACCAATTTTATCTTAACCAAGATGGAAGAAGAGGGAGTAACGTATGAGGAAGCGTTGAAAGAAGCCCAAAAAAAGGGTTATGCAGAAGCCGATCCAACCAGCGATGTTGAGGGCTATGATGCACGATATAAGATTACCATTCTTTCAAACTATGTGATGAACGAACCTTTGCTGGTAGAAGAAGTATCATGCCGGGGGATTACAGATCTCACCCTGAAGGATATTGAAGAGGCAAAAGCCGAAGGGAAACGGTGGAAACTGCTGGCCAAAGCTCGTAAAGAAAACGGGAAAGTTAATGCTTCTATCGCTCCTGAAAAGATCGATATGACTGATCCGCTTGCTTCCATCAGCGGAGCTGTAAACGCCATTGCTTATGATTGTGATCTCTTAGGAACTGTTACGCTAAGCGGAGCAGGTGCAGGTAAGGTTGAAACAGGCTTTTCCCTGTTAATCGATTTAATTAACATTGATCGCGAAAGAAAACTCGTAAACATTTAAACAGTGGAAGGCGGGGATGTTGATGACGACTCAGGTTGCTGGCCAAAAGATGTTTTTAGCAGGAAAATGGGTACACCGTGATAGAACCATTGAAGTTCGGGACCCGCAGGATAACAGAATGATAGACACTGTTCCTGCAGCTTCAAGAGAAGATATGCTGGCTTGTATTGAGCACGCAAAAGAAGGAGCAAAGATTGCCGCCGCCATGCCGGTGTATGAACGGATGGCTGTCATTCATAAAGCGGCAGACTACATTGAAGCCAATAAAGAAAAGTACGCTTTGACCATTGCGAAGGAAGGCAGCAAGACGATCCGTGAAGCTGCAAAAGAAACCGAAAGATGCATTCAGACCCTCCGTATCAGTGCAGAAGAGGCAAGAAGGATTCAGGGGGAGACCATTCCCTTTGACCAAATGGAAGGGAACAACAACCGGGTCGGCTACTATCAGCGTTTTCCAATTGGAATCATTGGCGCGATCACTCCATTTAATGACCCCCTGAACCTGGTCGCCCATAAAGTAGGGCCGGCAATTGCTTCAGGTAACGCTATCATCGTAAAGCCGGCAACGGTCACTCCGCTAAGTGCGCTGCTGCTTGCTGAGGCATTTGCCCATGGGGGGCTGCCTACAAAAGTATTGTCCGTCATTACGGGACATGGAAGCGAGATTGGAGATGTTCTTGTCACTCACCCAGCCATTCGGATGATTTCCTTTACAGGAGGAGTAGAGGCTGGAGAAGAGATTGTAAGAAAAGCCGGCTTAAAAAAGGTGAGTATGGAACTCGGCTCTAATTCTCCGGTTATTGTTCTGGAAGATGCGGACTTGCATGATGCCGTTGAATCCACAGTCTCCGGAGCCTATTGGGCAGCCGGCCAAAACTGCCTGAGTGTGCAGAGAATCTATGTTCAGCAGAGCATTATGTCCGATTTTGAAAAGTCGTTTGTTACGCGAACAAAACAGTATATCGTAGGCGATAAGCTGTCAGAGCTTACCGATATAGGTCCGCTAATCACTGAAAAGGAGGCGATGCGTGTAGAGAGTCTTGTGAATGAAGCCGTTGATAAAGGGGCTGAACTGCTGACAGGAGGCAAGCGTAATCAAGCGTTTTATTCTCCGACCGTTCTAAAGAATATTCCGGATGAAAGCACAATAGCAAAAGAAGAAATTTTTGGCCCGGTTGTACTCCTATACGCTGTTGCGGATGTGGATGAGGCCATTGAAAAATCCAATGAAGTAAGCTACGGGCTGCAGGCAGGTATTTTTACAAAAAACATTGATAAAGCTCAAAAAGCGATTGCCAGGATGGATGTAGGAGGCATCATGATCAACGACAGCAGTGACTACCGAATCGATGCCATGCCGTTTGGCGGGGTGAAGAAGTCAGGCTTGGGACGGGAAGGAATTAAATTTGCGATACAAGAAATGACAGAACCAAAAGTCGTTTGTTATAAACTATCTAACTGAAAAGAGATGAGTGAGAAAACAAGCAAGATTTACGGTATTAAGAGGAGGTACGATGTGGAAAGAGGACAAATAGAAAAGCTGACCAAAGAGGATATCACAGTTGTTGACAATAAAATTGCGAAAAAATCAATATTTGGAACATCTCTAGGCAATGCCATGGAGTGGTTTGATTTTGGCATCTATTCCTACTTAGCGGTTACGATTGGTAAAGTATTTTTCCCTGAAATCGATCCTTCTGCCCAGTTAATCTATGCTTTTGCAACGTTTGCGGTGGCATTTATCGCGAGGCCGATCGGCGGTATAGTGTTTGGAATGATGGGTGACCGTTTAGGCCGAAAGAAAGTTTTGGCCATAACGTTAATCATGATGGCCATTGCCACATTAAGCATCGGACTCATTCCGGGCTATGCAACGATCGGAGCCGCAGCACCAGTTTTATTGCTTGTTGCAAGAATGATACAAGGCTTTTCTACCGGAGGAGAGTATGCAGGTGCGATGACGTTTATCGCTGAATCTACACCTGATAAGAAACGAGGGTTTATGTCAAGCGGCCTTGAAGTCGGAACACTTGTCGGGTTCATCGCCGGATCGGGATTAGTTACTCTGCTTACCTTTCTGCTTGGATCTGAAACTATGCTTGAATGGGGCTGGAGAATTCCTTTCTTAATTGCCGCACCTTTAGGGCTGATCGGGTTTTATTTCAGATCGCATCTGGAAGAAACCCCGGCATTCCAGGCGATGAAGGAATCGGCAAAAGAGAGGAAACAGCAAACCTCCCTGAAACATATTTTTACGGAGCACTGGCGTTCTCTTTTGATTTGCATTGGCGTCGTTTTTTTCTATAACACCATAAACTATATGATTCTTACGTATATGCCCTCTTATTTATCAGAACAGCTTGGTTTTGGTGAAACAAAGGGGCTGGTCCTCATCCTATTTGTCATGATTGCAATGATTCCCTTTGTTTTGGCAATGGGATACTGGGGTGATCGGATTGGAAGAAACCGCCTGATTAAAGGAGCGTTAATCGGTACGATCGTACTCAGCATTCCGGCGTTCCTCATGATGGGCATGGGTTCAAGCATTTTGGCTTTTCTGGGATTGCTGACCCTGAGCTGTTTGTTTACAGCCTTTCAAGGCACATTACCTGCTGCATTGCCGTCGTTTTTTTTCACAGAGGTACGATATGGTTCCTTGGCGATAACGTACAATGTTTCAACCTCCATCTTTGGCGGAACTACACCTTTAATCGTAGCATGGCTCGTTAAAGCAACGAATAACAGTATGCTGCCAGCTTATTATTTGATCACGGTCTGTGTTATCGGGATTATTGTAGTAGCATTATTCGTTAAAGAAACAGCAGGAAGGTCATTAAGGGGATCGTACCCAGCTGTAGAAGATCCTGGTGAGATAAAGGAAATACTAATGAATTCAGAGGAAGCTTTGTGGTGGAAGGAAGAAGTTCGGGAGAGAAATGAAAGAGCAGCATTGAAAGAAAAAATAAGCATTTTGGGATCTCAGCAGAAAATATAGTAAACATCCAATAAAATTGTTGCAGGCTGCCGAGGTTGACTCGGCAGCCTTTTGATATGAAAATGGTTAGTTTGGGATCGATTTAGGGAAAAGGTTTAGTACAACAACTTTTAATTTTATGCAGTATGAGGAGGCACGCTGTGGATAGAAAAAATAGTAATAGATTACAAAAAGAAGATATTACGGTTGTTGATACAAAAATCGCAAAACAATCGATCCTGGGGACCTCGCTTGGTAATGCCATGGAATGGTTTGATTTTGGTATTTATTCTTATTTAGCGGTAACCATTGGCAAAGTTTTTTTCCCTGAAGTCGATTCTTCTGCCCAGGTGATTTATGCTTTCGCTACATTTGCAGTAGCATTTATCGCGAGGCCGATCGGCGGTGTAGTGTTTGGAATAATGGGTGACCGTTTAGGGCGAAAAAAGGTACTGGCCATTACATTGATCATGATGGCGATTGCAACACTCAGCCTCGGGCTAATACCCGGCTATAAGTCCATCGGGATTGCGGCGCCCATCCTTCTGCTGGTTGCCAGATTGGTGCAAGGCTTCTCAACCGGCGGAGAATACGCTGGGGCCATGACGTTTATTGCAGAATCAACTCCGGATAAAAAGCGCAGTTTTATGTCAAGCGTTTTAGAGGTAGGAACTTTGGCCGGCTATATTGCTGGTTCAGGGCTTGTGACCCTGCTGACCTTTATTCTAGGTTCGGAAACCATGCTGGAATGGGGCTGGAGAATTCCGTTCTTTATTGCAGCTCCACTAGGTTTAATCGGTTTATATTTCCGTTCTCACCTCGAGGAAACACCTGCTTTTCAGGCAATGGAGGAAGAACAAGAGGAAAAGAAAAAGGATTCGTCTCTTAAAGAAATTTTCCTCAATCATTGGAGGTCCCTATTGATCTGTGTAGGCATTGTCCTCTTTTACAATACAATTGTCTACATGGTGCTAACCTATATGCCGACTTACCTTTCTGAACAGATCGGTTATGGAGAAACAAAAGGGCTGCTGCTCATTCTCATTGTGATGGTTATTATGATTCCTTTCGTTTTGGGAATGGGGTATTTGGGTGACCGGATTGGAAGAAATAAAATTTTGATAGGAGCTTTGATTCTAACCATTATTTTGAGCATACCGGCCTTTATGCTGGCGGGGAATGAAAATGGCAATAATGCCTTCTTCGGAGTGCTGATTTTGGGATGTCTGCTCACCGCTTTTCAGGGAACGCTCCCGGCAACACTTCCTTCTTTATTTTTTACAAACGTTCGATATGGATCACTAGCCATTACTTACAATGTATCTACTTCCATCTTTGGCGGAACGACTCCGCTCATTGTTGCCTGGCTGGTGAAAGAAACCAATAATAAACTGCTGCCGGCCTATTATTTAATGGCGGTCTGTACGATCGGTATTGTTGTTGTAGCTTTCTTTGTCAAAGAAACAGCAGGCCGTTCATTGCGTGGATCTCTTCCAGCTGTTGAAGACCCAGGCGAGATCAAAGAGATCTTGCGGGATCCTGATGAAGCTTTATGGTGGGAAGAAGAAGTGCCAGCTAGTGAGGGAAAACCGGTTGGTGAGAGTAAACAAGCGTAAAACTGCATTTAATGAGGCTGTCGAGGAGACTCGGCAGCCTTTTTTATGGTGTCTCGTCGGCGAATTGAACCAAAATCGAGGAGAATTGAACCAAACTGAATATTGAGATAACTTCGCCGAGGGTTTTACAGATGATTCTCCGTTCATTCATTATTCGGCAGGTTAAAAGAGGATTAGCAGACCGAGAGAAGAATAGTTTTTAGAAGACATGGAATAGAGAAAGGAAGTTACAGATGAAATTGGAAACAGAACGGTTAACCATCATACCCTGCAGCAGACCATACATAGAATCACTATCGCCTGATGCATATCCAATCAGAAACCAAATTAAGTCCCACGTTGAACAGTTAGAACAAGACCCTGAGCTATACGGATGGGGTGTGTGGCTGGTCACAGAAAAGGAAACGGGAATGATTGTCGGAGATATTGGATTCAAAGGGAAACCCAGTGCCGAACGAACAGTAGAGGTCGGTTATGGAATCATTCCGTCTGCTCAGAAAAAAGGATACGCCACCGAATCGGTAAGGGCGATAATCGATTGGGCCTTTTCTTCTGACCAAGTTAACCGTGTCATTGCAGAATGCCTGATAAACAATGATCCTTCCATTCGGGTATTGGAAAAAATGAACATGAAGCGTTTAGGGCAAGAGGGTGAAATGCTGAATTGGGAGTTAAAAAAGGAAGAAGCGGGATTGACTAAGAATACTGGAGCGTTCTCATGATATGAGGGCTGCTTTTTTTATTTTAGTAAAACTTTCAATTCATTTTATGATAAACTGTAATTAATTGGGAGTTGTTTGGGGATTGATCTTAAATAGACTTCAAACAACAAGAGAATAAGCAATTGAAATAGCCTTCAATGGAAATGGGATTTGTTGATGAAAAACGGCTGGGGAGCTGCGTTTATGTTATCTTTTATCGCAGCAGGAATCTATTTATATGTGGTTAATTACGGGTACCAAACCAAAAAAGAGGCACTGCAGAAGGGCTGGACGAAAGAAGCCATTGAATTAAACACGGAGAAGGTTCAATCGGTTACTGTCCCCAATAGCCCTTATGTTCTGGAGATTACGAACGCACCTCATAAAATTTATGTTTTTAAAATAACAAAGCACTTCGGTAAATATAAAGCATCCCTGGCTGATGTAAATCTTTTATATCAGAGCATCAATAAAGATGGAATGTATTTTAACAAAAATTTACTGGAATTTGGTTTCGATACTGACAAACCGAGGAATAAAGATATTTATATTGATCATCAAAAAATGAGATACCTCTCTTTGGGCAAGTACTTTTCTAAAAGCAAGTTTGCCTGGAGCTACCAAAACTTATCCTTTTATTACTCTGAGCATCCAATGGAAACAAAGGCTATTGGTCCTGCATATCACTAAAAGCAGCATTCGAACGAGACATCATGTTCTTGTTCTTTTTTTAATTCATATAGATTAAAAAGCTGGAAAAACGGGTACTAGTACTTCTGACCTGTTTGTAATAAAAATGTAACATTTGTGATATGTATTCGTATTATTTTCTATTAAAATAGTATAAAATTGGTGTTCAGGAAAAATAAACTATTTCAGCATAGGGAACAGCATGGAACAATTTAAGGAGAGTTAATGATGGAAAAGAAAAATTCAGCTTCACGATTGGAAAGAAGAAAACAGAACAAAAGGCCTAAACGTTTTCGAAAATTCCTTACATACAGTACACTAACTTTTCTTGTTCTCTTTCTTTTAGTGGTTATTGGCGGGGGGGCAACCGTATTTTCAGTTGCAAAAGGCGCTCCTGAATTGAACCCCGAAAACCTGAAGTATTCACGTACTTCCACCGTCTATGACATGAACAATGAGAAAGTCGTTTCAATCAGCGGGAAGGAAAAGAGAGATTATGCTCACATTAAAGATATTCCGCCGCTCGTTCGGAACGCTTTTATTGCGACAGAAGACGTTCGATTCTACAAACATAACGGAATTGATACGAAAAGGGTCGCAGGAGCCATTCTTTCCAATATAACTCACGGATTTGGTTCAGAAGGTGCCAGTACAATCACACAGCAGGTTGTAAAAAACTCGTTCTTATCACCAGAAAAGACAGTAACTAGGAAGGTACAAGAAGCCTATTTGGCGATCCAGCTTGAACGGAAATATTCCAAGGATCAGATTCTTGAATTCTATTTAAATAAAATCTATTTCGGAAATAGTGCCTATGGAGTAAAAACAGCAGCAAAAACGTATTTTAATAAGCCTCTGGACCAGCTGACCATCGGCGAGGCTGCATTGCTTGCCGGACTGCCACAGCGTCCGAGCGGGTATGATCCATTCGTACATCCAGAGTTAGCAGAACAGCGAAGGAATGTGGTCTTGTCGCTACTGCACAAAAACGGGTATATTTCTGAGCAGGAAAAAGTAAAAGCGCAGCAGCAGCCAATTAAGAAAATGCTTGTGAAGCCTAAGAAGTCTCAGCCGAGATACGAAGCGTTTTTACAGCAGGTCATTAAAGACGCACGAAAAGAAGGCATTTCTGAAAAAGAACTGTTTGAAGGCGGATTGAAAATCTACACGACGCTGGACCAGGATGCCCAATCTCAAGCAGAAAAAATCTTATCAACGGAGGATTATGTCCGTTACCCAGACAATAAATTTCAGGCGGGGGTCGTTCTCCTTGATACTGAAACCGGCCAGATTCGTGCTATAGGCGGCAACAGGCTGGACGACAACAAACAGGCTATCAGAGGATTTAACTATGCAACCGATACAGAAAGACAGCCGGGATCGACGATTAAACCGATTCTTGACTACGGCCCGGCGATTGAATACTTGAAATGGTCTACGAGTACCCCGATCAAGGATGAGCCGCTCGAAATCAACGGCAAGCAGTTCCAGAACTGGGATAAAACCTATCATGGTACGCTTTCTATGAGAGAAGCACTCGTCCAATCGTATAACATTCCTGCCATAAAAACGTTCCAGGCAGTAGGAGAAGCGAACGCGAAACAGTTTGCAGGAAACCTTGGAATTAAGCTGGATACGATCTATCCGTCCTATGCGATCGGCGGATTCAATAAAGGGGTTTCTCCATTAACGATGGCCGGTGCGTATTCTGCTTTTGGAAACAAGGGCGTCTATCATCAGCCAACAACATTAAGAAAGATTGAATATCCGAATGGAGAAGTGAAGCAGTTTAGCCATCAGCCAAAAACTGCCATGAGCGATTACACAGCTTACATGGTAACGGATATGCTGAAGAGTGTTGTCAATAACGGAACTGGCCGCATGGCTCAGATTCCAGGATTGGATGTAGCCGGTAAGACAGGAACGACGAACCTTCCAGCCAATGTCTATGGCAATGGCTCGACCGATTCATGGTTTGTCGGTTATACCACACGCTATACAGCAGCTGTCTGGACAGGATATGATCACCCGGGCCAGGATGCTTATGTAAAGAAAGAAGACCAAGTGATCGCTAAGCTGATCTTTAAAGAACTGGTATCCCATGTTTCAGCAAATAAGCTCACTGCCGATTTCCAAAAACCGGGATCTGTCGTTTCACGAGGCTCTGAGCTTTACGTGCAAGGAACTTCGATGCCTGCTATAGCACAGCCAAGTCATAAGGAAGACAAAAAAGAAGATCCATCAGCTGATGCTGAAAAAGAAAAGCAAGATAAAGAAAAAGAGAAAAAAGAAGAAGACCAGAAGAAAAAAGATAAACAAGAAAAACCTAAAGATGACGGAAAAACCAAGCCGGATACTCCGGTCGCCCCTCCAAAAGATGATCAGGGCGGAAACGATCAGGGCGGGAATGGCCAGGGTGGAAATGGCGGAACGGATCAAGGAGGAACGGATCAAGGCGGCACCGATCAAGGCGGCACTCAGGATAAGCCGACAGATCCAACCACACCGCCGCCTAAAGATAAACCCGGAGACGGAACCACCAAACCAGGGACAGGTGATAAACCAAAAGATCCTGGCACCACACCGCCGAAAGAGACCAATGATACGAAAAAACCAGGGGGTGCGAAGCCAAGTCCAAGTTCTCTGGATAAGAATACCACGCAAACCGGACAGTAACATAAAACCAGCACCGAGGTTCTGAAGCCAGAACGCCGGTGCTGGTTTTTCATTTTTGTATCGTCATCATTTCTTATAGACACTAATCTTATGATCCAGCATCGTTTCGGTTTTCTGAAGGGTGCTGATTTGCTCCGTCACCGAGTTTCGATGCTCTTGGAGGAGGCGGAGCCGAGCTTCCTGTGTATGTTCTCCTTCTTGATACAGCCTTGAGTATTCCCTTATTTTAGCCAACGGCATTTGCGTCTGTCGTTTGACTTAGAGTAAACTCTAATCCTTATAATCACCACAAGGCAAGAAATTATTGGAGGAGGTACTTTTTATGAAATATACCGTAATTACAGGTGCAAGTTCAGGAATTGGGTTTGAAACGGCGCTTGAATTTGCCGCACGAGGAAAAAACCTGGTAATCGCTGCACGCCGCGAAGAAAAATTGGAGGAGTTAAAGACAGAAATCGCGAAGGTTAATTCAGAATTAGAAGTTGTAGTTCGTGTCACTGACTTATCTGTTGCGAAAAATGCGTACGAGTTGTACGACAGCTTAAAAGATCTCGAAATTGAAACCTGGATCAACAGTGCCGGGTTCGGCAACTTTGCTTCTGTAGGAGATCAAGATTTAAATAAAATAGGAGATATGCTTCATTTAAACATCGAAGCATTGACGATCTTGTCTTCTCTCTTTGTTCGTGATTATGCAAACACAGAGGGTACACAGCTGATTAATATCTCTTCAGCTGGAGGTTATACGATTGTAGGGAGTGCGGTTACGTATTGTGCGACTAAATTTTACGTCAGTGCTTTTACAGAAGGACTTGCACAGGAACTAAAAGCAAACGGAGCAAAAATCCAAGCGAAGGTTCTGGCTCCTGCTGCCACTGAAACCGAATTTGCACAGCGCTCCATGGATTTGGATAAATTTGAGTATGAAGGTGCGGTTCCTGAGTACCACACGGCTAAACAGATGGCTGGATTTTTGCTGGATCTCTATGACAGCAGCAAGGTTGTAGGAATTGTGAATGGCGAAACCTATGAATTTGCGCTTAAAGACCCGATTTATCCGTATGTATCAAGAACAAGATAAATATCATTACTGAAAGGGGCTGTCCAAGAAGTCTGGTAGCTGTTGATCTCCGCTCCAGGCTGCTCGCTTTCCGCGGGGCGTGCGGTGAGCCTTACCGGCGTGAACGCCTACTTTTTGGCGCAAGCGCTTGCGGGAGTCTCACCTGTCACGCTAGTCCCGCAGGAGTCTCACACCTTGCACTCCAATCAACTTTTCATTGAAGATTTTTCACGTCAAAGGAGCTGCCTGAAGGTCAATTTTCAACTTTCAGGACAGCCCCGTTTTAATGGTTACATCCAATCTCTCTTTTGCTTCGTAAAACAGTTATAAAACCATCCAATATATCATGACTCACAGTAAATCCTTTACGTTTATAGAATTCCAGTGCGGTAGTATTGCCATTTGAGACATAAATAAAATAATCTTCCACATCGTCAAATTGCTTGATCCAATCCATGGACATATGAAAAAGTTTGGATCCAATCCCATAGTGCCTGTACTCTTCTTTAATATAAAATTGAGATAAACAGCCTACATGATCTTTGTTAACAGAAGAAAGATCAAAAAAAGTGGCAAATTCATTGGAATAGGCTTCTTTAGGAGAGATATTGGAATAGACATAACCTACAATTTGATCATCATCTTTAACTACCACCGTATAATTGTGAACGGCATTATTTATTGATGGAATCAACCTTGTTTCAAAATTCATGTTGTCAAACAATTCAGGTGTTATGTAGGATTTTGATTTTTGAAAGGCCATGAGTTCATTGCAAATTTCTCTGCAGCATTCAATTTTTTCATCAGGTAAAACTTCATATTTTAACTTCAAAACTATCACTCCTTTATTTATCCTACAAATAATCAACTACGATATAATTTTATTACATAATCAAAGTAAAACAAGTATGCAGTATTTTATTTCTAAGTCAGAAAAAACTGATTAATGGAGAACCAAGGACTTATCATACGAAAGCAGTTTATGGAAATACCACCAAGAGTAGAATACTCACTAACAAAAGCAGAAGAGGACTTGAACCCATCTTTAAAATGACTGGAAGAATGGGGAAAGTCCATGCAAAATTAAAATACGTCTCGAATAATTATGGTATATAATGGAATTCGGTGGATCTTTTAAGGCATGTTTTGATTTTGGGTGGGGTGTGACGAACCGCCCTTACAGAATATTTACGATAGATGTACACAAGAAATCAAGCTTAAAGATGATTTAGTTACGGTAACGATTTTTTTGAGGTGATCCCTTATCCCGAGGAGTGCTATGCGCACGATTTAAAAGGAACGAAATCATTCTTTATAAACAACCGGCCGCTCAATGGCCTGTCTGGCAACATCTCTATTGTGATTTCCATCGTGGTTGCGTTTTGGGCAGTCTTTTTTACGGAAGGGTCCTTAAGGTTTGTTGCCCTTCTCGTTCTTATCCCGATTTTATACCGATTGTACTCTTATCTGGCGTATGAATGGCACTTGGAAGCTTAGGGGAAAGATGGATACATAATAAGGAAAGAGCAAAGGGGAATGAGTGAATGCTTGATTATAAAATTAAAACGTACGAAGAAGCCATTGATATTGTGAATGAAGTAGGGTTGCTGCCGCTTGCTCCTTTGTTTCCCGATTATCCCTCACTTAGCAGTATTACGGTTAAGGAAAATTGGTATACGGAGACCGAATTTGATCCTTGGGGATGGAGAACGCGGTTTGCTGCAGATGGAATAGCCGCGTACGGAAAATTTGTTAAGAAAAAATCTGTTCTCATCTCCCGCGAACTCCTTCCTTATATAAGAACGGTTCTGGGGAATCCAATGTCTGTGAAGGACCGTTATTATAATGGCATGCTGTCAAAAGATGCCTTCGATCTTCACTCACACATCCTGCAGGAAGAAGGAATTGATACGAGGCTTTTAAGGGCAAAGGCTGATATGAAAGCAAAAGAGAAAAAGAAAGCCTTCGACAACGGATTGCTCGAACTTCAGGCCTCTCTTGATATTGTCGTCTCCGGTACAAAGGAGAAACAAAATGCGATCGGGGAAAAAAATGGCTGGAACAGCACTTCCTATGAGACGATTGAGCATTGGACAGAAAAAAATAAGATAGAAAATATAGAGATTGATCGAGAGGAAGCACTCCAGAAACTGTTACAGCATTTTTCAGTAATCAGCAGTCCAGAGTCTATGAAAAAATTCCAGAAACTATTTCTGTAAAAATAGGAGTGGGGCAATGAAACGAGAATTATCCCAGCTGGTTTTTACTTTTGTATTTGCAGTCATTCTGTTTTATTGTGTACGATATTTTCTTGCGACCAACGATGAAGCCATCACTTTCATCCTATGTTTATTTGTTACCCACCAGTTGCCTGAGAAAAATCAGTGGTTTATTGATTGGTATCTATCTTTTAGTACTGAAGGAGAGAACAATGATAGACGATAGACAGAAAAACTCCTGAAGTAATTCAGGAGTTTTCTTCATGCCTCACATATTGGATCAGCGATTAGCATAGAAGGGTTTGGGTATATAAATAGGAGTAGTAGATGAAGCTTGAAGGAGTGAGTAGTTTGGCAGAAAGCAGAACGGTGGGACAATATTTATTGGATTGTTTAAAAAGAGAAGGAATATCAGAAGTCTTCGGGGTGCCGGGTGATTATAACTTTTCATTGCTTGATACGCTTGAAAGCGATAGCGGCCTTTCTTTTATTACGAATAGAAATGAGCTGAATGCAGGATATGCAGCAGATGCATACGCACGAATTAAAGGTATATCGGCACTCATTACAACATTTGGTGTCGGCGAAATGAGTGCGACGAACGCAATTGCCGGCGCATACAGTGAAGACGTGCCTGTGATACATATCGTTGGCTCGCCCAAATCAAAAATGCAGAAGGATAAAGAGCTGGCTCATCACACATTAATGGATGGAGATTATGATGTTTTTCGAAAAGTGTACGAAAACATCACTGCATATACGGCTGTTCTGACACCGGAAAACGCATCTCGGGAAATCCCGGCTGCTATTCAAGCGGCAAAGCAAAAGAAAAAGCCGGTTTATTTAAGTGTTGCGATCGACTTGGTGACTCAGCCGGTCATCTTTCATGAAACGGAAGAAACACAGACGAAGAGCAGTCAAACCGCACTTCAGGCTGCGCTAAAACAGATTACTGGGATGTTGGAAGAGGCAAAGAAAGCAGTCATTCTTGTTGATATGAAAGCCATTCGCTACCGGCTGCAGGATCAAGTGCAGCAGCTAGCAGAACAACTCAAAGTTCCTGTCGCTTCACTCATGCAAGGGAAGAGCGGGTTTGATGAAAGCCATCCACAGTACATCGGTGTATACGGTGGAGCTTTTGGACAGGAAGAGGTAACTAAAACGGTTGAAGAAGCCGACTGCATTTTTGCGATTGGCGTACAATGGACCGATGTGAATACGTCAAAACATACTATTAAACTGAATCCCTTAAAAATTGTTGAGATCCAGCCTGAATCTGTAAAGGTCGGAGCAGCAAGTTATTTGAACGTAAGAGCGGAGGACCTTTTACATGAGTTAACAAAAATTGGATTTAAACAGGAGAGTTCATTCGGTGACATCGCATTTCCTTACGGTACGGTGAGCGGCGGGGGAGAGGAACCAATCAAGGCTGCATCTTACTATCCAAGATTTCAGCACATGCTCAGGGAAAATGATGTGGTTGTTGTTGAGACAGGTTCGTTATCTTATGGAATGTCACAAATCAGGCTGCCGAAAGGAGCGACTTATATTGCACAGGGTGGCTGGCAAAGCATCGGGTTTGCTACTCCTGCGGCGTTCGGGGCATGTATGGCGGCGAAGGACCGGCGTGTTCTTCTTTTTACTGGTGATGGCTCATTGCAGCTGACCGTACAGGAAATCAGCTCGATGCTAGAGAACGGCTGCAAACCCATCATCTTTATTTTGAATAACAATGGATATACGATTGAAAAGTACTTGAACGTTAAAGTGGAGATTGAGAAACAGAAGTATAACGAGATCCCTTCCTGGAATTATACCAAGCTGGCAGAAGCGTTCGGAAGAGAGGCGTTTACGAAACAGGTGAGGACGAACCAGGAACTGGACGATGCCATCACTGAGGCTGAACGATTACAGGGAGAAAAACTTTGTATGATCGAACTGGTCGTTGAAGATCCGATGGACGCGCCGGAATATTTGCAGAAGATGCGTGCATTTTTGGAGAAACAAGAGAACGAGAAGTAATGATAAAGGGGCTGTCCAAGAAGTCTGTAAGCTGTTGATTTCCGTTCCAGGCTGCTCGCTTTTACCGGCGCGAGCTCCTACTTTCGAGGGGCGTGCGGTGAGCCTTACCGGCGTGAACGCCTACTTTTTGGTGCAAGCACCGGCGGGAGTCTCACCTGTCAAGCTAGTCCCGCAGGACAAGGAAAGCTCCGGCAGCGTTATATCGCACGAAGAAAATGTGAAGTTCATTTTCGAGGAGATTCGCATCTTCCACTTCAATTAACTTTTCATTGAAGATTTTTCAAGCCAAAAAAGGGCTGCCTGAAGGTCAATTTTCGACTTTCTGGACAGCCCCTTTTAATTTCTTATAATTGTGCAAATTCCTCTACCAGTTCCTCAAAGCGTTTCAGCGCATTGACGATCGGCTCTGGGGTTGTTAAGTCGACCCCTGTCTTTTTCAAAAGATCGAGCGGATAATCAGAGCTTCCGCTTTTTAAGAAATCCAAGTAGGAGTCAAGGGTCTGTTGGTCGCCGTCTAAGATTTTTGTAGCGAGGTGGATAGCTGACGCAAACCCTGTAGCATATTTGTAAACATAAAATGGACGGTAGAAATGAGGGATTCTGGACCAGCCGTATTTCACTTCTTCATCAAATACCACAGTATCGCTGTTGTATTCTCTAAACAGATTTTCATAGATTTGGTTGAACACCTCAGCATTCAGCGGCTGGCCTTCTTCTGCGAGTGCGTGGGTTTTCATCTCAAACTCGGCAAACATCACTTGCGTAAACAATGTTCCTTTGAACTGATCGATAAAATGATTCAGCAAATGTTTTTTAATATCTTTGTTGGTTTCCTTGTTCAGCAGGTAATTGATCAGAAGTACTTCGTTAACGGTAGAAGCAACCTCCGCGACAAAAATGCTGTAGCCGGCTGTGATTTTTGGCTGATGCTTATTGGAATAATGGCTGTGCATTGCATGTCCCATTTCGTGGGCCAGCGTAAAGAGGCTGTCTAGATCATCCTGATGGTTCAGAAGCACGAAAGGATGAACGCCGTACAACCCAAGATTATAAGCTCCAGAACGTTTTCCGCGTGTTTCCCTAACGTCGATATAACGTGCATTTTTAAACTCTTTCAATCGTTCAACATAATCATTGCCAAGCGGCGCGAGTGCTTTAACCATCGTTTCATAGGCTTCTTCATAGGGAATGTCCAGCTTAACTCCTTTTACAAGGGGGGCGCTAAGATCGTATTGGCGCAGCTCATCAAGTCCCAGTTTCTCTTTTCTGATTTCTGTGTACCGGTGCATGGACTTAATGTTTTCTTTTGTGGTGGCTATGAGATTTTCATAGACTTCTTTCGGTACGTTATCACCAAATAAACCTTTTTCAAGAGCAGAAGGATAGTTGCGGATTTCCGCAAGCGAGACATTGTTTTTAACCGCTGATGAAAGGGTGGATGCAATCGTATTTTTTAATGCCACATAGGGTTCATAATAAGCTTTGTATGCTTCTTTTCTTACTTCACGGTCTTCGTCCTCAATCAATTTGGAATACATGCCTCGGGTCATTTCAGCCTTTTTACCATTTTTATCAGTGACTTCCCCGAACTTAATATCCGCGTTATTAATCATGCTGAATGTGCCGCTTGGAGAGGAGAGCGCTTCACCCAGACGGGAAACAATCTTCTCCTGTTCTTTACTCAGGACATGGGACTTGTAGCGAAAGGAATCAAACAGATCTTCTTCAAAGTAGTTCAGCCCTTCATCCTCTGCGATATATTCCTTCAGCTGTGCTTCGTCCAAACTTAACAGGAAAGGCATAAAGAATGAAGTGGCAGAGCTGATTTTCACTCCGGCATGCTTCGCACGATCCAATAAGGATTGAGAATCTGAGTTTCGAGTATCCACGTCCACATTCAGCATGGCATAAACATAAACGAGATTGAAGGTGCAGGAGAGATCATCTTGTTTAGTGAGATATTCAAGCAGTGACTTACCTGAATCAATGTTTCCATCAAACGCCTTTAATTCTTCAGCCATTACCTTCACCTGTTCATAATCTTTTTCCCATTCAGCCAGTGAAGGATAAATATCGGTCAGGTTCCATTTTTCTTGTTCAGGAACGTCATTTCTTGATTGGTATGTGGTCATATAAGTAACTCCTTCTGCATGAAATATCTTTATTCTCTTATGTGTATTATAGGTCCCATAATATGATTATTGAATTTATTAGACTTATAGGGTGGATTCTCCTTCTTTCAAAGGAAATAAGAGGAAGATGGAGTTGGGCCGTATCGATAATATATCAGGATTATCAATAATAAAAAACCGGCAAGGGCTGTGAAAACTCACAGAACTTGATGTACCGGCTTTCTTTTTTGAAGAATTTCTTTAATTTGGTCAATGGCTTCTGCAATATTATTAACTTTTAAAGTAATTCGCTGGTCTTCTGGATATTCGACATCATGATGCTCGTAACGTGGATCATAATAGTGCTCAAGCAGCAGTCGGACAGCTGAATGATAGTTTCCTTCACTCAGATCATGTTCAATCTGAGCAGCTATTGGTGTATGAATGCGTCGTTTGATCTTTTGAAATGCGGCAAGACATTCCTCGTGATGCTCCCACGGAAGATAGTCTTCAAGGATATGATTGACCCGTTCCTCAATCGGCATGTCCAGGAAAATATGGAGACCTTGCTGCTTTTTATCCGTTACAAAACCCGGAAGCACGACTTTTCCGATTCGTTTGCTCTCAGCCTCCATCAGAACAAAAGGTGTATCTTTCAGTGCAAACAAATGATGAAAAAGGAGAGATTCAAACATTTTCTGGTTGTTTGGCTGAAGACCGATTTCTCCAAAAATGGAACCGCGGTGACCGGCCAATTGCTCAAGATCAAGAACGGGAAATCCTTGCTTGGCAAGCTCTTGAAGGATTAATGTTTTACCGGTGCCGGTATTTCCATGGAGAACGCAGGCTTTGGGAGCAAACTCCATCTCCTCTAGGTTTTTTATAATCCACTGCCGGTACACACGGAAACCGCCCTGCAGCCGGTAAGCACGAATTCCCATGAGATCAAGCACGGTCGCAGTCGTTCTGCTGCGCATTCCTCCTCTCCAGCAAAAAACAGCTTTGGGTCCAGCGATCTTCGAGAATTCTTTAATAAAAGCAGGAAGCTTGGCAGAAACAATCTCGAGTCCTCGTTCCTTAGCGGCTTCAACACTTTGCTGTTTATATAGAGTCCCAACTTCAGCACGTTCTTCATCATTAAAAAGAGGGATGTTCAAACTTCCCGGAATCGTAGAATCCTTAAATTCGGAGGGTGACCGTACATCAATGAGTGTAATCTCTTTTTTATTGTAGGATGACATAAGCTTTTCAATGGCAATATCCTGAAACACTGGTTTTTTCCGCCCTTCTGTACTGCACGTCTATATTCTATTATAAAATACTTCTTCTCTAATTTCATTTTAGCCGAATTTTGGAAAGCTTAAAAATATGTTTTTGCAGGAACTGTGATATAATTTACTATCCAATCTTAAGGTCGGAAAAAAAACTGGGGTGGGGGATCTATGTCTCAAATCAATCATAGTGTTCAAAATGGAAAATCCAACAGCAAAGAGGCAATCTGGGTCATTGTTATATTCATGGCGGTTGCTGCGGCTGGTTTGCTGTATGTAAAATGGTGGCCGTATTTTCAAAAGGTGATCTCAGTTTCAGCTACTCATTCTATCGGTCCATCGATCCTTGGTGATCAAGCAGCTTCGGCGTCACCATGGGTAACTGCTTGGGACTATGCAAAAGTTTATTTTCAGTCTGTATGGAAAGCTGCATTACTGGGGGTCTTACTCGGTTCGTTGATTCAAGTGCTGCTTCCGTCACGATGGCTGCTTAAAGTACTTGGAAAAACATCGTTTGGCAGTACAGCAGCAGGAGGATTGGCGTCCATTCCAGGCATGATGTGTACTTGCTGTGCGGCGCCCATGGCCGTGGGGATGCGCAAGAAGAAAGTGTCGATTGGAGCAAGCCTTGCTTTTTGGCTAGGTAATCCGACCATTAACCCGGCAACCCTGATTTTTATGACATTTGTATTATCATGGAAATTTACGGTACTGCGATTATTCTTTGGAATAATACTCGTGTTTGGTGTCAGTTACTTTGCCAATCGTTTTGCCAAAAACGCTGAGCCGGTAGATATGGAGAAAGTGCCCGAAAGCAAGAACTTTGAGGAAGAGGAAGGACCGTTTTTCATCAGATGGATGAAGAGCCTGGGCACCATGCTGCTCCATATTGGACCAGCTTACATTTTTTCGGTGCTTTTACTTGGTGCAGCACGTGTCTGGCTGTTTCCGCAGCTAAGTGAAACAGCGTCCAACAGCTTGTTTGCTGTTATCGGATTTGCTCTTGCCGGCATGCTGTTCGTTATTCCGACTGCTGCCGAAATTCCAATTATCCAGACGTTTATGCTCGTAGGTCTTGGTGCAGGACCTGCGGCTGCCTTGCTCATTACACTGCCGGCGCTAAGCTTGCCGTCCTTACTCATCGTTTCCAGGTCCTATCCCAAACGTGTTCTGTCGTTTGTCACCTTATCGGTCGTCGTTTTAGGTGTGTTTAGTGGTATGGTGGGAATGCTGTTTCTTTAAGGCTTACTTCTCTCTGACAGAATGGGTTGCACAATTTTACCATAATCGTGTTATACTAATACCAACAATGTGAAGGAGGTATCCAATTAGACATTATGTGGAACTAATCCCCTTGTCGATCATGAAATCTGATTGCACGGCAAGTGATGCTCTGCGGCTTTGGAGCGGGATGGGATACGTATGTCTATAGGAGACCCTCAACGGTTAAATTCAATGTATCAGTGTGCTGAAGCTGGTCTAACGGTCAATGCACTTTGAGGTGTTTTTTCGTATCTTTTTTCGCTTACCCAAAAACCGCAGGAATGCGGTTTTTTTTCGTCTTCAGATATCATGAGTCCCTATTGCCTTTGAACGAAACGCAAAGCGGTGATTTTTGATGACTCTATTAAGCTGTCACGAATTAAGTAAAGAATTTGGCGAGCGCCTGATTTTAAAAGAGGTTTCTTTGGATATAGACAGTAAAGAAAGGATAGGTTTGGTTGGTGTTAATGGAGCGGGAAAGACAACTTTGGCTAACCTGATTTTCGGAACACTTCAGCCCGATAAAGGTTCTATCGTTAAACATAAAAATCCACTGAAGATCGGTTATCTTCAGCAGTCCACCTCCTATACGACTAATACTTTTTCATATATGCAGAGTGAAGAAGAGGATTTTCTGCAGATGACCAGCCGTCTCGGTTTAAAGAAAGTACAGAATTGGGATGAGAGCCGTTTCCAAGGATTAAGCGGCGGGGAGAGGACGAAGCTGGCTATCGCTCATATCTGGTCAGCAAGGCCCGACCTTCTCATACTGGATGAGCCGACCAACCACCTTGATTTTAAAGGAGTCGAATGGCTGATTCAGGAGCTGAGATCATTTACAGGTACCACACTGATCATTTCGCATGACCGGTATTTTCTTGATCAAACCGTGAATCGAATCATTGAACTGGATGATGGCAAGTCTGTTGATTTTCCGGGGAATTATTCATTTTATCGGGAAGAGAAGGAGAGAAGGCACCATGCACAGCTGCATCAGTATGAAACACAGAAAAAGTACGAGAAAAAAATACAGTCTGAGATTGAAAGGCTGGACAGCTGGTCGTCGAAAGCACATAGAGAAGCAGGAAAAGTCGGTAAGATGGCAGAGATGCGCGGCACAAAAGAATTTTACAGAAGCAAAGCAAAGAGCATGGATAAACAGATCAGTTCCCGGATCAAACGCCTGAAAAAGATTGAATTGGAAGGTGTGGAAAAGCCAAAGGAGGAAACAAAAATACAGTTTGGCTGGGACAATCCGGAGAAACGGGGAAAGCGGCTGGTGGATGCGAAGGAAATCTCCAAATCTTTTTGTTCTCGACCGCTCTTTCAGAAAAGCTCGTTTTATATTAAACGAGGTGAAAGACTGGGATTGACAGGTCCGAACGGGTGCGGCAAGACGACGCTCCTTAAAATGCTGACAGGTAGGGAGACCGTCGATTCGGGTGAGCTTTGGATCAGTTCAAGCGCAAAAATGGCCTATCTGACACAGGATGTTACAGACCTCCCATCGGAACAAACGGTAGTAAACTTGATACACGATGTTTTTGAAGTCCGGTCAGAAGCCTCTACGGCCCGGACACTGCTCGCCAATATGGGGTTTGATGAAAGAATGCTGAAGAAGCAGATTCATCAATTGAGTCTTGGTGAACGGATGAGGGTGAAGCTCGCCTTGCTCATCATGCAGAAACATGATCTTCTGATTCTGGATGAGCCGACGAATCACCTTGATCTGGCAAGCAGGGAGCAGCTTGAGGAAGCCTTGCTGTCGTTCAGCGGTACACTGCTTATCGTTTCCCATGACCGCTATTTCCTGGAAAAAACGTGTGAAAAGCTGCTGGTTTTTGAAGATGGAAACATAAGAAAAACGCAAAAGGGCTTTAAAGAGTTTGCTGAAGCCAAACAAAAACCGGTACAGCCGCAAAATCATAAAAAAACGGATCTTCTTGAAAAAAGGATGATTATTGAGAACCGAATCAGTGCTGTTTTGGGAGAGCTTAGCCTCCTGTCTCCTGGTGATAAGGAATACAGGAGGCTGGACCAGGAGTTTAAGCGGCTGATGGAGGAGAAGAGAAAGCTTTCTTAGCAATACGGAATAACCAGACAAAAGCCGTCCCTAAATCCCGGACGGCTTCTGTCATTCTTCCAGCTTTTTAGAAAACTCCTTTAAGGCTTTGTTTTTTCCAATAATGACGAGAAGATCGCCGTTTTTCAAAGAATAATCCGGACTAGGAGCAACCGTAACCTCTTCGTCCGTATGCCGGATTGCAATGACGTTCAGCTGGTATCTGGCTCTGATGTCGAGGGCTTGTATGGTTTGTCCGACCAAGTCTGGAGGAATCTTAATTTCTTCTATACTGTAATCGTCCGATAATTTAAGATGATCGATGATGTTCGGATGCATCAGGTTTTGAGCGAGACGAAGCCCCATATCACGTTCAGGGAAAACCACCTGATCTGCGCCGATTTTGGTCAGTACCAGCCCGTGGCGTTTACTGAGTGCTTTGGCAACAATATAGGGAACTCCTAATTCTTTTAACAGAACGACAGTTAAAATACTGGCTTCCATGTCATCCCCGATTGCAACGATTACAACATCAAAGTTTCGGACACCAAGGCCTTTCATACTGTCCTCATCTGTACTGTCAGCGATAAATGCCTGACTCAGGCCATTCTGTAGATCTTCCACCTTTTCTTCGTTAATATCAATACCAATAACCTCGTTGTCTTCCTCATAGAGTGCTCTTGCTAAATGTGATCCAAACCTTCCGAGTCCGATTACTGCATATTGTTTCTTCATGCTCTGATTCCTCTCCTTCATTTTAGCCGATCATATATTTTCCTTTTGGATAGCGATAGAGTTCTTTTTCATTTTGTTTAGCCAAAGCGATGGCCACGGTCAGAGGTCCCAGCCTACCGATAAACATCGTTAGTGCAATAATAATTTTGCCGAACGAAGAAAGATCGGGTGTAAGTCCCATGGACAATCCCACCGTTCCGAATGCAGAGACCGCCTCAAACAGGATTTTCAAAAAGTTGTTTTCCTGTTCTGTGATCGAGAGCAACATCGTCACCACAATAACAAGAATCAATGCACTTAAAATAACGGTCAATGCTTTATAGATCATGGTCGGAATAATCCGCTGTTTAAAGAACACCACATCCTCTTTTCCTTTGATCTGTGACCAGGCCGCTCCAAACAATGTCACAAATGTCGTTGTCTTAATCCCGCCGCCGGTTGATCCTGGTGAAGCCCCGATAAACATAAGAATAATCGTTAGCAACAGAGTAGGATGAGTCAGGTCCGGAATGTTCAGAGTATTGGAACCGGCCGTCCTTGGAGTTACTGCTTGATAAAAAGAAGCCAGGAGCTTACCAGAAGGAGATAGAGGCTGAAGGGTCTTGCTGTTATGCATCTCCAACAGGAAGACAAGAACGGTGCCGGCCACAAGCAGGATAGCGGTCGTGGAAAGCACGACCTTCGTATGTAAAGAAATATTTTTTAGTTTTTTCCGATGTTCGATAAGCTCACTGACAACTATAAATCCAATTCCTCCTAGAATTATAAGGATTCCGATTGTCAGCGTAACGACGGGGTCTTCTTTATAATCCGTCAAACTCTTAAATCCTCCCATAATGTCAAAGCCTGCATTATTAAAATTAGAAACGGAATGAAAGATGCCAAAATAAATGGCTTTCTTGACTGGCATGTCCATGGCAAAGCGGAATGAAAGCAAGATGGAGCCAAGCAGTTCCGAAACAAACGTAAACAGAACAATGGTTTTCGCCACTTTTACAATGCCTTGGGTGGAGGAATTATTTAACGCTTCCTGCAGAAGAAGACGTTCACGAAACGAAATTCTCCGGCCGACGATTAATGCAAAAAAGGTGGAGAACGTCATAAATCCAAGACCGCCAATTTGAATGAGAGAGAGTATAACCATTTGTCCGAAAACGGTAAAGGTATCTCCGGTATCCACGACGATCAGCCCCGTGACACACGTTGCTGAAGTTGAGGTGAAAAAGGCATTAAGAAAAGACATTCCTTGGCCGCTACGAGTTGCTTCAGGCAAGCAAAGGAGAAAAGCTCCGGCCAAAATGATAGCGGCAAAGCCTAATACCAGTATTTTAGGAGGAGTCAATGCAAAGAGCTTCCTGCGATTTCGATCTGTCATATTTGGCCTTCCTTTCAGCAAATGGTGATTGTGTATTACCCTTTATTATCCGATTTTAATGCTTAATTATAACGGCAGTAGTTTATTGTTTTGTTTTTGTTTAATTGTTAAAGGATATAAATACTTTACATCAAGAATATGGAATAATATGGAACTCATTCAAGGCCATTCAGGCATAAAAAAAACAGCCCACCTGAACCGTGCAGATGGGCTGTTTCCTTATTTTTTTACTCCCGTATAAATGTGAATCGCATCTCTCAAGAACTCAGCAGTCCCCAGCTGGTCTTTGTCATAGTGCTGTTTGAACCGTTCGTCGTCCACGTACATTTGCGCCAGGCCTGCATGAGCTTCTTTGCTGTATTCATTCCAGTAAAAGCAGAGCCATTGCTTATGAAGTTCTGCCGCCTTCTGGGCAAGATCTCCAGCAGGATCCCCTGTTTTAAAGGCTTCAGCTAAAGAGGTCTTCAGTTCGTCCGCCAAATGATTTGCTTCATCATGATCTTCCTTCGTCATGTTTTTCAGCTTTTCATTGGATTGATTAATCATATCATCACCGTATTTTTCACGAATCTCTTTTCCGTATTGTTTCTCGTTATCATCAATGAGCTTCTGTTTAAAGCCTTCGAATTTTTCTTGATCTGTCATCGTCATTCTCCCTTCAGATGAAGCAATCGTTTTTTCCACATTCGTAATAAGCAGTTCCAATTGCTTTTTCTTGTCAAGGAGCTTCTCACGGTGTTCTTTAAGAGCCTCAGTCCCGTTAAAGGAAGGGTCAGTCATAATCTCCTTAATCTTTTCCAGACTGAGTCCGAGCTCCCGGTAGAATAAAATCTGCTGCAGACGGTCGACTTCCGGCTGGCCATAGATCCGGTAACCTGAAGAATTGATCCTTGCCGGCTTAAGGATGCCAATCTCATCATAATACCTTAGTGTTCTCGTACTGATTCCGGCCAGTCTTCCCAGCTTTTGCACCGTATATTCCATGTGATTACCTCCTGACATCCTAAATGTACACCTTGACGCAGCGTCAATGTCAAACCTGCTTTTAAAAGGCTCATTTCTAAAAGATTGTTGCTTTGGGAACATTTTTGTAAAGAGCTTCATTGACAAGTGGATTGGAGCGGAAGGTGCGAGACTCATCGAAAATGAATTTCACATTTTCTTCGTGCGATATAACGCTGCCGAAGCCTTCCTTGTCCTGCGGGACGAGCGTGACAGGGGAAACCCGCAGGCGCTTGCGCCGAGGGGTTCAGCGCACGCCCCGCGGAAAGGGAGCAGCCTAAAACGGAAATCAACCACTCCCAAGGGCAACAAAGGTTACGAAAAAAGCCTTTAACAATAATAAAACCTGCTCAGGATAAAAAGAGCAGGGTAGAGTGAAAAGCTACATGAGTTCTCCTGTCATGACAGACATGAAGTCATGATAGAACCAGTAAAAAATAAAATCGAACGCAATACGATGTTTCTTTTCACCATTGTTCAAATCGGCATAAGGCCGGATATCAGCGATGCTCTGTCCCTTTGTCACCCCGCTGTTCGTATCAATGTATACAGGAAGATGACGAAACGAGAACATGTTCTGATGCAGAGTTGCCATCAGAGTGAGTGCATCATGAACCGGGCTTCCTTTAATACTGGGATTGCGCTTCTTATAAAACTCATAATAAAAATCGAGCAGAGGCTTAATAATTTTAGCTTTTCCTTTAGACTGAATGTAATCGACCATCTGGGGTGTGACGATGGCCCGGTCTGTTACATTCAGGGGAATAATCGTTACATTATTGGCATAGTGAAGAACGATTTTTGCGGCAATAGGATCTCCGTGAAAGTTCGCTTCGGAAACAGCCGTAACATTGCCCGGCACCCAAAATGCACCGCCCATAATGTACACTTCTTTTACTTTATTCATCACGTCATTGTATAGGATGTACATGCTGGCAAGGGAAGTTAATCTGCCTGTATTAACAATCGTCAATTCACCCGGGTACTGGTTGATGAGTGAGACAACGTCATAAAAGTTTTCAGTGAAACCTTGAGAGGGAAGCTGTTGGGGAGGTTTGATGTATCCCAAGCCGTACTCTCCGTGCACTTCCGGATAAAAGATGGGATCTTCTCCTGTCAACGGTTTTTCAGCACCGAGTATGACCTTTGTATGCTGGGAAATATTAAATAGATTTACCAGATACGTAATATTGCGCAATCCCATTACCCTGGGAACATTTCCGTAGTCTGCGACCACTCCTATAATATCCACCTGTTTACTTAAATACCCGTAAATTAAGGCAATCGTGTCATCGATGCCAACATCCGCAAAAAGCAAAACCTTTTTGGCCATGGTATCACCTAATTAAATGTTTTTTACAACATATGACTGGAGGATATGTAAAAGAATGTAAAATGGAGGAGGACTTTAGGCTTATCTTTAAAGGAAAAAAGTCTGATAGGAGAGAATGTGTCCTAGGTGCCTGTTCTAAAGTGTCAATGCCTGATTCATAGGAGGAATGACAACGGATCCTGCGGGCTCGCTTCCATTTAATCGCTTCATAAAGAATGGGTAACCCTTAAAGAGGAGAGGATTGAATGAAAAAATCTTTTGCCGCATTGCTGGCGGCGAGTACTTTGTTCTCTTTTGCCCCGTTGACCGCCTATGCCGACCATCAGGAAGAACAAAAAAATAGGGAGGTTGAGTATGTCGCGTTAGGAGATTCAATAGCCGCAGGAATGACGCCTTATGGTGACATTGACAAGAGCTATCCGGATTTTATTCAAAGCTATTTTAAAAGATCCCACGTGAAGCTAACAGATTATGATAATTTTGGTGTCCCAGGCTATACTTCAGAACAGCTGAAAGAGGAGGTTTTAAACAATTCAGACGTGATGAAGGAGATTAAAGAAGCAACCCATATTACGATCAATATTGGGGCAAATGATCTTTTTCGCAAACTGATGACCGATCCAGCACATGCTTCTGAAGGAATTGCGACGGCCAGTGCCAACCTTCAGTTTATCCTTCAGGCAATCGATAAGCTAAATCCAAATGTGCATGTATATGTGATGGGGTATTACAATCCTTTCTCTTATTATGATCAGGATAGCCAAGCGTTCTTAGTTCCTTTGAATAACGCATTGAATTCTGCTATTAAGGAGGCAGCTGTATCAAATGGCGATTCATATGTCCCGACAGGTGGAGCCATCGATCCACATTTCCAGAAATACATGCCCAATCCGGAAGATAACCACCTCAACATCAAAGGATATAAAGTGATCGCTAAAGAGTTTTGGAGGGTGATAAAAAAGGATGTGAAGTAAGGGGAAAAGAGGACCGAGGTCCTCTTTTTTATGCAGGTGAGACGAGTACTTTCCATTTCTCCCATGCCTTCAAATATTCGGGCAAGTCTGCAGGGTGATGCTGAGAACTTCTGGCCAGCCGTGTGAAAAGACCGAGCAGCACTTCCTCATTGAGGACTTGTTCATCGTAATTCCACATCTTTAATTGCTTTGCAGCAGGAATAATCGTTTCTTGTGTAAGTTCGTTTGCGGTAGAACAAAAAGCAAAGACAAGATCGTGGAGCGGGTGGCCGATAAAGGTTTGAGGATCAATTAAACCAGAGAGCTCCTGCTCTGAGAACAGGAAATTATGATACCCGCAGTCTCCATGCAGCAAATAAGTGAGTTCGGATTCATTGCTTTGGGACCTAAGTTTAGCAAGTTCAGCGATAAGCTCGTAATCTTCATTTTCAAGCAGCCCAGAATGAATAATTTCTTTGACTGAACATATTTCGTCCTCCAAAAATTGTTCTCTGGAATGCTTAAGGTCGTCCCTGTATCCCCATCCATTTGCTTCAGAAAAAGGTTGATAGTAATTGAGCACATGCTGGACGAGGGAGGACAAGATGTTTGTTTTGTGCGTCCCGGAACTGTCTGTCGTTCCTGCAAGAAAGGGATAGACGATGAATCGGTTCGCAGGGTCTTTGTATACGAGACGGGGCAGGAAAGGAATATTCTCGTATTCATTCAAGAATTCCGCCTCTGCATGAATAACATTCGGTTCGTTGAACTTAAGCACCCATTGTTTTCCGCTTCCATCACGCAGTAATCCGATCGTACTGGTCGTTCCTCCGCTCAAAGGTTCGTAGACGGCATCTTTTGATTCTATGATCCCTTGGGTGTATAAATCTTTCACAATCCTATCCGTATCCATGATCCGAACTCCTTTTGTTGTTTGTATCTATTTAAAGAGTAGCAGATTCCAGGCTAAATGTTTCATAATTTTTAAGTTTAAAGATCAATCGGGGTGCATCCATTTTTAGCCTTCTACCTATCAAAATTAGAGGGGCTGTCCAAGAAGTCTGTAAGCTGTTGATTTCCGTTCCAGGCTGCTCGCTTTTACCGGCGCGAGCTCCAACTTTCGCGGGGCGTGCGGTGAGCCTTACCGGCGTGAACGCCTACTTTTTGGTGCAAGCACCGGCGGGAGTCTCACCTGTCACGCTAGTCCCGCAGAAGTCTCGCATCTTCCACTTCAATTAACTTTTCATTGAAGATTTTTCAAGCCAAAAAGGGGCTGCCTGAAGGTCAATTTTCGAATTTTGGACAGCCCCTCTTCGTTTTTATGTCGACTTTAAGGAACGAATCCTGAATTTTTCAAAAAACTGCTTCAGTTTCTCTATGTTTTGTGTACCATCCGCAAGAGCAACGTACCCATCCGGCCGGACAGCATATAAGGAATCCTGCTTAAGGCCAACATCCTCCATTTCAGGCTGCCACACAAAGGTATGAATCGCAAAGCCTGCGCTTTTACCATATTCCCGAACTTCCGGATGAATTTCACCGTATACATGAATCTGCCAGTCCATTGTTTTCAGCGGATCGAAATTGTTGCCGCTCTCTGTCTGAATCCAGGGCAAGCGGTCGCCTCCATGAACTTTTCCGGCCTTACCTTTGCTCAGTGCGCTGTCACGGTACTCGATCCGTGTTTGTGACACGGTATTAAAGGCAGCCCTGCGTGCGGCAGTGAAACCAAGCAGCAATGGAGCGACATAGGGAACCAACACCGTACGGAACAGGCGGTTACGAGTATTGCGTCCTACAATCATTTGAAAGGCACGGTCGGTTGTTGAGACGAGTGTGCGGGCAAAGGCGATCCGTTCTGTTTCATACGTCTCAAGGATCTCAGGGTCTGCCTTGCCTTTCAGAACCCATGCAAGCTTCCACGATAAATTAACCGCATCCCCTATACCGGTGTTCATTCCCTGTCCGCCTGCAGGACTATGAATATGGCCGGCATCTCCAGCTATAAAGCAGCGGCCCTTTCTAAAATGCTCACTGACCCGATGATGAACATGATAGGTTGAGAACCAATTGGCTTTATCAACTTTTAAACCAATCTGATTTTCAGCGTAAGGCTGGATCTCATCGAATGTAATCGACGTGGACTGCTCAAGCTCACGGGGGATGATGCCGATCAGGCGGATCATTCCCGTACTTCTGACCGGCATATACAAACAGAACCCCCTTTCACTGAGATGTACTTTAAGTGAGCGGTCCTGTGTTTCTTTATTTGATGACTCTACATCAGCCACATAAAAAAGCTGTTCGTACGTTCCACCTGCAAAGTCGAAGCCCAACCCTTTTCGTACGGTGCTGTGGGCGCCGTCACATCCGCATAAATAGTGGAATTCAGCGGTTTCCTCCATACCGTCTTTCTTCAAAACGGTGCGGACTCCTTCGCTGTCATCCGTAAAAGAAACCAGCTCGGTGTTCCACTCAATGGTGACGCCAGCCCTTTTAAGCTGTTCCACTAGAAATTGTTCGTGGACATCCTGAGGAAAACTTAAGGCAAAAGGATAAGGGCTGATGTCCTTGCCAATATCGCTGAACTTGAATTCTGCTTTTTCTTTCGTTCCTTCACGAAGATGAACGGATTTCATCGGAATGCCGAGACTTACCACTTCATCCGCAATGCCTAATTGACGGTAAAACTCTAAAATTCTTGCATGGACGACCAATGCTCGAGATGCTTCACCAGGTCCGGAATGTTTTTCAATAATGCGGAATGGGATCCCCATTTTTAAGAGCTGAAGGGCCAGGACAAGCCCTGTTGGACCTGCCCCTACAATCAAGACTTGAGGATTCATATCATCGGTCTCCTTTCAGAATTACTGTTTGATTTTTCGTTCACTTTAGGGGAAGCATAACTGTTCCTCCCCTGATTGATTAAGATTTGAATCGTGGATGAAGAAGGGGAAGGAGTCTGCATAGAGATCTGTTTTTGACTAAAATCCCTTGGGATGACAAGGGCTACATAATACTTTCTGTCGTTTAGACCCTCTATTGCTTTTTGTTTACCTGAAACAGCATGCCATTTGACAGGTGAATCGCCATCTGACTTCTCCTGCATGGCTTTCTTTATATTTTTTTCGACCTTATTCCCTAGGTTGATTTTGTCATGTAGAAGAAGGTATGAAAGTACAATTTGTAGAATTGTTATTACGAAAATATTGGTATGGGAGAGGTAACTTGAAAATAAATAAAGTATTTGAATATGATATTACTAATGATCTTTCGGTGCGTATACAAGAATTATTAAATGGCAGTTTTCCAGATGTCTATCCAACGAATAGAATTTACTTTAAGCAGTTACCGCATTTTAGATTTCTAGCTTTTAACGAGGAAAGTCAACTCCTAGGACATGTAGGACTCGATTACAGAGTGATGAATTTAAACGGAAAGTCCCTAAAAATACTCGGTATAATTGATTTGTGTGTTTCGCAAAACGCCCGCTCACAGGGTATTGGTTCGAGGCTGCTTTTAGAAATTGATAGGTTTTCTCAGGGACGCGATATTGATTTTATACTCTTATTTGCAGATAACATGGACTTATATTTAAGAAATGGATATCAATCAGTTGGAAATAAATGCAAATGGATGCAAATTAATCATGAAACCCAAGTTACAAATGGTATAGGTACTGAACACATTGATGAATTAATGATTAAGCAAATCGGCATGACCAATTGGAGTGAAGGGAATCTTGATTTATTAGGTTATCTTTATTGAGCTATGGGTGAATAGCAGTGCTGCAGGAGAGGAGCTAGATTGATTAGCTCTTTTTTTTGATGATACAAACAAAAAACCATTTTATCATCTCATAGGTAAAGCCGTATAGGTGGAGTCATTGATTGATAAAACCTCGCATATTTTCGGGATTTTTACTATCATATAACTAGCAGAGTCGAAACATCCTGAGGAAGGGGCCAAAACATTTGAACATCAAACTCAACCATAGCATCATCAAAGAAAAGTGCGGTACGGTCTCCTTCAAAAAAGGAGACTCTTTTTATCGAGCGGATAAAGTGTACTTTGAAAGTTACAGTATGGATGCTTGTAAAGCTGCAGTTACAGGAACACAGGATTTTCATGTCACCATTGAAAGGGAAATGAACGGAGGCTTTCGGTCTGAGTGCAGTTGTCCGACACTGGCTTCTTTTCAAAAAGATTGTCAGCACGTTGCAGCCGTTTTACTTGCGATATACCATCACCAGCAACAAGAGACAGTTCCTCTGATTTCCGGTCGACATCTTTCTGTATCTCTGGAAAATCAAGAACTGACAGAAGATTTTCTGACACTTTTTAATGATCAGCACAAGCGATCAAGCAGGCATCAGCTTCATTTTGAAAAAAGGCAAGTGCTTGATGTCGAGTTTACCTGCAAACCCGTGGAAGTAAGCAAAGGACAAACCGTTTTAGGCCTAGAGGTGAAAATCGGTCCGGTTAAAGTGCAGCACATCCGGGATTTTCTTCAACGTGTGAAAGAAGGGAGTATCAGCCCGCTTTCCCTTTCATTCACATTTGATCCGAGCCTCCATTGCTTTCAAATGGAAAACGATGCGGTACTTCAACAGCTTATAAAAGCCATGCATGATGAACAGATATATATCGATGAACTGTTAGACCGGCCGAACGACGTTACTCATAACAACACCTTATTTATCACTCCTTCTTCTTGGGACATGCTGTTGCCTTTGCTTGAGAAAGCACCAATTGTAAAGCTGGAGTATGGCAACACGTATAGAAGGTTTCGGACATCGAAAGAACCGCTGTCTCTACAGTTTGACTTTGGAGAGTCGCAAGGGGAGAACTATCATTTGAAGATTGAAGGACTAAGTCAGATGGTCGTGCTACATTCCTATCGCTCTGTCCTTTCAGAGGGAAAACTGTTTCAGTTAAAAAGTGATGACTGCTCACGCCTTTCAGAACTGAAACGAATGCTGGATGCATCAAGAACGAATGTCATACCGATTTCTCAGAAGCAGATGGGGATTTTTTTAGAAAAAGTCATTCCAGGTTTGAAACGCCTCGGGGAAGTTCACGTATCTCGTGCAATCACCGAGCAATTTGCCAAGATACCGTTAACAGCCAAACTATACTTGGATCGCGTGAAGAATCGACTCCTTGCCGGGCTGGAGTTTCATTATGAAAATATCGTCATTGATCCATTGGTCAGGCGTGATCTTCAGGAAAACTCCAAACTTATCAGAGATGTGGAGAAAGAGGAAATGATACTCAGGCTAATGGAAGAAAGCTCGTTTGCCAAGACAGATGGCGGATATTTTTTGCATAATGAAGAGCTGGAATATGAGTTTTTATATCATGTTGTTCCTAAACTCCAAAAGATCGCCCAAATCTATGCAACCACCTCTGTGAGAAATCGTATTTTCAGAGAGAATGCACGGCCGCAGATTAGAGTAAAGCTCAAAAAAGAACGGACCAATTGGCTGGAATTCAAATTTGATATCGATGGCATTCCTGAAGGACAAATACGAGATGTTCTTTTAGCACTAGAGGAGAAAAGAAAATATTACCGTTTGAGAAACGGCTCGCTGCTTTCATTAGAAACTAGGGAATTTGAAGAAATTCAACGTTTTCTGTATGCCTTGCCTGTTCCAAATCATGATCTGGAACAAGGCCTCGATCTACCCTTCATTCAGGGAATGCAAATGCTTGATACTGCTGAGGATCGTACGTTTGATTTGGAGAAATCTTTCCTTGAATTTTTGGAAAACCTGCGAAATCCGGGCAGCTTGGCATTCGAGGTCCCTGGAGACTTGGAACCGATCTTGCGAGATTATCAAAAACAAGGGTACTTATGGATGAAAACACTTGCCAGGTATGGATTTGGCGGGATCCTTGCTGATGATATGGGATTGGGAAAAACGCTTCAAAGCATCACATTCATCGTATCGGTGCTTCAGGATATTCGTGAAAAGAAGTCTCCGGTCCTAATTGTCTGCCCGTCTTCTTTGACGTACAACTGGCTGAGTGAATTGAAAAAATTCGCTCCAGACATACAATCTGTTGTGGTTGATGGCGGTAAAGCAGAGAGATTAGCATTCATTAAGGAAGCATTGGTTCATGATGTTATCATCACCTCTTATCCCTTGTTGCGCAAGGACATCGGGTGGTATGAGAAACAAGCCTTTCACACGGTATTTTTTGATGAGGCACAGGCTTTTAAAAATCCTGTGACGCAAACGGCACGAGCTGTGAAGAAGATCCAGGCAGATCATCGATTCGCGCTTACAGGTACACCAGTGGAGAATTCGCTGGAAGAACTGTGGTCGATCTTTCATGTTGTCTTTCCTGAGCTATTGCGCGGATTAAAGGAATTTAGTAATCTTCCAAAGAAAACCATTACACGAAGAATCTCTCCATTCTTGATGAGACGGTTAAAAGAGGATGTCCTGATGGAACTTCCTGAAAAAACGGAGTCCATGGAATCAGTTGAATTGCTTCCTGAACAGAAGAAACTGTATGCAGCCTATTTGGCGAAGCTGCGGCACGACACACTAAAGCATCTGGACAAAGATACACTTCGGAAAAATCGCCTCAAAATCCTTGCTGGTTTGACGCGTTTACGGCAGATTTGCTGCCATCCCGCTTTATTCGTAGACAGTTACAAAGGGACATCAGGGAAATTTAAGCAGCTCATGCAGATTGTAGAGGAATCCAAGCTATCAGGAAGAAGGGTGCTGATCTTCTCTCAATTTACGAAAATGCTGGAGCTCATAGGAAGGGAATTAGCGAACCAAGGCCTTCCTTTTTTCTATCTGGATGGACAAACTCCCTCCATGGAACGGGTGGAGCTATGCAATCGATTCAATTCAGGTGAACGTGATCTATTTCTCATTTCCTTGAAAGCGGGAGGGACAGGCCTTAACTTGACGGGTGCTGATACGGTCATTCTGTATGATATATGGTGGAACCCTGCTGTCGAGGACCAGGCAGCTGACCGTGCCCATCGGATGGGGCAGACCAATGCTGTCCAGGTCATCAAACTGGTTACCCAAGGTACAATCGAAGAAAAAATGAATGAACTGCAAGAGAAAAAGAAAGATCTCATTGAAGAGATTATTGGCGTTGGGGAGAAGCCGGCTTCATCCCTTACTGAAGAAGATATTCGGGAAATTTTGATGCTATAGAAAGATGACTTCTGACGCTGATGCTAATAACGAAGGGGCTGTCCAAGAAGTCTGTAAGCTGTTGATTTCCGTTCCAGGCTGCTCGCTTTTACCGGCGCGGACTCCTACTTTCGCGGGGCGTGCGGTGAGCCTTACCGGCATGAACGCCTACTTTTTGGTGCAAGCACCGGCGTGAGTCTCACCTGTCACGCTAGTCCCGCAGGACAAGGAAGGCTTCGGCAGCGTTATATCGCACGAAGAAAATGTGAAATTCATTTTCGAGGAGTCTCGCATCTTCCACTTCAATTAACTTTTCATTGAAGATTTTTCAAGCCAAAAAGGGGCTGCCTGAAGGTCAATTTTCGACTTTCTGGACAGCCCCTTTATTGTATATTCTTTTATGAAAATGACGTGATATGCAAGTAATTCTTGTCGAATCGCAAGTAACGGGTGTGAAATCGCAAGTAAACTCTGTCGAACCGCAAGTAAACGAGCCAAAGCCGCAAGTAAAGCAGTCAAACCCGCAAGTAACGACCAAAACCGCCCACCGTAGCCCGTCTAGATCACTCTTATTCCTCCAAAGGAAGGAAAAGAAGTGGCCAGTTTGATCCAGAAAGCAGCCTTCGTGGAGTTTTAGAAATCCGGGCATGCGCCGAGCGTGGAAGAGCCGAAACGTTATACAGAAGTAATCAATAACTTTTTTTAAGATTTTAATCCTCAACTTTTATAGAAAAATTTTCCAAAAAAATGTATAGTTAAAATGAAAGGATGCATAAAGTTTTTTAAAGTTGGAGGTTAGGGGCGGGCATGAAAAATCATTCAGTTGCATTGTCTATTATTTGTTTAGCCATAGGAATCACAGCGGGAAGCTGGTTCATATCTGACGCACTTAGCCCCAAAGCAATCCATACAACTACCGGGGAAACTGCTCAAAAGCAATTATTAACACAGTCGGAGTTAGCGGAATATCTAGGGTTAACTGCAGAAGAAGTTAAGAAACTGGGTCCTCAACTAGAAAGCGGAGATGACCTTGAGAGTGAGCTTCCATTTATTAAAGTGGGGAGCACGGTGTATTTCCCCAAAAAAGCAGTTGATAAATGGCAGAGAGAAACGCAATCTTTGATCATTGAAATAGAATCAATTAAGCAATAGGAGGTGGATGCATGGCAGTGAGCAGAAATGCTAAGACCATAATTCTTGTTATTTTAGGTTTTGTCATTGTGATTTTTGCTCTTCAGAGAATGGGGATAGATGCTCATTTTGCTTTTTATAATTTTGTTCCCTTTTTAACGGCCTATATTCTTCCCTGGATTGCCCTTTATTGGCTGATCAGGCTGGTCAAAGCGATTGAATCCAAGAATTACAATTAAGAAGGGTGCATGAAGCAGTCTTGTTTTTAATGAAAAAGTGATTCCGTAGCAATGGCTGTGACAAATGCCAGCCAATGGTTAATAACATATCGCTCCTGCAGAAGGAAAAGCAGGGATGACAGCGAAAGTAAAGATTTGTAGATATATAATGGGATAAAAGGAGAGAGCGCAGTGGAGGAAACGTGGAGTAATGTCGATGCTTATTTCAGCTCAAAGCTTCATGGAGCTGATCCGGATTTAGATTATGTTCTGAAAGCCAACAGTGAGGCTGGTTTACCGTCAATTGATGTCTCACCCAGTCAAGGGAAGTTTCTTTATCTGCTGACCAAGTTAAAAGGAGCAAAATACATTCTTGAAATTGGTACGCTTGGCGGCTACAGCAGTATTTGGATGGCACGTGCGCTGCCGGAAGATGGACGGCTCATTACATTGGAATACAGCCAAAAGCATGCAGATGTAGCGAGGGAGAACATCAGGAAAGCAGGACTGGACCACAAAATTGAAGTGCTTGTAGGTCCTGCCCTTGAATCTTTGCCAACGCTGAAGGAAAAAGGATTCTCTTCTTTTGAATTTATTTTTATTGATGCTGATAAGCCAAACAACCCTAACTACTTAAAGTGGGCGCTGATGCTTTCCAAGCCAGGTACAGTAATCATTGGGGACAACGTAGTGCGTAATGGAAAAGTAGTGGATGGCAACAGTCAGGATTCCAGTGTTCAGGGTTCACGAGCATTGATGGATCTGTTGGCCAATGAGCCGAGGATCGAAGCGACAGCGATGCAGACGGTAGGAAGCAAAGGCTACGATGGGTTTGTTTTTGGCATAGTAAAAGAGTGAGGGAAGCACATATGATCGAACTTCGGAAATTAGCACTGACAAACAATAGAAAGAGGAGAGAGTTCTTTAGTATAGAAGAAACAGCCAACGAATGAATCATTGGCCATTTATTTACCAGCCTGACCGCTGGCGGAGCGACGTGATATGAGCGATATGATGACGGCTGTGCCAGGAATACAACCCGATGTTCTGCGCTAGTGATACAACTCCGGAATCGGGATGAGTAAAGGTCTTTTCAAGATCAGCAGTGGTTAACGATTTAAGCAGTACGATCCAGCGTTCGTGGAGAGCTTCCAGCAATTGAATGGAAAACGCAATCGGGAGTTTAGAATCAGGCAGCTTGGCCCATTGATCTTCCTTGTAAGGCCTGATGACGGGATTCTCTTCTGTGAGCGCCAGTTTAAAGCGTGTATAGCTGTTAAGGTGGCTATCAGGCAAGTGGTGGACAACCTGCCTTACTGTCCAGCCTCCAGGACGATAAGGAGTATCCAATTGTTCTTCTGTAAGATCGTTAACTGCTTCTTTCAGTTGATTAGGCGCTGATTCAATGTCATGGATCCATTTTTCAATCTTTTTCTCTGTAATGTCTTGATCTAGTGCAAATAAGCCAACCGGATAGCGCAAATCTATCATCATTCGTTACACCCTCACTTAACTTAGTAGAAAGTCATCTATTACTATTATACATAAGCTTGCAGGTTGTGGATTGAAGTGTTCGTTAATTTAAATATGAAGGGAGTTGAGTGGAAGTGTCCAAAGTAACACCTTTTTTAATGTTCGAAGGTCAAGCAGAGGAAGCGATGAACTTTTATGTTTCACTCTTTGATGATTCAGAGATTACGAAGATTACTCGATACGGTGCAAATGAGGGAGGAGCAGAAGGTTCAGTGATGAAGGCGGAGTTCAGCTTAAACGGGCAGCGGTTTCTCTGTATCGACAGCAGTGTGAAGCATGAATTTACCTTTACACCTTCCATCTCTATGTATGTAACCTGTGAAACAGAAGAAGAGATTGATAGAGTATTTCAGAAATTGTCAGAGGGCGGACAAGTCTTAATGCCGCTAGGCTCCTATCCATTTAGCAGGAAGTTTGGCTGGACATCGGACAAGTTCGGCGTATCTTGGCAGCTGACCCTAGCGTGATATGGTGCCAGGCACCCCAATTACACAAGTGTGTAATTCAGGTGCCTGGCACCTAGAGTTGAATCGAAGACGAAAGAACGCAAAACATTACGAAATTCCAAAATCGATATTGGCCGGCGGAAGATTATTATCTTAAAACCGTAAGGCCGAATCAACAGGCGGATCTTGTTCTGTCCAATAGCCCCATGAAAAAACCAGCACTGTGACTAGTGCCGGTTTTCTTTATTGAGCCAGGATAGGATTTCTTTGATCACCTGATCCTGCTGTTTCTTGTTGGAGATACTTGCATTTTTGTCACCGGTTTGAGGACCGTACATGCCAAACTGGGCATTATTCCCGCCTTTGATTTCATAGTAGGTGGTGTCAGCCGGATTAAACGATTTGTTGCCGTTGATTTTAGCTTTTGTGGTTAAGCCGTCTCGTTCTCCATAGATAGAAAGAAGAGGGAAGTGGGCTTTCGATAAATTTGAACCTTCCGTTGTATAGGAACCAAGGAAGATCATACCTTTAATCTTATGTGGGTGTTTCAAGGCATAAGCGGAAGCTGCTGATCCGCCCAGTGAATGGCCGGCGATATACCATTCCTTAATATCAGGATCAGCTTTCATCGCCTCTTCGGCTTTGTTTTTGCCGAGTAGAGCCAGGTTCAGCGGCATTTCCGGTATGACAACGAGATACCCGGCATCAGCTACCTTTTTCGCCCAGTAGGAATAGGCGGTTGGCTCAACTTTAGCTCCAGGGTAAAAAATCACACCATCCCTTGGTGCCTTGTTTTTCGGTTTGAAAATATACAGGCCGTCTTTATGCTGGACCTCATTTTTTACGTCCACTAATTGGTTCAATTGAGCGGTTGGTTTAAAGGTCTCCTGCGTCCAGATGAAAAAGCCGCCGGCATAGACAACAAGCAAGATAAACAAAATGATAAGGACAAGCTTCAGTTTCTTATTCAAGTAAATCCTCCACGTGTTCTCCAGATTCGGAAGTTGTTCTAGTATACCTTGTTAGTATGAACATAAACTGTAATCCTGACAACAAAAGGGGCTGTCCAAGAAGTCTGTAAGCTGTTGATTTCCGTTCCAGGGTGCTCGCTTTTACCGGCGCGAGCTCCTACTTTCGCGGGGCGTGCGGTGAGCCTTACCGGCGTGAACGCCTACTTTTTGGCGCTAGCGCCTGCGGGAGTCTCACCTGTCACGCTAGTCCCGCAGGACAAGGAAGACTCCGGCAGCGTTTTATCGCACGAAGAAAATGTGAAGTTCATTTTCGAGGAGTCTCGCATCTTCCCCTTCACTCAACTTTTCATTGAAGATTTTTCAAGCCAAAAAGGGGCTGCCTGAAGGTCAATTTTCGACTTTCAGGACAGCCCCATCAAAAATCAAAATGCTCCTGCAGAATGGGTCAGGTCATAGCTGTGGCTCGAACGGGGGATTCATAAGCAAGGATAAAAAGACTGCTCTCTTGTGAGAAAGCTGTCTTTTTTTAGGCAGAGATATGAGTAAGTTTATCGGGATTCATGACCGAGTAGATGTTTTGAATTCTATTATTCTCAATATGAAGGGACATGACAGCATAGACACGCCCGCCAACCGTTAAAATCATTCCAGGTTCGCTGTTTACCGTAGTAAGGGTATAGCTGACATCTTTCGGAAGCTTTGGCAAAATGCTTTGGTAAAAGCGTGAAATGCGGTCTGCTCCAAGGATCGGGAAGATAGCGGCTTTTATTTTTCCGCCTCCGTCTGTCACCAGGGTAGCGTCAACTGACAACAGGCTGAGCAATGTATCGGTATCTCCGTAAGTGAGTGCACGAAAGAACTGTTCTGTGAGTGACGCTCCTTTTTTCGTTATTTTCTTTTCTTCAGAGGGACCGATGCTTTTCTTCGCCCGATGAAAGATCTGCCGGCAATTCGTGCTGCTTTTGCCAACCATTTCAGCAATATCCTCATAATTGTACTGTAAGACTTCCTTAAGGAGAAACACCGCTCGCTCTGTTTCCGACAACTGCTGAAGCAGAAGCAAGTAAGCCATAGATACTGATTCTTTCAAGAACATTTGATGGGCCGGATCTTCACTTTGGGTGTTCTCTGTAAGCAGCGGCTCGGGCAGCCACTCTCCAACATACTGTTCTCTTTTCTTTCGAGCAGACTTCAGCCGGTCGATACAGCGGTTGGTTACCATCTTGCTTAGATAAGCTTTAATATTCTGAATGTGCTCGGCCTCTGTTCCATTTAATGCGATAAATGTATCCTGGATGATGTCCTCGGCGTCCTGTACACTGCCCAGCATTCGGTACGCCAAGGAAAAAAGAAGTGGGCGATGTGTGGTATAAAGCATTTCTGTATCGATCGGACTCACGTTATGCCTCCCTTTGAATTCCGCGGTTCAAAGCTTCCTGAACAATGGCTGATGCGGCTCTTTTCGCACTTGCGAATGCCGCATCTACGAGCATTTCGCCATGGCCAGCGCCATCTCCTGCAATATAAAATCCAGGAATTTCCGGGACGGATGGACCATAGGAAAGGTGATGGTTCATCGCGCAGGAATCTTGCATCACGGCAATGTGCGGAAGGAATTGATAGGCTTTCAGTTCCTTTCGCCAGCCGGGCTGCAGCATCTCTAATACATGTTCCAGCTCCTGTTTACATTCTATTGCATTATTCACCTGTTCTGTCCCCAAATATTTAATGAGCTGACAGACCACTGAACCGTCTTCACTTAAACGGGCCGCTCTAGAATGATTGGAAAATAAAATGTGTTGATCCACTCCAATCGCGAACTGCTGGTTCTGATTCGGAAGAGTGTGCAGCGAGACATCAAGACAAGCAGCAAACACCGGTTTTGCCCTTTCCTTCCAGGCGGAAAGAGACGTATTTTCAGCTCCTTTTATCAGTCTGAACGTTTGCTCCGGGCTTGCAGTAGATAGTACAGAATGCGCATTAATCGTTTCCCCATTAGACAATGAGAGGGTAAAAGAATCGTTCTTTAGGACAGAAGAGACGGATTGATGAGTGAGGATTGTTACGCCCGCTTTCACCGCTATCTCTTTTAATTCTTCAATAATGGTTTGCCAGCCGCCATCTACATAAATGACGCCGTTCATGCCTCTCAAAACCTGTTGTATTACAGCACCAGCTCTTTGTTCATCGGGGCCAATGCAATAGGTTGATGTTCGGCAAAACGCGTAAAAAACGTGTCTGACCATGGGATCTTTAATTTCAGCTTCTGCCCATTGTCTCAAACTCATATCTCCCATTGTTTTAGCATCGATTTTTTTCAGTTTGACCAAAAGCTTTCCTAATTCCATTTTCCCTGGCCAAGAAAGAAGCCTGGTGGAAAGCAGAGAGCTTAAACTGCTTGGAAGCATATATAAAGATTGATTCCAAATGGCACTGCCTTTCGTTTCCGGCACACTTCCTGGTGGTTTAATCCCAAGCTCGTTTAGTATCGCTTCCCCCTCACCACCTTTATAGAGAGCATGCCCGCCAAGGTTAAGATAGGCTCCATTTTTTTTGGCTGTTTGCGCCCGGCCGCCCAGTTGTTTTCCTTTTTCAATTACCACAGTTGAAATTCCGTCTTTGGCTAAATAAACAGCAGCTGTTAACCCTGCAATTCCTCCGCCAATGATCGCTGTTTCAAATGTTCTCATAAGATCACCACTTTCTCTTTTACAAACAAGACGAGAAAAGGCCATCTTCTGTGACAAAAAGAAGAGAAAATTTTTTGAGAAAGGGCAAACTAACAAAAATGAAGCAAGGGAGTGGAATACATGCAAATGAACGGGAACATTATCTCTGGTGAATTTGATGAGGGAATGAACGAGTTTTCGCTTCAGCAAGTGAAGCATCTTACAACACAATCTACACTGTCAGTCAGCCAGTTAAATAAACTTTACGGTTATCTGCAGAAACATCAAAGTGATTTGGATGGCCAGGTGATCACCCTTTATGATGCAATGCCGATCAGACTGAGCCAGGAGGAAATAGGTCTGCTGCTGCAGGACCTAGGGAACATTCAATCTCTATATCAGCAGTAAAGGAGGGGGAAAAACCTTAATTATTGGACTGACAAGCCTTCAGGGTACAGGCTAGATTGGTTCTGATACCGCGAAACTTCTTCCGCGGTATCCCAAAGAATACGATGGTATTTATGTCTGATACAGTCTGATGGCATAGGGCATGAAAAAGGAGAGTATGGTTCCATTGAGGAAAGCGGTTAAAAACGTTCCGATGCCGATGGGTCCGTGGAGAAGAAAGGCGAGCGAGAGAATCACAACACTGATGACCAGCCGGGAAACAGCGATCGTCCAGCCGGCTTGTTTTTGAAGGATGAGCATGAGTCGATCGAGAGGAATGGGTGCAAATTCAGCTTGTAAATAGAGGGATGTTCCGATACCAATGAACACCATCCCTAAAGCGAGCAGTGAAAATTGAGAGAAGTACGTTACGGGTTTCAGCCACCCTTCGAGAGTGAAGAGCCAGAGATCGATGCCAGCGCCAGTAATCAAGGCAGTCAGTAAAGCCAGGTATTCAGGCCTGGTCCGGCTAGCAGCTGCATTTAAGAAGATCATCAACAGGGCAATAATAATCTCCCAAGAGCCTACCGTGAGGCCGATGGTTCTAAATGATCCAACGAGAAGCGCGTCATATGGAGAAGTGCCGGAGTTTGAAAGAATGGTTAAGGAAATGCCAAGCGTTAGAACAATGATTCCTAAAGAAAAGAATAGTGATTTTCTGAAAGTCATGAAGTAGCTCCTTAAACAAATTAAAACCTTGGAAAAGATTATCCAAGGTTTTTCTTCATTATGATATGCGGGATGCCATCTTCAATAAATACACCGGATGCGGATTTATAACCCAATTTTTCGTAAAAGAGCTCTGCTTGGGTCTGGCCGTGCAGTTTGGCAGCCGTTAGTCCTTTTTCTCTCGCACTTTCCTCAAGCGTGCTGATGATGATTTTACCAACACCGAACTTGCGATGGCTGGGAAGTACGCAGATCCGTTCAAATTTTGCCACGCCATCAACAATCCGCCATCTGCCAGTACCGACGGGTTGAACTTCGTCCATTACAAGAATATGCTCTGCGTTATCCTCGTGCTGATCAAATTCATCCTCAAGAGAAACGCCTTGTTCTTCGACAAACACCTTTTTCCGAATCTTAAATGCATCTTCTCGTTCTTCCGCTGTATTCACGTGTTTAGCTTCCATTTTTTCATCATCCTTTCTATTTACATACTAAAAACTCAAGACGCTAATCCATTTCCCAGATTGGAAATTTCAGCTCCACCTCTGTTCCTTTTCCTTCCTCACTATGAATGCTAATGTTTCCATTATGATGTTTCATAATATTTTTCGCGATGGAAAGCCCTAATCCTGTACCTCCAGTTTCTCGGCTTCGGGCTTTATCGGCCCTGTAAAAACGTTCGAAAATATGTTCCAAATCAGAAGAGGGAATACCTGTCCCATAATCTTGAATAGTAAGCAGAGCATAGTTATCTTTTTTCATCATCTTTAGATCAATCGTAGACATACTGTATTTTAGCGCATTATCCAGAACGATAATAAGTACCTGTTTCACGGCAGCTTCATCTGCGAGAATGAAAAGGGTCTGCTGATCGTGTTGAAACGTAATGTCTCTTTGGTATACCTCTTTCATCTGCTCTAAAACCTGGTAACAGGCTGCACCTAGATCTATGGGCTTAAGGTGGACATTCTTTTCTATTTCGGAGGTGGCCAAGGCAAGAAAGGACTGTGTCATGTTTTGCATCCGGGTAGCCTCCGAATAGATAGTTTCCGCTGCTTCTTCCTTAGACAATCTGTGGTCCTTTACATCACTTCTCCTCAAAAAGTTGGCATAGCTTTTAATGACTGTAAGCGGTGTTCTTAGCTCATGGGATGCATCTGAAATAAACTGCTTTTGCTTTTCAAGATTCTCCTGCAGCCTTACAATCATACGGTTAAAGGTGGTGGCCATTTTTTGAAGCTCGTCCTTCTTTTCGGTATTGATAACAAGCTGCTGCGGGACACCGCTTTGCTCAATGTTTTCCATTGTCTTGATCATAGAAGAGATGGGTTTCATAATTACATTGGACAGCCATCTCCCGCCAAGCAATGATAATAGGACGGCGATGACAGTACAGAACGTTAAGATGGATAATAATATATCCTTGCGCATTTCAAGCCCAAGGAGTCTTTCCCCGATTTCAATCGTACCTGTGACCTTGCCTTGACTGGTAATTGGCACACGGACAATTAAGATTTGTTCTTCGCCCTGTTCTTCATGTATGATATGCAGATTTGATTCTGTCTTCTTAGAAAAATGCGGCTTGAATTTATTGAGATGTTTATCATTTCTTACTTGGTTAATAACCTTTGATTCGGCATCAATGATACGAATGAAAGAGTGATTGGTTAAATAGGAAGTAAGGATTTCATCAGAGTAAACATGACCTGGTTTCTTATTCAGTACTTGAATAATGGAGTGAGCTTTCTGATGGACAGCTTGCTCTTCCATATTTACGGTAATCTTCATAAAGGAAAAAAAGACAACTCCATTTATGAGTAAAAGAATAGCAAGCAGCCAAGCTGTAGTATACAGGTTAATCTTCGTGGTAATCTTCATTTTATTTCTCCCTGGCGATATAGCCTACGCCCCTTACCGTATGGATGAGCGGTTCGTCAAATCCGCTTTCTATTTTCTTTCGCAAATAACGCATATATACATCAAGAACGTTTGTATCCCCTTCATATTCATATCCCCACACATTGATGATAATAGACTCCCGTGTCACGATCTGATTTTTGTTGGTCAACAAGTAAAATAGTAAATCGTATTCTTTTGGAGTCAATGAAATGGATTTTCCGGTTCTCATGACCTCCCGTGTAGCAGGATTTAGGGTTAAATCTTTCAAAGTCAACAGCGTTTCCTCATCAATATTATTTTCAATTTTCAGCAATGGACGAGTGCGGATACAAGCACGGATCCTCGCCATCAATTCCTCACTTTCATAAGGTTTGGTAATATAATCATTCGCCCCTTGATCCAATCCCAATACTTTATCAAGTGTTAAATCCCTGGCTGTTAAAAGAATCACAGGAACATGTGGATCGGCGTTCCTGATTTTCCTCAGCACTTCCATCCCGTTTAAACCGGGGAGCAGGATATCCAGCAGAATTAAATCTATTTTTTCCTGTAATGCTGCAGCAAGGCCGGATTTTCCGTTATGTTCAACGAGAACGTCATAACCTTCAAGCTCTAATTCAATTTGCAGCATCTTCGCAATCTGTACTTCATCTTCTATGACTAAAATGCGCTCTTTCATATCTGCCTCCAAATATGGCATTTTCCTATACTGTATCCAATGTAGCATGAAAAAAGTAAAAATTTATCATTCTCATGGATTTTTAAGAGTACTCTCAGAGAAATTTAAGGTTGTCTCTATATAGTAGGACTGCTGAGGCCAACCATGCTTTCACAAAAGACAGATAGAAATAATAATAGGGAGGAAAGAGAATGAAGAAATTGGTGGAAGCATCAATGCAAAGAGCCATTTTAATGATCGTGTGTGCGGTTATTATATTGGCGTGGGGGGGGATTTCCGCCTACCAAATGCAACGGGATTATCTTCCTGGAATTAATAATACAACACTGACAGTCAGCATGAGGGTACCTGGATATCAAGCTGAACAGGTAAAACAGGACATTACTGATAATTTGGAAAGTGCGGTAAGAACAACAGATGGCTTAACTGACGTGGAGACTAATTCATATGATGGCGGACTCTTTATGAGTCTATACTTTCCAATGGATTATGACATGAAACAAGCTGAAACTGATGTGAACAAAGCTCTCTCTAACGCCGATCTGCCGCAAACGATCACGTCGACACCGACTGTAACGAGATTAACCACAAGTTCGTTTCCGATCTTATCTTATAGTTTAACTAGTGCAAACCTTAATGAACAAACCTTAAGATCCACTGCACAGCAAGAGATCGTCAAGCAGCTGAAAACAGTGCCTGGAGTATCTGATGTGACAGTCTTTGGCGGGGCAAAGGACGGCTATGTGCTGACGATCCGCATGAAAGATCTTATCAAAAAAGGATTAACCCTGGATGATATCAATAACTCTTTTGCGAAGTCCGTTCCATCCCTGCCAAAGGGGACGGTTGTTAATAACCTTTTATCCATTCCGGTTAGTTTTGATGGAGTTTCATTAACAGAAGATCAGATGAAAAATACAACCATTAAGAATTCAGAAGGAAAACTGATTCCTTTGTCTGCAGTGGGTACCATAACCCATTCATTAAACGATGTAAAAACAGTATCAAGGACCAATGGTAAACCAAGTGTTCAATTAAATGTGATAAAAACTCCTTCTGCAAACATTACAGAGGTTGCGAAACTGGTGAAAGATCGAATCCAGCATCTTCACCTGGATACCGTCAATCCAAAGGATGTACATTTCCAAGTATTACTTGACCGTGAGAAAGAATTAAACAGCTCTCTTCATGGATTGATACGGGAAGGATTGCTCGGTTGTTTATTCTCCATGATCTGTGTGTTCTTCTTTTTCAGAAACGTAAGATCCACCTTGCTTATCGCCATATCATTGCCTATTTCCTTGCTGGCAACGACAATTTTCCTGAAATCGATGGGGATTACCCTTAACATTCTAACGGTTTCCGGATTGATTGTGGCGATGGGGCGGATCGTGGATGATTCCATCGTTATCTTGGATAACATGTACAGAAAAAGGGAGAATGCCCCAGACAAAGCCTTGCTGCCACTGCTTGCTTCTTCTGTAACTGAAATGATTCCGGCGATTTTAGGATCTACGCTTACGACGATTGCCGTCTATGTCCCGATTGCGCTGGTAGGCGGAGTGATCAGCGCTTCGTACAGTGGATTTGCATGGTCTGTCGTTATCGCCTTGATTACGTCGTTCTTTGTTGCGATGCTCGTCATTCCTGCTTTGGCGTTCATGGGCTGGAAGGGAGGCCCTTCATCGAAAAAGGCAGTGACCATGGAACCAGTGATGAAACCTGTCTTGGAAGCGGCGTTCAAACATAAAAAGATTATGGTGTTTGCTTCACTTCTCGTCTTTTTATTCGCTGCTGTTTATTCGGCGTTTTTGCCGGTGAGCTTTTTACCAAGTGCAAAAGTAGGACAAATTGCAGTTAAAGCAGAATTGCCAAAGGGCAGTACCATCAAGGAAGTGGATACAGAAGTTCAAAAGATTGAACATGCCCTAAAGAGTGATCCGGACGTAAAAGCTTATTCAGCCAGCTTTGGTTCCACGATGACACCTCAGAGCGATGATGTATTTGACCAAGGCGGCGGTTTTATTCAGAACCCGAATGTTGCCAATCTTTCTGTTGTTCTAAAAAACAACAAAGGTGTGGATAGCGTCATAAAACAATTGCGCTCACAGCTGCCTCACCTCTCTAAACAGGTAGTCTATACCGTTACGAGCCAGAATATTTCAGGTGATGATTCACAAATGAAAATAATGTTTAGCGGTGCCGATCAAGCAGTACTGGATAAAACCGCTCAAGAAGCACGCCAAAAATTGGCTCGCATTTCAGGATTAAGTGTGGATGGCAAAGTAGATTTAACGAACGGAATGCCTAAGTATAAGGTAACCTTGAACTCATCTGTTATTAAAGCAAAGGGCATCAACATGGCAGATGTACTGAGCGTAGTGAGACGTTATACGGCTCCAACGAAGGATGCTACCATCAGTGTGAATCATAAATCGCTGCCAGTGGATATGTTCTTGGAACAGATTTCTACTGGAGAACATTCGAAAGTAACATTGGAAGCAACACCAGGTGATGTTTTGGGATCATTAGCGAACGAAACAGTGAAAGATAAAGAAGGCAAAAATGTGCAGTTTGCACAGTTGGCAAAAATCTCAAAAGATACATCCCCTGCTACGATCAGTGAGAGGGATGGACAGCCGTTCTCAGTCGTCACTGCGCAGATTACTTCCAATGATATTAGCGGAGTTTCAGGAACGGTCGACCAAACGCTATCAAATATGAAACTTCCGCATGGTGTTTCTTATTCCATGGGAGGCATCACCGAACAGGTCAAACAGATGATTTTTGATATGGTTATCGCCGTTGTCTTCTCCATCTTGCTCGTACTGCTTATTACATCTTCCATGTTTAAAGGATGGAGAGCACCACTTTCTGTACTTCTAAGTATTCCTCTGGCATTAAGCGGAGTTGTAATTGCTCTCGGCCTGTTTGGGGGAGAATGGAATTTGGCTTCATTAGTCGGAGTGTTGATGCTTACTGGAATTGTAGTAACGAATGGAATTGTATTGATCGATAAAGTGGAAAGAAACCGCAGAGAGGGAATGGATGTAAGGACTGCAGTTTTACAGGGTAGCTTATCGAGGATACGTCCAATATTGATGACAGCTGCGGCTACCATCTTAACACTTTTGCCATTGGCTTTTTCACACAGTTCAGATACAGTTATCTCACAAACGTTGGGAGTCGTAGTTATCGGCGGGTTAATTACATCCACCCTCAACAGTTTTATCATTATTCCTATTATTTACGAATGGCTTCATCGAAAGTCCGTTCGTCAGGAAGTACCAATAACCAAACACAGAGCAAACCTATAATTAATTATTGCTAGAGAAAGGGGCTGTCCCGAAAGTCGAAAGTTGACCTTCAGGCAGCCCCTTTTTGGCTTGAAAAATCTTCAATGAAAAGTTAATTGAAGTGGAAGATGCGAGACTCCCGCCGGTGCTTGCACCAAAAAGTAGGCGTTCACGCCGGTAAGGCTCACCGCACGCCCCGCGATAGTAGGAGCTCGCGCCGGTAAAAGCGAGCAGCCTGGAGCGGAGATCAACAGCTACCAGACTTCTTGGACAGCCCCTTTTATTATGATTTTAAAGACCGTCTCTTTCATAGAAACCATGTTAAAATATGGTGGGTACGTTAAATATTGTGCGGGTGGATCAGGAGAGGGGTTAAACAATAGAATGTGGAAGAACCGAAACTTTTTATTACTCATGTTTGGTGTTGCGGTTTCGAGTACCGGTCTATGGGTCGGGATCATCGGCAACCTGGAATTTTTGCAAAAGAACGTGGAGTCATCCTTTTTACAAGCATTGCTTCTATTATCGGGGTTTTTGGTCGGAGTATTCCTGGCTCCAATGGCCGGGAGGATTATTGATCGGGGAGATAAGAAAAAAATACTCATCTATGCGGGTCTTGCGCGGTCTTTTGCGATCGCTTTCATGTACCTAGCCATTGCCAGCGATAATGTCTGGTGGATGCTGATCTACACGTTTATCATCGGAATTGCAGGGACGTTTTCCAATCCGGCCATGCAGACACTCATTCCGTTAATCGTGAAAAAAGAAGATCTGCTGCAGGCAAACGGTGTATACATGAACATTTTTACCGGTGCAAGAATTGCAGGGACAGCACTTGGAGGGGCGATGCTCGTCGGCATGTCGTTAACTTCGATGTACACGGTGACACTCGTATCCTATATTATTTTACTTTTCTCTACGTTTTATATTGCAGTAGAGCAAAAGCCCAGAGAAAAGTCAGCAGAAAGTAAAAAAGAAAGCTTCTTCATTACGTTAAAAGAACTTTATCCTATCGTGAAAAATCAATCTAAGGTCGTCTACGGTATCTTTCTTCTTATACCGCCGTATTTGTTTCTTTCCGGCTTTAACTTGATGGTCATCGAGATCAGCCAGATTCAGCACAATCCCGGAATCAAAGGAATTCTCTATACAACAGAGGGACTGTGTGTGTTCCTTGGCACCTTTTTAGCAAGAAGGTTCTTTCGTGAACGTCCGCGATTGCCGTATTTGTTTGCAATCACATTTCTCATCGCGACCGCTCATACATCACTATTTTTAGCCAATCATCCCGTGATGTCTGTCGTTTCGTTCGGCTTGTTTGGTCTGTCAGCGGGCATGCTTTTTCCGGTGACAACGACCATCTTCCAAACCGATATTCCTTCTGATTATCATGGACGGTTCTTCTCCATCAAAGGCATGACAGACAACATTATCTTTCAAATTCTCATGCTGTTAACCGGGTTATTCCTGGATACCATTGGTTTTGAAAAAATGGTCATCGGCTTTGGTATCAGCTCATTTGTCATAGCTTCCATTATTCTGCTGCAGTATCGGTCAAAAATGAATCAGAATAAAAGAAAGCCTGTAGCTATGTGAAATAAATACTTGTCATCATTTGCCCCAATAAAGGTATAAATGTATAGTAGGGGTGGCGAGGATGAGTAAGTATGAGCGCGGCTTCTATATTGGAATAGCCTGTTCTACATCTATGACATCTCTGCTCATTGGGAAAAAGGAGACGCAAGCTACGCGCTGGCCATTGAGGTGAAATAGCTTGAAGACCAGAGAAAAATTTCTCATGGATCAGGAGGAATGTGCATTTTAACAGAGAAGTTTAATAGGGCAGTGATGGTTTTAAACCATTCCAGCCTTTTTCTTCCTCATTTGCGAATTCGTTTCATAGGGTAGAGCAGAGAGATGGTATAAAAAAGGGGAGGTTATGCCTGGTGGCTTGGTTATTGCTGCTGTTGATTGCAGCTGCCGTTATGATTGGATTTTTTGTAAACTCCAGCAAAGCAACGAGGACCATACTCCAAGAGGATGACCCGGTTAAACTTCTAGAATCAGAGAATGCGAAAAATAATAGTTCTTACAATGGGGGACCGATGTAATATCGGTTCTTTTTTTAGGAAAGGCAGGTGCATATGCAGATCTTATTGATTCGGCATGGTGAATCAGAAGATGACTTTTTAGATGAAGACTACACTGGCTCAACTGATTTGCCGCTGACAAGCAGAGGGGTTGAACAGGTGGAAAGGATGGCACAGCGAGTTTGTGCTGAACTTCCGCCCGATCTGATTTGGAGCAGTACCCTGATCAGGGCCAGACAGGCAGCTGATCTTCTATCCAAGACGACTGGCTGTTCAGTAACCTACATAGATGACCTTAAAGAAAAACAGGAAGATGAAAGTAAAACAGACTTCAGGATGAGAGGAGAAAAGATCTTATCCTCAATTAGGGAACTTGGCAAGAATAGCATCAGAGTTGCGGTTGTTTCTCATGGAGGCATGATCACCCAGATTATTGAAGGCTTCCTGGAGCTGCCTCTCGTCAACACCGTTTGGTTTCACTCTGACAATACAGGCATTCATCTGCTTGAATACACTCGCAATGGCCAGCTCATCCGATTCACAAATTGTACTGCTCACTTAAAAAATAATGAGCAGTTGAGTGAATAATATATTGCATCTTAATGTCACATATAGTAAAATAAATAAGAACATTTGTTCGGAAAAATTCAAAATAAAAAAACGAGGTGTCTAGTATGATCGTAGGGCTATATCCTTATTTAGTAACGAATGGAGATGGACAAGAAGCTGTTAAGTTTTATGAAAAAGCATTGAATGCAAAGGTTTTATCTGTACAAACTTTTGGCGACCAGCCGGAGAATCCGGAATATCCTGTTCCAGCAGAAGCTAAAGACCGTGTAATGAATGCCCATTTAAAAGTGGGAGATCATGACTTGATGCTTTCTGATACATTCCCAGGGATGCCCTATGAAACTGGAGACCAAGTAACAGTAGCAATCACGATTGACAGTGTTGAAACATCAAAAGAAGTTTTTGAAAAATTAAAAGAAGGCGGCCAAGTAATCATGGAGCTGCAAGAAACCTTCTGGAGCCCATCTTATGGCCAGCTGAAAGATAAATTCGGTGTAACGTGGCAAATTTCAACATTAGGAAAATAAGTTAACTCATCTAAAAAAGCTGCTGCAGCAGCTTTTTTTGTTTTTGAAACTTTCCGATTCTGGCATTATTGGAGAACGGCTTACCCGTTGAAGAGGCTAAAAAAGAAGTTGAACAAATGCCACAGCTCCTTCGATACGGATGATCTGATCCTGAATACGTTTGGTGGAACGATAGGGTGTTTACTTATTATGATTGGTCTTTTATTGATCAAAAGGAATATTATAAAAAATCACATATTAAACTTGAAAAAGTAAAATGAAGTATATAATTTTGATACCAAACAAAGTGGAGGAATATTTGAATGGATAAAATCGTTAAAGAACTGAATATGGGAGAACACAGAATTGTAATTAGAGAATCTGAAGATGGAGTAAAGACGGCTCGTTTAAGCTCTGGATTCCATGGTGCCATTCTAGAGGTGGAAAAAGAAAAGAACGGCATTCGTATTAAAGAGATGGAACTGGGCTCCGCTCATCTTACTGCTGAACATTTGGCTTTGCTTCTGCATCATGCTGGTGTGTCAGAAGAGGTAATGGCTGAATTAGCTAAACTTCAACAACGCCGTGTTGGTTAGGGAATATACTTTAAATAAAAGGTAAAAACAGTTGTTAATCATTCATTGATTACAACTGTTTTTTTGTAGATCATTATACCCGCCATAAGGACGATCTCCAATATGCTAAAAAGATAAGAACATTTGCCAGTGCTGCAATCCAGAAGACGATACCGGGATGCGAAAACTTCGCGATCCAGCCGGCGGCAACAATGGCAAGCGGCATACCGAGCTTGAAGATGGATCCGGTCAGGCCGCCGATCCGGCCGATGAGGTGCTGAGGTGTCGTCTCCTGCCTGAACGTCCAGATGCATACCGAGGATATCGTTCCAAACAACCCTTCAAAAAACAAACCTGTCGCAAGCAGAAGAGGGGTATGAGCAAGAAATAAGATAAAGTACCCCAAACCTGAGCCAAATGTCGTCAAACCAAGCAGTTTGCCGAGCTTCACTTTCCTCCTCAAAATACTGACCATACTGCTGCCCGCCAAGCCGCCCACCCCTGCAAAGGAAAGGGTTAATCCAAGCTCTGATGTGCTCAGCCTCAATTCATCCTTGGCAAAAAAGACAATCATCGTGTCGACCATACCAGAGGTAGAATTGATAAAAACAACAAGAATAGTAATGAGCCAAAGCGGCCGGTTTTCGCGGAGAGCTATCCACCCTTCTTTTAAATCCTCGAGAAAGTGCTGCTTTTTTTGAACAGCCACTTCCTTATGATCAAGCTTCAACAAGAATAAAAAAGTGACGAAAAAGGCAACAGATGTAAGCAGAAATCCATCATGAAGACTCGACAGCATTAAGATAAACCCAGTAATCGCTGGCCCCATAATACCGATCAGTGTTGTTACAAACGAAAACGAGGCATTGGCCGGTGTGAGCAGCTCGTTTGGAAGCACTTGTTTGACCATACTGAAGCGGGCATTAAAGAACGCGTAGCTGCATGTCATGAGCAGGAAACCACATACATAAAAGAGCGGTAAAGAATGATACCCCATCTGCAGGGCCAGGAACAATCCGAATAAAACGACACTCTGGATGCCGATCGTCCAAAGTGACCAATGTTTCTTGTTCACCCGGTCGACGAGCACTCCGATGAACATGGCCAGCAGCAGATTTGGCAAAAATTCGATGGCCCTCATGTTCGACATAGCCACTGATGAATGGGTGAAATCATATAAAATGAGGGGAAGAGCAAGCTCATAGATCTTCCCTCCGACCGAAAAGATGAGTCCTGTAATAAACAACAGCATAAAATTCTTATTTTTCCATAACACCGGCTCTTCTGCAGCCGGCATCTGAACGACCTTTTCCATCTCCATCCGAAACGCTCCCTTCTATTACCAGTGTATCTTCCGTAAACATGAAAAAAAGTGTAAATTAAAATCAAAACCTTTCATCTTTTATCAAAAAGGAGAGTGACCGGATGCAGCTGCAGGAGCATTACCTCACTTTAAGACAACATTACAGAGATACAGGGATCCATCTGCCGCTTTCGGTCACACTGGAGGAGATCAGTTCGGTACTTTTTTGCTCCAAGAGAAATGCAAACTTTCTCCTGAACAAGATGGTGGTTCAGGAGTGGGTGAGCTGGTCGCCAGGCAGGGGGCGGGGAAATCGTTCATCTCTCGCCTTTTTGAGAGAGAAGAATTCCTTTCTGATGGAGCTGGCAAAAGAGAAGGTAGTGAAGGGTGACTTAAGTCAGGCTCAGCAACTTTTACATAACTATGAACTGGATGCAGCGTATCAGCAGGAATTCAATGTGTGGGTTCAGCAGCAGTTAGGCTATCATCTGGAACAGAAGGAGAACATCGCGATTGACGTGCTGCGGTTCCCGTTCTATAGGGAGATCAAAGACATTGATCCGGCGTATGTGAACCGGCGGACAGAAGCACATATGATTCAGCAGATATTCGATACCCTGCTTGTCTATAACGGTACTTCAGGTAAACTCGAACCACAGATTTGTCATCATTGGCGCAGTGATGAGTCGCTGATGGTCTGGACGTTCTTCCTGCGGAAAGGAATTGTGTTTCATCACGGGAAGCTGCTAACAGCTGAAGACGTTAAATACACCATCGAGCGAATTCACGATCCTATTAACGGTTCCCCACATCGATGGATGATGGAGAAGATTCAATCTATCACGGTTGTTCACGATTATGAACTTAGAATTGAACTGTCCGAGCCGAATGGCCTTTTTGTTTATTATTTTAGTACGGAACGGCTTTCCATCGTGCCTCGTGATTTTGAATTGTTGTCTAACTATAAACGAGAGCCGGTTGGGAGTGGTCCATTTATGGTGGAGAGCAATGACGAGTCACAGCTTCAGCTTACTGCACATACGCACTACTTTAAAGAACGGCCTTTTTTAGACCGGATTGAAATTTGGGTATGGCCAGATTATGACGGGGAGAAGATGTTGTTCGTTCCTCCAGGTGAGATGAAATATGTGCCGCATCCTATAGTCGCTAGTGAAGTAGAAGCGCACTACAAGGCACTCGATCATATTGAAAAAGGAGCGACCTACCTGATGTTCAACCTGAAAAAAGGAGGGCCGCAGTCTTCGTTTCTTTTCCGTAAAGCGATCGAGCAAGCTGTTGATTCCCAAGACTTGATTGAAAAACTGGGTGGGAAGAGGATGCTGCCGGCAGCAGGTTTTCTCCCAGCACGTTCAATAGAATCGCAGAGAACACATTCAAAGTCTGAAGCGAAACGCCTCCTTATTGATACCGAATACAAAGGTGAACCTTTAAAGCTATATACCTATGAGATGAGAACCAACGAATTAAACGCAGAGTGGGTAAAAGAGCAGCTTGCCAGTGTGGGAGTGGAGATAGAGATTGTGGTTGTACCCGTCGAGGAATTGAAAAAAGCAGAAGTGATGCAGGAGGCCGATCTGATCTTATCAGGGGAAGTCCTTGCCGATCCCGTGGAACTGTCACTGCTCGATATGTATGAAGTCGGCAATTCCTTTATCAGCTCTTTGATGGATGAGGATCTTCGTGAAGAAAAGGACCAGCTGATTCAGCAAGTATTTAAAGCTGAAACGCCGGAGAATCGATTGCTGTATTTTGAGAAAATTGAAGAGCTGTTAAAACAGCGGAGTGCTCTTATCTTTCTTTACCATACACAGCAGAGCATTCTTCATCATCAGTCACTGCAAGGTGTGACGCTTAACACGCTTGGATGGGCTGACTACAAGGATTTGTGGATTGAGCGTGTCTCCCTATAGAACCTTTAATTCTTTCGAGCATAACGTACCAATAGAGTATCGATTGTCATTTTATTTGGTTGTTTTCGTAACCTTTGTTGCTCTTAGGAGTGGTTGATTTCCGCTTCAGGAGTCTCGCACCTTGCACTCCGATAACTTAGCAATGAAGGTTCTTTACAAAAATGTTCCCAAAGCAACAATCTTTTAGAAAAGAGCCTTTTATTTTCATGGATTACGAAGGAAATGAGGAAATGAAAATGCTTGAAATCCTGGCCGTTATTGGTGCAATTATTGGGTTCGCTATCCTATTTTGGGTACGTGCACAGCTGAAAAATCCAAGGGTCTTTCGGAAAATGGTTCGTCAAGATAACGGGATGCTCCTCTTCTTGATGTATTTGGCCATCGGGGCTGTTGGATTAATGATAGCGGGAGTAAGCATTTCCTGTTTATATGAAGTGGGCGGCAGACCTATTTCTTGATAAGAGAAGCAAGAACTGCTAAACATGAAAACGCCTGTTTATCGAAACTGGGATAAACGGGCTTTTTCGTGCTTCAAAAATGAAACCTGTATATTTTACTTATTTTTGTTTGCAAAGTGTAGATCCGGGTACTTAACCACAGTAGAAAGACCATTTATAAAGGAGGAATTCATGATGGGCAAGCATGTCATTGGTGTATATGAATCTGAGGAAGCGGCCGTAAGTGCTGTACAGCAATTGCAATTGAGAGGATATGACACAGATGAGATCTCCGTAGTAACAAATCATGATCATTATACGGATACCGTGGAAACGATAACCGGTGCAACGGTTGATAATGTAAATGAAAAACCTCATAAAGAGTCTTTCTTGGACAAACTAAAAGCTGCATTTATGGATGATGAGTACACGAACAGCAAGAATAGCCTGGGAGAAAGATTATCGGATTATGGAATACCCGACCGGGAAGCTGCATCCTATGCTTCAGACGTGGAATCAGGCAAAATTCTGTTGATGGTCGATTCAGACCGTGATCTTGCAACGGATGAATCAGATGCCTTAAATCCTGCGAATGCTGGGATTGATTATGGGACATTTAGGATAGCTACGGATGTGGAAGTTACCAGAGATGGATACACTGCAGGGAACACTACTGACAATAACCATCATGACAGTGACTTGCGAAGAGATGCTGATGTAATGGATGACAATGAGCGTCCTCTCCGGGCAAACTCGGATCTTACAGATCGTACAGACCGAGACTTATACCCAGATGAAGATGGATTGAATGAAGGAGACCGCGACTTTAGAGACCGGACAAGACGAACACCAAGAAACTCGGACGAAGATAAATTGTTTTAAGTAAAGAGTAAGGGGCTGTCCAAGAAGTCTGTAAGCTGTTGATTTCCGTTCCAGGCTGCTCGCTTTTACCGGCGCGAGCTCCTACTTTCGCGGGGCGTGCGGTGAGCCTTACCGGCGTGAACGCCTACTTTTTGGTGCAAGCACCGGCGGGAGTCTCACCTGTCACGCTAGTCCCGCAGGACAAGGAAGGCTCCGGCAGCGTTATATCGCACGAAGAAAATGTGAAGTTCATTTTCGAGGAGTCTCGCATCTTCCACTTCAATTAACTTTTCATTGAAGATTTTTCAAGCCAAAAAGGGGCTGCCTGAAGGTCAATTTTCGACTTTCTGGACAGCCCCTTTGTTGTGCCTTAGTCACGCTCGACTTTAAATCTGGAGACATATTCTTTTGTGTCTTTCGGCTTAATGTCGTCAAACCCCGTTAAAGTTCTTGGGAGCTGCTTCAAATTCGGCGCATTGGTCACCCAGGAATACGGTTCAACAGCAAGCAGGTTTTCATTACCGCTGGCTGTGAATAAAACCCATTGGGTAAAATCATCAGAAAGGGAGTAGGAAATTTTGATGCCTTGTTCGGGACGTTCGATGGCTGCCGTTTTATTTTCGGTCATTAAGAAAACATCATCCATCGCCACTCCAGACAAGGAAGTTCCACCTGAAAACTCTTTCCTGTTTGCGATATTTTCAAGCTTCCCTGTAGGAAGATGCCGTTCGTTCAGCAGCCATTTTTCTGAAACATCAAGAAATAATTTGGCTTCACTGGGAAATTGAAAGGTGGTATGGTAGCCAATTCCACAGGGCATAGGGGATTCGCCGTTATTTGTGATTTCAGTGGTTTGTATCACTTCGTTTCCCTCGATCTCAATCGTCATCATGATTGTAAAATCATGAGGGAATTGATTGAGGATGTCTGGATGTTCAGCTGATCGGAGCTGTGTTTTCATTCTAGGGATGGTTTCTTCAATCTCAAGAACGCTCCATTCCTTATCATGAACAAACCCATGGATATGAACATTCTCTTTCGGCCGATTCATCTCCAATTCGTATTTCCGGCCATTATACTCAAACACAGCATCTTCTATGCGGTTAGGCGGGAACAGTACAGGTGTGCCGAACACCATCCTTCGTGTTTCGTATTCTTCTCTGGTTTTGGGCGTTCTCAATATTTCAGTATTTGTGCTTTTATCAAGAATAGAAATCAAATTGCTCCCTTGAGAAGGGAGGACAATGGCCTTTATCTCTTCGTTTTCAATGGCATACGCCGTTTCATCCAGGAATTGAATACGTTTCACACTCATTTAAAAACCTCCATTAAGTTCAGTGTCGAATAATAGTATTCCCTTACGCTGTTCAATGCAAGTCTTTTGATTTATTGAAAAAAATAAGGACTGATCTGATTAGTCTTTGGAAGGATTTTCATTGTGAAGCACTGGTGACTTATATTGAAACAGTAGATTCACACACTGTTACATTCAGGAAATTGAAAACAAAAAGAAACAATTTGTATTTAGAGGGTATCTCCTTAACCTTGTCGAAGTAAATCGCATGGAAGAAAGGCGTTTTTATGGATTCTAATAATAAACAAAAAAGGAGGTAGTTATTATGGTTTCAGTTCTGCAAATGCCAAGAACCATACTCTACGGAGAGGATTCATTTAAGAAAGTCGGAGAAGTAGCGTCTAAACTCGGAAACAACGCACTCATCATTAGCGACCGAATGATGGAAAAGCAGCTGTACGTTGAAGAATGCCAGCATTATTTAAAAGAAGCAGGAGTATCCTCAGCCACGTATTTAGATATTAATTCTGAGCCGAAAGATACGTTTGTTTATGAAGCTTTGGACAAGCTTAACGCCGAGTCCTGCAACGTCATTATTGGCTTGGGTGGAGGAAGCTGTATTGATACCGCAAAGGCGGTTGCCGTTCTTGGTACAAATGGAGGATCCATCAGCGATTATATGAATAGCAGGAAGATTGCACAGAAGTCAGCCGTTCCATTAATCGCTATTCCTACAACTGCTGGGACCGGGTCTGAAGCAACTGATGCAACAATCATAACCGATACTGTCCATGATATTAAAATGATGATTAAACAGCCCGCCTTCATGCCGGAAGCAGCGATTGTTGATCCGGTCCTTTCTATTACTTCACCTAAACATATAACTGCTGCAACCGGAATTGATGCCCTTACTCACGCGATTGAAGCGTATCTTTCAAGGCGTGCTCATCCTTTTACCGATTTTCTAGCGTTAACCGCCATTGGGGACATTATGGAAAGTATACGAGATGCCTATCATGAGCCTCAAAATATAGAAGCAAAGAAAAAAATGTCCCTTGCAGCCCTGCAGGCAGGAATGGCATTTTCCAATTCTTCGGTCTGCTTAGTTCATGGAATGTCCCGGCCGATCGGTGCACTGTTTCATGTGCCGCATGGCATTTCGAATGCGATGCTTCTTCCTGCTGTTTTGGAGTATAGTCTGGAAGATTGCTATGAGAGGCTAGCAGACATCGGGGATTTAATTCTCAAAGAAATGAAAGGGCTTACAAAACGGGAAACAGCGCAAAAAGTGGTGGAAGAGATGAAAGCCCTCTGCCTCGAGCTTGGTATTCCTAACTTGAAAGGATGGGGAATTCAGGAGGAGCAATTTTTGAAAAGTCTAGAAAAGATGGCCAGAGACGCGATCGCCAGCGGTAGTCCCGGGAATAATCCGAGGGTGCCGGATCATAGTGAATTAATGGGACTGTACAAATTATGCTATGATTACCAGTTTACCAATTCTCAAACCATTAAATCGTAGAAACGGGGGAAATCACAATGAGTATGATAGGACTGTTTCTGGCACTTGCCCTATTAATTTATTTAACCATGCGAGGGGTCAATATTATTATTGCAGCCATTATTAGCTCAGTAGTTGTTGCACTGACAGGTGGAATCAACCTTGAGACAGCCTTGACCAAGTATTATATGGACGGCTTTACAGGCTATTTTGCCACCTGGTTTTTAATCTTTCTGCTAGGGGCGATTTTTGGTAAAGTCATGCAGGACACGAAAGCTGCTGATTCCATTGCAGACTGGATCAGCCGTACAGCCGGGCCAAAGCGAGCGGTTTTTGCGGTTGTTGCAGCGTGTGCTATTATGACCTTTGGCGGCGTTAGTTTGTTTGTTGTTGGTTTTTCCGTTTATCCCATCGCTGTTTCTTTATTCAGAAAAGCCAACCTTCCTCATCGATTCATTCCTGCAGCCCTTGTATTCGGATCCATTTCGTTTTCAATGACTTCCCCGGGTTCACCAGAAATACAAAACATCATTCCTACTACCTTCTTTAAAACACAGCCAACTGCTGGAGGATTAATAGGCATCCTGATTGGAATCTTTATTTTAATCGCAGGCAGTCTTTATATAGGGCGTGAAGTACGAAAAGCCGTAAACAATGGGGAAACCTTTTCATTGCCCGAATCCCATCCGTTATTTCGTCCGAAAAAAGGTGAAGCCACTGAATTAGCAGCAGCGCTTGAAGAAGTAACAGCCATTGAAACAGAATCACCATTTAAAAAGGAATTACCGAACATCGTCACCTCTCTTATACCGTTAATTGCGGTTATCTGTATTTTAAATATTATGGCCCAGTTTACTTCTTCTACGAGTGCAGCCCTCATCTCGCTTGGAACCGGTATTTTATTGACATGGGTGCTCAACCTGAAATTCGTTCCACAATATTGGGGATCTCTGGCCGCTGGTACACAAGATGCTCTTGTCGCGATTGCCAATACATGTGCCGTCGTAGGATTCGGAAGCGTGGCGGCGAAAGTTCCCGCGTTTGGAGTAGTTGTCGATTCATTAGTGAATATCCCAGGACCGCCTTTATTGGGCTTGGGAGTTGCGGTCACATTAATTTGCGGGCTGACAGGTTCAGCTTCTGGAGGATTGGGGATTGCCTTGCCAATTCTGGCCCCGATTTATATGGCTCAAGGTTTGGATCCGAATGCCATGCATCGAATTTCCACACTGGCATCGGGAGGATTAGATTCACTGCCGCATAACGGGTATATCGTGACAACGATCCGCGCGATATGTGGAGAGACTCATAAACGTACGTATAAACCGGTCTTTGTGTTAAGTGTGGCCCTGCCGTTAGTCGGCATGTTCTTGGCCATTATCCTGTATTCTATTTTTTAAAAGCGGCCAAATCAACTTTAAGTGCTTCAAAGGAAAGGAGAGAGTTAGTTGGAACGATCTAATTTCCCTAGTTTTTTACTGAATCACATCGAGAAAACCCCCGATAAAGTGTACTTGCAATTTGAAAAGGAGAAATTTACTTACGAGCAGTTGCATGAAAAAATAGGCCGTCTTGTTTCAGGGCTAAAGGAACTTGATATTCAAAACGGAGACCATGTTTGTGTCATGTTAAATAACTGCCCCGAATATTTGGATGTATGGTTTAGCCTGTCCTTTTTGGGAGCCGTATCTGTTCCGTTAAACGTACACTTAATAGGAAAAGGGTTAACCTACATTTTATCTCACTCTGAATGCAAGGCTATTATCCTTCATCATGAATTCCTTCCCCAAATTCTTCCGAGCATCTCTGAATTGAACCGGCAAGTGAAACTCATTATTGTTAATGACAGTGACACAGATTCCGAAAAAACGGAATTAGAGCCTCATATCGACTTCAACCCCGTTTTTTCCTATCAACAGCTTCTGCAGACTGCTCAGCCTGTTGATATAGATCCATCCGTTTTTCCAGACGCCATTCAAAGCATTCTTTACACCTCAGGAACAACCGGCTTGCCAAAAGGAGTGATGCTCAGCCATGCCTCTTATGTGAAATCCGGACAAGCCTTTGCCGAACATATGATACAAGCCACTTCAGACGATATTTTATTTACATCTTTACCGCTGTTTCACATTAATGCCCAAGCGCATACTGTCATGGGAGCCATTGCACAAAACGCCACAATCGCTCTTGGGAAAAGGTTCAGCGCCTCACGTTTTTGGGATGAGATCCGTGATCACCGGGCAACCATATTTAATTCACTCGGTTCCATGATCCCCATCCTTTGCAAACAGCCGGAAAGACCGAATGACCGTAATAACCCGGCAAGGCGAACGGCCTGTGCTGCTACTCCAAAAGAGTTTTGGAAGGTATTTGAAGAGCGGTTTGGTGTCCAAATTATTGAAGGCTATGGACTAACGGAAACTACCGGCTTTTGCATATCCAACACCTTGACGGCCAACCGTCCACCTTCTATGGGGAAGCCTTTTTCATCGGTTAAAGTGAAGATTGCAGATGAACAAGATAATGAGGTACCGGTTAGAGAACTGGGTGAAATTTTAATTCATCCGATGGAAGAAGAAGTGCTGATGAAGGGATATTTCAAAAATCCGGAGAAAACAGACGAAGCTCTAAAAGGCGGCTGGTTCCATACTGGAGACCGCGGTTATCAAGATGAAGAAGGCTATCTTTATTTTTCAGACCGAACCAAACAATGCATTAGAAGGCGGGGGGAAAATATCTCCTCATGGGAAATAGAAAAAGCGGTGAATGACCATCCAAAAGTATTGGAAACGGCTGCAGTAGGCGTTCCGTCGGAAATAGGAGAAGAGGATGTAAAGCTGTATGTCATTCTCCATAAGGAGCAAAGTCTTACTCCTGAAGAAATTATTGACTGGTGCAGTGATCGGATGGCGTATTTTATGGTGCCCCGGTACGTTGAATTCATCCATTCATTTCCAAAAACAGCAACTGAGAGGATTCAGAAATTCAAGTTAAAAGCGCTTGGTATTGGGGATGCATGGGACAGGGAACAAGCCAATTATAGGCTAAAGGTAAATGGAAGGTGAGGTTGAAAGCAAATGGAGCGGACAAAAGCAATCGCATGTCATAAAGAAGCAGGAATAGCGATCTTAATGATTGATAACCCACCGTTAAATGTACTGGACCGCCATGTGGTTTCTGAGTTATCTGCATGGGCAGAAGAACTGGAAGACGATAAAAGCATAGTCGCTGTGATTATTACAGGAAAAGGTGACAAAGCGTTCATGGCTGGAGCGGATATTAAAGAGTTTCCTGAATGGATGGGGAAAGGAGAGGAGCTCCCAGAGCAGAAATCCAGGGAATTGCAAAGAGCCTTTCATCAAATCCATGAATTAAACAAACCTACCATAGCTGCCTTAAATGGAGTGGCATTAGGCGGAGGGTGTGAACTTGCGCTTGCTTGTGATTTGCGGATTGCGGAAGAACATGTACTGATTGGACTGCCTGAGATCAAGCTTGGACTTTTTCCAGGGGCGGGGGGAACACAACGTCTGCCGAGGCTTATAGGTGAGACAAAGGCAAAGGAACTGATGTATACGGGCCAGCCGATAACGGCCCAAGAAGCAGAGAAAATAGGTCTCCTTAATTATGTAGTTGAAAAAGGAAAGTCGGTAGAAAAAGCAAAAGAAATCGCTATGAAACTAACGGAATTATCATTGCCGGTCCTATCTTATATTAAGAAATCGGTTCATGAGGGCTGTAATGGTCCACTGGAAGAAGGGCTTCACGTAGAGGCCAAATATTTTGGTGAGGTCTTTCAAACACACGATGTAGTGGAAGGTGTTCAAGCATTTATACAGAAAAGAAAACCGGATTTTAAACATAAATAACTCTATAGCTCCAAACATTTTTTAAAAGAAGCTTATTATACAAATAGCGTAAGCGGGGAGAAATCCTCGCTTTTTTTATTTGTCCATAAATTCTGCATTGCAAGCTGAAAAGATCTTTCTAATTTGGCATTACTCTTTGTGTGTATGGGTTTTGTCTTATAAATAATAGTAGGCTGAAAAAAGGCCAGGGGGTGGTTCGATTAAATTTTTTTGAAAAAATAAACGTAATGGGCTTGAAGCTAACACAGTGTCAGGTTGTATAGTTAGGTTCCGGACTTACGGTACGAATGCTTCATCATTACGATAAGATTGGACTATTTTCTCCTTCGCAGTATTCAGATACGGGCCATAGACTTTATACAAAGTCAGATATAGTCAGGCAAATTATGACCCTTAAGCTGTTAGGGCTTGCATTGGAAGAGATAAAAGAGATATTGGAGAATCAAAATTTTAATCCACTTGAACTCATCAAAGTACAGTTAGATGATGTGAAAAAGCGTATACGTCTACAGGAACTGTTATGCAGCCGTTTGATTTAGAAACCTTTATCTATATATTAACAAAAACCCGTAACCCTTCTGTTTATTATTTTAAATCCTGCACACCTGCAACGGACACTCCTCACAGTTGCACACATTCTTTAAATAGTCCAGATCAGTAATTACAAGATTACCATTTTCATCATGATCAATGACTTTATCTTTCTTTAAGACACCTAGCATCCGATTGACTGTCTCACGGGAGGTACCAATCAATTCAGCCAGCTCTGCATTGGTAAGCTGTAGAGAAAGAACTATGCCTTGTTTGCCCATTTTTCCGTAAGAGTTGGAGAGACGAATGAGAGTGGAGCACAGAGCACCGTTCTTTCCATATAACATCAAGTCCCGAAGCTTGGAGCGAGTGATCTGATGCATCAACCCCGTCCAGCGCACAAACTCTATGGCAACCTCGCCATGTTTTCGCATCATTTCTTCCAGGTCAGCCGACTGGATAACGCCGACAACACTGTCGGTGGAAGCTACGGCACTGAAATTATGCTTTTCATCGCCAAAAGCATTGAGCTCTCCAATTAAGTCACCGTTCTGAAACATAGAAAGGACGAGCTCCTTACCATCCTCAGTCATTTTTGTTCCTTTAATGATTCCTTCACGTACAAAGTAAAGTTTCCCGGCAGCTTCATTATCCATGAAAAGCATTGTTCCTTTTTTGATCTTGCACTCCATCATTAATTCATCCAGCAAACGAAGGGTCTGCTCAGAGAAAATTTCTGTATTTTGAACCGAATTATAATCACTCGGGATATCACACGTTTTCATATCTTTAACCTCCATCACGTCACCTAACACATCTCTCCATAAGTATAGGAAAAAGATAAGAAATTCAGAATCAGGGAACTTCCCGATTGTGCAGGGGGAAACTCCCCTATATTTCGTTTGTAACTATAGGTGTGATAAGAGTCACGGTGAAAAACGGGGCAAAGAGTTACAGTTGAGAAAAGGAAACAGTCAGAAGGAGGAGTTATCATGGAAATGGTGTTTGATCCTACGGTAAAAACGCGTGAGATTGTTATGAGGTGTCCAAGAGCAGGGACATTGCTCAAACGGTACAAAATTGATTATTGTTGCAGTGGCAGTCGGCCGATCGGGGAGGCTTTACAGGAGAGAAACCTAAATCCAACCCAAATTCTTCATGAACTGAACACATTGTATGTAAAGAACTTTAAAGAGCAGCGCCAGATGACAAAATGGGAGAGACAGAAATTTAAGGTTCTGATTCAGTATATAATCGATGCCCATCATTCGTATTTGTACATGGCGTTGCCGAACCTGCAAACCATCATCACCAAGATTTACAATAAATATGGCAAGTCACATCCTGAATTGTCCAGTATTCACTATCTTTTCTCCATTCTCAAGATTGAACTCGAGCAGCATATCATCATGGAAGAAGAACTCATCTTTCCTAAAATCATATCCTACGAAAAGCATCCAACACTCAATGCTTTGATTGACATCACTGAATTTGTAGAAGACCTTGAAAGGGAACATCAGCATATTAGTCAGATTTTAAAAGACCTGAGAGACATCACAAATGATTACCGTGCGCCAGAAGACGTATGCGCGACCTACAGATTAGCCTATGTCAAACTGGACGAGCTCGAATCCGACCTGTTTCAGCATCTCCATCTTGAAAACAACATCCTGTTTCCTCGTCTTATGAAAGAAATGGAGAAAATGAGATAGAGGTTAAAGCCCACAATCCTAAAAGAATTAGGGATTATGGGCTTTCCTTTTGGATTTAAGAAAAGGATTTTCTAGATCATGCTTTATGATAAGATGAAGTTGTGAATTGAAAAGATTATCCAAAAAGAATTTGTACCTATTCAATTACAATGAAAAGAGGTTATACCATGCCAACCTACAACAAACTAGTACGAGATAGAATACCTGAAGTCATAACTAAAACAGGTAAATCATTCAACACATCAATATTGGAAAATGATGATTACATAAAAGAACTGAAGAAAAAATGCTATGAAGAACTTGATGAATATGCTGCTGCAACTAACGATGAAAATGCCATTGAAGAGCTCGCAGACTTGCTTGAACTAATGCATGCTCTTGCAAAAATCCATGGATCCGATATTTTTGAGGTTGAACGTGTCCGCCAGGAAAAAGCAGAAATGCGCGGAGGATTTGAAAAACGTATCTTCCTCATGGATGTGGAAGATTAAATGCAAAATATTAAACTTGTAACTGGTAACTTAAGAGAAGAACTTACAGGTTTGATGATTGATGCCAGTTCTATTTATATTCTTACCTCATTTATTATGAAATCAGGAGTCAGCTTGCTGGCTCCGTTTTTAAAAGAGGCAGTGGACAGAGGTGCAGAAGTTAAAATCTGCACAGGTGATTATTTATATGTCACTCAGCCTGATGCACTTGAAAAGCTGCTAGAAATTGACCCAAAAATTGAAATTCAGCTTTATCGAAGCAATGGGCGTTCTTTTCATCCAAAGGCTTATTTGTTCCAAAATGAGGATGGCAATGGTTCTTTTATTGTAGGTTCGTCCAACTTATCCAATTCTGCTTTAACGAGTGGTGTGGAATGGAACCTGATGATTAATAATGAAGTAGATCAAGAGGTTTACCAGGAAGCTCTTGATGCGTTTATTAAAACTTTTCATCATGAACAAACGATATCCATTAACCATGAAACCTTAATAGATTACAGGGATGAATATGAGAAGTATCATGAAAGGCATCCCGATTTACTGCGCCAATGGACAAAATCTGAAGAAGAGGTTTTGACATTGCCAATCCTTATTGAGCAACCGGAAATTATTAAGGAATCTCCAATTGGATATGGACAGTTAACCCCCCGGCAGGCTCAGCAGGAAGCTCTTGAAATGCTGAACACGACTTTGGAAGAAGGCTACAATAAAGCAATGGTTGTCATGGCAACCGGATTGGGAAAAACGTATCTTGCAGGATTTTTTGCTCAAAATTTTAAACGAATTCTTTTTATTGCTCATCGGGAAGAGATTCTAGGACAAGCTAGGAATTCTTTTCGTGATATCATGCCTGAACGCTCTATGGGATTATATTATGGAAAGGAAAAAGAGGGCGAAGCAGATTGTGTTTTTGCTTCTATTTATACACTTGGTATTCATCGCCATCTTGCCGGTTTCCAACCCAATGATTTTGACTTGATCATCGTGGATGAATTTCATCATGCTGCTGCAGGTTCCTATCAGAAAGTAATAGACTTTTTTAACCCAAAATTCTTATTAGGAATTACAGCAACACCTGATCGGATGGATGGCAAGGATGTGTATGCCATTTGTGAAGGAAACGTCGCGTATCAGCTTCATTTTATAGAAGCTATTCAAAAGCAGTGGTTGGCACCTTTTCACTATTATGGTGTTTATGATGATACAGACTACTCCCAAATAACATGGCTCGGAACACGCTATGATGAGGAAGAACTTGCTTTCATTCAACTGCGTGACGATATGGCAGAAAAAGTGTTGCAGGCCTGGAAAGCTCATAAGCAAACAAGAACCATTGCCTTCTGTTCCTCTATCCGGCAGGCCAACTTTCTCTCGGATTATTTTAATAGTAAGGGATATATCACAGTTAGTCTTAATTCTAAGACAGTGGGTACTACACGTGGGGAAGCCATACAGAGGTTAGACGCAGGAACCATCGATATTATTTTTACGGTAGACTTATTCAACGAAGGTGTCGACATTCCTTCTGTTGATACACTGCTTTTTGTCCGTCCGACAGAATCACTTACTGTATTCACTCAGCAGGTAGGTCGGGGATTGAGGCTGTTTGCCGGCAAAGATCACTGCGTCATTATTGATTTAATTGGTAACTATCGTAATGCAGATATTAAGCTTCAATTGTTTAATGCGGAACCTGGAGAAATGAAGAACGGAAAAAAAGCTGCTATACGTTCTGTACCTTTTGGCTGTGAATTGAATATTGAATTGGCAGCAGTAAATTTGCTCGATGAACTAAATCGAAAACGTCAGCCTAGGAAGGATAAACTTCTCGGGGATTACATTGAACTAAAAAAAGAGCTTGGAAGACGGCCAACTTATTTGGAGCTTCATTTACAAGGTAGATCAAATAGCAGAGAATACAAGCAGGAATTTAAGTCTTATGCAGGTTTTCTGTATTGGGCGGATGAACTGACAAATGAAGAAAAGAATGCGTTTATGGAAAACGAAGACTGGCTAGTTGAAGTTGAAAGTACCGGTATGGCGAAAAGCTATAAGATGGTGGTTCTGGACTACATGCTCAGCAGAGGAGCGGACAATTGGCTAATCCCGGTTACACCTAAAGACGTTGCTCCTTACTTCCATCATTATTTGACGGAAAAGGAGTATCGCAAACGTATCGACTTTTCAGATAAAGCATCAAAACAGCTTTGGGAGTATGATGAACAAAAGGTAGGCAAGCTAATTGCAAATATGCCGATGAACAAGTGGAGCGGAAGTTCTAAAGGGTTAACGGAATTTAAAGAAGGTATCTTTGCAATAAAGATCGATATCCCATTGGCCCTTACTGAAATAGTTTTTGAGTGGACACGGCAGATTTGCGAATATAGGCTGCACGAGCATTTTGAAAGAAAAGAAGAAAACTTAAAGTTGCTTGTTTAGTAAAGTCATGGCCATGATGCCATGACTTTACTTAAAAAAAAACGCAGTATACGGCTGCGTTTTTCCTTCAATTCTGTTCTTTAACTCCTGCACCCTCAATTTTCTCCACAAACATCAAGAATACATTCCGCTTTTCCTCAAGCTTCTTTAATTGCAGCTTAAGCTCGTTGTATTTTTCTTCGAATGGTTCCTGGTAGGTGGATTTGATGTTTCGGATCATTTCTTCGTTGATGGTGGATTGCAGGACTTGTTTGGTGATTCCGTATTTATAGGAATAGAGCTGAAGTTCTGTCTTTACTTTCTCGTACTCTTCATCAATCTCTCTTTTCTGAGTCTCCATCTCTTCTTTCCATTCAAGCAGAGCATCTTTCACATAGGGCTCCATTATAATGCCTCCTTCGTGCCTTCCTTTTTCAGCATTTCTTTTTATGTACTCTATAACATATTTATAATGAGACGTGGGGTTTGTGGGGGTGAATCGAGGAGATGACCATTTTTTTCCTTAGAAAAGGGAAAGAGGGGTTTCCGTAGAATACATACTGGGTTAGGAATCTTTTATGCAATGGGAGGCTTTCGTTATGAAAAACCAAGCAAAGGAAATGTATGACTATCATGCCTGGGCAAACGCAAAGATCTTTGAACGTCTAAAAGAACTTCCTGAGGAATTATACAAAAAAGAAATGAAGCCAAGCATTTTTCCATCACTTCAAATGGTGATGGTCCATATTTACCTCACGGATTCTCTGTGGCTGGAGATGATGAAAGGCAGAGATATGAAGGAAGTGTGGGGTGCTAATGATCAGGTGAGAGTGCAGGCAGAGGCCTGTACACTGGAGGAAATGGAAACGATGTACAATGAGCTTAGCGAGAAATACAAAGCCTTTATCCAGCAAAACGAAATGGAAAAGGTCTTCACGGTTGATAACCCATACGCTGGTCTGCTTGACACCACGCCCACCGAAACGATCTTCCATATCTCTACTCACGGCAACTATCACCGCGGGAATGTAGCCGCCATGCTGCGTCAGGAGGGGCATCCGTCTGTCATGCAGGATTACGGATTATACTTATTTGTGAACAGAAACGGGTTTAAGAGTCCAGTTTAACAAAAAGTGTAGCCCTCTATTTTAGGGGGCTATTTTAATGTATACATCTTTTTCCCTTTAATTGTAAAATGGAGATAGAGAAAAATGGAGGTGCAAGATGGCAGAACAAACAACTTCACTTCAAATCCGGCCATGGACAGATGGAGACCTCAACTTGCTGTATAAGTTGAATACCCGGGAGATGACGAAGCATCTTGGCGGACCGGAAAGTGAGGAGTTGATCCTTGGCCGCCATAAGCGTTATCTCGATCTAGGTGACAGGGGCTGTATGTACACGGTCATCCTGGATGATGGTGAAGCAGCAGGCTCGGTCGGTTATTGGGAAAGTGTCTGGGCGGATGAAACCGTCTATGAAATCGGCTGGAGTGTAGTACTGTCTCATCAGGGGAAGGGGATAGCGAGCCAAGCGGTTGCAGCGGCGATTACACAAGCGGTAGCTGAGAAAAAGCACAAGTTCCTTCATGCCTTTCCTTCGATCGGCAATGGGGCTTCCAATGCCATCTGCCGCAAGCTCGGTTTTACCTTTCTCAATGAGTGTCAGTTTGAGTATCCCCCGGGCAATTTAATGCAGTGCAACAACTGGCGTCTGGATTTTGAATAGGCAGTATGAAAGAGCATCAGCAACGATGCTCTTTTTGTTGTTCTATTAATCATAAGCATAGACCTTTGAATTCCCTCCAGTCCATTTCTTGATATACAACTCCGCTTGTCCATCCGTTCCGTCTGCATATTTACTAATATTGTGGTATACGACACAGCCTTTGCTATCAAATCCGATATTAGGGAAGCTAGGCTCATAAGCTTCCTCCGCCGGACTTGAAATTCTTGCTTTGCTTCGTAAAGACATCACTGCCCTGGTAATCCCAGCCTGCATGCGCGGTTGTCGGAATAAGCATGGAAAGTACAAAAAACACCAGAATGAAGCCTGATTTCTTCATCACTTTTCACCTCCTCCTATTGAAACATAGGGGTATGAGGTTACGATGATTATTGGTTCGGCTTTTTGTGGTGTTTTAATGGACGAGATAGATTGGATACTTTCATTTTATTAAATATGAAGAAATAAGAAAAGCAACTTAGTGATCAAAAGGAGGATTTGGTAAAAGAATGTCAAAGTTTTGAATAACGAATAGATGGTGGAGGAAGAGTTATGAACAAGCAGATTATTGAATACATACAATCGTTGGCCGCTGAAATTCACTTTTCAGGCTCGGTATTTGTAAAGCAGGGGGACCAAATCCTGGCAGATTGTAGTTTTGGACTGGCGAACCGTTCAGAGAAGATGAACAATGTAAGTGATACAAAGTTTGGAATTGCGTCGGGCAGTAAGCTGTTTACGGCTATTGCGATTTGTCAGCTGGCTGAAGAGGGGCGACTGTCCTATCATTCTTTGTTGGGAGATTGTTTAAACCAGTCTTTCCCTCATTTTTCTCAGGAAATCACCATCCATCAATTGCTGACTCATACTTCAGGTATTCCTGACTACTTTGATGAAGAAGTTTTGGAAGATTACGAGGAACTATGGATCAACAAGCCGATGTATCACGTTCGTGGTCCGAAAGACTTTTTACCGTTGTTTCAAAATGAAAAAATGAAGTACAATCCAGGAAGCAAGTTTCACTACAACAACGCGGGCTATATCTTGCTTGGCTTGATTGTTGAACAGGTTAGCGGAATGGCATTCACCGACTATGTAGAGAAAAATATATTTGAGAGAGTCGGAATGGATGCTGGTTACTTTGAAACGGACAGTCTGCCGCCGAAAGCAGCTTTAGGCTATATCGATCAAAGCGATGGAAGCTGGAAGACGAATATATTCTCCTTGCCGGCAAAAGGAGGTCCAGACGGCGGGGCCTATATCACGGCATGCGGGATAATTCAGTTATGGGAGGCTTTAACGGCAGGGAGGTTATTGGATAAACAGAACGTTCAACAGCTGCTTGCACCCCATATCCGTATAGATGACTCAACTGCATATGGCTATGGAATCTGGATGAAGACTGAAAAACATTCAGTGACTAAACACATTTTGATGGGCTACGACCCAGGAGTGAATTTCCGAGCCGCCTTCTATCCACATCCCTCACTCTGTATTTCTGTTTGCAGTAATCAGTCGGGAGGAGCGTTTGACATGATCAAAGGTATTGAGAGTGAACTAATGAAAGAGGTTACTTTTTAAACAAAGGCTGTTTTCGTTTAGATTGATGCTTTTATTAAAGTATACAAAAAAGTGAATTCATTGATTAAGAGAGGGATAACTTTGACTACTGGCTTTCGGGTGGACTCTATGGTCTGGTCCGAATTTGTTTCTATGGTAAAAGAACGGGAGAAGATGGAATGAAAGCAAAAATGTTTTGTATTATTTTAGGAATACTACTCCTAACGGGGTGTTCTTTATTTGCGACCGGGAAAGAGAATCTCACTTGGTATGATACTTCCTATGGTGCAATCCATAAAGGAGCGAAAGAAGAAGGAATTACGCAAGAAGATATAATGGGAAGAACCGAAATAGCGGGAGATGTTTTTATCTTCTACGAGAAGAAGGTTAGCGATGGAGATGCTATAGGTGTCGTCAACATTGGTAAAAAGAATGGAAAATATACTTGGTATCGGTCTTCTCCTGAGATCCAAATAAAGAACCAGAAAAATAATTCCTCACCCTCTGTTCATTTCAAGGTAGATTCCCTGTCCAAACACAAGTATACGGTTTATCTGGGAAGAGCAAAATCAAACCTTCATGGGATTGATACTGTCCATGGAAATCGAGTTGCGCCTACCATTGATAAAAAGCGTCAGATCTATTACTTCATGGAGCCCATTCGATAGCGAGAACGCAATAAAAAAGAGAAAGTAGAATCCTTGGCAAACATTCCGAAACGAGCCTAAACAAAAGAGCAGTGCTGTTCCTTGGGACGGCACTGCTCTTGAATCTAGAGTTTTTCTTTAGCCTTAATAATCTTTAAGATAATGGTATTATTTGGGTTTTGGAGTTAGAAGGAAGGGGAATTAGAAAGTGGGAGTTTTTAGTAATATAGTCCAATACATACAGCCCTATTTCTTTTTTACAATAAAAAGAGAGAAGAAAGGCAGGAGAAGAAAGTAATGAGTCGTGTAAATGTGAAACCGGATGAACTTAAGGCTCTTGCTTCCGATGTGGGCAAATTGGCAGCACAGAGCAAAGAAATCAAAGCGAACTTACAATTAAATTATTATTCCATTCAAAGTAATGGCCAAGGGATAAATCTTTCAGCCATCAGTCCGCTTTATAACAGCCTCATTCAACAGATGGAGCATTATGGTACACTTTTACATAGTGCCCAAGATGTCGTAAAGAAAACGGAAACTAAATTTCGCGAGGCGGATCAGCAACTGTTTAGTGCCGACGGCTTTACTAGTTTCTTGAGCGGTACTTTATTTGCTACAGTAAGGCAAGGGGTTTCTAATGTAAGTAAAAGTATTAAATATGGAAGGGTTTCTACTGCATTAACGATTAGCCAGTATCTTAAGTGGAAATATGATTTCAAAACTCTTTTTGACCCAGCCGGCCGAAAGGGAAGAGGAGCGTATACCTTATCCGCACGAAATAATAAAGATTTAGTAACAATAGCCAAGATGCTAAAGCTAAATAAAGATGATGATGCTTTCATGAAATATATTCGGAATGGTTTTAAGTTTGATGATTTAAAAACGACTAAATCACAAATTAAAAAAGCAAAGGCAACGATCTATAAATTACCGGATTTTGTAGCACATCAAGAGTTTAAAAAAGATCTTGAAAAAATTGGATTTACTAAAGCTTTCGGGAAACAAGGATTGAAAGGCTTTAAATCATCGTATGCCGACAGTTTGAAAAATCTCAATCCAGCGAAATGGAAATCAACCTTTAAAGAGGTTGGAAAAGTTGGAAAAGCAGTAAAAGGATTAGCTGTGGTAGGATCTGCATTATCCGTTGCCGGTAATGTCATAGAATCACAAAAAGACGGCTGGCAAGGTATGGATGCGGCTGATATCGTTACAGATTCAGCAGTAGATATTGGTTCAATTGCTGCTTCAGCCGGTGCGGGAGCTGCTGTAGGCTCGTTAATTGTACCACCTGTGGGAACGGTGGTTGGCGCTGGTGTGGGTATCGCTGCCTCGTTTGCAATGAATTATAAATCGGACTTCCTTGGAGGAGAGAGCATTGTTAGCGGCACGAAAAAAGCGATAAAGGGAGTAACACATAAGATTGCTTCTGTTTTCTGGTAGAATTACTCGTTAATTATTAAGGTGGAGAAATATATGTGGAACATTAAAGAAGAAGACTTATCTGAATTTAAAGTTACATCCAAAAATCGGCTTAATCCTGTTAATAATGTTTCATTTATGTATGGAACGATCATTTGGAGTTCCATGGTTATGTTTTTTATTATTCTTGGGTTAGTTAGATTTGGCTGGGCTGCTTTTCCAACTGCTTTTGAAAAGATAGTAGTTATTGTTGAGCTTTTGTTTTACAGCTTGCAGATCGTCTTATTATTCTTCTATTCAAAACCAAAGAGGTTTATTAAGTTTCAAAAGTCGCTTTCAAAAGTGACCTTGTTTTATTCTTTTCAACTCGCAACCATTGGATTTGTTACTGTAGTCATTCGGGGGGTTTTTAACTTTCCAAATGATACTCCTACGCTAATATATGTAGGATTATTGATAGCGGGCGGAATAATTACTCACTTCTTATGCACGCTAAATACTTTTAAACAAGCTGAAAATGGAGCTTTTAATGAGGGAGAAAACTCTACTGGATTTTTCAATAAAACTTTTATTTATACGGTTATTGCAGCCTTAGTTTATACCTTCGTTTTATTGATATTAATTTATGTACATAACTTTGGTGAAACTTCATTGGGGGATATGATCTTTTACTTTGTTCTATCAGTCATACTTTATGGTGTTGCTGTAGGTACAGCAGAATTTCATTTGTTAGCCTACTGCAAACGTAAATTCCCTTCTTTCAACATAACTTGGCAAGAATATCAGCGTGAGAATAAAGCGATGATAAAAAAACAAAGTCGTAAAGCAAAATAAAAGAAGAAACTGAGCTAGTGAAAGCAGGAGAGGAGTGGTCTTATTGAAAGTTCAATATAAATCTTTATCGCTATTAAACTTGATTAGTATTACTCAAGTGGTGGAAAAAGAGGAGTGGCTGTTGCCGGCTATCGCTTTAAGGAGCCAAGTTGTAAACAATGGAATCTATCCGGTAGGTCCGGTGCTTTTCAAATTCCAGCCCTTAGAGAATGATCCTGCTTCCGGGGAGTTTACATACTGTGTACCTGTGAATGACCGAGTAGAACTAGAAAAAGGTTCTGCTTATGAATATATTGACGCCTTAGTCATTGAGGAAGCTCTATGCGTTCGTTTTACAGATGAAGACGGCAGCATAGAAGAAGTGTATCAATTGATTCAAGAGACTGCGGAAAAGAATCATATTACACTCAATCCAAGCTTTTATCATGTTTGTTTGGATGTATTTGGAGAAACATGGCTGGATGTCTATGCACCTATTGTAGAAGTAGGTGAGCCCGCCCTATGATAGCTGAAGATCAAAGCATCGCCTACTCCAATGTGGTATCAAAGGAATATTTCTTCCATTACAGTGAGATGGAGAACGTAATTAAGGATCTATTATCAGAGATTGCAAAAGCCCATTTAACGATAAAGGGCCCCATGTTTTACGCGTTAAAAAATATACCGAAAGATGAAAACATGTATATTGAATTGTTCATGCCCGTTCATGAAGATAAAATTCCTTCCTCTGAATCTCTCACCTTTAGAAGCTATTATTATGTAGATGAGATGCTCATGAAGCGATTTACAGGGAATTACGAAAATTTAACGGAGTTTGTCTATGCTGAGTTGTTTCAATATATGGTAGATAACAATTTGAATTTAGCATCACCTATCTATCATATCTTTGGAGGTGATGAATCCATTCAGTATGTGGACGTAAAGATTTCGGTGTTTAGTGAGGAATAAATAAAAAAAATTCTTATTGAAGTATAAATTCACCCTGATTTTTCCCACCACAAGAGAAATCAGGGTTTTTTATGTACTCTAACTTAAAGGAGGTTTTTTAGATGAAACCACGAATTACGGTTATTACGTTAGGTGTCGATGATTTGGAACGGTCGGTAAAATTCTATCGGGACGGGTTGGGATTTCAGACAGAAGGAATTATCGGAACAGAGTTTGAGCATGGCGCGGTGGCTTTCTTTGACTTGGAATCAGGGGTAACCCATATGGAATCGTAAAGATCTTGCCCATGAGGCTAAGGTGGCTCAAGGCACACCAAACCCTGCTGAGTTTACGCTTGGCCACAATGTTGGAAGCAAGGCAGAAGTGGACCAGGTGATGAAAGAGGCAAAAAAAGCAGGTGCTGTGATCACCGACCCGGCGCATGACGCGTTCTGGGGCGGATATTCCGGGCATTTCCAAGACCCTGATGGCCATTTGTGGGAAGTCGTCTGGAATCCGGAGTGGGAGATTGTCATTAGAAAGGAGGTCTACCATGTTAAGGGACACGGTACTGAATGATCTTATCACTCAAAAAGGGAAGGATGCTGCTCCATTAGTGGTCATGATGTGTGGGGTAGCTGGTTCTGGCAAGACCACATTTGCTCAAGAATTGGAGAAAGAGGGCTATGTCCGTCTTTCCATTGATGAAGAGATTTGGACCACCCATGGCCGATATGGAATTGATTTTCCTGCTGAAGTCTACGAGAAATATAAGGACGAAGCGGATATGAAGCTTCGAAAATATATGGTGGTATTGATTCAAGAGAAAAAGCAAGTAGTTGTTGATTTTAGCTTTTGGCAGCGTTCGAGAAGAGAACGATACAAGCAGCTTATTGAAGATGCAGGAGGGGTGTGGAAAGTCATTTATTTGAAAGTTCCTCCTGATGAATTACGCAGGCGCTTGAATATAAGAAGCCAGCGTTTTGATGCCAATGCTGCTTTTCCTATTACAGAAGAAATATTAACTTCTTATCTGAATGGTTTTGAAGAACCGTCTGGTGAAGGAGAAATCATTATTGAAACCATGGGAAAGCAGGGAAATTAATTGTTGAACCTTACATAACGAGGCTTGAAGAAACGGAATTGCCTTTTGCCGAGCAAGAGGGTTGCTTCTGGAATAAGAAATAATTATCAATCTTTTCACAATATTTATGGTATTCTAAAAGTCGAGGTTTAATTTACATAAAAGGGAGGATTATCATGAAAAAACTAAGTATCTTCGGTCTGGTAATGATTCTATCATTGTTATTGGCTGCATGTGGCGGAGACAAAGAAGACGCCAAAAACAAAGTGTATAAAGTCGGGGTTGATACAACCTACCCTCCGTTTGAGTATGAAGAAAACGGAAAACAAAAAGGGATCGATATTGATTTGATCACAGAGATTGCTAAGAAAGAAGGCTTTAAAATCAAACTGGAGCCGATGAATTTCAAAGGGATCATTCCTGCCCTTCAAGCGGATGAGCTTGACATTGCCATTGCGGGCATGAGTATTACGGACGAAAGAAAGAAAGTAGTAGATTTCTCTGATCCATACTTCAAGGCAGGACTTACTCTGGTCGTAGCCAAGAACAACAATAACATCACATCCCAAGATGATGTGAAAGGAAAAACGATTGCGGTTAAAAAAGGGACAACCGGTGCCCAGTTTGCTGAAGAATTGGCTAAAAAGAAAAATGCGAAAGTGGTTCAATTCAATGATAGCCCTTCTATGTTCCAGGAAGTTTCCAATGGCAATGCCGACGTATTGATTGAGGATTATCCTGTCGTTGCCTACGCGATTGCACAGAAGGATCTTGGTCTTAAGATTGTAGGAGACCGCCTCAATGGTGACAACTATGGTATCGCCGTATTAAAAGGCGAGAATGAGGATGTATTGAAGAAAATCAACAAAGGCCTTGCGGATTTAAAGAAAAGCGGCAAATACGACGAGATCGTCAAAAAATATTTAAAAGAATAATAGGTTAGTTAAAATACGACGCGCTCACAGCGCGCCGTATTTTTGAAAGGAGAGTTTGTTATGGATGCAATTACAAAAGCGATGCCCTATTTGATAGAAGGGCTTCAAGTTACCGTCTATATTTTTATCGCAGCACTCATTTTAGGGTTAATCATTGGGTTAGTCATGGCGCTGCTTCGTCTTTCACCGCTTAAAGCATTGAATTGGATCGCAAAAATTTACATTGATGCCATCCGTGGGACTCCCATTCTGGTGCAATTGTTCTTTATCTATTTTGGGCTTAACTCTTTAGAATGGATTTCCATGGACAAAACAACCGCTGGAATTGTGACTGTCGGTCTTAATGCCGGCGCGTACTTTGCTGAAATTATCCGGGCTGGTATTCAATCCATCGATAAGGGACAAACCGAAGCTGCGCGATCCCTGGGGTTAACAGGGTTACAGAATATGCGGTTTATCGTATTGCCTCAAGCGGTCAGGAGAATGCTGCCGACGTTTACAAACCAAGCCATCATAAGCTTAAAGGATACCTCCCTATTATCGATTATTGGAATTGCGGATCTGACGCAGCAAGGTGAGGTTGCCACCTCAGCCACCTTTGAGGCTTTTAAGATTTGGTTTGTTGTCGGAATCATTTACTTTATATTAATCTATCTTCTTTCCCTGCTGGCGAACTTCCTCGAGAGGAGATTTGAATTAAGATGAGTATCATTCAAGTGAGCAATTTAAAGAAGTCATTTGGAACGTTAGAGGTTTTAAAAAATATCAATGCAGAAATTCAAGAAAAAGAAGTGGTATGTGTGATTGGTCCTTCAGGGTCAGGGAAAAGTACGTTTCTGCGCTGCCTTAATAAATTGGAGGACATTACAGACGGACAAGTAATCATCAGAGGCCAAGATATTACAGATTCAAAAATTGATATTAATAAAGTCAGACAAGACATCGGAATGGTGTTTCAAAGCTTTAATCTTTTCCCGCACATGACGGTCCTGGAAAATGTAACACTTGCACCTATTAAAGTGCGTTCCGTTTCGAAGGCGGTTTCAACTGAGAAGGGCCTGGAGCTATTGGCTAAGGTTGGATTGAAAGAAAAAGCAAACAGCTATCCAGGCCAATTATCAGGAGGCCAGAAACAGCGTGTGGCCATTGCGAGGGCGCTTGCCATGAACCCGAAAATCATGCTGTTTGATGAGCCAACGTCAGCGCTTGATCCAGAGATGGTAGGAGAAGTATTAGAAGTTATGAAACAATTAGCTCAAGAAGGGATGACCATGGTCGTCGTGACACACGAAATGGGCTTTGCCCGCGAGGTGGGTGACCGGGTGTTATTTATGGATGGCGGCTATATTGTTGAAGAGAATGTTCCAAGTGAATTATTTGGAAACCCTCAGCACGACAGAACCAAATCCTTTTTAAGCAAAGTATTATAACGATAAGCAATCAGAAGACCACCCCAAGTCAGACTATTGGGATGGTCTTTTTTTATATAATTAAGAGGGGTAGGCCTGTCCAAACCATTGCTAGATTTTTTACATAGAATAATAGAGAGAAAGAGATTGTTCTTTCTCAAGTTTTTAACAAAAGGGAGTGCTTAGTAGATGGTTAAAATCTTTATTGACCCTGGGCATGGTGGCAGTGATACAGGAGCCATCGGCAATGGCCTTCAAGAGAAGAATCTCACCCTGCAGATTGCTACACGGATCAAAAATATTCTGTTGGTTGAATATAATAATGTGGAAGTGAAGATGAGCCGAACGAGTGATGAATTCGTCTCGTTAGATGAAAGAACCGATGCAGCCAACAACTGGGATGCCGATTATTTTCTAGCCATTCATATCAATGCAGGCGGCGGGACAGGCTTTGAAAGTTATATTTATCCCGGCACAAGTGCACCAACCACAACTTACCGCACTAACATTCACGATGCCGTCATCGACTTAGTGGATTTCAGGGACCGCGGTAAGAAAACGGCAAATTTTCATGTGCTCCGGGAATCGAATATGCCGGCGGTGCTGACAGAAAATGGCTTTATCGATACGCCAGCAGATGCCACAAAATTAAAATCCAGTTCTTTTATTAGCAGCATTGCACGTGCTCATGTGAATGGGATCGTGAAAAGCTTCAGACTTACCAAAAAGCCAACAGCGGTATATCATACCGTCATCAAAGGGGATACTGTTTATTCCTTGAGCAAGACCTATAGCACCTCAGTAACCAAAATCAAGCAATGGAACAACCTGGACAGTGACTACACGATCTATGTAGGACAAAGCCTGCGGGTGAAATAACACAAAAGGAACCTGGTATAGACACCGGGTTCCTTTTCATCTTATGAATAAACAACATCCTTCTCCAGCGATTCTTTAAACAGGCCAGTCATTACCGAGATTCCGCTCTCGATCTGTTCAATCGTCGGATGGCTAAAGTTTAGTCGCAATGTATTCGCTTTTGGCAAGGTGGCAAAGAACGGTTCGCCAGGTACATACGCAACACCTCGGGATACTGCTTCCGGCAGAAGAAGCGTCGTATTTACATGTTCGTCGAGCTCAATCCAGAAGAACATGCCGCCCTTTGGTTTCGTAAATTTCAATCCTGGAAGGTTGGCTTCTTCCAAACAGCGGTACATGACGTTCATCCGTTTTTCATATTCTGCGATCAGGCGGTCGATATGGCCGTCCATATCAAACCCTGTACAGAAATGATAGAGTGCCTGCTGTGACAGGGAGTTGGAATGAAGATCATTTGCCTGTTTTGCCTGTGACATCATGCGGACAATTTGAAATGGCCCGGCGACCCAGCCTGTACGAAGTGCCGGTACGGCTGTTTTTGAAAAGGTGCTCGTGTACAGGACACAGGTTCCATCGTCCAGTGCAGCAAGCGGAGTGTAGGTTTCCTCGCGGTTGAACTGAAGATCACCGTACGGATCGTCTTCAAGGACCACAATGTTATGCTTATGTGCTGCTTGAAGCAGTTGTTTTCGGCGTTCGAGAGACCAGACTTTTCCGGCAGGATTGGAGAAGGTAGGAACGACATAGATGCATTTCGGCTTGTATTCTTTGATTTTGTGCGCCAGGTCCTCAGGAATCATGCCATCTTCATCAGATGCGACACCAATCACACGTGCTTCATAGGATTTAAATACCTGTAGCGCTGCGAGATACGTAGGGTCTTCGGTCAGGATGACGTCTCCAGGGTTCAGCATGACACGGGAAAACAAGTCGATGACCTGCTGGGACCCGGTTGTCAGCATCACATCTTTTGTAGTGTAGTTTGAAATGCCTTTGCGTGACATCCGTTCAAGGATGACTTCACGAAGCGGTAAATATCCTTCTGTCTCCATGTATTGGAGAGCATGCTTTCCGGATGCAAACACTTTAGCAAATGCTTCTTCAATTCCTTCCAAAGGAAAAAGCTGATCATCTGGCAGGCCTCCGGCAAAAGAAATGACGCCTTCCTGGTTCACGACTTTTAAAATATCTCTCACGGCAGATGATTGTAATGAATAAATGCGATTGGCAAATGAGTACTTCAACACGGACACCTCTGTTTAAAGTTTTAAAGAACATTTTACTCTTTCTGAATTGAATGTCAATGACCTTTCTCGAATTAATTCAAAATTATGTGTGAATTTTCAAATAATTACTGATTAAGCGATCTTTTTTATTCTACCGATTTTAATGTGATAGAGTAAAAACAGCATAGAGAAATCGGAGGATACTGTCATGAAAATGGTACCAGCAAAACCTTTTGCCTTTGAAGGCAGCAAGCGGGCCGTCCTGCTTCTGCATGGTTTTACGGGAAACACGGTGGATGTTCGGGAGCTCGGCCGATTTTTAAACGAGAAAGGCTATACGTGCCATGGCCCATTGTATGAAGGGCATGGAGATACGCCTGAAATGCTTGTCACCACACGGGCGAAACAGTGGTGGAAAAACGTTGAAGAGGGATTCGGTTTATTAAAGCAAAAGGGTCATGATGAGATTGCCGTTGTCGGTCTCTCTCTTGGAGGCGTGTTTGCCTTGAAAACGGCATACACTTTTCCGGTAAAAGGGCTCGTCTCCATGTGTGCGCCAGTTAAGCCGAAAAGCGCAGAAGACTTGGGCCGGCACGTCAGTCTTTTTACGAGGAGATATAAAACGATCCTACGAACACCGCCGGAACAAATGGAAAATGAATGGATGAGCCTGATGCCGCAATCAGCCGAGATGGTTCAAACCGTACAGGCGGTGATTGAGGAAGCAGGGGAGCATATACAGGAGATTACCTGTCCTGCTCTCGTTGTACAATCGGGTAAGGATCATCCCGTCAATCTGGAAAGTGCGGATCTGCTTTATAACCGGATTTCGTCTGAACAAAAATCGCTGATCTGGTATGAAAACTCTCCGCACCTTGTGACGAGGGGACCTGAGAAAGAAAAGCTGCACGAAGACATTTATCAATTTTTAAAAAAGCTGGATTGGAGAAGGTTTTGAGGGGGCTGTCCAATAAGTCTCTGTAAGCTGTTGATTTCCGTTCCAGACTGCTCGCTTTTACCGGCGCGAGCTCCTACTTTCGCGGGGCGTGCGGTGAGCCTTACCGGCGTGAACGCCTACTTTTTGGTGCAAGCACCGGCGGGAGTCTCACCTGTCACGCTAATCCCGCAGGACAAGGAAGGCTCCGGCAGCTTTTTATCGCACGAAGAAAATGTGAAGTTCATTTTCGACGAGTCTCGCATCTTCCACTTCAAATAACTTTTCATTGAAGATTTTTCAAGCCAAAAAGGGGCTGCCTGAAGGTCAATTTTCGACTTTCTGGACACCCCCTTTTTGTTATTTTTTTAAATAATTGTAAAGATTATCAGAACAATGCAAATAAAAGCAATCATTCAGACGAATTCCTTTTATATACAAAATTTTTATGAATGGGGGGAGTATAGGGCCTTGTTTTTACACATTTAAAGTCAAAAAAGAAGAGGGGAAAGAGATGAACAAGCAAGTGGGGTTACTTGGTAAGTACATTGGTAGAGTATTCGTTTCATTAGCAATGGTTGTGATGTTTGGTTTTGGATATATGCTTCCGGTTAAAAATGTAAGCGCCGCCGCACCGCCGCCATCAGCCCAAAGCTATTACATGGACACTGTTGATACAGTGTCATTATATGATATGGGATACCAAAAAGGCCTAGCAGATTACAAGAAAGCGGGAATTCAGAACAGTATGGTTATTCTTGATTTCGGTGGACAGTCTTCGCCAACGAATTTGTCTCTTTTCGGGATGCCGGATGCCACGCTGACTCAAGTTGGGGCAGCGGTCGAAGCATACTCCCGGGGATATTGGAAAGGCACAGGAAGTGATTCACTATCCACGGTTCATATCATTGTCGGAACGAATAACTCCTATACCGTTACGTATGAAGGCGGCCAGAACTTTGCCAATATGATCGATGATATTAACAGCCATAATAACACAAATTCTTATTCTGATCAGGTTGAAGTAGATGGCGGTAACGATATGGAACCGAGTTACGATCCTGTATCGACTACCACAGAATGGGTGAAAGGCTATGATTCTGTTAACAGCTATTCGCTCTATAATTATGGTTCTGCGGACGGATGCTACCACACCAACCTTAACTCGGGCACCATCAATTATTCGTGCAATAACGGCTGGACCTATAAAGATATTCAATATATTTCCTGGGGAGCATCGCCTGCATGGCCACTTCCGGAAATTTATGATAACAGCGGCGATATGGCAGAACAGTGGCAGAATATTGCCAAGTACTCTGCCGTAACTGCTGCTAAACCGATGCAGTTCAGTGCTTCTTTAACCCAATATAGTGCTTGTACGAATACAGGATGCCATTCGGAGCTCGATAACACGCCAAGCCAGGGCTGGAACCAGCTGTACAATGAACTATACAGTGATTCAAAAACCAAAGCGGCTACAAATTATCCAATACTCTCAACGGATATCCGTTGGCATTAAATCTATTTGAGGGGTGAAAGACATGAAAAAAATAGCCATTTCACTTATAACGACAGCTGTTTTGTTTGGAGCAGGAGTTACTTATTACCATGTATCTGCTTCTGGCAATTATGATAATCTTCCAAAAGAAAAAAGAGAGATAATGGAGAGGAAAGCACAGAACAAGGATATAGCGAGACATGACAGCATCTCCAAGAAAGATGGAGTGAACGGTCCGCTTGTTGTTCAGCATGACCGCGCGGTGACGGCTCAAATATTGACGCATGTGGAAGACCCGGTAAACGACCAGAAGGCTAAATTTACAAATGGCTGGGTCAGCCCGATCAAAAACGGTGAGATGAGCGGCAAGAATGTAACGGTCGAAGCAGGAGCGTTGACCAATGATCCCGCACAAGGCTATCTCTTTGTAAGATCGGAAGGGGATAAACGAAAGTACTTGGGTGAAAAAGAATACAAGTCCCCAAGCAAACATGGCGCGGTAAAAATTATCGGGGCCAAAGGATTTACATTAACCCTTCAGTCAAAAGATGGGAAAAAATGGACATTTAACATTCCCACTGGAACATTTAAAGATATAAACTAGAATCATATTTGGGCTCTGGATGACAATCTGGAGCTCTTTTCTATAAGTCCTTTTTTAGGAGGGGAAAGAATGGATGTTGCATTAAAAGAACATATCTATGAACTAGAAACTAGATTATTGAAATCTGAAGTGCGCCAATCCAAAAAAGAACTGGATGTTCTGTTGGCGGATGATTTTCTGGAACTCACGAGCTCAGGGCGGAGGATCAGCAAACAGGATTGTTTTGATGGCTTGGGGGTGCCGGGGATGGCCATGAAGGAACTGAACCTTCATCATCCATCCCCTCCAAAATAGGTTCGGGGAAGATTGGTCACCTCATGGGCAACCCTGATGCCAGATTGAATGGCTCCTTCAATCCAGGCAGGAGCAGTCGATGTATGTTCCCCTGCAAAATGGACTCTTCCCTCAGGTGTAGGAATATAAGGGAACAACTCTGTTTCCTGGGATGGCTTAAACATGGAAAATGCGCCTCCGGAGAACTGATACTGTGACCAGCTATGAGAGGCTCCAGTTAAAAAATCATCGTAGATTTGCTTGCCGTGAACCGTTGCCAAATTATCCAAGGCATTTCGAATCCGATCTCCCTCAGGCAAGTTATCCCATGACAGGGTGTCATCTTCCCAAGTATAGCTGGCTAAAATAATGCCTGATCCTGTAGAACCAATTAGGTGGCTTGGATAATAAGCAAAACGAATGGGCAGGTCGGTCATCAATTTCCCCCCACGGATGCCTTCTCTTTCCCAGAATCTTTTTTTGAATTGAAGTCCTATTTTCGTAGAAGCTACGTAATGAAGTTCCCGGATTGCTTTCCATTTGTCATGAGAGAACAAATTACGCGGCTCAATCTCAACGAATGATAGTAATGAAAAAGGGATCGTTATAATTGCCAGATCGCCGGTGACCGTTAATGGCCGCTGGCTTTTGGTATGTCTAGAATGGATGGTCACCTGGTTGTTATTTTGAACAATCTTTGTCATTTGGTACCCGAAATTAAGATTTTCCTTCAGCAGGGGTAAAAAAGCTTTGGGCAGTCTGTCGTTGCCTCCTTCCACTTCATAAAACTGTATGGCAGGACTGAAGAGCGGCAGCAATTCCCTGAGAATTGCAGGAAAAGATAGTTCAGGAAAGCCTTCCAGTCCGATCAAAACTTTTATACTCTCGATTGCCCCCGGAGATAAACTGGGTCCGACAGGATTGTACAGAAGAAAAAAAGACATCGGGTATTTATCAAAGTCTTTCACAACCCTTTGCCAGTTTTTGAGGGGATTCTTTTGGATATAGTCGGCAATGGGCTTTATCGCCATCTTAAGTAATTGTTCAGCAGATTTCCCCTTTTCATGAGGAGCGACAGGATAGTTTAATATATCCGGATTTCGCTGGTATTCCATTTGATTGGTTTTGATTCCGTTTGCATAAATCAGATCATTGGAGGTGACATTCAAAAATCTGTTCGTACGCAAATTGAATTTCTTTATATATTCCAGTACTAAATAATGATCATGCGGAATTCGCATAGCTCCAACATCCAGGTACAAATCATCCATAAAGGGGCTGCGCATCGTATAAACCCGGCCGCCTGCACGTTCCGTTGCCTCCAGAACGGTAACATCATGCCCGGCTTCTTTTAATAAAGAAGCTGCCACCAGCCCTGACATTCCAGCCCCGACGACAATGATTTTCTTTTGAACAGCAGATATGCCAAGGCCATGCTGAATGGTGGAAAGCATTTGTTCTGTAGATAACTGTAGTGCTCTGTTAACTGCCATGTTTGCTCCTTTCAGCTATTGTCCCATTAACTGAAACTGCCTATTTTATTACCAATATATTTTTAAAGGTATAAGGATATGAAAATTTGCTGAAAAAGAGAAGCAGAAATGGATGATCAGTTGTTTTTTTCAGCAAGGATCAATTATCCGGAGGTTCGCTCAATGAATTGGAGTTAGAGGCACAATTATTGAAAGTTAGGCTCAATTCCTCCGCATTTCGGCTCAATTCCAGCCAACAAGGCAGGAATCCACACTCCGTGAAGGGAATTCAATGGTAGACAGCACGGGATTGGAGGGAGAAGAAACTTTGATCTGGTTTTTTCGGGTGGTCGTCTGGCTGATTTTTATCGGAATCGGAGCTTATCTTATTTTTTATTGGAGAGATGAAGATAAAGCTGAAAAGAAATTGGATGCGATCCGCAAATTGTGGTACGTCATTTACTTATTCGGTGCCTTGATCTATTGGACAGTAAAGCCGCACAGCATCTTTACAAATTGGACTAACTATCTGGTCGTTCTCGTGGTGTTTATCCTCATTGATGCCTTTATCTTCCTGAGTTTGTACTTGAAAAAAATCGGGAATAATGAACTAGCAAGAATCACGCGATCTGTAGAGAACAATCAGATGCTTTTGGATGATCTGCGGGCGAAAGTAAATAATGCACTATATATCTTGAAAACAGAAGGGATCACGGCGTATTATGGAAGTAAGGAAAACTATCTATATGGACTGAAGCTCGTTCTTCAGGCTTATGTAGAGAAGGAAGGCCACAGCTTTACGATCCTGCCTTTCGATACACCGCAAGAGAAGAACGAAGCACTGGCTGCGTATACGAATGCAAGCCTTATTCAATCTACGCTATCAAGAGCTGAAGCTTACTATAACCAGGAAGACAACTTTGCGTTTTATCCTTTTAATATTGAAGATGAAATTTATGTAATCAAGATTTCATCCTCTGCAAAAGTAAGTGATGTTGATGGTTCCTTGATCGGAATCTTATTGGCCACTTACGATATCCTAGTACAAGCTTTAGAAAGGAGTGATGATGCGTGACGAGCGGACTCGATCTTATGGGGAGCCAGCCGGTATCCATGAAGAACAGTGAACGGAAAGGAATCACGTTCAAGCCGAGAATTCAGTTTCCAAAAGTCGGCATCAGCCACCACACCATGCAGGTCATGGAAGAGAATGAGCGGATCATTCAAAAAGGAAACAGACGGGGAACATCCAAACGAAAATAAGACCTTAAAGGCAGTGGAATATTCCGCTGCCCTTTTTTGTATGATTGACACCTTGCTGCATATACTAAAGCAAACATTTCCGTGAAGCTGGAGGGAAGTTTGTGAAGAGCAGACGGTTTGTCTCCCGGATCCAAGGCCCGAAGCCGACCTTGTCCCATTTTGAAAAAGCGCTGAAGGAAGAAAATCATTCTATCCTGACTTTATTAAACAGTTTGAAGAAAAAACGCTGGACGTTCTTTGCCGGCAAATAATACATTAAATGGAGAGGGAGCAGAACCCTTTCTTTTTTTATGGACAATTGTTTCCGGGAGGTCTTAAATGTTCAAAATACATCTTCATTCGGATACCCTTATCATCGTCGTTCACGAAATTTATGGATTGAATCAGCACATGAAGAAGGTTTGTAATTTCTTATCTCAGCAGGGATTTGATGTCATTTGCCCGAATATATTGGGACGGGAAACCCCTTTTGATTATTATGAGGAAAGTCTTGCTTATGAGCATTTCATGAAGAACGTAGGATTTGAAAAAGCCTCCCGAGAGGTCAAGAAATTAGTAAAGGAAAATAAACCGAACTATAAAAAAATCTTTATCACAGGGTTTAGTGTGGGGGCTACTGTTGCCTGGCTATGCAGTCAGGAAGAAGGAGTGGACGGTATTATTGAGTACTACGGTTCGCGCATACGAAACTATACAGAGGTTTCCTCACAGTGTCCTGTCCTGCTGTTTTTTCCTGAAGAAGAGAAATCCTTTGCTGTGGACGAGCTGATCACGGTGCTTCAGAAAAAGGATGTTGAAGTTTACAAATTTGCCGGAAAGCACGGATTTAGCGATCCTCACACGCCAAATTATAACGAAGAATCAGCAAACCAAGCCTTTCATCATCTGAAGAATTTTTTAGAAAGGAGCGAATATGTTGGCACAAAATCTTGAAAGTGATTTTCCGCCCAAATTAGCAAAACCGGCACAGCGTGCACTGGCCGGTGCAGGATTTTCCAGACTTGAGCAGCTTGTCAATCTTAGTGAAGCTGAACTATCAAAACTTCATGGGATGGGTCCGAAGGCAATGGAACAGCTTCGTACGGCGCTTGAGGAAAAAGGACTCTCGTTTGCTAAAAAATAATGCAGATACAATTAGCAACAGTTAAAGATGTTCCATCCATGGTCAAGGTTCTAAATGCCGTTACCCTCGACTTGCTGAAGAAAGGAATCAACCAGTGGCCGTATCCATGGGATCCTTTTGTTGTTAAACAGGCAATCGAGCGGGATGAGGGTTATGTTGTAAGGCTGGATGCTCAGATCATCGGAGCTTTCTACATCTATTCAGTAAGCAAACTTAGTGATCTACCCATCGAACCGCAGAGCCTTTACATCTCAAAAATCGCTATCCTGCCCGAGTACCAAGGTAGAAACATAGGCTCCCAAATCATCCGTTTTGCTTGCTCTTTAACACAGAAACAAAACAAAACGCTGTATTTGGACTGCTGGGCAGGAAATGAAAAGCTGAAAGGCTTCTACCGTGTTCAGTGTTTAGAATATGTCGGCGATTTCCCGGAGGAGGATTATTTCATCAGTATTTTTAAATTCTCAGGACACGTAAGAAAGTAATGTTCCTCCCGGCACCCCAATGGCCACAACCGACCATGGCGGCAGCTTCCAATACATAAGCAAACTGAAAAGCAATGCGGCAAAAGCGAAGTCGACGGGGGCCAGGATGGAGCTCGTCCAAATTGGCTGATAAAAAGCTGAGATCAAAATACCCACCACTGCAGCGTTCACCCCCATGAGCGCCCCTTTTACTTTGGGGTTGCGGCGCAATGCATTCCAAAAAGGAAGTGTGCCAAAAACGAGCAGGAAGGCGGGCAGGAAGATCGCAAAGGTTGCAAGCAGTCCTCCTGTCCAGCCCTTAATTATAGCACCAAGGTAGGACGCAAAGGTAAACAGGGGACCAGGGACTGCCTGAGCAGCGCCGTATCCAGCCAGAAAGGTTTCTTTGCTGATCCATCCGGCAGGAACGAACTCCTTTTCCAACAATGGCAGAACGACATGTCCACCTCCAAAAACGAGCGAGCCTGATCGGTAAAAGCTGTCAAACAGGGCGATCCACTGATTTGAAAGGGCGTTTCTTAGTACAGGAAGCAGAATAAGTAATCCCAAAAATAGAACTAAGCAACTGGCACCAAACTTCCGGGAAATCGGAAAATTCACGTCCGGTTCATCCTTCTCTTCATGCTGTTGATATAAAAGGAAGCCGGCAAGGGCAGAAAGGGCGATTACACCTGCTTGAGTTAAGGAAGTCTGCCATAACAATGTAACCACCAATGCCAGGACAATGAGCGCTTTTCGTTTAAGATCAGGCGCCAGTTTTGCTGCCATTCCTAAAATAGCTTGAGCAACAACAGCTACTGCGACGATTTTTAGACCGTGGATCCATCCCGCATCATTAACGTTAAAACGTTGAAGGATCAAAGCAAACAGGATCAGCGCGACAACGGAAGGCATGTAAATCCAATAAAGGAAACGATACCTCCAAGCACCCCCGCACGCATCACTCCGATACCTATACCTACCTGGTTGCTCGCTGGTCCAGGGAGAAACTGGCATAAAGCTACCAGGTCTGCGTAGCTTTTTTCATTGATCCACTTTCTTCTTTTTACATATTCATCAAAAAAGTAACCTAAATGAGCGATGGGGCCTCCAAACGAAGTAAGACCAAGTTTAGAGGAGACTAAAAAAATTTCAAGTAAGGAAGTTATTTGATTGTTCCTATTCATAAAACACCTGCTTTTATTTTATCTATCGAGTGATCTTATTATAAATTAAAGTGTTGTAAAACAGGATGGCTTTACAATTGTGTAATAAAACTTCATCATATCGTGACAAGAGATTTATCGTTCCTTCATACTCTTTTACTACAATGAAGGCACATAAGAGAAAAGGGGAGTGGAAGTATTGAAAAAGAAAACAATAGCTGCTGCAACACTTTCATTAGCACTCATCACATCATTTGGGGTAAATCAAATTGCGGATGCAAAAGAAGAGAAAAGTGCATCTCCTAAAAAAGCAAAAAATGTCATTATGTTTGTTGGAGACGGTATGGGAGCTTCTCACAGGGAAGCGATTCGTTTAGCTGCTCAAGGCCTTAACGGCGAGCTGGCTATGAATAAAATGCCATATACAGGAAATGTTCATACACATTCTACTTCGGTCGTAACCGACTCTGCTGCAGCAGGAACGGCTATGGCGACAGGAGTTAAAACATATAATGGAGCAATTGGAGTAGATGAAAATAAGAAACCAGTAAAATCTGTGCTGGAAATGGCCGGTGAGGCTGGGAAGTCAACAGGCCTTGTCACAACAAGCCAGATTACAGACGCCACACCTGCTTCGTTGGGTGCACATGTGGCCGATCGCAAAAAGCAAAGCGATATCGCGAAACAGTACCTTGAAAACAGTAAAGTCGACGTACTGCTCGGCGGCGGTGAAGACTACTGGTACCCTAAAGGCGAAGAAGGAAAATATCAGGATCACCCAGCAAAAGATAAAGAAGAAGCAAGCCAAGGCACTCAAGGGAACTTGGTGAAAAAAGCTCAAAAGCTTGGGTATAACTATGTAACCAATAAAGATGAACTTCAAAAAGCGAAGAACGGGAAATTGCTTGGCCTTTTCGCGAACGAAGAAATGTTCGAACAAAATCCTGAAGGTGAAGGCGACCTTTATGATCCGGTCGTACCATTGCCTGATATGACTCAAAAAGCAATTGATACGCTGTCTCAAAATAAAAAAGGATTTTTCCTCATGGTTGAAGAGGAAGGAACCGATGAAATGTCCCACGAAAACAATGGTAAACTCATGATGAAAGCCGGCAAGCAGCTGGACAAATCTGTACAAGTTGCGAAGGACTATGCGAAAAAACATCCTGACACTCTTGTTCTTGTAGCAGCTGACCATGAATGTGGCGGGCTTTCCATCGAAGAAGTAAACCCTAAAGACGAGAGCGGTGACGATGTTTCGAAAGAGGATGGGCCATATACACCTGCTCACTCTAAAGAAAAGTTTACGCTTGACTGGACGACTAATGAACATGGCGGTCAATCTGTTCCATTAACAGCACAAGGACCTGGAGCAGAGAAACTGGAAGGAACGTATGAGAACACGAATATCTTTAAGGCAATGAGAGACGCGATGGGCCTTAAAAAATAATAGTAGCAACATCCGAAACGCTCAGTGATTTCTTCTGAGCGTTTTTTTATTTGTCATTTTGCCGAATAGGGACAGTTTGATGGCTCCCCAGAAAGAAAATCGATCAAATTTAAAGAAGGACAGACGCCCGATTACGCTCTGTTATCTAATCTTCTTTCCAAGCTTCCCGGGCTTTAGTCTACGAGAAGCAAGCAGCGTTTGAAGAGATGCTGCCAATGATGCAGGAGGGTTTGCATTAAGTGATAGGAAAACACAAGAAGGAGTCCGTAAATCGGGATTCTCTGGTGTTTTTTTTGTTTCTAGGTCTTTATGTACAATTTTTTTAAAGCGCTTGCAAGGGACAAGAAATCGGGTATAGAGTGGTAGTATTTTTCAAATTTTTGTAAGGAGGCTAAAGTGTATGAGCATGAAAAAATCGTTGATCTGTTTTTCGGCAGCAGGATTTCTTGCACTGCAAGCTTTACTCCCAACCGCAGCGAGCGCATCGTCCTGTGTAAAATCAGAAAAAGCGAATGTGGCGGATCCCATATCCCGGCCACGTCATTAAATACGGGGATCGTGGTTCTGATGTCAGGAAAGTACAAACACATCTAAACAAAAATAGAATCCGGATTACGGTGGATGGAATCTTTGAAAAGGTGACGTCAGAAAGTGAAGCAGTTTCAATACTATCGCTATCTTAAGACAGATGGGATAGTAGGTCCTTCCACATGGAATGCTCTCTATCACACGCCAGTCCCCTATCCGGGGCACACCATTAAGAAAGGTGACCGAGGCATGGATGTGACATGGATTCAGGCACGTTTAAACGATGCGGGCGGTTCTATTAAAATTGATGGCATCTTTGGATCGAAAACAGAAGCGAAAGTAAAGGAATTTCAACAAAAACATCACCTTGCAGTCGACGGTATCGTTGGCCGGGAATCATGGGAAGTGTTGTTTAATTACGAGGAGTAGGAGATAAAAAATGAGGCATCAGGAGAACAGATCCTGATGTCTTTTTTTGGTGGGAAAATCATAGCCTCAATGTAGGGAGGAAGGGATTGCGGATGTTCTGGCGAAGAATTAACCAGGATATGAAACCCTTTGTGGAGAATGAATGATGACAGTAGCCGTAAAAGAATTACCGGAACATGAAGTTGCGTATGTCAGACGAGTCGGGTCTTATTTTGAGCCGCCAGAGCATTGGGGTAAATTGTTTCAGTGGGCGTTCGGCAATGAGCTGTTTCCTCCGCAGCAGCAGTTTATCGGAATCTCGCTTGATAATCCCGAGCTGGTAGAAGATCAAGAATGCCGTCATGATGCCTGTGTGACGATTCCAAAAGATTTTCAAAAAGAAGAGCATCCTGATGATTCATTTAAGAGATTGGATGGCGGATCATATGCTGTGTACTCCTTTTATGACACACCGGGTAAATTGAATCAGGCCTATCAGTTTATGTTTGCAGAGTGGCTGCCTGCCAGTGAGTATGAGCCGGATTTTTCACGTCATAATTTAGAGTTTAACCTGAATAATCCTGCAGAGGATCCGGAAGGGAGATGCAAGGTAGAACTGTTTGTTCCCATCAAAAAATGCGGGTGAGGAAGGTGGAGCATGAAGCTTAACCATTTGAATCTATGTGTGAAAGATTTAGCAGAAGCACAGCATTTTTTTGAACACTTCTTAGGATTTCAAACTAAAGCGCAAAGGAGCGATGTGAGTAGGGTTATGGATGATGGTGAGGGATTTCTGCTGGTATTGAGCAGTATGGGAGAAGAGCCTCCCAAGTATCCGAATGGTTTTCACGTTGGCTTTTATGTAGAAACGAGCGAAAAAGTGGATGAAATGTATGAACAGCTAAAAGCTGCAAAGGTTTCTGTTGGCAATCATCCGAGAGTGATCCGTGGTGGGTATACGTTTTATTTTCATGCGCTGGACGACATTATGTTTGAGGTGACGAGCTCTCAGTAGCTGCATCTGAAAAGGAGTGGTAGCTTGTATATTCCTAAGCCCTTTGAAATAAACGATGAAGAAATGATGTTTGATGTTATCGAACAATATAGTTTTGCCACGGTCATTTCTCAGCATGAAGGTGTTCCTTTTGCCACACATCTTCCCTTGGTGCTAGACCGTGAGAAACGTATGCTTTATGGCCATTTTGCCCGTCCGAATCATCAGTGGAAAGATATTGAACAGCAGAAGGTCCTTGTTATCTTTCAAGGACCTCATTGCTATGTTTCTCCTTCCTGGTATGAGACCCGGGAAGCGGTTCCGACCTGGAATTATGTAACCGTCCATGTGTATGGGGAAATCCAGTTTATACAGGATGAGCAAGAGATGGCTGAAACCCTCTTTAGCATGGTGAAGCAATATGAGGACCCTGAGAGTTCTTATGATGTTAACGATTTGGACCCACATTACATATCAGGGATGCAGAAAGGGATTGTAGGATTTAAGCTTGCCGTTACGAGTATGGAGGGAAAAGCAAAATTGAGTCAAAACCATCCATTAAAACGGCAGCAAATGGTGATGGAGAACCTGAATAAGCAGCCTGGTGAAAACGAGAGACGGATTGCTGAGCTGATGAATGAAAATCTCAAACAAGCTTCAACAAATCGGCAAGAATAAAAGGCGGGGAAGCTCTGTGTTCTTTCAAAATGGAAAGCTAAGCGTACGGCAGCTCGCGTATGAAGATCGGTTCGTATTGGCTAAGTGGCTTTCGGATCCATCTGTCCTGGAATTTTATGAAGGCAGGGACCGCCCTCACGATGTCTATAAAGTGATACAGAAGTTTTTTAAAAAAGAAGACGAGACGGTTGGCTGTATTGTTGAGTACGATGGAATAGACATTGGATACATTCAATTTTATAAACTGGATGATGAAGCAAAACATGCATACGGATACCGTGATGAAACGGTATATGGGATGGATCAGTTCCTCGGGGAAGCTCGTTATCGTGATAGAGGGATTGGGACAGACTTGGTGGCCGGGATGCTGGAGTACCTAGTAAACGATAAGCAGGCTCAGGTCATTATTATGGATCCGCAAACCTGGAATAAAAGGGCCATTCGGTGCTATGAGAAATGTGGATTTAAAAAAGTAAAAGTACTGGCTGAACATGAGTGGCATGAAGGAAAGTACAGGGATTGCTGGCTTATTGAGTTCCGGCCGGATAAGGAGGAAGTATCATGAAGACGCTGTTTCGTTACAACTGGCAAGTCAGGGAGGATTGGTACAAATGGTGTGAGGGTGTTCCTGAAGCTGAACTACTAAAAGTTCGTACAGGCGGTGTGGGAGGCATCTTACATACGCTCTTTCATATCATCGATGTCGAGTGGAGCTGGATTCGTGGATTACAGGAAAAACCTGATTTTCAGGAGACTTTTGATGGATATCAATCCCTTGAAAAAGTCAGAAAACTGGACGCCGAGTTTAAGCCTGAAGTGGAAAATTTTGTTCTTGCCTGGAACGACAGTATGGAAGAACGAATTTTGCATGATACCCGACCTGATGGAAGGAAAGTGACATTCACCCATGGAGAAATCATGCGCCATGTGATCGCCCACGAAATCCATCACATTGGACAATTGTCGGTTTGGGCGAGGGAGATCGGAACGAAACCAGTAACTGCTAACCTGATTGATCGGGGACTGCACATAACAATTCAATAGGTAAACATGAAAGGGGCTGTCCTGAAAGTCGAAAATTGACCTTCAGCAGCTCCTTTTTGGCTTGAAAATCTTCAATGAAAAGTTGATTGAAGTGGAAGGTGCGAGACTCCTCGAAAATGAACTTCACATTTTCTTCGTGCGATAAAAAGCTGCCGGAGCCTTCCTTGTCCTGCGGGACTAGCGTGACAGGTGAGACTCCTGCAGGCGCTTGCGCCAAAAAGTAGGCGTTCACGCCGGTAAGGCTCACCGCACGCCCCGCGAAAGTAGGCGTTTACGCCGGTAAAAGCGAGCAACCTGGAGCGGAGATCAACAGCTACCAGACTTCTTGGACAGCCCCTTTTTTATGTTGACTCTTTCATAAGTACATTTACCTTTCCAAAGTATGATTACGAGCCGCTTTAAAAGATTTTTGACACATATATTAGTTATTGCTAATATCATATTAATATATATATTAGTTTACTCTAATATATGAATGGGGGCTATTGGTATGCAATTGATCGAAATTGATACAAAGGTAAAATTTCTGCGTGGTTTCGCTGATAAAACAAGAATTCAAATATTAGAAGCGTTAATGGATGAAGAAAAAACTGTATCTCAAATCGTAGAAGCAATCAACGGAAATCAATCCAACATATCACAACATCTCGCCTGTCTTAAAGGTTGTGGCATTATTGTAGGAAGACAGGAAGGAAGATATTGTTATTATAGTATCCGCAACCAGCAGATCCATGAACTGCTTAACATGTTTAACGTTGTTCTTGCCGACGTTCAAAATGATGTCGCCTGTTGTGACAGTCATATAGATTAGGAGTGATTCATATGTCAAACCAATGCTCCGGCTCTGATAAAAAGCCACAAACGAAAAAGGATAGCTGCTGTTCAGGTGGGGAAGCCACAAATGCAATAGCCAAGGAGAAAACAACCAGCTGTTGTTCTTCTGAGCCACAAATAAAAGAAACGGATATTGTACCTTCCCTTGCTGGTGAAAAAATAGAGTTTAGAGTCCAGGGAATGGATTGTCCTGCTTGTGCAAAAACCATTGAAAAAGGGATTCGCTCACTAAAAGATATTAAAGAAGTCCATGTAAATTACAGTACCGCGAAATTGCAAGTTGTCGCAGATCATCTCTCTGCTTTTGATTCCATCGAGAGCCAAGTGAAGAAGCTCGGCTATACTGTGGAGCCGATTAATGAGAAAAGAAAACTTAAGACCTACACGGTAGAAGGAATGGATTGCGGTAGTTGTGCTAAAAGTATCGAAAATCATTTAAACCTGCACTCTTCTGTTCAAAGCGTAAATGTTAATTTTTCGACGGGAAAAATGAAAATTGAACATACAAATAGTCCAGAAGAAATCGTTTCAGAAGTTTCTAAGATTGGGTTTAAAGCTACGTTAGATACTAGCCGTACAGCAAGTCAGCCTGTACAAAAGAAGAATGAAAATAGTTTGCTCATTGTTTCAGGCCTGTTGATTGCCCTTGGTTTTGCTGGTTCCTATACAGGTGTATCCACATTGATGTCCTCGATCCTCTATGCTGTTGCCATGATTCTGAGTGGCTATAAACCTGTGAAAAGTGCCTGCTATTCGTTAAGAAGCCGTTCTTTAGACATGAATGTATTAATGTCAGCTGCAGCAATTGGAGCAGCTTTTATTGGTGAGTGGCTGGAAGGTGCCACTGTGGTTTGGTTATTCGCATTGGGGAACGTATTGCAGAATAAGTCCATTGAACAAACAAGAAATTCGATTCGCAATCTTATGGATCTAGCTCCTCCAGAAGCCTGGGTTCAAGCTGGCTTAGATGTTGTTAAAAAGCCCGCAGAGGATATCTCGATTGGTGATGTCATTATTGTTAAACCAGGTGACAAGATTCCTTTGGATGGAGAGGTGTTTAAAGGGGAATCCAGTGTTAATCAAGCTCCGATTACAGGTGAATCCATCCCTGTTGATAAAAAATCTGGAGACAACGTGTATGCAGGAACCATTAATGAACATGGAACGCTTGAGATCAAGGTAACAAAGCTAGTCGAAGATACGACTATTTCCAAAATCATTCACTTGGTGGAAGAAGCTCAGGAGCAAAAAGCACCAACTGAAGCCTTTATTGATAAATTCGCAGCCATTTATACGCCGATTGTATTTGGATTTGCATTACTTATCATGATCCTTCCGCCTTTATTAACATTAGGAACGTGGGGTGATTGGTTTTATAAAGGGCTTGAATTATTGGTGATTGCTTGTCCATGTGCACTGGTCATCTCTACTCCAGTGGCCATTGTGTCAGCCATCGGAAATGCTGCAAAGAATGGGATCTTAATCAAAGGTGGGACCTTCTTAGAAAAAGCGGGTGCCATCACAGCTATCGCGTTTGATAAAACAGGAACCTTAACTGAGGGTAAACCAAAAGTATCAAAAGTTGAAGTGCTGGAAGGTACAGAAGAAGAACTGTTATCCATCGCCTTCACATTAGAGAACTATTCCACTCATCCAATCGCTAAAGCCATTGTGGATTACGCGAAGTCCCAAGGGATTTCTTCTAAAGAAGGAGAGTTATATAAAAGCATTGTTGGGAAAGGCGTCCAAGCCGCGATTGATGGAGTGAATTATTACGCAGGAAACCTGACTCTATTTAAAGAAATGACGGTCTCACTGGAGCAGCTTAACGTACTGGAGCTGCAGAACCAAGGGAAAACGATTGTGATCCTTGGTACGGAACAAAAGATCATTGGTTTGATTGCCGTGTCGGATACGATCCGAGAATCCACCATCTCTTCGTTAAAAGCATTAAAAGAAAGAGGAATACGCGAGACCATCATGTTAACGGGGGATAACGAAGGTACCGCTAAAATAATTGCCTCTGAAGCAAATGTGAGTCGTTACTTTGCTGAATTATTGCCAGAAGATAAAGTAACCGCAATCAAGAAGCTGCAAAGCGAAGGTTACAAGGTAGCCATGGTCGGTGATGGAATTAATGATGCCCCTGCCCTGGCTGCCGCTGATCTAGGAATTGCGATGGGCGGAGCGGGAACGGATACTGCCATGGAGACCGCGGACATCGTTTTAATGGCTGATAATCTTGATAAGCTGCCTCATACCATGAAATTGAGTAAAAACGCGTTATCCATCATCAAGCAAAACATTTGGTTTTCCATCATCATAAAGGCTCTTGCATTAGGATTGATATTCCCTGGCGTGCTTACGCTATGGATGGCAGTTTTAAGTGATACAGGGGCAGCATTAATCGTTATTTTGAATGCTTTAAGGCTATTAAAGGATAAAGAATGAATATGTCGAGATGACATAATTTAAACCATTGAGACGATTCTCAATGGTTTTTCTTTATATGGTAGGTGTAGGTGTTGGTTTTGCATAACCCTTCTCATATGTTTTATTGATGTTCTCTCTAATTTCCTTTATTGATTTTCCTTTGCTGTAATCCCTTACTGATTGTGCAGCGATTTCCAGACATACCCCACATTTTGTTCCGTGATCATCCCAAACTATTGCACCGTTCTTTTTATTTTCATGGACGAAGCAATCGTAATTATTTTTATGGTTTGCTTCTACTCCACAGCCGCAGTAACAAGGAATCTTCTCCAGGAGCTCTTTATGTTTAGCAGCAGCCTGATAAATTACCTGTATCTCTTTTGGCTGTTTCATCAAAAAGGAAGGCAACGATTCAACTTTTCCTGTTTCCTCTCTAATATCGGAGGTTTCATGAGATTGTGATTGTTCATGATCTTGATGATTTTTTTCACTTTTTTGGGGTTCTTTATTGGAACAGGCGATTAGAAGAGATAAGGAGAGTAAGACAACAAGTGATTTTATTTTCATTACAATTCTCCTTTATAATAGATTAGATTACTCTGTCATTTTAAATGAAAAAAGGCGACTGCACATAGCTGTTCACAATAAATACATAAATGTAAACAACTCCATCCTGTGAAATCATGGTGCATTCTTTTTAGCCTTAACAAGAAAAACTGCCTTCATTTTTTTATAAAGTGAGGACATATGTCCTTTCCCTCATGCGTGGCTTTCCCTGATAATGAAAAATGTAAATTAAACAGGGGAGAGATTCGATGAAAGGAATACTTTTTGCGTTGTTCGGAGGTATCTTCATTTCGCTTCAAGGTGTGGCCAATTCCCGGATCGGCCAGGATATTGGCACATGGCAAGCGGCCACGGTTACCCAGATGACAGGATTTATTTTAGCGATGATCCTCATGATTTTCTTCAGAGACCGGACCTGGCAAAAATTCAAACTTGTGAAACCGCTGTATTTGTTTGGGGGAACGTTTGCTGCTGTCGTGATTTTCAGTAATGTGACAGCCATCCATAAGGTAGGTGTGACCCTGACCATCTCTGCTCTCTTGATCGCTCAGTTAAGCGTTGCTTTTTTAACAGACAGCTGCGGCTGGTTTGGAACGGCGAAACAGAGAATGAGGATGCCGCAGTTCATCGGAATTGGTATGATGATTACAGGTGTGCTGATTTTAAGCATGTGATAATCGCCTGATGGAGGTTTCGCTATGAAAGAAATCAATGATCGTGAGCTGCTTGAATTATATTTAAGTGATCATCAAATAGAATCTATATTTCGTTCGCAATTGATGCCGTATTTGAAGTTGTATCATTTCAAGCCGGGTGAGCTCATCTGTTCACAGGGAGAACCCGCACAGTATCTTTATGTACTGGTGAAGGGGAAGGTAAAAGTGTACACCACCTCACCAGAAGCCAAAACACTCATTCTTTCGTTTAAAACACCGCTTGAAGTGATCGGGGACATTGAATATGTACGGGGTACAGATACGGTGAACACAGTGGAGGCTGTATCTCCTGTCACGATGATCGGTATTCATCATCGCTGGCTGAAAAAATACGCTCGTGATGATTCAGCGTTCCTGAATTTTTTATTGGAAATCATTACGGAAAAATTCTATGTGAAATCCAATTCTTTACGCTTTAATCTGCTCTATCCGGTGGAAGTTCGTCTGGCGAGTTATCTCTTGTCGGTCTCGTTTGATGAATCGGATTCCTTATTAACGGGACAGCACAGTACCCGAAGCTTGAAAGATGCTGCGAATTTGATCGGAACGAGCTACAGGCATCTGAACCGGGTCATCCAGCAATTTTGTGCAGAAGGATTGGTTGAACGGAACAGCGGAGGAATTCTTGTAAAAGATCGGGAAGGCTTGCGGGCATTGGCCAACGACAATATCTATGAATAAGGAGTAGAAGAGTTATGCTTTTAGGGATCATTTTTGCGCTGATTGCAGGAGCGCTCGTCGGCCTGCAAAACATTTTCAATAGTAAGGTCAATGAACACGCGGGATCCTGGGCAACGAATGTCTTGGTTTTGGGACTGGGATTCATTGCATCACTGACGCTTGGTTTGATCTTTGAAGGGAAACAATTATTCCATCTGCACCATATGCAAACGTGGTATTGGTTCAGCGGTGTGATCGGAGTAGGAGTGGTGACCTGTGTGGTGCAGGGGGTCAAACGGCTCCGGCCAACGATTGCTATCTCCATTGTCCTGGCATCACAGCTTGGATTTGCCCTGTTTTTGGACTCAGTGGGCGCCTTAGGCTTGGACCCGGTGCCTTTTACCTTTAAGGAGCTGATTGGAGTGCTGATCATCATCGGAGGCATCATCGTTTTTAAATTCAGCGGTGAGCAAGAGACTCAGCAATCGCAGAAAGCCTCATGAAAACTTACCAAACACTGTTATTTGATGTTGATGATACGCTGTTGGACTTCGGTGCGGCAGAGAGCACAGCCCTTCACATGTTGTGTGAAGAGCAGCAGATTACGTTTACCTCAGAACTGGAAAGCCTTTATAAGAAAATAAACCAGGGGCTTTGGCAAGCATTTGAAGAAGGGGAAATCGAACGGGACGAGGTCCTTAACACTCGCTTTTCTCTTTTATTAAAAGAGTACGGCCATGAGGCGGATGGGCTTTTGCTTGAAGAAATCTATCGTGGATTTTTAAGTGAAGGGAACCAGCTGATCGAAGGAGCATTGGAATTGATCACAGTGCTGCAAGATCGTTTTGATCTATATATTGTGACAAATGGTGTTTCCAAAACACAAGACAAACGGTTGAGAAGTTCGGGGCTGCATCCACTGTTCAAAGGGATTTTTGTTTCCGAGGACACGGGGTTTCAAAAGCCAATGAAAGAGTACTTTGATTATGTTTTTGCACGGATCCCCGATTTTTCTCAAGAACAAGGATTGATCATCGGTGATTCCTTAAATGCGGACATGAAAGGCGGACAGCTGGCCGGGATTGATACCTGCTGGTTTAATCCCAAAAAGAAAACCAACCATACGGATATGGTTCCGACCTATGAAATACAGAAGCTTGATGAGCTGTATCAGATATTGGGATAAAACTAGGCCAACCGGATTTTTCTGGTTGGCCATTTTTAATTTCAAGGAATCTGCCGTTCGGATGGATAAGAAGAATAGATCCCTTTTATCGAGTTAATAATTTGTAACAGCGGCTATATGGGTTTTAATTCATGTAAGGTACACCTTACTAAGGGATGCCATTTTGACTGGCAACCCGTTTTTTAAACCCATCCGAAAAGGTAGTTTATGCTGTTTTGATTTCTTTTTGAGTTTTTGATTTGAAAAAGATTTTCATCATAGGTGGTGTAACAATAGTAGTCACAAGAACTACGACAACAATGACAGCAAACATGTCTTGGCTCAATAGCTTTGATTCTAGACCAATAGCGGAAATTATTAACGCTACTTCACCACGAGAGACCATGGCGGAACCAATTCCGAGTGAACTGTTCCAGCTGAATCCAGCTGCTTTTGCTCCTATTGAAGCTCCGATTAATTTGGTTAGGACCGCGATTAAACTAAGGGCTGCGATAAGACCTATATTTTCCTTAATTCCTGAAAACTCTGCTGTAATCCCAATAGAGGTAAAGAAAATAGGAACAAAGAGAGAATATCCGATCGTTTCAACTTTTTCAAAAACCTCTTGTTTGAAGTTGGTCACGCTAACCGCTACTCCGGCGATGTACGCACCAATGATCGCCGCAACTCCTGTATATTCTGCGAAATAGGCAAAAACGAAACAAATAATCAGAGCGGATGAAATCACCGTTTCTGTGACTTTTAATAAAGAAAACTTGTTTAAAAAGTTAGGGACGACCTTCCATCCTACAAGAATAGCTCCTGCGAAGAATAAAAGTTTCTTAAGAATAACCGTTGTTAAATTGACATCTCCTCCAGCAAAACTCATTAAGAATGCCAAAGCGATGATAACGACTACATCATCAATCACAGCTGCACCCAAGATTGTTGTTCCTTCAGGTGTTTTTAATTGGTTCATCTCCTTGAGTGCCTGAACAGAAATACTTACGCTTGTTGCAGAAAGCACAAGCCCTAAAAATACAGCTTCCAATACGGATAGGTGTAATGCCATTCCTGCTAAATATCCTAAAACAAGGGGAATAATGATACCACCAAAGCCTACTAATGTGGATGCTTTACCTGTCCTTTTAAACTCATCCAGATCCGTTTCCAACCCAGCAATAAACATTAAGAAGATCACACCGATTTGGCTAAATTCATTTAACGACTCTGTCTCGTTCACCAATCCCAATGGTCCAAGAACAATCCCAATGATAAGTTTTCCAAGAACTGAAGACTGTCCTAATCTTACACTCATGCTTCCCGCTATTTTGGAAGCAATTAAAATAATGGCGATTTGCAGTATTAACATGTGAACAACCACCTTTCATTTTTTAGTTAAAAACAAAAAAAGAGCCTGTTACCAAGGGCATAAATATCCCTTGGTGACAGGCTCCTCCAAGTCGTACGATTTATTTTGTTAAATCCATTATACCATATTTGCGGAAAAAATTTAAGTGTTTTAATGCAATTTCCAGTTTGTTCCGTCATACTAGAGGGACAACGAATTTGTGATCGGACAAGGAACCTCTTAACGATCAGCGGGTCGGAGATGAATCAAATCATCAGAGAATACGAAGCCTTTTAACGTGAAATACTCCAAAATGAATCTGAGGTGTGAACAATGAAGAAAAAAATTGGACATATCACCATCCTTGTTAAAGATTTTGATGAGGCGGTTGCTTTTTATACGAATCAGCTGGGATTTGAACTATTAACTAATGTAGCATTTGGCAATGGACACAGATGGGTTACAGTAGCTCCCTCAAAGGAATCAGAGACCGCCATCGTTTTTGTGAAGGGTGATACGCCGGATAAAGCTGAAAGAATCGGCAGCCAGGCCTCCAATCATGTCTTCTTAGTCATTCAAACGGATGATTGTTTACGTGATTATGAAGAAATGAAGAAAAAAGGGGTGAGCTTTCTAGGCGAACCGAAGGAAGTTCCTTGGGGAATTGAAGTCGTTTTTGAAGATCTATATGGCAACCGATTTGATCTTCTGCAGCATAATGGCATGTAAGAAAGAACTTCCCGTGTTGGAAGTTCTTTTAATTTTTTACTTGGTCGATGGCGATCACAATGAAAACAGCGAGCACATGGCATCCGGCGAGTAATGCATAAAAAGATCCTCTCAATCCGTCTATGAATAGGTGAACAATGGGAAAGAGAATCGTGATACATCCGAAGACCATTATAATGATACCGATTCGACTAGCCAATTTCTTTTCATTACGAGGAAAAAAAGTCTGCCGGTAACCAGCAACGAATGAAGCGGTACCTGAACATTTAATCATCCATCCCACAAATAAAATGAGTACACCGATTGCAGCTACACCGAGAGATTTCAAAAGCATTCACTTAATCCCTCCACCTTTATTTTTCCATATTATAACATTATTTCGGGGTTATGCCTTTTAGAAAAGAGGGGTTTTCGCATCTCTTAAAGAAAGGATAAAGAAAACATTCAAAATGAAGGGGAATTTCGATGAACAACGCAGCACTACGCTGTATGGAAGATCTTGTTTTCATGAAGCAGCTTCACATATTCGAACAGCCCGATGTCATTTTATATCATCCCGGACATTTTCCGGAATTAAATGAACAGCTGCTCTCCTTTTATGAAGAAAAAGGAGCAGAGCTGATCCTGATTCCTGGGGTTTATAACTCGTTCTTGAAACAAAATGAATATAATTACTATGCTCCTCTTTTATCAAAAGCGGGAATTCGTGAGGATCGACTGGTGGCCATACCAAACCGGAATGAAGCCAAAGGCGTAGAGAGTGTCATTCACTCTGCTTTTGAATTCTTAAATTCTACTCCTTGTCGAAACGTTCTGTTGGCCGGAAAGTCTTTCTTCTGTCGCCGTTTTTACCTTCTATCTTCTTTGTACGCAAGTGATGATAAAGTATTAGATGTTTTGCCTCTGCAAGATAATCGAGAAATTGTCCCTGAAAAATGGACTTTGAGTGAAAAAGGAAGGGCAAGGGTACTCAACGAGGTTGAACAGTTGGCCTACATAAGTAATGAGAAGCTATCAAAGCAGTTAGAGGAGATGAGCAAATGAAACGTGTAGATGTGGTTTATGTTTTATTGTGGGACGAACGAGCGGATAACATCTTAATGGTGAAGAACAGAGGGGAAAAAGGTTCCTATTATACGCTTCCCGGAGGAGCAGTAGAGGAAGGGGAAACCCTTGAACAGGGTGCTGTCCGTGAAGTGAGAGAAGAGACGGGCCTGGAGGTAGAAGTAGAGAACGTATTTGGAATATCAGAGGCCTTTTTTGAAGAAAGTAGGCATCATGTGATTTTCTTTACGTTCCTCGGTAAAATAACCGGTGGTAAGATTGGGACCCTTTGTCCTGATGAAATCGAGGAAGTTGCATGGATGGATTATATGGAAGCAGAGCCATATCTATATCTTCCGGATGGTGTAAAAGAAAGGATCAAATCCAATCGTTCCATCTCCTATAGTCAGCGAGGAACCGTCAGAAGCTAAAAAAGAAGTGCAGTATCCAAGCAAATAAGGACAATTATTTGATGAAAAAGAAGCTTTCTCGAAGATGAGGGGAAGCTTTATTTTTTTTTGAGGAGCATGCTTTGTTTTTAACGTGCAGATAACGTGTTTGAATACTGATTTTTGAGTTTACATGCGGGTTTGTATGGTTTACTGTCCACTTTGCTGAGCTTACGTGCCGTTTTTCAGAGTTTACAGTCTGCTTTTTGCGCTTTACGTGCCAGATCAAGCATGTTACATGCCAAACACATCATCCCGCCCCATGCCCCATACCAAATAAGAGCCAGGAGAAAATTCTCCAGGCTCTTATTTCAACTTATTTTGAAACAGGAAGGACGGCGCCTTTGTATTCTTTTTCAATAAACGTTTGGATCTTTTTAGAATGAAGCACTTCAACCAGGGTTTTAATGGCTTTCTTGTCTTTATCTCCTTGGCGGACAGTGATGATGTTGGCAAATGGAGAATCAGGCCCTTCTAGTGCGATGGAATCTTTCTTTGGATTAAGTCCTGCATCGATGGCATAGTTCGTGTTGATGACGATAGCATCTCCTTCATTGTACTGATAGGCCTTTGTAAGAAGAGCTGGCTCGATGTCAGCCTTAAATTTAAGTTTCTTTGGATTTTCAACAATGTCTTTCAGCTGTGCTTTGTACCCGACGCCTGATTTAAGCTTGATCAATCCTGCTTTTTCAAAGATAGAAAGGATTCGGCCATGCTCAGCTACTGAATTGCTCAGAATTACTTTTGCACCGTCCGGCAAATCTTTTAGTGATTTGTATTTTTTAGAGTAAACGCCCATTGGTTCAATGTGAATGGCTCCGGCGTTTTCGAATTTATAGTTTGGATTTTCTTTCAATTGCTGCTCCAGGTAAGGAATGTGCTGGAAGTAGTTAGCATCGATCTCTTTATTGGCCAGCGCTTTGTTTGGCAGAACGTAATCTTGGAATTTAACGATCTTCAGGTCAATTCCTTTTTTCTTCAGCAAAGGAACCGCTTCTTTTAGAATGACAGCGTGCGGTACATTTGAGGCACCGACAGTTAATTTTTCTATCTTTTTCCCATCGCCGCTCGTGCTAGATGATCCGCATGCCGATAATGCTGCTGCGATCAATACTCCCAGTAATAATAATCCCCATTTTTTTAATTTCATTGATTCCCCAACCCCCATTTTCATTTTTTGATAGTACTACACTGTCTTGAGAGCATGGAGTTAAACCAAAAGCCCTCAATCTCAAAAGAGATAGAGGGCTTCCGAATAAATCCGTTGACCTCTCATCTCTCAGCTTTCGCTGTTAGATTTAGCACCGTTTCCATACTGGTGATTCAGCATGAATGGTTGCCGGGCTTCATAGGGCTAATTCCCTCCACCTGCTCTTAATAAGAGTGTACTCATATCAAATTACTTTGTATTATGGCAGGGATTCAAAATAATGTCAATTCCTTTTTTTCTTACAGAGCCATTGTAAAAATATATTTATGGGTGTTTGTGTCGGAGCTCTTCAAGAAAAAGCGAACCTCTCGCAATCCACTGTATCCAATTCAAAATCCACCATGCGCAGCGTTCCTTTCCTTGTTTCTGCCATCTATCATAGCGAATTTGGGGCATGTTCTCCAATTAAGTTGCCCTATTTGTAAAAAAATGCAGACAAAACATGTGGAAGAAGATATCATTACAGTATGATCTACACGGCATAAGGAGGTACGAAATATGTCATCTGAAAATAATGGGCAGCCTAAAAAGCTGAGCTATCAGGAAGCGATCAAGCAAAAGCTGGCTGAAAAAAAGCAGCAGCAGGCTAACGGAAAGCTTTCTACAAACCCGGTTAAATCAACCAAACAAATGAAAAGCCAGCAGACGAAAAAGGCCAACAACCAGCACCGTCGCACTGGCGTTTAACTGTCACTATGAAACCCTTATATGAGGGTTTTTTTGTTTACTTAGAAAGGAGTCCTCATGAATATAATAAAACCAATTTTTCACCAGCTGGAGGTAGCCAACCATTACATTCTAAAAATTTTAGAAATCATGGAAGAAAGCGACCTGGAACTTTCGCTGGGAGCGGAGAAAAGAACGTTACGGGAACTGTTAGCCCATCTAGCCGTGATCTATAAAGCGGACTTTATGATCTTGAATGGGGCCACTCAGCAGGAGATGGAAGAGTTCTATGAAAAGCATCACCCCCAGACCATTGCGGAAATAAAGGAGATGCTTCTTGTTCATTTTGCTTTTTTAAAAGAAAAGACGGCGTGTTTTTCGAATGAAGATTGGTCTGTTGTGACAACTTCGTGGTGGGGAGTGTCCTATTCAAGATATGAATGGATGCTGGAAATTCTCGGACATGTCTATCACCATAGAGGTCAGCTGCAGACGGTACTCGCCATAAATAGCAGAGACCCGAAAATTCAACTGTTTGAATAACATCAAACTTTAATTCGCCTGGAAAGATAAGCTCACCATTCCATTTTCAATAACATATCATAAGGTAGCGGTGTATGAGGACGAGCATTTCTTCTTGCATTGACTACCCTTTTTAAGTTGGCGGTTTTATGAAATTGAAAACGAGTACGAAAAAAGATTACCGCTGGCCGTCTGATGTTGCGATCGTCATCATCGGAGTCCTATTTAAACTTTTATCCAATATGGTGACAATCGGCCCGAACTGGCCGGTCATTGTCATTGCTTTTATCCTTTATATTCCTTTGCTTTACGCAGTTAGTTCTGAACATGATCTATGGTCGAGGAAATTTGCGATTCTTCGGGTTTTAGTTCTTACTTTTGCCTTGATGAGCAGCATGGTGGACTTGGTGTATTCTTTATTTTTTGGCATGCCGAGTGCCAGTGAATTATTTCAAAGTGCTGGTCTATTGTGGGCAGCGAACGTGCTGATTTTTGCGATCTGGTATTGGGAGATCGACAGAGGGGGGCCAATCCGGAGAAATTCAAAAAATCCAGGGAAGCCTGAATTTGGTTTTCCTCAGATGATGTCCTCTCTGCCAGAGTGGGAAGGGTGGAAGCCTAATTTCCTAGATTACTTATTTGTAGCCTTTAACACAAGTGTTGCTTTCAGTCCGGCGGATACGGCTGTATTTTCCCGGCGGGCGAAACTCCTGATGATGACACAATCGGTGATCTCACTTGTTGCGCTCGTTGTACTGGCGGCACGGGCAATTAATATCGTGTAAGGGATGGTGAATGCCATCCTTTTTTAAGTTTATAAAATGGCCAGGTGCCGCAGTATCTACACGAGCGTCCTATGTTTACCAAAAAGATCAACTCGGTCTAAAGCGGGTATCGGCTTCCATTGTCCCACAGGGTCTTAAGATTTCAGAACAGGTAGAGGACGACCGCTTTACTGCTCATACGCATGCTCATAACAAGCAGATGGGTCAAATAAAGGAGAAAGTAAAACAGTAAATGGGCTCAGAAACACAAAAGCGTAAAGTTGCTTTTGTGTTTTTTTTGAATAGTTATTCGAAATATATTGAATAAATAGTTCGTTAAATTTAGAATATATAGTAAGAAACTATAAAAGGGGGATGGAAAGTCTTGAAACACCTTTTATCCGCACAGCCCGCAGAAAAAGTCCAAGTGGCACTAGAATCTTCATCTGTATGGGAAGTCATACTTGGTATTGCCGGTTATACCTACGCTCAATTAAGGCATTCCTTTGATTTGGACGAGCAATGGAAAGATTGGAAAGGGGAAATGAACAGTACGCTTATTGAGCATCTGAAACAAATCCAAGAAACGAACTTGTGGTACGGAATGCTCCTGCTGCAAAACCGTTGGGACGCGAACACCCTTCATGAATTTTCGAATCAACTGCAGAACATGACAGAGGAAGGATTTTATGAAATACTCCTGCCCTATAAAAATCGGGAAGCCGAAGCAACTCGAAAGGAGACCGCCCTAAACTTTGGCCATAAGAACCGTTTTACAGAATATGCTGCGTACTTTGAAGCGCACGATTACTTGGAAGGCTATGTTCGATTGCTGGGAGAGCGGCCACGCGTTGAGTTAAGTTCGCTGATGTTATCCGCGATGGAAGAGTGGCATGGCTTTATAAGTGCAAAGCCAGCTTGGGAAAAATGGATGCAGGCACTTGCCCATGAAACAAGACAAATCGTGAAATATGAAGAGCCATTGGAAGAGATTGAACGAATTACAGGCGGCGTTAAGTATATTCCTGAACCATCAGTGTGGTACATAAAGCTTGTTCCCCATGTTTCTTACCGGCCATGGGTTCTGCAATTACGGACACCTGACACCATGCTTTTCTTTTATCCGGTAAACGAAGAATATTTAACCGAGCCAGGGGTTCCGTCCATAGAGCTGATCCGGGGGCATAAAGCGCTCGGGGACGAGTTTCGATTGAAACTTCTTTTTCTGCTTCAAAAAGGTCCATTATCACTGCAGGAATTGAGCGGACAGTTTCACATGTCAAAAACGACACTTCACCATCAGCTTTCCCTTTTAAAAGCCGCGAAGTTCGTTAGTGTTGAAAAAGGGATCTATTCGGCAAATGTGAAACAGATCCAGTCTTTTTCGGAAAGATTAATCCAGTACTTGGGAAAAGAAGAATGAAAAGCTACTCGAGGTCGTTTAAAGCGCTTTGGACCGGAGAGATGGTATCTGAATTTGGAGGAGCAGCAGGGGGCATCGTCAACGGATTGCTTCTGTATGAACTGACCGGCTCAAAAGAATGGATGGGAGCATTGTGGCTTGTTTACTTTCTACCTTCTCTAGTGCTGCAGGGAATCAGTGCTCCTTTTTTAAATCACGTGATAAAAGAAAAAGTGCTCCGAAACATTCAGCTCATCCGCATGGGTGCTTACTTGCTGCCGCTGATAGGATCACTGCTCCATTCGCATGCGGGGACCATTTTAGGACTTGCCATTCTGCAATGCTGCTTAGGATTGCTGCAGCCGATCTATGCCAGTCTGTCGTTTTCTCTTTTGCCTGAAATCTGCAAAAAAGAGGAGCTGGCAGAAGCGAATGGATTGCTTGATGGAACGATACGGCTGATGAGTTTTCTTGCGCCTGGCGTAACTTCATTATTGCTGCTGATCAGTCCTGTGCCTCTTATTTACGCACTGTCTTCTTTCTTGTTTCTCGTTAGCTATTATGCCCTTTCACGAATACCGCCGCTTGAACAAAAAAGAGCAGCGGTGTGGACTAAACGATTTTGGTGGTCAGAGATGAAGCAGGGGTATCAGAACTTTTTTCAGTATCCATATCTCTTGAGGCTGACCCTTCTTTCATCAAGTGTCCAATTTGCTGTAGGAGCTGCCATGGTCCTAAGTGTTCCTCTGATTCGGAGTGAACTCAATGGAGAGAGGTGGGAGTATGCTGTTTTTTCAGGAGCTTTTCCGATCGGCTATGCGCTGGGGACCGTCCTAATAAAGCGAATTCCAAAATCGCCATGGACGATGTATTTTGGACTCGTAACTGGAGGGATTTCCTTCCTTCTTCTTTTCGTGGTGACGTCGATTCCAGGGGCATGGATGTGCGAGTTGTTTGGTGGAATGGTATTCCCGCTGTTCAACGCTCAAAGTGCTGCTAATTTCCAGAAGGAAGCTCCCCGAGAGCGATTGGCCCAGTTAAGTGCCGTCCGCTTGCTGTTCATGAGAGCCACGATGCCTTTGGGGATCTTATTTGCTTCTTCAGCATTCCTTCATCTCTCCATACGCCAGACTTTTGGTGTGATTGGAACGGTTATTGTCTTGCCCGGTTTATTTTTTCTGATCAAGGAAAGTGGAAGGATACATTCTTTAAATAAACAAAAGGGGCTGTCCTGAAAGTCGAATATTGACCTTCAGGCAGCTCCTTTGACGTGAAAAATCTTCAATGAAAAGTTGATTGAAGTGCAAGGTGCGAGACTCCTCGAAAATGAACTTCACATTTTCTTCGTGCGATAAAAAGCTGCCGGAGCCTTCCTTGTCCTGCGGGACTAGCGTGACAGGTGAGACTCCCGCAGGCGCTGGCGCCAAAAAGTAGGCGTTCACGCCGGTAAGGCTCACCGCACGCCCCGCGAAAGTAGGAGCTCGCGCCGGTAAAAGCGAGCAGCCTGGAGGGGAGATCAACAGCTACCAGACTTCTTGGACAGCCCCATTTATTGCTCTGGGAGATCCTCCACATATTTACCATAATCGGGAATGGCAATCTTATCAAAATCTCGTGCTAATCTTGTGAGATTTTGTGAGAGCCATTCTCCTTTAACCGGGCGCCCATGTCCTGTAACTGCCATTGCGGGGTGCAACGACTCCAGTTTTTTCACTGATTGCCAGGCTGTCATCCAGTCAGGGGTAAAATAGCGGGGTGGTCCGCTGATCTCCAGTTCCTGTATGATGACGCTGTATAGGTCCTCTTGTTTTACGGTGATGAAAGCATCCCCGGCGATCAATGCCTTGTCAGAATCCCGAAACAAGGAAATATGGCCGTCAGTATGGCCAGGTGTATGAATCCAGCGCCAACCAGGCATTTCGGGAACTGATCCATCTTCAGGGAGAGCGGTTACTCGTTGATCCAGGTCAATTGATTCGTGCGGGAAAAGAAAGGACATTTTTGCCACCATACCACCATCCACAGAAGGATCTGGCTCTTGATAATCTTTCTTCCCAGTGACATAAGGCAGCTCAAGACGGTGGGCATAGACAGGGACATCCCACTTTTTCAAAAGGCCAATGATGCCGCCGATATGATCGAAATGGGCATGCGTGAGAATGATGGCTTTCGGCCGTGCACCTTTTCCGAAGCGCTCTTCAGCCTCATAGATGATTTTTTCGGCCGAATCAGGCATACCGGCATCGACCAGTACCCAATCTTGCCCGCTTTCAGGCTTTCCGATAAAACAAAGATTAACGATCTGGTTGGTATAGCTGTAGATATCGGGTGCGAGTTCTATTCCTTCACCAGAAGTGACCGAGCTGACTGGAATGTATTTATTCGTAGAAGCACTGCCCTCCACATGATCCATACTGAAGATCCTCCGTTCCATTTTTTCTCTACTCGTATAGGGTTTTCAATACGGTATAATTTATGCGGGAATCCCTTATTGCCCAGAGCATGAAAGTGGAAAAAACAGCAGAATAAATGTACCTTTGAAGAGGGAACAGGAGGACTGAACATGAAAAAGTTAAAAGGACGGATACTGATTATGACATCCGTACAGGCGGAAAAAGAAGCCGTTCTTCGCGGATGGCATGATCCCCGAGTGGATGTTGTACTGGCAGGTGTTGGACCTGTTGCATCTGCCATCAATACGATGAAGGCATTAAACGCCAATACATATAATCTTGTCATTAATGCAGGAATTGCCGGTGGTTTTGCCAATAGAGCTGACATTGGTTCACTGGTGATCTCAAATGAAATTGTCTGTGCCGATTTAGGTGCTGAATCTACCGATGGCTTCCTCAGTCTGGACGAGCTGGGATTTGGTTCTTCAACTAGAGTTGGAGTGGATGAAAGGTTCGTACTGGCTATATCATCTGCACTGTCAAAAGCTGGTCTAATCGCACAAACAGCACCTATTCTTACTCTTTCAAAGGTGACAGGGACCACAGAAACGACTGAAGAATTAATGGAACGGGAACCGGAAGCCGCAGCTGAAGCGATGGAAGGATACGGTGTGGCATTGGCGGCACAGGAGTATAATCTGCCGGTGCTCGAAATCCGGGCGATCTCCAATACGGTAGGTCCTCGTGATCGTGAGGGATGGCGGATAAAAGATGCGCTGATATCCCTTGAATCAGCAAGTAAAGTTTTAATGGAGGTATTATAAATGAGTAAAATGAGCATCGCCTTTTCACCATGCCCGAATGATACGTTTGTGTTTCATGCATTGGTCCATGGAATGGTGCCAGGCACACCGGAATTTGATGTGACCTATGCCGATATTGACATTACAAACGGATGGGCTGCCCGACAGGAGGGGCCAGATATACTAAAGATTTCGTATGCTGCACTTCCTTGGGTGCTGGATCATTATGATTTGATTCCTTGCGGAGGAGCACTTGGACGAGGCTGCGGCCCGCTTGTTCTTGTGAATCAAAATGGCGAAGTAAGTCCGGACATGCTGTCAGGAAAAAGGGTTGCCGTGCCGAGCGAACGTTCTACGGCTTATTTGCTGTTCCGCCTATGGGCAGCTCAAAATGTACCAGGCGGAATTGGAGAAACAGTCGTAATGCCGTTTGACCAAATCATGCCGGCTGTTAAAGAAGGTAAGATTGATGCTGGCCTCGTCATTCATGAAGCCCGTTTTACCTATCAAAATTATGGCTTGAACCTGTTGGCCGATATGGGTAACTGGTGGGAAGAGGACACTGGGCTGCCGATACCGCTCGGTGCGATTATTGCCCGCAAGTCGATGGATATTAAATCAATCACGAAATGGATTCGTTCCTCAGTTGCCTATGCGTGGGACTCTCCAGAAGCGTCAAGAGAATATGTCATGCAGCATGCAAGCGAACTATCACTCGATGTAGCTCAGCAGCACATCAACCTCTATGTGAATGAATTTACCGCTGATTTAGGCGAAAAGGGCTATGAAGCGATCATTTCTTTGCTTAATCGCGCGGCGAAAGAAGGTCTTGTACCGGAAAGAAACTATTCCACACTTTTAAAAATGAAGAACTAAGCTATGAATTCACTAAACATCGATTTTCATAAAACAGCGCTCGTCATTATCGATCTTCAAAAAGGGATCGTCAAATTCCCTGGCGGACAAGAGGTAGTGGAGAAGGCTGCTGAATTGGTGAAGCTGTTCCGCCAAAAAGAGGGATTTATATCGTTCGTGAACGTGGAGTTTCATGATGGAAAAGATGCATTGAAACCGGCGATTGACAAGCCTGCTGCTTCTGCTGAACGCCCTGCTGACTGGGCTGAGTTTGCACCTGAACTTGGTGTTAAGGACAATGATTACGTCGTCACGAAGCGCCAATGGGGAGCTTTTTTTGGTACGGATCTTGATCTTCAGCTCAGGCGCCGCGGAATTGACACCATTGTGCTCTGCGGGATTGCCACCAACATCGGTGTTGAAAGTACGGCGAGAGAAGCCTTCCAGTTTGGATACAACCAAGTTTTCATAACGGACGCGATGGTTGCGCTCAGCCAGGAAGAGCATGACGCATCCTGCCGCTTTATTTTTCCGAAAATCGGTAAGGTAAGGACGCTGGATGAATTTTTGAAACACACTCACGTGAACTGAAAAGAAGGAAGGATTTCGGTCCTTCCTTCTTTTTTAATGGCTGTTTTCGTAACCTTTGTTACGCCATTTGCTTATCACCCCAGGTAAGATACTGCTCTCAGTATGAGACGAGGGAAGAAAAATATGTAATAGATGAAGCTCAAGATGAAAGGTAACGATCGTTCAAGAATAAGACCTGTACGTGATGAATATCCATACTGTATAACGAGAGAGAGAGAATCTATGGACCGAGAAGGAACAACCAATCCGGGTGACATTGCCCTGAAAGAAGGCTATCGAATCGAAGCGGCTGTAAAAGGGTTACAGCATCCAATCAGTTTATTATTTACGGCAAGAGGAAGGCTTATTGTCGGGGAAGCAGGTGTGGCAACAGGTTCAGGCAGAGTGATAGAAGTAACTAGACAGGGAAATAAAGTCATCGGGCAAGGAACGGCTACCAATTCAGGAGTAGTCGGGAAAGACTCAGGATGCTTGAAGGAGTTCAGGTATTTTCATGATTATCCGGGCCAGGATATTACGTTGAACGGACAAAACTTTAAAGTTTAGATCATAGCTGTCTCCTCACATATTTTTTTAGGATAAACCATGTGATTTCCAGCCAGGCCAAACTATATCCCCACGTGAAAAGCAATAGGTACAGCCAAAGATAAAAGTTGCCGGTACTGTGGAATGCGGGCCCGAATAGAGGAAATTGAAATCCGATCAGCATGATGCAAATTCCAGAAATAAGACAAATGGAACCAGTGGTTACAATCAAAATACGTCTTTTAAAAAAAGTAAAGCCATTACCCAATCCCAATCCAAGCCAAACCGGTTGTAAAAATAAAAATCAATAATTCACTAGGCTGCACAATAACAAGGAGCAGACATGTTAAAGCGAAGGAGTAAAACCCAAGAAGCGGAGAGATGATGGTGATCAAAACAACAGGAAGAGTGGAAAGGGGGCTGATGATGAGTCCGATCATCGGCAGAGTACCTCCAGCAGATTGCAGGAGTGCAGTCACTGCAGAAGCAATTGAAGTCATTACGAGTAATGCAGTTTTAGAAAAGCGGTTCTGAACAGAGTATGCTGCCATTTCAACAAGGCGATCCATTCTTTTAAAAAGGTACATAGAAAGCCTCCTGCCATTCATTTTTTACGTGACTATATCAATATAGTCCTGAACGTAAGGGGCATTCCTATTTTTACCTATTTTTATATGAAGGTTTACCGTAAACGGGCACTTCAAATGAGGATGATATGAATAACCACGATGGAGGATGGAAAGAGCCGGGGATTTCAACGCTCCAGGCTCTTCATCATTCAAGTTGATTTATATCATTTCTTCTGTTTCTATATCTGGTTCTTCGTCGCTTTTGTTAAATTCCGGTCCGCCGTATTGCTCGTTGATCTCTTTAGCTAGTTGCTCCAGGAACTCATCTGAGAATAAGTGCCCTTCTTTTTTAGACATTTTAAATCCTCCTTTTTTTTCGGGAAGTTCAAAATTTCTTTGTATATTAAATATTACCCACATCTTTAAAATTACCTTTAAGTAAAGTTTTTAATCTTTGTATTTACATTTTTTTAAGAGAGGAGTATTATTATCTAAGTTTCAAATTCTTAAATCGCTTAAACCAATTGGTGCGGGGGAACCATAATGGGCTTTTTTAAAAAGTCCTGGGGGTGAATCCTTAAGCAGGTAGGGCTACTCAATGGCCCGAATCCGACAGCTAACCTCGTAAGCGTTAATGAGAAGGAAATGAAGCTTGTGAGACTGGTAAACAAACGTCCGCAGGTCTATTAAAATTGGCTTGGGGGCTTTTTTCATGTGCATCTATACACAAATTTTTTATCGGCGGAGGAAAAACAGTGTTTTCTTATTTAAAGAGACTATTAATCGGAAGACCGCTCAAATCAAATGAGCTGGGGGAGCAGAAGCTTAACAAAACAAAAGCTTTAGCCATTCTTTCCTCAGATGCGTTATCATCTGTTGCGTATGGACCGGAGCAGATCTTGATCGTCTTAGTTACGGTTGGTGCTGCGGCTTTCTGGTATTCCATTCCCATTGCGGTTGGTGTACTTATTCTTTTAACTGCCCTTATTTTATCCTATCGGCAGATCATCTTTGCCTATCCACATGGCGGTGGGGCTTATGTTGTTTCAAGAGATAATTTAGGAGTAAATCCTGGATTAATCGCAGGCGGCTCGCTGCTGGTTGATTATATTTTAACCGTGGCAGTTAGTGTGTCAGCGGGTACAGATGCTATTACGTCTGCTTTCCCGGCGCTGCATTCTTATACTGTACCGATTGCGATTGTGTTTGTTTTGTTCCTTACAACTTTAAATTTGCGCGGGGTAACAGAATCTGCTTCAATTTTAGCTTATCCCGTTTATCTGTTTGTCCTAGCTTTATTTATCTTGATAGGTGTTGGATTGTATCAAATTTCAACGGGCCAGGTGCCTGCTGACTTACATACGTCTGTTGGAACACCAGTTGCCGGAATCAGTCTGTTTTTATTGCTGAAGGCCTTTGCTTCAGGCAGCTCAGCGTTAACAGGTGTAGAAGCCATTTCCAATGCTATACCGAATTTCAAGGATCCTGCCCCCAACAATGCGTCAAAGACGTTGATGGCCATGGGCGGATTATTGGCTTTACTATTTTCAGGAATTGTTTATTTGGCTTATTATTATGGAATTACTCCAAGTGTAAAGGAGACAGTGGTTTCTCAAATTGCCGACCATACATTTGGAAGAAACTATATGTATTATTTTATTCAGGGAACAACAGCATTAATTCTAATTTTGGCGGCAAACACAGGATATTCCGCTTTCCCGTTGCTCGCAGTTAACCTTGCAAAAGATAAATTTATCATGCGGATGTTCACCATTAGGGGTGACAGGCTTGGTTACTCAAATGGAATCATTACATTGGGAGTCAGCGCGATTATCCTGATCATCCTGTTTAAAGGACAGACAGAACATCTTATTCCGCTTTATGCCGTCGGGGTGTTTATCCCCTTCACCTTGTCTCAGTCAGGCATGATCGTGAAATGGATCAGGGAAAAACCAAAGGGATGGGTATCAAAGCTTATTATCAATGCAACCGGAGCTCTCATCAGTTTAACGGTAACCCTGATGTTCTTCTTTACTAAATTTCCACAGGTGTGGCCGGTATTAATCTTCTTGCCGATCATCGTCATCATCTTTCATAAGATCAAAACACATTATGAATTAGTAGGGGAACAATTAAGAATTAAACCGGATCAGCAGCCGAAGACGATTGAAGGCAACGTCATTATCGTACCTGTAGCAGGAATTACACAAGTTGTTGAAAACTCCATCAATTTTGCTACCTCACTTACAGATCAGGTCATAGCGGTATATGTTGCATTTGAGCGTGAGGATGAAAGAATATTCGAAGAAAAATGGAAGAAATGGCAGCCGAATGTGCGCCTCGTTACGCTGCATTCCCATTATCGAAGCATTATCCAGCCATTGACGAAATTTATTGACACGGTACAGCATAAAGCGAATGAAAATAACTATCAAGTAACCGTATTGATACCTCAGTTCATTACGAAGAAAAGCTGGCATAATATTCTTCATAACCAGTCAAGCTTACTGATTCGAGCGTATTTGCTCTTTAAACGAGATGTGGTTATTGCGACCGTGCCTTACCGTTTTAAAAAATAGTTGATGAAAAAACACTTCCGAAGATTTTACCTCACGGAAGTGTTTTTTCTGTTTTAGGATGGATTCGTAAGGCTGATAAGCTCCGCTTGCGTTCTGACATTGAAATCAAAGCGGTAGCCAGGGCGATAATAATGAAACATCCGCCGACGGTTGCATTGGATTCTACGGTAGATTGCTCAATCACAAAACCGCCGATGGCAGAACCGAACGCAATACCAAAGTGAAGCGCCGTGTTGTTCAGGCTTTGCTGGATATCTGAAGTTTCAGCAGTGGAAGATTCGATAAGATAGCTCTGCATCGCGGGTGTAATGGCCCAGCTCAGCATGCTCCAGATAATCATCACGCTCAAGAAAAACGGAAGGGAAAACGTTGTATAAGGAATAACGAACATCGTAAACCCGAAAAGGATGATAAATCCAATAATAGAGCGTTTCGTACCCAAACGGTCAGCAAGAAAACCTCCAACACCTCCGCCAGCTACCGCCGCACAGCCAAAGACGAGATAAACAATGCTTACCCACGTTCCGTTCAGGCCAAGGGCTGTTTTTAAGAAGGGCGTTAAATATCCATAAAGCGTCAAGTGGCCGGCCAAAAAGAGGAAGGACGTTAACTGGCCGAACAGAAGCTTTCGGTTTTTCAGCGTCTTTATCTGTATCATAAGGGAAACAGCAGGTTTTGAAGCCATTTGCTCCATAAAAAAGTAAACCCCAGCCATGGAAAGCAGCGTCAATCCAGCGATCAAAATAAAAGGAGCACGCCAGCCGAATGCATTTCCAAGCATTAATCCGATCGGAACTCCAAGCACGAGCGAGGCACTGATTCCCATGAAAACGACACCGATGGCACGAGCACGATATTGTTCAGATACGATATTAGATGCGATTGTGATGCACAGAACAACCAGCAGAGAGCCGCTTGCCGCTGATAGGATTCGAGCAATCAAGAGCACACTGTATGTCGGGCTGAAGATCGCAATGCCGTTTCCGGCAAAAAACACGAGCAGTGTCAGCAGGGTAAGGCGTTTTCTTTCTACTTTAGATGTCATCATAAGAAGAAGAGGTGAGGCGATCGCAAAAACAAGCGAAAATGCTGTGATCAGAAAACCGGCATGGCCGATGCTGACATGTAAGTCTTCCGCCACGAGATCAAGTATTCCGCCAATGATCAATTCAACCATACCTACAACAAAAGATACGATGGTCAATAAGTAAACACGTTTATTCATAGCTATTCATCCTTTTGTGAAAAAGTTACCACTGTAATAGTAACATTTATAAAAGGAAAAACAAGATAAAAGTTTGTTTGTACATAAATTGGAAAGGACTGTGTTATGATTTACATAGTGATTAAAGTCAAGGAGTCAAAAACATGCTGCAGCAATTCGGATTTACTCAATATGAAAGCCAGGTGTATCAATCCTTAATCACCGAGGATCAGCCGCTGGATGCTACCGGTATTGTCAAACGTTCTGGAGTTCCCCGTTCCAAAGTGTATGAGGTGCTTCACCGTCTGGCGGAAAAAGGAATGATCATGGAATCAACGGTGGAAAAAAAGCGGCTGTATACCGCACTGCCGATCGAGGCAACGATTAAAAAGCTCAAAGCCGACTTTGAGACCAATGTACAGCAGCTTAGAGAAGCACAGATAAAAAAAACAGTAACCGACGACCGGGTGTGGACGCTGAAAGACAATCAGTCCATCCAATCTGTCCTGCAAGGTCTGCTGCAGGGAGCGGAACAATCCATTATCATTTCTGGGTGGGCGGATGACTTAACAGGCTATCTCTCTTTACTGGAAGAGAAATATAAAAACGGGCTTTCAGTAAAAATTCATGTGATCGGTGAACTCTCCACGGAAATTCCGGACGTCTCGACTTTAATACCAGATACGCAGCACGGAACGTTGGAGAGAAGCCGGATCCTGATCGTGGACGAAGAGGAGATGCTCTTTGCTGGGATGGAAGATACGGCCTGGCAAGCCATTCGGACGAAATCACGTCCTCTCGTCAAATTCTTCGCGGAATTCTTTTATCATGATGTGGCACTAACAGAAATCACAAGAAAATACAAAGACACCGTCATGAAGGATGAAGCTGTAAGGAATGTTCTGTTGAACTTAAGATATTAGCTCTGTTAGTCAATGTTGTTGATTTCTGGCGCTCCGTTTGTTTCACAAATCAGCAGGCTCTTATCATCGCCTGCTATCACCCCTTATTATTGGAGAAAAGACTTGAGGGACTCTTTTAAGCATCAGTTTGCGAAGCCCATTAAGATTGAAAATCAACAATATGCTTTTGCAAAGCCAAGATATAATAAGAATAATAGCTCCTGCATAGCAGGGGCTATTCATTTGGAGAAATTTAACGAATTGAAAATGTCCTAAATAGGGTAAAGACTCCTATAACGAAAATCAGACAGGAGATGTTATTTTGGAGAATCAGAAGCCAGTGATCGGGATTACATGCTCAACAAAGGACATAGGAGGTCAGGAAACGGCCTATTTGCACTATAGCTATGCTACTTCCGTTATGAAGGCGGGTGGTGTTCCAGTCATACTTCCTATGGGTGACAAAGAAACGGTGAAAGAATGGGCAGCCCTGTGTGATGGCATATTGCTCAGCGGGGGAGAGGACATGGATCCACAGCAAATTGGAGCAGAACCGCATCCTAATCTTGGAAAAGTCATTCCGGAACGAGATGAAACAGAAATCAACCTCATCAACTATGCACAGAATAATAATATTCCTATCTTTGCGATCTGCCGGGGAATTCAGGTATTGAACGGAGCTTTGGGTGGCACGCTGGTGCAGGATCTAAATGAAGAGAGAGAGGATGTCATTAAACATTATCAGGACGGTGCGCGTTCGGCTGCTACTCATTCCATCAGCGTAGAAAAAGGTACGCTTTTGTCCGAAATTCTTGGAACTGAGGATATATCGGTTAATAGTTTTCATCATGGGGCAGTAGATGAAGTGGCACCGGGCTTAAAAGCTGCGGCCTATGCTTCAGACGGAGTGATTGAAGCTTTAGAAAGCACGGATCTAGAGAAAAGCTGGATGCTAGCAGTTCAATGGCATCCGGAAGATATGACAGAAGTAAGTGATGAAATGCATCAATTGTTTGTTCATTTCGTGCAAAAATGCCATGAGTTGTTGGAGAAGGAACAGCCCGCTCTCTAATCAGTAATGTATTAATAGGAAATCAGGTCATAAAAAAAGAGCTGTTCATCAGCTCTTTTTTTAGTTTCCTTCAGGGGGGACGAACAGTGAGAGATGTTGTTTCAGCACATTTGCTTGAAACGGAAGAGGCTCGCCTTCATCTCCATCAATATTGACCACCAGCTGTTCTGAAGCGGAAACATTCAGTGAAGCCGACTTGATATATTCCACATCTTTGTGTTCTTTCAGCTCACCCTTGATCAGTTTTGGGATGATGTTTAACGTACCAGGAAAAGAAATGTTTTTGACCACGTAAATATGAAAGAACCCGTCATTCACCTTCGCATGAGGCGCAAGCTTTTCAAAACCTCCTACGGAATTGGTAAGTGCGGTAATTAATAAATACGCTTTTCCCTCCCATTCGCCTTGATCATGTGAGATGGTCAATGAAAATGGTGTTTTATTAATGATAGCCTTCATTCCTTCCACAAAATAAGCAAACGGCCCGAGCAGTGTTTTTTGCTCTGTACTCACGTTGTAGGAGGCTTCGGCAATGGCTCCCACCGCCAGAACATTCATAAAGTGTCTGCCATTGATCTTACCGATATCTGCTTTTTTAAAGTGCTGGGAAGGAAGAATCTTTATAGCTTCAGAAGGGTCAAGCGGAATGTTCAGCGCTCTTGCAAAATCGTTGACCGTACCGAGCGGAATGATTCCAAAATCGGGCCGGTGCTCTTGTTCAGCGAGTCCGTTGACTGCCTCACTAACTGTACCATCTCCGCCCATGGATACTACGGTATCATAGTGAAGTTCACATGCTTTTCTTGCAAACTCCTCAGCGTCGCCTTCTTTTCTTGTTTCACTAACGGTCACTTCCTCATGAAATTTTTGAAGTATTCGTTCCGCCTCCGGAAGAAGATCCTTCGCTTGTTCCTTTCCAGAAGAAGGATTCAAGATAATCATCGCCTTTGTCATAGGCCCCCCCCTTTTTTTTACTGTATTCCTAAATAAGAGAGTACCCGTTACGGGTTGATCTCTAACTTCGGTACACTGGCCCTTTCATGAAAGGAAAAAGATGTTCTCTGTCGAATGATAGAAGGTAGTGGATGTCGAAAGGGAGTATCACATGGAATTTACCATTAATAAAGAGTATTTGAGCCAAGCGGTTTCGGATGTCAGTAAAGCGGTATCGGCACGGACAACATTGCCGATTCTATCTGGAATAAAGATAGCTGCTGACTATAACCGCCTTACCCTGACTGGAAGCAATGCTGAGATCGTGATTGAGCGTGTGCTGCATTCCGATGTGCAAGGTGAGAGCATGATTGCAGTACATAAAACCGGAAGTATCGTTGTTTCTGCAAAATATTTAAATGACCTTATCAAAAAACTGCCGGGTGATCTGCTGGTTAAGGTTGGGGAAAATCATTCGGTATCCATTCAATCAGAAGATATTGTTGTATCACTAAAAGGATTTCATGCAGGGGAGTTTCCTCGCCTCACGATGTCCCAGCCTGAAGCCAGCCATCAGTTACCAGGCACCGTTCTAGTTGATATGATCAAACGAACGATGTTTGCTGTCAGTAAAAATGGTGCACGGCCTGTCCTGACGGGTGTGCATTTTGTCTTTGATCAAAATTTTTTCTGCAGCACCGCTACCGACTCTCTGAGACTGGCAACCTATAAACGCAATATCGGCGCCAATTTGACCGGCTCATTTATCGTGCCTCATCCTGCTCTGCATGAGTTTTTAAAGCTAATGGGGAGCTACACGGGTGAAGTCACCTTAAAGCTTACTGAAAGCTATATTGAGTTTTCAACCGATGTTTTTTCTTTTTATTCGAGGCTCATTGCCGGAAAGTATCCAAACACGGCATCCTTGATTCCGAACGAATTTAAAACGGTGATTACTTTGCAGGCCAGTGATTTCTTAAAAGGAATTGACCGGGCAGCATTGTTTGCAGGGGAGTGGAAAAATAATAATGTGAATCTAACCCTTCTGGAGGGGAAAAAGCTCGGGATCTCTTCCCGATCTATGGAATCAGGCACCATCCATGAGATCCAGAACATTAACAGTTTAGAAGGCGAGGAAGAACTCAGTATTTCTCTTGATGGGAAATTTCTGACGGAAGCTCTCCGCGGAATAAAAGATGAAGAAATCAAAATCAGTTTCAGCGGGTCCATGAAGCCTGTTTTGATCGAATCTGTTTCTGATTCGCCTTATCAGCATCTTATTTCTCCCGTGAGAGCGTATTGATGGGGAGAAGAGGGTCTGCTCTTGGGGTTTGGAAGGCGGATTGTCGTTTATCCGCTAAAACAAGTGATTTACCCGCCGAAACGAAGCAAATACCCGCCAAAATAAAAAAATACCCACGAAAATAGGACGTTTACCCGCCAAAACCTTATTATAGTAAACTAGCGGATAATCAATACAAAAAGCACCGGCGCTCTGAAGTGACCCCGAAAAGTTAGAGTTTTTACTCTAACTATTGGGGTGCAGTATACTCCCGGTGCTTTTTCCGCTTATTTCACTTTCACATTAGCAGCATTCTCGTAAACTTCCAGCGCTTCTTTTACACTCGCATTCTTACGGACAATCTCATGGATCGCCTGAATCATGGCGCCTGGATGCTCTGACTGCCAGATGTTTCTGCCCATATCAACGCCGGCTGCGCCTTCCTGCATGGCGTTATACGTCAGATTTAATGCATCCTTCATGGTATCCAGCTTAGGTCCGCCAGCGATGACTACCGGAACGGGGCAAGTGCCCGTTACTTTTTCAAAGTTTTCGCAATAATAGGTTTTAATAATATCAGCGCCCATTTCTGCACCGATTCGAGAGGCAAGGGCCAGGAAGCGTGCTTCGCGTTTTTGCAGTTCCTTTGCAACAGCAGTAATCGCAAGGACAGGTATGCCGTAGTCGTGAGCTTCGGTTACAACAGTGGCCAAGTTTGAAACGGTTTGAGTTTCATAGTCTGAGCCCACAAAGATCGAAACACCAACGCCTACGACATTATGGCGGATAGCTTCTTTCATCGGAGTGACAATATGTTCATTAGCCAAATCCTTGCCCACTACACTAGGGCCACCTGATACCCTCATTAACACTGGTTTTTCACAGTTTTCAGGTATGCAGGCAGAGAGGGCTCCTCTTGTCGCAAATAAGGAATCTGTATAGGGGAGCAGCTCTTTTACGGTTTCTCCCGGTTTCTCTAGCCCGTGAATTGGGCCCAGGAAATAACCGTGATCAATGGCAAGCATGACTGCTTTTCCCTCAGGCAGTATTTGATTCATTCGGTTTTTTAATCCCCAACTCATAGGATCACTCCTTCTCAAGATCTGGATTGTCTACAACAACAGAATCTTTTTCTTGTATATGCGGTGATTTAATAAATACAGCTTTAAAATTTTGTTGAGATTGATTGATGAGATAGTGAGCTTCGTTTGGCCGGACTTGAAGCATGTCACCAGTTTTGGCAGGCACTCGCACACCATCAATATAGAAATCTATGGAACCTTCTAGTACATAAAAAATTTCTTCGCATGTCGTATGATAGTGATTTGGGAAGTCCTGGCCAGGCTTCAGCACGACGACACCAAGGTCTACATTTGGACCTTTCGTTAAATATTTAGGGCCATGATCTCCGAAGCGGAATTCATTTTCTGCCTCATTCACTTTCAGCAAAACAGCCACCCCTTTTCCTCTGTATTTATGACGGTCAAACAGAACCAGGTGCTTTCCACATATGATGGGTCAGCCCTTGGTCAGAGAGTGCCAGATGCTCCTTGTATACGGCCTGCCAATTCTCAAAAATCTTCGCATAAAGGATATGATTTTCTTTATTTGGTTCAAATGTGTTCTCCCATTGAACGATTTCAAGGGCAGCTTTTTCAATGGATGAGTAAATGCCAGCTCCATAACCAGCGACGATCGCTGTTCCGAGGGCGGCAGCTTCCTTCACAAGCGGCACCTTCACCTTGACTCCGAGCACGTCAGAAAGGATCTGGCACCAAAGCTTGCCTTTAGAAGCTCCTCCGGCAAAAATGACTTCATCGGGATAGTAGCCGGTGTGCTCCTGTATCATTTTTAAGTTTCCCAGCGTCACCAGGGCTGCATTTTCTTCAATCGCCCGGAACAACTCCTTTTTGCCGCAGCGTTCGGGATCGAGAGAAAGATTCGTAAAAGAAGGGGCGGCATGGCGCCAGGAAATAAAGTTCATCACATCTGAGAAAATAGGCATGATGCCATAAGAGCCCACAGGAACTTCAGCTGCCTGTTCTTCCAGCAATTCATAGGGGTCTCTTCCAAGCTCTCTTGCACGATTCTTTTCTTCTGTACAAAAGGCATCCCGAAACCAGCGCATGACGAGGCCAGGGAAGAAGACTATGGTTTCATACTGCCAAAGATGGGACACAGCATGACAATTGATTCGTATGCGCTGTTTAGGATCGGGGACAGGGGCAGTCACGTTAACTTCTTGCTGCCAAAAGCTTCCTCCGGAAACAAGGGTCTGACCTTCCTTCACTACTCCAACACCTACGGAGGCGAGCTGAGCATCACCTCCACCTGAAAATACGGCTGTACCTTCAGCCAATCCGGTGAACTTTGCAGTTTCAGCTGTAACATGCCCAAGTAATGTTCCTGCTTCATGGACAGGTGGGAATAGGCTGCTCTTCATTCCGCATTCCTTGGTAATCTGCGCATCCCAAGTGCGTTCTTTTATATTAAAGATGCCGGTTGTGCAGCCATTGGAAGGGTCGGCTTGCAGTTTTCCGCAAAGCTTATAGAGGAGCCAATCATTAAGCATCGTGATGGCCGCTGTCTCATTATAGATTTCAGGCTGATTTTTCTTGATCCATAAAAGACGAGGCAATGCTCCCAGCGCAAAGGTTTGGCCGGAAAGGCTGTACAGGTCCTCTTCAATAAGTGGGCGAAGCTGTTTTAAGTCTGTCACTTCTTCTGAAGCACGTGAGTCCACGTTGGCGCATGCCCAAATTTCCTGGCCTTCTTTGTTGTAAAGAACAAAACCTTCCCGCATGCTTGTTGCACTGATTCCTTTTATACATTGAGGTGTGATTTCGGCTTGCTGCACGGCATCTTTTATGCATTCCACAGCTATTCTCCAGTTCTCTTTTACATCAAAATTCATAGAGCCGGGAAAGCGCGGATCTGCGGGATGATCCCATTCCTGCTGTGACAATGACAGTTGATTGCCTTTCGTATCGAATAAAACCGCACGAATACTACCCGTTCCTGCATCAAGTGCTAGGATGGCATCCATTCTTTTTTTGTCGCCTCCTTCTGCATTAATTGAATAGCACTTTCTTCATCCGTGATTAAAGTTTGAACATATCCGCCTTTCAATGCTCCGTAAATGGCATCGATTTTCGTTTGTCCTCCTGCTACTCCGACCACATTTTTCATTCCTTTTAGTTTAGAGATGGGTATTCCAATTCTGCGTTCATGGTGAGGGAGAGTGAGGAGTTCTCCGGCAGCATTGTAAAATTGGCCGAGGATATCGCCGACTCCATTCTGTTTCTTGATTGTCGTCATTTCTTTCAAGGTTATTTTTTCTTCTTTAATAATGGTGGCATCTGATGACAATCCGCCTATTCCGACGAGCATGACAGAAGAAACACCTGCAAGCTCGAGGATATCGCTCACAGCAGGCTCGGAAAGAATGCTTGTGGCCATTTGGTGAGAGGAGGCAAGAAATGGTGCCGGGATAATATGAAACCGGCCCTGAAATTTGCTAAGCCCGCCATCAAGAGAATAATTTTTCTTTTGAAAATAATAGTTTACTCCGCCAGTCAGCGTAACAATGGATACATTGGCTGCCGGGTCAAGTGACAGGTGCTGCAGTGTACGGGTAACGGCTTCACCCCAGCCAATTCCGAGAAGCTGTTCGGAAGTCAAGGTGCTTTCAAGGTATTGTGCTGCCGCTTTTGCTAAGGAGTCTGACAGGTTGGAAGCAGGAGTTGGAATAATGAAGGCATCGGAGAGTCCAAATGTTTCTATAACATCTCTTTCGGTGCTCAAACAGTTGATTCCGTTCCCTCGAATGTTAAATTGAACAATTCCGTCAGAACGGGCTTTTTCCAGCATACGGACGATCTTGTTTCGGGAAAGATCCAGCAGTTCGGCAATTTCATTTTGTGTCAGGTTGTTTTTATAGTAGTGCCAGGCTACTTTTACGATTAAATTCTCCTCATAAGTGGACCTTTTCATGAGTTTCATCCTTTCCACATATGACCGTTGCTTCAACATATGTTCCTCCAAAAATGATTATGCCCGCTATTCAACGTGTGAAAATTGGTTCTAAGGAATCATTTGCTAAGATAAAATGCTACAAATACCACTTATTCTTTCCCAACAAAAATTAGCGGCAATAAAAATTGTTTGATTGAAAGGCAGGTGAATCCAATGGGTGAAGAATCCCTGTTACAAATGTCTGAGATCAAAAAGCAATTTTCTGAGAATCTGGTTTTGAAAGGCGTGGACATGAGTGTATTATCCGGCCAAATTCATGCTTTGATTGGTGGAAATGGAGCAGGAAAGTCTACTCTAATGAAAATCATAACCGGGCTGTATCAAGCAGATTCCGGGCAATTGCTGATGAAAGGGGAGCAGGTCCATTTCAACTCTCCGGCAGAAGCACATAAGAAAGGCATTTATCTCGTTCCGCAAGAACCTTTAATCTTTCCGAATATGTCAGTGGAGGAAAACATTTCGATTGGCCTCAAACAGCCGAAAAAGAACGTTAAACAAAAGATTAGGGAACTTAATACTAGACTTGGCTGGAATTTGGATCTTTCTCGATTGGCATCGACGCTCTCCATTGCTGAGCAGCAGCTGGTTGAATTGCTGAGAGGCCTTATGCGTGATGCTGAGCTGCTGATTCTGGATGAGCCGACCTCCACACTAACCCACCATGAAATATCAAGCCTGTTCAGGATTGTTAAACAGCTGGCAAGCAGCGAAAAGGGAATTGTATATATTACTCACCGCTTTTCAGAAATCTTCGAGCTTGCTCATCATATATCCGTTTTGCGTGACGGAGTGATCAGTGCTTCAGGCCCCGTTTCTCAGTTTTCCTATGAAAAGCTGGTTCAGAACCTTATGCCTGAAGGAAAAACATTTGATTCAAAAGCATCAGTCAGTCCTTGTAGACAGGAAGGAAAGGCAGAGGACAAAACTCCAATTTTGTCTGTAAAAAATCTATTTGGCAAGCGGTTTCATTCTGTGTCGTTCACTGTTTGCAAGGGTGAAGTTGTAGGAATAGCAGGAATCGTTGGGGCAGGGAGAACTGAACTAGCTGAAGCGATTTTTGGCATATCACAGTGCGCTTCAGGAGAAGTTTGTCTTGAAGGCGAAGATATTTCAACTTTATCTGTCAGAAAGCGGATCGACAGAGGCCTCGTTTATATACCGGAGGATCGATATGCACATGGTATATTTTCAATTGCATCGTTAAAAGGAAATTTAACCTCAGCCATACTTCATAAGGGAAAAAGATGGATCCTTCCCTTTAAGCAAGAACAAGAGATAGCGGAAAAGTACATCAGCCAGCTTAATGTGAAGGCGTTAAATTGCCGCCAGTCTGCCGAGTCCTTATCAGGAGGAAATCAGCAGAAAATTGTATTAGGAAAGTATCTGGCTGCCAAGCCAAAGGTAATCTTGTTTGATGAGCCTACTAGAGGAATAGATGCGAGTGCACGGCTGGATATCTATGAATTGATTTCAGAGCTGAAGAAAGAGGGAATCAGTATCGTTCTCATTTCATCGGACCCAGAAGAAATTATGGCGTTGAGTGACCATGTTTGGGTGATGCACGAAGGAAAGCTGGTCAAAAAACTGGAGGACGATGCCATTACACTGGATCAGATTACGAGTGCTTCCTTTGGTGTGGAAGAGGAGGTAACTGCTCCATGAAACTCCTATTGAGATTGATGCAAATCCGAGAGGCATCTATCTTTTTGTTCATTCTTTTATTTGTAGGCTGTATAGGCCTTGTAAATCCTGCATTTACAAGTGGGGAATCCCTCGGTTTGATTTTGAAGTCCAGTATGATTCTTCTCGTTTTGGCAGTCGGCCAATCGTTTGTCTTAATAACAGCAAATATTGACGTATCAGTGGGTTCTACTATGGGACTTTCTGCAGCGGTCTGCGGGATGATGCTTACTCATGGGGTGTCAGGATCTCTTTCTGTCGCCGCTGCTTTGCTTATCGGTTCATGTATTGGGGCTGCCAATGGTTTAGGCGTTTCGTTCTTTCGTATCCCGTCAATCATCATGACATTAGGGACTCTGGGAATTGTAAGAGGATATATGCTGTTTTATACAGAGGGTAAATGGATTGAGGATATTCCATTCTATTTTAAAAAACTGTCATCAGCAGAATTTCTCGGGATTCAACTTCCGGTTTGGATTGGAATCATAGCCGCTGTAGTGGCCTATCTCTTTCTTACCAGATCCTCAGTGGGCCGATACTTTTATGCGGTAGGGGATAATGAGGCAGGAGCAAGGCTAATCGGTCTTCCTGTTAGATCCATTACAGTGCTGGCGTTTACTTTCTCCGGTTTATCGGCATCGATTGCCGCCTGCCTGTTTGTCATGAACATCGGTTTTGTGCCGAATCAAACCGGTACAGGAATTGAATTGCAGGTCATTGCGGCAGCCGTCCTTGGAGGTGTAAGTCTTTCAGGAGGCCAGGGTTCTTTGTTTGGTGCAGGTCTGGGAGCCATCTTTCTTGAGGTGATCAATAATTCTTTGGTCTTTCTGAAGGTTCCTGCCTACTGGAACAACGCCATATCCGGATTTCTTCTGCTTTTGATCGTAACAGGAGACAGCAGGTTTCAGCTCTGGCTGCAAAGCAATGGGAAAAAGAAACAGCAAGAACAGGAAAATATGAGCCGTTCTAAACTACCGAAGTCAGGAGAGGGTGGATATGAAGATAAAGTGGTTCTATAGATGGGAGTTCTTCCTCTTGCTTATATTCATTGTGGAAATCGGCATTTTCGGATGGCTTAGCCCAGGTTTTTTCAATGTGAACAATCTGTTGTTCAGTATGAATGATTTCATGTTTATCAGCATTGCAGCCATTCCAATGACATTCGTCATTATTTCAGGGGGAATTGATGTTTCGATCGGTTCTATCATGGGTCTTTGCTCTATTATTCTGGGAGTCTCCTGGTCTCACGGAGTGAATGTGTGGCTGGCGGTATTGATTGCAATCTCCTGCGGATTGGCTGCAGGTCTTCTTAATGGACTGATCATTCTATATAGCAGAGTAGAGCCGCTCGTGGTGACATTAGGCAGTATGTTTCTTTTTTCTGGATTAGCGCTTGTTATTTCCGGCGGATCAAAGGCATCAGGGTATGAGGGTATCAGTGGTTTTCCAGATGCCTTCGTACAGCTTGGCAATGGGAGTTTCATAGGTATTCCCAATCCGCTCTGGTTCTTGATCGGTATGACAGCTGTCTTTTGTACATTGCTCCATTTTACGAAATACGGAAGAAGTGTGTATCTTGTCGGCATTAACAGCAAGGCTGCATTCTATAGCGGTTTGCGAATCAAGTGGATATCGCTAAGCACGTATATCTTATCTGGATTGGGAGGTGGTTTAGGCGGCGTACTGCTAACATCTTACTTCAGTTCAGCTCGAGCAGATTTAGGTTCTGAAGCTGTATTGCCTGTCATTACTGCAGTGGTTCTGGGTGGAACGAGCATCATCGGCGGCAAAGGGTCGATTGCAGGTACCGTGATTGCCAGTATTGTTATCGGCTTTATGCAATATGGTCTTCAAATGATCGGTCTGACGAGTGAACAGGCGAGTATTGTAATTGGGGCTATGCTGATTATTTCAGTCATGGCAAGGCAAAGTTCCTATCAGAAAGTCAATCAATGGTTCAGGCAAAGTAAAACAAATTCTTCTGATCTTACGTACAAGGGGGAAATGAGATGAAAAGAAGAAGTGCCTTATCTTTGTTCCTTATTTTTGCATTAATGATTTCATTGATGGCTGCCTGCAGCAGCGGTGACAGTAAACCGAAGGCCAAAGAGGCAAAGGATGTTAAGCTGGCGTTCATCCCGAAGCTGACAGGTGTAGGGTTCTTCACGTCTGGTGGTGAAGGGGCCAAGGAAATGGCTGACAAACTTGGCGTCAAACTGAAATACGACGGACCTTCAGAAGCTACTGTTTCCGGGCAAGTAAAATACATTAACAGTTTTGTGAACCAGGGTTATGATGCGATCATGGTGTCTTCAACCTCAGTTGACGGCCTCTCTCAAACATTAAAGCGTGCAAAGCAAAAAGGAGTGAAGGTACTGACTTGGGATTCAGATGTAAATCCAAAGGACCGATCGTTCTATATCAATCAGGGAACACCGCAGCAGCTTGGCCAGCTTCTCATCGATATGACGGCTTCTCAGATTGGCGATAAAGGGAAAGTAGCTTTCTTCTATTCCAGTCCTACGGTTACTGATCAAAATCAATGGGTAAAGGAAGCGAAAGCCATTATCGCAAAAAAATATCCAGGATGGGAGATAGTTACAACTCAATACGGTGAAAATAACGCGCAGAAATCATTATCCGTGGGTGAGGGAATCTTGAAAACCTATCCTGATGTGGATGCGGTCATCTGTCCGGATGCTACTGCTCTGCCGGCCATGGCACAAGCCGCTGAAAACCTCAAAAAAGCCGGAAAGGTAACTGTCACTGGATTTTCAACACCAAATGTCATGCGTGATTTTGTTAAACGCGGTACGGTAAAACAATTCGGCTTATGGGATGTTAAACAGCAGGGAGCACTCGCTACCTACGTTTCCTACCTGATGACGGTCAAAGGCAAGACTCTCAAAGTAGGAGACTCGTTTGAAGTGCCGGGTATAGGAAAAGTAAAAATTGAGCCAAATACCATTCAGGGCTATGATTATCAATCCAAAGACAGTGGCATTATCTTGCTCCCTGAACGCGTCATATTCACGAAAGATAATATTGATAAGTACAAATTTTAATTCTGCAGTCAGGATTTGGAGGGAGTGTGGCAAAATTACCGTTTACCCTCCAAACAAGTGATTTACCCGCCGAAACGGAGGTAATACCCGCCAAAATAAAAAAATACCCGCGAAAACAGAGCATTTACCCGCCAAAACTGGGTTATGGTAAACCAGCGACCTTTGAATTCAGCCAAATAAAAGAAGAGACTCAAATCTGAGTCTCTTCTTTTTATTAAAGGTAATTCTGTACTACGTAATAGCTGACTGCAACGATCAGGTTTGGCAAAGCGAACAATAGTAAGAGGGTGGAATAGCGTATTCTGTCTTGGCGATTCTCTTTGGTCTCACTGAAGTAATTTGCCCGGAACCGGTCACCGTCAATAAAAGCCCCAGTGAAAAGACCCGCAGCTAATAGCGAAACCAGGCCAATGCTGCCAGACACATTGAGCAGCAAGCTCCAGTCATTCAAAATAAATGCACTTAATAAAACAGCAGCACCGACAATCAGCCCCGCAATAAAAAACCTTTTCATAAAATCAGCCTCCTGTGTCTTGGATATACTGATCACATCTTTAAATTTCCATTACTACAATAATACCATTTATATCCAGTCTGTAAATGTAGTATATTCACTAAAAATTTCATTGTAAACAGCAGGCTGGCATTTTATAATAAGAACAAATGTTCGTTATATTAGGGAGTGGTAAAATTGGATGAGCAAATTCGGTATCATTTTATGTATAAGGAAAGAATGGCCGTTACCAATGAGATTATCATTCAGTTTATGGATTTTCAGGGTAAGCGTTTAGTAAGGGCGACAGCTCAGGATCTGAACAGCAGCAACAACCAAAAGTTAAAAGAAGATGCCAGAAAGCAGTGGGACCGGATAAAAAGGGCGGAGACCATGGAGCAGAAATAGCTGGCTGGCTATAAAAGAAGAGGAGGCAAGACATAGTGGATACCACAATGAATGGTACAGGGCGTGCAGCTGCGGGATGTGGAGGAAGAGGTTCTGAAGCTGCAATAGATTCTTGTCGAACTGAGTCTTTTTTCACATATAAAAGGATTATTTTGTAAAATATTGTAGAAAAGTTCAGAATTTTTGATATAATTAAGATGTGTAACTGATTGGTTCACAGAAGGAGGAATGTTATTGAGGTAAAATGCAGTGTCTATATCACCCAGGGGGCTGGGGATCTTTCAATTGAGAGGGGTAAGTGGTTAATGACAAATAAGGTGATGGTTCCAAATAAACAATATGAAATCAATGTAGACACCATGGCATTACTGCCTTTCTGCGATGAGTATGGCAAGTTACATACGAAGGTTCTTGAGAGAAACAGAACGTTGTGTGTTTGCGGAAAACCCAAGTCTGTTATCACTTTTAGCTGCGGTTACTATGGGTCAAGCTATAAGGGCCGGAAGGATGGGGCTTCTCATATAATGGGAATCCGGTCTCGGGCTCCAATTGTTATCAGTGAGCAGCTGGGCATCTTTTTCATTCCTCTTGAATCTCCGAACAATGACACATGCATCTGGATTGCTCAGGCCCATGTAAAACAGGTCAAGGCAACCTCCTCCGACACATCAGACATCATTTTTTCGAACGATACCTTCATTTCAGTCAACCAGGCTAAAAGTACGCTTGAAGCTAAAATCCATCGTGCGTCACATTATCGTTTTATTTTGGAACTGCGGATCAATGAGAAAAAAACGATTTATGCACATCGTTTTTTCCGGCCTTAAATTTAACCAAATGAAGACCCTGGTTGCTCTGCGCGCCAGGGTTTTATTGTATCTAAAGAGATTGAATGGGACTTATTGATTAAAGGTGCCAGGCACCATGTGCCCTTTTTTATTTTATCCAGTACAGGGCTTGTGAACTTTGAATACGATGAATATAACAATCGAAGAAAGAAAGGTTGTGTATTCATGTTTGAAATAAGGCCATCGCGGTTTGGCAGAGGCATCTTTGCTACCCGCAGCATAAAAAAAGGAGAGCTGATCCATAGAGCTCCCGTTATAGCGAGTCCAAAAGAAGAATGCAAATATATGATTAAAACGGTCTTGGCGGACTATGTTTTTAACTGGGGTGATGGGTATGCCATCGCACTGGGTTACGGATCGCTGTTTAATCATTCCTATTCCCCAAATGCCAGGTATAAACTTAAAAAAAGCGAGTTAATGATTGATTTTTACGCGTATAAAGACATTAATGCGGATGAAGAAATTCTGGTGAATTATAATGGGGATCCTGAGGATGACAGAGAACTATGGTTTAAACCGATATGAAGGCGGTATCCGCCTAACTAGGACATAAAAAAAGGAGTTTCAATCATACCCGATTGGACTCCTTTTTGTATCTGAAGGTCATTCACTCAAAAAAGCTGTTCTTTAATTCCTCTGTCATTTCCCTGACGAGCTCAGGCCGGCCATGAAATTGAGCAGGTGTATTTTGAAAGAGCTCGATTCTCCACATTCCATTCGTTTTAACGGCAACGAGGGTCTGATGAGCGTTAAGGTCGGGGTTCAAATCATCTTTCCCGTCCGGCACCATTCCGACGATCGACCGTAAAAGGGCACTTTCATTGCTTAATAGCTTAATGCCTTTAACTTTAAAGACATAGGCGGGAGTCGGATGATTTGCAAAGATCGGCTCAAGGTGAGAAAAAATTTCTTTATTTCCGATGACGTGGCTGCCGTCAAATCCGATTAATTCTCCCCCTGTCAGAAACAGTTCCGCCATGCCGGCACTGTTTCGTTGGTTCCAGGCTTCAATCAACTGGCGGTATAGCTGCATTACATCTTCAAGAGCAGTAGAACCCATAAGAATATCCCTCCAAGTACAGTATACTTATAGCTTGGCCTTATACAAGTCTATCGTCAAGTCCTGCTTTCTATCAAATTGGACAGCCTTTTTTTATTTCCAGGGATAGCTGCACCAATCGGGATTGATAGACTCGCATATACTAGTTTCATAAGGGTTTCCCTTTGTATCTTCTTTATAAGGAGGTGAGGGAATGATTACTCTAGTCACAATTGTGCTTGCATTACTCCTTTTGGTTGCATTGCTCGTAGCGGTACTTCTTGGTACACCAGAGCAGCAAACAATTATCCGGGATGCGATCATTGCGATTCTTAGTGCTTAATCAGCATAGAAACTAGATCCCCTTATGAGAAAAATCTCCGGAAGCTCATGTTTCCGGAGATTTTTTATTTCAATTCTGCATGTTCTGAATGTTATCGCCGTATTCCCCTAAGATTTTCTTCCAATTTCCATAAATCAATCGAAAACTTTCGAAAAAATACGAAAAGAAAAAGCAGGACTGGCTTTCCTAATGTCAAAGATAAAGCGTGTAGGAGAATTCCTACTTTTAAAATTCAATTCAGATGCAGGAGGGATCACCATGAAACGCATCCTAACATTTGAACCCAATAAGCCGGATCCTACAGACGTTGCTCACATCATTAAAGATGCTGCAGAATATGCCAATAAAGAGTGTTACAGGACCGATCTGCTGTCAGTCAATCATATTAATGTCCTATTGCATGTCATTGAATTGCTGCAAGAAGAAAAACAGGAGCAAATTCAGTCCGCTCAAGAAAATTTGAGAGAATGGAGTGTGCGGTGGGAACAAGGTGATGTTCATTTTGTTCCTGAACTCATGAATATGGTAAACAGAATGGTGCAAAATCCATCGCCCCTCTTAAAACAGGTGGGTACTATCGCTTCAAACGAATATTAAAAGTTTTTTTAACAAAATTCCTCTGCGGTGCATACGATGTTTATGGGTATTTGCCTACGATGCATACAGGGGGGAGCGGATAGTATGACAGAAAAAAATGACATTCAAGAACAAGAGAGTGAAGAGGTTAGCGGCAGAGAGGCTTTGGATGTTAACGGCATAATGAATTTAGCAGGAAGCATTCTCAACAAAGACGATGATTCCATTGATCTTAGCAGCATGATGATGATGGCTGCAAACTTGTTAAAAGACGATGGCCTTCTTGGAAACTTAGGCTTTGCTCAAGCCTCCGATGCTATCGTCGAAGATGAACAGCAGAATAGTGAGCTGGAGTGGCTGTCACGGCAGCTGCATGATCTCACCCATCAAAATATTGAGCTGAAGGAAGAATTGGTTGCCATTAAGGAACAGATCTCTGAGACGAAAGAAGCGATAGCACAGCTTGTAGAGGCTTCAAAAAAACGCTGGTGGCAGCTCAAATGAAGACAAAAACGGAAGGCCTCTTAGAGGTGTTCCGTTTTTAGTTTGTTTGCTTTTTAATTTCTTCATATTTTTGAACCCATCAAGGAAATGCTTTGTTAAAGGGTACGGGTTTGAAATCTTCCCATGTATAACGATATGGGTGGTTGTTCCCATGGCACACAATTCGCAATTTCCGCTTCCTTTTACAATTTCAAAGCCATATACGGATCTTGACCGTTTATTTTCTTCAACCCAGGTGTCCAAGCTATTTTAACAATAAGCTCTTTTCTAAAAGATTGTTGCATTGGGAACATTTTTGTAAAGAGCCTTCATTGACAAGTTGATTGGAGTGCAAGGTGTGAGACTCCTCGAAAATAAATTCCACATTTTCTTCGTGCGATATAACGCTGCCGAAGCCATCCTTGTCCTGCGGGAGCAGCGGGACAGGTGAGACCCACAGGCGACATTCGCCGAGAAAGTTGCCGCTGGCGCCGGTAAGGCTCACCGCACGCCCCGCGAAAGTAGGCGTTTATGCCGGTAAAAGCGAGCATCCTGAAACGGAAATCAACCACCCCTAAGAGCAACAAAGGTTACGAAAACAGCCTAACAATAAAATACTCAGCACTTTTAAGAGTTGAGCTTTTTATTATGTTTAAGGCCGTCCAACAGAACATGCAGGCCAAACAGAAACTGCGGTTCACCATGAACAACTGCTGAATAGCCGGCGAGTTCATTCAGTGCAGGATATTGCTCTACAGAAAGTGACTGGAACAATTCTTTTGTCTCTTTCAATAATTGATCTATCAATAGTTTATATGAAAGTGAAACCTTTTGCGGATGTCAAAAGCCCTGTTTTAATGGATAGATACTAAATATTCAGAAAATAAGTTTACGTTAAAACTATAGAATGATAAAATGTTGGTGAAACGTTTCGATAAAATAAAATAAATCAGTGAGAGGAGAAAAAATGAAGAAGCTGATGAATGTGGTAATCGCTTCAGTTTGTATTCTTTTTACCGTCTGTTCAGCTACTGCGGCTCAGGCCTCTGAACATAACCAGGCTGCATTTCAAAATGATTTGAAAGCGATTGCAAAGGATACCTATTCTTATTTTAGTGATTATACCGATCCAAGAACGGGGTTAACGAGTGATACGGTCAGGCTCCCAAACGGGAAAGTTGAAGAAGCCAAGCATACATCACCCACCAATATTTCAATGTATCTCCTGAGTACCATATCTGCGCAGGAAATGGGCTTTATTTCACGAAAGGAAGCCGTTCAGCGCATCCAAACAACACTCCATACACTGAACAGCTTAAAGAAGTGGAACGGCTTATTTTACAATTGGTACAATACGGACGGCTCTCTTAAAACGGACTGGGGACAATTTATTTCGCAGGTAGACAATAGCTGGTTGACGGCGGGATTAATGACCGCAGGACAGTCGTATAAGGAGCTCTATCCGCAAACAAGCAAAATTGTAAAGGCGATGGATTACAAGACACTTTATGATCCGGAAGTCGGACAGTTCCGTGGCGGCTATGATGTTGTGACGGGTAAATTGACTGAACATCATTATGGGATGTTTTATACCGAGCCAAGACTGGGGAGTTATATCGCCATCGGCAAAGGAGATGTACCCAGGGATCATTGGTGGAAAATGTACAGAACCCTTCCGCCTGAATGGGATTGGCAGTCACAGATTCCGGAAGGACCAACTGCAGAGTATGACGGTGTCTCAGTTTTCGAGGGGCATTATGAGTACAAGGGTGTAAAGTATGTACCGAGCTGGGGAGGAAGCATGTTTGAAGGGCTGATGCCGGGCCTTGTGTTAAATGAGAAAAAATATGGCAAGAACGCACTTGGTTTAAATAACGAGCGGCATGTTCAGCTGCAAATGGCGTTTGCGAAGGAGAAAGGCTATAGGGCTTGGGGATTCTCTCCTGCTGCCACTCCTGAAGGCTACAGTGAGTTCGCAGCAACACCGCTTGGGACATCGGGTTATAAAGATGATGGTACGGTAACGGCTCATGCATCGTTTCTTGCACTGGACTATGCACCAGCAGCCGTTCGTAAAAACCTTGCTGAGCTTAGAAAATTGCACGTTTATGGAAAGTATGGATTTTATGACTCAGTAAATGTAAAGAGCGGGGAAGTGGCCAAAGCCTACCTGGCGCTGGATCAGGGAATGATCATGGTATCGATCGCCAACCATGTGAAGCATGATGTGATCCGTAATTACTTCCATCAAGATCCTATCGCGGAAAAACCGCTAGATTTGCTGAAAAGGGAAGAGTTTTCGATTAAATAATGAACGAGCGGCTGCCAGAGTGGGTATGCCGCTCTTTTTTTGTGTGATTTGGATGCTTGATTGCTGTTTACCCGCGAAAACGTGAGGAATACCCGCGGAAATGAGAGATTTACCCGCCAAAAAAAAAAAAATACCCGCCAAAACAGCACATTTACCTGCCAAAAGCTGATTATAGTAAACTACGAACTCTCACACTGGCAGGTGCACACACAAAAAACACGCAGACTGCTAAAAGTCTGCGTGCTTGGCTTTATTTCATCCCCGAAATGGTGTAGCCCTCAATAATATGCTTTTGAAACAGCATGAAGATGATCACGATCGGTACGACCATAAAGGTAGAACCGGCCATCTGCAAGGCGAAGTTGCCGCCATATTGTCCTTTTAAAAGAGAAAGCCCGACAGACAGGGTATACAGTTTTTCATCGTTGGCGATGATCAAAGGCCATAGGAAGCTGTTCCAGCCGGCGATAAATGTCAGGATCCCCTGAACAGCCAGGATGGGTTTAGAGATCGGCAGGATAATCTGAATGAACACCCGGAATTCACTGGCTCCATCGAGGCGTGCGGCTTCAAGCAGCTCATCTGGAATGGTAGACATGAACTGACGGAACAAAAAGATGCTGAACGCCCCGACTAATCCTGGTAAAACAATTCCGGCCATCGTATTCGTCAGGTGAAGCTGGTTCAAGATCAGGTATACGGGAATCATCGTTACTTGCCCGGGAATCATCATCGTAGCGAGTACGAGGTAGAACAATTTTTCCCTCCCTTTGAATTGGTACTTGGCAAAAGCATATCCCGCCATCGCGTTTAAAAACAAACCCGCGAATGAACAGAGCACCACGATGATTGTGTTCCGCAAATAAACCGTGAAGTTCATGTTTTCAAACAGGTTGGTAAAATTCTCAAGCGTAAATTCATGTGGCAAAAAGGTTGGCGGGATCTGCATGACTTCCATTTCAGGTTTGAACGCAGATAAGATCATCCAAATAAATGGAATAGAGACGAGAAATCCACCGAGAGCCAAAATGATGCCGGTTACCCATTGCTGGCCACTGGCCGTTCTTCGGGCTTTAACTGAAGCATTAGTTTGCGTCTTTGCTTTTATCGCAGTCATCTCTAACTTCCCCATCTTAATAGTCCACCTCTTTTTTCTGCAATCGGAATTGAAGCAGTGTGATGATAATGATCGCAATAAACAAAATGAAAGATCCGGCAGCGGCATATCCGAAATTACTGAGCTGGAAACCATTTCTGTAAATAAACAGCGCAACAGAGGTGGTACTGTCGAGAGGGCCGCCTTTTGTCATGACTAGCGGTTCTTCAAAAAATTGAAGCCAGCCGATCATGGTAGTGATTGAAACGAAAAAGATTGCGTAACGCAGGAGCGGAAGGGTGATTTTCGTCAATTGCTTCCAGTTGGTTGCTCCGTCAAGCTGTGCCGCTTCATAGTAAGTTTTCGGTATCCCTTGGAGTGCTGCCAAAAAGATAATCATGTTCACCCCGATTCCCCGCCAGACAGCGAGTGCGATCAGTGATACTTTCGACATGTTCGGATCGGTGAGCCATGGAACAGGAGGCAGGTGAAGCCAATTCAGTACATAATTGAATAGTCCGAGCTGTGGATTGTACAGGTAGCTCCATACAACGGCGACTGCTACCACGTTTGTGATCGAAGGCATATAAAAGATCACACGGAAGGCTCGGAAAATGCGTGATTTGCCGAAGTTGATCAACAAAGCGATGGCCAAAGAACAAACAATGACCAAAGGCACACCGATTACTACATAAAAAAGCGTATTAAACAAGGACTTCATAAAAATAGGGTCTTTAAAAACCTGAATGTAATTTTCCAATCCGACAAAATGAATCATCGACCAGTCGCCCAAACCTTCGAGACTGATGTCCGTAAAACTGATGACAAGAGCAACGACGATTGGAAACAGAGAAAACAGGCCTAAAAGGAGAAGGGCAGGTGCGATAAATAAGTAAGGCGTTTTGGTGTTTATGGCTTTCATGTTTCGCTCCTTTCTGCACATCGATCTAATCTGGGGATGTAAAGGGATAACTAGCAGAAAGTCTGCTAGTTATCAGGGTTTGTCTTTATTTATTTAAAAGATCCTCCGCTTTTTTGTTGAACTCGTTCATTTCTTTTTTCGGTGTGGTTTGGCCGCGGTAAATCTTTTCAAAGCTGCTTAAGTATTCTTGAGCGACCGGTTCCCATTGTTTGATGACAGGCATTGGTTTGGAATCTTTCATCTGTTCGCCGAACGTTGTGTAGAACTTGTTGTCTTTCAGTGCCTGATCTTCCCATGCTTTTTTAGTAGAAGGAAGAGAATTTGTCATATTCATCCATTTTAGCTGAGTTTCAGGCTTGTTCATAAATGCCAGGAATTTCAGTGAAGCATCTTTGTGTTTTGTATATTGGAAGACAGAAAGATTGGAACCGCCAAGTGCTGATAGATTGTTTTCCTTTTTAGGAAGGACAGCGGTTGCCCATTTTCCTTTTAAGTCTGGTGCTTGGTCGTTAATGAGTTTAACCATCCACGGACCGCTTATAAACATTGGCAGAATACCGTCGCCGCGGAATCCTTGTACGATATCAATACCAGCGTCTTTTGGCGCAGATCCGTTTTTAAAGAAGCTGTTTAAATAATCGACCGCTTCCACAAACTTTGGATCATTGAAATGAGGTTTGCCTTGGCTATCGAGCAATTCCGCTCCGTTTTGCCGGGCGAACATAAAGCCTAAGCTTTGTTCTTTGACATCAAGGCTGATGCCGTACTTATTCTTGCCGCGCTCAGATAGTTTCTTGGCAGCTGCACTCAGTTCTTCCCACGTTTTAGGAGCTTCATTGAAACCGGCTTTCTTTAAAAGATCGGTACGGTAGAAGAGGACGCGTGTGTCGATATACCATGGAACACCGACCGTTTGGTTTTTATATTTTGTTGTTTCTATAGAACCGGCATAATAGTTGGACGGGTCGAGCTCCGGGTATTTTTTCACATAAGGTTTTAAATCCAGCAAAGCTTTCGCGGAACCGAATTCTGGAATCCAAGTTGTTCCCATCTGCAAAACATCTGGCCCTTTTTTAGCAGCAACAGCTGTTAGCAGCTTATCGTGGGCAGTCTCCCAAGGGATCGCCTGAACCTTAACATCAATTTTTGGATTTTCTTTTTCAAAGGCTTCGGCAATCTTGGGTAATGATTTGGCTTCTTCTCCCATTCCCCATACATTAATCACGGTCTTTCCGCTTCCTGATGTACTGGATGAACAGCCTGTGAGCGCACCTGACATGAGTACTGCTCCTGCCAAAGAACCGACGATTAGCTTTTTGTTGAGTTTAGGTAACCAGTTTTTCATATTTACTCCCCCTGTACGTTGATCAATTTTTGGGTCTTATCCATTTTACTTCTTCACTGCAGATTAATTCTAGTAAAGTATTCCTTTTCAGTGAAACGTTTCTATTATTAACAAAAAACATAGAAGAAGATTTTCAATGCTTTTTATTGAAACGTTTCGACAGGGCTATTATAATTCATAATGAAATCGTTTACAACTGAATTTTTCAAATGTATTTTTAAAAAAATAAATATTCTAACTATTTATGTTTATGAATCCCTTTGCCTGCAAGGGATTCAGCAAGAGACATAAGTGAAACGTTTCAATTCTTTCATTGACGATGATGTTTTGAACCATTTATAATCCTTTTTGAATAGTAATCGAAACGTTTCTACGTATTTTGGAATGATATGTTACATCTATATTGCACGTATATTAAAGCCGATTGGAGGAAATGAAATGCCAGACCAAACATTACATTCTCTTGTAAAAGAAATGACTCTAAATGAAAAAATTGCTCAGCTTATCCAGCTGGCCGCTCCTTTTTTTGAAGGATCAAAAGAACAAGGAGAGATAACGGGGCCGATGGCAGAAATGGGCGTTACGAAGGAAACAGTCAGAAATAGCGGTTCGGTCCTTGGGGCATCCGGCGCGAAAGAGGTGCGTGAGATACAGGAAGCACATCTTAAAACCAACCGGCTGGGCATTCCGCTCTTGATCATGGCGGACATTGTTCATGGATTTAAGACGATTTTTCCGGTACCGCTTGCGATCGGGTGCTCATGGGATATCAAGCTTGCGGAAAAAAGTGCGGAGATTGCCGCCGCTGAAGCCTCCGTAGCAGGTGTTCATGTAACGTTTGCCCCGATGGTCGACATCGTCCGTGATCCGCGATGGGGAAGAGTCATGGAATCCACAGGAGAAGATCCTTATTTAAACAGTGAATTTGCTCGCGCCTTTGTTCGTGGTTTTCAAGGAGATGACCTAACATCCGATACTTCCCGTGTTGCAGCTTGCGTCAAGCATTTCGCGGCGTACGGAGCCGGGGAAGGGGGACGTGACTATAATACTGTAGACATGTCTGAACGGCAGCTGAGGGAAATGTACTTGCCGGCCTATAAAGCAGCATTGGATGAGGGCTGTGAGATGGTCATGACCGCTTTTAACACGGTGGACGGCATACCAGCCTCAGGAAATAAGAGGCTGATGCGCGGTCTCCTGAGAGAGGAATGGGGCTTTGACGGCGTCCTCATCTCGGATTGGGGTGCAGTAAAAGAACTGATTCCCCATAGCGTGGCAGTGGATGAAAAAGAAGCAGCCGCCAAAGCGCTTACGGCGGGTGTCGATATTGAAATGATGACATTGTGCTATGTGAATCACTTAAAGGAGTTAATTGAAAACCGTGAAGTATCAGAAGATCTGCTGGATGAAGCTGTACTCCGCATTCTTGCATTAAAGAAGAAGCTCGGGCTGTTTGAAAACCCTCATCGCGGAACGGATGAACAAAGGGAGCAGGAAGTGATCATGAGTGAGCCGCACAGAGCGGTGGCGAGAGAACTTGCAGCCAAGTCTTGCGTTCTATTAAAAAATGAAAATGTCCTTCCTCTTCAATCCGGCCAAAAGGTTGCACTGATTGGCCCATTTGCACAAAACGGAGATATTCTTGGGCCGTGGTCATGGAAAGGTTCTAGAGAAGCAGCGATTCAACTGTATGATGGGCTGAAGGAAAGACTGGCTCATGATAGATTATCCGTTGCAAAAGGCTGCGGTATTGAAACTGGTACGGAGGAAGAGCTTCAGCAGGCTCTTGAAACAGCAGCTCATGCAGATATCGTTGTTCTTGCGCTTGGCGAAAACTCGGATATGAGCGGAGAAGCCGGGAGCCGAAGCGACATCAGACTGCCTGAAATTCAGCGCGAACTGCTCTCAGCTTTAAAGAAAATCGGCAAACCAATTGTCACCGTTTTGTTTAACGGCCGTCCTCTCGATCTTAGGGATATTACTGAGCAGTCAGACGCAATCCTTGAAGCTTGGTTTCCTGGAACAGAAGGAGGCCATGCGGTGGCAGAACTTCTTTTAGGAAAAGTAAATCCGTCCGGAAAGCTGTCAATGTCGTTTCCACATTCGGTGGGGCAGGTGCCGGTTTATTATAACTGCTTTAATACTGGGAGGCCTCAAGGTGCACCAGATGCACAAGAACGCTATGTTTCTCAGTATCTTGATGTGCCGAACGAAGCGCTTTATCCGTTTGGGTTTGGATTAAGCTACACGTCATTCAGCTACGGAGAGCCGGTATTATTAAGTAATGTTTTAAAACCGGGTGAAGCGATTCAGCTATCCATTACAGTCACGAACACAGGAAATCGGGATGGAGAAGAGACGGTACAGCTTTATGTGAGAGACATGGCGGGTGAAGTTGTCCGTCCGCTGAAAGAGTTGAAGGCGTTCGAGAAAGTGGCGCTTGTGTCCGGAGAGAAAAAGGAAATCATCTTTACTTTAAAAGAAGAACAACTGAGATACCATCATTCAGATTTAACGTTAGCGAGCGATCCCGGAGCCTATACCGCTTATGTGGGCCCTTGCAGCTCCAATGTGAAGGAAGTAACGTTTTCGTTAGTTAAATAAATTGAAAGATTTGAGGGGGATCCATGATTACCAAAACAATGCCCACATTTGATATACAGGCAGGGAACTACAGGTTTACTTTTTTAAACAGCGGAGATCTTTTTGAAGCGGTTCATCAAGGAATCATGATTAACCAATGGCAGTCCAATCCAATTGATGGCGCGCTGAACAATCTGTATCTGCGCATTCACGGCAGGGATAGCATTCAATATTTTCCAATGCTTGGCAGCCATTCCAACAGCAAGGTCAGCCATTCAGCTTCACAAGTGGTTTGGGAAGGTATGTCAGCAGATGTGCACTATAAGGTTGCATTTTCCCTTACCAGCCAGGGCGTTTGGTTCTGGGAGGTTGAAACGGAAGGCAAAGGCGTTGATATTGATGTCATTTATGCACAGGATATCGGGCTTGCAGATAAAGGAGCAGTACGGACGAATGAAGCTTTCGTTTCTCAATATATTGATCATTCTGTTTACGAAGATGGGGAAAAGGGCTATGTTGTTTGCTCGCGTCAAAACCAGCCTAGCTCCGGAGGGTTTCCTTATTTGCAGCAAGGTTCTTTAACAAAGGCCACAGCCTTTTCGACGGACGGATATCAGTTCTTCGGGCTCTCCTATAAAGAAACGAATGAGCCTGAGATCCTAAAAAAAGAAAAGCTTGAAAATGAAGTCTATCAATATGAATTTGGATTCACAGCTCTTCAGTCACCTCGAGTATTACTATCCGGAAAAGAACGGTTTGTTTTTTACGGACTGTTTAAAGAAAATCATCCGGAAGCGGTAGCTGAACTGGCATTTCAACAAGAGTTACAGAGTGCTTGGGACACGGTCAAAGGTCAGAAGCCAGAAGAATACAATGCTTTAGAGCCAGTACAGTTATCCTCCAGATTCGGAGATCCGCTTACGTCTATTTCGTTCACAGAAGAAGAACTTAACCAACTCTACCCTGATCGCCAATTGGAAGAGTACGACGGTGAATGCCTGCTCTCTTTTTTTACTGCAACGTTTGAGCACGTGGTTCTGAAGGAAAAAGAGCTGATCGTCGAACGGCCCCACGGACATATTATTGTATCCGGAAACAATGCAGGCATCACGGAAGAAGTCATTACGTCCACTTCCTACATGTTTGGTGTGTTTAATTCACATATCGTTAAGGGCAATACCTCGTACAATAAAATGATGACGAATATGAGAAATGCGCTGAATGTGATGAAAACTTCCGGACAGCGGATCTATGTGGAAATGGATGGGCAGTATCGCTTGCTCACCATGCCTTCCATCTACGAGATCGGATTTAATTATGCCCGCTGGTTCTATAAAACTGCCAGGGATACATTGAGAATCACCAGCTATACAACTGTTGATTCTCCTGTTATTCACTTGGAAGTCCAATCGTTAAGCGGGAAGCCATATCGTTTCCTTGTAACGAACCAGATTTCCATGAACAACAATGAATATGAAGTCCCGTACCGTATGGAGAAAAGCGGGAATGTTCTCTCGTTCTTTGCAGATGAATCATCAGACAGTGCAAAGACATATCCGAACCTTCGATATGACATGAATGTAACGGGAACAGACATGAGGGTAAGGGATGAGGGGCTGTTTGGCGAGAGCATTGAAACAGGATCAAGTTCGCTCGCTGTGCTTGAACTCGAAGCGGCAAGTGAATGGACGCTTTCTGTTCAGGGACAGCTCTACGGAGAAGAATCTCATTTCACCAAGAAAGATACTGAAAAAGAAATTGAACGATTTCGGGAATTCTACCATTCTGTTAACAAAGGCTTTCGTGTAAGCCAGCATGGCGGTGATAATGAAGAACTGCAGAAGGTGAACGCGATCTCATGGTGGTATACGCACAACATGCTCGTTCATTATTCTGTGCCCCATGGCTTGGAACAGTATGGAGGCGCCGCTTGGGGAACGAGAGACGTATGCCAGGGGCCTGCAGAATATTTTACAGCGACACAAAATTATGAAGCTATTCGTGAAATTATTAAGACAGTCTACTCCCACCAATACGAAAGCACCGGCAATTGGCCGCAGTGGTTCATGTTTGACCGTTATTACAAAATACAGCAGCAGGAGAGCCACGGGGATATTATCGTTTGGCCGTTAAAAGCGCTCAGTGATTATTTAGCGGCAACAAGTGATTACAGCTTGCTTGAGGAAATCATTCCGTACACTGAAGACAACGGTGAGTTTACGGTGAAAGAGGAATCCCTTTTTGACCACGTAAAGAAACAAATCAACTATATAAAGAAAAACTTTTTGCATGATACCTATCTTTCGTCATATGGAGACGGGGATTGGGATGATACGCTTCAGCCTGCAAATGCTCAATTGAAACAATACATGATCAGCAGCTGGACCGTGTCGTTAACCTATCAAGTGATGACTCAATTTTCCAGGCAGCTTGCAGCGATTGATCAAGCCCAGGCAGATGAGCTTAAGGACTTGGCTGCGGGGATTGAGTCTGATTTTAACAGATACATTCTTTCAGACGGTGTGATTCCAGGCTTTATTTACATGGAGGAACCAGGGAAAGAAGAACTGATGCTGCACCCGAAGGATACAAAGACGGGCATTCAGTATCGCCTGCTTCCGATGACGCGAAGCATGATCAGTGAACTCTTAAGTCCAGAACAGGCAGCAGAACATTATGAGCTGATCAAAAATCATATGCTCTGCCCGGATGGTGTAAGGCTCATGAACCAACCGGCCCATTATGCAGGAGGTGTCAGCACCCATTTTAAACGTGCGGAGCAGGCAGCGAATTTCGGAAGAGAAGTGGGCCTTCAATATGTCCACGCTCATATCCGTTTTGTAGAGGCGATGGCCAAGCTTGGAAAAACTGAAGAAGCTTGGGACGGACTGGCTGTGATCAATCCGATTGGTATCCAGAATGTGGTACCAAACGCTGAGCGAAGACAAAGCAATGCGTACTTCAGCAGTTCGGACGGTAAATTCAATACACGTTATGAAGCACAAGAACGCTTTAAAGAACTTAGAGAGGGGACCGTTCAGGTAAAGGGCGGATGGCGCATTTATTCCAGCGGTCCGGGAATCTTTATGAATCAGCTCATCTCAAGCTGTCTTGGCGTCCGGCAAGAAGGAGATATCCTTGTCATTGACCCTGTTCTGCCTAAAAAATTGGACGGCTTAGTGTTTGATTTTCATGTGAATGGAGTGCCCGTTTCGTTCCACTATGATCTAAGCGGGGAACATGAGAGCGGAGTGTCCGTTAATGGAAATCCGGTTTCTGCTGATCGTTTCTCTAACCGTTACCGAAAAGGCGGTTTTAAGATCAGTAAGAGTGAGCTTGAGGCTGTATATCAACAGGATAAGTCAGTATCAAATGTGATTGAGGTCAGGTTGTAACTGCAGGAACCGTGTCCAGCTCGAGCGCTTGTCGGACTTGAACAGAGCGCTTGTACTTTTCAAATCTAACAGCAATTACCATCAAAATGCCAGAACGATGTATAATAGAGATAACGTTTTCATAGACAGATTGGAGTGTGTCCAGGTGGTCAGTATTAAGGATATTGCAAAACAAGCTGGTGTTTCCATTTCAACCGTATCGTATGCCTTGAATGGAAGCCGGAAAGTCACGCAGGAAACCACCGCTAAAATTTTAGCAATCGCAAAGGAATTGAACTATATTCCTAACGCAGCGGCTCGAACGCTAAAGAAGCGGGAAACAAAAATTGCCGGTGTTTTCTTAACCAATTACAGTGGTGCTTTTTATGGTGAACTGCAGCAAGGGATGCTCGATCAGCTGGCACACCATGGATATGAGCTGATCGTATGCAGCGGCAAGGAATCCCACCGTTTTCTCCCTGAAGGAATGATCGACGGTGCCATTATATTGGACGCCAACTTTTCAAGTGAAGAACTGATCAGTTACGCAGACCGAGGCCATAAACTTGTTGTTCTGGATCGTGAACTGGAGCATGAAAATATCACTCAAGTATTACTCGACAATAAAACCGGAGCAAAGCTTGCGATTGAACATGCAGCAGATCAAGGTCATAAGAAGCTGATCATCGTGACAGGCCCTCAAGCGTCCTTTGATTCCGATCAGCGCCTGCAGCAGGCACTGGCCACGGCTGAAAAGAACGGCCTTGAATGCCATGTCATCCAAGGCGATTTTAACAAACCGACAGGTGAGAAAGCGGCGAGAAAAATCGTTGAATCGTACTCCGGCCCAGTCGCTGTCTTTTGTCTGAACGACGAGATGGCGATCGGCATGTACAATTTCTTGACTAAAACAGAGTACCGCATAGGAAAGCACATTCACATTATCGGTTTTGACAATATTGAAGTCGCACAATATACGCATCCACGCCTGACAACTATTGATTACTCCAAGCGGGAGTGGGGAGCGGCAGGGGCCGAGCAGCTGATCAAACTCATCCGAAAGGAAACAGCACCTTCTAAAAAAATCGGTGTAACTCTTGTAGAGGGAGAGTCTCTCCAAAAGGTTTAATCAGTAAAAAGGGAAGGAAGCCCTGGTGGCCCCTTCCCTTTTGGCATTATTGAAACTTATTAGGAAATTGCTTAATGATTCCGCCGGTTAGTGTATCGGCCATCTTGATGATATGGTCCTCGCCAAGATCAAACGCTGAAATATCGCCGTTCCAATCCTGCTTAAGCCGCGCAACAACCTGATCGGTAACGAATTGGAGATGGATATATAACATCTCCTTTAACGTTTTTTCCGGCCAGTTCGGATTGGCAGAGCTTAAAAATCGTGCGATATCGTCTGCGTTCCTGTACCAGGCGGTGTTGTATTTTTTAAAGTCTGCCTGATTTCCTGTTTTAGCGGCCGCTGTTAATTTTCCTGCAAGAACGATGTGCTCGGTCAGCAGCTCGCCCAATTTATTGCCTGCTGCCTCTCCGTAGTAAGGTTTGATGGCATTTCCTATGTCTTTTTGGTTCTTTAAAAGCCTCGCCAGGACTTGATCCTGGTCCTTTAATCCTGCGACTGCACTGACAATATAGCTTCTTGTCCAGATGGTGTGGTCGATCCAGAGCTTTCGCAAGTCTCCCTGAAGTTTTACGGCCGAAACGCTCAGGCACTGCTGCTGGACACGGGGTGCTGTTTTAGCTTGAGCGCTTAAAGGTGAAAAGATTAAGCAGGCAGCAAACAGCGGCATTGAAAATTTTAAAAGATGTTTTTTCATGCTTTATCTCCTTTTCTTTTCGTGCTGTCTTATTCTTGGAAAAAATGCCTGTTTTTATGAATACTTATTGAGTTTCCATCTATAATGAAGTAGTATGAAAGTAATAAAAATCGGAAGGGTGAACAAAGGGCGATGAACAACTAATCTTATTTCTTAGAAAAACATTCGTATAATCAATTGCGATCATTTTTTCTGGATAGGATTAGTACAGCCTTTTGATTCAGCCCAATTAGAAGCATGCCCGAATTGCGCGCATGTTCTCTGTCTTTTTTGCGGCGTAACAAGAGCCTCCTGTCCAGAATGATGGATCAGGAGGTTATTTTTTATGAACGAGACAACGTCTCAACCAAAAGTAAGCATGGGTGCATTATTCCAGAACCGGTTTATCCGGACGATATTGCTTTCTGTTTTTTTTCTGCAGATTGGCATTTGGGTAAGGAACTATTCCATCCTGCTGTACGTTATTGAAAAAACAAACGAAAATCCAGTGGCTGTTTCCCTCATCTCGGTAGCGGAATTCGCGCCAATCTTTCTGTTCTCCTTTATTGGCGGGACGTTTGCAGACCGCTGGAGACCGAAGCGGACGATGGTATGGTGCGATCTTTTAAGTGCAATATCAGTATTTGTGGTTCTTTTAACCTTGTTGCTGGGAAGCTGGAAGGTCATTTTCTTTGCGACCCTCGTATCTTCCATCCTTTCTCAGTTTTCACAGCCGTCAGGAATGAAGCTCTTTAAGCTTCATGTCCCGGCAGAACTTGTCCAAATGGGGATGTCGATGTATCAAACGGTATTTGCTCTGTTTATGATTCTTGGACCGATTATCGGTACATTCGTGTATCAGCATTTCGGCATCATGGCAGCGATTGGTGTCATGGGCGTGGCGTTCTTATTATCAGCGGGTACCCTTCTTATGCTGCCTGCAGACCGTGTAGATGATGAGGAAAAAGCAACCACAACATTAATGCAGGAAATGAAGGATGGCTTTCGTTATGTGTTAGGCAGCAAGCCTTTAACCTTGCTTGGGGGCTGTTTTGCAGCTGCCGGGCTCGCGATCGGCCTGACTCAGCCGCTCGGTGTCTTTTTGATAACTGAACGGCTCGGACTTCCTAAAGAACAGCTGCAATGGCTGATGGCAGCGTTTGGAATTGGCATGATTCTTGGGGGAGGATTGACCATTTCCATGTCTAAAAAAATCATGCCACAGGTGCTATTAGCGATGGGATTGGCGGCTAGCGCGATTGGTTTTATCGGAATGGGATTCTCAACTGTACTATGGTTCACACTTGCAGCTCAATTCTTTTCCGGTCTCTTTATGCCATGCATCCATATCGGGATCAATACAATGATTCTGCAAAATACAGAAGAGGCATTCATTGGGCGTGTCAACGGCATCTTAAATCCGCTCTTTATGGGAGCGATGGTGATTACCATGTCGGTCGCAGGCTGGATGAAATCGCACTTATCGATCGTTCTGATCTATGAAGTGGCGGCACTCCTCCTTTTTGTAGGAGTGGCCACCTTGCTGCCGCTTATGAAAAAGAGTGGGGTAAAGCAGGAGATTAGGGGAGAAGTATAGAATGAATGAACGCCTGGTTGTAGAGCCGGGCGTTTTTTTCATACATTAATGTAAGCATTGGTTGAAGGAGAGAGTATATGAAGCAGAGGGGCGATTCTTTATATAAAGTATGGATCGGTTTGTTCGTGTTGACCATTTTCATTGGACTGCTTACCGTCTGGATTGATGTTGCCTGGGTAAAAAAAACCTTATGGTCCGTACTGCTGCTGTTCAGTATGGTTGCAGCCACAGCAATGTATCCGGGATCCGGAAATTCTTCCAAAAAACATAAGGACAATGTAACCAGCATTTACGAATTAAAAAAGAAAAAAAGCCGAAGAAAAGGAATGTAGCAGTAAAGGGGGGAGAAGGAAAACATGCTTGGAAAAATAGTAGAGTTTGCAAAGAAGGAAAAACGGATTCGAGCTGTTATTTTGAATGGTTCTCGTGTAAATCCGAACGTGCCGCCGGATATTTTTCAAGACTACGATGTTCTTTTTGTTACAAAAGATGTACCGTACTATATTAAAAACCGAAGCTGGATTTCATCATTCGGTGAAATCATGATCATGCAGACTCCTGATGCCATGGGGACGCGGGAGTTATGGGGAACGAACGAAAAGTTTACGTATCTGATGCAGTTTATGGATGGTGAACGTATCGATCTTACTTTTTATTCTGAAGAAAAGGTCCAAGACATGGTGCATGACAGCTTGAGTAAGGTGGTTCTGGACAAGGACGGGATTTTTCCTGATTTGCCTGAATCAAGTAATCGAGACTACATAACAAATCGTCCTTCAGAAAAAGATTTTTCGGATTGCTGCAACGAGTTCTGGTGGGTGAGTACCTATATTGCCAAAGGATTATGGAGGCGTGAACTTCCATATGCCAAAGCGATGTTTGACGGGCCAGTCCGCGATATGCTAGTACTTATGCTGAAATGGCATATTGGAATGAGGCACGACTTTTCTGTAGACTCCGGAAAGCACGGCAAGTATTTCATGTTCTTGCTTAAGCCTGAGCAGTATGTTCAGTTCGTTAAAACCTATACGGACGGTGAGTATGAGAATATGTGGGAAGCCCTTTTCGAGATGGGCAGCCTTTTCCGGAAGGCAGCCTTTGAACTTGCAGACTGCTTGGGATTCAGTTATCCCTATGAGGAAGACCAAAAAGTAACCGCACATTTAAAATATATCCGTCACCTGCCTGCAGATACGAACAGGATGTATTGAAACTGAAACGATAAAAATTTAAACAAAGAGGGTGTACGTATTGTCTAATACTGCCAATGGTACAAGACAGCTACGAACAAACCGAAATGATTTACGTGCTGATTGTGAGAATTGCTTCTACGGCACTGCCTTTTGCTTCATCGGCAGATTTCCCAGTCGATAAAGACGGTAGGGTTCCTTGCTCCAATTTAACACTGGATTTTAAATGCTCGATTCATCAAAATTTAAGACAGGAAGGGTTCAGAGGCTGTTCCGTATATGACTGTTTTGGAGCGGGGCAAAAAGTTTCAAAAGTAACGTTCGAGGGCAAAGACTGGCGAACAGATTCAGTCAGAGCAGATCTGATGTTTACCGTCTTTCCTAAAATGCAGCAGCTTCAAGAAATGCTTTGGTATTTGGATGAAGCACTGACATTGGAGACCTCGCTTCCAATTCGTGATCATCTGAGATCAGTGTTCAGTAAGACAGAACGGCTTACCCTGCTTGATCCTAAGGATATTGTTGAACTGGATATACCGGCACACCGGGCAGTTGTTAATGCTCTTCTTTTAAAAGTCAGTGAATTGTATCGAAAGCATATTCACTCCCAACATCCTAAGAAAAGCTTTGGCCGGGGAGTGGACTTTATGGGAGCTGCTTTACGAAAAGCAGATTTTAGAGGAGCCAGCTTAAGAGGGGCTTATTTTATTGCTTCCGATCTGAGAGAAGCCGATCTTAGGGGGGCAGACCTTATCGGAGCAGATTTCCGGGATGCTGATCTTAGAGGCGCTGATCTGACGGGAAGCATTTTTCTCACTCAAGCCCAAGTGAATGCCGCAAAAGGAGATGCCCGGACAAAGCTGCCGCGGCTTCTCACAAAGCCAGCACATTGGGTGCATCCAAGCCGAAAAATTTAAACATTCTGAAAAGGTGTGGTAGAACTGTAGTTAAGAGGTGATAGCATGCACTATAAAAAATTGGGCAGGACAGGATTGGATGTATCGTCGATTTGTTTAGGAACGATGGCATTTGGCAGGTGGATTGACGAGGAGGCATCGCATTCCATCATAGCCAGCGCACTGGAACAGGGCATCAACTTTATTGATACGGCCAATTATTATGGTAAAGGCCAGGATACGGAGATTCCCTATGGAACAGGAGAGTCTGAAGAAATTATCGGACGGGCACTGAAGGGAAAAAGAGAGAACGTCGTCTTAGCAACAAAAGTGGGCATCCGAATGGGCCATGGCAAGAATGAATCCGGTCTATCGCGTGGTCATATAATGAAGGAAGTAGATCGATCTCTGAGCCGCCTGCAAACCGATTACATCGATTTGTACCAGGTTCACTTTTTTGACAACAGCACACCATTGGAAGAGACGCTTCGAACACTTGATAATCTCGTACGAAGCGGTAAAGTGCGATATATCGGCTGTTCAAATTATGCCGCCTGGCAGATCATGAAATCACATGGAATTAGTGAAAAAATGAATCTGGAGAAATACGTTTCTGTGCAGCCGCAATATAATCTGCTGTCCAGAGAGATTGAACAGGAGCTGCTGCCGTTTTGTGAGTCTGAAGAGGTCGGCGTGATGGTATACAGCCCATTGGGCAGAGGGATGTTATCCGGTAAATATAAGAATGCTGATGATGTTCCTGAAGAAAGCCGGGCGGCAAAGGGAGAGCGGCTCATTCAAAATTATTTCACTCCCCGAAATTTTGAACTTGTCAGCCAGTATCGCCAACTGGCTGAGAAAAACAAGGTGAGCCTCTCACAGTTCGCTCTTTCCTGGGTTTTAAATCAGCCTGCAGTCACTTCAGCCATCGTTGGGGCAAGCAAAGTGCATCATGTCACAGATGCTGTAAAAATCAGCGATTGGCGATGGAGTGAAGAGCTGCTGCAGAAAGTGAATGAAATAGTAGTTTAAGAGGTTCACACCGTTCAAAAGCAGAAGGGATCAGCAGATGATGAAATTTTGGATCAGCGTGTGTACTTCATTATTAAAGCCGTTTGGATAAAGGGAAATAAATAAGTCTTGGGGACGGGCCGCTGGTCTGTCTTTTTTTAGTTTTATATGTGAAATTCATCACATACTCCTGCAAGTAAATCCATTACAATCAAGGTGTACTAAGAGAGCAGGAACAAAGCGTGTGTTGAGCAGGCAGACTAATATTCGGGAGGAATGCGTTATGGCTTAACGCTTATGCTCAATATTGCAAAGCAGATGCTGATTATGTGATTAAAGTACCAAAATCTTTATAGGTGTTACCACCTTTAAAGCTTTAAAAGTAAGTGAAGCTAAACCTGGTGATTGGGTAGCGATATTCGGAATCGGGGGTCTTGGCCATGTAGCCGTCCAATATGCTAAAGCCATGGGATTTCATATTGTGCAGTGGATACGAGTGATGATAAATTAGAACTTGCAAAGGATTTAGGAGCTGAACTTACTGTAAACGCAGTTAAAGAAGATGCTGCAGCCATCACTTGCAAAGGATAGAGAAGGGATCTTGATCTCACCCGTCGACCTGAACCAGGAGTACTATGATTCTACTAAAGCATGGCGGGATAACGCCATGAATCACAAGTTTCACAGCGGAACACTTGTCAATGATCCCCGAAGTGCAAAAAGGAACTTTGAAAGCTTTTTTTAGTGCATTGAGCGCTTTCTAGCACTTGGGTGTAATATTCGTGCGGCATTGTTTTTCAGTTTATTTTTCCAAATGCAAAAAAGGGGCTGTCCAGAAAGTCGAAAATTGACCTTCAGGCACCCCCTTTTTGGCTTGAAAAATCTTCAATGAAAAGTTAATTGAAGTGGAAGATGCGAGACCCCTCGAAAATGAACTTCACATTTTCTTCGTGCGATAAAAAGCTGCCGGAGCCTTCCTTGTCCTGCGGGACTAGCGTGACAGGTGAGACTCCCGCCGGTGCTTGCACCAAAAAGTAGGCGTTCACGCCGGTAAGGCTCACCGCACGCCCCGCGAAAGTAGGAGCTCGCGCCGGTAAAAGCGAGCAGCCTGGAACGGAAATCAACAGCTTACAGACTTCTTGGACAGCCCCTTCCTCACTTCACTTCGTTTTAATTTGGTACAAACTGCAGTTCATAGCGCACTTTATACAGGCCGTTCGCTTTCGGCTGCCCCAGTGGAACGGTATCAGCAAAGAGTGTATATTCACCAGGTTCAATGGTGAACTCCAAGCTGTTGGCACCAACGCTTGATACCATGATTCCTTCTGCTTCAACCTTGAAAGGAAGAGAAAACGTGCGCGTTGAATTCACGTTTTCGTCATAATGGAGAGGTGAAGAGACAGCAATCTCACATTTGTAGTCCGACACTGCCTCGAAAGAAATGAGTCCGTCCCTCAGGATGTAGCCACGTTTGATATCGGCAGCTGTCCAGTCTAAAAAGGGTTTTTTGATCCCTTTGTTGTATACAATTAATTGGGAGTAGGAAACGGTTAGCTCACTTATCAAATCGGTGTGCCTCCTTTTGAAAAGTTAAACGCTCTTCATGTTTACCTTATTGAACGATGAAAAAAACCTTAGTTCCATCAGGATAGTCTTCCAGCTGGTTGCCGGCCCAAGAACCTGCACCACGATTATCGGATGGAGTTACATAGCGGATGTCTGCCCCGTATCCGCCTTCTTCGCACATCGCCATAGGCCACTCATCTCGATCGTAGCCCGGCTTGGTAGGAATGCCTTTAAGCGACTCTTCTCTGCGCTGATCGGCACCCCCGTTACTTATTGTACTCTTAAATAATAGTGCTATATCATTAAATTGGTTTTACTGAAATGTTAAGGGATTTTATCGGTTAATAGGACCATCGTAGAATTGATGCTTTTTTAATGAAAAACTAGGAAAGCTGCCCTAAGCTGACTCTTCATTTAAATAAAGCAAAAGGAGGAAGAGATATGAAAACCTATATTGCATGGCTGAGGGGAATTAATGTAGGCGGCCATAAAAAAATAAAGATGGAAACTTTGCGTGGACTTTTGGAATCGATGGGGCTTCAAAAGGTTAAAATACATTCAGAGCGGGAATGTCATTTTTCAAGCTGATGAAGAGGAGAAGACACTTCAGAAAAAAATAGAAGACAAAATTCTTGAGGAATTTGGTTTTGACGTAACCGTCATGCTGAGAACTCAGCATGAGTTAGAGGAAGCGATCTCCTCCGTTCCATTTGAAGTCTATGAATTAAAAGAGGGTGAAACGATTCACGTTATCTTCTTTCCGGAGGAGCCAGCGGAATCAGCCATTGAAATACTGAAGCCCTATAAAAATGAGGACCTGGATTTTGTGGTCAGGAACCGGGAACTTTATCTTTTATACCGTAAAAGCCTTAGAGACATAAAATTTCCTGTTCAGAAATTGAAGATTCCCGGCACAATGAGAAATTGGAACACCGTCAATAAGATGGCAGCCTTGGGGAGAACCATCGACGAATAGAAAGAAGAGATGGATCAATAGAAAGGAAGAAGAAATATGTTATTGAGAGAAGCCGAGGAGAAGGATATCCCTGAACTTGCAGATTTGAAGGGAGAACTAGGGTATCCAACAGAAACAAAAGCGATGGAGGAGCGGTTTGCTAAAATCGCAGTTCATCCTGATTACCACACAATTGTAGCAGAAAATTATTGCGTTGGTTGTTAAAGAAGAGGTTCGTAATCAAAAGATCGGCCAGCAGCTGCTCGAACAGGCTGAAGGGTGGGCAGGCAGAAAGGGCGTTCGAAAGCTGGCTGTGAATACCGGGTAAACGGAGAGTGGAGTTCCATCTCTTTTATTAAAACAGAGGTTTTGAAGAGACAGGGGCAGGGTTTTACAAATCGCTGGAAAAATAGGAGGAGTTCAAATGGAAGTCAGAGAACTGGCAGCAGTGGACGCTGAGGAATATTGGACACTAAGGCTGGAGGCATTGATGCTTTCTCCAGAGGCATTTGCAACGAGTTATGAGGAAGCGGTTAAGCGGAAGAATCCGATTGAACAAGTAAAAGAAAATTTCAGTGCTGATGGGAGCCATACATTCGGCGCCTTTTTAGATGGAGACATGGTCGGCATCGTCACCCTCATACAAGAAAGCCATAGGAAAATGAGCCATAAAGCCAATATCTTTGCCATGTATGTGACCTCCCGCAGCAGGGGAAAAGGTGCAGGAACAGCTTTAATGGAAGCTGCGATCCAAAAAGCAAAGGATATGGAAGAAATCGAGAAGATCAACCTGACTGTCGTTTCAAGCAACGAAAGCGCAAAAAAGCTGTATACCAGATTGGGCTTTGCATCGTATGGAACGGAAACAAGGGCAATGCAGGTCGACGGCGTTTTTTATGATGAGGACCATATGGAACTGTTTGTGAAATAACGGTAATCTAAGCTGCTGACCATCTCAACTCTTTTCTGCAAAAGACTAATCCTCCTGCTTCCATGGTAAAATAACGGGAGATGAGAAGATGGCGACGGAGGTTTTTATGGATTTAAACTATTTTTATACGTTTAAGGAAGTGGCGAAGTGGGGCAGCTTTACCCGGGCTGGTAAGGAACTGGGCTACGCGCAATCAAGTGTGACCACCCAGGTTAAAAAACTGGAAGACCAATACAAAGTAAGGCTCTTTGAGCGTTCCGGACAAAAGATGGTGCTCACCCAATCAGGGGAGGATCTGCTTTTTTATGTGGACAAAATCCTCAGCCTGCTTAAAGAAGCGAGCGAGCGCCTGACCGATGAAAGAAACCTGCGAGGCAGTATACGGATTGGAACGGTGGAATCATTGGCGGCTTATTTTATTACCCCTTACATCAAAGCGCTAAAGGATCAGCATCCATCACTAAAAATTATGCTTGAAGCTGGACTCTGTCCAAACCTCGTTCAAGGTATTCTTGAAGGAAAGTTTGATATTGCCGTATTGCTTGACCGAATTCAGTCGTCAAACGATCTGGAGGTTATTCCGATCAGAAAAGAGCAGATGGTTATGGTAGCCTCACCAAAGCATGAATGGAGCACTAAAAACAGTGTAGCGGCCGGTGATTTAAAACACGAGACCATCATTCTGACAGAAGAGGGATGCCCGTACAGAACGCTTCTTGAACAGCTCCTTGCCGAACATAGCATACAGCCTCAATCCGTGATTTCTTTCAGCAGCCTGGAAGCCATTAAGCAGTGTGTAGCTGATGACCTGGGTGTAGCCCTTGTACCCGAAATCGCAGTCCAAAGGGAATTGGCTTCTGGAAAACTGCAAAGGATTCCATTTGAAGATGATAGCATCCATCTCTATTCTCAGATCATCTACAGCAAGAAAAAATATCTTTCCACACCAATAAGGCAGTTTATTGAACTCGTTAACGACACAGATCATCAAAATAATTGATAATGACTATTAAAAATTCTCCATACCTCTCGCTGGTTTCTTTCTGATAAAGTGAGAAGGAAACCAATAAACAGAGGTGCTGATAAAGAGATGAATACATTCGTTCAGTATAATCCAACGAAATTATTTTTTGGGAAAGGACAAATCAGCCAGCTGTCCCAAGAGCTTGATAAATTAGGCAGCTCAGTAAAAGTACTCGTCGTATATGGCGGAGGCAGCATCAAGAAAAACGGAGTCTATGATGAAGTGATGAATGAATTAAATCATGCAGAAGCTCAAGTCTTTGAACTGTCAGGCGTAGAACCGAACCCGCGTTTATCAACCGTCCATAAAGGCGTAGACATCTGTAAAGAAGAAAAAATCGATTTGCTGCTGGCAGTAGGCGGAGGCAGTGTCATTGATTGCACAAAAGCCATCGCAATTGGTGCAAAGTATGATGGTGATACTTGGGATCTGATCACCCGCAAAGCAGAGATTAAGGATGCATTGCCAATCGGTACGGTCTTAACGCTGGCTGCAACAGGTTCAGAGATGAACTCGACATCAGTGATTACGAACTGGGATACGAAGGATAAGCTTGGCTGGTCGTCGCCTCATGTTCATCCTGTGTTTTCGATTCTAGATCCAGTTTATACCTTTTCTGTTCCCCGCGACCAGACGGTTTATGGCATCGTGGACAGCATGTCTCACGCGCTTGAAAGCTATTTCCACCGTACAAAAAATTCACCGATGATCGACGGCTTTATCGAATCCTTACTTCGTACCGCCATTCAAACTGGTCCAAAGCTTTTGGAGGACATGCAGTCGTTTGACCTCCGGGAAACGATGATGTATTTAAGCACAACCGCTTTCAATGATACGCTGTTGAATGGGACAGATGGAGGTGACTGGGCGACACACAGGATCGAGCATGCGGTTTCTGCTCTATATGACATTCCGCATGGCGGCGGTTTGGCCATCCTTTTCCCGAACTGGCTGGAGCATGTCCTGAAGGAAGATCCATCGCGTGTGAAGCAGCTTGCGGTTAATGTTTTTGGAATGGATCCTTCCGGCAAGACCGACAGTGAACTGGCTAAAGATGGCGCAAAAGCGCTCCGGGATTTCTGGAACTCGCTTGGTGCACCAAGTACGCTTCGTGACTATGGCATAGACGACTGCCAATTTGACAGCATCGTCGAAAAAACGTTTATCAAACCTGGAGTGGGCACTTATAAAGAGCTCGATCCGGAATCTGTGATGGATATTTTGAGAAGATCACTTTAATAAAAAACAGGCTCTCATTACACCCATTAAAGGGGATGAGAGCTTGTTTTCTTATTGCCTTGGAAAATCTTCGCTGCTAAAATAACGTTCCTTTAAAATCCCAAGATGATGTTTCTCATGGCCTGCAATAATATAAGCAATAGCCCTGACAGTAACGTCTGAACCATTTGCATTCCCTCTTCGGGTCCATGTTTCCTCATCTATGCTTTTTATTAACAGTATCGTAGACTGGCGGACAACTTGTGCTTGCTGTAATAACTCAGAAAGCGGCTGTCTGTCAAAGTAGGTCTGTTCCACATAGGCATTTTCATTAAAACCAGGAAGCATCCCTTTATCGCCTCGTGCGATCGAAAGCAGCCGAAACCCCATAATTCGTTCCGTATCCGTCATATGCCCGATGACTTCTTTTATGCTCCACTTGTAAGGCCCATATCTAAACAGTCCTTGCTGTTCGGTAAGGTTTTGTACCAACTGCCGCGTTTCTTCAGCCTGTTCTTCTAATAGACTGACGATGTCCTGTTCAGGCAGAGCCTTTATGTATTTCTCGTAATAGGAATTATACTCATTTGTATCTGGTTTGCTTCGCAATGCAATATCCCCCTCTAATCGTTTTATTGTAACTATAATATGAACCTTAAAAAGAATAAACAAAATTGTCTGGCATCAGAATGGAGATTAAAGTTAAAATGGATGTATATGGAATTTAGGGATAATTAAGTTTGGGGTGAAAGAGATGGTGAAAACAGTGAAATAACCCTCCTGCAAAAGAACAGTCAATACTTTTCAGGAGGGAAAAACAATGGAAAAGAACGAGTTTGAAAGCTGGAAAAAAAGCCATATGCTGAAGGCGCATGTAACCAATCCGAATCTTGTAGTCGGGGAATATACCTATTATTCTGGTTTTTATCACAAGGAGCATTTTCAAGATTATTGTGTTCGATACCTTTCTGAGAAAAAGGGTGAAGACCAGCTGATCATCGGCAAATTCTGTTCGATCGGTTCAGGTGCTGTCTTTATCATGTCAGGAAACCAAGGTCATCGGTACGACTGGACGACAACCTATCCTTTCTTTTATACAGATGATGACTGGGGAGGGAGCTGTGACGGGTACAGACCTTCAGGTGATACAGTAATAGGCAATGACGTGTGGATCGGAACGGAGTCAATGATTATGCCCGGTGTACGAATCGGTGATGGAGCGGTTATTGCGGCGAGGGCAGTGGTTACAAAAGACGTCGGACCTTACACGATCGTAGGCGGAAACCCTGCCAAAGTGATTAAGAAGAGGTTTACTGATACTCAGATCAGTATGCTGATGGAGATGAGATGGTGGGGCTGGCCAGAAGAGAAAATAAAGAGATATATGAAGCTCCTCTGTTCTGGGAGAATAAAAGAACTATATAAAGAGCACATACGAGGATAATTGAAAGAGGCACCCGATTAAAAATGGAGTGCCTCTTTTTTGAATTGGTGCGTATTTGTTGAAGATTGGCGCGTATTCCACTTAACTCAAGAAGATTTCTTCAGTTTCACTCCTGTTTTGTTTGTTCTGGGTTTTTTCGATGAGAGATAAACCCCGGCAAAGATGATGAGGAGGCCGATAATCAAGTTGGGGGTAACAGGCTCTCTCAAAAGGACATATCCCCAAATCATGGCGCTGGCGGGGATCAGGTAGGTGACTGTAGCTGCGAACTCAGGGCTTCCGTTTTTATTCAAGTAAAAATAGATAAGCTGGCCCAGACCGGAACCAAAACAACCGAGGCCGACCAAGGCAAACAACGGCTTAGGATGAAGAAGCTGCTGGAAATGAACAGGCTCGGTAAAAAGTACGCCGATTAGGCCGACGGCTGCACCAGTCAGTAAGGTGAAAAATGTAATGACGGCAACGCCGACTCCTGACAAATACCTTTTGGTGAGCTGTCCAGAGAGGCCGTAACAGACGGCGGCAAGAAGCATCGTGCCGATTCCTACGAACTGAGTTCCAAACAAATGGCCGAATTGAAAGTCCATAAGAACCAGTATGCCGAAAAATCCAATGAGAATTCCGATCCACTGCTGCTTGTTTAACCTGTAGGAAAACAAAAAGAAACCAATTAAACCGGTCCAGATCGGTGTCGTCGCATTTAGGATGGAAGCCGTATTGGACTGGATGACTGTCTCACTTAATGAGATCAGTCCCCAAGCTAAACCGCAGTTGAAAATTCCGGTAATGATCAGCCATTTAATGGGAAGCTTGTTTTTTATCTCTTTTCTCTTGCTCCAAATAACTGGTAAAAGAATAAGTGCTCCCGCCAGTGTCCGTAAAAATACGACTCCCCATACGCCAGCAGGCTCAAGCAGCCATTTCATAAACACGAAAGATAGTCCCCAAATAAGACTTAAGCCCGCAAGTGCAGCATATAAACGAATCATGTTTTTTTCCTTCTTTCTCATAAACGGTTTCAATTCATTTATCGTAATGCAAATGAAGGAAAAAGGAAAGGTCTCTTTCCTCTTTCCGATTCCAAGAACGTTTGTTACTATAATTTGGAATAGTTTACAATGAAAAGGTTGGAGCTGAAGACCATGGTTCGTGTAATAAAACTGGAAGAAATAACAGAACGGCTTGTGATCAGACCTTATATAACCAATGATTACAGAAATTGGTACACTCAATATTCTCATTGTTATCCAGCGCGCAATAAGTTTGATGAAGGCAAAATCGATTTGTCTGATTATACCGAAGCCTGGTTTGATGAAATGGTAAACAAACACCAGCAATTAATGGATAAGGATGTAGCCTATATCCTCGGTGTGTTCAGAAAAGACGATGGAGCACATGTCGGCGTTATCGATCTATCAACCTTGATGCGGAATGAATTTCAATGGGGAAGAATAGGCTATACGATATTAAATACATACTGGGAGCATGGCTATGGAAAAGAAGCAGTCAAAGCTGTACTGAATATGGCCTTTACCCAGCTAGGATACCACAGGATTGAAGCCCACATTAATATGGACAATACTGCCTCTATAAAATTGGCTGAATCTGTTGGTATGGAATTCGAATGTGTAAGGAGAGATTTTATTTTTGAGTTTGGGGAATGGACCGATCATCGTGTTTATTTTAGGAACGCTAAGCAGCAGCGAACTTTGGCATGATAATGGTAAAAAAGACCATAAGCAAATAGTTGTGCAAACTGTGCAATTTTTTGATAAGATTAAGTCTGTTAAATGTTAAGTGTTGCTTCTTTCTTGTGAAACAAGCAGCATAATGTTTAATGTAAATGAAAGGGTTTTCTAGAAAGGTGGAACGATTTTGGACGCTTATTTGCTTCTCGTCACGTTACTAGCCATTGTGATCGTTATTCTTGGTGTATCATGGTTAAAGTGGCATGCTTTTATTAGTTTACTTGTGGCCAGTTTATTTCTGGCCATCGCTACAGGATTGTCTCTTGACAAAATTGTAAGCGCCTACGAAACAGGGGTCGGCGGAGTCTTAGGCCATTTAGTCGGTATTCTGGCTCTAGGCACAATTTTAGGAAAAATGATGGCTGAATCAGGTGCTGGAATGCAGGTTGCTGATTTCTTCGTTCGAAAGTTCGGTGTGAAGAAATTGCCATGGGCAATGCTTTTCTCAGGTTTCATCATCGGTATACCTGTATTCTTTGAAGTCGGAATCCTGATCGTATTGCCGCTTGTTATTTCTATTCATAAGACAACAAAACAAAATATCTTATTGATCGCGTTGCCTGTTATTGCAGGATTATCTATCGTGCACGGACTTGTGCCTCCGCACCCTGGAGCATTGACAGCGATTAGCATTTACAAGGCGAACCTGGGTACAGTATTGATCTACTCTCTGATCATCGCTATTCCAGCTGCCATAATTGCAGGACCGCTTTTTGCAAAATGGGTTCATAAACGTGTTGTGCCTCAGGGGGAGCCTGAGCTGATCCGCTTCAATACCAATTATAAAAAACTTCCTCATACAGGACTTTCATTCTTTATTATTTTATTGCCTGTCCTATTGATGGTATTGGCAGCAGTCGCACCTTATATGGCGATTTCCAAAGGGGCAGAAAAGATTATGGCATTTATCGGAAGTCCGATTATTGCCTTGCTGATCGCGGTGTTTGCTGCATTTTATTTCCTTGGTATCCGTCAAGGAATGGACAGGAATATGCTGAAAAAATTCTCTGAAGAAAGCCTGCTTCCTGTTGGCTCCATCATACTCATCATCGGTGCTGGCGGAGGTTTCAAGCAAATTCTAATTGACAGCGGTGTAGGGAATACGATTGGGCAGATGTCTCAGCACTTATCACTTTCTCCACTCGTCCTGGCCTTTTTAATTGCGGGTCTGATCCGGATTGCAACAGGGTCCGCAACCGTCGCTTTAACAACGGCGGCGGGAATCGTTTCTCCTATTATTGAACATATGTCTGGCGTTAACCTTGAACTTCTTGTCATTGCAACGGGTGCAGGCTCACTTATGTTCTCTCATGTCAATGATGCCGGATTCTGGATGGTAAAAGAATATCTTGGCTTAACAGTGAATGAAACCTTTAAAACATGGACTGTGCTTGAAACTATTCTGTCCTTCACTGCTTTCGGGGGAGCACTGATACTGAACATGTTTGTATAAGATGGCAAAAAAGCATTGGAATGATTTTCCAATGCTTTTTTTACTGGATTTTTTTAGATCAATGATTTTCTTAAGTTGCGCAAATATCGCTGCCTGATGAAAAGAAAGTAGAGCACCTGAGCAACAAGAAAGATGGGGATCGAACGCTTGAAAATCAGCTGTCACAGCATCAAAGTTTTTGACTGCGAACGTTACAAATCCATACTTCTGCAAAAAGTTTTCCAGTAATTCGACAAGGCGGCTGTCATCTTCTACGATAAAGATTTTAAACATTTGTACTCTCCTTAAGTAATCTATGGTTTAAAGTGTACTAGAAGAAACAAATAATTCCAATACATCTCTGTACCACTGCGAGGAAATTACATCTGCATTAAAAAATAAATTTCCGGGTGGCCATTGTCTTTGGATTTGTTATAATGTTCATCATATTCTACGTAAAGCGAGTGATTGGAATGGATGCGAAAGAACGTGAATTGCTGCAGCTTATTGAAAAAAGCGGCCGCCTTGAAACATCAACGATTGCCAAACTGATGGGCATATCAGAAGAGGAAACGAAACAGATTATTAAAAAGCTTGAAAACGAAAAAGTCATTCTCGGATATTCAGCTATCATCAATTGGACAAAGGGCACAGATGAGGGAGCAGTTACCGCGATGATTGACGTCAAGGTCACACCTAAGCGCGGAGTAGGGTTTGATAAAGTGGCTGAACGGATCTACCGTTTTCCAGAAGTGAAAGCGGTCTATCTCATGTCAGGTGTCTACGATTTGTCAGTTTCCATTGAAGGGAAAACAATGGCTGAAGTCGGAAGGTTTGTCTCTGAAAAACTATCAACCATCGATTCTGTTATTTCCACAACCACCCATTTTATCTTGAAAAAATACAAGCATGACGGACTTGTATTCAGTGAGAATGAGGAAGATAAACGAATTGTGGTGTCGCCATGATTACAGAACAGACGTCAAAATATTTATCGAATAACGTGCAGGCAATCCAGCCATCCGGTATCCGCCGTTTTTTTGATCTTGCCTCATCCATGGAAAATGTTATTTCATTGGGGGTTGGTGAACCGGACTTTGTGACGCCATGGAACGTCATTGAAGCGAGCTATCATTCTCTTGAACAAGGATACACAGCGTATACGGCGAATGCAGGGCTGCTCGATTTGAGAAAGGAAATCTCCCGCTACATGAGGAGGCGTTTTGGCGTTACCTATAGTGCAGAGGATGAAATGGTTGTTACGGTGGGTGCCTCACAGGCGATCGACATTGCGCTGCGTGCCGTCGTAAATCCCGGTGAGGAAGTCATTGTCGTAGAGCCGAGCTTCGTTTCGTATGCTCCAACCGTAACGCTGGCTGGCGGTGTACCTGTTCCGGTTCATACATACAGTAAAGATGAGTTCAAGCTGCAGCCTGAGCATATTGAGGCAGCGGTCACTGAAAGAACGAAAGCCATCCTGTTATGCAGCCCGAACAATCCTACAGGAACCGTTTTGTCCAAAAGTGATCTAGTAAAAATTGCAGAAGTGGTAGAGAAGCATGATCTGCTCGTTATCTCAGATGAAATCTATGCTGAGCTAACCTATGATGAACCATATACAAGTTTTCCTGCGGTAAGGAACATGCGTGAACGTACCATCTTGATCTCGGGTTTTTCAAAAGCGTTTGCGATGACCGGATGGAGACTGGGCTTTGCTTGCGGACCAAAAGATATCCTGCAGGCAATGCTGAAGATTCATCAGTATACGATGATGTGCGCACCGACGATGGCGCAGCATGCCGCCCTTGAGGCACTTGTGAACGGACAGAAGGACGTTGTTAGAATGAAGGAAAGCTATCGCCAGCGCCGCAGCCTGGTCACCCATGCCCTGGAGGAATTGGGGCTCTCCTGCCATATTCCAGGGGGTGCATTTTATGTCTTTCCTTCCATCGAGAAGACGGGACTGAGTTCCGAAGAGTTTGCCGAACAGCTTTTGATGAAAGAGCAGGTAGCTGTCGTACCGGGAAGTGTATTCGGTGTGAGCGGTGAAGGCCATGTAAGATGTTCATATGCCACTTCGATTCAAAAGCTCGAAGAAGCCATGCGCCGAATTGATCGATTTGTGAAGACATTATAGTTGTAGGTGAGCTGTGCATGGGAAGGGGTTTCCAGTGCACAGCCTTTTTTGTTTATATAAACACCTAAACTTGTATTCTATTTCTGTGGCGTGCGCAAAAATTCGTAGATGGCGGAAAAATCCTCTTTTCCTAATCCGTATTGGTTCGCCAAACCATATATTTCTTTTGTCAGGTTTGCGATGGGTAAAGCACTTCCGTTATGATACGCTTCTCCGGTTACCAGGTTAAGATCTTTCTGAATGTGTTCGAGAGGAAACTCTGCTTCGTATTGATTGGTAAGCAGTTTGTCCTTTTTGCCGGCTAAAAACGCTCCAGTTGTTGGCCCGCCGATCAGCGTCTCCAGGACGTTTTTTTTCTCCAGTCCGAGTGATTCTCCAAAATTGACAGCTTCTGCAAAGACAGCCATGGATTGAGCGAGCATTAAGTTGACAACCAGTTTCATGGACGTGCCGCTGCCATGATCCCCCTGGTGGCTGATGGCTTTCCCCATGACATTTAAATACGGACGCACTTTATCAAGAACCTCAGCCTCCCCTCCAACCAGGAAGACTAGCTCTCCGCTCTCAGCAGGTTTTAACGAGCCTGCAACAGGTGCGTCCAGAAAGCGAATGTCATGTTTTTTGGCTTCTTCTGCCATGCGTCTCGAGAAGGTTGGATTAACTGTACTGCAATCTACCCATATGGATCCTTTTGGCAAATGCTGCAAAAAACCATCTTCGCCAAGAGCAACGCTTTCAACTGCTTTAGGATTAGTCAGCATTGTAAAAAGGATATCTGAATGCTTGGCCGTTTCTTTGGGTGTTTCTCCCCACAAAGCTCCCTGGTCCAGTAAACCGTCTGCCTTTTCTTTTGTGCGATTGTAGACAGTGAGCCCGTGTCCTTCCGAAATCAGGTTGCCTGCCATACGGCTTCCCATAATGCCTAGTCCGATAAATCCAATCATGTGATCCCTCCTTGTATACTTTTATTTTAAACCTCCAGACGAACGATAGCGAATAAACGGCATTGTGCCAAAAAAAATCACCAATTCGTGTTGAATTGGTGAGCGGGTTATATCGCGTAAATAATTTTGAGGTGATGAAGGTTCCAGAAGACAGTCTCGCCCTCAGCATTGGTTAGTGCAAGCTTATGTTCAAAGACTTTTTTCAATAAACCTGTTTTTTGCAGATGGTCTCCCAGATCAAGAACGATCATTTGATTCTCAAGTTTTTTGCATTGTTCATCAAATGTGCGTGCAAGGGGGAGGGAGCTGTGGCTGATCGGCAAACTTGTTACGCTGAGCGTATAAGGAGTGACGTTATCTTTATAGGGAATCAGCCATTTTAAGTGGCTGAGTGTAATATACATTGTTTTATATACCGGGGAATAGAAGACAAAATAGTCATTCATGACGCTTGTAATGTAGCCGTGTAGAGTCTTGTTCCCGGTCACATAGATTTTTACAAAAAGCCCTTTGGCGTTCATTAACGTTTTTCTGAACGATATTTTATCAGTATGATGGTCAATCGGAACTTCCGCAGGAGCTACTATCGGGTCTTCTTCCAGCTCAGTTATTTTTCGGATGTTATGGACATGGATAGAGGGGATGTATAGGTACTCCATGCCATTAAATAATACAAAAATGTCCGGTCCCAAATCAACTAGAACTCCTGCGTGATGGTGCCCGCCAGATACTTCAATTGAGACGGTATTGTCCAATAATTCTTGAAACTCTTTACTTAAATCATTCTTCATTCAATTTCCTCCATAACCATTAAAATAACCAATGGACCCAGTAATATAAACAGACCAAGGTGAAGATCACAGTCGGTGGAATGACCACGATTGTGACTTTAAAATAATGTTTCCAGCTGATTTTCACATTGCCTTTTTTAAGCAGATGCATCCACATTAAAGTGGCGAGTGTACCGATCGGCAAGAGCAGGGATCCGACATCGCTTCCAATTACGTTGGCAAGGTAAGCTACCTTTAAGGTGAGGGGATCGAGGCCCATATTCGTCAGAGTCAAAGTCCCTACCATCAACGCGGGATGATTGTTAAACAGATTGGAAAGGACTGAGAGCGTGCCGCCCATCAGCAGACTTGCGTACAGGTGATGCTTGGCCACATAAGGTTTCAGGACATGAATAAGTGCATCCGTTAACCCGATATTGTGGAGCCCGTAGATAATGACATACATGCTGAAGGCAAATATAAGGATGTGCCAAGGCGTTTTTTTAAACATATCCATAGGATTGATTTTCAAATGGATCCATCGCCATCCTAAGAGAACAAGTGAACCAAAAACAGCCATGGCTTCAACCGGTATGCCAATGTAAGAAGCAACGAACAAACTGATCCTTACACAAAACACGAAGAGGAGAATTTTGTACATGAAGGAATCTTGATTTTTTAGAACGGGGGTATTTTCAGGCTTCAGTGGATGTGATTTTGGATTTGAAAAATTAATGGGACCCTGTGGCAGTTTGCGGGGCAACGTCTTATAAAAGTACATATAAAGCAGAAGAACGAGGAAAACAAGGCCTAGAGTTGCCGGTACAAACATCATGGCTGTTTGCATATAGAGGTCCATGCCCACAATTTTTAAGGAAATCAAGTTTACGATATTGCTTACTCCGATCGGGGCGCTGGATGCTGTAGCAATGAGTGCTCCGGAAAGCAAGTAAGGTATTTTCTGGTGATTCTTTAAACGAAAATGTTTCAGGAGCAGTATCAAGATAGGCGTTGTGATTAGAATGCTTCCATCGTTATTAAAGAATAGAGTCATGAAAAAACAAAGTAAATTCACATTCCAAAACAGTCGGATACCAGAGCCTTTTGACTTCTCGGCCAGTATTTGTGCCATCCAATTAAAGAATCCAAAACTCTCTAAAACGATTGCCATTACAATGGTAGCCGTGATGGTAATGGCAGCACCACTGATGGTTTCAGCTATTTTGCCAAGATCATGGAGGGAGACGGTTCCGCATAACAATACGATAATCGCTCCTATCGTTGCAGGGACGGCCTCATTGACATCAAAAGGACGCCAAAAAATGAAAATCAAGGTGAGAAGAAAGGAGAGAACAGTGATAGACACCATTATTTCAGTCAAAAACTTCACTTCCTTTTTAAGCTTTCTAAGATGGTGAAACTAGTGAAGTGATTATCTTTCTGCAGCATTCATCACTAAGGTACATCTATACAGTAATTATATGTGTCTAGTAAAAAACTTGTCCTAAGTCATTCACACAATTTACTAGAAATGTGCGGCGGACTCTATTTATCAATAAAAAAAGGAGCCCCCCTGCGAACAGGAGGGCACCTTCCTCTGCTATTGTTTCTATTGGACAAGTACCTTACTTGCTAGATACGATATTCTCTGTTTTTTTGACTAAAAATTGCAGTGTTTGATCATATTCACTTTTTAGTTCGCCAATAATTTGATGAACCGGCGTTACTTCTTTAATTCTGTTGACACCTTGGCCAGCTGACCAGATATCTTTCCATGCCCTGGCATCAGAGGAATCTAAATGAGACATATCAACAGCTTCTTTTTTCTTCAACTGGTCAGGGTCAAGTCCGGCATTGCGAATACTAGAAACGAGATAGTTGGCGTTTACTCCGCTGAACGCATCCGTATAAATGAGGTCCTCAAAGGATGATTCGATCAGCATCTCCTTATATTCATTGCTTGCGAAACTTTCGGATGCTGCTATAAAACGGGTCCCCATGTAGGCGAGGTCAGCTCCGAGTGCTTCGGCAGCCAGGATATCCTGACCATTATTAATGCATCCGGCAAGGATGGTGATTCCGTCCCAAAATTCCTTTACTGCACCGATAAAGGCGATCGGATTAATGGTTCCGGCATGTCCGCCGGCTCCGTTGCAGACCAGAATCAGTCCGTCAACACCGGTTTTGGCAGCTTTTTTGGCATGAACAAGATGAATGACATCCGAGAACACGAGACCGCCGTATTGATGGACGATTTCCACCACTTCCCCCGGATGTCCGAGGGAGGTGATGACAACAGGAGGCTGATGCTTTCGAATGAGCTCAAGATCCTGCTTATACCTCTTGTTTGTTTTATGTACAATGATGTTTACAGCCCATGGAGCAATTTTACGTTCAGGATCCTGAGCCTTTGCCTGTTTTAATTCTTCTGTAATGCGAAGCATCCATTCATCGAGCACCTCATTCGTTCGTGCATTGAGCAGCGGAAAAGAACCGATGATGCCTGATTTGCAGCCTTCGATGACGAGTTCAGGGCTTGAAACAAGGAACATGGGAGCTGAGATAACGGGCAATTCAAGCTGATTGACGAAATGTTCCGGCAATTTTGCGGACATTGAATTTCTCCTCTCTTTTGTTAGCTGAAATAAATGAATGAACTCTCATTCATTTATAGAAACCAAAACGGCTATATCTTATATTTAAGGTACTTTACCACCGGAATTCGGTCAAGAGCAAACGGTTACAAAAATACCAATTTTTCTATGATAGAATGGAAATAAATACTAATCAAAAAAGGAATGACGATAAAATGAAAACTTTTAAACATTGCCAAAGCTGTGGAATGCCTTTCTCAAGGGATGAAAAAGGAGGAGGGACAGAATTAAACGGTGAAAAAAGCAGAATGTATTGCAGCCATTGTTACGAGAATGGAAGTTTTGTAATCCCTGATCTTACTGCAGAAGAGATGAAAGAGCGAGTACAGGGGAAGATTGTGGAGTTTGGTGCTCCTCGTTTTATGGCCAAGTTTTTTACAATAAAGCTTCATAAATTGGAAAGATGGAAGTCAAACTAACTCATTTCAGGGAAGGATAATGATATGTCCAAAAAAGTGATTTTGGCAGGAGGCTCAGGGTTTCTGAGTGAAACTTTAGCATTTTTTACAGAAAAAGAGCTATGAAGTAATTGGATGGATCATACACGGTCGTCAATTTTACTGGAAAAAGTGTCAACTGCATTTATAAAAAGAAAAACAGAGAGGAGATTGTTTCATCGCGTATGGATTCGGTTCAGGTGCTGAGGGAAGGAAGCAAGAAGTGCAGCTCTCCACCGCAAGGGGCACTCCGTTCTTAGCTGGGTGTTTGTTTGGCTTGATATCGGGATGCCGTTTAAGAGCAGCGCTGAAGAAAAAGGCTGGATGTAAAAAAGCAACCCAAATTGAAACATTGGGTTGCTTTTGCTATTGAGATTTTGGGCTTTGGCAAAGGGGCGGTAGATGAGCGGAAAACCAGTTACCCGCCGAAATATAAAAAATGCCCGCGGAAATCATCCATTTACCGGCCAAAATATGAATTTTACCCGCCGAAACGGAGGCAATACCCGCCAAAATGGATTTATGTTAACTAGCGAGCAACTTGGAACTTCAACAAACTAAACTTTAGCCATTAAGCTTTCAATCTTTGCCTTTGCTTCCTCTGGTGATTCTAATTCCAACACAATCTTCTTATAAACAAAACCTTCCAGATCCAGAATCAGGACGTTCTTATGGTTGGAATAGGAGAGAAATACCCATTCGCTGTCATAGAGGAAACGGCCGTGCTTTACGTTTTTTCCGATTCCCGATGTGCCTACACGGAAGGCTAACGGGTTGATCTTAAAGTCATCTATTTTTACATTGCTTATGGATGAGAGAGGAACCTCAATTTCTTTTTTGAGCGATGCCGCTACCGTCAAACCTGTAAAATGGATGATAAGTTTATCATTTAAATATTCAATATGTCTGCTCATTTTATGAAAACCTCCTTTTATTAATGTGACGGGTAGGGATGGCAAAACGTTCATCTTGATAAAAAATATTTTTTTACGATTTCAAAGACCATATGTAAAAGCCCTGCATGATATAAAAAACAGATGCCCGAGAGCACCTGTTTTGTTCTTTCTATTAGTCGGCTTTTTTAAAATTATGCAAGCCGCAGTCTTCCTTTAGTTTCACTTGAACAACAACTGGATCATGGTCACTCGCACGGCCATGCTGTTCCATGAACTGAGAATTAATGTGGACGATATCTACATTTGTGTCTTTTTTCAGGTTGTTGGACACGAGGATGTGGTCCAGCACCTGAGCATTGCCTTGGTAAGAATAAGAGTAGCGTTCTGGGTATGGAACTTCCTGAATCATATCGGAAAGTTCATTTCCTTTTACCTCTTCAAGGGCAGGGGTAAATTCAAAATCGTTAAAATCACCTAGCAGTACAACATTTGCTTTTGGATCATCGGCTTTAATGCTTTTTACGAAGTTGTTGACGATGCCGGCAATTTGCAGACGCTGAACCTCACTGCTTAAAACAGGAGGCTGGTTTTTACCGAACATCGGCTGATCTCCGCCTTTGGAGTTGAAATGGTTTGCGATGACAGTTACTTTTTCTCCATTGAATAAAAACTGTGCAGCCAATGGTTTACGGCTGTTTTCAAATGCAGGGTTCGCCGGATCGATACGGCCTGGGTTTAATGAAAGCTTGCCATTCTTGTATTCAACAGCTTGTGTTGCTGTTCCTTTTGTTCCAGGGGCAAGAGACACGCGATCAGGGTTGTAAATAAAGGCTACACGGATGTTCCCGCCAGGAATCCCTCCGTCCTTGCCATCAATGGGAGCGATGTCAGTATATTCGTAAGAAGGTCCGCCTTTTGCTTTAATTTCATTGATGAGACGATCAGCGCTGTCCTTTGCATCGGTCTTTCCATCGTTTACCGGTCCGTCACCATCTTGCATTTCAATAAGTCCCACAATATCAGGGGCATTCAGGTTATGGACGATGGAATCAGCAATCCGTTCTGCTTTTTCATCGCTCGTCCCATCTTTGCCATCTTTGTTGGCAGAGAAGTTCTCTACGTTAAAGCTTGCGATCGTTAATTTCTTATGTTTTCCTCTCAGCTTTGTGGTTTCAGGCTTTGTTTTGCCTTCCACAAAGGTTGGGAGCTGGTCTTTGTTCGTCAGTACTTTATAGTTGCTGAAGCTGTAGCTCATGACCCCTGTTATATTGCCTTTGAAGTAATCTCCGGATTTAGCAATAAAGCTGCTGTCGTTAATATCCACGAAAATTCGTTCAGGGTTGTAGTCTGCTTTTGAAATATTAATGGCTCCGGAGGTATTAAACGGTGTGTTACCTTTGTTGTTCGTCACAACTACCAGTTCCCCGTAGTTTTGAGGAGCAACGATTTTCGGGTTATCCACTTCGACACGCATGCCTTCTAAACTTTCATAAAAATCGATTCCATCTTCTTTAGGGTCAAAAAGCCCAAAATTGTCATTATCAATGATTTGTGTTGGAATATGTCTGCCTTTATCTCCAAGTACCACGGTAGCTGGAAGGGCATGGCCACTTTCCGTTACGGTAACAGAGCCCCCGTTTTCTGCGTTGATTTCAGTAACAGGAAGATCAGTTTTTAATTTATCCGGATATCCGTCAAGCACCCATTCTTTTACCTGGCCTGTCGTTTTCACAAGATCTCCGTTTTTTAAGCCGTGGTTCTTTTTGTAAATCAGGATGCCTTCAGAAGTGTTCTCATCAAGGTCAGGGGTGGTGTCCTGCATATAGAAGTTGTTGGCATCGACCACGTGAGTTACAACACCCTCTACATCCGCAACTGATTTATTTGCGAATGGAGACTGGTGTGAAGCTCCTTGAATGTCGTGAATTCGAAGTCCTGTTAATGCGACCGTATATTTAAAAGAAGAGATTTCACTGTTTTTAAGGCCGTCTTTGATGGCGATCGCTTTTACGGTTGCATCTTCATTAATGGTAAGTGGTTCACTGTATCGGCTGCTGCTGGATGTTGGATTGGTTCCGTCCAGAGTGTAATAGACCGCAGCATTTTCGGTAGCCGTAGATAAAGCTACTTTTGTTCCGCTTTTCACCAATCCAGAGTCAGGGGAAGCAGTAACCGGTTCAGCTTGAGGTTCTGATGGCGTATCTCCTGTAAAAGAAAAGCTTTTGGCGTTCTTATGCCCCGGAACGGAGAAATAGGCCATTAAATCACCGGTAATCTGAACTTTTTTGCCCAGGTTTTCGGGATGAGCTTTAAGATTTAAACCATCTCTCACTGCCCCAGCCGGCAGCTGTACAGGAAGGATTTTTGCTTTGTTTGTTTCAGCAGGAGAATCTGCGATGGCCAGATTTGTATCTTGCGAGAAAGGAGCCGACAGCTGAAAAGAAATAGATGTTCCGCTTCCGCCTTTCACTGCACCAACAATGTATCCTTCGACAGTTTTATCGGATCCGGTATTATTGGAAATGGCATCGGATACCGAGATCACATCAGCAGCAATGGCCTTTTTTGAAACCATCGGAGACAGCATGCTGACGATAAAAACCATAATCAATGCAAGGCTGAATAACTTTTTGTAGCTCTTTGTCTTCATGAATTTTCACCCTTTACTTCATATTTTTAAATATAAAAGCGGATTTTGCTTAAAAAGCTTTATTAATCTAACACCCATTTGTTAAAAAATAGGTCGTTTATTGTAAATATATCATGTAAAAACGGTTACAAATGGCTTATGAGGAAAAATGAGGAAAATTACCTTGGTTAATAATCTTTATTAGTAACATTTACCTAAGTAGTGGAGAGCCATGAACCCTTAAAGAGATAGGATGAATGAAGTTATATTACGAAAATTCAGTACCAGTATAAATTGCGAATTAAACCTTGGCTGCTGCAAACAGCCAAGGTTTTTTGTATAAAGGAACATTATTTCCTGGAGAATAATTGCATGTTTTGTAATATTTTGAGAGAATTTTTATCTTTCGTTTTTTCTTTGTTCGTCTTTTGGTATGGTAAATAGACATTGTAAGCAGGAAGGATGGGTAGAGAATGGCACGGGCTGAAAAAGAAAAAATGATCGCCGGGGAAATGTATCTTGCGGGTGATCCTGAGCTGATTAATGAAAGACAAGCAGCAAGAAAACTGACGCGAATCTATAACCAGACAGTTGAAACGGATGATGAACAGAGAGTTTTTCTTTTAAAGCAGCTTTTGGGAAGTACAAAAAAGAATCTTTATATCGAGCCGGCGTTTCGATGTGACTATGGGTATAATATCCACGTTGGAGAGAATTTCTACGCAAATTTTGATTGTGTGATATTGGATGTATGTGAAGTCAGGATTGGGGATAATTGTTTATTGGCGCCAGGTGTCCATATTTATACGGCAACCCATCCGCTGCATCCTGTTGAGCGTAATTCAGGGAGTGAGTTTGGAAAACCTGTTACGATTGGCGACAACGTATGGATCGGCGGCAGAGCCGTCATCAATCCAGGCGTTACGATTGGTGATAATGCCATCATTGCATCCGGAGCTGTAGTAACGAAAGATGTGCCAGCAAATGTGGTAGTGGGCGGAAATCCGGCTCGAATTATAAAAACGATTGAAATATGAGAAAAGGGGCTGTCCTGAAAGGCGAAAATTGACCTTCAGCAGTTCCTTTTTGGCTTGAAAATCTTCAATGAAAAGTTAATTGAAGTGGAAGATGCGAGACTCCTCGAAAATGAACTTCACATTTTCTTCGTGCGATAAAAAGCTGCCGGAGCCTTCCTTGTCCTGCGGGACTAGCGTGACAGGTGAGACTCCCGCCGGTGCTTGCACCAAAAAGTAGGCGTTCACGCCGGTAAGGCTCACCGCACGCCCCTCGAAAGTAGGAGCTCGCGCCGGTAAAAGCGAGCAGCCTGGAACGGAAATCAACAGCTTTCAGACTTCTTGGACAGCCCCTTTCCTAGTTACAGGGAAGGGGATGCCGATGATCTGTCTGTCCTTAAATGCAGAAATCGTTTCTTTATTCAGTATCACAGAACCAGAAGAAAAAAGATGGCCAGCAGTCTTTTCTTTTTCATGAACTTATCACCCCGCATTTATATTGGCCTCAAAACGTCGAAATCCAGCTGAAGAAGAGTAGTCGGCTGGTTTGTTTGTGTGAATTATAAAGTAGGTTGGACGGGGTGCTCTTCTTTTTGCAAGGCTTTCCCTTTTCTTAAAATATATGCGTTAAATCCAATGTAATAGGCTCCCAGAATAAAGAAAACAAAAGCAGTCAGCGGATCTCTTGTAAAATGCTGGCCATATTGCGTGTTTTGCACTGATTGTGTACCTGATGAAGAGGCAAGAAGCAGGAAACGGTACAAGAAACGCCCCAAAAAGAGAATCAGGACCGCAGCCTCGATCCACTTGTGTGTCCGGTAAAACAGCTGGGATTCCCGCCATTGATATGTACTGTGTTTGGCTGCAAATACGACAAGGACAACTCCGATCAGGGTGCCAGGCACCGCGTAAAGGAGAGTAGTCGGATGCATGGCCGCGTTTGCCAGAAAAGCCATCATGATGACAGCAAAAATGATCATCCTGAAAACCAGCCTTCCTGGCTTATAAGGCTGAAAACCAATGGTCCTTTTCGTTCTGCGATAAATGATAAATGCCATGAGCATCAAAGGAACCGCCATTTGTTGAATGTGCATTCAAGCACCTCCTTCATTTCACTTTCCACTAAATGTATTTATTTGGAGTATATCATTCTGCTATTAAAGACTGCACACTTTTATTCCAAAAAATCACTTAATATGTTTTCAATATATTAAATTAGGGTATATTTGTTAGTTGGTTACTAATTGTTATCTCATTGTAATCTAATTTTCATCCTCATGTCATAATGGGTTGTTAGAATTGGCTAGGAATTCATTAAACAGGAGGATGTTATTTTGAAAAAATTAGTTTCGGGAATTATTGTAGCAGGTGTTCTTGCCGTCAATCCAGTAGCAGGCCATGCAGCACTTGGAGACAACACGCTTAAGCCAGAAACCCATGATTCAGACGTTCAGGACCTCCAGTCATTGTTGAAAAAGAAAGGTTATTTTACATACCATGAAACAACTAACTACTTTGGACCATACACAGAGTCAGCAGTAAAGAAATTGCAGAAAGAAAAAGGAATGAATGTTGATGGAGTCGCAGGAGATTCTGTCTATAAAGCTCTCGGTGTATTCAGCAAGCAGGCGATTGTGGACCAAGCAGAAGAATACCGTGGAACTCCTTATGAGTGGGGCGGAGAAACACCGGATGGCTTTGATTGCAGCGGTTATTTAAATTACATTTTCGATAAAGCTGCAAACATTGATCTTCCGCGCGTCGTGAAAGATATTCATAAAGAAGGAACCTCTGTAGATTCTCCGCATGTTGGAGATATTGTCTTCTTTGATGTTGAAGGGAACGGCAATCTTTCTCACGCCGGAGTGTATGTAGGCGATGGGAAATTCATGCATGCTTCTTCTTCTAAAGGAGTAACCACTTCTGAGTTGGACAGCTCTTACTGGGCCCCTAAATATGAAGGTGCAAAGCGCTATAGATAGTTTTACCGGTGCCAGGCACCGCAATTACACAAGTGTGTAATCGTGGTGCCTGGCACCATTTTTTTTTTATCCGCTTAAGGAAATGTTAAGGAATGCCTGGTATGCTTGGCAATATTGTATTCGGATTTCAAAAAACAACTTGGAAAATATGTGCAAATAATATATTACTGGATAACGCCATGAAGCATACGGGACAGGGTGATCAAATTCTGTTATCTGCAAAAAAAGCAGCTTCTTCGATCGATCTGATGGTGAAGGATAACGGACACGGAATAGCAGAAAGTGAAAGGGAGCGGATATTTGACCGGTTCTATCAAAGTGATAAGGCAAGAACGGATGCCGAAGGGCTTGGCTTGGTTTATCCATCGCACAATGGATCATCGAAAAGCATAACGGAAAGGTGAAGGTGGAGAGCGAGTTAGGAAACGGTACAGCGTTTATCATCACGTTTCCAAAATAAAAGGGGCTGTCCAAGAAGTCTGTAAGCTGTTGATTTCCGTTCCAGGCTGCTCGCTTTTACCGGCGCGAGCTCCTACTTTCGCGGGGCGTGCGGTGAGCCTTACCGGCGTGAACGCCTACTTTTTGGTGCTAGCGCCTGCGGGAGTCTCACCTGTCACGCTAGTCCCGCAGGACAAGGAAGGCTCCGGCAGCTTTTTATCGCACGAAGAAAATGTGAAGTTCATTTTCGAGGAGTCTCGCATCTTCCACTTCAATTAACTTTTCATTGAAGATTTTTCAAGCCAAAAAGGGGCTGCCTGAAGGTCAATTTTCGACTTTCCGGACAGCCCCTATTTGTTTTGTCCAGCACCAGCGCTTGTTGGACTTAAGCCAGGGCGCTTACGCTTTACTACTTTAGATAGCCCAGTTACCTTTGGTGAACAATGGGATACGTTTTCCATCTTGATATTCAGCTTCAATTTCAAGGTCTGCAGAACCAATCATAAAGTCGGTGTGGCCATGGCTTTGATTGACTCCTTTTGCTTCAAGCTCTTCTTTTCTTAGCTGCTCTGCCCCGGGTATGTTCATACTGATAGCATTGCCTAATGCAAGGTGACAGGAAGCATTTTCATCAAATAAAGTGTTGTTGAACACGATCCCTGAGTTAGAGATTGGAGAGTCGTACGGAACAAGAGCGACTTCGCCAAGATATTTCATTCCTTCATCGATGTTAAGGAGCTGCTTTAGCGTATCCTCGCCTTTTTCCGCCTTAACATCTACCACTTTTCCATTTTCAAAGGTTAAGCTGAAGTTCTCGATAATGTTTCCCATTGCCGATAATGGCTTCTTGCTTGATACCGTTCCATTTACTCCCTCTTTAAGCGGGGCAGTAAATACTTCTTCGGTCGGCATATTCGGTATGTAAAACGTGTTGAATGTGGAGTGATGGCCGCCGCCGATCCATTCATGTTCAGGATGAAGGTCAATGCTAAGATCAGTACCTTCTGACTTATAGTGCAGCGTTTTAAATTTCTGCTCATTCAAATAATTCACTTTATTTAGCAGCGTTTCTCCATGCTCTCTCCATGCTGCTACTGGATCTGGCTGATCGACACGAACCGTTTGGAAAATCGCTTCCCAAAGGGCCTTAATGGCATCGTTTTCATTTTTTTCAGGGAAAACACTCTTTGCCCAACCGGCAGTCGGAGCTCCAGCGATTAGCCAAGGAACATCACCTGCAAGTCTTGCTTTTGTGAATTTTTCAAGTCGTTCACCTGCGTTCTTTTGCACAAGCAATAAGCGCTCGGATGGAACTCCTTGAAAGGCATTGGGATCATTCCCAGTCACCATGAGCATACAGTCATTGTTTTCCATTAAACTTTCTTGCATGTCAACTTGCCACTGAGGAATATTATCTTTCAATACCTCTTCAGAAGCGTTGTTTAAGTGAATACGGCTTGTTTCTGTATCTGACCATTCTACAAAGACGCGCTTGCAGCCGTTCTTATAAGCATGTTCTGTTACCTTGCGCGTAAATTCTGCAGCTTCAATGGGTGAATTGATCAGTAAACGCTGGCCGTCCTGGACATTAAGGCCCACTTTTACAACAAGTTCTGCGTACTGGTCCAACTTTTCTTCAAACGTTTTCATTGTATCCCTCCTATTCTTTGATTCTACTACAGGTAAGGAACAAGGTGCTATTATGAACAATTTAGGGGGAGAGATTTTGTAAAGGATCATCCTTCTTGGGTATACTAGTGCACTAGAAGGGAGTGTTATTCATGAAATTGGATCATACCGGTATAGCGGTACGAAGAATAAATGAAGCGATTGATTTTTACACAACCAACCTGGGAGGTAAACTGGTTCATCAGTATACGAGCGAGAAACCAGGGGTTGAAACACATATCGCCGTTATCGAAATGGACAATCAAGTCATAGAACTTTTAGAACCTACGAGTAAAACATCTCCGATCGAACGGTTCATCCGCCAAAAAGGAAAAGGTGTCCACCATCTGGCATATGAAGTGGACAACCTTGAAGAAACGATACGAGAGTATGAGGGTCGAGGAATCACATTTTTAAAAGATACCTATCGGATTAATCCATATGGAAGAAGGTTAATTTATATTAATCCGGTTCACACGCAGGGTACGATTATTGAGTTGTGTGATTATATTAGAAGCAATGATTAATTTCTTTTGAAAGGGTATAGCTTGTCATAGTTTTTGTGAACAGAAGGAAAACGGTTTGTACACAAAAAAAACAGTAAGCCGGCACACCGGCTTACTGTTTTAAATTAATCAACGATCTGAATACCATTACGGTCTTTTTCTTTATTCAATTGATATAAGCGGTACGTATGGCTGACGATAACCTTAAGAAGGGCATAAAATGGAACGGCCAGTATCATGCCGAGAAAACCGCCCATGTTGCCGGCAACTAGCAGGATAAGGATGACAGTTAGCGGATGGACATCCAGTTTTCTTCCCATGATCAGTGGAGAAGTTACGTTTCCATCGATCTGCTGCACCACAATGACCACGATAGCTACCTTTAAGGCCATGAGCGGCGACATGATCAAACCAATGATAATAGCCGGTATAAAGGCGATAAACGCACCAAGAAACGGAATGATATTGGTAATCATAGCGACTATGGCAAGAATTAAAGAATAATCAAGGCCGATAATGCTGTAGCCGATGTACATCATTACACCTACTAAAAAGGCTGCGGTTGCTTGTCCCTGAATATAAGAGCTTAGTGCCTCATCCATATCTTTTAAGATTCGTTTCGCTTCTGCTGCTTTTAAATAGGGAAGGAAGTTCTCTACTCTGTTGCCAAGTCCTTCACTATCCTTCAGCAAATAAAACACGATAAACGGAACCGTAACGATAACTGTAGCAACGCTCGTAATGATGCCGATCAGGCTGGAGATCTTGGTGCCGATGTTGCCGGCAAAGCCTTTGGCGTAATCGCTTGCCTTGGAGGTAAGGCTGTCGAACGTAATGTAATCATTTTGCTGAAAACGTGAAAACCATTCATTCTGCTTCAGGCTGTTCACTTTATCGTTAAGCGAGTCTACGATCTGCGGAGCATTGTTAATCAGGCTTTTAAATTGGCTCTGCAGCTGCGGGCCTAATAGGAAAACAAGCAAAGTCCCGAGACCGATGAACAGCAGATAGATGATCAGGATGGAAAGCACTTTCGGTACCTTGTGGCGATCTAAGTAATAGACGATCGGTCTTAATAAATAAAAAATAACCCCGCCGATCAAGAATGGGAAGAATAAGGTAGTAAAAATAATTTCCACCGGACGGAAGATAAATTCCACCTTGGATGAGAGTAAAACAATGACCAATAAAATGATAATTGCGTAGCCTATCCGAAAAGCTTTTGTGTTTGGCATAACATCACCTCAGTTTCGATTGTTTGCAGTATGAAAGCTATGTGTATTATTTTATCATTTAACCGCTTCTCTTGCCTGTTTCCATCTTTTCATAAAAATGGCAGAAGACTCTGCTTTTGTGTCATCGATTTGCCGTTCATTGACTTTGCCGTCTTCACCGTAATTATTTCCTCCTTTGTAGTTTGCATATCTTGGGCACGTGTATAGCCCATCTGCAGAAACTTTCTTGCCATATCCATTCCGACAAGATCGTCTTTCTCTTTGTAGTTCAAAAAGAGTCCGTAAATCTTTTGAGAGGATTTCAATGCAATTTCTGGAGTTTTAAACCGCCAATGAGGCAGAATCTCCCCTTAATAGGGTTCTGCTAAAAGGACTCCCTGTTCACCACGGCCGACACGGTATTTTTCTGGATGCTTGCGAAAATTTATTGTTTTGAAGTCTAAGTCATAATCAAATGCCATCTCGCACCGCCTACTTATTACCACCATTGTTCCCTTTTATAGGGATTCTTAAAACGAGAATCTATGGCTATCATAGCATGAACCATAATCCCGAAGTCCAGTACCCAGATGCTTGAAGCCACAGAAATCTGGTGCCGTTCAGCGTAGTCCGTACACGGTAATTTCACCTTTCTATTAAACAGTAAAAAGCAGGAGGGCAAGCGAGCCATCCTGCTTTTTTATGAATTAAGGCTGACGAAGAGGAATGAAAATCTAAACCACCAATAGAGCATAAAAGAGCAGCCTAGCAGAATGATGATGGCCCATGGGGAACCGCTCAGCATACCAGTAATCAAATGATCCCATTCCGTGTTGCCTTCAGGACGTCCTAAAGCAAAAGTAAAACTGATTACAGGTGTTGCGATGACAAATGTAAGATTAATAATGGAAGCTTTTAAATGTACTTTTTTGAACAGATTTGTGATGGTTGCCAATAAAGTCAGCGCTATAAAAGAGTAAAATAGCAGCCAGACCCAGTCAGGAAGTGTTTCATGCACCATATAAACGGCCTCCAATAGTCTCTATAATTTTCACATCCATCTGTATCCTAAAGGAGAACAGGAAAAATCGCATAAGAATTTTTTACTATTTTTTACATTTTTAGGTTTGGCCACTGTGTTTTTATTCAACTAATTTGTGAATAATGCCTCCGGTTACTTGGCAATTTCCGTTCCTTGAATTACCATTAGTTACGTATAGTTGAAGAGAAAGAGGGATGAGTATGGGATATATCGTGACTGCTATAATTGCTGGTTTGATCGTAACAGGGCTTACCGTTGCCATTGGTCTCCAAAAGGATGAAAAATACGGGTCCTCAACGAAAAATAATCTGAGCAGGCTTACTGCAATTTATGTTGTTTTGATTCTCGTCTGTATCATCGGTTTAGGCATTTATATCGGAAACCGTTAAATGTAAGAGAAACTGAAAATGAAGAGAGGGAACAGCCATGAAATCTGTCATACTTGATGTGGATACGGGGATTGATGATGCTTTGGCAATCGCTTATGCGATCCATTCTCCGGAATTAAACGTACTCGGCATTACAACAGGTTTTGGAAATGTATCAGCAGAAGAAGCGACAAGAAATACGCTTCAGGTTCTTCAATTATTAGAGAGAGCAGATATTCCAGTTTTTCAAGGCGCAGAACGGCCGTTTCGCAGAGAAAGCACTCGCCATAGAGCTTATGAAGTCCATGGGGAAGATGGTTTGGGAAACATTCAGCTGCCGCTGCCCGAACCCTTCTCACCAGGACAGCATGCCAGTGATTTTATCATCTCTATGGTGAAAAAACATCCAAATGAGATCACTCTTATCACGGTTGGTACACAGACCAATCTGGCTCTCGCTGTTGAAAAAGATCCTTCCATTACAGGATTGGTGAATGAAGTCGTGATTATGGGCGGCGCAGTCACTGTCCCGGGAAATGTTACACCTGCTGCAGAAGCCAATTTTTATGCGGATGCTGAGGGGGCGGATTTTGTACTTAACTCAGGGCTGCCTATAACTTTGGTCGGACTGGATGTGACGATGAAGACCCTGTTGCTGAGAGAAACATTGGCGGAGTGGAGAGGCTGCGGATTAAAGACTGCTGAAATATTTGCGGATATGTGCAGTTTCTATATGGATTTTTATGAAAGAAAGAATCCAGGTCTCGGCGGCTGTGCTCTTCATGATCCATTAGCCGTCGGAGTTGCAGTTGATCCCACGTTTATCAGTACAAAACCGATGAATGTCCGAGTATCGACAGAACAGGAAAAGCTTGGCCAGAGCAGGGGTGTGGAAACAGATAAGGGAATCTCTGTCGGCATTGAAGTTGATGCAGAACGTTTCAGGACACATTTCCTCAATCGAATTCTTCCTGCCAGTAGAAAGGAGAACCTTCATGCTGGACATTAAAGTGATTCCCGCTGAACAAACCTACGAGATTAGACATAAAGTGCTTCGGCCCAATCAAACGCTGGAAGATTGCCAGTTTCCTGGCGATCATGATCATGGAACGTTTCATCTTGGAGCCTATAAGGGTGATAAACTCATTTCTATCGCTTCCTTTTATCAAGAGAATCATCCTGATATTGAAGGAAACGTGCAGTACCGTCTGCGCGGAATGGCGACCCTTGAAGAATACAGGAAAGAAAAGGCGGGAAGCAGACTTCTAATAAGTGCCGAAGACATGTTGAAGAAGAAGCATACTGATTCCTGGTGGTGTAATGCAAGAGTTGGAGTGGCGGGTTATTATAAAAAGCTTGGTCTTCGTGAACACGGTGAGGTGTTTGATCTGCCGCCGATCGGACCGCATATCGTGATGTATAAAACGTTAAAGTAATAGGATTTTAAGAATACGATAAAAAAAGCCAGAATATAGTGTATCAAGTGAATACATCACTATACCTCTGCTGATCAGAAATGCTGAAGGCTCACTCTTTTATTCAAAAGAAGTGAGCCTTTTTATGTTCATGAGAGAGCAGCGGGAAACTAAAAGGAGGGAAGAACAGTGAATGTCTTTTTAACCATCGTGAACATTGTTGTGTTATTGCTGCTTGCTGGCGGTTTGTATTACCTTCAGCGTAAGAAAGTATCCTTTTCAAAACGTGTCTTTGCGGCTTTAGCTGCAGGAATTGTGTTTGGACTCATTCTCCAGTTTGTTTATGAGCCTGCATCCAAGGTGCTGGCCAACTCGACCGACTGGTACTCCATCATGGGAGGAGGATATGTAAAATTCCTTCAGATGGCGGTAATGCCGCTTGTTTTCGTTTCTATTTTGTCTGCTTTTACAAAATTAAAACTCAGTAACAACGTCGGCAAAATCAGTGGTTCGGTTATCGGAATATTGCTCGGAACAACAGCCATCGCGGCTGCGATCGGAATTGCAGCAGCACTATCCTTCCATCTCGAAGCGGTCCAGATCACGAAAGGCGCTCCAGAGCTCGCACGTGCAACAGAGCTTCAGACCACGTTTGACCAGATCAAAGACAAGACACTGCCTCAGCAGGTTCTTGACCTCCTTCCTGGAAATCCGTTTCTGGATTTTACGGGGGCCCGTCCGACTTCAACGATTGCGATTGTCATTTTTGCCGCTTTTGTAGGAATAGCCTACCTGGGAGTCAAACGGAAACAGGCAGATCAAGCTGCACTGTTCGCCAGTATTGTGGAAGCGGTTCATGCTATTGTCATGCGGGTTGTTACATTGATTCTCCGGTTAACCCCTTATGGAGTCCTCGCACTGATGACCAAAACGGTAGCTCTTAGTGATCTGGACGCCATCGCAAAACTTGGGAAATTTGTGATCGCCTCTTATATAGCATTGGCACTCATGTTTATCATTCACCTGCTGTTTATTACATTCTCTGGGTTAAGTCCTGTCACGTATATTCGCAAAGCGTTTCCGGTTCTGTCCTTTGCCTTTACTTCCAGAACGAGCGCAGGTGCGCTTCCTCTTAACATCAGTACACAAAAGAGCCTTGGAGTACCTGAAGGAATCGCCAACTTTGCAGGCTCCTTCGGGCTTACCATCGGACAGAACGGGTGCGCGGGAATTTATCCGGCCATGCTTGCTGTTATGATCGCGCCGTCTGCAGGAATTGATCCGCTTACTCCGTCTTTCATACTCAGCCTGATTGTTATCGTCGTAATCAGTTCCTTCGGGATTGCTGGCGTTGGGGGCGGCGCAACATTTGCTGCACTTCTCGTTCTTTCCTCTATGAACCTTCCTGTCGCATTGGCTGGTTTGCTCATTTCTGTTGAACCTCTGATTGATATGGGAAGAACCGCTTTGAATGTTAGCGGAGCCATGACCGCCGGTATTCTGACGAGCAAGGCGAGAAAAGAATTGGATACTGAAGTCTACAACGCACAGGTCAATGAACTAAAAGCAGAAGCATAAAGCTTTATTAATATTGTCAATTAATTGCCTATCTCAATAGAAAATAAAAACAGCCGGGGATAAGCTCAATCATCCCGGCTGTTCTTCAATACTATTCACAATCTAATTAAAAATAATCTGCGGAGTAAACACCAGGTCAGAAACTTCTTCTACAATTGATTCTTCTTCAGCTTCTTCCATCCCAAATCCATTCCATCTTTCAAATAGCTGAATTCTCCCGTCCGGAAGAGTTTTTGGAGTGGAAGAACATTTGCCGCTTTTGATTTCATGCTTTCGATTAATATGGCTATAGGTAAATTCAATGCTGCCGTCTTCTTTTACGATGCCGATCATGTTTCCCTTGAGAACATCTCCTCCTGAATACGTTGCGCTTAAAATGTCATCCTCCTGTTTATACGTAAAATAGATTTTCGAAGATGTTTCTCCATTCTCTGAACTTTTCACGGATACAAAACGCCGACCATTATAGTTGACCATTTAACGCGTCCTCCCTTTAAAGTTTTAAAGACAATGATAACAAAAGAATATGTATTTGAAAACAGAAAATTCTGTTTTTCTTAATCAAAAGTAAAAACAGGCCCGATTTTGAGAAAAAGGGCCTGTCTTTTTGTCATTCATCATGCTTTTTTCTTTTTGCGCTTTTCGTACCGCTCCTTTGCTTGCTGATAGCGGTGAATTTCTTCTTGGTTCACTGGCACGAGGGGAGGGACCGGTGATGGCCTGCCCTCCGCATCTACGGCAAGCATGGTAAACAGGGCCCTTGACGTAAGCCGTTTTTCGCCTGTTAGAAGGTTTTCAGATTCTACTTTAACGAAAATTTCCATGGATGTTCGGTGGGCACATGTGACATAGGCTTCAAGATTGATAGCTTCACCGGTTTTGATCGGGCCAAGAAATTCAAAGGAATCACTCGAAACAGTCACGACCGGTTTACGGCAATGCCGCATGGCAGTTATGCAGGCGATCTTGTCTACATAAGCCATGACTTTTCCGCCGAAGACAGTATGGTGGTGATTCGTATCTGGCGGGAAAACTAAATCTGTTAAGCAGGTTTTCGATTGCTGAACGGTCTTTGCTTCAGAAGGAAAGGAGGCAGGAATTTGAGAAGCCATGTTACGAGACTGCCTCTTTCTTTCTGACCAGAGCCGCAGCAGCTGTCATATTTTTGAGAGATTGAATGGTTTCTGATATGTTTCTTGTTTTCAGTCCGCAATCAGGATTTACCCACACCTGGTCTTCGTGCAATACTTCGAGAGTTTTTTCAATCATCACCCTCATCTCTTCAATTTCAGGTATTCGAGGGCTGTGAATATCATAAACCCCAAGGCCGATTCCTTTTTCATATGTCTGCCACGTGAAGGCAGAGATCAGCTCACCATGGCTTCTGGATGTTTCAAGAGAGATAACATCGGCATCCAGCTTGCTGATGACGCCAAGAAACTCGTTGAAATCGCAATAGCACATATGGGTGTGAATCTGGGTGGTTTCTTTTACAGTGCAGGTGGTCAGCAAAAAGCAGTTAACAGACCAGTCTATATAATGCTGCCACTTGCTTTTCTTCAGTGGCAGACCCTCTCTTAATGCGGGTTCATCTACTTGGATCATGGTAATGCCGGCAGATTCCAGTGCAAGCACTTCTTTTTGCAGGGCATTTGCTATTTGATAGCAGACATTCTCTCTTGAAATATCATCCCGGACAAAGGACCAGTTTAAGATGGTCACCGGCCCGGTAAGCATTCCTTTTACCGGTTTATCGGTCAGAGACTGTGCATACACACTTTCGTTTACGGTCATTGGTTCACTGAAATCGACATCACCGTAGATGACAGGCGGTTTAACGCAGCGAGATCCATAGGACTGAACCCATCCATTCTCTAAGAAAGCAAACCCGTTAAGTTTTTGTCCGAAAAATTCCACCATGTCTGTTCGTTCAAACTCCCCATGAACAAGAACATCTAAGCCAATATCTTCCTGGATTTTAATCCACTTTTCAATTTGGCTTTTAACAAATTGATCATACTGTGCTTTCGTCCATTCCCCTCGCTTATGTTTCCCCCGGGCCTGCTTTACTTCCGGGGTCTGTGGAAAGCTTCCAATGGTTGTCGTAGGGAGGAGAGGGAGGTTCCAAACTTCCTGCTGTTTTTGTTTTCTGTTCATGTAAGGCTGATTCCGCTTGAGGTCTTTGCCTTGAGCTTTTTCAACCTCCCATAAAACCTCCGTCCGGTTTCTTGCCGGAGAGCTGTTTAGCAAGTAAAGAGCATCATCATACTTCTTTATTGCTTCTTGTTGCGAAGGTGATGACAGCAATCGCAGTTCTTCCAGTTTTTCGTCAGCAAAGGCAAGACTGTTGTATAGTTCTTGCGGAAGGGAATGTTCGTGTTTGGCTGAAACAGGGACATGAAGCAAGCTGCAGGAGGGCTGGATCCATATTCGTTCGGATGCAGCCAGTTCTTCAAGCTGGAGTATAAGCTCTTGCTTTTGGCTCAAATTAGCACGCCATATATTTCTGCCGTCAAGTATGCCTGCACCCAGCACTTTATCCTCTGGGAACCCATGCAGACGCATCTCATCCAGTGTTTTTTCGCCATGGACAAAATCCAGTCCGATCCCCTGGACAGGGAACTGAATGATTTCTTTGTAATGCTCTGCGCTCTCAAAGTACGTCTGCAGCATAATATTAAGACCGGAAGCGGCTTTATGGAACTGTTCATAGATTTTCTTGGATACTGATAGTTCTTCTTTGGATAGGGAAGTAACGAGAATGGGCTCGTCGATTTGAATCCATTGGGCGCCCGCCTGTTCCAGTTCCTGAAGAATTCGGCAGTATAACGGGACAAGTTGGGAAAGCAGCGTGTCTTCCTGTTCGGGAAGGTATCCTTTTGCACATTTTATAAAAGTAACAGGCCCGACAATAACCGGTTTTCCTTCAATCCCAAGCTTCTCCTTTGCTTCCTTGTAAGCGGTAAGAGGCCTGTTTTCCACTAACCTCGGCGCACGGTCTTCCCATTCCGGCACGATATAATGGTAGTTTGTGTTAAACCATTTGGTCATTTCACACGCAACGGCTTCTTGTTTTCCTCTTGCCATGCCAAAGTAAAGGGAGAGAGGATTTTCCACTGCTTCAAATCTTTTTGGCACCAGCCCGAACATCACTGACATATCGAGCATGTGATCATAAAGTGTAAAATCATTGACTGGAATAATATCTATGCCCATGTCTTTTTGCTTTTGCAGATTTGCAAGCCTGATCTGTTCCATCTGCTGCAGAAAACTGGCTTCCGTCAGTTCTCCTTTCCAAAATGCTTCCAGTGCTCTTTTCCACTCCCGATTGCTGCCGATACGGGGATATCCCAAGTTGCTCGTTTTCATGTGTCATCTCTCCATTCTTTTAGATACTAAATATGGCAATAAAAACAAAAAAGCATTCCCAACGCCAGTGACAGAACGTTAGAAATGCCTGAAAAAGGGTAGAGTAAACCCCATTGTATGCAAGAATCTAACACCTCCCTATCTCCCGTAGGTTAAAACAGTGTTGTTGAAACAAGGCAGGTCTCCTGACTCAAGGGTTATATACCGAGCTGCATCCCTTCCCAACCTGCTGGCCAGTGGTCATTATGAGCTCGTTTCCTTTTACAGTGGCGGGACCGTGCCGGATTTTCACCGGGCTTCCCTTTTTCATCCATTGCATTTGTGCAATGGAACCTTGTCTCCACTATTATGTAATTTGATTTTGAAAATTTAGACAAGCCTATCATATCTAAAATAGGAAGTCAACGCATCAAAAGCAGAGAGAAGATGTGGAATTACTTTACTTCCAGCTATCTATATAGGTAAATGTTGTTTATAATAAAGGTGGATAACTATGAAAATAATAAAGGCAGGATGATAGAATGATAGGGAGAAACAGATTTGGAATCCGCGCAAAAATTTTTGCTGGATATCTAGTGATTATTCTTTGTCTGATCGTATCAATAGTAGCAGTAAATAATCAGATTGCCTCTATGCAAAAAGAGCGGAATTTTATTATTAATCATGACATAGAAATTCATTCGCTGACAAACGAGATTGAAAAGCAGGTTCTCGATATGGAAAACGGGCAGCGCGGTTTTATTATTACCGGGGATGAGAGCTATCTTAAACCCTTTAACCTGGCAATGAACAGTTTGGAAAACGATTATAAAAAGCTCTATGGGCTGATTGCCGATAATCCAGCACAGCAAAATAGGCTCGAGGAAATTAATAAATCCATTCACAATTGGCTCCAGAAAACAGGAAATCCGTCGATTCAGCTGAAGAAGGAAAACAAGGATGGAGAAGTTCTCTCTCTCATTAAAAAAGATGTAGGCAGCCAAAGTGTAGAACAGATCCGCAGCCAGTTTGACACGTTCAGAACCACTGAAAAAGGCTTGACGAAAGAACGGGCGGACAGGCTTGACGAGCAGAACAAATTCCTGAAAACAGGGCTCTTTTCTTTATTGGTTATTGTTGTGGCTGTTTCATCACTTATTGCGTCTTTTGTTTCAGGCTCGATCATTAATACCATTAAGGCTGTTGTAAGTTCCATTACGGCTATGTCATCTAACGGTGACGTTACCCAGCGCATACATGTAAAAACGAAAGATGAAATCAAAGACCTGGCTGAAGCGACCAATGAACTGCTTGATAAAGTTGAGCAGAGGGAATGGCTGCAGTCCAGCACGAATCAGGTAGTCGAAAGATATCAGGGAACATCTACGATTAAAGTGCTGGGAGAGAAATTTGTTACAGGTGTTGCCCACTTAACGCAGGCCTCCATGGGTGCTCTCTATATCCGGGAAGGGAGCGGAGAACAATCCCGATACGTTAAAAAAGGTTCGTTTTCAGAGCCTATCGGAGAACCAGGGCGAGAGGCGTTTAAACAGGGGGAAGGCCTTATCGGGCAATGTGTGTCTGAGAAACGCATCCTTGTGGTGGACAGGCTGCCCGCGGATTATCAAGTCATTGGTACAGGGCTTGGAGAAGTTCGTCCTAAGAGCTTGCTGATTGCCCCTGTTCTGAATGAGCAGGAAGTGATCGCAGTTTTGGAACTTGCTTCACTTGACACATTTACAGAACAGCACATTGAGCTGATCGAAAACGCAACAAAAACTTTTGGCCTGACCATCGACAGTGTGATTGGCAGAATGGAAATTGTCCGCCTGCTGAAAGAATCTCAGGCGATGACAGAAGAACTTCAAGCACAATCCGAAGAGCTTCAGACACAATCCGAAGAACTGCAGATGCAATCCGAAGAACTGCGCATGATTAATGAGCAGCTTGAACAGCGTTCCATTGAAGCAGAAGGAAAATCGGCAGAACTTCAGAACGCAAAAGTACAGCTTGAAGAAAAAGCCAAGCAGCTGACATTAAGCTCCAGGTACAAGTCTGAATTTCTTGCCAATATGTCACATGAGCTGAGAACACCGCTTAACAGTATTCTGATTCTTTCTGAGATGCTTGCTGAGAATTCTTCGAATAGCCTTTCTTCTGAAGATGAGGAGTTTGCGAGGGTGATTCACACCTCAGGCCAAGACCTGCTTAACCTGATTAACGATATTCTGGATCTTTCAAAAGTCGAAGCAGGTAAACTTGAAATGTATTTCAGCGAGATGAACATGAGTGAGCTTCCTGGGCAGTTTGAGCGGAATTTCGGACCCATCGCCGATCAAAAGAACCTTGAGTTTGAAATCATTAAAGAGAAAGATGTACCAGATATTTTCTATACGGATGAGAAGAGGTTCCAGCAAATTATTAAAAATCTTCTATCCAATGCCTTTAAGTTTACCGAAGAAGGCAAGATTTCTCTGCATATCGAAAAAGAACCTGTTTTTGACCTTCAGAACGGTGCAGACCACTTGCTTAAAATTACGGTTAAAGATACGGGAATCGGAATATCCAAGAACAAACATGATTTAATTTTTGAAGCATTCCAGCAGGGAGATGGAGCAACTGTCCGTAAATATGGGGGTACAGGCCTGGGCCTATCCATATCCCTTGAATTTGTAAAACTGCTGGGCGGCCGGCTGGAGCTCGAAAGTGAAGAAGGGAAAGGAAGCACTTTTACCTTGTATATTCCTAGCCTCCCTAACGGACTTGCGCCGGTTCAAGAGCTGGATGAAGCAGTGAGCGAGGTTGCTGCTGCCATTTCTCCTGAAGTTCAGGAAGAAAACAGAGTACTTGAGGGACTTAATAAGAACGATCGGCCGGCTGCAGAACAGGCTCCAGCTGATATCAGCTCCTTTAAGGGAAAAACCGTATTGATAGTTGATGATGATCACCGCAATATTTTTGCTTTAAAAACAGCACTGGAAAACGAAAAAATAAAGGTTATTACGGCTTCTAACGGAACAGAATGTCTGGAACTGCTGGAAAGGGAGCAGAACATTGATATGATCCTGATGGATATCATGATGCCGGTTATGGATGGATATGAAACCATGAGAAGGATCCGGGAGAACGAAAAAAACTCCGGTGTCCCTATTATCGCTCTGACTGCAAAAGCGATGAAGAATGACCGTGAGAAATGTCTTGAAGCCGGAGCATCGGATTATATCAGCAAGCCTTTGAAGATTGAACAGCTCTTTTCGGTCATGAGGGTATGGATTACAAACAAGTAAGGACGAACATAGATGATGAATGATCAAATTATTGCAAGTGAAGAAGAACTTGAAATTGGATTCGTGGAAAACATGGAGGCCGATCTCCTTTTAGAAGCGATCTATCGGCTTTCCGGCTTTGATTTCAGAAAATATATGAGATCATCTATTATCCGCCGGATCCAGAACCGAGTGCGTATGGAACGAATTCCAACGATAACGAGACTGCTCGAGAAAGTTATCCATGAAAAAGGTTTTCTCGAAAAATTGCTCAACGATTTTTCAATCAATGTAACTGAAATGTTCCGTGATCCCGAATTTTTCAAGGCCTTCCGGCAACGAGTGGTTCCTGAGTTAAGGAAAATGCCCGAGATTCGTATATGGCATGCGGGCTGTGCTACGGGTGAAGAAGTCTATTCAATGGCGATATTGATTGAGGAAGAGGGCTTGGCCGATAAAACCACAATCTATGCTACAGATATGAATGAAAAAGTACTGGAGAAGGCAAAGCAGGGAACATTTTCTCTGCTAAAGATGCAGACCTATACAAAGAACTACATGCAGGCAGGTGGAAAAGAGGCATTTTCAGAGTATTATACGGCCGATGAGCATTTTGCCTATTTCCATCCTTCCCTTTTACGCAATATTATTTTTGCTCAGCATAATCTCGTCACCGATTCTTCCTTTAATGAGTTTCATGTCATTATTTGCCGTAATGTATTGATTTATTTTACAAGTGAACTTCAAAATCAAGTGCAAGGGTTGTTCTATGAGAGTCTATGTCCAAGTGGCTTCCTTGGACTCGGCAACAAAGAATCTCTTCGCTTTTCCGAAAAGACTTCATACTATACTGAGTTTGATGCAGCTGAAAAAATATATAGAAAACTAGATTAAAAAAGACGGGCGAATTGATCGTCCGTCTTTAGCCTTTTATTGAAATGTTAAATGACAGAAGGAACTTTACTGGCTGCTGCCTGAATCATTAGAATGCACATGTCGTCCTGCTGGTTCACCAGCTCTTCTTCCGGTATGACCATATGAATAGGGGACGTGATGGTTTGGTTCCATTTTTGAGAAGCGATAAACTGCAGTTTATCGAGTAAGAGATTCTCATCCTTGTTCGCTTCAATAACACCGTCGGTAAAAAGAAGAAGCTGGATATCCTTTTCAAAATGGATCGTTGATTTTTCCACTTCCAATTGATCAAAGAAACCTACGGCACAGCTGCCGCGTTCAAGCAGGCATTGCTCAGCACCATCAATGAGTACAAATCCAGGAGGATGTCCTGCATTCACATATTCTACGGTTTTGCTCTTTGTATCAATGACCAAATAAATGCACGTAAAATAGTAATTATAGAAGTTCTTTTGATTATAAAGCAGCGCCATATAGCGATTCAGCTCTTTAATTACCAGTTCCGGGTCTTCAATCATCTTGATGGCATCTCTCATTACAGAGGAAATGTACATGCATACAAGTGAGGAGGAAATCCCATGCCCCATCATATCCAGCAGGATGACACCATACCGGTGCTCACTAAAGCGATGCCAGTAGTACATGTCACCCGCAAGCTTAAATGAGGGAAGATGGGAGACGTTAATCTGGATATTTTCTTGCTGGAGCGGGGGATTTAACAGACTTCTCTGAACCTGCATGGCAAGGTCAAGCTCATCCCTGATCTTCTTTTCCTGCTCGATATGCCAGTCTTTTTCATACTTCAACCTTAGCGCCACCCGTATACGGGCTAGCAGTTCAACTTTATTGATCGGTTTTGTGATATAGTCCATTCCGCCCACATCAAGCGCTTCGGCAAGTTTGTTAGTATCTTCAAGGGCGGTGATGAAAATGATGGGAATATCTTTTAGCCTTTCAATCTCTTGAATACGTCTGCAGGCTTCAATTCCGTCGATCTCGGGCATCATGATGTCCAATAGAATCAAGTCTACATCACTTTTTTTCGGGTGGGGATTCCCCATTTCAAGGTAATCAAACAATTGGCTGGCGGATGAAAGCGAAACCGTATTCTCATAACCGGCACCTTTTAATATTTTTTCTATAACAAATAGATTTACGGAATTATCATCTACCATAAGAATAGCCATGTCTTCTTTTCTCCTTCAACATTTTCTGTTATTAACAGAATAAACTGTGAATATGTAAAAAGATACTATTCTATCATTATACTGAAAATCAGGGAAGAAGGTATAATTAATTCTTTTTATTTGTTTTTCAGGGCAGATTAAGTGAGTGAATGGTCCAGGATGGTTACAATAAGAGTGGAGAACAAGATAAGGAGCTGATCATATGGCTGAACATACCTTTCATTTAAAAGCCAACTGGCCAGGTTTGCGAAATGATGTAGGTGAAATTGAAACAGGGAACCTGAAAATGAAAATCTCGATTCCTCCTGAAATGGATGGACCAGGAGTGGGTACCAATCCTGATGAAATGCTGCTTGGTGCAGCAGCAACCTGTTATATTATTACTCTTGCTGCCATGATGGAGAGAAGCAGCCTGGATAAAGAAAAGCTTACGATGGATTCAGTTGGGGTCGTGGATGTAACAAAAGGTGTGATCACGTATAAGAAAATCATACATCGCCCTGTTATTGTTTTAAAAGCTGAGGCGACACAGGCAGATCAGCAGCTCGCCAAAAGGCTGGCTGAAAAAGCAGAAACTTCATGTATGATCACAAGAGCCATACAAGGAAATGTCGAAGTGGAGCTGGAAGCAACCATAACAACAGCATAAAACAAAAAACCAGCATGTGAAAATTTTCTTGCTGGTTTTTTAGTCTGTTCTGCCATCCAGTAACCAGTATCCGCCCGCCACTTTTCCTCCAAAGATAAAGATGTTCACTCTCAGATTGAAAACAGTATGATCAGTACAAGTGAGAGTATGAGATAAAGGAGTTTATTCAAGAACACACCACATAACGTTATGGCATACCCGTCCATTCATGCTCCAAAATACTGAAGAGCAGCGAGTTCCGCCATCCACCTCCCATCTTTAGATCTTCTCTCAGTACACCTTCTTTTGTCATTCCTAATTTTTCGAGAACTCTTGCTGACCCTTCATTGTCAGGGTGGCACGTTGCATAGATTCGATGAAGACGCAGTACGGTATAACCCAAGTGGAGTAGAAGTCTGCCCGCCTCGGTTGCATAGCCTCGGCCCCAATAATCAGGATGGATGACATAGCCGATCTCTCCGATTTTGTTAGTGAAATCCCTGATGTTCAGTTCTGCCACTCCGATCAGTTTTTCATCTTTTTCTTCAATGATCGCAAAAGCATAGCGAGACCTGGGATTATGCTTTGTATCTTTTATAACCTGGCCCATGAATTCCAGCGTATCTTCCTCGGCATTTGGGCCCCACGGCTGAAAGCGGCATGTGATCTCCTGAGAAGCGTACGCATGTACATCCTTCCAGTCGGTTATTCGTAATTCCCGTAATCGGATTCTCTTTTGTGTCTGTTTCTCTGCCATGAGTTGTTCCTCCAAGCTGTAGTGTCCTTATTTAGATGTATTCTTCTTTCCGAAGAAATTTTCCTTGTTTTAAGAAGAAAGGGCAGGGTTGCAGGAAGATCTCATTGTCATATCGAAGGACTACTATGAAAATAAACATGATAAAAGGAGATTTAATATATGGAAAATCAAGCATCAAAATGGATGGACTATCATCTCTGGGCCAACAAGAAATGGTTTGAACATTTAAAGAAGCTGCCAGAAGAATGGGTGAAGCAAGAAATAAAAAGTGTGTTTCCAAGCTTGATGGATACATTGGTTCACATGCTGAAAACGGATCTGATCTGGCTATGGACGATTTCTGGAAGAACATACGAAGAAACGATCCACTCGCTGAATGAATGGAATGAGAGGCTGGAAGGCGTATCATTGATTGAAATTGAGAAATTATTTATGGAAGTATCCAGCAGCTATAAGCTGTATTTAAACGGGATAGAAGATCCACTTCAGGTGATCACGATTTCGCATCCGAAATTCGGGGAAGCTAAGGCGCCGCTGCAGGATTTTATTCTGCATGTTGTCAATCATGGAACCTACCATAGAGGAAATCTTACCGCCATGCTCAGACAGATGGACGGGGCAGGTGTGTCTACCGATTACATTTTTTATTTGTATGAAGAGCAGAACCTTTTTGCACAGAGCGGGGAGACGAGTCTGTAAGAACATTTTATTCATGAAAATAAAATGGTATAATTAAAAAGAGTACAAATGTTCGAATCTATGGATTAAATGAAGCATAATGACGAATATATGTATGCTTCAAGGAGTGAACCATGAAACTTATTATCGCTGAAAAACCATCACAGGCCCAAGCTCTTGCAGGGCCTTTTTCTAAGGTTAAGAAACTAAAAGGATATTATGAGATTCCTCCTCAGGAATTTTTTCCTGAAGGAGCCTATTTAACATGGTGTGTCGGCCACCTTCTGGAACTTGTTCCGCCAAAGGACTATAAACCGGAATGGGAAAAATGGAAACTTGAAACGCTGCCGATGATGCCGGACCGTTTCAGGTATAAAGTTTCTCCCTCTAAATGGGATCAATTTCAAACGATTAAAAAGCTGGCTTTTGAACCCGGAGTCACTGAAATCATCGGTGCGACCGATGCGGGTCGTGAAGGAGAACTTATCTATAAATCTCTTCTCCTCAATATGAACTGCAGAAAACCGGTAAAGCGCTTATGGATCTCATCATTAACAAAAAAAGCAGTCTTGGATGGATTCAAAAACCTGAAAGAAGGCCAGGAAACGCTCCCCATCTTTTTTGAAGCCTATTCCAGAGCCTGTGCCGACTGGCTTGTCGGGTTGAATACGACGAGAGCCTACACACTTTTAATGCAGAAAAAAGGAATTAGAGAGACATTTCCGACAGGAAGAGTCATGACACCGACAGTCGCGCTAGTTGTTAAACGCGAACATGAGATCGAGAAGTTTAAGCCGGAACCTTTTTTTGAAGTGATCGGTTCATTTGATGTGAATGGAAAGAAGTACAGCGGAAAATGGCATGATAAAAACAGCAGCCGCCTCAAAACGAAAGATCTGGCAGAGGAGATCAAAAAGCGGACTGAAAATCAGTCTAGTTCCGTGGACAGCATAAAAAAGGAGAGAAAAGAATACCATCCGCCGATGCTGTTTAATCTTTCTGCTCTCCAAGCTAAAGCGAATCAAGTGTATAAGTACTCCCCGGAAAGAACACTGAACATTACAAGCGATCTCTATTTAAAAAAAGTGGTCAGTTATCCAAGATCGGATAGCCCGTATATCACTGAAGAAGAGGCGAAAATGATGCCAGGCATATTGAAGCAACTTGGTGACCTTAAGGAATATAAACATCTCCTTCCTTCACCGAAGCGATCTCTCATAGGGAATCCGCGTTTTGTAAATGCTGAAAAAGTATCTGACCACTATGCCATCATTCCAACGGAAAACGTGGCTAATCCTGTAAAGTTAAGCCGAGATGAGCGGAACATATACGATCTGATTGTGAGGAGCGTGATTGCTGCCCACTATGATAAGGCGATTATGGATACCACTACAATCGTTACAAAAGTAAATGAGCGGGATGAATTCATTTCAAAAGGAAAAGTCATCGTACAGGAAGGATGGCGCAAGGTCCTTTTTGAAAACAAAAAGAAAGAAGATAAAAAAGAGGACGATGAAAACACCCTTCTTCCGGATCTAACTGAAGCCGACAAAGGAAGAGTGGAGAACATTGCAATCCGGGAAGGAAAAACACAGCCGCCTAAACGCTACACGCTCGGAAGTCTCGTCACCCTCATGAAAACAGCCGGCAAAACGATTGAGGATGAAGAGCTGAGCAAGGTGCTCGAACAAGTTCAAGGTCTTGGGACTGAGGCGACACGAAGCAGCATCATAAAAAAAATTGAAGAGCTGGATTACATCAGAGTAGAAAAAAACCAAGTATTTGCGACCGAAAAAGCGAAGGGATTAATTGCCGCGATCGGTGAAGAATCCATTTTGACATCTGCTGAAACAACTGCGGTTTGGGAGCAGCGGCTCCGTGAGATTGGAAGAGGAAAAGCAGATGCGAAACAGTTTATGGAGCTGACCCGCAAAATGACAGAAAAAGTGATCAGCGATGCCATTGCCGGTGCTGCAAGCTGGAAGGTAGAGAATATTCCGTTGTCTAAAACAGCAGAACCCATCGGCAATTGTCCGTACTGCGGAAAAGAAATCATCTATATTAAGCGAAATGACTTCTATGGATGCAGCGGCTATAAAGAAGGGTGCAAGTTTTCCATTTCCGGCAAGATCGCACGGAAAAAGCTATCGGCAGCTCAGGTGAAACGCCTGTTGGAAAAGGGCGAAACCACCAAGTTAAAAGGGTTTAAAAGCAAGCAGGGCAAACCGTTTGCGGCCGCCCTTACCCTCAATAAAGAGACCGGGAAAATTGAATTCAAAATGTAGAACATTGATAACATAAAAAAAGGATGCCCAGAAAGAAAGCTGGCCATCCTTTTTCTTATTTTTTAAATCGATATGGAACAGTAGTAACAACCACATTTCTTTTATACAGAAGATAAGCCCTGATGAGCAAGCTTGACTGGTTATGAAGAATGTTGTGCCAATTCTTTTTCGTAATGAATTGCGGAATCAGCACCGTCACCCAATAGTTCGATTCTTTTGCCTTGTGTTGGGCAGTATCTATAAATTTGGTGAGCGGCTGTATAATGCTCCGGTATTGTGAGTGCAGTGTGACGAGACGGATGTCCGGCTGCCACTGCTCCCATTTCTCTTCAAAACGTCTTTCCTCCTGTCGGTCAAAGGCTACATAAACGGCAATGACCTGGTCAGAGAGGGTTCTAGCGTAATTAAGTGAGTTTTCAACCACCCGAGTCATCCCGGCAACCGGAACAATGATAACATTTCCTTCGATGGCGAGGGGCGGATGTTCTGATTCCAGGCGAAGCTGGTCACCGACGTCCTTATAATGGCGATGGATCCGGTGGAACAGTAGGATAATTAACGGCAAGAAGATCAGAACGGACCAGACTTGAGTAAATTTAGTGACAAAAAAGATGATGAGAACGGTCAGGGTGATCAAGGCACCGATCAGATTGGCCGTTAGTTTTGAAATCCAGCCCTTTGGTTTTTCTCTAAGCCACTTTAAGATCATACCGGTTTGTGACAAGGTAAATGGAATGAATACCCCTACGGCATATAAGGGAATCAAGTTCTCAGTCTGCCCTCTGAACGCAACAATCAGAATGATAGAGCCGATGCCGAGCGTAATGATTCCATTTGAATAACCGAGGCGGTCTCCGCGCATCGTGTACATTCTCGGCATGAATTTATCTGCCGCCAGGTTATAAGCGAGAAGAGGGAACGCTGAGTAACCAGTATTGGCTGCAAGGACTAGAATTAGTGCGGTTGTTCCCTGGATAAAATAATACATATAGTTACGGCCGAACGTTTCTGCAGCAATTTGTGAAACAACGGTTTCCTCTACTTTAGGTGCGATGCCATACCAATAAGCAAGGAAGGTAACTCCAGTAAATAAAACAGCTAATAATGATCCCATCATGATCAGCGTTTTGGCAGCATTATTCGGCTGGGGCTCCTTAAAGTTCGGAATAGCATTAGAGATTGCTTCAACTCCAGTAAGAGCAGAACATCCAGAAGCGAAAGCTCTGAGAAGCAGGAACAGCGTCAGACCAGCAACCGGTGTACCGACAGGCGTGTGTGCAGATGCAGGAACACCTCCGGTTGCAATATGGTAAAGACCGACCCCGATCATAATGATAAGGGCCACAACAAAGAGGTAAACCGGGTAGGCCAAAATACTCGCCGACTCCGTTAAGCCTCTAAGATTTAAAATCGTAATGAGAATAACGAGCACTACGGCAATCACGACGTTATGCGCATGGAGGGCAGGAAAGGCTGAAGTGATGGCGTCTGTTCCTGCAGATACGCTAACAGCTACGGTTAATATGTAATCAACGAGTAAAGATCCCCCGGCAACCAGACCATAATTGACTCCCAGGTTTTCTTTAGAAACGACATAGGCTCCACCGCCGTGAGGATAGGAAAAGATAATCTGCCGGTAAGATAATATAAGTGCCAGTAATAGTACAAGGACTCCAATTGCGATAGGCAGGGAATACCAGAAGGCGACCGTCCCAAATGTTACGAGTACCAAGAGAATCTGCTCAGTTCCGTAAGCAACAGAGGAGAGCGCGTCAGATGAAAGAATTGCCAGCGCTTTCAACTTATTCAATTTATGTTCTCCGGCCTCGTTAGATTTTAACGGACGTCCGATTAAAAATCGTTTCAATGAAGTTAACATGATTCACCGCCAAGAATTAATTTTGAATGATAAAGTATGAAACCCTGAAAAAAAAGAAAGTTGTAATCTTTTAATTTTACCCATTTTACATTTATTCTTATACTTGTTCGCGTAATCGAAGAACAAAAAGGGTAGTATGAAATAAGATACCCAGAGTTATAAAGGAGAAAACAATGATGAACGAAAAACAGATGGCAGGCGAAAAAGCTGCTGATTTCATAGAAGAAGGAATGACAATTGGCCTTGGGACAGGATCTACTGTCTATTTTATGCTTCAAAAACTGGGGGAGCGGGTAAAGGAAGGACTTCAGATTAAGGGAGTATCCACTTCAGATTCCACAACAAAATTGGCAGAGTTACTTAATATACCGCTTATCTCCATTAATGAAATCGATCAAATCGATCTTACCATTGATGGAGCAGATGAAGTAGATGCTGAATTGAATGGGATAAAAGGAGGAGGTGGCGCCCTGCTGTATGAAAAAGTAGTAGCGAGCATCTCTTCCAAAATCATATGGATCGTTGATTCCGCTAAACGGGTTGAGTCACTCGGTACATTTCCCCTGCCAGTAGAGGTGCTGCCATTCGGATCTCATCAGGTTTTCCGTCTGTTTGAAAAAGAAGGGCTCCAACCGTCTTTTCGAAAAAAGGAAGATGCTTATTTTATAACAGACAGCGGACATTATGTGATTGATTTAAAAATGGAAAGTATCAAACATCCTGAAAAAACCGCTTCTTGGCTCGATGGGATCACAGGCGTAGTGGAACATGGTCTGTTCTTAAATATGGCTGACCTTTTGATCGTAGGAGAGGCTGGCGGCCCAGCCATCATTCATCGAAAGAAATGATAATTTTTCAAAAAAAAAGATTGTATCAATGTGGATAATACTGTATATTCTATCTTAATAAAACTGAACGTTATGAAAAGCTTTGAAAGGAACATGAGTGATTCTGGCCGGTTGCACAGAGAGGAAGGGTGCTGAGAACTTCCCAACGCAGGAGAATCGCTTACCATCCATGAGCTGTATCGGTGAAATAAGACTAGCCTATACCGCAGCCGCTGCGTTAAAGCACTGGAGCCATCACTTCGTTGTAAAACCTCTTGATGGGAATCTGGGTGGAACCACGGGTAAAACGCACTCGTCCCTATTGCCGGGGATGGGTGCGTTTTTTCTTTTTCCCTTTCCCGAAATAGAAAATAGCTGTGAACAGGACAAGAATGACTCAAACCGGTTATACAGAGAGGGAAGGAAAGCTGAGAACTTCCTAACACAGGAGAGTGATTTACCGCCTGGGAGCTGAATGGGTGAAACTGGATTCCATTAGCCCATTCCGCATGAGCTGCGTTACAGCGAATGGAGCCGTCAAATGCAATTATGGCGGGAACCAGGGTGGAACCACGGGTATAAGCACGCTCGTCCCTAGATTAGGGATTGGTGTGCTTTTTGTTATTCAAAAACTAAAATGGAGGGTTATAAGATGAAAGAAAATCAGATCAGCATTCAATTTCCCGATGGTTCCGAAAAAAAGTACCCGTATGGTGTATCAATGGATGAAATTGCGGCTTCAATCAGTCCTGGTCTTAAAAAGAAGGCTGCAGCAGGAAGGATAGACAATGTCCTTTACGACCTGAGCTTCACTATAGAGAGGGCCGCGGCCGTAGAGATTTTAACACTTGATTCCGATGAGGGAATCAACATCATGAGGCATAGCGCTGCACATGTCCTAGCTCAGGCTGTTCAGCGGCTATATGACAATGTAAAACTTGGAGTGGGGCCGGTCATTGAGAATGGGTTTTACTATGACATGGATGTGCCGGTTTCGATCAGACTTGAAGATCTACCTGCCATTGAAGCAGAGATGAACAAGATAATCAAAGAGAATAAAAAGATTGAGCGGATTGAGGTTTCAAGGGGGGAGGCAGAGGAATACTGGCTTGGAAAAGGGGATCTTTTAAAGCAGGAATTGCTCAACAATATCCCTGATGATGAAGAGATTACATTTTATAAACAGGGAGAGTTTATGGACCTTTGCCGAGGACCGCATCTTCCTTCAACTGGCCTTATTAAAGCATTTAAGTTAACTTCTGTATCTGGAGCCTACTGGCGGGGCGATTCGGAGAATCAAATGCTGCAGCGGATCTATGGAGTTGCTTTTTCCTCAAAAAAGGAACTCGAAGAGCATCTTCTCATTCTTGAAGAAGCAGCAAAGCGAGATCACCGCAAACTCGGAAAAGAGCTTGATCTGTTTATGTTTTCTGAAGAGGCTCCTGGAATGCCATTTTTCCTGCCAAAGGGCCAGTTGTTAAGAAATGAACTGGAACGATTTTTGAGGGAATTTCAGATGAGTCACTCCTTTGAAGAAGTAAGGACACCGCTTATGCTGAATCAGCGGCTGTGGGAGCAATCGGGCCATTGGGATCATTACAAGGAAAATATGTATTTCTCACAAGTGGATCAGGCTGGTTTTGCATTAAAGCCGATGAACTGTCCAGGGCATATGCTCATCTATAAAAACAAACGCAGGTCGTACCGGGATCTTCCCTTAAGACTCGCAGAATTCGGCCAGGTGCACCGGCATGAATTCAGCGGAGCGCTGAACGGGCTGCTGCGTGTAAGAACATTTTGCCAGGATGATGCCCATATCTTCGTTGCACCGGATCAAATTGAAAGCGAATTAGAGTCAGTGCTTGATGTCGTGGGTGAGGTGTACCGAACTTTTGGATTTCAATTCGAGGTTGAACTCTCTACTCGTCCAGAGGATTCGATGGGGGATGAGAGGCTTTGGGAAAAGGCAGAGAATGCCCTTGAAAATGTTCTGAAGAAAGCCGGATTGAATTACAGGATCAATGAAGGTGATGGTGCATTCTACGGTCCGAAGATTGATTTTCATATCCGGGATGCCATAAACAGAAGTCATCAGTGCGCGACAGTGCAGCTGGATTTCCAGATGCCTGAAAAGTTTGATCTCCATTATATTGATGAAAAGAATGAAAAACAGCGTCCGGTCGTTATTCATCGCGCGATTCTCGGTTCAATTGACCGTTTTTTAGGAATTCTGATTGAACATTATGCAGGTGCGTTTCCATTATGGCTGGCACCGGTCCAGGTGAAGGTTCTACCTGTGTCATTATTGCATCACCAGCCCTATGCAGAGGATGTGGTTCAGAGATTGAAATCTGCAGGAATAAGAGTAGAAGCTGATTTGAGAGAAGAAAAGCTGGGCTATAAAATCAGAGAAGCACAATTACAGAAGACACCCTTTATTTTAGTTGTCGGAGATGAAGAGATAAAACGCCAGGGTGTAAATGCCAGGAAATATGGAGAGGAATCTTCCGGTTTTATAGAAGTGGAACAGCTGATCAAACAGCTGCATGAGAAAGTTGAAAATAGACAATAACCATAAAGAAGAGGAGTTTTTTATCATGCTAAAGGGGTGTGATGAGAAAGCGCCTCTTTTTTTTGTAATGGCTGTGCGAAATCAGGTTATTTTAGGACAACCATTCAATTGGGAAGCATCATGGTCATTTTTATGCAAAAATGAAGGATTTTGAGTAAATTTTCATGCTGGAGTCCTTAGCCAGATGGTTCAGTGGGCTATTTTGGCTTCTGCAATATCTTTTGCGGAGGTATGAGCGCCAGACTAGTCACTTACACCTGAAAAAATCGTAACGACTTTTTTTTATTTAATTACAGATTATTGTTCAAAAATACGATCTTTTACGAAGATCAGCCGGTTTTTTTGTTTGGCAGGTAGCCTTACATAAGAAATACTGTCCAGAAATCCCAAAATACTGTCCAAAAGCGGAATTTTACTGTCCAAAATAAGAATTTACTGTCCAAAACCCCAATAATACCAGCCAAACCGATATTACGGTAAACTACCTCGAAAAATGGGTTTGACATTTTCTTGAATATCGGTGTATTATATCACTAGTACACTAGTTCATTAGAACAATGTGAAATGGAGGACTGTTTAATGAATCCTTGGTTAGGACAATTAAAAAAAGAATACAGGCTCGGAAAAGGCGGAGCGCTAGGTGCTTTAATTGCTTTGCTTTTATATTTGGGGCTTGGAGTGTATACAGCATGGAGGATGGGCAAACCTGAAACCTTTTTTGCATTTTGTGCGTTTGCGGTGATGATGCATGTAGTCTATATGGCAGGATATTTATGTGTGAGTTACTTTCTCGAGCAAAAAACAATGCATTTATGGCTGCAGACCCCGCTGTCTGTCAGTAAACTGCTTTTGGCAAAGCTGGTAAACGGGTTCGCGGCACTTGCCCTTTCGCTATTCATAACGAGCGTTGTTACACTTATCGCAGGAACGATGGTAATGGACGTTTTTGAGCTCAATCCGGATATGACATGGCCGGATGTCATTTACATTGGCACCTTTCTAGTCATTCATATCCTGCTTATTTCTTTCTACATTGGACTAGGTTTAACGTTTTTGTGGGCGATTTATCTCGTAACCACAAAAAACCTCGGTAAAGTAAGCGGATGGGTAATCGGGCTCGGAGTCTTTTTCTTTGGGCCGTGGCTTCTCGCAAAATGGGAAGATACCAAATTATTTGATGCTCTATTTATCTGGGGGAAAGTCAACCTTAAATATAGCGACTTCGTATATGGAGTCTTTAAGCACGTTTATATTGGCTATTATTTTTACCATCTGCTTTTGGCAATTGTACTATTTCTTGCAGCCAGCTGGTTAATCGAACGAAAAGTTGAGGTGTAGCACATGGCAGACGATTTTAATGCATCCAAACCGATATACATGCAGCTCGCCGACCGGATTAACCGCCAAATTCTTCGTAAAGAACTGGTAACTGGGCAGAAGCTGCCGTCAGTCAGGGAGATGGCGATTCAGTCGGGAGTCAACCCGAATACTGTTCAGCGAACCTACAGTGAATTAGAAAGGATGGGTAGTGTGGAATCAAAAAGGGGTCAAGGGACGTTTGTAACGGAAAACCAATCAGTATTAGTCGAACTTCGGCAAAATTTGAAAAAAGAACAGATTTCATCCTTTTTTGCCGATATGAAAGAAATGGGATTTTCAGCAGAAGAAATGATGGCAGGCTTACAAGAGTTCATCTCATCTGAAGAAAGCGGTGAACAGCGTGATTGAATTTAAGAATGTGACCAAGAAATATAGAAACCATCGTGCAGTGGATAACCTTTCGCTGTCATTGCCGCAGGGGAAAATCATCGGAATTGTAGGGGAGAACGGCAGCGGGAAGTCAACAACGATGAAATTAATCTCTGGACTAATCCGGCCTTCTAAGGGCAGTGTATCAGTTGATGGGGAGGAAGTGTCCCGTAATATCAGCAGAAAAGTTTCCTATCTTTCAGAACTGGATTCGTATTATTCCTTTTATACTGTTGGAGAAACGATTGATTATTACGCGTCCATATACAGTGATTTTAACCGCAGCAAGGCGGAAGAAATTCTGGACTATATGAAGCTCGACCGCAGCAAAAAAGTGAAGAACCTCTCCAAAGGAAACCGGGGCCGGTTAAAGATCGCTGTCACACTGGCGAGAGAAGTCCCGGTGATTCTTATGGATGAACCGCTGTCTGGGCTGGATCTCATGGTAAGGGATTCCATTGTGAAAGGTCTGCTGTCTTTTGTAGACTATGAAACTCGAACCATCATTATTACAACACACGAGATTAAAGAGATTGAACCTATTCTTGATCTGGTCGTCTTAATTAAGGATGGAAGGGTACTCCGCATGGAAGAAGTAGAGGAAATCCGGATCCATCAAAATGTCTCCATCGTGGAATGGATGAAGAAAGAATATGAGTAATGGAGGAGAAGACAATGAGCAGAAAACCTTTGGTAGAACTGCAAGATGTGAAGAAAAAGATTGGGAAGAAAGAGATCATTCACGGATTATCGTTTGATATTTATGGGGGAGAAGTGTTTGGTTTCCTCGGACCGAATGGGGCTGGGAAGACGACAACCATTCGTATGATGGTTGGATTAATGAAGCTCAGCGGCGGGAAAATTTTAATTAACGGTAAAAATATTGAGACGGAATACAAGAAGGCGATTTCTCATATTGGTGCTATTGTTGAGAACCCTGAAATGTATAAGTTTCTTACGGGTTACCAAAACCTCATCCATTATAGCCGCATGGTGAAATCGGTAAGCAAGACAAGGATTGCACAAGTGGTAGAACTGGTCGGATTAACAGATCGGATTCATGAAAAAGTAAAAACCTACTCGCTTGGGATGCGCCAGAGACTGGGTCTTGCACAGGCTTTGCTTCACTCTCCATCTGTTCTGATTTTAGATGAACCGACGAACGGTTTGGATCCAGCAGGTATCAGGGAAATCCGCCACTATCTTCGGGAACTGGCTGAGAAAGAAGGCATTGCTGTGATCGTATCGAGTCATCTTTTATCCGAGATGGAGCTCATGTGCGACAGGATTGCTATTATCCAGCACGGAAAACTGATCGGCGTTCAGAGCACGAAGGAATTCGTGGAAAGCGGCAGAACGAGAAAAGTGCGATTCCTTGTGGATGAAGTGGCTGCGGCACGCCATGCAGTGAGCCATCATGTGAAGGCTGAACGGATATCTCTTGGCAATGGCTATATTGAGGCAGAGATGGAAAGAGACCTGATACCAGAGGTGACAGCCACTCTTGTGGTTGAAGGACTAAAAGTCTATGGAATCTCATCAGAAACGAAAACGCTGGAAGATAAATTCTTGGAAGTGACGGGAGGAAAAGAGATTGTCTAACTTCATGGGAATGATCCGCAATGAAAATTTGAAAATATACCGGCGTATCGGAAATCTGATCATGCTTGCTTTGCTCATCGGTTTTATCGGACTGAGCGGAATCATCACAAAAACTGAAAAGTCGGCACCGGTAAAAGACAACTGGAAGCAGGAACTTAAAGCAGAAAATGCATCCATGGAAAAGACGCTGAAAAAAGAGCCGATGATGAAGAAGCATAATGAGCGCTTGATCGCGATCAACGAGTATCGTATCTCCCATAATATCAAACCGCTGGAAACGAAAAATCAATGGTCATTTGTTAGTGAAAGCCCGGATGCGATTCAGTTTATCTTAATCTTTACCATTATAATAGCGGGCGGTATGGTTGCCAGTGAATTTTCATGGGGGACGATTAAGCTGCTTCTGATTCGTCCTGTAAGCCGAACGACCATACTCGCTTCCAAATACATTTCTACTCTTCTTTATGCACTGTTGATGATTCTCATCACGTTTGTTGTATCATGGCTACTTGGCGGAGTGCTCTTCGGGTTTGATGGAAGCCCTCAGTCCTATCTCAGTTATGCGGACGGGAAGGTCGTAGAGGAAAACATGATCTGGCACATGTGGAAAGAATACGGCTTTGCGAGCATCATGCTGCTCATGATGGCTACCTTTGCCTTCATGATGTCCACCGTATTCCGCAACAGTTCGCTAGCGATCGGTTTTTCTATCTTCTTATCGCTTTCAGGCACACTGATCGTTAACTTCTTTTCTAAGTATGACTGGGTAAAATATATATTGTTCGCTAATGTGGATTTAAAGCAGTATTTTGATGGCACACCTTTCATCAAAGGGATGACCCTGAATTTTTCATTGACTGTACTTGCAGTTTACTTCGTCATCTTCATTGCCCTTACCTGGATTGTATTCAAGAAACGTGACGTGGCTGCTTAATTAAAAAGCTCTGTTAGTCCATTTTGTTGATTTTTGGTGGGGGTGATTGAACCTCCTTTTGAAAAGCAGAAGGGGCTGTCCAAGAAGTCTGTAAGCTGTTGATTTCCGTTCCAGGGTGCTCGCTTTTACCGGCGTAAACGCCTACTTTCGCAGGTCGTGCGGTGAGCCTTACCGGCGGGAACGCCTACTTTTTGGCGCTAGCGCCTGCGGGAGTCTCACCTGTCACGCTAGTCCCGCAGGACAAGGAAGGCTCCGGCAGCTTTTTATCGCACGAAGAAAATGTGAAGTTCATTTTCGAGGAGTCTCGCACCTTCCACTTCAATCAACTTTTCATTTAAGATTTTCAAGCCAAAAAGGGCCGCCTGAAGGTCAATTTTCGACTTTCTGGACAGCACCTTTCTTATTTTTCATCCTTCACGGCATCGTTTAGTTTTCTAGTGTTTCCTTTGGCATTTATGAATTCAAGAACCTGATTAAGTCCATCGGTGTCATTTGCTGTACCCTGGTTGATTTCAAGGCGTGTCTTTTCTGAGTTATTCTTCTTATTCATTATAATCAAATCTCCCTTCTTTATCCTTTCCCTTCGGTGGTGGATGCTACACGTATTGAGCGAGTCAGGAAAGCTTTCTGCTCGACCTCAGCCGGGTACGAAGGGGTGTGGCAGAGGGTTTTTTAGGTTGTGAGGTATTTCTGATAAGTCCGCTGTCTATACCATAACGCGGCCGGTGCTTGACCTCCTTAAATACTTTTCCAACATATTCCCCAACAAGTCCGATTCCCATCAGCTGAAGTCCGCCAATGAACCAGATGGACAGGATGATGGATGTCCAGCCCGGTACAGTGTATCCGTTAAACTTCTGAACTATAGCGAAAATCCCTGCGATTGCACTGAACACTAAGAATAAGAAGCCGGAAATGGTCAAGAAGCGGATTGGCTTGATGCTGAATGATGTAATTCCGTCGAACGCAAAGGCGAGCATTTTCCGAAGTGGATATTTCGATTCTCCTGCAGCTCTTTCTTTCCGGTCATAATAAACTTCTGCTGAAGAAAAGCCGAGAAGGGGGACGACCCCGCGCATGAAGAAATTTCTCTCACGGTACCGTCCAAGTTCTTCTAACGCTCTTTTGCTCAGCAGCCGGTAATCGGCATGGTTATAGATGAGTTCGACTCCCATCTTTTCCATAACTCTGTAAAACCATTGAGCAGTATGCCGTTTGAAGGCGGTGTCGTTTTTCCGTTCTCTTCGTATTCCGTAAACTACATCATGTCCTGCGCGATACTTGTGGATGAATTGGCGTATCGCCTGCACATCGTCCTGCAAATCAGCATCGATTGTGATAATGCAGTCAGAATAGGCTTTTGCCGTATCCATTCCAGCAAGGAGGGCGTTCTGGTGACCGGCATTCTTCGCCAGTTTAATTCCGTTCGCATGGTGGTTTGTTTTATGTAAGGCGGTAATAAGCTCCCATGTTTTGTCCTTGCTTCCATCATCTACAAAGAGCATGCTGCTTTCTGGAGAAATAAGTGTTTCTGAAATCATTTCTTTGAGTATGGATGTCAGTTCCCTTGCGGTGATCATGAGCACTTCCTCTTCGTTATAGCAAGGAACCACAATCGTCAAGACGGGCAATCGATTACTGTTCATTCTATGGTAAAGACCTCCTTATTTCTCATCTCTCCGCTTACTCGTAACGGGTGGCTTCAATGGCATTTGTTGTTTCTTGTAAATGACGGAGATGTTCACGGGCATGAAAAAGCCTCTTTGTCTGTTCCTCTGTCAATCCATCCGTTTGTCGGGATTGCTGAACCATTTCGTGGGCATATTCCAGCAATTGTTTCGCCTGCTGGAATTCTTCGGGATTGTTGTTTCCTTGTGATTCTTCAATGGCTTTTCTTGCATTCTCTACGCACTCTAAAGCATTGCTGTATAGGTTTTGATGATCCATCGGCCGACTCCTCCTGTTATTATTCTTATTCTTAACATGTGTTTTGGAGAATTTTGTTATACGTTTATGCCATAAATCCCATCACAAAAAAGGCGTACAAGTTCTGATAGCTGAATAAACTTGTACAAACAGAAATTACAGGCGGAGGTTTTCAGTGGGGATTTTACTTAAATACATGCTTTTAGGATTGTCGTTGGCCGCTCCAATTGGACCAATTAATGCTGCACAGATGGATAAAGGTATACGAAGCGGTTTCTGGCATGCCTGGATGGTGGGACTTGGAGCAACGACAGCAGATGCAATCTACATGGCTCTTGTTTATATGGGTTTGGTTCATTTTTTGGATGCTCCCGTCATCAAAGCCTTTCTCTGGCTGTTTGGGTGTTTTGTTTTAATCTACACAGGCATTGAAAGCTTTCAAAGTTCTGGAGTGATGGTTCTTTCAAAAAAGCAGGGAAGCGAAAAAACATGGAGATGTTTCTTATCAGGCTTTTTCATGTCACTGACCAATCCTCTGACTATACTTTTTTGGCTTGGCATTTATGGTTCTGTTCTGGCAGAGACAGCGGCGACTTATCATAAACAGCAGCTTTTTCTGATCAGCGGGGCGATTTTCAGCGGAATTTTGCTTTGGGATTTTACGATGGCTCTTGTAGCCAGCAGTTTCAGGCGGTATTTGGCAGATTCCTTGCTTAAATTGATCTCACATATATCTGGCCTTTCACTCATCTGCTTTGGCTGTTATTTCGGATATCAGGCCTTCAAATTTTTATGGAATTAGGCAGTGCCTTTTTGAGAAGATAATATAGAGGATCATTTGGGTATACAATGGTAGAGAAGGGAGATGAGCCAATGGGTGTGGCAGGAAGTTGAGACTCTATAAATGGATTTGCTATTTACTTGCACTATTCAATCTGGCTGATGCTTTCCTGACCTACAGGCTTCTGAAGCACGGCGGGGAAGAATTAAACCCGGTCATGCGGCTTCTCTTTGATTTTCATCCATTTGCCTTTATAGCGGTGAAAATTTTGTTTTCGTTCCTTGTTTTGCTTCTGTCTTTTTTACCGCTTCGCAGCAAGATAAAGTTTTTTGTTTACATTGCTTTTTTTGTCTACCTTTTAATAATGGGCTGGCATATCTACATACTGCTGATTTTGTCCATGCAATAAAGAAGCGCACAGACTCAGTCTGTGCGCTTGTTTTATGATTCCTTGATAAAGAAGGATCGATGTTTGTCCATTATTTCTTTGTAATCTGAAGTTACTTTGTCCTGAGAAATCCCCAGGCTGGAACTGATGTAGTCTATATACTTTTCATCCGGCATAAGCCATGAATTGTACTGTCGTTTCAAGTAATTTTCTGCAGACTGGAATTCCTCAAATGATTTCGGTACGGGAAGGCTGTTATGAATAAGCTTCCATTGTTTGTCGCTTGTTTGAAAGAGGTTTGTAATTTCTCTATTGTAATTAATAAATAGTGTACCATAGACATTTTCTCGCACGTTCCATTCGTTGTCGTGTGCATCACGACGTCTTGGCGGAATCTCAAAGGCAGGAAGAACGAAGCGCTGGAATCCTTCAGGTGTCAGGGTGCATCCAGAGGCTTTCGGATGTCCGCCGCCACCGAACTGTGCTGCATACTTTGACACGTCGACGTGGTCATATATCGTACGGAAACCGGCTCTTTTTCCGCCGATGTTTAAGATCACGATCAGATCAAGATGCGGATTTTCGCGGTTCAGCTCATTGCCAAGCTCTGAATGATGGCTTTCCGCATGAACGATTCCGATTCGATACGGTTCCCCGCCTGTCTTGTAAACTGTATCCCATGTTTCAGCCATTTGTCTTTGCTTTTTCTTAATATACGCTTTTCGGCTGTCTTCTTCGAGCTGAAGTATTGTTTCTTCCGTTTCGGAAAAATGGAAGTGTTCTTCTGTTTTTAACCGTTCCAGCATATTTTTTTCAAATTCACCCGGAGGCAGCAAATAGAAAAGGTCGTTTAGCCGCTTGGCATTTTCGTTTTCATTCTCAAACCATTCCCACGTATCATACTGTCTGACGAGCTCTACAAATTCTTTTAATGCTCCTTGGTCCTTCAACAGCCCTTTCTTTATATAATGTTCATAAAGGAGAGAGGTAGCAGAGGTGAGCTTGCCATCCTCTTGTTTTGTCTGAACAAGACCCCATTCAAATTTATTTAAATGATCGGCAGTCACATGATGATCGATGAGCTGCACTTCTCGCCCACTTTCGTACCGTGACTGAAGTTTTCCAGCGAGTTCATCATTTACTGCAATATCCGTTATGTATACCGGTTTTTTTTCCTGCTCTGGATCAAGCAAAAAATCAGAAACACGGCGATTAATATTATCATGCGAGCAGTAGAACGTTTCTACATTTTCTTCTCCCAATGCAAGCATGGCAACGATGCCGCATGACTTCCCATCAAGGTCATTATGTGAAAAAAGTTTCATTTCACTAACGCCTCCTTTCTCAATTCCATATTCAATAGTATAGGCACGAGCCCTTTCTTTCAACCGAAAAAAGGATTTTTCTCACTTCAGCAGAAATAATAGTGAGTTATCCATCTTTTTTTACAGGTGAAAGGAAGTAAACATGATCAATTTAAAAGAACAATCCCACAAAATGGCTAAAGTCTATCAAAGAAATGAAAAGATAGCGGGTGTCCTTCTTGCAGGCTCCGTTTCAAGAGGATGGGAGGACAGCCATTCAGATATTGAACTGCATATCTTATGGAATGAAGCACCGAATGATGAAGATCGGCTAAAACCAATAAAGGAAGTAAAAGGGGAAGTCATCGATTTCTTTCCATATGAAGATGAGGAATGGTCAGAAACGTACCTTGCAGCGGGCATCAAATTCGAGATCAGCAATTTTTTAGTAAAAACGGTTGAGGATGTGATCCGCCAAGTCGTGCAAGAAGGGAATATCAATTATGACCTTCAGTGTCTGGCTGCTTCTGTTCATGATGGACATGTTTTGTATGAGAAAGACGATATATTGTTACAGCTAAAGGAACTTGTGAAAGAATATCCTGTGCTTCTTGCTGAATACATGATTCTTGAAAATCTGGAACTTGGAAGCCGCTGGAATAACCGCAGGGCATTGTTCGACCGCGAGGATTGGCTTATGTATTATGATCTTCTTACAGCTGTACAAAAAAAGCTGCTCGGTGTCCTCTTCGGCTTGAATAGCATGTATGTTCATCATCCAGCATTCAAGTGGATCGAAAACAGCATCAAGGAGATGAAAATTGCTCCGGAAAATCTCTATGCACGATTTTCTGACATTTTAACGGGCGTTCCCCAGCACAGTTTAACAGCACTTGAGGAACTCACCGAGGAAGTGTTTGCACTTGCAGAACGTCATCATCCGTACTTGCCGGTAAAGGAGAAAAGACAACGGGCGGAATTCACAAGGCCTCATCACCAGTAAGAGGAGGGAAATAGTAGTTTCATACTTTCATTTCTCCATTCCTTACATGGATCGAATCCCTGAAAGATATAAACTCTGGTTTGGAGCAGCAGTGTTCTTTTTATTTTCCTGTACTTTATCTTATAAGAGCTGGAAAGGGCATCAGAAGAATCAGAAAAAGACAGAAGACGAGGCGGAGGGCAAATAGCTCCCGCTTATTTATTTTCTGAATCTAATGACCCGGGAAAACAGCAGAAAATATAGAATTCAAGCTTTTTTCCTGAAACCTCTGAATCTAGAATAGAACTAAATTCTCATTTTTCTGAAAACGGTTGTTTTTGGACAAATATAGTGCTAAAATGATGCAAACACCTATTCCCATACCCCTCAGAAGTTAATGTCAAAAGAAGGGAGGCAGCCGGCAACGGTTATTCCAGATTCTTTTAAAGGCATAGCTTATTTACACTTACCGCTCCCTGTCACTTTTCAATGTTTATTGCATCTTTACCTGTTGTATCATCACCTATATAAAGGAGGAAGGACTTATGAGTGAAGTTCGTTTAATTCCTTTTAAGTTAGAAGAAGTGCTGCAGACTGCCGGTGAAGAAATTCCGTATGGTATACAAATGATCAACGCTCCTGCGGCGTGGGATCAGGGAAATAAGGGAAAAGATGTTGTCGTTGCCGTTCTTGATACAGGCTGTGATGTAAATCATCCTGATTTAAAAGACCGTGTCATTGGGGGGAGGAATTTTACCAGCGATGATCCAGAAGACTATTTGGATGGACACTATCATGGGACACATGTTGCCGGTACGATAGCAGCATCCATTAATAAGCTTGGAGTTGCAGGAGTAGCACCAGAGGCGAAACTTTTAATTCTTCGAGTGCTCGGCGCTGATGGAAGCGGAAGCTACCAGGGAATCATTGACGCCATTAACTACGCTGTAGAATGGCGAGGGGAGAATGGAGAAAGAGTCAGGGTGATGTCCATGTCCCTGGGTGGGCCTGACGATGTACCTGAAATGCATGAGGCAATTAAGAATGCTACAGCCAACAATGTGATGGTTGTCTGCGCGGCTGGAAATGAAGGAGATTCAAGTGAGAGGTCAGATGAGCATGCTTATCCAGGCTATTATAAAGAAGTCGTGCAAGTAGGCGCAGTGGATGAACAAAAGCATTTGGCGGACTTTTCGAATACGAACGATGAGATTGATTTAGTAGCACCCGGCGTAAACGTGCTTTCCACGTATCCAGGTGAAAAGTATGCCAAGCTGTCAGGAACTTCCATGGCAACTCCGCACGTTTCAGGTGCATTAGCTGTACTGATTTTAAAAGAAGAAGCCGAATTTGGCAGGGAACTCACCGACCCAGAGATTTATGCCCAGCTTTGTAAAAATACACAATCCATTGGACTTACCAAAAAAGGGGAAGGCAATGGTTTACTTTATTTGGGTATGGAATCCAGAAAAGAAGCTAGCCAGAAAGAAGAAAAAAATGTAACCGTTCCAAAGTAAAATGACAATCCCATTTTAAAAGGGAGGATGTTGTTGATGGCGGTGTATAAGGTATTGTCCTTAATGATCAGCTTTGCCATGCTTACACTGAGAATGGTGGAGGAACGTAACCGCAGAAGCAAAAAAACATCCGCTCACCGAAATAAGGAACGGCCCGAACGTAAACGGGCGTAATTATAGAAAAAGCTGATCCTCACGAAGAGATCAGCTTTTTTATCTGCTTATTTTTTAACCTTATAAGTCGTAGCATTGCTTGTGTTCTTTGCTTTGTCGGTTGCTGTAACGGAAAGAATTGTACTCGCTCTTTGAGCTTTCATCTTCACTTTATATTTCCCGTATTTGTCAGCAACGTTCTTGCCAAGCGTTGTCTTACCTTTCTTTACTAGAACGGTAGAGTATGCTTCTGCTGAGCCGCCTACCGTTGTTGTTTTTGAGGTGATGGCAGAAACCTTTGGAGCAGAAGGTGCTGTCTTATCAGCGACTTTAACGGAGAAAGCAGGACTAACCGCATTCAAGCTGTCTTGATAGGTTACAGATAGTATGGTTCCGGCTTTTTGTTTAGGAATAACAAGTTTAAAAACACCTTTTGAGTCAGCATTCTTGGAGATGATTGTTTTGCTCCCCTTTTTGACTGTTACCTTCATGCCTTTTGGTGCTTTACCTGAAAGACTTGTATCATTATCATCGACTGGATTGACAGAAGGCTTGGACATTGCTTTGGTGATGTAAGCAGATGAGATATACCATGTGCCCTTTTCACCCGGAACAGTTACAGGAAACCAGACAAACTGATTGATGCTATTTGGTGTTTGATCATACTTAAAGGTGTCTGTGATCGTTAAAGGGGTATTTTTTTTAATGTATTTAGAAGAGCTTTCTGTGGTTGGAGCTTTTCTTATCTTCACGTGTGTGAATGAAGGGTCATCCCAGCTAGTTATGGCTTTGTCGTTCTTCTTCATTAAATATCTTGAAGCATGAAGCCTTTTGGTTATGCTGTAAGATTTTTTTATAAACTTAATATTGTCAGATTTGGTTGGATCATATTGAAAATCATTTGTTGAGAATGCTGGTTTTTGGAGGTTTGTATTCCCTAAGAAACTGTCCGCATTCAAGAGAGACATTACTTTTTCCTGGTAAGCATTTGTATTCGGCTTTCCTGTTTTTTGAACCACCGGGCTATTTATTGGTTTAATGCCATTGTAGGCCATGATTGCAAAGTACCATGATTCAAGCACACTCTTGTCTTTTGGCAGTACAGCAGGCAACTCGGAATTCTTATACTTAGAGGCAAGAAGGTTAACTCCGAAAGCTATGTTGTACGGGATGCTATATTTTAGCTTTTCTAGTTTTACAGGATCATAGTTTTTCGGAACGGTAATCTGCATAATACCAATACCGTTATCATGTGAGATGACGGGCTGACCCTTTTTATCGAACTGCTTCCATCCATTGTTTTCTTTTGAGGCAACAGCCTTCACGATCTCCGGTGGTATGCCGGCTTGGAGTGCTGCGTTTGTCAGCAAACAGTTCATATGCTGAAAACTGGGATTGGTTCCTTTTTTTAAAGTGCCGAATGAAGTGCATTTTACCTGGATATCCTTCGTTTCCGCAGCATGTGCATCATTCGCAGGCCACAGACCGATGGCGAGGCAGCCTGCCATACCAGCCTTTAAAAGCAAAGATTTCATTTCCTGTCCTCCGTCTCTATTAATCTCTTTATATTCTACCATAATTTACAAGGTTAATTGTGTAAAATAATTGAAGGTATTGGAATAAGAAGGGGAATGGAGAATTATTGTAGAATTAATGGATAGCGCATTCTGAAGGAGGCGGTCTATATGGCAAATGGATATGAACGAAATCAAAGGAATATTGTCGTTTAGTGAAATTTGAGGAGATGATTGTTTGAAACAAGCTTTGTTAGTCATTGATGCCCAGCAGGAATTAATGGATGGAAACAAAGAATATGAAGGAGTTTATCAAAAAGAACAACTGATAAACACGATAAATGAAGTGATCGAACAGGCGTCGGAACAAAAGGTGGACATCCTTTTTGTCAGAGATGTAGATGTGAGTTCAGGAGAAGGGCCAGGATTTCTTGTTCATGAGAAAATCAATGTCCCCGACGGATCCCCTGTATTTGATAAGAAAGCAACAAATGCCTTTCATGGCACCGGTTTGCTGGATCATTTAAGAGAAAACGAGATCGGACACCTCGTCATTATGGGCTGTCAAACGGAGTATTGCATTGATACGGCAGTAAGGACAGCAACCGTTCAAGGGTTTGATGTGACGCTCGTAAAAGAAGGGCATTCGACAACGAACTCAAACGTACTCAATGCCGAACAGATCATCGCACATCATAACAAAACCCTTCATGGCCACAACAATGTTGATCACTTTTCCATGGTGAGAAGCTCAAAAGAAGACCTATTCAGTCCAACACATGATACCTACCGATAGGAATCAGGAGACCTTTTATAAAAGGTCTCTTTTTTTATTAAGAAAGTCTTAAGAATTTTGCTCGGAGATTGTTAAGATTTACAGGTTAAGATACAGGTAATTCCAAAAAAGGAACATGATATAATTTTGAAAGGAGTGTGAGAAACCATGAGCGAATTCACCGTGCTAGTTGTAGATGATGAAAAAGAAATACGTGATGCGATAGAGATCTACCTTAAAAATGAAAAGATGACGGTTATTCAGGCCGCTGACGGTCTTGAAGCGATTGAAAAGCTTAATGAAGAAGCCATTCATTTAATCATACTGGATATTATGATGCCTCATCTTGACGGCATAGCAGCAACCTTTAAAATCCGGGAACAGAAAAATATCCCCATCATCATGCTGAGTGCCAAAAGTGAAGATACCGATAAAATTCTTGGCCTTCAAATCGGAGCCGATGATTATATGACAAAGCCATTTAATCCGATTGAGCTGATCGCCAGAGTGAAATCACAGCTTCGAAGGTACATGACGTTAGGGAATTATGAAGGCAAAAGTAATGTTATCAACCTAAATGGGCTTACTCTTGATAAAGAGGCAAGGGAAGTCGCGGTTCTTGGGGAAGCAGTAAAGCTGACCCCTATTGAGTACAAGATTGTAGAGCTATTAATGTCCCATCCTGGAAGAGTGTTTTCCATTCATGATATTTATGAGAGGGTGTGGCAGGAGCCTTGCTACAATGCAGAAAATACGGTCGCCGTACATATTCGGAAGATCAGGGAAAAGATCGAAATCGATCCGAAAAATCCAAGATATTTAAAGGTGGTATGGGGAATTGGATACAAGATGGAAAAGTAAACTTGGCCAGGTGGCCTGGGTGATATTATTTACGATAGGATTGAGCGGTACGCTGGCATTTCTGAATCATTGGGATACTTATATGGGAAAAAGTTATTTTGAAACAGATGAATTTAAGGGTGAGTTCGAAACCTTTCTAGGCTACCTTCATATCTATGAGGTGAGTAACCTGACGAGTGAGGAGCTCAAGGGTAAAATTACGGTTTCCAAAGAGGAAATAAAGGAATACCGATACAGAAATGGTGACTTATCGGAGCAAATTTCAAGCATACAAGACCAGTTCAGACCCCAGCTTGAAGAAGCCAACACGAACCATGATAAAAAGCTGGAATCTTATTTTAAAAAACAAAGAGATAAAAAGATTGAAGACATTCAAAAGAACTTTGAAAGCGATAAGTATGTTAAGCAAAAAGTAACGAAAGAAAAAGAAGAGCAAATCGATCAATTTATTGAAAATAAGAAAGCCGTTCAACAAGAATTCCAGCAGTGGCTATCTTCTTTTGAATATTATTTGCAAAACAATGAAACAGCAGAAGTTTTTACAAATTTAACAGCAGCTAATAAAGAAGATGCATACAAAAAGCTGGAAAGCAGTAATATGCTGTACCTGCAAAATTATACTGGCGAAAAAAATAGTTACTTGTCCATTTCTGATTATTCGCCTTCTTTATATGATGAGGGGGATTCACAACAAGCAGCCATGGGAATTCTGGCTGATGATCATTCTGTTCTAGAAGGGAAAATTGGTGTCCCGAAGGCTTTGCCAGCAGACAGCATGTTATATGATCAGTACAAAATGTTCAAAAGAAACCAACAGTTCTTTTTCCTTTATAGTGCGGCAGGACTGATCGCTTTATGTGTCACTATTTGGCAGGCAAAAAAACATCAGATGCTGCGGTTAATCGCTCACTCACCCTATATAACGCTTTATAAAAAAATACCTGTTGATCTAAAAATCGGCTGTATGATTATTTCTGCTATTGTGTTCTTTATCTCACTTGGGGTTGCGACTGATTACAATATTTATGGATCTTATGTCAGTATGATTGATGAAGCGGTCATCACTATTGGATTCGCAACCTTTATTACTGGATTGACCCTCATCCAGCTGATCTGGCTCATTTCCGAATGGAAAGAAAGCGGTTGGACTAAAGGATATTGGAAAACATCTTTAACCTATCGTTTCTGGCATGATTTAGAGAAGTTCTTCCATTTTCGAAGTCTTGCTTTCCAATACTTGATCTTACTAATCGTCATTTTCGCATCCGGATTTGGAGTAGGCTTTGTTTTATATCAAGTTCAGCTGGTCGGTTTATATCTTGTTCTATTTATGGTCGTAACGGTTCCTGTTTTGTTATTCTCGCTCAAAAAAATCTCTTATTTCAACAGAATCCTCCTCCATTCAAGCGAACTTGCGGCAGGGAACATGGAGCCGGATTTAAAGGCGAAAGGGAGTTCTGCTCTGGCAGGTTTGGCCCGAAATATCAATACGCTGAAACATGGAGTTAAGTCTCTCCAAAAATCGGAGGCAAAGAGTGAACGGCTCAAAACAGAACTGATTACAAATGTAAGCCACGATCTCAGGACCCCTCTGACTTCCATTATTACGTATACAGAGCTTTTAAAGACCCCTGATCTAGATGGAGAGAGCAGGGAAGCCTACGTGCAGATCATTGATAAAAAGTCAAAACGGTTAAAGGTTTTGATAGAAGATCTGTTTGAAGCTTCCAAGATGGCAAGCGGAAGTATTGAACTTATGAAGGCTAGAGTGGATATCGTTCAGCTGCTGCAGCAGGCATTGGCTGAGTACGATGAAGCGATTGAACAATCAACCCTCCAAATCAGGATGTCTGCTTCCGAACAGCCGATTGATGCGTATGTTGATGGACAAAAAATTTGGCGGGTGTTTGACAATCTGATTGGAAACATCCTTAAATATTCTCTTGAGAACACACGTGTGTATATAGCGATTGAAAAAAGGCAGGATATAGCCGTTCTTTTCTTTAAGAATGTCTCGAAATATGAATTGGGAGGCAACACAGAAGAATTGTTTGAACGATTCAAGCGCGGAGATACCTCTCGTCATACAGAAGGCTCTGGACTGGGGCTGGCGATCGCAAAATCCATTATTGATCTTCACGAGGGCAGCATGGACGTTGAAGCAGACGGCGATCTTTTCAAAGTAACCATTGAACTTGATTTAGCATAAAGAAAGGGGGCCTTTTATTTCAAAAAGGTCCTCTTCTCTGTCTTTCTATTGTATCCTAAAACCGATGCTATAAAGGGCGTCTCTCAAGATTGTTCATAATTTTGACGGAGGAAAGGCCAATTCCCAGCTGGACTGCTGTCTGAGCTACATCAAGTTTAATACCTGATATAATCGTCGAAACACCGAGCAGCTTCAGGCTGTTGATACTCCACTTCAAAAATCGTTGGAAGGAGGATCTGTTGTAGGCAAAGTTACGCCTCATGTTAAAGATTCAAACAAAACCTGCATGAAGAAGAGAAGTTTGTTATGGTAAGGAGAGAACAATAAATAAATATTTTGTTTACTTTTTTGGAGGGTTTTGTTTTATTATAGGAATAGACTGAATGTAAGAGGTATATCATATGCTAAATGTTTATCACACTGACAGTGCCAATCAAATGACAGAGATGGAAGATATCAAAAAAGGGTGCTGGATTAACTTGATTGCACCTACCAATGAAGAAATCAATTTGGTTGTAGAAAAAATTGGAATTGATCCGGATTTTTTACGAGATGCCTTGGATGAAGAAGAACGGTCCAGGGTTGAAAAAGAAGGAAACACCGTGAGCGTTATCGTAGACCTTCCAATTCTTGTTTCTGATGAAAATGGAATACAGTACGATACGTTTCCGCTTGCCATGATCTCAACTGATTCTCACTTTATTACCGTTTGTCTAAGGGAGAACCCTATTCTGGAGTTGTTTGCAAAACATAAAGTCAAGAATTTTTATACCTACAAGAAAACACGCTTTGTCTTTCAGCTGCTTCAAATGATCGCAACTTACTATTTGCGGTACCTGCGCCAGATCAACCGGAAAACGGAGCAGATCGAAAATGAACTGAGAGAATCATTGAAGAATGAGGATTTATTTGAGCTGCTCAGACTTGAAAAGTCCCTTGTCTATTTTGCGACCTCACTTAAGTCGAATGATGCTGTACTGGAGAAGTTGTTGAAAGTCAGCTATCTGAAGATGTATGAAGAGGATAAGGATCTTCTTGAGGATGTTATTATTGAAAATAAACAGGCGATTGAGATGAGCCTGATTTATCGAAATATCTTGAAAAGTTTAATGGATGCTTTTTCTTCGGTTATTTCGAATAACCTGAACGTGGAGATGCGATTCTTAACTTCCATTACGATCATACTCGCTCTTCCTACCATGGTGGCGAGTTTCTATGGCATGAATATTCCTTTGCCGTTTCAAAAGTATCCCCATGCATTTTTCGTAAGTCTATGCTTGGCATTCACACTTTCAGGCCTCGTCTCCTTTATTTTTTGGAAAAAACGTTTCTTTCGCAAATAAAAGATTATGGATAAAAAAGGTATCTCCTATTATAGGAGGTCCTTTTTACGTTTTTGAAAGAAAACGCTTTCTTATTTAAGCCGTTTGGGTTTACAATCAGGTTATCTTATCTTTAAAATTGTGTTAACATTGTAAAGCGATAGAAAGAACTTTTAAACGTATGAGTATCCTATGACCGTTTATATAGAATATTAAGCATAGTGATCCAAAAAGGAGATGCCAGCAATGAGCCAGATGATGTTAGAGAATGAGTCGTTCTCGCCCTATCTTTCTTTTTCAAGAAACGAGTGGGCGAGCCTGTATTCGGCCGATATACAGCCGTTAACGGAGTGGGAGATATCGGAGCTTCAGGGAATCAACGAAAACGTTTCTCTAGATGAGGTGTCCTCCATCTATTTGCCGCTTTGCCGGCTGCTGAACCTGTATGTCACATCCTCACAGCAGCTTCATCAGCAGTCCAATGCTTTTTTGAGAAAACAAATAAAAAAGCCGCCATTCATTATAGGGATTGCGGGGAGCGTAGCCGTCGGAAAAAGCACGACATCAAGAATCATTCAGGCACTTCTTTCAAGGTGGCCGAATACACCGAAAGTTGAGCTCGTAACGACGGATGGCTTTTTATTTCCGAATGCTGTTCTGGAGCAAAGGGGACTTATGGGTCGGAAGGGATTTCCGGAGAGCTACGATCTAAAAGGTCTGATTCATTTTTTATCCGAACTAAAATCGGGCAAGCGAGACGTTGAGGCTCCAATTTATTCCCACTTGGAATATGATATTTTGCCTGACCGGGTACAGACGATATCAGAGCCTGATATTGTTATTGTGGAGGGAATAAACGTCCTGCAGGTTCCAAAACAAAAACGGAATAAGCAAACACCGCAGATTTTTGTCTCTGACTTTTTTGATTTTTCCCTTTATGTTGATGCGGACGAAGAAGAGATCAAGAAATGGTATGTTGAGCGATTTAAAATTCTAAGAAACACAGCATTCCAAAGCCCGGTCTCGTATTTCCATCGATATGCTGATTTAAAAGATGATGATGCCATCCAGTTCGCGTTGAATATTTGGAACACCATCAATGGATTAAACTTGCGTGAAAACATTCTTCCTACGAAGTACAGGGCTCATCTGATTTTAGAAAAAGGAAAAAATCATTCGGTTTCCGGCATTAAAATGCGGAAGATGTAATGGATGAACGAAAAAAGACCCAAATAAAGGGTCTTTTTTTGTTATCTTGAAAAAACAAAAAAATATCCTAAAAGGACATGACATGATACATAAGAGGGTATTAAACAAATAGGTGAGTCGAAAAGGTAAAAAAGAAAAATTCATACAAAGTTCTCTTTTCTATTTTTTGTTTTTGGAGTAAAGTAACAATACTTTCAAAAAAGTAACTTACTATCTTCAGGATACCAATATATCCCACTATACTTTTTGATCGAAAACCAGCATGGGAGCTGATGTTATGGAAGATCAAGGCTTAAATCGTCATTTTTTTTTGGCAAAGCTTATCACACAATATGCCTATCTCCATCGTAAAACGGTAGGGCCTGCTGCCGAGGAGTATATTCGGCAAATCGGTATACGTACGGGGGAATGGATCGAGAGTTTTTATAATGAAAATTCCGCCCCTTGGTCAATAGATCAGTATGCAAATGTCATTATTGATATAAAAAACAGAATCGGCGGCCATTTTGAGATTGTCAAGGTAGAAAAAAACTGTGTGGTCGTCAAAGCCAATTCATGTCCATTTGGAAGCGTAGTTCGTGATGCTCCTCATCTTTGTATGATGACATCCAGTGTATTTGGCGGAATTGCCGCAAGAAAATTCGGTTACGGTAAAGTAAGCCTCAGGAAAAGAATTGCTCTTGGTGAATCCAACTGTGAAGTGGCCATCTATTTTTCTCCGAATGAAACGGAAGATGGCTTGGTTTTTGAAGACTTGCCGGTTACTCCAGTTAATGCGGATCCTTTTTTGTGGGAAGAAGAAACCATAAAGATGCTGAACGAAGAGCTTAGGCGAAGCGATGACATGCTGGTAAAATTATTAGATGAATTGGAAGTATTGAAACAGCAGGTAAAAGAAAGCGGCAGTGAACAAAAAGCTTAAAAACCCTGATGAAATTTAACGCATGGTGAAAAACCATGCGCTTTTTTTATTAGGCAAAAGATCAAGATCATGGTTCCTCTAGTTTGAAAGCTTGAATAATAGGTAAAAGATAAGAGTACATACAGAAGGAGTGGAGTAGCCTTGAAATTAAAAACAGCCAACCTCAGATCTGTAAAAATGTCTTATATCGATGAGGGTAAAGGAGATCCAATGGTGTTGCTTCATGGTTTTTGCGGCAGCCATCAGTATTGGGAGGAAGTCATTCCTGAGCTGGCAAGGGATTATAGAGTGATCGCTCCCGATTTGCGAGGTCATGGGAAATCATCGATAAGTGAATCAGCGTGCGCAGTAGAAGATCTTTCCGAAGATATTAAAGATTTACTCCAGCATCTAGGACTAGAAAAGGTAACGATGTTTGGCCATTCTTTAGGAGGTTATATCACATTAGCTTTTGCAGACCATCAAAGTAACAGGCTGAACGGTTTTTCACTTATTCATTCAACTGCTTTTCCTGATGATGAAGCAGGCAGGAAGGGGAGAGACGAGAAGATTGCCCAGATTAAAGAAGATGGCATGGTTGGGGTCATCGATCAGCTCGTTCCGAAACTTTTCGCTGCTGGAACTCAACAGAAAAGCAGAATAAACAGAGCGAAGGATATTGGCTATGATACTCCCGCCGAAGGAGCCATTTGTGCACTGGTTGCGATGAAGAACCGGCCCAACCGGAATGATGTCATTCAATCAGCAAAAATGCCGGTTCTCCTTGTGGCAGGCGACAGTGATCAAGTTATTCCTTCTGAAAAAACCTTTTCAGTTTCCGGTGAGATGATTACACCAATCCTTTTAAAGGAAACTGGCCATATGGGAATGTACGAATCTCCACATGAGCTTATTAAAGAAATAAAATCTTTTATGAAAAAGGTAAAATAAAAAAAGACTCCTGAAATCAGGAGTCTTTTATAATCACACTTACTTTTGAACGTTAGCAGCTTGAGGTCCGCGAGCACCTTCAGTGATTTCAAAAGTTACATCTTGACCTTCTTCAAGAGATTTGAAACCGTCGCCTTGAATAGCAGAGAAGTGTACGAATACATCGTCTTGGCCTTCAACTTCGATGAAGCCGAAACCTTTTTCTGCGTTAAACCATTTAACTTTACCTTGTAACATATGATGTTCCTCCTGTGTGGATAATCCCACGATTTATTACTATTCCTGCTCAAATATCATTCAAGACGCAAACCGCTGCGAAGAAGTCATGTACCGAACAAAAATAACTGTTATAACTGTAACATGGTTTAAACTTTTTATCAAGCAAGTTAAGGATTTATTCACTTTTTAATTTAAAATATAAGGAAATGGGGAATAGGAGTGCTAAGGAGGCTGAGATCATGAAGGCACAAGGATATTTAATATTCGGTTTACTTTTTGCCCTGTTGATCGCCGTTTTTGCCGTAGTAAATGGCAACGATGTAGAATTTAATTATATTTTTGGAACGGTGAAATGGCCGCTTGTCCTTATTATATTAGGATCGGCTGCCGTTGGCGGATTGACCGTCGGCTTTTTTGGCATTTTAAAGGTGGTTCAGTTGAGAAATAAGGTGAGACGTCTTGAACATGATCTGAAAAAGCATGAAACCATGCAAAGAGAAGTAGTTGTGGATAAAGAGAGAGGCGTAGAAGAACGAAGCCAGACTCCAGGTTAATCCTGAGTCTGGCCGTTCTCTTTTTATGGAAGTTTATTTCCTCTGGAAGAAACATAAAGCTCATACCATTCTTCGCGTGTCATCATTTCGGACTGTCGGACAGCATCTACAGCATCTTTAATGCGCTGAACGTTGGTCGTACCAATAACTGGCTGAATTTTCGCCGGGTGCCTCATGAGCCAGCCAAGGACAATTGCTTCAAGCGTGGTTCCTTTTTCAGCGGCCATTTTTGCTACTAATTCTTTGGTCTTCGCTTCTGCTTCAGACAATTCTAAAGAGCTGTTCCCTGAAAAAATTCCTTGAGCTAGAGGAGACCAAGCTTGAATCTGAATATCTTCCCGCATGCAATGTTCAATCAAACCGTCAGCAAAATGGACAGACGTTCCAGCCTGTTGGTTAACATGTACGCCTTGATCGACAAAATCAAGCTTATTTAAACTCATCTCTAATTGGTTAACGATCAAGCGCTCGTCTGAATAGGCTTCAAGAAGCTGGATTTGCGCTTTGTTCATATTGGATACACCGAAATGGAGGACTTTCCCGGCTGATTTTAACTGCTGAAAGGCTTCTGCTACCTCTTCAGGCTCCATGAGAGGATCAGGGCGGTGAAGAAGGAGAATGTCCAAATGGTCAATCGTAAGCCTTTGCAAAATTTCATCCACTGAACCCAAAATGTGTTCTTTAGAAAAATCATAACGGCCAGGACCGATATCATCAGCAAAGCGGATTCCGCATTTACTTTGAATGACCATTTTGTCGCGTAAGTCTGGATTTCCCTTTAATACATGCCCAAATGCTTCTTCAGCTTTACCCATTGTATAGATGTTGGCATGATCAAACATCGTGATGCCTGAAGAAAGTGCGGCATCAATTGCTTTTTCGGTTTTTAAGATTTCTTCGTCGGAAATGGGGCTGCGGTCCCAATTGCCGCCAAAGCCCATACACCCTAATGCTAGACGGCTAGATGTGATTTCTCGTTTTTCTAAAGGCATCGTACGCATCGTATAACCTCTTTCTTTTTTAGAATAATATTAACTTAATCACCGTAATTGTAGGCAAGCCGGGGCAAAACTGCAACTTTTATGAACCGTCTGGAGAAGGACAAAAAAACTGCCGAAGATTACGGCAGTTTTTTTTAGTCAGGCCTCAATTATAAGAATGCCTCATATGATCAGCCACGATTTGTCTGTGAATGAGCAGTTCGACCAATGTAAAAGTGAGGGCGATTAAAAAAGTTCCCCAAAATGTTACATAAGCACCGGACATTAATGAACTAATCGCGTAAACCAAAATGTAAGAAACGATGAAGTCAGCTGCAAAAACAGACCAAAAGGATAGGCGGGGCAGAAATACATATTCCATTAAAACAGCAATCGGCGCAAGGATGATTGTAATGATGAAGAAGGGCAGCGGTCTGTTAAAGGTAACACTCTCAAACCAAAACGTGCACAGAAGAAGAATCAGCGGTATGCTGATGATCTTCAGCAATAAACTTTGCATAAAAAAACCTCCTTTTCATTCCATTATTTTCTGCGATAGGTAAGAAATTATGCCATAATTTTAGAGTGAGAAATTGTTGGAATGGGGGAAAAGGATGCAGCCGATCATACATGGTTTTCTGCTGGCGTTAGGATTGATACTTCCTTTAGGAGTTCAAAATGTGTTTGTTTTTAATCAAGGTGCCAACCAAAAGCAGTTTAAAAAAGCTTTGCCTGTTATCATAACGGCTTCTATCTGTGATACAGTCCTCATCCTGCTGGCTGTTTTTGGTGTTTCATTGCTGATCTTAAGTTTTTCTTGGCTTAAAATGATTCTATTTATGGGAGGATTTTTTTTCTTGCTGTTCATGGGCTGGTCCGTTTGGAGAAGTAAGCCATCAAAAAGCAGTGAAGCAGCGGCCCTGCCCATGAAGAAACAAGTGACCTTTGCCGCGTCTGTATCTCTTTTAAATCCGCATGCTCTGTTGGATACAGCAGGCGTAATCGGGACAAGCTCAATCGTGTATAGCGGAGCAGAGAAATTGGGTTTTACAATGGCGTGTATATCCGTTTCCTGGCTGTGGTTTATCGGTTTGGCTTTTGCAGGAAAGTGGATTGGAGAACGGGATGGAAACGGGAAGCGGCTTTTGTTCATAAACCGCTTGTCCGCTTTCTTAATTTGGGGAGTTGCGTTATATATTGCTAAGGAGATTATCAAGCTGTTATAGATTATTGTTCTGTTGGCTAATTTCTCCTTCATCTAAATAAAGGTTGGCGCTTTCTAAATTTTTATGTTCGTTCACAGAATCTCCCGGGGCATAAGCGTCAGACCCCAGTGGATGTTTTGTATTCAATCCTGTAGCGATGCTAAACTCTTTTTCATCTGGTGCATTGGTTATTGCTTCATCTGTTTTTTGCTGTTTCTTTTTCATAAGGCCTCCTTAAAGTAAGACCTTTATAGGGTACGCGGATAGATTATTCATTATTCGAAATGGAATAACATAAAAGTGAGACAAACTGGGTATAACTTAATTATCCTATTGAAGGAGGAGGTATTTGCCATGGAGTACTCTTTGTACAAAAAAGATGGAGCCTTTCCTTGTGATGTAACAATCGATGTAGATAACAACATATATACCGTTCGAGACAGTGATACAACAGGACAGGTTTTTCAAAGTGCACCGGAAGTGGCCTCCTGGATCCAACAGAACTGGGCGCCCGATCAATTTGAAAAGCCTGATGATTATTATGATTTAATGAATACTTTGCAATCGTCGCTGCAAGAGGATGAAATGGAATATTAGAAAAAGCTAAAAGCTGGTTTTTAGGCGTAAGAATTCGGCCTGAAAACCAGCTTTTTTATTTATCGGAATTTAGACAGAATGTGAAAAGAAGGTGCTAATGTGATTCTTTTCGTTCAATAGGAATGTGCTGAAATGTTATCACATCGAACAATCCCATATCAGTTAGCTTTAGTTCAGGTATAACGGGAAGAGCCAGAAAGGATAACGTCAAAAAAGGGTTATAATCATGTGCAAATCCAATCTGCTTTAATGCTGTATTGATTTCGAGCAGCTTCTGATAGACATCTATATGGCTCTTGTCTGACATGAGGCCCGCGATCGGAAGCGGGAGGGAAGCAAGTACTTCACCATTCTCGATGACAGCCAGTCCGCCCTTCATTTCAACCATAATCCCAATTGCTTTTAATAGGTCGCTGTCATTTGTCCCGGCAGCAACAATGTTGTGAGAATCATGGGCAACAGTGGATACGATGGCTCCTGATGTTATTCCAAGGCCTTTAAGAATTCCGCATCCAATGTTTCCAGTCAGGTGGTGGCGTTCAACAACAACCAGTTTTAGCTGGTCTCTGTTCACATCAATTACGAAGCTGCCGTCAGAAGTACTGACTTTTTCTTTCAGATGTTTCGTTACAATACTGTTTGGAATAATTTTAATGATGTTTGCAGTCCCATTGTTTTTCATAGGAATGGCCAGTGAGTTGCTGGAGACCGGGTGAAGTTGAACGCTGTTAGTAATGGCAGGTGAGGCGGCTGCGGCCATTTTTTTATAGGGAAGCATTCTGCCCTCTGCAGCCACTTTCTTTCCGCTTTTATAAACCTCTTGAATTTTAAAGCTTGTAAGATCAGATAAAAGGATAAGGTCCGCATCATATCCGGGAGCGACGGCCCCTTTTTGTTTTAGGCCAAAGCATTCGGCTGCATTAAGACTGGCCATCTGAATGGCAAGTAAAGGGTCAAATCCTTTTTCAATTGTCAGTCGGATATTATGGTCAATGCTGCCGTTTTCGATTAGATCATCCAGATGCTTGTCATCCGTTACAAACAAACATCTGCGGGCGTTCCGCTCAGTCACTGCGTCAAGAAGAACGGTGAGATCCCTCGCAGCCGAGCCTTCCCTGAGCATGACATACATGCCTCTCATCAGCCTGTCTTTTGCTTCCTGGGGTGTCACACATTCATGGTCGGTTCGAATTCCAGCTGCCATATATACATTGATTCCATCTGCAGGGACACCGGAAGCATGTCCGTCAATGTGCTTATGATGGAACGACGCATCTGACAATTTTTTTACCATGTCATTTTCACCTTGAAAAACAGCAGGATAGTTCATGACCTCACCTAAACCGATCACCCGGGGATGAGCGTAGAAGGGTGCAAGATCGGACGCGTTCAGTTCTGCTCCAGCATGTTCAAATGGTGTAGCCGGCACACAGGAAGGAAGTGCAATATATACATCGAGGGGGAGATGCTCTGATGCATTCATCATATAGTCGATGCCTTCTTTTCCGCTCACATTGGCAATTTCATGAGGATCAGCAATGACAGTGGTGACGCCATGAGGAACGACGACACTGGCAAATTCCTGAGGAGTAACCATGGATGATTCAATATGTACATGGCCGTCAATGAGTCCAGGGCATATGTATGCACCACTTGCATCCATTTCATTTTTTCCCTGATATTTCCCAATCCCAACGATTACTCCATCAGATATTGCGATATCCGCTTCCACGATTGTAAGGCTGAACACATCAATAATTTTGCCGTTTTTGATGACCAGGTCGGCAGGGACTCGTTTAGAAGAGGCTGCCAGTCGTGCAGAAAGCGATTTTTGATTCAAATCCATTATTTGAGCCCCTTTCGATCTGCTTGTTTTTGAGAATAGGCCGGGAAATCTGTTTAATCCCGGCCCGTTTCTAAGCATTCTTCTTTAATGGCTTCCCCAAATAAAGTTGATAATAAACGCAATACTGATCAAGTACATCATCCAATGCAATTCCTTATGCTTGCCGGTCGTTAGTTTTAAGATGGTGTATGAGATGAAGCCAAAAGCCAGCCCCTGGGCGATACTGAAGGTTAAAGGCATGAGAATTATGGTAAGAAAAGCAGGTATTACATCGGTATAATCATTAAAGCTGATTGCTTTGATTTCACTGAGCATCAGGGCACCGACCAGAATTAAGATGGGTGCTGTGGCTACTGATGGGACAAAAGCAATCAAAGGGGCAAAAAGGAGCGTCAAAAAGAACAGAATTCCGGCAGTTAAAGCTGTTAGCCCGGTACGCCCGCCTTCTGAAATACCCGTGGCGTTTTCAACATAGGCATTCATGACTGTTCCGCCCATGGCTGCACTGGCCATCGTACCAATGGCATCTGCCTGAAGGGCACGGTCCAGATTTTCTATTTTTCCGTTTTCATCTGCCAGACCGGCTTTGCTGGAAAGGCCGATTAATGTTGCGAGGTTATCGAACAGTTCAACAATGGTAAAAGAAAATAAAATCGATAGGATGCCATAAGCGAATGCACCTTTCAGATCCATCGCCAGGAAGGTATCAGAAAGGCTCGGAAGGGAAAAGGAGGCTACATCTTTTGCAGCATGCGGATAGTCAATAAAGCCTGTTATCATGGCGACAACGGTCGTAAGCAAAATACTGATCAGCAAAGCACCCTTCTTTTTCTTCGCCATTAAAAAAGATGCCGCAAGAAGTCCGAACAGTGCGAGCAGCGGGCCTGTTTCAGTAATCTTGCCTAAGCTCACAAAGGTGTCTTTATTGGAAACTACGATACCAGAGTTTTTCAGTCCGATAAAGGCAATGAACAATCCGATTCCGACACTTATCGATGATTTTAATAGTGCAGGAACTCCGTCAACAATTTTCTGCCGGACACCGGTGATCGTTAACAGGAAAAACACCATTCCGGAAATGAACACGGCACCAAGGGCTGTCTGCCAGGTTAAACCGGCACCGAGCACGACCGTATACGTGAAAAATGCATTCAATCCCATGCCTGGTGCTACAGCTACCGGAAAGTTTGCCCAAAGAGCCATTAACAGCGTACAGAAAACACTGCCGTAAATGGTGGCTGCGAGAGCCGCTTCTTTCGGAATTCCGGCGTCGGCCAAAATGGAGGGATTGACAAAAATAATGTAGCTCATGGTCAGGAAGGTCGTAATTCCAGCGAGGATTTCAGTCTTTGTGTTCGTTTTTCTTTCAGTTAACTTAAAAAATCTGTCCAGAGAAGAGCTTTTGCCTGATGCGCTTTTTCCTGCCGCTGACATGGAAAACACCCCTTTTCTTCATTTGAGGATCCATAGACCAATCAATTAACCGGAAAAAAGGGAACGTTCATTTCTAAGATGAAAATAGAAACGCTGCACATGGGGTGAGACAGGTTAATTTGTACATCCTATGAACAAAAAAACAGGAATATTCTCCTGTTCTTTTAAAGCAGCGGTTCAATGAATACATCCATGATTCCTCCGCAGATGCCTCCATCCTCGTAAAGAAGTCCGCTTGTTAAATCTACCTCATGGATGACAGGAAGGCCTGTGTTGATCACTTCCAGTGCTTTTTCGATCACTTCGCCTTCTCCGCAGCCTCCGCCGACTGTACCCGTAATGGCTCCTGTTTGATAGACAATCATTTTGGATCCGGCCTTTCTGGGGGTCGAGCCTCTTGTACGGACGATGGTTGCTAATGCCGCAGTATTGCCGGTGTTAAAGATGTTTTGTATGGTGTGAATAAATTCATTTTCTTTCATCTTTTTTGCCCTTTCTAAAACCTATTTTCGCCAGTTCACGGATTGTAGAGCTGAGTGGAGCACCGGTTTTGCCTTTTTTCACGGCAAGGATCTCTGCAAAAATACTGACGGCGATCTCTGCCGGTGTCTCAGCTCCAATATCCAGCCCGACAGGTGTATATAGATTGGCAAAGGTTTCATTTGGAAAATCAGCACGAAGCTGTTCAAAAACTCCTGCGATTCTCCGTCTGCTTCCAATCATGCCAATATACGCTGGTTTTTCGTTTCTGGCTAGCAGCTGCTGCAGACTGAGTACGTCGAATTGATGCCCTCTCGTCAGCAGGAGAATATAGGTGGAGTTATTGAGAGGAACAGACTTGAAATACGAATGAAAGGATTGGCAGCAAACGTTATCAGAAAATGGAAAACGTTCTTTGCGGGCAAATTCTTGCCGATCATCAATGACTGACGTATAGAAACCTAGCATCTTGCCCATTTGTGCAACGGGCTCTGCGACATGTCCAGCACCACCTATGATTAAATGCGGTGGCGGGGCAAATGCTTCATGAAACACCTTGACGGTTTCATCATTACTCACAAATGTTACGGATCGCGTAAGTTGTTTGATGAAAAAGGGGAAGCAGATCTCAGCGAGCTGAAAGGCGAGTTTCATGTCAAGACCTGCTTCAGTATAGATTTCATCCTGTGAAAAGAAAAGCATGCGCTTACCGATCATTTCGGCTCGGCCAGCGGCAGTAATTGTTAGAAGCGAGACACGTCTTTTCTGTGTGATGGCTGTTGAGAGTTTCTCGTACAGTTCCAATTTATTCATTTCTTATTTCCCGCGGAGTTGTGGTTTGTTTCTCTTTAAGTGCTGTAAAAATTCGTTCGGGAGTAGCGGGGAGATGCTGAATCCTGATTCCGGCAGCATCATGGATTGCGTTTGTAATGGCCGCAATAATCGGAATCATCACCACTTCACCGATTCCTTTCGCTCCAAAAGGTCCGGTTTCTTCTGCACTATCGACTGGAATTGTTTCAATGAACGGTGTTTCCCGGATCGTAGGAAGGATGTAATTCGTGAAATTCGTGGTCTTGTGATACCCCGCTTCCATGAGAACGTCTTCATACAAGGTATAGCCGATTCCCATAACGGCTCCGCCTTCTGCCTGTCCCTCAAGCCCCTGAGGATTCAGAACCTTGCCGGCATCGGGAATAGAAACAACCCGGAGCACTTCTGTTTCTCCCGTCAAGGTATCTACTTCCACAAGAACGACGTGCGTTAAATAGCCATACAGATGGTGAGGTGCTCCGCCCGAGCCTTTGATCTCTTCCTTTTCTTTTGGAAGCATATAATGACCTTCCACTTTTACAGACCGGTGTTTTTCATAGAGATAATGGTATATGTCCCCGTAGGAAACAATGTGCTCATTGTCCTCTTCCAAAACATACATTTCGTTTTCGCCGATCAGCACATTTTCAGGCAAGACATTTTTTAGCTCCGCTGCGGCTTCTGTTAAAATACGGATCATATTGGGAACGGCTGCGGCAATCGCTTTACCGCCAGTGTAGGTAGAACGGGATGCGGTCACCGTTCCGCTGTCGATGGTTTCTGCGGTGTCTCCCTGGACGATTGAGATGTTTTTAATGTCACAATTTAAAAGCTCTGCTGCAACCTGGGCATAGACGGTGCTGTTTCCCCCTCCAATATCCTCGCATCCGACCCCGACTTTAAAGGTTCCATCGGGCATTAGCTCGATGGTAGCCGCTCCATAATCTGGGAGGCCGATTCCCATGCCGACTGCATGAAAGGAGGTGGCTATTCCGATTCCGCGTTTTTTCCAAGGTTCGGTGATGTTCTGTTTATGGACATTACGATTCTTCCAGAGCTCGCAATTTTCCGCAGTCTCCAGTGTTTGGAGTGTACCGACGCTTGTTTTCAGTACATGCCCCATACTCGATGTATCGCCTTTTTGATAGACGTTCTTTTTACGAAGTTCAATGGGATCAAGATCGAGCTTCTCAGCAAGCATGTCCATGTGTGTTTCGATGGCTGCACATACTTGATTGACCCCAAAGCCTCTGAACGCCCCTGCAATGCCATTATTGGTATAAACACAAAATCCTTCGAGATCAACATTGGGAACCTTATAAGGGCCGCAGCAATGTTCAATGGCCAGCGCGATGACCGCACCGCCCAATGAAGCATATGCCCCCGTGTCGGCTACCGCACGAACCTGGTTGGCAATAACCGTTCCGTCACTTTTGGCGGCGGTCTTCATCTGAACTTTAAAGGGATGGCGTTTAATGCCTGCAATGACGGATTCTTCCCGGTTTAAATGTATTTTTACCGGGCGTCCTCCCGTATGAAGCGCAAGGAGGGCCAAATAGATCTGAACCGTAATCTCGTCTTTTCCTCCAAACGCGCCGCCGATCGGATTAGAGACCACACGGATTCTTGCCGGGTTCAGTGCCAGTGCGCGGGCAATCTGAAGACGATCCCTATAGGCGTATTGCCCCGGACAGCGGATCGTGAGCATCCCGTCCGGCTCCACCACACCCCAGCCGCCTTCTGTTTCAATAAAGGCATGCATCTGGCGCGGGGAATAGAAGGTGTTTTCAAGAATAATATCTGCTTCTGCAAAGGCCTTTTCTGTGTCTCCGTTTTTTATCGTTACGTGGCTATGGATATTCCCGCTTTCGTGGAGCAAGGGCGCGCTGTCTGTCATCGCAAACTCAGCATCGGTAACAGGGGAGAGGGGTTCGTAATCAACCTGGATCCGCGAAACGGCGTGTTCAGCAATCTCCAGAGTTTCCGCCGCGACGAGCGCGATGGCATCCCCTGTACACCGGACCACGTCGCTTGCGAGGACGGGCTGGTCAGGAACGACGATGCCAAAACCGTTAAATCCGGGAATATCTTTATGCGTTAAGACCGCAATAACGCCTGGCAATTCTTTGGCTTTTGAAATATCGATCTGTTTGATGCGTGCGTAAGGAAAAGATGAGCGGAGTACTTTTCCCCAGACCATATTCTCAAAATGATAATCCGTCATATACTTCAGTTCGCCTGTCACCTTTTCAGGGCCGTCTATCCTGGGAATCCGCTTTCCCACGTACTTATAATGACTGTTTTCCATCTTCTCCCCACCTTTTCATTAAACGATATAGTCCGCGTTCGAGAAGTGCGCTAGCCATATCTCTGCGATAAGAAGCGGAGGCGCGGATGTCAGAGATCGGCATGACTTCCTTCCAAGCCACTTTGCCAATGTTGGCGATCATTTCATTCGTCAGTGCACCGAGTGTCAGCATCGCCTCGCACTTTCTCGCCCGTATGGCTGTTGGGCCAACTGAACCGAAAGCTATACGGCCGCCAGTACACTGGTTTGTTCCTTCCTTCATGGTAAGCGTAACCGCAACATTGACAATCGAGATCGATTGAGCTTTCCGCGGACCCAGCTTTTGAAAGATACCGATGTCATTTTTATCTCGGACATTGAACGCAATTTTAGTGATGATTTCATTAGGATTAGCTGCGGTTTTTCCTGGACCGATAAAGAAGTCCTCCACATCCATCTCTCGTTTTCCGGATAATGAAGTAAGCTCAATAACCGCTCCAAGTGCATATAAAGCAGGAATCGTATCACCCGCAGGGGAGGCTGTCGCAATATTTCCCCCGATGGTCCCCATGTTCTGCATCTGTGCTGCCCCGATTTCCTGACATGCCTGTACAAGAACATCGGCATGTGCCTGCAGGAGAGGGGAAGCGATGATTTCAGAATGAGTCGTCAGAGGTCCGATCTGAATCTCATCCTTCTGTATCGTAATAAAACGGAGTTCTTCAACATGTTTAAGGCTTACCCAGCAATCCGGACGCCACTTTCCTTCCTTCATGCGGACGACAGCGTCTGTTCCCCCGGCTAAAAGGCGAAGGTTTGCTTTTTCGTTCTCCAGGATATAAAGACATTCCTTTAATGAGCGTGGTGACAGCATATCAATCTCTGAAACAAACATTACGAATCCTCCCAACAGGCTGCTTGGTAGTCGGCTTGCTCATTTAAGTTTAAAAGAATACTTGGTTCATTGATTTCCACCGTGGCAATTTCGTTCTGACGGTTTCTGAGGAAATGGCGGAGTCCCTGTGTTTGTTCGCTGATGCAGCAAAGCTCTGGATAAAATTGCTCTGGTATAAGCAGGGGATGTCCGCGTTTTCCTTTAAAGGCAGGGATAATGATTGCGGCAGGCTGTTCACCGTGAAACTTGTACAGCTGCCTGATGACGTTCAGCAAGAGCGGCTGATCCACCGCAGCAATGACTACGCCTGTAGAAGAGGGGCTTATAGCAGCCATTCCTGCTTTGATGGACGAGCATTTCCCGGATTCGGAGGCTTTGTTTATGACTGTTTTTACGTTGTAAGAGCTGAGTTCCTTTGACAGCTCTGAAGCTTTATACCCCAGTATGACTGCAATGTCATCTATTCCGGCGTTTAACAATGTTTCGGTTTGGTAGCGAACGAGTGAGGTCTCTCTCCATGGTAGCAGAGCTTTTAATGCCCCCATTCTGGATGATCTGCCTGCTGCAAGCAGGATGGCCGAGACGGAAGGCATCCTAGAGTTCACGTGCTGAAAACTGCCGGGAGGCTGCTGTCTGGACTGCTTTAAGTATTTTTGTATAGCCTGTACACCTGCAAAGGTTACCGCCAAGTGCCCGTTTAATTTCATCGAGCCCAGGAACATGGCCGATAGAAGTTAAATAAGCTCGTGAAGCCACAATCAGTCCCGGTGTACAATACCCGCACTGGGTCGCCCCTTCATCAACAAACGCTTGCTGAACGAAATCCATATTTTCTTTCGTTCCGATCCCTTCTACCGTGACCACCCGTTCTCCTTGAACTTGTCCTGCAAGCACTAAACATGAACAGACGGGTACATCATTCAGCAGAACCGTACAGGAACCGCATTCTCCTTTTCCACAGCATTCTTTGCTGCCTGTTAACCCCGCATCTTCCCGCAGCACATCGAGCAAAATCTTTGTCGGACTGCATGTTACCGAAACGTCCTTTCCATTTACGCAAAAATCAATGGTCTTCAAAGTTCATCCTCCCCATATAATTTATGGACAAATTGGCTTGTATAAAATCTAGCGGTTGTATGTCTTAAAGAGTCAGTTTGTACAAATATAGTAGAGTTTCAAAAAAACATTCCTATTTTCATAGCTGAGGATGATTATGGGAGTTTGCAGGCTGCAGATACATGGCGCTTTGATGAGTTTACTGTCCACTTTTTCAGGTTTACGATCCGCTTCGAGGGATTTACTGTCCACTTTTTGAGATTTACAATCCACTTCAAGGAATTTACTGTCCACTTCGAGAGATTTACATGCCGCTTCAAACATATTCCTGCTCTTAAAGGAGGTGATGAAAGCAACCACGCAAGCTGCACAAAAAACATCAAGGAGGCAAGCAAAATGGCAGCACTCAAAAATTGGAAGGTTGGAGTACTCGGGTTACAGCATGTTCTGGCCATGTACGCAGGAGCGGTTATCGTACCGCTGATTGTAGGGCCGGCGATCGGTATGAACGCCCAGCAGCTGGCATATCTCATTTCCATTGATCTGTTTACTTGCGGAATTGCTACTCTTCTGCAGGTCATTGGAGGAAAGCACTTCGGCATCAAGCTTCCGGTCATTCTCGGCTGTACGTTCACGGCGGTAGCCCCAATGATCGCGATTGGAAAGCTGGAGGGGATCACCGCCATTTACGGTGCAATTATCGCTTCGGGGCTTGTCGTGATGGTGCTCTCTCAGTTTGTCGGAAAGATCCTGAAATTTTTTCCGCCGATCGTTACCGGCTCGGTCGTACTGATCATCGGTGTATCGCTCATACCGGTGGCGATGAATAATGCAGCCGGCGGGCTCGGTTCGAAAGGATTCGGCAGCCTTGAAAATTTATTGCTCGCCAGTTTTACGTTTGTGCTTATCATTCTGATCAACCGGTTCTCCAAAGGATATGTACGGGCCATTTCTGTTCTTTTATCGCTGATTGCCGGAACGGTACTTGCTTCTTTTATGGGGCTCGTAGATGTTACACCTGTTAAGGACGCTTCTTGGTTCCATCTTGTACAGCCGTTTTATTTTGGTGTTCCGGAATTTCATTTTTCTGCCATCCTCACGATGAGCATCGTTGCAATTGTAAGCATGATTGAGTCTACTGGTGTCTTCCTTGCTTTGAGTGACATTTGCGATAGAGACCTTAAGCCGGAAGATATTAAAAAAGGCCTTCGTGCTGAAGGACTTGCGGTTATGATCGGAGGCGTTTTTAATTCCTTTCCGTATACGTCCTTCTCTCAAAATGTAGGTCTCGTGGCTTTAACCAAAGTAAAAACGAGAAATGTGGTCATGGCTGCAGGAGGGCTGCTGCTCATTCTCGGTCTTCTTCCAAAGATAGCGGCGCTGACGACAATCATTCCAACGGCTGTTCTGGGAGGTGCGATGGTCCCGATGTTTGGGATGGTCATTGCATCTGGCGTAAAGATGCTCTCTCAGGCTGATTTTTCAAACAATGAAAATTTGCTGATCGTCGCCTGTTCCGTTGGGATCGGGCTTGGTACAGCGGTCGTTCCCATGGTGTTCAGCCAGCTGCCGGACAGTGTCAGGCTGCTCGTTGAAAACGGAATCGTAATCGGAAGTTTGACAGCAATTTTGCTCAATCTAGTATTTAATTTTAAGTCTATGAATATAAATGAGCAGGAAAGGATGGAGCAGCTGAAATCGGATGCTTCTGCAGAGGCTTTATAGCGGTATGCTCACGATCAGGGGCATGTCAAAAATGCCCCTTTTTCACTGGTTCTGTTCTGAAAACGTAAAAAGGGAGAGACGGAAATGGACTTGATTTTTAAAAATGCAATGATACCACAAGGAGACCGTACAGTCATCACCAACATCCTCGTGCATGAAGGAAAGATAACAGGCTTTTGCAGCGATATTCATTTTTTAAAAGCGGACAGGGTGATCGACATGGAAGGAAAGCTTGTCGTCCCGGGGTGTATTGATCCGCATACACATTTTATGGATCCAGGCTTTACACACCGCGAAACATTCGCTACTGGATCAAGATCGGCAGCAGCAGGCGGGCTGACAACGATCATTGACATGCCTTGCTGTTCCAAGCCTTCTGTCCGGGATGGTGAAAGTTTTCAGAAGAAAATTGCCCCGATACGGGGACAGGCTTATATCGATTATTGCTTCTGGGGCGGCATGACCGGAGAAGACGCAAGGAACGGATGGATTGATAATATTTATCCGCAGATGGACGAAGGGGTGGTGGCTTTCAAGGTTTACATGACGCCATCAGTACCAACGTTCCCGAAAGTATCGGATGGCGAGATGCTGGAGATCTTCCAAAAGGTCGCAAAAACCGGCATGCCGATTGGTGTTCATGCTGAAAACTATGATATTTGCACGTTTTATACCGAGAAGTTGAAGAAGGAGGGACGGGAAGATGGTCCGGCTTGGGCTGAGGCACGGATGGCGCTCGCTGAAAAAGTGGCGATCGAGCTGATCATCAGCTATGCAGAAGCAACAGATGCACGGGTGCACGTCGTTCATATGAGTACGAAAGAAGGCGTAAAACTTGTCCGGGAAGCCAAAAAACGGGGAGTTAAAGTAACCGCTGAAACGTGTCCGCATTACTTGATGCTTAATGCCCAGGATTCCATGAGTGAGAGAGGGGTATTCGCTAAGATCGCTCCGCCGCTTCGAGGCAAAGAAGACAACCAGGCACACTGGCAGGCACTTGCAGATGGAACGATTGATTTTGTAGGGACCGATCACGCGCCATATGAGATTGCGACGGAAAAAGCAGCCGCAGACTCAACGATCTGGAACAGTTTCCCGGGCATTCCGGGAGTGGAAACGATGGTGCCTATTCTCGTCAGTGAAGGTTTGAACAAAGGACGCTTATCATTGTCCCGCTTTGTGGAAGTAACGAGTAAGAATGCAGCGATCCATTATGGCATCTATCCGAAAAAAGGTGCAATGGAAATCGGCAGTGATGCGGATTTTACGGTTATTGATCTTGATTGCGAGTGGGAGATCGATGAGAAGCAGACAGAATCCATGGCAAAATATAACCCGCTGCATGGCATCAAGCTTAAAGGCCGGCCGGTGCAGACGATTGTCAGAGGCAATATGGTCTATAACTATGAAGCCGGCGGGATTGTAGGTGAAGCCGGATATGGTGAGTACGTCAAACGGCAAAGCATCCAGCGCCTTGACCGGACTTTGAAGTATGAAAACTATGAAGGAGCGATTAAAACAGCAGCACCTAAATCCGGCCGTCAGCAGCTTGAAAAAAGCAAGTAAGAGAGGAGACCGTACATGGAACTGAGAGGAAAGAAGCACGTAGTAGTTGTGATTGATATGCTGAATGACTTTATCGGAGAAAAAGCGGCGCTCCGCTGCGAAAACGGCGAAAAGATCGTTCCGGCCATCAAAGAGCTCGTTGATTTTTGCCATGAGGAAAGTATTCAGGTCGTTTTTGTACAGGAAGCTCATCGGAAAAACGACCGGGACTTCAGGGTCCGTCCGGTCCATGCCATCAAAGGGACATGGGGTTCTCAGTTTATTCCAGAACTGCAGCCGGATGAGAGCAAAGGAGATTATATCGTCCAAAAAAGGCGGCACAGTGCATTCAGCTATACCGATTTTGATCTGTTCTGCCGGGAAGAAGAGATCGATACGGTCGTCCTGACGGGTGTTTGGACCAATGTATGTGTAAGAAGCACTGGTTCTGATGCGCTGTATCATGGCTACAATGTGATCTGCCTGTCTGACTCTACGGCCTCTAAGGATGATTCCATGCACGAATCCGGGCTTCGGGACATCGATCTTTTTGGCGACATCATGTCAACAAAGGAATATATGGAAGCGGCCAGGAAAAAGTTTTCAAAAAATAGCCAGGTTGTTTAACCTGCCATGGCCCGAAACAAACGAATCGTTGTAGGAATTACCGGAGCGAGCGGATCATTATATGGCTACTCGCTCGTCCGGGCCCTGCACCAGCTCGGGGTAGAGACCCATTTGATCGTGACGGAAATGGGAGAGAAAGTCTTGCAGTTTGAGTGCGGTGTCGGAATGGAGACGTTGAAACAATATGCAGAGGTGCACAGCAACAAGAACCTGTTTGCCTCTGTGGCGAGCGGCTCCTTTTTAACAGACGGGATGGTTGTTGTGCCATGTTCCATGAACACGTTAGGCGCGATGGCCAATGGTGTAGGAGATACCTTATTGAGCCGGTCGGCCAGTGTCATGCTGAAAGAGAAAAGGCAGCTGATCGTCGTTCCAAGGGAAGCACCGTTTCACCTGATCCATCTTCAGAACATGACGAGGCTTGCTGAAGCGGGTGCCTGCATCATGCCGGCCTCGCCTGGGTTTTACCATAAGCCGAAAGAGATATGGGAACTGATTAATTTTATGTCCGGTCGGATTCTGGACATGTTGGGCATTGATCATGAGCTTCTACAACGATGGGGGGAGAAAGCATGAACCCTTCTTCAATGCGTGCCCTGCTTGACCACTGGGAAGCGGATAATAAACTTCTCAGAGTAAAAAGAGAAGTAAACCCCCTGTATGAGCTCGGAGCCGTTCTCAATGCCAGGCAGGGGAGGCAGCCGTTCTACTTTGAAAAAGTGAAAGGCTACTCTTCACCCATGGTCGGCGGCTTAGGCGGGGATCGTGCCCTCCTGGCGGACAGCATCGGCATTGCACCGGATCAGTTTGTTTCAAAAATTATCGATTCTATTGTTTCCCCGATCCCAACACGATTGATCGGAACAGGACCGGTTCATGACAACGTGGTTCTAGGGCCGTTTGATCTGGATGCGCTCTTTCCTATTCCAACCTATCACGGAGATGATTCCGGCGCTTATTATGTTTCAGGGATACTTGTCGTGAAAGATACAAGCGGAAAAAAGAGATATACATCAATCAGAAGGATGCAATTCTTAGGTGAAAACAAGACGAACGTGCTGATTACCTCTCCTGAACTTCTCCAGCAATTTCATGAGTATGAAGAGCGCGGTGAACCGATGGAAGTCGCTGTGATGTTTGGAGTAGTGCCTGCTGTGGTGCTCAGTTCCCAGATCAGCACACATTTGTATCATGCAGATAAACTCGATGTTGCGGGTGCTTTGATCGGCAAACCGCTTGATGTGGTGCAGTGCAAAACCGTGGATCTGGAAGTTTTGGCAGAAGCGGAAATCGTTCTGGAAGGCAAAATGATCCCGAATGAACGTGAGATGGAAGGCCCGTTCGGGGAACTCGCTGGTTATTATGGTACGAGAGCTCCTCAGCCAGTTATTGAATTTTCAGCGGTAACCTACAGAAACAATGCCATCTGCCAGACGATCTTTCCTTCGAGCTATGAGGAGAGGCTTCCGATGGCGCTTGTCCGGGAAGCCACACTTCTGAGTACGGTCAGACAGACGGTGCCCAACGTGAAACAAGTCCATATTACAATGGGCGGAGTGGCAAGATTTCATGCGGTCATTCAGATTGAAAAGAGGTCGGAAGGTGACGGGAAGCAAGCGGCGATTGCTGCCTTTGCGAGTGATAAGGACTTAAAGCACGTTATTGTGGTAGATGAAGATGTGGATATCTTTGACCCGGAGGATGTGGAATGGGCGATGGCTGTAAGAGTACAAGCTGATCAGGATATTTTTATCGTACCCGGTGCAAAAGGCTCTCCGCTGGAGGCGTCTCATAATGTCAGGGGGGTCACAGCGAAAATGGGGATTGACGCTACCGTGCCGCTGGCTCATAAGGAATCGTTCAAACGTACGTCCATACCGTTCGGGCCCATTGATCTGGAAGATTATTTGTAAAGCAAGGGGGGACATTGATTGAATGCAATTGGCATGATTGAAACGAGAGGCCTGACAGCAGCGATCGAGGCACTGGACGCCATGGCCAAAGCTGCAAATATAAAGATGACAGGATTTAAAAAAGTCGGCTCAGGCCTTGTCACCGTCATTATTGAAGGAGATGTAGCCGCTGTGTCGTCTGCCATCGAAGTAGGCAGGCAGGCGCACACCCAGACAGGAGGAGAACTGATTTCTTCTAATGTCATTCCCCGGCCTCACCCCGAATTGTCCAAAATTCTATAAAAGGAGGTGAGTCCATGTGTCGGAATTCATGCGAGCCATCGTTCAGGAAGTGTTAAAAAGCAATAATCACCCCGCAAGAGTGAAACAGGAACTGTCAGAGAAGAGGGGAGAAACACCTCAAACAAAGACAGCGCAAGAGCTTTACCGGCCGAACTACCAGAAGCTGAATAAGGAGAAGCGTCTTGGAAGTGCTGCTGGTTCTCCACCTGTAAAGGCCGAAAAAAAAGAAAAACACTCATCGTTCAGCAAGGATCCGGGGAGTGAGCTCGTATCCAAACTTCAAGTTCTTTCTCTTTCTCAAGGCATTCCATTTCGCCAACATACAGAAACAAACCATAGGCCAGAGAGGAATAACGACGTTGAACCTTCAGTAAAGTCATTTGGCAAAACAAAAAGCGGATTTTCTGTATGGCTATACTCAAATCTTCAGCCTGAAACGATGGAATGGTTTCATCGGCCGATCCCCGCAAAAGCGGTCGCTGTTTTTTCTTCTCAGGTTTCATCTCCAGGCCATCTGGTGATCGTTCAAGAGTGGCTGGCACAGAACGGAGATATTAAATATTTCATCCAATGGGATAAAAACGGCCAGAAGCCTTTTCTTCTAGAACTCTATCACAATGATAGCAGCGAGTTGGAAGCAGCCATACGAACTCTGTTTCAGACGCTGAACCACCAATCGGAAAAAAAGATCAAACGCTTTTATATCGAACAGCCGGGGGCTTGGCTCCTTAAGCAGCTTGAGGTCTCATGCACAAGGGAATCACTCGCGATCATAGAAGGAATGTCGCGCTACGAGACGATCGCTCTACTTCTTCCGGTTTCTGCAAATCTATCAAAATGCAATATACGCTTTAAAATTGAAGAAGGCTACTTTTTACTGTACGGACCCCATCAGCATCTTTCCAGCTGCTTGCCGAGCGTCTATAAGATGCTGGATGGCAATTAAAATTGATAGATAAGGATGGTGGAAGCATTGTATGCATTAGGCATGATTGAGACGGTAGGATATTGTGCCGCTGTTTCAGCAGCAGACGCGGCTGTTAAAGCGGCTGACGTAAAGATAGCCGCCATCGAGAAGGTGATTGGGGTTCACGGCGCTCTTGGTGTTACCTTGCACTTGAGCGGAGATGTCGCTGCTGTTGCTTCTGCAGTAGAAGCAGGAAAAAAAGAGGCAGAGAGGGTGGGTACTGTCATTTCAGCACACGTCATTCCAAGAACCCATACGAATGTGGCGGAAAAGCTTCTGTCAAAGTTTGCCTTGAATTCAGGCGATGCGGCGAAGGAATAGAACAAGCAGAAACATAGAATCTCAGCAAACCAAAGAGACCAGGAGGAATGAAAAAATGGGAGAAGCTCTAGGCTTGATCGAAACAAAGGGCCTTGTCGGGGCAATTGAGGCAGCAGATGCAATGGTAAAAGCTGCAAACGTCGAGATCTGCGGCTATGAAAAAGTCGGCTTCGGACTTGTTACAGTTATGGTCAGAGGAGATGTTGGAGCAGTGAAGGCTGCAACAGATGCAGGCGCCAGTGCGGCAAGCCGAGTGGGGGAACTCGTATCCGTTCATGTGATCCCGCGGCCTCATAGTGAAATCGAAAGAGCAATGCTTTCTAAAGGAGAGTAATCGTGCATGACGCCAGGCAGAGCGCTCTGGTCAGGAATACATTGCTGCACATGCTTTGTCCGCCAGGAGAAAAAGTTCCCTATGTGCTCTCCCTGCTAACCTATCATTTTACAGGGATGGAAGAAGGGCTCGCCCTTCTCCGTGAAGCAGGAAAAAGCAAGATCAGGCTGGAAGTGTTCACAGAAAAAATCCTGTTCCGCCATTTCACGAAAGAACATCTTGCTGGGGAAAGCAATCATGATGCCTGGTATCTCAGTTCAAGTCTGACTGAGGATAAGCTGCGAATGGCCGATTGTATCCTTATTCCTGTACTCTCTTTTTCTCTTGCAGGCGATCTTTTGCGATTTAACGACCAGCGGGATTTTGTCCGTATCATCCTGCAAGCATTATTAAGCGGTAAAAAAGTTGCTGCCCTGCCTTATGGCAACGATCCTTTTCATGAGGTATTTCGCAGTAAGGAACTGGATCGAGGATCAGAATACTTGAAAACAGAGCTGCACAAAACACTGTTTCAGTTGAAGAAGCTTGGTGTTACATTGCTGAGAGATGGGGAAGGCCTTGCCTCCTGGCTGAACGATAGCCGCCAAAAGCAGTCTGTCATCTCAGAGGCAGATATCCTGTCTGCATCAAAAGCACAGAAGAAGTTGCTGATTGCGGAAGAACATGCCATTATCACACCGCTGGCGCGGGATGCAGCAAAACAATATGGTGTAAAAATCAGCAGGCAGTAAGGAGCGGACGACATGCAAATGGGTTTAGTTATTGGACGGGTAACAGCAACCAGAAAAGATGAAAAGCTGATAGGTACGAAACTGCTGATCACCCAGCCGATCGGTATCAGTGAATCTCCTCAGCAAATGCCGATCATCGCTGTTGATACGGTGGGGGCGGGAGTAGGAGAAAAAGTTTTATATGTCACAGGCAGTATGGCTTCACGGGCAGCAGCTGACAAAGATGCCCCAATAGATGCAGCAATCGTTGGAATTATTGATAGCCTGGATTGGGAAAGGTCAGGAGGTTGAATTCATGGATACAAAAGGTATTAAAGAAGCCATCCAGTGGCGGAAACTCATTGATGTGCTGCTTGATGCCAATCAATTTGCAGATACCGTATTAAAAGGCGGACAATTTATCAATGTCATAACCCGTGAGATCTATCAGGCCGATGTGGCTATAAAAGGGGAATATATCCTGATGGCAGGGGACTGCGAAAGACTGATTGGTCCTTCCACAAAGGTTGAAAATGTCGCCGGCCGCTATATTTGTCCTGGTTTTATTGATTCGCATATGCATTTTGAAAGCGCAATGCTTACGGTTACTGAATTTTCCAAGCTGTCCATTCCTACAGGAACGACAACACTTGTTGCGGATCCCCATGAGATTGGTAATGTCCTCGGTGTCCATGGTATGCAGGAGATGGTCAGGGAGGCAAAGACGCTTCCTAACAACGTATATTTTACAGTGCCATGCCTGACTCCAGATGCACCGGGATTGGAGACGGCCGGCCAGGATATCACATCAGCGGATATGAAGGAACTGTTAAACGATCCTCATGTCCAGGGAATTGGTGAAATACAGGGGTTCAGCAATGTCAGGCCTGTGTTTGAGAACGCCCCTGAATTGATAGACGATTTGATTGCTTCGGTCTCTTATGCCAAAAGCATCGGCAAAACGATCGAGGGAAATGCCCCGGCCTTGTTTGGAGAAGAGCTCGCCGCTCATATTATAAGCGGAGGTACCCATGTATCCTGCCATGAGACAACAACGAAAGAAGAAATGGTGGAGAAACTTCGCTACGGAGTAAGTGTGTTTATGCGGGAGGGTTCATCTCAGCGGAATATGGCCGAGTGCATTCGGGCGATCACGGAAGAAGGCATGGATTCGAGGCGGGCCATCCTTGTTTCGGATGATATGGTGCCGGAAGACTTAATGAATTCCGGTCATATGGATGATATCGTCAGAAGGACGATTGCCCAGGGGATTGATCCGGTTGAAGCGATTCAGATGGTGACGATCAATCCGGCGACTCACTTCGGCTTCAGGGATATCGGGGTACTGACACCAGGTAAGCGCGCAGACATCGCTGTAATCAGCGATCTTATTAACATGACGGTTGACCAAGTGTATCTTAGCGGCAAAAAGGCGGCACAACAGAATAAACTGACGACAGATATTCCCTCCTATACGTATCCAGAAAGTGTGAAGTGTTCTGTGAAAAGGAAACCGGTAAAAGCACAAGATCTAGTGCTAGCGTCGCAAGCCTCAAGCGCAAAGGTAAGAGCGATTGAAGTGATACCCGATCAAAATCTTACAGGTGCCCGTGAATTTGAACTGAAAATAAAAGACGGCATCATTCAGCCTTGCCTTCAGCAGGATGTTCTTCCGCTCCTGGTGATCGAACGGCACGGCAGAAGCGGAAGAATCGGGAAAACATTTCTACATGGATTTAAGCTGAAAAGAGGCGCGATAGCAGAAAGCGTCGCCCATGACACACATAACATCATCGTGACCGGTACTAACTATGAAGACATGGTTACAGCAGTCAACCGGGTTATTGCTATGAATGGCGGCCTGGCGCTAATCCTTGACGGAAAAGTAGTTGGGGATATGGCACTCAATATAGGCGGGCTGATGACCGATGAGATGACAGGCGTGGAGGTCAGTGAAAGGATTACAGAACTTCACAGGCTCGCCCAAGAAGAATTGGGATGCGGGATCCACGTGCCCTTTATGCATTTATCTTTTCTCTCACTCGTTACAAGCCCTGAGTGGAAGATTACCGACATGGGCCTTATTGATGTCGACCGCTTCCAAGTTATTCCAACAGTATTGTAAGGAGGGTGTTTATGGGTGTGAAACTTGTAGACTTGTCACAGGAAATCTATCAGGGTATGCCTGTTTTTCCGCTGCATCAAAAGACAATGATCTTTCCAAACATATCTCATGAAGAAAGCATGAAGAAGATCGGATTTCCGTTCGCGACCAACAATCTTTTGATCAATGAACACGGCCCTACTCACAGCGATGCCACGTATGAGTATGACCCCAATGGAAAATTCATCGATGAGATGCCGCTGGAATTCTTTTACGGGCCCGCCGTATGTCTGGACTTGTCTCATGTTCATCCAGAAGAGTATATTACTCCGCAGGAGCTGGAAAACGCGCTGGACGCTTCCGGCCAGATTTTGCAAAAAGGAGACATCTGCCTGTTATATACTGGCCACTACAACAGAGCTTATGGGACGGAGGAATGGCTGACACGCTATTCCGGTTTAGATTACAGCGGAGCACGGTGGCTTGCTGAAAAAGGAGTAGTCAATATTGGGATCGATTCCCCGGCTATCGATAACCCGCTTGATCCGGATTACTCCGGCCATCTGATCTGCAAGGAATTTGGCATAACCAATACGGAAAATCTATGCAATCTTGATCAGGTTGCCGGTATGCGTTTTCTGTATTTCGGACTGCCGTTGAGAATACGAAAAGGGACGGGATCCCCAGTTCGAGCGGTTGCAGTATTCATTGAATAAGGGGGAGAAGTATGCCGATCGATCACAAATACCGTATTAAAGAAGAAATTATTATTCCGCCGTATGAAGCAAGAAGCATGCTTGTAAAAGCAGGGGAAGAACTCGTGATTATTGACATGGAAGGAAAACAGGTCGGTGACTTTGTCTGTTTTTCTCTCAAGGATCATAACGAACATGTCTCACCCGTCCACATGAGGGCAAGCTTAAGCAGCATCCGCCTGAAAGAAGGAGATTTTCTTTACAGCAACCGGCGCCGGCCGCTCATGCAGCTTTTGCAGGACACGGTAGGAAAGCACGATTTCTTTTTTCCGGCATGCGATTATTACCGATATAAAGTAGATTTCCATCTTGAAGATCATCCGAACTGCCATGATAATCTTAATAGAGCATTAGAAACCTATTCTTTAGGTCATCTGCCTGTCCCGGATCCAATCAACTGGTTCATGAACAATGTGCTTGATGAAGAAGGCGACTATGTGATCGCAGAGCCGCTGTCAAAGCCGGGGGATTTCGTTCGTTTAAAGGCGCTGGAGGATGTGGTGATCGCCTGTTCCACGTGTTCGCAGGACATGGCACCCGTAAACGGCTTTTCGGTTACTTCTTTAAAGCTGCAAGTTTTAAATAAAACGCGCTGATAGAAAACTAGAAAGATTTCATATAGTTTCGATAATATGGATCGAAAGTATCTACCGGAGAACCTTAAATTCTCCATGCTATGAAATCGTTCTTTTCTTTTCTGTTATAAAGAAAAGGAGGATATCCATGCCATCGATACTTATAAAAAATGCAGAAATTGTAACGATGAATACACAGGAAGAGATCGTTCAAGGAGATCTTTACATTGAAAACAACCGCATAACTGATATTGGCTTAAGCCTTGATTATCAGGCGGATAAAACCATAGATGCTACAAACAGAACCATCATCCCCGGGTTTATTCAAACGCATATCCATCTGTGCCAATCCTTGTTCAGAGGACAAGCAGATGATCTGGAACTAATGGATTGGCTGAAACAGAAAATCTGGCCGCTCGAAGCATCCCATGATGAAGAATCCCTTTATTATTCGGCCATGCTTGGAATTGGAGAACTGATTCAGAGCGGTACCACTACGATCGTGGATATGGAGACCGTCAATCATACGGATTTTGCATTTCAGGCTATTGCGAAGGGCGGTATTCGTGCACTTTCCGGTAAAGTGATGATGGATAAAGGGGAAGAAGTTCCAATCGGATTGAAGGAGAGCACGTCAAAATCTCTTCAGCAAAGCGTCGACCTGCTTGAGAAGTGGCATGGAAAAGAGAATGGAAGGATACAATATGCCTTCTGTCCACGCTTTGTGGTTTCCTGTACGGAGGAGCTGCTTATCGAAGTTCAGAAACTTTCAGGCCGCCATGGTGTTTGTGTTCACACCCATGCAGCGGAAAATCGCGGTGAGATCGCACTGGTAGAACAAGAAACCGGAATGCGTAATGTGGTTTATCTTGACCATATCGGGCTTGCAAATGAGAGGCTGATTCTTGCACATTGTGTTTGGCTTGATGATGAGGAAAAGAACATTATAAAAAAGCGGAAGGTGAAGGTAAGCCATTGTCCAGGGTCAAACCTGAAGCTTTCCTCAGGAATCGCCGAAGTGCCAGACATGCTGCAGCAAGGAATTCATCTCAGCTTGGGTGCAGACGGTGCACCCTGTAATAACAATTTGGACATGTTGAATGAAATGAGGCTTGCAGCGCTGATTCAAAAGCCAGTCCATGGGCCTACAGCCATGAATGCTAAAACCGTATTCCGGATGGCGACCATCGGAGGAGCCCGGGCAGTAGGAATGGATCATGAGATCGGCAGCCTTGAGGTTGGAAAAAAGGCGGATCTTGCTATTTTAAACCTGAATGATTTTCATATGTATCCCTCTTATGGTGTAGACACGATCTCTCGTATCGTCTATTCGGCCACTCGGGCCGATGTCGAAACGACGATTATTGATGGAGAAATGGTGATGGAGAACCGCATATTGAAGAACATGGATAAGAATGTGGTCCTTCACGAAACGAATAGATGCATCGGCCGTCTGATGAAACGGATTGAAGCCGCTTTTATGTAAACAAGAAAAAGCACGCGGAACATTGCTCCGTGTGCTTTCATCCATGTTTTAAGGAAGGTACCTTCTTGCCCCGGCAAATTCCTGTGCGTAAATCCCTTCAATTTTATCAATTCTTACAGTTGTGCTTGAGTTTGGAGAATGGATCATCATGCCGCCACCTGCATACATTCCTACATGGTGAACGCTTCCTTTTCCTGAATTATAGGCGAAGAAGAGAAGATCTCCCTTTTTCAAGTCTTCTTTTGCAACGGGTGTACCAGCTCGGGATTGGGGTCCAGAATCCCGTGGGATTGTAATTCCTGCTGCTTTATAGAGCGTATGGGTAAATCCGGAGCAGTCGAATCCAAATCCGGAAGCACCGGCCCATAAATAAGGCAGCCCCAGGAATTTCTTGCCTTCATTTACAAGGTCCTCACCGGTTGGTACCGGAATTGAGTCTTCTGAGAGATAGACTTGAACATCCTTGCGATCAAGATATCTTGTCTTTCCTTCTGGTGTAAGCACGCCAACAGAGGAACCTTTTATTTTGTGAACAGGCAGCCTGGTATTGTAGCTTAATTCAAGATCATTATGCTTCAATGATTTTTCCTTGTACAGCCATGCTGTTGGACTTTTGATCAAGGCGAAAGGCTTGTTCTCTTCTTTGGCAAATTTTTTGTTGTACACCAGCTGTGATTTTGGCATCCAGCCTGGGTATCCTGCTTCGAGTCGAGGGGTTGGCTGACCATCAACAGCTACTTTTACCCAGTCTCCCTGCTCGTCCGTTATCGTTACCTTGTTTCCGTATAATGCTTGGGTTTCCAGAGGTCCAACAAGCCAAAGCTTCTCTTCATAGGTCATACTCGTCGTCCATTTTCTTAGATCTACGGGGTTGCTTAAGGATGGCTCATCTAAAGGCCTTGTTTCTGCCGGTTTCGTCCACAATGTCGCAGCGGCAACATCTACATAGGCCGTGGCAGGTGATAAATCATGTGACTGGGAAGGTTTGGCGGCCTGTGCCGTACCGGCAAACATTGAGAAAACCAGACCGGCAGTTAAAACCGTACCTGTCCATTTTTTTATGTACTTCATATTCTTGCTCCTCCTTTAGTTTGATAATAAAAAGTTCCGTTTAAGCTGTTTTGTTTCCTTTTTATGAAGAAAATTTCGTTCAAAAGTCATTAAACTGATTAAAGGGTACTGGGAGAATGGTCACTATAATGGCTGCCGAAAACATAGCTCTTCAGTAAAAAAGGCAGGTATTAAAAAATCCCTGCATCCCAAGGATTATTTATGGTAAGAGATATTTATTTTCAGGCTGGCAGCAAGGATTTTAAAAGGATATGGAGCGAAAAAAAGAATTTCGTTGGTCTTTTTATTCATACTGAGGATGGTTTCTCCGACACCTGTAGCTGTAGTTCGAAATGCCAAAATGTCTTGAAAGTGTTCAATCTGTTTTGCTAAACCTTCTTCGACGGCTGACTGTAATAACTGGACAACTGTATGAAAATCATCTGGATGGATGAGAGTTTGATCGCCTTTACCTATCAGGTTTACTGTAACTTGTTTTTTTTCTGTTTTCATACATTTTCCTTTCGTGGAATCTGTTCTATACTAAGTATAAGGGGACATAGGTAATTTAAATAGTATGTACTTTTAAGATAGATAGTTACATTTTTGATACTATGAAAAACTAACTGTAGCAGGGGGATTGGGTTTAATGAAGGAAAGGAAGAAAAAATATTTTCATCCTATTGAGGTAACGTTGGATGTGGTTTGCGGGAAATGGAAAGGCGTAATTCTTTGTCTGCTTCAGGAGAAAGACTTTCGCTTTGGGGAATTAAAGGCGAAGCTTTTTGCTGTTACGCCGAAAGTGTTGACGCAACAGCTCCGGGAACTGGAAGAGGACGGGCTGATCATAAGAACCGTATATCCCCAGGTGCCTCCAAAGGTGGTTTATTCCCTTACACCATACGGTAAAGATCTTGAGGAGACTTTGCGAATGATGGAAAAGTGGGGGAAAACTCATCAGGAAAAAGTAGGACATGAGTTTGAAGAAGATATCAGTGAGGCAGGTTTATCTTAAATTAAGCGCTTCTAAACTCTGCCGATCATGGGAGGAAGGAAGTAAGATGAAGTTCAAAGAGATTAAACTGTTTACACATTGTCTTGTTGAACAGCGGAATTTTTATCATCAGCTTCTTGGCTTGCCATTGTTGAAAGAAGACGGCAGCTCGTTTGGGGTTGCTGTCGGATCGACCATGCTTACTTTTCGTTCAACAAACGAGGAAAGCTACTATCATATTGCGTTTACGATACCGAAAAATGCGTTTTCGGAAGCAAAAAAATGGATCAGTTCCTTCGTTTCGCTGAATTACGTGGAAGGAAAGGACGAAATCTATTTCGGGAACTGGGATGCCAATGCCTGTTATTTTTATGATTCAGCGGGAAATGTGGTAGAACTGATCGCTCGGCATAGGATGAATTATTCAATCAATCATCCCTTTACGAGCAAGGATATTTTAGCCATCAGCGAGATTGGTATGCCAGTAAAAGATGTCCGGAATGCTGCAAACCAACTAAAGGCAGCTTTGGGGGTAAGTACGTATCATGGAGAAAATGAAACATTTGCACCACTCGGAAACGAAGAGGGGCTGCTGATTGTTTCTGATAACAGCAGAACATGGCTTGGTTCTAATAAGCAGGCAAAAATCTTTCCGATTGAGCTTGTAATGGATAGTCCAATATCTGTAACACAGCTGGATGGATATCCTTACACGTTCAGCAGCAGCAAAAAAGCGTCAGCAGATGGCTAAAGCCGGACTGGCGCTTTTTCTTATTCCACAATGCCGCCTTGGGTGACTCGAATGTTAACTTTAATATGGACAGGGACATCAGGGTATTTTGTTTCCCAGTCTTTAAAATTGAAATGCCTGGACTGGCTTCTGGCTCTGTCTCCTAATCCGAGAGGATCAATCTCATCTTTCTGAAACCTCCTTATCATCGCTTTGGCTTGATGTTCGGTTTGCTTTTTGATTGTTTTTTCGATCATATCAATGGTTTTTTTCTGATAAAGCGGAGTGCCGGCTGCATCGTTGATTTTGCCGGTGATATGAATTTTCATGTTTATCACCGGATTTGTATTGCCATGATCGATATCATAATTTACCGTGGAGTTCAGGTTTTCAAGGGTAAGATAATTGTTTTTTCCGAATTTGAATTCATGGGATCCCTGCTGGAAATTTTGGTACATGAGCTTGAAAATAAAGGCATCGTTAAAGCTGATATGATCAACGTATTTGGAATGATCAAACAACGCAACACCGGCGATCCGAATATGGCCATGTTTCATATCGATCAGCGGCATAAAAGGATCACTGCCTTTTCCGTAATAGCTGTAGTTAAAGTGGTGAAAGTTTGCCCTAGGGAGTGTCAGCTCCATATTTTGTTCGATCATTCGTTTTAAATAAACGGGAACGATTTCTCCGACAGGGTACTGCTTGTTTAATATGTCCTTTGTTTTTCCTTTTGCAACAGCCACATAAATATTTCTTCCCACTGAAGGATCCCGCTGCAGGGAATCAATAATTTTTGTAATTCCGCGGCTCGCCAGCTCTTCATTAAACAAGATGACTGCAACTCGGCCCGTCGCAAAAGGCCGAGGTGACTCTGCTTGAAGGACCTGCCGAATGCTTTTACTCGAATGCGATTTTCCAGAAAAGGTTATGCTCGATAAAGTCGCCTGCTGAGTTCCTCCGGTTGTAATAGGAACAGCTACAGTAGCTTCAAATTTCTTTCCATCAACATAATCATACCCGACCACTCCGATGAGCTGAATATCCTCCAGTACTTGTTTTTGTGGAGTACAGCCAGCAGCAAGCAGAAGCACAATTAAAAATACAAGTTTGATCTTATTCATTTTTTCGTTGCCTCACTTTGTAAATCAGCAACTGAAGCAGGAAGAGAAGTGGAATGTAAAAATAAATGAAATAATAACCTACTTTAGAAATCCAATTGTTCAGCTGGTCAATCTGCTGACGATCTTTAAATAATAATGTTCCGATAAATACAAGAATGACGATGATGATTAGAGAGTGTTTTTGTTTTACCGAAAATAGCCGTTTGCCTCCCCGTGTCACACACCAGATAGCGATACATATGTTTGGCAGGACAATAAACAGCCACATCGAGATTCCGATATATTCAAAACGCTCAACAAAAGGGAATTCAACGATTTTCCAGATTGTAAGTGTAGCCCAGATCGTATGCTTTAATTGCCCTTGACTGTAGTAGGAAAACGATACTACCGCTGTAATGGTATAAAAAACGATCGTGAATAATACGCCCCATTGAGACCATTTGTGGGAGGTCTCGGGATTTTTGATAAAAGGATAATAAAAGAAAAGCATTTCAAAGCCCAGATAATTAAGGGTCATTGCCTTCGTACCGACAAAATAGTCGATCAGCGAGTGATCAAACAAAGGAAGAATATTATAGATATGAGCATCCTTTATCGCAAAGAATTTTAAAAAGACGAGAGGGGTTCCAATCAGCACACTAAAGAATGCGACTGCTGTTATCATCCTGAATCCGCCGCTGACAAAATAATAGACCAGCAGCGATAAAATAAACGAGATTCCCCATGTGTTGATGTGGGGAAACATCCAAACTTGAATGACCTCTATATACGTTCTCAGTACAGTGAGCGCCAAAAATGCAGAATAAATCATGAATATAGAACTTAATAGACCGCCTATCCATTTGCCAAGCACATCATTATGAACGGCGATAATGTCCCCATCGCTGCGTTTTAACATCTTATAGATCATCCAGACGAGTAGATGGATCAGTATGCCGCTAAAAATCACAGTCATCCATGCATCATGTCCCGCGGATTTGGCGATGTATCGCTGAAACCCCAAAACCCCGACACCAATCTGCATGGTGGATACAAGGTAAAAGGTAAAATAGGGTGATACCTGTTTATTTTCTGGCGGATGGATGTTCATGTTTTTCACCTTCGTTCTGTTGAATTATTCTTCAATATCGTTCTTTTGATTCGCTCTTTCATAATTTATTCGTGCCGGATCTGCAGGCCTCATTTGCATGGGACGCAATTTCTGGAGGTTGAATGGCAGGCGGATGAATGCATCTTTAAGATCAACCATCCTTAAAGGATAAAGGGGAGCCAGATAGGGCCTGCCGAGCGAGGTAAGTCGAAGCATATGGCCCATTACAAAGGCAAAACAGATGGAAACTCCAAGCAGTCCCCAAAATTGTGCAAAGACCAGAAAAGGAAAGCGGATCAGGCGGATCGTGTTGCTCATCTGATAAACTGGCGTCGTAAAGGAGGCCAGTGCAGCAAGGGCAACGATGATTAATAGAACGTTGCTCGTTAATCCGGCCTGTACAGCAGCGGTTCCAATAACGATACCGCCAACGATACCGATCGTCTGCCCGACTTTGGAAGGGAGACGTGCCCCGGCTTCACGAAGCAATTCGATCGATAACTCCAAGATGATCGCTTCCACAATCGGCGGAAATGGTATGCCGGAGCGGGAAGCTATCAATGTACCAAGAAGATCGGTCGGGATCATTTCGTAATGAAACGTAAGAACAGCAACGTAAAGTGGAGTGGACAGCACGGAAAACAGAACTCCCAGCAAACGGATCATCCGGATAACGGAAGCCACATGCCATGACAGGAAGTAATCTTCAAAGGCCGAGAAGAATTCTACTAGCGTAGTAGGGCCTGTCAGAGCACTTGGTGAGCCATCAACGAGTAAAGCAACTTTTCCCTCGGCTAGAACAGCTGCCACACGGTCAGGACGCTCTGTGTTGATCAGCTGGGGAAAAGGAGAATTCTGGTTGTCTGATATCATTTGAAGAACATAGGTACTGTCTAATATGTGATCATACTCAATGTCCGAAACCCGCTGAAGAAGGGTGTTAACATTCTCCTGGCTTGCGATGCCGTCAATATAAAGGATTGTAGCCCTTGTTTTTGAAAGTTTTCCTATTTTGACTTCCTTTACATGGAGCTCTGGAATTGGCAGCCTTTTTCGTATCATATTGACGTTGACTTCAATCGCTTCGACAAACGCTTCCTTTGGCCCGAGGACGCTGAACTCGGTTTCGGGAACAGAAATCTGCCGCTTTTCAGCAGTCGCTGCAGGAACTAACAGACAGTCGGCTTTTTTAGGGTCTGGCTGCACCATTATCGAACCGGTTAATACACTATCTTTTATTTTTTGAATATCCTTAGTATGCTCGATGTTCTCCACCGGAATTTCTGAAGCCAGCTGTTTGAGAGACATTGATGAACAGCGGGTCAAATAGGGGATTAAATCACGATGAACAAGATCCGGGTTTACCATGCTTTTGTAATAGGAAATGGTAAATGGATGCTGATCGCTTTTTGTAAAGGATACAAAGTCTTGTGAAGCCTTGCATTTATCCAGTAATTGTTTAATGGTAAGCTGGCTTCCACTTTGTCCGGAAGGCTTACTCGCTGCTTTTTCTTTTTTCTTATGCCGTTTACCGAACATAGCTGCCTCCATCCAAGAGTAGATTCATGTGTTTATTTGTATATCATTCCAATAGATGATGTCTCTATTCAATTTCGGCATAAGAAAAGGGGCTGTCCAAGAAGTCTGTAAGCTGTTGATTTCCGTTCCAGGCTCCTCGCTTTTACCGGGGCGTGCGGTGAGCCTTACCGGCGTGAACGCCTACTTTTTGGTGCAGGCACCGGCGGGAGTCTCACCTGTCACGCTAGTCCCGCAGGACAAGGAAGGCTCCGGCAGCTTTTTATCGCACGAAGAAAATGTGAAGTTCATTTTCGAGGAGTCTCGCATCTTCCACTTCAATTAACTTTTCATTGAAGATTTTTCAAGCCAAAAAGGGGCTGCCTGAAGGTCAATTTTCGACTTTCTGGACAGCCCCGATCATTTAAAATAATCCTTATCAAAGATATAGTATTTGGCGAGTGCAAGAATCTCACGTACATGTACCTGAGGAGTGACTGACAATGGGACAGAAGATCCCTGTCCGAATGCTTTTAAACCCAATCCTTCTGCCAGGCATTTCGCACGGTGGAGATGAAAATCACTTGAGATGATCACCACTCGCTGGGGTTTTCCGGCAGGTAGATATTTTTTCATCAGATTTCTTGAGAACTTTATATTTTCATAAGTGCTTGTTGCTTTGTTTTCATAAACAATCGAGGTTGAAGGAACTCCTTTGTTTTTTAAATACCTCCCCATGACTTCTGCTTCTGTCTTACTCTCGCCGACGGTCAGTCCTCCGCTTACGGCAGCTTTAACACCGGGATGTTTGTGAAGGTACAATGCTGCTTTGTTCAGCCGCTCTTTCAGCACTCTTGAAGGCGTACCATCCTTGATCCCGGCTCCTAAAATGAGTACATAATCAATATTTGCGGGATGTTCATCTTTGATGGATGTAAGAATCAGCCCTTCAAGCAGCAGGGCAATAATCAGGGCAATGGATACCGTTGAAACTGTGAAAATCCGGAATTTCTTGTTTTTTCTCCACTGCTTTTTGAGTGGATGGAAGACAATAGCTATTGCCAGTAACAAGAGAGAAACGAACAGTATAGCGAGAGCGCCAGTGTCTAATCTGGTGATCGCTATCACGAAAAAAGAATAGATGATTCCGATCAAGCTGATAAGAAAAAATAGTAATCGCATAATAACTCCTGATTTTTTGTGGTAAGTTATAGCCGTTGTTTCATTAAGACACGGAAGAAAGCTTCAGTTCCTCAACTAATAGAGGAACTAATGCTGGATCCCACTGTGTACCTTTGCCGTCAAGCAGAATGGCGACTGCCTTGTCTCTGCTCATGCCTTTCCGATAAGGCCGGTCTGATGTCATGGCGTCATAAGCGTCTGCTACTGCAATTATCCTTCCGAAGAAGGGAATGTCATCACCAGAAAGTCCTTCTGGATAGCCTTTTCCATCATAGCGTTCATGATGGTATTTCACGCCGGGAAGAAGTGGCTCCATAGCTTCCTTCGGCTGAACCTGAGATAAGATTGAAAATCCAACCACCGGATGTTTTTTAATGTAGCTGAACTCGATATCGTCCAATTTTCCGTCTTTTAATAGAATATGATCGGGGATACCAATTTTTCCAATGTCATGGAGGAGGGCTGCTTTTTTTAGTGTAGATAGTTCATCCATACTAAGGCCTGCTTTCTCACCAATCTGAACCGAATACTCGGCAACCCGCTGTGAATGTCCGGCAGTATACGGGTCACGTGCATCCATTGTGGCTGCCATGACGGCAAAAAAGCTGTCCAGAAGCTGGTGGTTCATTTCTTCCCGGTCGCGGATGGAAGAACTCATATGATTAAACCCTGAAACAAGCCTTGAAAATTCATCAGAATACGTGTTGTCCAGCAAAAATTGGCTGTTTCCAAGCTGTACTTCTTCCATGGCCGTTTGAAGGTTCTTCATCGGAGCGAGCAAATCTTTGTAGATCAGGTACGTCCCGAAAAAAGCAAAAAGCATGCCAAGCAACAGAATGAAGATCGCCCAGCTCCAGTATGACCTCGTGATGGAGGCTGCCTGTTCATATAATTTGACCTGGTTGGCAAGAGCGAACAAGAGTACAGGAAATGTTCCAATAAAAATGGTGCTTAGCTGAATTTTTCGCTGGATCGAAACAAACACTCTGTTGTTTTGGGACAGAGGATCTCCGTGCAGTTCGACCGCCCGATTCCTGAGTTCTTCAATGATCGGTTTCACGGCACTCGTTGTTAAATAAAATTCAACAATGGCATGCATTCCAGCTACGATAACGGCCCCCAGACCCCCCATGAACAGGTACATATAGGGCATGTTGAGAAAACCAAAGTAAATGGCTGCGGTCACTAAAATGATTGCTGGAACTGATAGTCCAAGAAAGTGAGGCCCCATGATCCGTTTTACCGTCAGCAAAGGAAAACGGTGAGCTTGAACAAATCCGTTCGTCAACGTGCGGATCGATGGGTTCGATTTGTAAAACGCCCGGTAGATCGGCTTGATGTGACGGGAGAAAGCACGGTATTCAATCAAACACATGATGAAAAAAGACAAAGCTAGGATCCCTGAGATCATCCATTTTTCAAAGGTAGAAAAGTGGAGAGTCGAAAAGACAAAAAAACCCCCAACTCCAATGACTGCGATAAGTGATCCTATGAGATAATTTCTTAGAAGCATTCTTTGAAAATGACGATAAAAGTCCATTTCACACCTCTTTCCAAAGGACTTAAGTCACTATATCTAGAATAACATTGATAACAATGGTAAAAAAGTCTAATTTTGTTATATTTTGAGGAAAAATGCTGGTGCCAGGCACCAAAAAATCAGGAGGGGAATTCATGGAGGAATGGACGAAAGAATCATACGTTATTTCAATGGATAAGAAGAGTCTCAATATTGATCTGATTCACGAGTATTTAACAAAGGAATCCTATTGGGCTCAAGGCATTACCCGAGAGAGGGTTCAAAAAGCGGTAGATCATTCTCTTTGTTTTGGAGTCTATGAGAAGAATGGCGATGATCAGACACAGGTTGGTTTTGCGAGGATCATAACAGATTATGTGGCGACAGCTTATGTTTGCGATGTATTTGTCCTGGATCCGCATCGCGGAAAAGGACTTTCCAAATGGCTGATTGAGACGATTACTTCCCATAAAGAACTGCAGGAGGTACGAGGAATGCTTCTTGTGACAAAGGATGCCCATGGACTCTATAGCCAATACGGGTTTCAGCCGGTTGAAGCGGAAAAATATATGAAAAAAGAAATGAAAAGAGAGGAGCAGCCTCCTCGTTCTGTAATGCGCGAAAAATAAAAAGAAGACGCTGACACATACGGTTCAGCGTCTTCAGCTTATGAAAGCTTGAGAATATAGAACATAAGCATAAAATGAGAGGCACTTCCAGCTAGTACGAAGAGATGCCAGATTGCATGGTTGAAAGGGAACTTACGCCATACGTAAAAAACGGCCCCGACCGTGTACATAATTCCTCCGCCGATCAGCCAGGCAAGACCTTGCTCAGGAAGAGTGACGACCACACGGTTAAAAGCGAATATGATCAGCCACCCCATAAGAATATAGCCGATTGTTGAGAGAATGACGAAGCGCTTCGTGAAAAAGATTTTAAACGCCACACCCGCCAAGGCGATCCCCCAAACGGTTCCAAACAATGCCCAGCCAAGAGCTCCCTTTACCACAATCAATAGAATCGGTGTATAAGAACCCGCAATAAAGATATAGATGGCTGAGTGGTCCATGATCTCAAAAATATCTTTGACCTTTCCCTCAGGAAAGCTGTGAACGAGGGTTGAAGAAGTATAGAGAAGCAGCATGGATCCGCCGAAAACAGCAAAGCATGTGATGTGAAGCGGTGTCCCTTGCGCGCTGGCAAAAACAACAAGTAGGGTTAAAGCAATAATACTGAAAACCGCTCCGATGCCATGGGTGATGGCATTGATAATTTCCTCACGTTTTGTATACGTAAATGCATTCATTTTTTTCACCCCTTATATAGTATCCTGCACTAAGACCGACATTAAGTTTCACTTATTTTAACATAGAAAAAAGAGCCCATGGCAACTGAGCTCTTTTCTTCGTTATTTACATCGGTTCACTGCCGGCCTGCTGCTGAATCGGCAATGTTTTTCCTGTTGATTTCCGGTTGCTCCGTTCTTTCGTTTCAAGCCTTCTTGCGAGCAATGATAATGAATAGTTAACGAGAAAGTAGATGAATGCAATGAGTAAAAAAGTGGGAATCACGTAATTTACGTTTTTACCATTCACGATTTGCGCATTATGCAGCAGCTCAGGAAGCGAGATGACAACAGCAAGAGAGGTGTCCTTTAAAAGAGAGATAAACTGACTGACAATCGGCGGAACCATTCTTCTTAAGGCCTGAGGCAATATGATGTGCTGCATCGTCTGAATGTAGGTGAGGCCGGAGGATCGGGCAGCTTCAATCTGTCCTTTTTCGATGGAGTTTAATCCGCTTCGGACAATCTCAGATAGCATGGCAGATTCAAAGATAATAAGAGCTGATACGGCAGCCATCATAACGCTCATTTTAATGCCGACTTCAGGCAAGGCGAAAAATGTGAAAAAGATAATCAGCAGCAAAGGCAGATTCCGTATTGTTTCAACACATACGGCAACGACCTTTGATAGAACCGGTATCTTTGCATAGCGCAAGATTCCTAAGATACTTCCGAAAATAAAACTGAAAACAATAGCGATGAAGGCAACGAAAAGTGTAGTCATCAGACCTTTTAGCAAAAAGAGCAGATTTCCTGCGGAATAAGCACCGATAAAATCCATTGTGCGTCTCCTCCTTATCCGCTCACAGCAAGACGCCGTTCAAGATAACCGACGAATAAGCTGAGTGGAATAGTTAGAACAAGATAGAACATCGCCACAAAAATATAGACGTCAAATACAACATACGTAGATGAAGAGATGGAATCTCCAAAGTACATTAAATCCAATCCTGCAACAACGCCAAGGATGGAAGAGTTTTTCACCAGATTAATGAACTGATTGCCAAGCGGAGGAATAACGATTTTAATGGCCTGAGGAAGTATGATGTATCTCATCGTTTGGATGTACGTCAAGCCTGATGAACGGCCAGCTTCCATTTGACCCTTATCCACGGATAAAATACCCGCGCGGATCGCTTCTGCAATAAATGCCGCTGTATAGATGGAAAGAGCAATGGTTCCCGCTTGAAAACCGCTAAGCTTCATGCCTAAACTCGGCAATCCATAATAAAAGATAAACAGGATCAAGATGAGAGGAATATTTCGGACAAATTCCACAAAAGCTGTTCCGATGATCTGAAAAATCTTTAACGGAGAGATCCGCATAACAGCGAAGATCACACCAAGAATAAAGCTGCAGACCAAAGCAAGAAGGCTAGCTTTCAGTGTGTTGACAAAGCCATCAAGATAGGTGTCAAAGTTGTCGATCAGTATGGTGAAGTCTAGCATGAATTCCCTCCTTTACGAAAGAAGGATAGATGGGCAAAGCTGCCCATCCATCACAAAAATCATTATTGTTCTTTTATCCATTTGCTCTTGATTTTGTCATATTCACCGCTGTCCTTAAGCTCTTTAAGGAATTTATTCACGTACTTAGTGAACTTGTCATCGCCTTTATTCAAAGCGATTCCATATGGCTCATCGGTAAATGGCTGTCCTACCAATTGATAGTTCGAATCCTGGTCAGCCATCCCGTATAGAATCGAGTTATCTGTTGTTAATGCATCACCCTTCCCAGCTTTTAACGCGGTAAAGGCTTCAGCATAGTTTTCAAACTCGAGTACCTGGGCATCAGGAGATTTGTCTTTGATGTTTTGAACAGAAGTGGAGCCTTTTACAGCCAACACCTTTGTGCCTTTCTTCACATCATCAATACCCTGGATTTTACTTCCTTTTTTCACGAGCAGCGACTGGCCTGCTTTAAAGTAGACATCAGAGAAGTTAACTTCCTTTTTACGGTCCTCTGTAATAGTCATTGTGGCAATAATCGCGTCAATGTCACCGTTTTTCAGCATTTGTACACGTGTCTTTGATGTAACTTCTTTTAGTTCAAGCTTTTTTTCGTCACCAAAGATTTTTTTGGCAAGTGCTTTTGCAATATCAATATCGAAGCCTTCTACTTTTCCGCTGGAGGGATCCTTGTAACCGAAAAGATTGGTATCATATTTTACACCGACCACCAGTTTACCGCGTTTTTTGATGGCAGATAGTGTATCTTTTGATTCTCCGCCTGTCTTGTCGCTTCCGCATGCTGAGAGCATGCTGATTACGAGTACCAGAATAATAGCCAACAACCAGCTTTTCTTGTTTTTCAAATGTCTCATCTCCTTTAATGGTTTAGAACTCTGCTTAAAAATAATTTTGCACGGTCTTCTTTTGGATTGGAGAAAAATGCTAAAGGTTCACTGTCTTCAAGTATTCTGCCGTGATCCATAAACACGACCCGGTTAGCCACTTCACGGGCGAATCCCATCTCATGAGTGACGACCACCATGGTCATCCCGTCCTTTGCGAGTGTTTTCATAACATCCAGAACCTCACCAATCATTTCGGGATCAAGGGCAGAGGTTGGCTCATCGAACAACATGATATTCGGTTTTAATGCGAGGCCCCTGGCGATGGCCACTCGCTGCTGCTGTCCTCCTGAGAGCTGGGATGGATAGGAATCAGCTTTGTCTGGAATCCCAACTTTTTCAAGGTAGAACATCGCCGTTTTTTTGGCTTCTGAAGGTGAGATCCCTAATGCCTTTTTTGGGGCGAGTGTGATGTTTTCAAGCACGGTCATATGTGGATAAAGATTAAAATGCTGAAATACCATGCCAATGTTTTTGCGTAGATCATTAATATTTGTTTCCTTGCTGTTTACTGCATTCTTGTTGACGGTGAGATCTCCGTCAGTAATTGTTTCGAGCCGGTTGATACACCGGAGCAATGTACTCTTTCCCGACCCCGATGGACCGACGACAACAACAACTTCCCCTTCTTTAATCTCCAGGTTAATATCATTCAGAACCTGAAAATCGCCGAAGTGCTTATTAACATGACGAAAAGATATCAAACCAATCCCCCTTTGTTATGTATTAAAACTCAGGTTTCTAAAGACCTGAAGTTTTACCCGATACGAAGTGTTTATGTATTGCAAATTTTCCGGCTAAAATTCTATTATTCGACTATCTGTAACAAAATTCCTTTTTAAATTTACTTTTTAATTGTTTTTTTACGAAATATTTGAGAGGTGGGATCCTTAAAATCATTGGAGGGAAGGGGATGGAGTGTTTGAACCGCCTTCTTATCATCGCCAGCTATCACCCCTTTATTATTGGAGTTAAAGACTTGAGGGTCTCTCTTAAGCATCAGTATGCAAGGTCCGTTAGGAATGAAAATCAACAATATGCTTTAACAGAAACTACAAAAAACTGGCTCCTCAAAAGAGTGAGGAACCAGCTGGATGTTTCTTTATTGGACAGCTTTAATCTCTACATCAATGTTGCCTCGTGTAGCTTTGGAATACGGACATACTTGATGAGCTTCATCTGCGAGCTTCTGAACATTTTCCTGATCCTGGCCCGGAATAGAAACCTCCAGGACGACTGCAAGCTTAAATCCGCCGTTTGAAGAATCTTTGCCGATCGTCACGTTAGCTGTAACTTTGCTGTCTGAAACATCAACTTTCTGTTTGCCGGCAACAATCTGCAGTGCGCTTTGATAACAGGCAGCATAACCGCAGGCAAACAGCTGTTCAGGGTTTGTTCCTTCACCGCCGGACCCCTGGAGCTCTTTTGGCATGCTGAGCTTTAAATCAAGTTTCCCGTCTTTGCTTGAAACTCTGCCATCTCTTCCGCCTTGTGCGGTAGCTTTTGCTGTGTATAAACCTTGATCCATTGTAAATCACTCCTTGTATAAGGTGACAATATCTGTCCCAAAATAGCTATACACCTAAACATTATCTTTTATCACTATTTTTAAACCTTTAAAATTTAGGAGGTGGTGCCAGGCACCGCATTTACACACTTGTGTAATTACAGTGCCTGTCACCAAACAAGGTACCAAACACCCAAATAGTTTAATAAAGATCTATTTAGGAAATTATTAATCTAAATACATAGCTGGAGGGAATGGCATGGAAGTGAAAGAGCAGATTATGGCTCTGATGGGAAATCCGGAGAGAGAGTTTGAATTTAAGCAAAAAACAGATTTACCGGGTGTAAAGGATGATTTGGTACGAATCCGTTATGTTCCTCAAGGCGAAAGCGGTTTTTTTCAATCCACATTCTATGATGAAGAAACAGAGATCGTTGGCTCACGGGTGTTTGACGAACTGGAGGATGTTATATTATTTGTAGAGAAAAATAAAATCTGAGGCTCTTGGCAGTAATGAAAGAGGAATATAAAAAAAAGCAATCCGGTTAAATATACTGGATTGCTTTTTCGTGTTTTACTTGTGGCGATTCACTTTGAGCGTACTGCCTTCCTTTATCAATCCTAAAAGGAAGGGGAGTCGCTCAGCTTCGACTGCCGTTTGTTCAGTTGTTCGAGCAGCATGCAGGTCAGCATACCAAGGATCAGCCCGTTATTCAGCAAAGTAGTTAATATGTTGGGCAGACCCTTCAAAGCAGCAGGAGGAATGAAGGTGGACCCCAAGCCGATCATTAACGATGTGGCGATAACAAACAGCGTATTTTCATTAAATTTCAGTGAGCGATATTCCTTTAAAGCCAGTCCGATCATGCTTGAAAAAGGAACAAAAATCGTCGCATAGCCAACAGGTGCAGGTATGCTTGCGAAAAAGAAGGTAAGCTTTGGAAACACGCTGATGGCGAGGATCATCAAACTCCCAATGATGTAGGGAAGGCGCTGAAACATTTTGGTCGTCAGGATAAATCCTGCCGTACCGGATATCGGAACACAGGCCACGGCCGAAAACAATCCGGCAATCAGCGTGTTTATTCCCATCAATCCTGTCGTTTGATTATAATTAATGTCTGAATGAGGCTGGTTTTCATTTTTATACACATTCTCGACGACGTTGACACTAGCGACCATATTGGCGAGAAGCAGGAAACCAATAATGATGGAAGTCAGAGCGATGCCGCCGCTGAACTGTGGAGCTCCCCATGCGAAAATCTCAGGGAGGGCTACGGTTTTACCGTGAAAGCCTGAGTCTTTGACCAGCCCCAATAACGAAAAAAGGCCCCAACCGGCAATCAGGCTGATCAAAACGGAATAGCTCCGCAAAAACTTGCTCTTCGCTTTTCCCAGAACCATGGACAAAATTAAAATGGCGATGGCTGTAACCGCAACTTTGCCGTCCACACTGTTTGATAAGTATCCGATCCCCAGGATTCCTTTAATAAAGGAGCCGCTTAGCTGAGCAACGAGCAGGATCAAATAAGTTCCTGTAACGAGGGGAGTAAACAGCTTTTTGAGAGGGCCTATCCATTTCATCAACCCTAGAAAAATGAAAAGAAGCCCGCAGATCAGCATTCCCATTTCCAGCTGATGAAGCACATCTTGTCCGTTTAACGAACCGGCTGAAACGAGTCCTGCATAGACCATGAAAACACCCCACCATAGACCAGCTGGCCCTTCTGTAATAGGAAGACGGTGTCCGAACAAGGCTTGCAGAAAACCGGAAATGCCAATAATAAAAAATGTCCTTTGAAGGAGTTCAGCTATTTCAGCCGGTGGAAGATGGAAGGCAGTGCCGATGGAAATAGGTGCTACTATGCTGCCCGCAAGGATGAAGACCATCCACTGAAACGAAGAGAAGAATAATTTCATATTATTAACACCTACTATCTGAAAACTTTAAACACGGAATCTATTATAGACCTGTTACCTAAATCCGGAAACCCTCTTTGTTTCTGGTTTTTAAGTTTAAACAGATGGCAAATAAGGGAAAGGAATGAGAAAGAGAATCTTAGGAGGAATGACGTGCGATGGATGAAAATAGAATTACGTTTTATGTTAATCCAAAAGGTGAGATCAATACTCTTCCGGCCGACGAAAGCATGCATCTATTTGAAATCCGAGCTAACGAGGCAGAGATAGAGCAGCTGCGAGGTTTATTTCGTCAGCTGCACGAACATAATAAAAAAGAAGGAAAAGATATTTTTTCAACGAAGTCTTTCTTTTACGAAAACCAGGGTGAACTGGACCGGAAAGAAGATAACGAGATCATGTTCGAGATTTACCGGCAAATTTTCATGCTGGGAACGGAAAAGACCAAAGAGGATGTAGAAGAGATGGGCGTCATTCCAAAGCTGAATGAATTAAGATAGACGTTCATTTATTGGAGATGAACGTCTTTTTATGAAATGTCTAGCTTCAGCGACCAAGTCCTCGAGGTCGCTTCACTCATTCCCTCAACACAAAAAGCGTGTTGCTGGGTATGAGCTCCAGCGCTTGTTGGACTTAAGCAGGTCGCTTACGCATTTCTTAGAAAAAATTTCTATTTTTTTATTAGGTACCCCTTTAAATAAAAATAGGCTGCGAAAACTATTAGAAGATATCTTTTTAGGTGTTTATGAAAGTTTTTCATTGGGTATTCATACATACATTCATCAACCATCACAACATAAATGGGGCAAGGGAAGAGTAATATGAAAACGATTAAACAGGAAGATATTCAACTTTGGGTAGAAAATCATTTAGAGGACTTTAAAAATTTTACTCCTTATCTGTTTACCCAAGAATTTATCCACTTTTTTTGTGAATCTCGGCAAAACGAAAAAGAGTTTGAAGTTAAGTATGATAAAAGTGGCCAAAAACTGTATATGCGTTATCTGGAACCTTCTGAAATTGAAGATGATTGGGTATGCGTCGGGAATGTGAGCTTCTAGACAAAGGAGATGTTATTGTGGAGATCAATCGCGTACAAAGAGTGGAGAAGCTGTATAATTCGGCACCCGTTAATAAACAGCAGCAAGAGGAAAAAAAGGAACTTCGAGATAAGATCGAAATTTCTAAGGAAGCTCAGGAGTTATATATGGCTGATAAGTTTACGAATGAGCGAAGTGCTAAAATAGAAGAACTCAAACAAAAAATTCAAGCTGGGGAGTACAAAATCGAGCCTGATAAGATCGCTCGGAAGATCGCTTCTCACTATCAACTATAAAAAACAGATCAGCTGCAGCTGATCTGTTTTTTTTGTTTATTTTTTATCCTTATCCGACTTGGGTTTCAAGATAAGGAATGCTTTTCGGATAAGCCCGGGAATTGGGATATTCGTCCTGCCCGCATTCTCGATGATGGATAGAAGCTCATTGGATAAATAAAAAAAGATGGTCGCATCCCGGATATATTGTCCGCCGAATAGGGAATCCAGTGAATGCGCAACCGCAACAATACAAAATATGATGACTTTTTTTATGATTCCTTTGAAGCCGACAGAACTTGACAATTTACCCTCATAGGCGGATGCGCAAATGCCGGAAATATAATCAATGATAGCAAGAATGACAAGCGCTTTAATCAGTGGTGACATCGAGCCAAACAAATAACCAGCATAAACACCAGCCAATGCCGATCCGCTTTTAAATAATAATTGCGCTCTACTCATATGAAAACACCTCAAACTTTCGAGAGTAGTGAATCTAGTATTGAATAATAGAATATGATGACGGACAAGATTTGGTTCATACGTGAGGGGAAATAGCATCAGTAAAGAACCTTTTTTTTGCAGAAATAGCAAGATTATATACAATAATATGACGAATTAATTAAATATTTAAAAAAATTTAAAAATAAGGAACAGACAGGCACATAATCTGTTACAATGGAGAAAATCTTTATTAGGAGGTATTTAATGTGAACAAAATTACTCTTGGTCTCCCTCCACATTGTCACAAAGTTTCATTCGATGGAAAGGTTTTTAAAATTAAAGGATTAAACAATGAAAAGATGATCGTACCGGTGTCTGGAACAGATAGCGCGGAAGTTAGCCATGTGAACGAGGAAACCGGGATGTTAAATATAATCGGAAAAGACCAGATATTAATTTCAATGGAGATGCCAATCCGGTTTTGTGAAATCGGAAAAGGATGGCTCCTTGATAAACTGCCAAAACGAAAAAAGAAATAAGATACCAAAGAGGACACAGGATGCTGTGTTCTTTTTTTGTTTTAGCTTTGTTACAGCATATTGTTGCTTGAAAGAGACACCCAAGTCTTTTTCTCCTAAAGAAGGCGTTTCGATCACACCCTGCAAAAATCAATAACAGAGCTTAATGTTTAAACGTAAAGCGTACCGGCTCTCACAGGGCTCTTCTAATTTCCTCGTACAGGCATACATTTAAACGGAGAGGTCGAGTTGAGTGGAGGGCAGGATGGGTATTCGGCGAAAACAGATCATTCAAATAGCCGCCACCTATATCGGGACGGTTGTAGGAGCGGGTTTTGCAACAGGAAGAGAGATCGTGGAGTTTTTTACCGTCCATGGTTCAGCTGGTTTCCTGGGAATCTTAATCAGCGGTTTCTTATTTATTTTTTTGGGGACGAAAGTTATGCTGCTGGCCCGAACGATTGGGGCGGATACCTATGAATCCTTAAACCGGTATTTATTTGGAGACCGATTTGCTTCGGGAATTAATTTCATCATGTTCATCATGCTGTTTGGGGTCACTTCGGTCATGCTGTCAGGAACGGGAGCCTTATTTTCAGAACAGCTTCATCTGCCGTTTCATGCAGGTATCATGCTAACGATCATCCTGTGCTTTTTGGTGATGCAAAAAGGAATGAACGGAATTTTGTGGACCAATTCAGTAATCGTTCCGGTCATGATTTTATTCTCCTTGATCATTTCCGTATCGATGCTTTTTTCTCCCATAGAAGCTCCCCTTATTAGAACAGAAGACTTCACTCAGCATTGGAAATGGCTGCTCAGCCCCTTTACATATGCTGCCTTTAATTTGACCTTGTCACAGGCCGTTCTCGTGCCATTAAGCCGTGAAGCAGAAGATGATACAGTCATTAAATGGGGAGGGGCCCTCGGTGGATTAGGCCTTACATTTATCCTTTTGAACAGCCATTTTGCTCTATACCTAGTGCCGCAGTCTGTACAATATGAAATTCCGGTAGCAGAGATCATCAGCAAACTGGGTATTTTTGTCCACTTTCTATTTTTGATTGTGGTTTATGGGGAGATTTTCACTACATTGATCGGCAATTTATTCGGGCTGATCGAACCGATGAAACAATCTTTCAAGTTATCTTCCAATGTCATTTTAGGCCTTTTAATGGGAGGCGGATATGTCATCAGTTTGTTTGGGTATTCCTCTCTTCTCCATTATCTCTATCCCCTTTTTGGTGTCATCGGTCTGTCGTACCTGGCGATCCTTGCTTTTAAAAAGAGTTATTAGGTACAGGGAAAATCAGAATATACAGGATGTCCCTTTCTTAAAATAGTAGAAAGAATCGTCACATGCAGACAAAGGGGGGATGGTATGGGAAATACAAAGCATACAGGGCCAGTATCACTTCCGCTCAAGCCGGATCCCTCACTTTGGGCGAGTCCTGTTCCATTTGGTTTTGGGAAAAACAAACCTCATCATGTAAGAGACACACTGAAAGCAGCATGGGAGAACCGTGATAACTTGAAATATGCAGCAAAAATATTGAACGAGGGGGTATGTGACGGATGTGCACTTGGTGTTTCCGGATTGCGTGACCAGACCCTTTCAGGGATGCATCTATGCACCACCCGGCTCAATGTGCTTCGTTTAAACACAATGCCGGCAATACCTGAAAAAATGCTGCATGATGATATACAAAACTTAAAGAAATACAGCAGTTCCGAGCTTCGTCAGCTTGGCAGAATTCCTTACCCGCTGATTAGAAAAAAAGGAGATCAGCATTTTCGGCGGATCACCTGGGATGAAGCACTAAATACGATTGCCACAAAAATAAAAGCCATTTCTCCGAAACAGCTTGCGTTCTATTTGACTTCCAGGGGCATAACGAATGAATCCTATTATATAGCAGCAAAAGCAGCCCGTTTTATTGGAACGAATAATATTGATAACGCCTCGCGAATCTGCCATTCTCCCTCTAAGACAGCTTTAAACCGGATGCTTGGTATAGGGGCATCAAGCTGCAGCTATAAGGATTGGATCGGGACCGGCGTTCTTGTGTTCTGGGGATCTGTTTCAGCGAACAACCAGCCGGTTACTACAAAGTATATTTATGCTGCCAAAAGAAAGGGAACAAAAGTAATTATCATCAATCCCTATGCAGAGCCTTCCATGGAACGCTATTGGATTCCTTCCATTCCTGATTCAGCTGTATTCGGTACCAAAATTGCTGATGATTTTTATCAAGTAAAGATTGGCGGGGATATTGCACTGATTAATGGAATCATTAAGCACTGGTTTGAGATGGAGCGTAAAGAGAGAGGTTCAGCTCTGGAGCATTCGTTTATTAACGAGCATGTTAAAGGACTTGAAGAGATGAAACGTCATGTGCGCGGTCTGACGTGGGAAAACCTTGAAAAGTCTTCGGGCATAGGGAGAGAGCGAATCTGCGAACTGGCAGAGATCCTGGCCTGCTCAAAGTCGGGTGTATTTGTCTGGTCAATGGGTCTGACCCAGCATAGGTTTGGCACCGATAATGTGTCACAGATTGTAAATCTCGCACTGCTCAGAGGATTTCTGGGCCGGGAAAATTGCGGTTTGATGCCTATTCGCGGGCATTCGGGTGTCCAGGGTGCAGGTGAGATGGGAGCCGATCCCTTTAGTTTGCCGGGCGGCGGATTTGATGAGAGAACACGGCAGCGCGTACAATCGGTTTGGGGTTTTGCTATACCAGACTGGCAAGGAGACATACTAGGCATCAGCCTGGAGAATGCTCTCCTTACTGAAGATGCAGACAGAAAGCTGAAGCTGTATTACATGTCAGGCGGGAACTTTTTGGAGACCATGCCAGATCCAGACTTTGTAAAGTCCTGTCTCGAAAACATAGAAGTCAGAGTCCATCAGGACATCATCCTTAATACATCTACTCTGCTTGATGCCAGGGATTGTGTCATCGTCCTTCCTGCAATGACAAGGTATGAACAGCCGGGTGGCGGGACTTCCACTTCAACCGAGAGAATGGTCTATTTTTCACCTGAAATTAATGGGCCGCGGATGGAAGAAGCACGTCCGGAATGGGAGATCTATAGTGAACTTGCTTCTAGAGTCTGGCCGGATCAAAGGAATATCATGCAATTCTCCGATGCAGAAGCAGTCAGAAAGGAGATTGCAATGGCTGCTCCAAACTATAAAGGGATACAGGATCTTTGCAAAAAAGGAGATGTGTTTCAATGGGGAGGTGCCTGGCTTTGTGAAGGAGGCATTTGCCCGACAGAAAACGGCAGGGGGCGGCTTTTTGCTATTGATCTGCCGGAACAGCGGCAGGGAAAAGGAGAATTTACCATTACGACAAGGAGAGGAAAACAGTTCAATTCCATGGTTTATCATAAAACGGATCCTTTTAACCAAGCATCCAGAGAAGACGTACTCCTTCACTTGAAGGACGTTTTAGAGCTTGGTTTACGGGAAGGAGAATCCGTTGTGGTTTACAATCGGCACGGTTTGTTTCGGGGCCGGGTGAAGATTGCAGACATAAAAAGGCGTAACGCCGCTTTATACTGGCCAGAAGCCAATTGTTTAATCCCTAAAGGAGTTTATGAAAGATCAGCTGGAATTCCGGAATACAATTCAGGAGCCTTAATTGAAAAGGCTGAAGTATTTTATGCCCAAAAAGACAAGGCATATAAAGAGAAAAGGCTGGCTGAGTCAGAATTAGATGATGATTAAGTTCTTAGTAGTATATTTGGATTTTTTTGAATACTATTACTATTTTTGAGCGTAGTGACAGATGATCCCGGCTATGATAAAGTTTTTAAAAGAAAGTCCTTCTAGAATAGACAAAAATAGTTTGGGAGTGGACAGAAAAGTGAACACAGAAGCAGGTCTCAAAAAAGACATAGGGCTTTCAGTGGCGATGTCTCTTGTAATTGGAACAGTGATCGGATCAGGTATCTTTATGAAGCCTGGAAAGGTAATTGAGTATGCTGGAGGCTCCAATATGGCGCTGCTGGCCTGGATACTGGGGGGACTCATCACCCTGGCAGGCGGCCTGACCATTGCAGAAGTTGCCACTCAAATTCCAAAAACAGGCGGGCTATACGTCTATATGGAAGAAGTGTACGGAAAAGTATGGGGTTATTTAAGCGGATGGGTTCAGACGGTCATCTACGGACCTGCTGTCATTGGAGGGCTTGGACTCTATTTTGGCTCTTTGATCGCGAACCTTTTTGGATGGAATGAAAAGACCGGTCCATGGATTGGCATTATAACCGTTATTTTCTTGGCGGCCATTAATAGTTTCGGCACCAAGTACGGGGGAATTGTTCAGAACGCCGCAACGATAGGAAAGCTGCTGCCTATTATTTTAATTATTGTGTTTGGGATCTGGAAAGGAAATGAAGAGGTCCTGAATGCAGGCAGCGGACTAACAGGCGAGATTAGTATGGGAGCAGCCATATTGGCGACATTGTGGGCATATGATGGATGGCTGATGGTTGGTTTTGTAGCAGGTGAAATGAAGAACCCTGCAAAAATTCTTCCTAAAGCCATCGTCGGCGGTATTCTGGTTGTCACTGCAGCTTACCTCCTTGTAAATGTAGCGATGTTTCATGTACTTCCTGCAAGCACGATCGTCGACCTCGGCGAGAACTCTGCAGGCAGAGCAGCTTCCTTATTATTCGGAGATATTGGCGGAAAGCTGATTGCTATTGGAATCGCCGTTTCTATTTTCGGTTGTCTTAACGGGAAAATTCTGACGTTCCCAAGGGTAACGTACGCCATGGCTCAACGCAAGCAGCTTCCGGCATCCCGCTTTCTGGCTTCTGTTTCAGAAAAGTTTGGAACACCGATCCCTGCGACAGGGCTTCAAGTCGTGTTTGCCGTTATTCTGATGCTTGTTTCCAACCCGGATTACCTATCAGCCATGGCGATATTTGCTATTTATATTTTTTACATTTTTGCCTTCTATGCCGTCTTTTTATTGAGAAAAAGAAACAAAGAGAAAAAAAGGACGTACAGCGTTCCTCTGTTTCCGTTTGTTCCAGCGTTTGCGATCATAGGGGCTGGTTATATCGTGATTGCGACGATCTTTGATAATCCGAGGGACAGCTTAACTGCAATCGCTGTGACTTTGTTGGGCTTGCCGCTGTATTGGTATTTAAATAGAAATAAAGGCAAAACTTCAAGTGATGAATTCTTGAAACAACAAGCCAAATAATCGTCATTATCTATTTGCTCTGCTGAGTTTTCAGCAGGGCTTTTTGTTTTATCGAATAAAAAGGCAGCATACTACAGAAAATGAGAAGAAAACAAAGTGGAGGTGAATGAATGGATGAAGATCAGGAAACGTTTAAAACGACGGCCGATTGCAGGTTCAGAAGCTAAAGCTTATGAAAATATTGAAGTTTCTTTACAGATTGATGAAAACCTCGATCACTTGAATAATATCTTAGGTGAGAGCATGGATGTGAAGATCCTGCCCGTTATATGCTCATCATCGTATTTTACTCGCTTCATTTGTGTTCGTATGTCGTCAGAAATGTCAGCAACTTCATGATTTCAAGCGTACTCCCGGATACGAACGCATGGACGTTTCAGATTATGCTGATTCTTGTTTCTCTGTATTCCTGCTATTATGGGTTGAACAATATTGCACGTGTGAACGAATTCTTAAACCCCATCATGGCGGTTCTGTTTATTGCATCGCTTATATTAACGCTGAACCGATTCGATATCAGGTACTTTAAGCCGGTTTTGGAACAGCCTCTTTCTACGGTCATGCAGGGGGCTTATACGACGACCGGTTTTCCATTTATTGAAGTCATATTGTTAGGCACGGTTTTTACGTATGTCAGGAAAAAGAAAAAGCTGATGAGATCCTACCTAAATGCTATTGTCGCGTCAGGAATTATACTCCTCATTACCATTATCGTAGACATAGGCTGTGACGGCTACTACATGGTCAGCCGGACTACATTTCCTACATTTGAACTGATGCGCGCCATTAATATTGTTAAAATTTGAGCGGATCGAGATCCTGATTGCCGTTGTTTGGATCGTCGGGATTTTTGCCAAAATCGTAATCTGTTTTCTTGCTGCTATGATGGGACTGCAGCAGGTTGCCAAGCACCATTCTTATGGACCGTTTCTTCTTCCTGCGGGTTTGCTTGTATGGGCAATGAGCAACCATCAACACAGCAATACGATGGAATTTACCGATTTCGTCGAAAAAACTGGACGCTCTGGTGGTTTACTCTATATATTCTTTTGATTGTGGTGCTGATCATTGGAGTAATCCTTAAAAAAATTAAGAGATCTGAACCATAAAAAGAACCCGCCCATTTGAGCAGGTTCTTTTTTAGTTTAAAGCAGTTTTAAGCTGACGGTATTTTGCAGAAAGGCTGGATGCGGAAGTGCCATAGCGTTTGGCTACTTCAGATTGTGTGGCAGGCTCATTCAGGACGTCCTTGGACGCCAAATAATGAAGAGCGGCTGCATAGGGCTGTTCTTTACGGATAATTGGATTTTGTGTCTTGTTCCACACATTCCAAATTCTTTCTGCCTCATTGTAGATCTCCTCTGATGTGTTCTCTTTAAGCAAAGATAGAACTCTATCAGCCGGCTGCGGCACAGCGTCTTCATCAGCTGCTTTCTCTAGTTTCGACAAAAGAACTTGTAGAGCTTTAGGAAAATCATCTTTCAAGGTTATTTTCAAGTCAGTCAGCGCATCTAAGCGTTTTTGCAATTCTCCCTGAGGAATCTCTGCAAAATCAATGTAAAATTCGTAATGTTCTCCAGTGTAGATAATAGAACCTGCTAGATCGGTTCCGTCGTGTGGAAGAATCTCAGAATTAAATTCGACCGTGTATTTCTGATCGGTCATCATATCTTGTAATAAAAAGGTATTTCGGTTCACTTTTGAGATCATTTTATAAACAGAAGGGAAACTCTTCTCCCAGTCTGCTATGATATCCAAGATTTCCGGCTGTTCTTTCCCTTTTTGCTCTTTAAGGTAATACGAAATTGGTGATCCGCCGTCCTTCACGTCAGAATGGAACATCAGCCAGCAAACCATCAGATTCGCATACGTTTGTTCTTCATCTCTTCCAATCTTGTATTTTTCTATGTAATTGCGTGTTTGGCTCCCCATTTCTTCATGAAAATGGTCAAAGGCAAACTTAGCTAAGCCTTCCTGATGGCGGCTCACTTCCACAATTTTGTTTAATTGAACGGTTGTGACCGATCGAAAACAGCAATTCTTATATTTTTTCCCGCTGCCGCATGGACACGGTTCGTTTCTTCCTGCTTTGTTCATGTTACCCTCCGTACTTCACTGCTCTTGTTGTAAATAAATCACTTTGTAAATACTAGCATATTCGGGTGATATTGCAACTCAAAGCTATAAAATTACCATATATTGTAACGAATAGGTGCTTTGGGTCGTCTATAAATTAAAGGGGGACATGATGATGATAAAAAAGAGAAATCAAAAGTTTATGGCCGTATGGGTGCTGATCGTTTTAGTTCTTGCGTCGTGCAGCAGCAAGGATGAAAACATGGCATCAAAGTCGTCTGAAGGGGGAAGCTCTTCCACCATCATGAAAAGGGAATCCGCTAAAGAAGACAAGCAGCCTGCTGCCGACCAAGGACGAAAAATGATTTACACGAGTGAAATTATAATAAGCGTTCAAAACATTAAGAAGGCCCGGAGTGAAGTGGAACAACTCACAAAACAAATGGGCGGCTATATCGCTGAAAGTGAATTCTTGTCTGAAGAAGAAGGGCAAAATGGGGGTTACCTGAAAATAAGAATTCCAAAGGAAGATTTTCTTGTTTTCACAAAAAAGGCAGGAGAATTAAGTTCTGGGAGCCCTCATGAAATCATAAATGGACGAGATGTTACAGAGGAATATACTGACTTGGAAGCAAGGCTGAAGGCAAAGCGCATTGTTCGTAACCGTTTGGAAAGCTTCATGAAAAATGCAGTAAAAACAGAGGATCTCCTTGCCATATCAAAAGAACTATCAGGAGTGCAGGAACAAATTGAAAAAATCCAGGGCAGAATAAACTATTTAGAGAATCAAAGCGATTTTTCAACGGTTACGGTCCATTTTGATATGAAAAATATTGGGACGAAGAACAATAAAAATCTGAATACCTGGGGAAATTCAATGACCTTATTTAAAGAGACGTGGAATGGACTGGTTCATACTATTTCCTATCTTATTATTGCACTCATTGGATTGTCGCCTGTCATTATCCTTTTCGTGGCTATTGGAGGAGCATGGCTTTACTTAAGAAGAAAACAGCGTTCAAAAAAAGAAACCAAACCGTAAAAGGTTTGGTTTCTTATCCAAGGAATTTTATATATTCATCTGTCAGTTTCATGAACTGTTTTTCATCACGTTTTTCCAGGGCTTCATCTATTTTTTCTTTATAACGTTTCATCTGATGGGCGTGCAGCGACTCATCAAGGATCATCTGAGCAACCATATTAAAAGCGAACGGGTCATTTTTCTTCTGAAGTTTATATTTCACAAGATCGTTCATGTCTTTATTATACGATGTATTGTCTTTCATGCTCTATTCCTCCTTGAACTTTTTTGCAGAAGCTTGTAGGATTGAAAGCTCATGCGTTAGTGGGTTTTTACTAGTATACTTATCAATGGTAATAATAGCAACAGTTTAATCTGAAAATTTAGTTTTTTTCATTTTGCTTCTCAATTTTTAAATCAGCCAGGACTTCATCTACAGAATGGAATTTTTTACTGTCCAGCTGTTCACCGCCTTCCATATCAAATACTTTTAATTCGTAAACATCTTCTGCAGGGTTATATTTGACTTCGACGGGATTGGTGTAATTTCTTGAGAAGGATTCTTCTGTTTGTGAATGACTGTAAACATCTTCTGGATTTTGTTTTAAATTTTGCAGTTTCTCTCTAATATTCATAATTTCTCTCCCTCCAGATTTTCTATCGGGTGTTGTATAAATAATGCCCGTATCCGTTCGTTTTTAAACACAGCAGCCTAACTTTTCGACAAATTTTATCCCTTGTTTGACGCTTTGGCTGCTGTCATATAGGATAGAAATAACATCATACATCGTATACCACTAGGGGAGCTTTGATTTAAAGCTGAGAAAAGAAATGTCTTTGACCCTTTGAACCTGATTCGGTTAATACTGGCGGAGGGAAGTGGCTTAAACTTTTATCAGCTTTCATGTTTAAGCCGCCTTCTCTTCAGATGGCGGCTTTTTAGCGGTCGAAGGAGGTCATGTTCAGCTTCAGTGCACAGGGACCTTAACAGAACGGGCCACTTGCGCTCTTCTAGTGGTGAAAGGAGTTCTTCCATATGTTAAAAACACCAAAAGCATTAACAGTTGCAGGATCAGATTCAGGAGGGGGAGCAGGAATCCAGGCCGATTTAAAGACGTTTCAGGAATTGGGAGCCTATGGAATGTCTGTCATCACAGCTGTGACCGCACAGAATACATTAGGTGTTCAAGGGATCCACCCGGTACCTGTTGAGATGATCATGAAACAGTTAAACAGCATAGAAGAGGATCTTCGTCCTGAAGCTTTAAAAACGGGTATGCTCTTCAGTGCAGAAATTATAGAAGCGGTATCTCATCATATTCGAAAGTATGAATGGAAAAACGTTGTTGTGGATCCTGTAATGATCGCGAAAGGGGGGGCTGACCTTCTGAGAAGGGATGCAGTAGAAGCCCTGAAAAAACAGCTGATTCCTCTAGCCTCGATCCTGACACCGAATATTCCCGAAGCTGAGCAGCTAACTGGAAGAAGCATTTCCACAAAGCAAGACAGGGAGGATGCTGCAAAATTTTTGCATGATTTAGGAGCAGGAATGATCGTGATCAAAGGAGGCCATCTCTCTCATGATAAAGCGCCAGTCGACTTGTTTTATGATGGCGAGAAGATGCATGAGCTGGAAGGAAGAAGGATTGATACACCGCAAACTCATGGAACCGGCTGTACGTTTGCAGCTGCCATTGCTGCTGAACTGGCACTTGGAAAAACCCCGTTTCATGCTGTAAAAACAGCGAAAACTTTTATTCAGGAAGCAATCAGCCACCCGCTTCATATTGGCAGCGGCCATGGGCCGACAAACCATTGGGCATACAGGAGGAATCAGGCATGAACGAACTGAGTGTGCTTTTAGAAGACATTAGAAAGAAAAAACCTCTGATTCATCACATCACTAACCATGTAACGATGAATTTTTTAGCGAACGGCATCTTGGCAGCTGGAGGAAGCCCGATGATGGCTCATCATTATGAAGAGGCTGAAGAAGCCGTCATGGCAGCTGACGCACTGGTTTTAAATATTGGAACCGTTGAACCTGACTTAGTTAATGCAATGGTTTTGGCTGGAAAAAAAGCGAAGGAACTGGGCATTCCTGTCATTTTGGATCCGGTGGGTGCAGGACTTTCCCAATTAAGGAAGAAAGCCGTTGAAGAGCTGGTAGAAAAGGTTTCTCCCGATGTCATTTGCGGCAATGCTGCAGAGATCTCCTTTTTGTATGGAGGTGACTGGGGTGGCAAAGGGGTTGATGGTGAACTATCAGGAAACGATGATGAGCTTGCTTTGCATGCGGCCAGAAAGCTCGGTTCGGTCATTGTCATTACAGGAAAACAGGATGCAGTGAGTGATGGAAAGGAATGCATAGCGATTAGTGGTGGACATGAAATATTGTCTTACGTGACAGGGACCGGCTGTTTTTCAACCTCTCTCATCGGTTTGTTTATGGCCAGATCTCTGGAAACCGGCCTTTCCTGCTGCCTCAGGGCCGCGGGCGCTTTGACGATGCTGGGAATCTGTGCTGAACGCGCTCAAGCCGTTTCGGCAGGACCAGGCTCCTTTCAGACAGCATTATTGGATGAGCTCTATCTATTAAACCCTGAAGACTTGAAAACGGCCGGCAGGTGGAGCTAAGGAGGCTTACAGATGGAATATAATACGCTTAAACAGCAGTTGAAAGTTTATTTTATTATGGGAAGCTTAAACTGCAGAGCTGAACCTGAACAAGTGCTGGAGCAAGCGCTAAAGGGAGGAGCGACGCTTTTTCAATATCGTGAAAAGGGCGAAGGGTGTCTATCATCTGATCAGAAATATGCCTTAGCTCTTATCTTGCAGAAAATCTGCGGAAAATACCATGTTCCTTTTATTATTAATGATGATATCGATCTCATGATCAGCCTGAATGCCGATGGTCTGCATGTCGGGCAGGAGGATGGAGATCTCAATCAAATCCGCAGCCGCATCCCCGATAAAATTCTTGGCGTTTCGGTTCACAATGTTGAAGAAGCAGAAGATGCATTACGGGCTGGAGCAGATTATTTAGGAGTGGGCCCGATTTTTGATACAAGTACAAAGATGGATACGCGTGATGTTATGGGGTTTTCTGTTTTAAAAGAGCTAAGAGCAGCAGGGATTACAGCACCAATCGTGGGAATAGGCGGCATTTTTAGAGAAAACGCATTTGAAGTAATCGAAGCCGGAGCGGATGGAGTATCTGTCATATCAGCCATCAGCCTGCATGTGGATCCAGAGAAGGCGGCAAGCGGTCTGCTTGAACGGGTAGAGAAGGCATGGAAAGCAAGACTCATTAATTAAATAGGGATGTCACCGAACAACCGTGTTCTTCGTACTATAAAAGAGTACGCAAGAAAGAGGTGCCACGATGAAAAAGAGAAGTAAGATATGGGCGTATTCGGAAATGGTACTGCTGTTCCTCGGCTTTTTGCTGGCTCTATGGAATGGAATGTACATTAACAGTCCGGCCCTGTTATTCGGAATCTTAGCTGCAGTATTTTTGTTTCGTGCCATTGAACGATATTATTTCAAACTTAAAACAGAGTTTTTTTTCAATACAGCTATGGTATTAATCTTTATCCTATTGGCCGTTATGCCGCTATTAAAGTGACAGAAGCACAAGCTTCTGCCACTTTTTTTGATTAAAATTAGAAATGTTTGACAAAGATAAGCCTATCGTAATAAAATGATTTTACGTAAAATAAAATTTTTAAGTGAGGTGAACCAGTGAAAAAGAATGCATCGATTGAAGAGACGTATCTTGTAACGCTGCCTGAGCAGGCTGCTGCTTTGCTCCATCCCATTCGTTCCGAGATGCTCAGTGCTCTAAAAGAACCGGCTTCTGCAACAGAAATAGCAAAGCTGCTCAATGAGTCACCTCAGAAGATCAATTACCATCTAAAGGCTTTAGAAAAAGTAGGGCTTGTTTTCAGAGCAGGAACGAGGAATGTGAGGAATTTGGTAGAAGTACTTTATCAAGCAGTAGCCAAAACGTTAATTTTTTCTGACTCTCTTGGCTTGTCACCGGAAACTTCACAGAAATTAAAAGATCAGCATGCGCTGGCCCACGTTCTCACCTTAACTGAAACCATGAAGAAAGATGCACTGCAGCTCATGGAAAAAGCAGAGGATGAACAAATTCCAAGTGCCATTCTGCAAGCTTCAGTTTCCTTGTCCAATGAGGAGGAACGCAACCAGTTCATTAATGAGTATTTCTCACTGCTTCACCAGCTTGTTGGCAAATATCAGTCTGGAAAAAATGAGCAAGGCGAAGAATATCAGGTGTCTATTGCTGTCTATCCAAAACCGGAGGGAGGAATCGAGGGATGAATGAAGTGAAAAAGCATCCTTCTCTTGCCTGGGAAAAGAGCAAGAAGCAGGCAGATCAAGCCGATAAAGTCATAGCTTTAGTAGATAAGCGGACTGAAAGGGAAGAGGCCGGGCAAGAAGAAATCAGAACGGAAATTTCGATTGAAAGTGAAGATAATACCCCGGTAAAAGTCATTTATATTACGTCCGGATTCGGAAAAATCGCATCAGAAGGCGCAGCTTCCACACCGATTTGCCAGGCTGCATAACGATTCTATAGGAGGAAGATGAAAATGAATTTAGTCCCAATGGTAGTGGAAACAACTAACCGTGGTGAGCGTTCCTACGATATTTATTCCCGGCTTTTGAAAGACCGTATCATCATCATTGGAAGTGCCATCGATGATAATGTAGCCAATTCTGTTGTGGCTCAGCTCCTGTTTCTCGCAGCGGAAGATCCGGAAAAAGATATTTCCATCTACATCAATTCTCCAGGAGGGTCGGTTACCGCGGGATTGGCGATCTATGACACAATGCAGTTCATCAAGCCTGCTGTTTCAACCATCTGCATAGGAATGGCTGCTTCCATGGGTGCCATTCTGCTGGTCGCGGGGGCAGAAGGCAAACGGTTTGCCCTCCCAAACGCAGAAGTCATGATTCATCAGCCGCTAGGAGGAACACAAGGGCAGGCTGCAGATATGATCATCCATGCCAAGCGAATTATAAAAACGAGAGAAATCTTAAATAAGATCATTTCAGACCGTTCAGGACAGCCGCTTGAGCGTGTCGAAAAAGATACCGACCGAGATTTCTTCATGACGGCAGCACAAGCTCTTGAATACGGGATCATCAATAAAATCATTGAAAAATTATAAGTCGTTTTTTTTGGAGAGGAAGAGCGCTGCCGCTCTTCCTTTTTGATTTTCCGGCAGGATTTAAATTCTAAAAGTCGAAAACTATATACCTGTCTATTTCATTAACATTTCAAGGAGACAAAAATATGGTTAATCAAAAGAGCAACAAAAATTTTGTTGTTGCAGGCCTGCTGCTCGGAATTCTCATGTCCGCTATGGACAACACAATAGTGGCAACTGCCCTCGGAACAATCGTTGCTGAATTGGGTGAGCTGGACAAGTTCATTTGGGTAACATCCTCGTACATGATTGCGTCAGTGGCAAGTATGCTTATTTTCGGGAAACTTTCTGACATGTATGGAAGGAAAAAATTTTATATTACAGGTCTGGGTCTCTTTATTATCGGATCGGTTCTGTGCGGAATGGCAGACAGTATGACACAGCTTTCCGTTTACCGTGCGATACAGGGAATCGGAGGTGGTGCCCTGATGCCGATTGCCTTTACGATCATTTTTGATATCTTTCCGGTAGAGCAGCGAGGGAAAATGACAGGCCTTTTTGGTGCCGTCTTTGGAATGTCCAGTGTCTTCGGTCCTCTGCTAGGTGCATATTTGACCGACTACTTGGATTGGAGGTGGATTTTCTATGTTAATTTGCCGCTCGGACTGCTTTCGCTTTTCTTTATCTTGAAGTATTATTTTGAATCTCTTGAGCACAGAGAACAAAAAATTGATTATTTAGGAGCGGGCCTGCTCGTAGCTTCGATCGTCAGCTTGATGTTTGCCCTCGAATTCGGAGGAAAAGATTATGAATGGGATTCCGCACTTATCCTATCTTTATTTGCTGCATTTGCCGTTCTCTTTATCCTTTTTATTCTAGTAGAACGACGTGCGGCAGACCCTATCGTTTCTTTGAATCTCTTTAAAAGCAGACTGTTTCTGTCCAGCCAGGGCATCGCCTTTTTCTACGGTTCTGTCTTTATACTAGCTACCATGTACATTCCCATTTACATACAAGGTGTGTTTGGCGGTTCGGCAACAAACGCTGGATTAATTTTAATGCCAATGATGATCGGGGTTGTTGTTGGGAGCCAGACAGGAGGGCGTACCGTCATCAACTCTTCCTATCGAAATGTGATGCTCGTTTCCGGCAGCATTTTCCTGGTGGGTGTTTACTTGCTGAGCACCATGTCAGCCGACACTTCTCGGCTCATGGTCACTCTATATATGGTTCTGACAGGAATTGGAGTAGGGTTCTCCTTCCCTGTTCTAAGTATGGCTTCTGTCCATATGCTTGATCCTCGTCAGAGGGGATCTGCTAACTCACAGAATGCATTCTTCCGCCTGATTGGAATGACTCTCGGTATCACCATTTTCGGTACGATTCAGAATAATCTGCTGACCGATAAATTAAAAGATGCATTGCCTCAGTTCTCTAAGTTTCAAAAGAATGTTGACTCGCGGGCTCTCCTTCAGCCGGAGGTCCGTAAACAAATACCGCCTGAAGTCCTCAATAAAATGACGGGAATTCTGGCAGATTCCATTGCAAAAATCTTTCAGTACTCCCTGATCTCTGTGGTCATCGCTCTGTTGTTCATTATCTTAATGGGCAAGGCCCGTGTGAAAGAATTCGACAATGCAGAAAGCGGAAGAAGAAAAGCATCAGAAGAGTAATCTTCTGATGCTTTTTTTGTCTAGCTCCATCGTTCTTCTTTTTATTTGTAAAAATCCGTAAAAGAATGATAATCTTTAACAATATAAACCAATTAGAGAAAGAAGGATATGTCATGGGTGTTGCTTCGTTAAAAAAGGAACCCTCGTCATCAGCTACCATTTACAAGGTGCTTTTTGCGATCAGTTTTGTGCATCTGTTAAACGATGCGATGCAGGCGGTTATTCCAGCTATTTTTCCGATCCTCGAGAAGTCTATGAATCTGTCTTTTGCCCAGCTTGGATGGATTGCATTCTCACTGAACATTACCTCTTCCATCATGCAGCCGGTTGTAGGCTGGTATACGGATCGGACCACATCACCATATTTGCTTCCTCTTGGGATGGCATCCAGCTTGATCGGAATGGTTGGCATCGCTTATTCTAATAACTTTACGTACATATTGCTCTCGGTTATCCTGATCGGCCTTGGTTCTGCTGTTTTTCATCCGGAAGGATCACGTGTTGCGTATATGGCAGCCGGGAAGAGGAGAGGATTGGCACAATCGATTTATCAGGTTGGAGGGAATACAGGAAATTCATTGGCGCCTGTCATGACAGCTCTTGTGTTCGTTCCGTTCGGCCAGTTTGGAGCGATATGGTTTACATCAGCAGCAGCCATGGCCATCATCGTCCTGGTTTTTGTGTCTGGATGGTATCGGTCAAGGCTTGTAAACTTTCCGAAAGTGACAAAAAAGCCGTCTAAGAAAGCTGCAAATCCAAAAAGAAAGAAGCAGATTATCTTTGCCGTATGTCTTTTAGTCTTTCTTGTATTTGCGCGATCTTGGTATTTTTCAGGAATCTCAAACTTCTACCAGTTTTATTTGATTAAGGATTATGGCCTTTCCATTCGCCATGCGCAGTATTATATTTTTGTCTTTCTGGCAGCTGGCGTTCTCGGAACTTTTTTTGGAGGACCGATGGCCGACCGATTAGGAAAGAGAAATATGATTTTCTGGTCGATGCTGGGTTCTGCTCCGCTAGCACTCCTGCTGCCATATGTCAGTTTAATTTGGATCTATCCAATATTCTTGCTGCTCGGTTTTATTCTAATGACCAGTTTTTCAGTGACGGTTGTTTATGCTCAGGAACTGCTTCCCGGAAGGATTGGTATGGTATCCGGACTGATTGTCGGGCTTGCTTTTGGAATGGGAGCTCTCGGTTCGGTTATCCTCGGAAACCTGGCGGACGCCTTCAGTGTACATTTCATTATGGTATTGGTCAGTTTTTTTCCAATAGCCGGTATACTGACGTTTTTACTACCGCGAGATCAAACAGTAAAAGCGTGGGAACAGGAAGCAAATCAATAAAAAATGGGGCTGTCCAAGAAGTCTGGTAGCTGTTGATCTCCGCTCCTGGCTGCTCGCTTTTACCGGCGTAAACGCCTACTTTTTGGTGCAAGCACCGGCGGGAGTCTCACCAGTCACGCTAGTCCCGCAGGACAAGGAAGGCTCCGGCAGCTTTTTATCGCACGAAGAAAATGTGAAGTTCATTTTCGAGGAGTCTCGCACCTTGCACTCCAATCAACTTTTCATTGAAGATTTTTCACGTCAAAGGAGCTGCCTGAAGGTCAATTTTCGACTTTCAGGACAGCCCCATTTTATAAGTAGGATTACGTTATTCTCCGAGTATTAACGATCACCCTCAGGAGGGTTTAGTTTTCTTTCTGATGACGAAGTGTTCTTTGTAGCTTTTTTATTTCTTTCCTCATTTTGTTCATCTTCAAAATCTTCTAACGGAAGTTCATCAGCAGGCATGACGAGCTGATCCCGCTCCAGTTGTTTTTCCTGGCTCCGTTTAAAGGCATTCTCTTTGTCGTTTCGATCAAGCAATTCCTTTTGTTTTTTATGGTTATCCATTATATGTTTCTCTCCTTTAAATGAGACTGTATGGTAACTATAGCCCTTATCAGGATTTTAAAACCTGCTGCCGATGAAAATAAATTCAAGTTACTGTATTTTAACATTTGACAAACGAGTAATGTGCCGTAAAATATAGGTAAACGTTTACATTCTGAAAAGTATAAAGGTTCTACCTCGTCTGATACGTAAACGTTTACTTATAAACAGAAGAGGTTATTTCTTACATAAATAGAAGGAGTGGAACGCAATGAAGGTTACCATCTGGAATGAAAATCGCCATGAGAACAAAAATCCGGCTGTACGCTCGGTGTATCCTGAAGGAATTCACGGTGCCATCCAGCAATTTTTATCAAAAGCAGGGGTAGACGCAGATACCGCAACTCTTGATGAGCCAGAACACGGGTTAGGCCAGCAGACTCTTGATCAGACAGACGTTCTTGTCTGGTGGGGACATATAGCACACGATGAAGTAAAAGAGGAAGTAGTAGAGCGCGTTTATCAGCGTGTTCTGGATGGTATGGGATTAATTGTCCTTCACTCTGGACACTTCTCAAAAATCTTTAAAAAACTAATGGGCACTTCCTGCGATTTGAAATGGCGGGAAGCAGATGAAAAAGAACGTCTATGGGTAGTCGATCCATCCCATCCGATTGCTTCTGGAATCAGTGAATATATTGAGTTGCCTCAAGAAGAGATGTACGGAGAGCATTTTGATATCCCGGCTCCTGATGAACTGGTTTTCGTCAGCTGGTTTGAAGGCGGAGAGGTGTTCAGGAGCGGGTGCACATACAAGCGCGGGAAAGGAAAAGTTTTTTATTTCCGTCCGGGACACGAAACCTATCCTACTTATCATAATGCCGATGTACAAAAGGTCATTTTAAATGCCGTTCAATGGGCAAAACCTGCAGGAAGCGATAAACCGGTTTACGGGAATGCAAAACCTCTTGAAGCAATTGGTGCCAATCAAAACTAAAAGGAGTGGAAGACAGGATGATTAAAGTTGGAGTCATTGGATGCGGAAGCATCGCTCAGCACAGACATTTACCAGAGTATAAAAACAATTCACAAACCATCATTGCAGCAGTATGCGACATTAATCATGAACGAGCAGATCACATTGCCAAAGAATACGGTGCAAAAGCGTACTATTCTTATGAAGATCTGCTTAATGATCCTGAAATTGAAGCTGTCAGTGTGTGCACACCCAATTACCTTCATGCGCCCATTTCCGTTGCTGCATTAAATAGCGGCAAGCATGTTTTATGCGAGAAACCGATGGCGACTTCACTTGAGGAAGCGGAGCAAATGATCCTTGCCAGTGAGAAAAATGGGAAAAAACTAATGATCGCTCATAATCAGCGTTTTGTCCGATCTCATGAAAAAGCGAAGGAATTGATCGCTGGTGGAGAACTGGGCAGGGTTTACAGCTTTAGAACAGCATTCGGACATCCTGGGCCAGAAACATGGAGCGCAGATGGCACAGACAGCTGGTTTTTCAAAAAAGAAAAAGCATTTATCGGAGCGATGGGAGACCTTGGTGTTCACAAAACAGATCTGATCCGCTTCATATTAGGTGAAGAAGTGGATGAAGTGGCATCTTTTGTGGAAACATCTTCAAAGAAAAACGCTACCGTAGATGATACAGCGGTATGTATATTAAAAACAGCAAGCGGAGTGATCGGAACACTTGCAGCGAGCTGGTCCTATGTCTCAAAAGAGGACAACTCTACTATTATTTATGGAGAGAAAGGAATTTTGCGCCTCGAGGAAAGCCCTGAGTATTCTTTGATCGCTCAATACAAAGATGGTTCAACTGTAAACTACTCTCTGGGCCAGATTCAGACGAATGATTCAGGGGGCCAGAATGATTCACGCGTGATCGGCAAGTTTGCAGATTGCATCCTGAACGACACAGAGCCAGCTGTATCCGGAGAAGAAGGAAAACGGTCTCTTGCTGTCATTATTGCTGCACTAAAAGCAAGCGAAACGAAGAAGACAGTGAGTCTCGAAAACGGGGTGCTCGCATGAATCTGCTAAAAGTAGGCTTGATTGGGGTCGGAGGAATCGCTGAAGGAAGGCATATTCCAGCCATTCAAAATTTAGCTGAAAAGGCAGTGATTACGGGTGTAAGTGATTTAAACGTTCATCGTGCTGAACAGATTGCAGAGAAGTATGATATTCCATCTGTGTATGAGAATTTTCATGAGATGCTTCCTCACATTGATGCCGTAATCATATCAACTCCAAACAAGTTTCATGCAGAAATTGCGGTAGCGGCACTCCAAGCCGGTGTCCATGTGTTATGTGAAAAACCAATGGCGTTGTCTACCGAAGAATGTGACCGGATGATTCAGGCTTCAAAAGAATCAGGCAAAATTCTTTCCATCGCTTATCACTATCGTTTTATGAAAAATGCCCAGGCTGCCAAAAAGGTGATGCTAGAAGGTGAGATCGGCGAGCCGCTTGTCATCAGAACCCAGGGACTCAGAAGAAGAAAGGTTCCAGGCTGGGGAGTCTTTACAAATAAAGAATTGCAGGGAGGGGGAAGCCTGATCGATTATGGCTGTCATCTGCTGGACTTGTCCTTATGGCTGATGGGAAATCCTGTTCCTGTGGAAGTCATGGGCTCTCAATATAATCTTTTGAGCCGTACTCCTGACCAAGTTAATCTTTGGGGTGAGTTTGACCATAAAACATTTGAAGTGGATGACCATGTAACAGGGTACATCCGTTTTGAAAACGGTGCGTCTCTTTTATTAGAAACCTCATGGTCAGCCAACATTAAAGATGATGTGGAGAATGTTAGCATTTCTGGTGAAAAAGGCGGGCTGGATGTTTTTCCTTTTCACTTGAATCAGGCAAAACACGGCATGCTCCTTAATTCTGAGGCATCCTTTATTCCAGGTGATGAAAACCCTGGAAATCCGCAGGCGGAGAATTTTGTAGACTGCTGTCTCGGCCTGGCTGAACAGGTCGTCAAGCCGGAGGAAGCACGAATGGTCTCTATGCTGATTGAAGCCATCTATAAAAGCAGCCTTACTGGGAGCAGCGTTAAACTTGATTATCGAAAGGAAGTGGAGAGTCAATGAAGTTAGGTGTATTTACCGTATTATTTTCAGATATGCAGTTTGAACAAATGCTCGATCATGTGAAGAAAGCCGGCGTTAAGGCCGTGGAGATCGGGACAGGGAATTACCCGGGAAACGCACATTGCAACTTAGATGAACTTTTGGACAGTGAAGAGAAACGAAAGAATTTTCTCCATCAGGTGAAATCCAGAGATCTAACGATCAGTGCTCTCAGCTGCCATGGAAATCCGCTCTCTCCTGACCAGGAGTTTGCCCGTCAATCTCATGACACGTTTGTTAAAACCGTCGATCTTGCTAATCTGCTAGGAGTGCCTGTCGTCAACTGTTTTTCAGGCGTACCTGGGGATCATGAAGGAGCGAAATACCCAAACTGGCCGGTTACACCTTGGCCGAATGAATATGGCGACATCTTAAAATGGCAATGGGAAGAAAAACTGATTCCTTACTGGCAAGAGTGGGGACAGTATGCCAAGGACAAGAACGTAAAAATTGGCCTTGAACTGCATGGGGGATTCCTCGTTCATACTCCTTACACATTGTTGAAACTTCGTCAAAAAACATGTGATGCCATTGGTGCCAACCTTGATCCAAGCCATCTGTGGTGGCAGGGGATTGATCCGATAGCGGCTATCAAAATACTAGGCAAAGAGAATGCTATCCATCATTTCCATGCCAAAGACACTTATATTGATCAGGATAATGTGAACTTATATGGACTGACTGACATGCAGCCGTATGGTGAAGTTCAATCCCGTGCGTGGAGTTTCCGTTCAGTAGGATGCGGACACAGCGTACAGGAATGGTCCGATATGATCAGCGCGCTGCGTACCTATGGTTATGACTATGTGGTCAGCATTGAGCATGAGGATCCCCTTATGTCCATAAATGAAGGATTTGCCCGCGCGGTGAAAAATTTAAATGATGTGATGATTGAAGAAACTCCTGCAGATATGTGGTGGGTTTAGCATAAAAAGCAGCAGGCCATTTACACGCCTAGCTGCTTTTTTGTAAGAATATTGCGCTTTTCTATTTTTTTGGTTTAACCTCATTTTGAAGAACATACCAGTTCTGAGGAAATGCTGGCCCCAAAAGCCAATAGCTGATGCCTCTTAATTGATACTGTTTGGCTGTGGTGAATTTTGCTTTTATGCTCCTTGCATCTTCAAACCATACGATATGCTGGGCGCCGCTTCCATCATAATAATTGTAAAAGGGCGATTGAGCCTTCTCATCATATTGAATTGATGCTCCGTAACGTCGAGCCCGGTCGACCGCTTCTTGGGGAGAGACAGTCTGAGCATACGTTCCTTGAACAAAAGGCAGCTTCCAATCATAGCCATACAGAGGGACACCCATGACAAGCTTGTTAGCTGGTATTTCTGTCAATGCATATTCCAGGACTTTCTTTACTTCGCTTAAAGGAGCAACCGCCATCGGTTTGCCGCCGATCCATCCCCATTCATACGTCATAACAATGACAAAATCTACGATTTCACCATGTGCCCGATAATCATGAGCTTCATAGAGAATTCCTTTTTGCCCTGCGCTAAGCTTTGGAGCGAGCGCGGTGGATGTGATATATCCAAGAGGTTTAAATAAGGATACGGTCCGCCTTAGAAACTGGTTGTAAGCTTCCCTCTGGTTAGGGCTAATGTATTCAAAATCGAAGTTAACCCCTTTATATCCCTTGTTCTTCATGACCGAAAGGATAGTGTTAAGCAGTTTACTCTGAATGCTGGTGTCCGAAAGAACAGCGCTGATGAGTTCAGTATCGAATGTCCCGTTTTGAAAGTTGGTCACTACCATTAAAGGAGAAATGCTTTCTGATTTGGCTGCGGGAAGGACGACTTCGTCTTTTGGAGGGTTAAGTGTCCCGTCCTTGTTGATGGTATAGCTGAAAGGCGTAATATACGTTAAATATTTTCCTTTTGAATGTATTTCCTTTTGAATAGCGGGGGTATAGCTGCTGATGTAGGCATTTATTTCTTTTACAGGCCTCTCGAAAGGAATGGTCAGTTTTTGTCCGGGATAAATAACATGTGCAGCCGATAAATTATTTTCTTCGGCGATTCCTTGAATGCTTGCGCCATACTTCATGGAAATCACATACAGACTGTCGCCTGGGTGCACAACATGGACGGGGATGATGAGTTCTTGGCCTATATAAATATAAGCCGTCTTTTCTAAATTGTTCCGGTCCACAATGGCTTGAACGGAGGTATCCCATCGGCCGGCTATTAAATACAGGGTATCGCCTTGCTGTACACGATAGCGCGGAAAGGGAGGAGGGATCACCAGTGCCTGGCCGATAACCAGTGAATTGGGATCTCTTACTTCGTTTTCGTTCATGATGACTTGAAGATCAACACCATAGTGATGGGCAATACCCCATAGGCTGTCACCCTGCTGAACCACATGGATGTGCATATCAACACCCCCCCATAATATATCTCTACCTAATGTATTAAAAGAGAACAGATATTATGAAGAATACACTCTTAAAAAGAAAGAGATGATAGAGGAGCGCGTGAAAAAAACATAAAAAACCCAGCTGCTAAAGAGCTGGGCTATAGTTTGTATTATTCTCCGAGTGTTTCTTTAGATGCCTCAGGAGAAGGTGGTATTTCGGGATCGTTTTGAGTGGTTGGTGAAACAGCCGAATTCTCATTTTTGTTTTTCATCGAACTAATCTTTTCCTTAGCTTGAGAAGTCATTTGACTGGTTATATCTTTCACGCTTCCCACCATGTTAGAAGCTTTTTCTTTCCCAGCCATTGTTCCCAGACGAGTTTTCAATTTTGCTTCGTCCTTCATTTGGATCGTTTTTTCTTTTAGATTAGATGTTTGATTGGATAAATCCCGGCGCATTTCCTTTCCGGATTTTGGAGTCAGTAATAGAGCGGTTGCGGCTCCAACCAGCCCCCCAACAAGAACACCTTTGGTAAAGTTGGTTTTGTCTTTGGTGTCAGTTGTTTTCGTTGTTTGATTGTTCATTGTCGAATTCCTCCTTTTCATCTTCTATACCCGGATGGACTTATCGATAAACATAGGGAATAGCAAGAAAAAAGGATCATATTATAAGTCCAGGGACTTAAATATGATCCTGTTTCATCTTTATTTTAGCTCGGGGAGCATGCGGATTTCTTGAGCCATCTTTGATTTGCAAATCGGGCATTTTGGTGTTTCCTGCAGAGAGTAATCTGCTCTCATCCAGCATGTGCACTCCTCATTTTCACATGCCCATACTTTCGTTTCTACGTCAGGAACTGGTTCGATCGGGTTTTTGGAAAAAAAGGCCATGGGTATCCCCCTTAAGTGTAATACTTACATTATACTCCTTTTTGGCAACTTTTATGAGTAAAAAGACTTTCAAACTTTTTAAAAGGTTGGAATCCTTTCATAGTTTCTGCTCATGAGCTCCGTCTTTTTCCGTATAATCTCTGCGATTTCAGCCGGTTGTACGACCTGGGCATCGCTGCCGAGGGACCATATTAATTCTCCAAATCTGTGAATATCATTTGTCAGTATATACATTGAAATGAGCCCGCTGCCATCGGTCTCTTGTATGACATGAGAAGAGAGAGAGGGATGTCTCAAAGCCTTCTGAATGCCTTCGCCTTCTAATTTAATATGTAACTGAAGCTTTTTGGAAGGCGGAAGAAGATCTGGCCAATTCGTGATCGTCACTTCTGAGAAATCCATTAAAGCTTGATGTTCAATTTGAATTGCTGCTTGTTTTACATCTTTTAAATCAATCACTTGAAATTCGTTCTCTGTATGGCTGTAACAGGGGCTGTACCAGCTGCCACAGTCACAATAGATCCCGATTGGCTGAAGTCTGCCGAGCTTGGTGTTCCCTCCCAGCTCATAGTGCGCGGTGACCAGGCACTGCTCCAATGATGCGTCCAGAAAAAGAGGCAAGAAAGGTAAGGGATCAGGGTAGGAAGGCAGGTGGATGAGCAATCTTTTTTGAATTTCTTCGAACCTTTTGACTGCATCATCAGGAAGGTAGTTGATAAATTTATCGTGCCCAGAGACAGCTTCCCTTCTGAAAGGGAACGATAGGCTCTTTTTGTAGGGCTGCAGAGCAAATAAGAAAGCAAGTGCCTCAGACTCTGTAAAACCGATTGGCGGCAGAATTCTTTCGTTTTCAAGTTTATATCCTCCGTGGGGACCGAATTCAGACACGATCGGCAGTCCCATATCCATCAGGGAAAGCAGGTCCCTTTGAATGGTTCGGGTTGAAACTTTAAATTCTTCTGCGAGTTCTTTTAATGTAAAGCGTTTTTTCTTGTTGATGGACAATAATAGTAGTTCATGCCGTTTAACCTTAGCCATGGATGTATCCTCAATCATATTAAAATAGTTGTTCTAGTTTATATATCGTTCAACTATCAAGACATTTTACATAAAATTGAGGATTACTTTTTGAAAGCGCTGGCAATTGTTAACAAAATTCCAATACCAGCAGCGCTGTAAGACAGATAGGCGGGCATAGAAAGCTTGCCGGAATAACCCAGAATGCCTGCAATAAAGAGCAGGGATCCTGTTGTTTGCAGGAAGGTTTTTGCCGAACTTCTGTTTTCTATGATTCTGTTCTTCATAAAAAACCCCTCATTTCTTTTTATAAGGAAAGTATAAGGGCACACATGACAAAATGCACGAGCGTTAAGCATCACACTGTGCATTTTGTCAGGATCAATGTTCTATCTTTTCGTATTGCTTTTCTTTGCTGCATTTTCAAGCTTGGTTTGCGGATCTGCTGCGAATTCAGTATCACCTTTTCCTTGAGGTGTTACACTGCTGGCAGCCTGGCCCTTACCACTGCTTTTCTTCGTCACATGATCACCTCCCATTTTTTAGCGTTGCCAACCTCAGAAGATTCATTCGCTGATTTCTGGTTAAAGGAGTATTAATTGTGGAATAAATAATGAGGTAGGCATTGTCAAAGAATGAAGAGGATGTGATTCATATGGAAATCGGATTAGTGGGTCTGGGGAAAATGGGTTTTAATATTGCACAGAATATGATTGATCATGATTTTAAGGTGATTGCTTATGATACCAATAAAGAAACGGTAGATCAAATCTCTTCAAAAGGTGCACTCGGGGTGGAGACACTTGAAGATTTAGCAAAGGGTTTTACCGGACGCCGGGCGATTATTTTATTGGTACCTGCAGGCCCTGCTGTAGACAGTGTGATCAGTGAACTGGTACCATATCTGGACCAAGGCGACATCATCATTGACGCAGGGAATTCAAAGTACAAGGATACACTTAGACGTTACGAAGAATTAAAAGAAAAAGGAATTCATTTAGTGGACTGCGGAACGAGCGGAGGTACTGAAGGAGCACGCCATGGTGTTTGTGTCATGGTCGGCGGGGATGAAGAAGCCGTGGATTATGTTGCTCCGCTGTATGAAAAAATTTCAATAGAAAACGGTTTTATGAAAACAGGAAAAGCAGGAAGCGGTCATTTCTTAAAAATGGTGCATAATGGAATTGAATACGGAATGATGCAGGCGATCGCGGAGGGGTTTGAAATTCTGGATAAAAGTGATTTTGACTATGATTATGAAGCAGTCGCAAAGGTCTGGAATAATGGATCAGTCATTCGTTCTTGGTTGATGGAACTAATGGAGAACGCATTTTCCAAACAGCCGAAACTTGAAGATATACGGGGTGTGATGAATTCTTCAGGAGAAGGCATTTGGACGATTGAGGCGGCGCTTGACTATCAGGCTACAGCCCCAGTTATTGCTCTGTCTCAGTTTATGAGGTTCAGGTCGCTCGAGGATGACACTTTCCACGGAAAAGTGGTGGCGGCTCTTCGAAACGAGTTCGGCGGACATGCTGTTGTGAAGAAATAGCACCTCTTACAAAACCTTTGCCCTATTGCAGAGGTTTTTTTTATATAATGGTACATAGGAGTGTGATATAAAAGCATGAAATTAAATGAGAAATTTGTTCGAGAATCCAGAACAGTAAAATCAAGTGTGGTTCTTCCGCCGGATACGAATAATCATGGAACTTTGTTTGGGGGCAAACTGATGGCATATATTGACGATGTGGCTGCGATATCAGCGATCCGCCATGCACGCTGCAATGTGGTAACCGCCTCAACCGATTCGGTCGATTTTTTGCATCCAATCAGAGTAGGAAATTCAGTCTGCCTGGAATCTTTTGTGACGTGGACGCACAAAACGTCGATGGAGGTTTTTGTAAAAATCACGTCTGAGAATTTATTTACAGGCGAGAGAAAGGTTTGTGCAGTTTCCTTTTTGACGTTTGTCGCACTGGGTGAAGATGGTAAACCAACGCCAGTGCCAAAAGCTATTCCAGAGTCTGAAGAGGAAAAGTGGCTTCATCAAGGTGCAGAGGAACGGGCTGTCAACCGGAGAAAAAGAAGGGAAAGCAGTAAAAAACTTGCTGAAGAATTCGGCACGCAAAAGCCATGGGAATATTAAAACCTGTTTTGTGAAAGTCTTTTCTTTATAAATCTGGTTTCGTCATGTTATAATAAAGTTACCTTTTTCCAGCCAGGGATACGAGAACCCTGGCTTATTATTTTTAAACTTTCATAGCTGATGATAATAGACCAGTCTGCAGATTGCAGGCTGGTTTTTTGGATGCAATGCTTGGCACCAGCGCTGGTCGGACCTTAGCTTGCCCTTTTCTTGCCATGCAAAAAAGAGTGGACGATTGTCCCACCCTTTTCGCTTTTGGGAGAGTTAAGATTAACGACGGAATCCGCCACCAAGTTGTTGTTCAGCCATTTGTACAAGACGCTTAGTGATTTCACCACCAACAGATCCGTTAGCGCGTGAAGAAGTGTCGGGTCCAAGTTGCACACCAAATTCAGAAGCGATTTCATACTTCATTTGGTCAAGAGCTTGTTGAGCACCAGCTACTACTAGTTCGTTTGAAGAGTTGTTACGTGCCATATGTATCACCTCCTTGTACTAGTAGTTTGTATTACCACTTTGAAAATATGCATGAAAAAGAAAATTTTTTTGGAGTCACGTTTCATTCGTATTTTCGTATAGTATCTTATCCCCCTATATTTGATTAGACGCCGTGATGACCTCCCACACGGCGTTTATTTGTGTTTAGACTTTCTACCGTCACTTGATGTTCACTATCATTTTAGGCCATAAGAGGGTATACTGTTAACAAAAGGGGGTGAGTCCGATCGAGCCGATATTTGAACTGCTATGTGAAATGGACGTTATGCTGATTTCATTGGGATTAACACTGGCTCTGCTTGGTATCAGCAGACATATCATAATGCAGTGCCCAGAAACGATAAAGAAAAGCAGCCAGCTGAAGATTTCCGATCAGAACAGAACACTTAAGATACGATTGAATCCAAGTCTGGTCCAAAACTTCTGTTTTATAAGGAATCATATAACACACAGGAAATACCGGAAAGAAGCACCAGATGATAATGACAGCCACTCCTTCTTGTTGAATCACTCAGACGCAAAACCAACAAGGAGGAAATGGAATGAACAGAAAGAAACAACGATCAGGACTTACACGCGGATTACAATTTTTTACGATGATATTAGGAATATGGGTACTTGCAGGCTGCAGCAGAGCACCTGTTAACGCACAGAGCCACGGGGTATGGAGCCATTATTTTGTTTATCCCTTCTCAGAAGTGATTCAGTTTGTGGCCACCTTCTTTAACGGAAATTATGGACTGGCTATCATCTTTTTGACGATCATTATTCGCTGTATTTTATTGCCTTTTACACTTTCCCAGACAAAAAATCAGCAAAAAATGAAAGAGCTTCAGCCGGAAATGAAGCGGATTCGAGAAAAATATAAAAGCAAAGACAGAGAAACTCAAACAAAAATGCAGCAGGAAGTTATGGCCCTTTACCAAAAGCATGGTGTTAACCCGGTGTCTATGGGATGTATGCCCTTGCTGATCCAGATGCCGATTTTGCTGGCATTCTATTATGCGATTATACGGACGAAAGAAATCGCGGCACATAATTTCTTATGGTTTAACCTGGGTACACCCGATCCAACACACATTCTGCCGATTATTGCGGCTATTACAACGTTTATTCAATATAAGATAATCAATAGACAGCTTGAGCAAGTGAATCCCCAGATCCAGATGATGGGCTACATTATGCCGATGATCATCGTTTTTTCTGCCTGGAGGCTTTCTGCGGTACTGCCCATGTACTGGATTGTCGGTAACATCTTCATGACGGTTCAAAGCATTGTGATCAATCGAAAACGGAAAAATATTCAAACGACGGCCAATTCAAATTCTTAATTCGAAAGAACTCTCCATTTTGGAGAGTTCTTCTATTTTACGGTGAAGCGTCTTTGTTGTACTTAGTTGACAGATTAACGGCGGAAATTCATCATAGAAAGAGGATAAGGAGTGATAGATATGAGAGAAAAGATGGTATTTTTTGATATTGATGGAACACTGATCGATGAAAGTACAGGGAGAATTCCGGATTCCACAAAGGAAGCCCTCCATCAGCTTCGAAAGAACGGTGTTCATACCGGAATAGCAACTGGAAGGGCGCCTTTTATGTTTGGACACTTATTGAAGGAACTCGAAATGGACTCGTTTATCAGCTTTAATGGGTCGTATGTTGTTTTCAAGGGAGAAGTCATCTACAAAGCAACACTGGATGTAGAAAGGCTGAAGGAACTTGAAAAGCTTGCTGTCCAATCGGAACATCCTCTTGTTTTCCTGGATCACGCAAAAGCAACAACCAATAATGAATACGCTGATGTGGTATATGAAAGTACGAAACATTTACTAACTGAATATCCTTCGTTCGATGAGACTTACTATCATAGCAATGATGTTTATCAGGCGCTTCTTTTTTGTGATGAAGAGTTTGAGCAGCCGTATAGAAATGATTATAAAGGAACCTTTGATTTTATCCGCTGGCATCACCACGCGATCGATGTAATGCCGTTTGGAGGTTCTAAAGCAAAAGGGATTGAAGAACTTCTGAAACGCACAACGATAAAACGAGAAGATACGTTTTCTTTCGGTGATGCCTTAAATGATATCGAAATGCTTCAATCATCAGGTATGGGGATTGCGATGGGCAACGGAAGGCCTGAAGCGAAAAAAGCAGCCCATTATGTTACGAAACCAGTTGGTGAAGATGGGATTTGGCACGGTTTAAAACATGCAGGCCTAATATAGAATGTGAGGCGGACAGAGCTTTTTAGAGCTTGTCCGCTTTCTTGTCATAAAAAAAGGAAATTGGGCAGCCTGTAGGAACCTTTGTGTCATTCTGGCAGAGAGAAGGTTTCCTTAATAGGCTGTAGAATTATTCTCCATATCATTTTAAAATATGAATGGGGCTGAAAAAACTGTGAAAAAAGTACAGATCGGTATTGTCATGCTGATGTGCATCAGCCAAATACTGAGTCCACCGGTACTTCAAGCGAGCACAGATGCAGAAGCATTTGTCGCTGCTGATCATTTGAACGTCAGGAAAATTGATTCCATCTCTGCTCCAGTGATTGGGTCCGTAAGAGGAGGGGAAATACTGTCAGTTCTTTCCGAAAGAAATGGGTGGGCGCATATTGAATTTCACGGTAAAACAGGATGGGTGTCCGCTGTTTATTTAAAAAAGAGAGGAAATGGAAATAGAGAGAAGCATGACGAAGCAGGAATATGGAATGTCGTAGCGAATCGTTCATTTAGCACACAAGAAGCTTACCGGAGTGGCAGCCTTAATGGTAAGCGGATTGTAATTGACCCGGGTCACGGCGGTGTTGACAGGGGGGCAAAAGGGGCGTTCCATTCTACTCTGGAATCAGAACTGACGCTTCGGACAGGTTTGCTTGCAGCAGAAAAACTGCGAGCGGCTGGAGCCATTGTTATGATGACCAGGATGAATAATGATTATTTTTCATTGGCGAACAGAGTGTTCCAAAGCGAGTCTGTGTTTGCGGATGCTTTTATCAGTATTCATTATAATTCATCTCTTCGCCCGGATGTGAGCGGGTTATCTACCTTTTATAATAAATCAGGAGATCAAGAACTTGCTCAATCCATTCAGGCGGAAATATTAAACGGTGGAACAAACCTGAAGGACAGAGGGGCGAAATTCGGAGATTATTATGTAATAAGGGAGAACCAGCGTCCCGCAGCCCTAATTGAATTAGGATTTCTATCGAACCGGCAAGACGAGCTGCAGGCAGAAACACAAGACTTTCAGGAGAATGCGGTAAGCGGAATCGTAAATGGGCTGGAAAATTATTTTAATCAAAGATAGCCAAAGTGCAGAGCATTTTATTGGCCTTTTGATAAAATATTACATATAGTGAACTATTATAGAGAAAAGAGGTATCACAGCATGAAAGGAACGGGTCTTGTCCTGGAAGGCGGGGGAATGAGGGGCGTTTATACAGCAGGAGTGCTTGATTATTTTATGGACAAGGAATTGTATTTTCCTTATGTCATTGGCGTTTCTGCCGGGGCCTGCAATGCCACCTCCTATCTTTCAAGGCAAAGAGGGAGAAACCGGGTTGTTAATATCGATTTTGTACGACATCCAGAGTACATTTCTTATAAAAATCTATTGTTGAAACGCAAAGGGCTTTTCGGGATGGACTTGATTTTTGATGAAATTCCTAAGAAACATGTCCCTTTTGATTTTGAAACGTTTGAACATGCGACAGAACGTTTCGTGATCGGAACGACTGACAGTGAGACAGGACTGCCGGTTTATTTTGAAAAGGCGGATCATCAAGAGCATATTCTTACCGTTCTTCGAGCTTCCGCATCTTTACCGTTTATGGCACCTGTCATCGAGTACCATGGAAAAAAACTGCTGGATGGCGGAGTGGCTGACCCTATTCCAGTCAAAAAGGCAAAAGCAGACGGAAACAAAAGGAACGTCATTGTTTTAACACAGAATGAAGGCTACAGAAAACGTAAAACAAAAATGGAATGGCTGGCGAGAAGGGTATACCAATCACAGCCGGGGATGTCTGATGTTTTGCTGAACCGTTATAAACATTACAATGAAACATTGGATTATATTGAAGAACTTGAGAAGAAAAATGAAGTATTTGTCATCAGGCCAAAGCAGAAGCTGGATGTAGGAAGAGCAGAACGCAATCCTGTAAAGCTTCACGCCCTATATGAACGGGGAATTGAAGATGCGATGAACGTCTATGAACAGCTGGAAGAATGGCTTCTTTTGGAAAAGACACATTAAGGCACAAAAACGGATAGACGGATGAGAGACAAGCAGTCTCACATCCGTCTTTTGTGTTTGCATTAGTAAATGTTCTGAATCACTTCTTCTATATCCGGTTCTTTCATCTGTATGTCGAGTGGAGTGCCCCACTTTGAGATCTCCTGCAATAGAGCAGGTGAAGAAATTTTAGAGCGATCATACAAGACGGTACATTCACGGCCGTTACTTTCTGTCCTCTCAATACCATAAACCACTTGCAGTTCAGGTGGTTGTTCATACGTGACGGTAAGAATACTGGGAAGACCAATATGATTACGCAGTTCCTCCAAAGATCCATCCAATACCATCCTTCCCTGGTTAATGACAATGACCCTGCTGCATAACTGTTCAATGTCGTCCATGTCGTGTGTGGTAAGGACGACGGTTTTATTTTCCGATTTATTCATTTCCTGCAGGAACTCCCGGATTTTATGCTTAGCTACAACATCAAGGCCGATGGTTGGCTCATCTAAGAACAAGACAGGCGGGTTGTGAATCATTGCCGCCGCAAGGTCTGCACGCATCCTCTGACCGAGGGATAATTTTCTGACTGGAGTCTGAAGAAAATGGCTGATATCAAGGATATCATCATAGTGTTTCAAGAATCTTTGATAATGGCGGTCTTCTATTTTGTACATGTGTTTCAAAATATCAAACGAGTCTATAACAGGAAGATCCCACCAAAGCTGTGTCCGCTGGCCAAAAACAATGCCAATATTTTGAGCAAGCATTTTTCGGTTCTTTTGCGGATTGATCCCAAGAACTTTTGCCTCTCCTGACGATGGATGGAGAATTCCGGAAAGCATCTTGATCGTTGTTGATTTACCTGCACCGTTTGGGCCAATATATCCTACAAATTCACCTTCGTCTATTTTAAAAGAGATAGAATCTACGGCGTTCTTTTCCTCGTATTCCCCGGAAAACAGCGAAAGCATGGAACCGAGCATGCCTTTTTTTGATTTGTATATTTTAAAGCTCTTTCTTAATTGATGTGCTTCAATCATCGTTCAATTCCTCCTCAGGTTCCAGTGCTATGATAAAATTTGATGCCGTAATGCCAAAATTTCAAAGAGGCACAAAAGAATAAGCCAGCCACGGCAGCTGGAAGCAGCAGAAAGTACAGGTTACCTCCTTTATGTAAAAGATAAAGCATAGGTACATAGTTCATAAATGCCACCGGTATCACCGTGAAAAAGATGATCTTTAACCAGCCGGGATAAATGTTCATCGGGTAGTTTGCGGCATTAAAAGGTGCATAGAGAGTAAACGTCTGAAAATCTTTTATCCGCTGTGTCCAGAACGCAATTGTCGCCGTAAACAGAGCGAGAGAAAATGAAATGAGCCATCCGCAGACAAGGATGACGGGAAGATAAGCGATAAGAAATACGAGTTGCTGCTCCTTGGAAAGTCCGTACAGGGAGAGGCAAAGAATAAGCAGACCCTGCAGAACACCTCCAATCCGGCTGAGGTCGAGATTTTTTGAAAGGAGCAGAACGAGAGGAGAGACTGGCCGAATCAAGAGACTGTCAAATTCCCCTTCTATCATATATTTCTCAAATTCGTGGATTTCAGGAGCCATCGTTCTGTACAAAGAAAGTGAAATCGATGAAATCGCGTAGAGAACACCCACCTCATAAATATTCCAACCTTTAATCTGATCAAAACGGTTCAAAATTGCGGCTAGAAGGACAAAGTCAATCATCATGATCACGCCATAGGAGACCATAGAGAAGATGAAATTCATTTTGTACTGCATTCTTGAACGGATACTGGCGCTGATGAGTTTTATGTATAATTTCATACTCAGCCTCCTTGAATTTCAATCTTTTGCCGGGCAAGGAATGTGATCCACTGATTCAGCAGCAGCAGGAAGAGCAGCCAGCCACCCTGAATAAGGAGAACAGAGCTGTTGGCTTTTTCAAGATAGATCATCACGGGATAATAAACCACACCTGCAAATGGCAGCCATCCAGCAAATTGTGACAATGGTCCAGGCAAAAAAGTCAATGGCACCATCTGGCCCCCAAGGGAGAACATCAGGGTCAGGTTAATAAAGTGAGCCCATGAAATTTCAGTTGTCCAGCAGGATGATATTCCAATCAAATAAAATATATTTAATGAAATACCGACAGCTAAGATGACAGAAAGGAAGGTATATACGTAGACCGGAAAGTGTTCTGGGGTGTAAAATCCGACGGAAAAGGTGAAAATCAAGCCGATCGGAAGACTTCTAAAGAGGGCGTTATACCCTATCCTTCCAGCCTCCTGGCTCGTTATGTAGAAAAAATAGTTCGTGGGTCTTGCAAGTTCAAACGAGATTGCACCGTTTCTTACGCCTGCCTGAATCCCGAGACCCGCTGTTAAAAATACGGTCATCCACAGAATGCATTGGCTCGCCCCCATATAATAGGTCATGTCCATGATACTGTATGGACTTTTTTGTTCTTTTCCAGCCAGTACTCCTGTCCATATGGCGATGTAAACAAAGCCGAAGATTGCTGAAGCGGCATTATTAATAAGGTGGGACAGGCGGTATTGCATATTGCGTGAAAAACTTTTCTTAAAAAGAAGCCAGTATACCATCTCAATCCTCCTTTTTATGGTTTTTTGGCACAGGATTTTTAATATAGCAAATAATGTGAATGGAAGCAATAAGGTAAATTATCTAGTAATTTAATTGGTGGAAATTATAGAGCAATTCCTTCTTTGATTTACAATATGAAAAAAATTTCGATTTATCTAAAAATACGTTTTTTTGAAAGGCTGGGATTAGTATCAGCCGTTGTGATCAATCGTTGAGTCAGAGGAAATCATGAGTGAACAGCAAAAGCAGCTGCTTCAGATTATGGAAACAGCGCGTGACTACGGAATCAAGGTGAATGCAGAAGGGATTGAACGAAAGGAGGTAGCAGAATACTGCGAGGAGATCGGTGTTGATCTTGTTCAAGGATATCTCTTCGGGAAACCAGATCCTCTTCCCATGAAAGGCCCCTGTTCATTTGCAATAAATAATAGTTGAATAGACTTTGGGGTGGATCGCTGGCGATGATAAGAGCCGGCTGATTTGTGTAACAAATGAAGCGCCCGAAAAGCAGATGGGGCTGTCCAGAAAGTCGAAAATTGACCTTGAGGCAGCCCCTTTTTGGCTTGAAAAATCTTCAATGAAAAGTTAATTGAAGTGGAAGATGCGAGACTCCTCGAAAATGAACTTCACATTTTCTTCGTGCGATAAAAAGCTGCCGGAGCCCTCGTTGTCCTGCGGACTAGCGTGACAGGTGAGACTCCCGCCGGTGCCTGCACCAAAAAGTAGGCGTTCACGCCGGTAAAAGCGAGCAGCCTGGAACGGAAATCAACAGCTTACAGACTTCTTGGACAGCCCCTTCTGATTTTCAGAAGGCTTCAATCACACCCCACCAAAACAACAAAATGGACTAGCAGAGTTTTTTTTGAAAAAAATTCTAATGAAAAACTTGGAATCTCTTTCAAACTTTAGTAATCTAGTAGGGAAGGTTTTGTAATATAATTGTAATAATCTACTGGAGGGAAAGGGTTATGGAAACTCAAAAGAAAACCAAAAAGAAAAAGAACCACCTTCCTTTTCGCTTAAATATACTATTTGTTGCCGTCTTTCTGCTTTTCTCCGTCCTCATACTGCGTCTCGGTGTTCTTCAAATCGTCAATGGGGAAGAAAAAAGACAGGAATCTGAAGCCATAAAAAAAGAAGAAGCTAAGAAAGAAGCTCCGCGCGGAAAGATCCTTGACCGTAATCAGCGGGTTGTGGTGGACAATCAACCTTATTTTACGCTGACGTATACGAAAACAAGCAGTACAAAAGCAGAAGATACATATAAGGTTGCCAAATGGCTGTCTCAGCATATTCAAGTGGAGAAGAAGAAAATTCCTGAGCGTGATAAAAAAGACTTTTTTATCGTAAAAACAGGAGTGGCTAATCTTATGAAAGAACGCCTTACCCCGGCTGAAACAAAAAAACTTAACAATGAAAAAGAATACAAGCTGCTGGTCAGCCGGATCACAAAAAAGGAACTTGATACACTGACAAAAAAAGATCTTCAGATTCTCGCCATCAAACGAGAAATGGATGCCGGCTATGCTTATTCGGCTTCACCAGTAAAGAAAAATTTAACTGATCGTGAAATTTCCATCATTTCTGAAAACCTGGATCAGCTTCCAGGCATTGATATCATGCCGGATGCAGACCGGACGTATCCGTTCGGCGATTCGCTTAAGACCATTTTCGGCCGTGTGAAACAGATGCCGAAAGAACAGCAGGACTATCTGGCAGCGATGAACTACGACCGTACCGATCAGGTTGGAATCAGCGGGCTTGAAGCACAGTATCAGGAAACACTTCGCGGTACGAAAGAAAAAAGCATCTATCTGACGAATCCGAAAACAGGGAAAACGCTCGGAGAACCGAAAGTAATTCCCGGCAAACGAGGAAAAGACATCGTTTTGACGATCGATATGGAACTTCAGCATAAGATGGAAAAAGTACTTGAAGAAGAAATCAGAAAAGGCCGTGCTGACCGGGGAAATGAAATGATGAAGTCTGCATATATCGTCATGATGAACCCGAAGACAGGGGAAATCTATACAATCGCCGGCAAAAAGATGGACAGCAGCGGAAAGTTTGTGAATGACTCGTACGGAGCTCTATTCGACGCTTACGAGATGGGATCTGCTGTCAAGGGAGCGACCGTTCTCACCGGTCTGCATAAGGGTGCCATCCACATGGGGGAATATATATACGATGCGCCGATCAAAATCGGCAAGACAACAAAGAAATCTCATGCGAACATGGGGAGCATCAATGATTTAACCGCATTAAAGAAATCATCAAACGTTTATATGTTTAATATTGCTATGAGACTTGGAAAATACAGCTATAGCAATAAAAGCTTTTATGGAGATAACCGTTACCTTGGCTATGATGTCATGCGCTATTATTTCAGCCAGTTCGGATTAGGGGTAAAAACTGGCATCGATTTTCCGAATGAATCCACAGGCTATTTCGGAGGTTATCAAGAGCTTGGTAATATGCTCGACATGGCCATTGGACAGTTTGACACCTATACTCCAATTCAGATGGTGCAATATGTTTCAACGATCGCAAACGGGGGATATCGCGTTCAGCCGAGGCTTGTGAAGGAAATCCGTGAACCGCAGACGGAAGTACAGCATGAAGGCAAGCTTGTGGAGCGGTTTGAACTGAATATTCTTAATGAAATTGATATGGATAAAAGCTATATCAATCGGGTGCAGCAAGGCTTCTGGGAGGTGTACCACTCTCCGGGCGGAACAGCCGCACAGTATTTTAACAATCCGAAATATCATAATCCGGCAGGGAAAACAGGTACTGCCCAGGTTAAGAAATATGATCACAACGGAAACTTTATTGCGAACAAAGATAACCTGACATTGGTCGGCTATGCCCCTTATGATAATCCGGAAATAGCTTTTGCGATTATTGTACCAGATGCGTCACCGTACAGCGGAACGCAAGCGGTCAACAAGCACATCGGACAGCGGGCTCTGGAGACGTATTGGGCGTTGAAGAAGAAGACCGAGACGGAAGCACAAGCGAAGCAATAAAAAGAAGCACTGAGCGGCGCTCAGTGCTTTAATTATGGGTTTTGGTTACTGGAAAACAATTTGCGTTAATCGTAGTTCATAATGACAAGGAAAAGATCTGCATCTTTTCCTTGTTCAGTGCATTAGCAGAATGCACAAGCACATCCGATGATAATCAAAAGCACGAATAGTACCACGATCAAAGCGAAACCACTTCCGCCTGCTGCGAATCCCATATGTGTTACCTCCTTTGTCATAAACTCCAACATCTCCCTAACACTATATGGCGCTTTGCTTGTTTTGTATGGGACAAATGCGGATATGCTTGGAAAATGGGCTCCGATTGCATTCACCATTTCAATTCAAAGCCGGTAATAAAAAAATGAAAGTTCTTAAAAAAATAGACTCTTGTACCGTTTCACAAAGCCTGTCTCCTTCATATGTTATGGGTGTAGATCGTTAAATATCTCGAAAGAGGAGGTAACAAAATGTCATTTGGATGCGGTGGAAGTGGTTTCGCTCTTATTGTGGTGCTGTTCATTTTGTTAATTATCATAGGCTGTGCTTGTGCATTTTGCTAAGCCCTGATCCGGCATGAATAACAGTAAACAGAAAAGACCCCCTGATGTTTGTGTCTGGGTGGTCTTTTTTTACGTTTTCCAGTAAAGTATATATAGCAATGAGGAAAGTAAAGGAGATGTAACATGAAGAAGTACATATTGATTCTTACCGCTGTTTTTTTTCTTTGTTCTGCGTCAATTGCATCCGCCCATACCGGCCTTGAATCTTCACAGCCGGCAGAAGGTGCTGTGATCAAAGAAAACTTAAGCAAGATCACGTTAACTTTTGAATCGAAAATTGAAAATTTAAGCACGATGAAAGTCACTAAGGATGGAAAACCCTTAGATGTAAAAGTGGACGTAAAGAATAACATCATGACAGGCACGGCGCCCTCACCGCTTGAAAACGGGAAGTATAAAGTAAATTACAAAATTATCGGTGCTGATGGCCATATTATCCAAAAAGATTATTCCTTTGCTGTTCAGAAGCCGAAAGAAGAGAAGGCGGTAAAAGCACCTAAAAAAGAAAGAGCAAAAGGTGAAAAGACCCAAAAAGAAGAACAACAGAAAAAGGCTGAAAAGGCGGAATCAAAGTCAAACAATGCAGCAGCCCCGGTGTTTATCGTAGTGCTGCTGATCGTGATTATCGGAGCCGTGCTGTTCATTAAACGAAGAAAATCATAATTAACACATAAAAGCAGGACCATGATTCATCCATTCATGGTCCTGCTTTCTTATCTTAAGGCCTGTTTCAAGACTTGAACGTTTTTTTGCATAAGTGATAAATAATCTTCGTTCGCCTCAGCATCCTTAGGAATAAGGGTCTCTAAGTTTCTTAATTTCAGCGTTTTTGTTCCTGTTTCACGCTCTACAACTCTGGCCAGTTTATCGCTGGCACTGTTTTCAAGAAGAACATAGTGAATATGTTTTGCTTTAACGTGTTTGATCAGGTCTTGCAGCTGTCTTTGTGACGGTTCCTGAGAAGTTGACAGTCCAGAAACTGGAATCTGTTTCAGGCCGTACCGATGTTCCCAGTATCCATAGGCAGCATGAGAAACAATAATCTCCTTATGCGGGCTTTTTTTGATCGTTTGATTGAACGAGGTATCAAGCCTTTCAAGATCCTTCTTAAGTGACAGGTAATTCTTTGTGAAGTCAGCTTTGGCTTTTGGGTTCAGCTTAATTAACGCCTGTTCGATGTTCTTGGCCATTTGGATTGAATAAACCGGATCAAGCCAAATGTGGGGATCTTTATCTCCATGTTCGTCAGGGTCCTCATCACGATGCTCCACTTTTTCCAGTGTGAGGCCCTTGGCTGCTTTTATGGATTCAACCCCTTCGTTTTTTACCGTTTCATTTACTTTATCAGCAAATCCTTCGATTCCTGTACCGTTATAGATGAATGCATCACTGTCTGAAATTTTGATCATGTCTTTCGTAGACGGTTCAAAAGAATGAGCATCGGTGCCTGGAGGGATTACATTTGATACAGAAACATGCTTTCCGCCGATCCTTTTCGTAAAGTATTCCAGGGGATAAAGTGTTGTAGTTATGGTAAGCTTATGAGGGCTATTTAATTTATGTTTAGTGCCATTCGCGCAGCCAGATAGTATCAGTGATCCTATGATCATAAACGTCAAGGCCGCATAGTGTCTTTTCATATGAGTGCTCCTTCCAAATGCATCAAAAATAATTCATCTTATTATAACGGAAACATTACGTTTTGCAAAGCGTATTTGTTCCGATTTATTTTTGAGGCATGCAAAAGGATAGACTTCTGGCCATGAATAAAGGATAATACATCCATTACAACCTTTTGGAAAGGGGAAGCAAATGAGTGTAGAAGATCATAAAAGACAGGCTCCTTCTTCTGTCTGCTGCAAAATTATTACTGTGAGTGATACGAGAACAGAAGAAACCGATCGCAGCGGCACCCTTATAAAAGAGGAGTTAACGCTGAACGGCCATACAGTGGGAGACTATGTAATTGTAAAAGATGAGCGAGAGGAAATTGAATCTGCTGTCTTGGCTGGGTGTGAAGCAAGTAATATCCAGGCTATTTTAATTAATGGCGGGACTGGCATTGCTGCCAGGGATGTTACCATTGAAACGCTAAAACCATTGTTTACAAAGGAAATTACAGGTTTTGGCGAGCTTTTCAGGATGTTAAGTTATACCGAGGATATTGGATCTGCAGCCATTCTGAGCAGAGCAGCGGCAGGAGTTGTTGGCTCCACAGCGGTTTTTGCAATGCCCGGATCTACAGGAGCGGCAGCTTTAGCCATGAAAAAGCTGATTCTCCCCGAGGTCTCTCATGTCATTCGGGAAATCAATAAAGATTTATAAAGAAGAAAAACAAGTCAGATCTTCCGTTTAGTGGTCATAAATGTATACTCTATCCAATAAATTTCAGTAAAGAGCCATGGATGCTGAAACTATTTAATTGGATCCACGTATACTATACTATGAAAACGCTTTAACGGGAGGAAATGATGGGCGGATTATTGCGGAAGGCCGTTGAAGAGAGGAAGAATTTCCTTATTCAGATGCTAAAGAAAAACGGGATAAGCAAAGAAGTGGAAGCAGAGCTTTCCACATGGCCATTGACTGAATTGGAAGAAGAATATAAAAGCTGGCTTTTTCAGCAAAATTATGGGATGGACCCTGGCAAAATAAGTTTAAATAAAACACAGTGAGGGAATAGACAATAGAACGTATGTGTCCTTCTTAGGGCTTTTTTTTTGTGATGGCTTATTACTGCTCATCTATTTTATTTTTTGTTATAGTAGAAAAGAACGGCTGCATTTTATGGTTAAAGGAGATCACAGCATGAACATAGCTTTTTATCTATTGCCTAAAGAAGAGGTTAAATATTTGAATCCTGAATCGACCATCAGGCAGGCATTGGAGAAGCTTTCTTATCACAAATATACATCTGTTCCCCTTGTTTCAGAGGAAGGGCAGTATGTCGGTACGCTCACAGAAGGGGATCTGCTTTGGAAATTGAAAGAAGCGTTCGACCTTGGCTTCTACGATGTGGTGAAAACAAAACTGAAGGATGTTCCACAGCGTGTGAACAACATCTCAGTATCAATCAATTCAAATATGGAAGATTTAATTACGTTGGCAACTGACCAGAACTTTATTCCGGTAACTGACGACGACGGGCATTTTATTGGGATTATCCGCCGCCGGGACATCATTAAGTACTGCGCAAATACAATATGGAATAACAAAATAAATGAAAACTAGGTGTTGACAAATACTATATTTAGTGTGAAAGTAAATATATTAAACTAAATATAGTATTTGAAACAAGAGGTGTCTAGTAAGACTTAATAGGGAATCCGGTAAAACAATCCGGAGCTGTCCCCGCAACTGTCATGTGGACGAAATGAGAATCCACTGTGTAAGAAACGCGCACGATCGTGTGGCTTTTACATGGGAAGGCTCAGAGTAGGAGGAAGCATTAGCCAGTAGACCTGCCTTTTTGTTTCACGATTTTGATTCTTCGGGGATTGAGAAGCAAAAACGGCACACTTTACTGCTATTTTTGATTCTTATAACTCGTGTCGTTTTTTTAGGCTCATCCACTGGATGGGCCTTTTTATTTTGCGGATTTTTAGAGGAGGAGATTTGACTTTGGTTATAGCAGGCGGAACAGATCATCTTGTTATGAATTGGCTGGATGAAATTCTATTGGGCTTTCCCCAGCTTGATAAAAAGGAAGAGTATACAGAACAGGTAGGCTATTATGCTGATAAAAGCAGTTCTCAAACAGAAGCGATGAATATGGCTATTTTGCATGCACTTGAAAGAATTTCAATGCATGAGCCGGATTGGACCTTCGTCGCAGGAAGAATTCATCTTAAAAAAATCTACTCGGATGCAGTAAAAAACAGGGGGAGACAAGGAGTTCATGGATATGGCCACTTCTATGGATTAATTCGTACACTGACAGACAAAGGAATCTATGATAAGAACCTGTTAAGCAGCTATTCACCAGAAGAAATAGATGAGCTTGAAGCGATGATTGTCCCTCAAAGGGATGAACTTTTTACATATATAGGACTTCGTACATTGGCTGACCGTTATCTTGCCAAATCGCATGAAGGCAAAGTGTTTGAATTGCCTCAGGAACGTTTTATGATCATCGCGATGTCCTTGATGTTCAACGAACCTTCAGACCGCCGCATGGAGCTGATTAAAGAAGCGTACTGGGCAATGTCGAACCTGTATATGACCGTGGCAACTCCTACACTTGCCAATGCGGGTAAAAGCTATGGCCAGCTGTCAAGCTGCTTCATCGATACGATGGATGACAGCCTTCGAGGAATCTATGATTCTACAACAGATGCAGCAACGCTCTCGAAAGGCGGAGGCGGGATCTCCGTTTACCTTGGCAAGATCAGAAGCCTTGGTTCAGAAATAAGAGGATTCAAGGGCAATTCATCGGGCATTATTCCATGGGCGAAGCTGTTGAACCAGACAGCGGTCAGTGTCGATCAGCTTGGACAGAGAAAGGGAGCTATCGCCATCTACTACAATGTGTTCGGCAAAGATCTTTTTTCCTTTCTTGACGCCAAGCTGAATAATGGTGACGAACGGCAGCGGGTTCATGACCTGTTTTTGGGCCTCTGCGTTCCGGATTTATTTATGGAAAAGGCAGAGTCTAGAGAAGACTGGTATCTGTTTGATCCTTATACGGTAAAAAAAGTGATGGGCTATGAACTGGATGATTTTTTTGATGAAGAACCCGGCAAAGGCAGTTTCCGCGATAAATATGATGAGTGCGTTGCCGCAGCCGAACAAGGGCTTTTGGGTGAAAAAGGTTCAGGAGGCTATGACGTTGTATCAGCCATTGAAATTTTTAAAAGAATCATGAAAAGCCAGCTGGAAACGGGAGTTCCGTATATGTTTTACCGGGACACGGTTAATCGGGCTAACCCGAATAAGCATGCCGGAATGGTCTACTGCAGCAATCTTTGCACGGAAATTGCCCAGAACGGATCAGCGACTACAGTCGAGGAGGAAGTAACACAGGACGGTAAAATCTTGATCACAAAGAAACCTGGAGATTATGTGACTTGCAACTTAAGCTCTATTTCGCTTGCAAAAGCAGTAAAGGATGATGTGCTTGAGAGATTGATCCCAATCCAAATCCGCATGCTAGATAATGTCATTGATATGAACCAGGAGCGAATAGAAGTGAAACAAGCGGTGCTTACCAATAAGAAGTACAGGGCGATCGGATTGGGTACATTTGGGCTGCATCACTTGCTGGCAGTGGAAGGAATACGCTGGGAATCAGAAGAAGCCGTAGCTTATAATGACTGTCTTTATGAAAAAATCAGCTATTTAAGCATCAGAGCCAGCCATGAACTGGCGAAGGAAAAAGGCGCGTATCCAGCCTTTAAAGGATCTGACTGGGAAACCGGTGTTTATTTTGAAGACAGGAACTATGTGTCTGAAGAGTGGACTATATTAAAAGAACAGGTTCATCAGACTGGCCTGCGGAATGCATGGCTTATGGCGGTTGCTCCGAATGCGACGACCAGTTTAATTGCGAACTCCACAGCATCCGTCGATCCTATTTTTAAAAAAGAGTACTCTGAGGAGAAGAAGGATTTTAGGATCCCGGTGACGGCTCCAGATCTTACCCCTCAGACAAGCTGGTATTATAAATCGGCATACGAGCTGGATCAGCATTGGAGCATCAGACAAAACGCCGTCAGACAGAAGCATGTAGACCAGTCCATCTCGTTTAACTTTTATGTCAAAAATACGATTAAAGCGAAGGAACTTCTCGATCTTCACATGACGGCATGGAAATCAGGTCTCAAAACAACGTATTATACGAGGTCTACATCTATTGCAGAATTGGAAGACTGTGAAAGCTGTTCCAGCTAAGAAGGGAGTTATTTTATTAATGAAAACACTGACAGAACGGAAACTATATGATGTAGAAGCGCCGAATGCTTCTACTGGTCTAATTAACGGACAGAGCTCCAATGTCTTAAATTGGGATGACGTTCGGTACAGCTGGGCATATCCCCTCTATAAAAATATGCTCGCGAATTTTTGGACTCCCTTTGAGATCAATATGTCCGGCGACGTGAAACAATATCCGAATCTATCAAACGAGGAAAAAGATACCTTTAATAAGATCATTGGACTGTTGGCTTTTCTGGACAGCATTCAGACGGATTACTCTTCAAGAGTGGCGGCGTACTTGACCGATTCCAGCCTGTCGGCATTAATGACGGTTTTATCCTTTCAGGAGGTAGTGCATAACCAGTCCTATTCGTATGTGTTATCGAGCCTGGTGAACAAGCAAAAACAAGATGAGATTTTTGAATACTGGAAACATGATCCTGTCTTGAGGGAACGGAACGATTTTATTGCAAACGGCTATCTGAAATTTACAGAAGAGCCATCACCAAAAACGTTTATGGAATCGATCGTCTATGACATTGTACTTGAAGGATTAAACTTCTATTCTGGTTTTGCTTTCTTTTATAATCTTGCCCGAAACCAGAAAATGGTCGCCTCCAGTACGATGATCAATTATATCAACCGGGATGAGCAGCTGCACGTCAGGCTCTTCTGCCAAATTTTCAAAGAACTGCTGAATGAAGTTCCGGAATTAAATTCTGAAGAGACGGTCCAGTTTGTTCAGGGGACATTCAAAAAGGCGGCTGAACTGGAAATACAATGGGGACGGTACATCATCGGGGACCGTTTTCCTGGGTTGAGAATGGATGAACTTGAAGCCTATATTAAATTCATGGCCAATAAGCGGGTCAATGAGCTGGGAATACAGCGTCCTTTTGATGGGTTTAGAGAGAATCCAATGAAATGGATCAAAGCGTATGAAGATATCAATCAGGGTAAGAGTGATTTTTTTGAACAGAAGTCAAGACAATATACAAAAGTCTCAGATGCCAATGGTTTTGACGATTTGTAAATTTTAACGCAAATTGTGCTAATGGAATTAAACATGATAATATGATGTTGGAGATGAAAGCAGCTCCTGCCGCGATTGCGGCAGGAGTCTGTTTTGTTGCATAGAAGTAATGTCTAGCTCCAGCGCCCAGGTCCTCGAGGCCGCTTGCGCTTTTCTTATAGAAAGGATGACGGATATGCTGCTTTACGTACTTGTGGGACTGGCAGGAATAGCCGGATCCCTTCTACGGTACGGCCTTGGGCTCGGTATCGCACTTGTTTGGGAAGGGAGCTATCCGCTGGCTACCTTCTTAACCAACATGGCAGGCTCATTTGCTCTCGGATATCTTACGTTTCGAATCGGCCGAAATCCCAGGGTTCACCCCTATTTTATGACGGTGCTCGGAACAGGATTGATAGGGTCGTTTACGACATTTTCTACTTTTACTGTGGAAAATATTCAGTTGCTTCAGACGGGACGCACAGCAACAGCTTTCCTATATATCATCCTAAGTTTAATAGGCGGGCTAGTCATGTCATGGCTAGGTTTCCTTCTTGGATCACTGACACGAGGCAAGGAGGAACAGCGAATATGATGCAAGTGATGCTTGTAGCAGCGGGCGGGTTCTTTGGAGCCATTTTCAGATTTGGTATTGGACAATTCATAAAAAGGATAACAGACTCCCCTTTTCCAATCGCTACCTTGCTTGTTAATATTACCGGTTCATTTCTACTCGGTATGCTTACAGGAATGCACGCGGGAGATTCTATCAGACTGTTTTTTGGCATAGGATTTATGGGGGCGTTCACTACGTTTTCTACTTTAAAACTGGAGAACATTCAATTCTATAGAAAAAGGCAGTGGAAGTATTTAATTACTTATATGGCAATCAGTTATGCGGGAGGACTTCTGGCGGCATTTATCGGTTTTATGATAAACTTCAAATGACTTAGCGGTTAGCCGGAGTCACCTGGCTGGCTAAAAGATGTACAAGGTTCAGGGACATAACTTTAATAGAGAGTAGGTATATAAATTGAAAGAAATGATATTATCACTTTTGGAATGGATTGTAGGGCTTGGACATTTAGGCATTGCTCTTGGTCTTATGATAGAAGTCATTCCCAGTGAACTTGTTTTATCTTACGCAGGCTATATGATCTCACAAGGACATTTGACCTTTGCAGGCTCTGTAATTGCCGGAACGATTGGCGGAACCATTGCCCAGCTATTTCTATATTGGATGGGGTATTATGGAGGACGGCCGTTTTTGGAGAAGTACGGTAAATATATCCTGATCAGCCACAAACAAATTGATCTATCAGAAAGTTGGTTTCAAAAATACGGGACTGGCATGATCTTTTTTGCCCGTTTTATCCCTGTTGTTCGCCATGCCATCTCCATTCCAGCGGGTATCGCGAAGATGCGTTTCTCCACATTTACACTGTATACGTTGATTGCCATCATTCCTTGGTCGATCTTGTTTATCTACCTTGGAACCACGCTGGGCAGTAACTGGGAAGATATTAAAACCATTGCGGCGCCTTATACAAGAGGAATAATGATAGCTGCCATATTGCTGTTGTTTATCGTTGTTTTGCTCAAAGTGAAAAAAGGAAAAAAATAGCTTTTGTTTTGACAGGAGAAGGCCTCTGAATAGGGGTCTTTTTCTTTTGTCCTGTTCATACACTAACGAAAAAGAGCAGGCAGGTGAAATCATGGATGAACCTCAGCGAAATAAAAAAATCAATGAACTGCTGCTGAAAATAAATGGGGATCCGGAAAAAGAAGAAGTCGCTGGATATGTTGCCCGTGCGATGAGAGAATGCGGTTATAGCAATGAAAACATACATCAGGTCATCAAAAACGTTTATCGTCAGTTTGAACAAATTAAAATGTAAACACGCGGACAGCCGGCGTGTTTTTTTGTTACACTCTATTTGGAAGTGTGTTACTCGAAACCAAAACGAAGGAGAGAGGTGCTGAAATGAAGCAATCCATTCTATCACTTTTCGACATTCAATATCCCATCGTACAAGCAGGAATGGCCGGCGGGCCAGCGACTCCGGAGCTGGCTGCGGCTGTTTCCAATGCCGGAGGATTAGGAACTCTGGGTGCAGGATACATGAAACCTGCAGATCTACAAGCAGCAATTAAAACAATCAGGGAAACAACGGATAAGCCTTATGCTGTAAATCTATTCCTCCCTGAAGAATTCATAGAGGACAGAGTGCAGACAGAAAAGATGCAGGCGCTGCTCGCACCTTTCCGCTCTTCACTTGGTATTATGGACAAGGCGACGGGTAAAAAAGAACATCAGTCCACCTTTCAAGAACAGCTTCAATGTGTCCTTGATGCTCAAGTTCCGATCGTGAGTTTTACATTTAACGCCCCCTCAGATGAACTTGTGGATCTTTTGAAAGGGTACGGGGTAAGGATTATGGCTACTGCAACATCAGTGAAGGAAGCTCAAAAGCTGGAGGCACTTGGGATTGACGCCATTTCGGCACAAGGCAGTGAAGCTGGCGGCCACCGGGGAACGTTTATAGGTGAAGCAGAAGATGCATTGATCGGGACGATGGCACTCATTCCGCTGCTCACAGATGCGGTTTCTGTGCCAGTCATAGCAGCCGGAGGAATTATGGATGGACGGGGAATCGCTGCCGCTATGGCACTCGGGGCGAGTGGAGTACAGCTCGGTACGGCATTTTTAGCTTCAGCTGAAAGCGGTGCCCATCCTTTGCATAAAGACGCCGTTCTTCATGCAAAGGAAACGGATCTGCGGCTGACGAAGGCCTTCTCTGGAAAGATGGCCAGAGGCATCAACAATGATTTTATGAAGCAGATGGCAGCAGTAGAAGATCTCCCGCCATACCCGATCCTGAACGCAATGACGTCAGAAATCCGCAAGAAAGCGGCAAGTGAAGGTAAAAGAGAGTGGATGTCATTATGGGCAGGGCAAGGTGCTCCTCTTGCAGAAAGCCGTCCTGCCCGTGAAATAATGAATCGTCTGCTGAAGGAATACAACGAAGTCATAAGCCAGATGAAACCGTTCTGACAGCAAAACAGCCGCAGCCCATGACCCGGGCTTGCGGCTGTTATTTTTTAAACTTTCTGAGGAGTTCTGCTGTTGTATTCTTCAATTCTGTAGCAGAATCTCCAACACTTTTAATGCTTTGTTTTTTATTATACATATCATATTTTAAGTACTCTGTTTTCTCGTTCAGAAGTGCAGTCTGATTGGTTACATCGTTCATTTCCGCCTGCATGAGCTGCGTCGTCCGGTTTAAGTTCTCCATCGTCTGGCGGCTCGATTTCATCAGTTTAACAGCATAGAATCCAAGGAAAACCAATGCAGCAACGACGACAGCAATACTGATATAAATAATGGCCATGTTCTTCCTCCCTATGTTCTCTATAATCAAGTGATACCCAATATTATTATCATACAAACAAAAGCCGCCTGATATTCAATGGATCAGTCGGCTTCATTCATCGGGCACGTTTTGAAGCATGTGCCTCCATCTGTTTTGTAATATAGGCAGCATGTCTGCCTTTTTTTCATCTCCTGTTCCTCATACTTCTTTGACGATTTCAGAAAAGGATTGGAGGAGGCTCCGAAATAAAAACCTTCCGCTTGCTGTACGATAAAACGATAACCTTCCTCCAGCTGCTTTTTTAGAGGTGCAGGGTGGGCTTCTGATTGCCATGCGTTATAAAGCCAGGCAATATAGATGAGCGCGTTCTCCCAGAGCATGGCTCTTGAAGCTTTCGTATAACTGGCCAGATGGAATCAACACTTCTTTCGGCAAATTGGAGCATGTTGGTCGCGTCATTCAAGTCCGCAATGATTTTAATGCGGGCTTTTCTTTATGTAGAAATGGAAGTATATATGTTGGCTTTCCAGGTTTACGTGCGAGTTTTGTGGATTTACGGTTCACTTTTCCAGGTTTACGTGCGAGTTTTCGCGGTTTACGTGCCAAACACAGCACGTTACATGCCAGACAACGCATCAGCCTCACTGACGTCTCATCAGATAGGCAGTCCAGGCGCTTGCGCTTTTCAATAAAATGTCACAATTTTCCTTAAGAAAGGATGTTAATTAGCGTATCATGAAGATATAGATACATCCTAAAATGGCAAGGGAGGTATAAATGGTATGAAGGAAAACGAGCTGGAAAAGGAACTTCAGAAGAAAGAAATTCTTATGAAGGATGAAGACACAGGCTGGTATTACGAAGACCATCTAACTGCCATTGTAAAACGTGCCGAAAAAGAAGGAGCCTTTGATAACCTTAAGGGAAAGGGCAAGCCGTTAGTTTTTGAGGATAATGATCTTACGTACAATCCGGAAAAACAGCTGAATAAAATCTTGAAGGAAAACAACATTCTGCCTAACTGGGTCAAGCTTGGAAAAGAGATTGAACAGTTGAAGAAAGAAGTTAAAACCTATACCGTGGAATATAACATCAAAAGAACAGTGGAAGAAATTAATAAAAAAGTTACAGCTTTTAATTCATCATGCCCGCCTTCTGTACAAAAACGCAAGGTTACGGTGGAAGAATTTTTACAATGAGGAAAGCGATATCACGTCATGAACTGCCGGTTATGAGATAACCGGCAGTCTTTTTTGAATATTTTTATAAAAAGATAAAAATAGACGGCTGCTTTATTTTGTCTTATAGTTTACTGCAGAAGGAAAACATCCAGGAGGCAATCTATGCTCTTTTTATCACTGCCGCAATCGTTTTTGCAGATGAATACGATATTTATTTCGATTTTAATTGAGGCACTGCCCTTTGTAGTTCTCGGTGTTTTTATGGCGGGAATCATACAAATCTTTGTTTCGGAGGAATTGGTGGCAAAGGTTATGCCAAAAAATCCAATTCTTGCAGTTTTGTTCGCCTCGTTTTTAGGCGCCCTTTTCCCAGCATGTGAATGCGGGATCGTACCGATTGTCAGGAGATTGGTCTCCAAGGGAGTACCTATCTATGCGGGTATTGCCTTTATGCTGACAGGACCCATTATCAATCCGGTCGTCCTTTTTTCAACCTATGTCGCCTTTGGAAGCAACTGGACCATGCCTTTATACCGTGCTGGCGGCGCTGTTGCTGTTTCAGTGGTGGTAGGTCTGATTCTTGCTTTCTTTTATAAAGGGGACGGTTTGAAGATTCGGATCGAACATCATCATTCTCTTAAAAAGCTTACGGTTAAACAAAAAATCGGGGAAACCCTGAATCATGCTGTTGAAGAATTCTTTTCGATGGGTAAATACTTAGTAATCGGCTCACTTATTGCAGCGGCTGTTCAAACGTATGTAAAGACATCCACATTGCTTGCCATCGGTCAGGGACAAGCTTCATCTTCTCTCGTTATGATGGGACTTGCCTTTGTCTTATCCCTTTGTTCGGAAGCAGATGCATTTATTGCGTCCTCATTCAGAAGTACGTTTTCCACAGGCTCCATAGTGGCGTTTCTTGTATTCGGGCCGATGCTTGACATGAAGAATCTCTTGATGATGCTCGGGACATTTAAGACAAAACTGGTTCTGATCGTCGTTGCATCACTGTCTGTAGTTGTATTTTTATATTCATTGCTGTTCTAAGGAGGTGGCACTATGATTCGAGGATATCTATTGATGGGATTTACATTTTTGATCATGCAGCTTCATGCATCTGGCAACATCAGCAAGTACATTAATATGAAATACTCGTACCTGTCATTCAGTGTCATGTTTGCTTTAGCGCTCCTGACCATTGTACAGTTTCGCAATGCCGTAAAGAATGATGAGAAAGATGCCAGCTGCGATTGCTGCGATCACAGCCACTCTGTTGAAGATACATGGTATAAAAAGCTGTTCGTTTATTCGATTTTTGCATTTCCGGTGATTACGGGAATCTTCCTTCCTGTCGCTACGATGGATTCCAATATTGTTAAAGCGAAGGGGTTTCACTTTCCTGTAAATCAGGAATCCAAAGGCGATCCGTATGCTCAGAATCAATTTTTGCGGCCGGATACAAGCGTATATTATGGCAAGGATGCCTATGATAAATTGATGAGAAAAGAGAAAAAGAAGTACTCTAAATACGAAACACTTGCCTTAAATGATACAAATTATCTAAAGGGCATGGAAACCATCTATAATTATCCAGGTGATTTTGATGACAAGAGTATTTCGTTTAAGGGATTTGTTTATAATGATCCAGATACGAAAAAAAATCAGCTTTTCGTTTTTCGATTTGGAATTATCCACTGTGTAGCAGACTCCGGAGTATTCGGCATGATGGTTGAGATGCCCAATGGTGTAAAGCTGAAAAATGATGAATGGATTACAGTTAAAGGCAAGATCTCGGAGATTTATTATCAGCCTTTTAAAACCAATATCCCTTATGTCAAAGTGGACTCCTGGTCAAAAACAACTGCACCGAAAGAACAATATGTTTACCGGGGCAATAATTAATCGTAAGAAAGCGGGGCTGTCCAAGAAGTCTGTAAGCTGTTGATTTCCGTTCCAGGCTGCTCGCTTTTTACCGGCGCGAGCTCCTACTTTTGCGGGGCGTGCGGTGAGCCTTACCGGCGTGAACGCCTACTTTTTGGTGCAAGCACCGGCGGGAGTCTCACCTGTGACGCTAGTCCCGCAGGACAAGGAAGGCTCCGGCAGCTTTTTATCGCCCGAAGAAAATGTGAAGTTCATTTTCGAGGGGTCTCGCATCTTCCACTTCAATTAACTTTTCATTGAAGATTTTTCAAGCCAAAAAGGGGCTGCCTGAAGGTCAATTTTCGACTTTCTGGACAGCCCCTTTTTTTTCAGCAATCAAGAAGTGATGTCTAGCTCAAGCGCTTGTTGGACTTGACCAAGGCGCTTGCGCTTTTCTTGTATGAATGTTTTTTTCAATATGAAACAAGCTATAAGAAAAGAGCAGGAGTGATGATGTTGGAAAAGCAGCCGTATTACGTCAATGTAGAAACAGGAGAGGTACATAGCGATAAAACAGCTTCCAGTTTTCAATTTGAGATTGAGGCGACAGCTGAGGATGCAAGCCGGCTTACAAAACTGTTCAGAGAGTGTGACGAATCAGCCACAGATACCTTTTTAAGATCTCATGTTCCATACGTTCCTTATCATAATGATGCTGATAACCACCGTTACGATCAGACGTTGAAGGACATATACCAGTTCATACATGATCATGGACAGCCATTGACAAAAGAGCATATCGAGTCGATGGGGATTCTTGGCGAACGCCAATAAAGAAAAAGCTGCTCGTAACGCCAGGTTTAGCGTCAGGGAGCAGCTTTTCTTATCACGAGTACATGAAGAATGCGGCGTAAATGATAATAATTACCGCAATTGAAAAGAAGATAAATGCCAATAGAACTGGATTAAGGACAACGGTATGCCTTGCGATGGCAGCATTAACATTGCCGTCTGCTGCATTTTTGGTCCGTTTGGACTGCAGTACCTTCCATGTCCAGACCAATCCACCGCCGCATAGAATGAGGCCAGCAGCCATGAGAATCCATAGTAACACGTGAGTTCAGCTCCTTGCTTTTGTGGTTGTTTCTAGTCTTTTAAAAGGAGGAGCTGATTATTCATAAGTTACAGAAGGAGGGGCTGGTTAAACGGTCAGGGGTTCAAGAGAATAGAGTTTTTCCTTTACTAAAGTAAGGACTTTCTCCGCATCTTGCTTGTTATGGACATCGTATTTTTTACTTTCGATGATCAAGACAGGCGTTTTCGTATAATTTTGAATCCAGTCTTTATACTTGCCGTGAAGCGTCTTATAATATTCCAGAAGCTCGGGATGGTTCTCTATCTGTTCATAATCCCGGCCGCGGTTTTTGATCCGGTTTAAGGCAGTATCCAAATCACTGTCCAAATAAATAAGGAGATCCGGACGCTGTTTCGGTGAAGAACTGATTTCATTCATTAGCGTTTCCAGCAGATCCACATACGTTTCAAATTCCAGTTTGGTCATATTTCCCGCTTCATAATTCAGTTCCGCGAAGATCAAGTCTTCGTAAAGACTGCGGTCAAGGACATGGTGCTGATCAGACATTGCCTGCCGAATAGTTTTAAACCGTGTATTTAAAAAGTAAATTTGAAGTGGGAAAGCCCACCGTTCAGGATTTACATAATAGTCAGGCAAAATGGGGTTATCGCCTACACTCTCGTAAAAAACCTGGCTTCCGAGAGATTCACTGATCAGTTCAGCGAATGTTGTTTTGCCAGTTCCTATCATTCCAGCCATTAAAATCACTAAATAAGCCCCCTGTATGTATCCATTTCTTGTTATGTATATTGATTGTGTCTATATATGGTGCTGTAAGTGCAAACACCTTCTAAATATATCACTTTTGTGGAAAGCTGAATAGTACATTTCTGGCGGCTGCTTTGCTATTATAAGAGAAAGAGTATGTTTTCATCACTGATTAACTGCAAGGAAGGTGTGTATCATGACCATCAAACTAAAAGTATACTCTGATTATACTTGCCCATACTGCTACTTGGCAGAAACAGCAATCAAGAGAGCAGTTGAAGGCAAGGACCTTAAAGTGGAATGGAAGCCGTTTGAACTGCACCCTTTTCCTTCCAACCGAAAGGCAATTAAAGAATGGAGTGCAGATTGGGAAACTTCTGTATTGCCCCATGCTAGAGAGTTGGGAAGAACAATTAATACTCCCGATCTTCCAGCGTTACCTTATACCGGCTTAGCTCATCTAGGTTTTATATATGCAAAAGAACAAGGCAAAGATCAATTGTATTCACAGCTCGTCTTTTCTGCTTTTTTTGAAAAAGGCAAGGACATTGAAAAGAAAGACGTCTTAGCGGAGATCGCGATGGAAGCGGGACTGGATCGCTTCGGATTCCTAAGTGCTCTTTCATCAGAGGAATTCAAAGAAAAATTAGTACGTGAACAGGGAGAAGCGAAGGAAGACAATATTACGGCTGCTCCCACGATTGTAATCGGAGAGCGTGTGTTAAAGGGGCTGTATCCACAGGCTTCCATTGAAAAAGCGATCAGATGCACGATCAGGGATCAGAAGATGCAATTCTGTGAAGGTGACGAATGCCAATAGAATCATAAACAAAAAAAGAGCCTCACAGGTATGGCCTGTGAGGCTCTTTTTTCATTCTACGATGAAAAAGGGGTTGATAGGGATGAGTACAATATATCAAAGCTTAAAATTGATATAGGGAATGTGTGATTTTTTTGATATGAGTATTAAACTTCACGAAAAAATAGATGTGTTTGTCAATGATGATGATAATTAAAGGTGTGATTGAACCGCTGTCTGAAAAGCAGAAGGGTATAAGAAAACTTTTTCCCATCTGCTTTTCAGGCGCTTTATTTGTTACACAAATCTGCCGGCTCTTATCCTCTCCAGCGTTCACACCCTGCTGTATAAAGAAAAAGATTTGAGGGTCTCTTTCAAGCATCAGTATGCGTTAATTGAATAGAGCCAAAAAATAAAAAAAGCCCTGGTCAGAGGCTTTTTTTACACTTCTATTTAAAAAAGGGGGGGTTACATTCTATTAGACGAATCCACTCTCAAAAAGTTTCAAATAAATTAAAAAAAGATAGGTATAGAATGTAAGTCATGTTAAATTAAATTAAAAAGAGAAAAAGCTTCACAATGTAAAAAGATATGGGGTATGCGCGATGAGCAGAAAAACATTTATGCAGCACTGGCATCCTATTGTAACTACTATTATAATGGGGACTTTTTTCTCCAGAGCAGCTTTTTTTATGACGATGCCATTTTTGGCTATTTTTTTATACAAGGAGAAGGGCATTGATCCTCAGATTGTCGGACTGATCATCGGTATCAGTGCACTGACAGGCACCTTTGGCGGTTTCATTGGCGGTTACTTATCAGATCGTATCGGCAGGTTCCCGGTCATGATTATTGCGATCTTTACTTGGAGCGGTGTTTTCGCGGGTTTTGCGATGGCAGATACTGTTTGGAGTTTTTTTGTGCTGAATTCCATAAACGGTCTGTGCAGATCGTGGTTTGAGCCCATCTCCCGAGCATTGTTGGCTGACGTGACAACAAAAGAAAACCGGTTGAGTGTGTTTAATGCCCGGTATTTTTCCATTAATGCGGGAGCCGCGATCGGGCCAGTGGCAGGTACATATTTAGGCAGTTCAACTTCGATGGCCACCTTTTTTATCACTTCTGCCGTCTATTTTCTTTATGCAGTGATCGTCCTGATGCTAATGAAAAAATATAAAGGAAGTCTTCAGCCGCAGCAGGAGAATAAATTGACCATCAAGAAGGCTGTAAGTGTCATCAGCAGAGACAAAGTTTTGTTGTATTTTCTTCTTGGAAATATAGCAGTCCTGATGGCGCAATCTCAGATGGATTCCACGCTCGCCCAGTATATGGGGAACTCACCCCAATTCCATCATGGAGTGACCTTATTTTCTTATCTAATTGTGACGAATGCTGTGAGTGTTTTAATCCTGCAGTATCCGGTGACGAATTATGTAAAGAGATTTGATCCGATGTTTGCCTTGCGGATAGGAAGCGCTGCTTTCAGTCTGGCCCTGCTTGGTTTCGGATTATCCTCGAACTGGTTATTTCTCGTCCTTTCTATGGTTGTTCTCACTCTTGGGGAGATTATTGTATTTGTAATCAGTGATGTTTTGCTGGACGACTTGGCACCCGATCATATGAGAGGAACATATTTTGGGGCAATGTCCTTCCGCTCTATCGGCTTTAGTGCAGGACCCTGGATCGGCGGCCTTTTGCTGAAAACGTTTGGTTTTAGCCATGGTTTCTATGTATTCGGATGTTTAACGCTCCTTTCCCTTTTGGCCTTGCCTTTCTTTCAGGTAGGACAGAAAGTAAAAAATAAAAACAGGACGGAAAATCAGCACACTTCCAATTTTGTTTGATGAATGGAGCAAATGTATTAAAGTGACAGGAGGTGAATGAGATGGACGTTATCAAAGCAATTCTCTCCTATTTAGGCAAAATTGTAATGATGATCGCCTGCCTGTTCACCCTTTATCTGCGGCTGGACGGCATGATGGGGATACTATTAGCCGTAGTGCTTCTTGCCGTTTGTTTTATTTGGTTTATGCACGGATTTTTGGGGCTGATCAGCGGCTCACCTGATAAACGGAAAATGGTATCTCGAATGGGATTAGCGATTGGAGCAGGTGTGGCAAGTGCTGTTCTTTCTTTGTCCAATTATTCCTTTTACTCTTTTTTGCAAGACGGAAAGATCAATGCCCAAGTAAAAAAGGATTATTATCAGGAAGCATTCCTATACAAGTATGATTATTTGCAGCGGAGTATGAGGTATCTTTCTTCTCTCCAGAACAAAACGGAAAAGAATGTGGATCTCTATTATCCTGCGGAAGATTCAATCTATGCCAAAGAGCTGATCAACCAGAGCCAGGCCACTGAAAAAGCAGTCAGTGCAGTCCTGCACTTAAATCATGTCCCAAAAGTCAGGGTGATTCTCTACCATAATCCTTTAATCATGAAGCAAAATTTACCGCCAAATCATTATGAATCGTTAAATGGGATGTACGTGCCTAAAGAGAGTACCATCCACCTTCTCGTTCCTCCTGCTCAAACTGAACATATGCGGACGATTAAAAAACTGTTTGCCCATGAATATGCCCACCATCTTATTATTGCGTATTTAACGGAGAGAGGCACTGATAATCAAAACGTTCCAAGATGGCTGGAAGAGGGTCTCGCTGAATATATCAGCTATAAAAGCATCGGCCGGGAACCGGTTTTCAGCCCTTTTGAACTGGTTCCATTTGAACAATTGAGTTCGGTCAAAGATTGGGAAAAAGCGAATAAAATCAATTCACCTTATAAACCGTATGAGCAGAGTTACTTTGCTATCGATCAGCTGCTTCATGATTATGGAAAGAAAAGCATCTTAAAGCTGTTATTTACTGGAGATCAGCAAGCTTTTTACCATGTTTTTGAGAAGGAGACGGGAAATACGCTCGCATTCTTTCAATCCAGGTTTCTAAAAGATGAAAATGACATCTATCGGATAAACCGCAAAAAAGTATTTCTGAACCGGTAAAAAGGGGCTGTCCAAGAAGTCTGGAAGCCGTTGATTTCCGTTTCAGGCCGCTCGCTTTCCGTGGGGCGTGCAGTGAGCCTTACCGGCGTGAACGCCTACTTTTTGGCGCAAGGCCTGCGGGAGTCTCACCTGTAGCTAGTCCCGCAGGACAAGGAACGCTGCGGCAGCGGTGCATCGCACGAAGAAAATGTGATTTTCATTTTCGAGGATCTCGCACCTTCCACTATAATCAACTTTTCATTGAAGATTTTTTGCGCGAAAAAGGAGCTGCCTGAAGGTCAATTTTTGACTTTCAGGACAGCCCCTTTATTATGGCGGTTTTTAATTTTTCGAAGTACATAAGGAAGGACTCTTTTTTTCCCTTCTCTGATTAAAAAAGCAACCAGGATTCCTTTTACTCCATTTCTTACACGCGGCATACTATCTCTCCTTTCTCTACCATACCCTGAATTTGGCGGAGCAAACCCAGGCAAATACTTTACTGTTTGTAGCCCGATGCCTATACATACAGGACAGGGGGGCATAGGATGATAGGGTAATACAGAAAGGGAGTTGAGAGAATTTGAACGAAAGGCAATTTCAGTTTCCATCATTTCCGGGTGGACAGGGGGGGCAGCAGTTTCCGTCATTTCCGGGCGGACAGGGAGGCCAGCAGTTTCCGCCATTTCCAGGTGGCCAGCAGCAAGGCCCAGGAAGCCAGCAAGCTGGGATGTATCCCCCAGGACCTCCGCCAACTGCTGTTCCTCAAGCTTCACCAGCATTGCTTTCCGGACAGCCAGGTACCTTTGCAATTGATCCAGGTGCTATAAGGCCTTGTTTATACCGGTATGTCTATATCTGGTTGAACAACGGACAAAGTTTTTGGGCATGGCTTACGTTTGCGGGATTTCGGTCGGTCGCAGGGTTCAGATGGAACGGATTCAGATGGAACTACTTTGGCATTGATTCAAACCGTATCGCATACTTTGTATGTTCCTAACACAGAGGAAGCCGTTTTTCGGCTTCCTTTTGCTATAGAGCGTTCGTATTTTAGCAGGATTAAAGACCGATTCATAACAGCCGATATAGAAAGAGAGGCACATGACAACACAAGAATGATGTAACAAATCTTAAACGGATTCGTCTAACTCTATGAGGTGATAAAATTGAAAAATAAAATATGGATTGCCGGGCTGTGTGCAGGGACTCTTGTTTTCGGAGCTGCCGGCTGCAGTTCTGAAACAACAAAAAAAGATGAAACTGCCCCTTCAGAAATACAAAAAGAAAACAAGAATAATGAACAATCAGACAAACCAGCTGATACAAAAGTGCAAATGATTACCGATGAGGGAATCTATACAAGGAAAATGGATGATCAAACGATTGAAATAAAAACAGCTTCCAACGGGACTCTTCTCCTGCAGCTGACAGATGCATCCAAGGAGGCTATTAAAACAATAAAAACGGGTTCTACCGTTTCCATATCTTTTCAAGCAGAAAATCATCAATACACAGCCGAGACCATTAAATTGATTAAGGCTCCAATAGCTCAACCATCTAAGCCAAAGCCTAGGCCTGAGCAAACCGTTCTTCCGAAAACAAAAACACTTATTGTGAACGTTGAAGGAGAACAAGATAAACGAACTGCCAAATTGGCTGAAAGTGACCAAGGATATTACTTCTACAAATTTGATCATTTTGATTTTACAGCAGAGGAGCCGGGCCGGGACCTATTATACTCTCAGATGGATGAAGAATATTTTGTAAGGATCGAGCCTCTTGACGATGCTGCCAGTTTAGCAGACATTAAATCATTGGGAATAAAAGAGTTAGAAGAGATAGGGAAACCAGATGAGGTAAAGGGATCTGACGTAGACAGCGGAGCGTTCGGCGGGGCGAAACTCGTACTAAAGGCAGCTTCCGATGAACTCATCAAGTATATCATCGTCCAGGAAACAGACGGACATCTAGTGAAATACACCGTTCACTTGCCTGTCCGTGAACCGATTGAAGGAATCGAGCCGTCGTTCTGGTCAATGCTTGGTTCTCTGGCGTTTAAAAAGTAAGATAAAGGAAGAAAGAAAGGGCATGAATCATGCTCTTTTTTTTATTTTTAAAGCTCTGTTACTTTCATTTGTTTCACAAATCAGCCGGCTCATATCATCGCCGGCCATCACCCCTTAATATGATAGAAAATCAACAATATGTTTTAACTAAGCCATTTTAAAAAAAGTACAAGTTTGTTGAAAAGGTGTCCAATGTTTTGTTTTGAGCATATAGTGTTTATTATCATTAAAAAAGTTTCCTTGAGGAAAAAGGAGGAAAAGCATGAACTGGAGCAGCAGGATATCCTTGAAGAAGGTTGAACATTATACCCGTTTTTTGCACCGATTAGGTGTATTTAATGAGGGGGAAAAGAAAGAAATTCTGGATAAAATCCATCAATATAAACAGAGAAAAACGGTTTAATTTCTCTTCCTTAGACAGACACAAACGGAGGGCTGCCGGAATAGTTTGTTAGAAACGGTAGAGAGGGGAAATCCCGTATGCGTCAATGGATGTTTCAATTCTTTCTGGCTCTTCTGGCGATCACCTGTTTTGCTGTCTATTATTTTGTTACGCATGCCAGCTATTATTTCTACATTATTTCTATAGCCAGCAGTATTCTTTTGACATTGCTGAGCTATAGGCAAGTAAATGAAGATTCTGACTGAAGATGCATATTTTGTAAAAAAAATGAAGGGAAATAGGGAATTCTGAAGAATTATCTATATATTACCGGAGAGGGGGCAATACATGAATGATAGAACATTTGATCATTAATTTATTGGTCATCCTCGTTCCGATAATTTGCCTGCAATTTGTTTTATTCGAGAAGAACACCACAGTAAACCGGACTAGAGCATCGTTACTGTTCCAAGTTATTAATGCAGGTGTTGTTCTCGTCTGTATGACATTCCCTGTTTCTTTTTCGGAAGGTGTTTTTTTCGATCTTCGTTACGTCCCGCTGTTCATCAGCTTTCTATATGGAGGAATCGTACCAGGATGCCTGACAGCTGTTCTTTTGATAGGGTATCGGTTGTTCCTGGGAGGCGAGGGTATGATCATTGCAGTCCTCTTCACCCTGGCAGCCGGGCTTATAACGAGCAGTCAGTATCAAACGTATCATCTGCTTCCGATCAAGAAAAAATTAAAGAAAATTACAGCCATTACATTGGGAATTACACTTTCCAAGCTGCTTTTTCTCATGCTTTACTTGACATTATTCCATTCGTTGAGCTGGGATATGAAGAAGGCTATGATTTATGCATTTTATCCTTTACTTCAAACGGCGGCACTTATTGTTGTCATTTCCTTGATTGAAAATATCCGTTATGCACTAAATTTTCGGCTGCAGCAATCTGAAATGCTTCATTCTGTAGGGCAGCTCGCAGCCTCTGTAACCCATGAAGTCCGTAATCCCATGGCTGTTGCGCGCGGCTTTATGCAGATTTTCCAAAAAGAAAAATACATACCTGAAGATAAAAAGATTTTCTTAACGATGATGATTGAAGAAATTGACAGGGCACAAATGATCATCTCTGATTATTTGTCTCTCGTTAAGACCAACTCTTCAAGGATTGAGCGGTTGAATGTTTCCGAATTAATATCCTCGTTAAGAAGTGTCATGTTTCCATATGCTCTGTTAAAGGGTGTAGATCTTGTTCAAAAACCTGGGGATGTTATTCATGTGGTGGGAGATCCCGTAAAAATAAAACAAATTTTGATGAACATTATTAAAAATGGGATTGAAGCAACTCCGGAAGGGGGAACCGTAACGCTATCCGCTTTTATAGAGGACAAAGAAGTGATTATCAATATATCAGATACAGGGATTGGCATGGGAAGGGAACAGTTGAAAATGCTTGGGAATCCATTCTTTTCTACCAAAACAAGCGGGACAGGTTTAGGATTGATGGCAAGTTACCGAATGGCAGCTGAAATGAACGGAAGGATTGAAGCTGCCAGCGAAATCGGTAAAGGGACTCATTTTAAAATTTTTTTTCCAAAATAAAAAGGACTGGCTAACAAGCCAGTCCCTCAATTTAAGTTGATTATCTTTTTACAACGTTGGCAGCCTGTGGTCCACGTGCACCATCAACGATTTCAAATTCAACTTCCTGGCCTTCATCTAATGATTTGAAGCCATCGGATTGAATTGCTGAGAAATGGACAAATACGTCGTCTCCACCTTCAACTTCGATAAAACCAAAACCTTTTTCTGCGTTAAACCATTTTACTTTACCTGTTTGCATTACTATGCCTCCTAAAACTTTGCACGGTGTGCTTTTTTTACCATAGAACCTTTCAAACATTTACTTACAGCACATAAATATGTAATCAAAGTCTAAATGGTTGGAACTACTATATCATAGAAAAATATCATAGGCAAGTTGTTTTGTCAGAAAAATTAAAATACCTTTACTCCTCTGAAGGATGATGATCTTCCGATGGACGGGAAAGAGGGTGAGAAGGTTGTACGGCTACTTTTCCTGTAGCTTTTACGATTTCGTTCAATATGTTTATTCTTGATTGATCATTAAAATTTTGTGCTTTTACGTAAGCATAGCCATTTTCATTGGAAACATATCTCGGGGGAAGCTGATTCAGTGTAATGGCATAAACATCGGTCTTGCATAGATCACATTTACATGGGAGTTCGAGCTGCTTCCAATAATAATTTAACGCTTCTTCAACAAGAATTTCCATCGCGTTTCTGACTTTCATGGCTTTATTTACCCCTTTAATAAGATAGAACTAGAATAGCTTATTTTTACTACATCTGTAAATTATTTAGGTGAAGGATGGTTCCTTCGGCCTATATTTAGGAATAATATATTATTTTCAGAAAATTCTGTTGAAATCATATATGATTTTCAATTATCATTAACTTATGGAAAATAACAACAGAATCAACAAACAGCAGTATGCCTATAAGGTCATTAAGTCACGTATTCTGGATGGACGCTATCCGCCGGGTTACAGGATTGTGATCGACCAGCTGGCAAGAGAACTGCAGACAAGTGCCATCCCAGTTCGTGAAGCCATTCGTAATCTGGAGACTGACGGGCTCATTCATTTTAAACCCTACAGCGGCGCTGTTGTCACCCCATTCAATGAAAAAGAGTACCTGGAAACGCTGTCTGTCCTGGCTGTTTTAGAAGGCCATGCTACTGCAATTTCAGCACAGCATTTCCCCCGCCACAAGATTACCGACCTCATTGCGATCAACAACCTGATGAAAGAGTCATTGGATGATTTTGATTTTCTCATGTTCGGAAACTTCAACCGGGAATTCCACAGCTTAACCTACCAATACTGCGATAACCACTTCTTAGTTGAAAACATCAAATCCATCTGGAACAGGCTCGACCGAGTAAGAAAGATGGGGGCGGCTACCAAGCCCTCTAGAGCAAAAAAATCCATCGAAGAACATGAAAAGATTATTGAGATGCTTTTTAACCGTCATTCTTTCTCAGAAATCGAAGCCTATGTCCGGACCCACAAATTAAACACCGTCCATTCATTTTTGGAAGAAAAAAAGGGTGGGGAAGAATTACGGAATTATCCATAAGGAGGAGAAAAACAGAAAGGTTGGCACTAAGCACTGCTGGTGTTCGGGCTTCAGTGTCTATGAGGACTTAACCGGAAACTTCAGCTACTTTCAAAGGAGAGATGATCATTTTGAAAACTGGTCAATTTGATGAGATGAAAAGCAGGTTGAAAGGGTCTGTGGCTCCTATTATTACGCCTTTTCAAGAGGATGACAGCCTTGATTTGGAAACTCTTCGTGATTTGATCAACTGGCATATTGAAAGCGGGAGCCATGGGATTTCGGTTACGGGCACAACAGGAGAACCGAGCTCATTGACGCTGCAGGAAAGAGAGCAAGTGATGGAAACGACGATCCAGTCTGTTGCCGGGAGGGTGCCAGTCGTTCCGGGAACAGGGTCAACCAATCATCAGGAAACAATGCATCTGACTAAGAGAGCACAGGAAATGGGAGCAGATGCCGCAATGGTTATTGTTCCTTATTATAACAAGCCCTCACAGCATGCCTTATATAATCACTTTAAAGCTGTTGCACAATCTGTTGATATCCCATTGATCGTTTACAACATTCCAGGAAGAACAGGTGTGAATCTGGAAGTTAAAACACTCGCCAGGCTGAAAGAGGACTGCCCGAACATCATCGGAGTGAAAGAGTCGAACAAGGATTTTGAACATGTGAACCGTGTTCTTCTGAATTGTGGAAGAGACTTCCTGCTGTTCTCCGGGATTGAGCTGCTCTGCTATCCAATGCTTGCGATCGGCGGAAAAGGCTATATCAGCGCAACAGCAAATGTTCTGCCAGGGAAAGTTGCAGAAGTGTATAATGCCTGGGAAGCTGGCAACATTGAAGAAGCCATGCAGCTTCATTATGAATTGATGCCGCTGAATGATGTGCTGTTTAGGGATACCAATCCGGCACCATTAAAGGCGGCATTGGGAATGATGGGTAAAATTAAGCCAAGGCTGAGACTTCCGATGGATCTGCCGTCTGACAGCATTCAAGAAGAAATTCGTACGGTGTTAACCAGTTATGGTCTATTGAATAAAGTTGGGAGTGAGATGCAATGAAACACGCACGTATCCTATTCGAGGGCAGAGAGCGGACTGCCACGGTGAAGGATGACCAGCTATTGCTTAGCTGCGGACGGACCATCTCCATGGATGAAGCAGAGGCTTGGCTTCCTCCGCTCAAGCCAAATAAGATGATTGGCTTGGCATTAAACTATGCTGATCATGCGGAAGAACTCGGCTTGGATAAACCCGCTGAACCTGTTCTCTTTATTAAGCCGAACAGTTCTCTTGTCGGACATAAAGCACCGGTATATTATCCGGATGGCGCTACCTATATGCATTATGAAAATGAACTGGCTGTGGTCATCGGCAGGGAAGGCAGAAATATTAAAGCAAAGGACGCAATGGAATTTGTAAGCGGTTACACCATTGCGAACGATGTAACGGTTCGGGATTTCGTAAACAACATGTACCGTCCGCCAGTTCGGGCAAAAGGACATGACACCTTCGGACCGCTTGGGCCATATTTTGTTGATGCGGCGGATATCCCCGATCCTAACAATCTCGAACTAAGAACCTATGTAAACGGTGAACTGAGACAGCAGGGCAACACAAAGAATTTGATCTATACCATATCTGAGCTGATCGAGTTCATTTCTTCCTTTATGACCCTTGAAGTGAATGACATCATCTGGACAGGGACTCCAAAGGGGATTTCTCACATTCATCCAGGTGATTCAGTACGGCTTGAAATCGATTATATCGGAAGTTTGGAAAATAAAATTCTTGATGGCCGCAATACTGGTACCGCGGGAGGAGGGATGAAGCATGAGCAGCAGCTATGAAAAAACCGTCCTTCATTATATAAATGGTGAGTTTGTACCTTCAGCATCAGGAGAAACGTTTACAAATATCAATCCTTTTACAAATGAGGCGATTAATCCCGTAGCAGAAGGAACAAAAACAGAAATCGACTCGGCCGTTAAATCGGCGAAGGAGGCCTTCAAAACAGGAACCTGGGGAAAAATGAAGCTTAGTGATAGGCTGAAACACATTCATAGGATCGCGGACCTCATCGACCGGGATATTGAGCAGGTGGCACATCTGGAGTCCCTGGATACCGGCCTTCCGATCTCACAGACGAAGAAAATGGTTGCTAGAGCTGCGGACAACTTCCGTTTTTATGCCGAGATGGTAAAGAACAGAATGGTCGGTGAAGCCTACCATGTGGACGATGAATTCATCAATTACACCATCCAGAAACCTGTAGGTGTAGCAGGCTTAATCACCCCTTGGAACGCACCGTTCATGCTTGAAACATGGAAAGTTGCCCCGGCTCTTGCTACGGGGAACACGGTTGTACTCAAGCCCGCTGAATGGTCGCCGCTGACGGCTAACAAGCTTGGAGAGATCATTCATGAGGCAGGCCTTCCAGAAGGTGTGTTTAATATTGTTCATGGGTTTGGAGAGACTGCCGGTGCTGCATTGGTCGCACATCAGGATGTACAGCTGATCTCGTTTACCGGTGAGACGAAGACAGGTTCGGAAATTATGCGGAACGGAGCAGATTCTCTTAAAAGGTTCTCCATGGAGCTTGGCGGAAAATCACCAATCATTGTGTTTGACGACTGTGACGTTGAACGTGCCCTTGATGCGTGTGTATGGGGGATCTTCTCTTTCAATGGTGAGAGGTGCACGGCGAACTCCAGACTGTTTGTTCAGGAATCAATAAGTGAAACCTTTATCAGCGCTTTAAAGAAAAGAGTTCTCAACATTATTGTTGGCGATCCTTCCCATGCAGATACCGAAGTAGGCCCACTTATTCATAAGGATCATTATGAAAATGTAAAACGCTATCTGAAAATTGCTGAGGATGAAGGCAGTGAGATATTTGCTGCTGAAGTGCCAAAGCATCTTTCCAAAGGCAACTTTATTCCGCCGACCCTCCTGTTGAAAGTGAAGAATGACATGACGGTGGCACAGGAAGAAATATTCGGTCCGGTCTTAACGGTGATGACCTTTCAGACAGAAGAAGAAGTGGTCGAGATGGCCAATGATGTGAAATATGGTCTTGCCGGCTATGTATGGACGAACGATATGAAAAAAGGCCATCGTGTCGCTGGTGCCGTTGACGCTGGAATGCTGTGGGTGAACTCACAGAATGTTCGTGATTTGCGAATCCCATTTGGAGGTTCTAAATCATCCGGCATTGGAAGAGAAGGCGGGCATTATGCTTTTGAATTTTACACAGAAATGAAAGTCGTTCATGTGGCCGTCGGTGATCACCATATTCAGCAGTTCGGAAAAAAGAACATAGCTGCTTCAGCGAATACCAACGCCTGAGACCAGAACGCTAGCAAGCTACTAATATCCGGGAGGGAATGACATTGCCTGCACGCACGGGAGAACAATATATCAACGGTTTAAAAACGGCAAACAACAACGTTTGGATTCATGGAAAACGAGTAACAGATGTAACAGAACATCCTGCCTTAAGGAACGTGGTACGTTCGATTGCCAATCTATTCGATCTCCAGCATGAAAAAGCGGATAAAATGCTCTACACCTCAGATACAACAGGAGATAAAGTTGGTTTATCTTTTATCGCCCCTAAAACCAAGGACGATTTAATCGCGCGCCGTGAAATGTTTACAGAATGGGCGCGGTACACGGGCGGAATGATGGGGCGCACACCAGATTACTTGAATACGAGTGTCATGGCGTTTGGTACAGCAGATTCGTTTTTTGCTCAGGGAGACCCGATGTTTGCGGAGAACGCCAGAAACTATTATCACTATTGCCGTGAAAACGATATTAGCCTCACACATACGCTCATCCATCCGCAGACTAACCGTTCGAAAAAACAATCAGAACAAAAGGATCCTTTTCTGTCTGCAAGAATCGTAGAAAAGAACAAAGAGGGAATCGTGATAAAAGGGGCGCGTCTGTTAGCCACGCTGGGCGGTGTGACGGACGAGATCGTCGTGTTCCCTTCTACCCTGAACAAAGCGGCATCTGAGGATGATCCATACGCAATGGCTTTCGCGATTCCCAACAACACAGAAGGCTTGAAGTTCCTGTGCCGTGAATCATTTGACCAAGGAAGAAACCAGTGGGATCACCCATTGAGTTCAAGATTTGAAGAGAGCGATGCGATCGTTGTGTTTGATAACGTGCTTGTTCCGTGGGACCGTGTGTTTGTCGGGGGAAGCTCTGACATCTGTAATCGTACGTACGTGGAAACAAATGCGATCGTGCATATGGCCCATCAGGTAGTAGCTAAAAATACGGTAAAAACGGAATTCGTTCTAGGCATCATCTTAAGCATTATGGATGCGATCGGCATCGATGTGTTTCCGCACGTAAAAGAAAAAGCGTCAGAGGTCATGCTCATTCTTGAAACGATGCAATCTCATCTGTTCCGTGCTGAACAAAATGCATCCCTTGATGCCTATGGAAACATGACCCCGGATTTTGCTCCGCTCAATGCAGCTCGAAACTGGTTCCCTAAAATGTATCAGCGGATGGTGGAAATCGTACGAATCTTAGGGGCATCCGGCTTAATGGGGATACCGACAGAGTCTGACTTTGAAGCGGAAGACATCGGGGAACTCGTACACCGCTACACACAGGGAGCGAACATCAATGGCTATGAAAGGGTACAGCTTTTCAGGCTTGCATGGGATGTTTGCATGAGCTCCTTTGGCGGCAGGCAGGCGCTTTACGAATATTATTTCTTTGGCGATCCCGCACGCATGTCCAACATTTATTATGATGGCTTCAACAAGGAACCGTACAAACAAATGGTCCAGGAATTCTTGAGCCGTGTGAAAACCGCCGACCACAACTATGCTCGTATTTAAGGAGGTGCTTTATGGACTTTAATATCATTCGAGTGGCCCGGATAGTCATGAACGTGACCGACTTGAACGCTTCCCGAGATTTCTATGTCAATGCGTTAGGCTTTATTGAGACGGAAGGCGACGGACAGCACATTTATTTAAGGGGCCTGGAAGAACACTGTCATCATTGCCTCGTACTGAAGAAAGCGGATCAGCCAGGTGTCCATTCCATCGGCTATAAAGTTTGGCATGAAGAAGATCTTGAGAAGATTGAGAAACTTTTCAAAGGAAGAAATCTTTTTACGCAGTGGGAGGAGGCGGGTAAGCAAAGAGCGCTGGGCCGCGTTCTTAAGGCAACAGATCCTTCTGGCATGCCGCTTGAATTCTTTTCAAAAATGGAAACGGTGGAACGCTGCTTGCAAAAGTACGATCTATACAAGGGAGCACGTATCCAGAGGATTGACCATGTTAACTGCATGGTACCTGATGTGGAGAAGGCTGTCGCTTTTTATACTGATGAACTTGGCTTCCGCTGTTCAGAGTATACGGCTACAGAGGACGACAGAACATGGGCTGCCTGGCTCCATCGCAAACCCTCTGTCCACGACATCGCCTTTATGAACGGAGAGGGGCCCCGTCTGCATCATATCGGTTTCTGGCTTTCTGATCCCATGAGCCTTATTCATTCTTGTGATGTGCTGGCAAGCATGGGATATGCCGATTGTATCGAGAGGGGACCTGGTCGCCATGGTTTATCGAACGCCTTTTTCCTCTATATTCGGGATCCTGATGGAAACCGGCTGGAACTATATAATGGAGACTATTTAACGTGCGACCCTGATTTTGAGCCGGTTAAATGGGATATTAATGACCCCCGGCGCCAGACGTTCTGGGGGCATAAGGCACCTGACAGCTGGTTTGAAGAAGCAACGGAATTTATTCAGCAGGAGAGCGGCTTGCCTGTCGGACAGTCTAAAGCCGTCCTTGCTCAGCAAAAACCTGATTTTGTGACATGATACAGCGTGGAAATAGAGAAGAGCTGTCATAAGAGTAGTTATCTTATGACAGTTTATTTTGAAATTTCTTGCTGTATCCGTTACTTACCAAACCAGTTTATGAGAAGATAAAATGGTACATAAAAATTCTCGGATGAAGAAGGGAGCACTTTCAAATGGCCAAACCGGAAATACCTGCTCAGCTTTCCACAGAACTTTTTGAATATCTGCAGGGGGAGAAACTTGTGCTGCTCGGTACGGTTGATGCAGAAACGAAGGCCCCAGGAATTTCTGCCATATCATGGGTAAAAAGCTGTGACGAAAAAAGAATCAGGTTTACAGTAACGAACAACTCGAGAATTGTGGCTAACATTAAGAAGAATCCACAGGTTGTCTTAACCATTGTCGGACTGGAGAGCGTGTATTCCATCAATGGGAAAGCTGCTGTTCTTGAGGAAAAAATGGAAGGTGTGCCACTAAAACTTGCCAAGATTGAAGTGGTGATCGATCATGTCTTTGAAAGTATGTTCTGGGGAGCAAAGATTGTTCAGGAACCGGAGTATGAAAAGACCACGAACGCGGAAAAGGCAAAAGAACTCGATCTGCAGGTATACGAAGCACTAATGAAATAAGATAGCAAAAAAACTATCCGTTCGTTCTGAAGTGACCCCAAAAAGCTGTCTAACTTTTTGGGGTCACTTCAGAATGGATGGTTTTTTGTTGCGTGTTTACTAGGACTAATTGAGTGAATATGGTAAACTAGGTGAAAAGTCTGTCTAATTTTGGCGATAATTTAGACGGGCATAATGAGATTAAATAAAGGCTGTAATGGAAACGATGATAGCTATATAGAAGGGAGACCGGGCTATGAATTGGAGTGAGTGGAAAACTTATCTTTCGCAGGAAAACATACTGCATTTTTTAGAGCAATACCGGGATTTAGGCTTCTTGCCCGGCGTGCTTCTCCCGCTGCTTGAGGCCATTATTCCCGTATTGCCGCTGTTCATTATCGTAGCTGGAAACGCTGCGGCTTACGGATTCTGGCTGGGAGCCCTCTTTTCCTGGCTGGGCGCAGTAATCGGTTCGATTATTGTGTTCTTTTTGGTACGGAAATTGGGCCAGCAAAGATTTCTTCATTTTATTACAAAGCATCATAAGATTGAAAAGCTGCTGGGATGGATGGAACGCCGTGGTTTCGGCACACTCTTCCTCATCTACTGTTTTCCATTTACGCCTTCTGCTTTGATCAATGTCATTGCCGGTTTGTCCCGGATCAACCAAAAGACATTCGTTTTATCCGTAGCTCTTGGGAAGCTCGTAATGATCGCCATCATCTCCTTCATCGGCTATGATTTTTTGGATGTGATAAAAAATCCATTGAAACTAGGGCTCACGGTATTTGGCATCTTAGTCCTCTGGCTTGGCGGAAAAGTTGTCGAATCGAGAATGAAACAAAGCCATCAGGCGTAAATCAACCATTGATTTGCGCCTTGCGCTGTTTTTAGCAAGTTTGCTGGGAACAAATAGATAAACAAAGAATATAGTAAGTTTACACCTTACTTATTTGCAGGATGGGAAAGGATACTCATGATTACTTATAAGTCAAAAAAAGATATTGAACAAATGCACAAAGCCGGACAGCTGCTGGCGAATTGCCACAAAGAAATCAAGAAACTCATCAAGCCGGGTATTTCAACACTTGAAATTGATGCTTTTGTGGAGAGGTTTCTTAAAGAACACGGAGCAACTCCTGAACAAAAAGGTTATCAGGGATATCCCTTTGCCACTTGTGCTTCGGTGAACGATGTCATCTGCCACGGCTTTCCGAACAAAAAGAAACTGAAATCAGGAGACATCGTGACGATTGACATGGTCGTGAAATTAAACGGCTGGCTTGCTGATTCCGCATGGTCGTATACAGTAGGGGAAGTATCTGAAAAAGCGCGCCATCTGATGGAGGCCACCGAAAAATCACTTTATCTCGGCATTGAAAAAGCTGTGATTGGCAACCGGATCGGAGACATCTCTCATGCCATCCAGCAGTATGCAGAAGGAGAAGGGCTTTCAGTCGTCCGCGAGTTTATCGGACATGGGATCGGACGGGTGATGCATGAGGATCCTCAAGTGCCGCACGCCGGTATAAAAGGAACAGGCCCGCTCTTAAAAGAAGGAATGGTCCTTACGATCGAGCCGATGCTGAACACAGGCAAACGCTATGTGAAAATAGATAATGACGGATGGACCGCCCGTACGTTTGATGGCTCGCTATCCACTCAATATGAGCATACGATTGCCATAACAAAAGAAGGTCCGCTCGTTCTGACGGCTCAATAATATGAAATGTAAATAAAAAGAAAAAAACACGAGGAACCGGCTGGAAAATCACCGGTTCTTCGTGTTTTTTTATCTTATGAAACTTCAGTAAGTGAATATGTCCACCTGATACGGGAGATTTCATATTGTTGTATGCCTGAAAAGCATACACTCAGCTATTGCTTTGTTTAAGATGAAAATACCCGCGAAAATAGAGCATTTACCCGCCGAAACGGAGAAAATACCCGCCAAAACACCTTTATGGTCAACTTGGCGGCTCTAAGGAGTCCACAAAAAAACGGATCCGCGAAAATTCACGGATCAGTTTTTTCTATTTTACTTATTCTCCATTTTTTTCTCAGCTGCATCCACTGTATGTTTCAGCAGCATCGCGATAGTGACTGGACCGACACCGCCTGGAACAGGGGTGATGGCTCCGGCATTTTTCTCGCATTCTTCGTAATCAGCATCGCCAATGTTGCCCGGATTATAGCCGGCGTCCATGACAACGGCCCCTTGCTTGATCCAATCTCCTTGGATGAACTTAGGCTTTCCGACGGCCGCTACGACAATATCGGCCTGTTTTACGATCTCATTCAAATTTTGAGTGTAGGAATGGCAGGTGGTTACGGTAGCGTTTCGGTTAAGGAGCAGCATGGAAACCGGCTTGCCCAGTATAGGGCTCCTGCCAACAACGACAGCGTGCTTGCCTTCAATCGAAATGTCATAGTAATCCATAATGGCCATAATGGCTGCAGGCGTACAGGATGGATAGCTGCCAAATCCAAACGAAGTCTGTCCAAATCCCCAGCTCGTTACGCCATCCACATCCTTTTCAATGTCGATCGCTTCAAACGCGGCTCTTTCATCAATATGGGAAGGTACAGGATGCTGAAGAAGGATGCCATGCACGTTCTCATCCTGATTCAATTCATGGATAGTGTTTAATAGATCTTCCGTGGTGATCTCTGCTGAAAGATGAATCCTTTTTGATAGGATCCCTAGCTTTTCACAAGCGTTGCCTTTCATTTTCACGTATGTAGCAGAAGAAGGGTCTTCTCCTACTAAAACAGTTGCCAGACACGGTGTGGTGCCTTGGCTGGTTAATGACGAAACTCTTTCTTTTAACTGTTCTTTAATTTCTGCTGCGACACGGGTGCCATCGAGTATTAGCTTGTTTTCCATCCAATTACCTCCTGAGAATAGAAAAAAGGCAAGGAATATACACAGTGATTCCTTACCTTTGCCCAGACGAACGGCTTTTTAGGTTAAAAAAATGCAGCTTCCTTGTGGTCAATTCCACACGTTCTCGTCAGTTGCTGCCCTCTTATTTCTTATGTTGCTTTCATTATACATCAAGTTTTCCCACAGATTCAATACAGCAGAACACGTTTTTTGAAAAGCAATGTTGCATTCGCAGTTTCTTGGAGATTCTTATATAATAAGAACGATATCAAGGGGGTGACATTCGTGTTCAAGGAAATGACGGAAAATCAGATCCTGCTTTTTGTTATAAAAAGTTTAAAAGAACTTCGAAAGAAAGAGTTCCAGGAATTAATGGACGAACTGCACCCATACGACATCGCGGAAGTCTATAAGACACTGCCGGAGAAACACCGGCATAAATTTCTTACGTTCCTGACAACAAGGCAGCTTGCTTCTCTCATTCAGGAACTGGACAGCCATTTTCAAATCGAGATTCTTCATAAATTAGGAATCGAACGATCATCCCATATCATGAATGAGATGGAAAACGATGACCTGGCGGACTTGCTAAGTAATTTCTCATTTGAAGAGATTCAGGATTTTCTAGCATCCATGAAGGCGGATGAATCCCGTACGGTCCAATCACTCATGCAATATCCTGCCGACACCGCCGGCGGGATTATGACCAATCGGTTCGTCTGGATCCCGCAGATGTTTACAGTTCGCGATGCGGTCGATAAACTGAAGACGTTCGCCGGATTTGCTGAAAATATTTATTATTTGTATGTCATCAATGAAGAAAAGCAGCTCGCCGGCGTCGTTTCCTATCGTGATCTGCTGCTGGGAGACCTCAACGACCGGATTGAAGACATCATGTTTACCCGGGTCATCTCTGTTGCTGCTGACATGGACCAGGAGGAAGTGGCCCGCACGATTGAAAAGTACGATTTCATTGCTGTTCCGGTAGTGGACGATAATGATGTTTTGCTTGGAATCGTAACGGTAGACGATGTGCTTGATGTTTTGATCGAAGAAGCGAATGAGGATATTGAAAAGCTATCAGCTTCGGGAAAATCCATTGATTTTAACACCAGTGCCTTCGTTGCTTCTTACCGCCGGCTTCCGTGGCTGATCTTGCTCCTGTTCATCGGCATTATCTCCGGAAGTATTATTTCTGCTTTTGAGGATACGCTGTCAAAGGTAGTATCGCTCGCATTCTTCATGCCGATGATCGCTGGAATGACCGGAAATACGGGTACACAATCACTCGCTGTCGTGGTCCGTGGGCTTGTTTCCAATGACATCGATAAAAAGGTCGTCTGGCGACTCATCCTCCGTGAATTTGGAGTCGGGCTGATCATTGGCACTACCTGCGGAATTCTTATCGCACTCGTTGCTTTTTTCTGGCAGGGAAATGCCATTTTGGGATTGGTGGTTGGAAGCTCGCTGTTTTTGACTCTTATTATTGGAACCCTTGCAGGAACGCTGATTCCGCTTCTTTTATATCGTTTTAACGTCGACCCAGCCGTCGCTTCAGGGCCGCTGATTACAACACTCAACGATATTTTTTCATTGCTTGTCTATTTTGGGACTGCGTCGATCTTTATTTCTCATCTAATATGAAACAAAACCCGCCGCCCTCGGCGGGTTTTTACTCTGCTTTATCTGGTTTCAACAATAATCGAAGTGTCATATACGTGTCAATGTAGGAAGGAGAGATTAGATGAATCATGTCATACTGTACTGCCACCCGGCTAAAGAAAGTTTCAACATGGCTTTGCTGGAGACTTATACAGAGGAATTAAAGAGGAGCGGGCACACAGTGGCTGTCAGAAATCTGTATTCTTCTGGATTTCAGCCGGTTCTGACACAGGAGGAATATGAACAGTCCCTGGCTTATATGTACAGCACTGATATAAAAAAAGAACAGGAGCTGCTTACCTGGTGTGACTGCCTTACGCTCATCTATCCGGTCTGGTGGGGAGGCATGCCTGCGTTGCTAAAAGGGTATATCGACAGGGTATTCAGCTATGGATTTGCTTATGAACTGGATGGAGAAGAACCCATTCCGCAGTTAAAAGGAAAATCTGCAGTTTCAATCTGCACGACTGGAACGCCTTCTGAGATCTACGAAAAGAACGGTATGCATTATGCAATGAATCTGGCGCGGGATCATAGTATTTTTGAATTTTGCGGAATGGAGGTCAAGCGATCCATCTATTTTGGCAACGTAATCCAGTCTCCCCAATCAGAGAGAGAAAGAATGCTGCAATGCGTTCGAAGCCTAGGTTCATCTTTCTAAAGGTGCGGAAAAGAATTTGAATTTAAAATTTCTGCACTGAAAAAGGCAAAAACACTTGTTGGTTAAGTGTTTTTGCCTTTTCTAAGACTAAATCATTCGGTTTAAATAGTCTATCATTCTTTCCATTTCCTCATCAGAGAGACCGGAGAACTTTTCTCTGAAATAGCCCCGGCGGATGGAAGCCAGTTTTTCTGCAACAGAATGGCCTTTTTCTGTTATTTTAACGTATACGATTCTTCGGTCAGTAACCGAACGTTCTCTTGTGATCATACCTTTTTTTATTAGACGGTCTGTTACTCCGGTAATGTGGCTTGAAGACACCTTCATTTCTGCTGCCAGTTCAGATGCAGTAAGGAAATCTTTATCTTTTAACAAATTCAGTACTCCGAACTCATTGGAGGGGACGTCATCAGAAAAAAGGTCATTGATGTCTTTCCTGAAAGTCCGAAAGACGGTTTGGAAGCTGGTTTCGAGCTCTGCAATAGATTCCGTGCGTTTATCACTCATATCATTCACCTATTCTACGTTTAGTTCAATATTGACGCTTCTATTAAATATAGTATACTGTGGCGGCCATTTACTCAAACATTTATCTGTTATTGACACAAAGTTTCCTGTTTTGGAACTTCTTTTCTCGTTTCCGATATGGTACCCTCGAAGTGGAAATGAAATAAGAATGAGGTTGGAAGATGAAAAACAGTACATTATGGTTTTTGCTGCTTGGAATTGGTTTTCTCGCAGGAATCATCTACTGGGTGTGGGTGTTCGCGGCGAATTAAAGTCGGAGGAGTTGTCTGTAAAGGCAGCTCCTTTTGTTTTTTTTTGCCTACTTATAGGTAAAAAGGAAATGAGGGATAGGTTTGGTCGGGAATCGTTACAGTATCACTTCTATGCTGATTGATAAAAAGTGGAGGCACAGGCCTGGCGGCAACAGAATACCGAGGTACGCGGTTGCCCATGACACTGGAAATGAAGGCTCCACTGCCCTGCAAAATTTCAACTATTTTAACAGCAGGCATTTAGCCGCTTCTGCTCATGTATTTATTGATGATCAGGACATCCTGATCATCATCCCGCTGCGCGAGAAAGCCTGGCATGTCAGAAGACAGGTGTCTGATGCGAACGACTGGGCTATAGGAGTGGAGTTGTGCTACGGCGGAAAGATTTCATGGGTAGAAGCATACAAACGATATGTCTGGTTTTTTTCCTGGCTGTGCCAAACCTATGAATGGAATCCCACTCTGCATATTAAAGGACATTTTCAGCTGGATCCCGGCAGGCGGAAAGACCCTGTGAACGCGTTAAAAAGGAACGGGAAGAGTTTTGAAGATTTTCTTCAGGATGTAAAAGATCAATTGGAAAGCATAAAAAGGGAAGGAGAAGGCGTGCATCGGGTTAACGAAAAAAAGCATGACAGGCTCTATCGAGTCCAAATTGGCTGTTTTAAACAAAAAGGGAATGCAGAAGAGGCAGCACGGAAAGCCATTAAAGCAGGATTTGATGCGATTATTCATGTGGATGAATCTTCATAAAATGGCGCGCTGCCTATTGCAATACAAAATTTAAAAATGGTATAATTGGAACAAATATACTTTTGGATGAAAGGAGGGGTAGGAATGCTGAATGGTGTACGTTGTATGGTGGATTGGCTGACGGTTGAAGTACGCTCTATTACACATGTAATAGCTGTCAACGGGAGAAGTCTGTCCAAATTTATACAACATTAGTGCATCAGTAAGTTTTCCATACCCATTCCTCATCAACGGATCAACCATGGGCAGGTATGCTTGCCCATGGTTTTTTGTGTTTTAATTTATTTGAAGAATGGGTAACCACCAAATTTGAGGAGTGTTTACCTATGATTATTTGTTCCGCGAACGGACTCACAAAAAGCTTCGGAGGACATACCGTATTTAATAATATATCTCTGGAAATCCATAGCACAGACCGGATAGGCCTGATCGGGCGTAACGGAACCGGAAAAAGTACATTATTTAAACTGCTTGCAGGTACAGAGCATCCGGACGAAGGAAGTGTTCATCTCAAGAAAGGATCGGCGGCAGGCTATTTGGAGCAGGTGCCGGTCCGATCGGATAATGCCTCGGTTTATGAGGTGTTTATGCAGTCCTTTTCTGAACTTCATGAAATTCAAGAAAAAATACATGCTCTGACTGCAAAAATGAGTGAGACTCCAAACGAAAAACAGCTGGATAAATGGCTGAATCAGCTATATGGTTTGCAGGAGACATATGAAGAAATGGGGGGGTATTCCATCGAATCCAAGATTAACGGAATCGTAAAAGGCCTCGGTCTTGAAGCCGTAAAAGACCAGCCATTCTCTTCCATCAGCGGAGGCGAAAAGACAAAGGCAGGGCTCGGATGCCTGCTTCTGAAGGAGCCGGATCTGCTTTTGCTTGATGAACCGACCAACCATCTTGATTTAAGTACGATGGAATGGCTTGAAGACTATTTGCTGAAATACAAGGGGGCTGTCGTCATCATCTCACATGACCGCTATTTCCTGGACCGTACCGTGAACAAAATTTATGATCTGGAAGACGGAGAAGTGATCCTCTATCACGGGAATTACAGTGCTTTTTCAGCTGAAAAAGAAAAACGCCTGCTTGCTGAATTTGCTCAGTATCAAGAACAGCAAAAAAGAATAAAAAAAATGCAGGAGGCCATTAAGCGTCTGCGCGACTGGGCGATCAGGGGTGACAATGGCGATCTTCACAGACGGGCCCGCAGCATGGAACGGGCTATAGAAAGGATGCAGAAAATCAAACGTCCGTTACTTAACCGCAGAAAGACAGAAATCTCGTTTCAGATGAAGGATCGAAGCGGAAAAGAAGTCCTTTCTATGCTGGATGTGACGGCAAGCTATCCTGGCAGGGAAATACTGAAACAAGTTGATCTTTTTATCCGTTTTGGTGAAAAGGTTGCAATTGTAGGCAACAATGGGACAGGAAAATCTACCTTGTTAAAAGCGATCTTAGGGGAGCAGGAAGTCACTGGTCTTATTGAGATTGGAAGATCCGTTAAACTTGGATACCTTTCCCAGACCGGACTGAACAGTCACCCGGATGAAACGGTATTGTCTGCTTTTCGTGAAGCTGTTCCTGTTGATGAAGGGGCAGCAAGGCATTTGCTTGCCAAGTTTTTATTTTATGGACAATCCGTGTTCAAGAAGGTGAGGGATTTAAGCGGAGGAGAGAATACCCGCCTTCGCTTTGCACAGCTCGTCCACCAGGATGTTAATCTGCTGCTGCTTGATGAGCCGACCAACCATCTGGATATTGATTCACGTGAAGTCCTGGAGGATGCTCTGGAAGAATATAACGGAACTGTCGTAGCTGTCTCGCATGACCGGTACTTCTTAAATAAGCTCTTCAACCGTGTGGCCTGGGTTCATGAAGGAGAGATCAAAGAATATTTAGGCACTTATGATGAGGCTCGTCGTCAAAGGTAGGAAATCGTTTATTGTAAGCCTTCTATAGTGTATGATGATAGGACAATATAAACGATATGAGGGGTAGACGATGGACAAGAACTTAAGAGCTCTGGGAGACTGCATTATTCAGCATAAAGTGGAACTTGCTGAGGCCGTAACGCAGAATCGGATAAAGAATGGGATCAATCCGCCGAATGACCAGCAAAAGCAGCTTTTAATCGATTGGCGCATCGAACTGTTTCAATTCATCGGTGAAGCATTATTCTCAAACCTCGAACAATCAGAAAAAAGATTTTTAGAATGGGGAAAAAAAAGCGGGGAAATTGCGGTAGAAATCAATTTGTCCCTTGATACAGCCCTCGATTCTACACGGCTTTACCGGACGATCATCTGGGAATTCATTGGAAAAGAAGTGGAAAGAAATGATTACGATAACCATACAGTCATGAAGGCTGTGACTATTATTGATCCATTATTGGATAAGGTGGTTTATTCTTTCAGTGTGGCCTATGTCGACTATAATAATCATCTGCTCGACTTGGCCAGAGAGGCACTTGAAGAGCTGTCTGTTCCTGTTGTCCGCCTTACGCAGACCGTCGGGGTCCTGCCTCTCGTCGGCCCCATTGATACCCACCGCTCGAAATTGATCATGGAGATCGCTCTTAATGAATGTATGGAGATGCAGATTGAGCACCTTTATATTGATTTATCAGGTGTTCCAATCATTGACACGATGGTCGCCCATAACCTTTTTCAAGTGATTACATCCTTAAAGCTTCTCGGTGTGGAGGTAACATTGACAGGCATGCGGCCAGAACTTGCTCAGACCGTTGTTGCTCTGGGAATTAGCTTTGAGGGATTTTCCATCGCAGGAAGCCTTCATCAGGCACTGGGACAGAAAGGATTATTGCAAAGCGTGTAATAATATTAGGGTTTATGCCTATCCTTACTAAGGGTAGGCATATTTTTCTAGTTGCATAAAGAACGTTTGTTCGCATATACTATGAATAAATAAATGGTAAGGCGGTGGCTAAAATGAATCGATTGCTGATGCGTTGTGTGTCTGAACGTTCTCCCTTTATGATGATCTATCAGTCTGGCGGCGGGCAGTTTACTCAGCGTTACGTTTTTCCGGTTTCTTGTGAAGGAGAAACGTTAACCGCCTATTGCTGTCTTCGAAAACAAATCCGTACGTTTAAGCTGTCTAATATTTTGTCGGTTGCCGGAAAAACGGGTTGAACGGCGATCGGGAGGAACAAAAATGTTATATGGCGATGAAAGAGATCGTATACTAGTAGATAAATATATTATGTATCCTATGCTGCTCACCATCTTTAACCGTGATTTAAAAGTGATAGCCGTTTCTCCTTTCAAATTAAGGCAGCCGTATGTCACCCTCATCGAGAACGTGATGAATGCCATCAGTTTTGAATTAAGAGATGTAAAAAAAGAAATGATGGCCCGTAAAATTAAAGTAACGGATGGAAGGCCAGTGGATGACATCACAGAATATCAGATTTTTATCCGGGGATATCAGGAAGTCATGAGATTCCCGAACGTCCATCTTCGAAATAAAGCAGAATTGCTGATGAAACATTTTCTTTTTGGTACGATGATAGAGCGCAAATAGCAGAGCTGTTCAAAGCTTTCGGCGAGAGACTTAGGAATCGGGCCAGGTGAATCATGAAAAAGTATACGGAGTTATCAGAGGAGTTAACACAAGAAGTAAAAATAATTAGCAGGAATCCCGGTGATCCTGTGGAAGTTCTGTTTGCTCCTCAACCGTGGGAGCTTCTGGGCTGCGGCAATTATGCTGCCGTTTTCGTCCATCCTGATTTCCCTGACCAAGTCGTTAAGATTTACGGCAGAAATCATGAAGACCTGCTTGAAGAGATATCTGTTTACCGGCAGCTGGGTGAGCACCCTGGGTATTCACGCTGTTACGGATATGGAGAACGCCATTTGATCCTAAAGCGAATCGAAGGAATAACACTTTATGATTGCCTGCATAAAGGGGTGAAAATTTCCGAAAACGTGATTCGTGACGTGGATGAAGCACTCTGCTATGCTCGAAACCGCGGCCTTTTTCCCCGGGATGTTCACGGGAAAAATGTAATGATTTCTAATGGGCGGGGAATCATTGTGGATGTTTCAGATTTTTGCAAGAAAGAGGAATGCTATAAATGGAAAGATTTAAGAAAGGCTTATTATAAAATCTATCAGCCGTTCTTTTATAGATTCCCTCTTAGAGTTCCTTATCCGGTGCTGAATGGTGTACGAGTCGGCTATCGATGGTACAAAAGATGGAAAACGAAAAAATAGGTCTAAGGTTCGTGTTTGATGTTGGTAAAAATAGGTTATATGGTATATAATTACTATATTGGATAAATAAAAGAGACCTTTGTCTCAGAGCAAACCATCTGAAAAGGTGGGACGCAAAGCCGCGGGCCTAATGTTTGTAAAAACTATGGCAGCCGGGTTGCCAAAGGGGAAAGAGCGATTTCCCTGCAGGGGAGATGGCTTTTTTGTTATGTTCGGCCAAATACATCTTGTTCTAAAGCCGGCCGCTTCTTAAATACTATATTGAATAGAGGGATCCAACCTATGCCAGAAACGGACATTGCCGACCTCAAAAGCCGTCTTTATAACCTTCATATCGAATCCATTCCCAGCATTATCGAGAGGCACCTTCTTCATCTGGAAAAGAATGAACTGTTTGTTCCCTTTCTGACCTATACAGATTCAGAATACCAGATGCATCTTAAATGGATGTTAACTGCCTTGATAAAAGGCATTTTTATACATAATGAAGAATTTAACTCCTGCATGGAACGAATTGAAGATCGGGGTTTCAAGCAGGGATATGATTTTGCCGGGCAAAGGGCAATCCCCCATCAGCTCCTTCCTCTTTTAGCAAAGAGTCTGAGGCAGGCGGGCAACAGTGTTATTCAGAACCTGATTAAGGAAGAAACAGCTGAAAACAAACTGTTTTTCCTGGAGAGATGGGGACATGCTGCCAATTCTTTAATGATCGGGGTTTTAAGCGGTTATTTTTCAAAGCAAGTAACCGATCTGAAAGAGCTGAGCATCAGAGACCCATTAACGAACCTATATAACAGGCGCTACTTTTATCATTGCCTGGAAACAGAGGTCCTGAAGGCAAAAAGGGGCCAATATCCACTGTCACTGATTATGATGGACATCAATGATTTTAAAGAGATCAATGACCAGTTCGGCCATCATATGGGAGACGAGCTGCTGCAGCAGATCGCTTTCTTTGCGGAAAAGCTGAAAATGGATCTCGGCTTCCGGTTTGGAGGCGACGAGTTTGTATTCTTGATTCCCGGCCATACAGAACAAACGGCCTATCAGCTGGCCGGCCAGATTGATCTGTATTTGCGTTCGTGGAATGAAAAGGTCTCGCTGGCCTATGGAACCATTTGCCTTCATGCGGATGCGGTTGACAATATTGATCATTACCTGCGTCTTGCGGATGAAAGAATGTACATGAATAAAAGAAACATAAAGCAATAATGAATAGAATGATCAGTGCCTGCCTTGTTCCAGTTAAAGGCAGGCTTTTCTGCAGTCGTTATCATTCTTTTACATACTGTTTTATGAGATAATAGGTTTAAGATTATTAGGTTGACAGAGGTGAGGATATGAGTTTGCGCTTTATTCTTGGAAGAGCCGGAAGCGGAAAGAGTGACCGCAGTTTAAGCGAGATCAGAGAATCTCTTTTTGCAAATCCGGAGGGAAAACCCATTATCTATTTGGTGCCCGATCAGATGACATTTCAATCCGAATATGAGTTGGCAAAGACACCTGGCCTCGAAGGAATGATGCGTGCCCAGGTGTTCAGTTTTTCCCGTATGGCATGGAAAGTCCTCGGTGATGTCGGAGGGATGACCAGACTTCATATTACAAGTGTCGGAATGAACATGATGCTCAGAAAAATAATAGAAAACAAAAAACAGGATCTAAAGGTATTTAAAAAAGCGTCAGATCAGAATGGATTCTATGAACTTATGGAAAATATGATCACTGAATTCAAGCGATACTGCGTGGATGCCGAGCAGCTCGACTGGAACGCTCAGACGCTGCTGCAATTTAACAGCGACGCAAAAGGAACTGTTCTTCAGGACAAGCTTACGGACCTCGCCCTGATCTATGGAGAATTAGAAAAAGCATTGGTTCATAAATACGTGGATACCGAGGATTATTTAAGGCTGCTGGCAGAGAAGATTCCTTATTCAGAGTATATAAAAGAGGCTGAATTCTACATAGACGGTTTTCACCAGTTCACGCCGCAGGAACTTGAAGTCATTCGGATGCTGCTGAAACATGCAGATCATGTAACAGTTGCCCTGACTCTTGATTCATACGAAAGTTCTGGACATCCCCATGAGCTTGATCTGTTCTATACTCCGAAAAATACACTTCTCTCCATTAAAAAAATAGCACAGGAAGAGGGTGTGTTTGAAAGAGAGCCGGTTATTCTGGAAAAAACGCCAAGGTTCAGCGGCACACCGTCTCTGGCTCATTTAGAAAGCCAGTTCGACCGCAGGCCAGCTATGGAATTTGATGCGCCAAACGGCATTTCTGTTCAATCTGCCGTTAATCGGAGAACGGAAATCGAGGCCGCTGCCAGGGAGATCATCCGCCTTGTCCGTGATGAAAACTACCGATACAGGGAGATCGCCCTCTCCATTCGAAACATGAATGATTATTACGACCTGATTGAAACGGTCTTTGAGGAATATGAAATTCCCGTCTTTTTAGATCAGAAGAAACCGATGCTTCACCATCCACTCGTTGAATTGATCCGGTCGTCGCTGGAAGCTGTGACAAGCAACTGGCGGTACGAATCGGTTTTCCGTGCTGTAAAAACAGATCTGCTTTATCCTGTAGACAGTGATTTTTCATGGGCAGAACTTCGCCATGAAATGGATGAACTGGAGAATTATGTGCTCGCATACGGCATTCAGGGATATCGCTGGATAGAGAAGAAGCCGTGGAAGGTGCAGCGTTTTCAGGCGCTGGAAGAACATGAATTCGTCCAGACAGATGAGGAAAAAGAAAAGCAGGAGCGGCTGAACGAAGTCAGGCATATGGTTGCGTCTCCGCTGGACAAACTTTCACATGACTTGAAAAACGCGGACAATGTCCGGGGGTTCTGTGAGGTGCTGTTTCTTTATCTTGAACGTCTGCACATCCCGATGAAGCTTGAACGTCTCAGTCAAAGAGCACAGCAGGAAGGTAAGCTCAGGATTGCACGAGAACATGATCAGGTCTGGGATGCAGTTGTAGAGCTTCTTGATGAGATGGTAGAGATTACGGGTGAAGAAAGCATCAAGCTTGATCTATGGATCAAAATGCTGGATACAGGCTTAGAAAGCCTAAAGTTTGCCCTTGTACCGCCTGCCCTCGATCAGGTGCTCGCCGGAACGATGGACCGCTCCCGTTACTCAGGCGTAAAATGCCACTTCATATTGGGGGTCAATGACGGGATTCTGCCGGCAAAGCCGAAGGAGGAAGGAATACTTTCAGAAGATGACAGGAATGTTCTTGAAAAGAACGGCCTGCCTCTTGCTCCTGATTCAAGAAGGCAGCTTTTAGATGAACAATTCCTCATCTATCTTTCACTGGCGAATGCCACAGACAAGCTGTATATCTCTTATCCGCTGGCAGATGAGGAGGGGAAGAATCTGCTTCCTTCCATGGTGATCGGCAGGGTGAAATCACTGTTCCCTGGACTTAAAGAAGAATTGATTCAAAGCGATCCGGAAAACGGCAACGATTTGGCTTATATCCAGCATCCTCAAAAGGCGATTTCCTATCTCAATACCCAGCTGCGTGAATGGAAGAAAGGCTATCCCATCTCAGGGGTTTGGTGGGATGTTTATAATTGGACTACCGTTCAGGATAGGTGGAAATGGCTGGGGGAAACCGTGCTGGGAAGTCTATTTTATTTTAACCAGGAAAACAACCTCACACCGGCTGTAACGAAAGAGTTATACGGAAATGAGATTACGGCCAGCGTTTCAAGGATGGAACTGCACCAGTCATGTCCTTTTTCACAGTTTCTTTCCTATGGGCTGAAGCTGCACGAAAGAAAGCTGTATAGATTGGAAGCACCTGATATCGGTCAGCTGTTTCATGCCGCTCTAAAGAACATGGATGATTTTCTGGGCTCCAACCACATGAGCTGGCGCGATCTTTCCATGAAGGATTGTTACCGCATTGCGGGAGACATGGTGGAAAGCCTCGCATTAAAACTTCAGAGCCAGATCTTGCTCAGTACGAAACGCCATTTATATATAAAGAGCAAATTAAAGGATATTGTCGGCAGAGCGTCCCATATGTTAAGCGAGCATGCGCGAGCCAGCGGCTTTGCTCCAATCGGCCTTGAACTGGGGTTCGGCAAACAGCAGCCCCTTCCGCCGCTTAAATATCAATTGCCAAACGGCACAACCATGGAGATTATCGGAAGAATTGACCGTGTGGATTCCGCCGAAGGGTCAGACGGACTGATGTTAAGAATCATTGATTATAAATCAAGCTCGACAGGGTTAAACCTCTCAGAAGTTTATTATGGGATCGCCCTGCAGATGCTTACGTATCTTGATGTTGTCATCAGCCACTCCAAACAATGGCTCGGAAGGGAAGCACACCCGGCCGGTGTTCTGTATTTCCACATCCATAACCCATTAGTTTCAAACAAAAAGCTGCTGACGCTTGAAGAGGTGCAGCACGAACTTTACAAGAAGTTCAAGATGAAAGGCTTGGTACTGGCAGATACTGAGACGGTGCAATTGATGGATACGGTGTTTGAAAAGAAATCAGATATCATACCTGTTTCCATTACTTCGAAGGGTTTTCATCCTACTCACTCATCTGTAGCAACCGAGGAAGAGTTTTCAACGATGACGAATTATGTTCGAAAGGTCATTAAGGATGTCGGCACAGACATTACGGAAGGGGTCATAGATATCTCCCCTTATCAAATGAAAAGTAAAGTGCCATGTACCTTCTGCTCCTATCGTTCGGTATGCCAGTTCGACCAGTCGCTCGAAGAAAATCAATACAGGCTGTTAAAAGACGAAAGTGATGAGAATATATTAGCCAAAATGAACGAGGAAGGAGGAAGCAGCGATGATTAAAATAGCAGAAAAGCCCGCAGACAGCTTATGGACAGATGACCAGTGGCAAGCGATTCAATCGAGAGGGCAGGATATTCTTGTTGCTGCTGCAGCAGGATCGGGAAAGACAGCCGTGCTTGTTGAGCGGATTATTTCGATGATCAGAAAAGAAATCGCTGATGTCGACAGAATGCTCATCGTTACATTTACAAACGCCGCCGCTGCTGAGATGCGAAAAAGGATAGGAGATGCGATTGAAAAAGAGCTTTCTCTGCATCCGGCCTCGCTCCATCTGCGAAGGCAGCTCGGTTTGCTGAATAAAGCCTCCATTTCCACGCTTCACTCCTTTTGTATTGAAGTACTGAGAAAGTATTATTATCAGATCGATCTGGATCCGGGCTTTAGGATTGCCGATGACACCGAAGCAGAATTAATCAGGCAGGAAGTATTGGAAAATCTGTTTGAAGAAGAGTACAGCAAGGGAGAGGGCCATGCGTTCTTTGATGTGGTTGATGCATACAGTTCAGATCGGAATGATATTGAACTGCAGCGCCTTATTCTAAAGCTCTATGATTTTTCAAGAAGCCATCCTGAACCAGCACAATGGCTGCAGCAAATGGCGGCTCAGTATGATGCTGGTGAAGTGGCGATAATCGATGATCTGCCTTGGACGAAAGAGCTGCTGGAAGATGTGGCGATGCAGCTGAAAGGCTTAGGAACCGTGCTTGAACGTGCACTTGACACAGCACGGTCTCCTGAAGGACCTGCCGCATACGGAGAAACGATTGAAAACGATCTGGTTTTTGTAAAGCGCCTTGAAGCCGCTGCAGTCTTATCCTGGCAAGAGCTTTATGACGTGTTTCAATCCGGTGCTTTTGCAACGATGAAACAGGTGCGCGGAAAAGAGGTAGATCCTGTTCTCAAAGAAAAAGTAAAGAAGATGCGGGACCAGGTAAAAAAGAAAGTCTCTCAAATAAAAGAAGATCTGTTCAGCAGGCCACCGGAGTCGTATGTGATTCACTTGCAGGAGATGGCCCCGGTTGTAAAATATCTTGCAGAACTGGTTCAAGAGTTTGGCCGCCGTTTTTTAAAAGAAAAGCAGGAAAAGGGGTTGCTTGATTTTGGGGATCTTGAACATTTTTGTCTGGAGATCTTGAGCGCGCCTTCTTCAACAGTTGAGAACCCAGTACCTTCTTCTGCAGCGCTTGAATACAGAAACCGTTTTGTAGAGGTTCTGGTTGACGAGTATCAGGACACGAACCTCGTGCAGGAAACCATTGTCAGGCTGGTCAGCAAAGGAAAAGGAGAACAAGGGAACCTGTTTATGGTCGGGGATGTGAAGCAGAGCATTTATCGTTTCCGCTTGGCTGAACCAGGACTTTTCTTATCGAAATACAAGCAATTTTCCAAGCAGGGTGATGGAGGAAACGGACTGCGGATCGACCTGGCAAAAAACTTCAGGAGCCGTTCGGAAGTACTTGATGCTGCTAACTATATTTTTAAGCAGATCATGAATGAGTCTGTTGGCGAAATCGCATACAGCAAGGAAGCTGAACTTTCTTTTGGCGCAAATTATTATCCGGAAACCGCAAAAGTGGAAGCAGAACTTCTGCTCATCAATAAAAGTTCCCCTGTACTTGATGAAGAGGGTGAGGCGACCGGTGAAAGCGAGAAATCGGACAGTGAAACAGTACTGCTTGAAGCAAGGGTAATGGCAGAGAAAATTAAACAGCTGATCGGCACAGAGAGTAATGCCTCTTATCAGGTTCTTGATAAGACAACAGGAAACATGAGGCCGGTAAAATATAAAGATATCGTTATTCTGCTCCGTGCAACGAGCTCCTGGGCTCCCATCATCCTGGAAGAGTTCAAGCGCCAGGGCATCCCTTCTTACGCGGAGCTTTCTAGCGGGTATTTCGAAGCTGTGGAAGTCAACATTATGCTTTCCCTGTTAAAAGTCGTTGATAACCCGCTGCAGGATATCCCGATCGCTTCTGTACTGCGTTCTCCAATTGTAGGGTTCACCGGGGATGAAATGGCCGCTGTCCGGCTGGCAGATAAAAAAGGCACCTATTTTGACGCAGTGACAGAATACATCGCCACCGGAGAAGATGAAAACATCATCAGCCGGCTGCAGCACTTTACGAAGAAGCTCGGTCAGTGGCGTGAAACCGCGAGACAAGGTTCTCTCGCAGAATTAATTTGGAGAATCTACCGGGAAACGGGCTATTTTGATTTCGTAGGGGGCCTTCCTGGTGGCAAACAGCGGCAGGCTAACCTTCGTGCGCTATACGACCGGGCAAGGCAATACGAAAAAACATCGTTCCGCGGGCTCTTCCGATTTCTTCGATTTATCGAACGGATGCAGGACCGCGGGAAGGACCTGGGTGCGGCCCGTGCACTTGGAGAACAGGAAGATGTCGTGCGGGTAATGACGATTCATAAGAGTAAGGGTCTGGAATTCCCGGTTGTTTTTGCAGCGGGGTTAAATAAACAGTTTAATACGATGGACCTGAAGGAGAGCGTTCTTCTGCATAAAGAACTCGGGCTTGGCACACGGTATATTAATCCGAGATTCAGGGTGGCCTATCCTACGCTTCCGCAGCTAGCGATTCAGCGCAGAAAGAAAATGGAGCTGCTGGCAGAAGAGATGAGGGTATTGTATGTCGCCTTAACACGGGCGAAAGAAAAGCTTTATCTGCTGGGGACACTTAACGATCTGGAGAAGTCCGTCAATCAATGGGGAGAAGCACTGGGAAGCGAAGAATGGCTTCTCCCGGACTATGACCGCTCACAGGCAAAAAGCTATTTGGACTGGATTGGCCGTGCGGTAATCAGACACAAAGACAGCGGCGATCTGAGAAACCATTTGCAAAGTGCAGAACAGGGAAGAGGCGAAACGTATATTGACCCGGCGAAGTGGCGGATCGATATCTTTGATGCTGCGGATTATGAAGAAGAACACGAAGGCAGAAAAATTCTTCAGGAAGAAATTCTATCAGCTATTAAAGAATACAAGTCTGTCGATCTCGGTTCTGAAGAAAAAGAAGAAGCAGAACGGCGTCTGAACTGGGAATATGGCTACAAACTATCGACGGCGACTTTATCGAAGCAGTCGGTCACCGAAATTAAAAAACAGTATCAGTTCCTCGATGAGTACAGCGATCGTCCGTTGGCTGGCGGCTTTTCGTCGGCAAATGCGAGCAGGCCAAGGTTTATGCAGGAAAAAACGCTGACAGCGGCAGAACGGGGAACGGCTATGCATGCTGTTATGCAGCATATTGATCTGTCCTTGCAGGCTGAACCCGAACAGATTAAAGAGCTGCTTGCAAAAATGGTGAACAAGGAACTTTTAACAGACGAACAGGCTGCTCATATTGACTTTGGCGCCATTTCCAGATTCTTTGAAACCGACATTGGAAAAAGGGTAAGCCAGGCACCAAACATCATAAGAGAGATGCCGTTCAGCATGGCGCTCCCCGTGGAGGAAGCCGCGTTGACATGGCAGGGTACAGCCAAGGAAACTATTCTTGTACAAGGTGTTATCGATTGTATGATTGCTGAAGAAGATGGGTTTATTTTGATAGATTATAAGTCGGATACCATCAGCAACCGCTTTGCCGGAGGATTTGATGGAGCGAAGCAGATATTGCTTGAACGGTATCGTGTGCAGCTGGAGCTATATGGAAAAGCGATAGAGCGGATCTTAAAGAAGCCAGTTAAAGCGAGTTATTTGTATTTCTTTGACGGAGGCCATTTATTGCAAGTGAAATAGAGTGGCAAAAGAAAGAAAAGGAGGGAGCAGAATGAGGCTGCTTCACACGGCAGATTGGCATTTAGGAAGAACACTGGAAGGGCGCAGCAGACTGGAAGAACAGCAGCAGTTTCTCGATGAACTGGTCAGCATCGCAGAGGAAGAAAAAGTAGATGCAGTGATCATGGCGGGTGATGTGTTTGATACAGTCAACCCGCCGGCTGCAGCGGAACAGATGTTTTATGATACGATGGCACGGCTGAGCGATAAAGGAAAACGGCATGTGATCGCCATTGCGGGAAATCATGACCATCCTGACCGTCTTTCCGCTTCCTCACCCCTTGCAGGAAATCTAGGCATAACACTTGTCGGGCTGCCTGGGACGGAAATGTATTCATATGGCATTAAGCGCACACAGGAGAAATTGAATGTCTGTGCTTTGCCTTACCCCTCAGAATCAAGATTAAGAGAAATGCTTTCTGATTCCGGAGAAGAACTGCAGTTACGAAATGAGTACGATAGCTGGGTCGGAAAATATTTTCAAATGATGTCGGGCCATTTTTCACCTGAATGCGTCAATATCGCGATGAGCCACTTATATGTTGCAGGCAGCAACGAGAGTGACTCAGAACGGCCAGTACATATAGGGGGAGCTTATACAGTCGCGGCTGAAACACTGCCGGAAGCTGCACAATACGTAGCTCTTGGCCATCTCCATCGGCCCCAGAACGTCAAGAGGGCCAAAACGGCCGCGCGGTATTCCGGTTCGCCGCTCAGTTACAGTTTTTCGGAAGCAGGCCACACGAAATCCGTCACTATTGTTGATGTTGAACCAGGTAAAGCTGCTGAGATAAAAGAGATTCCGCTGACATGCGGAAAGCCGCTGGTCGTCTATCAGGCAAAAGGAGTAGCAGAGGTTTACCGCTGGCTGGAGGAAGGGCTGAACAGCAGTGCCTGGGTGGATCTCTCTATCTCTGTGCAGGACAGCATCGCGATGGAAGATATACAATTCATCAGAAAAGCCCATAAAGGCATTATTCATATCAAACCCATTTTTGAAAACAGCACTTCACAGGAAATGGCTGTACAGAAGAAGCTGCCCATCGACGAGCTGTTCAGTAAATTTTACGAACGTCAGACAGGCGGCGGTATTCCGGATGAAAAGGTGATGTCCCTTTTTCTCGAGCTGATTTCAGATGAAGAAGAGGAAAGGAGTGCTGCAGAATGAGGCCGATCTTATTGCAGGTGGCAGGTTTGCAAAGCTTTCGCGAAAAACAGAGCATCGATTTTGATACGCTGTGCGGGGGAGGGGTCTTCGGAATCTTCGGCCCAACCGGCAGCGGCAAATCCAGCATTCTTGATGCCATTACCCTTGCGCTGTATGGAAAAGTAGAACGGGCAGCTGGCGGCACACAGGGCATACTGAACCATGCCGAGGACACACTTTCTGTATCGTTTACATTTGAGCTTGGTGGAGGATCAGCTCCTTCACGGTATAAAATTGAACGGAACTATAAGCGGACCGGAGAGCACACGATTCGCACCAGCACATGCAGGCTGCTCGAAAAAGAGAATGATAGCTGGGTGGTCCATGCTGATAAAGAACGGGATGTAACACAGCAGGTGCAGCAGCTTCTTGGACTTACCATTGAAGATTTCACGCGTGCGGTTGTCCTGCCCCAAGGAAAATTTGCTGAGTTTTTATCGTTAAAGGGAGCAGAACGGAGACAGATGCTTCAGCGGCTGTTTCAGCTTGAAAAGTACGGAGACAGTTTAAACCAGAAATTAAAGAAACGTGTGGAAGAGGCAAAAGGGGTCAGGGATCATCTGTCTGCAGAGCAGGCGGGTCTTGGCGATGCCTCCAAGGAAGCCCTCAAGGATGCTGAGATGGCCTGGAATCAAGCTCAGCAAGAGGTAACTTTAAAGAGGAAAGAGACAGATGCACAAGAACAAAGCTACGAAAAAAATAGACAGATCTGGCAAGCACAGGTACAGCTGAAAGCTTTGGAAGAGGAAGAAGCACGGCTTCAAACAAATGCCGGCAGGATTCAAGTCTTTGAACAAAAATTGCAGAACGCAAGGACTGCAGATCTGTTGATGCCCTATGGTGATGCCGCTGAAAAGGCCGAGGAAGAATGGGCTTATTATATAAAAAGAGAAGAAGAACTGCGCGTTCAGACCTATCAGGCGAAAGAACGGACGGATGATACGGATCATAGGTATGAAGAAGCAAAAAAAGAAAAAGAGAACCAAGAACCGCTTCTGATCGCAAGGAAAGAACAGCTTCTTACAGCCATAGAAATGGAAAAAGAAGCGCGTTTGAAAAAGAAGAGCGCACAAGAAAAAAAGCAAATTCTAACAGAACAGAAGCAACAGCAGCGTTCGGTCCACAGCCAGCAGAAAGCGGCAGAAGAATTATTGCATAAAGCCATTAACCGGCAGAATGAACTGCAAATGCAGTTAAAAGCAACAAATGTTTCTTCCGCAGACAGAGAGAGGATTAACCGTGCAGCTGAGTATGCTTTGGAAATGGACTATACAGCCAAACAGTTCAGGGAAGCAAATGCAGCCTTTGATAAAACCATTAAACTCCTGGGTACAAACGAAGCCGAATCGGAGCGGCTGAACGAAAAGAAAAAACAGCTTGAAAACAAGATTCAGCAAACAGGAAACCGCATTCTTGCACTTTATAATGAGCTGTCCGATCTTCAGTATGGTCAAGAACTGATGACTCATACGGCCGAGGAAATGGAAGAGCAGCTCGTGTCTAAAAGAGAGCTGGACCAGGCGAAAGTCCTGGCGGCAAAACTTTCTGAACAGTTAATGGACGGTGAGCCATGCTTGGTTTGCGGATCACTGGACCATCCTCATCCAATGGAGCATTTTAAACCTGACGAAGAGGCAGCCGGACAGATCCGGCAGATGAAAGTGATACAAAGGGATTCAGCAGAATTGAAAAATGAAATTCTATTGATGAAAAACAGCATGGAACGGATGTCCGAAGATCTCCATCAATTTCTAGAGAAATCTGAAGCTGCAGCGGGCCTGATTTCTTCTCCATCAGAAAAGCAGATATCTCTTCATTCCCTTTCAGATCTAAATCAGCAGCTGCAGGATACAAAGGTGAGTGTCAAAGGATTGCGACAGGACATCCTTCAGATCGAAGATGAAACGAAAAGGATCCGCTCTGAGTTCCATGAATTATCTTCCGTTGAACATAAGGTAAATGCACAGCTTGATAATTTACAGAATGAAGCAGAGGAACGCAGGGAGAAGCTTGTTGAGCTGGAGTCTGCACTGAAGCAGCAGCAGACCGGTTGGAAAGAGCGTTTTCCAGACCTTCCTCCCGGCCAGGTAAAAGAAGAAAAAGAACGGGTACGGTCGCTGGATGCCCAGCGGGAGAAGATAGAAGAAGGTCTTCTAAAAGCAGTGCCTTTTATTGAAGAAAAAGAAAAAATTATCGAGGATTGTCGAAAACAGAGCATCGATATCGACCGCAGCATTACTAAGCTTGAAATTGAGCATAGCAGTCTGCTTCAGGAATACACGCGATTAAGTGAAAAGTCAGAACGAATTACGGGCGGACAGGATGCGGAGGCTTATCTTCAGCAGACTGAGCAAAAACTCAGCAGTCTTTCGGAACAAGTGACACAGCTTGAAGCACAAAGAAAAGCGGCTTTGGATCATTATCATACAAAGGATAAAGAATGGCGTTCTGCCTTGGATGCAAAAGAAAAAAGTGAACAAAGAAAAGAAGAATGTCTTATCGCATGGGAAGAAAAAAGAAAGTCTTCGCAGTTTGAATCACTGGAGAAATTAAGAGAATGCATGGCATCTGAACAGGTTCAGAAATCATGGAAGTCAGAGATTGATGTGTATTATGATCAATGCAAACGGACGGAATCAGAGAAACGAAAAATAGTAAATGAATTAAATGGAGCATTGTTGACGAAGGAGCAATGGGATGAAATCACCGCTTCTTTACAGCGTGTTAAGGAAGAGCTTCAGACCTCCATTCAGAAGATGGGAGAAGCAGGACAGTATCATAAGGACCTGGAAATGAGACATGTCCGCTACAATGAGCTTGAAACAGAAAAAAGAGAAGTGGAAGAACAGCTTAAAACTCTCGGTAAACTGCAAGCCGTCTTCAGAGGCAACAGCTTTGTTGAATATGTTGCAGAAGAGCAGCTTGTTCAAGTAAGCCTTGATGCTTCAAACCGTCTTGCCCAGCTAACCCGCGGCAGGTATGCGATTGAAGTGGACTCGTATAATGGATTTGTCATCCGAGATGATGCGAACGGCGGTGTTAAAAGACCTGTTTCAACGCTATCCGGTGGTGAAACGTTCCTGACGTCCCTTGCGTTGGCGCTTTCCTTGTCCACACAGATCCAGCTTAGAGGGAAATATCCGCTTGAGTTTTTCTTCTTGGATGAAGGGTTTGGCACGCTCGATCAGGAGCTGCTGGACACGGTCGTCACGGCATTGGAAAAGCTTCATACAAACGCTTTGTCAGTCGGCATCATTTCTCATGTGCCGGAACTCAAAGCAAGATTAACGAAGAAATTGATTGTCACACCTGCTAATGCCGAAGGAAATGGCAGCCGGACAGCAATTGAAAATACGTAAAAAAATGCGTTCCGATTTAGGAACGCGTTTTTTTAGTAGAGGATCCCGTGATCCGCGATATTCACAGTGACCTTCGCGGATAGAGCAATTTGGGGAAAGTCCTTCTCCCAATCGGTTTTTTTCCAAATCTGAATGATAGGCGTTCAGCTCTAGGCCGATGCCAATCGTGTAAGAATTTGCATTTTAAAATCATTCGGAATAGAGGGTTTTGTAAAAAGAAAAATACGTTATTTGCCAAATCAAGACAAAATTGATAAAAAAATTGTGATATGATGGAGGAAAAAGAAAGTAATGGAGGGGGACCATAAGTTGCCGGGTGAAGTGCATATTTTGAAAAGTCTGGTTCAGCCCAGGGAGCAATTTGGTTATTTCCGCCGGTTTCACAGAGCGGAAGGATTTTTTCTGCGGTTTTTGATGATCTGTATCGTAAGTGCCTTTATGACTGCGATCAGTTATTTTCTTTCAGCAGAACATCTGCTGAATATGCCGATTGTAAAAGAAGTGAAATTAACAGAAACCAAACTGCAGGCAAGCAAATATTTATTAATGGTGGCAGGGGGCTTGATCGGCTTTATAACGCCTGCTGTTGTGATAACTTTGATGTCGATTGTTTTTCTTCCCTTCTTTAGAGAGGTTGGTTTTAAGAAACTCTTTGTGCTTCAATCGATTGTTTATTGTGTTTTCTTAATTTCCTCCCTCATTAAGCTTCCGTTTCAAGGGATGCTTCATACAAATGAAGTACTCAGCCCGTTAAGTCTTGGAGTCATCGCCAATTACATGACCAATAACGCGTTTATCATATCCCTTTTTGGATTTATATCGCTATTTACCGTTTGGGCGTTCTATTTAACGTATACCGGATTAAAACAGGCGAGCTATAAATCGAAGACCTATATCATTGCTGCTGTATCGCTTTTATACATAGGGTTCATACTGTTGTCCTCACTGACCTATGCAATGCAATATGGCCAGCTTACTTTATAATGGGGGCCAACATTGTGAATAAAAAAATCATTTTTTTAGGAATTGGAGTGTTCGCCGTTCTATTACTGGCATTGAATGGATGGATTTTCTCGAAAGACAAAAGTGCATTTGCCAGAGTCCAGAATGTCCACCTTACGTCTGCAAATGTGATGGATATTAAGCGGACAGTCATGACAAAAGGTGTTGTCGTTCCGGCAGAAAATGAAACATTCTATGTCCAGGATAAGCTAGGATATGTTAAAGAGATGGAAGTAAAAGCAGGAGACGAAGTAACACCTGGCACTGTCCTTTTTACGTATGAGAATCCGGAGCTTGAGAAGGAAGTCCGCAGCCTGGAACAGAAAAAGAAAGAAACTGCAGTAAAAGAAACGTATTATAAAGATCTGCAAACAAAGCTTCAGTCACAGGCTGATGCGCTTGGTACGGATAAAAAAGAAGAAACAAAGAAGAACCAGCTTGAAAAAGATCAGGCGAAAGCAAAAATGGAAAGTGAACTGGCCGCTGCAAGGAACTCTTCCATCGATGAGCAGCTTACAAAGCTTGCTGAAGAAAAAGAAAACTTATCCATTAAAAGCAATACTCAGGGAGTAGTGAAGAGCGTCAATCAAGGCGCCTCCGAGGGAAGTATGCCGATCGTAGAGATCGTTTCGAAAGATGATGTTCAGATTAAAGGAAATCTGACAGAAGAAGATTCCCTGATCGTAGAGGCAGGTGAAAAAGCGGTCATCCTTTCTCCAGCTATTGAAGACAAGCAATGGAAAGGAACTGTTTCACAATTTCAAGATGCCAAAAAAAGCAATGAAGGATCAGCTTTTCCTTTTACGGTAAAAATGGATCAGGCGAATAACTTAAAGATCGGACAGCATCTGCAGCTGAAGCTGAAACCTGTTATAAGAGAAAAAGCCGTTGTCATCCCAATGTCATCCCTTATAAAAAGCAAAGGAAAGCCATTTGTTTACACGGTGCAAGAAGGATACTTAAAGAAAAGGGCAGTACGCACAGGTTTATCATACGGGAAATGGATAGAGATTAAAGCAGGAATCCGTCCGGAGGAAAAAGTTGTCTCAGACCCAACGTCATACTTGACGGAAAATACGGAAGTCATTGTTCCAAAAGATAAAAAAGAAGAAAAAAAGAATGCCGTTAAAGAAAGCAAAAAGGATGCCCTTAAGTAAGGACATCCTCTTTTTTTTAGGCTGTTTTCTAAAAGATTGTTGCTTTGGGAATCTTCTTGTAAAGAAGCTTCATGGATAAGTTGATTGGAGTGTAAGGTGCGAGGCTACGGCTAGGAGCAGCGGGACAGGTGAGACCCACAGGCGCATGCGCCGGTAAGGCTCACCGCACGCCCCGCGGAAAGCGAGCATCCTGAAACGGAAATCAACCACTCCTAAGAGCAACAAAGGTTACGAAAACAGCCATTTTTTATTTGGCTTCGATGGAGAGCTCTTCTAACATAATGAGCTCAAGCGGAATGGTGTAATGTTCCGGTTCATGGGTCTTCGGATGGTAATAGATCAAAGAAAGAACAGGGTTTTCTTTAATTTCATGTGTCTGGAGGTAGTGCTTCAGATCAAATGGAACTAGATCGAGCACGGTATGCTTTATAAGATCCTTCTCACTTAAACCATACGCTTTGAACTCTTCCGAAACAAGTTCAGGATGATTTTTAATCCAGCGGTTATAGTGGTCTGTTTCTGTTTTAGAAAGGGTTTCCTTCCACCACGAACGGTGCGGACGGTGTTTTTTACGAGAGAAATAATCGTATTTCATTAGACTCTCAATCACCTCTTCATGTACTGTCCCGCTATGCTGCAAGAACTCCTTAAGCCGTGCAAATAAATCCTCCAGCTGGTGTCCAATACGTGACCAGCCTTTGCTTTCCCAATAATCTCCGTATTCCTGGAAAAAATCGAAGGGTGATTCGAACACATGATGGATGAGATAGTGAAGCGTCTCGTCCATTCGGTGGTCGTTCCAGTATTTTTCCAACACATCCTCTACACGCTTAATCTTTATGATTTCGTCAAACGAAAGCACGTTATTGCCCAAAATCTCATAAGGAGAGTGATTCATATAAACATAGTCATGACGGTCAGCAGTCAGGCGCAAACCGGTTCCTCGAAGCATCTTTAAGAAGCCGAGCTGTACTTCTTCCACACCGAATGCGAAAACATCATTAAACGTTTTACGGAAGGAACCATAGTCTTCTTCTGGAAGCCCGGCGATGAGATCAAGATGCTGTGCTATCTTTCCGCCTTCTTTTACGGTCATTACCGTCCGCGTAAGTTTTTCGAAATTCTGTCTTCGCTGTACAAGTTCGTTGACATGATCATTGGTGGATTGTACGCCGATTTCAAAACGGAAAAGCCCTGCAGGTGCATTTTCATTAAGATAGGCAATGACCTCAGGCCGCATGATATCTGCTGTGATTTCAAACTGAAATACCACGCCAGGTCTCCTGTTTTCGATAAGGAACTGAAACATTTCAAGCGCGTAGTCACGTTTGATGTTAAAGGTACGGTCAACGAATTTGATCGTCTTCGCCCCATTATCCATAAGAAAGATAAGATCGTCCTTTACTTTTTGGATGTCAAAATACCGGACACCCACTTCAATGGAAGAGAGACAGAACGCACAGGAATAAGGACAGCCTCTGCTTGTCTCAAAATAGGTCACCCGCTTGGAAAGCTGATCCAAATCTTCATGGAAACGGTAGGGGCTTGCAACGGTTTTGAGATCTAACTTTTCGCGCGGCGGGTTAATCGTTGGCTTTCCTTCTTTTCTCCAGGCCAAGCCCGCTACCTTTTCATAGCGTTTTTCTCCGGAGTGCTCTGAAAGAAAATGTTTAAACGAGATTTCACCTTCGTTTATGATAATGAAATCAGCATCTGGAATTCTGTCTAACCAATGGGCCACGTCATAGGAAACCTCAGGGCCTCCAAGGATAATGGCTGTTTCCGGGCTGATCTTTTTGATCATCTCGATGACTTTTATCGTTTCTTCAATATTCCAGATGTAACAGCTGAAGCCAAGTACATCGGGCTTTTTCATATAGAGGTCACTCACGATGTTAATCGCGGGATCTTTAATGGTATACTCGGCCATTTCAACTTGGAAATCCGGTTCGCTATAAGCCTTTAAATACCTGAGTGCCAGGCAGGTATGAATATATTTTGCATTGAGTGTGCTCACTACAATGTTCACAGCAATCCCTCATATCTGTTAATTTTATTCAACAAATTATTTTATCATAAAAAAATAGGGAAATAAAACGGATCTGTTAACCGAATATTTTGACGTTTAAACAATCGCTCGGTTATAGTTTTAATAAGGGGCAGAAAGGCGGATTTCAGATGGATGAAGTGCTGTCAGAGGAAGTGATTGAACGATTTATTGAGAGGCATCCGGATTGGAAGCTGACAAACGGAAAATGGCTGGTGAAAAAATACCGATTCGAAAATTATTTGAACGGGATTGAATTTGTCAGTGAAGTGGGACAGCTTTCAGAGAGTTTTCAGCATCATCCTTATATCACAGTGAACTACAAGCTTGTCACCGTTAAGCTTACAACGTGGAGTTTGAGCGGGCTGACGCAGACAGACCTCAAAATGGCCGTCCTTTTTGATGAAGCATTCAGTAAACTCTAAAGAAAGAAACGGAAGGTGAAGCCTATGAAATTAGTAACAGCTCGCTATCAGAATGATTTATTTTTAGGCAAACTGATCGAGGAACAAAATGTAGTGTTCAATCTTAGTATGGCTGCGAAAGAAAAAAACATGGAATTACCTTTAACCATGCTGGAAGGAATACAGCTCGGTGCTGCATTTTTGGATAAAATCAATCAATTATCAGACACTTTTCACGAAAACCTGCTCTTTACATACGGTCTTGACGACCCTGATCTACAATGGCTCGCTCCTATTCCGCGGCCGGCAAAGAATATCTTTTGTGTTGGAAAAAATTATAAGGATCACGCCATTGAGATGGGCAGTGAAGCCGATATTCCAGAACATGTCATGATGTTCTCTAAAGCTCCTACGTCTGTTATCGGCCATGGAGCAGGCATTCCAAGGCATAAAGGTATTACAGAGGAGCTCGATTATGAAGGTGAGCTTGCAGTTGTCATAGGGAAGATAGGTATCGGCATTCCGGCGGAAGAAGCGATGGACTATGTTTTCGGCTATACAATTATCAACGATGTAACGGCCAGAGACTTGCAGAAGCGCCATAAGCAATTTCTAATCGGAAAGAGCCTGGATGGTTCCTGCCCGATGGGGCCATGCATCGTGCCGAAGGAATACCTGGGTGATCCCCATGAATTGAAGCTGATCACCAAAGTGAACGGCGAGGTCAGGCAGGATGGCCATACGAAAGACTTTATTTTCACCATACCAGAAATTATTAAAGCGCTTTCGGCCGGCACAACCCTTGAACCTGGTGATATTATCGCAACGGGGACACCGGCTGGAGTAGGTAAAGGATTTAAGCCGCCTAGACTTCTTAAAAGTGGAGATCAAGTGGAAATTACGGTAGAAGGAATCGGAACCCTCAGCAATGAAGTAATCTAGCACGTTTTAAGGTCATGCAGAAAAGGAAGAGTAGAAAGACATACAACGATTGAGGAGGCAAGGCCGATGGAAAAAGTACTGTATATTAATGGAGAATGGACCGGCAGTAATTTAAAAAAGATTGAGGTGTTAAATCCCGCGAACGGAGAGCTTGTTGGAACGGTTGCTTCGGCTGGCAAGGTGGAAACCCGTGTAGCGATCGAAGCTGCCCATGAAGCTTTTGGCCCTTGGTCCCGCTTAACAGCCTATGATCGTTCGGCCTACTTGGACAGGCTTTATGATCTGATGATTGAACAGAAGGAAGAGATAGCGGAAATAATGACAAAAGAAATGGGTAAACCATTGAATGAGTCGCTGGGTGAGGTTCAATATGCAGCTTCTTTCATTCAGTGGTATTCAGAGGAAGGCAAGCGTGTGTATGGCCGCTCTATCCCGGCTTCTGCTGAAAACAAAAGGATGCAGGTGATCAAACAGCCGGTTGGTGTCGTGGCGGCGATAACGCCTTGGAACTTTCCGGCGGCGATGATTACCCGAAAGCTTGGCCCGGCTTTGGCTGCAGGCTGCACATTTATTGTAAAGCCACCGAAAGAAACTCCGCTGACGGCTATTAAACTGGTAGAACTCTGTGAAAAGGCTGGTTTTCCAAAAGGCGTTGTAAATCTGCTCACTGGTCCGTCTTCGGTAATAGCAGAAGAGATTATGGACAGTGACAAGGTGAAAAAGGTGACTTTTACAGGATCGACGGAAGTGGGAAAAATGCTGATTGAGCAAAGTGCCAAGACTGTAAAAAATGTATCCATGGAACTAGGCGGCCATGCTCCTTCAATCGTCCTGGATGATGCGGATCTTGATAAAGCGGTGAAAGGCATCGTCGCTTCCAAATTTAGAAACGCAGGCCAGACCTGTATTTGTATCAACCGTGTGTATGTCCATGAGAACAAATATGAAGAGTTTACAAAATTGCTTGTTGAAGCGACGCGCAAGTTGAAAGTCGGAAATGGAATGGATGAAGGCACAGACATTGGTCCGATCATCAACAGGGACGGCTATGAAAAAATCAAAGAGCATGTTGATAATGCGGTTGAAAAGGGAGCAGCTTGTGTTTTGGGCGGAAAAGGTAAGGACGAAGGCAATGCCTGCTTCTATGAACCTACTGTTCTAAAAGATGTAAACCATGACATGCTTATTATGAATGAAGAGACATTCGGGCCCGTACTTCCTGTGCAGAAAATCAGTACAGATGAAGAGGGAATCAGGCTTGCAAACAGCAGTCCATTTGGCCTTGCGGCGTATGTTTACACAGAAAGTATGTCGAGAGGCACACGTTTGATCGAAGGGCTTGACTACGGCATCATCGGCTGGAATGATGGTGTCCCTTCCGCTGCTCAGGCACCATTTGGAGGATTCAAGGAAAGCGGCATCGGCAGAGAAGGCGGTACGGAAGGAATGGAAGCGTATCTTGAAACGAAGTATGTTAGCATTGTCATCTGAATTAATTTTTAGTGAGCGCAGGAAGTGGGAGGGGATTAAATTATGGATTTAGGGTTAAGAAATAAAGCAGTGCTCGTTCTTGCCTCCAGCAAAGGACTTGGACGGGCAACAGCGATGAAATTTGCCGAAGAAGGTGCGGCTGTCATGATTACGAGCCGTGATGAAAAAGCTTTGATGGTAACTGCGGATGAGATTAGAAAGAAAACAGGAAGCCGGATTGAGTATGCTGTATGTGATATTACTCAAAAAGAAGAGATTACGCGGCTCGTGAAAGCGGCCGCAGACGCGTTCGGGAAAATTGATGTCCTCGTAAACAACGCTGGTGGACCGCCGGCTGGGACTTTTGATTCGTTCGGGGATGAAGAGTGGGAGTTTGGGTTCAATCTTACCCTTATGAGTTTGGTTCGTACTGTTCGTGAGGTTCTTCCTTATATGAGGGAGAATGGTGGCGGCAGAATCGTTAACATTGCCTCTTCTTCATTTAAACAGCCGATTGATGGGCTCATTCTATCCAACACGTTCAGGACTGCCATCAATGGCTTGTCGAAAAGCTTATCTCAGGAGCTGGGCAAGGACGGCATCCTCATTAACACGATCGGCCCTGGCCGTATCGGTACCGACCGGGTGGCGGAGCTAGACAGTAAAGCTGCAGATGCGAATTCAGTGAGCCCTGAACAGGTGAAGGAACAGATGGAAAAGAGCATTCCGCTCGGCCGATATGGTACACCAGAAGAATTTGCTAGGACCATAGTTTACTTAGGCTCGGAAGCCAACACCTACATTACAGGACAATCGTTCCTGATTGACGGAGGTATGGTGAAGGCGCTATAAAGAGAGTAAAGCATGGGTTGCTTGAAGAGCAGTACCCATGCTTTTTTTGGGTCTTTTAAACGGAATTGAGCGAATTGGGGCAGTAATTGAGCGAAACAAGGAAATAATTGTGCCAGAAACCCAGGGAATTGAGCCTAACTCGAAATAATTAATTATTACTGAATTTTCTGTCTTTTTTGCGTGTCAATTAACACGCGTGGAATCACCTCCCTCCACCCATTCTCTCGAATCAGTAGTCCAACAAAAAAACAGGCTGGAAGTACTTCCAGCCTGTTTCTGCTTATTGTGTTAAACAGATAATACTTTTTTTATACGATCGATCGCCCAGTCCAAATCTTCGTTTGAAATGATGAGCGGTGGAGCAAAACGGATAACGTTTTCGTGTGTTTCTTTGCAGAGGAGCCCTTCTTCTTTCAGCTTCTCACAATATGGCCGGGCCGCTTCGCTAAGCTCAACCCCGATGAATAATCCCCGTCCGCGGACTTCTGTAATGACCGGATTATCAATCGATTTTAGTTCGTTCAAGAAGTGCTCTCCTAGCTGCAATGAACGCTCAACCAGATTTTCTTCTTCAATAACTTCAAGAGAAGCAACAGAAACAGCAGATGCAAGCGGGTTTCCGCCAAACGTTGATCCGTGGCTGCCTGGATTAAATACGCCAAGAATATCTTTATCAGCAGCTACACAGGAAATTGGCATAACGCCGCCGCCTAATGCTTTTCCGAGGATGTACATGTCTGGAACAACTTCTTCCCAGTCGCAGGCAAACAGCTTACCTGAACGGCCTAATCCAGATTGAATCTCGTCCGCTACGAAAAGGACGTTGTTTTCTTTACAAAGCTCTCGTGCTTGTTTTAAGAAACCTTCCGGCGGGATCACGATTCCTGCTTCACCCTGGATCGGTTCCATGATGAAAGCTGCCGTATTCGGTGTGATCGCTTGCTTCAACGCTTCAAGATCACCATAAGGAATCAGTTTGATGCCAGGGAGCATCGGCCCGAATCCGCGTTTATATTCTTCATCAGAAGACATGGAAACCGCTGTCATTGTACGGCCGTGGAAGTTGCCTTCACAAGCGATGACTTCTGCCTGGTTGGCAGGAACGCCTTTTACCTCATACGCCCAGCGACGGACAGTTTTAATAGCTGTTTCAACCGCTTCAGCACCTGTGTTCATCGGAAGAACCATGTTCTTTCCTGTGAGATCAGTTACTTTCTCATAAAAATTACCAAGCTGATCATTGTGGAAAGCACGGGATGTTAACGTGATTCGGTCTGCCTGATCTTTTAAGGCTTGAATAATTTTAGGATGTCTGTGCCCCTGGTTTACCGCAGAGTAGGCACTGAGCATATCCATATATTTGTTTCCTTCCGGGTCATAAACCCAAACACCTTCGCCTTTGGAAATGACTATTGGAAGTGGGTGATAGTTATTCGCCCCGAATTGTTCTGTTTTGGAGATGATGTTTTCTGTTTTAATCATATCTCTCACTCCAATCTGTAGTTTATGGTGAATCCTTTTACATTATAGCAATGAAAAGGCTTTCTTCCTACCTTAAATTCTCGTATTTCCCGAGCTGAAAAAGTTCGTGGTATAGTAAAGTGGAGGATTATACATAGGAGGAAATAAATATGTTGCATATGCATGTCTTTTCGTGGGGTATGGCGCTTATTCTGTTCTTTGTGACTTATAGCCTATACAAAATAAAAAATAAAAAAATTTCTAAAATTCTTCATATGATTTTGCGCCTGCTCTATGTAACGACCATTTTTTCGGGTGCTGCGCTCATTTATTTGTGGATTCAGGCCAGTGCCGTGAATATTGGTCCGCTTATTGTTAAAGGTGTACTTGGGCTGGCTGTCATTGGACAGATGGAGCTTATGCTTTACGGTGAAAAACGCAATGAACTGAAAAAAACCCGCTGGATCACCTTTGTTCTTGCGCTGGCTCTTGTGTTTTATTACGGCTATTCTGTATTGCCGATGAGCTTTTAATGAAGTAATGATGTTTGTGTAAACAAATGAGCAGCCGATGCCGATATAGAATACAGAGAACTGTATATTGGCATTTGAATAGATCGAGGTGCTCATGATGAAGAATGATAACGAAGAAATAATGGCACTGTCACATTTAGTGAAAGCATCAACTGTTGAAATGATTAAGCTAAATGCCAGCCTTCAAGAATCTGAACAGCGCTATAAATCTCTGTTTGATCATAACCCTGACTTGATCTACTCTATGGATCTCACAGGCATGATTACGAGTGTGAACGCCTCTTTGACCAGAATGCTTGGGTACAGACAGCCGGAAGTATTGAAAACAACGGCGATCACCTATGTTTCAAAGGAAGATAAATTAAAGGTAAGCAACTGCTTTAACCTCACCATACATGGGCAGACGCAATGTTTCACAGCTAAGCTTTATCATAAAAAAGGGTATGCGCTCGAATTCTGCATCACCAACCTTCCGATTATCGTTAACGGAGAAGTGGTTGGTGTTTATGGGATCGGTAAGAATGTTACAAAGCAAAAGGAAGCAGAAGAAAAAATCGTTCACCTTGCGTTTCATGATCTATTGACCGGACTTCCAAACCGAATGCTATTTGAACAGCATCTGGAAAACTGCTTAAGGAAAACCATGGAAATCGGAGAAAAGGCTGCGGTTGTTTTTATTGATCTTGATCAGTTCAAAATGATTAACGAGAGTCTTGGGCATCAAGCCGGAGATCATTTTCTTAAGTATGCGGCAAAACAGCTGAAAAAAAGAATCGGACGGCAATGCATGCTGTCACGATATGCCGGAGACGAATTCATGGTTGTCATCAACGAGCTGTCAGGTGTGGAAGAAGCCGGAAGGGTAAGTGAGAAACTATCAGAAACTCTGGCTGTTCCTCTTATTTATAATGATCAGGAATTTGTTCTGACAGCCTCGATGGGAATCAGCATTTATCCGGATGATGGACTTACTCCGGATGTTTTGATCAAAAATGCCGGAATTGCTCTTCACCGGGCAAAAGCAAAAGGCAGGGGAGAGCGGGAGTTCTTTAAGGGCGAGATGAACGAGTTCACGATTGAACGGCTTGCCATGGAGAGCTTTCTCCGGAATGCTATTCCAAAAGGTGAACTGTCACTGTATTTTCAGCCCCAGATTAGTTTGGATGATGGCAAGGTCATCGCACTCGAAGCTTTGGTCCGCTGGAACCATCCTCGTCTTGGAATTGTTTCCCCGGGAAACTTCATCCCTCTTGCTGAAGAGACCGGACTGATCGGGAACATTGGGAGATGGGTATTAAATGAAGCATGTCAGCAGCTGAAAAAATGGCATGAGACGATGAACAGTGAGATCTCTATATCCGTGAATGTTTCAGGCAGGCAATTTCAAAAGCTGGATTTTGTGTATGAAGTGAAAGAAGCGCTTCAGCGATCTAAAATTGACCCAAGGTTCCTTCATTTGGAGCTGACAGAAAGCATGATGGTGGAAAATGTACAATATGGCATTAACATCATGAAAGAACTGAAGGAGCTCGGCATTAAAATATCCATCGATGATTTTGGCACGGGATATAGTTCATTGAGCTACTTAAAAGATTTTCCGATCGATATTCTTAAGATTGATCAATCATTCATCCGCAACCTTACGAAATCTGATCACAGTTCCACAGATGCAGCCATCGTCAGAGCGATCATCACGATGTGCAAAGGGCTTTCCGTAACAGCTCTTGCTGAAGGGGTGGAAACAAAACAGCAGCTTCTTGTGCTGAAGGATTATGGCTGTGATCATGTACAGGGGTTTTTCATCGGGAAACCGGTCTGTGCGGCAGAAATCGAAGAATTGTTTCATACGTACCATACAAAAAGCTCGTGACCCAAAAGGGCCGCGAGCTTTTTTTAGCTATTAAAAAAGTTTGCAAGCTGTTTTTTATAATTTCCTGACGCAATTCCCCTCTCGGTAATGATGGCGGTAATGTACTCATGGGGAGTGACATCAAAAGCAGGATTGAATACCTTCACGCCTTCTGGTGCGATGGGTTCTCCCTGAAAGTGGGTCACTTCTTCTGCCGGTCTTTCCTCAATGGGAATATCATCTCCTGTTGATGTGTTCAAATCGATCGTTGATAGAGGAGAGGCTACATAAAAGGGAATGCCGAGTGCTTTTGCCTGCAAGGCTAGTCCGAACGTCCCGATTTTATTTGCGGTATCTCCGTTGGCAGCGACCCTGTCACAGCCGACGATGACCGCAGCGATGTTTTTTGTTTTAAGTGTATGGGCAGCCATGTTATCCGTAATCAATGTTACATTAATTCCTGCCTGCTGCAGCTCCCAGGCTGTTAAACGCGCCCCTTGAAATACCGGTCTTGTTTCATTAGCGTACACTGAGATGTCCCAGCCTTTTTCTTTTGCTAAATACATGGGAGCCAGAGCTGTACCATACCGGGAAGTTGCAATTCCGCCAGCGTTGCAGTGCGTCATCAAACAATCCCCGTTTTTCAGCAAGGTCAATGCGTATTCCCCGATTTTACGGCAAGTTTCTTCATCTTCCCGCTGAATGAGAAGAGCCTCTTGCTCGATCAGCTGAACCGCTTCCTCAGTATCTCGGGCTTGTTCGGCAGAGCCTGTGACCCGGTCGAGGGCCCAGAACAAATTAACCGCAGTGGGCCGGGATCCGGCAAGGTAAGCTTTTTGCTGCAACAGCTTTGACTTGAACTCGTCATACGGCATGGATATGTTGGCCTTTGCCCATAACACGATTCCAAAAGCTGCGGCGATTCCAATGGCAGGTGCGCCTCGCACTTGCAATTTTTTTATGCAACCCCACACTTGTTCAATTGTCGTAACATTAATGTAGACGGTATGGCGGGGAAGCTGCTGCTGATCAAGGAGCAGAAGATGATCCCCTTTATATCTCAGTGATGAAATCCAGGTTTCTGTCGTACTCATAATCATTAAACACTCCTGATGTATGTGATAAATTCATTGATATTTTTTATGCTCTCAGCGTTCTTTACCCAATCGCTTCCAAGCTTCAGCACCCGTTTTTTTAACTCGATTTGGCCATTGAAGTCTTCAATGGAATCAAGATCTTCGACATGGGCAAGCCCAATCGTGCGGCGGATCACTTCACAACCGGCAAAACCAATCATATCTGTAAAAATGCTATTTAAAATCTCTTCCTCAAATCCAGGAAGTTTGGTTGCAGACTCTACACCCTCTGTTTTCCACAGTTCTCTGTAACGGGCAGTGAAGGTTTCCCAAGTGTCTTTGATCACGCTGAGCAAATAGCTCTGATATTCTTCGCGCCTAAGAGAGTCAGAGATATGAAAGGACTGTGAGGCATGATTCAATGCAATATTGGCAAAAAAGTGGGCGATATCAAAGCCTTGAGGCCCATAATAAGCAAACTCGGAATCTATTAATTTTGTAGAAGTTTCGGTAACGAAAATACTTCCGGTATGGAGGTCACCATGCAACAGAGCCTCTGCACGCGTCAAAAATTTATATTTTAGAGAGGCAGCTCTCTGTTTGAGGAGAGTATCACTCCATAGTTCGGAAACCGCCTCCTTCAGCTCGGAAGGAAAATCGTTGGTGTCGATGTCATAAAACGGGTCAGTAAATACAAGGTCTTCGGTAATCTTGCAGAGTTCAGGGTTTGTAAACGTCTGGACAAGCACTTTCTTCTCGAAAGGATGCAAGTAAAAATCACTCGTATAGAACAGGCTTTTGGCAATAAATGTGCCGATGTGCTGTGCGAGATGAGGATATTTGACCCCTTCGATCAGACCTTTCCGCAGAATCACGTGAGAAGATAAGTCTTCCATTACAGTGAGAGCGAGATCCTGGTCTGTATAAAAAACTTCTGGAACATGCTCAGGAGCAAATTCTGCTGATTTTATTAAAGAGCTGCTTTCAATCCTTGCCCTGTCAAGTGTAAGCGGCCAGCTTTCTCCCACGACTTTGGCATAGGGAAGTGCCTGCTTTACGATAATGGATTTACCTGTATCTTCTTCGATTAGCCGAAAAACAAGGTTAAGATTACCGTCACCAATCTCATTGACTTTAATGTTTTGATAATCAGATAACAGTTCGAGTTTTTGTGCCAGCTCCACCACGGTTTGTTCATTCAGTCGTTCGTAAGATTGTTTGAGGGTTGTTGCCATCTATACTACCTCCGGAATATTTTGTATGTAAAAAGGCCTCTTTTCTGTAAGAAAAGAGGCCTGGAAGTATAGTTTCCACGCCTCTTATCTTGCAAAACAAAGTTTTGCTGGAATTAGCACCGTGCCATACTGGATCTCCAGGCTTCTAGTAATAGACGCCCCATTTCACAATGGTATTACGGTCGGTTGCTGGGTTTCATCGGGCCAAATTCCCTCCACCTGCTCTTGATAAGAGACAACAAATATAAAATTGTTAGAAAAAACAGAATGCAATAATAATTTACAATGGCAATCATACAATCTTATCCATTGTCTGTCAAATCTTTTTTAATAAAACTCTGGGCGTCTGTCTTCAAACACAGGGATTCTGTTTCTTACTTCTTCAACAAGATCAGTGTCGACCTCAGCAAACAAAATGGTCTCTTCTTCTCCGTCTGTCTCTGCAATAATTTCTCCCCAGGGATCAATGACCATCGTGTGACCTGCGAACGTGTTGTTGTTATCACTGCCGACCCGGTTGCATGCCACAACGTAGCATTGGTTCTCAATGGCTCTTGTTATTAGCAGGTTCCGCCAGTGGCTCAGCCTCTGCGCCGGCCACTCGGCAGGAACAAACAGGATAGAGGCGCCTTCAAGAATATGGGCGCGAATCCATTCAGGGAAACGGATATCATAGCAGATGACACCGGCAGCAGGAACGTTTTCCAGCAAGAAATTTCCTTTGCGGGAGCCCGGAGAAATATATTTTTCTTCCTGCATTAGCCGGATCAGATGGAGTTTACTGTATTCGCCGGTCTGCTCACCTTTTCGGTTAAAGGCATACATGGTGTTATAGATTCCTTCAACCGTTTTCTTAGCGATGGAACCTGCAACAATGTTCACTTGGTATTTGCTGGCAAGGCCGCTCATTAATCGTTTGATCTCATCGCCGTTTGTATCTCCTATCTCATCTAGCCTTTCTAGATCATAGCCTGTAGTCCACAGTTCAGGAAGAACAATCACATCAGGTTTTTTCATTGCTGCATGTTCAATTCTTTCTGAAGCCCTCATAATATTTTCCTTGGGATTGCCAAGCTGAATATCCATTTGAATCGCTGCAACAGTAAGTTTCATGCTAACCTCCATTAAAACGTTTTGACAGATTTTAATTAAGCGTATAACATAATTGATTAGAATTTCAAGAAAATTACGAAAGACAGGATGTGTAACCGTGAAACAATTTCAGCAAGCAGAAGCTTTATCGCGGCTGCCTGAACAATTTTTTGCAAAGCTGGTAGGCAAGGTGAGTGCTGCTGCTTCTAAAGGGCATGATATTATCAACCTTGGCCAGGGAAACCCTGACCAGCCCACTCCTCCGCATATTGTGGCCGCTTTGCAGGAGGCTGCTCATAACCCGCAATATCATAAATATTCTCCGTTCAGGGGTTATGATTTTTTAAAAGAGGCAGTTGCTGAACATTACAAGAAAGAATTCGGCGTAGACGTTGATCCAAAAAAAGAAGTAGCTGTCTTATTCGGAGGTAAAGCGGGTTTAGTAGAGATTTCACAATGTTTTTTGAACAAAGGTGACCTAGCCCTGGTCCCGGATCCTGGATATCCCGATTACTGGTCAGGACTTGCCATGGCGGAAGCTGAGATGAGCATGATGCCTCTTAAAGAGGAAAATGATTTCCTGCCTGATTACGCTGAAATCTCACAAGAGGATGCAGAACGGGCAAAACTCATGTTCTTGAACTATCCGAATAATCCAACGGCGGGTGTAGCGACAGTGCCGTTCTTTGAAGATACAGTAAGCTTTGCTGAAAAGCATAATATTTTAGTCGTCCATGATTTTGCCTATGGAGCCATCGGATTTGAAAACGAGAAACCGGTCAGCTATCTGCAGGTTCCTGGTGCGAAAGAACAGGGTATCGAAATCTATACGATGAGCAAGACGTATAACATGGCTGGCTGGAGAGTAGGCTTTGCCATCGGGAACGAGAGTGTGATTGAAAGCATTAATCTTCTTCAGGACCACTTCTATGTCAGCCTTTTTCCAGCTGTACAGGAAGCTGCAGCTAAAGCACTCCTGGGGCCGCAGGAGTGCGTGGAAAACCTGGTCGCCATGTATGAAAAACGGCGTGATGTGTTTATTTCAGGATTGAAGGAGATCGGCTGGGATGTGACTGCCCCTAAAGGATCCTTCTTTTGTTGGCTACCTGTTCCCTCAGGATTCACATCTGAAAGTTTTGCAGATTATCTTCTGGAGCATGCACATGTCGTTGTTGCACCAGGCATCGGTTTTGGCAAAGAAGGAGACGGTTATGTTAGAGCAGGGCTATTAACGGATGAGAACAAGCTGAAGGAAGCCGTTGATCGGATAGCCCAGCTAAAATTATTTTGATAGTGTTGAACATTTAAGAGATTGACAGATTTTTTGTTACCTGTCATAATCACAAGTAATTCTAACATTCGAATAATTTTATTTATTCTCTTATCAAGAGCAGGTGGAGGGACTAGCCCTATGAAGCCCGGCAACCGGCTTATCCTTTAGGATAAAAACGGTGCTAATTCTTGCAGCGGCAGCTGACAGATGAGAGGAAGCGGTATCTCTGTGTTTATTATGCCTCTTCCCTCGGGAAGAGGTTTTTTAAGTTAAGTGTAAAGCGAGTACAAAATTCAGCTGGCATAGAAGTAATGTCCAGCTCCAGCGCCCAGGGCTGAAAACATGTTTCTTTTTTTCGGCTCCGAGGACCTTAGCAGGGCGATTGCGCCTTTCTAATATAAATCTATGCTTTCGGAGGGATTTCAGCATGTCGACAATAACTGCAACCTATCTGGTTCATGATCCAAAAGGCAACTTTGAGAAAAAAGCTGAAGGAATTGCACTCGGACTGACGGTCGGTTCATGGACGGACTTGCCGGATCTTCAGAAAGAACAGCTGCGAAACCATAAAGGCCAAGTAGTGGAAATCAATGAATTGCCCGAAGATACGAGGGTAAATCAATACTTTGGCTCGTCCAGAAAACAGGCTCTTCTTAAAATCGCGTATCCTGCCGCTAACTTCACAGCGGACTTGCCGGCAATCTTGACGACTGTTTTCGGTAAACTATCGTTGGATGGAGAAGTAAAGCTGATCGATCTTGATTTTTCCCCTGAATTGGCTTCGGCTTTTCCTGGACCTTCTTTTGGAATTGATGGAATTCGCAATCAGCTGGGGGTTTTTGAAAGGCCTCTTCTAATGAGTATTTTTAAAGGTGTGATCGGCAGGGATCTTCAATATTTCAAGAATCAGCTGAAGGAACAAGCGCTGGGCGGGGTGGACCTCGTAAAAGATGATGAAATTCTGTTCGATAATCCGCTGACACCATTTGAAGAACGAATAAAAGCTGCTAAAGAAGTATTAACGGCAACTGAACAAGAGACCGGACATAAGACACTGTATGCAGTGAATTTGACAGGGCGTACGTATGAACTGAAAGATAAAGCAAAAAAGGCGGCAGAGCTCGGGGCAAGCGCATTGCTGTTTAACGTTTTCGCCTATGGGCTTGACGTCTTGCAAAGCTTAGCAGAAGATCCGGACATCAGCCTTCCGATTATGGCACATCCTGCCTTATCAGGCGCCATTACACCATCGGAATTTTATGGGATCTCCAACCGTCTGCTTCTTGGTAAACTGCTCCGCCTTGCAGGAGCGGATCTCGTATTGTTCCCGTCACCATATGGCAGTGTCGCCCTTCGAAAAGAAGATGCAATCGGCATTGCAGGCGAACTGACTGAGAAGGATGCAAACTGGAAAGGGGCATTCCCGGTACCATCAGCAGGAATCCATCCTGGTTTAACACCGCTATTGCTTCAGGATTTTGGCATTGAAAGCATTATTAATGCTGGTGGGGGTGTTCACGGCCATCCAGGAGGGGCTGTGGATGGCGGAAGAGCTTTCCGGGATGCAATCGATGGATTGATGCTAAACAAATCTCTTGAACAGATCAGCCAGGAAAGTAAACCTTTAAAGGAAGCGCTTGATTTGTGGGGCGGATTGGTAAAGGCATGAGCAAAACGAAAATTATCTTTTGTGATTTTGACGGTACGATTACCGAAAAAGATAATATTATCGATATCATGAAGAATTTTGCTCCGAACGGCTGGGAACTCATTAAAGATCAAATTCTAAATCAGGAGATCTCTATCCGGGAAGGTGTAGGGAAACTTTTTTCCCTTATTCCATCCGACAGGAAGAATGAGATTGTGGACTATGTCCTCTCAACAGCAAAATTTCGAGAAGGATTTAAAGAATTTGCAGCTTATACAAAAGAGCACAATATCCCTCTGTTTATCGTCAGTGGTGGAATTGATTTTTTCGTTTATCCAATGCTTGATGGAATAATTAATCAAGATAAGATTTATTGCAACGGGAGTAATTTTCATGGAGAGACAATACAGATTCTTTGGCCGCACTCCTGCGATTCTTCCTGCGGCAATGATTGTGGATGCTGTAAACCTACTATACTGAGAGGCTACGATTCTTCCCGTTATGAAAAAATTGTGATCGGTGATTCCATTACAGACCTGCAGGCCGCCAAGATTGCGGATAAAGTGTTTGCCAGAGATTTCTTGATCGAGAAATGCGAAGAACTCAGCATTGCATACGATCCTTTCTCTACTTTTTATGAGATTGTACAGTATCTTGAGGAAAAGGAAGTGAGAGTTTGAGTACGCTTGATGCGCTATGGACAGAACTGGCGGACATTAAAGATGAATTGGCATTAAGGGACTGGTTTCCAGGAACAAGCGGAAACCTGTCCATTAAGGTAAGCGATCAACCGCTTACCTTCTTGGTTACCGCAAGCGGAAAGGATAAGCGAAGAAGGACGACTGAGGATTTTCTATTGGTGGATTCAGAGGGAAATGCGGCTGATCCGACACATCTCCGCGCTTCAGCTGAAACCGGCCTTCATTCAAAAGTATATCAGCTGACCGATGCGGGCTGCTGTCTCCATGTGCATACTGTGGACAATAATGTGATTTCAGAATTGTATGCAGGAGAGGGGCAGGTTACTTTCAAAGGGCAGGAACTGATCAAGGCCTTTAACATCTGGGAAGAAGATGGGTCCATCACGGTTCCCATTATTGAGAACTATGCGGATCTTAAGATATTGGCCGAAAGCTTCGGAAAGGCAATTGGTCCTGATACAAGAGCTGTCCTTATTCGAAACCACGGAATCACCGTTTGGGGCAAATCGGGATTTGAGGCGAAAAGGCACTTGGAAGCAATAGAGTTTCTATTTTCCTATCATATTAAAATGAAATCAATAATGCAGTTTCATGATGGACAACCATCACTTATTTAAAACGAAAGAGTATAGGGGGATGCCATATGGCGCAATTACGTTTTCATGATAACCATGAGAGATATGAAGAACTTAAGAAGGTTAGTGATTATCTTGAAAGCCAGGGAGTAATCTACGAAAATTGGGATATTGAAAAACTTCCTGCACACCTGAAAGAAAACTATTCTTTAAGTGATGAAGAGAAAGCAGAAATCATTCAGGTCTTCAGAAAAGAAATTGATGAACTGTCAGAAAGAAGAGGATACGTGACAGAAGACATAATTGCCCTGTCACCGGATACTCCAAATCTTGATGAGCTGCTGAAAAACTTTTTGGCAGAGCATCACCATTCTGATGATGAAGTACGATTAATTGTGAGCGGACACGGTATTTTTGCGATTGAAGGGCCAGAGGGACGATTTTTTGACGTCGAGCTAGAGCCAGGAGATCTCATTTCTGTACCTGAAAACTATCGCCATTACTTTACACTCATGGATGACCGCAAAGTTGTGGCCGTCCGAATCTTTAAATCAAAGGAAGGCTGGGTGCCCCTCTACGATAAACAGGAAACAGCCGTTAAATAATCAGATTACACACTAGACTGCAGCAAAGGGAGCTTCCTTTGCTGCAGTTTTTTTTATGGCTAGCTTGCAAGCTTTTCAATCTTGCATAATTACCCACTCATACCGGTGAACCATTATCACTTACCTGCATAAAGTAAGTATTGGGCGCTTATGGAAGGATGAATCAGCATCCGAATGGAAAGGGTGATGACGGTGTGCGGGATTACTGGATGGATAGACTGGAAGCGCGACGTTTCACAGGAAAATAAAACATTGATTAAAATGGCAGCTACATTATCGAAACGCGGTCCGGACGCTTTGAACGTATGGAGCCGCACTCATGCAGGCTTCGGCCATGCAAGGCTGGCGGTTGTGGATCTTGAAGGCGGCGCACAGCCGATGACGAGGGGAGAAGAGAACGCCCCTTGCACACTTTGTTATAATGGTGAGCTTTATAACACACAGGATTTAAGAAAAGAACTGTTGAAAAAAGGGTATCGGTTTGAAGGTCATTCTGATACCGAAGTGCTTCTCATTTCCTATATTGAATGGGGAGAAAGCTGTATTGATCACTTTAATGGGATCTTTGCTTTTGCGATCTGGGATTCCCAAAAAGAAAAATTGTTTCTTGCACGAGACCGTCTTGGTGTCAAACCGCTGTTTTACTCTATAGCGGGAGGGCGTCTTTTGTTCGGTTCGGAATTAAAAGCGATCCTGGCTCATCCTGATGTAAAAGCCGAACTGGAGAGCGAAGGTCTTCAGGAAGTTTTCGGGCTGGGGCCATCAAGGACTCCGGGACATGGTGTGTTTAAAGGGGTCAGTGAACTCAGGCCCGGCCATGCTTTAACATTTGATAGAAACGGTCGAAGGCTTTGGCGGTATTGGAACGTGAAGAGCGAGCGTCATCCTCATTCGCTGGAGGAAACCATATCCAATGTGAGAGAGCTGGTGGTGGATGCTGTTCAACGGCAGCTTGTTGCCGATGTGCCGGTTTCCACCTTTTTATCGGGAGGCCTTGACTCAAGTGTGATATCCGCGATTGCGGCAGAGCATTTTAAATCAGAGAATAGAGGCCGGCTCCACACGTTCAGCATCGATTATGTGGATAATGACAAGTACTTTAAAGCGAGTGATTTCCAGCCGAACGCCGACGGTCCATTTATCCAAAAGATGGTGGAAGCCACAGGCTCCGTCCATCACAATTGTGTCATTGACACAGAGCTGCTGGTCAATCACCTTCGGGAATCAGTAGCAGTAAGAGATCTTCCGGGAATGGCAGATGTTGATTCCTCATTGCTTTGGTTCTGCAGACTGATTAAAGATCATTCCACGGTTGCACTTTCCGGTGAGTGTGCCGATGAAATTTTTGGCGGTTATCCATGGTTTCATAAACCAGAAGTTATGAACCGGCCCCTTTTTCCATGGATGAGTTCAACGGCTGAGCGTGAAGATCTGCTGCATGATCATTGGAAGAATAAGCTCAATCTATCTTCCTATGTGAAACAGCGGTACCAAGAATCACTCGCGGAAATGCCAAGGCTTGATGGAGAAACGGGAGTGGAGGCGAAACGCAGGGAGATTTTTTACTTAAACATGATCTGGTTTATGACAACATTACTCGATCGTAAGGACCGAATGAGCATGGGGGCAAGTCTGGAGGTCAGGGTACCGTTTGCTGACCACCGGATCGTTGAATACGCCTGGAACATACCGTGGGAGATGAAGATGCTGGAAGGACGGGAAAAGGGCCTTCTCAGGAAAGCACTTACCGGAATCCTGCCGGATGAGGTTCTTCATAGAAAGAAAAGCCCTTATCCGAAAACACATAATCCAAACTATACGCAAAGTGTGAAAGAGTGGCTTCAGTCGATCATCGATAACAGCAGTTCACCTATACTGGAATTGATAAAAAAAGAAAAAGTTCAGGCGATTATTGATACAAACGGTGAAGCATTTAAAGTTCCTTGGTTCGGCCAGCTAATGACCGGGCCACAGCTCATGGCCCATCTGTCTCAAATCGATACTTGGCTGAACGACTATAACATTAATATTATCGATTGAAAAAGGGGCTGTCCTGAAAGTCGAAACTTGACCTTCAGCAGCTCCTTTTTGTCTTGAAAATCTTCAATGAAAAGTTGATTGAAGTGGAAGGTGCGAGACTCCTCGAAAATGAACTTCACATTTTCTTCGTGCGATAAAACGCTGCCGGAGCCTTCCTTGTCCTGCGGGACTAGCGTGATAGGTGAGACTCCCGCAGGCGCTAGCGCCAAAAAGTAGGCGTTCACGCCGGTAAGGCTCACCGCACGCCCCGCGAAAGTAGGAGCTCGCGCCGGTAAAAGCGAGCACCCTGGAACGGAAATCAACAGCTTACAGACTTCTTGGACAGCCCCTTCTATGTGTGAGCTGCGCCGGGCTGAATATCCAATACGTTCTTCCGCTCCCAGATTCTTGACCTCCAGCGCCAAAGCATAAGAAGTTCGCGCAGCCATTCATCTACGATAAAGGCGATCCATATGCCAAGCAGTCCCATCTCCATCGAAATTCCTAAAAAATAAGCAAGCGGGACACTGATTCCCCACATCGATATGACTCCCATCAGGGCAGGGAACTTAGCGTCTCTGGCCGCCCGAAGTGACGAGATGACCACAAGATTAAACAACCGGCCAGGCTCTAAGATAACTGGTTCTACGTTAACTTAATTTTAAAATCAAGAAATCTTTGGCATTTACAACCGCATAAGCTGGACTGATGTTTTCTCCGGTCCAAAGGTTAATGGCATTGCTGAAGCCGTCAAATAGACCTTCTTCAAGCGTTAGGGGTCCGCTCTCTGTATTAAAGGCGAATAAAAGGGTTTCATCAGCAGATGTTTTCTTATAAAGAAGCGTTCCAGGTGTATGGCTCCCTTTGATAAAAGAGAGGGTTCCACCATTGCCAAAAGCAGAATGATCAGATCTGAACGTGATCAGTTTTTGAATATCATCAAATAAAGTGCGGTCCTGTTTTTCCTCATCCCACTCCATGCATTTTCTGCAGCCGGGATCCATTTCGCCAGTCATCCCTACTTCATCTCCATAATAGATGCAGGGAGTTCCAGGGAAGGACAGCATGAGTGTGTACAATTGGCGGACTCTTTCTTTATTTTCCTTGGCTAGTGTCAGTACCCTTGGTGTGTCATGTGAATCAAGAAGATTAAAAGCAACCTCATTCACGTTTGCAGGGTAGGACTGTAGAACGTTTGTAATCTTGTCAGCAAATTCGCTGCCTGTTATTTTATCAAATGCTAGAAAATCCAAGGCTGCCGTCGTAAACGGATAGTTCATAACCGCATCAAACTGATCACCCTGCAGCCAAGGCATGGAATCATGCCAGATTTCTCCGAGGATATACGCATCAGGCTTTACACTTTTCACGGTGCTGCGGAACTCGCGCCAGAATTGATGATCCACTTCGTTGGCCACATCCAGCCGCCAGCCGTCAATATTGAATTCTTCGAGCCAAAATCGGGCTACTTTCAATAAATATTCTTTTACCTCAGAATTTTCAGTATTTAGTTTCGGCATGTTTTTCTCAAAGGCAAAGGTGTCATAGTTTGGTTTAGGTTCTGTGATGACCGGAAATTCGCGAATGTGGAACCAGTTTTTATATGGCGAGTTTTCCTGGTTTCTGAGAACATCCTGAAAGGGTTCGAAGTAGAAGCCGCTATGATTGAAAACAGCGTCCAGCATTACTTTTATGCCTTTTTCATGGCAAGCATCCACCAATTGCCGGAAGGTTTCTTTTGTTCCAAACTGCGGATCGATTTCAAAATAATCGATCGTGTCATATTTATGATTCGACTTTGCTTTGAAAATAGGGGTGAAGTAAATGCCGGTTATTCCAAGGCTGGCGAGATGATCAAGGTGCTGGATGACACCCTCAAAATCTCCACCAAAAAAATTGGTCTTGGATGGTGCAGCTGAGCCCCATGCCAGTGCCCCTTCAGGATCATTGGCAGGGTTGCCATTCGCAAATCGTTCAGGGAAAATTTGATACCAAACCGTATTCTTTACCCATTCAGGTGCCCTGAATACATCTGCTTTGTTAAGGAAAGGGAAGCAGAAATAATACGATGTATCATCCATAGGTGCTTCTTCATAAAAGCCTTTTTCCGTATAGACCAGCTTCTCACTCTCATTCATCAGCTCAAATCCATAACGAAGTCTTCTAAACTCGGGAGATACTTCAATGACGTAATAATCGAACCATTCATCAGATCCCGATTTGGTCATCTCACTTTTCTGGATTTGCCAGCGTCCGTCTATCCAATTATAAGGGTCGCCATAGATAAGATGTACAGACTGAACATCACCTTTTTTCGTTCGTAAACGGATGTGAAGCGTTTTTTCGTCATAGGCATAGGCATAGTTATTCTTTGGTCTATGGTACAGGACTTCTCGCTGCATATCATCACTCCTGACTAGTTTTTGCAATCGGTTGCACGTATAGGATATAAAAAAGGTACAAACTCTGTGTGGAGGTTGTACCTGCGGTAGCATTGCCCCGATGCAATTAATTTCAACTTTAATGTAGTATATACTGAAATTGATGTCAACGAAAGAGTTGGAAGCGTTTTAGAAAAATTTTTGAAAACAGTTGTCAAAATAAAAAAGGGATGTATAATGAAATTAGGAATTGATGCAAGCGTTTTCACAACACGTTAGGCGAAGGCCTAATCCTTTTTTTGATTTGGTTGTGCAAACGGTTGTTCAAGATCTTAAACAAAATAGGGGGAACAAGAATGAAAAAGATAATGGCCTATATGTTAACACCAGTGCTTGCTTTTGGTGTTCTTTCTGCCTGTGGTCCACAAGACAGCAGCGGAAGCGGCAGCAATACAGGAAAAGCAGAGAAAAAACCGGATAAATTAGTAGTCTGGGAAGATACAGATAAAAGTGTAGGCCTTGAACCAGCTGCGAAAAGCTTTGAAAAGAAATACGGAATTAAAATTCAATTAAAAGAAATGCCAATGCTTGATCAACAAGATAAGCTTCGTCTTGACGGACCGACTCACAAAGGTGCGGACATCATCACGACACCACATGACCGTATTGGGCCATTGGCTACTGAAGGATTGATCGAGCCTCTAAATATTTCAAGTGATATTACAAGCCAATATACTGACTCATCAATCTCGGCTTTAACGTTTAAAGGAAAACTTTATGGTCTTCCAAAATCTACTGAAACACCTGTTTTCATCTACAACAAAAAGTATATGAAAGAAGCCCCTGCAACACTTGACGATCTTTACAAGTTCTCTAAAGGCGACAAAGGCGGCGCGCAATACGGGTTCTTGGCGAACTGGACAGATTTCTACTTCGCACATGGCATCTTAAGCGGTTACGGTGGTTATGTATTTAAGGATAACAATGGAACACTTGATACGAAAGATCTTGGTTTAACAAACAAAGGCTCTTTTGAAGGTGCTGATTACATTTCCAAATGGTACAAAGAAGGATTATTCCCTAAAGGTATCATCGGGAAAAAAGCAGGACAAACCATTGACGGTCTATTCAATGAAAAGAAAGTTGCTTCTGTAATGAATGGACCTTGGTCATTCCAAGGCTATAAAGATGCAGGAATTGATATCGGTGTTGCACCAATGCCGAAGCTTCCTAACGGCGAGTATGTAAAAACATTCATCGGTGTTAAAGGCTGGAACGTAAGTGCATACTCTGAGCACAAAAAATGGGCTCAAAAATTTGTAGAGTGGATCACGAACGAAGAAAACGCGAAAATCCGCTACGAAAAAACTCAGGAGATTCCTCCGATCAAAGCTCTTATGAAAGATCCAATCATTGCTGATAACGAAGCAGCAAAAGCAGTTGCTGTTCAATCAGAACGCGGTGTTCCAATGCCAAACGTACCAGAAATGGCAGAAGTTTGGGTACCAGTAGGAAACGCGCTGCAGCTTGCTGCAACAGGTAAACAAGATTCCAAGAAAGCATTGGAAGACGCATCTAAAACAATTGAGCAAAACATTAAAGCAAAACACACCGGTAAATAATATAGAGGGAGGCGGTACCCAGTATATTCTGGGTACTGCTTTCACTATAGGTGAATCTTCTAATACCTGAAGGTTCAGACATTGGAAGATGCATCTATATCAAGTGTTTCAGAAAGGGGACAGCCTACATCATGGAGGCGTTAGCAAATCAATCCAACCATCGTAAAACCGCGGCTTTGCTCTCTATCATTCCTGGGATCGGCCAGGTATATAATAAACAAAGAATAAAAGGGGCTTTATTCCTTATCCTGGCAGCTTCCTACTTCGTTGTTTTCGGGAACCTCTTGAACATGGGGCTCTGGGGATTCTTTACCCTTGGAACAGAGCTTCCGCGTGACCATTCCATCATCCTTCTCGTCCAAGGGGTCATCGCATTTATCGTGATTGGCTTCGGCATCGCTTTTTATGTGTTTAACATTTACGATGCGTTTCAAAATGGCAAGAAGAGAGATCAGGGCTTTGCGGTGACAACCATTAAAGAGCAATATCAAAATGTGATTGATAAAGGATTCCCTTATCTTTTAGTAGGGCCGGGCTTTTTTATCCTGATCTTTGTTGTTGTATTTCCGATTCTGTTCATGGTTTTCCTTGCGTTTACCAACTATGACTTGTACCATTCACCGCCTGCCAAACTGGTAGATTGGGTAGGAGTTCAGAACTTCAGTGACATGTTTACGATGGATATCTGGAGAAATACATTTGTATCTGTATTTGCCTGGACGATTATCTGGACATTTACAGCAACCACTCTGCAGGTTGCCGTTGGGATTTTTCTTGCGGTTGTTATTAATCAAAAGGATCTTAAATTTAAAGGAATCATCCGTACGTTATTAATTCTTCCATGGGCAGTTCCTGCTTTCGTTTCTATCCTTGTGTTCAGTGGAATGTTCAACGACTCTTTTGGAGCCATTAATAACGATATTCTGGCAGCTTTTGGAATCGATCCCATACCGTGGCTGACCGATCCGCAATGGACGAAAGTCGCGATCATCTTTATCCAGACATGGCTGGGATTCCCTTTCATCATGGCAATGACAACCGGGGTACTCCAATCCATCCCTGAAGAATTGTATGAGGCAGCAACCGTTGACGGAGCGACAGTTTGGGATAAATTCAGATCCATTACACTTCCGATGATTCTGGCTGCTACTGCACCGATCATCATCACACAGTACACGTTCAACTTTAACAACTTTAACGTCATTTATCTCTTTAACGAGGGCGGTCCAGCCGTTGCTGGACAAAGTGCAGGCGGAACAGACATTCTAATTTCATGGATTTATAATTTGACCATGACTTCTGCACAGTACAGCAAAGCTGCAGCTGTTACAGTTCTGCTGTCTGTCGTTATCGTTACGGTTGCGCTTATTAACTTTAAGCGAACGAAAGCATTTAAAGATGAAGGAATGATGTAAGATGAGCATTAAACGAGGGAAAATTATACGTCTCACTTTGTCCTATCTGGTCATTCTTGCTGCGATTACAATAGTGATCTATCCGATCCTCTGGGTTATTGGATCATCACTAAATCCCGGGGACAGTTTAACGAGTTCAACGATTATACCGGAGCATGCAACACTGCAGCATTACAAAGAACTGTTCACGAAAACTCAATATTTAACTTGGTATTGGAATACATTGAAAATTTGTATCAGCACTATGGTTCTTGCTGTAATCTTTATCGGTCTGACAGCCTATGCTTTTTCTCGCTACCGTTTCTTCGGGCGAAAAAATGGTCTGCTTCTATTCCTTGTATTGCAAATGATTCCTCAGTTTGTAGCAATTCTTGCAATCTATATCCTTGCAAACCTTGTTGGACTTCTTGACACGCATTTCGGACTTGTTCTTGTGTACGTTGGGGGATTGATTCCTATGAACACCTGGCTGGCAAAAGGTTACTTTGATACGATCCCAAGAGAACTGGATGAATCAGCACGCATTGATGGAGCAGGACACTTCCGAATTTTTTGGCAGATCATTCTTCCGCTTGCCAAGCCAATTCTGGCCGTGGTTGCTTTGTTCAGTTTCATCTCGCCATTTGCGGACTTCATTCTTGCGTCCATCTTGCTTCAGTCAGATGAGAAAAAGACTTTGGCTGTAGGTCTTTTCAATATGGTATCCGATGAGTTTGGAAATTCCTTTACACTGTTCGCAGCTGGATCTGTATTAATTGCAATTCCGATCGGACTCTTGTTCCTTTCATTGCAGCGTTTCTTCGTTTCTGGGCTGACGGCTGGAGGAACAAAAGGCTAAAAGCGCCTCAATATATGAACGGGAAAAAGCTGCATACGCTTTTCCCGTTTTTTAATGAATGGAATTCCATTATTTTTGGAGGAAATGAGAATGCTAGATACAAGCTTTGCCATACATCCTAAATTATTGAACAGTACCTATACCGACATAGGAAAGCTCTTGAAGGCGGAAAAGAAAGAGACGGATTTTTTGTTTCAGTCCGAATTCGGCTTTGTACGAGTTTCATTCTATACAGAAGATACGGTCAGAGTGACGATGAATCCGGCGGGGTATCCTTCATTCGATTCAAGCTTTGCTCTTATTAAAGAACCTCAAAACATAAACGTTAAGATGACAGACGAAGAAGACAAAATGATGATAGCTGCTTCCCGAATCAGTGTTGCCATACGCCAAAAGAGGTCTTACAGCAATACACAGAGCTGACAGGGCGGATGAACATGCCGCCAAAATGGGCGATCGGGTATCATCAGTCCCGCGATACTGGTGTCAAAGAGGATCCGGAGTATAAAACTTATCAAGAGGGAACGTATGAAGATCATTTCTGTAAATACATCGAAGGGCACCCTTATTTTGGTGACGTTTGGCCTGGAAAGTCAGCATTTCCTGATTTCACGAACACGAAAACAAGGGAATGGTGGGGTCGGAACCACAAATTCTACAGTGATATGGGAATCCACGGCATCTGGAATGATATGAATGAACCGGCTGTCTTCAATGAGATGAAGACGATGGATATTAAAATGTTGCATGGGAATAACGGTCATCCGAAAACGCACAGAGAGCTTCACAATCTGTATGGTTTATTAATGGGTGAATCCACCTATAATGGTATGAAGAAGCTGATCGGCGGAGACAGGTCATTTCTATTGACCAGAGCCGGTTATGCTTCGGGAACCACCCATCGAGTGGTATATCTTCCACATGGCATGATTATTGGACAGAAACCGTATATGAAGGCGGTCAGCATGTCCTTATAAAGGCGGAACTGGATGTATTGCCGAACTTTGTGAAAGCCGGCTATATCCTGCCGCATGGTACGGTAAAACCAAACTCTGCCGTAAAAGAAACGAAGATGACGTTCCATGTGTATGCAGAGCTTGATGGAAGTACGGAGTATAGCTTGGATGAAGATGACGCCAAGACTTTTGCTTATGAAGATAATCACTTTGCAGAAATAAATATCAACTGTTCATTTTCCAAAAATTTGATTAAAATAGAACTTAACCAAGAAAGCAGCGGCTATACTCCTGATTGCACAGAATACTAGGTTGTTATCCACCATCCTGAGCCAGATACAGAATTTAAGTTAAATGGACAAACGGTGAAAGGCAACAGGTTAAATGTTAATATACAGTAATCATTAAAGGAACGTTGCAGCATGATTGAGAGTAAACACGGAAGGAGGATGATGATGACCGTTACGATTAAAGATGTAGCTAAACTCGCAAATGTAGCCCCATCCACCGTTTCGCGTGTCATTGCCAACAACCCAAGGATATCTGAAAAAACAAAGCTCAGAGTAAGGGAAGCGATGGAGCATTTAGGGTATCATCCAAACTTTAATGCAAGAAGTCTCGCTAACCGATCAACCCAAGCGATCGGTCTTGTTATGCCCGGTTCCGCAGACAAAGCGTTTCAAAATCCATTTTTCCCGGAAGTTATCCGCGGCATCAGCACCATTGTGCATGAAAAAGAATATGCACTGTATATGTCCACAGGCCAGACAGAAGATGAAATTCATGATGGGGTAGTTCGAATGGTCCAGGGCGGCAGAGTGGACGGTATTATCCTCTTGTATTCAAGCGTAGATGATAAAGTAATGAACTATCTGATCGAGAAGAAGTTTCCTTTTACACTGATCGGCAAGCCGTTTAAGAATGAAGATGCGATTACCCACATTGATAATGATAATTTTAAAGCGGCAAGAGAGATGGCAGACTATTTGATCTCGCTCGGCCATGATAAGATCGGATTCGTTGGTGGAAGTTCTCATTTGGTTGTAACCATCGACCGGCTTCTCGGCTATGAAAAATCGTTGAGAATCCACCAGATTCCATACCGTGATGAATACATTATTCATGAAGAATTTTTAAAAGAAGGCGGCCAGGAAGCGATCAGAAAGTTGATGGCACTAGAGGAACCCCCGACTGCTCTTCTCGTCATGGATGATCTGATGGCGTTTGGTGTACTGAGTACACTCAGCGAGATGAACATCTCTGTACCTGATGACATTTCCGTACTTAGCTTTAATAACGTGATGCTGGCAGACTTTTCAACACCAGCGTTAACCTCTGTTGACATCAATATTTTTCAACTGGGATATGAAGCAGCAGAGTGTCTGATGGATCTTATCGCAAAACCAGACCTCAAACCAAGAAGGGTGGCAGTTCCGTACCGGCTTGTCGAACGGCAGTCTTGTATGGCAATATCTGCCCCAAAAGAGAAAACCATATAAAAAAGAAGGCAGCCTGTTTATGGTTCAAATAAACAGGCTTTTTTCTCTGAGAATGAATAGAGCGATGATATTCCAGCGCTCGTCGGGCCTTAAACGGGTACTTATTAAATAAACCTGTTGCTTAATGTTTATGTAATCGTATACAATAAGGATGGGACTTAGGACAAACGTTTGCGCAAAACGAAAACAGGGAGTTATTGAAATGAAAAAGAAATGGTGGAAAGAAAGCGTCGTCTATCAAATATACCCTCGAAGCTTCATGGACAGTAATGGGGACGGAATTGGGGATCTTCAAGGAATTATTTCAAAAATGGACTACTTAAAGGACCTTGGAATCGATGTCATATGGCTTTCGCCAGTATATAAATCTCCGAACGATGATAACGGCTATGATATTAGCGACTATCAGGAGATCATGGATGATTTTGGTACGATGGAAGATTGGGAAGAGATGCTGGCAGCCTGCCATGAACGGGGAATCAAGCTGATCATGGATCTTGTCATCAACCATACATCTGATGAACATCCTTGGTTTATTGAATCACGTTCATCTAAAGACAATCCTTACAGAGACTTTTATATTTGGAGGGAGGGGAAAGGCGGCAGAGAGCCGAACAACTGGGAGAGTATCTTCAGCGGCTCAGCATGGCAGTACGATGAACAGACCGATGAATACTACCTGCACCTGTTCTCGACGAAACAGCCAGATCTTAACTGGGAAAACGAAAAGGTCCGTCAAAAGCTTTATGAACTGGTTCAGTGGTGGGTCGATAAAGGAATCGATGGATTCCGTGTGGATGCGATCACGCACATTAAGAAAGCTCCAGGGCTCGAGGATCTTCCGAATCCGGGCAATAAACGCTACGTTCCTTCCTGGGACGGCCACCTCAATCAGCCTGGAATCCAGGATTTCCTGAAAGAGCTGAAAGAGAATGTCTTCATGAATGATAAAATCATGACGGTGGGAGAAACGCCAGGCGTTAGTCCTGAAGGTGCAAGAGAGTACGTGGATGAAGAAATCGGTAAATTTAATATGGTCTTTCAATTTGAACACATGGGTCTTGATCAAACGGAAGAAAGTAAGTGGGATCTTGCTCCTTGGAAGCTCTCTGATTTGAAAGACGTACTTACCAAATGGCAAAAAGGCCTTGAGGGAAGCGGATGGAACAGCCTATATCTTGAAAATCATGATCAGCCGCGGTCAGTTTCCAGGTTTGGCAATGATAAAGAATATCACAACAAATCAGCCAAGATGCTGGCCGCTTTTTATCAGTTCATGCAGGGAACACCTTATATTTATCAGGGACAGGAGATTGGGATGACCAACGTACAGTTTGAGTCGATCGAAGACTACCGTGATGTGGAAATCCTGAACCTGTACAGGGAAGCTCAGCTTGACGGAAAGAGTGTTCCTGAAATCATGAAGTCCATTTATGTGAAAGGCCGTGATAACGCCAGAACTCCAATGCAATGGAAAGACGCTGAAAACGGTGGCTTTTCTGAAGGGACACCATGGATTTCTGTGAACCCGAACTATCCTGAGATTAATGTGGTACAGCAGTTGGCTGACGAGAATTCAATCTTAAACTTTTATAAAAAGCTGATCCAGCTTAGAAAAGAACACAGCATCATTGTCTATGGAACGTACGACCTGGTTCTTGATGGCCATCCTGACGTATACGCCTACACTCGTACACTAGATAATGAAAAGCTTACGGTGCTTTGCAACTTCAGCAGCCAATGCACACAAGTTGAGCTTCCAGAAAGCTTAAAAGATGACAAAGCTGTGTTGCTGATCTCGAATTATGAGTACAGCGGCAGTGGTTTGAAGAACTGTGAACTGCAGCCGTTTGAAGTTCGGGTGTTTTACAGCAAATGATGAATAAAAAAATATCCTGGCCCATGCCAGGATATTTTTTGTTATAAACCTTGTTCCTTCAGCCAGTCCAGTACTGGCCCGAAGTGCTGGTTGGATTTTGCATCTTCAAATTCAGCAAACGGATCGCCATTTTCCAATATTCTCTGGTGAATCGAGTCCAGCGGAAAGGTTTCTGGGCGAAGATCTCTATTTAGTTCTTCCCAGCGAAGAGGTGTAGCAACGAGTGCTTCTTCGTTGCCCCTCACAGAATAAGGGGCGATGATGGTTTTTCCTTCCGCATGCTGAATGTAATCAATATAGCATTTGTTGCCTCTGTTTTTCTTAAGCCGTTCAACAGTAAACCAGCCCGGTTCTTTCGTAATAAGATATTGAGCCAGAAAATGGGTGAACCTTCTTGTTTCATCAAAGGTAAACTGGTTTTCAGGCAAAGGGATATATACTTGCAGCCCTTTGTTTCCGCTTGTTTTGACAAACGCTTCTAACTTCAGCTTTTGACAAACCTCATGGATAAGCATGGCAGCTTCGACTGAGAGCACGAACTCATCCCGTGATGGCGGGTCTAGATCCATGACAATCTCAGAGGGTGCTTCAGTACCGATTTTACGAAAGGGGATATGGAGCTCGAATGCCAGCTGATTTCCTAGCCAAAGCAGTGCAGGCAGGGTGTTGCAGACAATATAATGAATCTCGTCTTCAACAACGGTCTCGATAAAGTCAGGAGCATAATCAGGACAATTCTTCTGATAAAAACGTTCATCATTGACCCCATGCGGATAGCGGATGACCGTCAGTGCCCGGTTCTTTAAAAAGGGAAGAAGGTAAGGCGCTATCCTGGCCAAATACTCAAGATAGTGAAGCTTCTGAAGTCCTTTTTTCGGCCACAAAGGCTTATCTGGAGAGGTGACGGCTACTTTAAAGCCGTTGATGTTCAGCTCCTGCTGCTGATTGCTTTTTCCCATGTACAATCCTCCCAGCTGACATCGAGTCTAAAAGCAACAAATCTTGGATGTCTCAGCTGATCTTTATAGATCTCCAAATATTGAAGTTCAACACATATTGATGGTAAAACCTTGATAACATTGCTGTCTTCCCCAGACTTGTTGCTTTTTATGACTTCGATCAGAACTCTGCGTTCTTCTGAAGATAAGCCATGAGAGAACAAGCCGACAGAAACCGTTTCACCATCTTTACGTGCAGCCACATGAAAGTAGCCGTTCTTCTTTTCATAGGCTGTGATAAAAAAGATGCCGGTCTGTGGGTTTTTTATTTTTATCCATTGTTCTGACCGTGCTCCTGGAACGTAATTGCTTTTGCACCGTTTCGCTATAATCCCTTCACTCTTTTCTTTTTTGTTGAGAGACCATAGCTCATCCCCATTACTGAAAAATTCGATGGGTTTTGTTTTCATTTCTTCGCGTGCAGACATTTTTTTGAAAATCTCTTGGAGCTTTTCTTTTCGCTGAAGCAAAGGGGTTTCGGTTACTCGCTCTCCCCGTACACTCAGCACATCAAAGACAAGGTAGGTGGCAGTATGATCTGCAGCGGCCCGTTTGATTTTGTTCACATCCTTTAACCTTCCCCTTTTTTGCAAAGCTTCAAATGATGCCTTATAGGGGGTTTCCAAGATGCATAATTCTCCATCGAATATGAGTGGGAGGAGGGATTTGATCTCCTCAGTCATTAGGATTAAATCATTCACGACTTCTGGAAACGAAAGGTTTAATGAATGGCCGTTTCTGCTGTAAAGATCGACTCCTGATTCGGTCCATTGGGCAATGCAGCGGTAGCCGTCATATTTTATCTCATAAATCCATTCGGATCCCGTTGGCAGATCACTCCCTAAGGAAGCAAGCATTGGTCTGATCGGTATAGGCATTTTATTTTAAGCTTTCTTCTTCTTTGGTTTAGCCTTTTTTGTTTGAGTTTCCGTTTTCTTTTCAATTGTCTTGGACTGGTCGATACTCGCCTGCAGTGCTTCCATCAAGTCAACCACATTGGTTCGCGGCCGTTCTTCAGACACTTTGATTTCTTCACCGGAAATCTTGCTTTCTATGATGTTTAGAAGCGCTTCACGATACTCGTCTTTATATTTCTCAGGCTCGAACGGCGTTGACAGCTGTTCGATTAACTGCTTTGCCATTTCTAGTTCTTTGTCATTCACCTGTATGTCCTCATCCAGTCCTGGAACATGCTCGACATTACGAACTTCATCGGGGTAATATATCGTTTCCATGACAAGCCCTTTATCATAAACCCTTACGGCAGCCAAACTCTCTTTTGAACGAATCGTAATCTTTGCGAGTCCGATCCTTCCGCTTTCTTTCATTGCTTCTTTTAACAAAGTGAAAGGTTTTGCGCCATTCTCTCCGGGGCCGATGAAATAGGAACGATTAAAGTAAATCGGGTCGATCTCTTCCAATGAGACAAAATCAATGATTTCGATCGCTTTATTTTTAATCCCGGCGATTTTGTCGAGATCTTCTTTTTCTACAAGCACAAATTTTCCCGGTTCATATTCATAGCCTTTGACGATGTCTTCTTGCTCGACAGGCTGTTCACAAACCGGACAGGTTTTTTCATACTTGATCGGATTATGGCATTTTTTATGAAGATACCTCATCTTAATGTCTTTGTCCTCAGTCGCTGCAAACAGCTTTATTGGAATATTAACCAGGCCGAAACTGATGCTTCCCTTCCACATGGTATGCATTGTCTACACCCTTTCCTAGTGTTCTTGTTCTAGTGTGTGACAATTGCCTGCCATTTTATCCAAATAAAAAAAGCCGATCTTTATCGGCTTTTCAGAATGTGAGAAACAGCTTGCATTGAGGCTATGTCTAGCTCCAGCGCAAATTTTGAAAACAGGATTCATGTTTTAAGCCAAGGTCCTCGTAAGACGAAATATAAACACTATTTCGTCCCAGGTTGCTTGAGCTTTTCTTAATCTATCCGTTAACAACCGTTCCTCCGTTGATGTGGATAGTCTGACCTGAAACATAGGATGAATCGTCACTTGCCAGGTAGACATAGGCTGGTGCCAGTTCTTCAGGCTGGCCCGGACGTTTCATAGGGGAGTTTTTTCCAAATACATCCACTTCTTCTGCAGTAAAAGTAGAAGGGATCAGTGGTGTCCAAATCGGTCCTGGAGCAATTGCATTTACTCTAATGCCTTTTTCGACGATTGAATTGGAAAGGGCGCGAGTAAACGACACGATTGCTCCTTTGGTCGATGAGTAGTCGATCAGTTTTGGGTGGCCTTTATAAGCAGTTATGGAAGCGGTATTGATGATGGAACTTCCAGCCTTAAAATGCTTTAAAGCGGCTTTCGTCAGATGGAACATGGAGAAGATATTTGTTCTAAAGGTTTTCTCCAGCTGCTCTGCTGAAATATCCTCAATGCTGTTCTGTGGATGCTGTTCACCAGCATTATTAACAAGAATGTCTAGCTGTCCAAATTCTCCTACCGTTTTTTCAACGGCTTCCTTGCAGAAGTTTTCGTCTCCAATGTCACCGGAAAATAAGAGGCAGCGAACGCCTTCCTGTTCGATCAGCAATTTTGTTTCTTCAGCGTCATTCTGTTCATCAAGATAGATGATGGATAACTGAGCGCCCTCTTTTGCAAAGGCAATCGCGGCTGCCTTACCGATCCCGCTGTCGCCTCCTGTGACTAGGGCGACTTTTCCTTTGAGCTTGCCGCTGCCTTGATATGTTTTAGCTTGAGATTGCGGTTTTGGATTCATTTCCGATTCTGTTCCCGGCTGATGATTTTGGTGCTGTGCCGGAGGATCAATTTTTCTTCCTTGCTGGTCGCTCATTTTCTCATCCTTCCTTTGTCCATGGTTTGAATACGACATTATTCTTCCACATCTCTTATGCAATCAAACCTTTTTAAAAAAAAGGTAGACAAATATTGTTCATCTTTTCAAAGTGTTGCATAATGAAATAAAAGATGACAAAGAGAGAGGCAGTGGTTTCATGGTTGGTGTTGAAGCGTTGTCCAGCGAACAACTGTATCGAGCAATAAATCACTTTCGAACGCTTCATGAAAAGATTGTTTGGGAATGGCTGGACCACGCCTTAATAAAAAAAGAAGACCCTTTTTATGAAGAGGTCGTTAAGAACGGCAACCGCACCCTTGATTTGCTTTATCAGTATATAGAAAAACCGGATATTGCCCTGATTATGGACCTTACAAAAAAAATTGCTCCTGAGCGGATTGAAGCCAAAACAGACATTAGTGAATTTGTTTATAACATTAACATAGGCAGGCAAATCGTAAACGATAAGGCACTGAACTCCATTTTACTTCCTGATGAAAAGAAGTGGATCATCATGACCATCAACCATTTTTTTGACCAGCTTCTTTACTATGCCATAAAAGAGTTTTCGTCATTGAATGATGTTATCATCGAGAATAAAAACCAGTTTATTCAGGAAATGCACAGTGACAGGCTTACGATATTAGGGCAGATTGCGGCAAGCTTTGCACATGAGTTTAGGAATCCGTTGACTTCTATTAAAGGATTCATTTATCTTTTGGAATCAGAGCTTGTACCGAATGAAAAAACCGACCATTATATTTCTATCATCAATGATGAGATGGAAAATCTGCAGGACAAGATCAGCCAGTTCCTATTGCTTTCCAAGATGAAAGGACTGGACGACCTTATCGCTATCTTTGATCTATCTATCTGTTTGCATGAAATGATCGACTTTATGTACCCTCGTTTTCTAGAAGCAAAAATTAATCTAATGGTAGAAATCTCTCCGGATCTAAAGGTTGAAGGGGACAAGAACCAATTGAAACAAGTCATCTTGAATATACTGAACAACGCCGTAGAGGAGCTTTGTGATCTTCCGGAAGAACGAATTATTAAAGTAAAAGCCTATCGATCATCAGAAAAAATAAGGCTTGAAATATCAAACAATGGTTCACAGATTCCAGCCCACCTGCTCGAGAACATTTTTGAACCTTTCATTACAACCAAGGAGCTGGGAACCGGACTTGGATTATCGGTCTGCAAGCAAATTGTTGAAAAGCATAATGGCCAAATCCTTGTTGACTCCAATGCTTCATATACAACCTTTTCCATCAGTATTCCAGAAGCAATCGAAAGAACATCTTTATAAGGTGTTTTTTTTTTGCAATGAAGTAATGTCTAGATTCGATGCTTGACGAACGGACTTTAGCAGAGGCTTGCACCTTTCTTATGATTCACAATTCTGACATAAGAAAAGTGATTGTAATCACTATGAGGTTATTTTCGTTTTCTTATAATGAACATGTAATCAATATTGAAACCAAAGGGGACTTTGTCATGCTGGATCAAAAGACAATTGAAGTGATTAAATCAACCGTACCTGTGCTTAAAACTCACGGAAAGGAGATCACTACCCGTTTTTATAAAAATTTGTTCACTAAACATCCGGAACTATTAAATATTTTTAATCATGCCAATCAAAAACAGGGCCGCCAGCAGACGGCTTTAGCGAACGCCGTTTATGCGGCTGCTGCCAATATTGATCAGCTGGAATCGATTATTCCAGCAGTGAAGCAAATTGCCCAGAAGCATCGAAGCTTAGGGATTCTGCCTGAACATTATCCGATCGTCGGCGAAAACCTTCTTATAGCGATCAAGGAAGTGCTTGGCGACGCTGCAACTCCTGAAATTATAGAGGCATGGGGAAAAGCATACGGTGTAATTGCAGACGCGTTCATCGGAGTGGAAAGCCAAATGTATCAGGAAGCAGAACATCAGCCAGGAGGCTGGGAAGGATTCCAGAATTTTATCGTGGATCGGGTCGAAGAAGAGAGTTCAGTTATTACCTCTTACTATTTAGTCCCGGAAGATCAAAAAGCCATCGCTGCGTTTAAACCTGGACAATACATCAGTATCAAGTTTGTGATCGATGGCGAAGAATACAATCATATTCGCCAGTACAGCTTATCAGATGCTCCGGGAACCGGCTATTATCGGATCAGTGTCAAGAAAGAAGCGGGCGGCTCCCATCCAGGCAAGGTTTCTGTTTATCTTCATGACCATTTTAAACAAGGGGATATTCTGCAGGTAAGTGCTCCTGCCGGAGAGTTTTATCTTGATACAAAAAAAGAAACTCCTGTTGTGCTTCTAAGCGGAGGAGTGGGTTTAACCCCGATGGTCAGCATGCTGAACACATTGGCTCAAGAACAAACAGAGAGAAACATTACTTTCATTCATGCTGCCATCGACAGTACATTTCATGCATTCAGGGACCATGTCAAGAATTTGGCTGCAGAGTTTGATCATATTAAAAGTTATGTCGTCTATGAGAATCCAACTCTTGAAGACGAAGAAAAAGGTTTGTACCACAAAAAGGGCTACATTGATCTCAACTGGCTGAAAGGACTGAATCTCGATCCTTATGCGGATTATTATTTCTGTGGACCACTTCCATTCATGAAGGCTGTGTATCACTGCCTAAGGGATCTTGGAATCCACGAACAGCAGCTTCATTTTGAATTTTTCGGGCCAGCAGCAGAACTTACAGAAACCGAAAAAGTAAAAGCATAAAAAAAAGCATCCGCAAAGGATGCTTTTTTAAAATTTACAAATGATCGTTTTCTTTAGAAAACGAATGTTTACCAGCTGCTTTGTTTTTTTGTTCAGCTTCATTTTTTAACTGCTGATCCGCTTGACGATCGTTTTTTTTCTTATGATTGTCTTTCGTGTATTTATGTGTCAAAAGTCTCGCCTCCTCATGAATTAACATGAGCGGGCAGGAGTAACTTTATGCATCGGAATAGGGCTTTGTAAGAAAGAACAAGGCAATGGTGCCTGGACCCGCATGAGAGCCGATGGCACAGCCGATCATGGATATCATAATCTGTTCACAGCCGGTTTCTGCTTTAATCATTTCTTTTAAGGCATTTGCTGCTTCTTGATCATCGGCATGGCTGATCCCGATAATTTGATCTTCAAATGAAGTTCCCCGTTCTTTCATCAATTCGATCATCCGGGCAAACACTTTCTTTTTGCCACGGATTTTTTCAATCGGATAGAGTTTTCCTTCCTTCATATGAAGAACCGGCTTTATTTTCAGCAGGCTTCCCATTACTGCTGCTGTCCGGCTAACACGTCCGCCTCTTAATAAATATTCCAAGTCATCAACGGTAAAAATATGCTCAGTATGGCTGAGGTAATAATTCGCTGTGTTTATTACTTCTTCTAGATTTTTTCCTTCCTTCGCAGCCTTCGCCGCCTGATAAACAACAAGGCCAAAACCAAGAGAAGCACATTGGCTGTCGATAACACTGATATTTGCATGAGGATATTCCTCAAGCACCTCCTGGCGCATGAGTTCAGCGGTCTGGAAAGTTCCGCTTAAGCCTGAAGAAAGCGTGATATAAACACAAGGCGTTTCAGTTTCTGCGCATTTTTGGAAGGCTTCCTTAACAAGCAAAGGAGGAACCTGGGACGTTTTAGGTGCCGCACCTTCACGCATCTGATTATACAGCTGAAGCGGCTGTATGGTTTTACGGTCATATTCTTCATGGCTATGAATGGTTACGACTAAAGGAAGCATATTAATTTCAAGTTCGTCTATTATGTGCTGCGGCAGATCACAGCCGCTGTCTGTAATGATCTGGACTCCCATATCAATCACCTTCAATTATGTATGATATCTTCAGTGTATACTTCACTATTGGTAATGGCAATAGAATGTTTCAAGCTAAAACCTTTGTGCCTATTGACTCCAGAAGTTAATTCTGATAAAAAAGTATAGTTGGGAAGCAATGAATCGAAAGGAAATTTAATAATGAATTACACACCCATGCAAGAAATCAAGAAAATTATCGTCATTATTTTAGGTGCTGCGCTGAATGCAGCCGCCCTTAATTTATTTTTGATACCCGCCAAAGTGTATGCGAGCGGATTTACCGGTGTGGCACAGCTCGTTTCTAGCTTGCTTATCCATTCACCAGTTCCTATCTCAACTGGGATGCTTTTGTTTGCTCTAAACATTCCGGTAGCTATTCTAGGATGGATGAAGGTTGGTAAATCGTTCACCATCTACAGCTTTTTTTGTGTTTTTATGATGTCTTTTTTTCTTGAAATCATTCCTGTTGTTGAAATCTCAAAGGATATTTTGCTCAACGCAGTATTTGGAGGAGTGATTGCAGCTGTTGGTGTTGGCTTTACGCTAAAATATGGTGCTTCAACAGGCGGCCTTGATATTGTTGCCATGATTTTGTCACGTAAACACAACCGCCCGATCGGAACATATTTTCTTATTTTAAACGGCTGCATCATCCTTGCGGCCGGGCTGCTTTTCGGGTGGGAGAAAGCCCTTTATACACTCGTTACTTTATATGTTAGTACACGTGTCATCGATGCAATCCATACCCGCCATGAGAAACTGACGGCTATGATCGTGACAAGAAAGGGAAGCGAATTAAAAGAAGCCATCCACTCAAGGCTGGTTAGGGGAATTACGATTGTCCCTGCAAAAGGAGCATTCTCAAACGAAACCAAGGAGATGCTAGTTATTGTCGTAACCCGATATGAGCTATATGATTTAGAAAACATCATTAAAGAAGTCGATCCAAGTGCATTCACCAATATTGTGAACACGACTGGAGTTTTCGGGTTATTTCGAAGAGATGATTAATAGAAAAAAGAGTACCTTCAGGGAATTTTACCTGCCAGGTACTCTTTTTTTCATTATAACGTCTCCAGAACTTTTTGAATTTGGGGCACCAGTTCGTCCCAATCACTTTCAGGAAATTTGTTTACGGTAATAAAGTCTTGAAAACCGAAGATGGATTCCACACCATCAATGCCAATAAGGGATTGTGCCAATTCTGAATCAGGTGTGTCTCCTGCTCTGGCTGATAATCTGCCTTCTAAAAAGGGCTGGCTTGCTGAAAATTTAAGAGCATGTGGGTTTGGGGTTGGTTGTATTCCAAATTCTACTGACATTGTTCTCATCTCCTGTTATTAAAAATTAAAACGATACCTCTGTGATACAATATCATGAAAATCAAGGGAGTTATACAGGTGTTTCGTGACTGAATTGTTGATTCCTGTTTCCAGCTCTATGGACTTAATCCCTTCACGTTCTGCCCAATGGATCAAATGCAGCAAAATTTTGCGGGCAATCCCTTTGTTTCGCGCATTTTCCCGGACGAAAAGTTCGTTTAACCAAAGATAGGGGCCGCCAAGAGGCAAACTGATTCCGATGTTGTAGAATGCAACTCCGAGAATTTCTCCTGCTTCCTCGGCGATGATGACGCCTGAGTTGGAATCCTTCTGGATGGCAAGAGAAATGCCGTTTAGTACTTTTTGATAACTGCCATCATCCTCTGAACGCGTACGCTGCTGAGAGATCAAATCCGCGATTTTCTTGGTTAAATCCTCAGTGGCGTCAGCCGGAACTTCATAGACAAACATTAAAATCCTCCATGCAAATAGGTTTTGTAGCTATATTATAACAAAATAATCACTTTGCGACTGTGAGCAAATGAATTTTACAGGCGAATATTTATAATGAAACTAAAAAATGGCAAGGGGGGAGTTCATGAAAACATTGGTGTGCTTCGGTGACAGCATCACTTCTGAGGAAAAAAGTGATGATGGTACACTTAGGCTGACTTCAAGGGTGCGTTTGTCCCTGCAGAAATGGAATGTTATTAATGCAGGTGTACCCGCTGAAACCACACGATTGGCGTTAACCCGTTTTCAGGAAGACGTTTTACGGCATGACCCTGATCTGGTGACCATTCTTTTTGGTGCAAATGACGCGAGCAGCCATCGTTTAATCGAAGTGGAAGAATATAAAAAAAACCTGGAATACATGATTGAAAAGCTTGGTCCATCAAAGGTCATCCTTGTTTCTCCGTCACCGGTTGACGAACGTTTTCAACATGCGAGATCAAATGAGGAGTTGAAGAATTACGCGTTAGCGGTAAGAAAACTTGCAAAAAAGTACAATACCCATTTCGTGGATTTATGGACAGAGATGATCAACAAAGATTATTGCAAGATGCTTAACAATGATGGCCTGCATTTTAATAAAAAGGGCTATAAACTCCTTGCAGATCTCGTCATCCGAAAAATGGAAAAGCTGACAAGTTCCCAAGCTTCGAAACGAATGTTACTGCTATAATGGGTAACCCATAAAAAAAGGCTGAGAGAAAACTCTCGGCCTTTTACTGCTGGTCTTTTGTGCTGCTTTTTGTCTGGTCAAGCTCTTCCTGCAGTTCAGCAAGCTGCTGGCGTTCTGCATCAGAAGAGTCTGCCATGGCGGAAGAGATAATATTCTGTGCTACTGAAACGTCTTCGTTGCTGAAGTCATTGTTTTGCTGGCTGATTTGCTCATGCTGTTCGTGTTGTCCCTCTTCATTTTTCCCAACCAGATTGGAAACTGCTTCTCTTGCTCTCTGAAAAATATTATTACCCATCGGTTAATTTCCTCCTAATGTAATATTGTTTTGGACTTCTTGCTTCGTTTCTTTAATGTCTTCATTTAGCTGCTGCTGAACGTCATTATGCTTTACTTCATCAGCGCCTTGCTGTATAGCACGTTTTGATTTGCTGTGCTTGCTCATTCATCTTGGCCTCCTAACGGTTTATATTAGTTTTTACACAAGCACGAGTTTTATGTAGAAAGCTCACCCTTCCAAAATTTATAAAAACCCGGCAAAGATTAGTCTTTGCCGGGTTTAATGGATTACATTATTTTAATGACAATACATCTTCTAAGTAAAGGGCGATTCCATCTTCTTCGTTTGTTGCCGTTACAAAGTTTGCGATATTTTTCAATTCGGAAATGGCATTGCCCATCGCGATTCCGTGTCCTGCATATTCAATCATTTCCAAGTCATTGTCTTCGTCGCCAAAAGCAATGACCCTTTCTGTTGGTATGTTGTAAAATTCGGCGATCTTCTTTAATCCTACAGCTTTGTTTAAACCGGCACGTATGATTTCTATGATGTTCCAAGGAGCAGCCCATACGCGCTGGTCGATTACTTCAGCATGTTCCTGTTTCAGCTGGTCCCGTAATTCAGCAACGTGATGATCCTGAGGATGAATCAAAATGGAGGTAGGGTCATCATTGAGCATGTTTTGAAGGTCCCCCGTCTGTGCCGGGTTCTCTCCCATGATAAACGTATTGACAATGACCTCGTCTTCTTTGTGCAAATACACATCATCCAATACTTCAGCCATAATATTTTTCACAAGAAAGTCTTCAGCAGTTTGAATGACTCTTTTCGCATGTGAAAGTTCCAATGGGGAATGGTACACACCAAACTTCTTATCATGGGGGTGATGGACAAATGCGCCGTTAAAGTTAACAATTGGTGTGTTTAAGCCAAGTTCATCATAATACATGGTGCTTGCACGATACGGGCGGCCGGTTGAAATGCAGATGATATGGCCCTCTTTTTTAGCCTGAAGAACGGCGTTTTTTGTTCGATCCGAAATCGTTTTTTTATCATTCAGTAAGGTGCCGTCTAGATCTAACGCGATTAAATACGGTTTCTTCATTCAGATTCCTGCCTTTTCTTCGGTTCTCAAATTTAGTGTAATGCTTTCCTTAATCACTGTCCAATATAAGGAAGTTTTACAGTATCGGCTCAAGGGTAATGCTACATACATATAGGTTCAAGAAGGAGGAGTTTCCATGAAGAAGAAATATTTGCTGCTATCTGGTTTTGCATTGTCCGCTGCCGGAGTAACATCCTACCTCTTGCGTAAGGGTTCCAACAGGGCTATGGCTAAAATGATGATCAATGACATGAAAGATAAAATCCTACCTTTTATGACAAAAGAGGAAAAAGATCAGAAACTGCCTGTGAATAAAGCGGGCCATCCCGATCCATATGATATCGATGATAATGAAATGGTGTCGGAAGGAAGCATGTATCCCGTGAATTATTACAATAAAAAGAAACAGTAAGGCAATGACAAAGGTAAGAAAGTATAAAGCAATTTAGCATGCATAGATATAATGTCTAGCTCAATCACCCAGTGCTGAAAACGAACTTCAGTTTTCAGCATAAGTCCTCGAGAGACGAAAAATATTTACCATTTCGTCTTAGGTCGCTTCACTTTTACCCAACAACACAAAAAGCGTGTTGTTGGGTAAGAGTTCCAGCGCTGTCGGACTTAAACGGGCGATTGAGCTTTTCTAATACGCAAATTTCGATTAACTTGTTATGATAGAGAAAACAATAAGCAAAGGAGAAGTATATGGTAACCATAGAAACACGAACAATTGATAACATTCCGGTGCTGCATGCTTTTGAAACGGGCAAAGAGAATGAAAAGCTTCCTTTAATGTTGTTTATCCATGGATTCACGAGCGCAAAGGAGCACAACCTGCACTTTGCCTATGCCCTTGCCCAAAAAGGATACCGTGTCGTTCTGCCGGATATGCTTCATCATGGTGAACGAATGTCTGACGTTTCAGGAGATAAAAGGATGTATTCCTTCTGGGATATCGTCGTTCAAGGTATCCAGGACATACATACACTTGTTCAATCTCTTGATCTGGAAGGCATAATTGACCCAGAGAGGGTAGGGGTTTCAGGTACTTCCATGGGAGGGATCATTACATTTGGAGCTCTATCGCAGTATCCTTATATAAAAGCCGCTGTAACACTCATGGGAACACCGTACTATGAAGATTTTGCTTATTGGCAGATTGAAAAGATGAAACAGCAGGAAGTTTCCTTTCCTTTTTCAGAGGAGGCACTCGCGAAGGTCATCTCCATCATCAAGCCCTTTGATTTAACATCGTGCATGGAAAAGCTTGATAATCGGCCTCTGTTATTATGGCACAGCAAGATCGATGAAGTGGTACCTTTCAGCCAAAGCTGCGATTTCTATAGAAAAGCAAAGGCTGTTTATAAAAATCCTGAGAAAATCCAATACATCGCGGATGAAACCTCAGGGCATAAAGTATCTAGGACGGCGTATCTCGAAACGGTAAAATGGTTTGCCAAATATTTATAGATCTGAAATAACCAAAGAGAGAGAGGTGAGCATGATGCCGATTGAAAAACGGGAAATCATACCCGTCTGGGAAGCAGTACGGAGTGTACTGGATCAAACATTTGAATTGCCGACCGAAAAGATTCCTCTTGAAGTAAGTGATAACCGTTATTTAGCGGAAGACATTAAAGCTACCCATGATGTGCCTCCTTTTGATCGTTCTCCTTATGATGGATTTGCAATTAGAGCTGAAGATACAAATGGTGCATCAAAACAAGCTCCTGTAATCTTAAACGTGATCGATTCAATCGGAGCTGGCCATGTTTCTGAAAAAACAGTTCAAAAGGGAGAGGCCGTACGCCTAATGACAGGGGCTGAGATCCCAAAAGGTGCAGATGCCGTCATCATGCTGGAGCTCGTGAGCGAGAGGGACAGCAGGCATATTGAGATAAGACGAACTGTCCTCCCAGGTGATAATATTTCTGAACAGGGTGAAGACACAAAACAGGGAACTCCGATCTTAAAAAAAGGCTCAAAAATTCATCCGGGTGCTGTCGCTCTTCTGGCTACCTTCGGTTATGAAAGAGTGAAGGTTATGAAGAAGCCGGTGGTGGGGATATTAGCAACTGGTACAGAGCTGCTGGATGTTGGGGAGGAGCTCGTTCCCGGAAAGATTCGAAACAGCAATGCCTACATGATTGCCTCACAGATCAAAAAAATAGGCGGTGAACCTCACATACTCGGCAAACTACCGGATGATTTCGAGAAAACGTATACGGGTATTGTCGGCGCTTTAGAACGATGTGATGTGTTAATCACGACAGGCGGCGTTTCAGTGGGAGATTTTGATCATTTGCCGGCAATCTATAAGAAGATGGGGGCAAAGCTGCTTTTTAATAAAATCGCGATGAGGCCGGGGAGCGTTACTTCAGCATCGGTTTACAAGGGGAAACTTTTATTTGGCCTCTCCGGCAACCCGTCAGCATGCTTTGTGGGCTGTGAGCTGTTCGTGCGTCCTTATCTTTTGAATGCCTTGAATGCCGAAAAGGTTCATCTTGGCGTTTTAAAAACAGAGTTACAGGAGGATTTCCTTAAACCGAATCCATTTACACGTTTTGTGCGAAGCAGAGTGGAATGGAGGGGCTCTGCACCATCTTCTGTTCCAGTAGGCTTGGATAAATCGGGTTCCGTTTCCTCCCTCGCAGACGCCAATGCTCTAATCGTTCTGCCTGGGGGAACGAGGGGGTGGGAAAAAGGATCGGAAGTGACCACGCTCTTATTAGACGGGGAAGGCAGTGTATGGCCATGGGATCTGGCAGTAAAGTCCAAGTCGTAGGATATAAGAACAGCGGAAAAACAACTTTGATTACAAACCTATTAGAGGCTGCGGCCAAGGCTGGAATCATGACCGGAACGCTTAAGCATCATGGACATGGCGGCCGGGTTGAATTTCGAGACGATGAAACAGATACCGCAGCACACCGCAGAGCGGGGGCAGTTGTTTCAGGGGTTGAAGGCGGGAATGCTTTTCAGCTTTGTCTTAATATGCAAGCAAGCTTATGCAAGCTGCTAGAACTCTATGAACCGCTGGGACTTGATTTGCTGCTGCTAGAGGGATTCAAGGAACATCAGTTGCCTCGCATCGTCCTGCTAAAGGAGAATGCAGATCTAAAACTTCTTGAAGACAGTGTGAAAATTCTTGCGGTGATTGCATGGCCGCCTGTTTCCAGGCAGATGATATCAGCAGATCTTCCATTTTTCAGGATTGGCGAAAAGGAACAATATATAGATTTTCTTCTGGATTTGTTTAAGGGGTTGAATACATGAAACGATTTGAAATTGTAACTGGACCAATTTTGGTACAGGACATTATAGACAAAGTGATCAGGGCGGAAGCCGGTGCAGTAAATACGTTTATAGGAACTGTCAGAGAGTTGACGAAGGGTAAAAGAACGGTCTATTTAAAGTATGAAGCATATATTCCGATGGCAGAAAAACAGCTTGCGAAGATAGGCGATGAGATTAGTGCCCGCTGGCCGGGATCAAGAACGGCCATTTCCCACCGAATCGGCAGCCTGGACATTTCTGATATTGCTGTTGTTATCGCGGTTTCTACACCTCACCGGGCAGAAGCCTTTGATGCATGCCGCTACGCGATCGAGCGCATCAAAGAAATTGTCCCCATCTGGAAAAAAGAACATTGGGATAACGGAGAGATGTGGGTGGGAGATCAGCTTGAAACAGAGGCCTATTCAAAAGGCCATCCTGAAAGCGAGGAAGATAAAAATGATTAGAGTGTTGTTGTTTGCCGGCATGCAGGAACGCGCAGGCACCGCTGAGCTTCAGTTGGATGAAGAACGGCTCCGTATTTCTGATATTAAATCCGCATTAGAAAAAAAGTATGATTTTCCAAAAATGTTTATAGGCTGTCTATCGGCGGTCAATGAAGAATTTGCCGATGATGATACAGAAGTGTCCACAGGGGATACTGTCGCCTTTATTCCTCCGGTAAGCGGAGGTTAATTTTCGCGTTCTGCACACGAAAAACAAAATAATGTCGTTTGGTCCACATGAATGCCATTTAAAAAGCCCTCTAAACAATAGATGGGCTTTTTGCATTGGCTGCATTCTCCCACGTATTCCTTCATTCTCCCACCTCCTTTTCCTTATCTTAAACGCAACGATTTGTGCAATCAACTCAGAAAAAATAAAAATTTATAAATATACAGTTGAATTTATCTTTATACATACATATAATGAAACATACATTAAAAAAACGAGGTGGAAGTTTTGAATGTCGGTATTGTAGGAGCAACAGGCTTCGGGGGTCTTGAACTTGTGCGGCTGCTGCTGCAGCATCCCGGTGTAAAAAAGCTTACGTTGTATTCATCAAGTAAAAAAGGAGAATCGATTGAAACAATCTATCCCCATTTGAACGGCATCAAGGAGGGAAAGCTGGAAGACATTGATCCGTACAAAATTCCTGAACAGGTTGACTTTCTGTTTTCATCAGCACCTACGGGGGTCTCTGCAAGTTTGCTGCCTCCGATTCTTGAGCGGGGGATGAAGGTGATTGACCTTGCAGGCGACTTCCGTTTAAAGAAAAGTGAGGAATATAAGCAGTGGTACAAAAAAGAACCGCCCGATGCCAGGTGGGTTGATCTAGCGGTTTATGGACTATCAGAGTGGAACACAGATCTAATAAGAAACGCTCAAATGATCGCCAACCCCGGGTGCTACCCGACGGCAGCTTTGCTCGGCCTTTTGCCGCTGATCAAAAAGAGTTTAATAGAAGTCAGTACAATTATTATTGATGCAAAGTCTGGTGTATCAGGAGCTGGGGCGGTTCCTTCTGTTTCGGCACATTTTCCGTTTGCTAACGATAATCTGCAAATCTATAAGGTAAACCAGCATCAGCATATTCCAGAAATTGAACAAATGCTCCATCACTATTGTGAAACGAACAAGCCCATTACGTTCAGTTCACATTTGGTTCCTATGACGCGTGGAATCATGAATACGATGTATGCGAAAGTGAAGGAGGGGGTCAGTTCGAAGGAGATTGAGGAAACCTATATCGAGTATGCAGAACAGCATGATTTTATCAGGCTTTCTCCATCACAAGGATTTCCTTCCACCAGGCAGGTGTACGGAAGCAATTTTTGTGACATCGGCTGGTCCTTTGATCACCGGACACAGCGCATAACAGCTGTATCGGTCATCGATAACCTGATGAAAGGTGCAGCAGGCCAGGCTGTACATAATTTTAATCTAATGAATGGATTTCCGGAAGCAGCCGGATTGCCGGCAAGTCCAGTTTTTCCATAAAGGAAGGAGAGCCGATGTGGCTTCTATCGTTTCATCTCATCTAAAAAAAGTTACAGGATCAAATATTACATTGCCAAAAGGATTTTCAGCTGCGGGTATGAACTGCGGAATTAAATACAAGAAAAAAGATCTAGGTATTATTTTGAGCGAGAAACCAGCTTCAGCTGCGGCAGTATATACAACAAATAAGATCAAGGCAGCTCCCCTGGAGGTCACGAAGGAAAGCATTGAAACTGAAGGATTGCTGCAGGCTGTGATTGTTAATTCTGGGAATGCCAACGCCTTTACGGGAGAACAGGGCAGATTGGATGCCTATGCCATGCGCAATGAAGTGAGTGAACGATTTGGACTGCAACAGAATCATGTGGGGGTAGCCTCCACAGGCATTATCGGCGAGACAATGCCGATCGATACAATATTAAAAGGAATTCAGCAATTGAATCCCGCATCCAAACTGAATCAAGCGCTGGAGTTCAGCCAATCGATTTTAACGACCGATACGAAGACAAAAAACGCTTGTTACTCTTTTACTGTAGGCGAATCAGAGGTGGTGCTGGCGGGTACAGCGAAAGGATCTGGAATGATTCATCCGAATATGGCGACGATGCTTTCCTTTTTAACAACAGATGCTAACATATCTCCCGAAAATCTTCATCACGCACTGAAAAAAGTGACAGATCAAAGCTTCAACTGTATTACTGTTGATGGTGAAACATCGACGAATGACATGGTTCTCATACTTGCCAATGGATATGCAGATCATGAGGAACTCACTCCTGATCACCCTGACTGGGGAACATTCCTTCAAGCATTGACACTAACGTGCACCGATCTTGCGAAAGCCATCGCCAGAGATGGAGAGGGAGCAACGAAATTGATCGAGGTGACGGTGGAAGGGGCGGCAAGCAGTGAGGAAGCTAGAGCGGCAGCAAAGTCCATCGTTGGTTCACCGCTAGTGAAAACGGCCATCTTCGGTTGTGATCCCAACTGGGGAAGGATCGTAGCTGTCCTTGGATATGCAGGCATCGAAATGAGTCCAGAAGCGATTGATCTTTATATAGGAGATTTTCCTGTACTGGTGCAGAGTGAAATCGAACGCTTTAACCATGAAGAGATCTCTGGCTACCTAACAGGGAGCGAAATTTCCATAACAGTCAACCTCCATACAGGAAACGGAATAGGAAAAGCTTGGGGCTGCGACCTAACCTATGATTACGTACAAATCAATTCCAGCTATAAGACGTGAGGAGGAGACAGGATGGATCAATTGGTAATCATTAAGTGCGGGGGGAGCGTTCTGAAAGCGCTGGAGCCTTCATTTTTTCAGAGGTTAAAAGATATGCAGGAAGAAGGAAAACAAATCATACTTGTTCATGGAGGCGGACCGGATATTACCAAATTTATGAATGTCCTGTCCATACCAAATGAATTTATCAACGGTGTGAGGCGAACCTCCGGCCGAGCGGCAGAAACAGCCGAAATGGTACTTGCAGGCCGGCTGAATCCCTGGTTTGTGTATCAGCTGAACCAGCTGGGGCTCAAAGCTATCGGAATAAATGGCAATGATGGTGCGTTATTGGAATGTGACTATCTGAAAAAAGAACAATGGGGCCATGTGGGCAAGATTTTAAAGGTGAACAGCGGAACGCTGACGCAGCTGATCAAAGCTGGTTTTATCCCTGTCATCGCATCAGTATCAAGGAATCTTACTGGAGAAATCTTGAACTTAAATGCAGATACAGTCGCCTTTGAAGTTGCCTCTGTGATGGAGGCGGAATCTCTGATTTTTGTGACAGACGTCAACGGAATTATGGCAGAAGGCAAGACTGTTCAAAAAGCGTCCATCGCTTCAATACATGAGCTGATTAATAACGGGGTCATAACAGGAGGGATGATTCCAAAAGTACAGGCGGCTATAGGATGTCTGCAATCCAAAATTAAAGAGATTCAGATCGTAGGAAAAGAAATGAAAGGGACGATGATCATAAAAGAGGAGGTATACAGTTGAGTGCACTATTTTCAAACTACGGCCGATGGGACCTGCAGATTGAAAGTGGAAGCGGGAGTACGTTGACCGATCAGGCGGGCAAGTCTTATCTTGATTTTACGAGCGGTATCGGTGTTTGCAATTTAGGCCATGTTCATCCAGCGGTCACAGCTGCGGTTGAAAAACAATTGAAAAAAGTCTGGCATACATCTAACCTGTTCCAATCTGATCTTCAGGAAGAAACTGCAGAACTGCTGGTTAAGCCTACTCATCTAAATAAAGTGTTTTTCTGCAACAGCGGAGCGGAAGCGAATGAAGCTGCTATTAAACTTGCAAGAAAATTTACTGGGAAAACAAAAATCATAACGTTTGAGCAGTCCTTTCATGGAAGAACCTATGGAGCAATGGCAGCAACAGGGCAGGATAAGATTAAAAAAGGATTCGGGCCGATGCTGGCGGACTTTCAAACGGTTCCTTTTAATGACTTTGATTCATTGATCAAATACGCTGATTCACAGACAGCTGCGGTAATGCTCGAAGTGGTTCAAGGAGAAGGCGGTGTCATACCGGGAAATGAATCCTTCTTGCAAAGGGTTCAGCAGCATTGCAAGGATCATGACATACTTTTGATCATTGATGAAGTGCAGACTGGGATTGGACGGACTGGGAAAGCTTTTGCTTTTCAGCATTATGGATTAAAACCTGATATCGTTACGTCCGCAAAAGGACTAGGCAACGGTTTTCCAGTAGGTGCTGTACTGGGGACTGAGGAAGTAAGCACAGCGTTTGGACCAGGCAGCCACGGAACGACGTTCGGGGGGAATCCGCTTGCCATGGCAGCAGCGAGTGCCGTACTAAAAGAAGTGTTCTCTGACGTATTTCTGGATGAAGTGATGAAAAAAAGCGCTTTTTTAATTGAAGAATTACAGAAGGAACTATCTCCTTGTAAGGAAGTATTAGAAGTCAGAGGGCTGGGGTTGATGGCAGGTATTGAATTCAGTCATAAAGCCGCGCCACTCATTCAGGAACTTCAAAACGATGGGGTGCTGGCACTGCCGGCAGGAGAGTGTGTTTTGCGTCTTCTCCCGCCTCTAAACATGAGTTATGAAGAACTGGCGGAAGGCGTCAAAAAAATATCTAAAGCTGTTAAAAAGAAAAGCATCCTGGTATAACACATTTTTTTTACAAGGAAATGCATAAAAATTCAAATATAAAAATTAATATACAAAGGAGAAGGAATGATGAAAGGATTCTTGCAGCTTTCTAATGGAGAAAGTTTTAAAGGGATTTGGCACGGGGAGCCGCAATGCTCGAGCGGTGAAGTGGTGTTTTTTACCGGAATGACCGGATATCAGGAGGTACTGAGCGATCCTTCTTATCACGGACAGATTGTTGTTTTTGCTTATCCTCTCATCGGAAATTATGGGATCAATAAAGAAGACTTTGAATCTATCGTTCCTCAGCCAGCCGGAGTGGTGACATGCTCTGCAGATGAAGAAGGCCATCACTATCAGAGCCAGGAGTCATTTTCAGCTTTGCTGAAGAAGCATAATATACCGCATTTGAGCGGAGCAGACACCCGGTCTCTAATAAAATTGATCCGTTCCGAGGGAGACATGAAAGGGTTATTAACCAGCAGTGAACAAACTTTGCAGGATTTCAAAGAACAAAAAGGGATGCAGGGAAGGCTGGTAAAAGAAGTAGCCGTGACAAAACCTGAGGTGTACGGCAAAGGAAAAACACATATCGTAATGATTGATTTCGGATATAAGAAATCCATTTTGGATGCCTTAATCTCGTCCGGATGCAAAGTGACCATCGTCCCCTATGATACACAAGAAGAAGTTCTCCATAAACTAAAACCGGATGGCCTTCTCTTTTCAAATGGACCGGGCAATCCAAAAGAACTGGCACCCTATATGCCAGTGTACAGAAGGCTAGCCGAGCTCTACCCTTCATTTGGTATTTGTCTCGGTCATCAGCTTTTGGCACTGGCTTTCGGCGGAAACACTAAAAAATTAAAATTTGGCCATCGGGGAGCGAATCATCCCATCATTAATGTGAGAACGAATAAAGTGGCGATGAGCTCGCAAAATCATGGCTATGTTGTGGAGGAAAACAGTTTAATTCATACCGGGTTTCAAGTGCTCTATAAAAATATCAATGATGGAAGTGTGGAAGGGATGTTTCATGAAACACATCCGGTCATGACGGCCCAGTTTCATCCTGAGGCCAATCCAGGACCGGAAGATCATGCTCATTTGTTCAGCAGTTTTATTGAACTAATCAAAGAAAAGAGGAGCGAAAAGATTTATGCCTAAGCAGCAAGAGATTCATAGTGTCCTGGTGATTGGTTCGGGGCCTATCGTCATCGGGCAGGCAGCTGAATTTGATTATGCAGGAACACAAGCCTGTGCAGCGCTGAAAGAAGAAGGAGTACATGTTGTTCTCGTCAATAATAATCCGGCTACCATCATGACGGATGAAACGTATGCCGATAAAGTATATTTTGAACCTCTGACTGCCCAGTCCTTGGCAAGCATTATCTCAAAGGAAAAACCTGACGGACTATTGGCTTCAGTCGGCGGGCAAACCGGGTTGAATTTGGCAATGGAGCTTCAGGAAAAAGGGATTCTAGAGGAACACAATGTAAAACTGCTTGGGACAAATTTGGAGTCCATTAAAAAAGCAGAAGACCGCGAGCTTTTCCGTACATTGATGCATGAGCTTGATGAACCTGTACCCGACAGTGAAATTGTAACAACAGCTGAAGAAGCTGCTGCGTTTGCAGAAAAAATAGGGTTTCCGGTCATTATTCGTCCAGCATACACGCTAGGAGGCTTCGGGGGCGGTACTGCGCATACAGAGCACGAACTGAATGTCATCGTTAAAAAAGGTCTATCAGCAAGTCCGATCGGCCAATGTCTGATCGAGAAAAGCATTGCCGGATTTAAGGAAATTGAATATGAGGTGGTACGCGACTGCAATGATACATGTATCACGATATGCAATATGGAAAATATTGATCCGGTAGGCATACATACCGGCGATTCGATGGTTGTCGCACCAAGCCAGACAATGACAGATCAGGAATACCACATGCTGCGTTCGTCAGCCATAAAAATCATCAGGGCACTTGGTATTATCGGCGGCTGCAATATCCAGTTCGCTCTTGATCCAGAAAGCAAAGCCTATTATCTGATTGAGGTGAACCCTCGTTTAAGCCGATCATCTGCCCTGGCTTCAAAAGCAACCGGATATCCAATCGCAAAAATAGCAGCAAAATTAAGTGTTGGTTATCAGCTTCATGAACTGAAAAATCCTGTTACTGGTTCAACGTTTGCCAGCTTTGAACCGGCTTTGGACTATATTACGGTTAAAATGCCGCGCTGGCCGTTTGACAAATTTCCGGAAGCAGAAAGAAAACTCGGAACGCAAATGAAGGCCACCGGAGAAGTGATGGCGATCGAGAGGAACCTGGAAGCGGCTTTGCAAAAGGCTGTCCGTTCTCTGGAACTGGACACGGAAAGTATTTTTTTGCAGGAGCTTAAGACATGGGGGAGCGGGAAGCTGAAAAATCTTTTATTAGAAGCGGACGACCGCCGGTTCTTTGCGATCACGGAATTGCTCAGCCGGGGAACTTCGGTTGAAGAGATTCATGAAATTACGAAAATCAATTCTTTTTTTCTTGCGTCATTTAAAAAACTGGCTGACCTCGACCAGCAGATAAAGAACAGTTCAATGAAAGACCTGGAAGTAAACCAGCTTTCTGAATGGAAAGCTGCGGGATTCTCTGACCAGACGATCGCAGCGGCCAGGAACGTGACTGAAAATGAAGTAAGACAAAAAAGGATTCAATCAGGAATCGTTCCTTCATATAAAATGGTCGACACATGTGCGGCAGAATTTACTGCTGATACGGCTTATTATTACTCAAGCTGGAAAGGGAAAAGCGACAAACTTCCGGGAAAGAAAGAAAAAATTGCAATCATCGGATCTGGACCGATACGGATCGGCCAAGGGGTAGAGTTTGATTATTGCTGTGTTCATGGCGTGCTTGCTTTGCAGAAGGAAGGCTATGAGACCATTCTGATCAATAATAATCCGGAGACTGTAAGTACTGATTTTGAAGTGGCGGATACGCTTTATTTTGAACCTCTTTCATTTGAAGACATTATGAACGTACTGGAGTTTGAAGGAGCCGAAAAAGCGATCCTTCAGTTTGGGGGACAGACAGCTATCAATGTAGCAAATCAGCTGGAAGAAGCGGGTATCCAAGTCCTTGGTTCAAGAGCAGATCTGATTGATGAGATGGAAAACAGGGAGAGGTTTTATCACTTTCTGAAAAAATACGGCATCCCTCATGTGCCAGGGGAAACAGCGTATGAAAGGCATGAAGTACTGACATCCGCACAGAAGATCGGCTACCCGGTCTTGCTGCGCCCTTCCTATGTAATCGGCGGAGAAGGAATGGTGATTGTTCATGGTGATCACGAGCTGAAGGACTATTTGAACACACAGACCATCGAGTTTCCTGTTCTAGTCGACCGTTATATTTCAGGGAAAGAAGCAGAAGTAGATGTATTAACAGATGGAGACCAAGTATTTATTCCAGGGATTTTTGAACATATCGAGCCAGCGGGCGTCCACTCTGGTGACAGTACAGCTGTTACACCTCCGGTAAGTCTGCAAAAGACCACGATTGATTTTATTGTATCTTATACAGAAACGATCGCCCGCTCGATGCCGTTCAAAGGGATTTTCAATATCCAGTTTGTCATCGAGGGGAACGAGGTTTATGTCCTTGAGATCAACCCGCGTGCATCAAGGACCGCACCTATTTTTAATAAAATATCGGGTGTGAACGTTATCCAGTCTGCCGTTCAAGTCATGCTTGGCAAGAAGCTGGCTGAGCTCGGGATTGAAGAAGGGCTGAACGAAAACCACTATTTCGCAGTAAAAGCACCTGTATTTTCCAATGTTAAGCTCCCAGGCCTTTCGCCTAAAACAGCCCCTATTATGCGTTCAACTGGAGAGGTGCTTGGAATTGGAGATTCTTTAGGGGAAGCTGCACAAAAAGTCTTTGCAGGGTGCAATCCGGCTGCCAGGACAGGAGATGTTTCTTTGCCAGCCAGCCTTTATGCAGACGTAGAGGAAGATTCCCTTACTATAGAAGAAACACAACTTCTCCGAAATTGGAAAGAGAAAGGTGTGAGCGTCTATTTTCCATCACAGCTCCCTTTTTCAGAGTGGAACCAATCGAGGCAGACCGGCATCTACTTATCAACGGGCAGCGACGAGCTTTCGCAGAAAAAGTTAATGGAGGCCAGTCTGGCAGGCAATTATATCTTTACACAATGGGAAACATGTACATTTTATCAGTATGGCCTATTGTCTTATAACGAAAATCCTATCCATATCAAAGAAAAACAAGAAAGAAAGGGAGTTAAACTATGAATCCGATGGCATCCATTGCGGAAACGTCACTCAAAGGCAAGAACCTGTTAACCCTGGCGGACTGGAAGGCGGATGAAATACAACAAATCCTTCACTATGCCCTTCAGCTGAAAAAAGAAAACCAGCCAAAACACCTGCTGGCGGGAAAAACCCTAGGAATGATTTTTGAAAAATCATCCACAAGAACCAGGGTATCTTTTGAAGTCGGCATGCTTCAGTTGGGCGGTCATGCTCTTCACCTAAGTTCCCGTGACATTCAAATGGGGAGAGGAGAATCCATCGCCGACACCGCAAAAGTGCTGTCAAGGTATCTAGATGCGATTATGATCAGAACATTTGACCATGAGATTGTAGAAGAACTTGCTCTTCATGCTGATATACCAGTGATTAACGGACTAACCGATGATTATCACCCATGCCAAGTACTTGCTGATCTCATGACCATTCTTGAATATAAATCCGCTTTTGCAGGAAAAAAATTAACGTATATCGGGGACGGAAACAACATGGCCCATTCCTTAATGATCGGCTCGGCTAAAGTGGGACTGGACTGTACCATTGTGACTCCGAAGAATTATAAGCCGAAAGCGGAGATTGTAAGTAAAGCGCAGGAAATTGCAAAAGAATCGGGTGCGAAGATTCTTGTGACCAATGATTTAAAAGAAGGCATACAACATGCCGATATCGTGTATACCGATGTATGGGCAAGCATGGGCTGGGAAGACGAAACCAATGAGCGTCTCAAAGCTTTCAAAGAGTATCAAATAAACAGCGAATCTTTATCAGGCGCAAATCCAGATTATATTTTCATGCATTGCCTGCCTGCACACCGAGGGGAAGAAGTGACAGGTGAAATAATAGATGGAACTCATTCCGTTGTCTTTGAGGAAGCAGAAAACCGTCTGCATGTTCAAAAAGCACTGCTTGCATCTGTTATGTAAGGGGATGAACACATTGGGGCTGGGTGAATAACATGTGTTAGTAAGGAGGTGCCCCATGTTTAATAACCAGAATCCTTATTATGCTCAACAGCAAGGTTTCCAGCCGCAAGGCTACCAGCAACCGCAACCGGGCTTTCAGCAGCAAGGCTTCCCGCCGAATCCTCAAATGTTCAAAAAGATGCAGAAGCTGTGCCGGAAAAACATTCAGCGATTTGTTTCGGTAACCATGCTCGATGGCAGTGTATACGATGGATTTATTGAATTCATGGACGGACAGAATATTTATTTTGCTTCTCCCATTATTGATGAGGGGCAGGACAGTGAAAGAGAGAACAACGAAACCGAATACGATTATCCATATTACGGGTTTTCGCAGCCTGTAAGAAGCTATGAAATTGAACGGTTTATCATCCCGGTATCCAACCTGGCGAACGTCACGCCTGTTCCATATTACTAATTTCCGAGCCAGCCATTATTGGTTGGTTTTTTTGTGTGTTTTTGGGAATAGTAATCAACGAAAATGTAAAAAGGAGTGTGGAAACATTGGGTCAGAATCATCAATTTAAACATGGGCAAAAGGCTCCAAACAATGGCATCTATGTAGAAATCGGCGAAACCGGAAGCATGGTCAACGATCCGCAAGAGGTCAAGCTTAGTACGGGGGACCCCTTTCCGAAAAATTCAAATCATAACCGTGTTTGGACGTATAAACGAAAGCCTTGATTCTGCTGAAAAAAGAGATTGGCGCGTAATGTTAACGAACTGGCGCGTAAAAGAAAAAAGGACCTGGAATCAGGTCCTTTTTTCGCGGTTTTCGAATTCTTCTTTAACAGCCTTTAGAAGCTGTGGATTCGTCAGGAGGTCATAGCCGGTTAGTGCAAGTGATTTTGCACCGATGAGCATTCCATCATAGCCCTTTTCTGAATTGGCTGCAGTGCAAAATTCTCTCGTATGGAGATTATGAAAGGCATCCGTAATCTTAATATACGGGTGGATGGCCGGTACCACCTGGCTCACATTACCTAAATCGAGTGATCCATGGTCATTCCCTGTTTCAATTTCTTCGAGCGGAATGCCGAGTGAAACGAGATTTTTTGTAAACGCATCTGACATGGATTCATTCGTAAGCAGGTTGGCGTAGCCGAGTTCATAATGTGAGGCTTCCCATTCACAGCCCGAACTCATAGCTGCTCCTGCAGCACAGTCTTTTACTCTTCTCACCAGGTCTGGCAATTGTTCAACAGTGGACGCACGCACATAGAATTTAGCTTGTGTTCGATCCGGAATTACATTGGGTACGGTACCGCCCTGCGTGATTACTCCATGGATGCGGACATCTGGGGTGACCTGCTGTCGGAGAGCATTCACATTGTTAAACAATGAAATGACAGCATCCAGAGCATTGATTCCTTCATGAGGTGAAGCAGCAGCATGCGCGGATTTGCCCTTAAAGTCAAATTGCAGAGCTTCCATCGCCATACTCGATCCGCTTCGTTCAAAGGCTTTGTATGGATGGCACATGAGGGCAGCATCTGCACGGTCAAAGTATCCTTTATCGGTAAGGTGAACCTTGGCTCCTCCAGTTTCTTCTGCAGGCGTTCCATATACAAGTACTTTTCCTCCGGTCTCGGCGAGCACTCGGCTAAGTGCAATTCCGGCAGCCGTACTCATCGTACCAATCAAATTATGGCCGCAAGCGTGGTCAATTTCCGGAAGTGCATCATATTCTGCAAGAAAGCTGATGGAAGGGCCGGATTGCCCGCTGTCATAAACAGCAATAAATGCCGTTTCCATTCCCTCGATATTCTGTTCAACCTCAAAACCAAATGATCTTAATGTGCCGATGAGTTTATTGGATGACTGATATTCATTATAGCCAAGCTCGGGATGCTCCCAAATATAGCGGGCAACTTCTTTAAATAAGTCAAAATTGTCATCCAGGAAAGCGGTAATGGATTCTTTCATTCGATAACCTCCAGATACGTCCTTATTATGAAAAAAAGCCCTTCACGGATGTGATGGGCTGCTATTTTGGTTATTCTGCAGTTTCTGCTTCATTTGGAAGTACAGCACCGATGATCATGATAAATACGGCAAAGATCACGCCAAATGTTGTAGCTTTTGCGAAGTCGTATGCTCCGCCCTGCATGGAAGCCAGTACATAAAATGCCATGTTGCTTAAAAGTAATGACCAGATTAACGTCCAGAAATAGCGCATTTAGTTCACCTCAGCTTTATGTAAACGAATTCTTCTCCTGATATAGTAACAAAAAATCAATGTTTTGTCTTTAAATGTTTTAGGAAATCAGCCAGGAATAGGCATATCCCTTCTCCACTTTCACAGAACGGACATAGAATAAGTAAGAAAACTTTGGATGAGGGGAGAAAAGTGAGTATCGAAGAGAGATCATTCAGCTTAGATGGACAATGGAATACAATACATCTTCCTGAACAGCCAAACGGTTTTGCTGTCATGGTATTTGGAGACTGCAATCATTTTGTTGATAATCATACAAGTTTATGGAAACAGAACACTGACCGGTTCATGCTCATCCGTACTCTGATGGAAATGGGATACACCGTTTTTTATTCACATCTATACGGACGGAACTGGGGGAACCCAGAGGCTGTAAATCTTGCGAGAAGAGTTTACCGATATGTTGTGAAATATGAAATTCTAAATCCGAAGATTCATATCCTGGCAGAAGGAATGGGTGCTCTAACCGCACTCGATTTTATCAATGATATGGAAGGATACATCCGGTCTGCCATTTTTATCAACCCCTGCCTGGATCTTAAGGGGCATTTTCAGCAGGAAAAGCAAAACAAATTATTTTTAAAGCGAATCCGCAAAGAAATCAGCCAGGCTTACGGAATAAAAAACGAACAGATCGATGGATTTCTAGACAAAGAAATTTCTCGGTTCAACCTGAAAAGCAATGTACCGATTAAAATTTTTCATGATGCGGCAGGTTCGGTTTATCCTTTCAAAGTGCATAGCCGGCCCTTTGAATCCTCTTGCCTTGAAAAAGGTTTCTCTGTTTCGCTGACCATACAGATGCCGGGTAAAAGTGCAGAACGGTATACTTCCATCCCTTATTTTTACAGCCGCTTTGAGACCATCCTGTGACTTTATGGTTGCAGGTTTTTTTATGTGCTTTTCTTAAGATGCATACTCCTTAAGTTGAAAAATACGATATAGAGTAGGATAAAGAACGGAGGATTGTTCATGAAACGAGCACTCGTTACAGGAGCAGCAGGTTTTATTGGCTCCCACTTATGTACCAAACTTTTAGAGGATGATGTGGAGGTCATAGGAATCGATGGCTCCCAATCAACCGAAAAATTAGATTATATTGGAAGAAACGCAAACTTTGAACTCATTAATCAACGAATCGAACAGGCGGACCTGATGAAGATTATGCAAAAGGTCGATGTGGTTTTCCATCTTGCCTGTGGGATTCAGCCAAATGAACAATGGAGTGATATTGAAGATAGAGTAAAGGACCATGTTCATTGTATGCGGCTGTTAGCTGAATCAATAGACAGCCGAAAAACGAAATTCATCTTTTCCTCTTCTTATGATGTGTATGGAAAAAAAACAGGTGAAGTTACAGAGAACTCTGCAGCGAATCCGGAGACATTGTACGGATTGATTAAACTCACAGAAGAGAATTATATTCGGATGGCTGCTGCAAAAAAGCATTTTTCATACGTCATTCTAAGATTCCCAACAGTATATGGCCCTTGGCAGCCTGAGGGGATGACTTTTCAGCAGATCATCAGCGCAGACGAAGGAGAACGTGATGTTATGACGGTAAAAAAAGATTCTGTCACAGAGGATGCGATCTACGTTGAAGATGCCGTCAGAGCCTTATGTATGGCTGCAGAAAACGAAAGCAGAAATGCGATATATAATATAGTCAGCGGAACAAACGGAGAATGGCGCAAAGGATTAAAACTCCTATCTATAAAAGAAGATGAAATTCCAAAAGAAAAGCGAAACATGGTGGTTGTAGGAGAAAAGGCGGCTAAAGAACTTGGATTCCGCTCAGATGTTAAAATCGAAGAAGGTTTGAAAAAGCAGATTCAGCATAGCAAGGAAAGGCTCAAAAATAGGTTTAAGGCATAAAAAGGGAAAATATGTTTTCCCTTTTTTTATTGTCCAGCTTCAGCGCCTAGGTCCTCGAGGTCGCTTCACTCTTACACCTCAACACAAAAAGCGTGTTGCTGTGTAAGAGCTCCAGCGCTTGTCGGACCTTATCAGGGCGCTTGCGCTTTTCCCATTATTCTTTATACTATTAAAGGGGATATCCGGCAAGCGAGGAAATGGAGTGAACGTCCAAAATGCAGATTAAAACATTGCTCCTGGCAGCTTGTATACTGTTAGGTCTCACAGGATGCCAGGAAAAATCTTCACAGAACCTTCAAAACACGGGACTCCTGATTCAGGATACAATCAATGATCAGGGCTGGGGTGACAAGGGGTATAAAGGGCTTTTAAAGATTCAGGATACATATGGGAATGAAGTTTTTTACAAAGAAAAAATAGAAACAAAAAGCCAGGTGCTTAAAGCGGTAAAAGAGTTTCAGAAGAAAAAGGTTAACCTCGTTTTTGGCCATGGTAAGATTTATGCTGATATCTTTGATCAGATCAGCAGTGATTTTCCCAAGATGCACTTTGTGAGCTTTAATGGAAAAGTACATGGCAAAAATGTGACGAGCATTCATTTTAATTCATATGGAATGGGTTTTTTCGCTGGAATGGCAGCAGCCAAAATGAGCCGCACCAACCATCTTGGAGTAATTGCCGCCCAGGATTGGCAGCCTGAAATAAATGGCTTTATAGAGGGTGCTCGTTACCAAAAGCCCAAAATTAAAGTGGATAAGAATGTGGTACACAGCTGGAGCGATGAACAGAAGGCCATCAGCGCATTCCGTAAGATGGAAGCTTCCGGGGCAGATGTCTTTTATCCTGCAGGTGACGGATTTACCATCCCTGTTATTGAAGAAGTGAAAAAGAAAGCACTCTACGCGGTAGGCTATGTATCTGACCAATCGGATCTCGGCCGCGCTACAGTACTGACTAGTACGGTGCAAAATGTTGAATATGTGTATGGATTTGTCGCTGACAAGTTTAATGAAGGCGATCTGAAATCCGGGAATCTGCAATATGGATTTAAGGAGAAAGCCATTTCTCTGGGCAGGTTCAGCCCGCAAGTGCCTGCTTCTTTTGAAAAGAAGATAAAGCAGGAAATTGACGAATACAAAAAATCCGGAAAGCTCCCCAACGGAAAAGTAATGAAAGAACATGTATTGGAGGAAGAACAATGAATCAAGAACTCAATATGAAATTCATGCAAATTGCCATGAAGCATCTGCCAGAAGGAAAAGAGCTTTTGGAGAAAAAAGGAATGGAATTATCCATGGAGGATATCCAGCCTATGTTGAATCTTCTGCTTAAAGTAATGAACGATGCTTATGAGCTCGGAAAACAGGATTAAGAAAACGGAAAAAGGAGCCAACTCTGTGTTGGCTCTTTTATTTTTTCCTAAAGGCATTAAAGAGCGGTGAGACCTGCTGTGCTACTTTAACGGTCTGATCAATAACAGCCATCAGCTTGTTATAATCAAACGCCCCATCGTTCGTCCGGAATGCACTTAATAAGGGATTGGGTCGCTGAAAGGGCTGGCGGTAAGCCATAGGTATAAAGGGCGGCTCACTTGGAGGCTGTTCTCTTGTTTGCCGCGGTGGAGGAAATGGGCTTCTTGCATGCATCAGCGGCCTTGGATGCCTTGGTGAAGGAGGCCCATAGCGAGGCGAATTCAAATGTACCACTCCTTATTTTCAGACTGATTACATCTCTCTCTAGGATATGCCCTGATTTGAAGTTGGTATCTTGTACCGGAAATCTCGGTACTGGACAAAAAACAAAAAATATCTTACATTAGTACCAGGTCTTAAAAATTGATACTAAGTTAGCTGGCGAACAAAATATTAAAAATAAACCAAAGGGGTAATGACATGAATGCTGGAATACTGGGTTTAGGTGCTTATGTCCCTGAGAAAGTGTTAACAAATTTCGATTTGGAAAAAATGGTAGATACAAGTGATGAATGGATTCGTACTCGAACAGGAATTGAAGAACGCAGAATAGCATCTGACGATATCAATACATCACACATGTCTGAAAATGCTGCACGAGAGGCGCTTAAAAACGCTGATATGAATGCAGAGGACATTGATCTCATTGTTGTGGCTACCGTCACTCCTGACAGGCCTTTTCCTTCCGTTGCTTGTATGATCCAGGATAGGCTGGGAGCGGTTAATGCTGTTGCTATGGATATAAGTGCAGCCTGCTCTGGGTTCATGTATGGAATGGTGATCGCTAAACAATTCATTGAATCGGGAACCTACAAAAATGTCCTGGTAGTCGGAGCTGAAAAATTGTCCAGAATTACAGACTGGAATGACAGAAATACAGCAGTGCTGTTTGGTGACGGAGCAGGTGCTGCTGTAATGTCGACAGTTTCTGAAGGCAGAGGGATCCTTTCCTTTGAACTGGGTTCAGACGGCAGAGGAGCGAAACACCTTTATCAGGACAAATATCTTTATATGAACGGCCGGGAAGTGTTTAAATTTGCTGTCCGCCAAATGGGTGAATCATCCATGAACGTTGTTGAAAAAGCTGGATTGACTAAGGATGATGTAGATTACCTTATTCCCCATCAAGCCAACATCCGGATCATGGAAGCAGCTCGGCAGCGGCTTGATCTACCGAAAGAAAAATGGCAGTAACCGTAAATAAATATGGAAATACTTCATCAGCTTCTATTCCTATGGCTATTTCTGATGCCTTAAAAAATGGTAAAATAAAAGATGATGATCTGCTAGTACTCGTTGGATTTGGAGGCGGCCTTACATGGGGTGCAGTTGCACTTCGGTGGGGAAGATAATAGCTAACTATTCTTCAAAGGAGAGTTGAATTAAAAATGAAAAGACGCGTAGTAATTACAGGAATGGGAGCCGTTTCTCCCCTTGGAAATAGTGTAGAAGAAACATGGAACCGAATCGTTGCAGGTGAATCTGGTGTTGGCCCGCTAACTCGCAGGGACCGGGATAAATTCCCGGTAAAAGTAGCTGCAGAAGCTACAGAATTTGATCCCCAGGAATTCATGGACCGCAAAGAAGCAAGAAAAATGGACCGCTTTACTCAATTTGCAGTAGCTGCCTCTAAAATGGCAGTGGAAGATGCAGAGCTTGACATTACAGATGAGATCGCACCGCGTGTAGGGGTGTGGATCGGTTCTGGAATCGGCGGAATGGATACGCATGAAGAACAATTCCGTGTTTTTGAGAAAAAAGGCTACAGAAGGGTCAGCCCGTTCTTTGTACCGATGATGATTCCGGATATGGCAGCGGGACAGGTTTCCATTATTCTTGGAGCAAAAGGTATGAACTCCTGTACGGTAACGGCTTGTGCATCAGGTGCAAACTCCATTGGTGACGCGTTTAAAGTGATTCAGCGCGGAGATGCGGATGCGATGATCTGCGGAGGAACTGAGGCACCGATCACAGATATGGCATTGGCTGGTTTTTGCCAAGCTGGAGCCCTCTCCTACAATGAGGATCCTGCAACAGCCAGCCGTCCATTTGATGCGAACCGCAGCGGTTTCGTCATTGGTGAAGGTGCAGGTATTCTTGTCCTTGAAGATCTTGAGTTTGCAAAAAAACGCGGAGCGAAAATTTACGCGGAAATCGTAGGCTATGCAGGCACCGGTGATGCCCATCACATTACAGCCCCGGCTCCAGGAGGAGAAGGCGGAGTCAGAGCCATGACACAAGCTGTTGAAGACAGCGGTCTTGCATTAGAAGAAATTGATTACATCAATGCTCATGGAACAAGCACAGATTATAATGATAAGTTTGAAACGATGGCGATCAAAGAAGTATTTGGAGAGCATGCTTATAAAGTGGCTGTCAGTTCAACAAAATCAATGACAGGGCATCTTTTAGGCGCGGCAGGTGGAATTGAAGCAATTTTCTCAGTAAAATCCATTCAAAACAGTATCATTCCTCCTACCATTAACTATGAAACAGCGGATCCGGAGTGTGATCTGGATTACGTGCCGAATGAAGCAAGAAAAGCAGAAGTTAACGCTGTGCTCAGCAACTCTTTAGGCTTCGGCGGCCATAACGCAACACTTATCTTTAAAAAATACAGTGAGTAGTACAAAATCTTGGTTGATTTTTTCAACCAAGATTTTTGTTTGTGTACAAAATGATGGTTGTTTTTTTCAACCAAGATATTTGTTTGTAATACAAAACCCTGGTTAATTCTATTAACCAGGGTTTTGAGTTCCTTTCGGGATTTTTCTTCCCATGCCATAGAATAAATTGGACAACCTCTGACTATACTGTTTTTAACAAAACGGTTAAGCGAGGGGTTGCAGATGTTATATTTACGAGATGTTTGGGTGAATTGGTTCGAAGGTGAAGAAAATGGCTATAACGTTTGTGAGTTCCATGAGTGGAGAAAGGATGACTTTATTGAATTGCTCGATCAAGTTCCAATCGTGAAAATGGATTCTTCACTCTTTCATTATATTGAAAATGAACTTAGCGATCTTCCAGATTCCCTTTTAGAGGAAGTACACCAAAAAGCATACGTAAGAAAAAACAACCAGAGAGTGCAGCTTGATCATTGTTTTATCATAACGGATGAGAAGAAAACGATGGTGATTGACACGATGGGCTATCGTATCCCGATACGAAAAAGCAGACTGATTCCGAGACAGGAACAGCTCGTCTATGAAATGGCGGAACAAATGGAGACCGCAACTTACACGTTCAAACCAGAAATCAAAGAAAAAGAGCATCATATCCTATCACCGGAACCGATTATCATGAGAGGGCTCACAAGAAAAGAAAGACAGTTAAAGCAGCTCTTGTTCATGGTGCTGGATCAGCTTCATACAACTAAAAATGTTGCGGAAGTGCGTTATTGGTATACGGAGTGGATGCCTGAGAATTACATGGCCATTCAGCGAATGGAATTTGAAGAAGCATGGGCAGCACTTTATTCTGAAATTAAAGACGGCTGGAGCGACCAGCATTATGCAATCTGTGAACGATTAGTAAAAGGGCAGCCTTACTTTGAAAAGATATGGGAACTTGAGAACGGGACACACGTAAACTGACCATGAAGCAATAAAGGAGACTCATTGTGTGAGTCTCCTTTATTATGATCTTCAGGATTGAAGCCAGGGGTGGAGTTATTTGAATACTCATTTCGAGTAACGCTCAATTAAATCAAGATTCGGATTAAATCCCTAAATTAACAACTGCTTTTCCGCGAGATTCAAACTTCAATAAACACATAGAAACCCCCACTTAAAGTGGAGGTTTCTTCACGTGTTCCGGGTTTTACACTCGTTTTCTGGCCAAGCCCATTGCACGCTCTGCTTTATTCAGCATTTTGTTTGCTGCCCGGTTGGCTTTTTCTGCCCCTTGGTCAAGGATTTGATCAAGTTCATCAGATTCGATGAGGCTGAAATACCGGTCTTGTATCGGTTGTAAACGTTCAATGATCGCTTTAGCTGTGCCTTCTTTAAAATCTCCGTAACCTTTTCCTTCATATTTGGTCTCCAACTCGGAAATGGACTCTCCAGAACAAAGAGAGTAGATTGTCAAGAGATTTGAGATTCCTGGCTTATTCTCTTTATCAAACCTAACGATACCTTCTGAATCAGTTGTCGCACGCTTGATCTTTTTTGTGATGACCGCTTCATTATCTAAAATAGAGATGAAGGCATTCACGTTCGGGTCTGATTTGCTCATTTTTTTAACCGGATCAACGAGGGACATGATTCTCGCACCGACTTTGGGAATTCGAGGCTCAGGAATCGTAAAGATCTCACGGTACTTTTTATTAAAACGTTCTGCAAGATCTCTTGTAAGCTCAATGTGCTGTTTCTGATCATCCCCAACAGGAACTAGTTCAGTTCCATACAGCAGGATATCAGCAGCCATCAGCGGCGGGTATGTCAGCAACCCTGCAGAAACAGCATCTTTTCCTTTGGATTTGTCTTTAAATTGAGTCATACGTTCAAGTTCTCCAATATAAGCGATACACTGTAATATCCATCCCATCTTCGTATGAGCAGGAACCTCAGACTGAATGAATAGTGTAGACTTCTCCGGGTCAATTCCAACAGCCAGGTATAGGGCGGCAAGGCTGCGGCTGTTCTTTTTCAGCTGGACCGGGTCTTGCGGAACTGTAATTGCATGCTGGTTTACCACACAGAAGTAACAGTGGTTATCTTCCTGATAGTTTACAAAGTGCTGCAGTGCTCCTAAATAGTTGCCAAGTGTGATCGTACCGCTTGGCTGTATGCCTGAAAATATAGTTGCCATAAAATATCCTTCTCCTTTTACTTCTAAATCAATACAAAAAGGCCCATCCATCCCATTAAAAGGGACGAATGGACCGCGGTGCCACCCTTACTTATTCATAAAGAATCTCTCAAAGCCGTACTGTCATACGGTGGCCATTCTATCGTGCGGACAAACACGCCTGTTCCTACTGTAAGTTCAGACAGGAGCTCAAAAGCCCATTCCATGCTTATTCACTGCCTGTTTACACCAAACACAGGCTCTCTGAGAGCTTCAAAAACATGTACTTTTCTTTATCATCGCCATGATCATTCAATTAAAATAAGTATAGTAAATTTAAGACAGAATTGCAACCAGGCTAGAGACCACAAACAGAAAAAGACCCGAAGAGAGGAGCGGAAAAACAAATTCTCCTGATACTCTTTCTGAAAGATAGAAGTTCGATTCGGTTTCATGGCTGCTTGCATACTCTGCAGACTTAGAGAAACTCTTCATAACTTTTTTCAGTGTCCTGGAAAACAGATCGAATAATCCTCCCCTGATGACAAAAAGGGTTAAGCCAATTAAAAGGAGGGCGAGGGAAACCATGAAAAGGTTGTTCACTAAATGAATGAGGTGGATCTTTTTTTCAGAGACAAGCTCTATAATGAGCGAAAGTATTATGGATCCCGCGGTTAATAACAATGAGGAAGTCAAGCGTGACATCAAATTTCTCCTATCTGAAAAATTCAAGTTTGTTTTATACATTTTAACATGAAAATTCACGAATGAAGTAATACTTTTTACCTAGTAAATCCCACTGTCGATCTTCTTGAAGTGAGCTTTTTGATTCAAAACAGCGGGAGAGCGAAAAAAATATGGGGTAATAAAGGAGGATATATCACCAAACATTCTGGAAATTACTGTCTTAAAAACAGAAAGAAAACGACGGACAATAATAGGTCTTTATTCCTATTTTTTGTTAATAAAACGTAAATATTATGGGCTTTTTGTAAAAGTCGTAAAAAAAAGTATATGCATAATAGTTAGAAAACTTGTATAATACGGTTGTGGGCAAAATGTCTGATAATTCACGAAGCTTTGGTCCACTAATTAGGTAAACAGAAAAAGGGGAGGTCAATTCATGAAGAAGTCAAAATGGTCGTTACTTCTAACGATCGTGCTCGTATTGAGCGTCTTTCTTTCTGCGTGTAGCGGAAAGAGCGGTAAAGATGACAAAGCAAATGGCAATGCATCTGAAGGTAATGGTAGTTCATCTAAAGAAAAGGTGCTTAACCTGTTAGACTCATCAGAAATTCCGTACCTTGATAACATCATGGCGGATGACTCTGTATCTCTAAACGTTGCGAATAACGTTTACGAAGGTCTTTACACTTTAGATGACAAAGATCAGCCAGTCCTTTCTGGTGCTGCTGAAGAGCCGCAAGAAAAAGACGGCGGTAAAACATGGGTATTCAAACTTCGTGATGACGCTGTTTGGAGCAACGGTGAAAAAGTAACAGCAAATGATTATGTATTTGCTTGGAGAAAAGCTGTAGCGAAAGAAACAGCTACTCAATACTCTTTCATTTATCAAGTAGCAGGTATCCTGAATGCAGATAAAATACTTAACCCTGAAGACAAAATGTACAACAAAACGGATCAGCTTGGTGTTAAAGCAATTGATGACAAAACTTTAGAAATTAAATTTGCAGCTGACCCTGCATCAAAACCTTACACTAAAGCGGTTCTTTCATTCCCTACTTTCTATCCGCAAAATGAAGCTTTCGTTAAAAAACAAGGCAAAGAGTTTGCTCTTGAAGCGGACAAAGCGCTTTATAACGGCCCTTACACTCTTTCTAAATGGGAGCATGAAAAAGGCTGGCAGTTGAAAAAGAACCCTAAATATTGGGACAAGAACAACGTAAAAGTTGACACAATCAACGTAAACGTAGTTAAAGAAGAAGCAACTCGCATCAACCTGTTTGAAACTGGAAAAGCAGACCGTACTACCATTTCTGCTGAGTACGTGGATCAATACAAAGACAAGAAAGATATTTTCAGTACTGTTCCTGAATCAACATTATTCTTCTTGCGTATGAACCAAAAGAACAAAGCGTTGGCTAATGAAAACATCCGTCACGCACTAGATATGGGCTGGGACAAAAAACAGCTTACTGACGTTCTTTTAAACAATGGATCTGTTCCTGCTTACTTCCTAGTTCCTTCTAAGTTCGTTAAAGGTCCAGATGGATCTGACTTCCGTGAGAAGTACGGCGACCTTAATAAAGGCGATGCCAAAAAGGCAAAAGAATATTGGGAAAAAGGCTTGAAAGAGCTTGGAACAAAGAAAGTAGATCTTACTCTACTTAACTATGACAGCGATACAGCACAAAAAGATGCGCAGTTCATCAAAAACCAACTTGAGAAAAACCTTCCTGGTCTATCTCTAAAAATTAAGCCACAGCCATTCAAACAAAAACTTAAGCTTGAAGAGAAACTTGATTACGATATCTCTTATGCTGGTTGGGGACCTGACTATCCAGATCCAATGACATTCGTAGATATGTTCGTAACTAATAGTCCTCATAACGAAATGGCTTACTCAAACAAAAAGTATGACGACCTAATCAAAAAAGCTTCATCTGAAACAGATCTTAAAAAGCGTTGGACTATGATGCAAGACGCTGAAAAAATCTTGATTCAGGATGATGCAGCAATCAGCCCGATGTATCAACGTGGTCTTGCTTACATCACTAAGCCAAACCTTAAAAACGTAGTAAACCACTCATTTGGCGGAGATTTCAGCTATAAAAACTGGGATGTTAAGTAAAAAATAATATTAAATGGTTAAATAGCTATACGCGGAGAGTATATGTCAGTAAGCCATATACTCTCCTTTTAACTGCAAAATTCTCACTAGTTGAAATTTGTCGAACTTTCAAATAAAACTATTGTAGGATATTGTAATCTCAACTATTATAGATATATAGGTATATAGCTGGGGTTTATTATTAGGAGGTGCAATAGTGGTTCGTTTTGTACTCAAACGCATGGTTTACATGTTGATCACACTATTTATTATTTCTTCATTTACATTTTTCTTAATGAAGCTGCTGCCAGGTTCTCCGTTTAACAACGAGGAAAAATTGACAGCAGAGCAAAAAGTTATCTTGAATGAAAAATACGGGCTGAATGATCCGATTCCTGTACAGTACTTTAACTATATGAGCAATCTCGTAAAAGGGGACGCGGGTGTTTCCTTCCAGTATGACAACCGGCCTGTATCCACTATGATTACAGAGAGAATTGGGCCTTCTGCTGTTCTGGGTGTTGAAGCAACTATTTTTGGAACGATTATCGGATTGATCCTAGGAATTGCCGCTGCATTAAAGCAAAATTCGGCGATTGATTACGTTTCTTCATTATTTGCTGTATTAGGGATATCCATTCCTTCATTTGTATTTGCCGGTGTTCTTCAATATTACGTGGGAGTTAAGCTAGATTGGCTGCCCGTAGCCCTTTGGGATGGTCCGAAATATCATGTTCTGCCAGCACTTTCGTTATCGGTTTTTGTAATAGCAACAGTTGCGAGGTTCATGAGAACGGAAATGCTAGAAGTGTTGGGACAAGATTATATTACAACTGCTAAATCCAAAGGTTTAAAAAATATTGTTGTTATTTGGAAACACACGATTAGAAATGCAATGATTCCGGTAGTAACTATTTTAGGGCCTCTTGCCATCAACCTGATCACAGGTACGCTGATCATCGAACGAATTTTTGCAGTGCCTGGCCTGGGATACCAATTCGTAGGTTCGATCACACTTAATGATTATCCGGTAATTATGGCAACTACCATTTTTTATAGTGTATGTTTCATTGTAGTCATTTTAATTGTTGACATTTTGTACGGAATTATTGACCCGAGAATCAGGGTTGCAGGAGGCAAGGAATAATGAGCATGCGTGAAAAACAACTTAACAATGATTTGTTCCAGCCTGCGGTGATCTCTGCGGAAGCTTCTGAAAAAATAACGAAAGAGAGCACTTCCTTTTGGCAGGATGCCAGAAGACGTTTGTTTGAAAACAAGGGAGCTGTTGCTGGGCTTATCATCATCGTAGCTATTCTCCTTTTTGCCTTTTTAGGTCCAGTTATGAGTCATAACGGCTTTGATGATCAAGACACAAGCAGAACCAATTTGCCGCCGCGTATTCCTTTACTTGAAAAGGTAAGCTTCCTTGGTGTTGATGGTGTGGACATCCGAGGCATCGATCAGTATAAAATGAAAAACCAGACAAAAAATTACTACTGGTTTGGAACGGACGCTCTGGGCCGGGATCAGTTCGTAAGAATATGGAAAGGGACACAGATTTCTCTTTACATCGCATTCTTAGCTGCAGCCATTGACATGATTATTGGTGTAGCTTATGGAGCCATTTCAGGTTTCTTTGGCGGACGAACGGATAATATTATGCAGAGGATTATTGAGATCGTAGTCGGTATCCCCAACTTAATCGTCATTATCCTTTTCATTCTAATTCTTGATCCAGGTATTTTATCCATCACAATGGCATTGGTTATTACAGGCTGGACAACAATGGCCCGTATTGTACGCGGACAGATCTTAAAATTGAAAAACCAGGAATTTGTAATGGCATCAAAATCATTGGGGGCAACAAGTTCCCGTATTTTGACAAAGCACATGTTCCCGAATATTTTGGGTGCGATCATCATTACATCCATGTTTACTATTCCTAACGCTATTTTCTTTGAAGCATTCCTAAGCTTTATCGGACTTGGACTTGCTCCTCCAACAGCTTCTCTAGGGTCATTAGTAAACGAAGGATTTAAATCATTACAGATCTATCCTCACCTAGTAATGTACCCGGCTGTCATTATCTCGTTGATCATGATCAGCTTTAACCTATTGGGTGACGGATTACGTGATGCTCTGGATCCTAAGATGCGTAAATAGGGGGAGAAAATATGAAGAATATATTAGAACTTAACAATCTTAATGTCTCCTTTCATACATTTGCAGGAGAAGTAAAAGCGGTTCGCGGGGTAAGTCTGCATCTTGAAAAGGGTGAGTCCCTTGCGATAGTAGGAGAATCCGGATCAGGTAAATCTGTTACTTCGAAAGCAATCATGCGATTATTGCCTGAAAAAACGAGTGAGATTAAGGAAGGCCAAATCTTTTTTGAAGGAAAAGATCTAGTGAAGCTCTCCAACCGCGAGATGGAGAAAATCCGTGGTTCTGAGATTTCTATGATTTTCCAGGATCCGATGACTTCCCTAAACCCGACGATGACAGTCGGGAAGCAAATCATGGAAGGTCTTCGCAAGCATCAGAACTTGTCTAAGAGCGAAGCGAAAGAAAGAGCAATCAATCTCTTAAAGCTTGTAGGAATTCCAAACCCGGAACTCCGCATTACAGAATATCCTCACCAATTCTCTGGTGGGATGAGACAGCGTGTGGTCATCGCCATCGCGCTTGCGTGTAACCCGAAAGTATTAATCGCCGATGAGCCAACAACGGCACTTGATGTTACGATTCAGGCACAGATCCTTGATTTAATGAGAGATCTGCAGCAAAAGACCGGAACAGCTATTATTCTGATTACCCATGATCTTGGTGTAGTAGCCAATCTTTCACAAAGGGTCGCGGTAATGTACGGTGGAACGATTGTTGAAACAGGTACAACGGATGAAGTGTTCTACAATCCTAAACATCCTTACACTTGGGGATTACTATCCTCCATGCCAAAGTTAAACACGAACGACAAAGAATTGCTGGCGATTCCTGGTACGCCGCCAAACTTGCTTAATCCGCCGAAAGGCTGCCCGTTTGCTGCACGCTGCCCTTATGCGATGCAGGTTTGTGTGGACCATATGCCGGATGCCTCAGACGTTACTTCAACTCATAAATCGGCTTGCTGGCTGCTGGATGAGCGTGCGCCTAAGGTAGAACCGCCTGAAGCTGCATTAGTAGGAGGTGCCCGTTAATGGCAGTTGTAGAAAGAGAGAAGTTATTAGAAGTCAAGAACCTGAAAAAGCATTTTAGAGTTGGCAAGAATGCTGTGTTAAAAGCAGTTGACGATGTTAGCTTTGATATATATAAAGGTGAAACACTCGGACTTGTTGGAGAATCCGGATGCGGAAAATCTACGACTGGAAGAACGATTATTCGTCTATACGATGCTACAGACGGCAATGTCGCTTATGAAGGTGTTGATGTTCATGGCAAAAAGTCCGGTAAAGAATTAAAATCCTTTAACCGCAAGATGCAAATGATCTTCCAGGATCCCTATGCATCCTTAAATCCAAGGATGACGATCAAAGATATTATTGCCGAGGGAATAGATATCCACGGTCTGGCAAAGAACGACAAGGAACGTATGGAGCGTGTTTACGAGCTTCTTGAAACGGTAGGGCTGAACCGTGCACATGCCAGCCGTTACCCGCATGAATTCTCAGGCGGACAGCGTCAGCGTATCGGTATTGCCCGTGCCCTTGCAGTGGATCCTGATTTTATCATCGCTGACGAACCGATCTCAGCGTTGGACGTATCCATTCAGGCGCAGGTTGTAAACCTGCTTATGAAACTCCAAAAAGAACGCGGACTAACGTATTTATTCATCGCCCATGATCTTTCCATGGTTAAACATATTTCCGACCGCGTGGGTGTTATGTATCTTGGAAACATAGTTGAGCTTGCAGACAGTGATGAGCTTTATGAAGAGCCTCTGCATCCGTATACTCAAGCGCTTCTTTCAGCCATCCCTGTTCCGGATCCTGAAGTAGAACGAAGCCGCGAGCGAATCATTCTTGAAGGTGATATCCCGAGTCCAATCAGCCCGCCAAGCGGATGCCGTTTCCGTACGCGCTGTCCGCATGCCATGGATGTTTGCGCAAGTACAGTTCCTAAATGGCAGGAAGCAAGAGAAGGCCACTGGGTAGCTTGCCATCTTTATGACAATGAATCGAACAATGAGAATAAACAGTAACAAATGACGCGATCTCCTGTATATCAGGAGGTCGTTTTATGATATGTTTAAGGAGGGTTATAAGGATTATTTGAAACGAGGTAATTGAATGAATATCACTTTTATTCTGGATAGTGCAAGCGACTACTGTGTAGATCATCATACATTATCCGTCCCATTTGTCATTGTTCCGCTTAATATTACTTTTAAAGACGGTCATTTTTTAGATGGGGTCGATATCAGTATGGATGAATTTTACGAGCGGATGGCAAGAGAGGAGAATCTTCCTAAGACAAGCCAGCCATCTCCACAGGCTTTCTATAATGCTTTTCATTCTGAACTTGAAAAAGGAAACGAGCTGATTTATCTAGGACTTTCATCAAACCTGAGCGGTACTGTGCAAAGTGCCGGAATCGCGAAAGGAATGCTAGATGAAGCCGTCCAGCATAAAGTGCATATTATCGATACAGGAACAGCTTCTGCAGGAATTCATGTATTGCTAAAAGAAGCGGAAAAACTTGTTCAGCAAGGCAAGAGTGCTGAAGAAATAGTAGCATCCCTCAATGAGAAAAAAGAAACGGTTTTGGCTTATGTACTATTGGAAACGCTGGAAAATGTGAAAAAGGGCGGCAGGATATCTGCTGTTCAGGGAGCCATTGCTGAATTTCTGAATATAAAACCCCTTCTTTCCGTACAGGACGGAATCGTTGAAACGGTTGGAAAGTACAGAGGGAAGAAAAAAGGATTATTGAAACTGAAAGAATTGCTGCAGGAATGGAAGCAAAAGCATCCTGAAAAGGAGCTTTTTATTATTCATAGTCTTCCTTCCAAAGAAGAAGTAATTAAGGAGTTTGGTGAACTGTTTACATTCTCTGCGTTTAAATCGATCTCGTTCACCCGATTTGGCAGTACGATTGGTACGTATGCAAGCCAAAACGCGATCGGGTTCATCTTTCATTAATATATAAATAAAAACACTCCGTATGGATATGATCTATACGGAGTGTTTTAGGTTTTGTGTCTCATATTGAGCATCCACCAATCGGTCCAGATTTTTAATTCGGTTAAGTGCCGTACTTTTATCCAGTTTTCGATAATGATGCAAACCGCCAGGCTCCTCATCTGCTTCGTCGGCAAGCGCAACTACACGCTGTAGCGGCAGAAGCTGAAGCTGTCCTTCCGGCAGATAAGAATCAGTGTGCAAAAGAATGGCTAACGCAATCTCTTTTGCTTTCCTTGGATCTTCTCCCAGCTCAATGAGCAGTTTATGCGCTCTTTCAGCACCTTTAATGGCATGAATGTCATTTTCTTTATAAAGGGAGTAATCCCATTGGCCGTTTGTATACCAAGTATAGTGGCCGACATCATGAAGAAGTGCAGCTTTTGTTGCGAGATCCGGGTTGACGCCATGCTCTTTAGCGAGGGAAAACGCATGATATGCTGTTGAGATAGCATGCACAAGGCCAGAACGGTCCAAGTATTTCTGAGCAGATGGATGAAGAAATATATCGGTTAATGTCACGTTTCTCATCAATTTTTCTCCTTTCTGCAAACTCCTCGAACAGGCAGGATACGAGGGATGCTAAAAATGTATATTGTTAAATACTATACCACCGTTTTGCCTCTTAATCAATAAAATAAACCAAAAAGAAGGGCTCTCACGGGAGCCCTTCTTTTCCATTAACTTTGTTAAAGCATATTGTTGATTTTCAATCATATTGGGCATCGCATACTGATCCTTAAAAGAGATACTCAAGACTTTTTCTTCAATCACACCCCACCAAAACAACACATGAACTAACAGAGCTTTTCCATTAAAAATATTCCTTCCAGCGCTTTGAAACCAATTGGTCAATATCTGGCCGTGTTTCAACCGTTTCGGGATAAAAAGGCTTCATTCTTGCATCGATAATGACTGGTCCGCTGTATTTAATTTTATTTCGTACAACCTCACATTTGGCGTAAAGATCATATGCTGGATCAAAACGCGTAAAGGTTGTCCATAAAAATTGGGATTGAGATGAGGCGATGGTGGCATCGTCCACTAAAAACACCAGCTGCCATTTATTAAGCTGCTGTTCGCCAGCTTGAAGCAGTTTTTCACCAAATTCGGGTTCTTCTTCAAATGTTGGTCCAGAGACACATAAACAGCCTCCGCAATATGCCTGGACGTCATGAATTCCTGGAATGGTTCCACCTTCATATACTCTTTTCAGTTCTCGTACGGGCTCTCCAAGCCCTGTCATGATCGCTTTGCTGCCGGTGTTGAATTTTCGTCCTGTATAATCCAGGGTATCCATGGATGTATCATGCAGGATCAGCAAATCACGCTCAGGCAGGAATCTCTCTAACACCGCTTCGAGAAGCTGGGAGAAATCCTGAAGATCCACTTCCTTATTGGTTACCATAAGAAATTTAGTTAATGTAAGCTGACCCTCACCCATGATTCTTAAAGCATGGGCGAGCCCTTCCTTAAAATAGGATTCTCGGACAACTGCACCTGCAAGGGCGTGAAAGCCTGTCTCTGCATAGGTCCACAATTGTTTAACACCATTCATGACAACCGGGAACAGAGGGCTCATCAGCCGCTGCAGATATTCACCGATAAAGTAGTCTTCTTGTCTTGGCTTTCCAACCACTGTTGCGGGGTAGATGGCGTCTTTTCGTTTCCACATATGGTTCACATTGAATACAGGGAAGTCGTGTGCCCATGAATAATAGCCGTAGTGGTCACCAAAAGGCCCCTCGGGTTCCCTGATATGTGGTGGAACAACTCCTCCAAATGCAAACTCTGCTTCAGCGATCAGCGGGTGTGAATAACCCGGCGCATGTGTAAGGTTTAGCTTGTCTCCCATCAGCATAGAGGAAAACATAAGCTCCGGAACTGCTTCAGGGAGCGGAGCAATTGCGCTGATCATTAGGGAAGGAGGCCCGCCAAGGAATAATGTTACAGGAAGCTCCTCGTTTTTTTGTTCAGCGGCAAAGTGGTGGAAGCCGCCCCCCTTATGAATTTGCCAGTGGATGCCGGTTTTCTTTTCTTCTTTAATCTCGATTCTATACATTCCAAGATTGTGCTCGTGTTTATCAGGATGTTCGGTGTAAACAAGAGGCAGCGTAACAAACGGGTTACTGTCCATATGCCAGCCGGTTAAAGCAGGAAGCTTCTTCATGTTCACGTCAGCTGTGTAGGTTTCCATGATTGGAGCTTTTGCCGGTTTTACAGTTCTTGTGCCAATTTTCAGTACGTCTTTGATCATCCCTTTTTTTCCCCACAGTTTTGAAGCAGAAGGAGGGAGAAGGTCATCAATTGATGCGACCAGCTGCTTAACAAGAGCTTCCGGTTTAGGGCCGAACGCCATATCTACACGGCGGATTGTTCCGAATAGATTAGTTACAACAGGGATATCACTGCCTTTAACATTCGTAAAAAGCAGGGCTGGCCCCTGTTCATCGATGACCCTTCGGTGAATTTCTGGGATTTCAAGGTATGGATCAACCTCGGCTTTTATTTCAATAATTTCATTTTCTTTTTTTAACTGCTGAATAAACGTTCGTAAATTGATATGCATGAATCTCCACCTCTAGTATGTATAATCTTCTTTTATCTTCACAAAAAAACAACTTCTCGTAAAGTAGAAGTTGTTTACCGGTTTCTTCTTTGTACGTTACTCCAATTGGACTGAAAAGATTTAGAGTGGTCTACGAATTTAAAAACAGATCTTCCGCCGAATACTTTTAGTGAGAACCAATGTGCGAGTATACCCATAAAAGCAGTCAATCCGATGACAAAAACAGCGAGCAGGAGTAAATCACGGAAAAACATCACCATCTAATCCCTCCATTGAAAAGGCATACATTTCCTCTTTATTGTATAAGATGTTTATCCCTTTGGAAAGAGGGAAAACTAAATCAAATTCTTTTTACTCTCTCTATAACTAAATCATTTCAGTTAGGAGCTGTCAGGACAAAATGAACTGGTACGAAAAATTAAATCAATATTTCCCAATTGAAGAAATGAAATCTCAAGAACATATGGAACTCCTTCTAGAAGACAAAGGAGATATTTATCATAAAGATGAAGGCCCCCATCATGTGCTGATGTATGTAGAACTGGATGATTTTATTTTCATTGATTATTTGTTCGTGTCTAAAGAATCACGCGGCCAGGGGCTGGGAAAGACCTTGCTGAAGAAGCTTAAAGAAAAAGAAAAACCGATCATACTTGAAGTAGAACCTATTGACTATGAAGATACAGATACCGAAAAACGGCAGCGGTTCTATCGGCGTGAAGGATTTAAGCATGCATCAAAGATTGGTTACAAAAGAAAGTCACTTGCTACTGAACAAGTGAATGAAATGGAGATTTTATATTGGGCTCCCAAAGGAGAAAGTGAAGAAAGTATTTATGAAAACATGAAAAAGACGTATAATGAGATACACACGTACAAAGATAAAGAATTGTACGGTAAAGCTTATCAGGATGTAGCCGATGTGCTCACCTTTCAGCACGGTAAAGACGCCATAACCGAGTAATTTCTATGGCAAGGAGGTATCTGCATGAAAGCCAAGGATAAGAAAAAACAGAGTAAGCGGGAACTATTGAAAGAGATGTTGAGAAAGAATTTAAAAGGCTTATCCACGGGTCCGAAAAAAGGGCCGGCATCTCAATTCAAATCAATTGCATAAAGTGATTATGGGATGAAAACTTTTTCATCCTATTTCTTTTTATGTTTTGTGAAACTTTTTTCGGGGTAATACGTCTATATAGATAGAACACATTGTTTTAGTTGGGTTGTATAAGTTTTATTACATTTTTGTGAAGACCTTTCTTGTTTAAAGAAAATGTAGTATAATAAAAAATATGATTTAATAACTATTTTAAAGTAGGGGTTAAATCAGTAGGATGGGGAAGGAGAAGATCCATATGGTTACTTTATTTACTTCGCCGAGTTGTACATCTTGTCGTAAGGCAAAAGCGTGGTTAAAAGAGAATGACATTCCATACCAAGAAAGAAATATCTTTTCAGAGCCTTTGAGCATAGAGGAAGTAAAACAAATCCTTCGTATGACTGAGGATGGAACGGATGAAATTATTTCAACCCGTTCAAAAACATTTCAGGAATTAAACTTGAATGTCGAGACGATGCCTCTACAGGATCTTTATCAGCTTATCGCTGATAACCCTGGGCTTTTAAGAAGGCCGATTATCATGGATGAAAAACGACTCCAGGTAGGCTATAATGAAGATGAAATCAGAAGGTTTTTACCTAGAAAAGTCCGTACGTATCAATTGCTCGAAGCACAGCGTATGGTTAATTAAAAAAGCTTCTACAGATTAAGTTCTGTAGAGGCTTTTTTTATCAATCATTTATGTTTTCCGGTCCTTCTCGATTTTGAAAGAACGCCTGCAGCAATCACTCCGATTACGATAATGATGCTGAATGCGGATTTGATGTGGGGGCTGGACAGGAATAAAGGCTGAAGTTCTTTTTCCGAACAGATCATGCCCGCAGCTGTGTAGGCCAGAATACCGGCGCCGATATAAATCAGGATTGAAAAGCGTTCCATCATATGAAGGATGGCCTTGCTTCCCCATATAATAATAGGTACAGAGATGATAAGACCAATCACGACGAGCTGAACCGATCCATGTGAAGCACCAGCAATAGCCAGTACATTATCAAGGCCCATTGCAATATCGGCTACAACAATGGTTCGGATGGCGCTGATCAACGACATGCCTGGTTTAATATTATTTCCGTTTTCATCATGTACCAGCAGCTGGAAGGCGATGTAAATTAACAGAACTCCCCCTGTCAGGTAAAGAAGGGGAACCTTGAGCAAATAGACCACAAGAACGGTTAAGATGATTCTGACGATGATTGCGAGGCCTGTCCCAATAAAAATCGCTTTATTTCTTTGATGCTCAGGCAAATTACGGCTGGCCAGAGCAATTACAATCGCATTATCTCCCCCAAGCAGAATATCAATGGCGATGATCTGTAAGAGGGATATGAGGAAATCTGTTTCCACGAATGCCAAACCCCTTTCAAGTGCTAAACGGGACTATGTATGTTAAAATGTACAAAACTTCTTTCAAATTAAGACCATTTATTTTTTCGAAAAGTCATTTAATCGTTAAAAGAGCCCGTTTAATCTAAAAAAAGGGCAAAAAAATGGTCAGCATTTTTATTTCCAACTTCGATGTTTTGTCATAGAATAGAAGTACAAGAATGAGCCAGCTTTGGATTGAATTTTCTTTTTTTAGGGAAAAGTGACAATACATCTTACCCAGGGGAAATTATCCCTTCATAGGTTACAATACGGTTAGAAGGGAGAGAACGAAATGGAAATAGAAAGAGTCAATGAATTTACAATTAAATTTTTCATAACGTATAGAGATATTGAAGACCGAGGTTTTGATCGTGAGGAAATCTGGTCCGACCGTGAGCGGGGGGAAGAACTGTTCTGGGAAATGATGGATGAAGCCCACCAGCAGGAACAGTTTCCTTTAGAGGGTCCGCTTTGGATTCAGGTGCAGGCCATGGATAAAGGGCTGGAGATTATAGTAACTAGAGCACAGATGTCAAAAGACGGCACCAAGCTTGAATTGCCTCTAGGTGATGAAAAAATCGATCTTCCTGTAGATAAAAATATCGAAAAGATGCTTGATCAGCAGTTTACGCCAGACGATCAAGAGGAAGCTGAAGATATTGAACTTGCAGACGAAGATTATTTGTCCTTTCTGTTAATCTTCAGTGATTTTGAAGATATGATCATGTTATCCCACAACATTGACAGTTCTTTATTCGCAAATTCCCTTTATCACTTTGATAATAAGTATTACTTGTATGTTACGTTCAATCCAGAAACAACGGATAGGGAGCAGGATGATTTATTATCTCAGCTGCTCGAATATGGCACAGATTCTGATGCATCCATCCATCGAATTCAAGAGTACGGAAAACAGATTATTGCTGAGCGGGCACTTGAAGACATTTCGGCTCACTTTACATTGTAAGCACGCACCGATTTCATTACTTGGAATCGGTGTTTTTATTTTGAAGAAAGCCAGTTCCCTGTTTACTCCAACAAGAGCTGGAGCTGGACAATATATCTATGCAGTTCATTGAAAAAAACAGACGATGATCGCCTGTTTTACTTAACTAGCTTCCATTGGTGCTGCCGATTGCGGGTTTTGGTACCGCCGCCGTGTGAAATTTCTATTGTGTAAGGTTTTAGTTCAGGAAACGTTGAACCTTCTTGAAGTTCCACACGCTGTCCTCTTTTTACTTTGCCGCCACCATGGCCTGCTTCAGCATATGTCCCGTTTACGTTTACGGTTTCTCCGGATTTAAACATGATCATACCTTCTTTCTGTTCATATTTAAGCTCACAAGTTGAATGATAGTCTGACAAATATAGTATAGCAATACATGAAAATATTTCCACTCTAAATCAACCATCTTCTTGAAAATGGGATTTCTTTACCATAAAATAAAAGAAAAAAGAGGTGATGCAATGCTTGTTGCCCATACGAGCACAGGTAAAAGAATCAGTCTTCATACCGGCTACTCGAAAGAAGAGCTGAGGTCTATTCAAAAAAGCAGCGGTTTTTATTGTCCCCAATGCAATGAAAAAGTTCAGATCAAAGCGGGAAACATGAAGATCTGGCATTTTTCACACGTTCCCGGCGTTACCAAGTGTACTTTATCCAGAGGAGAATCAATGTACCATCTGCTCGGCAAAAAGCTCTTGTATGAACATGTCAATAAGGAATTTCCCAATGCACTTCTGGAACCATTCTTTCCGGATATCTCCCAGCGCCCTGATATATGGATACCACCCCAGATTCCCATAGAGTTTCAATGCTCTGCTATTCCATCCTCCATTTTGATTGAAAGATCCAAAGGCTACATCAGCAGGGGATTGACCCCTTTTTGGATCCTCGGTAAGAAAAGGCTTAAAACACTTAGTTCCACTACTTTTCAGATCTCATCATTTGATTGGCTGACCGCCCGAATTTCTTCTGTTAACCACTTGCCCTCACTTTATTACTTCTGTCCTGTTGAAGCAAAAGTGTATCATCTCTCCTCCATTGTTCCTGTTACATCAACAAGAGTGTATGGAAAGCTTGATTCATATCCCCTATGTGAATATTCCTTTCAAACTCCTCATCATCTTCAACCATCAAAAAGAGATTCCCCATTGTTTCAAGTTAAATCCTGGCTGAACGCAAAAAAACAATGGAGACTCCACGCCTTTAAACAAAACCATCAAACCTACCGCCAACTGAAAATCCTCTTTTTTAAAAATCATTCAACGCTTACTTACTTTCCTTCTGAAGCAGGGATGCCTGTCCCTTTTGCTTATACTCTAAAGGAACCTTCATTTATATGGCAGTCATATGTGCTGCTGTACTCCATCATTCCTGTACAGATTGGTGAATCCATTCAGTTCTCCAGCGTATTTAACCATATGAAATGGCTTATCCATAAAAAAATAATAACTCTGCGGGAACTGCCGCTCATTGCAGATGTACATTATTCATTTGCTGTTATGCATTATCTTAACCTGCTTTGCTTTTATGGGATCATTAAACGAGTTGGAAAAAAAGAGTTTGTAAAGATCAGAGACCCCGTTTTCCCAATTACGATGAATCAGGCATTGGCCAATGATTTTATTTTAATGGAGTCAGGGGTAAAACATGGTGTGAATATTCTGTTTTCTGGTAAAATGTAGGTATGCACGAAATTAAAGCAGGAGGTGCCGCTGCATGGCTCAAACAAAATCAAAATCTCTTCCGAAACGAGAAGAATTATTACAGCAGGATACATGGGATCTTGAAGCCATTTACGCAACAAATGACAAATGGGAAGAAGAATTCAATGAAGTTAAAGGCCTGTTGCCTGAATTGAAGGAATTTCAAGGAAAACTTGGAGAATCGGCAGAAACGCTCTATCATTACTTTCAAAAACAGGACGAGCTCACAAAAAAGCTTGGGAAGCTCTATACATACGCCCATATGCGGTACGATCAAGACACAACAAACTCTTTTTACCAAGGATTGAATGACCGGGCATCAAATCTAGCAACTCAGGTAAGCAGTTCTTTATCATTTGCTGTACCGGAAATTCTGTCGTTGCCCGAGGAGACCATTCAAACCTATGTTAAAGAGTATAAAGAACTGGCCTTATACAAGCATGCCTTGGATGAAATCAACCGCCAGCGGCCGCATGTTCTTTCTAAAGAGGAAGAAGCTCTTCTGGCTGATGTCAGTGAAGTGACGGCAAGTGCCAGTACCACATTCGGAATGCTCAACAATGCCGACCTTAAATTTCCTGAAATCAAAGATGAGAACGGAGATGAAGTCGAGGTTACACATGGCAGGTACATCCGGTTTCTGGAAAGCAGCGACCGACGTGTAAGGGAAGATGCGTTTAAAGCTGTTTATGGAACGTATGATAGATTTAAAAATACATTTGCAAGTACGCTGGCAGGTACCGTGAAAAAAGATAACTTTTTTGCCAGGACAAGAAAGTTTGAGTCTGCAAGGCAAGCCGCTTTAGACAGCAATAATATTCCTGAAAAAGTGTATGAAAATCTCGTTAAAACAGTGAATGACCATCTTCATCTCCTTCATCGTTATGTCGACATCCGAAAGCGGGCACTGAATGTAGATGAACTTCATATGTACGATCTGTATACACCGCTAGTTCAGGATGTGAAGATGGAAGTTCCTTATGAGGAAGCGAAAAACCTTGTGTTAGAAAGCCTGAAGCCTATGGGCGAAGAGTATGTGGGTATCGTGAAAGAGGGCTTGGAAAAGCGCTGGATTGATGTACATGAAAATGCAGGGAAAAGAAGCGGAGCCTATTCATCTGGAGCATACGGGACGATGCCTTATATATTGCTGAACTGGCAGGACAATGTTAATAACCTGTTTACATTGACACATGAAATCGGGCACTCGGTTCACAGCTATTATACGAGAGAATATCAGCCATATCCTTATGCTGATTATTCCATCTTTGTCGCTGAAGTAGCTTCTACCTGTAATGAAGCGCTGTTAAATCACTACATGTTAAATAAAACAAAAAATAAGCAGGAAAAGCTTTACTTGTTGAATCACCACTTGGAAGGCTTCAGGGGGACGGTATTCCGTCAGACCATGTTTGCAGAATTTGAACAAGCTATCCATGTTAAGGCAGCAAACGGTGAGCCATTAACACCAGAACTTCTCACCAAGATTTATTACGATCTAAATCTGAAATATTTTGGTGAGAATGTGGTGATCGATAAAGAGATCGGCCTGGAATGGTCAAGGATTCCACATTTCTATTACAATTTCTATGTGTATCAATACGCTACTGGCTTCAGTGCGGCAGCTTCTCTTTCAAAACAGATCCTGGAAGAAGGAGAAAGTGCAGTTTCCCGTTACATTGACTTCTTAAAAGCCGGAAGCTCTGATTATCCAATAGAAGTGCTGAAAAAAGCAGGAGTTGATATGACGACGTCTAAACCGATCGAGGATGCATTAAAAGTGTTTGAAGAAATTCTGGATGAGATGGAAGACCTGCTATTTGAGAAATAAAAACAAGAGGAGCTCTTTACCGGTTAGACCGGTAAAGAGCTCCTTTAATTGTGAAAGGGTCTTTTCAATTTGTTTCGGTAATTGATACATAACATGAAAAGAAGGATGGAAAGAAAAAGCAAGGGAACGGATAAAGCAAGAGAAATCATTTTTAACAATGAAAGGAGAAAAAAATAAAAGCAGCCGGCAATAAAGAATAAGGACATTGTGAATAAGAACAAATACATGGCGACCCTCCTTGTCTCCATTGTATTCACCCTGTTCAGCCGCTATTCAAAAAAAGACGGACCTTTATGTGAAAGGTCCGTCAGTCAACCGACTTGTGATGAATTGTATCTCCAGAATGTACCGTACTTTACCGGAACACGTTCTACCACCTGTTGAAGAACGAGCTTTTTCATGGCTGTTTCTATCTCATTGGCTGCCAAGTTGTACACGACGGAAAGCTCTTTCGTTGCGACGAACCGGTAAATTTTCATGAACTCTTCAAGAGGGGGAGGGGATTTGGGTTCAGGATGAAACCCAAGCATCTCGCCAATAATTTCAACATAAATCGAATATTGATAGCTGCCGGCAATTTTTATTCCGTCTTCTTCGGCCTTATCATTAAATATGATAAGGGTAGGAATCTGGTCGATTTCCATTTCATTTGTAAATTCCCAATCGCATTGAAGGGCTTTTATAGCCGATTGTGAATGCATATCTTTTATGAATTCATAAGCGTCCAAGCCAACGTTCTTGGCGATTTCAAAAAGCACTTCTTCTTTTGAAATGTTTTGCTTCTGCAAAAATAAATGCTCTCTAAGCTTGCGCAAAAATTTGTTTCCTGACTGCTTGCCTTGAAGTTCCGCTGCTTTAATGGCAAGGAATACAAGGTAGGGCGCAAGGATGGGATCTTCAAACCAGAGATCACCGTCACAGCTCATGCCCGTCATATTGGCTGTTTTTTCCCATCGGTCTGCAATTCGTTCAGCAGACTGATAGCCTTTCCGTCTTCGAAATGAATTTAAGGAGTCCAATTTCCCGCCAATGATGTGCCTTAATGTGAAATATTGTCCATACTCAACCTGCAATTTCTTTAAGATAGGTTCCAGCGCCCAGCATTCGGGGCATAATGGGTCAATGACAGAGTATAATTCCAAGGGCTTATGACAGCTGGAAGCAGTAAAGTTACCCTTGTGCTTCGCTTCATAAGGATATTCGGCTTCAAAAGGTGTCAATATTTATTCTCCTTTCCATGGCTATCATCGGACGTATTTACCATATGATAAGCAGTCATGGTTAGACGGCTGATAATAAAATCCTTGAGGGGGCCTTCAAGGGATACAGAATCCATTGCTTTCCCCATACACTCCAGCCAAGCTTTTGCATGGCGCTCTGTAATCGGAAAAGGCATATGCCGTGCTCTTAGCATAGGATGCCCATGTTCCATCGTGTATAATGAGGGACCGCCAAGAAACTGAGTAAGAAATTGAATCTGTTTACGTGCAGTTTCAGTAAGATCATCAGGAAACAGGGGCGCTAGATCCTCGTTTTGTTTGACATGTTGATAAAAATTGGTGACCATTTTTGTAAGAACAGCCTCTCCGCCCAGATGTTCATATGGGGTCATATCCATATCATTCATGGTGAAAACTCCTTCAAGCATTTTTCACAAAATCAGATTCATTAACTGGGATTTGGGTGACCGATGATCACGTTCAAAAAATCCTCAGAGTTTGTTTGTTTTCGAACTCCGCATTTGATGATGCGATAAACTTATTGTAGCAAGGGTATAGCCGGATTAGCAAACATTAGGATTCCCGGAAAAGCCCATAAAAAAACCGCACCTTTCATAAGGGCGGTCAAGCATTCATGCTCTGGTATGATTCCATCACTTTATTTACATAATTTTGTGTTTCTTGAAAAGGAGGGATGCCTCCATATTTAGCTACATTGCCAGGGCCAGCATTATAAGCTGCGAGAGCAAGCTTTTCATCACCGTTATAGCGGTCAAGCATCTGTTTAATGTACTTCACGCCGCCTTCGATATTATCTTCAGGGTTATAGGGATTCTGTACACCAAGCGCCTTTGCCGTCTCAGGCATGAGCTGCATCAATCCCATGGCACCTGCCGGGCTTTTGCTTAATGGGTTAAAACCTGATTCATGCTGTATGACCGACCGGATCAGGCTGGGGTTTACATCATATTTAGCACTGATTCTTTCAAGAATTGAATCGATATCTTTTGCTCCGGATGGGTGCGTTAGCTGTAATGAAGGCTTGGTATTCGGAACAGCCGGCAATGCAGAGACTGTCTTCACTGGTATTACTGGTTCTCCACCAGGCTGATCTAACCCCGCGGCTTCACTCAACTGCTGAAGAATCATGGCAAAGGGTGAAGATACAGGAGCAGCTGCTGTCCCATTTACATTTAACTGCTGAATCGCTTGAAGCTCCATCAGCATTTTTATAGCATCAATTTTCATTTTTGTTCTCTCCTCAAACTATATGTATAATCATATCAAATGAGGAAGAATTAAACAATTAGAGTTCGCTGTTTTTAGCTTCAAAAAAACGTTGTATTTTATTGAGTGTTTTTCTTTCAGGTATTCCGTATTGCTTCAAGAATGTGTTAAATTCAAATTCACCTTTTTTTCTTTCTTTCGCTTCATATTCCAGTTCGTAATCGATAACGGAAAGATATTGATTTTCATCGAGGACAAGGAGGCCGTCGGTGGTTTCTTTTTCCGCTCGCTTCGTTTTCAGCGTTCCAAGGTAAACGATGCTTTTCGGATCAACGCCTAAATCGGTCAGGATGGAATAAACATGGCCTTCTGCAAACTTTTGGTTATTCATGTAAGAGCTGTATTCTGCTTCGCTGAGTTGTTGATGCGTTTCGAGCAGTCCATCGGGATGAGGCTGCTTTAAGGTTAAAACAAAAGATCCGTTTTTTTCGCGGATTCGCAGGGCACAGCGGTGACTTTTAAGTGAAAAATCGGGAGTATCGAAATAATGGTTCGTCTGTGTGGTAAAAGACTCTTCCTTGAGTGAAAGTTCATTAGATAACAGGAAGAATTCATCAGGGGTGAGCATATTTTTAAACTCTATTTCAACTTCTTGCTCCATATTTAGCACTCCTTCGTATATGTACTGCACGAATCCCATTATGACACAGCCTTATTTGATTCTCAAATGACAAAATGTCTCTATAATTGTGTTAAACTAAAGAGTAGAATAATTGTTTTTAGGAGGTACAGCATGGCAATCAGACATAACATAAATCAAGCAGAAATAGGTGAACAGCTTACACTGAGCATAGAGAAGGGTGAAGGCTTTTCCGAATGGAAAGACGGCAGCAGGATGCTTGTTGATTCGGATCAGCTTTCATTCATCTATGTCATGGAAACAGAGGATGACCTCGTATATATTTCGCTGCCAGAGCAGTTTTGGGGACAATTGAGTGAAGCCCTTTCTAAAGAACTTCCCGTTGTACTAAAAACAGCTGAAGAAGACCATTCCTTCGAGCTGTCTGCTCTGCATTCTGAACTGTCTTATTTGCTCGAAAACATAAAAGGCAACAGCAATTATGGCGATAATATGCTTGAGGCTGTAGAACGATTGTTTCCAGCGAATAGCAAGTAATAACAGGAAGGTGGATGAGGCAATGGATTGGGAGACCCTTCTCGCCCCCTACAAACAAGCAGTAGATGAATTAAAAGTAAAATTCAGAGGAATAAGGGAACAATTTCAGAAGACCACAAAGCAATCACCGATTGAATTCGTCACAGGAAGGGTAAAGCCTATTAATTCTATTTTGAATAAGGCGTGGCAAAAAAATATACCGTTTGAAAAAATAGAAGAAGAAATTCAGGACATTGCCGGTTTGCGCATCATGTGCCAGTTTACGGATGATATTAAAAAAGTGACAGATATGCTCAGGAACCGCAAAGACTTCGAAATAGTTGAAGAGCGGGATTACATCACGAACAAAAAGCCAAGCGGCTACAGATCCTATCATCTGGTCATCCGTTACCCTGTGCAGACCTTGGAAGGGGAGAAGCCCTTGCTGGCAGAAGTTCAAATCCGTACGCTGGCGATGAATTTTTGGGCAACCATTGAGCATTCTTTAAACTATAAATATCAGGGACAGATCCCGAAAGACATTCAGCTGCGCCTGCAGCGGGCAGCGGAGGCGGCAGGCCGTCTGGATGAAGAAATGGCTGAGATCAGAGGCGAGGTTCAGGAGGCACAAATCGTATTTTCGGAAAGAACGGATGATGGGAAAGGATCCAGTCCGACTACATAATTTCTTCGAAAGAAGGTGATCCATTCGTGAATTTTGCCATTATTTCAAAAGGCGACCAAAAGTCAAATACGCTGAAACAAAAAATTAAGACCTATCTGCAGGAATTTGAGCTGCAATACAATGAGACGGAACCGGATATCGTGATTACGGTTGGCGGGGATGGCACATTGCTTCACGCTTTCCATCACTATGTACACCGGATTGACCAGACGGCATTTGTCGGGATTCACACGGGCCACTTAGGCTTTTTCGCCGATTGGGTGCCGGATGAAGTGGAAAAGCTCGTGATTCATATTGCAAAAACACCCTACCAAATTGTAGAATATCCGCTTCTTGAAGTGACAGTACGCTATCTGGATGATGTTGATGAAAAAAGCTATCTCGCCCTTAATGAATGTACAGTCAAAAGCGGCGAGGGCTCTCTTGTCATGGATGTGGAAATTAAAGGTGATCTGTTTGAAACGTTCCGCGGGGATGGACTCTGTATTTCTACACCATCAGGAAGTACGGCTTATAACAAGGCTCTTGGAGGAGCGATCATTCATCCTTCACTTCCATCCATCCAGCTTTCGGAAATGGCTTCGATCAATAACCGTGTATTCCGTACAATTGGTTCACCCCTGGTGCTTCCTCAGCATCATACATGCATGCTGAAACCGGTGAACGATGTGGATTTCCATATTACCATCGACCATTTGTTTCTGCTGCAAAAGAAAGTCAAATCGATACAATGCCGGGTAGCTGAAGAAAAGATCCGGTTTGCCCGATTCCGTCCTTTCCCATTCTGGAAACGGGTGAAAGAAGCCTTCGTTACCGATTAACAGGAGACATTATGACCACATTTACAATAACGTGGAAGGTTAAAGAAAATGAGGCTGGTTTGCTGCGTGAATTTTTGCGGCTTCATAAAAATATTTCTAAAAGCGCACTGGCTGATATTAAGTTTACAGGGGGAGAGCTTCTCGTAAATGGAGTACCTTCTACTGTCAGAAAAAGTGTGAACACCGGGGATGAGGTTGAGGTCCGGTTTCCACCCGAGGAAATCAGTTCTCATATGGAGCCGATTCCTATGCTGCTTGATATCCTGTATGAGGATGAACATCTTCTCCTCGTAAACAAGCCTGCAGGGATTCCTACCATACCATCACGCTACCAGCAGAACGGCTCCCTTGCCCAGGGAGTCCTTTCCTATTATGAACAGGAAGGGATTCAGAGCACATTTCATGCCGTCAACCGTCTTGATAAGGATACTTCGGGTCTCGTCATGATTGCGAAGCACCGTTTTGCACATTCGTTATTGTCTCAGCAGCAGAAGATAAAGGCGATCAAGCGAACCTATCTAGCAGGTGTGGAAGGTAGGTTTGAGAGTCTAAGCGGGACAGTGGACGCCACCATTGGAAGGAATCCTGATAGTCTGGTTGAAAGGATGGTCACAGATCAGGGTCAGAAGGCCATTACTCATTTTAAAGTGCTGAAGGAGTTGGCGGGGAACAGTCTTGTTTCTCTGCAGCTTGAAACCGGTCGTACCCATCAGATACGCGTTCATATGGCCCACATCGGACATCCGCTGCTCGGAGACGACCTATATGGTGGACAAGTAGATCTGATTGTCCGACAGGCCCTCCACAGCTGGCAAGTCTCCTTCTATCATCCGTTAGAGGAAAAGATGATGAACGTAGAGGCACCGCTGCCGCAGGATTTACAGCATCTTTTTGGAGACGTAGCAGAACAGTAAAAAAAAAGCCCTTTTGGGGGCTTTTTTTGTTGGTCCAGTTCTTACAAGAAACTCCGAAACTTTTCTTCAACAAATGGCATAGACGAAGGTACAGAAACGGTCTGTTTCTCAGGATGGCGCAGGGCAGTCAGGCGGTTGCCGAACACGCAGCCGGTATCAATGTTAATGGTGCCATTCACTTCCCGCGGTTCTAAGACAGGAGTATGGCCATAGACGATGCAGGCATTCCCGCTATAATGACTCGCCCAATCCCTTCTAACGGGTGTTCCGTCCGGATTGGTTTTACCCGTAATATCACCGTACAATACAAAGGTCTCAACTTTCTTCCCGGTCTTCCCGATATAATCCTCTCGAATTCCGGCATGGGCAATCACAAGCTGGCCATGGTCAAGTACAAGATATAGGGGAGAGCTTTCATACAGCTCCATGAAATGATTTTTCACCTGATTAAACTCGCTGGGCGGAAGCTCATTTAGCTCAGCTACGGTTGTTTCCAGTCCGTGAGTAATCTTAACATTACGGCCCAGGAAATATCGGTAAAGCTTATTGCAGTGGTTTCCCGGAACATACAAGGCTTGATCAGCCTTGAACAGCTGATAGACATGTTCCATCAATTTGATAGAGCAGGGGCCACGGTCCGTAAGATCACCAACGAAAACCAGTTTCCGATCCTCATCATGTACAGGCATTTCATTTTTCCATATGTATCCTAGCTTCATGGTTAGTTCATAATATTCATCCCAGCAGCCGTGAATGTCTCCGATTACATCGTAGTTCATGTTCGTCACCTCAATTATCCTTTACTTACTATAACCTCAAGAGAAAAGAAAAACACCTGCAATAACAGGTGTTTTACTCAAACATATATTTTCTTGTCCTTGATCGAACATTGAGCACGAGGCCAAAAGCGATCATCTGGGCCAGAACCGAACTTCCTCCGTAACTGATGAAGGGGAGTGGAATTCCTGTGATCGGCATGACCTGAATATTCATTCCGATATTTTGGAAAACCTGGAACGTGACCATCCCGATTACACCTGCACACAGGTAGCTTCCAAATGCTTCATTGCTTTCTAATGCTGTATTGATCATTCGGTAGATCATAAGGAAGAATAAAGAGATCAATACGCTTGTACCGATAAAGCCCCATTCTTCACCAACGATCGAAAAGATGAAATCCGTTTGTGCCTCTGGAAGGTAAACAGACCCATGGGTAAAGCCCTTTCCGAACAGCTGTCCTGAACCGATGGCCATTAAGGCGTTCCGGATATGGTAACCTTCATCTTTGTGTCCATAGGGATCAAGCCAGGCGTAAAAGCGTTCCAGCTGATATTCATCAAGGATATGATCCAGGAAAAATTGCGGGAAGGTAAAATAGATCCAAACCAGCAATGTGATAAAAAGAACGCCTATTAAAATGATCACGGCAATAATCCGCCACCTGATTCCGGATACGAGCATCAGACTCAGTGTAAGGGCGATAAACACCAAACTCGTACCGAGGTCAGGCTGCATCAGGATGAGGAGCATTGGAGGCATGACGATCAGCGCAATTTTACCAATAAGCAGCAAATCTTCATGCAAGGTCCGCACAATATATTTTTCGTTATGGGTTGCGATGGTATTGCTGATCGAAATAATCAAGGCGACCTTCATCAGCTCTGATGGCTGAAGAGCGAAGGGACCGAAGCGGAACCAAGCTCTTGCCCCATTAATATTCGGTACAAGAGATTCAGGAGCAATTACAATCCCGATCAAGAGCAGGATGCCGAAACCGTACAAATACCATGATAGTTTTCTAAACTGGTCAAAATCCAGAATCATTACACCGGCAACAGCGAAAGCGCCGACCACGTACCACATAAGCTGCTTGATAACAAAGTTAGAATCATATTGTGCAATTTCCTGAGCACTGTATATGGCCATACAGCTTATGCATATCATTAGAAACAGTAAAAATATTAAATTATAATCAATCTGCTGCAGCGGGGACTGCCTGTTATTTTCCATTGCATTCATACTCCTTATCTCGGATAACATGTTCTATCTTACCGAAAAATGAGAAGTTTGCATACTGAAAAGGGGGACATTAATTTGACAATTACATTACTTATTTTTTATAGTGGACAAAATCAAGTGGTGCATACTGATATATAAGGAGTTTTTATATCATACATCTTGGGTAAATAAGTACTTATTGTAAAAAAGGAGGTAGCTATGGGAGGCCATGCTTCATTTTCTTCACTCGTCATCGTCATTTTAACAGCATTCTTTATACCAATTCTGCTCAACAAGTTTAAGATCAGGTTTTTACCGGTAGTGGTCGCGGAGATCATCGCCGGAATCATCATTGGAAAAAGCGGGTTTGATATTGTTCATGCGGGAACATGGCTGGATATCCTTTCTGTGCTCGGTTTCATCTTTTTAATGTTCTTAAGCGGGCTCGAGATTGATTTCTCGGTGTTTGCTCCAAGTGCAGAGAAGAAAAAGCTGGCGAACGGTAAGACAGAACCGAACCGGCTTGCTGTCTCCACCATTATTTTTACTTTGATTTTCGTTATCTCTTTTGCTTTATCCATGGTCTTTGTATGGACCGGGTTTACTGATAATGCGTTCTTTATGACGCTGATCATCTCGACTATATCATTGGGAGTCGTTGTACCGACTTTAAAGGAAGAGGAGTTGTCCAAGACTGGAATCGGCCAGATTATTCTTTTGATCGCGGTCATCGCCGATCTCGTCACGATGATCCTGCTCGCTGTATTCGTTTCTCTTCAATCGGGAGACAGCGGACAGATGTGGCTTCTGCTTATTCTATTCGGTGCTGGCATTGTACTTTATTTTATCGGAAAGTACATGCGCCATCATACGTTTCTTGAAACACTTTCTAAAGGGACAGTACAAATTGATACACGAGCCGTGTTCACGCTAATCATCGTTCTAGTTGGTGTTTCTGAATCCGTAGGTGCTGAAAACATCCTGGGAGCCTTTTTGGCAGGGGTATTAGTCTCACTTCTTTCTCCAAATCAGCATATGGTCCATAAACTGGATTCCTTTGGCTACGGATTTCTTATTCCGATCTTTTTTGTTATGGTCGGTGTGGAGCTGGACTTGGTTTCTGTATTAAAGGACCCGAAAGTGCTCATCTTGATTCCGTTGCTGCTTTTAGGGCTCTTGATTTCTAAATTTGTTCCTATAATAGTGCTGAGAAAATGGTATGACTGGAAGACTGTACTGGCATCAGGATTTTTATTGACGTCTACCTTATCACTCGTAATTGCCGCGGCAAAGATCGGTGAAAGGATTAAAGTAATCGATTCAAGAACATCATCAGCCTTGATCTTGACGGCGGTCATCAGCTGTATTATCACACCGGTGTTCTTTAAGAAGCTGCTTCCAAGAAAAAAAATCGAAAACGCCAAAGAAAGATTGGCCATCATCGGTGCCAATCAATTTACACTTCCGGTTTCCAAAGAACTCGACAGCGGGCGCTATGAAAAGAAAGTCTATCACACGAGACAAAAAGAAAAAGATCCGAAGCAGCTGGAATCCTTTGAGATCATCGAACTGGAGGACTATTCAGCAGACACACTACAAAACAACGGTGCCTTTGATTCGGATATTCTGATCGTAGCTACGGGTGAAGACGGTGTGAACGAATCGATCGCCCATGAAGCCAGCAATTATGGCATCAAACGGGTCATCACCCGAATTGAGGATCCCGTGAAAAGGGAAGAGCTGGGCAATAAAAATATTGAAGTGTACTCTGCCTTTTTCAGCTCTCAGGTACTGCTTAAGATGATGATTGAGAATCCATCCGTCGCGAGCTTTCTATCCCATAATGACAATTCTTTATACGAGATTTCAGTGAAAAATATGGATTATCATAAAACCGCACTCCGAAACTTCCCTCATTTTGGAGATGCGATCATCGTCAGGATTTTCCGAGGCAAGGATTCTATCGTTCCTCATGGCGATACCGAAATTTTGTTCGGTGATAAGCTGATTGTGACAGGCAGCAGGGAACATATTAAAGAGTTAAAGCGTGTATTAAGGTAAAAGAAGACGCACGAAAGCATGCTGTTTTTTTTCAGCAGCCTGCTTTCGGCGTCTTTTTGTATGAAATTACGTCCATACTAACGATAAAAAGGAGTGATGAAAATGAGTTTGCCAATCGTTAGATGTCCTCAATGCCACAAAGAAGCAGAGATTGATGCCGTACTGACGGCTCAGTCCAATCAAAATGTAATCTTTAACTGTCCCGGCTGCGGTTATGAAGCCCGAAATATTGAAACGAGCAAAGGATAAAAAAGATAAGAGGGTTCTAGTATTTCCTTTCTTTTAAAATCTGTTATACTAATATTAGGACTAGGTACTAATAACAATTGCTAATATGGTCCGAATGAAATTTATCCTGCCATATTTAATAAGGAGGAACTACAAAATGAATCTATCACTTGAAAACCGTACATATGTCATTATGGGAGTTGCCAACAAACGAAGTATTGCATGGGGGATTGCTCAGTCGCTGTCTAAAGCAGGAGCAAGGCTTATTTTTACATACGCTGGCGAGCGCCTCGAGAAAAACGTAAGGGATCTTGCTGAAACGCTTGAGCGCAAGGATTCGCTGGTTCTCCCTTGTGACATTACGAACGATGATGAAATTAAATCTGCTTTTGAGCAGATTAAAGCTGAAGTCGGGGTAATTCATGGGCTTGCCCACTGCATCGCTTTTGCGAATACAGATGAACTAAAAGGTGAATACCTGAATACGACGAGAGACGGGTTCTTACTCGCTCATAACATCTCTTCTTATTCGCTTACTGCGGTTGCTAAAGAAGCACGCGGCCTAATGACAGAAGGCGGAAGCATCGTAACATTAACTTACCTTGGAGGAGAGCGTGTCCTTCAGAACTACAACGTAATGGGTGTTGCCAAGGCTTCACTGGATGCGAGCGTGAAATACCTCGCGAGTGACCTTGGAAAAGAAAACATTCGTGTAAACGCGATTTCGGCCGGTCCAATCCGTACGCTCGCTGCGAAAGGAATCGGCGACTTCAACAGCATCTTAAAGCAAATTGAAGAAAAAGCCCCTCTCCGCCGTACAACGACTCCAGAAGAAGTTGGCGATACAGCTCTATTCCTGATGAGTGATCTTTCAAGAGGCATTACAGGGGAAACGATTCATGTGGACAGTGGGTACAGCATTTTAGGAAACTAATCCTTGTATAATAATATTTAATCCGCCAGCCAGTATACCCGGTATATTGGCTGGTATTTTTTTATGATTAATGCTGAAAACGGTGCGATGAGCAAACCGATCGAAATTCTCGATCTCATCTTATCCCTCCTTCAGTTTTATCACTTCACCGCAATGGTTTTACAAAAGTAAGAAGGGTTAGGCTGCATCCATTGTGGGAGCGTAAAGGTAAAGCGGAATGGCAAGTACAGAAAAGTGGTTGATTTCTGTTTCAGGATGCTCGCTTTTACCGGCGTAAACGCCTACTTTCGCGGGGCGGTCTCACCTGTCCCGTTAGTCCCGCAGGGCAAGGAAGGCTTCGGCAGCGTTATATCGCACGAAGAAAATGTGAAATTCATTTTCGAGGAGTCTCGCACCTTGCACTCCAATCAACTTGTCAATGAAGCCTATTTACAAAAAGGTTCCCAAAGCAACAATCTTTTAGAAATGAGCCGTATAAAAAGGGTTTCGTGGCAGGGAAATGGCTGAAAATGGCCGCATAAATAACCGAGGACAAGCGGATAGCATAAAGTGATTGTAGGGTAATGCATCTGGAAAGAGGGATGTTCGTTGAAGAGAATGAGGAGTGTTTTATGCTAGTATCTGTTGTAATGCCTGTTTATAATGGTGAAGCTTTTTTAATGGAATCTGTTGATAGTGTCCTTAATCAAACCTATAAACATTTCGAATTAATCGTTGTAAACGATGGATCCACAGACCGTACGAAAGATATTCTGAGTTCATTGAATGATGATCGAATAAAGAGTATTCATCTGGAAAAAAACGGTGGAGCTGCAAATGCATTAAATATTGGCATCAAGGAAGCCAAAGGGGATTGGATAGCGATTCAGGATGCTGATGACATCAGCTTACCGAACAAGTTAGAGGAACAGATACGTTATATCTGTGAACATCCGGATGCAACCGCTGTAGGTTCTCTTATAGAATGTATTTCAGGCCATGCTGAAGTTCCTATGAGAAATCTGCAAATAGAAGCCACTAGAAATCACCTTTCTTCCAAAGAGCATATTAACGCTTATCGTTTTTATTTAAACCCTTTTTGCCACGGATCAGTTTTATTTTCTAAATCAATTTTTAATCAAATAGGGGGCTATGACCCTCAATATAAAATATGTTATGACTATGATTTATGGTTAAGGATGCTTGAGTTAACCCCCATTCATAAAATACCTATTGTGTTGTACCAGTATCGAGTTCATTCTGGGTCGATCAGCCGGAAAAACCAGCAAACGATAAATGAAGATTGGCTAGTAGCTTCTAAACATTTAAAAAAACAATTACAGGAGCGTTTTAAAAGAGCGCCGAGTTTTATCGTATTTGGCAAAGAAGAGGCCTGCGAAGATTTTAAACAAGTCAGTTTAATGAACAGAATAGACGTATCAGGATATTTTTATAAAGATTTTGACAATGATGATATGCTGCAGCTTTATTATGAGAGGAACATCGATGGGATTATTTTTTTAGAAGATATTAGCCTGATAAGCCTGTTTTATAAACTGCAGGAAAAAGGATTAGAGCTGAATAAAAACCTGTATAAAATTTGGGCAGGATATTATAAATAACACTTGCTGTAAGGATAAGAAAGTAACAATAGTTTTGAATGGGAGGCAGCAGCATGGCCATTTTAGTTACGGGAGGCGCAGGTTATATTGGCACCCATACGTGTGTGGAGCTTTTAAATAAAGGCTATGACATTGTTGTGTTAGATAAATTGTCCAATAGTAAAAGAGAATCAGTCAACCGAGTAATGGAGATTTCAGGCAGAAATTTTAAATTTGAGCATGTTGATCTTGTAGAGAAAAAGGAACTGGAAAGAGTTTTTACCGAGAATAAGATTGAGGCTGTCGTCCACTTTGCCGGATTAAAGGCAGTTGGAGAGTCAGTGAAAAAGCCTCTTGATTATTATCGAAATAATGTCTTGGGTACGATTTTGCTTTGTGAGGCAATGCAGCAATTTGGTGTGAAAAATGTGGTGATTAGTTCTTCTGCCGCAGTTTATGGTACAACGAAGCAAATGCCAATAGCAGAAGATGCACCGCTTGGTCCGGATAACCCTTATGGACGGACGAAGCTGATGATCGAAGAAATACTTCGAGATCTCTATGTTTCAGATAGCGAATGGAGCATTGCTCTCCTGCGATATTTCAATCCTGTTGGAGCACATGAAAGCGGACGAATTGGGGAGGATCTGAACGGAATTCCTAGTAACTTAGCACCCTATATCACACAGGTCGCTGTCGGGAGATTGAAGGAAGTTAATGTCTTTGGCAATGATTATCAAACAAAAGACGGTACAGGAGTCAGGGATTATATCCATATTACTGATCTGGCAAAGGGACACTTAAAGGCGTTAGATAAAGTGTTGGCCGGCAATGGTATAGATGCTTATAACCTTGGGACTGGAATAGGGTATAGTGTGATGGAAATGATTGCAGCGTTTGAAAAAGCAACTGGACAAAAGATACCTTACAAAGTGGTGGACCGCCGGCCGGGAGATGTTGCTGTCAGTTATGCAGACCCGGCAAAAGCCAAGAGGATGCTAGGATGGGAAGCCCAAAAGGGGATTGATGAAATGTGTGCTGATGCCTGGAATTGGCAGAAGAACAATTTATATGCTTCATTGATAAAAAATGACTCAGTTATAGGAGAGTCCGAATGTTAGTTTCAGTTGTCATGGCTGTTTACAATGCTGAAGACTATAATGTATAACTCCATGGTTTTTTGCCTATACATCCCCTTAATTGCTGAATAGATTAAACTAATTCAATGTATTTAAGTTTCGGGGGTGTACGATGCTTAACACTGGGAATGAACGGATATTAATCATAGCACCACACTCCGATGATGAAGTATTGGGTTGTGGAGGATTGATTGAAAGGGCATGCAGGTTAGGAAATCATGTGAAAGTTGTCATTGCAGCATTAGGTGAAACAACATTCATCCATTCCGGAATGAAAGTGACAGCCGATATTAGAAAAAAGGAACTGTCCGATGCCTTATCATTTTTGGGCTGTGAAGATTATGAAGTCATGTTTGAGGATAAAGAAGGGATATTGGACACCATTCCGCAAAAACAATTAGTCTCAAAAATTGATGATATCTTGGTGAGTTTTAAACCCTCAATGGTGTTCATACCATATCCGAGTTTTCATCAGGATCATAAAGCGCTTTTTCATGCCTGCATGGCCAGCTTAAGGCCACAGCCGCATCTAAATTATAAGTTGATTGCTATGTATGAATACCCTTTAATCGTCTGGCAATATCCCCGAATTAACAATGCGGGTGAGCTTTTCTTGGATCTTGGTGAAAAAATAGATATGAAAGTAGAAGCAATGAAGATGCATGTTTCCCAAATCCGTGAGTCCCAACATCTTATTTCACCAGAAAGCATAAAGAAATGGGCAGAAAAAAGAGGGATGGAGAACGGGTCCCAATATGCTGAGAAATATTATATTTTACGTGCACAGCTTTTCTAGCATCATGCCAGGATTAAATTAAGGAGGAGCTTTTGCTGAATAACTTTTCAATAAGACCCAAAAGCAGAAATTTTGGATCCGACCGGGGAAAACCTATTGATAGATTTTACATTGAGAAATTTTTAGAGAATAACCGCGCAGAGATAAAAGGACATGTTCTGGAAGTAGGAGATAACTATTATACGAGGATCTATGGAACTAACGTTTCGAAAAGCGATGTGCTGAACCTCATTCCTTCACCTGAAGCGACCATTGTAGGTGACTTGGCAACAGGAGAAAATATACCTCATGAGGTTTTTGACTGTATTATACTGACCCAGGTCATTCATGTCATATATGATATTAAAATGGCATTAAACAATACAATAAAAGCGTTAAAACCAGGAGGGACATTGCTGATAACGACTACTGGTTTAAGCGCAAGCTGCCGAACAGATTTTCATGGAGACTATTGGAGATTTACGGATACTTCATTGAGGATGCTGTTGAATGAACTCGTTGATGAAGAAAAGATAGAGATAGAGGTATTTGGCAATGTTGCTGTAGCGAAAGCATTTCTTGACGGTTTGGCCGTTCATGAAATCCCTGAAGCCATTTTAGGCATTAAGGATGACCATTACCAGGTAATTCTAACTGCAATAGTTAAAAAATAATGTTTAAAAGAGCAAAGGATGAATTGCTCTTTTTTTATTTATATAAACATCAATACAATCAGGATTGGATTAAGTGCATATAAAATAACAAGGAATATTTTTATTTACAGGATATTATAAATTTTAAGAGGTGTTTAAGTAGTTGGATAAAGAAGTGACCATTTTAATACCTTCATTTAATTCAGGAATATATTTAAGAGAAGCTATAGAGAGTGTGTTTAATCAAACGTATCCCTATTGGAAAATTATTTTAGTGGATGATGCATCAACCGATGATAGCTTGTCCCATGCTGCTGATCTGTTGGAAGATCAAAGAATTACACTTATCAAGAATAACAAAAACGTTGGCCAATCTATGTCACAAAACATTGGGCTTGAAAGAATAAATACAGAATTCTTTATGCAATTAGACGCTGATGATTGGCTTCCAGAAAACACACTGGATTTATTAATGGATACAGCAAGAAATTTACCTGAAGAAGTAGCATTGATTGTTGGCAATGTTATAGAAGTGACAGAAAACAGAATAAGAAAAAGAAAAAGGTACCGATCTGTTTCTATTGAATGGGACAATATTCAGCAGGAAAAATATGAACTGTTGCTTTCAAACTATATTCCTTGGCCAAAGTTTTACCGAACATCATTGATAAAAAAGATGGGCGGATGGGCAGTTAATGACCCGTTTAAAGGCAGGCATGCAGAAGATCTTCGTATGTTTTTACGACTAATAGAAGAATACCGTTTTTACTATATACCACAAACCATTTTATACTATCGAATACATGCAAGGAATTCCACACATCAAAAAGACGTTTACAGAGAGGCTGTAGAGTGGATCGTACGCGATGCTCTTCACCGGTGGGGAAATGAATATGAACCAGTATTTAAGAAAATTAGAGGCGGTTGGAGAGTAGTTAAAAAGTTAAAACGGATTGAATAGGAGGGTTGGTGAAAATGGACGAAAAAGTAACGGTTCTAATCCCCTCGTATAACCCTGGCAAGTATTTAAGAAATGCAATAGAGAGTGTAATTAACCAGACGTATCAAGGCTGGAAAATGGTCATTGTAGACGATGCTTCGACTGATGATAGTTTATCAACGATACAGGACTATCTATCCGATCCGCGTATAGTCCTTATAAAAAACAAGAAAAATTTAGGACAGTCCAAAACCCAAAACGCTGGTTTAGAGCAAATAGATACTCTTTTTACAATAATGCTGGATAGTGATGACTGGTTTTTTCCAGATACACTTGAAATTCTGATGAATGAGGCGGCAAGGTTGCCCGATGAGGTAGCATTGATCTGCGGCAAAAAAACAATCGTAATAGAAAATGATCATGGTGAAGTGGTATATAAGATGCTGGATATAAAGGGTCGTTCATTTGACGATCCTTATGAATTTTTGTTGGGAAATTTTGTTCCATATCCCCGTTTTTACCGGACATCCGCCCTTAAAAACGTAGGAGGCTGGCCAACGGATGACCCATACGAGGGGCGTTATCTGGAAGACCGTCGCATGGATGTCCTTTTGATTAAAGATTATAAAATTCGATGGATCGATAAAATGCTTTATAATTATAGAAAACATATCAACAACGTAACAGTTAATAAGAAGGCTATTTTAAATGAGATGATTAAATGGAATATTCATTATGCGTTAAATAAATGGGGGAATAAGTTTGAGCCACAATTCTCAATAAATAAAAACGGCTGGGTTGAATTGAGTTCACTTATTCCAGTGAAAACTTAGCATAGACCCCATTTTCCAATCCGTATAAAAAGACTGTCTCAAGAAATTCGTCGTTTCAAAACGATCTGTATGAGGCAGCCTTCTTTTTTATTTGGTTGATTTCGGGAGTAGTCAGCTCTTCCACGTCATGATTCATTTAGTTACTAAATGAAGATTTATAAACATTTATTGTTCTTTGTAATCCTTCTTCCAGGCTTACCTTAGGTTCCCAATCAAGAATTTTTTTTGCTTTGTCAATGTTTGGCCGTCTTTGTTTAGGGTCGTCTTTTGGCAGAGGGAGAAATACAATATCACTAGAGGAATTTGTGAGTTCTTTTATTAATTTAGCCAGATTTAAAACGGTAATCTCATTTGGATTACCTATATTTATAATTTCTCCGTTTGCTGCATCATTCTTCATCATTAACATAATTGCACGGATGGTGTCGTCTACATAGCAAAATGACCTTGACTGTGAGCCATCTCCATAAACAGTAATTTCCTCTCCCTTTATGGCCTGATTTACAAAATTAGAAATTACACGTCCATCGTCATTTCGCAAACCAGCGGAATACGTGTTAAATATCCGGGCAACCTTGATTTTCACCCCGAAGAGGCTGTGGTATAAATAACAAAACACTTCCCCAAGCCGTTTGCCTTCATCATAGCAGGCTCTGGGTCCCCAGGTATTAACATTGCCCCTGTAATCTTCCGTCTGAGGATGGATTTCTGGATCGCCATAAACTTCACTTGTACTTAAATATACCATTTTGGCATTATGAGTTTTAGTGAGTTCTAACATGTTTTTCGTTCCAATAGTATTGATTTCAATGGTCTCAAAAGGATAGTGTTGATAGTATTTGGGGGATGCAGGAGAAGCGAGGTGATAAATTTGGTCTATGTCTGTTATTTCCTTTAATGGAAAGAGGTTATCAGAGCAAACATCAAGTTTAATAAAGGTGAAGTTTGGATTAGCATTTAACTTAACAATATTTTGCACCCTGCCGGTAGAAAGATTATCAATTCCTATAATGCAGCAGCCTTCGGATAAAAGAGTTTCTGCCAGCTGGTATCCCAAGAAACCGGCCACTCCGGTAATAATTATTTTTTTCAATGCACCTATCACCTCTCAAGTGATTAATTGTAACCTATTCCTTCATAAATATAGCCAATAGATCTCATCTCTGCTGTATTGAGCATATTTCTCCCGTCAAAAATAATAGGGGAATTCATTTTATTTTTTATACCTGCCCAATTTATATTTTTATATTGAGGCCAGTCAGTACAGATTAATATTGCATCTGCATTTGTGATTGCTTCTTCTGCAGAATCTTTTTGACATACAGTATCCGTTAGATTGCCAGGGAGTTTAGCAACGGGATCGTGTACTTCAACAATTGCTCCTTCATTTATTAAGTTTTGTATGATCTTCAAGGATGGCGACTGTCTTATATCATCTGTTTGAGCCTTAAAGGAAAGACCCAATACAGCAATTTTTTTTGCTGCCAAGCTGATTAATCTTGTTTTTACTTTTTTAAAGAGGTAGCCCGGCTGGTTCTCATTAATAGCATGAACTTTCTCGAGAATTGAAAGATCTACATTATTTTTCTTTGCAGTATCGATCAAGGCCAGCACATCTTTTGGAAAACAAGATCCCCCATAGCCAATACCAGCATCTAAAAATAATTGGCCGATTCTTAAATCCAATCCAACCCCTTTAGCCACATCTTGGACATTAATATGCAATTTGTCACAAAGGATGGCTATTTCGTTAATGAATGAAATTTTAGTTGCTAAAAATGAATTGGCTGTATATTTAATTAATTCTGCAGCACTTGGTGTAGTAACAATAAATGGTGACTTTATTCCCTTATAGAGTTCTTGAAGGAGTGCGGTTGCTTTATCATTTTCACTTCCAAGTATTATTCGGTCTGGATAAAGCGCATCGTGTAAAGCATTGCCTTCTCTTAAAAACTCTGGATTTGATAATACATCAAAAGAGACAGGATCTTTCTTGGTATTTTCGATCCACAGCTTAACTTGTTTAGACGTTCCCGCTGGCACAGTGCTTTTGATGACGATTATTTTGTATTCATTCAGGTTTGAAGCGATAAATTCAGAAGCTTCCCGTAAAAAGTGCAAGTTGGCACTTCCATCTTGATTTTGCGGAGTACCGACACAGATGAAAATAAGGTTATTATTTTTTATAGCTCTTTGATGATCATTTTCAAATGTGATTTTTCCAGAAACTAAGTGCTTTGTTAATAGCGTTTCTAAACCGGGTTCGTAAAAAAAAAGTTTTCCTTTCTGTAAATCATTAATTTTCTTTTGATCAACATCTATCACTGTTACCGAATGTCCCAATTCAGCAAATAGTAAACCAGTAGTTGTTCCTACATAACCTGCCCCAATGATTAAAACATTCAATGAAACACCCCCGTTAAATTTCAGCTATTCTAAAATATGAATGAAACCAAAAAAAGGAAACGGCTATAGCTAAAATTAACACTGTCCCGGGCTTGAAATCTGTAATTAGTCTTTATATTTTTTAAAGACACGCCGGTTTTCACTAGTAATCTCAGATTGCGCTAAATCATTATTTTTATAATTATTACGTATTTTATCGCTTACTAATCTGCCATTATCAAAGTAATCCTTCTTTATATTTGCTATAGACATATTTCATAAGTTGTCCTTTACAAGTACATGCCGCTTCGTATTGATTATATTTAAAAATAGTTGTTTCAAAATTAATAAAGCCTATGTCCTTAGCCAAGACCACTTCATAAAAATCTTGTTCATCCATTAAATGAGCAGGCAAGCTTTTTTCTAGTAAACAAATAACCAATTTACTTTCTGGCATATGCTTTTATTGTGATTTTGCCAATACCTTTGCCTTTAACAAATGATTTAGACAAACGGATGTAAAAAATCATATTTCACATCACCTTACTTAGAAACTATTTTAGTATCATCAAAAAATATGCATTCAATGGAAGTGTTTTCTATGTGCAGTTTATCGATTTTTGTCCCTTTTCCGAAAATACTATGGGTAATTAAAGAAGATACATCACGTACATACACATTTTCCAGAACTATACTGTCTTGAAGCTTGCAGTTATCTATAACAGCACCGTGTGAAACAGATACATACGGACCTATGGTCGAATTGGTTAACACACAATTTTTATCAATATGAACGGGTGGAATCAACTTGCAGTTTCTGATGATAGTTGTAGGGTCTGTAGTCTCCTCTGATCGATTCAGGGAATCTAAAACCCAACGGTTGGCTTCTAACCATCGTTCTATTGTGCCTACATCTGAATATTCCTTATTTGTAATTTGGTAAGAGATATTATATTGATGATTAATCAACCATTGAATGGCGTCAGTAATTTCGTATTCTCCTCTTGAGGAGGGTTGTATATGGTTAATGGCAGTGAGCACATTGGAGTCAAACGCATAAGCTCCAATTATGGCAAGATTGGATGCTGAATTTTTTGGTTTCTCTTCCACTTTAATGATCTGGTTGTTTTCTACATGGGCGATTCCATATTCACTAGGATTAGAGACCTTCGTAAGCATTACAGCACCGTTGACTGAACTAGACAGGATAGCTTCTTTAAGGGATAAAAGCGAATCATTGATTAGGTTATCTCCTAATAAAAGAATAAATGGTTCGCTCTTCAAAAAATCCGATGCTTGCCTTACAGCATCTCCAATACCTTTTGCTTCCGGCTGATAAATAAGTGTAATTGAAGTATTGTCGGCTGTCCGATTATCTATATACTCACAAATCTCTTTTTGTATAGGGTTTAATACAATGCCAATTTCGTTTATGCCTATTTTTTTCAGGCTTTCAATACAATATTCTAGTAAGGGCTTATTAGCAACTGGTATTAAAGTTTTTGCCCTTGCTAGTGAAAAAGGCCGAAGTCTAGTACCTTTTCCGGCTACTAATATTAATCCTTTCAATAAAAAAACACCACCAGTTTCTATCATTAAAATATATGTTAAGTTATGCATTTATACTGAATAACGTTACATAAATAGGTGATTCATGTATTTAGTCTTTAAAAAAATCTATCAAACAGCCCAACCAAATGATTGCATTTTGAATAATTTAAAAAGTACAAGAGGAGTTTTATTTGAGGGGCAAGTAATTATTTAAAAGTAAATGGGAGGATTTTTTATCATCTACAAAAGGGTTGTGCCCATTATAATGTTTTCTGCTTTATGAATAGTCTGTTTAAATAAATCCTAAAGAACATGGAGAGATTTATGGAAAATTATGATGTTACCGTTTTGATACCTTCCTATAATCCTGGAATATTTTTAAAGGATGCATTGGAAAGTGTGTTCCGGCAAACTTATGATAAATGGAAAATAGTTTTGGTAGACGATGCCTCCACCGATCAAAGTCTTGCTTTTGTCGAAGAATACTTAAATGATCCAAGGGTTACTTTAATTCGTTTGAAAGAAAATGCAGGACAGTCAAAAGCACAAAATGAGGGCCTTGCCGTTATTGATACGCCTTTCATAATGAAGCTTGATTCAGATGATTGGCTTTTTTTTGACACAATTGAAAAACTAAGAAATGAAGCAGAAAAGGTTTCAGATCACGTTGCACTTATTTGGGGCAATAAAACAGATATTTATGAGGATCGGGAAGGGAATAAACTATTGGAAGTACCGCGCATCGGGGGACGTTCCTATAGTGATAGGTATGAATTCTTATTATCTAACGATGTACCTTTTCCCCGTTTTTACAGAACGTCCGCTCTAAAACAAGTGGGTGGATGGCCAACCGATGATCCATGGGAAGGACGTCATCTTGAAGATAAACGAATGGATGCATTGCTTATTGAACATTTTGAAATTCACTGGATAGATGAGATGCTTTATAATTACAGGCAGCATGCAAATAATGCTACCAAAAAAATAGATCTATATAATGAAGTTTTTGAATGGCACATCTATAATACTTTAAAAAATTGGGGTGACTTGTATACCCCCGTTTTTAGAACATATTGTGGCTGGAAACAGCTGGCACAGCTTATTCCAAAGCAAAATCCTGTATAAAAAACAGGGTTTTTTCTTTTATTTCCATGGAAAATTCATAGCAATCTCCTTTATTGCATACATAAATCATATAATCCCATTTCTGGAGAAGATAAAATTTAAGCAGGCCAGATCAATTATTCATATGAGTATGATTTTAAGCGTATTACGGAATAAAAATCCTGGGAACGACGATTGCAAGAGAATATCTGGAAGTCTATAAAAAAGGATTTAATGACCCATATTACCCGGTTCCCCAAAAAGAATACAGGGAGCATAATATGGACCAAATCGTAGCAAGGGCTCTGCACTTGTTCGAAAAAATTAATACAGAAAAGGATTATAAAAGAGGAGAACAGGAGAGTTTGCCATGATTCTTGTGACAGGCGGGGCAGGATACATTGGGAGTCACGTAGTCAAAGCCTTAATCATGAAAAATTATCAGGTTGTCGTAATTGATAATTTGTCAACAGGCAATCAGGAAGCGATAGATCCTAAAGCAATATTTGTGAAAGGGGATGTAAGAAACCCTAAAGACTTAGGAGAAATCTTTTCAAAATACCCTGTTTGTGCAGTTATGCATTTTGCAGCAAATGCATACGTAGGAGAGTCAGTTGAAAAACCTGCAGTATATTATAGCAACAACGTCAATGGAATGATAACCCTATTGAAGATGATGGTGCAATATCATGTTAAGAAAATTGTTTTCTCCTCATCATGTGCAGTTTACGGGAAACCGCCTTGCAAGATGATAAATGAAAGTACTCCTGCAATTCCCATTAATCCTTATGGTTGGACCAAATTAATTGGGGAGCAGCTATTAAGAGACTTTTCAACAGCATATTCGCTAAAATATATTGCTCTGCGGTATTTTAATGTAGCAGGCGCCATTGACTCAGGAGAATTGGGAGAGGACCACACACCTGAGACACATTTAATTCCCAATATCATAAAACATTTACTCGGCGAGACGAAAAAAATTTTTGTGTATGGCAATGATTATGAAACAAGAGACGGTACATGCATAAGAGATTATATCCATGTTACAGACTTAAGTAATGCCCACATTCTTGCCCTTGAAGCACTGCTGGATAGTAAGGCTGCCAACCGAGTTTATAACGTAGGAAATGAAAAAGGAATAAGTGTGAATGAAATAATAAAAATGTGCGAAACGATAATCGGCAGAAAAGCCACTGTGGAATATGCAAAAAGACGTGATGGAGATCCTCCTGCTCTCATAGCCAGTGCAGATATGTTGAAAAAAGAGTTTAACTGGAAGGCACAGTTTGACCTGAAAGATATGATTGAATCAGCATACCAATGGTTTTTAAAAAATCCAAAAGGTTATAAAAAGCCGTAAAAGGAAAGGGGATTATATGGTATCTGTCATCACCTGTACAATTAGGGATTCTTGCATGGATAATATATTTGATAATTACAAGACTCAAAATTACGATAATAAAGAACTGATCATTGTGCTTAACCAAGACAGTATGTGTTTGAAAAAATGGCGTGAAAAAGCAAAAAATTATGATAATGTTTCTGTTTTTCAACTCCCGGAACTTACCTCCTTAGGTAATTGTATCAATTTTGCAGTGGGGCAGGCTAAATATGATATAATTGCAAATTTTGAAGATGACGATTATTATGCACCAGCATATCTGCAGCATTCTATTTCTGTATTGAATGCTATGAAAGCGGATGTTATAGGAAAGACATCGGTATATATATACTTGAAAAACAAGCAAGTATTGGCTGTTTTCAATCCAGGCAATGAAAATCAATATGTCAATCATCAAAGCAGCTTTGCAAAGCAATATTTACAAGGAGGTACGTTAGTATTTTATAAAGCAATTTTGGACCTAGTAAGGTTTCCGGATCAGATTAAAGAAGTAGACCGGATTTTTTGCAGGGACTGTGTGAAGGCGGGCTTAAGGGTTTACTCAACAACAAAAGAAAATTTCACCTATGTAAGGAATGATGATCAGGAACAGCATACGTGGAAGGTGCCTGTGGATGTTATTTTAAGCATAAGCCAATTTATTACGAAGACAGATGATTTCAAACCGTTTGTATCAAAGCTTTGATGTTACTTATGAGGAACAGGGGAGGCTTGTATGGTTTCCGTCATCACTTGCACGATAAGGGATAATTGTATGGAAGAGGTTTTCCTCAATTTTGATCGGCAGCAAGATGTAGAAAAAGAATTAATTATCATTTTAAATAAAGATAATATGGATGCTGAAAAATGGAAAGAAAGAGCAGCTGATTCTTCTAACATTTCTATCTATCAATTACCATCTGATACTACGCTGGGAGAATGTTTAAACTTTGGTGTAGAAAAAGCAAAGTTCAGCCATATCGCTAAATTTGATGATGATGATTACTATTCGCCTTATTACTTGTTGGATTCACTTCAATCTTTAAGAAATTCTCAAGCATCGGTCGTTGGAAAAACCTCCATTTTTATGTATTTTAAAGATCAAAGCCTGCTTACCGAATTTAATCCGAATAAGTTTGGGGGAGCAGTTGCGAAAAATGAGGAGACATACAATAATCATTTATTAATGGGAGGGACGCTGGTTTTTAAAAAAGAAGTTTTTAATACGGTAAAATTCAGTTCCACCAATATTGCTGAGGATTCAGCTTTTTGTAAATCATGTATTGAGAATGGAATTCCTCTGTACTCAGCAACTAAAGATAACTATGTTTATTTAAGAAGCTTTGAACCAGAAAGCCATACATGGAGGATTAAAAATAACACGATTTTGAAATTCTGCAGCGTAATTGCTAAAACCGATGACTATAGGCCTTATATTACGAAAAAACCTAGTCCCTAAATGTAAGAAAATCAGGCTGATTAATTCATTTTTCATTATCCAATCGTTGCCTTTTTAAGCTAGCCTGAACTTTTAAAAAAAAAATCAGGCTCAAAGGCCTGATTTTTTCGTAATCAGTTATTACGTGAATAGTTGGATTGCAACGATTTGACGGCAGTCAATGATGATAGGATATCCATCCAAGATGAAAGTCGCACAGCAAGTTTTATGATCGAAACATGCGAATGTTATCTCGCCATCAAAGAAGTCTTCTCCGCCTTTTAGCACGATTTGTACCGATGCGCCAGGTCTTAACTTCTTAATCTGTTCACACGCACAACCTTTACATTGGTTGTGAGAAGAAGATGAAGATGAAGATGAAGAGCTTTCTTCTTTTCTCTTCCGTCTGCGTACAAAGCTGGAGCTTGAGCTAGAACTAGAGCTTTCGTGTTTTTTTCTTTTCTTGTGTACAAAGCTGGAGCTGGAACTAGAACTTTCTTCGTTGCAGCCGCACCCTTGTTTTTTAAATAATGAACCCATTACTTTTCCTCCTTATTGTCTTTCGTACTCCTGATCATTCAGGGGTAATATAGTATATTGAGTTTTTTAAAATTTGCATGGATAAGTACCTACTTGTACAAAAAATAGGTTTTTCTACTAGAAAAATAGAAAAAAAGAAGGGTGAGATCCTTCTTTTTAGTGGCCAGCATTGTTTTTTTTAGGCTTCCACGTTACTTTTCCGCACGTTTTGCAGCCCTTCTTTTTTTTCACAGGTTCAAACAATGACGGTTTGCTTGCCGATTTTTTTGATTTTTCCTGCTGGCGATTACGATATAGCTTTCGCATTTGAGATTTGTCCATTCCACCCACACCTTTTCAGTAAGTTGCTTCTATACTATTCTTTACTTCTCCGAGTGGTATAGGTATTTGGCTGAAAGGGATTAATGGCTGTTGAAGTTTTGCTATTTTTTTGTTTAAACGGATTGATAGTAGATTCAGGGGTTTGTACGCTTTTGAATGGGCTTATGGCCGGCCCGTTATGGAGATTTTTATTTCGTGTCACTGTTGCGGGTCTGCTTCGGACAGGTATATGCTGCTGAGGAGCAATAAAGGTGTCAGGGACCTTAAATTCAGGCTCCATTTTTGGCTTTTTCATTTTTTTTGTTTCTTTTTCGCATTGCAGATCAGCGAGCATGGGATTTATCGATCTTAAGATGTGGTTTATCCCTGTCTGGTATTCTCCAATAGAGAGGGAAGCGAGTGATGAAAATGTCTTGGAGAGTCCAATCTGCAGGATGAGGTAGCTGATCCATTCAGGAATATATTCTTTTTCTCGCCATCTGAAGGAAAAAGAATAGTGATTTGCTTTTCTTTTGCATAGGATGCTCTTATGAATCATGTTTTGAACAGCATTTTCGGTATTCTTGGCTGGAGTAATATAGAGGAGTTTGGAATTTTCCGTTTGAATGATGATGGGTACAGGCTGGTCAGCAACAAATGAAACCGATATTGAGGCTGTTGTACTCATTCCCGAGGGATTTTCTTCTATAATAACATCTGTATGCTTAAGAAATTCTTTAACTCTATCCAAGTCCCTTTGCTCAAGACCAGAAATCACAAAACACTGGCCATACATAGCCGGTTCAATTTCATGATAGTTTTCATTCCAATCCAATCCCCAATAATTTAATAACGGTTTTATATGCTGAAAAAAATTGGTGTCCATCTGTCCGATCTGTTTGCCCCCAAATGTAAGAATCATGATGTCTTTCCTCCTAGCTGCCCGAAAAATAGGCATTCATTCTTGTGTCATAACCTATCGTATTCCCATAGTATGTATGGAATCTTCAGAACATGATGAGGAAAGGAAGGGAAACTATGGGTTTAAATCATAAGAAATCTATACCAAAGGCTGCCAATAGTCTCCAGGAAGAATGCATAAGAGTACAGAAAGTGTATGATTGGGTTACTGATACATTTTCAGTAACGAAACAAGTTTGTTTCAATCCGGAGCAGCTCAGAAAGATCGAGGAAGCATTAGAAGATCCGGCACGGCGTCCTTTGCGACTGACTTGTCAAACACCGGCGGCTCCGCCTCCATTCCCGTTAAACGGAGAAGAAACGAGGGCAGAATGCGAGACCTTCCTGTGTGAGCAGGTTGGAGAGAAAAGAGATGTAACGGTTTCGCTAAACGGTAATTTTGTTGATGCTCAGCTCGTGGAGCTATTATTCACTTCTGAGGTAAGGGTAGCTGTTGTGGACCGTAACGGAAGAGTCGTAACACACCTTACAACGGATGCATCTGTGCTCGAGCCGTTTGTACTTTGTTATCCAGACGGAACAGACCTGTTTTGCAAAATCACCAGAATTCTTTGCAAAATCCAAACAGGAACTGTACTCCTAAACGCTCCAGCACCACGATCTTTTAACCTCACCATTACATTCTGTGTGGATATCCAAATCGAAGCTGAAGTGAAACTCGAGGTACTTGCTAAGTTCTGCTCACCTCGAAATAATGACCTTTCAGCTGAAGAAGCTGAAATGGATTCTTGTCCGGAGGTCGAATTCCCTGCACAATGTCCGGATATCTTCCCTCGCCCTAACTGCGATTGCAGTGTCAGCGGTGAAGCGAGCGGACGCACCGGAAGCAATTCTACTGAAAAAGGCCGCCTTAGCGTGCTTGCTGATATCTGCCAAAACTGCAGCCTGAGTGACAGTTCACTTCACTTTACGTTTGAAGATGAAAACGGGGGATTAAACAACTTCGACTTCACGGCGGATAGCTTTGAACAGGATTCTCTAACTTGCGAGCCTTGCGAAGGCAAGGGACTCAAGCTGATGGTCTCAGGGGTAGGTACGACAAATGAGGGTGAAGAATTTGACTTTAACTTCGCAGCCGTAAGCCGCCACTCTGGAAGCCGTTTCCAGCTTCAGCTTATTGATGAAAGAGGGGTCACTGTATTCGAATCAGGAATTGTGAAAGTAGATAAAGGAAGCCTTGAGGTTGAAGATTGCGTAACTTTCGATGATATCAAATTAAAATAATATCCTTAAGCGCAATAAAAGAGCAGGGAACCATCCTGCTCTTTTTTCTTTAAATAGTGAACGAATCAGTGAAGCCTACATAAGATAAAAGATGGGAGCCTATTTAGGGGGGGACACGTATGCATTCTCAAAAAGAACGGTTAAGCTATGACCGTCTTATCGCTCGGGCCCAGTTTTATCAGGAAAAGTCTTTAGAGTTGGAAAAAAAATTAGTGTTTGCAGAGGAACTGATTGAAAAACTTGAAAAAGAAGCAGCGGATTCTTCAAAAGATACAACGATACAGGCACTTGAAGCTGAACGGGTGCGGCTGACAGAAGAGGTCGCACACTTGAAAAATGAGCTGGGGCAAGCCAAAAGCATTGATTATGACAAAAGAGCAGCGGATTATGAGGCATTGCTGGCTGAAGTGCAAAAGGAAATTAACGATAAGGAGAACAAACTGGATCTCAGCCAGCAAAAAATAAGGGCATTAGAAAAAAAGCTTTCACTTCAAGGAAGGCCTGATCCCTTTATGAAGAAAGCAGAGGAAGACGAAGAAGAGAATATTTTCGTTAAGAAGGATTATGAGTGTCTCTGCCTGTTTGATTACTCCATCATCATGAATGAAAATCAATCAGGCTTTATTAAGGGATCATTTATCATTGAAAACACAGGATTAATTACACTTCAGAATCCATCTGTTTGTCTGCGCTTCAATCCAGGTGAAGCCAACGTCTTAAAAGGGAAGATTTACTCCAGTGAAAATCATGAGGTTAATCAAGACAACCTCGCGAACTTTCATTGGATGTTTATCGACAACGACTGGGCGCAAGAAGCGAAAGAGCGCGGAGAAATCTGGATCTGTCCGATAAGAGAAATGACGATAGAACCTGGTGAGAAATCCGTGATACAAGACTATCAGATTCCATTTAAGAAAGAAATCATAGGCAATCTAACGGTTGAAGCCTTTGTTTTCTTCAATAAACAGCAATATAAAGTAAAAGCGGCCAATCATATTTCTATCAATTTTTGATAATTAAGCCTATGTCCCTTCTCTATAATCTTGCATACTATGGGAATTATAGAGGAGGTTAGAGTATGTCTTGCGAGAAAAAGAAAAAGAAAGTGATCAAAGCAGATAAAGTTTTTATTAAAGCAGAGAAAGTGATCGTAGTTGAAGAAAAAAAGAAGAAGTACGACTATAAAGAAACATGGACTCCGGATCACGTATATTCTCCTAAGAAGAAAGAATCTTCCAGCTGTAAAAAACATGAATCTTCCAGTTCCCACGGCAAAAAGAAAGAATCTTCTTCATCCTGTTCCAAACATTTTAAGTCAGAATCCAGCTTCAAAAAACACGAATCTTCTTCAAGCTATATTTGCTTTAAAAAGAAGCATAAAAAGCATAAAAAGCATAAAGATTGCGGCTGTGGTGGTTCCTGGATCTAAGCATGCAAACAAAAAAGAACACGCAAAGTGTTCTTTTTTGCTTTATAAAAAACAATTAGTCCTTTTCTTTCATTACTAGCAGTTCATGTCCCTTTTTCCATTCCGCATAGAAAACATCTTGAGCGGAGTTTATTTTTCTTTTTAAAAGCTGTGCCCGCAGCCACTCCTCATCAACACCCGCTGTATTTAAATTGTCATGAATAATTTTACCATCTAGGATCAAAGTAACAGGAAGTGTAACCTCAACTTCATGAAGCTTTAAGTCTTTGCGGGTGACCGGCTGTACATTGGATTTAGGGAGTACAGAAATGGAACCGTTCGTCTCCAGAATGGCATATTCTATTTCTCTCATGCTAAAATGGCCTTTCTGCCGGATGAGATCTTGAAGCTGGTTGATATCAAGCTTGTTCTTCTTCAGCTGTTTACGGTCAATGACGCCTTTTCGGACGATGATAGAGGGAGAACCTTCGAGAACCTTACGCAGCGTAATTGATTTTTGTGTCAGCATCTCCAATGAATACATAAGTACTCCCCATACGCTAATCGCAAATAAGATCATCCAAATGTGCACATCAGGGTCATACATCGCATTTCCGACAAGTTCTCCGAGGATAAGAGCTGAAATAAAGTCGAAAGGTGTAAGCTGTGATAATTGTGTTTTTCCTAATAATTTAGTTAAAAAGAAAAGAGCAAAAAAACCAATGATCATTTCAATTGTAATTGTACCAAGCCTCATGACAGCCCCCACTGGTGCGAAGTTAAAGTTAGTGTTCTCCTGTTTGTCCAAAATAAACCGATCGTGAACATAAAAAAGCATCAAACTGACTCAAGATCAGTTCAATGCTTTATTCATGGCAACATGCCAAATATTGGCGTCTAGAAAGGGTTCTGTTGAAGTTGTAGCATATCCTAATTTTTTATAGAAATCCTCTGCATGGACCTGTGCATATAATGTAAGGGATGGATAACCGGACTGTTTGGCTGCCTGTTCCATCTTTTTCATCAGCAACTCGCCGAGCCCCTGTTTACGGAGGCTGGCCAGAATACAGACTCTTTCAATTTTCCCTCCGCCTTCTATCGGACGTAAACGGCCTGCACCAATTGGTTCACGACGGTCATCGTAAAGGACAAAATGGGCAGATTGATTTTCATGCGAGTCAATCTCTTCTTGCTCGGAGACGTTCTGTTCATTTACAAAAACCTGTTTTCGAACGAATAAAGCGTCCTTGTAAGATGGATCTTCCGTTGTTAGTACTTTTACTTCCAAAATTAAACATCCTTCCCGAGCGCAAAAGTCTTGTAGACTTTCCAGCGGTCAGATTCTTCATCCATTTTTAACAAATGAAATTCTGTTACGGTTTCTTGGTATTCTGCTTCCACCATTTTTAACCGTTCCAGCACATCCGCATGCTCCACGTCAGAAAGCTTTTGGGCCAGGGTGAGATGAGGAACGAAATTATACGGATGTTCGTGTTCGAGCGGCCCTTCATAGAGAAGCTCGTGCAAGGAGTTTAGTTCATCATTGTTATCTACTTTCAAGTAAATAACATTGTTGACAGGATGAAAAGAACTTGCTCGGGTGATATGAATATTGATCGGAGGAATATTCTTGGCGACTGTTTCGATATATTCAACGATTTCTTCGATTTCTGCATCGTTGGCTTCAAATGGATCTTTGAGTGTAATATGCGGTGCAATGATAGAATAATGAGGATCATAGCGTTTGCGGTAAGAATTTATTTTATCTTTGAGTTCTTCTGATGGGAATATAGCAATACCGTATTTCATTGAAAACTTCCTCCCTTATCTTTTGAATTAGTATATCAAAAATTCTTACAACTTCACAAATCGAATTATTTTCCGTAGATAAATTTTAAAGCAGGCCTAAGGTTTACTTGCCAGTCTGACCATAGATGACTTCCTTCAAATTCTTCATAACGATAATCAAATCCTTTGTTCAGAAACCAGTCCGAAAGTTCACGGTTCGGCGATAAAAAATCTTTTATAAAGCCATCAACAGATTCAAAGCGGCTTTCTTCTTTTCCGACGGAATGATAGAGCGTCAGCAGTTCATACCCAGTGAAAGAGCGGACATCGTTCAAGATTTGCTGCTCAACGTACGGAGACTGTACGATCAGCTTGCCGAAAGTACGGGGAAAAGATATCCCGCATCTGAGGGATACATAGCCTCCAAGCGAGTCTCCGAGAAGGCACATCCCGGATCCCAATAAGTAAGTATTAAACTTCTCTTGAACATAGGAAGGCAGATCCAGCGACATGAAGCGAATATAAGCGTTATGTTTTTCTCCTTTTGGGTGATACTTATGATGCCTGTCCTCTCCGCGTTTATGGGAAATACCGATGATGATCATTTCCTCGATCTCATTCGCCTGAATCATGTCATCCGCTGTAGATGCAAGCCTTCCGAGCTGAAAATAATCAGGTCCGTCCTGTGCGATCAATACAGGATATTTTTTTAGTGTGGTAAACGCTGGAGGCAAATAGATCAATAAAGGAATTTCTTCATTAAGTTCTTTGCTATGTATGGTTTCTTCATAGACGGTTCCTTGAAAAGTGGGCATAAAAATTCTCCTATCTAAAAACAGCGCTTTCATTGTATCCGTTCCATTCTATCATACAGTGGTATAATGTAATCAAGATAAAAGTATTATTCGGGAAAAATCCAAGGAAAATACAGAGGTGAGCCCAATGGCAAAACGAGTCCATAGCCGTGATGTTGAGTCTGCGGCCAGAGCCCTGCTTGCAGAGCGGGGAGTAACGATTCCGGAAATCGCTGAAATTGTGTTTGAAATGCAGTCTCCTTTTTCTCCTCAATTAACGATGACAGAATGTATTGAGAGTGTTGATGCCGTGTTAACAAAACGAGAGATCCAGCATGCTTTGTTGGTTGGAATTGAGCTCGATAAATTAGCAGAAAAAAAGATGCTCTCTGAGCCATTGCAATCCATTGTGGAGATGGATGAAGGATTATTTGGTGTAGATGAAACGATTGCCCTTGGAGCAGTTTTTGGATATGGCAGTATTGCCGTTACGACGTTTGGACACCTTGATAAATATAAAATGGGTATCATTCGAAAGCTGGATACGAAAACATCCGAAGGCATCCATACGTTTCTGGACGACCTCGTTGCAAGCATTGCAGCAAATGCATCGAGCCGGCTTGCGCATCGGCTCAGGGATCAGGAAGAGCGGCTTTCAAAGCAGGAAATGGAACAGCACGATCAAGAAGAAAAAATAGGATAAATAGGAGCCGTCCAAGAAGTCTGGTAGCTGTTGACCTCCGCTCCAGGCTGCTCGCTTTTACCGGCGTGAGCTCCTACTTTCGCGGGGCGTGCGGTGAGCCTTACCGGCGTGAACGCCTACTTTTTGGCGCAAGCGCCTGCGGGAGTCTCACCTGTCACGCTAGTCCCGCAGGACAAGGAAGGCTCCGGCAGCGTTTTATCGCACGAAGGAAATGTGAAGTTCATTTTCGAGGAGTCTCGCACCTTCCACTCCAATCAACTTTTCATTGAAGATTTTTCACGTCAAAGGAGCTGCCTGAAGGTCAATTTTCGACTTTCAGGACAGCCCCTTTTCATCACCCATTTTTCCAGTATGGATGGACCAAGTATAGCTTATCTACATATGGTAGTAATGTGAAACTTTATAGAAGGGAAAATGCATATGCAAAATAGAATGTACCCGTATGGTCCTGGGGCGGGTTACGGCTATGGGCAAGGCAACTATGGGAACCCAAACGTGAATCCCAATATGAATTATCCGAACCCTAACATAAGCCCAAACATGAATTATCCTGTCAGCCCCAATATGAAATATCCGGTAAGTCCTAATATGAATGTAAATATCCCGTTCAGCCCCCAAATGAAATACCCTAAAGAAGAAAAGCCGACAGAAGTAAGTCCGGCAGAGGTGACGAAAGCCAACAATTTTCTAGGGATCACAGAGACGCTTTCCGTCTGCCCATGTCCTCCAGGAGAGAACGTGTGGGCGGCCCTTGTTAATCCGGAAGGTTCAGGTGTAGATCTGGCGTTACAGCGAATCACCATCTCCAATATGACGTGCAGCCCGATAAACGCTCAAATCTATTTTAAGCCAACGCTGCCGTTCAATGGAAGAATGTCAGGAAATGTTACTCCTGCAGACTTGTCAAAAACTCCATCCGCCCGGCCAAAAGGACAGATTCAATTTGGTTCGCTTCCTAACTCTCCAGTTAACGGAGTTTTAGCAGCATCCAGAATCATTCCTCCATACAAAAGTATTACCGTTGATCTGGATGGATTGTGGGTCATCGCATCAAGAACAAATGTAATGGTTTTCCTTACCTCTACATGCGATGACAGCAGCCTGAAATCTACTGTTGCTTTTGAATGGGAAGAAAAGTGATGCTTTACAAATTAGGCCCTTTTTTAGGGTCTTTTTATTTATTTTAAAAAAGCAGTTGCAAACTAAGTGAAAAATGAGGTATACTTTTATTTGTCCGATACATAATCAATTGATCCGATAGCTCAGCTGGGAGAGCGCTACCTTGACAGGGTAGAGGTCGGGGGTTCGAACCCCTCTCGGGTCACCATAACAGCTAATGACAAACCCTTGTATATCAGGGGTTTTTTTGTATAACAGAGTTTTTCAATTTTAGTAGTACAGATGAATTGGTGGCAAACTGGTGGCAAATTTCGTTTTTCTAGTTAGTTTTAATGCTCTTTTTTTATCATAGTCGTTTCATTAGGGGAAAGTAAAAATTCCATTTTCTCTGCTGCCGCTTCATCAGCACTTTCTAATGCGTGCGCATATAGATCCATGGTAATGCCAATTTTTGAATGTCTAACAATCGAACACTGCTGCGGTTAAGTTTTATCGTAAAATGGGAATGGAAGAAGTTGGTCCAGAGGTTGAAGGGAAAGTTATTAGGATGAAGGGTTATTTATAAAATTTCTTATTGTGCTAACGGGGGCGTTAGCTGAAGATCAGAGCTGTCTTTAAGGCAGCTCTTTCTTTATGCATCTATGGCTTATTAAGTTTAACTATAGCATTGAACGCGACTTTAATTAACACGTATCAAATATTTCCCCACCTTTATCCCCAGAAATATGATCTAGGAACAGCACATAGAATAGTATAGAAATACTGCGGCTAATGCCGGACATGGAGGGGATGTATTTATATGAGTACCAGATTACTCCGGCAGCTGATAAGGTCAAGGCAACGGGAATTAGTCGAACTTGCTGCTTCATTTATTCGAATTCCATCTGAAAATCCATCGCCCGAGTTTAAGAAGCGGTCAGCAGAAATGGGCCGCCATATTAGCCGATACCTAGCAGCAAAAGGGTTCTTGATTACCGAGCACCGCCGTAGCGAAAATGCGCTGGTTACCGTGGTCTGTGATGCTCCCTTAACCAGGGTACCTGGTCCACGGCTCCTATTTTGTGGACATACAGATGTCGTACCTGCAGGCGATTGTTCACATTGGACCTCCGATCCTTTCTCAGGAGAAGTCAGAGCGGGTATGCTTTTGGGTAGGGGAGCCTCCGATATGAAAGGAGGCTTGGCATCACTGATTTTTGTGGCTGGACTACTTCAGGAGTTCGCCCCCACTCTTAATTTGAAAGGTAGCCTAGGAGTTATTGCCTCTCCGGATGAAGAGACTGGCGGCATTGAGGTGGCCTCGCTCCTGGATCAAGGATTGATTAAGGGTGATGCTTGTCTGATTGGTGAACCAACGGACCCCCACCATCCGAATGCCGGCGAAAAGGGCAAGGCATGGATGCAGGTGATCATACCAGGTCAGACAGATCATGGCAGCCTACAACCGCTTTATGGAATCTCCGCCATACGAAGAGGGGCAGCCGCTGTCGAAGCACTAACCAAGCTATGGGAGCTCAAGGCAACGCCTCCGGCAGAGCCTTGTCAACTTTTGTACAATACTGAGTGGCTCCTATCTCAGTGTCTAGGAAATCCCTTATTGTCACAGTTACTTTATCGTCCCTCTTACAATCCAGGTGTAATCCAGGGCGGAACAAATGTGAACGTCGTCGCAGACAAGTGTATCATTAAAGTGGATACCCGGGTTCCATTCGGTATGAAGTCCGAGTTTGTACTTGATATCGCTAGGAATCTTGTTAGTGCTGTAGCGCCAGGTGCGGTTGTAGAGCCAATGGTACCCTGTACTAACCCGAACTGGACCTTAGAGAATCGTCCAATTGTGAGGGCCATAGAACTGGGAATCCAGAGTGTCCTCGGAATGGAGGAACCAGTCTTCAGCGTACTTATGCTTAGTTCAAGTGATGCCAGTCACTTCCGGCGCCATGGCATTGATACCGTCCTTTACGGTCCTGGGCTGGAACACACCATCCATGGGTACGATGAGCGGGTTTCAGTGGAGAACTTAATAGAATCTGCCGAGATATATGCTGAGACGGCAGTCAAGTATCTTAGGTCATTTTAAATCTATTTTCACTAAACTTTATGTAGCGGTAACGTCAGGATTTTGACAATTTATAACGTTAAGATAGAACCCCTTGTATCAATAGGGTCTAGCCTATTGATATGGAGTCAATATAACGTGAAACAAGGCTTACTAGTGTCTCGTATATCTTGTCTCAACACATTAATCGTTGCTACACCAACTCATATCTACTTCCTAGAACAGCTTAACGTTGTAAATCCGCATTTTCCTGACGCTACCCCATAGCCATCAAGGTAAGAAATCCATTGTTCCCCAAAACGAAAAAAATGGGCTGAATTCTCATAAATAACTGTAGAGGTATAAAATTTTCCTTTTGGGGGCGTGAACCTAGAAACAATCTGCGAAGGAATGGTTGAAAATTTAGCCTTGTGTTTTACCTATTTTAGTGATGGGAATTTTCATTTGTTGATCGGAAAGGTTCACTATGTGGATACCTTTAGAAGAGAACTACGAATAGTGGACTTCGATGGGGAAATTGTTAAGATTAAACTGGCTGATCTAGTGGATGTGAAAATGAATTAAAAATAGCAACGTAAAAATTTACGATGCTGTTTTACTAAGCTATTCAGAGGACAACAGTCCTTCCTGCGCAATTAACCAAGGCATTATTTCACATGATTCACTTATCTGAGAAGGCTTGTTAAAACCATAATACACAAGGGATTCAGCTGGTGATGTACTGGTGGCAGATTGGTGGCAAAACCAAGCATATTGCCACCAATTACATCTGTCTAAATCATATTTTTAAAATATAAAAGCTTATCATATCAACGAAATCCAACTAGATCTGTTATAATCAGATTCGCTTTTCTACCTTGACAGGGTAGAGGTCGGGGGTTCGAACCCCTCTCGGGTCACCATAACAGTTTATTCAAAGTCATTGATTTTCAAGGTTTTTTTTGTATTACAGAGTATTGAATTTTTATACTGCAATAAATCGAAACACGTTAAAGGAAAAACGATAATCGTCTTTTCATAAAATCGAATGTCAAAAGGACAGCTAATTTCAGCTGTCCTTTCGTGATATTCTCTGCCATTTTTGTTAGTGCCAAGTTGGTCTACCTAAGCACGAGAACCTTCATGATCGCAATAACTTCAGGTTCGCCCTTCAATGAACCAATTCTGAGACGGAGTCTTTTTGATAGAGTTTACGGAGTTTACGTCACAGCAATTAAATTTTACAATACTCCCATCAGCAATCTCTCCCGTAACAAGACCCTTATTAGAGTCATAATGTCTAAAGGTAATTTGAACCGATGTATCATGTAAACGAACAGTCACTTTGTTTCCCGATTTAAGGTGTTTAAATCGTTTACAAGTTTGTGAATGTTTTGAGGAATTCATTTTTCAACCACCTTCTTAAAAATTAGAACTTGTACTTGTCATAGTTTATGCGTTCCGATCATTGTTGGTTTGGACGGGCAGCAAAATTTGGACAAATACACATTGGTAAACATAAAAGCTGACCTTAAAGGGCTTTTCAGCTTCTTTTTTTCGTTTAACCAGTCTTTTTTAATGGTGTCCCGCTGTTTTTTTCTGTATCGTTGAGGGAAACATAAACAGAAAGAAAGGATGATAGTTTTGAGGGGAAAAATGAAGGCGGTAGGTTTGTATAAGTATTTACCGATTGATAATCCTGAGAGTCTGTTAGATGTAGAAATTGATAAACCAACTCCAGGTAAAAGAGATCTTCTCGTAAAAGTAAAAGCAATCTCTGTTAATCCCGTTGATACGAAAGTGCGCAGCCCGAAAAACGCCATAGAAAAAGAACCGAAAATTCTTGGCTGGGATGTTTCGGGCATAGTGGAAGCGACGGGTTCTGGAGTAAGTATGTTCAAAGCTGGAGATGAAGTATACTACGCTGGTTCCATTGGCAGACCAGGAGGAAATAGTGAATACCATCTTGTGGATGAACGTATTGCGGCCCATAAACCAAAAACGTTCAGCTTTGAAGAAGCTGCCGCAATGCCGCTCACAAGTCTTACAGCCTGGGAAGGTTTATTTGAACGCCTCGGTATTGCTATGAAGAAGGATAAAAATAAAGGTCGATCCATATTAATTATAGGTGCAGCCGGTGGAGTAGGTTCTATTGCGCTTCAGCTTGCAAGTTGGGCAGGATTGACCGTGGTTGGGACCGCCTCACGAGCAGAGACCGAAGTCTGGGCTAAAACACATGGAGCGGACTATACAATCAGCCATTATGAGGACTTTTTACCGCAGCTGAAAAAAATAGGGATGTCTGAAGTGGATTACATATTTTGTCTGAACAGTACAAATCAGCATTGGGAAAGTATGATGGAAGCAATTGCTCCCCAAGGTAAGATTTGTTCGATTGTAGAAACGAAAACACCACTGAACATAAGCTTACTTCAGCAGAAGAGTGTAACGTTTGTCATGGAATTCATGTTCACGAGATCGCTCTTTGAAACGGAGGATATGAAAAGGCAGCATGAGATCCTGACAGATATGGCAAACATGTTCGATGAAGGGATATTAAAGACAACATTAACGAAAACACTTCAACCGATCGATGCAGAAACGATGAGAGAAGCACATTCGAAATTAGAATCCGGTAAGACGATAGGAAAAGTAGTAGTAAGCAGCAATGAATAAACCCTTCAGTTAGACGGGTTTATTTTTTTGTTTTTTTAAGCTGTGAGAAGGGAATATTTTAAAAATCTAATTTATAGTAAATGAAGATGAAAGGATGATGCAGGTGTTTAAGAATAAAGTTGTCATCGTTACTGGAGCAGGACAGGGAATTGGCAGGCAAATTGCCACTGATTTTGCGGCTGCGGGAGCAAAGGTGGTGCTGGCTGACCAAAAGGAAAAGGAAGCGAAAGAGACTTTGGAAAAGATACAGTCCAATGAAGGGAAAGCTCTCTTTATTCCAACAGATGTACGCAAGCCTGAAGATATTATCTCACTTATGGGGCAGACAAAAAGGGAATTTGGGCCAGTTGATATTCTGATCAATAATGCCGGCAAAGGGATTTGGAAGTCTCCGTTCGATTTGGACGTGGAAGAATGGGATAATGTCATTCAAACCAATCTTCGAAGTGTATTTCTATGTTCGCGGGAAGCAGCGAAACAGATGAAAGAAAATGGGGGAGGCTCCATCGTCAATATCGCATCGACCAGAGCATCCATGTCAGAACCTAACAGTGAGGCATACGCGGCAACGAAAGGCGGTATTACAGCTCTCACTCATGCATTGGCCGCATCGTTCAGCGAACATGGCATTACAGTTAACGCCATCAGCCCAGGTTGGATTGAAACCCAAGACTATGAAGGTTTAAGAGATGCTGACCATCAGCAGCATTGGTCAAAGAGGGTTGGAAAACCATCGGATATCTCCAGCGCCTGTTTATATTTAACAGCCCCTGATAATAACTTTATTAATGGTGAGAACCTGGTGATCGATGGAGGAATGACAAGAAAGATGATCTATCACCATTAAGATAGAACCGAACGGATGAATTCATCCAGTTAAGGAATGCTATACGTAGCCTTTTTTAGGTGAATGAAGAATAAGAGGGTGAGAGGCTGTGCCAGCTGAAAAGACACAGAGTAAAGTTGAGAGAGGGGTATATCTCAGTTTATCGGCATACATCGTCCTATCCCTGCTGAAGCTCGGGGTTGGCTGGTTCTATTCCTCTGAAGCTTTGGTTGCAGATGGATTAAATAACTCAACGGACATTTTGGCATCCGTCGCAGTTCTGGTCGGTTTGAAAATTTCAAGGAAACCCGCGGACCGTGACCATCCTTATGGACATCTTCGTGCTGAGACCATTGCATCCATGATTGCATCCTTTATTATGGTGGTTATCGGGCTTGAAGTTTTTATTTCTGCAGTAAAGAGTATCGTGGAATTTAAAATAAAGCCTCCATCAACCATAGCCGGGTTTACTGCCATTGTTTCAGCGTTTGTTATGCTTGCGGTCTACCGTTATAACATTAAACTTGCAAGAGAAACAGACAGCCAAGGGTTAAAGGCGGCAGCCCTTGATAACCGCTCCGATGCGTTCGTAAGCATTGGAGCGGCTGTTGGCATATTCGGAGCTCAATTTGGCATTGTGTGGCTGGATCCTCTTGCTGCTGTGCTTGTGGCACTAATGATCATCAAAACCGGCTGGGATATTTTTTACGAAACCTCACATAATCTTTCGGACGGATTTGATTATGAAGAAGGAAAAGAGATGGAAAAAAAGATCTTGCAGGTAATTGGTGTAAAGCAAGTAACAGACTTAAAAGCAAGAAATCATGGGAGTTCTGCTATTATTGATGTAACCATCCATGTAAATCCTTCGCTGAATGTCATTGAAAGCCACGAGATCACTGAGAATATTGAAGCAATGCTCAAGCAGGCGTATAAAGTGGGAAGCATATCTGTTCATGTAGAGCCGCATGAGATGAAGAAAGAGGTAGAGAGAAATGAATGAGAGTTTCAGGCACACTGTTCCTGACAGGAAAGAAGAGAGGCGGACAATAAGGCCATTGGTCCTTGCGTCGGTGATCATCGCCATGTTTATGGCAGCGATTGAAGGAACCATTGTTTCAACAGCTATGCCGGGAATCGTAGGGGACCTGGGTGGTTTTGCATTATATAGCTGGGTTTTCTCTGCTTATCTGCTCATGCAGTCGGTGACCATCCTTATTTATGGCAAATTGTCTGATTTATACGGACGGAAACCTGTTTTTATTATTGGAATTATTATTTTTTTAATCGGTTCATTGCTGTGCGGTTTTGCGGCATCTATGAAACAGCTGATTGTTTATCGGCTTCTTCAGGGACTTGGAGCTGGAGCTGTGCAGCCGATAGCCACAACCATCGTAGGTGACATGTATTCCATGGAGGAACGTGCAAAAATACAAGGATATCTGGCAAGTGTGTGGGGAATCTCTGCTATTCTTGGGCCATTGCTTGGAGGCTTTTTTGTCACATTTTCTCATTGGTCCCTTGTTTTCTGGATGAATATTCCCCTGGGAATTCTGGCGATGATAGGTGTCGGTAAATATCTGCATGAAAACATTGAGAAAAAGAGAGTACATATTGATTATCTCGGATCTTTGTTCGTTTTAGTCGGTGTAAGTGCTTTGATGGTCCTGCTTATACAGGGAGGAACCGCCTGGCCGTGGAATTCTTGGGAGACCTATTTTTTGGGTATTTTATCCACGGGCGTCCTGTTCTGGTTTGTGATTCATGAATCAAAGTTTCCTGAACCGCTGATGCCTGTATTCCTGTGGAGCAACAGGCTGATTTCTCTTTCAAACGCCGCATCGCTTACCAATGGTGCAATCCTGATCGGCATTTCCAGCTTTCTTCCCGCGTATATTCAAGGGGTAATGGAACAGCCTCCAGTCGTAGCAGGATTTGCTCTCACTGCTATGTCAATCGGCTGGCCGATCTTTTCAACCATTGGTGGAAAGCTTCTGCTTAAAGTAGGCTTCCGGCCGGTGGCAACTGCTGGAGGCATCGCATTAATTGCTGGCTCGATCGTCTTCGTGTTTATGGATCCTTCCAAAGGACCGGTCTGGGCAGGAGCTGGATCATTTCTTATCGGCTGCGGTATGGGGCTGACAAATACGACTTTTATCGTTGCTATACAGAATAATGTGGATTGGAGAACAAGGGGTATTGCTACTGCTTCTAACATGTTTATGAGAATCGTAGGCAGTGCATTGGGAGCTGCTGTGCTTGGAGGCATATTAAATACCAGATTGAGCACTTATTTTGAAGAACATGGGGACAAAAAGGTATCCCTGGATGCAGCAAACATTCTTTTGGATGAAGAAAAACGAAGCAAACTGAGCAGTTCTGTTATTGATCTTCTGCAGCACGGACTTTCGTTTTCCTTGGACGATGTTTATAAAGGGGTTCTTGTGCTGTCCGTGTTAAGCTTTCTTTTCTCGGTACTGCTTCCTAAACCTACCCATAATAAAACAGGAGATCAATAGTTCTCCTGTTAGATTGATTCCTGGTTTATTGTAATGTTTCCAGGAGCTCGATACGGTTGCCGAACGGATCACGAAAAGAAAAACGGATGATTCCAGGGATTTCAGTTTCATCTTTCACCACTACTTCTTTGGATTGGAGATACTGTTTTACGAGCTCTAGCTGAGCCACCTCAAATGCCGGGTGGCTTTTTCCTTTGGACGATTCTGGGTTTTCTACTCCGATATGCAATTCCTGGTTCCCTGCTTGGTACCAAAGCCCGCCGTTTTTCTTTAAACTCTCTGGTTTTTCAATTTCGCTTAAACCAAGCACACCAGTATAGAAATCTCTTGCCCTTTCTTCTTCTCCTGGAGGAATGCACAGTTGAACGTGATGAATCCCTTTAATATTTAATTTCATCCTGGTACTTCCTTTCTATATATGGAATGGTCTACCATTATCATAAATATTTCGTCAAATAATTGAAAATAGAATATAATAGTAAAAACTCATAAGTTTTTCTTATTGCTTAAATTGTGACGATTGCTATTGTAAAGGAGGGACAGCATGCAGCTTTCTGAATTTAAAATTCTTCAAGTCCTTGCACAGGAATTGAATATGCGAAAAGCATCTGAACGGCTGTATGTTTCACAGCCGGCTTTGAGCCAGCGTCTTCAGACGATTGAAAACAGCTGGGGAACAAAAATCTTTTTACGGTCACAAAAGGGACTAGCGATAACAGCAGCTGGAGAGAAGATCATTGCGCACGTAAACGATACATTGAAAGAAGAAGAGCGTGTGAGAGAAGACTTGCAGTCATTGACCAAGGAAGTCTTTGGTACGTTAAGGCTGGCAGTAGCATCAATCATAGGGCAATACTGGCTTCCAAATGCTCTTAAGCAGTATGTCAGTTTATATCCTCAAGTAAATATTTCCTTGATCACAGGCTGGAGCAGTGAAATTATCAAACATCTTTATGAGGATCAGATCCACATTGGTATCGTGAGAGGAAATCCTGAATGGCGGGGAGAGAAGATTCATCTGTTTTCAGACAGCCTTTATTTGACGGATACAGACATTTCCACCGTTGAAGAGCTGCAAACAACAGATAAGCCTTTTATTCAATTCAAAAGCCATTCTACCTATTATCAGGATATTCAGGAATGGTGGCAGGATCATTTTAGTATTCCCCCAAAGAAGACCATCATCGTGGACCAGATTGAAACATGCAAGCAGATGGCTCTCCACGGAGTCGGCTATGCCATTCTTCCTTCGATTTCTCTGCGTGAAACAGACGAATTCTATAAGGTTCCGCTGCACAATAAAAATGGAGAATCAATAAAGCGCGACACTTGGATGATCTCTCATGGAGGTACACTTGAGCTCAAACAAGTAGAGGCTTTCATAAAACTGGTCAACAGTGCTTAAAAAAGGATTTTTGGTTTGAATGTTGTTTGAAATAATGGTTTAATACAAGACAGAACGTATTTAAGGAGGAGCACACACATGAAAATGATGGATGCAAATGAAATTATTTCATTTATACAAAACAGCAAGAAATCAACACCTGTAAAAGTATATGTAAAAGGTAATCTGGAAGGGCTCCAATTTGGGGAAAACACCAAGTCATTCCTAAACGGAAGTACTGGAGTGCTTTTCGGAGAATGGAAAGAGATCGAACAAATATTGAAAAACAATGAAAGCAAAATTGAGGACTTTGTGGTAGAAAATGACCGCCGCAATTCAGCGATCCCTCTTCTGGACATGAAGCATGTGAACGCGCGTATCGAACCGGGCGCCATTATCCGTGACCAAGTAGAAATTGGGAATAATGCCATTATCATGATGGGCGCTTCCATTAATATTGGTGCGGTAATCGGCGACGGCACTATGATCGACATGAACGTGGTTCTTGGCGGCCGAGCAACAGTCGGAAAGAACTGCCATATTGGAGCTGGATCCGTACTTGCAGGAGTCATCGAACCGCCATCTGCAAAGCCTGTTGTCGTTGAAGATGATGTGGTCATTGGCGCAAATGCGGTTGTGCTCGAGGGAGTGACCGTTGGTAAAGGTGCTGTTGTGGCAGCGGGAGCTATCGTAATTGAAGACGTGCCTCCTTATACTGTTGTGGCAGGTACGCCTGCACGCGTAATTAAAGAAATTGATGAAAAAACAAAATCAAAAACAGAAATCAAACAAGAACTTCGCCAGCTAAACGACTAATTTGTCAGGTGCTGATAAGATGAATATGGATACAGAGCGTTTTATAACGATCAGAAGACAGCTTCACCAGATTCCGGAACCTGGTTTTCAGGAGTATAAAACACAGCAGTTTATTCTGGATTTTATTAAAGGCCTTCCAAAGGAAAGGCTGGAGGTTCAGACATGGAAAACGGGTGTGCTCGTAAAAGTTCCCGGGCATAATCCCAGAAAAACCATTGGTTACCGCACTGATATGGATGGCTTGCCGATCTCAGAAGAAACAAGTTATGATTTTACATCTGTTCATAACGGCTATATGCACGCCTGCGGGCATGATCTGCATATGACCATTGCTTTAGGTCTCCTTGATCACTTTGTGCATCATCCGGTAGACGATCATCTGCTGTTTATCTTTCAGCCAGCAGAGGAGGGTCCGGGCGGAGCGCTGCCCCTTCTGCAAAGTGAAGAGTTTCAAGCTGTAAAGCCGGATATGATGCTGGCATTGCATATTGCGCCAGAATACCCGGTTGGAACTGTGGCTGTTAAAGAAGGTCTTTTGTTTGCCAATACGTCGGAGCTTTTTATTGATTTGAAAGGGAAGGGCGGACACGCGGCTTATCCTCACCTTGCGAATGATATGGTCGTGGCGGCGAGCCACCTTGTGACACAGCTTCAGTCTGTTGTTTCAAGGAACATAGATCCTCTTGATTCAGCCGTGATCACCGTCGGAAAAATTACAGGCGGCACAAAGCAGAATATCATTGCTGAAACAGCTCGATTAGAAGGCACGATCCGCACTCTTTCCTCAGCTTCAATGATCAAGGTTAAATCACGTATTGAGGCCATTATAAAAGGAATTGAAGCTTCTTTTGAATGTGAAGCGGCCATTGATTATGGATCCAACTATTACCAAGTCTATAATCATGAGGAGCTGACCAAAGAATTTATTTCATTTCTCGAGTCCAGCAAACCTGCGGATTTCTATCGATGCCGAGAAGCCATGACAGGAGAAGATTTTGGCTATTTCTTAAAAGAAATACCTGGGTTTATGTTCTGGCTGGGAGTGGACTGTGAATATGGTCTGCATCATTCCTGCATTGAACCAAAAGAAGAGGCTATACCTGTTGCACTGCGCACGCTGTCCTCTTATATTGAATGGAAAGCTACATCCCAATGATCAGATTGAATTTAAAAAGCGGCCCCTGGCCGCTTTTTTATTTGTGTGAAGAGGGATAAGCAGGCATTTCATTGGACAGATTAAAAAATGCTAAGGAGGTGGAAACGATGGCTAGAATTGGTGTGGAGGAATCCTTAACTAATGTTTCCGATGCTTTAAAAGCTAAAGGCTATGATGTAGTGGCACTTCGCCAGGAAAATGATGTGAATGGATGTGACTGCTGCGTCATCTCAGGACAGGATGAAAATGTCATGGGAATGCAAAATGCAGTAGTGCAAGGTTCTGTTATTAACGCGGATGGAATGAGCGCAGACGATGTTTGCCAAGCGGTAGAAAGCAAACTTCAGCAATAAAACGGAAGGGGAACAGCCGGTATCGGGCTGTTCCTTCGTCTTGTCTGTGCGTTTATCTGTAAGGTAGAGAGGGTAACCTTTATTATCCCTACTCTAATTCTATTGGCAGGAGGTGACGATCCTTAATCAGTCTGGTTAAGGATTATCAAATGGCACTATTTAATATTGTAATGATTATCGCACTAATTCTTATAACCGCTTTTTTTGTAGCTTCTGAATTTGCCATCGTAAAAGTTCGTGCAACTCGAATCGATTTTCTGGCAGAGCAAGGCAATGGAAATGCAAAAGCAGTTAAAAAAATTCTCTCCAACATAGATGGCTATCTATCGTCTACCCAGCTGGGGATTACCATTACATCACTTGCTCTTGGCGGACTTGGAGAACCGACAGTAGAGACGCTGCTGAAGCCGTTATTTCATCACGTAAATCTGCCTCCCCAGGTTCTTCATACCATTTCCTTTATCATAGCTTTTACGGCCATCACTTATTTTGAAGTTGTACTGGGTGAACTGGCGCCAAAATCATTTGCCATCCGAAAAGCTGAAGAGATCAGCCTTGCAATAGCCAAGCCCTTAATCGTTTTCAGTTATGTCATGTTCCCGTTTATTTTTGTCCTTAACCGCTCAGCGGCAGTGCTGACAAGGATGTTAGGACTGAAAAGAAGTGAAGAACATGAAATGGCTCATAATGAAGAAGAATTGCGCCATCTGCTCTCAGAAAGTTTTGAAGGCGGAGAGATCAATCAATCAGAATATCGTTATGTAAACAAGATCTTTGAGTTTGATGACCGCCTGGCAAAAGAAATCATGGTGCCGCGGACAGAGATCGTATGCTTATATAAAGAAAACAGTTTTAAAGAGAATTTAAATGTTATGAGGGAAGAGAAATTCACTAGATATCCGGTAGCCGTGGATGATAAAGACCATATTGTCGGTCTTGTCAACATTAAGGAATTCTTTAATGAGCATGTTACGAATGAAGAAGAAGAATTAGAAAAATACATAAGGCCTATCATTTCCGTTCATGAATCATATCCTATCCAGGAGCTTCTTGTAAAGATGCAAAAGGAAAGAGTACACATGGCTGTATTAATGGACGAATATGGAGGAACCTCCGGAATCGTTACAGTTGAGGACATTATTGAAGAAATTGTCGGAGAGATACGGGATGAGTTTGATGAAGATGAAGAGCCAAGAATTAAAAAGATAAATGACAATGTGACGATTTTGGATGGAAAAGTACTCATCTCGGAAGTAAACGAATTATTCCATTTGGATTTAGATGATACTGATTTAGATACGATCGGCGGATGGATACTGAGCCAGCGTGGAGAGGTTGGGCTGGATGAAGAAATAGAGCATGAAGCTTATTCATTTAAGGTGATTGAAACAGATGGCCACCAGATTAAAAAGTTAAAAGTACTGAAAAAATCAGAAGAAGAAGCACAGACGGAATCTTAACCCGCAGAATGGGAAAGGTCCCGTTTTTATTTCCGGCGCAAAAAGCTGACTTCCCGCATGATGCGGACTTAGTCAGCCTCTTTTTATTGGTCTTCTTTTTTTACCCATTCATCGTTGTCATTTTTTTTATATTTCTTTTTGACAGCACTCCAGGCCACTTTAAAGGCAGTTTCTTCTTCTTTATATTCGTCTGAAGCTGAATTAAAAGCCTCTTTAAAAATTTTCTGAGCATGATGGGGCAAGTTGTCTTTCACTTGGTCGGGCAATTCTTTAATGGAATCATATGGCATCAGTTAACCTCCCTAAAAGTCATTCTTACTGAAAGGAATACCCGAAGAACTGCCTGTTTAATCATCATACCCCGGGCTCGCTGGACCCTTCATTTGAATCTTCTTCAGGTGATGGAAGGCTGATGCCAGCTTGTCTGAATCTTTGCTGAAGCCGATCCTTGATCTTTTGTTCCATACTCCATTGCTTTAGATTTTCAGTTCTTGCAAGAATTCGAAGAACCGTCAGGCCAGTATCGGCTTCAACTACCGGCAGTACGTTAGGCCCTTCGAGGATCGCAGGTTCTTCCTGCTGTAATAAGCGGCTTTCTTCTTTAACGATCTGCAGCGCTTCTTCTACCTGTGGAGTAGAGGGGATTTTGAAATCCACAAGAGCTCTCATATTGCCTCTTGAGTGATTGCTTACACTTGTTATTAAGCGGTTAGGAATATAATGAAGGGTTCCGTCAAAGCCGCGTACCTTGGTTGTACGGAGCTCTACATTTTCAACGATGCCATTAAAGGTTCCGGTCGTAATATAATCTCCAACATCTATTTGTTTTTCGAGCAGAATAAAAAATCCGGTGACAACATCATTGACAAGTCCTTGGGCACCAAAACCAATCGCGAGTCCTACGATTCCGGCACCTGCAAGCAAACCGCGGATATCTATGCGAAACAATCCAAAAACGGCGACGAAGGCCATAAATATCAATGCATATGTATACACGCTGATCACAAGCGTTGCAAGGGTTTTTGCCCTGAAATTTGACATGCCTTTCCTGTTGGACATTCGTCCAAAGGTCGTACTGATGATCTTCCTTCCTATATTTCGTACAACAATATAAACAATAAAGATGGCTAAAAGCTTAAAAACTAAAATTCCAGTACTTAATGCAAGTGCGCCAAAGTCAATCTCCGTAAAATTTTTGTAATCTGGCATTAAAACAATGTCCTCCTTTAGTCATTGTATCCTTTTTATTATGCATAACAGTATAACTGACTAAACGGTGTAATCCAATTATTTCACTTCTTTTGATTAACTTGTTATGATATGGGGGAAAGTAATGTTGGATTGTGAATAAAACTCCTTATTTAAATTAATTATTATTTAATATTGACTAAAAAGTAAGGTTGTTTTATAATAACAATGAAGCAATAACACAATTAGTTGGAGGGATTTAGTATGGCAGAACGTATGGTAGCAAAACAAGCTCCACGATTTGAAATGGACGCAGTATTACCAAACAAGGAATTCGGAAAAGTAAGTCTTGAAGAAAATATGAAAAATGACAAATGGACCGTGCTTTTCTTCTACCCAATGGACTTTACGTTCGTATGTCCTACTGAAATTACATCTTTAAGCGATCGTTTCGATGAGTTTGAAGATCTGGATGCAGAAGTTATCGGTGTTTCTACTGACACTATTCATACTCACAAAGCTTGGATCAACACTCCGCGTGATTCTAACGGTCTCGGTGAACTTAATTATGCATTGGCTGCTGACACGAACCACGCAGTTGCGCGTGACTATGGTGTTCTAATTGAAGAAGAAGGTGTCGCATTGCGCGGACTTTACATTATTTCACCAGAAGGCGAACTAATGTATGCTGTTGTTAACCACAACAACATCGGCCGTGATGTTGATGAGACATTGCGTGTTCTTCAAGCATTACAAACTGGCGGACTTTGCCCTGCAAACTGGAAGCCAGGACAAGAAACACTGAACGTTTAATACAATCAATGTGAGGACGGCCAAGAATTACTCTTGGCCGTCTTTTTCATTTTCTCATTTGAAAACTCTCTTGTTGATAGAGATGTTGTTTTCTTTTTCCAATTCAGCATCTATACTAAAATAAAAGACATTACATAAATAAATAGTTGGGGGAATAGATGGTGAAACGCCAATATGCAGTTATCGGCCTCGGCCGCTTTGGTGGAAGCATTTGCCGTGCGTTAAGCGATCAGGGGATGGAAGTGCTGGGCATCGATATGGATGAAGATCGGGTTAATGAGTATTCATCCATTGCCACTCATACAGTCATTGCGGATTCAACAGATGAGGGCGTACTTAAAAACCTGGGTATCCGAAATTTTGAACACGTCATCGTTGCGATAGGGGAAAACCTTCAATCCAGCATACTGACGACTTTAATACTTAAGGATATGGGGGTTTCAAAAATTACTGTGAAGGCACAGAATGATTACCATGAAAGGGTATTGCTGAAAATCGGAGCTGACCGTATCATACATCCTGAAAGAGACATGGGAATAAGAATCGCTCACCAGGTCGTTTCAAAAAATGTTCTGGATTACCTGGAATTGTCTGATGAGTATAGCATTGTCGAGATGGCAGCAGGTGAGAAGATGAGCGGAAAGTCATTACAGGAGATGAACATCCGCGCTAAGTACGGTTGTAATGTGGTGGCCGTAAAGCGCAGCAATGAAGTAATCGTTTCACCTCATGCCGATCAGAAGGTGGAGGAAGGGGATGTAATGATTGTCATAGGAGGCGAAAAGGACATCAGCCGGCTTGAGAAAGATTTAATGGCTTAGCGGAAAAGTTATTACATAAAAAAAGCACGAAAGGTTGTCCTTTCATGCTTTTTCTATTTAGATTTCCATGATGATCGGCAGGATCATCGGACGTCTTTTTGTTTTTTCATAAAGGAAAGGAGAAAGTACATCAGTGATCTCGTTCTTGATCTCAGACCATTGCCTTGTCCGTTTTTCCTCCATAAGCCCGTTCAAATGCTGGTTCAGCAGGTTTTGTGCATCATTGATTAAGTCACCTGACTCTCTCATATACACAAAACCGCGTGAGATGATATCAGGCCCTGCTTCAATTTTGAATTCCTTCATATTCAGGCTGACGACAACAACAACCAGTCCTTCTTCAGATAGAATTTTTCTGTCCCTGAGTACGATGTTGCCAATATCCCCGATGCCGCTTCCGTCGACATATACTGAACCAGAAGGGATCTTGCCGGCAACTGCTGCCTCATTGCTTGAAAGAGCAAGCACATCGCCGTTATCCATTGTAAAACAATTTTTAGGCAGAACATCGCAGGATGTTGCGAGATTGATATGCATCTTTAACATCCTGTATTCCCCATGGATAGGGAGGAAGTATTTTGGTTTCATCAGGCGCAGCATGAGCTTTTGCTCCTGCTGTCCTCCGTGGCCGGAAGTATGAATATCGTTTAATGATCCATGAATCACTTCAGCGCCTGCCCGGAACAGCTGGTTAATGGTTCTATTAACGCTCAATGCATTACCAGGAATCGGCGATGATGAGAAAACAACGGTGTCTCCTGGAATGATCTGAATTTGACGGTGAGTGCCGTTGGCTATCCTTGATAATGCAGCCATCGGTTCTCCTTGGCTTCCTGTACACAGGATGGTTACCTGGTTGTCAGGAAGTCTGTTAATCTGTGAAGATTCAATAAACGTATTTTTCGGCGCCTTGATGAATCCGAGTTCTTGTCCGATCGTTATGGCAGAATCCATGCTTCTTCCAAAAACAGCGATCTTCCTGTTGTTTTGTACAGAGGCTTCGACTACCTGCTGAAGTCGATAGATGTTTGAGGCGAACGTTGCGAAAATGACCCTGCCGTTGACCTTACGGAAAATATCATTAATGCTCTCGCCAACCTTTCGCTCAGAGAGAGTAAAACCCGGAACTTCAGCATTTGTACTGTCTGAAAGCAGACACAGTACGCCTTCCTTTCCGATTTCCGCCATCTTCGTTAGATCGGCAGGTTCTCCTACAGGAGTAAAATCAAATTTAAAATCTCCCGTATGTACGATGTTGCCTGGCGGTGTCTTGACAACAATTCCGAAAGATTCCGGAATGCTGTGTGTTGTCCGGAAGAATGAAACAGACGTTTTTCTGAATTTAATCACTTGGTCTTCTGAGATTTCATAAAGGTTGGCTCTGCGCAATAGACCGTGTTCTTCAAGCTTGTTTTTGATTAGGGCGATGGCTAGTTTTCCGCCGTAAATAGGAATGTTCACTTGTCTGAGCAAGTATGGAATACCGCCAATATGGTCTTCATGTCCATGGGTAATAAACAGACCTTTAATTTTATCTTCATTTTTTACCAGATACGTATAGTCTGGGATCACATAGTCAATTCCAAGCAGCTCGTCTTCAGGAAATTTAATGCCTGCATCAATCAGGATGATTTCATCCTGGAATTGTACGCCGTATGTGTTCTTTCCGATTTCTCCCAAGCCGCCCAGAGCAAACACTGCTGTTTGATGGTTTTTTACAAATTTCATAAATTATCTTTTCTCCACTTCAAAAGAGTCTGATTGTTGCTCGTACTCAAGAAATTTCCCTTTGATTTCTTGAACAAACTCAATATTGTAATTGGTATTAGACAGTTTTTTTCTGACTTCCTCGATTGAATTGGCATCCATATAGATGGATTTTGTGTTCTCTCGGATAGGTACCTCGTTTTTGTTTTCCTGGAAATAAACTTTAAAAATCATCTTTTCGTCTCCTTACCGTGCTAGTATTATCAATATCTTTGTTTTATTATAAATGAATTAGGTATGTTTTTCATGTTTTTTTCATCTTATCATGATAAATCGGACAATGTTAAGCCGGTAAAAGCCCAGTTTATTGCAGACAAAAAGGTTTTTTTGCTCTTTTTAAATAAGGATATTCTTGCATTAGTTTTTTTAGCTTGTTCATATATCTTCGTTTTCGTTTCATTTCAGCCGACCATCCTTTTTATGCGTAGTTTGTAATAGTATGCCGCTGGTCTGTTTTCTCTTGCTAGGTAAATAGTGGATGAAGTCAAGTGAAAAAAGCTCCAGCCTGATCGGCTGGAGCTTTTTTCATTGTTCTATCTGTGAAGCGTTACAGCTGTTGGCGGAGTAAACGGGTTCTCTTTGTTGATCCGGTCATAAAACATGATTCCATCTAAATGATCGATCTCATGCTGGAAGACGATAGCAGGCATACCTTTTAACTTTAGTTCGACCTGCTCTCCATCTATTGTTGTTCCTTTAACTGTGGCTTTTGCATAGCGCGGAACGAGGCCGGGAACTTCTCTGTCTACGGAGAGGCAGCCTTCACCGCTTTCAAGGTAAGTTACTTTAACAGAGTGGCTGACGATTCTTGGATTAAAAAGGGCGTAGCTGAATAGTTCCCCTTGTTCGTCAGTAGTATGAACAGCGATGATCCTTTTTGAGATTCCAATTTGCGGACATGCCAGCCCGATGCCAGGGCGGAGTTTGTATTTCTGGGCAATATCAGGGTCTTGGCTGTTCTTCAGAAATTCAAGCATCTTTTTTGCGGTTTCGATATCCTCTTGCTGAGGAGGAAGTTCAACATTTTCTGCTTTTTCGCGCAGTATAGGATGGCCTTCTCGGACAACGTCCTTCATGGTTAGCATATGGTTTCCCCCAATTTACAAAGTTTCTTCTTTATTAATATGATAATGGCTTTTTCTGTATTCTACCATAAAAGAATAGCTTTCAATCGGTAATTTGACGTTAAGGTTAGCCTGCTTTTGAAAAAATGCTGTTTTGAAACAGGGTGATATGGAAAGTGATACAGTGATGATTCAGGTGTGCTAGAAAGGCTTGAACTGGCCTGTGAAAATTCAAAAATATATTGATAGTAAACAATTGACGCTGTTTGGACGCTGGTGTAAACTAATCATGTGATAAACATAATTGTATTACTTTGATTTCAATAATATAGTAATACAGTTTTTGAAAGCCCTTAGAAACAGGAGGGGTGCACAAGATCATGTTTACCCATGATCAAATAGGGAAACAGCAATAATGATTTGTGCATCGGACCCTAAAGGCTTTTTTATAATCTTTGTCATGTATACGGAAAATTATGGGCATTCTAATAGAAGCGCTTATATACATGGCGGATAACATTGGTGTAAGGAAGGATGAGGTGAAGGTTAATGAGTTTGATTGAACAGGTTGAAAAACAATTTGAAACCTTTCAAATCTTATCAGAAGACGGGAAAGTAGTTAATAAATCTGCTATGCCTAAACTTTCAGATGATGAGTTGCAGGAATTAATGACACGGATGGTTTATACGCGTATTTGGGACCAAAGAGCGATTTCCTTAAACCGTCAAGGACGTTTAGGATTCTATGCGCCGGTCGCGGGGCAAGAGGCTTCTATGCTTGGTTCTCAATTTGCGCTTGATAAAGAGGACTGGATTCTTCCAGGATATCGTGATATTCCTCAGATTGTATATCACGGATTGCCGCTATACCAAGCATTCCTATATTCCCGCGGACATTTCCAAGGAGGACAGATTCCTGAAGGCGTGAACGTTTTAATGCCTCAGATCATCATCGGCGCACAGATCGTTCAAGCTGCCGGCGTCGGAGTTGGTTTAAAGAAGAAGGGCAAAAAGAATGTTGCGATCACGTATACAGGTGATGGCGGTGCATCACAAGGTGACTTCTACGAAGGATTGAACTTTGCTGGAGCTTACAATGCACAAACCATTTTTGTCGTTCAAAACAACCGTTTCGCGATTTCAGTTCCTGTAGAGAAGCAATCTGCAGCTAAAACAATTGCTCAAAAAGCAGTTGCAGCTGGGATTGAAGGAATTCAAGTAGACGGAATGGACGTATTGGCTGTTTATTCTGCAGTTAAACAAGCTCGTGAACGTGCTTTAAATGGAGATGGACCAACACTTATCGAAACACTTACTTACCGCTATGGTCCACATACAATGGCAGGTGACGATCCAACCCGTTATCGTACAGAAGACCTTGATAACGAATGGACGAAGAAAGATCCGCTTGTCCGTTTCCGCAAATTCCTCGAAGATAAAGGCCTTTGGTCTGAAGAGCAGGAAAACAAAGTAATGGATCAAGCAAAAGAAGACATTAAAGCAGCGATCAAAAAAGCGGATGGCGCACCGAAGCAAAAGGTTACAGACCTTATCGGATTTATGTTTGAAGAGCTTCCGCACAATCTGAAAGAGCAACTTGAAGAATACAAAGCAAAGGAGTCGAAATAATATGGCTCAAATGACCATGATTCAAGCAATTACAGATGCGATGCGCACTGAGTTGAAAAATAATGAAAATGTCGTTGTGTTCGGTGAAGACGTTGGTCAAAACGGCGGTGTGTTCCGTGCGACCGAAGGTCTTCAATCTGAATTTGGTGAAGACCGAGTATTTGATACTCCTCTTGCTGAGTCCGGTATCGGCGGTCTTGCAATTGGCCTGGGACTTACCGGATTCCGTCCTGTTATGGAAATTCAGTTCTTCGGATTTGTATTTGAAGTAATGGACTCTGTTGTGGCTCAGGCTGCACGTATGCGTTACCGTTCTGGCGGAGTTTATAATTCTCCTATTACGATCCGTTCTCCGTTTGGCGGAGGTGTAAAAACTCCAGAACTTCATGCAGATAACCTTGAAGGCCTTATGGCACAAGCACCCGGAGTGAAAGTTGTTATTCCTTCAACGCCTTATGATGCAAAAGGACTTTTGATTTCTGCAATCCGAGATAACGACCCAGTTGTCTACTTGGAACATATGAAACTATACCGTTCTTTCCGCGGCGAAGTTCCAGAAGAAGAATACACAATTGAGATCGGTAAAGCGGACGTGAAACGTGAAGGTAAGGATGTTTCTATCATTACTTACGGAGCGATGGTTCACTCTTCCCTTAAAGCGGCAGAAGTGCTTGAAAAAGAAGGGATTTCTGCTGAGGTTATCGACCTTCGTACGGTTAGCCCGCTTGATATCGACACCATCATCGCTTCAGTTGAAAAAACCGGACGTGCGATCGTCGTTCAAGAAGCTCAAAAACAAGCTGGTGTAGGTGCAACGGTTGTAGCTGAAATTAATGACCGTGCGATCCTTAGCCTTGAAGCACCTGTACTTCGTGTAGCTGCTCCTGATACGGTATTCCCGTTTGCTTCAGCTGAAGATGTCTGGCTTCCTGATTATAAAGATATTGTTGAGAAGGCAAAGACAGTTTATAACTTCTAATGCCGGACAACATGCCTGAAAAAGAAATCTATTTGATTTCTTTTTCAGCATTTTATCCCTTTAAAGCATGATTAATTTTTTACTATAGGAGGCGTTGTTAGTGGCATTTGAATTTAAGCTTCCCGATATCGGTGAAGGCATCCACGAAGGCGAGATTGTAAAATGGTTTGTTAAAGCGGGAGATGAAGTTAAAGAAGACGACATCCTGCTTGAAGTGCAAAATGATAAAGCAGTAGTTGAAATTCCGTCTCCGGTTGACGGTAAGATTCTAGAAGTAAAAGTTGACGAAGGCACTGTTTCTGTCGTTGGTGATGTTCTCGTAACGATCGAATCAGAAAGTGAGCCGCCTCCATCTGCACATGGTGATGATACTCCAGAACAGCCAAAAGCTGAAGAAGAGAAAAAACCAGCTGCAGAAGAAGCAACTCAAAAAACAGAAGCAGCAAAAACAGAGCCGGTTTCTGATGAAACAGTCGATGAAAATAAACGTGTTATCGCAATGCCGTCAGTGCGCAAATACGCACGTGAAAAAGGCGTTGAAATCCGTAAAGTTTCCGGTTCAGGAGACAACGGCCGTGTAATGAAAGAAGACATCGACAAATACCTAAGCGGCGATGCTGGAACTCAAGAGCAGGAAGCTGTAAAAGAACCTGCAGCAGGAACACCTGCTGCAAAAGAAGCTCCTAAAGCGATCCCAACTGGGGACAATGAAACTCGTGAAAAACTTAAAGGCGTTCGTAAAGTGATTGCGAAAGCTATGGTTAATTCTAAGCATACTGCTCCTCACGTGACGTTGATGGACGAAATTGAAGTTACCGAGCTTGTGGCACACCGTAAGAAATTCAAACAAGCTGCAGCGGATAAAGGAATTAAGCTTACTTACCTTCCTTACGTTGTTAAAGCTTTAGTTTCTGCTGCACGTGAATTCCCTGCAATTAATGCATCTATTGATGATGCGAATGAAGAAATCGTTTGGAAGCACTATTACAATATTGGAATTGCAGCCGATACAGATAACGGACTTATGGTTCCAGTTGTAAAAGATGCTGACCGTAAATCCATCTTCAAAATTTCTGCAGAAATCAATGAGTTGGCTGTTAAGGCCCGTGACGGAAAACTTTCATCCGATGAAATGAGAGGCGGATCTATTACAATTTCAAATATTGGATCAGCTGGCGGACAATGGTTTACTCCAGTAATCAATCATCCGGAAGTGGCGATTCTAGGAATCGGCCGTATTGCAGAAAAAGCAATTGTGAAAAACGGAGAAGTTGTCGTTGCACCGGTTCTTGCGTTATCATTAAGCTTTGACCACCGTTTAATTGATGGTGTAACTGCTCAAAATGCAATGAACCATATTAAACGTTTGTTGAACGATCCACAACTTTTGGTAATGGAGGCGTAGAGAAATGGTTGTAGGTGATTTTCCGATTGAATTAGACACACTTGTTATAGGATCAGGTCCAGGGGGATATGTGGCTGCCATCCGTGCAGCACAGCTTGGCCAAAAGGTTGCTGTAGCAGAAAGAGGCGAAATGGGCGGAGTATGCTTGAACGTGGGATGTATTCCTTCTAAAGCATTAATCAATGCCGGCCATCGCGTTGAACATGCGAAGCATTCTGACGACATGGGAATTAAAGCAGAGAACGTTACTGTTGACTTCTCAAAGGTTCAAGAATGGAAATCCGGTATCGTTAATAAATTAACAACTGGAGTTCAAGGCCTGCTTAAAGGAAACAAAGCGGAAATTATTCGCGGTGAAGCCTACTTCGTCAACGAAAACTCTGTACGAATCATGGATGAAAAGAACTCCCAAACGTACACGTTCAAAAACTGCATCATTGCAACAGGTTCCCGTCCGATCGAAATTCCTGGATTCAAATGGAGTGACCGTGTCATTTCTTCTACAGGTGCTCTTGCTTTGCAAGAAGTTCCAAAGAAAATGGTCGTAATCGGCGGAGGCTACATCGGAATGGAGCTTGGAACAGCTTTTGCTAACTTCGGTACTGAAATTACAGTATTGGAAGGAAGCAAGCAGATTCTTCCGGGCTTTGAAAAGCAGATGAGCCAAGTGGTTTCTAAACGCCTGAAGAAAAAAGGCAATGTAGAAATCTTTACAGAAGCTCTCGCTAAAGGCGTGGAAGAAACAAAAGACGGAGTTACCGTAACTGCTGAAATCAAAGGTGAAACAAAAACGTTTGATGCAGATTATGTATTGGTAACTGTTGGACGCCGTCCAAACACTGAAGAGCTTGGACTTGAGCAAGTCGGAATTGAAATGACTGAGCGCGGATTAATCAAGATCGATAAGCAAGCTCAAACCAATGTAAAAGGCATTTACGCGATTGGTGACATCGTTGAAGGGCCAGCTCTTGCTCATAAAGCTTCTTATGAAGGTAAAATTGCAGCTGAAGCGATCAGCGGACATCCTTCTGAGATCGACTACCTAGCTATTCCAGCGGTTGTATTTACCGATCCTGAACTAGCTACTGTAGGATATGATGAAAAGAGCGCGAAGGAAGCTGGATTTGACGTAAAAGCGTCCAAATTCCCATTCGCTGCAAACGGCCGTGCGCTGTCCATGAATGAAACTGACGGCTTCATGAAGCTGATCACTAGAAAAGAAGACGGATTGCTTCTTGGCGCTCAAATTGCGGGCGGAAACGCGTCTGACATGATTGCTGAGCTTGGATTGGCTATCGAAGCTGGAATGACAGCAGAAGATATTGCTATGACGATTCATGCCCACCCAACATTCGGAGAGATCTCCATGGAAGCTGCTGAAGTAGCGCTTGGATCTCCAATCCACATTGTAAAATAATTGTATTCTATCAGGCCTTCCCTTAGGGAAGGCCTTTTTTAGGTTTTGTTCCTTTAATATCCAGCATAGTGTAAGAGAGGAGGGGTGTACGATGAAATGGTTTCTTTTAATCAGTCCAGTACATTGTGTTTTGTGGGCCGGTTACTTTACAGTGATCGAATTATCCAGACATGATCGAACGTTTTTTGAAATTATTTTGTTTCTTATGTTTTTATACCTGTCTTACCTGTTCTCTCATACGTTGTTCCAAAAAAGAACGGTAGCCATTAAAAGCACGATATTGTCCACGTCTTTATTTTTGCTGGCTAAATGGACCATGCTGCTTTTTGGGACGTTTACTCTCTCTTGATGGGTAATGCAAAAAAAGATGCCTTTCATCTGGTTCAGGCATCCAAAGTTGCTGCTTTTTTATTTTCTCTTATAGTAATACATTATTCTGCCATTAAATAAATGCAGCTCTCCCTCTAGTTGTTTCGCCAGGAACTTACAGAATTCATTTGCTTTTCCTTTGTCTCCATGTGTAAACCCTTCCGGCAGAGTGACCTGGATATAGGAGGTATTTGTTTCAGCTGTTTCCTCAGTGTCCAATCCAATAATAATATACTTAAATTGCTGCCTGTCAGTACCTTTTAAATAAAACCATCGGTCCTTGCCTTCGCTTTTTTCTTCCATTGAATAAGGAAATGCCGATTGACCATATTCCCATCCAAGCTGGGTCCCTGTCTTAGAGGTAATCTCATTGTAATAACGAAAAAGATTCTTCACTTCTTCACTTGTAATAGACTGCTGTTTCGATGACGGTACGAGTTTGATATAAGCGTGCTGCTGCAATTTAATACCCCGCTTTCCCCCGATTTAACAACGGATGAGGCCAGTATACCTTACCTACTACTTTACCATTATTTTAAATAGTATGACAATATTACGATAATTGGTTTAACTAAGGAAACACTGGGGAAAAAGATATAAATTAAGTTTGTTATAAAACATATCTCAGGGAATATAGTTGTTATATACTGCAAACATAGCGGCCCGCTTCAAAAATTATGGTTAGGGAGGGGTTTCTGTGGAAGTATTTGAAAAGCTTTATGATGAACATGAAAATGTCAACGTGCGTTTTGTTGGTTTTACAACAGAAGAGGTTCGGTATGACTTTGGTATTATCCATACGAACATGTTCTTCGGTAAGCCCTTGGTTGTCTGTATGCAGACGGGGCGGTCGGCCCTGCTCGATGCAAATGATCTTCAGAACCATGAGTACCTGCAGAAGGTATTTCGTATTCACTCATTAAAGGAAGCGAAAGATCTTTCCCTTTTCTTTGAAGAGTCTCTTCCTTCTATACTTGCATCTGAGCAATATGATTAAACATCATAAATAATTTAATGTGTTATGCTAATTGGGGTTGACAAATTCAATGTGACACAATATTATAAAGGTAAGAATAAAAGCGCTTACATGAAAAGGAGATGTTTTAGATGGGAGAAATCATTTGCCAGACATGTGATAGCACGATTGAACATTTTGAAGACGAAAAGGTAACAAAGCTTTACGCAAATAAATGTCCAAACTGCGCAAATCATAAAAACGAACAACAAAAATAATAGAGGGGAAAACCTTGGATCACCCCTGCGATATCCTAAGTATGCAAAACAAAATAAAACACCTTCGAACCGGTACAATGAATACAAGTACCAAAATCGGAGGTGTTTTTGCGTGGGCAAAAACAGATATCCACTTGAACGGAAGTGGACAGTCGTGGAAGAAAAACGGACGGGTAACAACGTAAGAAATTATGGAGAACGGACTTGTTAAGCGATGAAGAGAAAAGGGAACGGCAAAATACATGAAATGACTCCTGGCTATCATTGACTTGCCTTCAAACCACTGGAATATGGACTTTGGGATGATAATCACCCAAAAGAGCTTAATAGCGCTTCTTTTTGCATAAATACACTAGCTTAAACTGAACCAAAAGTGTCTGACCCCTCTGATTAGGAATACATAAAGCGGTATAATTCGATCGGTATATCGTCCAGAGAGGTTTGATACTTTGCTATTTGGTTAGCTCTTTTTCTGTTTTTCTTGTTTGAAGGAATACACAAATTTAAGGCCTTTTCATATAAATAATATAAGCAAGGATTATGTTAGATAACACTAATAGATTATTAGCTCAAAGGAGGCGCTCATAGTTAAGATGAAACCTCTCGTAAGTGTTGTTATACCTTGCTTTAATTACGGATGCGATTGAGCCAGCCCTGATCGGAAAAAAGTTGAAATACTGGAGACAAGACCGGATAAAGGATTTGTTTTGACAGGACTAAGGTATTTTGGGGATATAAAACGGATAGTCAGACTTGAGCCCTTCAATTTCTATAATCTGTTATTTCGTAACACAGGATCTTACTGCTGCTTATTTAGGAAACAAGCCTGGAGACTGGTGGTGGCTACAACGAGAATGTGATAAACGGATATGAGTTTGGGATATTTGGATTTCTTTAGCAGAAGAAGGATGGTATGGCTATACGATTGATGAAATTTTATTAAACGATCCTAGGCACGGAAATACCATGGGTTTTTATGCAAGCTGTACGGAAACTTTCTTTTGCATTTGATCACCTTTTATTAATTTTTCCGTATCATCTTAGTTGATGATGATTCAAAAGATAAAAGCCTAGAATATATAAATGATCTTCTAAAAGATTCGAGAATAAAAGTTGTTAAAAATCAAACAAATTTAGGACAATCCAAAAGCCTAAATGTTGGATTGGGATTGGTAGAAAGTGAATTTTTTATGCAGTTAGATGCTGATGACCTGGCTGCCACCTTACCGGGAACGTCATCCATGTACATGAAACAAAAAAAGGAAGACAACTAAAGGAATTTGTTAGAACAATAACAACAGAAGGATGGTCCTTTAATGAACGTTATGAAATACTGCTTTCAAATTATACGCCCTATCCTCGTTTTTACAGAACAGAAGCAGTAAAACAACTCGGCAGTTGGTCTATAGATGATCCTTATGAAGGAAGGCATATTGAGGATTTACGAATGTTTTTAAGACTTATTGAACAATACAAATTTCTCTGGTTTGACCATGTGCTTTATTATTACCGCCTGCATTCAAATAATAATTCAACCAGAGATTTTCCATTAATAAATAAGGTGTATGAATGGATTATTAAAGACGCTCTCAGGAGATGGGGAGACGAATATATACCTGTATTTGAACAGAGATCTAGCTGGTGGAATCCCGCTCTGAAGGAAAGGAGGGAACATATGCGAAAATTTCCGATCAGACCTGTTAGCAGCCATTTTGGTTATGACCGGGGTAAGCCGATTGACAGGTATTATATAGAAAAATTTTTGGATAGGAATAAGGGTGAAATTAAAGGCCGTGTATTGGAAATAGGAGATAATAATTATACCAGGATGTTTGGAACAGATGTGACAATGAGCGATGTGCTTAATCCCATTCCATCTAAAGAATCTACAATTGTAGGCAACTTGGCAACTGGAGAAAATATCCCGATATCAGCTTTTGACTGCATCATTCTTACACAGGTTCTGCATGTCATATACGATGTGAAATCTTCATTGTATCATACCATTGAAGCACTAAAGCCAGGAGCAGTTTTACTATTAACCACAACCGGGTTAAGCCAGAATTGCCGATGTGAATCGTATGGTGACTATTGGAGGTTCACTGACATGTCTTTAAATTATTTATTAAGTGAAATTTTAGATCCAAGTACTTTTGAAATAGAGAGCTTTGGTAATGTAGCGGTAGCAAAAGCCTTTCTCGATGGTTTGGCACTGCATGAAATTCCTGAACACGTCTTGGATTATAATGATCCAAATTATCAAGTCCTATTAACGGTAAAAATAAAAAAGTAATAGGATAGAATAGGCTGACTCAAGGGTCGTTCTTTTCGTGGTTATCATCATGTGATTAGTTGGGGTGAATAATACGTTTGAAAAAGGAAATTACAATACTTATTACATCTTACAATTCGGGATATTATCTCCGTGAAACGATAGAAAGTGTAATTTATCAAACTTATCCCAATTGGAAAATCATTTTGGTTGATGATGCATCAACAGACAACAGCTTGGACTTTGTCGGGGATTATTTACTCGATCCGCGTATCAAGCTTATTAGAAATGAGTATAATGTCGGCCCCTCAACTACTTATAATAGGTGTCTTAATGAGATTACAACCGACTTTTTTATGCTTTTAAATGGTTATGATTGGCTACCTCATAATAGTTTGGAGTTGTTAATGGAAGAAGCAGAAAATTTATCAAATGACGTCGCCTTGATCGTCGGTAAAGTACATGAGGTAAAAGAAACCAGTAGAGGTATTAAAAGATATCGAGTAATCTCGAATGAATGGAGCAACAATCACCAGGACCGTTATGAGCTGTTACTGGCAAACTATTTTCCAACGGTCAACTTTTATCGGACTTCGGTGATAAAAAACATTGGGGGCTGGGATACAAATGATCCCTACAATGGAAGATATTACGAAGATGTGCGAATGTTTTTAAAGCTTATAGAAGCCAATAAATTCCGTTATATTCCCCATAACATATATAACCATCGACAATATAAAGAAAACGGTTCCAATGAAAAATCGCTTAAAAATAAAGCCTTTGAATGGATTATTAATGATGCTCTCAACAGATGGGGAGGACATTATGAACCTATTTTTAAAAAAATCAAGGGTGGACGGAAAATAGTTAGAAAATTGAGGCCAAATGTAACGGATAAGAAAGTAACTGTGCTGATTCCTTCCTATAACCCAGGCCATTATTTAAGAGATGCTTTAGAAAGTGTTTTTTTGCAAACTTATCAAAATTGGAGAATTGTATTGGTTGATGATGCTTCCACCGATAACAGTTTATCTACAGTTAGTGACTATTTAGAAGATCCTCGTGTGGAACTTATTCAAAATGTAGAAAATAAAGGACAATCAAAAGCGCAAAACGCTGGATTAGCAGTTATTGATACTCCTCTTATCTTAATGCTGGATAGTGATAACTGGCTATTCCCAAACACGCTGGAAATCATGATAGCTGAAGCGGAGAGCGTTTCTGAAGATATTGCATTAATATGTGGGAATCACACACTTATTTATGAAAGTGAGCAGGGCCAAGTCTTAAGAAATGTTGAGGTCGAGGGAGGAAAATCATTTAATGACCCGTATGAATTCCTGCTAGCAAACTATGTACCATATCCTCGACTATACAGAACATCTGCACTTAAAGAGGTGGGAGGCTGGCCTACAGATGATCCCTATGAAGGCAGATATCTTGAAGACCGCCGAATGGATGTTTTATTGATTGAAAAATATAAGATTCATTGGGTTGATTGCATGCTCTATAATTACCGCAAACATAGTAATAACTTAACCGTACAGCGAAAAGATATTTTAAATGATATGATTCGATGGAACATTGAGTATGCTTTAAAAAGATGGGGAGATCAGTTTACACCCGTGTATGGAGAATCATCCGGCTGGGTGGAGTTGAAGGAACTGGAGCCCAAACTGTAATAAATATTTAAGGAAGCGATAAAATGGATAAGCTTATTCATATTTCCGGAACCTATCCAGAGCTTCAGATTAAAAATTACGGCGGCTGGGGTTCCAGAAATGAATCTACTTTATTTTTGTTCCAAGAAATGTTTTTGAAATTTGAGGAGCACTTCTTAAATAAAAAACTAAATTTTTTAATTTATACAGGAGACAGGCCTGAAGAGGCAATTCCATACCTGCGCATGGGCCCAGTGTTTGCGTACAGTACGACAAAGAAGCTGAGGAAGAAAATCATTCCAATTCCAGACTATATTTTTATTCATTCGAAAGAAGTGGGGATTGAGGATTGGGAAAAGATGGTAAAACGATGTAAAGATAAAGCTGATGTTCCCTATGAAAAAGAACAGTGTTTTTGGATTGGTAATACATCCACTTACCCAATGCGAAAGAGGCTGGTTGAATTATCCGAAAGATTTCCAGATCTGATATATGCACTGGAAATGCACTGGCAGCCAGAATCTGGTGGTAGAAACATCGGCAACGGAATCCAAGCCTCCCAATATGTTTCAATACCCGATCATGCAAAATACAAATATTTAGTAGATATTCAGGGGATGGGCTGGAGTTCACGTTTAAAACTGCTGATGCACCTTAAACGTCCTGTATTTATGATAAAACGTGAATATGAAGAATTCTTCTTTCCGCATATGGTTCCTTACAGTCATTTTATTCCAGTGAAGAAAAATTTGTCGAATTTGGTTCCTTTGATACGATGGCTTAACGGAAATGATGAGTATTATCAAAAAATTGTGGCTGAAACAGAAGTTTTTATAAAAAAGTACCTTAATAAAGAATTTGCATTGGAATATTTATTTAAAACAGTGGTTCGGCACGGCATGAAATAAATATCATTTTCATAAAAAATGTATACGAATCACGTGGGATTTATAAGACGATTGGGAACTGTATCGTCTGCACATCTACTTAAGCGAGGGGAAGTTATGTATGATTTTTTAATTGTTGGCGCTGGGTTTTCAGGCTGTGTGTTGGCACAACAGATCGCATCTATCTTAAATAAACGTGTCTTGCTGATTGACAAAAGAAATCATATCGCCGGAAATGCCTATGATTATTATAATGAAGCCGGAATTCTGGTTCACAAGTACGGCCCTCACATTTTTCATACAAATAGTCAAAAGGTTTTTAACTATCTTTCCCGATTTACCGAGTGGATTTATTATCAGCACAAAGTTCTTGCTTCAGTAGACGGAAAAAAGGTGCCAATACCGATTAACCTAAATACAATTAATGAGTTGTATGGGCTAAGACTCTCCGAGAGAGAGATGCAAGATTTTTACCAATCCATACGGGTGCCTTTTGATAAAATTACAAATTCAGAAGAAGTTGTAGTAAATAAAGTTGGTTATGACTTGTATGAAAAGTTTTTTAAGCATTATACAAAAAAACAGTGGAATTTATGGCCATCAGAACTGCAGCCTTCTGTTTGTGCAAGAATCCCTGTACGGACAAATCGTGATGACCGTTATTTTACGGATAAATACCAGGTGATGCCAAAGTATGGATACGCTGAAATGTTTAAAAAAATGATTCGCCACTCCAATATTCACCTGATGCTCCAAACGGATTATAAAGATATTGCTCCCACAATCCCTCATGGAAAAGTGATTTATACCGGTCCTATCGATTCCTTCTTCGATTATAAGTTTGGAAAACTCCCCTACCGCTCGTTGGAATTTGAATTTGTTACATTAGATAAAGAGCGCTTTCAAGAAACAGCTCAGGTCAATTATCCGAATGAATATGATTATACCCGGATAGCAGAATTCAAATATATAACGGGTCAAAACCATCCAAAAACAACCATCGCATTTGAATTTCCAACTGATTCAGGCGATCCTTACTATCCCATTCCAAAAAATGAAAATATAGAGCTTTATAAAAAATATAAGGAAGAGGCGGACAAAATGACAAATGTCTGGTTTCTCGGCCGGCTTGGAACATATCAATATTACAATATGGATCAGGTAGTGGCTCAAGCGTTAGCCTTTTTTGAAAATAAATTGAATAAATAAAATGTAAAAATCAATGAGAAAGGAATGGATCAGATTAGTGATTGGAAGTAAAATAATGAATTTTTTTAAATGTCAGAATAGGAAAAGGTTTCTGGTAATTGCAAGAGTTGGGGATGATTCATTGCACCAGGAATGGAAAAAACCTCTAAAACACAAAAACTTTGATCTTTGTCTAAGTTACTATGGTGATGATAAGGGCTGCTTTAAAGAGCAGTGTGATTTTTATTTTGAAAGCAAGGGTACAAAATGGCCAGTGATTAAAGAAATCATTCAATCCCTGGGTTCAGAAATCTTTCACTATGATGCCATATGGTTTCCTGATGATGACCTCCGCACTGATGCTACAAATATTAACCGCATGTTTGAAATCTTTATGGAACAAGGTTTTGATCTGGCCCAGCCAGCCTTGACCAAGGATTCCTTCTTCTCACATTCTGTAACACTCGAAAATGAAAATTTCCGATGGAGATACACAGCATTTGTTGAAATAATGGCTCCTGTTTTTTCAAGAAGTGCACTGAAAAAGTGCTGGCATAGTTTCAATGGAAACAAATCAGGCTGGGGTCTGGACTTGTTATGGCCAAAGTTATTAGGCGATCCCGAGAAAAGAATCGCAATGATTGATGAGACCCCTGTCACTCATACACGTGCGGTTGGAGGCGGAACCCTATATCAGTATATTACTGGAAGCCCTTTTGATGAAATGGCGAAAATTGAAAAAAAATATGGTGTCGATCGTTCTACGTATGATCTTCCACATTATAACGGGGTACTAAAAGATAAAAAATTGTATATTATGATTCTGGCCCATCAAAACGAAGATGTTCTAAAAGCACAGGTAGAAAACATTCGTCATTTTAATCCAAATGCTGGTATTATACTCTATAATGGCGGAAGCAATAAAAATTTTCCGGAAAATTTAGAGCTTGCCGTATGTCCATATAGCAGACCCATCAAGTGGATTTACCAGGCTCGTGTACTGTTGGATGTCATGAGATGGCTGGAGGAAACAAATGTCAACTATGAATATCTTGTGAGTTTTGATCATGATATGCTTTTTATTAAACAAGGCTTTGAAGAATTTCTTGATACTTCTATGGGAAATGTTGATTGTATGGGCTGGCAGATGTTGATGGGCTCTGAACGTGATAAATATCCGGATCCAAATGTACCTGATTCCCTGTGGAGGGAATGGAAAAAGTGGAAGGGCATTTTTCGTACAGATAATTTTGTAAGATATTTTAATCCGGGGCAAGTCTATCGCCGGGGGATTATCCAACGAATGCTGGCATATTTAAATCACACTATAAAGCAGGAGACCCTAGATAATTTATTAGACAATACAACAGTTTATGGGTTTGAGGAAATGTTCAGTGTCACATTAGCTATGGCAAGCGGAGGAAAATGCCGTGAGTATCCCGATGGAAATGAATATAATTTTGCCGTCAGATGGGGAGATGATCTGACTCAAGAAGAAGTAAGTCAGGCAATTAACCGTCCTGCTTATTATTGGATTCATCCGGTAAAAGGAAATAATTTAATTAAAACTAGCCAATGGCTGCTTGGAGATGTGCCTGATACTAAAGAAGATATTCCTACGAACGGTCATGCGGATATTAAATCTGACCTCCAAACGGATGTTCATGTAGAACCACCAAAGGATGCCCATACTGAGCTGCAAACAGATGTACATGTTGTACCACCTGATGAAGTCCACACTGCCCCGAAAACAAATTTCCATGTTAAACCAGACGACGATATCCGTATTGATAGCCATAAGGATTCCCATGCTGATCCTCATGTTACCCAGCCAGTTAATAATGAAAGTAAAAGAAGAGGGAGTAAAGAAAGAAAGGAGATAAAAGAAAGGAAAAAATGTGAAAGAAGAGAACGACGTGAAAAGGTAAAATGGGAAGGAATAAAAAGAAGAGAAGAGAAAAGAAGGGAAAGAAAAGAAAGAAAAGAGAGGGAAAAAAGAGAAAAAAGAGAAAGAAGAGTTTAGAAGGAGTCCTGGAGGTAATATATATAATTCGAATCATTATACAAATGGTTACCTGAAAATAAACGAAAAATAAGAACAAGTCATTTTGGCTGTCCTAAAAAAGCAAGGCAATATAAAACACCTGCGTGCTGGTACAATAAATACAAGTACTAAAATCGGAGGTTTAGCAGACTTGGGATTCCTTTCATTCCAATTTAAAGTTAGAGGAATTTCAGTACATTAAGTTAGGCTGCGTGGCACCCAAAGAATACTGGGGCAATGGCAGCCTAATGATGATGTTTTATAAGTTTCTCAAATCGCTAGGTCACTGTTTTCTTTCTCAATTCAGCGAATCGCGATGTGTTCTTTTATCACTTTTAGCTTTCCTAATTCAGGATCTTCTGGACCTTGAACAGGCAGGCCTGCCTCAATGGTTTCCTTAATATAGTCCAGGTTATCCTGTGTAATGATTTCACCAGGAATGAAAATTGGAATTCCTGGGGGATAAACCATGATAAATTCGGCAATGATTCTGCCTGCTGATTCCTCAAAGGGAACACTCTCGGTATCTGCGTAAAAAGCGTCACGAGGAGATAATGCAAGTACAGGAATATCGGGAACGTGTACAGGCAAAGCTTGTGCAGCCCTCTCATCTGTATTCTCAAAGTGCTGGGACATTTCTTCAAGTGCGTTTACTAATACCATAATATTCTTCTCGTGGTCAGCGGTCGTAATGAGACAAAGGATGTTATAAAGATCGGACAGTTCGACTTCTATATTATGTTTTTCGCGAAGCCAAACTTCTGCATCATATCCTGTTATGCCAAGTTCTTTAACTGAAATAAGAATTTTCGTGGGATCCAGGTCATAGGTCGCTTCTTTTCCTAAGATTTCGTCACCCACACAATAAAGCCGTGGGATTTGATTTATTTTCTCACGGGCCCCATTGGCCAGTTTGATGGTTTTCTCTATGATGCTGTAACCCTCAGTAGCCAGCCGTTTTCTTGCGGTATCAAGAGAAGCGAGCAGTATATATGACGTTGAGGTTGTAGTGAGCATACTTAGGATGGTTTGAACTCGTTTAGCTGACACAAGGCCTTCCTTGATGTTAAGGATAGAACTGCCGGTCAAGGATCCTCCTAACTTATGGACGGAAGTCGCAGCCATATCCGCTCCTGCCTGCATCGCGGAGAGCGGCATCTTGTCATGAAAGTGAATAAGGACACCATGAGCTTCGTCGACAAGAACGGGTACACGGTAGCTATGTGCGATTTCAACAATTTCACTAAGATTGGCTGACACTCCATAATAGGTTGGATTAATGACAAGCACCCCTTTAGCATCAGGATTCTGCTCCAATGCTTTCTTAACGCTTTGAGGAGTTATTCCATGAGAGATCCCTAGCTCTCTGTCAATTTCCGGATGAATGAAAACAGGTGTGGCACCAGAAAAAACGATCGCTGTCATAATGGATTTATGGACGTTGCGCGGTACGATAATTTTATCTCCGGGAGATACAACCGACATGATCATCGTCATGATGGCACCGCTTGTTCCTTGAACAGAGAAGAAAGTATGGTCAGCTCCAAAAGCTTGAGCTGCTAAGTCCTGAGCCTGTTTTATCATGCCCTTCGGCTGGTGAAGATCATCAAGCGGAGCAATATTAATTAAATCTATGGACAGGGCATTCTCGCCGATGAAATCCCGGAATTCCGGGTCCATTCCGTGGCCTTTTTTATGTCCGGGAATATGAAATTGATACGGGTTTCGTTTAGCATGTTCTTTTAGACCAGTAAATAAAGGGGTTTCGTGTTGTGACAATTTTGACACCTCATCTATAATAAAAATAATCTTATCCTCATGAAAATACATAGTAAAACAAAAGAAGTATATCAGATTCTAACGGTTTTGTATGCAAAGAATATAAAAAAAGAAAGGTTGGGGAAGAAGCATGGAAATGAAAACAAAAGTGACGGAGTTGTTGGGAGTCCGTTATCCCATCATTCAGGGAGGGCTGGCCTATCTAGCATACTCGAGACTTGCAGCTGGGGTTTCAGAAGCAGGCGGCCTGGGACAAATTACGGCTATGTCACTGGATTCTCCAGAATCATTAAAAGAGGAGATTAAAAAAACGAAGAAATGACTTCAAGCCCTTTTGGGGTAAATTTTGCAATCGGACAACATGGAAGGTCCTTTGAACATATGGTTGAAGCTGCAGTGGAAGAAAAAGTGCCTGTGATCAGTATGACAGGCGGAAACCCGTCAGGCATATTCGATCTTTTAAAGGGAATTGAGGTGAAGAAACTTGTTCTCGTTGCATCCACAAGACAGGCTGTTAAAGCAGAAAAGCTAGGTGCCGATGCCGTCATGGTCGTTGGCCAGGAAGGAGGGGGACATATTGGAAAAGATGATGTCAGTACGATGGTGCTCATTCCTCAGGTAGCTGATGCGGTTTCCATACCGGTAATTGCTTCAGGAGGCATAGGAGATGGGAGAGGCTTGATGGCTGCCCTGGCCCTTGGTGCTGAGGGTGTGGAAATGGGGCCAGGTTCATTGCTACTAAGGAATGTGAACACGCACATCCTCTATACAAGGAAGCACTCGTTCATGGAACGGAAACAGGGACAGTAGTCATTAAACGGAAGCTTGGTGCACCAGCTTAGAGCAATCAGCAACAGCTGGACAGACCTTATTTTGCAAGAAGAAGAAAAAGCTGCGGGTTACGAAGAGATAAAAGATCTTATCAGCGGAAAACGGAACAAGGAATACATCTATGATGGAAACTCAAACGAAGGTTTTGGATGGGCTGGCCACATCATGGGGAGAATTCAAGATGTTTCTTCAGTTGAAGAACTCTTTGCCAGGATACTTTCTGAAGCAGGCCATATTAAAGAGAGATGGGGAGCAGTGATTAAATAAAATTATTGAACGTTTTACCCAAACACTTTTTGCTCTCAACAATATACTAATGGTAAGAAGAGGAGAAATTCTCTCCCCTTCCTGCCAAATCATATGTTACTCGGAATACACCTGTTTTTTTAACTCGTAAAGGGGCATCAGGGTTCGGAAGACGCTATCTGCTTTTTCGATAAAGTCCTTTCCGTTCAACTTAACCGCTTCATCCCTAGGTATATGAATCCCGCATAGCAGTTCGGCCTTTTTCACTTCTGCCAAAGTACGCACAAAGCCTGAAAGGTTACCGCTCTTCATTTCACGATGATGCACAGCATCCGGCTTCATATGATCCTGTGACCAAACGAAGTCATCCGGAATGGAGGCAGTGATCGTATTTAATTCTTTTTTGAGCGAAGCGGCATACTCTTTTTTTACTGGGGATTCATATATAATAGCAAACCAGATAAATACGTGGGTCTCAAACAGTCCGATTTGAAAATGCGGAAGTTTTTTGTATCCTCTCTTGCTGCTCGAGAATGCCACCCATGTATCATTTGGGGGATTAACTGTTCTTCGGGCATGTTTTGCCACATGAAAAAACATCTCCTCTCCTGTTAAAGAAGAAAGTTCTGCCGCGAAATGGCTGCCTAATGCTTCAAGCTTTGGCCGCACCCGCTCAATCAGTTTCTCCATTCTCGCCTCAAGTCCTCCAATAGCAAACACCTTAAAATCGCTCTCTTTAAATCCTGTAAAGCTCATTTCTTTTCCTCCTGGTAGAACTGTTTTGTGCACCGTGGTTAGTAGTTTACCACAAGGGGTACTGTAAAAGAAAATCCGCAATATATGCTACTTTTATATAATTTTTTTAAATAAAGAGATTAAGGTTGCATTAAGTGAAAGTCAATCATATGATAGAAGACAATATAAAAAATCAGAATATTTAGTATTCTTATAAAAGATAGAAAGGATGTGGGATGTATGAAACAAGTCATTCAAACACTGAAAAGAACGGACGCCGAGCGAAGAATACCGGTACTGAAACTTGAAATCGATTATGAATTAGCGACATTATTCGAAGCATTGCAAAATAAAAATACGAAGCAGATCAACGAATCCAAGCGGAAGCTGGAAAAACTTCGCCAGGAACTAGTGAGACTGGAAGCATGATGATAACTGACACAGGGTAAAAAAACGAACCTGATCTATTGCAGGGTCGTTTTTTTTGGGTGAACAATAAAATTCCGTCTGACAAAAGTGCATGGTATGGTTATGTTAAGCCTTTCTAGTGGTAACATATAATAAAACATTGAACGAAACTGGAGCTGATGATAATGGACAATACAAAACTTGAAGATCTATACCAAACGGCCAAGAACTGGGTGTATGAAGCCGGAGAAGTTATTAAGCGTTCATTTTCTAATGAGCTGAACATTACATATAAATCACATTATGCCGATTTAGTGACAGATATGGACAAAGCCATAGAAAAGTTCTTTATCGATAAAATTAAAAAAGAATACCCGGACCATGAAATATTGGGGGAGGAAGGCTATGGCGATGAGGTGAAGGATCTAGACGGAACCGTCTGGATCATTGACCCGATCGATGGAACCACTAATTTTGTCCATCAGCAGAATAACTTTGCCATTTCAGTGGGGATTTTTCATAATGGTGAAGGTAAAGCGGCGTTTATTTATGACGTGGTCCGCAACGAATTGTTTCATTGCATAAAAGGGAACGGGCTGTATTTAAATGAAGAAAAACTTCCTCTGCTCAGTGAAGTGACATTGGACAAAGCGGTCATCGGCTTAAACGCCACCTGGATTACACCAAACCGCAAGATAGATCATCATCTGCTTCTTCCCCTTGTCAGAAAATCGCGTGGAACAAGATCTTATGGTACAGCAGCCATCGAACTGGCCTATGTCGCTTGCGGAAGGCTGGATGCCTATATGACGATGAGGCTTTCACCTTGGGATTTTGCAGCAGGATATATTTTGATTCAGGAAGCCGGTGGAATCATTTCCACGATGGACGGCAGGAAAGTGGAGGTTTTGAGCAAAACAAGTATTTTTGCTTCTAAGCCTGGTTTGCATCAAGAAATTTTGGATACCATCCATACGGGAACACCACAAGATGGAGAATAGAAAAATAAGGGATGAAGATTTCGATTTTTTTAAAGAAATAATCCGTCATTCACACACTTGGATGGAAGAAGAAGGCTTGACAGGCGAAGAAAATGATGAGCATTTGCGGTCTTATTTGCATCGTTATGATGAAACAGGCGGAGAATGGCTGATCTGGAGTGGGGAAGGGAAAAAAATTGGAGCAGCGTATCTTGTATTCGCTGCTCCTTCCAATAAAAAACCATGGCTTGGCACCATTGTCATCCATCCTGAAAAAAGAAAACAAGGATTTGCCAAAAAAATCATAGAGGAGATTTCCTCAATGGTGATACAGAATAGCGCTGTATTGTTTTCAGCCTGTCCTGCGGAAAACACATCCTGGATCGGTTTCCTGAATCACAATGGCTTTGAACAGGGGGGATTAGAAAATGATGAAAAAGGAAAAGAATATATTAAATTTGTTAAAGTCCTTTCAGACTAAGACTGATTTCTTTCCCTGAATCTTTTTTTTAGTGTAAAACCTAATCCCATAAGTAAAAATACAGCAATGATCGCAATGATACCAATCAGCCAGCTATGTTGGCCGATTGCCACTCCGATCAAAGCAATGCTGAACGTTGTTAACACGGCAATGATCAAAAAAATCATATTTTCAATTTTCATAAGGGCCTCCAATCATACAAACGATAACTATAGTGTAACTAATTTTTCAAAAAAGAAAAAGATTGTAGTTCTTTGTGGTATAATAGTAAAGTTGAATTCCAATAGAGAAATAAATATCCAGGTTGGTTCTGGAAATTTAATAAATAAAAGATAGGATTTTTAAGGAGAGATTATTTTGAATTTGAGACAAGATATAAAAAACATCGCGATTATCGCGCACGTTGACCACGGGAAAACAACGCTCGTGGACCAAATGCTTCACCAATCAGGAACTTTCCGTTCAAATGAACATGTCAATGAACGTGCAATGGACTCCAATGATTTGGAAAAAGAACGCGGAATCACAATCTTAGCAAAGAATACGGCGATCAATTATGAAGGGATCCGCATTAACATCATGGATACTCCTGGACATGCCGATTTTGGCGGAGAGGTAGAACGGATCATGAAAATGGTTGATGGTGTTCTTCTAGTCGTTGACGCTTACGAAGGATGTATGCCGCAAACTCGATTCGTTTTGAAAAAAGCGCTTGAGCAAAAATTGACTCCAATCGTAGTCGTAAATAAAATTGACCGTGATTTTGCCCGTCCTGAAGAAGTAGTGGATGAAGTCATTGATTTGTTTATCGAGCTTGGTGCAAATGAAGACCAGCTTGAATTCCCTGTCGTATTCGCTTCTGCAATCCAAGGTACAGCGAGCACGGATCCGCATCAGCAAGATGAAAACATGAAAGCTTTATTCGACTCCATTATTGAAAATATTCCATCACCGGTTGATAACAGTGATGAGGCGCTGCAATTCCAAGTTTCCCTTTTGGATTACAATGATTATCTTGGCCGTATCGGGATTGGCCGTGTTTTCAGAGGTACAATGCATGTAGGTCAGGCTGTGTCTCTTATGAAACTTGACGGATCCGTTAAAAAATTCCGCGTAACTAAAATCTTCGGTTTCCTTGGACTGAAGAGAGTGGAAATCCAGGAAGCAAAAGCTGGTGACCTTGTAGCTGTATCAGGAATGGAAGAAATCAATGTTGGTGAAACGGTCTGTCCTGAAGGCCAGGAAGAAGCTTTACCGGTTCTTAGAATTGATGAGCCTACATTGAAAATGACCTTCCTTGTGAACAACTCGCCTTTTGCAGGACGAGAAGGGAAATACCTTACTTCAAGAAAAATTGAAGAGCGACTTCGTTCACAGTTGGAGACTGATGTTTCCCTGCGTGTTGATAACACGGAATCACCGGATGCTTGGATTGTTTCTGGACGCGGAGAGCTTCACCTTTCCATTCTGATTGAAAACATGAGAAGAGAAGGCTACGAGCTTCAAGTATCAAAACCTGAAGTAATAGTTCGAATGGTTGACGGAGTTCGTTCTGAACCTGTAGAGCGTGTTCAAATTGATGTACCAGAAGAGTATACTGGAGCCGTTATGGAATCTCTCGGAGCTCGAAAAGGCGAAATGCTGAACATGATCAATGATGGTAGTGGTCAGGTTAGACTCGAATTCATGGTTCCTGCACGTGGTTTGATCGGGTATTCTACAGAATTCTTAACACAAACTCGAGGCTATGGAATATTGAATCATACATTTGACAGCTATCAGCCGATACATCAAGGCCAGGTTGGAGGACGCCGCCAGGGAGTTCTTGTATCCATGGAACACGGCAAGGCAAGCCAATACGGTATTATCAATGTGGAAGACCGCGGAACGATCTTCGTAGAACCGGGTACTGAGGTTTATGAAGGAATGATCGTCGGTGAACATACACGAGAAAATGATATTACGGTAAATATCGTAAAAGTGAAACAAATGACAAATATGCGATCTGCTAACAAAGACCAGACTGTAAGCATGAAAAAACCAAAGGTTATGTCGTTAGAGGAATCACTTGAATATCTGAATGAAGATGAGTATTGTGAAGTTACACCTGAGAGCATCCGTCTTCGCAAAAAAATCCTTGATAAAAATGAGCGTGAACGTGCAAGCAAGAAAAGTAAAATAGCCAAGCAAAACTAAGATTTCGTCTGGTGGTGTGAGCGGTGGATGATAAAAAAGTAATGTCTGCGACGGGTGAGGATTCTTCACCCATCGCTCTTCTTTTAGGAATAAATGAACATCCTGTAGCAGGTTTCTTTCTATTGTATCTGGTCATTACAGTATTAACGATTCTTGTCTATCAGCTGGGATTTGCTAAAAAGCTTCCACTTCTTAAATCTGCAGTTATCTATATTCTTTTGATATTGGGCTGTTTTCCGCTTACCTTTTTCGGAATAGGCCTGCCGGTTGCAGAGGGTCTTTTGTGTGCTGCCGCAGTATTGATTATTTACAAGATCAGGCTGCACCAGAGCAAAAAAAATAAAGCCGAACACCTTTAAGGAGCGCCTCTATGACCTTACAGGATGCGCTTTACAATTGGCTAAGTATAAAAAAGGTGGCAGAAGAAAGAACTGATGATCAAGCTGCAGCAGATACACTGCTTTTTTTCGATGAAATTCTGCGGGATGACCATGGGTTAGAACACATTGCTGTGCGTATCAGCAATGGCTGTTATGAAGTGGATTACAGAATTGGGGATTCACAGCATCATAAAAAATTTCCTTGCGACTATATTGATGCGCTTTGGGAATCGATTGAAGCAGAGCCTAAGTATAATTAGACTATATTTTGTATTGAGCCATGAACACTACTTGTTCATGGCTCTTTTTATGAGAAAGCCCAAGAGGCATCCATACAGCAGGTGTCCTGCAAACCAGAGAAAAAGAGCATTAAAGTCAGTAATCGCAGGCGTTGGCTGCAATGACAGGATGGTTAATGGAAAGTATAAAAAGGCAGACGCAGCGCTAAGCGTGAGCGATAAAAGATAGACATTCATTCTAATATGCTGCAGAAGGAACAGGGCGGCAAGCCCGATTAAAAATGAAACAAGGAGATGCAGAAGAAACTGGGAAAGTTCAGTCTGCATAAAAGAGGGAAGCGAAGGAACAAAATCGATGTTAATCAGGAGCGTGAAGACCCGTTTTCCTGTCAGTGATTCAGCCGCCTTCAGAAAAATACCTAGAAGACAGCCGGATAATATGCCGGCCCAAAAACCGGCAGCAATCAGTTTACCATTCATTTTCTTTTGCAGGAGAACGGTATAACAAAAAATTTCCTGTTGCAATTCTTTTGTTTGTTTTATCAGTGATCCTCTCCTGGCACTTTTCGCACATGTACGTGTGGATCGGCCGGTTTCGCAGCCGTTTAGCCAAAGAGGATTGATCTTCAATGGATTGAATGGTGTCACATAACACACATTTTACTCGCATACCAATCACCTCTGTCTTTTTGGTGTTAAAGCCATTATATCAAAGAAGCCTCTATAAACACTAATAAATAACAAATCTCCATATAAAAAACCCCGCTTGTCCAGCGGGGAAAAGATGGGTTAATGTGTTTCTTTTAATTTTTGCTGCTGATTTTTTGTGGCTTTTTCTTGTTTTTGCTGTTGGTTTTTCAGGGTCCTTTTCTCGTTATTTGAAAGCTGGCTGTTGTTGGTTTCTGTCGGTGAAGGTTTGCGTGAATCCGTATTGTTTGGAACTTGCGGCATCAGCCTTCCAACGATGGCAGAAAGTTCTCTGATGATTCCGCCTATAGGATGACCTTGTCTGATCTGTATTCCCATTTCTCTTAGACGCTGAACGGTATCAGGATCGGCAGTTACTACCGCATTGGCTCCGTAGGGGTCTTTTTTTAATGCCTCTGCCACAGAATACTTGATTGTTCCTGTCCTTGATGCGTCCAGTTTAGAATCGACATCAATTCCCACAACTGCATAACGTCCAAGTACAACCGCTGTAGCGTCTTCTACACCCGGTATGCCGGTAATCAGTTCAACCAGATGCTGAGAAACTTGTTGTGAGTTCCTTGGCCCTTGCTTTTGCCCGTTATTGGCTGTCTGGTTAACCTTGGTTAATTTAGGTGTGGTTTTATCCGTTTGTTCTGCACTTTTGTTGCTGTTGCATGCAAAAAGCAGCAATAGTGAACACATAACGGCTATAATCCTTAATGTTTTCAATACTTTCATCCTTTCGAGCATGATCTTTTCCGTTATTTTCTGTGTTTTCTTCTATCTTTATTCAACAGTTCATACATTTAACTATAGTCCGTCCCGGCTGCTTTTCTTATACAGCTGGAAATAGACATGCAATCATCATTCATTAACACCGCCAAAATCATAGAAAATCAATTGTCAGGAGGCTGTGTAGGATTGAATAAAATATATGTCCTTGATACCAATGTTCTTTTACAGGATCCATATTCAATATTCTCATTTGGAAATCATGAGGTCGTTATTCCTGCAATCGTGCTCGAGGAAGTGGATTCAAAAAAAAGGTACATGGATGAGATCGGAAGAAACGCACGGGAAGTATCAAGGCTAATTGATAAACTTAGGGCGAAAGGGAAACTCCATGAACATGTTCCCCTGGAAAATGGGGGGATATTGAGGGTTGAACTCAATCATCGTTCCTTCCAGCGGCTTCAGGAAACATTTGCTGAGCCCACCAATGACAACAGGATCTTGGCTGTTTCTTTAAATTTATTAAATGAGGAAAAAGGAAAAGAGAACGCCAAGGAGGTAATTTTGGTAAGTAAGGATGTACTCGTCAGAGTCAAAGCAGATGCACTTGGCATCCAAGCAGAAGATTTTCTGAGTGACAGGGTAGTGGATCGCGACGAACAAACCTATTTAGGCTACAAGGAAATATACGTAAACAGCGAACTGCTGGATAAATTTTATGAGAATCAGGAGCTTACTGTATTGGAGATTGCCAACCACTCTTTCTACCCCCACCAGTTTATCATTATGAAAGACATGTACCGGAGTTCGGTTTCTGCACTCGCGAGGGTAGAAGATAACGGAAAAAAACTAAAGCCTCTTCTATTTGAAGGGGATTCAATCTGGGGAATTAAGCCAAGGAATGTCCAGCAAAAAATGGCGATCGAATTGCTCTTGCGCAAGGATGTTCACCTCGTGACTTTGATCGGAAAAGCAGGGACCGGCAAAACCCTTTTAACATTGGCAGCAGGTCTTCTGCAGACCGAGGACTTGAAAAAATACATTAAACTCTTTATTGCAAGACCTATTGTACCGGTAGGAAAAGACATCGGTTATCTTCCTGGTGAAAAAGACGAAAAATTAAAGCCGTGGATGCAGCCGATTTATGATAATCTTGAATATTTATTTAATGCTAAAAAGCAGGGAGAACTTGAAAAAATCCTTGCGGGCATAGGATCTATTCATGTAGAGGCGCTTACTTATATCAGGGGTCGAAGCCTGCCTGACCAGTTCATTATTATTGATGAAGCACAAAACCTTACAAAACATGAAGTGAAGACGATATTAACGAGGGTAGGGGAAGGAAGCAAGGTAATTCTCCTGGGTGATCCGAAACAGATAGATCATCCTTATCTCGATGAATTTACGAATGGGCTCACATATGTTGTTGAAAAATTCAAAGACCAGAGCATCAGTGGGCATGTAAAACTTGAAAAAGGGGAGCGATCAAGCCTGGCTCAGCTTGCGGCGGATCTGCTTTAGAGGATGCTCGAAAAAAATAAACCTGCCGCGGCAGGTTTATTTAATAATGAATCCTCTAATGTTTTTTAACGGATTTTCTTTATTTCTTCCATCACCGTAATAGAAATGGACGGGACCGTCTTCATTTAAAGGCTTTCCATTTAAAGAGAAGCCCAATACAGATTGGAGGCCTTCTTCCAATGTGATTTCTTCCATGCCGTCTTCTGTATGGATCTCAATATGAGAGGCCGTTTTATCCGGTTCAGCGTTCTTTATGAAGTGTGCAAAGCCAATGCCGAATGTACCCGTTGCAATTTTCTCTTTCAGAGTCTTCTTAGACGCTGGCTTTTTCTCTGGAGGAGCAGACCCTTCAATAATTTCTTTATCCCAATGGGAAGATACGGCTTTTAAATACTTTTCTTCTTCACTCTCAACATTCTCTTTTTCATCAAAATATTTGGTCAGATCAAACTTTCTGTCATCGAATATAAATACACCTGGATCGATGGTCAGAATATACTTAACTTTTCCCTTTAATTCTAAAACAAAATCCATATTACCATGCTCCTAATTGACGTATAGTTATTGTTTCATTCTTATTCATTCTATCATGAATAGAGTTAATACTGTAATATGTTGATTTTTTGGCTGTCTAGCGCTATATTAAAGAGTAGAAAGCCAGAGTAGAACGGAGGGATTATATTGTCACCTGAGATGGCAACAGGACATCGAGAAAAGGCATTTGAACTATTACAGGCGGATGCTGCAAAGATACTGAAGTTAATTGAGGTGCAGATGGAAAACCTGACGATGCCGCAATGTCCCCTCTATGAGGAAGTGCTTGATACACAAATGTTTGGACTCTCCCGGGAGATTGATTTTGCAGTAAGGCTTAACCTCGTTGATGAGGAAGATGGCAAAGGCTTGCTGGAATCACTTGAACGTCAGCTTTCCGCACTGCATGAAGCTTCTATGCGGAAATAATAGATAACTCAAACCGTTGGCAAAATGGTTTGGGTTTTTTTTATATACTCCATTGAATTTCAGGAGCAATTTACAAAGTTGTGTTAAAATATTTTTAACTTTATCATACAGAGGGAAAGGAAGTTTTATATACGAATCATTGTTAAGGAAAAGACTACATAAAGGATGTAAGATAATGTTAAAAAAAATGTTTCGGCACTATGATTATTCACTGGTGATTGCAATTTTAGTTTTATGCGGTCTTGGTCTCGTGATGGTTTACAGCGCGAGCATCATTGTTTCGATTAACCGCTTCGGCTATTCCAGCAATTACTTTTTTATCCGCCAGCTTGTTTTTTTGGGAGCCGGGCTTGTCTGTTTTTTGGCTGCGATGATTATTCCCTATCAGTTCTATAAAAAACTCATCGTACCGATTGTTTTCGGCTCTATCCTCCTGCTCATAGCGGTTCTGTTTATCGGAAAAACGACAAACAACGCACAGAGCTGGATTTACATAGGACCTATCGGGTTTCAGCCGGCAGAATTTGTGAAGCTTGGGCTGACGATTTACCTTGCTGCGATTTTTTCAAAAAAGCAGGACAAGCTTGAAAATTTTGCGGCCAGCGCACCTCCGTTGAGTGTATTTGCAGTGATGTTTATTCTGATCATGAAACAGCCAGATTTGGGGACCGGTTTGATTATTGCAGCGACTACCGGCATCATTATCCTGAGCTCAGGTATGAAACCAGGACACAAACTGATTTTGATTGTATCTGCACTAATGATCATCGGACTTGGTTCCCAGGTTTTGACACATGAGCAGAAGTCGCGTTTTACGGCAGCTTATGAACCGTTTAAAGATCCACAAGGGGACGGTTTTCAGCTCGTCAATTCTTACTTGGCCATCGGTTCTGGAGGGATCACCGGCAATGGACTGGGCCAGAGTATTCAGAAATATGGCTTTCTTCCGGAACCTCACACAGATTTCATTATTGCCGTTATAGCGGAAGAGCTAGGATTCTGGGGAGTCGCGCTTATTGTCGGCTTGATTGGATTTGTTGTTATTAAAGGCTTTATAACCGGCCTTAGAAGCAGGGATACTTATGGAAGCCTGCTTGCCTTTGGTATTTCTGGTATGGTCGGAATCCAGTCTTCAGTAAATCTTGGGGCAGCCATTGGTCTGCTTCCGATTACAGGCGTACCATTGCCTTTTATATCGTATGGTGGTTCATCTCTAGTCTTGTTGTTAATTTCCATGGGGATTTTAGTTAATATTTCCTGCCATGTTAATTATAAAAGGAAGCATCAAAAGCCGGAACAAGCACCTGCAAAAGCAAATCTTCACGCAGTGTAATTCCAGTAATTATTAGAGGGAGAGATACCGATGTCACAACAGCAAATCAGAAAAATATTAGTTGCCAACCGCGGAGAGATTGCCATCCGCATTTTTCGTGCATGTACAGAGCTGGGAATTCGTACGGTAGCGATTTACTCCAAGGAAGATTCAGGATCCTATCATCGATACAAAGCAGATGAAGCCTATTTGGTTGGAGAAGGAAAAAAACCGATTGATGCTTATTTGGACATTGAAGGTATTATCACCATTGCAAAAAGAAACGGGATAGATGCCATTCACCCTGGTTATGGATTCTTATCAGAAAATATCCATTTTGCAAAGCGCTGTGCAGAAGAAAAGATTACGTTTATCGGACCGAAACAAGAACACCTCATTATGTTCGGCGATAAAGTAAAAGCAAGGGAAGTAGCGGTCAGTGCCGGACTTCCAGTCATACCGGGGTCTGACGGGCCAGTAAACAGCATTGATGAAGTGAGGGAATTTGCAGGAGAACATGGCTATCCAATCATTATAAAGGCCTCTTTAGGCGGCGGCGGAAGAGGAATGCGGATCATACGAAGTGAAAATTCGCTTGCTGAAGGATATGAAAGAGCAAAATCCGAAGCCAAAGCTGCGTTTGGAGAGGATCAGGTTTACGTTGAAAAATTTGTTGAGAAGCCAAAGCACATTGAAGTTCAGATTCTTGCGGACTTAGAAGGCAACATTGTGCATTTGTTTGAAAGGGACTGTTCTGTTCAGCGAAGGCATCAAAAAGTAGTTGAAGTTGCACCGAGTGTTGCCCTAAGTAAGGAACTTCGGCAGGAAATATGTGATGCCGCCGTTCAGCTGATGACGCATATCCACTATTTAAATGCAGGAACGGTGGAGTTCTTGGTTACGGAGGACGGCCGTTTTTATTTCATTGAAGTGAATCCCCGTGTGCAGGTGGAACATACCATTACCGAAATGGTAACAGGTGTGGATATCGTTCAGACGCAGATTCTGATCGCTCAGGGCAATATGCTTCATGGTGATGTAATTGGAATTCCGCAGCAAGAGGATATTGCATGCCACGGCTATGCAATTCAATGCCGGGTAACAACAGAAGATCCTGCGAACAATTTTATGCCGGATACTGGTAAGATCAATGTTTACCGTTCTGGAGGAGGCTTCGGGGTACGCTTGGATGCTGGAAACGGCTTTCAGGGAGCTGTTATTACGCCTCATTACGATTCATTGCTCGTTAAGCTGTCAACATGGGCTCTAACCTTTGATCAAGCAGCTGCTAAAATGCTCAGGAATCTTAAAGAGTTCCGGATCCGCGGTATAAAAACGAACATCGAATTTCTTGAAAATGTTGTAAAACATAAATCGTTTATATCCGGAAACTATAATACTTCTTTTATTGACACATCAAGTGAGTTATTCTTGTTCCCTAAGAAGAAGGACCGGGGTACCAAGATGCTGACTTACATCGGTTTAACGACAGTTAATGGTTTTCCCGGCATTGAAAAAATGAAGAAACCGGCATTTACAAATCCGCGTCTTCCGAATTTACAGCTGATAGATCAGCCTGCAGATGGAACAAAACAAATCCTTGATCAGCATGGTGCCGATGGACTCGTTAATTGGATTAAAGAACAGAAAAAAGTTCTTCTGACAGATACGACCTTCAGGGATGGACATCAATCGCTCTTAGCCACTCGAGTAAGGACAAATGACCTGCTGCATGCGGCGGAACCGACAGCCAAACTATGGCCTTCCATGTTTTCTTTGGAGATGTGGGGAGGAGCTACCTTCGATGTGGCTTACCGATTCCTTAACGAGGACCCATGGGAGCGGCTCTTAAAGCTTCGAGAAAAAGTTCCAAACGTTCTGTTTCAGATGCTGCTGCGTGCTTCTAATGCGGTTGGCTATAAAAACTATCCAGATAATGTCGTTGAGGAGTTTGTGGAAATATCATCCGCAGCAGGAATTGATGTGTTCCGAATCTTTGACAGCCTGAACTGGGTAGAGGGAATGACTGTCGCCATTGACTCAGTAAGGAAGAACGGAAAAATTGCCGAGGCTGCTCTATGTTATACAGGCGATATTCTTGATTCCTCGAGGACAAAGTACAATGCAGAGTACTACATAAAAATGGCAAAGGAATTAGAGGCTTCAGGTGCCCATATTCTCGCAATCAAGGATATGGCCGGATTGCTTAAACCGCAGGCTGCTTATGAACTTGTTTCACGTTTAAAAGAAAATGTAAGCCTGCCTATTCACCTGCATACTCATGATACGAGCGGTAACGGAATATTCACCTACTCAAAGGCGATTGATGCCGGGGTAGACATAGTAGACGTGGCAGTCAGTTCTATGGCTGGGGGAACTTCGCAGCCTTCTGCCAACTCGTTGTACTATGCCCTTGCAGGAAATGAACGGCAGCCGGATGCTGATATCAGCAATCTTCAAGAGCTAAGTTCCTATTGGGAAGATGTCCGCAAGTACTATCAAGGCTTCGAAAGCGGGATGAACGCTCCTGATCCAGAAGTCTATGAGCATGAGATGCCTGGCGGCCAGTTCAGCAATCTTAAACAACAGGCAAAAGCGGTTGGTCTTGAAGAAAAGTGGGACCATGTTAAGCGAATGTACCGCCGCGTGAACGATATGTTCGGTGATGTAGTAAAAGTAACTCCTTCTTCAAAAGTGGTAGGAGATATGGCACTGTTCATGGTTCAGAATGATCTTACAGAAGACGATGTATACGAAAAAGGTGAAAAACTGGACTTCCCTGATTCTGTAGTTGAGTTTTTCCAGGGTTATATCGGCCAGCCATACCAAGGGTTCCCAAAAGAACTTCAGCAGCTGATCTTAAAGGGAAGAGAGCATATAACGAAGCGTCCTGGAGAATTGCTGGAGGCCGCTGACTTTATAGAGATTAAAGAAACGCTCTTCCATAAACTCAATCGTCAAGTAACCAGTTTTGATGCGATATCCTACGCTCTTTATCCAAAGGTATTATTAGACCGCGAAAGAATGTTTCAGCAATTCGGGGATATTTCAGTCCTCGATACACCGACTTTCTTTTATGGCATGAGGCTTGGAGAGGAGATCGAGATCGAAATTGAACAGGGGAAAACCCTTATTGTTAAACTTGTGTCCATCGGAGAACCGCAAATGGATGGAACAAGAGTCGTTTACTTTGAGTTGAATGGCCAGCCGAGGGAAGTTGTCGTTAAAGATGAAAGCATCAAATCGGCTGTCGCTGCCAAGAGAAAAGTAGATCCGTCCGATCCAGGCCAAATCGGTGCAAGTATGCCGGGCACAGTAGTGAAGGTTTTGGTAGAGAAGGGTGAAAAGGTTAAAAAAGGTGATCATCTGATGATCACAGAGGCGATGAAAATGGAAACAACCGTGCAGGCGCCATATGATGGAATCATTAAAGAAATCTACGCAGCCAACAGCGAAACCATTTCACCAGGGGATTTATTGATCGAATTAGCAAAATAGATAGCATCAATAAATCCATTGGGGATTTATTGATCGAATTAGCAAAATAGACAGCATCAATAAATCCATAGGGGATTTATTGATCGAATTAGCTAAATGGACAGCATCAATAAATCCATTGGGGATTAATTGATTGAACTGGCTAAATGGAAAGACAAAAAAGCATTTCACCTTTTGGGGGGAAATGCTTTTTTTATAGTTAAATAAGATTGTTCAAAGAAAATTCACAAATTTGTTAAATTTCAGCCTTATACTAAAGTTTGCCAAAACATAGGAATATTATAGGAATATGTCTATCCGAGTCGAAGTATACAAACCTTCTAAATTGTTTTATAATGTTTTAGAAACATGTCTATCATATCACAACAATATGTGATAAATTTCGCAAATATGTGAAAAAAGGGATGCATTTTACATATTGATTTCCGTTTCATTACTATTTAGAATAAAATATGGCATTTTACCTGGATAGTTTCACAAAAACCGGAAATGGAAGGAAACTTACCTGTAAAGGAGGTGTATACGGTGAGCAAAACTCAAACAACATTTGATGATGCTGACAAAGTGATCAAGGCTGATTCTCTACCGGAAGCTAATCCGACAGGTACATGGAAAGATTTTCTTGCAATTGCCAAGATGGGAATCGTTATTTCAAATCTCATCACAGTTTTTGCAGGTGTATTCCTTGCCATTAAGTTAAACGGTCTGCTCTTTATGGATGAGCTGAATGTTTTGGCTCTGGCCATTGTCGGCTCAGCCTTTGTAATCGCGGGAGGCTGCTGCTTAAACAATTACATAGACCGCGATATTGACGGTTTGATGGATCGTACCATGGACAGACCGACAGTAACCGGGAAAATTGAAGCACACCAGGCATTATGGATGGGGATTATTTTATCTGCCATCGGCGTTATTCTTCTAGCCATGACAACGCTAACAGCCGCCGTTTTTGGATTGATTGGTTTATTTGTATATGTGGTGGTCTACACGATGTGGCTTAAAAGAACCCATTCTATTAATACGGTTGTGGGCGGAATTTCCGGAGCGATGCCGCCGCTGATCGGCTGGGCCGCAGTGGATGCGAACCTGGATATAAAAGCATGGATACTGTTCTTGATTATGTTTTTATGGCAGCCGCCGCATTTTTTGGCGCTTGCGATGAAGAGATGTGAAGAATACAGAAATGCGGGAATACCAATGCTTCCTGTCGTTTCGGGATTTAAAATGACGAAGCGCCAGATGATCTGGTATGTAGCCGCTCTCATCCCGGTCTCCTTATATTTGTATCCATTTGGCAAGGTATTTACCATTCTAGCCGCTGTACTGGGATTTGGCTGGCTGGCTCTTGGCTTATCCGGTATCCGGACAAGTGATGACATAAAGTGGGCAAGGCAGATGTTTGTCTACTCTCTTAATTACTTGACTATATTGTTCGTCGCTATGATTCTCGTAAACATATAATATCGACTTCAGTACGGAACATATCAATGAACCGGCTGAATGAATATATTAAAGACCTTTTATATTAAAGGGCTTACATTTCTTTTTGCTATTTGCTGCTTAATGTAAACGGACACATGCCGTTTATGACAAGCAGGTAATAGATTATAGTAGCTGAACTACAACGAGAAAGTGGGGTTTTATGAAGTGATGAGAAATTTGCTGCGTAAAGGGCGAGTAATCCCTTTGTTTGCAATGCTGGCGCTTCTGCTGATGGGTTGTGGTGATCCAACACTGTCTGCGCTTATGCCGCAAGGTGAAGTAGCCAACAAACAATATTCATTAATGGTGCTGAGCTTAGCAATTATGATTTTTGTATTGTTGGTCGTTTTTATCATTTATGTTTTTGTATTGATCAAATTTCGAAAGCGCAAGGGCGATGACACAATTCCTGAACAGGTAGAAGGAAATCATCTGCTCGAAATTCTGTGGACCGCGATTCCAATTCTTTTACTGATTATTCTTGCAGTTCCGACAGTTATGCAAACTTTTGATTTATCTGCGAAAGATAAACCTAAAAAGGGTGAACTGGCTCTCAAGGTTACAGGCCATCAGTACTGGTGGGAGTTTGAGTATCCTAAAGAAGAGATTATTACTTCTCAGGAACTAGTGCTTCCAGTTAACACAAAAGTGCATGTGGAGCTTTCTTCTGCTGATGTCATCCACTCATTCTGGATTCCATCTCTTGCTGGTAAAACAGACACCAATCCCGGTGACGGCAGCAAGAACTACATGTGGATTGAAACAGGAAAGAAAGAACAGATCTATAAAGGAAAATGTGCTGAATTATGCGGTGCTTCTCATGCCCTTATGGATTTCAAAGTAAAAGTTGTTTCAAAAGAAAAATACAAGGCTTGGGTAGATTCATTCAAGAATGCAAGCGGCAATGCTACCGGAAATGCTGCTGAAGGGCAAAAAATCTTTAAAAAGAACTGTATGTCTTGTCATGCGGTAGGCAAAAACGGCGGTAATACCGGACCTAATCTTACTGGTTTCGGTGATAAACAGCGTGTTGCCGGTGTGCTTGAACATAACAAAGCCAACTTGGAAAAATGGATTAAAAATCCTCAAAAAGTAAAACCAGGCAATAACATGCCGAACGTGCCCCTTAACGATGAAGAAGTTGACGCAGTAGCTGACTATCTTCTAAGTCTAAAACTTCAATAGGCAAGAGGAGCGGTTTGTAAAAAGGAGGTAAAAAGGTGTCTACTCATGCAAGTCACAAAAAGAGAAGTGGGCTGATGGACTGGCTCACTACAGTCGATCATAAAAAAATTGGTATTTTATACCTTGTTGCAGGGGGATTCTTCTTCATCATTGGAGGAATCGAAGCAATGTTAATGCGTATTCAGTTGATAAAACCGGAAAATGACTTTGTTGCTGCTGAGACGTTTAACCAATTGCTGACGATGCACGGTACTACAATGATTTTCTTTGCGGCCATGCCGTTGATTTTTGCTTATATGAATGCTGTGGTCCCATTGCAGATCGGGGCAAGGGACGTTGCCTTTCCATTTGTAAACGCGTTGGGGTTCTGGTTGTTTTTCTGCGGAGGAGTACTTCTGAATTTAAGCTGGCTCTTAGGAGGAGCTCCTGACGCTGGTTGGACGGCTTATGCGCCTCTTTCAACAACGTCCGGGGGACCGGGGGTGGACTTTTATGTACTGGGAATTCAGATCTCGGGTATAGGAACCCTTATAGGCGGAATTAACTTCCTGGTAACAATCATAAACATGCGTGCTCCAGGTATGACATTTATGCGCATGCCGTTGTTTACCTGGACAGCATTCGTTACATCAGGTTTGATTCTATTTGCATTCCCTCCATTAACTATTGGTTTATTTATGTTATCTTTTGACAGGGTTTTTGATGCAAACTTTTTCAACCCGGACAATGGCGGTAATATTTTGATTTGGGAGCATATTTTCTGGATCTTCGGACACCCTGAAGTTTATATCCTCATCTTGCCTTCATTTGGTGCGATCAGTGAGGTAGTTGCGACCTTCTCAAGAAAACGTCTTTTCGGATACAGCGCCATGGTGTTCGCGACCGTATTGATCGGTTTCTTAGGATTCATGGTATGGGTCCACCATATGTTTACTGTCGGTCTTGGACCTGTAGCCAACTCTATTTTTGCCGTTGCAACTATGGCTATCGCTGTTCCTACAGGTGTTAAGATCTTTAACTGGCTTTTCACGATGTGGGGCGGGAAAATCGTATTCTCAACAGCCATGCTCTGGGCGGTTGGATTTATCCCGACATTCGTAATGGGAGGGGTAACAGGAGTTATGCTTGCCATTCCTTCAGCTGACTACCAATTCCATGACAGCTATTTTGTAGTTGCCCATTTCCATTATGTAATTGTGGGTGGCGTAATACTTGGTCTTTTTGCAGGCCTATACTATTGGTATCCTAGAATGTTTAACAGGGTTTTGAATGAAACTCTTGGGAAGATTCATTTCTGGACGTTCTTTATCGGCTTCCACCTTACATTCTTCCCTCAGCATTTCTTGGGCCTTATGGGTATGCCGCGCCGGGTATTTACATACCTTTCCGGTCAGGACCTGGATCAATTAAACTTTATAAGTTCAATCGGTGCCTTCTTAATGGCAATCGGTACGATTGTATTATTTATTAACATTATCATCTCAGCTTCAAAAAAATATGCACCTTCTTCCGATCCTTGGAATGGAAGAACGCTGGAGTGGGCCATTCCGTATCCCACACCTGAATATAACTTTGCACAAACACCATTAGTTCGGGGACTTGATGCCTTTTGGATTGAAAAAGCAGCTGGGAATAAAGGCATGACGCCTGCAGAACCAGTCGGGGATATTCACATGCCTAATCCATCCATCCTCCCGCTCTTTATGTCAATCGGGCTTTTTAGCGCAGCTTTAGGATTAATTTATGACACTATAACTGTAACAATCATTGGAATAATCGCCACGTTTATTTGCATGTTCTTACGTTCAATTATTGACGACCATGGCTTCCATATTCACAAAGAAGAAGTGGAAGATGATTTAAAGGGGGTTAAAGAATAATGCACGCGGATGAACGATTAAATGATGCTAACTTTCCGGAACATCCCGAAAAAGCCACCCTTGAAGGCAAAAATAAATTTTTAGGATTTTGGCTTTTTCTTGGAGGAGAAACAGTTTTATTTGCAACATTGTTCGGTACCTATTTAGGCCTTCGCCATATGAATATGGATGGCCCGACTACTGAAGAACTATTCAAGCTTCCAACCGTATTCCTGGCAACCATGCTCCTGCTAACAAGCTCTTTAACAAGCGTATATGCGGTACTTGCATTAAAGCAAAACCGCGTAAAGAGCTTGCAAGGATGGTTTTTTGTAACCTTACTCTTGGGTCTTTGCTTTCTTGGCCTGGAAGTATATGAATTTAATGAATATGTACATGAAGGGCATACTTTTACAAGCAGTGCTTTTGGTTCTGCCTTCTATACCCTTGTAGGATTCCATGGAGGCCACGTAGCTTTTGGCTGTTTATGGATCATTACATTGCTGGCACGCAACTGGAATCGCGGAATTACGCTTGTAAACGCACCAAAGTATTATTTATTTGCCCTCTATTGGCACTTTGTTGACGTCGTTTGGGTATTCATTTTCACAGTTGTGTATCTTATGGGGAAGGTGGGTTAAGAGATGGCTAATCATAGCAACCCTGAAACCAATGTTCACCGCAGCGAGGCACTGCAGCGTAAATTGGCGTTTAAAGAAGAGAGGAAACACCATAATGTTTCTTTCATTATGATGATCCTTTTAACACTGATTGCGTTCTATGCCATTTGGAGTGATAAAGTAGCAGATTCTTTTGCAGTACTATTTATTCTTGTACTTGCTGTTGTTCAAGTTTTCTTTCAATTGTATATCTGGATGCATTTAAGTCATAAGGGACATGATTTCCCGCTTTGGGGAATGATGTGCGGAATCCTTGTTGCAGCCATTACGGTTGTTGGTATTGCAGGAATGATCTGGACTTCTTAAAAGGAAAATGGCTGCTTAAAGCAGCCATTTTTCATAAATATTGAACATCCCTGCTTTCCGTGGGAAAGGAGTTTATATAATGGACCATAACATGAGTCATGAAAAAATCAGTGATTTTAGTTTTTACAGCCTTTACCGGCCGGATATTTTCATCCTAATTTTGATCATCGGCATTTTATATTTTAAAAATTACGGCAACAAAAACTCGGCTTTAAAAACAACAATGCTGCAAAAGTTCTTTTTTTCAGCAGGTCTTGTATTTTTGTATATTTCCAAAGGCAGTCCGTTAAATGTCATCGGCCATCATTATTTATTCAGCGTGCATATGATTGAAATGGCAGTAAGCTATCTTGTGGTTCCGCCGCTTATGATCCTCGGTATGCCGCATGGTTTGTATTTGAAGTGGTTTAGCCTTCAGAACTCAATGATGAACATCGTACGCTTTTTAACAAAACCGCTCATTGCGTTATTAGTCTTTATTACGCTGTTTTCCATTTACCATATGCCAGTTGTCTTTGACGCAGTCATGGCAAATGGATTTGTGGCTTTTCTCAGCCATACCATCTTGTTTATCACGGCATTTACGATGTGGTGGCCAGTTCTCTGTCCAATTGAAGAATTGAATTCATTGTCTGATTTACAAAAGGTTGGATATGTATTCGCAAGCGGTGTTTTACTGACGCCAGCCTGTGCATTGATCATGTTTGCCGGCCATCTGCTCTATGCAACGTATGCTCATGCGCCAGAACTGGTATCGTTTCTCCCTCCATTAGAAGACCAGATGACCGGAGGTATTGTTATGAAGATTCTCCAGGAAGTGGTTTATGGAGTAGTTCTTGGACACATTTTTTATAAGTGGGTAAAAAGAGAACGGGCGAAAGACAAAGAAGATTTAGCATTGATCAAAATGAGTGCTGCCGCAAATCATTCATAAAGACATTAAGTTAACCGGTTGCCGGTTAACTTTTTTTTTTGAAAAAAAAGAGTTGTACCGTATAATGTCGAACTAGTTGTTAGAGAGAAAAAGGAGGAAAACCAGTGATTAGAAACCTTCAAAAGGAAGAACTGATGCATTCTCTTGAGCTTTCACAGTATGCATTCAGATATTCATTAACAAAAGAAGATATAGAAAAGAGACTTCGAAATCTCGATCCTGCAAGCGTTTACGGTACGTTTGATAAAGATGGCCAACTGCTGGCTAAACTGCATTTGCTTCCGTTTGATGCTTATTTAGGGGGAAAATCCGTAAAAATGGGCGGTTTGGCTGGAGTAGCGACCTGGCCTGAGAACAGAAGAAAGGGACTGGTCAGGCAGCTGCTCAGACATTCATTGGAAGTGATGAATAACACGGGTACTAATCTATCCATGCTTCATCCGTTTTCAGTAAAGTTTTACCGAAGTTTTGGATGGGAACTAACGTGTGATTACAAAAAATATAAAATACATAAAATCCAATTTCCGCCCTTTCATGAGGTGAGCGGCAGAGTAGAACGACTATCTGAAGAAAGTTCACCTATACTGTCTCCAATATATGAGAGATTCTCAGAACGCTATAACGGCTCATTGAAGCGAAACGAAGTGTGGTGGAATAATAATGTGCTTTCAAACTCAAAAATAGCACTCTATCGGCAAAGCAACAACGAGGGTGCAGGTTATATCCTTTATTCAATAAAAGAGAATGTAATGGAGATCGAAGAGTTTGTTGCACTGGACAGAGAGAGCTGGGAAGGGCTTTGGAACTTTATAAGGAATCATGATTCAATGATTAACGAAGTCACCATTGTAGCTCCCCCTGATGATGAAATGGGATTTTATTTGGATGATCCTAAGATTCATCAGGAGCAGCACAGTTATTTTATGGCGAGAGTTGTCAACGTTCTTGAGGCTCTAAGAGAATATCCATTTAACAAGATTCCAGGTGAAACGTTGTTTCTCCACGTGAAAGATGACTTCGCTGAATGGAATACAGGTACCTATTCCGTTACAGCAGATGGGATACAGCAAAGTGTGAATTTCTTTCCTGCTAAGGAAGGAGAATTTTCATGCCAAATGGCGCCTAAACGTGGAATTTCCCTTGGAATAAAGGAACTGACGGCTATTCTCTTTAACTATAAACAACCTAAAAGCCTGCTGAATCATGGGAGAATATCCGGGAGGGAAGAAGATATCGCTTTATTTGAATCACTGCTCCCAAAAAACACACCATTTATCTACGACTTTTTTTAAGGAGAATGAAATAATGTCAAATAGAGATTCGGCCGTTGAGGCTGCCAAAAAGTTTATTGATCAATTCTTTCCTTCGGGAGAAGTTGTATTTCTAGCGGGGAGTATCGTTAGAGGGGAAGGTACCGAAAGCTCTGATCTCGATATTGTGATTTTTGATGCCTTGGCAAAACATTCGTTTAGAAAATCGTACCTGGAGTTTGGATGGCCAATTGAAGCATTCGTTCACAGCTTTCAGTCTTATAAAGTTTTTTTTAAGGAAAACAGAGACAGAGCAAGACCCTCACTTCCACAGATGTGCGCAGAAGGGATCATTCTGAAAGACAACGGACAGGCAGCTGCCATCAAAAATGAATCTCTGGCTCTGTTAAAAAGAGGCCCGTCACCGTGGAAGTCCAAAGAAGTGGATTCTGCCCGCTATGAGATCACAAACCTGCTTGATGATCTGGAAGGGTCGAGTAATCCATCTGAAGATCTTTTCATTGTTTCAAAATTGGCGTACATGATCCATGAATTTATCCTCCGTGTAAATAGCTGCTGGATTGGTGAAGGGAAATGGATGGTAAGGGCGTTAAAAGAATTTGATGAGGAGTTTGCACTACGTTTTGTTCAGGTGTTTGATGAGTACTATAAAGCAAGAGAGAAACAGCAGGTGATTGGCTTTGCAGATGATGTGCTTGAGCCATACGGAGGAAGGCTGTTTGAAGGATATGCAATAGGAAAAAGAGAATAAGGAAAAACCCTTTCCGACAGGAAAGGGTTTTTTGCAGGAAGGGCATTATTTGATTTCTTCTATCACTTGATTAATAAGTTTTTTGCAATGATCTGTAATTGTTTTAGGAAACTCCTCATCATATTCAACACCGTGCGGATAATAGTGTTTTCCAAGATAAGGATCCGACAGTTCAATCTTTGCATGAGAGCTCTCAACTTCGCCCTCTGCCACACGGCATGGAAAACGCAAGTAATATACGTCACCATTCGTCATATCTTCAAATTTATAATCGTATGTAATTCTTTCATAATCCCACTGTCCTGCACGGATGATTCCATGGTTATGCATAATATGTTCAAGAATTGAAAATTGGACAACTTGCCCCTTCAGGCCGCTTTCTTCAAATAACATTTTCCTTAACCTCCCACTGTTCATGTAAACCTTTACTTATCTATGATAGTATGAATGCTTTAAAGATGCAATCGTTGTCATAATATTTCCCCTATATTGAATGGGCGTATAAAATGCCTTCAGAAGTGAACACTAATCTCGATAAAAATTGAGTATGGAGGAATCTTTAATGAAAACAATAAGTGACATTATGACAACGAACGTGGATTCTTGTTCACCACAGGACAGCATCTATGAAATTGCTGTAAAAATGAAACAGGATGATGTAGGGGTCATTCCAGTATGTGAAGGAAAGAAACTCCTTGGAGTCATCACGGACAGAGATATCGTCATCAGGGCAGTTGCAGAGAAGAAACAGGGTTCAACGAAGGTAACGGATGTCATGAGCAGTGAACTCATAACAGGGAGCCCGGACATGAACATAGAGGAAGCTTCCGATCTCATGTCAAAGGATCAGATCCGCCGCTTGCCGATCGTAGAGAACAGCAATTTAGTTGGAATTGTTTCCCTTGGAGACATCGCTGTGCATAAAGAAACAGACTCTAAAGCAGGTGCGGCACTAAGTGAGATTTCGGAACAAAGAGATCAGCTTCAGTAAAATTGCAAATATCCTAAATAAGGGGCTGTCCAGAAAGTCGAAAATTGACCTTCAGGCAGCCCCTTTTTGGCTTGAAAAATCTTCAATGAAAAGTTAATTGAAGTGGAAGATGCGAGACTCCTCGAAAATGAACTTCACATTTTCTTCGTGCGATAAAAAGCTGCCGGAGCGTTCCTTGTCCTGCGGGACCAGCGTGACAGGTGAGACTCCCTCCGGTGCTTGCACCAAAAAGCAGGCGTTCACGCCGGTAAGGCTCAACGCACGCCCCGCGAAAGTAGGAGCTCGCGCCGGTAAAAGCGAGCAGCCTGGAACGGAAATCAACAGCTTACAGACTTCTTGGACAGCCCCTTTAATTTATAGACAAATTCCACAATTGTGAAGTACAGTTATGAAAGGTATATTTGAAGGGAGAACCACTTTTGAAGAAAACAGCAATCCTAACGCTTTTTGCAATTCTCGTTATCTCGTTCTTTTTGGACAGTTGTGATCAGAATTCTTATCCTACTCCTGAGAGACAGGAGAAACATAAAATCCCTCAGGAGAGTATTCAAACATTAAGCATCGAAAAATCGACCGTGGCTAATTTTGTAGGTAAAAGCAATAACTATCTGACCAAACGTCTTGGCCCCCCAGACCGGATCGAACCATCAGCTTACGGATATGACTGGTATGTTTACTCAAGTTCCGAGAACCAGTATATGCAGGCAGGAATCAAAGATAATAAAGTGGTAACCGTCTTTGTGGCAGGGGACGGAGTGCCGATCAAACCGTTCAAGATCGGCCAGTCCGTAACGTCGCTTCTAAAAGAGATTCCTGTTAAGAGTGAGGTTACCGTTAATAAAACAGATGATTTCTTTCGTTTCGAGCTATCGGAAGATGAAATGAATACCCGTCCTCTTATTCCATTTCATGATATTTATGCTCAGCTTTATTTTGATAAATTTACTCAAGAGCTTTCCAGCATCAGGTATCTGGATAAAGAAACATTGCTCATGCAAAGACCCTATTCTGTCGTATACAGAGGCAGCTTGGAGAAACAGCCTGTATTCTCCGAAAAGTTGAAGAGAAAAATTGAAAAAGGACAAGAACAGCAGATTCTGGATATTACCAATGTCATTCGCTTAAAACATGGGTTAGCTCCTTTAGAAAAGGATAGCAAGACAGCAAAAGTGGCCTATAACCACAGTAAAGAAATGGAAGAGCTTAATTATTTTTCGCATACTTCACCCACGTCAGGTGACTTGGCCGAACGGCTAGAAGCGGGAAAAGTGAAGTACACACAGGCCGGTGAAAATATTGCAGCAAAATATACAGATGGACCGGCTGCAGTAGAGGGATGGCTCAACAGCCAGGGCCACCGGGAAGCGCTTTTAAATAAAAACTATACTAGATTGGGTGTGGGGGTTTATGGGAGCAATTATACACAAAATTTTATAAAGCCAAGATAAGCAGTCAGGGGAGGCCAGATGATCTCCCTTATTTTTTTTGAAACACAAAAAACGTGTTGCTGTGTTAGAGCTCCAGCGCTTGTCGAACCTGAGCAGGCCGCTTACGCCTTTCTTACAATAAAAAACGTGCCGGTCGAGACGGCGATTAATTGGTTTTGGTCACCGTAAACTTTTGATTCTGTAACGATGACTTTTTTTCCACGGTTTAGCACCTCTGCTTCACAGCGAAGAAAGCTTCCTGTTCCGGGTGAAGTAAAGTTTACTTTCATTTCAACAGTAACAGCTGCTGATCCTTCAGAAAGCGTCTGGTTGGCTGCTGTACCCATAGCGGTGTCCATTAAAGTTGCAGTGAGCCCGCCATGTACTATTCCTATTGTGTTGCTTAATAATGGAGTGATTGGCACAGTGATTTCCAATTTATGATCGCTAATGATGTTCAGCTTCATATCCATTAAGCTTGAAATATAAGTAGAGTGGGTGTGTTCTCTTTTATTTTTTAAGCTTTTTATGATGCCTGACAGCACATTTCTCTCTTCTTCGGAGGCTTCTGTTATGAAAGACTCCATCTCTTTATACAATTCCATTTTTTTATTTCCTCTCTCTGTCTAGTTGCAACGCCTGCTGCTCTTCAATTTTGACACAAAAAACAAAGGTAAACAACGATGTTTAAAGCAGCACAAGAAAAATAGGCGCACCATTTTATAGGCGGAACTGTATCATGTAATAGGTGAATTGTAGTCGTTGAAGGACAGCCGGGGGTGAGAAGATGAAAAAGGACGTTGAGGCATTCCGAATATTTGTTCAGAAACATCCTAAGCTGATAAGTGAAGTCCGTTCAAATAATCGTACGTGGAGGGATGTCTATGAAGATTGGTATTTCCTTGGAGCAAATCATGAAAGCTGGAAGGCTTTTAAGGCCGAAAAGGATCAGGATACGTTAAAAACCGATAATTTCAGGGGACTGAAGGAAAGAAAACAGAAACAGGAACCGGAATCGGCTGAAGAACATTCTAAAAAAGAAATTACAGTCGGAGATGTTTTTTCCATGTTTCGAGACATCAATGTCAGTGAAATTCAGCAGCATATTGTCCAATTCAGCGGTGCGATAGAAGGCATTCATCAGTTGCTGAAGCAGTTCCAGGGCAGTAAATCAGTTCAGGGCCCGCCGTCAAATTCAAAGGATAGTTATTTTTCAGTATTTAAAGACTAAGGGGTGTGACGGATGAGAAGGGAAATTATTGACTATTTAAATACTAGACCAGATCTTAAGTTTTTTATTCGGGAGCAGCCTAGATGGTATCGGGATCTAACGAGAAATCCCCTCCTGCTGGAAGTGATGGAAAGTGAAGCGAATGTGTTTTTTGGGAGGACATTTGGCCAGCGGATTGATAAGTTCCACAATCAAGTGAAAACAGTGGGATTGATGATTGATTTTCTGAGCATGATGGGAAAAGGAGAAGACCTATAGGCCTGCTATAGGCTTCTCTTTTCACCATAATAAAGGTCATACTTTGCTTACCGGTCCAACTCAGCTGCTGTAAGATATTCATGAATTTTTTTCTCTGGAGATACGGCAAGGTGGTTAAAGGCCTGGTTTCCGAAAAGCACATTAAACTCTAGAATATAAAAACGGCCGTTCGCCGCAACGATATCAAAGCCTGCATGGTTGATATTGAGTCCTTGAGCAACACGAAGGACAAGCTCTAATGCTTCAGCAGGAATGTTATCGAATGAGAGGGTTCCGCCCTGGCTTACGTTATTATGAAAGCCGTTGCTGCCTATGCGCCAATAACTTCCAATAATCTCATTTCCAACTACGCATACGCGAAGATCACGGTCAATCGGAAGGTATTCCTGTATATAGAAAACATCGTTTGCTTTTGCATATTCTTCGAATTCTTGTTCGTTATGAATAAGAAATACGCCTTTGCCCATTGAATTACGAATCTCCTTGGCAACAAAAGGAAAAGGAAAAGTCTCCAGAACCTTGCGCTTGTTCTCATTGGAATGTCCTAGAATCTCAGTGTATGGAAGATTTTCTGGACAAACCGTCCATAACGCACGTGTCATCTCCATTTTGCTAAACCCGAGCTGAATACTTTCGATGCTCGGAAATATTTTTTTCTTCATTCCATATACCAACGAGTTAACCTGCCAGTTTTCCGGAAAAAGAAGGACGTCTGCTGCTTTTATTTTATCAAGCTCTTTGAACATGTTGTCAGGCTTTACATACTGTATGCCAGGGATTCCAATCGTTCTAAAAGGGTTAAACGTTACAAGTTTCATTGCGGTCCTCGCTCTCAAAGTCTTTCAAACGAGAGTATTATACTTTTTTTTATAAGAAGGAGTCAATGTTATGGAGGCGGTTTTTCTTTTATCTCATAATAATTTCGGCTATAATAATAAGATGAAGGTAGAAAGTATAAGTAATCACTGCAGGGAGTGAGAGGATGCTGGGATTAGTGCTGGATTTTGAATTGCTGGATGAATCCTATTCTCTCGGAAAGATGATAGCTGAATCAGAAGCTGCCATACAATACCGAGTGTGTAAATATAATCTTGAACAAGACGCAAATGCTCAGAAGCTCATCAATGAGTTCAACAAAACAAAAGAGCTGTATGAGGAAGTACAGCGTTTTGGAAAGTATCATCCAGATTATAAAACCGTATCAACAAAGGTGAGGGTTTTAAAAAGGGAACTCGATTTTAATGAGACCATAGCCGGTTTCAAAAAAGCGGAGAAAGAATTGGAAAGCCTGTTAAACGAATGCAGTTCCCTTATAGCGGGAAGCGTTTCAGAGCACATCAAAGTGCCGACAGGCAACCCATTCTTTGATTCAAAAAGCTGCAGCGGCGGTTGCGGAAGCGGAGGCGGATGCAGCTGCGGTTAAGGGCTCTCGAAACAGAGCTCTTATTTTTCTTTTATCTATGATAGCGGATACAATCTTCACAAAGGTTGCCGCAGCAGAACATCTTTTGTTGAGGAACGAGAAATCGGAACCGGTATACATATAAATGAGAATCTGTCCTGAAATAGGATATTTCTGCGTTCAGCCTTTTGCCCTTCATGGCTTGGATTGATCGAAGTTTTATCTCTTCCTCTATTTTCGTTCTGTCTGCTGATCCATCCGTTTTAATATAAAGAAACGGTATACCGGTGATGAGTTTTTTTTCTGCAGAATGGATAAAGGAAGTCTTCCGTGCGGCCTCGAGGAAGTCATTCCAAATGTTGTCAAGGTTCATAGGGGAAACTCCTTTTCTTAAATGGGATTAAATTGCAGACTGATAATAATCATGCTAGACTAAAAAAAATGATGGTGTTAAAGGAGTAATTTATGATTGGAAACCGAATGGGGCTTGCGGTTTATTTGCATTCACTGAAATTTTCAAAGCAGCTGAGGAGATATGGAAATGTACATTATATTTCAAAACGGTTGAAATATGCTGTTATATATTGCGATGCAGCAAAAATTGATGATGTTGCCGGCAAACTGGAATCTCTTCATTTTGTGAAAGAAGTGAAACGATCTCATAAACATGAGATCAAAACAGAATATGAAAGCAAGATCCCGGATAAAGCAAAAGAATATGATTACAAGATGGGATTATAAAAGACGATGACCCGAAAGAAGGATTGGGTCATCTTTTTATTTTATAACAATGGCGGAATTAGATAATTTAAACGCAAAATGCCGGTCAAATAGTGAAAATACAGTTCTTTTTCTTCGAAGTCTCCTGAAGGTTTCACGTCAAAGGTGATGATTTTCTTCTCCAGTTTCCGGGAGAGCCCTTCAAAAAGCTGATATCGCTTTGAATCTGCCGGAATCCCTTCCCGGCATATGTATAAAGGCTGGAATTTTCCTTCATCTGCGGGATGCAGTACTACGATGAATGAGGCTTTTTGAATCCCGTTGATTTCAGTTCTTAGACAGAGCAGCTGACTGAGTCTCTTTTTGTTCGTTTCGGCGATTTCCATTAGTTCATAAATATCTGAATAACCTTCTCCGAGTTCAATAAAACGCTGAATCATAGGATGCGTTGATCCCCCTTTCTTTCTTTGACTTTAGCACACAAGGCTGAGGCTGAAAAGGGAGTGGAGCTTTTTAAGAATCAAAAAAAAACCCGCAGAACATCTGCGGGTTGCCCAAGGATAGGTAAAAACACTTTTTACTATCTTTAAGGCGATGGGAGAGGAGAAACCGGAGGAAGAACTTATGGGGAAGTAAGTCTTCTCCGCGGTTGGCAACAACATCATTAGGGATGTTGTTAGGATTAGTATAGCCCTGCTCTAATTTTCTATACTTTAGGCTTGTAAAATAACTTGACAGTTTCTGTTTATTCTAAAAAAAGTGTGATAGGATAATGTTGAATAAGAGCTGGAAGCAGCCATTAATCGTAAATTGATATGTAAGGTGTGGAAAAATGAGAGTTATTTCAGGTGAATGCAAGGGCAGGCCTTTGAAAGCTGTTCCGGGACAGTCAACACGCCCCACAACAGATAAAATCAAAGAGTCACTTTTTAATATTATCGGCCCTTATTTTGATGGCGGAATTGGACTGGACTTATACGGCGGCAGTGGAGGGCTCGGAATAGAGGCTCTTAGCCGGGGAATGGATAAGATGATCTTTGTGGACCGTGACATAAAGGCAGCAGAGACGATTAAGAATAATATTAAAGCATGCCGTTATGAAGAAAAGACAGAAGTTTATAGAATAGAATCACAGCGAGCCTTAAAGGCACTGAAAAAAAGGGAGTTTCAATTTGACCTTGTGCTTCTTGATCCGCCTTATGCGAAACAGCGGATTGCCGACGACATAACAAAACTTGATGAATATGGCTTATTAAGCAAGGGAGTTCAGGTTGTAGCTGAACACGATCCTGGGGTGCTCCTCCCTTCATCGATCGGAAGTCTTGAAAGAGTGAGGGAAGAGACTTACGGAAGTACTAAGCTTTCTTTATATTTACGCAGAGAAGAGTAAATACATTGGACAAGAGGTGGAGACCATGCCGAATATAGCAGTTTGTTCTGGGAGTTTTGACCCAGTCACACTTGGACATTTGGATATTATCAAACGAGGCGCAAAGGTTTTTGATGAGGTTATCGTTGTAGTAGCGAAAAATCAGAGCAAAAGCCCATTATTTTCTGTAGAAGAACGGTTAGGCCTGCTACAGGAAGTGACAGGTGAACTTCCAAATGTCCGGATCGATTCATTCAGCGGACTTTTGATCGATTATGTTAAAAGCGTAGGAGCAAGCGTCATACTTAGGGGGCTCCGGGCAGTATCGGATTTTGAATATGAAATGCAGATTGCATCCATCAACAAAAAGCTGAACGAAGAAGTAGAAACGTTTTTTATGATGACAAACAATCAGTATTCCTTCTTAAGCTCAAGTATCGTTAAAGAGGCAGCTAAATACCATGCATCTGTAGAGGGACTCGTTCCCCCCGCCGTACAGGACGCATTAAAACAAAAGTTCAGTTCCCCCCTTTAATGAAAACGGGGGTTTTTTTTGTTGAGCGAATGCTTAAGACCCCAGATCAATATAGAAAGAATAAGAGCAGCAAGTGTCATATATGAACCTGCTTTTATAAAGAAGTGCCAATATTCATCCCAAGGGTACATCATCAATTGGTTCTGTGCCCAAACAGTTATTGATGTTTTGGAATGACTGTAAAGAAACAAGGGAAAGAACAGCGCTGCTAGTACAGAAGCATACAGACCGTGCAAAAGCCTGGCGAAAAAGAACGGTTTGAAGCGAATGTCCGTATCAGCAAGAATGCTGGCAACCTGAGCCTGAACAGAAAAGCCGCTGAAGGCGAGAATGAAACTGACAATAATGCATTGCTGTAAAAGCATGCTTGTGCTTTCGCTGGCGAGCTTGCTGCCGAGAGTGATCTCAAATAAGCCCGTTATGAGCGGATAGCTGAGGACGCCTGAAATAGAGAGGATCGAAAGACATTTTTCAAGCAGGTGTGCAAAGACAGGCGTTATCGCCAACAGGCTTAAAACCTTATTGATCACTGAAAACAAGATGATAAATCCTCCGATCATCAGAAGTGTACTGGTAGATGATTGAACAGCATCTCCTAACAGCTTTCCGATGGGCCGGCCGTCAGCCAGCCGGGCCTGATGCATTTTTTGCAGAGCGCTTAACGGCTTGAACCTTGTTAAAAAGCGGTTCGAATCTTCCCCTTTCATCATTTTCTTCCCGTGGAATCTCATGGTGAGGCCGACAAGAATGTTTCCTGCATAGTGGCTTAAGGCCAAAACGATACCGAGAGACGGATTGTTAAAAAAACCGACAGCCACTGCTCCAAAGATAAACAGCGGGTTCGAACAGTTCGTAAAAGAAACGAGTCTCTCTGCTTCAATCGTAGTGATTTCTTTTTGCTGCCACAGTCTGGCCGTAAGTTTGGCTCCAGCCGGAAAACCGGATGAAAGCCCCATGGCCCAGACGAATCCCCCAGAACCGGGAACCTTGAACAAAGGACGCATTAAAGGCTCAAACAGCACGCCGAAAAAATGAACAACACCAAACCCGATCAAGATTTCGGAAAGGATAAAAAAGGGTAAAAGAGAAGGGAAAACAACTTCCCACCACATCTCTAAACCGTCCAGCGATGCCGTAAACGCCGCTTTTGGAAAGATCATAACCGCAGCAGCGAGCGTGATCGCGGCTATAGAGAGTACGATAGATTTATAATAATTCCATTTCACTTTCATCCCCCGTTTCATCAAGTGAGACTAAAGAGCCATCCCTTGTCCATCTATATATTTATACGTATAGGCAAGTTAATTAGACCATATCTTAAAAAGGACAAAAGTTTTAGGAGGAGTCTGTAATGCAGAGGCCGATCATCGGTTTGGCACTAGGGTCAGGTGGAGCTAGGGGCTTTGCACATATAGGAGTAATCAAGGCACTCCGTGAAGCGGAAATACCGATTGATATGATCGCGGGAAGCAGTATGGGTGCCCTAGTCGGAGCTATGGTTGGAATGGGGCATAATAATGAGAATCTCATAAAAATGGCAACTTTATTTAAAAGAAAGTATTATATGGATTATACAGTTCCTAAAATGGGGTTTGTTTCAGGAAAAAAAATAAAAGAACTGGTCCGCCTGCTCACACAAAATAAAAAGATTGAAGACACCATCATCCCGCTTTCCATTGTTGCTACTGATTTGATCAAAGGTGAAAAAATTGTTTTTAGAAAAGGCCCGATTGCCGAGGCGGTCAGGGCAAGCATTTCCATTCCTGGCATTTTTGTACCTGAAAAAATAGGCGGCAGGCTGCTCGTTGACGGAGGAGTGATCGAAAGAGTGCCGGCTGCTGTTGTAAGGGAAATGGGAGCAGATATTGTGATCGCTGTAGATATCTCTCATTTTAAAGCTCAGCCGGAGATGGCTTCCATTCTGGATGTTATTGTCCAAAGCATTGATATCATGCAAAGAGAAATTGTCCGCTATCATGAGATCTCAGCTGATATTATGATCAGGCCGATGGTCGAACAATATAGCTCGACAGCTTTTAAGAATGTAAGTGAGATCATCTTAATTGGAGAAGAAGCAGGGAAAAGTAAAATTGAGATGATTAAAAGCAGAATTGAGAAATGGAAGGAGAACAATCATGAAAGACCATCAAAACCCCCGGAGATCGAGCCGGATTAGTAAATTATCACTTCTCGGGGTGATCGTGCTGGCGCTGGTCATCGCACTGTATCCACTGCCTTATTATGTGACATCACCGGGAAGTGCCAATGAACTGGCACCCATTATTCATGTAAAAGACGGCGATAAAGAAAAGGGAAGCTTTATGCTGACCACCGTACGGATCGGAAAAGCAAATATCCCTCAATATTTATATGCAAAAGTAAGCGATTACCGTGAACTTCTGCCGGCAAATGAAGTTCGTTCTGACGATGAAACAGATGAAGAATACAACCAGCGGCAGCTACAGATGATGCAGGATTCTCAGCACGCAGCTACAGTAGTAGCTTACCGGAAAGCTGGAAAAAATGTAAAAATCATCAGCAAAGGTGTCTACGTCACCGGAATTATTTCAGGTATGCCTGCAGAAGGAAAGCTAAAAGTCGGGGATGAGATTACGGAATTAGAAGGAAAACCGGTAAAAACAACAGAAGAGCTGCTAAAAAAATTGGCAGGGAAAAAAGCGGGAGACAAAGTGCAATTAAAAGTCCTCAGAGGCAAAAAGACATTTGCGAAAACCGTAGCACTTGCTAAATTCCCTAAAAAACTCAGCCAGAACAATGAAAAAAGAGCGGGCATCGGCATTACATATCCTGTAACAGATGTAGAGATTAAAGTTGATCCGCCGATCTACATAAAAACAAGTGAAATCGGCGGCCCTTCAGCAGGTTTGATGTTTTCTCTGGAAATCTTAAATCAGCTGACAAAAGGCGATATGACGAAGGGACACAAGATTGCGGGAACAGGAACGATTAATATTAATGAGGAAGTCGGGCCGATCGGCGGCATTCAGCAGAAGATTGTGGCAGCGGACAAAGCAGGTGCTGAAATCTTTTTTGCACCTGTCAGTGCCAACAATTACAAAGATGCTGTAAAAGCAGCGAAAGATATTAAAACGGATATGAAGATCATACCAGTTAAAAAAATGGATGACGCAATCAACTACCTGAACAAATTAAAATAAAATAGCAAAGACCTATAGAAAGTGGTCCTTGCTTCTGTCAAAGCGTAAGGGAGGAGTACTATACTCTTCCTTTATTTTTTTGGAAAGAACCGCTTGCGGATATCCGGCATAATAAATGGACGAGACACGCTGTTCCAGCTCCAGCATAGGGTGACTGTACTGTGAGACTGTGGTTACAATTGGTACAGTGACCTCTTTTTTGCGCATTCTTAAGTACTTCTGCCCATCACTGCTCATTCCCAGAATGCGTATGTATGGAGGCCCTTTGCGAACCCATTCTGCAGCTGTTTCTTTTTTAATATTGTGCAGGATATGAAGGCACATCCGCTGAAGCCTTGTCCATGTATAGCGTTTGGTTTTTAAGGCAGCCATAAACTCATGAAAATTATTTGCGCCTGAGATAACTGAACGGAGGCGGTGCTCCAAGCCCTCTTCTGTTTCATACAGCTCACTTAACTGTTCTGGTGTTGATGAGAGCAGTTTATACCGGAGGATTGGATATAATGACTCCCATGTAGTGAATTGTCCTGTTTCCTGAAGGTGACTCTCTAGTATATCCCGTGTATAATCTGGAACCGCTTCCTTAATTTCGTTTGTGCTTATATTTTCAGATTCAAATAAAGTCTTTCTTATGGCGGTTGCACTTGCAATTTTATGTGCAGTGATTTGATCTTCGTGATAGGCGGCCCCGATCCGTTTAATGGTATTAGGCTTGATGGAGAACTCCTGATCGAGGATTGCTTTTACATATTCAATGCCTAAAATATTATTGGGCTTGGCCAGATCGAGGGTATTGCTGCTTAACATAAGTGAATCGGCCGCAAGGGAAGAAGCCTTCGGAAATGAATACCCTTGTTTTATAAACGATTGAAAAGATTGATCATATAGAGTTTTATTCTTCTCCAGTTCTGAAATTGTATGGTAGAATGAATCCATGTTTCCTGATTCACTGCCAAAGCAGATAGCATCAACACCCATTTCATTTAAAAGAAAGACACTGGATTGTGCAAAAATAGGTGCAGGTGATACGGCGAACAGATAGGGTAGTTCAATAACAAGGTCAGCGCCTCCCATAAGGGCCGTTCTAGACCGGTCCCATTTCGAGAGGATGGCGGGTTCACCGCGCTGCAGGAAATTCCCGCTCATAACGGCAACAATTATGTCACTCTCTGATTGTTTTTTTGATTGTTGCAAATGATAAGAATGTCCATTATGGAAAGGGTTATATTCGACGATGATTCCGCAGGCTTTCACAGATTAACCTCCTTTTTGAATAAACATGGTACTTATTCTAGTTTAACGTTAATCGCTGATTCTTTAAAGAACATGCTGTAAAGATAATATGTTGACATTTCTCTTTATGGCCGATATAATTATTACTGTTGCCTTGAGGTGAAAATAGATGAATTGGTCACTACAGGAATTAAAAAACTTTTATCGAAAACCGCTTGAATTTGATGAGTATGTTGATGCAAGTGAACTAAAATCGCTTGATAAGGAAATTCGCGATATACCGCCTGTTCATGTTAGCGGACATGCCGATGTTACTCAGCAGAAAGCCACCTTTTACCTGAAAATTCAGGGAGAAATGGTTCTTCCCTGCTCAAACACATTGGCAGATGTCCATTTTCCATTTTCGATAAAGACAACCGAAATTTTTCTTCTGGATCCTTCATATACGGTACCGGCTGAAGAGGAGAACCTTCACACGGTTGAAGGGCATTTCCTTGATCTGATGCCTTATATACAAGAGCATATTCTGCTTGAAAAGCCGATCAAAGTGGTAGCCGGACCTGATGTTAAGGATAAGAAGGCTCCGCCTGAAGGAGAAGGATGGCAGGTCGTTACTGAGGAAGACCGCAAGAAGAAGATTGATCCCAGACTTGCGGATCTTGCCAAGTTTTTTGACAAAGACAAATCGTAAAATTGGAAAATCTGATGTATGTTTCAGACAAAACCAATACCCCATTTTAAGGAGGTGGATAACATGGCAGTACCTTTTCGCAGAACTTCCCAAACCCGCCAAGCAAAGCGCCGTACTCATTACAAGCTTGAAATGCCTGGTATGGTAAAATGTCCACAATGTGGAGAATACAAACTTTCTCACCGCGTATGCCGTGAATGCGGTTCTTACAAAGGAAAAGAAGTAATCAGCAGCAAATAAGAAGAAACAGGAAGCAAATCTGCTTCCTGTTTTTTTATATATATGTAAATTGAGGATTTATTGATCAATTAAAGGATTTTCCCGCTTAAAAACGAACTATATGTGTGACGTAAAGGGGGAATTAGATGGAAAAAGTACTGTATACAATTGAAGATGAGATCGGATGGATCACCATCAACCGTCCTGAAGTCAGAAATGCCGTGGATTTCGAGGTAATGGAGCAATTAGAGGAATACATAACTCAAGCCCGACAAAATGATAAAGTAAAAGTCTTAGTGATCAGAGGAGCTGGAAACCGGGCATTTTGTGCTGGGGGAGATTTACGGGCTTTTTCAGGTCTCAAAACAGAAAGACAAGCTCACATTATGCTTTCGAGGATGGGTGAAGTGCTGAAGAGCCTGTTTTTCTTCCCGAAGCCAACTGCCGCCTTGATCAATGGAACGGCAGTAGGAGGCGGATGTGAAATCGCGTCTGCCTGTGATGTCAGGATCGCTTCGGCGAATGTGAAGATGGGCTTCGTACAGGGAACGCTCGGGATTACAACAGGATGGGGAGGCGGCACCTATCTCATGGAGAGGGTACGGAAACTGGATGCACTGGATATGCTGTGGAGCGCAGGAAAGCTGACGGCGAAACATGCGGCCGACAAAGGATTTTTACAGTATCTGATAAAAGACGGTGACATTCAAACAGAGTGCACTAAATATTTAAGAAGGTATACGGAACATTCGGTTGATGTGCTGATGGCCTATAAACAGGTATATCTTCGCAGTCTTCCCTTCCAAGAAATTAATACAAGAGCAGATGAAGAAATAAAAACATGTGCAAAGCTCTGGGAATCAGAAAATCATCACCATGCTGTGGCAGCATTTTTCAATAACAGCAACTGATTTGCCTTGATCTTTTTACTAAGTATAGTATCCTGGCGAAATGGAAAACGTACGATGGAGACCTCTTATTAATAGAACAAAAGTCTATCTTTTCTATTAATTGCATAACTATGTAAAAACGACATAAAAGATGGAGGGATTAGGTTGACTGTTGTTCGCCAGGATGCTTGGAACCAGGAAGAAGATGTATTGCTAGCAGATGTTGTACTTCGCCATATCAGGGAAGGGAGCACTCAGCTGGCAGCGTTTGAAGAAGTGGGAGAAAAACTGTCACGTACTTCTGCGGCCTGTGGGTTCAGATGGAATTCTTTGATCAGAAAAAGGTATGAATCAGCCATCGCTATAGCAAAAAAGCAGCGGAAAGAAAGAAATAAAGATAAGATTGATTATGAGGAAAGCCGTGTAGACGTTTCGAGGCATGCTGGTAAAAGAGATGAATATGTCGTTGCGAAGGAAAAGTCTTTATCACTGGATGATGTCATTGTCTTCTTGAAGAATTTTAAATCTACTGAAGAACGCCGTTCGGGCCAAGAGCTGGCTAATCTTCGGAATCAAGTGGAGGAACTGAAAACACAAAATGCTCAGTTTCAGTCCCATATTCAGAAATTAAATCATGAATACCAGCTCGTTTGTGAAGATTATAAAGCACTGATAGAAATCATGGACCGTGCTAGAAAAATGGTGGCGACGGATGAAGAAGGCGGCAATCATCTGACATTCAAAGTAGATGGCCTTCAAAAACTTGAAAAATAAAAAAAGATGGCGCTCTCCGCCATCTTTTTTTATTTTTGCTTATTTAATTATAGCGCTTGTTCAGTTACCCCTTTTGGATAGGACACATAAGGGTTTTCCCCGCGGTCCCTTTCTTCATTGTAGGTAACGGCTTCAAAGCCCATTTTCTCCCAGAACCCGCTCGATTGCTGTCTTCCATTTGTTTTAATTGGAAGATTGAACGATTGTGCAAATTGAACCAGCGTTTTTCCGTAGCCTTTCCCTTGATACTGCGGCAGTACTTCCAGCTTCCACAATTCAAAATAATCCTGTGGTGGACTGAAATAACGGTCGTATGCTGCCTCAATTCTATATAAGCTCATCCTGGCCACTAATTTGTCGCCAAAATAGATTCCGTAAAAAGGAGACTCACTGTCATTTTCAATAATGTTATCTTGAAGATCCTCAAGCATAGACAGCTCCTGAATACCGTATTCTTTGAACTGTTTAAATTCTTCTAATGTTTTATAGTTGATGACTAAGCGTTTAACTGTATACGTTTCCATGGTGCTCATAACTCGTTCCCCCTCAAATGACTCTGTTGATTATGTTTCTTTTAGTATATACTAATTATGCGAAAAATTCTTTAAAAAAGAAATATTCGTTTTGTTGCCGCTTACAAAAGGAAAAAAATATTTTTTGTCGAATATACGACAATGAAGCATCGAAGGGAGGATATAAAGTGAAGAAAATATTGATCGCTAACCGGGGAGAAATTGCCGGACGAATCGTTAAAACGTGTTCGGAAATGGGAATAGAATCTATTGTGGTCTATTCGGATGCTGACAAGGAACTTCCCTACGTTCAGCAGGCCACTCGTGCTTATCATCTGGGAGAACCCCCGGTCATTAAATCTTACTTGAACCAGGACAAAATCATTGAGATTGCACAATCTGAAAAGGTTGATGCGATTCATCCAGGCTATGGATTCCTCTCCGAGAACGGGGAGTTTGCTAAAAAAATAGAAGAACTGGGCATAACGTTCATCGGTCCGTCCCCGAACGTAGTGGAGGCCATGGGAGACAAAGTTCAGGCGAGAAAAACCATGGAGAAAGCGGGTGTCCCTGTTGTCCCTGGAACGACTGAACCGATTGCGGATGTAGAAGAAGCGGCATCTATCGCTGGCAAGATCGGCTATCCTGTTATGCTTAAGGCAAGCGCAGGAGGCGGCGGGATTGGTATGGTCCGCTGTGACGATGAAGAAACCCTTCGAAAGCAGTTCCTCTCCAGCCAGCAGCGAGCTAAAATGTATTTTGGCAGCGACCGTATGTTTATAGAGAAATTTATCAGCCCTGCCCGCCATATTGAAGTTCAAGTATTTGGAGACAGCCAAGGAAACATCATCCATTTGTTTGAAAGAGACTGTTCCATTCAGAGGAGGCATCAAAAAGTCATTGAAGAATCACCTTCACCTTATTTAACTGAGAAACTGCGTGGAGAAATGGGTGAAGCCGCAGTGAAAGCTGCTCAATCTGTTTCCTATACGAATGCGGGAACAGTGGAATTTATCGTTGATGGCGATGGGCATTTTTATTTTCTTGAAATGAATACCCGTCTTCAGGTCGAACACCCCGTAACGGAAATGACGACCGGGTTGGATCTTGTGAGATGGCAGATTGAAGTGGCTTCAGGAAAATCGCTCCCGCTCCTGCAGAATGAAGTGCAGCAGAAAGGCCATAGTATGGAATTCCGCCTATATGCAGAGGATCCTGTTAAATTTCTTCCTTCACCAGGAAAAATTGAAGTTCTTTCGTTCCCTCAAGGAGAAGGAATCCGAATTGATGCAGGTTATGCAGCAACAAACACTGTCTCTCCGTTTTATGACCCAATGATTGCGAAAATTATTGTAAGCGATTCCAACAGAGAGCAGTGCCTAAAGAAAGCAGCTGAGTTTTTTAACGAGTTTGAGGTCAGAGGGATAAAAACAAATGCCCCTCTTTTTATAAAGGTTCTTGAGGATCCTGATTTTCAAAAAGGGGTCTATACGACAGGTTTTTTAAGTGAGAAGCCAAAGGTTACAGAACAATAAAATACGTAGGAGTGTATGAGAATGAAACAGGTTATCGCATCAATGGCAGGAACAGTATGGAATATTGCTGTATCAGAAGGAGACCAGGTATCAGCGGGACAGAGTGTGATCATCCTCGAATCAATGAAGATGGAAATACCGGTCGAAGCAGAGTCGGCAGGGACAGTAGAAGAGATTAAAGTAGCGGTTGGAGATTTCGTAAATGAAGGAGACGTTCTAGTTACTCTGGCTTAAGGTTACGGAGAAAAACTGAACGAGCGCTCACTCTTTAACGCGGATGGAGGGATAACGATGGATTCAACGAAGACAGAATCGTCCTATGAAGTACTTGTCAGCAAGATTAAAGCAGGCGGTGCGGAAAAATATCATGCTAAAAACGCCTCTCAAAACAAGATGTTTGCAAGAGAACGTCTCTCGCTGTTATTTGATGAAGGTGAATTTCATGAAGAAGACGGACTGTTTGCAAACAGCCAGGCGGGAGATCTTCCCGCTGATGGTGTCATCACGGCAACGGGCAAGGTAAACGGACAGACGGTATGTGCGATGGCGAATGATTCTACGGTTAAAGCGGGCTCGTGGGGTGCCCGGACTGTGGAAAAAATTATTCGTATCCAGGAAACAGCACAGCGGCTGAAAGTTCCGATGTTTTATCTGGTCGATTCTGCAGGTGCACGGATTACCGATCAGATTGACATGTTCCCGAATCGCAGGGGAGCTGGAAGGATTTTTTATAATCAGGTAAAAATGTCAGGCATGATTCCTCAAGTATGCCTCCTTTTTGGACCTTCTGCTGCAGGCGGAGCATACATTCCTGCATTTTGTGACGTTGTTATCATGGTTGACCAGAATGCGTCCATGTATCTGGGCTCACCAAGAATGGCTGAAAAAGTAATCGGCGAAAAAGTTACCCTGGAAGAAATGGGCGGAGCAAGGATGCACTGTTCGGTGAGCGGTTGCGGGGATATCCTCGCTGCAGATGAAAAAGAAGCGATCAGCTATGCGAGAAAGTACCTTTCTTATTTTCCGGCCAATTACAAGCATAAGCCTGCTTTTACAGAAGAGAAGGCGCCAGTTTCTGGAAGAGAGATCAGCGATATCGTGCCAAAGAACCAGAACGTGCCTTTTGATATGTATGAATTTATCAGCAGAATTGTGGATGAAGACAGCTTTTTTGAGATGAAGAAGCTTTTCGCTGCAGAAATTGTTACCGGTTTTGCAAGAATAAAGGGCCGCCCGGTCGGATTGATTGCCAATCAGCCAAAAGTGAAAGGCGGAGTGCTGTTTGTTGATTCAGCCGATAAGGCCGCTAAATTTATCACGCTGTGTGATGCTTTCAATATCCCTGTTATTTTCCTGGCGGATGTACCTGGTTTTATGATTGGTACGAAAGTAGAAAGAGCGGGCATTATCCGCCATGGAGCCAAGCTGATTGCCGCCATGAGTGATGTCACGGTTCCTAAACTGTCTGTTATCGTAAGAAAAGCCTATGGAGCTGGACTTTATGCGATGGCTGGTCCTGCGTTTGAACCGGACTGCTGTATCGCGCTTCCTACCGCGCAAATTGCTGTTATGGGCCCAGAAGCTGCGGTAAATGCAGTTTATTCAAACAAAATTAATGAGATTGAAGATCCGAAAGAACGCGTGATGTATGTCCAGCAGAAACAACAGGAATACAAAGAGCATATTGACGTGTATAAATTGGCTTCTGAGCTGATTATTGATGATATTGTTGAACCTTCTGCTTTAAGGGAGACGCTCTATCACAGACTGGTCTTTTTTGAATCAAAAGATATGGTGTTTAGTGAAAGAAAGCATCCTGTCTATCCGGTATAAAGGATCCCTCCGCTGTTTTTGGCGGAGGTCTTTTTTGTGTCAAGATATGATAATATGAAAAAAATACGACGATACATAGGGATTAGGAGGAGTCCATGAAAATTGCCATAATCGGAGGAGGATCCATCGGCCTGCTCCTCACAGCATTTTTTTCAGAAGAAGGCCAAGAGGTTACAGTTTGCACAAGGACGAGCCAGCAGGCAAACGCCATCAAACGAAATGGTGTGATCTGCAGGTCCGTTTCAGGTACTGAAAAAACATATCCAGTTTCTGCGAGTCTGATTAATGAATACAAAGAAGAACCGCATTATACGGTTGTTTGTGTAAAACAGCATCAGCTGCCTGCTGTCTATGCTATTTTACGTTCCAGCCAGAGGTTTTTAGACAGTACACTGCTCTTTATACAAAACGGAATGGGGCATGTGGATTCATTGGATTCCCTGCCCCAGCAGAATATTTTGGCCGGCATCATTGAACAAGGAGCGCTTAAGATCAGTGATCATGAAGTGCGGCATACCGGAAATGGGAAAATTAAGCTCGCCTCTTACCGGGGCGGCATTGACAATGCATTTTGGGGAAGAATGATAACAGGAAACTTCAGTATTGAATCAAAAGACAGGCTTGATTCCATCATGAAGGAAAAACTTGTGGTAAACAGTGTGGTCAATCCATTAACCTCATTGTTCCGTGTTCAGAATGGTGACATTGAGCGGAATGCTCATTTAAGAGTAATGGCGAAACTTCTTTTTGAAGAAGCCTGTGGGGTTTTAGGTATTGGAGAGACGGATGCTCTTTGGGAGCATGTAAGGAATGTCTGCAGAAGAACAGCGGATAATCGGTCTTCAATGTTAAGGGATATTGAAGAAGGACGAAAAACAGAGATCGAAGCCATCAGTGGATATCTTCTTATGGTCGCTGATCATAAGGGGATGCATCTTCCTTACACGAAGTTTGTCTATCATGGAATCAAGGCATTAGAACCATAAAAGCCCAGTGGTTCACCTTCTATTGAATGTTGTTCTTTATTTCGCATAAGTTACAATGAAGACTCTTGTTTTGTTTTCTTAATTTCTGTACTTTTCTCCGAGCATTTCATTTTGGTGATGAACCTGTAGTTTGCTATACTCTATAAGCAGTTGTATACATAGAGAAAGGACGTACTTATATGAGGATCGATGAATTCCCTCTTCAAGATAAAAACCAAATAGCCGCATCATATTCAGCTGCTGATCCTTCAGTGGAAAACCTCTATGATTACAATGGGTTTACTGCTGAAATGATGGAACAACGGATTTCGGATATCGGCAGCAGAGAGTATGAACGAGAAAAATTGGCGAATTATCTTTCTGATTATAATTTTCAATTTTCCTGTTCAAAACAAACCTTAACCAACATCGAAAAACTAAGAAACCCTAAAAGTGCAGCAGTGATCGGCGGACAACAGGCGGGATTGCTTACCGGCCCGCTTTTAACCATACACAAATGCATCAGCATTATACAATTTGCCTGTATTCAGGAACGGCAGCTGGGTGTTCCTGTCGTTCCTGTCTTTTGGATTGCTGGTGAAGACCATGATTATGATGAGATCAATCATGTGAATGTCGAACGGAACGGAGTCCCTAAAAAACGCTCCCTTCCACCGGTTAGCCCGTTAAAGACTTCTGCAACCTTAATGGAGTGGGATAGCGTGAAGGCGGCGGAGTGGGCTGAATCTGTTTTTAGGGAGTTTGGAGAAACGGAATTCACAAAAGAAGTACTTTCAAAAGTAAAAGAGATCTTCAAATCTTCTAAAACAGCGGTTCATTCGTTTGCTCAATTTATTACAGATCTATTTGGTGAATACGGTTTGGTTTTAGTGGACTCTGGGGAACCGCATTTTAAGCGGCTTCAGACAGATACCTTGGAAAAAATGATTCTTCGCAACATAGAGGTGGATGAGGCTTTTGCTGCTGGCATCGAACAATTAACCGGTCGAGGGTTTTCTGCCCCGGTAGAGCTTCAAGAGAACAACGCCCACTTGTTTATCTATCATAATGAAGAAAGACTGCTGTTATTTCGGGATGATAGCGGTAACTTCCTCACGAAAAATGAGGAAGTAACCATCACCTCAGAACAGCTCATGGCTAATGCCAAAGAAAAGCCGGAACTCTTCAGCAATAATGTTGTGACCAGACCTGTCATGCAAGAAAGCCTGTTTCCTGTCTTGGCATTTATCGCAGGATCGGGCGAGATTGCGTACTGGTCTGCACTTAAAGAAGTATTTCATCTTTTTAGCTTTAAGATGCCGCCTCTAGTACCCAGGCTTTCCATGACCATCGTAACTGGAAAGAATGAAAAACAGCTGAAAGAAACAGGGTTGAAAGTGGAGGATGTTCTGCGGGAAGGAACCGAAGTACACAAACAGTCTTGGTATGAAAGCCATAAACCAATCGATACGAAAGGTGTCTATACGGAGACATTGACCAAGATCGAGGCGGCTCATACAGAACTGAAAATGCTGGCCCTCACTATTGATCCTTCTCTTAAGAGGCTTACGGACATAAATCTAAACAGAATCAAGAATGAAGTTGATTATCTGCATACAAAAATGGAGCGGTCCATGAAAAAGGAATTAATGGAGCCTCTTGCTTTGTTCGATCATCTGCAGTGCGATCTCGCTCCGGATGGTGTGCTTCAGGAGAGAGTTTGGAATGCTTTTTCATACATTAACCGCTATGGAACAAATTGGATTAAACAGCTAACAGAGCAGCCTCTTGAATTCAATGGCAAGCATAAACTTGTATATGTACGTTAAATTAAAAACGAAATAAAAAGATAAAAAAAATCCTGCCCTACAGCAGGATTCTTTTTTTTGTTAGCGAATAATTTGTTAGTGGTGAAAAGTGGGGCAATGTGGTAGAGTTAGGGTAGAAAGTGGGGGATGTCCTATGTTCATGGGTGAATATCAGCATAACATCGATGAAAAAGGACGTATGATCATTCCCGCTAAATTTCGTGAAAACCTTGGTTCAACCTTTATCCTAACCCGTGGGATGGACAAATGCGTATTCGGTTATCCTCTTGAAGAATGGAAAGTGATCGAGGAGAAATTGAAGAGTTTGCCATTCACAAAAAAAGATGCAAGAGCTTTCACCCGCTTCTTCTTTTCCGGTGCAGCAGAATGCCAATTGGACAAACAGGGGAGAGTAAACGTGGCACCTCAGCTTAGAGAGTACGCCAACCTCGAAAAAGATTGCGTAGTGATAGGTGTTTCGAATAGAATTGAAATTTGGAGCAAATCAATTTGGGAAGAATACTTCGCAGCTTCAGAGGAATCCTTCGGTGAAATCGCTGAAAGCCTCATGGATTTTGATTTGTAGCCAAATGAAAAACTCTCTGACTTTATACACAGGAAGGAATACATCATGTTTGACCATATTACCGTACTTAAAGAAGAAGCCGTTAATGCCTTAGATGTGAAACCGGATGGAATTTACGTTGACTGTACACTTGGAGGAGCAGGCCACAGCCGACTCATACTCTCAAAACTGACATCAGGCCACCTGTATGCTTTTGACCAAGATGACACGGCCATTGAACATGCAAAAGCTGCCCTTGAGGAATATGAAGGAACTTTCACCATTATTAAAAGCAATTTCCGTTACATTAAAGAAGAGCTTTATAATCATGGGATTGAGAAAGTAGATGGAATTTTATTCGACCTGGGTGTATCCTCGCCGCAGTTGGATGAAGCAGATCGGGGATTCAGCTATCAGCACGATGCGCCGCTAGATATGAGGATGGATCAGACGGCTCAGCTGTCTGCCCATGAAGTAGTTAATGAGTGGCCTTATGAGAAGCTAGTGAAAATCATTTTTCAGTATGGAGAAGAGAAGTTCGCTAAGCAGATAGCAAGAAAAATTGAAGCTGCCAGGAAAGATCGGACGATTGACACAACTGGAGAACTTGTGGACCTGATCAAGGATGCCATACCTGCACCAGCCAGGAGAGCTGGCGGGCATCCAGCCAAAAGAACGTTCCAAGCCATCCGAATCGCAGTCAATGATGAATTGAACGCGTTCGAAGAAGCATTGGAGGATTCTATAGAGCTGCTTTCGATCGGCGGTAGACTTAGCATCATTACCTTCCATTCACTGGAAGACAGAGCCTGCAAAACGATTATTAAAAAGCACAGTACCGGACCGTCCCTGCCTCCAGGTTTGCCGATCATACCCGAAGAATTTTTGCCGGTATTAAAAAACATAACAAGGAAGCCGATACTACCACGTGAAGAGGAAATTGACGTTAATAGGAGATCACGATCGGCCAAACTGCGAATAGCAGAAAAACAAAAATAAAGGAGAGTTATGGGTTGAGTAATTTAGCGTATCAAACACAGAGACAGTATCAGCAAGAATCAAGACAAAAATATGTCCAGCAACAAGCACAACCGAGAATCAGAACCCCACGAATAACAAAAGGAGAAAAGTTCCTTTGGGTTTTTGCCTCCCTTTTGCTTATTGCAGGCGCCATTTTCATGGTGTCAAACTACGCCTCAATCTATAAAGTGAACTCCAGCATCGAATCCGTTCAAAGTTCGATCAACTACGAAAATAAAGTAGTGGATGATTACAAACAGCAGGTCACAGAACTAAGTGCACCCGACCGCATTCTTAAAATTGCAAAAGAAAAGCTAGGGATGACGCTTAACGATAAAAACGTAAAAGTGCTTGAAAATTAAGGCGGAGTATTGAACTATGGAAAATAAGTTTAAATTTAATTGGGGAGCAGGGGTTATCATGTTAGTTTTCATCCTGCTCTTTTTTGTGTTGATAGGAAGATTTTTTTACATCGCGTATACGAAACACATTGAAAATGTTGATTTAAAAGCCTATGCAGAAGAAAAATGGACGAGGCACAAAACCCTTGATGCCAACCGGGGGACCATCTTTGACCGCCACGGGCAGGCAATCGCCAAAGATATTCCATCCTATACTGTAACAGCCACACTTGACAAGAAGTATCCGACCCATATTAAGGATCCTGCAGCGGCTGCTTCCAAGCTGGCAGGTGTCCTGGATGCAGATGAAGGGACGATCGAAGAAGCGCTGAGCAAAAAGAAATTGTTTGAGGTCCAAGTTCCCGGCGGCAGAAAGATCAGCCACAGCGATAAAGAAAAAATAGAAAAGATGAAAATAGCCGGTATTGATTTTCGGCCGGAAACGAAACGATATTATCCAAACCAAACGTTTGCTCCTTACGTGATCGGCTATACGAATGAGCAGGGGGAAAATGAAATATCTGGGGCTTTCGGTCTTGAGAAAACGCTTGATAAATATTTAAAAGAAACAAACGGAAGCCTGTCGTTCAAGAGTGATACGAAAGGCGTAAAGCTTCCGGATCCAGGAGAAAAGATCAAGAAACCGAAGAACGGTTCCAATGTATACTTAACTCTCGATGAGAAAATCCAAATGGTGCTCGAACAGTCGATGGATAAGGCGAACAAAAAATATAAGCCTGAAAAGATTATCGGTATTGTAGCCGATCCGAAAACGGGCAGGATATTGGCCATGAGCAACCGGCCGGCTTTTAATCCGAACAAGCGGAACATTAAAGACTTTACGAACCTTGCCATCTCAGATCCTTACGAGCCAGGATCTACGATGAAAATCTTTACATTGGCGGCTGCAATCCAAGAAGGGGTGTACAATGGCAATGAAACTTATAAATCAGGCCAATATAAGATTCCCCACAACCGTCCGATCAGCGATCATAACAAAGTTGGCTGGGGAACGATCACCTTCAATGAAGGGGTTCAAAACTCTTCCAACGTGCTATTCTCCAAGCTTGCGAGAGAGAAGCTAGGCTATGACCGGCTTTTAAATTACTTGAAAAAGTTCGGCCTGGATCGTCCAACCGGCATTGATCTGCCGAATGAAAAATCCGGAAGAATCCTCTACAACTATGAGATTGAAAAACTCACCACCGCATTCGGACAGGGGACAACAGTAACACCAATCCAGCAGATCCAGGCGGCAACAGCAATAGCGAACGGCGGTAAAATGATGAAGCCGTATGTGATTGACAAAGTGGTGGATCCCTCCGACAAAAAAGTGCTGCTGCAGCACAAACCGGAAGTGGCAGGAAGACCGATTTCAGAAAAAACATCAAAAGAAGTCCGCGATATTTTAGAGACCGTTGTTACGAAAGGAACAGGAAAGCCTTATCAGATCAAAGGGTACTCTGTCGCTGGCAAAACAGGTACAGCACAGGTGGTAGATAAAGAGACTGGAAGATATGCTCACGGATGGGGACAAAATGTTTTTTCTTTCATGGGTATGGCTCCTAAAGACGATCCCAAGCTGCTCGTCTATGTCGCTGTTGACCGCCCTCATTTAAAGAATAATGAGCTCGGATCTTACCCGGTGTCAGACGTCTTCACTACAGTTATGAAAAACAGCCTTCAATACTTGAACATTGAACCTGAAGATGAAAAAGAAACAAAAAGAAAAATTTCCGACAGTTCAATCAAAATCGATGATTACAGCGGTAAGGAGTCTGCAAAAGCTGAAGATGAACTGAAACAGAAAGGGATGAAAGTGCTGACCCTTGGAAGCGGAAGCCAAGTCATCTCCCAGCAGCCCTCTGCCTCTTCAGGACTGCTTCCTGGAGAGAGGGTCATCCTTCGGACAAAAGGTGATGTACAGATGCCGGACCTTACCGGATGGTCTTTGAGAGATGTCCTGAAATTTTCAAAGATCATGGACATCGACGCCTCCGCAGAAGGTTCAGGTTTTGCATCGAAACAGAGTTTGAAAAAAGGATCGGTAATCAAAGATAAAGATTACCTGACAGTCGAGTTTGAAAAGCCTCAGATGCCTTCCGTGAATCTCAGCGATGAAAGCGGAGGCGGAACAGAATAGATTGGCGGAATGGCACACTGCCATTCCGTTCTAATCGCCTATGTACAAGCATATATTGAAACGAGCCATGTGGAGGAGGTAATCATGTGCGTGTTTCAAATGTGACGGTACGTAGGCGGTTAATTTTTGTTCTTACCTTTGGGCTGATCTTCTTTTTTATTATTGGAGTCAGGCTTGGTTATGTACAGTTTGTAATCGGAGACTGGCTGACAGGCAAAGCACTTGACTCATGGAGCCGGAATATTCCGTTTGAACCGCAGAGGGGTGAAATTCTGGATCGGAACAATGTGCCGCTGGCAACCAACATCAGTGCGCCTACTGTCTTTGTGATACCAAGACAGATCAGCGATCCTGTTCAAACGTCTGAAAAATTAGCAGCCGTGCTGGATATTTCCCAGCTTGATGTATATAAAAAAATCACAAAGAAATCTTCCATCATCCGTCTGGACCAAGGCGGCAGAAAGATCAGCAATGAAAAAGCGAATCAAGTCCGTGAGCTAAACCTGCCTGGTATCTTTATTGCTGAAGACAGCAAGAGGCACTATCCTTTCGGCAGCTATCTCTCCCATGTGTTGGGTTTTGCCGGGATCGACAACCAGGGGCTTATGGGACTGGAGCTCTATTATGATAAACAGCTAAAAGGAACAAAAGGACATGTTTCGTTCTTTTCTGATGCGAGGGGACGCAGAATGCCCTCGTTATCGGATGATTATGAGCGGCCAAAGGATGGTTATAACCTCAAATTGACCATTGACTCAAAAGTACAGACCATCATCGAACGCGAACTGGACATCGCGCAGGCGAAATACAATCCTGATGGAGCAGTAGCCATTGCGATGAACCCGAATACCGGTGAGATCCTTGGCATGTCAAGCCGGCCTGACTTTGATCCCGAAGAATACCGCCGTGTTGCGCCGGAAGTGTATAACCGAAATCTGCCGGTATGGGCAAACTATGAACCCGGTTCAACATTTAAGATCATTACGCTGGCAGCGGCCCTGGAAGAAAATAAAGTTAATCTCGAGCACGACCACTTTCATGATCCTGGATCTATTGAAGTTGGCGGCAGGAAACTGCGCTGCTGGAAAAGGGGAGGACATGGCAGCCAATCCTTCTTGGAAGGAGTTCAGAACTCATGCAACCCTGGATTTGTTATTCTCGGGCAGCGTCTTGGCAAAGAAAAACTGTTCTCCTACATTCAAAAGTTTGGATTTGGCCAGAAAACGGGTATCGACCTTCAAGGAGAGGGAACAGGAATATTGTTTAACCTGAAGAACGTAGGGCCGCTCGAGCTCGCAACGACCGCGTTCGGCCAGGGGGTTTCAGTTACGCCGATCCAGCAGGTTGCAGCGGTATCCGCTGCGATTAACGGTGGTTATCTGTATGAGCCATACATTGCCAAGGAACTGGTTGATCCAGCAACCGGGAAAACGGTGAGCAGGCAGACGCCAAAACTAAAACGGCGTGTCATATCAGAGAAAACATCCAAAGAAGTCCGGCATGCACTTGAGACCGTTGTGGCACAAGGTACTGGCGGCAATGCGTTTGTAGATGGCTATCGTGTAGGCGGAAAAACAGGGACAGCACAAAAAGCTAAGAATGGAAAATATCTTCAGAACAATCATATTGTATCGTTTATCGGTATGGCTCCTGCAGATGATCCGCAGATCGTTGTTTACGTTGCGGTCGACAACCCGAAAGACACCATTCAATTCGGAGGTGTAGTTGCTGCGCCGATGGTTGGAAAGATTGTGGATGACTCCTTACGAGCGATGGGGGTAGAGAAGCGGAAGAACCAGATCGAAAAGAAAAAAACGTGGCAGGATCAGGAGCTGATCAAAGTGCCCAATCTTGTAGGCAAGTCGACGAAAGAAATCAAAGGCTTGCTCTATGATTTGAAAATCCAAAGCTCCGGACGAGGGCAATATGTAGTAAAGCAAGCACCGGAACCTGGAGTTAAACTAAAGCCGGGTTCAGTTATTCGCCTGTTTTTGGGTGACAAACCGGATAGGTAGGATTAAAATAGACTTGAATGCTAATAGCCAGGCGATAGCCTTGGCTTCTTTTTCTGATGTGAACTCTTGTAGAAAGGTCTTGATAATGTGGAACTAAAGACACTAGTAAATCATTTATTAAACTATAAAACAGATCATGGAACAAACCCTGAAATTACTTCGATTGAAATGGACTCCAGAGCAGCAGGACCGGGAAGTCTGTTTGTCTGCATCAAAGGGTTTACCGTAGACGGTCACGACTATGCGGGGCAGGCTGTAAAAAACGGAGCAGCAGCAGTATTGGCTGAAAAACCTCTGGAGGGCATTGATTCGGTGCCCGTCATTTTAGTGAACGATACCAAAAGGGCGATGGCGGTGCTCGCGAATGTATTTTACGATTACCCAACAAGTAAACTGCATCTTATCGGGATCACCGGAACGAACGGTAAAACGACCACTTCTCATCTGATCGAGCAGATTTTTTCAGATGCTGGGAAACGAACGGGCATGATAGGCACCATCGATATGAAAATAAATGGAGTCAGCCATAAAGTATCCAACACCACCCCGGAATCTCTTTTTCTTCAAAAAGCGTTTAAAGAGATGAATGATCAGGGCGTGGAGAGTGCAGTCATGGAAGTTTCCTCCCATGCCCTGGATATGGGCAGGGTCAGGGGCTGCGATTATGACATCGCTGTGTTCACGAATTTTACCCAGGACCATTTGGACTATCATAAAGATATGGAGACGTATTTAAGAGCTAAAGGGCTTCTGTTCGCTCAGCTCGGTAATACATACGCCGGGAATAAGGAAAAGATCGCCATCCTTAACAGGGATGACGAGGCTTCAAAAGAGTTCGAAAAAATGACAGCCGCACAAATATTAACGTACGGTATTGAACAAAAAAGCGATATTATGGCGAAGGATATTAAGGTGACTGGAAAAGGAACCTCCTTTACTCTTGTAACGCCGTTAGAAGAGAGGCCTGTTTCCATAAAACTAGTCGGTAAATTTTCGGTATACAACGTACTTGCTGCGATTTCAGCTACGCTTTTATCCGGTATTCCGATTGACTCTATTGTCAAAACCATGGAAAATATGAATGGTGTACCGGGGCGTTTTGAAACGGTTGATGCTGGCCAAAGCTTTACGGTAATCGTTGACTATGCCCATACACCTGACAGCCTCGAGAATGCACTTACAACCGTGAATGAATTTGCCGTTGGAAAAGTGATTTCTGTAGTAGGCTGCGGAGGAGACCGTGACCGGACTAAAAGGCCACTGATGGCAAAGATTGCAGCAGAGCATTCGGATGTTGCCATCTTTACTTCCGATAATCCCAGGACAGAAGATCCCCTTGCGATACTTGAGGATATGAAAGAAGGCGTTCAGGGCTACGAATACATCATTAAGCCAGACCGAAAAGATGCGATCACCTACGCGGTAGAAATCGCAGATGACAATGACATTATCCTGGTTGCCGGAAAAGGGCATGAAACCTACCAAATTATCGGAAAAGACGTTCTGGATTTTGATGACCGGAAAGTAGCTGCAGAAGCGATTGGAGCGAAATAGCAATGAAATTGGATTTAAAAGAATTAACAGGGATAGCTGTATCGACTACTGGAAACATTGAGAATACAGTGATTCATGAGGTAACCAAAGATTCAAGGCAATCTTCTCCGCAATCGCTGTACATCCCAATCTCTGGAGAGAAATTCGATGGACATCGTTTTTTAATGCAGGCCATTGAGCAGGGAGCTGTAGCCTCCCTTTGGAAAGAAGGTACACCCTTGCCAGAAGGGCTCGAAAGCTCGTTCCCTCTCCTTTATGTAAAAGATACGGTGGAATCTCTTCAGCAGATGGCTAAGCTTTATTTAAGGAAAGTAAAGCCGGTCGTTATTGCTGTAACTGGTTCCAATGGGAAAACGACGACTAAGGATCTGCTGGAAGCTGTTGTTTCCACGAGTTTTAAAACCCATAAAACACAAGGCAACTACAATAACCATATCGGCCTGCCTCTGACGATCCTGTCCATGGAAAACGACACTGAGGTTATCATTCTTGAAATGGGAATGAGCAATTTCGGAGAGATCTCATTACTTAGCAGATTGTCTGAACCTGATCTGGCGATTGTAACAAATATTGGAGAATCACATATCGAGTACCTCGGAAGCAGAGAAGGCATCGCAAAAGCTAAACTTGAGATTAAAGACGGCCTTAAAGAAAGCGGGCTGCTCATTGTTGATGGAGATGAACCTCTTCTTCAGCATCTGTCATCACCCAATATATTAAAATGTGGCTATGGTGAAGATTGCACGGTGAAGATCGTGAATCAAGATGGTGATGAGGATGGCTTCACATTCGAGCTTGAAGGAGGGAACATGGTTTATTCTCTTCCGCTGCTCGGTACTCATAATGTTAAAAATGCAGCATATGCTATCGCAGTCGGCCATTATTTGAATATTGAGGACAGCGCGATGAATGAGGGTTTGAAAAACCTGAAGCTGACCAACATGAGGCTGGAAAAATACCGCGGCTTGAATGGGGCGCTGCTGATCAATGACGCATATAATGCCAGCCCTACAAGCATGGCGGCTGCTATAGAAGCTGTTAAAGGACTGCAGAATTATAAAAGAAAAGCCGTTGTACTGGGAGATATGTATGAACTTGGTCCGACGGAAGAAAAGATGCACCGTGGCGTAGCAGAGTACATTGATGCTGAAATCACAGATGTTATCGCCATCGGAGAAAAAGGAAAGTGGATCGGCGAGGAAGTATTAAAAAAGGGTAAACCTGGGCTAAACGTCTCCATTTTCAACAAAAAAGAAGAGGCGTCTGATGCGATTCGCTCTCTGCTCTCGAAGGACACGGCAGTTCTGTTTAAAGCATCACGCGGGATGGCGCTGGAGACCATCATTAAACCATTTATTGAGGATGTTCAGGAGGCAGGGAAATGATTGAACAAGTATTACTATTTACACTTCTTGCTTCTTTTCTAATTGCTGTTTTAAGCTCGCCATTTTTCATACCATTCTTACGAAGATTAAAGTTCGGGCAAAGCATTCGGGAAGAAGGGCCGAAATCTCATCAGAAGAAGTCGGGTACACCAACAATGGGAGGCATTATTATTATCGTCGCCCTTTCGCTGGCTGCGTATATTATGACTTTTAAATTCATTGGTATGAAGACGGAGACGTATTTGCTTCTTCTTGTAACAGTAGGTTACGGGATCGTAGGTTTTCTGGATGACTTTATCAAAGTCGTAAAAAAGAGGAATCTAGGGCTCACTTCCAGACAAAAGCTGGTAGGGCAGCTGGTTATTGCCGCAATCTTCTACATTGGACTTATTAAAACAGGTTTTTCAACAGAGATCAGTGTACCAGGGACGGATTTTTCCTTTGATGTTGGCTGGTTGTATCCCGTTCTTGTCGTCGTCATGCTGATAGGAGCTTCTAACGCGGTGAACCTTACGGATGGTCTCGATGGACTTCTTGCGGGAACAGCCGCCATTGCTTTTGGGGCATTCGCGGTTCTTGCTTCCAACCTCCACCACTATGAAACTGCGTTGTTCTCAGTAGCTGTTGTCGGGGGCGTTCTCGGCTTTTTAGTTTTCAATGCCCATCCGGCAAAAGTTTTTATGGGTGATACAGGGTCGCTCGCTCTAGGGGGAGCCATAAGTGCTATTGCCATCATTTTGAAACTGGAACTTCTGCTTGTGATCATTGGCGGTGTGTTCGTTATCGAAACATTGTCGGTTATGCTTCAGGTTGCGTCATTTAAGACGAGAGGAAAACGAATCTTTAAGATGAGTCCTCTTCACCACCACTATGAACTCAGCGGCTGGTCGGAATGGAGAATAGTTGTAACCTTCTGGGGTGTCGGTTTGTTATTCGCTGCCCTTGGAATCTATTTAGAGGTGTGGGTATAAAATGAACGATATGAAAAATTTTCAAGGAAAACATGTACTAGTTCTCGGCTTGGCTAAAAGCGGATTCGCTGCTGCCAAGCTGCTTAAGACTTATGGTGCGAACGTCGTCGTGAACGATCGAACGCCGATGGAAGAGAATGAACAAGCAAGAAAACTTTCAAGTGAAGGCTATGAAGTAATCTGCGGGGATCATCCATTATCCTTATTGGACCGTCCGACAGACTTTGTTGTGAAAAATCCCGGAATTCCTTATACCAATCCGATTGTCAGTGAGGCGGTTAAACGCGGCATTCCTGTCATCACCGAGGTAGAAATCGCCGGAAAGGTATCCCGTGCTGAGATGATTGCCATTACGGGATCTAACGGAAAGACTACGACGACCACCCTGGTGGGAGAGATGCTAAAAAACAGCGGACGCAAACCTGTAGTTGCAGGTAACATCGGAACGGTTCTGTCTGAAGTGGCAGACAGGTCAAACGAATCAGATGTTATTGTTGCAGAATTGTCAAGTTTTCAATTGATGGGGACACAGTCGTATGCACCAAGAATCGCAGTTCTTCTTAATATTTTTGAGGCGCACCTGGATTATCACGGTTCACTTGCAGAGTATGCAGCAGCAAAGGGAAGGATTTTTGCCAACCAGAAAGAGAAAGACTTCGCGGTTTATAACGCGGATGACCTGAGAGTTTGTGAATTGGCTCAAAGCACAAAAGCGCTGAAGGTTCCCTTTTCTGTGACGAAAGAATGCCATGATGGAGCTTACATAAAAGATGGAAGCCTTTATTTTAGAGAAGAGAAAATCATCTCTTTGAGAGATATTGTTCTTCCTGGGCAGCACAACCTTGAGAATATTCTTGCCGCTGTTGCCGCTTCGAAGCTAGCTGGAGCGAATAATGAACAGATTCAGGAAACGTTAAATACATTTACCGGTGTCAAGCACCGCCTGCAGTACGTAGCGGAGGTCAACGGCAGGAAATTTTATAACGATTCAAAAGCTACCAATATACTGGCTACCCAAAAAGCCATTTCTGCGTTTGAGCAAAAAATTATTCTTCTTGCCGGCGGATTGGACAGAGGGAACGAATTTGATGATTTGATCCCACAGCTGAAACAAGTGAAGTCGATCATTTTATTTGGCCAAACAGCGCCTAAGCTGCAGCGAGCTGCAAAAGACGCCGGAATAGAAGATATTAAACTTGTTGATAATGTGGAGGAAGCCGTTCCTGCCGCATATCAGAATTCTTCTGAAGGCGATATTATCCTTCTATCCCCGGCTTGCGCGAGCTGGGACCAGTTTAAAACTTTTGAACAAAGAGGGGACATCTTTATCAACTCTGTGCATAAACTTAAGTAGAGTTTGTACATGCTGGTTTTGGAACGAGCAAATACAGAAGAGTTGAGGTGTTTCTTTTGCCTGCGACACGAACAACACCGGATATTATTTTAATTGGCACGACATTGCTTCTATTATCCATAGGCATTATTATGGTTTACAGCGCCAGTGCGGATTGGGCACTTGTAAAGTTCAACGATCCGTTCTTCTTCGCTAAACGGCAGCTTCTTTTTGCCGGAGTCGGAGTGGCAGCTATGTTTTTTATTATGAATGTCAATTATATGACCTGGCGTACTTGGGCAAAGATCCTCTTAGTCATATGTTTTGTTTTGCTGGTAGGCGTGCTCATCCCAGGAGTGGGAATGGTGCGGGGGGGCGCAAGAAGCTGGATTGGAGTGGGAGCCTTTTCCATCCAGCCCTCAGAATTTATGAAACTTGCAATGATTACTTTTCTGGCTAAATATTTAGCAGAACATCAAAAAAAGATAACGTCCTTTAAGAAGGGCTTGCTGCCCACATTAGGCCTTGTTATGCTGGCGTTCGCGATGATCATGCTGCAGCCCGATCTCGGTACAGGTTCTGTCATGGTAGGAACGAGCATCGTTATGATCTTTGTAGCCGGTGCAAGAATCTCCCACTTTGTAGGACTAGGGTTCGTCGGACTTGTGGGATTCGCCGGTCTGATCATATCAGCCCCATACCGGATTAAGCGGATTACCTCCTTTTTGGATCCATGGAGTGACGAGCTTGGAAGCGGATTTCAGATCATTCAATCTCTGTATTCATTGGGTCCCGGCGGATTGATGGGGCTCGGACTTGGTGAGAGCAGACAAAAGTTTGGTTACCTTCCAGAACCACAGACGGACTTTATCTTTGCTATTCTATCAGAGGAGCTTGGATTTATTGGCGGTGCATTGGTCTTGCTGCTTTTTAGCATCCTTCTGTGGAGGGGAGTCAGAATTGCACTCGGCGCGCCTGATTTGTTCGGAAGCTTTCTGGCAATTGGTATTATTGGAATGGTTGCTATTCAAGTAATGATTAACATCGGAGTAGTCACAGGTCTTATGCCGGTCACAGGGATCACTCTTCCACTGATCAGCTATGGGGGATCATCACTGACTCTCATGCTTGCATCGATCGGGGTTCTGCTGAACATCAGCCGATATGCCAAGTATTAAGCAGCGTCTTACATGCTGAATTTTAAGGACAAAGAAGTGAAACAGCTGGAAGTACAGGGTCCTCACAGCGTTTTTAGCTTATTTGTCTCTCGCATGCCCTGTCAGTGTGGTGACAGGGTTTGTATTATTTTTAATCAGTTTTACGGAGGTGCTTTATGAGGATTGTGTTAAGCGGCGGAGGTACGGGAGGACATATTTATCCTGCTCTTGCGCTTGCAAATGAGATTAAGAAACTTCATCCGGATGCGGAGATTTTATATATAGGGACAGAAAAAGGGCTTGAGAGCAAGCTCGTTCCGAGGGAAAACATCCCTTTTAAAAGTATTCATATTACAGGCTTTAAAAGAAGTCTTTCAATGGAAAACGCAAAAACGGTCATGCGCTTTTTAAAAGGTGTTTCCCGCTGCAAGAAAATCATGAAGGAATTTAAGCCGGACGTTGTAGTGGGCACAGGAGGATATGTTTGCGGACCAGTCGTATATGCGGCGAGCAGCCTGAAGATTCCTTCGCTGATCCATGAACAGAACAGTGTCCCAGGCCTGACAAACAAGTTTCTTAGCAAGTATGTTAAGAAAATTGCGATCTCATTTGAAGAGAGCGCAAGTTATTTTCCTAAGGAAAAAGTTGTTTTCACTGGGAATCCCAGAGCTTCTGAGGTCATTGGAACTGACGGTGCAAAAGGAAGACAATCATTGAACCTCGATCCGGAGAAGAAAACAGTATTGATTGTAGGGGGAAGCCGGGGAGCCCGCCCAATCAATGAAGCGTTTCTGGATGTGCTTACAGAAGCAGAGAAGAAGAGCTATCAATTCGTCTATGTTACAGGTGACGTGCATCATGAGAACGTCCTGAAGGCGGTCAGCCAGTCAGGAAGCCCGGCGAATGTGACCATTGTTCCTTTTGTTCACAACATGCCCGAACTTCTTGCAGGTGTTGACCTTGTGGTTGCGCGGGCAGGGGCCACATCTATCGCGGAATTGACGGCGCTTGGAATTCCTAGTATTTTGATACCGAGCCCATACGTGACCAATAATCATCAGGAAAAGAACGCGAGAGCTCTTGAACAAAACGGAGCGGCTGTTGTGATTCTTGAAAAAGATATGAATGGTTCATTGCTTCTTGAAGAAGTGGACAACATCTTGCTTAACCAGAAGAACTGGGAACGAATGCACCAGGCTTCAAAAGAACTGGGTATGCCAAGGGCTGCAGCGAATGTGGTAAAGCTGATGGAAAATATTAAACATACTTCTGCGAAATAATATAAAATATGATAATAGATTTTGTGTGATATAGGGGGGGATTTTTTTGAATAAACTGGCAGATCAACTGCGGAAAGAAAACTTAGGTAAAGTTTTGGAAAATGAGCCGCTGAAAAACCATACTACATTAAAAATCGGAGGGCCTGCAGATCTTTTTTTTGAGCCGAACAATACAGACTCTCTTAAAAAAGCAATGGAATACATTAAAGCAGCAGGTGTACCTTTCCGTCCGATCGGCCGAGGATCAAACTTGCTCGTATCGGATGAAGGAATCGAAGGAGTCGTCATAAAGCTAGGTGACGGTCTAGACAGCCTTGAACAAAATGGGGGCGAGTTTAGGATTGGAGGGGGGTATTCCCTCGTCAAACTGGCTACCGTTCTATCCCGCGAAGGATACTCAGGACTTGAATTTTCCGCAGGAATTCCAGGATCTCTCGGCGGAGCCGTATTCATGAACGCCGGAGCTCATGGATCAGACATGTCAAAAATCTTGAAAGAAGCATTGGTCCTCTTTCCCGATGGGGAGTTGAAATGGCTCACCAATGAAGAAATGGAGTTCTCTTATCGTACCTCAGTACTACAGAAAACCGGTGGGATCTGCGTGGAAGCCGTTCTGCTTCTTGAAAAAGGCGACAGAGAAACCATAATGGCTGAACTGAAAAAGAATAAGGACTACCGCAGAAATACACAGCCTTGGAACTATCCATGCTGCGGCAGCGTATTTAGGAATCCTCTTCCGAATTATGCGGGCCAGCTTATTGAATCCTCTGGTTTAAAAGGAACAACTGTCGGGGGTGCACAGATCTCTGACATGCATGCTAACTTTATTGTAAACACTGGAAATGCCAAAGCGAAAGATGTCCTGGATCTGATCTCGCTGATCCAGAAAAAGATCAAAGAACTGCACAATATCGATATCGAGACCGAAGTGGAGATAATCGGCAGAAAAAGCTAAAAAATGCCACATCGTTCACGTTAACTTATGTTATAATTTAATAGACATAAATCGGACTGGATGGTTCCTATTGGAGAAGGAGAATAGCTTGCAGAGCTGTTTTCCTTTCTCTTTACATATGAAGGATGGTATTCAGTTTATTTGTATTTACACGGGGGAAAGGAAATGGACAAGGAAAAAGTTGTTACGATTGAAGACCGCATTCCCAAATTAAAAACGCAGCGCAAACAAAAAACAAACAGAAGAATGATTATTTACTTGTCCCTTTTCTTTTTGCTGATATTGGTATTTGTCTATTTCCAATCCAGTTTCAGTGACATAAAAAAGATAACCGTGAGCGGGAACGAAAACATCAGCGACCAAGCCATTATTAAAGCGGCGAAAATCAGCCCTCACACCTCTTTTCTGAACCTGTCGGATGAAGACATTCAAAAAGGCATACTAAAAATGGGGGAGATCTCCTCTGTTGAAGTACATAAAAAGTTCTACAATCATCTCATCATAGAAGTGAAGGAATTTCATAGAGTAGGCTATCTGAAGGAAAATGGAAAATATTATCCTGTTCTCGAAAGCGGGAAACTCCTTGCTGGTATGAAAAAGGGCTCGTTGCCAGTAAACGCACCAATCATCACAGACTGGAAGGACCGGAAGCTCTTGAAACCTATGGCGAAGGAACTCGGCAAGCTGACGAAAGGGATCGCCCACCGTATTTCTGAGATTCAATTAGATACTGAAAGCAAGGACGGCAATCGAATCATTCTTTATATGACAGACGGTTACGAAGTCAGGTCCTCGATCACCCGTTTTGCCAGAAAAATGGAGGCTTACCCATCCATCGTACAGCAGCTGGGACCTCATCAAAAAGGGGTTATCAATATGGATGTCAGCACGTATTTCCATGAATTCGGCAAAGAGGAGGCACCTAAGAGTGAAACCGACAGGTAAGTATGTTTTCTTTTCGATCATCATGCTCGTGACAGGCTTTTTTCTATCGTACTCCTATCAAATTACGAAAAAGGAAGCAGCGACTCATGAAACGAACAGCCAGTGGAAACAAGAGGATGGTTTGAGAAGCGGTATATTGAGAACCCAAAAGACTAACCGGAAATTGAACGGGGAATTAAAAAAAATTCAGCTTCAAATTCAAAAAAGAGAAAACAAACTAGCGGATCAGGAGAAGAAATCCTATAACTTAGTTGAAGACCTGAAAAAAATGAGGAAAGTAGTTGGAAGCGTTAAAGTTAAGGGTCCAGGAATTGAAGTAACCCTCTCGGACTCATCTTATGTTCCAGATGGTGAGAATCCCAATAATTATATTGTTCATGAAGAGCACATTCGAAGCGTGATCTACGAAATGCTTGTTTCAGGAGCGGAAGCTGTTGCTGTTAACGGACAAAGGATTTCCCACAGCAGCTATATCACATGTGTGGGTCCGGTCGTCAGCGTAGACGGCAATCAATATCCAGCTCCTTTTACCATTACAGCGATCGGAGATAAGTCAATAATGGAAAAATCGTTGAATTTATCTGTAGTCAGTGATCTCGTCAATGATGGCATTGAAGTTAGAGTAGCGACAAAGGATGGAATTACGATGGATCCTTATTTAAGCAAAGAGGGATGAGCGAATTGAACAACAAAAGAAAAGCAATATTCGCCGGCGTTGCCTGCATTCTGGGCTTAATGCTGGCCATTCAGTTTCAGACAACCAACAATCCCATAACAAGAGACACAAGAGATACGTGGGAACTCCGTGCGGACTTGGAAAAAGAGAAACAGCGCCAGCAGGATCTAAACAATGAAATCAAAAAGTATCAGGATCTTTTAGATGATTATGAACAATCACGAAAGAAGGAAAAAACAGAGGCGATGGAAAAAGCGCTTAATGACTTAAAAGAGGCGGCAGGTTTGACAGAAGTGAGCGGACAAGGAATTCTGATCACCATCGAACCCTTTAATGAAGGAGAAGCGCCAAAACTCTATCCGGAATTGATCAGAAGGCTGATCAATGAACTGAACAGATATGAAGCAAAGGATATTTCAGTGGATGGCCAGCGAATCATCTCGACTACACCGATCAGGGAAGTCAATGGCGAAACCTACATAAATAACCAGCCGCTCGGCTCGTTTCCTATTGAAATCAAAGTATTATCAGATGATGCCCAAAAACTTCAAAATAAAATTATTGCTTCGCAATCTGCGGAAGATTTTGTGAGGGAGAACCTATACATTGATTCTAAGCCACAAAACCAGCTGACACTGCCCGCTTACGATAAACCCATCCGTGTAAAATACATGAAGCAGGCAAAGGAGGAATTATAATGTGGCTGCCGGTCTTGGCTTTAATCATTGGTCTGGTTTTGGGTTTTTTATCTGAAATACGGATTCCTTATGAATATACAAACTACCTTTCTATCGCTGTTCTGGCAGCGCTTGACACGTTGTTCGGAGGAATTCGGGCCCACATGCAAGGGAATTTCGAGGATAAGGTATTTATCAGCGGGTTTTTCTTTAATATTCTGCTTGCGGCAGGCCTTGCCTATCTAGGGGTACATCTTGGAATTGATTTATATTTGGCGGCAATATTTGCTTTTGGCGTCAGATTGTTTAATAATATAGCTGTCATTCGCCGGCTTGTTATTTCAAAATGGAGCAAATCTAGAAAAAACAGTTAATTTTCTTAAAAACTTAAGAAAAAAAAGAGGGAATAATCCTTGTTTGTGGAATTTATTCCTTAATTAACCCACTCGTATACCGATATAATTACATAACGGATAGACGAATAGTATATAACGGACATTTTAAACTCAAGGAGGTGCCAAAGAATGAACAGCAACGAGATTTATGTAAGTTTAGACATCGGTACATCCAATATTAAAGTTATCATTGGAGAAATGACCAGTGAATCCTTTAATGTAATTGGTGTAGGTCACTCAAAATCTGCAGGAATAAAAAAAGGATCTATTGTTGATATCGATGAAACTGTTCGTTCCATAAAAAAAGCGGTTGAACAGGCAGAACGAATGCTTGGTATACCGGTTAATGCAGTAATTGTAGGTGTGAAAGGAAATCATATTCAGCTTCAGCCATGCCATGGTGTAGTTGCTGTTTCCAGTGAAGACCGTGAAATTGGGGATGAAGACATTGCACGCGTGATTGATGCTGCTCAAGTAGTTTCAATTCCTCCTGAACGGGAAATTATTGATGTCATACCTGGACAGTTTATTGTTGATGGAACCGATGAAATTATTGATCCGCGCGGTATGCTCGGAGTCAGGCTGGAAATGGAAGGAACGATCGTAACAGGATCTAAGACCATATTACATAATTTACTGCGTTGCGTGGAAAGAGCGGGGCTGCAAGTTGCTGATATCTGTCTTGAACCACTGGCTACTGCTTCAATAGCCCTTACCAGGGATGAGATGGACTTAGGAACAGCCTTAATCGATATCGGCGGAGGATCAACTACAGTGTCCGTATTTGATCAGGGAACAATGCAGATGACCACCGTTCTTCCATTCGGCGGAGAGTTCATTTCTAAAGACATATCTATCGGACTTCGAACGACTGCTGAAGATGCAGAAAAAATAAAGGTCAAGCATGGACATGCTTTTGTTGATCATGCATCAAAAGACGAAACGTTTTCTGTCGCTCAGATTGGATCCTCATCAGATCAGGAGATCAGTCAGTACGATCTGGCTCTTATTATTGAAGCCCGTATTGCTGAAATGCTCGAACTAGCTGACGAAGAGCTCATTCGAAGAGGCTATAGAGATCTGCCAGGAGGATTTGTGATAACCGGTGGTGTTGCCGCGATGCCTGGATTGCTGGAATTGGCACAGGAAATTTTCCAGAACAATGTCAGGGTCTCCCTGCCGGATTATATCGGCGTCAGAGAGCCGCAATATACGACAGGTATCGGCCTCATCCAATTTACGTACCGCAACATTAAGGTACAAGGAAAAGAGGTAGCTTCTGCCCTTACTGAGGGAGCAGAGGTCCAGCAAAGAAAGAAACAGCCTCAAGCGGCAAAGCAGCAAAGTGATAAAACCGCAGGCGGCATGAAATCCAAAATGAAAAATTGGTTTGGTTTATTTTTCGAATAAGAGACAGGTTTAACTAGTCATTAGGAGGAACGCTCATGTTAGAGTTTGATATGAACATGGATTCATTAGCTACAATTAAGGTCATTGGTGTCGGCGGCGGCGGAAGCAACGCTGTTAACCGCATGATTGAGCACGGTGTACAAGGAGTAGAATTTATTTGCGTGAATACTGACGCCCAGGCACTGAACCTTTCAAAGGCTCAGATTAAAATGCAGATCGGTTCAAAGCTTACTAGGGGATTGGGTGCAGGAGCCAACCCGGAAATTGGAAAAAAAGCGGCGGAAGAGAGCAGGGAACAGGTTGAAGAAGCCCTCCGCGGGGCCGATATGGTCTTTGTTACTGCCGGTATGGGCGGAGGAACTGGAACAGGTGCAGCTCCTGTAATCGCTGAAATCGCTAAGGAAATGGGAGCATTGACAGTAGGTGTTGTTACCCGTCCTTTCACGTTTGAAGGACGAAAACGTTCTACTCAAGCTGTTGGCGGAATCAGCGTATTCAAAGAAAAAGTAGATACCTTGATTGTCATTCCAAATGACAGACTACTAGAAATCGTTGACAAAAATACTCCGATGCTTGAAGCTTTCCGTGAGGCAGATAACGTATTGCGACAAGGTGTACAAGGGATCTCTGACTTGATCGCTGTACCTGGATTGATCAACCTTGACTTTGCCGATGTTAAAACGATCATGACTGAAAAAGGTTCTGCTCTAATGGGTATTGGTATTGCCACTGGCGAAAACAGAGCAGCTGAGGCAGCACGAAAGGCCATTTCTTCACCATTGCTTGAAACTTCAATCGACGGTGCCAAGGGTGTCCTGATGAACATTACTGGAGGAGCCAACCTAAGCCTTTATGAAGTTAATGAAGCGGCAGATATTGTATCCTCTGCTTCAGATCCTGAAGTCAACATGATCTTCGGGTCTGTTATCAATGAAGATTTAAAAGATGAAATTCTGGTGACTGTTATTGCGACCGGTTTCGATGAAAGAGAAAACATGCAAGCCATGCAGGCACAGGCGCAGCGTCCAAAATTCCAGCAGCAGGCTCCAAAGGCTCCAACTAGCCAAGGAAGCCAGCGTGAGGAAGTGACGAACGAAAACCGTCCGGCTCCGCCTTCACAATCCGATTCTGATACACTGGATATCCCTACTTTCCTTCGCAACCGCAACCGTAACCGAAGAAGATAACTAAGAAAAGCAGAAGCGCCAACAATACCTGCAAAACACCTTTCAGACTATGAAAGGTGTTTTTTTATGCCTTCAAAACAGTTTTTTGCAAGCAGTAGATTATGACAAAATCTCTTAAAATAAAAAGATATCTTGTCTCATAAATTGACAGACTTTATATTTCGCCTGTTTTATACTTGTTTCAACTCTTAAGAAAGGAGAAAACAAATGACACTTTATCTGGATGTCATTTGGTTTCTTAATTTTTGCATTGATTTTCTGCTGATTGTTTTAACCGGAATGGTGTTAAAACGCAAAATGCAAAAATGGAGACTGGCTGCGGGTTCTTTCATCGGATCTTCGTATGTTTTGCTGCTTTTCATTCCTACGGATATCAGCATGTATCATCCGCTCATCAAATTTGTTTTTTCCTTGATCATCATGTTCGTGTCATTTGGTTTTCAAAAATTTTCATACTTCGCTAAAAATGTTGGGATGTTTTATTTTGTAACGTTTGTCACAGGAGGGGGGCTTTTTGCGGCACATTATTTCTTACAGACAGATTTAACGATCATGCATGGTGTATTGGCGACCAAGAGTACAGGAAAGGGTGATCTTTTAAGCTGGGCGTTTGTCTGTATCGGCTTTCCGGCAGTATGGCTGTTTTCCAAAAGAAGAGTGGATGACATTAAAGTGCAGAAACTCCATTATACAGAATTGGTGGAGGTGGAAATCAGAATTGAGGATACATGCATACAAGCTGCCGGGCTGATTGACAGCGGAAATAAACTGCATGACCCCATCACCAAGGTGCCTGTAATGATCCTTGACTTGAATATCCACGAAGAACACCTTCCACCGGAAATCATAGCGTTTTCTAAAGATATGGAGTCATTTAACGAATTTGGTGCCTCGGGGCATTCATGGGAATCACGTCTGCGGATTATTCCATTTCGTGCTGTGGGGAAAGACAGTGAATTTCTCCCGGCCATCAAGCCGGATGAAGTCGTAATCAAAAGCAAACAGGGGAACTTTACATGTTCGAGAGTTCTTATCGGGTTAACATATACAGCATTATCAAGTGAAAATGCGTTTACCTGCATTGTGCATCCAGAAGTCATGTCGAAAGGTATCGAGAGCATAGCAGCCTCATAGAATAAGGAGAGGGGAGAATGGCAAATTGAGAAAGCTTCGTCTGAAACTGACACTTCTTTGGTACAAACTGTTAATTAAGCTTGGGATCAAAACGGAGGAAATTCATTATATAGGCGGCCATGAGGCGCTTCCGCCGCCGCTGAGCAAGGAGGAAGAAGCTGTACTCCTTGAAAAGCTGCCATCCGGCGATAAGGCTGCTAAATCATTGCTCATCGAAAGGAATTTAAGGCTGGTCGTCTACATTGCAAGAAAATTTGAGAATACCGGGATCAATATAGAGGATTTAATCAGTATTGGTACGATCGGACTGATCAAAGCGGTAAACACGTTCAATCCTGAAAAGAAAATAAAACTGGCTACATATGCATCCCGATGCATTGAAAATGAAATCCTTATGTATTTGCGCAGAAATAACAAAACACGATCAGAAGTTTCTTTTGATGAACCGCTGAATGTTGACTGGGATGGAAATGAACTCTTATTATCAGATGTCCTCGGGACAGAAGAGGATATTATTACACGCCGATTAGAGGCGAATGTCGATCGGAAATTGCTTTTGAAGGCTTTATTTACGTTAAATGACAGGGAGAAACAGATCATGGAGCTTAGATTTGGACTATCTGGAGGGGAAGAAAAGACCCAGAAAGATGTGGCTGATATGCTCGGGATATCTCAGTCCTATATCTCAAGATTGGAGAAGAGAATTATTAAACGGCTGCAAAAGGAATTTAATAAAATGGTCTAATTGGAGGCAGCAGCCTCTTTTTTTATTTGGCTTTGAAATTTGGCATCGCATACAGATGGTTGAAACCCTCAAGTCTTTTCTCCTATAGCAGGGGGGAACAGCTGGCTTATACCCTTCTGCTTATTTTGAAAATAATTTCCAGTCAATTAAGCTATACTGCCGCATGATTTCCGGCATCCTGCTTTACTTCCTTAAGAAGAAGCTACTGCATAAAAATTCCTGCCAGGGAAATACTGACTTTGACAAAAAACTCCCGGTAGGAGGGAAATCCATTGACCCGAAACAAAGTAGAGATCTGCGGAGTAGACACGTCTAAGCTTCCAGTATTAAAAAATCCCGAAATGCGTGAATTGTTCACAAAGATGCAGAACGGGGATCCTACTGCACGCGAAACGTTAGTAAACGGCAACCTGCGCTTAGTTCTCAGCGTTATCCAGAGATTTAACAACCGCGGGGAGTTTGTTGATGATTTATTTCAGGTCGGCTGTATTGGCCTAATGAAATCCATCGATAATTTTGACCTTGGTCAAAATGTAAAATTTTCCACGTATGCAGTACCTATGATTATTGGAGAGATCAGAAGATATTTGCGGGACAACAACCCCATCCGGGTATCCCGTTCACTAAGGGATATCGCTTACAAAGCGTTACAGGTAAGAGACCAGCTTATGAATAAGCTTTCAAGGGAACCAACGGCACAGCAGATCGCTGAAGTGCTGGAGGTTCCTAAAGAAGAAGTGGTATTTGCACTGGATGCCATACAGGACCCCGTTTCTCTTTTTGAACCTATTTATAATGACGGCGGCGATCCGATCTACGTAATGGATCAGATAAGTGATGATAAGGCTAAAGATTTTCAGTGGATTGAAGAAATTGCCCTGAAAGAAGCAATGAGGCGCCTTAATGAAAGAGAAAAAATGATTCTGACGATGAGATTTTTTCAAGGCAAAACGCAGATGGAGGTCGCCGATGAGATTGGAATCTCACAAGCCCAGGTCTCGCGTCTGGAAAAAGCGGCCATCTCACAGATGAACAAAAATATACAGAGCAGCTAAAAAGACAACCCGCTGATAAAGCGGGTTGTTTGCTGTACATGATTTTACAAGCTCGCTCATATAGTTATTAAAAGAAGGGCGGGGATACGATGATGAAGATTTCTGACTTTCAGGTCAAGGACGTAGTAAATGTTGCGAACGGCAAAAAACTTGGACATATCGCTGATCTGGAGATTAATTTAAGCACGGGAAAGATAGAATCACTGATCATACCGGGGCCAGGAAAAATGCTCGGCTTTTTTGCAAGAGAAAGTGATATTGTCATTCCATGGAGAAATATCGTAAAGATCGGGACAGATGTCATTCTTGTCCGCTATATGGACGCTCAGGATTCAGGAGAATATATTAAAGAACCTTTTGATCAGCTGAAAAAGTAAATAGCATTATACGCTCAAGACTCATCTGTGATAAAATAAATAGCATAATAACCCAATATCCGTCTCAATTTGATAATACTTTTCACAGAAGGAAGTGTGCGGTTTTGAGAGCTGAACCATTTGTACAACAAGGCAGCATGTTTAAACTGGCTGACTGGATGAACCAGCATGCCGGATTAACAGCAGGCATCACGTCACGGCGTAATGGTTTTAGCAAGCATCCATATGAATCATTGAATTTAGGATTCCATGTCGGGGACAACCCGGAGGATGTTCTAAAAAACCGGCAGAGCGCAAGTGTTTCCATTGGAGCTGCTTTAGACCACTGGGTCGGAACTGAGCAGGTGCATCAGGCAGTCATAAAAAAAGTTACGCATGAGGATGCTGGAAAGGGCGCAAAAGATCTGGCAAGCGCGATTAAAGGCACCGATGGAATATATACATCAGAAGAAGACCTGCTACTAACCTCACTTTACGCTGACTGTGTGCCGCTTTTCTTTTTGAGTCCCCAAAGCAAACTTGTCGGGCTTGCCCATGCAGGCTGGAAAGGTACAGTCGGCAAGATCGGAGCAAACATGGTGGATGAATGGGTGAAGGCTGAAGGTGTCAGGCCCGATGACATCATTGCAGCAATCGGCCCATCGATCGGATGCTGCTGTTATGAGGTAGATGAATTTGTTATCAAGCAAGTCAACAAGGCGCTTCCGGCTGATACAGCAAATTTTCCATACCGTCAGATAGACGAGACGCATTATTTGCTGGATTTGCGGGAAGTAAATAAGAGGATCCTGATTCAGGCAGGCATGAAAGAGGAAAATATTGTTGAAACTTCTTATTGCACCAGCTGCAATAATGAACAATTTTTTTCTCATCGCAAGGAACTTGGAAAAACCGGCAGGATCATGAGCTATATCGGGCGTTTGAAAGGAGCAGAACGTGAATATCCAGCAAAATCTTTCAGTCATCCAAACTAATATTTCTGAAGCTTGCAAGAAAAAAAACAGAAAGCCAGAGGACGTTAAAATTATTGCCGTGACGAAATATGTGAGTACTGAAACGGCTGTGGATGCAGTGAAATCTGGCGTTGAGCACATTGGTGAAAACCGTCCGGAAGGCCTAAAGGAAAAGTATGAGGTTCTTGGTGATGATGTGACGTGGCATTTTATTGGTTCTCTTCAGTCCAGAAAAGTTAAGGAAGTTCTCCCTTACGTTGACTATATTCATTCATTGGACAGGCTTTCGCTTGCTAAGGAGATCGATAAGAGGGCAGACCGTGTCATCAATTGTTTTGTTCAAGTCAATGTCTCCGGAGAAGAAACAAAACATGGGTTGTCGGCTGAAAAAACTCTATCATATGTCGATAATATGAAAGAGTTTCCAAACATCCGGATCGTAGGGCTGATGACCATGGCTCCTCATACAGAAGATGAGGAAACCCTTCGTTCTGTTTTTTCAACACTTAAACAGCTGCAAAATGACATACAGGCGAAGCATTACGAATTTGCGCCATGCACTGAGCTTTCCATGGGAATGTCTAATGATTATGAAATAGCTGTCCAGGAAGGAGCAACGTTCGTCAGAATTGGGACCAGCCTGGTCGGCAAAGAATTTTAGGAGGTGCCAATCATGAGCATAAAGAACAAATTCAAGCGCTTTTTTGACCTTGAAGAAGATGAATATGTATATGAAGAGGTAGTTGAAGAGGATGGTGCAGAGGCTGTGGAGAGTGAATATCCTCCTGCTCAAACAAAGAAAAACAAGCAGAACGTCGTCAGCCTGCAAAGTATTCATCAGCAATCCAAGGTGGTCCTTGTTGAACCGAGAGTATACGCGGAAGCACAGGACATTGCCGATCAATTAAAAAACAGGCGTGCGGTTGTCATGAACCTGCAGCGCATTCCACATGATCAGGCAAAACGGATCGTCGACTTTTTAAGCGGAACCGTTTATGCGATAGGTGGAGATATACAAAAATTAGGTCCTAACACATTTTTGTGCACACCGGAAAACGTAGATATTTCCGGATCGATTTCGGAAATGCTGGAAGGCGAATAATACGAGGACGGTGGCTTTCTTTGGTATATCAGATTGGGAACTTTGTTAGCGAACTTTTCACTATCTATCGATATATAGTCATAGCGTACATATTAATGTCATGGTTCCCGAATGCAAGGGAATCTTCCATCGGCCAATTTATTGCCAGAATCGTGGAGCCATACTTGGCGCCGTTCAGGAGAATCATCCCGCCGCTTGGCATGATTGATATTTCTCCGATCGTCGCATTATTTGCATTATCGTTTGCACAAGCTGGTGTGAAAATGGTCATTTACTGGATTGGCCAATACCTGGCCTAAAGGCAGAGGAGCATAGATGAACATATATCAGCATTTTCGTAAAGAAGAATATCCCTTTATTGATCAAGTGCTGCAGTGGAAGGCTGAAGCTGAGGAACGGTATTCTGTTAAACTGACTGATTTTCTTGATCCAAGAGAGCAGGATATCGCTGAAAGCATGATTGGAAAAGGCTCGGAGGCTTCCCTGGCGTTCTGGGGAGGCTCTTCTTTTTCTGAGAGAAAGAGAGCATTAATCTATCCTTCTTATTTTGTACCCGAGAAAAAGGATTTTGAAGTTTCTGTATTGGAAATTCACTATCCAGCAAAGTTTGTAACGATGGAGCATCGAGACGTTCTCGGCTCTCTGATGAACCTTGGAATGAAGAGAGGAAAGTTTGGTGATATCCTTCAAAACAAGGACAGGATGCAGATCGTTGTTGCAGGCGATGTGAGCGACTACGTCTGCCTTAACTTAGAGCGGATCGGAAAAGCGAGTGTTAAGCTGAAAGAAGTGTCTGAAAATGATCTCATTGAATCAGACGAGATTTATGAAATGAAAGAAGGAACAGTTTCTTCATTGCGGCTTGACGTGGTTCTCTCTGAGATCTATGGGCTTTCTCGGTCAAAAGTCAGCCCTCTCATTCAAGGGTCGAAAGCAAAGGTCAATTGGAGGGTTACTGAAGAAGTGTCTTTCCCAGTTGAACCTGGAGATTATTTATCTTTAAGAGGATACGGCAGGAGCAAACTGATCGCTGTGGAAGGTAAGACAAAGAAAGACAGATGGCGGGTAAGGTACGGAGTTTTACAATAAATTATACAGTTTAGAAGGAATGGCATTACAATTGTCGAAACTAGGTAATTAATAGAAAGCATCATTAGCGGAGGTGGCGGAAATGCCTTTAACACCATTGGATATTCATAATAAAGAGTTTACCCGGGGATTTCGGGGTTATAATGAAGATGAGGTCAACGATTTTCTTGATCAAGTAATTAAAGATTATGAATCAGTGATCCGCGAAAGAAGAGAATTGGAAGAAACCGTAGAAAAGCTTGAAGAGAAGCTTTCCTATTTTAAAAACATTGAAGAAACATTGAACAAATCTATTCTTGTTGCTCAGGAAACAGGCGAGGAAGTTAAACGAAGCGCAACAAAAGAAGCAAGGCTGATCGTAAAGGAAGCGGAAAAGAACGCGGACCGAATTATCAATGAATCGCTGGCTAAATCCCGAAAAATCGCGATGGAGATCGAAGAATTGAAAAAGCAGTCTTCTGTTTATCGCACCCGTTTCCGCATGCTCATCGAAGCTCAGCTGGAAATGCTGAAGAATGAGGATTGGGATGCTCTTCAGCCTGCAGAACGTGGTGAAGAATACGAACTGGAGATGAAATAGAACGCTTGACGTTTTTTCGTCCTAAGCATATAATTCTTTAAAGATTATTATATTTCGGCAACGATGAAAGGGAAAGTATGTAGAGAATCCATTTTTCAAGTAAGCGAGCTGGTGATGGTGGAAGACCGGTAAATGGACTGTACAGAAGATCACCCCGGAGTTTCCAGGCTGAACCTGCACTAAGTAAGCCTGGCGTTCTTTCACGATACGATTGCAAAGCGGGTTTCTTTCATTTTGAAACCTATTAGGGTGGTACCGCGGGTGGCCTTCTCGTCCCTTCACAGTGACGAGAAGGCCTTTTTGTATGCATGTGAGCAGTTGGAAATGATTTTTTCGATAGATGTAGGAGGAAAAATATGAATTACAAAGACACGTTATTAATGCCTAAAACAGAATTTCCGATGCGGGGCAATCTTCCTCAGCGTGAACCGGAAGTTCAAGCCAAATGGGAAGATCTGAATATTTACAATAAAGTGCAGGAACATACGAAAGGGCGACCTTCCTTCATTCTTCATGACGGGCCTCCTTATGCCAATGGAGATATCCATGTAGGGCATGCAGAGAATAAGATCTTAAAAGATATGATCGTCCGTTATAAATCCATGACAGGCTATCATGCACCATACGTTCCTGGCTGGGATACACATGGCCTTCCAATTGAAACCGCCTTAACCAAGAGCGGAAAAGTAAAAAGAAAAGAGATGTCGGTTGCAAAATTCCGTAAACGGTGTGAAGAATATGCTCTGACACAAGTGGATCGCCAGCGGAATCAGTTTAAACGACTGGGAGTACGCGGAGATTGGGAGAATCCGTACATCACCCTGAACAAAGCGTATGAAGCCCGTCAGATCGAAGTATTTGGCGAAATGGTGAAAAGGGGATTCATCTACAAAGGATTGAAGCCTGTTTATTGGTCTCCATCATCTGAATCTGCATTAGCAGAAGCAGAGATCGAATATTATGACAAACGTTCAGCATCTATCTATGTTGCGTTCCCGGTGAAAGACGGAAAAGACGTACTTGATCAAGACGTAAGCATCGTCATCTGGACCACGACACCATGGACCATTCCGGCAAACCTCGGTATTTCCGTTCATCCTGATCTTGACTATGTCGTTGTTGAGGCAGAGGGGAGAAAGCTTCTAGTGGCACAGGCGCTAGTCGAGCAGCTGGAAAAAGAATTAGAATGGACGAATGTGACGGTTTCCAAAACCGTAAAAGGTAAAGATCTTGAACATGTTGTTGCACAGCATCCTCTTTATGATCGTGAATCCCTCGTCATGCTCGGTGACCATGTCACGACTGATGCAGGTACTGGGTGTGTCCATACAGCACCCGGACACGGGGAAGATGACTTCCTTGTCGGTAAAAAATACGGACTAGAAGTGCTCTGCCCAGTCGATGACCGTGGTGTTATGACAAGTGAAGCTCCTGGATTTGAAGGCATGTTTTATGATGAAGCTAACAAGCCAATCACACAGAAGCTGGAGGAGGCTGGCGCGCTCTTAAAGCTGTCCTTCATCACCCACTCATACCCGCATGACTGGAGAACGAAAAAACCGGTAATCTTCAGGGCTACTGCTCAATGGTTCGCTTCTATTAAAGGAATGCGTGAAGAGATGCTGGACGCTATTAAAGAAGTGAACTGGATTCCTAACTGGGGCGAAACAAGACTGTTTAACATGATCAAAGACCGTGAAGACTGGTGTATTTCAAGACAGCGTGCATGGGGAGTTCCTATTCCGGTGTTCTATGCAGAAAACGGTGAACCGATCATGACGGAAGAAACAATCGCGCATGTTGTAAAACTGTTCCGTGAACACGGATCGAATATTTGGTTCGAACGAGATGCAAAAGAACTGCTTCCTGAAGGATTCACGTCTGATCACAGTCCGAACGGCAGGTTCTCTAAAGAAACAGACATCATGGACGTATGGTTTGATTCTGGATCTTCTCACTGGAGTGTTCTTGAAGAACGCGAAGATCTAAGCCGTCCGGCTGATCTCTATCTGGAAGGTTCTGACCAGTACCGCGGATGGTTTAACTCATCTCTTTCCACATCAGTAGCGATCACAGGCAAGGCACCGTACAAATCGGTTCTTAGCCATGGTTTTGTTCTTGATGGTGAAGGAAGAAAAATGAGTAAGTCCATCGGCAACGTAATGGATCCAATAAAAGTCATGAACCAGCTTGGCGCTGACATTATCCGCCTATGGGTATCTTCTGTGGACTATCAGGCAGATGTCAGAGTGTCCGATGATATTTTGAAACAAGTAGCTGAAGTTTACCGCAAAATCCGTAATACACTGCGCTTCTTGCTTGGAAACCTTAATGGGTTTGATCCGAAAGTAAACGCTGTTCCTTTTGAAAAACTTGGCAAGATCGATCAGTACATGCTCGTTAAACTCAATAAACTGATCGACCGGGTAAAGAAATCTTATGATGAGTACCAGTTCCTGTCTGTTTATAACGCGATCCATAATTTCTGTACCATCGATCTGTCATCATTCTACCTTGATATTGCTAAGGATACTCTCTACATTCAGTCAGAGGACGATATTAAACGCAGAAGCATACAGACCGTACTTTATGAAGCACTGATGGCGATCACAAAATTGACAGCTCCAATTCTGGCCCACACGGCCGACGAAGTTTGGAGCTACATTCCTGGTGTTACAGAGGAAAGTGTTCAATTAACAACCATGCCGGACTCTGTCACTTATCCTGGTGAAGACCAATTGATGAAAGACTGGGATCTGTTTATGGATCTTCGTGATGAAGTATTAAAAGCACTTGAGGAAGCAAGAAATGCTAAAGTAATCGGGAAGTCCCTTACAGCGTCTATCACCCTGTATCCTGCAGAAAATGTGAAGAGCTGGCTTGAAAATGTAGAGGACCTTAATAAACTGTTTATTGTTTCAGAGGCAGTGATTGGCGGTTTTAGAGATGATGCTCCTGAAAGGGCAGTAAAATATGATCACTTGGCGGTTTCTGTTAAGCCTGCTGAAGGCGAAACGTGTGAGCGCTGCTGGGTTGTAACACCAGAAGTTGGTTCTGATGAAAAACACCCTACACTTTGTGCATCGTGTGCAGAGATTGTAACTAAAAATTATGAAAACTAAATCGTGAATAAAGAATAGCTGTCTTTCTGACGACGCAATCATTGCGGCTTGAGGAGGACGGCTTTTTTTAGGCTATTTTTGCTTTTTGTATGGACATTCACCTAACCACTTGCTTTGAAATATTGTAAAAGCAAGGAGGCTGAGTATGGAACGGTTATATGACAAGGAGAGTGCATCTGTACTGCTTGACGATTGGAAAAGGAATGCATTCCATGCTTTTCATAGCAAGATGACGAATCATGAACTTAAATTTCCCTGCATTCCCGCCATTCAGGGGTATCAGCTCGGCCATATCCGTTATGGTTTCGCACCCCATCCAGAAAGCAGGGAAGCTTCTGAAGCCTTTGCAGAACTGCTGGATTCATATGGAAAGTGCTCCCGTGAAACCGGCCTTTATTCGGCTCTTGTTGTTTTCTTTAATAATGATCCGGCTCATCCTGAAGAGTTTCAAACGGTAAATACGTACGAAGAAGTTTTTTGGGACTTGATGAAAAGAACTTCATCGCTTGACAAAAAACCTTGGCCGGCACATATTTCAAATGATCCAGAGGATGCTACCTGGGAGTTTTGTTATGGATTGGAACAATATTTCGTATTTTGCGGAACACCCGCACATGTGAAAAGGTACAGCCGTTACTTTCCCTTTTTTATGCTCGCTCTTACACCGAGGTGGGTGCTTTCCTGTTTCAATGAAGACAAGAGAAAGGCAGAAAAGATGTCTGAATGGATCAGGGATCGACTGTCAACCTATGATACTGCCCCAATCCACCCTGAATTAAAAAAGTATGGAGATGCCGAAAATAAAGAATGGAAACAATATTATTTAAGGGATGATGAGACGGCAGCCTCGTCCTGTCCGTTTCATCATCTATGGAAGCAAAGTTCAGAAGCAAAAAGAGATACATGAGTGTGAGTAGCTGAAAAAGCAGGTAGTACCTGCTTTTTTCTGCATACTGATGCTTATGGCGATGATAAGCTAAATAATTTAGGCTTTGGATTGTGCTTGGCCTTCAGCCTGTGCTAAAATTTGAAAGTATAAACTTAGGAATCGGAGGAAACAAAGTGTACTATTATCTTCTAGCACTTTTGGTGCTTGGTCTCGACCAGGTGACAAAATGGTGGATCGTTAAAAACATGCATTATGGACAAAGTATTACGGTCATAGAAAATGTTTTTTACATAACCTCACATCGGAACAGAGGAGCTGCCTTCGGTATTCTGCAAAATCAGATGTGGTTTTTTGTCATCATTACGATCGCTGTTATCGCTGCGGTCATCTATTATATGCAGAAGCACGCTAAACATCAGCCGTTGCTGCGAACAGCGCTTGGTCTTGTGCTCGGGGGAGCAACCGGGAACTTTTTAGACCGTATCATCAGGAAAGAGGTCGTTGACTTCCTGGACGTCAAGATATCGAACTATAACTATCCGATATTCAATGTGGCCGATTCCGCACTGGTTATTGGTGTCATACTAATTTTTATTCAAACATTAATGGAAAGCAAGAATAAGAAGGAGAACATGAATGGAGCACATCGAGGTTAAAATAGAGGAAGAACAACAGTCTGAGCGAATTGATAAGGTGGTAACTTCCATTGAATCAGACTGGTCGCGGTCTCAAGTCCAAAATTGGGTGAAGGACGGCATGGTAACGGTCAACGGCAAAACGGTCAAGACCAATTACAAATGCAGTGCAGGGGATATTATCTCCATCACGATTCCCGAACCGACAATCTTGGATGTTGAAGCAGAAGAATTGAATCTTGATATTGTCTATGAGGATTCCGACGTGCTAGTCGTGAATAAGCCAAGAGGAATGGTGGTTCATCCGGCTCCTGGAAATTATTCAGGTACTCTCGTTAATGGTCTCATGGCTCATTGCAAGGATTTATCAGGTATAAACGGAGTTCTTCGGCCTGGCATCGTCCATCGTATTGACAAAGATACCACGGGTCTTTTGATGGTTGCTAAAAATGATATGGCCCATGAATCATTAGTGAGCCAGCTAAAAGCAAAGACTACGACACGGAAATACAAAGCCATTGTTCATGGCGTCATGCCTCACGACAAGGGAACCATTGATGCACCGATCGGGCGTGATAAAAGTGACCGCCAAAAGATGACGGTTACGGATGAAAACAGCAGAGACGCGGTAACCCATTTTAATGTTCTGGAAAAGTTCAATGATTTCACATTTGTTGAATGCCAGCTGGAAACAGGCAGAACACACCAGATTCGTGTGCATCTGAAATATATCGGTTTTCCTCTTGCAGGAGATCCGAAATATGGCCCCAAAAAGACGCTTGATATCAATGGACAAGCCCTCCATGCAGGTTTGATCGGTTTTGAACATCCTCGCACAAAGGAATATATGGAATTTGAAGTTCCTCTTCCAGAAGATATGGAACAGCTGCTCGACAATCTTCGACGGAAAATGGGTTGACAGCGTCCTCCCTTTCTGTAATAATAAGGTCAAATGAATAGTCCTTTAACAACAGTCCCGTGAGGCTGAGAAGGAAAACGGATTTAGGCTGCAGGCCTAACTAAGTCCTCTCGCCCATACGGTGAGGGGACTTTTTTTATGGGCCGCTTAAAGGATAAGCATTAACGAACGAAAAAGAAGGTGACAAGTCATGCAAAAGGCAGTCATTATGGATGATCAGGCGATCCGCCGGGCACTGACAAGGATTGCTCATGAGATCATTGAACGGAACAAAGGAATTGAAAATGTGGTCCTGGTAGGCATTAAAACAAGAGGTGAATATTTGGCGAAGCGCCTTGCAGAACGAATTCAGAACATTGAGGGGAAACCAGTCAAGGTGGGAGACATCGATATCACCCTTTACCGTGACGACCTTAAAGTAAAGACCGAGAATCTTGAACCTGAATTAAAAGGAACGGATATTCCTGTGGATATTGCCAATAAAAAAGTAATATTGGTGGATGATGTTCTGTTCACAGGCAGAACGGTAAGAGCGGCGATGGACGCCGTCATGGACATCGGCCGCCCTGCTTCGATCCAGCTGGCTGTCCTCATCGACAGAGGCCACCGCGAACTGCCGATAAGGGCTGATTATGTCGGCAAGAATGTACCAACATCAAATAATGAAATCATTTCTGTTTCCTTAGCAGAGGTCGATGGAGCTGATGAAGTATCCATCCACGAAAACAATAAATAGCGCACTGTCCCTTTAAATCGAGTCCAGAGAGACTAGCAAGGGAGGTATGGATAGACAGGCTGCACAAATAGGCAGACCTGTGTATTCAGCACAACCTCCTTCACTTGCAACGGAGGTATTTTTTATGGATAAAAACAGAAATATTGAAATTACAGATCAACAGGAAACACGCCATGCCATACTGGATGTGCGTGAAGTACCGAAAATTCACCAATGGCTGACGTTAAGCCTGCAGCACCTTTTTGCCATGTTCGGTGCTACGGTTCTTGTACCATTCCTGGTTAAACTGGATCCAGGGGTCGCACTGGTCTCAAGCGGTTTGGCAACATTGGCTTACTTGCTTGTGACAAAAGGCCAGATTCCCGCTTACCTTGGTTCATCCTTTGCGTTCATCACTCCAATCATTACCGTTAAAATGCTGGGCGGACCTGAAGCCGCGATGGTCGGAAGCTTTCTTGCCGGGCTTGTTTACGGAGCAGTAGCTTTGATCATTAAAACAAGCGGGCTGAAATGGCTGATGAGAATTATGCCCCCCGTTGTAGTCGGTCCTGTCATTATCGTTATTGGACTGGGGCTCGCCAATACAGCAGTTAAAATGGCAATGAACAATCCACATACAAACGAGTATAGCTTGTCCTACTTTTCAGTCGCTTTGTTCACACTGGCTGTCACGATCATTTGCTCGATGTATTTAAAAGGAATCTTTGGAATCATTCCCATCCTGATCGGTATCATCGCCGGATATCTCTTTGCCTTTGCGAGGGGGATGGTGGATTTGTCGAAAGTAAAGCAAGCTAGTCTCATCGATGCACCAGACTTCATGTTTCCGTTTGTATCCTACACACCGCATTTTTCCTGGTCGATCGCATTTATCATGATGCCGGTGGCTACAGTTACAATCGCCGAGCATATCGGGCATCAGCTTGTACTGAGCAAGGTTGTCGGCCGAAACTTTTTAGAAAAACCAGGTCTGCATCGCTCCATCCTCGGTGACGGCATCGGGGTAATGATCGGTTCTTTCATAGGTGGACCCCCAGTGACCACATATGGTGAAAACATAGGAGTCTTGGCCATCACGAGAGTGTTCTCCGTTTTCGTTATCGGGGGAGCGGCAGTGACGGCCATCTGCTTCGGGTTTTCAGGAAAGGTCACTGCACTTATCAGCTCTGTACCAACACCGGTCATGGGCGGTGTTTCCATCCTTCTCTTTGGGATCATTGCTTCATCGGGGCTCAGGATGCTGATTGATAATCAAATTGATTTTGGAAACAAACGAAACCTGATCATCTCTTCCGTCATCCTTGTTACAGGGATCGGGGGAGCGGTCCTCCAATTTAGTGAAACTCTGCAGATCACCGGCATGGCGCTGGCCACTTTGATCGGTGTGTTCTTAAATCTTGTCCTTCCAGGACGAGAAGATGATTCTGAACTACTGAATAAGATGTTCGGAGTATCTGAAAACGACCCAGCTGCATAATGAACACCTTTTAAATGAGTCCGAGAGGCTTAGAAGGGTGAACCAGTTTGAAGAGCGTATACGCTTCTTCAAATCTGGCTGCACCCTGACAAGAAAACGTCAGGGTGTTTTTTTAGGAAAAATTCAAAAGGAGCTGATACTATGAAAAATTTACTCACGATGAAAGATCTGTCAGTTCTAGAGATCGAACAGATCCTGCATGATGCACACGCGTTTGCCAAAGGAGAGCGATGGCAGCCGGAAGGCCAGACGTTCACAGCCAACCTGTTTTTTGAACCGAGCACGAGAACGAGAATGAGCTTTGAAGCAGCCGAACGGAAATTAGGACTGGATGTATTAAACCTTGACTGCGCCTTCTCGAGCACCCAAAAAGGGGAAACTCTTTACGATACGGTCAGAACACTTGAAGAAATCGGTGCGGCTGCCGCAGTTATCCGGCACCGTAAAGACCGGTATTTTGATGAACTGGCCGGCAGAGTAGGAATTCCGATCATCAATGCAGGTGACGGATGCGGAAACCATCCTACCCAGTCATTGCTTGACTTGCTCACCATCCAGCAGGAATTCATCGTCCTGCAGGGGTTAAAGGTAGTTATCGTCGGTGACATCAGGCATAGCCGTGTTGCGAAATCCAATGCGGAAATTCTAGTTCGTCTAGGCGCAAAAGTTTATTTTTCAGGACCGAGAGAATGGTATGACAGTGAACTGGGTGAGAATGGCTATCTTACGATGGATGAAGCGGTTGAAACAGCAGATGTACTCATGCTGCTGCGGATTCAGCACGAACGCCATGATAACAAGAGCAGCATGACGGCTGATCAGTATCACGAAAAGTACGGATTGACCGTTAAACGGGAAAAAAGAATGAAAGACCATGCCATCATAATGCATCCCGCCCCTGTAAACCGGGGAGTAGAGATTGCCGACGAACTTGTGGAATGTGATCGTTCAAGAATTTTTAAGCAGATGAACAATGGAGTTTTTGTCAGAATGGCGGTTCTTAAATGGGCTCTGGAAACCAATTCAAAGGAGGAAACAAAGAATGGGCATCTTGTTAAAGGGTGGTAAAGTACTGACTGGGACAAATGGTTTAAAAGTACAGGACATTTTAATCGAGGATACAAAAATAGCAGATCTGGGCGAGTCACTGCCTGAAGAAGGCCATAAGGTGATTGACGTGTCAGGGAACCTGGTTACTCCGGGACTTATCGATCTACATGTCCATTTGCGGGAGCCTGGCGGAGAACATAAAGAAACGATTGAAACAGGAACAAAAGCAGCTGCAAGAGGAGGATTTACGACAGTTGCCGCCATGCCGAACACTAAACCGGTGCCTGACAACGCTGCACAGCTTCAATGGGTGAATGAAAAGATCAAAGAGACAGCTTCCGTTCGTATCCTTCCATATGCTTCGATCACAACCAGGCAGGCAGGCAAGGAACTTACTGATTTTGAAGCGTTAAAAAACAAAGGTGCGTTTGCCTTTACAGATGATGGAGTAGGTGTCCAGTCGGCGGACATGATGCTTCAGGCGATGAGGCTGGCTAAACAGAGCGATGCGGTTATCGTTGCTCACTGTGAAGAGAACACACTGATCCATAAAGGATCGGTACATAAAGGAGATTTTGCAGAAAAACATGGACTAAATGGAATCCCTTCCGTATGCGAAGCGGTTCAAATTGCCAGGGATGTTCTTCTGGCAGAGGCAGCTGGAGCCCGCTATCACGTCTGCCATGTGAGTACGAAAGAGTCTGTTCGTGTGATAAAAGATGCGAAGGCTGCAGGAATCAAAGTAACAGCTGAAGTAACTCCGCATCACTTGCTATTGTGTGATGAAGATATACCAGGATTAGACACGAATTATAAGATGAATCCTCCGCTGAGAGGAAATGAAGACAGAAAAGCGCTGATTGAAGCCTATAAATCCGGGGTTATTGATTTTCTGGCGACTGATCATGCGCCTCATAGCAAAGATGAGAAAGACCAGGGAATGGAACTTGCTCCTTTCGGTATCGTTGGTCTGGAAACAGCCTTCCCGCTTCTATACACCAATCTTGTTCAAAAGGGAGTTTTGACCCTGCAGGAACTGGTTGACGGGTTTACGCGGAAGCCAGCTGATTCGTTCAATCTTCCTTACGGAAGATTGGAGATTGGAGCGGAGGCGGACCTGACGGTGATCGACTTAAATCATGAAGAAAAAATAGATCCTGAAAACTTTGTTTCAAAAGGAAAGAATACACCGTTTGCAGGTTGGAGCTGCAAAGGATGGCCCGTACTTACGATTGTAGAAGGCAGCTTTAAGTATGAAAAGGAGAGTGTAAACGCATGAAACGGATTCTGGTTTTAGAAGACGGTACCGTATTTCACGGAGAAGGATTTGGAAGTGCAATCGATCAGGAAGGCGAAGTTGTCTTTAATACAGGGATGACGGGCTATCAGGAGATCTTGTCCGACCCTTCCTATTGCGGACAAATCGTGACACTGACATACCCGATGATCGGAAACTACGGCGTTAACCGCCAGGACTTTGAATCCATCTCACCTGCTGTTCACGGACTGATCGTCAACGAAGCGTGTTCAATGCCCAGCCACTATCAGTCCCTCGGGACGCTTGACGAACTGTTAAAAGCAAAAAATATACCGGGCCTAATGGGAATCGATACAAGAAAGCTAACTCGTTTAATCCGGAAACATGGAACGCTGAAAGGCAAGATTGCTTCAGCTGAGGCTGATATAGCTGCCATCGTAGAAGAGCTTAAATCTGCGCCGCTTAAAACGGACCATGTTCAATCTGTTTCTACGAAAACACCTTATCATCTCCCAAACACAGGTCGAAGGGTCGTCGTAGTGGATTATGGGGCAAAAAGCGGGATCTTAAGAGAACTGTCACAGCGCAGCTGCGATGTGGTTGTGGTTCCCTACAATACAACAGCAAAGGAGATCTTACTGCTGAATCCAGACGGTATTCTTTTAAGCAATGGCCCTGGAGACCCTAAGGATGTGCCGGAAGCCCTTCATATGATCACCAGCATTCTGGAAGAAGAAATCCCGCTGTTTGGGATCTGCTTAGGCCACCAGCTGTTCGCGCTGGCAATGGGGGCAAATACAGAAAAACTGAAATTTGGCCATCGCGGCTCAAACCATCCTGTAAAAGACCTACAGACAGGAAAAATAACAATGACGGCACAGAACCACGGGTATACAGTCAGCCCCGAAACCCTTGCCGGAACGGAGCTTAGATTAACGCATACCGCTGTCAATGACGGAACTGTCGAAGGATTGGGACACAAAGTAAAACCCGCATTTTCAGTGCAATACCATCCAGAAGCCTCTCCAGGTCCTATGGATGCCAATCCGCTGTTTGAAAAGTTCATGAACATGATGAAAACTACCAAGGAAGAGGGGAAAGAAATATGCCTAAACGCTTAGACATTAAAAAAATACTTGTGATCGGATCAGGTCCGATCGTCATTGGACAAGCTGCAGAGTTTGATTATGCCGGTACACAGGCTTGCCAGGCGTTAAAAGAAGAAGGCTATGAAGTTATCCTTGTCAACTCCAATCCGGCGACCATCATGACCGATACCTCGATGGCAGACAAAGTTTTCATAGAGCCGCTTACGGTTCCGTTTGTCAGCCGGATTATCCGCCAGGAACGCCCAGATGGACTTTTAGCCACACTTGGCGGACAGACAGGCTTAAACCTTGCTGTGGAATTGTCAGAGAGCGGCATTCTTGAAGAATGCAATGTGGAACTGCTTGGAACAACACTTTCAAGCATTCAACAGGCAGAAGATCGTGAACTTTTCAGAGGGCTGATGAATGAACTGAACGAACCGGTGCCGGATAGCGAGATTATCCGTACGTATGAAGAGGCAGCAGCATTTACGGCAGAAATCGGCTATCCCGTGATCATTCGCCCAGCTTTCACCCTCGGTGGGACAGGCGGGGGAATTGCCAGTGATGAAGAGGAACTGAAAGAAATCGTAACGAGCGGCTTGCTTGCCAGCCCTGTACACCAGGTCTTGCTTGAAAAGAGCATTGCCGGATTCAAAGAAATTGAGTATGAAGTGATGCGTGACAGCAACGACACATCCATCGTTGTCTGCAACATGGAAAACATCGATCCTGTCGGCATCCATACCGGGGATTCAATCGTAGTTGCACCAAGCCAGACGCTGAGCGACAGAGATTACCAGCTTTTAAGAAACGCTTCTCTCAAGATTATTCAGGCATTAAAGATAGAGGGAGGATGCAATGTCCAGCTTGCTCTCGATCCTGACAGCAGCAACTATTACATTATTGAAGTAAATCCAAGGGTAAGCCGGTCGTCTGCGCTAGCCTCAAAAGCAACAGGTTATCCCATTGCCAAGATCGCAGCTAAAATTGCTGTCGGCTACAGACTGGATGAGATCAAAAACCCGGTCACAGGCTCCACTTACGCAAGTTTTGAACCGGCACTAGATTACATCGTAACAAAGATTCCGAGATGGCCGTTTGATAAATTTGAAGGAGCAAACCGAAAGCTCGGTACCCAGATGAAAGCAACGGGAGAAGTGATGGCGATCGGAAGGAATTTGGAAGAGTCATTGCTGAAGGCGGTCCGCTCGCTTGAAACAAAATGCTATCATCTTGAAATCAGCAATCCGAAGCAGACAAGAGAAGAATTGATCCCAGTACTGGTCAGCGCAGACGATGAGCGTTTATACCATATCGCGCAAGGTTTCAGAATCGGAATGACGGTAAGGGACATTTGGGAGCTGACGAAGATCGATGTTTTCTTCCTTGAAAAGATCAAAGGAATCATTGACCTTGAGCAGAAAGTGCTTAACAAAGTTGGTGATTTAGGATTGCTGCGTGCCGCAAAAGAAAAGGGCTTCAGCGATGTATGGCTGGCGAAAGCCTGGAACATGCCTGAGAAAGAAATCTATGAACTTAGAATGAAGAAGGATATCAAGCCTGTGTACAAGATGGTAGACACATGTGCGGCAGAGTTTGAGTCTGAAACGCCATATTACTATGGAACATACGGTGAAGAAAATGAATCGTTACGAACAGAAAGAGAAAGCGTCCTTGTTCTCGGTTCCGGACCGATCCGGATCGGTCAGGGCATCGAATTCGACTATGCGACCGTGCACACAGTCTGGGCGATCAAAGAAGCCGGCTATGAAGCGATCATCATCAATAACAATCCAGAAACAGTGTCCACAGACTTCAGTACATCGGATAAGCTTTATTTTGAACCGTTAACCGTAGAAGACGTGATGCATGTCATCGATCAAGAAAATCCAAAGGGAGTGATTGTCCAGTTTGGCGGGCAGACGGCCATCAATCTTGCGGATGCTTTGCATGAGCGAGGGGTAGCCATCCTTGGAACCTCACTTGACAACATGGATAGAGCAGAAGACAGAGACCGGTTTGAACAGGCGATGAAAGAATTGAACATTCCTCAGCCGGAAGGAGAAACAGCGTTTTCTGTCAAAGAAGCACAGGTTATTGCAGAGAGAATCGGCTATCCGGTCCTCGTTAGGCCGTCCTACGTTCTGGGAGGCAGAGCGATGGAGATCGTCTATAAAGAAAAAGAACTTCTTCAATACATGGAGAATGCGGTGAGAGTAAATCCTGAACATCCTGTCTTGATCGACCGTTACCTTGAGGGCAAAGAAGTAGAAGTTGACGCGATATCCGATGGAGATGATGTATTCATTCCAGGAATAATGGAGCACATCGAACGTGCGGGCGTTCACTCTGGTGACTCCATTGCCGTCTATCCGCCTCAGCGATTGACGCCTGAACAGAAAGATAAAATTATCGAACGTACGATCTCAATGGCAAGAGGCCTCGGAATCATCGGACTTCTTAACATCCAGTTCGTGCTGCATGGCGAAGAGGTCTATGTATTGGAAGTCAATCCAAGATCAAGCCGAACAGTACCTTTCTTGAGCAAGATTACAGGTATTCCGATGGCCAACCTGGCAACCAAAGTGATTCTTGGAACACCACTGAAAGAACTGGGCTACGAAACAGGATATGCTCCAGAAAAAGAAGAAGTTTTCGTTAAAGTACCCGTGTTTTCTTTTGCCAAAATGCGCCGGGTGGATACGTACTTAAGTCCGGAGATGAAGTCCACTGGAGAAGTGATGGGAAGAGATACCACGCTGCAAAAGGCGCTATATAAAGGACTTGTGGCTTCAGGAATGAAAATGCCGACATATGGATCTGTACTGTTCACCGTAGCAGATAAAGACAAACCAGAAGCGCTCCGCTTGATGAAGCGTTTCTACGAAATCGGCTATACGATCATGGCGACAGAAGGAACAGCGAACTATTTGCAAGAGCAGCAGATCCCTGTGACGGTTGTTCACAAGATCGGAAGCAAGGAAAGAAACCTGCTTGATGTGATCCGCCAGGGCGAAGCGCAATTTGTGGTCAACACGCTGACGAAAGGAAAAGTTCCTGCACGCGATGGATTCCGCATACGAAGAGAATCGTCCGAAAACGGAGTGGTGTGTTTAACAAGTCTTGATACTGCAGAAGCCTTGCTTGGTGTCCTTGAGTCCTTGACCTTTACAGCCAGACAAATGCCAGCTTTTGAAAAGGATCGTGTTCTCATATGAAAAAGGAACTGGTAGAAGTAGTTTCTCAGAAGGAGATTGCTCGTCACATTTTTGAACTGATAGTACAGGGAAATGTTGTTAAGGAAATGACTTCTCCCGGCCAGTTTGTCCACATACGAGTCACTGACACATTTCAGCCTTTGCTCAGAAGGCCGATTTCTATCTGTGATGTGGACCTGGATAGCCGGACCCTGACGATGCTTTACCGCAAAGAGGGCACGGGTACCGCTTTGCTCAGCCAAAAAAAGGAGGGCGAGAAAATCGACCTTCTCGGACCGTTAGGAAACGGGTTTCCTCTGGACAAGCTCTCCCAAGGACAGACAGCGCTGCTTGTCGGCGGGGGTATCGGTGTGCCTCCCTTGTACTATCTGGCAAAAAAACTGCGCAGCCAAGGAATCAATGTGATATCCGTACTTGGATTCCAATCTGCAGAAGACGGATTTTACAGTGAGAAATTCGCCGAGCTAGGAGAAGCATATGTTTCAACGGTGGATGGATCTCAAGGGACTAAAGGGTTTGTAACAAATGTGATAAAAAACAAAGATTTACATTATGACCTGCTGTTTTCGTGCGGACCCACTGTCATGCTAAAAGCTTTGGAACAGCAGGTGCCTTCAGCTGATGGTTACTTCTCTTTAGAAGAACGGATGGGATGCGGAATCGGAGCTTGTTTCGCCTGTGTTTGCCATGTGAATGGAGGGCTTCCCTCAGACTATGTGAAAGTATGCAGCAATGGTCCGGTATTCCCGATTGGTGAGGTGGTATTATGAAACGTCTTGAGGTAAGTCTGCCAGGTTTAAAAATGAAGAATCCGATCATGCCTGCTTCAGGATGTTTTGGATTCGGCCGTGAATATGCAGGATTTTATGATCTGTCAGTCCTTGGGGCTGCTGCCATTAAGGCAGCCACCGTTGAAGCGAGGTTCGGCAATCCTACACCAAGGGTGGCCGAAACCCATAGCGGGATGCTCAACGCGATAGGATTGCAGAATCCTGGTGTGGATCAAATCATGGAAAAAGAACTGCCTTTTCTTAAATCGTATGACCTTCCGATCGTTGCCAATATCGCTGGATCAACAGAAGAAGATTACTGTGAAGCCGCAGAGAAGATGTCCAGCCATCCTCAAGTCTCTGTTTTGGAGCTGAATATATCATGTCCGAACGTAAAAGAAGGCGGCATTCAGTTTGGAACGGATGCGAGAACAGCAGCCGCACTGACAAAAAGAGTGAAAGCCGTCTCGTCCAAGCCGGTGTATGTTAAATTGTCTCCAAACGTTGCAAATATTGCCGAGATGGCAATAGCGGTAGAGGAAGCTGGGGCGGATGGTCTTTCCATGATCAACACGCTTTTAGGTATGAGAATCGATTTGAAAACACGAAAACCGATTTTAGCCAATAAAACTGGCGGGTTGTCAGGACCAGCGATCAAGCCAGTGGCGATCCGCATGATCCATGAGGTGAGCCAGGCGGTATCCATCCCGATCATTGGAATGGGAGGCGTCAGCTGTGCGGAGGATGTGATCGAATTCATGCTGGCCGGTGCTTCTGCAGTCGCGGTCGGAACGGCGAACTTTGTAGATCCGTTCATCTGCCCGGATATTATCTCACAATTGCCGGAATTGCTTGAGAAAATGAACGTCAGCCATATCAGAGAAATAATCGGAGGGAGCTGGAGGGAATGCGAAGTCCCGTCATTATCGCGCTAGATTTTCCGGGTAAAAAAGAAGTAGAAGCGTTTATTGAACCATTTGAAGGACAAGAGGCCTGGGTAAAAGTTGGGATGGAGCTGTTCTATGGAGAGGGACCTCAACTGGTCTCTTATCTGAAAGAAAAAAAGTTCCGGATCTTTCTTGATTTAAAGCTTCATGATATTCCGACAACGGTCCGAAAAGCGATGGAACGAATTGCCGCTCTCGGAGTCGATATGGTAAACGTTCATGCAGCAGGGGGGCGAGAAATGATGAGAGGTGCCATCGAAGGGCTGGAAGCTGTAGCAGGTCCAGAAAAGCGTCCTCTCTGCATCGCGGTGACCCAGTTAACCAGTACATCGTCACAGATGCTCAAGGATGAATTGCTGATCGGCGAATCCATGGAGTGGGCGGTCAGCCATTATGCAAAGCTTGCGAAAGAAAGCGGGCTTGATGGCGTGGTCTGTTCACCGCTTGAGGTGCCATACATCAAGAGGGTCTGCGGACAAGCATTTCTAACCGTAACTCCCGGGATCAGGCTTAAAGATGATGATAAGAACGATCAGAAGAGAACCGCTGACCCTGCAGTAGCCAAAGAGCTAGGATCTGATTACATTGTGGTGGGAAGAAGCATTACCGGGTCTCTTGATCCATTGCAAACATACGTAAATATCGAAAAAGAATGGGGGATTTTACATGAAACAACAAATCGCTAAAGACCTGCTTTCCATTGAAGCCGTTACACTTTCGGTGGAACATCCGTATACTTGGTCATCTGGAATGAAATCTCCTATCTATTGCGACAACCGCCTGACACTCTCCTATCCAAACGTGCGCAATGAGATCGCAGAAGGATTGAAGAACCTTGTTCTAGAGCATTTTCCGGAAACGAACATGATCGCGGGAACAGCAACAGCCGGGATTCCGCATGCGGCACTGCTTGCAGACCGTCTTGACCTTCCGATGAGCTATGTGAGGAGCAGTGCAAAGTCTCACGGAAAAGGCAAACAGATCGAAGGGAAAGCGGAAGCCGGAATGAACGTGGTAGTGGTCGAAGATCTGGTTTCAACTGGAGGGAGCGTCATTACTGCCGTTCAGGCACTTAGGGAAGCAGGCTGCAATGTACTTGGAGTTGTTGCGGTCTTTTCTTACGAACTTGCCAAAGGGGCGGATAATCTGGCAGCCAACAACATAAACGTGCAAACTCTCACCGATTTTAGTACATTAATAGAAACAGCCTCTGTGGAAGGCTATATTTCTCAAGATGATCTCTCGTATTTGCTCTCTTGGAAAGAAAATCCGGAGAACTGGCTTCAAAACGCATAGCGGGAGAATGGAAGGAGCGCTTCTGATTGAGGAAGATGAACGGTGAAGAATTCGATGAATTGGTCTCTTTTTTCGATAGCATGGCACGAACCACCTGGCTCGGCGGAATCCATGATACATTAAAGGAGAAAACAGGATCGTGGAGAGATAAAAAGGTTCTTGATGTCGGATGTGGAACAGGAAGACTGCTGCTTCGCGGCGCAGATGAAGCCGACAAGCTTACAGGTATTGATCTGTCATCGGAAATGATAAAAGCCAGCACGCAAAATTTCTTCTTTCATAACCGCAGCAAGAAGGGGGAGTTTTTGATCGGCGATGCATGTGATCTGCCGTTTGGTGATGAATCATTTGACGTGGCTTTATCAACGTGTGTCCTGTTTCTCCTTCCTGAACCGGAAGTGGGCATCAAGGAGATGATCCGAGTCCTGAAACCAGGCGGAACGCTGGCTATGCTGAATCCATCAGAAAAAATGAATCAGATGGAAGCTTTTCAGTATTGCAAGCAGCATAACATTTCAGGGTTTGAACAAACGGCCATGCTGAAGTGGGCGAATGTTTCAACGAGGAGACATCGATACATATCAGATAGCCTGACTTCTCTTCTTATAACAAACGGCCTTGAAGAGGTCACACATCATGAAGTGCTTGATGGATTGGCCATCATCACCATTGCAAAAAAAATAACCAGGTAGCTCCTGGTTATTTTTTTAATTTTAGCAGTTGATCTTCATCTGGAGTGACATAAAGGGTTTGCTGCTGGTCGTAGATCACAAATCCCGGCTTGGCCCCTGATGGCTTTTTAACGTGCCGGATCAGTGTATAATCCACCGGAACGGAGCCTGAATGCCTGGCTTTGCTAAAATAGGCGGCAAGTCCTGCGGCTTCAATGAGCGCTGTTTCGCTAACTTCCTCGCTCTTTATGACGACGTGAGAACCTGGAATGTCTTTCGTATGAAGCCACGTTTCATTTTGGCGTGAGGCTTTAAACGTCAAATAGTCATTCTGTTTATTATTTTTACCGACAAGGATGGTAATGCCATCTGTTGATTGATAGGTTTCTAGAACAGGCTTTTCATTCTTTTTGGCCTTTTGCTGTTTTCGTCTTCTGACATAACCTTGCTCTTCTAATTCTTCCCGGATGCCTGCCACATCTCTCACAGATGCGGACTCCATCTGCTGGATGAGACTCTCGAAGTAAAGAAGATCTTCTTTCGCTTTTTCCAGCTGCTCTTCAATATAAGCGACCGAGTTTTTAAGTTTAGTGTACTTTTTGAAATAAGCTTGAGCGTTTTCAGAAGGACCTTTCAGGGGATCAAGCGGAATTTCCAGCTTCGGCTGATCCTCTTCGTAGAAATTCGTCACTTCAATTTTCTTTTGGCCTTTTTTCACCAAATAAAGGTGGGATGTCAAAAGTTCACCGAGGACTTTAAATCTATCTGCTTTCTCTGTATCTGAAAGAGATGCATTCAGTTTCTTGATTTTTTTGGCAATTTTATCATGCTCGTTATGCAGCATTTTTTCCAAATCTGCAGCTTGCTGCTTTACTCTGTCCCGTTCGGATTTGCCGTAATAGAAGCGGTCCAGAAGCTCTCCAGCCGTATCGAAATCCTTCCTTTCTCCCTTTAAATGGGAGAGAGCTGTAACCGAAAAGTATTCCTTTCCATCTGAGACAGACATCTGTGGTGCATATCGGTTGTTCCTGAATTCCTCCATCATGGCGGTGAACGCTTCAGAAAGAGTCTCTTTCGTTGCCAGTCCGGCACGGAACGTTATCTCCCTGGCAATCTGTGGTGAGATTCCGCTGTAAAGCTGCACGATTTGACGGTCGATCTTACCTTCGTTCCATCTGATTTTTTGTATAAAACCTTCTGCACTTTCTGTAAGCGGAGAATGTTTTTCCTGAGGCGGAGGAGATAAGTATTTCTGTCCGGGAAGCAAAGTTCTGTATCGGTTCAGTGACGGGGGAATATGCTTGATGCAGTCTATGATCGTGCCGTTCTTATCCTCTACAAGAATAATATTGCTGTGCCTTCCCATAATTTCTATGATCAGCGTCTTATAGGCGATATCACCGATCTCATCTCTGTTTTTTACTTTAATATGAATGATTCTTTCCAGATCAATCTGTTCGATCGATTCGATGACTGCACCTTCCATATGCTTTCTTAGCAGCATGCAGAACATGGGTGGGACTGCAGGGTTATCATACGATTTTGCGGTCAGCTGAACTCTGCTGAATGAAGGATTGGCGGATAACAATAGTTTTTGGTTTTTTCCTCCAGATCTTATCGTAAACAGCAAGTCTGTTTTATCAGGCTGATAGATTTTTGTAATCTTTCCGGATTGCAATGTCTTTTTTATCTCTGAAGCTGTTGCTCTTGTAACAATTCCATCAAAACTCATAGTTTCACCTCTGTTTCTCTCTTCATCAGTATAGCATTATTGAGGACATGCCTGCATATAAATGGCTATATACGTTATGAGGCAGAGGTGGAGAAATGAATTGGTATCAGCTATCAAAGGAAGATGTTGAACGCCTGACCAACAGTAACCTGCAGACTGGCCTGAGTGATAAGGAAAGCCAGAAAAAGCTGAAAACAACAGGATATAACCAGCTGCAGGAAGCAAAGAAACCGTCGTCGATTCTCGTTTTTTTCGCACAATTCAAGGATTTCATGGTGCTCGTCCTTCTAGCCGCCACGTTATTGTCAGGCTTGCTAGGAGAGTATCTTGATGCCATTGCGATTATTCTGATCGTGATCATGAACGGAATATTAGGATTTATTCAGGAACGAAAAGCGGAAAAGTCACTGACTGCACTGCGTGAGCTGTCTGCTCCAACTGCGATCGTTATGAGAAACAGCAGCTGGACGGCGATCTCTGCTAAAGAACTCGTTCCCGGTGATATCGTAAAGCTTTCAGCTGGAGACCGGGTCGGTGCTGACATCCGCATGGTATCTGCTAGAGGCCTTTATATTGAGGAATCAGCACTGACAGGAGAATCCATTCCTGTTCAAAAACGGGGAGAGGCACTCCAGGGAAGCGGATTGCCGCTTGGTGACCAGGCCAACATGGCTTTTATGGGAACGATGGTGACCAGGGGCAGCGGAACAGGAGTTGTTATTGCGACGGGAATGACGACGGAGATGGGAAAAATCGCCCATCTGATCCAGAATGCTGATACGCTTGCAACTCCTCTGCAGCTTAAGCTTGAGCAGCTTGGCAAGATTTTAATAGGCATCGCTTTGCTTTTGACTGTCCTTGTTGTTGTTACAGGCGTGTACAGGGGACATGACTTATACAGCATGGTGCTGGCGGGTGTGTCACTTGCAGTGGCTGCCATACCTGAAGGACTGCCAGCTATTGTAACGATCGCCCTGGCGCTTGGGGTTCAGAAGATGATTAAGCGCAGAGCCATCGTAAGAAAGCTTCCTTCGGTCGAGACTCTGGGCTGTGCCACTGTCATCTGTTCCGATAAAACGGGAACGTTGACTCAGAACAAAATGACGGTCACTCATTTGTGGAGTGAAGGAACGACATGGAATGTAACAGGAAGCGGTTATGATACTGCAGGAGAATTTATAAGAAACGGGCAAAAGACGAGAATCGATCAGCATGAGGGGCTGCTTCAGCTTCTTTCATACGGCGCGATCTGCAACAATGCTGAACTTACGGATTCTGGCAGCATCATGGGTGATCCTACAGAAACCGCATTGCTGATCAGCGCAGCAAAAGCAGGGCTGATGAAAGATAATATTCTCCGTTCGGTTGAAATTTTGGACGAGGTTCCGTTTGACTCGGCAAGAAAAATGATGAGTGTAATCGTCCGCAACCAAAACAACGAGATTTTTTTAATCACTAAAGGAGCACCAGATGTCCTACTGGAAAAAAGTGATTATGTATTATGGGATGGAAAGCGGCAGCTGTTAAAACAGCAGCATACCGAACAGATTAAAGAGGCGATCCTGGGTCTCGGAAGCCAGGCACTGAGAACCATAGCCGTTGCCTACAAGCCACTGCATACAAAAGACAGAGCTGCCGCAGGACCGTCGGCAGAAAACCATCTGACGTTCATCGGTCTTCAAGGAATGATAGATCCCCCAAGAGAAGAAGTGAAAGAGAGTATCAACCGATGCCATGAAGCAGGGATTAAAACCGTTATGATTACCGGTGACCATGTCGTTACCGCAAGTGCCATCGCCAGACAGTTGAACATCCTGCCACAGGGAGGGAAAGTTATTGATGGTGCGGCTTTATCGGTCATGTCAGATGATGACCTGGTAAGGGAAGCAGAAAACATCTTTGTTTATGCCAGGGTCTCACCTGAACATAAGCTTAAGATTGTCAAAGCTCTCCAAAAAAGAGGGCATATCGTCGCGATGACAGGGGACGGGGTTAACGATGCACCGGCAATAAAATCTGCCAACATTGGAATCGCGATGGGTATAACGGGAACAGACGTGGCCAAGGAGGCATCCTCACTCGTTTTAAGTGATGACAATTTTTCAACCATTCGTGCAGCGATCGAGGAAGGAAGAAATATTTACGAAAACATCAGGAAGTTTATCCGATACTTGCTGGCTTCAAATGTAGGTGAGATCCTCGTCATGCTGTTCGCCATGATCTTGTCGATGCCGATGCCGCTTGTGCCCATCCAGATCTTGTGGGTAAACCTCGTAACAGACGGTCTGCCGGCAATGGCCCTTGGTATCGATCCTGCGGAAGATAATGTAATGAAACGCTCTCCGAGGAAGCCCAATGAAGGGGTATTCTCAAGAGGGCTTGGATGGAAGATCGTTTCCAGGGGTTTCATGATTGGAATCGTAACGATTCTTGCTTTCTGGACCGCTCTGCACGAGCACCCGGATCAGCTGATGAAAGCACAGACTGTCGCTTTTTCAACCCTGGTAATGGCCCAGCTGATCCATGTCTTTGACTGCAGAAGCGAAAGGTCAGTTCTGCACCGGAACCCGTTTGGTAACATGGCGTTAGTCTTGGCTGTTTTGTCTTCTGTTCTGCTTACGCTCGTGGTCATGTACATTACTCCGCTGCAAGCAATTTTCCATACGGTTCCCTTGTCTGGCCGGGATTGGCTGCTGGTCCTCGGAATGGCTGCAATTCCTACATTTGCCCTTACAGGGTTTCAAGCATTTAAAAAATTATAAATAGGGGGGATAGAAACAAATCTTCATAGGTTTCTATCCTTTTTATTGTTCTGGGTTGTACATACTGTTAAAATTGTTTAGAATAACGGAGGAATATGTTAAAATGATATAAATGTGCTGGGTACGGATATATCCATACATCGAATTAATTTCTACATAATGATTATGATCTTGCTCGTTCTGGCTAGAATAGAACTACCAACGTTAGGAGCGGTTATATACATGAAGCTAATCAATATTGGTTATGGAAACATTGTAGCAGCACACCGGATCATTTCCGTCGTAAGTCCGGAATCAGCGCCGATCAAACGCTTAATAACTATGGCAAGAGACGGAAATATGCTTATTGATGCCACATACGGCAGACGGACGAGGGCGGTCATCATTACGGACAGTGATCACGTTGTACTCTCTGCTGTTCAGCCTGAAACCGTGGCACAGCGGCTTCTCTCAATTGAAGAGGGAGCGGAAGAAAGTTAAGTGGAGGTAAGTATGGATAGAGAACGGGGCATTTTATTTGTGCTCTCCGGCCCATCCGGTGTCGGAAAAGGTACGGTATGCAAAGCGCTGAGAGCACAAAAGCTGGACATTCAATATTCAGTTTCAGCGACCACCCGAAATCCTCGGGTTGGAGAGGTTCATGGGGTAGATTATTTTTTCAAGTCTAAAGAAGAATTTCAAAACATGATTGAAAATAACGAACTGCTCGAATGGGCAGAATACGTTGGCAACTTCTATGGCACACCGATTGAGTATGTCAATCAGACACTGGATGAAGGCCGCGACGTTATTTTAGAAATTGAGGTTCAGGGAGCGCTTCAGGTACGAAAGACCTTTCCAGAAGGCGTTTTTATTTTTCTGACCCCGCCTAGTCTTGAAGAACTGCGAAGCCGCATTATCGGCAGAGGAACTGAAACGGAAGACTTGATCAATAACCGCATGACAGTAGCCAGGGAAGAAATAGAAATGATGCAGCACTATGATTATTCCGTCGTAAATGATGAGATAAGCCATGCCTGCAGCAGGATCCAGTCTATTATCACCTCTGAACACTGCAAAGTGGACCGTGTAACCAATCGTTATAAAAAATTACTGGGAGATGAATAAGCATGCTGTATCCTTCAATTGATGCCCTTATGGACAAAATAGATTCAAAATATTCACTGGTGACCCTCTCTTCAAAAAGAGCAAGAGAGATTCAGAGAAGCAATAACGGAATCGTTGAAAACCCGGTTTCCCACAAATTTGTCGGAAAAGCTTTGGAAGAGATTTATGCGGGATATTTAACGCCAAAAAAGTCTGACACTGAATGATGATCAATAACAACCTATGATTATAGGTTGTTATTTTTTTCAATTTTTTCGGAATATTACATCTGTTAATCATAATTATATTATGTAAACAGATAGGCGGGGGGAGATTTCATTGAATCATTCAATGAAAAAGATTTTGCTTTGTGTAACTGGAGGGATTGCGGCATATAAGGCAGCAACGATCGCAAGCCAGCTGTATCAGCTGGGGTTTGAGGTAAAGGTAATGATGTCAGAGTCATCACAGAAGTTTATTACTCCGTTGACACTGCAAACCTTATCCCGGAACGAAGTCTACACCGATACATTCGAAGAACGGAATCCAAAAGTTGTTGCCCATATTGACCTTGCGGATTGGGCAGACCTTGCTGTCGTGGCACCGGCTACCGCTAACTGCATTGGCAAACTGGCAAACGGGATAGCTGATGACATGATTACAACAACTTTGCTGGCCACTACGGCACCGATAATGATTGCGCCTGCAATGAATGTCAACATGTATCAGCATCCTGCTGTTCAGGCAAACATGCAAAAGCTGGCAGACTACGGATACCGGTTCGTGGAACCAGGGGAAGGGCTGCTCGCATGCGGCTATATCGGAAAAGGGAGACTTGCTGAGCCAGAAGAAATTATTGCCTGTATTAAGGATTTCTCTGCCGGGCAGATGGATTTGCCTCTTGAAGGGAAAAAGGTCTTGATTACAGCGGGACCAACGAGAGAACAGGTGGACCCTGTCCGTTACTTCACGAATTATTCATCCGGGAAGATGGGTTATGCCATTGCAAGGACGGCAGCAGAAATGGGAGCTTCAGTCACCTTGGTCAGCGGACCAACAGCGCTTGAAAAACCTGCAGGCGTCAAGTTCATATCGGTAGAATCTACCGATGAAATGTTTCATGCGGTTATGAAAGAGTACCCTGAAATGGATCTCGTTATTAAGTCGGCGGCTGTTGCAGATTATACTCCCCGGATTAAATATGGTGAAAAAGTTAAGAAAAAGAATGAGAACTGGTCGGTGGAAATGGAGAAAACGACCGATATTCTGTCAGTACTCGGAGAGAAAAAAGAGAGACAAGTCCTCGTGGGATTTGCCGCAGAAACCGGTAACCTTGAGGGTTATGCGCTCGACAAACTGAAACGCAAAAACCTGGATATGATCGTTGCCAATAACGTCGCTCAAGAAGGGGCCGGCTTCAGTGTTGATACAAACCGTGTGGTCATTTATAAAAAGGACGGTTCTGCAAAGGAATATCCGCTGCTGTCAAAAGATAAAGTGGCTCAGGAAGTTTTGGCGCAGGCTATGGAACTGATGCCTCTATGATCGCAAAAGTTGTCGTGGATGTGCCGGCCAGCAATGTAAACCGCACCTTCGATTACCTTGTGCCTGAAGAACTGAAAGATACAGTTAAACCCGGTATGAGGGTAGCCGTGCCTTTTGGACCAAGAAAACTGCAAGGCTTTGTCATCGAGCTTTGCGAGGAAACTTCTGTTCAAAAATTAAAGAAGATCATTGAACTTCTGGATCCGGTCCCAGTATTGACTGAAGAACTCCTGAAACTCGGCAAGTGGGTATCAGATCAGACACTCTGTTTCTTAATCACAGCTTATCAGGCTATGATTCCAGCTGCTTTAAAAGCTACCTACCACAAGGAATTCAGGCTGGTTGACGGAGTCGGCCTCGCTGACTTGCCGGACGAAGCTAGAGAGTGGTTTAAACACCGGGAATACATCCCGATGGAAGATCTGCTGAAAATTTCACCGACACCGCTTGCCCTCTTCCAAAAACTTGTTCAAAAGAATTCCCTGGAAGTGATCTACAGGATGTCAGACAAAATAACGAAGAAAAAAATAAAGATCGTGCAGAGACGGGGAACAGAAGAGGAGAGACTGCAGCATATCGAATCACTTTCCAAACAGGCGGTTAAGCAAAAAGAGGTTCTATCATTTCTTCATGAGTCTGAAAGCCCTGTAGTATTAAAAGATCTTCTAGAGATGTTCGACACGACAAGGTCCACAGTCCAGGCCTTGGAGAGCAAAGGTTTTATAGAGATAGCGGAGAAGGAGATCTACCGTGATCCGTATGGTGGCCGTGAATTTAAAAGAACGCAGCCCCTGCTCTTAACATCTCAGCAGGAACAAAGCATTCAGCCTGTTTTGGCTGCTCTCGAGGAGAAGAGGCATGAAACTATTCTGCTTCATGGCGTTACAGGAAGCGGTAAAACAGAAATCTATCTGCAGAGTATTGACAGGGCAATTCAAATGGGGCAGGAAGCCATTGTATTAGTGCCTGAGATCTCTCTGACACCGCAGATGGTAAACCGTTTTAAAGGGCGGTTCGGTTCAAGGGTTGCTGTTTTGCATAGTGCTCTGTCCGCCGGAGAAAAATATGATGAGTGGCGAAAAATTCAGCGTAAAGAGGTATCTGTTGTGGTAGGTGCCCGGTCGGCAGTTTTCGCTCCGTTTGAAAATCTGGGCCTGATCATCATCGATGAAGAGCATGAATCAAGCTATAAACAAGAGGAAAATCCCCGTTATCATGCGCGGGATGTTGCTGTCCAGCGGGGAGAGCATCATCAGTGTCCGGTAATTCTAGGAAGCGCAACACCGTCACTTGAATCTTATGCCAGAGCTCAAAAAGGGGTCTACACGCTCTGTGAGTTAAGCGACAGAGTGAACAAGCGGGAGCTTCCCTCTGTTTCGGTAGTGGATATGAGGGAAGAGCTCAGGGCAGGAAACCGCTCGATGTTTTCCCGCGAGTTATTTGATAAAATCAATGACCGACTAAAACGCGGAGAACAATCTGTATTGTTTCTCAACCGCAGAGGCTACTCATCGTTTATTCTTTGCAGAGACTGCGGATATGTCGGAGAATGCCCGCATTGTGATATTTCTCTTACGTACCATAAAAAACAGCATCTGCTTAAATGCCATTATTGCGGCCATCAGGAACCGATGCCTTCCCAATGTCCCATGTGTGAAAGCCAGTATATCCGTTTTTTTGGCACAGGGACACAAAAGGTGGAGGAGGAGCTCGCCAAGCTGCTGCCTCACGCAAGAGTGATCAGGATGGATGTGGATACCACCGGGCGAAAAGGGAGCCATGAAAAGCTCCTAAATCAGTTTGGTGAAGGAAAAGCAGACATATTGCTCGGCACGCAGATGATCGCTAAGGGGCTTGATTTTCCAAAAGTGACACTGGTGGGGGTGCTCGCTGCGGACACGATGCTGCACCTTCCCGATTTCAGGGCCTCTGAAAAAACCTTTCAGCTCCTCACTCAGGTCAGCGGAAGAGCAGGGCGGCACGAGCTTTCGGGAGAAGTGGTTGTACAGACCTACACCGTCGGCCATTACAGCATCGATCTGGCATCAGGACATGATTATCATTCGTTCTATGAAACGGAAATGCAGATCAGACGGGAGCATAAATATCCTCCGTATTACTATTTGACGCTCATTTCGTTTTCGCACACTGAGCTATTGAAGGCTGTAGATGCCAGTGAAAAATCGGCATCCTATCTTCAGCAGAAAGTGTCTCCGGGAACAATCATCCTGGGTCCGGTCGTATCGCCGATCGCCCGTATTAAAGATAGATATCGTTATCAGGTAATGATAAAATACAAAAATGAACCTCGGCTGAGTGACTTGATCTCAGAGCTATTGCAGCATTTTCAGCATGAAATGGATGGGAACGGCCTGCAGATTTCAGTCGATATGAATGCGCAAAATATGATGTAAGCCTATAGATGGGAGAGAATGAGGATGGGAGTTAGGGAGATTGTATGTTATCCTGATGAAATTTTAGAAAAGAAATGTGAAAAAGTGACAGAATTCAACCAGAAGCTGAGCCAGCTGATCGATGATATGTTTGAAACGATGTATGAAGCGGAAGGAGTAGGGCTCGCCGCTCCTCAGATTGGAATCGGCAAACAGATTGCTGTAGTTGATGTCGGAGATGAAACAGGTAAAATTGAACTGGTCAACCCGGTCATTGAAAAAATGGAAGGCGAACAGGACGGTCCGGAAGGGTGCCTTAGCTTCCCAGGTATATTTGGAGATGTTAAACGCGCTCAAAAAATCAGTGTGACTGCGCAGGACAGACATGGAAGAATGTTCACGATTACTGCAGAAGACTTTCTTGCCCGCGCCCTTCAGCATGAGATCGACCATCTGAACGGAATTCTATTTACCTCTAAGGTCAGTTCGTATTATGAAACGGGAGAGTTTGAAAGGTAGGAGTTACAAATGAAAATAGTATTTATGGGAACGCCTGATTTTTCTGTGCCAGTACTGCGCAGACTCGTTAACGACGGCTATGAAGTCGCAGCCGTCGTCACGCAGCCGGACAAGCCGCAAGGGAGGAAAAAGGAAATTAAGCCAACGCCGGTGAAAGCAGAAGCCGAATTGCACGGCATTCCTGTCTTGCAGCCTGTAAAACTAAAGAATGAGTTTCAGGAAATTTTAGATCTACAGCCAGATCTGATCGTAACTGCGGCATACGGACAAATCTTGCCTTCAGAAATATTAGAAGCACCGGAATATGGCTGTATTAATGTTCATGCTTCACTACTGCCGGAATACCGAGGCGGAGCGCCGATCCATCAGAGTATCATTGACGGGAAGAAAGAAACGGGCGTAACGATCATGTACATGGTAGACAAGCTCGATGCCGGCGACATTCTGACACAGGTAGTGGTCCCAATAGGTGAAGAAGACCATGTCGACAGCATGTTCATTAAACTCAGCGTTGCAGGAGCAGAACTCTTATCCAAGACAATACCTGACCTGATCGAGGGAAAATTGACCCCGATAAAGCAAGATGATGATAAAGTTACCTATGCCTATAATATCTCTAGGGAAAAAGAGAAGATCGACTGGACAATGAGCGGTGAAGCCATCTATAACCAGATAAGAGGACTTCATCCTTGGCCGGTTGCATTTTCCACACTGAATGGCCAGACGTTAAAAATATGGTGGGGGAAAAAGGTGCCTGTTCCATCGGATGCAGTGCCTGGGACTGTTCTTGAAACAAACAAAGAGGGATTGACGGTGAAGACCGGAGATTCTACAGGAATATTAATCACCGATCTGCAGCCGGCCGGAAAAAAACGCATGGCAGCTTCACAATTTTTGCAAGGAGCCAAACTGGAACGGGGTACAAAGCTGGGTGAAGAACTGTGAAACAAAACGTGAGAAATACTGCAGTTGAAGTTTTATTGAAAATTGAACAAAATCAGGCCTATAGCAATCTTTTGCTGAATCAGTCCATACAGAAGGCCAATCTTAGCCAAAAGGATGTCGGATTGCTGACAGAGCTTGTATACGGGACAGTCCAGCGGAAAAACACTCTTGATTATCTGCTGGAGCCTTTTGTCGCAAAAGGGTTGAAAAAGCTTGAAAAATGGGTGCTTGTCCTGCTGAGGATGTCGCTCTACCAAATGGTCTATCTCGATAAGATTCCGGATCATGCCATCATTAATGAAGCGGTGGAAATTGCTAAGAAACGAGGGCATAAAGGGATCTCCGGCATGGTAAACGGCGTGCTGAGAAGAATTCAGAGGGAAGGAACGGCTGATCTTTCCGAATTGACCCATGATGAGGAAAGGCTCGCTCTTCAATACAGCATGCCAGAGTGGCTGGTCCAGCGATGGATCACTCAGTATGGCTTGGATAATGCTGAAAAGATGTGCGCGGCCAACATGGAGCCTGCCCCGGTTACGGGCCGTGTCAACAGCATGAGATCCAGCAGGGAGAAAGTGCTGCAATCGCTGCATGATGAAGGCATAGAGGGGAGCAACGGCGGCCTTTCGCCCGATGCGATTAAATTAAAAAAAGGGACCCTTTCACATTCTTCTGCATTTAAGGAAGGATATGTTACAATACAAGACGAAAGCTCCATGCTCGTTGCAAGGGCGCTTAATCCATCATCAAACGAAAAAATCCTGGATGCCTGTGCAGCTCCTGGAGGAAAAACGACCCATATTGCCGAACTGTTAAATAATACGGGAGAGGTAACGGCCCTGGATCTTCACCCTCATAAGGTGAAATTGATACAGGAGCAGGCGGAGCGCCTCGGCCTTACCAATATCAAAACGGAAGCTCTTGACAGCCGTAAGGCCTGCGAAAAGTTTTCTGTGTCATCGTTTGACAGGATTCTGGTAGATGCACCGTGCAGCGGTTTCGGAGTGATACGAAAAAAGCCCGACATCAAATGGTCGAAAAAAGAAGAGGATATCCATCGCATAGCCGAGATTCAGATGCAGATCCTCGATAAAGTGGCCGAACTGTTAAAACCCGGCGGTACTTTGCTTTACAGTACATGTACCGTCGATAAAGAGGAAAATGATGAAATTGCAGATGCTTTCTTAAAGCATCATCCTGATTTTGAATGGGACAAGTCTTTTAACGAACGGCTTCCTGAAACATTACAGCCGTACCTTAAACCTGCTGAAGCACAGGTACAGATTCTTCCTCATTATTTTAACAGTGATGGTTTTTACCTTGCATGCTTTAAGAAAAAGACTACAACTGGTGGTGAAACCCGATGTTAAAACCGTTAAGTGAAAAACAGCAGAACCCGGCAATTATGCCTTCTATTTTTTCGCTTGAGCTGACAGATCTGGAAAATTGGCTTTCTGATATAAAAGAACCTAAATTCCGTGCTTCCCAGGTTTATGATTGGCTTTACGAAAAAAGAATTACGAGTTATGAAGAAATGTCGAACCTTCCTAAAGGGCTTCGCGATAAGATGCAAGAAACCTTTCATATTCAGCCGATGAAAGAATTAGCCCGTCAGGAATCTTCTGATGGTACGATAAAATTTTTGTTTGAACTCCAGGACGGTTATTCTATCGAAACAGTCCTGATGCGCCATGAATATGGAAACAGCGTATGTGTGACAACACAGGTAGGCTGCCGTCTCGGCTGTACATTCTGTGCGTCAACGCTCGGCGGGTTAAAGAGAAATCTGCATGCGGGCGAGATTGTAGCTCAAGTGCTTCAAGTGCAGCGTGCGCTCGATGCCACTGAAGAAAGAGTAAGCTCAATTGTCATCATGGGGATTGGTGAACCTTTCGATAACTACGAAGGACTGATCAAGTTCCTAAAAGTAGTAAACCACGACAAAGGGCTGAATATCGGTGCAAGGCATATTACGGTTTCCACAAGCGGAATCGTGCCTTACATCTACAAATTTGCTGATGAAGGAATGCAGATCAACTTTGCGGTATCCCTTCATGCTCCGAATACTGAAATCAGAAGCAGGCTAATGCCGGTCAACCGCATGTATCCAATGGAAGAACTGATGGAATCAATTCGTTATTACATCAAGAAGACCGGGCGCCGGATTTCTTTCGAATATGGTCTTTTCGGCGGTGTGAATGATCAGGTTGAACATGCTGAAGAACTGGCAGATCTGATTAAAAACGTAAAATGCCATGTAAACCTGATTCCTGTCAACTATGTACCGGAACGTGATTATGTCCGGACACCTAAGAAGCAGATCTTCAAATTTTTAGATACGCTAAAAAAACGGGGTGTCAATGCTACCTTACGAAGGGAGCAGGGACATGATATTGACGCAGCCTGCGGGCAGTTAAGAGCGAAGGAGCGTCAGGAAGAGACGAGGTGACGTAAATTGCAGTATGCCTTTAAAACAGATACTGGTAGAGTTCGTCAGCATAATGAAGACAGCGGGGGAGTGTTCACAAAAGGTGAACACTTTCTTGCCCTTATTGCGGATGGCATGGGCGGACATAAAGCGGGAGATGTTGCCAGTTCCAAAACAATCCAGTCATTTGAGGAAGCCTGGAACGCTTCTTCAGAAGAAATTTCAGAGACTCCTGTAAAGGCTGAAGAATGGCTTTTAGAAACCGTAACACAGACCAATTTGGATCTGCATCAGTATGCAAATAAGAATATTGACTGCAGCGGGATGGGGACAACACTTGTCGGAGCCCTTTGCACACCTTCCTATTTAACGATTTTACATATCGGTGACAGCCGCGTTTATTATTTTTCTGAAAAAAAGCTGATTCAAAAGACCGAAGACCATACCCTCGTTAATGAGCTGGTGCGGTCAGGGCAGCTATCGGAAACAGAAGCGGAAAATCACCCTAGAAAGAATGTGATTTTGCGGGCCCTTGGAACGGATGACCATATTGATGTGGATATTCAAACGATTTCCTGGGGCGAGGGAGATATCGTTTTGTTATGTTCAGACGGCCTCTCTAACAAAGTAACCCGCGAAACGATGGAAAACATACTGAATGATGACAACCTCTCGTTGGAAGATAAAGCTGATCGACTTGTGAACCTTGCAAATGAGGCCGGAGGAGAGGATAATATCACGATTGGACTCGTCCATTATACGCCCCAGACACCGGAAAAGGGAGTAAGTTAAATGATTGGCAAGCGTATAAGCGGCCGCTATAAGTTGCTTGAAGTCATCGGTGATGGCGGAATGGCAATCGTATACCGTGCCAAGGACTTAATCCTTGACCGGGATGTTGCGGTTAAAATACTTCGATCAGAGTTTTCAGACGACGAGGAGTTCATCAAACGATTCAGAAGAGAGGCTGAAGCGGCAACGAGTCTCGCCCATCCTCACATCGTAAGCATATTTGATGTGGGAGAGGAAAATAATGTGTACTTCATAGTCATGGAGTATGTAAAAGGGAAAACGTTAAAACAATACATCAGGGACCACGGCCGCCTGTCTGTTGAAGAATCCATACAGATTATCAGGCAGATTGCCTCAGGAATGGTTGCAGCTCATGAGCATGGGATCATACACAGGGATATCAAGCCCCATAATATCTTAATTGATGAGCATGGATTGGCAAAAGTAACAGACTTTGGGATCGCTCTCGCCATCACATCCGCAACGATTACCCATACGAACTCAGTGCTTGGATCGGTCCATTACTTCTCTCCGGAACAGGCGCGAGGGGGAGTGGCCAATGCAAAATCGGACATCTATTCCCTAGGTGTTGTGCTGTTTGAAATGCTGACAGGCAGGGTTCCGTTTACAGGGGAATCACCGGTATCCGTAGCCCTTAAGCATCTTCAGGAGGAAGTTCCCGAGCCAAGGAAAATCAATCCGGAAATTCCGCAGAGTGTAGAAAATATTATTCTTAAAGCACTGACAAAAAATCCGGTGTACCGGTATGACAGTGCTCTTGAAATGATGGACGACCTGGATACGGCGCTCTCTCCTCACCGTCTGCATGAGCAGCGGTGGAGCAATTTTGATGATGCGGCAGATGCTACACGGGTCATGCCTCCGGTATCCATGAACAAAGCAGTCGAAAAGCCAGCTTCAAATCTAAAAGAAACCGCTGAACCACCGGCCAAAAAGAAGAAAAAAAGATGGTGGCTTGTACTGCTGATTTTACTGCTTTTGCTCGCAGGTGCTGGAGCGGCTGCTTTTGTGGTCATGCCTGGATGGTTTAAAGTGAAAGATGTTTCTGTTCCCAATGTTATCCACAAAGATTACGAATACGGGTTTGAGCGGCTCGCAAAGCTCGGTTTTAACGTCGAGCGTAAAGAGCGCTACGATGAAGATGTGGAACAGGGGAAAATTATAAAACAGAATCCTGATCCGCATTCTATGGTTAAAGAAGGCAGCACGGTTACACTTTTTGTTTCTAAAGGCTTTAAGAAAGTGGACATGCTGGATCTTACCGGAATGGGTGAAGATGCTGCACGAGACCTCTTAAACGAAAGAGGCTACGATAGCAAGAACATTGAGACCATACCGGTGGAATCAGAGGAAACTCCTGAGGGTGAGGTCGTCTCACAGAGCCCGGATAAAGAGGAAAAAGTCAATCCAAGCGAAATACAGGTGATTCTTCGTGTCAGTACCGGCCCGCCTTCGATTCAGCTTGAGAACTTGTCAAATTCCTCGAAAGAAGATGTTGAGAAATACATCTCGCAGGAAGGGCTTAGAGTCAACTTTACAAAAGAGTACTCTGATACCGTAGAAGAAGGAAAGGTCATCTCGCAAAAACCTTCACCTTATACGAATGTCAAAAAAGGTTCTACGGTTGATGTCGTTATTTCAAAGGGCAAGAAACCAGAACCGAAGCCCAAACCAAAGCCTGATGATCAGGAAGACATCACATTTAATAATAAAATAACGGTTGAAGTTTCAAAGGGTGATGAGAATAAACAATTCCAGGTCAGAATTGTTTACAGCGATGCCAAAGAGGAAAATGCTGTTTTCGTAGAAGAAGAAATTTCCCAGACGAAAGAGTATATGGTGCCTTTGACCGTCTCGCCGGACCATGATGCTTCCTATACCGTTTATTTAAATGGGAAAGAGCAGGCATCCAAAACATTTAATTATCAAGATGCGAAGGAAGGTAAATTCAAAGGAGCGAACAATGGACAATAAGACTGAAGGCAGAATTATTAAATCAGTCGCAGGATTCTATTATGTACAATACAATGACAAAGTCTTTCAATGCAGAGGCCGGGGCAATTTCCGTAAAAAGAAAATTACGCCAGTGGTCGGAGATTGGGTCGTATTTGAATCCTCCAATCCGACAGACGGATACATTATGGATGTTAAGGAAAGAAAGAACGAGTTAAACCGGCCGCCAATTTCAAATGTTGACCAGGCAATTCTCGTTTTCTCTGCCGTCCGGCCGGAATTTTCAAGTTCGCTGCTGGACCGTTTCCTTGTCCATATCGAAGACAATGGCATTCAGCCGGTGATCTGCATTACGAAGATGGATTTGATTGAAAGTGCAGAGTATCAGAAGGAAATCGAAAATTACATCGCTGCTTATAAGAAGCTCGGCTATGAGGTCATTCCAACCTCTGCGATGTCGCTGGCCGGCATGGATGACATCAAACCGATATTTAAAGGAAAAACGAGCGTCTTCGCAGGACAGTCCGGGGTAGGGAAGTCGTCTCTCTTGAATGCGCTGATGCCTGAACTCATGCTGGAGACGAATGACATATCAGATCATCTTGGACGCGGAAAGCATACAACGAGGCATGTTGAACTCCTTCCTTTTGAAGAGGGCTTGATCGCAGACACTCCTGGGTTCAGCTCATTGGACTTTGTAGAAATTGAAACCGAAGAGCTCTCCTACAACTTCCCTGAGATGAAACAGAGGGTATCACAATGCAAGTTTCGCGGCTGCACTCACAGCTCTGAACCGAAATGCGCAGTAAAAAAAGCAGTGGAAGAGGGAGAGATCCCATCGTTCCGCTATGAGCATTATCTTGAATTTTTGCAGGAAATCAAGGATCAAAAACGGAGGTACTAGCATGGTAAAAGTTGCGCCTTCCATTCTTTCCGCAGACTTTTCAAAGCTCGGTGAAGAAATTAAGGCAGTGGAAGAAAACGGTGCTGATTATATCCATATCGATGTGATGGATGGGCATTTTGTGCCGAATATTACGATGGGACCTTTAGTCGTTAAAGCAATCAGGCCGCTCACTGAACTGACATTTGATGTCCATTTAATGATTGAAAACCCTGACCGGTATATCCCGGAGTTTGCAAAAGCAGGTGCTGATATCATTACTGTTCATGTTGAAGCATGTCCGCACCTTCATCGGACCATTCAATTAATTAAAGAGCAGGGAAAAAAGGCAGGGGTCGTATTAAATCCTGCTACTCCTGTTGAAACCATTCAGCATATTTTGGCTGATATAGACCTTGTACTCATCATGTCTGTAAATCCAGGCTTTGGTGGACAATCCTTCATCCACGCTGTGCTTCCAAAGATTGAAGTATTATCTGCGAGGATCAAGGAGCAAGGCTTGAACGTTGAAATTGAGGTAGACGGCGGGGTGAACGCAGAGACTGCCCGTCTTTGTGAGAAAGCTGGAGCTACCGTACTTGTAGCGGGATCAGCCATTTATGGGCAAAAAGACATAAAGGGTGCAATCCGTACCATTCGTGGTGTATAATATATTAGAGAATAATTGAAAAAAGTAACCACAGGGGGAGTCCCATACAGGGGCTGAGAGGGGAGTACACTCCCGACCCTTTGAACCTGAAGCAGGATCATGCCTGCGTAGGAATGTGGAGTCGCTGTTGTTTTTACGCTAAGCAACCGTCATTCACATGCCGGTTGCTTTTTTCTTTTCTTAACGAGTTTAGGAGGAGATTGATTTGAGTAAAAAAATTATGTTTTTGACTGAAGTGGCGATGATGTCAGCGTTGGCCATCATACTTAGTTTTGTTCAATTTAAAGGGCTTTGGGCAAATGGAGGCTCAGTTTCATTGGAGATGCTGCCAATCTTTTTAATGGCATTCCGCAGAGGGGTCCCTGGCGGAGTATTAACTGGTTTGATTGTCGGGATGGTTAAAATCCTGGTTGATGGAACTGCAGGATATAATCCCGCTGGTTTGATCCTGGATTACCCTCTCGCGTTCCTATTGGCTGGATTTGCCGGGGTGTTTAAAGTCAGTTCGGCAAGCCAATCTAAAAGGAGGATCTCAGCGATTGTGGCAGGCATCGCCTTCGGAAGCCTGCTCCGTTTGGCCTCCCATGTTGTATCAGGAGTCATATTCTTTGCATCATACGCCCCAAAAGGCATGAACCCTGTCCTGTACTCCATTGTGTATAATGCTTCATACATGATCCCGGTTGCTTTGATCACTGCAGCTGCTTTTATTTTCTTGACAAAAACAGCACCGCGGCTGCTGCACAGGACCGATCCAAGAGTTGTTAACGCGGCATGAAAATTATCATTTTAGCAGGAGGTCCGGAAGAAAGGCAGCCGGACCTCTCTTTATTTGCCGGCGAAAAGGCAGTCTGGGCGGGTGTTGACCGCGGTGTATTCTACTTGTTGAAAAAAGGAATCATACCTGGCTGTGTATTTGGAGATTTCGATTCTGTGAACAGAAGTGAGCGTGAATGGATGGCTTCATTTAACCTTCCTTCATTTGAGTATGACAGTGAAAAGGATAAAACCGATCTAGAGCTGGCCCTTGATTGGGCACTGGAGCAAAAACCGGAGCAGATCCTGCTCATGGGTGCTACGGGCGGGCGCCTGGATCATGAATTGGCCAATATCCAATTGCTCCTTCATGGACTCGAAGCCGGAATTAACATTGAAATATGGGACAGGCAGAATAAGATTGCCTTATCAGCACCAGGACTGCATATCATACAACAAGAGCCGGAGTTCTCTTATGTCTCATTCCTTCCATTTATCGGACCTGTTACCGGCCTGACTCTAAAAGGGTTCAAATATCCGCTTCAGGATCAATACTTGCCGATGGGTTCTACTCTCTGCATTTCCAATGAGCTTGTAAATAAAAGTGGTACTTATTCATTCTCGGGCGGCATATTAATGTTGGTAAAGAGCCATGATTAATATTTTATGCGTCGGGCCGCATGGTACTATTTTTATAAAAGCGAATATATTTATTAGGGAATGTCTTATTTTTCAAAGGGCCTGGAGGAGGGGTATGATGAAATTTTACACCATTAAACTGCCTAGGTTTTTAGGGGGATTTGTACGTGCGGTTTTAGGTTCATTTAAAAAAGGATAATCAATTCCATCCAAAAGAAAAAAGCACCCTTGATGGGTGCTTTTTTCTTTTGGAAATTAAAAAACAACGGGGATGCCGTTGTCTTAAGAGCGATTAAACGCGTTCAATTTTTCCAGATTTAAGGGCACGTGCAGAAACATAAACACGTTTAGGCTTCCCGTCAACCAAGATGCGGACTTTTTGAACGTTTACTCCCCAGCTCTTTTTAGATTTGTTCAATGCGTGGGAACGCTTGTTTCCTGTTTTAGGTCCTTTACCAGTAACGTAACATTTGCGTGACATAATTGTACCTCCTTTATAACAGTAAAACTGTATCATATCAGTCGTATGTTAAATACTAACCTATAGTAGCATGACCACTAAAGAAAAGCAACAAATGATTTTTCGCATTTCAAGTAAAAAGGCTTGACACGGCTTTGTGACTATTGTCAAATGGAGTTGTCCTTTCATAAAACTTAATTTTATAGTAAAATGAGGTTTAGCCATAATTGATTGATTAAAGGAGGATTCATCATGTCCATCGAAATGAAGAATAAATACGGCCAGATTGACATTTCTACGGAAGTGATCGCTACTATTGCTGGCGGCGCTGCTATTGATTGCTACGGAATTGTAGGCATGGCTTCCAGGAAGCAGTTAAAGGATGGTATTACCGAACTTTTAGGACGTGACAACTTCTCCCGGGGGATTGTGGTTCGGCAGGAAGAAGATGAAGTACATATTGACATGTATATTATTGTAAGCTACGGAACAAAGATTTCTGAAGTAGCCCATAATGTACAGACAAAAGTGAAATATACCCTCGATCAAATGCTGGGTCTCTCAGTAGATTCTGTAAACATTTTTGTTCAGGGTGTAAGGGTGACAACCCCTTAGTTAGGAGGAAAGTTCGTGTCTTTAACAGTTTTAGACGGTAAAAAGTTTGCGGCCATGGTTGCATTGGGAGCCGCAAACTTATCAAAAAACGCAGCAATGGTAGATGCCCTTAATGTTTTTCCTGTGCCAGATGGGGATACAGGAACCAACATGAACCTTACGATTACTTCTGGTGCAAAAGAAGTTCAAAACAACATAATTCCCGATATCAGTAAAGTCGCGAGCTCTTTTTCCCGAGGCTTGCTCATGGGGGCAAGAGGCAACTCCGGGGTTATATTATCCCAGCTTTTCCGTGGTTTTTCAAAATCAATCGAAGGAAAAGAAACCATTACTTCGGCTGACTTTGCAAGAGCATTTGAGAACGGAGTAGAAACAGCCTATAAGGCTGTGATGAAGCCAATCGAGGGAACCATTCTTACGGTGGCTAAAGATGCGGCAAAACGTGCCGTTAAGGCGGCCAAAAAAAGTGATGATATCCTTTTCGTCATGTACGAAGTTGTAACGGAAGCCAAAGCTTCCCTAGACAGAACACCTGACTTGCTTCCGGTATTGAAAGAAGTAGGCGTTGTTGATTCAGGCGGACAAGGCCTTCTGACGGTTTATGAAGGCTTTCTTTCCGCGCTGGAAGGAAAGGACCTTCCTGAAATTTCTCCACAATCGCCTTCTATGAAGGAAATGGTTAATGCCGAGCACCATAAAGCACAGCTTCATATGAAAACCGAAGACATCCATTTCGGATACTGTACAGAGTTTATGGTGAAATTCGAACCTGAGAAATTAAAGAAGGCGCCTTTCAGTGAGGAAGCATTCCGCAATGAATTAAACGAGCATGGCGATTCTTTGCTTGTTGTTGCCGATGATGATCTTGTAAAAGTTCATATTCATACGGAACAGCCGGGCAACATGCTTACCCTTGCTCAGAAACATGGTAGTCTGATCAACATTAAAATTGAAAACATGCGTGAGCAGCATACTGCGATTTTGGAATCTGAGACACATGTGCCCGTTAAGATGCCTGAAGCTAAACAAGAGAAAAAAGCATATGGCATCGTTACCGTAGCGATGGGGAGCGGCATTAAAGAATTGTTCACTTCACTCGGTGCCGGTTACGTTATTGAAGGCGGACAAACGATGAACCCTAGTACCGAAGATATCGTCAAAGCCATTGAAGAAGTGAATGCTGAAAAAGTAATCGTACTTCCGAATAACGGAAACATTGTTATGGCTGCAGAGCAGGCAGCATCCATCGTCGACCAGGATGTAATCGTCGTCCGCTCTAAAAACGTTCCTCAGGGAATGGCTGCTCTGCTTGTGTTTAACCCTTCAGCCGAATTGGAAGAAAATCAAAAGAAGATGACAGACGCGCTTTCAAGCGTAAAATCCGGACAGCTTACATTTGCTGTAAGAGATACTTCCATTGATGGCGTCGAGATTTCAAAAGGCGATTTCATGGGGATCTTGAACGGCAAGATCGTAGCTTCGATGCCGGATAAAGATGAAGCGGTTCAGGAGCTTGTAAAGGAAATGATTGATGAGGATTCTGAAATCATCACCCTGATTTCCGGCGAAGATGCATCGGATGAAGATACGGAACGTTTAGTTCAGTTTATCGAGGAATCTTTCCCTTCTGTAGAAGTGGAAGTCCATGAAGGCAGCCAGCCGCTTTATCCTTTTATTATCTCAGTTGAGTAGGTAAAATGTTCTCTCCATTATTGTTGAGTTATGATACAGTAATGGAGGGAATATTTTTTATGTCAGCTATATATTTTTATCGGAGGGACATGAATGAAATACAAAAGTGTTTTTGATATAATCGGGCCGGTCATGATTGGGCCTTCAAGCTCCCATACAGCAGGAGCTGCACGAATCGGTAGGGTCGCCCGCCACCTGTTTGGCAGGAAGCCAGAATATGCCCATATTTCTTTTTATGGTTCGTTTGCAAAAACGTACCGCGGACACGGGACTGATGTGGCGATCGTTGGCGGAATCCTTGATTTTGATACTTTTGATACTAGGATTGTGGATGCGCTTTCATTGGCAGAAGAGCAAGGTATTGATATAAAAATGACCGAGGAAGATGCACTGACCGATCATCCCAATACCGCAAAGATCATTCTTGGTGACCAGAATGGAAAAATTGAACTGGTTGGGATTTCGATCGGCGGAGGGAAAATAGAAATAGTTGAGCTTAACGGTTTTGAATTGAAGCTGAGCGGAAACCATCCTGCAATGCTGATTGTTCATAACGACAGATACGGAGCCATCGCAGGAGTTGCAAATATTCTCGCCAAGCATCAGATCAATATTGGCCACATGCGGGTTTCACGAAAAGAAAAAGGACAAGAAGCTCTCATGATCATTGAAGTAGACCAAAATATAGACCCGGTACTCATCGAGGAGATTGAATCGCTGCCAATTGTACAGCAAGTGGTAAAAATTAATGAGTAACCTTGAAAGGGAGAAGTAAGTATGTTTCGTAATGTTGCCGAACTAGTGGAACTTGCCGAGGCAAAAGAATGCAAGATTTCAGATATCATGATTGAGCAGGAAATGGAGTTTACTGGCCGGACGAAAGATGAAATCATCAGCCAGATGGACAGAAACTTAAAGGTGATGGAAGAAGCTGTTGAACGAGGAATAACGGAAGATGTTAAATCTCATTCCGGATTGACTGGGGGGGATGCCATCCTCCTTCAGAATTATTTAAAAAGCGGGAAAAGCCTTTCAGGTGAGTTCATGCTGGATGCGGTCAGTAAAGCAATCGCAACCAATGAAGTCAACGCGGCTATGGGAACCATCTGTGCTACCCCTACAGCAGGCTCAGCAGGTGTGGTTCCTGGAACGCTCTTTGCCTTGAAAGATAAATTAAATCCGACAAGAGAGCAGATGGTCGCCTTTTTATTTGCTTCTGGAGCTTTCGGATTTGTAGTCGCCAACAATGCTTTTATTTCAGGTGCTGCCGGGGGCTGCCAGGCAGAAGTCGGATCAGCGACCGGTATGGCAGCAGCGGCCATTGTTGAGCTAGCTGGCGGGACACCTTCACAGTCCGCAGAAGCGATGGCTATCGCTCTGAAGAACATGCTCGGGCTCGTTTGTGATCCTGTTGCAGGCCTTGTAGAAGTGCCTTGTGTAAAGCGGAACGCCATGGGAGCAAGCAATGCAATTGTTGCTGCTGATATGGCGCTCGCAGGAATCAAGAGCAGGATTCCGTGCGATGAAGTCATCGATGCGATGTACAAGATCGGGCAATCCATGCCGACAGCACTGAAAGAAACAGCGCAAGGAGGTTTGGCGGCTACACCAACTGCCCGGGAGCTTGAAGCGAAAATATTTGGAATAGCCCTGGATAAAAAATGAAGCTTAACGAATTAAAAGTGACAGAGATCAATGGGATCGGTGAGAGCAAATCAGAAGAACTGAAAGAGCTTGGGGTTGTCTCAGTGATGGATCTGCTTGAATATTTGCCGTTCCGCTATGACAATCATCAGCTGAAAGATCTGGCCGATGTTAAACATGAAGAGAGGGCAACAATCGAAGGGAAGGTTCACAGCGAACCTTCTCTCCGTTATTTTCCAAGAAAAAAATCAAAACTCAGCATCAGGGTGCTGATCGGACGGTATTTAATAACCGCTGTCTTTTTTAATCAGCCATATTTAAAAAAGCAGCTGACACCTGGACAGACGGTTACCCTCACAGGAAAATGGGATGCTCATAAAATGACCCTGACCGTTAATGACATTAAATTTGGACTGCAGCCGCAAGATGAAAGTATCGATCCCATCTATCCGGTCAAGGGAGAGATGAGCGTGAAGCAAGTAAGGCGGCTGATCAAACTCGCCTTCAACCAATATGGTGAGGAGGTTGAGGAAGTGCTTCCTAAGGAGAGTTTGGAGTCCTATAAGCTTTGGCCGAGAAAGCAAGCGCTATACAGCCTGCACTTTCCGCAGAGTTTTGAACATTTAAAACAGGCGCGCCGCCGGATGGTATATGAGGAATTCCTGCTTTTTCAGCTTAAGATGCAAATGTTTAAAAAGATCAACCGTGAACAGTCTGCCGGAGAAAAACTGCATTTCAGCATGGATGATGTCCACAGGTTTGTTACTTCTTTGCCCTTCCCGCTGACGAATGCCCAGCAGCGGGTCACTCATGAGATTTTAAAGGACATGTCATCTCCCCACAGGATGAACCGCCTTCTTCAAGGAGATGTCGGATCTGGCAAAACAGTCGTTGCAGCCATCGCTCTATTTGCAGCTTTTTCCTCAGGAAGCCAAGGAGCTTTGATGGTACCGACTGAAATATTGGCGGAACAGCACTACCATTCGCTTCTCCAGCTGCTTGAACCTCATCAGATTAAGGTGGAATTGCTGACAAGTTCTGTGAAAGGGAAAAGACGGGCAGATATTTTAGCAAGGCTTATAGAGGGTGAAGTGGATGTGTTAATTGGTACACACGCACTCATTCAGGATGAGGTTGTATTTCATCAATTAGGCCTTGTCATAACTGATGAACAGCATCGTTTTGGCGTCAAACAGCGCCGGGTGCTGCGCGAAAAAGGACAAAGTCCGGATGTGCTGTTCATGACAGCAACCCCCATTCCGCGGACGCTTGCAATCTCCGTGTTTGGAGACATGGATGTTTCTGTCATCGACGAAATGCCAGCCGGCAGAAAAGCCATCGAAACCTATTGGGCTAAACATAACATGCTTGACCGTGTCCTCGGTTTTGTACAGAAAGAGCTTGATCAAGGGAGACAGGCCTATGTGATTTGTCCGCTTATTGAGGAGTCAGACAAGCTGGATGTTCAGAATGCGATTGATGTACATGCACAGCTGCAGCACTATTTTCATCGATACAGGGTCGGCTTAATGCATGGAAGGCTCCATTTCTCTGAAAAAGAGGAAGTGATGAGAGAATTTGCTGAGAATAAGTGCCATGTTCTGGTATCTACGACCGTAGTAGAAGTCGGAGTAAACGTACCGAACGCCACGATGATGGTGATCTACGATGCGGAAAGGTTTGGCCTGTCACAGCTTCATCAGCTCAGGGGCCGCGTCGGCCGTGGAAGTGATCAGTCGTATTGTATATTAATCGCTGACCCGAAATCAGAAGAGGGAAAAGAAAGAATGAGGATCATGACAGAAACCTCGGATGGTTTTGTTCTGTCAGAAAAAGACCTTGAACTTAGAGGCCCGGGGGACTTCTTCGGCAGCAAACAGAGCGGGCTTCCAGATTTTAAGATCGCAGATATCGTGCATGACTACCGTGTGCTCGAGGTGGCGAGGAACGATGCTTCCCGGCTCGTCAATTCAGAAGCGCTTTTTCATGAAGGGGCCTACGCTCCGCTTAGAAGCTTCTTGGAAAAGGAAGGCGTGTTAACTTCGGAACGCCTTGATTGATGAGGGTTCTGCCTTCTGACGAATAGGTCCTTTCTTGAAATGATATAGCTGCTATTATATACTACTGTTAGTACCAGCTCTTAAAAAGCGAAAAACCGTGCATCCATAGAGGCTGATGCTTAAATGGCATATCTGGATGGTGTATACATGAAAAGAACGAAAAAAGAACGACAGGCTTTGCTGAAAGCTACAATTGAAAGGACGCCATTTATTACGGATGAAGAACTGGCGGATATATTCACTGTCAGTGTACAGACCATACGGCTTGACCGTCTTGAACTTTCGATCCCGGAACTAAGGGAACGGATCAAAAACGTTGCACAGCAGCAGCTGGATACCGTTAAAGCCCTTCCGCTCGAGGAAGTAATCGGCGAAATTATTGATCTCCAGCTGGACGAAGCAGCGATATCCATATTGGACATAAAGAGTGAACATGTGTTTTCCCGGACAAAAATAGCAAGGGGGCATCATCTGTTTGCACAGGCAAACTCACTTGCCGTAGCCATTATAAACGATGATCTGGCCCTTACTTCAAAGGCAAAGATCCGTTTTACCCGGCAAGTAAAAGAAGGGGAGCGAGTTGTTGCCAAGGCAAGGGTGAGCAGCATTGAAGGCTATCGGACGACAGTGGAAGTTACGAGCTATGTAGATAAAGAGGCTGTTTTTTCCGGGGAGTTCATCATGTTCCGTTCAACTGGAGAAGGAAGGGAAGGGAGTAAGACATGAGAATTGCCATCGATGCAATGGGAGGCGACAATGCTCCGGAAGCTCAGGTTAAAGGAGCTTTAAAAGCACTTTCTGCCTTTGATGATCTTACAGTGATTTTAATTGGAGATGAAAAGAAAATCTCTCCTTATCTGACTTCTGCAAAAAACATTGAAGTCATTCACACGGAAGAAAAAATAGCAAGCGATGATGAACCTGTGCGTGCAGTGCGAAAGAAAAAGAACGCTTCCATGGTTCTCGCCGCTAAAGAGGTAAAAGAGGGGCGGGCGGATGCCTGTATCTCAGCAGGGAATACTGGAGCACTTATGGCTTCTGGTCTGTTTAACGTCGGCAGGATCAGCGGTATTGACCGTCCGGCGCTATCTCCGACGCTTCCGACAGTAGACGGGAAGGGGTTTTTGCTCCTGGATGTAGGCGCCAATATGGATGCAAAACCTGAGCATCTGCTGCAGTACGCTATCATGGGAAGTACATATGCAGAGCAAGTAAGGGGAACGAGTTCTCCGAGAGTCGGTCTTTTGAATGTCGGCACGGAGGATGAAAAAGGGAATGCCTTAAGCAAAGCGGCCTTTCAGCTGCTGAAAGAAGCTCCCGTGAACTTTGTCGGTAACGTTGAAGCGAGGGACCTCCTGAACGGAGCAGCTGATGTTGTCGTCTGCGATGGGTTTTCTGGAAATGTAGTGCTGAAAACGATAGAAGGTACCGCGCTGACGTTGTTTTCCATGCTTAAGCAGGAGCTTACAGCGACCGCTGTCAGCAAGATTGCAGCTGGAATTTTAAAACCCCGGCTTAAAGGCCTGAAGAACAAGCTGGACTATTCAGAGTATGGCGGAGCGGGACTATTTGGGCTTGCTGCACCGGTAGTAAAAGCCCATGGCTCTTCCGATGAGAACGCGATTTTTAATGCGGTAAGACAAACGAGAACGATGGTAGAGAAAAATGTTGTTCAAATCATTGCTGAAAAGATGAAAGAATTTGAAAGAGAAGAACAAAAGGGGGAAGAATAATGGGTAAAATTGCTTTTCTTTTTCCGGGACAGGGCTCCCAAAGCGTTGGAATGGCGCAAGAACTGGCACAAAATTTCGTAGAAGCCCGAACTATCTTTGATACCGCAGATGAAAAGCTCGGTATCTCTTTGTCTTCTATCATTTTTGAAGGGCCTGAAGAAGACTTAAAACGTACAGAAAACACACAGCCGGCCTTGCTGACTGCAAGTATTGCTGTTTTGGAAGTTTTTAAGAAATATGGGATCAAAGCTGACTATGCAGCCGGGCACAGTCTTGGAGAATATTCAGCTCTTGTGGCGGCAGGCAGCCTGTCGTTTGAAGATGCTGTATACGCGGTCAGACAGCGTGGCCTTTTTATGGAAGAAGCCGTGCCGACAGGAGTCGGTGCGATGTCTGCCATCCTGGGAATGAAACAGGAGGAACTTGAAGCCATTACAGAAAAGGTTATTGAGAACGGGCATGCTGTTCAGGTCGCTAATCTTAACTGTCCGGGGCAGATCGTTATTTCTGGTACTGCTCAGGGAGTTGCAGACGCTTCAAGCCTTGCGAAAGAAAACGGTGCAAAAGTGATCCCGCTGCAAGTGAGCGGACCTTTCCATTCTTCCTTAATGGAGCCGGCAGCTGAGAAAATGCAGGATGTTCTTGACTCGATTACGATTCAGGATGCAGAAATTCCAGTACTTGCGAACGTCTCTGCCAAACCGGTAACAGATGCAGGGGAAATAAAAGAAAAGCTCGTCAAGCAAATCTACTCTCCGGTCAGATGGGAAGAGACCATTAATGAACTAATGGCTTTAGGTGTAGATACCTTTATCGAAATCGGACCAGGTAAAGTGCTGTCAGGCCTCGTGAAGAAAGTGAATCGCCGGGCAAATGTCATCGCCATCAGTGATGAAGCAACCATAAATGCAGCAGCGGAAAAGCTGAAGGGAGAGTAAAACTGATGTTAAAAGGAAAAACAGCTCTTGTTACAGGCGCATCCAGGGGAATCGGAAGAGCCATCGCGTTGGAACTGGCAAAAAACGGCGCTAAAGTGGCCGTAAACTATGCAGGCAGTGAAGCGAAGGCGCAGGAAGTCGTAGATGAGATAAGATCAATGGGCCAGGACGCTATCGCTGTACAAGCAAATGTGGCAGATAGTGAATCGGTATCAGCTATGGTTAAAACAGTTATTGAAGAGTTTGGTGCTCTGGACATTCTAGTGAATAACGCAGGTATCACGAGAGACAACCTGATCATGAGAATGAAAGAGGACGAGTGGGACGCTGTCCTTGACACCAACTTAAAAGGTGTATTCCTCTGCACAAAAGCCGTAACCCGCCAGATGATGAAGCAGAGAAAGGGGAGAATCATTAATATCTCCTCCATTGTCGGTGTATCCGGAAATCCTGGCCAGGCCAATTATGTTGCAGCCAAAGCAGGTGTTATCGGATTGACAAAATCGACGGCTAAAGAATTAGCCAGCAGAAATATTACGGTGAACGCAGTGGCTCCAGGATTCATTGATACGGATATGACACACGTTCTTGAAGAAAATGTAAAAGGTGAGATGCTGAAGGCAATACCGCTTGCCCGTTTTGGGAGCACGGAAGACATCTCCTCCCTCGTCACGTTCCTAGCAAGCGACTGCAGTTCCTATATTACTGGACAGACGATCCACGTCGACGGCGGAATGGTGATGTAAGAATAGCGAAAACTGGGAAGCCTAAGGAGAGCTTCTCAGTTTTTATGGAATCCAGCTTCAGTGGCCAGAGACTCGAATGCTTCAGTCTCCCCCTCCAACACAAAGACCGTGTTGCTGTATGAGACTTCCGCCATTTTTCGTCTCTAAACAGGCCACTTCAGCATTTCTGAGGATCCAGCTTCAACGCCTAGAGACTCGAGTCACTTCACTCTCTCACCCCAACACAAAGACCGTGTTGAAGTTCTAGAGTTCCAGTGCTTTTCGTCTCTGATCGAGGCGTTTCAGCATTTCTATCTTTTCTATCTTTTTTTTTCTTATGAAATGGTATATATTATTGAAAGGAGGTGAATACACATGGCAGACGTATTAGAAAGAGTTTCAAAGATTATCGTAGATCGTCTTGGTGTAGACGCTGCTGAGGTTAAAACCGAAGCTTCTTTTAAAGAAGATCTAGGTGCTGATTCCTTGGATGTTGTTGAATTGGTTATGGAACTTGAGGACGAGTTTGATTTGGAAATTTCCGACGAGGATGCTGAAAAAATTACAACGGTTGGTGACGTTGTTAATTACATAAACAGCAACAACAACTAATTTTATGCTGAACAAAGTCCCGTAACAGATGGTGCGGGACTTTAAACCTGTTGGCAGAAGAATAATGCCGATACCCTCTAAGTGTTTGCAGGAGGCAATGATGAAAGGTTCAAAGAAACAGACATCAAATTTAAAGAAACATTCGAGACAGAGATTTAAGCATCAGGCAAGAAAACAGATGGATGAAAAGGTACGCAAACAAAAGGTAGCTCCCTTACAGGAACGAATTAATCTCTTCTTTGACAATGAAAAATTACTGGTTCAGGCATTTACCCATTCATCATATGTGAATGAGCATCGGGGACGTCCTTACGAAGACAACGAACGGCTTGAATTTTTAGGGGATGCAGTTCTTGAATTGACCATTTCTCAATTTCTTTACTCAAAGTTTTCGACTATGAGCGAAGGAGAGTTAACAAAATTAAGAGCAGCCATTGTCTGTGAGCCATCTCTCGTTATTTTGGCCAACGAGCTTCATTTTGGGGATTATGTTTTGCTGGGCAAAGGCGAAGAAAACACCGGCGGACGCACACGGCCGGCATTGCTCGCAGATGTGTTTGAAGCCTTTATCGGTGCACTGTACCTTGATAAAGGAATCGAAGCTGTTAAAGGATTTCTGGAAGTGAATGTTTTTCCCCGAATTAATGAAGGTGCTTTTTCTCATGTGATGGATTTTAAGAGCCAGCTTCAGGAATATGTTCAGCGAGAAGGTCTTGGAACGATTGATTATAAAATTATTCAGGAAAAAGGGCCGGCGCATAACCGGGAATTCGTATCTGAGGTAAAGTTAAATGAAGATACGTCCGGAGTCGGATTTGGACGTTCTAAAAAAGAAGCAGAGCAGCATGCTGCACAGGAAGCGCTCGAGAAGATAATGAAACAATAAAAAAAACACCCTGCGAAAAGGGTGTTTTTCTTATGATTATGTATGAACGCTTACTTCTTTTTTAGGGAACCGAGCTCGGAGACGATGCCTTCCATATCTCGTACACTGAATCCAGGCATTTTCATTACCATATCATAAAGTTCTTTTATGTCATCATATTGGTCAACGGTGTAATCATCACCCTGGATCAGACCTGAGTTTACGAGCTGGAGCTTTTTTTTCAAGCCTTCTATCATAAACTCTATGTTCTCCTGGCTGGGAGTGGATAAGTTCATAGTAGCACCCTTTCTATCCTCAATATTACATAATTGTAGCATAAAAGAATCTATTTGTAAGTTGATCTATGGTAAAATAAATTAGTTAAGAATACATAAGGGGGATTAAGATGTTCCTCAAACGGTTAGATGTAGTAGGTTTTAAGTCTTTTGCGGATCGAATCAATATTGAATTTGTGCCTGGTGTGACTGCGGTCGTAGGGCCGAATGGCAGCGGTAAAAGCAACATTTCGGATGCCGTCCGCTGGGTGCTTGGTGAGCAATCGGCCAAGTCGCTCCGCGGTTCAAAGATGGAAGATATCATCTTCGCTGGAAGCGATAACCGCAAGCCGCTGAACGTGGCTGAAGTAACGCTAACGCTTGATAATGAAGATCAGCATATACCGCTTGAATATAATGAAATCAGTGTCACCCGCAGAGTGTACCGTTCGGGCGACAGTGAATATTTGTTGAATAAACAGCAGTGCCGCCTGAAAGACATCGTGGATCTGTTCATGGATTCCGGTCTTGGCCGTGAAGCGTATTCGATTATCGGCCAAGGGAAGATCGAAGAGATCTTGAGCAGTAAGGCGGAAGACAGAAGAAAGATCTTTGAAGAGGCAGCCGGGGTCCTGAAATACAAAACCCGTAAACAAAAAGCAGAGCAAAAATTGCAGGAAACTCAGGAAAACCTGAACCGGGTGGAAGATATACTTTATGAACTAGAAGGACAAGTTGAGCCTTTAAAAATACAGGCCTCCATCGCCAAGGATTTTCTTGAGAAAAAAGAAGAACTTCAGCAGATCGAAGTGGCTTTGACGGTTTTTGAAATTGAAGAATTGCATGAAAAATGGGAAAAACAATCTACACTCGTAGAAGAACTCAAAAATAAAGATTTCGCACTATCATCGAAAGTGAAAAATGAAGAAGCATCACTCGAACGAGCCAGAGCCGACATACAGGCATTGGACGAATCCATAGACGAACTGCAGCAGTCGCTTCTCGTCGCGAGCGAAGAGCTTGAAAAGCTTGAAGGGAAACGCGAAGTCTTAAAAGAACGAAAGAAAAACTATCATCAGAATAAAGAGTCTCTCAAACAGCAGATTCAGACACTTAAGAAAAAAAGCGAGGAGCTCCAGGCTGCTTCTACAGAAGGGACCAAGATTTTTGGCGAACAGAAGAAGGAACTGCGTTCACTCCGCAGCCAGCTGAAGGAAGAGGAGAACCGTCTTTCAATCATTGAGCTCGATCTTGAAGCAGAGCTGGAACGTTTAAAAAGTGACTACTTCGAGAACTTGAACAGCCAGGCTTCCATTAAGAATGAAATTCGTTATTTATCGGATCAGCAGAACCAGCAGCAGTTCAAGTCGAGCAGGCTGGATCAAGAACACGAGAAATATGTAGCTGAACGTGAAAGAGTCACCTCAGATAAAAAAGAATTGCTCGAGAAGGCTAAGGAAGCTGAGGAGAATATTCAGTCTCACTTAAAGCAGTATGCCGGATTAAAACAACAGCTTGAACACAAAGAAAAAGAGAACGAAGAAATGCAAAGCAAGCTGTATCAAGCCTATCAGTTCATTCAGCAGTTCAAATCAAAAAAAGAATGGCTTGAATCCATGCAGGATGAGTACCAGGGATTTATGCAGGGTGTAAAAGAAGTCCTTAAAGCCAAAGGAACCGTACTGCAGGGCATTGAAGGTGCGGTCGCTGAACTCATCAGCGTACCGGCTGATATCGAGACAGCCATCGAAACGGCTCTCGGCGGATCCATGCAGCACGTTGTTACCCAAAGTGAAAAGGATGCCGTTGCCGCTATCGCTTTTTTAAAGAAAAAAAGATTCGGGAGAGCTACGTTCCTCCCTCTATCTGTCATTAAGGGGCGTTTTATCTCACCGTCTGAAATCAGTTTGGTCGCTTCGCACTCTGCATATGTCGGAGTGGCTTCTCAGCTCGTAACTGGAGACAGCAAATACAAGACGATCATCGCCAACCTGCTTGGCAACATCGTGATCACTAAAACTATCGAGGGAGCGAACGAGATCGCCAAAACCCTCCGTTACAGGTATCGGATTGTTACCCTTGAAGGAGATGTAGTCAGTGCCGGCGGCTCCATGACGGGAGGAAGCGTCAAACAAAAGAATTCCTCGCTCCTTGGAAGACAGCGGGAACTGGACACGGTCACTGGAAAACTGGAGAAAATGGAACAGCAGACAGCTGTCATCGAAGAGCAGGTAAAGGACTCAAAAACAGCGATTACAGAGCTGAGATCTCAGCTCGAATCCTTCCGTGAAGAAGGAGAGAACAGCAGGCTAAAGGAGCAGTCTGTAAAAAGCAGACTGCGCGAAATTGAGATCGAAGAGAAAAACCTGAATGACCGCCTCTCTCTGTATGACCGGGAGAAGAATAGCTATCATTCGGAACAAAGCACGATCGCTGAAAGGATTAAAGAACTTCAGATTTCATTAGAGAGAAATGTGAAAGACGCGAAATCGCTCGAGGATCAGATCGAACAGCTGGATGCCCGTAAGAAAGACCAGCAAACCTCGAAAGAAGAGATTCAGCAGTCAGCAACCGCTTTAAAAATCAAGATTGCAGAAAAAGACCAGCAAACGGCGAACCAGGAAGAGAAACTGGAGAGGATCCAGATGGAACTCCGAGAAGTGAACCATCAGCTTAAAGAGACTGAGCAGGACTTTTGGATGCTGGAAGAAGAGATGAACAGCAATTCATCAGGTGAAGAAATACTTGATGGACACATCGCCAAAAAAAGGCAAGACAAGAATTCTGTACTTCAGCTCATCTCTCAGCGCAGACAGGAAAGACTCACGGTGTACCAGCAAGTGGAGGGCCGGGACCGTGAACTGAAAGAATCAAAACGCATTCTTAAACAGCTGAACGATGCCCTCCGTACAGAAGAGGTGAGCATCAACAGGCTCGATGTTGAGCTCGACAACCGCCTCACCCATCTTCGGAAAGAATACGAGCTTTCCTTTGAAGGTGCGAAGGAACAATTCCTGCTGACCATGGAGGCAGCTGAAGCGAGGAAGAAAGTCAAATTAATCAAACTCGCGATAGAAGAACTCGGCATGGTGAACCTTGGTGCCATCGAAGAGTATGAACGGGTATCGCAGCGTTTTGATTTTCTGACAGAACAAAGAGCGGATCTTGTAGAAGCAAAACAGACACTGCATGGAGTTATCGATGAGATGGACGAAGAAATGAAGAAGAGGTTCGAGGAGACGTTCACAAATATCCGCTCACATTTCGGCCAGATTTTCAAAGAGCTTTTTGGCGGAGGAAGGGCAGATTTATCTTTAACCAATCCGGAAAACCTGCTGACGACCGGCGTGGATATCCTTGCTCAGCCTCCAGGTAAAAAGCTGCAGCATCTTGCCCTATTGTCCGGCGGAGAGCGGGCGCTGACCGCTATTGCCCTGCTGTTTGCCATTTTGAAAGTCCGTCCTGTTCCTTTCTGCATCCTTGATGAGGTGGAAGCCGCACTGGATGATGCCAATGTCAGCCGCTATGCGAGCTATTTGCGAACGTTCAGCAATGAAACTCAGTTTATCGTCGTCACCCACCGTAAAGGAACGATGGAGGAAGCGGACGTGCTGTACGGCGTTACGATGCAGGAATCCGGGGTTTCCAAACTTGTTTCCGTCAAGCTGGAGGAATCAAGGGATCTCGTCGGGGCAAAGTAATGTATCATGTATGAATTTGAAGGAGGAACCTATGAGCTTCTTAAAACGACTAAAAGACAAATTCACTTCTCAAACAGACTCTGTATCTGAAAAATTCAAAAGCGGACTGGAAAAGACCCGAACTTCATTTTCGACAAAAGTCAATGACCTCGTTAAGCGGTACAGAAAAGTTGATGAAGAATTTTTCGAGGAACTGGAAGAAATTTTGATCAGTGCCGATGTAGGTGTCCATACGGTTATGGATCTAATCGACAAATTAAAGGACATCGCGCGTACGAGAAACATCCAGGAAACAGAAGAACTGAAATTCGCAATCTCAGAAACACTCGCTGGAATGCTCCATAAAGGAGAACAGGACGGCTCACTGAACCTTCAAACAGAAGGCATGACGGTCATCCTTTTTGTCGGTGTAAACGGCGTAGGGAAAACGACGACGATCGGAAAACTTGCTCATCAGCTGAAACAACAAGGGAAAACCGTGATGCTTGCTGCCGGGGACACATTCCGCGCTGGAGCGATCGAGCAGCTTGAAGTCTGGGGGCAGCGTGCAGGCGTGGATGTTATCAAACATCAGGAAGGTTCCGATCCTGCAGCCGTTATTTTTGACAGCGTTAAAGCTGCCAAATCCAGAAACGTGGATGTTCTGCTGTGCGATACTGCAGGAAGGCTGCAGAACAAAGTTAATTTAATGAATGAGCTTGAAAAAGTGAAACGCGTTATCGAACGGGAAGTGCCGGGAGCACCGCATGAGGTATTGCTTGTCGTTGATGCGACGACTGGACAGAATGCGATGAGCCAGGCGAAGATATTCAGCCAGTCGACAAATGTTTCAGGTCTTGTACTTACTAAGCTCGATGGTACAGCCAAGGGCGGAATCGTTCTCGGCATCCGGAACGAACTTGATATTCCTGTGAAATTTGTCGGCCTAGGTGAAAAAATCGACGACCTGCAGGCATTTGATCCTGATCAGTTTGTCTACGGACTCTTTTCTGGATTGGAGGAAGAAAAAGCGGAGTAATCCGCTTTTCTTTTTTTGTATGAGGTTGGCTGAATGGAAGTGTTTCGGACAACTTCTCAGTATTTGCGGAGAGTGCTTATCGTCCCTGAACAGGTATCTCAGCTTTTCTTGATCTAGCTTCGACACCCAGGGACTGTATCACTTCGGTCTTTGTCAGCAAACAAAGTGCGTTTTATGCCAAAGACCTCCAGTGTCTATCGTCCCTGAACAGGTATCTCAGCTTTTCTAATCTATCAAGAAAAAATCTTGACATTGTTTCTTCGACAGTGTACTATAATTTAACGTAAAGGCTTTTCACTTAACAAGGGGTGTTGGGATGCTGGATAAGACGATGAGAATTAATTATCTTTATGACTTTTATCAGTCCTTGCTGACACCGAAGCAAAAGAATTACATGGCTTTTTATTATCTGGATGACTTTTCCCTTGGAGAAATCGCTGAACAATATAATGTAAGCCGCCAGGCCGTTTATGATAATATAAAACGGACCGAGGCGATGCTTGAAGAATACGAGGAAAAACTCGGTTTATTTGCGAAATTTCAGGAACGCGATCAGTTACTTTCCAGATTAAAAGAACTGCTCGGAAATTCGTCTGATAAAGTTCTTGAGATCATTGATCGCCTTGAAAACATGGAATAGGAGGCGACAATACTATGGCATTTGAAGGATTAGCCGACCGGCTTCAAAACACCTTGCAGAAAATCCGGGGCAAGGGTAAGGTAACAGAAGCTGATGTTAAAGAAATGATGCGTGAAGTCAGGCTTGCACTATTGGAAGCCGATGTTAACTTCCGGGTAGTAAAAGATTTTATCAAGCGAGTGACAGAACGTTCCATAGGTCAGGAAGTGCTGAAGAGTCTTACTCCAGGCCAGCAGGTTGTTAAAGTCGTTCACGAAGAGCTCACTGCTCTATTGGGCGGAGAACAAAGCAAGATCGCTGTCAACAACCGGCCGCCAACCGTCATTATGATGGTCGGGCTGCAAGGGGCAGGGAAAACGACGACAACCGGGAAGCTTGCGAATCATCTTCGCAAGAAGCATAACCGCAATCCTCTTCTGGTGGCTGCCGATATCTATCGTCCTGCAGCGATTCAGCAAATCGAAACACTTGGCAAACAGCTGAGTCTTCCTGTTTTCTCAATGGGGGACAAAGTGAGCCCGGTTGAGATCACGAAACAGGCACTGGCTAAGGCAAAGGAAGAGCATCATGATTATGTTCTCATCGATACGGCAGGACGCCTTCATATTGATGAAGAACTGATGGATGAGCTTCAAAAGGTCAAAGAACTGGCAAATCCCAATGAAATTTTCCTTGTGGTTGATGCCATGACCGGGCAAGACGCCGTTAATGTTGCCGAGAGCTTTAATGAGCAGCTTGGATTAACGGGTGTCGTACTGACCAAGCTTGATGGAGATACTCGCGGCGGTGCTGCACTTTCCATTAAAGCAGTGACAGATCTCCCGATTAAGTTTGTCGGTATGGGAGAAAAGATGGATGCGCTAGAACCGTTCCATCCAGACAGAATGTCCTCCAGGATTCTTGGAATGGGTGATGTGCTGACGCTTATTGAAAAAGCACAGACTAACGTTGACGAAGAGAAGGCAAAAGAACTGCAAAAGAAGATGCGGGACATGTCTTTTACTTTCGATGATTTCCTTGATCAGATGGGGCAGGTCAGAAATCTCGGCCCTCTTGATGAACTGCTTAGCATGATGCCGGGCGCGAACAAGATGAAGGGCTTGAAAAATGTCTCCATAGATGAGAAACAGATAGGCCATGTCGAGGCTATCATTCGATCGATGACCAAACTCGAAAGAGAACAGCCGGAGATCATCAACGCTTCAAGAAGAAAAAGGATTGCGAAAGGGAGCGGACGGACCGTACAGGAAGTAAACCGCCTCATCAAGCAGTTCGACGATATGAAGAAGATGATGAAACAAATGTCCGGTATGATGAAGGGCAAGAAAAAAGGCGGAATGAAATTTCCGTTTATGTAAAATGGATGAATTTTCTGGTTTACAAAGCTGGGAATTTATTATATTATATTGATTTGTGTGAACAATTTTCGGAGGTGTATTTTTACAATGGCAGTAAAAATTCGTTTAAAACGCATGGGGCAAAAGAAAGCTCCATTTTATCGGGTAGTAGTAGCAGATTCTCGCGCACCGCGTGATGGTCGCTTTATCGAAGAGATTGGCACTTACAATCCAGTTGTTAATCCTGCAGAAGTTAAAATCAACGAAGAGCAGGCTCTTAAATGGATGCTTGACGGCGCAAAGCCTTCAGACACTGTACGTAACCTTTTCTCTAACGCAGGGATCATGGAAAAGTTTCATAACGCTAAACTACAAAAATAATGGGTGATGATATGATGACAGAGTTAATCGAGACGATTGTTAAGGCTCTTGTTGATCATCCAGAAGAAGTCAGCGTGAAAGAGGTAGCTGATGGCGAAAAGCTTGTTTATCAATTAACCGTGCACAGCTCAGATATGGGCAAGGTGATCGGCAAACAAGGCCGGGTGGCAAAAGCGATCCGTACTGTTGTCAATGCTGCTGGAACAAGCCAGAACAAACGTATTTCACTAGAAATCGTATAGCCGGATTTGAATTCGGCGGCAAAGTTACTTCTTTAAGCTTGAAAAGGGATGAGGGCAGCCTCAGCCCTTTTTTGCACTTTTAAATGATTTTTGATTATAGATTCTAATCATTCAGCCCACACTGTATTTAAGAAACGGGCACAAGGGTGGATACATATGTCGAAATGGTTAAACGTAGGAAAAATCGTTAATACACATGGTATACGAGGGGAAGTTCGGGTGATCTCCCGCACGGATTTTCCTGAAGAACGATATAAAATAGGAAACACACTTTATGTTGATTTCGAAGACGGGAGCAGCCTGATACCGGTTGTCATAGCCGCGCACAGGGTTCACAAACAGTTCGACCTTTTGCAGTTTGAAGAACATCCGAACATTAACGACGTTGAAAAGTATAAAGGTCATCTCCTGAAAACGCCTGCGGACGATTCCGTTGAACTTGATGAGGGGGAATTCTTCTATCATGATATCATCGGCTGCACGGTGATAACGGTAGAAGGCGAAGAACTCGGAAAGATAAAAGAAATTCTCTCTCCGGGAGCAAATGACGTATGGGTCGTGAAACGAAAAAACTTCGGGCCTGATATCCTGGTTCCTTACATTCCTTCAGTTGTAAAAAAGGTGGATATCGAAAACAAACAAATCACGATTCATCTGATGGATGGTCTGATTTAACATGAAGATTGATGTCTTATCGCTGTTTCCTGAGATGTTTACCGGTGTATTCGGTTCATCTATCCTCAAAAAGTCACAGGAAAAGGGTCTCGTCCAGTTTCATGTGACCGATTTTAGAGAGTATACAGAAAATAAACACCGGCGTGTTGATGATTACCCCTATGGCGGCGGAGCAGGCATGGTCCTGACACCCCAGCCTCTGTTTGACGCTGTAGAAGCCTTGAAGCGGGAGAAAGATACTCAGCAGCCGAGGGTCATCCTTCTCTGTCCGCAGGGGGAGCGCTACAGCCAGCGAAAAGCGGAGGAGCTTTCGAAAGAATCGCACTTGATTTTTGTCTGCGGACACTATGAAGGATATGATGAACGCATCCGGGAAAATTTAGTAACAGATGAGATCTCGATCGGCGATTTTGTTCTCACTGGCGGTGAACTCGGCGCGATGGTCGTTATCGATAGTGTGACGAGGCTTCTACCTGGTGCTCTCGGCAATGAAGAGTCACCGTTAAAGGACTCGTTCAGCAGCGGAATGCTCGAGCATCCCCAATATACGAGACCCGCAGATTTCAGGGGGATGAAGGTGCCAGAGGTCCTATTGTCAGGGAATCATAAAAACATTGAAGAATGGCGTGCTAAAGAGTCGTTAAGACGCACGTGGAGAAGAAGGCCTGATCTTTTAGAAGGAATGGACTTAACCCCTCAAGAGAAAAAATGGCTTGAAGAGGTTAAAAAAGAGGACTAAATTTTATGGAACTACTTGCCTCTGTCTCTCTCCTATGGTAAGATAAATCTCGTGGCTTAGGCCAGTATTAAGGTGTTCCGCTGCTGAAGAAAACGAGGCAAGAACATCTGTCGGAAGGAGGCAATAACTATGCAACAGATTATTGCAGAGCTTGCTAAAGAGCAACTAAAATCGGATCTACCTAAGTTCCGTTCTGGTGATACTGTTCGTGTTCACGTTAAAGTTGTCGAGGGAACTCGCGAACGTATCCAGCTTTTCGAAGGCGTTGTAATCAAAAAGCGCGGAACTGGAATAAGCGAAACATTCACTGTTCGTAAGATTTCTTACGGTGTTGGTGTAGAGCGTGTATTCCCTTTACATTCACCTAAAATCGCGAACCTTGAAGTCGTTCGACGCGGTAAAGTTCGTCGTGCTAAGCTTTACTACTTGCGTGCACTTCGCGGTAAAGCAGCGCGTATTAAAGAGATTCGCTAATTACACACAAAAGGAGCTTGACTCATCTCAAGCTCCTTTTTACATATTTAAAAGAATGCGAAAAAAATTAAGTTGAATGTGAGGATGAAGTATGGCAAGTCAGAAAAAAGAATCTTGGGAATGGTTAAAAGCATTGGCAGTGGCCTTGATTCTCGCCGGAGCAATTCGTTACTTTTTATTCGCTCCGATCGTGGTGGATGGCGAGTCCATGATGCCTACCTTGCACAACAGGGATCGGCTTGTTGTTAATAAAATGGATAAACCGGAACGATTTGATATCGTCGTGTTCAAGGCAACAGAAACGAAGGATTACATTAAACGGGTCATCGGCCTTCCGGGCGACAAGATTGAATACAAAAACGATACTCTGTATGTAAACGGCAAACCTCTAAAGGAAAAATATTTGGATCCGTATAAGAAACAGACGAAAGATGGAAACTTAACCTATGATTTCACTCTGTATGAAGTGACAGGAAAACAGACTGTTCCCAAGGGGAAAGTTTTTGTGCTGGGAGATAACAGAAGGCACAGCAGTGACAGCCGGAATATCGGCACTGTAGACATGGATGATATTATCGGCAAAGCCAGCGTGAAATTCTGGCCGATTAATGATATAGGTGTAGTAAAGTAGGTGAAGGAATGACCATCCAATGGTTTCCTGGCCATATGGCAAAAGCCAGGCGAGAAATTACAGAAAAACTTAAACTGATCGATGTTGTTTTTGAATTGGTAGATGCGAGAGTGCCCCTTGCCTCCCGCAATCCGATGGTTGACGAGATTACAGCCGGAAAGCCGCGGCTGCTGTTATTAAACAAGGCGGATATGGCGGATCCGGAGGTTACAAAACTTTGGTCGGACTATTTCGAGCAGAAAGGCCTCCCTGTTCTTGTGATTAATTCTAAAACGGGCCAGGGCATTAATCGTATTGAGACAAAAGCAAAAGAACTGGTCAAGGAAAAATTCGATAAGATGAGAGCCAAAGGCATTGTTAAGCCAAGAGCTGTCCGAGCGTTGATCCTTGGAATTCCCAATGTTGGAAAATCCACGCTCATCAACCGGATGGCAGGAAAAAACATTGCGGTCACCGGTGATAAACCGGGTGTCACCAAAAAACAGCAATGGATTAAAGTGGGTTCAGCACTGGAATTACTCGATACACCGGGTATTCTTTGGCCGAAATTTGAGGATCCATCCATTGGGCTGAAGCTGGCTGTAACAGGAGCCATCAAAGAAACACTTCTTGATTTTTCGGAGATTGTTCTGTTTGCGCTTAAGTATTTTAAGGATCACTATCCTGCTCGGCTGCAGGAACGATACAATCTTGAGTCGATTCCAGAAGACCCGATCGTCCTTTTTGATGAGATTGGAAAAAAACGCGGTTGTTTGATGAGCGGCGGCTATATCGATTATGAGAAGACAGCAGAAATAGTGCTGCGCGACATACGTTCTGAAAAACTGGGCAGATTGTCGTATGAAAGACCAAAAGATTTTATCCAGTAGGCACGCACAAGCGTGCCTATTTTCTTTATAATAAACCTGAACTGCTAAATGATTAATTCATGATGGCCGATATACATAGAAAGCGAAGGTTGACGATGAAACTTACGATCAAGGAAATTGAAGAAAGAATCCATGCGCTTAAAGAAGAAAAAAATGAGCTTGATGCTTTTATAGATGAACTTCAGAGTGATGAACGTTCCGGAGTTAAGAAAATCATTTTGGGACATGAAAAAGCACTGGAATCTGCCCGGCTGCTCAAGGATCGCTATGAACAGATGATGGTGTTTGAGAAGGAGTGGACCAGTAAAGGAAAGCATGTAATCGCAGGGGTTGATGAAGTGGGAAGAGGCCCTCTTGCAGGCCCTGTGATTGCAGCTGCAGCCATTTTAAAACCAGGCACATACATACCAGGATTGAATGATTCAAAAATGCTCAGTGAATCGCGGCGTGAAGAATTATTTGGAGAAATCATGAAAAACGCGGTTTCGATCGGCATCGGTCTGGTGACCGCACAGGAAATTGATGAAATTAATATCTATCAAGCTTCCAAGAAAGCGATGGTAAAAGCAGTCGGAGCTATGAAGGAGCAGCCTGATCATCTGCTGATTGATGCGATGGAACTTCCCCTTGCTGTTACCCAGTCCAAAATCATCAAAGGGGACGCAAAAAGTGTTTCTATTGCGGCCGCATCCATCATTGCAAAGGTGACTAGAGACCGGTATATGAAGAAGCTGCACAGGAACCACCCTCAATATCATTTTAATAAAAACATGGGCTATGGCACGAAGGAGCACCTTGAAGCATTGGAAAGATTCGGTCCAGTTGAGGAACACCGACGATCCTTTTCTCCTGTACTGCAAGGTTCACTGCTTTAAGCTTAAGGAGGAGCAGTTTATGAGAGTAGAAAACGGGGAGCTCCTTTCCCTGCTTGGAACCTTCAAGAACAGATCCGCATTGGTGCAAGGACAGCTGACGGCAGCAAAGGTATTGCAAATATTGCCAGGAAATGTGGCGAAATTGTCTCTGCAGGGAGAGGTTAGGACAGCTTTGCTGGAAACCGCCCTTCAAGCAGGAGAAAGCTATTGGTTTGAAGTCAGTCAAACCGAACCCCTGGCGTTAAAGAAACTGGGAGCCATAAAAGGCGGTAAAATGAATTCTGCAGAATTTGTGGCAGCACAGCTCGGATTTCCTAAAGATCCTGCAGCAAGAATGGCCGCTCAGTTTTTGCTGACTTCCAAACTGCCTGCTACAAAAGAACAGCTGGCAACAGTTGCGGATTTGTTTCGAATTTCACAGAACAATGAACCGAAAACAGCAGAAATTCTTCACCAGATGACGAACCGGGATATTCCATTGACAGAAGGTACGTTCAGGGCCATGGAAGCTTATGAAAAAACAGGCCCGCTGCGGACAGAGCTGTTGAGGCTCCTGAATATGATCGATAATCACCAACCTGCCGGACTGTTAAACGAGCTGAAGCAAGCGTTAAACGGTGTATTAAAAGGTTCTGTGGCTGTATCACTGGAAGAGCCGGCAGCAGCGATTCTTGATGCCTTAGTAAGCGAAAAACAGCCAAAAACAGCCGGGCAGCTAGAATATTTACTAAAAAAAGCCGGGTGGCTGGATCCTGCCAGGACATTGGAGGAAATCAAAGCCGGCAGCACGTCAAAAGGAAACGGAACAGCAGCCAACGATGATATGGAGAAATTTTTCTCAAAGCAGGGTGTAAGCCGGGAACAAGCGATGACCCAGCTTTTGAAGCTTCTGCCTGAACTTCCTGAAGAAGATCGTGCTTTCGTTCAATCCTTACTTTTATCCGACCACAGCAAAGACAGGCTGCCGGCAGCCATTAAGAAGCAGGTTGACCATCTTGGCCTGTTTCATGAAGCAAGGTTGCAATCCTTACAGTCTCAGGAAGAAGCAGTGAACAAAAGTGTAAAGTCACTCCTTCTTCAAGTACTTGAGAGTAACGAGAAGATGACAGCAGCGTTCAGAACACAGGCTGAAAAGGTACTGCATAAGATAACCGGGCTTCAGCTGAACATGCTCCAAAGCCAGGAGAACGTTCAACAAGTCCTGCTTCAGCTTCCGATGATGTTAGGCATACAGGCGGCTGACCTTACCGTGAGATGGGAAGGAAAAAAAACAGAAACTGGTGAAATCGACAGTGATTTTTGCCGAATTCTCTTTATTTTACAGCTTGAAAATATGAAAGAAACAACAGTAGGAGTAACGATTCAGAACCGCATCCTCTCCCTGCAGATCTGGAACGGCCAGGAGAAAGCCAACAAGATACCTCAGGACCGTATCGAGATGCTTCGGGAGTCTCTCAAACAAATCGATTACCACTTATCAGGGGTTATGATAATGGGCGGAGGCAAGGAGCGGCCAGCACTGGCTAAAAGCGCTCCTGAGCCTATGAAGGGAGTTGATCTGCGAATATGAATAAAGAGAAAACACTATCTCGTGCCGCTGCCCTTTCCTATCATGAGAATATGGCGGCGCCCAAGCTGACAGCAAAAGGAACGGGAAAAACAGCAGAAAAAATTTTATCGGTGGCACAGGAAAACAATATTCCCATCCAGAAGGATCCCTCCCTTGTGGCACTTCTTTCACAGCTGGAGATCAATGAAAAAATCCCACAAGAACTCTATGAAGTGGTCGCAGAAGTATTTGCGTTCATCTACCAAGTGGATCAGGGACAGCATTGACAGGAGACGATATTTTTAGTGTGATTGGGCATCCTATATTAAAAAAGGAGGCGTCCATCATGCCAAGAAGAAAACTGCTTGTTCCTGGTGTCGACTCGATGCTCAATCAGTACAGGGAAGAGATCGGCGAAGAATTCGGGATCTACCGTCCGGCTGCAGAACGGGATTTTACGGAAAAAAAGCCAGACAGAAAAAAAGAAAAATCGAACGGCAGGAAAGAAACAAAAAGCAGGGATGAATAACCTGCTTTTTGTTTTTCATTTAGAAGCAGTATGAGGCGATATATCTCCTATTTTATTACATATTGTGTAGTTTTTAATATGTAAAAATGTCGAAATTAGGTGAATGCGTTTGCAATAATTCTGTAGAATGGTAGACAGTTCGGCTTCTATTATATAAAATGGTATCGGTAGTTTAGTTTTGAACATGATAGGAGGATGGAGAATGAATATCCACGAGTATCAAGGTAAAGAGGTACTAAGAAAGTACGGTGTGGCTGTTCCTAACGGTAAAGTAGCGTATTCCGTAGAAGAAGCAGTTGAAGCTGCAAAAGAATTAGGAAGCGCTGTTACTGTTGTTAAAGCTCAAATCCACGCTGGCGGACGAGGAAAGGCCGGCGGTGTTAAAGTGGCTAAAAACCTTGATGAAGTTCGTACATATGCGGATGAAATTTTGGGGAAAGTGCTTGTCACTCATCAAACAGGCCCTGAAGGCAAAGAAGTTAAACGCTTGCTTATCGAAGAAGGCTGCGACATCAAGAAAGAATATTACATCGGCCTCGTGCTTGACCGCGCAACATCAAGCGTTGTCATGATGGGATCTGAAGAAGGCGGTACTGAAATTGAAGAGGTGGCTGAAAAGACGCCTGAGAAAATCTTCAAAGAAGTCATCGACCCAGCGATCGGGCTTCAAGCATTCCAAGCTCGCCGCTTAGCATTCAACATCAACATCCCGAAAGAGCTTGTGAACAAAGCGGCAAAGTTCATGATGGGACTTTATAAAGCTTTCGTTGAAAAAGACTGCTCTATCGCAGAAATCAACCCGCTTGTTGTAACAGGTGACGGCAACGTAATGGCACTTGATGCGAAGTTAAACTTTGATTCAAATGCGCTTTACCGCCAAAAGGACATTCTTGAGTACCGCGATCTTGAAGAAGAAGATGCAAAAGAGATCGAAGCTTCCAAATATGACTTGAGCTACATCTCCCTTGATGGAAACATCGGATGTATGGTTAATGGCGCTGGTCTTGCTATGGCAACGATGGACATCATCAAACACTACAGCGGAGACCCTGCCAACTTCCTTGATGTAGGCGGCGGTGCAACTGCTGAAAAAGTAACAGAAGCATTTAAAATTATCCTTTCTGATGAAAAAGTTAAAGGGATTTTCGTTAACATTTTCGGCGGAATAATGAAATGTGACGTTATCGCTAACGGAGTAGTTGAAGCTACAAAACAAGTAGGGTTAAACCTGCCGCTGGTTGTCCGTTTAGAAGGTACGAACGTAGAGCTTGGCAAGAAAATCCTTAATGAATCTGGATTGAACATTACTTCTGCAGATTCCATGGCAGACGGTGCTGAGAAAATCGTTTCTTTAGTAAAATAAATTCCCCGAAATAAGGTAGAAGGGTGGAGAAAATAGATGAGTATTTTTATCAATAAAGACACAAAGGTCATCGTGCAAGGGATTACAGGATCTGTAGGCCTGTTCCACACACAGCAGATGCTTGAATATGGAACGAAAATTGTCGGCGGTGTTACACCGGGTAAAGGCGGTACGGAAGTAGAAGGCCTTCCTGTTTTCAATACAGTTGAAGAAGCGGTTAAAGCAACAGGTGCTACGGCTTCTGTCATTTATGTTCCGCCTGCATTTGCCGCTGATTCCATCGTGGAAGCAGTTGACGCAGAACTTGATCTTGCTATCTGTATTACAGAAGGTATTCCGGTTATGGACATGGTTAACGTAAAACGTTACATGGAAGGCAAGAAAACTCGTCTTGTCGGTCCTAACTGCCCGGGTGTTATCACGCCAGATGAGTGCAAGATCGGTATCATGCCTGGGTACATTCATACAAAAGGGCACGTTGGGGTTGTATCCCGTTCCGGAACATTGACTTATGAGGCGGTTCACCAGCTTACACAGCGCGGAATCGGCCAATCTACAGCAGTAGGAATCGGCGGAGACCCGGTAAATGGAACAGATTTCATTGATGTGCTAAAAGCATTTAATGAAGATGAAGATACTTATGCTGTCATCATGATCGGTGAAATCGGCGGAACAGCTGAAGAAGAAGCTGCTGAATGGGTAAAAGCCAACATGAAAAAACCTGTTGTCGGTTTCATCGGCGGACAAACAGCGCCTCCAGGAAAACGTATGGGCCATGCCGGTGCGATCATTTCCGGCGGTAAAGGTACTGCTGCCGAAAAAATCAAAACCATGCAGGAATGCGGAATTAAAGTCGCTGAAACTCCTTCAGTTATGGGAGAAACACTTGTTTCTGCACTTAAGGAAAAAGGGCTTCTTGACCGCTGCACAACTCATAAAGCGAATGTATAAGCATAAAGCTCCCGTTTTTGGGAGCTTTTTTTAAAAAAATTTTGGTTTTATTGGAGGAGACTATGGACAGAGAACGGTTAATTCTTCTTCATCATTGCCGCGGAGCAGGGTGGAAAGCCATCCAGTCATTCTTAGCATTTGACCCGGAGTTAAAAGCTGTTTTTCAATTGAGCAAGAAAGAGCTTATAGAACGGTTCCGTATGAGTCATCAGAACAGCAATGATTTTTTAGAAGATATCCGGAAGCTGTCTTACCGCTCCATCGAACAAACATACCGAAAGCATAATATAAAAATACATACATATTTTGATAGTCATTACCCCGTTCCTCTCCGCCATATTTTTGATTCGCCCTGGGTGTTGTACAGCAAAGGGAACACAGAGGCGCTGTCAGCTCCTCTCGCTATTAGTGTAGTAGGAACCAGGAATCCCACCGAGGGCGGATTAAAAAGCCTGAATAAAGTGCTTATGCCCCTGCTGGAAAAAGGCTGGGTAACGGTCAGCGGGCTTGCTGCAGGGATCGATACCCATGCCCATGAATTGACTTTAACGCAGTCAGGCAGTACGATTGCAGTACTCGGGTCAGGAATTGCCCGTATTTACCCCAAGGCCAACACAGCCTTGGCACACCGGATTACAAAAAAAGGCCTTCTCTTGTCTGAGTATCCGTATGATCTGCCGCCAAGAAAATGGCAGTTTCCGCAAAGGAACAGAATCATCAGCGGATTAACCCGTGGTACTCTCGTTGTGGAAGCGCGGGAAAGAAGCGGTTCTCTTATTACAGCAGATCAAGCAATGGAACAGGGAAGGGAAGTATTTGCTGTTCCAGGGTCCATATTGGATGAATGTGCATCAGGCACTAACCGCCTGATTCAGCAGGGAGCCAAGCTTGTAATGGAAGCTGAGGATATTTTAAGTGAATTAAGTTTGATATATTAGGTCAGAATGAAGTATTAGTCCCTGTTATTTCTCTTTATTCGATTGGCAATAATTGAAAACCGTTTGACAAATGATGAGAGTCTATTTAATAATAGGGAAGATTTGATTAAACCCTTAAAGGGGGATGCACTGAAAATGGAAGAGTATTTAGTAATCGTTGAATCTCCCGCCAAAGCAAAAACGATAAAGAAGTATTTGGGAAGCAAATATATCGTTAAGGCGTCGATGGGCCATGTTAGAGATCTGCCACGAAGCCAAATGGGAGTAGAAATTAGTGAGAATTATAATCCAAAATATATAACGATCAGGGGAAAAGGGCCTGTTTTAAAAGAGTTGAAGACAGCGGCCAAAAAAGTAAAAAAGATTTTTCTCGCATCTGACCCCGACAGAGAAGGCGAAGCGATCGCCTGGCACCTTGCCCACAGCCTGGATATTGATCTGGATTCCGAATGCCGGGTTGTTTTTAATGAGATTACAAAGAATGCTATTAAAGACTCGTTTAAACGACCGAGAAAGATAAACATGGATCTCGTTGATGCCCAGCAGGCTCGCCGTATACTCGACCGTCTCGTAGGCTATAAGATCAGCCCTTTATTATGGAAGAAAGTGAAAAAAGGCCTCAGTGCCGGAAGGGTACAGACCGTAGCTCTTCGTTTGATCGTGGAGAGAGAAAAAGAAATCAAGGCTTTTATTCCTGAAGAATACTGGAAGATTAAAGCCGCTTTCTCCTATGGCAAAGAAGAGTTTGAAGCCAATTTTTATGGTATCAACGGCAAGAAGAAAGAGTTATCGAATGAAGAGGAAGTCAAGGAAGTCTTAAGCAAGCTCAAAGGAAATACCTTTTCAATCGCTTCGGTTCAGAAGAAGGAGAGAAAACGTAATCCTGCACCGCCTTTCATTACTTCTTCATTGCAGCAGGAAGCAGCAAGAAAGCTGAACTTCAGAGCGAAGAAAACGATGATGCTTGCACAGCAGCTGTATGAAGGAATCGACCTCGGAAAAGAAGGCACGGTCGGTCTAATCACGTATATGAGAACGGATTCCACCCGGATCTCAGATCTTGCAAAAGAGGAAGCGAAAACTTTCATTACAGAAGAATATGGTCAGGAGTATGCAGACCAAGGTAATCGTGCAGAGAAAAAACAGGGCAAAAATGCACAGGATGCCCATGAAGCGATCAGACCATCTTCTGCTTCCAAACATCCTAAAGAATTAAAAGAGTATTTGAGCCGTGACCAGCTCCGGTTATACCGATTAATTTGGGAGCGTTTTATTGCGAGCCAGATGTCTTCAGCTGTTTTGGACACCATGACTGTTGATCTCGAGAATCAGGGAGTAATTTTCCGTGCCAATGGTTCAAAAGTGAAATTTCCTGGATTCATGAAGGTATATATTGAAGGAAACGATGACGGCAAGAAAGATGAAGACCGTTTACTGCCGAATCTTGAAGAAGGCAAGACGGCCGAAAAACAAGAAATCGAACCGACTCAGCACTTTACACAGCCGCCTCCAAGGTACAGTGAGGCCAGGCTCGTCAGAACAATGGAAGAACTCGGTATTGGACGCCCTTCAACGTATGCCCCGACATTGGATACGATCCAAAAGCGAGGCTACGTTATGCTCGATGACAAGAAGTTTCAGCCTACCGAGCTGGGAGAAGTCGTTCTTGAACTGACACTTGAATTCTTTTCAGAAGTGTTTAACGTAGAATTCACTGCTCAGATGGAAACGGATCTCGATGAAATCGAAGACGGCGACAAGCATTGGAACGAAGTTATTGATGAGTTTTATAAAAGCTTTGAAAAACAGCTGGTTGTCGCAGAAGAGGAAATGAAGGAAGTCGAGATCAAAGATGAACCTGCCGGTGAGAACTGTGAATTGTGCGGGCACGAAATGGTCTTTAAGATGGGGCGCTATGGCAAGTTTATGGCCTGTTCCAATTTTCCGGAATGCCGGAACACAAAACCAATTGTAAAAGACACGGGTGTTGAATGCCCTGAATGCCATGAAGGAACAATCGTCGAACGTAAGAGCAAAAAGCGGAGAATCTTTTATGGCTGCAGCAGGTATCCAGAGTGTGAATTTGTTTCATGGGATAAACCTGTCGGCCGAACATGCCCGAAATGCAGTAAAATTCTTGTTGAAAAGAAGACGAAAAAAGGAAAAGTTGTACAGTGTATCTCTTGTGATTACACTGAGGAGCAAGGTTAAAGGGGAGTTTTTCACAGAATGAACGATTTTGTAAATGTAATCGGCGCCGGGCTAGCGGGAAGTGAAGCAGCCTGGCAGATCGCCAAAAGAGGAATTAAAGTCCACTTATATGAGATGAGGCCAAAGAAACAGACGCCAGCTCACCATACAGATAAGTTTGCAGAGCTTGTCTGCAGCAACTCCCTTCGCTCCAATACATTGACCAATGCGGTTGGTGTGCTGAAAGAAGAGATGAGAAAGCTGGATTCGGTGATCATTGCTTCAGCGGATGATTGTTCGGTGCCGGCTGGAGGGGCCCTTGCCGTCGACCGCCACGAATTTGCTGCGATGGTTACAGATCGGGTTAAGAATCATCCGAACGTTACGGTTTTTGAAGAGGAAGTAACGTCAATTCCTGAAGGGCCGACTGTGATCGCTACAGGCCCGCTCACATCAAAGGAACTATCAGAGTCATTAAGAACACTGACATCCGAGGATTATTTGTATTTTTATGATGCGGCAGCACCGATCATCGATGTAGAGAGCATCGATATGGACAAAGTCTATTTAAAATCCCGCTATGATAAAGGTGAGGCTGCTTATTTAAACTGCCCGATGACAGAAGAGGAATTTGACCGTTTCTATGAAGCGTTGATCTCTGCTGAAACGGTGCCTTTAAAAGAGTTTGAAAAGGAGATTTTCTTCGAAGGCTGCATGCCGATCGAAGTCATGGGCTCCAGGGGCAAGAAAACGATGCTGTTCGGCCCGCTTAAGCCAGTAGGGCTTGAGGATCCAAAAACCGGCAAACAGCCATATGCAGTCGTTCAGCTAAGACAGGATAATAGCGCAGGAACTCTCTATAATATAGTAGGTTTTCAAACGCATCTGAAATGGGGACCGCAGAAGGAAGTCATTCAGCTGATTCCCGGGCTTGAAAAAGCGGAGATCGTCCGCTATGGTGTGATGCACAGAAACACATTTATCAACTCCCCGAATCTTTTGGAGAAGACCTATCAGTTTAAAGACAGACAGGATCTTTTCTTCGCAGGCCAGATGACAGGTGTTGAAGGCTATGTGGAAAGCGCAGCATCGGGACTGATCGCCGGAATCAATGCGGCAAGGCTTATGGAAGAAAAAGAGCTTCTGGAGTTCCCACAGGAAACAGCAATCGGCAGCATGGCCCATTACATTACGACGGCTAATGCGAAGAACTTCCAGCCGATGAATGCGAACTTTGGGTTGCTTCCTGCTCTTGAAACCCGCATTAGAAACAAGAAAGAGCGTTATGAAGCATTGGCTGATCGAGCTCTGGAAACAATTCAGAATTTTATAACAAATTTGTGAACTTACTTGTCATTGCCCCTAATCTGTGATACGATTTAGGGGCTTTGTGAGGTGTGATAAGTGGATTTAAATGACCGCTATTTGAAGATGTTTATCGAGTATTTGCAAATAGAAAAAAATAGTTCACATCATACAACGGAAAATTACGAAAAAGCGATCTTACACTTCAAGACGTTTATGAAACAGCAAGCAATCGAAGGATTCGCTGCTGTTTCTTATCTTTTGGTGAGACATTATTTGACGTGGCTTCACGAGCAGTCCTATTCCAGAAGGACGGTCGCCAAAAAAATTTCGTCTCTCCGCAGCTTTTATCGTTTTCTTAACCGGGAAAAGATTGTTGAACATAATCCGTTTGCTGCCGCATCTCTGCCCAAAAAAGGCCAGAGCATTCCCCATTTTATCTATGAGGAAGAACTGGCACAGCTTTTTCATGTCAGTGACCTGTCTGATCCGCTGGGTCAGAGAAACCAGGCCATCTTGGAGCTTCTTTACGGGACAGGTATCAGGGTGAGTGAATGCTGCAAGATACAGCTCGATGACATCGATTTTTACATAGAAACGGTGCTCATTAAAGGAAAAGGTAAAAAAGAAAGGTATGTGCCTCTGGGCAGCTATGCGATAGAAGCATTGACTCGTTATATTGAAGATGGAAGAAAACAGCTTGCAGAGAAAGCCGGCCAGCCTGTAAAAACACTATTCCTTAACTATAAAGGAGGTTCTCTTTCTGCACGTTCCGTCAGAAATGTATTAAACAGCATGATTCAGCAAACGACGTTAACCGTACATATCAGCCCTCACGTCCTGCGCCACACGTTTGCGACCCATTTATTAAACGAAGGCGCTGATCTGAGGGCCGTGCAGGAATTGCTCGGACACTCTCATCTTTCGTCTACACAGATCTATACTCATGTCACAAAAGAACATTTGAAAAAAATTTATAATAACGCTCATCCTCGTGCATAAATGAAAGTAAGGAGGGATTTTTTAATGACCCATACATTCCATGCAACGACTATTTTTGCCGTTCACCATAATGGACAGTTTGCGATGTCAGGCGATGGCCAGGTTACCTTTGGCAATGCCGTAGTCATGAAACATTCTGCCAAGAAGGTTAGAAGACTCTTCGGTGGAAAAGTACTCGCCGGATTTGCAGGTTCAGTTGCGGATGCTTTTACGCTGTATGAAAAATTCGAAGCCAAACTGGAGGAATACAGTGGCAACCTCGCACGTGCCAGTGTCGAACTCGCCAAAGAATGGCGTACCGACCAGGTGCTGAGGAAGCTTGAAGCCATGCTGATCGTCATGAACAAAGAAAGTCTCCTGCTCATTTCTGGAACCGGGGAGGTCATCGAACCGGATGATGGCATTCTTTCGATCGGATCCGGCGGCAACTATGCGCTTGCTGCGGGAAGGGCTTTGAAAAGAAATGCTCCTCATCTGTCAGCTGCCGAAATCGCAAGAGCGGCTTTGGAAATTGCCGGTGAAATCTGTGTTTATACAAACGACCAAATTATTTTGGAAGAGCTGTAGAAGGAGCGTGGGAAGAGATGAACACACATTTAACTCCAAGGCAGATTGTTGAGAAGCTTGATCAGTATATCATCGGCCAAAAAGACGCGAAAAAAGCGGTAGCTGTTGCTTTAAGGAACAGGTATCGAAGAGGATTACTTGATGAAAAGCTTAGAGACGAGATCTCTCCTAAAAACATTCTGATGATCGGGCCGACCGGTGTCGGAAAAACCGAAATTGCAAGAAGGCTGGCAAAGCTAGTGAACGCCCCTTTTATTAAAGTGGAAGCTACCAAGTTTACAGAAGTAGGTTATGTCGGCCGGGACGTTGAATCCATGGTCCGGGACCTTGTGGAGACATCGATCCGTCTTGTTAAAGAACAAAAAATGCATGATGTAAAAGATAAAGCGGAAGAGAACGCCAATAAACGGCTTGTTGAACTGTTGGTTCCTGGAAAACAAAAAGAATCATCCTATAAAAATCCGCTCGAAATGTTTTTTGGTTCTAACAACAGCAATAATGCCCAAGCTCCAAGCGACAAAGAAGATGATGCATCGATCAGCCAGCAGCGCAGGCAGATGGCCCATAAACTCGCTCTTGGAGAGCTTGAGAACCATCTTGTAACCGTTGAAGTGGAAGAACAGAATCATTCCATGATGGATATGTTTCAAGGCGCAGGACTTGACCAGCTCGGCATTAACATGCAAGATATGCTTGGAGGCATCGTCCCCAAGAAAAAGAAAAAACGCAAACTGGCGGTCTCCGAGGCCAGAAAAGTGCTCACGCAGGATGAAGCTGCCAAGCTGATCGACATGGATGAAGTCACAAGTGATGCGGTTTACAAAACCGAACAAACAGGTATTATATTTATTGATGAGATTGATAAGATTGCAGGTAAGAACCAAAACAGCGCTGATGTTTCCCGAGAAGGTGTACAGCGTGATATCCTGCCGATCGTTGAAGGATCTACCGTCATGACGAAATACGGATCCATCAAGACAGATCATATTCTGTTCATCTCAGCAGGTGCGTTTCATATGGCAAAACCCTCAGATCTCATACCTGAGCTGCAGGGCCGTTTTCCAATCAGGGTAGAACTTGAAAAGCTGTCTGTCGAGGATTTTACCCGGATCTTAATAGAGCCGGATAATGCCCTTTTAAAACAATACAAAGCGTTGCTTGCAACAGAAGGTATAAATCTTGAATTTTCTGACGAAGCTATTTCTAAGATTGCAAGTATTGCTTTCCAAGTGAATCAGGAAACCGATAATATTGGTGCAAGAAGACTTCATACCATCCTGGAACGATTGCTTGAAGATCTGTCCTTTGAAGCACCTGATGTAACAATGAATGCCATAAAGATCACACCAGAGTACGTAGAAGAAAAACTTGCGACAATCGCAAAGAATAAGGATTTAAGCCAGTATATCCTGTAGGAGGAAATGAAAAATGAATTTATTAGAAAAAACAAGAAAGCTGAATGCGATGCTGCAACAATCCGGAGGAAAGCCCGTCAATTTTAAAGAAATGGCGGAAACTCTCAGGGATGTTATCGAAGCGAATGTTTTTGTTGTCAGCAGAAGAGGAAAGCTTCTTGGAATTTCTTTGAAACAAGAAATTGAAAATGAGAGAATGAAAAAAATGCTCGAGGAACGACAATTTCCTTCCGAGTACACAAAAGGTTTGTTTAATGTTACAGAAACATCATCTAACTTGGATATTGCAAGTGAATATACGGCTTTTCCGGTCGAGAACAAAGAACTCTTCTCTTCTGGATTAACGACCATTGTTCCCATTATCGGTGGAGCAGAGCGTCTTGGGACGCTGATTCTTTCCCGCCTAACCAATTCTTTCAATGATGATGATCTGTTGCTGGCAGAATATGGAGCCACTGTTGTTGGAATGGAGATTCTGCATGAAAAAGCCGAAGAGATTGAAGAAGAAGCTAGAAATAAGGCTGTCGTTCAAATGGCGATCAGTTCACTCTCATATAGTGAACTAGAAGCAATTGAGCACATTTTCGAAGAGCTTGAAGGAAACGAAGGCTTGCTTGTCGCAAGTAAGATCGCTGACCGTGTTGGGATTACCCGCTCTGTTATCGTAAATGCTCTTCGTAAACTTGAAAGTGCAGGTGTTATCGAATCCCGTTCTCTCGGTATGAAAGGCACATACATTAAAGTGCTTAATGATAAATTTTTACTCGAATTATCAAAACTTAAAACAAGCTGAAGATCATGTCATACACAAGGAGCCCATTCTGCTAAAAAGCAGGATGGGTTTTTTGTATGGGATGAAATTGTCGAACCGTGCAAAGGTCCCAAGACATTTCAGATCCAATAAATCCTTGTGTATCAGGCTTCTAGTAATAACTTATTAGGCCTAAAGACCTGGACACAAAGTAGTTCTTTTTATCGAAAAAAGTCACTTTGGTAAAAAATACATAGACACTTTTTGGTTTTATGCCTTAAAATATGGAATATCGGTAACTTTTGGTACTCTTTTTAAAATTTAGTAGTAAAAAAGAGGGGATATAGTAATGTTTTCTAGTTCTATTTTTCAAATGCTTGAAAGAGGCTTGGATGCCACAGCGTTAAAACAAAAAACAATAACTGACAATCTGGCAAATATCAATACGCCAAACTACAAAGCAAAGAAGGTAGAGTTTCAAACTGAGCTCGATGGAAGTTTAACAGCTTACCGCACGAGCAGCAGGCATGTTCCATTCAGTACGTCTGGAGGCCGAAGCATGGCCGTGACAAGGGACAGCAGTACAATGATGAACAACAACGGGAACAATGTGGATTTAGATAAAGAGATGGCCGATCTGGCGAAGAACCAGATCTTGAACCAGGCCCTGGTTCAAAGGCTGAACGGAAAATTCAATTCACTGCAAATGGTTATTAAAGGGGGCAAGTAATTGATGGGTATGTTCGATGCATTAAACAATTCCGCTTCAGCTCTAACAGCACAGCGCCTGAAAATGGATGTGGTGTCCTCCAACATTGCAAACGCAGATTCAACGAGAGGAAAACTGGTTAATGGAAAGTGGGAGCCTTACCGGAGGAAAATGGTCGTCACAGAACCGCATGGGTCTTCATTCAGCACGATGTTTCAAACAGCCGTGGACGGCCGCTCAGGAGGTACAGGTGGAGGAGTAAAGGTTGATGGAATAGTAGATGATCAAACACCATTTAAAATGGTGTATCAGCCTGATCATCCGGATGCGGATAAGAACGGTTATGTAAAACTTCCTAATGTGGATCCTTTAAAAGAAATGGTAGATCTAGTGAGTTCTACTCGGTCTTATGAAGCCAACGTGACGGCATTGAATGCAGCTAAGGGAATGTATTTAAAAGCTTTGGAAATAGGTAGATAGAAGGAAAGGAGATACATATGAATACTATAAATGTTACATCAGCAGCAGGCCTGGTAAAGAATGCGTATTCCGCCGGAAAGCAAACTCCTGCAGATGCTCAGAAATCATTCGCGGGCATGCTGAACAACATGCTCCATAAAGTCAATGACTCCCAGACGGCATCCAACACTGCTACTGAAAATCTGGTAACCGGCAAGACTACCGATCTTCATCAAGTCATGATTGCTGCGGAGAAAGCCAGCTTAACCTTGCAAACAACATTGGAAATCAGAAATAAGGTCATAGAGGCTTATCAAGAGGTAATGCGTACACAAATATAACATTCAATAAATTTTTCGGATAGTCAGGCTGGTTTATAGGGGTAGGAAGAAAACACTTTTTTAAAATAAAAAAAGAAGAGAATTTCCTTGAGGAGATTGTTAATCGGGGGAAACGATGATTGAAAAACTGAAGAGCACTATGAACAGAATCTATGTGAATTTTAAAGAGCGCCCTAAAAAGCAAAAGATCATTTTGATCAGTTCCATCGCATTTGTTATTATAGCAGCCGCATTTCTGTTTACGTTTATAGCAAAACCGAAACTAGTCCCGTTATATTCTGACCTATCTCCCCAGGAAGCCGGTCAAATTAAAGAAAGCCTTGATTCAAAAGGAATCACGTCCGAGCTTTCTAATGGGGGCAAGGTCATCTCTGTTCCTCAAGGTGTAGTTGACCAGCTGAAAGTCGAACTTGCTTCAGAGGGCATACCGAAAAGTGGAAGCATTGATTACTCTTACTTCGGAGAGAACAAAGGGTTCGGGATGACGGACAACGAATTCAGCGTTTTAGAAAAAGAAGCAACACAGACAGAGATCGAAAAGTTGATCAAAAGCATAAATGGTGTAGAAGAAGCCAGTGTGATGATCACAACACCGGATAAGAGCATCTGGGTGAATGACCAGAAAGATACATCTTCAGCGTCAGTCGTTCTAACACTGAAGCCAGGGTATAAACTTGATCAAAGCGAAGTTAAATCACTGTACCATCTTGTTTCTAAAAGCGTTCCGAATCTGCCGGTCGAGAATATCGTGATATCCGATCAATATTCCAATACCTTTTCGCTTGACCAGACAAACTCGAATTCCGATATGACGGCATACGAAGAACAGCGCCAGATCAAGCAGGATATCGAACGTGATCTCCAAACGAGGGTGCAGCAGATGCTCGGTACGATCATGGGGCCGGATAAAGTGGTGGCCACCGTTACAGCTGATATTGATTTTACAAAAGAAAAAAGAGAAGAAAAACTCGTTGAGCCTGTCGATAAGGACAAGATGGAAGGCATAAAGCTGAGTGCTGAAAAAGTCAAAGAAACGTTCACAGGGAACGGAACGGTTCCTGGAGGGGTCGACAACACAGGCCAGAGCGATGTGCCAACCTATCAGGGCGGAGCGAACGGATCCAACGGCGATTATGAAAAAGAAGAAGACAGAATTAACTACGAGGTTAACCGGATAAAAAGACAGATCGTTAAAAGTCCTTACGAGATTAAAGATCTGGGCATTCAGGTTATGGTAGAGCCGCCTAAGCCAAACGATCCAACTTCATTGCAGCAAGGAACACTGAATGACATCCAGCAGATGCTTGGAAATATTGTCAGGACCAGCATCTCAAAAGATACAGCCGCAAACCTGTCGCAGCAGCAGGTCAACCAAAAGATATTTGTTTCAGCCAAACCGTTTAATGGCAAGCAGCGAACGGCGGCATCGGCTAACTCAGCTATTCCGGTTTGGATCTACATTGCTGGCGGAATTCTGCTGGTCGTTATCATTCTTCTCTTAATCCTTCTTCTCATGAAAAAGAAGCAAGAAGAAGAGCCGGTATCAGAAGATGTCGTCTTCGAGCAAGAGTTCTTTAATATACCAGATGTGAACATGGACCGGGAATCTGAGGGAACAGTCCGAAAAGAACAACTTGAAAAAATGGCAAAGGAAAAGCCTGAAGAGTTTGCCAAGCTGCTCCGCACGTGGCTATCCGAAGAATAGGAGGTTAGTTATGGCAAAAGCCGCCAAGGAATTGAATGGAAAAGAAAAAGCTGCCATGCTGATGATTTCTATGGGACCCGATGTGGCAGCCCAGGTATACAAGCACTTAAATGAAGATGAGATCGAGCGCCTGACGCTACATATCTCACAAATTAGAAAAGTAGATTCAGAAGTGAAAGAGAACATTATTGAACAATTTCATCAAATAGCTCTTGCACAGGATTATATTTCTCAGGGGGGTATCGGTTACGCTAAAACTGTCCTGGAAAAGGCTGTAGGCCGGTCGGAAGCGATGGATATCATCAACCGGCTTACATCCACCCTGCAAGTAAGGCCGTTTGATTTTGCAAGAAAAGCGGATCCTGGACAGATTCTTAATTTCATACAGAATGAACATCCACAGACTATTGCTTTGATCCTGTCCTATCTGGATTCATCACAGGCAGGACAGATTCTTTCAGAACTTCCTCAGGAGCTGCAGGGGGACATCGCGAGAAGGATCGCCATCATGGACCGCACCTCTCCTGAGATCATTAATGAAGTAGAGCAAATCCTCGAACGAAAACTCTCTGCTACCGTAAGCCAGGACTTCACGCAGGCTGGCGGTGTAGAATCTGTTGTGGATGTGCTGAACGGAGTAGACCGGGCGACGGAAAAAACCATTCTTGATGCGCTTGAGATTCAAGACCCGGAGCTTGCAGAAGAAATCAAGAAGAGAATGTTTGTTTTTGAAGATATTGTCATCCTTGATAACCGTGCAATACAGCGCGTAATCAGAGAAGTGCAGAACGAAGATATGCTCCTTGCACTTAAAGCAGCAAGTGAGGAAGTTAAAGAAATTTTGTTCCAAAACATGTCCCAGCGTATGGCGGAGAATTTCAAAGAAGAGATGGAATTTATGGGTCCAGTCAGGCTGCGTGATGTAGAAGAAGCACAATCCGGAATTGTCGGAATCATCCGGAAACTGGAGGATGCTGGTGAAGTTGTAATCGCAAGAGGCGGAGGAGATGACATTATTGTCTAGGATCATTAAATCTTCTTTTGCAGAGACCCAGGACTTGAATCGTACAATCGGAATCAAAAAAATAAAGCAAAAAATAATGGAACAGGAACATCTTACGCCTGAATCCAGGATGGAGATCTCCAAGCAGAAAGCGCAGAACATTTTGGAGGAAGCGGAACGAAGCTATGAAGAGATGACCTCAAGAATGGCACTGGAACGCAGGGAACATGAAGCTTTCCTGGAAAACAGCAAAAAAGAATGGAACGAACAGGTCATCATAGAGCGAGATGAAGCTAGAAAAGAAGGCTTTCATGAGGGGTTTGAGGCAGGTTTGATAGAAGGACGATCAAGTTATGAGAGTTTACTGGGTCATGCAAGGGAAACGGTAGAGCGCTCAAAGCAGGATTATCAGCAGCAAATTGAGTCTGCTGAACCCGTTATTATCGAACTGGCAGCAAAGATGGCCAGAAAACTTGTTGGTGAACTTTTGACAGACAATAAAGAAGCATGGACCGTGGTCTTAAAGGGTCTCATAAAAGAAGTCAGAGATTATCCTGAAGTGAAATTATATGTCCATCCGCACTGGTATGAAACGACACTGAACGCCAAACAGGAAATACAAAACGTTTTGATGCACACATCCGTCCTGTATATCTATCCGGATGAAAAACTCAGCGAAAACGGCTGCGTTGTCGAATTTCCGTTTGGCAGAATTGAGGGAGGCATGGACAGCCAGCTCAATGAATTGAAAGAAAAGCTGATAGAAACGATAGGTGATCAAAACGATGAACACTGATGGCCTTCTGGAAAGTATTGATCAGATCGACACCTACAAGCGCTTTGGAAAGGTTACGAGAGTGGTAGGTTTAATGATTGAATCCCGTGGCCCGAAAGCTTCAATTGGGGATATGTGTTATATCCATACGGGGAGCAGCAACCATCATAAGATCAAGGCGGAAGTCGTCGGGTTTAATGAAGAAAATGTACTTCTCATGCCGTTTACGGCACTAAAATCCATATCAGTAGGCAGCCTCGTAGAAGCGACGCGGCGCCCGGTTCAGATTAAGGCGGGCCACGCATTGATCGGACAGGTGCTTGACGGTTTAGGGAACCCATTGGACGGAAGTAAAATGCTGAAAGGATTAAGCAGTTTCCCTTCTGAGAATGACCCGCCAAACCCGATGAGACGGCCGAGGATACAGGAAAGCATCGAACTTGGGGTGCGTTCCATCGACAGTCTCCTCACGGTTGGCAAAGGCCAGCGGGTAGGTATCTTTGCTGGAAGCGGGGTCGGAAAGTCAACCTTGATGGGGATGATCGCTAGAAACTCTACTGCCGATCTCAATGTTATCGCCCTTATCGGGGAACGTGGGCGAGAGGTAATGGATTTTATCGAAAAAGATCTTGGAGAAGAGGGACTCAGAAAATCAGTGGTTGTTGTCGCCACCTCTGATCAGCCGGCGCTGATGAGGATTAAAGGTGCACTGACCGCCACGGCCATTGCGGAATACTTCAGAAGCCTTGGAAAAGATGTCATGCTGATGATGGATTCGGTCACCCGTTTTGCCATGGCACAGAGGGAAATCGGGCTTGCTGTCGGTGAACCGCCAACAACGAAAGGATACACACCATCGGTATTCGCAATGCTGCCGAAGCTTTTAGAGCGTTCCGGTACGGATGTCCAGGGATCCATAACAGCTTTTTATACAGTGCTTGTAGATGGAGATGATCTGAACGAACCCATATCTGACACTGTCAGAGGGATACTTGACGGTCACCTCGTACTGGACAGGAACCTGGCTAATAAAGGCCAGTTTCCTGCGGTAAACTTGCTGAAAAGTGTCAGCAGGGTAATGAGTGATATTGTAGACAGCGACCATCGGATAGCAGCCAGCCGGTTTCGCGAACTTCTCGCCTCCTACACGGATGCGGAGGATCTGATCACCATCGGAGCCTATAAAAGAGGATCATCAGAAAAAATAGACAAAGCCATTGAAGCTTACCCTAAAATCCTGTCTTTCTTAAAGCAGGAAGTTGATGAAAAGGCTTCATACTATGACTCGATTTATCGCTTGCTGAGTGAGTTTGGAGGAGAACAGTAACATGGCATTTCAGTTTAAGATGGAAAAAATCTTGGCTCTAAAAACGAAAGAAAAAGAAGCTGCGGAGTCTGAGTACGGCGAGAGCGTAAGAATGTTTGAGAGCTTGGCGCAATCACTCTATGATCTTCTCAGGAAAAAAGAGGAAATAGAACAGCATTCGGATGAACAGTTCAGGACGAGGCTGGTGATCAATGAGCTTCAGCAGACACAGCGTTTTCTGCTTTCTCTGACTCAAAAGATCAGCATGGTTCAATCACAGGTGCAGAAGGCCCGGGAGATCATGAATATCACACAGCAAGAACTGGTCGAAAAAACCATCGAAGTAAAGAAATATGAAAAGCTGAAGGAAAAACAACATGCTGATTACCAGCGGTTCGTGACTGGAATAGAAAATCAGCAAAATGATGAGTTTTCCATTCTGCGCTACATTAACCAATGAAATTAGGTGAACTCGTTGGAAAGAAAAGAAAAGACAAACCGGTTCTCCTGGATCCTGCTCGTCATCGTAGTGCCCGCGATATTTGTTATCGTCATCCTGGCACTGATCCTTTTGTTCATGGGTGTGAATATCGGTGATAAAGCGAAAGAGATCGGAAGCGGCATCCCTGTTGTGTCATCCCTCATCGATAAAGGTGACAGCTCCGTAAATCCAGCTGATCAGAACGCACAATCGGAGGCGTACTGGAAAAAGAAGGTGAGAGACCGCGACCGAATGATCAAGCTTCTGCAGCGTGATGTTGATAAGAAAGAAACCGAGGCAGAGGGCCTGAAATCAGATCTTGCTGCCGCACAAAAGCAATCGGAATCAGGAATTGCACAAAGTTCAAGCGAGACACAGAACTCAAGCAATACAGGGGCAGGTTCCTCACAGCAGAATCCGGATAAAAAGAAAATAGCGGCATGGTATAACACGATGTCACCAAAAAATTCAGCCGATATCCTCTCTAAAATGAAAAGTAAAGATGCAGTGGAAATCTTGCAGATGCTTGATGACGAAGTGACAGGAAGCATTCTTGCGAAAATGGACCCTTCCAAGGCTGCTGAACTTACTCTCATGCTGAAAACAAAGTAATTAGAGGAGGTGATTCAACGTGAATTTACCCATTGCTTTACTAGGAAATCGATCTGTTATACAGCAGTCTGGTTCTCAACAACCTGAAAAAAAGATGGAGGCTTCTCTGTTTTCTATAAGTCTTGCACAGTCAGAAAGCGCGCTGCAAGCTTTAGCATCAGCTGTTCCGCATAAGCAGGAGAATGTATCGTTAGAAAGTTTGCTTAAAACTATTCTTCATGCACTGGACAAAGAGGATCAGCCTCTTCAGAAAGGGGACTTGGTTTTACCGGACGTACAGGCTTTATTAGCGAAGCTGCCTTCGGACCTCGTACATCAGATCGAACAGCTCTTCCAAAGCGGAACGAGTGTTGCAGAAATGATAAAAAGTGAATCTCCGCCTGCAGTAAAAGCTATCACGGTACTGATTCATCAGTTCAGCAAAGAAACACAGAATACAGATCCAATCAAGACGAGTGACCCTGTTAAATTTGAAATACCTGAAATTAAAAAAAGCATTGAGCATCTGTTCCCGATTTTACGAGACCAAAAGGAAGTAAAGTCAGCAAAAGCTATTTTAATAGGGCTCATAGAACAACTGCATAAACAGGAGACGAAAAACAGTGGCAAACCATTTAAGGCGCTGGATCCTCAAACCTTTTTCGATAAAATGGAACGTGCTGTTCTGAAAAAAGAACTGCCGGTTATGCCGTTTCAATGGAATAGTACTGCAACTAAACAAACCGACCGACCGGTTTTCTCAGCTGCTCAGACCCCTGCTTATATGCCGCCTATGGAACAATTTGTTCTGCATGCGCCGAGATCAGGAAACAGTGAGGCAGCTCAGCAGCAATTTGTAAAAGAGTTTCAAAACATTATTTTGTCAGGGAAGTTTGCGGCTTCTTCAAACGGTATGGCAAAGCTGAACATCAGGCTGACTCCGGAGCATTTAGGCACATTGAACATTGAGCTCATCTCAAAGAATGGTGAGCTTTCAGCCAGAATTCTTACGAGCAGCGTCGGTGCAAAAGAAATGATGGAATCCCAAATTCATGTATTAAAGAACGCGTTGCATGGAAACAGCATTCAGCTGGACCGGATCGTTGTCCTGGAACAGCCGCAGGAACAAAAATTTCAGCAGCAGGATACGAATCCGCAGCCTCATCAGCAGCATCAACATCAGCAACAGCCGCAGGATGACGGTGTACAGGATGAACTGTTCAGTGACCTGTTGGATGAATTAGAGAGCGGGGAATAAAAGATGGCATCATCAATCAGCAATGATCTTTACCTGTCAAACCTTCAAAAAAAAGAGCGCCAAACGGGTTCGAACATTTTGGGAAAAGACGATTTCATGAAAATATTGATGACGCAGCTGCAGAATCAGGATCCTTCGAGCCCTATGGAAGATAAAGAGTTTATCTCGCAGATGGCGACCTTTTCTTCTCTGGAGCAGATGACCAATATGAGCAGCAGCTTCGATAAATTTATCGCTCAGCAGTATGACAATCTTTTCATCCAGCAGAGCAGTTTAATCGGTAAGAACATTACGTATCTGCAAGAAACACAGGATGAGCCAGGGGCGGTAAAAACAGAATCAAAAGAAAGTAAGGTAAAAGCCGTCTTGTTTGAAAACGGAGAAGCTAAATTCCAGCTGGCCGACGGAAACGTAATCGGAAGTAATTCGATCACCAAAGTCTCGAATGAAGATGTACAGGCAAATAAATAAAGGCAATCCGTTAATTAAGGGGAGGAACAAATAATGCTACGTTCAATGTATTCAGGAATCAGCGGAATGAAAAACTTTCAAACCAAACTAGATGTGATCGGCAACAATATTGCCAACGTTAATACCTATGGCTTCAAAAAAGGCCGGACGACGTTCAAAGATCTTGTAAGCCAGCAGATTTCCGGTGCAGGTGCTCCGGGGACTAATATAGGTGGCACCAATCCAAAACAAATAGGATTGGGTTCGCAAATGGCAGCGATTGATACTATTGATACTCAAGGAAGCTTACAAACAACAGGTCGAGCTTTAGACCTCGGAATATCTGGAGATGGGTATTTTGTGGTAGTAAATGGAAATGGAGATAAATTTTTAACAAGAGCGGGAAATTTTTATCTTGATGCAAATGGAAGCATAGTAAACTCAGATGGATTTAAACTTCTCGACTCCGCGGGTACAGCTCTAAAAATTCCTACTGATGCTAGCAGTTTTAGTATTGGAGCAGATGGTTCTATAACAGTAGTTGGAGGAGCGGGTACTAATAATCCGACTAATCCAATTGCGCTTGCAAAGATACCAAACCCAGCAGGATTAGAAAAAGCTGGATCTAACTTATATCGAGTTACAAAAAACTCTGGTAATGACACTGTTGCATTAAGTAAGCCTGGTGATTCGACAAAAGGTGTTGGGTCATTAGTATCTGGTGCTCTTGAAATGTCGAACGTTGATTTGTCAGAAGAGTTCACGGAGATGATTGTCGCTCAAAGGGGATTCCAGGCAAATACAAAGATTATTACAACATCCGATGAGATCTTACAGGAGCTAGTCAATCTCAAACGATAAGCTGGGAGGGAGGATGGAGTAAGATAACCTCTTACTTATATCCCATAATATGATTATGTTAACTAAATTAAACGGAGAGACATTTACTTTAAACGCTGTCTTTATTGAACAAGTCCAGTCTTTTCCTGATACGACCATTACACTGACTTCTGGAAAAAAGTTTGTGGTGAAAGAATCAGAAACTGAGGTTGCAGAAAAAGCTGTCTCCTTTTACCGGAAGATTTCTCCGTTTCACCTTCAGGGGTTGAAGAAGGAGGATTTGTAAATGGAACAAGAAGTTAAAAAGTCTAAGGGCAAACCAATTCTTATCGCCATGCTGGCCGCTTTGGTCATCATGGGGGGGATCGGCTATTATGTTTTCTTCCAGATGCCATCAAAAACCGCAGCGGTTGCCGAACCTTCAGCTGAAGAATTGGATAAGGTAACAGTTGAGACGGAAGAGATCACGACGAATCTGGCTGACCAATCTTTCATTAAGATTAAGTTCAGAATTCAGGCTGACACTGAAGATGCAAAAGCTGAGCTGGAAAAAAGGCTGTTCCAAGTAAACAACATTATTATCTATGAATTGTCTGGAATGAAAGCCGGTGACCTGCAAGGCCAAAAAGGGATCAACCATCTTGAGGGGACCTTGAAAGGCAAGGTTAGTAAACTGATGCAGGAAGGCAAGATTAAAAGAGTTTACACGATTGAAAAGATTATTCAATAGAAAAAAATTCATCATAGAAAAGGGGTGAGGCTGTTGGCGGAAGTACTTTCCCAGAATGAGATTGATGCGCTGCTTTCTGCAATTTCCACAGGTGAAATGGATGCGGAAGAGCTGAAGAGAGAAGAGAAAGAACAAAAAGTCAGAACGTATGATTTTAAACGGGCACTGCGTTTTTCAAAAGATCAGATTAGAAGCATCACGAGGGTGCATGAAAACTTTGCCCGGCTGCTGACGACATATTTCTCAGCTCAGCTCAGAACCTATGTGCAAATATCAGTGGCGTCAGTCGATCAGCTGCCTTATGAAGAATTTATACGCTCCATTCCGCGGATGACAATTTTAAATATTTTTGAAGCCCATCCGCTTGAGGGCAGGCTGCTCGTTGAGGTCAACCCCAACATCGCTTATTCGATGCTAGACAGACTGATGGGCGGCTACGGGGCAAGCATGAACAAGGTAGACAGCCTGACAGAAATAGAAACGAAGATCATCTCTCAGCTTTTTGAACGTGCACTGGCGAATTACAAGGAAGCCTGGAACAATGTGATGGAAATCGATCCCGTTGTACTGGATTTTGAAGTGAATCCTCAGTTCCTGCAGATGGTCTCGCCTAATGAAACAGTGGTTGTTATCTCGTTGACAACAACGATCGGAGAAACGAGCGGGATGATGAACGTCTGTCTTCCTCATGTGGTATTGGAGCCGATCATACCGAAGCTTTCTGTTCATTACTGGATGCAGAACAATCAAAAAGCCAGCATGCCGGAAGAGGCTGCACTGATCGAACAGAAAATCAGGCAGACACCGCTGCCGATGGTAGTAGAACTTGGTTCTGCAAATATGAAGGTGGAGGAGTTTTTACAGCTTGACTCAGGTGACATCATCCAGCTAAACAAAGGAATCCATGAACCATTGGACGTTTTTGTGGAAAACAACAAGAAATTCTTAGCCCAGCCCGGTAAATCGAAAAACCGGATGGCTGTGCAGATCATAGAGCAATTAGAGGGGGAAGAGTGACATGGTAGGCGGAAATATGCTCTCGCAAGATGAAATTGATGCATTGCTGAACGGAGGAGACTCTTCTTCAGAAGACGATGTCTCGATTGAAGATTACCTGAGTCCAATGGAACAGGATGCACTAGGAGAGATCGGAAATATATCTTTTGGCAGTGCCTCAACAGCGCTTTCAACCTTGCTGAACCAGAAAGTGCAGATTACAACTCCGGCTGTTTCGATGGTAACGAAAGAAAAATTAAAGGATGAATTCCCGATTCCCCACGTGGCAGTACAGGTGGAATATGTGGAAGGCATTCAGGGAGCAAACCTCCTTGTGATCAAGACTTCTGATGCTCAGATCATCGCAGACCTCATGCTTGGAGGAGACGGAACAAATCCTTCACCTGACTTTGGGGAACTGCAGCTCAGTGCGGTGGGTGAAGCGATGAATCAGATGATGGGATCAGCTTCCACGTCGCTTTCTACGATTTTTAATAAGCGGGTGGATATTTCACCGCCTACAATTGACTTTTTAGACATCGATTCCCCGGCCCCTGTCATTTCGAATGAAGACATCCTTATAAAAGTTTCGTTCCGCCTGAAAGTAGGTGGCCTCATCGACTCGAATATTATGCAGCTCGTACATACAGATTTTGCACAAAATCTAGTAAAAGAGCTCATGAATCCTGAGCCGATGGCAGCTGGTCCGTCTGATATTCCGGAGAGTGTTCCGGTGGCGCATCCAGTAATGGAAGAGCAAGTTTCCATCCATAATCAGCAGCCTGTGGCCAACGAAGTTCCAAGAGCAGAGCAGGCTGTTGAACCAGCACCTCAGCAAAGAACCGTTTCAGTACAGCCGGCCATCTTTTCTGACTTTGAAGAAAGCGGCAGCACGTTCACAGAAACGAAAAACCTTGATATGCTGCTGGATATCCCGCTTCAGGTAACAGTCGAGCTGGGAAGAACGAAGAAAAGCATAAAGGATATTCTGGAATTATCACCAGGTTCTATTCTTGAATTGGACAAGCTTGCAGGAGAACCGGTTGATATTCTTGTGAATCAGAAGCTGATCGCCAAGGGTGAAGTGGTCGTCATTGATGAAAACTTCGGGGTGAGAGTCACCGAAATCGTAAGCAGAAGAGACAGACTTCAAAATTTAAGATAATAACAAGGAGGCAAAATAATGGCTAAACGTATTTTAGTAGTAGATGACGCAGCGTTTATGCGAATGATGGTAAAGGACATTCTTGTCAAGAACGGTTTTGAGGTTTGCGGAGAGGCTGGAGACGGGCTGCAGGCGGTTGAAAGGTTTAAAGAACTGGCTCCTGACCTTGTTACTCTTGACATCACAATGCCTGAGATGGACGGCATCACAGCCTTAAAAGAAATTAAGAAGATCAATCCGAACGCGAAAGTGATTATGTGCTCAGCCATGGGACAGCAAGCGATGGTCATCGATGCAATCCAAGCTGGGGCAAAAGATTTTATCGTCAAACCGTTTCAGGCTGACAGGGTTATTGAAGCGATCAATAAAACATTAAGTTAACATCAGGTGGTGCAGCAATTGAGCAAGTTTATAAGGTGCACGACAATCGTACTTTTCTCCTTTCTGCTCCTTTTTAACGGATATCAAGCTGTTTCTGCAGAAGAAGGAGGAAGTTCCCGAGCCTCTTCTGCAGAATGCAAGACCGTTTATGAATGTCTGGATAAGAAGGCAGAAAAAAGCGAAAGCGGTAAGAAGCAGGAAAATGTTCAGGAACAGTCTTCCCTTACGAGCGGAGGAAGCAGTTTTCTCACGTTTGTTAAGGTTATTATCGCCCTGGGATTTGTACTGTTTCTATTGATTTATTTACTGAAATTTATTCAGCGCAGAACGAAGAACTTTCAAGAAGGAAAGGCTCTGCAGTCTGTTGCCGGTATCGGTGTCGGTGCCAACCGATCCATACAGGCTGTCAAAGTCGGCTCAAGTGTCCTTATTGTCGGGATCGGTGAATCGGTCACTCTTTTGAAGGAAGTAACCGACGAGGAGGAAGTTGAGAAACTGCTAAGGCAGGATCCGGCAGAAACGCCGAAACTGCCGATGAGGGCGGGAGAAGTGTGGAACAGCCTTAAGAAAAAAAGACAGTCGGCTTCACCTTCTGCTGATTTTTCCAGTGTCATGAAAGCGCAGCTTGAAGAAATGACAACCGAGAGGAAATCAGTGTTAAAAATGCTTGGCAAGAAAGGAAAAGCGGATGAGTGATCTACTGCCAGGACTCAACCTGGATCTATTAAACAATCATAGCTCTGGCGGCATGGAAACCACGATACAGTTATTGCTTCTGCTGACGGTTTTATCACTGGCACCCAGCATCTTAATTCTCATGACGTGTTTTACTAGAATCGTAATCGTTCTGTCTTTTGTAAGAACGTCACTGGCGACCCAGCAGATGCCTCCCAACCAGGTACTTGTCGGCATCGCACTCTTCCTGACATTTTTCATCATGGCCCCCACCTTTCAGGAGATCAACCATGATGCGATCGGCCCGCTCATAAAAGGAAAGATTACACAGGAGGAAGCCTTTGATAAAGGGACTCTGCCTTTAAAGGAATTCATGACAAAGCATACGAGGGAAAAGGATCTCCAGCTTTTCTTGAATTACTCCGGTGCGAAGAAGCCAGAAAAAATAAAGGATATATCGTTATTGGCCCTCGTCCCTGCCTATGCGATCAGTGAATTGAAATCGGCCTTCCAGATGGGATTCATGATCTTTGTTCCATTTCTTGTTATCGATATGGTAGTGGCAAGTGTTCTGATGGCGATGGGTATGATGATGCTTCCGCCGGTCATGATCTCGCTCCCTTTTAAAATCCTGCTGTTTATTCTCGTTGACGGCTGGTACTTGATTGTGAAATCTCTATTATTAAGCTATTAAACAAGTAGGTGTATCGTATGAATTCAGAATTTGTTATATCCATTGCTGAAAAAGGAGTCTACACGACACTCCTGTTATGCGGTCCGCTCCTCGTAATCGCCCTGGTTGTCGGTCTCATCGTCAGTATCTTTCAGGCGACCACCCAGATTCAGGAGCAGACACTGGCTTTTATCCCTAAAATAGCAGCGGTGCTGATCGCACTCATATTTTTCGGGCCGTGGATGCTTTCTCAAATGGTAACGTTCACGTATGAAATATTTAATAATTTAAATCACTTTGTAGGTTTGTAACAGCATGGATTTTTTGAATTCGTTCCCTGCTTTTCTATTAATCTTAGTCAGAGTCGGTTCCTTTTTTGCAACCGTACCGATTTTCTCTTATAGAAACATACCGAACGTACATAAGGCAGGGCTGGCTGTTTTCCTTTCCTGGATCATGCTTTACGCCCTTGGATCCCCTGAAGTTTCAGTTAACAGCGACTTCATCGTCCTGCTTTTTAAGGAAGCGCTTGTCGGCCTGTCGCTTGGTCTGATTGCCTCCATCCTGCTCTTTTCGATTCAGGTTGCAGGGGGATTCATCGATCTGCAGATGGGGTTCGCCATCGCCGGGGTGTTTGATCCGCAAACAGGAGTTCAGACACCGCTGATTGGTAAATTTTTATACAATCTGGCCATCTTGTTTCTATTTGCACTGAACGGCCATCACATGCTGATCGACGGATTATTTTACAGCTATTCTTTTGTACCTCTCACTGACATGCATTTTGGATGGGGAGATGGAGAAGTTGCAAGGCACGCAGTCTCCGTGTTTTCTGCCATGTTTGTTATCGCATTTCAGATGGCGCTCCCGATTGTAGGCTCGTTGTTTCTCGTCGATCTCGCTTTAGGAGTAGTTGCGCGGACTGTTCCTCAGGTCAATATTTTTGCAGTTGGCCTTCCGATAAAAATTATTGCAGCATTCTGCATCTTGTTCGTCATCATGCCGGCGTTTTTTATGAGCGTACAGTACTTGAGTGATGAGATGTCACAGGCCATGAGGAAGCTGCTCATGTTGCTTCAGGAGTGATACCCATGCCATTACACATTGATTTGCAGTACTTTTCAGGCGAGAAAACCGAAAAAGCCACACCAAAGAAAAAAGAAGAAAGCAAGAAAAAAGGACAGGTTGCCAAAAGCGCGGACGTGAACACTGCGGTTACCTTATTCGCCGCTTTTTTAATGCTTTGGTTCACCGGCAAGACGGCCGCCGGGAAACTGCTTCACCTCGTGAACTATTCGCTGCAGAACGGTTTGTCGCTCGAGCCGACAGAAGAAAATGTTCAAATGCTGTTTGTCCATCTCGTCGAGGAGTCAGCAGGCATCGTTCTTCCTGTATTGCTGACTGTTCTAGCCGCTGGTGTTTTTGCGAGTTTTATCCAGACCGGATTTTTGTTCTCGGCAGAAGCTGTCCAGATGAAGCTTGAAAGGCTCAATCCGCTGCAAGGGTTTAAAAAAATCTATTCCATGAGAGCAGTGGTCGAACTAATTAAATCCATATTGAAGATTTCCATTATCGGAACAGTTACCTTTCTGGTGATCTGGAATAAAAAAGACCAGCTGATGAAATTATCGCAGGTCAGCCTGGAATCTGCACTTGGCATCTTTGGCGGTTTGGCTTTTCAAATGGGGTTTTATGCTTCTCTCGTTCTTCTCTTTCTTTCTTTGCTTGATTTTATGTACCAGAAATTTGATTTTGAGAAGAGCATCCGGATGTCCAAGCAGGACATCAAGGATGAATACAAAAAATCAGAGGGTGACCCGAAAATCAAGTCAAAGATTAAAGAGAAACAGAGACAGATGGCCATGAGAAGGATGATGCAGGAAGTGCCAAAAGCCGATGTGATCATCACCAATCCTACCCACTATGCAATCGCATTAAAATATGACGATCAGAGAATGGAAGCTCCTGTCGTCGTAGCTAAAGGAGTAGATTTGATCGCGCAAAAAATAAAAAAAATAGGCGCGGAGAACCGGGTGGCTTTAGTCGAGAACAGGCCGCTCGCCAGAACCCTCTACAGCCGGGCTGAAATCGGTGATGTTATACCTGAAGATCTGTTTAAGGCAGTCGCTGAAATATTGGCTTATGTCTACCATTTAAAGAAATAAGTGCAGCAAATGTAAGGAGAGAAGGAAAAAATGAAAGCAAGAGATATTAGCATTTTAGTCGGGGTAATCATGATCATCGCCATGTTGATCATTCCTTTGCCTACATGGCTGCTCGATTTCTTTATCATCATCAACATCACATTGGCGCTTATCATCATATTAATTTCTATGAATATGCAGGAGCCGCTGCAGTTTTCCATTTTTCCTTCATTGCTGCTGCTCGTAACACTTTTTCGGCTCGGTCTGAATGTATCGACGACGAGGTCTATTCTGGGGTACGGAAAAGCGGGGAACGTGGTCCATACATTCGGAGAGTTTGTGGTAGGAGGCAATATTTTAGTCGGAATTGTCGTCTTCTTTATACTAGTAGTCATTCAATTTATCGTTATCACAAAAGGATCAGAACGTGTTTCTGAAGTGGCGGCCAGGTTTACTTTGGATGCGATGCCTGGGAAACAGATGAGTATCGATGCTGACCTGAACGCAGGGATGATCTCAGACCGTGAAGCGAAAGAAAGACGAGAAAAGGTAGAGCGGGAATCAGATTTCTACGGGGCGATGGACGGTGCAAGTAAGTTTGTAAAAGGAGATGCCATTGCCGGGATCATTATCGTCCTGATCAACATGCTGTTCGGTATTATTATCGGCATGACTCAGATGGGATTAAGTTTTGCCGAAAGCGCGCACACGTTTACATTGCTGACGGTGGGTGACGGGCTTGTGAGCCAGATTCCGGCATTGATTATTTCTACCGCCACCGGGATCATTGTTACAAGAGCCGCTTCTGAAGGAAATCTGGGATATGATATTTCAAGACAGATTCTAGCCTATCCTCATATGCTCATCGTGGCAGCCGCTACCATCATCGCCTTAGGGCTTTTCACACCGATCAACGATTTTGTCACCATCTCCATTGGAGGCCTTATCGCGATCGGCGGATATCTGCTGATAAAAGCAGAAAATCAACAAAAGGAAATGAATGAAGTCATCGAAGAAGACATTCAAACAGAACAGCTTAAAAGTCCGGAAAGTGTCATCAGCCTGCTGCAGGTCGACCCGATTGAATTTGAGTTTGGGTATAGCCTGATTCCTCTGGCAGATACCAATCAGGGCGGGGACCTGCTGGACCGGGTCGTCATGATCAGAAGGCAGCTGGCACTTGAACTTGGCATGATTGTTCCGGTTGTCCGGATTCGTGACAATATTCAGCTTCAGCCGAATGAATACAGAATTAAGATCAAGGGCAATGAAGTGGCGCAAGGGGAACTGCTTCTGGATCATTACCTGGCGATGAGCCCGGGAATTGAAGATGAAGCGATTCAAGGGATAGATACAGTGGAGCCCGCGTTTGGACTCCCAGCCCAATGGATCTCCGAAGACATGAAGGAACGGGCAGAAATGTCGGGATATACCGTAGTGGATCCCCCGTCCGTCGTTTCTACCCATCTGACCGAAATCATTAAGAAATTCGCTCACGAACTGATCGGCCGCCAGGAGACAAAGCAGCTCATCGACCATATGAAAGAAAGCTATCCTACACTGATTGAGGAAGTAACACCTGATCCGCTTTCTGTCGGGGAAATTCAGAAAGTACTGTCTAAATTATTAAAAGAAAAAATATCCATCCGAAATCTCCCTGTTATTTTTGAGACGCTGGCTGATTTCGGAAAAATGTCCAGAGATATTGATCTATTGACTGAATATGCAAGGCAGGCCCTTTCAAGACAGATATCAAAACAATACGGACAGGATAATCAGCCTTTAAAAGTCATTACGCTGGGCGGATCGGTCGAGAAAAGAATAGCAGATCACGTACAGCAAACAGAGCATGGCAATTATCTGTCGCTAGATCCGCAAGATTCTCAGCTTATTTTTGACCATATCTCAAAAGAGCTTGAACAAAGCAGGAGTTTTGGGCAAACGCCGGTCCTCCTCTGTTCGCCCGCAGTGCGCATGTATGTAAGGCAGCTGCTCGAACGCTACATGCCTGATCTTGTCATCTTATCGTATAACGAGCTGGAGCCGAAGCTGGAGGTTCAAAGCATAGGAGTAGTGAATATATGAAGGTGAAAAAATACAGCGCTCCTACCATTCAGGAAGCTATGAAAAAAATTCGGGGAGAGCTTGGAAGTGAAGCGGTCATTTTGCAAAGCCGGGAAGTCCAGACCGGTGGTTTTATGGGGTTCTTTACAAAGACGAGCATTGAAGTAGTTGCTCTTCTTGATGCAGAACCGGTGCCTGCCACCAAAAAACATCCGGTGAACAGACAAGATAGTCCTCTTTTGCAGAATGAACCAGACAAAATTGCGAAGAGTTTAACCCAAGACATCAATGAATTGAAACAGATGGTAAAACGATTGTCATCTGGGGATTCCGGACCTGTCATCGATGAATCCATCCAGTTCTGGGAAGGTTTCTTACGGAATCGCGGTCTGAGTGAATCTGTGATTGCCTCAATCGTTTCAGAGATGGCAGAGAAGTGTGACTTGCTGCATGGCAGCGAAAAGAAAGACATTGATTGGTTTCCCTGGATTTCAGATTGGATGCTCAGCCGGATCACGAATGATGGATGGAACGGTTTTAACTATGAAACAAAATATTTAAACGTCATGGGACCGACGGGAGTTGGCAAGACGACTACCTTGGCGAAGCTGGCAGCAAAAGCCAAGCTGAATGATGGGAAAAAGGTTGCTTTTATCACAACAGACACTTACCGGATCGCTGCGATTGAGCAGTTGAAAACTTATGCCGCCATTTTAGATGTGCCGATAAAAGTAGCGCACAGTGCAGAAGATTTTCAGCTGGCAAAACGGGAGTTCAGCGAGTGTGATCTGGTATTGACCGACAGTGCGGGCCGCAATTTTCTGAACAGCACGTACGTCCATGAACTTCAGGGCCTTCTGGAATCAAAAGATGAGATGACGAACTATCTGGTCTTATCATTAACATCCAAATTTGAAGATATGAAAAAGACGATCGAGCAATTTAAAGAAGCGGGTATTGATCGATATATTTTTACAAAAAAGGATGAAACGTCATCGCTCGGTTCCTTGATGAACCTCTTGATCGAGGAGCGTATATCAGCCGCTTATATTACAAATGGACAAAATGTTCCTGACGATATATTTGAACCAAAACCGGAAGATATCATTGAAATGTTCATAGAGGCAAAAGTGAATGCGTGATCAAGCTGAAATTCTGCGTTTGAAGATAGAAGCAGCTTCATCTGATCAGCCGACGAAAGTATTTTCCGTTTTGAGCGGAAAGGGCGGAGTAGGCAAGTCCAACGTAGCGGTGAATTTTTCGCTGGCACTTAGCAAGCTGGGAAAGAGGGTGCTGCTGGTCGACCTTGATATCGGGATGGGAAATGTCAATCTTCTGCTAGGGTCCCCTTCTCGTAGAACGATCGTTGACCTTCTGGACCAGCGTCTTTCTATCTGGGAAATCATTGAAAAGGGCCCTGGCAATCTAAGCTTTATTGCCGGGGGGAGCGGCCTCACCCGGATGGTTGATATGGACGAAAGAAAATCAGCATTCTTTGCTGCGCAGCTCCAGGACCTTTCCAGTATCTATGAATATATCGTTTTTGACATCGGGGCGGGTGTTTCAGAGACAAGCCTGAATTTTATCATGGCCGGGCATGAAGCTATCCTTGTTACAACCCCGGAGATTACGTCTGTTACCGATGCCTACTCTATGATCAAAATGCTTCATGCCAGATGCCCTGAACTTCCGGTTTTTACGGTAGTCAATCAATGCCGGAGTACCCGGGAGGCAATGGAAGTTCATCAGCGTTTGGCAAAGGTTACAAGTGAGTTTCTTAACAAAGAGATTAAGAATCTTGGATCTGTTCCCTTTGATCCTTCCGTTCAGCTCGCTGTAAAGCGGCAGAAACCGTTTCTGCTGCACCAGCCCCGGTCACCAGCAAGTGCTGGGATCATCAGAGCGGCACATCAGTTCTCAGGGAATGTGAAAGAAGAACAGTCTATTAGCTATCAGCGTTTTATTGAAAGGCTCACGGCTTTTTTTAAGAAAGGCAGAGATGAATCTTGGAAAAGATAAAAGTTTTGGTGGCTGACGACTCTGCTTTTATGCGAAAGATGATCAGCGATATGCTGAATTCTGCAGAAGGCATTGAGGTTGTCGGCTCAGCAAGGAACGGGGAAGAAGCGTTCAGCAAGGCGATGGATCTTAATCCGGACGTCATAACAATGGATGTTGAGATGCCGGTGCTTACCGGAATAGAGGCGGTAAAAAAAATTACAGCCTTGAAAGAGATACCGATCATCATGCTCAGCAGCACAACAAAAACTGGGGCCGACAATACAATTCTTGCAATGGAGGCCGGGGCGTTTGACTTTATTGAAAAGCCTTCGGGAGCGATTTCCTTGGATATCGAAAAAGTGAAGGTGGAACTGATTCTAAAAGTTAGATCGGCGCTCAAGAATAGAAAAATTGGCGACAGCTCAGCGGATAGACATTCAAATAATTGTTTTAATACCGGAAAGATGATTTCAACATTACATATGCCGGCCGGCCAAAAGGTGATCTTAATCGGTGTTTCTACCGGGGGCCCTAAAGCTCTTCACCACGTGTTTTCCAAGCTGCCGGGTAACTTATCCCTGCCTATCGTTATCGTCCAGCATATGCCGAAAGGATTTACGGCTTCGCTTGCCGACAGGCTTGATTCCATATCAAAAGTGAAGGTAAAAGAAGCAGTGGACGGCGAGATGTTAAGGGCGGGAACAGCTTATCTGGCACCAGGAGGGTATCATGTGGAACTGAGGCAGGATAGAGAAGGACTGGCTATATCATTAAATACGAGTGATCCCGTAAGAGGACACCGGCCTTCTGTGGATGTTCTGTTTAACAGTGCATCTGCTGTAAGGTGCCATGCGATGGCTGTTGTGTTAACGGGTATGGGTTCGGATGGTTCTTCCGGCATTTTAGCAATAAAAAAAGCAGGGCCATCGCTGATCATTGCGGAGTCTGAAGAGTCTTCCGTCGTATACGGCATGCCAAAAGCAGCCGCTGCTACCGGTGTAGTAGATCAAGTTGTTCATATTAAAGATGTTGCTGACAGTATTTTAAATTTTGTTTAGACAGGGTGAAACCAGATGGAAATGAGTCAATACTTGGATATTTTTATTGAAGAAAGTAAAGAACATTTACAATCAATGAATGAACAGGTTCTGCTTTTGGAAAAACAGCCTGATGAATTATCGATCGTTCAGGAAATTTTCCGTTCAGCCCATACGCTGAAAGGTATGTCTGCTTCAATGGGTTATGAAGATCTAGCGAACCTGACTCATATTATGGAAAACGTGCTCGATGGCATAAGGAATCACAAGCTGACCGTTACGCAGGACCTCCTGGATGCTTTGTTCGTTTCCATTGATCACCTGGAAGAGATGGTATTATCCATTGGCAACGGAGGAGATGGAAAAAAAGACGTGGAAGATATCGTACGCCTTCTTCATGCCATCGAGTCCGGAAATAGCGAGGAGCATCCTCAAAATAAACAAGAACAGAGCAAGGCAGGACAAGCGATATTTGATGAATATGAAATGACGATCATGAAACAGTCACTTGAGCAAAACTTTCACGTATACCAAATATCTGTTGAACTTCGCGATGATTGTCTGCTAAAAGCCGTAAGGGCGTACATGGCATTTGAAACACTGGAGCAGATGGGTGAAGTGGTGAAATCAGTCCCTTCGGTAGATCTTATCGAACAGGAAAAATTCGAACGGGAATTTCAAGTAACCCTCATTTCAAAAGAACTGCCTGAGACCATTCAAAACAACCTTTTGAAGGTGTCTGAGATTGATAGGGTTTCAATAGAAAGTATTATGGCAGAACACATTGCTCAGAACGAAGCAGAAGAGGCGGATCCGGAGGAAGAAAAGACTGGAACTGATATGAAGGGCGAGCCCGCTCAAAAAACATCTTCCCCATCGGCCGGAAGTAAAACAATCAGAGTTAACATAGACCGGCTGGACCGCCTGATGAACCTTTTTGAGGAACTGGTCATCGACAGGGGACGCCTTGAGAAGATATCAAAAGACTTGAAAAGCAATGACTTGAATGAAACGGTCGAAAGGATGTCGAGAATTTCATCTGATCTGCAGGACATCATTTTAAACATGAGAATGGTGCCGGTAGACCAGGTGTTTAACCGCTTTCCGCGTATGATACGGGGATTGGCAAAAGACCTTGGAAAATCAGTCTCTCTTGAGATATCGGGGGCAGAAACAGAACTTGACCGGACGGTGATCGATGAGATCGGTGACCCGCTTGTTCACCTGCTGCGAAATTCCATTGATCATGGAATCGAGAAACCCGAAAAGAGGGCTGAAGCGGGGAAAAGCGAGATCGGTACGATCCATCTTAGGGCGTATCATAGCGGAAATCATGTGTTTATCGAAATTCAAGATGATGGAGCAGGAATTAACAGGCACAAAGTACTCGAACGGGCCATTGAGAGAGGAATTGTAAACCGGGAATTATCAGAAGATTTCACAGATAAACAAGTTTTTGAATTATTGTTCGCATCTGGCTTTTCAACAGCGGACGTTATCTCTGACATATCTGGAAGAGGTGTTGGCTTAGATGCAGTGAAAAATAAAATTGAATCGTTAGGCGGTTTCGTCACTGTAGATTCAAGGGAAGGCAGCGGTTCTTTATTTTCAATCCAGCTTCCCCTGACGCTTTCCATCATTTCTTCCATGCTCGTGAAGGCAGGGGAAGAAACGTATGCCATTCCTCTTTCTTCTATTATAGAAACGGCGCTGATAAAACAGAGCGATATCATGACCGTCCATCATCAGCCAATGATTGATTTCAGGGGCAAAGTAGTTCCGCTTATTTCGTTGAGCGAACTGTTTGAAGTGCCTGTACCGGGCTGGGATGAAAAGGACAGAAGTTCTGTAGTCATTGTTAAAAAAGGAGACAAGATGGCGGGGCTTGCTGTGGATTCCCTGATAGGCCAGCAGGAGATTGTTTTGAAATCGCTTGGGAATTACCTGGCATCCGTCTTTGCAGTTTCGGGCGCAACCATTCTGGGTGATGGTCAAGTTGCTCTTATTCTAGATTGTAACGCACTTATAAAATAACCATATACGGAGGTAGTCTGACATGAACGGACAAGAGATAAAAGTCATTGTATTTCAATTAGAAAACGAAGAATACGGCGTAGATGTACACCAGGTGAAATCGATTGAGCGAGTTTCTCATATTACAAGAATTCCAAGATCTCCCGGGTTTGTAAAAGGTGTGATTAATCTTAGAGGAATTGTAACCCCGATTATTGATCTTCGCAGCCGATTCGGAATGGAAGAAAAACAAACGGATGAGAACACGAGAATTATTATTGTAAATACGGATGAGATGGAAGTCGGCCTGATCGTTGACTCCGCAAATGATGTGCTTGACATTCCTGCTGCGGATATTGAGCCTACACCAGAGGTGGCAGGCGGAATAAACGCAGAATATCTGGACGGTGTTGCTAAGATTGGGGATAGACTGCTGATTCTACTCCAGTTAGACAAAGTGCTGAACAAAGAAGAAGTCACACAATTACATTTAATCGGTAATCAGGGATAATGGCCGGATATGCACGCTTGACGGGTTTTCATTTGGATGTACTGAGGGAAGTCGGAAACATAGGCGCAGGGCATGCGGCTACCGCTCTCTCAGAACTTCTCGGGAAAACCGTAGATATGAGGGTTCCTTCAGTGAATATTGTCTCCCTTCAGGAGATGACAGAACTCCTTGGAGGAACAGAAACGGTTGTGGCTGCAGTCTACCTGCGGATGCTTGGTGACGCTCCAGGATCGATGTTCTTCATGCTTCCCCTGAATCAGTCAAAAAAGCTTGTCAGCCATCTGTTAGCCGGAGAACCATATGACCCGGCTGAAGGTGTGTATTCCGAACTGACCCTGTCTGCCCTGCAAGAGGCGGGCAACATCCTTTCCGGATCTTACTTGTCGGCCTTATCCGATCTTACAGGAATGAACATACAGCCATCTGTTCCATCACTGACTATAGATATGACAGGTGCTATCCTGGGCTATGGATTGATTGAAATATCGAAATCAAGTGATTACGCAATTATTATTAACACGTCACTTACCGAACCGGAAAACATGCACTCGGACAGTATACACGGATACTTTTTTCTGCTGCCTGATCCTGATTCGTTTGAAAAAATATTTGATGCGCTTGGAGTGCCTTTGCATGAGTGAAGTGATTAAAGTTGGCATAGCAGAAATCTCCTATGGAGGACCGGCGGCGTTTATCCGGACAACCGGCCTTGGATCTTGTGTAGGCATTATCCTTTATGATCCGATAACAAGGAAGGCAGGTATGGCACATGTCATGCTGCCGGATTCATCAATGTCAAGAACACCTGAAGTTAATGAAGGGAAGTATGCAGATACGGCTGTAAAAGCTCTTGTGAAAAATCTGGAGACACAAGGTGTCAAGAAGATCCGGCTGAAAGCTAAAATAGCAGGAGGTGCACAGATGTTTCAATTTTCTTCAGGCCAGGAATCCATTCGGATCGGTCCGAGGAATGTGGAAGCTGTGAAGAGCGGACTGTCGGATTCAGGGATACCGCTGGTCGCTGAGGATACGGGCGGAAATAAAGGAAGAACGATTGAGTTTAACACAGACACATTTGAGCTGATGATCAAAACCGTACACCAAAAAGAGTTCATCATTTAAAAAACTGAAATTCAGGGGGAGTAGGCATGACATCTTCATCTTCTGTTGTAGAAGAGCAGGAAACGTGGAAAAAATGGCATGAAGACAGGGACAGCGAAGCCGGAGATATACTTTTAAGAGGGTATATGCCGCTGGTTCAATACCATGTGCAGCGAATCTCAGTCGGTCTGCCAAAGAACGTTAACCGTGACGAGTTAAAGAGCCTGGGCATGCTCGGCTTGTTTGATGCTCTGGAAAAATTCGAGCCCGAGAGGGATCTTAAATTTGATACGTATGCTTCCTTTCGAATCAGAGGAGCAATACTTGACGGGTTGAGAAAAGAGGACTGGCTTCCGCGGTCGCTGAGGGAAAAAACAAAAAGAATTGAAACGGCCATCGAGAAGCTCGAACAGCAGAATCTCAGGACGGTGAGTTCTTTTGAAGTGGCTGAAGAACTTGGAATTGAAGAAGACGAAGTGAATTCCGTCATCTCCGAAAGTTTTTTTGCGAATGTACTTTCCATCGATGAAGATAACAGGGATAGTGAGAACAAAGAAAAGATCGGCTATACAATAGAAGATAAAAAGGGTCTGTCTCCAGAGTCAGAGATCGTACAGTCCGAACTGCATAAGGAATTGGCAGAAGTCATTACGGAATTGAATGAAAAAGAACAGCTTGTGGTCAGTTTATTCTATTTCGAAGAACTGACTTTCACAGAGATCGGCCAAGTGCTCGGATTATCAACTTCACGGATATCACAAATTCATTCCAAGGCTCTTTTCCGGCTAAGACAGGTGTTAAAACGGTATTTATAAAATTTCTTTTTCAGAATGCGGGGATCACATGCTGTATTTTCTAACCACTGTCAGTTTAGTGCTGAATGTATTATGTTTTTATTTGATTGCCGTGTTATGGCAGAAACAGAGCGGCGGTGGAGCTGCTCTTCAGGATGAACAGGTAAAAAGAGAGATTGAAGATCTGCTCCTTGCCTATGCCAGCGAGATGAAAGAACAGAACGATGAGATCATGAACCTGATCAAAGAAAACTGCGGCACAGGCCCTGTAAAAACCGAGCCTGCTGCTGAAAATCATATAGAGGATGCGGAGAATGGCAACCCAGCTGCCGCAACAGAAGACATTCAGGACGCCATTTTGCATCAAGATGTTTTAAATTATGCGGAAAGTGGCTATACTGCAGATCAGATTGCGAAAATGCTTGACAGGGGCAAGGGTGAGATCGAGCTGATCCTAAAGTTTCATGGAGCCAGATAAGGATTTATCGACAAGAAATTATATTTTATCTTGCTACTCTGTGCCGAAGTATGGTATATTTACTTTCGGTGTTAATCACACACGTCTGCGGATTTAACCATTGGTGCTGCATATTTGCAGTTTTGGCTAAAGGCGAAGCAGGCGGAGGAAAACAAAACCATCAGGAGGTGCCATCATGGCAGTCATTTCAATGAAACAACTATTGGAAGCCGGCGTACACTTTGGACATCAAACACGTCGCTGGAATCCGAAAATGTCTCGTTACATCTTCACTGAGCGTAACGGCATTTACATCATCGATCTTCAAAAAACAGTGAAAAAGGTTGAAGAGTGCTACAACGTAATGAAAGACATCGCTGCAAACGGCGGTAAAATTCTTTTCGTAGGTACTAAAAAACAAGCTCAGGATTCTGTTAAAGAAGAAGCAGCTCGTTCTGGCATGTACTTCATCAACCAACGCTGGTTAGGTGGAACATTAACAAACTTCGGAACTATCCGCAAACGTATCAACCGTTTAAAAGAACTTGAAAGAATGCAAGAAGACGGGACTTTTGATGTTCTTCCTAAAAAAGAAGTTATCCTTCTTAAAAAGGAAATGGATCGTCTTGAAAAGTTCTTGGGCGGAATCAAAGAAATGAACAGCCTTCCAGATGCGCTATTCATCGTAGATCCTCGCAAAGAGCGAATCGCTGTAGCAGAAGCTCGCAAGCTGAACATTCCTATTATCGCTATCGTGGATACAAACTGTGATCCTGACGAGGTTGATCACGTGATTCCTGGTAACGATGATGCGATTCGTGCAGTAAAACTTCTTACTGGAAAAATGGCTGATGCTATTATCGAAGCTAACCAAGGCGGAGAAGAGCAAGAAGCTCAAAACGACGAAGAAACATCTGCATAAGCAATATAAACAGAAGGGTGATGGAGGGGATAAGCCCTTTCACGCCCTTTTTTAATGCTAAAGTCAACCATGCTTTACATAAACCAAAGGAGGAATTACATTATGGCAGTAACAGCTCAAATGGTAAAAGAATTGCGCGAAAAAACAGGCGCGGGGATGATGGATTGCAAAAAAGCTTTGACAGAAACAAACGGTGACATGGAAAAAGCAATCGACTTCCTTCGTGAAAAAGGAATCGCGAAAGCAGCTAAAAAAGCTGATCGTATCGCTGCAGAAGGTTTAACTTCTGTTGTTGTAGACGGAAACAAAGCTGTAATCCTTGAAGTGAACTCAGAAACTGACTTTGTTGCGAAAAACGAAAACTTCACAGCATTGATCTCAGTGCTTGCTAAGCACCTTCTTGAAGCGAACGTTTCTTCTGTAGAAGAAGCACTTTCTTCAGAAATCAAAAGTGAAGGCATTTCCGTTAACGATTACCTAAACAATGCGATCGCTAAAATTGGAGAGAAAATCTCTCTTCGCCGTTTCCAAATCATTGAAAAAGGCGAAAATGCTGTATTTGGAGCTTACCTTCACATGGGCGGACGCATCGGCGTACTTTCTGTAGTAGAAGGAACTACTGACGAAGCAGTTGCAAAAGACGTAGCTATGCATGTAGCTGCAGTCAACCCTCGCTACATCTCCCGTGATGCGGTAAGCGAAGAAGAAGTAGCGCGTGAGCGTGAAGTTCTTACTCAACAAGCTCTAAACGAAGGAAAGCCGGAAAATATCGTTGCTAAAATGGTAGAAGGACGCCTTGGCAAGTTCTTCGAAGAGATCTGCTTGAACGACCAGTCTTTCGTCAAAGACCCAGATCAAAAAGTAGGTAAATATGTGGCTTCTAAAGGCGGAACTGTAAAAGCATTCGTTCGTTTTGAAGTTGGAGAAGGAATGGAAAAACGCGAAGATAACTTCGCTGAAGAAGTAATGTCTCAAGTTAAAAAGTAATGCAGTAAAAAGCAGAATGAGGGAGCACAGTGTGTTCCCTTTTTTTCAGAACGGAAGAAGCAAGCTATAATAAGGTGATGGATACGGAGGGAATTATGAGTACTTCAAAATACAAACGAGTAGTCCTAAAACTAAGCGGAGAAGCACTTGCCGGCGGAAAAGGCAGCGGAATTGACCCGGCTGTCATTCAGTCCATAGCCAACCAAGTCAAAGACATCGTTGAGCTTGGTGTAGAAGTTGCTGTAGTTGTTGGCGGCGGTAATCTATGGAGAGGCAAAGCGGGAAGTGAAATGGGAATGGATCGTGCTTCCGCTGATTACATGGGAATGCTTGCAACCGTCATGAACTCCCTGGCGTTGCAGGACAGCCTGGAGAACATCGGTGTTCAGACAAGGGTACAGACTTCAATTGAAATGCGTCAGGTAGCTGAACCGTATATTCGCAGAAAAGCTATTCGTCACCTTGAAAAGAAACGTGTTGTTATTTTTGCAGCAGGAACAGGAAATCCATATTTTTCAACGGATACGACAGCTGCTCTTCGCGCTGCGGAAATTGAAGCTGAAGTCATACTGATGGCTAAAAACAATGTGGATGGCGTATATTCTGCTGATCCGACGATTGATCAAACAGCTGTAAAATACAATACTTTATCCTACCTTGATCTTCTGAAAGAAGGACTTGCAGTAATGGATACAACAGCTTCTTCTTTATGTATGGACAATGATATACCGCTTATCGTATTCTCCATCATGGAGGAGGGCAACATTAAGCGTGTAGTTATAGGTGAAGAAATCGGAACGACGATTAGGGGGAATAATTAATGGCAAAGGAAATTTTGACAAACGCAGAAGACCGAATGAAAAAAGGCATTTCATCTTTTCAGCGTGAACTTTCAACTATACGTGCCGGCCGAGCTAATCCTGCGCTTTTGGATCGTATTCATGTCGATTATTACGGAGCACAGACTCCGATTAACCAGTTAGCGGGAATATCTGTGCCGGAGGCCCGTTTATTGGTCATTCAGCCTTATGACAAATCCGCCTTGAATGATGTTGAAAAAGCGATTCAAAAATCTGATCTTGGGCTGACGACTTCTAATGATGGCCAAGTGATCAGGATTGCGATTCCTCCTCTGACAGAAGAAAGACGCAAAGAACTCGTTAAGCTCGTTAAAAAATACGGTGAAGAAGCAAAAGTAGCTCTTCGAAACGTTCGCCGTGATGCCAACGATGATTTGAAAAAATCAGAAAAAGACGGTGAGATCACAGAAGACGAACTGCGCCGCTACAGCGAGGACGTACAGAAGCTTACAGACAAATACATTAGCGAAGTAGATTCTGTCGCTGTAAATAAAGAGAAAGAAATCATGGAAGTATAATTGATTTCCATGTAAAATAAAATAAGAAAAGCCCTCTTTATACAGGGGGTTTTTTTGTTAAGTCTGGACTAAATGGGGGCTCTGCCATGCTTGACAGAATTACATTCTGGAAAAAAGACGAAAAATCTGTGATGGATATAAAAGATGATTTAATACCCGCTCATGTCGCTATTATTATGGACGGCAACGGACGCTGGGCAAAACGGCGCGGTCTCCCAAGGATTGCCGGACATCATGAAGGAATGAAGGTTGTTAAAAAAGTGGTCAGGCACGCCAGTGATCTTGGCGTAAAAGTTCTTACACTTTATGCTTTTTCAACAGAGAACTGGAAGCGTCCGCGGGATGAAGTGGATTTTCTTATGAAGCTGCCCGGTGAATTCTTGAATAGCTTCTTGCCTGAACTGATTGAACAGAATGTGCGCGTTACGATCATGGGGCATAAAGAAGTATTGCCGATACATACCATCCAGGCTGTTGACGAGGCGATTGAAAAAACAAAGAGCAACACGGGACTCGTTTTGAATTTTGCCTTGAATTACGGAAGCAGAAACGAAATTACAACCGCTCTTACTCAAATTATCCAAGACATCGGCAAAGGTGCAGTGACTCAGGAGGACGTCAGCGAAGAACTGATCAGCCAGTATTTGATGAGTGCAAGCCTGCCTGATCCTGATTTGCTCATCAGAACAAGCGGAGAAGTCCGTCTCAGCAATTTTATGCTGTGGCAGCTGGCTTACAGTGAATTTTGGTTTACCGACATCAATTGGCCCGATTTTACTGAGGAACATTTTAAAAAAGCCATTTACGACTATCAAAATCGCGGTCGGCGTTATGGCGGTGTATAATAAGAAGGAGGATTTATGAAGGAACGTATCATCACGGGTATTATTGCCGCTCTTCTTTTTATAGGAGTTACCGTTTATGGCAAATTGCCCTTTACTCTCGTTATCATCGCATTGGCAGTGATTGGTTTGCATGAATTGCTTAGAATGAAAAAGATAACGATTCTGTCTGTTCAGGGGCTCATCGGGCTGCTGCTGACTCTGGCGACCGTTATTCCTGAAAATTGGAAAGTAACGTATCTTGGCTATTTCTCAGGTGCTGAACCGATTGTTCTTGCTTTGCTGCTGATCCTGGTGGTAACGGTTATAACGAAGAACAGATTTACATTTGATGATGCTGGATTCGTCATTCTCTCTTCTTTATATGTCGGATATGGATTTCACTATATTCTTGAAACGAGGCTGATGGATCAAGGCCTCCCGATCTTATTCTTCATCCTATTCATGATCTGGGGTGCAGATTCTGGAGCTTATTTTACAGGGAAATCGATAGGGAAAACAAAACTATGGCCTGTAATCAGCCCGAATAAGACTGTGGAAGGGGCTGTAGGCGGAATTATCACAAGCATTGCTGTAGGTTTGCTGTGCTATGCGTTTAACTTTATTCCTTTTACGCTCTCAGTAGTCATTTTAATGGCGGTTATCGCGGGTATTTTTGGACAAATCGGGGATCTTGCGCAGTCTGCCTTTAAACGGCATTACGGGGTGAAGGACTCTGGCAATCTGCTGCCGGGGCATGGCGGGATTTTAGACCGTACGGACAGCTGGCTGTTCGTTCTTCCTCTCCTGCATATTCTGCACTTGCTTGCTTAAGAGAAAAGGACAAGGAGTAATCTATGAAAAAAATCAGTTTGTTGGGTGCTACAGGTTCAATAGGAGTACAGACTCTTGATGTGATCGAGCAGCACCCTGAGCAGTTTCGGTTAACAGCCATTTCTTTTGGGAAGAATATGGAAAAAGGCCTGGAGATCATCCATAAGTTTGAGCCAGAAGTGATTGCTGTCCAGAAAAAGGAGGATGCTGACCGGCTTCGGTTGAAGCTGGGGAACAGCTTCCGCATCGTTTTTGGAGAAGAAGGCTTAATCGAAGCGGCTGCTGCGACCGAAGCAGATATCGTCGTCAGCGCTGTGATGGGGAGTGTAGGGCTCCTGCCTACCATCCATGCAATAAAAGCCGGCAAAGACATTGCGATCGCTAATAAAGAAACACTAGTGACGGCTGGGCATATCGTGATGGAACTCGCAGAAAAGCATGGTGTCCGAATTCTGCCCGTGGACAGTGAGCATTCAGCGATCTTCCAATGTTTGAATGGAGAAAATCCCAAGCAGATCGAACGCCTGATCTTGACGGCCTCCGGCGGAAGTTTCCGTGATTATACGAGAAACCAGCTGGCTGATGTAACAGTAGATCAAGCGCTGAACCATCCAAACTGGTCGATGGGTGCCAAAATCACCATTGATTCCGCTACGATGATGAATAAAGGATTAGAAGTTATTGAAGCACATTGGCTGTTTAATATCCCATATTCAAAAATAGACGTCATCTTACACAAAGAAAGTATCATACACTCTATGGTAGAGTACAAGGACGGCAGCACACTGGCTCACCTTGGAAACCCTGATATGAGGGTTCCTATCCAATATGCTCTTACGTATCCCGACAGACTTGAACTGCCTTCATCCAAAAGGTTAAACTTATGGGAAATAAGCAAACTTCACTTTGGAAAGATGGATCAGGAACGGTTCCGCTGCCTGAAGCTGGCATACATTGCCGGTGAGAAGGGCGGTACGATGACAACAGCCATGAATGCTGCAAACGAAGAAGCTGTTCAACTTTTTCTAGACCGGAAGATTCCTTTCTTAAGGATTGAAGATTTTATTGAAAAGGCTATGGAGCAGCATGAGTTCATCGAACGGCCAACGCTGGAAGAGATACAGGCAATCGATAGACTTACAAGGCAGTATGTTCAGTCATTACTAAATTAAAGGTGGGTAAAAGGTTATGAATACAGTCATTGCCATCGTTATTATCCTGGGTGCACTTGTGTTCTTTCATGAACTTGGCCATTTGCTTCTTGCCAAAAGAGCGGGTATTCTATGCAGAGAATTTGCCATCGGGTTCGGTCCTAAAATTTTTGCATTCAAGAAGAACGAAACGACATACACGGTTCGCCTTCTCCCCCTTGGTGGATTTGTAAGAATGGCTGGGGAAGATCCTGAAGGCATCGAGCTTAAACCGGGCTACAGGGTTGGTTTGATTTTTAACCCGGAAGGCAATGTACAGAAGATTATCGTGAATCATAAAGAAAAATATGAGATTCAAAAAGTCATTACCGTAGAAAGTGCCGATCTGGAAAGGGATCTGATTATCCGCGGATTTGAAAATGAGGAAGGCGAACGTCTTATCTATAAAGTAGATCCGCAAGCGATGTATGCAGCTGACCACCAGGAAATGCAGATCGCACCGTATGACAGACAGTTTGGTTCCAAGACGCTAATGCAGAGGACGCTCGCAATCTTTGCTGGTCCGTTCATGAATGTGCTGCTTGCGTTCATCGTATTGATGAGTTTTTCACTGTTTCAGGGCATCCCGACGAAAGAAGCGAGGCTGGGTAATCTGGCACCGGATGGAGCTGCCATAAAATCTGGCCTGCAGAAGGGTGATAAGATCGTTTCGGTCAACGGTGATAAAGTCAGTAACTGGGAAGAGCTGGTTTCATTCATACAACAGAATCCGGGAGAAGAACTGACCTTCGAAATTGACCGGAACGGACAGACTCTTAAAAAGCCAGTCACTCCAGGCGAAAGGGATATGGATAACAAAGGGAACAAGGAAGGGTTTATCGGGGCTTATCCGTCCACTGAGTTTTCTTTATTGGGTTCTGTCTCCTACGGAGCAAAACAGACATGGTTCATGACGAAGATGATCTTTATTGGCCTAGGTGACCTGATTACCGGAAAACATGGATTTGATCAGCTTTCCGGACCGGTTGGAATTTACGAGTATACGAATAAAGCAACAGAGGGCGGAATTCCTATGCTCCTGCAGTGGGCGGCTGTACTTAGCATCAACCTAGCCATCTTTAATCTATTGCCGCTGCCTGCACTAGACGGCGGAAGACTCCTATTCCTGGCACTTGAAGCATTAAGAGGAAAGCCTATCGATCCGCAGAAAGAAGGGCTCGTCCACTTTATCGGATTTGCGTTTCTGATGCTCCTGATGCTGGTCGTTACATGGAATGATATTCATAAATTCTTTTTAGATAAAATTGATCAATAAGTTTTAGTTGAGGTGGAGAGATGAAGCAAAGCAGGTTGTTCGCACCAACATTAAGAGAAGTTCCGGCAGATGCCGATGTTGTCAGCCATCAGCTGCTGCTCAGAGCGGGTTTTATCCGTCAGAATGCAGCTGGAATCTATTCGTTTTTGCCTTTAGGGAAAAAGGTACTTCATAAAGTAGAAGCAATCATTCGCGAAGAAATGGAGAATGCAGGCTCCAATGAGCTTGGCATGCCGGCGCTTCAGCTTGCTGAACTATGGCAGGAATCAGGAAGATGGTACTCCTATGGCCCGGAACTCATGCGTTTAAAAGACCGTCACGGGCGTGAATTTGCGCTCGGTCCAACCCATGAGGAAGTCATCACGAGCCTGATTCGCGATGAAGTAAAGTCTTATAAAAAGCTGCCACTTAATCTTTTTCAGATCCAAACAAAATACAGAGATGAAAAACGTCCTCGTTTCGGGCTTCTTAGAGGCCGCGAGTTCATCATGAAAGATGCCTATTCTTTCCATGCTGACAAGGAAAGCCTGGATGATACCTATGAAGGAATGAAAGAAGCTTATAAAGCTATTTTCAGCCGATGCGGCTTAAACTTTAGAGCGGTCCTTGCAGATTCAGGAGCTATTGGCGGAAAAGACAATCATGAATTTATGGTACTTTCTGAGATTGGTGAAGACTTGATTGCTTATTCTACCGAATCCGATTTTGCAGCGAACATTGAAATGGCTCCTGTCAGCGAGGTTTATGAAACATCTGATGAAGCAAAAAAAGAATCGGAAAAAATTCAAACCGATAATGCAAAAACCATTGAAGAAGTGGCTGCCTATTTAAATGTAGAATCAGGTCAAATCATCAAATCTGTTCTGTTTATGGCAGACGATGAACCTGTACTCGTTCTCGTCCGCGGAGATCATGAGGTAAATGATATCAAGGTTAAAAATACGCTTGGTGCAGAACAAGTGGAACTGGCAGCTGCTGAGCAGACAGAAGCTACGATGGGATGCAAGCCGGGCAATATCGGCCCTGTTTCAGCACCTGAGAATGTGAAGGTCATCGCAGATGAAGCAGTTGAGTATATGGTGAACGCCGTCATTGGTGCTAATGAAGAAGGCTATCACTATAAAAATGTGAATCCGGGTAAAGATTTTAGTGTTTCTCAATATGCTGATCTCCGTTTCATCCAAGAAGGTGATGCTTCACCGGACGGAAATGGAACGATCCGGTTCGCAAAAGGAATTGAAGTGGGGCATGTCTTCAAACTCGGACAAGTCTATAGTGAACCATTAAACGCAGCATTTCTTGATGAGAACGGAAAAAATCAGATCATGACAATGGGCTGCTATGGGATTGGGGTTTCACGTACACTTGCTGCTGTAGCGGAAGAGAACAACGATGAAAGAGGGCTCATCTGGCCAGTTTCACTTGCTCCGTTTGATGTGCATCTCATTGCGGCCAACAGCAAGGACGACATTCAGGCAAGTCTCAGCGAAAAACTGTATGATGAGTTAAAGGATGCAGGTTATGATTGTCTTTATGATGATCGAAAAGAGCGTGCAGGTGTCAAATTCGCCGATGCTGATCTAATCGGAATTCCAATCCGCATTACTGCAGGAAAAAAAGCAGGCGAAGGAATTGTGGAATTGAAAATCAGAAAAACCGGTGAAGTTGCCGAGATACATGTTTCAGAACTAGTGGAGGCAGTTAAAAGCCGCCGCGAAATACTAGCGCGCTAGCATCCAGGGGATGACTTATGTGCCTGAAACCCGAAGGAATTCTTTGGGGAATTGGGCTTTCCAACCTAAGTCATCCTCTTATTTATGGAAGGAGGGCATCATGAACAGTGACGATCAGGTAAGAAAAGAACGCTTCGCTCTGCTCTTGGACCAGATTGGCATCCCGGACGAACTGCGCCAGCACCTTGGCGAAGGCAGCGTTCAAAAGCTCGCCATCGATAAGAACGACAGAAGCTGGCATTTTTATTTTTCATTGCCTAAGCCAATGCCTGCCAATGTTTATACGTTTTTTACCGCGAAATTAACTCAGGCGTTTGAACATATTGCAAAAGTATCGTTTTCCGTCCGCTGCGAAACGAAAGACTGCGAAGAAGCATTATTGAGCCAATATTGGGAGATATGCTGTGAGAAGCTTAAAACAACAGCGAGCTCTCTTATACCTGGCCTCTTAGGGCAGACACCAGAAGTGACGGGGAACAAAATAAAAGTTACGGTAAGAAACGAGGCTGAAGGCTTGCTCATCAAAAGAAAGCTTTCTTCAGCGATGACAGAAGTCTACCGCTCGTTCGGTATGGAATCGGTGTCTCTCGAGATCGAAGTAAAACACAGTAAAGAGGAATTTCAAAAGTTCGTTGATCAGAAAAAGCAGGAAGACGCAGATAAAGTGCTCGCTGCGCTTATTGAGAAGGAGAAAGCAGATAAACGAGATGCTTCTTCTGCTCCATCAGAGATCATGATAGGTTACAAGATTCCCGATGACCCTGTTTCCATTGAAACGATTCAAGATGAAGAACGGAAGGTTACTCTGCAGGGATTCGTTTTTGATGCGGAGACACGGGAACTTAGAAGCGGCCGAACGCTGCTTACGTTTAAGATTACCGATTATACCGATTCAATCATGGTGAAGATCTTCTCAAGAGATAAAGAGGATATACCGATTTTACAAGCTGTTAAAAAAGGAATCTGGGTGAAGGTCCGGGGCGGAATCCAAAATGATACGTTCGTTCGTGATCTAGTAATGATCGCTAACGACATCAACGAGATCAAACCTGAAACAAGGAAAGATCTTGCAGAAGAAGGAAAGAAAAGGGTAGAACTTCATCTTCATACCCCAATGAGCCAGATGGACGCCGTAACATCGGCATCCAGGCTGATCAGCCAAGCGAGCAAATGGGGCCATGAAGCAGTAGCGATAACCGACCATGCTGGCGTTCAATCCTTTCCGGAGGCTTACTCTGCCGGGAAGAAGAATGGAATTAAAGTCCTGTATGGTGTGGAAGCAAATCTAGTGGATGACGGAGTGCCGATCGCATACAATGAGCAGCATCGTAAACTCGCCGATGAGTCCTATATCGTTTTTGACGTAGAGACGACAGGTTTATCGGCCGTTTACAATAAGATCATTGAGCTTGCTGCCGTTAAGGTGCTAAACGGTGAGATTATTGATCGGTTTGAGTCGTTTGCGAATCCGCATGAACCGCTTTCAGACACTACGATCAATCTGACGGGAATCACCGACGATATGGTGAGAGACGCTCCAGAGATCGAGGAAGTTTTAAGGCGTTTTGAAACGTTCATGGGCAATGATATTCTTGTAGCTCACAATGCCAGCTTCGACATGGGATTCTTGAACGAAGGATTTCGTAAAATCGGAATCCAGGAGGCTCGTAATCCGGTCATCGATACCTTGGAACTTGCGCGTTTTATTCTGCCCGAGCTGAAAAATCACAGACTGAACACACTTTGTAAAAAGTTTGATATTGAACTGACCCAGCACCACAGGGCCATTTACGATGCAGAAGCTACCGGGTATCTATTATGGAAACTATTAAAGGAATCATTCCAAAAAGGGATAGAGTTTCATGACCAGCTGAATGAAAACATGGGGCAGGGTGGCTATATGAGGAGCCGGCCTTCTCATTGTATTCTGTTCGCCCAAACCCAGCAGGGATTGAAAAATTTATACCAGCTCGTATCTGAGTCTCATTTGAATTATTTTTACAGAACACCAAGGATTCCTCGCTCACGTCTGGCGAAATACCGGGAAGGACTGCTTATCGGTTCAGGCTGTGACAAGGGAGAAGTCTTCGAGGGCATGATGCAGAAAGCTCCGGCAGAAGTGGAAGAAATCGCAAAGTTTTATGATTATCTTGAGATCCAGCCTCCATCCAACTACTATCATCTGATCGAACGAGAGCTGATACAGGATGAGCTGGCGTTAAGGGAGATTATCGGGAATATCGTCAAACTTGGTGAAAAGCTTGGAAAGCCTGTAGTTGCTGCAGGTAATGTCCATTATCTGGAACAAAATGATGCCATCTACCGAAAAATTCTTATTTCAAGCCAGGGTGGGGCAAACCCGCTTAATAGGCAAAGCTTGCCTGAAGTCCATTTTCGGACAACAGACGAAATGCTCGATTGTTTCTCGTTCCTGGGAGAAGAGAAGGCGTTTGAGGTTGTTGTAGCGAATACCCAAAAAGTTGCCGCCCAGATCGAAGAGATCAAGCCGATACCTGATGACTTGTACACGCCAAAAATTCCTGGTGCTGAAGATGACGTGCGGAACATGAGTTATTCGATGGCTCGCAGCATCTATGGCGAGAAACTGCCTGATATCGTGGAAAAAACGGCTGGAAAAAGAACTGAACAGCATCATTGGGCATGGGTTCGCTGTTATCTATCTCATTTCTCATAAGCTCGTTAAAAAATCACTGATTGACGGATATCTTGTTGGTTCGAGGGGGTCAGTCGGGTCATCCTTTGTGGCGACGATGACAGAAATTACGGAAGTTAATCCCCTTCCGCCACATTATGTTTGTCCGGAATGTAAGGAATCGATCTTTTTTGATGATGGTTCTGTCGGATCAGGCTTCGACCTTCCCGACAAAGAATGCCCGCAATGCCTTGTGCTCTACAGAAAAGACGGGCAGGATATTCCATTTGAAACGTTCCTTGGCTTCAAAGGGGATAAGGTACCAGATATCGATCTAAACTTTTCGGGTGAATACCAGCCGCGAGCCCATAACTATACGAAGGAACTTTTTGGAGAAGAGTATGTATATCGAGCGGGGACAATTGGCACAGTTGCTGAGAAAACAGCGTATGGCTATGTAAAAGGATACGCATCTGACCATAACATCAATCTCCGTTCTGCAGAAGTGGACAGGCTGGTTTCTGGCTGTACCGGTGTAAAACGGACGACCGGCCAGCATCCTGGCGGAATAATCGTTGTTCCGGATTACATGGATATCTATGACTTCTGTCCGATCCAGTTTCCTGCTGATGATAAGAACTCCGAGTGGAAGACGACGCATTTTGACTTCCATTCCATCCATGACAACCTTTTGAAACTCGATATACTGGGACACGATGATCCGACCGTCATCCGGATGCTCCAGGATTTAAGCGGCATTGATCCGAAGACGATTCCAGCATCTGACCAGGAAGTTATGAAAATATTTTCCGGGCCTGAAGTACTCGGTGTAACAGAAGATCAGATTCTATGTAAGACCGGTACTCTAGGGATCCCGGAATTTGGGACAAAGTTCGTCCGGCAGATGCTTGAAGAGACGAAGCCGAGCACGTTCTCAGAGCTTGTGCAGATCTCCGGCCTCTCTCACGGAACGGATGTATGGCTCAATAATGCCAATGAGCTTATCGCTGATGGAACGTGCGAACTGAAAGACGTAATCGGCTGCCGTGACGATATCATGGTGTATCTGATCTATAAAGGCCTTGATCCTTCACTCGCCTTTAAGATCATGGAGAGCGTTCGTAAAGGAAAAGGACTCATCCCTGAATGGGTAGAAGAGATGAAAAAGAATGATGTGCCGGACTGGTATATAGGTTCATGCTTGAAGATCAAGTATATGTTCCCGAAAGCCCATGCTGCAGCCTATGTTATGATGGCTGTTAGAATCGCTTACTTTAAAGTGCATTATCCCATTCTTTTCTATGCTGCTTATTTTACGGTCCGTGCCGACGATTTTGACATCACCGCCATGGTAAGAGGCTCAAGCGCTATCAAAGCTAAAATTGAAGAGATCTCTTCTAAAGGGCTGGATGCCTCTACAAAGGAAAAGAACTTGCAGACAGTTCTCGAACTGGCGTTGGAAATGTGCGAACGAGGATTCTCTTTTGGAAAAGTGGATCTTTACCGCTCAAGCGCAACCGAGTTTTTGGTGGAAGGAAACCAGCTTATCCCGCCGTTCAACTCCATTGCCGGCCTTGGTACCAATGCGGCTCTCAATATCGTGAAGTCGCGCGAAGACGGTGAGTTCCTCTCGAAAGAGGATCTTCAGCAGAGGGCTCGCCTATCTAAAACGATCATCGACTATCTGGATGAACAGGGCTGTCTTGCAGGCATGCCTGAAGCCAACCAGCTCTCTCTCTTCTAAAATGAGCATAGCGGCTGATGGTAAGGCAAGTTGCATAAACCCTTGGATTATGATATAGTAAATTTGGAAATACTTATGAATACCTTTCGGGAAAAGAGTGGGGAAACCCACTCTTTCGTTTCGTTTTGGAAAAGGATTTTTTTGGTGGAAGGGAGGATTCTAATGAGTAAGAAAATCACTGAAACTACCGAAGAGCTTGTGGTGCCGATACTTGATGAGTTGAACCTTGAGCTGGTAGATATCGAGTTTGTAAAAGAAGGAAAAAACTGGTTCCTTCGCGTATTTATTGATAATGAAACAGGTGTGGACATTGAGGATTGCGGGACGGTAAGTGAACGGCTCAGCGAAAAGCTGGACGCTTCTGATCCGATTGAACAGGCATACTTTTTGGAAGTTTCTTCACCCGGCGTTGAACGGCCTTTGAAAAAACCGGAAGACATTGCAAAAGCGATAGGGAAAAATGTCCACATTAAAATGTATGAGCAGGTTGATGGTGTAAAGGAGTTTGAGGGCAAACTGCTAGGATTTGACGGAGAAACTATAAAACTGCAGGTAAAAGTTAAAACCCGGAATACCGAGGTAGAACTGCCATATAACAAGATAGCAAGTGCCAGACTTGCGGTTGTGTTCAATTAATAAAGGGGAGAAGATGGATGAGTAGCGAGCTATTAGATGCACTGACGTTTTTGGAGAAAGAAAAAGGAATCAGCAAGGATATATTAATTGAAGCAATCGAAGCTGCACTGATTTCAGCTTATAAAAGAAACTTTCACCAAGCACAGAATGTAAGAGTTGATTTTAATACAACGACTGGAAGCATCAGGGTTTTTGCCCGAAAGAACGTTGTTGAAGAAGTTACGGATCCAAGGCAGGAACTTTCAGTTGAAGAAGCTCAAAAGATCAATCCGCAGTATGAGCTTGAAGACATTGTGGAGCTGGAAGTCACTCCGCGTGATTTTGGAAGAATTGCTGCACAGACGGCAAAACAGGTTGTTACCCAGAGAGTCCGCGAAGCTGAACGCGGCATTATTTTCTCTGAATTCATCGACCGCGAGGAAGATATCATTACAGGAGTGGTTCAAAGACAAGACCACCGATACATCTATGTGAACCTTGGCCGAGTTGAAGCATTGCTTCCAGCAACAGAACAGATGCCGGGTGAAAAATACACGACGAATGACCGAATTAAAGTTTTTATTACAAAAGTTGAAAAAACAACGAAAGGGCCGCAGATCCTTGTTTCAAGAACACATCCGGGATTGCTGAAGCGCCTATTTGAACTTGAGGTTCCTGAAATCTATGATGGAACAGTGGAAGTGAAATCCATTGCGAGGGAAGCAGGAGACCGTTCCAAGATTGCCGTCCATGCTGCTGACCCCGAAGTGGATCCAGTGGGTTCATGTGTTGGACAAAAAGGCGGCCGTGTCCAAACTATCGTAAATGAGCTTAATGGTGAAAAGATCGACATCGTCCGCTGGTCTGAAGATCCGGTCGTTTATGTGGCAAATGCTCTAAGCCCCGCAAAGGTGCTTGAAGTGCTTGTCAATGAAGAAGAAAAGATGACAACTGTCATCGTTCCTGATTATCAGCTGTCTCTTGCAATCGGCAAGCGTGGACAAAATGCGAGGCTTGCAGCGAAATTGACGGGCTGGAAGATTGATATTAAAAGCCAGTCTGATGCTGAAGAATCAGGGCTTTATAACGGTGAAGAAGCAGAGGGGAATTTCGAAGTTTCCGAAGAATAGTTTTAATGAAGATGGGGGTGGGGCTGGATGAAAACCCGTAAAATTCCTATGCGTAAATGCGTGGCTTGCCAGGAAATGAAACCCAAGAAAGAGTTAGTGCGTGTGGTCCGTTCTCCTGAAGGCGAAGTTTTCGTTGATCGAACCGGAAAGAAATCGGGCAGAGGCGCGTATTTGTGCAACCAGGCGTCCTGTTTTGCACTTGCGAAAAAAAAAGGAAGTTTGAGCAATCAACTGAAAGCTCCTGTTACGGATGATGTGTTTTCAGAACTCGAAAAAGGAGTCCTCTAATTTGACTGCATCTAAATGGGCTTCACTGCTGGGGTTGGCAAACCGGGCAGGTAAATGCATTTCCGGAGAGGAGCTTGTTGTTAAAGCTGTACAGCGGCAGAACGCAAAGCTTGTTATCCTCTCACAGGATGCATCGGCAAACACAAGGAAGAAAGTTACCGATAAATGCGCTTACTATAAAGTAGAAGTAAGATGGGTAGATGACCGCTATAGTCTCGGCAGTGCTATCGGCAAAGACCAGCGGGTAGTGGTTGCCGTGACAGATGTTGGTTTTACGAAAAAGTTAACTGCTTTACTTGATTAAACCAATCGGGGGTGAACATATGAGTAAGATGCGTGTGTATGAATATGCAAAAAAAACAAAATGTTCAAAGCAAGGATATCATTGATAAATTAAAAACGATGAACGTCGATGTATCCAATCATATGTCAATGATTGATGAAGACGCGATCCGTAAATTAAACGATGCATATCAGCCCAAAAATAAGATGACAGAGGAGAAACATAAAATAGAACAGAAAAAGAATACATCCAATGTGAACAAGGTAGAAAATAAAAATGAAAGTAAAAAAGAGAATACTATGAAAATAAAAAAAGACGAAACACCTAAAAAGCCAAACAGCAGCCAAAACAACAAACCGGCTCCAAAGAGCGGAAACAATAGCCAGAACAGCAAGCCAGCCCCGAAAAGCGGGAACAACAGCCAGAATGCCAAGCCGGGACAAAAAGGCGGCAGCAACTTCAAGCCTGGAAACAAAAATAATAACAGCAATCATAATAATAAGAACAGAAACAACAAGAATAACAACAACCGAGGCAAATCTGCACCTGCACCACAACCAAAACCATTACCGGTCACTCCAGAGAAGATTACCTTCTCAGGTTCTCTGACCGTAAGTGAACTGGCTAAAAAATTGGCAAAAGAGCCATCTGAAATCATTAAAAAATTAATGTCCCTAGGTGTTATGGCAACAATTAACCAGGAACTTGACAAAGAAACTATCGAGCTGATTGCGAGCGACTACAACGTTGAAGTAGAAGAAGAGATCATCATCGACGAAACTGAATTCGAAAATTTTGACAACGCAGATAAAGAAGAAGATCTTCAAGTCCGTCCTCCAGTTGTAACGATCATGGGGCACGTTGACCATGGTAAAACAACGCTGTTAGACTCTATTCGTGATACGAAAGTAACTGCAAGCGAAGCTGGAGGCATCACGCAGCATATCGGCGCTTATCAAATCGAAGACAAAGGAAAGAAAATCACTTTCCTTGATACTCCTGGCCATGCCGCGTTTACAACAATGCGTGCAAGGGGAGCACAGGTTACAGACATCACGATTCTTGTCGTTGCGGCTGATGATGGTGTTATGCCACAGACTGTGGAAGCGATCAATCATGCGAAGGCTGCCCAAGTTCCGATCATTGTTGCTGTTAACAAAATGGATAAAGAGGCGGCGAACCCTGACCGCGTCATGCAGGAATTAACCGAGCATGCACTTGTTCCAGAAGACTGGGGCGGCGATACCATTTTCGTCAATGTTTCCGCGCTAAAAGGTGAAGGAATTGATGACTTGATCGAAATGATCCAGCTTGTTGCTGAAGTAGAAGAGCTAAAAGCGAATCCGAAGCGTGCCGCACAAGGTACCGTTATCGAAGCACAGCTTGATAAAGGCCGCGGATCAGTGGCTACCCTTCTCGTTCAAAACGGAACATTGAATGTCGGTGACCCGATTGTTGTCGGAAACACATTTGGACGTGTAAGAGCGATGGTTAACGATATTGGGCGCCGTGTAAAAGTGGCAGGCCCTTCAACTCCTGTAGAAATCACGGGCCTAAACGAAGTTCCTCAAGCCGGGGACCAGTTTATGGTATTTGTTGATGAGAAAAAGGCTCGCCAGATTGGTGAAGCTCGCTCCAAGAAACAGGTTGAAGCACAGCGTAAAGAATCATCGAAGCTAAATCTTGAAGATCTGTTCAACCAGATCAAAGAAGGCGACATTAAAGAGATCAACGTGATCATTAAAGCGGACGTACAAGGATCTGCAGAAGCGCTTGCCGGCTCCCTTCAAAAGATCGATGTAGAAGGCGTAAAGGTTAAGATCCTTCATACCGGAGTGGGTGCAATTACTGAATCTGATATTATTTTAGCCTCTGCTTCTAACGCGATCATCATCGGTTTTAATGTTCGCCCTGATAATAATGCCAAACGTACAGCTGAAGCGGAGAAAGTCGATGTTCGTCTTCACCGTATCATTTACAACGTTATCGAAGAAATCGAATCTGCGATGAAAGGGATGCTTGATCCTGAGTTTGCAGAAAAAGTAATCGGCCAAGTTGAGATCCGAACAACCTTTAAAGTTTCAAAAGTAGGAACGATCGCAGGCTGTTACGTTACCGATGGAAAAATAACACGTGATTCAACTGTTAGGCTCATCCGTGACGGTGTCGTGATCTATGAAGGTAAAATCGATGCGTTAAAGCGTTTCAAAGATGATGCAAAAGAAGTTAGTGCAGGGTATGAATGTGGAATAACATTAGAAAAGTTCAATGACATCAAAGAGGGAGATGTCATCGAAGCGTACATCATGGAAGAAATTAAACGGGCATGATTGGTTTCCTGACGGTTGAATGTTTCATCTATGAATCGCATTCACTAAAGGATAAACGCTCGGTAGTTAAAAAGATCGTTACTCGGTTAAGGCAGCAATTTAATCTTGCTGTCTCCGAGACCGACTTTCATGATTTATGGCAGAGAGCTGAACTTGGAATTGTAACCATCTCTAAGGACAAACTAATTGTAGAACAGGAACTTCAGAAAGCGATCAAGCTGATCAGCAGCATTCCTGAGCTGGAAGTGACAACAACTGCAATAGAGTGGTTATAATGTACAGATAGAAACGGGGTGGAAGAATGAGCAAAATCCGATCCAATCGCATTGGAGAACAAATGAAGAAAGAACTTGGCGATATTATTGGCCGGAAGCTAAAAGATCCCCGCGTTGGCTTTGTAACTGTAACAGGTGTTGAAGTAACGGGAGATTTACAGCAGGCAACTGTTTATATTTCCGTGTTTGGAGATGATGCACAAAAAGAACAGACACTTCGTGGTCTGGCAAAAGCATCAGGTTTTATCCGAACAGAGATTGGCAAACGAATCCGATTGCGCAAAACGCCGGAAATTTCTTTTAAATTCGATGAATCCATCGAATATGGAAGCCGAATTGAAACATTGCTGACTGATATAAAAGGTTCTGATGAGGAATAGTGATTACAAAAAGAGATAGACAGGCAGTGGTTTGTCTGTCTCTTCTTTTTTCATGCAGATAGGTGGTAAGGATATGCCGGCACACCAGCCAGAGGGCGTTTTGCCTTTATTAAAGCCTGCAGGAATGACATCTCATGACTGTGTGGCAAAGTTAAGAAAAATTTTAAAAACAAAAAAAGTAGGGCATACAGGAACCTTAGACCCTGAGGTGACTGGTGTTCTTCCGGTCTGTGTCGGAAGGGGCACAAAGATAGCCCAATATATGACCGATTATCCGAAAGCATACGAAGCGGAAGCTACGTTAGGCAAAGCAACGGCTACTGAAGATGCTCATGGAGAAACCGTTGAAACAAAAGAAGTTCCCGGAGAGATCAGTGCTGAGCAGGTTGAAACAGTTTTACAGTCTTTTAAGGGGATTATCCAGCAGATTCCTCCCATGTTTTCTGCTGTAAAAGTTAATGGTAAAAAGCTTTATCAATATGCCCGTGAAGGGATCGAAGTGGAGCGTCCTGTCCGTGAAGCAAACATTTACGAACTCAAGCTTCTCTCACATGATCGTCAATTTCCGGGACCTTACCCTGCCTTCTCGTTTTTTGTAAGATGCAGCAAAGGAACCTATATCAGAACCCTGGCGGTAGATATGGGCAAAAAATTGGGCTATCCTGCACATATGTCCAAATTGGTGCGAGTAGCTTCAGGTCCGTTTCAGCTAAAGGACTGCTTTACCTTTGAGGAAATAGAGACAGCCGCAGAAAACGGGACGATCGACGAGCTGTTCCTGCCTCTTGAAAAGGCGATTGGCCACTTTGAGTCCATCGTCGCTGATGAAGAGATGGAACGCAGGATCAAGCACGGATCCGTACTGCCTATGGCAAAAGATGTGCAAAATAACAGGTTTGCCGTTTATAATGAAAAAGGGCTGTGCCTTGCGATTTATAAACAGCATCCCGATAAACCTCATTTAATGAAACCAGAAAAAATTTTAGCCGTAGAGTAAGGCAAAGAGTTAGAAGGTGGATTTTTGAAAACAATTACACTGTCACATCCTCATCAGCTGAATAAGAACGAACTTCCCCCTACAGTCATGGCTTTAGGGTATTTCGACGGTATTCATAAAGGACATCAGAAAGTGATCGGAACTGCGGCTGAAATTGCCAAAGAGAAAAAGGCGGTATCATCAGTGATGTCGTTTCATCCGCACCCCTCTGTTGTTTTAGGGAAGAAAGAAGCGCATGTATCCTATTTAACGCCTCTGGAGAAGAAAGAAGCCCTGCTTCGTAATATGGGCATTGACATCTTCTATCTGGTGGAGTTCAATGAAGAATTTGCTTCACTCGCACCGCTGACGTTCATACAGGAATACTTGATCGGCCTTAATGTCAGCCATGTAGTCGCGGGCTTCGATTATACGTACGGAAAGTTCGGAAAAGGAGATATGGCCAAGATGGCGGAGTATGCCAACGGCCAATTTTCACAGACAGTCATTGGAAAAATGCAGATCAATGGCCAGAAAATAAGTTCGACCTTGATTCGAAACCTTCTAAAGGAAGGTACGGTTGATCAGATCCCTGAATATCTTGGCAGGCCTTATTCCATCACAGGTATGGTAATCCACGGTGAGAGCAGGGGGACTTCCATCGGATTTCCCACTGCGAACATCAGCAGCAGCGCAGATTTCCTCATTCCTGCGAATGGAGTATATATTGTGCAGGTCAAGATCGGAGATACGGTTTTTAACGGAGTGGCGAACATTGGCAAGAAGCCGACTTTCCATGAAGACCGTGAAGCGTCGATTGAAGTTCATCTGTTTGATTTCTCTTCTAACATTTATGGGAAAATGGTTGAAGTTTCATGGCTGTCACGGATCCGTGATGAAAGAAAGTTTGACTCAGTTGACAGTCTTGTAAAGCAAATAGCTGCTGACAAACAGGCTGCCTTGGATTTTTTTTATGAAAAATAGGGTTACTCTTGCAATATCCCTAAAAAAGAGGTAATCTAATATTTGTACTTCATTGTACACTAAAAAAACCGCTGCTTGGCATCGCGATTTCACCGACGCATGCTCGGTTGCCGGGGTTTATATTTCAAAGGAGGTGAACAGGATGGCAATTTCTCAAGAACGTAAAAATGAACTTATTGGCGAGTACAAAACTCATGATCTTGATACAGGATCTCCGGAAGTTCAGATCGCTATCCTTACAGAGCAGATTAACACTCTTAATGACCATTTACGTACCCATAAGAAAGATCACCACTCACGCCGTGGTCTTTTGAAAATGGTAGGTAAGCGCCGTAACTTGCTAACATATCTTCGTAACAAAGATATTACGCGTTATCGTGAGCTTATCAATAAGCTTGGATTACGTCGTTAATCGGAAAAAGCGGGAAAATTTTCCCGCTTTTTTTCTGTAAAAAAACCCATACATAATAGATTGGCTGTATACTGAAAGAAGAAGCCTAGTTTTCCTTTTTAGGAAAGATGTGTTTAGGATATAATATAGACATAAATTATTTGTTTTATTGTCGAGAGGAGTACCAAAAGAAATGGAACAAGAGAAACGTATTTTTTCTATGGACTGGGCAGGCAGAGAACTGTCATTCGAAATTGGAAACCTTGCAAAGCAAGCTAACGGAGCGGTATTCGTACGTTACGGAGATACAGCTGTGCTTTCTACAGCAGTAGCTTCTAAAGAGCCTAAAAATTTAAGCTTTTTCCCGCTGACTGTCAACTACGAAGAACGCCTTTATGCAGTTGGTAAGATTCCTGGAGGGTTTATTAAACGTGAAGGAAGGCCAAGTGAGAAAGCGATTCTAGCCAGCCGCCTCATTGACCGTCCAATCCGTCCGCTGTTTGCCGACGGCTTCAGAAATGAAGTTCAAGTAGTGAGCACGGTAATGAGCGTGGATCAGAATTGTTCTTCTGAAATGGCAGCGATGATCGGATCATCTCTCGCCTTATCTATATCTAATATTCCTTTTGAAGGACCGATTGCAGGTGTGACCATCGGACGAATTGACGGCCAATTTGTTGTGAACCCAACAATCGAAGAAAATGAAAAAAGTGATATCAACTTAATCGTGGCAGGTACGAAAGAAGCCATCAACATGGTTGAAGCAGGAGCGAAAGAAGTTCCTGAGGAAGTGATGCTCGAAGCAATCATGTTCGCACATGAAGAAATTAAAAAGCTGATTGCTTTCCAAGAAAAGATTGTAGAGGAACTTGGGAAAGAAAAGATGGAAATACAGCTTCACCAGGTCGATCAGGAATTGGTTGAAGACGTCCGCAGCTTTATTGCTGCAGATTTAACAGCGGCTGTCAGTGTTTTTGATAAACAGGAAAGACAGACTGCTCTTGATGAATTGAAAAATAGAGTTGTCGCTCATTACGAAGAAACTGACGAGGAAAAAGTAGATGAAGCGAAAGAAGTTCTTCAGCTTCTCATTAAAGGAGAAGTCCGCCGCTTAATTCTCAAGGAAAAAATTCGTCCGGACGGCAGAAAGAGCAACGAGATCCGCCCATTGTCTTCAGATGTCAGCCTTCTGGCACGCACGCACGGATCCGGTTTGTTCACCCGCGGACAAACTCAAGCATTAAGTGTATGTACACTTGGAGCGCTTGGTGATGTTCAGGTGCTTGACGGATTGGGAGTTGAAGAATCAAAACGCTTCATGCACCAATATAACTTCCCTCCATTCAGTGTCGGCGAGACAGGCTTTATGAGGGGCCCAGGTCGAAGAGAAATCGGACATGGAGCACTTGGGGAACGTGCACTTGAGGCTGTCATTCCTTCTGAAGAATCCTTTCCCTATACAATTCGTCTTGTGTCTGAAGTCCTTGAATCCAATGGATCAACTTCACAAGCGAGCATCTGTGCCAGCACCCTGGCGATGATGGATGCAGGTGTTCCGATTAAAGCACCGGTTGCTGGAATCGCTATGGGATTGGTCAGCGACGGAGAAGATGTGACCGTTCTTACTGATATTCAGGGAATGGAAGACCATCTGGGAGATATGGACTTTAAAGTTGCCGGTACGTCAAAAGGTGTAACGGCACTGCAAATGGATATTAAGATCTCTGGTATCAACCGTGAAATTTTGGAACAGGCGTTAACGCAAGCAAAAGATGGCCGTCTGCATATTCTTTCTTCCATGATGGAAACACTGAATCAGCCTAGAAAAGAGCTATCTGCTTACGCACCTAAGATTATTACAATGAAAATCAATCCTGATAAGATCAGAGATGTTATCGGGCCGAGCGGAAAAGTCATTAATAAGATTATTGAAGAAACCGGCGTAAAAATAGATATCGAACAAGATGGTACGGTATTCATTGCTTCTGCTGATCAGACCATGAACGAGAAAGCACAAAAAATTATTGCTGATCTGGTCCGTGAAGTTCAAGTCGGCGAGTACTATGACGGTAAAGTAAAACGAATTGAAAAGTTCGGTGCTTTCGTTGAATTGTTCGCTGGCAAAGATGGACTGGTTCATATTTCAGAACTTGCAGAAGAAAGAATCGGAAAAGTGGAAGACGTTGTGAAATTAGGCGATGTGATCCGCGTCAAGGTTACAGAGATTGATAACCAGGGACGTGTCAACCTTTCCCGAAAAGTCGTTTTAAAAGAACAGAAAAAAGAACAAGAACAAAAGAACAGCGAGCAATAAAAAACCGGTTTAACCGGTTTTTTTTTATGGCTTTCACCGATTTGGCGATGTTCTAACAAGCCATTGCTGGACATACCCTTTTTACAGGAGGGGAGTTCAATGAAAAGAAATCTGCTGCATGTGAGTATGTTCATTCTAATAATTGGAGTAACTGTCGGGACGGTGCAAAACCCGTTTACCTCCACCTATTTAGATAGTATGAAAGCACAGACAACAATGGTGTCTAAAACGCAGGACAACCGTTTATTTGAGCAGCTGCAAAAAAAAGCCGGTGAAGTAAACAAACCGCCGATCAATGCAGCCGTGGACAGAGTGTGGAAGGCTGTACCGGGATACAACGGAGTTGAACTGGATGTCGATGCTTCTTATAAAAAGATGAGAGGTTTAAAAACAATTGATGATAAGAAACTCGTTTTTAAGCAGATTCCTCCAAAAGTAAAACTGAACGATCTGCCGCCATCCCCTATATACAAGGGAAATCCTGAAAAGCCCATGGTGAGCCTGCTGGTCAATGTGGCTTGGGGTAACGAATACTTGCCGAAACTGCTGAAGACGATGAAGGAAGCTCATGTCCATTCTACGTTCTTTCTTGATGGATCCTGGGTGAAGAAAAACCCTAGTCTAGCAAAAATGATCCTGGATGAAGGCCATGAGATCGGAAATCATGCGTATACCCACCCGGATCTGAAGAAAATGACCAATGAACGAATCAGGGATGAGCTCTCGAGCACAAACCGTGTGATAGAGGCAACGCTTGGAAAAAAAAGAATACCGAAGTGGTTTGCTCCGCCTAGCGGAAGCTACAGAGATGATGTCGTGAAGATCGCTGCAGAGCAGAAGATGAAAACCATTCTTTGGACCGTAGACACTGTTGACTGGAGGAACCCGGATCCTGGCAGGATGGCGGAATCTGTAGTCAAAAAAGTGCACCCTGGTGCAATGGTGCTCATGCATCCGACGTCTTCCACGGCAGATGGCCTGAAACGGATAATAGGAGGCATTAAAGCCAAAGGTTATTCGATCGGAACCGTATCAGAACTGATGAATGAACAGCGGATGATAACCAAACCTCCAGTAAAATAACATTGTTGTATGATGGTTATGTTAATGGTATATTGTTCCTATGAGAACGGTTGATCGAGATGGAATACAGCTAGGAGGAAATAAGTTTGATTATTAGACATTCGTGTCCAAACGGTGTGAGAGTCGTCTTGGAAAAGATTCCAACCGTACGTTCCGTTGCCATCGGTGTTTGGATCGGTACCGGATCACGGTTTGAAGTTCCCGAAAACAATGGGGTTTCCCACTTTTTGGAGCATATGTTCTTCAAGGGGACAACAACCCGCAGTGCGAGGGAGATCGCAGAGGCATTTGACAGCATCGGCGGCCAAGTCAATGCGTTTACATCAAAAGAATATACATGTTACTATGCCAAAGTTCTCGATACCCATGCACCCAGGGCTCTTAATGTCCTGTCTGACATGTTCTTCAACTCTACATTCGACGAACAGGAACTTTTAAAAGAGAAAAACGTCGTTCTTGAAGAGATAAAAATGTATGAAGATACTCCGGATGATATCGTGCATGACCTATTAAGCAGAGCGAGCTTTCACCAGCATTCACTAGGGTATCCGATCCTTGGGACAGAGAATACCTTGAATACATTTAATGGTAAAACGCTCCGCGATTATATGGCTGATTACTATACACCGGAAAACGTTGTGGTCTCTGTAGCAGGCAACGTTGACGAAAGTTTTATTAAAGAGGTCGAAAACTTGTTCGGCGGTTATTCCGGCACTCCAGCCGATTCGAACATCCAGGCACCGTTTTTCCATAGTGAAAAGCTGGCAAGAAAAAAAGAAACAGAACAAGCACATCTTTGCCTGGGCTTTCCGGGTCTGTCTTTGAAAGATCCGAATACGTTCTCGCTGATCGTTTTGAACAATATTTTCGGTTCCAGCATGAGCAGCAGGCTGTTCCAGGAAGTCCGTGAGCAGCGAGGCCTCGCTTATTCTGTCTTTTCATACCACTCCGCATACAGGGACAATGGACTGTTTACCATTTATGGAGGAACCGCTCCGGCACAGCTTGATGAGCTGTACAATACAGTCCTGATGATCGTTGATGATCTTAAAGATAAAGGTATAACAGATAAAGAGCTATTGAACTCGAAGGAACAGATCAAAGGAAGCCTCATGCTCAGCCTCGAAAGTACGAACAGCAGAATGAGCAGGAACGGCAAGAATGAACTGATCTTAAACTATCACCGTTCTCTTGATGAAATGGTGCAGCTGATCGATGCTGTTTCAAAAGAAAGCGTGGACACATTGATTCATCGGATCTTCAGCAATGAATGTTCCGCATCGTTAGTCAGCCCGACAGGTGAACCCCCAAAAGGATTGCAATAATAGGCCTGCAGCATATGCTGCAGGTTTTTTTACGTCGTTTTCCAAAGGAATCTCTTAAATTCGGGCTTGTCATTAGGTTGTCTAATCAATCCCAATTTTTATTTCTGAATATACTGTTGAGGTAAATGAGAAGCATGGCGAATGAAGGCTGAATAATAAATGGTTTGAATACTGTTGCATCCGAGTGAGTAGAGTCACCATCTGGGCAATGCGTTCATATGATGGTGTTGCGAACATGAACAAGGATTTCCCCTGTTTTTGCGGAGCAACAGAGAAAGGGGAGGAAGCATGTTAACTGACTTGCAAATTGCCATATTTGGCGGTGATGCCAGACAGCTGGAGGTGATCCGCAAACTGACTGAACAAGGCGCCAACCTTGTACTGGTTGGGTTTGATCAGCTGGATCACGGGTTTACCGGAGCCTCGAAAATGGATATTGGAGAAGTTGATTTTTCCAGACTGGATTGTATCGTACTGCCGGTCAATGGCACAGGTCCAAATGGTGAAATTGATACCATTTTCTCAAATAAAAGTATTGTACTTACTTCCGCACATTTAAAAAAGACCCCGAAGCATTGCCATGTGTATTCAGGTATAACGAATGCTTATCTGAATGGCATTATTGCAGAAAGCGGACGGGGGCATACTCAGCTCTTCGAAAGAGATGATGTAGCCATCTACAACAGTATTCCGACAGTGGAAGGCACGCTTATGATGGTGATTCAGAACACCGACACGACCATTCATAAATCAAATACGGTTGTCTTAGGTTTCGGCAGAGTCGGAATGAGTGTCGCAAGAGCGTTTGCGGCTCTTGGAGCAAAAGTAAAAGTGGGGGCTAGAAAACCGGAACATATAGCAAGGATCAGTGAAATGGGTTTTATACCTTTTCATCTCGATCATTTAAAAAAAGAAGTAATCGACACGGATGTATGCATTAATACGGTACCTTTTCAGATTGTGACGTCAGATATTATCTCAAAAATGCCAACCCATACGCTGATTATAGATCTGGCTTCCAAGCCCGGCGGAACAGATTTTAAATATGCCGAAAAAAGGGGCATAAAAGCCCTCCTTGCTCCTGGATTGCCGGGTATTGTTGCACCTAAGACGGCAGGACAGATTCTTGGAAATGTCCTTTCCCAATTAATGCAGGTAGAAATGGTTAATCGAAAGGGGAAAGCTTGATGAAAGTCAATGGAAAACATATCGGTTTTGGCTTAACTGGTTCTCATTGTACGTATGAGGCGGTTTTTCCTCAGATCAAGAGGCTGATTGACGAAGGGGCGAAGGTAACTCCTTTTGTTACTTATACGGTTCAAAGTACAGACACCCGGTTTGGTGAGGGTGAAGAATGGCTGCAAAAAATAACAGAGCTTACCGGAATCGAACCCGTGAATTCTATTGTTAAAGCAGAGCCCTTCGGTCCGAAAACGCCGCTGGATTGTATGATTATCGCTCCCTTGACCGGCAATTCCATCAGCAAGTTTGCCAATGCGATGACCGATTCTCCGGTCCTGATGGCAGCGAAAGCCACGATGCGCAATCAATCTCCTGTCGTACTCGGCATTTCTACAAATGATGGTCTCGGTTTAAATGGTGTTAATATTATGAAGCTGATGGCGGCTAAGAACATCTATTTTGTACCGTTCGGCCAGGATGACCCTGTGCACAAGCAAAATTCGCTCGTCGCGCATATGGATTACCTCCTAGAAACGGTTGAAACAGCACTAGAGGGAAAACAGCTGCAGCCTGTCCTGCGGACGAATAGCTGAGCAAATCGTTAAAAATAGCTTTCTAATAGCAGGAAGTATGTTAAAATGTGAAATAAAATGTGTATTGTTAAAATGATTCTCTCTTAAAATCAGAATGAGGGAAACCAAGATGTTTCACTTGAAGGAGAAACATTCGTGTTTCTCCTTCTGTCATGACAATGATTATGGATTAAACAAAAAAGGAGATACAGTCAAATGACTCAGAATGGATTTAATGTAGCGGTAGTCGGTGCCACGGGTGCCGTTGGGCAACAAATGCTTAAAACGCTTGAAGAACGAAACTTTCCGATTGCAAAACTATCACTTCTTGCAAGCAGCAGGTCTGCCGGCAAAACAGCAGTGTATAAAGGTAAAGAAGTCATCATTCAAGAAGCGCTCCCGGAAGCCTTTGAAGGAGTTGACATCGCTCTGTTTTCAGCAGGCGGCTCTATATCTAAAGCATTGGCTCCTGAAGCAGTGAAACGCGGAGCCGTTGTCATCGACAATACCAGTGCATACCGGATGGATGAGAATGTTCCATTGGTCGTACCGGAAGTCAATGAAGAAGATATTCGCAATCATAATGGTATCATTGCCAATCCAAACTGCTCGACCATCCAGATGGTTGTTGCTTTAAAGCCGCTTCATGAGAAGTATGGCTTGAACAAAGTCATCGTATCTACTTATCAGGCAGTTTCTGGAGCAGGTGCAAAAGCGATTGAAGAATTAAAGTCGCAATCACAGGATATCCTGGACGGTAAAGAGTTCACTCCAGAAATTCTGCCGTGTGCCAGTGATGAAAAGCACTATCAGATTGCGTTTAATGCTGTGCCGCAGATTGATAAGTTTCAGGAAAATGGCTATACCTTTGAAGAAATGAAAATGATCAATGAAACGAAAAAAATTATGCATATGCCTCAACTAGAAGTGGCTGCCACTTGTGTCAGGCTCCCGGTTGAGACGGGCCACTCTGAATCGGTTTATGTTGAATTAGGGGAAAACGTATCATCACTCGAAGAGATCAAGGATCTGATGGCTTCCTCAGAAGGCATAACGCTGCAAGACGATCCTCAAAATCAAATCTATCCTATGCCTGCTCATTGTGTAGGCAAAAATGACGTTTTTGTCGGAAGAATCAGAAGAGACTTAGACCGCAATAACGCATTCCATCTGTGGATTGTTTCCGACAACCTCTTAAAAGGAGCAGCCTGGAACTCAGTGCAGATTGCAGAAAGCCTTATTAAGCTTGAATTGCTGAACTAATCAAAGAAGGTGCTAACTTCATGAAGATAATCATACAAAAATTTGGCGGCACATCCTTAAAAGACAATACCGGCAGGGAACTTGCGGCCGAACATGTCAAAAGGGCAGTTGCTGACGGATATAAGGTCGTCTGTGTCGTATCGGCGATGGGGCGTTCAGGTGATCCGTATGCTACGGATACACTTCTAAGCCTGATAGGGGCTACTGGTCACCAAGTGGAAAGCAGAGAGTATGATCTGCTTCTTTCTTGTGGAGAAATCATCTCTTCTGTTGTATTTTCCAACCTTTTAAAAACAAAAGAAATCTACTCTGCTGCCTTGACAGGATCACAGGCGGGCTTCAGGACAAATGATGAACATAAGAATGCAAGGATTACAGATATGCAATGTGACAGGCTGCGGTCCATGCTTGATTCACATGATGCTGTCGTTGTGGCTGGATTTCAAGGAGAATCTGCCTCAGGTGATGTAACAACGCTCGGACGAGGAGGCAGTGATACATCCGCATCCGCGCTTGGTGCTGCACTCGGAGCTGAATATATTGATATTTTTACTGATGTTGAAGGAGTAATGACAGCTGATCCTCGGATTGTAAAAGAAGCTGTGCCTCTTTCTGTTGTCACGTACAATGAAATTTGCAACATGGCCTATCAGGGAGCAAAAGTCATCCATCCTCGCGCGGTGGAGATCGCTATGCAGGCAAAGGTTCCATTACGGATCCGCTCGACGTATTCGGATCTTCCGGGTACCCTGGTCACCTCAGCTATATCAAAAGGAGCAGAAGGACGGGATGTTCAGGATCATGTGATCACCGGGATCGCGCATGTTCCCGGTGTTACGCAAATCAAAGTATTAGCTAAAGACTCACAATATGACCACCATACAAAGGTCTTTAAAGCGATGGCCAAAGAACAAATTTCAGTAGACTTTTTCAATATCAGCCCTAAAGGTGTAGTGTATACTGTAATGGAAAATATGGCTGAACATGCGGAGAAAGTCCTGAACGATCTCGGTTATTCCCCGGAGATCACAAGGAGCTGCGCTAAAGTTTCTGCAGTAGGGGCGGGGATGTCAGGGGTTCCCGGCGTCACGGCTAAAATCGTAGAAGCGCTGGTAGATGAAAACATTCAGATCCTGCAGTCAGCCGACTCGCATACAACCATTTGGGTGCTCGTCAGACAGGATGATATGGTTAAGGCGGTAAATGCTTTGCATAGAGCATTTGAATTAGATAAAATCCATTCCAAGGGATTAAACTCTCCAAATCATTAAAAAAAAGATACTTAGTGGACATTGCAAGATTTAAGGAGCTGATCGAGATGCATTTTGGAAATATTAGTACAGCCATGGTTACCCCGTTCGACAGTAAAGGAAATATTGATTTCGGCAAAACGACAAAGCTGGTCAATTATTTAATTCAGAACGGAACAGAAAGCCTCGTTGTGGCAGGTACAACAGGGGAGTCACCGACATTATCAACTGAAGAAAAGATCGCCTTGTTCAGGCACGTTGTAAAAGTTGTTGATAAAAGAGTACCTGTCATTGCAGGTACAGGAAGCAATAATACAAAAGCGTCCATCGATCTGACAAAAAAGGCAGAAAAAGCCGGAGTCGATGCCATTATGATCGTGGCACCTTATTATAATAAACCGAGCCAGGATGGCATCATCGCCCATTTTAAAGCCATTGCAGCAGAAACCAGCCTCCCGATTTTGGTTTATAATGTTCCAGGCCGTACGGTCGTTAGTATTTCAGCTGATACTGTAATTGAGCTTTCAAAGATTCCAAACGTTGTTGCCATAAAAGATGCTGGCGGCGACTTGGGTGAGATGAGCCGGATCATTGAAGAAACATCTGAAGAATTCCTGCTTTACAGCGGCGATGACGGAATCACACTGCCTGTGCTTTCCATTGGAGGGGCAGGAATCATTTCTGTCGCTTCCCATGTGATCGGAAACGAAATGCAGGAAATGATTTCGGCTTTTAAAGAAGGCAATGTGCAGCAAGCGGCAAAGCTTCATAGAAAGCTTCTCCCGATAATGGATGAGATGTTCAAAGCGCCAAGCCCTGCTCCTGTTAAAACAGCTCTTCAGCTAAAGGGCCTCGATGTCGGAAGCGTCCGTCTTCCTTTATTGCCATTGAACCAGGAGCAGCGGGAATCGTTATCCCGTATCATGCATTCCTCATTGTAAGCAAGCGGCAGAGTGCCGCTTGTTTTTTTTTGTCTTTTTGTTGATTTTCAATCACATAGGGAGTTCCAGCGTATTTCACGCCGTACATAAGTGAAACATCGACTGATAAAAATATAAGCCTTGCCTTCTTTATCTTGTATTCGCTTTCGAACATAAGCTATAATGAATTCAAGTGACGTGAACGGAGAATACATAAACACATCAACTAGGAGGATTATTACATTGACAACGAAACAACAAAATAGCGAAAAGATTAAAGTTTTTGCCCTGGGCGGTATTGGCGAAATAGGCAAAAACATGTATGTGGTCGAAGCGGGTGAAGATATCTTTGTCCTGGATGCAGGATTAATGTTTCCTCAGGAGGAGATGCTTGGCATCGACATCGTGATCCCTGATATTACCTATCTTGTCCAGAATAAGGACAGGGTGAAGGGGATTTTTCTGACCCATGCACACGAAGACCACATCGGCGGCCTTCCTTTTATTTTAAAGCAGCTTCCTGTTCCTGTTTACGGAACGAAGCTTACCCTTGGGCTTGTAGAAGCAAAGCTGAAAGAAGCTGGACTTCATAAGAGCACTCAAACCCACTTAGTAAGTTCAGAATCCGTCCTTGACTTTGGAGAGTATAAAGTTACTTTCTTTGGCACGAACCACAGTATTCCTGATTCCGTCGGCATTGCCGTTCACACGCCGCAGGGAGTCATCGTGAATACTGGAGACTTTAAAATTGACCAGTCTCCGATTGATGGAAAGCATACGGATTTTGGCAAAATCGCTGAACTGAGCAGCAAAGGTGTATTATGTATGCTTTCAGACAGCACAAATGCGGAAAGGCCTGGAATGACCGGCTCTGAAAAATCGGTCGGTTATGAGATCGATAATGTGTTTTCCGAAGCGAAAGGCCGAATCATCATTGCTTCCTTTGCATCCAATGTCCACCGGATCCAGCAGATCTTTACTGCAGCTGCCAAAACCAACAAGAAAATTGTGATTACCGGAAGAAGCATGGTAAAGGTTGTTGATATCGCTTCTGATCTAGGGTATCTGAACATCGAGAAAGACAGTGTCATTTCTATTGATCAGATGAATAACTATGCGGAAGACCGTATTGTTATTTTAACAACGGGCAGTCAAGGAGAACAGATGGCAGCTTTGTCGCGCATGGCGCATAAAGCCCATAAACAGATTGCGATCCGCCATACAGATACTGTGGTGATTGCAGCCACTCCGATTCCGGGCAACGAGCGCTCTGTAGCGCGAATTGTAGACTTATTGATGCGTACGGGCGCCGATGTGATTTTCGGGCAGCGCAAAGTTCACGTTTCCGGACATGGCAGTCAGGAAGAATTAAAATTGATGCTTAGCTTGATGAAGCCGAAATATTTCATCCCTGTACATGGTGAATATAAAATGCAAAAAGCGCATCAAAATCTTGCCCTTCAAGTTGGCGTTGAAGCTGAAAATATTTTTATCCTTGAAAAAGGGGAAGTAGTTGAATTTGCGGATGGTCTTGCTAAACGCACAGGAAAAGTTCCTGCTGGGAATGTTCTTGTAGATGGTCTTGGTGTAGGAGATATCGGAAACATTGTGCTCCGTGACCGCAAGCTTTTGTCTCAGGACGGAATATTGGTTGTTGTCGTTACGATCAGCAGGGCATCCAATCAGATCATCTCAGGTCCTGAAATCATTTCCCGCGGATTCGTATACGTTCGCGAGAGTGAGGAACTGCTTAAGGAAGCCAATAAACTCGTTACAGAAGTGCTCGATAAATGCATGCAGGAGAAAGTGAAGGACTGGTCCTCATTAAAATCAAACATGCGCGACTCACTGAGTCATTATTTATTTGATAAAACACGCCGTCGGCCGATGATTATGCCGATTATTATGGAAATCTGATGCCTGCAGTCTGCAGGCATTTTTTTATGCAGAATGAAAATAACCCCAGCGTTCATACTAAAAGAAAATGCTGAACAAGCATAAGGGGGTTATTCGTATGAATCAGGAACAAGAACCAAAACAGCCGTCATTGCCCAACAACAATCCGGATCAGAACAGTCTCGTAAATAAACTGCAGTCACTCGGACAAACAAACGTTCCGCAGATGGAAGGCTCTAGTATCCACTGCCTTACGATTGTTGGCCAGATAGAAGGACATGTTCAGCTTCCGCCGAACAACAAAACAACAAAGTATGAGCATCTGATCCCTCAATTGGTTGCGATCGAGCAAAACCCGAAGATTGAAGGGCTGCTGATCATCTTAAATACGGTGGGAGGGGACGTTGAAGCAGGTCTTGCCATCTCTGAAATGATCGCCTCGCTTTCCAAGCCTTCCGTTTCACTCGTTCTTGGAGGCGGGCATTCGATTGGAGTGCCGATTGCTGTTTCAGCAAATTATTCCTTCATCGCAAAAACCGCAACGATGACAATTCATCCTGTCAGGCTTACCGGGCTGGTTATCGGGGTGCCTCAAACGTTTGAATATCTCGATAAGATGCAGGAAAGGGTCATCAATTTCGTTACCTCACATTCAGAAATAACCGAAGAAAAATTTAAAGAACTCATGTTTTCCAAAGGAAACCTAACCAGGGATATCGGGACGAATGTGATTGGAAAAGATGCTGTCAATGATGGACTAATCAATGAAGTCGGCGGTGTCGGCCAGGCGATCGCGAAGCTGAACGAACTGATGGAGCAGCACCGAGAAAAACCGGATGAAGGACTTGAGGTGATCCAATGACCTGGTATACACTCATGCCCCATGAACTTATGTTTCCTGAAGGACAGGAAGGGCAATCAGCTGAAAAAAGCGTTCAATCCACCATGCTTTTTAACGATATCCCGGTCCTTGTGGAGCAGATCTCCCCAATGGAATATAAAGTGGTACGGGTGATCAGCACTGATCCTTCCCATTTTATGAATGCCGACTGCTGCCCGGGCCAAATTCTAAGAGCAGGCCATTTCTAAAGCGATAGTAAACAGGCCAGGTCCTGTGATATAATAAAGAACAAAAGCAGCCCTCAAGCGGCTGCTTTACTTGGTTTAGTTAAGAGGTGAAAGAATGGCGAAAAGAAATAAAAAAGCTTCAAAAAAAACGTCAGCTTGGAAAGAACAATTAAGCTATGAACTTGCCGGCCTTCTTTTGCTTGCTTTAACGATGCTTGCATTGGCCCGAATGGGAAAAGTAGGACTGGCTTTTGTACAGTTTCTCAGATTCTTCAGCGGCGAATGGTACGGCGTGCTTCTCGTCGGAACGCTGGCCGTGTCAATCTATTTAATCTGGAAACGCAAGACTCCGCCGGTTTGGGGAAAAAGGCTTGCGGGATTTTATTTGTTCTACATATCGATGCTCATTCTTAGCCATCTGAAATTATTTTCTCTGCTTTCAAAACAGGGGAGATGGGCAGATACATCTGTCATCAGGAATACTTGGGAGATCTATTGGTCACAGCTTTCAGGGAACACGCCAGAGGCAGATCTCGGAGGCGGGATGATCGGATCAGTCGGTTTTGCAATGTTTCACTTTTTGTTCGGAGTACAGGGATCTGGCGTCATTCTTGTTTTTGTTATGATTATTTCACTGATTCTCATCACAGGAAAATCACTGTCAGGTGTCATTTCAAAAATCGTAGAGGCAGCCGGCAACTTTTTTTCTCATACATACGAATCTCTGCAGACTAAAACACAAGAATTAAAAAACAGCCAGAGGAAAAGCGAAAAACGAACATCTAAAAAAGAAGCGCCTTCAGTGGATGAGCAGCAAGGAGAACATAAGCCTGCAGACGAAGATTATGAGCCGATCATTGAGGATTTTACCAGGAACTTGGACCGGGACGAGAGTTCTGCCGTACAGCTGAAATTTGGCTCAAAAGGATTTCATGAAGAGAAAAATGAGAAGACAGAAAAAGAACAAGAAGATTCTTTACCGGCAGGATTGCAAGCAAGCTTTGAACAGACAGAAGAAGAACATAATGAAAACTATGCACTTCCTTCCATGGACCTCTTAGATCGGCCCGCTGCTACTGGCCAGCATAAAGAAAGGCAGTATGCAGCAAGTAAAAGCAATGCTAAAAAACTTGAGAAGACATTTGAGAGCTTCGGGGTAAAAGCAAGAGTGCTGAAAGTCCATCTTGGTCCTGCTGTTACGAAGTATGAAGTATATCCTGATGTGGGCGTAAAAGTCAGCAAAATCGTCAACTTGGCGGACGATATCGCCCTAGCCCTTGCTGCTAAAGACATTAGGATTGAGGCACCGATACCTGGAAAGTCAGCTGTCGGTATCGAGGTTCCCAACCAAGAAGTAGCTACAGTTACTTTAAGAGAAGTACTTGAATCCAGCCAGTATCAGAAACAAACCTCCAGACTGGCGATTGGTCTCGGGCGTGATATCTCGGGCGAGCCGATTTTCGCAGAGCTTTCGAGAATGCCCCATCTTCTTGTTGCAGGAGCAACAGGAAGCGGGAAAAGCGTATGTATCAACGGAATTATAACAAGCATCTTAATGCGGGCGAAGCCTCATGAAGTCAAGATGATGATGATCGATCCAAAGATGGTAGAACTGAACGTGTACAATGGCGTCCCTCACTTGCTGGCACCTGTTGTTACAGAGCCGAAAAAAGCTGCACAAGCTTTAAAAAGGGTCGTAAGTGAGATGGAACGGCGTTATGAACTGTTCTCCCATAGCGGTACGAGAAACATAGAAGGGTACAACGACAGTATTAAAAGACAGAACAATGAGAGCGGGGCAAAACAGCCTTCCTTGCCTTATATCGTAGTCATTGTGGATGAGCTGGCAGATTTGATGATGGTTGCTTCAGGAGATGTCGAGGATGCGATCATCCGCCTTGCCCAGATGGCTCGTGCTGCAGGAATCCACCTGATCATTGCTACGCAGAGACCTTCTGTTGATGTTATCACAGGGATCATTAAAGCGAATATTCCTTCACGCATCGCTTTCAGTGTCTCTTCTCAGACTGATTCTAGAACGATATTGGATATGGGCGGCGCTGAAAAGCTGCTGGGCCGAGGCGACATGCTCTTCCTGCCTTCAGGTGCATCCAAACCGACCAGGATTCAGGGAGCTTTTCTTTCGGATCAAGAAGTAGAAAAGATTGTGGAGTTTGTAATATCACAGCAAAAAGCGCAATACCAAAAAGAGATGATTCCAACTGAAGAAGCACAAGTTACCATGGAAATGGAGGATGATCTGTTTCCTGAAGCCGTAAAGCTAGTTGTCGACATGCAGACAGCATCCGTTTCCATGCTGCAGCGGCGCTTTCGTATCGGGTACTCTCGTGCCGCCCGGCTGGTGGATGCGATGGAGGCCAAAGGTGTCATCGGGCCTTATGAGGGCAGCAAGCCGAGAGAGGTTCTGCTTACCTCGCTTCCCGAACAGAATCAAGCATCAAGCTCTTAACAGAACCCCTTTTAAGGGTTCTGTTTTTTTATCTTATTTATCTGAATAATGCGTTTATTCTCGGTTTTAAAAAATTCTCTAAAAATAGTATTTATTTCTACAGATAAAAATGATATATTTATGTCGATTATTTTAAATATTTGTCAAATAAACATTACACTGAAAAACAGTAAATTGTTATTGGTTTTGGTTGTCATAGAGGTGAATAACAACGTGTCCATTAAGACGGATCATCGTCTGCTGTATTTAAAAGTTATTGAGAAACTGAAAGCCGACATTGAGAACGGCACTTACGAAGAAGGCGAGAAACTCCCGTCAGAATTTGAGCTTTCTAAACAGCTGGGCATCAGCAGAGCTACATTAAGGGAAGCGCTCCGCATTCTTGAAGACGAAAATGTTCTGATCAGAAAACATGGAGTGGGAACCTTCGTCAGAACCAGAGCACTCTTTTCCTCTGGTATTGAAGAACTCTTCAGTGTGACAGACATGATTGAGCGAGCAGGCAAAAAGGCTTCCACCGTCTTCGTCTCCTCCGTCGTCATTCCTGCAGCTGATGACTTGAAGAATAAGTTTAATCTTGCAGAAGACGAAGAAATCAATGTTGTTGAAAGGGTAAGAACGGCTGATTCTGAACCTGTCGTATATTGCATCGACCATATACCCGCAGTTTATATGCCATCTGAATCACAGCATAAGTACCTCTCCATGCTTGAAATGCTTGAAAAAGAAGCCGGCAAGCGTGTAATGTATGCGATAACAAACATTGAACCCCTGGGCTTCCATGAGCGGATTTCGGAGATCCTGGAATGTCCTGAGGAAGCGGCTCTTCTCGTTTTAAAACAGATGCACTATGATCAGAATGATGAGCCTGTTCTTTTTTCCTGTAATTACTTTAGAGCTGATAAATTTAACTTTACAGTCGTAAGAAAGCGCTTATAGCTGTCTATCATTTTTAGGGGGTGATGTGCAACACCGTTGTTCAATGTGTTACAAGTGTTATTCGCATAAAAAAATAGGGGGAAAAAGAATTGAAAAAGAGAACTGGAGTTTTATTAAGTCTAGCTTTAGCAGCCGGCACATTGCTTTCTGCCTGTGGTAAGGATGAAGGCGAAAAGTCAACTGGCGGCGGCAAAAAAGATGCATTTAAAGTGGCGATGGTAACAGACACTGGCGGTGTTGACGATAAGTCCTTTAACCAATCTGCTTGGGAAGGGCTTCAAAAGTTCGGTAAAGATAACGATCTTAAAAAAGGTACAGACTTCAAATATCTTCAATCATCCTCTGCAAGTGATTACGCTCCCAACCTGAATTCATTAGTTAGGGAAAAATTTGATCTTGTTTACGGAATCGGATTCTTGATGGCACAGGATATCCAAAAAGTGGCAAAGCAGCAGCCGAACGGACACCTTGCACTTGTTGATATGGTTGTTCCTGAAAAGAACGTTGCGAGCATCACTTTTAAAGAGAACGAAGGTTCATTCCTTGTCGGCCTAATTGCTGGAATGCAGACAAAAACGAACAAAGTCGGTTTTGTCGGCGGCGTGGACAGTGAATTAATCAAAAAGTTTGAAAACGGATTTAAAGCCGGAGTAAAGACGGCTAATCCAAAAGCAGAAATCTTTGTTCAATACGCTGGTGACTTTAACAAAGCTGAAAAAGGCCAAGCGATCGCTAACACGTTCTACGGAAAAGGCGCAGACATTATCTACCATGCAGCTGGCGGAACAGGTAAAGGTGTATTTACCGAAGCGAAGAACCGAGCTAAGAATGGTGAAAAAGTTTGGGTTATCGGTGTTGACCGCGATCAGCACGAAGAAGGTATGCCTGAGGATGTAACATTGACTTCAATGGTCAAGCGTGTAGACAAAGCTGTTGAACAAGTTTCAAAGGATACGATGGATGGAAAATTCCCTGGCGGAAAAGTAGTTGAATTCGGTCTTAATGAAGACGGTGTAGGAATTGCTCCTCACAAAGACAATGTAACGAAAGAAGCATTGGCAAAAGTTGATGAGTACAAAAAGAAAATCCAGGACGGAAGCCTTATGGTTCCTAAAACGGATAAAGAGTTCAAAAAGTTTGAAGCAGATATGAAAAAATAAATGGTAAAAAGTAAAGGCTGGTATTCGTTTACTGGCCTTTATTTACGCAGTGAAAGGTTAGACTTCTGACTCCCTCTGCAGGATGAAGAAACAAGATTGAAAGGTTTATAGTTTGTCATAAGGGGTGAACACAATGGAGTATGTCATTGAAATGAGGAACATCCGCAAGGAATTCCCTGGCATCGTTGCCAATGACAATGTCACATTGCAAGTAAGGAAAGGCGAGATTCATGCTCTTCTCGGTGAGAATGGTGCGGGAAAATCAACGCTCATGAATATTCTCTTCGGATTGTATCAGCCGGAAGAGGGAGAGATCCACGTTAAAGGCCAGAAGATTTCGATCTCTGATCCAAACGTTGCTAACCGTCTTGGAATCGGAATGGTGCATCAGCATTTTATGCTGGTTGAAAACTTCACCGTAACAGAAAATATTATTCTTGGCAGAGAGATAACAACAGCGGGCAGAGTGGATTTGAAAAAAGCAGCGAAAGAAGTAAAAGCCTTATCTGACCGTTATGGCTTGCGAGTAGATCCAAATGCGAAAATAGAGGATATTTCCGTCGGAATGCAGCAGCGTGTGGAAATTTTGAAAACGCTCTATCGCGGAGCTGAAATTTTAATCTTTGATGAGCCGACAGCTGTATTAACTCCTCAGGAGATTCATGAACTTATGGAGATCATGAAAAAGCTAGTGGCAGAAGGAAAATCAATTATACTGATCACCCATAAGCTGAAGGAGATCATGGAAGCTTGTGACCGCTGTACGGTTATTCGCCGAGGCCGGGGAATCGGCACGGTCGACGTTGTTGAAACCAACCCCGATAAACTGGCGGCGATGATGGTCGGGCGCGAGGTAAATTTCAAGGTTGATAAAGAAGATGCTGTGCCAAAAGGGCCTGTACTGCAGATCAATGACCTGGTCGTTGAAGATTCAAGAAAAGTGCCGGTCGTTGACGGGCTGACCCTTGAGATCAAAGCAGGAGAAATCCTCGGCATCGCCGGAGTGGACGGAAACGGACAGACTGAACTTCTCGAAGCGATCACCGGTTTAAGGAAAGCAACCAGCGGCACCATCCAGCTTAACGGCAAGGACATTACGAACCTTAAGCCGAGAAAGGTAACGGAATCCGGAGTGGGGCATATCCCTCAGGACCGACACAAACACGGCCTGGTCCTTGATTTTTCGATCGGTACGAATATGGTGCTTCAAACGTATTACCAACAGCCGTTTTCCAAACATAAAATTCTTCAATTTCCCGCAATTTTTGATAAGGCCAATAATCTTATTAAAGAATTTGATGTGAGAACACCGAGTGAACATACGCTGGCACGTGCATTATCAGGAGGCAACCAGCAGAAAGCGATCATTGCAAGGGAAGTGGACAGAAGTCCCGATTTCCTTATTGCAGCACAGCCTACACGCGGTCTTGATGTTGGTGCAATTGAGTTTATTCATTCCAAACTTATTCAGGAACGTGATAAAGGAAAGGCAGTCCTTCTTCTCTCGTTTGAACTGGATGAAGTAATGAATGTAAGCGACCGCATCGCGGTTATATATGAAGGGAAAATTGTTGCAGTCGTAGATCCAAAACAAGCGACTGAACAGGAACTTGGACTGCTCATGGCGGGCGGCAAGAAACAAAAAGCAGGTGATTTGCAATGAATGTAATTAAAGGCCGTTTATTCCATATTCTTGTCCCGGCCATATCCGTGCTATTGGGACTTTTGATCGGCGGTATCATCATGCTGGTCTCTGATTATGATCCCATCAAAGCCTACTCTGCTTTAATTGAGGGCATTTTCGGAAATGGATACAATATGGGTGAAACGATCCGTGCGGCTTCACCGCTCATTCTTTCGGGATTAGCCGTGGCTTTTGCGTTTCGCACGGGACTTTTTAACATTGGTGTGGAAGGGCAGCTGCTTGTCGGCTGGCTAGCATCGGTCTATGTCGGGATCAACTTTGATCTCCCTAAGATCATCCACCTGCCGCTAGCGGTTATCGCAGGTGCTCTAGCTGGAGCAATCTGGGGAGTGCTTCCAGGTATTCTGAAAGCGCGTTTTAAAGTTCACGAAGTTATTACTACCATCATGATGAACTACATCGCGCTATATGTAACAAATGCCATTATTCGTGCCTATATGCTGGCACCTGGAGAGAGGACGAAGGATATTAAAGAATCAGCATCCCTGGCTTCTCCTTGGCTTCAGCAGCTGACTGATTTTTCTCGTCTTCATTACGGAATTGTTGTAGCAATTATTGGTGCACTTATTATGTGGTTTGTATTATGGAAAACAACAACCGGCTATGAATTAAGAGCAGTCGGCTTCAATCAGCATGCTTCACAGTATGCGGGAATAAGCGTATCGAAAAATATTATCTTAGCCATGGCTATATCAGGTGCCTTTGCGGGTGCTGCGGGAACGATGGAAGGCCTTGGAACCTATCAATATATGACGATCAATAACGCGTTTACAGGGGTAGGATTCGATGGAATCGCCGTTTCCTTGCTCGGAGCCAATGGATCGGTAGGGATCATTGTCGCCGCCCTTTTGTTTGGCGGACTGAAAATCGGTGCTCTTACTATGCAGTCTACAGCAGGAGTTCCCACTGAACTCATTGGAATCGTCATCGCATTGATCATTTTCTTTGTGGCGTCCAGTTACCTTATCCGCTGGCTGACCAACCGATTTACTAAAGGGGGTAAACTTTAATGGACTTCTTCGATATCCTTGCCCTTATTGTGCCTGCTGCGATCGTTTCAGCAGCTCCCCTTATCCTTACTGCTTTGGGCGGAGTTTTCAGTGAACGTTCTGGTGTTGTTAATATTGGACTTGAAGGACTTATGATGTTCGGCGCCTTTTTAGGGGCGATCTTTACCCACTATGGTGAACAATGGGGGTTAGGCGCTGCTTCTCCATGGATGAGTTTTGCAGTAGCTATCGTTGGGGGTGCACTCTTTGCTGTTCCACATGCAGTGGCAAGCATTTCGCTGAAAGCCGATCAAGTCGTCAGCGGTGTTGCTCTTAACTTCCTTGCAGCGGGACTGTCCATCTTTTTGACGAAGAAACTTTTTGATGCAGGCCAGACTCCTGATATTCAGGAACGGATCGGCAAAGGAGATATCCCGGTGCTGTCCAAGATTCCGGTTATCGGAGACCTGTTCTTCTCCAATGCATACTCAACTTCTTTTGTAGCGATTTTCCTGGCTTTTGTGGTATGGTACATCATCTACAAAACGCCGTTCGGCCTTCGTCTTCGTTCTGTCGGTGAACATCCGATGGCTGCTGATACGATGGGGATCAATGTTAATAAAACCCGTTATATTTCTGTTATCATCGGGGGTGCGTTCGCTGGTCTAGGCGGAGCCATCTATGTGGCTTCCATCGCTGGAAACTTCACACAGTCAACGATCTCAGGACAAGGCTTCATGGCTCTTGCTGCGATGATTTTTGGAAAATGGCATCCGCTTGGAGCGATGGGAGCGGCCTTGTTCTTCGGGCTTGCTCAAAGCTTAAGCATCACAGGGGAACAGATCCCTCTTCTCAAGGATATTCCTGATGTTTATCTGCTGATCGCGCCTTATGTGCTTACGATTCTTGCACTAGCAGGGTTTGTTGGCCGTGCAGATGCTCCCAAAGCATCCGGACAGCCTTACGAAAAAGGAAAACGATAATAGACAGGACCTGCTTCAGTTATTGAAGCAGGTTTTTTTGTTTAAAGCAGGAAAAGTCATGATTACTATGGAATGTGGGTACACTAGAAAGTATGATCAACAACCTATTTAAAAAGGGAGGAAGCGAAATGACACTCGTAGACCATCATGTGGCTGACTTGCCCGGAATTACCTTACATACAGTCGAAACCACTAAATATAAGACCACTTCGTTAATTCTTCAGCTGAAAAGTCCGATCGTGGAGGAGGAAGTTACCAAACGTGCCCTGCTTCCCTATGTTTTGCAGAGCGGGACAGAGAGATTTCCCAGCAGTAAAGAGCTCCGTGAAGCGCTGGACAGCCTTTATGGAGCAACCCTGGGGGCGGATCTCTCTAAAAAAGGAGAATATCAGGTTATCACCCTGAGAATTGATGTAGCGAATGAAAAATTTCTATCGGATAATACACCTTTGCTAGACAAGGCGTTTGAACTGCTCTCCGATGTACTGCTCAAGCCGGCAAAACAGGGGAATGCCTTTTTATCCGATATCGTCCAGAAAGAAAAACGGTCGTTAAAGCAGCAGATTGAATCCATATACGATGATAAGATGAGGTATGCCAACAAGCGCCTGATCGAGGAGATGTTCGAAGACGAGCCTTATCGTTTCAATGTATACGGAAGCGAAAAGGAAGTCGATTCCATCACTCCTGAGATTTTATATGATTATTATAAGAAAGTCATCCAGGAAGACGAGGTCCATTTGTATGTCGTGGGAGATGTTTCCAAAGAAATTCTCAAGGATTTTACGGCAAAGCATTTTGTGTTTCCAAATGCTAAAGCAGAGCCGAAACGAGTAGCTTCCTCAGGAAAACGAAGAGTGGATGAAGTGAAAGAGATATTTGAAGAGCAGGAAGTGCAGCAAGGAAAGCTCCATATGGGATACCGCACCTACATTACGTACTGCGATCCCGAATATCTTCCTCTTCAAGTATTCAATGGCGTCTTCGGCGGTTTTTCGCATTCCAAACTGTTCATGAACGTCCGTGAGAAAGAGAGTCTGGCCTATTATGCCGCTTCTCGTTTTGAGAGTCATAAAGGGATTATTTTTGTTATGTCAGGGATTGAAACCAATAATTATGAAAAAACAGTAAAAATCATTAATGAACAGCTAAAAGAAATTCAAAACGGCAACATTTCAGACGGTGAACTGGAGCAGACGAAAGCGATGATCCGAAACCAAATCCTTGAGACGGTGGATGATTCTACAGGTTTGGTGGAGGTACTCTATCACGAAGTAGTCTCCCGGCATAAACGGAGTATTGAGGAATGGCTCGAAGGCATCGAGAATGTTACGAAAGAACAAGTGATCGGTGTTTCAAAAAAGATTGAACTTGATACGATCTATTTCTTAAGAGGGAGGGGCGATGAATAATATGGAACAAATTCATTTTAAGCAGCTCAAAGAGACCCTAAACTGCAAGACCCTTGAAAACGGACTGAAAGTATTCATTTTAGAAAAAAAGGATTTTAATAAAACCTATGCAACGTTTACGACTAATTATGGATCCGTGGATAATCATTTTGTTCCGCTTGGAAAGAACGAACCAGTCAAGGTGCCGGATGGAATCGCCCATTTCCTGGAGCATAAGCTTTTTGAAAAAGAGCACGGTGACGTTTTTCAGGATTTCAGTAAACAGGGAGCATCGGCCAATGCTTTTACTACCTTTAAACGGACCGCTTATTTGTTTTCAACGACCGGTGATGTTGAAAAGAACCTGACGACGTTGATCGATTTCGTTCAGGCACCCTATTTTACCGAAAAGACGGTGGAGAAAGAAAAAGGAATCATTGGACAGGAGATCAGAATGTACGATGACAACCCGGACTGGCGCGTGTATTTCGGTTTGATCGCCAGCATGTATCAAAACCATCCGGTGTCCATCGACATTGCTGGAACGGTTGAATCGATTGCCAAAATTACAAAAGATGATCTGTATGAATGCTATGAGACCTTCTACCATCCGAGCAACATGCTCCTCTTTATTGTAGGGCCGGTTGATGCAGAAAAGATCATGGATCTTGTCGAGAAGAACCAGGCCGGCAAGGACTATAAAGACAAGCCGCCGATCGAGCGCTTCTTTGATGAGGAACCAGCTCAGCCCGCCAAAAGAAAAGAAGTATTGAACATGCCGGTTCAAACACCGAAGTGCTATATGGGATATAAAGAGAAACGTCCCGAAAGGCAAGGGAAAGAATTGCTTCTCCGGGAACTCTCCGTCAATTTGCTGCTGGAGATGATGTTTGGAAAGAGCACCAAAAATTACGAGAAGCTTTATAATGATGGGCTGATTGACCCTTCTTTTTCTTTTGACTATACAGAAGAGCAAGGCTACGGTTTCTCCATGATCGGAGGCGATACATCTGATCCTGATGCTTTCGCAGATACCATTTCGCGTATGGTAGAGGATTTCAAGAAAACGGATATCAACCAAGAGGACCTGGAGAGAGCAAGAAAAAAGAAAATCGGTTCTTTTTTAAGAGCGCTGAACTCGCCCGAGTTTATCGCGAATCAATTCACCAGGTATGAATTTAACGGAATGAATCTTTTTGACGTGATCCCGACGTTTGAAGATTTAACGGCTGCACACCTTGAAAAAGCGCTGAGTGACCATTTTCAGGATAGTCAGCTGACCATTTGCCAGGTTAAGAAAAAACAGTCATAATGAAGAAAAAAAAACATCCCTGCTCATAAGCAGGGATGTTTTTAAGCGGGTGAAAATAATATGTCAGGCTGGGTTTTAGTGACAGGGGCAAGCGGCGGGATCGGTTCGAGCATCTGCCGGGCGCTTGCGAAAAATGGCTTCAACCTTATTCTCCATTACCATCTGAGCAGCCGGCAAGCAAGAGATCTCCAGCAAGAGGTAACTGCTTACGGTGTTGAAACCTTATTGGTGCAGGCAGACTTATCAGATCCTGCCGGAACTGATAAATTGCTGTCATCACTCTTTATGCCGGTTGATGCTGTTATACATAATAGTGCTGGTGCTTATTACGGACTGCTGACAGATATGGACAGCGAGACGGTGCAGAAAATGGTACAGCTGAATTTGACAAGTCCGATCTTGATCACGAAACATCTTCTGCCAGCTATGATGAAGAGAGGAAAAGGAAACATCATCGTCATCTCATCTGTGTGGGGATCAGTAGGGGCTTCGTGTGAGGTCGTTTATTCTGCCGTAAAAGGCGGCCTGAATACATTCGTCAAAGCATTAGCCAAAGAGGCAGCCCCCAACAGAATCAGGGTGAACGGCATCGCTCCCGGCGCGGTCGAGACACGGATGATGGAGGATTTTACTGAGGAAGAATTGAACTCGCTGAAAGACCAGATTCCAGAAGGCCGGCTAGGCCGGACGGAAGAAATGGCGGAAATCGTTATGTTCCTTTTGTCAGACCGCTCATCTTATATCAATGGGCATATTATTTCTGCAACAGGCGGCTGGCATAATTAATCGCAGGAAAGCGCAGAGGAAAATGTCAAATCCCATGCATAATTCATGTTCCTTCTAGAAATATTATAGTATGTACCATATTTTAAGGAGGAAATTAAATGTCAGTATTAGATAATTTTGGACAGTGGAAGAATTTTCTCTCTGACCGTCTTGAACATGCAGAAGGCCAGGGAATGGACCAATCAACCGTTTCCAATTTAGCAACTGAAATCGGAGGATATCTTGCTTCTCATGTAGATCCTAAGAATTCCGAAGAAAAAGTGCTTGCTGACCTTTGGAAGGTTGCCAGCGACGATGAAAAACACGCGATTGCCAATATGATGGTTAAATTAGTCCAGAATGACAACGCACAGTAAATATTAGGATGTTAAGGATTTTTCTTAACAGGGATGTTAAGGATTTTTCTTAACATCCCTTTATTTTTTCTTTCATAATAAATTGAAATCAGATATTATTAATTAATGAAGCGGGAAATTAATGATAAGCAACAGAAAAAGGAAGGAGAGATGAAGAATGGGCGATCAGGATTGGTATTTGGAATACGAGATAAATAAAAACCGCCCCGGACTTCTTGGTGATATTTCATCTCTTCTCGGGATGCTTGGAATAAATATCGTGACGATCAATGGAGTAGACAATGAGAGAAGAGGATTGCTGTTAATTGTCGACAAACAAGAGAAGGTAGACCGCCTTCGCTCCATTTTACAATCGATGGATAATATTACAGTCACGAAATTCCGTAAACCCAAATTACGAGATATTCTCGCCGTCCGGCATGGACGTTACATACAACGGGACGCAGACGATAAAAAAACATTCAGATTTGTAAGAGACGAACTTGGGCTTCTCGTTGACTTTTTAGCCGAACTGTATAAAGTAGAGGGCCATAAACTGATTGGCATCCGGGGTATGCCAAGGGTCGGAAAGACTGAATCGATCGTAGCATCGAGTGTTTGCGCGAGCAAAAAATGGGTATTTATATCTTCTACGCTGCTCAAGCAAACCATTCGGACACAGCTTGCGGATGATGAATACAGCACAGATAATGTTTATATTATTGACGGCATCGTGTCATCGAGGCGTTCAAATGAAAGGCACTGGCAGCTGGTCAGGGAAATCATGCGTCTTCCATCTGCGAAGGTCATCGAGCATCCAGATGTTTTTGTTCAGCAGACCGAATACAGCATTGACGATTTTGATTATATTATCGAGCTTAGAAACGATCCGAATGAAGAAATTACATATGAAGTAATAGAGACAGATGTAGGATTTTCCGCATTTGAATAACTTCAATTAGTGGATGGTGGTAAATTTGACTGAATTAGGAAATTATTTAAGAGAAAAAAGGGAAGAAAAAGGTCTTTCTCTTGAACAGCTTCAAACCGAAACAAAAATACAAAAACGTTATCTGCAGGCGATTGAAGAAGGACGATACGAGATTCTACCAGGTTCTTTCTATGCCAGAGCGTTTATAAAAAATTACAGCGAAACAGTAGGACTCAATTTTGAAGAAGTCTTTACCCAATTTGAAAACGAAATTCCAAAAGCCGAAAAAGAACCGACAGAATTTGTTCCCCGATCAGAACGGAATAAGCAGACCCTGGATGCAAAGGACTCTGTATTATCAAGCTGGCTGCCTAAAGTACTGATTTTTGCTTTCGTTCTGGCACTTCTGATCGGCGTTTGGGCCTACCTTGCCAACAGAGGGAATGACGGCGCTGATTCAAAGGACTCAAATAAACCTGCCAGTGTTCAGCTTGATAAGAGCAAGAAGGCTGAGAATACAAACAAGGCCAAAGATAAAAAACCGGAGAAGCCCGCGAATAGTGATTCACCAAAGAAACCGGCAGAACCGAAGAAAAAAGAATTTACTCTGACCAAGCAGGCTACACAGGGAATTACCACTACATATGAGCTAAGCCAGGCGGATGACTTTAAAATCGCCTTTAAGATGGACGGGCCGGTATATCTCGAAGTGAAAACAGGCAGCAAGACATTGGCTGGCAAGATGTTTAAAAAAGGTGATACAGCCAGCTATGACTTATCAGGTGAGAAAGATGTTGAACTTAATATTGGTGCCGCCAATTTTGCAAAAATGACGATCAATGAAAAACCGTTCTCATATCCGATTCCGCCTGTTAAGAGGGGAATTCACCAAAGGATCGTCATTAAAAACACGGCTTCCGGCAAACAATAACCTACGTAGAGCGCCGTGTAATGATTGTCAAAATTGGAGGAAATAAAAATGAACTTGCCTAATAAAATTACAATTTCAAGGATCTTACTTATTCCTGTATTCATGATCGTTCTTCTTGCCCCTTTTGATTGGGGAAAGGTAACATGGCTGGATGTTGATATTCCAGTCACCCATTTGGCTGCCGCCCTGATTTTCATCATTGCATCCTGTACAGACTGGGTAGACGGATATTATGCGAGAAAGCTCAACCTTGTTACAAACTTTGGGAAGTTTTTAGACCCTCTTGCGGATAAACTGCTGGTTACCGCTGCGTTTGTTGCCCTTGTTGAAGTAGGCTATGCACCGGCATGGATGGTCATCATTATCCTGAGCAGGGAGTTCGCGGTGACTGGCATACGCCTTGTAGCAGCAGCTGAAGGTGCAGTAATTGCAGCAAGCCAGATGGGCAAGCTGAAAACATGGATCCAGATCATTGCCATTTCTGCATTGCTGCTGCACAACATACCATTTGAATGGATCGGTATCCCATTCGCTCAGATCAGCCTGTGGGCAGCTACACTCATCACTCTATATTCAGGATGGGAATATTTTATTCAAAACAAAGAAGTTATGCTAAAATCAAAATAACAGCAGGAACAGGAGAGAAGATCTCCTGTTTTTTTTATCAGAAAAATCTTCGTTTAAAAACGTACAATACGGGGGAATACGCAAATGAATGCAGAAATCATTGCCGTTGGAAGCGAGCTCTTGTTGGGACAGATTGCAAACACAAATGCTAAATTTATCTCTGCTGAATTGGCAGACTTAGGGATCAATGTTTTCTATCATTCCGTCGTGGGCGATAATCCGAAACGGCTGGAATCTGTCATAAAAACAGCACAGAGCCGTTCAAATCTTCTCATCTTTACCGGAGGTCTCGGACCGACGAAAGATGATCTCACTAAAGAAACCATCGCCACTGTTCTGGTAAAGAACCTGGTCTATGACCAAGAAGCGATGGATCATATTGAAATGTACTACAAAAGAACAGGCAGGGTCATGTCTGAGAACAATAGAAAGCAGGCACTTGTTCTTGAAGGTTCTGAGATTTTGCCGAACAAACACGGCATGGCTCCGGGAATGGCGCTGCATGAAGACGGACTGTCCTATATTCTTCTCCCGGGCCCTCCCAAAGAAATGCAGCCGATGTTCAGCAGCTTTGCGGTTCCTTATCTTTCAGGAAGACTGCCTGGAAAAGAGCCGATCGTCTCACGGGTTCTTCGTTTCTTCGGGATTGGAGAATCACTGCTTGAAGCGACACTTCAGGACATTATCGATCAGCAGAGTAATCCGACTGTGGCGCCTCTCGCCGGAAACCATGAAGTTACCCTTAGGCTCTCGGCAAAATTTCTGGACAACAAGATTGCCCAAGAGCAGCTGGACGTGCTGGAAGGAAAAATCCGTGAGCGGGTAGGAGAGTTCCTATACGGATACGGAGATGATTCCTTGCAAAAAGCAGCCACAGAACAGCTGAAAGATAAAAAGCTGACCGTTTCTTCTGCCGAGAGTCTGACAGGCGGATGGTTTGGAAAGCAGATAACCGACATGCCGGGCAGTTCGGAAATATTCAAAGGCTCAGTTGTTTGTTATACGAATGAGATAAAAGAGCAGCTGCTCGGTGTTTCTCATGAGCTGCTTGTGTCCGAGGGAGCGGTCAGCGAGAACTGCGCGAAACAGATGGCGGAAAAGGTAAGAAACCTGACCGGATCGGATATCGGCATCAGTTTTACCGGGGTTGCAGGACCGGGACCAAGTGAAAACAAAGAAGCCGGCACGGTCTTTATCGGACTGGCGGATGAAACAGGCACCGAGGTGTACCCGCTGGCATTATCCGGTTCGAGGACCGCTGTCAGAGAGAGGTCTGTGATGTACGGATTGTTTTACTTATTATCAAAGGTCAAAAAAGGACAATAAAAAAATCGAATAAATGTTCGCAAAAAGATTGGCAAACGGTGAAAAAAGAAGTAAAATAAAGCTATAGGAAATGACATCACAATGTACTTACATGTGCAATGATATAAATTTGAGGAGTGATTACATGAGCGACCGCAAAGCGGCATTGGAAATGGCCTTGCGCCAGATTGAAAAACAATTCGGAAAAGGATCCATCATGAAACTTGGCGAGCAGGCTGAACAGAGAGTTTCCACCATCTCCAGCGGATCTCTTGCGCTTGATATCTCACTTGGCGTAGGCGGATATCCAAGAGGGCGGATCATCGAAGTATACGGACCTGAATCATCCGGTAAGACAACAGTTGCTCTGCATGCGATTGCAGAAGTGCAGAGAAACGGCGGACAAGCTGCGTTCATTGATGCAGAACATGCGCTTGATCCTGTCTATGCCCAAAAGCTCGGCGTAAACATTGATGAGCTTCTTTTATCTCAGCCGGATACTGGCGAACAGGCTCTTGAGATCGCGGAAGCCCTTGTCCGAAGCGGAGCAGTGGATATTCTGATCATTGACTCGGTTGCGGCTTTGGTCCCTAAAGCAGAGATCGAAGGAGAAATGGGAGATTCCCACGTAGGTCTTCAGGCAAGACTGATGTCTCAGGCATTAAGAAAACTTTCCGGAGCGATCAGCAAATCAAAAACCATCGCGGTATTCATTAACCAGATCCGTGAAAAAGTCGGCGTGATGTTCGGGAACCCGGAAACTACACCTGGGGGCCGTGCATTAAAGTTCTATTCTTCTGTCCGTTTGGAAGTACGCCGTGCTGAAACATTGAAACAGGGCACGGATATGGTAGGGAACAAAACAAGAATTAAAGTGGTTAAGAATAAAGTGGCTCCTCCATTCAAGACGGCGGAAGTAGACATCATGTACGGTGAAGGGATTTCAAGAGAAGGTGAAATCCTTGATATCGGTTCCGATATTGACGTCGTTCAAAAAAGCGGTGCCTGGTATTCCTTTGAAGGAGACCGCCTTGGCCAGGGAAGAGAGAATTCCAAACAATTCCTGAAAGAGAACAAGGAAGTAGCAGAAGAGATCATTACACAGATCAGAAGCTACTATCGCCTCGGTGAAGAAGCCAACACTCCAGAACCTGCAACAAAGGAAGAAGCAGAGGAGTTTGAATTATCCGAATAGCACTTTTGGGGGCTGTCCAGAAAGTCGAAAATTGACCTTCAGGCAGCCCCTTTTTGGCTTGAAAAATCTTCAATGAAAAGTTAATTGAAGTGGAAGATGCGAGACTCCTCGAAAATGAATTTCACATTTTCTTCGTGCGATATAACGCTGCCGCAGCCTTCCTTGTCCTGCGGGACTAGCGTGACAGGTGAGACTCCCGCCGGTGCTTGCACCAAAAAGTAGGCGTTCACGCCGGTAAAGCTCACCGCACGCCCCGCGAAAGTAGGAGCTCGCGCCGGTAAAAGCGAGCAGCCTGGAACGGAAATCAACAGCTTACAGACTTCTTGGACAGCCCCTTTTTTAGAAGGATAGGAAAGTATTAGTTTTAAAGGGATTTGTGGGATAAATAGATTGTGTAATATCTGCAAAAAAGCTGCGGTTCACGCTTGGCGGCCGCGGCCGGACAGGGGCACTGCCCTATCTGCTCATGGTCCGATAATTTCCTTTGATTGGATATAAATAAAACTTGCCAATTTTGAAAGGAAGATTTATCATAGATAATTTGACATCTCTTGACATAACGTGCTGTCCTTTATAAAATGGAGATATACTTTGATTTCATTTGAAATTAAAAGATATAACCTGAAATGAGAATGGCATGACTTGTGCACAACACTTTGTTACACGAATGATGCTTATGACCCAGTAAAAAAAGTAGATAGCAAGAGGAGGTGGAAACATGGAAAACATTATTGTCTTCATCTCCAGTTTGCTTGTCTCAGCAGGTGTCGGTGCAGTTGTCGGATATCTTGTTAGGAAAAAAATTGCCGAAGCAAAAATTTCAAGCGCGGAAAATGCTGCTGCTCAGATCGTTGAAGAAGCAAAGCGAGATGGGGAAGCGAGCAAGAAGGAAGCCCTGCTTGAAGCAAAGGATGAAATCCATAAGCTAAGAACAGAAGCAGAGCGCGACATTCGTGAACGCAGAAATGAGCTTCAGAGACAAGAACAACGATTGGTACAAAAAGAAGAGATTCTTGACCGGAAAAGTGAGACTCTTGATAAAAAAGAGGAATCATTGGAGAAACGTGAGGAGTCTCTCACCAAAAAACAACGACAAATTGAAGAGATTGAAAGCAAAGTGGAGGAGCTGCTCAGAGAGCAGCAAAGAGAACTGGAACGTATATCCGGCTTTACGCGTGAAGAAGCCAAGCTGATCATCATGGGCGAGGTAGAAAACGAAGTTTCTCATGAAATGGCTATGATGGTGAAGGATATGGAAAATCGCGCTAAAGAAGAAGCGGATAAAAAAGCAAAAGAGATTCTTTCTCTTGCTATCCAGCGATGCGCGGCTGACCACGTTGCTGAAACGACAGTTTCTGTCGTGAACTTGCCAAATGATGAGATGAAGGGCCGAATTATCGGGCGTGAAGGACGAAATATCCGTACGCTGGAAACGCTAACAGGCATTGATTTGATTATTGATGATACGCCTGAAGCCGTCATTCTTTCTGGTTTTGACCCAATCCGCAGGGAGATTGCCCGTATGGCGCTTGACAAGCTCGTTCAAGATGGCAGAATTCATCCTGCCAGAATCGAAGAGATGGTTGAAAAATCTCGCCGTGAAGTGGATGAGTATATCAGAGAAGTAGGTGAGCAGACTACTTTTGAAGTAGGAGTTCATGGACTTCATCCTGATTTGATTAAGATCTTAGGGCGTTTGAAGTACCGTACAAGCTACGGCCAAAATGTATTGAAACATTCAATGGAAGTAGCGTACCTCGCCGGTTTGATGGCAGCAGAAATTGGAGAAGATGTTCATTTGGCCCGCCGTGCTGGTTTGCTTCATGACATTGGGAAAGCGATTGATCATGAAGTAGAAGGCAGCCACGTCGATATCGGTGTGGAATTGGCAACCAAGTATAAGGAACATCCAGTAGTTATCAATTCAATTGCTTCCCATCACGGAGATACTGAACCTACTTCAATTATCGCTACTCTTGTTGCAGCCGCTGATGCATTGTCAGCAGCAAGACCTGGAGCTAGACGTGAAACGTTGGAAACATATATCAGACGTCTGGAAAAACTCGAAGAGATTTCCGAGTCGTTTGACGGCGTGGAAAAATCATTTGCGATCCAGGCCGGAAGAGAAATCAGAATCATGGTTAAACCAGATTTAGTCGATGATTTGGCTTCTTACCGTTTAGCACGGGATATTACGAAAAAAATTGAAAATGAACTGGATTATCCAGGACATATTAAAGTAACAGTCATTCGGGAAACAAGGGCTGTTGAGTACGCAAAATAAAGTGGTGTATACCACTTTATTTTGTTTTTATACAGAATGCAGTAAAAGGAGTTCTTCATGAAGATTTTATTTGTAGGAGACGTCGTTGGATCTCCAGGCAGAAAGATGATCGACACGTATTTGCCTAAATTAAAACGAAAATATCAGCCGCTTATAACGATTGTGAACGGTGAAAACGCTGCCCATGGCAGGGGGATTACCGGAAAGATCGTAAAGGGGATTTTTGAAGCGGGGGCACAGGCCATCACGCTCGGAAATCACGCGTGGGACAATAGAGAGATTTTTGAGATTATCGATACTACTCCCCAATTGGTTAGGCCAGCCAATTTTCCTGTTGGGACACCAGGCAACGGATCAGCTCTCATAAAGATGAACCAGCTTGAAATCGGCATCATTAATTTACAAGGACGTACATTTCTCCCTCCTCTCGACTGCCCTTTTGAAAAGGCTGAACAACTGGTTGAAGAGTTGCGGAAGCGGACGCCGATTATCTTTGTCGATTTTCATGCAGAAGCAACAAGTGAAAAGCAAGCGATGGGCTGGTTCCTCGACGGCAAAGTAACAGCGGTCGTTGGCACGCATACCCATGTCCAGACTGCGGATCAGCGAATTCTTCCACAAGGAACCGCTTACTTGACAGATGTAGGGATGACCGGCCCGTATGACGGGATATTAGGGATGGATCGGGAAGCTGTTTTGAAAAAGTTTCTTACCAGTTTACCGGTAAGGTTTGAAGTTTCTTCCGGAAGGGAACAGTTAAGTGGCGTCTTAATAGAGTGTGATCCTGCAACTGGAAAAGCGAAAACGATCAAGACCATTTTGATTAACGACGACCACCCGTTTTTTGAATAAGAGTACTTTTGGTTTAACAATTTACGCTTGCCAGCATATTGTTGTAAACTTTTCCATACTGCAGGAATACGGGCTCTTACCAATGAATATAGTAGAATTGGTATCATATCTCTAAGGAGGTACAAATTAATGGAAATATTAAAAGTTTCAGCAAAATCCAACCCTAATTCTGTAGCTGGTGCACTCGCCGGAGTTCTTCGTGAAAGAGGAGGAGCTGAAATTCAAGCAATTGGGGCCGGTGCATTAAACCAAGCCGTTAAGGCAGTAGCAATCGCACGAGGATTTGTAGCGCCTAGCGGAGTTGACCTCATTTGTATTCCTGCGTTTACCGATATTTTGATTGATGGAGAAGAAAGAACTGGGATTAAGCTGATTGTCGAGCCACGTTAACTAAAAAAAGTAAGCTGCCTGTTTGCCTGTTTGCGCAAACAGGTTTTTTTGAGTGCATAAATGTGGGTGAGAGCATACTAAAATTCACTGACGCCACCTATTAATTTTTCAATGAATACTTGCTTTTTTGTGAAGTTAGGTCTAGAATTGTAAACGTTTAGTACATATTTTTTAACAACCATCTTTATACCCATCTTAGTGATCAGCGCGCTTATTTTCTTTCGGAAAATAGCGTATTTTTATACATGGAGACTTATGTTTTCTCCAGAAAACGCAATTGGTGAGTATATAGAATGATAAGCATAGAAGGGGTGGAGTTCATGATTGATCAACTTTCCTGGAAAGTTGGCGGACAGCAAGGGGAAGGGATAGACAGTACCGGAGAAATTTTTGCAATGGCCTTAAATCGTCTTGGATACTATCTCTACAGTTATCGGCACTTTTCTTCACGTATTAAAGGCGGACATACGAACAACAAGATTCGTGTCAGCACGAAACAAACAAGGTCGATCTCGGATGATCTTGATATTTTAATCGCGTTTGACCAGGAGACCATTGATGTAAATATTCATGAGATGCGGGACGGAGGAGTCGTCATCGGCGACGCGAAGTTTAATCCAGTTGTTCCGGAAGGCTCAAAAGTAAGGCTCTTTTCAGTCCCGTTCACGGAAATAGCGAATGAGCTTGGCACTTCCTTGATGAAGAATATGGTGGCCATCGGCGCTACGAGTGCAGTGCTCGATCTGCCGGCTGAATCGTACATAGATGTGGTTGAGGAAATCTTTTCAAGAAAAGGCGCTAAAGTCGTAGAAAAGAATATGGATGCAATCCGCAAAGGCGCTGAGTTCTTTAATGAAGCAGCAGGCGGTCCGCTCGAGGGGTTCCAGCTGAATAAAGCTGACGGAAAAAAACGTATGTTTATGATCGGCAATGATGCCATCGCTCTTGGATTTGTAGCTGGCGGTGTCCGCTTCATGGCGGCTTATCCGATCACTCCGGCCTCTGAGATTATGGAATACCTCATTAAAAAACTTCCTCAGTTTGGCGGAACCGTTATCCAGACTGAAGATGAGATCGCAGCTTGTACAATGGCCATCGGCGCTAACTATGCTGGTGTACGTACTGTGACTTCTTCTGCGGGTCCTGGTTTATCCCTCATGATGGAATCCATCGGCCTTGCAGGAATGACAGAAACACCGCTCGTCGTCGTTGATACACAGCGCGGCGGTCCAAGTACAGGGCTTCCGACCAAACAGGAACAGTCGGATTTAATGGCGATGATCTACGGTACACATGGTGAGATTCCAAAGGTCGTCATGGCGCCAAGCACAGCTGAAGAAGCTTTCTATGATGCTGTAGAAGCATTGAATATTGCAGAAGAGTACCAATGCCCGGTTATTTTACTGACTGATCTTCAGCTTTCTCTAGGCAAGCAATCCGTAGAACCGCTTGATTTCAGCAAAGTTGAAATCCGCCGCGGCACCCTGGATTTGAATGCAGAGCTTCCTGAAGAAGAAGGCGGCTATTATAAACGCTATGAACTGACGGATTCCGGAGTATCTCCTCGTGTCATTCCGGGCATGAAAAACGGCATTCATCACGTGACAGGCGTCGAGCATGACGAAACGGGCAAGCCGTCAGAAGTTGCTGCAAACCGCTTGAAGCAGATGGATAAGCGTCTCCGAAAACTGAAGAACCTGAAATTCAACACGCCGGTCGTAAAATATACCCCGAATGAAGAGGCTGATCTTCTGCTTGTCGGGTTCAACTCCACAAGAGGCGTGATTGAGGAGGTTATTCCTCGTCTGGAAGCGGAAGGAATCAAAGTAAACCATGCACATCTACGTTTGATTCATCCATTCCCGGTTGAAGAGATGAAGACATTAATTGATTCAGCGAAAAAGGTAGCGGTCATTGAGAATAATGCCACTGGACAGCTGGCCAATATCCTGAAAATGAACCTGGGTTCTCATCACAAGATTGAGAGCATCTTAAAATATGACGGTAATCCATTTCTTCCTTCTGAAATTTTCAATAAATGCAAGGAGCTGGTTTAAATGGCGACGTTTAAAGACTTCAGAAATTCAGTAAAACCGAACTGGTGCCCTGGCTGCGGCGACTTTTCCGTGCAAGCATCCATACAGCGGGCGGCAGCAAACGTCGGGCTTGAACCGAGCGACCTGGCAGTGATCTCGGGGATCGGCTGTTCCGGGCGTATCTCCGGTTATATTAAATCCTATGGCTTCCATGGCATTCACGGCCGTGTTCTTCCAATCGCCCAAGGCGTGAAAATGGCCAACCGTGATCTTACAGTTATTGCCTCTGGAGGAGACGGTGATGGATTCGCTATCGGAATGGGCCATACCGTTCATGCGATCCGAAGAAATATTGACGTAACCTATATTGTAATGGACAACCAAATCTACGGATTAACGAAGGGGCAGACTTCTCCCCGCTCTGCTGAAGGGTTTAAAACGAAAAGTACGCCGGAAGGTTCTGTAGAGTCCGCTATCGGAGTGATGGAACTTGCTCTTACAGCAGGTGCAACGTTCGTTGCGCAAAGCTTTTCAAGCGACCTGAAAGAACTGACTGCGATCATACAAAAAGGGATTGAACATAAAGGCTTCTCATTGATCAATGTGTTCTCTCCCTGTGTAACCTATAATAAGGTAAACACATATGACTGGTTCAAAGAACACCTAACAAGCCTTGATACGATCGAAGGCTATGATCCTTCCAATCGGATGATGGCGATGCAGACTTTGATGGAAAACGACGGACTCGTCAAAGGCATCATCTATCAGAATACAGTAAAACCTTCCTATCAGGACCTTGCCCACGGATACAGCAAGGATCCATTATCCAAAGCGGACCTGAAGATGGATGAAGAGAAATTTAACGGCTTACTTGCCGAATTTATGTAATAAAAAAAAAGGCATCCTGAACATTCATGTTCAGGATGCCTTTTTATGATTGCGCAGCGCAAGTTCAAGTTTTTTGTTTCTGACAATGGAGACCATATTGATGAGCAGGAAAATCATCGTGATATAAAAGATATCTTTAATGTTATAGGCCGCAGCTACAAAGGTTCCCAGCAATGGGCCGAACAGGTTCCCGAGAAAACGGGCAGAAGAGCTAATTCCAAAAGCGGTAGCCTGCAGGTTTGGAGGTGCCAGTTTTTTTACGAGAACATTCAGTGAAGGTATCATTCCTCCGATAAATAGGCCTAATAAAAATCTGCCTGCTAACAGGACCTTTACATCGGTAGCCAGAACTTGAGGCAGAAAAGCAAATGCAGCCATGATCAAAGAGAAGATGAGAACTTTCCGCTGTCCATAGCGGTCGCCGATTCTTCCAAGGATCGGTGACCCGATCAGGTTAGCAATACCCGTTACGGCACTGATCAGCCCTACGACTAAAGTCAAATGGCTGCCATGGTAAATGGTCCTGGTGTAAAGGGTGATGATCGGCTGGATACTCATCATTGCCAGCTGGGTGATGGCAGCCGCGATAAATACAGGAAACAGGGGTTTAAGTGCTCCCCATTCGTTTTTCTTTTTGATGCTTCTTTCCTTATTAACAGCTACATCTTCTTTAATAAAGAACATGACGACCATGCCTGCGATCAAAATAAGTCCTCCTGTGACAAAAAAGACACCTTCAAACCCAAAGATCTCAGACAGGAAGCCTCCGATTAGAGGACCGATCAGTGTGCCGACAATCTGGCCGGTCTGCAGTGTGCCGAGGGACCTTCCTGCATCTTTGTCTGGTGTGACGGAAGCCTGGAGGGAGATGGACATGGAGATAAAACCGGAGAACAGACCATTGATCAGACGCAATACGAGAAGCTGTTCCGGCCCTGTCACAAGCCCCATTAACGCTGTGACAGTTCCCATTCCTATAGCAGAACGGATGAGCATGACCTTTCGTCCATATCGGTCAGCAAGTGAGCCCCATAGCGGCTGAAATAAAAAAGAAGTGATAAACTGAGCAGAAAAAATCCAACCTGTCCAATGTTCAACACTTTGAATATTTGAAACTCCAAGTTTTTCAATATATAGTGGCAAAAAGGGGATGATCAAGCTCATTCCTGCGGCGATCAGAAAATTGGCCGGCCAAAGAATCCAAAGTGATCGTTTCCAATACATTGCAGCATCATCTCTTTCATATACGGTTTCTGCCTTTTATTTTACTCCTATCATTTAATAAAGTGAAATTTAAGTATTGTTAATTATTAAGTGTTATAGATATTTTGAAGGGACACCAATCATTCCTTTTACAATCGAAGTCTGTTATAATATTGAAGTTATCAGAGAAAAACACCTCTAGAGTTTCGCTGTTTGCAAGGGAGGAAATTGCAATGAACCAACAAGGATCGAATCCTGTGAAAGATAAAAATAAAACCTCTAAGGATTACGCCAGCTATTTTCAAACTACGTACCAGCCGCCTTCCTTAAAGGACGCTAAAAAACGCGGAAAAGAAGAAATTAAGATTGTAAAAGATTTTGTAATTGATGATGATTTACGAAGAATTGGAAATGGCAAGAAATTTTATATCAGGACCTATGGCTGCCAGATGAATGAGCATGATACGGAAATCATGGCCGGAATTCTCGGAGACATGGGCTATGAAGCTACGACAGAAGTGATGGATGCCGATCTAATCCTGCTTAATACATGTGCCATCCGAGAGAACGCCGAGAATAAGGTTTTCGGTGAACTGGGACATCTCAAGCCGCTGAAAGTGGACAAACCTGATCTATTGATCGGGGTCTGCGGCTGCATGTCCCAAGAGGAATCTGTTGTCAATAAATTGTTGAAAACCTATAATCAGGTGGATATGATATTCGGTACCCATAACATCCACAGACTTCCGCAGATCGTGAAAGAAGCTTATCTTTCAAAAGAACGAGTCGTTGAAGTATGGTCCAAAGAGGGAGATATCGTTGAGAATCTTCCGCGTGTACGAAAAGGCAACATTCAGGGATGGGTCAACATCATGTACGGCTGTGACAAGTTCTGTACGTACTGTATCGTTCCTTATACGCGAGGGAAGGAAAGAAGCCGCCGTCCGGAAGATATCATTGAAGAAGTAAGGCACCTTGCCCGCAACGGCTATCAGGAAGTAACTCTCTTGGGACAAAACGTTAACGCTTACGGAAAAGACTTTGAAGATATTAAATTCGGTCTCGGTGACCTGATGGATGAGATCCGTAAGATTGACATTCCGAGGATCCGCTTTACGACAAGTCATCCGCGGGATTTTGATGATCATCTGATTGAAGTACTAGCGAAGGGCGGAAACTTGGTCGAACATATCCACCTTCCTGTCCAGCACGGCAACAGTGACATTTTAAAGCTTATGGCGAGAAAGTATACGCGTGATCACTATCTTGAGCTCGTTGGAAAAATTAAGAAGGCCATTCCAAATGCCGCTTTAACGACAGATATCATCGTTGGTTTCCCGAACGAGACAGAAGAGCAGTTTGAGGAAACGCTGTCTCTCGTAAAAGAAGTCGAGTACGATGCTGCCTATACCTTTATTTATTCACCGCGGGAAGGAACACCAGCCGCCAAGATGGCTGATAATGTGCCTTTAGAAACGAAAAAAGAAAGACTGCAGCGTTTGAATTCAATCTTAAACGATATTTCGCTGAGCAAGAACCAAGCTTACCTCGACACGGTCGTTGACGTGCTCGTTGAAGGGGAAAGCAAGAAGAATCCAGATGTATTATCAGGGCATACCACAACGAATAAAGTGGTGAACTTTAAAGGGCCGAAACATCTCATCGGAAAGATTGTAAAGGTTCATATTAAAGATGCGAAAACGTGGACGTTAAGCGGGGATCTACTAGAAGAAAAGGCGGGAGTGTTAGAGGGATGACTTATACAAAAAGTGATATTTTAGACAAAGCAAAAGAGCTGGCAGAAATGATTGCACAAACAGAGGAAGTTGATTTTTTCAAAAAGGCGGAGCAGCAGATCAACGAAAACGGCACCGTTTCCTTCTTGATCGCACAGATTAAAAAGCTGCAGAAAGAAGCGGTCAACCTTCAGCATTACGGCAAGCAGGAAGCCCACAAAGAAGTCGAAGAAACGATTGATAACCTGATGAAGGAAATGGACAGTATTCCGGTAGTCCTGGAGTTCAAACAATCTCAGGCTGATGTGAACGATATTTTGCAGATGGTTTCCCATACGATTTCTAATACAGTCACCGATGAGATCATCGAGTCTACAGGCGGAGACCTTTTAAAAGGAACAACAGGCTCTGCGGACGGATGTTCAACCGGAAGCTGCGGCTGTCATTAATAGGAAAGATCAGGAGAATCTAACATTCTTCTGATCTTTTTTTGTATGAAAACCAACAGTATAAAAGAAAGTAATACAGTTAACCGTCTTTGTAATTTCACGTACCGTATTTTAATAATAAAAATTTTTAAAAATAGGTCACCATCTGGGCATCTTACATAAACTGTATTAACGGAATCATAAAAAGTTTTTTAGCACACTAGTCATTTGCCCTGCATAGGATGAAATGAAGATTGGAAGAGGAGGGATTAAGTCTATGTCAAACATAGATCAAGATCTGAATTACAGAGAGATAATTTGCAAAGCAGTATGCGGCAAGGGGCGGAAATTCTCTCAGTCAACACATACGATCACTCCAAGCCATAGACCTACGAGTATCCTTGGAAGCTGGATCATCAATCATTCATATAAAGCTTCCAGACAAAGTGATGACACGGTTGAAGTGGAAGGCCATTATGATATTAACGTCTGGTATTCATACAACAATAACACAAAGACCGAAGTTGTTACGGAAACAGTAGGGTATAAGGATTCGATCGTACTTAGTACAAGAGATGAGCATGCGACGGGAAAAGATCTTGAAATATCTGCCAGATGCATTCAGGCTCCAAACACTTTAGAAGCAACAATCTCTCCAAATGGCAGCCGCATGGTCATTCAATGTGAACGTGAATTCACCTGTGACGTAATCGGGGAGACCAAAGTTTGTGTATATGTGAACCCTGACGGTGCGCTTGATGATTGGGAAGAAAAAGACTGGGACTACGGACTGGATGATCAAGATGTTGAGGATATTGACCAATTCTTCATGGGTGAGCTGGATGAATAACGAAACAAGGAAGAAGATATCTTCTTCCTTGCTTTTTTATGTTGAGGGGGGGTTGTTTTCTTGAATCCAAATCTGCATCCTATGCTATAATGAACTATTGAAAAAAGAACTTAGAAGTTAGGTGAAAGCATGGCACAATACACACCCATGATCCAGCAATATTTGAAAATAAAATCGGCTCACCGTAACGCTTTTTTATTTTTCAGGCTCGGTGATTTTTATGAAATGTTTTTTGAGGATGCGACAAGAGCATCCCAGCTGCTTGAAATTACACTGACGAGCAGGGAAGGTGGAACTTCTGAACGCATACCGATGTGCGGGGTACCTCACCATTCCGCTGCCAATTATATTAAACAGCTCGTTGAGTCCGGCCACAAGGTGGCAATCTGCGAACAGGTAGAAGACCCTAAATCCGCAAAAGGGGTCGTGAAGCGGGAAGTCATCCAGATCATTACTCCAGGAACCGTGATGGACCATAACCTGCTTAAAGAAACCGAGAATAATTTTATTGCAGCCGTTTCATATAACGATGAAGAATACAGCATCGTACTGAACGATCTTTCTACCGGGGAATTAAAAGGATACGTTTATAAAGGTGATACATCTATGCTCATACAGGAGCTTCAGGCCATGCATGCAAGAGAAGTCATCATGTCGTCTGAACTTTATGAACAGATTGCTGAAATTGTTCGAATGAGATATCAGATCGTCAGTTCCATTCAGGACCAGAGTGAGGTGCCAGATCCTTTTCAGCATTTAGTCCAAGAAAACGAAAGAAAGCTGCTGAAGCAAGCATGCGGACGTCTCTTTCATTATTTGCTCCATACACAAAAACGATCATTGGAGCATCTGCAGCCTTTAAGCATCCAGCATATTAACGAATTCATGAAGCTCGACAGCTTTTCCAAGCGGAATCTGGAGCTTGTTGAAACAAACCGTTCAAAAGGAAAAAAAGGATCACTTCTATGGCTCCTCGACCGGACAGTGACTGGTATGGGAAGCAGAAGACTGAAACAATGGATTGAGCAGCCTCTTCTCGTCCCTGCGCTGATTGAACAGCGGCTGAATGTTGTGGAAGAGCTGATCAAGGAATTTTTTGTGCGCGAGGAACTGCGTGACAAATTAAAAAGGGTGTATGATCTGGAAAGGCTGGCGGGTAAAGTTTCGTTTGGCAATATTACAGCCCGTGACCTCATCCAATTAAAACAGACACTGGGAAGCGTACCGGGCATCAAACAGACCCTTTCTCAGTTATCCAACCCGTACAGCAGAGATCTGGCAGACAAGATGGACAGCCATGAAGAACTGTATCACTATCTTGAGAGCTCTCTGCATGACGATCCTCCTCTTTCTATAAAAGAAGGCGGACTGATCAAGGATGGGTATCATGACGAACTTGATACATACCGGGATGCCAGTGTGAACGGTAAAGCATGGATCGCGTCGCTTGAACAAAGAGAAAGAAGCGAGACCGGCATAAAATCGTTAAAGATCGGTTATAACCGGATTTTTGGCTATTATATTGAAGTTACCCGCTCGAACCTTTCTCTGATCCCCAAGGGACGATATGAAAGAAAGCAGACACTGGCTAACGCCGAACGGTTTGTAACCCCTGAACTTAAAGAAAAAGAAAGGCTGATCCTAGAGGCTGAGGAAAAAATGGTCTCGCTCGAATACGAGCTGTTTTTGCAGGTAAGGGAGCATGTGAAGAGCTATATTCAATCGCTGCAGCAACTGGCTAAGCAGCTCAGCGAGATCGACGTACTTCAGGCATTTGCTGTGGTCAGTGAGGAACAAAGATATGTGAAGCCTGTCATCTCTTCTGATAACCGCGTGGCTATTGCTAACGGCCGTCATCCCGTCGTGGAAAAGGTGATGGATGCCCAGGAGTATGTTCCAAATGATATCTATTTGAATAATGAGCGGTCGATGCTTCTGATCACAGGTCCGAACATGGCCGGTAAGAGCACATACATGCGGCAGCTTGCACTCACTTCTGTCATGATGCAGATTGGATGTTTCGTGCCGGCAGATGATGCAGAACTTCCGCTTTTTGATCAGATCTTTACCCGAATTGGAGCCGCGGATGACCTTGTCGGCGGGCAGAGTACATTTATGGTTGAGATGCTCGAAACAAGGTATGCCTTAAATAAAGCAACGGACCAAAGTCTGATTTTGCTCGATGAAATCGGGAGGGGAACATCTACTTATGACGGAATGGCGCTCGCTCAGTCCATCGTAGAGTTTATTCATAACTATATCGGAGCAAAGACGCTCTTTTCGACGCATTATCATGAGTTAACGGTCCTGGAGACGCAGCTCAGCTCGTTGAAAAATGTTTATGTATCAGCGATTGAAGAACAAGGAAGGCTTGTGTTTCTTCATAAGGTGATCGACGGACAAGCTGACAAGAGCTTTGGGATACATGTTGCACAGCTTGCAGAGCTTCCTTCAGCAGTAATCGAGAGGGCTAAGTTCATTTTAGAGGAATTTGAATCGGACGAGCGTTCTCCAAAAAAGGCAGCGATCGAGGCTGATACCCAGCTGAGTCTATTTATAGAAGAAAACGCTGCAGACAACATATCAAAAAGGAAACATGAAAAATCGGAGGTGGAAGAGTTTCTGAAATCGATGAACCTCTTGGAAATGACACCACTGGATGCAATGAACGCTCTGTTTCATCTGCAAAAAAAAGTGAAATAAAGGAGACGATCAAGTGGGAAAGATAATCCAACTGGACGATCACCTATCCAATAAAATCGCTGCCGGCGAGGTAGTAGAACGGCCGGCCTCTGTGGTCAAGGAACTTGTTGAGAATTCCATCGATGCTCATTCCAGCCGAATCGAGATCGAGCTTGAAGAGGGGGGCCTGTCTTTAATTCGGATCATTGATAATGGAGACGGGATCGAACCTGATGATTGTCAATTGGCATTCAGCCGGCATGCAACGAGTAAAATAAAAGAAGAGCAGGATCTGTTTCAAATCCGAACAATGGGTTTTCGGGGGGAGGCGCTCCCCTCGATCGCTTCGGTTTCCCAGATGGAAATGAAAACAGGGACAGGCTCTGGCCCGGGTACTGCTCTGACGATCATGAACGGGCAGATCCAAGCCGTATCTTCAACAAATTCCAGAAAAGGCACCGATATCACAGTTCGCCACCTGTTTTACAATACACCTGCAAGATTGAAGCACATGAAGACGATCAACACCGAGCTCGGCAATATAACTGACGTTATCAACCGGCTGGCACTGGGCCATCCTGAAATCTCTTTCCGGCTCAGGCATAATGGACGGGATCTATTAAACACAAACGGAAGCGGAAACGTGCTCAATGTCATTGCTGCTGTATATGGAATGAGTGTGGCCAGGAATATGGTTCCTGTAACTGCCAGGTCCCTCGATTATGAAATTGAAGGATACATCTCAAAACCTGAGATTACGAGAGCATCAAGAAATTACGTTTCATTGTTCATGAACGGAAGATATATCAAGAATTACGCGGTCCAGCGTGCTGTTCAGCAGGCGTTCCACACGCTTCTTCCCATCGGCAGATACCCGCTTGTCGTCCTGTCGATCACGATGGATCCGTCTATCATCGATGTCAATGTCCATCCATCAAAACTAGAAGCAAGGCTGAGCAAGGAGCCGGAACTCAACTCTTTAGTGGAAGAAGAAGTAAGGTACGTGCTGCGGAAGCTGAGGCTAATTCCCGAACCTTCGTCTTCAGCTGCTGTAAGGAAACTGGAGAAAGACCGTTCAGAACAAAGTACCTTCACGTTTGATCATGGAACGCAGCCATCTCAGCGTACTGAGAAGAAAGCTGTGATGGATGATCATAAGAAGATAATGCCTCCAACTGAAAAAATCTCTGCTGATCCTATGTTTACTGAGAGGATTTTAGAGGAGGAATCAGAGCTTCCAGATCAAATAAAAGAGGACCAGCATTTTATGGAGGATGAGCCGTTTTCTCTGAATCCGGAGCTTTCTCCTGAAAATAAGGAACTCACGGAAGAGGATCCCAGCAAAATTCCTGTGATGTATCCGATTGGCCAGATGCATGGCACATATATCATCGCTCAAAATGAAGAGGGCATGTATTTGATCGATCAGCATGCAGCACAGGAACGAATTAAATACGAATTCTTCAGAGAAAAGGTAGGACAGGTAGCTTCAGAGCTTCAGGAGCTGTTTGTTCCTATTACATTCCAGTTTACAAATAAGGAAGCCTTAATCATTAATGAAAATCTTGAAGTACTGGAAAAGGTAGGGGTCTTTCTCGAGCCGTTCGGCCAAACAACGTATATCGTGAAAGCACATCCTCAATGGTTTCCAACAGGGCATGAGAAAGAAAGCATCGAAGAAATCATAGAACAGGTATTGGCAGAAAAGCAGGCTGATATCAAAAAGTTAAGAGAAAAAGCCGCCATTATGATGTCGTGCAAAGGATCGATTAAAGCTAACCATCATTTGCGCAGCGATGAGATCTTCATGCTGCTTGAAACACTTAGAAAAAGCGAAGATCCTTACACCTGCCCCCATGGCCGGCCGATCATCGTCCATTTTTCAACGTATGAGATGGAAAAGATGTTTAAAAGAGTTATGTGATCGTAAAAACGGTGTCCTTTTAGAAGGCCGCCGTTTTTTATTCCTTCCCTTTTTGGATTTTTCCTCATGTTCGCGTTATGATAAAGATATCAATTGAAAAATAAAACAAACGGTATGATAGGAGTTTTTATGAAAGAAAGATTATTCGTGATTGTCGGTCCGACGGCTGTCGGCAAAACGAAAACAGGTATCGGACTCGCCAAAGCGTTTGATGGTGAGATCATCAGCGGTGATTCCATGCAGATCTATCGCAGTATGGACATAGGCACAGCAAAAATCTCAAAAGAGGAAATGGAAGGAATTCCTCATCATCTGATTGATATTAAAGATCCTTGTGATTCATTTTCAGCAGCTGAGTTTCAGGAGCTGGCCAGAACAAGCATTACTGATATTAACAAAAGAGGAAAAGTACCGATTATCGTTGGCGGTACCGGATTATATATCCGTTCGGTCACACATCAGTATGAATTCTCATCGGCTCCCGGGGATGAAGGCTACCGCAGGAAACTGGAGGAGCTTGCAAGGGAGAAAGGCGAGGTGCATGTTCATGCTCTCCTCGAAAAGAACGACCCTAAAAGTGCAGAAAAAATTCACTCTAATAATATAAGAAGAGTGATCCGGGCTCTTGAAATCTATCATTGCACTGGCAAGACGATGTCTGATACGCTCGCAGAACAGCAAACACACGAGGAATCACCTTACGAACTTGTTTTGATTGGATTATCGATGGATCGTGAACTTCTGTATGAGCGGATCAATCAGAGGGTGGATGAGATGGTAGCATCAGGATTGGTGGAAGAGGCCCATCGGTTATATTCAGAGGGAGTGCGTGATTGCCAATCCGTCCAAGCCATCGGGTATAAAGAAATTTACGAGTATCTTGAGGGAAGGCTGACGTTGGATGAAGCGGTCGAACTTCTTAAGCGGAACTCCAGGCGATATGCCAAGCGGCAGTATACCTGGTTCAGAAATCAGATGGACATCGAATGGTTTGATATGTCCTCACAAAACTTTTATGATAATTTTAAAGAAATCAGATTATTTGTAGAAGGAAAATTAAAGAACCTGTCGAATGATTATTCTAATGGCTAATGAGGAGGACTGTATACATGAAGCAAGCGATCAATATCCAGGATCAGTATTTAAACCAATTACGACGTGAAAACATTTATGTGACTGTATATTTACTGAATGGCTTTCAACTAAAAGGACTGGTGAAAGGGTTCGATAATTTTACGGTCATCCTGGAATCAGATGGGAAACAGCACTTAATATACAAGCATGCCATCTCAACTTTTACGCCTCATCGTCCAGTCGAGCTGCCGGCTGAAAATTAATACATAGGTTTGTTGGGAAGTAAAAGAAAAACCTTGCTGGGTTCACTCAGCAAGGTTTTTCTCTTTTGTCTTCGAAACGGATTGCAGATATTTATAATAACGTTCGAGGCTTAAAGAGGACTTGAACCCAAATTTTTCTTTGATCTGTTCGGGTTCTTTCTCCGTTTGAAGTTCACGAAGGATGCAAGTTCGTCTCATGTGCTGTGCGGAGATGCCTTTTCGCAACCCAGACCTTTTGACTTCGAGACGGATCATTTTTTGCACAGCGATCTCAGTCAGCGGTTTGGGTGAATTGGTCTTGTAGACCCAGCGGTAGGTTCCACGCTGGTAATCAAAGGCGGCAAAGAACGAATCATTGGAATACCAGGCAGGACGAACCGCAGCAGGGATCGTTTCGTAATAAGAATAAAGAAACGCTTGATCCTCTCGTTCTATCTTTATTTTTCGGGGGAGGCTCGTTTCAGAAGGTACTTGTATGATTCCCTTTGTAAAATTGATGTGTCTCATCTTCAAGGATGTCAATTCAAGTAATGTCAGGCCATAACGAGAAAGAAGAATGACGATGGAAAGGTTGCGGCTGATCAGAAGATGCCGGTATTTTTGTTGGTTCTCCGTCAGTCCTTCATACGATTTAATGACCTCAAAGAGTTTGTCCAATTCCTCGGAAGAAATAAAGTCATCATCTGTAAATTCAGTTTCCTCCCCAATCCCAAGATCCACTCCGTTTACCGGATTGTAGGCAAGTTTGCCTATCGAAATCTGAAACTGTACAAGCTGTTTTAACACCGTCAATACCCGGCGCAATGTTCGAAGCGAATAATTTCTTTCATGTATCAAAAAGTCAAAATAGGACTGATAGTCTTCTGTTCGCAGAGATTGGAATACAGAAAAGCTGTCCTCCTCTTTAACGACTCTCATCCACGCTAAAAAGTCGTTCAGATCGTAAAAATAGCGCCTGATGGTACTTTCCTGTCTGCCTTTCTTCTCCAAGGTCTCTAAATACACTGCCGAATAGCTGGGCAAGGAATCGATTAGCGGGAACATGGGTTACCTCCGTTTGGCGCTTTTGTTTAATTATACCAACTTCCACGTAGTGAAGCACTTTTAAATCCAAATGAATATTTGGACCGTTAAGTTTGAACACTAACCTTATCGATGATAAAAAGAGAGGGTTATTTCCATGAAACGATATGTACTGGCTGCAGCGGCTGTACTTTGGATATCCGGCTGTTCACAGAACGAACTGGATCTCGATAAAGATAAGAGCTATAAAGCTCCTACGAAAGTCAACATGAAGAACTTGCCCAACTCCCAGAATGATGCCCCGAACGTAAATGAAAAAAATTATGAATCAAAAAATGCGAAAGAAATTTCGGATTTGGCAGAGACAGTACCTGGGGTCAAAAATGCAGATGTAATTGTGAGCGGGATTTATACGTTGGTAGGCATCACACCGGATCATCACCTTACAAAGGGAAAAAGTGATCATCTGAGGTTGAGGGTTTATCAGACCATTAAAGGAAATGAACATGGAAAGAACGCAGCGATCACGACCGCCCCTTCCTTGATCAGGGAAATGAGGGCGATTCAAAGAAAGATCGACGCAGGTGACAATCTTAATACGGATGATGTTTATAATAAATTAGGAATACTGATTGGTAAAATTACACCAGTTTCAAATCAGGCGAAACGGAATTATCAGAAAGACCTCGACCGGACGAAGCAAAATAATATGGGCAGGCAGATCTACGAATAGATTATTTCCCGGATAAGCGCAGGAACTGACAAAAAACCGCTTGATTATTGGATATCTGCAGATCGTTCGAAAACCCAGAACCTAAAAAAACCACCCATTATCGAATGAGTGGTTTTTTGCGTTATTTATGCCTGAGCTTCGAGCGTCAGATCGTTTTCATCATTATTTTTCGTTACTTGCGGTTTGAACTTGCCGGCAAGGTAACTTGCGATCGTGATTGTAACGATGGAGTAGAGTGCATGTACAAAGCCGACCATTAAGGTTGCAGAAATAACAATAATAAAGTCGGTCAGAAATAATGTTTTCCCGCGGTTGATTGAAAGATGCTGATCCATATAGACAGCCAAAATGTGAATGCCGCCAAGTGATGCACCATTGTTTAACACGAGCACGACTCCTGTTCCGATAATCAGTCCTGATGCAATCGCAATGAGAAGAGGATGCATTCCAGGCGAGGGAGCAATCTTAAGAAATTCATTGATCAATGAAATCAGCGAGATACAGAGAAGTGTATACACCGAAAAGGAAATCCCCAGCCTTTTTACAGATAAAATAAAGAAAGGGAAATTGATCACGAAAAACCAGACACCCCATGAAATACCGGTCGAGAAGGTCAGCAGGGTGGAAATCCCTGCTGTTCCACCAAATGTCAGGTGGGAAACGGTAAGAAGTTTAGTTCCAAGAGCAGTTAAGAACAGCCCCATAAGAACTAAAAGGGCTTTTTTCAAAAAATACATATTCATCGTTCCTTTTTTATGCAGCTATTTTCAAGAATAAGGCAGCACAAAAAAATAGTCAATACATAATTTTGATTAAATATACATTTAATATTCTGAAAATATGATTTATTAGACGATTTAGATAACTTAATTTGAATAAATATTCATATAGATTAATGAAGATTAATATTTCAACCCTGGAGTAAGCCCGTATAATTGAAACTTTCGAGAATACATTAGAATGAGGGCTAAACGATAGGCATTTGTCACCATAAATAATGTCATGAGTATAATAATTCTAGACAGCTAAAGAGAGGTGAATCTCTTGCATGATTCCATGACATTTAAAAAGAAGACGCAAATTAATATTATTCTGAACCAAAATAATGAAAGAGATCGTGTTGAAGAAGAAGCGAGTCCTTCTGCGAAAGAAAGACAGCTTGAAAAGCACCTTCCATTAAAGAAGATGGAGCAGGAAATGTCATCGCTCGTTGGAATGGAAGAGTTAAAAGGCTTTATTAAAGAAATTTATGCCTGGCTTTATGTGAATAAATGCAGAGCGGAACAAGGACTGAAAGTGGAAAAACAAGTGCTTCATATGATGTTTAAAGGAAATCCAGGCACCGGGAAAACGACGGTTGCACGTATGCTCGGAAACCTTTTTCATGAGATGAATGTTTTGTCAAAAGGACATCTGATTGAAGTAGAGCGAGCGGATCTTGTGGGGGAATATATCGGCCACACTGCGCAAAAAACACGAGAGCTCCTAAAGAAAGCTATGGGGGGCATCCTTTTTATTGATGAAGCCTATTCACTGGCACGCGGCGGAGAAAAAGATTTTGGGAAAGAAGCCATTGATACGCTTGTAAAAGCAATGGAGGATCAGCAGCATGATTTTATTCTTATCCTTGCGGGGTATTCGGGGGAAATGGACCGTTTTCTTAAATTGAATCCAGGTCTGCCGTCAAGATTTCCCATTATGGTTTCCTTTCCCGACTATTCCGTCGATGAACTTATGGAAATCTCAAGAAAGATGGTAGCTGAGCGGCAATATATCATGGCGAAAGATTCAGAATGGAAGCTCCGGCAGCATCTTCAGCGGGTATGTGCAGCTGGAGAGAAATCCTTCAGCAACGGCAGATATATCCGGAATATCATTGAAAAAGCCGTCAGGAAACAATCAGTTCGTTTACTTAGAGAAGAGAGGACAGATAAGAAGGCATTGATGAGTCTGATCGCTGATGACCTTCATCTGGAAGAAAAACATGGAATTTGATATGATAGCTATATAATGAATAGGAAAGCAGGTAGGTTATTTGGAAGAAATCAAGCATTCTCATCTAGAGAAAGCCATCCTCGTTGGCTGCCAGTTACCAGGGCAAACCGACGAGCGATTTTTTTATTCAATGGAAGAGCTGGAATCGTTGACAAAAACGGCTCAGGGACAAGCTATCGTTTCTGTTACCCAGAAGCGGGAACGGTATGATTCTGCTACATTTATAGGCAAAGGTAAAATTGAAGAGATACTGGCGCTCGAAGAGGAACTGGAGCCGGATCTGATTATTTTTAATGACGAACTGACACCTGCTCAGAACAGAAATCTCTCCCGTTTTTTTGACGCAAGGATCATTGACCGAACTCAGCTCATCCTTGATATTTTTGCAACACGCGCACGGTCAAGAGAAGGAAAACTTCAGGTTGAACTTGCACAGCTGCAATATATTCTTCCTAGGCTGGCGGGTATCGGGGTTTCTTTGTCACGACTTGGTGCAGGTATTGGTACAAGAGGCCCAGGGGAAACCAAACTTGAAAAAGACAGAAGGCACATCCGGTCCAGGATCACTGAGATCAAACGCCAGCTCGAAGATATCGTCAGCCATCGTGGACGGTACAGAGAAAGAAGAAAAGAAAATCAGGCGATCCAGGCAGCGCTGGTCGGCTATACGAATGCAGGCAAGTCTACCATTTTCAATGGGCTAACCTCTGCAGACAGCTATGAAGAAAATTTACTGTTTGCCACATTGGATCCGCTGACAAGAAAAATGAGGCTGCCAGCAGGTCTCCAGGTGCTTGTGACAGATACGGTCGGTTTTATACAGGACCTTCCCACATCCCTGATTGCCGCATTTCGATCAACGCTTGAAGAGGTAAAGGAAGCAGACGTTCTCATCCATGTCATTGACGGCTCAAGCGAAGACCGTGATCAGCATGAATCCACAGTGCTTTCCATTTTGAAGGATCTTGACGCTGCCTCCATCCCGATGATTACAGTCTACAATAAAAAAGATCAGTTTAAAGAAGGTTTCATACCCACAACAGCTTCCTTCTCCATCTCGGCTTTTCAACAAGAGGATCTGCTTCTTTTAAAAGATGTGATTGAAACCGAAGTGAAGAAGCAGCTGGAATACTATCATATTTTTGTTCCGGCAGCAGAAGGAAGAAAGCTGTCGATGCTGAAAAACAGCACCATCCTGCTGGAACAGGTTTTCATTGAAGATACACAAAGCTACGAATGCAGAGGCTATGCCCTGCCGTCCATGAAATTACAATAAAAGGAGCACCTTATGTTTTCACAGTTTCAAAACGGAGATCGACTACAAAAATTAGCACAAGAGACGGAGAAAAAGATCCGGTCCCAGCATGACAGCATTCAACAGAGAGCTGAATTTAATCAGTTAAAAGTATTAAAAAGCTTTCGTGATCATCAGGTAAGTGATTTTCATTTTACTCCGTCAACAGGGTATGGCTATGATGATGCCGGCCGCGATACCCTCGAAAAGGTGTATGCTCAAGTGTTTGGCGCGGAAGCAGCCCTCGTAAGGCCGCAGATCATTTCAGGAACACATGCCATTTCTCTTTCATTGTTCGGTGTGCTTCTTCCTGGTGACGAGCTGCTGTACATCACAGGAAAACCATACGATACACTTGAAGAAATCGTAGGGATACGCGGGAAAGGGACAGGGTCGCTTAAAGAGTATGGCATTACCTATTCCCATACAGACCTTTCCCCAGCGGGAAGGCCTGATTTCAACACCATCTCAAAGGCCATCCACAGCAAAACGAAAATGATCGGCATTCAGCGCTCAAAAGGTTACGCAGACAGGCCGTCATTTACTATAGAAGAAATCGGTGAAATGATTTCCTATGTGAAGGAGATCAAACCAGATGTCATCGTGTTTGTTGATAATTGCTATGGTGAATTTGTAGAAGAAAAAGAACCATGCGAAGTCGGGGCTGATCTGATCGCAGGTTCACTCATTAAAAACCCTGGAGGCGGACTCGCCAAAACAGGCGGGTATATCGCCGGCAAGAAAGAACTCGTCGAAAGGTGTTCCTATCGTTTAACTTCGCCTGGCATCGGTGCAGAAGCAGGTGCTTCCCTTTACAGTCTTCTCGAAATGTACCAAGGATTCTTTTTAGCACCTCACGTTACAGCACAGGCCTTAAAAGGTGCGGTATTTACAGCTGCTTTTCTTGAAAGCCTGGGAATGTCAACCATTCCATCATGGGATGCAAAACGGACAGACCTGATCCAATCCGTCAAATTAGAAGATAAAAAACGGATGATCGCTTTTTGCCAGGCGATTCAGCTTGTTTCTCCTGTGAATGCCCATGCTGTTCCTTATCCGGCATACATGCCGGGCTATGAGGATGATGTCATCATGGCAGCTGGTACATTTATACAGGGAGCAAGCATTGAACTGACTGCTGACGGACCGATCCGTCCGCCATATATTGCTTTTGTGCAGGGCGGACTGACATACGAACATGTCAAGATTGCTATACTAACCGCTGCAGACCATTTGATACAGGAGAATTTAATCTAATTTTAAAGGTAAAAATAACCGGTAGACGAATGCCGGATGTTTTTTATGTTATTTTTTCTGACATAAGGTTGACATGTGAGGTTTTGTAACATAAGATAAAAGTAGTTGGAAGGAGGGCTTATGATGATGAATGATGATACGAGAAGGAATCAACCATTATTTCCGATCAGTATTGTTATGAAACTGACTGAATTATCTGCCCGGCAAATTCGATATTACGAAGAACATGAATTGATTCATCCGGCCCGTACCGACGGAAACCGGAGAATGTTTTCTTTCAACGATGTGGATATACTGCTGGAGATCAAAACTCTGATCGAACAGGGAGTTAACCTGGCTGGCATCAAACGAGTTTTTGAACTCAACCGACAAGCCGTTAACATACTGAAAGATGAGGTTAAGAACGAGCAAATGTCTGAAGCAGCACTGCATCGCCGTTTAAAACGGGAGCTTATGCATGCAGGGCGTCTTGGCAAAACTTCATTGATCCAAGGGGAATTATCCCGCTTTTTCCACTAATCTTAAAAAAGAATGCTGTATTCAATTACTAAGGAGGAGTAACAAGTGGCTAAATTTACTAAAGAAAACATCATGCAAATCGCTAAAGATGAAAACGTACGTTTCATTCGCCTTCAGTTTACCGATCTATTAGGTGTCATTAAAAACGTTGAAATTCCTGTAGGACAATTGGAAAAAGCATTAGACAATAAGATGATGTTTGACGGTTCTTCCATTGAAGGATTTGTTCGTATCGAAGAATCAGATATGCTTTTATATCCTGATCTAGATACATGGGTTGTTTTCCCTTGGACATCTGAAAAAGGGAAAGTAGCACGTATGATCTGTGACATCTACAATCCAGATGGCACTCCATTTTCCGGAGACCCTCGCGGAATCCTTAAAAAAGTATTAAAAGAAATGGAAGACCTTGGTTTCACTGACTTTAACATTGGGCCAGAACCGGAATTTTTCCTCTTTAAAAACGATGAAAAGGGCGAGCCTACACTTGAGCTAAACGATAAAGGCGGATATTTTGACCTTGCGCCGACTGACCTTGGTGAAAACTGCCGCCGTGACATCGTTCTAGAGCTAGAAGACATGGGCTTTGAAATCGAAGCTTCCCACCATGAAGTAGCTCCAGGACAACATGAAATCGACTTTAAATATGCAGATGCGATCACTACTTGTGATAACATCCAGACGTTTAAACTCGTTGTTAAAACCATTGCACGCAAACACGGCCTTCATGCGACGTTTATGGCAAAACCGCTATTCGGCGTGAACGGTTCCGGTATGCATGCGAACATGTCCTTGTTTAAGGATGGAGACAATTCGTTCTTTAATCCGTCCAATGAAACAGGACTAAGTGAAACAGCCATGCAGTTCCTGGCAGGGATTTTAAAGCACGCACAAGATTTTACAGCGATCACAAACCCAACAGTTAACTCATATAAGCGGTTAGTTCCTGGATATGAAGCTCCTTGTTATGTAGCGTGGTCTATGCAAAACCGCAGCCCGCTTATCCGAATTCCGGCTTCCCGCGGACTAAGCACACGTGTAGAAGTCCGTAGTGTAGACCCTACAGCAAACCCATACCTTGCGATGGCCGTATTGCTGGCTTCTGGTCTTGACGGAATAAAAAACAAGCTGCAAACTCCAGAACCGGTTGACCGCAACATCTATGTGATGGATAAAGAAGAGCGCGAAGCAGAAGGAATTAAAGATCTTCCTGCTACATTAAAAGAAGCAGTTGACCGCTTAAAGAAAAGCGAAGTGCTGATTAAAGCTCTTGGCGAACATGCGGCTGAGCACTTTGTTGAAGCGAAAGAAATCGAATGGGATATGTTCCGCACACAAGTTCACCCTTGGGAACGCGAACAATACATGTCCATGTATTAAGATTCAAACCCCTTGACACTATAGGTGTCAAGGGGTTTTTGCTTTTTGGTCATATAGGTTAATTTCATTTTCAATTGATGCAGGGAAGATCGGCGCGTTTCAAAATTCGGTCAAAGGCGTTGAATAAAGTTGATTTTGGCATAATATCCCCATCATTCCTACACAATACTAAATTAAGATCATGATGGTACATTTCATTCAGGGCAATTTTATTTTGATTTTGATACTTCATGTGAAAGTAAAAGTCATTTACTAAGCTATTTCCGATTGTAATGGTTCGTTTTGAACTATAAGTCTTAGGATCACCAAATAATTCTGAAGGGTTTTCCGCTTTAAAATCAAGTGTTTAATTGATGGAAATTAATCCATCTTTTAAGTCAACATCGGACCACTTAATAGCAGCGGCTTCCCTTTTTCGTAATCCAGTTTCAATAAGCACTTTAAAAAATAGCCAATATATAATCATATTTATAAGCTTCTTGCAGAAAACGAGAGATGTCTTGCGACTCAATAAATCGCAAAGAGACATCTTTTTTCTTACCTTTAATCGTTACACATACACATGGATTTTTTTTAAGCTTTCCTAATGTTACAGCTTTTTCAAGGGCATTATTCATGGTCGTGTGGATTATTTGACTTCGCTTGCTAATGGCCAAAAAGAACGTTCAGCCATTATGGTGGAAGTTTTCTTGCAGAAAGAGGGAAGTAAGTGGCTGGTGAATCGATTCCGACAAGTGAATGCTGAACCAATATAGTTGATTATTGCTGTTTGACTTTTAAATTTGTAGAAGTTATTAAAATATAAATGAAAGGTGTTTCTTCATACATGAGGAAACACCTTTGTTATGCTGTTAGGTTAAGGTTAGTGTAAAAGATAACTAACGTTCTATACAACAATCGGTTTAGTTGTTTAATTAGCAATAATCTTTGAGAAACACACCTGAAAACAATTTTAATGCAAAAATAAGTTGTATTTTCCGACATATTTTTGAAGCCTACCTATTTTGGTGGGCTTTCCTGAATAAATACTAATAGTTTTATTTATCTTTATATATACTTGCGAATAATAGGAGGGCCAGTGCTACAACAGTTATGGAAAGAATAGTTGTCATATCCATACCCCCTCATAATCCTCAATCAGATATTGAGATCAATCTATCACTTAAGCGTAATTTTTTACAGGTTGTCCGATTTTAAAGGAGAATTACAGGATAAATCCTGTATTCTATTTTATGCACGAGAATCGAAAAGGTTTGCTTAAATGATACGTGATTACAAAAATCGGAAAAAATTGATATTAAACAATAGGGGAGCTCTAGCTCTCCGCAAACTTTGTGAACTTTTTACAGATCCAAAAACTTCACAAACTTCTAGTCCCTTGACAACTCTTTTCGCAAAGATTCTTGCGCCTTCAAACAAAGAAGGGAGCTGTTAAAGCTATGGAAAAACTTTATGAAATTCTTCAAATTAAGCAAGTTGTTGCAGAGGTGAGAGAAGGAGAGATTCATATTGTCCGTTCACCCATCGATGGAGCAAAAATTGCTGCAGCGTTGATTGGAGAAGATGATAGAGAAGTGTTTCTCGTAATGTGTCTAAACACTAAGAATCGTGTGGTTGCTGTTCACCGTTGTCATGTAGGAGCATTAAATTCAAGCATCGTGCATCCAAGAGAGGTTTTCAAGGCAGCCATCTTGAATAACTCAGCGTCGATCATCGTGTCTCACCAGCATCCCAGTGGCGATCTTTCACCGTCTAGAGAGGATATCGCTGTATCCGAACGCTTGGCACAAGCAAGTAAGACATTGGGTATTGAAGTTCTGGATCATTTAATTGTAAATGCTCAAGCAAATTATACAAGTCTTAAGGAAAAGGGCTATATGTAAAAACAGGAGGAAGGGATGAAAATCTCTTCCTTTTATTTTTTCAAAATGCTGTTTTTATTAACTTGCCATCCTCTGGAATCAACACACATTTGTCAATCCTCAAAAAAATAAGTTTAAACTAAAGCTTAAAAGCTTTGTAACTAAAAGTTAATAATTGAACATTAGTCTTGATATGTAACAGAATCATCAATCGGCACGATATAAAGGAGACAGCTATGAAAAAGTTATTCAGTGTAATGGGAATAGCCGCTTTATGCTCTACGATGGCATGTTCTACAACGCATGCAGGGAACAACACGCAAGTTAATCCAGACCTAGATACTAAAACACCGATTAAACACGTGGTTGTTTTATTTGGTGAAAATGTTTCATTTGACCATTATTTCGGCACGTATCCACATGCTAAAAATCCAGACGGTGAACCTAAATTTACTGCTAAGCCAAACACACCATCGGTGAATGGCTTGTCAAAAGAACTTCTTACCAATAACCCAAACCAATTTAATCCAAAGCGATTAAGCCGTGCACAAGCAGTAACAGATGATATGGACCATGAGTATACTGCTGAACAAAAAGCATTCAACGGTGGGAAAATGGACAAGTTTGTGGAGAATACATCAGGTGGGACCGATAAATCCCTCGTAATGGATTATTATGATGGCAATACAGTTACCGGCCTGTGGAATTACGCCCAAAACTACGCAATGAGCGATAATTCATTTAATACAACTTTTGGGCCTTCCACTCCAGGAGCACTTAACTTGATCTCTGGCCAAACCCACGGTGGAACAGGATTTGTAAATGGTGTGAAAGTAGGAGATATTGAAGAAAATATTGCAAATGGATCAGTGATTGGTGACCCGGACCCTCATTATGACAATGCTTCTAATACAAAACGGGCACAAGCCTCTATGGATGGAAAAAATGTTGGGGATCTTTTGAACAAAAAATCCGTCACATGGGGCTGGTTTCAGGGAGGTTTCCGAGATACCACTGCTAAACACGCCAACATAGCGGGCCAATACAGTACAGATTACAATCCGCACCATGAGCCATTCCAATACTATAAATCAACAGCCAATCCGGACCACTTGCCGCCAAGTTCTGTTGAAAAAATTGGGCATAACGATCAAGCGAACCATCAATATGATCTTGAAGACTTTTGGAAAGCAGCCGATAAAGGTAACATGCCTGCTGTAAGTTTCCTCAAAGCGGCCAACTATCAAGATGGCCATGCAGGTTATTCTGATCCGCTCGATGAACAGCATTTTATCGTTAATACCATTAACCATCTTCAAAAGCTGCCAGACTGGAAACATACTGCCGTTGTATTAGCCTACGATGATTCAGATGGTTGGTATGATCACGTGATGCATAACCCTCTGGTTAACGGTTCAGATGATCTGAAAACAGACGCACTTTATGGTCCTGGAGATGCTGGAAAGCCTCGATTGGGCTCCTATAAAGATCGAGCCGGATTTGGTCCTCGCTTGCCATTGCTTGTAATTTCGCCATATGCGAAGAAGAATTTTGTGGATCACGCATTAACGGATCAAACATCCATTCTTCGATTTATTGAGGATAACTGGAGTCTTGGAAAAATAGGAGATTATTCGTTTGATTCGGTTGCAGGCAGCATGGAAAACATGTTTGACTTTAATCATGCCCCTTCGGATAAAAAACTGTTCCTTGATCCAGAAACCGGACAGCCAATCAAGAAGAAGTAAATAAATGAAGGAAAGATGAGTTGGCCTTTTGGCCAACTCTTTTAATTAAGAAAGTGTGGATAAAATATTGTGGAATCCTTATTCTTGTTAACTGAAGCGATTGTTTGATCGCTGCGGCGGTCATTTTTTCTTGTTGAACTGGGCAGATTAGCACAACAAGAGCTTCCTTTTTAGGAACAATTGCAGGATTAATAATCTTTTGTGTGGAATGTTTAACCTCATACATAGAACATCTGAAAAGGAGTGGGATAAACTATGAAAACACGAGTAACCGAGACTTTTGGAATTAAATATCCAATTGTACAAGGAGGACTTGCCTACCTTGCTTATGCTGAACTGGCGGCTGCGGTCTCGAATGCAGGAGGACTTGGACAAATTACTGCAGCAACGCTGCGTTCACCTGAAAAGCTTCGGGAGGAAATTCGTAAAGTACGCACACTTACCAATAACCCATTCGCCGTAAACTTTGCCATTGCAAGGCACGATGGACAATATAAGGAATTGCTTGAAGTTGCTATTGAAGAAAAGGTACCTGCAATTTCTATAACAGGAGCTAATCCTCAAACTATTTTTGAACGTATAAAAGGAGAAAATATTCGAACGCTTGTCCTTGTTGCAGGCGTTAGACAGGCACAGAAAGCAGAACAACTCGGTGCTGACGCTGTAATGGCAGTTGGACAGGAAGGCGGTGGACATTTAGGACGAGACGATATTGGTACAATGGTACTTATTCCTCGTGTAGTCGATTCCGTATCGATTCCAGTGTTAGCGAGCGGTGGGATTGGAGATGGACGAGGTTTATTAGCAGCTTTTGCACTTGGGGCAGAAGGAATTGAAATGGGTACTCGCTTTATTGCTACTAAAGAGTGCGTTCACGCAAACGAGAAATATAAGCAGGCAATTGTTAATGCGAAAGAGTCGGATACAGTAATTATTAAGAGAACAATTGGTTCACCAGGACGAGTCTTGAAAAGTGAATTTACTCTGGATATTATCGAACGTGAAAAAGAAGGAGCCACCTATGAAGATCTACAAGAAATAATTGGCGGAAATGCTAATTGCAGATATATCTTTGATGGAAATGAAGATGAAGGTTTTGGATGGGCTGGACAAGTAATCGGACTTATTAACAATATTCCTACTGTTCAGGAGTTATTTGATGAAATGATTCTAACAACAGAAAAAGGATTAAACCGTATTGGTAATATTATCGGAGAGCAGACCCATCGATAATTATTTATTATATTTATGGACGTTTTCTGAATCGTTAATGGTTGCTGCGGCAACCATTTTTATTAGCCATAAGCCAAATCCACATTTCTGGTGGTTTTGGCTTTTTTAACTGACTTTCCGTTGTGTTCGATGAGGACCTCATATCCTTCAAGCTCCAATTCTATTTTTAACATCCGAGCGATTTGTACTTCATCTTCTACGACTAAAATACGATGTTTCATTGCAAACCTGTTATTGTATAGTATGAAATTTGATACTGCAATAACTTTTTTGGTAATAAAATCCTAGTAAAGTAAGTGTATGCTTTTGAAAATAGTACAATAAACGCATTTCTTTACCTTTGGTTGAATAAGAACACAACTGATGTCATAGAAAATAATAAGGGAAACAGCTGTGAACAGTTGAAAAGGGGGAAAACCTTGAGAAAACGTTACGCTGCAACTCTTATATTTTGTATTCTGTTTTCCATGGTTGGTTGTAATCACATTAGGAAAACAAAAATTTCGGTTGAGGCAAAGGTTTTAAAATTAAGTAATAAACAATTTGATGAAGTCGGAACCGAAGGTTTAAAAGATCCTACAATGAATGATTTTCGTAAGTTAACCTTCAATTTTAAGATGGATAATCCACCCGATACCTCACGAAAAATTGTATTTCCCAAAACGATTTCTTGGAAGAAATCGATAAACTCCGTAGATGGAAAAGTTAGGTACTGGGGTGGCGAAGAATACCAACAAGATAATGAAGGTGAAAATTTCGCACTTTATCACAGAGACTTTCTCTTTTACTCCAAAGGGTTAAGCGAAGATGAAATAAAAGAAGCATTCGACTCAATTGTCTTGAAAGTAGCTTGGAAAACGAAAGATGAGACCCAAGAAGAAAAAGAATACAAGGTGAGCAAATTAATCAAATTTAAATGAACATTAGTTTAAAAAAGGGAAAGCTCAAGGGCTCATTTTTGAATAGGTGCCTTTATTATAATACGAAAACCCTAGGCAAGGCCTAGGGTTCCAAAAAGCTTATAACCAGGCGAAAAATTTGGGTTTCCATCGTTGTAATTTTACCCAAAGGAGGCAGATAAGTAACAAATACGAAGTTAGAGCAAGGTTAATGCTCCGGTAATCAGAGCTAAGCCTGTAATAACTACACCAGTCAAAATGGCCCATTTATAGGCAAACCGCTGAAAAGCGCTAATATCGACATTCACCATACTCACTAGTAAAAAGGTAGAAGCCACCAGCGGGCTCATTAAATGGACCGGCTGTCCCATAATGGAAGCCCTTGCAATTTCAATGGGACTTACTCCATAAGCGGAAGCTGCTTCTGCAAGAATGGGGAGTACACCAAAGTAATACGCATCATTGGAGAGAACAAAGGTAAATGGCATACTGGTAATGGCCACAATTGCTGGAAAAAGCGGTCCGGCTGAGTCCGGAATGATAGATATGAGGGCCTGGGCGATCGCGTCCACCATCTTGGTGCCTGATAATATACCTGCAAAAACACCCGCAGCAAACACCAGCAGTACTACGGTCAGCGCATTGTTCGCGTGTGCAGCGATGCGCTCCTTCTGAAGATCAAGATTTGGGTAGTTGATCATTAACGCAACGATGAAACCGACCAAGAATAAAGCTGGAGCCGGAAGCAATCCCATTACTAAAACCGTCATGACCACAAGAACAAGCAATAAGTTGAAATAGCGGAGATGCGGCCGTTTGATGCTTGCAGAACCATCGTTATAAACTGTTTCCTGGGCGGCAGCCAATTGCGAGAGAATCTCAGGATCTACTTTTTTATGCTGTATATCTGCAATCCCAATCCGCCGGCGTTCTCTTTTTCCAAGCAGATACCCTGTAAAAACGACCCATAACGCGCCACCGATCATGGTCGGCAGCAGCGGGATGAAAAATTCCGAAGCATCCAGCCCCATTACGGCAATGGCACGTGTAGCAGGACCTCCCCACGGAGTCATACCGCTCATAATGCTGAGGGAAAGCATGGATACGGTTGCCAGAATCAATGGATTCATTCCAATGCGGATATAAAGGGGAAGCAATGCGGAAACAGCGATCATATAAGTGGTGGTTCCATCCCCGTCCAACGCAACCAGCAAGGAAAGAATAGCCGTTCCCATGGCAATTTTTACAGGATCTCCTTTAACAATCTTGAGAATCTTTTCAACGAGTGGATCAAACAATCCAGCATCGATTAAAATACCGAAAAATAGAATGGCAAAAAGCAGCAAAGCAGCAGAAGGGGCGACAAGCTTCAGACCGTCCATGATCATGGTGCCAAGCTTCCCTCTAAACCCTCCCAAAACAGCAAACACAACAGGAACAAGAGTCAGAGATGCGATGGGTGATAATCGTTTCGCCATAATCAAATACGTAAACACCACAATCATTACGGTACCTAAAATAGCCAGCATAGTACGAAAACCTCCTCAATTCTGTATACGCTTTCAAAAACGGATTTTATAAAAGCGTCTAACATGTTTGTTCAAGAATAATACATGTAAAAGAATAAGTTAAATATATATTTTTTGAGACTTTATATAAAAAATATTTATAACACAACTATGCTGGGTGAAAGCTCTTTATTAGGTTGTGGACAGTTCTTGGTGTAAAAAATCAGTAAATGCTTTTACTACAGCCAAATTGAGAGAATCGGGATGATACATTAGCCATGTATCACGGAGGACCGGTTCGTTATTTTTATAAGAAAGACCTTTAACAAAAAGATCATCTGACGGCTGCAGACAGATTTCAGGAACAATTCCGAATCCAAGCCCGTGCTTTACCATTACCTTGCACGTTTCCTGGCGGTCCACTTCCATGGCAACAGAAGGAGGGTTTGTAAAATTATCGCGCCACCAGGCATTGATCAAATTATCGAGAGATGTGTCGGTCTTGTAGTGGATTAACGGTAAATCGGGCAGCTTTTCCAGATTAATTTCTGATTTGGAGATCAGACACAGCCTTTCCTTTGTCAGCAAAAATTTATCTCCCTGCCAATGGTAATCCCCTCTTAAAACACCAACATGAACACTGGAAGCATCCAGTAGATTCATTATTTTCGTACTCCAGCCGGTATTCACTTTAAATTGGACATCAGGATAGATTTGCGAAAACCGTTTAAGAATATCGGGCAGGCGGTACTGCGCAAAATTACTGGAAACCCCGATTCGAAGTGTTCCTTTAACATCCTGTCCAATATTTGAGATATGATCTTTTGCCCTCTGCAGCTCTTCAATCATCTGTTCTGCATATTTAGCGAGATACTCTCCTTCTGCGGTAAACTCAATTCCTCTTTTTCTTTTATAAAACAACTGGCTGCCGAAGGCCGCTTCGAGGTGCTTCAGGCGGTAGCTCAAAGCAGGCTGGGAAATGTACAGTCTTTCTGCCGCCCGCGTAATGCTTTTTTCCTCAAATAATATTTTCATTAATGCCCAATCTTTCTCGTCCATTTCTCTCACTCCTTTTTTTCATCCTAACACTTCTGTTTCTAGTTATAAATATTTTTTAAGGTTTTAGATAAATAATATGTATTTAATTTATCGGAAGAATTGGACTAAGATGAGGTCAAAGAGAGAAGTTCAGATTAGTTGAGGTGATGAAGATGACGAAAATTCCGGTAACCATTATGCGGGGAGGAACAAGCAAAGGCGCATTTTTCAATGAACAGGCTATGCCTAAGCAGCGGAAGGATTGGGAAGAATTTTTGCTGGATGTCATGGGAAGCCCGGACAATATGCAAATTGACGGATTGGGCGGCGCCAATTCACTTACCAGTAAAGTAGCCATCATTAAAAAGTCAAAGGAAGCCGATGTGGACATTGATTATACCTTTGCCCAGGTCAGCATCGACAAGAAAATGGTCGATTTTAAAGGGAACTGTGGAAATATTTCTTCAGCAGTCGGCCCTTATGCGATCGAACAGGGGTTAGTGGCGGCAAGGGAGCCGGTTACTGAAGTAAGGATTTACAACACGAATACAAAAAAGGTGATTATTTCTGAAGTGGAAGTAGAGGACGGAAGGGTAAAACAGGTAGGGAATTGTTCGATTCCCGGCGTGCCAGGTACGGGGTCTCCTATCTATCTGTCCTTTAAAGATGCCGAAGGATCAGTGACAGGCAAGGTGTTTCCAACCGGAAATGCTATTGATTTAATTGAGACATCATTCGGTGCCTTTTGTATCTCTATCGTTGATGTCGCAAATCCACTTGTTTTTGTAAAAGCCGCAGATATGGGGTTGGATGGAACCGAAATGCCTGATGACTACACTCCGGAATCGTTAGCAAAGCTGGAAGAAGTAAGGTCGATCGCGGCTGAGCTTTGCAGATTTTGTCCGAAAGAAGGGGCGACAGAGAATTCACCAGCTGTGCCAAAGCTTACGATTGTGGCAGAACCCATAGATTATATAGATCTGACCGGAAGGGAGCGGAAGGCAGAGGACATGGATTTGGTGATCCGCATGATGTCCATGCAGCGGCCTCACAGAGCATTGGCCATAACGGGGGCAGTATGTACAGCAGCGGCTGCCTACCTGGAAAACACCATTGTGTCCCGAATGGTTCAAAATCGCACCAGCACACTGCGTCTTGCTCATCCTGCCGGGATCATGGAAACTCAGGCACAATTGTATGAAAAGAAAGTGCACGCGATAAAAGTGGTCCGAACCTCCAGAAGAATTATGGAAGGCTATGTTTATACGAAAAAAGAGTATGAAATGGCAGGTTCAACAAACAAACAAAAAAGAGAACAGCTCGTGTTTTAAGAGCGATGATTTCCCCATCCGGCATAAATTGCCGCGGTTAATCCGCTTGCTGTGCCGGCCAGAAGATACTCCATCGTATCTTTATTCCCGCCGAGCTGCATGGTATGGGTAGCCACCAGATCTCCGGTAAATTCATAGATATCCCAAAGAGCGGAGGCAAGAGTGGTGAAGGAGAGAACAAAAAGAAGAGAAAGCCAGGGAGATACGCTGTTCCTGAGCTTTTCTGGCACGAAAATGTTGTAAAGCTATAGGGCACATAAGCCGACTAAGGTTACTTTGTTAGGATAAAAGTTCTATAATCTCAAACTCTTTTTTTGCCAAAGAAATCTGGATGTCGTTACAGTATAGCGCCGCTCAGAATAGTCGATGACATGGCGATGGCTGAATTTTACCAAACATTTCTGTTGATTTCGCATTTCTCAGCGCAAATGGGCAGCCACTCTGGCACCTAGTTCATGAATACCGATTGGTTTCTGAATATATTCATCTCCTCCTGCCTGAAAATCAGAAATTTTTTCCGCATCTTCTATACGTGCAGTAAGGAATAAAATAGGACAGGACACAAACCCACATATTTCACGAAAAACGTCCAGAACATCCTTCTCAGGCATGTTGATATCCAGCAAAATAATATTCGGTTGCTTTTCTGCTTGCCGCAGAGCCTCAATGCCGTCCTTAGCTATGAAAACGACATAACCGTTCAATTGAAAGTAATCCGCCAGAAGTTTTCGAAGGTCTGCTTGATCATCAATTATTAATATCTTTTCCATTTGCTCTCCCTGCTTCCGTACATTTATTACCAATATTATACTATCAATGCCGTGATTTTTTTGTCTGGTTCTACTGGGAGTTTCACGATAAATCCGGATAAGTCTTTATCTGGATTTATCGTGAAGCAAATCGTTTGGCCGCTCAAGGCCTGAATGGCGAGCTCGCCATGAACAACAAGCCGGTTACCGGAAATGTTGATAAAAAAAGTACTGCTGGCAGGTCCAGCAGTGCTTTTTGTTTTCGGAAAATGAAAATGACTTGATATGCAACTATTCCTTGTCAACCGCAAGTAATGCCCAAGCCAAGAGACCATAACACCTCAAAACGCTGATCAAACCATCGAATTTCCTTTAACTAGACCTCTTTATTCTCAATACCATGAGACGTAATACATGTTTTTCGTGAGAAAGGTGTTGAGGAAGCCGATTTTCTATGGTATGTCTAATTAAAAGATAATTCTGTTCTTTATTGAAATATCCATTATCAGCACAACTACAGCCATGGAAAAGGAGCGCCGAATGAACATCAATAAATTTGTTATGCCGGAAGTTATTTTTGGTCATGGTTCAAGGGATCAGGTTGGAGAAAGCTGTCTTCGGCTGGGAGCTAAAAAAGTTCTGATCGTAAGCGATCGGGGTGTCATGAATGAGGGGTGGCTCGAGAATGTGATTGAAAACTGCAAAAAGGCAGGGCTGCTCTTTGCTACTTTTTATGATATTACGACCAATCCAAAAGACTTCGAGGTTGAAAAGGGGAAAGAACAGTATATTGCCAATGAGTGTGATGCTGTCATTGGCGTAGGAGGAGGGAGCGCGATTGATACAGCAAAAGCAATCGCCATCCTGGTGACCAATGGCGGAAGTATTCATGATTATGAAGGTGTGGATAAAATCAATGAACCATTGCCGCCAATGGTTATGATCGCCACCACCGCTGGTTCGGGCTCTGAAGTTTCCCAGTTCTCTGTTATCGTTGACTCAAAAAATAAAAAGAAAATGACCATTGTATCGAAATCATTAGTTCCGGATATTGCCATTGTTGATCCTCAAACACTGACGACCAAAAGTCCTCAATTGACCGCTTCAACCGGATTGGATGTATTAACCCATGCGATAGAAGCCTATGTAAGTATAGCAGCCACACCTTTGACAGATGTTCAGGCCAAAAATGCGATTCAGCTTGTGGCAGACCATCTCCGTCCATCCGTTGCCTCGAAAATTAATATGGAATCCAAGTATCATATGGCGATGGCTTCCTTACAGGCAGGATTGGCTTTTTCCAACGCCATATTGGGAGCCGTGCATGCCATGTCTCATGCCATTGGAGGCCGGTTTCCATTGCTTCATGGTGAGGTAAATGCCGTATTGCTACCGCATGTCATGGAGTTCAACTTTCTTGCTGTACCGAAAAAATTCAGCACGATTGCTGAATTGTGCGGAGAAAGCGTTCAGAACCTGTCAAATATAGAGGCAGGAAAAAAAGCTATTGATTATATTAAACAATTATCCCTGGATATCGGAGCACCACAGCGGCTATCGGAAATGGGACTTACGGATGAGGGGATTTCTGAAATGAGCCAGGTCGCATTGGAAGATGCATGCATGATAACCAATCCTCGTGATATTAAAATAGAAGATGTCATTCAGCTTTATCGACAAGCCTTGTAAGGGGGTTGGAAAAAATGACCATGCGGCACCAATTAATCGAACAGCTTACGGGTGTTCAATCCTCAAAGCGTAATTACTACACCGAATTGAAAAAAACAGTCATGAAGATGCAGAAGAAAAATCTTCAGCTAGAAATTATTAATGATATGATGAAAAGCTTGAATGTGGAAATGCCAATGGATGAGATGCTAAAAAACATACTGGATAAATTGAAAACCATGTATGAATTTGATTCGATCAGCTTGTCCATTTGTCAGGGGGAAACACTCGTATTAACAAATTTTTATGCAAACGAACATGACGCAATGAATCATCAGCTTCATGATCGATCGATTTATGGAAGAGCATTGGATAGCGGTAAAATGCTGTACCATACCTTTGAGGAAGAGACTGAAACCATTTCAGCTTCGGGTCAGTCATTAAAAAGTATGTTGGTTTTCCCTCTGTACAGCAAAGGGACGGTGATTGGAGTTCTTGGCATTGGAAGCAAGGGGATCATCGAATATGATAAGTCAGATGGTTCTTTTCTTCAGCAGCTTTCCGATCATTTTTCGGTCTGTCTGGAAAACGCCAGACTTTACAACGAGGTTTTAAACGCCAAAAAGGAATGGGAAGATACGTTTTCAGCAGTGACTGATTTGATTTTCGTACTCAACTTAAAGGGTGAAATTTTGAAGGTCAATGCATCTGCTAAAGACTATTTACAATTAAAAGATGCAGAGGAAACGGGGAGAAACATTCGACTTTTTCTCAATCATAATGAAATAGAAGTCCTGATGGAGGATTGTCTTCAAAAGAAAAAGGCTGCACTGCAAGAAATTCGACGAGCAGACGGACAAATATTTGAAACCACTATTTCTCCGGTGCTAAATGAAAAAAAACAAATGTATGGGTTGATCTTATATTTACGAAATGTTTCTGCAAAACGGAAAATGGAAGCCCAGCTTGTACAATCAGGCAAGCTTGCAGCAATCGGGGAGTTAGCGGCAGGTGTGGCCCACGAACTGAACAATCCGTTAACCGCTATCCTGGGGAATTCACAATTGTTGTTAAGAACAGCGAATAAAGATGAACCTTCATACCGGCTGTTAACCGACATCGTGAACTGTGGAAAAAGGAGCAAGAGTATTATTCAAAATTTGTTAACATTCTCGAGACAGGATGAATATTTTTTTGAGGAATGTTCCCTTAACGAGGTCATTGATCAATATTTAAGCTTAATTGTGTACCAGATTGAGAAGCAAAATGTAAGAGTGGAGGTAGTAAAACAATCACCGCTTCCCAAAATCAACGGAAATCAGAAGCAAATCGGCCAGATAATGATCAATTTATTACTAAATGCAAAGGATGCGCTTGAGAACAGAAGCGAAAAAAATAAAAAGGTTACCATAGCTACAGCCTCCTGTTTGGTAAAGGGAAAAGAGTGGATTTGCCTGTCGGTTACTGACAACGGGATAGGAATCAGTGATAAACAGATCCAGGAGATTTTCCATCCCTTCATCACCACAAAAAAGGAAGGGAAAGGCACAGGCCTTGGTTTATCTGTGAGCCTGGGAATTGCCCAGGCTCACGGTGGAACGATTGAGGTCAAAAGCGATATGGGGCTGGGGAGTACATTTACTCTTTTCTTGCCTGCAATAATGGATGAATAGATTTGAATTGAGAGCTAAGGCGGGGATAGCATGATTAATATTTTAATCATTGATGATGAACCGGAAGTAGGGCATTTTTTATCGTATTTGTTATCCAGTAAAGGTTACACCGTTTCCCTTGGAGGGAGCGGTAAAGATTTTTACCATTTAATCAGGGCGCGGGTCTATGATTTGGCTCTGCTGGATATTCGACTGCCTGATGCCAATGGTCTCGATATTCTTAAACAGCTCAAGAAAACATGTCCCGGGTGCAAATCCATTGTAATGACTGGTTATAGTACGATCAAAACAGCAGTGGATGCTATTAAATTGGGGGCAAATGATTACATTGAAAAGCCGTTTGAAGATATTGATGAATTGGAGTCTTTAATTGATCGCCTGCTTCATCATAACCAGACGGTCAATGACAGTGAAATACATAGAATTGCAAAACAAACAGGGTTGGTTATTGGCTCCGGCAAGGAAATGCGGCATTTGATTATGCTTGCTTATAAAATTGCAAAGAAAAATATCAATGTGCTGATTGAGGGAGAGACAGGAACAGGTAAAGAGGTGCTTGCTCACTTTGTTCATCAAGCCAGTTTAAGATCCGACAATCCCTTTCTTGCAGTGAATTGCGGTTCGCTTTCAGAATCTCTTTTAGAGAGTGAGCTTTTTGGCCATGAGAAAGGGGCATTTACCGGAGCCATAAAAGAACGAAAGGGAATATTTGAAATTGCGAATAAAGGAACAATATTTTTGGATGAGATTGCAGAAGCCTCTTTATCTACCCAAGTAAAGCTGCTGCGAGTGCTTGAATCAGGAGAGTATATGAGAGTTGGTGATGAAGCTGTCAGAAGAACAAACACACGAATAGTGGCTGCATCTCACGTGGATCTTGCTGGTGCCGTGGAACAAAAAATGTTCAGAGAAGACCTGCTCTATCGACTGGAGGTTGTAAAACTGACTATTCCTCCTCTTCGTGACCGTAAACAAGACATTCCGGAACTATTAACCTATTTTCTTGAAAAACAGCAATCCCAGCTCCCTTTTTCAGAAGAGGCGGTAAATCTATTACAGCACTATCAATGGCCAGGAAATATACGAGAACTTGTGAACGTTGTAAAACGTGCAACCGCTTTGGCTGAAGGAGAAACGCGGATGATTACATCCGAATATCTACCGGATAAACTAAGAGCTGCCACCTATGATAGGACTAGTTCTCGCGCCTCCATTATTCCTGCCTTAAGGAAATCAGAAAAGGATCTGCCATTTTACCTCGAGGACTGGGTCAAACATATACATCAATTATGGGCGGCTGAACAGGACGTAGGGCTTGATGAAATTATTCAACAAGTGAAAGAGTTGGAAGTTCGTATCGGGAGGGCATTTGTTACAAAGATGCTGAAAGAAACGATGGGAAATCGAAAGGAAGCGGCGGAACGGTTAGAAATCACGACTCGTCAGCTGCGTTATTTTTTAAACGAAAAAAAGGGAGGCTAGCTCGTTCTCTTTGAGCTCAGCCTCCTTTTGGCTTTTCGGCCATTCTACATGGTTAGTACATATCGTCCGTTGATTTCTCCTTTTTCCATCTTGTCAAAAATTTCATTAATCTGGTTGATCGGTGCTGTTTCAATATTCGTTTTTACTTTTCCTTGGGCAGCAAATGCAAGAGCTTCCTGCATGTCTTTTCTGGTTCCAACTATGGAGCCTTTGACTGAGACTCCGTTTAAAACGGTATCAAAAATCGGGATGGGCAGTTCATCGGCAGGTAGTCCAACCACAACCAGCGTGCCGCCGCGTTTTACAGAATGATAGGCTTGTTCGAAAGCAATTCTTGAAACAGCCACACTGATGGCGGATTGAACGCCGCCGGTTTTTTCTTTAATTACTTGGACAGGGTCGTTATTTCTTCCGTTAACCGTTAGATCAGCGCCTAGTCTTTTTGCAAGTTCCAGCTTTTCGTCCTGGATATCGACTGCTATCACATTGAATCCCATTGCCTTGGCATATTGCAAAGCAACATGGCCGAGTCCTCCGATTCCATAAATGGCTACCCAGTCACCAGGTCTTGCTTCGGAAACTTTTAATGCTTTGTAAGTAGTCACACCTGCACAAAGAATCGGGGCGATTTGCACAGGGTCAACGTTTGGAGGGATTTTTGCGACATAGCTGGCAGGTGCTTTACAGTACTCGGCATATCCGCCATCCACCGAATATCCGCCGTTCAGTTGGTCGGGACAGAGTGTCTCCCTGCCGGTTAAGCAATATTCACACTCTCCGCAAGCAGAATACAACCAGGGAATCCCTACACGGTCACCAACTTTTACAGAAGTAACTCCTTCTGCAATTTCTTCTACAATCCCGACTCCTTCGTGTCCGGGAATGAGGGGGAGCTTTGGCTTGACCGGCCAATCGCCATGGGCGGCATGGAGATCGGTATGGCAGACGCCGCAAGCTTCAATTCTGACAAGCACTTCCCCAAATTCCAACTTCGGTTTTGGAACATCCTTAATTTCCAACTTGTTTTTAAATTCATTAATAACAGCTGCTTTCACACGAGTTCCTCCTTTTATGAATAGACTTCATCTCTTACTAATGCAAGATTTGTGCCAACTCTATTTATCGTAAAATCGCTTACAAAAATCACAATGGCCTTCAGGGTGTGCCGATTTTTCGGCAAATTCACACAAAAAAACGGAAAAGAAGGTCGAGTGGTCGGCTGTATCATTATATAAGTATGGGTAATTTTACCTGTTTAGGTAATTTTAATAAATTTCTGCCTGTTCATAGGATCTTAGAAGTTCATCAGACAGACGAAGAACTGGCATATGTGGTATCCAAATATATAGAAGGTGACAAATTGTTTGACTTTAATAGTCAACAATTACTGGATATTGTTCCAGATGTGTTAAACAACTTAGAAATCCTTGAATCAATTGAAGTGTCTGATAATAATAAAGGGTATGGTTATTTCGACAGTTCAGGTAATGCTTCATACCCCACTTGGTTAGATTTTATAGAGGCAGTTTATAATAATGACATTTATAATTGGGCTTCATTGGAAAAGAAAGGACTGGATTCAGAAGTCGTCACGAAAGCTATTCAAGAATTAAAATCACATAAAAAGTATCAATGTAAACAAAAGATATATTGTTCACGGAGATTTAGGGTCATATAATTTATTGGCAAAAGATAATCAAATCACTGGTATCATTGATTGGACCTTAGCAATTAATGGAGACCATTTATATGATAAAGCAAATTTCCCTTTCTGGAATGAAGAAAAGCTACAGCCACTGATTCAGGAAATAACCAACAACAGCCGGAACATGCACCAGATGATGAAACAAAAGACGCGAATGCAGCAATGATGGCAGGACATTAAAAAGAAATCGGATGATCTTTTCTATATAATAAGTTGATCTTTCGTGATCGGGCGCTTTAATGGAATAAGGAACACAGCAGTGGCTAAAGATACTGACCGGGATTACTTTATGAGTGCTGAAGAGGCTAAAGAGTATGGGATTATAGATGAAATCATTTTTCCGAAATGATGTTTCAAGAGGGAGACTGCTCAAGCAGTCTCTTTCATTGTCGGAATATGATGAAGTTAATTCATTTTTTATGTTATATTATGAGTAAAACTAATATAAAGAGGGATGAATTTGTCGATAGGCAAATATGAAATATTTCATACAGTAGTAGAACTTGGCAGCTTAACAAAAGCAAGTGAATCGTTAAATATTTCCCAATCAGGGGTAAGTCATGCCATTTCCAGCTTGGAAAAAGAGCTGGGGTTTTCCTTATTAACCCGTAATAAAGCCGGCATCAGGCTAACCGTAAACGGTGAGCGAATGTTGTTATATATTAGGGAGATTCTAAATTTAAATGAAAAAATGCTTCAGGAGGCTGGGGAAATAAGAGGACTAGAAATAGGGACTGTTAGGATTGGCACATTTTCATCTATTTCTGCTGTATGGCTTCCTGGAATATTGAAAAAATTCATGGATCAATATCCTCATATAAAAGTAGACATTATGGAGGGGAAACAGGAGGAAATCTCTCTGTGGATTTCACAGGGGATTGTAGATTTCGGTTTTTTAATGCTGCCTGCTGCCGATCTGGAGGTTCTCCATTTAAAGCGAGAAGCGTTTTGCTGTGTTGTTCCGGAAAACCACCATCTTGGTGCTGAAAATTCTATAAAGACAAATGCACTGAATGAAGAGAAGCTGATTGTCCAAAATTCTACCCTTAAAATCATCCATAACATTTTGAAATCAAATAAACTTTCTCCTGAAATTGCTTTTCATTTAGACGATGAACATGCTGTTATCTCGATGGTAAAAAACTCCCTTGGTGTAGCTATCCTGCCAGACATCGCTTTACATAATCTTCCTGATGGTGTAAAAAAAATACCCCTTTCAGATGATCGAGCAATTTCCTCCATCGGCATTGGTTCGATATCCTTCAAAAATCTTCCGCCAGCTGCCGAAAAATTTATAGCAGCATCGACCTTATGGTTAAACGAACATTTCACATGATTCTCGTAATTATGCCATTTTCTTATGATGCACATCTAAAGTAAATTTGATATTTATTGGAACCGGGGGAGGAAGTACGCTTATTTTTCATATGAAAATAAGCGTAGCATGTAAATGTAAGGGTAAACAAAGCTAAGCCTAACTCCCGGAAAAGTGAATTATGCTTTGGGATACGGAGATATAAAGGGAGCAAGAGGGGCTGTCCTAGAAGTCTGTAAGCTGTTGATTTCCGTTCCAGGCTGCTCGCTTTTACCGGCGCGAGCTCCTACTTTCGTGGGGGCGTGCGGTGAGCCTTACCGGCGTGAACGCCTACTTTTTGGAGCTAGCACCGGCGGGAGTCTCACCTGTCACGCTAGTCCCGCAGGACAAGGAAAGCTTCGGCAGCGTTATATCGCACGAAGAAAATGTGAAGTTCATTTTCGAGGAGTCTCGCATCTTCCACTTCAATTAACTTTTCATTGAAGATTTTTCAAGCCAAAAAGGGGCTGCCTGAAGGTCAATTTTCGACTTTCTGGACAGCCCCTTTTTTAGGGATCCAGAAGTCATGACAAGAAGAGAACGGATTCTCTTGTTTTGAGGATATTTAAACAATTACCTTGAGGTCATGGTGTACACTAAACGGCAGTTTGTACTTAACATGTTAGAGGGTGCCATTCCAAGCTTGCAAGATATGGGGGCTGCATCTCTCGGTACAATTTCTATCGACAAAAGAAAAAGCTGAATAGCACTGAATCACGTTTGGTTGTTGAAAAAACGATCATCATTTATTCCTAATGTTCGTAATAAAATGATAGTAGCCCCTTTGTTACTAGTAGAGTAGAAGATTCATTTCTTTTGTATAGATTGAAAAATTGATCATCTTATTGTATTCCCCAGATTAATTTAATCGCCCTTGAAAGAGCAACATTCATGTTAACGGGAGGAAGAGGGATGCATAACAAGGATTGGAAAAGGAAATGGAATAGTTATTCCTATAAGTTTCCATATTTTCTTTTAGATGTCAAACAAGAATTAAAGAAAAAAGGTAAAAGCAAACAAGCTTCTGTTAAATCGTGGGAATTAACGGAAGAAGAGAAAATGCTAATTCATGAAATTAAAGAATGTACAAGACAACGCAATAAAAATAATGTGACACGTACGCATGCCTATTATCAGTTTTACCTCCGATACCCAGAAATCCATTGGGCACTACTTGGACATATGGTATCGCGTAATGGCGGTTGGAATATGACGGATTTAAAAGGGGAGTTATATACGAGACTATTGTCTGAAAAAGATCAACTCACCTACTTTTCTTTTTTGGAACGAGGAAACTGGTTAATCTTCCTGGATGTATATCCACAATTTTTGTTGTATGAACAAAGTGTGAAAAGATCCAAAAAACTGTTTCATCTTCTACCTTTTTTCAATGTGTCAACGTTTATGGAAACGATGTGGAATCATTTTTGGAGGACGGGCGACCGCTATACGTTAGCCATTGCTACTGTTATCAATGAACAAAGCTATTTAGAAAAAAAGGTTATTCAAAAAGCCCATTTTAAAAAGACTGTGCTAAATAGCGTTGGATTCAAACTTTATGATTTTTTTCGCTTTAATCACATTCTTTTTCCATTATATAAGGATGAGACCAAACGAGAAACATTGTTAGTCGGTGATACAATGAAGCATTTCACCTCCCTTCATGAACGGATTTTGCTGGGCAAGCGATTATACTCACTGTTGTTTTGCCGAGAGAACATCTTATCCGGAGTAGTCGATTGGGCTCATGATCATCCACATACCGGTTCGAGAAAAGATTACTGGCCGCATTTGTTTTATGATGTTAACGAGTCATTCTCCCGTGCCTTTTATAAACGGCGGATAAAAAAATGCCAATTAAGAAAAGGGGCACATCGTTTATTCAGTCCTCGATTAATATACGCATGGAAAGATGTTAATCACGAAGACCCTGAAAGCGGAGACTGGTTTGAAGACTGGAATATCATTGACTACTTAATTGATAAGGGAGAAACTACAGATGGGAAAATTTATGATGAATACTGCAAAACACTTGAAAAAATTGAACTGGCCATTATGGCAAAAAAAAAACGTCCTTCTCCGCGAAGAGGCAGAAGAAGAGTAGCCATCAAGGAGCTTTTGTAGCCACCATCATTTTCTCTTCTTTCACAGGAACGTATTTGGACTTACTGTTTGTCGGAAAACATATGTATGCCTTTCCAGAAAGACCCTTCCCAGGTGTATTTACCATCAATGTTGCCTTTACATTATTGATATTGCCAATCTTTACTGCTCTCTTTTTACGGATCGTAAAAAAGTTGCCTCAGCTTTTAAGAATTCTATTTATCGTTTTAATTGGACTTTGTATAAGTATTTCCGAACAGTTTGGAGAGAAATTAGGATTGTTTACTCATAGCGAAGCGTGGCATCATTCTTATTCATTTTTCGGATACAGCATCTTCATGTTCCTTATATGGAAATTTTATCGATGGTTTCAATAACCACGACTGTGTTATCGAAATAAAAGAATTGCATCTAGTTTATAAGGTATCCCCTTTTCTAAACCACCTAACTAAATTTCTGTTTATAGTGAGCTAACGTCAACAGCGGCCAAATGACTCGCTTCGAGTGAAAAAGTGGATATTGTAAAACCGTTTTGATTGCTACAAAAACAACCCCATTTGTTTAGAAATCAAGTTTTTCATAATTTACCTGAATAGCTTGATGGCAAATGAAATTAAGCACATGGTGGCAGGCGCTATAGCATGTATAGCCGTAGTAGTTTGGTATACTTAAATAAATACATAAAAGATAAGAATAATCAGTAAAAGAGCAGCCAGGTACATCCTAGTTGTTTTTTTGCGTAAACTGGAACAATTTTGTCCGGTCCCAAGGACATTACAGTCCGTTAATCCCATTGGCATATAATTCTAATTTTTCAGAAAAAATGTTATGATATATTCAGAGAATAGAAACCTTGTTTGATATTATAAAATCCTTTAGGTGGAAAGGAGGTTTATATAGCTCAGATCTGCTTTAATACTATTAATCAATTTTTAAAAAAGGAGAGATCATATGTCAGCAAAATTCCAAGGTGTTATTCCACCGATTCCAACCATATTACATAAAGATGGACGACTAGATGAAAAGGGTATGGGAAATCTGATTGATTTCTTAATTGAATCAAAAGTAGATGGACTGTTCTTTTTAGGGACAGGTGGTGAATTCAGCCAGATGACGGTTGAATTAAGAAAAGCTGTAGCTGAATTTGCCATTCAGTTTGTTAACGGCCGGGTCCCCGTTCTCATTGGAACAGGTACTCCAAGCACACTAGAAACCATCTCATTAAGTATGCATGCAAAAGAGGCTGGAGCAGACGGTATTGTTGTCATTAACCCTTATTATTGGCAGCTTACAGAGGAGAATCTTTTTCAACATTATGCCGAGATTGCTGAAGCGATTGATCTGCCCATTCTGCTCTACAATTTCCCTGGATTAACAGGACAAGATTTATCACCAGAATTTGTACTTAAGCTTGTGAAATCGCATCCAAATATCGTGGGCATTAAAGAAACGGTTGAATCTGTGGGGCATACCAGGGAAATGATCTTAACGGTGAAGTCCTTTAAAGAAGATTTTGCGGTTCTCTCTGGATACGATGATCACTTATTAAATACATTATCTGTTGGCGGGGACGGTGCCATCCCGCTAACGGCCAATTTTATCCCTGAGCTTACTGTTGGCCTCTATCAATCTTTTAAGGAAGGAAACTACGGGAAAGCGATTGAATTACACAAAAAGTTAGCGCCATTTCCCCTTTTATATAAACTCGATTCTCCTTTTGTGAATGTAGCTAAAGAAGCCATAAGGATGCGTGGGATCGAGATCTCTACCGATGTATTGGCACCTTCACGTCCTTTAAGTGCTGAAAAGAAGGAAAAAATACAGCGATGTATGGATAAAGTATTGAATCAAGCCATACCTTCGTCAAACTAAACCGTTTTTAACACAATAATATTTGGAGACCTTTTAAAAAGAAATGTTGAAGTAAGAATTATTATTAAGCTTTTGGAATCTGTGTGGAAAAATCAAAAAACAAGTTTTGATTGGACCATGTGTAGAATGGATTATGCCGAAAAAAAGATTTCCAATTGAACTAACGGGTGCGTTGATCCAAGAAGGATTACGCACCTTTTTGCTGAATTTAATAATTGAACGAAGCAGTAATGTTGAAAAAGGAAATAGCTGAAAATTTGATGACGGACAGGAGTTAGATAAGATGATAAAAGGTTTTGGAGGAATATTTTGGAGAACTAAGAATCTTGAAGCTGTAAAAAAATGGTACAGTGAAGTGTTGAAGATTGATATGGAAAATTGGAATGGGGCTATGATAAAACCCCAATCAGGAAATGAAACTATCTTTTCTTTCTTTACCGAGAATGACAGTTATTTTCCAACAGAACAACAAGTGATGTTAAATTTCCAAGTACATAATCTAGACGAGACTATTAAGCATCTCGAACATATTGGTGTACCTCTTGCAAAGAAAAATGAGATTAGTGAATATGGAAAGTTTATTTGGATTGAAGATCCAGAAGGTCGACTGGTCGAGCTTTGGGAGAAATAGCGAGTTGTAATTCATTTGCTATTGAGCTAACGGGTGCATTCGTATTATGGAGTTAACCAGTTTTTACTGGCTGCTCTTTTTTTATAGGACCTATTATTTCAGTAGCAAGGGCAGAATGTACGGGTGCGTGGGAGTTAGATCTCGTCAACTAAACTGTTAGCCCCCTAAATCATATTACTAAACCGAGGTTCAAGCCGGTTACGACACGCTTTGTATATGGCCGTATTATGTGGAATAAGAAGCTCTCGAAACAAGAAGCTAAAAAAATATTATGATCGAAAACGAAATGAAGGAAAACCCTCAAAAGTAGCGATGATAGCTTGCGTAAATAAACTTCTACACTGGATTTTTGCAATCCTAAAACGAAATGAGCAGTTCCTGTATTTGGCTTAATCCACAATAAAATACTGCATATGAAAAACCTTCCAACAGTATTTGGAGGGTTATTTGGCCTGCCGTTAAAAAGTATACCACGAGAGATAATTCATTTTAATAAAAAACTATTGACTCCTATTAGCTGGTTTAGTTTAACAAGAAAACCAAAACCTGAAAAGTGTTGGAATTACTCCGCCTCAAACATCATAAGAAGTTGATGTAAAAGTCACAGATTGCTTTAGAAGGTGCCTGGAGTTCCGGGTAAACCTGTTCTGCCGCATCCAATTAACGACTGTAGAAGCAAAAGATGCGGAAGGTTTAGTAAATAAAATCATCCAATCGATAAATCAATAAGTCAGGCGGACCCCGATTGTTCTTATGTACACTTACAGGATCAGCTTTTTTATTTTCAGAGTAATTTGAGATATAATAAAGTTATATTCTGGAATTTGGAAGGAATTTATTTCTATGGAAAAAAGGGTTAAATTAGTGGTCGGGATTTTCCTGATCTTTAACCATCCCAGGTTTTTAAGATAATGGATTATTTGGCTGGACTTTATTATCAAAGAAAGAAAGAATAAGTTTGGAAAAACTTAGTCGCTTCCGATACACATAAAATTTTTAACTGCAGGGGAACTGATATATAAAAACTGTACATACTATCATAATCCTTTCGAAGATTTGAATTTAAACCAAATGGGGTGGAAAAATGGCTAAAGAATTAACTGGCGTACATGCGGTTGTTACAGGAGGATCAAGCGGTTTAGGATATGCCATGGTAGAAGCACTTCTTGATGAAGGAGCAACGGTTGCAGTGGCATCCCGTCCGGGAGCAAAAATGACGGAAGCTGTAAAAAACCTTCAAGATAAGGGATATTCGAATGTTTTTGAACTTCCATTGGATGTCAGGTCAGAGGAATCGGTACAAGATGCAGTGAACTGGGTAAAAACGGAATGGGGTAAGATCGATGTCCTCGTGAACAATGCCGGGATAGGCATGAGGACTGTAAATCCAAAATTCCTTACAGAACCACAGCCTTTCTATCAGGTCTCTCCTGAAGGGTTTCGAAATTTAATCGATACAAATGTGACCGGTTATTTCCTAACCGCCCGGGGATTCGCTCCTCTGATGGTCAAGCAGGCAAAAGGAAAAATCATCAATATATCGATGAATTATGAAACCATGAAACGAAAAGGATTTGTCCCATACGGCCCTTCTCGTGCCGCAACCGAGTCCCTGTCATTTATCATGGCTGAAGACCTGCGTGAATTTGGTGTGACGGTAAATATGCTTCTTCCTGGCGGGGCCACCGTAACCGGAATGATACCTGATGAAGTGAGAAGGGAACTTGAAGGAAACTCTCAGCTTCTGAAGCCGGAAATCATGGCAAATCCTATCGTTTATCTTGCTTCCGAGCAATCTGAAGGATTAACAGGTGAACGCCTAGTCGCCTCCGAATTTGACAGCTGGTTAAAAAATAGAACCAAATAAAATGAGTGAAGAGATTTCTTCTTTGGCAATATGAATGAATAGAGAAAGAGACTTGTTTTTGCGGTTTTTGGTTCTTAGAGTTCGATTTCCTCCATTCTTTTTCTTGTTTCGCAATATGGTTCAACTCTACAATAATTCTTCTTCAATTAACGGGTGCGATCGTATTATGGAGTTAACCAGTTTTTACTGGTTGCTCTTTTTTTATAGGACCTATTATTTCAGTAGCCAGGGTAGAACGTACGGGTGCGTGGGAGTTAGATCTCGTCAACTAAACTGTTCGCCCCTTCTTGTAGAATGATGTTTGAGGCTGGTTGGGACATATGATCTCGTATAACAAGCGAAGCTATGGAACTACAGGAAGGTTAGGGGTTACTGGCGAGTACAACAAAGGGAGAGATAATTATTGAATCCAGTAGTTGGCCTAGACTTGGCCAAAGGGGAAAGTGAAGCTCAAGCCTTTTTAGATAAAGACAGGCCTTTTGGGAAAAGCTTCAGTGTGAAGCATACCAAGGAGGACTTAGATTCATTTGTTTCTTTCTTGAGAGGAATAGAGAGAGATACCGGGGTTCGGCCAGCGGTCATTCTTGAATCTACAGGACATTACCATACACCAATTATTCAATGTCTTGAGGACAGTCAATATCTATACATCTTGGTAAATCCGATTAGTTCAAATCAAGCCAAGAAAACAAGCCTTAGGAAGGTAAAGACGGATGCCGTTGATGTATATCATCTTTGTGTTCTTTATTACAAGGAAGAATTTGAGCCTTATAAGAAAAGAGGACTAAGATAATTTTTAGGTGCTTTTTATTTTGCTCTCAATCTCCCTTTAATTTAAAAAAACAACTAAGAGCTGTTATATTATGTAAAGAAAATACACAAAACGCCGTTTCTATGCGGGCATTGGAACAAAAAGTTATAAAAGACGGAGGTTATACATCTAAAGACATTATAGGAATGAAAGCCTGTCAGGCTATTGAAAACTGAAAATCAAAATTTGCTGGGGACTACATTGTTAATTGGAAAACTAAAGATGGCTAATCGATACATACTATTTTATGGTATGTAAATTAGCGTTCGCTCTTCTCACAGATAATTTTGATTTACGATTCACCAGATATATGCTGGCAATGATCAGGAGTAATCCGATTAAAAGTGTGTTGGTGAACGGCTCATCCAAAAATAAGATACCAATAAAAATAGAGATGATCGGCACGAGAAAATTAAAAGAAGCAATCATGCTTGCATTTCCTCTGGAGAGCAAATGGAAGTAGATCAACCAAGCAATGGCTACAGAAAATAAAGCTAAAAACAACATGGTCAGAACAAAGGGAAAACTCCATGTAATGCTGGACCATTTCTCCACTCCGCTGCCTGCTCCTGTCATGATCAGTCCGCCGATAATATTTTGAATGGTAATGAGCCAGATCCCATCGATTTTTGAGCTGATTGATTTCATATAAACGGTACCGATTGCCCAGCTTAAAGCTGTACAGACCCCGAGCAGTATGCCAATGAGAGAGATATGAGATGATAATCCTCCAAGACTGACCGTGGCTACTCCGGCGAAGCCAAGAAGTAAACCTGTTAGTTTTAGTGCTGTCATGGTTTCTCCAATCCACAACCACGCAATAATACCAATCAGAACCGGTTGTAAATAAACAATGACACTAAACAATCCTGCTGGCATAAACATCAGTCCAATGGTTTGCAGGCCATAGAACAAGACCGAATTAAACAGACTGGAGAAAAAGTACATCTTCCAGTTTCTGTTAAAACTCATTTTTTTATATCGTGGCAAAGCAAAAAGAAACAATAGAATTCCGGCTCCAAGTGATCGGAAACCCGATAAGAGTACAGGAGGGCAATAATGAAGTGCTACCTTGGAAATAGGCCAGGTAAGGCCCCATATCAATACTAGAATAGCAATGAAAACCATGTTTAATAAGGGGACTGAATGATGTTTCATCGTAGATCCTTCCTTAATGTTTGACGTGAAAGGTGAGTAAATTAAATATATCTAGTAAATAAGCTGATTAAAATATATATGAAAATTATTATTTTCCAATTAGACAACCTTGACGGAAACATGATTCATTTTTCTACTATTGAATCAGCTGCAGAGACATGGAGAAGACACAGCCAAATAAAGCAGTGTCTTTTGTTATGCAGTTATTAAATTGAAGAGGGATATTTCTGATGGATGACCTGCAGAAAAGCAGAGACGTTTCTGTTTTCCTGGACAATGGGCGAATAAATGTAGGAAAATTTTCGGTTAAAGAAGTGATTCTGGATTTTTATAATAGACAGGTTGCCGTACTGTACATCCCGTTCGATCACGCTGCCGGAAAGAAGTGACAGCCCCAGCCCATGAATGACGGACTCTTTAATGCCTTGATTGGAGCTGATCGTCAGCAGAGACTTTGTTTTCAAACCATTGGATCTGATGACATGAGTAAGATAATCGCGTGTTCCGGATCCCGTTTCCCTTGATACCCATTGCTGATTTTGCAGATCATCTATGGTCACTTTGTCCTTGGAGGCAAGGGAGTGGCTTGGGGAAGAAACGATAAAGAGTTCATCACTCATAAACGGATGGACTGAAAGCTCCTTTTCGTTTGTTTGCCCTTCAATCAGTCCAACATCCACTTTGTAGTTGCGCACGGATCCAACGATTTCTTCCGTATTTCCAATCAGCACTTGCAGCTGAAGCTCTTTGTGTTGTTTTTGCAGCTCATAAAGAAGTGAGGGGAGGATATATTCTCCGATTGTAAAACTGGCCCCAATCTTCAGCTCACCTTTAATCGTTGTATGGTGCTCTCCAATCTCCTGCCGGGCTTGTTCGTAAATCGTAAGGATCAGTTTTGCCCGGTCATATAATATTTCACCTGTAGGCGTAATTTGCAGAAACTTGGGTGAGCGGAGAAAAAGCTTGGTTTGAAACTCTTTTTCCAGATTTTTAATATGCAAACTGACACTCGGCTGAGACATCCGAAGAAGTTCTGCTGTTTTTGTAAAATTTTTTACCTCGGCCAGGGTGACGAACGTTTTTAATGCATCATAATACATTTTTTAAAACATCCTTTATGATTAGTAATCTTAATGGCAACGATAATTAATATGTATTTTACTAATGTTTTGTACTGAGGTAAAGTAGAGGATATAAATTTTTTAAGGGTTCTGACTATTTTTAAGATTAAAACCGAGTTAATGGATAGAAATAATTTAGTCTTAACCTAGAGGGAAACTTTTAAAGTGAAATGACGGAAAATTATGTTTATATTTCAATGTGAGGTGTTATCATTGCAACTTCAGGCAACAAACAGTCCATTCGATCAGGAGCAAGCTGAGCTCCTTAACAAGCTGATACCGACGTTAACTGAAGCACAAAAGCTTTGGCTTTCCGGTTACTTAGCGGCTTCTCAGTCACTTGCAGCACCAGTGGGACCAGTAGCTGTTGTAAAGCAAGGCTCCATTTTGCCCGTTTCTAAAGAAGTAACCATCCTTTACGGATCTCAAACCGGGAATGCTCAAGGCATTGCGGATAACAGCAGTAAAGCTCTCAAAGAGAAAGGTTTTGAGGTAACGGTTTCTTCCATGAGTGACTTTAAACCGAATCAGCTAAAGAAACTCAAAAACCTGCTGATCATTGTTAGTACACATGGAGAAGGAGATCCGCCGGATAATGCGATTTCGTTCCATGAATTTGTCCATGGCAAAAGAGCTCCAAAACTAGAAGATCTTCGTTTTTCAGTCCTGTCACTAGGGGACAGTTCCTACGAGTTTTTCTGTCAGACGGGCAAAGATTTTGATAAGGTCCTGGAAGAGCTTGGGGGTAAACGCCTGACACCGCGTGTGGATTGCGATCTCGATTATGATGAGCCTGCAGCAGAATGGCTGTCAAAAGTAATATTAGGTTTAAATGAGGCACAGGGAGAGACTGCAAGTGAAGCTTTTCAAGAGGCTTCAGCAACCCTAGCCGAAGAGGCAACGTATTCCCGGACCAATCCATTTCATGCAGAGGTTCTGGAAAATATTAATTTGAACGGACGCGGCTCGAATAAGGAGACCCGCCATTTAGAACTTTCGCTTGAAGGGTCGAATCTATCTTTTGAACCGGGTGACAGTCTTGGAGTCTACCCTGAAAATGATCCGGAACTGGTTGATTTGCTTCTTGAGGAATTACATTGGAATCCTGAAGAAATTATAACAGTGAACAAGCAGGGAGATGTGGCAGCTCTGAAGCAGGCGCTTATCACCAATTTTGAAATTACAGTATTAACAAAGCCGCTGCTTCGGCAGGCAGCACAGTTAACTGAAAATGAAAGACTGCATGAACTTTTGTCTGCAGGGCATGAGAGCGAGCTGAAAAGTTATCTTTCGGGCCGTGATCTTCTGGATCTCGTTCAAGACTTTGGTCCATGGGCCGTTTCACCACAGGACTTTGTCAACATTTTACGTAAAATGCCAGCTCGTTTGTATTCGATTGCTTCGAGCCTGAAGGCCAATCCGGACGAGGTTCATCTAACCATCGGCGCTTTGCGTTATGAATCCTTCGGACGCAGCCGCAGCGGCGTTTGTTCCATTTTATGTGCGGAAAGGCTGGAGCCAGGGCACACACTTCCGGTTTACATCCAGCACAATCAGAATTTTAAACTGCCAGCGAACGGAGAAACACCGATCATTATGGTAGGACCTGGAACAGGAGTAGCGCCATTCCGGGCGTTCATGCAAGAACGTGAGGAAACAGGTACAGAGGGGAAATCATGGATGTTCTTTGGAGATCAGCATTTTGTCAGTGATTTCCTATACCAGACAGAATGGCAAAAGTGGCTGGAGAATGGCGTTCTGACAAAAATGGATGTGGCGTTTTCCCGCGACACCGAGGAAAAAGTATATGTACAGCATCGTCTGCTTGAACACAGTAAAGAACTCTTCCATTGGTTAGAAGAAGGTGCTGTTTTATATATATGCGGCGATGAGAAAAACATGGCCCATGATGTTCATCAAACACTGATCGGAATCATTGAAAATGAAGGCAGCATGACCCATGAACAAGCGGAAGAGTATGTCGCCCGCATGCAGCAGGAAAAACGTTATCAGCGTGACGTGTATTGACCGGCAACAGAAAGGAGTTTAAAGAGATGTCAAACCCATTATTAAAAGCACCGGAAGGCAAACCGAGTGATGTGGAACGTATAAAAGAAGAGAGTAATTATTTACGGGGTACGCTGAAGGAAGTGATGCTTGACCGGATCAGTGCAGGTATCCCGGATGATGATAACCGCCTCATGAAGCATCATGGCAGCTATTTGCAGGACGACAGAGACCTTCGTACAGAGCGGCAGAAACAAAAGCTTGAACCAGCTTATCAGTTCATGCTCCGCGTAAGATTGCCAGGGGGAGTGGTGACGCCTTCTCAATGGCTGGTTTTGGATCAGCTGGGCAACCAGTATGGTAATGGAACATTAAAATTAACCACACGCCAGACGTTTCAAATGCACGGCATTTTAAAATGGAACATGAAAAATACCATTCAGGAGATCCATGCATCAATGCTCGATACGATTGCAGCTTGCGGTGACGTAAACCGTAATGTGATGTGCATCTCCAATCCCTATCAATCAGAAGTTCATTCTGATGTGTATGAATGGTCCAAAAAACTCAGTGACCATCTCTTGCCAAGAACAAGAGCGTACCACGAGGTTTGGCTGGATGAGGAAAAAGTAGCAGGCACTCCAGAAACAGAAGAAGTTGAACCGATGTACGGACCGCTTTACTTGCCGCGTAAATTTAAAATCGGCATTGCAGTTCCACCTTCCAATGACATTGATGTCTTTTCACAGGACCTCGGTTTAATCGCCGTAGTAGAAGATGGGAAGCTAATTGGATTTAATGTGTCCATTGGTGGAGGCATGGGAATGTCACATGGAGATAAAGCAACCTATCCGCAGCTGTCAAAAGTGATTGGTTTTTGCACACCCGACCAGATTCTTGAGGTGGCTGAAAAAGTCATTACCATTCAGAGAGATTATGGAAACCGTTCACAGCGTAAGAACGCCCGCTTTAAATATACAGTCGACCGGTTAGGTCTTCAAACCGTTAAAGAAGAGCTGGAAAACCGTTTAGGCTGGAGTCTGGATGAAGCGAAAGACTTTTCTTTTGAAGATAATGGAGACCGGTATGGCTGGGTACAGGGTGTGCAGGAGAATTGGCATTTTACTCTGTTTGTTGAAGGCGGCCGTATCACGGATTTTGAGAACTGCAAGCTGATGACCGGTTTAAGGGAAATCGCGAAGGTCCATAAAGGGGAATTCCGTTTGACCGCCAACCAGAACCTTATAATTGCCAATATTACGAGAGAGAAGAAACAAGAGATTACAGAGTTGTTGGAACAGTATGGAATGCTCGACAGCCAAAAAGTTTCTGCGATCCGGCGCAATTCCATGGCTTGTGTGGCCCTTCCTACTTGCGGTCTAGCCATGGCGGAGGCAGAACGCTATCTTCCGGTGCTAATGAACAAGATCGATAACATAGCTGAAGAAAACGGCTTGAGAAACGAAGAGATTACCGTTCGAATGACGGGTTGCCCCAATGGATGTGCCCGCCATGCGCTAGGTGAAATTGGGTTTATCGGTAAAGCGCCAGGAAAATATAACATGTATTTGGGTGCAGCGTTTGACGGCAGCCGATTGAGCAAAATGTATCGTGAAAACATAGGGGAGGAAGAGATTTTAAAAGAATTGAAGATGCTGTTCCCTAGATTTGCGAAAGAACGCGAAGAAGGCGAGCACTTTGGAGACTTTGTGATTCGTGCGGGCATTATAGAAGCAACGACGGACGGTACAAACTTTCATAATTAATATTATCCTTATAACTAAAACAGCGACCCAGCCTTGTGTGCGGGGTCGCTGTTTTTTGCTTTTTTTTATTGAAGTGTTCGATATACACCGATTACTTTACCAAGTATGGTCACATTTTGCAGCAAAATTGGAGATAAAGCGGCGTTTTCCGGCTGCAGGCGAATGTGGTCTTTTTCTTTAAAAAAGCGTTTTACAGTCGCTTCATTTTCTTCTGTCATGGCCACAATGATGTCACCGTTTTCAGCTGTTGGCTGCTGCTTGACGACCACGAGGTCCCTGTCGTAGATGCCAGCTTCTATCATACTGTCTCCTTCTACAGTTAACATAAAAACATTATCGTCTCCTACAACGTGTTCTGGCAATGAAAAATATTCATCAACGTTTTCGATAGCTGTAATCGGGGAACCCGCGGTAACTTTACCGATGATCGGTACATTAACTGATCGCGTTCTGTTTATGATCTGATCTGATTCGAGGCCGAGCACTTCAATGGCCCTGGGTTTGGTAGGATCACGCCTGATCAGCCCCTTTTTCTCAAGCCTGGATAAATGGCCGTGTACGGTTGAGCTTGAAGCCAGTCCAACTGCTTCACCGATTTCCCTGACTGAGGGTGGATAGCCTTTCGCGTTTACTTCTTCCTTAATAAAGTCCAGGATATCGATTTGTCTTCTGGATAATTTTGTCATGATTACACCTCATTCACTGAATACTCTTGAAAAAAGTATAGCATGCAGGAACAAGATATACAAACATAAGTTCGAAGAAAACCCTTGTAAAGAACAGGTGTTCCTATTATAATAAAAATTAATAAGAACACATATTCGCAAAGGGGAGATATACGATGAAGGGATTTTCACCGGTATTTATGCTATTATCTATTGTTGCAGCAGGTTTTATTATGTTCGCTTATCAGTCTCACGCAGAAGGATCCAGAGAATATATGGAGATTATCGTTAATAAAGGTGATTCACTTTGGGAGATCGCCGAAGAATATACGAAGGACAAAGGTTCAAATTGGGAATTTGTCAACTGGGTTGAAAAGAATAACGGAATACAGGCAGGAACCATTACCCCAGGACAGAAATTAACGATACCCATCAAGGCAGAAGAAGACAGGTGAGGCACAATTGAGATCGATCATTTATTGCAGAGTAAGCACCGAAAAGGAAGAGCAGACATCCTCTTTATCCCGGCAGGAAGATGAATTGAGACAGCTGGCATTCAGCCATGGGTTCGGCATTGTCTCTGTCATAAAAGATAGAGAAAGCGGATACAGCCTGGAACGGGATGGTTTGTTTGAGGTAATCGAGCGGGCCCAAAACGAAGAATTTGATGTTCTTCTTGTAACGGATGATACCCGCTTGGGCAGGGGGAACGCCAAGATCGTTCTTCTTCACGAACTTCAGAAGAGGAACATTAAAGTTTATACCTACAGCAGCCAAGGGGAATACCATCTTTCCGAAGCGGAGTCTATGGTGCTTGAAATCGTTGCCGTTGTAGAGGAATATCAGCGCAAGCTGCATAACTTAAAGATAAAAAGAGGAATGAGGAAGGCTGTTCAAAAAGGCTATAAACCACAAAAGAATTTAAAGAACATCCATCATGGAGGAAGAGACCGGAAGGTACTTCCGGTTGATGAAATCATACGGCTTAGAGGAATGGATCTTACGTTTGCAGAAATTGCCGTTACGCTAAGGGGTTTTGGATATGAAGCATCAAAAGCGACAGTTCACCGCAGGTATAAGGAGTATTTAGAAGGTGCTCCGACTGGAAACTCTACTTAATATTCGTTACGATAGGGATATCGAAGAAAAAGGAGAGGTGTTCCATGCTTACACCAGATAAACTGGAACGGATAAATTTTCTTGCCAAAAAATCTAAACAAGAAGGTTTGTCAACAGAAGAAGCCAAAGAACAAAAGCAATTAAGGGAAGAGTATCTGAAAAACGTCAGAACTTCTTTTCAAAATAGATTGCATTCATTGAAGATCATTGACCCGGAAGGCAATGATGTAACACCGGATAAGCTAAAAGAAAGTAAAAAAAGCCAGAACAATATGAAGCATTAAGTAAAAAGGCCTGATTTCAGTACAAAGAAATCAGGCTATTTTGTTGTTGCAAAATTCAGAATTTCGTATATACTGTTATATAACAACTGTGAAAGGGGAGAACACCTTGGCCTTTTCAATAACGGATTCTGTGGTCAGACTGTATAGTGAAATCGATCTTAATGAAGGTGAGGCACTCCGGTTATATGCGCGATATGCAGGCAGTGCAAGCAACGGCGGATACTCATTAGGCGTCATCCCAGCTCAGCCGGCAGACGGTGATGATATTCAGGAAATAAGCGGATTGAAATTTTGTATTAAACCGGATGACCGCTGGCTCGTAGATGATATGAAACTGGACTATGATGAAGGGGAAGATATCTTTTATTGTGAGTTCCCTGCGTTAAACTAAATAAAGGAACCTGTATTATAACAAAAAGTTATAAAGTTATAATGCAGGTTTTTTTATTTGTATCAAAGAAAGATTTTATGGGACACTATTGGTGGGCATTGTGCTTGTATAAAATGTCCAATATGTTTATGATGGTATCGAGAAATCTTTTACATATGTAGATGAAGGGATGATTAAATAATGTCTACTGCTTCAATTGACCAATTATCAATCAACACTATCCGTACCTTGGCTATAGATAGCATTGAGAAAGCCAAATCTGGACACCCTGGTATGCCAATGGGTGCTGCACCGATGGCTTACAGTCTTTGGACGAAATTCATGAATCACAACCCGGAAAATCCTGAATGGTTTAACCGTGACCGTTTTGTGTTATCTGCAGGGCATGGCTCCATGCTGCTTTACAGCCTGCTTCACCTTTCAGGCTATGACTTGTCCATGGAAGACTTAAAACAATTCCGCCAATGGGGAAGCAAAACGCCAGGACATCCTGAGTACAAACATACGGCTGGTGTAGATGCTACAACAGGACCGCTTGGACAAGGGATCGCGATGGCTGTAGGTATGGCAATGGCAGAACGCCATCTTGCTGCTACTTACAACAAAGACGGCTTTGAAGTTGTTGACCACCATACGTACTCTATCTGTGGAGACGGAGATTTGATGGAAGGCGTATCAGGTGAAGCTGCATCTTTAGCAGGTCATCTTGGACTCGGAAAACTTGTTGTTCTTTATGATTCAAATGATATCTCTCTTGATGGAGATCTTCATCTTTCGTTTTCTGAGAGTGTAGAAGACCGCTTTAAAGCATATGGATGGCAAGTACTTCGTGTAGAAGACGGAACAAACCTTGAAGAGATCGAAAATGCGATCGCCGAAGCAAAAAAGGATACTTCACATCCGACGTTAATCGAAGTGAAAACAGTAATCGGATACGGTTCTCCTAACAAGTCCGGTAAATCTGCTTCTCATGGTGCTCCTCTTGGATCAGATGAAGTAAAACTGACAAAAGAAGCATACAACTGGGTGTTTGAAGAAGACTTCTTCGTACCTGATGAAGTAAGTGATCACTTTGCTTCATTGAAAGAAGATAGCAAAAAGAAAGAACAGGAATGGAATGAGTTATTTGCACGCTATGAAAAAGAGCACAGTGAAGCTGCAGCTCAATTGAAAACAGCGATCGATAACAAATTACCAGAAAACTTTGATGCGAATCTTCCTGAATTTGATAAAGCTGTTGCGACAAGGGCTTCTTCAGGAAAAGCATTGAATGCTTTTGCAAAAAATATTCCATGGTTGTTTGGAGGATCTGCTGACCTTGCAGGATCAAACAACACGATGCTTACTGGAGAAACAAACTTCAGCCGTGAAAATTACAGCGGCCGCAACATCTGGTTTGGAGTAAGGGAATTTGCGATGGGTGCAGCTGTTAACGGAATGGCGCTTCATGGCGGACTGAAAGTATTCGGTGCAACGTTCTTCGTATTCTCAGACTACTTGCGCCCGGCAATCCGTCTGGCTTCCATCATGAAGCTTCCGGTAACCTATGTGTTTACCCATGACAGTGTAGCAGTTGGTGAAGACGGCCCTACCCATGAGCCGGTAGAACAGCTTGCGTCCCTCCGTGCGATGCCTGGGCTTTCTGTCATCCGCCCAGCAGATGCATATGAGTCTGTTGCTGCGTGGAAGCTGGCTCTTGAAAGTGTAGATCAGCCAACTGCACTAGTTTTAACAAGACAAAACCTTCCGATTCTAGAAGGGACAAAAGAAAGTGCATATGAGAATGTCAAAAAAGGTGCATATGTTATTTCTGAAGCTGAAGGTACACCTGAAGCATTGCTTCTCGCTTCTGGTTCTGAAGTCAGCTTGGCGATCGAAGCACAGAAACAATTAAAACAAGAGGGAATCCAAGTTTCTGTTGTTTCTATGCCTTCATGGGATCGTTTTGAAAAGCAATCTGCAGAATACAAAGAGAGCGTTCTTCCTTCATCGGTAAGAACAAGACTCGGTATTGAAATGGCGGCATCTCAAGGCCTTCACAAATATGTTGGTTTGGATGGCGACACAATTGCGATTGACAAATTTGGTGCTTCAGCACCTGGAGAAAAAATCATTGCTGAATACGGCTTTACAGTCGAAAATGTATCCAATAAATTAAAAGCTTTATTGAATAAATAAGCTGTATAAACCCCGGAGAATATTTTCTCCGGGGTTTTTTTTTTTCGACAAAAGAAGTGGCCTCATGCTACAGCATAAGACAAGTATTTTGTAAAGAATCCATTATACTAATTGTAAAAAAGGGAGAGAGGTGGCGGTTTTGAGAGAGTATTTGATCTATAAGATAAAGGAAGATGTCGCCGAAGAGTATTTTGGGAAAGAAATCAAACTCTTTCAGCTGTTTTTGGAAGAATACAAAACCTTTACTCAGCAAAAAGAAGTATTGATGAAACAAATCCTGTACATCACCTCTCCGCTTCAGTTGAACCCTCTTCAATCGTTTATAAAACAGATGCTGCTCTCATCAAAAGGATTTCAGGCGGAAGTCCACTCTTTCCTTCTGGAGTGTGAAAAAAGCTCTGCGCGGCTCAGTTTTTCAGAACGTTATATGCTTCTTCAAAGCGTAGGCAGTTTTGAGGCGGAAACAGCCATTTTTGAAAACATACGAAAGTATGAACGCTGTTTTTTTGCGATGGATTTTAAGTATTACCGCTATGGCTGGTTGAATCCGTTAAAGGCTAGGTCAGGCTATGGGTCATAAATATTTTGGCGTGTATCTTGTAACTGATTGTCTTTTTATAGTAAACTAGTGCTAGACAACACGAAGGAGGAAGTTTTACTATGTTTTATTATATCCTTGTGGGCATTTTAGCGCTTCTTGCAGGAGTAGCAATTGGATTTTTCATTGCCCGCAAATACATGATGAATTACCTACAAAAGAATCCACCAATCAATGAAAACATGCTGCGTGTGATGATGATGCAAATGGGTCAGAAGCCGTCCCAAAAGAAAATCAATCAGATGATGAAAGCAATGAACAACCAGATGAAGTAAAAAGCCCGTACCAGCAGGCTTTTTTCATCAATTAAGATTAATCAGTTGATCATTCCTTAAGTCATTGGTTAATTTTTCGTATATCACGACAACTACCACTTTTTCTGCGTAAGATTCAGCAGAAAGGGTGGTTTTTTTAATGGAATTAGAAAGATTAATGGAGGAGTATTACTAGCAATTGAAAAAGGAAGTTGATCTTCTTTCAGTCAAAGGAAATTAATTCCTTTTATTGAATGGAGTAGATATAGAGCCGAGTCGGCTAGACGTATAGGTTTTACTTTACAGGGAGAAAAGTGAGTTAGTTAAGGATGGGGGAACTCTATGATAAAAATTTATTTGCATTTATACTCTAAAGGCGAAGACCATGGAGCTGCTGGATATTACGAATTTCAAACTGTCAAATCGCAGTGAGAATACTTAACTGACAATGAGAATCTGTACAAGGTTGAGATGGTAATTCATGCTCCAGGAAATGATTCAGCTGCAGCTGAAATATTTGGTGTTAAAGTGAATTTAGAGGAAGAGTTGTCGGAGAATATATCTTAGTTAGATTTAAAGAAAATGAGGGCAGGTAGAACGACGATCGCAATCGCTCACCGTCTGTCCACTATTCAAGATGCTGATCTGATTCTTGTTCTTCATCAGGGAGAGATTGTGGAAAGAGGAACTCATCAAGAACTGGTGGAAGCACGAGGCTTATATCACAAAATGTATTCCCTTCAGCAAAAAGGAAAGCTCTTCTATGATGCCAGATGATCCTCCCTGAGGAAATTTTCTTCATTTTCATTGAACTGGCGGTCTTAAATCTATAAACTAAAAGTATTACATAAAGAGGAGTAGACTTGATGGCAGACTTGAATATATGGCTGGCTTTTGGAGCTGGTTTACTGTCTTTTATCTCCCCGTGCTGCCTGCCGCTTTATCCGGCTTTCCTTTCTTATATCACAGGAATTTCAGTCAGGGAGATCAAAGAAGAAAAGGGAATGAAAAGAAAACAAGCCATGCTGCATACGGCTTATTTTTTGCTCGGTTTTTCGATCGTTTTTATCGTCCTGGGGTTATCGTCTTCATTCATCGGCAATATCTTTGTTGAATACAAAGATTTTCTTCGCCAGTTCGGAGCAATTATCATTGTTATCTTTGGCTTGATCATTTTAGGCTTATTAAAGCCGGCGTTTTTAATGAAAGACAGAAAGCTGGCTTTCAGAAACAGGCCTGCGGGATACATGGGCTCCATCTTGATCGGAATCGGTTTTTCTGCAGGATGGACACCTTGTACAGGCCCGATTCTAGGTGCAGTGATCGCTCTGGCTGTGTCCAATCCAGGAGCGGGCATGCTGTATATGGCTTTTTATGTTCTTGGTTTTGCGGTTCCTTTTTTCTTTTTAAGTTTCTTTTTGGATAAACTAAGCAGCATAAAGAGATATAATGTTCAAATAATGAAATCTGGCGGTTTTCTTATGGTCGCTATGGGGGTCATGTTATACTTTGACTGGATGACCAAGTTCACTTCGTTTCTCGTAAATCGCGTTTTTGGAGGCTTTCAAGGATTTTAAGAAGGATCACTCCTGGAAAGAAACAGCAACGATCTTATTTTAAAAACAACAACAATTTTTTGAGCCATCTGAATAAGAAAGAAGGAAAAGATTTTGTTTTTTATTGCAAGCAGTATACTGGCAGCCGTCATGGCTGTCACCGTTATTTTTGTACGTTTGAAGGCTACGAAAAAACCTGCCTCACTTAAAAAGATTATACTTCCTCCTTTTTTCATGTCCACCGGGTTTCTCATGTTTGCATTTCCTGAGTTCCGAGTTACCTGGTGGGAGGCAGGGGAGGCGTTCCTGGTTGGCTGTCTCTTTTCCATATTTCTGATAAAAACAAGCAAGTTTGAAAAGAGGGGAGGGGAGGTCTATCTTATCCGCTCAAAAGCTTTTGTGGCGATTTTGATTGCTCTTTTCCTCATACGAATGGCGATGAAGACGTACCTTGGCCATCAGATCTCCTATACAGAAACGAGCGGTCTGTTTTTTATCGTGGCGTTTGGGATGATTCTCCCCTGGAGAGTGGCGATGTATTTCGGATATCAAAAAGTGCTGAAATCATAAAAAAGGGGCTGTCCAAGAAGTCTTTAAGCTGTTGATTTCCGTTCCAGGCTGCTCGCTTTTACCGGCGCGAGCTCCTACTTTCGCGGGGCGTGCGGTGAGCCTTACCGGCGTGAACGCCTACTTTTTGGTGCAAGCACCGGCGGGAGTCTCACCTGTCACGCTAGGCACGAAGAAAATGTGAAATTCATTTTCGAGGAGTCTCGCATCTTCCACTTCAATTAACTTTTCATTGAAGATTTTTCAAGCCAAAAAGGGGCTGCCTGAAGGTCAATTTTCGACTTTCTGGACAGCCCCATAAAAAAACTCGATCACCAAATGGTGATCGAGTTTTTTTTATCCTAAAAGGCTCTTATAGGGAGAGAGGTCAATGTGCTTTTCGTTTAACTTTTTTATAAGCCATTTATGATCTCTTTTCGGTGTAGCGATAATGTATCCCCGTACTATAAGATCCTGCGTCATCACAGATGCTTTTTCCTGTATGGCAAGCTCGCCGATTTTTCCTGCAATCTTTTCACGGGCAACATCACGGAAAAGTTCGGGAACAGGTGTGACGAGTTCCTCCAAAAAGGCCTTTTGCTGCGGAGTCCATAAATGGATCGTCTCCTGGATATAGTAATCCTGCCAGTCCAAGATTGATTTTCCGTCTTTTTTCGGAAGCCGTTTCAAAAACTTTCGAAACATAAAATAACCGCCGATCGCAAACATTGAGATTAAAAATATTGTCCAGGCTGCAATGAATAGAAAAAAACCTGCAGACATGCTGTCCACCCCGATCAATAGGTTTCTTCAACCTTATTATGTATTCTCTATCAATTATATCTTGAGAAACAGGACGAAATCAATAAACATCTGGAAGTGTGTGAAGAGGGGAGGGAAAGATCGATTACGGGAAATAATTTTATACGACAAAAAATGACATCCTCCGAAGGATTATAACAGTTCGAAAATGGAACTATAACAGTTTATTCATTGGTACAGAAAGTTATTAACACTATAACAGGTCTTGTTGTGGATAACTGTAAATAACTTAAATTGTGGATAAACCTGGGATAACTAAGCGTGCATAAATATTCATGTATGCATAAACGCTTGGATAACCTGCTGGAAAAAGAAGTATACCTCCCTACCGTTTATGGATGCTGGGAAATAATGATCATGGCAGCAAGCGGGATGGCTTGACTTCACCTTGAAACTCACGTTACATTATCGGACAGAGAGTAATCTATTATTTTGGAGGTGCCGTACATGCGGTTAGCGGACAAAAAGGTATTGAGTCTTGTACATCATGAGTTTGAAGATCTGGAATTATGGTATCCTATTCTGCGTTTGCGGGAAGAAGGAGCTCAAGTCGATCTTGCCGGGGAGAAAGCGGGAGAAACCTATAAAGGAAAATACGGAGTACCTGCGGAATCGGATTATTCATTTGAAGAGATTGATCCCTCAGACTATGATGCTTTACTCGTTCCAGGCGGGTGGGCACCCGACAAACTGAGACGTTTTTCAAAGGTTATAGAAATCGTTCAGCATATGGAAACTCATAAAAAGCCAATCGGTCAAATTTGCCATGCCGGATGGGTCCTGATCTCTGCAAAAATGCTTCAGGGTAAAAATGTAACGAGCACACCCGGGATAAAGGATGATATGGAGAATGCCGGAGCAGTGTGGCTGGATGAGGCAGTAGTCGTTGATGGCCACCTGGTCTCAAGCCGCCGTCCGCCAGACCTGCCGATATATGTGAAAGCATTTGCTGATGTACTGGCCGGTGAGTATAACTAACAATAAAAAAAGAAGGCGGCATCTGCCGTCTTCTTTTTTATTTGGTTCATTCATTTTCAATGGCGGGACCATGTGGGAATCGAACCCACCGGAGACGGCACGCGCCTCCCAAGAGGTGTTGAAGACCCAGGCGAGCACCAGCTGCACTTCTGGCCCCGTGGAAGGAAGTTATTTCTTAACAAGTTCTTCCTCAAAGTAGAATGTTGAAGGATTTTCTTTCACAATGTAAGAATAGCGTTTCATGTTCTTAATAAACTTGCATCGTAAAACAGTGACCATTTCATCGGTAGCTTTAATTTTTACGGATTCACCGGCGGCAAACAGATTATTTTTCAGGTTGGTTCTCTCCCTAATTCGTAATAAAGTATTGCTTCAGCCCTGAGTAACAAACAAAAAGGAAAAAAAGAGTGAAAGTTTCACTCTTTTACTATCTTCCAGTCATAAAGTTCTTCAATCTGGCAATCTAATTCTTTTGCGATGGTCATAGCATTGCTTAGACTCATTACTTTTTTAGACTGGTAATCGTTTAACTGGTCAACAGAGATATTGGTTTTTTTTGAAAGAGCTTGGATCTTCATGTTCTTATCAGCAATTAAAGATTTAAGATTGCTTTTTTTAGGTTTATAAACGTTCAAAACGCCACCTCACTTTTAAATAGTATAACACAATGGCAATGGAATAGATAGTTTCACCCGAATAAAGCTTCACCGCAGAAGCCTGTCTGTAAATAAAATGGTGCGATATAATAAGAAAAGAGAAAATACAGGGAGGTGTCTGCGATCGGAGCAAAGCATATTACGATTGGAATTGCCGGCCATATTGACCATGGGAAAACAGCCCTGACGAAGGCGTTGAGCGGCGTGGATACTGATACGTTAAAAGAGGAAAAAGAGCGAGGCATTACAATTGAACCCGGGATCGCTCATTTTTACCTCGGTGATGGAATCCAATCAGTTATCATTGATGTTCCTGGGCATGAACGGTTCATCCGCCAGATGATTGCTGGTTCAGCAGGAATTGATATGGTCATCCTTGTGATTGCAGCAGATGAAGGAATTATGCCGCAAACCGTTGAGCATCTTGAAATTCTTCAATTTCTGGGAATCACGGATCTAGTTTGTGCAGTTTCCAAGGCAGATAAGGTTAATGAAGAATGGAAGTCATTGCTCCTCGAAGAGGTCGAAGAGATGATGAAGAGCTTCTCGTTCCTTAACCATTCTGTTCATTTTGTCGACAGCTTTTCAGGAACAGGGTTGGAAGAACTGAAGTTGGAACTCCTCGGCATGGCGGAAAACGTAACCGCTAAAAATGTCTGCGGTCCATTTCGGCTGCCGATCGACCATTCGTTTACTGTAGCAGGACAGGGAACGGTTGTAAGAGGAACGATTTTAGAAGGCTCCGCCTCTGTCGGTGACACACTGCAAATGGAGCCGGGCGGAGATATAGTAAAAGTAAGGCAGCTGCAAGTACACAACAGACAAGTGGATTATGCCCTGGCGGGACAAAGGGCCGCCCTGAATGTCACGGGGATCAAGCATGAGGATGTTAAAAGAGGGCATGTTCTTTTTTCTCCAGGAGAGTATCAAGTTACGGATACATTAGACATCATGCTGCTGTTAACCAAGAATCATAAGAAGATCAAGCAGCGCCAGCTCATCAAATTTTACATAGGAACTACAGAAATCATGGGTAAGATCGTATTCTTTGACAGAAACGAATCTACTGAAAAAGCGGGAGCTGCTTATTGTCAGGTTCGGTTAGTCCACCCGGTCATAGCCAAGCGGGGTGACCGGTTCATTTTGAGGCGTCCTTCTCCTGAAGAAACGATCGGCGGCGGAGAAGTGATCGATCCAAATGGTGGAAAATACCGGTTTGGAGAGGAGACTGTTGCATTCCTGAAGGAGAAAAAAGAGGGTGCTCCAGAAGAATGGATCATCCGTCACCTGCAATCACATCATTTGCTGCACGTGGATGAGATGGCAAAATTGACGGGCATCCCTGCCGTTCTGTCTGGCCATCTACAGCGTTTACTGGCTGAAAAGCACATCGTTGAGGTTTCTTCAGAACAATATGCACTGTCAGAGAGCGTTTCGGAGATAAAAAACAGGATCGTAGAAGAAGCCGCTCGCTTTCATCAGCAATATCCTTTGCGGGAAGGGTTGGATAAAGCCGAACTTCTACAGCGGCTCAAAGGATATCCTGCCTTGCTGATTGAATATGTTTTAAAAGAACTGCTCCATGAAGCTGCATTGCGGCAAAATCAGAATCTGATCGCACAAAGCAATTTTCAGCCGGAGATTCCAAATCAATGGAAAGTGCGTTACCAACAGTTGGAGCAAAGGCTGTTTCAGCAGGGAATTGAGTCAGATCCTTTTGATCAGCTTTACGAACAGGCTGGACTGCCGAAAGGAATGCGACTGGACATCTTATCCTATTTGCGACGCACAGGCCAGGCTGTGCAAGCAGGGGGAGACAGGCTGATCCACAGCAAAGCCCTGAATTTGCATATGAAGACATTAAAGGAGAACTGTGCACCGTCCTTTTCCATACAGGAAGCAAAAACGGCATTGAAGATATCCAGGAAATTTCTTATTCCGTTTCTTGAATTACTGGATCAGCTGGGATATACAGAACGTGCAGGTGATCATAGAAGATGGAATAAGGCATGAAAAAAACTCCGCAGTAATCGGAGTTTTTTTAAGGTTCAATGATGATCAATCTTTCTTTTCGTTCGGTAACACTGCCGATCTTTGCTGCTTGCTTTAATCCTGCGCTATGCAGATCTCTAAGATAAGCATCGGCCTGGTTCTCCGGCAGACTGACTAATAATCCGCCGGACGTAACAGCATCACATAATATCCATTGCTGTGTTTCTGTCAGCGACTCATCATACCTGATCAAATCTTCAATCCATTGATGGTTCGCTTTCGTGCCGCCTGGGACGACTCCCTGCATGGCAAGTGCTTCTGTTCCTTCGACGACCGGTGTTCTGGAATAAGAGAGAGCGACCGAAACTGATTCACTGCCTTTAGCCATCTCACTGGCGTGTCCCAGCAAACCAAATCCGGTCACATCGGTCACAGCATTAGGCTGATAGTTAGCAAGGCATTCTGCCGCAGTTTTGTTCAATGTGGCCATGATCTCCGAAACATACCGGACTTGCCCCTCATTCAAACGGTTCTGCTTGATGGCGGTCGTCTGAATGCCGATTCCGATTGGTTTTGTAAGTATAAGAGCATCGCCGGGCTTTAATCCTACATTTTTGTAGATCTGCGCCGGGTGGGCAAAGCCTGTAACCGATAAGCCGAATTTTGGCTCCTGATCATCGATGGAATGTCCTCCAACGATAAGAGCACCAGCCTCTTGCACTTTGTCGGCCGCGCCTTTTAGAATCTCCGCTAATACTTCATGGCCCAATTTTTTTAGCGGAAAACCGACAATATTTAAGACGGTTTTTGGGGTGCCGCCCATCGCATATACATCGCTTAAAGCATTGGCTGCAGCAATTTGTCCGAACATATACGGATCATCTACAATGGGTGTAAAGAAATCTACGGTTTGAATCATGGCAACTTCTTCACTCAGTTTGTATACTCCTGCATCATCAGAAGTTTCCAGGCCGACGATCAAGTTAGGGTCAGCTTCTCTTTCTGGTAAATGGCACAAAACTTGTGCCAGGTCCTCGGGACCGATTTTGCAGCCTCAGCCGCCTTTGGTTGAAAACTGGGTCAAACGGATTTTATCCTGGCTTGTCATGAACTCCACCTCCTTAAATGTAGTATAAACATTTTTGAGGCAAAGTGCGAAAAAGTACAATCGAAAAAAAGAGAAAGAAGAAAGGAGCAGCAACGTGAAGGAAAAGTTGAGGAGATTGCCTGCTGTGAATGCTGTTCTGCAGGCCAAAGATTGGCAGGCGGGGAAATTGGAAGTTCCGGCAGAAGTAATTACACGATGGGTTCAGGAAGAAATCAGTAATCTCCGGGAAGCCATACTGAAGGGCAGCTATAATGGAAAAGCCGAAAATACAGAACTGCTATCCCGGGTTTGTGAAGCAGTCAGCCGCAGGCTTTACGAAGAAGGTCCCTATTTGTTGAAGAAAGTAATCAATGCAACAGGTGTTGTTTTACATACGAATCTAGGGCGGGCAAGGCTGAGCAGAGCTGCTGCAGAAAGGGTGGCCGAGGCTGCATCTTCCTATACGAACCTTGAATACAATCTTGAAGAGGGATCCAGAGGATCTCGGAATGAGGTTATTGAGAAGCAGATCACATCCATCACTGGCAGTGAAGCGGCATTGGTGGTAAACAATAATGCCGCAGCGGTTTATTTTATCCTGAATGTTTTAGCGAAAGAGAAAGAAGTTATCGTTTCGCGGGGAGAGCTTGTGGAGATTGGCGGCTCCTTTCGAGTGTCATCCATCATGGAAGAAAGCGGTGCCCGCCTGATTGAAGTGGGCACGACTAATAAAACGCATATGGCAGATTATGAACGAGCGATCACAAGTGAAACGGCTATGATTATGAAAGTCCATAGCAGCAATTTCAAAATGAGTGGCTTTACAAAAAGTATTCCTGCAATCGAACTGCTGAAATTGAAAGAAAAAAATCCGGGACTTATTTTATATGAGGATATGGGGAGCGGATCGCTCTTTCCGTTCTCGCGGTATAAGATCGGAGACGAACCGGAGATAAAGCCGGCCGTTCAGGCAGGAATTGACCTGATCTCTTTTTCCGGGGATAAATTGCTTGGCGGCCCTCAAGCGGGGATTATCGCAGGAAAGAAGGAATTAATAACCGTATTAAAAAACCATCAGCTTGCGAGGGTGCTTCGTGTAGATAAACTTACCCTTGCTGCTCTGGAAGCCACTTTGCTCGCTTATCATAATGATGAGAAGGCGAAAGAGATTCCTGTTATCCGGGACATGCTGAGAACACAGGAGGAAATTCAGACACAGGCCGAAAGGATTGCAAGAAAGCTGGAAGGCGCGTTCAATTGTACGGTAAAAAAAGGGTTTTCCATGCCGGGAGGCGGAACGATGCCGGATGTGCTATTGCCTGCCTATATAATAGAAGTAACGGATTGTAATCTGTCACCTTCTGAGCTTGCGGATAAGTTAAGAAAGCAGAGAGTGCCTGTGATCGTAACGGTAAGAAACAATAAATGTGTCATCGATCCGAGGACTTTGGATGAAACGGATGAAAAGGCTCTGATTCAAACGTTCTTAAACCTAAACTAAAAGCCAACGCTTAGGTTGGCTTTTAGAGGAATTACATTTTTCCGCCGTGCTTCTGGCGGGTGTGATTTCTGTTTTTCACTTTTTTTGATCCGCTCAGCGGTTCAGGCTGTCCTGGATTTTCACCTTTTGGGGCATTTTTGCGAATATCATCAAACCTATTATGCTCTGTCATAAGACCCTCCGTATTGAATAAATTATTCTTTGTTTTGGCATAGTAAAGACATTATGACATCAAACAAAGGAGAAAGAACAATGCCGTATCACAAAGATAAACAACAGGCTTTTCAAGATGCAGAAAAAGGATATTCTCAGGCAGTTTCTGCAAATCAGCTCATTCAAACCCAAGCTGCCGATTATGGCAGAAGGGTAAAAGAACTGAAAAAAGAAGCAGAAGAAGCACTGCAGCAGATCGATAATGCACTCGAAGTGTCCTCTGAACATCAAAGACAGCAGCTCGAGCAGTACCGTTCAGAGCTCCAAGGATTTATTTCACAATATAACAGCTGATTTATTTTCGTTTTTTTGTCTTTTTATTGTTCTGTTTCTGTGCCTCTGTCAAAGGTTCGTTGGAAGCGTGAAGCTGTTCGTTGCCAAATTCCGTCTCATATCCTGCGCCGCCGCCTTGAGCTTTAGCTGCATTCATTCCCGGACGGATATGATTCGCTTTCCCTTTTGCTTTTGCCATAAGATCCACCCCCCTTGTTCCTTTAGTGTGTGCAGAACAAAGAAAAAAAGCACTCCCTAATTCTGGAGTGCTTTTTATAAAAGAACAGACTATTTTTTCCTGAACCAGTCAACAAGCAGCCAGAGACCGCTTAAGCCAGCCAATACATAAATGATTTGCGTTAATGCGGAACCGCTTCCAAAAATTGCGGTAACTACGTTAAAATCAAATAAACCAATCAGACCCCAGTTCAGTGCTCCGATAATTGCAAGAAGTGTAGCAAGCTGTTTTAGAATAGCCATGTGCTCTCAGCTCCTTTCCCAAGAGAGTTATTTAAGTCTCTATATCATACGAAAACGCAAATCTTTGGTGAATGGAAACGAACATAAGATTTTCTTATATCGTTTAATAACATATCTGTTATTTACTTATTGAAAGCACTTTCGTATGATAGGTAAGGGAAGGAAATTGTAGAATAAGTAAAGAGAGAATTTTGCAGTATATGTGCAACTTTTCGACAATTTTTCTCTTGTTTGGTGTATGATTGGTTTGAAGGAGGAGAGTGGAGTTATGACTAAACAACAAAATGACATTTTTAAAGCGCGTTCATCATTTAGCGCAAATGGAAAAACGTACAACTACTATCGACTGAATGCACTCGAAGAAGCGGGTGTGGGCAACGTTTCCAAATTGCCGTACTCCGTTAAAATTTTACTTGAATCCGTTTTAAGGCAGCATGACGGCAGAGTAATTCTAAAAGAACATATTGAGAACCTAGCGAAATGGGGAACTCCAGAACTTAAGAATATCGATGTTCCTTTCAAGCCGTCACGTGTAATCCTGCAGGATTTTACAGGTGTGCCTGCTGTCGTTGACTTGGCTTCTCTGAGAAAAGCCATGAAAGATATGGGTGGAGACCCTGCTCAAATTAACCCTGACATTCCGGTTGACCTTGTAGTTGACCACTCTGTACAGGTTGATAAATATGGAACAGCTGATTCTTTAAATGTAAACATGAACCTTGAATTTGAACGAAACGAAGAGCGCTATAAGCTGTTAAGCTGGGCACAGTCCGCGTTCGATAACTATCGCGCGGTGCCGCCTGCTACAGGAATTGTCCATCAGGTAAACCTTGAGTATCTTGCTTCTGTCGTGCAAAGCCACGAAGTAGAAGGGGAACTTGAAGCTTTCCCTGATTCACTTGTTGGAACGGACTCCCACACAACAATGATCAATGGTCTTGGTGTATTAGGATGGGGTGTCGGCGGAATTGAAGCCGAAGCTGGAATGCTTGGACAGCCATCTTATTTCCCAGTACCTGAAGTAATCGGCGTGAAGCTTGTCGGTGAACTTCCTGACGGTGCAACCGCAACTGACCTTGCGTTAAAAGTGACACAAGTTCTGCGCGAAAAGAAAGTAGTCGGCAAGTTTGTTGAATTCTTTGGACCTGGGCTTGCGGAAATGCCGTTGGCAGACCGTGCCACGATCTCCAACATGGCGCCTGAGTATGGCGCGACTTGCGGATTCTTCCCTGTAGACCAAGAAGCGCTAAACTATCTTCGGCTTACCGGAAGAAGTGAAGAACAGATCACCCTTGTTGAAGAATACAGCAAAGCAAATGGCTTATTCTACACACCGGGAGCTGAAGATCCGATCTTCACTGACGTAGTTGAAATCGATTTAACACAAATTGAATCCAATCTTTCCGGTCCTAAACGCCCTCAAGACTTGATTCCGCTGTCTAAGATGAAAGAAGCTTTTAATAAAGCGCTTGTTTCTCCTCAAGGCAACGCAGGATTCGGTTTAACAGACGAAGAGATCAACAAGGAAGTTAAAGTGAAGCATCCGAGCGGAGAAACATCTGTCTTGAAAACGGGAGCAGTTGCTATCGCTGCGATCACAAGCTGTACAAACACATCTAACCCATATGTAATGCTTGGTGCCGGGCTTCTTGCAAAAAAAGCCATTGAAAAGGGACTTAAAGTTCCAGCTTATGTGAAAACGTCTCTTGCTCCTGGATCAAAAGTTGTTACAGGATATTTAGAAAAAGCAGGACTTATGTCTTACCTTGACCAATTAGGCTTTAACCTTGTCGGATACGGATGTACGACTTGTATCGGTAACTCCGGCCCACTATCTCTTGAGGTAGAACAAGGCATCGCTAAAAATGATCTTACGGTTACCTCTGTACTTTCAGGAAACCGTAACTTTGAAGGACGAATCCATCCGCTGGTAAAAGCGAACTATCTCGCTTCTCCTCCGCTTGTTGTGGCATACGCGCTTGCGGGAACGGTAAACATCGATCTTCAAAATGATTCATTTGGCAAAGACAGTGAAGGCAACGATGTTTATTTCAAAGATATCTGGCCTTCTTCTGCTGAGATTAAAGAAGCGATGAACCAAGCGGTTACTCCGGAAGTGTTCAAAAAAGAATACGAAAGTGTTTTTGATGAGAACGCTCGCTGGAACGCATTAAAAACAAGTGCTGAAAAGCTTTACAGCTGGGATGCAAACTCAACCTACATTCAAAACCCGCCGTTCTTTGAAGAACTTTCTGCTGACCTGAAAGAAATTCAGCCGCTGAAAGATCTTCGCCTGATCGCGAAGTTCGGTGATTCAGTTACAACTGACCACATTTCTCCAGCAGGTGCAATCGCTAAAGATTCTCCAGCAGGAAAATATTTGATCAGAAACGGTGTAGAGCCTCGCGAGTTTAACTCTTATGGTTCACGCCGCGGTAACCATGAAGTGATGATGCGCGGAACGTTCGCCAACATTCGTATCCGCAACCAGATCGCACCTGGAACAGAAGGCGGCTGGACGACATACTGGCCGAAAAATGAAGTAATGAGCATCTATAAAGCTGCAATGAAATATAAAGAAAACAACACAGGCTTAATGGTCATCGCCGGAAAAGATTACGGAATGGGAAGTTCTCGTGACTGGGCAGCAAAAGGTACAAACCTTCTTGGTATCCAAACGGTTCTTGCTGAAAGTTTTGAACGGATCCACCGCAGCAACCTCGTGTTGATGGGTGTGCTTCCTCTTCAATTCAAAGAAGGCGAAACTGCAGAAACGTTCGGTCTTACAGGCAAGGAATCCTTTACTGTACAAGTTGACGAGAATGTAAAGCCGCGTGACGTAATTAAGGTTACGGCCGTGACTGAAGAAGGATCAAAAATTGAGTTTGAAGTCATCGCACGCTTCGACAGTGAAGTAGAGATTGACTACTACCGCCATGGAGGAATTCTTCCAATGGTTCTTCGCAACAAAATTTCCAACAAACAGCCTCAAAACTAAATGAATATTGAAGCTCTCCTTTGGGAGGGCTTTTTTATTTTTCTGAAATTTGAATAATAACATTTTTTCCTGTCCATAACAGTAACAGAATATGGATGATGGAGTGATGATTTTGAGGAAGAACAGACACATCTCGTTTAAGGACCTGGTCAGAGAAAACAAGAGGGAACTGCTGGGTGATCAGGAAGCCATGGAACGAATTGAGAAGAAACTTGAAGAAAAGCATACAAAAAAAGCCTAATGGAGACAGGAAGTTCCTGTTTCTTTTTTTTATTTTGAGTAAATATTATGTAATGAAGGAGGCAGATATATATGAGCAACCCGAAAAGACATCCGCAATCCTTTGTACCCAGCCATCTGGGGACACAGCCAAGAGAAGGAAAAGGCAATAAGGGAAAACAAATGGCCAACAAAGGCAATGAACATCCTGATTATGTGCCCACAAAAGGCTGAATAAAAAAGAGGTTCTATTGCCTGCAGGTCAGCGATAGAACCTCTTTTTTGCCATTTTCCGAATGAAAACACTGGCATTTCCTTCTTGTTTTGTTCACTACCACCATATAAATCAACATATTTAGCGAAGTATGTAGTAGATGAGAAATAGGAGGGGTACGGTTGATAACTGCAGAAGTGAAACCATTGCCTGTCTCAACCAAGAAGGAAGATCAGGACGTTTTATATCGGGAGCTTGAATTACAGATGCAGCGTCTCGGTCATCTTGTTCCTTTTCGTGAAGAATTAAATTGGGGAAATGAAATAGGATCGGTTGAGATTGGGCCTGACTCAATCATAAATAAACTTAAAAAAGCTGCCGCTAAAAGCGACGGTGTTCTTTTGCTTTATGCAAAATTAACAAAAGGCACGGTCTATCAGCACATTATCATGCATCCGAATGTGGAAGGGTTCTATCTCCCGTTCCGGTTTGAAGAGCCATTCTTCATAACGGTGAAAAATAAAAAAATTTGGATCGGTTCCTCAGTCAGGCTTGCGGAAGAGCTTAATTGGCTCGGTATTACCATGCAGAACCTGGAGGACAAGGAAGTGGTGGATTGCTGGAACGCTTTTAAAGAATTATGCGATCTCAGCATCGAACACCATTCGCCAGTCATTATGAACAGAAATTAGCCCGGAATATTTTTTCCTCTTTGATACAAACTATGTTTGATTCAAATTTAGAGGAGGGAAAATCCCGATGGCTAAACCAGACGACAGAAGCAATAATGTTGAAAGGCTGCAGCAGATGGTAGAAAATACGCAGCAAAACATTCAGGAAGCAAATGAATCTGTTCAGAATACAGATATGACTTCCCAGCAAAAAGAACAGATCAAGAACAAGAACGAGAGAAGAGAAGAAAGCATTCAATCGTTCCAGAGCGAGATTGAAGATGAAAAATCTTACCGCAATAACCAATAGATAAAAGAACCGCCCCCTGCTGTAACATTCGTTGCGATAGGGGGTTTTTGCATATTGCTTCAGTCGTGCACCTTCACTGTGTTACACTTTACTGGAATGGCGGATAAAGGAAAATATAAGACAGGTGATGACAGAACATGTTAGTTTCAGAAGCAAAAGTGGACGTAAGATATGCAGAAACAGATCAAATGGGTGTCGTCTATCATGCCAATTACCTAGTTTGGTTTGAGATTGGCCGGACGGCATTTATTGAAGATCTCGGATTCAGCTATGCACAGATGGAGAAGGATGGAATTTTATCTCCAGTCACTGAGATCCATGCCAATTATAAGAAGCCACTGACATATGGCGATCAGGCCAAGATTTTCACATGGGTGGATGAATATACAGGGCTGAAGGTAAAATACGGTTATGAAATCAGAAATTCCAAAGATGAGCTGTGTGTGACTGGGAATTCGACACATGTTTGTGTCAAAAAAGATTCATTTCGTCCCATTTCAATTAAGAAAGTTTTTCCGGATTGGCATCAGGCTTATGAAGCACAGAAAAAACAAAAGCAGGGATAATCATGGCATTTGGTTTAGCAAGACAAGAGCTGAACGATTGGAAGAAACGAGCGGCCAGTGGCAAAATTGCTTTTATTACCCATTTTTGGTATGATCCCCGCTTTCCTGATATGAAAACGGTCACGAAGGTTGGCTGTTCAGATCTGATAGCCTTAGAAGAATGGGGTAAGAAGTATGGCCTAAAGAAAGAATGGATCCATCACCGCCATGGCTATCCCCACTTCGATCTGATGGGGCACAGGCAAACAGCAATTCTTTGGGCAGAAAACAAAATGGATCAGGTAGAAAGGCTGATAAAAAAGACAGAAAAGAGGAATCGGTAATCTCGATTCCTCTCATTTGTTTATTCATACTGAAAATCGATCGTTTGACCGTCTTCATCCACGTCGATGTTCAGGTTATGATCATCGAAATACCACATGTCATCTCGTTCAACGTAGAATGTAATTCCATCCTTCTGAACTTCAGAACCTGCTTCTTTCGGCTGTTCTTTTGCAACTCCCAGTGAAAAGCCGCTCTGGACTGTACTGCAGCCGCCGAGCCTCACAAAAAAACGCACAAAATCTCCGGTTTTTATTTCCATTTCGTTCTTATACCATGCAACAGCAGAGTCCGTAATGTTCATCTTCATAGTAGTAGTAAAACCTCCTTGAGAGCCTGATTGTAACATTGCATTCCTCATCTTTGCTACTATAGCTGAAGCCTCTCATCAAATAAAGAATTTTGTTTTAAATGAAACATGTTATAATAATATCGATACATACCGGACAGAAATACAGGTAACATATAAGGGGACAATAGTGTGAAACATAGAGTAGCAAAGGTTTTTATTTCCATGCTTCCGCAAAATGGGATCTCCCGTATTGCCGGTTCATTGGGAAGAACAAAAATGAGCAAATGGTATGTTAAACCATATGCCAAAATGTATGACATTAACTTATCAGAAATTGAAAAACCAATACAGGACTATAAGCACCTTACTGAATTTTTTTCAAGGAAATTAAAGATCAATGCGCGCCCGATTGATAATTCGGCTGACTCAATCATTTCTCCGGTTGACGGAGTGGTATCTCAGTTTGGACGGATTCAAAAAGGGACGATCATCCAGGCGAAAGGAATCGATTATTCGGTTCATTCTTTATTGGGTGAGGCGAAAGAGGACTTTGAAGAAGGAAGCTTTGTTACGATCTATTTAAGTCCAAAAGATTATCACCGTATCCATATGCCGCTTGACGGAAAAATCACTTCGAGCACGTATATACCGGGGCGTCTGTTTCCTGTCAACGATATCGGCGTTAATCATGTCAAAGGGCTCTTTACGAAAAATGAAAGACTCGTTACCTATGCTGACACAAAAGCAGGGGAGATCGCCATCGTGAAGGTCGGAGCATTCATCGTCGGAAGTGTGCAAGTGGCATACAGCGAGCCGTATAAACGGGCAAGAAAAAAGGTGCTAAAAACGGAGCATCCCTCTGAACGATATAAAAAAGGGGAAGAAATCGGCCATTTTGAATTCGGTTCGACCGTCATCTTAATCTTTCAAAACGGAAAAATGGAGCTCGATCCATCTGTCAAAGCCGGTTCAGCTGTTAAAATGGGCCAAAGAATAGGAAAGATTAAAGGGGCTGTCCTGAAAGTCGAAAATTGACCTTCAGGCAGCTCCTTTGACGTGAAAAATCTTCAATGAAAAGTTGATTGGAGTGCAAGGGGCGAGACTCCTCGAAAATGAACTTCACATTTTCTTCGTGCGATAAAAAGCTGCCGGAGCCTTCCTTGTCCTGCGGGACTAGCGTGACAGGTGAGACTCCCGCAGGCGCTTGCGCCAAAAAGTAGGCGTTCACGCCGGTAAGGCTCACCGCACGCCCCGCGAAAGTAGGAGCTCGCGCCGGTAAAAGCGAGCAGCCTGGAGGGGAGATCAACAGCTACCAGACTTCTTGGACAGCCCCTTTTTTGCATCATTTTAAAACGGGTATAGTGGCTTGAGCAGCGAAAAAGTAAAAGAAGAAAGGAAGGAAAAGTTCATGAGCTTCTTAACAATGGAACAATTATTTCAGCAGGCGAAGGCGGATTTTTCAGTGTCCGACATCATATCACCTCATGTACGAATTCTGTTTATCCTGGAGTCCCCGCATCGCGAGGAAATCAAACATCATATACCGTTGGCCGGTTCTTCAGGGAGGTCGGTAAGCAAAGTTTTATTTGAAGGGAAACAAAGCCTCCCCTTTGGATTGCTGCTGAAAGAAAATAGCGATAAGAAACCTTATTGCCATCTTGGCATCTTGAATGTTTGCCCGTTTCCGCTGCAGAGCGCAGCGATTCCAGATAGCAAATGGTGTGATAGCCACCCTGAATTTGTGAGTGCTGCGGAAAAAGTCCGTGTGGGGAATGATAAAGATGTGTACAGGGACGAAACATGGAATGCTTTCCAGGAAATCATGCAGCAGGATTTTAACCAAAGGTTAACCGAACTTGTCCATCAGCCTTTGGTCATCGTCCCGTGCGGACGGTTTGCACAGAAACAGTTCCGGCTTGCTGATGTCCAGTCTTCCAACTGGAAAGTTGTCAGCGATGTCCCTCATCCTTCCTATAATTCCTGGTCAAAGGATCGGTATAGTGCACAGATAGCCGAGGTTACTGAGGCAGTGGGTTACATTTAAAAAAAGAAAAGCATGCTTACACCATACAGGACGGCAGTAATTCCTGCAGCAATAAGCGCGGGCTTCAGTTTGTATTTCGCATAATCAATGACTGGAAGATTCAATATCCGGGCGATCGTGTTCGTATCATCGCTGAGCGGTGATGCAAAGGCTCCGAACGTTCCACTCGCGAATACAGCTCCGATCACAAGAGGAAGGGAGATGCCGGCAGCTTGGGACATGGAGATCCCGAGCGGCATCAGAATGCCCCATGTTCCCCAGGCTGAACCAATAAAATAGGACACTGCTGCACCGAAAATGAATAGAGCAGGAGTCACGAATGCGGAAGGAATCCATCCTGAATGGTCGGTAATAAACCGCGAGAATCCCAGCTTGTCGGTCACGGAGGACAAGCCCCAGACGACGGTAAGCAGTACGATAACAGACATCAGCTCATTTCCGCCGGCAATGAAGCCCTCCATCAGGGGCCCCGTTTTCACACCTTGAAATCGGTAGTAGACGAACGAAAACAATATGGTGATGATAAGAGCCATCACCATGGCATCTAGCACATCCGCTTTAATGAAGGCGTTAAAAAATCCTTCACTTTTTTTGCTCCCGTCCCACCAAGTGAGGAATAACGTGAGAGAAACGGCAATAATCAACGGAATGAGCAAGTTCCACGGCTTGACGGGAAGATCTTTTGACACAGCAGGGTCACAGTTATGCCAGTCATCTTCCTCAGTTTCGATGGACTCATTGCTGCTCATGGGCTGTGAGCTGGAATGGTGGAAAAAGCTTAAATAAATGCCAAGGATGATCATAACAATTGAAAAAAAATTATAGGGGATGCTTTGGATAAAGAGGGAATAGGCATCGCCTTTTATCTTTTCATTCTCTAAAGCCATATCAACGATGGAAGTCATATAGCCTACAAAAGCGGTCGCGATCGGGATGAGTACAATGATCGGCGTCGCTGTAGTTTCGATGACAAATCCCAATTCCTGGGTAGACATTTTTACTTTTTTCATCAATGACCTCATGATCGGAGCAATGGTTACGAACCGGAAGCTGGGTGCGCTGAATGTGCCGATCGTAGAAACGTAAGTTAAGAACAACGCTCCTTTTTTTGTCTGAATCCTTGAAGAGGCTGCTTCTACGAAACCGCGAATACCGCCTGAAAGTTTAATGATGCCGACCAGTCCTGAAAAAGCGTAAAGAAACAACAGGATTTTCAGGTTGCTTTTATCGGTTAAGCCCTCAATGACAAAAGTGATCATTTTTTTGAGGCCGCCGATGAGGGAAGGCTCCAACAGGTAGCAGCCCGCCAGAAAGCCGATAAATAAGCCCGGCAGAACTTGCCTCGTTTTAACCGCTATGGGAATGACAACAAGAAAAGGTATGATGGACAGCCAAGTTTGATTCATAATGCCCCCCGATTCATCTGGATTGACTAATCATTATCATGTGATGCTCAAGGGAAATTATTCTTGATCGTTCATGAATCGCCAACAAAGCCTTACCGGCATACACTATTATGTATGCCGCAAGATCAGTTTGCAGCATGTAGAGGTTGCATTATTTCTTCTGTCATGTTAAGGTTATGTTCGATAATAAATTGTAAAGCAAAACTGTTTATATATACTTCTGTATAGGGGCATATTATATCTAAATATGTGCCTTTTTTTAAGGCCTACTTTGTTTAATAATCTTTATATTGAACACTAAACCAGTGATTTTTAAGATTGTAAAAGATGATTTCAGGAGATTTGCTTGGAAGTATAAGGAAATGGTTTTGACGAAAAAGGAGACAGTTACACATTGACAACATTCAGTGAATTAGGTTTAAGTCCCGAATTGCTAAAATCAATTAACAATATGGGTTTTGAAGAAGCTACGCCGATCCAGCGTGATACGATTCCAACCGCTCTTAATGGAACGGATCTTATCGGACAGGCTCAAACAGGAACAGGAAAAACCGCTGCTTTCGGTATTCCGTTGATCGAAAAGATCGACGTAAAAGCCCGTAAAATTCAAGGAATCGTTCTTGCTCCAACACGTGAACTCGCAGTTCAGGTTGGTGAAGAACTAAACAAGATTGGCCAGTATAAGGGGATTAAAACCCTTCCGATCTATGGTGGACAATCGATCGTCAGACAGATCAAAGCACTAAAAAACAATCCGCATATTATTGTGGGTACACCAGGTCGAGTGATCGACCATATCAACAGAAAAACATTAAAGCTTGAAGATGTTCATACTGTTGTTCTTGATGAAGCAGATGAAATGCTGAACATGGGCTTTATCGAAGACATTGAAACAATCCTTGAAAATGTCCCGACTGAGCGCCATACGATGCTCTTCTCTGCTACAATGCCGAAACAGATTCAAAAGCTCGCTGAGCGTTTCATGAAAGATGTTCTTGTCATTCGTGTGAAAGCAAGTGAGATGACGGTTAAAAGCATTGAACAAGAGTATGTAGAAGTTAAAGAAAAACAAAAGTTTGATGCTCTTACCCGATTGCTTGATATTCAATCTCCAGAGCTTGCCATCGTTTTCGGCCGTACGAAGCGCCGTGTTGATGAATTGGCTGAAGCATTGAACAAGAGAGGCTATTCTGCTGAAGGAATCCATGGTGACCTTCCGCAATCGAAACGTGACATGGTTCTTCGCGCGTTTAAGAACAACACGATTGAAGTACTGGTCGCTACTGACGTTGCAGCCCGCGGATTAGACATCAGCGGTGTTTCTCACGTATATAACTTTGACATTCCACAGGATCCTGAAAGCTATGTTCACCGTATTGGACGTACAGGACGTGCGGGAAGAACAGGATATGCGGTTACATTCATCACTCCTCGTGAGATCGATCATCTCTATACGATTGAAAAAATCACGAAGCGTAAAATGGTGAAACGTCCTGTTCCTTCTCTTAACGAGGCGATTGAAGGCCAGCAACGCATGGCGCTTGATAAGCTTCTTAACGTGATTGAAGACGGAGATATCCAAATCTACAAACAAACAGCGATGGAAATGCTTGAAGAGCATGATTCTGTATCCCTTTTGTCTGCAGCATTAAAACTGTTGACTAAAGAGCCGGATAGCACTCCGATCGAATTGACATTCGAACCGCCACTTTCGGTGAAAAAACGCCGTGACAACCGATTCGGAGACCGCCGACGCCCTCAGCGCGGCAGCAGCAACGAATCAAGAGACAAGAGAAGAAACGGAGGCAACCGCAGTGACAAACAGCGTCAAGGCGGCGGCAACCGAGACATGTCATACCGTGCGCCAAAACGCATGAGAGAAGACAAAAAAGCAAGATAACATACGAAAGGAATCTGCGAATCAGCAGGTTCCTTTTTTATTTTTTGGTTTCAATGAACCGATTTTGGCATACTAGCTATAGGAGGGATAACGATGGAAATGATCGGTTCAACCTATACATTTAATGCCAATAACGGTGAAAAAATAACCTTGAGACCTGTTGTTATGGAAGATGCCGGGCAGATCGTTGATGCAGTAAAGGAAATCGTTGATGCAGGAGAATTTTTACAAAAAGAGAGGCCCCGCACAAAAAGTGAGGAAGAAGATTTTATCATTGACTGCCGGATGAAAGGAAATATGTATACCGCCATCGAAAAACAGGGAACTGTGATCGGGATCGCCCGTATCATTAAAGGTGAACTGACGATGAAAAAACATACGGGGATGTTTAGAACGTGGATTAATTCAAAAGGACAGGGTTTAGGGATAGGCAAAGAGGTAATGGACTATTCCATCCAATGGGGGAAGGAGAACGGACTTTATAAGATCTGGCTGACTGTCTTCTCAGAAAACAAAATCGCCATCAGGCTTTATGAAAAAGCTGGTTTTACCGTGGAAGGCGTTCAAAAAGGACAAGTGATCATCAATCAAGAACTGCAGGATGAATGGTATATGGCCTGTTTCCTTAAAAAAGAAAGCGAGTAGCGAAAAACTGGGCAGCCCCAGTTTTCTTTTTATAGATTCATTCATAGAGAATCATACATAATTATGGTAAAGTGAAGAGGACTAAAGGTATTGGAGAAGTGGAGAGTTCAATGAATAGAGCAGGAATCACCGAACAAAGTGAACAGCAAATAAAGAGTGCGGCTTCATCCATTGCCGCAGCTTACCGTGAATTAAAAAAACTCGGTTCTGGGGGCGAGGCTGGTGCGGTCTTGGATCTGTATGAAAAAGTGAAAACCCAGCAGTTTGCCATCGCGTTCTGCGGCCATTTTTCTGCCGGTAAATCCAGCATGATCAATGAGCTCATCGGGGAAAACATATTGCCCTCAAGCCCGATTCCAACAAGTGCAAATGTGGTGAAAGTCCAAAATGGAACACCTTCAGCAAAAATCTTATTAAGAAACAAAGGAATAGTGAGTGTAGATCCACCTATTGATGTTTCAGAGATAAAAAAATGGGCAAAGAACGGCGAAGAGATCGAGAGTATTGAAATCAATGTGGACCGTACTGTTCTTCCCGACCGAATCGCCATCTATGATACACCTGGCATTGATTCAACGGATGATGCCCATAAGGTTGCAACAGAATCTGCCCTTCATATGGCAGATGTCGTATTTTATATCATGGATTATAACCATGTTCTTTCACAGCTTAATTTTACTTTTATCCGGCTGCTGAAAGAACAGGGAAAGAAATTGTACCTGATCGTGAATCAGATCGATAAACACAATGAAAAAGAGATCACGTTCCGTGAATTTACAAACAAAATTAAGAGCGGATTCAAGAGCTGGGACATTGAACCGGAAGAGATCTTTTTTACCACCATCATGGATCCCAGCCATTCCGGGAACCAGCTTCAGGAGATCAAAACGCTCTTCCAAAAATTTTATTTGGCGAAGGACGAATGGATTCAGGAAAACGCCTTCAGCGAAACTGAGCGCTTGATCAGAAAAACGGTACAAACTGGTCTTGACCTTGATGAAGACCGCTATAGAGAAGCATTTGAAACAGCTGAAGGAGAAGAAGAAAACGCGAGTGAACAAAAAGCTGTTCATTTTCTTGGTAAAATGGAAACGTTGGAAAAAGATGTGGTACAAAAGAAAGCGGATGCCGCGAAACGGTTTAAAGACATCCTGGACAACGCTATCCTTATGCCCTTTCAGACGAGAGAACTTGCCAAGAACTACATTGAGAGCCGGCAGGATAGTTTTAAAGTAGGCGTTCTGTTCGCCTCTAAAAAAACTGAAGCCGAACGAAATGCACGGCTTCATGCCTTTTATGAATCAGTGCAGGAGAACATAAAGACACAGATCAACTGGCATCTTAAAGATTACTTTCATGCACATTCCGTTGTAATGAAAGAAGAGCCGGTACTGAGTCCAGACCGGCTGGCTGCTCTTATCAAGCCTGGAGCTTCATTAAACGGCAATTATGTTTTGCAATACTGCAATGATGTCGTGGAAGATATCAAGCGTACTTTTATGTCGCATTACCGGCCGGAACTTGATCAGATCAATATTGAGACAGACAAAAACGCGCAAGCAAAGATTCAACAGTACAAGGTGCTGATCTCAGAGCAGGAAAATATTTTAGCCGCACTGCGAAAAACAAAAGAAGTGAGACAAAAATGGATATCCATAGAAAGCATGATTTTAGATACCTTGTACAATGAACAAAACCATGCAGTTGCGATGGAAGAAGCAGATCTCGTCCTTGCAGCACAAGTGGAGGAGGTTTCTAAACTTACCGTTGAAGACTTAAAGAAAAACGCCAATCCTTCAGAAGAAACCGAAATACTGGATAACGTCCCTATTGGAGAAACAGCAGTGAACCGCGCAAAGACCGGGGAGTCGTCCCGTCTTGAGGATGAAGCAGAAAAGCTTGAATCCGCAGCAACCATCCTGTCCAGGCTTGAGTTGATGAAAAATCGTTCTGATGATATGAAACGTTTTTCAGAACGGCTTTTAAACCGGGATTTTACGGTCTCGCTGTTTGGTGCTTTTTCTGCTGGAAAATCATCGTTTGCCAATGCGCTGATCGGGGAAGAACTCTTGCCCGTTTCTCCGAATCCAACAACTGCCACGATCAATAGGATTGTTCCGCCTGATCAAGAGCATCAGCACGGCACAGCACTCATTTATTTTAAAAAAGAACAAGATCTTTTAGATGAGATCAACCTGTCACTGTCTCATTTTGGAAAAAAGGCAGGAAACATTCTCGAAGCCATACAGGCAGCGGGCCAGATTGACAGCCGAAAAAGCTCTGATAAGCTTCGTCCGCACCTTCAATTTTTAATGGCGGTCCATAGAGGGTTTAGTGCGATAGAAAAGCAGATTGGTACCGAAATGTCTATTTCCGCTGGAGAGTTTAAGGCATTCGTTGCCGATGAAGAAAAGGCATGTTTTACAGAAAGTGTATCGGTCTATTATGATTGCGCGCTGACAAAGATGGGGGTGACATTGGTGGATACACCGGGAGCTGACTCCATCAATGCCCGCCATACGAACGTCGCTTTTGAATTTATAAAAAAATCAGACGCCATACTTTATGTAACCTATTATAACCATGCATTCTCAGCCGCTGACCGTGAGTTTCTGATCCAGCTCGGACGTGTCAAAGACACCTTTGAACTGGATAAAATGTTCTTCGTGATCAATGCATCAGATCTGGCGAAGGATAGTGAAGAGCTCATCGATGTTGTGGAACACGTCGGTGATAATTTGCGCCGGTTCGGGATTAGACATCCAAAGCTGTATCCGATTTCGAGCTATTTTTCATTGCTGGGACAAAAACCGACGTGTGAACTGTCTCAGGAGGAACGAAACCGGCTCGGAAGCATATACCAAGAGTTACAAGGGCAGGAACTATTGCAGCAGACAGGATTCCTGCCGTTCATGAACGCCTTTATGTCCTTCTTAAAAGAAGACCTTGCAGATGTGCTGATGAATTCAGCGATTAACCAATTCCAGCAATCCAAGTTTATGCTGGAGCGGCTGATCGACGAAGCAGCCTCCAGTCAAAAGGACCGTGAAAGAAAAACACAAGAGCTTAAGAATACATGCACGAACGTGCTGCAAACGATGGAAGGCTATTTTCTGCAGCAAAAAGAAGAGCTTCTTCAAAAAGAGATCAATGAGCTGCTGTTTTATGTAAAACAAAGAGTTATGCTTCGGTTTACCGAATTTTTTAATGAGGCATTCAACTCCTCTGTGATCACAGGATCGGTAAAAGAACAAAAGAACGCTTTGCCTGAAAGCTGGAAAGAACTGCATCAGAGGATTCAATTTGATCTGCAGCAGGAATCGAGGGCAACCATGCTCAGGGTAGAGAAATACATTCTTTACTTGCTCAGTGAGATGCACGAGGAAATGGATCAGGCATTGAAAAGGTTTAATGGTCCGGAGTATCACATGGAAAAAGAGGAAATTCAGTTCAAGAGCCTTGAAATTGAAACGAAGCTTCACGAGGCCGAGGGAAAACAAACGATTCTTAAAGAATTTAAGAACGCACGTCATTTCTTTGAAGAAGGGGGAAAGAAAAACATCATGGAAAAGATGTACACCATGATGGAAAACCCAGTTCAAACTTTTGTGGATGATAGTGCAGGAGTGTTCTATATGTATTATCTTTCAGCATTTAATGATTCAGCGCGATCCGAAATCAGCCGTAGAAAAGAAGAAGCTGTCCTTTATTATGAAGGGCTGCTTAAAGCGCTTGAAACTCCTGGGCTTCTGGAAACGATGAAGAAAAGCTTACTGGAACTGAATCAATTATAAAAAAGGGGCTGTCCTGAAAGTCGAAAATTGACCTTCAGCAGCTCCTTTTTGTCTTGAAAATCTTCAATGAAAAGTTGATTGAAGTGGAAGGTGCGAGACTCCTCGAAAATGAACTTCACATTTTCTTCGTGCGATAAAAAGCTGCCGGAGCCTTCCTTGTCCTGCGGGACTAGCGTGACAGGTGAGACTCCCGCAGGCGCTAGCGCCAAAAAGTGGTAAGGCTCACCGCACGCCCCGCGAAAGTAGGCGTTTACGCCGGTAAAAGCGAGCACCCTGGAACGGAAATCAACAACTTACAGAATTCTTGGACAGCCCCTTTTGCTCTTATTGGATCTCACTGACAAAGCTTGCTTCGATCAATCCTAGTTTTTTATGGATTGTATTTACTTTTTCGGCAAAAGCACTGAACTGTTTGTCAGCTTCTGCTGTTTTCGCTTCATCACCTAGGCCTTCAGCTCAGGGATTTCTTTCGCTGCTTTCTCTCCAGAGTCCTTGGCTGCCGCAGCTAATTTTTCAATGTCTGCTTTTGGTGTTTTCTTTTCAGGATCAAGAGCTGCTGCATAGGCATTGAACGGCGCATGATATTCGCGCAGTTTTGCTCCTAATTCAACTTCAAAATCCAATACTGCGGATTTTTCTTTGTTTTTGTCCGATGAAGTTTCTGAATTTGGTTTATCCTGGCCTTTTGCTTCTTTTTCCTGGCTGCATCCTACGCTCAGCACAAGCAAAAGTACTGCGGCAATACTCATAAATTTCTTCATATCACAAAACCTCCCTAAATATGTAATTTTCTAGAAATTGGCCGGCAAAATCTAGTTTATTATGTTTTCAGTCAGTTGTAAAATGATAAATTATTTAAAATGTTTTGAAAAATGAACGCTGATCAATCACATGGTATACTAAACCAAAGATGAGGTTTGAGGAGGAAAAAGGATGAGTGTACATCAAGAGATCAGCAAACATTCCAGCAGACAGCACGCGATTGTATCAGAATTTCTGATGCTGGAACAAAGAAGAGAAAATTTGATCGATATCGCGGTTGAGCAATGCGGAAAAGGACTTCCTTTCAGTGTGAAAGAGATTAATGAAGTAAGTAAACAAATGAACCAGCTCGCTCAAAAGGGGATTGTTCCTCAGCGGAAATTGATCACAGAACAAATGGTAAAGGAATATGTGCACAAGAAAAACCAGGCTTAAATGCCTGGTTTTTTTGTGATTTCCTAAAATAATTAAGGATTAGTGATGGATAGGGATTTTAAAAAGGATTCCAGCCTGTCTAAACCGGCAGATAGCTGTTCCATAGATGCTGCATAAGATATCCTGATGTAGCCTTCACCCAGTTCAGAAAAGGCTGAACCGGGAACTACGGCTACTCTCTCTTTTTCCAATAACTTTGTGGCAAATTCCAGTGAAGTGATCCCATATGGAGAGATATCAGGGAAAATATAAAAAGCTCCTCCTGGCTTTTCGGCGTGCAGTTTCATTTCAGTTAACCTTCTGATGACAAACTCTAAACGCTTGCTATATTCTTTTTTCATGGGAAGCGCATCGTCTTTGCCGGCTGTTAATGCTTCAATCGCAGCCATCTGTGAAATAGTTGAAGCGCACGTCACATTGTATTGATGCACCTTTAATAGATGTTTTGAAATCTCTGCGGGAGCAAAGACGAGGCCGATCCGCCATCCGGTCATAGAATGTGATTTGGAGAGCCCGTTGATAACAATCGTTTTTTCTTTCATCCCTGGCATCGATGCGATCGAGACGTGATCCTGCTCGTAAGTGAGTTCGCTGTAGATTTCATCGGATAGTACAAAAACATCCAGATCTTTTAGCACATCTGCAATTTCCTTGAGCTCGCCAGGAGATAATATACAGCCCGTTGGATTGGAAGGATAGGGCAGGATCACGCACCTTGTATTGGGGGTGAGGTGTTCCTGAATTAGCTCGGCGTTAAGTTTAAAGCCGCTTTTTGTGGTATCCACATAAACTGGATTCGCTTTGCACATCTCGATGACAGGAGCATAGCCTGGGTATACTGGACCGGGAAGCAGGACATCACATCCTTCATCTAAAATCGTGCGCAGAGAAATGTCAATTGCCTCACTGGCACCGTTCGTTACGATCACTTCATGTTCTGGATGATATTCCATTCCATATTTTTCATTCAAGAAGGAAGAGGCGGCTTTCCTTAACTCTAAATAGCCGGCATTATGAGAATACACGGTTTTGTTTTCATCAATGGCCTGTTTGGCAGCATCTTTAATATGCTCCGGAGTAGGGAAGTCAGGCAGTCCCAAGGTAAAAGAAATGGCGTCCGGATATTGGCTGACAAGGTTATAAAACGTACGGATCCCCGATATTTGAATATGTCTGACCGAGGGATTCAATAAATGTTCCAACTCATTCTTCCTTTCTTTATCCGTTTGCTTTTAGCAGCGGATGTCTGTTGTTGTTAAGTTTAGCTTTAAACTCCTTTTAGAGTCAATGGTTTGAATTTCTTGTATGTAAAAAGCTGTGAAAACCATACTAAGAAAAAGCCTGTATGCTATTTGGATCTGGAGGAGAATATGGAATCGAAAAAAAAGCTGGACTTAATTTCACTAGCATCAATCCCGCTGGTAATGACGCTGGGAAACTCAATGTTGATCCCTGTACTGCCCTCGATTGAAAAGAAACTGCATATATCTTCTTTTCAAGTCTCGATGATCATTACGGTATATTCTATAGTGGCTATCATCCTTATTCCTATCGCGGGCTACCTGTCCGATCGGCTGGGCAGAAAAAAAGTCATCATTCCAAGTTTGATCATAGCAGGTATTGGGGGGCTCGTAACAGGCTGGGCTTCTTGGAAAATGAATGATCCTTATTACATTATCCTGGCCGGACGGCTGCTGCAGGGGATCGGTTCAGCAGGAGCAGCTCCGGTCGTACTCCCATTGGTGGGGGATATGTTTGATGATGAAAAGGAAGTAAGCTCAGGGCTCGGCCTGATCGAAACGAGCAATACATTTGGCAAAGTGTTGAGCCCAATCGTGGGGGCTATATTGGCAACCTTCATCTGGCATCTTCCTTTTTGGTTTATCCCCATTTTCTGCTTGATTTCCATCGGCCTTGTTTTTTTTCTTGTGAAGACTCCAAAGAAAGAAGAACAGGCACCGCCGGCTTTCAAGAAATTTTTACGATCGTTTAAGAAAACGTTCAAGAACAACGCCAAATGGCTGATCGCTATCTTTGCAATCGGGGGGATCATCATGTTTGTGCTGTTTGGCATTTTATTTTATTTATCCACAACACTTGAAGAAGAATACGGCATACACGGGATTAAAAAGGGATTCGTATTAGCCATTCCGCTTCTTGCGTTATCTATTTCTTCATATATTGCTGGCAAGAAGATCGGCCAGAACAAGTCTTTCATGAAATGGCTCACTTTCGGGGGAATCATGCTGCTTGCCGTTTCGATCTTGAGTGTTACGTTTACAGATGGACTCTATTTCCTGCTTGCCATTCTTTTTGTCAGCGGAATAGGAATTGGATCAGCCTTGCCATGTCTGGACGCTTTAATCACAGAAGGTATAGAGAAAGAAGAGAGAGGGACCATCACCTCATTGTATAGCTCAATGCGCTTCGTCGGGGTTGCTCTCGGACCTCCCATTTATGCGATTATCATGAAATCCGATCATTCCATCGTATTTTATACATCCGCGGGTGTCAGTCTGTTTGCTGCACTGCTTGCTTTTTTTGCGATTAAACCCGAAAAGGAAAAAGGTGAGAAAGGCAAAAAAGAAGAAGGGCAGGCAAAACCGCTGAACCCTGCATTACATTAAAAAGCTCACGGCAGATGCCGTGAGCTTTTTACTTTTCATCGCGATCAGTTCTAAGGTTTGTTGGCGGCCACCAAGTGTAGCCGTCTTCGTTCAATAGTTCTTCCGCTTCAAGAGGACCCATTGTTCCTGAAGAATATTTGTAGAGAGGAATATTTCCATTTCTCCAGGCATTTGTAATTCCATCAATAAATTCCCAAGAAAGAGCCACTTCATCCCAGCGCGTGAAATACGTTGAATTTCCGAGGAGGCAATCGTGCATCAGTTTCTCGTATGCCTCAGGACTGTTCAACTCATTATGGCAGTTGTTGCAATAGCTCATGTTGATGGGCAGAAGGGCAGGGAAATCACCTTGAGGCTTCGCGTTCAGCGAGAGACTCAAGCCCTCATCCGGCTGAATATGAATTCTCAGAAGGTTTGGCTGATAATGGTCATCATGCTCGTGATAGAGCGCCATTGGTCCGTTCTTAAACTGAACCACGATTTCTGTTGCCTTTGTTGCCATACGTTTACCTGTACGAAGGTAGAACGGTACACCAGCCCAGCGGAAATTATCAATAAACACACGAGCCGCAACAAATGTGTCCGTTTTTGAAGCAGGATCGACATTCTCTTCATCCACGTAAGCAGGAACGGTTTTTCCGTTCATTGTGCCTTCCTTATATTGTCCGCGGATCACGTTTTTAGCAACTTCTTCTTCATTGTAGAAACGCAGGGCACGAAGCACTTTAACTTTTTCATCGCGGATTAATTTGGGATCCAGTCCGCCGGGAGGCTCCATAGCAACCATCATCGCCATCTGCAGCATATGGTTCTGCAGCATATCCAATATCGCACCGGATTTTTCATAATAGGATGCGCGGTCTTCAACACCAAGTGTTTCACTGGAGGTAATCTGAACAGAGGATATGTACTTATTGTTCCATATCGATTCAAAGATCGCATTTCCAAAGCGGATGACCTGAATGTTTTGGACCATTTCTTTACCAAGATAGTGGTCGATACGGTAGATGCTTTCCTCAGGAAAACTCTTCTGAAGCTGCTCATTCAGTTCAGTGGCTGAGTGAAGATCGTGTCCGAAAGGTTTTTCAATAACCAGGCGCTGCCAGCCTTCCGTCTCAGTCAGTCCTTCTGATTTTAAGAAGGAAGGAATGGTACCGAAAAATTGCGGAGCCATCGCAAGATAGTACATACGGTTTCCGCCAAGGCTGTATTTGCTGTCGAGTTCATCAGCAAGAGCTTTTAGATCTTGATAGCTTTTTTCGTTGGTTACATCCATTTGAAGGAAATAAAAATGGGAGATGAATTCATCCACTTTATCATTTTGGATGTTTTGCTCTTTGGATATAGAAAGCTTCACATCTTCCTGAAATTTTTCATGTGAAAATTCTTTTCTTCCGACACCGATGACAGCAAACTTTTCGTTGAGCTTTTGCTTTTGGTACAATTGAAAGAGTGCAGGGTACAGTTTACGGTGAGCCAGATCTCCTGTTGCACCGAAAAGTACGATACAGGCTTCTGGAATATGGTTGTTCATGATATCAATCCTCACTTTGCTAATATTACTTATGACATCAGTTTCCCCTATGTTTCATAAAAATACGTGAATTATTTATCGAAAGGAGTCGCCTCATGAAAAATATTGTAACACAAGAATGGCTGGAGTCTCATTTATCGCGCTCAGAGCTTGTCATATGTGACTGCAGGTATAGCCTATCCGACCAGGAAGCCGGAAGGAAACAGTACGATTCGGGACACATTCCAGGTTCAATTTATGTGGATCTAGAAAAAGACTTGTCAAGGAGTGTCACAAAGCATGGAGGTCGCCATCCGCTTCCGTCAAAAAAAGAAATGTCGCAAGCGTTTGGACGTTTAGGAATTGATGAAAAGAAAACCGTTATTGCTTACGATGATCAGGGAGGTTCATATGCTGCAAGGTTATGGTGGATGCTGAAGCTTCTGGGCAATGAGAAGGTTTTTGTCCTGCAGGAAGGTTTTTCTGCCTGGGAAAGGAAAGGGTACCCAGTGACGTCCGAGAATACGGTTCTGCAGCCAACGGTTTTTACTCCTCAAGAAAGCAAATGGAGGACAGTCAGTATGGAAGAAGTCAGACTAGCATCGCTCGAAGATGGTAAGGAAGCCATTGTTGTTGATTCAAGGGACCCTGAACGGTATAAAGGTAAGCATGAGCCGATCGATAAGAAAGCGGGGCATATTCCAGGAGCGGTGAATATTCCGTGGCTAAAGAACGTGAGTGAAGGAAGTAAATGGCTTGACTCATCAGAGCTGAAGAGTGTTCATAAAGATCTGAAAGGAAAACCTGAAGTGATCGTCTATTGCGGATCTGGAGTAACGGCGTGCGCCAATATACTCGGCATGGACGAAGCCGGCATCGAGAATGTAAGATTATATCCTGGAAGCTGGAGTGACTGGATATCTTATCCGGAAAATAAAATTGAAAAACAATAAAATAATTTCACGTACCGTATTTAAAGTATGAATTGAAGGGAAATAAATATGGCAAACATCGACATGCATACTCATTCAACCGCATCAGACGGAGTAAACTCGCCTGCTCAGAACGTCAGACTTGCCGCAGAAAAAGGGCTTGGCGGGCTTGCAGTTACCGATCATGACACGGTTTCAGGCGTTTCTGAAGCACTAAGCGAGGCTGCCAGTCATTCAAACTTTTTATGTATCCCAGGAATTGAAATCAGTACGCTCGACAACGGACAAGATATTCATGTTCTTGGTTATTTCATTGACCATGAGAATGCTGAATTCCTTTCAAAGCTGGAGGAACTTCGTATTGTCAGAAATAAAAGAAATGAAAAGATCGTTAACAACCTTCAGGAGCTCGGAATTTCAATCACCATGGAAGAAGTAACAGCAAAAAGGAAATCATCCAGTGGTAATATTGGCCGTCCTCATATTGCTGAAGTACTGATGGAGAAAGGAATAATCAGCTCTTTGAGAGAAGCATTTGATAAGTATTTAGGCAAAGGGAAGCTGGCTTATGCCATCACTGAGAGAATATCGCCGGCTGATGGCGTTAATATTATTCTTGATGCCGGGGGTGTCCCTGTTCTGGCTCACCCGGGTTTATATGATCAGGACGAACTGATTCCGCAGTTGAAGGAGCATGGATTAGCAGGGCTAGAGGTTTACCATTCGGATCATTCAGCCGAGCAGGAAGTGCATTATCGAAACCTTGCTGAGCGCTACCAGTTAATTCCCACAGGAGGCAGTGATTATCATGGAATTCGAAACGGAAAAGTTTTTCACGGAGACCTTGGTAATCGATACTCTGACTTAATAACAGTAGAAAAGTTAAAAAGCTTATCAAAAAAATATCGTTAAACTGCCAATTGGCAGTTTTTTTCTTTTCGCCTTTCATTTTAAATTTTTAAAGGAATAAACAAATGGCTATGGAATAAACAAGGTAGAAATGGGGGTAATAATCAAATGCAAACTGAAACGTTTTATAAACAAACAGAAATTAATAAAGAAGATGTAACAGCTGAGATATTTCTGGATTATTTTAATGAACGCTTGAGAGTGGATGATTATCGGGGAAATATTTCTTCCTTGGCCGCTGAAGTCAACGAACTGGCTGTTCAGCATGATTTCTCAAAAGTGATCATTAAGGCAAAATCAGAACATGTTGGAACTTTTCTAGCATTTGGCTTTTTGCCTGAAGCGGTATTCAGCCAGTATTTCAATGGAAGCGACGCTGTGGCGATGTGCCGATATTACACAAACGAAAGGAAGAGAAGTGACTTTTGGATTGAGGAAGATAAGATTATGGATCGGATTTTTGAACTTCCAGAGGGCAAATCCGGCGGATATTCTCTGCCAGAAAACTACCTTATCCGATTAGCTGACCAAAACGATACAGAAGGCCTATCCACTTTATATGGAAAGGTATTCCAAGTATATCCCACTCCAATGAATGATCCTTCCTATATTAAAAATACAATGGAGAAGGGGACCATTTATTATGTGATCGAACAGAATGAAGAAATTGTAAGTGCTGCATCTGCGGATATTAATCAGCAATATCACAATGCAGAACTTACAGACTGTGCTACATTGGCTGAACACCGAAAATTTGGTCTGATGAAAATCTTGATTGAGAAGCTTGAACTGGAACTGAAGAACCGTAAGATCTATTGTGCCTATTCCATCGCACGCTCTTTGTCGTTTGGAATGAATGCCGTCTTTTTTCAAAGAGGCTATAAATATCATGGGAGATTCACAAAAAATTGCCTGATTTTTGATAAATACGAGGACATGAACCTCTGGATGAGAGATCTGTCAGCAAAATAGTGCCGAATTTTCGGCGATCCTGATGAAAATTGAGCAGCTTGTTCTTTTGATTCAGAGTGGAGGTGCCTATGTTTAAAGACTCGGTTGAAACCATTGAGATGCTAAAAGCCATATTGAAGACGATTGATGAAGGAATTCATGCAGTGGATGCCAGCGGAATGACCATTTTTTATAATGAAGTTGCCGCAAGGCTTGATGGTTTAAAAGTTCCTCAAGTGCTAAACCAGCACGTACTATACTCTTTTCCTTCATTAAACCAGCAAACCAGTACATTGCTGAACGTTATTAAAACAGGAAAACCGATCATCAACCAGCATCAAACGTATACAAACGTAAACGGCAAGCGGGTGGATACGGTCAACACGACGCTGCCGCTCATAGTTGACGGGGAACTGATCGGTGCGATTGAAATATCAAAGGACCTTACAAAAATAAAACAATTGTCCGAGAAGCTTCTTGATATGCAGGCTCAGTTTCATAAAGACCGTTCCGTTACCATAAAAAATGGCCATTATGCATCTTATCACTTAGAGGATTTTATTTCAGCTGATCCTCAGATTGATCAGTTAAAGTCACTGTCGAAGAAAGTATCTGAAACTTCCTCACCCGTTCTGATCTTCGGGGAGACCGGAACCGGAAAAGAAGTTCTCATTCAAGGTATACATAATCATTCATTGAGAAAAAACAAACCATTTATTGCCCAGAACTGTGCTGCAATTCCATCACAGCTCTTGGAGAGTATTTTATTCGGTACAGTGAAGGGAAGCTTTACGGGTGCTGTCGACCGGCCGGGCCTTTTTGAACTGGCGGATGGTGGAACCCTGTTTCTGGATGAGATCAATTCTATGCCTCTTGATATCCAAGCAAAATTATTGAGGGTCCTTCAGGATGGGGTAGTCCGCAGAATCGGTGCTGTTCAGGGCAAATTGGTGAATGTAAGGATCATGGCTGCATTGAATGAACACCCTTCAGAATGTGTTAAATCAAATAAACTTAGGGAAGATTTATACTACAGGCTGAACGTGATTTTTTTTGAAATCCCTCCATTGCGGTATCGTATTTCAGATATTCATCTGCTTGCTGAGCACTTTATTTCTCAATATAATGTTCAATTCAAAAAACAAATTAAGGGGCTTTCAGAAGAAGCATTCCATCTTTTTAAGCAATATCCATGGCCAGGAAATGTCAGGGAGCTGAAACATGTGATCGAATATGCCATGAATATGGCGGATGATAATGAGGAAATAAAAGTTGCAGACTTGCCTCATCATCTCCTGGCCACTCCTTCTCTTGCAGGCTCTATTGAGCAGACACCTATTCCTCCTCTTAGGGAGGCTCTCGCTCATCGGGAACGCGAGCTGATATCCAAGGCTCTTTCTGCTTCGGATGGAAATATTCAGAAAGCTGCACAACTGCTCAAAATACCGAGACAGACACTGCAATATAAATTAAAAATCAATGCACACTGAACTGCCGGATTTTCGGCAGTTTTTTCTTTTTCCCAAACAAGTGGATAGGTGCATACATTAGCATTATCAGAATAATCAGGGATCTAAGGCTTTTTTTCAGTATCATTCATTTTGGCACGGAACTTGCAAGTATAGATTAACGAGCTAAGTATACAAGGAGGTAACGCAATGCCTATCATGAATGGATTGTACCAGCCAAAAAGACATTGGAAAGAAATTGAGTTATGGAAGGACGTCACAGAAGAGCAGTGGAATGATTGGCTCTGGCAGCTGACGCATACGGTAAGAAATCTTGAAGACTTAAAAAAAGTCGTAAACTTAACGCCTGAAGAAGAGGAAGGCGTTCGTATATCCACCATGACGATTCCTTTAAATATCACCCCGTATTATGCATGGCTGATGGACGAGGATGATCCGCGCTGTCCGATCCGGATGCAGTCCGTACCGATCGGAAAGGAAATCCTGAAAACAAAATATGATCTTGAAGATCCCCTGCATGAGGATGAAGATTCTCCAGTTCCTGGACTGACACATCGTTATCCTGACAGAGTGCTATTCCTGGTAACCAATCAATGCTCCATGTACTGCAGATATTGTACGAGAAGACGTTTCTCCGGACAGATCGGAATGGGGGTACCTAAAAAGCAGCTCGACGCAGCCATTGATTATATTGCAGCGACTCCGCAGGTGAGAGATTGCCTGATTTCTGGAGGAGACGGTTTATTAATCAATGACAACATCCTTGAATATATTCTAAAAAGGCTAAGAGAAATCCCGCATATGGAAATCATTCGGATCGGAACACGTGCTCCTGTCGTGTTCCCGCAGCGAATTACCGAAAATCTGTGCAACATCTTAAAGAAATATCATCCGGTTTGGCTCAACACCCATTTTAATACATCCATTGAAATTACAGAGGAATCCAAAAAGGCATGTGAAATGCTGGCAAATGCCGGTGTACCGGTCGGAAACCAGTCTGTTATCCTGGCTGGTATCAATGACAGCACGCATATTATGAAAAAGCTGATGCACGATCTCGTAAAGATCCGTGTACGCCCTTACTATATTTATCAATGTGACTTATCTGAAGGCATCGGACATTTCCGTGCACCTGTCTCAAAAGGGCTGGAGATCATAGAAGCATTACGTGGCCACACATCCGGATATGCTGTTCCGACTTTTGTTGTGGATGCACCGGGTGGGGGAGGCAAAATTTCTCTTCAGCCAAATTATTTGATTTCACAGAGCCCTGATAAAGTAATTTTACGAAACTTTGAAGGAGTTATCACGTCTTATCCCGAACCTCAAAACTATAAAGCCGGATTGGCAGATGAGTACTTTAACCAGACCATGGGTATTACAGAGCAGCCGGCCGCAATAGGAATTACAGCACTTATGAAGGATGAGAAATTCAATATCGTTCCTGAAGGCTTAAACCGATTTGACCGAAGAAAAAAATACGAAACGAACCCGGAACATGCCACGCTGAAAGATAAACGTGAAAAACGGGACGAAATGAAAGAAAAGAAATTCAAACATGAACTGAAAAAAGAAACAGCCACTCAGGATGATGGCACAGTGAAAGAAGCTTAGGAGGCCGCTCATGAAGGAATGTATGTGGTGCAATGATCACTCAGCCAAAGACATTACCAAGACGGGATACTGGGAACTGCATGACGGTACCCGGGCACTTCAAATAAAAGAAATCCCGGCTCTTTATTGCGAGTCTTGCAATATGGAATATCATGAAGATGAAATCGTAGAAGAAATTGAAGATCAGCTTTTATTGATTGATACAAAAAAGCTGAGTCAGGTTTTGACGTTCAAAGAATTAATGGCTCAAGAACGTTTTTTAAAGAAAAATTACTTTAAATCCTATTAAACATGCATTCAATGAAAAGCAGCGGATTTCCGTTGCTTTTCCATCATGATTGGAAGGAGTGCCTTTCATGGACAAAACAGGAATTATTAAACCGGTGCTGGATGCAAGCTATCCCATGATCAGTCATGGAAAGGGAATCTATTTATATGATGAAAAAGGCAATCGGTATATCGATGGATCCTCAGGAGCCGTAACCGCAAACATCGGCCATGGTGTGGATGAAATCGCGGATGCGATACATGAACAAGCAAAGCAGGTTGCCTTCGTTTACCGTTCGCACTTCACAAGTCTGCCGGCAGAAAAACTGGCAAAGAAGTTAGCAAGTATGACTCCTGGTGACTTGAACTGGACCTTTTTTGTCAACAGCGGATCAGAAGCCACGGAAACTGCATTAAAAGTAGCGATCCAGTACTTCCAGGAACAAGGAATTTACACGAAAACAAAAATACTTTCCCGATGGACCAGCTATCATGGCATAACACTCGGAGCTCTGTCGATGTCCGGCCATCATATGAGAAGAGAACGATTCTCGGAGCTGCTTGAAGATTTCCCGGCTGTTCCCGCACCTTATTGCTACCAATGTCCTTTGCAAAATACATACCCCGGATGCAGATTAAAATGTGCTGACGAATTGGAACGTGCAATTGAACAGATTGGGCCTGAAAACATCGCTGCGTTTATTTTTGAACCTATCATTGGCGCTGCAGGCGGCGCGATTGTACCTCCACCGGGCTATTATGAAAAAGTGAAAGAAATCTGTGACAAGTATCATATTTTAACCATCGCCGATGAAGTGATGACGGGGATGGGCAGAACAGGAAAAATGTTTGCTATCGACCATTGGGGAATAGAGCCTGATATTATGACCCTCGGCAAAGGGCTCAGTGCAGGATATACCCCAATGGCGGCAACCGTGGTGTCCGACCGCATTATTAATGTGATACGAAAAGGATCCAGAGTGGTCATGAGCGGGCACACCTTCAGTGCGAACCCTCTTTCTGCTGCGGCATGCTGTGCAGTCATGGAATATATGGATCAACAAAATCTTGTTCAGAATGCCGATGAACAAGGAGAACGTTTATTAAATGGATTGAAAGAACTGGAGCAAAAATACTCTTTTGTCGGCAATGTTCGCGGTAAAGGTCTCTTATGCGGATTAGAACTTGTCAATGATGCACTGAACCACGCGCCATTTTCTGTCAGCGACCGTGTAGGGGAAAAGCTGATCTCTATTTGCTTCAACAATGGACTCATCATATATCCTGCTTTCGGAGGAGTTACCGGGTACGAGGGAGATGCTGTGTTAATTTCTCCGCCATTAATTGTTACTTCTTTTCAAGTTTACGAGATATTAAGAATATTGGATGAAAGCTTGCAAGAATTAATGAACCATCTTGTATCTTCAGGAATTGTGATTCATCGAGCAACGAGCTAGAAGAAAGGAGATTAAAACCATGCTGTCCAATACCAATGAAACAACATTAAAAACAAAGCTCATCACGATGGAAGAAGCAGCTGCTCTTTTTTATGATGGCATGTCGCTGATGGTAGGAGGGTTTGGAGGGGTGGGGGCTCCGCCCGGCTTAATCAATGCCATTCTTGACCAAAACATCAAGGATATTTTTATGATCAGCAACGATACCGGCTTTCCTTGGATCGGACCGGGCAAACTGATCACTGAGAAGCGGATCAGCCGTCTTATTGCTTCCCACATCGGTTCCAATCCGGAAGCGGGTAAACAGATGCACGGCGGTGAACTGGCTGTGGAGTTTATTCCTCAGGGTACCCTGGCCGAGAAAATCAGGGCCGGCGGGATGGGCCTTGGCGGAATTTTAGTGGATGTAGGCCTTGGAACGGTCGTTGAATCCGGCAAGCAGAAAGTGGATATTAACTCAGCGACTTATATGGTAGAGCCTGCCCTTACAGCCGATGTTTCTATCGTTTATGCACAAAAAGCCGATACCTATGGAAATTTAGTCTACGATAAAAGCGCGCGGAATACGAATCCTCTCGTGGCTATGGCAGGCAACATAACGATTGCAGAAGTAGAAGAAATCGTACCCGCAGGTGAACTGGATCCGGAATGTATTATAACGCCTGGTGTCTTCGTGGATTATATCGTTCAAAGCAAGGGGGTGGATTGGGAATGGGTTTGGGAATTGAAACAAGGCACCGAATAGCACGCAGGGCAGCACTTGAAATCGATAGAGGAACGATCGTCAATTTAGGCATCGGCATACCTACGCTAGTTGCGGATTACATTCCGAATGACCACGGTGTCATGCTTCATACAGAGAATGGAATTCTAGGCATGGGCGGATCACCAGAAAAGGGAAAAGAAGACGGCAACCTCTCCAATGCCGGAGGTTATCCAGTCACCTTAATCTCAGGAGCATCCTATTTTGACAGTGCCACAGCTTTTGGCATCATAAGGCGCGGACTTCTGGACATTACCGTATTAGGAGCTTTGGAAGTCAGTGAAAAAGGGGACATCGCCAATTGGATTGTACCCGGAAAAAGGGTGCCGGGCATGGGGGGAGCCATAGACCTTGCACAAAAATCCAAAAAGGTCATCGTTCTTATGAATCACACGGATAAAGAAGGCAATCCAAAGATCGTAAAAAAATGCAAATTGCCGCTTACGGTGCAAAAAGGCGCTCACATGATCATTACAGAAAAAGCTGTAATTGACGTGATGGATGGAAAGCTTGTATTAAGAGAAATTATGCATCCCTATACCGTTGATGATGTGGTGAAATCAACGGGTGCTCCTTTAGAAATTCTCGATCAGATCGGAACTTTTCAGTAAAAAACGGCAGGAGGGTGAACATGAAAAAGGAAATTCAAAAGTGGATGGACAGCAAAAAGCCAGAAGCCATCTCATTTTTGCAGAAGATGGTACGTTCGAACAGTGAACAGGGAAAAGAAAAAGAAGTCCAGATGCTAATTGCAGATAAGCTTCAGGATATAGGTCTGGAAGTAGATGTTTGGCATCCGGATGGCGAAGCGTTTTTCCGGCATCCTTATTTTTGTGCGACGAGAACAGATTTCTCAAACAGCCCTAACGTTGCAGGGATTTTAAAAGGAAGCGGAGGAGGGCGGTCGATCGTTTTGAACGGGCATGTGGATGTCGTGCCTCCAGGTGATCTCAGCCAATGGGAAAACGATCCCTATAGCGGTGAAATTAAGGACGGAAAACTGTATGGCAGAGGCGCGACAGATATGAAGGGCGGAAATTTATGCCTGCTTCTAGCAATACAATGCTTAAAGGATTTGAACGTTCCGTTAAAAGGAGATGTCATTTTCCATAGTGTAATGGAAGAGGAGAGCGGAGGCGCAGGTACACTTGCCGCTATTCTTAGGGGATATACGGCAGATGCTGCTATCATTCCGGAACCGACGAATATGAAGATATTTCCAAGCCAGCAAGGATCCATGTGGTTCAGGATAAATGTGTACGGCAGATCCGCCCATGGAGGAACAAGATACGAAGGGGTCAGCGCGCTTGAAAAGGCGATGATTGTTGTTAAGGAGCTGCAAGACCTTGAGAAAGCAAGAAATGAAAGAATTACAGATCCTCTCTATCAAAATATTCCTATCCCTGTACCGATTAACTTGGGGAAAATATCAGGCGGGGAATGGCCTTCATCTGTTCCCGATCATATTGTTATTGAAGGGAGAATAGGTGTGGCTCCAAGTGAAACACTTGAGGATGTGAAAGGCGAGCTAGAAAATCGAATGGCGAGCCTCAACGATCAATGGCTTAAAGAACATCCTCCCGCTGTGGAATGGTTTGGAGCACAGTGGCTGCCTGGCAGCATTGAACAAGACCATGATCTCATGAAGCTTTTGTCCAATCGTTTTACTGAAATCTGTCAGAGTGAACCTGTTATTGAAGCATCACCATGGGGAACAGATGGAGGGTTGTTAACATCTGTCGGCCATACACCGACCATTGTATTCGGGCCTGGAGTAACTTCAGTTGCCCATTATCCGGACGAACATATTGAGCTGGATAAAATTTTTAAGGCAGCTGAAATTATCACTTTAACGATTATGGATTGGTGCGGCGGGATTGAAACAGAAACAAAAGAAGATCTGCTCGTCAAAAAAGATACGTAAAACTTGCTGAGGCGTTTTTTTTTTCTTTAACTGTGGAATGAATGAGAAGTGAAATGATCGGTGATCGGAGGGAGTTTGCTCCAATGAATAGTAAGTGAGGTGATATGCTGTTTCGTGATTAAGGATGAACAATGGGGCGGGCAGGGAGCTGCAAGCATTTCATAAACAAAATTTAATCCAAGAGGAAGCAGAAAGGCCGGAACATGCAGAGGATACGACTGATTCAGCTCGTACGCAGCACCGTATGTAATGCCGAGTTCATAAAGGAGATAGGGTGTTCCTAATTTTGAAACGATAAATGTTCTGTACGCCAAGTATTCGCTTTCATAATATTGAGAGACAATTTGAAACTCATCGTTTTGAATGCTGCATCTCGGTATTTTAAACAAATGGGATCCTGGACTTTTATCGTGCAATCGCTTTATTCCTCCTTTGGTATTTACTCTACATTTCGCCGCCGTAGAATGATTTCCTTTTTCAGCCAAAAAAAAGATGAACAAGACTGTTCATCTTTTTAACGAGGGTTGTGCTGTGCTCTTTTAATAAATGAAGCTTCTTCCCCGATGACTCCGCAAGCAGCGCACTGAACGAGCCTTTCCGCTCCGTTGTACGGAATATGGAAGGGATCCAAGTCATCAGCATTTTCGTACTGATTGACAACTGAGCCTGTTGACGGATCTAATTTTACAGACTGCGGAACTTGCGCGATCAGATTAAACCTTGTACGATTGGTTTTACAGTTTGGGCATAGATAAGCATTTGACATTGTACATCAACCTCCTGTTCATAGGGTTACCATTGTCAGGAAAATTATGTTACGCATTTATTTTTGACGAATGGAAACAATAGTTATACTCTATATAACAGGAGCTGAAAACATTGGGAAAACAGAAAAAAGGAAATGCCAATGCCCAGCGCAACAACAATGCGAAACAAATGGCAGAGCGAAGTGATTCTGAATTTGCTGCTATGGAAGATTCCAGAAGCAGCGGCCATCGCCATGGCAAGAAAACGAAGTAAACTTATTTACAAAATTTAAATATGGCGTTATAATTACAGTCTGCGATGTTAGTAGCTCTTATTTTGTCTTAAACCGATATGAGTAATAAGGGAATCCTAAATGTCTGTTGAATACATCGTGCCTCTCCATTCGTTAGAGGAAGGTGAAAATACAGCTGCGGATACCCACCTGTGAGAACGGGTTTTAAGACAGGATGAGTTACGGCAGAGCGGACATACATAAACAGCTTATTTTACAACTACGTAAAATAAGTTTTTTTTATAAGTTTTTATTTTTCAAAATAAAAACTTCATTTATTTTTCAAAATAAAACTTCATTAATTTCTCAAATATGAAACAAATATAACTTGGCAGACGAGATGGCCGGGTATGCGGGACGGTGAATGAAATGGTTGATGAAAAACATGAGAAACTATTGCTGATTGATGGGTTTAATTTACTGAGCAGGTGTTATTTTGCTACGGCTTACGGAAAAGAACTTCATCAGCTTCAACGCAACTCTAAAGGGTTGTTTATAAATGGTCTGCGCGCTAAAATTCAAAAATTGCTGCAATTGGTGAGGATCCACACACCGACTCACTTAGCCATCGCTTGGGATGTAAAGAGAAATGAAACGCTGCGCAAACAGAAATATCAAGATTACAAGGGAACCAGGAATGAATTGCCGGAACCATTGATCCAGCAATATGAAACAGCAGTTTCGCTATTTAATAGCTTAGGTATTCCACAGTTTACTGTTCCAAAATATGAAGCCGACGATATCATTGGGACGTTTGTTCAAAAATGGAGAGATGAAAAAGACGGGGAATGCATCATTTACAGTAACGACAGGGACTTGCTTCAGCTACTATGCGGAAAAACATCTCAGCTTATCGCTGCAAAGAAGGGTGAAACCAAGTATACGCTGACTCATTTTCAATCAGACTATGGTATTGAACCGTCTCAATGGGTGGATGTAAAAGCACTGTTAGGGGATAAGAGCGATAATATTCCCGGTGTTGCCGGTGTAGGTGAAAAGGCAGCTCTGCCTCTCATTCAGCAGTATGGAAATGTTGAGGGCATCTATCATAAGGTAGATGAACTGGACGAGAAATACAAAAGGTATTTCAAAAAGCTTCAGCTTGGAAGAGAAATGGCGTTCCTTAGCAAGGATCTTTGCAAAATATATACCGATGTTCCTGATATTCTTGAGCTTGATTTTGATCAGATACAGATCAAAGTAGATAAATCAAAATTGTTGGACGAGCTTACTGAGCTTGAGATAAATGTAAGAGTGGGTTAAGAATTTACCCACTCTTTTGTTTTTCTCTTCTTTAAAAATTTAGCAAATGGAAATTCAGCAGCGATCATTCCTGCAAGGATAAGGATACATCCTGTAATCCCTTTCGCACCAAGGGTTTCATTTGCCCAAACATAAGCTGTCAGAGCACCGAAAACGGGCTCGAGAGCAAAAATGAGAGCCACACGGGCTGGAGTAGTGTAGCCTTGAAAATAGGTTTGTGCTAAAAACGCGAGAGCTGTAGCAAAAATAGCAGTGACGACCAGAGCTGTTATCACTTCCTTTTGGAGCATGATGTCCCACTTGAAAGCGGGTTTCCAGTTTTCAATGGAGAGCGATGTGATCATGCTCAGGAATGAGACGGTTGCCAGCTGAATGAGTGTTAACCATAAAACGGGGGCACCAGAAGCGAATTTAGCAGTCATCACAATATGCATACCAAATGAAAATGCACATAGCAGGACGAAAAAGTCGCCTTTATTCATAGCTAAGCCGCTTCCTCCTGTTAGTAGATACAGACCAGCTACTGCCATTATTACACTGATTGCAGAGGAGAGATTCAGCCTTTGTTTTAATAAAAAGACGGCCATAAGGGGAACGACAACCACACTCAATCCCGTGATGAACGCAGTCTTCGACGATGTCGTGTAGACTAATCCGACAGTTTGAAATCCATATCCCAGGTATAGCCAGAAGCCGAGTGAGATCCCTTTATGCCAGATGCGTTTACTCTTGAGAAACTGCTTCTTGTCAGGTGCAGCAAAAACGATCCAGCCTCCCAATATTATAGCAGCCAAAAAAAAACGGATACTGTTAAATGCAAACGGAGGGAGGAAGGCAACCGCGTTTTGAACGATGACAAATGTTGTTCCCCACACCAATGCAACAAGAAGAAGACCGGTATCTGCTATTTTTCTTTTCATTGCACTTCATTGAGCTGGACAGCTTTTCGAGCAAGATCATCCGCCACCTTATTTTGTTTGCTCGGTATCCATTTCAGGAAGAACAACTGCAGCTGATCAATCATATGTAAGGCTTCCTGCAATAAGGAATCATATCGTTTGTCTTTGGCAAACCGTTTTTCTACCGCTCTTTCCACCGCCTGAGAATCGGTCCTGAATGAAACCGGGTCATAGTTCTTTTCCACACAAATCGTTAAAGCAAGAAGCAGGCTGCGGAATTCCGCTTCATGATTGGATAAGCTTCCGAGCGGAATGCTGTGTTTTTCAACTGTCCCATTTCCTAGTTTAATAAAGATGCCTGCCCCGGAAGGACCCGGATCTCCTGCGCTTGCTCCGTCAATATACACTTCGATCAATCCGATCCCCTCCTGTTTTTTTCTATTATAGCGAAATGGGATACAATAAGAAATGAGATATTACAAATTCAGGGAGGACCTGCGATGAAAGTTACGTTGGAATGGGAATATAAGCCCTCAAGATCAAAGAATATGATACGGTTTGTTTCAGATCCCGTGACGGTGGCGCAAGCGGTTCAGCTTGCTGCTGACATTGAAAGAACAGGCCGTCTTGGAAATCTTACGTTTCTTGACGAAACTGGTGTTTATTGGTCTAAAAAAGAACTTCAAAAAATGGTGGCTGTTATTGAGACAGAACCATCGGATATCACAGCGTTTTTTGATGGCGGGTTTCAAAAAGATGAGCTTTTATCCGGGCAGGGAACAGCAGTTTATTACAAACAATCGAATAAAAATTACCGGGTACGCTCCAATGCCTCTTACCATATGATTGAATCGAATAATGAATCGGAATATGCGGCGCTTTGGCTGCTTATAAATGAACTGGAACGTCTGGGTGTACAGCGGACACCGGTAACGATTAAAGGGGATTCAATGGTGGTTATTCAGCAAATGAGCGGGGAATGGCCTTGTTACGAAGAAAATCTGCAAAAATGGATGGACAAAATTGAAGAAAAACTGAAAATACTCGGAATCAAACCATCCTATGAGTTAATCTCCCGGAAAGAAAATAAAGAGGCAGATTCCCTTGCGACACAGGCACTTCACAAGAACATGATCCATGGTAAAAAAGAAATCATTGATTAATGGTATTTTTGACTGATACAATTTACATGAATCTTCAAAGAATAGGATGGGATGCAATTGTCTCAGTTTTCAATCGAGGAATACTTCCGGTACCTGGCTTCAAAGGGGATTAAATTAAAAGAAAGTGATACTGCATTTATTGAATTCGGTAAGCACTTTACTGGAATGAGTGATTATATGGTCAGCGTCGCCATTGAAATTACGTTAAAAATCCAAAGAGAGTTCGACGGAAGCTACTATATTGCTCTTTTAGAGGAATTTAAGCAGAATGAAATTAAAACAAAAAGAAAAGCGTATACATATGTGGAGGATCTTGAAGAAGAGGTTAACGTTTCTTATTCATAAATAAAAGCCGGATATCCGGCTTTTATTGTTTTAATGCTTCATTGATCTGCTGTTCGCAGCGTTCTAATGTTTCACGGGCATTCTCCAAAAACATGCCATCCATTCCTGTTTGGTTGTTCATCATGGCATCGTAATGCTCTTTAGCAGTATTCAGCGCTTCTTTGGCTGCATGAAGCTGGCCGGGATCCATACTCATCGTAGCATGTCCGATGATTCGTTGTGCACTCTGAATGGACATGTCTACCTGTTTAAGATCGTTATACGGTTCTGACATATAATTCACCTACCTGTTTTACTTTTAGTATGTCTTTTGGAACAAACTTTTATAATGAGAAAGGAAAAATTCAATGGAAAGAAAAATTATTGAAGCTGCCGAGCGATACGTTCAAGAAACTTTGCGCGGGGAAGGCAGCGGCCATGATTGGTGGCATATATACAGGGTGAATAAACTAGCTCTTACCATTGCAGAAAAAGAAGGTGCGGATCCCTTTGTCTGCAGCTTGGCAGCACTCCTGCATGACATAGCAGATGAAAAATTCAATGCATCTGAAGAAGCAGGACTTGTAAAGGTATCCTTATGGCTAACCAAGCATGAGGTAACAAACCCCGAAAAGCAACATGTTCTTGAGATCATTTCAACCATGTCATTTAAAGGCGGAAATTCAACAGGGATGAAGACAATTGAGGGAATGGCAGTCCAGGATGCCGATCGTTTGGATGCCCTTGGTGCGATCGGCATCGCAAGAACTTTTGCGTATTCCGGGCATGTCGGACAAATGATCTATGACCCGGATATTCCTGTACGGAACACAATGACAAAAAGTGAATACCGAAATGGAGTGTCAACTGCTATCAACCATTTTTATGAAAAACTGCTGACATTGAAAGACCGAATGAATACAGAGCATGGAAAAAAACTTGCAGAGAGCAGACATCAACAGATGGTATCGTATCTAGATGTGTTTTTTTCTGAGTGGGAAGGCATCCGATAATAAACCCTATAAACAAAGGAGGCTCATTCTAAAAGAATGGAGCCTCCTTTGTTAAAGCTTATTCGGCAGGGCGCGGACCTGGATCGAGCCCATCTTTTGAAACGGTCATCGCAGGACGGATTTCAGCATCCTGCTCAACCCTTACCTGACAAGATAAACGAATCCCCTCGCCTAACCCTTTCGTTTCAATGATATTCCGTTCAAATTCGTTCATCTCACCCAGGTCACCGGAGACAACCTCTACCCGGCAGGTTGTACACTTTGCTTTCCCGCCGCAGCGGTGAAGAATATCCACTCCATTGTCTTCAAGTCCGATTACAAGTTTTTTTCCATTTTCAATTTCATAATCACCAAAACCCTGTACAGTGATTTTTGCCATGAATCTCAATTCCTCCTTTTAGAATTGCAAGATCAAATCCTTTCTATTATACGATAAACTCATCTCGGTAAAAACAAAATTCAGGATAAACTAAATCGATAGGACGACAAGAATGTTTACATTTTATAAATGATTTTATGTAAAATGATAATATGTACGTATTTTACAGGGGGTACCTTACACATGAAAAAGGAAGTCAAACATAAGTCCGACATTGAAATCGCACAAGAAGCGAACATGCTTCGAATTGAAGAGATCGCCGCTCAATTGAATATTCAAGAAGAAGACTGGGAACCTTATGGGCGCTATAAGGCAAAGCTTTCACTGGGTTTGTTCGACAAACTCAAAACGAAGCAGGAGGGTAAGGTTGTACTCGTAACATCCATCAATCCAACTCCTGCTGGTGAGGGTAAATCAACGGTAACGGTAGGCCTTGGACAGGCTCTTAACCGAATCGGAGAAAAAGCCATTATTGCTCTAAGAGAACCTTCGCTTGGCCCTAGTATGGGACTTAAAGGCGGTGCAGCTGGAGGGGGATACTCCCAAGTTATTCCGATGGAAGATATCAATCTTCACTTTACTGGCGACATTCATGCGATTACAACTGCCAATAACGCTTTGGCAGCAGTCATCGATAATCACATCCACCGCGGGAATGAACTGAACATTGATCCTCGGAAAATTGTGTGGAAGCGTGTTCTCGATATGAATGACAGAGCACTTCGGAAAATTGTCATCGGTCTTGGCGGACCCGTGCAGGGTGTGCCGCGTGAGGATGGATTTGATATTACAGTAGCTTCTGAAGTCATGGCCATCTTTTGTCTTGCCAAAGATCTGGATGACTTGAAGAAGAAACTTTCCAGAATGGTTGTTGGCTATACCTATGAAAATAAACCCGTTACCGTTTCCGATTTAAAAGTAGAAGGTGCACTGACCCTGCTTTTAAAAGATGCGATCAGACCTAATCTCGTTCAAACGCTTGAAAATACTCCAGCTATTATTCATGGAGGCCCGTTCGCCAATATTGCCCACGGATGCAACAGCATCATCGCGACAAAGTTAGCCAGCAAACTTGGAGATTATGTTGTAACAGAAGCAGGGTTCGGTGCTGATCTCGGGGCTGAGAAGTTTTTAAACATAAAAGCCCGCTATGCTGATCTGAAACCCAGTGCAGTCGTAATCGTCGCTACAGCACGTGCATTGAAGATGCATGGAGGACAGAATAAAAATCAATTGTCAACGGAAGATCTTAAAGCATTGGCTGATGGAATGGCCAATCTTGAAAAACATATTGAAACGATCCAGGCATTTGGGGTACCTTTTGTGGTAGCTGTCAACCGTTTTGTGTCCGATCATGATTCTGAAATTCAGTATATCTTGAAGTGGTGCAGCGAGAAGAATATACCTGTTGAACTATCCGATGTTTGGCTGAAAGGCGGAGAAGGCGGTGAAGAGCTGGCAAGAAAAGTACTCGATATTATCGAGAATGGAACCAATGAGTATCAGCCGTTGTATACACTGGATCAGCCACTTGAAGAAAAAATCATAACGATTGCCGAGAAAGTGTATGGTGCAAGCGGGGTTCAGTTTTCACCAAAAGCGTTGACACAGCTTCAAGAGTTTGAACTTCAAGGCTGGTCAACCCTTCCTGTCTGTATGGCCAAAACCCAGTATTCACTTTCTGATAATCCGAAAAGACTTGGACGACCTGAGGAATTTGTGATCACTATTCGTGAATTAAAAGCATCAATTGGAGCAGGCTTCATTGTGGCACTGACCGGAGATGTGATGACGATGCCAGGATTGCCGAACGCACCTGCAGCATTGAATATGGATGTTACAGAAGACGGGAAAGCAGTGGGATTGTTTTAAAAGAGAAGCAGGTTTGGTATACTTAGCGGAGGGGAGGCTGCACATTATGAAACCATTGCAAATTTCAGCAGAAACAGCTCTCATGCTGTCCAAGAAGCTGAATGTTCCGCTTGAACAGATCATGCATATGCCTCAGCATATTTTAATAAAGAAACTCATGGAAATTTCTGAGGAAGAAGAGACAAAAAAGGAAGAATAAAAGGCGGAAACCTACTTTACGGATTAAAAGTAGGTTTCTATTTTTCGATGTTAACGTCCATACTATTATAAAAAGAACAAAGGAATTGAGCTGCGATGGAAAATAAATTAAGAGCCGGAGAGGTATTTACATTAAAAGTTGAACGGTTGAGCGATTTCGGCTATTTTTTAAGCCTTGGAACGGAAGAAGTTATGCTGCATAAAAGAGAAGCTTCTAAAGAGCTAAAAGAAGGAGAAACGGTCGAAGTATTTTTATACCAGGATCATGAAGGCAGATTGGCAGCAACCATGATCCAGCCAAAAGTCCGCCTGGATACATTGGCATGGCTCAAGGTCGTTGGCTCTACGAAACGATTGGGTGTATTCCTGGACATTGGCATACATAAGGATGTATTGCTGTCAAACGATGATCTGCCCGGCCCTTTAGAGCAGTGGCCTGTAATTGGAGACCAATTGTACTGCGGTCTTCGCCTGGATAAGAAGGGAAGGCTGTTTGCAGACCTTGCGAATGAACAGGAAATTGTTGAACAGGCAGAAGCTGCGAATGAAAGCCATTTTAATCAAATGGTTACTGGACATGTGTACAAGCTCAATGATTCAGGAGCATTAATCTTTACAGAGAACAGTCTGATCGGCTTTATCCATCAAGATGAAATGAGCCACCGGCTCCGCCTCGGTGAGCGGGTAGAATGCCGCGTCACATTCATAAGGGAAGATGGAAGAATAAATCTTTCGATGAAGCCGAGGAAAGAACAAGCATATAGTGAGGATGCCGAAAAAATCTACACCTATCTAAAAGCAAATAAAGGCCAGATGCCTTATACTGATAAATCCAGTCCGGATGAGATTGAAAATGAATTTGATATAAGCAAGGCGGCATTTAAACGGGCCCTGGGCAAATTGATCAAAGAAAATAAAATCAAGCAAGAGAACGGAAAAACGTACCTTAAGATTTAGAATGTTCATTCAACAACATGGACTAACAAAGTTTTTTTTATAAAGCATCCAGAAGATAAACGGTCTGCATGCTTTTACTTTTGCCCTGATGATGGTTAGCGTTCATGAAATACGGAAATATTAGGGGGGTATTATTTATTTTTCAGGAGGTTGCTGTATTGAAAGATCATAAGCTTGGCCTGTGGGTTTTGACGGCCCTGGTTGTTGGAAATATGGTAGGTTCAGGGATATTTATGCTCCCTCGGTCTTTAGCTGAGGTCGCTAGTCCTGGAGGTGTACTTGGTGCATGGATCCTGACGGGTGCCGGTGTGCTTCTAACCGCATTGGTATTTGGAAACCTTGCACTTAGGAAGCCATCTTTAAATGGGGGGCCACAGAATTATGCACAAGCCTTGTTTAAGGAAGGAACAGAGTCATCTTTAATTGCCGGCTATTTGGTCGGATGGGGTTACTGGGTGGCGAACTGGGCTGGAAATGTTGCAATCATAACAACGTTCGCCAGTTATCTGTCAACGTTTTTTCCGGTTATGACGAGCAAGCAGCATCTTTTTAATGTTGGATCAGCTTCAATCCGCCTCGGGGGAGCCATAACTTTTCTGGTTTGCTCGGCTTTTTTATGGGGACTCCACTTTGCCATTCTAAAGGGAATAGAAGGAGCCGGTAAAGCAAACCTAATTGCAACCATAGCTAAAGTAGTTGGTTTCTTATTTTTTATAATCATCTGTCTGTTTGCTTTTAAGTCCAGCAATCTCATCCCTTTTATCGAAACGAAAATTGACAGCAATACCGGAGAAACAACCGGATTTCTTGGACAGTTGAACGGTGCTGCGATTGCAACCCTTTGGGCTTTTGTTGGAGTGGAATCCGCCGTAGTGTTTTCAAATCGTGCCAGAAAACAAAACGATGTCAAAAAAGCAACCATTCTTGGACTTCTTATTGCACTCATAATTTATATTGGAATCACCGTGCTTGTCATGGGAACGCTGCAGCAAAAAGAACTGATCCATTCCCAAAAGCCGCTGGTCGATGCGCTTGAAAGTGTCGTTGGACCTTCAGGAAGCAGTATTATGGCACTTCTTGGCATCGTATCATTACTTGGAGCGACAATCGGATGGATCTTGCTCGCTGCAGAAGTACCTTATCAAGCAGCTAATAAATCTATGTTCATCCCTGCTTTTTCCAAGGAAAACAGATATGGAGCACCTTCATTCTCATTAACAGTAACAAATATCATGACACAGCTTTTTATCTTTTCAGTTGTTTCCCAGTCGATGGCTGAAGCTTTTGACTTTGTCATATTTGTTGCTACCTTGGCTTTTCTGGTCCCATATTTAATGGCTTCCCTTTATCAGATCAAATTGGTCATTCTGGGCGATACCTATGAAAACAACAATAAAAACAGATACAGTGATGGCCTCATTGCTGTTTTAGCGGCTATTTACTCCTTATGGGTCATAAAAGCAGGAACCGCCGATATAAAAACCTTCCTCTTCGGCATGGTGCTTCTTGTATCAGGAATCATTTTTTATCCGATGGTAAGGAAGCATTTTTGGAAGAAAGAAAAAGGACAGCTTTAGCTGTCCTTTTTCATTGGTTTTATTTTAAGCATTATCTCGGAGACCGATTCCGGTATTGACCTTGACTACGATTTCATCGAACTTGCCATCATCAGATTTATTAGAGGAAAGAAGGGTACCTGCAATTGCACCAATGAATCCGAGTGGAATTGAAACAATACCTGGATTTGCTAATGGGAAGACAGGTTCCCCAACCAAAATCGCCATCCCTGCTTCTGGAGACCAAACGCTTGGGCTTAGAGCTACTAAAATAAGTGAGCTTAAGAGCCCAACCAGCATTCCAGAAATGGCTCCGGCTGTATTAAAGCGCTTCCAAAATACAGTGAATAATAGAATGGGAAGGTTCGCGCTGGCAGCTACAGCAAAAGCAAGTGAAACGAGAAAAGCTACGTTTAATTTTTGTGCAAATAACGCCAGGATAATGGACAAGATGGCTACCCCAATGGAAGACCAACGGGCAGCTTTCATCTGTTCTTTTTCAGTGGCTTCGCCTTTCCGTAAGATTTGACTGTAAAAATCATGGGCGAATGCTGAAGCAGCTGAAAGGACTAGACCAGCAACTACTGCCAGAATGGTAGCGAAAGCAACTGCAGATACAAAAGCAAACAAGAAATCTCCCCCAAGCGCTTTTGCAAGCAGTGGGGCAGCCATATTTCCGGCGGCATTTGCTTTTATGATAGAATCAGTTCCAACGAAAGCAGCAGCTCCAAAACCAAGAAAGATTGTCATAATATAAAAGATACCAATCATCCATGTCGCATAAACGACTGACTTTCTTGCGGTTGGTGCATCCTTTACAGTAAAAAAGCGAATAAGTATGTGGGGAAGTCCTGCCGTTCCCAGAACCAGTGCCAGATTCAGAGAGATAGTGTCCAGAGGATCTTTGTATTTGTTTCCTGGATGGAGAAAACTCTCACCTAATGGGGTGGCTGTTTTTATATGTTCAAACATACCCGTGATGCTGTAGCCGAATTTTGCAAATACCATCAGAGAGATAATGAAAGTACCTGCCATCAGCAGTACCGCTTTTACAATCTGAACCCAGCTTGTCGCCATCATTCCTCCAAACACCACATAGACTGTCATAAGCACACCAACAATTAGAACAGAAGTTGTATACTCTATGTCGAGTAATAAGGTAATCAGCGCGCCCGCACCGACCAATTGAGCAATCATGTAAAAGATTGAAATAGTGATGGTGTTTAACGCAGCCACACCCCGGACTTTTTTATCATTAAACCTAGCCGCAATCATATCAGCCATTGTATATTTCCCCAGATTTCTCAAAGGCTCAGCCACGAGATAGAGGACAACAAGGTAAGCCACAAGAAAGCCGATGGAATAAAAAAAGCCATCAAAACCCGAAAGTGCAATAGACCCGGCAATCCCGAGGAAAGATGCTGCTGACATGTAGTCCCCTGCGATCGCGAAGCCATTCTGCCAGCCTGTCAGTCCACTGCTGGCTGTATAGAAATCATTGGCTGTATTTGTGCGTTTTGCTGCAAAATAAGTAATCACAAGGGTAATTGCCACAATTGCTATAAATAGCATAAAAGCTGTATTCATTTTCTGTCAGCCTCCTTTAAAGACTGACGTATAATCTCATCTGCTTGTTTGTCAAAAGCAACCGCTCGTTTAGAATAAAGGCTGCATAATGCCCATGTCATAATAAATTGTGAAAAAGCAAAAACCCAGGCCCAGCTAATTTCACCGAATGCAGAAGTATTAAGAATTGTAGAGTATGAGGTCATGATGGGGAGAGTAAAATAAAAAACAAAGAAGAAAATGGACATCGGAAGAAGAAATTTCTTTTTTGCTTGAAGTAAGTGTCTAAAGGACGCAGAAGAAGCAATCTTGGAATAATTAATATTTTTGTTTTCAGATTTTTTCTCTGCTAACACTCTATCCCCTCCTGAGCCTGAGCGGGTATTTTGTTTAACATCATGCAACACTCCTTTTTGTTTTTTTCTGAAAATTAAATCATTTCCATTATATAAAAATTACGGCTTATTATCTAGCTTTTTAAAAGATATAAGTTGATGTTAGCTTAAGGTTATAGTATTTTAAGGATATTTACCTTACATATACATAGGAAGAAGGAAAGAAGGATGGTGAGAAGCATTGAGCTTGATTTTAATTAAACTTGGCATTTCGGCATTTCTTGGATTAGTTATCGGTCTCGAGCGAGAGCTTAAGCGAAAACCTGTCGGGTTAAAGACCTGTTTGGTGATTTCAATCAGCAGCTGTTTATTAACGATCGTATCCATCGAGTCAGCGAAGAGCTTCTCTGAATTAACCGGGCGAACGATGATGGACCCAATGCGTCTGGCTGCACAGGTCGTAAGCGGGATCGGTTTTCTTGGAGCAGGGGTGATATTACGGAGAAGCAATGATGTAATTTCCGGACTGACTACAGCTGCAATGATTTGGGGAGCATCCGGGCTGGGAATAGCATCAGGTGCAGGTTTCTTTTTAGAAGCAGCAGCTGGAGCTCTTATGATCCTAATCAGTGTTGAGTTAATTCCAATGATCATGAAATGGATGGGCCCCAAAACGCTGAGAGAAAAAGAAGCCCGTGTTCGCATTATTGTGCCGGATGGATGGAACATGACTGAGATGGTAAAAGAAATCAAACAAAAACAATTAAAGATCCTGAATGTTCGTGTAAAGGACCTGGAAAATGGCACAAGTAAAATGGAGCTTACCTTGAGCATTTATGAAAAAAGATATACAACTGACATTTATTATGATATTAAAGAGATAAAAGGAGTTCAAAACGTAGAAATTGAAACGTTGAGCTAACTTCATAAAAGGGGCCCTGTGAATGAAGGCATTAGTGATTGTAGATTATACCTATGATTTTGTAGCAGACGATGGAAAGTTGACTTGCGGAGTTCCTGGTCAATCCATAGAAAAAAGGATTACAACAATAACAAAACATTTTATTGAACAAAAAGATTTTGTTGTTTTTGCTGTTGATCTCCACGAAGAAGAAGATTCTTATCATCCAGAGACCCGCCTGTTTCCATCTCATAACATCAGAGGAACAAAAGGCCGGGAGCAATATGGAAAACTTGGTGAACTTGCTGATTCTCTAACTGCACAGGAAAAAATCAACATTTACTGGATGGATAAAACACGATACAGTGCGTTTGCGGGTACCAATCTGGATCTTAAACTTAGAGAACGAAACATTACAGAGCTGCATCTCGTTGGAGTATGTTCTGACATCTGTGTTCTTCATACAGCTATTGATGCTTACAATAAGGGCTATAAAATTGTGATTCACGAGGATGCTGTGCAAAGTTTTAATTCGGAAGGGCACCAATGGGCACTCCAGCATTTTACAAACGTTTTAGGCGCAAAGGTAATTAAGGACAGCGAATTTACTTCAATATTTTGATTCGTTTGGAAGGCGGGCGGCCAGCTCCGCCTTTTTAATTGTCACAGGCCACAAGATCATATGGAAGGAATGATCCCATGCCAAAAACAGCATTGATTGCGGGAGCAACCGGTTTGGTAGGAAAAGAACTTCTCCGGCTGCTTGTCAGCAGTGATGACTATGATCAAGTCATCGTGTTAACAAGAAATGAAACAGGCGTTCATCATAAAAAACTCATCGAAAAGCAGTTTAATTTTGACGAACTGCCATCCTATCAGCAATTTTTTAGTGCAAATGATATCTTTTGCTGTTTAGGGACGACGATAAAAAAGGCTAAAACGAAGGAAGCCTTTCGAAAAGTTGATTTTGAGTATCCCGTGATGATCTCTCAATTTGCCGCAGAACAAGGTGCTTCGCGCTTTCTCGTAATCTCTGCCATAGGTGCCAAGCCAGATTCCAGGTTTTTTTACAGCAGTGTAAAAGGAGAAATGGAACAAGCCGTAAGGAAAGCAGTTATTCCTTCTGTTGGAATCTTCCGCCCCTCACTTTTAACTGGGAACCGGGAGGAGTGGAGGACGGGAGAAAAAGCAGGAGAATGGCTCGCCAACTCCCTATCTTTTCTGTTCAAAGGGAAACTTCGAAAGTATCTGCCTGTTTCAGGGAATTTGGTTGCGCGTTCCATGTACGAGTTTGCTCAAGGGAATATAAAAGGTAATACTGTAATTGAATCAGAAGAGATGGCAAAGTAAAAGGTAAAAGATAAATGAGTTTATTCCGTCAACGGAATCAGCTATAATTAGTGTACAGATCTATTTGGAGGGATAAAATGAACGCTTACGAAGAATACATGAGACAGATGGCTCAGCCGATGAGAAATGAGCTTACAAATGCAGGGTTTAGTGAACTGACAACACCAGAAGAAGTTGATCGTTTTATGGAGAATACGGAAGGAACTTCTCTCGTTTTTATTAATTCGGTATGCGGATGTGCTGCTGGATTGGCCAGGCCTTCTGCGATCTACTCTTTGAATCATGCAGCAAAACCGGATAACATTGTTACAGTTTTTGCAGGCCAGGATAAAGAAGCAACGGCAAGGATGAGAGATTATTTTGAAGGTTACCCTCCTTCTTCACCTTCCATGGCACTTTTAAAGGGAAAAGAAGTAGTGCATTTTATCCATCGTCACGATATTGAGAACCACAGCGCAGAAGAAATTGTAGAGAATCTTGTAACCGCCTATGAGAAAAATAATAAATAATTAAAAGAACTCATTTTGAGTTCTTTTTTTTGTGCGAAAAAATCAATCTCACAACTAATTTTGAGAAAATATTCAGAAAACAATTGCCATTTTTATTTTCATGTCATATAGTATATCTAATGATGTTAGAAAACATGACATGAGAAGGGTGGAGAGATAACATGAAAGAAAGTACTGTATTGATGTTCATTGATTCTTTATGGGTAATGGTTGCTGCAATTTTAGTAATTGGAATGCAAGCTGGATTCGCACTTTTAGAAGCAGGATCCACCCGAATGAAAAATTCGGGTCATGTTGCAGGAAAACAGATATTAAGTTTTGCTATTGCTACAATTGCCTTTTGGGCAGCTGGCTTTGGCATTACCTTTGGGGAAGGGAACAGCTTTTTAGGAACGACAGGCTGGCTCTTGCACGGTGACAGCAAAACGTTTGATTCCTTGTCTTGGGCCAATGTTCCGCTTTCTCTTAAATTTTTATTTCAACTCGCATTTGTAGGTGTTTCATTGGCAATCGCTTGGGGAGGATTTGCTGAGCGGGCAAAACTATCCGTCTATTTTATCTTCGGAACAGTGTTTACTGTTTTGATTTATCCGATCATCGGCCATTGGGTTTGGGGAGGAGGATGGCTTGGGAAAATGGGCATGCAGGATTTTGCTGGATCAACTGTCGTCCATCTTCAAGGTGCGATCGCTGCACTTGTAGCTACATTGCTTTTAGGTCCTCGTATTGGAAAATTCAATAAAGATCGCACACCAAATCTCATCCCTGGCCATAATCAGGTCTACACTGTTCTTGGAGGCATCATCCTGTGGATTGGCTGGTTTGGATTCAACGCGGGAAGCACAATGGGGACAGCGGATGGATTCTTCGGTTATATCGCTTTAACAACCAACCTTGCCGCTGCAGCTGGCGCAATCGGCGCTATTCTGACTTCAAAACTATTAACAGGAAAAGCGGATATTCCAGCAATGGTAAACGGAGTGCTCGCAGCATTAGTTGCCATTACGGCTGCTTGCGCTTTTGTGGAAGCATGGGCAGCGATCGTGATTGGTGCTTTCGCGGGAGCATTTACATTCTGGACTTCTATATATTTTGAGAGAAAAGGTATTGATGACCCGATCTATGCTTTTTCGGTTCATGGTATCGCTGGAATCATCGGAACGATCTCAACCGGATTTTTCGCATCGCCGCGCCTAGTAGAGCAAACTGGTGTCGGAAAGGCAGGTCTTTTTTATGGCGGCGGAGTTCATCAGCTTTTCGTTCAGACAGTAGGAGTAATTGGTGCGGCTGGATATGTAGCTATCGTTTCTTTTATTCTATTATTTGCTTTGAAGAAACTTTTCGGATTAAGGGTTACCCCTGAGCAGGAAATTTCAGGCCTTGATATCAGTGAACATGGTTCCTATGGATACCCTGAGCATTTAGATCCGGCAATTACTCAGAAAGCCAACTGATTCTTATGCTTAATTTTTCTAATGAATCGAAATACCAAGACACGGTAACAGTTCATGAGATGAAAGAACGAGTGAAGAAAGCTGCTGCACTGGAGGAACTTAGGGAGATTCATGAGGAGATCATTCCGTTTATTCAAGGGCTGGAAGCTTCCGGTCTCTCTATTAATAACAGATACAATTCACTGAACGATATTCACGATGTTTTAACCCGTAAGACTGTTTCGTTTGCTTACGATACAACAAGAGAGACTATAGGAACAGCCCCTGGAGAAAGATATTGCTTCTTCAGTATGGGATCGAGTGCACGGCACGAACAAACGATATGGACAGATCAGGATAATGGGCTAATCTATCAGACTGGTCATGCAGATAAGAGAGAGGTTGAGGCTTTTGCTGAAGAATTTTCCCGGACGGCTGTCCAATATTTAGCTGAAGTAGGCTATCCCTTATGCCAGGGAAACGTGATGGCGTCCAACCTTCGATGGAGGAATAGTGTTGAGGAGTGGAAAGATCAGCTATCCTCCTATTTAAATAAAGGATCAGAAGATGATTTGAAATACATTATGATCATGCTGGATACAAAGCCTGTTTATGGCCTCCCTGCACTTCTGTATCGCTTAAGGGAATGGTTTATCCAGGAAATACGCCAGCGTCCGTTTATCCTCAAAAAAATGGCAGAACTCGTAACTTCACACGAAATACCGATTAACATCTTCGGAATGATCTTTACAGAACGCTGGGGGAAATTTGCAGGGCGCTTCGACTTGAAACAAGGAGTATTCGCTCCGTTTACCAATAACATTAAATTGTTGTCGTTGTTGTATGGAGAAGGCGCCCAGTCTACAAGAGAACGAATCTTCGGTCTGAACGAGAAAGGCTGTTTTTCCTCTTTACAGATGGATGAATGCGTTGCGGCTTATGATTTTTTATTGGAACTGCGGTTAGCTCACTCGATTGATCTGAAGGAAATGGATGATAGACTTGATTATCATTTATGGTTGACTACTATGGATTCTAAAGCGGCTCAGCAGCTTAAACGCACAATGAAACTGACCAAACTGATACAAAAACAGATCAAAAAGAGAGGAACAAGTTTTGAACAATCAGCCGGGATCTGAAAGAAATCTAAAGTATATTATGCATAGATTATTCAATCTTGGATTGAATCGGGAAGAAGTCCCTCCTGGAAATCCTGGTTCCTTTCAGCATGAAGCCTGGATAAGAAAAATCTTGAAAGAGAAGGCTTCCAAACGAGCCGATTTAAAAACAAAGCTGGATGACGTTCTATTTATTATTCTGGATACTGAAACAACAGGTTTCAGGCCGGAACATGGGGATCAAATATTCTCAATAGCCGCCGCAAAGATGAAGAATTCGACGGTTATTGAACAATACCACCAATTCATTAATCCTTCTGTCAAAATTCCAGACGATATCAGAAGTTTAACCGGAATCATTGAAGACGATGTGAAGAACGCTCCAACGCTGGATGAGAAAGCGGAAGAAATCTTTCGCTTTCTCTCGGGCGGAGTGATAATCGGTTATCATATTTCACATGATATAGCTTTTATTAACCATTACTTGTGGAAACGATACCGTTCTTCATTAAAACTGCCATCACTTGAACTGGCATTGATTACAGAAAAACTTGTAGGTTCATCTGCTTTTCCAACGTTGGACAATGCATCTTCTTACTTTGACATCGATTGCTGCAACAGACATAGTGCTCAAGGAGATGTTTTGATCATGGTTGATCTTTGGAGAAGCCTATTGGACCTTTGCAGAGAAAAAGGGATTGAGACACTTGAAGATCTTTACGTTTATATCAAATAAATTAAAAAGAAAGGGGCTGTCCAAGAAGTCTGGTAGCTGTTGATCTTCGTTCCAGGCTGCTCGCTTTTACCGGCGCGAGCTCCTACTTTCGCGGGGCGTGCGGTGAGCCTTACCGGCGTGAACGCCTACTTTTTGGCGCAAGCGTCTGTGGGAGTCTCACCTGTCACGCTAGTCCCGCAGGACAAGGAAGGCTCCGGCAGCTTTTTATCGCACGAAGAAAATGTGAAGTTCATTTTCGAGGAGTCTCGCACCTTGCACTCCAATCAACTTTTCATTGAAGATTTTTCACGTCAAAGGAGCTGCCTGAAGGTCAATTTTCGACTTTCAGGACAGCCCCTTTCTTTTTTTAATATTCTTATTTACTGAGTCTACGGCTGCTGCTGCTGCTTTCGCAACATTCGTCTCCAGAAAAGCCGGACCAACAAGAACAGCCAATAATGATCAATAAAATAAACAGCACAATAATCAATGTATAGCCGTGCCTTCCTCCGCCGAATCCATAACCTGTTCCGTAGTCGTATCCAGTTCCATACCCATACCCATACCCGCATCCATATCCGTAGTCGTAACCGTGATGTCCGAGGTGATGGTGATCATAGATCGCCTTGCCGGGTGCAACCGGCAGGTTGACCGGAGCCTTTACCGGTGCATTCATAGGAATATTTAAAGGGGTGTTTACTGGTTTATTAACAGGTGCCATGGGTACATTTATTTTTTTATTTTCCATTATTGTCCCTCCGTCGTTAAATAATATTAGGTATATATCTCCATACAGCCTATGTACGTTCGCCCTGCTCGGTAACGGACAAATGCGGATTTTTTGAAAATAAAAAAGCATTCCGGATGGAACGCTCATTATAGCCATTTAATTTTCGGTTCGGTTTTTGCGATAATTCTGCCGATATTCGTTCGATGCCGATAGAGCAAAAAGAGCAAGAATGCAGACATAACGGTTATTAATAAAATATCGTGGACAACGATTCCATATAATACCGCGGCCATGCAAGCAACCAGTGAAGATAAAGAAACATATTTCGTAAGGTAGAGTACCATAAAGAAGACGGCAATAAGAAGCAAGAACATTAACGGTGCATAGAATAACAAGATTCCCGCAGAAGTGGCCACTGCTTTTCCGCCTTTGAATCTTGCGAAAAGAGGGTAGCAATGTCCAATAACAGCCGGTATTCCAGCTAACAGGACATGCAAATCCGTATTCAGCAGCAACGGAAGGGAGGCTGCAAGCGTCCCTTTAAGAATGTCTGAAATCGTTACGATGAAACCCGCTTTTTTTCCAAGGATACGGAAGGTGTTGGTACCTCCCAAATTTCCGCTGCCATGCTCGCGGATATCAATTCCATACTTCCATTTGCCTACGATGAGCGCAAAAGGAACGGAACCAATGATATAAGATATGACCAAAATTAAAAGTATCAAATGATTCACCTTCTGCCTGTCTTTTCTTCTTATTATATATGCAATCGCTTCCAGGTAACAGATGTTTTTTAGATTGAAATGTGTAGTGTCTGTTCTGGCTGAAGCTGGAACGGGAAAAGATGAACCTAAAAAAACCATGCTTTAATGAGCATGGTTCTTCGCTATATTTTTCCTTCGAAAGGGCAGCCACCAGTTCCATCTGCCCATCAGTTTCATTAATGAGGGGACGAGGATCATTCTGACTAGTGTGGCATCAATAAGAATGGCGAGTGCAATGGCGATACCAATTTGTTTTACAGGCATAACATCTGTAAAAATGAACGATCCCGTAATGACAATCATGATGGCTGCCGCGGATGTAATGATTTTGGAGGTTGACGTTAAACCTTCCAATGTCGCTTTATCATTATCACCGGTTTTCTGATAGACTTCCTGAATCCTGGAAATCAGGAAAACCTCATAATCCATACTGAGACCAAACACAATACCAAAAGTAAAGACTGGGATCATCAAACCTATACTGACAGGATCCATTAAGTAACTACTCTGAAAAATCCACACGAGAATTCCGAATGTCGCAGAAAGGCTAATAACATTCATTAAAATGGCTTTTAAAGGGATAAATAGCGATCGAAAGGCAATTAGAAGAACAACAAAAGTCGATAAAAGGACAATGGATAGACCGTCTGGTGTTTTATTAATGATTTCATCAAAAATCTCCTGATTAAACTTTGTGGGTCCCCCGAGGATCAGCTCTAATCCATTCTCTTTGCCCTCCCATTTTTTCACCCATTTTTTTGCCTTTTCTGAAGTGACATCAATAGAAAGATAAACTCTGATCACTGTCTTATCGTTTTTTACATAGCGATCTAAAACAGGCTTCAGTTTTTCACTGCCTTGTTTAGTTTTGCTGGTTGCAAGAATTTCAGCCGGTGTCAGGCTTCCTGTGTAGGAAAACAGGGATTCAACATGCTCTACTGCTTTTTCCTTTTCAAGCCGCTTAACGAGCTTTTCGGTGTTCAATAATTGGCGGTCGGTCAATACCTTTCCGCCGGCATCAGCAACAATGGTTACAGGATATAATTCTTTCTTGCCAAACGTGTCTTCAAATCGCTCAAACATAATTCTTGATTCATAATGAGGAGGAAGAGACTCGGCTTCAGGGATAGAAAGCTTTAAATCATGGACAGGGATTAAGGCCAACATTAAGATCGCTACTGAAAATATAAGCATGATTGCAGGTCTTTTCATCACGAATGAAGCAAATTTTCTCCATCCTGAACGGCCGTTTTTTCGCCTCAGCAGCATAAAAGAATTAATTCGTTTACCGAGTACTGCCAAAACAGCAGGAAGAAATGTGAGTGCATTAATAACAGAAATAATGACGACGACCATTCCGCCGAGTGCAACGGATCTGAAGATATCAATCTGAATCAGCAGCATCCCTGAAAGACCCAGAAACACACAAAATCCTGAAAAAGCAATCGATCTTCCTGCAGTAAGTACCGAGATGACAACTGCGTCCTCAATACTCTGACGTTCAAGTTCTTCTCTAAACCGATTAACGAGCAGGAGTGCGAAATCAATACCTAGGGCGAGCCCGATCATTGGCACTACATTAAGGATGAATATCGTTAAGCTGGACTCCTGGCCAATCAGAAAAAGAATCCCCATAGCGCAGACCACACTGACCAAGCCGATGATTATGGGCAACCCGGCTGCGATTAATCCCCCGAACGCCAGCAGCAATATGATCAGTGCTGCAGGAAGGCCGATCGCTTCTGCTCGGGCGAGATCCTTCTGGCTGGCAGTATTCATATCTTCTGCAATCACTGGTCCGCCTGTAATCCCAATCTGCATATCCTTTGTACTTTTCGTCTTTTTCCGAATCTGCTTGATAGAATCCTTTAATTCATCAAAGCTTTTATCGAAATTCACGGTAGCATATGCTGTTTTCCCTTTAATCATTTTTGGTGACCCATAGGGGGACGTTACACTTACTGCGTGATCAACAGACTGCAATTTTCTCAGAGCCTCATCTACCGTCTTCTTGTATACTGGATCATCAGGTGAGAGATTACTTGATTTAAACAGAATCATTACAGACGATTTTGGCTGGTTAAAATCCTTCTGCATTATATTTTCAACTTTCTTGAATGAACCTTCCATCTCAAAGCCGCTGCCGCTTAATGAATCCGGAAGTTTAATGGCAAGCATGCTGAATGCTGCTGTCACTAAAACCCAAAATACGATAATGAGCTTGCGGTATTTAAAAGCCCCTTTTCCAATCATTTGAAAGATGCCCTTGTCTCTCATTTTCTTCCTCCTATTAAGAGATACAACGATGGCTGAATATTGCCCTTTACCGGTAAATGTGATATAGATGAAAAGATTAAATAAACAAGGTAACAGGTGACGTGGATATGATTGTGACTACAGCAGGAAAATTTGATGATAAACTGATAGAAAAGGCAGAAAAAATAAACCGAATGGTACATGGCAGGCTGGTTTCCAGAAAAAATCAATCCATATCTTCCTTACATACCCAATTTAATGACCATATATTAATGGTTGGCAAAGAAAAATTAACACTTCATCCACTGGGACAATCAGAACCGCTTTTTTTTCATCCGAATTCCTCCATGTTTAGAGTGAAACAAATACTCCGCGGTGAAACGGATCCCTTACTTTCAGCAGCAAGGCTTGAAAAGGGAATGACCATGTTGGACTGTACAGCTGGACTGGCTTCTGACGCCATTGTTTGCAGTCTGGCTGTCGGAAACAGCGGTAAGGTGGTTGGCATCGAAAAAAACCGCTATATCGCTTTTTTGGTAGAAAGCGGACTTGTCACCTGGGAAAGCGGTATTAACGAGATGGATGATGCGATGCGGCGAATCGCCATTTTGAACGAAGACCACTTTTCCTATTTGAAAACCCTTCCTGATGATTCGTTCGATGTGGTTTATTTTGATCCGATGTTTGAGGAATCCATTGACTCGCCAGGACTCAAAGGCTTAAAGGGTATGGCTGCCTATGTGCCTATAACAGAAGAAACGATAAATGAGGCCGAACGTGTGGCAAGGCAAAGGGTCGTTTTAAAGGACCATTTTAAGAGTACCAGGTTTTCGCAGTTTGGATTTACGGTTATTAAAAGGCCATCTTCTAAATTTCATTATTCGGTTATCGAATTAACTAAATAAGGAGTTTCAAATGATAACAGGATTGCTTTTACTGCTTTTAGCAGGGGCTGGGATTGCAGGTTTCATTAAAAAAAATATTTTCAGAATAAAAGACCCTGACCTCGAAGATTACATGGATCAATTAAAAGCTCAGACTTGGTATCAGGAATTAGCTGACGATCCCCGGTCCTGTGGATTGATTGCTTCATTTGAGCAGAACGGCCCTCTTAAAGATGTTTATTATGTTCAGCAGCTTCTGACAAATGATGGATCCAAAGAAGGGTTCATCCGCTATATTCGTGAAAAAACCCAGTAAACAGCTCTTCTGCTTACTGGGCCTTTTTGTGTCTTTTGCACTTATCTTATTAACGGGACAGAACGTCTGTATTCATTGCCCATTCATTAATTACAAAATCCCTTGCACCTGAGGATACATAAGGATCCTGCTTTGCTAGAGCAGCAGCTTCCTCAAGATCTTCCGCTTTATAAATAACAAGGCCCCCAGTGCCGTCAGTAAATCTTCCATATGTAAAGATATTTCCCTGACCAACAAGACCTTCAAGATATTTCAAATGATCCTCTCGGTAAACGCGGCTCTTTTCTTCATCCAGTATCGGTAGACGTACAGCATAATAGTTCATGTTTGACCTCCTAAAATTCTTAATCTCTTTTATTATGTAAGGAATTCCTCAAAAAGAAAAGTCATTCACACTGCAAAATTACAAGAAAGATTTTTCGTTTCCTCCATATGGTTAATTTATATAGCTGATTTTTAGGACATTGGAGGAGATGTATGGGTAAACACGTAACGTATCCGACCTGGAATTCACTGTACAAAAAATTTGAGAAGAGAGAAGCAGTTGGAGTGGAACCGACCGCAGGCAATTGGCCGACCTATTTCCTAAGAAGAAACAGAAGGGGAGAGTTTACGGATTTTAAAGGAGAAGTTATTGAATGGGAGATCAAAGACCCATCGGAAGTTGATTTTACAGGCAAAGAGTTAACAATCGTTAGATCAACATTAAATAGACTGACTGCCAAGCAAAAAAAAATAGCGAAATATTATGCATTGCTGCCGACATCCAACTGGTCAATGGTGGCAGGAAAACTGATCAGCGCTTATCAGCTTTCGCCCCCTCTTGCAGCACGTTTGCTGTCTGCGTTGCAGCTGGGTATTTCTGATACGTTGTGCGTCGTCTGGCATTACAAATATCTCTGGGATGTCGCAAGGCCAATACAGCTTGATCCTTCTCTGAAAACCGTCATATGTACTCCGCGCTTCCCTTCGTATGTCTCTGGGCATGCAGCAGTAGCTGGTTGCGCAAACACAATTCTTTCTCATTTTTTCCCTCACGAAGCAGAGAAATTGCATGGTATAGCTGAAGAAGATGCGGCTTCCCGGTTATTTGCAGGAGTGCATTTTCATGCCGATAATGAAGAGGGGGTTAAACTGGGTACTCAAATTGGTGAATTTGTGGTCTCCTCCTTGAACTATCAAAAAATCACGGTTGAAGTTCAGAAGAGCAACAAGCATGCGAATCTATCCACTCATTATGCCAGTCCGCTGGACGATTGCCAGCACTGTGAATCCGTTTTGGATCGCCATATTAAATAAACTCCCGATGCCGGGAGTTTTTTATTTAATTGTCAGATAACTATGTTACTATAGATAAAAAGAAAATTTGGAGGTGAAGGCTGGCCATGATTGATTTAAGAAGCGATACGGTAACGAAACCCACCGAAGAAATGCGCAGGGCCATGTATGAAGCAGAAGTAGGGGATGATGTATACAGTGAAGACCCTTCCATTAATGCGTTAGAAGAAGCAGCTGCAGAAATCCTTGGAAAAGAAAATGCGCTCTTTGTTACGAGCGGGACCCAGGGGAATCAAGTAGCAATTCTGACCCATTCTGTTTCAGGCAGTGAGGTTATCATGGAAGCAGATTCTCACATTTTTATGTATGAAGCGGCGGCTGCTTCCGCCTTTGCGGGGATTCAGCCACGTCCGCTAATGGGGATAAGGGGATCGATACAGCCTGAGGACTTATTACAGGCGATCAGAAGCGAAGATATTCATCATCCTGAGACTAGCCTTGTTTGTCTGGAGAATACACACAATCGAGCTGGAGGGGCAGTTATTTCAGCAGAAGACATGGCAGCAATCTATAAAATATGCAGGACCAATAAGATTCCTGTACATCTTGATGGGGCCAGGCTTTTTAATGCAGCTGCCGCATGCAATTTATCCGTAAAGAAACTTTCATCACATTGTGATACTGTACAAATCTGTTTATCGAAGGGACTGGGTGCTCCGGCAGGTTCTATCCTGGCTGGCTCTGCTTCATTTATTCATAAAGCAAGAAAATGGAGAAAACGGCTTGGAGGCGGACTGAGGCAAGGGGGAGTCCTTGCGGCTCCAGGAATGATCGCTCTAAAGAAGATGACTCACCGTCTTCATGATGATCACGTAAAGGCGACAAAGCTGGCGCAAAGCCTGGCGGAACAGCCAGCACTTTTTGTGGAGAACAGGGTCGATACGAACATAGTGCTCGTTAATATTGGACAAACTGGGTTTTCTACCAGCCATTTTTTACAGTTATTGAAAGAAGAAGGAGTCCTGGCTGTGGCTTTTGGACCACAAACCATACGTTTTACAACACATTATGAAATATCCATCAAAGATATCGAACAGGCTGTTGAAAAGATCTCAAAAATCGTATCAGCAAAAGTTATCCTTCACTAACGGTCAAAACAAAAAAACCAATCCCGATTTAACAAAGGGATTGGTTTTTTTGATTAGAGTTTTGGGGTGGCTCTGTGCTTTGTTGCTTGTTCAAAAGAGTAGGCAAACCCGATTAACTCTGGTTCTTTAAAGGCTGAAGAGGTAAAGACAATACCGATCGGCCTGCCGTTTTCATCATAGCCTGCAGGCACACTGATCGATGGGTATCCTGCTTTAGCCGAAAAACCGTATCCTGTATCTCCAGGGTAAAGCAGGGCATCCAGCTGGTATTCCTTTATCACTTTATCAATCCCCAGCTCTCTGGATTTTCGAAGATCATTCATCCGGTTTTCCAAATATTCAAATTCAGTGAGTGTACCCGATGTTTTTTCACTTTCCTCCAAAAGAACTTGTCCATGGCGCAAACATTTTGCTGCATTAGCGTTATTAAAGGCAATGATATCTTTTAAAGAAGTGATGGAATCAAGCCGCGTGTGCTGCTGTAAATAATGGTTGATTCCTGATTTAAACTCATACAGAAGTACATTATAGTCCCATTCCACATGCTCTAAAGGGGTGGCAGAGTCGATGATTACGATTTCGCACCCTTGCTGTTTGATGACCTCGATTGAATCATCGAAACGCTCCTTTTCAGAAGAAGAGAGTTCTTTTGTGCAAAAATGGTAAGAAACACCGATCCTTGCACCATTAAGTGCTGTTTCCTTTAAATGTTTAGTATAATCCGTTTCAAATGCGTGAATAGATTTGTGTGTTGCTGGATCCCTGTTATCCACTCCCGTCATGCCACCGAGCAGTATTGCCGCATCGGTAACCGTTCTGGCCATCGGACCGGCCGTATCCTGGCTAGACGAGATGGGAATAATGCCGAAACGCGAGAGTAATCCTGTAGTAGGTTTAATGCCAACGATGCTATTTGCCGAAGCGGGGCAAAGAATAGATCCGGAAGTTTCTGTTCCGATCGCAGCTGCTGCAAAATTGGCAGCCACAGCAGCTCCAGAGCCTGAGCTTGAACCACTGACATCAAACGATTCTGGGCCATATGGATTTAGAACCTGTCCACCACGGGAACTGAAGCCGTTTGGCATGTTTTCTGTCATGAAGTTGGCCCACTCGGTCATGTTCGTTTTTCCAAGTATGATTGCACCAGCCTCCCTAAGCTTAACTGCTATGAAAGCATCCTCGTCAGCATAGGAATCAGCAAGGGCTAGTGAACCGGCACTGGTATGCATCGCATCACCTGTGTTGATATTGTCCTTTAACAGAACAGGTATACCATGGAGAGGACCGCGTTTTCCTTTTTGCAGTCTTTCGGCATCCAGCGCTTCTGCGATATGAAGAGCATCGGGATTGATCTCGATCACGGCATTAATATTAGATCCTCGGTGATTGTGAAGGGATATTTGTTTAAGGTAAAGACATACAAGCTGCACAGATGTTAGTTCTTGGCGATCAATAGCATTCTGAATGTCAGCAATCGTTGTTTCTTCAAGAACAAATGTTGAATGATTGACCATGGTCATCAGGAAACCCTTCTTTCTTATTCGTTAATTGTGATCCTCTTATACGTGTTAAATTCCCGTTTCTTAAAGTCGATTTCTTCTTTAAAAATGCGAAAATATTTCGTTTGTCCTGAATCTGGAACCTCGACTCCAGGGAAGGGCAATATACCATAGACACTGGCATATTTCTAATTTCCTGCGAAAAAATCAAGTGCTGCACTTGTACTGAAATCCAAAAGATTCAAGGAAACAAAGCCATCGTATAGATCATCAGGAACCGTATTTTCTGTCCTCGCACGGATGGAAATTTCAAAAGAGATAGAGCCATTGATTTGATTTGTCCATCATCGCAACTCCCATTTTTTGATAATTCAATTAAAGCAAAAAAGGAGCCGGTTAGCAAACCGAAGTCTAGTAATTGAGATTGGTAGATAAACTAGTTTTATTTTTCAGGACAAGTATATTTCTGAAAATATTGAATAATAATGGTAAAAAGAACGTGAAGGGGAAGGTGAGCGTATTATGAAAGGGTTTACTAGTCTTACATTATACAGTTGTAATGGGAAGGACTTCAGCACGGATGATAGAATTATGCTGTTTATTACAAAATTTCATTTGAAAACCAAAAGTGAAAAGTGGATGACACTCAGACGGCTGCTTAAAAAGAAGGCAAATCCGCTGGTTGCACATATATTGATCAGTTCAGAATATAGAAGGGATTTTTCGGAACTCCTTGAGGATGAAACCGTAAGAGATTTTTATCTGGACTTAAAACAGCCTCGAAAGCAAGCGATACGGGCATAAATATGCCGGGAGGAGCCCGGCCATTTCCCTGTTGAAGAACATAATTGATGCCAATTCTCCAAAGTGTTGCTATAATAGAAGAGTACTTTTACACTAGAGGAGTTTTTAAGCATGAAATATTTTACTGTTGAAGAAGCGAATCAGCTTCTGCCAGTCATTTCACGTGAGTTAGAATCCCTTCAGCAGCTTCAGCATTCGTTTGTACAATTTTATGATGAATTAGAACGATTGCGTTTATCTGAAAATCCCCCGAATGATGATTTTTTTACCATCGAAAGCAAACTGGATTTTATGGAGATTGAAGCTCAAAGCTACATCCATAACATTCATTCTTTCGGTGCTGAACTAAAAGATATCCATTCAGGCCTTGTTGATTTTCCAGCTATTATAGGGGATAAAGAAGTGCTGCTTTGCTGGAAGCAGGGAGAACCCGCGATCACGTATTATCATGGAAAAGAAGACGGTTATATCAACCGGAAATCTTTGGAGAATTAAGTCCGGAAAATATTTTAAAATTTATTTTCTGAAAAACGCTTGTTTTATTCTCGGAAATTGTTTATGATATATCTCGTGACGGTAACCAAGCGCCTATAGTGAAATGGATATCACACGAGATTTCGGCTCTCGTATTCTGGGTTCGAATCCTGGTGGGCGCGCCATTTAAAAGTTATAAATACCACGGGGTCATACCGGTGGTTTTTTATATGCATTTCAAAAAAAATTCAACGTTGCAGGTTGGTGATCATAATGTCAAACGAAATGCAAAAGCCATATCGGATTTTACTTTATTATAAATATGTTCCAATTGAAGAACATGAATATTATGCCCGAAAACACTTAAAGTATTGTAAAGAATTAGGCGTTCTAGGCAGAATTATTGTTGCTCCTGAAGGGATTAATGGAACGATCTCAGGAACAGTGGAGCAGACAGAGCAATATATGAGGGATATGAAAAGCGATCCCCGTTTTGCTGACATGGTATTTAAGATTGACGAGAGTGACGAACATGCGTTCAAAAAAATTTTCGTGCGTCCTAAAAAAGAGCTTGTAACCTGGCGCCTCGATGAAGATGTCGACCCTAATGAATTAACAGGGAAACGGTTAAGCCCAAAAGAATGGATGGAAATGATTCAGAGAGATGATGTCGTGATCGTAGATGGAAGAAACGACTACGAATATGAGATCGGCCATTTCCGAAATGCCATCCGGCCAGATGTTAAGGCATCCCGTGATTTTCCAAAATGGGTGAGAGAAAACCTTCACCAATTTAAAGATAAAAAAGTCCTCACGTACTGTACTGGAGGAATTCGCTGTGAGAAATTCTCCGGCTTCCTCCTACAGGAAGGTTTTGAAGATGTTTACCAGCTTCACGGCGGTATTGTCACATACGGAAAAGACGAGGAAACGAAAGGCCGTTATTGGGACGGTAAAATGTACGTCTTTGATGAGCGGATTTCAGTACCGGTCAACCGAACAGAAGAAGATGTGGTAGTCGCGAAATGCTACTATTGCGGTAAATCAGAAGATCGTTATGTTAACTGTGCAAATCCGGATTGCAATCGACAACATGTTTGCTGTGAAGAATGTGAAACGAAATATAAACGATCTTGTTCCGATGAATGCCGTGAGCATCCGAAAAACCGTTATGAGATTGAAAACGAAGTTATAGAAACAAAAGCACAATAATTAAATCACTCAAGCAGTCAGCTTACGCTGGCTGCTTTTTTCTTTCAAAATCTTTCACCTTCACTTTGAATGATTTTGACAGAAAATTAAACTATTTGAATGATATTGATTGTTTATGATAGTTTTTGATTGTTTTTTGAAAGGGCTTACTTTATAATGGGTTATTAAGAGGGAGGGCTGGTATGTTATTTACATTGCGGCAAGAAATTATTCTTTCACTTATGGAAAAACAAAAAGTGGTTACACTTGAAGAGCTTGTTCAGGAAACCGGTTCTTCAGAGTCAACGATCCGCAGAGATTTGGACAGACTTGAAAAAGCAAAAAAACTAAAACGCATTCATGGGGGAGCATCCAGGATAGAAGATAAATCGGAAGAGCCGTCCGTAGAAGAAAAAAATCTTAGAAACATGAAAGAAAAACGGGCGATCGTTCAATATGCCGCTTCTATTATTGAAGAACATGAATGTGTTTATCTTGATGCCGGCACGACAACGCTCCAAATGATACCTTACTTAAATCCCTCAAATCTCATTGTGGTGACAAACGGCATTCAGCATGTTGGGCCACTAGTAGAAAAAGGAATATCTACTTATCTGGTCGGTGGGATGATTAAATCTAAAACCGGAGCCATGATCGGCAGCGGTGCCATAAAAAGTCTTGAGAATTATCGGTTTGACAAATGCTTTATCGGTATTAATGGGATTCACGAAGAATGGGGTTACACGACGCCAGACCCTGAAGAGTCCATTTTAAAACAGAAGGTGCTGGAACTCTCACAAGAAAGTTTTGTTTTAGCAGACCCCTCGAAATTCGGAAAAAGCACGTTTTCAAAAGTAGCTTCACTGCAAGAAGCGTCCATCATCACAGTGAAAAGCAACATTCAACTGACATCTTATGAAAAGAAGACGATTGTAAAGGCGGTGGAATTTTGATCTATACAGTTACCTTAAATCCTTCCATTGATTATTTTGTTAAAGTCAATGAGTTGAATGAAGGATCGATCAACCTTGCTGACGAGCAAAACATCGTGGCTGGCGGTAAAGGAATAAACGTTTCAAAAGTTTTAAAAAACCTTGGAATCGAAAGTATTGCCACAGGCTTTATAGGCGGTTTTACAGGGGATTATATTGAACAGTCTCTTCAGAAAGATAACATAGGCACACAGTTTGTCAGAGTTCATGAACAGTCAAGAATCAACATTAAACTAAACACAGGGAAAGAAACAGAGATTAACGGGATCTCCCCAGAGATAAGCTCAGTTGATCTTTCTTTGCTGGAGAAGAATTTATTTTCCAAATTAAAGGAAGATGACTTTGTTGTACTAGCAGGCAGTCTTCCTTCTAGTTTACCTGTCAAATTTTATGGTCAACTAATAGCAGGCATCCGATCGAAAGGATCTCAAGTCCTATTGGATACCAAGGGAAATCCATTGCAGGAAGCATTAAGGCATCATCCATTTTTAATTAAGCCAAACCATCATGAACTTGGAGATCTAGTTGGAGCAGCCATTGAAAATCCATCTGATGCTGTATTTTATGGCAAGCAGCTGATTCATGAAGGTGCGGAAAATGTCTTAGTTTCCATGGCGGGGCAAGGTGCTGTTTTTGTATCAAAAACAATTTCTGCGTATGCCAATGTCCCAACTGGAATCGTAAAAAACTCAGTCGGTGCAGGCGATTCCGTAGTAGCAGGTTTTTTAGCACATTACACACAGCATCAAAATCTTTTGGAGGCCTTTAAGTATGGTGTCACTGCCGGCAGTGCTTCCGCCTTTTCAGCCGGATTCTGCACAGCAGCTGAAATCGAGAGATATCTGCCTGAAGTTAAGGTAGAAGTTATAGAGGGGGATAAGAATGAAAATTACAGAATTAATCACGAAAGAGACGATAAAACTTCATCTTGAATCGAAGGAAAAAGCAGATGTGATAGATGAACTGGTTCAGAAATTGGATGAAGCAGGAAAACTGAATAATAGGAAAGCTTTTAAAGAGGCTATAATGGCGAGAGAATCACAAAGCACGACAGGGATTGGAGAAGGCATTGCCATTCCGCATGCCAAAACTGCTGCAGTCCAATTTCCTGCCATCGCCTTCGGAAGAAGTGTGGATGGGCTTGATTATGATTCCCTGGACGGCCAGTCTTCCAAGCTGTTTTTTATGATTGCCGCCAGTGAAGGAGCCAACAATGAGCATCTTGAAACGTTATCCAGGCTCTCTGCATTTTTGATGGATATGAATTTTCGTGAAGGGCTTCTTCATGCCAAGGATGAAGATGAAATCATAGCGATGATCAACGAAAAAGAAGAGGCTGAGGAAGCAGGAAAGGAAGTACCTCTTGAAACAGAAAAAGATCAGCCATTGCTTCTTGCCGTTACTGCCTGCCCTACAGGAATTGCCCATACCTATATGGCTGCAGATTCTCTGAAAGCAAAGGCAGCAGAATTAGGTATGCTGTTAAAAGTAGAAACAAATGGCTCAAGCGGTGTAAAGAACAAATTAACCTCCACAGAAATTGAAAAGGCCACTGCCATTATTGTTGCTGCTGATAAACAAGTGGAAATGGAACGTTTCAGCGGAAAAACACTGATACAAGTACCTGTAGCACAGGCAATCAGAAATCCAGAAAGCCTGCTGAAAGATGCAGCGGCTAAAAAGGGAACCGTTTACAATCCAGGAAACAGGCCATCGGGCTCAGAAAACGAAGGGAAAACGAAACAAAAGTCGGCCTTTTACCGCCATCTTATGAATGGTGTGTCCAACATGCTTCCGTTTGTAGTCGGAGGAGGTATCCTGATTGCCATCTCCTTTATGTTTGGTATCCATTCTGCCGATCCCAAAGATCCTTCTTACAGCCAGTTTGCAGCTGCACTCGATACGATCGGAGGAAAAACAGCCTTTGCATTGATGGTAGCCGTACTTGCCGGTTTCATTGCACGAAGCATTGCTGACAGTCCTGGATTCGCACCGGGAATGGTCGGAGGATTCTTGGCATCAACGGGCCAAAGCGGATTTTTAGGTGGACTAATCGCAGGATTTCTTGCAGGGTACATCGTCCTTGGGCTGAAAAGACTGCTGGCATGGCTGCCAACTTCTCTTGAAGGAATTAAGCCTGTCCTTCTCTATCCTGTTTTTGGTATTCTACTTACCGGATTGATTATGATCTTCGTCATAAACGGACCTGTACACGCATTGAATGTAGCGCTATCTGACTGGCTGCAAGGATTAGGAAAAGGGAATGCCATCCTGGTGGGCTTGCTGCTCGGAGGAATGATGGCGATTGATATGGGAGGACCAATTAACAAAGCAGCCTTTACATTTGGTATTGCTATGATTGATGCAGGTAACTTTGCTCCCCATGCTGCCATTATGGCAGGCGGTATGGTTCCGCCACTCGGATTAGCCATTGCGACCACTATTTTTAAAAACAAGTTTACAAAGCAAGAACGTGAGGCCGGAAAAACATGCTATGTTATGGGACTTTCCTTCATTACCGAGGGAGCCATTCCATTTGCTGCTGCTGATCCTGGACGAGTCATTCCTTCCATTGTGGCAGGTTCTGCAACAGCTGGAGCGTTGACTATGCTGTTTGGTATCGGTCTGCGGGCACCTCATGGAGGAGTATTTGTTATCCCGTTTGTCGAAGGCAATCCTCTTCTATATGGCCTCGCAATCTTAATTGGAGCCATCGTGACAGCGGTCCTTGTCGGGTTCTGGAAAAAACCTGTTCAGCAATAAAACCAGGTAAGCCATCCAACGCCAAATGGATGGCTTTTTCTTTTCCCGGAAGTGATGCTATGATAGAAAAGAGAGGTCTAAGAAGGAGTGTAAAAGATGGATCCCAATGAAATTGAAAACAAAATTATTCAAAATTTTAAACAAGATGAAGGCATGATGATTCTTGTATTTGCTCAATGGTGCATCAATCAAGGAATTGATCCAAAACAGCTCTATTTTCGGGCATATCCGGGCCAGACTGAGAATGAATTATTAAACCATATGCTTGAACAAACCGTCCCTAAAGAGGAAGCGGAAGAAATCCCGGATGCAACCGTCCTTGGTGTATTATCTTTGTTCGGAAACGAAGATTTGGCATTTGAAGTATCAAACGAAATCGAAAGGAGAGCAAAACATGGAGCAGATTGAACCAGGCATGAAAGTGACGGCGCTTTATAAAACGGGGAAATACATAGGAGAAGCAGAACAAATAAAAAATGGAAAGGTGCTTGTCAGTGTTCTCTCTGTATTGAAACACCCTAGACAAGGAGATCTGCATAATCCGAACCAATCGGATGTTCCGTTTTTTCATCAAAGAAAAGCACTGGCCCTGCACGAAAAGACTTGGGCTCCCATCCATACTGTAAAACCATTTGATGGAGAGATTCCCGATTATTCCTCCTCCCTAAAAGCTGCATTTGAGGAACATCTTCTTGAAGTAGTGGAAACAGACAATCAGTGGGCTCAAAAATCTTTAGAAGAATTAAAGAAGCTAAAAAAAGAATACAAGCTATAGATAAAACTATGATGAAAAAATCGCAAGTGTTATAATATGATGTGATAAAACCTGACATGGTTTTTGATGACAGGTTACAGGGTAATATAAATTTAACGCTACGATAAAGGTGGATGGCATGATGAATGAGACACAGCAAAAAATTATTCAGGACCTCGGAGTAAAACCTGAAATTAATCCGCGGGAAGAAATTCAGGACCGTGTAGGATTCATGAAAGAGTATTTAAAAAAGAACGGTCTGCACGGCTTTGTTCTAGGCATCAGCGGAGGCCAGGATTCATCGCTCGCCGGGAAACTTGCACAGCTGGCAATCAACGAATTAAAAGAAGAAACCAACGATCAAAACTATCAGTTCATTGCAGTACGGCTGCCGTACGGAGTACAAAAAGATGAAGAAGATGCACAGCGAGCATTAAAATTTATCCAGCCAGATAAAACCCTTACCATCAATATTAAGGGAGCGGTCGATGCTTCTGCCCAAGCATTTCATAATGCAACCGGCGGGAAAATAACAGATTTCCTAAAAGGCAACATTAAAGCGAGAGAGCGTATGAAGGTTCAATATGATATCGCTGCAGCAAATAAATCTCTTGTTATAGGAACCGACCATGCAGCTGAGGCTATTACGGGCTTCTTTACAAAGTATGGGGACGGAGCCTGTGACCTTGTTCCGCTCACAGGCCTTAGCAAAAGGCAAGGTAAGGCTTTATTGAAAGAGCTAGGGGCAGACGAAAAACTTTATTTGAAAGTACCTACGGCAGATTTGGAAGACGACAAGCCGCTCGTACCGGATGAAACCGCTCTTGGAATTACTTATGAAGAACTGGATGATTACTTGGAAGGCAAAGAAGTATCACCTGAATCGAAAGAAAAAATTGAACACCGGTATATGATTACTGAGCACAAGCGCCGTTTGCCTGCAGCTCCTGATGATACTTGGTGGAAATAAAGTGAAACTCATTAAAAGCAGACAAATGTCTGCTTTTTTTCATGGAAAAGATGATGTATACTTATTTTGGAATGATGTGAGAAAGGAAGCAAACTGTGAGTAAAAAAGCAAAAATTGTATTTGTAATCAGTACACTTGTTTTTGTTATTGTATTATTTTCCTCCATACAAAGGGAAAATACCCGAAAAGAGAACTTAAAAGCAATGGGCGATTATTTCAACAAAAAGTTTGAGTTAGATGAAGATCTGAAAAGCCAATACGATAATAAATTTAAAGTTAAAGTAGGGAAAGAACGCTATATCGTCACATTGAAAAACAAAAAAGTGGTTTCAGCAAAGAAGGAGTCCTAAACACAAGAAGATTGCCAAAATAAAGGCAATCTTTTTTTGAGGAAAAAATGATTTAGAAGGTTTAAAACATTTCAAGTTTTCCGGCAACTAATTTGACAGGATATGGTATTTTTCGTATAGTTAGAAAGCTGATGTACCAAAGCTTTAATCATAAAAGTCGAAAAGAAGGAGGGTGAACATGCGTTTTAAAGATTTTCACCCCAATATTAAAATCCGGATTGTTGAATCACTGCTCTCAGGATCCATAGGAGCCATGATCTATCCTTTTATGGCTATTTATTTAGCAGAAAGAGTTGGTGAATCCCTAACCGGCATATTGTTAATTATCAATATAGCGGTTGGATTCCTCGTTGGATTTTACGGCGGTTATTACGCCGACACCATTGGCCGTAAGAAAATCATGGCCATTGCAGAGACGTTAAGATTTGCTAGTGTACTGATTATGGCAGCAGCAAATGGCCCATGGGTACATTCGGAAATGGCCGCTGCTTACATAACAATAGCCATGATGATGGTTAACAGCATCTGCTGGGGACTGGCAGGCCCTGCGGCAAGTGCGATGCTGATTGATGTGAGCACTCCAGAGAACCGAAAATTCATGTATGGTATTACCTATTGGACAAATAATCTTTCAATTGCTCTTGGGGGTTTGGCAGGAGGCTACTTGTTTAAAGATTATCTTTTTGAATTGCTTGTCGGCCTAACCATTGTTTCCATGGTATCCGTTATTCTTGTCGTATTTTTTATCAAGGAAACCTATGTTCCTGTGAAGAAGACAGTAAAGAAAAGTGTACTGGCTGATATTTTATCCAGCTATAGAATCGTTTTTAAAGATACAACTTTCATTTTGTTTATTGTTGCTTATTTATTGGTCTTATCTCTTGAATTTCATTTATCAAACTATGTTTCTGTCCGCTTAAGCCAAGATATGCCTGTTCAGAAATTTTTCAACTTCTCAGTAGATGGCTTCAACATGCTGGGAATTCTGAGAACAGAAAACACATTGCTTGTCGTAGTTCTTGCTGTTCTTGTCAGCAAGATCATTTCGCGTTTCAAAGACAAACGTGTTTTCTTTCTGGGACTTGCTTTGTATACTGTGGGTTACTTAACCATTTCCTACAGCAATCATGGCTTGATTCTGCTTACAGTGATGGTCATCGCTACGGTTGGAGAATTGATGTTTGTTTCAATTGAACAGTCCTATCTTGCCGACATTCCTCCCGATGATCTCCGCAGTTCTTACATGGCGGTGAGCGGAATGGTATACCGGGGAGCAATGACCATTGCCGCAGTCAGCATTACACTCGGCCATTTTATCCCTCGAATGGGTATGACCTTTATATTCATGTTAATGGCTTGTACAGGAATTGCCATTTTTATTAAAGTGCTGCCTTCTCTGGAGGAAAAACGCACGAAGCAAAAACAAACAGCCTAATCAATAACCCTTCAGCCTGCAGGGCTGAGGGTTTTTTCATGCACGGTTAATAACAATGGAAAGTTTATAATTAACATGTTCGTTTAACTTAACCAGAAATTGATCGAATATTTCATTTTATGGAAACCTGCAATCCAAAAGGCAGCAGCCATCTCCGCTTATTTTGAAGTTATTCATGACAAAATCCTTTTGCGCATCCAAAAACTTGGTAAGGAATCGTTTCTTTAGGGTAGATAAACAGCCCGCTGCTGTCATATAATCGATTACGAGGTGATATCTAAATGGAAACTCAGTATGTATTGTATGGAGACCAAATTATTAAGAGAGATCAAGCATCTATTGATATGGAAGACAGAGGCTATAATTTCGGTGATGGAATTTATGAAGTGGTTTATATTTATGGCGGAAAACCATTTTCAATGGAAGAGCATTTCAAGCGATTTGCCGAAAGTGCAGCCAAGCTTGAAATGAAGCTGCCTTACACACTCGAAACGATTATAGATCTGACAGTTAAACTGATTGAAGCCAACAAGATTCATAATGGAATAGTATACATACAGATGACAAGAGGAGCATCTCCAAGGAATCATTTATATGAGCGGGACTCAGCCTGCCTAATCACAGGCTTTGCAAGAAAAATGGATCCACCCGTCCAAGCTCAGGAGAATGGGGTAAAAACCTATCTTACAGAAGATATGCGCTGGCTGAGGTGTGACATAAAGAGCTTGAACTTGCTGGGCAACACGATGGCCAAGAGAAAAGCGGCAGACCATGGATGCCACGAAGCGCTCCAGCATCGGGAAGGGACATGTACAGAAGGGTCATCTTCTAACCTGTTTATCGTGAAAAACGGAACATTGTATACGCATCCGGCTACAAACCTGATCCTTAACGGCATTACTCGCCAGCATATTTTAACGATTGCAAACGAAGAGAATTTTGACGTCACTGAACAGGCATTTACTACGGATGACCTCCTCGAGGCAGATGAAGTTTTCATCTCAAGCACAACGATGGAGATTGCCCCTGTCATTGCAGTGACGGGAGACAAAAAAGGGACCTATCCGATTGGTCCGATTACTCGTCTTCTTCAGAAGAAACTTAAAGAAAAAATAAACCAGCCGACTGTTCTAAATTAAAGGGGTATTTGTTTGAAAGCTATTGCGAAATATTTTATCAATGGAATTTTGACTGCACTGCCTATTATTTTGGTTTTTTATGTTCTCGTAAAGGTATTTGATTTTCTAGACAGCATCCTTGGCGATACCTTGAAAAATTATATGAAGAATGATTATATTCCGGGAATCGGCATACTTGCGACAATTGTTCTTTTAACCATATTAGGATGGCTCTCGTCTCAATATATCAGTGGGCGGTTCATATCATTACTGGATTCGGCTTTAGAAAGGATCCCGCTCGTCAAAACTCTCTATTCTGTCATTAAAGATACTTTTCAGTCCTTACTGGGGGAGAAACGATCGTTTTCTACAGTCGTACTGGTTGAAATGCCTGAAAATGGTTTGAAAAGCATCGGCTTTATTACGACTGACAATCCAGAGGTTCTTTCAGAGGCATTTATGGGACATGTGGCGGTTTATATTCCGCAAACGTTTCAGATTGCCGGTTTTACCTTTTTGGTTCCAAGAGCCAACATTACTGTTTTGGACGTTAAACCTGAAGATGCCATGAAATTTATTCTTTCGGGAGGAGTAGCGTCCAAATAAGAGAAACTTGCTTTTGTTGAACCTTCAAGAACGGTCTTCCTGCCGCGCTTGAGGGTTTATTTTTTATTTCCGCCACATACCTTCTTAAGAAGAGAATTCTTAAGGAGACATCAAATGAACATGAATAGAAGGTACTTCACTCATACAAAAGCTGTTATCATTCCTTCAGGATTCTTTGTTCGCATCCTTCGCAGCTTTATTCCTTCTGAAAGATCTATTGTCTGGGCAATCCCTCAGCAAGACCGAAAATGGATCACGGACAGAATGAACAAAGCGAGTTCTGAAAGTGGACTCTCTTTTTATTACGGCAACGAAAAAAGCTTGATCAGCCTCATTAAAGAAAAGACGCAATTACATAATCGAAACAATATCACAAAACCATCCCGAGGTTCATTGGGCATTGCTTGCGCACATGGTGTCCAGGAATGCCTGATATCAGATGACGGATTTAAAGGGAGAATTTCTGACAAGGCTCCTGAATGATGAGCAGCGCTTTCCAATCTATTGGGCATTACAGACAGCGAACAGCCTCATCTTTCAAGATGTATACCCGCAGCTTCTCTTGTATGAGGAAAGCAAACGTGCCAGAAGAAGTCTTTTTCATTTGCTGCCAGGGATTGAAACCTCCGCCTTCATCCGATTTGGGAACATTTTTGGCACAGCCAAGAGAGCCGGATCCTTATCATGGCTCTTATTATTAATGAGCAAAATTTTATTGATGATCGGGTGGTTCATAATAACAACCATGCCAAACTTGCTGGCATACGGGTCACCAGATTTAACGATCTAGCCAGCAGGATAGAAGCAGGCAAACACCTATACCGGCAGCTTTTTCATGAAAGGCTGCAACCTTGTATATTGCGATTTGCGGACCAACAGCCCCAAATTGCTTAACGCCTGGAATACTTTTTTACTGATTCTCCAGTGAAGGGAGATTGGTTTAACGGTAAGGACGTGCCTGAACAATTCAATTTCTTATTTAAAACAAAACCTGCATTCAAAGAAAGAGAATATTGGACCGATCTACATCAACTGGAGGGTGCAGTGCTGGCTAAACAATTTTTATTCTAAAACAAGCAAAAGAGAACTCAGTTAGGAAAGAGCTCTCTTTTTAACGAAGATTATTTAAAAAGGGAGATGATGGATCCTAATTGCTGCATCATTCCCATGGCAGAGTTTATTCCATTGATTGTTTTACCCCAGCTGAATGGACTGCCTTGATTGCCGGGGTTCTGGAATGGCTGCTGGTTAAATGGGAATTGCTGTCCGCCGGGAAACCCGCCGTTCCCGAATGGAAACAGGTTGGGAAACATGGCATTGGCTGCTTGATTGTTATTTTGTTTATTCAACTTTCCGTTCCCACCCTGACCACCAAGAAAAGGGTTATAGGGATAGGGTGGGCGAGGAGGGAGCATATGATGATTCATATAGGGATTAGGTGGCGGAGGATACGGAGGATAGGCAGTCATATAAGGATTCGGTTTTGATGCATAATGCTGGCTCCCTGATGGAGGAGAAGCAGGAAGCGGCGGACGGGGAGGAGAATGTTCAATCAGTTCCGGATGATGGGACACCGATTCTTTATGGAACGGATCATAGCCTCCATATGGAAAATAACGCAATGTACCATTATTCTTCCTTTGGTTATACAAATTTTTCACCTCGAATTTTTTCCTTATATGTATATGCTTATTTAAGAAAAGGGTATAGACAAGGGTCTTTATTTCATAAAATAAAGCTTTTCATTCAAAAAAAGCTTCCGGGAAATGATCCCGAAAGCTTTTTATTATACGAATAAATTTAAAATTTGATAGATAATGGCAGCTAATACCGCTGAGATCGGCAATGTAATGATCCATGTTAGGACAATTCGCCGAGCAACTCCCCATTTAACTCCTTTAACACGCTTAGCAGAACCTACACCCATGATTGCAGATGAAATAACATGAGTCGTACTGACAGGCAGTTTTAAAGCCGTAAACGTGAAGATAATCAGGGCAGATGATAAATCAGCTGCAGCTCCATTTACCGGTTGAAGTTTCATGATCTTTCCACCGACGGTCTTGATGATCTTCCAGCCGCCCACGGATGTTCCGATACCCATTGAAAGAGCTGCGGCAAACCTTACCCACATTGGGATGCCTTCTGTGGTATGGTATCCACCGGCAATCAAGGCCAGGGTAATGATCCCCATCGCTTTTTGTGCATCGTTCGTTCCGTGTGAGAAAGACTGAAGAGCGGCAGTGAAAATTTGAAAGGTACGGAAGCCTTTATTTGTTTTTGTTTTATTAAAGTTTTTAAAGATCGCCGCAAATAGAGTCATGATGATAAAACCGACAGCTAAAGCAACAAACGGTGAAATAATTAAAGCTTGAATGATTTTTAGAAACCCATCGTAGTTGAGGACCCCGAATCCTGCTGCAGAAATAGCAGCACCAGCAATCGATCCGATAATAGCATGAGATGAACTTGATGGAATCCCGTAATACCAGGTAATCAGGTTCCAGGCGATACCGGCGATAAGGGCCGACAATACAATGAGCAGTCCTATTTTTTCATCATGAAACTGAAAAGGATCGACAATATCTTTACTTACACTTTTGGCTACGCCTGTAAAGGTCAATGCACCAATAAGGTTCATTGTAGCGGCAAGTGCGATGGCTACCTTAGGAGGCAGCGCTTTTGTTGACACTGAGGTCGCAATCGCATTGGCTGTATCGTGGAAACCGTTGATAAAATCAAAGGCCAATGCGAAGATAACGACTAAAACGATAAGAAAAAATAACGTATCCATAGCCAATCACTCCTTAGGCGTTACGCATGATGATGGTTTCAAGAGTATCGGCAACATCTTCAGTGCTGTCGGAAATAGCCTCAAGAAGCTCATAAAGCTCTTTATATTGCATGATTTTAATCGGGTCCTTTTCGACGCTGAATAAGTTTTTGATGCTTGTACGAAGCAGGTCATCAACTACAGATTCAAGATCGTTCAGCTTAATCGCATGCGGACGGATTTCCATAAGTTTTTTCTTGTGCAATAATTTAGCGGATTCAGCAACCTCGTAAGTTGCTTCTAGAATATGGCCGGCAAATTGAACCATGTATGGGTCTGGTGTTGTGATGTTGTACATTTCAAATCTCGAAGCACATTGTTCCATGCCGTCCAGAATGTCGTCCATTTTATTGGCAAGCTCTAAAATGTCTTCACGTTCTAGGGGAGTAATAAAGGTCTTGTTCAAACCGATAATCAACTCGTGGATAAATTTATCGCCCTTGTTTTCATATGCCTTCATTTTTCTTGCAAATTCTTTTAAATCATCATCGGATTTGATTTTAAAATCCACAAAGTATTGTGCGGAGTCGCGGACGTTATCTGCGATGCTGGTTAGTAAGTCCAAAAACAAATCCTTTTTCGATGAAAATATCATGTACAAAAACCTCCGTTTGTTAAGAAAAAGTAAATTTCCCCTAAATTTTTTGCTAACCCAAACAAATCGTATTATAACTTTTATGATTCTAAAGTTAAACAGCTTTTTTTGAATTGAAATAAAACATTTACAAAAGCTTTACAATTCAGTTCTTCCCTTATAGAGTATACCCCCTATGACATAAAAAAAGCAGCTTTCAGCTGCCGATCATTCATATGTAATGACCGGGATGAAAAAATTAGATCCTTCAGCATCGTTCACGCTATGCATGTTCGCTGATATTCTGTGGTACATCCCGTTATCAACTAAAATATAACATTCACTTAAAAAAATTGGCAAGAATTTTATCTCTTCTCATTTTTTGTACCTTTTCCACTGTAAGTTCATATTTATAAAGTAACTGAGAGTGAAAGGTGCGGAGAAGGATGGGCTTATCTTGGAAAGTAAATTCTCATTATACCGCCTTAGGAGATTCCATTTCTGTGGGAATCGGCTCATCCAAGGAATGGGGAAGCTTCGTCCAGCGGTATACTGTTCTCTTAGAGCATACTCTCTTCAAGACATATCATCTTTCAAATTACGCTAAAAATGGCTTTACAACACTCGATGTACTTTCTTCGATTGAGGAGCCGAAGATCAGAAAAGCCCTCATGAATTCAGAAATCATTACCATCACTGCAGGCGGAAATGACTTGATCAGGGCTGGGAAAAAATATCTTTTAAAAAAGGAAGAAGTGGAATTTCATCAAACGTTAAAAGAGTGCCAAAGGAATATGTCTGCCATTTTAAGGAACATTATTGAAATGAAAGAGAAGGGGAAAAAGAATTACATTATCCGCTTAACGAATATATACAATCCTTACCACAAGTGGGATCTTGCTTATAAATGGGTAAACTTATTCAATGCTTATATCCAGACGTTCCAGAACTACCCCAACGTAAGGGTCGCAGATATTTACTCCTTATTCGTAAGACGAGAAAAAGAATTGTTGTCATGGGACAGTATCCATCCTAACAACCTCGGCCATAAAATGATAGCTCAAGCAGTCTACGACACGGGTATTGGCCCGTTAAGCCCTCACTTTGACTGAAAATATTTTCTGAAAACATGACTTAATGCATTCAGTGGCCAAATTCGGCTGTAACTGTGATACAGAACATAAAAAAATCCTGGCAGGGCGGATCCCGTTGGGTAATTTAACGCGGATGCATCATGATAGGAAGAAAGCAAATAATTTACTCCATTAGCAATAGCGGTTGTTGGCTGCGGACTTATCGAAGTGAGAGCATCAATGGCCCATGCAGTTTGGACAACCGTTCCATAACCCAAAGGTACATACCTCTTCGCCTCATCACTATAACATGATTCACCCCAGCTCCCATCCGTATTTTGAATAGACTCAAGCCACCTCGCAGCTTTTTTAAGACATATATCTCTGTTTACCGGTATTCCAACAGATGCAAGCCCTGTTACAGCCGCCCATGTTCCATAGATATAGCAGACACCCCATCGTCCATACCATGATCCATCGGACTCCTGATGGGACTTCAGCCAATTCACGGCACGGCTTACAGCAGGATCCTTTATAGTCAAGGTTGTATAACTGCCTAAAAATTCAAGAACTCTTCCTGTGATATCAGGGTTTGACGGATCAATCAAAGCGTCGGATGCATTTTTAACAGGAAGCAGTCCAAGCCATTCTTTATTTGTATTTTTTTCAAAAGCAGGCCAGCCGCCGTCATCATTCTGCATGGCAAGCAGCCAGGTTATTCCTTTTTGCCAAGAGTGAAAGGAAAGGGGAGAGAAAGCAGCCTGTATTGAAATGGAGCGTAAAGCTGCCTGTGTATCATCCGTATCGGGATGGATGGAATTGGTCTCAGAGAAACCCCAACCACCGGGAGCGGTTTCTTTACAATGAACCTGCCAGTCGCCTTTTTTGGTGTGCTGCTGTTCGAGCAGAAAGTGAACCCCTTTTTGTATGTGATGATTTGCAGGTGGGATGCCGGCTTCGATTAAGGAATAGAGAAGAAGTGAGGTGTCCCATACAGCAGATGGTGAATTTTGAACAAAAAAATGAGTGCCATTATTACATAAAAGAGAAATAATCCCTTGAATGGCATGAAGAATGATTTGTGAATGTTTCGGATAGCCAAGGGAAAGCAAACCATAAATCATATAGAACGTTGAAGAGGCGTAACTAAGCAGGGTTCCGTCTTTTTCAATTCTGTCCAGCATGTACCGTTCCAATTTTTTATGAACAGAATCAGAGGGCTCCTCTAAGCCGCTAAAAAAACGAATTACCGAATCATTTTCAAGTTCCGGCCAATAGTATTCATGATTCCGATTACCCGTTAAAGCAGAGAGCTGCTGGCTGCAAGGATGAAATACAAAAAAATCATTTCTCATGGCAGCTATCATTGGTACGAAATGAGCTCTCGCATAGCTGCTCATATCGTAGAACTGGATAGGAGATAAGGATGGGGAATCGATTAACAAACCGGGATCAAAGGGGATACTGGGCCAAGGTATAATGCCATTTACAGACAGAAAAGCGCGCGTTAAAAAACTTGCCTTTTTTAATCCGCCCTGATGGAGAATAAATTCCTTGGCCATTTTCATCCGTGGACTGTCAATATTGAGATATCCAGCGTAACAGAGTGCAACATACGCTTCAATCGTAACAGAAAGATTGCCTTCTTTCTCATCAGGGTATACTTTCCATGTTCCGTCCAATTCTTGTTTTGAAAGAATGCGCTCAGCCAATTTTCGTTTTAATGGCTTATCATTCCACTCCCATAATACAAGAAGGACAAGCAGATAGGCATCTGTTGTAACCGGATTTTCAAAACAAAATCTAAACGAGCCATCTGCCTGCTGTAAAGATAGCAGATCATGGCAGCGCCGTTCAACCTCATTTCTGATTTTATCCAAATCGAGCATTGGGGTTACACCCTTCCCGGATGACTAGAGTAAGAAATCAATACATCACATCTCCAATCTATATGAAGCAGGTGAGGGCAATTATGAATAATGAACAAAACACAGCGTTCTGCAAGCTGTTAAAAGAACATCTGGAACGTCTTCAAGATCCGGCTGAATCACTTCAATCCGGGGGCTCATCAATGAGATGTTCCGGACGTTTATACGTATGAAGACAACAGGACTGGCGACAAAGCAAGACTTCTTTTGGCAGAGTGAGTTGTGGGAAAAAAAAACGAAAGATACAGAAAGAAAACTGGGAGAAAGACTTGCTGCTCTTCGCAGTTCCCGGACCGGTGCGTTATGGATTGAATAATGACAATTACATCGGAACCATTCCGCAGCCGAACGGCTTATATTCAACATGGACAGCGTATACATAACGAAACGGATTCTGCCGCAGATTGAAAGAGGAAGTGAAGGAAACGGAATGGATTCAGAACGAAAAAAATCATGGAGAGAATGGAAAAGGATCTTCCAGATGCTGCATGGAGATCTATGGGGAGGGAACTGGATCACTGGAAAGAATGGGGAACCCGCTCTGATCGATCCCGCCGTTCTTTATGCCATCATGAAGCTTACTTTTTGCCAATTGAAAAAGAATATCAAGACCGTAAAGAACTTTATCAATTGTTTTATCTTCTCGTTCATTTGAATTTATTTGGAGAAACATACGGTCGCCCCATAGATCGAATTCTAAAGAGATATTTATCATAGTTTTTCAAGTTGCTGATCATGAAGGCGGTATAGTAGAAGATAGCCAATGATCGACCCGACAAAAGCAAGGGACATATCCCATTGTGAATCCCAGATATCCCCTTGGATTCCCAGAAAATCTTTGGCAGAATGCCCTTCCGTTTTCGCAACCAGCCACTCGATAATCTCATATCCTGCGGCGAGGGAGAGAATGATGCTTAAACTGAGGAGAATAAGCCAAAAACGGCGAGGGAGGCCGGCCAGCCTGAGCAAAACTTCTCGTACAGGAATAATCGTGAGCCCCTTAAAGAAATGTCCGAACCGATCATAATCATTTCGTTTAAGATGAAAGGTATTCTGAATCCGCTCAAAAAGGGGGACATCATCGTACGTATAGTGGCCACCGATAAACATTAATATGAACACGATGGAAAAAAGGCTGTAGGAAAGAGTTGTAAATTGAAAACGTTTATAAGTAAGCATAAGGATTAGGATTGGAAGGACAGCAGGTGATACTTCAAGAACCCAAGTGAAATAATCAGCCGGGCGGAAAGCAGACCAGATGAAAACAAGCGCAGTAAGCAACAGAATGTACAGATGAATATTTTTTGGATGGTTTATTTCCATGTGTGCTCCTCCTGATCTCCTTTTTATCAGTATGAGGGACACAGCCGGCAGTTATACCTTATCCTAAAATATAAAAAATCGCCCAGGTCGGGCGATTTTTTATTATCATACAGAAACTTTCTCGAATTCTTTGCGGATCTCAGCAGATCGGTCTTTTGCGCTGATGATTGCTTTAGTAAACGCTTGGCCAGCTTCATTTTCCCGCAGAGCATCCAACCCTGCTGCTGTTGTGCCGTTTGGGGATGTAACTTTTTTTCTTAGTGATTCAGGTGATGCATTTGTATCCAGCACCATTTTACTGGCGCCGAAAACCGTTTGTGCTGCAATCTCCCTTGCAAGATCCTCATCCAGTCCTTCAGCCTGAGCTGTTTTTTCAATATGTTCAAGAACATAGTAAATGTAAGCCGGACCGCTTCCTGCTATACCTGTAAACACATCCATCTGTTCTTCTTCAATCACTTTTACCCTGCCGATCGCAGAAAATAATTCTTTTGCGATTTCTATATGCTCCATTGTGACCGATTGTCCACCAGTTACGGCCGTAATCGATTCTCCAATCGTACTGGAAGTGTTAGGCATTACCCGAATAACCGGCTGTTCATCAGGAAGAATTTCTTCCATAAAGCCAGTAGATATCCCCGCGAGAACAGAGAGTACAATTTGATCTGGCTTTAGTTTGGGTTTCAGCTCGATTAATGCTTTTTCTGCATCTTTCGGCTTCATGGCTAAGATGATCAGATCCGCTTCTTGGACCCTTACTTCACTGTAAGGTAAGGCAATCACCTTATATTTTTTCATCAGTTCAATTCGTCGTTCTTCATTTTGTTTATTCGTCATCATGATATTGCTGGGCGGTAATTTATCTTGATTGACCATTCCGGCAGCTATTGCCTCGGCCATGGAACCTGCCCCGATAAAAAGCACCTTTTTAGTTTCTAACATGCAACCTCTCCTTATTGCTGTGCTGAGTTCACTTAAGGTCCTATCTTAACATGTAAAGAAGAGGTTTCAACCCTTTACCGGGACATCGTCCGTTATAGCCAATAATCTCTAAAGAAAGGGAGAATTAAGGAGGCTAAACTGCACAAATTGTAAGAAATTATGGGAAAACCATTTAAATCCCTGGATATGCGGAAATACATTCACCGCTTAGCAGGCTGTGACGGGAGCAAAATGGTTTGCAGCAATTGTCTTTGTTCATCAGGCCACCATGCTCCACAATCTTCTGAGACGATGCAAGCTGCACATTTTTCAAGGTCAAACACTTTCATACCGGAAATTGGGGGAGAGTAGACGTGTAAAGTAATCAGCGGTTCCTTTTCATGAGTACCCATCTTATGAATCATTCCTCTTCCAACGTTTAGGAGCGATCCTTTATTTTCAACCTGTTCTTTCACTGGCACAGGCTGTCCGCCGGGCTGGAGCTTATAGAGTGTGTGGTTTGAAGAGCCAGATAAAATCTGGACCCACCCATATGACTGCCCATGGTCATGAGGAGAGCAATCCAGGGCAGAAGCCCAATGCATAACGAGAATTTCTACGTGATCACTCTTATAAATTAATTTCCTGCCATAGGGTTTGTTTTCTGGATCCCTGATAAAAGGGCCGGCGTCCTTTACACTAGCTTGCAGTTTATGGATAGCATCAAGCAATTCCTGTGAGGTAGGTTGAACGAGCGGAGTGAAGAGTTTTTCAATCTTAGTAAGGAATAGCAAGTTATCATCCTCCTGCCGAATTAAATGGGGTTATCTATAGTATATTGGAGCCACTTATCGCTCATGTGCTCTGAAGGAAAATCGGTCAATGGTCACAAAAAATATCATATATCCGAAACATAACTCCTAGGGGCTTCGTTAGTTCGCAACAACAAAAGGGTGATCAGAAATCGTCCTTTTACTTTTGACGAAAACACAAAGATCCAGGAGGTATAAATTTATGTTTAAAAAGATTGGTTTAATTACGGGAATAACAGCCATTGGGCTATCTATAGCAGGAGGAACAAATGCAAGTGCACATACGGTAAAGGAAGGGGATACTCTTTGGAAGCTTGGTCAGTCTTATAACGTATCTTATGAAAGTATCAAAAAAGACAACAATTTAGACGGAAATATGATAAGACCTGGCCAGCAATTAAACATACCGGCAGTTAAAGGGGTAAGTGAACATCAAGTGAAAGCATCTTCAGAAGATAAAAGACTTCTCGCTTCTCTTGTCGAAGCCGAAGCAATGGGTGAAAGTTTTGAAGGTAAAGCTGCAGTTGCTGCTGTTGTCTTGAACCGAGTAAAGGCTGATAGCTTTCCGGATACGATCAAAGGGGTTATCTACGACAAAGGGCAGTTTCAGCCTGTCATGGAAAACAAACTGAAAAAGCCTTCACCTTCATCAGAAAAAGCTGTTGATAAAGCATTATCCGGTTATGACAATACGAATGGATCGCTGTTTTTCTATAATAAAACGACAGCGGTAAGCCGTTGGCTCGATACAAAGCCTGTCAATATAGTAATCGGCAACCATACATTCAGCAAGTAAATTAAAGCCTCAGGCCATAGAAAGAAAGGTCTGAGGCTTTATTATCGTTCACTTGAGCTCTTTATGCTAAGACCCGATGATTCGATTTTTTGGCTGTTCCGGGCAATGAGAACATCACAAGTGGCATGCCTAGTGATATATTGTGAAACACTGCCGATAAAAATGCGTTCCATAGCGTTTAACCCGGTTGCACCGCAGACAATTAAATCTGCTTCATGCATGGAAGCAAAAGAAAGGATTTCTGTTTTTGGAGTTCCGTAATTGGATAAGGTTTTAACATGTTTTAATCCATGTTTCCTTGCCATTTCATCATAATCTTCAAGAAGGGATTCACTGAAACTCTTATCACGGCTCAACTCGATGTTAACTGCACCTGCGTCTAATGGAGCAGTAGGGATTTTTTCCTCAGAAATATGAACAATTAGCAATTGCGCATGATATTCTTTCGTAATTTCTATAGCTCTGTAAAAGGCAACCTCCGAAGATTCCGATCCATCCACACCAACAAGGATTTTTTCGTAATAAGGCATAAAAATCACCCCTTTTTTGTAAACTTATATAAATTCATTCCCTATATATAAGAGAGGCAAACATAATCGTAACATTTGTACCCAACCTCCAAATTCCATTTGACAAACCTATAGGAGTAAGGTATTTTTGAACGTATTAAAGTATTTGAAAAATTCATAATTGACTCTTATCAAGAGTGGTGGAGGGACTGGCCCGATGATACCCGGCAACCTGCAGATTATTTCTGAACAGGTGCCAAATCCTGCAAGGCAGAAGGCTTTGAGAGATAAGAGAAGGTCAAGCCCAAGCGGATAATTGCACCTCTCTGAATCTTTTAGAGAGGTGTTTTTTGTTGAATAAATGGGGGGATATCTGTTGGCAAATACACAATTATCTGCTGTAAATGATACGGCAGCAATAGGAGAACTTACGTTAGAGTCTGGAAAAGAGCTGAAAGATGTCCATATCGCATACCAGCGAATCGGCGCAGCAAATGCACCTGCCATTTTCGTATGCCATGCGCTTACAGGTAATCATTATACGTTAAACAGTGAGATGGGAGAAGGCTGGTGGGCAGGTCTTTTGGGAAATGGGCAGTATATTGATTTGGAGAAATACCAGGTGATTACTTCAAATGTATTGGGAGGGTGTGACGGATCAACAGGACCACTCTCGGTCAATCCCGTTACTGGAAGTCCTTACGGAGCTGAATTTCCATTGATAACAATCAGAGACATGGTGCAGGCCCAAAAGAAACTTTTGGACGTACTCGGCTTGGGACGTCTAGAGGCAGTGATCGGCGGATCGTTAGGCGGCATGCAGGTATTAGAGTGGGGACTGATGTATCCTGATTTTATGGAGCGTCTGATCCCGATTGCCGTAACCCCTTTTCTAAGTGATTATGCGATAGGTTTCAATGCAGCGGGAAGAACGGCCATCCTAAGTGATCCCTTATGGAATAATGGACAGTACGGTAAAGAAAATACACCAAGGAAAGGGCTTGGCATTGCTCGGATGATCGGTATGCTCACTTATCGTTCGGGAGCATTGTTCAATCATCGATTTCAGCGAAAACAAACTGAGAATTGGGAAACCATTCATGAGAATGCAGCCTTTTCAGTTGAATCCTATCTTCAATACCAAGCGGATAAATTAGCGGACCGTTTTGATGCCAACAGTTACTTAACACTATTGAAAGCGATGGATACTCACGATATCGGCAGAGAAAGGGGAGGAGTAGTGGCTGCTTCCCAGAGCTATAAGGCTCAAATGCTTTGTGTTGGTTTCACTGGTGATTTGCTCTATCCTTCTGATTTAATGGAACAGTTTGTAAAAGATGTTCAAGCTGCAAATAAAAGAGCAAAATATCTTGAGGTATCCACCATGTTTGGGCATGATGGATTTCTGACAGAATTTGATAAGTGGGGGAACTTGCTCAAGGAATTTATGAGAGAAACAATAAAGACATGAGGATATCATCCTCATGTCTTTATTTATCACTATTCAACAGCTGGTTTTTCAATAACCGCCGTCTGATTAGAAGGCGTATGCTGTTCAGGGCGCTCCCGGCTAATTCTTCCGCCGCCGACGGATAAAGCGACCAAAATACCCGCTCCAATAAAAATCAAGCCTGTTAAAAATACAGTGGTAAAAGAATCACTCCATGCGGTCTGTATAGAATGAATAACGGTATCTTTAATTGTATCAGGCAATTTAAGAAGATCTGGATGGATTAAAATGCTGAACAATGCATCTGTTTTGTCTGCTAACTTTTGAAAGATCCCTTGAAGCATTGGGTTCGTTTGTCCACTCACTACATCTTTCATTTTTGTTTCTAAGGAATGGTTCATCACTACATTTAGAACAGTGATACCAATCGTACCGCCAATTGAACGGAAGAACGTTGATGCAGAAGTAACAGCTCCCAGTTTTGTTTTCGGAAATTCATTTTGAATCGCGATCATTAATGTCGGCATAACAAGACCCATTCCGAATCCCATTATAATCATATAAGCGTATGCTGTAATTTCATTGGAATCAACACCCATCGTGCTCATCAAGTAGAAGCCTACTGCTGTAATGATCATGCCCGCAGTCAATACGGTTCGATAAGGAACTTTCAATAAAAGTCTTCCACCAATAATACTCGCCAGGATGAGAGAAATCATCATCGGTGTCATGGTAGAACCAGCTTGTGTCGGAGTTACACCCAGAATACCCTGCATAAACATCGGAACGAACATGATCGCACCGAACATGCCTAAGCCCAGTAAAAACCCTAGAGCATTTGTTGTGGCAAAAACACGGTTTTTAAACAGTGAAAGATCTAGGACAGGCTCTTTTGCCTTCTTTTCTACAAATCCGAATACGATCAATAGAACGATGGAGAAGCCGAAGATCAATCCGCTTACCAGAGAAACCCATTCAAATTTATCTCCGCCAAACGTCAAACCAAGGAGCAATAAGACGATGGCAGGAATTAGAGTGATGATTCCAAGATAATCGATATTCACTTCTTCTTTTGGCCTTACCAGTTCATTTTTCATTCCAACAAAAATGAGGATGGCAGATAAGAGACCAAAAGGAACATTAATTAAGAAAATCCAGTGCCAGCTGATCGAGTCGACTAAAAATCCACCGATGAACGGACCGATAACAGAGCTTAATCCGAAGATTGCTCCGAATACTCCCTGCCATTTCGCACGCTGTTCCGCTGTGAAAATATCTCCGATAATGGTTTGTGAAAGAGGCATGATCATACCGCCGCCAAGACCCTGCAGCCCGCGGTAGAAAATCAATTGTTCCATAGAATTCGCTGTTGCACATAACCCGGAGCCAATGACGAAAATGACGGTTCCAATCAAATAAAGGGTACGGCGTCCGTATAGATCCGAAAGCTTTCCGACGATCGGAATTATCGTAGTAGATGTAATTAAATAGGCAGTAGTTACCCAGGCAAAAATAGAAAATCCATTTAACTCACCGATAATGGTAGGCATCGCTGTACCAACCACGGTCTGTTCCATTGCGCTGAAAAACATCCCAATAATAAGGCCCAAAAGGACCATATTGCGGTTGATAGGCATTTGTTGTTCAATTTTCATATGAGTGATTTTCTCCATTCTGTTGTTATACTAATTGAATCTTTAAGTGTTAATCTTTGTTATACTCCTTCAACTAGTATTTTTACCATTCGTTTTGATCACCTTCCATGAAATGACCCCCAGTCAAATTCTCAATTTAATTAACCTACTAAACTAAAATCACTAAATCATTATATTACTGATATGACCAGTCAGTCAATCTTATAATTTAAAAAAACGCCCAAAAATTTTTAGGCGTTTTTCCAGTTTTATTTAAGCAAGCAATGACAGGCCGCCGTCCACTATAATGGTTTGCCCTCTAATCATGCTGGCTGCAGGTGTACAGAGGAAATAAACCGTTTCAGCGATATCAACCGGTTCAACAATTCGTCCCGCCGGGTTCTTCTTCTTCGCTTCGTTTAAGAGTTCTTCCCGATTAGGGAAATGCTTCAGTGCATCCGTATCAACAGCTCCGCCAGATACCGCATTGACAACAATTCCTTTAGGCGCAAGTTCAACAGCAAGATAACGGGTGATTGCTTCAACCGAAGCCTTGGATACACCAACGGCTACGTAATTCGGAAGTGCTCTGATTGATCCAAGACTCGATAGAGCAACGATAGCACCTGAACCTTTTTCTGCCATAAGCATCGCTGCTTGCTGGGAGGCAAACAGGTACGCTTTTGCGTTGATGTCCTGAGTCCAATCCCAATGGCTTTCTTCAATTTCCAGCAGGGGCCTTAAAACACCGGAAGCGGCATTGTTTATAAATACATCTAGACGGCCAAAGGTTTCTTTTACTTCCGCAAACAAGGCTTTGATCTGGTCAAGGTCACCGACGTTCGCTTTCACTAAATGGACCTTAATTCCGTATTGAGATTCAAATTCTTGTTTGGTCTCCTCTGCGTCTTTCTTCTTCCTCATGAAATTCAACACGAGATCATATTCTTCGGAGGCAAATTTGGAGGCGATGGCTTTACCGATACCTCTGGTGCCGCCTGTAATTAAAGCTACTTTTCTTGTCAACAAAAACACGTCCTTTATCACATTCTGCATTTAGTACCTGGTCCTAATTCTAATTCGGTTCCCACCGAATGTCAATGCTGCCCTAAACTAAGCATTTGAAAGGAAAGAAGAAGAGATATACTATATAATAGATTTTTATAGTTTTTATGATGAAAGGGATTTTTACATGACCATAGATCAATTGCAATTACCCAACGTACTGGCTGAAAAATTAAATTTTGAAAGAAATAGACGAAATGAAAACAATTCTGCTGAGTTTCAAGGTCTAATCGGATCAGAAGGGTACACAGCGGAAGATAATGAGATTGTAAAAGACGCTGTGATTGCCTTGCTGATGGGGAAGAATGTTCTGCTGAAAGGGCCTACAGGTTCAGGCAAGACAAAGCTGGCGGAATACCTTTCTTCTTTATTTCAGCAGCCTCTGCATTCTATCAACTGTTCAGTGGATTTGGATGCTGAAGCGTTACTGGGACATAAGACCATCTCTTATGAAAAAGGACATTCTGAAATTGAATTTATTCCTGGGCCGGTAACAAAAGCGGCAGCGTTCGGCCATTTCTTATACATTGATGAGATCAATGTTTCAAAGCCAGAAACACTCCCCATCTTAAACGGTATTCTCGACTACAGACGGACAGTTACTAATCCGTTTACAGGTGATATTATTAAAGCTGCTGAGGGTTTTAACGTGATCGCAGCGATCAACGAGGGATATATTGGGACCGTTCCATTGAATGAAGCATTAAAAAACCGTTTTGTTGTTATTGAAGTCCCTTATATTCAAGGAGATACACTTTTTGAGATGCTACTATCCCATTCTCAACAGAAAGACCGAGGAATTCTAAAACAATTTGTTCAGTTTTCTTCAGATCTTGTTCAGCAGACTAAGACGGGGCAGTTATCGGAGGACGCAGCGTCCATCAGGGCTTTGCTTGACGCAGCAGACTTATCGGCCTATATGCCGCCAAAGAGGGCGATTCAGCGTGCTGTAGCTGATAAATTAGAAGACGAACGGGAAAAAACATTAATCCATAACATTTCAGATACCCTTTTTATGTAGAGTGGATGTCAAGGAGGTGAAGTAGCGCATGAAATTTTTAACATTTGCAGATACAAAAATCGATTCTTTTCTGCATATGCAGCTGATCGACCTTGCGAAAACCCTGTCCAGAGATCCAAAAATGGATGTAGAATTCTCATACCATTCTTATTTGAACAAACCTGGCCATGTGCTGCAAGTCAGCCAGTTTTGGATGACCTATCCAGCCAGCCTGCAGCTTCATGGATTAAAAAGTGAAGTTTACTTAAGAAGCTATGGGAATTTCTTTTTTTCGGATCATACCTCTCTGCAAGAAGCACTTCAGTCCTTAAAAAATGAAGAGCATTTTCAATTTCTTAAGCATCTGCTTTTGTTTTCAGAAGATTTTCGCCTGGAAAAAGTATGTGTGACTAAACGGCCTGGTATGTCTGTCTCTTTCTTGGAGAGGAAGAAAGTTCTTCTTACCCATTATCATAGGCAGTACCGTCAGCATATCCAGCAAAGAAGATGGCTAGACGCGTTCTTCTGCTGTATTTTTCTGTTTGCCAACCACCGGCTCGTGCCGCTTCAAACACCATTAAAGGAATGGTATGTTGAGCTGTGCCATGATCTAATAAAATTAAACACTGCTGGAAGCACATCAGAGCTAGTTGCAGTAATCCATGATATAAAGAGAGCACTAAGAACATTTAACGAAAGAGATATGACGAGTTCTTATCTGTCGTTCTACGAATCGGAAAAGTTGAATTTTAAAGATATCTCAAGAGAAAGTGAAGTAAAATCACCACATTCACAGACTGCATCAGAAGACGAAAAAAGCAGTGATGAAACGGAACGGGAAGAAATGCCAAGCTGGCACGAAGAGACCTCTTCTCCGTCTGACTCGTTTCTGCAGTTTGATCTGGATCAAGGGACATCAACCGATTTGCTTGGTGAAGGAGGGAGGAAAGCGGAGGAAGGAGATCAGGCTTTCGGAGCGGTTCAGGCTGGAGCGAAAGATTCAAAAGGCAAGGATTTTAAAGGGGAGACTGGTGCAGGTATGGACCAAACAGACGGGCGTTCAGGGCAAAGCCTTTTTCCATACGGTGAGATGAACCGTTTTGCTGTTGAAAAAAAGATCCTACCGAAGAAGCCTTCTTTTCAGGAAGTACAGGATTATCAGGAGTTCAAATCTGCTGTACAATCTTCTGTCAGCCTGTTAAAACAAAGCTTTTTGAAGACCATAGAACATAAAAAAAATGTACCAAACCACGATTTGCATTTTGGCCGATTAAACAAAAGGCTGACACGGCTACTGACCGATAAAAATCCAAGGCTGTTCTTTAAAAAAGCGGAATCACCGCAAGAACTCGATGCCGTCTTTACTTTGCTTGTCGATTGCTCGGCCTCCATGTTTGACAAAATGGAAGAAACACAACAGGCTATTGTCCTTTTCCATGAGACCCTAAAAGCCGTCCGCATCCCACATTCCATAGTAGGCTTTTGGGAAGATGCGGCTGATGCGAAGAAAGACAGCCAGCCTAATTATTTTCAGGAAGTGATTTCGTTCACGAGCTCACTTAAAAATCAGGCTGGACCTGAAATTCTGCAGCTGGAGCCTCAGGAAGATAATCGAGATGGCTATTCCATCCGGAAAAAGGCAGAGGATTTGCTGCGCCGGAAGGAAAAACAAAAGTTTTTACTCGTCTTTTCAGATGGAGAGCCAGCGGCGTTTAATTATGAGGACCATGGCATTCTGGACACGTATGAAGCTGTAGCCAATACTCGTAAGTTGGGGATTGAAACGCTTGGGATGTACATTTCTAATGGAAAAGTGACCGAGGAAGCTCAAAATCTAATGAAAAATATATATGGCAGCCATCAGGTGGTCGTACCCAGTGCAGCAGAACTCGTCAGTTATTTAGTGCCTGTCCTGCGCAAGCTCCTATTCAAATTATCTTAAAAAAGCTTGTGTTCCAAAAATTAGCTTTTGGCTGCATCAACAGCTATCTAATCCATTACTTGTAAAAAAAATTGGAAGGTCTCATTTAAGCAACAGCATGCGATGTTGAACTGAAAAAGAAAATCCAGGAGGGTTATCCTGGATTTTTTAAATGGTTTGTTTTCATTTGTTTTTGTTGAATATATGCGAGACGGAAGTAAAGAGTGACCGCACCCATCGCTAGGCCTGTGATCAATCCTACCCAGTATCCATACGCTTCAAGGGCAGTATAATTAGCCAGCACATAGCCAACCGGCAACCCGATCACCCAATAGGATATTAAAGATAATACAAGCGTTACATTTACATCCTTATACCCTCTCAGAGCTCCTTGTATGGGAGCGGCAATAGCATCGGAAAGCTGAAAAAAGACCGCATAAAGCAAAAAATGCTTCGTTAATTTTATGACAGATGAATCGTTTGAATACATTCCGGCTACTTGGCTGGGGAAGATGAGCAAAGCTGCTGCACACAGCAAGGCAAGAATGACCGCAGTTCCTATTCCGAGATAACTGTATTGCTTAGCGTCTTTATACCGATGCGCCCCGACTTCGAAACCGACCGCAATGGTAAGTGCAAAGGAGATACTCAAAGGCAGCATATAAAGAAACGAAGCAAAATTAAGTGCAGATTGATGTGCGGCAATCGTTGCTGTATTGAATGAACTCATCAGCAGCGTTACGGCTGCAAAGATACTCGTTTCAAAAAAGATGGAAAATCCAATCGGCAGCCCGATTTTTAGCTGGCTTTTCCATGCTGAAATCGAAAGGGAGTAAAACTTGCTGAAGACTTGATAATCAGAAAAAGGCAGCTTTTTGTGAATGATATAGAACGCCAGTAAAGCAATAAACCAATACGTAAGAGCAGAAGCATAACCCGAACCAACACCGCCAAGCTCCGGAAACCCCCACTTACCGAAAATCAATAAATAATTGAAAAGGGCATTGACGGGAAGTGCAGTTAACGTAATCAGCATAGACACCCTCGTTCTGCCGAGAGCATCGATAAAACAGCGGAGAACGTTATATAAGAAAAGAGGAATCATACCGAACGAAAGGGCTATCAGATACCCAGAAGCTACCTCCCTTACTTGACGGTCGAGATTCATGGCATTCAGCAGGGGATTTAGTACCAATAATCCAACAGCTATTACAGCAAATGAAAGAGCAAACGCAAGATAGATGCTCTGTATGACAGCGTAAGGTACTTTTTCTTTATTTCCGGCACCATTATATTGGGAAACGATGGGGGTAAGCGCCATCAATATTCCGCTTAATCCAGTAAAAACAGGGACCCAGATGCTTGAACCGATTGCTACACCAGCAAGCTGTTTCGGGCCTGAGTGGCCGGACATCACTGTATCAAGAAAATTCATCGCGAATAATCCGATCTGTGTAACCAATACAGGAAGCACCAGCTTGATGAATAATAAAATTTTTTGCTTGATCGTTTGAGTTTTTTCCATTTCATATTCCTTTTCCACGTCTGTAATAATGGAAATTATAACATATGGGCAAAGAGGGGAGGGCAGTTATTTCGCAGGAAGTAAGATGAAAAACACAAAAGAAAAAGATGGTCCGGATGGACCATCTTTTTACAATTTATGAAGAATGAACAACCGAATGTTTTTTCAGTTCGTTCATGAACTCGTGGAATTGTGGAATATTCATTTGCTGTGCAGAGTCAGATAGAGCAACAGCTGGATCCGGATGAACTTCAGCCATTACGCCGTCAGCACCGATCGCTAGCGCTGCTTTTGCCGCAGGAAGCAATAGATCCCTTCTTCCGGTAGAGTGGGTCACATCGACCATAACTGGAAGGTGAGTTTCTTTTTTAAGAATCGGAACAGCAGAGATATCGAGCGTATTCCGTGTTGCTTTTTCATACGTACGGATTCCGCGCTCACAGAGAATGATTTGGTCGTTTCCTTGAGCTAGGATGTATTCTGCTGCGTACATGAACTCTTCAATCGTTGCAGATAGACCGCGTTTTAATAATACTGGCTTTCTGATCGCGCCAGCTGCTTTTAAAAGTTCGAAGTTTTGCATGTTGCGTGCTCCGATTTGAACGACGTCCACATAATCCAGAGCTTCTTCCAGATCGTTTGGATTTAAAATCTCACTGATAACAGCGAGGTTCTCTTCATCAGCAACTTGTTTTAAGATTTTAAGTCCTTCCATGCCAAGACCTTGGAAATCATAAGGAGAAGTACGGGGTTTAAACGCTCCGCCGCGCATAAGCGTCAATCCTTGATCTTTTAATGCTTTTGCCACTTGTTTGACCTGATCGTAGCTTTCAACCGCACAAGGTCCCATCACAAAATGCTGCTCACCTGTTCCAATAAGCTCGCCTTTTATGTTTATAATGGTATCATCAGGTTTCTTTTTACGGGAAACCAGCAGCGCTTTACGGTTATCATCTTCCTGCAGCTCCAGGCTGGCTTTGAAAATTTGTTTAAAAATATATTGAAGGGTAGACGTTTCGAACGGCCCTTGATTACGGTCTTCAATCAGATCAAGAAGCTTGCGTTCACGTACAGGGTCAAATCGCTTAACACCCTGCATTTCTTTTAATTTTCCAATCTCTTGTACGATGGAAGCACGGTCGTTTAACAAATCAAGAATCTTTTGATCGACGGATTCGATCTCACTGCGAAGTTCTTCCAGTTCTTTTGACATTCTAAGCTCCTCCTCATGATTTATAAAATAGGTGTTTACTCCTTCAAAATTGTTTCTTTCATAAGGGCGGCGCCGGCCCTTTTTCGAATTATTTTTTGAGTATTGTTTGCTACTTTAAAGCACGATAGTATATCTTGTCAAGAGGTTATTTTCAGATTTCTTCAAAGGCTTTGTTAATTTTCAAAAATATGGGCCATCCCCCTTTACAATCGCCTCTAACCGTGTTAAAACTTGATATAATACAATTAAACGATCGCAATGACAGGCAACAGTAGTATTCTTCTCCCTGTTTTAAGAGAGCTGGTGGACGGTGCGAACCAGTACAAAGGAGAATGCGAATTACACCCTCGAGCTTCCTTTTTGAACGATCTTGTTTCATGGTTCAGTAGAAAAGGACGGTTTACTCCGTTATCCGTGAATGAAGTGGCGGAATGTTTTTTTCCGCAATGAGGGTGGTACCGCGAATAAATTCGTCCCTGCTATTTATAGCAGGGACTTTTTTGTATTTCTAAAGAAAAATAAGGAGGCAATATTATGAGGTATTTAACTGCCGGAGAATCACACGGCCCGCAGCTCACAACTATACTGGAAGGCATTCCATCAGGATTGCCACTGACAGCAGCAGAGATTAACGAAGAACTCTCCCGCAGGCAGAAAGGGCATGGCCGCGGAAGAAGGATGCAGATTGAAAAGGACCAAGCTATTATCAACAGTGGTGTCCGCCACGGCTATACGCTCGGATCTCCGATAACGCTTGCCGTAGAGAACCGGGATTTTAAACACTGGACGAAGATCATGGGGGCTGAACCTTTGGAAGAGGACAGTGATGAAGTAAAACGCCAGATCACAAGACCTAGACCGGGGCATGCTGATCTAAACGGAGCCATCAAGTATAACCATAGAGATATGAGGAACGTTTTGGAACGGTCATCTGCCAGAGAGACTACAGTGAGAGTAGCGGCAGGTGCAGTAGCAAAACAGCTTCTGAAGGAGCTTGGGATAAAAGTCGGCGGCCACGTGATTGAAATTGGAGGAGTCGTGGCGGAGCAGCTATCCTTTGAATCCATAGAAGACCTCCAGGAAAGAACAGAAGCTTCTCCTGTACGTTGTTTGGATGAATTGGCTGGAAAGAAAATGATGCGTGCCATCGACGAGGCGAAGGAGAAGGGTGATTCAATCGGAGGCATCGTTGAAGTGATCGTAGAAGGCATGCCGGTCGGGGTTGGAAGCTATGTTCATTATGATCGGAAGCTTGATGCAAAGCTTGCAGCGGCCATCATGAGCATCAACGCATTTAAAGGTGCAGAGATCGGCATCGGATTTGAAGCCGCTCATAAACCGGGAAGCCTCGTTCATGACGAAATCCTTTGGAATGAAGAAAATGGTTATACTCGACGAACCAATAACGCTGGCGGATTAGAGGGAGGAATGACGACCGGAATGCCAATCGTCGTCAGAGGCGTAATGAAACCAATTCCAACTCTATACAAACCTCTTCAAAGTATTGATATTGATTCCAAGGAACCATTCCAGGCCAGCATTGAACGTTCAGACAGCTGCGCAGTGCCGGCAGCGAGCGTGGTAGCGGAAGCTGTGGTTGCTTGGGAGCTGGCAGCAGCCATTGTTGAACAGTTCGGAGTAGACAACATGGAACGAATTAAGGAAAATATCGGACGGCATAACCGTCAGGCGCGTGAGTTTTAATGGAAACCCTGAAGATTAACACGGAGTCCAAGCGATACCCCGTCTTCATAGGAGGAACTGTTCTCGATGAACTGCCTGATTTCATTCAGGCTTTGTCTCCAAAAGTGACGAGTATCCTTATACTATCTGATGAGACCGTAAGCAGCCTTTATCTCAAAGAAACGGCAGGGAAACTTGAAAGTATCGGCCAATCGCTGCATTCCTTTGTTGTACCGAGCGGCGATAAGGAAAAATCATTTCATAATTATTATGAGTGTCTGACGTTCGCTCTTGAACAAGGATTGGATCGACATTCGTTGATCCTCGCCCTTGGCGGAGGAATGATCGGAGACCTAGCCGGTTTTGTAGCAGGAACATATATGAGAGGCATCCGTTTCATACAAGTGCCAACAACTCTATTAGCTCATGACAGTGCGGTAGGCGGAAAAACGGGGATCAATCACCCTCTCGGAAAAAACATGGTCGGCGTTTTCCATCAACCCGAAGCAGTTTTTTATTCTACTGCTTTTTTGAAATCTCTGCCCGAAGCAGAATGGAGATCAGGATTTGCAGAAGTCATCAAGCATTCTCTTATTGCTGATGAGGAATTCTATCATTGGCTCGTTAAAGAAGTTTCTGGATTACAAGATATTTCTGAAGATAAACTGGCTTATTTATTGAAGAGAGCTATTTCAATAAAAGCACAAGTCGTATCACAAGATGAGAGAGAAAGCGGATTGCGTGCGATCTTGAATTTTGGCCATACCCTCGGACATGCGATTGAGAGCAAAGCTGGTTATGGTGCGATCTCCCATGGTGATGCCGTATCAATCGGAATGCGGTTCGCATTGAAGCTCAGCGAATCTATCTCTGGCAAAAATCTTCATTATAATATGATCAGTGATTGGCTTCATGATTATCAATTTCCTGCACTTCCTCCTCAACTGGCAGCAGTAGAGTTGCTTGAAACCATGAAGAGAGATAAAAAATCGACGATGGGCCATGTGAATATGGTGCTTCTAGAGGAGATTGGACGAGCCTATGTTCAAGAAGTCAGTGACTCCTTCCTATTAGACTCTCTCCAAGAATTTATTTTGACAGACAAGGAGCAATACAGTGAATAAACGGGTTCTGCTGATTGGATTAGGCCTTATTGGCGGATCCATCGCAATGGCTATAAAAAAAGAACATTCTTGCACCATCATAGGACATGATATTTCTGCCGATCATGCCAACCTCGCAAAACGGCTCAGTATCATTGACACAATCTGTACTGATCTCCAAAAAGAAGCAGAGATGGCCGATCTGATTGTATTGGCTACACCGGTGGAGGAAACGGAAAGACTGCTTGAATGGTTTTCTGACTTTAACATCCCCCCAGGTGCCCTCATCACAGATGTAGGCAGCACAAAATCGAGAATCATGGAAAAAGCTTCTTCCATGGTAGATAAAGGCATTACATTCATCGGAGGGCATCCGATGGCCGGATCTCATAAATCAGGACCGGGCAGTGCCAAAACACATCTGTTTGAAAATGCGTTCTATATGATCACACCTGGGCCGGAAACTCCTGACCAAAGAATAGAAGAATTAAAGGACTGGCTAAAAGGGACACGAGCAAAATTCATCGTCATGGATGCCGAGAAACACGATCTTCTTACCGGGGTCGTCAGTCACTTTCCCCATGTCGTCGCAGCGAGCCTTGTACGCCAAGTAGAGCATTATTCCCACGCACACCATCAAGTTAACGACCTTGCTGCTGGCGGCTTTAAAGATATCACTAGAATCGCTTCCAGCAGTCCTGTAATGTGGAAAGACATTATCAAGCACAACAAGGAAAACATTTTAACCTTTATTGATGAATGGATCATGGAAATGGAATGTGTGAAGGATCTTGTTAAAAGCGGAAGCGACCAAGGATTGCTTGATTACTTTTCAGGTGCAAAACAATATCGGGATGCTCTTCCGATTAAAGCCAAAGGTGCTATCACATCGTTTTATGATCTGTATGTAGACATTATCGATGATGTCGGAGTGATTTCCCGTGTTACCTCTATTCTTGCTGAGAAAAAGATCAGCATTACGAATATCCGAGTGATTGAGGCAAGAGAGGATATTTACGGAGTACTTCGAGTCAGCTTCCAGTCGGAGGGGGACCGCCAGCAAGCAAAAGAGAGTCTTGAACACCTGCAATTTACAACCTACATTGCAATGTAGCAAAGGAGGCCAATTTGATGTCAAAACAATTAAAGCCAGTTTCCGGTCTGCAAGGAACCATCCAAATACCTGGAGATAAATCCATCTCTCACCGGGCGGTTATGTTCGGTTCAATTGCTGAAGGACGTACAACTGTTCAAGGATTCCTTCCTGGAGATGATTGTTTAAGTACCATTGATTGCTTCAGAAAAATGGGAGTCAGCATTCATCAGGAAAATGACACAGTTATAATAGAAGGAAAAGGGTTAGAAGGGCTCAAAGAACCTGTTGACATTTTGGATGTCGGAAACTCCGGCACTACGATTCGGCTTATGCTTGGCATCCTTGCAAATACACCATTTCATTCCTGTATTACCGGTGATGCATCCATTGCAAAACGGCCAATGAAAAGGGTAACCGGCCCGTTAAGGAGTATGGGTGCTGCCATCGAAGGAAGAGATGAAGGGAATTTTGTTCCTTTAAGCATACGAGGAGGCCAATGCAAGGGGACCGATTATCAGTCACCGGTTGCCAGTGCACAAGTGAAATCAGCGATCTTGCTTGCAGGGGTATCTGCTGAAGGAACAACATCTGTTACAGAACCACATAAATCCCGTGATCATACTGAGCGGATGCTTGGAGCGTTTGGCTGCAAGGTAGCTGTCGATGGCAACACAGCAAGTATAAAAGGCGGTCAAGTTTTAAAAGGAACACATATAGAAGTACCCGGAGATATTTCTTCTGCCGCTTTTTTCCTTGTCGCTGGCTCCATTGTACCCGAGAGTGAGATCACTTTGAAAAAAGTAGGGATGAATCCAACGAGGACAGGGATCATCGATGTTCTAAAACAAATGGGCGCAGATATTACCATTTCACCGATTGAAGGGGAGGGTGCTGAGCCGTACGCGGACCTTACAGTAAGAACTTCAAAACTTAAAGGAATTGAGATCAGCGGAGAGATCATTCCCAGGTTAATAGATGAGATTCCGATTATTGCTCTGGCTGCCACTCAAGCATCAGGGACAACAGTGATCAAAGATGCGGCGGAATTAAAAGTGAAAGAAACAAACAGGATTGATACTGTCGTTCACGAACTGCAAAAAACGGGCGCAAAAATTGAAGCGACCTCAGATGGGATGATCATTAGCGAAACATCATTACTAAAGGGAGCCGAAGTAGACAGCCATGGAGATCACCGGATCGGCATGATGCTTGCTGTCGCATCCTGCCTGTGTAAAGGTGAAACCACGCTGTTGAACAGTGAGGCTGTAGCCGTTTCGTATCCTGGTTTTTTCGGAGAGCTCGATCACCTGCAGAGCAAAAATATCAGAGTTTAGTTTGCACACCTTTATTATAGTAGAAAAAATTCAGTACAGAGCATAAACTGCGGAGAGGCCAATGCGCCTCTCCGCTTTTTAAGTTGTATGTGAAGGAGTTCTTTACATTCTTGCTTGGATGTATGCCCAAAGGATATGGTATGATACAATCATTGAGAGTATGGAATTAGCGAAGGAGAAATATAACTATGATCACAGTAACAAATGTAGGTCTCCGCTACGGAGACCGAAAGCTTTTTGAAGATGTAAACATTAAGTTCACCCCAGGAAACTGCTATGGCTTGATCGGAGCTAACGGAGCTGGAAAATCAACGTTTATCAAAATTCTGTCCGGTGAAATCGAACCTCAAACCGGAGATGTAAATATAACACCCGGCGAACGTCTTGCTGTCTTAAAACAAAACCACTTCGAATACGAAGAAAATGAAGTACTGCAAACCGTTATTATGGGGCATGCCCGCTTGTACCAAATCATGCAGGAAAAAGACGCGATCTATATGAAAGCCGATTTCTCTGATGAAGACGGAATTAAAGCTGCCGAGCTTGAAGGCGAATTCGCAGAGCTGAACGGCTGGGAGGCAGAGTCTGAAGCTGCCATCCTTTTAAAAGGATTAGGTATCGGTGAAGATCTTCATTATAAAAAGATGGCTGACCTTTCAGGGTCTGAAAAAGTAAAAGTATTGCTTGCTCAGGCTTTATTTGGGAAACCGGATATTCTGCTTCTGGATGAGCCGACAAACCACTTGGATCTGCGTGCGATCCAATGGCTTGAAGAATTTTTGATTAACTTTGAAAACACAGTTATTGTGGTCTCCCATGACCGCCACTTCTTGAATAAAGTTTGTACCCACATGGCAGATTTGGATTTTGGAAAGATTCAGCTTTATGTTGGAAACTATGATTTCTGGTATGAGTCCAGCCAGCTTGCATTAAAAATGGCACAGGAACAAAACAAGAAAAAAGAAGAGAAAATCAAAGAACTTCAAAATTTCGTTGCCCGATTCAGTGCGAATGCATCTAAATCAAAACAGGCAACCTCCAGAAAAAAATTGCTCGACAAAATCTCGTTGGATGATATTCGGCCGTCTACCCGGCGTTATCCTTTCGTAAACTTTTCCATTGACCGTGAAATCGGCAATGACCTTCTTATGGTGAAGGACCTCAACAAAACCATTGATGGGGAAAAAGTATTAAACAACGTTAGCTTTACAATGAATAAGGGTGATAAAATTGCATTTGTCGGCAAAGACGAAAACGCAGTAACTGTCCTCTTTAAAATCTTAATGGGTGAAATGGAAGCAGACAGCGGCAGCTTCAAATGGGGAGTTACAACATCACAGGCTTATTTCCCAAAAGATAATACTTCCTATTTTGAAAATAATGAGCTTAACCTTGTTGACTGGCTGCGCCAATACTCTCCTGTCGATCAATCAGAAAGCTTTTTGCGTGGTTTCTTGGGACGTATGCTGTTTTCCGGTGAAGAAGTACTGAAAAAATCAAAAGTACTTTCTGGAGGAGAAAAGGTCCGCTGCATGCTTTCCAAAATGATGCTCAGCGGAAGCAATGTCTTACTATTGGATGATCCGACAAATCACCTGGATCTAGAATCCATTACTGCATTGAACAATGGTTTGATCAACTACAAAGGGTCCATCTTATTTACATCTCATGACCATCAATTTGTTCAAACCATCGCAAACAGAATTGTTGAAATTACACCGAATGGACTTCTTGATAAACAAATGTCCTATGATGAATTTCTTGAAAACGAAGAGCTTCAAAAACAAAGAGAAAAGATGTACAAATAAAAAAACGGCCCTAGGCCGTTTTTTATTTGTACAAACTTCCAATTGCCAGCAAAAAAGTGGTATTGAATAGTCTCGAAAAGCACCGGTACAGCTCTAAGTTTACTTTTTATTTTTTGAGGTAATTATAACCAGATAAAGACAGTTAACAAGCCAAAGAGAAAAGCAGCAGCAAGAGATAAAACAATTAATGAAACGGAATAAAAATAATCGGGAAATATAGACTATATACTTCTAATGCAATCGCACTATATTGGGAATTTTATGTAAATTCCATTTATCTGAAAATATTAACATTTCTTTCTGTGAATTGTGATTGATATGGTAGAATAATTCCCCGTTGTCTGAATTCCCTTGTTTTTTAAATTTTTTCTTTGTATAGTGTGAATATTATTAATTTAGAAAGGATGCTGAAATGTTTCAAGATATTAGTTATTTCCGCTTTGGGGAAGCTGGAATTCTCATGGAATTTGGCCATGAGGTCAGTGAAGAAATGAATCAGCAAATTCATGAAATCTCTGGATGGCTCAATGAAAACCCTTTTGATGGGTTTATTGAAACAATTCCTGCTTACACCACACTTACTGTACTATACGATCCTATGAAATTTGTACACCCTGAAAAATCAGCATTCGAACTGGCAAAAAATCGGGTTGAAATGCGTATTGAATCTATGCCAAAAGAAAGCGCAGCCGCAGGAAGGGTAATAAGAATTCCAGTTTGTTACGGGGGAGACTTTGGTCCTGACCTTCAGAACGTGGCGAAATTTAACAAGCTTACAGAAAAAGAAGTGATAAAAATACATACTGAGAAGACCTGCTACGTATATATGCTCGGCTTCGCGCCCGGGTTTCCTTTCTTAGGAGGCATGTCTTCTGAAATTGCTGCTCCAAGGCTTTCCTCTCCCCGCCTGTCCATTCCAAAAGGAAGCGTGGGAATTGCAGGAGAACAGACAGGGATTTACCCAATTGAAACTCCCGGTGGCTGGCAATTGATCGGCAGGACGCCCCTGGAACTGTTCAGGCCTACTGAAAATCCGCCAACACTGCTTGAGGCTGGAGATCAAGTTGAGTTTTATGAGATTACAACAGAAGAATATCATTCATGGGAGGCTGAAGATGACCATCAAGATTGATAAACCTGGGATGCTGACCAGCCTTCAGGATCTCGGACGCTATACTTATCAGCAATATGGGGTCATTGTAAATGGAGCGATGGATCCTTTTGCACATACTGCAGCCAATCTGCTAGTTGGAAATCCGGAAGGAGAAGCAACGCTTGAAGTCACACTGACCGGCCCTAAGCTTACTTTTGGGATTGATACATACATTGCTATCTGCGGTGCTGATCTCACCCCGTCTATTAATGAAAAACCCATTGAGAATTGGAGAACAATCTCCGTTAAGGAAGGGGATGTTCTGGAATTCGGAAAGTGCAAGTGGGGATGCAGGGCCTACATTGCTGTAGCTGGAGGTTTTGATACTAAGCGGGAGATGGGGAGCAAAAGCACATATTTGCGTGCAGGCATTGGAGGTTACAAAGGCAGAGCACTCAAAGAAGGTGATACTCTATCAGTCTGTTCAGATGGAGACTCCTTTCATCCGGTTTCATTAAATTGGTTTGTAAGTCATGAATTAAGAGCAGTTTACTCAAATAAGAACACCATCCGAGCAGTTAAAGGAAGACATTTTGAACTTTTTACAAAGGAAAGCCAAGCAGCTTTTTTTAATGAAGGATTTAAGATCTCTACTCAGTCTGACAGAATGGGGTATAGGGCTGAGGGTACGGCCCTGCAGCTGGAAGAACAACGAGAGATCCTTTCCGAACCTGTCCTTTTTGGAACCGTTCAAGTTCCATCAGAAGGCAAGCCCATCATATTAATGGCCGATCGCCAAACGACAGGCGGATATCCCAAAATTGCACAGGCGGCGTATGTTGACTTGCCAAAGCTTGCACAGGCAAAACCGGGAGACTCGATTGTCTTTCAAGAGATATCAGACGAAGAAGCACAGATTAATTATATAATTCAAAAAATACAGCTGAACTACTTAAAAACCGGCATCGGCTTAAAGAACAGGGAGAGGTGAGGACATGAATTTTTCGGTAGACTTGAATTGTGACATGGGTGAAAGTTTTGGCCGTTATCAAATTGGCTTTGATGAAGAAATGATGGATTTTATTTCATCCGCTAATATTGCTTGCGGTTTTCACGCTGGCGACCCTTCTATTATGAAACACACTGTTCAGCTCGCTTTAGAAAAAAAGGTAGCCATTGGAGCGCATCCAGGTTTGCCTGACCTCATGGGGTTTGGACGCCGAAATATGTATCTTACTCCTGAGGAAGCCTATGAATATGTCCTTTATCAAGTTGGAGCATTATCAGCCTTTGTACGAGCAGAAGGCGGAAGGCTTCGCCATGTCAAACCGCATGGAGCTTTGTACAACATGGCTGCGGTTAACAAGGATCTCTCTCTCGGAATTGCTAAGGCGGTCTATAACATGGATCCTGATGTAACTCTGTTTGGACTTGCGGGGAGCCAGTTGATTGAAGCTGGAAAAGAAATTGGGCTCCAAACATGCAGTGAAGTTTTTGCTGACCGAACCTATCAGGCTGACGGCACACTTACTCCGAGAAACGAACCGAACAGTGTTTTGACCGATGATCAGCAGGCGGTCGATCAAGTCATAAAGATGGTGAAGTACGATAAGGTAGGCACTCCTGCCGGCGATATCGGAATTAAAGCAGAGACCATCTGTATCCACGGTGATGGAGAGCATGCCCTGTCTTTTGCACAAAAGATAAACAAAGCATTCGAGAAAGAAGGCATTCAACGACTACAACACAGATAAGCGAGGTAAACGAATGAATCAAAAAAGCAATTGGCAGCTCCTGTTAGGGGCCGCATTTTTAATGGCGACATCTGCTATCGGGCCAGGATTCTTAACACAGACTACTGTATTTACACAATCTTTAGCTGCAAGCTTCGGATTTGTTATTTTAATATCCATTCTTCTTGATATCGGAGCACAATTAAACGTTTGGCGAATTATCGCTGTGTCTGAGCGAAAAGCGCAGGATATAGCGAATTTGATGCTTCCGGGACTCGGCTATTTCATTGCTCTGCTTGTTGTTATTGGCGGACTTGCTTTCAATATCGGAAACGTGGGGGGAGCTGGTCTGGGAATCAATGTAATGTTCGGCGGAATTTCTCCTGAGTCTGGTGCAGCGATCAGCGGGGCGATTGCCATCTCCATTTTCTTGGTTAAAGAAGCCGGAAAAGCGATGGACCGTTTTACACTGGTCGCAGGTTTTGTTATGGTAGCGCTCACAGTTTATGTTGCGATTACTTCCTCGCCGCCGGTAGGTGAAGCAGTGGCAAAGACATTTGCACCTGACAAAATTGATTTTGCAGCTATCGTTACTCTCGTCGGCGGAACGGTCGGCGGATATATTACATTTGCCGGTGGACATCGACTGCTTGATGCTGGTGTTAAAGGTGAAAAAGCGTTAGGGGAAGTGAACAAAAGTGCAGTATCGGCTATCGGGATCGCCTCGATTATGCGGATTTTCCTCTTCCTTGCAGCTCTTGGGGTCGTAGCAAGCGGCGCAACATTAAATCCTGACAATCCGCCAGCATCCGTATTTCAGCATGCCGCAGGAAACATAGGCTACAAGCTTTTTGGAATTGTGATGTGGTCGGCTGCAGTTACGTCAATAATCGGTTCTGCCTACACGTCTGTTTCATTCATCCGAACGTTTCATCCTAAACTTGAAAAATACGGAAACCTATTGATTGTAGTCTTTATCTTATTCTCAACACTATGCTTTGTCGCGATTGGAAATCCAGTTAAAATCCTAGTGTTTGTAGGGGCATTAAATGGAATGATCCTGCCGATCACGCTCGGTGTTATGCTTGTCGCTGCCTACAATAAAAAAATTGTCGGTTCTTATAAGCATCCGTTATGGATGACCATCGTAGGCGCTATTATCGTCATCGGTATGGCAACCATGGGTATTGATACTTTCATGAGTCTTTAATACTTTTCAAATTCATCCTGAAACCTTTACAATATAAACTACGAAAGAGGTGAGCAGGTTGAAAAATTTAAATGAATGGTTTCAAAAAGCTTTAACAAAAGACGAATATATTGAAAGTATGCAAGTCAATAAGGAAGAGCTGATGTCGATCTACAACAGCTTCTCCCTTAATGAGGAAGACAAGGATTTTTATCAGCAGTTTCCTGTTCTTGAACTGAAGGCAGCAGTGCTTACTGCTGACTGGTGCGGTGATGCTTTGCTATGTGTTCCGGTCATTCAGAGAATTGCAGAATATGCTGGTATCGAGCTGCGCTTTTTAATCCGTGATGAAAATCTTGTGCTTATGGATCGATATTTAACGAACGGTACAGCGCGCGCCATTCCGAAATTCATTTTCATGGATCAGAAGGGAAATGAGAAAGCGGTATGGGGGCCTCGTTCTCCAGAGGTACAGTCTCTGATCATGCACGAACGAAGCACTTTGCCTGCAAAGGAAGATCCATCTTTTGAAGAAAAACAAAAAGAGATGTACAAGAATTTCAAAGCTCGGATGACAACAGACCAAGCTCTATGGGAATCCGTCAATAAAAGCATAAAAGAGGAACTGAAAAATCTTTTGTAAGAACAGCTTAAAGGAGCAGCTCAAAAATGGAGCTGCTCCTTTGTCGTGCAGGCAAACTATTTTGTCATAAATTTGGCACCCACTATAATAGAGAAATAAGACGCAGAGAACTGAAGGAATTGAGGCGTAAAAATGGAAAAACAAACTGAACAATCTATCGGCATCTGGTACGCTGCTCTTTCGTACTTGATGTGGGGCTTTCTTCCGCTTTATTGGAAGCCTCTCCAATCTGTTGAATCTGGAGATGTACTTGCCCATCGGATCCTCTGGTCTTTTGTATTTATGATACTGGTCATCCTTTTTATGAAGAAGACATCATCTTTCTTCAGCAATTTACAAAGCCTATTCTTACAAAAGAAAAACTTTTTTGCGGTTTTGGCTTCATCTCTTTTAATCAGTGCCAACTGGCTGATGTATATTTGGGCCGTGAATAATAATCATGTCGTTGAGGCTAGTCTGGGCTATTACATCAACCCGCTTGTCAGCGTGTTATTGGGGATTATTGTTCTGAAGGAAAAGTTAAATTACTGGCAGATCGTTTCATTCGGGGTCGCACTCATCGGGGTGGGTCTGCTAACATTCCAATACGGAAAATTCCCATGGATTGCCGTATCCCTTGCATTGAGCTTTGGTCTGTATGGCCTCACCAAAAAAATGGGCAGCTATGATTCTATCCTTGGGCTGACTTATGAAACCATGTTTGTGGCACCTCTTGCCCTCATCTATATCGTTTTTGCCCAGCAGAAGGGTACAGAGGCCTTTGCGGCACAAAACAGCACAGTGACTTTGCTGCTGATGGGAGCGGGAATAGTAACTGCCATTCCTTTATTATGTTTTGCACAGGGCGCTAAACGGATTTCTTTATCCATGATCGGATTTCTGCAATACATCGCACCGACCATCATGCTCATCCTTGGGGTCTTCCTCTATCATGAGGATTTTTCAAATACTCGTCTTTTTTCTTTTATTTTAATTTGGATGGCTCTGGTTATCTTCTCAATTTCCAAAACAAGGTGGATGGCTCGCTTACAGCCTAAAAATAAGCATAAAACATACGGTACTTGAGCATTTTTCGCCGTAATTCTCTACTTTTCTCCAATTTTCTTGAAAGTTAACTTTTGACCTACGCCCATACTGTGCTAAAATAACCATGAAAACGTTTAATAAAGAAGTTCAAATCTGCTTTCGCTTTATTGCAAAAGATTGAATTTACTGTGATTTGTAAAAGAATCGTTTTATTGTTGAGTATTCAGGGGATGTATTTCAATGATGATAGATTTGCTTTTGCTTTAAAAACAGGAACTTTGAGAACTTCTTGTCGTTCTCCTAATTAGTTGTTAAAAATTGATATTAAATCGCAGCAGGGGGTATCAACCAATGAGCACAAACCGTCCAAGCCAGGATTCACCATGGCAGGGATTTTACGGACCGAACCTTGGTTATGTCATTGAATTGTTCGAACAGTATTCAGCTGATCCCAATTCAGTTGACGAGGAACTAAGAAAACAGTTTGAAGAGTGGGGTCCGCCACCATCTTCTGATGAAGCAAATCAAGATGCAGGCACCAGCCTGTCTCAGCAAGCTCCATCCGGAGTTTCAGTCAGCAAGATTGTTGCCGCATCGAAGCTAGCCGAAAACATCCGTACCTACGGACATTTGGCAGCAGAAATTCATCCCCTTGAAGAAGTGTCAAAAGAAATTAAGTTGCTGAATCCATCCCATTATGGACTGAGCGAGGCGGACTTGAAAACGATTCCAGCCTCTTTAATTTGGACTGAGGCGCCAAGAGATGTTCAAAATGGATTGGAAGCGATTAAACGCCTAAAAGACATTTATACGAAATCAATGGCTTATGAGTTCAGCCATGTGCATGTTGAAGAAGAACATAACTGGCTAAATAACATGGTAGAATCTGGCTTCATCTATCCTGAGATGACTGATGAAGAAAAGATTGCATTATTACAGCGCCTGACTGAAGTGGAAGGCTTTGAAAAATTCCTTCATCGTACATTTGTCGGTCAGAAACGTTTCTCCATTGAAGGTCTTGACATTCTAGTTCCAATGCTCGATGAGATGATCCATCAGAGCGTTAAAGGAGGAACAAGCAACGTCATGATCGGAATGGCACACCGTGGACGCCTGAATGTACTCGCTCATACTTTAGGGAAACCTTACGAGAAAATTTTCGCTGAATTTCATCATTCGCCAAACAAGGAGCTGATTCCTTCTGAAGGTTCGAGAGGAATTAGTTTCGGCTGGACAGGTGACGTTAAATATCATCTTGGAGCAGACCGTTCCATTGAAGAAAACACAGCCAAAGCAACATTAACGCTGGCTAATAACCCATCCCACCTTGAGTTTGTTAATCCGGTAGTCGTCGGATACACTCGTGCAGCTCAAGAAGTGCGCACAGAACCTGGATATCCTAAACAGGATGTGAATAAATCATTCGCCATTTCAATCCATGGGGATGCGGCTTTCCCGGGTGAGGGAATTGTTGCTGAGACACTTAACCTCAGCCGATTGAAAGGTTATCAAACAGGTGGATCTGTTCATATTATCGCGAATAATATGATTGGATTTACGACTGAAAGTTCTGATTCACGTTCAACCAGATATTCAAGTGACCTTGCTAAAGGTTTTGAAATTCCTATTGTCCATGTTAACGCAGATGATCCGATTGCTTGTATCGCTGCGATCACACTCGCATATCAATACCGTATGCGTTTCCAAAAAGACTTCTTGATCGACTTGATCGGGTACCGCCGTTTTGGACATAACGAAATGGACGATCCTGCAGTAACGCAGCCTGCAACCTACGAAAAGGTAAACAGCCATCCTACTGTTCGTGCGCTGTTTGCCAAACAGCTTGAATCTGAAGGAGTAATCAAAGAAGGCCAAGGCGATACAATGGATAACGACGTTCAGCAGAAACTTCAGGCTGAATATGAAAAAGTAAAAGGCATTTCTAAAGACGGAGAAGTGAAGGATATAGAAGTCCCTGAAACGATTGTCAAGGGATTCCCTGCTCTAGATACATCTGTTGCGATAGATGAACTAAAAGAAATCAATCAGGCTCTTCTAGAAAGACCTGAAGGCTTTACTGTCTACCCTAAACTCGAGCGGATTTTGGCGAGAAGAGCCAATGCCCTTGATGAAGGAAGCAAAGTTGACTGGGCACTTGCTGAAACACTTGCATTTGCAACCATCTTAAGTGACGGTACGCCGATCCGTATTACCGGACAAGATGTTGAGCGTGGAACATTTGCTCAAAGACATTTGGTTCTGCATGACAGCCAAAGCGGAAAACTATTTTCACCGCTTCATCAGATTCCGCAGGCAAAAGCAGCATTCGGCATCCATAACAGCCCGCTCTCTGAAGCATCTGTCGTCGGTTTTGAATATGGATACAATGTTTTCGCACCTGAAACTCTTGTTCTTTGGGAAGCACAATATGGAGACTTTGCAAATGCAGCACAAGTCATCTTCGACCAATTTATTTCTGCCGGACGAGCAAAATGGGGTCAGAAATCAGGTCTGGTTATGCTTCTTCCACACGGATATGAAGGTCAAGGCCCTGAACATTCAAGCGGCCGAATCGAAAGGTTCCTTCAACTCGCTGCGGAAAATAACTGGACAGTGGCTAACTTATCAAGCGCTGCACAGTACTTCCATATCCTAAGACGCCAGGCCGCAATTCTGGATAAGGAAGAAGTTCGCCCGCTCGTCATCATGACGCCTAAGAGCCTCCTAAGAAATCCAAGAACATCTTCAGCAGGAAGCCTGCTTGGAGAAGGTCAATTCAAACCGGTTCTTGAGCAAGAGGGGCTTGGAAAAAATGGGGAACAAGTAAAGCGCGTCGTTCTTTGCACAGGTAAAGTTGCTATTGATTTAGCGGCTGAAGCTGAAGGTAAAGCTGAGGAATTGAATCACCTTCATATCCTTCGGGTGGAACAGCTGTATCCTTTCCCTAAAAACGAGGTTAAAGAGATTCTTGAGCGCTATCCTCATTTAGAGGAGGTCGCATGGGTTCAAGAAGAGCCGAAAAATATGGGATCATGGGCATATATCGAATCCAAGCTGCGTGCTGCCGCTCCAGAAAGCGCAAGCGTAAAATATATTGGACGTCCAGACCGATCCAGTCCGTCAGGCGGAGACCCTGATATTCATAAAAAAGAACAAGAGCGTATTGTATCTGTCGCTCTAAGAGCAGACCAAACCAAAACGATAACTTCAGAGGGAGGCAATGAACGTGATTGAAATTAAAGTACCAGAACTAGCAGAATCCATCTCCGAGGGCACGATCGCCCAATGGCTAAAAAATGTGGGTGACAACGTTAAAAAAGGCGATAACATTGTCGAACTTGAAACGGATAAAGTCAACATTGAAATCAGCGCGGACTATGATGGCATTATTCAAGAAGTTCTTCGTGAAGAAGGCGATACGGTAGAAGTTGGTGATGTTATCGCTGTACTTAAAGAAACAGGGGATGCATCAAGTGAAGCCCCAGCTGCTTCTGAAAACAAACAAGAAACTGTACAGCCAGTTGCTGAAGCTCCGGCAGCTGCACAAAACAAGCAGCCTGAAGAAGTAAAAGAAACAGAGCAAAGAAAAGAAACAGACCGTCCATTAGCTTCACCTGCAGCACGCAAGCTTGCTCGTGAACTTGGAATCGATCTTTCAAAAGTGGAAGCACGCGATCCTCTTGGACGAGTACGCCCTGAGGATGTAAAAGCAGCTTCTGAAAAACCGGCAAGCCAGCCTGAACAAAAGGCACCAAAAGCTCCGGAGAAAAAAGCATCCAATGCTCCAAAAACGGCTGACGTGTCTGGGAAACCCGTTGAACGCATCAAACTTTCCCGCCGCCGCCAAACGATTGCAAAACGCCTCGTTGAAGTACAGCAAACAGCAGCGATGCTTACAACCTTCAACGAAGTGGACATGACGGCGATCAACGATATCCGCAAACGAAGAAAAGATGCTTTCTTGCAGCAGAATGACGTGAAACTCGGATACATGTCTTTCTTTACAAAAGCAGTTGTAGGTGCTTTAAAACAATTCCCTCTTCTCAATGCTGAGATTCAAGGTGATGAAGTACTTCTTAAGAAGTTCTATGACATCGGAATTGCAGTAGGAGCTGAGGAAGGACTAGTTGTCCCTGTTGTAAGAGATGCTGACAAGCTTAGCTTTGCTGGTATCGAAAAAGAAATCCTCTCTCTTGGTAAAAAAGCGCGAGACAACAAACTTACACTTTCTGAGCTGCAAGGCGGTACGTTCACGATTACGAACGGAGGAATTTTTGGTTCCTTAATGTCTACACCGATCCTAAATGCCCCTCAAGTTGGGATTCTGGGAATGCACGGCATCAAGATGCGTCCTATTGCTATTGATGCAGAAAGAATGGAAAATCGTCCGATGATGTACATTGCACTTTCATATGACCACCGTATCGTTGACGGACGTGAAGCAGTAAGCTTCCTTGCGAAGGTCAAAGAAATGCTGGAGGATCCAGAGTCTTTATTATTACAAGGTTAAATAATTTGAAGCCAGGGGCCGAATCCCTGGCTTTTTTGTGTTAAATATGTTGGCGGCATGTAGGCAAAAGGGATATTTCCCTTTAAAATAAAGAGTAGAAAGACTAATTGAGAAAAGAAAGGGCTGAGAAAATGGGGATGCCATTAGAATTGAATACTATGATTGTTACAAAGAACAAAGAAATCCGTTTGGAGTCGTCCAATTTTTATAAGCTAATTAAAGAAGGCTTTCGGCTATATCCTATCGATATCCCCCTGGAGATTCGAAAAACAAAGGAATCAAAGCCTGTGGCTATCGCTAAAATTTGTGAACTAAAATGGAAAGACGGAGATACAGAAATCACATATGAATTAATCGATCTAAATACTGTAAATTAATTCCACTCATTATTATCGAAATTTGTCGAAACGAAGTACGATAAACAGCATTGTCCAGCGAAATGATATGTGTACAGCTCAATTTAGTTGAAAAAGGGGCGCACGCAGTCATGTTAATGGACGAACTATTAATAGGGATTAAATTTGCACAACCTGAAAGCCATGACCCATCAATGCTGATTCAAGGGATTCAATTCAATTCCCGCAAAATCAGGCCGGGGGATTTATTTGTAGCTATTAACGGGTTTAGCGCTGATGGGCATCGCTATATTAATCAAGCGATTGCCAATGGGGCAGCCGCGGTGGTCGGAGAACAAAATGTATATGGGTTAAACGTCCCTTATTATCAGACCTCCGACTCAAGGAAGGCATTGGCGAGGCTGGCAAGCAACTTTTATGGCCACCCATCTAAAAACCATATAATGATCGGAATAACTGGAACGAACGGAAAGACGACAACAGCTTATTTATTAAAACATATCATTGAACAGTCAGGCATGACATGCTCAATGATCGGCACAGTAAACAACATGATAAATAATCAGGCCATACAGTCCAAAAATACCACTCCAGATCCTCTTGAATTACAGTCACTTCTTGCAGAAAGCCGTGACGAAGTCGTCATTATGGAAGTTTCTTCACACGGAATTGAGCAGCAGCGGGTGGAAGGAATATTATTTGATTATACTCTTTTCACAAATTTGGGAAATGATCATCTTGATTATCACAAAAGCATGGAAGCTTATTTTAATGTGAAAGCTCGACTGTTCAAACGAATGAAGAGCCAAGGAACAGCAATTATTGCTTCACATAATGAATGGGGAAAGAAGCTGCAGAAAAGGTTGTCCGAATCAGGGCATAATGTGCTTACATTCGGCAAACAGAGCGAGGACGCGATGCAGCTCTTGAACGTATGTACTGAGTATTTTCCAACCATTAAAGTCAGACTCGGTGATACAACAGATTTTCTCCAGATTCCTTTGCCTGGTATGCATAATGTATGGAACACTCTAGGGGCGCTGTTAACTGTTCAAAAAATGGGAATTTCTTTAAAGAAAGCTGCCTCCTACCTATCATCGTTTAATGGAGTGCCAGGGCGTTTTGAAACATTCAGCCATCCTGCGGGAGCGACCTTCATTGTTGATTATGCCCATACGGAAGACGCCATTGAATACTGTTACCAGACGGCCGAACGTGAAAATGCCGAACGGATCATTCATATTCTTGGGTTTAGAGGCAAAAGGGATCTTTCCAAGAGAAGAGATATTGTTGCGCTTTGTTCAGATGTCTGCTCACAATTGATTTTAACTTTTGATGATTTAAATGGTGTTCCCTCAGACCGGATGGTGGAAGAACTGCAAGAATTGAACGAAGATTTTGCGGACGGAAGTGCCAAGATCATACCTGACAGAACAAAGGCGATTCAGCACGCCTGGGAAAAAGCAGAAAACGGTGACTGGGTTTTCATTACAGGTAAAGGTCAGGAAACCTACAAACAATCCTTTAAATTGCCAGCTTCCACAGATATACAGACCATTCAATTCTTGAAAACGTCAAAAGATATGGTTACCAGTTAAAACGCCTCTGAACATCAGGGGCGTTTTTTATTTATGTTCAACCGCTCATACTATCGGAATAATTGTTTTTCATATTTTCTTTGGATGTTTTTAATTTCGGAGATCAATTTTCTGCCTGCTATTGGTTCATATTGTTTATAGATAGGATTCAACTTTTCAATCCATTCTATTTTTTCCTTTGATGTCAGTTCGTGGATTTGAATATTTGATTCTTTTTTTATCAGATTCAGCTGCTCTTTATTCATGGATCGATAGTGGTCCTGGTTCCACTTGACCGTTTCATTAATGGAATCTTGTATGATCAGCCTGACCTTTGCAGGAAGGCTGTGCCAATAGTCCTCATTCATTAATATGGCATACCCTAAAAATCCATGGTTGCTGATCGTCATGTAATCTTGAACTCGGTAGTATTTTTTTGAATAGATGTTAGAGATCGTATTTTCTTCCCCACTAACATTACCGGATTCCAAATTTCTATAGGTTTCATTAAAATCCATCGGTTTACTCTGGCCGCCAAGAAGCTCAAACTGTTTTTTCAGTACATTGCTGGACATAATACGGAACTTTTCACCCTTAAAATCATTTGGTTGAATAACCGCATGGCTTTTATTGGTGATTTGCTTTAAACCGTTCACCCAAAAACCAAGGCCTTTTATTTTTTGGCTGTTAAGAGATGCAAGCAATGATTTCCCTATGTCTCCGTTCAGCCCATCATTGATCGCTGTTTCTGTAGGAAAAGCAAACGGCAAATCAAGAACCTGCCATTTTGATGAAACACCTCCCAGTTTTGATGTAGCAGGGGCTATCATTTGTACCCTGCCGTCCTTCAATGCCTCTAATTCCTCTTTATCGGAATACAGACTGCCGTTAGGAAATACCTCCACCTTCACTCTGTGATTGGATTTTTGATCCACCAGATCAGCAAATTTTTGCGCCGCCAATCCTTTAGGTGTGTTCTCTGCAACCACATGGCTGAATTTGATTACAATCTGTTTTCGAATGCCAGATTGTTCATCATCAAAAGCCAGGTCTTGTTCTTCGCTATTAAAATGAAACCCTATATAAAAAGAAAGCAATAAGCCTGTGACGAGAAAAATTAAAATTCCGATGATTTGCTTCATGTTCAGCCTCTTTTGTACTCTTTTTCTATTAAGTCTAGCATAACTTAAAAACCATGTTACAATATTACACAGAATTCACTGGAAGGAATGGCATGGCCATATGAAATTTTTAAGATTACCCATCCGCTGGAAAATCATCATTTTATCGTTCGGAATTGTCCTTTTTTCCCTTTTGATCGGAGGCATTATCATAATAGGTAAAATTGTCGATATGAGGGAAGAGGAACTTGGCAAACGTGCAATGATTACTGCCCGGACAGTGGCTCAGCTTCCTGAAGTACAGAAGAAGATCCAAAAGAAAGATGGAGCTGCGGTCATCAATCCCATTGTGGAAAAAATAAGAGTGATAAATAGTACAGATTACATCGTCGTTTTAAACATGGATCATGTCAGATACTCTCATCCTGTATATAGACTTATTGGAACAAGATCAGAAGGCAAAGATGAAGAACCGGCGTTTGCAGACCATACCTACATATCAAAAGCAAAAGGAGAGCTGGGGGTTGCTGTACGTGCTTTTATGCCTGTTAAAAATGAACAGCTTGAACAAGTTGGTGTCATTATCGTTGGAAACATACTTCCAGGTTATCTTGAAATCCTGCAAAGCTTGAAAGCACAGGCCGCTCTTATAATAATATTAACCCTGTTCTTCGGCCTGCTTGGTTCCTGGATGCTGGCAAGGCACATTAAACAGCAGATGTTTGAGCTAGAGCCGCATGAAATTGTGCGCATGTATGAAGAAAGTACAGCCGCTTTTCATGCTATGCATGAAGGAGTAATTGCTGTAGATGTAAAAGAGAACATCACCATATTCAATGAAAAAGCAAAATCGATATTTCGAGTGGAAGGGAGTCTGATCGGCAAACCGATACGCGAGGTGATCCCGGATACCAGGCTTCCTGAAATTATTGAGTTTGGAAAACCCGTGTACAACCAAGAGATTAATGTGAGCGGCAAAATCATTATGAGCAATCGAATTCCGATAAAAGTCAATCATTCCGTCATCGGAGCTGTAGCGATCTTTCAGGACCGGACAGAGGTTGCAAAAATGGCGGAAGAACTAACGGGGGTAAAGGCATTCGTAGAGGCACTCCGTATTCAAAATCACGAGCATTTGAACAAGCTTCATACGATAGCCGGACTCATCCAGCTGGAAAAGCGTGAACGAGCGCTTCAGTATGTTTTTGATATATCGGAGCAACAGGAGAATCTGACGAGATTCGTTACAAAAAATATTAAAAACGACAGTATTGCAGGTCTTCTCTTAAGCAAAGTGAGCAGGGGAAAAGAATTGAAAATCGACGTCTCGATCGACAGCCAGAGCCATTTGGAAGAACTTCCTTACCTGCTCAATGAACACGATTTTGTAATGATCCTCGGGAATCTCATAGAAAATTCCATTCATGCCTTAAATGACTCAAATACTCCTGAACAACAAATTGATATCAGTATTGGACAAGACAATGAAATTTGTGCTGTCCTGGTCGAAGACAATGGCCCAGGAATCCCTGAACACCTGATGCCTTACATTTTTGACAAAGGAGTCACTACGAAAGGTGAAAAAGGACTGGGACTTGGTTTATTTTTAGTTAAAGAGATTATAGATAAGGGAAAAGGGGACATTAACCTATCTTCCTATCCAAATGGAGGGACGAGTTTTTACATCACGTTCCCAATGAACGGGAGGAGACAGTCATGAAAAGAAAAAAGATTTCTGTTGTTTTAATCGAAGATGATCCGATGGTCCAGGAAGTTAATAAAGCATTTATTGAAAAAGTCAGCGGTTTTGAAGTGACCGGCAGTGCTGCTAACGGAGTGGAGGGTGTAAAAAAAATTCAGGAACTACAGCCGGACCTTGTCATTCTTGATATCTTCATGCCCAAACAAGACGGTCTCGAAACACTTTATCAGATACGGAAAAATAAGGAGAAAGTAGATGTTATTATTATATCTGCAGCCAAGGATAGGGACACGATACAGACGATGCTTCAACAGGGTGCGATGGATTATATCATCAAACCGTTTAAGTTTGCTAGAATTAAGCAAGCTTTGGAAAGATATAAAGACTATTACACACAATTTTGTCCGGACGGTGAAATGTCTCAAAAAGAAGTGGATACTGTATTATCAGGTATACATAATGAACATCAAAATCAAGAACAAAAAGGGATTCCTAAAGGGTTGAATCAACTCACCCTGAAACAGATTATCACCTATCTACAAGAGCAATCGTATGGTAAATCTTCCGAAGAAGTAGCTGAAGGGGTCGGGATTGCCCGTGTGACAGCCAGAAGATATCTTGAGTATTTAGAAAAAAGAGGAGAAATCATACTGGATATGCAGTATGGAGGGGTGGGGAGACCGGTTAATCGATATCTCATGAAGAACTTCTAAGGTTATCTGGCTAACGAAAGACCAAAAAGACCAAAAAGGACAATATAACCTAAATATTCACTAAATTTTCAGAAAGCGTTATCATCAATTTCATGGATGATAACGCTTTCAGTATGTTATTAGCTAATAAAGGAGGAAGAACATGAAACCCCTGTTTAAGAATTTAACCTTCCAAGTCATTATTGCTATTATTCTCGGTATCACTTTGGGGCTGCTATGGCCTGAAGCCGGAAAAAACATGAAGCCATTGGGTGATACGTTCATTAACGCTGTTAAAATGGTCATTGCGCCTATTATTTTTCTCACCATTGTTCTAGGTATCGCCAAAATGGGGGATATGAAAAAAGTAGGTAAAGTTGGCGGTAAAGCCTTTATTTATTTTGAAGTCGTCACTACATTTGCTCTGATTATTGGTTTAATCGTTGTCAATGTCATTAAACCCGGAGCGGGGCTGGACTTTGACAAGCTGCAAAAAGGAGATGTTTCTCAATTTACTTCCGGCGGTGCAGAAGGAGGAATCAACTGGGTAGATTTCGTTACCCATATTGTACCCCAGAATATGGTCGACGCGTTCGCGAAGGGTGATATCCTTCAAGTCCTCTTTTTCTCTATCTTGTTTGGAGTCGGATTAACGGCTCTGGGAGAAAAAGGGAAACCAGTGATTGATTTTTTTGATAAGCTTTTACAGATCTTTTTTAATGTCGTCGGTTATATCATGAAAGCTGCGCCGATAGGGGCCTTTGGAGCGATGGCTTTCACCATTGGAAACTTCGGACTTTCATCATTGCTGCCTTTAGGAAAGCTTATGATTTCCGTCTATATGACGATGATCTTATTCGTAGTCATCGTGTTGAACATCATCTGTAAAATGTATGGTTTCAGTTTATGGAAATACTTAAAGTACATTAAGGATGAAATTCTAATTGTACTTGGAACGAGTTCCTCCGAATCTGTCCTTCCCAGGATGATGAACAAGATGGAGCGTTTCGGCTGTTCCAAGTCAGTAGTCGGACTGGTGATCCCTACAGGCTACTCTTTTAATCTTGACGGTACTTCCATCTATCTTTCGATGGCCGTCGTATTCCTGGCTCAAGTTTTTAATATCGACTTAAGCCTTACACAGCAAATTACCATCATTGCCATCCTTATGTTAACGTCAAAAGGTGCAGCGGCTGTTACAGGCGGCGGTTTTATCGTACTTGCCTCAACACTTTCAGCCATGCAGGTTATCCCTGTAGAAGGACTGGCTTTACTGCTTGGGGTTGACCGCTTCATGAGTGAAGCCCGGGCGATCATCAATTTGATCGGAAACGGGATCGCAACTATCGTTGTATCAAAGAGTGAGAATGAATTTGATGAGAAAAAAAGTGAAGAAGCCTTTCTTGAACTTAAGTCCCAGGGAAGAACAGCATAAATAAAAGCGCCTCCTTGGCGCTTTTTTTGATGAGTCTGTTCACTTTAACAGATCAATAGGCTTTAAGAGTCGGGAAACCATTTAATGGTATTAAACCGGTTGTTAATTGTCCGCTGTGCCAGATCTGATTGAAGGGATCGGACTAACAGATCCATCTGGAGCACATTTTTCATATGAGGCAGCACCGCTTAAATCCTGAGCGGCATAAACACCTGAGAGAACAAAGAGGAATTAGGCTTTTCTTTTGTTCTTTTAAAAAACAAGAGATTCCTTTAAAATAAAAAGGTACACAAAAGTAGGAGGCTGAATGATGATCCACCAATCATGGGAAGACAAAGCAACGATCAAAACGGTTACATGTATCCATACAAATGCAGCAAAGTATATGGTAGACCGAGTGCTGACCGAGGGAAAAACGTACGAAGTAAAGAACGAAACAGAAGAATTCTATTTTGTAGTTGATAACTCGGGCAGAGTCGCAGGATTTTATAAAGAGTACTTTCAAGAAAAACAATAAGCCTATAGGCTTGTTGTTTTTTTGTTTGGAGAATGAGCATGGATGAGAAGAAGGGAAGCAAAGTGCCCCCCCATATGATTTGGATGCTTGCTGCTTCGGCTATAATGACAATAGGCAATGCAATACCTATTCAAATAAACAGTCTATCTGTAACAAATAAGCCAATTACTGTAAAAAGAAAGGATCGTCAGGAATGACTAAAGCTGTATTTATTGACAGGGACGGTGTGATTAATGAAGTTATGTCGTCAAGAGTCAAACATGTTAATCATCCCAGCAACTTTTATTTTCTGAAGGGCGCTCTTGAAGGATTAAGAGAACTGACCGAAATGGGGTTTCATTTATTTGTTGTAACGAATCAAGGGGGAGTTGGGCTTGGATTCCTCCAGGAAAAAACGCTAAAGAAAATTCACGATAAAATGGTTTTAGAAGTGGAAAATGCAGGTGGTGTGATAAAAGATATCGCTTATTGCTGCCACAAGCCGAATGAAGGATGCTCCTGCAGAAAACCAAGCCCTGGAATGATATTGGACCTGGCAGACCGGTACGATATTGATCTCACTAAGAGTTATATGATCGGGGATCGTGAAACAGATATTGAAGCAGGAAGGAAAGCCGGTGTCACCACTATAAAAATTGGCGGGGAAATAGGAAAAGCTGATTTCATGGCAATCCATCTGCTAGAAGCAGCCGATCATATCCGATCTCGTGAAAAAAAGTAAAGAACGCTCATTTCTAGAGCGTTCTTTACTTTTACACAGACATCTACTTATGAACCAGCTGTCTTTTATTTTTTTGAATGACCGCTTTTATTGTAAAATAGGAAACTTCTTCCCCGAGTTCTTCCTTCAATGGTTTCAACTTTTCACTTCCAAGATGATCAATAGCGTTTAAGACCATAGCTTCTTGATCAGCCGGGATAATTCTTTCCCAGTTTAGCGGTATTCCTTCCTCTGCACAACGGAGAAGATGGTTTTCTACTGTTTGCACCGAAAGATTCCGCGTTTTGGCGATATCAGGAATAGGCTGGTTTTCTTGAAAGAGTGCGTAAGTATCCAAATGGCTGTCCTTTTTTGGAGAATCTGATGAACTCTCCATTTCCGCTGCAGCAGTTGCTGAAGTAGTGAATTCCTTAAGTGTGTCCAGGAAAATCTGGCCATAACGGTCAAATTTCACTTTTCCGACGCCTTTAATCTCCAGCATTTCTTCTTCATTTCCAGGAACTTTTTCGCTCATTTCCTTTAGGGCACTATCTGCAAAAACGACATATGGAGGTACGTTTTCCTGATCTGCCAGTTCCTTACGCAAGTTCCTCAGATGTTCAAAGAGCTCGTTATTTTCAGTAAAGCTGGTAATCGATTTTCGTTTCTCTTTTCGATAAACCTTTTCTTCTCCCTTTAACACAAACAGTGCTCTGGGTGCCAGCATAAGCACAGGGTACTGGCTATCGGATAACTGAAGGAGGCCTTCCGCTGTCAAATAATCAATAAGCTGCATAATTTCTTTTTGAGGCCGGTTTTTCATTAAACCATAGGTCGTTAGAGAGGTAAGCCCCAGCTCTTGGATTCGCTTTGTTTTCGATCCGTTCAGCACTTGTGCGACTGCTGTTTTTCCAAACCGCTGATTCATGCGTTTCACACAGGAGAAAACCATTTGCGCTTGAGTGGTAATGTCCGTTTGCTCACGCTGGTCGGTACAATTTCCGCATTTCCCGCAATCAGCTGATTCCTCATCTCCAAAATACTCGACAATAAAGCGCTGCAGGCATTGTTCAGTATGGCAATAGTCTGTCATAAACTGAAGCTTTTTGTATTCATTTCCTTTCCTTGCTTCATCCATGGTTCCTTGTTCAATTAAAAATTTCTGAAGCTGGACATCCCGTGCGGAGAAGAATAGAATACACTCACTTGGTTCGCCGTCTCTGCCCGCACGCCCCGCTTCCTGATAATAGGCTTCAAGATTGCGGGGAAGATTGAAATGAATGACATAGCGGACATTCGTTTTATTAATCCCCATTCCAAAAGCATTTGTAGCTACCATGATTGCAGTATCATCAAAAATAAATTGATTTTGTGATTCCCGTCTTTCCTCTTCGGATAGGCCGGCATGATATTTTGAAACAGTAAAACCATTTTTCTTTAAAAAACTATGAAGCTGATCGACTTCATTTCTAGTCGAAGCATATATAATTCCAGAATTTGAACTGTTTTTCTTTACATATCGAAGCAGATATTCACGTTTAACTTCATCTTTAATAATAGAAAACGTTAAATTATTCCGAGCAAAACCCGTAACAAAAGTGTTTTCTGGCTGAATGTCTAACAGCCGGCAGATATCTTTTGTTACTTCCTTGGTGGCTGTAGCCGTCAAGGCGACGATTACAGGCCGCGGATGAAGTGAAGCCAGCATATCTTTGATACGCAAATAACTTGGACGGAAGTCATGTCCCCATTGAGAAATACAATGAGCCTCATCGATGGCAATCATGGATATATTCATTTTTCCTATGAGACGTCTGAACGCCATGGACTCCAGCCGTTCAGGCGCAACATAAATCAACTGATAGGCACCGTTTGCCGCTTGTTGTATCCTGTTCTGAATGTCTTCGTCAGATAGTGAACTATTAATATATGTAGAAGGAATTCCAGCATTCTCAAGGGAATCGACCTGATCCTTCATCAACGAAATAAGGGGAGAGATAACTAGGGTCACTCCATTGAGCAGCATAGCAGGAACCTGATAGCAGATGGACTTTCCTCCCCCTGTAGGCATGATCCCCAATGTATTCTTATGCTTGAAGATGCTCTTGATCACTTGCTCTTGTCCTGGCCGAAATGAAGAATAGCCAAAATGTCTTTCTAAAATTTGTTGAGCTAAATTAAACATACAATCTCCTTCCTGAACAAAAGAAAGAATAGAAAAAAAGAATTTTACAAAGAGGCTAAATAAAACGGAACAATGCTTAATTATACATCAATCCTGAAAAACCTGCTGTAAATAACAAAAGAAAAACAGGGTTCTACTCTATGCTTTCTAAAATAACGATATCAATTACTTTCCACTAATGGATAAATTATTAAATGTAGTTTTTTGTTAGAAATAGATGAATAAAATAGTATTTTGTAATATTATTGTAATCTCCCTAAAATGATTTTGTTATAAATATTTTATATTATTAATTTATTGGTATCGCAAGAAAATTTTAGGGGGAAAGAGCAACTTGAAAAGATTACTTATGGGGTTGGGAATTGCAGGCATTTTAACTGCAAATCCTTTAGTGGGACAGGCAGCACTGGGAGATCATACGTTAAAATACGGAATGACTCATACAGAAGTAAAAGATTTGCAGCAAACGTTAAAAACGAAAGGTTACTTTACGTACAGCACGACTACAACCTATTTTGGTACATATACAGTGAATGCTGTGAAAGGCTTTCAAAAATCAAAAGGACTTACTGCTGACGGAGTTGCAGGGCCGGCCACCTTTAAGGCATTGGGAATCTATCCGTCCTATAGCAAAACTCAACTTGTTTCCACTGCTAAAACTTACTTAGGTGTCCCTTATGTGTGGGGTGGTGCGACACCTTCAGGCTTTGACTGCAGTGGATATATCGACTATGTATTTAAAAAATCGGCGGGAATCACACTGCCAAGAACGGTTGCAGATATTTATAAAGTAGGTACAAAGGTTACTACTCTAAGCGCCGGAGATTTGGTTTTCTTTGAAACTTATCAGACCGGTGCTTCACATGTCGGTATCTATATTGGAAACAACCAGTTTATTTCCGCTACTTCATCAAACGGAGTCAGTATAGCTTCCATGAGTAATACATATTGGGCACCCCGGTATTTAGGGGCAAAACAAATATAAGAGAAAAGCCAGAACAGCGTTACTGTTGTTTTGGCTTTTTTTATTTATATAATAAATCAAAATCCACATGAAAATAGAAAAAAGAGGGAAATATAGGAAGAAACGAGGAGGGATCTTTTTAATCATGAAAAAGAGTAAACTGCCCGATTTTTCAGAATCCTACTGGAAAGAATCCTGCCAAGTACAGGGATATGAAACTTTATCAACCGATTTAGAAGCAGATGCAGTGGTTATAGGAGGAGGAATTACAGGAATCACAACTGCTTATCTTCTGTCGAAAGAAGGGCTGAGCGTAATCCTACTGGATGGAAGTAAAATATTAAATGGGACAACCGGCCATACAACCGCAAAAATAACGAGTCAGCATGGTATCATCTATGATGAGTTAATTCAGCATTTTGGAGTAGAACAAACGAAGCTCTATTATGAAGCAAACAACGGTGCTCTGAATTTTATCAGGTCCATGATCCAGGACCATCAGATTGACTGCGATTTTTCCGAAGAAGACGCCATCATCTATGCAGAATCGGAAACCTATCTCAAACAGGTTCAAAAGGAATATGATGCCTACCAAAAGCTGAACATCAGCAGTGAATACTCTGAGAGCATCGCGTTGGATCTGGCAGTGCGAGGAGCCGTTTCGATGAAAAACCAGGCACAATTTCATCCGGTTAAGTATCTTTCCGCACTCATACAGGAGATTACAAAGAACGGCGGCAAAATCTTTGAAAATACCACCGCAGTTGATGTTGAAACTGGAAATCGCCCTCGAGCCGTAACAAAAGACGGTTATAAAATTACCTGCAGACATGCTGTAATTGCTTCTCACTTTCCTTTTTTCGATGGAGCCGGGTTTTATTTTGCAAGGATGCACGCTGAACGTTCATATGCGATTGGTGTTACGACGGAAAGAGATTATCCAGGCGGGATGTATTTAAGTGCGGACAGTCCGACCCGTTCTTTAAGATACACGAATTACAATGGTGAGAAATTAATCATCGTTGGCGGTGAAAGCCATCAGACAGGACAGGGAATGTGCACAAGCAAGCACTATGAAGCCTTGGAAGCATTCAGTGAAAAGGTGATAGGTATATCCGACATCCCTTATCGCTGGTCTGCACAGGACTTAATTACATTAGATAAAATTCCTTACATCGGTCCGATTACTGGCCCCCATGAAAATATCCTGGTTGCCACAGGATATCGCAAGTGGGGAATGACGAATGGAACGGCGGCAGGTTTGCTCATAAAAGATCTGATTTTAGAAAAGAAGAATCCGTATGCCGACGTCTTTTCACCATCAAGGTTCAAGGCTGATCCAAGCCTGAAAACATTGGTTGTAGAAAATGCTGATGTTGCCAAGCACCTGATCGAAGGCAAGCTGGAGATGCCGGATAAAACTCCAGGAGATCTATCACCGGATGAAGGGGCAGCAGTTACGTACAATGGCAAAAGAGCAGGAGCGTACAAAGATAAAGAGGGAAAGCTCTATGTACTCGATACCACCTGCACACATCTCGGATGCGAGGTGGAATGGAACAATGCCGAACGCTCGTGGGACTGCCCGTGCCATGGATCGCGCTTCTCGTTTGAGGGTGAGGTACTGGAAGGCCCGGCGACCGAACCGCTGGAAAAGCTGGATCAATAGACAAAATAAAAGTGGCTCCCTTTTTTTCGGGAGTCACTTTTTTGCTGCGGCAATTAAAGCTTGAAATATGCTCATCATTCCAGGGGAAGCTGTAAGCTCTTCTGGATGCCACTGAACACCCAGGATAAAATGGTCTTTGTTTCTGCTTTCAATGGCTTCCACGATTCCATCCGGTGCATAGGCACAGGGTAGAAGAGGCGGAGCTGCAGATTTTACGGATTGATGATGGAAGCTGTTCACTTGAAGCGTAGGAGTTCCTGCAAGTTCGTGAAGGAACGAACTCTTCTTGATCGAAACTTCATGGGTGGGAATATTTCTTGGTGCCTGTTGCTTATGTTTAACCGGCTGTTCAGTTTCAGCAGGAATGTGTTGAATCAATGTTCCTCCTAACGCAACATTGATAATGTTCATTCCGCGGCATATGCCCAAAAGCGGCTTTTTATTCTGTTCAGCTAACCTTACAGCTTGGATTTCAAATTCATCCTGCGTCCTGTTTACGATGCCAAGCTCTGGCGTTGGATGCTGCTGATAGAAGAAAGGATCTACATCATCTCCTCCAGGCAGTACAATCCCATCACACTTCAAAATCATTTGTTCTGTTAACCCCTGGTTTACAGATGGAAGAAAGACGGGAAGCCCCCCCGCTTGAATAATTGCGTCACTGTATTTACGGTGTAAAATAGAGCTCTGGTTTCCATTATGTTCAGCACTTGAAACTGTAATCATGATCATAGGCGAGACTTTTTTCATAGCATTAAATCCTTTCAGGCATTATCTGTTTCTTTCCAGTATGCCCCATTTGATGATTACGTTTACAAATAAGAAGGCACGGTAAATTATCAGGATTAATTTTCTTAATATTCAAACAAAATAAAAGGAGGAAGTCTATGAAAAAGAAGGCATCGGTTACGATCAGTCTCGTCCTCAGCTTTTTTCTGGTTATGGAGCCGAGCCTTGCTGTTGATCCATCCTTCATTCACTCGAGTACGAAATGGAACTGAAGGCAGCAGTTGAGGAGCCAAGAATATATACCAACAATACAAGCAGTTATATGAAGGAAAAAGGGATTCCTGAGGCGGCTGTTCCGAAGCTCAATCAAATAGGTCATAAATTTGGCGCAGCAGGGGATGAAATCGGCAATGTTCAAAGTATTTTTATTGGGGACTCCAGCAGAAACGGAGCTGCAATCGGTATACTCCTTATCCATCACCTGTAGCAGATAAAAGGGGCTGTTCAAGAAGTCTGTAAGCTGTTGATTTCCGTTCCAGGGTGCTCGCTTTTACCGGCGCGAGCTCCTACTTTCGCAGGGCGTGCGGTGAGCCTTACCGGCGTGAACGCCTACTTTTTGGCGCTAGCGCCTACGGGAGTCTCACCTGTCACGGTCCCGCAGGACAAGGAAGGCTCCGGCAGCTTTTTATCGCACGAAGAAAATGTGAAGTTCATTTTCGAGGAGTCTCGCACCTTCCACTTCAAATAACTTTTCATTGAAGATTTTTCAAGCCAAAAAGGGGCTGCCTGAAGGTCAATTTTCGACTTTCTGGACAGCCCCTTTCTTATCGTCTTGCTTATAGAATTGCATTCTCAAACTCTCTTAAATCTTCTATTTCTGCAACTTTAAACCCGCTGTGTTCAATCTTATGAATCAGCTGTTCCACTTCTTCTTTTGATACAGAACGGTTAAGAGTAATAACGATCCGGCGCACGAATTGCTTGCCCGCATCCTGTGTGAAGACTCCTTCAATATTATATTCATCATTTATAGAAGAAAACAGCTTTTTCAATGATCCTTTCCCTTCTGTAGTGGAGACAGTGAGCGAATATCCGCCTTTTTTTATGCCATAGGAATCTTCAAGAATATCCATCACCTTTGAATGGGTGACGATTCCTTGAAAAAAGCCGTTTTGATCAATAACAGCCATGAAAGGAAGGCGCCGGATAGAAAACAAAACTTTAAAATATGGCGTATCCTCATACACATAGCTTTCCTCATCCTGAATCAGCTTGCTCACTGGATCGGATGTAGAACCGGATTCATCAATGATATAATCGGAAGTTGTTTCTTTATAGATCAGCCCCCGAAACTTTTCCTCTTTTTCATCAAGAACGGGAATACAGCGGTATCCTGACTGAATGAGCTGTCTTCTGCTCTCGCTGATCGATGTATTCTCTGTGACGTATGTTACTTTCGTTTTTGGTATGTAATTTGATTTAATCTTCATTTTTGACCCCCTTTGGATAGAATGCGTTTATTCTTACTAGTTTCGTCATTATTTGCACCATTCCCTTTTTCTATCGTTTGATATTCCGAAAATATTTTCAAAAAATTGCTATTTTTACAAATTCGTACAAATGACCCGGGATAATATTACCTTTATTCTCCTTTAGTGTGTCGAATGATTCGTCCTTTTGTTGCAAGGAGTCACACTTTGGCATCCAGAAATAGGTAAGGCAGTTAACCAAAGGAGGATGTATCATGAAAAAACCAGCAAAAAAAACCGTAACGATGACAACAGCTGCCTTGCTTGCAGCAAGTTTATTTACAGGGTCCGCTGCAGCAGCTGCTCAAGGGAAAGGAATCGTTTCTCCGCCGCATGTGATGAAAGGCGGCTATCATCCCATCCAAAAATACAGTCAGATGCCAAAAGCTCCTTTTCAGGACCTTGCGAAACAAGGAAACAGATTAAATGTGATGGGTCCTTCAAAACCTAGCTACAAGATGAATGTGTTCTATGACACTTCGAAGCACCAAATTTCAGGAAAGCTCTCTGTAAAGTTTAAAAACAACTTGAAGAAAAACTTAAATGAACTTTATTTCAATCTTTGGGGCAACGCGGACATGTTTGCGGAAAATGGAGGCAGCATGGACGTCAGCAATGTGAAAGTGGATGGAAAACGTGTGGTATACAACGTTGATGGAACTGCACTGCATATCCCTTCTGTAAAAATAAAAAAAGATAAATCAGCTTCTGTCAGCATGAACTTTACTGTAAAGGTTCCAGAACAGCAGGACCGCTTCGGCTGGTTCAAAAATACTGTATCACTAGGAAACTGGTTTCCGATTCTTGCAGTCTATGACAAAGAAGGCTGGAATGTGGATCCCTATTTCCATGCCGGTGAATCCTTTTATTCTTTAACAGGGGATTATGATGTAACCGTGACTACTGACAAAAAACAAGTCATTGCAGCCTCTGGAACGGAAGTTGGAAAACCGCAAAACATCGGTAACCTTGCTGTACACCGCTACAAAGCCCATGATGTCAGAGATTTTGCCATGGAGATGGATCCTACCTACAAGATCAAAAAAGGGATGGTCAACAACGTAAAAATCAATGTCTACTATACAGCTGAACAAGCAGCCTATGCCGATTCAATGCTGCAATCCGGACTGAAGAGCATCGATCTGTTCAGTGATCATTTTGGGACTTATCCATGGCCTGAGCTTGATATTGTCGGAATGGAAGGCTGGTTCGGCGGAATGGAATACCCTCAGCTCGTTATGATCAGTATCGCAGGGCAACGTTCTCAAGAATGGGTAAAATCCGTGACTGCACATGAGATCGGCCATCAATGGTTTTACGGAATTATTGGGGATAACGAATATGATGAGCCTTGGCTGGATGAATCCTTTGCAACATTTTCGGCAGCCTTATATAACAATGGGTTAAATCAGCTGACCACACCAGCCGTACCAAATAAGAATTACCATCTTTCTTCTCCAGTCTCAACATTTACAGCGGACGGAGATTCAGGGATTAACGCTTACTATCAAATGATCTATGGCTACGGTTCCCGCACACTTAATGATCTCCGTCTAAAAGTAGGGGACAAAGCATTCTACTCTGCAATGAAAGCCTACTTTAAAGAGAAGAAGTTTGACGTGACGACGACAAAAGATTTCGTCACCATCATGGAAAGAGAAACCGGGAAAGATCTTGGAGAGTTCTTTAAAGATCACCGTGTTTATATTTCAGATCAAGAATAGAGTAACCTCATTGCAACTAGCCGGCTCTGTATTGAGCTGGCCTTTTTTAATTCCTATCTACTGAAAGCTCTAAAACAATGAAATTGGCCGTGTTATTATTGGAGGGAGATGTTAAACAGGGAGTTGATAATATGGAAACCAGGAAACCGCTTAAAGAAGAAACGATACAGCATTACTTAAATAAATACCCTTTATTGAGTAAAGCCTCTGACGGGGAAGAAGTGTTTTGGAGTAATCCAGGATATACCCCAGAGCATAGACCGGAAACTGAAGCGCTCACTTTAACAGATATTAAGGAAGCTGAAGAGAGGCTTCATCGGTTCGCTCCATATCTATCAGTGGTATTTCCTGAAACGCGGCCAACAAACGGGATTATTGAATCCCCATTGCTGGAAATACCTGATTTTCAAATGGCAATAACAGATATAGAAGATTTGAGTCATCCGGGCAAATGGCTTTTAAAATGCGACAGCCATCTTCCTATATCAGGTTCGATCAAAGCGAGAGGCGGCATCTACGAAGTATTGAAGCATGCTGAAGAATTGGCTCTTCAAAATCAGTTGATAACGAGGGACGAGAACTATGCAAAGTTTGCGGAAGAACCGTTTACACAGTTCTTTTCCCAATATTCCATTGCTGTAGGCTCTACCGGAAATTTAGGGATGAGCATAGGAATAATGAGTGCGAAATTAGGTTTCAACGTAACCGTCCACATGTCGAGTGATGCACAAGAATGGAAGAAAAACCTTTTAAGGAGCAAGGGAGTCGAAGTCATCGAATATCATGCGGATTACAGCTTAGCCGTTGAGGAGGGAAGGAAACAGGCCGAACTCGACGAGAGGTGTTATTTTATTGATGACGAGAATTCCACTACTCTTTTCTTAGGTTACTCTGTAGCTGCTTTGAGATTAAAAAAACAGCTCGAAGAACAAGGAATTCCTGTTGACCAAGATCATCCTTTATTTGTCTACCTCCCTTGCGGAGTAGGTGGGGGTCCAGGGGGAGTGGGGTACGGATTAAAAGTTTTGTTTAAGGAGAATGTCCACTGCTTTTTTGCTGAACCGGTACAATCTCCCTGCATGCTTATAGGGATGATGACAGGCCTTCATGAAGAGGTATCCGTATTTGACTTTGGATTAACCAATGATACAGCAGCTGATGGTTTGGCAGTCGGCCGTCCTTCCGGCTTTGTCGGGAAATTCATGGAACCATATTTAAGCGGTATTTATACGATAACGGACGGAGAACTGTTCAGGCTTCTTCGACATATTTCCGACTCTGAGAAGCAATCTCTCGAGCCCTCCGCCTTAGCCGGTGCAGCTGGACCTTCCAGACTTTTAAAGACCACTGAAGGTGCCGGTTATCTCAATAAACATCACCTGGTGGAGAAAATTGAAAAAGCAACTCACATCCTATGGGCAACTGGCGGCAGCATGGTGCCTGATGAAGTAATGGCAAACTACTATCAAATGGGCAGCAGAAGTTAGAGTTCATAAAAGACAGGGAAGGAAGAAATGGTTATCCTCTTTTTGAAAGAGTTTTATCTATGCTTGCCTATCCATACAACCGTTTATGATGTCATCGTCACTCCTAAAGTTTTCATGACCACTGTTCATAAAATCTTTTTAAATCCGCTATTTTTGCTTTCAAGCTCTTATGTCGGATTGCATGTTCTCTATCTATTGATTTCAGGTATATTTTCAAAAAGAACAAACCAGCCAGCCTGCTAAAGGCTGGCTTTTCCTTTATCTTCCGGAAATCGGTCTATTCAATTTTTTTACAATCCATTATTATAAGTATAAAAACGCTTACAGAAGGGGTTTTTATGGGATTGAAAAAAATAGGTCTTTCCATATTTATAGCCATCTTTTTTTTAAACGCGGGTTATATGCTGTTTTTCGGAAGGGAAACGTTTCAGGTAAAGCCCTCCGCTGCACAAACACCGAAATATCTTTATCATTTTGTCCTGATATCAGAGGAAATAGATAATGAATATTGGCGGCTTGTAGAAAAAGGAGCAAAAACAGAAGCAGATAAACGTCATATTCACTTGGACTATCTAGGGCCCAAGCAGGCAAACAATGAAGAACAGCTTACCTTAATCGATAAAGCCATCGCAGGCAAGGTCGATGGGATAATGACCCAGGGATTATCCAATGAAAAGTTTAACTACCTCGTTAATAAATCTGTACAAAAAGGAATCCCACTCCTGACCGTTGACACCGATGCTCCGGACAGTGAACGCCAGGTCTATGTAGGTTCTGACAATTACAGGGCCGGCAAGCTTGCAGGAGAAGAACTGGTGAAGAATACACAAGGTAAACAAAAAGTAGGAATTGTTACCGGCCGGCTTGATGCGTCCAATCAGAAGCTGCGGGTAAAAGGATTTGAAGACGTTCTTGCTAAACATAAAAGAATCCAGGTCGCCGGCATTGAAGAATCGAACATCACAAAAAGTGGTGCGCTGCAAGCTACCTATGAATTACTCAAGAACGATCCGGATATTACGGCCTTTTTTGGGACGAGTGCTTTGGATGGCATTGGCATCAGCCAGGTCACTTCACAATATCAAAGCAAGAACAAACCTTTCATTATTTCTTTTGATACCTTGCCCGAAACCATGACCCTTATCAGGACTGAACAAATTAATGCAACAGTCGGACAGTATCCCTATCAGATGGGGGAAAAGGCCGTCCGAACTCTTCTGTCGGTGAAAAAAGGAAAGCTGCCTCAACCGCTTCAATATACAAAAACGGATATCATCAAAAAAACGAAACCAACTAAGCTGTGGAGGGCCTCAAGATGAAAACGATCCGCAGCAAGCTGTTGCTCTATTTTTTTGTCTTTGTCATTCTATTTAACGTAGTTTCCATCTCCATTTTTTTCAGCAGCCGATCCTTTTTGTTAGAGTATGATTCTCGATTTAAGCAATTTTTGCTCCTGAACGAAATCTCACAGACATCTGACCAGCTGTACGATAAAGCAAATCAGTATGTGGTTGAACGAAACAAAAAAGTGATTACTGAGTTTCATAAATTACGATATAAACTAAACGAAAAGACAGGATTACTTCAAAAGGATCAGAAAGGGTTTGACAATATTCAGATGCAAACCTATGTCCATATGGTCCAAACCTTAATACAAGAATGCGAATTATCGATCGGATTTGCCATTCAGGATGATATCGATCAGTACTCACTGCATTTAAAGGAAGCGAGGAACACGTCTTCTTATCTTCAAGACACCACATTGTCACTGATCGATCTTGAACTGACGGATTACCAATCTTTTTATGCAGACCTCGAAAAGAGAAATGAATCATTCAAGTGGTTTACTTTGTTTTTATTTAATACGACTGTTCTTCTCGCCATCTTTTTTGCCCTATGGTTCTCCAGAGGAATCAATAAACCTGTACAAATTTTATCGAAAGCCGCATCAGAAGTCTCCGCCGGAAAGCTTGATGGGAAGCCCGTACTGATCCAGTCCAACGATGAGCTGAAGCTGCTGGGTGAAACCTTCAATCTGATGCGCAAAAACATACGTCAGTACATCTCTGAGATTGAAGAAAAGTCCGAGCTCGATTCCCTGCTTAAAGAACTGGAGCTGAAGCATCTTCAAAATCAAGTCAATCCTCATTTTTTATTCAATACATTGAATACCATCTCAAGGATGGCCTTTTTTGAGCAGGCAGAGGAGACGTCAAAACTCATTCATTCTGTTTCCACGCTCCTTCGATACAGCCTGAATGATATTAATCAATCTGTCCTCTTGCGTGAAGAGGCAAAGGTAGTCATTGAGTATTTTCATATTCAGCAGACGCGGTTTTCCGACCGGATCGCGTTTCACACTAAAATTGATGAAGATTGTACGAACATCTTGGTTCCAAGACTGATTCTTCAACCTATTGTTGAGAATGCTTTTATCCATGGTGTCGAAAGTATGGAGGATGGGGGAGAGATTTTCTTGGCCATCTATACAGAAGGAGAAACAATCATAGCAGAAGTAAAGGATAATGGAGCAGGAATGCCTGCCGATGCATTATGGAAACAGACAGGTTCGGCTCATGTGGGCCATTCAACTGGCATTGGTCTGGAAAATGTCATGAGACGGATGGCGCTTTTCTATCAATCTGATAACCTTGTAAAGATCCATTCAACCCCTGGAAAAGGTACATCGGTTAAACTTATATTTCCCCAGAAGGAGGCGGCTTCAGTTGAAAGTAATTATAGCGGATGATGAAAGCCTGGAACGGAAAGCATTACGAAGAATAATTGAAGATCACTTTCCTGATATGACCATTGCAGGAGAAGCTTCCAATGGAAGATTAGCCGTTGAAATGGCCAGAAAACACAAACCTGATTTTATGCTGATGGATATTAAGATGCCCGGTTTAAACGGAATTGAAGCTATCCAAATCATAAAGAAACAAAACCCTTCCATGCAATTTATCATGGTTACTGCCTATGAATCTTTTCAATATGCAAAAGAAGCGATGAAGGAGGGGGTAAGAGAGTATTTGTTAAAGCCCAGTACAGCAGAAGAAACGGTCCATGCGATTCAAAGAGTGTGCCAATCCATTTCTGAAGAGCAAGATAAGCAAAGCCGCTATTCCGCTACAGCAGAGATTGTTTTAGAAAATATTCTGTTGAAGATTCTGCAATATGAGCATAACGATAAGGTTCTGGAGCAATTAGCTGTTTTATTTCCAAATATGCGGAATTCCTTTATTTCTGTCATTGAATATGAAAAAAACATTCAATTAGAGCAAGTGATTTCTGTGCTTAATAAAAGATCACCATTTCCGTTTATTTCTCTTCCTTATGGAAATCAGCTCGTTCTGCTTTTTATGAGCCACAAGAGCAATCCAATAAATGATTCTTTGCAGCTGGCAAAGAGGCTTCAAGCTGAAGTCTTTGAAAAATTATGGATGGGAGTGGGAAAACCATATACGGATTTAAAAGAGATCAGGCACTCCTATGAGGAAGCCGCTAAGACTGTTCATTTTCTGAAAAAGCAAAACAGCGGGCGTTTTGCTCATTTTTCCCAAGTTGACCCTGCAAAAGAAACTGGACTCGATGAGATCGTTGAGGCTATTTTCAGCAACGATTCTAATGGAGCGAAAAGTATGCTGGGAAAAGAACTGTCATCCATTCAATTAATGGATTTATACATTTTACTCAGGGAAAGACTGGTTCAGGAAGAAATAGACGTCAGTGATTTGTCCTACCCTGAAAATAGAAATGCTTGGGAGGAATTAATCAGAAATGCTTGCAGGATGATCAATGAAAACAAGGAAACGAATGATCCGATAAAACTGGCAAAGAAATATATCGATGAACACTTTCATGAAGCTGTATCTTTGGAGCAGGTAGCAGAAATGGCGGGCTTGAGCCCGACTTATTTTACTAAGCTATTTAAAGAAGAGACAGATGTTACGTTTATTGAATTTCTAACAGAAATCCGCCTCCGGAAAGCGATGAAACTGCTAAACCAAAATCAGTACAGCCTGAAACAAATTTGCTTTATGGTCGGTTATAAAGATCCGAATTATTTCAGCCGTGTGTTTAAAAAGCAGTTTCTGCTTTCGCCTAAACAATATGTCAGACAAAAAGCAGAGGACGCCAAATCATAAAAAAGTGAAGATAATGATAAAAAAGTACAGAAAATTGGCAAACAAGAACCTGCCAATCCTTTTTATACTAGTGATGTAAGCGGTAACAACGTAAATGAAGGGGGAGGTTCACTTGAAAAAGAAAGTATGGATTTATGCTGTACTGGCTTTTAGTTTGATTCTGTCAGCATGCAGCCAATCCAGCTCGGGACAGAGTGATCAGAAGAAAAGCTCTGGCAAGCTGGAGATTTTCAGCTGGTGGACAGGTGCCGGTGAAGAGGACGGATTAAAAGCTCTTATCAAGCTATTTAAAGAAAAAAATCCTGATATCCCAATCGAGAATGCGGCTGTAGCCGGAGGAGCAGGCACGAATGCCAAGGCAGTACTGGCAAGCCGTATGCAGGGGAATGATCCTCCTGCTACTTTCCAGGTACATGGCGGTTCTGAACTGAACGACGGCTGGGTGGCTGCAGGCAAGATGGAGCCTTTGAATGATCTGTATGACAAAGAAGGATGGAATGACAAGTTTCCTAAGCAGCTGATTGACATGGTCAGCAAAGACGGGAAAATTTACTCTGTTCCAGTAGATATCCACCGCGGAAACGTTCTCTGGTACAACAAGAAAATTTTCACTGAAAACAATCTTGAAGCTCCAAAAACGTTTGATGAATTTTTCAAGGTTGCTGACCAATTAAAGAAAAAAGGGATAACACCTCTTGCCCTTGGGGATAAAGAGCCGTGGACAGCCACCATGATTTTTGAAAACGTCCTTCTCGGAACGCTGGGAAATGAAGACTATCAGAAATTGTGGAAAGGCGAAATGAAGTTTGATGACCCAAAAGTGAAGAAGGCTGCTGAAACGTATAAAAAAATGCTTTCTTATATTAATTCTGACCATAGTTCAAGAAACTGGCAGGATGCTTCTCAAATGGTCGCCAAGGGCGATGCAGCGATGAACATCATGGGAGACTGGGCCAAAGGCTATTTCGTGAATGATCTTAAGCTTAAAGTGAACGAAGACTTCGGATGGGTGCCGACACCAGGCACAGAAAATCAGTTTATGATCATCACAGATACGTTCGGACTTCCTAAAGGTGTGAAGAATGCAAAGGATGTCAAGCAGTTCTTATCTGTTTTAGGCTCAGTTGATGGCCAGGATGCTTTTAATCCATTAAAAGGGTCTATACCAGCTAGAACTGACGCGGATGTTTCCAAGTATGATGAATACGGAAAACAGACGATTAAGGAATTTAAAGAGGCACAGCTGGCTGCTAGTCTTGCACATGGTTCAGCCGCTCCTGAAGGATTTGTAACAAAAGCTAATCAGGCGGTCAATATTTTTGTAACACAAAAGAATGTGAACCAGCTGATCGATTCATTAACACAAGCGAGCAGTGAACTGAAAAAGTAAGGATTGAGAGAAAAGAGGAGGAGGACATCTCTTCCTCTTTTCTTAATACCAACAAAGATTAAGGAGGAACGGTTGGATGGAACCCAAAATATTGCCTTCTCTTCAATCAGGCACTTCATTAGCCGTTTCAGCAAAGAAACGGAAAAAACGAAATGTAGATCAGCTTTTGTCTTTTGTTTTTATTCTCCCTTCCATTTTGGCAGTAGGTGTGTTTGTCTATGGATTCATCGCCTGGTCCGGGTATGTTTCATTATCCAACTGGAACTCTCTTGTTCCAGACATGTCTTTTGCTGGGTTTAAGAATTATGTTTTCCTGTTTAAGGATTTCCGGTTTCAGGCTGATTTAAGGAATACACTGTTCTTCACGGTGTTCTTTATTCTTGCTGTTCTTGTGATGGGATTGTTGCTCGCTGTATTCCTTGATCAAAAGATCCGCGGGGAAGGGCTCTTCAGAAATATTTTCTTTTTCCCTATGGCCCTTTCTTTTGTTGTTACAGGCGTCATCTGGCAGTGGCTGCTGAATCCGGCAACAGGGGTCAATCTCTTTTTGAAGAAATCAGGTCTGGATTCCCTTTGGTATACTTCAGTAAAAATTATTCCTGGAGTGGAATGGGGGAAAATTCAGTTTGGTGTTCCTGTTGCGGTGATCGCAGTCGTCATCGCCGCTGCATGGCAGATGACCGGGTTTTCAGTGGCAATGTATTTAGCAGGATTGAGAGCCATCCCGGAAGAAATCAGAGAGGCTGCCCGAATGGATGGTGCTTCCGAATTTCAGATTTACCGTAAAATCATTTTCCCAATCGTTGCTCCGGTAACCGTGAGTGTTGTCATCATAATGGCCCATATATCGTTAAAGATCTTTGATTTGATCTATGCCATGACAGGGCCAGGAGCCAATTTTGTCACAGATGTTCCCGGCGTCTATATGTTTGAGACCACATTCAGGGGCAACTATTATGCAAACGGTGCTGCCATTTCCATCATCATGCTTGTAACCGTTGCCGTCTTTATCGTACCTTACCTTATTTCAAGCAGAAAGGGGGAATCGTGATGGCAGTACGCTCGGTTTATCGTACCCTTCTTTACGTTTTGCTGATCATCTTAAGTCTTTTCTATCTTATGCCTGTCTATGTCATGCTGATTACGAGCCTGAAACCGCTTGACCAGATTACACTGTCACAAATGTGGGAACTCCCGCATTCACTTGATTTCAGCAGTTATCAGCAGGCATTCGAGAGACTCTCCCCCAATTTTATGAACAGTATTTATCTGGTGATTCCTGCGACACTTTTGTCCGCTTTATTAGGTTCGTTAAATGGATACGTGCTTTGTAAGTGGAAATTTAAAGGAGCCGACTGGATTTTTACCGCTATTTTGTTCGGTATGTTTATCCCTTATCAGAGCATTTTGATCCCTCTCATTCAATTTTTGCGTGAAGTAGGCCTTTATAACAGCATACCGGGTCTGATCTTTGTTCATGTAGTATACGGAATTCCGATTACTACTCTAATGTTCAGAAATTTTTACGCCAGCATACCTGAGGAAATGATGGAATCAGCAAAGATTGATGGAGCTGGCATCTTTAAAATCTATCAGCATATCATCGTACCGCTCTCTATTACCGGGTTTGTTGTTGTAGGAATCTGGCAGTTCACAAACATATGGAATGAATTTTTATTTGCTGTAACGATTACAACTTCGTCGCAGCAGCCGATCATGGTAGCACTCCAAAATCTTTCAGGAAGTCAGATTGTACAATGGAATGTTCAAATGGCCGGTGCTTTATTGGCCGCTTTGCCTACTCTTCTCGTCTATATTTTCCTTGGTAAATTTTTTGTAAAAGGCCTTTTGGCAGGTTCGGTCAAAGGATAATAGTGAAGACAGTCTGATTCGAGCAAGAGCAGGCTGTTTTTTTGTGCAAATTTTTTTATAATATTCTTACTTTTATATATACTGGCTATAAGAACGTTTAAGGAGGACTATCATGAATCAGAAACGGTCGGAAGAGAACATTCACAAAACGTTTAAAAAGGAAATTTTTGAGTTCTTCGAAAATGAACCGTATGCAAAGTTTTTAGGCATCAAATTATTGGAACTAGGAGAAGGGACAGCAACAGCAGAGGTTGAAGTTGAAGCTCACATGTTAAATTCCCACGGCACGGCTCATGGAGCCGTGATTTTTGCATTGGCTGATTTTGTGTTTGCTGCCGCATGCAATTCCTATGGGAAGACTTCAGTCGGACTTTCCACCACGGTGAATTTTATGGCAGCAGGCAGAGCAAGCGCTAAACTGAAAGCGGTTGCTTCTGAAGAAAAGAAAAACAACAGAACCGCCTGGTATAACATCAGAGTTGAAAGTGAAGGAGAGTTAATTGCTGTAATGGAAGCTCTTGCCTATAGAAAAAGCGGATATTTTGTTCCAGTGGAAGAGATGGAAAAGCCAATACCAGAATCCTTATAAAAATCGGTTATCATTCTATGAAAGAAGGGAATGTACCACCGACAGATGAACCTTTAAAAATCACTGTTCAGTTATGAGGAGGTAAAGTATGAAAACGCAGGCAACAGAAATGAACAAAATGCTGAAGAGCTATCAGACGGTTCGATCTTTCAGTGAAATGCTGGTGCAGCCGCTGAATCTGGAGGATTTTATCATTCAATCCATGGAAGATACCAGTCCTCCTAAATGGCATCTTGCCCATACAACTTGGTTTTATGAAAAGTTTATTTTAAAAGAATTCGCCGAGGATTACCGGGGGTTTAATGACCAGTTCGATTATTTATTTAACTCTTATTATGAAACAGTGGGCCCTTTTCATCCCAGAATTCAGAGAGGTCTGATCACTCGTCCTTCGGTTGAGGAAGTGTTTGAATACCGCAGTTATATTGACGTACATATGGCTGATCTTCTGGAATCCGGCATTTCTGAAGAAAAGAAGAAAGAGCTGCTGCAGGTTCTTGAGATCGGATTACATCATGAACAGCAGCATCAGGAACTGCTCTTGACAGATATAAAGTACAATTTATCTCAGAACCCTTTTTTGCCGGCCTATCAAGAACAAAAGGAGAGAAATAAACCTTCTGCCGGTGCTTCAACTTATTTTGAACTAAAAAGCGGGCTCTTTGAAATCGGGAACAATGGTGAAACTTTTTGCTTTGATAATGAAACACCTCTTCACAAAGTATGGCTCGAACCATACAAATTGGCCACACATCTTGTTACCAATGGAGAATACTTGGCATTCATAGAGGATGGAGGATACAAGAAACCGCAGTTTTGGCTCTCCGACGGATGGAGTGGGGTATGTAAAAATCAATGGGAGTCGCCATTGTATTGGTTTAAGAGGGATGATGAATGGCATGTATATACCCTTGGTGGAGAGAAGAAGCTAGATCACGATGAACCTGTATGCCACGTCAGCTTTTATGAAGCGGACGCTTATGCAAGGTGGGCAGGTAAACGTCTTCCTACAGAACAGGAATGGGAACATGCACTGGCAGGGAAAAAAGTGGAGGGGAACTTTGCAGAAAGTGGAAACTATCATCCGGTTTCTTCCGGTTTACATGAAGATGGTCCCTTATATCAGACTTTCGGCGATGTGTGGGAGTGGACGAAGAGCCCTTACGTTTCTTATCCTGGGAACAAACCTTATGAGGGAGCTCTCGGAGAGTACAACGCAAAATTCATGTGTAACCAGATGGTGCTGAGAGGCGGATCCTGTGCCACCTCATCCTCACACTTCCGACCGACTTACCGGAACTTCTTTCAGCCGGAGAAAAGGTGGCAGTTCAGCGGCATTCGTTTGGCTGAAGACGTAAAGAGAACATAAGCTGTTCTTCTGCGTTGTTGGCCATCTGCAGTGCTCTGCAACAGAGGTGAACTTCACATTGTTTTCTTCCACGATTGTTCCCCTTCATACGTTCTATTTTACTTCTATGCTTTGCCTTAATTTGGGTTAAACTAAACATCATGTTCAGGTTTCAGCTTTGGCGGCGCAGTGAAAGTAAGAAAAACAATATTCTTTTCGCAAAAGATCGGGGGAGAGTATGGAAAAATCATATGATTGCATCATAATTGGCGGCGGAATTGCAGGATTACAGGCAGGTATTCAGCTAGGACGTTATAAACACAAAACACTTATACTGGATTCCAATAATGGAAGATCCAACTTGTGCAAAAATTACCGGAATATACTGGGTTGGCCTGAAGGAGTAAGCGGAGAAACGTTAAGGCAAAGTGGAAAGAAGCAGGCTGAAAGGGTTGGTGTCATATTTAAGGAGCAAAAAGCCTCCAAGTTGAATAAAAGTGATAACATCTTTACCATAACCACTGATCAGCAGGAATTCCTGCAGACCCGAACCGTATTGATTGCCACTGGCGTCATGGACAGGCTTCCTGCAGGAATCGAAAATTTGAAAAAATGTCTGGGTGAAACCATGTTTATCTGCCCTGACTGTGACGGCTATGAAGTTGAAGATAAAAAACTGATAGTTATTGGTTCAGGACAGGCTGGAGCGGGAATGGCCATCACGCTGAATTATTGGACGAAAGACATCACATATATTAACCATGAGCAAAAAGAATTGGATGAATCAACGCTTCAGGATTTAAAGGACTTAGGCATTCTGCACATCTCGAAACCCATACAGGAAATTATCGTGAAGGGCGAGTCAATATTTGAAGGAGTCCTATTTAAAGATGGTGAAAAAATAATGGGTGAGCGTGGTTTTGTTGCCTTTGGAGGAAACAGGGTACATTCAGAACTTGCAGAGAAGCTGGGGGTTCAACTTGAGAAAAAGCACATCGTTGTTAATGCAAGAACGAAAGAAACCAATATCGAAAATGTATGGGCGGCCGGAGATGTTGTCGCTCACTCCGAGCAGGTTGCCATAGCCATGGGAGATGGCGTACAGGCAGCGATTTGGATTCATAAAAGACTTCGTTCTTTAGAGCCTTAGAAAGGGAGGAACACAGAACGGATGAAAGCATTCAGTGAAAGAATTGATAGATTGAACACCCACTCTGTCAAATGGGATCATACGAAAGCGATATTTGGAAAAGAAGATCTACTCCCGATGTGGGTGGCAGATATGGATTTTAAAGCTCCGCAGCCAGTCATCGATGCCATGAAACAAAGAATTGATCATGGTATTTTCGGATATTCTATGGCCACAGAAGATACAAAGCAAATCGTCATAAACTGGTTGAAGAAAAGGCATAACTGGGACATTCAAAGTGATTGGATCGTCTTTACCCCAGGTGTTGTTCCTGCTCTTTCTGCAGCGATCCATACCTATACCGACCAAAATGATGGGGTGATGATCCAGAGTCCGGTTTATTACCCGTTTGGTGACATGGTGAAAAAGAACAATAGAAAACTTTTCAGGAATTCTTTGCGCTATAACGGTGAAACCTATGAAATGGACTTTGAAGACCTTGAGTTACAGTTCCGGACGAATAATATTAAATTGATGCTCCTTTGCAACCCTCACAATCCTGTGGGCAGAGTATGGACCAAAGAGGAACTGGCGAAATTGGCAAAACTCTGCATTCAATATGACGTATTGGTGTTTTCAGATGACATTCATTTTGATCTGATCTATAAGAAGTACAGGCATACGATCTTGTCCTCTTTGTCCCCTGAAATTGAGGACAGGACGATCACAGGAATTGCTCCAAGCAAGACGTTTAATCTTGCAGGACTTCAATTTTCTACAATTATTATTCCGAATAAAACACTAAGGGACAAATTTAGTGATTATTTAGCAACAATTGGTTTTTTTTCACCAGGATCTTTGGGGATCATTGCTGCGGAAGCTGCTTATCAGCATGGGGAAGAATGGCTTGAGGGCTTAATGGAATACCTGGAAAGCAACCTGGACTACTTGAAAAATTTTATAAAAGAGAAGCTTCCCCAAATTAAAGTGATCGAACCCGAAGGAACCTACTTAGTTTGGCTGGACTGCTCCAATCTAAACATGGATCATAAAAAATTGGAGAGCTTTATGCAAGACGTAGCAAAATTGGCATTTGATGAAGGTTATATCTTCGGGAAAGAAGGAGAAGGCTTTGAACGAATCAATATTGCCTGTCCTCTTGAAACCTTGAAAGAAGGATTAACAAGATTAGAGAAAGCGATAAATAAACAAAATGTTATTTGATGAAACCGCCCTGAATCTGATTCAGGGTTTTTTAAATTGGAAAGCTCTGTTAGTCCATGAAGTTTTTTGGTGGCGTATGATTGAAGAGCCGTCATATCATAGTCAGCTATCCCCCCTTCCTATTGGAGTAAAAGATCAACAATATGCTTTAAAAAAGCCAATTGGAAAGAATTACTGTGCTAAATCAGTTGAAAACTTAAGGAATCCTTAGTAAAATGGCAAACTGTGTGAAGTGAATCGATCAAAGAGAAAGGGGGAAGTCAGGATGCATAACGTAATGGAAATAGAAACAGCTTCGGTTGAACAAGCGCGGAACAGTCTGGAATTTCAAGTGCTTCGAATGCAGAATGATCTAAAAAAAATAGCTAAAAAGTGGGATGTCCTTGGGGTCGAACAGACAAAAGATGACCATCTGACCATCGTGTACAAATTGGAAAATAAACATCAGTGTAAAATTATGCTGAATGACTGCTCCACTTCTTTTCAAGGAATTTGGGATTTTTCCATTGATGCCATTTATGACAGGAATGATAGTATCTTTATCGGAGACATTAGGGGACCCGCCAACATGGGTTATGGCTCAATTTGTATACGATATTTGAAGGAACTGGCGAAGGACCAAAACATCCCTTATATAAAAGGGGACATTGCTCCAAGAGACTGGGACCACGTAAACCGGCTAGTCCATTTTTATGAAAAGCACCATTTTTCAGTTCAATTGGATAACGAAAGCAAATCTGGCAGTATCGTTTGGAATGGCTAAAATAATTATTTCCTTTGAAAGTTAGAAAGCAACGTTTATAAACCTCCCGCCCGGGTATGTAAACACCCAAAAGCTTTAAAAGGAGGAATCTTTATGGGCAAGAATGTCCTGGGCGTTTTTAATTATGATGAGGAAGCAGTCATTGCTGTACAGCAGTTGAAGTCAGACGGTTATCCTATTGATGAAATCTCATTTGTCATCAACCATGATGGATTCAAAGATACTCTCGAAAAGAGGACGGGAGCTGCGGTTGATATCATTAATCAAGAAGAAACAATATTCCAAAAAATTAAAAATATTTTCTCGAATGATCCGTATACAAATAACTTCGAAGAAAAACTGGCTGGGCTAGGCCTCCCGGAAAACAAAGCCATAACCTATGCATCTGAACTAGAAGCAGGAAAGATATTAATGCTGGCAGGCTCAGATTATCAACTTGATGCGAGGGGCGAAAAGACTCTAGCAGAGTCCGAGACCTTTGGGCATGACAAAACACCTCATTCATAACGAAACAGAAACCAGTTCCATACCTGAGAGGAACTGGTTTCATTTGATTGTAAATATTTGTGCTATATGTTATATTATGTTTATACGTTTGTTAACAATATATTATACAGGCATCCAGCGAGGAAGAAATTTAGTTCCTCGCTCTTTTACTATCCAGACTGCTATCGCTAAGTTTTCCTTAGGGGGAGGACTAGGAGGTGCAAGATGATTAACGAATATCAATCAAAGATCAAGCACATGCCCATTCCATACTTTGAAATTGATAAAGAAATGAATATCTTGGCTCAATCCGACAAATCAGTCGAAACTTTTTGTAATAAAGGAAATTTTTTAGATATTGTTGATCTCGAAAGCCGTGAGAATGCTTTGATATTTCTTGTTTCTAAAAAACGGCAGCAAGAAATCGAGCTGGTTCTTCAGACGGCTCATTCACCTTATTCATTGTTCAGCTGTTCCATTCACTGGAATGAAGGGATCGGTTACCTTGTTTGTATTGAACAAACGGACAAACTCAAGAATCTTGAATCTAAAATTGAAAAGCAGTGCAAGCGGCTGGCTGAAACCAATTTTGAACTGCTTGAACAGAAAGGGCAGCTTGAACAATCTTTAAAACGGATATTAGAGCTTTCTGCACATTTTATTAAGTTATCTGAATCTGTAGGACTAGTTCCGCTTACTGGCGAGCTCAATCCGGAATTGATTCGAGAAAACCATTTAACCCTAACCAATATTGCACACGATGGAAAATTTACTACGGTATTTTTTGATTTCAGCAGTGTCGGTAAACTTACCAGTGAAGGCATTGAATCATTTTCACAGCTCATACACAGTCTGAATCTTGTAGGCGTAATCTGTTATGTGATCGGCCTGAAACCCGAACATGCCGTATATTTAAAAAATAAAGGCCTTAATAAAAAAACGTATTTCATGCGGAACCTGGATGAAATCATTCAAGTTGATCTGGAGTACAATCCTAAAAAGAATTCAATCATGCTGCATTAAAACCTATAGGGAGGTTTTTTCAAAATGAGTATACCCATCCTAAAAGTCAATGATTCATTGCTTGTCTCCATTCAGGAAGATTTGGACGATCAGTCAGCAATACAGCTTCAGGAAGATATTCTAAAAAAGATTCAATCTACCAATGCTAGAGGTATTGTAATGGATCTCTCTTTGGTCGATCTGGTGGATTCCTTTATTGCCAAAATACTAGTTGATATTGTCAACATGTCAGATCTGATGGGAGCCAGGGTCATTGTAACGGGTGTTCAGCCTCTTGTTGCCATTACACTGAATGAGATGGGAATTTCCATGAAAAATATATCAACCGCCATTGATGTAGAAAAAGGTTTAGAATCTTTAAAAGAACTTAACGGAAGACTCCAAAATTAAAAACATAAATCCTAGTTTGAAAAGGGGCTGTCCTGAAAGTCGAAAATTGACCTTCAGCAGCTCCTTTTTGTCTTGAAAATCTTCAATGAAAAGTTGATTGAAGTGGAAGGTGCGAGACTCCTCGAAAATGAACTTCACATTTTCTTCGTGCGATAAAACGCTGCGGGAGTCTTCCTTGTCCTGCGGGACTAGCGTGACGGGTGAGACTCCCGCAGGCGCTAGCGCCAAAAAGTAGGCGTTCACGCGGCTCACCGCACGCCCCGCGAAAGTAGGAGCTCGCGCCGGTAAAAGCGAGCAGCCTGGAGCGGAAATCAACAGCTTACAGACTTCTTGGACAGCCCCTTTTTTTAGTAAAAGTTTAAAAATTCACGGTAAGGGTAGTGAGGAAATGAATAGTTTATAACAATTTAAGAGGAAAGCAGTGGTGAGCGATATTGTCAGATTCAATACATGTGAAAATTAACGGCATTCAAAAAACAACCCAATCAGATCAAACCGTTCTACAGCTTCTTTCAGAACATGACATTGACGTCCCCAGTGTCTGTTACCACCCTAGTCTCGGACCGATTGAAACCTGTGATACTTGTATTGTCAGTGTGAACGGAGAGCTTGTAAGATCTTGTTCAACTTCTTTAAAAAATAGAGATGTAATTGAAACAGCATCAGAAGAAGTCAGGAAAGCACAAGTCATCGGCATGGACCGGATATTACATAACCATGAATTATACTGTACGGTATGTGATTACAATAATGGCGGATGTGAAGTACACAATACGGTAAAAGAAATGAAAGTCAACCATCAGAGCATCCCGTTTGAGCATAAACCGTATGACGCGGATCAGTCTCATCCGTATTACCGGTATGATCCTGACCAATGTATTCTATGCGGACGCTGTGTGGAAGCTTGCCAGGATGTTCAGGTCACCGAAACACTGACAATTGACTGGGAAAGGGATCGCCCTCGTGTGATCTGGGACAATGATGTACCGATCAATGAATCATCATGTGTATCCTGCGGCCATTGTTCCACCGTTTGTCCTTGCAACGCCATGATGGAAAAGGGGATGGAAGGAGAGGCCGGCTACATGACCGGGATTGACCGTAAAACCCTTCGTCCCATGATTGAAATTACAAAAAGTGTAGAAACGGGTTATGGATCCATTTTGGCCATTTCAGATATGGAATCTGCGATGCGTGAGGAACGGATCAAAAAAACAAAAACCGTATGTACGTATTGCGGTGTCGGGTGCAGCTTCGACATCTGGACAAAAGGCAGAGAGATACTCAAAGTTGAACCTCAGGCAGAAGCTCCGGCAAATGGGATATCCACATGTGTTAAGGGGAAATTCGGATGGGAGTTTGTCAACAGTGAAGAAAGATTGACTAAACCTTTGATCAGAGAAGCTGACGGATTCCGTGAAGCCGAATGGGATGAAGCGATTAGCCTGATCGCGGAAAAGTTTTCTGAAATCAAGAAAGACCATGGAGCAGACGCCCTTGGTTTTATCAGTTCTTCCAAATGCACAAACGAAGAGGCCTATTTGATGCAAAAACTAGGGAGAGCTGTCATCGGCACTAACAATATTGACAATTGCTCAAGGTATTGCCAGACACCTGCCACCCTAGGTCTGTTTCGAACAGTTGGACATGGCGGAGATTCGGGCGGTATTAAAGATATTGAGATGTCTGAACTGGTCATTGGCATAGGTACAAATACTTCTGAATCGCATCCTGTACTCTCCACAAGAATTAAACGTTCACATAAGCTGAACGGACAAAAGCTGATTGTAGCTGATTTAAGAAAACATGAGATGGCAGAACGCTCAGACTTGTTTGTCCAGCCGGCACCAGGGACTGACCTTATCTGGCTGTCAGCAGTGTCCAAATATATTCTTGATATGGGCTGGGCCGATAATGACTTTATTCAAAAGAGGGTGAACGGATTAGAAAACTATGTTGAAAGTCTTGCTCCATTTACATTGGACTATGCTGAAAAGCTGACTGGTATGCCGAAAGAACAAATCATAAAAATTGCTGAAATGATTCATGAAGCGAATTCTGTTTGTGTATTGTGGGCCATGGGGGTCACACAGCACAGTGCAGGAAGCGATACGAGTACAGCCATTTCAAACCTTATGCTCATTACAGGCAATTATGGCAAGCCCGGGGCAGGTACGTACCCACTTAGAGGGCATAACAATGTACAGGGAGCAAGTGACTTTGGAAGCATGCCGAACAGACTTCCGGGCTATCAGCATATTGAAGAGGAGCAGGTGCGGAAAAATTTTGAACAGGCCTGGGGCGTGAAGCTGCCGGAAAAAATCGGCTTAAATAATCATGAAATGGTTGCTGGCATCCATGATGGTACACTCAAAGCCATGTATTTAAAAGGTGAAGATATGGGAATCGTTGATTCTAATATCAACCATGTACATGCAGCATTCGAAAAGCTTGAGTTTTTTGTTGTACAGGATATTTTCCTTTCCAGGACAGCAGAATTTGCTGATGTTGTTCTTCCTGCAAGCCCCAGCCTTGAAAAAGAAGGCACCTTTACAAACACTGAACGAAGAATTCAACGTTTATATCAGGTGTTGGAGCCTTTAGGTGATTCCAAACCTGATTGGAAGATCATTCAACATATAGCAAATTCACTGGGTGCAAACTGGAAGTATGAACATCCTAGCGATATTATGGAGGAAGCTGCTCCTCTTGCACCTTTATTTGCAGGAGTTACTTATGAACGCCTTGAAGGGTATAAAAGCTTGCAGTGGCCAGTGGCAGTGGACGGAAAGGACACGCCTCTATTATTTACAGAGGACTTTCCATTTCCTGACGGGAAAGCCAACCTTTTTCCATTAGAATGGACAAAACCAGTCCATTTTGGAAAAGAATATGATATCCATGTAAACAATGGCCGTCTGCTTGAACACTTCCATGAAGGGAATATGACATATAAAGCAAAAGGAATCGCCTCAAAAACACCAAATGTTTTCCTGGAGGTTTCTCCCGAGCTTGCGGAGGAACGCGGACTGAAGAATGGCTATCTTGTCCGCCTCACTTCACCTTATGGAAATGTCAAAGTGAGATGCCATATTACCGATCGGGTGAAAGGGAAAGAAGTTTACCTTCCGCTGAATGATAACGGAGACGCAGCGATCAACCTTCTGACAAGCAGTTATGCTGATAAAGATACCGATACACCAGCTTATAAGGAAGCCATGGCTAAGCTGGAAGTCCTGAATACTGAAGGAGTCGACCCTATCCCAAGAATCAACCATCGGAATGGAAACCCACAGCCGCAGATTGGTGTAAATGTGCAAAAGAAATGGGCAAGAAAAGATTACGTTTTTCCTGGTGACCTTGTAAAAAAGGAGATGAAGCAGGATGGCTAAAGCAACGAAAATCATAAAGAGGCTGGAAGTTACAGAGGAAGAGCAGCGAACCAGAGACTTAAAAGAAGTAGAAGATGCTTTGATTAAAAACAAAGATGCACTTCTGGAATCACTCAGTGTCATCAATCATATGCATGAAAAAGGAATCATCTCTCTGTTAAACGGGCTGTTCGGACAAGGAGACAAAGTACTTGAGATTTTGGTTAAGACTGCTGATACGCCAGAGACCTCGAACACTCTTAAAAACCTTCTTTTGATGATGGGAGTATTGGGCACTCTCGATGTAAAACAGCTTGAACCCCTTTTATTGAAAGTCAACGCAGGGGCAGCCAAAGTAGCCGAACACAAAGATACCGAAGAAAAAACAAGTTATTTTGATCTTGTACGTGCACTTAAAGATCCTGAAATCAATCGCTCCATAACCCTTCTCATGACATTTTTAAAAGGAATGGGCGAAAAGACCGAGCATAAAGAACGCAGCACAGAAGAATTCACGGTTCAAAGAAAAGATAAAGGCAAAAATCTTGGATGATAGAAAACGAACTCCCTAAGCAGGGAGTTCGTTTTTTATGGAATTACCTAAAATTTATCGACAATCTTTTAGCTTATTTCTGCTTTGACGCGTTCCGTCCTCTGAATATTCGCTAAAAATTCCGTATTATTACACTTTTATGCAGATTTAGGAAGAATTAAAGAGAAAGGTTTACAACAAGAAAAAGTTTGCGAATTACAACAGGTGGTAATATATAGATACAATTAAAAATAAAGGTTGTTTAATAGATGCAGCGGTTTCAATCTATTTGTAAAGAGGAGGTATTGGCTTGAAGTACAAAGTAAAAGATTGGCTCAGACTGACTCCCCGTGAGAGATACTTGCTTTTGTACGCTGTTGCCCTGCTTCAAAAAGAACAAAGAGCGGTATAAAGAAAAAGCTGCACATGGCAGCTTTTTTTACTGATATTGCTCAAGTTTAGAGAAGAAATGTATAACAAAGTCGTAAAACACATTTTCAGCCGGTGCCAATTCCCGTTTCTTTGGTGTAATAAGCCCAACTGTACGCTGAACAAGCGGAAAGTCAATGGGCTTTTTTACTGTGTAGCGAGGAGTGGTTTCATAGAAAGAACTATCGGGTAATAAGGTTACACCCATTCCTGCCGTAACCAGCCCTTTGATCGCATCCATATCTTCCCCTTCAGAAGATATGATAGGCGAAAAACCGGCTTCTTTACAGGCATTAATGACTACTTCCTGCAGCACATAGCCTTCAGGAAACAAGACGAAACGGTCATTTCTTAAATCACTTAAAACCAAGCTGCTTTTATCTGCCTTTGGATGGTCAGCTGGTAACAATGCGGAAATTCTTTCCGTAAAAAGGATGTGGCCCTTAACATCAGGCTGATTTGCTGGAACAGGCCCTAAAAACGCTAGATCAATATCCCCATTTTTCACAGCATCGATTAAAAAATGATAAGATCCCTGACGCAGGTGAAAAGCGATGTTCGGATACTCTTCTTTAAACGCTGAAATAATAGTAGGCAGAAGATGGCTTGCGAGGCTGGTCGGAAAACCGATCTTGATTGTACCTCGTTCGGGATCCAAATATTCTTCTATTTGTTTTCTTGCATAATCTATTGCTTTTAATGCAGTGGATGCATGGGTCAAAAAAAGTTTTCCTACAGGGGTCAGCTTTACATTTCTGCCTTCTCTCTCAAACAGTTCGACATTTAATTCTGCTTCCAGGTTGGCAATTTGCCTGCTGACTGCGGACTGTGCCACATGCAGATGCTGTGCCGCCTCGGACACGTGCTCTCGCTCTGCCACCTCGATAAAATAGTGCAATTGACGAAGTTCCATTTTGATACCCTCCAGCAATCATTCTCAAAAATAGATTAATCTTATCTAAATTATATATTGTTTGGATGAATTATTAAACCTACACTATAAAAAAGACATTTGAAACGGGGGAGCGAACAATGACATTCCATAACTTACCAAAACCACAGGGCCTCTACCGTCCGGAATTTGAACATGATGCATGCGGTATTGGCTTATACGCCCATATTAAAGGATTAGCTACCCATGATATTGTAAAAAAAGGTTTAAGTATGCTTTGCCAATTGGATCACCGGGGAGGGCAGGGAAGCGACCCGCTAACCGGAGACGGTGCTGGACTTATGGTACAGCTTCCACACGAGTTCTTCAAAAAAGCATGCCCTCAATTCGATCTTTCTGAAAAGGGAAGATACGGAGTTGGCATGATGTTTCTTCCAAAAGACGAAAACGAACAGCAATCCGTTAAGAATAAATTAAACCAAATCATTGAACAAGAAGGCCAAAGCCTCATTGGATGGAGAAGTGTGCCTGTAATTGACGGAAAAATCGGAACTATCGCACAAGAAAGCTGCCCATCCATTCATCAGGTTTTTATTAAAGCCTCAGATCATACCAAGAATGAACTGGCGTTTGAGCGCAAACTGTATATCATTCGGAAACTAGCAGAGAAATGGGGAAAAGAAAACCAATTAAACTTTTACTTCTCTAGCCTTTCTTCATCCACTATTGTATACAAGGGGCTTTTAACACCTGAACAGGTAGATGCATTTTACCGGGATCTAAATGACCCTTCTTTTGTTTCAGCATTCGCTTTAGTGCATTCCCGTTTTAGCACAAATACATTTCCGAGCTGGGAAAGGGCTCATCCAAACCGGTACCTCATCCATAATGGCGAGATTAATACGTTAAGAGGCAATATTAATTGGATGAAAGCGCGTGAACAGCAATTTGCTTCTGAAGCTTTTGGAGATGACTTAGAAAAACTGCTTCCGATACTTGATACAGAAGGCAGTGATTCCTCCGTACTTGATAACGCTCTTGAGTTTTTTGTCCTGGCGGGGAGAGAACTTGCACATGCAGCCATGATGCTGATTCCTGAACCATGGTCTGAAAATCCTCATATGACAGATGAAAAAAAAGCTTTTTATGAATATCATAGCTGTCTAATTGAGCCGTGGGATGGCCCCACAGCCATTTCTTTCACAAACGGCCGCCAAATCGGCGCCGTCCTTGACCGAAACGGTTTACGGCCCGCGCGCTATTATGTGACGAAGGATGACTATATTATTTTCTCTTCCGAGGTTGGGGTCATTGATGTAGAACCAGAGAATGTACTCTATAAAGATCGGTTAAGTCCAGGAAAAATGCTTCTTATTGATCTAGAAAAGGGAAGAATTGTTTCAGATAAAGAAATTAAAACTGAACTTTCCCATGCCAAGCCTTATCGCTCATGGCTAGAGGAAAATCTGATCCATCTGGACAGCGGCTCACATGAAGAAAGTGCTGAATCAGTTGATCAGCTCGTACTCCGGCAGAAGACGTTTGGCTACACGCATGAAGATATTCATAAATACTTGATTCCTATTATCACAGAAGGAAAAGATCCAGTCGGATCCATGGGGAATGATACACCTTTAGCTGTGTTGTCAGACCGCCCCCAATCATTGTTCAATTATTTTAAACAGTTATTTGCACAAGTAACAAATCCGCCGATCGATTCTCTTCGTGAACAAGTGGTTACGTCAACAGTCAGTTATTTAGGAGCGGAGGGCAATCTGCTTGAAGCGAACGCAGCTAGCTGCCGTCGTATCCAATTGGATACCCCGATCCTATCAACCGGAAGATTCAACCAATTACAACAAAATGTCTGGCCTGAATTTTCGAGCAAGACTCTGCATACACTTTTTTCTGAAGATTTGGAATCCAGTTTGAATCAATTGTTTTCGCAAGCAGAAAGAGCGATTGAGGAAGGACATACTCTTCTCATCCTTTCAGACCGTGAAATGAATGATAAGAACATCCCGATGCCGGTTCTGTTATCAACAAGCGCACTCCATCATTATCTTGTTCGAAAAGGACTTCGAACGAAAGTAAGCATAATTGTTGATTCCGGGGAAACCAGGGAAGTCCATCATTTTGCAGCACTCATTGGCTTTGGAGCAGACGCCATTCATCCTTACCTTGCTTATGCTACGTATCATCAGGCAATTATTGATGGTCATCTGTCCGTTTCTTTTGATCAAGCTGTTCAAGGTTATATTAAAGGAGTGACAGACGGGGTCGTTAAAGTGATGTCTAAAATGGGCATCTCGACGATCCAAAGTTATCGAGGAGCTCAAATTTTTGAAGCGGTCGGCATCGGCCAAGAAGCCATTGACCGATACTTTACTGGAACGGCATCTCAGCTTGATGGCATCGATCTTCAAACGATGGGCCTTGAAGCCATACGGCGCCATTCTAAGGCTTATCGGGAGACAATGGAGGAAACGCTTGAATCCGGCAGTGATTTTCAATGGAGGAAGACAGGCGAGCATCATGCCTTTAATCCTAAAACCATTCATACATTGCAATGGGCCTGCCGAAAAAATGATTACAGCCTGTTCAAACAGTATTCTAAGGCCGCAAACGAAGAACGCCTTAACTTTTTAAGGAATTTATTCTCCTTCCCTTCAGAAGACCGAGCTGTCCCAATCGAAGAGGTTGAGTCTGTTGAAGACATTGTGCGCCGGTTTAAAACAGGAGCAATGTCGTTCGGTTCTCTAAGCCAAGAAGCACATGAAGCATTGGCTATTGCCATGAACCGCTTGGGCGGAAAAAGCAACAGCGGGGAAGGCGGAGAGGATCCAAGCCGCTTTATATTGGATGAAAATGGTGATTCGCGGCGAAGTGCGATTAAGCAGATCGCTTCAGGACGATTTGGCGTGAAAAGCCATTACCTCGTCAACGCTGATGAACTGCAGATCAAGATGGCTCAAGGAGCGAAACCTGGGGAAGGCGGCCAGCTTCCTGGAAACAAAGTATATCCATGGGTGGCAGATGTGCGAGGATCAACGCCTGGGGTAGGACTGATATCTCCTCCTCCGCACCATGATATCTATTCCATTGAAGATTTGGCACAGCTCATTCATGATTTAAAGAACGCAAACCGTGATGCGCGTATTTCCGTTAAGCTCGTTGCGAAAGCAGGTGTAGGAACGATTGCTGCAGGCGTTGCAAAAGGAGCTGCCGATGTAATAGTGATCAGCGGCTACGACGGAGGGACAGGTGCATCACCCAAAACAAGCATCAAGCATACGGGACTGCCTTGGGAGCTGGGATTGGCGGAAGCCCATCAAACGTTAATGCTGAACGGATTGCGCGACCGTGTAGTATTGGAAACCGACGGCAAGCTGATGACAGGCAAAGATGTAGTACTGGCAGCTTTACTGGGAGCAGAGGAATATGGTTTTGCTACAGCTCCACTCGTTGTTCTTGGCTGTGTCATGATGCGTGCCTGCCACCTGGATACGTGTCCGGTAGGGGTTGCGACACAAAATCCAGAGCTGCGGAAGAAATTTATGGGCGATCCAGATCATGTCGTCAACTATATGCGCTTTGTTGCTCAGGAAGTCCGTGAGATCATGGCTGAGCTTGGGTTCAGAACGATGGACGAGATGATTGGCCACAGCGAAATACTGAGCGTTTCAGAACGCACGAAAAACCATTGGAAAGCTAAACAATTGAACTTGGCCAATCTCACACATACTGTAGATGGTTCTGTCAGAACGTTCCAGACACCGCAAAATCATAAGATCGAAGAATCCATGGATATGAGAGAGATTCTTCCAGCCATATCCAAGGCTTTGGAGCATCAAGAACAAGTGAATCTATCGTTTCAGCTGAATAATACAAATCGTGTAGCCGGAACTATCTCCGGAAGTGAAATCTCAAAGAAATATGGAGAGAACGGACTTCCCGAAGATACGGTCAATCTGCAATTCTACGGTTCAGCGGGACAATCCTTTGGTGCCTATATCCCGCGCGGCATGTCACTATATTTAACTGGTGACGCAAATGATTACGTAGGAAAAGGATTATCTGGCGGAAAAATAACGGTATCTGCTCCAAAAGAATCTGATTTTCTATCGGATACAAACGTTATCGCTGGGAATGTTGCCTTCTATGGTGCAACCAGCGGAGAAGCGTACATCAATGGATCTGCGGGAGAGCGTTTTGCTGTGCGGAACAGCGGAGCAAATATTGTTGTAGAAGGCATCGGTGATCATGGATGTGAATATATGACCGGCGGAAGAGTGGTCATTCTTGGAGAAACCGGCAAAAACTTCGCTGCTGGTATGTCCGGGGGGACTGCCTATGTTCTGGCCAGTGAAAAAGAACAGTTCATATCATTATGCAACAAGGACAGTGTTGAATTTGAGGCTTTGCATGGTGATCAGGAAGAAGAAGAGGTTAAAAAGATGATTTTGAGTCATTATCATTATACGCTCAGCTCAAAAGCAGCTCTTATCCTCAGCAACTGGTCACAATACAGAAAACAATTTGTCAAAGTTATTCCTAAAGATTTTAAAGCGATGATCGGTCTGATCGAGGAACAAAAAGAGGCAGGGTTACAACATGATGAAGCCGTAATGAGTGCTTTTTTAGAAACATCATCTATAAAAAAAAGTACCCCGGTCAAAAAAAAGACTCAGTTAATTCTTAATTAGGAAAGGGGAGAGGACGAATGGGAAAAACAACAGGATTTATGGATTATGCGAGAGAAGAAGCCAAAGAACGGAATCCTCTCACACGCTTAAAAGACTGGAATGAACATACAGAACAGATGAGTGATGATACCCTTCACCGCCAGAGTGCGAGGTGTATGGATTGTGCAACACCATTTTGCCATATTGGCATGGAGATTAGCGGGATGACCTCTGGTTGTCCCATCCATAACCTCATTCCTGAATGGAACGACCTGGTCTACCGCGGCAGATGGAGAGAAGCGCTTGACCGGTTAATAAAGACAAACAATTTTCCGGAATTTACAGGTCGCGTATGTCCAGCGCCATGTGAAGGCTCATGTACAGTTGAAATCTCTTCACCTGCCGTCACTATTAAGAACATTGAGCAGGCTATTATCGATAAAGGTTTTGAAAACGGCTGGATCCAACCCAGGATCCCCGACAGGCGAACCGGCAAAAAGATTGCTGTTATCGGCTCTGGCCCAGCTGGTTTGGCAGCAGCAGATCAGCTCAACCAAGCCGGACATTCCGTCACAATCTATGAAAGAGCAGAACGTGCCGGAGGATTGCTTACCTATGGTATTCCAAATATGAAACTTGAAAAAGATATCGTAGAACGCCGAATTCAGTTACTCTCTCAAGAAGGAATTGACTTTGTGCTGAATACGGAGATTGGAAAAGACATCACTTCCGAAGAACTTAAAGATCAGTACGATGCGGTCATACTTTGTGTCGGTGCCCAGAAGCAAAGAGACCTGGAACTCGAAGGCCGCGAAGCGAAAGGTGTTCACTTCGCTATGGACTATCTTACAAAATCCACACAGCATCTTCTGGATCAGCATCCATCTGATGAAGCATTCATCGATGCTAAAGACAAAGATGTTATCGTAATTGGAGGTGGCGACACAGGTGCAGACTGTGTTGCAACAGCTCTCCGTCAAGAATGCAGAAGCATCGTTCAGTTCGGTAAGTATCCTAAACTTCCAGAAGCCAGGACACCTGATAATATGTGGCCTGAACTGCCTAATATTTTTACGATGGATTATGCCTATGAAGAAGCACAGGCGAAATTCGGTGAAGATCCGCGGCAATATACGGTACAGACGAAAAACATCGTTGCAGATGGAGATGGAAACTTAAAAGAACTTCATACGGTTCAAATGCAATATACAACGAACGAGCAGGGACAGCCCGAACTAAAAGAAGTTCCCGGCACAGAAAAAGTATGGTCCGCTCAGCTCGTATTTATCGCGATTGGTTTTGAGGGGCCTGAACAGCCGCTGCTTCAGCAATTCGGTGTGAAAACAGAGAATCAAAAGATTTCCGCCGTACATGGTGATTATCGCACAAACGTAGAAGGGGTGTTTGCCGCGGGGGATGCAAGACGCGGACAGAGCTTAATCGTATGGGCGATCCAGGAAGGCAGAGAAGCCGCACGCGAAGTAGATAAGTATTTGATGGGCAGCACAGTATTGGTGTAATGAATATCGTTTAGAATACCGTCTTCCTTTTAAGGCAGGCGGTTTTTCCTGTGGATAAGAATCTATTTTTCTGGTAAAACTGTTTAACCAGCAAAAAATACCCTGTTCACCTTTTCCTCGGTAATCAGGGTATTATCCGTAACGCACATTCATCATTTACAATCACCTATGCTTCATGTAGTCCCATGCATCTTTCACATTCATAAACGTATGATTCATGCTGTTCTTCAATCGTTTTTCCGCATTCCCGGCATTGCTTCTTAGGTAAATTACGATAAAATTCCAACGTCAACATTCAGCATTACCTCCTGTTTTTGAATTAAATTCATTGTATTATAACAGATAAAAATAGTCAACATCTGTTATAGAATTATTTTGAAACACTACTAAACTCCTAGATATTCCATATTAGCTTATTTGTAAGTTCTGTTTTACCCTTACGTCAGTAAATGCTAAAATATAAAACGAAAAGGGAAAGTATACCGAGAATTATTGATAAAGGAGAAGGATTATGGAAAAAGTATTGATTTTTGGACACAAGAACCCGGACACCGATACCATCTGCTCAGCTATCGTGTATGCTGATCTTAAAACGAAACTGGGATTTAATGCAGAACCTGTGCGTTTAGGAGAAATTAATGGTGAAACACAATATGCCCTTGAGCAATTTAAGGCGGAAATGCCTCGTCTGGTGGAAACTGTAGCAAACGAAACGAATCAAGTTATTCTCGTTGACCACAATGAGCGCCAGCAAAGTGCATCTGATATCGAAAAAGTCCGCGTGCTTGAAGTCATTGACCACCACCGCATCGCAAACTTTGAAACAAGTGATCCACTTTTTTACCGCGCTGAACCTGTAGGATGTACCGCAACCATTTTAAACAAAATGTACAAAGAGCATGGGGTTGCTGTTGAAAAAGACATCGCAGGCCTAATGCTGTCCGCTATCATTTCTGATTCCCTTCTTTTTAAATCTCCAACCTGCACAGAGCAAGATATCGCTGCTGCACAGGAACTTGCGGAAATCGCGGGTGTAGATGCAGAAAGTTATGGTTTGGAAATGCTGAAAGCCGGAGCAGACTTAAGCGACAAATCTGTAAGCCAGCTCATCACTTTAGATGCCAAGGAATTTCAGATGGGCAGCAGCAAAGTAGAAATTGCACAAGTAAATACGGTTGATACAGCTGAGGTATTTGAGCGCAAGGCAGAAATCGAGGAAGCCATCAGCCAAGTTGTCCAAGATAAAGGACTCGATCTGTTCTTGTTCGTTGTGACTGATATTTTAACAAACGATTCAACAGGGCTTGCAATCGGAAGAAAAGCTGCAGCCGTAGAACAAGCTTATAATGTGAACCTTGAACATAATACAGCTGTTCTTAAAGGTGTAGTATCCAGAAAGAAACAAATCGTTCCAGTTTTAACAGATGCCTTCAGCCGTATCCAATAAATATGATAAGACAGCGTTACACCTAGGTGTAATGCTGTTTTTTGTCTAGTCAATAAAGGGATTGCAATGCAACTTGGCGAAAGGATTAAAGGACAAAATTTATGGGCCCAAGAGGCGGGAGGTTTCTCATGGCAGTTAAAAACTACGGCTTGCTGAAGGGAACGGTCATAGAGTCTCGAATGGAAAGGGATTTAGATACTCCTCATTATCAGATTCATGCAGTGGACGAAAACAGTGTGCATTATCGTATAGCGGTTAACGTCATGTCCAGCTCAGAAAACTCCGAGGTTCTTTATCTGGTTAATGAAAATTTCAATTCATCCCTTACTGAAAAATTAACACAGCTTCCTGAAACCTATTTGCCGCTTGGGAATGAAAACAGGGAACTTGCTATTGATTACATCAGGGACGGGCTCTTTGATCCTTCTTTAATGAAACCCCTGCCAAGCGACGCGACAGGACCAGACAACGATTTAAACGATATACTTGATCATTACATTCAGAAAGCCATTTCTGAAAAAGCATTCATCTATGTATATGGGTCCAAATTCGGACCTGAATCACAGCGGGATAAAGTATTTGGTTTTCAGCCAACAAACGGGATGCACAACATACACATGAACCAGGGGAATGAAGACAAGCAGAATCAAAGAGATTGGGCAGGGGATAACGGAACTTGGCACGATGGGGCGTTATTCCTGCAATTCGAGAATCAATGGACGGCCATTTTTCTTGCCTTCTTATCCCAATCATGGTGTACAGATGAACGAGGCTACCCAACCAAGATGTGCCAGCACGATGATAAAATGAGTAATCAAATATAACAAAGAGAACAGCCGATAGGCTGTTCTCTTTTATTTTTACTTTTTGATGAACTCCTGGGCCCAGAAATCCCCATTATCCGTATATCCAATACCAATATGAGTATAGTCGGGATTAAGGATATTCTTGCGGTGTCCTTCACTGTTCATCCAGTCATTGACCACTTGTTCTGGAGACTGCTGCCCGACAGCAATATTTTCTCCGGCAGAACTGTACGGGATATCCATTTTATCCATCTGTTCAAAAGGGGATCCATATGTCGGACTGTTATGTGAGAAGTAATTATTCTTCTCCATATCGTTTGCTTTTGCTTGCGCAACGTTGGTTAATGAAGGATCCCATTTTAAATCGGAAAGCCCATACTTTCTTCTCTCCTGATTCGTTAGCTCTACAACCCGCTGAATCATCTCCTGGCTATAGCCCTGATTTCCTGAAGGAGGAACTGTTCCATTAATGTCCGGGTTGGTTTCCATGCTCATATCTGGATTGTTGTAGGAAATGTTTTCTCTTTGGACCATTTCTTTCTTTCGTCCAGCTTTCGACTGGTACGGTATCTTTTCTTTCGTTAAATATCCATTTCCTGTTTTCATCATATTTTTATTAGCCATTCTTTTATGCTGCTGATCCTGGCCCAGTTCATTCTTCTTCATGTTATTGCATCCGCTGCTGAAAACAAGAATACATAAGAAGGCCATCGGTATTGAAATTGCTTTTCTCACAGAGACTGCTCCTTTACAACTTATTAGCTCTTAACTAAAAACGTTTTTAGTATTTCACGAAATAAGAAAGGCATACTAAACCATGTAAATTTAACTCCGGGCACTTTTAATGCATAAATTACTTTTTAAAAGTATGATGGGTAGGAAAGAAGAAACAAGAAAAGGAGTGCGCTCATGAACAACACATACCAAAAATTATTAGAGCCTTATACTTTTGCAGAGGGATTTTCAGTGAAAAACCGTATCGTTATGGCTCCAATGACCAATTTTTCTTCCAATCCAGACGGAACAGTGACTGATGAGGAAGTTAACTATTATGTACGCCGTTCAAAGGGAGCAGGTTTGGTGATTACAGCCTGCGCATATGTTACACCAAGCGGCAAGGGATTTCATGGTGAGTTCGGAAGCCATAGTGATGATATGATTCCAAGTTTAAGAAAGCTTGCTTCCAGCATAAAAAAACAGGGGGCAAAGGCCATTCTTCAAGTTTTCCATGGCGGGCGAATGTGTCCTCCTTCGCTGGTACCCAATGAAGATGTGGTAAGTGCCAGTGCTGTTCCTCCAGAACAGAAAACACCTACTGGTGAACAGCCAGTACCACGTGAATTGACCCATTCAGAGATCGAAGAAATCATCTCTGACTTTGGCGAATCTGCACGCAGAGCGATTGAGGCGGGCTTTGACGGAATCGAAATTCATGGAGCAAACGGATATTTAATTCAACAGTTCTTTTCTCCGCATTCAAACCAGCGTGATGACCAATGGGGAGGAAGTTTGGAAAAACGTATGTCGTTTCCGCTGGCAGTTATTGATGCAGTAACAGCCGCTGTTCAGACACATGCCAAAGAGCCTTTCCTGGTGGGTTACAGACTTTCACCTGAAGAACCTGAAACCCCTGGAATTACGATGGATGAAACGTTAGGATTAATGGATGAACTTGTGAAAAAGAAACTGGACTATCTTCATGTATCACTTATGGATTTCTGGTCTGTTCCAAGAAGAGGTGTAGACGATAATCGCTCTCGAATGGAGATCATCCAGGAAAGAGTCGGAGATCAGGTTCCCGTGATTGGGGTGGGTTCCATTTATACAGCAGAGGATGCGTTAAAAGCCTTGAATACCGGAGTCCCCTTTATTGCTTTAGGCAGAGAATTAATCATTGATCCTGATTGGGTCCAAAAGATCGAAGAGGGAAGAGCCTCTGAGATTGAAACGAAATTAAGAAAAGACGCACAAGAAGAGCTCGTCGTTCCTGAACCACTCTGGCAGGCCATCATGAATACACCAGGATGGTTTCCAATAGAAAATTAAAATAAAAGTTCTGTTAGTCCATGTTGTTGATTTTTGGTGGGGTGTGATTGAACCGCCTACTGAAAAGCAGAAGGGAATAAGAAAGTTTTTTCCTTTCTGCTTTTCGGGCGCTTCATTTTTTTCACAAATCAGTTCTTATTGGAGAAAAAGACTTGAGGGCGTCTTTTAAGCATCTTTATGCGATGTCCAATATGATTGAAAATCAACAATTTTCTTTAAGATTGGCAAAATAAAAAGAAGCCCCGGATTGATTTCCGGGGCTTCTTTTTTAATCGGATTGGCTGTTGATCCTAAATCCTATTTTTCCAAATTGTTCAGCTTTATTCAAACGCTCAAAAGCATGCTCAAATTGATTTAAATCAAACATTTTATCAACAATCGGCCTGATTTTATGTTTGTTAATAAATTGAATCATTTCATTGAATTCTTCACTGCTGCCCATCGTAGTGCCGAAGAAGCTATATTGTCCATAGAAGAATTTCCTTAAATCAAGCTGAATCTGGTCACCGGCTGATGCACCAAATGTTACGATTGTGCCTCCTGTACGCAACTGATCCAAAGATTTGTTAAAAGTTGCTGCACCCACACTTTCAATCACAAGATCCATCTTTTGGTTATCAAGCTGCCGGTTCCAATCCTCATTGCTGTTTATCGCCTGAACGGCACCTAATTTGCGTGCTCTTTGGCCTTTTTCTTCAGAACGGGAAGTCACATATACTTCGGCATTAACTGCTTTTGCAAATTGCAGCAGGAAGGTAGCCACACCGCTGCCTATCCCGGGTATAAGAACCTTTTGATGTTCTTTCAGTCTGCCTCTGGTAAAAAGAGCTCTGTATGCCGTCAACGCGGCTAATGATAAGACTCCCGCTTCTTCCCACGTTAAATGTGCTGGTTTAGGCACGGCATTTTCAGCCGGAACAGTCACCTTTTCCGCAAAGGTTCCGTGAAAGGGGAGTCCTAGTATTTCAAAACCTTCCGGCGGTGCATCACTTTTTTCCTTCCAGCCGAGCCCCGGGTTAATAATAACCTTATCTCCGACAATCACGTTGTTTACGCCATCTCCAACAGCTTCAACAATTCCTGCTCCGTCTGATCCTATGATTAAAGGGGGATCTGATGGCTGGTGTCTTTCCATCACAAACAAATCACGGTGATTTAAGCCTGCGGTTACTAATTTAATTCTTACTTCTCCAGTTTTTGGGCCTTTTTCCTCAAATTCAGTAAAGACGAGTCCTGATAAACCTTTTTGATTTTTATGAACAAGTGCTTGCATGATAGCCTCCCATTCCACTAAATTTAGTTACAACAAGTGTATCAAAGGAAATCTTCATTGTCTTTTACCTCGTATTGATTTCATAGGGTAAATGAAAACTTTATACCGTAATACTACAAAAAAGGGAGATGAGATTTACAATGTATCACCAAAATTTTTGATAATTCATAACCATCAGCCTGTCTCTGCAATCATACGTTTTGCTACAATGCAGGCGTACTTCAGTTAAATTGGTAAAAAATTATCTTGAAGATGAAGGATCTCAAAATTATGCCGTATTGATGGAATGGAAAAATCCGTTTATAACTTGATATTTTCTTCTAAATATATAATAATAGTAACAAACTTACTTTTTGTATGTTACAAAACATAAAGGAGCATATAAGATGAACTTTCACACACGTCCGCACACTTTTGTAGAACACGTTCAATTAATCGTGGAGGATTTGAATCGATCCCTATCTTTTTATCAAGATATATTAGGTTTTTCTGTTCTTAAAGAAGAAAGGGGAATCGTTTTCTTAACACTGGATGGCCACAGCTCTATCTTATCTGTCGTGCAGCCTGAAAATGCGAAACCAAAACAGCCCCGAACAACAGGATTGTATCACTTTGCACTGCTTCTCCCAAACCGTAAAGAATTAGCCAAAGTGCTGCATCACTTTATTAATATTGGTTATCCACTTCAGGGCGCATCGGACCATCTTGTGAGCGAAGCTTTATATTTGGCTGATCCGGATGGCAACGGAATTGAAATATACGTAGACCGTGATTCAAATGAATGGAAATGGGAAAATGGACAAGTGGAGATGACTACGGAGCCTCTTGATGCAAAAGGGCTGTTAGCTGAGAGTGACAGCTCCTCCTATGAAGGGCTGCCAAAAGAAACCATAATGGGCCATCTGCATCTGCATGTATCTGATTTACAAGAAGCAGAATCATTTTATTGTAAAGGATTAGGTTTCGAAGTTGTTCTTCGTTATAGCAACCATGCATTATTTATCTCAACCGGCGGTTATCATCACCATCTCGGTTTAAACATCTGGAACGGCCAAGGTGCACCTGCTCCCGATGAACACCGCGCAGGATTGAAACAGTTTACTGTGGTTTATCCGTCAGCTGAAGCAAGAGATGAAGCCGCAGACCGGCTTGGAAAATTAGGTTATCATGTCCAGCAACTTGATCAATTTCTTTTTGTAAAAGATCCTTCAGGTACTCTGATGGAATTAGCGATAGATTAACATAAAGTAAATCAACCCATCGTCTTTTTGCAGACGGTGGGTTTCTTCATTTTGTGTCCCATACAACGATGGACTTAAAGGAGGTCAAAAAGGCTGTTACAGCTCCGGCGGTCAAAATGGTGATAAAAGAAAAAAGCAGGCGGCTGTCATGGAGAATGATCATACCTGCCGAAATAATGACAGCATCCATGATGATCATTAAGAACCCAGCGTTAACGAGATACCATTTTGAAAGCAGAAGTGCTAATAGATCCAAGCCTCCTACACACGTATTGTGCCTCATCATGATACCGATTCCAGTTCCGATTAAAGACCCGCCGATCAAAGCACTCACAAAAATCCGCAAATGAAACATTTGCTGTATGGGAAGCAGGAAGTCAATAATAATCGAAGAAATGAGCATTCCAAACAGGCTGTTAAAAAAATAGGACTTATCAAATCGAAGGGCTAACAGAAAAACCGGTGCACTTAGAATAATAATGGTCAAGCCAACTTTTACGCCAAGTGTATAGTTCAGCAGCAGTGCCAAACCAATAAATCCTCCGTTCAAGATATGCATGGGCAGGATGAAGCCATTAATGCCAATTCCCAATAAAGTACTGCCGCAGCCGATGGCGAGCCATTTCATCATATTATCTTTCATCTCCGAACAATGGTTTTTTACTACCATATGTACGAGCTTAAGAATTATGTTTCACCGGATGATAGGAGTATTATCCGGCTTACGATTGCTCAAACTACCCATATGTTGAACAATCGGAGAGCTGCCATGATTTGTCGTTCTAGTAAAGAGCTTAATCAATTAGTATTGGAAGCCAAGGACTGCACGAAGTTCGGTAAAGTAGCGGATTACATACCTGCACTGAAAAAAGCAGATCCTGATGACTTATCTGTCGCCATCTATCACCCTGATGGTACATGTTTATCCGCAGGAGATGTACAATTGAAGATAACGCTTCAAAGCATTTCTAAAGTACTGGCTCTGGCCCTCGCATTAATGGACTGCGGCGAAGATGAGGTATTTTGTAAAATTGGGTATGAGCCTACTGGAGATCCTTTCAATTCCATCGTAAAGCTGGAGGTCAGTAAACCTTCGAAACCGCTAAATCCCATGATCAATGCAGGAGCACTGGTCGTAACTCACATGGTTAAAGGACATTCGGTCCATGAGAGGTTTGAACGTCTTCTTCAATTTGTCAGGAAGCTGGCTGGGAATCCTTCCATCTCTCATTGTGAAGAAGTTGCTCTATCAGAGTTTGAGACCGCACATTTAAACCGTTCACTTTGTTATTTTATGAAGCAGCACGGCATCATTAATGAAGATGTGGATGATCTCATCTACCTTTATACAAAGCAATGCGCAATAGAAATGAATTGCCTTGATTTAGCGAAAATTGGCCTTGTTCTTGCCCTTGATGGTATTGACCCATTGACGAATAATCGGTTAATCCCCACGCATATCGCTCGGATCTGCAAGACTTTAATGGTGACGTGCGGCATGTACAATGCTTCCGGCGAATTTGCCGTAAGAGTTGGGATTCCCGCGAAGAGCGGTGTTTCTGGAGGAATCATGGGTGCCGTGCCCAATCGGTTCGGCATCGGGATCTTTGGTGCGGCACTTGATGATAAAGGAAATAGCATAGCCGGACTTAAAATTCTGGAGATGCTTTCTAAACGATACGATCTAAGTATGTTTTAGGACGAGCTATTTTACAGCCTTATTTACAATAGGGCTGTTTTTTTATGTCGAATGGAGGGTATCTTAACAATATTTGATGGAGTAAATGTTTAATTACAATACTTTGCTAATAAGGGGAAATCATTCATGAGCCGAACACATGAGCAGCGAATTCAATTGCACGGTTTTAATAACCTGACCAAATCATTAAGCTTTAATATGTACGATATTTGTTACACGAAGACAAGGAAAGAGCGGGAAGCCTATATTGATTACATCGATGAAGAATACAGCGCTGAGCGGTTAACCGGCATTCTTCAGAAAGTGTCCGACACGATTGGCGCGCACGTATTAAATATCGCTAAACAAGACTATGTTCCCCAAGGAGCCAGTGTAACATTATTAGTTTCTGAAGGCCCAATTGTCGAAGTGCCTACTGAAAATATTGATGAAACACCGGCAGCCATGCCTGAATCTGTAGTCATGCAGTTGGACAAAAGCCATTTAACCGTTCATACGTATCCCGAGTATCATCCGGACGAAGGAATCAGCACCTTTAGAGCGGATATTGATGTTTCAACTTGCGGAGAGATTTCTCCTTTAAAAGCTTTAAATCATCTAATCGATTCCTTTGATACCGATATTATGACCGTCGACTACCGGGTTAGAGGATTCACAAGAGATATTAATGGCCAAAAGCTTTTTATTGATCATGACATATCTTCCATACAAAATTTTATCAGCGAGGATTTTAAAAACGAATTTGATATGATTGATTCAAACATCTATCAGGAAAATATTTTTCATACGAAATGCAAGCTGAAAAATTTTGACCTGAACAATTACTTATTCGGGTACTCAAGGGATACACTGACCGAACAGGAACAAGCGGAAATCACCAAAAGAATTACCGAGGAGATGGATGAGATCTATTTTGGAAGAAATATGAATCGGTTTTTAAAGTAGGTTTTGTAAAAGCATTTTGTTGATTGTATCAGGCCTTCTTCTATCAACCTTAATTCCAACATCAATGTTAACAAAGCGTTAAAGTGAAAAAGAGACCCGAATGGGGTCTCTTTTTTTGAAATCAACACTATCGGGGCTGATTTCCAAGCTGCTGTTCTGCCATGGCAATGAGACGTTTTGTCATCTCTCCGCCTACAGATCCATTAGCCCGTGCGGTCGTATCTGCACCAAGCTTCACTCCAAACTCATTGGCGATTTCCTCTTTCATCCGGTTTAACGCATTCTCAGAACCAGGTACCAAAAGTTTGTTTCTTGCCATGATGCAACACCCCCGCATAGAATTGAGCAGACAATGCTGCTCGTCTATTAAGGTTTCCGAAACTGAAAAAAGGCATTCGTTTTTCAGATCCTTGCAACTGTTTAAAAGTAAAACATTGGCTCCTGAAAATCAGCAGCGTTATAATGGATTCATAAATAAGCATAAGGTAGTTAAAAAGGATGATGCAGTATGGATATTTTTGAAGCGATTAAAACAAGGAGAAGCATAGGTTCGGTTAAGGATGATCCAGTTCCCGATCATCTCATCGAAAAAATTTTAGAAGCAGGAACATATGCTCCAAACCACCACCGTACGAATCCTTGGAGGTTCTTTGTCATCAGCGAAGCAGGGAGAAACAAGCTGGGAGAGCTTCTGGCAGAAATCACAAAGTCTGCAATGAATGAACCACTGTCAGAAGAGGATCAGCAAAAATTGGAGAGGGTAAAGAAAAAACCTCTTCGTGCACCGGTTATTATTGCGGTAGGAGTAGAGCCGGGAGATCACCAAAAAGTGATTCATAAGGAGGAAACAGCAGCTGTCAGTGCCTCTATTCAAAATATGCTGCTTGCTGCCCATGCGCTCGGTCTTGGGGCAGTTTGGCGCACAGGCACGATTTGTTATGACGACAGAGTAAGGTCTTATTTCGGCCTCTCAGACAAAGGTGAAATGGCTGGATTTATCTATCTTGGCTATCCAAATAAAGCGCCTGCGGCTATCAAAAAACAACCCTATCAGGAAATCACCGAGTGGTTAAAATAGTCGATTACAACACGAAGAGAAGCCAACACGTTTCTCTTCGTTTTTTTATGGAGGAAAACAGGGTAAAGGTACTTTGTATGAATTGGTTTGACTAAATGAGAGAGGATGAACAATGTGCAAAAAAGAAAACTAGGCAATGAGGGTCTGGAAGTCTCATCCCTTGGATTGGGCTGCATGGGCATGTCGGACTTTTACAGCGGACAAGATGATCAGGAGTCACTAAAAACCATTCACCATGCACTTGAATTAGGTGTAAACTTCCTGGATACCGCTGACATGTATGGTGTTGGCAAAAATGAAGAATTGGTAGGTACAGCGATCAGTGATTGCCGGAAGGATGTCATCCTTGCTACAAAATTTGGCAATGTAAGGGGAGAAGACGGTTCCTTTTTAGGTGTAAACGGACATCCGAAATATGTGAAAGAAGCGTGTGAAAACAGTTTGAGGCGGCTTGGCACGGATTACATTGATCTCTACTATCAACACAGAGTCGATCCAGGGATCCCTATAGAAGAAACGGTAGGGGCAATGTCGATTCTTGCTCAGGAAGGAAAAATACGCTATCTGGGCCTTTCAGAAGCTTCTCCTGAAACCATTCGGCGCGCACATGATGTCCATCCCATTACAGCGGTACAAACAGAATATTCATTATGGAGCCGGGATGTTGAAGAACAAATTCTGCCTGCGATCCGGGAGCTTGACATCGGATTTGTTCCCTACAGCCCGCTTGGCCGAGGCTTTTTAACAGGTCAGATCAAAAAAATTGAAGACTTGGCTGAGGATGACTACCGCCGGTTTTCTCCAAGGTTTCAAGGAGAAAACTTTCAAAAGAACTTAGATCTTGTTGAAAAAATAAAAGAGATCGCTTTAGAAAAAAACTGCAGTACATCACAGCTGGCTATAGCCTGGCTGCTTGCACAAGGTAATGATATCGTCCCAATTCCCGGAACAAAGAAAACCCGTTATTTAGAAGAAAATGTTGGGGCAATAAAGGTTGAACTGACACAAGAAGACCTAAACCGGATCAATGAGGCTGCACCAAGGGGAGCGGTTGCAGGTGAACGATATCCTGAAGCCGGAATGAAAGGTGTGAACCTATAAAGCAGAGTACGCAAATAAATGGCGGCTTACTTCATAAGGAGGAGCTGCCATTTTTGTGTTAAGATAGGTTCATTATTATAAAGCAGATGTTTTCATGAAAAACAGATTCTCCATTGGCCAGATGGCTAAATTTCACAACATCCCCGTTAAAACGCTGCGCTATTATGACGAAATCGGTTTATTTACGCCAGTAAACGTTGATCCCGTTTCTGGTTTTCGCTACTACTCCATTGAGCAATTCGAACTGTTGGACATCATTTATTATTTAAAATCTATGGGAGTCCCACTCAAGCAGATCAAGCTCCAGCTCGAAAAACGAAACCTGGATTCATTCCTGGACATTCTTCAGAAACACAAAGAAGATGCTGAAGAAAAAATAAGAGAGCTGGAATCGATCAGTAAGAGGCTTGAACACCGAATAACCGAATCGAAAGGGAAGAGCCATGAATCAAACTAATCCAGAAAATTCACCTTATTCAGCTATTCAACAATCCAGCACATTCAAAAGGCTCTGGCTTGCATTAATTTTAGGCTCGATGACGGCAATCGGTCCATTATCCATTGATATGTATCTGCCTGCTTTACCTAATCTAACAAAAGAGCTGAGTACCACCTCTTCAGCCGCACAGCTCAGTCTCACTGCCTGCTTGTTGGGGATTGCCGTGGGGCAATTGTTTGTAGGTCCTATCAGTGACAGAAGAGGAAGGAAGAGCCCGCTGCAGATCGCCCTGGGACTATATGCCGTCTCTTCTTTGCTCTGTGTTTTTGCTCCAAATATCAGTATTCTCATTTTCCTTAGATTTGTTCAGGGAGCTTCAGGAGCCGGTGGCATTGTCATATCCAGAGCCATGGTCCGAGATCTTTTTTCCGGCCCGGATATGACAAAGTTCGTTTCTTTATTGATGCTGATTAACGGTATCGCTCCGATCCTGGCTCCTGTGGCAGGAGGACAATTATTGCAGTTCACCTCATGGAGAGGCGTGTTTATTGTTCTTTGTGTCTTAAGTCTGCTTATGCTGCTTGCTGCCTTCTTTGGTTTGCAAGAAACGCTTTCAGCAGAGAATCAGACATCTGGCGGGATCAAACAGACGCTTACGACGTACAAAAAACTGCTGAGTGACCGTGTTTTTATGGGGTATGCAGCCTCACAGGGGCTTGTCATGGCAGCTATGTTCGCCTATATTTCAGGATCTCCTTTCGTCATTCAAAATGTGTTCAGTGCCTCACCACAAGCGTTCAGTGTGTTTTTTGCAATCAATGGAGTTGGAATTATCATCGCCAGCCAGATTGCTGGAAAACTTGCAGGAAAAGTCAGCGAAACGGCACTATTGCGAAGCGGGTTGCTGATTGCGTTAGGAGGCAGTATCCTAATGGTCATTGTAAGTCTTGCAACGAAAAGCTTATTCGGCTTGCTCATTTCCTTATTTTTAACGGTATCCAGCGTAGGAATCGTCAGTACGGCCAGTTTTTCACTCGCTATGCAGAATCAGCAAAAGGCAGCAGGGAGTGCTTCTGCGCTGCTAGGGCTGCTGCCTTTTATACTCGGTGGTATTGCAGCACCATTGGTTGGGCTCTGGGGAAGTAATCCTGCTGGTTCAATGGCTTTCATCATTGCACTGTGTGAAGCAATAGCTTTTGTTTTATATTTCTTTTTAACGGAAAAAGTGAAAGAAAACGTGTAAAAGCCAATCCTTTTTTAGGATTGGCTTTCTCTTTTATAGAGACTTATGCTTCCATTTTGTTTGATGAAGAAGACATGGTCTCCCTTCTTTATAGAATTAAAATCCGGTGACGAAACAGAAACAGCCTGGCCTGATGAAAGGCGAATGGTATAGTTTGGCAGGCTTTGAATATTTGTTCCTCTTTCTACCGTTTTTTCTGAGTAATCTTTTTCAAGCACACTGCCTTCAAATTTAGAAAATTTAAACTGTCCCTGTACAAAGTCTGACCACGCGAAATAAAGAAAGAAGACAGCCACGGTCCACAGAATGATGATCATTGGTTTGCTCAAAGCTTCCACCTCCGGGATTAGTATTTCCCATACCCGAATTAAATACATAAGGCTGTTTTCGTATTCTTTGTTGCTATTGGGGGTGTTGATTTCCGTTCCAGGCTGCTCGCTTTCCGCGGGGCGCGCGGTGAGCCTCCTCTGCGCAGGCGCCTGTGGGTCTCACCTGTCGCGCTTCTCCCGCAGGAGTCTCGCACCTTCCACTCCAATCAACTTATCAATGGAGTCTTTACAAAACTGTTCCGTAAGCAACAATCTTTTAGTAAAGAGCCTTACATAAAGAACTTTCTTATTAATTTTTTGAATAATAAGTTTATTTTATTGATAATTTTATCGAAAAGAGTATACTTTAGATAATCTAACATACCGACCGGTTAGTAAGTTGAGAGGAGATGAAGATTTTGGATTTTTCGTATTCTGAAAAAGTGAAAGACTTGCAAAAAAGGATCATCTTTTTTATGGAACAGTATGTATATCCAAATGAGGCTCTTTATGAAGAACAGCTTAATAAGCAAAAGGACCGATGGAGCGCAGTTCCGCCGATAATGGAAGAATTGAAAGTAAAAGCGAGAAAAGAAGGCTTATGGAATCTGTTCTTGCCTGACAGTGAAGATGGAGCTGGACTTACCAATCAGGAGTATGCCCCGCTATGTGAAATTATGGGACGATCCCTCATCGGGCCAGAAGCCTTTAACTGCAGCGCACCTGATACAGGAAATATGGAGGTTCTTGTCCGCTATGGAACAGAAAAACAGAAAGAGTCGTGGCTCAAGCCCCTTTTAGAAGGGACGATCAGATCCTGTTTTTCCATGACAGAACCCGAAGTCGCTTCCTCGGATGCCACGAATATTGAAGCACGCATTGAAAAGGATGGAGATGAATATGTCATCAACGGACGGAAATGGTGGTCATCCGGAGCCGGGGATCCTCGATGCAAAATTGCTATCGTGATGGGAAAGACCAATCCAGGTGCGAGCCGGCATGAGCAGCAATCCATGATTCTTGTGCCTTTGGATACCCCTGGGGTGAAGGTGGAAAGGATGCTTTCCGTTTTCGGTTATGATCATGCTCCGCATGGACATGGAGAAATCACCTATGAAAATGTACGAGTGCCGGCTGAGAATATCATCTGGGGTGAAGGGAAAGGATTTGCTATCGCTCAAGGAAGGCTTGGACCGGGAAGGATCCATCACTGCATGCGGCTGATCGGAGCAGCAGAAAGAGCGCTTGAAGAATTATGTAAGCGCGTTCAAAAACGGACAGCCTTCGGAAAACCAATTGCAAATCAAGGAGTAATCCGTGAATGGATCGCTGATTCAAGGATTGAAATTGAACAAGCCAGGCTCCTGACCTTAAAAGCAGCATATATGATGGACACCGTCGGCAATAAAGAAGCCAAGACTGAGATCGCTATGATCAAAGTTGTCGCACCTTCAATGGCGCTGCGCGTGCTGGACCGCGCCATTCAGGCTTTTGGAGGAGCAGGGGTCTCTGACGACTTTACACTTGCTGCCCAGTGGGCGAATGCAAGAACATTAAGGCTTGCTGACGGTCCGGATGAAGTCCACCGGGCACAGCTAGCCAGACTAGAACTTAAAAAATACCCGCAAGAACTGTTGGTCCATTAGAATTTTCAAAGAAAGAGGGCAGAAACATGAATGTACTCAAGCTGTTTGATTTAACAGGTAAAACAGCGATCATTACAGGCGGAGGAAGGGGATTAGGGCAGCAGATTGCCGAAGCGTTCGCTGAAGCAGGCGCCAACGTTGTTCTCTGTTCCAGAAAAGTTGAGGCCTGTGAGGAAACAGCTCAGAAGTTAAAGCAACTCGGAATAAAGACACTCGCCTTGAAGTGCGATATCTCAAATCCGGAAGATGTTCAATCTGTGATCGATCGAACGCTGCAGGAATTTGATTCCATCGATATTCTCGTCAATAACAGCGGAGCGACATGGGGCGCACCCGCCGCAGAAATGCCATATGAAGCATGGAAAAAGGTGATCGACGTAAACGTGACAGGCACATTTTTAATGAGCCAGGCTGCAGGGAAAGTGATGATAGAACAGAAATCAGGCAAAATCATCAATATTGCCTCTGTTGCGGGACTTGGGGGCACAGATCCGCGTTATATGGATACGATCGGCTACAACACGAGCAAGGGAGCAGTCATAACTTTCACAAAGGATCTTGCCGTGAAATGGGGGCAGCACAATATTAATGTGAACGCGATAGCTCCAGGATTTTTTCCAACCAAAATGTCGAAAGTGCTCATTGAACACGGAAAAGATGCCATTCTAGAGGGGACGCCTCTCAACCGTTTTGGCAGTGACGATGATCTTAAAGGAGCCGCTCTTTTCCTTGCATCAAATGCTTCTAATTATGTTTCAGGAGACGTGCTGATTGTAGACGGCGGGGCACATGCCTTGTAAAGACAGAAGCAGGGAAGGGTTGAAGTTATGAGACTGCAGGGAAAAACAGCGGTGATTACAGGCGGAGGAGGGGGCATCGGCCGTGCTGCTGCTCTTCTTTTTGCCAAGGAAGGCGCCAAGCTGGCCATCGCTGACGTGAAAGAAGACTTTGGGGAAGAGACCGTTCGTTTAATTAGAGAACAAGGTGGACAGGCCATTTTTATCAAAACAAATGTTACAGACTCTAAGCAGGTAAAAAAGGTGATCGACGCGGCCATTAGCGAGTTTGGGGCTCTGCATATTTTGTTCAATAATGCCGGTATTGGAAACCCTGAGGTAAAAAGTACAGATCTTCCTGAAGAAGAATGGGACCGCATTGTGGATATCAACTTAAAAGGGGTCTTCCTCGGAATCAAACACGGCGTTCCGGAACTGATCAAAGCCGGAGGAGGAGTCATCATCAATACTTCGAGCTTGCTTGGACTTAAAGGGCAGAAATACTTATCCGCTTATAATGCATCAAAAGGCGGAGTTATCCTGCTCACTCAGAACGCCGCACTTGAATATGGCAGACATAACATTCGAGTGAATGCCGTTGCTCCAGGAGTTATCGATACGAGCATCATCGATAACTGGAAGAACAATGGAAGAAAATGGCCGATCATCTCTACCGCCAATGCTCTCGGGAGGATCGGAAAACCTGAAGAAGTGGCAAGAGCGGTGCTGTTCCTCGCTTCAGATGAAGCATCATTTATTACAGGAGCCACTTTATCTGTGGATGGCGGCGGGCTGATTTTTTGAGTGTTTTTTAGAACGGGCTTTACTGGTATTTTCCCGACAAACTCATGACGTCAAAATTGGTTGACTTCTGTCGAGTATCATCTGATCAATAATAAAGTTTTTACCGCCAAAACAGCCATCTCATCAACTTTTAAAAATCTGGAGGGTTAATAATGAGCGAAAACAAAGTTTGGAAAAGCCATTATCCTGAAACCATACAACCAGATATACAGATTCCTGACCTGTCCATCCCGCAGTTGCTTCAACAGACAGCAGAACGATATCCTCATTACAACGCTTTATCCTTTTATAGCCAAAAGACCACGTACGGAGAACTGCAGAACCTCGTAAACGGTTTTGCATCCGCTTTGCAGCAGTCGGGAGTGAAAGCCGGAGACCGTGTGGCCATCATGCTGCCGAACTGTCCTCAATATGTGATTACATACTATGGAGTCCTGACTGCCGGAGCGATCGTTACCCAGGTTAATCCGATGCTCGTTGAGCGGGAACTGCAGCATATCCTCGAAGACAGCGGAGCTGAGACCATCGTCGTCTATGAACCGCTTTATGAACAGGTGAAAAAGCAACAGCATGTTTCTCCTTTAAAACGGATCATCTCGGTTAGTTTTGATGAAAACCCAAAAGATGTTTCACCTGACTGGTCTTTTTCTCAGTTTTTGCAAAGCGGCACCGGACGGATCGATCCTGCAGCGATCACTCCTGAACAGGATGTTGCGGTTTTACAATACACCGGAGGGACCACTGGACGTTCCAAAGGCGCCATGCTGACGCATAAAAATATTATCGCTAACGTCCTTCAATCACATGAGTTTTTTAAATATAACATTGAGATCGGGAAAGAAAAGTATTTAACGGTCATTCCTCTTTTCCATGTGTTTGGCATGACTTCCTGTATGAATCTCGCAATCTATACCGCATCAGAATCAATCTTGCTCCCGAGATTCGACATCAATGAGGTTCTTCAAACAATTAAAAAAGAACAACCGACCGTTTTTCCCGGTGTTCCGACGATGTATGTTGCGATCACCAACCATCCGGAAGCTGAAAACTTCGGTATAGACAGTATAAAAGTGTGCAACAGCGGAAGTGCTCCGATGCCTGTAGAACTGCTTCAGGATTTTGAAAGAAAGACAGGTTCAAAGATTCTAGAAGGCTACGGATTATCAGAAGCCTCACCGACCACACATTGCAATCCGATGTTTTCTGAACAAAAAGAAGGGAGCGTAGGCATTGGTCTGCCGTCGACAGATTACCATATCGTGGACTTGGCAACAGGAACTGAAGACGTAAAGACAGGTGAACTTGGCGAGCTCATTATCAAGGGGCCGCAAGTCATGAAGGGTTATTGGAACATGCCGGAGGAGACAGAACATACCCTTCGCAACGGCTGGCTCTACACCGGAGATATAGCCAAGATGGATGATGACGGTTATGTCTTCATCATGGATCGCAAGAAGGATCTTATTATCGCGAGCGGCTATAACATCTATCCAAGGGAAGTAGAAGAAGTGCTGTATGAATTTCCATCCGTTCAGGAGGCCGTTGTGATTGGTGTACCTGATGCTTACAGAGGAGAGGATGTGAAGGCTATCGTCGTATTAAAAGCAGGGGAAACCGCGACAGAGGATGAGATTATTTACTATTGCAAACAAAATTTATCTGCGTATAAGATCCCGCATATCATCGAGTTTCGCGAGCAGCTGCCAAAGACGAATGTCGGTAAAATTCTGCGCAGAGCTTTGCGGGAAGAAGCAAGAATAAAGACAAGGTAGGGACAATTATATAGATTCATTGAGAAAAAAAGAAAAGGAGAGAAAGAGAATGATATAATTTTGCCTGAAATTGATTAAAGAATGCGAGGACACAGACATGAAGGAAAAAATTACGGAATGCAGCATCCGTTTATTTGAGAAAAAGGGATTCAGTGAAACATCCATACAGGATATTGTTGATGCTCTTGGCGTAACAAAAGGGACTTTTTATTATTATTTTGCAAGCAAAGAAGAACTGCTGATGAACATTCACAACAGATATATTGATGAACTATTAAACCAGCAGGAACGAATCATCTCTGATGAAACGAAATCAAGCAAAGAAAAGCTGTTTGAGATCGTTTATGCGTTAATCGGCAACATCAGACAGGCCGGAGCCAGTGCAAAAGTGTTCTTCAGGGAAATCAAAAACCTGAACGAAGAGCGCCTCTCCCTGATTATTCCTAAACGGGACCGTTTCCGCTTTAATCTGGAGCAGTTGATCCATGACGGCATTGAAAACGGTGAATTTCGTTCTGACCTGAACGAATCCATCGTTACGTTTGGAATTCTTGGCGCAGCTAACTGGAGCTATCAATGGTTCAATCCGGATGGAATGATGTCAGAAAGAGAAGTAGCCGAAATATTTGTAGAAATGATTCTAAATGGCATAGCACATAGAAATTGATACTAAATAACGGGAGGCTATACGATGAAAGCAGAAGATGTACAGCAGATTACTGTATTAGGTGCAGGCCAAATGGGACATCAGATCGCCATGCTGTGCGCGCTTGGCGGATTTGAAACTGTCATACAGGACGTGCAGGAACTGGCGCTTTCCAAAGCAGAGAGCAAACTCAATGCCATTATGGACAGATGGGTGACTAAAGGAAAGCTTTCTGACGATCAGAAAGAAGCGGCTTTTCAGCGCCTTCGTTTCACAACAAGCTTTGAAGATGCGGTCAGAAATACCGATTTTGTGATTGAAGCTGTTGTGGAAAAACTGGAAGTGAAGCGGGAAGTGTTTGCAAAGCTTGAGCAGTTGGCGCCTGAGCATACCATTTTTGCAACCAACAGTTCAACAATCGTCAATAGTCTGATTGCTTCAGAGACAAACCGTGCGGAGAAGGTAGTTAACATGCATTTCTTTTTCCCGCCTCTCGTGATGGATTGTGTGGAAGTGGTGATGAGTGACCAAACATCCAAAGAAACGGCTCAGCTGACGATGGAGATTTGCAAGCGGATCAACCGTACCGCAGTTCTGCTTAAAAAAGAGATTTCGGGTTTTATTGCCAACCGTATTTTGGGTGCGCTGCAGAAAGAAGCCGTTTACCTGTATGAACAAGGAATCGCTGACTATAAAGACATCGATATCATCTGCTGTAAAGCATTGAACCACCCGATCGGACCATTTGAACTTATGGACTTATCCGGCATCGATGTCGGCTACTATGTCATGGAACAGCGCTATAAAGAGACGGGCGATCCAGAAGACAAGCCGTTTGCCTGCATTGAAGAGAAGGTGAAGCAAGGCCATTTAGGGAGAAAAACCGGCAAAGGCTGGTACAACTATGAAACTGATGGAGTGAAACTATAATGGGAAAATATCTTGAGGTAGTAAAAGACAATCATCTCGCTGTCATTACGATAAACAATCCGCCACTGAATGTATTGAGCAGAGCCGTATTCCAGGAGCTTGATGATACGTTCATGGAGTTGGAACATGACCGGGAAACGGTAGCTGTTGTACTAACGGGAGAGGGAGAAAAAGCATTCGTTGCTGGAGCCGACATTAAAGAGTTTCCTCAGATGATGGGGAACCCTGATATGAGGGCACAAGTGATGGAGGTCCATTATATCCTAAACCGAATTGATTCTTTTCCAAAGCCTACGATCGCTGTCCTGAACGGCTTGACACTCGGAGGCGGCTGCGAACTTGCCCTTTCATGCGATATGAGGATTGCGGAGGAACACAGCCAGATCGGATTGCCTGAAGTTACCCTCGGTTTATTTCCTGGCGGGGGAGGAACACAGCGTCTTCCCCGCTTAGTGGGAGAAGCGAAAGCAAAAGAAATGATGTTTACAGGGGAACCGATTTCAGCAGCCGCAGCTGAACGAATCGGACTGGTCAATAAGGTAGTTCCTTCCGGTGAAGGACTGGTCAGTGCCAAACAGTTGGCGAGTAAAATCACGCGCCACTCGCTTCAGGCTCTATCACGAATTAAACAATCGGTTGATGTAGGCATTAACAAATCCTTGAATGAAGGCATCGAAGTGGAAGCTTCTCTGTTTCAGGAAGTGTTCCAAACGGAAGATATTAAAGAGGGCGTTCAGGCATTTTTTGAAAAAAGAAAACCAGCCTTTCAGCATCGTTGATCGGTAAGAGGCAGAAAGTGAGGAAAGACATGCATGAAATTGAACTGACGGTACGGTTCTGTGAAACGGATGCCCTGGGCCACATTAACAACACGAGTTATTTTATTTATCTGGAAGAAGCGAGGGTCCGCTGCTTTGAAACCCTCGGCCTTGAAATGAACACGAACGAATGGAGCTTTATTCTTGCTTCCACAAAATGTGACTTCATGGCACAAGGTTATTTTAACGAAAGACTAGTGGTGCGGACCGGGGTATCAAAAATCGGAACAAAAAGCTTTACATTGGAACACGATATCTATAAAGCAGAAACCGAGGAGTTAGTTGCGAGAGGGAATGCAGTCATTGTGTATTTTGACTTTAAAACACAGCAGACTGCTCATATACCAGAATTTCTGCGCGACGCATTGAAAGAGAATCTAGTATTGCAGACTCAAGAGTCAGAATCTTGAAATAAATGAATCGAGGAGGAGGAAGACATGAGTAAGGATACGATAGCCGTTCGCCAGGGAGAAGAACTGGATCTTGCTGCTCTTGAGCGTTTCCTTAGGCATTCAATGGATGAATTGCCGGAAGAGGCGCTGGAAATCCTGCAGTTCTCCGGTGGCCATTCCAATTTGACGTATCAGCTCAAAATGGGAGAATGGGAAGCCGTTCTGCGGAGGCCGCCGCTTGGCCCCGTTGCGCCAAAAGCCCACGATATGGAGCGGGAATTCCGTATTCTGTCTGAGATTCATGAAATGTTCCCGCCTGCTCCAAAGCCTCTTCTTTTTTCAAAAGGAGAGGAGATCGTTGGCCGACCGTTTTTCTTGATGGAAAGAAAACACGGAATCGTAGTTGATACCTCTTTTCCGAAGGGAGTCCAGGTGACTCGGCATCTATGCGGCCAGATTTCCAGTGAGATGGTGAATCAGCTTGTCCAGCTGCATGCCATTGACTACAAAAAAACAGGATTATCTGAAATCAGCAAGCCTGATGGGTTCATGGAACGGCAGGTGCATGGATGGATATCCAGGTATGATCGTTCGAAAACCGATGATATTCCGGAAGTGAAGCATTTGACCACATGGCTTGCGGACCATATCCCAACACAGCAGCCCGCTTCCATGATCCATTATGATTACAAGCTCAATAACAGTATGTTTGATCAGCGCTTGAACCACATGACAGGATTGTTTGACTGGGAGATGAGTACGGTTGGAGACCCTCTCGCCGATCTTGGAGTCGCCATGGGATACTGGATTGAAGCCGATGATCCCGATCTTTTGAAAACGGGACTGGGAAAACCGCCTGTAACCACTATGGAAGGTTTTTTTACGAGGGAACAGTTTATAGAGGAATATGCTAAAAAAAGCGGTAGAGACGTTAGCGCAATCAATTTTTACTTAACGTTCGCCTATTTCAAACTAGCTGTTATCTGCCAGCAAATCTATTACCGGTATAAAAAAGGGCAAACCGAGGATGCCCGCTTTTCACAATTTCATCACTTTGTCAAAAGCTTGATCCTGCATGCCTCCCATACTGCTTTTGGACAATGAGGTGAAGAGATGAAAGTCCATTTGCTTTTGAAAAAGGAAGAGATCCATTCTGAAAAGATGGCTGAAAATAACAAAATTGCCGTGGTACTTGATGTCTTGTTGGCGACCACGACCATCGTATCTGCGTTGTATCAAAGAGCAAAAGATGTAATTCCTGTGAAAGACCACAAAGAAGCGCGGGAGTTATCAAAAATGTTCCAAAAGGGAGATTACCTTCTGGCCGGAGAGCTGCATGCCAAACCAATTGACGGTTTTCTATATCCGAGCCCTTTATTGCTCAGCCGCCAAGTCCAGGGAAAAACACTTATCTTATCCACGACGAACGGCACAGTGGCTCTTCGAAAAACAGCAGGGGCACAAAAAGTATATATTTCTTCTTTACTGAATAATACAGCGACTGCTAAGGCTTTGTTACATCACAATAGTTCGAGTACGATCGTTATCATCTGCTCCGGCAATTACGGAGAGGTGAGCCTCGAGGATGTATATGGAGCAGGACATCTCATTACGGCGTTAGTTGAGCTGGGTGGAGAACCGCTGCAGCTGAGTGACGCTGCCCAAACGGCCTACTATCTGTATAAAGGAAACAGACAGAATGCTTATCAGGTTCTTCAGTCGTCCTATGTTGGAAATTTATTTGCCAGATACGGCTTATTTGACGACTTGGATTTTGCCTCTGCTGTCGATGCAGCCCCTGTTGTTGCGGTGCTGAAGGATGGGAAAGCCACCATTGAACAAGCGCACGCCCAACAGCAATCTTAAACACAGAAAGGGAGGGAACTTTCATGGCACAAACCGGTACGAGAGTGAAAGGCTCCGGATTTTTATTTTCATCCATAGATTTGGAGCACTTGTTTACCCCGGAGGATTTCACTGAAGAACATGTGATGATCAAGGCAACGGCCAGGCAATTTATTGAAAAAGAAGTCGGACCTTATCGTGAAAACATCGAGAGCCAGGATTTTAAACGGATTGTTTCTTTATTAAAAAAAGCAGGGGAGCTTGGCCTTTTGGCTCACAGTATTCCTGAACAATACGGCGGGCTGGGCCTCGATAAGATCAGCAAGGGCATCGTCGGTGAGATGGTCGGCCCTTCAAGCGCATACGGCGTAGCGCATTCCAATCATACGTGTATCGCCACACTGCCAATCACCTATTTCGGTACACCAGACCAAAAGAAAAAATACCTTCCGAAAATGGCATCAGGTGAATTCCTAGGTGCCTATTGTCTGACAGAACCGAATGCCGGCTCAGATGCCTTGGCCGCGCAAACGACAGCAGTCCTGAACGAGGAAGGCACTCATTATGTTTTAAACGGTACAAAAATCTATATTACCAACGCTGTTTTTTCAGACACCTTTATCGTGTATGCCAAAGTGGATGGATCGAAATTTACAGCCTTTATTGTTGAAAAGGATTTTCCAGGCTTAGCACTTGGACCCGAAGAAAATAAAATGGGGATCAAAGGTTCATCGACCCGGTCGGTTATTCTTGAAGATTGTCTCGTACCCGTGGAAAACCTGCTTGGCGATATCGGAAAAGGCCATGTTATCGCCTTAAATGTCCTGAACCTTGGAAGATTTAATCTCGGATCCGCCACCATGGGAGCTGCAAAATACGGGTACCAGAAAGCGGTACAGTTTATTCAGGAACGTAAACAATTTAAGCAGCGGATCGCTGACTTTCCAGCTACGAAAGAAAAAATCTCCAAACTGGCTGCCCGCCTGTATGCGGCAGAATCTCTCCAGTACCGGACGGCAAGCTTAATTGAAGATGCTCTTCGAGATCTGAATGATTCTTCTGATTTGAAAACTGTCGGAACACGGTTGAGTGAATACTCCACAGAATGTGCGATCTGTAAAGTCTATGGATCGGAAACATTGGATTATATCGCTGATGAAGCGCTTCAGCTGCATGGCGGTGCAGGATTTATAAAAGAATACGGGATTGAACAGATGTACAGAGACTCAAGGATCAACCGTATCTTTGAAGGTACGAACGAAATTAACCGGCTGCTCATTCCAACCCACCTTTTTAGAAAGGCAATAAAAGGGGAGATCGACCTTCAAACCTCTATCCAAGGTGCGGTCCGGTCCTTGCAGCAGGCGAAGGAACAAGGCACCTCCCTTATGGCTGCAGAACGGCACGCTATAGAAACCATACGCCATCTGTTCCTTCTCTCTGCAGGTATAGCCTATGAAGCATTTGGTGATGGACTGATTCAGGAACAGGAGGCTTTAATGGCACTCGCTGATTTAGCCATAAACCTTTATGCAGCTGAATCTTCTGTATTCCGTACTTTGAAAGCCGTCAAGAAAAGCGGGGCTGAAAAGGCAGCCCTCAAAACAGCCCTGACCCACACGATATTAGAAGACAGTCTGTGGGAAGCTGAAATGCTGGCACGCAAGCTTGTCCACGAACTGACGGATGGTGAGAAAACAAATCAGCTTGTATTGTTGATCACGCAATCTTGTAACTGCTGTCATCAATTTGGGAAAAGTGTCGCTAGAAACCGCATGATCGCAGAGAAACAATATGAAGCAAATACTTTTATTTGCTAAAGGAGCAGGGTTATGAAGTTCACGCACTCTATTGCCCTAATCACCGGAGCCGGCAGCGGAATAGGGCAAGCCGCTGCAATCAAACTGGCGAAAGAGGGATCCAAAGTGATTTTAGTCGGCCGGACAAAGTCTAAACTGGAAAACACGTCGGCAGAGATCAGCAAAATTCCCAATGCTCAGGCAGCGGGAATTTTCACAGCAGATGTAACGAGTGAAAAAGAAGTTGAGGGATTGGCAGAACACGTCCAATCGCAATTTGGTGAGCTGCACGTGCTGATCAATAATGCAGGCGGCAGCTCCCAAACAAGAATCATGGAAACTGCTGCCAGTGAATGGGATCACGTACAAAGCGCCAACTTAAAGAGCGTGTTTCTCGTTTCTCGTATGCTAGGAAAAATCATGATTGATGGTGCCAAAAAAGAAACAAAACGGCAGAACCGGGCCATTGTCAATGTAGCCTCCCTTTCCGGACATCAGGCAGGTGCCCATATTCCTCATTACAGTGCTGCAAAAGCCGGTGTCATCAATTTTACGAGAGCACTTGCCTTGGAACTATCCCCTTATTGCATCCGGGTCAACTCTGTTTCTCCCGGTTTTATTGAAACACCGCTCACAGAAGAAGGCCTTGAGAATGAACAATTTGTAAGAGCCATCAAAAAAAATACCGCATTAAAAAGGGTCGGCAAGCCGGAGGAGATTGCCAATATTATATCTTTTCTAGCATCGAGTGAAGCTTCTTATATGACAGGATCAGACGTACTAGCTGACGGCGGCTGGCTCATTATGTAATTAAAGGAGGAGAAAATAATGAATCAAGAACACCTTTTAGTAGAATCCGAGGGTCCGATAATGATCCTCACCTTAAACAGACCGGAGAGTTTAAATTCCTTCAGCGAGGAAATGATCACCGGGTTGACCGATGCATGCGCTGAAGCACAAAACCGAGAAGATATAAAAGTCATCGTGCTCAAGGGAGCTGGTCGCTCTTTCAGTGCAGGCGGTGATGTCAAAACGATGGGGAAGGCGACTTCCAATGATGTGTATCACCATATCGGCAAACTCAACCGCTGCATCCTGGCGATGAAAGAAACGGAGATTCCGATCATTGCTGCTGTCCACGGATTTGCTGCGGGGGCCGGCTTTAACCTTGCGATGGCCTGCGACTTAATCGTCTCTGCAGAAGACAGCAAATTTGCGCTGAGTTTCTCACAGGTCGGACTGATCTCTGATGGAGGAGGCTCTTACTTCCTGCCTAAGCTCATCGGGCCTCATCTAGCAAAACAGTTCTTTTTCAGCGCCGAGCCGATTTCAGCAGAGAGACTTTACCAACTAGGAGTAATCAATTACCTGGCTCCACTTGAAAGGCTGGAGGCTGAAGTGTTCAAATTGGCTGCTAAACTGGCAAACGGTCCTGTGGCAGCCTTTGGAAAGATGAAAAAGCTTATTGATGCTTCCTATCAATCTACCCTTGAAGAGATTCTTGAGCAGGAACGTTTAAACCAGACACTTATGATCTCAACAGAAGATCATCAAGAAGGCATTTCGGCGTTTAAAGAAAAAAGACAGCCCGTGTTTACCGGCAAATAGGAGGATGACGATGAAAGCAGTACGATTTAAAGAATATGGCGGACCGCAAGTGCTGGAGAATGTTGAACTCGACAAACCTGTTCCTAAAGGACATGAAGTACTGATTGAAATCCATGCTGTCGGCGTGAATTATGCGGATACGGCACGCAGAGAAGGCCAATATGTCATTCCTACACCTTTGCCATTTGTTCCTGGAGCTGAAGTCGCAGGGGTCGTTGTTGAAACAGGAGAGAAATCCGCTCACATAAAACCTGGCACAAGGGTCGTGACCTTAATCGAATCCGGTGGCTACGCAGAATATGCGCTGGCTGATGGAAGATTTGTAATACCGATTGATGACCATCTCGATTTTCAGCAGGCTGCCGCATTGCCTCTGCAGGGATTAAGCGCCTACCATATTCTTAAAACGATGGGAAGGCTTGAAGAAGGAGAAACGGTGCTCGTTCATGCGGCAGGCGGAGGAGTCGGAACGATCGCTGTCCAGCTTGCGAAGCTTTTTGGAGCCGGAAAAATCATAGCAACTGCCAGTTCTGAGGACAAGCTGGAACTTGCGGTGCAGATGGGCGCTGATGTGGCAGTCAACTATACGGAGGATGGCTGGGAAAATAAAGTTCTCGAAGCAACAGATGGCAAAGGCGTAGATGTTGCTCTAGAAATGGCAGGAGGCGATGTGTTCCATAAGACACTGAAATGTCTCGCTGTGTTTGGCAGGATTGTTGTTTATGGTGTCGCTAGCGGGGAGCCAAGCAAATTTTATCCTTCGAACCTTATGGGAAAAAATCAATCCGTGATAGGATTTTTCCTTCCGCAGATCATGAAAAGGCCTGACCTGTTAAAGCCAAGCCTTCAGGAGCTGTTTACGTATCTGGCTCAAGGCAAGCTGAAACTGACCATCGGTGAAGTTTTCCCTTTAAGAGAGGCTGCACAGGTTCATGACCTCATGCAGTCAAGAAAGACAAAAGGAAAGCTGCTGTTAAAGCCATAATAACAGAGATGAACATACACAATTAAAAAAGAAAAATATGCCTTTTCATCAGTGAAGAAAGCTTCAGGAAGAAGAAAAATTGTAAGATGAGGCAGTTTCTGGACGATGAATTCAATGGTGGAAACGGTGACAGGTCCTATCTCTGTTAGACATTGATTCATGATTATTCCATATTTGGCTATTCCGGCTTAACGGAGACGTAACTCTGGGGAGATTTAATGAAGAAGAGGCACTGCTCATGGAGAATTGGACACCTGCTCATCTTTTCCTCAACATCCTGCCTGAATTAAAGGAAAGAGGAGTGACCATTATGCAATTTGAAAAAATGTTTAATGAGAATGCCAAAGGTCTTTTCAGCGGGGTGACAGAGAACGTCATTTCTTTATAACAGCATGCTAAAAGACAGCGGATATCCGCTGTCTTTTTTATGATAATTGAATGGCATCTTCAACAGGATAGAGGGATAGATCAATATCCAGTTCCATCTCTAACGCCAGTTTAGCAAGCTGCTCCCCGATAAAAGGACCCATCGTTAGCCCTGAAGCACCGAGTCCGTTGGCAAACAGAATTCCTTCCCAGCCAGGCAGTTTCCCAATCACAGGCAGAAATCCTGGAGTAAATGGGCGAAAGCCTGCTCGAGCCTCGGTGAATGAGGCATCAGACAGACCCGGAGCGGTTTCTAATCCTTTATTAAATACTTCATGCAGACCTCCGGCTGTAATACGATGGTCATAGCCATCAGGATCGTTTTCATGAGTCGCCCCGATAATGATGCGGCCATCCTCGAGCGCCAGCACGTATTGATCACTGGGCGGCATCACAACAGGCCAATGATTCGTGTCAGTATCACGAAACTGCAGATGAACGATCTGCGCTTTTTGATACGTTACGTTCATATGGATTCCCAATGGTTCAAACAGCGCATTCGCCCACGCTCCTGCACATACGATAACCTTGTCCGCTTCTATCGATTCGCCACCGGCTTTAACACCGGTTACTCTATTTCCGCTGAATAGGAGGGAGGCATCATCCTTCACCAAGAGAGCTCCATTTTTTTGTGCGCCGCGAAGCAAAGCATCACGAAGAGCACGTCCATCAACCCGTGCCGCGCCGCTCACATGCACGGCACCATATTCTTCTTTTAGAGCAGGGAACAGAGCTTGAGCTGCCTCAGGAGTCAGGATTTTTATTTCTCCCATCTCTGGTGCTTCTTCTTTCCGTTTCAACGCACGTTCTTCCATCTTCCTCAGTTTTTCATGGTCATGATGCAGGCTGACGGCACCTACACGAGCATAGCCTGTTTCTGTTTCACCATCTGCTCGCAGCTGTTCAATTAAAGCCGGATAAAAGGCTGCGCCGTTTTTAGCCAGTGCATACCATGCTTTATTCCGCCTCTGAGACAGCCATGGGCAGATGATGCCTGCTGCAGCATCTGTAGCTTGCCCTTGGTGTTTCCGGTCGACAACGATGACCTCAGCACCTTTTTTGCTTAAAAGATAAGCGGCAGACGCCCCGAGGATTCCTGCACCGACGATAACATATCTTTGCATTTTTTCAGCATCCTTTACTTGGTTGATCCATTTCTATTATAACCGAATCATTGAATAGAGAAAAAAGTCCATTTTATGTATAATAAGAGGTGTTGAACGGTAAGTTGTGTTATTGAAAATGAAGTTGAAAGAGAGTGGAACATAATGGGACGTAAGTGGAACAACATTAAAGAGAAAAAAGCGTCAAAAGATGCCAATACGAGCCGCATCTACGCTAAATTTGGCCGTGAGATCTACGTGGCGGCAAAGCAGGGAGAACCAGATCCTGAATCCAATCAGGCATTAAAAGTCGTTCTTGAGCGTGCAAAAACATACAGTGTGCCTAAAAATATCATCGACCGTGCCATTGAAAAGGCGAAGGGCGGATCGGATGAAACGTATGACGAGCTTCGTTACGAAGGATTCGGCCCAAATGGTTCAATGGTCATCGTTGACGCGCTAACAAATAATGTGAACCGGACGGCTGCGGATGTGCGTGCGGCCTTCACGAAAAATGGCGGGAACATGGGTGTTTCCGGCTCAGTGGCCTATATGTTTGATGCGACAGCCGTATTTGGCATCGAAGATAAAACGGAAGAGGAAGTACTGGAAATCTTAATGGAAGCGGATGTTGACGCCCGTGACATTATTGAAGAAGACGGTTCTGTCATCGTGTATGCAGAGCCTGACCAATTCCATTCTGTACAAGAAGCATTCAAGAATGTCGGGATTACTGAATTTACAGTAGCCGAGCTTACCATGCTGGCACAAAATGACCTGTCCCTTCCTGAAGATGCACAGAATCAATTTGAGAAAATGATCGATGCGATCGAAGACTTGGAAGATGTTCAGCAGGTTTACCACAACGTAGACCTTAGTGAATAAAAAGAAAAAGCAGACCTTCAATTGCAAGGTCTGCTTTTTTGTTATTGTTATGTATTCTACTATGCACTTTTAGACAAAGGAGTATTCGATAATTTCCTTTTCTTGAATTTCAATCCAAGATAGTGAACAACCCAGCGGTCCATACCGATTCGCCCAGCATTTGCTCCTGCAGCCAGAAGGATCATGCCTGCTAGAACCATTTGCGGGTTGACAGATGTTGTACCGGAGAATAAATATGCAAAGTTCATTGTAAGCCCCATGAGAACCGCTAAACTAGTAAACATACCTAACAGGAGCCCAAGACCTACCAAAAATTCTCCCCAGGGAATGAGCGCATTAAAGATTTCAGCATTCGGCAGAGCGACTTGCCGCAAGAAATCACCCCACCAGGGCTGAACAGCAGGATGATCACTAGAAACTTGCTTAAGAGCCCCCAGCATAAAACCACTGGCATCAAAATGTCCGCTGCTGATTTTTTCCCATCCTGCCTGAACCCACTTAACTCCTAGATACAACCGAAGAAGTGTAAGCACATAAGAGGCTAAACGATTTTCACTTAACCATTGAATAAACATAGAATTTCTCCTAAACAACAAATGATAACGATTATCATTTTCACGTCAAATTCTAACTTGGTCAATGCGATAAAAATTGTCCGGCCGCATTACTTTTTCGTTCCTGGCCCGCTTTCGCTTTTCTTTGCATTCTTCCATCTTTTTCAGAATAAAATCTCTCAGATTGAATATAGTTTACTAGAAACGGACGGAAGAAGGTGAATTCTATGAGACTTCAAGCAGTGTACTTTTGGATTCTCATCATGATCTCTACGACAGGGTTCAGTTATCTTTATTTATCATCGCTATTTACTGTTGGGTTCCTTGTTACCGGGCTCATCATGGTGTGTTTAGCCTACATTGCCATTGATCTTAAAGAGGAGGAGGAATGGGATGAGAGACAGCAATAACGGCTTGTTTTCAACGGGTATAAAGGTTTCTCTCCTTAGCATTCTTCTATTCTTTGTAGCGGGATTTATATCATCCGCAGAAATTAAGTTCGATGTATCTTCGTCCCTTGTTAAAAAGTGGTTTAATAACTTTACAACGGAAGCCTTGGTATATGCCATCGGATCAGAGAATCCTTATTATACACAGGTACTTCCAAAAGAGAGCAAACCGCCAGCCGCTTCTTCCATCATGCTGCAGCTAATGACCAACCTGAGGCCAGGGGACCCGCGAAGTTTGATCGGAACGGAACTGCCGGGCTTTGCGATCTATGATTCAGAGATTTATATTGCCGGAAAAGGGACAACCTATTCTACATTGCCGATTGAACCAACATTGCCCCTTCAGGAAATTCTAAAGCCGAACGAACCGAATAAAAAGAATGTGAATATCGATAACCCGAACGAAGATATTCCTCCGCCCAAATTAAAAACGAAAGGCCAGGTCGTTTATATTTACCATTCACACAGCTATGAATCATTCAGGCCGATCCTGCAAGGAGGCAAATTTACAAGTTCCAATCCAAAGACCAACATTATAGCGGTAGGTGACCGGTTAAAACAGGATCTGGAGAGCAGAGGGATTGGCGTAGACCATGACACCACTAACGTAGGGGAAAAGTTAAATGCCAGAAAGTGGACTACCAATCGAGCGTATGCTCTGTCACGAGAAACCGTCCAGCATGCCGTCTCACAAGACCGTGATCTATCTTACCTAATTGACATCCATCGTGATTCTCAGCCAAGGAAAATGACAACGATCTCTATCAACAACCAGCCTTATGCGCGATTATGTTTTATCGTTGGAAGGGAACATCCGTCTTTTGAAAAGAACCTTCAGATCGCAGAAGAACTGAACAGTCTTGTAAATAAAAAGTATCCTCATCTCAGCCGGGGGGTCATTATTAAGAATAAATCCCAAGGCAACGGCATCTACAACCAGGATCTTTCGAACAACGCCATGCTGATTGAAATGGGAGGAATCGATAACGACTTCCGTGAACTGTACAGAACCGCAGATGCTTTTGCAGATGTGTTCAGCAGCTTTTACTGGCAGGCAGAAAAGGTAAATGGGAATGCGGATTAGAATATAGTGAGAGGAGCTGTTTCAGCGGCTCTTTTTTATGAAAGATGAAGGGGGATAAGAATGAATCGGATCGAATATGAATGGGTCAAACAGACGAGAGAAATTCTTTTGAAATTTTGTGATGAGCTTCAACCTGAAGATTTCACAAGACACATTGATGGGTTCGGCTTCCAAAGTGTGCGGGATTCACTGCTTCATGTTGCAAACTGCTATCATGGATGGCTCGGTTCCTATATTTTATTGCAGACGAAAACGCCTCTGACACCAAAAGAAAACATTTCAAAAACAAGTTTGGAAGAAATTAAACAGAGATTTATCCAGGCTGATGCCTATGTTGATGATGTCCTTAATGATTTGGATGGGCAGATGGATGAGCTTATCATAAGAGCCATTCCTTGGAGAGAGCATGGAGAACCTATTTCCATTTCAGCTGCACAGCTTCTTCTGCATGTGGTAACACACGAATACCATCATAAAGGCCAAATTATGGCGATGGCCAGACACATGGGTTATGAACCGCCCAATACAGATGTGCTGGGGGTTGGGGATTAATCAAATTTTTAATTATTGTACGAAGAGCATTTTCATTGTATATGAAATGCTCTTTTTTCATGGTAAAAACCAACATTCCGGCAATCAGATAAATTTAACAATTTCACGTACCGTATTTTAAATATTTAAAAAATAAAAATTATATTTAAAGATTTAAACTCAAAATCTACCTATTTTGACAATTACATCGTTATTTTTCAAAATTCCATCATTGACTCGCAAGTAACTTATCGATATAATGTCAGAAAATATAACATTGAATTGTAAGGGGTATTTACATGTTAGTACGTGATGAAGTAAATCCAAATATTAACATTCAAATTTCACCATCAGAACTTTTAAAAATGCTGCAATTCATGAAAACAAAAAAAGAACAAGAAATTGAACGGATTAAAAACAAGATTAATAAATACGTCCAAAAGAAAAATGCCGAAGATGCCTTTTATCAATCACTATCCCCTTTTCGAAAATTATTTACAGGCCGTTCTCCCAGCCATCATCAAGCAGTTGAATACATTGCACATGTAAAAGAACCACTTAAACAAATTGATAAATTAAAACAAGGTTTATTTGAGCTGGATCATTCCATCCATGGTCTAAAAGAAGAACCATCAAAAGATGAGATTATCCTTTCACGCACTATTATTGGGGAAATAAAGATGAATCGGAAATCGGGGAAGGAAACAACATGACCATTCACACACTAAATACAGGGTTAGATACCATTTGGGTTGTCCTGACTGCAGCTATGATTATACTAATGGAGGGTGGTTTCGCTCTATTAGAAGCCGGATTCGTCAGACATAAGAATAACGTTAATATTCTCATGAAGGTATTTGCAGACATTACAATCGGTACCCTTTGTTTTTACCTTATTGGGTTTGGTTTAATGTATGGAAAGGATTTGTCGGGCTTAATTGGAAGTAACGGATTTATGATAAAAGGAGATCTCTCACATTTACACTTTTTAATTTCTGTTGATACCTTTTGGTTATTCCAAGCAGCGTTTGTTATTGCCGTCATTTCCATTGTATCTGGCGCTGTTGCTGAGCGTATTAATTTCCGTGCCTACATTCTTTATGCCGTTATCATGACAACCTTTATTTACCCGGTTGCAGGCCACTGGGTCTGGGGCGGAGGATGGCTCGGAAAGCTTGGAATGCAGGACTTTGCAGGTTCTGCGGTTATTCATGCACTAGGTGGTTTTTCTGCTTTAGCCGCAGCAATATTTATCGGTCCTCGAAAAGGAAAATTCACTCCCCAAGGAGTTAGTACAGTCTCCTTGCCAAGTAATCTTCCCTTAGCATCTGTAGGCGCCTTCTTACTTTGGTTTGGATGGTTTGGTTTTAATGCGGGAAGTACGTTAAGTGCCACTGATGCCAGAATTGGACATATTGCCATTGTAACCATGCTGTCAGCAGCATCAGGCGGTGCAGCAACAATGCTTTATACCCTTTTTCGTTATAAGCGCTCTGATGCCCCTTCGGTTATTAATGGATCATTGGCTGGGTTGGTAGGGATCACAGCAGGATGTGCTTTTGTCAGTGATCCTTTTGCTATCCTTATTGGAGCTGTATCTGGTCTGCTTATGCTTTTCGCCACTTATTGGTTAGAGATCAAAAGGATTGATGATCCTGTAGGCGCGTTTCCCGTCCACGCGGTTTCAGGAATATGGGGAACCATAGCGGTAGGGTTGTTTGCAACAGATAAAGGTCTTATTACGACAGGTAACTGGCACCTGTTAAGCGTTCAGCTTTTAGGATTACTCGTCTTGTGCATATGGGGTTTTGTCTTAACCTGGATGGGACTTAAATTGATTCAATTTTGGATACCTGTCCGCTCAACTGAAGAAGAGGAAGAGGTTGGATTAGATATTAGCTACCACGGTATGGTAGCCGCTTTTCAGGAACAAGAGTTTATCAAATACGAAAGTAATTACCTCCATCATAAAGATGATGATTAATAGTATGAATATTGAACCAAAGGCACATACCCACCTTCATTTTAAGTTGCAGGTGGCTTAGTGTAAAATTACCTGAATTTTCTTGACATTTGTTGATGAAGTAATGCATAATATTCTTTAAAATTATCTGGTGCGTTAATAGGGGCCAGTAAATATGTTATCAGGCGAAAGAGAGTGGAATTCATCAGGCTGAGAGATTCCATCGCTGAAGAAACAATTGAACCTACCCCTTGAGCTGCTAGGCGAATAACCTGGCCGTTTCCCTCGTTACGGGTTTTAAGAGAGTATCATCTGCCTAGATGATACTAATAAAGGTGGTACCGCGGATGACAGACTCTTTCCGTCCTTTTTTTAAGGATGGGAAGGGTCTTTTTTAGTAAACAAAAGGAGTGGCGGATACATGAGCAAAAGACGAATCGTTGTAAAAATCGGGAGCAGTTCCCTAACCAACAAGAAAGGCGGACTAAGTAAGAGTAAACTTACCGAACATGTGGAAGCAATCGTCCAATTAAGAAAACAGGGACATGAAGTTATCTTGATCTCTTCTGGCGCGGTGTCAGCGGGGTTTGCCGATTTAGGGTATCCCGCGCGTCCTGTAACAACAGCCGGGAAACAAGCCGCTGCAGCTGTGGGGCAAGGGTTATTAATTCAAGCTTATACTGAAATCTTTAAACAACATGGAATTGTTGCTGCCCAACTGCTGTTAACACGGAATGACTTTTATAAAAAAGAGCAGTACAGCAATGCCTATGCGACGTTATCCGAACTGTTAAAACGTTCCGTTCTTCCGATCATTAATGAGAATGATTCCGTTTCGATAGATGAATTGACCTTTGGAGATAATGATATGCTCTCCGCCCTTGTCAGCGGCCTCGTGCATGCAGATTTTTTGATGATATTGACGGATATCAATGGACTGTATGATCAAGATCCTCGAACGGTTCCAACAGCTCACCGGTATGATTTTCTTTCCGACATTACAGATGACCATATTCAGATGACAAACTTGGCGTCGGCATCAAAATTTGGTACAGGAGGTATGAAATCAAAACTCCTGGCCTCAAAAACCGCTCTCTCGCTGGGGGTAAACGTCTTTGTCGGTACAGGCTCCCATCAGGAAAAACTCCTTCATATTTTAGATGGCATGGGCGACGGAACATATATCGGCAATTCGCCTGCCACTCCATTAAAAACACAGAAACAATGGTTGGCTTTTCATTCACCGATCAGCGGAATCATTGAAATTGATGATGGAGCAGCAAAGGCTATTCTGTTCGACGGAAAAAGTTTGTTGCCAGCGGGAATTCGTGCTGTCAGTGGTGTGTTTTCAACCGGGGAAGTGGTAGAAATCATCAATTCCGCAAAAGAAGTCATCGGTAAAGGCCAGGTTCAGTATTCCTCTGAAGACTTACAAATCATTAAAGGATTAACGAGTCAAGAAGCGATGGAAAAGACCAAGAATACTCACCCTGAAGTAGTTCATCGCAACAGATGGCTGTCCATGATAAAGGAGAGAATCGTATGAATGAATTAATCACCAAAGCAAAAAAAGCAAAAAAAGCGGTCACTGAACTCATCACAAAAACGACTTCACAAAAAAACGAAGCGTTGCTGCGCATTGAGGGCCAGTTGATCCAAGAGATACCCTACATCTTGCGGGAAAATAATAGAGATATAGAGCATGCTCGAAACACTGGTGTTCATGAGTCCTTAATTGACCGACTGATGCTGAATGAGCAAAGAATAAAGGATATGTCAAAGGCACTGGTGCAGCTAGCGTCTTTACCCGATCCAACAGGAAACGTGCTAGAGAGATTTGAACGTCCCAATGGGCTCATTATTGAAAAGGTAGCTGTCCCGCTAGGAGCCATTGGGATGATTTATGAAGCAAGGCCCAATGTCACTGTAGATGCCGCCAGTCTGTGTTTAAAGACGGGAAACGTAGTCCTGCTTCGAGGAAGTTCTTCAGCTATCCATTCAAACAAAGCGTTAGTTTCTGTGATCCACCGTGCACTGGAACTTAGTGATCTCCCAGTAGATTCTGTTCAGTTAATCGAAGATACGAGCCGTGAGACAGCTGTAAAGCTGTTTAAAATGGACGACTATCTTGATGTTTTGATTCCGAGAGGCGGGAAGGCATTAATTCAGGCCGTCGTCGAAAACGCTTCTGTTCCTGTTTTAGAAACAGGTGCCGGAAACTGCCACGTTTATATCGATAAAAGTGCTGATAAGAAAATGGCGATTGACATCGTTCTTAACGCCAAAACCCAACGTCCGTCGGTTTGTAATTCTATAGAAACCGTGCTCGTTCATGAAACCTGGGCGAAAAAACATATGAAAGAGATGGTCGAAAACCTCATAGAGAGAGGGGTCGAGCTGCGAGTCGACCAGAACATTCATGAGCTCTTTCCAGCCATTGTATTAGCAACCGAGGAAGACTGGCAAACAGAGTACTTAGATCATATTTTAGCGATAAAAACCGTGTCTGGCACATCGGAGGCCATTGAACATATTACCCGCTATGGTTCTAAACATTCCGAAGCCATCATCACGGAAGCTGAAGATAACGTTCGTTCATTTTTTCAATTGGTAGATGCCGCCGCGCTTTATCATAACGCCTCAACCCGTTTCACCGATGGCCATGAATTCGGCTTTGGCGCTGAAATCGGCATCAGTACACAAAAGCTTCACGCTCGCGGGCCGATGGGCTTGCCCGCCTTAACCTCAAGCAAATATGTGATCAGAGGAAGCGGACAGATACGGGAATAGGAAGTGACGTTGTGAAACCGAGCAGCGGATATCCGCTGCTTTTGTTTGTTGTTATATACTTTTTGAAGGGTATAATAAGGAATACACTATAAGGAGGTACATGTATTTATGAATGTAATTAGACATACACTTGATAAGCTTCGGGATCCTACCAATATTCTCGAAGGGGATCGATACGAATTTATCATACATATAGAGGTTGAAGAAGACGATGAACTGTATATGGAAAATGGCGTATATATTAAACTGATTTATGCCGCTCTGCCTCAAGAGCCCCGAATTGTTCAATACCACTTATACGAAGACACAACAAACAATCCTCTTGATTTTGAATTAGAAGACGACGAAGTAGATGAGCTTAGAGAATTCTGCCGAAGCCAAGTGCAGTAAAACAATAAAAACATTAAAACAGTATCCATCAAAATTTATGGTTACTGTTTTTTCATTTAAGATTCATCTTCATTTAGCTGCTGTCATGATGCACTTCAATTCCACCAAACCCGGGGTTGCATCAGAAATTTTCGACTGAAATTATCTCGTACTTTGATATTATTGGTGATAGGATATAGTTTCCTGTTATTGAATGTAAGAAGAAAAAATTCTTAAATAGGTAAGGGGAATATTCATGATTCACTATCAAAAAAATGGTTTGAACGTTTTTCAAAGTGCGCTTTGGCAAACAACAAGTACAGTAGTAGAGGAAGATGAGTTTGTCCTTATTGTCGATCCTTCTTGGCTCCCCCATGAAATTAAAGCCATTCAGGAACACGTTGAGGAGCTTAATCGAAATAAAGAAGTATATCTTTTATTTACCCATGGAGATTTTGACCATATTATTGGTTACTCAGCGTTCTTAAATGCTAAGGTCATTGCAAGCGAAGGTGTGAGTAGTCATCCTGCTAAAGATTATAAACTTGGTCTTATAAAGGATTTTGATCGTAAATATTACATAGACAGGCCTTATCAGCCTAAATTTCCAGTTGTTGATATTGAGATCAACAAAGATGGCCAGCAGCTTGCATTAGGAAGCACAACGTTAACCTTTTATTTATCCCCTGGTCATACTCATGATGGAATATTTACAATCATTGAGCCTCAGGGGATTTGGATTGCCGGGGATTACCTTTCGGATTTTGAACTTCCTTTTGTATTTGATAGTGTAAAGGCTTATCAGTCAACACTACTAAAGGCAAATACAATATTGGATAAACATCATCCAAGTGTTTTGGTACCCGGCCATGGCAAAACAACTGAAAGTAAAGAAGAGATGAAGCAAAGAATTGAAGCATCCCAAACCTATCTTTCCCGGTTAATAGAGGCTGTTGAAAATGAAGATGAACAAACATTAAGCCAGTTAAGGCAGGAGATGCCGTATGAATCAAGTTTTACTTCAAGCTGCCACGAAGAAAATGTGCAGCAAGTGAAAAGGGAGTTTGCTAACGAATGGGGGAAGCAATGAGATTAAACATTATACATACGAACGACCTTCACAGTCATTTTGAAAATTCTCAAGAGCGGGAACGTTCACGTATCTGATAAAAAGCTAATTAAAATATGCCCATCCCCCCTAAATGCAACTTCATTTGAAGTCCATGGGAAACATATCCTAACCGCTTTAGAACTATCTTTGGATGCGCAGCACTGTTTGTCAGACTGAAGAGGCCCGGGATTCAGAGGTAAGTATACGGGGAGCTTGCATATTGCGGGTGCTAAAATCATTCATGATGGAAAAAGAGTTATTGATATATTAATTGGAGAAAAATCAATAGAGAAAGAAAAATGGTATACAGTGGCTACATCCGATTACCTTCATCGGGGTTCAGGGGATGAATCACTTGCTAACAACAGAAATCAAACGTTCCTGGCTGAAGAAATAAAAGACGTGATCCGAATTTATGCAAGTAAGAAAGAGTTTGTCGAAAGGGCTTCAGTTTCTAGATGGATTGATCAAGAAAATCATAGGTTGATGGTGTAGAAGTGGAATCCAGTCCATTAATACTGAAAATTCATTCAAAGTGTTCCGGAATATTCCTGGGATACTTTTTTAATGCGGCCTTGAAATAGTCATTTTATTGTATACTACGGGGAATAGTACAAGCTTATTTATATCTTTACATAATATTTTCGGGTTAAAAAAAGAAGATTTTATAAGTCCCAAAGCAAAAAATTAGAACCAGGCATTTACCTTGTCAATTAGTATGGAAATAATCAGAAAATTATAACATGATTTTATAAAAATGATTATCAGATTTTAAAACTGCTTATTACTCAATCGCGTTAACCTAAATATGTGAGGGGGGGCACAAGTGTCCGAGTTACTCATTATCGATAATGATAAACAAAGCCGCAAGGAAGTCTGCTCGTTAATTGAAGAAAGCAAATACAGCTTTCTATCGATCTATGAATCGAGCACGGCTAACCGGGGTATGCTGCTGCTGAAACAAAGTAAACCGAGTGCGCTGATGATTGATCTTTCTTTACCCGATATGGATGGTATGGCTTTTGGCAAAACAGCCCTTCAATTGTATCCAGATCTCCCCATCATTGTGATTACCCAGTTAAAGATGTTTGAACTTGTTCAGTCATCTATTAATTCCGGATTTTTAGGGTATTTGTTGAAACCGCTTTCTAAACATGAACTAATTGAAACGCTGGACAGGGTTTTAATCCCTGTTCTCGGCAAAAGTGTGAACCGTGTGATGAAAACGGGTGAAGATCATTTCACAGCAGATCTAAAAAATCCTATCGGCAGCGCCATCCAATATATGCAAATCTATTACGGTGAGCCGCTAACCTTAAAGAGCCTGGCGGACAAAGTTTACTTAAGCCCCTCGTATTTCAGCAAAATGTTTAAAGAAGATACTGGAATGACTTTTGTTGAATATCTGTCTTTTGTCAGAGTTCAAAAAGCAAAAGGACTATTGCGAATGTCTTCACTGCCCATCGAAGTCATCGCCAATAATTCTGGATTTGCTAATTCAGGATACTTTGCCACTACATTTAAAAAGCTGCTTGGTATTACACCGAGCGAATACCGTGAGCAATTTCATTTACAATCAGAGCCGGGATTAACAATATCAGCAGGAGGTGCATAAATGCTTCCCATTTATCTTGAAATGAAGCGCTGTGCTGAAAATGGCATCCGGGGTGTTCTCGGAACGATTATTCGTACTGAAGGGTCAACCTATCAAAAGGAAGGCAGCAAATGTTTTTGGGCAGAAGACGGAAAGCTGACAGGCTTATTGAGCGGAGGCTGTGTGGAAGGAGATTTGGCCGAACATGCCCGGGAAGTTCTGAATCACTTTTCCTGCAAAACGCTAGTTTATGATTTTCGAGACAAAGGCGATGATTTGTGGGGGCTTGGGCTTGGTTGCAACGGATCGATTGATATTTTTTTGGAACCGTTTGACCCTGTACACCTTCGAGAAAGCACAGAACGCAGCTTAGAAATCTATCAAAAAGCCGACATCTATGAAACAAGCTTGGCGACAATCGTCGAAGCAGAAACTCCATCACTTATAGGGAAAAAATGGATGGTCAAAAATAATAGTTCTGATCCCGTGAAATCAGGACTTCATTCTGTTACCTATGAAAAAGAAAAGGTCCTTGTGTTTACAGACACCATTACACCCACTCCCAGACTAACGCTATTCGGAGCAGGTCCGGATGCTGTTCCACTCGCAAATGGTGCAAAACAATTGAATTGGCACGTATCCGTAATTGATCATCGCCCGTCTTTTGTAAACAAACAGAATTTTCCTGAGGCTGATCAACTGCTTTGCATCCCTAAAGGAAAATGGCCAAAACTGGAGTTAGAAAGCCGTTCTTTTGTTGTTATCATGACCCATCATTTTGATCAGGACCTTCTGTTGCTTGAGCAAATTCTTGAAACAGATGTTCCCTATATTGGAGTGCTTGGACCCAACAAACGTACTTACCAGCTGATGGATAGGCTTGGAAGGGAATTTCATGAGGAATGTCTCTCACGGCTTTATAGTCCAATAGGGCTTGACATCGGATCACAGACTCCTGAAGAAATTGCACTCAGTATTCTTGCAGAAATGGTAATGGTCCATCGAGGGAAAGGGAGCGGAAAACCCCTTCATGTTATGAAAGAGACAAGCTTCACTAAGTACCTGCATAAGAAAGTGGGTGAACTGGCATTTTAACTGAAAAGAGGGAGACCTGGGCCATCATACTGGGAGCCGGCAAGTCTGAGCGTATGGGCACACCTAAAATGATGCTCCGCTATCAGGAAAAAACACTCATACGCCATGTGATCGATGCAGCACTCGACTCAGATGTAGATGATGTTGTGGTCGTTATTAACCCTGAAGTGGAAGGTTTGCTTGCCGAGGCTACGGCGGCGGGAGTGAATAAGATTTTTTTGAATAACCACTCAAACAAAGGATTATCATCTTCCGTAAAATCAGGGCTTTATGTTTTGCCTGCTGAGGTGGAAGCTGCCATTTTTCTCCTAGGGGATCAGCCTTTGGTATCTACACGAGAGATCAATCTTCTGCTGGAAGAGTTCCATGCTGACCATGAACATTTTATTTATCAATCATCTTATATAGGGAAAAGAGGACATCCTGTCTTGTTTCACCGGAGGATGTTTAACAGGCTGTTAGAAATAAAAGGTGACAAAGGCGGCCGAGATTTAGTGAAAAAATATACCGATCAAGTAAAGATTATTGAAATGGGGAAAAACTATCCGTTTGATATTGATACAATTGCCGATTACAAAAAGCTTTTAAGAAAGGAGGTCTCTTAAATGAACAAGGTTATTGGTAAAGCGATAACCAGGGTAGAAGACATGAGACTTTTAACCGGACAGGGCAAATATATCGATGACATCGGTACACCGGCCCAGACGTTTCAGGCCGCCATTCTAAGAAGCTCAAGTCCGCATGCGAAAATTGTCTCGATTGATACGACAGAGGCTGAAAGAATAGCCGGAGTAAAGGCGGTAATTACCGGAGAACAGGTGAAGGAGTATCTCGAACCATTTAGTGTAGGTGTCAGTGCTCCAGTTCATTATTATCCTATTGCCATCGACAAAGTCAGATATGTAGGAGAGCCTGTAGCGGTTGTGATTGCAAAAAGCCGTTACTTAGCGGAGGATGCGATGGAGCTCATTAAAGTGAAGTATGAATCCCTTCCGCCTGTCGTTGATATCGAAGGATCACTTGAGAAGGATGCACCGGTGCTTCATGAAAACGTGGGATCCAATATAGCCAATCACAGGACGTTTTATTACGGAAAAGTGGACCAGGCTTTTGAAGAAGCGGATACCATCATTAAACATAAATATCTTTTTCCTAAATATACCGCTACACCTGTGGAAACATACGGTATTATCGCTCATTATGAATCAAGTGAAAATCAATATACAGTTCACGCCAATTTTCACGGACCTTTTGTAATCCAGGCCATTATGGCTCAAGCGCTGAAAATTCCAAGCAATAAGCTAAGAATCATTGTTCCAAAGGATATTGGCGGAAGCTACGGAATAAAAGCGGGAACATTTCCATATATGGTTCTTCTGTCTGTAGCGAGCCGAATTGCCGGTTGTCCGGTAAAGTGGATTGAAGATCGGCAGGAGCATTTGTCGGCAAGCTCCAGCGGGACAGACAGGGTCACCTATATTGAAGCGGCGGTAAAGAATAACGGAAAGGTTACCGGCTTACGCATGAAGATGATTGACAATGTCGGTGCCTACATCCGGGCTCCGGAACCCGCCTGTTTGTATCGTACTCATGCCAATTCAACCGGTGCCTATGATATTCCGAATCTTCATATTGATGCGTACGCGATCATGACCAACAAGCTTCCCACAGGATTAATCAGAGGCTATGGAGGCCAGGAGCTGTATTTTCCTCTAGAGCGAATCATGCAGAAGGTTGCATTCGAGCTGAACTTGGATCCGGCGGATGTGATTCGCAGGAATCTTATCCAAAAGGAACAGTTTCCTTACAAGACAGCTTCGGGCGGCCTGTATGACAGCGGCGATTATATCAAGGGGTTCGAGCTTGCACTTGAGACCGGAAAATATGGGGAATTCCGCAAAAAACAGGAGGAAGCAAGAAAGAACGGAAAAATTTTCGGTGTCGGCCTTGCCTGTATCGTCGAGCCGTCGGGTTCCAACATGGGATATATCACGGTTGCCCTAACTCCTGAAGAAAGAGCAAAATCCCTGCCCAAATCAGGTTGTTCGGAGGCTGCTACTGTTTCAATGGATCCGATGGGAAGCGTTAATGTGAGGATCAGCACGACTCCGTCCGGGCAGGGGCATGAAACCGTTGCAGCACAAATTGTTTCAGAAGTTTTAAGCATCCCAACGGATAAAATCAAGGTTGTCGCGGAGCTGGATACATCCACAAGCGCATGGTCTATTGCATCCGGAAGCTATTCCAGCCGCTTTGCCTCATTAGGATCCAGTGCCGTCTTTTATGCGGCACACAAGGTGAAGGAAAAGTTGATCAAGATTGCTTCTCACCAGCTGAATGTAAATCCTGATGAACTCGAACTAAGGGATGGTGCTTTTTATGTAAAGGCAGATCCTGCAAAAAAATATGCATTGAAGAGGGCTGCAGGATCCGCGCACTGGAATCCGTTATCCCTTCCGGAGGGAATGGAGCCGGGAATCTATGAAACTTACTATTATTCTGTAAAAGCGGCAGAGCCTCCTGATGAAAATGACCTCATCAACTCATCTGTGACCTATGGATTTGTCGCCGATCTGGTAACGGTTGAGATTGACCCCGAGACAGGGGAGGTAAACATTCTGGACTATATAACAATCCATGATGCCGGAAAACTGCTCAATCCGCTCATCGTGGATGGACAGATATTTGGCGGACTCGCGCATGGCTTGGGTGGAGCGCTCTTTGAAGAGCTCGTGTATGACAATAAAGGGCAGCTGCTTACCGGTTCATTCATGGACTATTTGTGCCCGACCGCTCCTGAAATTCCAAATGTCACGATCAAGCATATTGAAACGCCATCACCTATGACTCCGCTCGGTGCAAAAGGACTTGGAGAAGGTAACACAATGAGCGCTCCAGTTGCTGTCGCCAATGCGGTAAGTGATGCCCTTTCTCCGTATAATGTGGCGATTGATACCCTGCCGCTCAGTCCAAATCGAATATGGACTCTGCTGAATCAAGCGAAAAAAAACAAACATAAAGAGGTGACCATCTGATGGAAGGCAAAGGAAAGCTAGTTTTAGATGCAGGAGTGGAAAGAGCTTATGAAGTGCTGCTCGATCCCAACGTTCTTGAAAAATGTATCATGGGCTGCAAAAAACTCGTCCTGGTGGAGGACAACAAATATGAGGCCGAGCTGTCCATTGGGATCGCGGCCATAAAAGGAAACTACTCCTCTACGATCGAAATCCTCGATTTGGAGGAGCCTAACCATTACAAGCTCGCTGTAAAGGGAGAAGGATCACCGGGAACTGTAGAAGCGGTCGGAATTGTAGACCTGACCCCGGAAAGTGAAAGCTCCACTCTATTAAACTACTCATACGAAGCTGAAGTAGGCGGAAAGGTAGCGATGGTAGGACAGCGGATGCTAGGTGGAGTAGCCAAGCTGGTCATACAGGACTTTTTCAAAAAACTGGGCAAGGAATTAAAACGAATTGAACAAAGCGCTTAAAGAAAGGGGCCGTGCTGATTATGAAACCCGCAAAATTTGATTACTACCGGCCTAAAGATGTCTCAGAAGCCCTTTCTCTGCTGGAATCCAGCGGTTTTGACGGCAAGATTATTGCGGGGGGACAGAGTCTCGTTCCCATCATGAACATGAGGCTGGCTACCCCTGAGTGTTTAATCGACATTAATGGCTTGCATGATTTAAATTTTATCGATAGCGATGATCATACATTAAAAATCGGGACGATGACACGTCAGAGTACGGTGGAAACCTCCGAACTCGTGAAAAAGAAATGCGGATTGGTAACGGAAGCAGTTGCCCATATTGGCCACCTTCAAACGAGAAACCGGGGAACGATTGGCGGGAGCATCGTCCATGCAGACCCTAGTGCTGAGCTTCCCCTTGTTTTGATGGCGCTCAATGGAACACTTCACATTTCTTCAGAAGAAGAAACGAGAAGCGTGAATGCGGAGGACTTCTTTCTTACGTTTCTAACGACAGACATGATGCCAAATGAAATGCTGACCGAAATTCATCTGCCCATATGGAAGGGACGAGTCGGCTCTTCCTTTCAGGAAGTCGCGAGGCGCCATGGTGATTTTGCGCTCGTAGCAGCCGCCTGTCAGCTTGAGCTTGACGCTCATGACAGAATTTCAGATATCCGGCTTGCGCTCGGCGGGGTAGAGGCTATTCCGCTCTTAATTGAGGATGCAAAAGAACTTCTTGCTGGTGAAAAGGTTACAGACCAAGCTGTGCAAAAAATCGCCGAGCTTGTGGCCAAGAGTGTGGAGCCCGAGTCCGATCTGCATGCCTCGGCAGCATACCGTACACAATTAGCCAAGGTTTTGACGACACGAGTTTTATATCAAGCATACGAGAGAGCAAAGGGGTGAGCAGCATGTCCTTAACCGAAGTAAATGTAACGATCAACGGCAAGTCGTATTCAGAGTGGGTTGAACCAAGAATGCTGTTGAGTGATTTCATACGTGAATCGTGCGGACTAACTGGAACCCATGTAGGCTGCGAGCACGGTGTTTGCGGGGCCTGTACGGTCAGCTTGGACGGGTCGGCGGTAAGGTCGTGCTTAATCTTTGCGGTGCAGGCGGATAATCGCGAAATTAAAACGGTCGAAGGTCTAGCCAGCAGTGGAGAAATGACAACGCTTCAAAAAAATTTCGTGGAATGCCATGGTCTGCAATGTGGTTTTTGCACCGCTGGCATCTTAATGTCCATCACTGATTTTTTGGAAAAGAACCCGCAGCCTTCGGTTAAAGAAATCAAAGAAACCCTGTCAGGACATCTGTGCCGGTGCACAGGATATGACGGAATTGTGAAGGCTGTAGAGAAAACGGTTCAAGACAACAATAAAGAAGTCTTGCAAAGGAGTTGAATCCATGAATCTCGGAACGTTACTGGAATTCGCAGTAGAGCGATTCCCGAACAAGGATGCTGTCGTTCAGCAAGATCATCGTTTATCCTATGCAAGGCTGAACAGCCAGGTTGATAAGCTGGCCGCCTCCCTTCAGCGCATCGGAATAAAACAACAGGATCGTGTCATGGTTTTGTTAAAAAACCGGAGCGAAAATGTCATTCTCTATTGGGCGCTGCAAAAATTGGGTGCCATTTATACACCGATAAACTTCAGGCTTTCAGCAAAGGAAGTAGAGTATTGCTTTAACGATGCGGAAGCAACTGTGATTGTCTATGAGGATGCGAGCCAGGTGGCGGTGTTAAAAGCAAGGTTCAATGAGAGGCCTGTCTATATTGGGCTCGAGGGTGTACAAGGAGCAGATATCTACTTTTCTGAACTGATTGAACGGAGCCCTGAAACGTATGACAGACCAGACATACTGGATGAAGATATCGCCTTAATGCTCTATACTTCGGGGACCACAGGAAAACCAAAGGGAGTTCCAAGAAGTCATAAAAATGAGTATGCAGCCGCCCTTGCCCATATCATCCAAAATCATTATATAGAAGGGGAGAGCACACTCGGAACAATGCCTCTCTACCACACCATGGGAATGAGATCGCTGCTTTCAATTACATTTTTAAACGGAAAGCTTGTCATACTTCCTGATTTTGACGCTAAGGATGCGCTGGAATTGCTCTCTAAGGAAGCTGTTTCTTGTTTGTATCTTGTGCCTACTCTGTACCATGACATTTTAAAGCATCCGAAATTTAGCGATTATGATCTGTCGGCCCTTAAAAAAATAGGATATGCCGGGGCCTCCATGACCTCTTCCCTTACAGAGAAATGTATTGAGCGGCTGAAGCCTGAAGTGTTCGTCAATCATTATGGAAGTACTGAGGTGTACACCTTTACCATCAATTCAAATGTCTTCGAAAAGCCATGTTGTGCAGGCAAACCAGGGTTTCATCAAAACATCAGGCTGGTTAGAGCAGACCCGGACGGACATTCAACCTGCGAAGAGATCGTAGGAAAAGATGAAATCGGTGAGATCATTGTCAATTTGCAATCAGTTGAAGCGTTCAAGGGATATTGGAACCGGCCTGATGCGACCCAAAAAGCGATTCGTGACGGCTGGTATTTTACAGGAGATCTTGGTGTGCTGGATGAAGACGGCGATCTGCATGTCGTCGGCAGAGTGGACGACATGATAATCTCAGGCGGCGAAAACATCCACCCTCTGGAAGTCGAAGACGTCATCTCCGAGCATGAGAATGTAATCGAAGTCGCCATCGTCGGAGAAGAAGACGACAGATGGGGACAGATTGTATCAGCGTTCGTCGTTCCCGCCAGCCATACTGTCTCGATTCAAGAGCTGGACGAGTTCTGCAAAAACCATCCGCAGCTCTCCAACTACAAAAGGCCGCGAAAGTATGTATTTGTTAAGGAAATTCCGAAAAGTCCTGTCGGAAAAGTGTTGAGGCGGAAATTGCGGGATGGGGAATTTGAATTGTTCAAAACAGAAAAAGTAGTTTAATTTCTTAAAATCGAAAGGGGAAATCAATATGACAACCACTACTCAATATGATCACATCCGTGTAGAAAAGAACAGGGAAACACAAACAGCGACCATTTTATTCGACCGGCCGGAAAAAATGAATTACATCAGTATGCTCGCCAGGAAACAATTTGCTGAGATCTTTGAAGAATTGAACGATGACGAAGGCGTACGTGTCATCATTGTAAAGGGTGAAGGCGACAAGTGTTTTAGTGCTGGCGGAAGTATTCCTCAGTTCATGGAAACTCATCCTGAAGAATTGTCCCGTTTAAGAGTGAACGTTGCCGCACCAGAGCGTTCCCCGAAGCCTGTCATCGCACAGCTTCAAGGATATACATTTGGGGTAGGCTTTGAGATTGCCATGGCGTGTGATTTCAGAATCGCTGCTGACGACACCCTCCTCGGGTTGCCGGAAATGAATTTGGGCATGATTCCCGGAAGCGGAGGGACGCAGCGTGTGGCACGGGCTGTAGGCCTTACAAGAGCAAAGGATATGATCATGAGAGCAAGAAGGATACCTGCTGAAGAGGCGTACCAATGGGGATTGATTACTAAGGTTGTGGCCAAAGAGGAGCTTGACAATGAAGTGGATCAACTGGCGGCTGAGCTCGTACGGTTTTCACCACTTGCTCAGCGTGTTTGTAAGGAAGTATTGAATGCTGCTGAGGAAGGCCCGTTAAGCACCGGATTAGAGATTGAGGGAAGAGCGTATGGCATGCTGAGATGCACCGAAGACTTCAAAGAAGGTGTTGATGCATTTGTTGAAAAAAGAAAACCGAACTTTACCGGGAAGTAAGTGGAACAGAGTAATCCTGTGCACATCAGGATTACTCTTCTCCTAAATATAACTTCTATAAGTTCAAAAGACTGAAAATTCAGTCTTCATTTCATTCATCCAAGCTAAGTCATGCCAAAAAAACTTTAGTATTGGAGGAAATAACATGTCAAGTGCAATACCTTCTGAGGTTGTTCAAAAAACGGAAGCACCAAAAGTGAGTAACAGGCAAATGGTTTCTGCAACAGCTGCTTCATTATTAGGATGGTCCTTTGATTTATATGATCTCTTCATTCTCCTGTATGTTACACCAACCATAGGTAAGCTATTTTTTCCTACAACTAATCCCACACTGTCCCTGGCTGCTGTATATGCTTCTTTTGCCGTCACACTGCTTATGAGACCACTCGGATCCGCCATATTCGGATCGTATGCCGACAAGCATGGCAGAAAGAATGCCATGACAGTGGCGATCGTCGGGGTTGGTATTAGTACTGCTATTTTTGGATTACTGCCAACGGTTCCGCAAATCGGCTTTTTCGCTGCCTTCCTGTTTTTACTGCTGCGGCTCGTCCAGGGAATCTTTGTCGGTGGGGTAGTCGCCTCCACCCATACCATTGGAACCGAAACGGCACCTCCTAAATGGAGAGGATTAATGTCAGGCCTTATTGGCGGAGGAGGCGCTGGGCTAGGCGCACTATTTGCTTCCATCGTTTTTACAGTCGTTTCAGCCCTGTTTCCCGGTGAAGCCTTTGATAGCTGGGGCTGGAGATTCATGTTCTTTACAGGTATTTTAGGAGCCATTGCGGGCCTTTTTGTGTTTAGGACGCTGGAGGAATCCCCGTTATGGGCCGAAATGAAAACGAAAAAAAACTCAAAACAAAAAATCGTCCAACAAAAACCGGTTAAATCGCTGTTTACGACATACTCCCGTGTACTTCTGGTGAATTTAATGATCGTTATCGGAGGCGGATCGGGTTATTACCTGACTGCCGGATTTATTCCAACCTTCCTTAATGTCGTAAATAAAGTATCCTCTTCGACGCTGTCGGGCGTTCTTATTGCGGCCAGTATAGCTACCATTATATCTGCACTCATTGCCGGACATCTGAGTGAAATCTTTGGCAGAAAAAAGGTATTCCTTGTCATCGGCGTATTGAACGTTATCGGATTACCTTATTTTTATCTATCACTGGCTGATGCTGCGTCTGTTTCATCCATCTATTTTTATGTCATATGTCTTGTACTATTAGGCAATGCGGCGTATGCACCTGTCCTGATTTTTTTAAACGAGCGCTTTCCGACCTCCATCCGGTCAACCGGCACAGGCCTTTCATGGAATATGGGCTTTGCTGTCGGTGGAATGATGCCTACTTTTGTTACTTTGACGAGTGGATCCATTGAAAACATTCCCCATACATTGATGTATTTTACGATCGTGATATATCTGATTTACATTATTGGAAGCGTTATCATCCCGGAAACGAGAGGCAGACTGCAATAGCGTAACATCAGAGTTTTACACCCGTTTGATCTGAATAGAAAGAAGGGAGACTTTATCGATGTCAACTATCGTCCATAAAAAGATACCCACTTATTATAATTTTGCAGGCGGCGAGTGGACAGAAGCGACTTCTAAGGAGCTGATAGAATCGTTTAATCCGGCGACCGGAGAACTGGTCAGCTATTCGCAAAAATCGAATATTCAGGATGTATCCCAGATTATAGAGTCAGTACAGCATTCATTCCTGACAAGTGATTGGTCAATGAATCCTAAGCGCCGTTATGAAGCGTTGCATTCGTTGGCCGGAAAAATGACAGAAAAGCTGGAGCACCTTGCTCTCATCCTCACGATGGATCAGGGAAAGACAATTCGCGAGTCGCGGATCGAGCTGTCAGGCTGTATTGATACACTGAAGTATTTTGCAGGAGCCGCACGTTCTGTCTTTGGCCGTTCCATGCAGCTTGAACCCGATAATTTTGGTGTCGTTGTAAAAGAGCCGGTTGGCGTGGTGGGAATCATATCACCTTGGAACTGGCCCGCGTTGCTCATGATTCGTGAACTCGCACCTGCTCTTGCTGCCGGTAATGGAGTTCTCGTCAAGCCAGCAAGCCTTACTCCTTCAATATCCGTAGAGATCTTTAAGCTCATTGCTGAAATTCCTCATTTTCCAAAAGGGATCGTCAGCATCGTGACCGGTCCAGGAAAGTCCATTGGAGCAGCCATGGCAGCCAGTGACAAGATCGACATGATCAGCTTTACGGGGGACACCTCTACTGGCAAGTCAATCATTGAAATGGGAGCAGGAAATGTCAAAAAAGTAGCACTCGAACTTGGCGGGAAATCTCCGAACGTCGTCTTTGAGGATGCAAATCTTGATAAAGCTGTTCCGGTCATCGGCCGTTCCATTTTTATTTCCGCAGGCCAAATCTGCATGGCCGGTTCCAGGGTGGTCATTCATGAATCCATTAAAGACGAAGTGGTCAAACGTCTAAAAGAATATGCCGAACAGCTGCGGGTGGAAAACGGGCTTCTGGAAACGGCTGATATGGGGCCGTTGGTCTCACAAAGCCAATTGGATCTTGTTGAAGAGTATTGTGAAATCGGTCGGAAAGAAGGAAGAATCATTACTGGCGGCTACCGAATGGCAGGCGAAACATATGATCAGGGCTTTTATTTCGCTCCTACCATCATTGATGGGCTCATGGCCGGCAGCCGCGTGGTCAAAGAAGAAATTTTCGGGCCTGTTCTCGCTGTTCAGACATTCACAACGGAAAAAGAAGCGCTTCACATTGCGAATGACAGTGATTTTGGTTTGTCCGCCGGTGTATGGACATCGGATCTCAACCGAGCGGTACGGATGTCCAAAGGGATCAAAGCGGGAACCGTCTGGATCAATACGTACAACAAAAACTTTCCTGAAACAGAATTTGGGGGTTACAAGCAGAGCGGTTTAGGAAGAACAAGGGGAGTGGATGGCCTGATGGAATATTGCGAGACGAAGCATGTGCATATTGAAATGGACCCTCGTGAGGAGGGTTCTCTATGAACATGAGTTCTATAGTAAAACAGACAGGGCAGGACTTCTCCTTTCATTTGCCTACGCGGATAGAGTTCGGGTATGGAAAATCCTCCCTCATTGCGGAGAACCTCGTAAATCTTGGTGTGAACAGGGTTTTTATCGTCAGTGATAAAGGGGTGGAATCCGCCGGATTATTGAGCGGAATCATTTCATCGCTGCAAGATTCAAAGATTGTCAGCGAGCTCTATCTAGAGGTAGAGCCTGATCCGAGTCTTGAAACGATTGATCGTGGAGCCGAGTATTTTCTATCGGGGCACTATGATTGTCTCGTTGCAGTAGGAGGCGGAAGTGTCATAGACACTGCAAAAGGGATTAGGATTGTAGCAAGCCAGGGCGGCAGCATCCGCGATTATGCAGGAGTCGATAAAATCGTAAGCTCCTCAGCTATTCCGCTGCTTACGATACCAACCACATCCGGGACAGGGAGTGAGGTGACTATCTTCGGTGTTTACTCAGACTGGAAGAACAATGTGAAAGTGACCGTCACCAGCCAGCATATGGCTCCGACACTTACTATAGTTGATCCTGAACTGACCATGGGGTTACCAGAAAATATGACCGCTGCCTCCGGAATTGATGCTCTGGCCCATGGAATCGAAACCTACTTTTCCTTACGGTCGTGCCCTGCATCCGATGCACTGGCCACTGAAGCGATTACCACTGTCGGTTCACACCTTAGACAGGCTGTTGTGGACGGAAAAGATAAGGAAGCACGAATTGGAATGTCGAAAGGAAGCTTACTGGCAGGGATGGCGTTTAACAACGGCTTCCTTGGGCTCGCCCACGCCATTGGAAGTGCTCTTTCCGGTCATTGCCATGTTCCTCACGGAATAGCCATCGGCTTGCTCCTCCCCCGCGTCGTTGAGTTCAATGCTCAAGTGTGCCCACTTAAAGCGGCTAAGATTGCGCAGTTGTTGGGGGTTGAGGGAGAAGACGAAACACAGTTGGCCGGTCAGGCGGCTAAAGCAGTGGCTTTCCTGGTGCGGGAAATTGGACTGCCTACCCGGTTGAAGGAATTGAACGTCCCTGAGGACAGGCTCGCTGCAATTGCAAGTGACTCTTTTCAAAGCGGGATGATGAGGTTTAATCCCCGGCAGCCAGCAGAGGCTGACGTTCTGGATCTGTTAAAGCGCGTTTACTAGAATTTACAAACAAAACGGAGGCGGTTTTTTAATGAGCGATGAGACGATTCTTAGTTTGGAAAAAAGTACAGACGAGGTAGCCTGGAATTTATACCGGAAAGCGATAAGGTTTGGAACGTGGGATCCTGCTGAGATCGATTTAACCTATGACAGAGATGATTTTGAAGCACTTGATCAAGACCTGAAAGATTACCTCATTCACTTTTGCACCGGATTTCTTGATGCAGAAGAGAATGTTGCCTTAAAATTTTGTCCCTGGATCATGCTTGGGGCATCCACCCAGCAACAAGCCTTCCTCAGTACTCAATTGTTGGAGGAATTCAAGCATACCGAATTTTTCCTTCGGTACTTTGAAGAGGTACTCGGCATCAAACGTTTACATGGAGTGCAAAATCTCGTTCAGCAAAAGCTGGATGAGCGGGGAAAAATGATGCTCAATGCACTGGAAGGAAGTATAGAGGAACGCGAAGCTGCCCTCGTTGAAGGATTGACTCACTACCAGGGAATCATTGAAGGTGTACAAGCCATGGCGGGGTACGATGTATTTGAGGATGTTTATGGAAGTAAAGGACTCCTCCCCGGGTTGAAAGAAGGCTTCAAACGTATAAAAGAGGATGAAGGCCGCCACGTCGGCTTTGGGCTTCGCATGTTAAAGCTGCTCGCAAGAAATGAAAAGCACGCCAATAGAATACGAGAGATTTATAGTGAATATCTTCCCTACATTTTGATTCGCTACGATCAGCCGGTAGTGGTTGGCGGACGCGAGGTTCCAACCCCGGTGGAGGTGAACGGCCGGCAGCGGGTGACGAAGCTTTTTGAAAGGCGCCTGAAGGACATATTCGGAGTGCGATCCGTGAGTTAAATGACTTTTATACTCCGCTCTTTAATAAAGAAGGATCAGACAATAAATCACTCAGGTTTTCAAGAGTGGCGACTATTGTGATGGGTCTTTTACCTATTCCGTTCGCCATTTTTACCCCGGAAATACTAAACACAATCTTTTTTGCCAGAGCACTCCGTACAACAATCGCCGTTATCGTGGTTTTGATGTTTTATTTTCCCCGTTTCAGCAGCGGAATAGGGGCTGCCCTTGGAATGATATTCGCTGTAATTACAACAACATTTTGGTTTCTTGCAGGAAACCCGTTCGGTATCGATAACATTTATATCGCTGCTGTTGCACCTCTTATCGTAATGGGAATCGATCATTTTTGGCGAAAAAACAAAACTGTGGTTCACGAGGAACGTTCAAATGAAAATAACGGCCACCAATACAAGGTGCAATAGAGATAAGGGGGAAAGGTGTAATGAAGGCAAGAACATTTCGTACATGGCTAGCTCACCTTGAATCGACAGGGAGGCTGGTGGCCATCGATAAAAAAGTGAGTCTGGAGTATGAGATCGCTGCTGTCGCAAAGAAACTGGACGGCAAAAAAGCGGTATATTTTTCAAATGTTGAGAACTATGGGATGCCTGTCGTTTCGGGGATATGTTCTACAAGAGATGACTTTGCTGAAGCATTGGAAACAGACCAATATGGAATCATTCCAAAATTCACTGAAGCGGTAACTTCACCAAAAGCATGCAGAAAAGTGAGCAACCAAGATGCCCCGGTAAAGGAAAATATCATCACCGAGAACATCGATTTGCTTAAGACCTTTCCCATTCCCGTCCACCATGAGATGGATTCCGGAAATTACATTACCGCAGGCCTGTTCATTACCCGTGATCCTGTGACCCGAAAGCAAAATGTATCCATTCATCGCCTGCAGATTTCTGGAAAGGATAAACTGGGAGTACTTTTGCTGCCGAGGCACACCTTTCATTTGTACAAACAGGCAGAGGAGGAAGGAAGGGCGCTCGAATGTGCCATAGTTGTAGGAGTGGATCCTGTGACACTTCTTGCTTCACAGGCGAGTACCCCATTCGGGATAGATGAGCTGGAAATCGCCAGTGCTCTGCGATCAGAACCACTTGAGACCGTTCGTTGTGAAACGGTGGACATTGATGTGCCTGCCTATGCGGAGATCGTTTTAGAAGGTAAAATCCTCCCGCATATTCGGGAGCCGGAAGGACCGTTTGGGGAGTTCCCTAAATATTACGGCCCGCGGAGTGACAAGGAAATTGTTCAGCTAACCGCCGTGTCACACCGAAAAGACCCGATCTTTTATACGATTATCCCGGCTGGATACGAGCATCTTCTGCTCGGGGGCATTCCACGTGAGGCTAGCCTCATTCAAAGTGTCCGCCAGACTGTGCCTTCTGCCGTTGCGGTTCACATGAGTCCAGGAGGGACATGCCGTTATCATGCTGTCGTATCCATAAAAAAGCGAAACAAAGGTGAAGCTAAGAATGCCATCCTCGCTGCCTTCGCAAACAGTTTTGATATAAAGCACGTGGTTGTCGTCGATGAAGAGGTAGATATATTTAACATGGAGGAAGTAGAATGGGCAATTGCTACGCGTTTCCAGGTGGACAAGGATTTAGTGGTAGTAGAGGGGGCGCAAGGCTCAAAACTCGATCCTTCCACAAATGACGGGTTCGGCTCGAAAACGGGATTTGACTGTACAGTTCCACTTAACAGTGAACCGATGCGTTATAAACGAATTTCCATTCCGGGATACGCAATTATGGACATCCAGGAGTACCTAAACGAAACATCATCAGGGGTAAACCCAGAGCATCTTGAGTATGGCAACAGGAGGAATGATTCCTTGACCAGCTGATCAATGACAGCTGGTCTTTTGTCTCTACCGTTACTTTTATAAGTCAACGGGAAGAGGAATGCTGACTCCCAGCAGCATTTTATTAGAAACTTTTCGAACAAACACAAACCGCAGCCAGCATCATTTTATTTAAATTCTTATTTGTCTCCCTATACAGAAAAACACCTTGAAATTTTCAACTTGTATCCAGCATGGAGCGCTGATCGTCATCGAACGGGAACAGCGCGGGCAATTCGATCGGAGCAACATTAACGTTTCCGTTATTAGAGTCCATTTTTATCCGGGAAATCCTCTTTATGATCGAGGTGACCTTATTATTTCGGCAGCAAACGTACTTCCCTTATCCAAAATTCCATTCGAGTTCAAAAAAACTGGGAACCTGTCATCGAGCAGCCATAGGATTGACCGAGATTAGTGATGCACTGAAACTCGTGGTATATGAAGAAACGGGCAGGGTTTCGTTCTCTGTGGATGGAAAGCTGTATCCGATAAACATGTCCAGTTCAATCGTTTAAAGTATAGGCAGTGCATCAAAAGCAGACCATCCGTCTGCTTTTTTATTTGGGTCTTTCTGTCGGTTTTTTCTTTTGATGATAACGAATCGCAAAAAACTGCCCATTTCTGGAGTATAATTGACTTGAGACCATAACAAGTACTGGGGAGTGATTGGATGGTTTTAGATTTAATAGGAGAGCCGGGAATGGAACCTGTAGTTGGAATGCTCTACTCAATGGTAGACGGAAATTACAAACGGTTAACAATTGTTGCAGGTATATCACAAGAGGAATTAGATTATAAAGGTCCGAACCAAAAATATAACAGTACTGCGCAGTTAGTAAGGCCCTTAGCATACGTGGATCTCAAATGGATAATTAAAATCAAGGGTGAGGCGGTGCCGAGGGAACTTAAAGAGAAATTTGGGCCTAGTTTTGATAAAAACGACCAATTGCCGCAGCTGAAAGGGATTTCTCTGGATGTGCTCATGACTGATTATGATCATGTTGTACAGATGATTAAATCAATGTGTTATCAGTTAACAGACAAACAGTTACATCAAACCGTTGAATATGAAAATGGCTAGAAAGCCACAATCCAATGGGGTATTTGGCAAATCGCAGACCATAACAGATATCATCAGGCTGCGTAAATGGTTTAGCCAAAAATCAGAGACAAGAGAGGGTCAACATCATGAAAAAAGGGATTTTACTATTGGTGGCGGCAACCTTTCTTTGGGCAGGTAATTACATATGCGGCCGGTATTTAGCACCGGCCTTGCCAGCAACTTTATTAAACACGATCCGTTGGGCTATTTCAACGGGGCTTCTGTGGGGATTACTGATGCTTAACAAAAAACCACTCCCGATCATTTCTAAGTGGAGAGAATTTGTAATACAAGGGTTTCTTGGCATATTCGCCTTTTCTACATTAAACTATTTAGGTCTTAAATCGATTAGCGCATCACAAGCAGGGATGATATCAGCAGGTATACCAATTACCATCTTATTATTCACTCCTTTTTTTCTTAAAGAAAAGATCAAAACAAAAGCATGGATTGGTGCAGCAATCTCAATCTTTGGCGTGATTCTCTTGGTTGAGGGAAGACAAGCAAACTCTTCTCAAGGTTCAATTGTTGGACAAATTGAAATTCTCTTATCATGCTTGGCTTGGGGAATGTATACAGTACTTGGTAAGAAATATGGCAAAAAGATAGATCCCCTTACCATGACCGCTGGAGCTGCTTTCTATGGGACGATTTTTAGTGCGATAAGCTGTATTGGAACGGTACATCCAAATATGATACATATGACGAGAAATGCATGGATTTGTATTTTCTATGTGAGTACATTTGCTTCAGTTATTGCTTATTTTTCGTGGAATACCGGAGTGAAAATTGTAGGAGCAGGGCGTGCAGCTCCATATATTAACCTTCTCCCAGTTTGGACTGTTTTGTTAGGCGTTCTATTGTTTCAAGAACATATATCTGGAATCACCCTTTTAGGCGGAATAGTTACAATTCTTGGAGCTGTGCTAGCAAGTTTAAAATAGTATAAAAATCCCCAGAAGAGGACGACCAGGAGTGGTGGGACAACAGCCATCATTTTTGATCGTCCTCTTTGTGTTTAATCATATTAATAATAGGATTGTGGTTGGGCTATGAATAAGGCGATTGGAAAGATGCTTGGATCAAGAAATATTAAAAATCATCCGTTGTTTTTACCCGTCGTTGGATTTATTACCATTATGGCAGGTTTTTCAAGGCTCCTTATCAACAAATAGAATCCGTATACATGACATTTATCATACTTTGGACATGACACGTATGTCTTAAAAGACCAGATTCCCTTCTTTATACTTGAATTGAACCAATGGGAGGGAAACATACTAATGACGAAACAAAAAAATGTTAACTTACGAAAACAAGTTGCCCCATATGAAAAACCGAATACGAAAAATAGTGTAGCACAGCTCATTAATACGCTTGTTCCATTTTTTCTATTGTGGTACCTGGCTTACGAAAGCCTGTCTATTTCCTATTTCATCACTTTGCCATTAACGATTATTGGAGCGGGATTTTTGACGCGGATCTTTATTATTTTTCACGATTGCTGCCACCATTCATTCTTTAGAAATCGAAAAGCCAATAAAATAGTGGGAACGATTACAGGAATCCTTACGTTATTCCCGTACCATCAATGGCAGCATGAACATAACATCCATCACGCTACAAGCAGTAACTTAAATAAACGCGGTACAGGTGACATTTGGATCCTGACGGTAGATGAGTATTTAGCTGCATCTTTTTGGACGCGCATCGCTTATCGATTGTACCGCAATCCGATCGTGATGTTTGGTCTTGGCCCGATTTACGTGTTTCTGATTACGAACCGTTTTAACCGAAAAGGAGCAAGATCGAAAGAACGCAAGAATTTATATATAACGAATCTTTCTATCGCAGCATTGGCCGCATTGCTTTGCTGGACCATCGGCTGGGAAGCATTCTTGCTTGTTCAAGGCCCTATTTTCTTCGTATCAGGCGTTGCTGGCATTTGGCTGTTCTATGTACAGCATCAGTTTGAAGACTCTTATTTTGAAAAAGACGAAGATTGGGATTACGTGAAAGCCGCTATGGATGGGAGCTCTTACTACAAACTTCCGAAAGTCCTGCAATGGCTGACAGGCAATATTGGATTTCATCATATTCATCATTTAAGCCCAAGGGTGCCAAATTATCACTTGGAAGATGTTCATAGTATTGATTCAACTTTTCAAAATGTACAAACGATCACGCTTGCTTCAAGTCTTCGTTCCCTGGGATTCCGTCTTTGGAATGAGGAGAGCAGAACGTTTGTCAGCTTTAAAGACATTAAAAAGATAAAATCAAACAAGAATAATACAAGAGCGGCCCATTTAAAATCAAGCTTGAGCGGCCGATAACAAATAAAGTCCTGAAAGCAGGTGTAAAACCCTTGTTTTCAGGACTCTATTCTGTCTTCAAAAGTAATTGTGATAAAATAGCAATAGGCATTCAACACCGCAAAAGAGGGTTCAATATGAAAAAGATCTATAAGCTGTTTCAAATAAATACCGGGATTTCCCCGTATGTGTGGAGCGTTTTTAGTATTTTGCCGTTTTATTTTATTTTTCAATCTTCATCCACGAAACAAATTGTCGTGGGTATTTTGCTGACCATTTTATTCTTTATCACCTATCGTTTTGCCTTCATATCAAAAGGGTGGCCTGTTTACGTATGGGCTAGCATTCTAATTGCGATATCGATTACCATGACAAGCCTTTTTAACTATGTTTATTTTGCATTTTTTCTTGCTTATTTTATTGGTAATATAAAAGAACGTATTCCTTTTATTTCCTTATATATTATTCATCTCGTCAGCACGACTGTCTCTTTTAACTTCAACATCGTTTTTCAAGATGATCAGTTCTTAAAACAATTGCCTTTTATCATCATCATTTGGGTCAGTATCATCCTTATGCCTTTCAGTTTATCTAACCGAAAAAAGCGTGAGCAGCTGGAAGAACAATTGCAAGACGCGAATTCTGTTCTAGTAAAACAGCAGGAACGCCAGCGGATTGCCCGTGATCTTCACGATACTTTAGGACAAAAACTTTCACTGATCGGGTTGAAAAGTGATTTGGCCAGAAAGTTAATTGACAAAGACCCCGAGCAGGCTCGTTCTCAGTTGAACGACGTACAACAGACCGCTAGAACAGCACTGAACGAAGTCCGGAAAATGGTGTCTCAAATGCGGGGCATTCGATTAGAAGAGGAACTCATCAACGTTAAACAAATACTTAAAGCAGCGCAAATTGAATATATAGGTGAACAAGAATTACACCTCACGAATGTTTCCCTGCTGATCGAAAATATTTTGAGCATGTGTCTGAAAGAAGCGGTAACCAATGTCGTAAGGCACAGCGGGGCGACAACCTGTCATATATCCATCAAACAATCGTTAAACGAAATTATGATTTCCATACGGGATAACGGAGCAGGAATAAGAGTTGATGAAGATATGACAAAAGGCCACGGACTACTAGGAATAAAAGAACGGCTTGAATTTGTCAACGGTCGTCTGGAGATCTTTTCAGAGGAGGGGACGACGTTAATCATACAAGTGCCGAATGTTATAAAATCGGCGGAAAAGGAGGGAGATAAATGATTCGGATCGTCATTGCGGAAGACCAGCAAATGATGTTGGGGGCACTGGGTTTGCTGCTTAATTTGGAAGAGGATATGGAAGTGGTCGGAAAGGCAAGCGACGGGGAAAAAGCGATTTCGCTTGTTCATCAGCATCAGCCTGACATTTGTATCATGGATATTGAAATGCCAGTAAAAACGGGACTTGAAGCAGCGGAAGAACTAAAAGGATCAGGCTGCAAAGTAATGATTTTAACGACATTCGCTCGTACAGGATATTTCCAGCGGGCCGTAAAGGCGGGGGTCAGAGGGTATTTGTTGAAGGACAGTCCGAGCGAAGAATTGGCTAGCTCCATCCGCAGTGTGATGGCAGGCAGGCGAATCTATGCCCCGGAACTCGTGGACGATGCATACAGTGAGGAGAACCCTCTAACTGACCGGGAAAAAGAAGTTTTATCCCTCGTGGCTGATGGAAAAAACACAAAAGAAATCGCCGATCAGCTTTCCATCAAAGCTGGAACGGTGCGAAACTATATTTCAACGATATTAGAAAAACTTGAAGTCACCAATCGGATTGAAGCCATTACCAGATTCCAGGAGAAAGGCTGGTTTAAATAAGTTTCCCGCACTTTATTGCTTTGTCCATGACCAGTGTAATTTTCACTGTTCAAGTACTTAAGGAGATGAATCAATGAATTCTTCTTCAATTAGCGGTTTAAAAAAATTTAACGGTCTCTGGGACTGATAGTTACACTACAAGAGTGTAAAAGTCATCTCAGAGGCCTTATTTTATTTACTTGATTAGTCCCTTGAAAAGCAAAAATAAACAAACTTTTTATGACTCTATCGGGGACAGTTGCTAGGTACAAGTAGGAAAACTAAGATTCACAGAACATTTTCTAACCGAAACCGCATTTTTTTCAGGTGTTATACATTTATTTCATTCGAGTTTAGAAAAATTTTAGATTTGAAGGATATACTTAAATGGACATTTTTAATCATTAGGGAACAGGAAGGAAGTATTATGTCTATTCGAGTACGTTTGCTTTTATCCAATCTTGCCATGATCATAATGCCCGTCATTTTGTTCGTTCTGGCTGCTTTTTTGCTCTTCTCGTTCGTCTTTGTCGACCACGGGGATCACCGCTCCATTTTTGGCTCGTTGGGTCCGACGGAAGGTGCCCGGCCGGCGGACAAGCAAGTCATGGAATTAAAGAAGACAGCAGCCTTAACACCGGAAAAACTATTGAACGTCCGGTATTTGATCCGGGCAGATAAGGAATTAAATGAACAGGGTGCAGCTTTAGTCGTAAGAAGAGGGGACAAAGTCATTTACCATCCCGTAAAAGACAAATCCTTGGAAATCAAGGATCTTCCACCTTTTGGATTCGAGGGATCGAACCGCCCGGTCTCGCGATTGGGCAATAAGCTTTATTCCATGCAAAAGTATGATTTTTACTTCTCAAATGGATCAACAGGGACGTTATTTTTTATTCGAGATGCTGATTTTGCAAAACAGATCTTCCCCCTTCTTTTTGGTAGTTTCCTGTTCATCATGCTCATTACAAATGGGCTGCTCACCTATTTTGTATCCAAAAGCATCCTATATCCTGTGAACGAACTAACGGCAGGAGCCAGGAAGATCAGTGAGGGAAATCTGGACTTTCAATTAATATCAAAAAGAAACGATGAACTTGGTCAGCTTTGCCAAGCATTTGAGACGATGAGAAAAAAGCTAAAAGTTTCAACGGAAATCCAGCTGCAGTACGAGGAAAACCGGAAAGAACTGATCTCCAACATATCCCATGATCTAAAAACGCCATTAACCGCCATTAAAGGATATGTGGAAGGAATCCGTGACGGCGTGGCAAATACTTCAGAAAAAATGGATCGGTATACTCAGACGATTTACAATAAGGCAAACGAACTCGACCATCTCATTGATGAACTGTTTTTGTATTCCAAACTGGATTTAAAAAAGGTCCCATTTCATTTTGAAAAAATGGAAATCAGCGGGTATATCAAGAATTATATCGAAGAATTAAAGATGGATGCTACATTCGGTCAGGTCAGGTTGTCCCTTACGATTAAGGAGGCAAAAGAATTCAAAGTGATTGCTGACCGGGATAAACTAAAACGGGTTTTCACCAATATTATAGAGAACAGCCTCAAATACATGGATAAAAAAGAAAAGTCAATTGATATCGTGTTATCCTCCAATGGAGAAACCGTGTTGGTTGAAGTGCATGACAACGGCCCTGGGATCAAGGAATCTTCTTTACCGTACCTCTTTGATCGTTTTTACCGGGCGGATCCATCCAGGAATACAACCGGGTCTGGACTGGGACTGGCTATTGCAAAACGGATCATCGAAGATCATGGTGGTGAAATATGGGCGGAAAGCCATGAGAATGAAGGGACCAGTATCTTTTTTACGCTAAAAAAAGCCGTGAATGAGGAGGCAAGCCCATGAAAAAGGTGTTAATTATTGAAGATGATGTGAGTATTGCCGAATTGGAGCGTGACTATCTGGAGATCAATGGGCTAGCGGCCGAAATCGCTTTAACAGGGGATACAGGCCTACAAAAAGCATGTTCTGAACCGTTTGACCTCGTTCTCCTGGACCTAATGCTGCCCAACATGGATGGATTTGAACTATGCAAAAAGCTGCGGCAGGAAAAAGATATCCTAATATTAATGGTATCCGCCAAAAAAGATGACATTGATAAAATACGGGGATTTGGGCTTGGGGCGGATGACTTTATTGTAAAACCGTTCAGTCCGGGCGAACTCGTGGCGAGAGTGAAGGCACACCTGGCAAGATATGATCGGTTGAGTAAACGGGAAAATCCGGCTGATGAGATCCATATTCGCGGCCTTCACATAAAGAAAGCTCCCCGTCAGGTGTTTATGAATGAGCGTGAAGTGATCTTTACGGCAAAAGAATTTGATCTGCTTTTCTTTCTGGCGATGAATCCGAATCATGTGTTCAGCAAAGAACATCTTTTCGAAAGAATATGGGGCCTTGATTCGATGGGTGACATCGCGACGGTTACAGTGCACATCCGGAAGCTCCGTGAAAAAATAGAGATTGATCCCTCCAATCCACAGTACATTGAGACAATCTGGGGGGCCGGCTATCGATTCAGAGGTTAAACCCGGCATAGTCCGGGTTTTTTTCGTTAGAATGCAACAGCGATTTAAAAAGTTTATTGAAATTTAAGCTTTTGTTTAGAAGTGGTTTAGAATTCATGGATACCATGAGGTGAAAGGGAATATTGACGAAAAGGAGGTGTTGATGATGAAGCAGTTGACAAGCAGGGCAAAAAAATGACTGGTAATCCTCCATCTTTTATTCGCTGCTATTTTATTTGGAGTCACTGTATCCTTTCTTGTACTAAGTGTTACCGCAGCTGCTACGGATGACGTGACCATACTGAAGAGCTGTTATACGGTCATGTACATTCTTGCAGCTTCGTCAGTACGTGCATCAACGATCGGTGTAGTCGTAACGGGGATCTTGCTGTCGGTTTGGACGAAGTGGGGGCTGTTCAAATTCCACTGGATCATCGTAAAGGAAGTCTTAACGATTCTTTCTATAGGGCTAGGAATCTTCGGGATGTACTACTGGATCCTCGATGCCTCTTCTATAACGGCAACGGAAGGTCTTCGTGCGCTGCATGATCAGGGGTTCCTTGTGAACCGGCTGCAGTTGTTCATAGGTATTATTCTTCAGATCCTTTCCACTGGGACGATGTTCATGCTGTCAGTATTTAAGCCATGGGGACGCCGGACTGGCAGCAGTTAACCATGATCAAATAAAAGGAGGAAAGTGTATGGGCTGGGAACATCACGGATTTCCATTTCCATTCTTCGGATTAATTTTTTTGAGTCTAGTAACCGTACTGATCATTTTTAAAATGATAGCATTTCGGAGGTGCCATTCCTATATGAACAATCAAAACGACGCTTCCGTTATACTGAAACGCCGTCTTGCTTCAGGGGATATTAAAGAAGAGGAGTACAAGAAGCTTAAACAGCTAGTAGACAAATAAAACCTAAAAGGGTTTTACTAATCGAGAAAGAAATAATAGGAGTAAAAAACACAAAAATTAGTAATACGGACCCAGAATTTCACTGGGTCCAATTATTTAAAAGCCGCCTTCTAAAGGATGAAAAGGAATTCGCAATCTTTCTTCCACTGTGCGCAGGCGTTGGTTTAATCGGTTTAACTGGCGTGAATGGCGTTCAACAGTGTTTTCAAGTTGGTTAACTTCCCGATTAAGCTGGTTGACTCTGTTTTCCAGCTGATTAACCCGCCTTTCAAGCTGCCTTATTGGAGGCTGTCTATCTGGGTCATGTTGCTGATGAGGATAATAATCATTCGACTGTTGTGAATAAGGGTCGTATTGCTGCTGCTGCTGGACGTATGGTTGATAAGAACCGTATTGCTGCTGGACATATGGTTGAGAACCGTATTGATAAATAAATAACCTCTCCTTTCAAAATTCTCAAAATAAACTCCCTTACTAAGATATGTATCCAAAATGGGAGTGGACATATATAAATACCTATTTTTAAAAAGAAGGAGGATCCAGTTTTCATTAAACTCTAATATCATAGTAAATCCTTTTTAGTCAGCCTCTTTATTTTTGTCTATGGTGTAATGGTTTATTACTACAACGCTAAATAAAGGAGAAGAGTTGCACCTCGACGAAAACAAGATCACATACATATTGTAATATTTTCATATTTATCTAGAAAATTATGACGTAGAACGGGCATTTGGGATTGAGCCTCTATTTTATCCTTAAGGTATATAAACACGATCCTATTGTTTAGTTTTTTTCAAAATTGGGTACTTTTTGTCCTAAGGAGAGTGATTTAATTGAATCCTAAATTTAAAATATTCCACAATGATGAACATTTGAGTGAATCGATTGACAAGCTTAGAAACAATGGAATTCGAGATGATGATATTTACATTCTTGCTCATGATAATGATCATGTCAGACGCGACAGGAAGGAAACAGATGCCAATAAGATTGGGGTCAACGTAACTGGGTTGGGCACTGCGACGAAAAATGTGTTCAAAAGCAAAGGTGATAAATTAAGATCCAAAATGAAGGAAATTGGATTTGACCAATCAAAGGCTGAACAACTAGAAGAAGAATTAGACAAGGGAAAAACGCTATTAGTTGTAACAAATCAAGATGAAGTTAAGTTTTAATGCATGAAATTCACCTGTTAGTAAGTAAAAGGGCAGTATTCATATTGGAGTTCTACTTTTTAGACTAGAGGCATTATTCGTAAGCTGGTATATCGAATGTCAGTGGGATTTGTATTTAGTCGGATAAGTATCCTCATAAAGAATTGAGGAAATTTGATTTATCCACAGTTTCTTTGCCATAAGAATGGTTCTTAGAGTGTCGTCAGAAAATGAACACGCTATAAGGTAATAAAATTACTCTTGAACTAACATGTGCATTAAAATGTAAGCTGCCAACACTGGCAGCTTTTTTTTATTGTATCAACGGTAGATTTTTTGATGAATGATCTTATTGTTTTAATTGAATAAGATAAAAATGGGGGCGGGAAATATACAGCGACAAGAAGTTACGAACACTGGAAATCCCGTTAAATGAGGTTGTAAATATAAATCCGTTTAAAGTCACAATAGAAAATATTAATTTTAAAATTGCGTTTTAAAGCAATAGCTAAAGAGGAAAATCCATTGCTGTCCATTAGTTAACTGTCGGTAGTTGTTTTAAGAAGGTAAGGGGGCAAGCATGAACAATAAGAAGCTGATAAAAAAGTTTGATAAACAAGCAAATACTTACGATCGAATAAGAGAAAAACAAATCCAAAGGAAGTGGAGAGAAAAATTAATTGAAGAGGCCCAAGGATCCGTTCTAGAAGTGGCAGTCGGAGCAGGAGGAAACTTCCCGTTTTATAACCGTGAGGAGATTGAAAAAATTACAGCGGTGGATTTTAGTCCTAAAATGTTAGAAAAAGCAAGAGTAGCAGCACATCAATATCATCTTCCAATCGAATTTGTTGAAAGTGACATTGATCAATTGGAGTTTGAGGAGAATCAGTTTGATACCATTGTTTCTACGCTTTCATTCTGCGGTTACCCTCAACCATTAAAAACGTTAGAGAACCTAAGTAAATGGTGTAAACCAATGGGACAAATATTGTTATTGGAGCATGGTATCAGTTCTAATTTCATTTTCTCAACGTTACAAAAGGTATTAGATCCTTTGGCTGTTAGAACGATTGGGTGCCATCAAAATAGAGACATCATGGAACTGATCAGCCTTTCTCCTATTGAGATCCAGAAAGTAGAACATCATTGGCTGGATGTTTTCCATCTGGTTTGGGCGAAACCCAAAAATAAATGATGGTCAGAAAAAATAATGTATTGAATTCATAAGGGGCTGTCCAGAAAGTCGAAAATTGACCTTCAGGCGGCCCTTTTTGGCTTGAAAAATCTTCAATGAAAAGTTAATTGAAGTGGAAGATGCGAGACTCCTCGAAAATGAACTTCACATTTTCTTCGTGCGATAAAAAGCTGCCGGAGCCTTCCTTGTCCTGCGGGACTAGCGTGACAGGTGAGACTCCCGCCGGTGCTTGCACCAAAAAGTAGGCGTTCACGCCGGTAAGTCTCACCGCACGCCCCGCGAAAGTAGGAGCTCGCGCCGGTAAAAGCGAGCAGCCTGGAACGGAAATCAACAGCTTACAGACTTCTTGGACAGCCCCTTTTTGCTTTAGGAAATCTTCAGGCATCTATTTTTCAAACAGCTCTTTATGTTTTAACGAAATATAGTTATCCATAACAAATATCCTTTTTCTTCTTGAACAAGGAAGAAATATCGAAACCTTATTGGAAATAAAAACGTATATGAATCATAAGAAGGAAATTAAAGCACAGGCATTCATTGTATTAATGGTATTTAAAAAATTATAATAGACGGGAAGAAATAAAAATTGGGCTCTATCATTTTACAAATTGGGCAATATATTTACGATATTTATTATTGGTTAATGTTAATATCCATTCTCGGTTCCTGGTTTCCGCAATTTTATGCCACAAAAGTTGGCATATGGATTAGTAAACTAGTTGACCCTTACTTTGCTATCTTTCGGCGTTTGATCCCGCCTCTTGGTGTAATTGATTTTTCACCTATCATCGCTTTAATTGCGTATAGATATTTAGGGGGATTTGCTCTAGAAGGTCTCCGCCAATTAATGAATTTGATGGGCGTATAATAATGATAAACAACATGTTGAATAAAGCAGAGAAAACAATAAATCTTAACAGGGCTGCATCGCAGCTCTTTTTTTTATTGAACTAACGAGCAGCATTCCTGTTCCCAGAGTTTCTAACGGTTTTAAAAGATGGGGAAGGTATTAAGCGATTTGCCAGTACATCTATTGGTAATCGTAAATGTTCTCAACTGGCTATTTTGTACCAAAAAAGGGGCTGTCCTGAAAGTCGAAAATTGACCTTCAGGCAGCTCCTTTGACGTGAAAAATCTTCAATGAAAAGTTGATTGGAGTGCAAGGTCGAGACTCCTCGAAAATGAACTTCACATTTTCTTCGTGCGATAAAAAGCTGCCGGAGCCTTCCTTGTCCTGCGGGACTAGCGTGACAGGTGAGATTCCCGCCGGTGCTTGCACCAAAAAGTAGGCGTTCACGCCGGTAAGGCTCACCGCACGCCCCGCGAAAGTAGGAGCTCGCGCCGGTAAAAGCGAGCAGCCTGGAGCGGAGATCAACAGCTACCAGACTTCTTGGACAGCCCCTTTGACTTCGCATTACCCCAATGTTAAGAATATTTTACCTCTTTATTTTACCCCTTATGTTATAAAAAACCTGTCGAATATTATCCAAACAACATCATTTCCGTTGGTAAAGAAGAAATCAAAACTTTTGTAAAACCATTGCAGTGAAGTGATAAAACTGAAGGAGGGATAAGATGAGATCGAGATTTCAACGCCAAAAGAGAAAAAAGCTCCATGTTAGTCTTAACGCCTTAATTTGTATCGTATTGGTCCTAATATTTATTGTAGCAGGAAATATAATATGGGGAGACAGTAATGAGGCCTCAACCAATAACCCACAAAATCAAACCAGAAGTAAAGGTGAACAAAATAACCAACAAAATAATGACACCACGATCCGAAAAGATAAAGAGACCGATTTGAAAAACCAAGAGATAAAATTGAGAGAAAATAAAAAAACTAAAGACCAGCAAGAAGCTAAGCGAATCCAGAAAGACTCCGAGGAAGCTAAAAAAGAACAAAAAGCAGAAAAAGACAGAGAAGAGCAGAAAGCAAAAGAAGCCAAGGAAGAACGTGATAAGCAAAGGTCTCAAGACGAGAAGAAAGTTACAGGATCTGGGTCGTCGGAACCCATTGGAACGAGTCAGACTGGACCACATACTACGAGTTATGTTGAGGATTCAGTGGATTGGAACGAAAAAGTAAAAGCAATCCAAATGGCAACAGGTCTAGGGGACAACATGAACATCTGGCGAATTGAAAATGGCGGGGGACCGCAAAAATCAGTGGGAAAAGTGAGCCCTGACGGCGAAGATAGTTGGATGTATGTTGTGAATCTTGAATGGGTTGATCAAAAAGGTTGGAAAGTAACAAGTGTTAGTAAACAAAATCGATGAAAGGAATTTCTTATTGAACTAAGTGTGCATACTTAGAGATCAAGAGTAGCTGGTGCTAGTTTCTTTCTCCATAGTCTTGTTCCAATAGGGGCCCTACCAACAAAACGCGGAAAACATACGCTAAGAGAGTAACATCAGGAAAATACGGGTTTACAACGGTAAGGAAATCCAAATATAAAAAAAAGCCTAATTTCTCGTTTTTAACACCGGGAAATTAGGCTTTAGTTACTTCATTAAAGCGTCCTTTTCTTGAATAAACAAGTAGCTCATATTATCCGGTATTGTGGAAGCAATTAACTTATTCTTGATGGTAATGTTAAATATCGTGGAAAAGTGAGATTACTTTGGATTAACAATTGTTTAATTAAAGTTATCCGTTAGGAATAGCATTTTCAGAATACCAATAAAAAGCATAATATTCATAACTGAAGAATCACCCAACTGATGTAGCATAGCTGAAATATTCCCTCTATGATATGTTCCATGATTTACAACGTGTAGACCATTTCAGATATAATTGTTTCTCTTAATCCTGCCCATGGATTATCTAACATTATTCTCTTTTCCATATCTTCCTGTCTGTTCAAAAAGGATTTAAACCGAGATGTTAAAGTGTGAAATTCCGTTTCTAAGTCTTCAATGGGCAGTTTCTCAATCTTTTCTTGAATTTGAAATGAAAATTGCATAGCTTCATTCATACTCTGACCCTCGAGGGTATTAAGCCATCCATATTCCACCAAATAGAGATGAGATAAAACCTTTGAAACAGAAGAAAAGACACTTTTCATTTCCTTCTGATATTTATCTAGGAGAAAGTGTCTTAAGATGATCAATAATCCGTTGATTTGCCCATAAATGATAGTTATATAGATTTTCTAAATGATTTGCTATACAATCGCCTCCTTATCATCACATTTTTTAATACTCTTAATCAGAATGAATTATTCCTTTAATTATTATTACTTATCTGATGAGATCTTCAACTATACTAAATTCCATTTAAATGTGGCTACTGCTCCAGCAGGTAAAGTTAAAGCAAGCAAAAAAAGCATATCTAATGCTGTCCTTTTATGTTTAAGTTTTAGTAGCGGAAAAATGACATCCTGATGCTTATTTGGTAATATTTTCTTACGAATGTACGTTTCGGGACGAGGGTTAAGTTAAAGGGGAGGATCCAAAATGATAGTGATACGAGAAGCAATAGAACATGAATTTGAGTTCATCCGAAGACAAAGAATTACAGCCTATAAACAGTATGAACATGCCGTACCCGCTGAACATTTGAAGGTTCTTCTTAAAGCAATTTCTTCCGAAATCACTGTTGAAAATGGTGTGGAGTATTTGGTAGCCGAATCGGACGGAGCCGTTGCAGGGAGCGTGGTTTTGTTTCCACCACGATCCGATGCCTATGAGGGTCTCACTGGTGCATTGGATTATCCAGAAATTAGAATGCTTGTTGTGGATACTCAATTCCGACAACAGGGGATTGGTAAATCGTTAATCGAAGAGTGCATCAATCGTTCTCAGAAAAAAGGATTTCCATCAATCGGTTTGCATACCGCTGATTTTATGAAAAGTGCGGTTAAACTTTATGAAAGGTTAGGTTTCATTCGTTTGCCTCAATTTGACTTTGTACCTCTTGACGATGGAATTGTGGTGAAGGCGTATCACTTTGATTTGACGACAATCTGATTTGAAGATTGAAAAAGAGAAAAAATTCCGTCTTTTTTCCCTAGTTAACTTTTTGTAGTTGAAAGGAATGGGCAAACATGAACAATAAGAAGCTGATAAAAAAGTTTGATTAGGGAACATTGTGGATCTACAGACATCATTCGAAATCTTTATTTCAAGCACACATAAATTGATATTGAAGACTAAAGGAAAATCCGATGAAGAATACACGAAGAGGCTTGCAGATGCAGGGTATGCTTTAGAAGCAAAAAATATAGACAAGAGTGGTGCGGACAAAGTGCTTTTAGAAATTTAAAATTTCAATAATATATTGGCACTATATTTGTAGTGAGATTTATCAATACTCAAAAACATAAATCTATTTGTGAAAATCGACTTTAAGGTTTATATTAATGGGCTTCACTATCGTGAGGTCCATTTTTTTCGCCAATCGGGCAGCATCTATTTAATAAATAAAAGTATATTAGAGATTGTGAAATAATCTACTTAAACAATAGGGTGCGTTAGCTGAAGATAGGAGCTGGGTCTGTTAAGGCAGCTTTTTTCTAATGAAACTATCGGGGCAGGATAGTTGAAGAAATGGGTAATAAATTGATATGTATCGTAATAGGTTTCGGTGGGAATTACGAACCCGGCAGAGAGCAATGCCATCTTGAACGCAAATCAAATTGCCGTCGAAAATCCACCAGCGGAATAATTGGTATAATATAAAAAAGCGTACATTCTTTGGAATATACGCTTTTTTGACTATTATTGTTTATCTTGGTTCTCCTGAGACTTGTCCTGTTGAGCACTTCTTACATCCCGTTTAACAGGAGTTAATTCAGAAGACGCTTCTGTTTGAAATTGTGGTCTTGCAGTTTGCATGGTTTGTCGCTGATTGGAAGCCTGTTTGCCAGGTTCTCGTCCTAATAAGCGATGGAAGAAGATTTCAAAAGCTGTGATTGCTATCGAGCCAATAAGTGAAGCGGATAACACGTCATCCTCAATGGTCATATTATCGATCATTAGGTAGAGAATTACAAACGCTAAGGCAAAATCAGCAATAGTTGCCACTGTGTTATTGGTAACCCGTAAAATAAATAAGTCACCCACTACATAACTAACAATAGCTAATACCGCTGAAATCCCTAGGATATCAGAAGCACCCAAATCGTAGCCCAACGCATCGATAATGCCCAGAACAACAGCAGCTGCAATAAACTTCATGACAATTCTTAAAATATGCCTCATTTCTTACACCTCCTTTGTTTATTTTTCGATAAAATCTTTTTAGATATACACCGAGATAAAAAGAATTTCAGGAGGTTAAATTGGAGGCTAACTTGAAGGTCATTTTTTATTGTTGTTGTACTAAGTACGTAAAGGGATAAGAAGACGGGTTAATTAATGCTGCAATGAATGTTGGTGTAGGTTTATCCATTATCGATATATTATAGCGGAGAAACAGGAAGCGTAGGTTCTAGAATTTTGCTTGGATTTGAAGGATTAACGGAAACTGAAATCAATACAGGAATTAAGTTATTAAAAGAAGCCTGGAAGCTCTAAGGTAATGCCAATTGTACACTCAACAATTAATGAGTTTTTGAATTGTACTTACCTATCGGGTAGCTTATGTTAAAAATGGGATGGCTGCGGTGATCCCGTTTTTTTATTGTGCTAACGGGGCAGTTTAGTTGAAGAAGGAAAAAATAACCTTTGGTAGAATTTTTAGATGTAATCCGATGAAAGGAGACATTTATCTATTCATGGAATTAACCAGATCCCAATTGTTTGCACTAAAAAATATTACAGATTATGCAAGGAACCATATACATGAAGCTAATGTATCAATAAAACACATACTAAAAATGTCTAATATTTCTGATGAATCATTTAAAAATGCTGTTGCTAAAGTAAAGGATCATGCAAGGGTAGGATTACATTTTCATCCCGATAGACCAAATTCAACTATGCAAACCGTTGCTGAAGCGTTGCTTGAGAATGGAATATATAAGAGTCAGTTTGAAACAGGTATATCTAACGGCAGCGTATCTTCATACCCTGGTGGTGAACGAGACCTTTGGGAGAAGAGAATTTTTGGAGGTGCTTATCAACTTTTCGGCACAACCAATAACCAACGTCCTAAATATGGTGCACTAAATTTGATGTTGCACCCAGATGGACCTGCTCCTCGGTTTGGATCATGTTATTTTCTTCTATCCCCAAAGGTCTCATATCGTTCAACATACACGTATTTAGATTCACATCAAGACCCAAAAGAAAAGGGGACTTATGAAGCGTTTAATATGATTTTGGCTGCACTCTTAGAAGAAACATTCTTAAGGGATTTTGCGATTGGTGAAAGAAACCTGACTCCAGTTAGATTAGTGAATCATTTACTGGCTAATCTTGAAGGACCTTTCACGAATCCTGCAATTACAGAGCAAAATAGAAATCTTAACCACTATATTGAAGCTCAGATTCATGGGGATGTTTCTCTAAAAGACGATGTGGAGGTGCTTGTGGCGGATCCTTCTTTTAAGGGCACCCTTGTAGGAAGTTTCCTAGAACAAATATGCCTTAAGTATTACATTGATCTATATTGGCACAAGGGCTTTAAACTTATGGTAGACGAAGTTCCTTCTGATTTTAGAGGTCCATCAATGCCATCCTTGGCAAGACGTATTGCCCCCAAAAAATTTATCGATGTGAGCATAATTGGATCTGCAGTAATGGACTTAAAAAAGGATCCAGCATCCTGGAGAGATCGAGGAACTTATAAAGATGTACTTCAAGAATTGAAACTATTGTGGCACGTTTTAGTAAGGTATGGAAAACCATTTTGAAGCTGAACGAACGTTGGATTGATTCCTCAAGAAGAATGTCACCTTTTTTATGATTCAAGAAGAATTGTGAAGGATTGTACTTAAAGTAACCGGTGCAAGAGTGAAAAAAGTAACTGTACTGCAACCCAAAAGTTAGAGCTGAATTCTGACTTTTGGGGTACTTTTCTATGGCTAAAAATATTTCCTATAAAATTCCTGTCTGATGCTTCCGCTTAATTGCGCATAAATCCGGGTAGTTTCACTTTTTTCATGACCTAATAAGCTTTGAATAACATCATGAGGTGCTCCTTTATTCAATAAATGGGTTGCATAGCTGTGCCTCAGTTGATGCGGATGAATGTCTTTGTTAATGCAAGCACGGTTGGAAATTCGCTTAATTATGTAAAGCATCGTGGCAATGCCCATTCGATGAGGATCGCGTTCCGTGACAAAGATAGCAGGATCTCTGTCTACACGACTATCCAGGTATCGTTTTAACCAAATTTCGCAGCGGATATTAAAATAGACTTCCCGTTCCTTATCGCCTTTACCTCTTATAACAGCTGACCGGTTCGACCAATTAATTCTACCTCTATCTAGGGTAACAACTTCACCTATTCGACATCCAGTGGAAAACATGAATTCAAACAGAGCCTTTTCCATTGGGGTACAACAGGCTTCCCGTAAATGTTCAATTTCTATTTCAGTCAAAAATTTAGGAATTCGTTTCCCGGTTTTAGGTTCTTTTATTTTAGCTGCTGGGTTTTTGGGAATATGCCCTTCTTCATGAGACCATCGAAATAATAATTTCATAAAACGAATTCGATGAGCCAAACTTGCAGGCTTGAGGTTTTCACTTGATTTTGCTAAATAAGCTTTTAATTGATCCGTAGTGATCGTATCAAGTTGAACATCATTAATAAAGCGTATAAGTAAGCTGGACTGTAGTTTATATGCTTTTAATGTTTGCGACGAAAAGCCTTCAATACGTTTATCAGATTCATACGTTTCCCATGCTTGAGATAATAACAAGTTCATCTCTCCCTAAAAAATCTTTTTTTCAGGAATTATTGATCTGTTTCACGAAATTGAAACGGCGATTCGTATTAAACTGAGGGAGTTGAAAAGGGAATTAGATAACTATGCTAATATAAACTTAAGTTAGGGGGAGATAATGTGGATGACAAATTAATGGAAATGCCCTTTCCAGAACTTATCTCAAAATTAGTGGTAGCCCCTTTATATATTTTAGTGGTAATAGTGGCTATTTTAAATGTAATACTAAATAGAAAAAATAAAGGATGTTTTAATTTTTTCTTGATAATGGGTTCTTGGGTATACATTTGTATATATTTATTAGCACTGTATTTCTTTTTCTTTTCCTTGGAAAATAAATAGTTATACAACTAACAGGTGCGCTAGCTGAAGATCGGAGCTGTCTTTAAGGCGGCTTTTTCTTATGGAACTAAAGGGGCAGGTTTGTTGAATATGTAAGATGAATAATTGTACTCAAACTAATGGATGTAAGTGTCCCTATATATGCTTCTTATCTCTGATTTTTTGTAATGGATACCCTGACTTCTCCCAGACATATAAGACTCCTTGTTTGAAGGACGTAAAGGTCTTCGCACCAATAAAAATTTGATCCCTAACAATAGATTGGGCAAGCTCGGGTTTGATTCCGACATAGATAGGTTCTACACCCATTAAGCAAAGTGCAGTTTGCATCTGTTGCAGGCGAGATGCGGTTTCAGGCTTAAGTCCTTCGTTAACCCCTGATAAATCAAAAAGGACGTCATTAATTTGATGATTGGCACAGTATTTTAATACTTTGCTCTCAATATGATTTATTCGGTCTTCCGTGATTTTCCCGAGAAGGGGAACAAGCACAGAAGTATCATTAGCAAGTGGAATAATAGGGCTTTCTAATTCCTTAATTTGTTCGTTTTTTTCCTGGATGGCGTTGTCAAATTCGGTAAGGTCTTTCCAAGTAAGAATATAACCCAGCTTTTCCCCTGCTTCAGAGGTTAAGGTGTTGACAACGATATTGGATTTAAATCGTTGAAATAAAGTTATAGTAGTGGAATGAGGAAAGTACCCATTTTTCATATATTCCAACGATTTTTGACTATGAAATCTAGAGATGTTTTGCCCTATAAAATCTTCTGGGTTATCAATATTGACAAAAGGTCCAATTACTTTAAGGAGTTCTTTGGCAGATTGGTTAATCCATACGATTTCATACTCAGCATTGGTAATTAATATATTTTCACCAACCTTATCAAGTAGCGTTGGAATGTTTGTTTGACTAAAAAGTTCAATAGTTATGGCAAACCTCTCCTTTAATCATTATAAAACAAGTATAATTGAGACAATAAAGTATTACAATTTTCAAAATTCAAGCAAATATTAATATAATAACTAAAGGGGCAGTTTAGTTGAATAAGAAAGTTAAATTATGTTAAGAGGGAATTAAATGGGTAAAAATGGTATAATTAAAAAGTCTGAAAATTAATTGATATAATTTTTAGTCAATAGTTGTTAGAGGAGGCGTTAATCACTACAAGGGGATAACGACTACTTAACAAAGTTGTTTAGCGTTTCCCCGAATTTTGAAAGGGGAAAATTATGAGTATTGAAAATGTGAAAATCGTAGAATTAAATGCAGAAAACTGGTACGAATGTTGCGAATTAGAGGTATCAACAGAACAAAAAGAATACATGGAGCCCAATGCTATATCAATAGCTCAGTCAAAGTTTGAGCCTACACTAAAGCCATATGCTATTTATGTTGAAGATAAAATAGTTGGCTTTTTGATGTACAATTCTGTTCAAGAAGAACTTGATGGTTATTGGGTTTATAGAATAATGGTGGATGAGGAATACCAAGGCAAGGGTATAGGTAAAGCTGCAACCAAATTAATGATTTCAAAAATGGCTAAATTACCGAATGCCATAAAAATTGTTGTAGGCTATCACCCTGAAAACTTAGGAGCACATAATTTATACTCGAGTTTGGGATTTATTGATAATGGTGATAGGTTCGGTAAGGAAATGGCAGTTATAAAAAATGTAACCGAGTGATAGGCCGATAGAATACTTCAATAAGAAAGGACCATTCTTTGGTCCTTTCTTATTGTGCTAACGGGCGCGTTAGTTGAAAATCGTTTGGCCGCTTTTTTATGATGCTGTTTTACTCAAGGGCAGGTTACTAAAGCAGGTTAATTGATATTAACAAATGAAAAATGTAGCAGGGCTTGCCCAGCTACATCTCATACATCCTATTTAACAAATAACAGCTTCCATCTTCGGCAAACCATAAAAATTTACCAGATTTAATATTAAACTCAACGGTGTTTTTATTATAAATTAACTTTGTTACTTTTTTAAATTGCATTAGTAATTCCATCGGGGGATCTGTGATAATGTCCTGAGTGTAGTTAGTAATGACAAATCCTTTTGGATCTAATCTTCTATCAGGTTTTACTTCTGTCATCCAATTGCCGTTAAGCAAAATCGATTTAGCTATTATCTTCTTTTTCCTATTCTGAACAGACCAGATCTTTCGGCAATTACACCGATGTATTTTACACTTCATCCCATAACCCTCTTTTCTTTTAGGTCATGGTTCATTATATTTAAACTTTTAGCAAATCATTATGATGAAAGAATCGATTATTGAAATAAACTTAAAAGTACTTATTGTGCTAACGGGTAAATCTTGTGTCGATTGTGGTTGTAGGTATCATTATCATTTATACGAAGAAAACATGGTAGTACCTTTCGTGTGCAATTGTGGTCACACTTATTTACCAGCCTCAATTTATGTCCAATACAACAATTTATTTAGCAAAACCATAGATCAATCCAACTATTTGAGCAACTACATCAATCGTAACGTGTCCACCGATGAAATACATTATTTCCCTAAAAATTTGTTATTACAAGGGTATATAAATCCCCTCGAAGATTTTTTATCCATGAAGGCAAAAAAGGGAGCAGGCAAGTGCCATGTCGTAAAGAAGAGTGTCCCGAACTTTGTGTCGCAAATGTCCCTATGTTTGTGTCGTATACAGTTAGTTAATGTATAGCGACATTAAAGTCGGGACGCTATAAACGTAGATTAATAAAGGTTTTTTTAAAAATGTCCTTACTTTAGCGTCGTAATTTCAACGACATTAAAGTAAGGACATTTTCTGCAATGGACACAAAAGTCAGAACAATCTCTGCAGCCCCCAAAATAAGTTCTGCAATGCCATAACACTAAGCGTCTTTATTATTGTAATATAAGTAAAATTTTCAACATGCTAATTCGAATTTGAATTGCTTTGAAACGAAAGCTACTGTTCAGTAGCAGATGCAGCCTAAAAAACGAGCTTCTTTAGCTAGCTAATGAATCCTTTGATGCCAAATTCTTACTTTTCCTGTATAGTACAAATATAAAACGTATAGACAAGGGTGTTAGGAAAATGGCTAGAGCAGTTACTGGTGACCATGTATTGTTTAATGAGTGCATTCCTTTGTTTCGCCCGGAAACAATCAGAGTAAAACAAACGGAAAATAAGTTGACAGGATATCTATTGTTAGATTTTAGTTTGGCTGAAGTTCTTACCTTCAGCCATTTCAGCATATATCCAACGATTGAAGTAAAGCTTCCAGGTGCATATTCCGCTTTTATTGCACCAGTACTCTTACCAGATTGGTTTGAATGGCATCAAAATGCTCATTTATTTACGATAGCTCTTGCTGCAGTTTGCTCATTTGTAACTGGTAGACCGGTAAAAGCACCAAGAGATGGGTATTTAACTGATCATAAACAGTTAGATGACGATTGTCTCGGCGAACTCGCAATACAACACCCTATTCTTACAGCAGGACCCGGTGCTCATGATATACGCCTTTCTCAAAAAACCTTAAGAAAGATAAAGATACTCCTACAAGAAACGATTCAACTCCTGTTTGATCTTCCGTATAATTTATACACTAAAGCAATGCAATCAATCCGATTGGTTCACTTAGCCCATTTGAATAAAAGGGAAGACTTCGGTTTGAGTTATTATTTGTTAATTTCAGCAATGGAACCAATGGCGACCTCAGCTATCAAAAGAAAAGTGGTTGCCTCAAAGAATCCTTTACTGGATCAATGGAACGAAATAGCAAAAACCCATCCTGAATTTGAGCACTTGTTAACGGCTTACAAACAAGAAATAGGAAAAAACAAATTGATTGGAAAAAGGTTCGTAGAGTTTGTCATGAAATATTGCCCACCAGTACAATGGGGAGAACTAGAACATCCTCGGGAAAACTCTTTCTCCTACATATCTGAAATCTCAAAGCACTCGAATGACTGGAGTTCGGTTACTGAAAAACAATGGTTCGAAGTTTATCCGGAAGATCTTAATGAGGAACAAATAAGGAAATTGCTTTCAGATTGCTACAATCAACGGTCAAGGTTTACTCATGAAGGTGAAAATCCACCACATAAATCTCCTGAAAGTTCTAATCGATTTTTCGATAAGGAAACCATTGTAGATTATGATAATAAAACGAAAGAGTTATGCAGGATTTATGAAATAGTTTTACCTAATTTCCGACCAATTTCCTTTATTGCAAAAATGTCGATAATCAATTATTTGAGAGAAAAGTCAAAGGTAATGAATACCTAGCGTTAATGAACTCAGAGAGGAGTAATAAATGAATAAGATAATAGTTGTTTGGGTAGTCGTTCTTGGGGTAGTTCTTTCTGGATGTAGTAAAGTGACCAGTGAATCAACGAAAACTTCCCCACAAAGTTCCAAACAAAACACAAAAACAACAGAAACGACATCACACAGTTCGGAACAAAAAACTAAACCAGCGGTAAAGAAATCACCTTTTAAAAGTTCTACAACTTCAGAAGTATCACACGCGGGTGAGAATATCACTGGTGTTTGGCTGGCAACGGGAAAACAGGATGGTGTAAATAGCACTTGGTACTTTAGCAACGGACGATTAATTGTCAATTACATGTACCATTTTTCTTATGTAATCGCTAAAAATAAAGATCCTCATGGGTATACTGTGGTAACGATAAAAAATAGCAAAGTCAAGCGGCAACATGCTTTGTTATTGAAAAGAAACGGGAACAGTAATTTTGAAGGTTTAACTGTTGAGGGGGAAGCTTATAACAAATATTTGGCTAATGGTACAGTTCCAAAAGGACAGATTATCGAATTTGCCTTCCAAAAAAATGCCTGGGGAAGTATGGACGAAGCTATTGATTTTTATGAAAACACCTATAAGAATACGAATAATGAGATTTCTAAAGAAATGATATGGGATAATTACCGAAGGGATTTGTGGGATTTGGTTAAGAAAGGAACTTCAGATCATACGATAACGTTACACTGGACGAATATCGGCGGGGCTGGGGGAAGCTACGATCAATTTGTTAAAAATGATAGAACCACAGTGATCACCTTCTTTGATGGAAACGCAGGCTATCCCAATCATCCTACCATGAGATATACGATTCGAAATTCAGATTATAAAGTGATTAAGACAGAAGAACTGTGGAAGCAATAATAAAAATGGCGAATTTGATTATCAGTTCGGCTGGGGCAAGCCTTTGTAAAGCGGGATCTCGATGAAACACTAGCATCGCTTAGAGAAGTTAGGCTTCTTCGCTCGGGAGGAAATGGATGTCACCTGTTGCTATGCCACTCAGGACAAATTTTGGGTGACGGACCCGAACGGGAACGAATGGGAGTTCTTTTACACGAAGAGTGATGTAGAGAGCATGGAACCCAAAAAATCTGCATGTTGTGCACCGCAAACTCAAAAGATTGAGATAACAAAGTCATCATCATCATCTTGTTGCTAAGACGCATAAAGAGAGGCCCCTCCAAAATAGGAGAGGTCTCTTTTAGTTGTAAAAAGATACATAGCCCATGATTACAAAAAAAGTAAGAAGAGCTATCAATACCACCAGACCAATCCATACTCTTTTTTTCATTGTTACATCATCCCTTTTGGTTGGTTGTTGAAATACTTTCGTTGGAACCAAAGAGCAACATTAACGAGAGCGATCATGATAGGTACCTCAACAAGCGGTCCAATAACCGCTGCAAATGCTGCACCAGAATGAATACCAAAGCCCCCAACGGCAACGGCGATGGCCAGTTCAAAATTGTTGCTCCCTGCTGTAAACGCTAGGGTTGTTGTAACAGGGTAGTTCGCCCCAATCTTCTTTCCGAGATAGAAAGAAACAAAAAACATGCACGAGAGAAAGCCCTAACACTTTGACATCTTTAAACACGCGGCCCATTTCCTCGTAACGTACCTTCGCCAAGGGAGGATACATCATTAGTATGAGACCCACGGCAAGGGGAATGGATGTCGTACCCACCTGCCAAGAATTTAGGCTATCTACAAATTTTGGGAATACAGCTCCCATACCAATTCCTATGGCCATCGCAATAAAAATCCACAGGGTTAACTATCGATCCAAAAAGGACAAGCGTTTCATCTCAACAACTCCCTTGATGTTTTTAACAATCGCAGTGGAGGGCTACCTTGGATTCCTTTATTTTTCGCATGTTTTCGGTTTGGTCAAGAACATGAGCTAATAGGTCGTCAATTAAAGGGTATATTTCACTTTGAAGGATTAATGAATAATACATCCAGCGGCCTCTTCGTTCTTCTTTAATTAAGCCACTATCTTTCAGTTTTCGAAGATGTTGGCTGATGGAAGGCTTGCTCATAGCAAAAACCTCATTTAATTCACATACACAACAATCACGATGCTTCAGAATAGCTACGATCGTTAATCGTGTTTTATCACGCAGTAATTTTAAAGCCTGAACCATCTTTTCCAAGGGTACAGTCTTGGTTGGAATTTCGCACACCTCCTATTCATCCATAGTCATATAACAATATGTAAATCCCGAGCTCGAAAGAATTTGTCCCATTTATCGCTGTTCATCATACAATGAAATTTAATTTAGAATAACGAATGACTTTAGTTTAGAAAGTAAGATAGAATTGCTTTAATCAGGAGGGATTTAGGTGAAAATCCAAATAATTGGAGGCTCAGGAACTGGCAAGAGCACATTAGCAAAATATATCAGTGAAAAGGACAATATTAAGTGGATTGATACAGATCATTATCTTTGGAAAGATGATTCTTTTTCAGAAAATAATCCAATTGACAAACGTATTGAAATGTACCAAAGAGACATGAAAACCAACAGGAATTATGTGGCGTCTGGTTCTATTTTTTCATGGTGTCCTGATGGGTTTAGCAACCGTGACCTTTTAGTTTTTCTTTCAATTGATGAAGTAGTCCGTATGGAACGATTAAGGAGAAGGGAAATTGAACGAATTAATCTTAATCAAATGTGGCTAGATGAAAATGGTGAATATACGAATGACTTTTTAGAATGGTGTAAAACATATCTGTCGGAAGAAGATAAGAGTATGGCGGGTACTTATGCGGAACAATCCTATCAAATGGCAATTTCAAAGAGTGCTGTTTTAAAACTCGACAGCTCTCGCCCCCTCGAAGAACTCCACGCAGAAATTAAGAACAGATTAGGTCAACATGCTGATTAACATGAAAGTAAGCTGTCGAATTGATGTACCGTAAAGTATAGGAATTACACGAAAGCAGGGTTGCTGCGAATTCCTGTTTTTGTGAAGTTTGCGGAGTAGATGATTTATCAAATAAAGAAAAAGCCGCTCAGGCGGACGAGAGAGCTTGGCGATTGCCAAGCTCTTTATCCTTTATGTCCACCGATTAACTTACTTCTATGGAGAGCTGTACCTGCTTTGGTGAACGATACGGCTCTTAATAAAGATGCAGGACCATGTTTTCTTCTTATTTCATCCATCGTATAACCTAGTCGATTTCGTTTAGGATTATCTAAATCAACCAACGATAACTGTATTTCGGAATCATCCACAACGTTAGAAATCCTAACATCTATACTTCTCACCACGTCGCCATTATAAAACTTCTCAAACAATTCAAGACAAACCTTATAGACATCCATCGTGATATTGGTCGGTTGATCGATTGTTTTTGCTCGGTGGAATCCGCCGCCGAAGGAATCTTTGGAGTAACCGATACCTAAACTAATCGTTCTTCCCGCTTTGTGTGCAGACCTTGTTCGCCTGGCCACTTCTTCGCAGATTTCTAAGATCACATGCTTTACTTCTTCTTTGTCTGTGTAGTCCCTCAATAGAATTTGGCTTTTTCCAAAACTGATTTGGCCCAGTATAATAGGTGCACCAAGATCACTATGGTCGATACCGTGAGCGTGATAATAAAGCTGGTTTCCCATGATTCCAAACTTCTTTTCAAATAGTTCTAAAGGGTAGTGGGCTAAGTCACCCACTTTAACGATACCCATTCGGTTTAATGTATTTTGTAGTCTTGAACCGATACCCCACATTTCAGACAGTGGGGTAACCGGCCATAATTTTTGAGGGACTGATTCATATGTCCACTCGGCAATCCCTTCTGTTGTTTTTTTAGCATCAAGGTCCAGACATAGTTTACTGAGCAACATGTTCTCACCGATTCCGATTGCTACTGTGAGTCCTAACTCTTCAAATATCTCCTTTTTTATCCTTCTTGCGATTGACCATTTGTCACCAAAAATACGTTCAACAGGATTTACTCGTATGAAGGCTTCATCTATGGAATAAACGTGTATATCTTCTCTAGCTGCATAACGATGGAAAATTTTGGTTACTTCCATAGACATTTCAAGGTAATACTTCATTTCCGCATTTACGATGTGGATCTCTTTATGTTTGGGTATCTCAAACAAGCGGCTTCCTGTTTTGATACGATATTTTTTTTTCATAAGGGGGGTTGAAGCTAAAACGACACTCCCTTGGCGATCGGTAGCTCCAACAACAGCTAAGTAGGTGGTTAACGGATCTAAGCCTCTTTTTATACACGAACATGAAGCATAAAAGCTCTTTAAATCAATACATAATATGCTTTCTCTTATGAAATCCATGATTAACACCCTCCCGAACTATGTTTCTCTTTATTATATGCGAATGTATGTTCTTGTTTAACTGGTAAATTTAAGGAGGTTAATTTAGACTGCTATCTCCTGCCATAATTAACGAAGGGTTAGACGAAGAGGGAATTGTTAAATTTGGTTGAATTCCATTAACGATCGATAAAATTAAAAGGACTAGTGGTATAGATAAAAGGACATTCGAGGTTCTGTTATTCTTGAAATAAACCATTGTTTAACAAGGATTTATTTTTAAATACGTTGCCAAGATGAAGTATTTTATAATGGAAATATGTTGTAATTGGAGGAATGGCTATGGCTCATTATTTGGATTATGCGGAATACCCAACAGAGGAAACATGGAACAAGTTATATGACAGAAAAAAGAAGGCTTTCGACAGATTTAAGTTTTCAAGGCTGGAGGTGGCACTTTTTCCTAAACTAACGTAAAACAGTTTAGTGGTATAAACAGATAAAGTATAGGGGTTGAGGATGATGGAAAAAGAGCTATACAAAGCAATTGAATTACGGAAAGGTGGAAACCATAAAGAATCCAACAAATTACTTATGAAACTGGTACATGAGTTTCCTGATGATGCATCGATAAACTATCAATGTGCATGGAGTTTTGATTTATTAGGGGAAGAATCGAAAGCAGTCCCCTTTTACGAAAATGCAATTAAATTAGGGTTGTATTCAAAGGACCTGGAGGGAGCCTTATTGGGATTAGGGAGTACATATAGAACATTAGGAGAATATGAAAAGTCCAAAAGTACATTTCTAAAGGGAATTGAATCATTTCCAAACAATAAAGCAATTCAAATCTTCTATTCGATGACCTTATATAATTTGAACGAACATAGTAAAGCGATGGAGTTATTATTAAAATGCTTAACAGATACAACAACTGACGATGAAATTTTAGGTTATAAAAAAGCAATTGATTTCTACTCGAATAAATTAGATGAAATTTGGGAGTAGTTTGTGAAAAGAGGTACTTAAAGTAACGGGTGCGTTAGTTGAAGAAAACGGAGCTGTCTTTAAAGGGCAGATTAGTTAAAGAATTTAGTAAATGAGGTTGAACTTTCTTGGGTAATGGAGGGGCTATTATGATGATAATTAGAGCTGTTAAACAAGAAGAAAATAGTTTTATCGAAGATTTTGTTTATGAAATATTCAAGAATACGAGCTATTCAGATGGTGTAGTTGAAAAATCTCTTGTAAGAGAGATTCGGGAAAAACAATATTACATCCCACAATTAGATTTAGTTGCTGAGGAGAAAAGGGAAATTATAGGACACTTTATACTTTCAAAACTTCCAATAAGTAATAAATATGAAAACGAAATTTTAATGTTATCCCCCGTCTCTGTGGCAATTGAAAAGCAACGACAAGGTGTTGGTACGTTTATGTTGCAGGAAGGTATTAAATTAGCTTCTGAAAGAGGATATAAAGGAATTATTGTTGAAGGAGATTTTAGATATTATCGACGCTTTGGATTTAAAACATCAACTGAGTTCGGTATTTATGCGTCCAAGAAAAACTTACCGCCATCCAAGGAGAATTTAATGGCAATGGAGTTGTATAAAGATGGGTTAAAAAACATTTCTGGTGAAGTGGACTATACAATTTATCATTCATTAACACATTGAAATTTATTTAACACTTCAAATATTAATGGGTGTGTTGATCCAAGGAAGATAAACAACTTTTTTGTTGAATTTCTTATTAAGCTAAAGGGGCAGGATAGTTGAAGAAGAAATTTCTCTAAACTTGGAAGAATTTATACTCAAAAATATGTTAAGGAACTTGTGAATTATATGGAATCCATTAGCAAAAGCGAAGTGAATCTACGAGATATCACAGAGGAAGATCTTCCTATCTTTTTCGAACAACAACTAGATTCAACGGCGAACTATATGGCTGCCTTTACAGCTAAAGACCCCACTGATAAGGACGCATTTTTTGACCATTGGACAAAAATTATCGCTGACGAGACCATCACAATTAAGACTATATTATTCAATGGCATTGTCACTGGACACGTCTCGAACTTTGAACAGTTCGGCGAACCCGAAGTAAGCTACTGGATTGGGAAGGAATATTGGGGTCAAGGTATTGCAACTAAAGCGTTGTCAGAGTTTCTGGAGCATATTAAGGTACGCCCGCTCTATGCACGTGCCGCTAAGGATAACCTCGCCTCCATCAAGGTATTGGAAAAATGTGGGTTTAAAATCATCTCTGAAGATAAGGGTTTTTCCAACGCAAGAGGCAAGGATGTTGAAGAATTTATTTTGAAGCTTGAACCTTATGATATGTAATTTAATACCCGTAATATGATTGGAGCGGTTCTTGACTAAGAAACCTTCTGTTGTTTAACTAACAGATAGCTTTTGTTCAATAAGGCTTTGCAATGATCTTCCACAATCGGGTGCATTTCTTTAAGAAGGAGAAGTGCTCTTTTTTATTGAAGTATAGGGAAAGTAAGTTGAATAAGAATGTCCTTAACGTTAGAGGGAGAGTGTGAAAATGGATGTATTCGTAAGCCAGTATGACTGGATCCAACGCACAAGAGAATCACTATTTCATTATTGCGAAACTTTGTCACCATCGGATTATGTTAAAGAGCTTGAAACCTTTGGTGGAGATTCTATTCGCAGTCTCCATGCTCATGTAGCCGATTGTTATCGCTTATGGTTGGGGGATCGTGCACTTGGTAAATCGCTTCTTAAAATAAAACCAGAGGCTATTAACAACGTACAGGAAATGCGAGAGGTTTTTAGGAAAACGGATATCCTGGTTCATGAATTTCTGAATGAATTTAAAGGCAAATGGGATCAAACCGTTCAAGTATCCTTTGCGAGTGGTGATAGCGTAAAGATAACCTCATTATGGCTTTTTACACATACTATTACCCACGAGTTTCATCATAAAGGACAAATAGTAAAGATAGGAAGACAACTCGGGTATATCCCGCCTGAAACAGATCTCATTGAAGCTTGATGGACGATTGGCATCCTAAAGATTTTAAAGTTAAACAGATTGAGGTTATAAAATAAAATTTATCGAAGTTCTTATTCAACAAACGGGTGCGTTAGTCCAAGAAAAGAAAGGATATTACCAAAAGTTGCTTGTTCCTTATGTTAGCTTACAAAATCAGCCAATGATAAACTTATATTGGGTGATTTAATTTGTTTGTACCTCCAATGTTACTGCAACGAATGGAAGAACCATTCAATCATGACGATTTTATAAGTTGCTTAAACTCGATGGAATCCTATGCCTGTTTTTGTGAAGTTTGCGAACTAGAAGTTTAGACGGTGCATCTAAGTGGGTGCTCTGTTTATTTTTTGTAGTAAATGGATTGAAAACTAAGCGGAAAGGGAATAAGAAGTAGATTTCCCGAAAATTAAAAGAAAAATGAATATCTCTTAAATACTGGAAGGAGAAAAACCAATGGAAAAGCAGCAGCAACAAGAGATTACGGAGTATATCCTCCGCCACAGAGAAGAGTTTCAAAATAAGCTGTTATCCGAGGCTGTGGAAGTCGCAGGTAAAATACAGGATATTTTACAGTCAGGAAATATTGATCTTTTGAAAAACGCTGAGAAGATAGTAAAGTATGTGGTAAAAGGGAAAGAGACCGAACTTATTTCTTTTGCTGAGCAAGAGGGAGTGGCTTGGGCTAAGCATTCTTTAACCCTTACTCTTAAGCTGGAGTGGGTACATGCGATTAGAAGGACGATATGGCACTATCTGTTTGAATATGATCAACAGAACACACATGGACTCAGCATTTCAGAATATAGAGATTGGTTTTTTAAGATGGAGATGCGAATCAATGATGGCCTCGATAAATTTCTTAATAGTTTTTTCCTAAGCTATTCGGCTTATAAAGATGAATTAATCAACACTCAGCGAAAAATGGTTGAACATTTATCGGTTCCTATTATACCGATCAGTCCTTATATAGCGGTTCTTCCTCTAATCGGCGTGATTGATGTGTACCGTATCGATACCATTGAAGAAAAAGTATTAACGGATATTTCGAAGATGAAAGTACGGACGTTAATTTTGGATCTATCAGGCATTACAGATATGGATATTGAGGTAATCCACCATTTTCAAAGAATGATGAGTGGCGTTTCCTTGATGGGATGTGAGGCGGTCATTACGGGTCTGCGTGCAGAACTCGTCAGGAAAATGATTCATTTGGATGTTTCTTTTGATGAGTATGCATCAACTAAAGGTACGCTTCAGCAAACATTAACCGATTATTTTCAGGAACTGTGACCAACTTTATTTATTACTTTCTTTTTTGGGGGGAAGGAATTATCCTTCCTTTCATTATGAAAGTATCTAAGGGATATGATATCGATAGGGAATGGTTTGATTTCGGTGGGGACACTGGTATTAGAAATCCCTCTCTTTTTTTATGCTGTTTTAGCATTGTAGCCTTCTAAATCTTATTCAACAAGATAAGGAAACCCCTAAAGGATCTTTTGCGGAATAGATTTTTGCCCCCACTGGCAGTTTGTTTGCTATTCCATCTTTAAAAGATTTTCGAGAATTCCCAGAAATCTCCCCTAACAATTCTTTTTTTGTAAGTTTTAGTTTATCTACCCAATCAATATCAGCTTTATATACTTCTCCATTAAATTGGAAAATATCAGCGTTTTTATCAAGACTTAAAACCTCTTTTGCATCAGGATTTTTAATAGTAACCTTGGTTTCAGTAGGTTTGTTGCTTTTTTCAGTACAACCAGACAAGTATAAAAAACTCCCTAACAATATTAGACTGGCGATTGCTTTAATGCCTTTTTTTCTCATTCATTCACTCCTCCTTTTTTGAAATAAACCTAACTTCTACTTAATTATTTATTGTGGCTTCATTGTAAAACCTTTTCTAAAATAGACGATATTCCAGTCTAGAAAGTTACTTTCACCTATTTTTAGCAATGCTTTTAGAGCTAATTTCAGCAACCAATTCAAACATAAGACATTGAACATTGTAGTTCTGTTAATTTGTAGGCTAATTTTTTTGCTGATTTATACGTCAAATACCAATAAACCTTATTAAATCAACAAAAGTAATAGGTCCAAATCATATGCGATTTGAACCTAAAATTAATATGTTAATTACGTTTTTGTACTCCTAATCCGAACCCGTTACCAATTTTGATGGGAGTTTTTATTAGGTTATATGATTGTGAGAAACTTCACTTAAAGTAAAGGGTGCGTTTGTTGATGAAGCAAATAAAAAAACAGCTGCCATAGCATGGTTTGACATAAACCGAACGTTTTCACAATGAAAAATTTCTTATTTTACTCAGTTCACTCTTTTTATAGAATGGTAGCTGGTGAAGACTTCTTCGAATTATTAAATACTAATTATACTCAAGAAATGTTGGATAAGGCTTTATCTCAAACTAATCTTGATGGAGAGTAAGCGACTTTTATTGTGGAATGAACGATAAAAAGAACTCTTGAATGTACCTTTCCACACTATTGACTAACGCTTTTTTGCAGTTGCTTGTTCAAATTTTACGAGTGTAAGCCACCATTGTCGATTTGAAATAAGGTCATCGTTTGCTTCTCCTCTAATAAAAGATACATCATCCATCACTTTGCTCCACTCTTTTGTCAGTTCGGAAAAATGATGAAGTTTTTTTGTTTCCTCTTGCGTAAGCTGAGGATCTGTTTTATTCGTCAAATCGAAAAAGAAAGTATCGGCTGCCGAAAGCTCTTTTCGGGTAAGCGTAAGTTCGTTTTTGTAATGACCCCACTTCCAAGCATAATCATGATATTTTAATACAATGATTTCTATCTGAACAAACAAATTTCTAAGTTGAACCGCTTGATCGTGAGATATTTCGTTCGTTTTGATTGTTTTTTTAAACACCTCTCCAGCGTTGAACAAATGTTCATCCAAAGATTGATAGTCTTCATATAATTCATGAGACAATGCCTCTTCATAGGTTTGGAGAGATTGATACTGACTCCACCACTTTATACCCGCTAAGGACAAAAGAAAAAGGAAGAGAATCGCCCATCTATTTACTTTTATTATTTTCATGTTAAGACACTCCTCAAGTCTAAATTGGGGTTTTGGACTCAAAACTCTTTTAAATTCGTATGTGGAATCGACACAAAAAAGAACAGATGTAATCGATAAAATCGCGTACCCTCTCTGCTGTTTTCGTAAGGATTGTTGCTTTTTAAAAAGAAATGCAAAAGTAAGAGGTGATGAAAATGAAAATAACAGATTTAATAAAATTGCTAGAAGAAGCAAAGGAAAAGCACGGTGATTTAAAAACCATTTCAGTGTAATTGCGGCCATTGTTATTTGCCCTCGTTGAACTTTGTTCAATTAGATGGTTTATTTAGTAAACCAATTCATCAAATCAATTATTTAACAAAATTTGTTCAATACCAAACGGTAAATAATGAAATACATTATTTTCCCAAAGATTTTCGACTCGAAGAGTATGCTAATCCCTTAGAGATATTTTTGAGAATGAGAAATAAAGAAGGAGGGGGGAAGCGGGCGATATTTATTCGTAGAAATAAAAAAAGGGATACTGCTTCATATCTCAAATCACCCAACCTAATCGTTCATCAAAGATCTGTATTTAAATCTATAGCAAGACTTACAATGTAAGCTCCAAACTAGAGTAAAAGTACTAAAATCATGAGATGTTTGCTCGTTGCATAAAAATATCTTTAGGCGTCCTTAGTTTTGTGTCGCGCTCCTCAAATTGTCCTTAGTTTTCTGTCTTGAAACACAATTTATCCTTAGTTTTCTGTTGAACTTACGAATTGTTCTAAGTCCTTGTGTCGCAAAATGTTCTTAGTTTTCTGTCGGTTGGGGCAGTGTCCTTACTGTTGTGTCGCAAAAGTCCTTAGTTTTCTGTCGTTATACAGTTATACATACAGTTAACTAGAGAGAAGAAGTCCTTGTCGTACTTCTGTTTGTTTTTAGTTAACATAATATATATTCTAGGAAGCTATGCAGAAAAGAACAAAATCTGTATCAATTGTTAAGTTTACTACTGAAATTGAGACGAAAATAAAAAACAAAAATGCTCTCATAATTTTTTCAGATTGTTTTATTTACTTTTCAATTGAACCAGCTGCAGTTGTTCATCGGTAAAATTCTTTAGATTCTTTCCCTTGAGACGATGTGTTAACAGCTACAAGACCCTTTTTTATATAGAGATCGACTTAGTGCTCTAACTGCTTCTGGGTGCAAAAAACCTTCTGGCTCATCTATCAATAATAACTTATTGTCACTTTCACCCATGAGCTGCTTTTTCATAGCAGCAAAAAGACGGAGAATGATGTTCAATTCTGTTTTTGGTACATCCTTCAATCCTTTCCATTATTCCACCATCTTTAATGTTATAATTGCTAAATATTAACCTACATGAAAATTTTAAGGAAGTGATGACGGATGGAACGTTGGAAAAAAAATATGTGGGTTTTATGGATCGGAGTTTTTTTCACTTCGGCGAGTTATTCTATGGTTATCCCCTTTTTGCCTCTGTTTCTTCTTCAGATTGGTGTGCACCACCACACCGAGATCTGGGCGGGAGTATTATTTAGTGCAGCATTTTTGGCAGGTGCCATCTCCTCACCTTATTGGGGCCTTTTAGCGGACAAATATGGAAGAAAGCCTATGATCATTAGAGCTGGTTTTTCTCTTTTTTTCATTTATACACTTACCGCCTTTGTGAACAATCCTTATGAATTGCTGCTTCTGCGAATCATGCAAGGGCTTTTAACAGGATTCATCCCGGGAGCCATCGCTCTAATTGGTACGAATACACCAAAGAAGAATGTAGGATACGCCCTGGCAATGATATCGACAGCAACGGCTTCAGGCGGGATCATCGGACCTCTCCTCGGGGGCGGTATATCCACATTAGTCGGAAACAGATGGTCGTTTGCCAGCGGAGGATTATTGGTACTATTTTCTACGATTCTCGTAATCTTTATGGTAACAGAGGATAATTTCACCCCCAGTACAACGAGAGGTTCGGTCATTAATGATATCAAAACAGCGGGAGCTAACCGCCCATTTATGATTGTCTTATTATTAACGATGGTGACCGTCTGTTCGCTTATGACCATTGAGCCTGTCTTACCTTTATACATAAAAAAATTAGGAGGCTCTGTCCAAAATATTTCATTCCTGGCAGGCGTGATCTTTTCTTTACCTGGAATTGCAAGTATTTTATTCGGAGCGTTTTGGGGTAAAGTTGCAGATAAAATCGGGTTTCAAACGGTTTTAATTATTGGATTATGCGGGGGCGGACTTGGTACTTTAGCACAAATTTTATTTCACGGGATCTGGGGATTCTCCATCGTACGTTTTATGTTCGGCATCTTTTTCTGCGCGGTTTTCCCTGCATTAAATGGTCTGGTTGTTAAACTAACACCCGATGATTTTAGAGGCAGGGCCTTTGGACTGAATCAAACCGCGAATCAAATCGGAGGAATGCTTGGTCCTGTCCTGGGCGGTTTTATTGGTGGAATTTTCACAATTCACATCGTATTTCTAGTAACAGGAATCTTTCTCTTGATTGCTATGGGAATCGCATGGACGTCAAATTGGGAGAATACAAGCCCAAAAAGACAAGGAAAATTCAGAAGTACCTCTACCTCAGTATAGCCCTTATCAGTACATGTTTTGCAATATCATTCAAACACCCCTGTCGAATTTCGATATTCGACTGGGGTGTTTATGTCTGAGAATTGTCCTGGGCTATAGGACGGTTTAATACCCTCTTTTAAAATCAACCTTATTATGTAGCACCCTGTTTCCTTCAATCATTTTTAGTGTTTCTACAAAACAGGCTGCACCCTCCTCAGGTGTGGTAACTGCTGAGATATGGGGAGTGATATGAACATCGGGATGATCCCAAAATGGGTGATCGTCTGGCAGCGGCTCATGGTTAAATACATCGAGCACAGCAAATCTGACTTGACCTGAATCTAGAGCATGAATCAGCGCATCATTATCAACCGATGCACCTCTTCCTACATTTATAAAACCCGCATCAGTTAAATGATGAAAGAACTGCCCATCAAAGAAATTGGCTGTTTGTTCGGTCAACGGTAAAGTATTAAGGATGTAGTCCATTTCAGGTAACTGTGAAAAATGGGCATCTACAGTTATTACCTCTTTAAAATATTCTTTTTTCTTCCCGCTTAAAGAGACCCCATAGACTTCCATCCCAAATCCCGAGAAAATCTTTGCAGCCGTTTGGCCGATCTCACCGGTTCCATAAATCATGGTTTTTTGTTTATTTAATAATTTTGGTGAAATGGGATGCCATTTTTTTTGATGTCTTAATTCTTGAAATTGGTCATGTAACTGTACATCCTTAAGTATGTAGCTCAAGCAATACTCGGCAATTCTTTGTCCAAAGGAACAAATGGTTCTGCTTAATAAGACATCTTCGTTCCACTGTTTTTTGTATAAAAAACAGTCAACACCCGCTCCAAGGGAGTGTACCCATTTTACTGAACTATAGTCAAAATCCGACTTCAAATTAAAGGAAGCATAAGCATCAGCCCACACTAGATCCTCCTGCGTCATCTGTTCTTCAGGCAGAAAACGGAAATCTTTTTGTAAATCTTCCTTTTCGATAATAGCCTTAAGTTCTTCGTACATGGGGCTTACGACTAGTAATTTATTTATATTAATTTTTCTCACCCCTTTTTCATAAACAATAATTGGATGACTTCATTATAATCCAGAATGTCAAAACAGGAGTGTTTATCTCTTTCCATTTTAATTTATAGAACGATTTCCATATCCATCAGCGCTGAACTCAAACTTTTCCCATGGCGATCTAATGAAAGGGAACGAGTCACACCCCCTCCTAATGCGTTATCCATAACAAAGTTTAAAGCACCGATCTTAGGGATTTCATATCGATAACGTCTCCCTTTACAATTTCCTGAAAAAATTTTTTTACCCGCTCTGCGGTTATAGATTTTTTCACCTTCTCATAATCACCCATTTCATAAACGATGACAGAAACATTCGAGAAATTTCCTTTATCTCCAGTTCTTGAATGGACGATTTCCTTTAGTTTCAAAATTTACACCTCCTCATATTCCACGTCAATTTGGATATCATTTTCAGGGATGAGTATTGAGGCAATGGAAACAATGTCCTGAATGTTTACCCGTACACCCCCGCCTCCTGCAGGTCCATTCGTATAGAGGGCTTCTACTTCTTGTCCTATTGCCAGAGCATCTTTCTCTTCGCTGCTCCCCTAACGTGTGTCAGCTTAGGAGGAAACGGTTCAGTGAATAAAGGACAAAACAGTGATGCTTATAAGGGGGCAAAACGTTCTGGTATTAAGGAAAAGTGTCATGAGTCCAGTTTTGGACTTATGACGCTGTGGTTTCCCCGTTTCTACAATTTAATCGTTTGAGAATTGTTTCTATAAACTAACAGTATGAAAAATAGAGCTAAATGTTCGTTAGCTCTACTTGAATTGTTTTACTTATTTTGTTTCAGGCTCAGTTTTATTTCCTCTTCCACTAAGTCATAAAGACTAACAGATATAGAAGAGTTTCTTATACATTTAAGATCTTCAAGCTGAACCATCATGTTCCTTGCTTCCGCCAAATAAGAGATTGCTTCCCTCATTTTCTCTTTATAAGGTTTGGTTGTTCTTTCGATTTCTGCAGCGAACTTTTCATCCGTACCAGATGTAATACAAGTTTCGTACATATCAATGATTTCATCTGTTTCTCGTTCAGGGTTATATTCATGAGGTGCTGTACTATCAAATATTGCGATGCCTTTTTCGCGAAGGATGACCATGTCTAAACTGTTTGGATCAAATCCGCAGTGGTAAATCTCAACGTCGTATCCTTTTTCTTCTCCAGCAGCTGCAATCTTCTTCAGCATTGTTGATTTCCCTGATCCCGCTCTGCCTTTAATAAAATAACGTTTGCAAATATCTTCTGTTAGATTTTGAATATAGTCAACTGCGCCATTTGGAGTTGCAGCACCTAGGAAACGATGTTTTACATTTGAAGTTTTTCCAGCAGTCTCCTCTCCATAGAAAAGGTCAATAAGCTCATTTGTCAATTCATTGGCTTTAGCAAAACTCATGTTAGCGATATAGATATCTTCAATGTCATCATGTGCTTTAAGTGATTCTGCAAATGTTGTATATGCTTTTTGGAATTTTGCGGAAATGTCCATATTAAGCTGATGAATTTCCTCATTATGTTCAGAAAGATTTTTAGTGGTCCTTTCATTTTCAAGAATGGTTATTTGCAAATTTTCGCTTGCTGCCTGTTTGAGAATCTCAGGTACTGCATCGTCAATAATTCCAACACCGGCATCAGGAACGATTAAACCTTCTGTCCAATCATTATTAGATGCACAATGCAAATATTCAATTGTATGTCCTTCTGCTCTTAATGTTTCACCTATTTTATTTATGAAGGCAGATTTATCTGATCGTAACCCCCCTTGAAGTAAAAACACACGATTCAATCCCCTTAATGCAGAGTCATAAAGACTAATATATCCTTTAGCTGTATTTCCACCTGCATAATAATGAAGCACTTTTCCACCCATACAATCATCCTTTCCCTTTTCTGCTAACATATGTTCACCACATATAAGGGTGATTGCCTACCTTGATAAAGATAAAGCTCTTTTCTAAAAGATTGCTGCTTTTGGGTCATTTTAGTAAACAGCCATCATTGACAAGTTGATTGGAGTGTAAGGTGCGAGACTCCTCGAAAATGAATTTCACATTTTCTTCGTGCGATAAAACGCTGCCGAAGTCTTCCTTGTCCTGCGGGAAAAGCGGGACAGGTGAGACCCACAGGCGCGTGCGCCGAGAAAGTAGGCGCTGGCGCCGGTAAGGCTCACCGCACGCCCCGCGAAAGTAGGCGTTTATGCCGGTAAAAGCGAGCATCCTGAAACGGAAATCAACCACTCCTAAGAGCAACAAAGGTTACGAAAACAGCCAAAGATAAAAAGCTTTTTCTAGACCATTACCTAACTTTCGAACCTCTTCTATTTCTTTTACAAGCTAATGGTTGCCCTTAGAAGATTTCAGGGAAATGAGCGTTTGCCAAAACAAAACTAAGCGATCAGGTTTAATGTTTATTTAATAATTCTTTATAATCTACACACTAATCTTTTATATTTACGTATTAAACTATTAACTGAAAGAACAGTAATGAATGCCTATTGTCCTTTACGCAAACGGCATCTAAACCATGTGTTTCATTGCATCACTCAAAAATACGCAGTAGGTTGGACGATATTCGCGACTCTGACAGTAACCGATTAAACATTTAATGAAGAAGATATTAGACAACGTTGAAGGAGGAAACGATGACATTAACCAACGAACAAATTCTTACTGAGTTAACGGATCATCAACGAGCCATAGCAAAAACAGGTGGCCCTGCAATTATGATAAAGTCTTTCTCCTGGAGTTTTGCCTTATGAGTATGTCAATGGGGAATGTTATGGATCTTAAAATTACACATGAAAAATTGAACGGCACTCATTATTTGGAATTAGTAGGAGAAGTTCAGAGCTACACGGCACCCAGGTTGAAAAAAATACTTGTCCCATTATCAGAAAAAACTAAACAAGACATAATTATTGATGTTGAAAAGATTGATTTCATAGATAGTGTTGGGTTAGGAGTTTTCGCTGGCGTGCTTAGATCAACGAAAAGGAACAACAGTACGTTAATGCTAAGAGGCATGACGAATCGCGTCCGCCGATTACTTGAGGTAACAGGGCTTATAGAAATGGTCGAATCCAGCAAGAACAAGAAGACCGTGGAAACGTTCGCATAAATTTGGCTTGTAAAAAAGAATTATTCTTAAAAGTCATCCTTTACCTCATCCTTATATTTTCGTCAATTACTTTTAAACCATTACTAGACTCATTGTTCTTATATTAAATTGAATAGAAAGTCTCATTCTACTCCTCATTCCCTTTGTATATGGATGATGGTGAAACAAAAATTCAATGCAAAATTATTTTGAGGGGAATGAGATGATGAAGCGAATTCGTGTCTGGTATTGGGTCTTCACAGCATTGTTAGCAGCCTTAATGCTCGCAGGTTCCATTCCTGATATTCTCTCTTTTTCTGCTGCTGTGGATTTATTTAATCATTTGGGCTATCCTGACTATCTTTTGTCTTTTCTCGGAATTGCCAAATTGTTGGGTGTTATCGCCATTCTGGTGCCAGGCGTTCCAAGATTAAAAGAGTGGGCCTATGCCGGTTTTTTCTTCGATCTGGCCGGTGCGATGTATTCTACGATCGCTGTTGGAGATCCCTTCAGTTCATGGGTAATCTTTTTTGTTGGATTTATCTTGATTGCAGGTTCGTACGTTTTCCATCATAAGAAGTTAGCTGCAGTAACATTGAAAGATTCTACCCACACTTAAACCCCGATTTCATCAAACCTCAAAAGGCAGTTCCTGTTATAACAGGAACTGCCTTTAATGATTTGTTAGGAGCTATTTCAAAAAATTATGTGCGGAAAGAGTGTAAAGTTTCACAGTTTCAACAAGTTCTTTAATATCAACATATTCATCGGCATGGTGCGGGATATACCGATCACCTGCTCCTGTTGTAACGATTGGCACCCCTGCAAGATGAAGAAAAGTACCATCTGTTGCACCTGGTACACCGTTATAAACAGGATCCTTGCCCGTAACTTGGGTATATGCCTGTGCCATCGCTTGTACAACTTCATGATCTTTTGGCGTCTCAGTCCAAGGACGGTCTTCAATCAGTTCGAGTGTTGCTTTAAAATCATCATCATCTTCACTAAGCCGCTCAATAATATCTTTAATTTTGCTTCTTAATTGTTCGTGCTCCTGTCCCGGTACCGTCCGAATATCAAGAGTGGCCATACACTGTGCAGGAACTACATTGATTTGCGGCTCCCCCTTTACTGGTGCTTGGAGAATTGTAGGCGTGATACTTGGCCATCCGAGATAAGGATGTTCTCCCAGTCTTTCTTTTTCTGTTTGTTCCAGTTTATCCAATTCTACGATTAATTTAGCCATTCTTGTAACAGGATTGATTCCTGTGAGCGGCATAGCGCCATGAGCCATTTTTCCGTAAGTTTTCAAAACGATCCTCATCGCACCTTTTTGGGTAATGCATAGCTGATTCTCCTCTGGTTCACAAATAATGGCACCATCCACATCATTCGCCCAGCCATTCTTTATAAAATGTTTAATACCAATCATCATGCCTTCTTCGTCACATGGGATACAAAGTATAATTTTACCTTTGAATGCTGCGCCTGATTTTTTCATAGAATGAACAGCAGAAATCGCAGCGGCTAAATTCCCTTTTGTATCACAAGAACCTCTTCCATAAATTTTACCGTTACTGATTTCTCCCCCAAAGGGGTCATACGTCCAGGAGTCCAGGTCTCCTTCAGTTACCACATCTGTATGCCCCTCAAACAGGAGGGTTTTTCCGGGAATACCAGAGTCATAGATTGCTATAACATTCGGGCGCCCAGGCACTACTTCTTCATAGTAAACTTCTAATCCTATGTCCTTAAGATAATCAACGATGAAACGGGCTACCTTTTCTTCGTTTCCGTCTTCAAGATTTGGGCGATAAACACTTTTAATACGGATAAGGCTTCTTGTCAGTTCGACTACTTCTTTTTCATCAACATATTGGAGAATAGATTCTATAGCAGTTGTCATTGCTCCCTTCCTTTCCAAAGTGATTTTTTGACATCTTTACTTGATGGAAAGTTCTTGATCCCTTCAGCCTTCATAATGGCCTGGATGACTGCCTGTGCTAAAACGTCTGCAGCAATGGTTCCAATCAGATCAACAGAAGCACTGATATCTCCAGTAGCCAGAGAAAATATGGTGTCCCCATCATACATCGTATGCACAGGATAAATCGTTCTCGCTAAACCGTCATGAGCCATGGAGGCTACTTTCGAAGCTTGTGACTTCGTTAACATAGCATTGCACGCGACAACTCCGATCGTTGTATTCGTGCCAGCAGTCAATGGAATTTCAGGTTGCTCAATCATCCATTCTAAGCTGCTTCTTATATTCCCTTGGTCATCTCTTGCACCCGCAATGACTTCTCCAGTTTCAGGATTTCGAATCTCCCCTATGGCATTAACGGCAACAATAGCACCCACAATTAAACCACTGGGCAAAATTAAAGACGCCGAACCGAGACCTCCCTTCATTGCTCGATGATGGCCAGCTACTTTACCAACCGTGGCCCCGTATCCTGCTCCTGAATTACCAAGTGGAAAATGTCCCCTTTCCGCGTTGGATGATGCCTGATAACCCATTTCCCGATCTGGCCTTGCCGAAGGGTCACCAACAGGCAAATCAAAAAGGACTGCTGAGGGAACAATCGGAACAACTCCTACTCCAACATCCAAACCAATCCTTTTATCCTCTAAAAACTTCATGACCCCGCTTGCTGCATCCAGACCATAGGCACTTCCTCCCGCCAGGCAAATACCGTGCACTTGCTCAACGAGATTCAGGGGGTGAAGCAGATCCGTTTCCCGAGTCCCTGGAGCAGCCCCCCGAACATCCACACCACAAACGGCGCCTTTTTCTATTATTAAAACAGTACATCCTGTATAACCTATACGGTCTTCTTCATTGCCGATTTTAATGCCAGGGACATCCGTAATATTTTGAAAACATTCCACTACATATCTCCAGAAATCTTGGATTTTCTGTTCCCGCTATGATCCAGTTTTTTCCAAGCTACAACTACTGCCAGGGTAATGATAACGGAGACTATAGCTTCCGGTATGCCATTAGTAACCGCAATTGTAACCGCAACACCCGGTGCAATATAGCCTCTAACCACCGCCATGATTAAAACGAGGAGCGTATTGGTAAAAGCTCCGATAAAGCCAGCCACTCCAATAGCGGCATATTCGTTTACTCTACGAAGTGAAATATAAGAGAAGTAAGCAGTGACACCAATAAACAATCGAGGAAGGATAGCCACTAGTGGATCCTTGAATAGTGGTATCGTTGCATCCAAAAAAGACGAAACACCGAAGATTAATCCAATTACCAGTCCAACAAATGGCCCTTGCATAACTCCTCCAATGATTGCAGGAACATGCATGATGGTTGCGTTTCCTGCTGCTGTTGGAACAGGAATAAAACCTAACCGAGTGACACCAAGCAAAATAGCTACCGCTCCTAAGACACCTGCAATGACAATCTTTCTTGTGGTTAATCCTCTTTCCATTCGATTACCCTCCTTATTTTTTAAAGAATGATAGTTTGGTAGTGATCTCTAGTAGGGAAAAGGGAATGCTAGTAAGAATGCAGCGAATAAAATACAAAAAAGAATAGCTATATAATCTTTGGTTTGAGCCTTATACTTTGTGTAAATTGACCGTTCACTTCCTGGTGTATAGCACCTTGCTTCCATTGCGAGCACTAAGTCCTCTGCCCGGGACATAGCAACATTGAATAATGGAATAATAATAGGGAATACATCTTTTGTTCTTTGGATAATTCTCCACCAGGCACCCGTTCCAAACTCCGCTCCTCTGGATGCTTGGGCCTTCATCATTTTTTCCATTTCCATAGCAAACGTTGGAACAAAACGGATTGCTATCGTAATAATCAGCGCAAATTCATGAACCGGAAACTTTACACGCTTTAATGGTCTTAATAAACTCTCAATCCCATGTGTAATTTGTGTTGTAGAAGTACTTAAGGTTAGTACACTGCTTAAAAAGATGATCTCGATAAAACGAAAGGCAGAAACGACGACTAGCCTTATGCTGTCACTTGTTATTAGGATAAATCCATAATCCACTAAAACCGTTCCACCAGAAGCAACTTTGGTATAGAACAACAATTGCAGCACGGCTAATATCAAAATGAATGGGATTGCAGGCTTGACCCCTGATAAACCATAGTTAATGGGAATACGTGACATGTAAAATAACCAACAGGCAAAAGCAAGAGCAATAATATTACCTCCGTAGGTGTCACATACAGCCATTGCAATGACTAGAATCGTGAAGGCTAAAAGCTTTACGCGGGGATCCATACGATGAACAAGTGAACCAGTAGGCAAGTACTGGCCAATCGTTATATTGCGTGTTAATTCAAAACCAGCCAACATTATCATCTCCTATGAAGGATAGAAACGATTTCCTGTGCGGCAGACTCCATTTCATATGCTTTAAGATTGACTGGATAACCCCGTTCTTTTAGACGTGCGAGAATCTCTACAGTTTGAGGTGCTCCAATATGGTGTTTAGCTAGGGTTTCCGAATTACCGAAAATGTCTCGGGGTGTTCCTTCAACCAGATTCTTCCCTTCTGCCAACACATAAATCCTTTGAGCTAAATAGGCCACTTCCTCCATGTTGTGAGAAACAAAAATGACTGTCATGTTCTCTTTCTCGTTCAACTGACCTATTTTGTGCAAAAGTTCTTGTCTCGAATGGGGGTCAAGACCTGCTGTAGGTTCATCTAATACCAAAATTTTGGGTTGTAATGCCAGAACACCGGCCAAAGCAACTTTTCTTTTTTGTCCACCGCTCAGGGCATAGGTCACCCGGTCTTTCAGTCCCTCAAAAGAAAGGCCGACCAATTCCATTGCCCACTTGACACGATCCCTCACTTCTTTTAATGGGAGTCCCATTTTTAATGGGCCATACGCGATATCATCACCGATCAGCTTTTCGAAAATCTGGTCTTCAGGGTTTTGAAACACGAGGCCTACTTTTCTTCTCAAAGCTTTTACATCAAGTTTTGAATCAGATAACTTTTGGCTTTCCACCAATACTTCTCCGCGCTGAGGACGCATCAAACCGTTGAAATGCTGAATTAACGTGGATTTGCCGGATCCCGTATGACCAATAATTGCGATGCATTCCCCTTTTTTCACTTGTAAATTAATCCCTGAAAGCGCCTGGTATTCAAGAGGGGTCTTTTCCATGTACGTATGATATAAATCTTTCACTTCTAAAATGGGAAGATCACTCATCCTACAATCACCCCTCTTTTGGCTGATAGACGTACAACTTCTTGGACAATCTCGTTATTCTGGATTAAGTCTGCCTGAAATTCTTCGTCGTATTCATGAATAAATCTTGCCAATTGACTGGCAACAGGAACATCAAGCTTCAATTGATGCAACAGTTCATACTGCTGAAAGATTTCTCTGGGCGGGCCGTCCATTACAATCTGGCCTTGTTCAATAACGATCACCCGGCTGGCCTCTGCTACTTCCGACATATGGTGGGTAACGGATATTATGGTCATTCCGTCGTTATTCAGTTTGCGGACAACTTCCAAAATATCTCTTCTTCCATGGGTATCCAGCATACTGGTAGCTTCATCAAGTACTAAACAATCTGGTTTCATTGCAATGATTCCCGCAATGGCGACCCGCTGTTTTTGTCCGCCTGATAGGTGATGTGGCGGTCTTTTTCGAAACTCGCTCATCCCTACTGCTTTCAATGCATATTCAATTCTTTCTTTCATCTCGGATGCGGGTACTTCAATATTCTCTAAACCAAAGGCGACATCGTCTTCAACGATTGTCGCAACAATCTGGTTATCGGGATGCTGAAATACCATACCTACCTTTTGGCGAATCTCCCGGATTACATTCGTTTCCTTTGTATTGTAACCGCTTACCAACACATCGCCATTACTTGGCTTAAGAATTCCATTCAAGTGTTTTGATAGGGTGGACTTGCCGGAGCCGTTATGTCCAACAATCGCAACATATTCTCCTGGAAAAATATCAAAAGTAACTCCATTCAATACCGGTATGGAAGTATTGTTATTCACACTATATTCAAAACTAAGGTCGCTAACTTGAATAAGAGGTTTTGTCATTAAAATCCCCTTTCCCCTATGCTCTGGTAACTATAACGTTTTCGTTTTTACCAGGGGTTCATCAGCCTTCATAACTGAGTTTTGCTTTTTTAAACTGAAAACTAGCAAACTCGTCATTATTAAACTAAAGGCTAGAAAAAATAGCCCTGCCTCCATCTTTCCAGAAGCATCTTTTAAATAACCGATCATGTAAGGTCCGACAAATCCTCCTAAGTTACCAATCGAGTTAATCAGTGCTATTCCTACTGCTGCTGAGGCTTCTGTCAAAAATAAAGCAGGGAGTGACCAGAAGGGACCAAAAAAGCTGTAGATTCCAACGGTTGCAATGGACATCATTAAAATAGAAAGATAAGGATTGGACGTCATCCCTGCCCCAATTAAGCCTAGAGCCCCCAATAAAGGAGGTAGAGCCGTAAATAATCTTCGCTCACCTGTTCGATCTGACCGTCGGGCCCACCAAATCATACAAATTCCTCCAGCAATGTAAGGCACCATTGAAATAAGGCCAACTTGGGTGTTAGTGAGCAACGAAGAGAATGATTTTATGATGGTCGGCATCCAAAATCCAATGCCGTATAGACCGATAACCAGCGTTAAGTAGATGAGTGATAGTTTCCAAACCAGAGGGTTGGTTAGCACTTGACGAGTTGAATGGTGTTTCAGACTCCCTTTCTGTCCGTTTTCATGTTGAATTTCCTGTATGAGCCACTCTTTTTCTTCTTTTTCCAGCCAATTTGCGTCTTGTGGACGATCCGTTAAGTAAAAAAACGTAACAATTCCAATGATGATTGCAGGTATTCCTTCTAAAACGAACATCCAGCGCCATCCAGGCATCCCTGCCCAATTAATAGAATCCATGATCCAAGTAGATAATGGAGCTCCAATGATATTTGAAGCTGCAAGAGCTGTCATAAATAAGGCGAAGGCTCTGGCCTGCTCTTTTGCCCGGAACCAGTAGGTAATATATAAAATAACCCCTGGAAAAAATCCCGCTTCCGCTACTCCTAAAAGAAAACGCAAAACATAGAGGTGTGCAGCACTCTGAGCCCAAGCTGTCATAATAACAACTAATCCCCAGCTGATCATGATCCGTGCGATCCACTTTCTTGCTCCTACTTTGTGCAAGAGTATATTGCTTGGAATTTCAAACAGAAAGTATCCAAAGAAGAAAATACCAGAGATTAAACCAAACGTAGAGCTTGCCAGTGCTAAATCTTTGTTCATATCTAATGCGGCATATCCAAGGTTTACTCGGTCAAGAAAGGCTACAATGTATAACAAAAAGATAAACGGAATGATTCTCCAAAATACTTTTTTTGTTGTACGCTCTTCAATTGATACATTAGGTTGATGCATATAAACCTCCCCTTCTTATCCTGTTTTCTTAATACTTAAATTCAGACTAGATTCCCCGGCCGCCATCGACATTCATAATTTCTCCAGTGACCGCTTTTGCTAGATCAGAAGCTAGATATAAAGCTGCCTCCGCAATATCCTCCGGTTGAATCAAAGTGCCCAGAGGGACGCTGTCGAGAAAAATTTTCTTTTTGTCTTCCTCAACCTTTTCCTCATCACCAGGTAAGAATTTTCCCAGCATAGGAGTTTCAGCTGGTCCTGGATTAATGGCGTTAACCCGGATTTTATAGGGAGCTAATTCAAGTGCCAGTGCCTTGGTTAACATGATCGCCGCCCCTTTCGATGCACAATAAGCGTTTAATCCAGGTCTGGCCCGTATTCCTGCAATGGAAGCGATATTAATTATCGATCCTTTTCTCTTTTTTTTCATATGAGGAACAAGATGCCGTGTGGTCAAAAAAATCGATTTCGTATTGACGTTCATAATCTTATCCCATTCACTTATGCTCATTTCTTCAATGGGAGTGAAAAACTGAGGAACTCCCGCGCAATTTAGCAGGACGTCTAAATTTTTGTATTTATCGACGGCTTCATTGACCAGGTATTGGACACTTTCATCATCTCCCACATCTGTCTGAACGACCATTACTTCTCCTGCTTGTCCTATTTCTTCGGCTGTAAGGTTAGCAGCGTCTCTGTTTAAGTCTGCTAACACGACCTTAGCTCCTTGGGCTGCAAACACCTTAGCTGCAGCTTTCCCCATTCCCGAGCCAGCCCCAGTAATGATAGCTGTTTTTCCTTCTAGCAATCCTGCAGTCATAGATTCATCACCACCATACGTTCATCTGTCATTTCCTGAATGGCGTAATGCGGTCCTTCTTTTCCAATCCCGCTGTTTTTCACACCGCCATATGGCATTACATCATTACGATAAGTTGATACATCATTTATGATTACCCCGCCGTATTGCAAAACTTTAGCCGCTCTCATCGCCAGCTGTAAATCACGGGTGAAAATGCCAGCCTGCAACCCATACTCTGATTGATTGGCGCATTGGAATGCTTCTTCAATATCCTGATAAGGAATGATACTAACAATGGGAGCGAACACTTCCTTACATACCACTTTCATCTCAGGTTTCGTGTTGACGAGTACTGTTGGAAATAATAAGGCACCTTCCCTTTTTACTGGCAACAAGGATTTTGCTCCTTGTTCAATGGCTTCATTCACCCATTTCTCTGAACGAATGGCTTCTTTTTCACTGATCATCGGACCAACGTCTGTTTCTGCTTTTTCTGGATCGCCCACTTTCAATAGTTGTACATAATGTAAATAATGCTCTGTAAAATCATTCAGGACAGATTGATGAACATATAGGCGCTGAACAGCTATGCATGCTTGTCCAGCGTTGTGAAAACTGCGGCTCGCCGTAAGTTTCGCAGCTAACTCTAAATCTGCATCACTATGAACAATGTTCGGAGAATTGTTGCCCAGCTCAAGAGCTACTGGCCTTAAACCGCTTCGTTCTTTAATATGCCTTCCTACTTCACCTGAACCAGTAAATGTATACATCGCAATGCGCTCATCTTCCAAGAGCCATTCACCAACCTCACTGCCTGCACCGGTGACGATGTTTACATAGCCTTTCGGAAGACCTGCCTCCTCCAAAAGATCCACTAGCTGAAAAGTCGCCAGCGGGGTAGTGGTAGCAGGCTTAATTACAATGGTATTTCCAGCAGCAAGAGCGGGAGCAATTTTATGAACCCCTAACAGCAAAGGGTAATTGAATGGAGTGATGACTCCAATAACCCCTTTTGGAACACGGATTGTAAAGCCTAACCGGTTATCTTCCCCTTCCGCCGCCTGCAGCGGAATCATTTCTCCGGCGATTCTTTTGGCTTCTTCTGAGGACAAACGGATCGTGTTAATCGTTCGGTCAAGTTCTCCCGCCGCATCTTTTTGGGTCTTACCCACTTCTTTTACTAATGAGAGTTCAAAATCCCTGCGTCTCTCCTCCATTAAATCAGCTGCTTTTGAAAGAATAGTAGATCGCTGGAAGGCTGTTAATTTGTCGGTCTTAAAGTTTTTTTCAGCCGCAGACACTGCCTGATCCACATGATGCTTACTTGCTTTAGCGATGTTTGCAATCACCTCCCCTGTGTACTTATGATAAACAGGAATAGTTTGTTCGGTTTGAACGTGTTTTCCATCAATGTACAAATAGAGTTTTTTATCATTCAATAATGAAGTTTGTGTCTCGGTCATCCTTCATCCATCTCCCTAATTAAAATTCATACTCTTAAACGTCATTTGTTCATGAATGGCACTTCCAAATTCACTCGTCGTGTGTTTCCCGCCAAGATCTGGTGTTGATACCTTTCCTTCAAGGAGTACCTCTTCGATCGAGTCTACAATTAAGTCCGCAACTTCAGAAAAACCAAGATGCTCCATCATTAAGCTGATACTCCAGATCTGAGCAATGGGATTGGCTATTCCCTTTCCGGCGATGTCGGGCGCAGAACCATGAATCGGTTCAAACATTGAAGGGTACGTTTTTTCAGGGTTAATATTTCCTGAAGGGGCTAGTCCAAGGCCACCTACAATAGCTGCCCCAAGATCAGTTAAGATATCACCAAAAAGGTTACTTCCTACAACAACATCAAGTTCTTCAGGCCGTGTAATAAAATAGGCCGCCAGTGCATCAATATGATAAATATCAGTTCGTATAGATGGATGATACCGGCTGACTTCCTTTACGATTTCATCCCAGAAAGGCATTGAGTGATTAATACCGTTCGATTTAGTAGCTGCGGTCAGCCGTTTTTTGGTTCTTTTTTCAGCCAAGGAGTAGGCATATTTGATCACTCGTTCGGTTCCATATCTCGTAAACACATTGTTTTGTACAGCAAGTTCAAAGGGAGTATTCTCGTGTATCCGCCCTCCCATGTTGGAGTATTCTCCCTCCGTATTTTCACGGACTACTACAAAATCCAAATCATCATGCGCTTTATAACGAAGAGGGCTGTCCAATCCTCTTAGAAGTTTAATTGGACGTAAATTGATATATTGCTGAAAAGTCCTCCGAATAGGCAAGATCAGCTCCCAAACGGATATGTGGTCAGGTACAGATGGGGCTCCTATCGCTCCAAGCAGTATGACATCGTAATCCCGCAAAATTTCCAAACCATTTTCAGGCATCATCTTTCCATGTTTTAAATAGTAATCACAATTCCAATCAAAGGAGTCGATAGAAAAATGAATCCCTCCGTGAAGTTCCTCAATCCTTTTTATTGTTTTTAACCCTTCTGCCATCACTTCAGGTCCAATTCCATCTCCAGGTATGGCGGCAATCGAAAAATGCTTCAAGTTATCACCTCATTTTGTTATGTTAATGATAATTACTTTGCAAGTTTCGTGCCAATTCTGTTAATTTAAAATTTTCTGAACTTATCACGTAAAAAAATAGTACCGAAGAGAATTTTTGTTGCGTTTTACAACAAACGTTTCAAAATAAAACATTATAATCGGTATTCTTTCATTTTCCTCCAAAGAGTTGACCGGTCAATCCCAAGAGCATTTGCTGCCTCTGCTTTGCTCTCATATTTTTGAAGTGCTCCTTGAATTAACTCTTTTTCACTCTCTTTTATCGTGATTGCACTGCTCTCTATTATTCTTGTGTTGTTCTTCCTTAGCTTAGGGTAAAAAAAGGAAGCATCTTCAGCCAAAATTTCTGTTCCTTTTTGCAGTAAAACAATTCGCTCCAAGACATTTCTTAATTCTCGGATGTTACCCGGCCAGTGGTAATGTTGCAAAACAGAAATAAAATCTTCTTCAACTTTTACTATTTGCTTGCGATGCATTTGGTTGAATTGCTCAATAAAATGTCCGGTAAGTAAAGGGATATCCCCCAGTCTATTTCGTAAAGGCGGCAATTCAAGAGAGAGTACATTTAATCTATAATATAAATCTGTCCTAAATTCTTTCTTGGTAATTCCTTCTTCAATATTTGAATTTGTGGCTGCAATAATTCGAACATTAACAGGAATCGTTCGTTGTCCACCAATTCTGCGTACAGACCTTTCCTGAAGAACACGCAAAAGGTGCGCCTGTATCTGCAAGGGCATTTCGCCAATTTCATCCAAAAAGAGGGTCCCTCCATGTGCTAATTCGAAGAGTCCTTGTTTACCGCCTTTTCTTGCACCTGAAAAACTTCCTTCTTCATAGCCAAACAATTCACTCTCCAGGAGACTTTCAGGAAAGGCTGCACAATTAACAGCAACAAATGGACCAATAGCACGGCTGCTTTCCAGATGGATCCCTTGAGCAAATAATTCCTTACCTGTTCCAGACTCCCCTGTAATTAAAACCGTCGCATCCGTTTTCGAAAAGATCTTTGCCTGTTCTTTGGCTTCTCGGATCTCTTTTTCCTCTCCAATAATATCTTCGAGTCTGTATTTTGCTTCTAATCCGTGCTCATGCAACTTTTTCCTTAGTTTCATTTCCAGCCTTTGCAGGTCAGTGATTTCCTTAAAATTAGATACCGCTCCTACCACAGTATGGTTAAGAATGACTGGAAAACGATTAATAATAATTTGCCGATCGAGGATCTTAGCAACATCCCCTATTTCTTTCCTTCCAGTCTGAAGCACTCTAAGCATATCCGAGTGCGGAATAAATTCCGTTATGTACTTTCCAACGACTTCACCTTCAAGTCCTAAATACTTTTTTGCATTTTCATTGGTTAGAGTTATTTTCCCTTGGCGGTCTACCGCTATTAATCCATCATGAGCAGAATCGACGATGGCTTGTACCTGGTATTTTTCTTTGGACATCTCTCTGGTGACACCCAAGAGGTTTATCGCCTGTCTTATAGAGGAAAATACGGTATCCATTGATGGTTGAACATAATATAGGTTCTCTTTTGTTTGTTGGGCAATGGGCAGATGACTTTCCCAAGAAGGAATTAGGATAGATGTGTTTATCTTTGCATTTCCAAAATCGAAGTTGTCTTTGCTGCAAATTTCAAATGTTTTATTGTAAATCATTTGATTCTCATTATCCAGCCATTTTTTTTCATCATTTGATACGATAATGAGTGGGTTTTTTCCAAGAAGATCGTATTTGTCTATCGTTTTTTTAAAATCACTTAAGTGCAAGGACAAGGGGACAATGGGAATCGAAAATGATTCAACCTCGTTTAAATAGATGGAAGGGGTAATAAGGACAAATGGATTCATAATATGATCTATGACTGTTTTTCTTGAATGAAATGAGGATGATTGAATACCACTCTTTATTAATATGTGAGTAATGAATTCCTCTAGCTCCTTATCCACTTTGTATAAAGCAATCATTGATCAACCTCTTTTCTTATAAGTTAGAATAAAAAAGGGGCGCATATCCTTTTGCTAATTAATTTTAAATCTAGTGTAACATAGTTATTTTACAACTTATCCATTTAATAGTAAGGTTTTCTAGTGTTTTACTCAGTAGCGTAAAAAAGACTAACACTATAAAAAAAGAGAATAACCTGCACTCTTTAAATAAAAATTATCCAACTTCAAAAAAGCCTATCCACATTTCTCAAAAATGAAAAGCCTTTCTCTAATCGTTATAGAGAAAGGCCATTCATATACTTACCAAACTCCAAGCCTTTTAAACTGTGAGAGGACCAGCCGGTAATATTCCTTCTCGAGCTCCATCAGCTCCTCGTGGCTTCCTTGTTCAATAATGTTTCCGTGATCGAGCACGATGATGTTATCGGCCTCTCGTATGGTGGAAAGGCGGTGCGCAACGATGCTGGCCGTCCTCCCTGCAAGAAGGGTCTTCAGTGCTTTTTGAATGTTGACTTCGGTTTCAGTATCGATACTCGCGGTCGCCTCATCTAGAATAAGGATTCGTGGACCCGCAAGCAGGGCTCGTGCAAAAGAAGACAAGAGCTGCCGCTCACCTACAGACAGGAGATTTCCCCGCTCTTCTACTTCCGTCTGGTAGCCATTCTTCAGCTTGTTGATAAATAAGTGAGCTCCTACCACGTCAGCTGTTTTTTCTACTTCCTCATCCGTTGCGTCAGGCCGGCCAAACCGAATTTGATATTATAATGCGGCTCCAAATAAATAACTAATAATTGGTATTTAATCCAAAATTCCTAGCATTTCCTTGCTCTTTGGTTCAGTTTCGCTTACTGCTGTATAGGATTTTACTGTGATAATTCGTGGTTTCCATTACTCATTTAAACATGTGACTTATGAAGCATTTTTGTACATTCATGAAAAACCCCTCATTTGCAGGAATCTCATAGGAAGATGTCAAACAGTTAGTTAACACCTTGGAAAAGACGATGACGTTAAATTACTAGTAAAGGTGGCAGTTTGGATTATGAATACCATTCACGGTGTCTTGGAACGAAACGCCCGGAAGTTACCAACGAAAGAAGCATTTATTACAGGTACAGCACGATTGACATACAGCGATATGAATGGCAAAGCCAATCAGCTTGCCCGACTACTGATTGAAAACGGCGTCAGGAAGAACGAACGAATGGCGATCATGTCGCGAAACAATGAGCATTTCTTCTATGCGTATTTTGCTTTATTAAAAGCGGGAGCCATTCCTGTTCCTCTCAACACACGGCTCAAGTCAACCGAGGTCCATTCTATTTTAGAAAGAATGGATTGCAGAGGAATCCTTTATGAGCAATCTTTTCAGTCATGCGTTTCACAGGAGGCTATAGTATTACCACTTCTGGCGGTTTCCTTGGAACATGCCGTTAACCAATCCCACCCCTTCTCATCCGATAATCTGAACTTCTCGATTGATACGAACGAGATTTGTGAGATCATGCTCACTTCAGGAACGACGGGTCTTCCAAAAGGAGTGATGCTCACTCATGCCCAGGTTTCCTCTGTTGCCTTGGGGATCGCAATAGAATTCCATTTATCCCACAATGACCGCATCCTTTCACAAATGCCTCTTTCCCATTCTGCTCCCCTGAATTGTTTTTTCATGGGCGGGCTTTATTGCGGGGCTTCTCATGTTCTTGGAGATTTCACACCTCAGAACTTTCTCCAAAGGATCCATCAAGAAAAAACGACATTCACCTTTGCCTCTCCTATCGCATATTTGCTTGCAGCCAAAGAACCTTCCCTATCGAATTATGATCTATCCAGCATGCGGGTATTCGCCTATGGCGGTGGAGCCATGCCGCTTGCTTCCTATCATTTCGTAACGAAAGCCTTTCATAACAAAAACTTTTATCAGGTATACGGGTTGACGGAAGCCGGGCCGAACGGGTCCCTTTTGCGCCCGGAGGAACATGAACATAAACCAGGAAGCATTGGTAAAACCCCGGTAGTAAATATGGAGATGAAAGTCATCAATGATGATGGAACAGAAACTGCTCCTGGCGAATACGGTGAAATTATTTTAGCGGGCGACAGTGTCATGTCCGGCTATTTCAACAACAAAGACGCCACCGAGGAAATTCTTCGTGAAGGGTGGATTTATACCGGTGACATTGCTTACCGAGACGAAGATGGCTATCTATTCATTGTTGACCGTAAAAAAGACATGATCATTCCGGGCGGAGTCAATGTGTATCCCCGGGAAATCGAAGAAACACTGACGAAACATCCAGATGTTCTTCAGGCTTGCGTTGTTGGGGTTCAAGATCAGGAGTGGGGCGAAACCATCAAGGCTGTTATTGTAAGAAAAGAAGATTCAGAGGTCTCAGAGGGTGAACTTAGAAGCTTTTTGTCTGGCCATCTTGCTGCGTATAAGTGCCCACGTACATACAGTTTTGTTACTGAACTGCCGTACAATGCCAACGGTAAAATCCTAAAACAGCTCGTAAAGGAGATGTGACACGTGAAAAACAGTTTAAAGAACAGCGGCCGTATCGACTATACAAAATGGAAGGAAGGAAATGAAGCCAATTGGTATAATGACGATCCGATCCTTGTCCGCTATGCGAAACGTTATTTATCAGTTCCGATGTTTACATATGTTGAATCCGCCTTTCAAAAAACAGGAGAGCTTGCTTCTGGCCCAATTGATCAGCGGGCTGTACATACCGATCGCGATGGAGCTCCGAAACTGATCCGTTATAACCGCAAAGGGGAAGAAATCAATGAAGTCTGGTATAACGAGGGATATTTGCAAACGGTAAAGGACGGTTATGGAACAGGTGTCGTATCCTATCGCTATGATGAGAACGCCCCTGAAAAGGTTCCTTTCATGGTGAACTCCATTCTGCTTTATTTGCTGTGTGAAGCTGAAAATGGCTTCACTTGTCCTGTAGGACTTTCACAGTCCGTTGCTTTCGTTCTTGAAAAATTCGGATCCACTCAGCAAAAGAACGATTACCTTTCCCGCCTGTCCTCTACCGATCCTGAAGTACACGCTCAAGGAGCGACATTTTTAACCGAGATACAAGGCGGGTCAGATGTGGGAGCAACCCAAACCATTGCAGTTAAACACGGCGACCACTATCTCCTGACAGGAGAAAAATGGTTCGCGAGCAATTGTGATGCCGAAATTGCCATTGCCCTCGCAAGAGTCAGCGAAAAACCATCTACAAAGGGACTCGGACTTTTTATCGTGCCAAGGACCTTGGCAGATGGGACAAAAAACAAGGTAACGATAAGAAGGCTTAAGGATAAACTGGGTGTCCGTGCAGTCGCCAGTGGGGAACTCATCTTAAAGGAGGCAGTCGGATATCTCATTGGTGAAGAAGAGAACGGCTTTAAATACATGGCAGAAGCTCTCAATGTTTCAAGGCTTGGCACCTCTCTCGCAGGGCTTGCAGTTGCAAGAAGAGCACTTCTCGAAGCGGCCGTCTACACAAGCCATCGTAATGCATTCGGGGCAGCGGTTATCTCTTATCCCATGGTACAGGAATCATTGACGAACATTATGACTGGAATTGAGGCAGCATGGTCGATCTCCGCTCAGATGATTTCTTTATTCGACCGGGTGCATACCTTTAATGAATCCACCCCTGGAAGTACAGCCCTCCTCAGGATCCTGCTCTCACTAGCCAAATACCGGTGCAGCGAGCTAGGTGTATCCGCTGCCAAAGAGGCGCTTGAACTGTATGGAGGCAATGGATACATTGAAGAATATGTTACCCCTCGCCTTCTACGGGATGCTGTCGTTAATCCGGTTTGGGAAGGATCCGCAAACATCCAATCGCTCGAAGTGCTAAAAACGCTTCAGAAGGGCGGAACAGTACCGTTTTTAGAAGATTTGAATCAAAACCTGAACCAAATCGAAAATTCCGAACTTCTTCAGCTCCGAACCCAAATAAAGATGGAATCTCAACGAATGGAAGAACTGTTTGAACATGTATTAAAACAAGATGGTCAGCAGCAAAGTGCCCTCGCGAAGAAACTGGCGGATTTTATGTATGATGTGTATACAGCCGTCCATCTACTGGAAGAAGCGCAATATGATCTTCAACATATGGGAGATAACAGGAGAATGATCGTCGCAGAACACTGGTACAGAATGAGATTTGATCTTTCTCCTGATCGCGGGATCCTGGGTGATACCATTACCGATGAGAAGTTTGAGAAAATCGTTTGCTTTCATTGAAAATTGAAGGATAAAGGAGCGGGGAAAACTCCGCTTTTTTTTTTACAAAAAAAGAACCGAATCAAAAGGATCCGGCTGCTCAATGAGGGTATTTCATTAGGGGGTGTGTCAAGAGATTGTTTAATCCCAACGATTATACTCCCTATCATACCACAACACTTTAATAAGTAAACGCTTTTATGCATTAAATTAATAAAATTATTTTTTACACACCTGAAAAAGCCATAAATCCACCATCTACTGGAACAGTGATACCCGTCACAAATCCGGAGTATGATTCATCCGCTAACCAAAGCATCGTTCCTAGTAAGTCCTTTGGTTTCCCAAACCTCTTCATCGGAGTGCTTCCTATAATTTTACTTGACCGGTCTGTATAGCTTCCGTTTTCCTTCAAAAGCAGTCCGCGATTTTGTGTCGTTAAAAAGAACCCCGGTGCAATCGCATTCACACGCAGACCTGTTTCCGCAAAATGGACGGCCATCCACATCGTAAAATTATTGATCGATGCTTTTGCCGCACTATAAGCAGGCACTTTTGTCATGGGTGAGTAAGCACTCATGGATGAAATATTGATAACAGCCGGTGATTCTGCCTGCAGCAATGCCTTGCCGAATACTTGAGATGCAAGAAAAGTGCCGATAAAGTTAGTTGAGAACACGTTGGAAAATCCGTTCTCATCCATATCAAAAAATGATTTTCCTGAAGCTTCTTCGTCGTATGTCTCAAAGTCAGTGATCGCATCGGGATGGTTGCCTCCAGCCCCATTGATCAGTAGATCGATGGAACCAAACGATTCTAAAATCTCCTCTTTCGCCTTTTCTAATGATTCCCGGTTCAAAACGTCAGCGGAGACAGAAAGAGCGGTGCCGCCAGACTGCCGGATCTCGTCGACAACCTTTTGCCCTTTTTCAGCGGTACGGTTCAGAACTGCCACTTTCATGCCGTGGCGGGCGAGCTCACGGGCCATCTCGGAACAAAGGACCCCGCTGCCGCCGGTGATGACCGCTGTTTTATGGTTTAAGGTTTCATGCACGGGAATCATACGCTAACTCCTTTTTTACGCATGAAGTTGTAGCAGATGACCTTTACTCCAAATTCAGAAAGGTTGCGGATCGTTTGCTTATAATTTTCAATATAACGATTGCGTTCTTCATTGCCGAGTTTGATCGCTTCATGGATATTCACACTTTCTACAACCTCTGCATGAAATCCCTTTGATTGAATGTACTCCACTTCAGACTTTATTTCTTCCTTATCCCATACTTCCCCGACAGGCTTTTGGTGCAGCGCCCAAACGATTCCCTTCACTCCTGGAATTTGTTTAACATGATCCAGTGTGACCGTATCGTTCCCGCGGCCGTACCATCGAAATGTGATATTCATCTTACACCTCCATATCGTTCAGTGGTTAAGTAAATAGATTAAGAGAGTACACTCTACTTCTTTTGGGACCTGAAGTCAGGATTTCTTTTTAAAGCCGCTCCAATAAGTGCTGCCTTTCCGTCAAGATGGCTAATGAACAATCTGTCTACTGTTCCTTGCTGTTCCGGCAAGACTAAGCCCTTTAAAGAATCCTTGATTGATCGTAACAAAAAGGGGTTTTGGGTTATTACACTACCTCCGATGATTATTTTATGAGGATCTAACAAATTAATAATGGTGTAAATTCCCTTACTAAACGTTTTGATCACATCATCCATCAATACAATGGAACACGAATCACCTTTATAATAGTTCTTGACCCATTCCTTTGTGGAAAAATGCTGACCGGTTTGAACCCTTCCTCTTCTGGAAATAGCTGGGCCACTTGCAAGCTCCTCGATCCTCTGATTGCTTGATGTAACAAAAGATAATCCAAGTTCTCCGGCAAAACCACGTCCATTGAGGACTGATCCCTTATACAAGGTGCAGCAAGCAATACCGGTACTCCATGTGATATACACAAAAATTTCGTTTGATTTACTGTTTGCATGCAGCCACTCGCCATATGCAGCCATAACGACATCATTATCAATCCAGACTTCCGTTTGAAATGTATTTCTTAACCTTTCTGCAATGGGAAAGGACGACCAGGAAAGATTGTTTTGATAGACAGCCATTCCTTTTTCCACATCCACTTTTCCAGGAACACCTGCACCAATACCATGAATATCTTTCCATGAAACACAAGCATCTGACACCACTCTTTTTATGCAATTCACAACTTGATCGAACATTTCTTCAGGGTGATGAGGCTTGCTTTGAATGGTTTTTACTTCCTGGCAACTTCCTTGTTCATCGACCAGACAAGCCGCAATTTTGGTACCGCCGATATCTACACCAATAGAATACATAGGTGGACCTCCTATGAAGAAAAGCTAATCTTAACCACCTGATTAAGATTTCTAGGATGGTCGGGGTTTAATCCTAGCGCAGTTGCCCGATAATAGGCTAGCATTTGTAAATAAGGCATTAGACACAGTAAAGCTGCCTTAGAATTGGAACTGCATGGAACGGTAATAACAAGGTCTGCTCCTAATCGTTCATGCTGGTTTCCAATCAGGACTGTCCGCCCGCCGAATGACTGAACATCGAGAAGCAGTGATTCTTCTATTTTTCTTGGCAGGTCACCGGTTGATAACAATAATACAACGGTCTTTTCATCTACCATTGAGATGGGGCCATGCCTAAATTCAAGAGCAGAATAGGCCTCACATTCGGTTTGTGTCATCTCTTTTAATTTGAGGCAGCCTTCTTCCGCTAATCCAAAAGAGCTTCCCGTTCCAAGAAAAATAAACCGTTGATTCTGCTCAGTCTCAGCAATCTCACGCATCATTTCTGTATCCTTCAACGTCTCTTTTACTATTTGGGGAACAAGCAGTAAATCATGCAGCTCAAGCTGAGCCAGTCTGGCAGAATATAGCTGTAGTGCGTACAGCATGTTCGTGAACGATTGAGTCATGACGACACTTTTTTCTTGTACGTGATTCAATATGATAGATTCTCCACTTAATTGAGTAATTTCGGATTCGGCATGGCAAGTCACAGCAAGGGTTGCAATTTTCTTATTTCCTTTTACCGATTTTAATGCGTGCAGAACTTCTGATGTTGTTCCAGACCGGGAAATAGCAATTAGTTTATAATGGCAATCTTGTGCAAATGTCTGTTGAGGATGTAAAAAAACTTCCGAAGCTGGAACCGCTTGAGCAGCCATTCCTGTTGTTTCTTGAAAAAAACGAGAAGCAGAAATGGCAAGATAATAAGAGGTTCCGCATCCAATAAACAAGTGAACACATTTATTTTCAGGTTTCTTTATTGAAAGATCCAACATAAGTTTTTGGGTTGTTTCCAATGTTGCTGCCTGTGAATGGATTTCTTGAAACGTATATGAGCTACTCATGAATAGTACTCCTTTCCATTACGTAAGATGGCTACACTTTTTTTCAATTCGTTCCATTTTTCCAGCGATATAACTCCAGCTCTTTCTTCCATGGCATTAGCAGCTGCTGCAGCTGCTGCAGCTCGCAATACTTCGGCTGTTTTTTTACCTTCTATCATTTTTGCAATGAGAGCGGCAATGAGTGTATCTCCGCAGCCAACCGTATTTACTGCTTGTAATTTAGGAGGCACCACTTTCCATCTCTCACCATGGATGACGGCAAACAATCCGTTTTCCCCCATCGATACAAAAGGATAAGAGATACCTAGATTTTGGCAGTGTATGATCCAATCATAAATATCATCCTCTGACCAAGTTGTCCGGTTTGTCATCTCTATAAGCTCCTGAAAATTCGGCTTGATCATAAATGGCTTAGCTTTAATTGCTTCCTTTAAGGACTCACCGCTTGTATCCACGACCGCCTTTACGCCTAAAAGTTGAACTATACCTACCAAATCCTTGTAGGTGTATGAAGGCAAACCAGAAGGAAGACTGCCCGAAAAAACAACAAATTCACTTAGCTTTGCAAGCTTCTGCAGGCGGCGGCGAAAGCCGCCATATTCTTCCTCTGAAATGACAGGTCCTTTCTCCAATAGCTCTGTTTGGCTCCCTGCCTCTTCATCCAGTATCGTAATACACAGTCGGGATTCACCTGCTGCAGGTTCAAAATCATGTTTCACTGCAAAGAGATCCAGCATGTTACATATGCTCTTTCCGTTAAAGCCCCCAGCAAACCCAGTGGCAATGACAGGAATATGGAAAGCTTTTAATACTTTTGCCACATTGATACCCTTGCCTCCCGGTTCTTTGTGACATGTTCCTACCCGGTGTATGTGGCCGGTTCTGAGGCTGGAAAGTTTATAAGTAATATCAATAGCAGCATTTAGGGTAACTGTCGTAACAAATTTCTGATTTGTCATTGTACGGCTTTTGGAATGGGCTTCAGCAGCAATAGTTTTTCTTTCACGATGGATTTTACGGCTTCTCTTGATGTCACGAAAACCTTACGCGGATCATTCTGAAGAGGATTTTCATGTAAAAAATGGGACAGCTCTTTAAAAAAAGCCTGCTTTAACTCTGTTGAGAAATTCACTTTACTTACGCCACAGCCTATCGCCCGTTTTAGGTCTTCATCCGGAACTCCGGACGCTCCATGCATAACGATAGGAACTCCGGTTTGTTCCGAGATTTTTTTTACACGGTCAAAATCGAGCCTTGGCGCCTTTTTATACTGACCATGAGCTGTACCAAATGCTGCAGCTAAAAAGTCAATCTTCGTTCTATACACAAACTCCTCTGCCATGGAAGGGTCTGTATAATATTCCATGTCTTGTGATTCATCGTCTGCCTTTCCGATAGCACCCAATTCTGCTTCTACTGGTACATCTACATCGTGGCAAACACTAACTACTTGTTTAACCAAATCGATGTTCTCTTCAAATGGGAGGAGAGAACCATCAATCATTATGGAATTATAGCCTCCACGCACACATTGATGTACGGTTCTTATGCTTTCTCCATGATCCAGGTGGAGGGATACTGGAACACTGACACCGTCAGCTGCGGTTTTAACCATGCTTACCATATGATCCATTCCCATATAATAAATGGTTGCAGGTGTGGATTGTAAAATTATCGGTACGCTTAAATCATCAGCAGCTTCAGTAACGGCTCGAATCATTTCCAAGTTATGAGCGGGAAATGCTCCGATCGCATAATGGTTTCGATAGGCATCATTCACCATTTCCTTTGAGCTAACTAATGGCATTGGTATCCTCCTTTACATCATTGATTTTCATTTTAAAGAGGTTCTTTTTCACAAAATCATCGTCATTTAAATGGGGATATTGATGATAGAGCCGATTAATTTCCTCCATTTGTCCCGGTGATAAATCTTCCTTTTGATTTAAACACCATCTTCCTTCCAGCATTCCTTGCCTTCGAAGTATTTCATGGATGCCAGGAATACATCCAGAAAACTGATGGGCAGCATCAAAAATTACTGCATTAGCATCCGTTATTTCTATATTCCGTTGCAATAAGTCATCATAACTTACTGCGTTCGGAGCATTCTGCAGCCTTTTTTTTATGTCCTCCAATAGTTCCACTGCTTTCTTGGTCCAGACTGCCCAATGGCCAAGCAGTCCTCCGACAATTCTTTTCTCAACCAATCGGCCATCGATAACAAAACGGTAAGGTGTGAGTAAATCAGCTACAATATTGTCGTCATTCCCGGTGTAAAGTGCTATTTCCTCTGTTCTTCCTGATTCACAGACTGCTCTTACTACGTCTATTGTTTGATAACGATTGAACGGAGCAATCTTGATTGCCATCACATTTGATAGGTTCGCTATTCTTTTCCAGAACTCATAACTTAGAATTCTCCCGCCAACAGAAGGCTGCAAATAAAAACCAAAGACTGGAATAATGGAAGAGATGGCTTTCATTCGTTCAAAAAGCTGTTGTTCTGTCCATTCAGACAGCCCACCCATGCTGACCAAACCTAAATCGTAGCCAAGCTCTCTTGCCAGCCTTGCCTCTTTTAACGCTTGATCTGTTGGTCCGCAAATTCCTGCAACCATAACAAACGGCCTGTTAAGGCTTGCGTCAGCTGCTTCCTCTATCGCTAATCTCAAGACCTCTTCAAACATTTTTGGCTGATCGCGAATTTCAAACTGGGTGGTATGCACTCCTACTGCAAGACCACCGGCACCTGATGCAATGTAATAACTTGTTAAACTTTTTTGGCGTTCTCTATCCAGTTGCCGTGAAGAAGTAAGGGCTAAAGGGTGGGCGGGTATTACCATACCCGATAAAAGAGCTTTATGCTTTTCTGGGCAAAGCTGTGCATTCATTTAAAAAGCTCCTTCCCGTTGCTGAAAATGAGTGGGCTTGTTAATCATTATTCCGTCTTTTTCGACCCACTGGGCAACCCATTCAATCATCTGCTGAAGCGGCACATTGGGATAACCCAATAATTGATGAGCTTTTGATGCATTGCTTAATAACGCTGTTTCTTTTTCTTCATTTAGAAAAACGGGTTCCTTTTGCAGCAGATTTCCAAACTGTCTGGCAAGCCCGCGGATAGAGATGGTTTCTGGACCTGTTACATTTATAATCAATGGCGGAGAGTCTGCCAATCTTAAACTTCGGATGGCCATTTCGTTGGCGTCTCCCTGCCATATGACATTTACATGCCCCATATTTAAATCAATGGGTTTTCCTTCTTTTACTTGCCTTGCCACATCCAGCAGCACACCATACCGTAAATCAATGGCATAATTTAATCGGAAATGGACGATTTTGATTTGGTGCAGGTGAGCAAAATATTCAAAAATACGTTCTCTCCCCAAGCAGGATTGAGCGTATTCCCCTATTGGACCAGTTGGATGGGTTTCTGTGGCTCCACCTTTTGATACGGGTGTCAGGGGATATACATTTCCAGACGAGAAATTGACAATATTTGCTCCTTTGAATTTTTGGGCCACACATGCTGGCAAGTAAGTATTCATAGCCCATGTATACGCCTCATTGCCGACCGTTCCAAATTTAAATCCAGCCATATGGATAACATTTTCAGCTTCTGGGAGTTGATTCAGCTGATGAGGATCCAATAAATCCGCAGCGATAGTTTCTACTCCTTCTTGCTCTAATTCGATTCGGGCTGGGTGGTTGCTGAAGCGGGATACAGCAATGATTCTTTTTGAGAGCCCCGCTTTATCTGCAGCCCTTCTTGCCATCTTTGCCAAAGTTGGCCCCATTTTCCCGCCTGCCCCAAGAATGATAATGTCACCGGAAATGCTTCTTATATCTTCAATTAATCTTGGTGATGGTTCCGAAAGCTTGTTTTCTAATTCCGCTATTGTATTCATAGTTCTCTTTCAACTCTCCTTTTTAAGACAAGTCTTTTTAGTGTCTCTAATTTTTATAACCCGTTCCTTACGTTGACAATAAACAAATGTCAACGACTTCATATTCTTTAATTGTCGGCAGTTGGATCGTTGCCCATCCTCCGTGCTGGACAAAGTCTGGGCTTTTTTTGCTTCGTAAAAATGTAATAGAATCAATCTCTTTTGGTAATCGGATGTTTATCGTCAAATCTGATAAAGGCAGTACTTCAGTAATCGGTCTCGTCATCGAAGCAGTGTAATTGATTACATGAATAAGAATGCGGTTCTCCCCTTGATTTCTCAAGGATACATGAATGGATTCTGTATTTTGTACAGTACTGACGTAGATTGGAATTTCCACAAGTGACTTCACCGCATTCTCCATTAGCTTCCTGTATTCCGGAAGAGCAAACGCTTCATAAAATTTGCCTACATTTCCGGCAAAGTAAATACTTTCTCCCAATCCATAGCCATTTTTAACGATATAGGGGTGCGATGTCTTTCGGGGAAGCTCACAATATCTCGAGATCTGTTTTTCCCGGTAGAACATCACGCTTTCTGCACCATGATTGCTAGCAACTTCAGTTCCTAACCGTGCAGCTGGAATTAACTGCTGGTCAATGGATGTAAGCAAATCATGACGTGAATCACATTCAATATGATCGTATTGGCAGTGGCGAATAGCACGTAACGTTATGCCAAACACTTCCGCTAACAAAGGCTGATTCCTTTTCTGCCCATCTTCCTGATAAAGAGAAGTATCAAATGATCCTATGATCTTCCCTCCTCTATTAACATAAGCTTTGATACAGTTGGCCTCTTCCTCGTTCATGACACTCACATTGGGCAAAATTAAAAGTTCATACTTTGCAAATGAACCATCTGTTATTGATGCATTGTCTACAATATCAAACGGTATCCTGCTTCTTGATAAAACATCATACCACCCCATAAAGGATCCTCGGGCATCGCTCTTGTCAGGATCTTTCAATTTGTCCTGGCCAGCTGTAAAATCGGTTTCTTCTGCGGAAGATTGATAAAAATTGGCGGTATCATAAGACCACATTAAAGCAACAGATGCCATTGATTTTGTATCGGTATAACACCCTTTATTCTCATCAAGAAAGGTATTGATTTCCCTCACCGTTTGCATTCTTGGGTCAAGATTATTGTCATTGTAAACTCCATACCAAGTGTTGGCACCGTGAGATACAGCCATTGCATGTGTCAGCCATGTTTCAGCTGCCGATAATAAATAACGGGACCAGGGGGCAAGCCGACCTGCAATCGCTACACAATAAGGTTTGCCAGCAGACTGGGTTTCAAGCAGTTGAGCTGTGGCGGCAGGTTTCCAGATCGGGACCTGTCTCAGATCATCACTTAAAAATCCTCCTTCGGCTAAGAGCATATCTTGATGTTCAACGGTAAGCCGGTTATCCCGGCTGCAATAAATGGTTGGGACCAGTTGAGGACTGTTCATGTAAATCATGGCATCCGGTTTTTTGCTTTTTAATAGCCGGCTTGCTGTCTTCATAAAAAGGGCAATGGACTCCCTTTTAAAACGAAATAATTCCTTTCTTTCTTGAGGCGTTGCTTTTTCCCACACAGGAAGTTCATAATGAAAAGCCTTTTGGAAATCATGTTTACAGCTTCTACAATAGCATCCTTCAATACGAAAAAAGGGACCATCCAGGAAAATCCCTTTTATTTTATAAGCTGCCAGATTTCTTATGACTTGAAAGGCGTAATCGCGAAAAGGGGAATTTATGCAAGAATATGCCCCAGATCCGTAAGCACTTGGTATGGGCTGGCCATCCGAATAAACCTGCTGATAGTCAGGATGCTGCACAGCAAGCGAGGATGAAAGCCAATGAACATTGAAGTATACAATAGGGTTAATTTCCAGCTTGTCATACTGGGCCTCTATTTGTTCTAAAATATTTTTTCTTACTTCTACAGCGCAATCAGATGGATAGAACGTTATTCCGGACTCTCCTTCGGCAATATCATGTACTTCTACGTGTTCACAATTAAAGCCCAGGCTTTTTCGAATGAGAAACTGCTCCTGAAGGTCAAGCCTTTCATAAACTTCAGGCCCGGGTGGAATAAAATCCACAATCCTCAGCGGCTTTTGTTTCCATGTTAATGTTTTCATAGGTTACCAATGCTCCTTAGCCTTTAATCGATCCTTGCAGCCCGCTTACAAAATGACGCTGCATGGCAATGTAAAAAATAATAACGGGAACAAGGGAAATAACAACTCCAGCAGCCATTGTTTTTACATCCGTACCAAACGTTCCGGATAAGTAAGCAAGCCCCAAAGAAATCGGGAACAAACTGTCATCTTTTAATATGATGAGCGGCCACATGAATGAATTCCAAACAGAAATAAATGCAAAAACACTTAAAGCGGCAAGCGTTGGCCTTGTTAATGGCAGTATGATACTCCACCACACACGAAAAGGACCACAGCCATCAATAATCGCTGCTTCCTCAATTTCTTTGGGAATGGCCAAATAGGACTGCCTCATTAAAAAGATAGAAAAACCTCCTACTAGACCTGGTAAAATAAGTCCCCACCATGAATCTACCAATCCCAGCTTTTCCACAATGATATACAAGGGTACCAATTTCCCTTCTTCAGGGAGAAACATCGTTGCAATAATGGCATAAAAGATAAAATTTCTTCCCGGGAAATTCATTCGGGCCAAAGGATAGGCTGTTAACGCCGTTAAAAAAATGTGGGCAGGAACCATGATGATGATTAAAAGAAATGAATTTAACAGATAACGCGGAAAAGGAATAGCCGTCCACGCTTCAATAAAATGGTCAAAAACAGCGGGTTTTGGAATAAAACTTGGCGGAAAACTGAAAACATCCTGGCTGTTCGACTTGAATGCAGTAGATAAAAGCCATAAAAATGGTCCTATGAAGATGCAGGCTACCCCAATTAACAGCAAATACAAGAGAGCAAGTTTACTAACTTTCTTCCAATTTGTTTTTTGTCTATTCATCATTGTATGGATTGCCCCCCTCTTGAAAGCTTGTAATTGATGATGGTCAGGACCATAAGGATCAGCCACAATACCATTCCCATAGCAGTAGCGTAGCCCATATCAAATTCAACAAACGCTTTTTGATAGATATAAAGCGGTAGAGACATTGTACTGTCCAGCGGGCCTCCACCTGTCATTACGTAGATGCTCGTAAACATTTGAACCGTTCCGAGTGTGGCCATAACAACTGTGACAGCAAAAACAGGCCGCAGCTGGGGCAAGTATACATGCCAGAGGATGCGGATTCTTGAAGCTCCATCAATTCTTGCTGCTTCAATCAAGTCTTTGGAAACTGTCTGCAAACCGGCTAAATATATCAGCATATAAAAGCCCGCCGCCTTCCAAGCTTCCAGCATAGAAACCGCCGGAAGTGCTGTATTTTTATTCAACAGCCAATTTATGTCTGCATGATCCCATCCTATTCCATGAAGGGCTGCATTAATTAAACCGGTTGGATGATATAAATATTTCCACACGATGGCTACAGCCACCATCGCTGTTACAACAGGGAGATAATAAATAACACGGAAGAGAGTGATTCCTTTAATCGAACGGTTTACAAGTATGGCAAGAAATAAAGGGAGGATGACCAGCATAGGAACGGTTATAACAAAGTATTTCATGGAGTTGCCCAGTGCAATCCAAAATTTTTCGTCATCCATCATCATTTTGTAGTTTTGAAGCCCCGTCCATTCAGCAGGAGATAAAATATGATATTCGGTAAAAGAATAATAGAAAGCGTTCAGAGTCGGCACATATTCAAAAACGAGGAGGAGCACAATTGCCGGCAGCAGGAATACATAAGGAACATAGTTGAATTTTTTCTTTTTCTTTTGTTTAACGGAAACTTTGACCGTTTGGTGGATATTTGTTTCTACTTGGTGGACGGCCATTTTACCACTCCTTTCAATCAAACAGTAGCAGCGGACGGGAAACCCTCCGCTGCTCTTTTTAGGTACTAAACGTTATTTTTGATTCTTTAGTGCTTGATTCCAATAGTCTACCGATTTATCCAGTGCTTCTTTTGCAGATTGTTCACCCATCAAGGCAGCTCGGATTTGTTCAGTAAAATAGTCTCTTAACTTTTCCTCATCTTTGATCCCTAAAATATTAACCTTTAAATGCGGAGCTGTTTCCACCATAATTTTCCTTGCTTCATCATGAATGGTCTTCCCCTTTGATTCTTTAAAAAACGGGTCTTCCAATGTTTCAGTAGTCGATGGGAATATAGGAACAAGTTTGGCAAAATCCAATTGATTCTTTGCGTTAGTAACAAAAAGAGCAAACTTAGCGGCTTCTTTCGGATGCTCTGATTTCTTCGGTACGACAAAGGTTTGAATGGCTTTAACAGCTACGGTTCCATCTCCTCCGGTTACAGGTTTTGTCACTTTAATCTTCTTAATTTCATTAGGAGCATTTTTTTCCAGATTGAGTAAGGTGGCTGCTACGGACTGCCCAGCCTGTGCCTGCTGCTTATTTTCATAGGTTTGCTGAAGCTGACGGTCATCCTTCGTTACCGCCCCGGGAGCAATTGCTCCATTCTTGTAGCCGTCTACAAACATTTGTACAAATTTCACGTGTTCGTCTGAATTAAATACCGCTTTTGTATGATCATCATTAAGGATGGGAAGCCCTTGGCTCACAAAAACTTCAATACCCGGCAAGTCATTGGAACCAAATACTTTTGGAAGTTTCTTATGAATCATTTTTCCGTTTTCCAAGCTTTCTTCCCATGTTTTTGGTGGATTGTTGGGATCTAATCCTGCCTTTTTATACACTTCTGTATTAATGGTGCCAATTGGAGGTCCGCCATAGTACCACGGAAGCCCTTGAAGTTCATCCTGGAATGTTAAGCTGTCAATCAATCCAGGAATATACGCATTCAATTCATCTTTGGAGATAAGTTTATTAAGCGGGGACAGAACATTGTACTGCTGAATCATGGAGATATCACTGCTGGCCAGATTGACCACATCCGGCACTTTCCTGCTTTGTAAGGATGTCAAAAACTTTTTGGACGCATCGGCACCCGGAACATCTACCCATTTAATCTTGATATTTGGATTGGCCTTCTCGTAATCATTGATCATGCCCTGAATATAATCATTAAAATTCTTCTTTAAATTAATCGTCCAAAATTCAAGTTCCACCTTTTCTCCGTTTTTGCTGTCACTTGATGCTTTTTCCTCGTTTGAACAAGCTAACAAGGGAATAAATGCAAGTAGAAAGACCAAAAATAGAAACGCCAGTTTTTTCCTTTTCACGTAAGCCCCTCCCCAACTTTCAAATTTGATTTACCCAGGTTTATGAAAGCATTTTTGTAAAGGTTTTCATAAACTTGACTTCATTATAATGACCACTTTATTTAAAGACAAGTCTTTTAACTGTCTTTAAATGCATGATTTTTCAATATTTACAAAGGATTAGCAGAAACAATCCGCTGATATTTAATTTCCTTCCCTACCCCTTTCTTTGAGTCACGGGAAAATGAATCATAAAATAGCTTTTCCTCCTCCATTTCATCCAGAGTGTCAATCCGTCCATCAATAAAAGACATAAGCCGATCCCGTACCGTCTCTATCCTTGCCAGCAGTCCGCCATAACGAATATCAAGGATTTCCCATCCAAATGGTTTGTTATTTGAAAACCATTGTCTTCGATGGATCATACGAAGATCCTTAACGGCTTCTTCTAAAAGGTTCAATTCCTTTATAGCTATTTCCTTTAGTTCTTCCTTCCTGTTTCCATGGTAAAATTCACTTATTTTTAATCCTAATTCACTCTTAATGCTTAGTACCGTACACAGCTTCATCATGAACGAATAAAGAGATTTCCATGGAGAAGATGTCCCCAAATATCTTTGCAGTTCGTCTTTAATGTTTTGAAAATGCTGTGAAAATCCGAGGCCTTCTATATTTTTATCGAACAATCCGAGTAAAATATCCTGCCACAGCAGGTACTTTGCAGGACTGTCGGGAATCAGGGCATGTATGTTAGCTTGAGGATGCACATCTAACTTTCCCATCGTTAAGAATGCCTCATAGTTTCCACCCGTGCAGAATTCAAACCGCTTTTTCAGCTTGTGTTCGTCAACAATGCTGTTATACCCATGTTCCGCAAATAACTGCAAACCTAAAAGGGCAAAAAAGAAATTGCTTTCCGCGCCATTATCACCCCACAATGTCGCAAAAACCTCTCTCACGCCTTTTCTTTTGCATACAGCCAAGGCAGGATTGCTTGTATGAAACGTCTTTTCATAATGAATCGTAGGACCATGCCAGGTCCAGATTCCTCCTGCAAAAATCGGGAGACTTCCGAAAGCAGCATGTTTGTCAATATACTGCTCATAAAAGCCTTCTTCCTCATTGTAATAATCCCAATACACCATTTGTACTTGTTTAGAGACTTGTTTTGTCTCTTCTTCAGGGATTTCAATATTTAAATCATAATAGGCATCCGCTTCAGACCATACTCGAAAGTACATATCACTCCAAATCATGGGACGCAATTTATACTTTTTCAGGATTTCTTCGACCAGCTTTAAATGTTGAGTCATTAAGGAATAACGGTTTTTTTTCCCTTGCTGGTCAAGGTAGTTTCCCCTGCCTAGTCCATGTGCTTCGTCCATTCCAATATGGATTCGCTTACTTCTAAAAGGAGATGAAGCTGATACAATCATTTTTTCTATGAACTCATATGTGTTTTGATTCCCGACCAGCAAGACGTCTTCCGTGTCTCTGATCGCTGAAGTGTGAGACCATTTTAAATACGTTGATAAATGGGCTAACGTCTGTATGCAGGGAATCACTTCGATTCCTAAAGAGTAGGCGTAATCATCGATTTCTTGAAGCTCCTCATTACTATATCGTCCGCGCATATAGCCAAAATACGGATCACCATCAATCGTATACGTGTCTTCTGTATACAGCATCATGACATTTAAGCCCATAATGGCCATATAACGCAGAAAAGTTTTGGCCGTCTCGGTTTTCATGACAGCGTTTCGGGAACAGTCAAACATTGCCCCATTCATATCAAAATAGGGCTGTTCTGTTATGTGGAACGTTTCTTTTTCACGCGTTGCTTCCACAAATAATCCCATCGCCCGGAAAAAATGTATTTTATCGTGGTAACCAATCAAACCTTGGCCATTTTCCAGCTGAACGTCTAGATGCGAGTTTGAAGATTTTACTACATGAATGGGAAGTCCATCTTCACATATCTCAATGCCAAGCAGTGGAGCAATTTTTTCAATTCCTTCTTGCAATGTCTCCAACTCACCCAGAAATGACACTTTCATTGTCATCCTCCTCCCATGACGGGAAGATGCGACTGAGCGACTTTTTTAACGGCCTTTGCCGCATCATAAATCCCTTCTTCATCTCCCAGCAGCACGGTTTGGGTGATCCACAAAACCTGCTGGTCACCCATTCGTTCAGCAACGGGACAAGTCTGTATCCTTCTTTCTCCTGTCCATTCCTCAATTGAATTCTGTATGGCGTCGTATTTCGTAAGAGACGTATATCCGCTTGCACAGGGAATTCCTTCTGCAAAAAGCCGTTTCATGAACTCAGCTTTATGAAAAGACCTGGCGAACTCTTCTTCCAGATAAAACATATAGAGGTGATAACCGTTACGGGTCACCCGTAAATCGTCTCTAAACAATTGTATCCCGTCAATGTCTTTGAGCAACTGATCCAAAAGAATCGCATTGCGATTGCGCCGTTCCACCTGTTCTTCAAGCCTCTGCATCTGTCCGAGCAATACTGCTGCCTGAAATTCCGTAAGACGCAGATTCCATCCTATCGTGTCGTGCTGGTACCAAGCACCGTCACGGCTCCTTCCTACGTTGCACAAAGACCATGCCTTGTCAGCTAGAGTACGGTCGTTTGAAACGATCATTCCTCCTTCACCAGCTGTTAAATTTTTGCTTGATTGAAAACTGAACGTGCCAATATCGCCAATGGCTCCTACTCCTTTTCCTTTCCATTGAGATCCTACCGCCTGGGCTGCATCCTCAATCAATGCAATCCCATGTTTCCTCGCGACAGCGCTTAACCGGTCCAAATCTGCTACCGTCCCTCCGATATGAACCGCAATAATGGCTTTTGTCCGTGGGGTGATGGCTTCCTCCACCTTCTCTGGGTCGAGAAGCATAGTATCTTCTTCTACATCCACGAACACAGGTATCGCTCCAAACATTAACGGGGCCGTTGCTGTAGCTATAAAAGTATAAGGGGGCATGATTACTTCATCGTATGGCTTTACTCCCGCTGCTTGCAAAGCAACGGTGATAGCAACGGTTCCATTTACAACACTGACGCCGTAACCAGCATCTTGAAAACTTGCAAACTTGTTCTCGAAAATAGGAAGTTTTGCTTCATAACCTGCTAGATTTGCTCCTCCTGAACCTCCCCATTTTCCTGAGTCTATCACTTCGTACAGCAGCCGTTTTTCTTCCTCTTCACTAATGGGCCAGATGGGATAGGGTTTGTTCCTGACGGGAACGCCTCCATGTATGGCGAGCTTATCCATGTGATTCTCCTTTCTGTAACGTGCCGGCAACTTTTTGTTTTTGGTAAAAACGCGCTACTTTCTGAATGGCCGCAATCATTGCTTCGATATCTGTCATTGTATAAAACTCATTGACAGGAAGCCGTATGGCGGTTTTCAGTATGTTTTCAGCTTCAGGGCACAATACCCCTTCATAGGCAGCACCAGTCACGTCAAAAGGAAAGGTACTGTTTTGATAAGCTGAACGCTTTTGAAATAATCCGCTTTTGTAGACCACTTCAGGAATATAGCCTGCTGATGCGGGAATTCCTTCTTCTTTCAAGGCAGCAGCAAATTCATCCCTAGTGCAATGAAATTTGGAAGGTTCAATACGGAACATATAGAACCAATAGGTGCAAACATTGCCAGCATCTACTTTATGTGGATGAATACCATCTAGCTCTTGAATTCCTGCTGTAATCTTGTTTCCATATGCTGTTCGGATGGAGCAAATCCCAGGAAGCTTTTTCAGCTGTGCGATTCCAACGGCTCCTTGTAGTTCCGTCATTCTGTAGTTGGGAGCAAGGTAAGAAAGATCTCTATTTACAATGCCACCCAGTCTTAAATAATTCTTGTCAGCAAAAGCATGAGTCAATTTATAATCCTGCTCATCAGCAGAATTTACGGTTACCATACCGCCATCACCTGTGCTGATATGCTTAAAATCATTTGTGCTGAAACAGCCATAATTACCAATGGTACCTGCCAGCCTTCCTTTGTACGAAGCAAGATAGCTCTGTGCACAGTCTTCAATCACTTTTAACCGGTACTTTTTTGCAAGAGCCATGATCTCATTCATATCTGCAGGATTGCCTGCTAAATGAACGACTAAAATCGCTTTTGTCCTGGTTGTTATGCCCGCTTCAATGGATTTTGGGTCCATATTATACGTGTGAGGATTTAGATCAGCAAAAACAGGGATGGCATTTTGATAAAGAATTCCAATTAAAGTCCCTTGATCGGTGATGGGGCTCGTTATGACTTCATCGCCTACAGTAATCCCAGCTGCACCCAGTGCTGTATGGATAGCTGCAGTACCAGATGAAACTGCCACACTGTAGGAAATCCCGTACATTTCATTAAACGTCTTGAGAAACGTTTTTACTTTTTCTCCTGTATGATAAAAGAGCGTATTTTGTTCAAGAGCCTCCAGTAATTCCTTAGCCTCTTCTATTCCAAACCTTTTGCCTGTTCCAAACGGAGTATCCTTCACTTTCCTGCCGCCGTGAACAGCCAGTTTTTCACTCATGGAACTTCGTCTCCTTCCCAGGAAGCACCATTTCTTCAGTTCCTGCTTCCACTTTCTGCTTTTTGCAGTAAACTCCGAATCGTTCGATATAAGTACCACTGTTTTCTTTTTGTTTTACCGGAATGCAAATGACTGCACCTAAGCATCCGTCCGTATATTCCACTTCTCCTTCTGGCATTATTCCTTGAATCTTCATCCTGGTACGGCGCCTTACCCACTCGTTGATCTGGTCTCCGGTCCAAAAATGGTAACCCATCTCTTTTGCCTGACGCACCACTTGTTTCAGTGCCTCCTTCACCGCTGGTTCCCTGTGAAGATGGATCTGATGAAATAAAAAGTGGGCAACTCCTCGCACCTCCTTCGCCTTTGTTAAAAACGGCTCGATGATGGACGTATCTGCTAATCTTGATAAATCCACGTCCTGTGTTAAAAATCCTATTTCTAATACATCATAGATACGGTTTTGTTTATCTGCCCATGCAATAGGAAAATAGGGGTGGCATGTGCCAAACAAAAAGCCAACATTCCCTTTTTTACTAGGTCCTCTCGTTTGATCCGACTGGATGCCGATACTTTCACACCATTCAAATAGTTCTCCCCAGTTTTGAAAAATTGTGTAATGGTTCTTATTGGAGATAATTGTCTCTACACTGCTCACTATATGGAGCCAGTGTAACTGTCTTTCCATTTCCAAGTTACTCCAAGAACCACCGTCCTCTTTCCTGGCATTGTAGTGAAGTGCAATTTCATGGCCTTTCTGACGGATAACAGGATATATAGCAGGGCTGTATCCCGGCTCCATCATGCACCAGGTGCTATGAATATCACATTCTTCTAAAATAGCTAGAGTGGTATACGCAGATTCATCGTCATTTACATCACTATCATGAGAGACCATGGCTAACTGCTCTATGCCATCTGGCCAATAATCAAGAAAAGGCAGTGTCAATCCCTGATCAAGGACGGTTTTCATCAAATGAGAAATCATAGCTTCTTTCCATAAATCAGCATAAGGAACAGAAAAATATGGCTGGCCAGTAGAGGTTCGCAAACGATCCATCTCCCAATCCATTGCAAACCCATCGTCTGCCTTTAACAGCCCATCATCTAAATTAGCCGTGCCATCCGGAGCTGGCGGCCCATCTTTTGTCACAGGTTCTCTTCCCTGCTGCATCCCGACAATGGCTCCAATGATATCCACCGTCCAGCGATGAAGGATGCCTTTTCCTATGTCCCATTTCTCAAGCAAGGCGCCAGTACTTCGTCCTTCTCTAGAACCTGATTTGATTTCTCCGGACTTTTGGCAATGAAACAGAGAGGGTGATGCAGTCCAAGGAAATGCGTGAAAAAAACGTAAAAATTGCTGATTGTAAACGCCATAACCACCATCTATTAGGTACTCTTTCAAGCCCATGCGTCGGGCAAACTCCCCAAATGTGCCAAAGGAAATAACAGAGCCTCCCGAGTGGATGTAATCCCATAGATCCTCTGTCTCCTCAAGCTTTAGTGGCGGCAATGCCAGCACAACAATGTCAAAGTGATGTAGTTGTTTTGTTTCTTCTATTGGTGTGAATGGGATTCCCGCATACTGAAATAAAGAACTACAATAACATTCAAAAACGTTTTCGCCTCTTCCCCAATTATGGATGGCGCGTTCTTTATCCAGGTAAACACCTACCCTTGCCATCCTCAATGGCGGGCCATCCTTTCCCCGAGCTGAACCGTTTTACCCGTTTGCCGGCTTTCATTCGCCGCTTCGATAAAGCGGATTAATTCCATGGATTCTTCCATGCCAACCGGAGGTTCTCCGGTTAAAAACATTTTCATTACTTCTTCAAGCAAGCTCGCGTAATGCGGCTTTGTACCTTTTTGGCAATCCACAAATGCTGTACCTGAACTTCGGTGGACCAAAGCGCCAAATTGATTATTTCCTGTACGATTTCCTCTAACCGTTCCTATTCTTCCATCTGCCCACTTGCCAACGATGACATCGTGATCATGATTTACGGTGCAGCTTACCTGTTCGCACCCGGCTCCCATGACGGTAAACAGCATCTCTACCGAATGAATCCCATACCAAAAAAGGCCGGGCAACGGAGGTTCAATTTTCATGGGACCGTATGTATCTGCCCCGATGATCGAGCCTTTTTCCATGGCGGCTTGCTGAAGTTCTTCAGAAAATCTCAAGGATGAGCTGCTGCTGACTGGCACGTTGTACTGCTGTGCCAGCTCAAAAATCTGACGGGCATCAGCAGACGTACAGGCTAAAGGTTTATCAATATAAATCGGTTTTCCATAAGGAACAATTCTTTTAAATTGTTCAAGGTGGACTCTTCCGTCTACCGAAGTTAATAAAATTGCATCTGTTTGTTCCGCTACTTCTTCTGGACTCCCGGTCATTTTCACATTGTAGTTTTCTTCCAGCTGCCGTGTAATCGATCCTACCCGCGAAATGCTTAGTTCAAAATCCGGCGAGCCCCCCGGATAAGCAGCCACAATCTTACCCCCCTTGATATAATGAGGATTTTTCTCATTATTTAAAAGATCGGTAAAAGCTGGACAGTGAGTGGTATCAAGACCAATCATTCCAATTTTCAGCATTTTGATGATGTAGACCTCCTTCCGAAATTTTCTGAATAATCAATCTCATTATAAGGGCAAAGTTTATTTAAAGACAAGTCTATAAAAAGTCTTTTTTTCTTAATTTCCTTCAGCTATAATAAATTCAACATGTCTGATTTTTGGAGGTAAGTAAATCGTATGGCGTCTCATTCTCCGGAGGAAACGGAAAACGGTGTTGCTATTGGTGTGGTCGGCCCTTCAGCTTTAATTGAAAAAGCCCGTGAAGCGCTGCACTCTTTTCCATCTTTCATACCACTTTTGCGCAGTTATGAAGAAGAAAGTGAAGTGATGGATCTTACAAAAGACTTACTAGCGAACGTAGAGGTATTGCTTTTCCTCGAATATCACTTGTTCAGGAAGGTAAAAGAACAGCTTCATTTTCATATTCCCGTCCATTACGTACCCCTTATGGGAACAGGTTTGTATCGTTCTTTGTTTCGAAGTAAAAGCCTTTATGGTTTAAGGATGCTGACCATCGATTCGGTTCCTAACCAGTATGTGAATCAAATTTTAACTGAGCTTAACGAAAAGAACACAGTCCTGCATATATTTGAAGGAAGTCCGTTGGCTACGACGGAAGAAATGGTGAATTTTCATTTATCACATTTTGACAACAGGCCAGGCTCTTCCGTGTTGACAGGTATTGAAGCTGTTTCCGAAAAACTTACCGCTCTCGGAATACCAAATGAATGGGTCACCCCTACCCATCAGGATTTAATCGTATCGTTGGAGCGGGCGTTATTAGCCACCCGTACAAGGAGAAACAAAGAATCTCAAATTGTCGTTGGTTTAGTAAACATTGATCAGTTTCGCAAGATGGTGGACAGCTATCCATCAGAACATGAGGTTCAAAAGCTGAAACTTGATTTACACCGGCTGCTGCTCGATTACGTGAAACTTCTCGACGGCCACTTAACAAGCCTCGGCGGAGGAGAATATTTATTTTTCACTACAAGAGGCATCTTTGAAAGAGAAACAAGAGGTTATAAATATTTGCCTGTCCTGGATGAGGCTGATAAACTGTTGGGCATTTCCTTAAGTGTTGGAATCGGTTTTGGCCGAACAGCCACCGATGCGGGAAACCATGCGAGAGTGGCACTCCGACAGTGCAAGGAATTTGGCGGAAAAGCCTGCTATATCGTCAGGGAGGATCTCAGTGTGATCGGGCCAGTAGAAATTACCCATCCGATGATCTATGACCTTTCCATAACGGATGACAAACTTCTTGAGGAAGCGGAAAAGGCTGGAATGTCGGCTGCTTATATGAGCAAATTGATGGCACAAGTCGCCCGGTACAAAAAAGCTAACTACACTGCTCAGGAACTCGCTTCCATCCTCGGTATTACTATCCGAAGTTCCCACCGAATCCTTGGACAATGGATAGATGCAGGTTTGGTAGACGTGGTGGGAGAGGAAAAAATCTCATCAAAAGGCCGTCCCCGCCAAATTTACCGGCTGTCTTTTGTTGCCGACCATTTAAAAAAAATAAGAGAAGCAGTGGAATAGACTCTATTCCACTGCATAGTTTTGAAGCTTTTCACTACTAACCTTACAGCCTATCCCGTACCGATCACCAAGGTATACGGTTCCTTCTTCACGTACAGGCCCCTCCGAAACAGGATCATCTGCAAGAAAAAAAGGTCCATTTAAATCTACTGGTGCTGATATTTGCAAGTAATTAAAAAGATGGGCACTCGCTGCCAGACCAAGTGTAGATTCGGTCAAGCCCCCTCCGAGTAAAGCCAGCCCCGCTTCCTTTGCGATTTCCCCGCAAATTTTTGCACGGTACAAACCCGCCATTTTGGTCAGCTTAATGACAGCCGTATCACATGCTTCCATCCGAATCGCCTGTATTAGATCACCTGAACTCCAAATGCTTTCATCAAGTGCAATAGGAATGTGCACTTTCCTTCGTATTTCCGCGTGTCCTAAGAGATTATTTGCACTAAGCGGCTGTTCGAATACATCCACTCCTAATTTCTCAAGTTTCCTTGCAACATAGATGGCTTGTGCCACAGTATAGCCCTGGTTCGCATCAACCCGGAAAAATAGGCCGGGAGCAGCTTCCCTTACCGCTTCTGCCAAATGGATATCGTGATCAGGATCAAATCCGATCTTTACATCCAGCCCCTTGTACCCTTTTCTGTTAGCTTCTGTTGCTTTTTGAACCGCTTCATTCACGTCTCTTGTACTAATAAGATAAGACAGGCTGATCGTTGAATTCGTTGAACCCATCCATAATTCTCCAATGGTTTTTTTATTCCTTTGTCCGATTAAATCATGAAGCGCTGTATCGATCGCAGCTTTGGCAATCGGTTGGCCAACAGTCAATCCACTCTTAATTTCCTGGTTCATCACTTGGTGCACATAAGAAATGTCGTCAATCCTTTTCCCTATGAGAGCCGGAATGAAATAGGTGTTGATGGTGGTGGTAACTGATTCGATCGTTTCATAGCTCCATCGATGGCTTGGCCGTGCCTCCCCCCACCCGCTTATTCCATCCTTATCCGTAATTTTTACATAAACATGTGGAGCACCTGCTTGCATATCACCTACTGAACCACCTGAAATCCTAAAGTCCTGAAGCATGGGTAATGTTAAAGGAAAAACTTCTATTTTAGAAATAAACATCTTAAAGCTCCTTTCTTGAAGCATGACTAACTTCCTAATTTTTTCCTAAACTATTAATAGACATTTTATAGACGTGTCTTTTTTTGATAACGTTAAGCTACAGAGAAAGCTACAAGAAAATTGCCTGAAAAAGGAGGATTACTATGAAAAGAAAAATGGGTGTGATCGTACTCTTGTCTTCTATCTTGATGTACAGCCTGCTGACAGGTTGGGCTCCTCTTCCAAGAGCGGCGGCTCAGACCGACGGACAACCCGGTGAGATTTTAGCTGATTATGCTGGTGTTGTCAGGGAAACAACCCCTCGCTCTGATGGGATTTACCACATTGATACCCCGAGATCCATTCAAAAACTGAAAGAACTTCATATCAATACGTACTACTACCTCGTTTGGCATGAGAAAACGGATTGGGACGATTTAAAGAATGAGTTTTTGCCTGCAGCCCGTGATGCCAATATCAATATTGTTGTCTATCTCGTACCTCCCTCTGAATCTACCGGCGTTCGAAAATCTTATCCTTACACCACCGATTACATTGCATGGTCAAAAGCTATCGCCCAACTCTCCCTTGACTTCCCTAATCTTATTGGATGGGCCATCGATGATTTCAACCACAACCTGTCTACTTATACACCTCAATATATGGCACAAATGAAACAAACTTCTGAGGCCATTAACCCAAAACTCATGTTTACTCCGCAAATGTATACCGACTCCTTGAACGAAAGCTTTTTACAAACCAGAGGTGCTTATATTGATGGCGTCATATTGGCTTTCAGAGATGGAATCTATCGAAATACGCAAGTCTATGAATCTGCTCAACAGCAAATTGATACCGCTTACAACCTATTAAGTTCCTATGACCTTCCGCTTTATTGGATGCTGTATGCTTCACAGCTTTCCCTTACCCCTGCGAACCCTTCAGCAAACTACGTAAGAGAAGTCGTGCAAATTGCCTTGGATAACATGAAAACAGGCAAAATTAAAGGGGTCACTACGTATGTTCTTAAAAAGAACTTTGAACCTGAACCAATAGACGACAAGGCCTTTAATGATACTGGGTATCTTAACTTTTTTGTTGGAGCAGGTGCACCTACCACAGCCGGAGATTATGAGGAAGCTTCACAGAAAATCCGTGTGGACCGAAAATCTGATCAATATTCGTTAACATTCCAGACAATGGATCATGGCCCCAATGCGATGGGTTACCATAAAAAACAATTGCTGATCGATAGCCAGATGGTGTGGGAACAGGACACAGCCGAAATTCTGACGGATTTGCAGTGGAATACCATTCACGTGGATCTTACTCCGTATTTAAGCGGCAAGAAGAATGCCCGGCTCTCCTTTCGTTTTTATGAAGCCCGCCCTGTCAACAATTTCTGGACTTATGCTGGTTTTGATGGTCTGCAGCCAGAAGGATTTTCTGTAGAGAATGGTGATTTTGCAGATAATAGCTCCTGGGCATTTTCCTCTATCTCTGCCGCCATTATTGGTGAGATTATGCATTACGACGAAAATAGAGCCGAAAGAGCCTATGAACAAACAAAAAGATCCTATTTAACCTATGAGTTGTATCACTCTATCTATACTGCAGATCTTAAGCCAGAAACAAAGACCGATTTAGCAGAAAAAGCTGAGATGGTAATGGATGAATACTTTTCCGAAAATAATCAAAAAGCGATCATTAAGCTTCGTCAGCTAAAAAACAAAATACGGATTAAAAGCGGACGGGAGATTTCCCTGGAAATGGCAGAGAAATGGGAATCAATATGTGACGAACTGCTAACCTACTATGAAAGCGAGATGTGAAGAATGTCCCTCTGGAATTTTCCAGAGGGTTTATTTCTTATAAATGCTTATTGACGAACTCAAGGGTTTTATCGATATGTTCTTGGCTTCCTGGAGCATTGTGTGTCGAGAAAGGATAAACCTCTATTGATTTTTCGGAAGTTATGTGATTATACACGCCAAAAATCGTTTTCGGAGGGCACACCGCATCCTTTAACGCGACAGATAATCTGACTTTGCTTTTAATATTTGAAGCGAAATTAAGATTGTCAAAATAAGTTAGGTTTTCAAAAACCTTTTCCGTGTATTGGGGATACCTTGCTAAATAATTCTCGATAAATACGAGAGAGCCTTCTGTTTTTAATTGAATCGCCAGCTCCAAATCACACATATTCGGAACGTCTGCCACTACCAATTGCGGCCGAGGATCCAGAGCAGCCACAGCTAAAGCAATCCCCCCTCCCAAACTTGACCCTATTAAACAGATTTTTTGTGGATTTACCTCTGGACGCGTTAAACAATAATCAATGGCCCGTTTAGAGTCCAGATAGACTTTATAATAGTAGTATTCTTTCTTGTTCATAAGCCCCTGTGTTGCCCAGCTGCCTAGTGTTCCCGAACTATAACAGGAATCATCCCCCGTCTCTCCCATTCCCCTGCAATCCACTGCCAATACAGCATAGTCCTGAATCAGCCACTGCATATACTGGGAAATGGATCCTTTGCTGCTGTTGTATCCGTGAAAAAAGATAAGGCATTTAAGATTCCGTTCCAGTCTTTTTGGTTTTAGAAAAATCCCCTTTATCAGAGATCCGTATGCTCCGCTATAAGCAACCTTTTCACATTGGATTTGTTTAATGGGATATTCCATCATTTCTGCCTGTTCATTTAACTCAATACACTCCAGCTCTTTCAGTGCCTGTGACCAAAAAGAATGAAAATCATGTCTTGCCGATAGAAGTGGTTTGTAGGCACTGTATTCTTCAATTGCTTCACAAACTTGCCTCATATCATCATTCCCTTCTTCGGTAGAATGGAACAAAATTAATAGATTTTAGCTATTCAGAAGAATAGAAACCGCTGCTCCTTTCGCTGGAGAATAGAACTCTTTTGAAAAAACAATCTTCGTCTGAGCAAAAGCGTCGGAAAGAGTACGTTGCTTTGCGGAAGAAATCGTCTTCTCCTGAAATTCATAAATTTGGTTATAAGGTGCTTCTATAACGATTTCTTGAGGATTTAGCAAATGAATCACCTGCACCAGAGCACGGCCCAAATAATTTCCGTATTCTTCTATCTCTTGGTGTACCCTGTGGTCTTGCTTAGCTAACTTTGTAAGATCCATGTCATTTTTATCTGAAGGAGTATAAGAGAGGCTTTGAAGAAATTCCCGAAAAGCTTCCATACTGATTATTTTTTCAAGGCAACCCTTCTGGCCGCACTTGCATATTGGACCATGTGAAGCCACAGATAGATGGCCAATTTCACCGGCTGTCCAGCTGTTGCCATTCATTACTTGATTGTCTGCCACATAGGCTCCTCCGATCCCCTCGCCAATCCTTATATAAAAGAAACTAGATCGCAATTTTGGTTTGACCGTTTCTTTTCCTCTTTCCGCTGCAATTTTCACATTGTTAAAAACCTCGACAGGCACTTTAACCTCGGTGCTAAGAATTTTTTTTAAATCCACATCCTTCCAATTCAAATTTGCCGATTGGTATACATACCCTCTTGTCGGGTCAACAATGCCAGGTATGGCAATCCCAATCCCTTTTGCCTTCTGAAATCTGCTTGCTAAGTTTTTTGAGAGGTTGATCACTTCATCCAAGACGGATTGGCTTTTTATGGATACTGACCCCTCCTCTAGTTCATTTAATTGAAAATCCAATACGATATATGAGATGTTGTCTTGCTGAACCATTAATCCGATGGTTTGCAGCGCATCTGGCCTTAAGCGCAGCAAAACTTTTGGTCTTCCTGCTCCAATCGGTTCTTTTATTCCCGACTCAGCAATCATGTTTTGTTTCAGCAATTGTTCAACGATAAGAGACACTGTATTTTTGCTTACCTTTAACGCTTGGGCAATCTCCTTTCTTGAACATGGTTCATGTGTCCGAATATAGTCCAAAATATTTTTTTGATTGATTTCCCGTAACAGAGCAGTACCTTTTACCGGCATTTTATATTCTCCTGTCCTTTTCCGTACTTCTTTATAGCTTTTTAATCTTTCCTTTAAACCGATCGATAAATTGGGCATTCCATTCATCCCCTCCTGAGGCGTTTCCACTCATCCAAATGGGCGGCTGAATGCCTTCAGCCACAAGCAAAGCGATCGCTTCAGCTGTCATGGCATTCAACAGATAGGCATTCGCAAATGTAGAAATAGCGGCTACTTTTTGCTCCAATCCGCTGATTTGCAATATCGCATCGCCTACTCCAACCTTGCTGTCCAAAACGACATCCACCAATTCATGCAAGTTTTGCTTGGAAGGGTGACGGGCAGGGTGGTCAGCAGGAGTACTTGATGCATGCTCCACAGAGGTTACACCAATTGTTTTTACACCTCGCCGTTTGGCTTCCAAGGCCGCATCGATGGTCGCTGCATTAATGCCATAAGCATTAACGATGATCAGAAGATCGTCTTTCACAAGTCCATAGTCTTCGATCACAATTTTTCCATAACCCGGTGTCCGCTCGATCGCCATCGAACGAAGAGCTCCTCCACTTAGAAGCGTTCCTTCATCCAGCATAGCACTGATGTGCATAAGACCACCGGCACGAAAAAACAGCTCCTGTGAACCTAAATTGGAGTGGCCGCCAGGACCATAAGCGAAAACAAGTTTATCCTGCTTCACTTGTTGTGCCACCAACTTCGCAGCCTCTGTAATAGCATGCTGCTCTTCTTTGTGTATTTTTTCCAAGTGACGGATAATCCCCTGCAAATATTCAGTCATTAACGGTGTTTTCATGAAAATAAGCCTCCCTATTCATATATACAGAAACTCCATTTTTGTACGTTTCGGTTATGGTTAATTCATTCTTTTCTGATTGGTGAAGCAATAGAAAATCTGCTGGTGCACCTTCACAGATGCCTTTCTGTTGCGGCAAATTCATCACCGTGGAAGGATGGATTGAGGCCAGGTCCACAGCAAGAGATAAGCTGCACAGTCCCCGCCTGATCAAATGGTTAATCCCCCATGACTGCGTTTGAGCTGACCCTGCCAAAAGATCGGCATTATCATTCATATATAGCCTTCCGCTCTTATCCAGTACAACATCACCGCCAATATGAAGATGATAAGATCCTTCAGGCATTCCGGCTAATGAGACGCAATCACTGACCAGAATGGCCAGCTTTCCTTTCATCCTCAGGATGACCTTTATGACTGAATCGGGGAGATGAAATCCATCAGCAATCATGCAGGCGGCAAGCTCATCGCTTGCCAGCTGTTCCCAAAGGTAGTTAGGATGCCTCTTTAACATGACATGAGCACCATTTCCTAAATGGGTAGACATCTTCGCTCCCGCCTCAATCGCGTTTTGGATGTTTTCAGGGGTGGCAGATGTATGGCCTATGGAAACGAGAACACCATGATTTGTACATTTTTTTATAAACGATGCGGACCCAGGCCATTCAGGTGATACGGTGAGGATGGAAATCCGTCCCCCAGAAGCTTCTTGCCACATCTGAAATTCAGTCCAGTCAGGAGCTTTAACGAATTGTTCAGCATGAGCTCCCCGAGGTCCATCCTGAGGAGATAAGTACGGCCCCTCTAAATGAATGCCCGGAATGGCTTGATTGACCGTTTTGTTTGTTACTGAGGCTTTTTGGAATACGGACAACGAGTTTATTATGTTTTCCGGGTGATTGGTGATGATCGTAGGATAAAATGTAGTTACTCCCTGGCTCCATAAATGTCGAACGGTAGATTCGATAGAAGCAGGTGTGAGCGTTGCGTCATTATAATCAATTCCTCTATACCCATTGACTTGTAGATCAACAAAACCCGGTGCTATGATCGGTAGTTCTTTTCGCTGTTCATCCTCTTCAATAGAAAGAAACACTCCATCTTCAAAACTCACTTTTACTGCTTTGCCAGTTTTATAGTGAATCGCAGAAACTTGTTTCACTTAACAGCCACCGCCAAATGAATCTTGATCTAGATATAAGGTACAATTTTTGTGTTTTCGAAGAACGGAAGCAGGACAATCTTGTGTAATTGTTCCATGAAGCACCGATTGTACAGCATGTGCTTTTGTCTTGCCTGGCACCACACAGTACAGGAATTCAGCTGAAACCAATGCAGGTATCGTTAATGTAAGCGCCTCTTTTGGCACCTCATCGAGAGAAGAGAAACAGCCATCATTCACTTGCTGTCGCCGGGATGCCTCGTCTAATGTCACCACTTTCATTGTTTTTGGATCATGAAAATCTGCAACTGGAGGATCGTTGAAGGCAATATGGCCGTTCTCACCGATACCCAAACAAACAATATCAACAGGTTTTTCTTTGATTAGTTTTGTGTAACGATCACATTCTTCTTCTGCTCCATTCGTCGTTTGAATAAGATGGACTTCTCTTGGATGAACTCGATCATATAACTTATCTTTTAAAAAGGATCCAAAGCTTTTAGAAGATCCGGATGGCAAATCCATATATTCATCCATATGGAAAACTGTAATCCGGCTCCAGTCAATGCTGTTATCTGCTGCAAGATTATCCAGCAATTCGTTTTGAGAAGGAGCCGATGCAAAAACCATCCGTAGATTTTCCTGAATCGAGAGAAGTTCCTTAATCTTGCTGCTAACATCACTTGCTGCTTGCTGTCCCATCTCTTTTCTCGTTTCAAATACCTTTACATTTAAACGGTCTGCTCTACTCGTTAATGGATAAACCGTCATATTCCTCCCTCTCTTTCTTCTGGATAAGGTTATCTATTGCTTCTAATATTCTGTTTTCAACCGTTCGTGAAAACGGGGATGGAAGCGCAAAATAATAAATGGAGTCCTTTGCTTCATAGCCTCCTTCAATCAGTTGGGCTGCTGTTGAAACATAACCAATCATCCCATTGCTGTACGGAAGGGGTATGATTCGTCCTCCATACTTTTCTTTCAATTTCAGACCATATTCTGTAACCATTTCGGCGTTCATGGATAGAAAGGACAGATCTTCACAAAACGTCATCAAACGGAGCTTTAAAGGTACCCCCGCCTCAAAGACCGATACACGCTCTTTCATAATGGTGCACCATTCCAGCATCAAAAGGTCTTCAGAATAAGCTGCTGGTTCATAATGCTCGTCAGAAAGTAATTGCTCAAAGTCCAAGGACAAAACGGTGGTTGAAGTATGTACTTTTGCAGATATTACGTCCTTCCAATGGCTTTCATTAAAACAATCCAATACGGTGCTTGCTAATCGTGAACCAAGTCGTTTTACATCCTCTTCTTCTCCCCTGTAAAAGGCATCACCTTTAATAAGGGCCGGCCGGATGTCACCGCAGCACCCCTGTAAATAACCAGCTATACATCCATTGCCTATTTTCATTTCTACGATCTCAAGCGCAGTTCCAGGAAATTCGGAAGATACATGGTTATTTCCAGTTGTAGTCGGATGGCATGCATAATGAATCAACAAAGCTTTTGTCTTTTGGCAGCGGGTTTCAAAGCGAACGAGTATGACTTCATTGTCTACTAAACCATCAGGATTAGGGGCCATGATGATCTCACCGTTTACTGCCTTTCTGCGGTTAATCCCTATATCAGAGGAAGTAGCTCCTTTTTTTACCGTCACTTCTTCCGCATTTTGTTTTGCAGACTCAATCGCAAGAAGAAGTTGTTTCTCCAAAAAATCAATATAGGAGTTACTGTAAATCCCCAGATAGGAAGTAAACAATCTGCTTGTTTGCGGACCGGAATGATTGTGTGTCGCGTGAAAAATAATGGACTCTGCGGGGATAGAAAATTGTTCAGCGATTTTCTTTTCAAGTTGAGAAACTAGATCTGACCCCCACCAAATTAAATCAGCAATAATTAACAACGAAGGGTTCTTATTTGTTTCTTCAAAGAAACAAAAAACACGGACATACAGCTTCGATTTAATTTCTGTGAAAGGGTCTTTACGATGTGCAAAACCAGCCAAATGAACTGGCTGAAAAGGAGTAATATCCTGTTTGGACGTTCCTAACCATATACTCATTTGTTTTCCGCCCTTTTTGTTCATAATTAATCATAGTCTATGACTAAATATTCATCTAAAAAATACCACCTTAATCAATGAAAGTCAATTAATATTTTGAAAATTTTAATTATTTAATAATAATGTTGGAAAGCAGCTATCTAAATAGGAATACGGCATCATTCCTGTTTCGGAATCATGCCGCACAAAGAGCGGTTATTAACTTTTCCTTCTGCTCCCATCAATTTGTTCATTTAGTATTCTTAATTTATTTAACGACATTCCGAAGTTCCCCGCCTTTCCCTAAGTATTGTAAAGTTGAAATGACCAGGATATATTAAACCCTGCGTTCTGTTCATATCCCGGTCCAGTTTATGGAGTAACGAAAAAAGCCCAAGTTCTCAATCTTAATGTTGAAATTGGGCTTTTTAATATTAGTTTTTTATTGTTATTGGTACATGATACATCTGTCTTAAGAAGCAAAGCAGTTGGTTTAATTACTGATTCCAATCTTCCATAGTTCAGTTGGAGTTCCATTTTGGGAAGTATTGGTGATGCTAAAGTCATTATCATTCATCACAGCTAAGGAATGGTCGTTGGTCATGGTTAAACCTTCAAGTTTTTCAAACGGATAGCCTAGTTTTAGCATATCAACCACTAAACGTTGTTTTGGAAAAGCGATACCGGCTTTCTCCATTTCATCCACCGTCATTTGTTCTAAGCTTTTTGTTGTTCCGGTCGGGCTATTATATTTACCTTGTATATTTGTAGCTTCCGTAAGATCGATTTGATAAATTTTTTTCACTTGAGATTCACTTCCTCCAAAGCTGTCCCTTTCATCGACAAGGAGAGTATGGTCATCCTTCGCATATAGATCAGAAACATAAATGTTCGATTGTTTCAAATCATTATATTGTTTTTCGTCATCTGTTAAATAAACATATTCTCCAGCCACTTTTAATGTTTCCAGGTTGATTTTAAGAATCCTGAGTGTCCGCGAACGGTTACTAGTATCTTCATCAGGATTTCCAAGCGGTCTTTGCGTAAGAGCGAACATCCATTTTCCATCAGGGGAAATGGTAACTCCCTCAAACCCTTTATTAGAAATTCGTTTAGAAAATACAGCAGGTAAACTATCCTTTACTGGAATGTTCGGAGCATTTTCATATTGTTTGGACATGCCTGATGGAAGAAGTCGCTGTAAAATCGTACCGTCCCGCTTTACTTGTACAAGACTCGGACGATATTCGTCGCTGAGCCAAAATGTATCATCTTTCGGACTGTATGCGAGTCCTTCTGTGTCCAGGCCATAAGGGTCATAAGGCAATTGTTTTTCTCCTTTTTCATCATAGGGCGTTTCATCAAGTCCCGGCAGATTGGATACACCGGAAATGTAGTTATTACCGGTAATCTCGTCTGTGCCTTTTGGCAATTTTAGCTTGATCGTTTTAAGGATTTCCACTTCACCGTTGGATACTTTGATTTTATAAATCCTCGGTGTATACGTCGGCACGGGGAAGGTGCGTCTTTTTTCACCATTTACGACCACTTCTCCATTTGGCCCCCGGTCAGCTGTCGTATAAAAAATAGTATCGGGATCCCCTGGAAGATGAGTGAGTGAAGAACCCATGCCTGCTTTTATCCCATTTCCTACATCAGGAGGATTTTTTACTAAAAACCGTTCTTTGACAACGGGATTTGAATTGCTTACCTGAGTGGAAGAAGTCGCTGCCTCGGTCACTGCATCGTGAGTATATGCGAATGCGGCTGAAAAAAAGTTAAAAGTAAAAATACCTGTTAAAACTATTTTTTTGTTCATGTCGTCTATGACCCCCCGTAATTGTAAAAAAGTTTAATCACACAACGGAAGTATATCATTCTAATATGAAGAAATTAAAAAAGGAACGTAAAATAAATATGAAGAAGAGTTTGCGCCAAATAAACAGAAGAAAAGAAGCTGTACGAAATATTTCAATCAGAGATTATTCAAATTCTATTCATCATATTGGTAGTACATCGATTCCAGGTCTAGCAGCAAAACCCATAATCGATATCTTAACCGGAGTTCAAGATATCGATGGGGTTGATCTATATAATTAAGCAATGATATCCATTGAACGACAACTTTGTAAATTCGCTTCAAGAAACATAAAAAAGGCAACACCCAATAGGGTTAGTTGCCTTCTTATAGATTAAATTTAGATTGATATTCCTCTTCTCACAGAACCTTAAGTATGCTGATAAACCGAGTAAATGATGTGGTAGTCACCTGGTTCTCGGTACCTTCTGCTATTTTTAAAGTAATTTTAGCAACACTGTACATTCCAAATGACTTGACTGTGGAAACAACTTTTTTATTATTTAGGATAAAATTATATATTTTTCATTCTTTAAACAAAAAGCTAATTCAAACTCTTAAAAATGTTGTTAATCGATAATCAAGAAAAAACTGCAATAAAATTAAGGGTAGATCCGAGAAAAAAACGATAGATTTTCTATTATGTTAAAAATACCTGTTTAACAGGTTCTTTTGTATTCCTTGACAAAAGGTTTTTAATTTTATTATGGGAGATAGCTATTTCCAGCACTTAAGTATTCGAAAAAGATTACTCTATGGTGACCCGTTATTTATTCATCCATTAAAGACTACCAAACATAGGGTAGAGACCCATTGATTTAAATATTTGGTCTCAAAGTTATTAATTCCCAAGCAACTAAGTCGCTGAAAAAAATGTGGGGGTCACATGATTGGTAAGTACTTTAATTAAAGATTTTTACTTTTTCTAAATGCAAGTCCATATAATAGTGTCCCTTTTTTGCTGTTGGTTTGACGATTCATCTTGAGAGCAATGCTTTATACAAATGTGTTTCATAGCCAAACTCCAACAACCGGCGAAAAAAGTCCAGTTTCCGTATGGCTGTTTTGTTTGCATACTTGTTTATTATGTACTCGTTATATGCCTTAACTTCCGGAAACCCTAGATCCCTAAAAGACAGGTTATGATGAAGCATATAAAAGCCTTGGCTTCGTCAAAATCATCGAATTCCTTTTAGCCTTTTTTATTTAAGTAGAACTCTCCTTTTTTTTGTTTTTCTTTTTCTTCTAACTTTTGAACAAGATCCTCAATAAAGTCATGAAACTTTTCAACCGTAACCCAATTTTGCCTTGCATCATATGTAGATGGTTTTTCCCATCTACCAAACCAAATACTTGAGTTTTTTCGAAAGAAGCTGCTATTTCATTCGATAGACTACCAAAGGCTATCACCACTTCATTTGACTGATCGTCCTTATTTTCTGTAACCAATTTATTAGTGATCACCTACTAGTTTAATAATATATTAATTTGATGATGACTTTCCCATTTTTGTCGATGAACCCTGCTTTTCCGTTCTTTTTTACATAGAGCAGGCCTTCATGGAAGTCACCTAATTCGTCGTATTGAGGAGAAATCACGACCTTTCCCGTTTTATCGATGAATCCATATTTCCCTTTGTAGTCGATATAGAAATAATCGTATTGATTGGAAAAGGAGTTAATTTCACTATATTTGGGTTCGACTAGCATTTTCCCTGTTTCGGTTACGATTCCGTATTTTGAACCCATCCTCACTCTTATTAACCCTTTACCTTCCATTGGATCAATCCGGTCATATTTAGGTGTGATGATCACTTTGCCTTTGCTGTTTATAGCACCTTCTTTGTTTTTTTGCTTAAAAATCAAATAATCACGATTTATTAAGCCTTCGCCATAGGTTGCCATCCTTAAATAGTCATAGGTTGGCTCAACTATCACTTTGCCTGTTTCGTTAATAAAACCGTATTTATTATTCTGCCGGATAATAGCTAACCCAATCTGGTTAAAGTAACTAATTGAATCATAGTTGAAATCGAGAACGACTTCGCCTTTTCGATTAATGACCCCATACTTGCCGTCCTTTGAAGCCACCGCTGCATCTTTGCGAAATACATAAAGTGCGGTTTCATCACCGTCTTCTGCTTTCTCAAACTGTGGTTTAATCACCATCGATCCAGTTGTATCGATGAATCCAATCTTTCCATCAATAACAACGGAAGCCAGGCCTTCTGAGAAATGACTCGTTTCGTCAGAAATTGGCTCAACAATTACTTTTCCTTTTGAACTAACGAAACCGTACTTTCCACCCAATTTTGTTTGAGCAAATCCCTTGTTAAATGGCCAAATCTGATCGTATCTAGGTTCAACCATGATTTTCCCACTTAAGCTCATCAGTCCATATTTTCCTGCGTTTCGAATCTTTGCCAAGCCATTTTGAATTGAACCGATGCTATCAAAAGTTGGGGCAACGATGACTTTTCCTTGCTTATCGATAAGGCCGAACTTTTTGTTAAGAATGACAGTGAATACACCATTTGTGTTCTTTGTAATTTCATCATATGTGGGGACTAAAACGATTTTTCCGCTTGTGCTTATAAGTCCGTATTTTCCCTTACTCTTGTAAGATGCAACTCCGTTTTGAAAATCACCTATTTTTTCATACTTAGGTGAAACGATTATTTTTCCACTTGTATTGATGAGCCCGTATTTTCCCTTACTCTTGTAAAATGCGACTCCGTTTTTAAAATCACCTATTTTTTCATACTTGGGTGAAACGATTATTTTTCCGCATGTATTGATGAGCCCGTATTTGTTGTCCTTTTCTACTAGGATCGGGCTCTTATAACCATCCGCTGCATACTGGTATTTAGGCGACACTATTACTTTACCCTTTGAGTTGATGAACCCATATTTATTATTCTGCTTGACTCTCAATAAATTAGTCCGCTTTGATTGGGTAATCTCTTCATACCGCGGCTTAATGACAACTCTTCCTTTTTTGTCCATCATTCCATATTTCCCATTTTGCACGAATGAAACGAGCCCATTTGTAAATTGAGTACCTAGAAATTTTTTACTTGTTGCTGCATGTGTTGTGGACTGAGTTGTTCCTAGTAACAAGCTCATTAATAAAAACACGAATACCCAAATCTTCAAATGATTCTTCATAAAATCTCCCTCCTTGTTCTTGAATGATGACATTTTTTCACAATCTGAATTATCGCTTGAACTTCTTTACTTTTTCATTATTTCCTACACCATTCCTCCTTTATAATTTAGACGAAATGTATATTAGGAAGTTACAAACTTATGTCTTAGGGGATCCGTATTTTTATCTTGTCGGTCAGCATGTCCACTGGCTGCAATGATTGATGTATCCGAAATAAATAAATAAATAAATAACAAAGACCGTTCAGTTTCATACTGAACGGTCTTCTACAAGCTTCACTCTAAACTATTAATCATTGTCTGCCGGCGATGGAGCCTTGCTTTCCGGCTGCTGGGCAACTTCATTTGGTGAGAGCGGCTTTTTGTCACCTGGATACGGTGTATCAAAACCTTTTGTTGCGTACCATACCGCGTGATTCAGCATGTTTGCATTAATTTCGTCAGGGGATGCATTTTTCCCGCTCATCCATGACTTGTTTTTGTTGGACCATTCCGTCCATTGCTCTGCCAATGCCTTAGACTCTGAGGTATTCTCTTGTGTATTCGCAAGTGCAGCTGTATTCGCCTTTGGCTGGCTGTTTAATGTGTCAAGCGGAATTCGGTTCGCTTCAGCCTCATATGGTGTGAAATCCGGTTTATTCGTAAAGATTTCGCTCATCGGCTGTGCGGATGCATCATTTTGGTTCATGGCAGGCAGACCGAGGATTTGTTCAATACTGCGAACCATATTGATCACTGTCCAGTAGCGGCTATTGGTTACTTCTTTTTTCACCCAAGGACTGATCACATAGGCTGGCTCACGGTGCCCGTCCACATGGTCCAACCCATTTTGAGCATCATCTTCGGTAATAAAAATGACAGAGTCTTTCCAGTACGGACTATGGGAGATTAAATCAACCATTTTACCAACAGCAAGGTCATTGTCCGCAACCATGGCCTGAGGAGTTGGATTACCTGAAGCGGTTCCTGCCGTATGGTCATTGGTTACCCACAGTGTATTTAATTGCGGCAAGTCCTTATTTTTTACATGCTTTTCAAACTGCCTTTTGAAAATCTCAAATCGGTATTGATCTGGAATGTTCATATCGAAGGTAGGATACGGTTTGTGAGTAATCGGCCCAAGAGACGGAATGTCATAGGTTGCCTGATAATGACCCACCGGAACGTGAAGATCACCTTTTTGTTTTCCGGTCAGTTTCAAGTAATCATTGTACCAGTCCGTCCAAGTGCCGAATTCCTCAGGACCTGTAAATCCAGTCGTATCTTCTCCGAAGTTTTCCACAGAAACCTTGTATTTGAGGGCTTGGTCCCAAAGATGTCCCGTTGGGGCATAAGCCATCGGATCTCCGGCTCCTCCTGGATAGCTTCGGACGTTGGCTGTGTCGGTTTCTTTATCTTCATAATCTGTATTGGTCCCTTGCATGACCCATTGGTGGCCGCTTGCAGATTGGATCCCTGAAACATAGAAATTATCCAACAGCGGGTAGGTATTGGCAAGCTTATGGAAGTTTGGTGTTACCTCTTTACCGAATTGCGTGATAGCCGGTTCACCATTTCCTTTGCCTAAATCGCCAAGAACTTGGTCATAGGTTCTGTTCTCTTTAATGATATAGAAAACATGTTTGATGGTTGATGGCTCGCCAACCCGCTCTGGCATGGCAACCGGCTTTATGTCGCGGCGAGGTTCCGCATTCTGGTTCTTTAGACCAAACCAGTTATTATTGGCGTAAACCTTTTTTGTTCCTTCCATTAAATCATCTGCAGTTGGGAAAGGAATCATGGACAAAGAGCCAACTTGCGCATAAGAGGAATGTCCTGAAACAGTCACTCCTTGAATGGTTGATGTACGTGCAGGTCCAAGTGAGCCTACACCATCAGCGTTTGCCACAAGCAAGCGTTTATTTTCCGCATCCATAGCCATGTCTACAGGGAACCATGCTGTAGGCATAAGTCCTAAAAGTTCTGGTGTCTTCTTCGGACCTTTCCAGTCATATACAGCTACTGCGTTAACTCGTCCTAAACTGACTAGCAATCGGTTATTGTCCAGCATCCTGACCGCATTGGGTGCAGCACCTTTTTTAGACTTAGAATATGGTTTAATGTCGATGGTTTGGACTACTTTATCTGTTTTAGAATCAATAACAGAAACCGTATCACTGTTTGTGTTCGCAACAAAAATATACTGGCCGGATTGAGTCATGCGTTCTGGCTGGACACCAACTGGAATCGTTTTTGTAACCTTTTTGGTTTTAAGGTCTACCACAGAGACCGTTCCAGTCGAAGTGGCACCAGTCTTCGGATTAACAACCACCTGCGTACCGGAAGAATCAACGGTTGTGTCACCAGACTGTGGTTTTCTGCCGCCTTGGTTGGTGACATATGCTTTATCTCCATCCACTAACACACTGGTTGGGGCATTTTCAACTGGAATCTTGCTCGATACAGTACCCGTCTTCGGATCGATGACGGCAAGGCTGTTATCCCTGTTCAGTGCGACGAGCAACTGCCCTTGAGGCCCGACTTTAATATCCAGCGGGTTGATGTTTCCTCCAACACTCGCTTCTGGGAGGTCATATGTCGTTTTGACGGTTGGCGTGCCATCGTCGGCAATCGTCATTACAACTACTTTTCCAGTTTTACCTGCTGATCCTGTAGCATACAATTCTTTGCCGTCCTGTGAATAAGCAACGCCCCACATATGTGAGAGTTTTAATTTAAAGCTTGTTGCCATTAATTTTCCGGTTGTGAGATCGACGATGTTTAGACCGTTTCCGCCATAATCTGTTCTTCCATTCAACACGGCCGCTGTTTTACCATTTGGGTGAACCGTAATGGAAATAGGATTGCCCCCAAACTCAATTTGTTTACCGGCTGGAGTGACGAGCTGATTTACAGGCGTTAACACCGAACCGTCTTGCTGTCGGCCTACTGTCTTTGTGCCAAAGGGATCATCAATGGATGCGTATACACTTGCCGAACCAAGAAGCGCTGTACTTATTGCAATACCAGCAATCAGTTTCTTCTTGTGAATGATCTTTTTCACTTTCCTCTCTCCATTCTAATTGGTATGTTTTACTAGATTAGGATACTGCTATATTTTTAACGTTTGTTTACATCAAGGTAAAGTTAATTGTTTAACTATGTAAAATATTCAATCTCTTCTCTTCACAATTAGTATCTTAATAAAAAGAAAAAGCAGCCTTTGCCCAGGCTGCTCACGATGGTTTGGGTATTATGCATATATTTTTTCTTCAGGGATATTTTTTTGAGAAATGTTTGGTGAACCTTTATGCAACCATTTATAGACAATGGGAATGACAATTAAACTGATAAACGTTGAACTGATCAAACCGCCTATTACGACAATGCCAAGAGTTTGTGAGATTACAGAATCGGTGCGGGAGGATAGAGCTAACGGAAGTACGGTTAAAACAGTCGTTAAAGCTGTCGTTAATATCGGACGCACTCGAGTGGACGTTCCAAGAACAATTGCTTCATTTAACATAAGACCCTCGGCTCGTTTTCTCTCGATCTTATCAACAAGAACAATGCCATTTGTAACTACAATGCCTGTGAGCATTAATAGACCGACCAGGGCTGCTAGATTCCATTCCAATCGAAAGATAAACATAGCCGCCACTGATCCAATAAACGCTAAAGGGATACAGATGAAAACGGATAAAGGTGCTTTCCAACCTCTAAAGACTGTACCTATGATGAAGAGAACGAGCAATAAAGAGAAAGAAAAAGCAATTGCAATCTCATAAATCATTTCATTTACTTGTTCTGGTATTCCAGCAAAGGAGTAGCTGATATTCTGCGGCAACGGAAGTTTCTCTAAAATTGATTTTACTTGTTTAGTCACCCGGCCAATATCTGATGAAGTGATATTGGCCGTAACCTCGGCGAATGGCTGTCCGTCCTTTTCCTGAATTTCTGATGAATCGGCATCGGCTTCCAGTGTGGCAAGCTCATCTAATCTTACATTCTGTCCCTGGTCATTCTTAAATGTTTCTGACCCCAGGGCAGAAAAAACATCTGGAGGATTGTCTTTGATTTTCAACACGACCGGAAAAGCATGTTGATTAATGGTTATTTGCCCCTTTGTACCTTCCGCTGTATAAAATTGAATCCGATTTAAAAGGTCCTCCACTTTAATACCATTTCTTTCAATGGCTTTTTGATCAAGATGGATATGATACTTTTTCGTACCGGCCTCATCGTCAGCTATATCCTCTACTGCCAGCCCGGGAACTCTCGTAAGCTTTTGCCCAATTGTATGTGCCATGGATTCCAGCGTTTCATGATCCGATCCAGTGAAGTTAATCTTTAATTGGGAGTCGTCTCCCGCAATCCGTTGATCCGTAACCGTGTATACGGCTTGTCCCTTTATGGAATCAAGCTGTTTTTGAAAATTTTCTATAAAAGAAGCAAGGTTTGTATCTGGGTTAACCTCAACAAATAAGTTGGCAACATTCGGTTTTTGAATCCAACCGCCGCCTGCATCAAAAACATCATCCGATTGAGCAGTAAAAGACGACCCAAGGACTGAAGAATATGTACCCACATGTTGATCCTTTTTAATAAGCCCTTCTACTCTTTGAACTTCTGCATCCATTTCTCTTAACGATGAAGACTGAGGAAGTTCGATCCGAACACCGGCTTGTCCTTTTTTATAACTTATGGGTAAAAAGTTCACTGGTAAAAATGCTGCTCCAATACCCGTAATAAGAAACAATAGAAGAGTTAGGGCGATAATTTTTTTCTCCTTGTGCAACATCCGCTTAAAAGCTTTATGCATGAGAGGTTCTAACGGATCATGAATACTTAGGGGTTTTCCCTTCCAAAACAGGTTGTAGAGAGTCGGCACCACCAGCATGGCAACCAATAAGGAAACGAAAAGCGCAATAACTACCGACCAGGCAAACCCTGAGAAAGCAGAACTTACGATGCCGCCGATCAGGGCAATGGGAACATACACCGCAATCGTCGTTGCTGTTGAAGAAACAATGGCAGGGATCATTTCTGAGACCGCGTGTGATAACTGATGAAGTTTTATTTTCCCCTCTGTTTCCTGCACTTTCCGGTTTAAATTATCCAAAATAACAATGGAGTCATCGACCACTCGTCCCATGGCCACGATCAAACCTGAAACCGTCAGTATGTTCAAGCTGATTCCCAACGTTTTAAGTACACCGATGGTTGCTAAAAGACATATGGGAAGCGACAGAACGATCAATAAGGTGGAACGAACTTGACGGAAAAACAAGAACACACAGATCATGGCGAAAAGACAACCTAACAACCCTTCTTTAACTAGTCCTTTTAAAGATGAATTCACTTGTGCACTTTGATCAAACAGAATGGACGACTTCACATCATTATTTTTTAGCTCAGGTATGGTTTTCAGCTTGCTTCTTATTTTTTCACCTACATCTGTAATATTTGAAGTGGATGTTTTTAACACATCAAGCCGAACACTCGGCAGCCCATCGGTCCGGGAGATCGTTTGAAGATTGACCACTGAATTTGAAATGTCAGCTACATTAGAGAGCGGGATGGATGGGCCATCCTGCCTTTGAACAGGCAAGTTTAATAACTCCTGCTTATTTAATGACCAACCAGAGACTTGGAGAGGAATAGAAGCTTGATTACTTGAGACATTGCCCTGCAGTTCTGTTGTATATTTTTTCTCCATTGAATTTTGAAGATCGTTTACGGTTAATCCAGCCTTTTTTAGTTTTTCCTTATCAATGGTCAAAGCATATCCAGCCGTTCCACCACCCGTTACATTGATTTCCTTTACCCCTGGAACAGTTTTCAACCCACTTACGATATCTTCTTGGACCATCGTTCGTAAGGTGTTCTCGGTTACGTTTGGAGAGGCACTGGTTAAATTGATGCTCATAATCGGAAACGAATTTGTACTAAGGCGTGTCACAACAGGTTTTTTCACACCAGCTGGCAGGGAAATCGTTTCAATGGCATGGTTGACCTCCGCCTCAGCTTTTTCCATATCGTAGCTCATAGGAAAGTTGAGACGTAAAAGAGTGCTGCCATTTGAGGAGTTGGTTTCGATATCCTGAAGGCCATCCACTACCCGAACGGCTTGTTCAATCGGTTTTGTAACGTTCAGTTTCATTTGATCTGCTTGATAATTTTCAGACTGTGCAGACACAGTAAGAGTTGAATTATTGATTTCAGGCAAATAATCTCGTTGAATTTGCCGGGCAGCCATCGCCCCCCAAGCAATAATCAGTACCATAAGAGTAATAATAAGAACAAACCGCTTCATCGATGCGTCAATGAGTGATTTCATCATTTTTCTTTTACGCCCCCAAACTTTATACATTCTGTTCATCAAACAAGATGATTATTTTAATATAATGGACAGTTGTAAAAATTCGATTAATGAAGCGTAAAAGAATTATAGAATTGTAGATTATTTACATAATAAAAAGCTAATCTAAATTATTTCCGATTAGCTTCTGTATATTAGGCAGTATCCTCTTTGTCTTTTGTAAACTTGAGTAGTTTATTTTTATATTATTATAAAAAATTACGGTATGTGAAATTATCAAATGTAGAAACCTGATTAGGTCTTCTGTAAAATACCAACAATTCTTTAAAACATATTTTTATTAGGAGAATCCTAACATTAAGAATGATTATTGACTGCATTTTTGAGGAGATCCCGTCATAAACGTTTAGTAATTTTTTAACCTGCCCAAATCAATCTCCATTAAAAGTTCCAACTAAATAGTCAGAATAATTAAAAAATAACTATTGAAAGCCTTTCCACTTGGCGGTATCATTCTATCAATCAGTTATAAAATATATAACTAAAGAGGTTTTTTAAGACGGCAACCATTAAGGATATAGCAAAAAAATCCAACGTCTCAACAGCAACTGTATCACCAGTGTTAAATAACGACGACTCCATAATCGTTTTAGAAGAAACACCCCAGCGCATAAAAAATGGAGAGTTTGAAGGTTCAGAGGATATATACATTGGTGAATATACGATGTCTCATGGCTATGAACTAATGAAGAAATCAAGAAGAAGAATGTTCCAAAAGCCTTATTTGTGGCGAGTGATCCCATGGCAATAGGGGCTTTACGTGCTTTACAGGAAGCTGGACTGTCCGTTCCCTCAGATGTTGCCCTTGTCGCGTTCGACGACATTGAAGCTGCAAGATTTAGCAGTCCCCCCCTTTCGGTGAAAGTTTACACCAAGGAGATGGGAAAAACCGGGGTCAAGCTATTAATGGAGCGAATAAATGGCAGAAGTCTTCCCATCAAGGTAACGATTCCAACCTCTTTGGTCATTCGCCAAAGCTGCGGATCATCTATAACAAAGCAACCTTTCAAGGAGGTGATTCAATAGATTACAAGGAGTTCTTATATAAAAGGCTTATTGCCCAAAAACCCACCTTTCTAGCCCATAGGTATGAGTGACTGCCAATCACTGGCTCCTAAAGCGAATAGCTCAACTCCCAATTAAACAAGTGGAGGGTTAACGATGAAGGTTACAATTATTGGAGCAGGAAGTGTAGTTTTTGCCAAGCGTTTAATTACAGACATTTTAAGTTTTCCAGAGTTGCGGGATACTACCTTTTCTTTAACCGATATTCATGCGGAACGGCTGCAAACCGCAGAAAAAATGACAAAATCTATCATCGCTCAGTTCGGAAACAATGCTCAGGTAGAAGCGCACATCGATCGAAAGCAGGCATTGACCAATGCTGATTATGTACTTAACTTAATCCAAGTGGGAATGCATGAAGCAACTTTAGTTGATTTTGAAATTCCAAAACGGTATGGGTTAAAACAAACCATTGCCGACACACTAGGTGTTGGAGGCGTATTCCGTGCATTACGTACCATACCGGTTCTCCTCGACATCTGCAGAGATATGGAAGAAGTTTGTCCAGAGGCGTATTTGCTTAATTATACAAATCCGATGTCCATGCTTATGATGGCCATTCAAAAAGCTTCTTCCATAAAATCCGTGGGATTGTGCCATAGTGTTCAAAACACAGCGGACGAGTTATCCTCTTACTTAAACATTCCCGTGGAAGATCTGGAATACAAAGTTGCAGGCATCAATCATATGGCCTGGTTCCTGGAGTTAAAAAGAAATGGTCAGGATCTTTATCCTTCTCTCTTTGAAGCCATGAAAGACCCAGACATTTATGCCAAAGATAAAGTGCGGTTTGAAATGATGAAGAGATTAAATTACTTTATCACAGAATCCAGTGAACATATGTCCGAATACACGCCGTATTTTATTAAACGGGATCAGTTAATTCAGGACTTTGATATTCCAATTGATGAATATGTGAGAAGAAGCGAAGACAATTTAAAGCAATTTGCCGAAACACAAAAAATGATAGACCAAGGGAAGGCCTTTCCAATGGAAAAAAGCCATGAATTTGGAGCCCCTATCATTCATTCTCTAGAAACGGGGATCAACCGAGAGATTTGGGGAAATGTGTTAAATACACAACTTATTACGAACCTGCCGAATAATTCCTGCGTGGAAGTTCCTTGCCTGGTCAATAAACGAGGGATTCAGCCCATCCATGTAGGCGATCTCCCACCTCATTTGGCTGCGATGAACATGACCAATATCAATGTTCAGCAACTCGTTGTTGAAGCTGTACTTACAAGCAATGTGGATTATGTGTATCAGGCAGTCATGCTCGACCCTCACACGTCTTCTGTTCTATCACTGGACGAAATGTGGAACATGACGAAGGAACTATTGGATGCTCATGCAGATTACTTGCCTGCATTTACTAAAGGGAGGCACTTAACCTATCAGGGCAAAGCAGTAACCTTATAAATCTAAAAGGGGCTGTCCAAGAAGTCTGTAAGCTGTTGATTTCCGTTCCAGGGTGCTCGCTTTTACCGGCGCGAGCTCCTACTTTCGCGGGGCGTGCGGTGAGCCTTACCGGCGTGAACGTCTACTTTTTGGTGCAAGCACTGGCGGGAGTCTCACCTGTCACGCTAGTCCCGCAGGACAAGGAAAGCTCCGGCAGCTTTTTATCGCACGAAGAAAATGTAAATTTCGAGGAGTCTCGCATCTTCCACTTCAATTAACTTTTCATTGAAGATTTTTCAAGCCAAAAAGGGGCTGCCTGAAGGTCAATTTTCGACTTTCTGGACAGCCCCTTTTTATGTTCAACATTGTTCCCTCTCAGCCAGTTCCTGTTTACCCTCCTTCCTTTCATCTGCAAAAATGTGTTCTTGGTAAAAAACAGGTTTCTTTATTGGAGTCCATAACATATTCAACCAAACAATCCCCCATCGAACTCTCCTCTAGCATTGTCCGTGGAGATCGTTCAAAGTTTGTGATGGAAAGGTATTATGGAAAGTAACCGAAAGTATTTTTTTCATAGTGATTAAGGATTTCTTAATAATTTTACTCACACTGAAAGATACAAAAGGCATGCAGGCGTTTAATGTCGTCTGCATGCCTTTTCTCATTTAACTAACATCATTCTTCTCATCGTCCGATATAGCAGCTCCGTCCCCTTCGCAAGATCCTCCGGTGCGGAAAATTCCGCAGGATTATGGCTGATGCCGTCTTTGCAGCGGACAAAAATCATTCCGTAATCACACGCATAAGAGAGCATCAATGCATCATGGAAAGGCCCGCTCATGAGCTCTGGTGTTTCCAGTCCCATCTGTTTGCTTTCGTCGTGCATAATCTCCTTGATCCAGTCGGCACAATAACGCGGCTCACTGTTCGTATCTTCCTGAATCTCGTAGTTCAGCTGATACTTTTGACAGATCTCCTCAATTTCCTGCCGCAGCTGTTTCTCATATCGGTCACGGCGGTTTTGGTCAATGTCACGCAGGTCGACGGTAAACGTTACTTCTTCAGCAATGATGTTTCTTGAATTCGGAAAGACCTGTACATGGCCGACCGTTCCAACCGTTGGTGCTCCCGGTTCCTGCTGTACGATCCGGTTGAGAGCGAGTGCGATTTCTGAAGCTCCCAGCATAGCGTCCTGCCGCATCCCCATAGGAACGGAACCCGCATGCCCGGCAAATCCCTTCAGCTTGACCGTCCACCATAAAGGGCCAGAGATGCCAGTTACAACTCCAATAGGAAGATTAGACTTATCCAGCACCGGGCCTTGCTCAATATGAAGCTCCAAGAAAGCATGGATGCTTCCCGGCTGATATTGTGATTCATGAAACTTGGCTGGATCACAGCCGAAATCACGCAAAGCCTGTTCTCTTGTAACTCCATCCTGGTCCTTACGCATTAAATCTCCTTCATCCAGCTTGCCTAGTATACCCCTGGACCCAAACAAGCCTCGGTTAAACCTCCATCCTTCTTCATCACAAAACGATACGACTTCGATCGGCCGGTCTGGTGTAATCCCCTGTTCCTTTAAGGTGGCTACAGCTTCAATGCCGGCAAGAACCCCAGCAGGCCCGTCAAAACGGCCTCCGTAAGGCTGAGAATCCAGATGTGAACCTATCATGAGCACCGGAGCCTTCCTATCCTTGCCTTCGATTCTGCCGATCAAGTTTCCAAAATGATCAATTCTGACAGACATCCCTGCTTCTTCCATCCAAGTACTTACAAGTTTAAACGCTTCCTTTTCCAAAGGTGAAAGGGCCGGCCTGCATACACCTGTTTCCCCGATCTTTCCGATCTCGGCCAACTCTTGCAAATTGGCATTCAGCCGTTCACTATTGATCTGAATCTGTTCAACTTTCACAGTCATTCCTCCTTTTTCAACGTACAAAAAGGCTGCTGCAAATAACTCAACAACCTCTTTGTCTATTATTCTGCCGGTGTAAGATTTTTTTGCTGATGAAACATGATAGACGAAAAATACTTTCTGGCATCTGCCGTTTGAAGAAGAAGAACTTCCCTTTCTTGATTGGTAGTACCTGCACGTTCAAACTCTACTGCGGCACCATCAAGATTCTCTGACACTCTCGTAATCTGATATCCCTGATACAGGAGAAAATCTATTTTTTCCTTTTCCTCGAAATATTCCTGTGATGCTGACATACCCCATCCTCCTTTTCAAGAGTGTGACTACCGATTATTTGGAAAGCGCCGCCAGCTGTTTCTGCCCTTCGGCATTGAACCGTTTTCTTTTAATATAACGGCCTTTTCCCAATTTGCCGACAAACGTTTTATCTTTAATAACAAACTCGCCTCTGGATAAAACAGATACCGGCTCACCAGTGATCTTCATTCCTTCAAACGCGTTATAGTCAACGGCCATGTGATGCGTTTGCGCAGAAATAGTTCGTTCCTTTGTCGGATCAAAGATAACAAGGTCTGCATCACTGCCAACAGCGATCGTTCCTTTTTCAGGAAACAAACCAAACAGTTTTGCTGATCGGGTAGAAACAATGTCAACAAACTGGTTGAGTGTGATTCGGCCTTTTTTTACTCCCTCTGAAAAAAGAACAGAAAACCGGTCTTCGATGAACGGACCGCCGTTAGGTATCTTGGTGAAATCTCCCTTGCCAAGATCTTTCTGTCCGTTAAAATCAAACGAACATTGATCCGAACCCAGCGTCTGAAGCTGGCCGCTTTTTAAAGCATTCCATAACGGTTCCTGATGTTTCTTTTCCCGAAGCGGCGGGGACCAGACATATTTGGCTCCTTCAAAATCAGGCCTTTCCATTTCGGATTGATCAAGCACTAGGTATTGAGGGCATGTTTCTCCATAAACCTGGTAGCCTTTGCTTCTTGCTTCTGCAATTTTTTCGGCTGCTTCCTGACAGGATACATGAACCACGTACAGCTGAGAATCAGCCAGCCCTGTCATCATGCAGGCACGGCCAGTTGCTTCCCCTTCCAGTTCCGGTGGCCTCGTCAATCCATGATAGATGGGTTCCGTCTTCCCTTCTTCGAGCGCTTTTTTGGTCAGAAAATCAATGACATCCCCGTTTTCAGCATGTACCATAACAAGGGCTCCCTGTTCTTTTGCCATAACCAGCGTCTTAAACAAGGTTTCATCATCTGCCTGAAGCACGTTCTTATACGCCATAAATACTTTAAATGAAGTGATGCCTTCTTCCTCTATTACCTGCGGAATCTCCTTCATTACCTCTTCGTTTATTTCCCCAATCATAAGGTGGAACGAATAATCGATGACGGCTTTATCCTTTGATTTGTTATGCCACGTTTCGATGGAATTCTTCAGTGGAACCCCTTTGTCAGTTAAGCAAAAATCGATAACCGTCGTCGTTCCTCCGAAGGCTGCAGCAATCGTACCGGTCTCAAAATCATCTCTGCTTACCGTACCGCCAAACGGCATCTCCAGATGGGTATGGGGATCGATGCCTCCCGGAAAGATATAGCATCCTTCAGCATCGATCACCTCCATGCCTTCACTTGGAAGGTTCTTTGCGATCATTGCTATCTTCCCGTTTTCAACGAGAACATCTGCCACAAACGTGTCAGATGCGGTTACGATTGTACCGTTTTTTATCACTTTTTTCATTTTGCTGCCTCCCGTTCATTATCTTTGTATCCAGCCAAAACCGTCTGGCGTTCGTTCCAAGTCATCGGAGGCTGTTCATGAGGAAGTTCAATCATGTCGATCGCACCTTCTTCAGGACATACAATCGAACAGAGGTTACAGCCTACACAGTCATCTTCTCGGACTTCCAAATATTTTTGCCCGTTAGGATCTGTAAGCATATCAATGCATTGATGAGAAGTATCTTCACATGCAATATGGCATTTGTTGCAATTGATGCAGACATCATTGTTGATGCGGGCGACAATCCTGTAGTTTAGATCCAGGTTGCCCCAGTCAGAATAACGTTCCACTGATTTTCCGATAATCTCCTGAACCGATGAGATTCCTTTGTCATCTAAGTAGTTGCTTAAGCCATCAATCATATCTTCTACAATGCTGAAGCCGTGATGCATGGCTGCTGTACAGACTTGTACGCCTCCTGCCCCCATCAGCATAAATTCCACTGCATCCCGCCATGTTGATATCCCGCCGATTCCTGAGATCGGCACATTGATGTAAGGGTTCCTTGCACATTCGGCCACCATGTTCAAGGCGATCGGTTTAACCGCAGGTCCGCAATAGCCTCCATGTGCTCCCTTGCCTGCAACATGAGGAATCGTATTCCAGGTGTCGATGTCCACACCGGCTAAACTGTTGATCGTATTGATCATACTGATTGCGTCCGCTCCGCCTTGAACGGCTGCTTTAGCGGTAACCGTAATATCCGTGATGTTTGGTGTCAGTTTCACAATGACAGGCGTTCTCGCAGCTTCCTTCGCCCACATCGTCTGTGCCTGGACCAGATCAGGCTGCTGTCCTGAAGCTGCACCCATTCCACGTTCAGCCATACCATGAGGACAGCCGAAATTCAGTTCCAGTCCATCAACACCCACATCCTCTACCCGCTTGACGATTTCGTGCCATTTTTCCCTTTTCGGTTCTACCATTAAAGAGGCGATAATGGCATGGTTCGGAAACCTTTTCTTCGTTTCATAGATTTCCTTAAGGTTTACTTCGAGGGGGCGGTCTGTGATCAGTTCTATATTATTGAATCCTGCTACTTTTTTCGCGTTAAAACTAACAGCTGCAAAACGGGCGGTTGTATTGATGATTGGTTCACCCAGCGTTTTCCATACTGCTCCTCCCCAGCCAGCTTCAAAAGCACGCTGAACCTGATACCCCGAATTGGTTGGCGGTGCAGAGGCCAGCCAAAATGGATTTGGTGATTCAATTCCTGCAAGGTTAATACGCAAATCTGCCATATAAAGACCCTCCTAAGTGATTTGATTGAAAAACAAATGGTTACGCGGTCTCAATTATGGAATTCTTTAACGTCTGATGAATCGCATAAGCTGCTCTTTTCCCTTGCTGTGCGGCTGTAACGACCATCGCTTCACCCTGCCCGTCACCAAAAATAACATCACCAGCAGCAAACACTTTTTCATTGGAAGTTTGATAGGTTTCAAGGTTTACCTTAACCGTTCCCCACTGATGTTCGAGCCCAAAGGATTCAATCAGATTGGTATACCTTGTCTGCCCGATCGCCTTAATGACTGCGTCAACCTTCAGAATAAATTCAGATCCTTCGACCGGAACCGGCCTTCTTCGGCCGTCTGTTCCTGGCTCGCCAAGCTGCATGCGGATGCATTCCAGCTGCTTCACCTTGCCTTTTTCATCTCCGATGATTCGTTTTGGAGCGGTCAGCCACCGAAATTCCACATTATCCTGTTTTGCGAATTCAAACTCAAAATCGTATGCGGTCATTTCCTCCTGAGTCCGGCGGTAAAGGATTTTTACATTCTCCGCTCCCAAGCGAACGGAACACGTTGCCGCATCAATAGCTGTGTTGCCTGCCCCGATGACGGCTATCCTTTTGCCGATGTAAGCTTCAGAAAGTTCTTTTGTTTTAGTGTCTTCCACAAACTGAATAGCATCGTGGACACCGTCAAGATTTTCTCCTTCAATTCGGAGCATCGGTACCTTCGACATTCCCACAGCAAGTACTACAGCATCATATTCAGTAAGAACATCTGCTGCCTGAACATCTCTTCCGATCATCGTATTCGTTTTTATTTCTACACCGAGTTTTTCAACTTGCTGTACTTCCCATAATGAAACTTTTTGCGGCAGGCGGAACGAGACGATGCCATACGTATTTAACCCTCCAGCCTGTTCTTTTGCTTCAAAAATAGTAACTTCATAGCCGAGCAGAGCAAGCTCTCGGGCTGATGACAAACCTGCAGGCCCGCCGCCGATCACAGCAACTTTTAAGCCGTTTTTCTCACCAGCCTTAAACAATGTCTGTTCGTTCTTGATCGCCCAATCTGTGGCATAGCGCTGAAGATCACCGATCATGATGGGTTTAGTGGAGTCGTTGAGTACACATGCTCCTTCACAGAGCTCCTCGGTCGGACAAACCCTTGCACAGCTTGCTCCTACAGGGTTCGATTCCATGATGATCCTTGCTGAACCCTTTAAGTTCCCAGATGCGATCTTTTTAATAAATGACGGGATGTTTATCCCGGTCGGACAGGCTTGAATGCATGGAGCGTCATAACAATACAGGCACCTGTTCGATTCGTCCCTGGCTTCCGCTGGAGTCAATCCTGACCTTACCTCGTCAAAGTTTCGCTGAAGTTCTTGCAGTGAAATAAACGCTTGGCTTCCGTTACTCATTTTGTATGCCCCCTCTATTCTTTGGAATTAAGGCAAAAGCGTAGTCATTTCCTGATAGGTTTCAGGACGTCGGTCTCTAAAGAACTGCCAGGTATTTCTTACTTCACGGATCAATTCCTTGTCCATCTCACCAATGACCACTTCATCCTGATCACGGCTGCCCATGGCTACAAAATTCCCACGCGGATCGCAAAGGTATGATTGACCGTAAAACTCGCCAAGGTTCCATGGACCTTCCGTTCCTACACGGTTGATCGCTCCGATATAATATCCGTTGGCAACCGCATGAGCCGGCTGTTCGAGCTTCCATAAGTATTCTGAAAGGCCAGCGACCGTGGCAGAAGGGTTAAACACGATTTCAGCACCGTTTAACCCTAGAAGTCTAGCTCCCTCCGGAAAATGGCGGTCGTAGCATATATAAACCCCTACCTTGGCAAACGCCGTGTCAAAAACCGGGTATCCAAGATTACCGGGTTTAAAGTAATATTTCTCCCAGAAACCGTTGCCTTCATGGCCAACGTTCACTTGTGGAATATGATGTTTTCGGTACTTGCCAAGGTAGGAGCCGTCTGCATCAATCACTGCAGCTGTATTGTAATAGGTTGCAATCCCTTCTCTTTCATAGATTGGAAGCACAATCACGGTGCCCAATTCACGTGCCAATGCCTGAAATCTGCTGGTAGTCGGGCCGTTCGGAATTTCTTCCGCCGCATCATACCATTTGGCATTTTGTTCCGTACAAAAATAAGGACCATAAAAAATCTCCTGCAAACAGATGATTTGAGCTCCTTTTTCTGCGGCTTCCCTTACGAGTTTGATATGCTTTTCAATCGCCTGTTCCTTGTGAACCGACACGGATTCATTGCCATCTGCTTCATTGGAAGCTTGAATGAGACCAATCTTAACCATGTTTGACATCATATCTCCCCTTTTATTTAGTTGGTTAAAGTATCTAAAAAACAATAAGATGGATGTTGAACAACGATGAGGCATGAAACAGATTTTCATGTTAGCGGAAGGGTACAATCTGGTCTTACGTAATAACATTCTCCATGAACACTATGTAATCATTCTAAAATTCTGAATATTTTTACTATACATGCTTTCAAACAAATTTTCATTATACATTCCGTCAAATGTTGGAGCTGCTTTTCGTTACACTATGTTAATTTCACCTTTGAAGGAAACACCATGTCTCCTTTAGCTGGGAGCCATGATGAAAATTTAAGGTTCATTTCTAAAAGATTGTTGCTTTGGAAACATTTTTGTAAAGAGCTTCATTGACAAGTTGATTGGAGTGGAAGGTGCGAGACTCCTCGAAAATGAACGTCACATTTTCTTCGTGCGATATAACGCTGCCAAAGCCTTCCTTGTCCTGCGGGACTAGCGTGACAGGTGAAACCCGCAGGCGCTTGCGCCGAGGGGTTCAGCGCACGCCCCGCGGAAAGGGAGCAGCCTGAAACGGAAATCAACCACTCCCAAGGGCAACAAAGGTTACGAAAACAGCCAAATTTAAAGGGTAAAGATGGCTTCTTTCAGTGTTTTTACAAGAAAGGCTGCATCCTCATCCGTAATATTCAGAGGGGGAGCAAGAGTAAGCACATTATTAAAGCCCGCAACCGTGTCTCCGTTTTTGCCAATCAGGAGTCCTTTCGCCTTGCATGCACTGATGACTCCGTTAACCTGGTCTACTGACAGCGGTACTTTCGTTCTTTTATCCTGAACAAGCTCTATGCCGAACAGCAGTCCCTTCCCTCGGACGTTTCCAACATAAGGATGTGCTTCAAGTTCAGACAGCTCCTTTAATAGCTCTGCTCCCTTCTCTCTGGAGCGGTCGATCAGATTTTCGTTTTCCATGATCTCCAGGTTTTTAAGGGCGACTGCACAGCAAGCCGGATTTCCTCCAAACGTATTGACGTGGCGGAAGTGATCATACTCTCCGTCTCCTTTAAATGCCTCGTAGATCTCACGTTTTACAGCTGTTGCAGACAGCGGCAAGTAAGAACTTGTAATCCCTTTTGCCATGGTCACAATATCAGGCTGCACGCCGTAATTCATGAAACCGAACGCCTTACCCGTCCGTCCAAAACCGTTGATGACTTCATCAGAGATGAGCAGGGCACCGTGTTTTTCACAGATTTCTTTTACTTTTTTCATATAGGAATCATGCGGGATGAGGACACCGCCCCCAGTAATGATCGGTTCCATAATGACACCCGCAATGGTTTCCGAAAGCTCCCATGTCATCACCCGGTCAATCTCAGAAGCACATTCTTCACTGTAAGACTCGGCATTATGATAATCAGGGAACCGGTAACTATCAGGTGGAGCAACATGGAGAAAGCCCTGTCCGAGCGGTTCGTATTTGTACTTACGCTGCGCCTGCCCGGTTGCCGCAAGAGCACCCATGGAGTTGCCATGATATCCTCGGTAGCGGGCAATGAATTTACAGCGTCCTTGCTCGCCCTTCTGCTGATGGTACTGCCTTGCGATCTTAAAGGCTGTCTCATTTGCTTCTGATCCGCTGTTTGAGAAAAAAATAACATAGTCACCGCCAAGCCATTGATTCAGTTTTTCACCTAATTCTATGGCTGGCTGGTGGCTTTGTGTCAGGGGGTAATAAGGCAGCTCTTTTAATTGGCTGTAAGCCGCTTCGGCAAGCTCTTTTCTCCCGTATCCCACATTGACTGACCACAGACCTGCCATTCCATCCAGATATTTTTTGCCTTCATTGTCTGTAATCCATGATCCGTCTGCTGATTTCACGACCATGGTAGAAGGGTTATACCGTTTCATAGAATGCCAGATGTACTGTTCATCTTTTTGCTGAAGAAGATCCCTTTGCTCGGTTTGCATCACAGTCTCTCCTCTCAAATTAAACAAAACGGGAAGTGATCATTTTTTTCTTTGTAAAAAAGTTTAGGCCGTCCTTACCGTTCGCATGCAGATCTCCATAGAACGAATCCTTTGCCCCGGAAAACGGAAAGAATGCCATTGGAGCTGGCACACCAACATTAACGCCAAGCATGCCAGGCTCAGCTTCTTCACGGAATTGGCGCACAGCTTTTGCATCCTGTGAATAGAGGGTAGCTGAGTTTCCAAACCTTGATGTGTTGACAATTTCCAGCGCCTCATCCAAATCGGCAGCCCTAAGAATACTGAGAACCGGAGCAAACAACTCTTCCCGAGCAATCATCATATTAGGTGTTACCTGGTCAAAAATCGTTGCCCCAAGAAATGTTCCGTCAGCATGGTCGCCCATATCTTCTCTTCCGTCCCGCACTAATACAGCGCCTTCTTCCTTGCCTTTTTCGATTAAGCCCAATACTTTTTCACGGTGGCTCTGACGGATGATCGGTGTCAGCAGAACATCCTCATCCATGCCATATCCCATTTTCATTTCATCCGCTTTATCCTTTAATGCTTGAACAAAGGTATCCTGATGGCCGACTAATACGACAGCGCTGCACGCCATACAACGCTGGCCAGCACTTCCGAACGAGGAACTTAGGACGTTCTGGACCGCTTTATCCAGATCAGCATCCGGCAAGACGATATGATGATTCTTTGCCCCTGATAATGCCTGAACTCTTTTTCCTTTAGCTGCTGCTTTTTCATAGACGTACTTCGCCACTGGCTGAGAGCCGACGAACGAAACCGCTTTCACATCTTCGTGCTCAATCAGTCCGTTAACGACATCGTGGGCACCATGGACAATATTGAAGACTCCTTCTGGCAATCCTGCTTCTGCCAATAGCTCTGCAAGACGGTTAGCAAGAATTGGTGTTCTTTCAGAAGGCTTCAGTACAAACGTGTTTCCGCATGCGATCGCCAGCGGAAACATCCAGCATGGCACCATCATCGGGAAGTTAAAAGGTGTTATGCCTCCTACAACACCAAGCGGATATCTAAACATTTCTGAATCAATGTCTTCAGCGATACTGCCAAGGGACTCACCCATTATAAGGGATGGAGCTCCACAGGCAAACTCAACACATTCAATGCCGCGAAGTACTTCCCCATAGGCTTCTTTATAGCTTTTGCCGTTTTCCATAACGACAAGCTGTGCGAGCTTTTCGTGGTTTTCTGTTAACAGCTGCTGGTATTTAAATAATACTCGGGCACGCTTTGGCACGGGAACCTTCTTCCAAGTTTTAAACGCTTCTTTCGCTGCCTGCACTGCCTGTCCTACCTCTTCCTTCGTCGAGATTGGCACGCTCGCAAGAACTTCACCCGTAGCCGGGTTGGGCACATCGAGAAATTCAGAGGCCGATGAATCCACCCACTGGCCTTTTACGAAATTTTTAAGCGTTTGAGCTTTATTTGTCAACACTGTCATAAAATTACCTCCCGTAACAATTTTTAAAATATTCTAAACTTTCCAATTCTATTATATCTGTATAATACACAACTTTCATTAGACATAACGTAAAATGGTTTCCCTTAATTGGTATACATAATGGTAAATAAAAAGAGACTGATATAGGTTCAGCCTCTACAGTTCCATATATTCATGAGCCATCGCGGCAAATTCAAGGGCTTGGCGCTTTCCGGGTTCCATAAAATCTTTGCCAAGCAATTCCTCCAGCTGCTTAATCCTGTGGTACAAGGTCTGCCTGACGATAAAAAGATGGCCGGCTGTTTCTTGCTTGGAACCGTTGTACATTAAAAATACCTTCAGTGTGTTCAGAAGTCTTGTATTATTTTTTGTGTCGTATTCAATCACAGGCTTGAGATAATCTTGAATAAAATCATCGAGCTCTTGCTTGTCCTGAATCATGGAAATCAGGCGGTACATGTGGAGATCGTCATAAAGCGGACTGATTTTTCCTTTTGCAAGTTTGGTTTGAAGCATTAACGCCTTCTGAGCTGTATCATAGCTTTTATCCAGTGCACTTAGTCTGCTTATCCATTTACCGACCGCCATAAAGAGCAAAGGAATATTCTGATTTTCCCTTGCCAGATGGATTCCTTTGCGCACCCTTTCTTTGTATGAAGAAGCATCCCTAAGATTAATGAGGATAAAGATGAGATGGTCGCTTTTTACATAGGGCAGGATATAAAAACCGAGTGGTTCGAAAATGGACCGGATAACAATCTGTATGTACGGATATTGTGTTTCAGTAAAACCGGCCTCTCCGTTTTCCAATTCAACACAAAAAACAGACGCCCCTTGATGCCGGCCTTTCATTCCCAAATATACAAGATGCTTTTCGATCTCCTCGTCACGGTGGCGTCCCTCCAGCCACTCTTGCATCCAGCTGTTTTCTTCCGCTCTCTTTTTTTCAGCGGTATACATCTCCCGGAGCAGCTGGTTGGCAAGGGCTGTAGCCGTCCGGTCTGCCAGGAGGATGTGCAGATCAGTAATCGGCTGGTCTTTCGAACAGAGAATCAGCTCTGCGAATAGATGGTCAAGTGCCTGGATGGGCTGCCTTACCACAGAGGAGCTTTCCTGGTTTTTTTCAATAAAATCCAGCCATTCTTCCTGCTCTGGAGAATCCACGGCAGGGAACAGTGTCACGTTTTTCTGGCTGTGTATAAAAACCACCTGCAACTTGACGGATTGGTGGAGAAGTTTAAGTATATTTTCCTGTGGATTTGAGCTCAGCAGCAGCTGATTCAGCGCTTGTGAAAAACTCTCAAGCTCTGCGATCATCTTAAAATGCTGCTGGATGAGATAAGTATGCAAGTCCTGGGTAATATCGATGAAACGGACTTCTTCTTCAAACAATATGATGGGAAGCCCGTGATTTTCAGCAGCTTCAAGAACCGATGCCGGCACAGCCGACAGTTGAGTTCCAAGCTCGATGCATAAACCAGAAACATTCAGCTCAATAAGTTCCAGCACAAATGAAAGAAAGGCTTGTTCGTTGTCTTTCCATGCCATACCTGTCGAAAGAATTAGCTCGTTTCCGTTGAGGAGATTTCCGATCTGAGCGACCTCCATCACATGAACCCATTTGACGAGACGGTTCAGCCCTTTGCTGCCGGCAGCCACTTTCGCTTTAGAGAAGGTTGTTCTCTCCAGTACATCATTCACAGTAATTTTCAAATGAAGAACGATACCGGCACCTCATTTCTGTCAGAATTCTTTTATTTTTCACTCTTTTATTGTACAATAGGCGAAGCCGTTTGGGGTAATGATTATCCATTTCAAAATTATCATACAAGTCGTTGTCATATGTAAGTGTGCAGCTGCAGCCAGTATGGACTGAAATATTGAATCCTATGTTGCCCCATGTAAAGAAACTAGAGAAGGTCGATCTTTTGAAATAGAAAAGGGGCTGTCCTGAAAGTCGAAAATTGACCTTCAGCAGCTCCTTTTTCCTCAAAATATTATTTTACCCAAGAACCAACTATCGGATATTGGTAAGGCCGGTCATTTAATGCACGGAAAATCCCCACTAAAGGGGCGATAATTGCCATTAATCCAAAAACAATCAAGAATGGCAAACCGATGAGTACCCATGAGAAGAATGCCGAGATAGCGATTAACACCCCAATTACAATATGGAAGAGCGCAGCTTGAAGCGCCAGGCTTTTCACTTCCCGATCAGATATCAAAAGGTAAACGATCAGCGGTACGAGTATAGGTGCAAACCACGTACTGGCGTGAATAAGAATTCGAAGCCCTTTATGTTCCAATTATCATAAACTCCTTTTTCTGCTGTAATAAACTATATGTTTAGTTTATTTGATTCCCCCCCATTTTGTAACTCGCCTTGAGTCTAATTTTACATACGCCTCAAGTCTTATGAGTATAAGCGGAATGTGCTTGATGCTGCCAGCGCTGAAGCTGCTCCATTCCTTTATGGGCATTCAGCAGCTGTTCTGCCAGTGCCGTTCCTTCGGCCATGGAAGAGGTATGCCCAAGTATATAGAAGCGCAGCCCTGCGTTTAGAACCACTTGATTCCGATAAGGGGCAATCTCTCCTGATTTTTCTCCTGCTAGTACTCTTTGAATAGTTGTACATTGCACATCAGGAGTCAGGTTCTCTTTGTTTACTTCCTTTGCATGCTTTAATCCATAGTCCTCCGGATTGATAATGATAGATTCACTTTTCTCTTGGGTTACTTCATAAATAAAGCTGCTTCGGTGTACAGGCAGATCTTCTGAACCTTCCACCCCCTGCACGATAAATGCTTTTTCATAGGTTAGCCGCTGAAGGCTGGGTATGATCTTATTGACTGCGGATCGATGAAAAACACCAAGGATAATGTATTTGGCACTCGAAATATCCAGCAGCTTCTCAACCGTGTTCATGATTGTCCGCACGCCGATTTCTTTGCGTATTCTTCTTAATGAACCAAGCGGTGGACAAAACTTTTCCGTCCACCCAAACCCGATCTCTGTCTGATCAAGAGAAGATTCCACTTCTTCCAAGCTATGCGCGATCGGGACCTTTAAGTGTTCCAATATTGTTTTTAATGAAGTTCCGTGTTTAGGAGGAAGCGATTCATCCGCATGCAGAAACACTGGCAATCCTTGCTGTGATAACAGGATACTTACAGGAATCGTGGCGGCAAATGAGTTTCTGCCATTATAAGGGCCTCCGCAGTCGAGGATCTTTCGAGTGGTCTGCTGCGTCAAATGCTCGGTATGGTTTCGGAATTCATGAATGAAAGCGAGAAGTTCATCCGGAGTTTCCATCTTGATGCGTTCGGCCATAAAAAATGCGGCGATTTGGGCATCCGTTGCCACCCCTGAAGCAATGCACGCAGCAGCTTTAAGCGCCTCTTCATATGTGAGGTCTTTGGCACCCCGCTTTCCTCGTCCTACTTCTTTAATCCATTGCTGCATATCCGTCACCTCTCATATCTGTTAATTTTAGAATTATCTCATTTTTTAGCCTGAAAGGAAAATAAAAAAAGAGATTCAGTTTAAGAATCTCTTTTCCTGTTTCTCTATTACAGCATTCCCAGCCTTTTTTTGGTTGCCGGTCCCACAATTCCGTCGACTTTCAGTTTGTTTGCCTTTTGGTACTTGCGTACAGCCGAATCTGTATTTTTCCCGAAGATGCCGTCGATCCCTTTCGTACTGTAACCTTTATTGGTAAGTGTTCTTTGCAGCTCTTTCACTTCGGTTCCTTTGCTCCCAAGCTTCAGGTTCCCAGAGGAGTTCGCAGGAAGTGAGGATGGTTTCAGACCGTTTGCCGCTGCTATGGAATCATAAGATTTGCTCGAACTCGCTATCACCACAGGTGTATTCACTTTCACCTTACTGAAGAGCCACTGTACTTCGTTGTTGTACATGCGGATACAGCCGGCACTGGCATAGGTGCCAATGGAATTCGGGTTGTTGTTTCCGTGAATAGCGTAAGTGGTACCCCATGTCCCTCTGGCATTTAATCCCATCCAGCGGTTTCCAAGCGGGTTCCTCGGATCTCCTCCAGGAATATGGCCAGAGTAGTACGGCCGGTTAACGATTTTGTTTACAATTTTGAACTTTCCTTCAGGCGTAAAAGACCTTTCTCGGCCAGTAGCCACTTTGAACACACTGTTCAGCCTGCTGTTTTCATAGTAGGCCAGTTCATTCTTTGATTTGTTGATGATAATGAATTGGCTTACTCCAGCTGCACTGGCAGGCTGAGCAAAAAACAACACAAAACTGAACGTTAAGAGGAGCGCTAAAAATTTCTTCATCTGTTCCCTTCCTTACTTTAAATTTACGTTTGTTGCCAAACAATAAATCATATGCTCCTCCGCAGGATTAAGATTACAATTTTTACAAATTTATTTCATTTCAATGAAAACCGCTTCTTCGGTATCTTGTTAAAGTTACCAACCCTCTTTCTTTTGGAAAGAAGTCATTGATAATCTGGTGAATTGATCTTATCCTTAGATAAACAAGAGGATGAAAGGAGTAAACCATGAGCACCTTCAAGAAACAGCAGAATGGCATATTCCCCTCAGTCTGCCCTCTGGATTGTCCGGATCAATGCGGTCTGCTTCTACATAAAACAGATGGGAAAATAACGAGAGTTCAGGGAGATCCAAATCATCCCGTTACAAAAGGGAACATCTGCAACAAAGTAAGAAATATGCCGGAACGAATCTATGATTCGAAGCGGCTGACCACTCCTTTAAAACGGACAGGCCCTAAAGGGTCGGGGCAATTTGAACCAATAACATGGGACGAGGCAATAGAATCAATCGCCTCCAAATGGAAGAATCTTATAGCATCTGCGGGTCCTGAGAGCATTCTTCCCTACAGTTTTTATGGAAACATGGGGATATTGAGCGCTGAAGGCATGGACAGGCGTTTCTTTCACCGTCTCGGTGCCAGCCGCCTGGACCAGACTATCTGTTCAGTGGCAGGATCCGTTGGCTATAAATACACAATGGGAGGAAGCTTTGGAATCGATCCTGAAGACACCATCCATTCAAAATTAATCATCTTTTGGGGGATAAATGCAGTCAGCACCAATATGCATCAAGTCGCACTGGCGCAAAAAGCACGAAAAAACGGAGCAAAAATCGTCGTTATTGATGTCCATAAGAACCGGACAGGTATTCTAGCAGACTGGTTTATTCCTATTCTTCCGGGAACAGACAGTGCTCTTGCTCTCGGCTTGATGAACCTCCTTTTTGAAGATGGCCTGGCGGATCTGGAGTTCTTGCAAGAATACTCCATCGGCTATCAGGAACTCCGGGAACATGTAAAACAATATGATCCCCATACCGTAGCAGCAATTACCGGAATCCCGGTTGACGATTTAAAGGAACTTGCAGCGCTATACGGTACAGTCTCACCTTCTTTTATCCGCATCGGAAACGGTCTGCAGCATCATGACAACGGCGGTATGTCTGTCCGTACCATCGCATGCCTTCCAGCCATAACAGGGCAATGGATTGTAAAAGGCGGTGGCGCGATAAAAGGAAACTCCGGCTACCTTGCCCACAATACAGCAGCGGTTCAACGGCCAGATCTGCTTGAGAATAAAGGGACACGCGTCATTAACATGAACCAGATCGGAAGTGCTTTGCTTGACTTAAAGCCGCCCATCTCATCGATGTTTGTATACAATTGCAATCCAGCTGTAGTAGCTCCGGAAGGGAATAAAGTACGCAAAGGGCTGGAACGGGAAGATCTGTTCATTGTCGTTCACGATCTGTTCCTGACCGAAACAGCATCCTATGCGGACATCGTGCTGCCCGCTACCTCATCGTTTGAAAACACGGATTTTTATACGTCCTACTGGCACAAATACACTCAGATACAGGAACCTGTAATCGAGCCATATGGGGAAAGCAAGTCCAATCCCGATGTTTTCCGCCTACTGGCCGAAGCGATGGGGTTCCAGGATGATGTGTTTACAGATTCTGATGAAGAAATGATTGAACAGGCGTTCCATTACCCGGCCAATTCATATATTGAAGACATTGATTTGCAGGCGTTAAAAGAAAATCAGTTTGTCAAAGCAAAAAACACACCATTGTTTCCAGGAAGACTGCCGACACCAAGCGGGAAAATCGAGCTGTATTCCAAAAAGATGGAGGAAGACGGCTACCCAGCACTGCCGACGTATATTCCACTTCCTGCTGACGGTGATCATCCATTTTTATTCGTATCGGGACCCAATCATAATTTCTTAAACTCGACGTTCAGTAATAACGATAAACATATCCAGTTGGAAAAAACACCTCAGGTGCATATCAATTCGAGAGACGCAGCTGAACTGGACATTGAAAACGGAGAAATGGTAAGAATATGGAACAAACGTGGAGAATGCTTGCTGCAGGCATCCATCGGTGAAAACGTTCTGTCCGGAGTAGCGGTTACACAGGGGCTTTGGGCAGACCTTCCTGGTACAAAACAGTTAGTCAACGTTCTAACGCCTGACCGGGTCGCCGATATGGGCGGCGGTGCGACTTTCTTCTCCGGACGGATCAGTATTGAAAAAATACAATAAATAACCAATAGGAGGAAACGATGTATCAGAGCAGCATCCGGCCAAAAAATGATGACCGAAAGAACGTGAATACGACTTTGAGCCAGTCATTGTATAAGGAATTAAAAGCATTGGCAGCAAAGCTTGACAGACCTGCAAACGACCTTCTAGAAGAAGGCATGAGGCACGTACTAGAAAAATATAAAAATAAGAGGACTTCAAAATAAGCAAAAAAATAAAGGATGTACGCCCCGCTCATGAGGTGTACATCCTTTTGCTTGTTTCAGGCTGATGCAAGTACAATTGAAGATTGATCCTGCCATCTGATGAAACAGATATCCCTTCACTCTCGAGAAAAAACCGTTGGACAGTGTGCATTTCTTCGTCTGTAAACCCGATTTCTCCCTTTGCATTGATGACCCGATGCCAAGGAAGGCGATGCTTTTTACTCATCGAATGAAGAATTCTCACAACCTGTCTTGCACCGCGGGGACTTCCAGCGAGGCGGGCGATCTGTCCATAAGTCATGACTTTTCCTTCAGGTATTTGTTTTATGATAAGAAGTGCCCGGTCAGTAAACGTCATAGATACATCCCTTTCAACGAGAGGTTTACTGTTAGTGTACAACAAAAATTCGGTACAACCCAGTGAGAGCTGTACCTAAAAAACTAAATCTGCCGTTCTTTGATAAATCCACGCTTACTCATAAAGTTAATAATCTCTTCTCGATAACATTCAGGATTGTCAAAATAGACCGCATGGCCAGCTTCAATACTAACAAGCTCTGTGTTCGGTCTTTTTGACACCATTTCCTGAGCATGCTCAGATGATAGCACTCTCTTCAATAAGGCCGGAACGCTTGAGACGGTCCATTCTTTCCAATAGTCCCCGTTTAGTTCACGTTGTGAGCGGAGGATGTCCCCCACGTCGAATGGAAGCCCCTACCTTTTCAATGTTGAGATGATTCAGCAGAGCAATCGCGTCTTCAACATACAAGTCATTTTCATAGCTTGACGGACGGCCGGATTCACCGTGCCCCCTCTGATCAAGCGAAATCATACGGCAGGCTTCCTAAATAAGTTCGGCTAATCCTTCTGCAAAGCGCCCCTCATTCATGTGTCCGTGCAATGCGAGAATAGTCGTTCCTTCCCCGCCAAAGTCCAAGTAGGATAGTCTTGTGTCCGGCCCATCGAAGAACAACCGTTTATAATTTGTTTTCTTTTTGATCATCATGCATCACCTTCTTTCCAATTGTTCGCTCAATACAGATCAAACATGTTGACTTCATATCCTTGTTGCTTCAAATAGTTAAACAGCTGCGCCCGGTGATGCTGAGCGTGCGTTACGATTTCGATCAGCCATTTGGCTTGCACAGTCCCGTGATCTAAATAAAACGGCTTCGTTTTCTTTTGAAGAAATTCTTCATCCGGCAGCTGTTCCATGTAGCTTCTTACATCCTTCAGCCCGTTTTTCATTCTCGCGATCCATTGTTCTGGCTCGTGATCAGCGGCAGCCTTCGCTTCAAGTTCCCGCACCTCTTCTTCGCCTTTCTCCTGTAGGATCAGAAGGTCAGTAGAAGGCACGGAAACGAGATGCAGCACCAGTTCATGCAAAGATCTCATGTTATCTCTTGGCCGGTAATCCAAGTGGTTCGTTGATATTTTACCGATTAAATTTGTTGAAGTTCTTACAATCAGGTCCAATTCTTCGAGAAGCATCTCTTTCAATTCCTTAATTTCCTGCATTTTGCTCACTCCATTTCCCTTTTTTGATTTCCTTAAGCGCTTATTCACTTGTTGTGATTTCATTGTAGCTTATAATAGTGACAGGGAATGTCATAAATAAAATATGGGGAAAATTAAGATTTCAAAATCGAAGCGTATCCTGGAATTAATGATGACTGTAAACCGAAGAAGAAAGTTTACTGTAAAAGAACTGGCTCAGGAATTCGGCGTCTCACAGCGCACGATCCTCCGCGATTTGCAAGAGCTAAGCGAGCTGGGTGTCCCTCTGTATTCAGAAGTAGGCCCTCATGGAGGCTATCAGGTGCTGAATGAACGGATACTGCCCCCCATCGCGTTTACGGAAGAAGAGGCAGCCTCCATTTTTTTTACAGGCCACGCCCTGCGCCATTTTTTATCATTGCCGTTTGAAACGGAATACTCTTCAGCGCTAAACAAGTTTTATTTTTATATGTCCGGTGAAGTCAGGGACTGGATTGATGAGATGAAGAATCGTGTAGACATCATCACCCCGCATCGGAGCTCAAAATCTCCCTATCTGTCTGCTCTTCTGAAGGCGTCCATCCAGCAAAAGGTAATTGAGGTAGAGTATGCATCAAGAGGTGAAACCACAAAAAGGGAGATTCAGCCGATCGGAATTTATGCGAGCTCCTCCGCAACGATTTTCGGCTCTTCCGCTGCGACCGCATTCATAATGTTGGCGATCCATCGAAAAAAATGGGACCGATGGACTCTTCCTCGCTTCACCTGGGAAACAGAAGATCCTACAACCAGCCGGGAGAAAAACTGGTCAAGCTTATTGTTGAACTGAACAAGGAAGGTGTCCAGCAGTGTGAATCAGAAATTTGGGCCGCACCCCAGCTAAAGACACGAAAAGATGGCACAGGATGGCTGGAGTGTCCAATTCCAATAACCGATTTGGACTATTTTGCGGAATTTTTTATTGGAATGGGTAAAAAAGCGAGGGTAAAGCAGCCTCAAGATTTGCTGGAGCTCATGAGGATCCGGCTGAGGGAATTATTGGACCTTTATAAATGAAAAGAAAACCAGGCCCATTTTGAAACCAGGCCTGGTTTTAGTTACGTAAAGTATTCAATTTTCGCATTAGGAAAGTATTTGTCGATGTCTGACTCCAAACTTTCCCGCAGTTCGAGCTCTTCTTCTTTGCTGTAGATATATTTTCCGATTCCGTAACGGCCCCATTTGTAGCGCCGCTCTTCTTCGTTCATCTCAAGCTTTGTTTTAGGATAGTTTTTCTCGATGACGCGTTTGGCAGGCTTTGTAAAGCGATGCTGAATCATCTCAAATGTAATATCATCCCTGGCACTTTGGGGAAGTGCGGCATCCAGCTTTTCAAACAGCTGGCGATAGCCTTCCTGCCAGCTTTCATGAATATAGATGGGAGCGACGATAAATCCAAGAGGATATCCTGCTTCAGCGACCTTCTTTGCAGCCTCGATCCGCATGTCGAGAGGGGATGTTCCCGGTTCAAAATATTTAATCACATAGTCAGCATTCACACTGAAACGGAATCGCGTGCGTCCGTTATGTTTTGCGTCCAGCAGATGATCGACATGATGAAATTTGGTTACAAATCGAAGGCGTCCAAGGTCAGACTGGCCAAAATATTCAATGGCATGCTTCAATGTATGTGTCAAATGATCGATTCCAACAATATCGGACGTACAGGAAGCTTCAAACCGTGTGATCTGCGGAGCTCGTTCTTCCATATATTTTTGAGCCTGGTCCAATATTTCTTCCACGTTCACATAAGTGCGGATATAAGGCTTGCTTCCCATCGTTGTCTGTAAATAACAGTAGTGGCAATGACCCATGCACCCGGTGGCAAAGGGAATGGCATACTCAGCTGACGGTTTGGACGAATCAAAATTTAAAGTCTTCCGCACGCCCACAACAAGTGTTGATTTGGCATTCCTGTATTTTTGCAGATCGTTATCTCCTGGGATATTTCGTACTTGATTATGTGAGGTTGTTTCCCGGATCTCGAGGCCCATATCTTCAAATTTCTTTTTCAGCTGAACCCCAAGAGGGTACTCCAGCGCTCTCGGTTCAATGTATACCAGCTGCGGTACAAAAGGTTTAATCAAAAATTACACTCCCTTTACTGATACTGTTCATAATCAAAGATTTCTTTATATTGCTGCTCTGCTTCTTCAAAGGTGTCATATACAGCATCATCTTCGGCCAGAAGATGATAGGACTCGTGCAAAAACAGCGCCACTTCATTCTCATGTTCAGGATGCTGGACAATTTCAGCCTGCGTAATGTTTGCAACATTCGGCGTATGCGGGTTTCTATAGATGACAAAGACTTGATCGCCGGCTTGATATTCCCTTTTTTGCATGTTGATCCATTCCTTCCTGATAAATTGCTTTCCGTTTCTATCCTTGCCCCAAGCTCCTCTTTTTATGTTAGGCTTCGTTAAAGCATATTGTTGACTGGCGATGATGAGAGCCGGCGGTTCAATCACACCCCACTAAAAAACGACAACATTGACTAACAGAGCTTTATGTTAAAAAAGACCTTCCATTATGGAAAGTCTTCAACTATTCATCATGAGGATTAATGATGGCCAGGACTTGGTGATCCTCCCATTTTCCATTGATCTTTACATTCTTAATGGCCAGGCCCTCTTTATGAAAACCTGCCTTCTTCAAAACTCTTATCGATCCTATGTTATGAGGCATAACTCCCGCTTCAATGCGGTGAAGTTTCAGTTCTTCAAATGCATACTGTACGATAAGCTTGGCTGCTTCTGTCGTGTACCCTTTACCATTATGCTCCTGATCCAGGAAATATCCGATGAACGCACTCTTAAGGGAGCCGCGCAGTACTTGAAAAAGATTGATCGTGCCAATTAGCGCATGCTTGTTCTTTGTAAATATACCAAACTGATAATCCGAATCATTTTTTTGAGATTGTTCATATTCTTTTATCCTTTTCCGCTGGCCTTCTATACTGTAAAAATCGTCGGGACGTCCCATGGAAAATCGCTCAAAAAAACAACGATTTTTCTTTTGCAATTCAAGCAGCGCCTCCGCATCTTCCATCGCGAACGGCTTTATGTATATTCTTGCCACTAACAACAGATCCCCCCTCTCTTATAAGCGCACCTCATTTGAAACTTCAAACATGTAGCTGACGGTCTGTTTTATTATTTTACTTCATTAATTACTAGTTAAATATTACCATAAAAGGACAAAATTTTCACGTGGTAACTTGTTTTTTCATTCTTTTTACTGTAGCGATGCCTATGATAAAAATACAGAAAACCGCAATAGCCGACACCATGATACCTGCCCAAACTCCAAAGGGAGGAATGGTGTGAAGCGATTTATATAAAAGCAGTGCACCAAATGACAAAATAAATAAGGTCACTGAAAAAAGAAAGAGCAAAACATAATGCACAATATAAAGGATCATGAACCGGCTTAAGGGCATATGCTGAAGCGTTAGCCCCTCCCAAACAAAATCTATTAATCTTTTCATTGCGGCCTCCTTTATAACCATAATAGACATTCGGAGGAAAAGTTATTCGTATATTCTTACTTTCAGCACATTTTACTTAACACCCTCATTGGCTTCGGCTATAATGTGTATATTCCAATCAGAAAGGTCGGATATTAAAATGCGCCAGCCTCCAGTCTCTATTCCACGACCCTTAGTACGGCTTAATCAGTGGTTTATTGTCCTTTCTGTTGCGGCAGTTTGGTTGACAGGCTTTGAATGGGCCCTTCTTCTCCCGCTCGCTGCAGGTGTCTCTGGACTTTTGTTCCGGTTTAATCCGGTCATGCAGTTTGGAAAGCTGTTTCTGCAAAAACCACCTTCTTCCTATGTTCCGGAAGAATGGAATCAGCAGCAGTTTAACCAGAAGATTGCAGTGGCATGCCTTTTCTTCGCTTATCTTTCTTATATCCTTCATTACACGATCGCTGCCTATGTATTTACGATTATGGTTTTCTTTGCCGCTTTTATCGCGATCCTCGGATTTTGCATCGGGTGCTTTATCCGTTTTCAATGGCAGCAGTATCAATACCGCAGATCATCCAGCCATTAAAAAAGCAGCGTTCCTGAATATATGGAACGCTGCTTTTTTGTTATACGTTTAATATATGCTGTTTTGCTAGTAGAATAAGAGCAGCGATCATTAAGATTCCTGAAACAGCTGCTTCCGTATTGGAGCCCGTCTTGGTATATAGCGGAGATCGAAACCGTAAAGGAATCGGATACAAAAATTGAATGCCTCTGGATGTGCAGGCATCCAGAATGAGATGGCTGATCACACCAGCGAGTAACCCATATTTCAGATTCAGACTGTAGGTTGAATGGAGGTCATCAGCAAGCAGGATGACTGCTGCAATGAACAGCCAGCTATGTGTAATCGTTCGATGACCAAACGTTTTGCTGACAAACTTTGAAAATAGCTTTGTTTTTCGCCCAGCCCATGAATTAGGATGGCATAGGTCTGGAAGCAGACTGCCGAGAAGTCCTGCTCCATAAAAGACAAGCTGATGGTCTAAGGAAGCTGGTCCATCTATCCATTCGTTTACGAGTGCTGCCGCTGCCAAACCTCCCATTAAATGTGTGTTCCCTTTCATCGTTCACCTTTTTTCTTGTTGTTAGTTTACATAATCTTATGCAGGTTAACTAGTAGAGAGAAATAACAAAAGAGCAGCAATTGCTACTCTTTGTTTTCTTCCGTACGGACATGCTCCCATACTTCTGTCACTTCACCTGAATCACTGATATCCACGACATATGAACCGTTATTATACCGATCTGCATTTTTAAGTTTTGCCGGTTCAACCAGTACGACACTGTTGTTCTTTGTTTTTACTTCATAACTGGCATTTGCATTTGCCAGCTCCAGACCGATGACACGGTGTGGATTGCTTTTCAGTTCCCGCAGCATGACAAGCCCGCGTTTTGCTCTTGATGATTTATCAAATTCCGTAATCTTCATTTTTTTAACAGATCCGCGATGTGTAATTAAGACAAGCTGGCTGGCTTCTTTTTCAGGCAGCGCTTTTCCGCTCACAACAAAATCGCCATCTTTAAGGTTTATTCCTTTGACTCCAGCAGCCCGCTGTCCGACCACATTGATCTCTTCCTCACCAAACCAGAGACCGTAACCATAATGTGTAGCAATAAAGACATCCTCACTGCCGTTCGTAAGGTGTACATCGATCAATTCATCGTCGCCTTTAAGCTTGAGAGCCATCAACATCTTGTTATACCGCTGTGCCTTATACTGCATTAACTCTGTTTTCTTTGCCATCCCTTGTTTCGTAAAGAAGACCAGGAATTGATTCTCCTGAAATTCCTTGACAGGTATGACTTTAATCAGCTGTTCATCACGGTCGAATCCAACCATGTTGGCCAAATGCTGGCCTGTATCCTTCCATCGTGCTTCCGGAAGCTCATAGACCGGCATAAAAATGTAATTTCCTTTGCTTGTGAAAATCAATATAGTATCGGTTGTGTTCAGCTGAGCAGCCATCAGAAGGCGGTCAGTCTCTTTCATCCCAGGAGCTTCTCCGTTTGAAGCGGAATAAGAACGAAGGGACGAACGCTTGGAGTAGCCGTCTTTCGTTACGGTGACCATCACTTCTTCTGAAGGAATCATGACCTCCATATTGATTTTGATTTCTTCAATTTCATCTTCAATCTTCGTTCGGCGTTCATCACTATATTTCTTTTTGATTTCAGCCAATTCTTTTTTGATTACATTGAACAATTTAGCTTCACTGTTTAAGATGCCTGTTAAATAAGCAATTTTCTTTTCAAGTTCTGAAGCTTCATTTTCAAGGGTTGTTACGTCCGTATTCGTCAGTCTGTAAAGCTGTAATGTAACGATCGCTTCAGCCTGAGCTTCTGTGAAGGAATATTTTTGAATAAGATTGTCTTTCGCATTCCGCTTATCTTTTGAACCGCGGATGATCGCGATGACTTCATCAAGAATTGAGATCGCTTTAATCAAGCCTTCAACGACATGCTGGCGTTCTTTCGCTTTGTTAAGATCATACTGGGAGCGCTTAGTAACAACTTCTTTCTGGTGCTCGATATAAGCTGAAATGATTTGTTTGAGCCCCATCAACTTCGGCGTCTTATTATGGATGGCGACCATGTTGTAGTTGAACGAGATCTGAAGGTCCGTATTCTTAAACAGAAAAGCTAGTACGCCTTCAGCATTACCGTCTTTTTTCAGTTCAATAACGATACGCATTCCAGTACGGTCGGTTTCATCCCTTACTTCGGAAATTCCCTCAACCTTCTTGTCCAGCCGTAGCTCGTCAATCCGTTTTACCAGGTTGGCTTTGTTTACTTCAAAAGGAATCTCGGTAATAACGATCTGCTGCCTTCCGACCTTTAGATCTTCAATCCGAGTCTTTGCGCGTACGATCACACGGCCTTTACCTGTTTCAAACGCTTTTCTTATGCCTTCTTTTCCTTGTGCGATTCCTCCTGTAGGAAAATCTGGCCCTTTGATCACCGTCATCAGCTCATCGAGAGTCACGTCGGGATTAGCGATCTGCATCGTTACAGCGTCAATAACTTCTCCAAGATGATGTGGCGGAATGTCTGTAGCATATCCAGCAGATATACCGGTTGATCCGTTGACAAGCAAGTTCGGATATCTTGCAGGAAGTACGACAGGCTCATCAATCGTATCATCAAAGTTTGGTGCGAATTCCACCGTGTTTTTTTCAATATCCCTTAACAGTTCCGAAGAGATTGAAGCGAGTCTTGCTTCGGTATAACGCATGGCCGCTGCCGGGTCTCCGTCAACACTTCCGTTGTTGCCATGCATTTGGATCAGCACGTTTCTAACTTTCCAGTCCTGGCTCATCCGTACCATCGCCTCATATACGGAAGAATCTCCATGGGGATGATAGTTCCCGATTACGTTACCGACAGTTTTTGCTGATTTTCGGTACGGTTTATCGGCGGTGTTGCCTTCCTGAAACATCGCGTACAGAATACGCCGCTGTACTGGCTTCAGGCCATCCCTGGCATCAGGCAATGCACGGTCCTGAATAATGTATTTACTGTACCTCCCAAAACGGTCTCCGATGACCTCTTCGAGCGGTAAATCCATAAATCGTTCTACTAATGACAAAATCTAAACCTCCTCAGGATACTGCTGATCTGATATGTTTTCATTATCCAGAATGTTGGTATCCTCGTTTAACCCGAACTGAACATGTTCTTCAATCCATTTTCTTCGCGGCTCTACCTTGTCTCCCATCAGTACGGAAACCCTTTTTTCAGCTCTGGCAGCATCGTCGATCTTCACACGGATCAATGTTCTAGTTTCAGGATCCATCGTTGTTTCCCAGAGCTGATCAGCGTTCATCTCACCAAGTCCTTTATAGCGTTGAATGATATAGCCTTTTCCGACCTTTTTTATCGCCGTTTTTAACTCATCATCATCCCATGCATATTCGATGATTTCTTTTTTTCCGCTTCCTTTGCTCACCTTGTATAGCGGCGGCAGAGCGATGTATACTTTTCCGTTCTCGATCAGCGGTTTCATATAACGGTAAAAGAAAGTCAGCAGCAGGACTTGGATATGCGCGCCATCCGTATCCGCATCGGTCATGATGATGACTTTTTCATAATTAAGGTCTTTCACTGTAAAATCAGAACCTACTCCTGCTCCAAGTGCATGGATGATCGTATTGATTTCTTCATTCTTAAAGATATCCGCAAGTTTTGCTTTTTCTGTATTGATGACCTTACCCCTTAGAGGCAGAATCGCTTGAAAACGCCGGTCACGCCCCTGCTTGGCTGAACCTCCGGCAGAATCACCCTCTACGAGATACAGTTCGTTCTTGGCAGGGTTCTTTGAGGTTGCCGGAGTCAGTTTTCCGCTTAGCATCGTGTCTTTCCGTTTGTTCTTCTTGCCGTTACGCGCATCTTCTCTCGCCTTGCGTGCTGCTTCCCGTGCCTGGGCAGCTTTAACGGCTTTCCTGATCAGCATTTCACTGATCTGAGGGTTTTCCTCAAGGAAGTACGAAAGATTGCCTGAAACGACGCTGTCGACGCTTGATCTGGCATCACTGCTGCCAAGCTTGCTCTTCGTTTGGCCTTCAAATTGAAGCTTTTCTTCCGGAATGCGGACCGAGATAATAGCGGTCAAGCCTTCACGAATGTCGGATCCGTCCAGGTTCTTATCGCGTTCTTTTAAAAGAGATACCTTTCGGGCGTAATCATTCATGATCCGTGTGATAGCGGTTCTAGCACCTGATTCGTGCGTTCCTCCATCCTTCGTGCGAACGTTGTTAACGAACGAAAGGACGTTTTCTGCGTACCCGTCATTAAACTGAAACGCAAAGTCGACTTCGATGTCATTTTGAGACCCTTCGAAACTGACTACAGGGTGCAGCACATCTTTATCCTCGTTCAAGTACGTGACGAAGGCTTCAATGCCTGACTCATACTGATACGTATCACTCTGTCCGGTCCGTTTGTCCGTCAGTTCAATCTTTACGCCTTTCAATAAGAATGCCGCTTCTCTTAACCGCTCACTAAGCGTTTCATAGTTATAATTGGTCGTGCTGAAGATCGAGGCATCCGGTTTAAAATGAATGATCGTCCCCGTCTTTCTTGTCGTACCGATTTCCTCGAGTGTTGTAACCGGCTTGCCGCCGAATTCAAATCGCTGCTGAAAGATCGTACCGTTCCTGTGAATCGTCACTTCGAGCCATTCAGACAAAGCGTTAACGACTGAGGCGCCTACACCATGGAGACCGCCGGACGTTTTGTATCCGCCCTGGCCAAATTTACCCCCTGCATGCAGAATGGTCAGGATTACTTCCGGTGTCGGCTTGCCCATTCTATGCATACCAGTCGGCATACCCCTTCCTTCGTCTCTGACGCTTACACTGTTGTCTTTATGTATCGTGACATATATATTATTGCCGTGCCCCGCGAGTGCTTCATCGACGGCATTATCTACGATTTCATAAACAAGATGATGCAATCCTCGGCTATCGGTGCTCCCGATATACATACCAGGACGTTTTCTGACCGCTTCAAGGCCTTCTAATACCTGTATGGCATCATCGTTATATTCTAAATGTGGTTTACTAGCCAAAACACTTTCTCCCTTCAAAAAACTTGCAGTGTAACTAATCATACCAGAACATTTGTTTCTATTCCAGATAAGAAAAGCGTAAGCGGCCTGGGACGAAATGTGTTTATATTTCATCTTCCGAGGACCTAAACTGAAGCCAGACATTCCTTCTCTGCCAGCTGATTTTATACTTTCCTGCATCTTAAAAAATGATAGACCGCTTTCTATTTTAACTTTTCTGCTTCAATCGTGCAAAAACCTTTTGAGTTTACACAAAAAACCACCCCATCAAATCGGGTGGTTCAAGCTTATCTGACTAATCTGGCGTACTCGATTTTGATGCATTTATCCATTATGGAAACCGTTTGATTTTCCTTCAAATAGTCATATGCTTCATCGTTCGCAAGTCCTAGCTGTGCCCAAAAAACATCTGCCCCGATGGCAACGGCATCCTTCGCAACCTCAAGCAGGTATTCACTTCTGCGGAAAACATTCACGATATCAACATGACCTTCAATCTCCTGCAATGTTTTTACCGCTTTTACCCCTAGTACTTCATCAACTGCCGGATTTACCGGAATGATTTCATAGCCGGCATCCTGCATGACCGAAGATACCATGTAAGAAGTTTTCATGGGATTGTCCGAAAGGCCTACAACAGCGATCCTCTTTTTTGATGTGAGAATATCCCTGATTTCATGATCAGCCGGATTTTTAAAATGCATACCGTTTCCCCCTTAAGATTTCGACCAATACTCTATATATGAACCTAAAATCCGATTTTCAAACACATGAAAATGCCAGCCGTTATGAGGCTGGCACGTTTTAAGACTAATTCAAATGATAGATCGAGGAATACTTCTCTTCAAAATATCGGATCAAATAGTCAGGATTTAAGCCCTCACCTGTAACATCTTGAAGAATCTCCATCGGTTTTTTCATTTTCCCGTATTGGTGGATATTTTTGCTCAGCCACTCCTGAACTGGTTTAAGATCCCCTTTTTCAACAAGCTGATCAAAATCAGGGAGATCACGGATTAGGGCTTCTTTTAATTGTGCTGCATAGATATAGCCCAATGCGTAAGAAGGGAAATAGCCAAAGCTGCCTCCTGACCAATGAACATCCTGAAGGACACCCTCACTGTCATTCTGGGGCTTCACTCCGAGATATTCCTGCATTTTTTCATTCCAGATACGAGGAAGATCTTTCACCTCAATTTCATCGTTGAATAAACCTTTTTCAATTTCATACCGAACAATGACATGAAGAGGATAAGTCATCTCATCTGCTTCGATACGGATCAGTGAAGGTTCAACTACATTTATCGCTTTATAAAAACTCTCCAGATCTACATTATCGAACTGGCTTCCTGCATATTGCTTGAGCGAAGCATAATGATGATTCCAGAACCCTTGATGGCGGCCAACGAAGTTTTCCCAGAACAGCGACTGTGATTCATGTATGCCCATGGATGTACCCGTGCTGAGCGGTGTTCCTACGAGTGCTTCTGATAGGTTTTGCTCATATAGGGCATGTCCGCCTTCATGAATTGTACCAAAAATCGCTGTACGGAAATCTTTTTCCACATAGCGGGTCGTTACACGGACATCTCCAGGATTCAAACCAATAGCAAACGGATGGACCGTTTCATCCAGACGTCCTGATTCAAAATCGTATCCCATCTCTTTTAGGACATGAAGACTGAATTCCTTTTGTTTCTCTTTAGGGAACGCCTCAAACAAGAAAGCCGTCTCAGGCTTTCCAGCTTCGGTCACCTTCTGCAAGAGCGGAACGATGCGGTCGCGCAGTTTAGCAAACGTCTCATCCAAAATTTCTACAGTGACACCAGGCTCATACATATCCAAAAGGGTATTGTACTTATTGCCTTCATAGCCCCAATATCCGATAAAGCGTTTATTAAATTCCACAAGCTTTTCCAAATAAGGCTGGAACATAGCAAAATCAGATTTGGCCCTCGCTTCTTCCCAAATGCTTTCTGCTTTCGACTGCAGAATCACATATTCCTTAAACTCATCTGCGGGAATTTTTGTATTGCGGTCATAATCTTTTTTGACCTCATCCAGCGTTTTTTTTGTTACTTCCGAGAGCGAATCATATACGGAGCTTACAGAAAGTTCTTCTATGTATTTTTTCATTTCATTTGATGTGGACATAGCAAATACATCCGCAGAAAGCGTACCTATGACTTCTGAACGCTGGCTGACTCCTTTTTTTGGCGCACCTGTACGCAGATCCCAGTACATCAAACCAATGGCTTCATTCATATGCGTCATTTTTTTTACGTAATTAAGAAATTCCTTTTCTACCGATTGCAAGGTCTGTGACATTATGTTCTTCCTCTCTAAACTTAAGTAAATTAACCATACCATCTAACCATTCGGCAGAAAACATAAAACTCCTGCAAGAAAGAAAAGCAAAAGCACCCTTATAAGTCCGACAAGCGCTGGAGATCTTACACTGCAACACGTTTTTTTGTGTTGTGGGGTAAGAGTGAAGCGACCTAAGACGAATTGTGATTTATCAATTCGCCCACCGAGGACTTAAGCTGAAAACTGAAATTCGTTTTCAGCCCTGGGTGCAGGAGCCAGACATCACACCTATGCCTTTTCAAGGCTGTCTTGGAAACATAATTAATGTAAACGTTCTAGAAATGAGGAGGTTCCATGTTCTCCTCTGATGCCAAATTCGTAAGATAACGCCTGTTTTAATGCATGATCAGCTTCTATAAAAGCCTGATGATATTGATCACCGTATTGTTCCTTTAATGCTTTTATCGTTTCATACGCGTGCTTCAGCTGCAGGATATATTCCGCATTCTGTTCCAATGTCCATCACCCCTGATCACAGTATGGCCGGTTCCTGTGTTCCTCATTACTCATCCAACAAAAAAGATCTCCCGAAGGAGATCCTTTATGTTAGCTGCGGGGCTGTCTTTTTCCGAAGTACTGGTAATAATCGGTCTTAATATGCCCATTATATAATTTTCTCTTTTTCGTAGCTGCTTTGCCATAGTGCTGCTCAAACTGCTCATTGGAGGTAATGACATATACCGACCAAGTTTCAAGTGGACGGAAGACCTCACCCATGTCTCTATAAAGCTGTTTCACTTCTTCCTTCTCACCCAGACGTTCCCCATAAGGCGGGTTGCTGATCACATATCCGTACTCTTTTCTTGTCGTAAAATCTCTGACCTGCATCTGTTTAAACGAAATGAAATCGCCAAACCCAGCTTCTTCAGCGTTATTGATCGAGAGGTCGATCATTTTATGGTCGATATCCGATCCTTGAATATCAAGCGGTGTATCATACTTGGCGAGATCATGCGCTTCTTCAACCGCACGATACCATACTTTTTTATCAATCCAATTCCAATTTTCAGAAGCGAATTCTCGATTAAGCCCTGGCGCCACATTCTGCCCGATCATGGCTGCCTCGATCGGAATGGTTCCTGATCCGCAGAATGGGTCTACAAACGGCTTGTCCGGTGTCCAGTTCGTTAATTTGATGAGAGCTGAAGCCATTGTCTCTTTTAGCGGCGCTTCACTGTGCAGGGCACGGTAACCCCGTTTATGGAGGCCCGTCCCGCTCGTATCAATCGTAAGAGTAGCCAAGTCTTTTAATAGTGCGACTTCAATTCGATAAAGAGCACCATCTTCCGGAAACCATGTTTCTCTTTGATAAGCATACTTCATTTGATCGACTACAGCTTTTTTAACGATGGCCTGACAGTCAGAAACACTGAATAATTTTGACTTAACGGACTTTCCGATAACAGGAAATTCTCCATCCTCAGGGATAAAATCAGACCAAGGCAACGCTTTCGTCTGTTCAAACAGTTCATCGAATGTTTCCGCTTTAAATTCTCCGACAAGAAGTTTAACACGGTCTGCGGTCCTCAGCCATAGATTGGAGCGGCATAGGGCAGACTCGTCTCCTTTAAAAATAATCTTGCCGTTTTCAACTTTTACGTCCTCAAACCCAAGGTCACGGACTTCCTGTGCAACAATGGATTCCAGGCCCATGGCTGCGGTAGCAATATACGTCAGATTCATAAGAGATCTCCTCATGGTTGTTTTTCCAGTCTTAATATACCCAAAATTGTTTATGTAAAAAGAAAAAAGGCCACTAGGGCCCTCTTACATTCTCAAGTGTCACCAATAACGTTCTGTAAGCCATGTTCTGTTCCATCGTACTGCATTCGGCTTCCGCCTCGTACTCCGGTGGTAATCATCTATCTCCAGATGAATAGTCATCTGTTCTTCTTCGCGTTCAATTCCGCTCAGAAAACTCCCCTACCATAATTTGGGTTTCTCGCTCGTGGGGTTTACCGCGTTCCACTCTTGCCGTTTCCGGAAAGACTACGTCACTGTGGCACTTTAAAGGTAGTGTCACCATATCCGAAGACTTAGGTGAGTTCCCTGCCGTTAATCCAGTCGAAACCAGAATACCCTGGCTTATCTTTTCGCCAGGCACGAACACTACGGCCATCGCAGACCGTGCGAGCATGGACTTTCCTCAACATCTTTAAAAAGATGCCGCGATTACCCGAACGTTATTAGTTTTAAATTGTCAAAGCAAAATTTAGTATAGCAGGAAGCTGTTTAAAAATCAAATGGATAATAATTACTGAATCAATCGTAAAGTTTGCTTCCGAATACGTGCTTTTCCAGATTTGACAGACGCTGAAGAATGTCGGAATTAATGTTCATGGATGATGTTGGAACTCTTCTTGTCTGTTCAGATGTATTTTGCACTTCTTTGCGAAGCCTGTTGTTTTCCTGAATGACTTTGTCAAATTCCTTTTGGAAGTTCTCATAGTCTTTTATGATCAAATCAAGAAATTTATCTACTTCATCTTGATCATAACCTCGAAAACCCTGTTTAAAATCTTTTTCGAGAATTTCTTTTGCAGTCAGATTCAATCGTTTTTCTCCATTCATCGGGCTCACCTCAATGTTTAACTTCATTTTTCCTGCGTTCGCAGCATAATTCAAACAAATACACCGTTCTTTATTTATACATGATGACTTTTTATTAAATCTAGCCTATATTTTTTCAAATTCAATAGAAAAAGTCAATTTCTATCCAAAATCATTCCCAAAATTCCCCTTTGGCGTCCTGTTCATCCTGATAGATCAGTTCAAGGTCAGACGGTGTGATATATAGTACTTCGTATGCCGGATCTTTTTCTTGCCTCCGTCTGGCAGGTTTAAGATAAAAACGCGGTGTTCCCGGAGTATCTTCATCATATAAAATGAGCATCCCATCGGTTTTCTGCACAAGAAACCCATTTTTTGCGGCCAGCTGCTTCGGACTGAAGTACGGTTTATTGGAGATCGATTCTACAAAATCCGCCTGCGCCAGCAGTTCATGATACTGCTCCTGCCGGGCTTCGTTCCAATTCGCTTCCTGATCCAGGAATGGGGTAAGCACTGCAAGTTTGAGATCCGGAAATCTTTGATCCCGAAGCTCAACAGCGACTTCCCCCGCCCATATTTCAACACCCGGCTGGCCGCTGATGATCACCCATTCCAGTCCTTCTTCCAAGAGCACTGTCAGTTGTTTCTCAATGGCTTTTTTTATATAGTGTACCCCCGGATCTTTCTCTTTAAAAATCCCGAGTTCATGGGATTTATATCCAGTTATCAGCAAGTTTTTCACCATGAACTTCTCTCCCAGCACTTCATTTACTTTGAAAAAAGGAACCAATCAAAATGATCAGTTCCCTCACGTAACATGACTTAATTCATTTGCAATAAAAAACGTCAGTCCCAAAACAAGAAAAAATGCAAATACTACCCATTGCCTCACGGATCCATCTCTCCATCGCTTAATATACTAGCATATTTTTACAGGAAAATGGCCGATTCCCCAAATTTCTACATCACGTGTAACGTTTTAGCGATTATCGTCAAAGCGGCGCACATTTTGCGCTTGCCTGGGGAATAATTATTATTTTCCTATGAAAAATCTCTTTTTTTATTCTACACAAAAAGTGTCCAAATTTAAATACATTTATCGGCCAAAATTTATATTTTTTTAGGAGTTTTCACATTTTTTTCTTAATCTCTGAATTCTGTTGTCCAAAGCTGCTTTTTCTTTCTCTTCCGTCCGTTTTAACAACCTCTTTTTGCTCTTCCAGATCCCGTACGCAGCTTCTGCATAATAGAGCGCTTTTTCATAGTCTTTTCCCTGATGTTCATGCCATTTCGCCAATTCGACATACGGTTCTTCATCATTTCCCAGCGAACCATTGGTGCAAAGTTCCTGCCAGAGCGGAACTGCCAGATGATCTTGCTTTGTTTTTTTATAAAGAGCCGCTGCTGCCTTTTTGGCCATTTTACTTTGGCTTCCTTCCCCGTTCATCATCTCCGTATATTTTTGCAGAGCAATGCCAAACTGGCCGGCAGATTCGTACCACCTTGCCGATTCATACTGTTCAATGCTCGTCACTGCAGATCCGCCCTGCAGGAGTTTGGAGATATGGATATAGAGGGAAATCAGCGATAAAACATCCCATTCATTATGGGTCATGATCCCTTTTACAAGTTCGGGATCGTTTTCTTTTAAATATTGAAAATAGAGCATGGGCGCCAGATAACCTGGAGTGTCATGCTCCCGCTTCACACCGAGGATCTCCTTTTCAACGACAGAGAGCCTTACGGATTCAAGGCTCTGTTTCCAAAGCCTTCTGGATCCATGGAGAAGATCAAAATGTCCAAACGCCGGCAGAGAAGGTACAAAATCCCGAATCAGTGTATGTCTCGTTTTAACTTGAGGCCAGTCAAAGGATTTCCCATTGTACGTAACCAAGTTTTTCAGTTCCTTGATTTGAATTAAAAAAAGATGGTACATCGCAATTTCCGATCCAGGGCCTGGAAGAAAAAACTGTTTCACTTTTACCTGATCTTCTTCCACTTGGCTGTAGCCGAGGAGAAAGATGGTATTTCCTGCTCCACCGCTTAGTCCAGTCGTTTCCGTATCAAAGAAAACAAGATCGGATGGATATAGGTCATGAGAAGATAGCGGATGAACGGCACCAGCCTTCCTCCAGTTTTCCATCACTTCTTCCAGTTCTTCGAATGAATAATTTCCCCAGCGCTGATCCAATGGATAGCTGACTTCCCTGACGAGGCAATACTCTTCTTCATAAAAATAAGGCGTCGTTTGAAAACTGTTCCAAGCTTTATGATGCTGAATGACTGGCTGAGAAGGCGGCGTCTGGATGCTCGTCAGGGCTTCCTTCTTCTCAGAGACGAGGTGCTTCTTAAAACGATTCAGTTTCGACTGCATCGACATTTTCATCTCTCCTGACTGCATCCAGCAGCTTCAGTGCCAGAACTTTCGCATTTTCCCCTTCAAGCATTGTTCCCGTACAAGAAGGGCATCCTGCTTCACAAGGGCATGTTTGGATAACCTGGTGAGCTTCGTGTATCACCGTATCCCATATCTTATATACATTCTCACTCAACCCGATTCCGCCCGGATACCGGTCATAAAGGAAAATAGTCGGCTTTCCGGAATGAACCGCTTTGATCTGCGGAACAACATGCAGATCGCTCGGATCGCACATAACAAAAAGCGGAGCTACATGCCGGAACACATTTGCAATCCCGATCAGCCCCTGTTCGATGGAGCTTTCACGTATATTTTGAAGCTGATCCCGGTCAAATTCAAGCCAGGTAGCTGACGTGTGAAGCTCCTCTTCCGGAAGATGGATGGGGCCAGATCCGATATTCTCATGGGTTTCAAATTTTATTTTCTTAAAAATGGTAGCCATCGCATTCACGGTTACTTCCCCAAATGCCCTCTCCTGATCTTTCAGCTTCGTATTCTTGTCGATTTCGAGCACTTTTAAGGAAACGGCAAGATTGGCATCTGTAAAATAATCAACATCTACTTCCCGGACGAATGCTTTCTTTTCTTCATAATCCAGTTTTTCAACCTGATATTGAACACCCTGATGAAGATAAATGGCTTCTTCATGCAAAAGAGTCATTGAGCTGAAACGGTCCATCTCCCCGATGATTCTTACGTTTGCTACATCACTTTGATCCACGATCACCACATTTTCCTGAGAGGCGGAGCGTAACGAAATGTTGTGGGCCGGAAAGGAATCGTTCATCCAGAAGTATCGTTTCCCCTGATGATGAAGGACTTGTTCTTCGGTTAAAAACTCAAGTATCTCTTCAATTTCTACTCCTCCAAATACATCCCCTTCTTTAAAGGGAAGCTCATATGCCGCACATTTGACATGATCCACAAGGATGATCAGATTTTCCGGGTTGATACGGGCAGATTCAGGCGACCGGTCAAAAAAGTATTCCGGCTGCTGAATGATATACTGATCCATCGGACTAGAGCTAGCGACCATGATCACGACAGATTCATCCTGACGGCGGCCCGCTCTTCCCGCCTGCTGCCACGCACTGGCGATCGACCCGGGATACCCTGTTAAAATACAAGCGTGGAGCTGTCCGATATCGACACCAAGCTCAAGGGCGTTTGTACTGACGACACCCATGATCTCCCCGTTTCGCAAGCCCTTCTCGATGGCCCTCCGCTGGGTCGGAAGATAGCCGCCTCGATACCCTTGAATGGACTTCATGCCGAATTCCTTTTTGGCTAGTTCCTGAAGGTACGTCAGCAGAATTTCCACTCTCACGCGGCTTCTGGCAAAAACGATCGTTTGGATCTTGTTTTTAAGAAACTGGCCTGCAAGATCTCTCGCCTCCAGTGTGGCTGATTTCCGAACGTTCAGCGGCTTGTTCACAATCGGCGGGTTATAGAAGATGAAGTGTTTCTTACCGCTCGGCGCGCCGTTGTTGTTGATGAGTTCCATTCCTGTTCCTGTGAGATTTTCCGCCAGTTCTTTCGGATTGGCAATCGTAGCTGAAGTACAGATGAAGATCGGATCGCTTCCATAGAATGAGCAAATTCTCTTCAAACGGCGGATGACATTTGCGACATGGCTGCCAAACACCCCTCTGTATGTATGGAGCTCGTCGATGACGATATACTTCAGGTTCTCAAACAGTGAGACCCACTTCGTATGATGAGGCAGAATCGCTGAATGCAGCATGTCCGGATTTGTCATAACGACATTTCCGGCTTTTCTTACCACCTGCCTGATGTTGGCCGGTGTATCGCCATCATACGTATAGCTCTTGATATCAAGACCGATCGCATCAATAAACTCGTTGATCTCAGCCTTTTGGTCCTGTGCGAGCGCTTTGGTCGGAAATAAGTATAAGGCTCTGCTGTCCGGGTTTATCGCGATTTCTTGCAGGACCGGCAAGTTATAGCACAGGGTTTTCCCTGAAGCTGTCGGCGTGACCGCGACAAAACTCTTTTGGTTCTGTGCGGTTTGGAAGGCAGTCAGCTGGTGGGAATATAGTGAAGTTACTCCCCTGTCTTGTAATGCTTGTTTTATATGTGGATGAAGTGTTTCAGGTATTTGCCCTGTCAACGCTTCTTTTTCTTCTATTATTTTCCAGTGAACAATCTGTTCATTAATGGACGGCTCCGTTCTTAATAATGCAAGCAGTTCCTGCATCGTTTTTTTCGTTTCCATATCGTCACCTCATCCTCTATTTTATCGAATAAACGTTCGTAAGAAAACTAATATCTCATTTAGAGGGGATTGGTGTATGTAAATTGTTGCGACGGAACCGGGAAAATAAACAAATCAACTTAAAATCCCCCTCTCAAAGTCAGATGAAAGGAGCTTTAATTGTATGAATACCTCTAATTCCCTGCTTAAAACGGCTTAAGAAGAAAGAAAGTTTAATATTTAGGGGGGAATGGACTCTGATTTTATCTTTTAGGAGCTGTACGCAGACTTTATTATCGAAAAAAATTTTTTATTATCGAAAATCCAGATATATTATCGAAATTCTAATTTTATAAAATGACTCCATCCTGAAGATTTGTATTAGACCCTATATAAAATGGAGTCCCTTCATCCGCACGTACACTAACATTAGGTGCTACATAAACATTTTTTCTTATGACTACATCACCAATTACACTGGAGAAAGGACTAATGAATGATCTTTTGTCAATTTTGGGGGAGATTTGAACGGGATTAAACGGGATTAAATGAAGTAATTGGATTGGGACTGATAAATGGTCTAAAACAATCGTCGCGTTTCAAACTGATCACCTCTTTGATCACTTTATCTCATCAGGTTATGCAGGTTGGTGAACATACGCAACAGGATCGTTATATTAAAATTGAATACGATCTTCGTAACTGAGTGAAAAAATAGTTCACGCTGCCTTTGTCGGAAGGAGAAATGATTTCTGATATAGAATACCTGATAAAACCCTATATTTTAACAAAATTTCAAACCTTGGCTAAGGAGTTGCACCGTATGAATATCGTAGATCTCGTTCAGTCACAAGTCATTGCTGCTATTAAAAATGAAGAAGAAATCGAAAAAGCGATAACAAGCAATGCAAATATTGTATTCCTCTTAACAGGAAATTTGTTGAATATAACAGAATATCTTGATCGATTAAAAGAAGCTCAAAAGAGTATCTTTATTCATATCGATTTTATAGAAGGCCTTTCCAATACGAAGAGCGCCATAAAATATATTGCTCAAAAATGGAAGCCCTTAGGCATCATTACAACAAAAAGCACCCTGATTAAATTTGCCAAAGAAGAAGGGTTAATGGTCATTCAACGAATGTTTCTTATTGACCATAGTGCCATTTCAAAGGGAATCAGCATATGCGAGACGTATCATCCGGATGCCATTGAGGTGCTGCCAGGACTTATGCCAAACGTGATCGATCATCTGACAAGACAGGTTAACCTGCCCATCATTGCAGGAGGCTTAATCAGTTCAAAAGAAGATATCATCAAAGGACTGGAAGCGGGTGCTCTGGCCATGTCTACCGGAGATTCCTCCCTATGGAATTTTGATATCTAAAAAGCACACAAAAGGGGAACTAGAGAGAATTGTTCCCTTTTTATGTGCCTGATTAACCGCTGATATCTGTCCGATGAACTTTGTTAATCTCTGTTATGCCTCTGTAAATGTCATAAATGGTATTTTTGTTTAATACCGCTACTTTTAACTCCAGAAGAAGTGAATGATCTTCCAGATCCTGGATATGAACATGATCGATTCTAAGCCCTTGCTTCTGTACTTCAGCAATCACCTCACCCATTTCATCCCTGTATTTCAAGTTAAGTTTTAGGGAGATTTCTTTTGCTTGAATCTTTCGCCAAAAACCTAGTTTATTAATAAAAAGAGGAAGAATCTCAACACTGATCATAAGCAGGATGACACCTGCAACAGCTTCGATAAAAAAACCCGCACCGGTTGCGATACCAATCCCCGCCGCTCCCCATATCATGGCAGCCGTCGTTAAACCCGTGATGGTATCATCCTCTTTTCTTAAAATCACTCCCGCTCCTAAAAACCCAATTCCCGAAACAATCTGCGCAGCTAATCGAAGCGGATCCATTTGTATTTTTACGAGAGCAGATGACGGAAAGGAATAGGAAGATTGTATGGAAACAATGGTTAACAGACAGCTAATAATGGAAATAACCAAGCTTGTTTTTAACCCCAATGGTTTCCTCTTTAATTGTCTTTCTAAACCGATAGCCAGCCCCAATATGGCAGATATGAATAGTTTCACCAGCATCTCTGCATCAAAGTTTGCTGCCAATTCCTTCAATCCTATCGACCTCCTTCTCCTAATGACTCGTTATTGGCAAAGAGCGGTGCAATGGCAACTGGTGGATATCTTTAATGCTTTGAAGGATATAGGAAGGTTTTTGTACAGAATCCTTTACCATTTCTTTTGTTGTAATTCCAGACAGCACAAGCACGGTTTGGATCCCATTATCATTTCCCATTCGGATATCCGTCTCTAAACGGTCTCCGATGATATAGCATTCTTCAGGCTTTAAATGTAAAACATCCCTTATGACAATATTCGCCGCGAATTTCGAAGGTTTCCCCATAATATAATCAATGGGCTTGCCAATCGTTCCTTCCATTGCCCCAATAATGGACCCACAATCAGGAATCTCACCATCCACAACCGGACACGTGCGATCCGGGTTGGTTGCCAGAATCACCGCCCCGTTTTTCACCCATGCCTGGTAGGCATCGTTTAGTTTTTGATAATTGAATTGGCGATCCCAGCCTAAAACGACAAAGGTCGCTTGGGCAGGATTCTCGGTAAGTCTTATTCCTTCATGGATCAACTCTTCGAATAAAGCGTCCTCCCCGATCACATATGCCGCATCGCTAAGATTCATTTGCTGTTTTAAAAACTTGGCTGTAATGTAATTGGAATTGATGACTTCATCGATGGATGCCGCAATGCCCAGTCCATTCAGCTTCTTTACATAGTCATGACGAGTTGAAATCGATTTATTCGTGAAAAAGACGACCTTGTGCCCGCCATTCCGCAAATATTCTATCGCTTCCTTCCCCCCCTCAATCATCTGGTTTTCTATATATACGGTTCCATCCAAATCAAATATAAAACCTTTTGCCATATGAATACCTCCATTTAAACTGCACTAAAATGAATAAAACCCCCAGCTATAGAAGCCTTATAAGCAAAGGCTAAAATAGCTAGGGGTTTCTCTTATTCTCTTCCCGCTGTTATTCAGTTGTAAGTTTCAGAGATGCCTGTTATCGTACGATAGAATTAACGTTCGATACATGATTGATAATATCCTGGATCGAGTATTGATACGGATTAATTTCATAGATCACCGGGCCATCAAAGAATTGCTTCTCTAAAAAGCCCTCCAGCCCCTCCGTGAAATGATTTCCCTCCCCAGGAAGCAGATGAAGATCCGATTTCCCATCATTCTCTGATAAATGGATGCCGCCTAATGATCCAGCCAGCTGATCAATCGTTGTTTCCAAAGCCTCCCCCATCAAATCTAAATGGCCGATATCCAGGCACGCCTTTACATTTGAAGCAGTGATTAAATCGATCCATTCTTCCACATTAGAAGCAATCTGATGGCAATAGTTCAATCGATCCGGAATGAGATTTTCCAACAGCAATTCTACCCCATGCTTTATTGCCACTTCATTTAGCTTTAAAATTCGCTCTTTTACCCGGAGTAAGGACTCATTTCGTTCTTCAGAGAACCAGGCATAGCCGCCATGAAAGGTCGCATGCTTCCCCCCACATTCAGCAAGCCTTGCCAGCCATTGTGTTAAAACATTAAATGTTCTTTCGTAAACTATCGAATCAGGAGTAGCCAGATTGAGATCGTGGAAAGGCAAATGCAATCCAACTTTAAAATCTAAATCACTGGCAAACTTTAAATAGTGATGAGCATTATTCTGTTCAGCCAGTATTTCAATGCCATCGAACCCCGCTTTTTTTATCGCGGTAAACTCATCTACACTTGCATTTAGGCCAAATGACCAGCTATTAAGCCATTTTTCCATGATTTTCTCCGTCTATTGGTGAATGAAAATCAGGAGTTCGATTCTCATTCAGTTCTTCTAATTTTTTCCCTTTCGTTTCTGGGGCCAATAATGCCGATATAATTAAGCCCAATAAACCGATGACTGCAAAAAACCAGAGGGCTTTGCTGCTTCCCCATGCGGCAATCAAATTCGGGAATACCAAGATCCCCATAATGGAACCAATTCGGCTGAATCCTGTAGCCAAACCGGAAGCACTTGCGCGTATGCTTGTCGGGAATAATTCTGTTGGATAGACAAAGTTAAGGATTCCTCCACCCATATTGGCAAACAGCACAGCCAAACTGAACAGGATGACCAGAAATGCAAACGTAGGACTTGGATTAAGAGCGAGAATAATCAGTGCAATCGATAAACCAGTAAACGACGTGATAATTAGAGGTCTTCTTCCAATCCTTTCAACAAGGTTCATTCCGACGATGGCACCCAATAAACCTAATAAACTGACCGTTCCAGCTCCCATATAAACCATCATTTGTGAACCATTGGTAAACGGTTTTAATATCGTTGGTGTATACATGGAGATTCCATAATAGGCGACTGCATAGCAGAACCAAAAGCCGCAAACAAAGAACGTACGTTTAAAAAGAGTTTTTGAAAATAAATGGCTGACTTTTGTTTTCGGAGCAGAATCTGCTGGAATGATGACTTTTTGCCCGGTAATTTTCAGCATGATCTCTTCTGCTTCTTTCTCACGTCCTCTTGAAGCCAGCCATCTAGGAGATTCCGGAAGGGTGACTCTAAAAAAGAAAACAATTAATGCAAAAACAGCTCCTACCAGAAGCATGTATCTCCAGGCACTCGGCCCAACCGGCACTAACAAGATTCCGACGAGATAGGCCGTAACAGCGCCTACAAACCACATGGCCCCCAGAGATGTACTATGTTTTCCCCGGCTTTTGGTTGAACTGAATTCCGATACAAGAGTAGCAGAAATCGGATAGTCTGCACCGATTCCAATTCCTAACAAGAAACGGAATAAAATGAGCTCCCATGGAGCCTGTGCGAATGCGGTTAAGGCGGCAAACACAACAAAAGCCATTAAATCAACAACATACATCGCTTTTCGGCCGAATTTATCGGTTAAGTTACCAAGCCACAACGCACCGATCAATGAACCAATAACAGCCGAAGATGTGATCAAAGCCTGAATCCCGGGAGTAATTTCCCACTGGCTTAAAATTAACGGCATGGCAACAGCAATAACCGTTAAATCAAAGCCATCAAGAAAAGTACCGGCAGCTGACAAGAGGGTGACTTTTCTTTGAAAGCGCTTTAATTTTGGAGAATCCAAATGCTCAAAACTCATAATCTGACCCCTTCCCTTTTTCATTATGTAAAATTATGGAAGAAGAAAAATAAAAGCCATAGTCAAAAAAACATGTAACATGTTTTTAATGACTATGGCTTCTCTTCATCTCCGGCCATAAATCTACACAATGCATTATTTTTTTATTTGCTAAACAATTTATACAATATTCAAACGAGTCTGTCAACTATTATTTGGAAATGCTCTTTCCTAAAAGATTGTTGCTTTGGGAACATTGTTGTAAAGAAACTTCATTGACAAGTTGATTGTAGTACAAGGTGCGAGACTCCTCGAAAATGAATTTCACATTTTCTTCGTGCGATATAACGCTGCCGAAGCCTTCCTTGTCCTGCGGGACGAGCGTGACAGGTGAGACCATATGAAGGCGCTAGCACCGACGGGCTCAGCACACGCCCTGCGAAAGTAGGCGTTTACGCCGGTAAAAGCGAGCATCCTGCAACGGAAATCAACCACTCCCAAGAGCAACAGTGCTTACGAAAACAGCTTTTGATCATTTACTATAGATGACCGAATGAAAATATTGATGAACCATTTAGCAGGTTAATATAAACTATTCTGGATCGTCCCGGTTTATGTTGCTATCTCTTCCAAATTTATGTATAATTAAAAATAATCAGATAACTTAAACTAGTTAGTGTTTCGGGTAGAGATACGGAGAACCCTGTGAACATGCATTCGTACGGCATTTATTGCCGCACATGCTATGTCATGGGGTTTTTTTTTGTGTGTTTATCCTCTCTAAATGTTATCTGGAAAGAATAGGATCAACAAAATATTACCGGGGAGGGGAAAGAATGAAAGGTTTGAAGTATAGGAAGTGGCTCGTCTATGCTGCAACGCTTGTTCTGGCAATGGGAAATGATTGGGGACTGGATGCGTTTAAAGCAAATGCTGCTGAAAATGCAGTACCCGATCTATTGATTACAGAGGTCATTCCAGATACGGATAACTATGCGGGTTATGATGCATTTGAGTATATCGAAATCTATAATAACAGCGATCAGGAGATCAATCTGCAAGGCTATCACATTCAAACAGGAGGCTGGAACAAGACCATCGAAAATTCAGCCAAAATCGGCCCGTGGGATACGATGCTTTTCTGGACGAGAAGACAGGAAACTCAGCCGATGACATTGGAAGGCTTCAATCACTTTTATTTTTCGTCTTATGCCAGTAAATACATCGAAGAAGATCACTTGCAGAGGATAGAAGACGTTGGCGGCCTGGTGAATAGCAAAACCCAGAAGGTATCTATTTTTGAACCGGGCGGAAAAGAAGTTGTAAAAGCGAACTATACCGGTGACCAAGTTGCCGCAAACAAGTCCATTACGTTCGGCTTTCCAACCAATGGAACCAATACGATGAGAACGTTATCCGGCAATCAAAATCCGACGCCTGGCTGGATCGAACCGGGACAGGCTCCTCCAAGACCAAAACAAGACGATGCAGCACCTGCCATCCCTGCCAATATAAACGCAAAGGCAGGAAATGGTGAAATTCCGGTAACGTGGGAACCCAATTCAGAATCCGATCTCTATCGCTATAATATCTACAAGAATGGAAATTTAGAATTTTCCGTTCCTCCATCCCAGCATGAATTTACGATATCTTCGCTGATCGGCAATCTTGATTATACCGTACAAATGACAGCTGTTGATACTTCAGGAAATGAATCGGCGAAATCAGCCCCCCTAACGGTTAGACCCGGACATCAGCTCATTACACAAGTAGAAAGATCATCCAATGACAGAAACCCAAAATATCAAACACTGTGGGATATCAGCAAGGATGGCCCGATCATCCCTGGATTGGTACAGGATCTTGTCCCGCAAGGACTCGGCTATTACAAGAAAAAAGACTGGTTATTTACCATTAATTATTTGGATAATGGAAGGCCCGGAACGCTATCCGTGATTGATGCCACAACTGAAAAACTGGTGAAATCCATTGTATTGTATAACCAAGACGGCACACCATACACCGGCCACGCGGGAGGCGTTACCGTAAGCATGGACCATGTTTGGATCTCTTCCGAACAATTTCTCTATACATTAAATATCAGTGATATCGTTGCGGCGCAAAATAATGATGAGCTTACGTTCACGAACCAGATTCCTGTTCCCGTAGAAGCGGCTTATGATGTCTATGACGATGATAAAAAAATTCTATGGGTGGGTGAATTTTATGAGCCAAGCAGCTACCCGACGGATCCAGCACACCACCAGGTGAACCGTGCCGGAGAAATGCAATATGCCTGGATGGTCGGTTATAAGCTCACACCAAGTACGGACATGCTGACAAGTGAACAATGGAATCAAACATCGAATGAACCTGCAACTCCGGATTATGTCTTTTCCACCATCGGAAAGGTTCAGGGCGCCATTGTTCAAAAGAAGGGAATCTCTTTAGTTACTTCCTATGGACGGGCAAACGATAGTGTTCTCTATCGATACGAAGATCCGCTGAAAGAGGAGCCTAATCAATACTTTACGATCGGGGAAAAGCAAGTCCCTCTTTGGTTCCTTGATGGACAAACCGCCAAACCGATAGAAAGTATCACCGCGATTCCCATGAATGAAGGAGCAGTGCTAGTAAAAAGTGACCTCTATGTCTCCTTTGAATCAGGAGCGAACAAATATCGGTATACCGGGACCTATCCAAGGGATCGGATGCTCAAAATTGATATGAAGACATTAATGAAGGATGATCGGAATACAGAGAAAGAAGAACGTAAATAGAGTAACTGGCCGGTAAGCATTGCACCCATCATTCAATCTCCTTTGATACCGCCAAAAAAGCTGCAGATACCCCTGCAGCCTTTTTCGGTATTATTTATTGAAGTATTTTATTTGTTTTGACAGACTTGTCTAGACCTTTCACTTCTTCGTCGAAATAAACCGCCTTGCCAGATTTGGCAGATTCGTAGATTGCTTCAAGAATCTCCGTAACCACCAAAGCCTGTTCCGGTTTAACTACCGGCTCCTTGTCGTTCAGAATAGCGTCGATCCACAGTCTTGCTTCATGCTCGGCATCGCTTTCTTCATCCGCATCATAAAATGCGACTCCTTTTCCATCAACCTGAACCTCATTCGTGTATAGCTTGCCGAAGTCTTCTCCGTTTATCCTTAGTCCGTCCAACATGTCGGCTCCGCCTTCTGTTCCACATAGGGTACACATGGCTTCACCTGTCTGTAAGGTATTCAGTGCCCAGCTCGTTTCCAGCGAGATGGTTGCTCCGTTTTTCATGGTGATCATGCCAAAGGCTGAATCTTCTACGGTAAACTTTTCAGGATCCCAGGAACCCCAGGCGTTTGCTGCGTCTTTCTTTTTGCCGAGTTTGTGATAGGTCGTTCCGAGTACTGCCTTCGGTTCGTAATTGTTCATCATCCATAGGGTCATATCGAGTGAATGTGTACCGATATCGATCAGTGATCCCCCACCCTGCTTTTCTTCATCCAGGAACACGCCCCATGTTGGGACAGCACGACGGCGGATCGCGTGTGCTTTCGCATAATAGATATCTCCAAAATCTCCGCGCTCACACAGCTTATGTAAATGCCAGCTGTCTGCACGGAAACGATATTGATAGCCGATGGTCAGTTTTTTCCCTGTTCGTTTGGCGGTCTCGACCATTCGGCGGGCATCAGCTGCTGTTTTGGCCATTGGTTTTTCGCACATTACATGTTTGTCCGCTTCAAGAGAATCGATCGTGATTTCTGCATGGGAATGGTTCGGTGTACAAACATGAACGACGTCAACGCGTTCATCCTCAAGAAGTTCTTTGTAATCGAGATACACTTTGGCATCCTCGGTTCCAAACTCCTGAGCCGCTTTTCTTGCTTTTTCTTCTTCCAGGTCACAAAAGGCAACCAGTTCTGCTTCGTCAATCTTTGAAAGGCTTGGCATATGCTTTCCGTTGGCGATTCCGCCGCATCCAATAATTCCGATCCGTATTTTCTTAGACACGATAGCTTCCTCCTTGATTATTGATTAAAGAGAACTTCTTTTACTTCAGAAATTGAAACCTTTCTTCCTTCAGCGTTTGATCGTGCTGCTGCTTCGTTGATTAAGGTAAGACTGCAAACATCTTCTTTCGTGATCGTCGTTTCTCCTCCATTCAGTATGGACTCCGCCCATTGTTCCATCGGCATCGGAAGTGCTTCGGGCAACTGCTGTGGTGTGGCCCAGCCCTCTTGATCAAGCTGTCTGCTAGTTAGACGAATTTCGTTTTCTTCAATCAGTAAGGCTCCTTTTGTACCGTAAACCTCTAACTGAAAAGGACTTCCATACGATAAAAATCCGGTTTCCACCGTTCCGAGCGCACCTGATTCATATTCGACAAGGACCATCGCACTCTCCTCCACATTTCTTTCATTACTTTGTTGAAAAATAGACGTTACCGCTTTTGCAGGCCCTGCCAGCCGGTTGGTTAAATAGATGGGATGGGCGCCAAGGTCGATTAACGCTCCACCTCCGCATTGTTCTTTGTTATAAAAATGTGGAGGAAGCCAGCCATTTACATTGCCGCTCTCAGGAACAGCACCATTATGTGCCAGCCGGCAGCGAATCGATGTCAGCTCCCCTAGCCACCCCTGATCTAACGCGTGCTGTGCATACAAATAGTAATTGGTTGTCAGCCTCGGCAAGGAGACGGTTAACTTAACACCTGCTTTTGCCACAACCTCATAGATTTCTTCACAGTCAGCTATTGTTAACGCAAGGACCTTCTCTGTAAAAACATGTTTTTTGTGTGCGACGGCTGCCATGATCACTTCTTTGTGCAAATTCGTGGGTGTGTTGACGATAACCGCATCAATTCCAGGGTCTTGCAGCACTGCTTCAAGTTCTTTTTCAAAACGTACTCCCAGTTCTTGGGCCCATTTTTCTCCCCTCGAAGGATCTTCATCCCAAACTCGTTGAATAGAAAGGGATGGATTCCTTTTTGCCTCTCTCGCATAATCATCAGCATGAACATGCCATTTGCTTAATAACGCTACGGAAACCACTTTTCATCACTCCTCCTCTTTATCATGAAATTCTTAAATTTTTGAAAAGGTTTTCAATGGAGTGGACGGGTAGAATCTCCTTCTATTAATTCCACGTCCAAAAATTCTTTTTTAATAGAAGAGCTGCCGTTCATCATCTCCAGCAATCGGTTAAGAGCAAGCCTTCCCATCTCTTTTTCGTTTTGGCGAAGGTGAGTAAACTCCCAGCCGCTTAAATTGTTGTCGTACGCATCAAAACATAAGATTGAGAGATTTCCAGGAACACGAAGACCCAACTCTTCGGCTGCACGTTTGGCAAGAACCGCAATGTTGTATTCCAGGGCAAATATCGCTGTGATCTCTGGGTGCTTTTGAAGGTGTTTCTTGATGATCTCGACATCATGTTCTGGTTTAATATCTTTGCTGATAGAGGAAGGCAAAGATTTTTTCAGATCAGAACACCATAACTGCCGGTTAACGATTCGGTTCTTTTCTTCATACGCGCGCAGTATACCGTTAAAACGGTCTACGACGGTCGTCGTTTCTGCAGTGGCTGGTCCCAGAACACCGACGTATTCATGTCCCAATTCGAACAAATAGTTTATTCCCTGTTGAGCAGCCTTAATATTGTCAGTCGAAACGAACGCCGCGGCCACTCCCTTAAAGGTTCGGTCAATCAGCACAAACGGATATTCTGTGATCACCATTTTAAGAATCTCAGATCCATAATGTTCAGCGTGTGCAGGATAAAGGATTAACCCGTCTACTCCAAAGTCGATCAGCTGTCTGATAGCATCTGCCTCTTTATCGATTGATCCATTTGTGCGCTTTAATATCACGAAACAGCGATGATTGGCTGCTTCTTCAATACTGGAAACCACTTTTGAAACATAACTGTCATCCAAGTCAGGCACAATCAATCCGACTAAAAACTTGTTGGTTTCTTTTACGTCATTTTCTGGGTTGTCTGTTGAATCTTCAGACACGAAGGTTCCTTTTCCGCGCTGGCGAAACACGAGGCCTTCACTGACTAGTAACTCCAACGCCTTCTTGCTGGTTATACGGCTAACTTGAAAGGAGTCTGATAGTTCTTTTTCAGAAGGTACCCGATCTCCTGCTGCATACTGGCCATTGATAATATTTTTTTTGATTGATTGATAAACTTGTTTGTATAAAGGTTCCATGTTACCACTCCAAAAACAGAAATATGCAAACTATATCTGGAAAACAGTGTATACATATTGATTATATCTGAAAGGTCCGACAATTCTAACAGTTAACTCCTTCTTCGAACCGGCCTGCTTCCACTCACAGTCACCCTTTGGAAGCCCCGCCCAGGCTGAAGCCTTGAGACATAAAGTGCTGCGAAAAGATGTACAAAATAATCGCCGGGAAGGTATACAGAATGGAAAATGCGGCGAGTTTACCGTACTCTACCATTCCAAAGTTACCAAAAAACTGATAAATGGTAACTGAAGCAGGAAGCTTCTCTGGAGACTGAATGAGAATATACGGTACAAAGAAATTGCCCCAGCTGCCTGAAAAGGTAAAAATGCCGACCGTACAGATACCTGGAATCATCAATGGCGCGACAATTCTTTTCAGTCCCTGCCATACCGAGGCACCATCAATCCAAGCGGATTCCTCAAGCTCCAGTGGAACGGCATCCATGAAGTTTTTCAGCATCCAGATTGCATAAGGGAGTACAGCCGCTGTAAAAAGAACATCGTCCCCCATAGCGAGTCTTGAATTTTCATATAAATAAACAACTGATATACTGGCACCATAACAGCCGTAATCGCAGTGAAGTCATAAAGAGAATCGTAAACATAAAATGCTTTTTATATTTCATCTGATAACGAGAAAGTGGATAAGCAGCCAGCCCTGCCACCAGCACCACGAGCAGGCCTTGCCCCATAGAAAGAAGCAATCCAATGATAAAGGCCCGAATGTTTACCGGATCGGTTAGGATGCTTTTAAAATTATCCACCGTAAAGGCAGTTGGAACCTTAATGGAGGGATGACAGCGCTTTCAATAAAAGCTATAAAAAATATCCTTTCTGAATTTTCAGTAAATTGGTTATACTATTAACTTAATTGATATACCTGATATATGTCAATATATTATTTGATATATCTAAAAAAAGTTCTGTTAGTCAATGTGGTTGATTTATGAAGGGGTGTGATTGAACCGCCCAGAAAAGAAATAAAAAAGAGACATCTCTGCCTCTCAGTCGTACACTTCTAATTCTCAATATTTTAAGGATTGCCTTGATTCTAAACCTGACAGTTAGGGCAGAAAAACGATTTTCGCGAAGAAATTTCCCTTTTCCTGATTTCTGTTCCGCATCTGAGACACGGTTGATGCTCCCGTTCATAGACAAGCAAATGGTTGTTATATCCTCCTGTTTTCGAATCGCCAGCATACAGCGGATTTTCCATATATCCTCCAAATTGAATTCCATTTTGCAAAACCGGCCCAATCGCTTGATACAGTTCAATAACTTGGTTTGCATTAAGTTCGCTGGCTTTTCTTTCCGGCTGCAGTCTGGCCTGCCAGCATATTTCGTCTGAATAACAATTACCAATTCCTGCCAGAAATTTTTGATCAATCAAGATGGATTTCAATGTCCCTCTCTTCGTACCTAGGCGTTCCTGTAACGTTTCAAGGGTAAAATCGGGATTAAGAGGCTCTGGACCCAGCTCTTCCAATTTTTCTTTAAGTTCAATCCCCTTCAGCAAATGAAGATAACCTAACCGTAACCCAATAAAATAAAGCCTTTTATCGCCGAAGGATAAAATGACTTGCTTTGTCCGATCAGGGTTATCTTGATCATTTCCAATATACATCCACCCGCCGAGCATGAGATGGAGCAGCAGTGCGTTCCCGGTGCTCAATTGAAAAATCAAATACTTAGCCCGCCTTCTTATATCAGTAACCACCGCTCCCTGCAATTCTGCTGCAAAGATCTCCGATTTTTTATTAATGGATTTTTTACGGTTGATCTCCACCTGTGTAATTGGCTTTGCTTTCAACTGGCGGGATAACGCCATCCTGTAATTCTCCATCTCTGGAAGTTCTGGCATGTCCTCCACTCCTGTCTTTTTTCAGCTGATGTTTAGTATGCTTCATTTTTGCTGAATTGAGACAAAAGATCGTGGTTACAATATCAGCAGACAGGAGGTTAAATATGACCAGTTTGATCATAAAACTTATTGCGATTCCCATTGTTTTATTCGTCGCTGCTTTTTTCTTTCCAGGTGTACATTTCGAGAGTTATTGGCAAATCATTGTGGTGGGAATGACGCTTGCAATTCCTGGAGTCGCAGTCGAATACTTTGTCCTTCGCAAAGGGGCTCTTTGGATCAGTGTATTCATTGATGTGGCGGTATCCTGTATCATTCTCTATTATGCCTCAAACTTTCAATGGGAAGCTTCTGTTACTTGGTTTGGCGCTCTTTTAACAAGTGTCTTTCTGGGAATCCTCGAATTTTTTACGCACCGTTATTTATTGGCTTCTCATAAAGCTCATAGTGAACCTATATAAAGAAAGCCTCGATTCCATAAAGGAATTGAGGCTTTCTTTACAATTTTATTTGTTTTTAGATCACACGCGTTGTAATGATGCCGTCAATTTCTTTGATCTTATCTTCTAAACCAGGGATTACCTCGCCGTTTACCTTATTGTCAATGTCAATCATCGTATAGGCGTATCCTCCTCGGCTTCTGTTAACCATGTCAGCGATGTTCAAATTATAGCTTGATACAGCAAGTGTGATCTGGCCCACCATATTCGGTACGTTTTCGTGGAAAGCTGCCACTCTCAGCTTTCCTGTATAAGGAAGGGAAGCGTTTGGAAAGTTTACGGAGTTTCTGATGTTTCCGGTTTCTAAAAATTCCTTCACCTGGCGGGTCGCCATAATGGCACAATTTTCCTCTGATTCTTTCGTGGAAGCTCCAAGGTGTGGGACCGGAACAGTATTTTTCATTTTCAGCACATTTTCATTCGGAAAGTCAGTAATATATTGGCCGACGATTCCATTTTCGAGTGCGATTTCCATATCCTTTTCGTTCACAAGCTCTCCGCGAGAGAAATTTAATATATGGACTCCCGGTTTCATAACATTGAACGCTTTCTGATTAAACATCTCTTTTGTATCAGGCGTTAAAGGAACATGTACTGTAAGATAATCTGATTCGGCAAATAACTGTTCAAGCGTCATCGCCCGCTGGACATTGCGGGACAGGTTCCAGGCTGTATCCACGGAGATGAATGGATCAAACCCAATTACATCCATGTCTAAATCAAGCGCATCATTCGCTACAAGTGCACCGATTGCACCTAAACCTATTACACCCAACGTTTTTCCCTTGATTTCTTTTCCAAGAAATTGTTTCTTTCCTGCTTCTACAAGTTTTGGTATTTGTTCACCTTCGCCTTCCAAAGTCTTTGTCCATTCCACACCGGCAAAAAGGTTCCTGGATGAAGCCATTAATGATGTCAGTACCATTTCTTTTACCGCGTTCGCATTAGCTCCAGGAGTGTTAAAAACAACAATTCCTTGCTCAGTACATAGTTCAACCGGAATATTATTAACTCCCGCCCCAGCCCGCGCAATGGCTTTGAGTTCATCTCCAAATGTTAAAGAGTGCATGTTAAAGCTGCGAACAACGATCGCTTCAGGATTGTCACTGTCGTTGTCTATAATATAGCTGCCTTTGTTGAATACCTTCAGACCGCTTTCCGCTATATTATTTAAGGTTTTGATGGTTTTTCCTTTTTCTAGCGTGATTGTCGTCATTTTGTTCTCTCCTCTTTTTTATGATGGTTTCCTCTTTAATCAAATTACCAAAAGTAAAGCAGGAAACTTGCGAATTACCCTATACTTCCTCAAATAAACAGAAAAGAGGTAAGGGAAAAAATCTCCTTACCTCTGCCCAGGCGAACGGCTGCGACACTATGTGCTCCCTCGCGGTTATCCGCGTTTCGCCAGTTACACATAGCCTTTTAATTTGTTTTATACTAACAAACTTTCAGGCAGCTATCAACACCTGTATATTAAAAATTCAAACATTTTATTTAGAGACTATCGAATTCTCTTAATCCCTACCAATGTTAAGGCTTTTCCGTTAACCCTCTTGAGCGGAAAAGGTGGGGCTGTCCAAGAAGTCTGTAAGCTGTTGATTTCCGTTCCAGGCTTCTCGCTTTTACCGGCGCGAGCTCCTACTTTCGCGGGGCGTGCGGTGAGCCTTACCGGCGTGAACGCCTACTTTTTGGTGCAAGCACCGGCGGGAGTCTCACCTGTCACGCGAGTCCCGCAGGACAAGGAAGGCTTCGGCAGCGTTATATCGCACGAAGAAAATGTGAAATTCATTTTCGAGGAGTCTCGCATCTTCCACTTCAATTAACTTTTCATTGAAGATTTTTTAAGCCAAAAAGGGGCTGCCTGAAGGTCAATTTTCGACTTTCTGGACAGCCCCTTTTTTATATGATCGGAACTGTTTTAAGGTTTTACGGTTCAGTTCTAGGCGTTCAATCCCAATATTTGAATTTCGGCGAGAATAGGAATAAACTGCTTATTAGTTAATAATGTTAAATTTTATCTCTATAAAATATATGCTTACCTTTTAGTTCCTGATCAATTGTAAGGATGCCGTGAGAAAAATATTTTTCTCTACGTTTATCAATTGGTGAACCTGGGTTGAACATAAGAATCTCATTGAACATATAGTTCTTAGGAATATGGGAGTGGCCAAAAATGATGCAGTCCACTTTTTCATCCTGAAAAGCAGTGATTGCTCTTTTCTCTGTCGTCTGTTTCTTTCCATGTCCATGAACGATGCCTATTTTGTATCCATTGATTTCAAGGATGAGTTTCTCACTTAGAAGTCCTTTCATTTCCAGTCCATCCACATTTCCTGTCACTCCTTTGACAGGTGCATAGGATTGCAGCTCATTGTATAAATCTAACGTATTCCAGTCGCCAGCATGGATAATGAGGTCGGCAGTTTCCAGGTCACACAGGAGCCTTTCAGGCAGCTTTTTGGACTTTTTGGGCATATGGGTGTCAGCTATCACGACAATTTTCATAAAAATTTTCTCCTTCTTTTTCACACTTGGTCATTTTTTCATAGGCCGTAATCCTTAGTGATATCAAGGAAAGCGCTTTTTCGTGAAAATATTCATTATTTTCACAATTGAATTATAATAGCTTTTCCATTTAATTGTTATTGACTACTAAATATTTAGTAAATTAAAATATTTATAGATTAAACAAATTGGAGGCATCATGATGGAAGCAACTGTAAAAGTGGAGCAGGACATTCAGCTCCATACAAAAAAGAAACATCCACCTGGATTATACTTGCTCTTCTTCACTGAAATGTGGGAGAGGTTCAGCTATTATGGCATGAGAGCCATTCTGGTCCTTTACTTGACTAAATCGCTGATCAGCGGCGGTCTAGGCATGAGTGATAGCGTGGCCATGAGTATTTATGGATTCTTCACCGGTGCTGTATACTTCACACCAATGATAGGCGGATATTTAACAGACCGATTCCTGGGCAAAAGACTTGCGATTACCATAGGCGGTGTCACAATGGCGCTTGGTAACCTTGTATTGTTTGCCAATCAGAGTAAACCTGCATTCTTCGCTGGACTTGCATTGTTGATCATCGGAAACGGCTTCTTTAAACCAAACATTTCTACGCTTGTTGGTGATCTATACTCTAAAAATGATGCCCGTAAAGATGCTGCGTTCACTATTTTCTATATGGGAATCAACATTGGTGCATTCTTCTCTCCACTCATTGTAGGATTTCTTGCTGAAGATTTCTTTAAAACAACAGTTAATGGTGTTGAGCATTTCGGATTTAAATTTGGATTCTTAGCGGCGGCCATCGGAATGATTATCGGCCAGCTCCTATTCAACTTTCTTGGAAACAAATTATTAGGCGATATCGGCAAAAAGCCGGTTGGAGCTGCTCAAAATACTGTCAGCGATAATGTGAAAAAGAAACCTCTTACTAAAGTGGAGAAAAACAGAGTGAAAGTTATCGTAATTCTGACGTTCTTTGTTATCTTCTTCATGGCAGGTTTTGAACAAGCCGGAAGCTCGTTAACCCTTTATACGGACAAGTTCATTGACCGTACAGTATTTGGATGGACGGTTCCGACTTCTTGGTTCCAGTCACTTAACCCATTGTTTATCGTAATCTTTGCTCCAATCATCTCTATCTTATGGGTTAAATTATCAAAATCAAAACGCGGAGACCTGCCAACTCCTACGAAAATGGCAATTGGTATGATGCTGCTTGGTGCTGGTTTTGCTGTTCTTGTTCCTGCTCTTATTCAAACAGGAGCCGGCGATTCTTCAGCAGTTAAAGCAAACATGATCTTCATGGTACTGACTTATTTCCTCCATACGATCGGTGAGCTTTGCTTACAGCCGGTTGGTTTGTCCATGACCAGTAAACTCGCTCCAGTTAAATTGGCTTCCCTTATGATGGGTGTCTGGCTTGCTGGATCTGGTTTCGCCAACATCCTTGCCGGACAATTGGCTTCTACTACTGCATCATTAGGATACTTTGAAGTATTCATGATCATCGGCGGAGTTACCATTTTCCTTGGTCTTATACTCCTAAGCCTTTCTAAAAAACTTGTGAAAATGGCAGCTGAATAAAACATGTAATTACGCATTAAAAACAGGCAGCCTGGCCGGCTGCCTGTTTTTAATGCGTACTAATGCTTATTTTGAAGTTCAAATTCTTTCATTCTAGCTTCTGCTGCTTCAGCTTTTTTCAGTTCCTTTGTATGTAACTGTTTAAGAAATTTAACCGTCATCCACGCCAGAATCACAAAAATGATGAAGATGAAGACAGCTGGCAGAAGTTCAAGCTTATTTTCCGGGAATTCCACATCAATCATTGAATACACACCTTTCTTGATGTCTCTGCCTATATTATACACCTATTGAAAACGCCTTCCAGTATAAAAAAAGTACCCTCTCTAAATTAAAGGGTACCCGGTACTCATTTAGGCTTCAATCGAACGGTTTTCTTTTACATAGCGGTTGTCCTTATGGTCCCGGCAATGAGTGCTGCATGCCCGCTTATGCTCGTGCTCACATTCTTCACACATGAGCAGGTGTTTGTTGCATTCCGGATTGCCGCACTTCACATAGCGTTCCTCGGGCTTGCCGCAATGATAGCATGTGCCTACTACCTTTTCTGTTCCTGCTCTGTTGACCGGTACTGAGATGCGCTCATCAAAGACATAGCATTTTCCGTCCCAAAGGTCTCCCTTCACTTCTTTATCATAGCCATAGGAAATGATTCCGCCCTCTAATTGGGAGACATCCTGAAACCCTTCTTTTAATAAGAAGCCCGAAAACTTTTCACACCGTATGCCTCCCGTACAGTACGTCAGCACTTTCTTGTCCTTGTACTGGCTGAAATTTCGCCTGATCCAGTCTGGCAAATCTCTGAACGTTTCAACATCAGGCCGGATGGCGCCTTTAAAATGGCCAAGGTCATATTCATAGGTGTTTCTGGCATCGAGTATAACCACATCCTCCTGTTGCATTGCTTCATAAAAATCTTTTGGCGCAAGATGATAGCCTGTCAGCTCATTCGGGTTAACATCGTCATCCAAGTTTAGGTTTACAATCTCTCTTTTCAATTTAACTTTCATCTTTTTAAATGCGTGGGTTTCAGACTGCTCGATCTTAAATACGATATCGTGAAACCGGCTGTCATTTTTCATATGCTCTATATATAAGCCCGTTTGATCGGTCGTTCCAGATACCGTTCCGTTGATCCCTTCATTTGCGACAAGGATCCTTCCCATTAATCCTATCGATTTACAGAATTCAAGATGCTCAGCAGCGAATTGCTCTGGATCTTGAATCGTGATGTATTTATAAAACAGCAACACTTGGTAACTCATTAATTTTCACTCCATTATCTTAGTTTCAACTCAACTATCATAACAAATATTATTGCAAAAAGGCAGATTGTATCATGAAAACGATTTCCCTTTGATTCCCAGTTGTTTTCATTTACTGGATGTGTGAATATTTGAATTGTGAGAATCATTTAATAAGGAGGAACTATGTTTTTTAAAACGGCCGCATTAAGTTTTACCGCTTTTCTGAGTATGACGACTGCCGCTTTTGCAGCAAGTCCATATACTGCAAAGCCGGGAGACTCCATCTATAGAATTGCTCAATCCCATCAGACAAGCGTTAAAACTATAATGAATATGAATCAATTGCACCAAACGATGATCTATCCTGGACAAGTCATTTATATTCCTGATCATTCAGCATTATATACCGTCCGCTTCGGAGACACTCTCTATACCATCTCAAAAAAATATGGACAAAGCATCCAATCTTTGATTCTGGAAAATCCGCAAGTCAAGAATCCCAGGTTGCTATATCCCGGGCAAACGATTGAGCTTCCAGCAAGCAACAAAACAGAAAGTCAGACTGTCAGCCAGTCGGCTCCAAGCCAGCAGGTTAATGTAAGCGCTAACGCCAAAGAAGTGGCCAGCCTCGTTAACCAGGAACGGAACAAACAAGGGCTCACTCCGCTTACTCTCAGCCAGAAACTAAGCAATGTCGCCCAGATCAAAGCAAAAGATATGGTGGAACGGAATTATTTCTCCCACACCTCACCAACTTACGGCTCGCCTTTTGATATGATGAAAACATTCGGCATCTCATATACAGCCGCCGGTGAGAACATCGCTGAAGGGCAACGTTCTCCCCAGCAGGTGATGCAGGACTGGATGAACAGTACAGGTCACCGTGAAAACATTTTAAGCAGCAAGTATAGCCAGATTGGCGTCGGGTACTACAATGGTGCCTGGGTCCAAATGTTCATTCAATAAAAAACGTTAGATTCTCACAAAAAAGTCCAGTACTGTTTGATCAGCACTGGACCTTTTATATATGAGCTTTAAGCGACACCCGCATCATCCATGCGAACAGAAACCGCTTTATAATGATGTTCCAAGGAAATCCTTTTTATTTTGTTGAAGAGTCCATCTGGCACATCCCTGACGAGGGCCTTCGCAATCTTCCAGGCCTGAACTTCAACTATCAGTTCAATCTTTCTTTTTTTCAGTTCATCTTCTGTATCATCGTACAGTTCCACTAGCTTTTGCAAATAGGGATCTGTGGCATGGCCCGCTTCATGAGCAAAGATGACCAGGGCATACTCCAGCAGGACATCCTGTTCAGGAAACATCCACTGACACTGAGATTGAATTTCTTCCAGATACAATGTTATCGAATGATCTCCGGCATTATATTTCCCGCCGATATTTCGGTCGAGCGGATATTTGGCCTCGATCTGAACATCAACTGATAAGTTAAAACGTTCCACCATTTTATTGATTCTAGAAATTAGTTTTTCATTCTCCAGCAATTATTTCCCCTTCTTTTTTGTAAAATTATGAGTTCGCTGGGGCGCTGACTTTTTGGGCGGCCTTTTTTTGTCCGTTTTTTGCTGTGTACTATGCGACTGCGGGACGAGCTGATCTCTTTTAAAGACCATTTTTTGAGGGTGGGTGTTCATCTTCTTCGCCCATTTTACGAGCACGTTCTCTTCTCTTTCGGTCACTAGAGAAATGATGGTTCCCTCTTGGCCCATCCTGCCTGTTCTTCCTGAACGGTGAATGTATTGTTTTTCTGAATCTGCTAGGTCAAAATGTATGACGTGTGTAAGTCCGCTAATATCCAGTCCGCGCGCAGCTAGATCTGTTGAAAGAAGCAATGCATGATCACTTGCACGGAATTCTCTCATCACTTTTTGCCGTTCTTGTTTGGACGCTTGTCCAGAGATCACCCCTACGGTAATACCTCTGTAAACCATTTTTGCAGCAATCTCTTCAAGATGCATGCTATCACCAAAAAACACGATAGCCTTCATGTTCGAATGGTGTCGAATAATGCGCCTGAGATTATCTATTTTATCACGTCTTTCAGAAATCAGGTAAAGATTCTGTACTTTTTTTGCAGCAGATGCATCCCTTTCAACCTTTATGAAAAGAGGCTCATTCATCCATTCCTTTGCGAGCTCTTCTGATTTTTTTGAAATGGTCGCTGACACAAAAACAAGCTGGCGGTCTTTCATCGTCCCTTTAACAATATTCTGAACCTCGTCCATTAATTCCATATCATAAACGACATCTGCTTCATCCACTACAATCGTCTTCACCTCATGAAGCTTGAGCTTTTTATTTTTGTAAAGCTCAAGAATCCTTCCCGGTGTCCCGATGATGTACTGTGGCTTCTTCTTTAGCTTATCGATCTGCCGCTGTACGTTTACTCCGCCGATCAGTGTTGTTCCTGAGATTCCGCTTCCTTGAGCATATTCCTGAAAAACGGTATGAATCTGCATGACCAATTCTTTTGTTGGCGCAATGACCACTGCCTGTACAGAAGATGAACTGCTGTCTATGTTTTGCAATACCGGCAGACAGTAAGCCAGTGTCTTGCCTGTTCCAGTCGGAGATTCAACGATTAAGTCTTTTCTTCCAAGCATACTCGGCAGCATCTGCTCCTGTACTGGAGTCAGTGTTTCAAAAGCCGCATTTTCCCAGTTCTCTTGCAGGAAAGGTTGCAACTCCTTTAATTGTGTAGTCATACTCATTTATTTTCCCCTTTATGAAAAATTTGTTTACATGAAGCCATCATGCGTTCCAAGTAATCCTCAAGCTGTTCGCTGTTTTCTTCATGCAATTTGCTGTCTATGTTTATTAAAATTTCATTATGGTAGCTGCCTCTTGGCAACCCATAGATATATGAAACCTTTTGAGAGACTTCACCGTAAGGCTTCCATATCCTTCTTAAGGTTTCACCGAGCTCTGAACACTCTGCTTCAATATCCTGCACCGTTAAATAATAGGTCACAGAAAACCGGCATCCAGTATTCGCTGTCTCTTTTTCCATTATTTCATCTGCAAGGTCTTCTAAACCTGCTGCAAGTTCAATTTTTACCTTTACTCCCTGTCCTGTTTTTTCTGTTATAAATACTTCTAAATTGTATTTTCTGCTGAGAGATGCAAGATCGACCAGATCACGGCGGTTCGTAACCTTTAAGCTCCCGTCAAAATCAAGGTCATAGACCATCCCTTCCAGTATAATTTTTAAATTTTCATAGATCGTGGGATCAATCATGTAAGTACCTTCTTTGTTTTATAGTCTTAAAATACGGTACGTGAAATTATATTTGGCTCTGGATGAATACATTCATTTTACCTTCATACATCTCCGTACGCTACTCTTTCTCTTTTTTGAAACAGACAAAATAAAAAAGACGGCTTAGTTTTCCGTCTTTTACGAATGCAGCCGATCCAGCATGGTACTCAGGACGTAATCGATGGATTTGACCATCTCGGTGAACCGTTTCTCCCTCGTATCCGGCTGAAATGCAAATACCGCAATAAACTGTAAGTTATCAAACGTGTCATTAATCTGGTTAACGTGAATATATTTGGGCTGGTTAGCCGCTACCCATGGCAAGGAAAGGTTCTTCCACTCTTCCGCCATCGTGCGGATCCGGTCGGTAAAGGGCTTGACCTCTCCATAAAAGTCTACTTCATAGCCTTCTTTTTTTGTTTTTTCGATATATTGATCAAAAGCTTCCCGATTGGCATCTAAAAGCTCTCTCGTTAATTGATTTAAGCGATCCATAATTCACCCCTGACTCTTCTATCCTACCAAAATAAAGAATAGAATGCACGAGGTTCATTAAAGTTAAAGGGTAAAAAGACTGACGAGCCAATTCCTCCGGGGTTTTTTATATCCAGCGGTCTCTTCTGTGCCCTGCGGCATCTTCAGCAGCTTCACTTCGATATCTTCAATCTTCTCTTCAATTTTGATCAGACGCTTCATCATGTCATCCATCTCTGTAGCATGCTGAAGAACTTGATAGGACAATACGTCGTCTGCCTTTTCTTCGATCTTTTTTTCCAGCTTTTCGATCTGTGCCATCAGACTCTCGAACCGTTCATCAAACCTCTCGGCCTTCACCGGAACCACTGGAGATTTCACCTGAGCTGCGATCTGGATATCGTTCATGAGAAGCCCGGCGTCCAGCTGTTTTTTTATCTCACGCAAATCTTCTATGTCTTGCTCAGAGAACAGATAATGACCATGGTCATTTTTTTGGCAAGTAAGATTGAAATGTTTGACCCAGCGCTGAATGGTAGTGGGGTTGACACCAAGTTCTTCCGAAACCGTTTTTGTTTTAAACACCATTTCCATTTCTAATTCCCTCCCCGTTTTCTTATATGGTAGTAATTCCGTACCTTTTTTTGATTCCCTTCATAGGTGACAAAACTAGAAGCGATTCGGCAAAGAAAGTGATATTCCTTAAAAATATCCTCCTTTCGACACTGTTCACTCCGTATGAAACAGGTCCTCCTGCCTAACACTACAATCAGGAGGTGAACGATTATGGAAAAACACGAAAACAGCCTGGAGCAGGAGCAGGAAAAAATGACAAACGCACCTGAACAGGAAAAAGAAACAGGACACGGCGACAAAAAGCTGGAAGGCCCCAACTATCCGGCTACATAATACGAAATGCTGAAGCGCCTGGTCAGAGACGAAAGTTGGTGGAACTTTTACAAATCAGCACGCTCTTTGTGCTGAGATGTAAAAGTGAAGCAGCCGAGTCTCTAGGCGCTGAAGCTGGATCAAGAAATGCTGAAACGGCTGTTCAGACCCCGCAAGCCCTGGAGTTCTTGAGCATAAAACGCTTTTTGTTTTCTGCAAAAGAGCGAAGCGACTCAAGGGTCTGGCCGTTGAAGCAGGATCAAGAAAGGCTGAAGCCCCTGGTCAGAGACGAAAGTTGGTGGAACTTTTACAAATCAGCACGCTCTTAGTGTTGAGATGTAAAAGTGAAGCGGCCGAGTCTCTAGGCGCTGAAGCTGGATCAAGAAAGGGTGACGCGTCCATTGAAGCTGGATTAAAAGGATGAACCACTCGTTCAGACTTTAGGCTATCAATCCATTCTTAATAAAAGCAAAAAAGGTGATCCTGCCCGCTTTAACAGCGGAAGCCAGATCACCTTTTTTTATTTCAAATTCCTATCTTTAAACAGGAGTTCTTCCAACAGGATCCCGATCTGCAGCTCCAGCTCTTTTTTGTGGTACCACTCCGTCAGGTTGATTTGCCGAGGAATAGAAAAGTCTCGATAATAGGTATCCATGTTCTTTACTCGTTTACTCCAGTCCGGCAGGGACGGCCGGCCGTGATCAACGAGCGGATAGATCAGCCGGAGCAGCTGCGGCAGCCTTTCGCGGTTCGGATAGACGTACTGTTCATAATCGTGGCGTGAGCCTGTATGGGGAGTCATCTGTGCAAAATCAAAAAACAATGTCTGGTAGGGAGATTGAAACAGCAGCCATGCAAGCCTTCTTCCGAGCAGAATGCGATTTTTAATCGTACGGAAACCGTGTACAGAAAAGCCGAACACATCTCCCTCTAATGTCGGTAACAAAACTGTACTGAAATGGAGCCAATTCTGGAGCCGATACGGCATGGAAAGAAAAACTCTCCGGCGATAAACAGGATGATCGATGACCGGGCGCTGGATCAGATGCTGTTCATTGATGATCAACGATGTCCATAGCCTCTCTTCGTCTCCCACAGACCAAAACTGAAGCCACTCTCTCTGCATATACTTAGAAACATTGAGCATCGGAAGCAGTGAGAACAACGGACGGCCGGCCTCTTTGCTTTTTTCATAAAGAAGGAGCTGCGGATAGGCATCCGAGAAAATCAGCCAGTTCGCCCGCTCATACGTAAAAAAAAGCAGATGGCGGTATTTTTGGGGAATGGATCTCCTCATCCATTCCCCCTCAAGGTCACACATGTTGTAACCAGCATTTCTTGATACGATGGAAGCCAGAAAAGACCATTTGATCTCTGGGTGTTTTTCATAAAACTGCTGATAAAATACGGTACGTGAAATATTATCTCTGTTCCCTTTTTCTGTTTTTAGCTGAATCTCTCGGCTCAGCTCTGATTCGATCCATTTTTGTTCCTGGCTCAACTTTTCCCCTCCTTTTATCCTTATCGTTCTACAGCGCTGCCTAAAATATTTGTAAGCTCTATAGAAAAACGGTAAAATAAGAAGATAAACATTAAGGTTTGGAGGCATGAACATGGAGCAAAAGGTGATCATCTATACACAGGAAACCTGCCCGCCATGCTTTGCAGAGAAAGAATGGCTAAAATCAAATAACATTTCATTCGAGGAAAGAGATATCCGGAAGAATCCCCAATATATGAATGAAGTCATCGGTTTTGGAGCAAGTGCGACTCCTGTTACCGTGATTATAAAGGACGGTTCCCAGGAAGTTGTGATGGGCTTCAAGCAGGAGGAACTGCAGTCCATTCTTGCGATCGATTAAACAAATACGGCCTATCTCTAAAAAGCTATGCCAGCACTTGCCGCTCGCATAGTTTTTCTTATGTATTCATTATAAGGATGTGAAATGATGGCACCCATCAATTATCCGAATGGAAAAAAGCAGGAGCCTACCCTGCCGCATGGCGCTTCTAAAGCCGAAAGCACCATTTCCTACGGCAACAGAGGCATGACCCTGGAAGAAGACTTGAATAAAAGCAATGAGTATTATCTGGAAACCGGCAGAGCCGTCATCCATAAAAAACCGACCCCTGTTCAGATTGTCAATGTTGAATATCCAAAACGTTCGGCAGCGGTCATAAAAGAAGCTTATTTTAAACTCGCTTCCACTACAGATTACAACGGCGTATACCGGGGAAAGTATATTGATTTTGAAGCGAAGGAATCGAAAAACAAGACCTCCTTCCCGCTCCGTAACTTCCATGAACATCAAATTCATCACATGGAAGCGATCACGGCGCACGGCGGCATTGCATTCGTCATCCTGCGCTTCTCTACACTGAACGAAATCTATCTGCTTGAGGCTTCACACTTAATCTCATTCTGGAACGATCAAAAGAACGGAAGGAAATCGATACCGAAAACTGACATAGAAACCCTCGGATTCCTTGTTTCCCCAGGCTTTATCCCCAGAATTGACTATTTAAAAATTATTGATAAAATATACTTCAATCACTAGCGGACAAGTCAAGTTCATAAATTATAAGCTATTGACGAATAATCATAATGTATAATGCAGTAAGTGAAAGGTTGGTACAAATACATGTCTAATGAATACCGCAGCAGGCAGGAACGCAGACAGGTTTCCGGCGGAGGCAAAAATCCGCCCAAGAAGAAAAAGAGGTTCCCGCTCTTTAAAGCTATCATCTCGTTCTTGATCATCATGTTTCTCATTGGAACAGCAACTGTCGGGGTCATCATGGCGAAATCCCCAAAACTCGACCCTGAAAAACTGAAGACCCCTTTATCTTCCCAGATCTACGATAAAGACGGAAAGAAAGTCAGCTCCCTCTTTTCTGAAGAGAATCGGGTAAAAGCAGGAATCGCAGATATTCCGCCTAATGTAAGAGATGCATTCGTATCCGTTGAGGATGTGCGCTTCTATAAGCATCCGGGTGTCGACGTGCGCCGGATTTTCGGAGCAGCACTCGCCAACCTGACAGGCGGTTTTGGTTCTGAAGGGGGAAGCACAATCACCCAGCAGGTCGTAAAAAACACGATCCTCACCAATCAAAAATCGCTGACGCGTAAAATTCAGGAAGCGTACCTGGCGATCAAACTCGAACAGAAGTACTCAAAGGAGCAGATCCTGGAGATGTACTTGAATAAGATTTATTTCGGCCATGGTGCCTATGGCATCGGAACAGCTGCTAAAACCTATTTTGATGCGGACAAACTTGATCAGCTTAAGCTTCATCAAGTGGCCCTGCTCGCCGGACTTCCAAAAGCCCCGAGCAACTATGACCCGCTCACGCATCCAAAAGAAGCGGAACAGCGCCGAAACGTTGTATTAGGACAGATGCAAAAGTATGGTTTCATCACAAAGGCCGAAGCGGATAAAGCAAAAGCCACTCCGGTAACAGACGGCCTGCGTAAAGGAAAGCTGCAGGAAACACGGGTTCACGAAGCTTACCTGCAGCAAGTCATCAAAGACCTTCATAAAATTAAAGGCATGGAAAATGTCGATGTCTTTGCCGATGGTCTGAAAATCTACACGAACATGGATACAAAAGCTCAGGAAACAACGGAGGATGTGCTTCAGAACGCCTCATTCCTGCGTAATGAGAATAAAAAGCTTCAATCCGGTATCGCGATTGTTGATACGAAAACCGGTGGAATCCGGGCGATCGGCAGCGGACGCGATGAGAACCTAATGAGCGCCTACTATGCTTCTGGAAATCCAAGGCAGCCGGGGTCTACGATCAAACCGATCCTTGACTACGGCCCTGCGATCGACAACATGAAGTGGGATACCGGGCACATTCTGAAAGATACACCGGTTACAATCAATGGCGCGACCATCAATAACTTTAATAATGAACAATTTGGAGAAGTAACGATGCGCAAGGCTCTAGAAAAATCGGAGAATACACCTGCCGTCCGAACATTCCAAGAAGTCGGCGAAAGCAAAGCAGTCGATTTCGCCAATAAACTTGGTATCAAGATTGACTCTGCACCTCCAGCTTATGCGATCGGCGGATTCCAAAAAGGGATCACCCCACTTAACCTTGCGGGTGCCTACGCCGCTTTCGGAAATGAAGGCGTCTATACCGAACCGACAACGATCCGGAAGATTGAGTTCCCGAACGGACAGGTTGTAAAACCAGAGACAAAACCAGTCGCTGCGATGAAGGATTATACTGCTTATATGATCACCGATATGCTGAAAGGCGTCATGAGAAGCGGTACAGGAACTATGGCGAACGTCCCAGGCCTTAATATCGCCGGTAAAACGGGAACGACCAACCTTCCTAAGGAAATCCGAGAACAGTACGGCATCCCTAAGAGCGCAACGAACGATGCGTGGATGGCAGGATATACAACCTCCTATTCCGCTGCTGTTTGGACCGGATACAACAAATACAAAGATGAAGACGGCGTTCACTATCTCGATACGAACCAAAAAAACTATTCCAAGTTAATCTTTAAAGAAGTGATGAGCCGCTTAAATCACAGCAACACTGACTTCAAGAAACCGAACTCTGTAGTAGATGTAACACTTGAAAAAGGAACACATAAAAAAGCAAGCGAATTTACACCTGATGATCAGAAAACAACCGAATTGTTTGTTCGCGGAACGGAACCAAGCGAAGTTTCTAACAAGTATGAGAAACCAGCTTCGATTGAAGGCCTGACCGCCAAGTACGATGATAAGAGCAAGTCCATTGATGTGAAATGGAATTACAAAGGCGGCAAGGGCAAAACGGTCTATAAGGTAGCAGCGAGCGTTGACGGCGCAGCTGCTGCTGAACAGACGATCAGCGACAAGAAATTCACCGTGCCAAACGCAGAACCTGGCAAGACGTATACCTTCCAGATCGCAGCGGTTGAAACAGATACTGGGAAAGAGAGCGACCCTGCTCAAACATCCGTAACCGTACCAGGTGAACAGCAACCGCCTGCAGAAGGACAAACGCCTGATCAGGGGAATAACCCTGGACAAGGAAACAACCCCGATCAAGGGAAAAAACCTGGACAAGGAAACAACCCCGATCAAGGGAAAAAACCTGGACAAGGGCAGGAAGGCAGCAACCCAGGAACACATCCTGGAGACAACACCAATCCTGGACAGGGAAATAACGGCAGCAACAACGGCCAGCCTGATCAGGGCGGCGGCCAGCAAGGAGGCGGAACGGAGCCTCAGAATCCGCCAGGACAAGGACAGCAGGATCAGCAACAACGAAAACAAGAAAAGAAACAGCAGCAAGAACAAGGCGGTTTCCCTTCCCTCCCAGACTTAAATCAATAAATTAAAATAAAACAGGCCATCGCCGTATGCGGCGATGGCCTGTTTTATTATTGAAACCGGATCGTATAGCCGTCCTGAAGGTAGTTCCATAATCCCGGATAATCAAAAGCAAGGTTCCAGAAACTTGCTCCTCCCAGCCGATATTCATCAATCAGATCAAACTTTGCTTTCATGCTGCGGTAATCTTCAAACCAAACCTTATGCTGTTTCTTCTCTTTATCCCAGTATTCATAATATGGAGCCTGAACGTCTTCTGCGTATCGAACAGCGGTTTTCCTTTTTCCTGCGAGCTGCAGCGCCTGAACCGGGCTGAGGGCTTTAGCTTGCGGCCCGCCTTGGACGTAGGGAAGTGTCCAATCGTAGCCGTACAGGTTGATCCCCATCAAAATCTTGCTTCTTGGTATCGCTGTTACAGCATAATCCAGCACCTTTTTTACTTCGTTGATCGGGCTGACCGGGAGCGGAGGGCCTCCGCTGTATCCCCATTCATAGGTCATCAGGATCACATAATCAACAGTCTGTCCATGTGCTTTATAATCGTGTCCTTCATACCAGACGCCTTTTTGTTTTTCTTTAATCTTCGGAGCGAGCGCCGATGTGGCAACATAGCCCTCTTTGTGCATTCGGTCGGTAATATTCCGCAGAAACCGGTTATACCGTTCTTTGTTTTGCCGCCCAATATATTCAAAGTCTACGTTTACCCCTGTGTACCCTTTTTCTTTCATGATCTTTACAGTGTTCTCAATGACTTTATTGCTGATCTCAGGACTTTTCAGAATAGTCGTCGCTAGTTCCTGGCTAAACGCGCCGTCTTTGATCGTCGTGATCGAGATAAGCGGCCTGACGTTCTCATTTTTTATCTCACGCAAAAAAGAGCTGTCGTCAAGCGGCTTTAAATCACCCTTTTCGTTCACTTCATAGCTGAACAGCGTTATATAGCTTAGTGCTTTTGCTGCTTTTTTAAAATTTTCCCTTGATTTTTCAGATGGTTCTGCAAATGCATTTATCGTCAGCGTCCTCTTCCTCTTTTGCGGGACATTCAGCGTCTGTCCTTCCTTCAATGGCTTGTCATCAGCCTCGGGGTTGGCCTGCTTCAGCTCAAATACTGTGACTCCAAGCTTAGAGGCTACCGTTTCAAACGTATCCCCTTTTTTAGCTTTATAAATGAATGGCGCGGGTATGAGCAGCGTCTGCCCGACAGTCAGGACATCCTGAGCACCAAGAGCATTTACGGAAGCGATCTCTTGCCAGGGCAGGTTATAAAACTGAGAGATTTTATAAAGCGAGTCTCCCTTTTGAACCACATAAATCTGCATAGCTCCCCCTCCTACACGTTCTCATGAATTAGTCTATGTAGGGAGAATTTGTCCATATTCCGGTCAGCCATTGTGTTTGATGGCAGCCGCCTTTTTCTGAAGCTCCTGAAACAGCTCGTTCAGCTGGATATAAGAATGATAATGATCCGGCTCTGAACAGATCATCTCGAGGCGTTCTATGACATTCACTGGCTTGATATCCAAAGGTTGAATCTCTTCTTTCCATCCTAACAGGTTGCCGGCAGGCTGGCCGTTGCACCACATCAAAGCCTGCAGAAAACAGCCCAGCTGGAAAATCATCGGATTCCTCGCTTCTTTTCTGTTTCTCTCGGAAAAGAAGGATCGGATAACTGAGCTTGCCGCTTTCCAATTAACAAACTTTGCTTCTATTCCTTGTTTTTGTTGAGTATGCGGAGAAGGCCCCATACCGTTATAAAAGAGGAGTTCTTCCAGAAAAGGGACGTAAGCATCCCTTTCTTCCAGCTGCTCTTCATTGCCGAAAAAAAGGGGATGTCTCATGGATTCAGGAATGTTAAGCATTGGAGCGCGGCGAGTCTTTCTTTAACTTTACTTTCATACGTTTTTGGCCTTCGCGGCATAGTTCCAGGAGTGGACATTCGGGGCACTTCGGGTTTTGCGCTTTGCAATGATACCGTCCAAAAAAGATCAGCCTGTGATGGGTGACACACCAGTCTTCTTTTGGAACTTTTTTCATCAGCGTCTCTTCCACCTGCAGGACGGAATCCTTCCATTTACAGATGGCAAGCCGCTTGCTGACCCGCTCAACATGGGTATCGACAGCTATGGCCGGCAAACCGAATGCGACTGATACTACGACGTTCGCTGTCTTTCGCCCAACGCCTGGAAGCTTCGTGAGTTCATCCCTTTCTTCCGGCACTCTTCCGCCGTATTCGTCCAGAAGAAGCTCGCACAGCTTTTGAATATTTTTAGCTTTATTGCGGTAAAGTCCGATGGAGCGAATATCATCCTGCAGTTCTTCCAAAGGAACCTGCAGGTAATCTGCGGGTGTTTTATATTTTGCGAACAGGCCCGGTGTAACTTTGTTCACCAGGGCATCGGTACATTGTGCAGACAGGAGTACGGCGATGGTCAGTTCAAATGGATTGCTGTGGTTCAGCTCGCAATGTGCATCCGGGAACATCTTGCCGATCGTGTCTAGGCAATAGGCGATCTGTGATTTATTAAGCATCGTAACCTCCAGAATTCTTGTAGAGCAGACATAGAAAAATAGACGAGGGTCACTCGTCTACGATTGCTCAAGCCAGTTATAAACAGGAACCGAGAACTGATTGTGGCTCTCAGATTGCTCTGCCGCCCGCGATGTTCCGCGGGTTTGCCGCGCTCTGAACTTCTCCCCGTACGTTCTGGCCTGTTCGGGTGTCTGTATATTATTTTTCTTCCATTCGAACAGAATGCGATCGATATACCGGAAGTTCAGCTTTCCGCTGATCACCGCTTCTTTTAGCGCTGAAATGATCAAAGCAGGCGAGTGCCTGTCCTGGTCGATCCATATTTTTAACGTTTCGCATTCCATCGGCGATAGCGGCCTTCCGAATTCACGTTCAAAGATGGAGTAGACGTTTTCTTCATCTTTTTCTTTTTCCTGCTGATCCTGCTCCGCTTCTTGGCTTGAAAGCAAGGAGAGCAGCTTTTCCCAAAGCGGGTTCAAAGAATAGGCTTCATAGTACATGCCTTTTTCACCGTCTTCGAAATGGTCGATCTCCAGAAGCCCCTGCTGGATAAAACTTCTGAGCAGCGCCATGCATCTTGCAGCTGAGATGCTCATCCGTCCAGACAGTTCTTCCGGTGTCGGAAACGGGTTTCCGGATTCTATAAATGTGTGGACATGAAGAATCAGCATGCATTCTTCATCCTGCAGCCCGATGGCCCGGTAATGTTTAAACAATACATGGGGTATAGAAACCGTGCCTTCAGACAGCCATTTAAGAAACAAAGCCTTTTCCATCATAACACCCCTCCTTCATCAGTATACCACGATCAACCCAGCTTCCTGCAATCATGATGAAATCGTGATAGACGAAATGAAGCAAATGGGCATCACTTAGATGGCTTAACGGTGAAAAACCTCCGAAAAAGGAGGTTTTCCATCATCATGGATATAAACGGTTTAACAGTCTTGGGAATGGGATGGTCTCACGTACGTGTTCTGCACCTGTGATCCAAGCAACCGTACGCTCAAGCCCCAGGCCAAAACCTGAATGCGGAACGCTGCCGTACTGGCGCAGCTCGAGATACCATCTGTAGGCATCGTCTGTCAGTCCGTGTTCTTCATAGCGAGCTTTCATGAGCTCCAGGTCATCGATACGCTGGCTTCCGCCGATGATCTCTCCGTATCCTTCCGGAGCGATCAGATCCGCACAGAGAACAACGTCATCACGTTCTGGATGGGGCTTCATGTAGAATGCTTTAATCTCTTTTGGATAGTTCGTGATAAAGACAGGCTTGTCAAAGCTCTCAGCGATGGCTGTCTCATGAGGGGCACCAAAATCGTCTCCCCAATCAATGTCATTGAACCCCTTGTCTTTAAGCAGTGTAATCGCATCATCGTAGGATATGCGAGGGAATGGAGCTTTCACGTTTTCAAGTTTGGAAAGATCGCGGCCAAGTATTGTCAGTTCAAGCTTGCAGCGCTCAAGGACTGATTGAACCACATGGCTGACAAACTGCTCTTGAATCTCGAGAGATTCTTCATGCTCAACAAACGCCATCTCAGGTTCGATCATCCAGAATTCGATCAGGTGGCGGCGAGTTTTTGATTTTTCAGCACGGAACGTCGGGCCAAAGGAGAATACCTTCCCGAGTGCCATTGCTGCAGCTTCCATATAGAGCTGCCCGCTCTGAGAAAGGTAGGCATCCTCATCAAAATATTTTGTATGAAACAGTGTGGTCGTTCCTTCTGCCGAGCTTCCAGTAAGAATCGGCGGATCCACTTTGATGAACTCATTCTTATGGAAGAATTCATACATGGAATGGATGATTTCGTTTCTTACTTTCATAATCGCGTGCTGGCGTTTGGAACGAAGCCATAGGTGTCGATGGTCCATCAAGAACTCTGTTCCATGTTCTTTCGGTGTGATCGGATAATCGACCGCTTCATGGATCACTTTCACATCTGTAACCACCAGCTCAACACCCGTCTGGGAACGGTCGTCCTGCTGAACTTTTCCAGTTACATAAAGGCTTGTTTCCTGAGTAAGGCTCTTTGCAGTCATCCAGATATCTTCAGCGACTTCAGCTTTAACGACGACTCCCTGGATAAAGCCTGTCCCGTCGCGCAGCTGCAAGAACGCAATCTTACCGCTGGAACGCTTATTGCTCAGCCAAGCACCTATGGTAACGGTTTGATCGATATGGCTTTTTAATTGGGATATAGTAGTTTTCACGTGACACCCTCCAAAATATTCTATGTATAAGTGATTATCGTCTAATCACTTACAAAAATCAAATAAGCCTGTATAGATTATTTGCTGTTTTTCTTCATGAAACGTTCAATGCGCTCCAGTGCCTCTTCAAATTTCTCTTGAGAAGTGGCATAGGAAAGCCTGACGTTATCCGGTGAGCCGAATCCTGATCCGGGCACGAGAGCAACCTTTTCTTCCTCAAGCAAGGCAGACACCCATTCGTCTACAGTTTCAAAGCCGGTCAGCTTGATCGCTTCTTTTACATTAGGAAACAAGTAAAAGGCACCCTTTGGTTTAACGCAGGTAAAACCGGGAATCCGGATCAATTTTTCATAGACGGTATCCAGCCTGGATTCAAAAGCTTTTCTCATCTCTTCAACCGGCTCCTGGGTTCCTTCATATGCTGCAATCGCCGCATATTGGGAGATGGTCGTCGGATTGGATGTGCTGTGGCTGTCCAGGTTCGTCATCGCTTTAATGATCGCACTGTTTCCAGCTGCATAGCCAATCCTCCAGCCTGTCATGGAATGAGACTTGGAGACGCCATTAATGATGATGGTCTGTCCCTTCAGTTCAGGTGAGAGCTGGGCAATGGAGGTATGCGATGCCCCGCCATAGATCAGTTTTTCATAGATCTCATCAGAAACGATCAGTATGTTATGCTTCAAGCAAACCTCTCCCAGCTGCTTCAGTTCGTCTTCTGAATAAAGAGATCCGGTTGGGTTGCTTGGAGAGTTGATGATGATCGCCTTTGTTTTATTGTTCACTGCCTGTTCGAGCTGTGAAGGAGTGATCTTAAAGGCGTTCTCTTCTTTGCCTTCTATATAGACCGGAACACCTCCGGCAAGTTTCACTTGTTCAGGATAGCTGACCCAATATGGAGTAGGAATGATCACCTCATCGCGGTCATTAAGCAGGACCTGAAAAAGCGTATACAATGATTGCTTTGCCCCTGTGCCTACAACAATTTCAGGCGGTGAATAGTCCAGGTTCTGATCTTCTTTAAACTTTTGCGAAATAGCATGTTTCAATGAAAGCAGGCCGCCGGAAGCCGTATATTTTGTATGGCCTTCCTTCATCGCGCGGTAAGCGGCTTCGATGATATGGTCCGGAGTGTTGAAATCGGGTTCTCCTGCTCCAAGACCGATCACATTGTGCCCTTCAGCCTTCAGTGCGTTAGCCTTTGCTGTTATTGCCAATGTAGTTGATGGTGTCAGTGCTTTAACTCGGTTTGCCAGTTCCATTTCTTTCATCCCTCGCTTTTAGATTTCTTGTTTCATACTATATTTTTTATATCGTTCACCGTTCTCAAAATAGCCGTAATAAAACGTATATCTTCCTTTTTCATCCAGATAGACAGCTTCCCACAGCACTTGATCATGCTCCATGCCAAGACGGAGATTGACCCATTTTTTCGGGTTCAAATTCCTGTCGACAAAGGCCTTCATCTGATTCTTGGTCAGTCCGTCGCTTTGTTTAACAAGCTTTGTTTTATTCTTTGGACCAACGAGAACATAGACTTTTCCGTTCTTTGCGGATGTCCCTTGTACTGTCTCATACGCCTGGTTTCCGTGATAATATTCCACACTGTCGATGCGGGACAATCCATACTGGTCCTTGGCGATTTCCTCCGCTTTGCTTTGGCCAGCTTCCTGGCCCGACAGGATTTGCCGATACATTGAGATTCCCTGCCAAAGAATGACACCTGCACAGGCAATCCCCAAAATAACCCACCATTTTTTCATTTTTGGCCGCCTCTATGTCTTATAGATGGTAAATATCATTATATTTTCGTCGTGGTCATCAAGTGCCAGGCCAAACATCACATCTTTTGTTTTCAGCGTTTTGTTCAGCTCAGTTACAACTTTATACAAGTCCGGCGATTTTTTTACTTTTACCGTGGAAAGAACTTCAATCTTGCTTTCCAAAGTACTACCTCCTTACAGCTGCCGTAATTACAGGCGAAAACGGGACTCACCAGGAAATCGGTGCTGTGCTGCCGTTCCCGCTTTATTCGTCTCGTTTCCTACTATATCAAACTTCAGCCAATTTGGGACAGGCTTCTGCTATCATTTTTCATGATTCGTTCAGCCAGCCTTCAAGATCGATCAAAAGATCGTGCATCAATCCTTTTTGCACTGGAACTGGAGGGAGAGACGTAATAAACAACTTGCCGTAGCGCGTTTCTGTGATCCTCCTGTCAAAAACAAACACGACACCGGTATCCCGCTGTGTACGGACAAGCCGGCCAAATCCTTGTTTAAAGCGGATGATCGCCTGAGGAAGAGAAAGCTCCATAAAGGGATTGCCGCCCTCGCTTTTCAGTTTCTCCGCTCTCGCCGCGGTTACCGGATTATCCGGTGGAGTAAAAGGAAGCCGAATGATTACGAGGCAGGAAAGATCATCTCCCGGGATATCGATCCCCTCCCAAAAACTGCTCGTGCCGAAAAGGATGGACTGTTCGAACTTCTTAAAGTTCTTTGTAAGGCGTGCACGGCTGCCGCTGTCAATTCCCTGTCCGAACAGAACAAAGTCATCTTGCGCGATGATTCCTTTAAAGACGTTGTACGTTTCCCGGAGCATATCGTTGGACGTAAACAAAACGAGCATCCGTCCTTTTGTGACTTTTGCGATATTGTGAAGCTGGCGGGCGATCACAGCGACGAATGTCTCCTGATCCACTTCATTGATCAGAGGGACATCTGTCGGCACCATAAATTTCACCTGCTGGTCATAAGAAAAAGGAGAAGGAAGATTCGCAGTCATCGGCCCGAAATCATCAAGTCCGAGTCTTGTCGTCATATAATGAAACGAATTCCTAACAGACAAAGTAGCTGAAGTCATGATGACACTATTTTTCTTGGCGAAGAATTCATCGGCCAGCAGCTCACTGATCACAATGGGTTTGCTGTATAGATAGACCGCGTTCTTTGCGCCCTTCGCTTCGACCTCAAACCAGAAAACCTCGTTATCATTGACTTCTTTTAGCAGATGGCGAAGCTTTTCTTTCTCTTCCTCAAGCTGGCTTCTCAATCCGTCGAAATCAGCCAGCAGACCTTTTTGCGCAAAGTTCAGATGTTCTTCCTTTTCATCTGCAAGCTTGTTCACTTTTTTTAGCGATTTCCCAAGGTCACCCAACCCGAAGAGCACACGCTCGACCATCTCAAGGATCGCCTGCCACATTGCGCTCTTTGTGTCCCGTCCGCCGTAACGGTAGCTCACACGGCCAAAGTCATTCATGCTGCTCTTCTTGGCTTCCAGCACGTAAGACCGGATGGAGCGGAACAACTCGTCTATCTCCATCTTTGCTTCAGGCAGCTCCTTCGCGATCTGTTCCAGCACGGGCTCAAGCCCTGGCAGTTCAACAGTCTCTATCAGCTGATAAAGCTTTTTCACCAGTCCGCTGTCATCGTCGTGTCCAATACGTTCAAGCAGTCTCGTAAATACGAAGTAATCGGTCTGAATGCCGAAATGGTCGCTGACCACTTCTTCTACATGATGAGCCTCATCAATGATGACTTCTTTGTAGGAGGGCAAGAGCTGCGCATCGGATTTAACATCGCTGAAGAGCAGCGCATGATTGGTGATCACAAGATCGGATGCCAGTGCGGCTCTTCTTTTTCTATGATAGAAACACCTGGAGTACCAGGGGCAGCGGTGGTTCAGGCACGAGGCAGAATCGCTTTTCACCTGATGCCAAAAAAGTTTGCCTCCTGATGCGAGGTTCAGTTCTTCAACATCTCCTTGATCTGTCTCCGTCAGCCAAACGAGCAATTGTGCTTTCGTAAGGTTCGTATCATAATTATCTTCTGAATGATCATCCAGCGACTGTTCAAACTTTCGTAAACAAAGATAATTGTTGCGTCCTTTTAGGACCGTAGCATGGAATGGAAAAGGCAGGATATTTTTCAAAATGGGAATGTCCCGTTCCAACAGCTGCTGCTGAAGCTGGATCGTATGTGTGCTCACTACGATCGGCCGGTCTTCCCGTTTTCCATAAAGGATCGAAGGGATCAGATAGCCCATTGACTTTCCTACTCCTGTTCCAGCCTCAATCATCGCATGCTGATGATCCTCCATCGCATCGTACACCATTTCCATCATCTTCTGCTGGCTCTCACGTACTTCATAATGTTCCATTTCCTGTGACAGATCTTCCAATAGTGCAGACGGATCCATCTTGATCTGCAGCGCATTCTCCTCTTTCTCGATTGGAGAAAAAGACTTCAATACTAACTGCCTGAAATAGTCCATTCCATGATCATCTTCTATCTTGGAAGATTTCAGGATGATCAGATCCCCTACGATCTCCTCCAGGCTGCTCTGCATCTTTATAAGAAACGGATCCATCCGCTGCAGTGTGAGTAGAGGAAGCCTGGACAGTTTATGCAGCAGTTCGATCAGCAGGTAAGCCGTCACTTCAGCATCGCTGTCCGCTTGATGGGGATTCTCATGAACAATGCCAAGATAATCTGCCAGCTGGCCGAGCTGATATCCATCAGCCTGCAGGAGCAGAATCCGCGAAAGTTCAACCGTATCCAGAAGGGGGCCGGTAAATCGCTGATATCCGCTGTTTTCAAACTCTTCCTGCAGAAAGTTCAGATCAAATAGGACGTTGTGGGCAACAAAGTAGGACCCTTCAAGCATCTGCAGAATAACGGGAGCCACCTCTTCAAACAGTGGAGCATCCGCGACCATTTCATCGTTGATGCCGGTCAGCTGTTCAATAAACGGCGGAATGGGTATCTCCGGGTTAACAAAGGAAGAAAACCTGTCAACAATTATGTTATTTTCAACAACAACGGCACCGATCTGAATGACACGGTCTCCGCGGGCAGGAGCGTTTCCTGTAGTTTCTACATCTATGACAACATAACGGTTGTTCATCCTTTTCACCTCGGGTCAAGCGGCTCGGTATTCAATAAATGAATCCAAGTCCTTTATGTAAATAGAAAAACCCCTTTAGCAAGGGGTTAAAGAATCGTTGAAGCCGGTTCATAACCTAGTATTTCAGTAATTGAGTTATTTTCATCCATGATCGCCACTCTCGGCTGGTGGAACGGAACTTCCTCTTCTGCCATCATGGCGTAGGAGATCACGATGATAACGTCTCCTTCCTGAACGAGCCGGGCAGCAGCACCGTTCAGGCACATCACACCTGTGCCGCGGGGCCCCGGGATGATATACGTCTCAAATCTGGCTCCGTTGTTGTTGTTGACGATCTGCACCTTCTCGTTGGGCACCATATCAACCGCATCCAGGATATCCTCATCTATCGTTATGCTTCCCACGTAATTTAAGTTAGATTCTGTTACGCGGGCGCGGTGTATTTTGCCTTTCATCATTGTTCTGAACATATGAATCACCTATGGTTCCTTCCATCAGGAATAATGGTTATATTATCAATCAGTCTCGCATTCTTAAACTGGACGGCGAGCGCGATGATCTTTTTCTGGTCTGCTGCTGAAGCTTCTTCAAGTTCCGGATAGGACAATATCTCAAAATAGTCCACTTTTCCGCTTGTATGCTCCTCTAAATACTCTATCATTTTTTCCTTGATGTGTATAACATTTTCCCCTTCCAAGAGAAGATCTGATGCCTCCTGGAGCGACCGGTATAAGACAGGCGCCTCCTGCCTTTCCTGAGGTGAAAGATAAACATTCCTCGAACTTTTTGCGAGCCCGTCTTCTTCTCGGACGGTCGGACAAGGGACGAGTCCGACCGGAAAGTTCAAGTCTGAGATCAACCCTTCCACGACTGCCACTTGCTGTGCATCCTTCATCCCGAAATAAACCCTGTCAGGTGAGATGATATGAAACAGCTTGGTCAAAACGGTGGCCACGCCGTCAAAATGGCCTTCCCTCGTTCTTCCGCAAAGAGCATCCACCCTCTTGTTTACCCTCATGGTGACTGAAGGCTCGGAAGGATACATCTCCTGTACCTCCGGATAAAACAAAGCGTCCACACCATAGTTCAGGGCCACCCGTTCGTCTCGTTCAAAATCCCTCGGATAACGGTCAAAATCTTCGTTTGGGCCAAACTGGAGCGGATTGACAAAAATACTCAGTACGGTAAGAGCATTCTCTTTTCCCGCGCGTTCCAAAAGTGAGGCGTGCCCCTCGTGGAGATAGCCCATCGTCGGTACGAACCCGATTGTCCTACCCCCGGTCTTTGCTTCGGCACTGAACGCCTTCATTTCGCTGATACTTGTGATGATTTTCACTTTATTTCCCTCCGTACAGCGCTTCTGCTTCTTCCGGCTTCATCGTAAATGAATGCTCTTCAGCAGGAAACGTTCCTTCTTTTACTTCAGCAATAAAGTCTGCGATCCCCTTTTGCATATCCTCCGCCGAATGGGCGAACATCTTCACAAATTTAGGAACATGATGAAAGCCATAGCCGACCAGATCATGATACACAAGCACCTGGCCGTCGGCAGAATTCCCGGCACCAATGCCGATAACAGGAATTTTCACGGACTCCGCAACGAGCTGTGTCAGCTGCTTCGGTACACATTCAAGCACAAGAGCGAAGGCTCCCGCCTCTTCGATCGCAAGGGCATCCTGGAGCAGCTGTTTTGCCTTTTTCGATTCTCTTCCCTGTACTTTATAACCGCCGAGCACGCCAGCTGTCTGAGGTGTAAGCCCGAGGTGGCCTACGATAGGAACGCCCGCATCCACCAAATATCCGATCGTTTCGATCACATTCTTTCCACCCTCAAGCTTGAGAGCGTGTGAGCCTGTTTCCTGCATGATCCTCATCGCGTTCTTCACCGTCTCCGTTCTGCCGGCATGGTAGCTCATAAAGGGCATATCAGTCACGATAAACGTGTTCGGTGCCCCTCGTTTTACAGCGCGGGCATGATGGATCATATCCTCTACGGTTACCGGTACTGTCGAATCGTACCCAAGGACAACCATTCCGAGCGAATCGCCGACGAGAATCATATCCACTTCCGCTCGTTGGGCCAGCTGGGCTGATGGAAAGTCGTAAGCAGTAATCATGGTGATCTTTTCTTTCTGGTGCTTCATAGCCAAAAAACTTTGCGTGGTCTTCATCCTTCTTCCTCCTTTTTTGGGAGGAACAGAGGAAAAACCCCTCAATTAAGCAGAGGGGTCCATTGCATCTCTAACATTTCCAATCCCTCTGTCCCGGTCCTTGATGGATCTAGGCAGATGTAAAGCTATCTGTCATACGTTCAAAGAAAGTGCAGTTCCCGCACTGCGGGATACCGCCTTTTCTACACTTTATAATGTACCATATTATTTATGTTCCGGGTATCTCAATATCCGCTGAATAGATCGAATGCACCTTTCCGTTATCATCTTCAAGGAGCAGGATGCCTTCATCAGTAATTCCTTTGGCCACGCCCTCAAGCTGCTGGCTCGCTGTCCTCACTTTGATCCGCCTTCCGATGCTGTAGGCATATCCTTCCCACAACAGTTTGATCAGCCCAAAGCCATTGTTTAAATATTCACGATATAGAACTTCCATCTCTTCAAGAATGGCTGCGATCAAATCGGCTCTTTTCGTCTCTTTTCCTGATTCGATCTTCAGCGATGTTGCGATCTTCCTGACATCTTCATTAAAATCCTCGCCTGTTACATTCACGTTCAAGCCAATCCCGATGATCACAGCGTGCACGCGATCAGATTCCGCCTGAAGCTCTGTCAGAATGCCGACTGTTTTTTTTGCCGTTGATCAAAATATCGTTCGGCCATTTAATCTCTGCATGCAGCCCCGTCACTTTGTAGATTGCTTTCGTGACACTGACAGCAGCGAGAAGTGTGAGCTGCGGCGTTTTTTGAAGGGCGATTTCCGGCCGCAGGATAAGGCTCATCCAGATTCCGGTTCCCTTTGGAGACTGCCAAGGCCTTCCGAGTCTGCCCCTGCCGCCTGTCTGTTCGTCAGCAACTACAAGTGTACCCTCCGGCTTTTGTTCATAAGAAAGCTTTTGTGCGATTTCCTGTGTGCTTTTCACCGATTCTTCATACACGATGTTCTTGCCTAATACATCTGATTTCAGACGGGCGCTGATCTCATGCTCAGTCACGCGGTCGGGAGAAGACACGATACGATAGCCTTTCCGCTGTACGGCTTCAATCACGTATCCTTCTTTCCTCAGCTCTGTGATATGCTTCCAGATCGCCGTACGGGAGCAATTCAGCTCATCACTGATCTGCTGTCCGGAAACAAACGTATCTCCATTCTCAATAAGCATCTGAAGCAAATGCTGTCTCATTTTCCCTTCCAACTCCTCACCCACTCCATGATGGCCCTTTTTTCATTTAGAACTTTTCCTTCAACAACCCCGTGTTCGATCCTTTGCAGCATCTCCTGTATCCAGGGGCCTTTCTCTGATTCATCAAGACTTACGATGTCCTTCCCGTTTACAGCAAGCTCTTTCCGCTGATGAATCGGCAGTTTTTGAAAGCGCTGCTGAACAGAATCAAGATCCTCATCCACAATCCGGCCCTTCAGTGCATTTCTCACCCTCTGACAGGACACTGCCTGCAATTCTCCCAATTCATAAAGATCGTGCGGCCGCAGTTCCTCCTTGTCCAGATAACGGATGAGCTGCAGTACCGAACGGATCAAAGCATTGGACTGCTTCCAGGCTTTCAGGAAGACGGCTGGATCTTCCTCTCCAAGGAGAAACAGCAGCGCGGCCCACCTTTCTTCATCACTCTCCAAGCAGGCCCAATCCAAAGCATACAATCGTTCTGAAGAGCTCCTGAAACGGTTAAGCTCAGGAAGGGAGGAAACCACCCCTGTTTCAAACATAAACCTGAGGCATGAAGATGCTTCTATACCTCTTAACAGTTTTATAAACTCAGCAGCGAGGCGTTCCACTGCAATCTCTTTTAATTCATCAGCAAGTCTTTTACACGCTTTTTCTGTTTCCTCTTCAAGTGTAAAACCCAAGACCGCCCAAAAGCGGAGAGCTCTCATGATACGAAGAGGATCTTCCATAAACCGCTTTTCAGCGTCTCCGACCGTTTTGATTTTCTTTTCCTTTAAATGCTGACGACCGCCGAACGGATCGTGCAAATTTCCGGCCGCATCCATCGCCATGGCATTGATCGTAAAATCTCGTCTTGAAAGATCTTCGAACAATGAATCAATATACTCCACAGAAGAAGGATGACGGCGGTCAACGTAAGTGCCTTCTTTTCTGAAAGTTGTCACCTCATATGAAATTTGCTGTACACGCACGATAACGGTCCCGTGCTCCATGCCAACAGGGATCGTTTTTGCAAAAAGCGAACACACCACTTCTGGTAGTGCAGAGGTGGCGATATCAATATCTCCGATGTCCCGGTTCAAAAGGTAGTCCCTCACACATCCACCGACCATATACGCCTGGTAGCCGGCTTGAAGCAGCCTGTCCATGATGATCTGTGCTCCTGCAAAAAGATCGCTCATATTATCCTATCCTTTTAGCACACTGTAATATAAATCCTCATAATCTCCTACAATCTTAGAAGAATGGAAATGATCCCTGACGTGCTGCATCGCTTGATAGGCGAACGTCTGCTGTTTGTTCTCATCCGTCAGAATAGAAAGGGAGGCCGCTGCGATGCCTTCTACGTCTCCCAGCTCGCAGATATAGCCGGTCTCTCCGTCCAGAATCACTTCTGGAATGCCGCCGATATTCGTACCGACAACGGGCACCCCGCACGCCATAGCTTCAAGAAGAACAAGTCCGAAGCTTTCTTTCTCAGAAAGGAGGAGCTTTAAATCACTGATCGAAAATAGTTCTGCCACATTTTCCTGCTTGCCGAGAAAAAGGACATGATCCTCGATATCCAATTCCTCCACCATTTTGCAGGCTACCGTAAATTCCGGCCCATTTCCGATCAAGAGAAGTTTGGCAGGAATCTTACTCACGATCTTATGGAAAGCCCTGATGACATCCGGCACCCGTTTGACCGAACGGAAATTGGAGATATGGATGATCACCTTTTCTTCCGGTTTAATGCCGTATCCCTTTTTAAGATGGGCAGCCTCCTGCTTAAAGTATTCCCGTTCATCGACAAAATTGTAGATCGGCTGAATCTCGTTCTTTATGCCGAGCAGCTTATAGGTATCATCCTTAAGACTGTTAGAAACGGCGGTCACCGCATCTGAATTCTCGATGCCGAACTTGATCATCTCCTTCAGTGAAGGATCGTATCCAAGCACCGTGATGTCGGTACCATGCAGTGTCGTCACAATCTTTAGTTGTTCGCCGGCCATCTGCTTGGCAAGAAAAGCACAGATCGCATGAGGAATGGCATAATGCGCGTGGATGATATCAAGTTTCTCACGTTTGGCGACCTCCGCCATCTTGCTCGCCAATGCCAGATCATATGGCGGGTATTTAAAAACAGAATAGTTGTTCACCTCAACCTCATGATAAAAGATGTTGGCGTATACTTTCCCGAGCCGAAACGGCAGGCTCGAAGTGATAAAATGGATCTCATGCCCCTTTTCTGCCAGCAGTTTTCCTAGCTCAGTCGCTACAACACCCGAGCCACCTACAGTAGGATAACAAGTGATTCCTATTTTAAGCTTCATAGCTGTTCTCCTTATAATTTCTTTAATAACAGGGGTTTCTTCATCATAAAGCCTTCCGCATAGTCTACGCCCGCTTCATGCCCGAACATCTTCTCCCTCGCGCTCACCGACTCGATATAGCCGTTGACAAGCGGTGTATCAAAGCTGTCATCCTGCTTTACGAACTGGCTCTTATAGCATTGAAGCGCAGCTTTCTTCTTCTCATAGACGCTTGAAACATCGACCAAGAGCTGAGGCTTATGAAAACCATTGATAAAATAATAATAGATTTTCTTTACCCTGTGTGGCGGCAGGTTGTCAGGATCAATAATATTCCTCACCCCGGCTGAAAAAGCGGCTTCCTCTGAGAGCCTTGAGCAGTTGCCATGATCGGGATGGCGGTCCTCCCAGTACGGGATAAAAAGACAATCAGGCTTCTTGCGCCTGATCAATGAAACAATCGCCAGTATGTATTCTTCTTTCATCAACAGGCCTCTGTCAGGCAGTTCAAGATTCAAACGCTCGGAAACACCTATAACTTCTGCCGCATGGCCTGCTTCTACCTTGCGCAGTTCCACTGTTCCATTGGAAGACAGTTCGGCTCTTGTCAGGTCACAGATTGAAACCTTGCCGCCATTGGCCGTATGTATCGCAATCGTGCCTGACATTCCGATCTCAACGTCGTCGGAATGGGCGCCGACAGCCAGCCAGCTTTCTTTGTTCATGATTGATTTCCTTCTCTTTCTTTAATAATATTTCTCCAGTTGAAATCGCCTCGCTCCATCGCCCGGATAAAAAGTTCTCCGCTCGCCACGTTCGTCGCGACAGGAATCTGATATACATCACAGAGACGGATGAGTGCAGAGATGTCCGGTTCATGCGCCTGCGAAGTTAATGGGTCCCTAAAAAAGAGCACCAGATCCATTTTATTCTGAGCGATCAGCGCACCGATCTGCTGATCCCCGCCGAGCGGGCCTGATTGGAACCGATGGATGTCCAGTCCGGTTGCGTCCATTATCTTTTGTCCGGTCGTTCCCGTGGCAAACAGCTCGTGTTTTCTTAAAATCGGTTCATAAGCCATGGAAAAGTTAATCATTTCCTGTTTTTTATTATCATGCGCAACCAAAGCAATTCTCATCGTTCGCCCACCTTTTACTCTATAATATTTTCCAAGCCATACACGAGATGATCCACATTTACAACCGCTTCTACCGCCATCTTAACACCAGGCATAAACGAAGCACGGTTCATCGAATCATGTTTAATCGTTAAGGTTTGTCCCTCTCCGCCTAAAATGACTTCCTGGTGGGCAACAAGCCCCGGCAGCCTGACACTGTGAATCCGTATTCCATCAAGTTCAGCACCCCTTGCTCCAGGAAGATCTTCTCTCTCATCACGATGCCCTTGGGATTTTGGCTCTCTGACCTCTCTGATCAGCTGTGCCGTCTTCAAAGCCGTTCCGGATGGGGCATCGAGTTTTTGGTCGTGGTGCTTCTCGATAATCTCAACATTAGGCAAATACTTGGAAGCCATCTGGGCAAACTTCATCATTAAGATGGCACCAACCGCAAAGTTGGGGGCGATGATCGCTCCCAGTTCTTTTTCTTGAGCGAGGTTTTTCAGGCGCTCTAAATCCTCATCCGAGAAGCCTGTCGTTCCGATGACAGGCCTGACATTATGCTCGAGCGCCTGTTCAAGATGGACTTTCCCGATCTCAGGCTTCGTAAGATCGATCAAAACATCCGGCCTGATTTCTGAAAAGCAAAGTGTTGCGTCATCGTATACCGGAATATCGAGGGATGGCATTCCCTCCAGATCTTTCAGCTTCATTCCTGCATGTCTGGAATCAATCACTGCTAAAAGTGTAAAATGTGGAGTTTCGTTGACCAAGTTCACGGCTTCACGCCCCATTTTTCCTCTTGGCCCGGCAATGACAATGGTTATTTGTTTGCTCATGCTACTTTTCCTCTCCTTCTTCGATGCGCGTCCATCGGTCTTTATCTCTCGTATTAAACTTATTCATGACCATATCAAATGCTTTTTCCATACTAATATCGAGTGAATTGGCAAAACATAGTAAGACAAATAAAATATCACCCAATTCTTCTTCAATGGTCTGCTCTTTTTCAGTGGATTTTTTCGGTTTTTCACCGTAATAGTGGTTAACTTCACGAGCAAGCTCGCCAAGCTCTTCTGTCATCCTGGCCATCATCGCAAGGGGGCTGAAATATCCTTCTTTAAACTGGCCGATATATGTATCAACTTCTTGCTGCATTTCCTGCATGGTTTTTTTCAACGATATCACCTCTTCGACAATCCTACGTTTATGTTAGCGAAGAATAAGACATTTGACAAATTTCACGAGCGATTGAACCCCCCTTCTTTTTCCTTTATAATGAAAACGCAAACAGGGTATCGCATTAGTCTCAGGAGGCACATAAATGACATTTCCGATTCGCAGCAAAAACGTATTTTTTATTTTATTTGGTTCCGCCATCTTTTCATTTGGCGTCGTTCACTTCAATATGGCAAACAATCTGGCAGAGGGCGGATTTACAGGAATCACCCTTATTCTTTACTTTTTGTTCCATATTGACCCTTCCTATTCCAACCTCGCCCTCAATATCCCTCTTTTCTTTGTAGGATGGAAGCTGCTTGGAAAAAACGCATTCATTTATACGATGATCGGCACGCTGGGTGTTTCACTGTTCTTGTTCCTCTTCCAGCGTTATTCAACTCTTACTATTAATTTAAAACAGGACATGCCTCTCGCCGCTCTTTTTGCCGGGGTATTCATCGGTATCGGCCTAGGAATCATCTTCCGTTTCGGGGGAACGACAGGCGGTGTCGATATTATTGCAAGGCTCGGCCATAAATTCTTCGGCTGGAGCATGGGAAAGACCATGTTTATGTTTGACGCGGTGGTCATCACGATGTCGCTAGTTTACCTCAACTACAAAGAAGCGATGTACACACTTGTCGCCGTTTTTGTCGGCGCCCGCGTCATCGACTTTATGCAGGAAGGCGCCTATGCCGGCAAAGCAGCAATGATCATCTCCGAAAAAAATACTGAGATCGCTGCACTGATCATGAAAGAACTCGACCGCGGCGCGACCTTGCTCAGCGCTAAAGGAAGCTTTACTGGCAGCCAGAAAGAAGTTCTTTATTGCGTGTTCGCGCGTAACGAAATCGTCCGGCTTAAGCAAGTAATTGAACGGGTCGATCCCCATGCCTTCGTAACCGTTAACGACGTACACGAAGTCCTCGGAGAAGGCTTCACACTCGATAGTGATAAGAATCCGATAGGGATATGAGAAAAGCTGAGCGCCTGACCAAAGACGATAAGGACTGGAACTCTAGAACTTCAACACGATTTTTGTGTTGGGGTGAGAGAGTGAAGTCGTCGAGTCTTTGGGCGCTGAAGCTGGATCCCAACTGAAGGAAAGCGTGTTGAAGTAATCGAACTTCAGCACGCTTTTTTTGCAGCAGCTGTGTGAAATTGGAAGAATATTCAGTATGATTCAATTATCTGGAGTTAGGTTCAATTATCCGCTAGTTTGGTTCAATTATTTTTTCTACGGTTCAATTCTTCACTCAATTGAATCAATTCTCGCTCACATTCCCGCATTCTTCATCCAATGCACCACAAAAAACAATAAAACCCCTGCCTGAGCAGGGGTTTCGTCATTTAATCGTCATTATTCATTCCAGCAAACATGAGCACGAAACGTAGAAGCTCCAATACAGCGACCAATGCTGCTGCTACATATGTCAGTGCAGCGGCATTAAGGACTTTTCTTGCCTGGCGCTCTTCGTTGTTGCGGATCATACCGGTGGATACGATCTGCTTCATCGCCCGGCTGCTTGCGTTAAATTCGACCGGGAGTGTGACCAGCTGAAAGAGAACCGCGGCTGCCATGAAGACAATACCCACTAAAAGAAGGTTTGCAGAGGCAAAAATAGCTCCTGCAATGATCAAAAGATAAGCAAAGTTGGAACCTAAGTTAGCAACCGGCACTAGTGCATGCCGGAAACGCAGCGGCGCGTAGCTTTCCTTATCCTGAATGGCATGGCCGACTTCGTGGGCGGCTACTGCAGATCCTGCAATGGAATGGCCGTAATAGTTTTCTTCGGATAGGCGGACAACTTTTGAACGCGGGTCATAATGGTCGGACAGCCGCCCTCTGACCGGCTCAACCGCGACATTGTATAGCCCGTTGCGGTCCAGTATTTCACGGGCGACTTCCGCCCCTGTTTTTCCGGTTGAGTTTTCAACTTTTGCGTACTTTTTATACGTGCTTTTCACCCTCATCTGTGCCCAGATCGGGATGATCAGCAACAATGCAAAATAGATGAGAAAAGACATTTATAGCATTCCTCCACTATAGTAATTACTTTAATTTTATGATTGTCGCCATATATATGTCAATCAGAATGCTTTACCGCTTATCTACAGCCTTCACGTTTTCCTTCTCCGCTTTGTATTTTCTCCATCCTACATAAAATAATGTAGAGAAGATGATTCCCCCGATTGAAAAGATCAGCCAGAACAGGGAAGGTTCAGAGTTGTCTTCTTTTGCAGCAAACAGTTTTTCAAAATCGGCCCTCACGGATTCAAGTTTCTTCTTGTCCCCTGAGGATGTGAAAATGCTGGTCCGGCTGCTGTCGATGAACTCGATATCTTTATCCACCTGATCAAAAAAAGTATCTTCAACGTCCATGCTGACTGCCGGGCGGATCATGGCGTAGTTGGCCAGAAACTCGTTTGCCGCCTCCTGATATTCCTGATTATGATTCTTCCGTAAAGCCAGCTGCATGTGCTTTAATGGATTGATGAGCTGATACTCCGTTTGTTTCCACAGCGGCTGATGGTCGGAAATCAAGGCGTCGACAAGCAGCCTTACACCTGTAAGCTGGTGGAGTTTAACGTCGCGCGGTTCTTCAGCTCTTCCAAGCGTTTCAATTGTATCTTCTACTGTGACATCAACCATGCGGATTTTATCTTCAGCCAATTCGGACTTCAGGGCGCCCTTACCAAATTGAGATGACAAATAGAAAAGGACTTCGCTCGCTTCTTTATACCGTTCCTCTTTGGCAAGCTCCAGCGCTTTATCCGATAATTGAGTGACGTTTTCAAGGCTGCTGGTCTGTCCGCCGTTCGCGTGCGCAGCAATCGGAAGACTAACCAGCAGTAAACTGAACACAGCGGCAAATTTAAATTTCATTCCTTGTCCCTCCCATACGGTATAACAAATCATATGAGGAAACGGACAAGGTTAGACCTTTATTTGCCGGAGTGAGCCGGCTTCTCCCTCGTTAAATAATACACAAGGACGACGGATACCACACTGAGCCAGAAGGTAAGATATCCGATCAGCTGCATATGTTCCCAGAGTACGTCGTACCTCGGCATCATACCATAAACATAATCGATAATTTCGTTATGAAATACCCAGAGGCCCGCTATCGCCAGATGCCGGAGCTGAATTCGATAGTACGGTGTATATAGGAGGCCTTCGATAGCCATCCCCAGATGGGAAACGATGAGCATATAATTGGCCCAATACATAGGAGGATCGACTACACCGCCGGCAATATTCATGCCAACCGCCCAGATTCCGTACTTAAAAAGGCTTACCGAGGCCAGTGCTTCGATGTATGGAAGGTTTTTTCCGAAAAGAAACGCAATGAGCACGAAGACAAAGAACAGACTGGCCGTCGGGCTGTCTGGCACAAAAAGAACAAACTTCAGCGGTGTTTCAGCGAGCTGGTCTTTATACCAGTAATATCCGTAGGCCGTTCCAAGAATATTGATGATAAGCAAACTGGACAGGAACCATTTTTGCTTCAAAATTCCATAAAGATAAATCATTCTTTTTCTCCTCACTTGCCATTGATGTAAAAAAAGCCGACTCTGCAAGCCAGCTTTTTTTGATGTTTATTTTTTCAGTTTTGAAATGAATGTGGCCAATTTTTTCAAATCGGCTTCATTGCCTTTATAAGCGTTTGCAGGCATAGCCCCTCGCCCTTCCTTGGCAATCTTCATGATCTGTTCAGGTTTTAAACCGGTTCCAATAAGTGATGGCCCCGTTCCGCCTGTCAATTCCGATCCATGGCAGCCTACACAGGACTGGCCTTTGAAGACTTGATAGCCGGGATCGTTCTTGTCGATGTTGGTCTCCACGATTTTACCCTGTTCTTTCGCCTTTTCCCAGTCATGGGTAACAACGGACTCCCATGTTAAATATGTAATGGAAATAAGGGCAAGCAGCATTAATCCTGTAGCAACAGGACGGCGTGAAGGACGGCGTTCCGGCCCTCTGTCCAGCCATGGTGCGAGCAGCAGCGCTCCGAAAGCAAGTCCAGGAATAACAATCGTTCCGATTAAAACGTAATCACCGGCAGCATACTTGTATTTCAAGAGCTGATACAAGAATAGGAAATACCAGTCAGGAAGCGGAATATATCCTGCATCTGTCGGATCTGCTTTACGCTCCAGCGGAGATTCGTGAGAAATGGTTAAGATTAAATACCCTATTAAAAAGACGGCACCTACCATCCATTCTTTCAAAAGGAAGTTTGGCCAAAACGCTTCCGTTTTTCCGGGATACTCAGAGTAATCCTTCGGAATGTTCGGCTTGCGCTCTGCAGGAACACGGGAGTCTCCTACAAACTTCATTCCTTTGCCTCGATGCATCTTTCTCCCTCCCTTTTTTAGCGTCTAGAAGCTTATCTGCTCTGACGCAGATGAGCTTTATCTGCCAAGATATATCTCTGATGTAGAGAATGGTCACTCAATTTTAAAAATAAAGACAATTAAAAAAGCAATTTTACAGCGGACCCGAGATACCCTGTTTGCGGATCATGATAAAGTGGGCACCCATGAGCGCGAGCAGTGCAGCCGGCAGGAAGAATACGTGAATCGCAAAGAAACGCGTTAATGTCTGTGCTCCGATGATTTCTCCGCCTGCTAGGAATGTTTTCGCGATCGGTCCGATCACAGGGATTGTTTCTGCGATCTGAATCCCTACTTTTGTAGCGAACAGCGCTTTCATATCCCACGGCAACAAATAGCCTGTGAACCCAAGTCCAAGCATAACACCAAAAATCAATACTCCTACTACCCAGTTCAATTCACGAGGTTTTTTGTATGCGCCCTGGAAAAATACGCGCAAGGTATGTAAAAACATCATAACGATTACCAAGCTGGCTCCCCAGTGGTGCATTCCTCTTACGATGACACCGAATGCCACCTGATTCTGCAGATAATATACAGATTCCCAGGCATTCACAATATCCGGAACGTAGTACATCGTTAAGAACATTCCAGACAAGATTTGGATTACCGTAATAAAGAACGTTAATCCTCCGAAACAATAAACGAACGCGGAAAAATGATGGGCCGGGTTAACGTGCTCTGGCACTTCATGGTCAGCCACATCGCGCCAAAGCGGCGTAATATCCAAACGCTCGTCTACCCAATCGTAAATTTTTTGCAGCATCTATTACGCCCCCTTTCGTGGTTTTGCCTTTCCTAGATACAACTTTCCGTCCTTCACCTTGCTGTCATAAACATCGAGAGGCGCAAGCGGCGGTGTTCCTTTAATATTCGTACCGTCTTTCTCATAACGGCCTCCGTGGCAAGGACAATAAAATTGGCTTGGGTGGCTTGGATCAGTGTTCCAGTCGATGGTACATCCCAAATGCTTGCAAACCGGTGAAAGCGCTATTAATTCGCCCTTGCCGTTTTTGTAGACCCACGCAGATTGGGTGACCTCTGATTCGTACCATCCGTCTTTTTGCTTGATTTTAAAGTTAAATCGTTTTGGTTCCTTGCCGATCTTGCTGACTTCAGTAACCGCTACCATATCCTGGTCCGCACCCTTTTCAAGGATGGGGTCGATGGCAAAACGCACCATTGGCATTAGCATCCCTGCAGCCATGAACCCTCCGACACCGGTCAATGTGTAGTTCAAAAACTGGCGTCTGGAGATATCTTCCTTAGACATTTCGTTTCCCCCCCTTGCTGTAAATAAAGTCCATCCGGACAATTGTTTTACACACATATTACTAGGACATTAACATGATAGCGTAAGTTGTCTTTTACTGTCAATATGAACATGTATCTCCAGTGCTTGGTTTTTTAGCTTTCCTGCCACTTATGAAGGATGATCTGAAACAGCTGTTTGACCTGTTCTTTAACGATTTCTTCCTTATATGACGAATCCATCGTCTCCATCGGTATGACAGGCATCCAAAGGAGTGTTTCTCCTAGCTCATGTTCAGCTTTTTTCCAATCGGCATCGCTCGTCAAGAAAAAAATATGGCGGAACCCTTCTTCCTTAAGTTCACTGACCCATGAGTGGAGCCGGGCCATGAGAGCTTCTTCACTTTCCAGCTTCAAATAGGTAAAGGAAGGCATGAGAAACAACCGCCCGTGCAGCTGACGTTCTGTCTCTTCTGCAATGAGAAGGGAATAATCAGCCATCCCTGCACTTGTCCTCATGGAAGGGCCGAAAGAAAGAGGCTGAAGGGGAATGATGACAGTATCCACAAACTCTTTCGACTGCTGATAAATATTAATATCACCTGAACTCCATTTCATCTGTGAAACTCCTTTTATGTATAAATAGTTTAATATGTATTCCATCGTATCAAAAAAAACAAAATAAAACCCTCTTTTTAAAAAAGAGGGTTACAATTTTCTAAGTTCTTCGGTAAGCTGCTGGAAAGTTTCTTCATCTTTTTGGTCCAGCGCACGGTCAATGTTAACGAGTATTTTCTGTTTTTTAAATTGGGATACCGATTGGTCAAGAATCAGTTCTGCCCACAGTCCATATTTCCGGTCTGTTACCATATTGTCAGGCAGATGCGGATTTTCTTCCAGTACCGAGGCATACTCGGGCGTCAATCTTGAAGAATTAAAGTTTAGTTCAATAAAGATGTCTTCTTCCTGGTTAAGCCGGATATCGTGGAATGATTTTTCTGCATCCGTTGTCAAGACATTCTGTTTATAAAAACGGAATGGAACACCATCGGTACATTGAGCGGACATAATAATGGCTTTAGGGCAATACTCTGCTTTCTCCACAAAGTGAACCTTTTCCATGAGCTGGTCGTCACTGACAAGGTAGTTTAACAACCACACGCACTCACGTTTTTTTAGTTGATAATGATTTAAAAACCATTTAATAAAATCCTTCTTTTCAAGGACAGAAACGGTGCTGCTCATTGTGATCCCCCCATCATTCCTAACCAAAGTATATTACTTTAGTATATTCTTGCCCTGCTTGATAAATCCTTCTAACCGGAAAGAATATTTAAAGAAAAAAGCGGGTTGATTAGTACTCTTCCAGCCGGCTGATTATTTCTTCAACATGGTGAAGGTTCGGGTTCAATGACAAGGCTTGTTTCAGGATGCCGGCTGCCTTTACAGGTTCCCCTTCTTCGATCAGAAACATGCCATACTCTTCCAAGAAGACTTCATGGTTCGTGAAGGAAGGAAAGGCCGCTTCATATTGTTCTCTGGCCTGTTCATATTCTTCTGCTTCTTTATATGCAAAGGCCAGATCCCAGATCATCTCCGGCGTTTCGTCACCCTGCTCTGCAACATGTGTGAGCAGTTCGACCATGTCAGTAAAACGTTCTTCTTTTTTAAGCATGGAAGACAAGTGAAGGACAGCTTCAGCATTTGAAGGATTGAGCGCGATAACCTCCCTCGCGTACTTTTCGCCTTCTTCTTTGTTTCCTGTCCGGTACATGAGGCGTGCGGCACGTACTTTAAGGTCTTCGTTGAATTCATCCTTGCTGATTCCTTCCCGGATCGCCTCGATCGCCTCGTCAAGGGCCCCCTCTTCCTCATAGGATGAAGCAAGCAAAGGATAAAGCGTCGTATACTCAGGGTCCAGTCCTTTTAATTCTTCAAGCGCAGATATCGCTGTTTTATACTCCCCTGTTTTATACGCGGTCAATCCGTATCCAAACAGACTGTGCAGTTCTTTTTTGGATTCCAGGCCTTTTTTATAATAGTCAAGAGCTTCTTCAAACTTACCTCCTCTGCTCAGCGCTTCGGCAAGCCTTAGGTAAAGATCCCCTTCGGGAAGAGTCGACGCAATCGGTTCGGCTTCCTTGAAGAAGGCAGCGCTTTTGATAAAATCGCCTCGTTCAAGATACAGTTCACCAAGAGCAAAAGCAAGAACTGGCTCATCTGGTTTGGTCTGCTTGGCTTTCAGGAGCTTTTGCTCCGCAACTTCATGGAGTCCTTGCATAAAATAAAGGTCAGCCTGCAATAGGAGCGATTGGATGTAAGATTCATCGTATGCACTGATTTGTCCCAGTATCTCCAGAGCTTCATCTTCCTTTTCCATCTCAATGAGCAGCTCGGCGGCAAAGATGCCGAGGTCGCCATCCTCCGGGTAAAAAGCTCTCAACTGGGCAACGATCTTCATCGCTTCCTCCAGATGTCCCCAGTTTTCATAAACCCTCGCAATATCATAGAGTGTTTGATGGTCGGCTTCCTTTGTAAGCATTTCGATGAGCTTCATGCCCTCACGGACATGTCCCATTTCAACAAGGGTGATGGCTTCTTGTAACTTTTCCAATAACAAAAACTCCTTCTCTTACGGCAATCTATTTTGTTTTCATTATACATGAGAGGGTGTGTTCACTTCAAAATCTACGATTCGCCTTCGCCCTTATATAGACAGGCTATGAGCGCACCTGCAAAGATATGAGTATAGGAAAACAAAAAAAAGCCCTGACTTTGAAAGCGCTGTCAGGGAAAACAATAATATGGATAGGAGTGGAGAGAAACCATATTAGTTATATTATAGCAGTAGCGCTTCAAAAATCAACAATATTTTTCGAAAATTTTGAATTTATAGAGAAAGAGGCCGAGCAGGCCCCTATTCTCTGATGGATTTACACGGTTTCTTTTTCTGTGTTTCCTGACATCAGCAAATAATTTTCCAGATGCTCAATGATCTCCCCGTTCTGCTGCTTATCGCCGATGGTTATTCTGAGGCTTGTAGGAAAGCCCAGTGCTGATCCAGAACGAACAATGTAGCCTCTTTCAAGAAGATGCTGAAACAAAAGATTCGAGTCTTCCTTAAAATCAATTAGGATGAAATTCGCTTGAGAAGGATAGTAAACCAATCCGCGTTTCTGGCAGAAATCATAAAATTGCTGCAGCCCTTCTCTGTTTCTTTCAGAGCAGGTGCTGATGAAATCCTGGTCTTTGATCGCAGCACGGGCTGCTGCCTGTGCAATGCGTGATGTGTTGAACGGCTCTCTGGCCGGTTCAATGGCTGTGATAAGCTTCTCATCACCGATTCCATAACCGATCCGGAGTGCAGCAAGTCCGTAAGCCTTAGAAAACGTCCGCAGGATCACCAAATTCGGATATCGGTCCAAATAAGTGATGGTCTCTGGAAAATCTTCGGCTTCAACGTATTCATAATACGCTTCGTCACTCACTACCAGTACGTGCGGAGGAACCTCAGCCATAAATGTTTCAAACGATTTTTGATCAATGTAATGGCCGGTAGGATTATTCGGGCTGCACAGCCAAACGATTTTAGTTTGTCCGTCGATCGCTTTGAGCATCCCATTCAGGTCATGTTCTCCGTTAAACAGCGGAACTTCGCGAACTTCCGCTCCTTCAATCACAGCGTTATGCTTGTACTGAGGAAAGGTGTTCGCTGCCATGACCGTGTTCGTTCCTTCATGCAAAAAGCTTCGTGACAAGATCTGCACGACTTCGTCGGAACCATTGCCAAAAATCAAATTTCCTTTTTTTACTCCTAAAAATTCTGAAAGTTCCTCCCGCAGTTCAGCGCTGTAGCCATCAGGATACAGCCCTAAGTGAGCGGCTTCTGAAACGATAGCGTCCTTAACCGAAGGCGAGCTTCCGTATGGATTCTCATTTGATGCCAATTTAACGATTTTGTCCAGCCCGTACTCGCGCTTCACTTCCTCGATTGGTTTTCCCGGCTGATAGGGTTTTAAATTCAACAGCTGTGATTTTGCCTCCACAAAGACCCTTCCTTTCTGTTAACTGTAAACATTCAGCGGGACCAGCTTGGAAAGAAAGTCAGAGAACGTTTGAAGCGCTTCTCTTTTCTTGTCCTCCCTGAGAAGATCTGGTCCCAGCTCCTCAATTTTTGATACGATCGTGCTCCCCATGATAAAACCATCACATTTCCCCTCAAATTGCTGCATCTGCTCTCTGCTCGACAAGCCGAAACCGATCAATACCGGAACCGAACTCGCAGATCTCGCTTCATTCAGAAAACGGTCCAGGCCGTTGGCAAACGAAGTCCTTGCCCCGGTAACACCAAGTGAAGAGATGCAATAGAGAAACCCCTGTGCAGTATTTCCGATTTCTTTTAGCCTTCCTTGAGAAGTAGTGGGCGCAGCGAGTGAAATGAAGCTTAGATCATGGGCGGAACATGACTTCTGAAGGTCTTTGCTTTCTTCAAAAGGCAAATCCGGCACAAGCAGTCCATCAATTTCGTTCTGTGATGCCAATTCAAAAAATTTCTGTTCTCCCAATTGTAACAAAAGATTGTAATAAGTAAAGATAATAACCGGAATGGTTAAACCGGCTGCGCGCATGTTTGCGACGAGCTTCATGGCTTTTTCCAAACTCATATCTTTTTCCAGCGCCCGTTTGGAAGCCCGCTGGATCACCGGCCCGTCTGCAAGGGGATCAGAATATGGAATACCCAGCTCCAGTGCATCCGCCCCTTCGTTTTGAAGAGCGAGAGCCAGGTCAACCGTAACCTCAGGAGAAGGATCACCTGCTGTGATAAAGGGTACGAACAATGGCGATTTCTTTGACTGAAACTCTTTCATTCTACTCCCCATGAGAGACTTCCTCCTTCTGCTGTTCAAAAAGTGTATGAACGTCTTTATCTCCCCTGCCGGACAGGCAGACGATGATGTTTTCGTGAGCACTCATGCTTCGTGCTTCTTTTAATGCTTGTGCCACAGCGTGTGCGCTCTCCAGCGCACATAGAATGCCTTCTTCACGGCAAAGGAGATTCAGTGCCTCAAGCGCTTCCTCGTCCGTGATGTTTTCATATTTGACACGTTCAGTTGATTTTAAGAAAGCATGTTCCGGTCCTACTCCAGGATAATCCAAACCTGCTGAGATGGAATAAGGCTCCTGGATCTGGCCTTCCTGCGACTGAAGGAGGTACGTCAGTGAGCCATGGATAACACCGGCTGTCCCGTTCGCCATCGTCGCGGCATGCAGGCCGGTCAAGAGTCCTTTGCCACCCGCTTCAACCCCGACAAGAGAAACATCTTCATCGACGAACGCTGAAAAAATACCGATCGCATTGCTGCCGCCCCCTACACAGGCCACCACTTTCTCAGGAAGGCTGCCCTCCTTTAGTTGAGCAAATTGTGCTTTTGCCTCGTATCCGATTACACTCTGAAACTCTTTGACGATCTTCGGATACGGATGCGGTCCAACGGCTGATCCAATCATGTAGAAAGTATCTTCAACCGATGCAACCCACTGCCTGATCGCTTCATTCGTCGCGTCCTTTAACGTTTTTGTTCCGCTGCTCACTGGAATCACTTCCGCTCCCAGCAGTTTCATGCGGAATACGTTTAGAGCCTGACGGCGGATGTCTTCCTCGCCCATATATACTTTGCATTCCAAACCATACCTAGAAGCAGCAGTAGCAGCCGCAACGCCATGCTGTCCTGCTCCTGTTTCAGCGATGATCTTTTTCTTTCCCATCCTTTTTGCGAGCAGCGCCTGGCCGATCGCATTGTTGATCTTGTGGGCGCCGGTGTGGTTCAAGTCTTCTCTTTTCAGGTAGATGGATGCTCCGCCGGTCTTTGCACTCAGCTTTCCTGCATAGGTTAATGGTGTAGGCCTGCCGGAGTAATCTGTCAGTTCATGCTGAAGTTCTTCCATGAACTCAGCGTTTTCAATCGCTTCACTAAAACCCTTCTCAAGGTTTTCCAAAGCAAACATGATCGTCTCGGGTACAAACTTCCCGCCAAACTCTCCATATCTTCCCCGGCTGTCAGGATATACTGTTTTCATATTGCATCATCATCCCTTCTAAATCCTTTATTTTTTTCCGGCTTTTTTTACCGTCTTCCTCAATTCCGCTGCTGATGTCTATGCCGTCCGGGCTATAGCTAAGCAGTTTTGAAATGTTTTCTGCATGAATCCCCCCTGCAATAAAACAAGGTACACCTTGCCGTTCAGCCTCCTGTAAATACATCGGAACAGCATCCCAGTCAAAGGCTGTTCCTGTTCCTCCGTAAGCTCCCTCTACCCGGGCATCAATTACATAACCGTCTGCGACCCCGGCAAACTCTTTCAGGTTGTTCCATCCGCCTGGCTCGTGGCGTAAGGCTTTCCAAATCGTTATTCCTGTTTTTTTCTTTAGTTCTTTTAGAAAATCAGGAGTTTCATCACCATGGCATTGAACGATATCTAAAGGCACGTTTGCTAAAGCGGCCTGTATTTCATCAAGAGAAGGGTTCACAAATACTCCTGTTAATTGCTGTTTGAGCGGCTGATTTCCCCTCACCCATTTGCCCGCATCTTCAGGAGCTACCCTTCGTTTGCTCGGGGCAAAAATAAATCCTGCCAGATCTGCGCGTGACTCTTTTACAAGAAGCAGGTCTTCCTTGCTCCGGCATCCGCAAAATTTAAGAAACGGAGTCTTACCGGCCATACAGCGTCTTGATCCCTTCGGCTGGAGATGAAGCACGCATGAGCGTTTCGCCGACTAAAATCGCGTTGATGCTGTGACTGCGCAAGTAATGGAGGTCGTCAGTTTCTTTTATTCCGCTCTCACTCACGGTTAATATGCTCTCTGGAATATGGCTGGCGATGGCCGCTGTATGTTTTACATCCGTTTTGAACGTACGGAGATCCCTGTTGTTGATCCCGACGAGCTTTGGTGTGAACTGCTTCAGGACGCCTTCCAGTTCCTCTACAGAGTGAACTTCCACCAGGCATTCCAGATCATGCTCATGAGCAAACTCGTACAATCCATGCAGCTTTTGCGGTGTCATAGCAGCTGCGATCAGCAAAATCGCATCAGCGCCGATATGAGCACTCTCGAGCACTTGGAGCTTGTCGATAATAAAGTCTTTTCTCAAGACCGGAAGAGAGACCATCTGTTTTACAGCGACCAGGTCTGCCGCATGCCCCTGAAAAAAACGCTGATCCGTAAGCACCGAGATTGCAGCCGCTCCTCCCTGTTCATATTCAGCAGCAATCTCTGCAGGAACGTAATGCTCCTTAATCGTCCCCTTTGAAGGCGAAGCTTTCTTAACTTCAGCAATGAGCGCAGGCGCATTTTCTGATGTTCTGATCGCCTCATAGAGAGATGCCTTTTTTCTGTTATGTTTTATAGTGAAGTTGTTTTCAAGCTTTGTGATTTCTTCCTTTTTTTGATCAAGAATTTGTTGCAGCATAAGGCAATCCTCCTGTTTGGTTCTGAATCATTTCTAAATGGCGGCTGGCTTTCCCCGTTGCAATAATGTCCCGTGCCAGTTTAACCCCTTCATGGATGGTTGAGGCTCTTCCTGTCAAATATAAAGAGGCTGCGGTATTATAGATCACGATATTTTGTGCAGAAGCAGAACCATTACCGCTCAGAACTGCTTTGATCAGGGCTGCGCTCTCCTGGCTGGAGGCCACCGTCACCTCTTCTAAAGTTCCATATGGGAGTCCTGCATCTTCAGGAGTGAGTGTGAATTCGTTCACGTTCCCATTATCCACTTCGAAAAAGTGTGTCGGTGCGAATATGGAGCATTCATCCAATCCGTCTGCTCCTGAAACCACTAAGGTTCTCTGCTCTTTGAAATCAGCAATCGCATGCGCCATTTTTTTTGCCGTTTCCTTGTTATAGGCACCGATCAGCTGATGTGTTGGATGGGCCGGGTTGCATAACGGACCGAGAATATTAAAAACTGTTCGGAAAGACAGTCCCTTTCTTGTTTTGCTCGCATGCCGGAGTGCCGGATGATAGTTTGGCGCAAAAAGGAAACATAGAGAGAACTTCTCCAGACTCTCTGCGATTTCAGACGCATCGCCGCTTGATCCGATCCCGAGCTGCTGAAGCACGTCTGCGCTTCCGCTTTTCGATGTAACAGCTGAATTGCCGTGCTTGGCAACTTTAATGCCCGTTGATGCGAGCAATAAGGAAGACGCAGTGGATATATTAAAGGTTGACGCCCCGTCTCCGCCTGTTCCGCACGTATCAAGGATTTGCGGATATTCCAGGTGAAGCGGCACGGTATGATCCAATATTGAAGTTGAGAATCCAACGATTTCTTCGATGGTTTCCCCCCGCAGCCGGAGTATGGTCAGCAAACTGGAAAGCTGGACTTCCGTCACTTTTCCCTCCAGTATTTCGTTCATCATTTCGTAGGCTTCTTTTTGTGAGTAGGTTTCTCCAAGAATTCCTTTTTGGAGAAGTTCTTTGACGGCCATTGCAATCCCTCCTTAAGATTATAAATGTAATAAGGCAGCAACGATCCGTTCATGTAGGGGATAAATAAAAAGATAGACATAACATTGTGATTATTCACCTCCATCAAAAATGGAGAATGAATGAGGCGAAAAAGAGGTGCAAAAAAACCCATGCACGAAGAGGCATGGGTACTATGTATTCATAACCCTCTGCTCGGCTCCACTCATCATTCTCAACTATTCTCATCTCTCAACTAAACTGCTCTCTGGGCTAAATTATCCTGAAAATCTAAATCGTTAAAACACAAGATAAAGCATTACGCACAGTTTGTCAACCCAAAGGGCTGTGCATTTCTGATCTAGACAAGCGGTTTCTGATAAAGAAAAGCTTCCCTTGGCTGCAGATTAAAGCGGCCGGGGTGAAAGATCTGTTCCGTGCTGCCCACGAACAGATAGCCTCCGGGGCGCAATGACTCTGAAAACTTATGAAACAATGCTTCTTTTGCATCTTCTGTAAAGTAAATCATAACATTACGGCAAACGATGAGATCAAAGCTCTTCTCAAAGACATCTGCCAATAAGTTATGCTGTTTAAACACAATTGGTTTTTTTAGTGCTTCCGTAACCGCAAACCCTCCAGCTTTTTGCCGAAAACTGCTGTTCCTGACTGACTCAGGCACGTTCTTAATCGATGTTTCAGCATATAAGCCCTCCTTTGCCCTTCGCAGCGCAAGCTCATCGAGGTCCGTTGCCAGAATGGAATAGGTGATGATGTTCCGTCCTGTTTCCTGCAAAAGCGAAGCAAGGGTGTAAGGCTCCTCTCCCGTTGAACATGCGGCACTCCAGATCTTCAGTTTGTTCGTCCTGCTTAAAAGGTCTGGTATGATCTTATCCTTCAAAACCATCCATCGTTCCGGATTCCGATAAAACTCCGAAACATTGATCGTCATCCGGTCAAGTAATTCATCCAGCAAGCGGCGGTCTTTCATAAGAGCTTTCGAAAAGACAGAGAAACTTTCAAAGCTCTTCTTGTCACGAAAAGCAGTGAGGCGCCTCTTCATCTGTGCCTCCTTATACAGTGACAGGTCAATAGATGTTATGGATTGAACGTCTTTAATAAAATTTGAATAATCTTGATCCACGTTTCTTACCCCTTTATGCATAGCGTTACTTTAACTATCGGCAAATAAGAAACATTCCTTAACGCTAAACACGCCAAATAAAAAAACCAGCCGTGGCCGGCTGGTTTATAACGCTTACATTAAATCCAAGAAGAAACCGCTTTCTCGTAATTGACAAGTTCTTCTTCCTTGAAGAAAAGACCAATTTCACGAACAGCACTTTCAGGAGAATCAGAACCGTGAATGATGTTATTGCTTACGCTTACGGCAAAATCTCCGCGAACAGTTCCTGCAGCTGCTTCTGAAGGATTGGTTTTTCCCATCATGTTACGAGCAGTAGCAATCACGTTATCTCCTTGCCATACCATAGCAAAAACTGGACCAGAAGTGATGAAGTTTACCAACTCGCCAAAGAACGGACGCTCTTTATGTTCTCCGTAGTGGTTTTCTGCAAGCTCACGTGAGATTGTCATCAATTTGGCTCCAGCAAGCTGAAATCCTTTTTTCTCGAATCTTGAAACAATCTCTCCGATCAAATTGCGCTGTACACCATCTGGTTTTACCATTAGAAACGTTTTTTCCATAATAGTTCTCCCCTATCTTCTATGTATTGGTTCAGGGCTTGTAAGCTAGCTGTGACCCCTAGAAAATAGTATCAAAAATAGTACGATTTAGCAATGAGCTAAAATTTGCGCTTTCCAATATATTTGGCAATCTTGATCATGCTGTTTCTTGCCTGTCCTGCCGGAAGCTGATCGGCGGCGGCAAATGCATCTGCCAGATAGGATTGGGCAGCCATGGAAGCTTTCTGAACGGATCCGCTTTTTTTGATCTGAGCAATAATGCCGGAAAACTCACCCTCATCCCAGGTTTGATAATAACGCTGGATACTGCCTTTTAATTCTGGTATCTGGTCCATTGCATAAAAAACAGGAAGGGTAATGTTTCCCTGCTTCAAGTCGCCGCCTGCAGGTTTGCCCAATTCTTTTTCAGTTGCTGTAAAATCCAGAATATCATCCGTGATCTGATAAGCCATGCCAACGGAATAGCCAAAACGGTACAGCTGTCTTTGCAGCTGAACAGAAGCATTGGAAGCAATAGCTCCAAGCTGGCAGCTGATAGCGATCAAGAGGGCTGTCTTTCTTTTGATGCGCCGCAAGTATTGTCTTATGTTCTGATCCAGATCAAACTGCTCTTTGATTTGCTGGATCTCACCAAGACACATCTCTTTCATGGAATAGGACAAGACTTGATGTGCTGCAATCTGGCTGACATTGGTCATCATCTCGATCGCTTTGGCAAACAGAAAGTCCCCTGTATACATCGCTACTTTGTTGTCATACTCAGCTTTAACCGTCTTTGCCCCTCTTCGCAGCTCGGCATCGTCAATCACATCATCATGGACGAGTGATGCCATATGTATGGTTTCCAGTGCGGCAGCAACTTTCTTCACACTGCGGATATCGTATTCGCCGAAATGTGCGGAAAGCAGTACGAAAACAGGCCGGATTCGCTTGCCTCCAGCTTTCAGAAGCTGGCTTCCAGCCTTTTGCAAGATAGGGTGGTCTGCTGATATCGATTGCTCCAGTTCGGATTCAATCTGAAGCAGATCTTTTTTTACATGTGAATAGAGTTCAGTCAGTTTCATAGCTTTCACCTAAATGCCCTGTAAGGAGTAGTTAAAAAAAGTAAATTCGGGAACCGTCTGAATCAGTGAATGCTTATGGGCCAGCTCAAAATAATGCTTCAGCCCTTTCAAATGGCTTTCCCCGAAATCATAATTGATGCCATGGAAATAGTTTGCCCAATAAGAGTATTCCCCTCCATGGGCAGGCAGGATATGGCTGATCATCTCATGATATTCGTCTGACTTTGTCTTTTGTTTGCTCTCTGACATTTCAAATAAGAGCTTCTCCAGAAGAGCCGGCTCTCTTTCAATGCTGTCGTTTCGCACGGCCATGACGGCATAGGTCATCGGAAGCTCTGTATGCTTATACCACAGTTCGCCCAGATCATACACATGAATGTCTTTCTCCTGCCGCCAGTCGGCTTTAATGGCATCCTCCCCGATCAGCAGGCAGGCTGAATGATTCTGCAGCATCTGATCATAGTCTGGTGCCATCGTTTCATAGACAGGATCAAATCCGTAAAATTCTTTAAGGATCACTTTCAAAAGAACGACCGAAGTTGCAGAACTTGAAGTAAGTGCGATGCTCTTTCCGTCCAGATCTTCAATGGCTGTTTTTGAGAACAATAGAATTGATCCTACCTTACCGAAAGTCGATACGGATAAATTAGGGAAAAGGCTGTATTGATGGCTGTTTTCCCCAAAAGAAAAGGAAGAAATACCGCCAAGGTCAATTTCCCCCCTGGCCATTCTCCGGTTCAGCTCAGCCGGTATCTGCGGAATGAACTCCGCTCCGGTATTTTCAATCTCTTTTTTATTCAAATAGAAAAATAGAGGAAGGATGTTTGTATATTTAATCTCGCCGATATTGAGCGCCATTACTCTCCCCACCTTTTAAATAAATCATGTTGCACGCCGAGGCTGTCCAGCGCTTTGCCGACTAAGAAATCAACAAGGTCGTCAAGGGTCTTCGGCAGCTGATAAAAACCAGGCATCGCAGGCAGGATCTTGCCGCCTGCCTGTGATACTTTAAGCATGTTTTCCAGATGAATACTGTTTAGCGGTGTTTCACGCGGCACGAGTACGAGCTTTCGCCCCTCCTTAAGCATTACATCCGCCGCCCTCTCAAGCAGGTTGCCGGACGCTCCGTGTGCGATTCCTGACAGTGTACCCATCGAACAAGGAATGATGATCATGCCACTGTTCTGATAGGAGCCAGAAGCGATCGGAGCTTTAAAGTCTCTTTGCGTATGATAGTGAAGTTCGCCGCTGCTCCCCTGTATAAAGTATTCTTGAAGAATGCTGCCGCGGTCTGTTGTATCCCATCCGAGCTCTTCGTGAAAAACCTGCCAGCCGGCTTCAGTGACCATGAGGTGCACTTTATGGCCGCCCTTCAGCAGTTCCTGAACAAGGCGTACACCATATACAGCCCCGCTCGCTCCCGTAATTCCTACGGCAAAATTTTTCATAGCAGCAAATCTCCCAACGAGAAAATAAACATAACGACGCTCAGGATTCCATTCATCGTAAAAAAGGCAACGTTCAGCTTCGACAGATCTTCCGGAGAAACCATCGAGTGTTCATAGATCATGATCGCTCCTGATAAAAACACGCCGGCAAAGTATACCCAGCCGAACGATGAGACCGCACCGAGAACCAAGAAAGCCGAGAAGCTGACGACATGGAAAAAGCGTGCGATGAAAAGTGCCTTTGGAATCCCAAAATAAGAGGGAATGGAATACAAGCCGTGGTTCCTGTCATAATCCGCATCCTGCGTGGCATAGATCACGTCGAATCCTGCCGTCCAGAACAAGACACCTGCATAGAGCAGAAAGGCTTCAGCAGAAAGGGTTCCCGTTGCTCCAACCCATCCTCCAAGCGGAGCGAGAGCGATCGTTGCACCGAGAATGACATGGCATAAGTAGGTAAAACGTTTCGTATAGGAATAGAATACTAGAAAAAATACAGCCAGAGGCAAAAGCCATACGGAAAGAAGGTTAAGCTGTGAAGCACTTACAAACAGCAGAACAAAAGAACCGGCAATAAACAGCACAGCTTCTTTCTTGCTGATTAACTTTGCAGGAATAGCCCTCGTCGCCGTTCTGGGATTTTTTTGGTCGATCCTGGCATCGATGACACGGTTGAGCGTCATCGCAGCGCTTCTCGCGCCTACCATCGCCAGTGTAATCCAGATCCATTCCGTTATGGACGGAAAAGTTCCTTCTTCCACTACATTTCCGAGAATCGCCCCCAAAAATGCAAATGGAAGCGCAAATAAAGTATGTTCAAACTTTATCATTTCAAGAATGATAGCTAATTTCTTATACACGAGCGATCTCTCTTTCTATGTTTGTTTAAGTCCCATGTGCATAGCCGCCGTTCCGAACGTATATGGCTTAACTGTAACTTGGGATAACCCCGCTTCTTCAAATAACGCCTTCAATTCATTCCTATCAAGGAATTCTCCGGCAGATTCCTGAAGCCAGGAATATTCATTATAGCTTTTTGCCAGAAGTCTGCCGAGAAACGGCATGACGACCGAAAAATAAAAACGGAAGACATGCTTTACGATCGGTGTGGTCGTCTGAGAAGTTTCCAAACAAACCACTCTGCCTCCCGGTTTAACCACGCGTTGCATCTCCTTGATTACCTGGAGATAATCCGGAACGTTCCGAAGACCGAACCCGATGGTCACGTAATCGAACGTATTATCGGGAAAAGGCAGTTCCATAGCATTCCCGTGTATCAGCTTTACATTCGGGCACTTCAGCTCCGAAAGCTTTTTCTTGCCGACTTCCAGCATGTTCTTGCTGAAATCCAGTCCGGTTACTGACCCGGATGCTCCGACCGCTTTCGCGAGAGCGATGCTCCACTCCCCTGTGCCGCAGCATACATCGAGCGCACGGCTTCCTTCTTTCACAGCCATGCGCTTCATCGTATCATTGCGCCATCTCGTATGCTGCTTAAAGCTGATCACGTTGTTCATAAAGTCATATTGACCTGATATTTTTTCAAAGACCGAATGGACCCGCTGTTCTTTTAATTGTTCCATCGCTTATCCTTCCTCCGGCAATAAATAGTGAGGTGCTTCAAGCAGTGCCCTCATTCTCTTTTCCATGACAGCTTTTAAGGTAGCCGGCTGCTTTTGTGTCTTAAGTTTGTGGCGGGCTAGCAGCAGATCATTTTTAATCTGATGGTGATAATCTGAAAAAAGAGGATCAGGGCATTGAGAAGCAGCAGAAACAAACAAGAACTCAGAGATAAACGGAATGAACTCTTCCTTGCCAAAGTGGCGTGCTACCCTTGTCAGGATACCAGCCTCCATGCTTTTGATTCCGTTTGTAATTTCATCAGGTTTTGATTGTTTGCTGTAAAAAAGCTTCATCTTGCTTTCGTTTACATCCTGAATCCCAAGTGAGAGTACCCGTATTAACGGAAGATCTTCACAGAGGGATAGCATAAAATAGTAGAGGCTGCTGTAATAGTCTCCCGCCAGAACGGTCAATTGCCGCTCTTTTACTTCGTCCTTTTGAATCTTCAGTATGTATTCATGCATATCGAGTGCACTCTGGACGAGCATGACAGCTGCGTAATATTCCTGTAATTCCTCGCCTTCGTATCCGCTTTCTTTCAGAAGCGAATAGGCAATCAGGCATTTATCGTTATTGATCCGGGGAACATCGACATACTGCTTTAGAAAAGAATGTTCCATCGTTCGTAAAACATATTCATTTAACTTATTTATTTCCTGGATGATCTTCATGTCCCTGCCCCCACATCCTGCAAATACAGCTTACTCTATCTATTATTTATTATATCATACCGGCCATTCAATAATTGTTTACACCTTAAAGTATCAGGCGTAAAGAAAACTTGGCACAAGCCAAGCTTTTATACTTCCGTGTCAACTTCACCGTGCCGTGTATAAATGACCGCCTTGCCTCTTACTTTAACCGCAGATGTATGCTCGGTGAACTGAGCGAGCATGACCTCTCCCTTATCAAGCTTCTCTGAATGGTGGAACCTGGTCTCAGTCCCCCTGGTCAAGCCAATCACGTTAACTCCGTTTTCTTTCGCTTTAATCACAAAAAACTCATTCTCGTTCATTTTCTCGTTCGTTTTCATGCCGAACACTCCGTTTCTTTTAAATTAACCGCGAATAAACGTGAGCACTTCTGCTCTTGCAGCCGCATCCTTAACAAATATCCCTCTAACTGCAGAAGTTATGGTTTTTGAGCCGGGCTTTTTCACTCCGCGCATGGTCATGCACATATGCTCAGCCTCGACAACGACGATCACACCATGAGGTTCAAGCGTCTCTACGAGCGCATCAGCAACATCTGAAGTAATTCTCTCTTGAAGCTGGGGCCTGCGGGTCACTGCCTCAACAGCTCTTGCAAGTTTGCTCAGACCGGTTACTTTTCCTCCTCTTGGGATATAGCCGATATGCGCTTTTCCAAAGAAAGGAACAAGATGGTGTTCACACATGGAATAGAACGGAATGTCTTTCACGAGTACCAGCTCTTCATGATCCTCTCCGAAGATCGTAGCAAAGTGCTCTTTCGGATCCTGGTTCAGTCCCTGAAACACTTCCTGGTACATTTTAGCCACTCTTTTCGGTGTATCAACAAGTCCTTCACGCGACGGATCTTCTCCAATGGCCTCAAGGATCATGGTAACTGCCTGTTCAATTTTTGCTCGATCGAATTCCTTCACTGCGGTAGCCTCCATTTTCATTCCTGCAACGTTTCATGTAGGTTCATTTTCACGTTTGCTGTACGTTTTTCTAAAACCGATTCTAGCATATGTAACAAGCAATGGCAAAAAAGGAGAGCTCATTCCACACTTTTAACACAAAAATAAAAGAACCGCATAATGCGGTTCTTGCTTGCCCTATGTATAAGATTATTTTAGAGCATCCTTAAGGGCTTTTCCTGGTTTGAAAGCAGGCACTTTGCTTGCTGCGATTTCGATCTCTTGACCAGTTTGCGGGTTGCGACCCTTACGAGCTGCACGCTCACGAACTTCGAAGTTACCAAAACCGATAAGTTGTACCTTGTCACCTTCTTTAAGTGTTTCAGCGATCGCCTCGAATACTGCATCAACAGCTTTAGTGGCATCCTTTTTAGAAAGTTGAGTTTGTTCAGATACTGTATTTACAAGATCAGTCTTGTTCATTCCATTCACCTCCTCTCAAAGAACGCTATTATCTATGCATTTGTTTTTCGGCTGTCTTACTATCATAAAGCGCTGGGCCCTGTTTTATACAAGATTTACTAAATACTTTCGTAACAAGCCTTATATTAAACGATAAGTCATAAGAATTCAATATTTTTATGCGGAAAATAGCGAAAAGCCGACTTTTATAGAGTCTTTTTGCCTATTTCCAACAAAAAAAGACTCCATTTAAGGAGCCTCTCATTATAAAATAATAGCGATTAATCCTCCAGAGCCTTCGTTTATAATGCGCTCAAGGGTTTCCTTCAGCTTGTATCTTGCATTCTCCGGCATAAGTGAAATCTTGCCCTGAATTCCTTCCCTCACGATGGAATTCAGCGATCGTCCAAAGATATCAGAGTTCCAGATGGATAGCGGATCCTCTTCAAAATCCTGCATAAGATACCTTACGAGTTCTTCGCTCTGTTTCTCTGTGCCGATGATCGGCGCAAATTCTGATTCCACATCAACTTTAATCATATGAATAGAAGGCGCTACCGCTTTCAGCCTGACGCCGAACCTGGAGCCTTGTCGGATGATTTCCGGTTCATCGAGGCTCATGTCGGTCAAGGCTGGAGCAGCTATTCCGTAACCTGTTTGTTTGACCATTCTCAGTGCATCAGCTACCTGGTCATATTCCTGCTTTGCATAGGCGAATTCTTGCATCAGCTGCAGCAAGTGATCTTTGCCCCTGATCTCTACTCCTACGACTTCTTTTAAGATCTGATCATAGAGGTCATCTGGAGCAAACAGGTCAATCTCTGCAATCCCCTGACCCATTTCAATGCCTGCAAGCCGTGCTTCGTCTATAAATTCGAAGTCGCTGAAGCTGCCTACTACCCGGTCGACATCCCTCAGCCTTTTGATATCCTTCACCGTTTCCCTTACTGCTTCTTCATAGCTTTCCCGCAGCCAATGTTCGTCCCTCAGCACCATGACCCAGCTTGGCAGGTTCACATTGACTTCAAGAACCGGGAACTCATACAGCACTTCTCTGAGAACATTGTTTATATCATGCTCTGTCATGCTCTCTACACTCATGGCCAGAACTGGAATATCATATTTCTCGCACAGTTCTTTGCGCAGCTGCTCTGTATCAGGATGATGCGGCTGCACAGAGTTGACCACCAGGATGAACGGCTTGCCGACTTCTTTCAATTCATCGATAACTCTTTCTTCCGATTCGATATAGTCGTACCTTGGAATCTCTCCGATCGAACCGTCTGTGGTGACAACCACTCCGAGAGTGGAATGCTCCTGGATGACTTTTCTTGTGCCGATCTCAGCAGCTTCATGGAAAGGAATCGGTTCATCATACCATGGTGTATGAATCATTCTTGGCCCGTTCTCATCCTCATAGCCTTTTGCGCTCGGCACTGCATAGCCTACACTATCCACCAGCCTTACATTAACATCCAGGCCTTCTCCGACATGGATTCTGACCGCATTGTTCGGAACAAACTTAGGTTCCGTTGTCATGATGGTCTTTCCTGCTGCACTTTGAGGAAGCTCATCCTGTGCCCGCTGGCGCTCACCGTCATTTTGGATGTTCGGCAGCACGACCAGCTCCATAAACCGTTTAATAAAGGTAGATTTCCCTGTACGAACAGCACCGACTACTCCGAGATAAATGTCTCCTCCTGTCCGTTCAGCGATATCTTTGAAAATATCGATTTTTTCCATTCATTTCCCTCCCGATCCAAATAAGTTCCGGATGCTATTCTTGGACATTACATAATATGATGTTGTCCCAAAAATATGATAAGGAATGAAAGTTTTTTCATACAAAAATCAGCGATGGACCTCAGTTCGTTTTATAGACCGGGAGAGAAGCACAATCAATTGTGATCTTCCGTGTGCAAACTGTCCAGGTTATCACCATGTCCGTTTTTATATAAAAAACCCTCCTCCTTTTCTATGAATGTATTAAAAAGGAGGAGAGTTCATGCCAATTATTTATCTCGTGTTGTATAAAGTTATTGATCAGATGCCAAAAAAACAGGCTCTCCGTTCTTTACAGTATAGGGAACGGAACGCACCGGCACAAAAAATGAGTCCTGCACAAGGAGCGGACGGATGTCTTCTCCTTTTTTTACATGCTGCCCCTTTTTCAGCAGATGGTAGAGATCGATAGAATAATCCACATGAACTTTTGAATCATTATCTACAATAAATGGAAGGTTCTTGCCGGAATAAGGGCTTACTGCGTATGGTGCTTCTTTGTAGCCCATCTTTTTATAATCAAGGGTATACCTGCCATTAGTCAATATCTTTTGATATGGCGGATATTTATGGGTTCGAATATATTCTTTCAATCTGGTTTCCAGATCCTGAGCTTTGTTTACGATCACCAGGTCAATCAGCCTTACTTTTGGTTTCGTTTCCGCATCGATGAGCACATATTGAAACGTACCTCCTTTTTCGAACGAATTGCCGGGAGGCTGCTGCATGTATTTTGGAATCAGCCTTCCAAAATCAATCGGATACTTTTCATAAACGTCTGTGGAGGCGTCTTTGTTTTTGATCGGAAGCACAGACGTGTCTTTATGGTAATCATCCACTGCGGACTGAACCATGGCCATCTGATCCTTGTATGGTATACGGTTTTCGCTTTTTTGGCTGTCTGGATACAGGCAGCCCGTCAGGCTGAAGAGCAGGCAGACTAAGAACGTGAGAGAACAGATTTTTTTCATGGTTCTGGCGTACCTATCCTTTCACCGGTCCGCTAAAGACTACGAGAACAATTAAGATGCCTGCTGTAATCATGCAAATATATGCGATAGCCGCCAGTATGTATTTAAAGATTCCTTTCAGTTTCGATCTGCTGATCATAATAGAAAAAACCGCAATAAACATCAATGCGATGGATGAAAGCGCAACCCACATTTTCATTAATCCTGCGTCCATATGTATCCCCCTTTGCATACAGCGTAAATTATAGCATAAAACAAAAGAAAAGCGTAAGCGCTCATGTTTTGGTCCGACAAGCGCTGGAGCAATTACACAGCAACACGCTCTTTGTGTTGTGGCGGAAGTGTGAAGCGACCAAAGACGAATTGTTTTCAATTCGTCCTCCGAGGGCTTATGCTGAAAACAAGAAACACGTTTTCAGCCTTGGGCGCTGTAGCTAGACATTACTTCTTTCTTACAACAAAAAAAGGCAGGCCGATGTCTGATACACCGCCTGCCGAACGACTAAAAACCCCAATTTGCAGATTGATTGGCTATCCGTTAAAGTTGTCCCTACTTGTTCTCGAACATTTTAGATAATGTGCTGAAATCAAGAGGCACATTGTTATTGATTACAGCACTGACAATTTGGTCTTCTTTTTGTTTGGAAACAGGGACACCGGCCAAGGAGGCTACCTGGGAAATCAGTCTTCTTAGAGTGCGCTCATCCCGCAGATTTTCATTGCTGACGGTCTGGGCAAGTTTAAAGATATCTTCTTTCTTAACGTTTGTTTTCTTTTCAACTTTATCAAAAAATTGATTGTTACGATCCATTTTTCGTCCTCCTCCAACAACCTATTCACCATTATCCTATGCGTTAGTCTAATAATCGTGAAAGAAATCGGAGAGATAAACCAAATGGATTATTCCGTAATATTTAAATTAGATAAAAGAGAAGAGACGTCTTCCACTTCATGGGTCCTGCTTCTTCTCATCAGTTCATCCACAGCTTCTTTCGCATTTTTTCCGTCGAACAGCACGTCATGAAGAACATTTGTGATCGGCATCTCTACATTTTCCTTCTGAGCCAGCTGGTAAGCCGCTTTTGTTGTTCTGACTCCTTCGACAACCATGCCCATTTTTTCAAGTACCGCATCGAGCGCTTCCCCTTTGCCGAGCATGTTTCCGGCTCTCCAGTTCCTGCTATGGACACTCGTACATGTAACGATGAGATCTCCGATTCCTGTCAAGCCTGCGAATGTCAGAGGGTTGGCTCCCATTTTCGTTCCAAGCCTGGCGATTTCAGCAAGCCCACGCGTGATAAGAGCGGCTTTGGCATTGTCTCCATAACCAAGCCCGTCAGACATACCGGCTCCAAGCGCGATTATATTCTTCAGTGCTCCGCCGAGTTCAACCCCTACAATATCCGGGTTCGTGTAGACCCTGAAGTTCTGGTTAATAAACAGATCCTGAACAAACTCCGCTTCTTCTACATCGACTGAGGAAACCGTAACCGTGGTCGGCTGCCGTAATGAAACTTCTTCCGCATGGCTTGGCCCTGAAAGCACAACAATGGATTTGCGCACTTCAGCAGGTACTTCTTCTTCAATGATTTCAGATACACGCTTATACGTTTCCGGTTCTATTCCTTTGCTGGCATGGACGATCGTTACCGGATGATCCAAGTGCGGTACCAGATCGCCAAGCACTTCTCTTATCGCCTTTGTAGGAGCGACAAGCAAGATCATGCCCGCGCCTGAGACCGTTTCCTGAAGATCGGTAAATCCGCGGAGCTCTTCTGGAAGCGAGATACCCGGCAAATATTTTTCATTGGTATGTAAAGAATTGATTTCGTTGATCTGTTCTTGTCTTCTTCCCCATAACCGGACATCGTGTCCATTATCCGCTAAAACGAGGGCCAGCGCTGTACCCCAGCTGCCGGCACCGATTACTGCTACTTTTTCCATTCCTACTCCACTCCTTACTTAATGCCCTATTTTTCTTTCATTTCCTTTTAAAAGTCTGGAGATATTGGTGCGGTGCCTCCATATGGAGAGAACACCGATCAGTGAAGCGCATAGCGCCGCGTCAAAAGGGATTGTTTTTAAAATAAACATTAATGCAGGCGTCAAAATCATAAAAACGATGGAACCTAAAGAAACATAACGGGTAGCTGCAATGAGAAGAATCACAACGATCCCAGATATGAGTGAAGGGATGAACGAAGCTACCATAAAAACACCGATGGTCGTCGCTACCCCTTTACCTCCTTTAAATCCGTAATAGATGGGCCAATTATGCCCGATAATGGCCATCGCTCCCGCAGCGATGGCTGCGGTCATATTGTAATGGAGTCCAATTGCAGCCCACACAGGGATCATCCCTTTTAGCCCGTCCAGCAGGAGCACGCCGATGGCAGGTCCTACACCGATAACCCGCAGCGTGTTCGTGGCTCCTGCATTTCCGCTCCCCAATTTGCGTATATCCTCTTTTTTCAGCCCTTTAGTGATGATATAACTGAAACTGAAGGAGCCTAATAAATAAGCACCGATAAACAGCAAGACAATCTGCATGCCGTCTACCTAATCATTTTTTTTGCGGGCAACGATTCTGATCGGGGTACCAATAAAGCCAAACGTCTCCCTTACCTTGTTTTCAAGGAACCTGCGGTATGAAAAGTGAAGAAGTTCAGGATCATTGACAAAAAGAGCGATCGTAGGCGGCTTAATGGCTACCTGAGTGGCATAGTTAATTTTCAGGCGCTTGCCGTTGTCCGTAGGTGTAGGATTCATTGCCACAGCATCCATGATCACATCGTTCAGAACGTTCGTCTGAACACGAAGGGAATGGTTTTCGGCCACTTGATTGATCAAAGGATAGAGAGTATGAAGTCTCTGTTTTGTTTTTGCTGATACAAAAAGAATCGGAGCATAGCTTAGGTACAGGAAATGATCCCGGATCTTCTGTTCAAATTCACGAAGTGTTTTATCATCTTTTTCAACGGCATCCCATTTATTCACGATGATAATGACCGCTTTTCCTGCTTCATGGGCAAAGCCTGCCACTTTTTTATCCTGCTCGATGATTCCTTCTTCCGCATTCAGAACAACACAGACAACATCGGCTCTTTCAATGGCTTTTAAAGCACGAAGAACACTATACTTTTCGGTATGCTCATAGACTTTTCCTCTTTTTCGCATCCCTGCAGTATCAATAATCGTATATTTCTGTCCTTCACGGGTAAATTCTGAATCGATCGCGTCTCTTGTTGTGCCGGCAATATCGCTTACAATCACACGCTCCTTGCCTAAGATCGCATTAACGAGTGAGGATTTACCAACATTTGGGCGTCCGATTAGGCAGAAACGGATCGTTTCATCATCTTCCTCTTCCTCGGGCTGTTCCGGAAAATGGCTGAATACCGCATCGAGAAGGTCTCCAAGGCCAATACCGTGCGAACCCGAAACTGGAAAAGGCTCTCCCATTCCAAGGGAATAAAAATCATAGATCAAATCCTTGCGTTCAGGATTATCTATTTTGTTGACTCCAAGAACAATGGGTTTCTTTGAGCGATGAAGAAGTTTTGCCACCTCTTCATCTGCGGCGGTTACCCCTTCTTTCCCATCGGCAAGAAAAACAATAACATCCGCTTCATCGATAGCGACCTCAGCTTGCTGTCTCATCAGATGCAATAACGGTTCATCTCCGATTTCAATTCCGCCCGTATCAATTATATTAAATTCACGGTTCAGCCATTCAGCTGAACTATAGATTCTGTCTCTTGTCACACCTGGCATATCTTCCACGATAGAAACCCGGTCTCCGACAATACGGTTAAATATTGTGGACTTCCCCACATTTGGTCTTCCGACGATGGCCAAAACTGGCTTTTGCATGTCGACACATCCTTTTTACTTAATAGTCCAAAAAAAGAAAACCCTTCCGCGATGAAGGGCCGCAATAATAGCTAATTTATTTTAGCAGATAAAAGTATAACCCACAACCGTCATTCAGCGCAGACTCACCTTGATACACGTCTTATCATTTTTCCTCTCCCTGCTTCTGCGGACAAAAAATGTCCGAATTGCTTTACGCCTTCAAAGACTAAGCACAGGGCAACTGACAAGGAAACAACATCAAGGAAATTAAGACTTCCCAGTTCAATGCTCCACGTTAGTTTTTTAATAACAACGTGATAGACAGCCTCCCCTTCGCAATATCCCGCTGCGAGCACGATGGGACGAAAACGCGGATGTTTGATTAATAATAAAGAAAGAACAAAGAGAGCACCGGCAAGCAGCCATTTTACTTGTACAACCATCCAAACTGGATCATACATCGAGAATAGAAGCATGGCATTATAGGAAAGAGCGATCAGAAAAGAACAAAATACGTAATATAGGACCATCTTAAACGGCAATCTAAAAATCCATAAATAACAGCTTAAAAACAGAAATAGAAATGTAAAATTAATGCTCACAAGACCGGTGTCCAATACGAAGCCATGCGCGATCAGCAGGGTGAGAAGCGAGGCTGAATAGACCGTCCGCAGGGGCGATGCTTTCATTAAAAACGTACTGTAGGCCCATCCAATCCATGCAAACCAATAAAAGAAAATTCCATCCATCATGCTCTCCTCCTCTACCCCCATTATGGCTCAATCGAATAAAACCTAATCATGCAGTCATAATAAAAGCAAACAGAAAGGAGGCAGCAGCATGGGAAAAGACCGCCAGGAAAAAAAACTCCGCGAATCACACAGAGTAGAATCCGACCGTGACCAGAGTCTGAAATATTCTGGAGCTACATCGCTGGAAGGCCCGGAAGAAGCCAAAAGAAGAAATAACCAAAAAAGCTGAAACAAAAGAAAAGAACTCCGCAGCGGGAGTTCTTTTTTATCTTAATCTTTTTTTAATCCTTTAAGCTGGTCACCGATCATATCGGCAAGCGAGAAGCCTTTTTCTTCCTTCGGGAAGTTCTCACGGATGTTCTGCTGCTCTTTCGCTTCCTGCGCAGCACGGATACTGAGGGAAATTCTTTTTTCTTTCCGGTCAATATCCAACACTTTTACAGTAACCTTCTCACCTTCAGAAAGCACTTCTCCAGGACTTCCAATGTGGCGGTTGCTGATCTCTGAGATGTGTACAAGCCCTTCAACACCTTGTGCGATTTCAACAAAAGCACCGAAGGAAACAAGACGTTTAACCGTACCCTGGATCACTTTGCCTGGGGCAAGACCAGATTCAAGGCTCTCCCAAGGTCCTGGCTGGGTCTCTTTAATGGAGAGAGAAACACGCTCATTATCCCTGTCAACGGAAAGGACCTTAACTTTGACAGCATCCCCTTCTGAGACGACTTCAGACGTATTATCCACCCGTTTATGGGAAAGCTGAGAAATGTGAACGAGGCCGTCAAGACCGCCGATGTCAACAAATGCACCGAAATCGGTTAAACGCTGTACAGTGCCATCAAGCACTTGGCCGGATTCCAAATTGTTCAGGAGCTCTTGTTTCCGCTGTGATTCCAGCTCTTCCTCGACGGCGCGATGGGAAAGAATGACGCGGTTTTTCTCTTCATCGAGCTCCATAATTTTAACCGTCAGAGAGCGGTTTTTGTAATCACTGAAGTCTTCAATGAACCTTTTTTCGACCATGGATGCGGGGATGAAACCGCGTACGCCAAGATCGGCGACGAGTCCTCCTTTTACAACTTCATGAACCGTTACTTCAAATGTTTCATTCTGATCAAACTTTTGTTTCAGTTCTTCCCAGGACTTGACAGTGTCGACCGCTTTTTTGGAAACGGTGAGCTGTTCTTCAGTAAGAGATGTGACTTTTACCGCCACTTTATCTCCTTCTTTTAGAAAATCTGATGCTTTTTCTACGAAAACATTGGAGATTTCATTCACAGGCAATACAGCATCCTGCTTGTAGCCCACATCTATAATGGCCAGCTTATCTTCAACCTTTAAGACAGTCCCTTCAACTACATCTCCAACTTCGAGCACTTTTGTCTCTTCTAAACTTGTGTTCAACTCATCAGCCATTCAACAATGCCTCCTCAATTTCGTATAAGTATATATTTCAACCTTCAATATGAAGGAAGTATACAGTATTCCTTTTACGATACAGAATCCATAAGAAGCTTTTCTATATTTAACATTATAAGGTTTGTTGCATCTTTTGCGGAAGCTTTTTGCTCTCTCATTTCTGTAAAATCGATCGGCTTCCCGAAAATAATGGTGATTTTTTTGCCGCGTTTATACTCGCCTTTAATGGCACATGGCACGACAGCTGCTTCTGATTTAAGAGCGAAAAAACCTGCGCCTGCAAGTCCCTGACCCAATTGGCCTGTTTTGCTCCTCGTGCCCTCAGGGAATAACCCGAGTACTTTTCCCTCTTTCAGTATGCTCAATCCATTCCTTAATGCCTGTTTGTCGCTCATTCCCCGCTTTACAGGAAACGCATTGATTTTTGGAAGGATTGTCTTTAAGACAGGCATACTGAACAGTTCAGCTTTGGCCATAAAATGAACATCTCGTGGTGCGGCCACTCCGACTAGCGGAGGATCAAAATTATTAATATGGTTGCTGCAAAGAAGAATTCCGCCATCGGCAGGTACATTTTCAAGCCCTTGAATATCAATTTTGTACATACTTTTCAAAAAAGCACCGCACACCGCTTTACCGAATTTGTAAAGGTTCACTTTATCCAGCCCTTTCACTCACCAAATGAAGGATTTCATTAACAACATCTTCAATGGACATTGATGTGGTGTCAAGCTCAATCGCGTCATCCGCTTTTTTTAACGGAGCAAACTCGCGCTCTGAATCGCGTTTATCGCGGAGGCTGATCTCTTCTTTCAGTTTCTCAAGATCGGTTTCATACCCTTTGCTTTTATTTTCATCATATCTTCGTTTCGCACGCTCTTCTACAGATGCGATCAAAAACACCTTCAATTCAGCATCAGGCATAACATGGGTGCCGATGTCACGGCCGTCCATTACTACTCCGCCTTCGCTTGCAAGTTCCTGCTGCCGCCTGACCATCTCTTCTCTGACCTCTTGCGGTGTAGCGACAAAGGAAACGTTGTTCGTCACATCCGAGCTTCTAATTTCTTTGGAGACATCACTTCCATCAAGGATGACAGCCTGGCCGTCTCCTGTAATCTCCAATTCTATGTTCGTTTCTTTTAGAAGAGATTGCAGCATGCTGCCGTCATGCAGATCAGACTTGGAAGACAGGGCTTTGTAGGTTAATGCCCGGTACATTGCACCCGAGTCTATGTATATATAGGAAAGCTTGTCCGCGACCAATTTTGCAACTGTACTTTTGCCCGCTCCTGCTGGGCCGTCAATGGCGATTTTTAATTTCTTGTTCATGTTTCCTCCTGCATACACAAAAATCTTTTTTTTTTGAAACCATACGAATAAAAGCAGGTATACACCCTGCTTTTTATAGTTAAGAAATTATATTATTCAACTCCGCTTACAAGGGTATTGTCTGGCTCCAGCGCTTCTGCTTTTCTTAACTATTCATAGGCAACTTTTCGCCATTAACTATAACATAAACGCATCTAGCGGTCTATGGTTTCCATAGTGCCTGGGTTCTTTCCTTTAATGACGCCTTCATAATAAATACTTTTGTTTACGTTCCGTTTCCAAGTGTCATGAGTCAGTATCCATTGTGAAAGGATCAGGAATACAAAATGGATAATGGCCAGCCTTATGAGCAGACCTTCAATTTTTTTCAAGCCGATCAGCCTCCGATACATGAAAATAATATATCCAAGCCTGAAAGGTTCTATTCGTTTAAAAGCTTCTTTTTCTCAGCGAGTTGCTGTTCAAAACAATAGCGGACAAGGTTTTGCTGTGCGGCTTCCCGCAGATTTTCAAAATGGACAGATGCTTTTTCTCTCTCTCCGTCATGCAGGATCCGCAGCACTCTGCATTCTGCTTTCAGATAATGGATAGCGCCTGTCCGCATAGGAAGAACCACACCGCATAAAACCTGCATCCCTTCCTGTAAAGGATGTCCCTCCTGCAAAACAATTCTTAGCCCTCCCGCACTGATATCCGAAGTGACAGTAGTGAAGGGATCAAAAGAAGAGGGTTCCTCTAATGGATGAACCGCAATATCCAGCATGGTTTCGATTCTAATAAATCGCCTCCGCTGCAGCTTTACCAGCGAATTTTCAACCGGATAATGGATGGCCAAGAGCGGAATCCTGTCGATCTTGCGTCCGCATAGTTTTGTATGAAACATATATACATTATGATCATCATGATAAAATGTTGCTTTGAATGCTGTTCCATTCATGAAAAATTCCATTTTCCCTGTTTTTTCATTGAACGGATAATCAATATAGATCTGTTCATCCGACAGTTCCATCACTTTACATTTGTAGCGCGTACCGTGATCCGATACTGCCGGCTCTAAAAATAGAGTGTCTCCTATAGCAAACAACCAAATCCCCCATTATAAGACTATTTTACCATTAATTATGACATATTTCCCAGAAAGTACAAGACCATTTAAAAAAGGGGCCGTCCTGAAAGTCGAAAATTGACCTTCAGGCAGCTCCTTTGACGTGAAAAATCTTCAATGAAAAGTTGATTGGAGTGCAAGGTGCGAGACTCCTACGGGACTAGCGTGGCAGGTGAGACTCCCGCAGGCGCTTGCGCCAAGAGGCTCACCGCACGCCCCGCGGAAAGTGAGCAGCCTGGAGCGGTGATCAACAGCTACCAGACTTCTTGGACAGCCCCTTTTACTATCTTACATGGAGCTGTAATCCGGTTCTCCTTCTTTCAATTTCTTAACCTGTTCTTCGTCTCCGTTTAGTGCACTGATGTAGATTACATACGTTTCGTCGCCGAGAAGACCTAAGAACTCATAACAGTAAACTTCCTGCTGCACATCATTCTTGATGATCGCCATGTGTTTTTCCATGACCTTGAATTTCGGGTTAAGCTTCGTTCTTGCCTGTTTTTCATTGATTTTTGCAGGAGGAATGGTCCGGTCGTGATGGGAAGTCAAGAAATCGGTTCCCTGGTACCCCATTATATCTCCATTGTCCAGAGCAACTTTGATGGAAATGCTGTCCGGATAAATCCTTACGCCATCCTGAACACTTACGAAAGTGAAGACAGCGATGTTATCGTACTGGTTGGCTGAAACGACCTCCATCTTACTTTTCATATGAAGAGTAAGGAACGAAATGGCTTCCTTCTGTGCATCGTTCAAGCTGATCTTCTGGGCCGCTACTTTCCTGTCTTGCAGCACCCATAAAGGATAACCGCCTTTTTTCGTCACATCCATGTAGGTTGTGGCTTTTGTGTCAGGATTGTACATCGTGATGGAATATGCTTTATATTGCGAGCCCTTTCCCGTTTCCTTTACGTTGATCCTTACATTTTTCTTGAGCTGAAAGAACTTGATCGCGAGCTTTTTCGCCTCCTGTTTCGTGATGTTCTTTCCTTCAAGCTTTGATACATTTCGCTTTTTCGCATTATGCATATTCGAAACTTCAGGACCAAAATCCGTCTGAGAAAAACCTTCTGAAGATTTGTCCACGGTCTTAAAACCATCGATAATCGTATTGTCCTCCGGCTGTTTGTTGTTAGCGAGCGCCATTTCAACATCCATCCAGCGAAGGTTGTTTTTTGAAGCCAGTGCTTCGGTCCTGCGAAGTTCATTCTGTATTTCTGAAGAGTTGGCATACAATTTTTTGAGTGTAGCATGTTCTTTATCCGAGAGCGGCTTCTTTTCAAGATCTCTCAGTGAGACACGATAACTGAAATCCCCCATCTTGGTTAAAAAATCTTCCGTCTTATTAAATGGAAGCAAAGAAAGCGGCAATTGCCCAACATTGTTATGTGCTTCTGACGTAAGCCTCCACACTTGGGCCAGTGTCGGTGAAAGCTGGCGCTTGGAGTTCATGGCCAATGTTTCCCCAATTTTGTCATGCAGAGCATCTACATTAAAGTTTAAGTCATGGAATGCACGCTGATAGTTATTTTCTGCCTGAATGAGGATAGCGTTCTTTTGCTGGTGTTCACTGTATCCCCAATACCCTGTACCCGCTATGGCTAATACTAAAAGAGCAATTAATACTGTTCGTATCAATGAAATCACCTCCGTTATTTGGTATAGATGTGCTTACCAATTTTTTTGATTTGAGGCCTTGTCCAGATCCATCCGGATGTCGCTGTATCAGGATTGAAATAATAAAGCGCTTCTCCTGTCGGATCCCATCCGTTCAGAGCATCCATCACAGCTTTTTTCGCTTTCTGATTCGGCGTCAGGTAAATCTGTCCGTCTGCAACGGCTGTGAACGCACCTGGTTCAAAAATGACGCCTGATACGGTATTAGGAAACTCCGGACTTTCCACCCGGTTGATAATGACAGCTGCTACAGCAACCTGGCCGATATAAGGTTCTCCTCGAGACTCACCGTAAACAGCGTTTGCCATCAAATTAATATCATTCTGAGAATAGCCATCGGGGATGTTTTTGCCTGGTCTCGGCTTGCTTACCTTAGCAGCCGGCTTGTTACCTGGCTTTGCCGATGCAGCTTTTTTCCCTGGTCTTGCAGGCTGGGCTGCGTTCTTCCCGCCTCCCTGTTTGACTTGCTTTTCTTTTGGAACGCCGCCATAAGTGGTAAACTTATTGCCTTTGCGAATCTGCTTATGAACCCATCCATAATTGAATTTTGTCTGGTCCGCCAGCTTCTTCTTTGTTGTAAACCCAGCGAGCCCATCAATCTTTAACCCGTTCTCATACTGGAAATTGCGCAGAGCCCAATAGGTTCTCCAGCTGAAGACACCATCTATGGGGCCATTGTAATATCCGATATACTGCAGCCTTGACTGCAGCTCCACTACGTCTTCACCCGTGGCACCTTTTTGGATGACTTGGGGCGTAAAGGCATGAGTGGTCTCCGGAGTGTATCCGGCCATAATACACGACATAGCAACTAAAAAAAACAGCGTCCTTTTTATGTAACGCATTGGTTTTTTCATGAGAAAGTGCCTCCTGTGAAATATTCTCAGCTTTGTATGATAAAAGTAGCTTTTGTAAATCTCAGCATTTTATGCAACGTATTGTACAAGAAAAGCGCACGCGTCCTGCTTAGGTCTGACAAGCGCTGGAGGTCTTACACAGCAACACGTTTTTTGTATTGAGGTGTAAGAGCGAGCGACCAAAGACGAAAACAGTACTCTATTTTCGTTCTCCGAGGACTTAGGAAGAAATAGCTATTTCGTCCTTGGACGCTGTAGCTAGACAAGAATTAGACATAAAAAAACCCGGAGATTTTTATCTCCGGGTTAGGATCCTACATTTTTCTGCCGTGTCAGCCAGGCTGTTTTATGGGCATTTGCGAGCTTCACTTTTTTTAGTCCCAGCCACCATAAGAACAGCATGAAAGGCAGCATGGCGATGAGAAAGTCTTTTTCAAAAACAAGCAGAATCCAGTTATAGATTCCATGCAGTCCGAACGGAATTATGATCGAAAGACTTAAAAACACCTTTTTCCGGGAACCGGATGAAAACTTGGCCTTCCCAAAGTAATATCCACTGATGACTCCGAAAAGAGCATGGCTGGAAACCGGCATTAAAGCTCTGCCCATCGCTTCGTTAACCCCATGCACGTACAGGTAAAAAATGTTCTCCATTGAAGCGAACCCAAGGGATAAGGCCACGGCATAAACGATACCGTCATAAGGCTCATTAAATTCGGCATGCTGATAAGCGCAATAGAAAACAAGAAACCACTTTAGAAACTCTTCGAGCAGAGCAGAAAGAAAAAAGCCTTCTGTAAAAGAAGAAACCATCATTTCCTCTTTAAATCCAAATTGGATGACCATAATCGGAAAAACAAGCAAAGCTCCAAAAATATATAATCGAATGACCATGGAAACAGGCTCGGTTTCATATTTATCTTTTAAATAAAAGAAAGCAAGCAGGGCGACAGCAGGAGCGACCCCTGCCGAAACAATTCCTAACATAGCAGCCCTCTTTTCAGCTGTTTTTTTACAATGGTATCATGGAACACCCAGAATGGAAACCCTAGCTGATGTTTATGAAAAAATTGTAACATCTTCCTAGAAAATATTTTGGATGCGATCTCCCTCACCGGCAGCCAGGAGCACAGCCAGACGAATCCTTGCTTTCTTGCTGTCATAGTCTTTTCCAAGGATAACCCCGTGTTCAGCAAGATCAAACGTACTTCCAAGATAATCATAAGTCGGATATACTTGGCCCTCCTCAGAACTGGTCGTAATGACGACCTTTATGCCAGCATCAACTGCTTCAATAATGGAATTCATCATCAGCGGAGCTACCTGCCCTCTGCCTGCTCCTTCTAGAACAATGCCCTGAACGCCGCTTTCGATGGCCGCTTTAATAAATTTGCCGTCTGCGCCAATATAACATTTGATGATATCAACGGGAGGCACTGCTTTTTCTACAGTATAATATTCCCTTCCGATCGGCTTTTGGTAGGCTACGACCTTATCGTTATCGATAATTCCTAAGTACCCAAAACCAAAAGAATTAAAGCCCTGCAGGTTGGATGCATGGACTTTTTTTACATACCTGGCCGTAAAAATTCTCTCGTTAAATACAACTACTGTTCCCGAACCTTTTAAATCAGGGTCACATGCAGTATAGATGGCGTGCCTCATATTCGTATAAGAGTCACTGCCGATTTCTCCGGGTGAACGCTGTGAACCCGTAACGACTACTGTCCTCGGATCTGCGATGGTCAGATCAAGAAAATAAGCGGTTTCTTCAATACTGTCTGTTCCATGGGTAATGACTACACCATCATAATCTGAATCCTTAAAAAGGTTTTCAATGGCTTCCTTAAGCACGTTAAGATGTTCAAACGTCATATGCATACTCGGGACCTGAAACAGTGAAAAAATACTAACTTCAATATCGTTTGGCAGCTCAATCATTGCCGCCAGCTCTTCCCCCGTCAGAGCGCCTGAAGATAGAAGGCCTGACGTTTCATTCGGCTTGCTGGCAATGGTTCCGCCAGTAGTTATCAACGCTACTTTTTTCATATGTAAACACCTCTTAAGTATCATAACACATGCTTTTCACCGCAAAAACCCACCAATTAATCGGCTTACATAAATAAAAGCAGCACCTGTTTTTATTTATGAGATGCCGATAACGTATCGGCGATCAGTCCGCCATGGAACCTTCCATTCTCAATAAAGATCTCATTAGCATTGTTGCCTGCAGCAATGACACCGCAGATGAACACATTTTCCACATTCGTTTCCATCGTCTCAGGATTGTGGGCGGGCCGGCCTGTTTCATGGTCAATATGGATACCGATTTTTTCAAGGAACCCGTGATCCGGATGATATCCTGTCATGGCAAACACAAAATCTGCCTTGACCGTTTCTTTTTCTCCGTTTTTATCAAAGGTTACTGTATTTTTTCCGATTTCAAGAACGTTGGACTGAAAATGCATGGCGATCTTGCCGCTGTTTACATGCGATACAAACTCTGGCAATACCCATGGTTTTACACTCTTCGAATAATCCTCACCCCGGTAGAGAACCGTCACCCTCGCACCGGCTTTTTGAAGTTCAAGCGCTGTATCGACCGCCGAGTTTTTTCCGCCGATCACCGTCACGTCTTTATCATAATAAGGATGACCTTCCTTAAAATAATGAAAAACATGCTGCTGCTCCTCACCTTGTATGTTCATATAGGTCGGATTATCATAGTATCCTGTCGCAATTATAACAGCCTTCGCCTCGTATTCATTGGAGTCACCTTTAGCCGTTTCTGTCTGGACATGATAAGTTGTACTGTCCCCTTTTTGTACAGCAGTTACTTTCTCAAACGTGCGGATGTTCAGTTCTTTCCGTTTGGCCACCTCGCGATAGTAAGTCAGTGCGTGGATTCTTCTCGGTTTTCTTTCCTCATTGACAAAAGGTACATCACCAATTTCAAGTTTTTCACTAGTGCTGAAAAACGTTTGGTGAGTCGGGTAGTTATAGATTGACTCCACGATATTCCCCTTCTCGATCACCACATAGGAAAGCCCTTTTTCCTTCACAGCGATGGCTGCGGATAAGCCGCACGGCCCCCCGCCGATAATACAAACATCGTACTTCATTTCTCCACTCTCCTGGTTCACAAATCTATAGCTTGCTCTATTTATATAGGCTCACACATAGCCTTTCATTAATAAAAATGATTTATCCCTTAAACCATAAAAAACCCCTATCAATTAATGATAGGGGATTCTGCTGGCATTTGCAAAAGATTAAATCCATCCTCTGAAACGGGAGGCTTCAGCCATCTTGCGCACGCCTACCATATAGGCTGCGAGGCGCATGTTTACTTTACGGTTCATGGCCGTTGTGTAAACGTTATTAAAAGATTTCACCATTACAGTTTCAAGCTTCTCTTCTACTTCTTCTTCTGTCCAATAATATCCCTGGTTGTTCTGTACCCACTCGAAATAGGAAACCGTTACACCGCCGGCACTTGCCAGTACGTCCGGTACAAGAAGGATGCCGCGTTCTGTTAAAATCTTTGTTCCTTCAAGTGTTGTAGGCCCATTGGCTGCTTCGACTACGATGGAAGCTTTAATATTATGGGCATTTTCTGCTGTAATCTGATTTTCAATCGCTGCAGGAACAAGAATATCGCAATCCAGTTCTAAAAGCTCTTTGTTGGATATGGTATCCTTGAATAATTTAGTAACCGTACCAAAGCTGTCGCGCCTTTCCAAGAGATAGTCAATATCAAGCCCTTCTGGATCGTGGAGTGCACCATAAGCATCAGAGATCCCAATGACTTTTGCGCCTGAATCATGCATAAACTTTGCTAAGAAGCTGCCTGCGTTTCCGAATCCCTGGATAACGACTCTTGCACCCTCAATTTCAAACCCGCGTTTTGCAGCTGCTTCTCGAATGCAGATCGTTACTCCTTTTGCTGTAGCTGTTTCACGGCCGTGTGAACCGCCTAGAACTAGCGGCTTGCCTGTGATGAAGCCAGGTGAGTCGAATTCTCTGATCCGGCTGTATTCATCCATCATCCAGGCCATGATTTGAGAGTTGGTAAACACGTCTGGTGCCGGAATGTCCTTTGTTGGACCAACAAGCTGGCTGATCGCACGTACATAACCGCGGCTTAGACGCTCCAGTTCACGGAACGACATGTTGCGGGGATCACAAATGATTCCCCCTTTACCTCCGCCGTATGGAAGATCCACAATTCCTGCTTTTAAGCTCATCCAAATCGAAAGTGCTTTCACTTCTGTCTCTGTTACACTCGGGTGAAAGCGGACTCCCCCTTTAGTCGGGCCGACTGCGTCATTATGCTGGGAACGGTATCCCGTAAATATTTTAGTAGAGCCATCATCCATTTTTACCGGGATGCGGACAGTCAGCATCCGGATCGGTTCTTTGAGAAGTTCATATACTTCTTCAGGGTACCCTAATTTATCAAGTGCTTCCCCAATCACTGATTGTGTTGCGGTTAGCACGTTATTATTTTCATGGTTATCAGATTTGTGATCTGCTGCGTTTTGGGCAGTCATTTGGTTACCTCCCATTATTGTCACCTCTAAAGTTTAGTCAATCTTCAGAGACAGTATACACCTTTGTTAGTCCTATGAGAAGGGGATTTTCAAGATAATCGCGAAAAAGGTAAGCGCTTTCGGTACTTTTTTACTATCAGCCGGCCGGCATAATGAAGCCCCCCCTAGACTTGAAGGGAGGGCGGCCGTTTATTTTTGAAGCGAAAGCTGAATGAGCTTCTCGATCATATCAGGGTAAGAAAGACCTACTTCTTTCGCCGCGTCCGGGAATAAGCTGGTTGGTGTCATTCCCGGCAGCGTATTGACTTCAAGAATGACAGGTTCACTTCCGTCGCTCGGTATAATGAAATCAACTCTGGAATAAACTTCGCACCCCAATACCTCATGAGCCAAAACGGCTTGTTTCTGAAGCAATGATGTGGTTTTTTCATCAAGGCGTGCCGGTACATAATGAACACTTCCGCCTTCCGCATACTTGGATTCATAATCGTAATATTCATTTTTTGGGACAATCTCAACGACAGGGAGAGCATTGACATTTCCTTTTTCCCCCATAACCGCCACTGTCACTTCTTTGCCGGAAACAAATTCTTCAACCATTACTGTATGATCATGCAAAAGGGCTGATGCGATGCCTTTCAGCATTTCATCTTTGTTTTTTGCGATGGTCAATCCGATCGTAGAGCCCTCATGATTCGGTTTGACGACAAGTGGAAATCCGAAAGGAACATCGAGTTTATCCTCGCGGTAGAGCTTTTTCTCCAAAACAACCTCTTTAGCTGTTCTGATTCCAGCATTTTTAAAAAACTGTTTGGAACGGGCTTTATCCATTGCCAGTGCCGATGCAAGAACACCAGAACCAACATAAGGAATCTTCAGCATATCAAGCAAGCTTTGCAGCCTGCCGTCCTCACCGTATTTTCCATGCAATCCGATGAATACGATATCTGCATTCAGCTGAATGATTTCTTCCAGTCGATCAGGATGAAAGTCCACTCCGATTACTTCATGCCCTTTCGCTTCCAAAGCGTTCATAATCTGTTTTCCACTAGATAAGGATACCTCGCGCTCAGCGGATACTCCTCCGTATAAAACTGCAATTTTCATTTGTGTAATCACTCCCACCCCAAAAATATATGTAGTTCATTATATTCCCTGCCACTTTTTGTGAGCTTTTCTATAAGGAAATCCCATATATCATACCATGTTTGCAGGTTGATGTAATGGCTAATGTGTTTTTTTTAAATAAAAAACTCCCGGATTTTCGGGAGTTTAATTAAAATAAGAATTGATTTGGGAAATTGCATTGCTTTCCATCAGGGCTTTGCCGTATTCGATCACTCTGTAGCTCGTAATGGTAGAAGAACTGCCAAATTCAGCTAATAATGCAATGAGTGTATCCAGTTCAATATCGGGAAGATCCTGTTCTTCAAACTTCAGATAGAAACAGTTTTCAAATGAATAGAGTGTTCCACCGTCAATGCTGAGCTGACCAAGGCGTTTTGCCAATGATATGACATCTTCAAAGGAAGAAAATTCATAGAAGATTTCGTCACTTTCATCCAAGGTTACTTGCATTTCAATATAGTCTTCATCATATTCATCTTCGAGTTCATACTCGTTATGACCTTTTGTCACAATGACCACCATTCCTTGCGCCGGTAAAGCAAAAACTTCAACAGCAATCGGTCCGTCTGCTTTGAATCCCACTTCGTCGTCTGCTTCGGTCATCATATCTCTGAATAGTTGGTGAACTTTAGGAATATCCTGCCATATTTCATCTTTGGAGATTCCGCGTTCTTTTAAATCATCAAACGTTAGGAAGATCTTGATCTTGTTATAAGTTAATCGCTCTACCCGCATTTCTGGTCCCCCTTACGATCGATTCCGCAACTCTTTAATACACTATATGAGTGAGAAGGAAGTTGGTGCTAAACTTCTCTTACCACACTTTAATGATCAAGAGCCGGTCGCTTTTCTTGTTTTAATTTTTTATGAATCCATTGTTCCCAATCTGTTTTGGTGTTCCCTATTATGATGTCTTTAAATTTGGTTTTTATATCATTGGATAAATATTCAATTCCCAGTCCTCCTAAGCCGATTTGAAGGTTTGGATACTCTTTATCCACCTTTTCAAGCCATTTTAGGGTCTGAGAAGTATGTTGTTCCATCGTACAGGAAACAACTAGCAATTTAGGGTCGATTTCTTTAATGACAACATTAAGATCCTCGGGAGGGATTCCTTCACCGAGATAGATGACTTCAAACCCTTTTTGCCTCAAGTACAGTGTGAAGATCAGTAAACCTAATTCATGGGTCTCTTTTAATCCGCAAACCGCCATTACTTTTGGCAAGTAACCGTCGACAGGAAGATGATAGAGTATGTTCCCGATCTTCGCCTTCAAAAAAGAGGTCGAATAATGCTCATGGGCAACCGTAATTTTATGGTTCTCCCACATATGGCCGATTTTTACGAGTAAAGAGCCTAGTATATCAATCGTTACTTTTTCTATGGTAAACAGGCTGAATGCACGGTCCAAAACTTCCTTGGCTTTGTTTTCATGGAAAGAAAGGAGTGCTGACAGCAGCTCGTCCGCCAGTTGGACAGCCTTATCCTTCTGGCTGCTGTTCTCGACGACGAACTGATCGATGTTATTTTCATGATGTTCAAGCAGATCTACAGCCTGGCTAATGGTGAAACCGTGATTAATTTTATTCATGAGCCATTTAATGATATAGATGTGTTCATCCGTATATAGCCTGTGGCCAGCTTCATTGCGCTTGGGCTGGATGATGGAATATCTCCTCTCCCAGGCTCTTAATGTTCCCGCCTGGATTCCAAGCATTTTTGAAACGGCTTTAATATTGTATTTCCCTTCCTGTGAAGCCATTTCTATATCCTCCAATAGCTGATTATACCTATAAGTATAGCGGACTGCTTACCTTGTGTAAAATTTGTACAACGCCTCACAAATATACTCGTACATGCATAGAACTAAAAAGATAGGGAGTATGATGTTAATCCCCGTTAATAACTTTTTGTAAAACACATTTTAACTGAAAATTGATAAAAAGGACAGCCCCGGTATACAGGGCTGGCCGGATCAATCCTCATGTATGCTTAAAATTCTGAATCCAGACTGGCTGAGCTTTTCCACAAACTTTTCAAGATTTGGTGTTTTTTCCACTTTCATTACCATCCGTCTTACGAGCTGATCCGTTTCATCAAATGTAGTCAGTGAGATAATATTCTCGTGAAATTGCTTTGTAATCTCAGACAATCGGGCAATCCTCCCTTCCGTTTCAAGGGAAGCGAAGGATATTCTAATCCCGGGCTTTTTCATGCCGAACGCGCTTTGAAACTGCTCCAGCACATCATACCGGGTAACGACGCCAAGCAATTGATTATGTTTGTCAGTTACGGCAACGATCGGCATATCCTTTACCATCAGCAGGGTCCTTTCAAACATTTCATCTTCACTGATGGTCAGGTTTCTGCAGCAGGCAATATCGCCGGCTTTTGTTTTTGCTAAAAATTGCTCCTTTGTCTTGCCGCTCGCAAAAAAAGCTTCATAGATGGAATGCCGTGTAAGAATCCCTTTAAACCTGTTATCAGAGACGACCGGAACTCCGTCAATATCATACTTTTGCAGAAGATCAAGCACTTGTTTTGCAGACTCTTTTTCCTTCACAAAATGTGTCTTACGCAGTGGGATCATATTGCTTTTTACAAACATACCCTTTCACTTCCTCCCCGCAGCCACTCGTTTTAAATTTTAAGAATATTTAAAATCTTTTATTGAAAATACTGTAAAATTGACTTATCATTGAATTAACCAGTGAAAAACTTAAAAAAGAATGGAGAGGAACATCATGACTTTATTAAAAATCAAGACAAAATCTCTCGTGTTAAATAAAGATCTAAGGTATAACGAAAAACTTGGACTCCCAGTTGAAGTCTATTGTCCGAATTCCCATAGAACTATAGCTTTCGGGCGCATCGAGACGATGAATGACCATTTTGTAGTCATTAATTCAGAGAAACATTCCATCGCTGATCACTTCTTTTTCGGATGCCCCAGCGCGATCTAGCTCTTCATTTATGATACAGATTTATGTTGTACTCAGATTTAACATACTCCAATACCTGATACCTGTTCTTCCACATTTCCGGCCTTGGCCATAAATCGTCTCCGCGTTCAATAATCTCTTTCCTGATGCTTTCATATTCATCATCTGCTTTTGCACATTTCTTATTGAGCCGTTTCCACTGAACCCCTGCCACTAGAAAATAAATCCCGATAAACCAGATCATCCTGTCACCTGCGAGTGAAAACAACGCCGCCCGTACACTTTCAGCATGGGTTAACTTAAAACCATACAAGTAGATCAACGACAGGCAGCCCATGAGCGAACTATAAAACGCCCACCATTTCATCTGTCTATCATACTGGTCTTTCTGTTCTTTCTTTTCAATCAGCGTCTGAAGCACCACTTTGCAGATTTCTGAGATAAAAGGCTCGACCTTCCAGTAGTTGATTGCGTTCATATAAGCCCCCTCCTGCTTCAACGTATGCAAAATAAGATTAAATCATTCCCAATGGCTTCCCGTTTTTATCTCGTCTCCAGAGGCCTTTTTAATGGGCTTTGTTATAAAAAAAGGATGCTGACGAATTTTGCATCAGCATCCTTTTACTACTTCATGATTCTATTTTCACCTTCTGCACATCGTCATTTCCTTTTAACGGATCCGTTACTCTCGGAAACCAATAGTTATATGTAAGGATAAAAACAACGAGGAGCAAGAAAATAACAAGCAGAGATTGGGCCAGCGGCAGCCGGTTCTTTTTTTTCTCTTCTGAAGAACTCTCAGGCTCCACTGCATTTTCTTTCCTTATCTGTTCCGTTTTTCTTTTATGAAATTCCTTCCTCGAAGGCAGCGGACGATCGTTTATTAGTTCAGATTGTTCACTCATGTTCTTCATGAGTACCACCTCCGTTGTCCTCTATTGGATAAGATTTAGGATGGGTTGTGAGCCATCCTTTGGAAATCAGCAGCCCAAGAAAAAAATCGATAAAAAAATGAGCGGTCATCGGAACAAGCAGATTCTTAGTGTATTGGTATAAATATCCGAGAAGAAAGCTAAGTAGAACCGCTGCACTGAAAAGTACAGGCTTTTTTATATATCGTACATGGAGGACTGCAAAAAGTATACTTGTTAAGCTCAAGCCGAGCAAGGGCTGTACAGCACCCCGAAAGAGCCACTCTTCTGAAAACGAAATGACAGCTGTTAGTACAGCAATATGCCAGACCGGAACCGAGCGGAAGATGCGCTCATTGATCCCTCCGTCATCCAAGTAACGTTTCGGCATCCATTTATGCAGAAGGAGGTTAATAATGACTACCGCTAATGCGGTTCCTGCTCCCAAAACTATGATATTAAAGCTTTCCCATCGAAACTTGTTCAGATCAAAGCCCGCAAACCACATGATGGCTGTTCCGGCAGCAAAGAATAGAATTTGGGAAATATATATATTAGTGCGTAATTCCCGGTCGCTCATTTGCCGGATCAGCTGTGCTTGATCCCAATTCTTCATGATGATCATCACTTTCCTGATTAAAAATTAGTTGCAGCTCATTTTGCCAATTCACAGCTGCAGCAGGCTGAGGATTAGTACGAGTTTCCTTTTGGATGAAATGTCCGATATCTGCCTTGCAGTGGCTGCAGCAATTATCCGGGCGTTCCCCCATCTCATCATGAAAGATGTGTGCAATCTTTTCTCGTTTGCAAAAATCTCCTCTTGTCCATTCTACCATTTCTTCTATTTTTTTGCGTTTCAGAGCTTTTCTGTTTTTCATTTTTTGAAGAATACGTTCCTTGGCTTCATCCGGCAGCACATTTCCTTCGTTTAAAAAGTAACCCTCTTTTTCAAACTGATAAAGCAAAAATCTTCTTGCGCTGTCACTCATCTCAAACCTTTCCAGCATACCCGAAAATGAAACGCGGTCAGCCGCAGGAAGTGAAGCACAATGGAGTACCTGTCCCTCATCTGGAAACTCATGGTCAATAAACATCCCCGGAATTTCTTCATCCCCTCTGCAATATAACAAAACAGCGAGACTCTCTTTGCCGTCTCTTCCCGCCCGGCCGATTTCCTGGACATAAGACTCCATGGCAGAAGGCATATGAAAATGGACAACAAACCGGATGTTTGGTTTGTTGATGCCCATGCCGAAAGCATTCGTACAGCAAATGATATCAAGTTCATCATTTAGAAACTGTTTTTGGATCAACAGCCGATCCTCATTTTCAAGCCCCCCATGGTAGGCAGCTACACGATTCATCCCTTTTTCTCTCAGAGTTTCTGCAAGGTTTTCAGCCCATGATCTTGTCGAGGCATAAAGAATTCCAGGTCCATTTAATGAGGAAGCGAGTTCAATGGCACGATTCAGTTTATCCAGATGCTCCGTGCAGTGCTCTACTGTTAACGTGATGTTCGGCCGGTCCACACGATAAACATGCATCGTACAGCTTTTCATTTTAAGCTTTGCTGTGATATCATCTCTGACTTCCGGTGTAGCGGTCGCTGTCAGAGCAAGACAAGGGGGATTCCCAATATTGCTTCGGAACGACGCCAGTTTTAGATAACTAGTCCGAAATTCATGGCCCCATTGGGATATACAATGCGCCTCATCAACAACGAACAGAGAGACGGAGATTTTTTTCAGTTCGTTGAGTACAAATTCATTTTCAAGTATTTCAGGAGAAACGTATATAAATTTATAAGAAGAGAGCCTGTGAAGCACTCTTCTTTTTTCTTCAAAATCCATAAAACTGTTTAAAGCCACCGCTCTTTTTTCCCCAGAACGCTTAAGCTGTTCCACCTGGTCTTCCATCAGTGAAAGAAGAGGTGAGACAATGATGATTGAGCCGGAAAGAATGTTGCCTGGAAGCTGATAGCATAATGATTTTCCTTTACCAGTAGGCATCATGGCCAGTACGTCATTTCCCATCAGAATGTCTTCGATCACTTCCTTCTGTCCAGTGCGGAATTCATCATATCCGAATTTTTTACTTAACAGGGCTTCCAGCTCCAATTCGATCACCTGCCCTTCCTAGTACGAGACGTATTTTAAAGTAAGAGATGTCATCTCCGAGGCTTTCTTTTATGCGTTTTAGTTTTTTAGTCTGCAGCTTTTCAAAGGCAGCTATTATCTTTTCTTGTTCCTGCTCGGTTACGTAAGGTTCGACCGAAAAGTTGGGATAGTGGATCGCAATCTCTACTAAGTGGTCTTCAATTGTGCTTTTTTTCATCTTTCTGATCATGATGATCTGTTCCATGCTATTTCCAGATCTCAGCAATCTCCACGTCTTTTGAGCGGATACTGTGAGAGGATCGTTTATTTCCAGACAGTTTACGAGTTTGTTCAATACCGGGTAAAATTTTTGCCCTTCTTCTGCATGCATGAGAAGATAGTGGAGCACAGAACGGAAAATAAGCTCAGTATCCTCTACAGGCAGCCCTAATACACTAGCCGCTTGGTTATTCGTGAGACCTGTTCTTCCGTACCTGCTTAATTTTAATACAAATATCTCTGCATGGCGGCCGGGCAGTTCACCGAGGAGTGAAAGAAATTCTCTGTATAACTGATCCGCCTCCGCCTGCCTCTCGTTCTGCTTCGGAAATATTCTTTTCACAAGATAAAGCGTCACCGGGTCTCTTGAAACCGGCAGAAAATCATAATTGTTTCGGGTACTGTGAGATAATGCTTGTATGTATAGAGCAAGAAGCCTGTAAAATGGAAGTTCTGCGTTTCTGTAGCGAAGACCGTTAAAGGCGAATAGATACGGACGATCCTTCAGAAGCTTGGCTAATTGTTCATCCCCTTCTTCTGTAATGATATACCGGTCTTCCAGCCTTTTGGCCAAACTGCGCTCAATGAGATGGCTGATCGTCTTTTCAAACTCTTCACGTTCGAAGCTCGGCAAGACCCCAAATAAAAAAGAGAGATTAAAAAGGTGTCCGTCAGAAAGTGTCTGCGAGGTTTTCTTCCCTTTTACCAAATGCAAGATTCCAGACAGACTTCGTTCACCGTTAAATTGTTTCAAACAATAGAGGAGTATGCCATCTCGTGTATTCATCATCCATCACCACACTTAAATAATCTTTAGCCTACACGCATCTGTAAACTAATAAAGAAGCAGAATTCGTTTAGCGGAGAAAAACCAGGGGAAACATGAAGTTAAAGGGAGTTGTGACATAAACCATTATTTTTTCTATTGAATTATAGGTAGCTAATAAATTACAATATGAATAGCACACATATATTGAAGTATAACATTTTGAATGTGTTCGTGTTTTATTGCATTGTTCTTACCATGATAAGGAGGTTATAAATATGCCAAAGTACACAATTGTAGACAAAGACACTTGCATTGCCTGCGGAGCTTGCGGAGCTGCTGCGCCCGATATTTATGATTATGATGATGAAGGCATCGCCTTTGTTACTCTCGATGAAAACCAAGGAATTGTTGAAATTCCAGATGTATTGATCGACGATATGCAGGATGCTTTCGAAGGCTGCCCAACAGATTCTATTAAAGTGGCAGACGAACCGTTTGACGGCGATGCATTGAAATTCGAATAGAAGAAAATACAAAGCCCTTCATGCTGATGCTGGAGGGTTTTTATTTTCTCTTTCATTTAAAATTAAATGATAACCATTGTCAATTATAAATTTTGCGTAAACGATTTCACCGTCCTTCTCTAAAGTTCTCACCTTTTTCTTCTTTATTTCGTTTTAGATTTTCTCTCAAATTTCGTTTGTACTCTAAATAGCCCTGTGTTAAATTATCAATATTATATAAATATTCTGGCTATATAAGCTGTAATTACAAACTGGGAGTGGATGAGATGTTTCGTGTGCTGGTAGCAGATTCAATAGCAAAAGAAGGAATGGCAGCTCTGGAGAAAGAGTCCGGCGTTTCAGTCATTTATGGCAGTGTTGAGGACGTTCAAGATCCAGAGAGTATCGACGCTTTGGTCGTAAGAAGTGCCACTAAAGTAACAAAAGAACTTCTATCCCTTTTTCACAACATTAGAATTGTCGCGCGTGCAGGTGTCGGTGTGGATAACATTGATATCGATGCAGCAACACAGCGCGGAGTTCTGGTCATTAATGCACCTGATGGAAACACGATTTCCACAGCTGAGCATACATTTGCGATGATCATGGCAATCCTTCGAAAGATTCCTCAGGCGAACCAATCGATTAAAGAAGGAAAATGGAACCGTTCAAGCTTTACAGGAGCTGAGCTTTCCGGAAAAGTGCTCGGGATCGTAGGACTTGGGAGGATTGGAACAGAGCTTGCCAAACGGGCTCGTGCGTTTGGTTCAAAAGTGCAAGTGTTTGATCCGTTTCTAACGACAGAAAGGGCAAAAACCCTGCAGGTCGTTCCTGTTACCCTGGATGAACTTCTCGAGAGCAGTGATATTATTACCGTCCATACACCGCTTACGAAAGAAACAAAAAACCTCATCAACACCGAGAATCTATCAAAGACCAAACAAGGCGTTTATTTGATCAACTGTGCGAGGGGCGGCATCCTTGATGAAGAGGCCCTTTACGCCTACCTATCAAACGGCCATATTGCAGGCTGTGCCCTTGATGTGTTCGTGCAGGAACCGGCTGTTGAGAACCGGCTTGTTCACCTGCCGAACGTGATCGCCACTCCTCACATCGCGGCTTCAACCGCAGAAGCACAGATGAATGTTGCTGCACAGGTTGCCAAAGAAATCTTAACCTTCTCCAAAGGCAAGCCCGTCAAAAACGCGGTGAACCTCCCAGCCGTCTCCAATGACGACTTTCAGAAGATCTATCCTTATTATGAACTTGCTAAAGTTTCCGGCCAGTTTCTATCACAGTCATTCTCTTCTCCGATTAAAGAGATTAAGATTACCTTTGCCGGAACTATCACAGAATTGGATACAGGATTAGTATCAAGAGGCCTTCTTTCCGGATTCTTACAGCCAAGAGTAGACCGGATTGTCAATGATATCAATGCCACGCTCATCGCGAAAGAGCAAGGCTTCTCATTTAGCGAAAAATACAGCACAGAAACACAAGGCTATGAAAATATCATTGAAGCCCGTGTTATCGGCGAAACAGAAAGCTTCAGCCTTCAATCCACGTATATCAACGGCTATGGCCCAAGAGTGGTCAACATCAACGGATATTCCACTGATTTTGTTCCTGAGGGATTCCTCGTATACATTGAGCATGTCGATAAGCCTGGTGTCATCGGCAGAGTCGGAAAGCTGCTCGGTGATCTGGAGGTCAACATCGCTGCAATGCAGGTGGGGAGAAAGATGGCCGGCGGTGAAGCGATCATGATGCTTACATTTGACAAAGAGCTGGATCAGGATGTATTACTGAGGATCAAGGAGCTCTCTGACGTAGTATCCGCTACTACTATAAACCTGTAATAACAACAAAAAAAGGGGCTGTCCAAGAAGTCTGTAAGCTGTTGATTTCCGTTCCAGGCTGCTCGCTTTTACCGGCGCGAGCTCCTGCTTTCGCGGGGCGTGCGGTGAGCCTTACCGGGGGGAGTCTCACCTGTCACGCTAGTCCCGCAGGACAAGGAAGGCTCCGGCAGCTTTTTATCGCACGAAGAAAATGTGAAGTTCATTTTCGAGGAGTCTCGCATCTTCCACTTCAATTAACTTTTCCTTGAAGATTTTCAAGCCAAAAAGGAGCTGCTGAAGGTCAATTTTCGACTTTCAGGACAGCCCCTTTTTTTATGCTTTAAAACGAGATTTCTTTTCGTTCTCCTTTAGTAAACGTCATTACAGACGTATAACCGGCTTCCCTTGCCAGTTGGAAAGCCTGTCCATAATCAGCACCCACATGGGACGGTTCGTGAGCATCAGAAGAAAATACGATCGGAATCCCTTTGCTTCGACACATTTTTAGTAATACTGGTTCTGGATAAAGCCGCTGAACCGGTTTGCGCAATCCGGCAGTAGAGATCTCAACGCATGTTTTTGAATTCTTGAGCGCGTCTGTCGCCCGTTCATATTGTTCAAGAATAAATTCCTCATCATTCGGTATGTAGTTGAAAATTTTAACAAGGTCGATATGCCCAATGATATCAAAAAGATTGGAATCTGCCAGTGTTACCACTTGATCATAATATTGTCTGTAGACCTCATAAAGATCCCTGCGTTCCCACTCTTTCCGGTACTCAGCAAGATCAATGCCAAAGTCTCCAACCCAATGGACGGAACCGATCACATAATCAAAATCATACCTTGATATAAAACTTTCCATCTCTTTATGCCGGCCTGGCGTATAATCCATCTCGATCGACATCTTTACATCCAGATCTTTCGACCATGCTTCATGAAACAAGTCTACATAGTCTTTCATGTCATAATATCTTCGTTCTTCCATCCAAGGTTTGCTCACTATATCTTTCGTTTGGTAAAAATGATAGGCATGTTCAGAGATTCCAAAATGGCTGATCTCTCTTTCTCTAGCCTGGTTAACAAACCTTTCAAGATAGTCCAGTGTTAGCGTTCCCTTTTCTAAATGATTGTGATAGTCTGTCGGCAAGCTTGTTCCTCCTCTAATTTTTCAACCTAATTCTTGGGCAAATCCTTATCCACTTTTGTAACATGAATTTCGGCCTCCTTCAAGTGTTTTTCAAAACTTTCTCCTGACTTTGCCTTGCCGCCCTTGCCGCCCACAAACAGAATTCCGATGCACAAGGTGATAGCCAATACAACAAGAAATCGCCTTCCGTAATCTTTCATCTTTTCCTCCCTGAAACTAGAATCACCTTTTCATGTTATGCGGCTCTGCATTAAACAGAACAAAAAAACTGCTCCTCCCGTTGTTAGTTGTGTCTAACAAGAGGGGTGCAGTTCACTTCAGCCGTTTGTTTTATGGTGTTTTTGTTTCTTATGGAACAAGAATAATCGAGGTGTTTTCCTATTCTTCAACAGATAGCGGCAAAAAGATCGAAAATGTCGTACCTTCGTTCAGCTTGCTGTGAACAGAAATCGTGCCGCTGTGGCTGACCACGATATTTTTGGCGATCGCCAAGCCAAGCCCGGTTCCGCCTTTCTTCCCCCGTGTTCTGGCTTTATCCGCTTTATAAAAACGTTCGAAAACAAAAGGCAGATCTTCTTCTGCGATTCCTGATCCATTGTCGGTAACTTCGATCTTCAATCCTTGCCCAGCGGAACCGACCCGGATGGAAACTTTACCGCTGCTGGCTGTATGGCGGAGTGCATTGTCGATCAGGTTGGTCAACACTTGTTCGATCCGGTCAGGATCAAGTCTTGCCGTACCATCTGTATTGATATCCAGGATGAGCTCGATTTCCCTTTCCCTCGCGATTCCATAGAATTTGCGGACTACCCGTTCAAAAAATTCAGTGACAGATACATTAATGGGGTGCAGTTTCATCTGGCCCGCTTCAAGCCTCGCAAGATCAAGCAGTTCATTTACAAGGCGGCCCATGCGCAGAGATTCATCATGTATAATCTTAACGATTTCCTTTTCTTCTTCCTTGGAGCCGGCCACATCATCAACGATTGCTTCACTGTATCCTTGAAGCATGGCAATCGGTGTTCTGAGTTCATGAGAGACATTCGCGATGAAATCTTTTCTTAATTTATCCAACCGTCTTTCTTCTGTCATGTCCCGTAAAACGGCAACAGCTCCCCTTACATAGGACTGGTTATAGAGAGGCGTCATGAGCACCACCCAGCTTCGCCCCTGAATATCAATTTCAATGTATTGTTCTTTTTCAAGGGTAACAACATTCTCAAACAGCTCTGAAAGCTGATCAGGCAAGGTCTTATCTTTGTTACGGTCCATCCCCTGTTCATAATACCAGGCCTGCAAGAAGCGTTCAGCCGGCGGATTGGATACAAGTATGCTCATTCTCCTGTCAAAGGTAATAACCCCGTCTGCCATTGAACTAAGGATTCCTGAGAGCTGTTCTTTTTCCTGATTCAGAGCAGTAATAAAGTTTTTCAGCTGCCTTCCCATCCGGTTAAAGGCCATGGCAAGTTCTCCGATCTCATCGTGCGTCAGCATCGGAACCTTCATATCAAACTCTCCTCTGGCCATATGGGAGGCCGCCTCCCGCATTTTACGCAGTGGTGCGGTGATTCGGCTCGAAAGAAAGAACGCAAAGATCGTCGTTAAGATAATGGCAATTCCTGCTGATAAAAAGATAAGGCGCTTCGTATAGTTCGTACTTTCGGCGATGTTTTCGAGTGACTGGTAGATGTACACCGCACCCGTTTTCCCGTTCTCCATTTTAAAAGGCAGTCCGACGATCAGCAGCCGGTTATGTTTTTCTTTACCATTTGACATAACGGGAAAATCGCCTTTTTTAACGACTTTGTTTCCTTTTTTGTAGACGGACGCCAGTGAATCATTTTTAAAGAACACTTTAACTGGCAAGTCCGGTTCCTCATTCTTCCTCGGTGTCGGAGAATAGTATTCTTTTTTATCCATGATGAACATCGCATTTAATGAATAAGCGTCGACAAGCTCTGAAGAAATCCGCAAAGCCTCTTCCCTGTTGTCATAATGCTCCACGAGCTCCACCATTTTTTGGGCAAGCTTGGTAAGCTGCTGCTCTGCTTGTTCATCGTGGTATCTTTCTACGAATTGTGTAAGCAGCACTGTTAAAATAAAAAGGACTACGGAAACAAGAAGCAATATGGTTACCCAAAGTTTTCCGACTACACTGCGCCAGATCATTCTTGTTCAGCTACCTCAAATTTGTAGCCCACTCCCCACACTGTCGCAATCATCGATGCTGCCTGAGGGGAAACTTTATTTAGCTTCTCGCGCAGCCGTTTGACATGAGTATCAACCGTCCGAAGATCTCCGAAGAACTCATAATTCCAAACATCTTTTAAAAGCTGCTCCCTTGCATACACTTTATCAGGGGTCTTCGCCAGATAATACAGCAGTTCATACTCTTTAGGTGTCAGGTTGACTTCTTTTCCCCCAGCGATCACGCGATGAGCGTCATGATCGATCGTCAGGTGCGGAAACACGATGATATTTTTAGCGACGGATTCAGTCTGCAGGAACTTGGTAGATGAAGACCTGCGCAGCAGTGCCTTCACTCTGAGGATGACCTCTCTGGGGCTGAACGGTTTTACGATATAGTCGTCAGCACCTGATTCAAATCCTTGTATCCGGTTCATCTCCTCACCTTTAGCCGTTAGCATGATAACAGGCGTGGCTTTCCTTTGCCGGAGTTTTTCACAGACTTCCGTTCCATCCATGCCGGGCATCATCACGTCCAGCAAGATCAAGTCGTAATTTAAGGTCAAAGAGTAGTCAAGCGCTTCCTCTCCGTTCTCCGCTTCATCTACTTCGTAATTTTCTCTTTCAAGATACATTTTTAAAAGCTTGCGAATCCTTTCTTCATCATCAACAACAAGAATTTTCGCTTCTTTTTCCACTGCTGTTCCTCCATTTCATATGTATCTGCCCTTCTATCATACATGAACACTTTGTATATCACAAAACCCTTCATACCAGGAAACAAACCTGGATGAAGGGTATAGGCCTGCGCTAATTATGCGTAGGAATGAAGACCGGAAATCACAAGGTTAACCGCAACAAGGTTAAACATGATGATGACAAATCCGATGACGCAGAGCCAGGCAGACTTCTCGCCATGCCAGCCTCTTGAAAGCCGAAAATGCAGATAGGCCGCATAGAACAAGAAAGTGATCAGTGCCCATACTTCTTTTGGATCCCATCCCCAGAACCTTGTCCATGCCTGCTGTGCCCAGATCATCGCAAAAATGAGTGCGCCAAGTGTGAAAACAGGAAAACCGATAGCAACAGAGCGATAGCTGATCTCATCAACAAGATCCGGTTTAAGATTCATAAGTTTTGGCTGAATGGCTGCGGTGATCCGCTTTCTTAAGATCAGCCGGATGATCCCATACAGTACTCCGCCCATGAGCAGGGACCAGATGAATGTGTTAAATTTCTTTGGTGCTTCATCACCATTCATCCAGGATGGAGATTTCAGTAGCGGTCCGAAATGATTGTCTGCCTGCGTTCCGTTCGGAGGGCCTACGAGAGCCGGCAAATTGTACGTCAACTCCGTTTTTTGATCCCTCTTGTCCGTCCAATCAAACTTCGTCTCATAGCCGGCTGCTGAAGAGATCGCACTTACAAGAACGAAACCGAGTACACATAAGAGCAGATACATAATGATCTCAAGCATCTTTGTCTTTTTGGATGAAATGCTTTGATCAACCACGCGAATCAGGTAGATGAACCCTGCCGCAAATGAGATGGACAGGATGCCTTCGCCGAGGGCTGCAGTCGTTACGTGTATTTTCAGCCAATCACTTTGAAGTGCCGGAATGAGCGGTGCGATATCTTTCGGGAACATGCTGCCATATGCGATGACCAGCAGGGCGATCGGCATTGCGAACACCCCAAGGGCATTTGTTCTGTAAATGCCATATAAAAGGATGAAAGCAAACACCATCATCATCCCAAAGAAAGTAGTGAATTCAAACAGGTTGCTGACCGGTGCATGTCCGCTCGCGATCCATCGCGTAACGAAATATCCAAGCTGTGAGATGAAGCCCAGGATGGAAAGTACATATCCAGTTCTTCCCCATTTCTTAGTATAGGCTGCTTTTTCCTTTCCTTTTTTGTCAGAAAGAGACATGGCAAAGACAGCTGTTGCGATTAAATAAATAATAAATGCAATGTAAAGCAAATTACTGCTAAGTTGAGCCATAATAACCTCCAGTCAGGGCTTAAGCGCTTTTTTCATCACTTTGGTCAACAGGCATGACCAGCCCGGATTCCTCCGAAATGGCCTGCATTTCTTTTTTCAGGCCAAACCAGTTTTTATTCGTATGGGCAGCAATCCATAATTGCCCGTTTTTCTGCTGAATCCAAATTCTGCGGTGATTCCAGTACAGTCCCTGGACCACCCCAAGCATGAAGATAATTCCGCCAACAATAATGATTGGAAGTGTTCTGTCCTTCTTGACGGTTAACGCTGATACGTTTTTCGTTCCGAGACCGGAGAAGGTCATCTTATACTTGTTGTTGCCGGCTTCTACGTTCTTACGAATTCCTATAAAAGCGGTTTCTCCTTTTGGCGTCTCTGGGGTAAACATCTTAAATACGAATGCCGGGTTGTCGGGCACGCTGTTTTCTGTTGTCGGCTGGCCGTCTTCATCGAGCTTAAAGTTCGGGAAGTATTCAACCATTTTCACTTTGTAGCCGTTTCCAAGATCATACGCCGACTTTGGATTAAAGAGATTGATCTTGATTTCCCCAAAGCTTTTCCCCGTCGATTTCTTTTCAAGCTTCAGGTTCATTCTATGAAACTCGTTCAGCTTGAAATCTACTTGATAAAGGGCATAATCCCCGAATGTCAGCGGCTCATTCACTTTAATCTTAGCATCTTTAACTTTCTTCAGTTCCGGAGCTGCTCCTACAACTTGGGCAGGATTTGCATGATAGAGCGTGATATTGCTCTGATAGTTCTTCGGCACCTCGTTGCCCACCTGGTTTAGTGCGTTGGAGAACTGCTTGTCCTTTTTATTGTAGAGCTCCATAACAAACTTATGGTTCTTTAAATAATACTGGCCTTCGTCTGTTTTCGTTCCAGGTACAGCAGTCGTTTCCCCTTCTCTGATCCAAAGTGTCTGATCTGTATACATATCCGGGAAAAAGCGAAGCATGGCTCCGATCAAAAAGATGATGAGCCCTGTATGGTTCACATAAGGACCCCATCTGGAAAACCGGTTTTTCTCTGCCAGTATGTTGCCGTTATCTTCTTTAATTCTGTAGCGTTTGCCTGACAGAACCTTCTTCACCTGCTCAAGTGAGATCCCATGATCAGAAACCGCAAAAAGACGCTGCCTCTTCATAAAGCTTTCATGGCGTGTCACCCGCTGGTGTTTAAGCGCCCTGTAAAGAGGAACGCCCCTGTCGATGCTCACGATAATGAGAGAAATACCAAGAGCTGCAAGGAGCAGTAAAAACCACCAAGAACCATATAGGTTGTGAAAACCGAGCAGATAGAAGATTTGTCCCGGTGTCCCGTATTCCTGTTTATAATACGTCGTTGGATCCACATTGGGAGGTATGTACATTTCTTGCGGGAAAATGGTGCCGATTGCTGCTGCTATTAAAATAACAATAATGATTCCAATGCCCACTTTTACGGATGAAAAGAAGTTCCAGATCTTATCAATAAACGTTTTGTTATAGGTCTGGGAACGAATCGCGCTGCCCTCATACCTCATGTTGATCAGCTCGCGCGAATTTTCGTTGCTTAACGGCTTCCCGCACGATTCACAAATCTCAGTTCCGAACGGATTCTTGTGGCCGCATTCACATTGTATCGTTTTCAAATTTGCACACCCCGTTACGGCTTGATTTTTTCCATATACTTTTTAATCGTTTCATTAGAAAGTGATTCACTCGTTTTCTCAATGATGTTTCCGTTCTTATCAACAAGGAATGTTGTAGGAATCGGTCCGATGCCATAAGCCTTCGTCACTTCCCGTGAACCATCGAGTGGAATAGGAAAGGACAGATGAAAGCGGTCCGCAAAATTTTTCACAGAAACATTGGATTCTCCAACGTTGACGGCCAGAATCTCTACTCCATGTTTCTGATACTCTTTATATTCCTTTTGCATATATGGCATCTCGCGCTGACAAGGCTTGCACCATGTTCCCCAGAAGTTCAAGAACACTCCTTTTCCTTTGTAATCTGACAGCTGGACTTTGTTTCCCTGCAGATCCGTCAGCTCAAAATCAGGTGCCTTATCGCCCTTTTGCACACTGCCGCTCTTATCTTGAAACACATTATTGTAAAAGGTATAACCGACGGCAAGAGCTATGACGGCAAGAAGAATTGAGCGAAACACCAGTCTTCTTTTCTTTTTCAATTATGACGCCCCCATTTTATATGTTCCCAACTTAACTATAACGCTTGAAATTTTATTTATGGCCTCTCTTTTTTGACGGTTGTGTGACAGCCTGGTTGCGCAGCTGTTTCACTTCATGCGGCGTCAGTTCTCTGAATTCGCCGGGATTCAGCCCTTTCACATCTAAAAAAGCATAACGCTCCCTCTTCAGTTTCATCACAGGATGTCCGATCGCTTCAAACATTCTTCTGACTTGCCGGTTTCTTCCTTCGTGTATGATCAGTTCAATAATTGAGGTCTGTTTCTTCCTGTCCCCTGAGATGAACTTCACTTTTGCAGGCGCGGTCTTGCCATCTTCAAGCACGACCCCCTTTTCCAGCTTTTTCAGCACTTCACGTTCGGGAATACCTTTTACTTTCGCAATGTACGATTTGTCCACCTTATATTTCGGATGCATCAGTTCATTGGCAAATGCACCATCGTTGGTCATGATCAAAACACCAGAAGTGTCATAGTCCAAACGGCCGACCGGAAAGATCCGCTCTTCCACGATATCCTGAAAATAATCCGTAACAACCTTTCTACCTTTGTCGTCCGAAACAGCAGTGATGACACCCGAAGGCTTGTACATCAGAAAGTATACAGGCTGTTCCCTTTCTATTTGCACTCCATTTACTTCGATGCGGTCTTTTGGAGAAACCTTCGTACCAAGCTCCTGCACAACGGTTCCATTGACTTTAACTTTTCCTTCCAATATTAATTCTTCAGCTTTTCGCCTTGATGTAATGCCGCTCTGGGCAATTACTTTTTGTAAACGTTCCATGATTTCACCTCATTTAACATCATACTCTCTACACTTCCATTTCTCAAGCTGAGCTTCAATGTTCTTCACACAAAAACACACCGAACATTTGTGGGTTCGGTGTGTTCTATGAAAATACGATGGTAACGACGATGATAGAAGCGATAAATCCAACCAGGTCAGCAAGGAGTCCTACTTTCAGCGCGTACCCCATCTTGCGGATGCCGACCGCTCCAAAGTAGACGGTTAAAACATAGAACGTCGTATCTGTGCTTCCTTGAATCGTAGAGGCCAGTCTGCCTATAAATGAATCAGGCCCGTTGGAAGCGATAAGATCAGAGGTCATGCCAAGTGCTCCGCTTCCTGAAATGGTGCGCATCAGACCGAGCGGCACCACTTCTCCGGGGACGTGAATAAAATCAAAGAACGGTTTCCCGAAATCAAGCAAGAGATCAAGCGCACCTGAAGCCCGGAACACGGATATAGAAACGAGCATTCCGACCAGATAAGGTATCATGGAGACAGCGAGGGAGAACCCTTCTTTTCCGCCTTCTACAAAGGCTTCATAGGTCGGAACTTTTTTTACTGTTCCATACAGTAAAATGAAGCCGATCAAAAATGGGATAAACCAGATTGAAAATGAATTTATGAAACTCATAATCTATTTCTTCCCCTTCCTGCTTGACCGATAATAGAAAAAACGGTCAATACAAAGTGCAAACACCGTCGAGACTCCCGTTGCGAGCAGCGTTGTCCCGACAATGTCTGTAGGATTGGAAGATCCATAATTCATTCTGATCGCAATAATCGTTGTTGGAATCAGCGTGATGCTTGATGTGTTGATCGCCAGCAGGGTGATCATCGAGCGGCTCGCTTCATTTTTCCCGCCGTTCAGCTTCTTCAGCTGTTCCATCGCTTTGATCCCCATTGGTGTGGCTGCGTTCCCAAGGCCAAAAAGATTAGCTACCATATTGGATAAAATATAGCCGAGTGCAGGATGGCCTTCGGGCACATCCGGAAAGAGGCGCTTGACGATTGGACGGAACAGAAGGGCAAGCATTTCCAGCAGTCCGCCCTTTTCGGCAATTTTCATGAGGCCGAGCCAAAAAACAAGGATACTGACCATTCCTAGACTGATTGTTACTGCTTCCTGTGCGCTTTTAAAAACAGCCGCGTTCACCTTATCGACGTTTCCAGTCAGCATGGCGACAATGAACCCTGTCACCATCATCCCCACCCAGATGTAATTAACCATGTTTTACACCTGAGCTGATTGAGAAAAGGGATGCCACCATGTCCTTGAACACACTCCAGAATGTCTTGCTGTCTTCCTTCACCAATCCTTTTCCTTCATAATATAAAGGCAGATCGGCGATCATCGTTTCCCCCAGCATGACTTTCATTTTCCCAATCGGTTTGGGAATGGCTCCTTCTTTCCACTTCCCTCCTTTTGGAGGCTGGTATAGAGTGACGGATTTCTGAACTTCTTTTTTCTCACTTTTCATGAGAGGGTATCGAAAATCTCTTGAAGCTTCAATCTTATTTTTATAGGCTTTCAGCTTGATTCCGTCAACGACCCCTTTTTTCACGATGCTGGCAAGGTGAAACGTCCGATAACCCCAATTAAACATAGCAGCATGATCTTCCCAGTCGTCCGGATCGTTCAGCGTTACCGCAATGAGCCCCATTCCGTCTTTCTTGGCTGTCGATACGAGTGTTCGTTTTGCAAGCCTTGTATAGCCGGTCTTTCCTCCCGTAGAATAGGGATACCGTTTAAGCATTTTATTTTTGTTTCGCCAAACCCGATCCCACTTCTCGCCTTCTTGAGGAGATCGGTAGATAGCAGAGGACGATATCTCTCGGAACTGAGGATTCTCCATGGCATAACGTGTGAGCACTGCCATATCATAGGCGGTGGAATAATGGTCATCATGATCATCAAGTCCGTGCGGGTTACGGAAAAGCGTGTTCTTCATGCCGATTTCCCGGGCTTTTTGATTCATCATGTAAACAAAACCATCAAAGCTGCCTCCGACATACTCTGCGATGGCTACAGCTGAATCATTCCCTGAGCGAAGCATTAAACCATATACCAGATCATTTAGGGAAATATGCTCACCTGGCTTTAAATAAAGTGAAGAACCTTCCGTTTTGGTCGCTTTTTCGCTGACCGTCACCCGGTCCTGAAGTTTTCCAGATTCAATCGCGAGTATAGCAGTCATGATTTTGGTGATGCTGGCGATCCGCATCGGCCGGTGTTCATTTCTGGCATAAAGGATTCTTCCTGAATCCTGATCCATGAGGATAGCAGCTCTCGCGGAAACACCAGGACCATCAGCATGAGCTGAAAATGGCGCGTAAGGAAAGATCATTACGGCTATTAATATCGGCAGAATCCATTTTTTCGATGTATAGAGCATAAGTATCCCGTCCTTAGTTGTTTTGTACAAGTTTATGCAAAAACAGGACGGTTATGATGGTAAATTATATCCAATTATGTTTCGTCACCAGGTAAGAATCTGTGTTTCCCGTCGAATCGCTGTCCGTAATCGGTTGCCTCCTGAAGGGCTCTCTCTTCTGTTGGAATTCGGACAGATAGGATAACAGCGTTTAAAACAAGAAAAAGAAGAGCTGTGAAATAGGCCTGAAAGACAAGAGGGATCGTGATGATCTCCATGGTTACGATACAATAGTTTGGGTGTCTGATATATTTGTAAGGGCCTCTTGCCACCACTTGTGCCCCAGGCAGAATAATAATTTTCGTGTTCCAAAAGGCTCCGAGCGATCTGAGGCACCAAACACGGGCCATCTGGGCGAGTAAAAAAAGAGAGAAAGGAATCCACCACCAGGTGGCCGGCTCTTTATGGAATAGTGTGACTTCCAGGAGCAAGAAGAAAAAAAATGAAGCATGAATCGCCACCATCCATTTGTAATGTTCCTGTCCTGCTTCAAACGCTCCTTTCGAACGAAGAAACGTTTCATTCCTCCTTGCGATTACAAGCTCTGCAAGCCTTTGAAGAATCAGTGCACCGAGAAAAAGAAAAAACACGATCATTCCCCCCCTATGTCCATTGTATGTACAGCAGTTCAGAAGAAAAACCGGGTCCAAGCGCTGCCATCAGTCCGGTTTCACCCCGTTCAGGCATTCTTGCCATAAACCGTTCCATCACATAAAACACCGTAGCTGACGACATATTGCCAAACTCTTTCAGCACCGCTTTGGAAATCTCCGTCTTTTCCGGCGGTATCTCAAGAGCATCAATGTAGGCATCTAATACTTTTTTTCCTCCCGGATGAGCAATAAAGTGTTTGATATCCCTCCCGGTTAAGCTGTTCTTTTCGAGGAACCCGTCCACGTTCGGTTTCAGCCAGCCCCGGATAATATTCGGTATGTCCCTTGAAAATACCACATAGAGTCCGTTATCTTTCACATCCCACCCCATGACATCTTCAGAGTTCGGCATAAGTGTGGACATCGTATCTTTCACTTCAGGTATCGCTTGAAATGCTGAGGCTTCTGCCGCATCCGACTCATCGCCGCAAAGAAGCGCACAGCCGACCCCGTCTGAAAAGAGCGATGTGCCGACAAGGTTGCTTTTACTGTGATCATCATGCTGGAACGTTAAGCTGCACAGCTCCACACTTAGTACGAGGACGTTTGCTTTCGGATACGCCCGGCAATAATCATAGGCTCGGGAAAAGCCCGATGCCCCTCCCGCACAGCCAAGCCCCCAGATCGGCACCCGTTTTGTATGGGGTGAGAATGGCAGTTCATTCATGATTCTTGCCTCAATGCTCGGTGTGGAAAAACCAGAACTGGAAATAAAGAAAATCGCATCAATCTCCTTATATTCAATATTCCTTCTTAAAAAGGGGGAATCTTGCAGACATTTTTTAATCGCTCTTCCGCCATACTTGGTTGCGGTTTCGATGTAAAAATCGTTCTTCTCCTGAAAAGAGTGCGTTTCTTTGAACCACTCCAGCGGCTTCGCAAAATGGCGGGTCGCAATCTCGCCATTGTGAAACACCTTCAGAAGTCTCTCAATATCTTTAAATGATTGAGAAAATAATCCCCGTGCAAATTCGAGAGCCTGTTCTTGTTCCAGCTTATGTGGAAGATTCGTTGTTTGAACGGATACAATTTTGGGCATGTTGAAACCTCCGTATGGGTAGTTACGTAAGTTTTCCCTTTTAATACCGGTTTTACGCCCTTATTTCTTTCTAATAAAAAAAGCATCCATTAAGGAGACGTTTTTTTACTGCTGTTTTACTGTTTTCCAAATCTTTTTAACATCAGACCAATCCACGTTCTGAAAGAGAGAAAGAAAGTTTTCCTCCCTGTTCATGTAAAGTCTTCTTCTTTCCAGGGCATCCTTCAAATGAAGCAAGCAAACCAGGGCTGCGATGTCTTTAATCGCCAGCTGCTCTCCATCATCCGTGATTAATTGTTCCGAGATGTGCGGCAGGAGCTGTTCCTCAAAATATCTCACGTAAAGAAGCTGAAAACTTTTTTCTTGTCCTTCTTGTTCATAGAATACTTCTGAACGGTTAAAAAAATCTTCCGGCGAGTTCGGCTTTTCCTTTTCCAGCTCATATCCTGTACATGCTCTAATTTTCAAGGCCTTCAACTCCTGTTCCCATTATTCCATCGTTTCTTGAAACTTTGAAAAAAACAGATCCGCTTCCTCTTCAATCGATTGATCGTTCACTTTCTCAGGGAGCGGCGGAAGTTCGTGCAATGACTTTAAACCAAAATGCTCCAGAAAATTCTTTGTCGTACCGTATAGAATAGCCCGGCCGGTTCCTTCTGCACGGCCTGTTTCTTTGATGAGCCCTTTAGAAGAGAGCGTCTGCAGCGGCTTTTCAGTCTTTACCCCTCTGACTTCCTCTATTTCAGCCCTCGTGATCGGCTGTTTATAGGCGATGATTGCAAGTGTTTCCAAAGCTGCCTGTGACAGGCTGGAGTGGGAGGGAGCAGATACAAGCCTTTCATAATAGCCGGCATGTTCGCGCTTCGTAACAAACTGGAATGAACCGGCGATTTCAATGATTTCCATGCCTCTCGTATCAGACTTGTAGTCTTTGACCAGCTCATCAAGAAGCTCTTCAGCCGCATCCATGCCGATCTGCAGAACGTCTGCTATCTGCTTTTTTTCAATACCCTCTTCCCCCGAAACAAATATTAGCCCTTCAATGACCGCTTTATGTTCTGCTGATTGACTCAAACTTCATTCTCCTTTGTTGCATAAATAAAAATTTCGCTAAAATTGTTTTCTTGCTCACATGTCACATCTTTCGTCTTCATTAATTCCAGCACAGCCAGAAAAGTGACAACAAGATGTTCCCGGTTTGAGGAGGTGAAAAGATCGGAAAATTTCTTTCTGCCGCTCGAATAACGGATCTCATTGATGATCTGCTTCATCCTTGTCTCAATCGGGATCTCCTGGCGCTCAATCGTTGTTTTTCTCGGCGCCTTCTCGAGTTTTTTAGTAAAAATCTTCTGCATGGCGGCGAGCATATCATAGATCGTTACGTTAGCTACGGGATTGACTTCTTCTTCTTGGTTTTCATAGTACGTCAGATCCATAGCCTCCCTTGTAAAGATCATGCTTCTGGCCGTTTCTTTCTCCTTCAGGCCGACTGCAGCCTGCTTAAATTTTCGATATTCAATAAGCCTGCGGACGAGATCTTCCCGGGGATCTTCATCCATCTCAATCTCCATCTGCTGATCAAGATCCTGTACGTCCTGTTTTGGGAGCAGCATCTTGCTCTTGATGGCGAGAAGCGTTGCCGCCATGACCAGGTATTCACTGGCCACATCCAATTTTAATTCCTGCATCGTATGTATATAGTTCATATATTGCTCTGTAATCGCAGCAACGGGTATATCGTATATATCGATCTCGTACGAAGTGATCAGATGCAGGAGCAGATCGAGAGGACCTTCAAATGCATCGACTTTCACGCTATACTTCATAGTAGTAACCCCTGTTTCCAAATTCAATATTGTACCGGAATTATACCATATTTTTAACACAGTTCCTTTTTGCATCTTAAAATTTTTAGTAAGATAGACTGTAAAAAGCAAACCAGGAGGCCATTGATGTACCCAGAAGCATACATTGAATACCTTGCCTACTTCCACGGATCGAGGGACTTTTTCGAATGCCATGAAGTACTTGAAGAGCATTGGAAAAGCGAAGGTCAGCAAAACGGCGTCTGGGTCGGATTGATCCAGGTCGCGGTCTCACTCTACCATCAGCGGAGAGGCAATGACATTGGAGCACTCAGAATGATGAAGAGCGCAATCGGTAAACTGTCCGCACATAAAAAGGATCTCACGAGGCTCGGACTTGATGGCACAGCACTGCTGGAAAGGCTCATGATAAGATTGGATGAGATTGAATGCCGAAAGCCTTTTACAGACCTGAATCTTCCTGTTGCAGATGAAGCACTCATGGACCAGTGCTGCCGCTGCATTGAAAAACAAGGCTCGGTTTGGGGCAATGAAAGCGATATGGCGGATGAAAGGATCGTGCACAAGCATAAACTGCGTGACCGGAGTGATGTTATTTTAGAACGTGAAGCGCAAAAGCAGCTGCGGATGAAAAAGAAGAGCTGAGGCCGGGCGGCGCACTTCAAACCTTTTCCCACAAGAATATCCCACAAAAAAACCCCCGGGAAACCGGGGGTTTTCACTATTCTTATTCTTCCCAAACTTTAACTTCTTTCATTACATCGCCTTGTTTGATTCGAAGAACCGTGTCCATGCCTTCGGTAACTTGTCCGAAAACAGTATGAACGCCGTTTAAATGCGGCTGCGGCTCATGAACGATAAAGAACTGGCTTCCGCCTGTGTCTTTGCCGGCATGTGCCATTGAAAGAGAACCAGCCACGTGTTTGTGAGGGTTTCCGGCTGTTTCGCATTTGATCGTATAGCCAGGGCCGCCTGCACCTGTTCCTGTCGGATCTCCGCCTTGTGCTACAAAGCCAGGAATTACACGATGGAATGTTACCCCATTGTAGAAACCTTCGTTTGCTAATTTTTCAAAGTTAGCTACTGTCCCCGGTGCTTCTTCCGGAAAAAGCTCAATGGAAATTTTTTCGCCGTTTTCAAATTCGATAGAACCTTTTTTCATAGATATAACCTCCTGAATTCAACATACTTCATTATTTTATGCTTTTTTTGGCCCAGAGTCCAGCGAGGTCCGCAAGCTCATCTTAATTGCCGGCAAACACGCCGTTCTTTAAAGGAAGATCCAGGCGTAAGAGATCTTCATAAGATTCTCTTTTCACAACGAGGCGAGCTTCCCCTTTTTCAGCAAAAACGACCGCCGGCCGGGGTATGCGGTTATAGTTGTTGGACATGGAATAGCCATAAGCACCCGTGCAGAAGACAGCAAGCAAGTCTCCGCTCTTCGTCTCCGGGAGCATGATGTCCCAGATCAGCATATCCCCTGATTCACAGCATTTCCCGGCGATTGAAACTTTTTTCGTCCCTTTTTCACCGGCACGGTTTGCAAGCGCGGCTTCATACTGGGCTTGATATAGAGCAGGACGAATGTTATCGCTCATGCCCCCGTCGACAGCCACATAGTGACGGACAGAAGGTATATCTTTTTGAGATCCGATTGAGTAGATGGTCGTTCCTGCATCTCCGACCAGTGAACGCCCGGGTTCAATCCAAATTTCCGGAACAGCAACAGAGGCGCTAGATGATAACCTGGTGATCTCCTGGATCATCGCGTCAATGTATTCTTTCGGTTCGAGCGGTTCATCTTCTTCTGTATAGCGGATGCCGAATCCGCCTCCGAGGTTCAGGACTTCAGGAAAGAAAGAAAATTCTGTATCCCATCTACCGAGATATTCGTAAAGCTTTTGAATTGCCAGAACAAATCCCGTGGTCTCAAATATTTGTGAACCGATATGGAAATGAACGCCCAAGAGGTTAAGACGGTGTGATTCAAGCGACTCTAGAACCGCCTGTTCTGCCTGCCCGTTCTGAAGGTCAAAACCGAACTTGGAATCCTCCTGCCCAGTCAGGATGTACTCGTGTGTATGAGCTTCAATACCCGGAGTGATCCTCAGCAAGATGGATGTGTTCTTGTTCAGCTGATTGCAAAGGCTTTCGAGCATGCGGAGTTCATGAAAGTTATCGACAACAAAACATCCGATCTCCGATTGAAGAGCATATTGAAGTTCCTGGTAACTTTTGTTGTTTCCATGAAAATGAATACGATCCGCCGGGAAACCAGCTGAAAGAGCGGTATACAGCTCCCCGCCTGATACAACATCCAGGCTCATTCCCTCCTCGTCCATCAGTTGGACTTGCGCCAAACATGAGAACGCTTTGCTTGCATAAGCCACTTGTGCTTTGATCCCTTGTTCCTCAAACGCTTTCTTGAACGACCTCGCACGCTTTCGGATCAGCTCTACATCATAAATATAAAGCGGTGTACCATATTCACACGCCAGCTGAACGGTGTCAACCCCGCCGATTGTTAAGTGATTGTCATCATTGATTGAACTAGTACCATGTAAATACATGAAAAAATCTCCCCTCTGCTTTTCCATTAGAGATTCTGTTCCGACGAAAAACAAAGACAGCTAATGTATTAAGGTACATTAGCTGTCTTACACCGTACCCCCATTTGCCGGAATAGTTCTCCACTGCATGATGCAGTGACAGTCCGCTGTCTGTTCGGCAGCGACCCAGCATGAGGATGTATGGACCATCTTCACACTTCGGCAAATTGGCCTTTAAAATGATTTCTTCATGTCCATTCACTCCATCATCCTACTGATCCGCTTTGCGCCTCTACCCCATTATATATAAATGAGGCATATCCAATTGTTATGAACAAATTTATCACAAATTTTTTCTTTCGGCAATACTTCTTAGGAAGTCGGCTGTTTTTTGCTGTTCTGCGGATGGACGATGCTTGGCCTGATCTTTGAGAGCGGCACAGCGAGCCGGATGACAATCTGCAGGAAGGCTTTTGCGTTAAACGGTATAAATGGCCATAAGTAAGGGGTATTCAAGTTCTTCATCGAGCACAGATAAAGCATTATTAAGGTGATCCCACCTACAAATCCCGGCACATGGAAAATGGCAGTTAAGATAAGCAGCAGGAGCCGGAGCATCTTATTGGCTACACTCAGCTCATAGCTTGGAGTCGAGAAACCGCCGATCGCCGCTACGGAAACATAGAGAATAACTTCTGGAACAAACAGTCCGACATCGATCGCGATCTGTCCGATCAATACGGCAGCGATCAAACCCATGGCCGTCGACAGCGGACTGGGGGTATGGATAGCCGCTACCCTCAATATTTCTATCCCGATCTCAGCAAAGAGGATCTGCAGAAATAAAGGAATATGCGTCGTTTTGTTCGGACCGATAAAATCAATATTAGGAGGAAGCAGGTTTTCCTGAGTGGCATAGAGGTACCAGAGAGGCACAAGTAAAAGTGAAGCGATAATCCCTGCGAAACGGACCCATCGGATAAAAGCTCCTACCATCGGGGTCTGCCTGAACTCTTCAGCATGCTGAATATGGTGGAAATAAGTAGTCGGGGTAATGATGACCGATGGGCTTGTATCCGTAATAATCAGAACATGCCCCTCCATGAGATGCTGTGCAGCGACATCCGGCCGCTCGGTATAACGGACGAGCGGAAAAGGATCCCAGCCTTGCTTTACAAGAAATTCTTCGATCGTTTTATCGGCCATTGGAATACCGTCGATGTCAATGCTCTGCAATTCTTTTTTGACAAGGTTGACGAGCCCGGGATCGGCAATGTCATCAATATAGCAGATACAGATGTCTGTTTTGGATCGTTTACCGACCTGCATTATTTCGTGGCGGAGCCGTTCATCCCTGATCCGCCTGCGGGTAAGAGCTGTATTGACAATTATATTTTCCGTATATCCATCACGGGAGCCGCGGACTACCTTTTCTGTATCCGGTTCTTCCGGCTGCCTGCCCGGATAGCTACGGACATCCACGATGAAAGCTTGGTCTTCCCCTTCAAGAAAGACGGCAATCAATCCAGAAAGCATGCGGTCAATAGCAATCTCCAAATTGTCGGTCAGTTCCACCTGCTGGTGAGACAGATGTTCATGAAGAATTTCTTTTACATTGGAGGGAGCCCGATGCCCATGGTCCATGTCCATGAGCTCTCTCATGATCTCAATGATAAAAAGGCTGTCACATAGTCCAGTGCAATAATAGATCTGGACTTCTTTTTTTAATAGATGCAGTTTCCTGACACCCACATCAAAGCTGATTCCGATGCCCAGCCGTGATTTCAGCTGCTGTTCGTTCTCTTGGATTTTTTTACTGATTGGTGTCTTTTTCCTTTCTTTCGATCCCTGCATTATAACCGCTCCTTTCTAAAATGGTTTCAACCGCCATACTTGTAATCGGGGCTCCTTTTTCCACTGCGTCATGGCCGGCCATCTTTCCGATATCACCGATACCGATGACGATCGGGAGGTTCAATTCATCAAGTATATAGACGGTATCTCCGTTGATCCTGCCTGTCTCAAAATCGGGAACACCGCTCTTGTCAATCCCGTATTCTGTAAAGCTCCCATACCGGTCGATGGAAAAATGAACTTTAGTCCATTCCGAATGATGGGTTTTGGATGCGACGGCTATTGCGCCGAGCACCTCGATGTCCCGATGGCTGCACACAATTCTCATTGCGAGTTCTCCCGGGCCTTCGCCGCGGAATCCGCAATCATCGAACATGACGAGGACGGGATCGTGGGGCGTCTGCATGATCATTCTTACAAGCTGGTGCCCGCTTATTTTCGAAGGGTTCCCCCAGGACTGGGATATACAGCGTCCACCTATTTTTCTGGCTACATGCTCTACTGCTCGCAAAGCATATAAATCTCCGTCTGTAATGAGGATGACACGCTTCTTTCCCAATGTTTTCACCCCTTAGGCTTAAATATTAATGCGACCAGAAAACCGAATAGAATGGCAGATGAGATACCGGCTGAAGTCAGTTCAAAGATTCCCATGGCTATTCCAATAAACCCATGATCGTCTGCTGATGCCATCGCACCATGCAGCAGGTTATGCCCAAAGCTCGTGATCGGAACAGTAGCTCCTGCACCTGCAAATTTAATAAGATTATCATAAATTCCAAATGCATCCAGCGCTGCTCCAACGACAACAAAGGAGGTGGTGACGTGTGCAGGAGTTAATTTAAACACATCCATCATGAGCTGGCCGACTACACATATGGCGCCTCCGACTAAAAATGCCCATAAATACTCCATTACTTAAGCACCTCCTTTGTACTTTCAAGAACTACTCCGTGAGCAATCGTTGGAATGGATTCTTTCTGCTGCATCATCGTCGGATTCAGGAGTGCACCAGTGGCTACGACTAAAATTCGGTTCAAATTACCTGATTGGAGTTCTTTTACAAGGTGGCCGTATGTTACGACTGCAGAGCAGGCACAGCCGCTTCCGCCGGCAAACACTTCCTGATCAGGACGGTACATCATCAGACCGCAATCTCTGTGATTCTTTGAGATATCTACACCTTGCTCACTTAAGAGCATCTTAACGATCGGTGAACCGACTGCTGAAAGGTCCCCTGTTACGATTAAATCGTAGTAATCCGGGTTATTCCCTGTCTCTTTAAGGTGAGCCGCGATAGTATCTGCTGCTGCAGGCGCCATCGCTGAACCCATATCAAAAGGATCCTTGATCCCAAAGTCTTTTACTTTTCCAATCGTGGCTGCGGTTATTTTTATGGATGATGGTTCTCTGCTGACGAGAGCAGCCCCCGCTCCTGTCACCGTGAACGTTGCCGTATCCGGCTTTTGTCCGCCATATTCGGTTGGATACCGGAATTGTCGTTCAGCTGTAGCGTTATGTGAACTTACGGCCGCTACTACCCGGTTGGCGTAGCCCCCATCCACCAGGGCAGCACCGACTGCAAGAGATTCCATCGAAGTGGAACAGGCTCCGAAGACACCAAGGAAAGGAATTTCATTCGCTCTTGCCACATAGTTTGCTGTTACAACCTGATTGAGCAGATCGCCAGCAAGGAAAAAATTAATATCCTCGTTTGACAATTTTGCCTTGTTCAGACAGCTCGTGATTGAATCTTCCATCAAACGGCGCTCTGCGAGTTCCCAGTTCTTTTCATTACAATGAAGTTCTTTGTACTTTACATCAAACATCGCTCCGAGCGGGCCTTCACTTTCCATTGGGCCTACAGCTGTTCCTGTTGAATTTAAAAAGACCTGTTCTCCAAATTTCCACGTTTGCCTTCCGAGCAGTTTCATATCCATCGTTCCTTTACATTAGTGTTTTAAACGCATACCTGATCATTCCGAAGATATAGGCTGATACAGCTCCGAATACAATAACAGCGCCCGCCAGTTTGAATAAGTTCGTGGCGATACCAAGTACAATCCCTTCACTCTTGTGTTCAAGCGCTGCGCTGGTCACAGCGTTGGCGAACCCTGTAACCGGGACAGCTGATCCTGCACCGCCGAACTGTCCGATCTTGTCATACACCCCGATGCCTGTCAGCAAAGCGGCGATTAGAATCAGTGTAGCTGCAGTTGGATTGCCTGCTGTCTGTTCATTAAAGTTGAAATAGGTCATATAAAACTTCTGAAGGGCTTCACCTATAATACAGATGAATCCACCCACCAAAAATGCCTTCAAGCAGTTAATGAAATAAGGTGGTTTCGGCTGCAAGGGTTTGATTTTTTCGGCATAAGCCTGCTGCTGTTCTTTACTGGACATGTTCATTTCTCCTGTCTTATTGATTTACGTATACCATCCAATGAAACAAAGATCCCAACACTTTTCCTAATACGATCGCCATTAGTATCACGAGAAGTTTTTCTCCGAACCCGATTCTTTTTGCCAGGATCGGGAGTACGTTCAGCACTTCGGTTAAGGCCGCGGCAAGCATTCCGATAAATACACCGCAAAAGATCCCGATCGGAATGAGAAGCAGCGGCGAGGCATGGATGGAGGCATTTCTCAAGTTCAGCCATCCCCCGATCACTGCCCCTAACACAACACTCCACTCATAAGCCCGTATAAAACAGTACGTTTTACTGAGCTGCATCAGCCGGGGAATAATCCCCAGAACCGTTAAAAAAGCAACAAATCCCGATCCTACAGCAATACCACCGCCTAAACCGATAAAAGCAAGGAAAACACTCTTAATCTCCATGGATCTTCTTCTCGGTCTCTTTGTTCTCATGAATAACGACATACTGATCCAGATCCTGCTGGTATTTAAACATTTCAACTTCCAGAGGACTCGGTTCTTCGTTCAGCCTCTTCTTGAACACATGGTTAAAAAATAAGACCATTCCGAGCCCAAGCCCAAATGAATAGGGAATCTGCAGAAGAAGAGGCTGATTGTTATAGCTGCCGGTAATCATAAAATAGATCTTCTGATGGACCACCTGCATGCTTACATCCTCGTGAAAATTCATTATGGCAAGGGCTGAACCGATAAACAGGAGCAGCCAAACAAGTACAAAGTATACAGGTGCCATTTTCTTCTTTTTAAATTGTATTTCAAGTATCGTTTGGGCGGGGCCTACCGTTTGGATATCACAATTTGGCAGAACATCCTGGATCTTTTTCACGACTTTCATAACATCAAGAACAACCAGATGCTTATCTGCCGGTTTTACTTGATGAATAATCAGGTCCTGTAGCTTTTTGGCAGCTGCCGGTGATGCGACAATCTGTGCGACCGTTCCAAGTGTAACGGGCTGCTGAAGAACAACCTGAACCTTTTGTCTCATACGTATGTAAACAGTAGATTCCTCCATGGTTGTGCCTCCTGTTTTCTTCGACATTCGTTTTTAGTATGTATTTGGCAAAGTTGTCTCATTCTTCATACCCGGATTATCCATCAATTGCCAACAAGAAAAGCAAAAGCGCCGAGCTTGACATTCCATCTATGCAAAATCTTTGCAAAATAAAAAAGCCAAATGGACTGGTTAATCCATCTGGCTTTTCATCTGAGCTAATATTTTCTTTTCAAGGCGAGATACTTGGACCTGTGAGATGCCAAGGCGCTCAGCCACTTCCGATTGTGTCTGGTCTTTGTAGTAGCGGAGATAAACGATAACCCGCTCCCTTTCATCTAGAGATTCGATGGCCTCCTGCAAGGTGATTTTGTCAAACCATTTGTTATCAGCTGTATCTGCGATTTGGTCAAGAAGTGTGATAGGATCTCCGTCGTTTTCATAAACGGTCTCGTGGATCGACGTCGGTGCACGCACAGCTTCCTGTGCAAGCACAACTTCCTCAACGGTGATCTCCAGCTTTTCAGCGACTTCATTGACAGTAGGTGTTCTGCCAAGACCTTTTGACAATTCATCCTTCGCTTTCCTTACTTTGTTCCCCATTTCTTTCAGCGATCTGCTGACCTTTACTGTACCATCATCCCGGATGAACCGCTGGATCTCTCCGATGATCATCGGAACGGCATACGTAGAAAAGCGTACGTCATAACTCAGGTCGAACTTATCCACCGACTTTAGGAGGCCGATGCTGCCGATTTGAAAAAGATCGTCCGGTTCGTATCCCCTGTTGATAAAACGCTGTACAACTGACCAGACAAGGCGCATGTTCTTCTCCACGATCAAATCACGGGCAGATTGGTCGCCTTCCTGGCTTCGTTTGATCAATAACTTGATTTCCTCATCCTTTAAGTACGATTCATTCTTACCGCCTTTAACCTCGACATCCATAAGGCATACCCCTTAATTGATAACCGCTTTATTTTTTGCCAGGAATTTAGTCAAGTGAATCGTGGTGCCATAGGAAGGTTCTGAGATCACTTCCACCTCATCCATAAAATTCTCCATGATCGTAAAGCCCATTCCAGACCGTTCAAGCTCCGGTTTTGAAGTGAACAGCGGCTGTCTCGCCTCGTCGAGATCCTGGATTCCTATCCCCTTATCTCTGATTGTCAGCTTAACCGTATCTTCATCAATAGTGACTTCAATGTATACGATTCCATCCGCACGATTCTCATAGCCATGAATAATAGCATTGGTTACCGCTTCAGAGACGACCGTCTTAATCTCTGTCAATTCATCCACTGTCGGATCCAGCTGGGCAATAAAAGCAGCGACTGTAACCCTCGCGAACGATTCATTCTGGCTCAGCGCCGAAAACTGGATTTTCATTTCGTTTCTCATGTTTAAGCCACCCCCAGTGTTTGTAGGGCATATTCTTCATTTTCTTCCAGCCTGATAATCTTAAAGAGGCCAGACATGTCGAATAGACGTTTAACTGCCGGAGAGATCGCGCATACCACCATCTCACCGTGGTTGTTCTTGATCTGTTTATACCTGCCAAGGATAACGCCGAGGCCAGAACTGTCCATGAAAGCCAAACCTTCAAGGTTCAGCATGATATGTTCAATCTTTTTGCTCTTTAAAATATCATCAACCTTTGACCTCAGTTCATCAGCGGTATGATGGTCCAGTTCCCCTTCAAGGCGTATACATAAAACGGTATGCTTAATCTCCAGCCCGATGTTAAGACTCAACTTTCTCTCCTCCTTTTTCTTGATACGAAAATGTTTCGATAAAAAAAGGACGAAATCCTCCACTATTACAAAACTAGTGCGGATTCGTCCATATTAGTCAAATCATGCAATTAAGACGATTTTGCCATATGGCCAATCGTACGTTTAAATAAACTCCACCATGAAGCGCTCTTCACATTCTCAGATGCAAGCAGCGGGCTTTTGGTGATCGTTTTTCCACCTTTAACAATACTGAGTGTCCCTACCTGCTGGCCTTTTTTGATCGGCATCTTCAGATCAGGAGTAACTGTGATCTTTGGATTCACTTTGTTTTCTTTTTCACCGCGCTTGGAAAGGACAGAAATACTTTCAGAAGTTACAACCGCCAGCCTCTGCTTGTTCCCCTTCTGGATTTTAACCTGCTTCACAATTTGATGGCGATCATACAATTTCTTAGTTGCGTACTGAGAGAAGGCATAATCAAACATTTCGGTGATCTGCTTGTTCCGTTCCTTCGGATTCGGTGCACCCATCACAACAGCGATGACACGCATATCATGCTTTTTAGCTGTAGCTGTAAGGCAATACTTGGCCTCCTGGGTAAATCCGGTTTTCAAACCGTCTGTCCCTGGATAAAACTTTACAAGCCTGTTCGTGTTCACGAGCCAGAATTTTTTCGATGTGTTTTGGCGAAGGTATTCTTCGTAAAGGCCGGTATATTTCGTAATCTCTTCATGCTTCAAAAGTTCTTTGCCCATAATTGCCATATCGTGAGCAGAAGAATAGTGGCCGGCTGCAGGCAGTCCCGTCACATTTTTAAAGAATGTCTCATTGAGTCTCAGCTGTTTTGCTTTTTTGTTCATCATGTCTACGAAAGAAGACTCGGATCCTCCGATTTTCTCAGCCATCGCGACAGAAGCATCATTGGCACTGCCGATGGCGATTCCTTTCATCATGTCATGAACGGTCATCTCTTCGCCCGGCTCAAGGAAAATTTGAGAGCCTCCCATTGACGCGGCATACTCACTTACCCGGACGGGATCAGTGAGTTTAATTTTACCGGAATCCAGTGCTTCCATGATTAAAATCATCGTCATAATTTTTGTCATGCTCGCAGGCGGCAGCTTTTTATGGCTGTTCTTATTAAATAATACCGTACCTGTATCACGCTCGATTAAAATGGCAGATGAAGAATTTGGAGCAAGCTTTAATGTTTTTTCAGCAGCAAACGTACGACCTCCGCCAACGGATAGCAGGAGTGCCATCGCAACAGCAACCACTATGTATCGTTTCATTGCATTTTCCCTCCAATTCATGATACCCCTATTTTTTCCATTAATTTTCCGTTTATACAGGGGATGGAAGAAAAGCAAAAAGGATCATCCGAATGGATGATCCTCAAGAGAAATAATTATTCTTTGATCTCTTTGTATACAAGAGTAGGAGCTGTAACACTTTCTGATGATACCGTGTAAGCCGCATGAATTTTCTCAACGACTGCTTTCACGTCTTCTGTGTTGCTGTAGATCGTAACCAGCGAATCTCCAGCAGCAACTTGATCGCCGACTTTCTTCTTCAGCATAAGTCCGACAGCCAAATCAATTTCAGATTCTTTAGTCGCACGGCCTGCGCCTAGAAGCATAGCTGCTGTTCCGATTTCATTAGCAACGATCTCTGAAACATATCCATCTTGTTTGGCTTCTACTTCAAAAGTATATTTCGCCTGCGGAAGTTTAGATGGATCATCGACTACGGATGCATCCCCGCCTTGTGCACTCAAGAACGTTTTCAGCTGTTCCAATGCCTTGCCGTTCGTCATGACTTCTTTTAATTTCTCGCGTGCTTCTTCAAGGGATTCAGCTTGTTTAGCCAGATAAACCATGTGGCTTCCAAGCGTTAGGCAAAGCTCTTCAAGATCTTCAGGACCTTGGCCTTTTAATGTATCAATGGCTTCTTTTACTTCAAGTGCGTTACCGATGGCAAATCCGAGAGGCTGGCTCATGTCAGAAATGACAGCCATTGTATTTCTGCCAACGGTATTCCCGATTTGAACCATTGCTTTTGCGAGTTCCTCTGCTTCTTCAACGGTTTTCATGAACGCGCCTGCACCCGTTTTAACATCAAGAACGATTGCATCTGCACCAGCTGCGATCTTCTTGCTCATGATCGAGCTTGCGATCAATGGAATGGAGTTAACAGTCGCTGTAACATCACGCAAGCCGTATAATTTTTTGTCAGCGGGCGTCAGATTACCACTTTGGCCGATAACGGCTACCTTATTTTTATTCACGAGAGAGATGAACTCTTCGTTATCGATCTCTACGTGGAAACCTGGTACAGCTTCAAGCTTGTCGATCGTTCCGCCGGTATGGCCAAGGCCTCGGCCGGACATTTTAGCGACAGGAACATTCAGAGCAGCTACCAATGGAGCCAGGACTAATGTTGTTGTGTCACCTACGCCGCCAGTAGAGTGTTTATCCACTTTGATTCCTTCAATGCCGGACAAATCAATCTGATCGCCGGACTCCACCATCGCTAGGGTAAAGTTCGCACGCTCTTCTGTTGTCATGTCCTGGAAATAGACAGCCATCGCGAAGGCTGCCATCTGGTAATCAGGCACGCTTCCGTTAGTATAGTTCGTAATAATAAAATCAATTTCTTCTTTCGTCAGTTCTTTGCCGTCTCTCTTCTTTTCAATCAAATCAACCATTCTCATATTCAAACACCGCTTTCATCACAAAGTAACATTTTTGACTAATTCTTTAACCAAGTTGATAAATTTCGGTTTTGTCCGGTTGGCAACTGCCACCACTTGTTCATGCGTAAGCGGTTCAAGCTCATCCGCGATCGCCATGTCGGTTATACAGGAGATTCCGATGATTTTCATGCTCATATGGCTGGCAACGATTACTTCTGGAACGGTAGACATTCCTATTGCATCTCCGCCTACCGTACGCAGCATGCGAAGCTCGGCTTTGGTCATGTAGGTCGGGCCAGTGATCCCGGCGTACACTCCCTGCTGCACTTTAATTCCAAGGTTTGCTGCTGTATCTTTCGTAAATTGAACAAGTTCAGGTGTATATGCTGTGCTCATGTCAGGAAAACGTGGTCCAAGTTCAGCATCATTTGGCCCGATCAGAGGGTTCGCTCCTGTCATATTCAAATGATCATCAATGATCATGAGGTCACCAGCCGAAAATTCAGGGTTCATACCTCCGCAAGCGTTTGTCACGATTAGAAGTTTTACGCCAAGGCCTTTCATTACACGGACAGGAAAGGTAACATCCTGCATGCTGTAGCCTTCATAGAAATGAAATCTTCCTTGCATTGCTAAAACCGTTTTTCCGTTAAGCGTTCCGATGACCAATTTACCTGCGTGGCCTTCAACCGTTGATACCGGGAAATGAGGGATTTCGCTGTAATCGATCTGAACTGCGTTTTCGATCTCATCTGCTAGCTCCCCAAGACCTGAACCAAGAATAAGGCCGATTTCAGGATGCATCCCCTCTGTTCTGGATTGGATCATATTTGCTGCTTCATTCATTTTGGTTAATAGTGTAGCCATTTTTCTTCCTCCCCTTAAATGCTTTTTACGATTCCTTTTACAAGACCAAGAAAATTGGATTTAACCCGTTCTGTTGTTTCCATTACTTCATCATGGGTCAACGGCTGATCTAGAATTCCTGCTGCCATGTTCGAAATGCAGGAAAGTCCGAGAACCTTCATTCCAGAATGGCGGGCTATGATTACTTCGGGGACAGTGGACATACCTACTGCATCTCCGCCCAATGTTCTGAGCATGCGAATCTCTGCCGGCGTTTCATAGCTTGGACCAGAATTCGCCACATAGACTCCCTCTTTTAACGTTATGCTGAGGGATGAAGCTGTACTGCGCGCAATTTCCTGCAGGCACTGAGTGTAAGCTTCAGACATATCGGGAAACCTGACCCCAAAGGAGCTGTCGTTTGGTCCGATCAAAGGATTGTCGCTCAGATTATTGATATGATCTGTAATCAGCATCAGATCTCCTGCTTCAAAAGAAGTGTTGATCCCGCCTGCTGCATTGGTCACGAGGACACTCTCCACACCAAGCTCCTTCATGACTCTGACAGGGAAGGTGACTTTCTCCAGAGTGTAGCCTTCATAATAATGAAAACGGCCCTGCATCGCAATGACCTGTTTGCCTTCAAGCTCCCCAATAACAAGCTGGCCGGCATGCCCCTCAACCGTCGATACAGGAAATTCAGGTATTTCGCCGTAAGGAAGAATAACAGCATTTTCGATTTCATCAGCCAATATCCCCAAACCTGATCCCAGGATGAGGCCGATTTCCGGTTTTGCGGACAGTTTTTCTTGAATAAAGTTTGCAGCAGTCTGTATCTGTTTCAATTCTCCCATTTCTTTTCCTCCTAATTTAGTTGATCAAGAAAACTTTTTCCATATTCAGGCATCTTCACGTTGTAGTTGGCGGCTACCGTCGCCCCGATATCGGCAAAGGTTTTACTCACCTTTAAAGGTTTTCCTGATTCGATTCCTTTGTAATACACAAGAAGCGGAACATATTCTCTCGTATGGTCTGTTCCATGATGAACCGGATCATTTCCGTGATCGGCTGTAATAATCAGAACATCATCTTCGTTAAGTTTTTCAAAAACCTCCGGAAGGCGGGCGTCAAACTCTTCAAGAGCTTGTCCATAACCTTTTGGATCCCTTCTGTGTCCGAACAGGGCGTCGAAATCAACAAGGTTTATGAAGTTCAGTCCAGTAAACGATTGATCCATCGATTTAACGAGCTGATCCATGCCATCCATATTGGATTTGGTGCGGATCGCTTCCGTAACTCCTTCACCGTCATAGATGTCGGAAATCTTCCCGAGCGCGATCACATCATAACCGCTGTCCTTCAGTTCGTTCATAACCGTTCTCCCAAACGGTTTCAACGCATAATCATGACGGTTGGCTGTCCGTTTGAAGTCACCGGGTTTGCCGACAAATGGCCGCGCGATAATGCGGCCGACCATATATTTATCGTTTTTGGTAAGTTCCCTTGCTATCTCACAGATTTTGTACAGTTCTTCAAGCGGGACCACTTCTTCATGAGCCGCGATTTGCAGAACGGAATCCGCAGAGGTATAGACGATGAGCGCTCCTGTATTCACATGCTCCTCACCCAGTTCATCCAGAATTTCCGTCCCTGAAGCTGGTTTGTTGCCGATGATCTTGCGTCCGGATTTTTCTTCAAGCACCTGAATCAAGTCATCAGGAAATCCTTCTGGGAACGTTTGAAAAGGCTGTTCGATATGAAGGCCCATGATTTCCCAGTGCCCTGTCATCGTATCTTTGCCGTTCGATGCTTCCTGAAGCTTAGCAAAATGTGCTTTCGGCTTTTCTGCAGGCTTGATCCCTTTGATTTCCCGAATGTTGCTCAGGCCTAAAGATTCCATGTTCGGCATATGAAGCCCGTTCATTTTTTCAGCGATATGGCCAAGTGTATCCGATCCTTTATCATCAAACTTTCCGGCATCCGGTGCTTCTCCGATTCCGACAGAATCCATTACAATCAAAAACGTGCGTTTGAACTTTTTATATTTCATTCTTAAAAAACCTCCAAAACTAATTAATTCATCTTTAGATACTATATCCTCACACCCGCTTGAACAAACTCGGAGCGATGATGTCAGAAGTCAGACATCTATGTAAAAAAAAAGGCTAAGCCCTTGGATGATAGGCAGCGTAAATATCTTTAAGCCTTGTTTTCGACACGTGGGTATAGATTTGCGTGGTGGAAATGTCTGCATGGCCGAGCATCTCCTGTACCGCCCGCAGATCCGCTCCATTTTCCAGCAAATGCGTCGCGAACGAATGTCTAAGCGTATGGGGAGTCAATTCTTTTTCAATATTTGCTTTTTTGGCAAGCTGTTTTAAAATTTTCCAAAAACCTTGCCTTGATAAACGGTTTCCGTGGTGGTTCAAAAACAAAGCGTTCCCGCTCTTGCCTTTTGAAAGTGCAGGACGGCCCTTATCCAAATAGGTTTGTATGGCCCCTGTCGCCATTTTACCGAGCGGAATAATACGTTCTTTGTTTCCTTTTCCAAGACAACGCAAAAACCCCATTGATAAATGGACATCGGCAAGATCCAGGCTTACCAGTTCCGTCACCCTGATCCCGGTCGCATATAGGAGCTCGAGCATGGCCTTGTCCCTGATCCCGAACGTTTCATGGGTATCAGACGTATCTAAAAGCGCTTCCACTTCGTTCATAGCCAGCACCTTCGGAAGCTTGCGTTCAGCTTTGGGTGTTTCAATATGTACAGATGGGTCAGATTCGCTCGCCTTTTCACGAAGCAGAAACTGGTGAAACGAACGGATAGATGCAATGTTCCTCGCAATAGTTGTTGTAGCCTTGCCGTTTTCTTTAAGATGAAGCAGGTAACCTATTATATTTGCACGTTGAATCTGGTTGATATCTGAAATGTTTTCCACTTTTTCAATGAAAAGCACATACTGCTCAAGGTCGCGGCGGTAAGAATCCACCGTGTTTTTAGAAAGACCACGCTCGACTATTAAATAATGAATAAAATCCTGGACATGATCTGTCATATCTGCGCTCCTTATTCACTGGATTCGTAGAAAAACAGCAATCGGATGAGCCAATTGCTCTCCTCTTTATTCGTAGTGGCAGCGTCACTTTGGAAAACCTTGACCGCTTTCCCCTTCGGCACATCGTACCGGTGATAATCCTGGTACTCCTGGTTGATCCAAAGCAGCCCAAAGTAGAATAACAATGTGCAAGCTGTAAAAGATAAAAATATTTTTGATGTGTTCCAGCATAACCTCAGCCAAGATCTCATGGTTCAGCGGCCTCCCCGTACTATAATATTAGTACAGGTTATGCCAAAGAATTGCGGTTATATACACATTTTCTAATTTTACTACAACTTTACGTTAACTGATTCTTTCGGATTTGTAAATAAATAAAAAATGATGAGTACCTTTCATCAAGGGGTCTCATCATTTTTATCATTTCCGTTACAGCGGTGGCAGATGCCGTGAAAAGTGAGGCGGTGGTCTTTAATTTTAAAATTCCAGCCCTCTTCAACGACCTTTTCCACATCTTCCAGCAGATCCTCTTGGATTTCATCGACCGCTCCGCATTCAAGGCAAACGAGATGATGATGGAAGTGAGCTGCTCCTTCTGTACGAAGATCATATCTCGATACGCCATCTCCAAAATTTATTTTATCGACTACTTTCAGTTCAGTTAATAGTTCTAATGTACGGTAGACAGTGGCAAGACCTATCTCTGGTGATTTCTCCTTCACAAGAAGATAGACGTCCTCTGCACTTAAATGATCTTCCTCATTTTCCAGGAGGACCCTAACTGTAGCTTCTCGTTGGGGAGTAAGCTTATAGCTCTGGGAATGCAGCTGTTTTTTGATCCGGTCAAGACGGCTTTCCATACCTAATCCTCCCTTATGTTTCACATGATTATTATAAGGCATGGAAAGAAAAGGTGTCAATTTAAAATAATTATAATTTGCAGTTTATAATTATTATTTTATGGTAGTTTTTATTCTTTATTTGGACCCCAAACTCATGACTCCTTCCATCAGAAGCGGTGAAAGATACGCTTCAAAGGCGGATGCAACAGCCAGGAACAATCCTACTGCGATAATGAGAGCTGAATATTTAAAGAACTTTGGAAAAAAGGGGTCGCTCGATTTTTTCAAAAACTGCTGTCTGATCATTTTAACGGAAAATAGAATAGAAGCGGCAGCTGCCACGATCAATCCCGGAACCAGAATGAGGTTCTGTGGAAGAACGGAAACAAAAGCGAGCAAGAATCCGTGCCAGCCCATCTGATTCACGAGAAAACCGACCGTAAACCCGATGACTACCCCTTTAATGAAGAGCATGATCAAGATGACCGGCAGTCCGATAACAGACAGCCCAAGAATCCACATCACCGCTATATATTTAATATAATGGCTGTAGCTTTGTGAGAACATATCCTCTGGATCAGCAAAACTCCCTTTGGAGACCTCCCCGAAAAACCGGGACAAATAATTCAGCAGGTCCTGTTTTTGGCTCAGTGTCAGGCTGTTTACAATAACAGCTCCAAAAATAACGCCCATCAGCAAGAGGACGGATACAAACACATACAGCGAATAATGCTCTTGAAGGTGCAACAGTACAAACCTTTTAATAGACCGCATCTCTATTTCCTCCCTTAATCTCTTATTTCATTCTATGAAAGTCAGAGGGAGGTATGTCTATTTTTTATCTGCTAGATTTGCCTGATGCTACTTTCCCGTACTTGCCGCCCCCGCCAGACTGGAAAGATAGCTTGCCTTCCCTTGCACGCAGAATATGATGCACGATCGTTTGCGGAGCAGCTTCCATTAAATCTTTTTCTTCTACCTCATGAAGGATCGCCATGTCCGTTCCAAAATGATCCCTTAGTTTTTGCAGCGTTTTCGGTCCAAGAGCAGGAATGAACTCCAGTGGAACTTGATGGATATAAGGCGGCCTTTCTTTGTGATCTGACTGGTGCATGGCGCATTTTCCTAATTCATTGATCCGGTTTTTAACACCTCGTATCGTTGATGAACTCCCGCATTGTTTGCATACGGTCCCTTTCTCTTCCTCGATGAACGCAGAGCATTTAGCGCAGGTCGTTTCATAATACTTGCCGAGTCTCGGATTTAAGCCGTAGTTGGCTGTAATCCCCCTCCCCTGTTCCTCTTTTAATGCCTGTTTGAATTCCAGAAAAGTAGGTTTCTCCATCCGGATCGTCTGGTATTCCCGTCCGATCTTTTCCAGAGAATGCGCGTCTGAATTTGAAAGAAATGGATAGGACGTCAGTTCTTCAACAGCAAAAGCCATAGACGTATCCGAACTTAAACCGAGTTCGATGGCATCTATGAGGTCTGGAAGGAAAACTTCTGAAAGAGAAGCGTTTACCCCTTTTCCATACAAGCTCTTATGCGGAGTGAACACGTGAGCCGGGATAAACAGTCCTCCCAGTTCTTTCGTTTTTCTTTGAAGGTTATGGGCCGACTCGTAAATTCGCTGCGAGCTTAACGTAATATTTTTCATCCGCCCGGCCATATAAAAACTGAACTGTTTCATCTTTTCAAGTGTAGGAAAAAACACTAGAACATGGATAGGCCCTTTGCAGTTCTCATCATAGATTTCGATTTCGGACCCTGGCAGAAGGCACACCTTCTCATACCATAATCCGCCTTCTTCGTGTTCAGCCATGACACCCGATTCTAGCATCTCCTCTAGTTCTTGAATCACTTCCGGCACGTGGCAGTCAATGATACCAAGAAGATCGATTCCTTTAACGGCAGAAGCCATATCTAAAATAGCAGATAAAGTCAGGGATTTGGCCCCCGTTATCTTTACAGGCTTTCCAGAACGCGACCTTCCGATATGTACATGCAGGTCCGCGTAATACGTATTAAGCATCTTTCTCAAGCTTTCTCTTCAATAGTACATATTGTACGGCATAAGCGGTCTTCGCATCGTGTATCTGCTGGTTTTTTACGAATTCCTCCGCCTCTTCAATAGATACTTCAAGAACATCCAGAAACTCATCCTCATCGGGCTGCTGTTCTTTGCACTCTTTAAGGGAATCCGTGTAATACAGGTGGATCAATTCGTCTGCAAATCCCGGTGAAGTATAGAACGATGATAAATACTCAAGCGATCCGCATTCATAGCCTGTTTCTTCGAGCAGTTCACGCTTCGCACACTCCAGCGGATCTTCATTCTTCTCAAGCTTTCCTGCTGGTATTTCAACGATCGTCTTTTCCAAGGCTTTACGGTACTGTCTCACAAGCAGCAGTTTATTTTCCGGTGTAAGGGCAATAATAGCTACTGCCCCGGGATGTTTTACAATCTCGCGCTTGCTTTTGTTGCCGTTGGGAAGCAGGACTTCCTGTATTTCTAAATCTATGATTTTTCCAGAATAAACCGGGGTTGTTGATATTGTCGTTTCTTTTAAATGATCCATTGCTTGTCTCACTCCTGGTTCTATATCTTATTTGGCTACATAAAGTCTATCATAAGCCGGTAATGATGAACACGATAACGCCATATTGAGGAGGAAACCCGTGAAAGTGTATATCCAGCATAATGGTGTAACAATGGTAGGAAAAGCTTGGCAGATTAAATATATGCTCAAGCACTATATGAAGCAGCATTCCACTGTAAAGGAGTGGATCACTTCCTCCCCAGGACATAAACGCTGACCCCTTCCAGGCTGGAAGGTTTTTTTTTGCCTGTTTTCATGCTACTCTTTTTGTAATTCATTCATACAAGGAGATGATTTTCCCATGAAGCAGAATAAACTTGGAGCCTCTGATTTGTTTGTAAGCGAAATCGGGCTCGGCTGCATGTCCATTGAGCCTGGTAATGAAACAGAAGGAAGAGAAATGATTCAAAGAGCGTATGAAGAAGGCGTCACTTTTTTCGACACCGCTGATCTTTATCACTTCGGCTGGAATGAAGAATTTGTAGGAAAAAGCGTAAAGCCTTTCAGAGACAAGATCGTTCTCTCCACAAAAGTTGGCAACCGCTGGACCGCGGGTAAAGAGGGCTGGGACTGGGATCCATCAAAGACATACATAAAAACAGCGGTAAAAGACAGCCTCCACCGCCTGCAGACGGACTACATCGACTTATATCAGCTCCATGGGGGAACCATTGAAGACAATATGGATGAAACCATCGCCGCCTTCGATGAACTGAAAAAGGAGGGCCACATCCGGGAATATGGTATCTCTTCGATCAGACCAAACGTGATATCGTATTATGCGGAACATTCAGACATCGTGAGTGTCATGATGCAGTACAGCATTCTTGACCGTCGCCCGGAGGAAGAGATGCTTGATTTTCTTCATGATAAAAACATCAGCGTGATCGCACGCGGACCTGTTGCGAAAGGCTGGCTCTCTAAACGAGCGCTGCAGCGCAACGAAAGCGATCAGTACTTGGATTATGAAGGAAAGGAGATCCAGGAACTCGTCAAACACTTGCACAGCGAATTTGGAAGTGAAAACCGTTTGAGCCAGACTGCGATCCGTTATGCTCTTCATCACCCTGCCGTCGCTTCGGCTATTCCAGGCGCGAGTTCTGTGGAACAGCTTCTTTCCAATATCGGAGCCAGCACTATGCATGAACTGGCTTCCGATGAGGTTAGCGCCGTCCGTTCGTTGTCTAAAAAGAACGTCTATGAACAGCATAGAAGATAAAATGAAAAAGCTTCACGGCTGTCATCATGGGCGGCCGTGAAGCTTTTATTTATGAAACGTTCTCTATAATCATGGCAATTCCCTGGCCTCCGCCGATGCACAGGCTCGCTAAACCATACTTACCGCCCCGGTTCCGGAGTTCATAAGATAAAGAAAGCAAGAGCCTTGCTCCGCTTGCTCCCACTGGATGGCCGAGTGCAATCGCTCCGCCGTTGACATTGGTTTTTTCCCGATCTAGCCCCAATTCTTTCTCAACCGCCAGATACTGTGAAGCAAACGCTTCGTTTACTTCAACCAGGTCCATGTCTCCAATCGTCAGGTTTGCTTTGGCCAATGCCTTTTGTGCGGCAGGAACTGGGCCGATTCCCATAATCTTTGGATCAACCCCGCAGACTGCCCATGATACAATTTTCGACATCGGTTTAACTCGTTTGTTCTGAACGCTTTCCTCTCCTGCCAGAATAAGAGATACAGCACCATCATTGATCCCGCTTGAATTTCCTGCTGTTACGGTTCCGTCTTTTTTAAACGACGGTCTCAGTGCTAAAAGCTGTTCCAGAGTGGAGTCGGGTTTGACGAGTTCGTCCGTTTCCAGCTGCTGCTTCCTCTTTTCATCAACTGCAACCGCAATGATCTCTTCAGCAAAACGGCTGCTGCCAATCGCTCTTGCGGCTCTTTGGTGGCTCAAAAGCGCATATTGATCCTGTTCTTCTCTTGTTATACCGTACATCTCTGCCAGGTTTTCAGCGGTAATCCCCATTCCGCACCCGATATACTGATCTGTTAAGGTGTGAAGAAGCATATCTTCAAGCTGGAGGTTTCCAAATTTCTGTCCCTGGAAGCGCTGGTTAAAGGTCGAATGAGGGCTCATGGACATGTTCTCAATCCCTCCGCATAACGCCAGCTGTGCGTCTCCGGTTTGGATGGAAAGCGCACTGCTGATCACCGCCTGAAGGCCGGAACCGCATAACCGGTTAACTAGCATTGCCGGCACCGTTTCAGGAATATCCGACCTTAGTGCGATATGCCTTGCTGCGTAAGCCGCATCAATGCTCGAATGAATCACATTTCCGTACACCACTTCTCCTATTTCTTCAGGATTGACTTTTGCACGCTGAAGCGCTTCATGGGCGGTTATTGTTCCAAGCTGCAAGGATGAGATATTTTTCAATGATTTACCAAAGCTCCCGAAGGGAGTCCTCGCCCCTTCCACCACATAGACTGAACTCATCATCTTCCTCCCCGTTTGTTTTAACTGTTAGTAAGCGTCCGTTTTTACATTTTCATCAATGATCAAATCAGGGTCCGTGCATGCTTGAATGTCCTCAACGGTATAACCCGCAGCTACCTCTGCCAGCTTAAGACCCTGTTCTGTCACATCTAGAACGGCCCTGTCTGTAATAATGCGGTGTACGACACCTTTTCCTGTTAACGGCAGGCTGCAGTTCTTCAAGATCTTGCTTTGGCCGCTTTTATTCACATGTTCCATGATCACGATAATTTTTTTTGCGCCATGGACGAGATCCATCGCACCGCCCATGCCTTTGATCATTTTGCCCGGAATCATCCAGTTGGCCAGATCACCATTCTCTGAAACTTCCATCCCGCCAAGAATGGCGATGTCAACATGGCCGCCCCTGATCATGGCAAACGATTCGGCACTGTCAAAGTAAGATGCTCCCTTAATGGCCGTAACCGTTTCTTTCCCTGCATTGATCAAGTCCGGATCTACGTCAGATTCCCTCGGGTACGGACCGATTCCGAGCAGGCCGTTTTCGGACTGCAGGACAACGCTCTTGTTTTCACTTATGTAATTCGCAACCATGGTAGGCATTCCAATGCCAAGATTGACGTAGAATCCGTTCTCAATCTCTCTTTCTGCTCTTCTTGCGATTTTTTCTCTATTATTCATCGCCATTCCCCGCTTTCTCTGCTTATGATTGAACGGTCAGTCGTTCGATGCGCTTTTCCTGCTGTGCGACGATTATCTTCTGTACGTAAATTCCCGGTGTATGAATACCGTCTGCGTCCAATTCTCCTATTTCATGCAGCTCTTCCACTTCTGCAATGGTTACTTTGCCTGCCGCTGCGATCATAGGGTTAAAATTTCTTGCTGTTTTGTTGTAGATCAAGTTTCCTGCCTTGTCTCCATGCGCCGCACGGATCAGGCTGTAGTCAGCGGTCAGCCCTTTTTCTAAAAGGTACTCTTTCCCATTGAATGTGCGGACTTCTTTGCCTTCTGCGATCGGTGTACCGACTCCGGCTGGTGTGTAAAAGGCGGGAATGCCTGCACCGCCCGCGCGGATCCGTTCAGCAAGCGTCCCTTGCGGAATCAGCTCGACTTCAATCTCGCCGGAGAGCACCTGTCTCTCAAACTCCTTGTTTTCTCCCACATAGGAACCTACCATTTTTCTAATCTGCTTGTTCTTCAGGAGCAAGCCAAGCCCCCAATCATCCACGCCGCAGTTATTGGAGATGACGGTTAAATCCTTCGTCCCCTTTTCAACGAGCGCCAGAATCAATTTTTCAGGAATTCCAACGAGACCGAATCCGCCGACCATCAGCGTTGATCCGTCCTTAATCTCTTCAATCGCATGCAGTGCACTGGTTTCTATAGATTTCATTCTGCTCCCCCCTTATTGCCACTTTTCATTTTCTACGATTGTAGCTACTCCCTGGCCGCCGCCGATGCAAAGGGTAGCAAGCCCGTACCGGTTCTCTCTTCTTCTCATCTCGTGCAGAAGGGTCACAAGGATTCTCGCGCCGCTTGCTCCGATCGGATGGCCAAGGGCGATTGCGCCTCCGTTGACATTCAATTTTTCATCTGAGAACTGAAGCTCTTTTCCTACAGCAAGCGACTGTGCCGCAAACGCTTCGTTCGCTTCGATCAAATCGATATCTTCAAGCGTTATCCCTGACTTTTCGAGCACTTTTTTCGTGGCATCTACCGGGCCGATTCCCATTATGCTTGGATCAACACCTGCACTTGCATTGGCTACAATTCTTGCGAGAGGCGTCAGGCCAAGTTCTTCTGCTTTTTTTCTGGATACAACAACAAGAGCAGCTGCGCCGTCATTTATGCCTGAAGCATTTCCCGCTGTTACTGTGCCGTCCTTTTTAAATGCCGGTCTCAGCTTTCCTAGCTTTTCGGCTGTCGTCCCTTTCTTCGGATATTCATCCTCTGAGAACAGCAGTGGATCTCCTTTTCTTTGCGGAATCTCAACCGTTACGATCTCATCCGAAAATTTGCCATCCTCCATGGCTCTTTCACATTTCTGCTGGCTGTCTGCTGCAAACTGATCCATCTCCTGGCGGTTCAAGCCATAGGCGTCACAGAGATTCTCAGCCGTAATCCCCATATGGTAATCATTAAAGGCACACCATAATCCGTCATGAACCATGGAATCAACCAGCTTGCCGTCTCCCATGCGCAATCCGTTTCTTGCATCGTTCAAAAGATATGGCGCCGCACTCATATTTTCCATTCCGCCGCATACGACCACTTCCGCTTCTCCGAGCGTGACCGCCTGGCTGGCTAAATGAAGAGCCTTCAGTCCGGAACCGCATACCTTGTTGATCGTCATACTTGAAACCCTCTGCGGCAGTCCCGCTTTCATGGCCGCCTGGCGCGCCGGGTTCTGGCCCAATCCTGCCTGAAGAACATTCCCCATGATCACTTCACTCACTTCATCCGCTGAAACGCCTGCCCGCGACAGTGCTTCTTTAATTACAATGGCTCCCAGCTCTGTGGCGGGGATATCCTTCAAACTTCCCAGGAAGCTGCCGATCGGTGTTCTGACAGCGCTTACAATCACTGCATCTTGTAGTGCCATAATTTCTTCTCACTCCCGTATTTTTTTCTGAATATTCCTTATTATCATACCATAATTCCATGCTCCGTATTGCAACTTAAGGAGGTAAAACGTAAAATAAAGGAAAGATTTCATACATAACGCAATGACTAGGAGGAGCTATGGAACTACCCCAAAGAGTCACCATCATTGAAGTTGGACCGCGCGACGGACTGCAAAACGAAAAGCAGCTCGTGCCGGCGGAAGACAAGATCCGTTTTATTCATAAACTGAAATCTTCGGGAATTCAAGAAATGGAGCTTACCTCGTTCGTCTCTCCCAAATGGGTGCCGCAGATGGGGGATGCTGAACAAGTGATCGAGCATTGCACCGATGACAGCACTCGAAATATCGTGCTCGTTCCGAACGGAAAAGGAGTAGAGCGCCTGCTTTCTTCCGGATGTAAGAACGCAGCTTTTTTTGTCGGTGTGAGTGATACGTTCAACCGGAAAAATATTAATAAAAGCACGAGAGAGAGCATGGATGAGCTTGCTCCGCTCATCAGAGACCTGAAACGGAAGGGCTTTTTTGTGCGGGCATGTATTTCGACGGCTTTTTATTGTCCGTATGAAGGAAAAATGGACGAACAGGCTGTCCTGAAACTATGTGAGGAATTTTCAGATCTGGGAGTAGATGAGCTCTCCGTCGCCGATACGATCGGGCTTGCTAATCCTCAGGAAGTTTATGACTTGTTTGCCCTGCTTAAGCATCATCTTCCTTCTGCCCTGCTCATCGCTGCCCATTTTCATGACACACGCGGCATGGCCCTGGCTAATATCTTTTCTGCCCTTCAGGCAGGTGTGGACCGCTTCGACACGTCCGCAGGGGGGCTTGGCGGCTGTCCGTTTGCTCCGGGAGCAACAGGAAATGTGGCAACAGAAGATACTGTTTACATGCTGAATCGTATGGGTATCTCGACCGGCATCCAGCTCGATCTTCTCCTTGAGGCTGTGGAGTTTATCTCTCCTTTTGTTTCCCGCAGCCTTCAAAGCAGGCAATACCTTCTTTCAAAACAGGAAAAGACGCCCTTTTAGGCGTCTTTCATCATCATTGATGCACTAAAAAATAGGAAAGACGCCCTTTTAGGCGTCTTTTTTCAGTATTGAAACACTGGATTTAAAAAAAGATGCCCTATTATGCGTCTTTTCCTGTTTTTATTTTATTTTCGAGCCTAAGATGCGGATTGAGCATCTGGTTCGGGCTTTTTAGCTGAAACGTATGGTGTTCCTTTTTAAAATCGATCGTCATCTGCTCATCAAAGAATACCATTTTGGTTTTCTCCATATAAACGGGCAGGAAGTTCGTTTCAAGCTGGACCGTGCCCCTTGGTTCTTCATCCACAATCCAGAGTGCGGACACCCCGCTGACAACACAGCCGCACCCTTCCGTATCATACTTTAGCAGTACGCTGTCTCCTTCCTGCATCTTACTCTTTATCTTTTCGATCGCCCTTTCCGTCCATTCCAGTTTCATATTCACTTCTCCTTGCTGTTCATGGTTTGTATGACCTGAATGGCCCAGTCGCACCATTCAATCCAGTTTTGCAGGTATCTTCTCCCGAATTCCGATGTTAAATATTCGCCTAGATCCTCCTGCTGAAAGCTGTCTTCGGGAAAATGGCTGTCCTTCCAGTCTTTCATCAATCCCAGTCCGAAAGAATGCTGTTCCTTGGCCCGTTCTAAAAAAGCAACAGCCGTATCTGGAGGTATAAGATGAAACAATGAAACACGCAATAACAGGTCATCCTTTAGTTTCGGCTGTGAGATTTCCTTGCTCAGCAGCCATTTCAGCAGCCTCTCACAGCCTTTTGGTCCGATTTGATATACCTTCTTATCCGGATAGTCCACCTGATGAATCACTTGCGAGGTTACAAGCTCCTCTTCCTCCATCTTTACAAGTTCTCGATAAATCTGGGTATGATGGGCTGTCCAGAAGTGGATCATCGTTTCTTTAAACTGCTGATTCAGTTCATATCCGATTGCCTCGCTCTTGGCCAACAATCCAAGCAGCGCATATCTCAACGCCATCCTCTTCATTCCTTCTTTCCGTATCTGTTTGTCATTTTAACATATTCTACACAATTTTTAAGGGAAAATGCTTGATGAACATATGTGAAAATACACATATCAATAATAAGGCGAAAAGAGAGCAAAAGCTACAGAAGATCTCAAAAATCAAAAAGCGGAAACCTTCGAGATTTCCGCTTTTTTGATTTGTCTCTTATTTTAGCTTGCCGTCCTTTTCTTATAAACGAATTTATACAGTAAAAAACCAACCAGCAGGACTCCTGCCCCTGCAAGAATATAGGACTGTGAAGCCTGCAGCACATGATTAACGGTCTTGACTTCCCCCAGCCTGCCTAAAAACAGCATGGCAACTGCTAAAGGAAAGATGCCGATAAAGGTCAGCCCGCCGAATTTCCACCGATTGACCTTGCTCATCCCTGCTGCGTAGGAAACATAATTTCCGATTCCCAAAGGACGGGAAAGAGCAATGCTCCACTCTCCGTATTTTTTAAACACTTTCTTCGTTTTCTCTACTTTCTTCTCGTTGAACTTCTCTTTCATCTTGCTTTCAAGCTTATAACCTATCATATAAGGTACATAGCTGAATATGGTGTATACTGCACTTACTGCCAATGCCAGAAGCAAGCTCTCGACCAGGTTTGGCTTCAGCAGAAATCCGTAGATCAGAATGACCAGCGCACCGGGAAAAGGAATCGAGGAAGCCTCCAGGGCGGTCCCGATAAATAGCCCGACCGCTCCCAACTCTTTTAAAAAATGAAAGATCATTTCAAACATCCGTGCATCCTCCTCCTTCTTTCTCCCCCTCACTATTCCCTTTCCTGATGTTTTCAATCTCACCTGGTTTGAAACGGTTTATTACAGGGTAGATACGCTGTAGATAACTATTACAATCCATTTCAGGAGGATCCTATATATGAAAAAGATTTGTTCAAAAACCATCTCCATTACCAGTGACGCTTCTAAATTCACCATTCAAAAGGTTACGGATTTCGTAAAAATATCCAGATCGTTTCAGTCCAACGTCTTTTTATGTAAAAACGGAGTCACCCTGCACGCGAAAAAACTAACATGCCTTGTTACGTTTTTCATGATGCTCCGAAAAGGTGAATCTTTTCTGCTGATCACCGAGGGGGCCGATGCTGATTCGGCCATCCAGCAGCTTCTTCAGCAGCTTCTCCCTTCCAAAGCGACTACATAAGCATAAAAAAGAAGCGCTAATGCCATTCAGCGCTTCTTTTTCCATGAGAGAGGCTAGAGGCCCAGTTTTTTTTGCCATCTCTTCCTTGTTACAACCGGAAGAATAATCAAAGTAATGATGATGATGGATGAAATTAAAATTTCCTTCATTCCTGTATTCGCCACTGAAGCTCCTATGTACGTGTATGCCAATGTGCCCGGTATGATTCCGATGGCCGTGGCTGCCGCGTAATCTTTAAACTTGACGTTTGCCGCGGCCGTCAAGTAGCTCACAAGATCATAATTCAATATCGGCAGGAGGCGGAGGATCAGTACATAAATAAATCCACGCTGCTTGATGCCCTCCTGGATCTTCTGATAATTTCCCTTCCATTCCTTTTTTACGCTTTTTTTGCCGATCCATTTCACTGCTAAAAACGTCATGAGTCCGCCTGACAAGGATCCCAGGTATGTATACAGACACCCCCAATATAACCCGAAGGCCAAGCCGCTTGTCACTGCAAACACGGATGACGGAAACAGCACAAACGGCCGGAAGGCATATAAAGCGATATAAACGATTGGAGCCCAAACTCCCCACGACAGAATCCAGCCTCTAAACCGCTCCGGCGTTAAATTTAAATACCGATGGTTGATATATAAAAGGCAGCCTGCCAAACTTAATATAATTAAATAGTTCATTATTCTTTTTTTATTGCGAATCACTCTTTACTGCTCCTCTCCACACATCTTACTTTCTATATTTTCCTTTATTTTCCGATAGAAGTCACTTTAATTTAAAATAAATTTTATGACATTTCTCAATTCACCCTTCATAAGCTGTATAAAAAGGATATGCAGGGAGAGAGATTAACTTGAGAATTATTGCGAAAAAACCCATCTATGCCGGAAACGCAAGCCAATTCGTCCAGTTCACTGGAAGTTATGAAGAAGCCGTGTATGTTAAAAAAGGAGATAAGACAGCCGACGGAAAAAGCCTGCTCGGCCTTATCGCATTATCCATACAGCCAGGGCAAGAAATCGAAATTTCAAGCGAAGCGAATCTTGACTCCCTGCAGAGAAAATTATTGGCCTCTGATCTGTTTGCTGAGGCCGAATAAGGGGCTTTCCAAGAAGTCTGGTAGCTATTGATCTCCGCTCCAGGCTGCTCGCTTTTACCGGCGCGTGCTCCTACTTTCGCGGGGCGTGCGGTGAGCCTTACCGGCGTGAACGCCTACTTTTTGGCGCTAGCGCCTGCGGGAATCTCACCTGTCACGCTCGTCCCGCAGGACAAGGAAGACTCCGGCAGCTTTTTATCGCACGAAGAAAATGTGAAGTTCATTTTCGAGGAGTCTCGCACCTTGCACTCCAATCAACTTTTCATTGAAGATTTTTCACGTTAAAGGAGCTGCCTGAAGGTCAATTTTCGACTTTCAGGACAGCCCCTTTTTTTATTTGTCTTTAAACATCCATCTCTATCCCTATGATGGCATCGAGAGAAACATCCTGTTTCTTTCCTTCATCATTCATTATTCTGAGCAGACGGCGATGAGGGTCATAGTAATGGATGAGGCCCAGTATTGCTTTTTCACCAAGGGGTTTACGGCAAAGGACGGCTACTTTCCTTGCCTCTTCCATCGCAAAAAAGATCTGCTGGTTCATTTCCTCCAACTGCTGTTCATCAAGCTCAGTGTTCTCAAGCCACGCCTCTTCCCGCTCCCAGTCCCTTAACTGCTTTACGTGCTCAGGCAGCATCATTGCCGTCCATTTGATGCTTCCGCGGTCTTTGATCATTAGAGACCCTCCATTCTGGTTTTACGCTTTATGCCCGCCTAAAAGGGTGCTGCGGTGCAGAGCCGTTCCTCCGCTCGTATAGGAAACGGCCCGGAGAAGAGCATTGGAGCCGTATTTCCTGCGGATATCGTCCATCACGTATCCAAGCTTTCGCTTTTTAGGATGCTCAAGTGTAAAGATGCTGAGCTGCGTTTCGTTATCTTCACATACATTGGATAGAGCAATGGTGATTTTACGGACCGTCTTTCCTTCATAAAAGGTATGAAAGAGTTCCAGGCACACCTGGTAGATCTCCATTGTAATGTTAGTCGGTTCAGCTACGGTCTTTGAACGGTAAAAACCCCCGCCCCATTCTTCTTTGCTGTAGCCGATTCCCAGACTGACCGTTCTTCCTGCTTTTTTCGCTGTTCTGGCCCGCCTTGCCACTTCTTCGCACATTTCTAAAATAACATGCTGAACCTCTTTCGGATCGGTATAATCACGAAGGAGGATCTGGCTTTTTCCATAGCTGATCTGGCCTTGCATGATGGGAGCCCCCACCTCCGAGAGATCCACTCCCCACGCATGATAATAAAGCTGATTTCCCATCACACCGAATTTTTTTTCCAAGAGCTCCAGCGGATAATGGGCAAGATCGCCTACGGTTGTAATGCCCATCAGATTAAGCGTCCGTTCCACACGGGAACCGATGCCCCACATCTTGCTCAAGGGAGAAAGTTTCCATAGCTTCTCCGGAATGTCCTCATACGTCCATTCTTCCACGCCTTTCTTCTTCGCATCCAAATCCAGACAGAGCTTAGACATCAGCATGTTCGGCCCGATTCCGATGGCGCAAGGCAGACCGAACTCTTCTTTTATGGCAATCCGGATGGCCTGGGCCAGCTGCACCGGCCCTCCCCACAGGCGTTCTGTCCCGTCTGCCTGAATAAAACTTTCATCCACACTGTAAGTATGAAGGGCCTCTTTTGGAACAAACCGATTGAGCAGGCGCGTAATCTCCATGGAACGCTGTAGAAAAAAAGCCATTTGGGCATCCACGATGTGAATACGGCTGTCTTTCGGAATCTCAAACAGCCGGCTTCCGGTTCTTATTCCAAAATCTCTTTTCAGACAAGGAGAAGCAGCCAGGACCACACTTCCCTGCCTCTCTGTATTCCCTACTACAGCAAGGTAACAGGTCAGCGGGTCCAGCCCTAAGCGCACAGCCGCACAGCTGGCATAAAAACTTTTCATGTCCATGCACATAATTGAACGATTTTGAATCATAGAATAATCGATCAACTTCCTTCACCCCTCTAAAAGCAAACATTAGTTCTCATTTATTATGTATACCCATCTTAACCGAATATATGTTCTCTTCTCAATGGAAATTTTTTCAGGGGGCTTTCCGGCTTAAAAAATCCATTGACCGGCAGGCATTCGTAAGGCTACATTGTTGGGAAATGAAAGGAAGTGCAGAATGGAAAATCAGCTGCTGCGCAAATGGCTGGAAAAGGCTTTGCTGGATTATTTTTACGAGAAAGAGGCCATCCCTTATACTGAAAAGGATTATGCTCTCCTGCAGGAACGAATAAAAAAAGAACTTCAAACCGAAGAGGCAGAAGATCCTTATTTGACGGTTCAAGATGTCGTATACAGCTTTATTACAAAAGAATAAGCAAACCCCCGATAAGCGAGGGCTTATAAGGGGTTTGCTTGCTTTATATGCTATTTTTAACTGGAGTTTTTTCAAAGAAATGCTCCCACGCTTCATGAATTCCGCCTGCACAATGCTTTTGCGCACGGAAAATCATAGGGTGGTCTGGCAGCTGTTTTAATTCCTTTTGGCAGTTTCCGACAACGACAGCCGGATATCCAAGTGTAATCATATCACGGTCATTGCCGGAATCGCCGGCAACTAATACATTTGCTTTCTCCCAGCCTTTTTCCCGAAGCAGAAAGGATAGCGCCTCTCCCTTCCCTGCATTTGGCGGAAGAATGTCTACATCTCTTCCGGAACTGAAAATCAGCTTGTGCGGCACCGAACTGCCGCTCAGCTTTTGTTTCACTTCCTCAACCGCCTCATCGCTTTCTGCAAAATAGGAAAGCCGATGCACGGATGGAATCGATTGAGGCGTTAATCCGCTGCAGGATTGAACGATGCGAGAAATATCAGCGGGATTCCACTTTTCTTCCAATGTTTTTTTCCAGCGCTCATGAAGCTCTGGATCATTCAAGTCATACATTTCCGTACCAACATCCGAAATGAGGATGGAAGGCATCGGAAGCTCTTCCTCTTTGATCAGCTCCATAGTAGAAGCATAGTGTCTTCCTGTAACATAAACGAGCTGCACATTGTAGGGACGTTCTTTATAATAATCAAACAGCAAAGAAGTCAGTTCCTTCTCTCCCACTAAGGTTCCGTCTAGATCAGTAGCTAAAAGATGTGTAACGTTTTCTCGTTTCACCTGACAGAACCTCCTCGTACACCTGCTCTACCCTCGCTGCCACATTCGGCCAGCGGTAATCGCGTTCTGCAAGAGAGGATGCCTGTTTGCCGAGCCTTTGCGCAATGATGTCATTGTTTAAAATAATTTCCAGGGTGAGCGCCAGGTCCTGAGCGTCTTTTGGGTTGACGAGCAGCCCTGTTTCTCCTTCAACGACCACATTTTGAAGCCCGCCGACACGTGAGGCAATCACTGGACATCCGCATGCCTGTGCCTCTGCAGCCACCATTCCGAACGATTCATAATAGGAAGGCACGACAGCAACGTTGGCAGCGTTAAAGTATTCCGCCAGCTCCTCCTGGCTTTTCGGCCCTACAAACTGAACATAACGCTCAATTCCTTTCACCCAAGAACGCTGTTTTTCCTGAATCGGAAGCTGGTCATCACCGATTTCTTCTTTCTGTCCTCCAGCAAGAATCAGTCTTGTGCTTGACGGGACGTCACCCCATTGAATCAAGTATCTGAATGCTTTAAGGAGGGTTTCAACACCCTTGGTTTCTTCCAGACGGCCGGCATAAAACACGAGGGGGCCGTGAACGTCCAATTTTTGTTTTATCGCGGGTTTTTGGTTTAAAGGATAAAAAGTTGGAGATACACCGATCGGAATGACATCAACAGGTGCAGGCTGTTTAGTAAACTCATGGATCAGGCTCTTCTCGCTGTTGGTCGTGGCGATCACGCGGTTAGCGGAACGGAGAATGGTTCGTTCATACTGGAACCTGCGCTCATCCCTTTCTCCTGTGGCCCGTTCTTTAGCTGCTCCAAGGGAATGTGAAGTATGGACAAACGGTATATTGTACTTTCTGCGAAGCTGGCGGCCTAATATTCCTGACAGCCAGTAATGAGTATGAATTATATCATATTGTTCAACAGGAACAAGTTCCTCGATTTCTTTAAAAAAGGCGGGTAATATTTGAAACATTTCATTTTTGGATACAAAGCCTTTGATACCGGCTTGGATACGGATAACTCTAGAGCGTTTTCCAAACGCCTCCATCTGCGGAGCATCTTTATCACACCAGTGGGTTATGACATCAACATCCCATCCCCTATTTTCCATGGCAAGCGCCAAATGGTACACATAATTATTCTGTCCTCCAGCTTGCTTTCCGCCCAGTTTTGCCAGCGGGTCTCCATGGTCTGATATAAATAAAACTTTTTTATTCATAACTGCTACCCCTCTTTCTGTTGTTGCGGTCTATAACCTGTAAGTTACTTATACCCGTTCTCTCCCCAGACAAACCACAATAGGTTCTTTAGACCTATCAAATTAAGACTTTCTTCCTTTTGGTGAAGGTTTAGGAAAAGAAAAAAGATGCGTATATCAGCGCATCTTTTTGTTTACATAATATAATTATTGTCTATTTTTGATTAAATGCATTTCCGCCAAGCTTTTCTACAAGCCTGGGAAAAAGCTGATAAAGCGTACTGCCTGCATTCATCCAAAGAGGCAGATTGATCTCACGGACAGGACGGCCGATCGCCGAAATGATTTTTCTAGAAACATACTCTGGGGACAGCATCCACTTCTTGATGTTTTTCTCATAGGAACCCGATTTGTCTGCGATGGAAAAAAAGTTCGTTTCAATCGGCCCCGGGTTGACGGCTGTTACCCATATTCCACTGTCTGCGAGCTCCATCCGCAATCCGTTTGAGAAGCCAAGAACAGCGTGTTTAGAAGCGGCATATCCGGTCGACTTCGGAGTGGATATCTTTCCTGCCTGTGACGCAATATTGATAATATGGCCAGAACGCCGTTCCAGCATTTGCGGCAGCACTGCCTGTGTACAAGCCATCAGGCCGACCACGTTGGTCTGAAGCATGCAGGAAAGATCATTTAGGTCCGCATCAATGAAGTAGTCGAATATTCCAAATCCAGCGTTGTTGATCAGAACATCGACAGAAACCGTACGAGTGATCTCTGCGAAAACCGCTTTCACCTCTTCTGCGTTGCTAACGTCCAGCGAATAGATCAGCGCTTCCACCTCAAAATGTTCTTTTAGATCTTTTTTTACGTTCACTAGTTTGTCCAGACTTCTGGCGATCAGCACCGGCTTAGCACCAAGGCTTGCCGCATCAAACGCGATCCGGGCTCCAAGCCCTCCGGAAGCCCCTGTGATAACCACCGTTTTTCCTTTTAGTTCCTTCATATCTTACGCTCCTTCTGCCCGCTTGTAGTAAATAATACCCTTTATGTCCTCCGTTTGAATCCTTCCCTCCTCTTCAAGCAGATCAAGATGCCCCACGGTTTCGGAGAGAGTAAGCCCAGGTTCCTTTTGATAGATCCTCGGGAATAAAAGCTTGCTTAATTCATAAGCCGTCTTATATCCGGCGAGCATCTCCCATAGGACATCCGCCCGGTTGTTCTGCTGTGCAAGCCTTTCTTCGATCAACTCAGAACTGTTGGAGATCGGAAGTCCATGCCCCGGCAGGATGACGGTTATAGGGAGTTCGGCTGCTGTCTTTAGTGAATCCCGGTATTGCAGCAGCGGTTTAGGCCGGTCTCTTTTCGTGAGAGGGGGAGGCTCGATGAGTGCGTTGGAAGAAATACGCTGCAGCAAAAAGTCCCCTCCAATCATAATACCGCTCTCTTGATGAAACAGAGAAAGATGATCTGGAGAATGGCCCGGTGTTTTCATGATTCTCCACTCTGGCAGCCCTGGCACTTCTTCTCCTTCATACAACGCCGGGGAAGCATGGACCACAGCAGAAAACTCAAGATACTTCTTTAATTTCCTATGTTCAAACCGGACGGCTTCTTCCGGCATTCCCATTTTTTTGTAAAACCCCTCATAAAATTGATTTCTATGTACAAAAAACTCTTGCTGCTGGCTGAGATAGGGTATTTCTTCTAAACTTGCGAGCACAACAGGCACCGGGCTCGTAAAGTATGAATAAAGTCCGACATGGTCCGGGTGAAAATGGGTAAAGATCACCTGTTCAATATCGTTTTCTTCCAGCCCGTTCTCCGCCAGTTTCTCCCGAAAGATGCTCCATGCCTCAGGCGTTTTTGGTCCGCAGTCAACAAGGGTAAGCTTTTCTCCCCGTATGAGATAGACATTGACATCCCCTACCGGAAACGGTGTCGGAAGCGCGATGGTTATAATATTCTGGTTCAACATTTTCACCTGACCTCTTCTCATGCATATATATATCAAACAGTATAGCAAAAGATCAGCACTATAAAAAAAGTAAATATTCAAAATTATCTTTTTTATAAACTTGACATACTGTACAGACTCATTGCATAATGTTTTGTAATAACTGAACGCTGAACACGGCGCTGAAAGGGACCAGTAATTCATTAAACGGCTGAAAGAGAATGGAATCCACCGGCTGAAAGATTCCAGCAGTGCGAAATGAATGAACCTATCCCCCGAGCCATCAGGGATTGAACCTGATCGTATGCCTTCGATACAGGCGATAAGCTGGGCTTTTTACCAAGCCAATTAAGGTGGTACCGCGGACCGCACTCCTCCGTCCTTTTCCAAGGATCGAGGAGTGCGTTTTTACGTTAACCTAAGTTGGAGGGATTGCCGTGAATAAAAAAATCGCGTTTATCGGAGCAGGTGCCATGGCAGAAGCAATGATTTCAGGATTGATCGCCAACAAGCTGGCCTCACCTGAACAGATCATTGCCACAAACAGAATGAACACAAAAAGGCTTCTTGAACTGCAAAGGAAGTATGAGATAAAAATTTCCGCCTCAGCCGCAGATGCAGTGAGTGAGGCAGAAATCATCATCCTTGCTATGAAGCCGAAAGATGCTGAAGACGCCCTGCACTCGATCAGGGACGCTATCCATAAACAGCACCTTGTCATTTCCGTACTTGCGGGGATATCAACAGATCACATCTCCACTCTGCTTCATACGGATGCCCCTGTCATACGGGCGATGCCGAACACATCTGCTGCGATCGGTTATTCTGCAACCGGCCTCGCCGCTGGAAAGTATGCTGAAAAGCAACATGTAAAACAGGCCGAAGAGCTTTTTAATTGCATCGGAACGACCACCTGCTTGAAAGAAGAAAGCCTGCACGCCGTAACCGGGTTGGCAGGAAGCGGTCCCGCTTATGTTTATTATTTAGTAGAAGCGTTGCAACAGGCAGCCTCCTCGCTCAATCTCAGTGAAACTGAGGCAAGGGATTTGATCGCGCAGACTCTGTTGGGTGCTGCCCATATGCTGAAAATGAGCGGCGAACATCCCCGGCTGCTTCGGCAAAAGGTAACCAGTCCGGGTGGAACCACCGAAGCCGGAATTCAAATGCTGGACCATTTTAAAGTAAAAGAAGCGATTGAATCATGCGTCAAGCGTGCCGCACAGCGCTCTGAAGAGCTCGGGAGCATGTACACCCCGCCCTCTCCCAAAGGAATAGTTTGACAATTCTGTTATTTTATTTTATAATAAAACGACTATAGAGCAGCAACGGGAGGTATAAGATGCTTGATCAAGAAGAATTCAAGCGGTACAATCTGTTGTTTAAAGAGTTTGAGCAGTTTCTTACACGGCCACTGACAAAAAAGGAAAAAGATTTTATAAAATGGATCGTAAAAAATGATGTGAGCATCGAACGCACATCGGCGCGAGCCACCTAAACAAGCCCCTGAAAGGAAATGGGCTTGTTTTTTTCTTGGATTTAGAACGTTTGACCTGCTTATGTTAAGGTAAAATATAAAGAGGAAAGGAGTTTTTCCCGCTATGACAAAAATCTTTGGACACCGGGGCGCAAGCAAGGTATGCCCCGAAAATACAATGGCCTCCTACACTCGGGCTTATGAAATGGGCGCAGACGGACTTGAAATTGATGTCCATTTAACAAGCGACGGTGTTCCTGTCATCATTCACGATGATACGGTCAAACGGACAACCAACGGAAAAGGATATGTAAAAAATTTCACGCTCGCTGAAATTAAACAGCTGGACGCGGGAAGCTGGTTTTCTCCCACCTTTCAAAATGAACGGATCCTCACACTAGAAGAGTTCCTGCAATGGATCTGTACCAAGCCGCTGCTTCTCAATATAGAATTGAAGAATAACAAAGTGATGTATGAAGATTTAGAGAAAAAAGTATACGATCTCGTAAATGCTTATGGAATGAAAGAAAAAACGATCTATTCATCTTTTAACCATTACAGCCTTGTGAAATTAAGGAGCATGGACTCTTACATTGACATTGCCCCCCTCTACTCTTCGGCCATCTACGAGCCATGGAACTATGCAAGAAGCATGGGTTCGCTGAGTGTGCATCCTCAATTTAAGAGCCTTCATCCCGTGATACTGCAAAGCCTTCATGAGCATGGGATACGGGTCAGGCCTTATACGGTCAATCAAGAAAAATGGCTGCATTATTTAATGAATTGGCGGGTGGATGCCATCATCACAGATGTACCCGATGTTGCGTTGGCTGTTAGAAATGGAGAAACTACTGAACAAAAAAGCTTAATCCTTGAAATGTATAATAAGTTAAAAAAAAAATGAGCGGCTGCCCGCTCATTTTTTGTTGAGCTTTTCAATTGGAAAGACACTGAAGTCATCGGCAATCTGCGTATTCGGAAAGACTTCCCGTGCCTCTTTTAAAAGAAGAGTCTTCTCCTCTTTATGATATCTGGAACTGATATGGTTCAAGATCAAGGCAGCTGCATTCGCCTGTCTGGCGGTAACTGCAGCCGATCTGGCTGAAGAATGGCCGAATTCCGCTGCCTTTTCAGCCAGTTCGTGAAGAACAGTAGCCTCATGAATAAGTACCTCAGCATCTCTTCCCAGCTCCACCGCATTCTCGCAGTATTTAGTATCGCCAAGGATAGCGACAATCCGGCCAGGAACAGGAGGGGAAACAAAATCACTGCTCTTGAGCACCGTTCCGTCCTCCAGAGTAATATCCCTGCCTTCTTTCAATTGCTGATATAAAGGACCGGGCGGAAGGCCCATCTTTTTTAACAAGCCGGCTTCCAGCTTTCCGGGCTGTGCCTGCTCTTCTACGCGAAAACCGAAACAAGGGATCACATGCTCAAGTTGCTTGGCGTATACCCGGCGGCCTTCCTCTTCACAGATCAGCCCTTCATCTATTTCTATCACTTGAATCGGATAGGTAAGATGCGTCTGGCTTATGTTCAAAGAGGTGTCGATGAAGGCCTTTATTCCCTTTGGTCCGTATATGGATACCGGACTCTCTTCACCATTTTGGAAGGAGCGGCTTCCCAGCAGGCCCGGCAGACCGAATAGATGGTCACCGTGCAGATGAGTAATGAAAATTTTATTGATCTTACGCGGTTTGAGAGAAGTGTGCAGGATTTGATGCTGTGTAGCTTCTCCGCAGTCAAAGAGCCAGATTTCTCCTCCCGTCTGCAGGAATTTAAGGGCAACCGAAGAAACATTCCGTTCCTTTGAAGGCATTCCGGCTCCTGTTCCCAGAAAATGAAGTTCCATATCAGCTATTCCTTTCATGCTTTAAAATAGAAATCATGAGGTGATAAGTGACAACGAAAAAAAGGAGCAAGCTTCCTCCCGCAAGAAATCCTGCCAGCACATCACTCGGATAGTGCACACCAAGATAGACTCTGCTTAATCCGACAAGCACGATATAAACACATCCCCCAGCGGTTATAAGATGCCGCACCCAACTATGCTTAGCCTGTCTCACAAGCAGGTAGAATAACAATCCAAAAAAAACCGATGGAGATCATGGCGTGTCCGCTCGGAAAACTATATCCTCCGATATCAACTAGGCGATGGAGGGATGGCCTCTTTCTTTCATAGACTCCTTTAAGAAAAGCGTTACCGTAACGGATGACAAACAAACAAATCCCCAGGATTACCGGTTCAAGCCAGCTCCTCCTCCATAAAATAGAAAAAGCAGAGAACACGGCAAGCACTATAAATTCATTGGTCCTTGCTGCACTGTTTGTGATCACTATAAAAGCTCGAGTCAGCTCGTGGGGCTGATATGCCGTTACTGCATCAATCACCGTCTGATCCAGTCTCTTTACGCCAGCCTCCCCATAGACGGCTGCAAGCAGAAAAAAGAAAATAAAAAGCAACAAAAATCCAAGCACGTATGGCAGATGGATACTTTTCTTCAATTATAATCACCCGGCCTTTGGCTCGATAAAAAGCTGTCTACAACCTATAGCTATGATGGATCATCTGTTAGTTTGCCTCGAATAATGGAATGATCACCAAACTTTTTTTGAATATCGCTGATCAATCGATTTACATCATCCCGTTTTTTTTCCTGTTCAAAAGTAAACAAGTCCATCTGTTTATAGGCTTTTTCTTTAGGGATAACATCCGCGGCCGTAATGCCGAGCAGCCGTACAGGTTCACCGTTCCAGTGTTTTGTAAACAAGGACCAGGCATGTTCCAGGATTTCACTCTTATCATGAAAGGGATTCTCCAGTGTCTTGCTTCTCGTAACCGTCTTCCTGTCTCCATACCGGATCACGATCTGAAGATTTTGACCGACGACTTTCTTCCCTTTCATCCGGCGTTCAACTGAATCAGCCAGAACTGAAAAGACGCGTTTAAGCTCCGTTTCATCACTCACGTCTTCAGCCAGAGTGGTCGAGTTGCCAACGGATTGAAATTCTGAGGCGCGCTCCGGGTCTACTGGGCGGTCATCGATCCCGTTCGCACGCTCCCACATCCTCACTCCGTTTTTTCCGAAGCGGTGTTTTAAACTGTACGCGTCTTCCTGTGCCAGGTCACCGATCGTATGAATATTATATTTTTTTAGTTTTTCTTCTGTGGCCTTTCCGATCCCATGCATTTCACCTACGGTCATCGGCCAGAGGATCTGCGGGATCTCCCGCTTTCGCAAGACGGTAATCCCCATAGGTTTCTTCATATCTGAAGCCATCTTCGCAAGAAATTTATTCGGGGCAATCCCTATGCTGGAAGGAAGACCCAGTTCATGATACAGCCTGTTTTGAATTTCCTCGGCAGCTTCGATGGGGCTCATGGATATCCTCGTAATATCAAGATATCCTTCATCGATTGAAACAGGCTCTACAAGCTCAGTATATTCCCGAAGCAGCTGAAACATCTTCTGAGACATCGTCCTGTATTTTTGAAAATCCGGCCGTAAGACGATAAGAGATGGACAAAGTTTTTTTGCCTGCCACAGAGGCATCGTAGTTTTCACTCCAAACTTACGTGCTTCATAGCTGCAGGTTACGATGATGCCGCGGCGCTCTTCGGGATTGCCGGCGATCGCAAGAGGCTTTCCCTTTAAAGTGGGATCCATCATACTTTCTACAGAAGCATAAAAGCTGTTCATGTCGACATGCAGGATAAATCTTCGTTTTATATTGGCAGACCTATCCATGTTGTTCCATCTCCTTCAATCCTTTTCCTTTCCCATTATATGAAATGGGAGAACATAAGAAAAGCGAAAGCCGTTCACTATCACGGGGTTCACACCATAAAAAAAAACAAGGTTTATTCACCTTGTCTCCACTTTATCCCGCAGCTGCCTGCCTGTGTTTTCAATCCATTCCACGTATTCTGTTCCGTGAAAATGCTCATTCATATCCCTATGTAAGTTTACAAGCTGCACCAGAAATTCCTGGTTCCCATGATCCTTGCTCCAGGCCTGAAGATAACTGTACACTGAGTATTTGCCTTCAGAGGACATCTGCTGTTTTTTTGCTCCTTCTTCCGTAAGCGTTACGTACGAAATTCGCCGATCATGATCTTTTTTCAATAATTGTATTAAGCCTTTATCTTTTAGGCGTTTTATAACCTGCATGACTGTCGAAACATCCCATAATCCGAGGTGTGCTATGCGGGAAATCGTCGCTTCTCGTTCAAAGAATACAATCCATAGAATATGCTGTTCAGCTTGGGTCAATCCCAATGACTTCGCTGATTTTTGCCATTCATCTTCAAGAACCTTGTACACTCCCCGCAAATAATTCATCATCATATGCATGTTCGCAAGTTCACTCATCCAATCCCTCCGGCTTCCCATCCTATTTAGACATTTTTTTCCATGATTAAACTACAACCAAATATACTAATTTGAGCAATATATGTCAACCTTGACCTGAGGGGGACATAACAAAAGGCTGTTTTCGTAATCTTTGTTGCTCTTAGAAGTGGTTGATTTCCGTTTTAGGCTACTCGCTTTTACCGGCGTAAACGCCTACTTTCGCGGGGCGTGCGTTGACCCCCAGGCGCAAGCGCCTGCGGGTCTCATCTGTCACGCTCGTCCCGCTGGAGTCTAACACCTTCCACTCCACTCAACTTGTCATCGAAGATTTTTTTGCATGTAATGTTTCCACAGTCAAATTTTTTTAAAAAAGGAGCTGCCAGAAGGTCAGTTTATGACTTTCTGGACAGCCCCTTAGCTTTACTCTCCTGCTACTTCCTGAATGACTGCAACCACGATCTCGGCTGTTTTCACCAGTTCCTCGATCGGCATTTTTTCATTTTTAGTGTGTATTTCCTCGTAGCCTACAGCAAGGTTAACAGTTGGAATCCCATGACCGGCAATCACATTCGCATCACTTCCGCCGCCGCTTTGCAGCAAGCGGTGAGAACGTCCGATCCTTTCAGCAGCTTTCTTAGCCACTTCAACGACATGGTCTCCATCCCTAAACTTAAATCCAGGGTACATGACTTTCACATTCACTTCAGCACGTCCGCCGAACTTAGAAGCCGTTGCTTCAAATGCCTCTTTCATCTTAGCAACCTGAGCTTCCATTTTCTCTGTTACGAGAGAACGGGCTTCTGCCAAAATGGCCACATGATCACAAACGATATTGGTCTGTGTGCCCCCTTCAAACCTTCCGATGTTAGCCGTGGTTTCTTCATCAATTCTTCCGAGCGGCATTTTAGAAATGGCTTTTGCAGCGATTGTGATGGCTGATACACCTTTTTCAGGAGCAACACCGGCATGCGCGGTCTTTCCATAGATATCAACCATCAGTTTAGCTTGTGTCGGCGCTGCAACAATAATGTCACCGACTTTGCCGTCACTGTCGAGCGCGAAACCGAATTTTGCGGTTAAGCGGGCAGGATCCAGTTCTTTCGCTCCTACAAGCCCTGACTCTTCCCCAACTGTGATGATGAACTGGATGTCTCCGTGTTTAATATTTTGTTCCTTTAAAAGTTTAACGGCTTCGAGCATCGCTGCGAGGCCTGCCTTGTCGTCCGCCCCAAGGATGGTCGTTCCATCGGTTACAACATACCCATCTTTAATCGAAGGTTTTACCCCATTGCCAGGAACGACGGTATCCATATGGGAGGTGAAATAAATTGGATCCACCCCGCCTTTGTTGCCTTTCAGCGTACAAATCAGGTTGCCGGCGCCGTGTTCAGTTTTGGACTCAGCGTCGTCTTCGAATACTTCGACACCAAGATCAGTGAATTTTTTAGTAAGGACTTTGGAGATTTCCTTTTCAAATTTTGTTTCAGAATTGATCTGTACCAATTCCAAAAACTCTTCTAGTAATCGTTGCTCATTAACCATTGTGTCTTCCTCCATTATAACGGGATATTGCCATGTTTCTTCCAGGGCCTTTCCTCATGCTTCGTCCGCAGCATTTCCAGTGCTTGAATACATTTGATCCTCGTATCCCGTGGATCGATGACATCATCGACCATTCCTCTTGCTGCTGCAACGTACGGATTGGCAAACTTCGTCCGGTACTCGTCAATCTTAGCCTGCCTTGTTGCTTCAGGATCATCGCTTTGTTCGATCTCTCTGGCAAAGATGATGTTCGCCGCACCCTGCGGTCCCATGACTGCGATCTCCGCATTTGGCCAGGCAAAAACAAGGTCAGCGCCGATGGACTTGCTGTTTAATGCCACATAAGCCCCGCCATAAGCCTTGCGGGTAATGACCGTTATTTTTGGGACGGTTGCCTCGGAATAGGCATACAGGATTTTAGCTCCGTGTCTTATGATGCCGCCGTGCTCCTGTTTAATTCCTGGAAAAAATCCGGTGACGTCCTCAAAGGTGATAATCGGAATATTAAAAGCGTCACAAAAACGAATAAAGCGCGATGCCTTATCCGAAGAATCAATATCAAGGCCGCCAGCCATAACTTTTGGCTGATTACATACTAATCCTACCACTTCACCCTTAATCCTGGCAAAACCAATGACTATGTTTCTGGCAAAATACGCTTGAACTTCTAAAAAAGTATCCTGATCGACCACTTGCTCGATGACCTTACGAACATCGTAAGGTTTTGTGGCATCCACAGGTACCACCTCGGCGATATCCGGGCGGTCATCATTCTTGTGCTCCTGAACTTCTATTCTAGCCGGTTTTTCTTTATTGTTTTGAGGAAGCAAGGCTACCAGCGCCCTAACCTGCTCGAGCACTTGAGCCTCTGTTTCCCCCATAAAATGGGCGTTTCCACTTTTCGTGCTATGTACCTTTGCCCCGCCAAGATCCTCAGATGAAATTTTTTCGCCCGTTACCGTTTCGATGACTTTCGGCCCGGTGATAAACATTTGGCTTGTCTGCTCCACCATGAAAACGAAATCCGTAATAGCCGGTGAATAGACAGCTCCACCTGCACAAGGCCCCAGAATAACTGAAATCTGTGGAATGACACCAGAGTAGATGGAGTTTCTGTAAAAGATCTGCCCATAGCCGTCCAGAGAAACAACACCTTCCTGAATTCTCGCTCCTCCTGAATCGTTCAGACCGATAAACGGTGTTCCATTCTTAGCCGCAAGATCCATCACACTGGCGATCTTGTGAGCATGCATCTCTCCTAACGCTCCTCCAAAAACCGTAAAATCCTGAGCAAATAAATAAACAGGCCGGCCGTGAATCTTTCCATAGCCTGTAACAACTCCTTCTCCAGGAGCCTTCATATTCTGCAGACCAAAATCGGTGCAGCGGTGCTCAATAAAAGGATTCAACTCCACAAACGTTCCCTCATCGAGCAAAAGATCGATTCGCTCCCTTGCGGTCAGTTTTCCGCGCTCATGCTGTTTATCAATCTTCTCGTCTCCGCCGCCAAGCTCAATCTCACGTTTCCTGTCATATAATTCGTCCATTTTATCGTACATATCCATCAGGACACTCCTCCTTCCTTTTCGTGTTTTTCGCACAGTTCAAACAGCACCTTATGAGTAGAAGATGGATGGATGAATGCGATAGATGCCCCGCCCGCACCTTTCACCGGCTGATCCTGAATCATGTTAACACCGGCTTTCTTCAATTCTTCGATTCTCGAAGCAATATCTTCCACACCTAGAGCGACATGGTGGACTCCCTGTCCGCGTTTGATAATAAATTGCCGGATCGGACTCTGTTCATCCATTGGCTCTAGAAGCTCCAGCCGTGTCTGGCCGATCTTCAAAAAAGCTACCTTTACTTTTTGAGACTTCACGTCTTCGACAGCTTCAAGCTTAAGACCGAGTGTGTTCACATAAAACGGAAGAACCTCATCGAGGGATTCGACGGCTATGCCGATATGGTCGATTTTTTTTGGCGGTTCCATGCCTGCTGGTGCTGGATAACCATCCCGCTCGAGCACGGCTGCCTCAATGAATTTAGCGGTTTCAACCGTTGGTGTGCCGGGTGTAAATATCTTTCTTACGCCCGCTGATTCAAGGAAAGGAATGTCCTCCCAGGGGATAACACCGCCTCCTATTACGATAATATCCTCTGCTCCCCGCTGTTTTAAAAGCGACATCACCTCAGGAAACAGTTCATTATGTGCTCCAGACAGACAAGATAAACCGATGGCATCCACATCTTCCTGCACAGCAGCAGCTACAATTTGTTCTGGCGTCTGGCGAAGGCCGGTATAAATGACCTCCATCCCATAATCACGAAGAGCCTGAGAGATCACAAGAGCTCCGCGGTCATGCCCGTCAAGCCCTGGCTTTGCTACCAGCACACGTATTTTCTTATTCATTGTTCTTCCCACTCCTGTCTGTCTATATTCCTGTAAATTCCCCAAACTCTTCCCGGAGGATGCCGCAGATTTCTCCGATCGTGCAATAATCACGCACACAGTCCAAAATGAGCGGCATAAGATTTTCTGCTCCTTGAGCACCTTGGCGCAGCGCATCCAACCGAGCGCTCACTCGGTCGTGGTCCCTCGCAGACTTCAAACGGTTCAGCTTTTCTTTTTGCTTCTCCCCCAGTGTTGGATCGACTCTTAAAAGTTCAGGCTGGACTTCATTATCAACCGTGAATGAATTCATGCCTACGATGACTTCATCCCCTTTTTCAATCGCCTTTTGTATTTCATAAGAAGTATGATGAATTTCGCGCTGCATGTAACCTTGTTCAACAGCAGCCACTGCTCCGCCCAGTGATTCGATTTTTTCAAGATAAAGTTTGACTTCTTCCTCCATGACATCCGTCAGGTGCTCCACATAATAAGATCCGGCCAGAGGATCCACCGTATCCGCCACCCCGCTCTCATGGGCGATGATCTGCTGAGTTCTTAACGCGATTCTCGCAGAATCCTCGGTCGGAAGGGCGAGTGCTTCATCCCTCGAATTCGTATGCAGGCTTTGAGTGCCACCCATTACGGCCGACAGCGCCTGAAGGGTTACACGGACAATATTGTTATCCGGCTGCTGGGCCGTCAGCGTAGAGCCGCCTGTTTGGGTGTGAAAACGAAGCTGCCAGCTCTTCGGGTTCTTTGCCTGATAATGTTCCTTCATAAGTTTGGCCCAAATTCTTCTGGCTGCCCTGAACTTGGCGACTTCCTCAAAGAACTGATTATGGGCGTTAAAGAAAAACGCCAGCCTCGGTGCAAAGTCATCGATGTTCAATCCGGCTTCCAAGGCTGCATCGACATACGCTTTTCCATTGGCAATCGTAAATGCCAGCTCTTGAACAGCATTCGCCCCGGCTTCGCGGATATGGTAGCCTGATATACTTATGGTGTTCCATTTCGGTACCTGTTCCTTGCAATAAGCAAATATATCCGTGATGAGGCGCATAGACGGCTTAGGGGGAAAAATATACGTTCCCCTCGCAATGTACTCTTTTAAAATATCATTCTGAATCGTACCGGATATTTTTTCTGAAGAAACACCTTGCTTTTCTGCCACAGCAATGTACATTGCCAGCAAGACGGATGCAGGTGCATTGATTGTCATCGAAGTACTGACCTGATCCAGCGGGATATCCCGTAAAAGCGCTTCCATATCTTCCAATGAATCGATGGCTACCCCTACCTTCCCTACTTCTCCCTTGGACATCGCATGATCAGAGTCATAGCCGATCTGGGTAGGAAGATCAAAAGCGACGGAAAGACCCGTTTGCCCTTGTTTTAACAGGTAGCGGAACCGCTTGTTGGTCTCTTCAGCAGAACCGAAGCCGGCATATTGCCTCATCGTCCAGTAGCGGGCCCTGTACATCGTTGGCTGTATACCCCTAGTATAGGGATATTCGCCAGGCAATCCAAGTTTCTCTATATCGTAATCTTCTGCTTCTGCTCCATAAAGCCGGTCGATCTCAAACTTTGAACTCGTTTCAAATGTTTGCTTTCGTTCTGGAAACCGCTGCATGCTTTTCTCTGTTGCCAGCTTCCAATTCTTTACTCTCTCCTGATGCTTGCTCATATGGCTGCCTCCTATAACCTATCATTCGACATTTTCTTTCTTACATTACTTTCTTTTTGAAAACGCTTTTTCCTGCCAAAATTGCTAAAATTATAGACAGATGGAAGGAAATCTTGTTACACTGTTCAATTCCTTGTACAATAATAATTGGATAAGGAGGGTAATGATGTCTCGAAAATTAATAAAAACCATAGTCTTTATCATGCTTGGCTCCTTGCTGCTGACAACCTTGCTGACGGGGATAAGTGCATTGTTCTAATAAAAACCAAAAAAAAATAAGCCTTTGCGGCTTATTTTTTTTGCACTAAATATCACTTTTCTTAAAGCTTTTCTTAATCTGCAAGTAACGCTCAATCTCATTTAAAAGATGAAGCAGCTTCGATCTTGTCTCAAATTCTTCCCGGTCTTTCGGCAAATCCATCTCTCGGAACTTGCCTCTCAATTTTTCAATACTATCAAGATAGATGACTGCCGTATTGCCCGGATGTACGGCTTCGCTCAATTCATTGAAGAAATTTCCAAGGATGTACCCCTGCATATATCTCTGATCAATAGAAGAAAGGATCGGCATCATCCTCTCGATCAGTTCAAGCTGCTTTTCCCTCATTCTGAAATAAAGGTAATATTCATTTTCATAGCGTACCGTATGATTCTCCACATCACGGAAAGCAAGATCCTTCCCCTCATCGATCAGCTGGGCAGCTTTAGTGATCTCATGCCCGTCCCAAAGATGGTTATGGTCATACAGATAGTCCCGAAACTCAAGAAAGATGGATTTGAATTGTTCCTCGAGGTCCGACTGGATCTTCTTAACGGTATGTTCCATGCTTGGCATATACAAGTTGACGATAAGGGCCATGCCGATTCCGATACAAATCAGGGCAACTTCATTCCCTACCGCTTTCCAGCTGAGGTATTCCAGTGTATACAGATGAAGAATGATTACCGAACTTGTAATGATGCCTTCCTTAAGGTTTAAGGCAACAAGGACAGGGATAAACAGCAGAATCAGCAGCCCGATGCTCCAAGGATGGTACCCTAGAACATTGAAAAAAACCGCGGCAAACAATATACCGATGATACATGCCGCAAACCGTTCCCAGGAACTGATCAAGGACCGTTTCTGCGTCACTTTAACACAAAGAATTGTTAATATTCCTGCGGAGCTGTAGAATTCCAGACCCAACCACTGAGCGATGCCGATAGCAAGAGCCGTCCCGATTGCTGTCTTTACCGTCCTGTAGCCGATTTTGATTGCTGGCATATTAGCCTTCCTTTCCTGCTGTACTCCCAACGATTATCTCATGTTTAGCATGCGGCAGAAAGAATTTTCACATGCACATAGAAAGAAGCAAAAAAAGAGACCTGAAAAGGCCTCTTATAATACTTTTTCAAGAAAGGATTTCGCTCTTTCTGTTTTTGGCTGTTCAAAAAATTCAGCCGGCTCAGCATCTTCCACAAGCACACCGTCATCCAAAAATAGAACACGGTCCGCCACTTCCTTGGCGAAGCCCATCTCATGAGTGACGATGGCCATGGTCATCCCGCTTTGAGCAAGGGATTTCATAACGTCCAGTACTTCCTTTACCATCTCAGGATCAAGAGCAGAAGTGGGTTCATCAAAGAGCATTACTTCCGGATTCATCGCAAGAGCTCTTGCAATCGCTACACGCTGCTTCTGGCCACCGGAAAGCCGGCCTGGATATTCGGCTTCTTTATCAGCAAGACCGACTCTCTTCAGAAGCTCACGGGCAGCTGCTTCTGCCTCGCGTTTAGAAACTTTATTAACGGTAACCGGTGCATACGTTAAGTTGTCCATTACAGTCATATGCGGAAAGAGATGAAAATGCTGAAACACCATCCCGATCTTCTTTCGGACTTGCTGGATTTTAGATGCTTGAGCAGTTACCTCCTGATCCTTGAATAAGATTTTTCCATCCGTCGGTTCTTCAAGCATGTTTATACATCGGAGGAAGGTCGATTTCCCTGAGCCGGAAGGGCCGATGATCGCAACGACCTCGCCTTGTCCGATCTCAGTGGAAATGCCTTTTAATACTTCGTTTTTTCCAAATGTTTTATGAAGGTTTTCGATTTTAATCACCGCGGCTCATTCTCCTTTCAAGCTTGCGTCCCAGAACAGTTAATGCCATTACCATCAGATAATAGATGATTCCTGCAGTTATCAGCGGTTCAAAATAACGGTACGTATCCGCCCCGACAATCTGTGCGCGCCTCATGATATCTGTCGTACCAATCACCGCAATGATGGCTGATTCCTTCGTTAGTGTAATAAATTCGTTCATCAGTGCCGGCAGAATGTTCTTCAAGGCTTGAGGAAGGATGATCTGTCTCATCATTGAACCATAGGAGACCCCAAGCGCCATAGAAGCTTCACGCTGCCCTTTATCAACTCCATTGATTCCGGCCCTGATGATTTCGGAAACGTAAGCCGCTGAGTTCAATCCAAAGGTCAGTACACCCGCAAGAAATGGTTCGATTTTATATCCAGTCAGCTGAGGTGTCGCATTATAGATGATGAGCAGCTGAAGAATAAGCGGTGTTCCACGGAAGATAGACGTATAAGCGTCTGCTCCCCATCGAAGCACTTTCACTTTGCTTATTTTGAACAGAGAAAGGATCGTACCAAGCACAAAGCCTAAAAGAATGGACACAACCACAAATTTCAGGGTCGTTAATATCCCTTTTAAAATATACGGTACAGATGGCATGATAGTTGAAAAGTCAACAATCGATTTCTTCTCTGCTTTTTTCTTGGATTTCGGCTCAAACCATTTCTTGGCGATTTTATCCAGCTCGCCATTCTTTTTCATCAGCGCAATCTGCTGATTAAAATCATCTGTCAGCTTACTTCCTTTTTGAAGGGCAACCGCAGAACCGGCAGATGCGGAATCAGGTATTTCAAAAGCACTTAAATCTGAGTTTTTATTTAGATATTCAATAGCGACTCCGTCTTCAATAACGGCTCCATCAAATCTTTTTGACATAATTTCCTGTACAAGGTCAGGAACTTTATTTCTTTTTTCAATATGAACCTTGTCCACTTTATCAGCAATTTTTTTCGCTTCATTTTCCTGGATGGAACCTAGCTGGACACCAATTGTTTTTCCTTTTAAATCCTGAATCGTTTTAATTTTAGGATTATCTGTAACTACCAGTTGCTTAGCTTGATAGTAGGTGTTTGAGAAATCCACCTTCTTCTTCCGCTCTGCATTCGGCGTCATGCCAGCCATGACGAAATCGACCCGCTTTGAATCAAGTGCAGGAACCAAACCGTTAAAATCCATATCTTTTATGACGAGATTATAGCCAAGCTTGTCCGCGATGTGATTAGCCACATCCACATCAAAACCAATGATTTTGTTGCCTTTGGTCGTATCGATATACTCATAAGGCGCATAATCGGCAGATGTTCCCATCACCAGTGTTTTTTTATGTTTTTCTTTTGCTAAAGCCTGGTGCTCGCCCATTGGCAATACAGCCCCCACTGCACTGAAAATGATCAATAGCGCAAGTGAAAGCAATACATAGGTTCTTTTTAGCATTATATCCCCCAACTTTCTTAAAAAGTGTCTCTAAAAAATTTATGCATTCATATTTATTCAATATAATGTATTTTAACACAAAAAGTGAGTGATATTAGTTTTTAGATAATTCCGAATGTATTTCTATTCATGATAGTGCATAATAAAACCCATCCTCTAAGAGAGAATGGGTCTTAAATGTTTATTTGCAATAGGTATTAAACGCACTGATTAATTTATTGACAACTTCCATCGGTTCTTCGCCTTCAATTTCGTGTCTTTGCACCATCGTTTGAATTTCTCCATCTTTAAGAAGTGCAAAAGATGGGGAAGAAGGAGGATAACCGGTAAAATAAGAACGCGCTTTCTCTGTCGCTTCCTTATCCTGTCCAGCAAAAACGGTAACGAGATGATCCGGGCGGATACCCTGCTTAACTGAATAAGAAGCAGCCGGCCTGGCAATACCGCCTGCGCATCCGCATACAGAATTGATCATAACCAACGTTGTTCCATTTTTAGCTAGTGCTTCATCTACCTCTTCAGGCGTCGTTAATTGCTTATATCCAGCCTCTACGATTTCTTTTCGTGCTGATTCAACGGCATCATTCATGAAAAAGTTAAAATTTAAATTCATTGCTGACCTCCCCTTTCTGCCTTTATTTTACCCGTTTTCTCCATGAATACAAAGAAAAGACGCTTACCGAAGCGTCTTTTCTTTAGGGGGTTATGGGGTATGGAGGTGTTGATACTTCTTACTTACCCTTTTCATTCCCACATAAACCTCTTTTTAATAAATAGATGTTGTTTCAATCGAAATATTTTCCAAGCGTTCTTTAACACGGGCAAGGAACCTTCCGCAGACAAGTCCGTCAAGTACGCGGTGATCAAGTGACAAACAAAGATTAACCATATCACGGACTGCGATCATACCGTTATTTATAACAACCGGACGTTTTACAATGGATTCTACCGAAAGAATCGCTGCCTGCGGGTAATTAATAATCGGTGTAGACATGACAGATCCAAAAGAGCCGGTATTATTGACAGTGAATGTGCCGCCTTTCATATCATCAGCGCCCAAACGGTTCGTACGGACTTTATCTGCCAGTTCCTTCACTTCACGCGCTATACCTTTGATGCTCTTCTCATCTGCCTGTTTGATAACAGGAACGTAAAGTGCAGTATCGGTCGCTACAGCGATAGAAATGTTAATGTCTTTCTTCTGTATAATCTTATCGCCCGCCCACATGGAATTCAATTGAGGGAATTCTTTCAGTGATTCGACGACAGCTTTGATAAAGAAAGGCAGGAACGTTAAGTTGTAGCCTTCTTTTGATTTAAAATCGTTTTTCACGCCATTGCGGTAAGACACCAGGTTAGTAACATCTACTTCGACCATCGTCCACGCATGAGGAGCTTCGTGTTTGCTCCTCACCATGTTGGCAGCAATCGCTTTTCTTACACCTGTAACTGGAATCTCAATATCGCCAGGCTGGCTTTCAACCGATGCTGCTGGTTTTGGTGCTTCAGTTTGAGGAGCCGCCTGTGGTTCTGGGGCCTTGACGTTTGCTGCCTCCTGAATCGGAGCTTGAGCCGGTGTTGTTCCTTGTGCCGGAATATTACCGGATTCAATCAATTTCATTAAATCTTTGCGGGTAATCCGGCCATTCATTCCGGTACCTTCCACTTGGTTCAGATCAATGTTATGTTCATCCGCTATTCGAAGGACAGCTGGAGAAAAACGGTTTTTCTCAGATTTGTCCCGCTTAGGAAGCCCAGTTTCTGCAGAAGCAGTCGCCGTTCCTTCTTCTTTTTTATCAGAAGAAGAAGCTGCCGGTGCTGCTTGATCATTACTTTTTTCCGCTGTCCCGCTTTCCGTATCGATATAACAGATCAACTCGCCTACAGCGAGTGTGTCGCCTTCCTGAGCAGACAATTCTTTAATAACTCCAGTAAATGAAGAAGGAATTTCTGCATTTACCTTATCAGTCATTACTTCAGCAAGCGGATCGTATTTCTTTATATGATCACCAGGCTGTACCAGCCATTTGCTGATTGTTCCTTCTGTAACGCTCTCCCCGAGCTGGGGCATTAAGATTTTTTCCGTAGCCATTTATTCACCCTCCTGCTAGAGTGCTGTTTTAGAATTCAGCAAGTTCTCTCATTGCTTTTTCTACCTTATCTGGATTCACCATAAAATACTTCTCCATCGTTGGAGCGTAAGGCATTGCAGGCACATCAGGCCCTGCAAGACGTTTAATCGGTGCGTCCAGTTCAAAGAGGCAATGTTCACCGATAATAGCAGAAACTTCGCTCATAATGCTTCCTTCTTTATTATCTTCAGTCAATAGCATTACTTTGCCTGTTTTTGAAGCAGATTCAATAATCGCTTCTTTATCAAGAGGATATACGGTCCTTAAGTCAAGGACATGAGCGGAAATTCCGTCTTTCTCAAGCTTTTCTGCTGCTTGAAGAGCAAAATGTACACATAAGCCATATGTAATGACCGTAATATCATCACCTTCACGTTTAACATCGGCTTTGCCGATCGGCAGTGTATATTCTTCTTCTGGAACTTCACCTTTAATCAAACGGTAAGCGCGTTTATGTTCAAAGAATAGAACAGGATCTTCATCACGAATCGCAGCTTTCAGAAGGCCTTTTACATCATAAGGAGTCGAAGGCATCACGATCTTAAGTCCAGGAACATTAGCGAACAATGCTTCGACTGACTGAGAATGGTACAGAGCACCATGAACCCCGCCGCCATACGGAGCGCGGATAGTGATCGGACATGTCCAGTCATTGTTCGAACGGTAACGGATCTTCGCAGCCTCGGAAACAATCTGGTTTACAGCAGGCATGATGAAATCAGCAAACTGCATTTCAGCAATAGGCCGCATGCCATACATCGCTGCACCAATTCCTACGCCTGCAATCGCGGACTCCGCCAATGGAGCATCAATTACTCGATCTTCACCAAACTCTTCTATCAATCCAGCAGTGGCACGGAACACTCCTCCGCGTACTCCAACGTCTTCTCCAACCACAAAAACTTTTTTATCCCGTTGCATTTCTTCTCGTATCGCCTGTGTTACTGCATCTATATAGGAAATAATCGGCATGGTTTCTCCCCCTTACTCTGCATAAACAAAGCGCATTGCAGATTCTGGGTCTGCATACGGCGCTGCTTCTGCATAATCAGTTGCTTCATCAATGATCGCTGCAATTTCTTCATGGCATTGCTTCTCAAACTCGTCAGTTAGAACGCCTGCATCTCTTAGATATTGAGCAAACGTAAAGATCGAATCCTTTGCCTTTGCTTCTTCAACTTCTTCCCTTGTACGATAGGCACGGTCATCATCATCACTGGAGTGAGGAGTCAGCCTGTATGACACGGCTTCGATTAACGTTGGACCCTCTCCGCGGCGTCCGCGGTCTGCAGCTTCTTTTACTGCTTCATATACAGCCAACGGATCGTTTCCGTCTACGGTAACACCAGGAATGCCATAGCCTAAAGCACGGTCTGAAACATTTTTGCACGCCAGCTGTTTTTGGATCGGTACAGAAATGGCGTATTTATTATTTTCACACATGAAGATAACAGGAAGTTTGTGAACACTGGCAAAGTTGATGCCTTCATGAAAATCTCCCTGATTGGAGGAACCTTCTCCAAAGGTAGTAAATGTAACAAGATCTTTTCCTTCAAGTTTTCCGCCAAGTGCCATACCGACAGCGTGTGGAACTTGAGTCGTAACCGGGGAAGAACCTGTAACGATTCGATATTTTTTTGCTCCAAAGTGACCCGGCATCTGCCTTCCGCCGCTGTTAGGATCTTCTGCTTTTGCAAAACCTGAAAGCATCAAGTCTTTTGCAGTCATCCCAAACCAAAGGACGACTCCCATGTCTCTGTAATACGGCAATGCGAAATCTTTTTCACGGTCCAGCGCCATTGCGGCGCCGACCTGTGCTGCTTCCTGTCCCTGGCAAGAGATAACGAACGGGATTTTACCAGCCCGGTTCAACAGCCACATACGCTCATCGATTTTTCTGGCCATCAGCATCGTTCTATACATTTCAAGGACTTTTTCGTCCGTTAAACCAAGTCTTTCATGGCGGTTTTCGCCCATGATAGATCCCTCCTATTTTTAGAAATGAATCGCTTTTCCATCGACGGCAAGCGCTGCTTCGCCGAATACTTCAGAAAGTGTAGGATGAGGATGAACAGTCTGGGCGATCTCCCATGGTGTAGCATCCAAAACTCTCGCCAGACCTGCTTCGGAAATCATATCGGTAACGTGCGGTCCAATCATATGGACTCCCAAGAGATCGTCCGTTGCTTCATCCACTACCAGTTTAACAAATCCGTCTGATTCTCCATAAACAAGAGCTTTGCCGATTGCTTTGAACGGAAACTTTCCGACCTTTACAGTATACCCTTTCTCTTTCGCTTCCTTTTCCGTATATCCCACACTCGCCATTTCCGGGCTGGAGTAAATACACTTAGAGATCATGGAATAATCTATAGGGTGCGGGTTCTGGTTGGAAAGATGCTCAACTGCTGCAATGCCTTCATGTGATGCCACATGAGCAAGCTGCAGCCCACCGATAACATCTCCGATGGCATAGATATGGCTTTCTGCCGTTTGGTAATATTCATTTGTTTCGATAAACCCTTTTTCTACTTTGATTGCTGTGTTCTCCAGGCCAATTCCTTCCACATTTGCCTGGCGTCCAACGGAAACAAGAATTTTTTCTGCTGAAAACGATGCCGTTCCGCCTTTATGCTCAGCATCAATCTGAACAGATTCTTCTTTTTTCAGCGTTTCTGAAAGAACTTTCGCACCTGTAACAAGTTTGATTCCTTTTTTCTTCAAGATGCGCGCAGCTTCCTTGGAAATCTCTTCATCTTCTGTCGGAAGGATTCTGTCCGCATATTCTACAACCGTAACTTCGACACCGAAATCATTGAGCATGGAAGCCCATTCGATGCCGATTACTCCGCCTCCGATAATCAGGATTGATGCTGGAAGAGTCTCCATTTTCAGTGCATCATCTGAAGACATGACCAATGTGCCGTCAATCTCTAACCCAGGCAGTGTACGAGGCCTGGATCCAGTCGCTACAATAACATTCTGCGGAATGAGGATTTCATTCTCGTCTCCATTGTTAAATTCAACCGAAATGGTTCCAGGCATCGGAGAAAAAATGGATGGCCCAAGGATACGGCCTGTCCCTTCGAAGACTTGAATGTCTCCTTTTTTCATGAGGTGCTTTACACCGTTATGAAGCTGATCAACAATTTTTTGTTTGCGTTCCTGTACTTTATTAAAATCAAGGGACACACCTTCAATGGATACACCGTATTCAGCTGCTTTTTTAGAAGTAGAATAAACTTCTGCACTTCGCAGCAAGGCTTTGCTTGGAATACACCCTTTATGAAGGCAAGTTCCGCCAAGCAATCCTTTTTCCACTAACGCTACTTTTTTGCCTATTTGAGCTGCACGGATGGCTGCAACATAGCCGCCTGTACCTCCGCCGAGGATGACTAAATCAAAATCAGTTGCCATACTGTTTCTCCTTTATCACTTTAATTCGTTCGGACAGAAACATCTGATGCAGGATATTCTTTGGCTTCTTCCTCGCCCTTTAATACGCGAAGCCCTCCTTCGGCCAAAGCCTGAAGCTCATTTTCACCGGGCTGAACGATAACATCAGCAATCCATTCTACACGTTCTGTAATCTTTTTCACAAATTCCTTGCCGTAAGCTAGTCCTCCGGTAATGATGATCGCGTCAACTTGCCCTTCTAATACGGTACTGGAAGCGCCTATCTCCTTTGCCACCTGGTAGGCCATCGCATCGTAGATCAGCGCCGCTTCTTCATTTCCATTCGCGATCATCGCTTCGACTCTTACTGCATCATTCGTGCCAAGGTATCCGACAAGGCCGCCTTGTCCGACCAGTTTCTTCATGATCTCATCGGCATAGTATTCCCCTGAAAAGCATAATTCCACTAAATCTCCGACTGGAACGGTTCCGGCTCGTTCAGGTGAAAATGGACCTTCGCCGTGAAGACCGTTGTTTACATCAATAACCTTGCCGTAAAAATGAGCACCAACGGTAATTCCTCCGCCCATGTGCGTAACAATGAGCCTAAGGCTAGAGTATGGCTTACCAAGTAGAGAGGATACTCTTCTTGCAACAGCTTTTTGGTTCAATGCATGAAAAATACTCTTCCGCTTAATCTCTGGGATTCCCGAGATTCTCGCTAGCGGCTGCATCTCATCGACGACAACAGGATCAATAATAAATGATGGAATGTTTAGTCCGGATGCGATTTCGTATGAGATGATCCCGCCGAGATTAGAAGCATGCTCTCCCGCATAGCCCTTTCTAAGATCCGCAAGCATCAGATCATTAACATGATACGTGCCGCCCTCGATGGGACGCAGCAAACCGCCGCGCCCTACTACCGCACTTAATTTAGAAATGTTGATTCCTTCATGATCAAGGGTTTCGAGAATTGTATTTTTTCGAAATTCATATTGATCGATAATATTTTCAAATTTATTGATACTGTCGCTGTCATGCCGTATAGTTTTTTTCAAAAACAGCACGTTCATTGTCGAAAATCCCGATTTTGGTAGAGGTTGATCCTGGATTGATGACGAGTAAGCGATATTCTTTTGTAGGCACCATATAAACCTCCAATGTTCAAACCGAGATTAGCGGGTCCTGCTGGACAGGATATGACGTTCGTTTAAAAGGAACTGGCTTCTGGAATTGCGCATTCTTTCAATTCGTTCTTCAGCGAGCCTGTCTGCTGCCAAATAAGTCGGGATACCATCGCGTTTAGAAATCTCGATAACTTTCGCAATGTTGTCATAGATTGTCTCAACTTTTTTCATTGCACGGTCGCGGTTGTAGCCATTCAATTCATCTGCTACATTGATAACACCGCCCGCATTGATTACATAATCAGGAGCATAAATGATTCCCATTTCGTGGATCGCATCACCATGACGTGTTTCACGAAGCTGGTTGTTTGCGGCACCGGCGATGACTTTTGCCTTAATCTGGCCGATCGTTTGGTCATTGATGATCGCACCTAATGCACATGGTGCAAAGATGTCACATTCAACTCCATAGATTTCGTCAGGGTCGACGGCTTTCGCACCAAATTCTTCAACGACACGGTCAACCGCTTCTTTGTTGATATCTGTAACGATTAGTTGTGCGCCTTCTTCGTTTAAATGGCGGCAAAGATTGTAGGCAACATGTCCCACACCTTGAACTGCAATTACTTTCCCTTCAAGTGAATCCGTGCCAAACGCTTCGTTGGCTGCCGCTTTCATTCCGCGGTAAACACCGTAAGCTGTAACTGGTGATGGATTGCCTGAAGAACCGAAAGCAGGAGAGACACCTGTTACAAATGGTGTTTCTTGGTAGATGATATCCATGTCTTCAACCGTTGTACCTACATCCTCAGCTGTAATGTATCGGCCGTTAAGACCTTGAATAAAACGTCCGAACGCACGGAACATTTCTTCATTCTTGTCTTTTTTCGGATCGCCGATAATAACCGTTTTTCCGCCGCCAAGATTCAGACCTGCAGCCGCATTTTTGTAAGTCATACCGCGTGCGAGTCTAAGTGCATCTTCAAATGCATCTGCTTCCGTGTTGTACGTCCACATTCTTGTCCCGCCTAATGCTGGCCCAAGGGTTGTATCGTGAATAACAACAATGGCTTTTAATCCTGATTGTTTATCTTGGCAAACCACCATTTGCTCATAATCATAAGTTTCCATGTATTTGAATAGTTCCATTTTATTTTTCCTCCTGGTTGTTGTTATTTTTTCCAAGTGATTTTACAGCAAGAGCAATAGAGTACAGCTTGCTTTCAGCCGTATCCGCTCTGGAAGTCAGAACGATTGGTGCACAGGCACCTGCGATAACTGCTCCCACTTTTGCATTTGCAAAATAGATAAGTGATTTATACAAAGCGTTGCCTGTCTCGATCGCAGGAACAACCAGTACATCGGCATGCCCTGCAACCTCGCTGGATATGCCTTTGTGTTCAGCCGCTTTTACTGAAATGGCATTATCCAATGCAAGGGGACCATCGACGATACACCCGCTGATTTGTCCTCTCTTGTTCATCACCATCAGAGCACTCGCATCCAGCGTTGCCTGCATGGCCGGGTTCACGGATTCAACAGCCGCCAAGACCGCAACCTTAGGCATTTCCACTCCGATACCTCTTGCAACCTGCACGGCGTTCTCGATGATCTGCGCTTTTTGCTGAAGATTTGGAGCAATATTCATTCCTGAATCGGTTACAAACAGCAGCCGATCATAGCCCGGAACTTCAAAGGCAGCGACATGTGACAGAATCTTACCCGTCCGCAGCCCGTTTTCTTTGTGAAGGACTGCTTTAAGCAGGTCAGCTGTAGGAATCAGTCCTTTCATCACGATGTCAGCTTGACCGCTGCTAACCACTTTCACAGCTTCAAGTGCAGCGTTTTCAGGTTTTGCCTCCATAATCTGAAGCTCTTCATTTTGCTCAAGCTTACTTCGCTGTAGCAAAAATTGGATTTTTTCTTTATTTCCAACAAGGATAAATGATGCAACCCCTTTTTCATAGGCCTGCTTCACTGACAGAATGACTTCTTCATCTTCAGCAGCGGCAACTGCCACTACTTTTTTTGATTCCGTTGAAATGGAGTTCAGCAGATGTTCTAGTTTCAATGTTCAGCCTCCTTTTGCCACCCTTCTATTACCATGCAAGAACCGTGCCAACTGTTTCCCCCTTTTAAATTGGCTAAATTGTTATTTTTCCTATGAATATAATTGCACACCGTGAACAAAATTGCATGCATTTTCATTCATCCTGGCTTATTCCATACTTTTCAAGTTTGTAGTAGAGGCTTCGCAATGAAATGCCGAGTGCTTTTGCGCACTTGGTTTTATTGCCCTGGACACTAGTCAACGTATCCTGCAGGATGTCTCTTTCAACTTTTTCCATCTGCAGCGCTAAGGGTTTAAACTCTCCAGCCAGTATGGGGCGAGACTTTTGATCCTCAGTTTTATCCAGCGATGGCAGATCAATATGGCTGGAGCTGATGGATTGTTTATGATGATCCATATGAATCATCGCTCTTCCGAGAACATTCTCCAACTCCCTGACATTGCCCGGCCATTCATACTGTTTTAGTATTTCTTCAGCTTGAATTGTTATTTCCTCAATATTTTTTCCATAATCCTGATTGAGCTTATGGATAAGGTGGCTTGCCAATAGCCGGATATCCTGTTTTCTGGCACGTAAAGGTGGAATATAAATCGGCATCCGGTTCAGGCGGTAATAGAGATCTTCCCGAAAAGCACCTTCACCAATTTTCCTTTCCAAGTTAATGTTCGTGGCCGCAATGACCCTTACATTTATTGGAACGGACTTTGTTCCACCTACTCTCCTTATTTCCTTTTCCTGAAGCACTCGAAGCAGTTTTGCCTGCATGGCTGGAGCCAGTTCACCGATTTCGTCCAGAAAGATACTTCCTCCGTTGGACTCTTCAAACAGCCCTCTTTTCCCTCCGCGCAATGCGCCAGAAAAAGCTCCTTCTTCATAACCGAACAACTCACTTTCAAGAAGGGATTCTGATATGGCAGCGCAGTTGACCCTGATAAATTTATTGTACTTTCTGCTGCTCCCATTATGGATGGCGTGGGCGAAAAGTTCCTTCCCTGTTCCAGATTCTCCTCTCAGCAGTACGGTTGCGGGTGTTGAAGCGGCCAGACGGGCCTGCTGGACGGCAAATTTCATTTCCTCAGACTCACCTTTTATATCCTCAAAGGAATATTTAGCTTCAAGTGTACGGATAATTTGTCGGGCACGGCTCAGCTCCTCAGTAAGGGATTTAATTTCCGATACATCATGGATCACGCCGACACTTCCCTTTAGCACACCGTCTACAATAATAGGTGCCACGTTGACGACAACATCGCGCCGCTGCGGCCCAACTTTTAGCCGGGCACCTCTGACAGGCTTTCTCGTTTTAAGGACCTGCATATGTATACTCTCACCTTCAGAGATATCAATCGTAGCAGGCTTTCCGATCACTTTTTCTGATGTTAGTCCTGTAAGCTTCGTATAGGCAGGGTTAATCATCAACCCTTTTCCTTCTTCATCAACAACCGAGATTGCTTCTTCAGAAGACTGAATAATCGCATGAAGCATGGACTGGATGCTTTTCAGATTGGTGACTTCCTCTGCAAGATCAATCATTTCGGTGATATCCTTAAATACTGCAAATGCACCCATCTTGTTGCCAAAATCATCAATAATCGGGATGCGGGTTGTAATAATTTTTGTGCCATTATCCAGTATTTGTTCCTGGTTGATTTCTTCCTTGCCATCGGACATCACTCTAGGCAGCTGGCTGTTGGGGATCACTTCATGCACAGGATGGCCAAGTACATCTTCTTTCTTGCTCCCCGTCATTTTTTCTGCACTCTTATTAAATAAAGTGACAGATAAATTTTCATTAATAGCAATCATTCCATCATGTGTCGAATCAAGTATAGTATTAATCTTATGGAGTTTGCTTTTATAAGAAGGGATATAATGTTCACTCGCAGACAGCGTCTGGCAGAACTCCCAGGCAATTGAGGATGGGATAATACTGACCCGGTCCCCAAAATGAAGCATTGCCATTTGTCTTGGCAGTTGATTGGTAAAATCGATCAAAAAATCAACAGAACGGTCAGCAGCTCCATCCAGGCTGTCTTCGATCGGGATATTAAATTGCTCTGCAAGCCGATTTAATCCTTCAGAAGCAGAAGATCTTAAAATTATGGCACTGATTTGAATCACGCGGGACGAAGCCAAAAGGAGTACCAGAGACTCAAGATGCTCCCCTGTCCCGTAAATAACTGCTTTTTGCATACCCAGCTCCTTAGTTTTGCAATTATTTTCACACCCTCATCATACGTTTTTATGAAAAGGTTTGCAAGATTGGGATTTTCATTCGACACCCAACTGCAACTGCAGTAAAATGAAGGAGTAAAAGGAGAGGACAACCATGCAACGTTTAATTGCTCTGCTCATTATGGTGATCCCGGGAATTGCAGGTGTAGTCGGAATAAAATTAATGAGAGATGTTTTGTTTGGCATTCATTACGGATTCGGTGCCCTGTGGCTTCAGTTTGCCGCCGGTTTCATCCTGTTTGTCTGCGGTCTGTCATTTGTAGCCGGCTTTGTATTTTACCGTGACCGAAAAAGAAATAAAGTTCAGACCCGTTTCCAAAAAAAATAGTCCGCAGAAGTACTATTCTTCCGTGGACTATTTTTTATTGCACACAAAAACAGAAGACTCTTGCGGAGTCTTCTGCGGAATAAGGAAGTATACATTCAAAGGCTAGGAAGGAATTGAATACAAGTTCGTTCTCCCTATTCCCAAAGCCAGGGGCATTAATTTAAACGGTCATACTGGATTTATGTTCGATTCTCAGCTTGTCTGCAACCATGGCGATAAACTCAGAATTGGTCGGTTTTGCTTTTGACATGGACACCGTATAACCGAACAGGGATGAAATACTGTCGATGTTGCCTCGGCTCCACGCTACTTCAATAGCATGGCGGATCGCACGTTCGACTCGGCTGCTGGTTGTATTGAACTTTTTAGCGATATCAGGATAGAGGACCTTTGTAATAGATCCTAGCAATTCAATATCGTTGTATACCATTGATATGGCTTCACGCAGATACATGTATCCTTTAATATGGGCAGGAACCCCAATCTCGTGGATGATGCTCGTGATGCTCGCGTCAAGATTCCGCGGCTGTTTCATTGTATTTAATGCTGATCGAGCAGTTGATGGACGCTGTACAAAAGACTTTTCCGTTCCGCTGATCTGGCGAATCTGACTAGCCAGATTTTCCATATCAAACGGTTTCAATATGAAGTAAGAAGCACCAAGTTCCACTGCTTTTTTTGTTACGTCCTCTTGGCCAAATGCCGTCAGCATAATGACGTTTGGCTGCGGAAGATGATCGTTTGAACGAATTCTTTCAAGTACTGCAAGCCCGTCAAGATGAGGCATGATAATGTCCAGTACAAGGACATCAGGATTTTTATCTTCAAGGACGTTCAGGCACTCCTGACCATTGAAAGCGACACCAATCACTTCCATATCATCCTGATTTGCCAAATATTCTTTTAACAAACTAATTAATTCACGGTTATCGTCAGCTAAACAAACTTTTATTTTTTGCACGGATATTCCTCCCTATCCAACATTTTCTTCGTTTCTCTTATAAGATTTCCACAAAAAACCTGTTTTCCCTTTATTTTTTCTCAAATTTTTAATTTTGGTTAATATATCACATTTTCTCTTCAATTATCTTAGATTTTCGACACTATATCAGTTTTCTTAACCACGCTTGTCGAATTTTCTTTATCTACTATGTATTGTATAAAATATTCATTCAAATGTCTATGAAAAGGAGAAGGTTTTCCCTTTTGATGGAAAAAAAGCAGAGGCTGCTTTTAACTCGCCTTCTGCTTTTGTTTTCCATATATATTTATACCTGCTTCATCCAGCATCCATTCAATATGAACACCATACCCTGAAGTCGGATCATTTACAAACACATGAGTAACCGCACCAATGAGCTTTCCGTTCTGGATGATCGGGCTCCCACTCATCCCCTGAACGATTCCGCCTGTTGTTTTCAAGAGCTTCGGATCGGTAATTTTTATAACCATCCCTTTTGTTGCAGGGAACTTTTGAGGAACTGAACTGACAACCTCCACTTGGAATGCCTGTACTTTCGTTCCGTTAACGACCGTCAGGATCTTGGCGGGTCCTTCTTTTACTTCATCAGAAAAAGCAACCGGCAGGGGCTTATCCCACCGTCCGTTTGATAAACCGTCGTTCAGCTTTCCAAATATACCGAATGGACTGTTTCTCGAAATACTTCCAATGCTTTCATTTTCGTCAGAAAAACGCGCTAATTTCTCGCCAGGATGACCATTGCTTCCTTTTTCAATAGAAGTAACGGTTGATTTTAAAATTTCTCCTTTGTTCACGACTATCGGCTGCTTCGTATCCATATCTGAGATCACATGGCCAAGTGCTCCATACTTATGTGACTGAGGATGAAAGAACGTCAGTGTTCCGACTCCTGCAGCAGAATCTCTGATATATAACCCGATACGATAAGATAAGTCGTGTTTATCCTGGAGCGGCTGTAATGTTCGATGGTACGTTTTTTTGTTTCTGATCACTGTTACATCCAGCATGCCGCCTGATTTACCGGCTTTTCTTACAAATGGGGCAACATCTCCCATTTTTGCAATGCTTTCACCGTTAATTTTAGTAATAATATCACCAACTTGTATATCTGCGATTTCACCTGGTGATCTTTGTCCTTTTTTAGTATCTACAAGATGATGGCCTACGACCAAAACACCTAAGGTATTCAGTTTAACCCCAATTGATTGTCCCCCTGGCACCACTTTCAATTCCGGCAATACACTTATCCCCATTTTTTTCACCGGAAAGCCTCCTGCTTCGAGCGTGACCACAGAATCACCATCCTCATGAGCATTGACTGAAAATGAGTGTCCGCCACTCGATTTGCCTATTGAAAAGATTGCATTTGTTCCTTTTGCTGAAGCAACCTCAGTTCCCGCAGGAAGGTTGGAAACGATACGATCCTGACCTTTAAACACCTTTAGGGCTGAAGGCAGGCCTACATAATCCTGGACCGGCTCAAGGAAACCAATTCCCACCAGGCAACCAAGGAGAAGCACACCTAAAATCCGCCTTACTTTATCTTTAACCATCTTTCACTCTCCTCGCTCCTTACCCACACCTCCAACATGGCTGTACTACTAATTTTGCCTTAGAACTGTAAGATTATAACCGCTTAAAAAGAAAAAGCTATCCTTAAATGGATAGCTTTACATACGTATAATGCCAAAAATGACTTTGACGCTTATGATGTTTTTTTTATTTCTTCGGCAAGATCAAGCAGTTCCCTTGCATGCTGTTTTGTCAGCTCTGTGATCTCAACTCCGGAGATCATTCTTCCGATCTCATTGACTTTTTGTGTTGTTTCCAGTGAGACGACATGTGTCGTCGTCCTTTTCTTCGACGTTTCTTTGGAGATATGCAAATGAGTATCTGCCATGGCTGCTACCTGCGGAAGATGAGTAATACAAAGCACCTGGGAACCTTCTGAGACCCGGAAGATTTTTTCAGCAATCGCTTGTGCGACACGCCCGCTTACCCCTGTATCCACCTCATCAAATATAATTGCAGTAATTCCCTGATGATGTGAGAAGATGGATTTCAGCGCTAGAATAACACGGGAAAGCTCTCCTCCAGAAGCCACTTTTGCCAGCGGCTTCAATGGTTCTCCAGGGTTAGTGGAGATGAAGAACTCCACTTGATCAGAGCCGAATTTACCGAAATCCTGTTCACGCAATTGCTCGGCTTCATGTTGCAATGAAGTAATCTTAATGTCGAACACAGTCTTCTCCATATACAGTTCTTTTAATTCTTGAAGAATTTCAGAAGTCAGACGCTCGGCAAGGTTCTTTCTTTTTTTACTAAGCTTTTGAGCATGTTTCTGAAGGAGTTTTTCCTGTTTTTGAAGCTGCTGTCTTATTGCTTCGATATTGCCGTCCTTATTCTGCAGAATATCTAATTCTTTTTCAATCTCAGATGCATATTCCAATATCTCATTTACAGTGTTGCCATATTTTCGTTTCAACTTGCTGATTTCGTTCAATCTCGTCTCTATAAAATCCAGTCTTGCCGAATCAAATTCCATGGTTTCAAAATAGTTACGGATGGAAAAAGCCGCTTCTTCCAGTGCATAAAAATGATTTGCCACATTCTCCTGCAGCTGGTTCAGCTCATCATCGAGATGGGAAATATTCTGAAGATGGCTCAATGCGACGGAAACGTGTTCAATCCCTTTTTGTTCACCATATAGCGACTGATAAGAATCCTGAAGGCTGTTAAAAAGCTTCTCATAGTTCCCGAGCTTCAGTTTCTCTTCCTGCAGTTCTTCATCTTCATTGGGCAATAGTTCTGCGCTGTTGATTTCTTCAAGCTGATACTGGATCAGATCAACCCTTTGGTTCATCTGCTGTTCGTTTTCTGTCAGATTTCTTAACTGCTTCCTCAAATCCTTATATTCATAATAGACGGATTGATATTGGCTTACGAGAAGCTCCATATCATCATCGCCAAAGCTGTCGAGCAACGAAAGATGCATCTCAGGCTGCATTAAGTATTGTGTCTCATGCTGCCCATGGATATCAACCAGAGATTGCCCGCATTCTTTTAAAAGTGACAGCGTCACAAGCTTCCCGTTAATCCTGCATACACTTTTGCCGGACTCCATAATGTCCCTTTTTAAAACGACCATTCCATCCTGTATATCGATCCCCAATTCTTCAGCTTTTGAAAAAACGGGATGAGGAGCATCCACTAAAAATAACCCTTCAATCTCCGCTTTTGGTGTTCCATAGCGTACGAACTCTGAGGAACCTCTCCCTCCGATCAATAGACCGATGGCATCAATAATTATGGATTTACCGGCACCAGTTTCCCCGGTTAGCACGGTGAGCCCTTTATTGAAGGAGATAGTTAATGCATCAATAATCGCAAAATTGCGGATGCTTAATTCTGCCAGCAATTACATCACACCTTACTTTTTAAGCTTTTGAGGTTAGAAACCCATTGATTTTACAGCATGTCAAGAAACCGCTGTGACACGTCGGGAGAAACATCTTTCGAACGGCATATTACCAGAATCGTATCATCACCGCAGATGGTTCCCATAATCTCTTCCCAGTCCAGATTATCGATCAAGGCACCAATCGCGTTGGCATTACCGGGCAGCGTTTTCATAACAATTAAGTGATCAGCCTGGTCGATGCTTACAAAGCTGTCGATCAGTGTCCGCCTTAGCTTTTGCAGCGGGTTGAAACGCTGATCTGCAGGCAGGCTGTATTTGTATCTTCCGTCTGACATCGGCACTTTTACAAGATGCAGTTCTTTAATATCACGGGAAACCGTAGCCTGTGTCACATTAAAATGAGCATTGCGAAGCTGCTCGACCAGGTCATCTTGTGTCTCAATTTCTTTATGTGTAATGATTTCTCTTATTTTAATATGACGTTGGCCTTTGTTCACGTCTTTCACCTCATTTAATATCAATTGGAGCCCAAATTCTTATGTCATCTGCTCTTATCTTATAATATTGTCCGGTACTTGTACATTTTTTCTCTATTCTTACAATAACCACTATGAGCAAAAAAATAACCCGTATCACTGATTTGTAATACGGGCCATTGTTTATTTATTCTTCTGCATCTGTTTTTTTGAATTGAAGGTGAGCTTCCGAAACGACTTTCGCAATATCTTCCTCTTGAAAGGTATCTTCTGTTTCTTCTTCAGACTTTAAGTGAACAAGAAATTCGATGTTTCCTTCCCCGCCAGTTATAGGAGAAAAAGAAAGATGCTTAACACTGTAGCCTTCGTTGCGGGAAAATCGGATGATTTCTCCGATAACCCGTTCGTGGGTAGCAGGATCTCGTACGATTCCTTTTTTGCCAACATCCGCTCTCCCGGCTTCAAACTGAGGCTTGATCAAAGCCATGACCTCTCCGCCCGGTTTTAAGATGGTCTTAAGAACAGGCAGAATCAGTTTTAACGAAATGAACGAAACATCAATCGTAGCAAATTCCGGCAGACCAAAGGCAAGATCCTCTGGTTTGACGTACCTGAAATTTGTTCTTTCCATTACAGCTACTCGTTCATCCTGTCTGATTTTCCATGCAAGCTGATTGTATCCGACATCAAGGGCATATACAAACTTCGCCCCATTTTGGAGGGCACAATCGGTAAACCCACCGGTGGATGCCCCGATATCCAGAACTATTTTTCCTTCAAGGTTCAAGCTGAATACCTTGATCGCTTTCTCCAGCTTTAAACCACCCCTGCTCACGTATGGCAGTGCATTGCCCTTTACCGCCAGAGGAGCTTCAATATCGATCTTTAAACCCGGTTTGTCTAATCGCTCGCTTCCCGAATAGACAAGCCCGGCCATTATTGAACGTTTTGCTTTTTCCCTCGTCTCACTCAAACCCCGTTCAACAAGCAAAACATCGATTCGTTCTTTCTTCATGTATATAGACCCTTTTTCTTTTTTTCTAGAACGAGCTTCTTCGTCCGTTCTACAACCGCTTCTGTCGTCATCCCGATCTCTTCAAGCAGCTTTGTTACACTCCCATGCTCAATAAAGCAATCCGGTATCCCCATCCTGTCTACCATAGATGAGTAGAACTGATGCTCGTTGGCATACTCAAGAACTGCACTGCCGAAACCGCCTTGCAGGACTGCTTCCTCGATTGTGAGGATCGGCAACCCTTCACGAAGGATTCCCATCATCATCTCATGGTCAAAGGGCTTGATGAAGCGGGCGTTGATCACCCTTGCGGAAACACCTTGTTTTGCAAGGATTTCCCAAGCTTCCAATGCCATCGGAACCGTTGTTCCAAATGTAAGAATGACGGCTTCGTTTCCTTCTTTCAATACTTCCCAGCTTCCGATTGGAATCTCTTCCAACTCAGGATCTAATTCAACTCCGAGTCCGTTTCCTCGTGGGAACCGAATTGCAATCGGGCCATCATCGTAATTCACCGCGGAATGGACAAGATGCTGAAGTTCATTCTCATCTTTCCCCATAGCGATCACAAGGTTTGGAATATGGCGCATGAACGCTATATCAAAAACGCCTTGGTGGGTTTCACCATCAGCTCCAACAAGTCCTGCACGGTCAATGGTTAAGATCACATTTAAATTTTGTCTCGCCACATCATGCACGAGCTGATCATATGCCCGCTGCAGGAATGTAGAGTAGATGGAAAGAACGGGCTTCATGTTTTGAGTAGCGAGCCCTGCAGCCATCGTCATGGCATGCTGCTCTGCAATCCCAACATCATACAGCCTGTCAGGGAACTTTTGAGCATACCCTTGAAGCTGTGAGCCTAAGATCATGGCAGGTGTGATCACCACAACCCGTTCATCAGTCTCTGACACCGTACTCAGTGTATCACTGACGAGTTTGCTGTAAGAAGGAGCAGCCTGTTTCGCTTTAATCTTCTCTCCGGATTCAATTTTATATGGCCCAACTCCGTGCCAATGATCCGTAAGGTCCTGTTCAGCCGGTTTATAGCCTTTGCCTTTTTTCGTCAATACGTGGACAATAACTGGTCCTTCTGTCTTTTTCGCATAACGAAGGTTTTCTTCCAGATCAGAAAGGTCATGTCCGTCCACAGGGCCAAGGTAGGTATATCCCAGTTCTTCGAAGAACATTCCTGACACAAGCATGTATTTCAGGCTGTCTTTCACCCTTTCAGCTGTTGCTGCGAGCTTTCCGCCAAAAGCAGGGATTTTGCGGATCAGAGATTCCAGTTCATCCTTTGCTTTATTGTATTTTTTAGCTGTCCTCATGCGGCCGAGCACACTGTGCAGAGCACCGACATTCGGGGCAATGGACATCTCATTGTCATTTAAAACGACGATCAGATCTTTCTTCTCGTGCCCGATATGGTTCAGTGCCTCAAGAGCCATACCGCCTGTCAAAGCGCCATCTCCAATAACGGCTACTACTTTTTCATCTGTCCCTTTTAGATCACGGGCAATGGCCATCCCCATAGCAGCTGATAAGGAAGTAGAACTGTGTCCTGTTTCCCAGACATCATGTTCGCTTTCAACTCGTTTCGGAAATCCGCATAAACCTTTATATTGGCGCAATGTATCAAATTGCGATGTTCTGCCTGTCAGCATTTTGTGGATATAAGCCTGGTGACCGACATCCCAGATCAGCTTGTCCTTCGGGCTGTCAAAAACCTTATGAAGGGCAAGTGTCAGTTCTATTACCCCAAGATTGGCACCGAGATGCCCGCCTGTAACAGAGAGCTTGCTGATTAAAAATTGTCGGATCTCCTGCGCAAGCTTCATAAGCTGTTCTTGATCGTAGGACTTCAAGAACTGAGGGTTTTGAATATCTTCCAGTTTCATGGAAAATCCTCACTTTCCAATTTAATTCCTTCTCTTTCCTCTATTAGAAGAAGTATCAAATAGTTTAATCTTTAATTTTTCCTCAAAAAAATATATTAAACGGCCCACTTGAAAAATAATGGCTGTGGCATGATGGATCGCATATGATTTTCCGAACGCTTTTCCTCCAACCGTAATAGACGCAATAATCCCGGTAAACAAGATGGAAACTGTATGTTCAAACACCGTTCCTTCTCCACGCCCAAGGTTCATTGTCAATTCAACAATTACCGCGGCCGAAGCCGTTCCGCTGATAATGCCTGATATATCTCCAATCACATCATTGCAGAAATTGGCTACCCTGTCAGCATTCCTTGTAATTAGTATGGCATGTCTGGCACCCGGCACTTTTTCAGATGCCATGGCATGAAAAGGAACTTCATTAGCTGCAGTTGATGCTACTCCAATGATATCAAAAAATACCCCAATAAGAACAATAATTAACACAATCACCATACCCATGCCCCATGATACACCACTCAGCAGCAGGGTGGAAGCTACTGAAAAAATTGCCGCTAACACGAGCGTGATAACGGCAATGCCTGTACTCCATTTTAGCGATTTATGAAAAGAATGTTTCATAAAATCTCCCTAAATATAATGAACGCCTTACGCCAAGATCAAACGTAAGGTTCCATTTGAATTATGTAATAGGAGTGGTCATTCAAAAAGTAAACGCTGCGGCTTAGGTCCAGTAGGTTTTCCCAAGAGGAAACGGAAATGTCGCCATCTCCGCGGTTTCCCTTTACTTCCTCCTTAACGATGTCGCCAAACGTTAGACTGGATTGCCACTTAGTCCGCACTATAATCCTTTTTGAATGTCGGTGGGAACAGTCTAGGAGTTTTCCTCAACAGCCCTTCCCCATTTCCCTAGCCTCTTTTGCAGAGATGATTTCATATAGCATGAACAGATTTCAGGCGGCCAACCATCCATCGTCCCTATGACCATAATCCCCTCAAGCTCCACTCAAGGCAGGCTACGCTGCATGTTTCCGCTGTTCGCAGAACATAAACAGGTTCAAACCCCATTTCACAGCAAGGTATTAGAACGCAAGCCGTAAAGATGGGGGTCTCCGCGGAAGCAGGGTCAACGCCCACATGCCATTGTGGATCGCCCTGCGACCTTAACTCCCAGCGTTAACCCAAGGCTGGGCGCCTCAAGCCAACACCAGGAACTTCATCGATGTGCCCTTTGGCGGATTTTTAGGCCCGCCTTCAAGAATGGGAGACTGACTAGAATACTGCACCACTCCAAAGTATTTTCTATCATACCATAAATCTCGAATACCAACAATATGGCTGAAACACTAGTGGTTTCTACTTACAATATAATCCGTGATCCCTTCAAGTATGACAGGATCCACTTTTGTTTTCCGAAGATTATCTTTAGCCAGCTTGATATGATGAGCTAGCTGTTCCTTGGCTCCCTCAAGAGTCAGAAGTTTTGGATAGGTGCTTTTATAGTTATGTTCATCGCTTCCGGCTTGTTTGCCCATGAGCTGGGAATCGCCGGTCACATCAAGAATATCATCCTGTATCTGGAAAGCGATTCCCAGATGCCGGCTGAACACTCCGAGGTGCTCGAATTCTTCAGCATCCGCATCTGCCAGTACAGCGCCAAAAAGAACAGATGCTTCAAGCAATCGCCCAGTTTTCCTTTCATGGATCGATTGCAGTTCCTCAATCGTCAGTTCCTGATTTTCTGATTCCATATCCACAGCTTGTCCGGCCACCATTCCCTCTGCCCCGGATGCTTCGGACAGAATGGTAAGAAGGGCCACTTTCTGTTCGGGGGTATACGTGCTGCTGCCAGCAATCATCTGAAAACTGAACGTTAACAGTGCATCCCCTGCCAGTATGGCTGTCGCTTCTCCGAAAGTTTTATGGTTAGTCGGCTTGCCTCTCCTGTAATCATCATCATCCATACATGGAAGATCATCATGGATCAATGAATATGTATGCACCATCTCAAGTGCACAGGCGGCTTCAATACCAGCTTCCGAATTCTTTCCGAACGCATCAAGAACAGCCAATGTCAAGATGGGTCTCAGCCGTTTTCCTCCTGCTTGAAGCGAATAGAGCATGGAATCTTTTAATAGGCTAGGAATGGATTTTTCAGCTAAAAAGGAAGGGAGATGATCATTGATGAGCTGCCTTTTGCCTTGCAGGTAATGTTGGATATCCATATTATTGATCTTCTTCCTGAATGATAAACGGTGCAGCATCTCCATTATCTTTCATGATGGTATCCATTTTCTTTTCAATGTTCTGCAGTTTAGAATGGCATACTTTCGAAAGAGCCATTCCCTGCTGAAACAGATCTATGCTCTCTTCTAGAGGAACATCCCCTTCTTCCAAACGCTCAACGATTTGTTCAAGCTGTTCCATTGCTTCCTCAAAGGTAATATTATTTTTTTCAGCCATTGTTCTTCTCCTCCAATCCCCAAACCTGGCAATCCAGTTTTCCATCCTGCAGGCGAACCTTAATGGTATCTCCAGGCTGCACCTGGCTCACTTTTTTTACGAGCTGCTCGTCTTCCGTATAAACAAGACTGTAGCCCCTTTCCATAACCGCCAGCGGACTCAAGGCATTCAAGCGTGAAAGTTTGCTTTGAAAGCCTGACTGACCGCCCTTTACTTGCTGTTCCATGTATCGAATCAATGATTTCCTAAGCTTCAGCTGCTTCTCTTTCAAATTAAGGATCTGTTCCCCAGGGGAGAAATAGGACAGCTGTTTTTGATTCTGGCTGATCCTGTTTTTCTGGCGCTCGATATTCCGCTGCACCTCTCTCGTCATCGCTTCAAGCACCCTGTCGAGCTCAACCTCTTTTTGCTTGATCAGCTGATCAGGATAGCGAAAGGCATATGACTTTTGCAGCCTTGACAGCTGCTGGCGATTTTGTGAGATTTGGTCACCCATCGCACGGGTCAACCTCAATTTGCGCTGACCGAGCCTGTCTTCGAGCTCAGCGATATGAGGAACAGCCAATTCAGCAGCTGCAGTCGGGGTAGGCGCTCTCAAGTCAGCTACAAAATCGGCGATGGTAAAATCAGTCTCATGTCCGACAGCAGAAATAACGGGTATCGAGGATTGATAGATCGCCCTAGCTACCAGTTCTTCATTAAAAGCCCAAAGTTCTTCGATGGATCCGCCGCCCCGTCCAACAATCAAGACATTGGCAGAGCCCCTGTTGGCCTTTTCAATCGCATTTGCGATAGAAGCAGCCGCTCCGGCCCCTTGAACTAGCACAGGATAAACGGTTACTTTTGAAATGGGAAAGCGGCGTTTAATCGTTGTCAAAATATCCCTTACCGCTGCTCCGGTCGGTGAGGTGATGACCCCGATTTCATCCGGAAACGAAGGAATTTTCTTTTTCCGGGAAGATTCGAACAGACCCTCCATTTCGAGCTTTTTTTTCAGCTCTTCATAAGCCAGAAACAAGTTTCCTACTCCGTCTTTTTTCATGGTCCGGGCATACAGCTGGTATTGGCCCTGCGGTTCATATACCGAGATTTCGCCCTGAATCAGTACCTTCATCCCATCTTCGGGCTGAAAAGAAAGAAAGCGGTTATTGCCGGCAAACATCACGGCATTGACTCTGCTTTGTTCATCTTTTAGTGTGAAATACAAATGACCGCGGCTATGTCGTTTGACATTGGATAGTTCTCCGCGGACCCAGACGTTATTGAGGTTGTCATCTTTTTCGAATACCCGCTTAATGTAACGGGTAACTGAACTTATCGTTACATAACGGTCATTTTGCATGAAACGTCTCCTTTTGATTTTGAGCCTACCGCATCTCCTGCAGGTACCCTATTTTGAAAAATGCTGGACAATCTTTACGAGAACACCGTTGACAAAACGGCCTGACTCTTCTCCTCCGAAGATCTTTGCAAGTTCAATCGCTTCATTCATGGATACATTAACGGGAATATCCCCATGAAACTGCATTTCGTAAACTGCGAGGCGCAGTACTGCCTTTTCAACGTTCGCTAAACGGGAGAAGCTCCAGTTTTCCAAATGATTGGCGATGATTTCATCTATCTCCTGTTTGTTTTGAACTGTTCCGAACACGAGGGAATGAAGAAATTCGTCCTCTTTTTCTCCTTCTTCCAAAACATGTGCGATTGCAGCTTCCGGTTCAATATCACTGACCTCGATTTGGAATAAAGACTGAAATGCCTTTTCTCTTGCAAGTCTACGTTTCATTTTTTACTTCCTTTCTCGTTCGTACCTTAATATAAGTGAAATCATATCATATGTCCTTAAGAGTTAACAATCGCAAAAAAATAAAGGGGATATGAGAATCCCCTTTATCAATATGCTTCAGGCGCTTCCAGCGGCTTTTCTTTTGTCTCAAACTGGACACCGACAACAAAAATGTTAATCTCACTTGCCTCAAGGGCTGTCATATTCTTGAGTCCTTGCCGGATATGGTCCTGGATACTCTGTGCCACTTCAGGTATAGAAACACCATAATTCATGATCACATATACACTGATGGCAATACCTTCTTCTCCCAGCTCAACTTTTACGCCCTTGCTATGAGACTTTTTCCCGAAGCGCTCAGCTACACCTGTCGCAAAGTTGCCTCGCATTGAAGCGACACCTTCAACATCAGATGCAGCGATGCTGGCAATCACTTCAATCACTTCGGGAGATATTTCCACTCTTCCAAGTTCAGATTGATGCTCTTCCATCTCAAATGTAAGCTCACTCATCATTGATTACACCTCCGTGCCTAATTTACAGACTTTGACGTCAAGTCGTGAATTTCTAAAAACTTAGTATTAAAGTCGCCGTTTACAAAAGTGGCATGATTTAAAAGGCGCAGATGGAAAGGAATGGTGGTATGCACGCCTTCAATGACAAACTCATTCAATGCCCTTTTCATTCGGTCGATTGCTTCTTGTCTCGTATTGCCATATGTGATCACCTTTGCAATCATGGAATCATAATACGGAGGAATCGTGTAGCCCGGATATGCGGCTGAATCCACTCGGACTCCCAACCCGCCCGGAGGCAGGTACATTTCAATCTTGCCTGCAGACGGCATAAAATTCTTTTCAGGATTCTCTGCGTTAATCCGGCACTCGATGGACCAGCCCTGGAATTCAATGTCTTCCTGCGAAACACTTAAATGTTCACCAGAAGCGACACGAATCTGCTGTTTGATCAAATCAATGCCAGTTACCATCTCTGTTACCGGATGTTCAACCTGGATTCGGGTGTTCATTTCCATGAAGTAAAAATCACCGCTGTTATGATCGAAGATAAACTCAACCGTTCCGGCCCCTGAATAGTTTACCGCTTCTGCGGCCTTCACAGCGGCACTTCCCATCTCCTCACGCTTTTCCGGTGAGATGGCCGGTGATGGTGTTTCTTCTAATAGCTTCTGCATCCGTCTCTGAATACTGCAGTCTCTTTCGCCAAGGTGAATGACATTTCCGTATTTATCAGCAAGAACCTGAATTTCAACATGACGGAAATCTTCAATGAACTTTTCAATGTAAACTCCCGGGTTTCCAAATGCTGTTGCGGCTTCCTGCTGAGTAATGGAGATGCCTTTAATCAGTTCCGCCTCCGTCTTTGCGATACGGATACCCTTTCCTCCGCCCCCGGCAGTGGCTTTAATAATAACAGGATACCCAATTTCTTCCGCAAGTTCAATTGCTTCTTCTTTACCCGAAATAATTCCGTTTGAACCAGGTACGATCGGCACACCTGCTTCTTTCATCGTTGCACGGGCAACGTCTTTTATGCCCATTTTATTAATGGCTTCAGCGCTCGGCCCGACAAACGTAACATTGCATTCTGCACAAATCTCAGCAAAATCAGCATTCTCCGCTAAAAATCCGTAGCCTGGATGAATGGCATCACTGCCTGTCAGCATCGCCGTACTCATGATGTTGGTGAAGTTTAAATAGCTGTCTTTAGAAGACTTAGGCCCAATGCAATACGCTTCATCCGCTAAACGCACATGCAGCGCATCCTTGTCCGCTTCTGAGTAGACAGCGACCGTTTCTATGTTTAATTCTTTACATGCTCTGATGATCCGGACCGCAATTTCTCCCCGGTTGGCAACTAACAGCTTTTTAATCATAGTAGAAGACACCTCTATTCCGCTTTAACTAAAAAGAGGGGCTGTCCATACTCAACGAGCTGCCCGTTTTCAACGAGGATTTCTACGATTTCCCCGTTTACTTCTGCTTCAATTTCATTAAACAGCTTCATCGCCTCAATAATACATACGATGGAGTCTTTGCTGACTTTATCTCCTGTTTTTACATAAGCAGGGTTTTCTGGTGATGATGATGCGTAAAACGTACCAACCATTGGAGATTCAATCTTATGTAAGTTGGCATCTTCCTTTTTCTCACTAACAGGAGCTTGAGGAGCTTCTGCCGGAACTGAAGCTTCAGGAGCAGCCTGAGCAGGCGCCGCCTGAATGGCTGCCGGTGCATCAGCTGGTTCATATCCTTGCTGTACACTCGTTTCATTTTTCTTTAGGACGATTTTTTCACCGTCATTTTCAAATTGGAATTCATCAATACTGGATTTGTCAATTAGTTTAATCAATTCTCGGATTTCTTGTATTTTCAACACGCAAATTCCACTCCTTTTTCGATCTATACACGGTGTTGTCTGCCGTAGTTTAGCACCTTCTATTGTTACCTGGTACTAGCAAAGCATATCATAATTTAGGTATAAAGAATAGATTAAATCGCTTTACATGTACATACTACATGAATTCTTTCTGCATTGTAAGCGGTTGCTCTATTTTTTCTTCAGTATCATCTTGACCAATGTTACCAATTGCCATACTACCTGGAATAAATGGAAAAAAATAAAAAACCGGGGCATAATCCCCGGCTTACTTTGCAGGTTTTTGAAACTCAACAGCCACTTGTTTGTTCCCCAGCTGTTCTTCAGCCTTTTTCATAATCTTAACTGCTTCTTTAGAAGAATGTTTTCCTTTTACAATGATTCTGACTTCATCATCCATCGTATTTACGAGAGCATCATCGTAGCCCATTGTTTTAATCAAGGTTTCCAATGTAGATTCTTTCATGGTCAGGGACTGCAGTTCTGAAATTTTAGCAAGCGCTTCCGTTTGAACCTCGGCTGAAGCATTTGGTGAAGCGATAGCCGCTGTATACTTGCTGCTTAGTTCGTCGCGTGATTCGTCTCTCTTCATGCGGAGAGCGGTAAATAGATCATCTCCTGCAGCACTTGTAACGGCTGCTTCAGATCCTTTCTTGTTCTTTGCTGCCTGCTCCTGCTTAGATGACGCTGTATTTTTTCCCTTTTCTAAATAAGCAAGGTCATCTCCCGATCCTGGAGCGGTGATATAGTATACGGACAGGACGATGATCAAGCTAAGCATTGTTAATAGCCAAACAGTTTGTTTCTTTAATAGCATTTCTTATTCCCCCTCAAATTTTTTCGGTATCACTGATACTCTGTCGCTTCCAATATCAAATACTTTTGTAACCGCATCTATGATCATTTCCTTTATGCGCAGGTTTTCCGCACCCTCTGCAGCCACGATTACACCACGGACTTTAGGCTTCTCCGTCGTTATGATGATGGGCCTTTCTTCATCACCGCTTTTAATCGTAACCACTTCTTCATCGGTTTTGATGTCATTGATCGTTCGCTCTCCGCCGTTCTTATCCGTTTCTTTGGTCGTCTGATTTTGCCTTCTCTCGTTCTTCTCAATCTCCTTGATCTCCGTAGTATCAAGAGTAACCATCACCCTGACCTTCTTAACACCGGAGATCTGCTCTAAAATGTCTTTCAATTGTGTTTCATAGTTATCTTCGTACGCTCTGAACTTCTTTGAAGTAGAGGTCCCGGAGGATTTAAATACGGTTTTTGCTTCTTCCGGCGCCTTTATGGAAGCCGTTGGCAAGCTACCGTTCTCCGAAGATGGCGGGGTGAAAATTTTACTTGCGATCATAATGGCAAAACCAAGCAGCAGAAGAAGCCAGATATAAGGAGGCGGCCCTTTTTTGCCGTTGCCGCCGGGAAGCAGGTCCAATATTTTTTGAAGCGATCCCTTACTCCTACCCGCCATTTTCCTCTCCTCCTTCCGTAGAGATCATTACGTTCTCTTTTTTCATCTGCCATTTCTTTGCTAGGAACGATTGAACAGGATTAGCTTTAATTTGCGTTTCTTTTTCTTTCTGGACAGGTTGATCTGCGTTTATTTCCACGTTCTTAACAGCCGGTACCATTATGTCTTTCTTATCTCCGCCCTGCCCGATGATGACATGGACTGAATCTATGTCATTTGCTTTCAGCTTACCTTGAGCAGGTCCATTTTTAGGGATCAATTGCAGACTTAGTATCGTTACACCATAGTTTGCCTTCAACTCCTCTTTTACTAGGTTTTCCATGTGGACACGCGTTTGTTCTAAAATATATGCAGACTGGGAGTCTTGTATTTCTCTTTTATTCTTTTCTATCGAATTTTTTATATCATTCTCATTGAACTTATGCTCAACACCGATCGCCTCGAATACTTTGTCCACATTGGATCCGGCAATTTTTAGTATTGGGTTGAGGATCGCCAGGATCAGAAGCAGTCCGACCACCATTTTGATATATTTTTGAAAACTGCTATTGGGTATGAGCAAATCCACGATGACAGCAAGGAGAATGATCAGTACGATATTTGAAATCCAGTCTGTCAAAAAATTCATCTTGGCCTCCTGCTAACGGATCATTAATGATAGATTTCCTGCTGCTACAATAACCGTTACCGCAAGAAAGAACATGATGGAGACCGTTGCCAGGGCTGCAAAAATATACAACACGCTTTTTCCGATAATACCCAGGCATTCGATGATCGGTCCGCCTCCCAGCGGCTGAAGGACTGCAGCTGCAAAACTGTAGATAAACCCCAGAGCAAGTACTTTGATGGCTGGAAAAACAGCCAGGAGAAACAAGATGGCAACGCCTGCAATACCAACTGTATTTTTCAATAGTACTGAGGCACTCATGACTGTATCCGTCGCATCCGTAAACATCCGGCCCACGACAGGGATGAAGTTGCCGGTGATAAATTTGGCGGTTTTTACCGTAATTCCGTCAGCTACCGCTGTCGTCGCTCCCTGTACACTGATCACACTTAGAAAAACCGTAAAAAAAACAGCCAGCGCCCCCATACCAATAGATCTCAGCAGCTTTGCCAGCTGGGTGACCTTATGATGCTCAGACAGTGTGCTCACAATGCTCAGCAACGCCGACAGGAATAATAAGGGGAGAACAAAATTGTTGATTAAAAGACCGCTCGAATTGACCAGAAACACGATGACCGGGTGAAAAAATGCAACCGATGTCACGCTTCCTACTGTGGCCATCAGAGCGAGCAGGAGAGGCACGAGAGCCATCATAAAGTTCATCATCGTACTGATCGATTCCTGGGCATATTGCATGGCGATGTGGAAGCTGTTTAAGGCAAGGATGATCAATACCATATAGATGATAGAATATGCGACCTTGCTGATAGTATGTTGCTCAAATGCATTTTGGATCGTCTGCAGCAGCATACTGAAAACAGTCAGTAAAATGAGCGTGCCAAGCAGCTTCCCTTGAATAAGAACTTCATAGAATAAATATTTTAAGATGCCTAATGCCCATGCTTTTATACTAAAATCTTTTTCTCCTTTTATGAATTCCATCAGAGACCCTTTTTGCGTTTCCGGCAAAAAGCCTCCGTAGTCTGTCATAATGGTTGTCCAATATTCTTTAATATCCTCTACCCCAAGCTTGGACAGCTGATCATCCATGATGTTTTGGGTGATGGAAGAGGCTCTGGCCGGCTGCACTCCATTGTTCCATGTATAGAGTCCATATAACAAAAGAAATAAAAAGATTAATTTCTTGGATAATAATTCCTGTTGTGCCGTCTTCATCACCTCCTACTTCGGAATCAAGTTAATGACTGTCTCAATAATGATAGACAAGATCGGGATCGCCATGACAAGAATGAGAATTTTGCCCGCAAGTTCTATCTTGGCAGCGATTGCACCCTGCCCGGCGTCCCTCGTAATCTGTGAACCGAACTCGGCAATATATGCAATACCGATGATCTTCATGATCGTTTCAACGTACATAAGATTGATATGTGCTTCTTCAGCCAGGTGCTCCAGCATCCTTAACACTAGAGCAATCTGATCGATCAAGAATAGAAAGATCGTAATTCCTACAACGAGGGTAAGCAAAAAGGCAAAGGACGTTTTTTGTTCTTTCAGAATGAGAGCAAGAAACGTACCTATTAAACCTAATCCTACAATTTGAAGAATCTCAATGTTGGAAACCCCCTTCAGTTACTGAAAAAGAAAGACGCCTTTCACTTTTTGAAACAGGTCGCTTAAAAGTGAAATAACGATAAATAACGCTACTATGAACCCAAGCAGTGTCACCCAATTTGCATAATCTTCTTTTCCAACCATCTTCAGAACACTGTGCAGCATCGCCACAATGATTCCAAGACCAGCAATTTGAAAGACAACGTTCACTTCAAAACCCATCTGATTTCCTCCCATGACTAGAACAATAAGATGATGAGAAGCAGCCCCGCAAGAATACCGAGACTCTTGTACATTCTTTCATATTTCAACTGTGCTTCGTTCGCTTCAGAAAGTTCTCTCTCCAGATGTGCGAGTGTTAACTTGATTTGTCTTTGCTGGTTTTCCCGGTCGTGTCTCCCAAGGGTTGCGCCGAACTGCCTGAGGATCTCGATCTCCTCTTTTTTAAAGGCAGAGGCGTCGGACAGACCGGCTAAACCAGTCTCCCAAGCATCCAGTACAGAAGAAGCCGATTCCTCCAGCCGATTCGATACATCGAGAAAAAATTCGGCAACCGGCCCTTTCAGCTGGGTACTGAGATGGAGGAAGGCTTCATCAAGCGGAATGAGGCCGTACATGATTTCTGCCTCCAGCGATTGGAGGCCTACTTTCAGCTGTCTAAGCTGTTTCGGCCTTTCTCTTACTTTTTTAGCCAGCTCAAAGCCGATCCATGTAGTCGACAGTAGAATAAGTACCGCTCCAAACCAGTTCATGGCCTGCTCTTCATTTCTGCAGAGATACGCTTCCTGTTCTCATCATAGATCCCTCGGACGGTGCCAGGTTTGCCTGCCCTTGTCAGTTCAATGTACCTGTCAAAAAGCTTCATATCAGCAAGAGGGGAAATGGCAGGACGCCGGAGCGCTTCTTCAAGGGAGTGTCCGTGAACGGTCATCATCATTCCTACCCCTGCGTTCATCGCTTCCAGAATGGCATCCACATCTTCTTTTCTTCCAATCTCATCAACAATCAGCACTTCCGGGCTCATCGACCGGATCATCATCATCATGCCTTCCGCTTTGGGACAGGCATCGAGCACGTCCACTCTTTGTCCCAATACAAACTGCGGCACCCCCTTCACACTCCCTGCAATCTCTGAGCGTTCATCAACAATGCCTACTTTGCTGGATGGTATATTGTTTTCCGGCCATCCCGCACTGACCGCTCTTGCAAGATCCCGCAGCAGCGTTGTTTTTCCTGTCTGAGGCGCTCCCACGATCAAAGTGTTAAGCCACCGGCGGTTATGGTAGAGAACCGAAAGGAAAGGATCAGCGCTTCCGATTTTTTGTCTGGCGATGCGGATGTTATAAGAACCGATATCTCTAATCGCTTTTACTTCACCTTTTTCCGTGATTACTTTACCCGCGAGACCCACCCGGTGTCCGCCTTTGATGGTGATATAGCCTCTCTTCAGTTCTTCTTCCAGAGCGTAAAGGGAATACCGGCTTAGCTTATTGATCAGCTGAACGCCATCTTCCGGACGAACGATATAATATCCGCTTCCGGTGGAAGGGTATTCAGGTTTGCCATTAATGATCAGCTCAAGCGGTTTTTGCAATCGAAAACGGATTTCCTCAAGTTGTTCTAACCGCTCCTTCGGGTACTTGATAATCAATTTACAGACAGCTTCCGGCAACACGGCCATTACATTTTCCAAGCGCACCACCCCAAAAAGAAATAGGTATTATACCTTATGCTTGTCAGCACGCTTTATGACCTGAGGAAATACAAAAAAGCTCCATCCCTCCGATGAGGAATGAAGCTTTTTGCATGTGTAAATTTATGCTCTGGAAACGTAGTCACCTGAACGTGTATCAATGATTAATTTGTCGCCTTGGTTAATAAAGAAAGGAACTTGTACAATCAAGCCAGTCTCAAGAGTAGCTGGTTTTGATCCGCCTGAAGCTGTATCGCCTTTAATTCCAGGTTCTGTTTCTGTAACTTCCAATTCTACCGTGTTCGGGAGCTCAACCCCGATGGTTTCGCCTTGATAGGTCATGATCTGAACGACCATGTTCTCAAGGAGGAATTTTAATTCATGCTCAAGCTGAGCGGATGTGAGTTCGGTTTGCTCATACGATTCATTATCCATGAACGTATGTGTATCACCTGAAGCATATAAATATTGCATTTTTCTATTCTCGATGTGAGCTTTAGCTACTTTTTCACCGCCGCGGAACGTTTTTTCCTGAATGCCCCCTGTACGGAGATTGCGGAGCTTAGAACGAACGAAGGCAGCTCCTTTTCCTGGTTTTACGTGCTGGAACTCCATTACCTGCCAAATCCCGCCGTCTACCTCAATGGTCAATCCTGTTCTAAAATCATTAACTGAAATCATCGCTTTTCCTCCTGATTATACTAACCTAAAATAAGCATTTCTTTTGAAGAATGAGTAAGAGATTCATTCCCCTGTTCCGTAATAAGGGCATCATCTTCAATCCTTACTCCGCCTAAACCGGAAACATAGATTCCCGGTTCTACCGTGACGATCATACCCGCCTCAAGAACGATGTCTGAATGTACAGCAAGACTAGGTCCTTCATGAACCTCGAGGCCTATGCCATGACCCGTCGAATGCCCGAAATTTTCACCGTATCCCTGTTCGGTAATATAGTCCCTCGTCAAGGCATCTGCCTGCCTTCCAGTCATTCCGGGTTTTATTCCCTGCATTCCCCTTGCCTGTGCTTCATAAACCGTTTCATAAATCTTCCGAAGCTCCGAAGAAATTTCGCCAACAGCAACCGTCCGTGTAATATCCGAGCAATAGCCTTTATAGTATGCTCCAAAATCAAGGGTGACGAGTTCCCCCTCGCTTATTTTCTTCTGAGAAGCTACTCCATGCGGAAGTGCGGAGCGATAGCCTGATGCCACAATAATATCGAAAGAAGAAGACGATGCCCCATTCTTCCTCATGAAAAATTCAAGCTCATTCGAGACCTCAAGCTCAGTTAGGCCAGGCCGTATGTAAGAAGTTATATGAGAGAATGCTGCATCCGCAATTTGTGCGGCTTCCTTTAATATCTTAATCTCTGAATTATCCTTAATCAAGCGTAATTTTTCAATCAGACCGGAAATCGGCACAAGCACCGTGTCCTGGCTGCAGATGTACTTCTCATACGTGCGGTATTGCGCAAAGGTGAGATGATCCTGCTCGAACCCGGCTTTCTTTATTCCCATTTCGGCCGCGGCTTGAACAGCTTTTTCCTGAATAGCAGAAGTGTGCTTAATAACCTCAAAGTCTCTCGCTTGTTCTGCTGCCTGATCCATATACCTGAAATCGGTAATGAGTTTCGCTTCTTTTTCAGAGATGACAAGCACACCAGAACTTCCTGTAAATCCGCTGAGATATCTTCGATTTTTCCCGGATGTTACAATGAGCCCGTCAATATCATGGTTTTGAAATTCCGCTCTCAATTTCTCTAATCTTGACATGCCTTTTCCTCCCCTAATGCCCTATTTTAGCTGAACGAATCAAGCAGTGCTAAAATCGCAAGCTCATAGCCCTTGAACCCAAGACCTGCGATCTGTCCGGCCACAACAGGTGCGATGACCGAATGGTGGCGAAATTCCTCTCTTGCATGAATGTTTGAAATATGTACTTCAACAACCGGGATGTTCACACTAGCAATGGCATCCCGAATTGCATAACTATAATGTGTAAAGGCCCCTGCATTTAAGACGATCCCGCCAAATTTACTCTCTGCTTCTTGAATCCAGTCCAGTAAGATCCCTTCATGATTGGATTGCCTGCACTCTACCTTCACGTTTTTTATCTCTCCGAAATGAATGAGCCGCTGTTCAAGAGAAGCCAGTGTGTCATCACCGTATATGGAGGGCTCCCTTGTACCGAGCCGGTTCAGATTCGGGCCGTTAATGACCAGTATTCGTTCCATGATTGGCCCCCTTAAAAAAATAGAATGTTCCATGAACATTCTATCATACAGGTATTTTTTTGAATAGTTAGGTACTTTCCCCGCTTTTTGAAGGTTGCCGTTCCTGATATTCGAAAGATATGGAGTACCCTACGAAAATGCCATACAGAATATACAGGCACAGTGTAGTGGCAATCGTATTTCTTCCTATTTTACCCATCGGTTCCAAGCCTGGAAATATGGGGTGCAGCAAGTAAAAAACGATGACCCAGAGGACAATACCGAAAAAGAGGCCGCCAGCCATACTTTTTACTTTTGCTAGAAGATATCGGTAACAAATAGCAACGAGAATGGAAAGAAGAGAAATGGCAATGACACCGATGAGCTGGCCAAGCCATAGCGACTTCCATTTTCCAAGCGCCCATGGTGCAAGGATGAGCCCTGGTCCAATCTTGGACAAATTAAGGTAGTATGCAAAATAACCGACAAGCCCCCAGAAAAGCCCCCCAAAGAATCCAACACTGACCACCCTGGCCATAAAGGACATCGGTTCTTCTCGCTTATTCTTGTCCTGTTTAAAATCATCCATTGGAAAAAACACCTCCATCTTACAGTATGTCCCGTTTTCTTTCATTGCTTTCAATAAGTTGTGTTCTATTAATATTCCGTGTTAAAAATGTATAAAATGGGAAAAATAAAGATAACGAACGATTGCCTAGAGGTTTATAGCTTTTTCCTGTAGAATTAAGCTAATAAACATAAAGGGTAGAGGTGTAGAAATGACAGAAAACAAAAAACCGGCATACGGCGGCCAGGCAGTCGTCGAAGGGGTGATGTTTGCCGGCAAGCACACATATGTTACCGCCATCCGCAGGAATGATGACAGTATTGAGTATTTCGAAGTGATTAAGCGCTACAGCCCATGGCTGAACAAGATTAAAAAGGTTCCTTTTCTTCGGGGGATCGCGGCTATTCTGGAGGCCAGTTCAAACGGAACCAAACATTTGAACTACTCTACTGAAAGATATAACGTCCCGCCAGGTGAGGAATTAAAAAAGGAAGAGTCCTCCCCATCCAAAGCGATGTTCGTTTTCAGTCTGGCCATTATTGGCATCGTCTCTTTTCTGTTTGCAAAATTTGTTTTTACCCTAGTTCCTGTTTTTCTCGCAGAAGCATTCAGGCCTTGGGTGCAAAGCCATATCGGCCAAAACCTGCTGGAGGGATTCTTTAAATTTCTTTTTCTCCTATCGTACATTTACTTTGTGTCTTTAACGCCAACAATAAAAAGAGTCTTTCAATACCACGGAGCGGAACACAAAGTAATTAATGCCTATGAGAACGGTTTTGAACTTACCGTTGATAATGTAAAGAAGCAAACCAGGCTTCATTACCGCTGCGGAAGCAGTTTCATACTGTTTACGGTAGTGGTCGGAGTCTTTATCTATCTGTTCGTTCCGTCTGATCCTTTATGGCAGCGGGTTGTTTACAGACTAGTGCTGATTCCGGTAGTCCTCGGTGTTTCTTTTGAAGTTTTGCAGATTACGAACAAACTAAGGAATGTCCCTGTTCTCAAATATCTCGGATTTCCTGGCTTATGGCTACAGCTTCTCACCACGAAAGAACCTGACCGTGAACAGACCGAAGTGGCCATCCTGTCATTTACCGAAATGCTCCGCCGGGATGCCGAACATGAAAAAAGAAAACTCGAAAACAGTACAAAAATCGTTTAATTCTTCAAGGAGGTGAACCTGTTGCATCGAAAATCATTTCATCCAGTCATTTGGGTTATTATCGTGTTGGCAGTAATTGGACTTGGGTCACAATTATTCTTTTCACCTCAAAAGTTAATCACGAATTTGCTCATGATCGGCTTGGTTGTTGCTCTTGTTTATTTTATCTTTCAGCGGTTTCGTCCCGGTGAAAACGGAAAATACAAAAAAGCGGTAAAGCAGTCCAAACGAAAATATAATCAATCTGCCCCACCGATTAAGAAGAGTTCAGCTGCAAACAAACCCGCTCCATTCAAAAAACGTAAAAAAGAACACAACCTCACAGTAATTGAAGGAAAAAAGAATAAGAAAAAAAATCGAGCTTCTTTTTAGGCTCGATTTTTATATGGGGTCCATATTTTTTTTCCTGCCACCCACCGGTTTAAAAACTCAGTTCCCTGCAGATACCCAAAATCCATTAAAGCATTTTTCGTTTCCTCTGCCAGTTCGAAATCAACGACCGAAATTTCCTTTACAGGGATAAAAATAATATCACTCGCATCATACTTGGAAATATGGCGGTTATCATGGGCTTCCATCATCGTCTGAAACAGAGCCTTAAACAAGTTAAAGGCATTGTTCACTTTATGCTCCGGAATATTTCCGTACGATGAACTTAACTGAAACCCAAGGACCGGCCGTTCTGACGTTCTGTCTTTTCGCTGAAACAGCCAAATCGGAAAATTGCTTAAAACACCCCCATCTACAATAAAGCTTTTTTGGCCCAGGCGGTTATAAAGGGTGATCGGATAAAAAAAGTAAGGAATGCTGCAGCTCATCCGTACCGCTCTGGCTACCGGAAACTTTTCTTTCAGCAAACCGTATTCCTGCAGGTCATCAGGCAGAACGACCAGCCTTCCACGGGTAATATCTGAAGCTATAATTTTCAGCGATCCGTCCTGAATATCCGCAAAAGTCTCAATGCCTTTTGCCTTTAAAAGCTCCTTAACCCATCTTTCAAGGGCATCCCCTTTATAAAGACCTAATTTCCAATACACCTTCAGCCAATTCATAAACGGTATGGGCACCCATGATTTCTTTTCATCAAGAAACTGTTTCAAATCGACATTGTGAATAAGATCTTTCAGTTCAGCAGAAGTATATCCAGCTGCTACGAGGGAAGCCACGAGCGCCCCGGCACTCGTTCCGGCTACACGTTTGAATTGAAGGCCCCTCTCTTCTGCTGCCTGAATGGCACCTATCAATGATATCCCCTTAATGCCACCGCCTGAGAATACTCCATCCACCATCATCATGAATTCCCCCCTTTATTATCCTAATCACGAGGGGAAGTACAATATTCAACAAAAATCAGGAACAATCACAACGCCTGTTATGATTGTTCCTGATTTTTTTGCTGTATCTCTTTTAATGCTTCAACTCTTTGCGGATCTTCCTCAAAATATTGCAAAAGATCCCCGATCCTGTCGATGGCATTCCAGCTTAAATGATGCTCGATTCCTTCTACGTCGTCAAAGATTTTTTCCTGGTCAACACCGATAACTTTTAAAAAGCCTTCCAGTAATTCATGCCGGTAAACGAGGCGTTTGCCGAGTTTTTTTCCGTTTGGCGTTAATACGAATCCGCGATACTTTTCATAGACGAGGTACTTTCCTTTATCCAGCTTTTGTATCATTTTTGTAACTGAGGAGGGATGTACTTCCAGACTTTCAGCAAGATCAGAAACCCTGGCATATCCTTTTTCTTCAATTAACGCATAGATTCGTTCAATATAATCTTCCATGCTGGGTGTTGGGGGCATGCTGTTCCCTCCGATTTATTCTTTCTCTGCTCTGTCTAAAATTTTACTATACAAAAGAAAGGGTGACAAGGCTGTTTGATTTTATATGTAACAGGGTGCACTCTGGGCTCTGCGCTTTCGTGATGAATTTACTGCTTTCGGGCGGCTGAGAAGGTTTTTTCGGGCGCCTTAAGAAAATATTCGGGCGGCAGTGGGATTTTGCCTTTCCAGTACTTCCGTCCGTAAAAAAAGAGGCCGACCCGCAGGTCATGCCTCTTTTATAAAAGAACTGTTCTTACAATCCACATTTTAGCTGAGTGTTGCAGTTCGTGCACGTGTTGCAGCCGCCGATTTCTTTTACTTTTCCTTTGCGGCAGACTGGGCATGTATTGCCAACCTCGTTTCCGACTGTAACATCTGTTGAGCGAAGATCTGTAATCGTATCTACAAGTACTACTTTACTTTTTTCTTCTTCCCCAAGGTTCATTTCTGTTTGTTCAAATGACTCCTCAGCCTTCAGCGTTAAGACTTGGGCATCACGGCTTCCGTCCACATACACGGTCCCGCCTTTTGCTCCGCCTTTGTATAAACGCTCATACACTTTTTTCACCTGATCGACAGAATAGCCTTTCGGCGCGTTCACCGTTTTACTTATGGAGCTGTCTACCCAGTTTTGGATCACACATTGCGTATCCGCATGCGCTTCAGGAGACAATTCCATAGCTGAAACAAAGAATTCAGGGAGGTTGTTTTCGTCCGCTTCCGGATTCCGATCCAAATATTCTTTGACGATATCCGCTTTCACTTCAATAAATTTACCCAGTCTTCCGCTTCTGAAGTACGAGAAGGAGAAGTAAGGTTCAAGCCCTGTCGAGACACCAACCATGGTCCCGGTGCTTCCTGTAGGAGCCACAGTTAATAAATGCGAGTTTCTGATCCCGTATTTCAAGATGCCTTGATGGATATCTTCCGGCAGTTTTTTCATATAGCCGGTTTTAATAAAGTTCTCACGAAGCTGTTTCGTTTCTGCTTCTGTCTTTCCCACCAGGAACGGGAAGCTTCCTTTTTCTTTGGCAAGCTCGATGGATGTACGGTATGCGGTAGTGGCGATGGTTTCAAAGATTTTATCCACCATCTTGTTTCCTTCTTCTGAACCGTACATTGTTTCGCAATAGATGAGTAGATCATGAAGACCCATGACACCAAGGCCGACACGGCGCTCACCGAGTGCCTGGATGCGGTTTGGTTCAAGGAAGTAAGGTGTCGCGTCAATTACATTGTCTTGCATTCTAACGCCAACTTCTACTGTGCGCTCCAATTTCTCAAAATCTATCGTTTTGTACTCTTTGTCCGCCATGGTGCCGAGGTTAACAGCAGCAAGGTTACAGACTGAATATGGTGCAAGAGGCTGTTCTCCACATGGATTTGTCGCTACAACCTTCTGCCCATAGGCAACAGCATTGGTCATGTCGTTAGCATTATCGATAAAGAAGATGCCTGGTTCAGCTGAGTAGGTTGCACAAATGTTAATGAGGTTCCAAAGCTCTCTTGCTTTGATCCTTTTATAAACACGGATGCTGTAGCCCTTTTCTTCCCAGACTCTTACATCACCAGCTTCATGCCATTCTTTGTTGTAAGCTCTCATTTCTTCCGGTGTGTAATTTTCAACGTTCGGGAAGCGAAGAGCGTACTCTTCATCATTTTCTACAGCTTCCATAAATTCTTTCGTGATCGTTACTGAGATATTCGCCCCTGTCAGGAATTCGGAATTGTGAACACTGTATGTTCCCCCATCACGCAGCATACGCTCTGCCTCACGGTGAACATCTGCATCAAATCCACCTGTTCCCGGAATCTCTTTGTAACGTAGAATTCCTTCATACATCGCTTTTTCCGTAGGTGTCAGCGGAGTAAATTTAAGCTTGTCCTGAGCGACCTGCTTAATTTTTTCGTCCTCTGTATTTTCGATCAGGTAACGAAGGATTCTTGGGTTTTGCATTTTTGAAATAATAAAATCGATAATGTCAGGGTGCCAATCCGCGAGCATGATCATCTGAGCGCCGCGGCGACTCCCGCCCTGCTCAACCAGATGGGTAAGCTTCGCAATATCATCCAGCCATGATACCGATCCGGATGATTTCCCGTTTACTCCGCGCGCCAGAGCGTTTCTCGGCCTTAAGGTCGAACCGTTTGTTCCTACCCCACCGCCGCGGCTCATGATCTCCATTACTTGTTTACGATGATCAGAGATTCCTTCTCTTGAATCCTTTACATAAGGCATCACGTAGCAGTTGAAATACGTAACGTCTGTTTCTGCACCGGCACCATATAGAACACGTCCTGCCGGAATAAAATTCATCTCGGAAAGTTCTTTGTAAAACTTCTCGAAAGATTCCTGACGTTTTTCTTCAGTGGTTTCCACACTTGCTAGCCCTGTCGCATTTCTCTTTGCGATCTGCTCATAAAACACTTCAAGCGGCTTGTCCATCACGTCCAAAGAACGGTTGATAATTCCTGATTCCGCTTCCTCCGGCTTATCAAGGGCAGACTTGAACTCATCTTCTACCCTGACACGCGCAGTTTTCGCTTCCCAATCGATACTGACGATGTATCCAAGTCCTCTCGCAGGGAATTTCGGGTCTTCTTTGACCGTTAATACAACGAAATCTCCTTCCTTTAATGTTTTCCTCTCTGTATCTTTAAAACTGTACCTGTCCAGCATTACAAGACGGGAAACACCTTTATGCGCTGTTTTCATGTCACCTGTTATGGGGTGTACTTGGGGAAATTGTTCAATATCCTTATTCAGCATTTCAATGTTAATTCCTGAAGGGTCATGTACCGCTACTCCCATCATTCTCCTCCTTATGAAAAAATCCAATCTTTTTTCTATATGTTGTATGTAGTTAAGTTACCACTATACTATATATAGGTAAACCTGTTGTCAAAATATTTATCTTGTCAAACTAGAAAATCCAAGCTTTTTTAAGAAAAACATAGAATTTGATGTTTTTCCCGCTTCAAATCCCCTCAATTCTACACATTTAAAGATTGAAAAAAATACCAACGAAAGGAACCTTGTAACATCGGGCTTTATTGAACATCCTTGTGGACGGCCCAAAAATTTTTTCTGGCTTGACAAGTGCAAAAAATAAAAACCGAGACAGCCATCGTTGTCCCGATTTCCACTTTATCTTCTAAACGTCCATTCTTTACTTCTATATCTTGATTCAGCGATCTGTTCAACTTCTTTCTGCTGCTCTTCATTCAAAGTGTACGGCTGCAGATCGAGCTGCAATCCTTCTTCAAACCCGGCATGGAAAGCTTTCTTCGCTTCTTCTTGTGTGACCGGTGTTTCCCTGAGCTGGTTCATGGCTACCGCCTTATTCTTAAAAGCCTTCTGCATCCGCTCACGGACACGTTCACTGGAGTACACAAAAAGATCAAACAGTTTGTCTTCATCCAGATCCAGCAGGATGGAACCATGCTGCAGAATTACCCCTTTTTGGCGGGTTTGAGCACTGCCGGCTACTTTTCTCCCCTCTACCACGAGTTCGTACCAGGAAGGAGCATCAAAACAGACAGCCGAGCGAGGATTTTTCAATCCCGCCTTCTCTTCCTCTGTACGCGGGATGGCAAAATAGGCGTCCAAACCAAGGTTGCGGAAACCTTGCAGAATGCCCTCGGATATAACCCGGTAGGCTTCCGTCACTGTTTTAGGCATGTTAGGATGCTCTTCGGTAACAATCACACTATATGTAAGCTCCTGATCATGGAGAACTCCGCGGCCTCCCGTCGGACGGCGCACAAAGCCAAGGCCGTATTTTTCAACCGCCTCAAGGTTAATCTCCTTTTCGGCCTTTTGAAAGTAGCCGATGGACAGCGTTGCTGGATTCCAGCCATAGAACCGGATGACCGGTGGAATTTTGCCTTCGCTGTGCCACGTCAGTAATGCTTCATCCAATGCCATGTTATAGGCAGGATCACAGTTTCCTGAATCAATGAATAACCACTTTTCTCTCTCCATATAACTATCTCCTTTTTAGTACCCTACTAGTTTATCAAAACTATGACTCCTGTCAAAACATCAAGTACTGCCAATTTTTTTATATTATTCTTTTGATTCTGGCGGGCTGTGAGGATATAATTGAAGGAGATAGAAAAAAGGAGTGCAAATGAAATGGAATGGATTATCGTTCTTGCTATTTTGGCAGCGGTTCTCGTCTACCTCGTAGTGACCGCGCTGTATCAAAAGAAATATTTAACAACGCTAAGCGAAGAGGAATTCAGAGCTGGATACCGTAAAGCACAGCTGGTTGATGTCCGTGAACCGGAGGAATTTAAAAAAGGGCATATACTTGGTGCGCGAAACATTCCTCTGACACAAATGAAACAGCGTAAAATTGAAATTCGCCAGGACAAGCCTGTCTATCTATACTGCGAGAGCGGTATGCGCAGTGCCAGAGCCGCACAATTCCTGCGTAAAAATAAATATACTGACCTTTCTCATTTGAGAGGCGGATTTAAAAAATGGACTGGCAAAGTTAAATCATCATGATAAAAGGTTCGGGAGTAATCTCCCGAACCTTTTTTTATTAGTATTCTACTTTACATAACGTAATACTGGTTTACGGGCAGCCATCGCCTCATCCAGTCTTTTGACAACTGTTGAGTGCGGCGCCTCCTGAACGACTTCTGGAGACTTTTCGGCTTCCTTAGCAATTTGGATCATCGCATCGATGAATTCATCCAGCGTCTCTTTTGACTCGGTTTCTGTCGGTTCGATCATAATCGCCTCTTCTACGCTAAGAGGGAAATAGATGGTCGGCGGATGATAACCGAAATCAAGCAGGCGCTTTGCCATGTCCAGTGTACGTACTCCGAGCTTCTTCTGTCTTCTGCCGGACAGTACAAACTCATGTTTGCAATGCTGTGTGAACGGAAGATCAAAATGCGGCTCAAGCCTTCTCATCAAATAGTTGGCGTTTAGCACCGCATACTCTGATACATTCTTAAGTCCCTTTGGACCCATCGTACGGATATAGGTGTAGGCGCGAACATTTATGCCGAAGTTTCCGTAGTATGGTTTTACTCGGCCGATGGATTGTGGACGATCGTATTCAAATGTGAATCCTTCTTCTTTTTTCACAAGAACAGGTTTTGGCAGGAACGGGATCAAGTCTTTCTTCACTCCAACCGGACCAGATCCAGGTCCGCCGCCGCCGTGAGGGCCTGTGAACGTTTTATGAAGGTTTAAATGCACGACATCAAAACCCATGTCTCCCGGGCGTGTGTAGCCCATAATGGCATTCATATTGGCACCATCGTAGTAAAGTTTTCCTCCGGCTTCATGGACGATAGCCGCCATTTCAAGGATGTGCTCCTCAAAAAGACCGAGTGTATTCGGGTTCGTCAGCATAAGAGCGGCCGTATCTTCCCCTACAACACGGCGAAGGTCGTCAAGGTCAACAAGTCCGCGCTCATCGGATTTAACGGTAATAGAATCAAAACCCGCAACGGTTGCTGATGCAGGATTCGTTCCGTGAGCCGAGTCAGGAACGATGACTTTTGTACGGTGGCTGTCACCATTTGCTTCATGGTAAGCACGGATCATCATTAATCCTGTCCACTCTCCATGGGCACCGGCTGCCGGCTGAAGGGTTACTTCGTCCATCCCCGTAATTTCAGCAAGAGAGGTCTGAAGGTTATAAAGCATCTCCATCGCACCCTGAACAGTTTCTTCGTCCTGAAGAGGGTGGATCTGTGCAAATCCAGGGTATCGTGCCACATCTTCATTAATTTTAGGATTGTACTTCATCGTGCAGGAACCAAGCGGATAGAATCCGGAGTCTACACCGTGGTTGCGTTTAGAAAGAGCCGTATAATGGCGCATAATCTGAAGCTCGGAAACTTCAGGAAGCTCAGCTGGCTCTTCACGGACATAATCAGAAGGAATAAGACTATCCAGGCTTACTTCCGGAACATCAAGATCGGGAAGACTGTAACCGACTCTGCCCTCTTTGGACAATTCAAAAATAAGTGCTGTATCATGATTGTTCATTATAGCCCCTCCAATACCGTTGCCAGTTTATCAATCTCAAGCTTAGTACGCAGTTCAGTAACTGCAATGAGCATGTGATTTTCAAGATCAGGATAATCCCGGCCCAAATCATATCCGCCGATCATTCCGTTTTCAATCAATTCTTTATTGATGGCTTTTACAGGTTTGTTCAGTTTTACGACAAATTCGTTAAAGAAAGGTGCACTAAATGGAACGGAAAGACCTTTTTCTTCAAGAACATTCTTTGCGTAATGCGCTTTCTGGATATTCTGTCCTGCAATATCTCTGATGCCCTGCTTTCCAAGAGCGGTCATGGCAACAGAAGCAGCCAGGGCATTCAATGCCTGATTCGAACAGATGTTAGAGGTCGCTTTGTCGCGGCGGATATGCTGCTCACGCGCCTGCAGTGTCAATACAAAACCTCTTTTGCCGTTCTCATCGACCGTCTGTCCGACGAGACGTCCCGGAACCTTTCTCATCAGCTTTTGTGTTACGGCAAAATAGCCGCAATGAGGTCCGCCAAACCCTTGAGGAATTCCGAAAACCTGTGCATCTCCCACGACAATGTCTGCACCAAACTTGCCAGGAGGAGTAAGTACTCCCAATGACAGCGGATTACTCGAAACAACGAACATGGCTTTTTCGCTGTGAACAATTTCCTCAATCTCTTTCAATGCTTCCACTTGGCCAAAGAAGTTAGGATATTGTACGAGCACACAGGCGGTCTCTCCATCCACCGCTTCTTTAAGCTGATCCAGATCCGTCAGTCCATCCTTTGTTCCCACCTCAACAACTTCGAGAAACTGTCCGTTAGCGTAGGTTTGAAGAACAGCTCGGGATTCCGGGTGAACACTTTTGGATACGATAATCTTTTTGCGTTTTGTTTGTCCTGCAGATAACAATGCCGCTTCTGCAAGGGCTGTTCCCCCATCGTACATGGATGAATTCGCTACATCCATGCCTGTAAGCTCACAGATCATCGTCTGGAATTCGAAGATTGCCTGAAGTTCTCCCTGAGAGATTTCGGGCTGGTACGGTGTATACGCTGTATAGAATTCAGAGCGGAGTGTTACATGGTTTACGATTGATGGTGTGTAATGGTCATAGACACCCGCACCTAAAAAGCTTGGATAGTCTTTCGTATTTTTGTTTTTTTGCGCAAGTCCTGACATGTATTTTACAAGCTCTGGCTCAGAAAGGGCCTTTTCAATCTGAAGTTCTCCTTTAAAGCGGACCTTTTCTGGAATATCTTTGAACAATTCTTCTGTCGATGCTATACCGACAGCTTTCATCATTTCCTTTTTATCTTGCTCTGTCATCGGCAAATAACGAAACGTCATGTGAATATCCTCCCCAGTGGCTAATTTAGCTGCGTTTATAGAACGGCGACTTAACGATAACCGCCTTTAATCGTTTTTGTCTTACTTGTACTTCCACTTCTGTTCCTAATTCAGTAAACTCGCTTTTTATCAGAGCCAGACCCAGATTCTTTTTCAGAGTCGGTGATTGAGTGCCTGTGGTGACTTCTCCGATGCGTTCTCCATCCTTGAAAACTTCATAATGAGACCGTGGAATACCCTTGTCGATCATCTCAATACCCACCAACTTACGAGGTGCGCCTTCTTCTTTCTGTTGTTTGAGGACTTCCTTGCCGATAAAATCTGCTTTTTTATCCGTTTTTACTGCGAAACCGATTCCCGCTTCGATCGGAGTGATGTCTTTTGTCAGCTCCTGGCCGTAAAGCGCAAGTTTCGCTTCAAATCGCAGCGTATCCCTTGCACCTAAACCACATGGAAGAATTCCCTCTTCTGCACCTGCTTTGAGGATAAGATCCCAAAGCTTGACTGCAGCCTCAGGACGGCAGTAGATTTCAAATCCGTCTTCACCTGTATAGCCCGTGCGTGATACAAGCGCTCTGTTGCTTTGCAGGTCTACATCATTTTTAAATTTAAAAAAGCCAATGGAGGACAGCTCTGTATCAGTCAGCTTCTGAAGAATCTTCTCTGCAGCGGGCCCCTGCAAAGCGAGCTGAGCTGTAGAATCAGAGATATTGGTCAGCTCAACGCCTTCTGTTACATGTGACTCAAGCCAGTTAAAATCCTTTTCGATGTTGGATGCATTCACCACGAGAAGATAATGCTGATCACTGTGCTTATAGACAAGCAGGTCGTCAACAGTGCCCCCGTTTTCAAAGCACATTATGGTATATTGTGCGCTTCCGTCTTTCAGCTTGGAGATGTCATTGGTGAGCATGTACTGCAAGAAGTTCGTTGCTCCTTCACCTTTCACTTCAAATTCACCCATGTGAGATACATCAAAGAGCCCGGCTTTTGTACGGACTGCCTCATGCTCTTCCCCTATACGGGAAAACTGGACAGGAAGCTCCCATCCGCCAAAGTCGATGACTTTGCCGCCATGGCCCTTGTAAACTTCAAAAAGTGGTGTACGCTTTAATTCCCCCATTACTCTTCCTCCTTTTAATCCATCATTGGTAATATTCAAAAAATTCCAAGTAAAAATCACACAAGTTGATCCGTTGAACAGGATATCACGAAAAAAGGACAGAGAAATACCTTTGCCAGGTATCCCTCTGTCCTTTAACCAGTAAGTTTCTCAGGGGCTTGCCCCTTCGTTTCTTCGTTGGTGGCCGCGTGACCGCGGACGCTCTCCAGAGACGCGTCAAACAAGAGTCTTTTTGCCTGAGAGTTTCGCTCCCGCTTGCTCCTTCGGCGCTACCGAAATAGTCTCTCCTCTTGCTTTCATTCGCAAGTATGTAATTATATTCCATCGTCCATACTAAATATATGTTTTTACCTTGGAAACACATTATTATCCTATCATTATTTCAGTTTAAAAAGCAACGCCATTTTGGGAATCTGTATACCATTACCTATAGGTGCGCTATCCGTACAGAGAAAGGAAAGCAGTAGATGAATCTCAACATTAACTTTAACCGGGACTGGCATGAAGACTTTGTGAAAAGAATGGAAGATGACGGACCCTGGACAAAATGGGAGTTATATAATCTTGCGCTTGAAGCGGAGAAGAACCTGTCAATCCCTGATTTTCTCGGCCTTCAGGCACCGGATCATCTTCCGCAGCTGACATTTCTCCCCCATCAGCTTGAGGTCGCAAAAACGGTCATTGAAAAAATGAACGGAAAAGCCATTCTTGCAGATGAAGTTGGTCTGGGAAAGACCATTGAAGCAGGCTTGATTATTAAAGAATATATGATCCGGGGACTCGCTAAAAAGGTGCTCATTCTCGTACCGGCATCTCTTGTTCTTCAATGGACAGGAGAACTGAATCAAAAATTCTTCATCCCTGCAATTGCGCAGAAAAAATCCTATGTGTGGGAGCAGTGTGATGTTGTCGTCTCATCGATTGATACGGCAAAAAGGCAGCCCCACCGGGATATTGTACTCAATCAGGATTACGACATCATTGTCATTGATGAAGCACATAAACTTAAAAACAAAAATACGAAAAACTATGAATTCGTACAGCATCTGAAGAAAAAATTCTGTCTGCTGCTTACCGCCACACCTGTACAGAATCGGGTGGAAGAGATTTTTAACTTAGTGACTTTATTGAAACCCGGACATCTTGGCAATCAGGAGAATTTTGATAAAGACTTCCGCAACGATAAACATTCACTGAAAAATGAAGAGAAGCTAAAACAGCTCGTCAATAAAGTTATGGTCCGGAACCGCAGAGAAGAGACCGGCTTAAAATGGCCGAAACGGCTGGTCAAAACGATTCCAATCACACTCTCTGAGAGTGAGAGAGACTTGTACAATAGCATCTCGGATCTTAAAGAGCAGCCAAACTTTAATAGAAGCAAGTTCTCGATCCTGACATTGCAGCGAGAGGTATGCAGTTCAAGAGAAGCCTGCTTTCTCACTTTAAAGAACATGCTACAAAAAGATGCCGGAAACTTCGCTACTGAACAGACCATTCTCCCATTGATGAAAAAGATTGAGAACGTTTCACAGAATTCAAAAGCACTGCAAACACTGGAACTGATTCAGTCCATTAAAAATAAAGTTATAATTTTTACGGAATATAGAGCGACACAGCTATATTTGCAATGGTTTCTTCAGCAGCATGGCATCTCCTCCGTCCCTTTTCGGGGAGGCTTTAAGCGAAGCAAAAAAGACTACATGACCCACTTGTTTAAAAACCATGCACAGGTTCTTATTGCCACTGAAGCAGGTGGCGAAGGTATCAACCTCCAATTTTGCCAGCACATCATTAACTATGATCTTCCCTGGAATCCTATGCGCATTGAACAGCGGATCGGGCGTATACACCGCATTGGACAAAAAGGAGACGTTCATATTTATAATTTCGCGACACAGGACACCATTGAAGAACGAATCTTAAACCTTTTGTATAATAAGATCAATTTGTTTGAAAGTGTAATAGGTGAGCTTGATGAGATCCTTGCAAAATTCGAACTGAAAAACATCGAAACTTATATCTCGGATATCATGCTGAACTCGGAAAGCGAAGGAGAAATAAAAGTAAAAATGGACAATCTTGCCGCTCTTATTAATCTGGACGGAGGCATTAAAAAGAAAGGATGGGAAGAGCATGCAGCAGCACGAGATTCATCATTTTCTTGAACGTTATTTTGAATCGAACGACTGTATCGTAGAGGAAAAAAATCATAGTTACATGAAGATCCAGCTCACCGTTGAGCTGGATAAACTGCTGATGAACCGGCCCTTTTACTGGCACTATCTAGAGAAAACAGGCGGAACACCGAACCCGATGGCTCTTACTCTCATCACAGGCCAGCAGCATCCCCCCGACGCAAATGGGGAGTTTATTCACTTCGGTTCACCGAGGCTGCATCAGATTTTTGCCTCCACCAAGAAACTCGGTTCGTTCATCCGCATGTACGAAGCGATCCGCCAGGACTCCGGGCAGAACATCCCCTTAAATCCATGGCTCTGTGTGAATTTAAAAACCTCCTATCAATGTGACCGTAAAAAAGATATGATCTCTTCTTACGGCATTCATTTGATTACCGGGAAAATAGAAAGCAACTTTCATGAACAGCTTCGTTCACTTCCTCTTACCCGGAAAATCCCGGATTTCTGCTATACACTGTCTCCCTTCATCCGTCCGGTGAGCGGATTAAAACGAATCGAAGCAATCGTTGAGCAGCAAATACATGAAGATGATCACAGCTGGGCGGAGGATGCCGAAAACAGGTGGCGGGAGGATGAAGAACTATTGGATCGGTTTTATGAGGATGAAATCGAAAAGCCGGAATATTATCAGGTAGAAAAAGAGGCACTCCGTACGCAATACGAACCGAAAATTACCGTGGACATCATAAATGGCGGGCTCTTTTATTTGTCTGATACCTTTCTGTCATCATGAACACCAAAAGAATAGTGCAAAAAAAAGGGGCTATCTTTAGCCCCCGATATATGACATTTCAATTTTTTCCTTCTTGCCTGCTCCATCTCTTCTCTCATCAGAATAGCGGTCGCTCCGGTTTTCCCAAAGATTTGTGATCATGTTATCAAGGTCATCTTTTGTTGCGCCTTCACGAAGTGGTGTCTTAAAATCCATTCCCTTCGAAGCAAAGAGACAAGTGAACACCTTTCCATCTGCAGAAAGCCTTGCCCGTGTACAGGATGAACAGAAAGAATCACTTATTGAAGAGATGATGCCAATCTCATTTTCCCCATCAGCATATTGATAGCGGGAAGCTACCTCCCCGTAATAATTTTCAACTGCCGGGAGAAGAGGAAGTTCAGTTTGAATGGCTTTAAGAATTTCTTCCTTTGTAACTACTTCCTTCATGTTCCAGCCGTTCGTTGTGCCGACATCCATAAATTCAATGAACCGCAGGATGTAGGGGGTTTGTTTAAAATAGGCTGCCATCGGCAAAATTTCCTGATCGTTAACACCTTTGCGGACCATCATGTTGACTTTGACTTTAAGTCCGGCTTCGTGGGCTGCCTTCATCCCTTCTAAAACAGGATCGATACCCAGCCCTCTTCCATTAATTCTGCCAAATAGTTCGGAATCCAGAGAATCAAGGCTTACAGTAACCCGGTCCATTCCTGCCTTCTTTAAGTCATGAGCGACACGGGGCAGAAGCACGCCATTGGTCGTCAGAGCAATGTCCTTCAGACCGTGCAGCTTATTCAACCGGCCGATCAGTTCAGGGAGGTTCTTCCTCATAAGAGGCTCACCACCCGTTATTCTCAGCTTCGTTACCCCCAAGGAGATGAAGCGCTCGGCAATCGTTACGATCTCATCGAAGCTCAGCAGCTCTGTTTTTTCTAAGAATGGATAGTCCCCGTCAAAGATTTCTTTCGGCATACAATAGGTGCAGCGAAAATTGCATTGATCAGTGACTGAGATCCGCAAATCTTTAAGCGGTCTTTTCAGCCGATCATAAATCCCGTTTTCTATAGCCATCTATACCACACTTCTTCGTTTAAATGATAGTTCAACATTATCATACTTCCAGTAGATTGAAAAATGATAAGAACAAAAGGGAACTTCACTTCCGGCGCTTCTTGAACATCAATCCCAGAGAAAAAGGGACCATGCCAAAAAGCGAAACGAGCACAGGCTGTTTTCGTTCCGCTTTTTGCTGTTTTAACATTTGTTTTTCCTCTGGAGACCTGCTCATTCTCTTAACGATTGCTTCAATGACAAACTTAAAATAGGTATTCATAAGATGACATCACCTTTTTATTGTTTGTCACCAGTTTGCCCGAAATCGGAACGACCTAACCTCGCTGTAATTTCTTCGACCGTTTCTTCTGGCTTATATCCCCCGGTCTCGAGTACCCAATGGCAATCACGGTAAAGAGGAAGCCTCCTATCGTACAGCTTCTCCATCTCTATCTTTTTTTCATGATTGAACAATGGCCGGCTTCTGTCTTCTTTCAGTCTCTCAAAAATGGTATCGAGCGGGCAGCTTAGAAAAATAACAAACCCGTTTTCCAGCATGTATTTCCGGTTTTCCGCTGAAACGGCCATTCCTCCGCCCGTCGTAATGATCGCATCCTGCTGAGGAAGTTCAGGAAGGATAGAAGCTTCATAGCCCCTGAACACTACTTCTCCATGAACCGCAAAGATTTCTGCCACTTTTTGATTGTATTTTTCTTCAATGTAGTGATCAGTATCAACGACCGGCAAGTCTAATCTCTTGCCGAGCAGCGAACCGATCGTGGTTTTGCCGGATCCCATGAATCCTGTTAAAAAAATCGGTTTCAACTTGCACCCTCCACCCACTTCGTAATGCTTTTAGTCTCGCTATTATAATATATAACCACGCTTTTTGTCTGATGGTTTCGCAAACTTGCCGATATTTTTATTTCCATTGCAGGAGGCTGCCCTGTGGACACCACGCAATTCACCACTCCATGGTCGAACGCAAACCGGCCGGCTGGATTCTTATTTTTCTTTATGCTGTTAATCGCATCCCGGCTGGACTTCTCGATCATTGCATCCAGCTGCATCCGTTCCCTCTGTGCGTCAATGAACTGTTTCTCACCGATAAAAATGAGAAGCTGATGTGCTGCCAGCATCGAGAAGATAAGACAAAAAACGAGTACCGTGGGGAAAATATATCCTCGGCTATTCAAGAATTCACCAGAACAATTTCTGCCTGTCTGGCAAACACGCGTTTATAGACATGGGAGGCTGTGTCAGTGATGGATACTGTTACCAGCTGGCCAGTTACAGAAGGGCGAAAACGCTTTACAGAAAACAGCCAGATTTCATATCCTTGTCCATTGATCTGCTTTCGTATCCGGTTTTGATAGAAGGAATAGGTGACGGACTGTCCAGAAGAAGTGGTTAAGGTCAGTTTCTCTTCGCTTGCTTCCGCATTAACCGCTTCCCTTATGGCCTGACCGATCGCTGAATAAAAAGATTCCAATTCTTCCATTGAGACACCGCTTTGCACCGGAGGCGAAAGTACTTTTATGAGCAGCGGTGCAAAGCCCGCCAGCACGATAAAGATGGACAGCGCCACCATTGCTTCAACGAGCGTAAACCCTTTTTGGCTAACCTTCATTGTTTAACAACATCACATTCACGATAGGCTCTTCCATTCTTCCCCGTAAATTCAATGCAGATCCTCCCTTCTTTCTTCTTCCATTGAAAATCTGCCGTACGTCCACGGATTATGGACGTCCCCCCTTCATCATCATTTCCGAATTCAATCAGCTTGTTAGATAAAAGCTCTAAAGCCTCCCTGTCTTGCTTAAGAGTGAAGCGTTCTGTATAAAGGGTGTGCAAGACCGGGCTAACTCCGCTAATTACGATTGACAAGACACTTAAGGCGAGAAGTGCTTCAAGCAAATAGTAACCTTTAGAATCTTTCAGCATAGAACCTGCCTTTTCCCAACAGAAATACCACCTTGTATCTGCCAGCATCTGTTTTGATAATCATCGTTCCTGAAGTACTGATGTTTCCTATTTTATTGTACGTAATCTTCAAGGACATCGTTGCAGATTCAAATTGAATCTGCTTTGGGAATTTAACATTCTTATACACTTCGTTCATGCCGGTGGTAATAATATACCGATTCTCACCCGGGAAAATATGCAAATGAACTAGCTTTTGCTCGTTTATCGCTGTTCGCTGTGTAAAATACAAGTCGCGCTTGAATTGCTCCAGAAAAAAATGCACTTCCCTTCCTTTGTAGTATTTCTGAAGTGAGGCGCAGGCAACACTCAACAGGATACTCCCGATCGAAAGAACGATGATCAGCTCCAGCAAGGTATAGCCGTTGATCCGTTTAATCTGCCGTTTCAACGACCGTTCCGCCTTTTAATTCCAGCGCGTTTCCGTTCGGACATTTGACCGTATCCACATACCCTTCCGTCACCAACGTATCTAAATCCGTCAATTTTTCTTCTTTATCGGCTTCATAAGCACCTACCTGGCCCTGAACCAGATCCAGTGTTGCCTTGCATCCGAGATTTTTAGCGACGCCAAGGTTTTTTGCCATGCTCGGCAGCGCTATTAAAAGCAATACAGAAATGATGAGGAGAACTATCATCATTTCGATCAGCGTGAAACCCTTTTCGTTCATATCTTTCATCCTAACTCTCCTTAATTATTGAATGGAATCCATCATTTTAAACATAGGCAAAAGCATCGAAACAAACATGACAAGTATCATGACCCCTATGAATAGAAACAGTACCGGCTGAACCACAACGATGTACTTTGCCATTTTTTCTTCTGCATAAGCGAGCAGTATTTCACTGTAAGCAATCAATTCTTTATCGAGCATTCCGCAGGATTGTCCATGAGCAATAATCATAGACAGCTCAGGAACAAAGTAGCGCTTTTGAGCAACGATATCTTCAAATCTTAGCCCGTTCACGAGCTCTTGTTTCATCAAGGCAGCCTCTGTTCGAAAAAATCGCATGTATTGATTTTGTTCGAGGATCTTTAACGCCTCATTGATCGCCAATCCTCCTTTTAGCAGGCTGCCCAGCTGAATAGAAAATTGATGGGTGATCAGGACAGGAAGTGTTCTTTTTACAATGGGGATTCTTAAGAGCAGCGAGATGCGTTTGGAAGGAGAAATTTTTTTCATTACAGCGATATACGCTGCAGCAGCCGTGACAGTAAACGCAGCAAACAGAAAAAAGAGGAAAGGAACTTTCTTTATTATGGAAATCATTACGATTGTAAAATAAGGGAAATTGATGTCTAAAGAGGAGTACAAAGATAAAAAGTGGGGGATCAGCAAGTGAAACATGATGAAACATATCGACAAAACGACAGCAAATAAGAATATTGGGTACCTTGTCGCTTTAATGAATCGTTCTTTGATTTCTTCCTTCTTCTGCAGCATTTTGGCACCTTCCATGACACTGAAGCGCAAATCACCATGTTTTTCGGACAACTCAAGAAAACCGAGCACATCGCTTGAAAATCTCTCTCGTGCCAATGCTTCATGAAGGGAGTATCCTCTTTTCAGGCAATCATACACCCGGTGAAGACCGTCTTGCATCCAGCGGTTCTGATGCAGCTTAAGTATTGGAATTGCTTTTGGGAGTGTGTAGCCCTGTTCCAGCAGCCTGCCAAGGCGCATCAAAAAAGCTCCCTGCTGTTTGTTCGACCAGTTCCTTCCCTTTTTCACAGCCTGTCCACCCCCCATCTCTCAAGGCTATGGGCAGGCAGAAATCCTAGAGCAATGCCTTGTTTTATAAAATGATTCAATGTTCTCTCACCATCCGGCCGATTCGAGTTGCCCCGAATCCACTCTATACCTTTTTCCAGCCCGGATCCTGACAGCAGTTCAAATAAACCCATTCTTTTATTTTTTCTTCTCATAAAACAATTAGTGTCGCACACTTCACCGCAATAGGGGCAGCGCAGCGAAATCAACCGCTGAGCAACAATGCCGAGCAGTGTTTGTTCAAGTTCTTGAATGGTCAAACCAAATTCGATCAACCGGAATAAACAGCCTAATGTGTCTTCTGCATGGACTGTCGAAAGCACTAAATGCCCCGTCATTCCGGCCCGGACCACGAGCCTGGCTGTAGCTTCATCCCTGATCTCACCGATCATGATAACATCGGGATCATGGCGAAGGAGTGATTTAAAGCCTTCCCCATACGTAATTCCTGCTTTTTCATTCACTTCCATCTGCAAAAACAGATCAACTTTCTTTTCCACGGGATCTTCGAGTGTTAAGATATGGCGGGTATACAAGGATTGGATATGCTGAAGAAGAGAATACATGATGGTCGTTTTTCCTGAACCGGTCGGTCCTGAGAAGAGAATAAGGCCGCTAGCACGCCGCAATAGGGGGGAAAGTCCTTCGAGTGAGTGCGGAAACAGGGCTAAGGATTGAAATTCTGAAGGATGGGTCTGGGGAAGCAAGCGGATGACAAGGCTTTCATGAAAGGCAGTAGGCAGTGTGGAAAGCCTGAGATGAAGGAGATGGTCTTTGATGGTAACATCCATCGAACCGTCCTGAGGCCTGCGGCGTTCACCGATGTCCATACCAGCCTTAAATTTGAAATGGGAAACAAGTCTTTCAAAAAATACATAGGCTAATTCTTCTACCTGATGAAGCTGGCCATCGATCCTGAACTGGATCAGGCCTTTTTCCCTCTTGGGGACAAAATGAATATCTGAGGCATTGGTTCTTGCTGCGAGTTGAAGCAGTTCATCACTTTTCTTTTCAATGGGCAACGCGTTATCACCTTCTTTCTTATCTTAAAGGTAACTTTACGACATAATCTGCTAAATCCCTTCAAATAATTTACACTTTATTGCATAAAATTTTCGACACAACCCATACTAAAATTATTCCGATGGGCTATAGCCAAGTGGTAAGGCAACGGACTTTGACTCCGTCATTCGTTGGTTCGAATCCAGCTAGCCCAGCCATCTTTTACGAAGAACACCTGCCATGTGTTCTTTTTTTGTTTTTCCAAATCCAGTTAGAATGGCATTTACAATCCAGTAAAAATTCATATATAATACAGAGGGAATGAGTTCTTCGGTGAAAAGGGAGGGATACATATGGCAAGAATGTACAAGGTCTTGGGCTTTTGGACTGGGATTATCGCAGTAATGGCCTATCTTGGGGACTTAACCAACATGTCACTGTTGTTTTTGGGCCAAACTATTTTATTTGTTTCACTAAGCTACTTAAATTTATCTGAGCGTATGTATATTTACATTTTTGGAGCTTATCTAACAGTCTTTTTTGTAGGTTTTACATACTGGACAACGTTCATGATGACTCCCGGAGCGGGTGGCCATTAATCATTAAAAAGAAAACGGTTGCCGTTTAACGGCAGCCGTCTTTTTTTTGGATTAGAACTTGAAAATAAGAGCTGATGGAGTTCTCCATGATCAGGGAACGGATCGCTCTGTTCTTCTTATGCACAGGTGAGAACGGATCTTGGCTGCCAGTATCTCGCAGATGATCTAGAATCCCGTTCTCCAGAAGAAAATCTGTCTGCTTTTGAAAATCATCCGCCCGGAATCCTGCTATTTTACCGATCGTTTTTACACTGTCCCAATGAACATGAGACGTTAGGTCCATCTCCCCGGGGAATTTCAGCGGATCGTTGATTTGCTGATGACGAAAATAACCGCGCAGACTCCCGTTTAAAAGATGGGGCATGTCCCACTCTTCCCTCGTATATCCGTAATCGACGAGCACTACTGCTCCGTTTTCAACCCATCCATAAAGATCGTTAAGCCAGTGTGTCATAGCCAGCGGAACCTCGATGGTCTGCCCGATGGAAAGCCCTCCGAGGTGTTCTGCGATCCACATGCCGAGTTCTGCATTAACCAATGGTTGTTCCTGCTCTACCAGGTTTCCCGTCTCATCTATGGATACCATGATTTCAGTCATACCTGTTTTTTCCTGTTTAACAACATGAACAGGCATCGCATCAAGAAGTTCATTGGCAAATAGAATCCCTTGAAAAAATGGGTATTCAGCCTTCATGTCTTCAAGAGAAAAATAATGGATGAAACGGTCCTCAGAAAGCTTGTCCTTTATTTTTCGTGCATGATAAGGACTCGACTCAACCACGATATATTCCAGATGTGGATAACCATTGGCCTCCCATTCATGGAGGACGCTTTTGGCAAACCTGCCGTCCCCTGCTCCGATCTCACAAAGAATAAAAGGTAGCTGCTGTTCCTGGAACATTCGATAAAACGCGTTTGCCCAAACGGCTCCAAAAGCATCGGCAGCTGCACTGCTCGTATAAAAATCCCCGTTCCTTCCAATCTTCACCCGCTCGTTTTGATAATAGCCCATTTGAGGAGCATACAGAGCCAGTCTCATATATTCCTCATAGGATATGACCTGGTTTGGCGAGTTTTTTATCTTCTCCCTGATCAAAGAGAGCATTTTAAAAACCGCTTAAGAAAGGATTGGAATCCATTTCGGCGCCAATTGCTGTCTCCGGTCCGTGGCCCGAAAGAACCATCGTTTCTTCAGGAAGGTTCAAGAGCTTGTCATGAATGCTCTTCAAGAGCAGCTCCTGATTCCCGCCATATAAATCTGTCCTTCCGATACTTCCTGCGAAAAGAGCGTCTCCTGAGAAGACCGTTTCCATGCTTGAAACATAATAAGATACACTGCCAGGAGAATGTCCTGGAGTTTCCAGCACCTGCAGGGAAATGCTGCCGATCTGCAGCTCTCCTTCCTCAGTGATCAGATGGTCTGCTTTTTTTGCTGTTATATCCTGCATGAAATGAACGGAACCGTTCTTGTTCGGGTCTTCCAGCCAGTCCTTTTCCTTTTTATGGACATAAACAGGAATCTGCCATTTTTCCCTTACATCGTCTACAGCACCGATATGATCAAAATGGGCATGTGTCAGCAACACAGCAAGCGGCTTTACCCCTCGTTTTTCAACCAAGGAGATAATCTTTTTGCTCTCGCCGCCCGGGTCAAAAATGATCCCTTCCTTTTTTTCATTCCATAAAACATATGTATTCTCCTGAACTGGTCCGACAGTCAGCCGTTCCCATTTCATATGAATCCCTCCATTGCAATCTATTTCCCCCTATTTTACACTAAAATTAAAAAAGATGCGGAGGAGATGGCTTTGTCGCTTTGTTATGGAATTGAGATAAAACCGGTTTCTAAAAAACACCCTGCTGCTGCAGCCCAAGTTGTCAGAAAGACAGCCGAACTGGCCAATGTGTTCGACCGGAGCGGAGAGATCATTATTGTAAAAACGATGGAAGAAGCTCTTGCACTAAAAGCCTATTATGAAACGCAGAACTATTTCGAAGAGTTGCATCCCCTTTACTCTCCAGAATCCTTCCAGCCTACAGACCGCTTTTGGGACTATGGATTCCGATCAGCTTCTCAACACTTTTACCTCTTTGAAGACACTATTCTATCCTTCACGATAAACGGAGGTACCAGCCAGGAGATCAGCATGGCCCTGTTTCAGCTCGACGAACATTTAATTGGGACAGAACAACGGGACTACAGCTCAAAGTACTTCGTTGACAAAGAAGAAAAAGAACTGATCGAAAAATATGCAAGTGCTTACAATATTGCCATTACAGTCCAATCTTAATAAAATGGAGACTGTACAAAAGTTAACAAAACAAGTAAAATAGTACAAGGCAGTACCCGGATTTTTTGCTATACATAGGGAATTCAGTATTTAAGTAGATTACTCCAGAGTAAGGGGGGCATAGGATATGGCTTTAGCCATTATTTTCGCAATTGTTACAATTTTTGCTGCTCTAGGTTTACTGCGGTCATTAAAAATTAAGAATATGTTAGGTTCTGGTTTTGCGTTTCTTACATTTGCAGTATTTGGCTGGTTTACCATCATGACCTTTATCGATTTGTTCACAGGCGGAGGCTCTACAGGCCACTAAACCGAACAGCAAAAAACCATCCGCGAAGTATCGCGGATGGTTTTTTATTTACCCTTGCATTTTGTTCCGTACGCTTTCCAGTTTGGATTTCATCGTAGATTTCTTGTCTCTTCGATCATCAATGCGGATATTTGTAGCCACCCGCTGTATGCCCTCCTGAAAGGGCGCTTCATGCATTTCTTTGATGACGTTTAATAAAACATCCAGCTCCCCTTCTACAATGGTGTTCATCGGAGTCAGTTCGTAGTTAATCTGATCATTATATTTTTCAAGAACACGCTGTATTCCTGCAACATATGTACTGACACTCGGGGATTCTGTCCCGATCGGGATAACCGTAATGTCTATAATAGCCATAATAACCTCCTGAGTTAATAGAATCGAGAATACTAACAGTGTACCATGATTTAACCCATAAGAAAAAACCAGCACCTAGTGAAGTGCCCCCAATTGTTAGTTTGGACTCACAATTGGGGGCACTTCTTTTATGGCTGCTGGTTTCTCCGCTTCTTTACATGTACAGACTGGCCAGAAATATACCAAGCGTATCTTTATAAATTTCCTGGAATTGCGAAAGAGGAAGCGGATTTACACCGATCCCCAGTTCGATAGTAAAACCCGGTTTGCGAAACTCCTGTATGAACCAGTCTTTGTATCCCGCGTAACTGTCTACGTAGCGGACTGCTTTATAGCCGCTTACACGTTCGAATTCTTCGGCGATCTTTTCGGCTTCATCCGGTTCTTCCTTCTCAAAACCCCAATAAAATTCTTTCCCTTGGGTGTGAAGAGCGATAACACGGTCAAAATTTTCGTCGACCGTCAGATTGGCTATCGCCTTCGCTTCGGGCTCGGAAAGCGGATAATCTCCCGGATAATCTCTTGGAGCCGGTTCTGCCGGCTTTCTAGCTTTTTCGATCTCCCACCGTGCCGGAAGTTGGTTGTTTAAATCCACTCCCCGGATGTTGGCCTTCCAGTCTTTAAAATTGGGATGCTGCTTGTTTAAGGTTTTGACCAGGCTGCGGTACGGCTCTATATCGGGCGGACCCTTCAGGACAAGATCGACACCATCAGGATCGACCATTGGGACGGCTGACAGCGTCGCTGATTCGTACAAAGGCAGCATATTGATTCCCCGGATGGGTGTATTATTTGTCAGCGCCAACAAGTAATCGTTTAAAAAAACCATCAAGATGCCGGTCGTTATCCATTCATTTGCATGAAAAGAGGCATTCACGTGCACCTTCTTTCGCCCTCTTCCGCATTTCAGCTGAACAAGGTCTTTTTTTAATACCGATTGTCCAAAACAGTCAGAGCGAATGAAGGGGTAAAGAGAGCATAAACGCTGAAGATCGTATTTCAGAACACTATAATCATACGGCACACCGACTGAAACGACACGGTGTACCGCTCGCTCCGGAACATTCACGACCATTCCCTCTTTGAGAAGCTGTGCATTATTTTCCTGATTCAATATAAACAAGCCATCTAAAGAGACATTGTATCTCCTAGAGAGGGAATGGAATGTGTCTCCTTTTTTTACCGTATGCTCATGATGAAAATAGCCGGGAATGAGCAGCGAAGATCCGGGCAGCAAATATTCGGGATCCGTTTGCAAGTTGGAATCCAGCAGCAGCTGTAAGGGGAGTCCAAATAATTGGCTGTAATAAGAAAACGTATCTCCCTTTCTTACCGTTATTTTCATAAGCTCCTCCTCATCATGTAACTTCTACCTTTCAGTGTATTCATACAGAAGTTAAGTCATGAATGAAAAGAAAAAACCATGCTGGGCATGGTCTTTAAAAAAACTATGGATCGTTTATAAAATAGTTTCCTCATGCAATTTTTTCGCCATCCAGGCTCCCCCGTATACACCTGCATCGTTTCCTAGTGAAGCAATAGCAAATTCCGCTCCTTCTTTTACACGCGGAAGTGCAAACTTATCAAAGTTTTGTTTGACAGGCTGAAGGATTTTATCTCCAGCTTTTGATACTCCGCCGCCAAAAACAATTTTCCCTGGATTGATCGCATTCCCAAGGTTCGCGATCATAAAACCGAGGTGATATCCCACGAGCTCCAAGACATACAGCGCCAGCTCATCCTTCTTATCAGCAGCGTCAAAAACATCCTTAGACGTGATCCCATCCTCTTTTTCCTGTTCTTTATGAAGGATGGAATCCGGATATTTTTCCAAACCTTCACGAGCAAGGCGGCATATGCCTGTAGCAGATGCTATGGTTTCAATACACCCGGTTTTGCCGCAGTTGCATGGTGCACCACCTTCAGGAATGGCTGTAATGTGCCCGATTTCTCCTGCCATTCCGTTGGTTCCATGAAGAATTTTCCCATTGGCGACGATTCCGCCTCCAACACCCGTACCAAGTGTTACACAAAGGAGGTCTTTGGCTCCATCGCCGGCCCCCCTCCACATTTCTCCGACAGCTGCAAGATTGGCATCATTATCTACGACTACAGGCAGCCCTGTCTCCATTTCCAGACGTTCTTTCAGCGGGAAGTTTACCCAGCCGATATTGACCGCATGGTAGATAAATCCGCGGGACAGATCTATAAATCCAGGAGCTCCCATGCCGATTCCATTGAGCCTGGATTTCTTTTCGCCAAGCTCCTCCAGAACAGAGTCGATGCTTTTCGCAATATCTGTTGTGATATTTTTTCCTTTTTCAGAGATATCCGTTGGGATCTCCCACTTCTTGATCAGATCACCATAGTCGCTGATAAATGCCATTTTAATTGTTGTTCCGCCAAGATCTACGCCTACATACCATTTCTCATTCATAGCTGTCACCCTTTTATATCAATTTTATTAGCTGAATTTTTGATAGTTAGCTTTAATAATCAGCAGTGCCATCTTAAATTCCTGTTGATCGATCAAACCTGAATCGTACAGGGTTCTTAGTTCATCCTGCATCAGCTCAAGATCAGCCATCCGGTGTCCGGTATAAATAAAGATTCCAAATCTCTTTAAGAGCTGCTGCACATCATATAGCGTTTTCATTTTATCACCCTGATTATTATAGCAGAGACAGAAGAAAAAAACCGCTGAAAAGACAGCGGTTTCTTTCTGTTTCTTATGAAAAAATCTTCAAACTCATCAGACGAGTTCAGACTGCATGTAATGAAGCAACAAAGTCGCCGTATGCCGCAAGGACTGTACGTGAGTGCGTTCATAGGCATGGGAAGCATCGATCCCTGCTCCTACCAATCCGTGCTTAATGTCATAGCCTGCTTTAATGGCCGCCGATGCATCAGAGCCATAAAAAGGATAGATATCCACACGGTAGTCGACACTATGCTCTTCAGCCAGTTTGACTAAATGTTTGCGCAGTCCGTAATGATAAGGACCGCTGGAATCTTTCGCACAGATCGACACAGTGTACTCATCGGTCGCCTGCCCATCACCGATCGCTCCCATGTCGACTGCGATATATTCAACCGTCTCTTCTGAAATATTGGAATTTCCGCCGTACCCGATCTCTTCATTGTTTGAGATAAGGAAATTCACAGTATAAGGCAGTTCAATCCTTTGATCTTTAATCACTTTAATAAGATGCATCAATATACCGACGCTTGCTTTATCATCGAGATGCCTCGATTTAATAAATCCGCTCTCTGTAATTTCCACCCTTGGTTCAAAGGATACGAAATCCCCTACCGAGATACCGAGTTTTTCTGTCTCCTCTTTTGTTTTCACCTGCTGGTCGATCCGAACTTCAATATTCACTTCGTCCCTTTTTGCGTCACCCGCATCTTTATAAACATGGACAGACGTCTGATGCATTAGGATGGTCCCTGTATAAATTTTTCCGTCAGTTGTATGTATCTTGCAATATTCTCCTTCGACTGCGTTCCAGCGGAATCCTCCGATCATGGTGAGCTTCAGGCGTCCGCTGCCCTTTATCTCTTTCACCATTGCACCCAGCGTATCCACATGCGCCGTCAGCAAACGATGCTTCGAATCGTCCTTTCCTTTAATTGTCGCGATCAGTCCCCCTTTATGGTTAATGTAATACGGAACGTTTTCCTTTTTCAGGAAATCGCTCACATAGGAAATCGCGTGATCTGTATAGCCTGCTGGGCTTGGAATACTGACTAAGTCACTAATATTCTGAAGTATTTCTTGTTCATTGATCATGATGTGCCTCTCTCCTATAATCGTCTAGTTTTTCACTATAAGAATTTCTTTCCTTCTCATTAAATTCCTTCTTCTTTCTTTAGCCGGCTATGCATAAACATGGAACAACAGTCTGTCCAGCGGGGTGGTTAATTCCTATGAAAATGAGAAATTGGCTTGGTGTCGTTCTGCCTGTTTTTTTCGCAATACTCTTTTTTATGTATTATTTTGGCAGGGAACCTGTCAAAGAAAGTATCATCTTCTTTCCCATAGACACCCAAGTAACCTTCACAAAAGCAACGACGAATGTCACTTTGGGCGGCTCAACTGCTGAAAATTATACACTCAATTGGGATGTATCATCTGAAACGAACAAGCCTGCCTATCTTCGGCAAGATATTTCCATGCTGTATGCGAACGGTGTATTAACAAGCACGATGAACAAATGGGAACAAGACACCAGAACACTTAATCAGTCTAAAAAAGTGCCTGGAGGGAACGATCAATTGTCTCAGAGTGTCAGCTATCACTATGCTGAAATTCATAGAAATGAAGACACCTATCGCAGCGCCCAGGCGATGAGCAAAAAAAATCTTTATGTCTATCACAAAGGCAGCTCCTTCTCTTCTTTCCAAAACCCAAAGAACAGCAGTGAGCGATCTGTAAAAACCAAATTGGATGTTAAGACCTATCCATTTCTTCAGCAGACCTGGAGCGGGGCCAAACAGTTCTACAATGTGAACGGCGCGAATTACAATGCTGTGGCACTAAACGATCTGCCCCAGTACCAAAACAGTCCGCTCCCTGGTTTCACACAAGACCAGACGAATAAAATTATCGGCAACCTGTGGGAAGGACTGTATAAAAATTATTTTCTCGGTGTCAAGAAAAGCAATGGATCCAAAGTGAGCCCCATCGGCAGCAGCATGCCGCTTATCCTGTTCAGCAAGGATAAGACCCATTTGATGGTTCTGTTTAAACTCAAGGACGGAGAGTATATCCAGCTCATTCAATATACGAGATAAGAAGCTGATTCAGTTCAGAGACCGAAGCAGCTCTTCTGTATTCCAAATGACTGCCTTGTGTTTTCGGCTCACTCCTTCTTGTAGTGAGCCAGACCGCTTTCCATCCGGACACGGTGGCAGGAAAAATATCCTGGTCCCAAGAATCACCGACATAAAGAGGATTGCTGCAATCCGTTTTCTCTTGAATCTTTTCAAATATGGCGGGATTGGGTTTTTGTACATTCATCTCGTCAGATATAAAGACATGTTGAGGCTTTATCCAGTTCGTAAGGTTTAAGGCCGCTATTTTATTTCTCTGAACCGTTTTCTCTCCATTGGTAATGATGCCCATCAACATTTTACGATCACAAAGTTCCTGTAAGATTTGTGAGACCCCTGCAAACAGCTTACAATACGATGGGATGTACGTTCTGAGACGTTCTTCAAAAACAGCTGCAGCCCTATGGGATCCTGCTTGCAGTCCGCATGCCTGCAAAGAAGTTATAAATCTTTTGTTCTGATACGCGGTACGGGAAAGATCACCGCACTCATAGCCAGCCCAAAAATGGTCGCAGTATGTTTTGAAAATTTTAAACCAATCCAGTTCAATATTCACTTTGGTGCACCCTACTATCATCCGTTCCCTATACATTTCTGAGAAGCTTTGCATAGCGGCAAGCCCAAAAGCACGGTCATAATCAAAAAGGGTATTATCAAGATCAAAAAAGATTCCGTTTGCTTTCATACCAAAAAGAAGAGGCGCGAACAGCGCCTCAGAACATTTCCTTCATAAATTTATCACGCAAACCCGGAAACGACATCATTCGGCCAACCGCGAATCTTCGGAGCAAAGGCACTCCCAGTATGACATTGAGCAGCCGATATCTGTACTGATAACCTATCAGGATCAAGGCAACAACAAGGGCAAGCTTGAATATAAATCTAGTCACAGAGCATTCCTCCTTGCTCTTACTTTTTGCCATGATTGTGCAAATTATTCCCTTAGCCCTTTTTCAATATAAAGGGAGTAATCTTCCTGTGTATTAATATTTATAAAATCATGTGGATTCCAATCACCGCAGAGTTCATTGATGTACTTCGTATTTACAGATTGCAGCAAACCATGCATGCTCCTCTTCCCTTCAGTAAGAAGCTGGGATATGACCGGTTTGCAGCTCTTATGGTAAAGTGCGGCAAGCGGCTGCTGGCGTTCTTTCACGACAGGCACAACGGCCTGAATTCCCGGAATACTCAAGGCAGCGGTTAAAAGGATCTCATATATTTCAGTTTTCATGAGAGGCATATCACACGTGATGACCGCGTACCAGTCAGCTTCCTCTCTGATGTTCATCGCCGTAAGAATTCCCGCCAGCGGCCCTTGTCCTTGCAGGTATGGAAGGTCCTGGATCACCATTGCAGATGAAGCTGACAGTTTATGGGCGATGGATGGATGCGCAACGAGATAAACAGAGGATACAACAGGTTTCAAACAAGAGACAGCCCGTTCATAAAAATATTCACCATCATAATGAGCAAATGATTTATGAATGGGAAAACGGGATGATTCTCCTCCGGCAAGTACTACACCCGTACAATTCATTTTCATAACCATAGGATAAGCACCCCTGCTGCCAGCCCTGCAGCTGCACTGGAAACAAAATTCACGGCATTGTTTGTGACGGCAGGCGAGCCTTTTAGTTTGCTGCATTTTACACCGCAGTGATCCGACTCTTCCACTTCAATTCCACATACCTTACATCGGTAGGAAAGCTGAATTGTCCCGCCAATCAGAGTATCGAGAACATTGCCAAAAAATCCGGCAATGCCCACAGCCAAGAAGACGATAAAGGCCCGGGGGCCATGAAAAAACAGCATTGCCCCTGCCACACTGATCACAAAAGAACCCAGTGCGGCTGCCGTGAGCCCAAGGGGAGACACCGCGCCCGATATTCCTCTTTCCACCCGTTGTCTCCGGAGGATATGATATGGTTTTGCTCTAGAGAGGACTCCCACTTCAGAAGCCCAAGTATCAGCTGCGGCTTCTGCCAAACTGCCGAGCAAGAGAAGCAGCCAAAAAGGATGCGGAAACATTAAATAGCCTGCTCCTGCAAAAAACGCGCCGCCTCCATTCGCAAAGACCTGTCCCGCATCTCTCCCTTTTGATTCTTTTACGATCGTTCTCATCTGCTGCTTTTTCACTTTTCCCCATTTACTTAAAAGCGAGGAGCTGATAAAGAAAAGAAGGAGCACGCTCAGCCCGTTGAAACCAAAAGCCCCATAAACAACCATACCCATTCCCCAGCTGGCAAATGCTCCGCTCAGTGTGAGCATTTTAAGTTTAAAGGACGCAAAAACAAAGCAGCCCAGGATGATGCCAAAGACGATCCATCCCATCAAAATTCCGCCTTATGAACACCTAGATCTGTTACAATCCATTGGACAGGAATATCGAACGGTTCAACAGGTATCGAATGTGAGAGCTGAAAGTCGAAAGCCAAAGAAACCGTATTTCCGTCATAGGATGCCAGGTACCTGTCATAAAATCCGCCCCCAAAACCGATGCGGTAACCTTCTGGACTAAAGATCAAGCCAGGTACGATCATCAACTCGATATTATCGGCAGAAGATAGCTGAGTATTGGAACGAATCGGTTCATAAAGGTCCATGTATACATTTTCCAGGTCCTCAAAAGAGGTGATCTTATAAAAATCCATCGCCCTCTCCCCATCAGTGTTGCACTTTGGAACACTTACTTCTTTTCCTTCAACCCATGCTTTTTTTATAATCTCCCGGGTATCTACTTCAAATCCCCTTGAAATCGTAATCCCGATATGCTCCGCGTTCGACCATAACGGCATGTTGAATAACTGCCTGGCAATATCTTTACTTTTCGTTTTATGTAACGTTGAGTCCAGAGTCAGCAGTTTGTTTTTCATTTCTTTTCTTAAGTTCTTCTTCTCCATACCGCATCTCCTCTTATAAATCATTCTCATTCTTATTTTACCAGTTACTTATCTAACAGCAACTGTATACTGACTGTTATTCCCTGCATCAAAACTTCCTCCATACAGCAAGGACTGCCGTTATCACTCCCTTTAAAGCTATGTGCCCATTATCAAAGGAAGTAATGGAGAAGTGATGAAGAGAAAAAAGGGAAATAAAAAAGCCACCTAATCCCTTGTCTACCAAGGATTTAGGTGGCTTTTCCTTACATTACTTCGTTTCACGGTGCAATGTATATTTTTTTAGTCTTGGGCTGTACTTTTTAAGCTCTAAGCGCTCTGGGTTATTACGTTTGTTTTTCTTCGTAATATAGTTGCGATCACCAGTTTCAGTGCAAGCAAGAGTGATGTTTACACGCATGTATTTTCCCTCCAAACCTTAACCATTACAAAAATGGCGTACTGCTTTGATTGATTTGTTTCCAAATTAATTCATACTTTAATATAATACCAGACACACTTAATTTCAGCAAGTGCATTTTATTCAAGACGTTCATAAGCTTGAATATAATCGACAACGACATCCACGAAGGTCGCGTGGGACCATGTTAATGGTGCGACGGACAGCGGTTCACCAGAGAATGGATGCAGCTGCTCAGGCAGAACTCCGCTTGAAAATGCGTGGGAGACCACCCAGTTCAAGTATTCCCTGCATTGTTTGAGGCCGTTCCGGTCAACGGCTGCAGCAATTTTCCATTTCGCAAGCCACAGTGTACAGATTAGCCAAGGATTGCCTGGCACCTTCTCCACTTCATGGGTCTGCTGAAAATAATAATCGTTAAAATACCTTGCGACTCCGCCAATCGGTGTTTTGATATACAGTTCCCGCTCAATCGCCTCCATCGTAGACTGCACTCTTTCATCATTGGCGGAAAAAACACCGAATGCAAACAAACCGTACATGCTGCTTTCTATCGTATAATCTTTCGTTATTTCCCGATTTTCCTCGTTCAAGTAAATTCCCCGGAGGAACCGGCCGGCTTCTTGATCGTAAAGATGGTTCTCCATTCCTTTTTTTACGCGCTCTGCTCCCGCTTTGTACCTTGCAGCCCTGTCATCTTCCCCAAATAAAAGAGCAAAAGAGTGAGCTGCCATCAAACCGCCGTAAACAGCTGAGCACGTAAACGAAAAGACTCCTCTTCTTTCTTCCCACAAGTCATAGGACGGATTGGGCAGATCAAGCTCCTCATCCATGAACTGAAGAAGAAAACGGGCACCCGGCCTTATAAGCGATCGGTAAAGAGATTGGGCAAATTCGATATCCCCGGTCTCTTTATAGTGCTCCCAAAACGCCCATAATACGAGTGCCGTTTCATCCTCTTGTATCGGCAGCTGTTCTTTCCCGTCTTTTCCGACAGTCGGATGCCAGCTTGAACCGATCGAGCCGTCTGGATTGTATTTATGGTGCAGAAAACCTTCTTTTGTCAGCACGTCTGCACACCTTCTATAGAAATTTTTCACCATCCCCTGATAGCCGGCTTTGGCGATTGCCGCTGCCACAAGTGCACCGTCCCTCGGCCACATATAGCTGTAATGATCCCGGTTATATTGCTGGATGTCAGAATCATTGGCAGCCATGATATAGCCATTTTCATTAGTCTGAGTACGGACAATGAGAAGGCTCCGTTTATACAGAGCTAAAATCTCTTCCTCCAGATCTGTATCTGGCAGCGGTGATTTATTCGCCCATCTCCTCCAGTAGATCATGATCTTATCAATAGTCAATGATGGTCCGATTTCTTTGATGTATTCGTTCAGTGCAAGGATCTCTTCCCTGTTCCTCCCAATGGTCATCCAATAAAAGGCTTCAACGGTTTCTTCTCCTCGAACTTCATGTTCCACAGAAAAGGTGCTGTCTACAGATCCCTGGGCGATCGGATTAATGTGCAGCGATCCATCCTCGGCATCCTTCCATGTTCCTTCAGCGCTTTGGAACCGTTTGATTCCTGTCGTATACTGTGATATGCCATTATCTCCAAAAAGAGCATTAAACAAAAAATAGCGATTCTTTTTGTAATGGATAATAGACCTTGAATCCGGGGCGTAAAAAGCAGTATCTCCAACCTCTGTCTCATAAATATTTAAATCCTGATGAAAAAAGAGCCGGATTTTCTTTTCCTTCTTCGAGGTGTTCGTCACTTTTATTCGGCGCAAAAACATATTTTCACGCTGATGAACACCGTCTTCAAATACAAGGCGAATGCCCATCTGTTTGTTTTCAGCCGTACAGCAGGTTACAAGAGAATCTTTATGATAGTCCGTATGGACGCTCCAGTGTTCCGAAGACAGCCAGGAGAAATGGCCATCTGACCATATCCCCACTCTGTTTGCATGTCCCTGAACGTGATTTTGCTGTCCGACATAAGGATAATAAATGTCTCTAATCTGAAGGTGCTGATCAATGTTTACGAGAATTTTTCCGTTTCCGGCTACAAGCTGCCTCGGCATGATCCATTAAACCTTCTGATACAGCCGGATTTTATCGATGAACTCAGCTGCAGCTTCTTTCGCCTGATCCATGTTCGATCCCTGTGAATACACAGTGAAGACCGGCTGTTCTACATCCGGAAGAATCAGTGTCCAGCCGCCTTCAGGATGAAAGACTTTGATGCCGTCGACGAGTTCCACTTTATTATCACGGATATCCTCCATAAGCTTTCTCATGACTTTTCCCTTTTTATCCCATGGACAAGGAACATACTCTCTCAGCATATTCACATTTGGCAGCAACCCTACTAGTTCTGACAGTGTGATCTTCTGGGTAGCCATCATCTCCAGGATGTGAATGAGTGCATACTGGGCGTCGTACTGAAAATTCATCACCCCGGTGCCGACTTCCATAATGGATCGAGGATTGGCTTTCGTGCGGATGAGCCTTCCGTTCAAACGGCCGGCCAGGCTGTCAAGGTCAGAAGAACCATAGACCGGGATAGCCATTTCGTGTTGTTTTCCTTCGTAAAACGTCACGAGAACATATAGAGAAAGCATCGTTTCCTCATCGAGCAGTTTTCCAGACTCCGTGATCAGGCTGAGCGTTTCTCCGGCCTCACCGACAAGAATCCCAAGATTGGCATTCGTCACTCTGACAAAGGAAGCCATTTCCTCAGGTCCCGTCTCAGATGGAACGGTCAAGAACTCACAATCCAATTTATGAAAAAGGATAGGAATAAAGCTGAGATACGGCTGGTGATTATAGTTTACAACGATTCGAAACTTTGAATTTCTGATTCTTTTTTTATTGACGGTCTGTAAAAGGGCTTCAATATATTCTTCGTTTTTATAATTGTTGTAGGTACTTTTGCCGATCATGTCAAAAGCGGCACGTCGGTAATCTTCTTGCCAATAAGCATTCTCGATCTTCCGTTCCTGATCAGGATGGATCGGCAGGCCTTTGTGGTCATAGAACTCGATTAACACTTGCTTTTCTCCGCCTCTGTTTGAAAAACGGATGTAGACACCGCCTTGAAGATTATCCATCTCAATCGCAAAACGGACGACAGGAGCTACCGTAGGGCTCGTATCAAGAGTATTTACCCCAGATGACAACAATCCCTGGATGAAGGCCTGTTTAATCATTCCGGAGAAAGAATGAGAATCACTTGCGATCGCGATGTTGGAACCGTAAGGCAGCACAGCTCCATACGCAGAAGCAAGTCTTGCGATATAATCAGGTGTGATCTCTACATTGGCGATCCCTGAGACCCCGCGGCTGCCGAACAATGACTTGGTCGCTTTTCTTCCCCAGATCAATGAAGTATGCACAAGTGCTTCATCGTAGATCTCTTTTTCCGGCCAGATTTTCACTTCCGGCTTTAAAGTGGAGCGTTTTCCGATCTTGCAATGATTGCCGACAACAGCATGCTCGTAGATCGTTGCTCCCTGCTCGACCATCGTTCCATTTGCAATGGTTGCACCTCTCAGCTCGCTTTCGGATCCCACATAAACATCATGCCAAAGAATGCTTTTCTTTAATGACGCTTGAGAAGAAATGACATTATTCCGGCCAATGACAGAATAGCTTTTTATATCCGCTCCTGCCCTGACGACTGTTCCATCCGCAATATGTACCGGCCGTTCCAGTTTTGCGCCGTCTTCAATGACAACATTGTTCCCGACCCAGATTCCCTGGTCGATCTCATGCCCTGAGAACGGCAGGTTGACAAGGCCATCCAGCATGTCGCGGTGTGATTGCCGGTACTGATGCAGGCTTCCGATATCCGACCAGTAGCCTTCTGCCGGGTAGCCATACAATGGCCGCTCTTCTTTCATCAGGAGAGGGAACAAGTCTTTGCTGAAATCCGTCTGAAAATCCTTCTCCATATATTGAAAAATTTCCGGTTCGAGGACATAAATGCCCGTGTTGACTGTATCGCTGAATACTTCATTCCAGCTTGGTTTTTCAAGGAAACGGATGATCTCTCCGTTCTGATTGGTCATGATCACACCGTATTCAAGCGGAGATTCGACCTGTTTCATAAAGATCGTAACGAGGGCGTCCTTTTCCTGATGGTATTGGATTCCCTTTAGTAGATCAAAATCCGTCAAGGCATCACCGCTGATCACGATGAAGCGCTCATCCAAGAAATCTTCTGCGTTTTTAATGCTCCCTGCTGTCCCTAGCGGCGTCGTTTCCTCAAAATAATGAAGGTTAACGCCAAAGTCACTGCCATCTCCAAAATAATTTTTGATGGCCTCTGGCATATAATGCAGCGTTACTGCGATATCCGTGATGCCATATTTTTTCAGCAGCTCAATGCTGTACTCCATTACGGGTTTATGCAGCAGCGGCACCATTGGTTTAGGCAGATTGCAAGTCAGTGGACGAAGACGGGTTCCTTTTCCCCCAGCCATTATTACACCTTTCATTTATACACAGCCCCTTATACCGGATTTTTTTCCAAACATTGTTCATACAATGCGCTTGTTTGTTGAGCAATTTCTTTCCAGTTAAATACGGTTTCCGCTTCTCTCTTGCCGTTGATGGCGAGAGTGCGCCGTAAATGTTCATCTTGAGCAAGCGTCAGGACTGCCCATGCCAGGCTTTCCGGATTGCCGGGATAGATTTTCAGCCCGGTCTCTTCATGGCGGATAATGTCTCTCAGTCCACCCGTATCTGAAACAACGGTTGCTTTTCCTGCCACCATCCCTTCCAGGGCAACAATGCCGAATGGTTCATACAGGCTCGGAAATAACGCAATATCGCATTCCGACAGGATCCGGTTTCTGTCATCATCTGATACAAAACCGGTAAAAGTAACGTAATCTTCAAGTCCCTCCCTATGAATTCGATCGCGGTATTCATCCAGCATCGGACCTTTGCCGGCAATCATAAACTTGATGTTGTCCATCCTCTGTTTGACCAGATGTGCGGCTTCGATGATGGTCTGGAATCCTTTTTCTTTTACTACACGCCCTACTGAGAAAACAAGGATTTCATGGTGCTCTTTAAAACGGAAACCATCCAAAACCTCTTCTGTCTGAATCAGTTCAGGATCAACCCCGTTTGGAAGGATATGAATCTTTTCTTCAGGTAACCTGAACACCGCGGCAACTTCTTTTTTCATATATGGGCTGCACACGATGACTTGGCTCGCTTCATAGCAAAGTTCCCACTCTTTTTGATTGATCTCATATTGAAGGGCGTTATGAATTCCATTGTTGCGGCCATGTTCGGTCGCATGGATCGTTGCGATCAGCGGGATATTCAGTTCCTGTTTTAATCCTTTAGCGGCCACACTGACAAGCCAGTCATGGGCATGAATGCAATCAAAATCAATTTTTTTGGAAAGTTCTCTCCCTTGATCGGCGATCGCAAGGTTCAGGCTGCCCGTCCAGTGGAAGAACTCCTCGGTCTGAGGCTGATTGGACCTTACTCGATAAACATATATTCCCTGGTTGATCTCATAGTCAGGGTAACCGTCTACATGGCATGTGACGACATGGACCTCGTGGCCTTGTTTAACAAGCGTTTTGGCTAGATCAAATACATGACGGGCGAGCCCGCCGACTACCATTGGCGGAAACTCCCAGGATAGCATAAGGATTTTTCGTTTTTCTTGTTCAGGCTTCTGGTTGTAATGCTGCTGTATATAGAGGTCATGCGGAGTTTCAAAATAGCTTGTATCAATACTTTTTAAAAATGGGAAATCCTTTTCAAAAGCTTCGATTGATGCAGTATTATTTGGAGTTTGCTGTAATAGTTCCTTGATGGTATGGAATCGTTCAATATGGGTTTTAAAACGCTCATTGGCATACTGTGCTGATGTTTCATTATCAATGATAAATGCCCAGTCTGAGCTGGCAGCCAGCATCCATTCCCTAATCAACTGTTGAACGTAGCGTTTTGTAACAGGTGTGAGCGGAGAGTGCAGCGCAACGGCTGATATGATCTCTCTTTCACATTTATGCAGATGCCGGTACATCCACGCATTCTTCTCATTTAACCAGACTTCTCCGTATTCATTGCGTCCCCAAGTTGAAAAAGAAGCGTGTACAGTTTCAAGGTCACGATAATGGCGGCTTATAAATTCAGATGGAGTAATCCATTCTACTCTCCCGGCACTTGCCTGCTGAAACGCAGAGATCCAATCTGTACCCTCGAACCACCAGTGCCCGAACAATTCAGCATCAAAAGGTGCCGTAATAAGATGAGGAGGGAAGCATTCGTCTTCCTTTTCTCTGAGCCGGGTTTCTATCGTCTCTGTAAAGTGCTCTGCGTGCTGTCTTATTTTTCCTTCTGCCCATTCACGGACATAGATCTGTTTATCTTCGACGGGACCTGTGATCCGGTGATATTTCAGGCCGGTATCGATCCTGATTCCTTCTGGATGGATATGAGGAAGGATATAATCAAGCTCCCTGTTATAGGCGATATCCCGGTAAAATTCACGGTAGTCTACATCACCCGGATAACCGTTCACCGAACTCCATACTTTTCCGGATATTTCGCGGTTTCTTGGAAATAGTGCCACTCCATGCGGTGAGTAGACGGGGGAACCGATGCCTCGTGCAGATTTGGGGCTGCTGTTCAGGAGCGTTTGTTCATCGACAAATGTGTACAAGATCCCTTTCTGATGGAGCAGCTGATCGATGCCGGGAGTGTACGCACACTCCGGGAGCCAGAATCCTTTAGGTTTTTCACCGAAATGATGTTTAAATGTTGCGATACCCATATCGATTTGAGCATGTAAGGCTTCGCGGGTCTGAACGTAAGGTAAGAACGTATGTGTAGCCGCTGTTGTGAAGCATTCGAGTGCTCCCGCCGAATGGTAATGTTTAAAACCATTGAGCAGATTCTGGTTCCATTTAAAAAATGTGTCCCGAATGTTCTTATAACGCTCACTGTAAAATTGGATGGCTTTCGCTTCGTCTTGATCGAGAGTGCGAAGTTTTTCTTTTTTAAGTAGATTTTCCGTACTATCCAGATACTCCAAATATCTTCTTTGCAGTACAGGGTCTGCCAGCATTTCCATCACCGGCGGCGAAAAGGAAATACTCCAGGTGAAGCCTTCAGGCTGACGCTCAAGCACCCAAAGCAGCGGGATGTAGGTCTCTGTCATTGCTTCGAACACCCATCGTTCTTCGAGCCGGTTAGCCTCTCTGTGCTTTACGTAGGGAAGATGGGCATGCAGTATAAATGTGAAATAGCCACTTTTCATTGATTTAGAGCTCCTATCTGATTTTTTGATAGTATGAATAACTGCTGAAATTTTCCATCCATTCTGGTACATCAGCGTTACCATTCTTCCAGTTCATAACGCTCCCGGTACGGTGTTCATTTGACTGGTCCCTTGGTGTCTCTACAGGATTAGATCTAAGCACTGTGAAGAAGCTTCCATCAAACGTTCTTGTTCCTACATCAATGACATAGGTACGATCAGGTTCCAAGTGCTGGATAAACCAGTTGTTGGTCATCTCAGGGATCTCGATTTCAAAGTTTCGGTGTGCGTTATGACCCTGGAAGATGATATCTGTTACATCATAGATTTTCATTCGTTTAGGCAGTTCACTCCAGGGTGTTCTGAAGTGATGTTCAACCATTTTTTTCTTCATGGACGAAATACTCCAGTATACATAAATACTCGTTGGGGACTGAACCATGGCAAACAAAGTATCTTCGTCAAATTCGTATGGCATCACCCACTGGATGCTATGCTCCTGTTTTGGAGGATCTGCCAGAATCAGTTCCTCTGCATTCTCCTCTTCCCTCACTTTTCCAGCTTCTTGCCGATACTTGTTCCACCGGTATTGCACTTTGCCGAGTGAGAGGTTCATCTTTTCGGCGATCTGCTGAAGGGTAAGACCCTTTTCCTTCATTTTGACGATCTCATTAATCATTTTTTTCCCCCCGGTCGTTTAGTTAGACATTGGTCTATTACATCTTGCAGAATAGTATTTATATGCCTCCCTATTAATTTGTAGTAATCGTATCATCACAAAATTTTTTTCACAATAAACGGAAATTGTAGAAAAATGTAGATTGCTTAGCATGTATGATAGAATAAGCTTTGTAAATTTTTTGAAACCGTTTGCTTTACAAACTATTTACTGAATAGTATTAAAAATCGTCATTTTTCTACAAATTTTTGAGCAGATGCAGCAGTTTGCTAAATAAGAGGCCTAAAGGGATGTCGAAACACCGCAAAAATTTCGATAATTTGGCGAAAAATCTACTCATCACATGAATACTATGGTATAAAAATAAGTGGTATGTTTTTATAAGAGGAGGATACAATGGAAATTATCATTTTTTCCCTATTGGCATTAGGAATCATTTTACTCGTCATCTCGTTCCGCAAGGACAAAAGCAATAACCTGGAAGTACAGCTTGAAAACTTTTCGATTCAATTAATGAAAGAAATGTATCAAGTAAAGAAAAAGCTTAAAGTGCTTGAAGATGAAATGATGATCAACGAGAAAGCTAAATAAATAAATTAATTACGAGGGATTCATGATGACAAATAATACATTAAGAGGTTTCTCAGCCGGGATGATCCTGGCTACAGGATTAATTGCAGGAGTTTACTTTACACAGGCTCCTCCGGAGAAAGAAGCCGAATTAAATGACAATACAGTCAATACCTATCTACACTCCAAAAATATGACAGCTATTACCACCGAAGAACTTCAAACCCTCAAAGCAAGCCGGGCAGCTGCCGCTCCAAAAGCGAGTGAGCCTGCTACTGAGGCGAAACCTGCAGAAAAAGTAGTCTACAACACTACTTTGCACGTTTCAAGAGGAATGAGCACAGGAGAGGTTTGTGACTTCCTTGAAAAAGAGAAGATTATCAAGGACGGAAAATCGTTCCTTAAATATCTCCGCAGCCATAAGCTTGAAGGGGAAGTCCGGTTTGGAAGTTATAAGGTGAACAGCAAGATGAATTTCAAAAAGCTTGCTGACACCCTCACCTAATACACTCATTAACAAAATAAAAAAAGGGGGCCAGCTTAACTGCTGACTCCCTTTCTGTTGTGCTATTCATTTAAGCCGTAGCGTTTGCCCTTTACGAGATATAAAATGTTTTCAGCGATATTCGTCGCATGGTCTGCCGTTCTTTCAATATAGCGGCATACGAAAGACAGCTGGGTGATCTGAGCGAGAGAATCTGGATGCTGGGTCATCAGCTCTAACAGCTCCTGAATAATCTTTCCATACAGTTCATCGACGGAATCGTCGGTATCAGCAAGGTTTTTCGCCAGTACTATATCTTCGTCAACATATGCTCTGATGGAATCTGAGAGCATGCCGATCGCGATATCAGCCATCCTCGGAAGATCTACGAGTGGTTTGATCAGTGGTTTTTCACCGATTCGAATCGTTGATTTTGCGATATTGACGGCAAAATCAGCCATGCGCTCCACATCGGAAGATATCTTAATCGCGGCAATGATTCTGCGCAGATCTGAAGCCACTGGTGCCTGCTTGGCGATAAGGAGGATTGCTGCGTCATTGATCTCATCTTCGAGCTGGTTGATCCGCTGGTCATTTTCAATTACCTCAAGAGCTTTATCCACATTTTGTTCCTTTAACGCTTCCATGGATTCTTTTAATGCGTACTCTGTTAATTCACCGATTTCAACGAGCATTTCTTTAAGTTCATTCAATTGGATCTGAAAGTTTTCACGTACCACCATTTTTCGTCACTCCTCTTCTTTTTATCCAAAACGTCCGGTCACATAGTCCTCTGTCCGCTTATCTGAAGGAGCGGAAAAGATTTTGCTCGTCAGATCGTATTCAATCAGTTCACCCATCAAGAAGAATGCCGTACGGTCAGAAACCCTTGCCGCCTGCTGCATGTTATGGGTAACCATAACAATGGAATAGTTTTTCTTCAGCTCAAGAGCGAGTTCCTCGATTTTTATAGTTGAGATCGGATCGAGTGCAGATGTTGGTTCATCCATCAAAATGACATCCGGCTTGGTGGCAATGGCTCTGGCAATACATAACCGCTGCTGCTGGCCTCCTGACAAGCCTAAAGCAGATGTATTTAGCCGGTCCTTCACTTCATCCCACAAAAACACATCTCTTAATGAACGTTCTACAATCTCATCCAGTTTCCCTTTTTTCTTTACCCCATGAATTTTGGGTCCGTAGGCTACATTTTCATAGATTGACTTTGGAAAAGGATTGGCTTTCTGGAACACCATACCGACTTTTTTTCTCAAATCGACAAGGTCCACCTTTCCATTGATTAAGTTATGATGGCCGTAATTAATTTCACCGGACATCCTGACTCCCGGGATATTCTGGATCATTAGGTTCAACGTTTTGATAAACGTTGATTTCCCGCATCCCGATGGTCCGATGATTGCTGTTATCTCATTATTGTAAATCGTAAAATCGATATCTTTCAGTGCCAGATTTTTTCCGTACCACAAATTTAAATTCTTGATATCAAAAACCATTTTCTCTGCTGCCAATACTGCTTGTCCCATCATTCTCCCCCTTATCCGAAGCGGCCTGTAATATAGTCTTCTGTATCCTTTTTTGATGGATTCGTGAAGATCTTATCTGTCTTATCAAATTCAACCAGCACTCCATTTAAGAAGAAAGCGGTCTTATCTGAAATACGTGAAGCCTGATGCATGTTATGCGTCACAATTACAATGGTATAATCCTTTTTCAGCTCTATGATCAGGTCTTCAACCTTAGCATTAGAAATAGGATCCAATGCAGACGCAGGCTCATCAAGGAGAAGGATGTTCGGTTTCATGGCCAGGGTTCTGGCAATACAAAGGCGCTGCTGCTGCCCGCCAGACAATGATAAAGCCGACTCATGAAGCCTGTCTTTAACTTCATCCCACAAAGCGGCCTTCCGAAGGCTTTCTTCCACAATTTCATCAAGCTTCTTTCTCGAACGGATTCCGTTGAACTTCAAAGCATGCGTAATATTATTGTAGATAGACTTAGGAAATGGATTGGGCTTTTGAAACACCATGCCGATTTCTTTCCGAAGAGCGACAACATTTATGTCATCGCCGATCAGATTAACATCGTCATAGATGATTCCACCTGTGCTTCGTGCCCCGGGAATCAGGTCATTCATACGGTTAATGGAACGAAGGAAGGTTGATTTTCCGCAGCCTGACGGACCGATCAACGCTGTCACACCGTTTTTCTCGATTGAAAAATTGACCTCTTTTACCGCATGGTTGTCACCGTAATAAATATTCAAGTTTTCGATATTTAAAGCAACCGGATTATTCTCTTTATTCGGTTGTTCAGTTAGTTGTTCAGTTAATGGTTTTGTCTCTTTTTTTTCCATCACAGTTTTCATGTTACCCCACCTATATTCTAAAGTTATTTAGAAGCTGTTATCTTTCTGTGAACCACACTGCCGATCCAGCGGGCCAGCAAGTTAAAGATCAATACAGAGATAATCAGAACTGCTGAGGATCCGTCTGCCACTTCGCGCACATCAGGAATTAACCCTTGTGTGTTAACCGCCCAAATATGCACCGCAAGTGTTTCTGCCGGACGGAACACGTTAAGAGGAGAAGTCGAATCAAACGGATTCCAGTTTGCGAAATCAAGCGTTGGCGTTGTAAGTCCTGCCGTAAAGAGCAATGCTGCAGCTTCACCGAACACACGGCCTGATGCAAGAATCGCCCCAGTTAGAATGCTTGGAAATGCTGCCGGAAGCAGGACCGTTTTGATCGTGTGCCAGTGTGTGATTCCCAGAGCAAGACTAGCTTCTTTTTGGTCTCTTTGAACCGTACGGAGGGCATCTTCACAAACCCTTACCATAACAGGAAGATTAAACACTGTAAGTGCCAGTGCGCCCCCGAGGATTGAATATCCCCAACCAGTAAGATTAACGAACATTAATAATCCAAACATACCGATGACAATCGATGGCAATGAAGCCAATACTTCAATACATGTTCTGATCGCATTTGTCAGCTTCCCTGGACGTGCATATTCTGCCATGTAAATTCCGCCTCCAAGTCCAAGCGGAATCGTGAACACCATGGTTAGGAAGAGAATATAGAAAGAGTTAAAAAGCTGGTTCCCAATACCTCCGCCTGCTCTGAAGGAGCTTGATGGAGAGGTTAAAAATTCAAGGTTAAGCTTTGAAAAACCATGAAAAATAATATATCCGAGCAGTCCGACTAGAACAGTAACGATCGTTGCTGCGATCAAGTAAAAGATAGAGGTAGCAATGCGGTCTGTAACTTTGCTGTTCATTAGAACTGCCTCCTTGAAGAAAGATAACGAATTAAGATGATAAAGATAAAGGACATCGCTAAAAGAATAAGCGCAAGCGACCAAAGAACATTATTTTCCACACTGCCAAAGGTCGTGTGCCCCATGTTCAACGTAATGATGGTCGTTAATGTAGCTGATGGATCAGTGATCGCAGATGGAAGTGTACGAACGTTTCCGATGACCATCTGAACAGCAAGTGCTTCACCGAACGCACGAGCCATCCCAAGAACAACAGCGGTTAAAAGTGTGGGCATAGCCGCAGGAATCAGTACTCTCCAAATGGTTTGCCAACGTGTCGCACCGATCGCGTAAGAAGATTCCCTTAGCCCCTTTGGCAACGAGCTCATCGCATCTGTAGCGATACTTGTTACTGTAGGGAGAATCATAATGGAAAGGACAATCATACCTGCGAGCAAACTGAATCCTTGTCCGCCCACTGTATCGCGGAGGAACGGAACAAGAACGGAAAGGCCGATGAATCCATAAACAACAGATGGAATACCAACAAGCAATTCAATAACCGGCTGGAGAATCTTTTTTCCCCAGGAAGGCGCAATTTCCGTCATAAAGATTGCACCGCCAATACCAAGAGGTGCTGCAATTAAAGCAGATAGGATGGTAACAGCAAAAGAACCAATTATGAATGGCAAGGCACCATAGGCTGGACTCTCTGCGTTGGTTGGATTCCAGTTCGTGCTGGTTAAAAATTCATAAATACTTACCCCGTTATTAAAAAAAGCTTGTAATCCTTTAGTACCCAGGAAAATCGTAATAGCAATCGTGGCACTTATAATGATCAGTGCACTGATTAACACTATGGACTTCCCCCGCATTTCCATTTGAAGTGCAGACTTGTTTGATTTTTTCAGCAGCCTTTGACTGGCTGTCATTGTCTTATTATCCATTTTCGTACCTCCCCAAAACGCCCTAACAGGGTAAATATCCAATTCAATATGGATACTTACCCTGATTTAGGCCTTCTTAACTTTCTTTATGGTTACTTTTTCGTAACTTTCCCTTCGGCATCACGATTAACTTTCATTTTGCTTACAGGGATGTATCCTTGATCAGGAACAAGTTTATTTTGAATGTCATCGCTCATTAAATAATCAAGGAACTGTTTTTCCAAGCCTTTTGGCTCTCCTTTAGTATAAGAGTGCTCATAAGCCCAGATTGGGAATTTACCTGTTTGTACGTTTTCATCAGTTGGTTTAACTCCATCAATGCTAAGTGGTGTTACACCGCTGTTATCTGTGAAGTAAGAGAACGCAAGGTAACCGATGGCACCAGGAGTTTCTTTGATTAGCTTTTGAACCGTGTTGGAAGAATCTTCTGTCGCAGCACCTTCAACCGGGTTTTGTCCATCAAGAGCATATTTTACGAATGTAGCACGAGTACCTGAAGAGTCAGGACGGTTGATCAACGCGATCTTTTGGTCTTTCCCACCAAGTTCTTTCCAGTTTTTCACTTTTCCTGTGAATACTTTAATCAGGTCTTTTTTAGAGATATCTTTAATGCCTACTTCCGGGTTTACCGCTGCAGACATACCGACTACTGCAACTTGGTGATCTTTAAGCTTGTCAGCCGGGATCCCTTCTTTTTCTTCAGCGAAAACATCAGAGTTACCGATCTTAACAGCACCTTGAGCAACTTGGCTTAAGCCTGTTCCGCTTCCGCCTGCTTGTACTTGAATATCAGCGTCAGGGTTATCTTGTTTAAATTGTTCTGCTGCTGCTGCAACGAGCGGCTGCATTGCACTTGATCCCGAGATAACGATAGAGCCTGATGCTTTTTTGCCGCCATCTGTTGACGCACCTTCATTGTTTTTGTTTCCACATGCTGTAGCGAACACGAGGAGCATAGCGAGTACTGCTAAAAGGTAAGCTGATTTCATTTTCTTCATGTTTTAGGTCCCCCTAGAATGGTTTTAAAAGATTTTTTTTGATAGAGATTCTGCTTCATCTGTGTGTCCTTTGTCTCTATCGCACACCCCCAACAAGTTCTGTTAATCACTTTACATTTCTAGAATAAGCGACGATTATTAACGCTGTTTGAACGTAATGTAAAGAGATTGTAAATAAAGCGAGACTACAGTACTATGTTCTTCTAACTAGAATAATTTATGCTCAATAAAAAAACACGCCCAAAGGACGCGTTTTTTATCATCATATCTAGTTAATTTTTCTTATTTCCGTCTTTCTTTAACTTAAAGTACTCATCAAGTGCCGCCGCACCGATCTCATTGTTGAGTGAGCCTTCGCGAACATTCGGCACAACAACGGCAAAAGCCACTTCAGGATGGTCATAAGGAGCATAACCAATCAATGTTTTATTGTTTAAGCGGGATTTCTTGTCCACCTCAGCCGTCCCGGTTTTGCCGGCGGGATTATAACTCTTATGTTTAAAATAAGCTGCGGCAGTCCCCTTGCTTCCGACCATAACCTGGCGGAACCCCTGATGAACAACATCAAGGTACTCCTGTTTCATTTCAATTTTATTCATAACATTGGGTTCAAACTTATAGTCGAGTTTCCCCATTTTGCCCGGCTGAACAGATGGCTCGCGCACTTCCTTCAGCAGATGTGGCTGCATGCGGTATCCATTGTTTGCAATGGTTGAGACATACTGAGCCATCTGCAGAGGCGTATACGTATCAAATTGTCCGATCGCAAAAAACATCGCCTGTGCCAATTGGTGACTGACCCCTGTATTATAACCAGTCGCTTCGGACGGCAGATCGATTCCGGTCGGCACACCAAGACCAAACTGGCTGTAAGAATCTCTTAAGGTTTTAAAAGCCTGGTCGACATGGCGGTCAATGTAACGCTTATGGGAATAGTCATAGCCGGCAAGCTTCATGGCGATATTCCACATATAAACGTTCGAGGAAGCTTCCAGCGCTTTAACAGGGCCAATACTGCCCAAGCTTTCATGTGATTTCATCTTTCTGCCATCGCCAAACGTTAGGGGCGCATCGTAAAAATGCGTGTTCGGCGTGATCGCGCCTTGCTGCAGACCGGTAAGCACTGTTGCTCCTTTAACGGCAGAACCCATGGCAAATGAATTATAAACCGTTCCAAATGGAGCATTCTTATATTTTCCTGTTTTCTTATCATATTCCTTACCTGCCATAGAAAGGACTTCTCCGTTTTCCGGATTGAGCATGACGACATAAGCAGACGTCAAATCGCGGTTCGCGTAAGCGGAGCCTCCAGACTTGGCTTGTTTTAGTTCTTTTTCAATAATTTGTTCCACTTTTTGCTGAAGCTGCATGTTCACGGTGAGTATGAGGTCTTTGCCCCTGGATCCATCAACCTCTACCGGATCACCAACCGGATTGCCCGATTTATCGGTCACAAACTCCATTTTCGATTTTTGTCCTCTAAGCAGTGATTCATACTGCTGTTCAAGGAAACTGGTTCCCACTTGATCATTGCGTTCATTTCCCCGTGAAACATAATAATCCATCTTACTCTGCGGGATCTGTTTTACTTGCCCGAACAGTGCCTTGAACGTATCACCATAAGGATAATCCCTTTTCGCATCAGGCTTTATATCTACTCCCGGCAATTCAGCCAAATGCTCACTTATGGCTGCAATCTCTTTTTGAGTTGCACCAATCTTAATTCGCTGAGGTGTCAGGGCATATCCTCTGTCCATCTCCCGTTTGATGGCCAATACCTCAATTTGATGAGGAGTAAAGCTTTTCAGATCCTTCTTAGTGATCCGATCAAGCATAAGATTGTAATAAGCATCATCGCTCAGGCCTTTTTTCTCTTTCAGGCTGATCCTGCTTTCTACTTCTTTTTTATTTAAAAAGATAAAATAATCTTTCTTATCCCGTTCTGTTACGCTTTTTGTATCTTTCTGAATATAGCCCGCCAATTTTTTGGCGATCGCCTGGCGGTCCTCTGCACTCGTCTTCTGAGTGCGGGTATACGTGATGGAATAAAGCGGCTTGTTGTCAACCACCACTCGATCCTGTGTGTCGAACATTTTCCCTCTCGGAGCATCCAGCCTTGCAGTCACATTTTCCTTTTTATCAGCGGACCTGTGATATTCTTCACCCTGTACGATCTGAACATAGCCCAATCTGAAGATCAAAACTGAAAAAAGGAAAAAAACAGCCAGAAACAACGCATTCAGACGAACCGGTACATGATTCTTTTTCTTTTTTTCTTTAGTCATTCATTCCACCCTTACTTATGTATGGAAATAGTTCGATACTATTTTTCCATTTTCGACAAATTGATTTACTAAAATAATTTTAACAGTAAATCAATGTTTCCGAAAGAAAAATGTCATACCCTAGTCCCATCTTCCTTGTCTGTATTGTTCTGTGAATAGTTCGACATGATCTCAGATTTTTGAAGGGTAGCAAACCGAATTGATCTTACACAAAAATAAATGATAAAGTGACCGGCTCCCAGTACAGGCAGCAGCACCGGAATACTGTAGTCTCCATTAAAGTAAGTGATCGTTATAAGCAAAATAACAATAGAAAGAATCCGTCCTGCATTTAAATACAATTCCCTCACGACAATATATTCGACCCTCATCGGCCCAGCGTTATCCGAGCGTCCAATCACATCATATGTCAGGGAAACATACGGAACGAGCAGCAGCGGATAGGCGATGGAAATGACCACACCATAAAAGAGAAGCAGCGGAAAAGTGACTTGAAGCAGAAAGAGGAACGGAGAAAGGAATAGGATCAATCCTCCGACAAAGATGGATTTCTTCCTTCTATCTCTGGTCATCATCCGGGAGACGATAAAATAACCAACAAAAGAAACGGCAGATTGAACAAGCCCAAATGTTCCAAGCGCAAATTCACTGTCTGAAATAATGTATACCCATATGACGATCAAAAAAATGAACGTCCCTTCCCTGAATCCCTGAAAAAAATGGGCATTTAGGATGCGGCCCCAATTTAAGTTGGTTTCTCTCGACTTAAGGATCTTCCAGACAAAAAACTTCCCCTCGGCCTTCTGTCTGCTTAAGAAAAAACTGATGATAACCGCACTGAAAAATAAAACCAATGAAACGCTGAAGATGATGCGGTAGCCAGTAAACTTATCCAGCTGCGAGATTAAGAATCCGGAGCTAATCGGACCGACCATACCCGATAAGGAAGTTAGCACCCCAAGGTAGCCGTTAAAGTTATCCCTTGTATCAGGTTCTGTCACTTCAAAGGTCAGCACGTTAAAAGCCAGCCAATAAAATCCAAGCCCAGCTCCGAGCAGTCCGCCAAGAATGAGCAGATACTCACTCGCCTGCTTGCCGAGGAAAAGCACATACAAATAAAAAAGCGATAATATGATGACACCAATCCGCAGTACAATAACCCTGTCAATTTTTTTTGTCAGCTTACCTGCAATAAAAAAAGCAACAGGCTGAATGCACACAATTGATAAATTATACAGAGCGATATCCTTCAGCTCACCAGATTGCTTCCATAAATAAATGTTAACAAACGTATTAGACAGAGCCGTACTCAATGCAAAAAGCCCTCCTACCACAAGCAATAGCAGCAATTCTTTCGTTCTGTCCGTGTCTCCAAACAAATTGAACTTCATTTTGTTCTCGCCCCTTTGCAATTCACATGTAGTTTTCACATCCTGAAAGGGGCTATTCGCCAAACGAAGAATTGGTTTTTATTGTATATCATTAGAAAAAGAGTATAAAAAAACCGGCCAGGGTCTTTTTCAAAGAACCTGGCCGGCTTTACCGCATTATTTTGCTTCGTTATAACGTTTTTCAACTTCATCCCAGTTTACTACATTCCAGAATGCATTAATGTAATCTGGACGTTTGTTTTGATAGTTCAAGTAATATGCATGCTCCCAAACATCAAGACCTAAGATTGGAGTTTTGCCTTCCATCACAGGGTTATCTTGATTCGCTGTGCTTGTTACTTCAAGCTCACCGTTATTAACAACTAGCCAAGCCCAACCAGATCCAAAACGGCCTTTTGCAGCATTTGCAAACTCTTCCTTGAATGAATCAAGGCTTCCGAATTTGCTGTTGATGCGTTCAGCTACTTCACCAGTAGGTTCGTTGGATCCGCCTGGTTTCAGGATTTCCCAGAATAAGCTGTGGTTCGCATGTCCGCCGCCATTGTTGCGTACAGCTGTGCGAATGTTTTCAGGCAATGCATCAAGATTGGAAAGAAGGTCCTCTAGGCCTTTGTTTTCAAACTCAGCTTGGCCTTCAAGCGCTGCGTTCAAGTTATCAACATACGTTTTGTGATGACGGTCGTGGTGAATATTCATTGTAGTCTCATCAATGTGTGGTTCCAGTGCATTTGCAGCATAAGGTAAAGCAGGCAGTTCAAACTTTGCCATGATCAATCTCCTCCTTGGTATGTAAACATTTTTTTATATTTCATTTTGGAGAAAAAACCCCAAAATTGAAAACATAGTTAAGCAACAATAATGTTTAATAAGTATCCCAACTCATACATTATCAGATTTACCCGGAACTTTCAACGATTAACCCTCTTTAATCAAAGCTTATTATGTACATAGCTGGACTTCTTTTATCCCTTGTTATGGGAGATATTAAAACAAAAGTTTTCTCATTAAAAACAAAAAACCTTCACCACGCTGGGCAAAGGTTGACTATGTATAAAAATGGTGGCTCGAGACGGAATCGAACCGCCGACACGAGGATTTTCAGTCCTCTGCTCTACCGACTGAGCTATCGAGCCAATTTAGGTATTATGGTTGCGGGGACAGGATTTGAACCTGCGACCTTTGGGTTATGAGCCCAACGAGCTACCAGACTGCTCCACCCCGCGATGATATTAAGTTTACGGACGAGGTCACTCCTCCGCAGTTATTACTGTCTCTCAGAGGCTTTACCTCTTCCTCTACTTGAGTAATCATTGGAGTGTATCCGTCGAGGTTACTCGCAGCATAATCATGCTGTAACGCTCGTTGCTCCACCCCGCTATGATATAAAAATTAAGAAATTATGGAGGAGGTAGAGGGATTCGAACCCCCGCGGGTTGTTACACCCCTGTCGGTTTTCAAGACCGATCCCTTCAGCCGGACTTGGGTATACCTCCACGTGCTGAAAAATGGTGGACCCTGTAGGACTCGAACCTACGACCAATCGGTTATGAGCCGACCGCTCTGACCAACTGAGCTAAGGGTCCATTTTATGTATTAAAATAGTTATGTAAATAAAAATGGGGCGACCGATGGGAATTGAACCCACGAATGCCGGAATCACAATCCGGTGCGTTAACCACTTCGCCACGATCGCCATCGCCTTAAAAAATATGGTAGCGGCGGAGGGAGTCGAACCCACGACCTCACGGGTATGAACCGTACGCTCTAGCCAGCTGAGCTACACCGCCATATTTTGGCTCCACAGGTAGGACTCGAACCTACGACCGATCGGTTAACAGCCGATAGCTCTACCACTGAGCTACTGTGGAACAATGTTGTCCTCTAAGGGACAAAAATTACTATATCATTTTCAAGCTATGTAAGTCAAACCTTTTTTTTATGACCATTTTGAAAGCCATCGGTGAGACAGACATAAATATAGCACGTCTCCAACATTTTAGCAAGGACTATTTTTATAATACGACAAAAAGAAAATAGCCAATCATGATCACTTGAATGATAATCTTGGCAACCGTACCTCCCAAAAAACCAAGAACTGAGCCAAACCCTACCTTAGCCGCTTCTCCTATTGATTTTCGCCCGATGATCAATTCTGCAATAAACGCACCCAGAAACGGTCCGGCGATGATGCCGGCAACGGGAATCACAAATGGGCCAAGGAGCAGGCCGATCGTGCTGCCCCATACGGCCGCTTTGGAACCGCCCCGTTTTTTTACTCCATACAAATTGCTGAAATAATCCACTACAAAAAGAGTTGCCAGCAAAAACACTTCTACCCCGATGAAAAAGGGCGTAAATGGCTGAAAGGAATAAAAAATACCATAGAGCACAAACCCGAGAGCCAGAAAAAGCGCTCCAGGCAGTATGGGAAAGATCAGGGCAGCGAATGCCAGAACGAACGACATGCCGATTAATATCCAATATACATAATCCATCAGAAAGCCTCCTGTAGTGTTTTAAGTAGGTTTATCGTTCAAGCACTGCTTCTGCAATATTGACAGAATGGTCTCCGATCCTTTCCAGATTGCTGATAAAGTCTACATACACTACACTTTCTTGGCCGGTGCTTAAATTGTTGTTGATGTCCTGAATGTGTTTCTTTCTCAGAGTTTTCTCCATTTCATCAATATCGTCCTCAATGTGCAGAACTTCCTCAGCCATCGGTTTATCGTTCGTCTCAAGAGAAATAATCGCTTTTGTCAGGCAGGATTGGGTCAGGATCATCATGTTTTCAAAGTCGCGTGACGTTACTTCCGAAAGTTTAATATTATTTCGTGCCATAAAGCAGACCAGATCTATCATATTTTTCATATGATCCCCGATTCTTTCGATGTCCTTGCACAGATTTAGAAGCATCGTATGCTCTTTAGATTCATTCTTGGACAAGGAATGAATAGAAAGTTTAACGAGAAACTTGGTGATTTGCCTGTCAAACCGGTTAATCTCTTCTTCATACTGCATGGCTGTATCGGCATGCTTATTTTTCCGGGTCTGGAAGAAAAGCAATGCCTGGCTAAGCCCCTCTCTTGAATAGTCAGCCATTTTAAGCAGCTCCTGCCTAGCTTGATGCAGGGCAAATTCCGGAGAACTGTTGATGACTTTCTCGTCCAATTTTACCGTCTTGCTGTCGACAGACCATTGATCATCTTTAATCAATTTTGAGACTGTAAAGACCAGCAATGAAATAAATGGAAACAGGATAATAACATTGCCGATGTTGAAAATTCCGTGCGCAAAGGCAATTTGCATGGGCGGCTCCAGATGGAGACTGCTTGAAATCCATTGGATCAACCCTTTGTAAGGGATAAAGATAATCACAAAAATAATCGTCCCTATGATATTGAACAGCACATGAACCAGTGCTGCTCTCTTGGCATTCTGAGAGGCCCCGAACGATGCGATCACAGCTGTGATGGTGGTTCCGATATTATCACCAAAAAGAACAGCAAGGGCACCGTTTAAATGAATCAGGTCCATTGAAAACATCTGCTGCAATATGCCCACGGTCGCGCTTGAGGACTGAAGGATCATTGTTGCCAAGGTTCCAATGGCGATGCCCAAAAACGGCTGATCGTTTAAATGTGCCGTGATGTTTTGAAAATCAAGGGAGGACTGCAAAGGTTCCATCCCTGCTCCCATTAGCTGCAGCCCATAAAATAGCCCGCCCAGTCCGAATAAAATTCTTCCGATGAAAACATATTTGTAATTCCGGATAAAAAAAACGAAGAATGCCCCTGCCGCAAGCATGGGCAGACCAAATCCCGCTGCATCAAATCCAATGATAAAAGCAGTGAATGTAGTTCCGATATTGGCTCCCATGATGATCCCAACTGCCTGTCTAAGCGTCAGCATTCTTGCATTTACGAGCCCTACCGTCAAAACCGTGGTGGCGGAACTGGATTGAATGAGCATGGTTACGAATAAGCCAGCCAAAATTCCTGTAAATGTATTGGTCGTCAGACTGTCCAAAAGGTTCCTCAGCCGATCACCGGCAGAGTTTTGCAGACCCTCACCTAAATATTTAATTCCAAATAGAAAAAGGCCGAGCCCGCCTAAAAATTGAAACAGCATATCCTGAACACCCAATTGAATTACAACCCCTTTTATCTAATCATTCTTATGCCATTATCTAGTTTTATGAAGGTCATGTAAAGGCGCTTCGCAAAACCTTTACAAAGGAATGGTCTTCTCATTGTCTGTTTCCACATTATTCGCTAAAATTAATACAGACCATTCAGGAAATGAGGAGTTCAATGAGAATTTTCAAACATTTTTTCAAAAGCCTGTATTCCCCTCCGATGATTGCCCGTCTTCGTTTTCAGGGAATCGGCAAAGCCATAGGCTATGTATTTTTTTTGATCCTGCTGACATCAATCCCGGTGGGTATTGCCTTTTCTTTAGCCTTTAAATCGGGCATAGATGAATTCAAGCAATCAATGACTTCTGAGATTCCTGACTTTTCGCTGCAAAACGGAAAGCTAACATCCGATCTGAAAAAGCCTGTTGTTCGTACAGACAGCAGTGAAACCTTCATTTTTGATACAACAGGATCAATAAAAGAAGATGATCTATCAGATTATACAAACGTGATCGCTCTCTTGCATAACGAAGCAATCGTCATATCCGGCGGAGAAACTCAGAAGGTTCCTTACAATACCCTCGGCGATGTGAAGCTGACCAAGAAAGATATCAGTTCCTGGACAAACACCTTATTCGATCTGCTGCCGGTGCTGATACCTTTGTTATTTTTATTTATCTATGTCTTTACGGTCGCGTTAAAGTTTATCGGAGTTACGGTTTTGGCCGTCATCGGATTGGTGCTGCAAAATATCAGCCATCGAAAGCTTTCTTACAGGCAGCTGTGGATCATGTCTGCCTATGCCGTAACACTTCCTACTGTTTTCTTTGCCATCATGAAACTTTTACATACAGACGTCCCCTTCTCTTTTCTCATCTATTGGGCAGTGGCTTCTGTTTTTCTTCATCTTTCCATTAAAGAAACTCCACAGCCAAAAGGATAAAAAAAGAAGGAGCCCTAACCAGGCTCCTTCTTTGCTTTTTCTTATTTTTGGAACAGGCCTTTTATGCCATCAATTATGGAAATAATAAAGTCGATGAACTTTTGGAGAAAAGATTGCGTTTCGTCTTTATTTAAAAATCCATCCAGGTTATCACGGACATTCTGCAGCTGATTTTGAACATTATCCCAATTAATGTTAAGATCCTTCATTTTGTTAAATAGTGAAACGAGTCCGTTCAGCTCTTCATCTGTCAGCTGAATTCCGAGACGCTCAGCTACCCGTTTGATGAGATCACGAAGTTCATCTTCATTATTAACCGGATGTTTGGCCAGCTCTTGTTTGATTTCTGTAATAAGCTGTGTGGCTTCCTTCGTTCCGATTCGATCACCAAGCTGTGCCGTTCTTACAACCTCTTCATTGGCAACTTGCTTCTTTTCCTCAGGGATATTCACGTTAGCTTTCTGTTCATAGGCCTTAAGGATTCCTGTAAGAGCAGCTGTTCCAGACACTTCGAACGGAGCAGTAACATAGATGTCTGCATCCTTTACTCCTGCTGTTACAAGAGCATTAACAATCATGCTGTCGGTTACCCAGTTGATGTTTTTTGAATCCACATGCAGCCCTTTCCCCTTCTCGGCAAGTGTGATTTTTGAAGATGAGATAGCACGTGTTCCTAATTGCGCTTTGGAAATATACTTACCGAGATATTGATGCTCTTCTTCGTTCGTTACATTTACGGAATCAACGTTAGAGTCAACACCCATCTCTTCTAAGATTTTTGCCTTTTGGTCAGGTGTCAGATCTTCGCCAAGTGTTACGATTACATCTCCAGGCGCTGCATCAGCAAATGCTTTTAAAGGTACCATGAATGTAAGTACGACCATTATTGGCACTAACCATTTTGCATTCCATTTCATGTTTATACTCCACCTCATTGTTTGTATTTCCCTTTTTGACCCTGTATCTTTCTCTTTTTCTTGCAGATATACTTCCATTTTACACCACATAACTTTCAAGGAGCAATTTAATACTTGAAAAATAGGTGTCTAAAGGAATAAACCGAGAGGCCGCAGCATATATATTCTCCATATATCAAAAGGGGGACAAGCCTTTGAAAAAATTTCTGCTCTTCTGCCTGTCACTAGTTATTGTTTATACCATTGCTTATGATCTCAAAATTGGAACTCTACAGTCCTATAGCTCAAAACCAGCCCCCGTTTCTGCGGTCAGTATAAAAAATAGCACACCTTATAAAAAAGTGAAAGTTTCTTCTGGAGATACCGTTCTTTCGATCATTGAAAAGGTGAACCCCGCTTCCCTTTCCAAGCCAATTCCTGAGATTATTAAGGACTTTCAGAGATATAATCACAATATCCGGCCTGAAAGCATTCAAGTTGGAAGGATGTATAATTTTCCGGTCTATAAAGAACTAAAACACTAGATTTCTTGCCAAACTAAAGGAACCCTTGATAAAATGTACTACTGTACAGATGTTGCTTTTTATCTGTCATACTAGAAATTAAAGGAGCGGTTCACCAATGAGTGAAATTACGCATCGTTCAAAAACGAGACCTGTCAAAGTCGGCCCTTTAACAATCGGCGGCAACGACCAGGTAATCGTTCAAAGCATGACGACTACAAAAACACATGATGTTGAAGCTACTGTTGCAGAAATCAAACGCCTGGAAGAGGCAGGATGCCAAATTGTCCGCGTCGCCTGTCCTGACATGCGCGCAGCAGAGGCTATTGCCGATATAAAAAAACAAATATCCATTCCGCTTGTCGTTGATATTCATTTTGATTATAAGCTCGCTCTTAAAGCGATTGAAGGCGGCGCCGACAAGATCAGAATCAACCCGGGCAACATCGGGCGCAAAGAAAAAGTAGAAGCTGTCGTTAAAGCAGCAAAAGCTAAAGGTATTCCGATTCGTATCGGTGTTAACGCGGGCTCTCTCGAGAAGAAATATCTTGAAAAATACGGATACCCGACTGCAGAAGGCATGGTTGAGAGTGCACTTGATCATATTAAGATTCTCGAAGATCTTGATTTTCATGACATTATCGTGTCCATGAAGGCTTCTGATGTTAACTTGGCAATAGAAGCGTATGAAAAAGCAGCACAAGCCTTTGACTATCCTCTCCATCTCGGCATCACAGAATCCGGTACTCTTTTTGCCGGAACCGTAAAAAGTGCAGCAGGATTGGGTGTTATCCTCAGCAAAGGAATCGGAAACACACTCCGTATATCTTTAAGTGCAGACCCTGTTGAGGAAGTGAAAGTGGCAAGAGAGCTGCTGAAATCGTTCGGATTGCTTTCTGATGCAGCTACACTGATTTCTTGTCCTACATGCGGAAGAATTGAAATTGACCTGATTTCAATCGCAAATGAAGTAGAGAAATATATCTCTAAAATTCGTGCGCCGATTAAGGTTGCTGTACTCGGCTGCGCCGTTAACGGACCAGGAGAAGCGCGCGAAGCTGATATTGGCATCGCAGGCGCAAGAGGCGAAGGTTTGCTTTTCCGCCACGGAGAAATTGTACGCAAGATTCCAGAAGATCAGCTTCTTGATGAGCTGAAAAAAGAAATCGATAAATTGGCTGAAGAACATCATGCCAAACAACAAGCTGAATTTGTATAATAACAAAAAGCCTGCCGGATGAACCGGCAGGCTTTTTTTGCTCCTGTATTTAAAAGAAGGGGGCAAATAATAAACTGATGACAATGGAAGCAATCCCAATTCCGATCGCCCAGTAACCTGAAGTGGTTGCTCCCCGCCTAGCTGCAATAAAACCGCCGATAATACCGGCAGCCCCGAAAAGGACAGGAAGAATGAACAATGACAGAACAGACAGGATAACGGAAAACATTCCGATTACCCTTCCTGCCTGGCCGCGGTCATCTCTTTCTTCATGTCTTTCTCTTTCTACATGCTCACGTTCGTCTCGGGGACGATCATACTCAGGAAGAGCTGCTCCGCTCGTGATCGGGACAACATCAGCAGCCATTTCCTCTCTGTAATCCGAATCCCGGTTAACAGGTTCTCTTCTGTATTCCGATTCAAATTCTTTATCTTCTGCCATACCGAATCCCTCACTTTCTTTGGTGGAGCGTTTTTAGTATGGCTTTAAACAAGGTAAATATAGTTGTTAATTTAATGAAAAGCTGAAGCGGCAAATAAAAAAGGAGCGGTAAACGCTCCTTTTTTTATCATTGTTTTCGCTTGAATGTATGGCAGCAGGTTTCAGCCGGTTTATCGGCGTTGTCTTTGTGATTGGCATCTCCGCCCAGATCACCGCTTGCTTCCATATCGTATCTATTGTTGGCATGCTTATCGATTTCAACAAGGATGGCATCGGCTACACAATTGTTGCCTTCTCCCCAATATGTGCAGTTGGCTACATTACATTTTACTGTTGGCAAAATGACTCTCCTCCTTTACGGCTAGGATGCCACATTTAGAGGAAAGTCATACCTCAATCCTCGATCAGTTTACACATACCTGGCAGATACCATAAATTTCGAATTTATGTCCGGTAACGGTAAAGTCCGACAAATCTGTGGTTACATTTTCCATCGGACAGGCATTGATTTCCTTTGTCTTTCCGCACTTCAAACAGATCAAATGATGATGATGTTCCTGTGTAGGACAAGTGAACCGGAATTTTTTCTCCCCTTCCAGTTCAGTCTCTTCTAATATATCCAGGTCTGAGAAGGTAGAAAGATTGCGGTAAATGGTATCAAAACTCAATCCAGGATAATTCTCTTTCAGTGAATCTTGAACATCTCTGGCGCTTAGATACCTTTTTTCATCGGAAAACAATTGAAGGATGTCTTTCCGTTTATCGGTATATTTATAGCCCTTCTTTTTCAATAAATGAATGGCGGTTAAAACGTCCATACTGCACCTCCACTATTGGTTAATCGCTATTTTTCTTCTGGAACGCAGCTTTTTCCACAAAAGCGACAGCAATAAAATGATGACCGAGATCATTACGATAGTGCCGCCAGGGGCAAAGTCCAGATAATAAGACAGAATGAGGCCAAGAATGACCGCTGTTTCGCCAAAGATGACAGACAAAACAAATGTCTGCTTAAACCCGTTCGCAAGCCGGATACTGGCTGCAACCGGCAATGTCATCAAAGAAGAAACAAGCAAAATGCCTACAATTTTCATGGAAGAAGCAATGACAAGAGCCACCATGACAATGAATAGAAACTGTATCCACTTTCCTTTAATCCCAGAAACAGCAGCCTGCTCCTCATCAAAGGAGAGCACAAATAATTCTTTATATAAAAACAGTACAAAGGCAAACACAAGCAAAAGAATAAAAAAGATTGTCCATACATCGGATTCTTTAACAGCCAGTACGCTTCCGAATAAATAATTGAATAAGTCCGTATTAAAACCATTCGCAAGTGAGATAAAAATAACACTCAGTCCGATTCCGGCTGACATGATAATTGGTATGGCAAGTTCTTCATAATGCTTATATACTTTGCGCAGCTGTTCGATCCCCACTGCGCCCCCGACCGAGAAGACCATCCCCATATATAGAGGATTCAGCCCGCTGAAAAATGCGACGTTACGTCCCAGCATCAGGTTTGCTGCAATTCCTGCCAGTGTAATATGCGACAGTGCATCTGCAATTAAAGATTGTCTTCTAACAACAATAAATACACCAAGTACAGGGGCCAATAGACCAATCATAATTCCTGTAAGAAATGCATTCTGCAAAAAATCATATTGAAAAAACGGGAATGACATCCACTCTTCCTCCGGTTAATGTTGATGTTCTATTACATGGACATGGTGCCCATACATTTGTGAAAAGCCTTCTTTAGAGGTTTTCTCAAACTCAGCTGTATTTCCATGAAAGTGCAGCTGTTTATTCAAACAGGCCACATGGGTGACATAGTCAGACATGACACCTACATCATGTGTAACAAGGAGCAGTGTCAGATCTTTCTCGCGGTTCAGGTTTTTCAGCATCTGATAGAAGCTGGAAACCGATGCAGAATCGACACCGACAGTCGGTTCATCCAGGATAAGCAGATTCGGGTCGCTGACAAGCGCTCTCGCGATGAACACCCTTTGCTGCTGGCCGCCCGAAAGTTCACCAATATTTCGGTTCATGTAAGGTATCATGCCTACGGTTTCAATCGCCTCAATGATTTTCTGCTTATGTTTCTTGGTCAAAAACCGGAACAGGCCAACCTTGCCGAACAGCCCCATCGATACCACCTCATAGACAGTCGCTGGAAAAGCTGTATTAAAACTATTGGCTTTTTGGGACACGTACCCTATCTCATCCCAGTTTCTAAATTGGCTCAAGTGCTCTCCGAACAAAAAAACTTTGCCGGATTGCGGTTTTAACAGCCCTAAAATACATTTGATCAAGGTGGATTTGCCAGAGCCGTTCGGACCGACAAGTCCCATAAACGATCCTTCAGGAATCTCAAATGTAATATGTTCAAGAACGTTTCGGTCTCCATAATGGAAGGAAAGATCCTCTATCTTAACGGCTGGTTTAACAGCTTGCTGTGACATACGCGCCTCCATCTAATAGTAACGGTTACGATTTAAATTCCAGTAAAGTATACAAGAAACCTCTCATTTTGTAAAATAGCGAGCTTATCCTCTCAGCTTTCTCAGCAAGTACTCCTTCAACCTCCCATGATCTTTGAGAATTTCATCTGCCCTGGACTGCTTTTCTTCAGGAAGTGTGGTCAGCAGCGCAAGAACATAGGCACCGGAATCATCAGCGGCCTGAATACCAAGCGGTGCGTTTTCAACGACAATCCATTCTTCAGCTGAATACGAAAACTGCTTAAACACTCTTTCATAAGGCTCTGGTGAAGGCTTACCTTTTTCAACATCATCGCCTGTAATTACAGCATCAAATGAGACCCGGAGCTTTTCAAGTACTTCCTGTACAAACTCTTTTCTGCTCCCTGTCGCAAGAGCGATCGGTATCCCTGCTTCCTTTAAAGCCAGGATGGCATCAACGGTTTCGTCATAGAAGGCATAGGTAGAATTTTGTATAAAATGCGACCGTTTATTATGATAGATTTCTTCTTGTTCAGTATCAGATAATTTGAGCAGATGGCGGTTATTGACATGAAGAATGGTCTGCATCCCCGGCATTCCTTCCAGCTCGTAAAAGTAATCTTCACTAATGATGTGGCCCTGCTCACCAAAGGCATAGTTCCACGCCTTTGCATGGTCTTTCATCGTATCAACCAATACACCGTCCATATCAAAACATACTGCTTTATATGTCATTTCTATCATCCCTTGCTCTGTTTAATGCTACTTCCCCTCCACTTTGAAACCTTTAAAAAGAAGGAGTAGTCAAGAAGGAGGCATTGCGTTATAATTTTTAATTGGCAGCTCTTGGCTGCTGGGTGGGAGAGGGATAAGTAAATAAAGAAGGGAAACACTTGAACGTATCAAAATTTTTTCAGTTAGAGAAACACAGCAGTTCCATAAAACAGGAAGTACTTGCTGGTGTTACATCATTTTTCACCATTGCTTATATTATTATCGTCAATCCTTTAATACTGGCTGATGCAGGAATGCCTTATTACGGCGTACTTCTTGCCACTATCCTGACCTCTGTAGCCGGATGCTTTTTTATGGGATTCTATGCGAACGCTCCGATCATTTTAACGCCGGGTATGGGCGTAAACGCCTTTTTTACCTATACCATCATACAAGGTATGGGGCTTTCATGGAGAGAAGCGCTTGCTGCTGTTATCATCTCAGGTATTCTATTTTTGGCTGTTGCCTCAACCCGGCTTAAGGATGTACTGGCAGAAAGTATTCCAGCTTCTTTAAAGCATAGTATAACGGTTGGCATTGGATTATTTCTAGCATTTATCGGCCTGCAAAAAGGCGGAATTATTGAAGCCAGTTCTACTACTTTTGTGAAGCTTGGACATTTAGGGCATCCGACCACTTTGCTCACCATCATAGGGCTGGTCGTAACCTTGTTTCTTTTTTCAAGAAATGTGAAAGGCAGCTTCTTGATTGGAATTGCGCTTACTTGCCTGATCGGTTATCTAACCGGCTGGGCGAATGGCACGGAGGATACTCATAATAAACTTGAATTGGCGCCCTTTATGGAGCTCTTTTTCGGAGCAGATTTCAAAGGAATCTTCAGCCTTCCATTCTGGATTGCTACGTTTTCACTTACGATGATTGTTACATTTGAAAACATGGGGCTCCTTCACGGCCTTCTGCCAGATCGCGGAAAATTCCCAAAAGCCTTTCAGGCAAATGCTGTTGCATCTCTCATTTCAGGCGTACTTGGTACAAGCCCTACCATTTCTACAGTAGAGAGTGCTGCCGGGATTTCCGAAGGAGGCAGAACGGGTTTGACGAGTGTCGTTACAGGGATCTTGTTCCTTGCCTCGATTGCTGTCACTCCATTCCTCAGCATGATACCAGATGGAGCAATCGCGCCTGTACTGATTATTATTGGCGGTCTTATGGTCCAAAATATACAGCATATCCCGCTTTCTGATTTTACAGAAGGATTTCCTGCGTTTTTGATCATCGCGCTCATCCCCTTAACATACAGCATTGTTGACGGGCTGGCCTTCGGTTTCATCGCTTATCCCGTTTTGAAAATGGCAGTGGGACAGCGCAAGCAGATCCCTGCACCACTGTATGTAATCGCCTTATTATTTCTGATAAATTTCATGTTTCATTCTGTGATATAAATTACTAAAAAGCCGCTCTAAGCGGCTTTTTTCTGTTCACTTTTTTTCCGCTCCTTCATAGGATAGGGTGAATAGGAGGGGATAAAATGAATCCTTTTATGGTCCACATGCTCAACTCGAAATTAAATCAGCTTACTGCCCAGGAACTCGTTCAATTGGCAGGACAGTATCAGTTTCCGGTTTCCATGCAGGAAGCCAATAAAGTGATCGGGATTTTAAGAAGATACAACATTAACATAACAAATGCTGCCCAGCGTGCAGAAATCATTGAAGCGATTGCCGCAGAAGTGAGCCGCGAGAAAGCAAATTACATCCAATACTTAATCAACAATTATTTAAACAGATAAAAAAGAGGCGTTTTTCCGCCTCTTTTTTTATACAGTTAGGAGCTGTTCCTGCAAAGTCGGAACAAACTCTTTATTCTTCAGCATTTCGATCTCCAGTTGATATGGAGGTTTTTTATTGTTCTTATCTGTTCCAACATAAGGTGTCTCTAATATTTTAGGGACATCGCCAAGCTGCGGATGGTGGACGATATAGTTTAATGCATCAAAACCGATCTTTCCGAATCCGATGTTCTCGTGGCGGTCCTTTCGGGCTCCGCGCTCATTCTTGCTGTCATTGATATGAAGAACCTTCAGACGATCAAGGCCGATCAATTTGTCAAATGTGTTCAGCACTCCATCAAAATCATTGATGATATCGTATCCAGAGTCATGCGTATGACAAGTATCAAAGCAGATGGAAAGCTTATCGTTAAGGTGAACCCCATCAATAATAGAAGCCAATTCTTCAAACGTACAGCCGCATTCCGAACCCTTTCCTGCCATAGTCTCCAGTGCAATCTGAACATTTTGTTCAGGTGTCAGCACCTCATTCAAACCTTCAATAATTTTCTTGATCCCATCTTCTGTTCCCGCACCAACATGGGCTCCGGGATGAAGAACGATTTGCTTTCCGCCAATGGCAGCTGTACGTTCGATCTCAGAAGTAAGAAAGTCAACGCCCAGCTGGAAAGTTTCCGGTTTGACTGAGTTTCCGATGTTAATGATGTATGGTGCGTGCACGACCAATTCTGTCATGCCATTTTCTTGCATATGCTTGATACCCGCTTCAATGTTCAGATCTTCAATCTTTTTTCTGCGGGTATTCTGAGGCGCACCAGTATAAACCATGAAAGTATTGGCTCCATAGGAAGCTGCTTCTTCACTTGCCCCAAGAAGCATTTTCTTTCCGCTCATTGATACGTGTGATCCTAGTTTCAGCATACCTGATCTCCTTCTCTAACCTTGATGATTATCTTTTATTGCGATTTTGCCTTTTTTCCATTCTGCGTTTTTCTTCTGCCATCTTCTTTTTATAGCCTGGCTTCACTTTTTTAGGTTTCTGTACACTTGCACCTGTGCTTCCTTTTTGGACAGTGGCCTTTCTTATTCGAAGGGGCACCTCTTTCCATTCCCCGTTCTTCAGCTCTTCTTGAACAAACAGAATTTTTCGATTCTGCAGTTTTTGAATAGCGAGCTGATCAGAAGGTTCAATGATGGTTGCCGCGATGCCTGACATTCCAGCACGGCCTGTCCGGCCTGTACGATGGATATAATAATCCAAATCGGCCGGGAGCTCGAAGTTAATGATATGACTTACCCCTTTAATATCAATGCCCCTCGCTGCCAGGTCAGTCGCTACAACATATTGAAACTCTGCTTTTTGCACTCGTTTCATGATATTCTTCCGTTCACGCGGAGGAACATCGCCGTGCAGCCGCTCGGCATTCATGCCTTCTGCGAGCATGGCATCCGCTACTTCATCTGCTGTTTTCTTCGTGTTGACGAAGACTAAACAAAGGTAAGGATTATACGCTTTTGCAACTTCGATCAAAGTCTTTATCTTGTCCTTATGCTTTAGCGGAATCAAAACATGTTTGATTTCTTTCGCTGTCGTCTGTTCAGGGCTCACATGAACATGGCGCGGATTATTCATATATTTTTTAAGCAGCGGCTGCAGCTTTTCCGGGATTGTCGCGGAAAACACAAGCATTTGAATTTTTGTTGCCATACGTGCTGCCACCTGGTCGACGTCTTCAATGAATCCCATATCGAGCATTTGATCAGCTTCATCAACAACGAGCGTCGTTGCCGAAAAGATATTGATTCCTTCATTGTTCACCAAGTCTTTAATGCGCCCTGGTGTACCGATGATCAAATGCGGGGCATTCTTCAGACGGTCAGCCATTCTTTTTCGGTCGGTTCCACCAACGACCGTCTTCGCCCGGATGAAATCATCTTCAGGAAAGTATTCCGACAGCTTTTCATACTCCTCAAAGATCTGCTGTGCGAGTTCACGGGTAGGCGCCGTGATGATTGCTTGAATTTCATTTTTTTCGGTATTGATCTTATTCAGTACCGGCAAAAGGAAAGCTAAAGTTTTACCTGAACCGGTCTGTGACTGTCCGATAATGTCATAACCGTTCAGAATTCCCGGAACAACTCGCTCCTGAATATCTGTCGGTTTTTTGAATCCTTGCTCGATCATTGCGTTTAATAAAAACGGTTTTATATTTAAACGGTCAAACGCTGTTTTCATTTTTTATCACCTGACTTTTTTCCATTTGTATTGTCTACTTTTAGTATTATAGATGAAGTCTTGAAAATTAGCTATGAAGATCTGCCGTTTTGCCAAGACATCCGCACACCTTTGAGCCAGACTTTCATATCTTTAAGTGAAGGGTATTTTTCTGAAGGGAGGGTCAAACAATGCATCCATATCCCCCTATAGGTCCTCAGCGCGGACGATCGGCGGGTATACCGCCTGGACAGCGATTCACTCCTCCAGCGGGCATGCGGTCTCTAGCCGGTCTAGGCGGTGCGGCCAGATCGCCGTTGAACGTTCTGACCATGGTGGAAAACGTTCAAAAAATGCTGCAGGTTGCTGAAACAATGGGTCCCATGGTAAAACAGTACGGGCCAATGGTAAAAAATCTACCGGACATGATGAAGTCCTTAAAAGAATTTAGAGATAACACAAACAAAACGATAAAAGAAAAAAAAGAAGCCAGAGACGAAAGAACAAAAGCAAAAAAAGAAGCAGCTCCTCAAAGCAAACCTAAAAAGAAAGAGAAACCCAAAACTGAAGCTAAGCCTGTAAAAGTTGCAGTAGACAGCGAGATGCTGGAAGAAAGCAGCTTTCCTTATGATATACCGGCAGGCACTCCAGAAGACGCTAAAATTATTATCGGTCCTGCAGCCAGAAAAGTAAAAAATGTTGGAAAGCCGCCGAAATCATCGAGTAAAAGACCGGTCACACGCCTGCAGCCTCCACCAAAGCTGTTCATTTAGCTCAAAGTCCGCTTCATTGTTTTCTTATACGCTCTCCTTTATAATGGGAAGAGGTGTTCAGACCATTTCATCTGAACAGCCGATCTTTTTAGTTTATAAGGGAGAGATGAAAATGAAGGTTGTTAGAATATCTCCTCGAGGTTATTGCTATGGCGTAGTTGATGCCATGGTATTAGCAAGACAGGCGGCTAAAGATCCATCATTGCCCCGGCCTATCTATATTTTGGGCATGATTGTTCATAATAAACATGTTACCGATGCTTTTGAAGAAGAGGGAATTATTACGCTGGACGGGAAGAGCCGTTTGGACATCATCCGCAACATTGAGTCGGGCACTGTTATTTACACAGCTCATGGAGTATCTCCAGAAGTGAGACGCATCGCTCATGAAAAAGGGCTGATCGAAATTGATGCAACGTGTCCAGATGTTACCAAAACACATGACTTAATCCGGGAAAAAGAAAAAGAAGGATATGTAGTCATTTATATTGGCAAAAAGGGCCATCCTGAGCCGGAAGGTGCGATTGGCATCGCTCCCCATGCGGTTCATTTGATTGAAAACACACAGGACATTGCCAACCTGACGATTGAGAACGCCAAGATTCTTATTACGAATCAGACGACGATGAGCCAGTGGGATGTAGCTGAGATCATTAAACAGCTGCTGATAAAATACCCTAACGCCGAGGTTCATAAAGAAATCTGTTTGGCTACACAGGTCCGACAAGAAGCTGTTGCAGAGCAGGCAAAAGAATGTGATCTTGTTCTTGTTGTAGGCGATCCGAAAAGCAACAATTCGAACCGTCTGGCACAAGTTTCACAGGAAATTGCAGGAACACCAGCTTACCGTATTGCCGATGTCACTGAAATTGAACTGGATTGGCTTAAAGATGTGAACATCGTCGGCATCACATCCGGCGCCTCCACCCCTACCCCCATCACGAAGGAAGTTATCTCTTTTTTAGAGCAATATGACGATAAAGATCCTTCGACTTGGGAAAAAGAAAGAAAAGTAAGCTTAAGCAAGATCTTGCCAAAAGTAAAAACGAAGCAATAATAAAAAGGCTGACATAACCAAGTGGTTTGTCAGCCTTTTATTTTTAATAATTGGCTTTGTTAAAGCATATTGTTGTATTTCTATCCTATTGAACATCGCATACTCTGATTAAAAGAGACCCTCAAGTCTTTTTTTTCAATATTAAGGGGTGATAGCCGGCTTATCAGCGTTTCAGAGGGCGGTTCAATCACACCCCACCCAAAAAGAACAACATTGACTATGGAGCTTAATAGAAAAGAAATGGATCGGTATGAACTGCAGAAGAAATGACTTCGGTAGCGTAGCCCTTTTTTTTCAATTCTACTGATAAAAAATTAGAGAGTCCTGTTTTCATGATTTTCTCCACATTATGTCCGGGATCGATTATGGACAAGCCTGCTGCCTGGGCATCATGGGCATTATGATAATACATATCCCCTGTTACGAGCACATCTGCCCCCTTCATGATGGCAGCAGATATGAACTTGTTTCCATCACCGCCTACCACAGCAACCTTTCTGACTGGCCTCGAGTGCCCTTTCACCGCACGCAAGGCTGGTACATCCAATGTTTGTTTGACGTGCTGGATAAAATCTTCGAACGGCATTTCTTCCGCAAGACGGCCAATCTTTCCAATCCCGAGGGTTTCTCCTTCGTTTTTCAGTTCATACAGATCATAAGCCACCTCTTCATAGGGATGAGCTTTCTTCATGGAGGATATGACTTGTTTCACCAGGTCTTCAGAAATCACCGTTTCTATTTTGATTTCATTTACCCTTTCAACCTTTCCTTTCGTGCCGATAAAAGGATTTGTCCCCTCAAGAGGCTTGAAGGTACCTTCACCTGACGTATTAAACGTACAATGGCTATATTGACCGATATGACCTGCTCCTGCCGCGGCCATGGCTTCTCTGACAGTATCCGCCTGTTCTTCCGGCACATATACCGCAAGTTTGACAAGGGATATCTCTTTGGTGCCTTTAAGAACTTCTGTCTGTTCGAGGTGCAAGGCCTCAGCCAGCCAGTCGTTCACTCCGCCCTTCGCTACATCCAGATTCGTGTGTGCTGCGTATACTGCTATGTCATTTTTAATGAGCTTTTCAACCATTCTTCCCTGCGGCATGGAGAGATCAATTTTTTTCAGCGGTCGGTAGATCATCGGGTGATGGGCGATGATCAATTCCGCTCCTTTTTCAATCGCTTCATCCACTACTTCTTCCAATACATCCAGGGCAATCATGACTTTTTTTACAGGCTTGTTCAAATTTCCGACCTGCAATCCGATCGGGTCTCCTTCTTCCGCAAGATGTTTTGGTGCCAAGGCATGCAGCTCACCAATGACCGAGTGCCCGTTTGCGTATTTATTCACGATTCCAGCTCCTTCTTTACGGATTCTATTCTTTTCATCAATTGCCGTTTTCGCTCCATCGAATCAGGAGATTGGCTTGATTCCATTTGCTGAAGGATTTTGGTCCACTGCTCAAGCTCGCCTCTCCATTTTTCAATGAATGCCTCATTCTTTTGCTTCATCAAAAAAGGGCCCAGCAATAGTTCAAGCGTTTCATTCTCAGTATATGGCTGGTTCCCTTCTTGGCGATCTGCCACCAGTACTTCATAAATCTTGCCGTCTTCTTTTAAAATTTCCTCCTGAGTTAAGGTCCATCCTTCATTTTTAAGCCAAATTCTGACCGAGTCTGCACCTACATTCGGCTGCAATATTAGTCTTTTAACACCTTTCAGCTTGGATTTCCCTTTTTCTAAAATACTGGCAATCAGTTGACCGCCCATTCCGCAAATGGTGATTACATCCGTTTCGTTGGGAGAGATCACTTCAAGACCGTCTCCTTTGCGGACTGATATTTTAGTCTGGAGGTTCGCTGATTGTACTTCTTTTAATGCTGATTGATAGGGGCCCTCATTTACTTCACCCGCAATCGCATATACAACTTGGTGTTCAAGTACTAAATAGCATGGAAGGTAGGCATGATCCGAACCAATATCAGCTATCACTGCCTCCCGGTGCACATAATTTGCTACTGTTTTAAGTCTTAAGGAAAGGTTATCTCGTTTCATTTTTATCCACCTGTTTTTATTATCGTACTACTTATTATTATCATGTCACAGGAAAAAAGTAAAAAAGCCGACTCAATCATAACGCCATAAGGCTGTTGATTGAAGTCAGCTTCTTTTATTTTTTCTCTGAAAGCCATTTTGCAATGATTTGTTGCTCTTCGCCTTTTACGACACCAGCGGGCATTCCGCCAGGTTTACCATTTTTAAGAATATTAGTGATTTGCTCTTTTGAATATTTGGCTCCGACTTTTTGAAGGTTAGGACCAACCGCGCCTTCCAGGTTTTGGCCATGGCAGGAAGAACAGTTTTGTTTAAAAATTGCTGCAGGATCAAGTGCAGCCTGTTCTTTTTCCTTTTTCGCTTGTTCCTGATTATGTATTCCCCAAAATGACATGCCGATAATGAGAATAATGCCAATTACTCCTGTAAAGATAAAAGGAATAAGCGGATTACGTTTCATCATTTTTCCTCCTTCATCTGTTATACATTTGATGTACATTTTGCCTGCTTATGTAAGTGCTAACAATCCATATCCTATTTTACTTGAAAAAAGAGTCGAAGGAAAGAGAAAGTTAAACTTTTACTAGTTTTGTAAAAAGCCTTCAAACTTGGAATTAAACATAGTGTATGGATTTCATATTAAATGATCACCTGATGCAGCAAAGAAAAAACGCCCGCGTTGCGGACGATCAGGTCACTATACCTTGTTCTGCTTCAATTTGCTTTTTAGCCTCCTCACGCAATTTATACTTTTGAATTTTACCAGATGCCGTCATTGGATATTCGTCTACAAAAATCATGTATTCAGGAATTTTGAACTTGGATATCTTTCCTTGGCAATAGGCAGCCAGTTCTTCTTTCCCAATGCTATGCCCCACTTTTAGCTGGATGCAGGCAGCCACTTTTTCTCCAAATGTTTCGTCCGGAACTCCGATCACCTGAACATCGAGAATTGAAGGATGCGAATATAAAAATTCTTCGACTTCTCGCGGGTAAATGTTTTCACCGCCGCGGATGATCATATCCTTCAAACGGCCGGTGATGGCCACGTAGCCCTCATCGTCCATCACAGCCAGATCACCGGTATGGAGCCAGCCCTCCTGATCAATCGCATCTCTGGTCGCATCAGGCATCTTATAATATCCTTTCATCACATGGTAGCCTCTTGTACAGAGTTCCCCCTGTTCTCCAAAAGGTACCGTCTTGCCTGTTGCAGGATCGATAACTTTGATTTCAACACCCGGGTGCTTTTTCCCAACCGTCTCCACCCTCTTTTCAATAGGATCATCAGGTGTCGTTTGAGTAAAGACCGGCGAGGTTTCTGTCTGTCCATAAGCAATTGTGATTTCTGACATTCCCATTTTACTGATGACATTCTTCATGACTTCAATTGGACAAGTAGATCCTGCCATCACTCCTGTCCGAAGCGAACTTAAATCGTACTGCTGGAAATTTTCATAATTCAGTTCTGCAATGAACATTGTAGGTACGCCGTGAAGCGCCGTGCATTTTTCCTTTTCGACGGTCTCCAGGACTTCCTTTGCACTGAATTGAACGATGGGTACCATAGCTGCTCCAGCGGAAACTGCTGTTAACGTTCCGATCACACACCCAAAACAGTGAAAGAACGGTACCGGAATACATAGACGGTCCTGTTCAGTTAACCTCATGGCTGCCGCCAAACGATGAGCGTTTCCAAGAATATTACTATGCGTCAGCATGACCCCTTTTGGAAAACCAGTCGTGCCTGACGTGTACTGCATGTTAATGACATCTGAAGGCTCCAGGCATTTTTCTCTCTCTAGGAGCTCCTCATCGGAAATGTTTTCTCCTGAACGAAGCATCTCTTCCCAGTTTGACATCCCTTCTGGCTGGCCATTGCCTATATAAATGAATTGATCCAGCAGAGGGAATTGTTCGTTTTTGGATTGAACAGCCTGAGCCATTTGTACATAGGACGTGTTTTTGAAGCCCTCTATGAGAAATAAGGCTTTTGAATCTGACTGTTTTAGGAGGTATTCCAGTTCAGTCTGCTGGTAGCTGGTATTTACCGTTACTAATACCGCCCCCGCTCTTGCTGAGCCGAATTGCAGCAATATCCATTCCGGCACATTGGTTGCCCAGACTGCAATATGATCTCCCTTTTTAATACCGAGTGACATTAATCCTTTAGCTACTTTCGCAGTTAAATCGTAAAATTCTTTATAGGAATACCGGATTCCTAATTTGCTGTATACAACAGCTTCACGAGAGCCGAATTTCTTCACTTGCTCTTCAAGATATTTTCCAATAGTTACGGATTGCAGCTCTGTCATAATTCACCCCATTCTTTAGAATTAACAGCCGATTTCTCTGGATATTACCATTCTTTGAATCTCAGACGTTCCTTCACCAATTTCAGTCAGCTTAGCATCACGGAAATAGCGCTCTACATGATAGTCTCTCATGTACCCGTAACCACCGTGAATCTGAACCGCTTCCGAACAGATCTGCATGCAAGCCTCTGAAGCGTAAAGCTTCGCCATTGCTGCTTCTTTGGAAAACCTTTTCCCTTGGTCTTTTAACCAGGCGGCTTTGTATACCATGTTCCTCGCCAGTTCAATCTTCATTGCCATGTCAGCAAGTTTGAATTGAATCGCCTGAAATTTAGAAAGAGCGGTCCCAAACTGCTTTCTCTCTTTAGAATAAGCAAGAGCCTTGTCATAGGCAGCCTGTGCAATGCCTACTGCCATCGCACCTATACCAATACGTCCGCCGTCAAGCGTGATCAGAAATTGCTTAAAACCATCTCCACGCTGTCCGAGCAAATTCTCCTCTGGAACTTTTACTTGGTCAAGGATTAATTCAGTAGTGTTTGAAGAATGAAGCCCCAGTTTCTCATAGTTATCGATCACTTTAAAACCTTCAGAGTCAGTTGGAACAATAATGGCACTTATCTCTTTCTTGCCGTCATTTTTCCCTGTAATTGCTGTCAGTGCGAGATGCTTGGCATAGCTTGCATTTGTAATGTAGCACTTGCTTCCGCTGATCACCCATTGATTGCCTTGTTTCACAGCGGTTGTTTGTGTTCCCCCAGCATCTGAGCCAGCGTTCGGTTCAGTCAGACCAAAAGCACCCATCGATTCTCCTGTACAGATTGGCACAAGATATTTTTGCTTCTGCTCTTCTGTTCCAAACAAATAGAGGGGAGCTCCGCCAAGAGAAACATGTGCCGAATACGTGATACCGGCAGAACCGCATGCTCGGCTTAGTTCTTCTACTGCGATCGCAAAAGAAATGGTATCTGCCCCTCCGCCGCCATATTCTTCAGGGAAAGGCAAGCCCATGATTCCCAGCTTCCCTAGCTTCTGAAAAATTTCAACAGGGAACTTTTTTTCTTTGTCTCTCTGTTCTGCGCCAGGCGCAACTTCTTCATCAGCAAATTCCCTCATCATTTTTTGTATCATTGCTTGCTCATCTGTCAATGCGTAATTCATGGATGACCCCACCTTTTGTATAATTTCACCATTGTGTGTAATCGCTTTCAAGTTTATTATAGATATAAAGGCAGAATTTTTACAACATTAACATTATTATTTTTACGTTTATTTTTCCTTCTTTTGGAAGTCTTTTTTTATCCGGGTGATTTGCATTCAGCTAAATTTATCAGTAAAATGGATAATAATAACTGGTAAAAATGTTATTATGTTCTATTTTCCTGCGTTCGTTCAATAAATCATTAAGCAAAATAAAAAAGCCTGCCGGCAAGGGCAGACTTTATCACTTATCTATTTTATTCCAAGAAATCCTTCAATCTCTTGCTTCTGCTTGGATGGCGGAGTTTTCGAAGTGCTTTAGCTTCGATTTGGCGGATCCGTTCACGGGTTACTCCGAAGACTTTCCCAACTTCTTCCAGAGTACGTGTACGGCCGTCATCAAGACCGAATCTTAAACGCAAAACATTCTCTTCTCTGTCGGTGAGGGTATCGAGTACATCTTCGAGCTGCTCTTTTAACAGCTCATAAGCTGCAGCTTCAGAAGGAGCTAGTGCGTCCTGGTCTTCAATGAAGTCACCAAGGTGGGAATCGTCTTCTTCACCAATCGGTGTTTCAAGAGAAACAGGTTCCTGGGCGATCTTCAGGATTTCGCGTACTTTGTCCGGAGTGAGATCCATTTCCGCACCAATTTCTTCAGGCGTCGGTTCGCGGCCCAAGTCTTGCAGAAGCTGCCTCTGGACGCGGATCAATTTATTTATTGTCTCTACCATATGAACAGGAATACGGATGGTTCTTGCCTGGTCAGCGATAGCTCGTGTTATAGCCTGTCTGATCCACCATGTGGCATACGTACTGAACTTATAGCCTTTACGGTAATCAAACTTCTCAACCGCTTTAATAAGTCCCATGTTGCCTTCCTGAATAAGATCAAGGAAGAGCATCCCGCGGCCTACGTAACGCTTGGCAATACTTACAACCAGCCTAAGGTTCGCTTCAGCAAGGCGGCGTTTTGCTTCTTCGTCACCTTCTTCGATTCGTTTAGCAAGGGAAATTTCTTCTTCTGCAGAAAGAAGATCCACGCGGCCGATCTCTTTTAAGTACATTCGGACAGGGTCATTAATTTTCACCCCTGGAGGAACGCTGAGATCGTTGAGGTCAAACTCTTCTTCTTCCTTGCCTGCTTCAAATTTAGGCTCTTCTTCATCAGAATCAGATTCATCGGTTACTTCTACACCCTGTTCTTCAAGGAAATTGTAGAACTCATCCATTTGCTCTGAATCCTGATCAAAAGGCGCTAGTTTGTTGGTAATGACCGTATAGGTCAGCGCACCATTCTTTTTCCCTGCTTCAATTAGTTGCTCTTTTACTTGATCGATGGTTAATTCGCCCTCCGTCTCGCGACGGTTTGGTTTCTCAGCCATTCGATCCCCTCCTTCCACACTTCAACAAAAAAATAATCAGCCTTTTAATTCTTTTTTCATTTGAAGTATCTCCATTGCTATTTGGGCCGCCCTGGCAAAATCCTGCCCGCGTTCCGCTTCCTTTTTGTGCTTTTCTTTACCCTGTATCACCAGCCATTTAGGATAGTTGGTGATCTGTCTTATATAATCACTCATTTCCTTATCGGAAAGATGTTCATTGACAGTCAGCATCGCCAGCTCGGAAGCAATCTTTTTTAACCTGTCATCTTCAATGCGCTGCAGGAACAAACCAACATTGGGCAAATTTCCTTCTTCATAGAAGGCATATAAATAAGCTGCAACCGCATTGTGTTCTTCAATGTTAAATGATGCTCCCAGTAACTCCTGAACCCTGATGGCAACGTCTGTGTTTTTCAGCATATGCGCAAGTAGAATCCGTTCAGCATTATGATAGGCAGGCAAAAGCGGTTTGTTATAGTAAGTATTATTCCTAGGATTATTATTCCTGTTTGTGTCAACATTATCCTTTTTTCGCTTTTGCTGCTTAGCTGTAAAAAACTGCTGCTGCTTTAGAGCTTCCAGAGAGAGGTTAAATTCATCAGCAAGCTGCCTTAAATAATGGTCTTTTTCAACCGCATTAGGCAATTGGCTGATTTCCTTTATTATCTCTTCGATATAGAGCATTCGTTCTCCTTCATCGTTGAGATTTTTACCTCTTCTGTAATATTGAATTTTAAAAGCCATTACGGTTAAACTTGCCCCTATTACATCCCTGTTAAACTTCTCGGCTCCATATTTTTGGATATAGTCATCGGGATCAAGACCGTCTGGCATTTTCGCAATTTTCACATTGCATCCTGCTTTTAATAAAATCGATGAAGCTCTAAAGGAGGCTTCAACACCTGCATGATCCGAATCATAACAGATAACGACAGAAGGTACATTTCGTTTCAGCAGTTTTGCCTGATCTTCTGTCAAAGAAGTTCCAAGTGTAGCCACCCCATTTTCAATGCCTGCTCTCCAGGCAGCAATCGTATCAACATACCCTTCAAATAGAACAGCCTGCTGTTTTTTCCTCATTTCCGGACGGGATAAATGCAAGGCATACAAGTTCTTGCCTTTATTAAACAGCAAGGTCTCAGGGCTGTTTAAATATTTGGGTTCCCCGCTGTCCAAAATTCTGCCCCCAAAGCCGATGACTTTACCGTTTTTATCCCAGATTGGAAACATGATCCGGTTTCTGAACCGGTCAAAGAATTTACCGTCAAAGTCCCGTTTGCCAAGCAAACCGGCTTTTTCAGAGAGCTCCAGCGAGAAGTTTCTTCTGCTGAGGAAGTTGGTGGCCGCATCCCAGGAATCAGGTGCAAACCCGATTTGAAACCGGGAGATGACTTCATCCGAAAACCCTCTGCCCTTTAAATAGTCGAGAGCTTTCAAACCTTGCTCAGTATTGAGCAGATAATGATGAAATAGTTTCGCCAAAAGTTCATGAGCCTCGCCCATGACTGCCCGGTTATCTGAGGATTTGCTGTTTCCAGACTGCCGTTCCAGTTGAGGTAAATCTATTCCCGTTCGCTGTGCAATATGCTTCACTGACTCAAGAAATGAAAATCCTTCGATATTCATTAGAAAAGAGAAAGCATTACCGCCTGCTCCGCAACCGAAACAGTGGTAGATCTGCTTATCAGGCGAAACAGAAAAGGAAGGGGATTTCTCTCCGTGAAATGGGCATAAGCCAAAATAATTGCGCCCTTGTTTCTTCAAGGTTACATAGTCACTGACTAGTTCAACAATATCTTGAGATGTTCGTACTTTTTCTATCAGTTCGTCCGGAATTCGTTCTGCCATGTTTAAACACCGCTTTATTTACTTTCCTCTGTAAAAATCACACAGGTTATAGTTATTCGTTAAGAGTTATTGAAATCCTTCAATATTCGACAACATTTTTTTAAATTGTCCGGAGAAACGTTCAAGATCAGAATCCTGAAACTTCGCTGGTCCTTTTGTACGTTTGCCGGCTCTTCTTTCTTTCCCGGAAATATACCTTTCAAAAAGCATTTTTTCCATATTTTCCTCCCGGTATAAAAAACCGCGGGGATGGAACGTAATCACACCTTTTGGGACCAGGATACTGGCCAGGCCAAAATCCTGAGTAACCGCAATATCTCCTTTCATTGAATGATTCATTAAATACAGGTCTACTTCTTCACGGTTGGCATCGACCAGAATCCATTCTACACCAGGTGAAGGGGCTGTATAATGGGCATATGAAATGACAAAAAATGCCGATAAATTAAATTCCCGACAATGTTCGATAATAGAATTCCTAATCGGAACCGGGCATGCATCTCCATCTACCCATACTTTTGATTTTGAATTAGACATAAATTAAATTTCTACATCCTCCATAAGAATCCTTCTACAAAATAAACATGTCGAAGAAAACCTTTTTTTGTTTTACGTCTTGTTGAAGAATGCTGTTTCATAGAATCAGTCTGTCCTGTGCTCTGGAAAGAACATTCTTATCCTATTCTAGGTTCCATTGCTAACTTTTAATCACAATTTTATATTATAGCTAAAAATTTATAATAATGCCAGAAAAATAACTTCGGCAGAAAAAAGCGTACAAAATCAAACGATTTCGTACGCGATATGGTTATCGGTAGTTTTTGCCCGTATAAATGTTATAAATGAGATTTGCTGATTCCTCTACGGCTTTGTTTGAAACATCAATGACCCGACAGCCGATCCGGTCTATTGTTTTAGTGAAATAGTCAAGCTCTTGCCTGATGCGGTTGATATTGGCATAATTAGCCTCAGAATTTAACCCAAGAGCCATCAGTCTTTCTCTGCGGATATCGTTTAGTTTTTCAGGAGTGATGCTTAAACCGAAACACTTTTTAGCAGAGACTTTGAACAATTCCTCCGGTGGCTCGACTTCAGGAACAAGCGGAACATTGGCCACTTTCAGTCGTTTGTGAGCCAGATACTGCGACAAAGGGGTTTTAGACGTCCTTGACACTCCTACCAAAACGATATCGGCTTTTAAAATTCCCCTTGGATCTCTTCCATCATCATACTTAACAGCAAACTCGATGGCTTCAACTTTCCGGAAATAATCATCATCCAGCTGATGTACAATTCCTGGCTCATATCTCGGAACCTGCTGAAGAAGCTGCTGCATCTGGTTCATCATCGGACCGATAATATCTACTGCAACCACTCCCGAAACCAGTGCCTGCTGGAGGAGAAACTCCTTCATTTCTGGTATGACGAGTGTAAACGCGATTAGAGCCTGATGTTCTTTAGCTAATGCCACTACTTCTTTAATGGTTTCCTTATCTTCTACATATGGAACCCGCTTAAGCTCAATGGCAGTTGAATTAAATTGGCTGGCCGCTGCTTTTACAACAAGCTCCGCAGTTTCGCCAACAGAATCGGATACAACATAAATCATTGGGCGATTTATATGGTCAGTCATCATTACCTCCTGATTGCGAAGATCAAATAATCATTTCATCCCTGGCCAATTCAACAAAGGCCTTTGTAATATTCGTTTTCGTGATTCTTCCCACTACTTCATACCCTTCGTCATTGGGAGCTTTTTTTACGACCGGCAGCCCGTCAATCTGCTTTTGGATGAGAATATGGGCAACATCCAGTAAATGGTCTTCTTTAAAACAGTATGTGATATTCGGCATCCTGGTCATAATAATGTTGATAGGGACGGCATTTAATTCCTGTTTTCCCATACTGGCTCTCAATAAGTCTTTTCTTGAAACCACTCCAACAAGATGAGAGTTTTTATTCACAATAAACAAAGTTCCCACGTCTTCAAGGAACATGGTACAGATCGCTTCATATACGGTTGAAGATTCAGGAACCACAACGGGGATCGATGAAAATTCATGGACTTGTATCTTCTTGATTTTTTCAGTCAATAGCTGGGAGCCTGTTTTGCCTGTATAAAAATAGCCAACACGGGGTCTGGCATCCAAATAACCCGCCATCGTTAAAATGGCTAGGTCAGGCCTAAGCGTAGCTCTTGTCAAATGCAAACGGTCTGCAATATGTTCCCCCGTAATAGGTCCATGGTCTTTTACGATCTGCAATATTGTTTGTTGCCTTTTATTCAGTTCGATTGTTCGCACCACCTTAGCAAACTTGAAATGTGTTATACTCTTTATTAAACATTATATACTAATTAAGGGAGCAAACGAAGCTAAAAGGTATAAAAGCAACATTATTATTCAAATTTATTCAATTGATCCAAAAACTTTTTAGATTTGAAGAACATCCCTGAATACTCATCAATGTAGGTAGATAGAATAAACTGGATTTCGTTCTTTGTCTGTTTTTTTAACGATACATTTCCAAGCCGATTTAAATCAAAATGATAAAACAGGCGAAGGAGTCTTGCAGCTGGTCGAGTCAGCGGAATCCTGTTAGGGTCCAGGTGACAGCACCTGTCACAGAGAAAACCACCTTCCCGCACGGAAAAGGCAAATTCCCCTTCGGTTCTGCCGCAGTTGGCGCAGTGATTTACTTGGGGGCCAATGCCCGCTTGCTGCAGCATTTTCATCTCAAAAATAAACGTGATAACTTCTGGATCTGCACCATCATTTATAAGGTTGAAAGATTGCCAAACATGTTCAAATAAATAGGGCTGAGTTTTTTTCTCTTCTGTCACCTTATCAAGAAATTCAACCATATAAGCACAATAAGCTGTTTTAAACAAATCTTCCTTGATGCCTCTGAACGAGTCGATGATTTCACCTTGACTCAGAGAACCCAGCCCCCTGCTTTGCTGAAAAACAAAATGACCGTATGTAAAGAGCTGCGCAACAGAAGAGAGGCGACTTTTTGGTTTCTTCGCCCCTCTTGCCATAACTCCTATTTTTCCGTTTTCTCTCGTAAAAAGAGTAAGAATTACGTTTGTTTCACCGTAGTCCACTTTTCTGATAACAATTCCTTCAACCTTTTGCAGCATGATTACACCACCACCAGGTCATTTAATGAAGGCACCTTATTGGATGGGAGAGTCAATATGTGCTTGCTGATCTTCTTGCTGAGCCACACTTGTTGACATGTCGACCTCAAGTTCTTTAAACAACAAATAGGTATCGATACTGCCCGTTTCGCAAAATACCTTCCAGGTAAATTCTTTCATGGGAATGCTCCACCTTTCAAGTTGTTTTATAAAACTCTCTTGCCCTTAGGTTTGCCTAATATATCTTTTTGATGTGAAGGAAAATATGGAAGATCAATATTCGTCTTCGTTGAATCCGAATTCCTTTAGATTACTCAGCTTGTTTCTCCAATCATTCTGTACTTTCACGAAAAGCTCCAGAAAAACTTTAGATCCAAGCAAGTTTTCAATATCTGTACGGGCTCGTTTTCCGACCTCTTTCAGCATCGAACCTTGTTTTCCTATGATGATCCCTTTTTGAGATTTTCGTTCAACGATGATGGTGGCGTTTATAAATACCACGTCACGGTCCTCACGTCGCTGCATCTGTTCAATGACGACAGCAATGGAGTGAGGAATCTCCTCTCTCGTCAGGTGCAGTACTTTTTCACGAATCAGCTCACCGGCAATAAATCGTTCAGGATGATCTGTAATCTGGTCTTCAGGATAATATTGCGGACCCTCCTCCAAATATTCTGTAATCTGGTTCATGAGCGTATTCACGTTGTTGCCCTGTAGAGCAGAGATCGGGATCACTTCCTGTACATCAACCTTGCCTCTGTAAAAGTCGATCAGCGGAAGCAGCTGGTCAGGGTGGATCGTATCAATTTTATTGATCACAAGGAAGATCGGCTGTTTGATGTCCTGAAGTTTATCAATGATAAACTGATCTCCTCTGCCATACCCTTCTTCTGCATTGATGACAAAAAGAATCAAATCTACTTCCCTTAATGTCTGCTGAGCGATTTTTGTCATAAAATCACCTAAACGGTGCTTAGGCTTATGAATACCCGGAGTGTCTATAAAAATAACTTGTGCTTGATCCGTTGTATACACTCCCTGGATCTTATTCCTTGTTGTCTGCGGCTTGTCACTCATAATGGCGATCTTCTGGCCGATGATATGATTTAACAACGTTGATTTCCCAACGTTCGGCCGTCCGATTATAGAAACAAAGCCTGATTTGTAACCTGTTTTATTCATTCAAATCCCCCGGTGAAAACGCCCCTGGAAGCAATTCTTCCACAGTCGTTTCCATGATGTTTCCTTTTAAATTTGTTAAATAAACTTTCATGCCTGGCGGGCATAGTTCTGAAATGACTTGTCTGCAAGCTCCGCAGGGCGGAACGGGCCGATCTGTATCTGCTACTACGGCTATGGCAGCAAACTCTTTATCACCTTCAGAAACGGCTTTGAACAATGCTGTCCGTTCTGCACAGTTTGTTACACTATAAGCAGCATTTTCAATGTTGGAGCCTCGATAGACCTTGCCGTCTTTTGTTAAGAGTGCAGCACCCACTTTAAATTTCGAATAAGGCACATAAGCATAATCTCTCGCTGAAACCGCTTCCTCAATCAGTTTTTCTTTTTCCATCTCTTGTTCCACCTTTCAACACCAGCCTTGACTCAATTCAAGCGGCTGATATCTAAGAGAAATAGTGTAAGGCAGGTTTTAAAAATAGCAGTAATCCGATTATAACAGCAATCACCGAAAAAACCAAAACTGCACCCGCCGCCATATCTTTGGCCTGCTTTGCTAACGGGTGGTAATCATTCGTGACCAAATCGACGAGGCGTTCAAGTGCCGTATTTACGATTTCAAGACAGATCACATTCCCAATGACAATCAGCAGAATGGAAAACCTCTCAGCTGAAAATTCAAGGACATAGGCCACCAGTAAAACGATACAACTCACAGCGAGATGAATTTTAATATTCTGCTCACCTTTAACTGCAGCCTTAATTCCTTCCCAGGCATATCCAAAACTTCTAACAAATCTGCGGGCTGATGGCCGCATCTTATCTGGTGAGACCGTATTCGTTAAGAATTTCATCTTGCCTGCTAAACATTTTCTTTTCTTCTTGTTCGTTCAGGTGATCATAGCCCAAGAGGTGAAGAAAACCATGAACGGTCAAAAAGCCAAGTTCTCTCAAGAATGAGTGTCCGTATTCTTCTGCCTGATTTTTAGCAATCTCTGCTGATATAATAATGTCACCAAGAATTCTCGGTAAATCATCTCCAGTGATTTCTAGTTCTCCCTCACCCATTTCTTCCATCGCAAAAGAGATCACATCTGTTGGCGTATCTTTGTCCCGATATTGTTTGTTGATCTCATGGATCCGCTCGTTTGTTACAAAGGTAACAGAAAGCTCAGTCTCATCGGGAATGTCTTCCATGACCGCTGCCTGATTTAAAAGGTTCGTTAACTCCTCGATCTGAGCTGGGGAGATTTGTTCGGTTTCGTCTGTAAAATCAATGTGTAAGCTCATTATAAGTCCACCTTCTTTTTAATTTGCTGCTCAGGATATTCAATTCTTGAATGAAAAATCCCGTTCAATGTTTCACTGAGTGTCTTTGCTACCGTATTTAATTCTTTAAATGTAAGATCACATTCATCAAACTGCCCGTCTTCAAGTCGTTCAGTAATAATCTTGCGGATAATGGCTTCAATTTTAACCGGTGTCGGTTTGGAGAGGGAACGGACAGCTGCTTCCACACCGTCTGCAATTCCTACTACCGCGGCTTCTCTGGATTGAGCTTTCGGACCAGGATACCTGAAATCGGTTTCCTGGATCTCGGCATCACTCAGTTCAACTGCCTTGTGGTAGAAATATTGAAGCAGGGATGTCCCGTGATGCTGTTCAGCTATATCAATAATTTCTCCAGGCAGCTTATATTCTTTCAACATTTCTGCTCCGTCATACGGATGGGCAATAATGATGGTCTTACTAAGCTGCGGTGTCAGTTTATCATGCGGATTCTCCATATTCATCTGGTTCTCAATAAAGAAATGAGGCCTTTTCGTTTTGCCGAGATCATGATAGTAAGATCCTACTCTGGCAAGAAGGCCGTTAGCTCCTATGGATTCACAGCCAGCTTCTGAAAGGTTGGCCACCATGACAGAATGATGATAAGTGCCAGGAGCTTCAATCAATAGTTTCCTTAACAGCGGGTGATTAGGGTTCGAAAGCTCGATCAGCCGTGTCGTAGATAAGATGCCGAACCAGGATTCAAAAACCGGCATCAGCCCCAAAGCTAGTACAGATGCCAGGCATCCGGATAAAAAGCCAAATCCGATTTCCACCCCAATCTGTACAGGAGAGTACTTTCCATTTTGAAGCAACAGAATGATCAATATGGATAAAATATTGGTAAATGAAACAAGAACACCAGCCTTTAATATTCTTGATTTTAAATGCCGTTTTCCCAGATAAATGATTCCTGCCACACAGCCGAGCAATACGTAGATGCCAAGTGGAAAATTAAATGTTCCGGTAGATCCTTCATTAAAAATAAGTGTCGCGCAAACTGCAAATAGTACACTGGAAAGAATAGCTGTAAATTCGTTGAGCAGCATTTTAATCATCATAGCTCCTGCAGCGATCGGAACCACAAAAAAGATTCCTGTGATCTCCAGTTTATCAATGAAGCTTGTCAGTTTCATTACGATCAAGGAAAACGTGATCAGGATGACATACAGCAGCATCTGTTTTTTTTGCAGAGGCGCCGTAGCTTTTAAAGATTCTTTAATAAAATAATACAGGCCTATGACTAAAATAAGAACAAAAAGTAAAAGTCCTAAATACGGATATATCGCAACTTCCTTATCAAGAAGCCCTACCAGCTTAAGCTGCCTGAATTTTTCAGGAGTCACAACGTCTCCCTCTCTGACGATGATCTCTCCTTCTTTAATCTCGACCGGTTCCGCTTCATCGATCGCTTTTTGTTTCGCCAATTTCGTTTTATCAACGTCCAGCAGAAAATTAGAGATGATATTGCTTCGGGTCAGTTCAACAACAGCATTTTTTAAAGAACTCGAAAAATTTGAATTCTGCTGTATTTTATCTTCTGCCCTGTCACGGAAAAACTCGATCTGATCGACCCTGATCTTATTTTTAAGCGTGTCGTTGATCACTGAGCTTGCAAGGTCTCTGCCGGTTCTGAGTTCAGACGGAGAGGCATTAAACAGGGCAGTATACGCTTCGGGAGAGATCTGGTCGTTTCCAACCATCCCCTTGATCTGATCTATTTTCTGGTCAAGTGTCAGTGGGTCTTTATCTTTTTTATTCTTGCTCTCCGCTTCGTTGATCTTTTCGATAGCCTTAAAGATTTCATTGGACTTTTCCGCCTGTTTCAGCGGACTTTCTTCATCATAGGAATAAATATTCTCTACTTTGTCCGCTGCATCGTTTTGCTTTTTCAGCGTTTCTTCTTTCATCTCAATCGTGATCGGTGATTGGATATCACGCGGGGAAATGGAGTACGGCCCAACATCCACCGTATCAGGGGTTACATTGCTGAGCAAGCTGGCGTAGATAATAAGAGCCAGCAGTCCAAACATAAAAAAATTCCATTTATTATGCAGTCCCTTTTTTATTCTCAAACGTTTTTTGATCTGATTCGTCAACTCGTACCATCCCCCGCCTGTCTCTCCTTTTGCTATCTTCATATTAACAAAAACTGGACATAGAGGATAGCAAAGAAAAAGAATAAAAAATTCAGCATACATAGAAGTGGTGTCCAGCTCCGGCGCATTAAGCTGAAAACGTTTTTCCTGTTTTCAGCATGGGTCCTCGTTAGATGAAAAGTAAGATCTTCTTTTCATCTTAGTCGTCTTCACTCTTACTTCTCAACACAAAGGAGTGTTGTTGTGTAAGTGTTCCAGCCCTTGTCGGACCTTAGCAGGGTGCTGACGCTTTTCTTCACAAAAAAAGAAAAAGCATTCAGGTTTTCTTTCAAAAACCCTCAAGCTTTTTCTACTTCTCTGTCTTTTCGTATGCTGAAATAATTCGTTGAACAAGCGGGTGCCTTACTACATCCAGCTGCTTTAAGAATATAAATTGAATGCCCGGCACACCATTGAGCGTCCGTTCAGCGATTTTAAGGCCTGATTCTTTTCCTTTCGGAAGATCGATTTGTGTCAGATCCCCCGTGATGACCATCTTAGAGCCGAAACCAAGACGGGTTAAAAACATTTTCATTTGTTCTGGCGATGTATTCTGTGCTTCATCTAAAATGACAAAGCATTCATCCAGCGTCCGTCCCCTCATATAGGCAAGCGGAGCTATTTCGATCGTGCCTCGTTCCAGCAGCCGTTCCGTATGCTCCATCCCAAGAAGATCATGAAGTGCATCATACAAAGGGCGAAGATATGGATCGACCTTTTCTTTTAAGTCACCCGGCAGGAATCCTAAGCTTTCGCCCGCTTCAACCGCCGGCCGTGTAAGAACTATCTTTTTTATTTTTCCTTCTTTTAGAGCAGCAACAGCCATAACAACGGCTAAGTAAGTTTTACCCGTACCTGCTGGACCGATTCCAAAAACGAGGTCTCCTTTTTTCATCGCAGATACGTAATGGCGCTGACCGAGTGTCTTTACCCTGATTGGTTTACCTTTGACGTTGGTTGTAATCTCCTGCTGATACAATTCGGTGATCTCTTCAAGCATCCCCCGTTCAGAAAGCTGAACAGCATAAACAATGTCTCTTTCTGAAATATGGATCCCTTTACGGATAAGGTTTAGAAGTACGATTAAGACATCCTCCACTTTCTGAACCGTGTCGGATGTTCCACTGACAGAAATATCTTCACCTCTAGTGACAATCGTGACTTCAAGCTTATCTTCAATTATCTTCAGAAAAGCATCGTTAGGTCCGAAAAGCGCTTGGGCTTCCCCTTGATTTTCTAGTTGTAATCGCTGTAATTTAATGGGTTCTGACAAACTACTCAGTCTCCTTGTTGGATAAGTATAGGTTGTTCAGATGCAATATTTTCAATTACCTGGTAGTGCATCGATAAATTAACTTTACCATTAGATACTGACTGGCGCAAAATTTTCTCTTCTTTTATCTGAGCATCATGAGCAAGCAGTTTTCTCACTTCTTTTTTTGCCATGGCCCTGCCTGCTTGCACAGCTTCTTCCTTCGTATAGACCCTTTTTACACCATCTGTTTCCCTGATCACTTTTTTAATATATGAGACTGGGAGCGTCCATTTCCAAAACTTCAGAGGTGTTTCGTTTTCACTGACATCTTTGGTTTTATATTCCCCGTCTTTCCATCCCCAAATCGGGATCCTGAGACCAAAAAGGCGGAGTTTATGCTGTGTCACAGTGTTGCCTGTATACGTCTGAAATTTCGTTGCAAGCGGGATGGTCACATTGGTCGTATACCACGTTTCACCAAGGACTACTCCTTTTGCAGGGACAAGCTTGGTTTTTCCTTCTTTACCGATATATCCAGAGACAAGAAGAGCCCCTTTATAAACAAATTGATGCGGAGCCACAACAGGTTGTCCCTTTTCAACGAACATGTCATAGATCACAGCATCTTTTTTTGCCACTAAATGTCTTGGTGATAGAGCTTCTTTCCGCTTTGGGATCTCTTTTTCCACCACTTGAAAGTTATAGGTTGTCCCATTAAGGCTTACTCCGATCCACGTCACATTATCCATGGCGTTCGTCAGCTGCTGCTGAAGCTGCCTGACATTCGGCAGGAGAAAGATAAATTTCCCTTTCTTAATGCCCAGTTCTTTTGCTGCTTTTAGCAACTGGTATTCTGTTTTAGGATTTGCTCCTGTCACATTAATATTCCAAACCATGTTAGATAATAGGAATAGAATGACTAAAAAGCCTGCAAGACCTAAGATAAGGCCGTTTCTCCTCCACATTCTGGCTGCCCAGAACGGCAAACCGTTCTTTTCTATAAAACGAATTTTGCACCCTGTCTGTTTTAAGAGGGGCCTGAAACCCTTAATATTCTTAGTATAAAGATAAGCAGTTACGGCGTTCTCATTCGTCCGCCTAATGTTCCATATCGAGATATTTTGAGCGAGACATTCGTTAATAAAGTCTTCGATGTTTTCTCCCCGTATTTCAACTTTCACATAACTGTTTATAGGTTCCAGCCAGTCCTTTTTCATAACAGCCTCCTGTCCACAGGTTTACGTGGCTTTGTCATAATAAACTCCATCTATGCTGCCCTCAAGCAGAATTTCTTCCGGCAATATCGTTTTAATTACAAAATCCTGGCCCTTGATCACGAGGTTGCCCTGCTTCAAGCGGAGTTTTAATTCCTCTTTTGAAAAAGCTATGACTCCCCTGTGATTTTCTATATAAATATGTAACTGGCCAATCATTGTAATACGGGGCAAATCCATCATGGCATCCGCAGGGAGATCCAATTTTTCCACAAGCCACTTTGTTACCTGCTGTCTCCACTTTGCCATCCGCAACACCCCTCTCATCTCATTTTTATGAAGACGTGGGATAAACTATCACACCTAAATGAAAAAAGACCGCCAAATCTGGCAGTCCTTTTCGTCTAATCTTATTTTTTTCTTCCGTGCAGTGGATTGATGGCCCTTGGTTTTCCCAATACCTCTGACCAGATGATACCTTGCACAATGTTCTCTTTTTTTACTTTAACTGTAAAGATCTCATTGCTTCTGTCTTTATAACGGTTACTCTTAAGAGGTTCTATTGTAAAGGTTTCCTGAGCACTTCTTCTGGCTTGCTGGTAGGTCGCTTCAGACAGCGGAGGCGCTTTTTCCTTTGATTCTTTCGTCTCAGGATGAGAAAACGTGCTGGCACTTCTTTGCGGCTTGGCCGTGCGCTTTGGAGGGGCTGAAAACTTCTGCTCCAGTCTTTTTTTGATTAATCCTAACAGCCCGACAACCACAAAGATTAAAAAAGGGATCAGGTCACCAATGGCATCCAGGATATGATCCATCGGTTATTTTCCTTTTTTTCCTGGAAGTTCATCGTCACCATTCGGATCTGCAGATTTTCCGATGGACTCCCGCATCGAAGTATCAGCCATCACATTTGTTAAGTTGGCATAATCAAGAACTCCAAGCTTTCCGGAACGAAGCGCTTCAGCCATAGCTAACGGAACTTCAGCTTCAGCTTCCACTACTTTCGCTCGCATCTCCTGTACTTTCGCGATCATTTCCTGTTCGTTTGCAACCGCCATCGCTCTTCTCTCTTCAGCTTTTGCCTGTGCTATATTCTTGTCGGCGAGAGCCTGATCTGTCTGCAGTGCAGCACCTATATTTTTGCCGATGTCAATATCCGCAATATCGATGGATAAAATTTCAAATGCAGTGCCTGAGTCCAGACCTTTTGAAAGAACAGTCTGTGAGATCGTATCAGGGTTCTCCAGCACTTTCTTATGATTTTCACTTGAACCAATGGTGGATACAATCCCTTCACCGACCCTTGCAATAACCGTTTCCTCACCCGCACCGCCGACGAGCCGTTCGATGTTGGCTCTTACGGTAATTCTAGCCTTCGCTTTCACTTCAATCCCATTGAGCGCTACACCGGCAATGAACGGAGTTTCGATGACCTTCGGATTAACACTCATCTGAACCGCTTCTAGTACATCCCTCCCAGCCAGATCAATAGCTGCCGACCGTTCAAAGCTCAGTTCGATATCCGCCCTGTGCGCTGCTATTAAGGCGTTTACAACACGGTCCACATTTCCCCCTGCCAGGTAGTGGCTTTCCAGCTGATTCGTCGTTAAGTTAAGCCCTGCTTTCTGAGCCTTGATCAGCGGATTGATTACTCTTGAAGGGATAACCCTTCTTAATCTCATTCCAATCAATGTAAAGATGCCAACCCGCACACCTGCAGCCAGTGCAGAAATCCAAAGAGCGACTGGAACAAAGGTAAACAACACGGCCAAGACGATAACGATGACTCCTATTAGAACCAGTGTAGCAATAGGTCCTGTAAACATTTACATTCCTCCTTCATGATGATCTTTCACTTCTCTTACTACAATTCTTGAACCTTGAACTTTTACAATCTTAATCCGCTTTCCTTTTTGAATGAAAGACCCTTCAGTCACAACATCCAAGTATTCTCCATCCAGTTCTGCTGTTCCGGACGGCCTAAGCGGGGTAATAGACTCTGCAATCCTTCCGGTTAAATCATGCCTCTGCCTGCTTGAAACATAGCCTTTCTCGGTACTCGTGCTGTCGAACAAAACAAGTTTTCGGAGCGGGCCTTTGTATCCGAAGAATTTAAGGAACAAGAATGCTCCAATGATTGTCACGAGTATGGCGATGGCGATTGAGGTTACAATGGTGGTTAATGACCCTGCAGCCATGACCAGGCTGGCAATCACCGCAGTCAGCCCTAATATCCCCAAAATACCGCCCGGAACAAAAACTTCAAGCAACAGAAAAATGATTCCTAAAATAAATAAGATAATCGATTCCCATCCCGCTAGCCCTGCAAGAAGGTGTCCGAAAAAGTATAGAAACATTGAAGAAAGCCCAATGATTCCAGCTACGCCAAAACCAGCTGTGAACAGCTCGATAACCATTCCGAGGAAGCCAATCGAGAGCAAGATCGGAACAACGACCGGACTGGTAACAAACCGGGCAACCCTTTCCGCTAAACTTAAATCTTCTTGTGTGACAGAAGCATCATCCAGTTTTAAATAAGAAAGCAATTCAGAACGGTCTTTTACAATCTTTTCTGCATAGCCGACTTTAACCGCCTGATTAGCAGTCAATGTTAATAATTCTCCTTTTTTTAGGCCGAGCTCTTTTAACTCCATATCATCATCAGCCATCGCACGAGCGTACTTTGGATTTCGGTTATTTAACTCTGCTGCTGCTTCCATTTCTGCGATCCATGCTGATTCTGCTTTTTTTCCAGCTGTATTCCCGCGCGAGTCTATAACAGCTGCTGAACCTATCGTTGTGGAGGGTTTCATCACAATTTCATCTGCATTCAATGCAATATAAGCTCCTGCAGAAAAGGCATCCTTCACTATGTATGCTGTAGTAGGTATCTTCGTATCTCTTATCACTTCAGCGATGTTATTTGCTGAATCCACCCTTCCCCCAGGCGTATTGATTTCAAAAATGATATGGTCTGCCCCTGCACTTTCTGCGTCTTTAATACTGCGTTTTAAAAACGCTTCCAGTCCTCTCTCAATTTCCTGCTGAACAGGGATAACGTACACCTTTTTTCCGCTTCCCTCACCGCTTACAGGTTGAATTGAAACCATCAGAGGGATCATGAATAACGCAAGAAAAAATACGAATCGGACTTTTTTCACTATTAGCCCCCCCTTTTGTTCCCTCTTTAATGATTACGCTTGACGAGTGAAAAAGTTTCAAATATTGGAAAGAACTCATATTTATTTTACAGGATGTACTCTTGTAGGACCAGAACTTCTCCAGCTTTTAACGCATGCAAAAAGACGCCCTCAAGGCTAGAAACCTTTCAGACGTCTGTTCGAGTTTAAGATAAATTTTGTTGGACAAGGCGATTGACAAGAGCACCATCGGCTTTGCCTTTAACTTTTGGCATTACCGCTCCCATCACTTTCCCCATATCTGCTTTAGATACAGCTCCAACTTGTTCAATTGCTGCCAGGACGATGTCTTTAACTTCTTCTTCACTTAACTGTTCCGGCATGTAATCCGTAATGATGACAATTTCGTCTTTCAACGCATCCGCCAAGTCATTACGGCCGGCTTTTTCAAATTCTTGGAGGGAGTCTTTTCTTTGTTTCATTTCACGTGCAAGAACAGTGAGCTCTTCTTCTTCATTCAGGTCGTGCCCGAGCTTGATTGACTCGTTTTGAAGAGATGCCTTCAACATACGAATCACAGAAAGCTTTTGCTTGTTTTTGTCCTTCATCGCTTGTTTCATATCCTGGTTTAATCGATCAAGAAGACTCATAACTTACACCTCTCTTAGAACTTGCGCTTTCTTGCTGCCTCAGCCTTCTTCTTACGTTTCACGCTTGGCTTTTCATAATGCTTGCGCTTTTTAACTTCTGCCAAAGTTCCATCTTTGGAAACGGATCTTTTAAAACGACGAAGAGCATCATCAATGGATTCGTTCTTGCGAACACGAGTTTCTGCCATTTTCTTTCCCTCCCTCCAGACCATTCCGGCATGAAAACCATGTCAGGAATGCGTCACATATCTTTTGCCATTATAATATACCAATCGGTAATGGTCAATAAGAAACCGCTTAGTTTTAATAATCAGAATTGGAATCTTCGCCTTTTACAATGGCAATCCCAGCACTTGCACCAATTCTTGATGCACCTGCTTCAACCATAGCCAGTGTGGTCTCTCTGTCGCGTACACCGCCTGAAGCCTTTACACCGATATTAGGACCGACTGTTTTGCGCATTAATTGAATATCTTCAGCTGTAGCCCCTGCAGAAGAAAAACCAGTCGAAGTCTTCACAAAATTAATTCCTGCTTTAACAGCAATTTCACACGCTTTAATTTTTTCTTCATCCGTAAGGAGCGATGTTTCGATAATTGCCTTAGTTAAGGCCTTTCCTTTCGCTGCTTCAACCACAGCCCGTACATCCCGCTCTACAAGATCATAATCCTGCCCTTTTAAAGCTCCAATATTGATGACCATGTCCACTTCGGTCGCACCATTTTCAATGGCATTTCTCGTTTCAAACGCCTTTACTTCCGGCGTGCTCGCTCCAAGTGGAAAGCCGATCACTGTACAGACAGCTACATCTGATCCTTTAAGCTGTTCAAAGGCTGTATACACCCAGGTTGGATTAACACAGACAGAGAAGAAATTATATTCTTTTGCTTCTGAACAAAGTTTCAGAATATCTTCCTTTGTTGTTTCAGGTTTTAATGCTGTGTGGTCAATTAATTTTGCAAGATCCATAGCAGACATCTTCTATCATCCCTTCAGACATTAGTACATTCTTATATATTTTACCAAAACTTCTCTACAAATTCGAGATAGTTGTGATTAAGCAAAAGAAAGCCCGGTTTCCCGGACTTTACGATTGTGAATTTTATAGGTTAACGATTTGTTTTGATGACTGGTCCTCTATCACTTTAACAAATTGTCCATCACTATATGGATAGCCTGCTTTTTCGATTTTTACCAGCACCTGTTTTCCGATCATTTCTTCATTCGCAGGGAATCTAACCTTCAAATAGTTAGGTGTATACCCTACATATAGGCCTGTACCGGCTTCTTCCTTGTACGCTTCTTCAGGGATTACTTCTACCACTTCCCCTTCGTAGTCGGATGCATACTCTTTTGCCAGCTGGTCAGAAAGCTCAATCAACCGATGGACGCGTTCGTTCTTAATATCTTCAGGAATCTGATCATCCATTCTTGCCGCCGGAGTGCCTGTCCGTTTTGAATATGGAAAGACATGAAGTTCTGAAAATTTATGATCACGGATGAAATTGTACGTTTCCATAAATTCTTCTTCTGTTTCGCCTGGAAACCCTACAATAACATCTGATGTGATAGCCAGGCCAGGCAAAGCTTTTTTAAGCTGCGTGATCCGATCTGCAAACAGCTCCATCGTATATTTTCTTCGCATTCTTTGCAGCACAGTATTAGAGCCTGACTGCAGTGGAATATGAAGGTGAGGAACGATTTTATCGGAACGATCCATTACTTCAATAACCTCATCAGTAATTTGGCTAGCTTCAATGGATGATATTCGAAGACGCTTTAATCCATCCACTTTTTCATCCAATTCAGAAAGAAGCATGGCAAAATTGTAGTCCTTTAAATCTTCTCCATAGCCGGCAGTATGAATGCCTGTCAGGACGATTTCTTTATATCCTGCATCAACAAGCTGCTGCGCCTGATGGACGACTTCCTTTGAATCCCGGGAACGCAGAAGGCCACGAGCCCATGGGATAATGCAGAACGTACAGAAATTGTTGCATCCTTCCTGAATCTTGAGTGACGCACGAGTACGGTCAGTAAAGGACGGAACATCAAGCTCCTCATAGACGCGTGCTTTCATAATGTTGCTGACCCCGTTTATCGGAAGACGTTCTTCTTTATATTGAGCTATATAAAGAAGCATTTTAGATCGATCCTGTGTTCCTACAACAATATCCACTCCAGGAATCGCCATAATTTCGGCAGGCGAAGTCTGGGCATAGCACCCTGTAACACAGATCACAGCGTCGGGATTTTTTCGGATCGCACGGCGGATGACCTGCCTGCTTTTTTTATCGCCTGTATTCGTAACAGTACATGTATTGATTACATAAACGTCAGCTGCCTGCTCGAACTCCTTGCGTTCGTAGCCATCACCTTGAAACAGCTGCCAGATTGCTTCTGTTTCATAATGGTTTACTTTACAGCCTAATGTATGAAAAGCCACTGATGGCATTTCAATCACCTCATTAATTCAAAATGGTAAGATATTGCGGAAAGTATATAAGAGCTTGCCGTTTCCGTACGGAGTATCCTTGGTCCCAGCCCGCATGGGATAAAGCCGGCTTCTTTTAACTCATCAACTTCCTGCTCGCTCAAACCGCCCTCTGGGCCGATGGCACACAGGATGGAAGTACCTGGAGCCATTTGGTTAAAAAGCTCAGAAAGACGCTTGGTCTCCCCTATTTTAGCCTCTTCTTCATAGGCAACGATCTTATAGTCAAATTCCGCGGCTTGTTTTAATAAAGACTTAAAAGAAACTGGAGATAAAATGTCGGGTATACGGCTTCGATGCGATTGCTCTGCAGCTTCTTTTGCAATCTTCTCCAGCCGATGTGTTTTTTTCTGCCCTTTCTTTTCATCCCATTTAACAATACACCTCGAAGAAGAAAAAGGCAAAAAGGCCTTAGCACCCAGTTCTGTACCTTTTTGGACGATGGTTTCAAGTTTGTCCCCTTTTGGAATTCCCTGGGCAATGGTAACCCGTATTGGACTCTCTTTACTCTCCTGAATAGACTCTATAATGCTGGTCTGTACGGTATCACGATCGATTTCCGTTATTTCGCAAAGCGCCACTCTGCCTTGATTATCAGAACAGATGACATGGTCGCCGATTTCCATTCTCATCACCTTAACAATATGGTTAGCGTCGTCTCCGATAATGGTCACGGAAGAATCATTCATCTCTGCAGATGAGACAAAGTATCTCTGCATGGGTTAAACCTCTTTCGCAAATGGTCCATCATTTCGTGCAATGATGGCTACCCAGTCTTCCATCTCTAAAATTTCAACAATTGAAAAACCGCTGCGTTTCAATTCTTCCTTCACATCATTCTTTTTCCCTTGAATGATGCCTGATGTAATAAATAAACCGCCTTTTTTAAGTACCCTTGCCGCATCTGGGACAAATCGCAAAATAATTTCCGCGAGCAGATTTCCTGCAATTAAATCAACAGGACCTTCAATTCCGTTCAACAGATTATTTTGTTTTACAGTAACAGAATCGGCTACTTTATTTAATTTTACATTAAGCCTGGCACTCGCAACTGCTACATCATCCAGATCATATGCCTGAACATGCTTTGCTCCCAAGTGGGCCGCAGCGATACTTAAAACTCCGGATCCTGTTCCAACATCAATGACTTCATCATCTTTTTGCAGGTATTTCTCGATCGCCTGCAGACACATGACAGTCGTTGGGTGGGTTCCGGTACCAAATGCCATCCCCGGATCTAGTTCGATGATGACTTCATCAGAGCTAACCGGCTTATAGTCTTCCCATGTCGGCGTAATGGTTATTTTTTCAGAGATCTTAACGGGCTTGTAATATTTCTTCCAAGCCGTTGCCCATTCTTCTTCATTTACTTCACTGATCGTAACCTTATTATGTCCAAGGTCAATATCGTAGGCCATGAGATTATTGATAGCTTCTTTAATCTCATCAACCGTTTCCCCGAGAAAGCTGGTCACAGGCAGATAGGCCTTAACAATAACTCCCTCATCAGGATAATCATTAGGATCGAGTTGATAGATTTCCCCATAAACGGATGCTCTCTCTTTTACTAAATCTTCCGGGTCCTCAATGACGACTCCGCTTGCACCTGCTTCGTGTAGAATGTTTGAGATTGGTTCAACCGCTTCCTGGGTAGTGTGAATGCTAATTTCTGACCATTTCAATTCTATCAACTCCATTCCTATGATCCTTTACTCGCCTTTAAAGGCTCTTTTCACTTTATCAAAAAATGATTCTTCATGTTCATCAGGCACATCGCCGCCGATTTCAGCAAAATCACGGAGCAGCTGTTTCTGTTTCTCAGATAATTTCGTAGGAGTCAAAACTTTTACCTGGATATGCTGATCACCCTGGCCTCTTCCCCTTACGTTTTGAACTCCTTTGCCTCTTAGGCGGAAATGAGTTCCGGTCTGCGTTCCTGCTGGAATCTTAAGCTTGATCCGGCCATGCAGGGTAGGGACTTCAATTTCGTCACCTAATGCGGCCTGAGCATAGGTAATGGGCATTTCACAGAAAATGTCGTCTCCGTCTCTCTCAAAGAACTCGTGAGGAAGCACCCTGAAGACAACATAAAGGTCGCCGGCTGGACCGCCGTTCACTCCTGGTTCTCCATGCCCTGAAAGACGGATCTGCTGTCCATTGTCCACTCCCGCAGGAATCTTAACTTTGACTTTCTTTGTAGTGGTTACCTTCCCTTTTCCGTGGCATGTTCCGCATTTTTCTTTTATAAGCTTGCCTGTTCCGCTGCAATATTGGCACACACGTTTATTGACAATCCTGCCAAACGGTGTGTTTTGTTCAACATTCAGCTGGCCCGTTCCTTTACAATGGGTACAATTTTCCGGATGGGTACCCGGTTTAGCACCTGAACCGTGGCATGTTCCGCACGTTTCTTCTTTAGGAATTTCAATTTCGGTTTCTTTTCCGAAAACAGCTTCTTCAAATTTCAAGTTCATATTATACTGCAGATCGGATCCCTGGCGAGGAGCGTTTGGATTTCTTCTTCCACCACCGCCGCCGCCAAAGAACATATCAAATATGTCTCCAAAACCGCCAAAGTCGGCTCCAGCTCCTCCAAAACCGCCGAAACCCTGGTTTGGATCGGTATGCCCGAATTGGTCATATTGGGCTTTTTTCTGTGGATCCTTTAAGGTATCGTACGCTTCACGGACTTCTTTAAACTTTTCAGCTGCATCCGCTTCCTTGTTAACATCCGGATGGTATTGCTTCGTCAATTTCCGGTAAGCTTTTTTTATTTCATCGCTGGATGCGTTTTTATCCAGTCCTAGCACTTCATAGTAATCTCGTTTACTCATAGAAATCCCACTCCCGAATCTTCACATAAAAATTATCTTACCATTGTTCCTTTTCTTTTTTCAAGAAAGATCTTTAAATATGTGAAGGGTTATTTAGAAAAGCGCAAGCGCCCTGATAGGTCCGACAAGCACTGGAATTCTTACACAGCAACACGCTTTTTGTGTTGAGGGGTAAGAGTGAAGCGACCAAAGACGAATTGTTTAATTCGTCCTCGAGGACCTATGACGAAAATTGCAATTCATTTTCGTACTAGGCGCTGGAGCTAGACATTACATCTTAAAACGGAAAAAAAGTCAAAGCCAAGATGCTCGCCTGACTTTGACTTTTTCCTCACTGAAAATCAGTTATTATTTCTTTTCGTCGTCGTTCATTTCTTCGTATTCAGCATCGACTACGTTGTCATCGGTTTTTTTCTCGCCTTGTTCTTGGCCTTGAGCTTGCTGTGCTTGTGCAGCCTGCTCATAAAGCTTGACAGAAAGCTGCTGAACGATCTCGTTCAAAGCGTCTTTCGCTGTTTTAATTGCTTCGATATCTTGGCCTTCAAGCGCTTTTTTAAGCTCTTCTTTCGCGTCATTTGCTTTTGTTACTTCAGCTTCTTCCACTTTTCCTTCAAGATCCTTCAATGTCTTGTCAGTAGCAAAGATCAACTGATCAGCTTCGTTTCGAAGATCAATTTCTTCACGTTTCTTTTTATCTGCTTCAGCGTTTTCTTCCGCATCTTTTACCATTTTTTCGATCTCATCATCTGATAGGCCAGAAGAAGATTTAATCGTAATGGATTGTTCTTTGTTCGTTCCAAGGTCTTTGGCACGAACATTTACGATTCCGTTTGAATCGATATCAAATGATACTTCGATTTGCGGAACTCCGCGCGGTGCTGGAGGAATATCCGTAAGCTGGAAGCGGCCCAATGTTTTATTGTGAGCAGCCATTTCACGCTCACCTTGCAGTACGTGAATGTCTACAGATGGCTGATTGTCTGCTGCTGTTGAGAACACTTGAGACTTCGTTGTAGGGATAGCCGTATTTCGGTCAATAAGCTTCGTAAATACGCCGCCAAGTGTTTCAATTCCTAGAGAAAGTGGAGTTACGTCAACAAGAACAACATCTTTAACGTCTCCTGTGATAACACCGCCTTGAATCGCTGCACCAAGTGCAACTACTTCATCAGGGTTAACCCCTTTAAACGGATCTTTACCAGTAAACTTCTTGATCGCTTCTTGTACAGCAGGAATACGTGTAGAACCACCGACTAAGATGACTTTGTCGATATCGTTTGGAGAGAATCCTGCATCATTAAGCGCCTGACGAGTTGGCCCCATCGTGCGTTCAACAAGGTCAGATGAAAGCTCTTCAAATTTCGCACGGGTCATGGAAACCTCTAAGTGTTTAGGTCCTGTAGCATCTGCTGTGATGAACGGAAGAGAAATTTGAGTTTGTGTAACCCCTGATAATTCCTTTTTCGCTTTTTCTGCAGAATCTTTTAAACGTTGAAGCGCCATTTTGTCTTGAGATAGATCGATGCCGTTCTCTTTTTTGAACTGATCAACAAGATAGTCGATAATGACTTGGTCAAAGTCGTCTCCGCCCAGTTCATTGTCACCAGATGTAGCAATTACATCGAAGTTTCCGTCGCCGATTTCAAGGATGGATACGTCAAATGTACCGCCTCCAAGGTCAAATACTAGAATTTTTTGGTCGTTGTCTTCTTCTAAACCATAAGCTAGTGCAGCTGCTGTAGGTTCGTTAATGATACGTTCAACTTGAAGGCCTGCAATCTGGCCGGCATCTTTTGTTGCCTGGCGTTGTGCATCGTTGAAGTATGCTGGAACCGTTATAACGGCGCGCTCTACTTTTTCTCCAAGGTAGCTCTCAGCATCATTTTTCAATTTTTGAAGAATGATTGCAGAGATTTCTTGAGGAGTATACTCTTTTCCTTCTGCATCCACTTTATGGTTTGTTCCCATATGGCGTTTGATGGAGATGATTGTATTTGGGTTCGTGACAGCCTGACGCTTTGCAACTTCCCCTACTGAACGTTCGCCATCTTTAAAGGCGACAACTGAAGGAGTTGTACGGTTTCCTTCAGGATTAGGGATAACTGTTGCTTCTCCGCCTTCCATAACGGCAACACAAGAGTTTGTTGTACCTAAGTCAATTCCAATAATTTTGCTCATGTTACATACCCTCCACTTTTATATGTAATATTAAGAACTTAATATTACTGATTTACTTTAACCATTGCTGGACGAATGACACGATCCTTAAGTCTGTAGCCCTTTTGCAGGGTTTCAACAACGACATTGGATCCGTATTTTTCATCCTGGACTTGCATAACTGCCTGATGCAGGTTTGGATCAAACGCTGAGCCTTCGGAATCGATCACTTCCAAGCCTTCACTCTTCATGGCCTCAAGCAGCTGGCGGTATACCATCTCCACCCCTTGAAGGACAGAAGCAGCTTGAGCATCCTCAACCTTCACATCCAATGCTCTTTCGAAATTATCAAGAGCAGGCAGCAGCTGTGTCAAAAGGCTCTGTGATTTATATTTTAACTGAGCGGCGTTGTCTTCACGTGTACGCCGCTTAAAGTTTTCAAAGTCAGCCTGTACGCGGAGCAATCGGTTTTCAGTGTCAGCAAGATTGGTTTCAAGCTCTGAAATTCGTTGCTTCTCTTCAGTTGTCTCAGCCGTTTCCCCTTCATTTTCCAAAGGCTCAGAGCCGTCTGTTTGATCAGCTTCCACATACGTTTCAGCGTTTTCCGTTTGTTCAAATTCAGCAGTTTCCTTTTGTTTGTCTTCCATGTTGTCACCTCCCTAAAATAATCGGAGTTTATTGTTATTGTTAGAACCTAGCGTTAAATAAGTTCGTAAACTCTTTGCTGATCGTGTCGAGCAGACCGATTACGCGTTTATATTCCATTCGGGTTGGCCCGATCAAGGAAATCGTGCCGATATGCTTGCCGTGAAACGAATAGGAAGCTTTGATCAGGCTGCAGTTTCTGACAGCTTCTACCTGATTTTCCTGTCCGATCGTTACGGTTATGCCCTCATTATTCGCTGTAAGCAGCTGTTCAATGACCGCCTTTTCCTCCAGGGCGTCCAAAAGAATACGAACTTTTTCTACATCCCTGAATTCAGGCTGATACAGCATTTTGGTTTTACCGCCAAAAAATATCTTATCTTTGTTGCTCCATTTAAAGATATCATCAATAAACAGGGAAGCCTGCCGATGATTCATCAGATGCTTTCTGAAAACAACGTTGAGTTCATCCTGGATTTTTTTGTGAAGTTCAGCGAGAGGCACCCCTGCCAGCTTCTCATTTAAGATATTGAGCAGCTTTTCAATCTCTTCGGGCGCAATTCCTTCGGGCAGGATCACATGCCTGTTTTCAACATGTCCCGTACTCGTCACAAATATAGCAACGGCCTGCTGGGATCCTAAAGGAATCAACTGAATGTGTTTTAATGTCGTTTCAATCGCTTCCGGTCCAAGAATGATTGATGTGTAGTTGGTAAGTTCAGAAAGAATTTTAGCAGATTGTTCAAAAATACGTTCGGTTTCTTCCAATTTCTCGTTGAATAGCGCCTGTATATTAAAAATATCCGCTGTCGAAAGAACCGTGGGGCTCAAAAGGTGATCGACGTAAAAGCGATACCCTTTCTCGGACGGAATCCTGCCTGATGAAGTGTGAGTCTTTTCAAGGAATCCCAAATCCTCCAAGTCCGCCAGCTCATTCCGGATGGTCGCCGGGCTGAAATGGACATCTTCTCTTTTGGAAATGGTCCTTGATCCTACAGGTTCAACATGCTGGATGTAATCATCAATCAGCACTTGAAGTATAAAAAGCTGTCTTTCAGATAACATCCTTTCACCTCCGAGGCTGTTAGCACTCCGAAAGAGCGAGTGCTAAATCTAATATTAAATTACCAAAAGCAACTGAAGATTGTCAACGATTAAACCACACCGATAAATTCCTGAAACACTTCATTCCCTAAAAACGTTCCATCCTTCGTCAGTGATACCCTGTCACCGGACTTTTTAAGCCACCCCTTTGCCAGCAGCTGTTCGATCTGCGGGCCAAATACTTCATACATGGACTTTCCGTACCTTTGTTTAAATCGGGTATCAGATACACCATCCATTTTTCTCAATCCCATAAAAAGTTCTTCCTCCATTTTAGCTGATGGAGCCAGCGTTTCAGAATGAACATAAGGAAAGCCTGTTTCATCGATCAACGACATATATTTCTTCAATGGCCCTGCATTGGCCATTCGTTTGCCATTTACATAGCTATGGGCACCGGCTCCTATGCCAAAGTATTCGTTATTATCCCAGTATTGCAGATTATGCTTGCTTTCATAACCGGGTCTCGCAAAGTTTGAAATTTCATACTGGACATAACCGTGCTTCTCCATCTGTTCCATAAGGACTTCATACATTTGGGCTTCTTCCTCCTGCTCCGGCAGCAGCAAGTCCCCTTTTACCGCACGATTGTAAAACACCGTCTTTTTTTCAAGCTGAAGGGAGTAGGCCGAGAAATGGGGGACGTTTAATGAAAATGCAATTTCGAGCGTTTCTTTTAGCATATCAACGGTTTGAAGGGGCAGTCCGAACATAATATCCAGAGAAATATTCTCGATGCCAACAGCTTTTGCTTCTGAGACTGTTCGAATAACGTCCTTTTTCACATGTGTCCGTCCAAGTTCTTTTAAAAGCTGTTCCTGAAAGGCCTGCACACCAATGCTCAGCCTGTTCACTCCATAGGCCTCCATGATCTCCAGTTTCTTTCGATCCGTTTGTTCCGGATTAGCTTCTACGGTGAATTCATCGAGTTCGTCAAAAGAAAAGTGTCGGTTCACCATCTTAAGAAACGTTTCAAATTGTTCATAATCGAGTGCAGTGGGCGTACCTCCGCCGACAAAGATGGTTTTCATCCTGGAATATGGGGTCTGTCTAACTGTGTTGATCATTTCTTTTTCCATATAGGTTAAATATTCGTTAACGGGCTGTCCTTTTAGGAACACCTTGTTAAAATCGCAATAATGGCAAATGTTCACACAGAACGGGATATGAAAATAAGCCGCTTCTGGCATATGATCCCTGCTTTCTTGTCTAAAATTTGTGAAAGACCGCAAAAATATGCGGTCTCGTCCTGTTGCTTATTTTATTTCGTTGTGGAATTAATCGTTGTCCATTCGCAGTACCGCCATGAAGGCTTCCTGCGGCACCTCGACTCGTCCAATGGTTTTCATGCGCTTCTTACCTTCTTTTTGCTTTTCAAGCAATTTTCTTTTACGGGAAATATCTCCGCCGTAACACTTGGCAAGAACGTTTTTACGAAGTGCTTTAATATTGGACCTTGCAATGATCTTTTGTCCGATTGAGGCTTGAATAGGTACCTCAAACTGCTGGCGAGGAATCAGTTCTTTAAGCTTTTCAACGACTACCTTTCCGCGTTCATAAGCAAAATCTTTATGAACGATGACAGAAAGAGCATCGATTTTTTCTCCGTTTAGCAATATATCCATCTTAACCAGCTTGGAAGGCTTGTAGCCGATCAACTCATAGTCAAGTGAAGCATAGCCTTTCGTGCTCGATTTCAGCTGGTCAAAGAAATCATAGACAATTTCAGAGAGAGGGATTTCGTAAAGCACATTTACCCGGTTATTTTCCAGGTAATCCATCGTCTGGAAAATCCCGCGTTTTTTCTGGCAGATTTCCATGATGGTCCCTACATAATCATTCGGTGTCATAATCGTCGCTTTTACATAAGGTTCTTCTACCTTTTGCAGGAGCTGTGCTTCCGGCATGTTGGCCGGGTTATCAACAATCATCTCTTCACCGTCAGTTAACAAAACATTGTAAATTACACTTGGCGCTGTTGCAATGAGGTCAATGTTAAATTCACGTTCGATCCTCTCCTGAATAATCTCCATGTGAAGCAGCCCCAAGAATCCGCAGCGATAGCCGAACCCGAGTGCTTGAGAGGTCTCAGGTTCATATTGAAGAGCAGAATCATTTAAAACAAGCCGTTCCAATGCCTCGCGCAAATCATTATATTTTGCGTTATCAACTGGATATAATCCGCAATATACCATCGGGTTCATTTTTCGGTACCCAGGCAGCGGTTCGCTGGCTGGTTTGACAGCACTCGTAATGGTATCCCCGACTTGAGTATCGCCTACATTTTTAATGGCAGCAGTCAAGTAGCCTACGTCACCGACTGTTAAGAAATCCTTGTTGACAGCTTTTGGCGTGAACACACCGAGTTCCACTACCTCAAATTCTTTCTCTGTCGCCATCATTTTGATTTTATCGCCGATTTTAACCGTGCCTTCGGTTACACGGATATACGTTACTACTCCCCGGTATGGATCATAAAGCGAGTCGAAAATAAGAGCTTGAAGCGGGCCGTCCGGATCTCCAGATGGCGCTGGCACCTTTTCGACAATCTGTTCCAGTATTTCTTCAATCCCGATCCCAGCTTTCGCTGAAGCTAAAACAGCTTCGGATGCATCAAGCCCGATGATATCTTCAACCTCCTGCCTCACTCTCTCCGGTTCAGCACTCGGAAGGTCGATCTTATTAATGACAGGAAGGATTTCCAGATCATTCTCTAGTGCAAGATAAACATTAGCAAGGGTTTGGGCTTCGATTCCCTGGGCAGCGTCAACAATCAGAAGCGCCCCTTCACAGGCTGCAAGGCTTCTTGATACTTCATACGTGAAGTCAACATGTCCTGGAGTATCAATCAGGTGAAATGTATACACTTCTCCATCTTTAGCTTTGTAGTTTAACTGAACAGCATTCAGCTTTATGGTTATCCCCCGTTCACGTTCAAGGTCCATAGAGTCCAGAAGCTGTTCTTTCATTTCTCTTTGAGTCAAGGCGCTGGTTTTCTCAAGGATCCGGTCAGCCAGCGTTGATTTTCCATGGTCAATATGAGCAATGATGGAAAAATTGCGAATCCTTGATTGCCTGTCCAGTTTTTGTTCTCGATTCATTCATTTCACTCCTACATTTTGCGCAAAGTACACTATTTTAGATTATAGCAATACAAAGACCGTTGTTCAATGCTGAACCAAATGAAAAGTGGAGACGCCTTGAAATGTTCCACTGGATAACAAACATGAAAAAACAGTTATTTTTCTTAAATGAAAATAACTGTCAGCTTAATGATCCAAATATCTGTGAAAGTATTGCGGAGATAAGACCGATGACCGCTCGAAAAAGAGATGAAATGAGAACAGACACTTTCTCACCCAGCGAAGAAAAGAAGTTGAAGGCTTTAGACTCTTCTAATTGTTTCTGTTTCGCTGTTAAATCTTTAGCATCTATTGCAGCCCCCAGTACTTCAGCATCAGTATGTCCCTTGCTTTCCTTTATCGCCAAAGCCTTACCTGTGTCCGAATTGCCTTTTAAATGATTCATCCCTACTGAGGCCCTCTGCATTCCAAGCAGGACACCGAAAAACAATACAGCCGTGATCAGAAAACACTTCAGCATAAATTTACCCACAGGACCCACCCCGTTTACCATTGGTTTCTTTACATCCTATGAAACAGCTTGTCCTTTTATGTGTCAGTGCGTATAGGAAGAACTATTGGATTGGTCAACCTGCCTGTGAAGCGCTGTGTTCAATCCTGCGGCAAGAACATTTGCCATGTCCTCTATAAATGTATCCACCTCTTTTGGCGTTACCATGAGATTATGTCCGATTGGAGAGAGGACCTCCCGAATCAGCATTCTTTTTTCATCTTCATCAAGGGTTCCTATCATTCCCAGGAAGGATTGCCGTTCCGCTTCTGGCGGAAGATCGTCGTCCTTCAGAATTTTCTTTTCCCCAAACGTCATCCATGTTGGTGCGAGAGACTTGGACGGCTTATCCTTTTCTTTGATCTCCCTGCCAAAATGTTTGAGGATATAATCAATGGCATCGCTCGTGATCGTAACGGCATCGACAACGGTAGGAATACCGATCGCGATAACTGGGATACCCAGTGTGTCTTTGCTCAACTCTTTTCTTTTGTTGCCGACACCAGACCCTGGATGGATTCCACTGTCAGAGATTTGAATAGTCGTGTTTACCCGCTCGAGCGATCTCGAAGCCAGAGCATCGATCGCGATCACAAAATCAGGGTTAACTTTTCGAATGACGCCTTCAATAATATCGCTCGTTTCGATCCCTGTTATACCCATGACCCCAGGCGAGATGGCACAGACCGGGCGGAACCCTTCTTCCACATTTTCAGGCGACAGAGCAAATAAATGTTTTGTGATCAATAGATTTTCCACTACGTTGGGTCCTAGAGAATCAGGAGTAACATTCCAGTTTCCAAGACCGACAACCAGGCACGTGTCATCATCCTGAATTCCAAGTTCATTAATAAAGTCTTTAAAGTCACGGGCAAAGACCTCCTGCACCCGTTCCTGAAGCTCCGAATCCTTTTCCCTAATCCCCTGCATCTCGAATGTTAAATATGTACCCGGTTTTTTCCCGGTAGCCTGTGCCCCATTTTCATCTATCTCTACCCTCGTATATTTAATTCCATCATGATCCCGTTCTTTGATGATGATGCCTTTAACAGAGCTCTCCTTCTCCTTCATCTTCTCTTCATTTACCAGCATTTCATGTGCTTCGATCGCTAAGTCTGTCCGAATGGAATAGTTGTTCAGATCCAAATCTTTGTTGTTCATTTTGGCACCGTCCTGTGATAGAGATATATTGTCTCTATTTTTGCCATTAAAAAGCCATTTCATTCTTGTATTGCAATTGAAGAATTAAACTGATAAAATACTCTGTGTCCTATTTTTTTGCAATCCAGTTGCAATGTTAGGGAGGTGAATGGATTGGCTAATATTAAATCTGCTATTAAACGTGTAAAAACAAACGATAAGAACCGTGTTCATAATGCTTCTTTAAAGTCTGCTATGCGTACAGCTGTGAAAAACTTTGAAACTAAGGTCGCTAACAAAGATGCTGAAGGTGCTAAAGAAGCTTTCACAGTTGCTACTAAAAAAGTTGATAAAGCGGCAACTAAAGGACTTATCCATAAAAATGCAGCTTCCCGTCAGAAGTCTCGTCTTGCTAAAGCGTTAAACGGAATCAATGCATAATCACGGGAAATGACACGAAACGGCCTTACAGGTCGTTTTTTCATGTCTTTTTTTGAAAAGCGACTGTTAACAGTCGCTTTTCAAAAAAATGACATTCCATATTAATAATAATAAAAGATTCACCATGTTGTCCGTGATGTTCTGGTTTAAAACGAATGCGTTGAACCCTGTCGTAAGTTGTCGCGTTTAAACATAAATCAGATTTTTTAAACATAAATCGGTATTTTTCATTTTCCTTAAAAAAATGACCCTATAATTGCCAAATGGATGGTTTTTGGCAACCTAAAACAATATCAACAGTATGATTTAACACAGCATGAACAAAAAATGTCCAGCCGATATCCAATCGGCTGGACGTTTTTTAATTTGCCATCTTCAGCATAATCAGTTCCAAAATAAGCTGTTTATCCATTTTCCCTGTTTTCATCTCATAATCCGCCTCAGCTATGCGATCCAGCATGCTGAGAAGCTCTTCTTCCTCAAAAAGCCTCGCTTGTCTGGAAGCCAGCTTTACTGCATAGGGATGCAGCTTTAAAGCTCCTGCAATCTGTTTTTCTCCATAGCCTTTTGAAAAAAGTTCTTTCACCCCGTATATAATACGAAACTGTCTTGCCATTAGGGAAAGAATTTTAATCGGTTCCTCATTCTGCTTGGCTAGGTCATAAAAAGTTCTTAGTGCAGCGTCAATTTTTTTATGAACAATATCATCAATGAGCGAAAAAATATTATCTTCCAGTGTTCTCGGTACAAGTTCATCAATGACGGGTATCGTGATATTTCCGCCAGCCCCAACGAATAATGCCAGTTTGTCCATTTCCTGAATGAGTGCCATCAATTCATTTCCTACCTTGGCCGTCAAATATTGCGCTGCATCTGTATCGATGTGCACTTGCCGCTGAATCGCCCGGTCCTTAATCCATTCCACTGCCGAATCACCGCTTAAAGGGGTAGCTGCGATCAGTTCTCCTGACTTTTTCAGCGTTTTAACTATTTTCTTTCGTTCATCTAATTTCTCAGCTGGGACCACGAAAACGAGAAGCGTAAACTCAGCTGGATTCTGAATATATCTTTCAACGGTTGCAAGATCATGCTCAACTTTGCTCTTGTCCTTTACCCCTGTTAGAAAATAAGCATTTTTCACGACGACAACACGCCTGTCCCCCATAAACGGGAGCGTTTCCGCATCTTCCATAATCGCTTGTATAGGAGTTTCCATATAATCATATACAGAGAAGTTAAAATCCTTATCCTCTTCATTCAGCGAATGCTTCACAATGGCGGATATGGCTTGCTCAATAATATAAGATTCAGTTCCGAACAGAACATAATACGGAGAAAATTCCTTCTGTTTCAACTTTTTTTGTAATGGGACGATCGACAAAACCACTCACCTCAAACTTTCTCTGTTCCTATCGTATGCCGTATAGCTGTTTTTTTCAATAGGAATCAAACCAAAAAGAAGAAGCAGCTTTTGCTGCTTCTTCATTTATATTAAACGCTGATCACCAAGACCCCGGGACTCCCAGTGAACAGCGAGTAAACCGCTCTATTCCTTGTAATGTTATGATATCCTATGCCAATCTGCAGTATTGGTGACAACAGTTAGCAAAAAAGGAAAAGAATATGCTTTTTATAGACAACGCTTCCAATCAAATATGGATTTTTTTATCTGAATGACTTATACTTATTATCGAAACGGGAGGGTTGCGGAAATGAATCATTTCGAAAAAGACGTCCAAAGCAAACGCAATGATTTAATCGATTCAGGCATGGGCTTCGTTTGGTCCTTTGGTTTTTTCACGTTAATCTTTGCAATTGGAGTTATTATCAAACTTATCGCTACATAATCAATAAAAAGAAGCCTGAAAAAGGCTTCTTTTTATTTGGATCCGGTTACACTGTGATGTATCTTTAACTTGTGACCCAGCATTTGGATCTCGATATCCCCAAGCTGATCGGTACGAAAAATGACCGCAGCATTTTTTTTGAAACGTGACACAACATCCGGATGTGGATGTCCGTACCGATTGTTTTTCCCGGCTGATATGACCGCATAAATGGGATCAACAGCGTCGATAAAAGCCTGTGAGGACGACGTTTTACTCCCATGATGGCCAGCCTTTAAAAAATCTGCCTTTAAAGGGGCATTTCCACTTAAAATACGCTTTTCCCCTTCTTCTTCTAAATCCCCAGTGAATAGAAAGGAAAAATGCTTCATCTTTGCTAATAGGACGATGGATTGGGCATTGCTCTCGGTCTCATCACCATAAGGAGAAAGTACATAAAAAAGATGATCCCCAACCGACCACCTTTGACCGCGCTGAGTAACACGAATAGGAATATCCAGACTGGCCGCATGATTCAGCACACTGGTTTCCAGCACTCCGTCAATTGTGCCTTTTGGATACAACAGTTCACCTATCCTGACTCCAGACAGAACCGTTTCCGCCCCGCCGATGTGATCCATGTCTCCATGCGTCAATATCAATTTATCGATCTTCCGGATCCCCCGCGCTTTTAACGCGGGCAGAACGACCTCTTTCGTAATATTATAATCCACCTTTCTTTTTCTCCATTCTTCCTTTTCAAAATTCAGTGTTCCTCCCGTATCTATTAAATAAACCCCTTGCCTGAATGGAAGTTCAATCAAGGTGCTGTCTCCCTGCCCAACATTTAAATAGGTAATTGTGCTGCTTGGATCAAGGGAATGAACATTCCAATGAAAAACACCGGCCAAAACAAGAAAGGAAGCAGGATAAAGCAGACGCTTATGACATCCATACCTTTCCCATTGAACGAACAAATTGAAGATCCCAAAATAATAGATCGGGATAAGATAGGCAGGAGGCTGTCCAAACACAAAATTAAGATTGTTCTTCTGCGCGTGAAGAAGGATTGAATTTGTGAATTTCATGAGGATGACAGGAAGATAAAGGATTATTTTAGCTGCATTGAGCGATAGGAACATAATCGGAAGTGAAAGACAGGCAAGGGGCAGAACCACAAAAGACAGTAAGGGAATAAACAGAAGGTTCAGAGGCACTGACCATAATGACGTTTCATAAAAATGATAGATAATGACGGGGAAAGAAACAATTTGGCATATGAGGGTAGTTACCAAAGCTTGAGCTAAGTAGGAGGTATATCGGCTGAAGATCAGACGCGATGATATCAGTAAAGCAAACACATTCATAAAAGATAGCTGAAAACCAAGTTGAAAAACGTAATAAGGGTTCATCAGAAGCATAAGAAGGCACACACCGCTCACAGGTGACAACGGATGAATCCTCCTTCTATATCGCCGGAACATCAGCAGCGCCATACCCATAATACCTGCACGGACTATGGAAGCTTCACTGCCGGTCATCACAACATAAAGAGGCAGGACCGAAGCGATACCTAGAGCTGCTCTTTCCCTGGTGATGCCCATTCGAAGACTGCCCGCAAAGAGCATGCCCATGATGATCGCCACATTAAACCCTGATACCGCAAGCAAATGTGACAAACCCATTCGCTGGTAGGCCTCATCAATATCGACCGGTATTTTTTCACGATAGCCAAATACCAGAGCATTGATTATCCCGGAGACATCCTCTTCAACCACTTTTTCTATCAGACGGATGCCCTTTTCACGAAAAGCAGCTGCATGCCCCAATAGATCAGGCGGTTTATCCCGGCAAGCAGAGACTGAAAGATGGGCCGCCTTTATGCTCCAGTGGATTCTCTGGCGTTTTAAGTACGAGGCGTAATCCATTCCTGCGAAATTTCCCCGCCCCTCAGGGACGATCAGTTCCCCATCAAACGTACAGACCATCCCCTGATGAAGATGCTGTTTAAGCCGTTTCTGCATCCCATGAGATGGTATGATATGGTGAACAACAAATTTCTCATGTTTTGTTTGAAGTTTGAAGGATAGTAAATCTCCGTCAATCTCCGGAATGGTCATGACGGTCCCGGTAAAGGTTCGTTCATCTCCAGAAAACTTCGTCACATTTTGCTTATCGGTAAACTGGTAATAGACGTAAAAGAATACAAATACGGCTAAGCAAAAGCTGATGGTCAACGTATTCGCACCTTTTTTGCCATAAAAAAGAGCGATGCCTGCGATCGCCCAGATGTAATGGTAAGATGATAAAAAAACGCCTGCTGCCGCACTTATCGCGTAGAAGTATCCGGCTCTCATGTTTTATTCCAAGTGCAAAGAACGGGGATACAGATGCTGCACCTTGCTTTTCAAAGCCTCAAGTTTTTCCTGATCTCCCGCTCCACCTTCCTCTACAGCTCGCAACAGTTCAAAGGTTAATTCCATCTGTTCTATGTAATTAGGGTTGATATTATGGTCATTAAAAGGGACTTGCTTCACAACCAGTCCTGCTTCTTTAAATTGTTCAATTGCGTACGGGTGATTCTTATAATCTTTGGCATAGTAAAGTGTCTTTATTCCGCTCTGAATAATCGTACGGCAGCAATGCAGACAAGGAAAATGGGTGACATACATTTCTGCCCCCTCCACTGGTACACCAAATTTTGCACATTGCAAAATGGCATTCATCTCGGCATGGATCGTCCTCACACAATGGCCGTCTATCACATAACAACCTTCATCTATGCAATGCACGCCCCCGGATATGGAACCATTGTAGCCACCCGCAATGATCCTTTTATCCCTTACGATTGTTGCTCCCACCGCAAGTCTTGTACATGTGCTTCTGTAGGCAAGCAGATGGCTCTGTGCCATAAAATATTCATCCCAGGAAATACGGTCCATCTTTTCTCCTCCAATCTTATTTATTTTTAGTGTAGGCATTTACGCTGCTTTGAGTCAATGATAACTTAGTCAACCTCAATCTGTTCCTTCATGTTTTCCAGAGACTTTTCTCCAATTCCTGGTACATTCAGCAAATCCTCAATCGTTTTAAACGGTCCGTTCTCTTCACGATAGGCCATGATCGCTTTGGCTTTAGAAGGACCTATGCCATTCAGCGTTTCCAGCTCCTGCTCTGCTGCAGAATTAATATTAACCTTTGTTGTGCCACCACCATCCTGTCCTCCTGTATCAGGCCCAACCGGCAACCGTTCTTCGCCTTTAGCTGGGATGTAAAGAAGCATTTCATCCTTTACCCGTGCTGAAAGGTTAACTCCTTTTTCCTCCGCTTTTTTCGAAAAACCTCCTGCTCGATTAACAGCATCAATCACTCGGTCCCCTTGCTTCATCTCGTACACTCCCGGTTTCCTTACTTCACCTTTTATATCGATCTCAATTCTCTGAGAATCTGCATCCTTTGCAATAGGGGTTATTTTACTCGCTGCCCCTTTATTCTCCATCAATTCGACCGGTATGCCTTGCGCAGGCTCTACTTCATCCGGCATTTTTCCTGCAAAATAGAAAATTGCGGCTAACAAACATGCCGCAGCAGGAAGAATGTACCTGAGTTTGCGAACGGCTCCATCATATTTTCTGATCATCATTCATCTCCTTTAAATACGTTTATTTCAATTTTCATATTCTGGGCAAATCAAGCATATACATCAAGGTAGGAAAGATAAGGGAGAGGAGGAGTTAAAGTGAAACTAGGTTTTATTGGAACCGGGAACATGGGGAGCATTTTAGTGTCATCTTTTATAGAATCATCGGCTGTACAGCCTTCACGTATAATGGTCACAAACCGGACGCTTTCTAAAGCAGAAACTCTGCAGTCTGCCCACCCCAAACTCCGAGTGGGAGCAACAGCTGAAGAGGTGATCCGTTTTGCCGATATCCTTTTCATCTGTGTAAAGCCGCATCAATTCTATGATGTTCTTTCTGAAAATAAAAAGTTTATATCCAAACATAAACTCGTGGTCTCGATCACAAGCCCCATTTCCTGTGAACAAATTGAAAACTTGCTTGATTGCAGTGTCGCCCGCGCCATTCCAAGCATCACAAACCGTGCCCTTTCAGGAACCTCATTGATCACATTTGGTTCGAAATGCCACACGGAATACAAAGAGAAACTCTTATCATTGATGTCGTTTATCTCTAAACCAGTGATCATCGATGAAAATGTGACACGCATCTCATCCGATATCGCAAGCTGCGGCCCGGCATTCATTGGGTATCTCGTACAATGTTTTGTTGACAGTTCCATTAAAAAAACAGATTTGACAAAAAACCAGGCGACATTGCTTGCCAGTGAAATGATTATTGGAATGGGAAAATTGCTGGAGAACGAAGTGTTTTCTTTGCCTTCACTCATTGAGAAAGTTTGCGTGAAGGGCGGAATTACTGGTGAAGGAATAAGAATATTGAACGAGGGAGCAGGTGATGTTTTCGATAAAGTCATAGACCGTACGCATGCAAAATACCACGATGAGTGTGAAAAAATCAGTGAACAGTTCGAGGTAAAAGAGGAATTAAAGTAATCATTCGGCAGCATTTGAAATATTCCTTCAAGAATAAAATAAAAAATAAGCCAATCCATGGCTTATTTTTTATTTTTTACAGATGAAGAATATACGTTCGGCTTCAGGCTGAATATCATCCTGAGAGAAATCTCCTGTTACTGCCATAACTCGAAATCCGGTGCTTTGAAGCATCCTTTTATAAACCTCAATTGACAAGGTTCTTTGAATATGTACTTCATCAAATCGTATATAACGGTTTTCGTCCTCTTGAACAAAGAAACTAAGCTCATGTTCAACACTGTCTGGTTCTTCCCCTTCATAGCACTGCCAAATATACGAAAGCTGCTCTTCGTTGGATCCAAACGTGCTGCCCATAAATATGTTATGAATTTTATAAAGACTGTGTACATCGAATAAAAAGAGGCCGTCTTCTTTTAAATGCTGATAAACGGATTGAAACGCAGCCAAGACCTTTTCTTCAGAAAGAATATAATTAAGTGAATCACAAAAAATGACGGCAGCATCAAATTCCTGAAGCCCTTCCAGTTCCGTCATATCCTGCTGAATGTATTGTACGGGCACCTTCTGCTGCAAGGATTTTTCATTTGCCATCACCAGCATGTCCTCAGAAAGGTCAACGCCAGTTACGTCATAACCCTGTTTTGATAAGCGGATGGACACAGACCCTGTACCGCAGCCAAGATCCAGGACACTGCTGACGTTTCCCCCATATGACTGAACGGCCTGTTTAAAAAAAGCAACCCATTGATCATACGGTGCATCTTCCATTAGCTGATCATAGTAATACGCAAATTGTTGATAGCTCATCGCTGCTCCTCAATTAGGAAAGGATCTTATTCAGATCAACGGTAGGGGCGTCTCCCCAAAGCTTCTCCAGGTTATAATAAGATCTCTCATCACGATGGAATACATGGACAACCATATCTCCCATATCAACAAGGACCCATCTCGCCTGGTCATAGCCTTCCATGCGCTTGATGATGATCTCTTTTTCAGCTGCTACATCTTTAATTTCCTTAGCAATGGCCTGCACCTGCTTTTCGGAGTTCCCATGACAGATTAAGAAATAATCAGCAACAAGGGAAATGCCTTTCATATCGAGCATCATAATATCTTCCGCCCGTTTGTCATCCACCGCTTTTACGACTAACTCAATTAGTTCCTGTTCTTTCAAAATTATTTTCCTCCATTCACTTTTTGTTTTTCACTTCAGCCAACAAGCTGTTGTACGTATAAATTGTTTCCGGGTATATCAGTTGATTTTGTTTCATTAAGAATCCTACAGTATTTTTTAATGCCTGAATACAAGCGAGGTTCAGGTTTTCCTTAGCCTGTTGACGGACTTCATCAACGCCCGGAAAATTCCTGCCCGGTTCGATATAATCCGCAAGAAAAATAATTTTCTCAAGCGTACCCATCGCTGCTCTGCCCGTCGTGTGATAGGCGATAGCCTCGAGTACCTCAAGGTCTTCGATTCCTGCTTCTTCTTTCACCAGATAAGCACCAACCGGGGCATGCAAAAGTTCTGTACCATAATGAAGGAGGCTCTCTGGCATGCCCTGCTGCATGACTATCTCCCGCATCTCATCCTTTGAACGGAATTTGGCATAATCATGAAATATGGCTGCAAGTTCGGCTTTTTCCTTGCTTGCTCCATATCGGTCTGCAAGCTCGATAGCCGTTTCCATTACACCAAGTGTATGAATGTACCGATGTTCCGTTAATTGAGCCTTAACAATTTCAAGGGCTTTTTCTCGATCCATAAAGTCCCTTCACCTCTATAATTTTTCTTACATCATCCGGAATTAAATATTTTGTGTTCTCTCCAGCTGCTATTCTCTTTCTGATCAGGGTCGAAGAAACATCAAAAACCGGTACTTCCAGCAACTGGACTCCATAAGGATTATGGTTATCATCAAGGGGATGGCCACTGCGGTTAATACCGATAAAGGTTACAAGCCGGCTAAGCTCCTCGATCCCATGCCAAGTGGATAACGAATCAGCCATGTCACCGCCAATAATGAAAAAATAATGATGGTTCGGTTCCCTCTTTTTCAGTTCCCTGATGGTATCTATAGTATATGAAGGGCCTTCCCTTTCAAACTCTATAAGAGAGAGGGAAAATTTAGAATTTCCCTGGATGGCAGCTTTTACTAAGTCGATCCGATCCTCTGCTGAAACACCTGATACCAAATCCTTATGAGGCGGATGGCTTGCCGGTAGCCATTCAACCCTATCAAGTGAAAATGCGGCTAATGCCTCCTGGGCAATGAGAAGATGCCCGTTATGCGGAGGGTGGAAAGAGCCGCCGAAAATACCGATTCTCGCCATGTAATCAATCCTTTACGGAAGTACAATCTCTTTATTTTCTTTAGATTCTTTATAGAGAATAATGACATTTCCAATCACTTGCACGAGGTTGGCCTTTGCGCCTTTAACCAATGCCTGAGCGACGTCTTCCTTGCTTTCCTCGCAATTTTGGAGGATGCTGATCTTGATTAACTCACGCGCCTCAAGTGCATCTTCAATTTGCTTGACCATATTACTGTTGACTCCGCCTTTTCCTACTTGAAAAATAGGCTGAATCGGATTTGCTTTTGAACGTAAAAAACGTTTTTGTTTACCTGTTAACATAATTTCCTCCCAATTTCTCGATCACGATCGTTTCCATCAGTTCGATGTCTGGCTGCATACCTGTCCACTTCTCAAAAGAAAGAGCACCTTGAAGAACCAGCATGGACACTCCGTTGTCAATAACTGCTCCCCGCTTCTCACCTTCCTGCAAAAAAGCAGTTTTATACGGGTTGTATATGATATCGGAGAGCACTGTACCCGGTGCAAGATGAAGGAGATCGATAGGAGTGCTCCCATCATTTTTCATTCCGATAGACGTCGTGTTAATTACGATTTGAAAATCTGAAAGAACGGCAGCTGCTTCTTGTAAGCTCATCACCTTGTCATGCTCTCTCAAACACTCTTTTTGAATATCTCTTGCTTTTTCCATCGTCCGGTTAGCAATGACGATGGATTTAGGAGCCGTTTGCGCCAGAGCATAACCAATGGCTCTAGATGCCCCGCCTGCTCCAATAATAAGAACCTTCGCTTGCTCAATAGGAAAATGGACATGCCGCATTAATCCTTTTACAAAACCGGCCCCGTCCGTATTGTATCCAATCAGCTTTCCGTTCTCATTCACCACCGTATTTACGGCTCCGATCTTTTTAGCCTCGTCCGAAATTTCGTCCAGATAAGGCATAATGGTTTGTTTATGCGGAATCGTCACATTCCAGCCTGCAAAACCCTCTGTTCTCATATTGTAAACTGCCTCTTCCAAACGATCAGGATGAACTTCATATTTGTCATAATAAAAAGAAAGCCCTGATTTTTGGAAAGCTGCGTTATGCATCTCCGGTGACATGGAATGGCTGACAGGATATCCAATTAGACCGACTAATTTTTTCATTTTGATCACTCCCGGCTATATGAGTGAAGGCCTCAATGTTACCGCAACGCCTTCAGGTGCATAAGCTGCGATTTGAGCGCCCGGTTCTTTAACCGACACCCATCCAAGTCCAGAAAAGACAACATCAGTATCTTTATCTTTGATCTTAAATTCATGTCTTCTGAGCGGCGGCAGATTCTCCGCTTCTGAAGGAGGCGATAAAAGATCACCCAGGTGGTTCTTGTATAGTTCATCCGCCTTTTCAAGCTTGGTTCTATGAATGGTTAACTCATTGGAAACGTGGCAGACAAATGATCTTCGTCCCCCACTGATGTAATCAAACCTGGCCAGTCCGCCTAAAAATAAAGTCTGGCCTTCATTTACCTGATAAACCATCGGCTTAATCTCTTTTTTGGGCATGATGATTTTCAATTCATTCTTCCCGACAAAGTGAGCCATCTGGTGATGGTTGATGATTCCCGGCGTATCATACAGTGCTGTTTCAGCATCAAGTGGTATATCGATCAAATTCAATGTTGTACCAGGAAAGTGAGAGGTTGTGATAATATCATCCTTCTCTGTTCCAAGCTGTTTGATCAGACCATTAATGAAAGTGGACTTTCCTACATTGGTACAGCCGACAACGTAGACATCCTTGCCATCTCTCAGTTCATCAATCCGTTCAGCTACGTTCAACAGGCCGTTGCCTTTCGCTGCAGAAACAAGGTGTACTTCTTCTGCCTTTACACCAAGTTCCTTTGCCATAGTTGACATCCATTGAGTCATCCTGTTTTTATTGACCGATTTTGGAAGCAAATCCACCTTGTTTCCTACAAGTATAAGCTTATTGCGTCCAATGTAGCGGTGTATACCAGGAAGCCACGAGCCGTTGAAATCAAAGATATCTACAATTTTGACGACAAGGGCATCTGTTTCTCCAATGCCTGACAAAATTTTCCGGTAATCGTCATCGGTAAGACTGACATCTTGAATCTCGTTATAATGCTTAAGACGGAAACAGCGCTGGCAGATCACAGCATCCCTTTTTAAACTGGACGGCGGTGCATAGCCTAGCTCGTCCTTATTTTCGGTCTGAATGGGTGCTCCGCATCCAATACACTTAATTTGTTCCTTCAATCTTATTCCTCCCAGTTAAGCATGCCTTTCCTTTTCATCCATGATAAAATCATTCTTTCAATTTTCCTGTTTACTCTTGTCCATAGACCATCGGTGCTTGCCACAGGTACAACCATGATCGTATGGAGATCCAGCCGATTCCCGCCAAGGACATCCGTCAGGAGCTGATCGCCGATAACTACAATTTCTTCTCGTTGAAGTTTCATATCGCGAATAGCCCGCTTGAATGCACGGGACATTGGTTTTCTGGCACTATAAATAAACGGGATTTTAACAGGATCGGAGAAGCTGCTCACACGCTGCTGCGTGTTATTTGAAACAATTGTAATTAAAATTCCCTTCTCTTTAAAAGAGCTAAACCATTTTAAAAGTTCAGGAGTAGCTTCCGGCCGATCCCATTCAACCAGGGTATTATCCAGGTCTGTAATGATCCCTTTTACATTTCGTTTCACTAGCATTTCAGGGGTTATATCAAAAATGCTCTGGACATGTTCATCCGGCAAAAAATTTTTTAACATGCTGGACACCTCTATACTATTCATTCAGATTACACTTTTACATTGTACCAGTTATTCGACGGGTAACAACTTTTTTATTGTTTTCAGTTACATTTGCCTGGAAAGGATGCATCCTTTTAAAGAAAAGTTTTCGACAAAATGTTCGCATTCCGACAATGTGGATAACTTTATTAACATTGTTCCTCTATGCAATGAGCAGAATTTTCTGTCTTATCTACAGTCTACCCACAAGTTATCCACCAAACATTGTGGATAATCGAACGATTGTTCTGTTTCATGTTTCATGTTAAGCTGATTTTAGAAAACTACCAGAACTTATAGTTTATGCGGATCTATGAGAAATCATGACACATACAGCGATGAAAATGCATCAATATGCATTAAAAACAGGAGGTGAACATGCCACCCGATTGGCATCTCACTTATGGAAAACTTATCGGACGAACTGTTGATCGAATCTTATTTTAAAGCGAAAGAACTTCAATTAAGTACAGACTTTATTTCATTGATTCAAAAAGAGATCGAACGCAGATCACTTCAGACCCGTCTCAGCACTCACTTTTGGAAAGCCCATCACTAAAAAATGGGCTTTTTTTTATGTTTTAATAGTAGGCATGTTTTCCTGAAATGATACAGTGTTCTATTTCAAAGTCTTACCTTTTTTTATTTTTCTATTTAATAGGAAGAAACAGAAACAGGGACTTATTTCCAATTAACCCCTTTCCAATTTTATAAAATTAACATATAATGATAAGAATCAAATATATTTCATTTACAGTGAATAATATTAATACACAAGTACTCTTTCCATTCAGATGAAGAAAGGTACAGAGAGCGATGTGATGTTATGTCCATGATTGCAAGAGAGCGGGTTGACTCTACAGTTAAGAAAATGAAAGGCCAAACGGCCAACGTTCTTACGCTGATCAACCTTTCACTAGGTGCTCTCGCTTTGATGTTTATTTTTAAAGATGATTTAAAAGTTGGCTTTATTCTAATTTTTCTAGCAGGCCTTTTTGACAGATTTGATGGTATGGTTGCACGGAAATTAAACATAGAATCAGAATTTGGTAAGCAGCTGGATTCTCTGTGTGACTTAATTTCCTTCGGGATTGCACCTGCATTCTTGCTGTATCAGGGCTCTCTTTTCAATTTTGGGGTTCCCGGCATTATTTTCACCATTCTATTTATCGTGTGTGGAGCGATCCGTCTGGCACGATTCAATATTACCGAATTCAACGGTTCCTTCGTTGGTGTTCCAATCACAGTGGCAGGGTGTATCATCGCCATGTGCTATCTTCTTATCCCTTTTGTTCCAGGATATGTTTTTATGTTTTTCATCATCGCTTTTGCTTTTCTAATGATCAGTTCGATCTCCATCCAGAAACGGTAATTAAAAACCATGGCCGACTTGGGCCATGGTTTTGTTGTGGCTTATTATTTTGTCAGGTCAAGAAATTCCTTCACATCTTCCATTGCAACCTCTATGCCCTTTTTCCAGAACGCCGGTTTGGTTACATCTTCATTCAAGTGTTTCATCGCCAATTCTTCGACCGTCATGCTTGCCGTGTCTCTGAGAAGAGCGATGTACTTCTCTTCGAAATTGCTGCCTTCTATTTTGGCAATCGCATAAATGCAGGCACTGAACAAATACCCAAACGTATATGGGAAATTGTAAAATGGAACGTCGGTAATATAGAAATGAAGCTTTGAAGCCCAGAAATATGGATGATAGCTTTCAAGAGAGCCGCAGAAGGCTTCTTTTTGTGCTTCAGCCATCAGTTCATTCAAACGCTCAACAGGTACAAGCCCTTTTTTGCGCTCTTCATAAAATCTTGTCTCAAACAAGAACCGGGCATGAATGTTCATAAAGAAGGCTACAGAGCGCTGTGCTTTATCTTCTAGCAGGGCAATCTTTTCTTCTTTTGTTTTCGCATTCTTTACTGCAGCATCTGATACGACCATTTCAGCGAAAGTAGACGCAGTTTCTGCGACATTCATCGCATAGTCAGTAGCCAGATAAGGCATATCTTCCATTACATATGAGTGGAAGGCATGGCCAAGTTCATGTGCTAGAGTAGAGACATTGCTTGGTGTGCCCGAAAACGTCATGAAAATTCGTGTTTCGTTCTTTACTGGGAAACCAGTACAGAATCCACCAGGCCTTTTACCTGTCCGGTCCTCAGCTTCAATCCATTGCTTTTCGAAAGCTTGTTTTGAGAACTCTGCCATCTTAGGGCTGAAGGACTGAAACTGCTCGACAATAAAGTTGGCCGCTTCATCATAGCTCATTTTGCTGTCGGCACTTGATAACGGTGCATCAACATCGTGCCAGCTTAATTTATCCAAGCCAAGGAGAGAAGCTTTTCTGTCCAGGTAGGACACGAAAAGACCTTTATTCTCTTCGATTGCCTGCCACATGGCATTCAGCGTATCAGCGGACATGCGGTTGATATCAAGCGGTTCTTTCAGCACTTCGTCCCACTTGCGATGCTTATATAGGCTGTTTCGGAATCCTGCAATATGATTTAATGCTTCTGCACAATAATCACCCTGCTGATCCCATGCTTCCGTATATTTAGCGAAAACCGTTTCTCTTTCCTGCCTGTCCGCACTAGTCATCCGGTTTTCTGCCTGGCCGACAGAAAGCGTTTCCTTCTTGCCGTTCAGTTCTACCTCGATGCCGATTTTTCCTACGACTGTGTCATAGAGGGTAGACCAGCTATGATATCCATCCACGGCCAAGTCATTCATCAAAGCTTCTTGTTCATAAGACAATTTTTGAGACGCTAGATTACGTCTCTCATTTAACGAAAATGCAATGCTGGACAAATATTCGCTTTGAAGGGCTTCGTTCCACTCTTCATCCGGAATTTCAGCCATCTTATTATCAAGAAGCACCAGAATGGTAGTGTAGGCCGCATTCATAGACTCGAGCTTTCCGCGAAGATTTAAAGCCTGTTTGTCATTAACATCTTGAGCAGCAAGACACCCAACATAGGATATACATTCATTCAATAAGGCAGCTGTTTCTTGAACATCCTTCACGATCACCTGAAATGATTCCTTTGAAAATTGAAAGTCTTCTACCTTTTTGTTTAGAGCCGCAAGCTGTGCTTCAATGCTGGAGATAGCAGATAAAAGCTCTTCCGATCGGCTTCCTCCGCTGAATATAGAATCCAAATCCCAGCTCTCGCGCAATCCCTGTAATAACATGGTAATCCCCCTTGTAAATAAAGTATTCGATCTTTTTCCATTATAATGAAATTCCCATTAAAAATCGACTATTTAGTTTATTTAAAATAAAAAAACTCTTCTCCCTTACAGGAAAAGAGCCAAAAACCTATTCTGCGATGCAAAGATACATGAAATAGACTAATGTCAGGATCATAACTGCAAATAACAAAACTTCCTGCATATTCCGCAGCCTCCTTATGTATATTTCTTACTTCATCTATTCCCTTTAATAATAGGTTCAATCCTAATTCCTGTTTTCCTTTTTAATTAAATTGTAAATTTCTTACTATTTCGTTGTATTTCAAGAGAGCTTGCTTAATTCATTTTTTTAAAGGGGGATCACATTGAAAAGGAAAAATAAAAATTTTCATGCTGCCGGTATTATCCTTACTCACCATCCTCTCGATGACACTGGTCCAGAACTTAAAAAAGGAGCTTTCACTCCCCGATCCTCATTGGAGCTGCTCCGTATCTTTGCCTCTCGTTACCAGTGAAAAGCAAATTGCCTTCACTGAAGTAAAAAACGGAAAGTATCAACTTTATCTAGTGGGTGTCCGAGAAACGAAGCATGAATGACAAATTGCCTCTTTCTCCGCTTCAGCTGTCCGGAAAAACGATGATCTGACTTGACTTTGCCGGAGAAGAAAAAACAAAATGAAGACCTCTACACGTTAAAAGGAACTACGACTGATCCAAAAGAAATTGAGATCCGCCGAACTTTGACCAAATAAGATTGGATCAACGCTTGTTATTCTACCCTGATGTCTGTCATCTTCTTCTTTCTCATGCTGGTCACTGGATTAGTCTGGGTCGTACCCACGATTATTTTTCTATTCATTATGTATATAGTAAATACCAATCGATAAACTCCTGCCTGGATTTCCAATGCAGTAATAATGTTGTACGTAATTACACAATTTATCGTTATACAGAAGTTTTTTAATCACACCTTTTATTCTTTTGCTCCGAAGTACTTGACCTTCTCTGGCGAAGGATAAGGATTGAGGTATTCTTGAAACCGTTTCATACTATGCTGTCGTGAACATTGTTTTGAGTATTTTTCTTATCGTGCCTCATGTACTTTAACAGGATGAAAGGAAGCATATATTCCGATGCTTCCTTTTTTATTTCTTATTTGTTGCATTTTCCTGATTACTCGCATATATTATAGTCAAATCTCAAAAAGTTGAACAAAGGAAACTTTTTAACCTGAAGGACACCCTGTGACCTATTTTGCAAGGAAGGTGAGCAATAATGAATAGTAAAGCACTAGCTGCTGCTATCCCTAAGAAAGGTAAATTTCGCAGAGCGTTTCCTTTTCTTGGACCAGCGTTTCTTGTGAGTGTGGGCTATATCGACCCTGGTAACTGGGCAACGAACATTGAAGGCGGCGCCACGTTTGGCTATACGCTGTTATGGGTTCTCCTGCTTAGTAATTTAATGGCGATTCTTTTACAGATTACAGCTGCCAAACTCGGAGTAGCTACAGGAAAATCATTGGCAGAAAACTGCCGCCAGCATTTTTCAAAGCCGGTTGCTGTTTTTTTATGGATAACAGCAGAACTTGCTGCCATGGCTACCGATCTTGCAGAGTTTCTCGGTGCTGCACTCGGGATCTATATACTTCTTGGAATCCCTTTATTTCCAGCCGCATTGATCGGAGCAGCTGTTACATTTGGAATCTTGCTTCTTCATAAGTATGGATATCGTTTCATCGAACAGGTCATACTGGCTTTCGTGTTAGTCGTAGCCGCTGTTTATATCTTGGAATTATTTTATGCTAAACCAGATTTTGCCCAAGTAGGCTATCATATGGTTGTGCCTCAACTTAATTCAGCCAGCATCTTAGTGGCCATCGGTATGCTCGGTGCGACCGTGATGCCGCATAATATCTTTCTTCACTCTTCGGTAGTGAAAAATCGTTTGAAGAAGGACCAGCCAAAACATAATCATCGCGTATATAAGTTTGCCATCGTAGATTCCCTTCTTGCTTTGAACATTGCCTGGTTCATTAACTCGGCCATGATCATTGTCGCAGCTGCAGTTTTTTTCAAAAATGGAGTGAGCGTCAAATCGATCGAGGATGCCTATTCAACGCTTACTCCTCTGCTTGGCGGGTTTGCCAGCCTTGCTTTTGCGATCGCGCTGCTCTCAGCCGGCTTATCGTCCTCAGTAACAGGAACAATGGCAGGACAGTATATATTGGAAGGATTCTTGAATGTTAAACTGCCAATCTGGGTTAGAAGGGTTGTAACGATGATTCCCGCTCTTATCATCATTGGGATGGGAATTGATACGTGGAAAGCACTCGTTGTCAGCCAGGTTGTGCTCAGCATGCAGCTGCCGTTTACGATCATTCCGCTTATCTTGTTTACACGCAATAAAAAGATTATGGGCAAATATGCGAATCGTCCATTGACGAACGTTTTATTATGTATTGTAGCCACACTCATTATCTTTTTGAATGCCCTTCTGATTTACCAGACATTCGGCGGGAATTTCTAATAAACAAGAAGGGGCTGTCCAAGAAGTCTGTAAGCTGTTGATTTCCGTTCCAGGCTGCTCGCTTTCCGCGGGGCGTGCGGTGAGCCTCTTGGTGCAAGCACCGGCGGGAGTCTCACCTGTCACGCTAGTCCCGCAGGAGTCTCGCATCTTCCACTTCAATTAACTTTTCATTGAAGATTTTTCAAGCCAAAAAGGGGCTGCCTGAAGGTCAATTTTCGACTTTCTGGACAGCCCCTTTATTTCGCTTCATTATAAGAACTTGCTGATAATAATGGCAATAACACCCAGGAGGTTCTTTAATTTAGACCCGGCAGATTTGTGAAACAAATGAATGCCCGAACAGATGGGAAAATGCTTGCTTATACCCTTCTGCTTTTCAATCGGCGCTTCAATCACAACCTACAACAAATCAATAAAACCGACTAAAAGAACTTTAACAAAAATAAAAGTACTGAGTCCATTCTCTGGCCAGTACTTTTATTGTATTTAATTAATAGGAGGGCTTTTCTTTCTGCCCCTGCTGCCGGCTTCGGTAAAACTCATGAAACAGTTTCATTAAGGCCCGCTTTTCAATCCTTGATACATAGCTCCTGGAGATTCCCAGCATTTTCGCGATCTCCCGCTGTGTTTTTTCCTTCTGAAGATCCAGTCCGAACCGACCGACGATGACTTCCTTCTCCCGATCATCCAAAACATGAATGTAATCATAGATTTTCTTTTTTTGCATTTTCAACTGAATGGCATCGACAACATCCTCGGTTTCCGCTTTCAGGACATCAATCAAGGTGATTTCATTGCCTTCCTTATCGGTACCGATCGGATCATGAAGAGAAACATCTTTCTTGGTCTTCTTTAACGCACGCAAATGCATAAGAATCTCATTTTCGATACATCGCGCAGCGTACGTCGCAAGCTTCGTTCCCTTCCCTCTCGAATAGCTTTCTATTGCCTTGATCAGCCCAATGGTTCCGATTGAAATCAGATCTTCGGTATCTTCACCTGTATTTTCAAATTTCTTGGCGTTCTGAACATGAAACGATGTCATCCAAAGGTCCCTTAATACTAATCTCCACCTTTTCATTAGTTGCATCAATTTCGATTTCATCAATAATTAACTCGATTAGCTGGCGTTTCTCTAGAAAGGTTAATCCGTCTTTTTCAAATAATTTATGGACATTTTCTATTACCGCATCTATTGTGTCTTGAGATAGCCTTTGACTATTTTGAAAATCCCGTTTTGACAGTATAGATTCCATTTTTTCATTAATGCTTGTTAGTTCATTATTGATTGCTTTCATATCCTTTATCATTTCATCTTCTGTGATGACATTTTTGATAAACATCTGTTTTATACGATCCCGTTCATTCTGCTTTTTAAATAGTTGTTTCTTGAAGTCTTCAATTTTACTATCTAATGTTTCATCGAAGGATTCCATTTGTTCTTTAATGGCTTTTTCAAATGCAGTGTGGTCAGTCAATGTATCTTGGATCAGAGTCAAAATATAATCTTCAATTTCATCGACACGGATGGATATCGATGGACACTTACTCACTCCGTCTCCATATCGTTTAGGGTTTAGGTTAGGGCAACGATATACACCATACTTTTTCCTCTCTCCCGTTTTTTTATCTTCTCTGCCACTATATGTCGTACATTCCCAGGTTCGATTGCAGCACTTGCATCGAATCATGCCTTTAAATAGATATTCAAATTTAACGTTTCCACGTTTCTTTGTGTTCTTCTCGCGTTGTTTTTGGGCTGAATCATACGTTATCTTATCAACAATTGATGGTACTTCAACTCTGATCCAATCATTTTCATCTCGAACTGTCCGAGTCATCTTGGCTTTTCCAGATGCCGTTTTCTCTCCCCAAACCTTTTTTCCTTGACGTTTATTATAGATATACTGTCCAATGTAAATTTCTGAAGTCAATATTCTGCTGATTGAGGATGCTCCAAAGTTTTTACTTTCCTTTCGCTTAGGAACTGCTCCTTCCTCAAACAATAAGGTCCCAATCTCACGCAAAGTATGTCCACTCAGGTACCAACCGTAGATCTTCCTAACAAACTTAGCTTCTTTTTCATTAACCGTTAATTGGCCATCTTTATAGTCATAACCATATGGGGCTACACGCATTGGCATAACTTTCTTATCTTTCTCAACGGCTCTTAGTCGCCCTCTAGTCGTCCGTTTTCGAATTTGTGCTAATTCATACTGAGCAAAAACAGAACGCATATTAAAAAACATCTGGCCTTCAGGAGTATTTTGGTATTCCGTATCAATAAATATGATTTCAACGTTTTGACGGTCCCATTCTTTACAAACGATGAGTTTATCGGTTAAATCCCTTGTCAGACGGTCGGGATCCGTAATGATTACTTTATGAATTTTCCCTGTGGCTGTATCTTCTCTGAGCTTATTCATTTCAGGACGGTCAATATCTTCGCCACTTCGCCCCCCCTCTCTGTACACATTTATTTGTGATGTACTGTATCCCATCTTTACCGCACGATCCATACAGAGTTTTTCCTGGGTCTCCAAGCTGTACCCTTCCTCAGCTTGAGCAAGGGTACTGACACGGCTATAAATTCCTATCATGTTTGTACTCCTTAAGTTTCATTTTTCTCCTATATGTATATTCACTTCATGTAACATTATAGGCCTGGTTAAGGAATATACAAGATGGAGAAATATTTACCTCTGGAATGAGAAAAAGCCGCTCACTTTGGAGCAGCTTTTTCTAATGCTTTTTGTACCAAAAAGCAAATTAACTTCTGATGTTCTTTCATTGCTTTCTCACAGTTTGCTTCTTGTGCCTGATCCTTCTTAGGGTGATATACGAACTCTAGGTGTTTTGACAATTGCTTCATCACCTCAGAGGATGTATATGAAGCAGTTCGGTTGTCCTATGTTTGTTATTAGGCTTTCTTTTAAAATTAAACCTTATGATTTAAAGCTATTTATGATGCAAGATAAAGACAAACACTACATAGCTTATGATCGCTAAATTACATTTTTATTATATTATTTTGTCATCATTCCTGTTCTTTTCAATTACTTCACCATTTGCATTGAAAGTCCATTTATCTAAGTCCTGATCAAATATTATCTTATCGATTGTACCATCCAAAACCTTAAATAATAATAAGGCAATTTTTTCACCCTCATCGATAATGCTATGAAATATACTTTGATCACTCTCATATTCATAATCAAATCCTCTTATACCTACTAAAATTCCATTTAACTTAATATATTTTATGTCGTCAAATTCATATCTTCCGCTGGTTTTTTGACCAGGATTTCTTGGAAGTAAGTTGAATATTGGTTTTAAAACTTGTTGATATGATTCTTGTTGATCTCCATTTCTGTTATAAAAAAAGGTCTCAGCCGTATCAACATCTCTTTTTTCCTTGGATTTTCCCACTTCTTCACCTATTAAAGAATTAATTCTTTCTAATTCCTTCTCATCAGAAAACACCCAGCCTAAAGTAGGGGTTTTCATAAATGTCATTATTCCTCTTATGTGAATTTTCCTGATACGATTTCCCCAATCTTCCTCCTTAAAATCCTTAAGAATGGCCAGTTTTATATCTTCATCTTCTGCAAAGCTCCGAGCTCCTTGTGTATAACCCATCGTTGTAACAACTATTGCATCATCTGGTTTAATTTGTGATACTGCTCCGAAAAAATCTCTTATAATACTTATCCCCACTGTTTTATCATAATCCTTACATTCGATTAGAATCCTTTTTGAAACTGATGCTTGTTCAATAGTTACGTCAATTTGATGAGCTGTTTTTTTGCCATCCCCGCGTAATTTCATATCGTGAATTACAACATCATTGACATTTAATATTTTAAAAACAACCGCAGCCATTCTTTCATATTTAGTCCCATTCTTGAGTTTCTCATCCGCTATAAATTCATTATATAAAGTTTCAATTTTCGTATTCATACAACCCCTCCTTTCCATAATATAACATTTATTTTTTAGAAATTGACAGCATTTTTAATGTTTAATTACGATTTACTTTCACATCAACTAAATCTGTAAAAACTACCTTATGTACCTCGTTATGAAAGTCCACAATTCTCAGCTCTTTCCTGTAAGGATCAATGTAATGAACCTTCCCAATCAACAAACGAAAATCTCCACCTCTATAATAGGTAAAGCATAAATCCAAATTTTCAGCCATTGCCTCGCAGATAGTTTCCTCCATAACCTCCAATTGCTGTTCATCCAGTTCAGGTTTAGTTTTCCTCTTATTGTCCCAATCAAATTCCCGCAGACTCTTTACATGTTCGGGCATAAACATCCCTTGCCACTTCATCTTCCCTCGGTCACGAAGTATATTCATCACCTTCCTTAATTTCATTATATGCGAATATACGTTCGATTAACACTGAAAATAAATTACAAAAGATGGATATCATTTGCAGGAATTTGTCTAACTCAGTCGTAATTAACAATTAATTGTAATTACGGAGGTGATTAAGAGTTGAATAATGGAGACAAAGAAACAAAAAAAACCCCTCAGGATGACCTAAATCATACATGGAGTAATTCAAAAGATTATGTCCTAACTGATACCGAGAAGAGATCGTATGTAGAATACTTAAGACATAAGACACATTTTGAAACCAATTTTACAAAAAAGGAAAGCTCTTGAGCTTTCCTTTTTTAAGCTAACGTTCATTTAAATTTGATTAATTTGCTCACCTTATATTCTTTTTCTCCTTGGTTCTTATCTTTCGTCTTCCAAGCTACTTTCAAGATAATGAAGTCGAATGCTTCTTTTATCTCATCTTCGCTTAACCCTTTGGAGTAAAAGAGAAAGTCCTTATGATAAAGTGCGAAATTTTCACCTTCATTATCTTGTTGGTATTCTTCACCAAACCAGTACCTGACTTTTCCATCCACCGAGTTTATAGAATTCTTCCAAGCTATTCCTTTAGGAAATTCAATTTTTCGTGAGGTATCAGGTGGATTTTCCATTTTAAAATGAAAGGTAAACTTACGAAAATCATCTTTTGAAGAATTCTTTAAACCTTCAGTTCCCACTTCTTCAAACTGCTTATCACTTAATTTTGAAATTTGTGCTACAACTGAGATTTTTGTTTTACTAATGGGATTGCAACCAACCATGGAAAACAGTATACAAAATATAAGAGTTGAAGCGTAACGTTTTCTCAAGGTTTTCCCCCTTTTCAACTGTTCACAGCTGTTCCCTTCTTATTTTCTATGACATCAGTTGTGTTCTTATTCAACCAAAGGCATTGATAATGCGTTTAATGTACTTTTCAAAAGCATACACTTAGACCCTTTACTAGGATTTTATTACCAAAAAAGTTATTGCAGTATCAAATTTCATACTATACAATAACTTTACATACAAAAAAAGGAAGTGGGTTACATGAAAAAACTAAGTGCCGTATTTTTGACATGCGGATTAGTGGTTGGTCTATCTAGTGGTGTAAATGTGGAAGCTAAGACTTCTGTCACAAAAGTAAAAACGTACAAAAACTGTACCGCTTTGAACAAGGACTACAAAGGTGGCGTAGCCAGAACCAAGAATGTGAAAAACAAAGGCGGCAAAACCCATTACAAACCTTATGTTTCAAAAGCCCTGTATGATGCCAATAAAAGCAAAGATCGAGACAAAGATTACATAGCATGTGAACGCTAAAACTGCCAAAGACCTTTCATTAATTATGAATAGGTCTTTTTAATTGCCAAAGGAGCCTAATATTTATGGGCATTGGATTTAGTAAGAGTTTCAAAGTGGCACCTGGTGTAAGATGAATGTCAGTAAAAGTGGGATTGGTGCAAGTGTCGGTGGAAAAGGGCCTCGTAATAGTGTTAATTCCAGAGGGAGTCGAGTGACGGCCAGTATTCCAGGAACGGGCTTATCCTATTCCAAATATTCAAGTTCTGGTAAGCGGCATAGGTCCACAGCTTATCAGTATCAGAGAGAGCTTGACCGACAGCAAAGAGAACATGAAAAACTCCAGCAACTGGAACAAAACAAGCTAGAAGTTCAGCTGTTTGAAAATCGTTTACAAATGATTAAGGCGATTCATCAAGAATGTGATGAACCTGTCCATTTGCCAGAGGTTGCGGATACACCTGCCCCGTTTAATTCTGGAGAAAAGGGCCTAAATCAAAAAGGGAATATCTCGTTACAGCCAGACGGCGGTACCCTTTACGATAAATATGGCAGATTGCTTGCTTGGGTCTGGGTAGGAAATACTCTGCAACAAGAAGCGATCACAAAAGCAGGTCTTGTTGAAGATTTCTATGATTATGGTACCTACAAGTATGAAAACAGAATTCAGCAAGCCATGGAGTACGCCCGTAAGAATTACATTGGTATGTACCAATCCAATAAACCCAAAGTAACAAAGAAAACCACAGAAAAGAACGATGAAACTAAGAAAACAACGGTAAAAAAAGTCTCATTAAAAAAGGAAGACACAGACAACAAAAAGAAAACAGAAACAGTTGCTGCTGTTAAAAAGGAATCAAAACCGAAAGAGCTTGCTTCTTCTTCAACAAACAAAACAGCAGAAGAACCTTCGTCGCCATTCTGGACCTTTTTAGTTTTCCTGTTTGTCTTACTATTGTTTTTCCTACCGAGGTTATTTCGTAGGTATGGTTTAAAGCCATTATTAGCTCACCGATTAGTTGCTAAACGAGTCATTTGGAATATCATCTTAGCAATCATTTATTTATGTCTCTTTTTTATTATCGTTCCATTGGTTTGGATTGAATTAATCCGCATTATTATTTTACTCGTAAAAAGAAATTCTACTGCCAAGGCCTAGGTATCCTGTGAGGCGTTTATAAAGTACACCTGTATAAAAAATCGGACCAATCATCATTTTGATGATTGGTCCGATTTATAAGAAAAATTGAAAATACCAGTGAAAATCCTATTTTCCTCGAACTAATAAAAACTGGAGAACTGAAAGTGATGTCTGAAAAGTACAAGAGAATTACCTTTTTTCAGTTGAACAAAAAACAGCCTATAATAATGCCATTATGTCAATATAAAGAAAACCCCACTCCAAGAGTGGGGTTTTCTTTAACAACAATTGCTTTCAGGCATACCTACAAGAACAAATCCACCTTCTTGATGGTCAAGTGTAAGGGAATCTGTCATCTCTTTCACGTTTGCATCAATGGCAACAGAGATCTCATTGATTTCTTGAACCATATCATTTTCAGCAGGCTCATCAATTGACAATCCTACTTGAGGACCACAACAGCCTGATCCTGCAAAATAGAAACGAATGTTTTTTGCACCTTGTTCTTTTAGCAAAGTGACAATGGATGTTGTCAAAGTAATAAATTAGTTGCTAATTAATGTGCGTATTTCATTTTTATCAAAATCTAAATTTGATGTATAATTATAGAGTAAATATCAAAGAAGAGTTGACCTATATTGTGTACTAAGAGGAGGATATTAATGGATATTATCGAAATTGACTCTACCACTATACTTTTTATCCTTTAACTTATCCCATAATGATAAATCGAAGATACCATCTAGGGCATTAATCAATGGTTCTTTAAACCTTATTAATTCATCAACAGTTTTTTGATAATCTTCAATTATACGTTCAGACACCTCAACCTGTTCTTCCCAATATTCTCTTGATGATTTCAACCGTTTCTTTTCAGAAGGAGAAAACATGGATTTCAATGTCTTAGTATTTAAAACATTATTCAGATAATTTCGATATTCAGTTGCTTCCATTTTCCATGTATCTACTTTATCAGAAGCCTTTTTTATTTCTTCATTCCACACTTCTTTCAGGCGGTTTTTTTGTTCAAACACACTTTTAAATTGAGTTACTTTCACTCTATTTCCAGATTCATCGTAAATAAAATCATACATAAGACGTTGCATTTCACGAAAACTTTCAAATGACCCCTTATCCATCTGTACTTTCATCGGATTAACATATTCGTCCAATAATCGATTCTGAATATCTTTGATAGGTGTTTTCATCCTAGCGAAATACCCACTAAAATCGTAACTATTTCCGTAACTATTAAGATCAGGACATGCTTTTTCGGTGGTATCAAGTAAGTCATAGGAGTGTTGAAGTTTTTGATGAACTTCTAATCCCAACTCTATGAGGTTGTTGACGTTTTTTTCTAAGTTTTTCTTTTCTGCCTCTAAAATCTCATTTAATTCTTTTCTTACAGGCTCAAATTGTTGGTCGATTAAAAACAAACCGAATTTTTTTTGATTACTAAATATGACTTTATTCACATAGGTTCTTGCATCAGCAACTTTTCCAGTGAGTAAACCAGGCAATACAGCATTATAATACTCTTCCTCATTTCCTCTATGATGTGAGAACATCGTTTGATAAAGAGAAAAAGCCGATTCATATTCCCCTTTTTTTAAGTAAAGACGACTTATTAGGTTAATGGTTTCTGCATAAATTTGTCCTGATTTATTAATGTCCAAACGTTTTAAGACCTTTAATCCATATTCTAAGACGTTATCATTTTGTTTTTTCTCATTGAAATGAAGCATTAAAGCAAAATGTGCCTCAGCATTCATAGGATTAATTTTAATGGCTTCAAACAGTAATGAAATCCCCTCTTCATATTCATCAATTTGGATTAAATCGAGAGCAACCTTGGTTTTTTCCTTGGATTCGGTCTCATTTGGATTTTTGATTAGGTTTTCAATATCTCCTAATTTCTCCATGGTTTCAAAATGGAATTTAAATTGTTGCTTTCTGTTTTCTTCTAAAAAGTTATTGATTTTCTCTATTCCATTAGAGATAGTATATAGCTCATAATTTATTTCTTGTAAACCCTCATAAACATTGTCGATACTTGTTTCGATTCTACCAAAACTTCCATCAACACTCTCAATTGCATTTGATACATCGCTAAATCCTGAATATAAATCATAGCTTAACGAGCTTGCATAATGTTGAATCGAATTCAACCTATCGACTACTAAATAACTATCCATAAATCCCCCGTAATAATTTTCTTTTTATAACATATATAACCAGTATTATTACATTTAGTCAATAATAATTGCTTGAAAAACACCTTGTAACGCAGGTTTCGCTGATTCAGTAATCTTCATCTTAAATTGCCTCCTTATTTGTTTGGATACAAACGATGCAATACTTCTTTCATTTCAGGATTTACATGGATGATGGAACGGGATTCTTTCGCCATCCGTTCTGCTTCTTCAATCGTATTGTCAATTCCAACTGCTTGATAATCTTTGCTGTATTCTTCGTCAAATACCTGATGAAAATCATCGATATTTATTTCTTCCTTTTCGGCTTTTTTCGACGGTTTATAGTTTACCTTGATATTTTCTTTTTGATTCACAGCTTCTTCATATTGCTCTTGAAGGAAATAAAAGGCTTTATTCAGCTGCTTGTACTCGAAATGTAATTCTTCATGCTGAATCTTACCACCTTATTTAGTGATTACTTTGTTGAGGACATTCACTTTCAGCATTGATATATCCAACTCTAATTTACCAATATTAGTTAAAAATTTAAATCTTTTTTATTATTACGGTATAGAAAGTTTTCAATAAATGGGTTAGAATTACATTTGGATTTACATACAAGAGAGGAAGAATGAATTGAATAAATCAAAGAAATTATCAATCGGTCTAGTTGCTGCACTAAGCAGCAGTTTGTTGTTTTCAAGTACACCTACTACCGCTGTTACAAAAACAACAGCTGTACATTTCATTAACGTTGGCCAAGGGGATTCGGCCTACATCCACAGTAACAGTGGTGATGACATGATTATCGATGGTGGGAATAAAGACGGCAGCGACGTTGTTGCTTATCTGAAGAAACAAAAAGTCAAAGACATCGACGTGATGGTTGCTACTCATCCTGATGCAGACCATATCGGCGGCTTAGATGAAGTGTTGAAGGCGTTCAAAGTTAAAGCGGTATATGCACCAAAGGTATCGCATACAAGTATCGCGTACAAAGAATTCTTGGCTGCGGTTAAACACGAGGGACTTAAAATTAAAACTGCCACAAAAGGTGTTAAGGTTCCACTCAAAGGAGCTACGGCCACATTTGTTGCTCCTGTCAAAACATACAGCAAAAGTGATTTGAACGACTGGAGTGCCGTTCTTCGCTTGGTACATGGGAAAAAGTCATTCCTCTTCACAGGAGATGCCGAGTTCAAATCAGAAACCGATATGATCAACTCTAAGCAAAACATTCAAGCAAACGTGTTAAAGGTTGGGCATCATGGAGCGAAAACATCATCCAGCTCGGCTTTCCTTAAAAAGGTGAAACCGCAATATGCGGTTATTTCTGTGGGTAAAAATCATTATGGTCACCCTACGAAAGAAGTTTTGAACCGTTTGAAACCAGCAAAAATCTTAAGAACGGACCAAAAGGGATCTATTGTGTTTACAACAAACGGCAGCACGTTATCTGTAAAAACGGAGAAAAAGTAATGAAGAAAGTTAAGGGGATTATTGACCGCTTTGAAGGCGAGTATGCTGTCATCGAGATCGGCAATGAAACCAAAGACATACTTCGTTCTTCCCTTCCTGAAGAAGCAAAGATCGGAGACGTGATCTATTTTAAAGATGATAAGATCGTCGTTGATAAAGAAGAAACTGAAAAATTGAGAAAAGAAATCGAAGACCTGATGGATGAGGTCTGGGATGATTGATACTTCAAAGCAGTAAAACGGCAGGAACTTCTGCCGTTTTTGTTTTAAATTTAGGCTCTGTTAATTTATGTTGTTGATTTTCTTCATCAACTAACGCGGCAGGTTAACTCAACAAGAATTAGTAAAATAGAGTTGATAAAAAACTGAAACTCCACAATCAACAATGTTTATTAATCGTATAATTGGAAAACGTGCGAGTGCGAGAGGGTTATTATGGAGTTTCAGTTTACTTTAATCATTGAGGTGTTAGGGGAATGTTCAAGTTCCTCTAAAGCTTCGAGTTCACCTGTAGACGAGACTCACTATCCAGAAAAGAAAGGATTGTAATTATGTATCAAGGAAAGTTGCGAAAAACAACGATTGTGTTGTTAACATTATATACAGCTTTGACCCTCTATTTCTTGTTTCTTGGTTTCAATAGAGGTTCTCTAGGGCAAGACTCCAGCTTACGATTTAACGCAATACCTGAAGGAATTCAATTGCATTATCCAATGGGAAGAGACTTTCAAAATTGGTTTTTTCAGTTCGGGAATTTTGGAGCATTCATACCTTTTGGGATTATCATTCCACTCCTGTTTCGTTATAGCTTTAGACGCTTTATAAGCTTTTTTATTTTGTCGATAACAATACTAGAAACCCTGCAAATGTTTTCTGGTTTGGGAGCTTTTGATATAGACGATATCATAATTAATTCATTAGGTGCTGTGGTAGGATTTGCGGCACAGCGAATGATCACAGGTGACCGAGATAAACCAAAAGGGACTTGCAAAATAATCTTAATGGCTATTGTACTTGCCCTTGGCACTATTATAATTATTGGCGGTATCAATAATTATCTAGAAAAAGGGGGAGGGGAAACCGCAGCTCTGAATGAACTGATTTTAAAAGATGGATCTGTACAGTGGGATGAAAGCTTGTCCAGCTTTAAAGTAGATCGGAGAGAGGTTACGCCTCAAATAAATCTGTATAGTAGAAATAATATGAAAAACAATGAATTCACGTATCACTTAGATGGCAAATATAAAAACATAACAGGCTATGTCGCCATACCAGACAATGTAATTAACGCTGCAAGCACAGAAGGTAGTGATATAGAATTCATCAGTGGCGGAACAGTTATTTATTCGTTAGGATTATCATTGGCAGGCGAGGAGGATTTTCAAATCCCTTTAGATGGCGTAAATGACCTTACCATAAAAATAATTAACAAGGACCCCAATCCAATTACCAATGCTGTAATGTGGGATATTACTCTAACAGAGGTAAACACAGGACAAAAGGTTATAAACAATATAAGAGAAAAAATAAAAACATTATTCTAACAAGACCTCAACAAATAAGAGGGGTACCTTACTTTCGTTTTTGTTATTGTGATTATTTTCACTTAAATTAACGAGTGCTTTAGTTAAAGAAGATGCCTTGCAAGAAGAACTCATAAATGGGTTCTTTTTTTTGATGAAATATCAACAATAACGTTTGACAGAGCCTAAATTTAAATTTAAAGCCCCGTTGAATAAGATTTAGAGGGCTACAATGCTAAAACAGCGTAACCACCGAAATCAAACCATTCCCTATCGAAATCATATCCCTTAGTTATTTTCATAATGAAGGAAGGATAATTCCTTCCCCCAAAAAAAGATGGTCACAGTTCCTGAAAATAATCGGTTAATGTTTGCTGAAGCGTACCTTTAGTTGACCTATGGTTTCCTTCTTCAACTAACCTGCCCCTTTAGTTGAACAACAAAAGTATGAACTGGCAGTAAGTGGATTAGTTATTCATCACCAATTCAGGAAGATAATGCATTAGACTTTTTCAGATAATTTATTTACTATAAAGTATTAAAGTGTTAAGGTAAATTCGAGTAATAAAATATTGGAAACCTTAGACTTTTCTTAGTCACTTCCTACTAAGGAAGGAGACTAAGAAATATGTCTCTAGAACACATCAGAACAATGTTAAAAACCCTGGTATTTTACAGTGATTGCGAAATAACTCTAACATTTAAAGATAACCTAAATTCACCTATCTTTACCGTGTGCTATGAAGGAAATTGTATCAAGATCACATACTTTAACAATGGAAATATTGATACCTATAATGATATTGAATCTACGTTAGCTGTAATAAATAAAGTTATTCAAGATGATATTCCTTTAACCTCTATCTAATCAGGGGTTTTTTTTTCTGTTTTATTTCCGCCTACTTTTAACTGCTTTCCTTCTTCTTCAACTAACCTGCACGTTAGTTGAACAAGGGTAAGAAAAACTACAATTAATGCCAAAACAGCCTAAAAAAAGAGAGAATTCTAATTCAAGTGCCCCCAATGAAAAAGATCCTCTCCTATTGAACAATCCCTTTCGAATTTTAATAATTCAACAGAAAGTTTCCTATTCCTTTTTTATCCAAAAACAGCACTCGTCATGAATGCTTCAAAAATGGCTTTGCTCCAAGGTAAATAAATAACCTTATTGAAGGAAGTCTAAAAAGCAAAACTTCCTATACAGTGAAATTAAGGAGGTGCAATATGACACAAGATTTCGGACAAAAAATAAGGATTAATCGAACCAAGAAAGGGATATCATTACATGCTTTCGCCGAGCAAATCGGTGTTTCCTCTGGATATTTGAGTCAACTGGAAACAGGAAAGACACAAAAAATTGACCTTCCTTTATTTGATAAAATAAATAAGGAACTTCATATCTTCTCTACGTTCACGCCAGATTGAAAGGATGATGAGTAGTCGAACCAAAAGCCCCGTTTCATTATGCGGGGCTTTAATTATTCTCCTGTTTAAGCAAAAACAGCAATATGATCTCCGATATCATCACTAACACGTTGAAAGAACTCTCTCTAATCCCTGGGCTTTCGCTGGACCATTGAATTCCCAGTGATAGCTTTTGAACAAGTGTAGCTAATGGGCCGTTTTTACAAAAGAATCACCTTCCCTATCAGGAAGGTAACGAAAAGACAAAGGAAATCAGAAACACAGCAGAGAAATAGTCCTTACCAAGAAAAAGTTCGCATATGCACTTGGTAAGGAGGTATCCATATTTCATGATGCAAGATCTAGGAAAACGAATTCGATTTCTCCGACAAAAAAAAGGGATAACGTTAAACGCTTTTGCCAAGCAGCTCGGGGTATCATCGGGATATTTGAGTCAATTAGAGACAGGTAAAACTGGTACGATTGAGCTTGGATTATTAGAAAAGATTCAAAAGGACCTTGTGATCTTCACCATGGTTTCGCCAGATCAGGAAACAGATCAAACATCTTTTCGCTTTAACCGAGCAATGAAACAATACCGTGACTTATCAGAAACCGAGCCAGGCACGGCTGAATACCTGTTATCCAGCTTTGAAAAAGGATTGGAACAATTCTTAAAATGAGAGCGATAGCTCTCTTTTTTTTGTCAACCATGTCTTCAGCAGGGCAGGTCGCCATTGACCGTTTCTTCCAACGGGATAAAATACGGTTTAGAACTTCAATCTTTGAACAGTTTACAGCTGAGTTTCATGAAATATCCAGTTAAAAAATATCACACAAGATTAGACCGCATTAGATAACTAAGCAGTCTATGACTTTTGCGAATGAAATTTGTTCTTCTCTACAACAGATGTTCCCTTGGAATCACCATCAGGGAATTTTAAACTTTCTTGCTCACCGTCCTCAATTTCCCCTTTCTTTATCCGCTTCGGGTGGGGAAGCTCTTCCTTATTAAAATATTCATCTACGAGTGGTTGTACGGTCTCTTTTAACAATTTTTTGAGGTCTCCTGACTTTTTATCATTATAAGGGCAACGGATTTTATTTTTAACTGTCAAGTATTCCTTTTTTATTGCCCCACCTTCTGTTAAGTCCTCATAGTACTTATTCAGTATTTGAATGGTTTTCTCATGTTCCTTTTTCTCTTCGGGTACCAACAATTCTTTACATTGATGAATAAACTCTTCCCAAGCGATTAAAACAGGTTGTAAAGGTGTATTCTCTTTCTTTTCCTTTTCTTTCCCTTTCCCATTGAGTCCTTGTCTAATTAATTTGTTCAACAGCTCCTGTATTTTCGTTTGTGAACTCATATGTTCCTTTTTATGCAGTTCAAAGTGTTTCGCTAAGTCCTCAATTCTTTTCTCTTGAACAGACATTCGCTCCTCCAAATTGGGAGATGTCTTGGTTGGACTAAAAGATACATGTTTTTTATGTTCTAGGGGGGATGGTTCATACATCCATGTTTCCTGATATACTTCTCGCATTTGAATCATGCCTGGCATTCTTTCCTCAATGAACTCATCAAGATCCGTATCAAGAATCAAATAACCGTCTCTGCGGTTCTTTGTCCGTTCCGCTGGCAGCTTTCCTTCCCTTATCCAGCGAACAACCATCTGCAAAGAATCCGTAATGTAATGACTGTGCAGGATTTTCAGTGCTTGATGAGTGGTTAAAAAACGCCCCAACTTCTTTTCACCCCTCTTTGTATATAGTCACTATATGTACAAACTTGTGGCAAAAGTACTGGGACCGATTAGAACTTTACACCTCAAACTTTATCCGAGTAACTTTACTGTGGTAATGTTACCAGAGTTAAGAACGAACAACTGAGATTCCTAAATGATGTAGAATTTGTAAAAAGCCCCTATATGTAAAGAGAAATTAGAAAAACTTTGCCTAATGATAAAAAGACGTCCGACTTCGGATGTCTTTTTCTTGTATAATAAGGGAAAACGTTCCAAATAACTACTAAGAGAGAGGAAAGAACATGAGTTTAACGCAACTGATCAAGAGGCATAAGGATTATAAGCAAATGTTTAAAGAAGAAGTAGGGAACATCAAAGCCCTGTTTCAGTGTGAGAATGGCTCCATTCCATTTTCTAAGCAAGCACCTCTACTCGTTCCATCACCGATGGATTTCAATCCTTACATCCATTCAGGAATTGTAGGGACTGCTTATGATTCTTGGTTTCGTGCGTATTTCCAACGCAAAAACCGTATCATGCAAGAAATCAAGATGGAGTCTAAAGTGCTGCAAGGGTATGAGAGAATTCAACATCTTTTGCCTCCAAAAGAAAGCGAAGAGTTACATGAAAAAATTAAGAATATTTCCAACCTGCGTATTTCGTATATCCAGGGGCATGACGTGGACGAAGAAGAGTTACTCCGTGGTATGATTGTTTTCGCCTATTGCGAACATCATCATCGTGCAACCATCCCGCTACGGGAAAAAAGCTATACGGAACCCGAAGAGGTAGAGTTCAGGGATCTTAAAGCACTAGCCGATCACACGAAAAACCATCTGCCCCCTTTTTTCAACGTACAAGACCCTCAATCAGTCAAGATCAACCCAATCTTCGGGATCACTGCTCTTTTTACTGGCGGAGCCGACGGCGATTTGATCGTGGATGAAGCCATGTATGATATTAAATCTACGAAGGATTACTCCTACAAAGGGGATCAAGTTTATCAATTGATTGGCTATTACATTCTGGACAAGAACAACCCTGCGAAAGTCTTTGAAGAACTAATAGAAAAAATCGGGTTCTATTACCCCAGGTTTGATCAAACGGTGTTCATACCTACGGATGATCTGGAGACCGAAGTCAACATCGACCGATTATGGGAGCGGATGATGGCGTATCACCAACGTACACTCAAGTAGGAAAAGACATCCGTTTTTGGATGTCTTTCTTTTTTAACTGCATGAAACGATATTAGCCCTTTTCATATGTCTCTTTTGGCCGAGCAGGATTTTGCTTTTTCTGTGAAAAGACGATAAGCAAAAAATACAAACACTTTGTCTTAAAGTAAGATATGGGTGTGCCCCCCTACCGAGAATTCATCGTAGATTCCTACCTACTGGCCGAGAAAGAAAAATCGATGGATACGGTTTATTAATTGTTTGGACTAGCAGGTATAAAAATGCCCTTACTTCTGCTTGTCTTTAAGTGGACATCAAAAATGCCATACTCGGTCGGGAGATAGGGAAGTGATCACTTCCCTATCTCCCGACCGAGATAATAAAACTTGTCCCCCCTCGTTGCCGAGACATAGTGAACAAAAAATGACCTCTATTTTGCGAGGTCAATTTCATACTTGAACGATTCTGGAAAATGAACCGTCAGAAGGTCAACGGAGCCATCTTTGTCAATTGTTATCCTTTTGACATGGTGAACCATTAATCTTCTTATATTAAGTTGATTATTAGTTAAATCCCCATTAAAAATATCCTCCATCCAGTGTTTCCAGAGGCTTTGATTATCTAAAACAAACGAAATACTGTTTATCTCTTTCTCCAACACTTTAGTCTTTTCTTCATAATTGCTGAGTTCGTCGACAAGTTTTTGTTTGCTCATCAACAAAACCCTTATGAAGCTTTTATTTTCCTTGTTATTCATGTTAATTAGAGTGTTTAACTCAGAATCTAACCTCTTAAGTTGTTCATAAACCTGATGAACATTAGCATTATTTGTATTTACTTTACTCTCTAATTCCTCTTTTTCTTTTAACAATTTTGTTTGTACACTGGTCCTAATTTCGGAATTAGAAAGGGCAGCAATATCTCTGCAAATTTTATTGACCAATGTATGCAGCAAACCTGCTTCTATTCTAAGTTCCCTACAATGTGTACAATGGTATATTTTCTCCCCGTACTCATTCCCAGTATTACTTTTTGTGATTTGATTTTTGCATTTAAGGCTTTGGCCGCAATGCTTGCAATAAATAAGATTCTGGAAGTAGTTGCTTGTATTAAAAAATTCCACCTTTTCTTCTCTATCATCATCTTCTTGAATTTCTTTTGTATTTCTTTTCTTACGTTTTTGATAAATTCTCCAGCAATTTTGCCATTCTTCAATCGAAATGGTTGCTTGTATATTGGTACTTTTTTGCATAATCCAATTTGCCTGATCGTCATAAAGTGATTTATGACTTTTTCCCTTCTTACGATTAATGGTAAAGTATCCAGCATAAAAAGGGTTGGTAATAATACTCTTTACTCTACCCTTGCTCAAGGATTCAGAAGGATAAAGGCTTTGTAACTCATTTGAGATGGCTGTGAATCCAAGGTCTTTTTGATACAATTCAAATACTTTCATAATAATATCCTTCTTGCCGCTAATTAACTTAAATTCCACGACTTTTTTTCCTTCAGATACTATTTTACTGTATTCATAGCCATAAGGGACCCTTCCGCCAGGCCATTCTCCTTTCTTTACAAAGGATTCAAGAGTATTTTTTGTTCTTAACCGTGTGTTGTCAGCTTCTAATTTTGACACACCGTCTTTAATAATTTGAGTTAATAAATCTCCAATGTCGTATCGCTCTTCGGTAGTACTAATATAAACAGGAACATTACATGACTTAAGTTTTCTCCGAATTTCCTGATGTTCCATGGGTGAGCGAGCCAATCGATCATGATTGGATACAACAATAAACTCAAATTTACCTCTAGGAGCGTCTTTTAACAAACGTGTCAGTTCTGGGCGATCTTCAATTTTTTTCTTTACCGCTGAAACATTCGAATCTTCGTAATAGTAACCGATAACACTGCCACTTTTTTGAACGAAGGATCTTGCTGAGTGCTTTTGGGCATCCATGTCTTGGAGGTCTGTTGAATGTCTTCCATAAAAAGCTCCCACGAGTCCCTCTGGCAAGATATTATTTGATACCAACATGATCACACCATTTTCCTTTCTCATAATATGGATGATTAAAATAAAAGTGGATATTATTGTTGTCCATTTTAATTTTACTGATGAATTTTTCGAAAATATCCTTTAATCCTTTGGGTTCATACGAGTTTAAATCAATTTTGGATGCCACTTTAGTTTTGATTTCATTCAATCGTTTCAGAAACTCTCTATGATGGATTTTTTCATCTTTAAAACTCTCTAACCCTAATTCTAATATCTCGATATTTTGATAAGATTTCATCATCTGTTGTTTAACATCCTCATTTGTTATATCCAAAAGCCAAACCTCTGTGTGTTGGTGCAGTTCATTTTTGTACATTACTATTTGATTCTCTACGTCTTCGATTACTTTATTGAGATTGTCTGTTTGATGCTTTTGTAATGTCATAAAAACGTCTTTAAAAGATATGGAATGTAGTCTTCGAAAAAAAATCTCTGTACGATTAAGAGCGATTTTGTGCAGTCTTTCTAAATCAAATTTTGTTTCTGGGTGGTTTTTACATGTGTAGAACAATACATCCTTTTTCTTGAGCTTTTTTCTGATTATTTTTAATGGTCCTTTACAAAAAGAGCATTTTAACAATTCCTTGAGATGAAGCTCTGGATCTACGGAAGCACTTTTTGCTTTCTTTCTTTTAGTCTCCGCCAACTTTTGTTGAATTTCTGACCATTCCTTCTCAGACATGATTGCTAGGTATGAAACATCAAGGGGCAAGGTTTCATTTAAAATTGTTATCGTGTGTTTGCCCATATAAACAGGATTCGTTAAGATAGCTTCCACTTTCTGACTAGTCCATCCCCCTTTGCCAACGGGTTTAAAATCGTTATTTATTAAATGCAGAACAAAAGCACTTAGAGTAGAAAATTTATTTTCGTCTTTCATGAACTCTTCAATTACTTTTTTTATAATATCCATTTCACTTGTTTTTTCTTCCCACTTACCTGGTTCACTGGTTTTCTTATATCCAATACAAGGTCTTCCGTTTGGGATAAGGCCTTCCTTTACTAATGCCTGTTTTGTTTCCATGATCCTTTTAATGATGGTTTCGCCTTCTCGTTCACTGTATGCCGCCATAATCAACTCATAAAACTCTCCGACAGGATCACAACGCATCTCAAACTCATTTGATGCTGCATAATAAATCTTCACACCATTTGCCTTAATTTCGTTAAATATATTCATGGACTCTTCTACATTTCGAGCTAAACGGTCTCTTTTATAAACGATTAGGTTTTTGATTTTTCCTTTCTTGATATCATATAAAAGCTCATTCATGCTCTTCCTTTGATGTAAAGGAACTTTTCGTGCAGAAACACCTTTATCTATATACTCTTTATCAATTACCAATGAGTTCTTTGCTGCACACATTTCCGCCTGATGCCTTTGTGTATCAACTGAGTTTTCTTGCATGTCAGTCGATGAGCGATAATAAGCGACAGTAGTCAAATAGCTTCCTCCCTCCCCTTATTCATTGAAACTTATGCACGTCTCCTAGATCTTTAGAAGCAGTTTTGAGAAATTCGTCCTTCACTAAATCCAGATAGATATCAAACCAAGTTTCTGCTGCTTTTTGGTCAAATATGTGACTACTCGATCTTATTGTTAAACCCTTAATCTTAATGTAGCTCAATAATTTACTCTCCCATCTTTCAAACTCTTGATGAATGTAGTTTGCACACCAGGTAAAATTTATATTCATATCAATGAATAGTTATTTACATAAATGAAATTTTAGATGTAATGGAAAAAAGCTCATCCTTATTGAGGAATGAGCTTGAACTAAAATATGTAAATAACCTGGTTTACCTTAGACTGGTACAAAAGAAAACTAACGTAACGAAGTATAGTTAAAAACGCGGAGAATATGTTCCCAGGGAGGTCAGAGATATTTTAATATCCCTAATACCTTATTTTCATTTCTCGACTTACATACAAATTCACTTTAAAAAGAACAATGGTAAAAAATCTTTTAAATTACATTTTTTTACCTTTTTACAAATTTTACTTTTCAATGGTTTGATAAAGAGTTATAATTATAGTACAAAACGACTAGGAGGAAATAACTAAATGGGCTTTACAGTAACTAAAACACTGCGCAATACAAGTACTAGCGAGGACCAGTTAAAAACAGAAATTATACATGCACTCGAAGACAAATTCCAATGTCAATCTAAAGATAATGGAAACGTATTAGAAGTATCTTTAATCCCTCGTTCTGCTGGTAAGTTTATTAAAAGTAAAGGGAAAGTTAGAATTACATATCAAGATGGTCGCGCTAAACTAAATTTTGGCGGAAAACACGCGCCTACTGGTAGAGGCTATTTTAGTTTGGTGCTATCGGCGGTCTTAATTCCATTTGTAGGTTTAGGTCTAATTTTTTTCATAATTTCACTGATCCAAATGAATAAGGGTTCCAAAAGCAATGAAAGAGATATTAATGAGGCATTTAATGAAGTTTCTAATTTCTTAAATACGAACGCCGTATAACGGTTGTTAAAATAAATCAGTGCTTAAATCTGTATTTAATTGGAAGATAGTTGCAAACTTCATTATTTCTTAAAGTGTTGCTATTTTTTATCTCATACTTTAGTCGAACAAGGCGCATCTCAAGTGCCTTGTTTTTTTGTTTTAATTTGAATAGAACCCAAATAGAATATATCCTTTATGTGAATAATTGTTATAGATTAGTACCATTTTAGTTGCAAGGTGTTTAATTTTATTACTCAACAAAAAACTTGGGAATTACTTCAGATGTTATTATCTTCTTCCTATGTTTACGGCTTAAAAATAATTGAAAAGAGTGCTGAATAAAATAGGTATTCAGTGGGCTTTTACGATATTGTTTCATGTTCATATTGTTTTTACAATATGTGCCACCAAACGCAAGTTGTGTTCGATCAGTTTGCTTCTGGCCTCCTGATCTCCCTCGGCCATCAGCTTTAAGTATTCTTTCTCCTCATTTTCGGAGAGGGGTTGCGGAAACGCATTGTTTTTTACATACGAAACAAACAGCATTACCTCTTTGAAAAAGTACGCTAACACGGCTAGCAACCCGGACATACAGACACCTCCCGGCTTTTTTCGTTACTCTTATCTGTATGCCGGGTTGGGCTTGTTAGGTGTCTGTCCCAAAGAGGAATGATTGCCACACTTAAAATATATAAAAGATCAGTACCATATTAATCTGTACCCCTTGTAAAGGACATTGTAAAAAAAGCTAGGCTACTTTAAGAAGATGATCTCTGTATTGAACAGGGGTCATCTTTTTCATATTCCATTGGTATCTGTAGTAATTGTAATAGCGAATGGCATCTTTTACTTCTTGTTGGAGCTCTTTTAAGGTTTCACAGACCCCTTTCGGCAAAGCGAATCTTTTTTAATAGTTCGTTCTCTGCTTTCAACAAATTATTTTCGGCTTCTAGTCGAGCAAACTTATCCTCGACGGATAACTCTCCGTCCTTTGATCGGCCTGAATTGCCTGCCCTTGTATCACGGAGTCCCATAACATCTTGATTACGATAGGCCAATCGCCACCTGTTGGCCGCGGCCTTAATACGTTCCATTCCAACAATCTCTATATCAAATCCACAATCTTCGAAGATCTCTCTCGGAAACTTCCCCTGATTATTTTGTGTGATAAAGATCTCTTTAAATTCGTCTGTATAGGTAATTCCTTTGGTGCTTACTGACTTTACATAAGGATTTTTGGATAATAACTCGATCTCTTTTTTCGAGAATAATTTTTTACTCATACTCTTCTCCCGTACCATTTTTTCTTCATTGTACATAAAAAGACCCTATGCAGTAGACTTTTTTTGAGTGTCTACTACACAGGGTACAGTTTAATCACTAGGAAATGCCTTTTTTAAGGTAACTCATTTATCGTTCTTAAAGTAATGAACAGGACGAATTTCTAAGCGCCAGCCAAAATCTTCTCCACTGCTCACTTGTGTTGTCGGATGAAGAGAGGCCAACTGGATCGCTTCATCCATGTCCTCAGCTTCGATAAGGAAGATACTGCCGATCAGCTCTTTCGTTTCTGTAAAAGGACCATCTGTTACGGTTACCTTACCATTCACACGTCGTAAGCTTTTTGTCTCTAGCTCCAGACCGGCATCGATTAACACATTTCCGCTATCATAAAATTTCTCGAGGTGTGGCTGGCATTCACTCATAACTGCCTCAATCTCTGCATTTGGTCGAGCATCCATTTTTTCAGGGATTAAATAACCCATACATAAAAATATCATAATCATCTCCATATTACTCGAATTTTTTTGTATCTATTAATATCGATCATCTAACTGTGAAGTCCACAAAACTTTAATATATTTTTTATTCCATACAAACTTTAGCCTGTTTCAATAGGAATTTCTGTTCCTGTACATTTTGTGTTAACGAAGCAGCACGCTGGAATTCTTCAAATGCTTCCCTCTTTCTCCCTAGCTTTAGGAGAAGATTGCCCTTTACGCTCGGAAGCAAATGATAGTTCTTCAACACCTGATCCAAAAGTAGAGAATCAACAATCTTTAACCCTGCCTCCGGCCCAAATGCCATCGATATAGCAACCCCACGATTCAATTCCACTATGGGAGAAGGTGCCACCAGGGCAAGGGCATCGTATAGGGCGGAGATTTCTTGCCAATCCGTTTCCGTTGCTGTTCGTGCCTTGGCGTGACAAGCAGCTATAGATGCTTGCAGTGAGTACGGACCATAGGTACCACCAATTTGCTCAATCCGCTTAAGCGCCGAAAAGCCACGGTGAATCAAAAGATCATCCCAAAGCACCCGATTCTGATCCTGAAGCAATATCGGCTCTCCTGATGGACCAATGCGAGCTTTGAAACGTGAGGCCTGGATTTCCATGAGGGCAATCAGGCCATGCACTTCCGGTTCCTCAGGGAGAATTTCCGCCAAAATCCGGCCAAGACGTATGGCTTCATTACACAGTGTTGGACGAATCCAGTTCTCACCGCCGTTTGCAACATATCCTTCATTAAACATGAGATAGATCACTTCCAGAACTGATGAAATACGGCTTGAAAGCTCAAGTCCATGGGGAACTTCAAAAGGTACCTTTGAAGCAGAAAGTGTACGCTTTGCTCTTACGATTCGTTGTGCAATGGTTGATTCCGACATAAGAAATGCTCGCGCAATTTCATCAGTCTTTAATCCGCATAACAGTTTAAGCGTTAGCGCGACTCGAGCTTCCCTGGAAAGCACCGGATGACATGTGGTGAAGATGAGACGCAGGAGATCGTCATTGATTTCCTCTTCAATTGAATCATAGTCCGTTTTGAATTCCATATTACGCCCGATTTCCTCATACTTTTGATCACGTAATTTGTTTTGACGCAGAAAATCAATCGCCCGACGTTTGGCAACAGTCATAAGCCATGCTCCCGGTTTTTCCGGTATGCCTGACTCCGGCCATTTTTCCATTGCAATGGCCAACGTATCTTGCGCTAAATCTTCTGCAATACTGACATCTTGAACAATTCGGGCAACACCAGCAATGATTCTGGCTGATTCGACTGTCCAGACCCCTTCAATGGTACGATGGGTTTCATATGTCTTCACTACTTTGATTTCTCGCGTAATTCAGCTTCTTTTGCCAACATTTCGGTCAGCTCCGGCGCCTCAAAAACTTGACGCAATTCAATCTGACCTTCCCCATGTCCTTGCGGGTCCGGCATCCGCATCGCCCACTCAATGGCTTCTTCCCTCGACTTCACATCAATCAGAATGAACCCGGCAATTAATTCTTTCGTTTCCGTGAATGGGCCATCAGTCACCACCGGCTTTTCCCCTGGTATTGGATAGGAAATGCGCATCCCATTTGAACTTGGATGAAGTCCTTTAGCTGCGACCCGGACACCTGCCTTAACTAATTCCTCATTGTACTTACTCATAGCTTCATTAAGCTCAGAACTCGGGCGATTTCCAGCTTCCGAATTTTTCGAGGCTTTGACAATCAACATAAACAGCATACATCTTCCTCCTTATTCTTAGTCACTTTCTTTTTAGAAGACCATTCATGCTCGGCCTTTGTATAAATACAACGAACAAGTAAAAGCAAAATCGACAACAATCATAAAAAATCTTTGTCAAATTATCTAAATGGAAATATGGGCATGAGAGTATAATTTATTCCAAATAATTAGCTGTTATTTCACAGAAAAGCTTATACAGATCATGGTGACCACATTTAGACGTTTTTTTATAAGATTTGTACTGAATTTCGGATAGCAATACAATGTTTCACTTTTGTGATAAATACTGAAACATCTTATTTTAGAAAAACTCCTCGTTAGTTTAATAAATTCAATAAAAAAGTGCATATCTCCTTTTTTGAGAAATGCACCCGTTTGTGGAAGATCCAATCTTACCGACAAGATCACCCGACAAACTGAATTAGACTGACTCGTAAAAAAAGCAGTGACGGACTAGGAACTCGAAAGACCTAGACTGCCGCTGCTTTTATTGTGCTAACGTAATCCGGTTAGCGTAATCTACTTTAGGAGACAAGTTCATCTAACCGTCTGGTAAACGAGGCCTATGGCTCCAGAATCAAATGTCTTGTTTTCGATAAGTTTAAGATTGATCTTCTCCTTGAGATCTTGGAATAACGGCAACCCGCTGCCAATCAGGACGGGTGAAACCGTAATTTTATACTCATCTATTAAATCAAGCTTGCATTGGTGAAAGATTATGTGGTGAGCGGGCTGCAATGGCTGACCGTTCCATGCATCGCGGCGGCTTCAAAAGAACGATTGAGGTTTTCTCCCCCTACCGTGTCAAATACTTTTCAAACCCTTTTCCGTTTGAATAATTTGTGCTTTCATTCCAGCTGCAATGGCATCGATTGGTAATTCCACCATCCAAGGCTATTTGACTGTTCTATGGTAAATCACATTTTTCTCATGAACTTCATATCCAATAACAAATGTTATTTCAAGAATATTGCAACAAAAAAACTTGCAAGCACGGTCATATGACCGAGCCTGCAAGTCCTTTGAAAATATATCATGTTTTATTTTTTTTTGCTTTTTGAAAAGATTTCTTTTGAAATTCGGTTGTTTTCATTAAATCGTCTGGCTTTTTCCTCGATAAATCGCTTTCCAGCATTCAATGATCCGGAGGAGGAAAGCAGACGCGCGTCTGCTTTTTTTATGTCTCTTTTTGTATTTCACCCTTTTGCGTTACGAATCGTAAATTTTCAGCTTTATAACTCTTTCACTGTTTATACGCATCTATTTCCTTCGTCTGGTTGAAATAGTGGTTTCAAGTCGATCATGATATCCCTAACTCATCTGAATTTTGTTGAACACTCACAACTAAATCTATCTATCAGGGGTATTTTCGGAAAATTCGAATAATATATGTTGACTAATAGAGTGCCGTTCTAATAAACTTAAATTAACTTTAAATTCAGAAGCGCTATCATAATAATAAGTTTATGCAGGTGTTCAAATTTTCATTACTCTCATCTATGCTTTATTGCTTTTACAATACTTCCAACCGTATCACAAAATTATAATAGGAGGTTTTAATTATGGGAAAGACTTATCCTAAATTCCGTGCTGCAGCTGTTCAAGCAGCCCCTGTATTTCTAGATTTGGATGCTACTGTTGAGAAAACATGTAAATTGATAGAAGAAGCTGCAAACAATGGAGCGACTCTAGTAGCTTTTCCTGAATCTTTTATTCCTGGTTACCCATGGTGGATCTGGTTAGGTGATCCCGGCGCATATGGTGCCCCATATTATGCAGAATTATATAAAAACGCAGTTGAGATTCCAGGCAAAGCGGTAAGCAAGATTAGTGAAGCTGCTAAAAATACTGGAACTTACGTTTGTGTTTCCGTAACTGAACTTGACGGTGGTTCTCTCTATCTCACCCAACTTTGGTTTGATCCGAATGGAAATTTGATGGGGAAACATCGTAAGCTGAAGCCAACAGGTGCTGAACGCTACATATGGGGCGAAGGTGATGGGAGCATGATGAAGGTTTTCGACACAGAAATTGGAAATTTAGGTGGACTCCAATGCTGGGAACATATGATTCCATTAAATATTGCTGCAATGAATTCATTAAATGAACAGGTTCATGTAGGATCATGGCCAGCCTTTAGCTGCAACATAGGTACCCTATTTACAGAAGGACCAAATGTGACGGCAAGTAAATATTACTCAGCAGCAGCGGGTTGCTTTACGTTAATGTCTACACAAATTATTACACAAGAAATGATTGATAAACTCTGTCAAAATGATTATCAAAGACAAATTATCCAGCAAGGTGGTGGATGTACACAAATCATCTCACCTGAGAGTACGGTAATCAGTAATATTGTTCCGAAAAATGAAGAGGGTTTTGCATATGCAGATATTGACCTTGAAATGATCGTTTATTGCAAATACGCAGTAGACCCGGCAGGTCATTATTCTGTTCCTGGTATACTAAGTCTTGATTTTAATCAAAACTACCAGCCAGCCGTTAGAAAATCTGGACAAAATATAGATTTAAGTATTTCGTACAATACCTTGCAGAAATCAGAAAGTACTGTATTAAATAAGTAGAAGAATATGGTTAGGAATAGTTAGATATCCGTCGACAACCCTCTCTCAATAGTTTCATTTTGAGAGGGGGTTTCTTATTTTTTATAATATAGATATTTATCATTAAAAATCAACGGATAAAATGCTAACAATCATAATGCACTGGTAATAACATTTAATACCTTCAACAAAGATATTTAGTTTGGTGAATAGGTCAAAATTAGCTAATTAGCTTTATAATCGAGTAGTCGGGGGTGACTAACCCCCGACTCCGGGTAGAAGGGCCAGCCTAAACCGGAGCCATCTTCTCACCACCTAAGAGTCTTTTATTACTGTCTATTATTAACCTTACGCTTCTAAATTCTATTTCTTCTTCCAAACGGTATGAATGTCAATGTTAGCATCTACAAAGAGATTATAAACCGGGCATCTGCGCTCCACCTCTTGTTTCAATTGTTGAACTCTCTCTTCGCTTTCCTTTGTTTGTGAAAACCAATTTTTTGAAAATTCGGTGATAGTCCTTCTTCTCCCATGAGTCCGCGTGTATCTAAAATTCCGCTCGTTTTGAAGTCAACTCCAGTAAAAGTAAAGCCCATTTCTTGGGCTACTAACGGAATCATTACCCCATTGCAACCATTGAGAGCTGCAGCCACATATTCAATCGGATTTGGCGAGGTATCAGTACCTCCTAATTCTACAGGTTCGTCCATCGAAAAAGGGGAAAATTGTCGTACAGAATGATAGAGATTAATGGTGGCGCTTTGCGGAATTTCTTAAAACCATGGTATCGACTGGAATTTGAGGAACAATATAAAAGTCACTTTTTTGCCCGTTTGGGAGGTAATTGAAATCACTCAAGTCGCTCAAGTCTGGTAAGGCGGTATAGGCGTAACCAACATGTTCTACAAAAAAAACAGATTCAGGGCAAACTGAATAAGACCTATTGGCTAGGGGTAATTAATAAAGCCGACTTGTTTTATAACCGTTAGCATAGGCGCCGCTGTTGTTCTTTAAAGAACGACTTAATGCTAGTTTTCTATACATCGCGAGTAAATAACTGTTAGTCCTAATGTAATCGCTTGTTTAATCCGCCATATCCTTCAAAACAGGAGCTGTTTCATCTTTAATCAAAACAGCTCCTCTGGTTTGCTATTCGATACGGTTTTTAGGAACTAGCCCTTTCGGAATATTAACCCTATTGATTTTTTTATTCTTAACAAACCTTTCTATCCTATTTAATCCTTCTTCTAATTGTTGAAGAGAATTAGCAAAAGAGATTCGGATGAAACCTTCTCCGAAAGGTGTAAATGCATCACCAGGCACCACCCCCACTCCCTCAGATTGAAGCAACTGCATGGCGAAATCAAACGATTTCATGTTCCACTTTTTAATAGAAGGAAAGAGGTAAAAGGCACCGTCTGGTTTAACGACATCAAACCCCATATTGACCAGCCGCTCATACATGTAATCTCTCCGCTTTTTGTATTCCTTTCTCATTTCCAATGGATCATTCGTTCCATTAGTTAACGCTTCAATGGCAGCGTATTGACTGATAGAACTAGCACAAACGGAATTATACATATGAACTTTCAGCATTTCCTCCGCCAGGTACGAGGGTGCACAGACATAGCCGATTCGCCAACCGGTCATGGAATGAGATTTGGATATACCGTTCACTACAATGTTTTTGGCACGTAAACTAGAATACGAAGCAATGGAATGATGGCTTCCGTCATAAACCAGTTCGCTGTAGATTTCATCTGAAATGACAAAAATTTCTTTATCGATAAGAAGCCGCGCGATCTTTTCGAGCTCTCCCTCACCTATTACTTTCCCTGTGGGGTTTGACGGATAGGTTAACACGATACAACGGGTTTTCTTTGTCACATGTTTTTCTATCATCTCTGCAGTCAGTAAAAATCCGTTTTTACTCGTATCTAGATAAACGGGTACGGCCCCACAAAGTTCGATTAACGGCTCATATCCTGGATAAGTCGGCGCTGGCAAGATAACTTCACAGCCTTCTTCTAGTATGGTACGGAAAGCCGTATCGATCGCCTCACTCGCTCCATTCGTTATAATGATCTCGTTTTCAGGGTTGTAGGCTAGCCTGTACTTATCATACATAATATTACTTACGGCTGTTCTCAGCTCAAGCAATCCGGCGTTCATTGTATAATCTGTTTTATTTTCGATAATGGCGGATATTCCTATGTTCTTAATATGGTCTGGTGTATGAAAGTCTGGCTGTCCAAGCGTTAAATTAATGGCTTCGGGGTAATCCACTAACATGTTCGAAAATTTTCGTATACCTGTGACCTCTAACTTTTTTACCCTTTTATTCACCAGATGTTTCATGCCGAACCTCCAACTTAACTCAGTGTAAAGAGGAAGCTTGATACCCTCTTATCCTGTTTTCAACGTTCTGGATATGTGTTTTCATCGCTCTACCCGCTTCCTCTGGATTTCCTTTTTGAAGAGCCTTTAAAATGGATACATGTTCTTCGTATGCCGTTTTGGAACCATACTCCAATGTCTTTGACAGTATTAGATACCGGCGATGGAGGTTATTGTTCAGTTGTTCAATAAATTGCTGGAGTTTTTGATTTGAATTCAGCTTCGCTAATGAAAGGTGAAATTCGGCATCTAGCTGAATAAATTGGTACAAATCGTTATCTTCAATGGCTTTTTTCTGTTCTTCCACCAATTCAACAAGCTCGCTCATCTTCTCCTCCGAGATTGGTATTCTCACAATCTGTTCAACATTGAAGGGCTCCAACAGCACACGCAGCTGCAGAAAGTTTTCGATATCATTGGGGGTGTACTCAGCCACTCGAGCGATCTTTCCGGAGCGCAAATCTACTAAACCTTCATATGATAGTTTTTCAATGGCTTTTTTTAGAGGAGTCCTGCTAATACCTAACATCGAAGCGATCGCTTCCTCGGGTAAATGTTCACCTGGAGAAAATCTCCCTTCGATGATGGCCTGCTTGATTTCACGATATGCCTGTTCTGCCAATGTTTCTGATTGAGTTAATTTTTTCAGCATATTGTCTCACTCCTGTCCTTCCCTGCTTATCGTCAGTCGACTTCAACACTTGTAATTACCCTGCACCTAGATAAACCTCTTTGATTTTCTTTAATTCGTTATCATTCATTTCTTGGGACTCATAAACCATTCTTCCCATATCCATGACATAAAGCCGATCAATTACATTTAAAGCTGCCACAGCATTTTGCTCCACCAATAATATCGTAGTTCCGTCTTGTGCAATTTTCTTTACCGCGTTAAATACGGATCTGACAATGATAGGAGCTAAGCCCATCGACGGTTCATCTAGGATCAACAAGGTGGGTTTTGTCACGAGTGCTCGCGCGATCGCCAGCATCTGCTGCTCTCCCCCGCTTAACGTTCCACCGAGTTGATTCCATCTTTCCTTAAGCTTAGGAAATAATTCTAAGGCATAATCCAGCTGTTCTTGTGGGTTGACTCTTTTTTTCACATTGTCTAACCCGACGTAAAGATTCTCAGCCACTGTCATCTTAGAGAAAATGTTCCTGCCCTGAGGAACATGGGCGATCCCTAGATTGAGGAGTTTAGATGGCGGGACTTGCGTTAAGTTTTTCCCCTGATAGTTTATCGTTCCGGCACGTGTTTTTATTAAATTGGAAATGGTTTTTAATAAGGTGGTTTTACCCACCCCATTAGCTCCTAAAATCCCCACGATTTCCCCTAAGTTTACATTCAAGCTAACACCATGTAACACCGTAATGTCGCCATAACCGCTCCGTACTCCTTGGATCTCAAGCATGGTCTTCCCCTCCTAAATATGCCTGAATGACCAACTCATCTTCAGAAATCTCCTTCGGTGTGCCATCTGCAATTTTTTGTCCGTGGTCGAGCACGATGATTCGATCAGCTAATGACATAATGACCTTCATATTGTGTTCAACGAGAACAACAGAGACCCCACGATTTCGAATGGAGAGAATAAGTTCGCATAATTGATCGGATTCTTGCGGACTAAATCCTGCGCCCGGTTCATCGAGCAAAAGAACCTTCGGGCGAGTCATAAGAGCCCTCGCAATCTCAACCCTTCTTCTCTCCTCCAAGGAAAGGGCACTTATTTCTTCCTGCGCTTTATGCCCAATCCCCAGCAGCTGCAGAAGTTCCATTGCTTTATTGGTGATTTGCTGTTCCGTTTTTCTCCATCGAACGGTCCTACCCAAAACGTCAAGTAATCCCCGTTTCGTATATAAATGTCCTCCGATTAATAAATTTTCGATCACTGTCAATTCGTTGAGAAGACGAATGGTTTGAAAACTGCGGCCGATCCCCATTTTCACCATTTGCCAGGCGTCCTTCTTGGAAACATATCCGTTATCTATTTGGATCTGCCCCGCAGATGGCCGCTGTAGGCCAGTCAATACATTCAACAATGTGGACTTTCCTGCTCCGTTGGGACCGATAATTCCTAGAATCTCACCCGCTTTTACGTCCACATCCACTTCCTTAACCGCCCAGAGTCCACCAAATTTTACAGATACCTGTTCAGCTTTGACTAAAATCTTGCTCATCCAATTCCCTCCTACGGTCCTTTAGCTTTAGTTGGGACGCAATACCCCTTTTTCTCAATTTCTTACTGATAAAGGGATAGATTCCTTCTGGAAGGAAAACGATAACAGTTACAAGAATCGCTCCGTATATGATGAGGCGAAGTTCGTTTAAAGCCCTCAGAGATTCACTAAGAACGGTCAATACCCCTGCTCCCACTAATGGACCAAACAACGTACCTGGCCCCCCGAGAATGGCCGTCGTGATAATGGTAATGGATTGGTTTAAATCAAACGTTTCCGGACTGATAAACGTCATGAATCCCGCATAAAGACCGCCTGCTATCCCAGCAATCCCTCCACTTAAGGAAAACGCCATGAGTTTATAACCGTAAACATTGATCCCGCTCACTTGTGCAGATATTTCATCGTGCCGAATACATTTCCACGCTCTCCCGATGGCTGAATTAACCACGAGATGAACCAATAACACAACCACCATTAAACAAAAAAGGGAAAACCCTAAAAAGTAGTTCTCATATTGTAATGAAATACCGAACAACTCCGGTGGAGCTATTCCTCTTATTCCGTTGGGTCCACCCGTTAACGATGTCCAGTTGTTAAAAATCACATTGACAATAATCCCAAAACCAAGTGTTGCTATCCCCAGGAAGTGCCCTTTAAGCTGCGTGGTAGGCAATCCTAGAATTAATCCGGTAAGACTTGTCAAAATGAAAGCAGCTAACAAGGCCAGCCAAAAGGACCAGTGCCATTGTGTGGTCAAAACGCCGACCGTGTAAGCACCTATGCCATAAAACCCAGCTTGTCCGAGTGAGACCTGACCTGTATAACCGACCAGAAGGTTCACACTTACCGCTAGCATGGCCGCAATGACTGCAAAAACCGCTACGCGCAAAATATAAAGGTTTTGCAAATACAGGCTAGATAGGACACAAATGATTCCTACAAGAATACACGTCCAAAACAGGATCCGGTTTCGATTCATACCTTTTCCCCCTGCACTTTGGTAAGAATTCCTTGAGGTTTTAAAATTAGGACTACAAATAAAACCGTAAACACGATGGCATCCTGAAAACCGGTCGAAATGTAGCCCCCGGCAAAGCTCTCAATCAGCCCTACAATAACTCCTCCGGCGATCGCACCTGAGACATTTCCCATCCCTCCAAGAACCACTACCACGAATGCCTTTAAAGTAAGGGAAATTCCCATGGTGGGATACACATTATAAACAGGAGCAAGCAATGCGCCGGCGATGCCCGTCAACGCCACTCCCAATATGAAGGTCATGAAGGATATTCGTTTCGTTGGGACCCCATAAAGTGTCGCTGTATCAGGATCAAGAGAAGCGGCTTGAACGGAACGCCCGAATTTTGTATGTTTTAACAATAGGAACGTTGCCAAACACAGAATAAAGCTAATAACCACAATCAACACCCGCTGCTGCGAAATAAAGATGCCTCCCATGTTAAAACTTTCTCCAGATAAAGGGCTTTTTACGACCTGAGGGTTAGGAGAGAATAAATATTGAGCAAGATTGACCAGGAAAAGAGAAACCCCTAATGAACTAAGCATCATATTAATATGATTGCTTTGCCGCAGTGGATAAAACGCTAAAAGATGTACGAGTAGTCCTATGATTCCTGCCACTGCAAAACCGATGATTACGGCCAGGGGATAGGAGACACCTTCTTGTACAAGGAAAAAAGCGCTGAATCCTCCAATCATCGCAAATTCCCCTTGCGCAAAATTGGCTAAGCCCATCACTCCATAAATCAATGTTAATCCCAAAGCAACCAATGAATACAAGGCTCCTAAAACGAGCCCATTAACAAGAGTCTGCGCAAATTCAACCATCCTTGCCTCCTGTAAAAGTAATTTATTCTGGACGGAAAATAACCGTTTGTGCACCATCTTTGATTTGTGCCATCCAAACTTTTGTGGTGGCTTGTCCGTCTTCCTGGAACGAAATGCTTCCCATGACACCCTGATAATTACTGATAGAGTGAAGTGCGTCATTCACTTTTTTGTTATCTAATGTCTTTGCCTTTTTAACTCCTTCTGCATACAGGTTTACCGCATCATAAGTTGCAGCGGAATAATAAGCATCGGGTTTGTCACCAAATTTGGTTTTATAAGCTTTTACAAACGTCTCAATCTTTTTGTCCCCTTTAATGGGCGTGAAATACTCGGTATGAATCATACCGTCTGCTGCTTTTCCGGCTAACTTAATAGGCGCCGCTCCACTGAAACCGCCAAAGCTATACCATTGTGTTTTCATACCCAAATCCTGGGCCTGTTTTAAAACAAGAGCACCTTCGGCGACAAGTCCACTAATGACAATCCCGTCTGGTTTCTTGCTCTTAATTTTTGTCAATTGGTCGTTAAATTCCTTTTGTCCAACGTTGTAATATTCAACGTTAACGATTTCCCCGCCACCTTTTTCAAAGAAGCTTTTAAAATCTTCAGACAGCCCTCTTCCGTAATCTGTATTTTCAGCAATGATTGCCAGCTTCTTATGCGGCTGTTTCTTTAATATGTAGTCTACGAACATTTTGGCCTGCATGGAGTTGTTGGCTACGTTTCGGTAGACGTTGGTATAGTCTGATTCTGTTATGGAGTTTGCAACCGCCACAGGGACAAAACTAGGAATGTCTTGTTTGGAGGTAATTCCGATATCCGTTAAGGTATCCGAACTCTTCAGGGTTCCAATCCATGCATTGATGCGATCCTCTGTCACTAACCGTTGGGTCACCTTTACTGATTCACTTGGATTGGCCTGATCATCCTGGATAATGAGCTTTATTTTTTTCCCCAAAATGCCGCCCTTCTTATTAATCTCATCCACTGCTAACTTGGCCCCATTTTCCATTTGTTTCCCGTACAATGCTCCGCCGCCAGAAAGCTGTGAAACGAAGCCAATTTTAATCTCCTCTTTTGAACCGGATGATTTACTCGATGATGCTTGATCCGCGCCTTTTGGTGGAGCACAGGCATTGAGTAAACTCAATACCAAGATTGCTGTTCCACACATTCCCACCGTTTTCAATCGCCATTTCTTCAAGTTCATTCCTCCTCATCCATTTTACGTTCTGTATACCAAATCCTGTATACAGAAAATTATATAGTGTGCTACTATAGGTGTAAACAGAATTTTCAGTATATTCATAATTTACTTTTGTGCATCAATCCATTAAAGGAGGGCTGGGAATGATTCTTGCTGAGGAGCTAACCAAGATCCTTTCTTCTGATCAAGTCACACAGAACCTGACGATTCTTCAACAACATAGCCAAGATGAGTCCTTCCATGAACCGCATCTTCCTGATGTTGTCGTTTTCCCCAAAAGTGCCAACGACGTTAGCCGCATTCTATCGTTTGCAAATGAACACAGAATTCCTGTTGTTCCATTTGGAGCAGGGTCTGGACTGGAAGGGCACGCCATCCCCGTTCAGGGAGGAATCACCCTGGATTTTGCTTTAATGAATCGAATCTTAGAGATTTATCCTTCTGATTTTTGTGTGAAAGTACAACCAGGAGTGACCCGGTTGCAGTTAAATAAAGAACTGAAAAAATATGGCTTATTCTTTTCTGTAGATCCTGGAGCTGATGCAACCTTAGGAGGAATGGCTGCCACAAACGCGAGCGGTACAACGGCCGTACGCTATGGGATCATGCGTGACCAGGTACGAGATCTAGAGGTTGTTTTAGCAGATGGGCGTACAATTCATACTGGAGGCCAAGCTGTAAAATCTTCGTCTGGTTACAATTTGAATGGGCTGTTTACGGGATCAGAGGGAACGTTAGGCGTATTTACGGAACTCACATTGAAAGTTTATGGTATTCCAGAATGTGTGATGGCGGCCAGAGCCGCCTTTCCTACTGTAAAACAAGCCCTAAATACTGCTACCTCCATATTAACTGCTGGCATTCCCATTGCTAAAATGGAATTGGTCGATTCACGCTCCATCTTACAGATGAATCGATTTCAAGAGACAGACTATCCAGTCATGCCCACTCTTTTCTTAGAATTTCATGGTAACGACAACGGATTAGAGCAGGAAACAGCGTTTACCAGACTTATAGCGGAAGAACAAGCATGTGTGGATTTTATTTACGAGTCAGACTCTAAAGAGAGAAAAAAACTGTGGGAGGCACGACATCACCTATCCTATGCATTTCGGCATGGATCTCCTGGGAAGCATATTGAAGGAACGGATGTCTGTGTTCCTCTCTCATGCCTTGCAGATTCCATTGAACATGCCAGAAAGAAAATGGAAGAGGCCGATATAGATGGTGCAGTTATTGGCCACATCGGAGATGGAAATTACCATACGCTTCTAGTTATCGATCCTGATGACCCCAATGATAGGAAGAAAGCACATGAGATCAACAAGGCTATCGTAGAATTTGCCTTACAACATGGAGGCACATGTACAGGGGAACACGGTGTAGGTCTAGGGAAAATAAGGTATCAGCGGGCAGAGCATGGAAATGCTCTTGATGTAATGATGGACCTAAAGAGATTACTAGATCCAAACCATATCTTAAATCCAGGAAAACTCTTTCCAATGAAATCCCCTTCTTCCATAAATATTAATTGAACAGAAGAGAGAGTTCATGTCGTTATTTTCTTGCTAAAACGAAATTTCATTACTCACAAAGCAGCTAGTACAACTTATCTTCCATATCATGCAATTGTTGATTTGCTTTTTTCATTATAAAACACATCTCTTTACTTAATGTGTAAAGAGATGTGTTTACCAGTACATTGCTTTTCATACATTTAAGATTCATTCATGAAGACAATTGAGACCTTATATATTAAGGAAAAAACACATGTGTATTTGCGCATGTGTTTTCACTTCCGTATTCGATTGTGCATATATTTATACCTGTTAAAGCGCATGTATTTACACAGTTAAAAACTAAAACGAATACCTTTGTAAAACATAAACACAATTTCAACCTGCCCTGATTTATCTCTTGTAACAATGAAAAAACAGATTTTTAATGATCAATAAACGCACCCAAACCGTTGAAGAAAAACAGACACCATTCTTAAACTAACCTGCCCTTTAGCTCAATAAGAAAAGCTGCCTGAGATGGCAGCTAAGATCTTAAAGAATTCACCAGTTATCTTGATAAAAATTAGAGCCTAATTTTAGGATTCTTATGTATTTAGGATATAAACACAGCTTTAGTAATGACATTAGAACCTCATTTTCCAGACAACGGGCCGCATACGTCGCAAGCTTAGTTCCCTTCCCTCTTGAATAACTCTCGATCTCCTTGATTAGCCCAATGGTTCCGATTGAAATCAGATCTTCGGTATCTTCACCTGTATTTTCAAATTTCTTTACAATATGTGCAACCAAACGCAAGTTGTGTTCGACCAGTTTGCTTCTGGCCTCCTGATCTCCCTCGGCCATCAGCTTTAAGTATTCTTTCTCCTCATTTTCGGAGAGGGGCTGTGGAAACGCATTGTTTTTTACATACGAAACAAACAGCATTACCTCTTTGAAAAAGTACGCCTCCACGGCTAGCAACCCGGACATACAGACACCTCCCGGCTTTTTTCGTTACTCTTATCTGTATGCCGGGTTGGGCTTGTTAGGTGTCTGTCCCAAAGAGGAATGATTGCCACACTTAAAATATATAAAAGCTCAGTACCATATTAATCTGTACCCCTTGTAAAGGACATTGAAAAAAAAGCTAGGCTACTTTAAGAAGATGATCTCTAAAGTTGATTTGATTCTACTTCCACGTGCCACCCAGCATACTATTATTATGCCATCTTTCCTATAATATACTTGGAATCAGTGCCGGCACAAAGGGATTGAGAGTTAGTCATGGTGCGGATGGAAAGACACGGGTAACTGCATCGATTCCTGGTACAGGTCTTTCCTATCAGGAAACGATTCAACCTAAAAAGGAACCCAAGGTGTCCAGAACTAAAAATCGCTCACATAATCCTTCTGACTTGCTATACCAATTTGAGGGGCTCTGCCCTTCTGGAGCATGCTGCTCAAACAGCGAAAGCCGGTGAGGTTTATGAGGCAATCGATATCTATGCTAATGCGCTAGCAATTGAAGAGCGGCTGAAAGAAATGTATCGCAAATTTCCCTTGGTTAACGTACCTAAATTAGGAAATCTTCAATAGCTATGCTATACTGAGTTAAACCATTTAAACGAGCCTCACTTTACTTGTACCATTTACCTGCTCTTGCGTTGAGCGGGTTTTTTAATGCACTTTTTTAAACAAAAAAACAGATCCTTTTAAAAAGGACCTGTTTTTATATAATTTATTATGCTTTTTGAACGTTTGCAGCTTGAGGTCCACGAGCACCTTGCTCAACGTCAAAAGTAACTTTTTGACCTTCGTCTAATGATTTGAAACCTTCAGATTGGATAGCAGAGAAATGAACGAATACGTCCTCTCCACCTTCGCGTTCGATAAATCCGAAACCTTTTTCTGCATTAAACCATTTAACTGTACCTTGTTCCATAATTATTTCCTCCTAGTGCGTTAAACACACAAAATGTTACTATTCTTGCCCAAAGTGATCATCAAGATGAAAAGTCGAATACTTAAACTGCTTTTACACCGAACAAAAATAATTCTTTTTTATTTTAACAGAAAATAGAAGTGAAACCAAGGCAAAAGAAAATAGGTACCAATAATATTTAAAAACAACGTTATATTATGACCTTCGTTTTACCTATTCCTTTAAATCCAGACAGCCGAATAAGAGCCCTGGTATCTAAAACCCTGCTGAGATTTAGAAGCAAAACCGACTTTTCATTTAATTACAAATTTTAAAATTTTTCATGAACTTATTTCTTTTATCTACTCGTCAACTCTACATTACAAAATTATTGAATGAGTTGATTCTTTTTTTCTCCCTATAAGAGATTGCTGCTGATATTGCGTTGGTGTAACCCCTTCGTATTTTTTGAACACCCTTGCAAAGTAATTTGGATCTGAAAAACCACATTTCTCGCTTATTTCCATTGCGTTTTCACTGCTGTAGATAAAACATTTTTTCGCTTTTTCAAGCCGACAGACTGTAATATATTGAGTGATCGTGCAACCCGTCTCTTGTTTAAAAAGTCTGCTAAGATATTGTCCATAAAGATGGACTAAACTAGATAAAGTATCTAAATTTAATTCTAAGTGAAGGTTGTTTTCTATGTATTCCATGACCGTTAAAATATCGTCATGGTCACAGGCTGCTCTAAAGAGGCTGAAACCGACCGTTTTACTACAGGTATATATTTGACCAAGGCTTGCCTGATCTCACTCGGGTGAGCAGGTTTTAATAAATAATCATATGTACCAGATTTAATATGGGGAAAGTCACTTCCATCTTACGCAGTAAGGAAGATAATGCGGCAATCCGGAACATCCTTTTCGATCATTTTTGCCGCCACTAAGCCATCCATAATAGGCATTTTAATATCCATAAGAACAACATCCATTCGATTTTGCTTAGCCAGGTCTAAAGCGGCCACCCCGTTTGTGGCTTCAAATAATTTGGAACTTTTTAACTAGCGCATAGAATAGACTACAGGATTTATCCTGTAATTTTCCTTTGAAAATCGGACAACCTGTAAAAAATTACGTTTAAGTGATAGATTGATCTCAATATCCGATTGAGGATTAAGAGGGGGTATGGATATGACAACTATTCTTTCCATAACTGGTGTAGCACTGCCCCTCCTATTATTCGCAAGCTTATATAAAGATAAATAGATTAATTTTTTTCAGGAAGACCCACCAAAATAGGTAGGCTTCATAAATTTGCCAGAAAATACAAATGGATCTCACTTATTTTTGCAATTTAAATTGTTTTCGGTGGTGTTTCCAAAATATTATTGCTAATTAAACGACTAAACCGATTGTAGTATAGAACGTCATAGCTAACTCTTACACTAATCTTAACGTAACAGCATTAAAAAAGGTGTTTCCTCATGTATGAAGGAACACCTTTCATTTATATTTTTATAACCTCGACACTGAATTCCTTGTAAAGCTTCACTTAGAAGTAATTCATTGTGTCCATCCCCATAGAAATCCCCTGTATCAAAGAGTGTAATAATTTGTGAGGAAATTACAAATTACTCCCTTAAAAGGATTTGGAAAGGATTTTTTATGAATATGATGGATGATCTCAATTACAAAGCAACGATGTTCATTTTCCCACAATCCGACTTCTTATTTATTTCATAGCCACCGTATTAAAATACGGTGCGTGAAATTATATTTTAAAGCTATCCGTACGATGTTCGTTCTGTTCCAACATCTTTACTCCTTTGCTTAAGGTACATTTCTTTCGGGACTGGACCGTCTGAATGAATATGAAGATTAGCAGCATTTTTATACTGTTCGGTGGAGCGTAATCATCACTGAATGTTTAAGGAAATTCAGGAGCGATCCGCTTCTAAATACAAAACTTTTGTATTTGTGTCCATATTCACTTCCGTAAACGATTGTGTTTGTAAAAAGTAATATCTCCTTCCTATATAAAGGGTCAGAGTCGGCAGAACTGAAGTAATACTTTTGATGTACGTTAGATTGCGGCAACAAATCGAGATTTAGAGACTATAATATAATAATAAAAAGGTTGTTTTTGTTGATTTTTACATATGATTTAGGCATTATCATCAGAACAGTTTTTCTATACGTTTATAAACTGATAGAGAAGTACTTCTAATTCAAATTGAATGAAGGGAGGTTTTTGATTGGTTAATCGACACCAGCAGCCTGGCGCATGGATTCCAGGAGGAGTGATGGTGCAGCAACAACATAGTCATCATAGCAGCCAGCATAGTCAGCATCACATGCCACACACCCAGCACGCTCAATGGCCGCATGGACATCATCCCCATCATGTTCATCATCCCCACCATATCCATTGGTCACATGGACACCATGTACCTCATCCTCACACCCATCCGGCACATTGGACACCTTGGCACCAGGGACAGCATCAGTCCCATCCTATACATTTTGTGCCTGGACAGCAGGGGCAGCCCCAGTCACAGCCAATTCACTTTATGCCCGGTCAGTACCGGGCACCGGGCACTAACTGATACTCCTAAGCACAGCTATTCTGCAAGAATTGCAGTGGCTAAGTAAATAAGGTAACAAAAAAGTAACCTATACCTACATTGGCCGTGCAGGTGGGTTACTTTTTGTGTTGATTAATACTACAACGTTCAGTGATGCGAAAAAAATCATGAGCATTAGTTTATCAGTAACAGTAACCATCAGCGACACCCCCTCTAATTAAGGGATTGCCACTTCCCACCCTGCAAATGAAGCTGTACCAGTAAATTAAATAGTATTTTACCCATAATAAAAACACAACTGGTTACGTATGGGTACAAATAAACAATTTAATTTATGCGGGTTGGAATCGCTCCAAAGTACCAACTTTATTACTTTTTTAAATACTCCTCAGCTGCTTTTTCAGTAACTAAAAGAGCATTAGTCAGATCTTTTTCAACAGCTTTGTCATCATTGATTTTAATTGTTTGATTGGTATAGTCGATTACAGTATCAAATCGGGAATCACTGAAACTAAGGTCAGCAGCTGCACCGATAGGTTTCATTGTTTGGCTGAATAGTTTGGAGGCATGAATTTTCTTCATGTAAGCGGAGGGTGGTTTTTTTGCGTAAAAAAAAGAGAATGGCTAAAGGTATATAATCATTCTAAAATTCAATATCCTTGCTATACATGCTTTATCAGAATTTTTCACTATACATTCCGTAAAAACATTAGGATGCTAAACTTTACATTTCGTCGTAAATTTTATGTTTATTTGACAAAAAAATTATCCCTCCTCGTTCTTTTTCGGGTTATTCTTAATGGCTTTTTACAGTTGGCTTTTGCTGCAATGATTTTTTCTCCTTTTAAATGTACCTGCAATCATTTACCTCTCTTCGAATTGAACCTGAAAAAGTAGCCATCTTCAGTGATAAACGATCTATAGCGAACATGAAGCAGACAACTGATTTAGTTCTTTACTGCGGAAAACCTGAGGGACTTACCTGTTTTTTGAACTTTTTTACGAGATACCTCGAAAAGGGATTGTATCTCATTATATTTAATGATAGTATACTATTTAAATAAAATAGTATAACACATATACATTTTATAAGATAAATAGTATAACATAATTTAATCAAAGGATGAAAAAGTGGATCTGTATTTCATTTAGCAATATCACTGGTAGGTAGTTATTACAAGTTTAATGTTTTACCTTCCTTATCTATTGGGACGAGAGCATTGACTGTTTCAAACACAATAGTGAAGCTTATTTCTATAGCAAAAATTCTAATTAATTGTTAAATAGATTCACTATTTGGTGTAAGTGAATGGAGTACATGTAAGATGATCTTCTTATGGATTACCAAACGACGATTACATAAGAATTGCTGAAGTGATGACATTAAAATGCAAGAATAGGAGATTCGGATGTGAATAAGAAAAAATTTGTCTATGTCGTTTCTGACTCGGTTGGAGAAACAGCTGAGTTGATGGTAAAAGCAGTTGCGTCTCAATTTAATGGGAAAGATATTGAAATCCAAAATTTTTCCTATGTAGAGGATAACAAAGATCTTAATAATGTCATTGCTGTATCGAAGTATAGTAATTGCATCATTGCCTACACGATTGTCATTCCATCTTTAAAGGAATATCTCGATCGAAAGGCACGTGAAGAAGGGATTGTCGCAGTTGATTTAATGAATCCGCTTATGACAGCATTTAGTCAAAAATTTAATAAAGAACCTAAAGGCGAACCTAGATTAATGAGAAAATTGGATGATAACTATTTCCGAAGAGTTGAAGCGATTGAGTTCGCCGTAAAATATGATGATGGACAAGAGGTACAAGGGATTACACGGGCAGATATTGTATTAATTGGGGTTTCTAGAACATCAAAGACCCCCCTTTCTATGTATTTAGCTAATAAGAATTATAAGGTGGCCAATGTACCTTTAGTCCCTGAAATAACACCTCCTGACGAGCTTTTTGATATTCCAAGAAACAAATGCGTGGGTTTAGTCATTACACCAGATAAACTGAATGAAATCAGAAAGGAACGATTAAAGAATTTAGGGTTAGCAACTCAAGCAAATTATGCAAATTTAGATCGGATTCTTGATGAATTAGATTATGCTGAGAAAATCATGAAACGCATCGGCTGTCCAGTTATTAATGTCTCAAATAAAGCGGTTGAAGAGACCGCTGATTCAATATTAGCCATATTAAAAAAAGAGAGGTATTTGCTGATATGATGACTAAATTTGTATATATGTTTGACGAGGGAAACAGCAAAAAAAAGGACCTATTAGGAGGTAAGGGAGCAAACCTGGCAGAAATGACAAAAATCGGGTTACCTGTCCCTTATGGTTTTACTATTTCCACTGAGGCCTGTAATTTATATTATGAGGACGGAAAATCGATTTCTACAGAGGTCAAATTTCAGGTATTAGAAGCTCTTGGTAAACTTGAAGAAAAAACAGGTAAAAAACTTGGAGAACCATCGAACCCCCTTCTTGTTTCTGTACGTTCTGGTGCTGTACACTCTATGCCCGGAATGATGGATACCGTATTAAACCTTGGTATGAATGATGACACTGTGGAAGGATTGGCCAAGCTTACAGAAAATCCGCGTTTTGCCTATGACTCCTACCGTAGGTTCATTCAAATGTTTAGTGATGTTGTCCTCGATGTGGACAGTTATTATTTTGAGCAACTTTTAGAGGAAACGAGAGAAAAAAAGGGATATACTTCAGATCCCGAAATGACTGAAGAAGATTGGCGAGAAGTGATTAAAGGATATAAAGAAATTGTTATGAAGCATGCGAGAAGAACTTTTCCAGAGGATCCAAAGGAACAATTATTCCTTTCCATCAGTGCCGTTTTTGATTCCTGGAATAATCAACGTGCGATTGTATACCGCCGTCTTCAAAAAATTCCTGGTCACCTTGGTACAGCAGTAAATATTCAAAGTATGGTTTTTGGAAACATGAGTAACGATTCTGGTACTGGCGTTGCCTTTACACGTAACCCGTCTACAGGAGAAGCTAAGCTTTATGGTGAATATTTGATCAATGCACAGGGAGAGGATGTTGTTGCTGGAATTCGTACACCTCAACCCATTGCGACGCTTCAATATGAAATGCCCGAAGTTTATCAGCAGTTTGTTGATACTTGTCAACTGCTTGAAAAACACTATCAAGACATGCAGGACATTGAGTTCACGGTAGAGCGCGGTGAGCTATTTATTCTTCAGACGCGGACAGGTAAAAGAACAGCTCAAGCGGCCATTCGAATAGCCGTTGAATTAGTAGAAGAACAAATTATTAATAAGAAAGAAGCCATTTTACGTGTAGATCCCGACCAGCTTAATCAGCTACTCCATCGTCGAATTGATGATTCCTATGAAAGAAAACAGATTACTAAAGGGCTACCTGCCTCTCCTGGGGCAGCAACAGGGGAAGTCGTATTTGATGCTGATGAAGCAGAGAGATTAGCGAAAGATGGCAAAAAAATCATTCTTGTTCGCTCAGAAACTACACCTGATGACATTCATGGAATTGTTGCTGCTCAAGCCGTTATCACAAGCCGTGGAGGAATGACTAGCCATGCAGCCGTTGTTGCAAGGGGTATGGGAAAAGCTTGTATATGTGGCTGTGATTCATTAAAAATTGATTTAAAATCAAAGCTTTTTAAAGTAGGAACTACGACGGTTAACCAAGGCGATATGATTACGATTGATGGTTCAACGGGTGAAATCATGTTAGGTGAGATCCCAATGATCGATCCACAGCTTTCGGACCAGTTCCAAGTGTTGCTTACTTGGGCCGATGAGGAACGAAAACTTGGTGTAAGAGCAAATGCTGACAATCCCGAGGATGCCAAAAAAGCGGCTGAATTTGGAGCAGGTGGAATTGGATTGTGCCGTACAGAACATATGTTTATGGACATCAATCGAATCCCTATTGTTCAGGATATGATTCTGGCTGAAACATACGAGGAGCGTGAAGAGGCTCTTCATAAGCTATTACCAATGCAACAAAATGATTTTGAAGGAATTTTTGAAGCGATGGGAGGATCCCCTGTAACGATTCGTTTATTAGATCCCCCTCTTCACGAGTTCTTGCCGGATAAGGAAGAACTGCTTGTTGAAGTAACAAAGCTTCAGATGACAGACATAAATTCTAAAGATTTAAAAGAGAAGGAACATCTTCTGAGAAAAGTGCGTCAATTAGATGAATTTAATCCTATGTTAGGGCACCGTGGCTGCAGAATGGGCATGATTTACCCCGAAATTTATGTAATGCAGGCAAAAGCAATCTTTTATGCAATTACTGCAGTCATGAAAAAAGGAATCGACGTAAAACCAGAAATAATGATTCCTTTGGTTGGTCATGTTAATGAGTTAAAAGAAATGCGTCGATTGGTCATTAATGCGGGGCTGCAAGTTCAGGAAGAAACAGGACAGGAATACGATTACCTCATAGGTACGATGGTTGAAGTTCCGCGAGCGGCCTTAACAGCTGACCAAATTGCTCAGGAGGCAGACTTTTTTTCCTTTGGAACAAATGATTTAACTCAAACTACTTTTGGATATAGTCGCGATGACGCAGAGGGTAAGTTCCTTCAGGCCTATATTGACAACAAAATTCTACCGAAAAACCCATTCGCCTCTCTTGACCAAGAAGGCGTAGGGAAACTTGTAGAAATTGGCGTAAAACTCGGTAGAGAAACAAAGCCAGGGTTAAAAACAGGAATTTGCGGAGAACATGGAGGAGAAAAAAGCTCGATCCAATTCTTCCATGATGCAGGATTAGATTACGTAAGCTGCTCACCATATCGAGTGCCTCTTGCTCGCCTAGCAGCAGCTCAAGCTAATATTAAAAATGAACAAAAACAGCGTGTGAATGAACGTCAAACCATCCTAAATATATAAGCAGCCAAACGGCTGCTTTTCTTGCTTTTATTCTAGGGTTTTACTTAAACAAAACCCTTTCGTTCCCTCTTAAAATTCCTATCTTTATCATCAGTATTTTTCTTATTAGGCTTGGGAAAGTGCATAAACTTATTTCGTCATAAACGCCTCTTGGCATCTGACAAGTTTACCTATTTTTGCAGACTCATAGATGGCCAATATGATATTTAGTGCGTGTAGCTCTTCTGTTCCATTAACTATGGGTTCTTGATTATTTTCAATGGCGAAAATCAGCCTAAGATTGGAATGGAAGTATGACAATAAGTCAGATTCTTCTCCTTCAACTGCAACCATTTTTGGTAATGGAACGGATAAAACTTACGGCTATCGGCTATACGCCAAGTAAACAGCAACCCATTGGTTGAAAGGGCCAATGGGTTTATTTGTTTGTCAGAAATGGTTAACTTGGGGCATGGGATGAAATAATAAACTATAGTTATTATGTGAGTTTTTCCACACTTTTTCAGAGGAGATATTGCTTCCACCTACATATTCTCGTTTCTACATTAGGGAAATGGGCACTTTGTTGAAACAAGAACCATCCAGCCAAATACAGGTTAATGTGTACTTAATAATTCTTTATAATCTACACACTAATCTTTTATATTTGTGTATTAAACTATAACTGAAAGAACGGTCATGAATGCCTTTTGCCCTTTACGCAATAATCAACGAGCCCTGGTATAAACAGGTGCCCTACAATTGCGATAAAGTTAACTAATCTTTCTCTTGGAGGTTTGCCTTATGACTATGTCAATGGAGATTGTTATGGATCTTAAAATTACACATGAAAAATCGAACGGCACACATTATTTAAAATTAGCGGGAGACGTTCAGAGCTACACGGCACCGATGTTAAAAAAAATACTTGTCCCATTATCAGAACAAACTAAACAAGTAATAATTATTGATGTTGAGCAAATTGATTTCATAGATAGTGCTGGATTAGGAGTTTTCGCTGGAGTGATTCGTTCAACGATCAGGAACAACAGTACGTTAATGCTAAAAGGCATGACGAATCGCGTCCGCCGACTATTTGAGATAACAGGGCTTATGGAAATGATGGAAGGCAAGAACAATAAGACCATAGATACCTTTGCCTAAACTCCGCCTTGTAAAAAAGAAGTATAGCAAATGAAAGCAATGGTTTATCCAAAATGGAAGGCGGTCACTCAAACTGGATTTATACAAATGATTGTGAAACGTGAAGCCTAATGAACTCCTTACCTATTACAACCAACCATGAATTCAAACGATGCTTCGTTGGAGCACAGTGAATCAGATAGTACCCTATCCTTACAAAGATCCTAAAAGTCAAAAACCCACTCTCAAATGATAATTTGAAAGCGGGTATTGTTCCGTTTGTTAAATTCAAATGTATAAGGTTTAATTCCTAATTCCTGCTCTTCCAAAAGCACCCTACGGCACCAGGGAATTAGTCGTTCAGATGTTCTGCGACATTCATGTGCAGGAGTTTGAAGCTATCCTTTTCGAGATCAAAGATATTTATACCGGTGTTTTCCTGATAAAGTCGGCGATAATGCTTGAACGGCATCTCGAGGGCACCTGCTATATAAATACGGTTAACGGTACTATGGGCGACGACAAGTACGGTTTCATCCGGATGATTTTTGGAAATTTCATCAAAAAATGATTTCATGCGGCTAAAGATCTTCTCCGCTGTCTCACCGGTCTTCCCAGCCGGATTGCTTTTGGGATCTTTCACCCATGCCTCCCAGCTTTGCGGGTCTTCTTGTTCAAATTCTGTTCTTGTTTTTCCTTCCCACAACCCGAAATCGGCTTCCACAATCCGGTCGTCTTTTTGAATACACAGGTTGTGTTTTCTCGCAATGGTTTGAGCTGTATTATACGCACGGCATAAAGTAGAAGAATAGGCAGCATCAAACTGAATATCCTTTAAATAGGCAGCAGCGCGCTCTGCCTGTATGCCCCCTTGCTTGGAAAGATCGATATCTGTTAAGCCGCAATAGCGGTCTCCTGCCGCGTTCCACTCGGTAACTCCGTGTCGCAATAAATAGATTTTAGCCAAGAACCTTCCCCCTTTTGGTGATGTAGCCCTTTTGTTCTAAAGATTTGATTAAGATCATAAGATCCGCCTCCCTTTGGATAAACCGGCCACGACTTTTTCGGAAAACCCTTCTGCCTTCAAAAGTATGGCACTCGAGGTAAGCCACCTCCATGTTATCCATAAATGCTTGCACCTTAGACATCCCTTCTAGTTCAACTCTTCTTGACAGTATGTTTCATACCCCAAATTATAAACTTCAATATCCTTATACCAAACCTCTGGATAAGTATAAAAGTTGAATTGATAGGAACCGTATGAGAAAGGAGGTTGATCGACTATAAATTGTCGGTCCTATATAAAAAAATGGGAACGCACATATTCGCCTCCGAAGGCAAGTCTAATAGTAGTTAGAGCGATGTAAAAAATACATTAAGAAAGGAAACCTGTTGCAACATCCCCTTGCAGTAAGTAACAATTTGGACAATAGAAATTATAATTGATTGAAATAGAAAACTAACGTTAATACTGTGGTTGAGAAAGGAGTTGACTCTTTTGGCAGAGGAAAGAAGTGAAAAACCGAATGAAATTACTAACCATATGGATGATGAACAACTATTAATGGTTGTTAAAAAAACCTATGAACATATAGAAGTTATTAAATACCAAGATGATAAATAGTTCCCTATGCTTATTTCAGAAAACTGCTAACTTCCTATAAAAAGAAAAGAAAGGTCGTTATATTATGATAGATCAAAAAAAATGCAGGGATTCTTTTGTAGTAAAAACGAGCATTGTGTTACCACCTGATACAAACAATCATGGAACGTTGTTTGGTGGAAAACTAATGGCTTATATAGATGATGTAGCTTCAATTGCCGCAATGCGCCATTCCCGTAGAAATACTGTTACAGCTTCGACTGATTCTGTAGACTTCTTGCACCCTATTCATGTCAGTCATGCCGTCTGTCTAGAGGCTTTTGTTACATATGCAGGCAGAACATCCATGGAAGTATTTGTTAAAGTAATAGCAGAGGACTTACTATCAGGGGAACGGAATGTATGCGCACTTTCTTTTTTAACAATGGTCGCAGTTGATCAAGACGGTAAGCCTACCAACGTGCCAAAAGTCATTCCAGAAACGAATGAGGAAAAAGGATTATTCAATTCTGCAGCGGAGAGAGCAGCGAACCGAAAAAAAAGAAGAAAAGAAAGTGGGAACCTGGCAAAGGACTTCGGTACCGGTTTGCCATGGTAATAAAACTTAAAAAGATTAAGATGCCTAAAAATATCTATGTTAACCAATTAAATCAAGCTAAAGCGAAAGTTACATTAACTCAAACCTTATTATGATTACGGCCAATGTTCTCTCATGTATGGAATATGTATTTTATTAGTACAAATATTTTTTTATTTCAAAGATTGTATTGGTTTAACAAATGCATAACTAAAGGGATGCTTCAATACAAACGCTCTCTATCTGTTTTCTTTTTAATTATTAACTATTTTTAAACAATTTTGAGCGTTTGTTTATTAAGGTCCTCTACAGTATAGCTTACTGAGAGCTACTGCATCATTATTTAATTTCACCAAACTGCCCGTCCAAGCTTAAACAAATAGAAAAATCTACGCGCTTATCTCTGCCTGTATTATTTTTACACCAATTTCCTTGTTTCCCTCTAAGTATGTTCTGAAGAAACGATGGATACCTAATGATGCCCTGCTTAAAAATAATATTAAAAAAAGAAGCCAGTATCGATTATAAAATCGGACTGGCATCTCTCTTTTGATGGTTATGCGTGAATAGCCTCAGGAATTTCCATGTGAAGGGGAGGAGGAACCAACCATCCTTTTTCTTTCATCATCCTCAAGAGCCTTACGCCAAACTGTGCTTTATTCATGTGGAACTGTCCAAACATAGCTCCGATATCTTCCCTGATGGATTGGCCCATAATCTGGCTGCAAGCGACTAATCCTGCTGCTCCATCTTTTGCAACGGACGCAGCAATTTCAGGATCGCTAAACCGAGCTCCTGCAGGAATGCTTTCTAAAGACGCAGCTGGACGTTCAGGAGGTGCTGGCGGTATACCAATTCCATTGGCTTTCAAGACCTTTTCGACCTGTTCAATTTCTTGTTTCATTGCTTGAACAGAGTCTTCCAGGAATTTTTTCAAGTCCCCGTCTCCAGTATGATTTATTAGCGTTTCATAGCCTGCGACATATCCCTTATTTCCAGCAAGATAAGTCCACATACTAAAAACTTCCCCATAATGCATTGGTTCATTTTGCGGATTTCCGCTTAAGATTCCCATAATCGTCCTCCCTATTTGCAGTAAATTCGATTTATTCAATGTGGACCACCTCTCTCTTGATATCAGGCCACAATGTATAGAATTGTCTAGACAACTAAAAGATATCCGTGAAATATTTTACTGCAAAAGGTAAAAATTTGTCCTTGCTTTAAGGAATAAAGCTTTCCTTTTAATGAAACATTATAGATGTTTGGAAAGGAGGGATAACTGATGAATAAAATAACTGCTTTAATATGTGCCATTGCTATTTCCATTGTTACATTTTCTATGCCAGCATACGCAGAACGTGGAACGGACATGATGGACCGCAGTGACAGATTCACTAACGATAATTATAATCGCACTCCAGCTACTAGAAATGTCTCTACAGTTAACGATAACAACGATAATGATTCAAACTGGGAATGGATTGGGCTGCTTGGATTAGTCGGACTTTTAGGACTAAGACGCCGAGATCGAGAAGAAGCACACAAATAAGTAAAGACTGCTACAAGATTTTTCTTGTAGCTTTTTTATTAAAAGGATCACCTTTTGAAAAACGTCGGAGATTCTCCTCCCATCATATTAAGTAACGTGTTTTTCAAGTTCCTTATGGAATCGGTAAGTATTAACAATTAATTTTATCAAGAAACAAATAGCTAATATACCTGACAATACTTTCAACGATACTATAATTAATCATTCTCTCTTTATTATTTTCCTTATTATAGTATTTTCCCCTAAATTAATCTCCCCCTTAATATAGTCCATCTTAGGTTGTTTATTGTCTGTCATAAGAAATTTCCCCAATTCCAATTGAGTAAGTTAGTCCAATTCTTGTTCAAGAAGCGTCCAAACAAAAAGTTACTCCGTGTACTGAACAGTTGTAACGAATTGCTGATTTTTTTTGTGTCAAGCTGTTCTTTGTATCTCCATCCTCATATATTGCTTTATTACTCCATAGCTTTTTAATCCTCTTTCACAGCTGGAATCACAGTTAAAATAACAACAAAAAACACCGAATAATGAAAACTATTCGGTGTACACTTTTGCTAATACGAAAGGATAATGAAGAAGGTAAATGACCTTATTACGGTCAGAATCCTTTGAAATAATCATACAAATCTCTTTTGTAATTATAGATATCGTATTTAAGGGTTAATTTTTCACCGCGCTAATTTTTACAATATTTTTCGAAAATTAAAATAAAACACCTTTTTGGTATTCTGCTATTTTTCATTAAGAAAGTTATTTTACCTGAATAGACCTGGCTTTAATTACATAAGGAAGGAGTTGTTCTACAGCATGTTTTTGACTCTCATATACTTCAAGTATTTCAAGTTTTTGCTTTAATATATCCACTTGTAATACTTCTTCTAGCGATAAATCAAACATAAATAAGTTTTCTTTTACTATAGAGTTCATAATTTCAGAAAGAGCTTTATGTTCAGGGTGGCCGTATTCACCTTGTAAATTGTGCGTTACAATTTTGCGATAGAGGCGCTCGTGGATTATCCGTTGTAACTCCTGTTCTAATTTCGGCCGGTTAACGTGTTCTGTCCATGCATCCTTAAAACTCCAGATTTCATATTCGGCTTCTACCTTTTTCATAGCTGCTTTAAATTCTTGTGAACGAGTATCATTATTTCCTTCTGAGATACAAATCACTTTCCAACCTTTTTCCTGTATCAATTCATCCCCGCCAAAAATAATTTCATCATCTGGGTGGGCTACAACCATTAGTTTATTAATTTCCGCCATAATTACCTCCTCTTAAAAGTGATCGCTTCTCCAAAAAATATAAGGACGATGTATAAAGGTGTCTCTTAATATCGATTTGTCTTTTGTCGTCATTTCTTTTGTGTCTTTTCCCTGTAAAAAAAACGTTAAAAAGTCCGAATGTGACAATCTGGTCCATACTTCATTCTTATAAAAACCATCTATATAATGATCTTCTGTTTTAATATATTCTAATCCGTTATCCTTCTTAATTAGGTCGTTTACTTGGTTGGTGAATGAAGATTTGGATATAATTTTCCACATGGATTCTTGATGTTCAAAAGGGTATAACGTTTGATGGCTAAGATGAGTAAACAATTCATGATGCGGAGGGAGAAATAAAATCACTTTATTTTCTTCCTGTGAAAGTGCGGCCTGGTACAAGCGAAACACGGTATTGGAGCAGCTCTGATGACATAATTCAATAATATCAATAGTCGCATCTGCTTTTTGAAAACGGATATACCCTGTCACTTGGTTGTGGTGTTTCGCTACTAAAAAATGATCATGTTCTTTCATACTGTTTAGCTGCTGGGTCCAATATTCCTTTGTCCGTACCATCGGCCCGTTTAGCCGCTGGGAATAGTTTTGATAGATTTCCATTATTTCTGGCAAATCACTATGCTGTACGGGTGTAATTTTCATTCCATCTTCAAGAGTCTGCTCTTCACATTTATCATAAAGGTAGTGATAATTTTCAGGGATTGAGTGCCAGCCCGCTTTTTCATAAAAGGATGGAATACCGGTATATAAAAGCGATAAATCAAACGCCTCCTCTTCCATCCAAGAGAGGGCTTTATCCAATAAGCGGTGGCTTAATTTCTGTCCACGGTTAGCCGGCATAGTAGCAACATTCCCAATACCAGCTACATTAATTGTAAGAGGAGGAACATTGATACAAAAAGGGAAAACTTGAAGTACCGAACTAATCTTTCCATTAACTATGGCAACCCATGTTGTCTTCAGGTGGTAAGCAGGATTACTCTTAATTCGTTCTTCAAAAAAAGCCCTATCTTTATTGAATACCTTTTCCAACAGGACAAATACATCTTCTAGTTCACATTTGGTTTTTATACTACGGAATTCTACAGTCATACTCACCCTCCTTACTGATTTATTCCCAAATTGCAAAAACGAAAACACACCGGAAGACAACATTCTATTGATGACAGAACAGAAAAAGGAGGAAATCCCTCCGCAAATGTGTATGGAATATAGAAAGACTGGGTCCTCCTATTGGGCAAACGCACATCTTCCTACTGCGATTGCGATATCTCTACCCTCAAAAGGGTCCTGGTGTCTGCTTATGTAGGAGACACAGTATACGGAAATTGTAGTAAACGTACAAGAGTCCTAGATACATCTCTTTTGCATTATGCGGGCATCGATAGGCTTTGGATCATACCACGATAAAACCAGTGTCCGTTACCGACACTGGTTTTTTAAATATCTTATCAGTTGATCGATTTTGCTCTTAATCGAAGGATATTTTGCTATGTAAAAACCTATTCAACAATCTGGCCCTAAAATGAAAATAAGCGCTAATCCTTATTTCAGGTAAGCGCCCGTTTCATGAAGATCTTTAGTTAAACTGCGTTCATGGTTAAACCAGTCAAGGTGGCGAACCAATTACCTTTGGTCAGTCGCCACCGTCTGGGGAGTTCCCCCAGTATCGGCACGAAATCGGCACACGAGTAAATCTAATATCCCAAATTTACTTAGCAATACAATTCAAAGAGAATTAACGCATCCATATATTAAATGACTAACTATTCAAGTATATAATTTTAGTTCTTTTCCTCTATATTTATCACAGAGTTTTCTAAAAGTGTGAAGTGTTTATAGGTTTTAAAAAATGATCAGTATTCCAATAAACAACCCGACCCTTTAAACGACCAGGAATAGATAAACTAGATAGCCCTGTTAATTTGATGATTCTTCCATCTTAAGAGAGCTGAGCGAATCCGCGACAAGTACCGCCCCCTGCTTAAAGGTTGTTCTTTAACCTTCTGAACAGATTGGCCTGTAGTCTCCGAACCAATGGTATCTGGAGCTAGATTCTGTGCCCCAACTGAGTTAAGAAATGAAATAAATTCTGATCGTACAAAAAAAACCGGCAGGTGCCGGCTTTTTTGCATCATAACGATATCAGCTCTTTTGAGCATTCATTGCTTCCCATTCTTCTTTGCTAGGACCATATACGCCAGGAACTTTCAAGTCCGCTTGTCTCATAAGGACAGTCAATTGTCCGCGATGATGTGCCTGATGCTGAATGAGCAGACGGAAAACAGCCTGAACTGGCATGTCCATTCCAAATAAATTCACCATTTCGTTCATTCTTTCATCTGAAACCTGTTCAGAGAACTCTTGTGTTAACCGCTCACTTACTGTTTTGTATGTCTCACTGATTTTAGCAGCAGATTTCGGTGTCTCTTTTTGAAGATCAGGAATCTCAAATTTTAATCCAACCTGTGAAGGAAAGTAGTAAGCTGCTCCAGTAATGTGCCAAGCCAGGCTTCCAATGCTGTATAATCCTGGAGAAACCTCCTGATTCAACGATTCATCCGTCAGCACGTCCAGCACTTTTTGGGTAACAGCTGCTTCTTGTTTCCATTCGTTTAAGAAATCATTTACTGATGTAAACATTCCATTCCCTCCTTAAATTAGTAAATCCTTCATTTTTTAAACAAGCCTTTCAATTTCATTGTATCATGGTCAGTAACCATCCGCTTCTCTCAAAGGTTTATTAAGCGAAGGAGATTTTGCTATTCACTTTTCAAGCATTCTTTACTTCTTGAAGCTATTTCTTTATTTAATTCCTCTGTTCATTTTCCTGTTTGATGGCTATCTTATCAGTAGATCGATTTATCTCTTCAACTCATTGTCTTACGAATTACTTCGCTCTAAACGGAGTCTGTCCAGCCTATAATCCTCGATTAATTCGATATTCCTTTTGTTTTTAATATAGTTCTTAATTTGCTGATTAATATTAGGTATCAGTAAAATCGAGTCTAGTTCTTCTAGAGGATCCATTTCACCCCAGATTGATGGGGATCTGGAAATTGTGGTAATCGTGGTATTGAGTTATTCTTCAATGTACAAGCTTTCGATAATAACATTTGCTTCACTCTCCCAGTTTATGAACCAAGTAATCTTTTTTAGTCTAGCCTGGAAGTGGAGTCGATGTGGCACATGAAAAAAGGCGCTTACCTAATTAAAGATAAGCGCACGATTGTGGAAGATTGATAATGTAGAAGTTCTGTAAAAATGGCTTCTAAGTTATTTTACTAACGCGATCAGTTCAACAAGAAGTTCATTCTTTATTTTAGCAACCTTTTTATCAATAATAATTTGTTAAAAGAACCATTTTTGCCGTGGTACAGGGAAGTATTCGCCGGCGACAAGCTCTGGAGGTACTGCTTCTTCAATTCGTAAAAGATCGTTTGAACTTAAGTTCAGGTTAACTGCACCCAGTGAATCCTGTAGTTGTGATTGCTTTCTTGCCCCAACCAATGGGATAACATCTTCACCCCGAGATAGAACCCATGCGATAGCAAGCTGCGCAACGGTTACCTGCTTTTCTTCAGCAATTTCACGCAATGCTTCTACAAGGGCTAAATTCTTTTCAATATTTTCGTTGACAAACCGAGGACCATTATTGCGTTTATCATCCAAATCTAACATCCGGTCTTTTGACCATGTACCACTCAATAAACCTCTTGAGAGAACACCATAAGCTGAAAGAGAAATACCTAATTCCCTTAGAGTCGGCAAAATATTTGATTCAATACTCCGATTAAATAGTGAGTATTCCATTTGTAGCCAACTAATTGGATATACAGCGTGTGCGCGGCGAATTGTTTCCACTCCTACTTCTGAAAGACCAATGCAACGCACATATCCCTCCTTTACCATATCTGCTATTGCACCAACCGTTTCTTCAATTGGTACGTTTGGATCGAGGCAGGCTGTCCCTGGTTGATAAAGATCAATGTATTCAACACCTAGGCGCATTAGGGTATCCTCAAGGAAATTCTTTATTGTGTGAGGATGGTTTTCACCCTCCCGATGGCTCTTGCCTTGTGAGTGTAGCTTACCATCGAATTTTACTGAAATGAACGCTCTTTCTCGTTGAATTCCTTGAAAGGCTTCACGTAGAAGTAATTCATTGTGTCCATCGCCATAGAAATCACCTGTATCAAAGAGTGTAATGCCTTCCTCAAATGCCGCGTGAATTGTTGCAATGCTTTCCCTTCGGTCAGCATTACCATATAGCCATGACATCCCCATACAACCGAGACCAATCTCTGAAACCAGTGGACCGTTATGACCTATTGCTCGCTTTTTCATGGGTATATTCCCCCTATCATCGTGAATCAAAAATATATGCGAATTTCCCCTATCGTATTCCAAGTGAACCAATCTGTAACCAGTTTCGTTCCGAAGCCCTATTCCACCCTTGCATTTTTCTAAATTTATTCTTTCTTTACTAAAATCCAAATTCCTTTATTTTATGATACTAATTGTTAGCTAACCTGCATACGCCGGTTTAAGCAAACCTTCACAATCTGAGACCTATTGTTTTCGAAAGTTTTCCTCATCATTCTGGCCCTAAAATTAAAAAAGCGCTGTTCCTTGTTGCAGGAAAGCGCCCGATTGTTGAATAAACTTTTTATATCCATTTTGCAAACCACGCAAAATAATATGCAGCAGGGATAAAGATAAGTTGTGCTACTAATGTACCTACAAATTTTGAGCTTATCATCGTTAACGAGTAAACCACTCTGTCAGCTAGAACTGATGCTTTTAGACAATGAACAATGTTAAAAGGATGGTTGCAATACGGTTAATAATGCCAGATGACATTAAAGCCGTTTGTGCATAATCTTTTGGTACCAACATTGAGGCATAAATAGAGGAAATTACGCCTATAGTAAAAACCGGATAGATTACAACATTTACAACAAATAAACGTTTTGGAATGGTACTTAAAGTAATCCCGTCTAGATATGAAATCTTCGAAATTCTAATACACTTTATAAGTTTTTAAAATCCAGATAAATTTAAATGCTTAACTAGCAGTTTGATTATTGAGCCACTTTCAAATAGAACAAATCCGGATCCGAAATTATCTCAGATGGAGAGCTATTTTCCATCTTTGAATATATATAGCCACCAACAAATAAGAGCATTATTTTAATGAATGTTTCAATATTAGATATGTTTCTTTTTTTGTTTGAAGAAGTAAGGATAAAAAACAATAATAAAGAAGCCAACGTTAAAAAGAACAAACATCCATAGATGAGAGATTAAGGTTCTGGAAATCCAGAATATTAAAAGCGTTTTAATCAAAAAAAACGATATTACGTATAATCATTTTGATTACCCCTTGTATTTGACTTTCTCATCACAATGCAAATTAATTTCAATCAGTTAGATTAATTAAATCTATTAACTATATAAATTTAGTACTATGTTTTTGTTAAGGGAGAAACCTCAGCAATGACGATGTAGATTCCAAGGACATATTTCGGTTTTTCTCATTGGCGCCCCCTTAAATGGAACTTAGTTTAGGTAATCTTTTCATAATCACACTCCAAATATTAACACATGTATGCTGTATTGTTTGAGAGTCTTATTCCATTATAAATGGCCCAATTCTTTAATAAGGAAAATTGGATATCTTTAAATAGGTAGTAACATTAAATTTAAAATTCTATTAAAAGATAAAGCAAAATATTTTAGATTGGGAGATAATCCAGTATATAAAACAAGTCACATAAAAAAGCCTTAGTATATTCATCATAAACCAAGTTTTTTCAGACGTTATCCGATAGAACCTTCCATCTCGAACTTGATAAATGAACACTTTTATCATGTTTCCTATAGATGTAAAAACATTGATAAATCAACATTTAAAACCCCCATTGCTTATTCAATAATCCTGCTCGTTTGTTCAATAAGTTCAATAAAAAAAGTGCAGATCTCCTTCTTAGAGAAATGCACCCGTTTGTGGAAGATCCAATCTTAACGACACGATCACCCCACAAACTGAATTAGACTGACTCGTAAAAAAAGCAGTGACGGACTAGGAACTCGAAAGACCTAGACTGCCGCTGCTTTTATTGTGCTAACGTAATCCGGTTAGCGTAATCTACTTTAGGAGACAAGTTCATCTAACCGTCTGGTAAACGAGGCCTATGGCTCCAGAATCAAATGTCTTGTTTTCGATAAGTTTAAGATTGATCTTCTCCTTGAGATCTTGGAATAACGGCAACCCGCTGCCAATCAGGACGGGTGAAACCGTAATTTTATACTCATCTATTAAATCAAGTTGCATAAGGTAGTGTGCGAACCTAGGACTTCCGAGGATGACCATATCCTTGCCTGGCTGCTCTTTGAGGTTCTTGATCTCTTTCTCGACATCTTCTTTCACCAGTCTGGAATTGTTCCATTCGACTTTCTCCAGAGTCGTGGAAAAAACGATTTTGGATGTCTTTTCGATCCACTCAGCATGATCCCGTTCATGCTGCGAAGCTGATGGATTCGAAGGCACAGATGGCCAGTAATTGTGCATCATCTGATAAGTCCCACGTCCCCAAATAACAGTGTCGGCAGTACTCAGAATTTCTTTCGCATGTTTCTCCAATTCAGCATCGTAGGAAACCCAGCCAATGTCCATTTCGCCGTTCGGCCCTTCTACAAAACCGTCAAGCGATGCGTGCAGAAATAGAACGAGCTTTCTCATTTTCAGTTCTCCTTTGTTCATAATATTTTTGAATTAGATATTGAAGAGGGTGCATATGACGTTGTTTATGATTTGGGTTGCTTTCACCATATTGCTCCTCACCGTAGAATGAACTACATAGGTCTAATCAAGAAAGCTTTAAAACTGAATGGCTTCTTTGCAATCACCTGTTTTCTAAAAGGTGGAGACTTAGGCGTAGCAGACATATACGATTGGAAAGTCTTGCAACAAAGAATCCAACATTGTTAAAACATCTTCATACCCATAAATTGTCTCGTCCAAAAATACCCCTTCCATCATACCCACACCCAACTGACCCTTATGTCTTAATATTAGATCTATTCTAACTTGAATTTTCTTTAATTAACAGAGATATCCAGTGTCCGTTATTCCATAATCCTGCTCGTTTGTTGAATAAGAACATAATATTTTATCCTAAATTGTATTCTAGAAAGATACCGCTCAATCCTTCAGAGTAAATAAGAATACAAGTAAGATTACATCAAAAAACCTCGTCATTTATAAACGAGGTTTTGTACTTTATTGTGCTATTACTTTTAAAAATATTTACTATATAAATCATGTCTTAACTTGCCACTAAATTGTGCATACACCTTTGTTGTTTCGCTTTTCTCATGGCCAAGTAAACTCTGAATTACCTCAAGTGGCGCTCCGTTATTCATCATATGAGTGGCATAGCTGTGACGCAACTGGTGTGGATGAATTCTCTTCTTAATTCCGGTACGATCCGATATACGGGTTATAAATATATCATCACGATTAAGTTTTACTGCTTCCCCAATGCGACAACCTGTGGAGTAAAAGAACTCAAACAATGCAATTTCCATAGCGTTTTCACAAGATTCCCTGAGATGTTCGATTTCAAGTTCAGTAAGGAATTTGGGAATCCTCTTCTCAAGTTTGGGTTCCTTTAATTTAGCTGCAGGATTATTCTTAATAAACCCTTCGTCAAAAGCCCACTTGAACAAAGAACGAATGAATCGAACACGGTGGCCTAAGCTTAAGGGCTTTAAGTGTTCTCCTTCCTCAATTAAATAGGTCTTTAGCTGATCTGTTGTAACACTATTAAAATCAATATCTCCAAAATATCGAAGCAACATATTGAACTGAAAGGAATAGGTTTTTAATGTTAATGCTGATATTTGTCCCATCCAATTGATAATAACATCTTACTCACTCTCCAATTAAAGAACCAATTACACTTTATTCTAGTATTGGCGTGATGAACAATTATCATACTATAGTTGTTCAACAATCTATTAAATGCGGTTTCTCATAATCATTACGAAACAAAGAAAACAGGTGCCTCTTTTAATCAAGAATTTCACCCGTTTGTGGAATAACTAATGCTTATAATAAAGAGACAACCTTTTGGTCTAAAAACTCTTGTACTGTCATATTAAACTTTTCTGGTTCCTCTAAATCGGGGAAATGAGCACTATTGTTAAACAATACAATGTCACTGTTCCTTAATCCTTTATGGATTATCTTTGAAATAGATATTCCAGTATTACGATCAAATACACCAGTAATGATTAAGGATTGTTGTTGAATTTCCTTCAATCGATCTAATAGAGGAATTTTTACAGGATTTTTTTGTAATGCCTTAAACATTAGTCCCGTGTTAACTAGGTTACTTTCCTCCCACAGTATCCTATTCTTTTTTCCTATTTCTTGATTTTCGAACAATAATAAATCAACAGATTTACTATCCACCAGCTCCCAAAACGTGTTATATGTTTCATCAATAGTTAATCCCTCTTTAAGAACATTTTGCATCTGTTTATACATTTGGTTATCAACTACCGAACAAAAGCCTGTAATCTGAACCATCTTGTTTATCTCTGAATTTATTAAACTTGGTCCGGATAGAACTATTTTATTTATCACTTTTGGATCAGCATGAGCAACCTCTAGAGCTAACTCTCCCCCAAATGAATACCCCAGTAGATCTAATTTCTTAACTTCTAACCATTTCCGTAAAGATTTAAAATCCTCAATCAACAAATCTATAGAGTACTTAGTATCATCAGAAGGTTTTTCAGTCCTACCACATCCACGCTGCTCATAATAAATAACTGTCCTACTATTTGAGAGTAAAAGTCCAATAGTTCGTTCAAATACATACTGATTGCCACCTGGACCGCCGTGTAAAATAACTAAAGGAGTGGTGTTATTTTTACTCCCTGCAACCCTTATCCAATGGGTAATTCCATTTAATTTTACTTTATATTCTCCATCCATAAGACTCTTCAATTAAAGACACCTCGTATATGTGTAAAGTTGCTAGCTTTTATTAGTTCAATAAAAAAGAGCACATTCCTTTCTTAAAGAAACACACCCGTTTGTGGATTAATCGATAGTTATAAAGAATAGTAATGATTGACTATTTCCATCAGACGTTCAGATTTTTCTGATGATACGTTTTCAGACAATCTTGCCCCTGCTATAATTGGAGCCCATGGAAACCTTCATCTTTTGACAAACCACATTTCTCACAATAAATTCGCAAATACATATCAGCTAATACTGTTTGTATGCCAAGAATTTTTCAACTTTCAAATGCAATGCTCTATATGACTAAAAATACTTATGGTAATTTGACAATTGGTAAGGAAATACAGTAAAAAGCCGATTGCCAGTGAAGTACCGGCCATCAGCTCAATGTGTTGTCATGATTTATAATATCCTCTATTGCCATCCAAAACCGCTTCGATCTCGTCATAACTTTTCAGATGGGACTTTATACAGCAGAATAATATTCCTTAAGCTCCTTGATCAAGGCGTCCCAAGTTTCAGCCTGATCATCAGATATTTCCTTTCCTTTTAACGAAGCAATCTGGTTTTGTAAACTGTTAAGACCCTGAACGGCCCTGTCATTTTGCTCTTCAAAGTGGTAGGTCATAATATCAGCTGCCTTTTTAAGGAGGCTGCTTTTTGTCGCAGCTTCAACATTTGAAGTGTAAATGGAAGAATACAATTCATATGTCGCGTAGGAAACCTTTATATGATTATAAGCACGCTCACGTCTCTGCTCATCATATTGCAAAATTTCTCCGATGATTCCGGAATAATTAGATGAGAAATTCCAGCTGCTGTTATCGGCAAAGTTTGCGTTATTCACGGTAAAACCAACAGGCTGCAGTGCATCAAAACCTGCGTACGTCCAGAAGTTATTTACTCCCTTATTTTCATAAAAACGGAACGATACATCAGCCCAGGATTTGCCGGCAAGATAGGGTTTAAGGTCTACAGTAACGGGTTTCCAAAGGAGGTCGGGAACAATTTCAGCCGTATCCTGTTCCCAGACCACCTTTCCATCAATCAGCAACTGTTTTTTATGGTAACCAGATACGTCTGCTCCAAGGTTCATCGTCTGGAACGTTAACGAATAATTGTCGGCTTTATTCACACGTACTCTTTGAGTAGCTTGTGCGTAATTGCCAGCGGAGCTTGGGACGCCACTGCCGATAAAAAAGTTTAAATAGCCTGTGTCGTCATATGCCTTATCGTCGGTTGGTTCTGGTTCAAAGTTCTTTTTGAGGACGTAGGAGATAGTCCCTTCGATTTTTCCCTTCTTCATGTTCTCCAAGGCGATTTGGGTCACTTTTCTTACATAGTCTGCCGAAGGATTGGCAGGAGTTTTGGATAATTGAGAGGCATAAATCATCCAATACAACGGTAAGTTATATTTGCTAAGTAAACTATAAGCGCTGTCAATTTGTTCCTGTTCGGACGCATATACCTGGGTATTCCGGTAGATTCCATCCCTGAAAGCAAGGATGACGCCATCGATATATGCTCCCCGTGTCTGAAGAAAAGATTCATTTAATGAATCGGTATACATGAGAGGAGAAAAAAACAAATCAGGATTAATTGCTTCGGACGTTTTCTTCATTTGGTCCATATATTCTGGGGTGAATTTATTAAGGTTATGATTAAAATCATCGATTGCCCAGCCGATTACATTCGGATATTGAACAGACAGTTTTGCTATTTCTCTGGACCAGGCAAGGTAATCTGTCGTATAAGGATAGGATTTCCGTTCACCGGTTGATTCAGTTGGGGGGACAACATAGACGACCACATCAATCCCGGCTTTTTTGGCAGCAGGCAAAAATTCGTTTCTCAAATCATCCCAATCTGTTTTCTCGTCCCAAATCAGATAATAATAAGTGTTAATATGTAATTCCTTCATCTTTTCGATGGAACGGGGTGTATCAATATGGTAGATTCCATCGGAGCGGGGAGTGGTTTCACGTATTACTCCGGCATAATCTCCAAGGATTTTTCCTGGTTTAGCCGTTTCTGCTGCGTCCGCTGATTTAGGTGCGGAAAACCCTGTGAAAAGGCTGAGAACAAATGATGATAGCAGAAAATAAAACCCCAATCGTTTCATAAATGTTTCCTCCTCTAAATTTTAGATCGTGATTCACGGTTCAGGAAATTTTATTAAATAAACACAAGGGAAATTGCTTATATGCCACGGAGCATACGGTGAACATTATAACATGCCCTCAATAGAAAATTTTTATATAGAACACGTCAAATTTCCCACACATCGTTGATATCAGTATGCATAAACGAATGATTTATATAGAATGTAAACTTTATTTAAGGATTTTTAACGGACGGTTAAAATGCCAATATGAAAACATCTTTTATGGTACGGAAAAGGTCAAGCCATATATTTTATTAAGACGAAATACAATTCTTTTTTGAGTCTAGTTTTTCTCTTAATTACGGTTTCTTCATAATGAATCGTCTGTCAATACAGAAAGTTACCAACAAAGCTAAGACGATTAGAAGTACATTGCCGTAAGTTTCAAGTCGAAATGGTTTGCCCTCAAAATGGATACCATTCGCACGATATTCAAATCGTATTACAGCATGCTTGGCAGTTAAAAGGTCTTCTTGGCTACTTCCTGATAATGTTTTTCAATGGCTAACGAGAAAATAATAACAGCTGGTATAACAATCAATACAATCCAAGCTCCGCCTGTAAACTTTGTATATGCAACAACAATCGTAACAACAGCTGTAACGATAGCACCAATTGTATTTATCGCTAGTTTCATATGCCAATGAGATCCTATTACACGTTTCCGACGCCTCATCAGTCCAAACTGAGCAATGGTAAAGGATAGGAAGACCCCAATCGCGTATAAAGGAATTAAGGTATTAGTGTGTGCCTGGAATGCGATGATCAGTAAGCTGGCACATGCGGCCAAATAATAGCATTTCTTTGTAATGAGAAATGCTTATTATTTTTGTCAAAATTAAAGGGTATTTAAATAACAATAATAATATAATAAAAAACAATACTAATTTATTGTAAAACGATAAATTATATGATAAAATCATGTTGTCATTAAATAAGTGAGGTGTTTTAAATGATTGTTAAACGAGGTTCAACCACTTTCTTAAAGGTAATTATTTTTCTGGCTGGAATTGCAGTGCTTGCTTTATGTATATTTTTAGTGCCCCATATGGCGAATTTCGCGGCAGAATTGTATCCAAATATTGTCCCAATGAAATATCTCGTTTTCATCGTGATGTATGGAGCGGCTGTGCCTTTTTACTTTGCTCTCTATCAGGCTTTCAAGCTTTTACGGTACATTGACGAGAACACAGCGTTCTCGGAATTATCTGTAAAGGCATTAAAGAACATAAAGTGCTGTGCGATTACAATCAGTGGTTTGTATGTATTAGGTTTGCCACTCTTTCGTTTTATAGCGAAGAAAGTTGACCCTCCTATTGGATTAATGGGACTCATCATCATTTTCGCTTCGTTGGTTATCGCTGTTTTTGCCGCTATCCTCCAACGGCTTCTACAAGAAGCGATTAACATAAAATCAGAAAATGATTTGACGGTCTGAGGTGGATGATATGGCAATTATTATTAATATTGATGTGATGTTAGCAAAACGAAAAATGAGCGTAACGGAGCTTTCGGAGAGAGTTGGAATTACCATGGCGAATCTTTCCATTCTGAAAAATGGGAAAGCAAAGGCGGTTCGTTTTTCAACATTAGAAGCGATATGTAAGACTTTGGATTGTCAGCCAGGTGATATTTTGGAGTACAAAAGTGACGAAGACACATAATAAAAACAGACAACAACTTTCTTCAACCAACGGGATTAGATAGTGAAATAAAAATGAAGGGATAGCGATTAAGCTATCCCTTCTCTGCGTTTATTATTGTTATTTAATTAGAGAATCCATTGATTTCAGTGACAAAAAATGTGATGTGCTTTGCAATGTTTGCACCTCAAAAGGGAACCCGTTAGTTTTCACCTACTGTCTTTTTGTACTTTAATCTACCTTATGACTGCTCTTCCCCCGAAATACAACACTACAATTACAACCGTTCCCTCAACAGCACCAACAGGATTAATCATTTTGTTAGCCTCCTATATACAAAAAGATCATCCAAATGGATAATTTGTCAAAGGTTCATCTGATTCAATCTCTTCTCTAAAACGTAACCATTTCATCTTCAGTTCACCCTCTACCGTTCTCCAGTCATTACGTTGGTGCCAAACGTTGTAATAGAGCAACCGAAGATAACATAGTAATTTCGGCATAGCTTTTAGCCACCGATTATCCAAGGTGTGTACCTCTTGATAGCCTTTTAGAAACCCGTCGAGGAACCAGGCAACGTGGTCATCGAGAGTATCACCCTTTTTATCTTGTCGGTTGTATTTTATGATGACCGAGTAAAGAATTATGGCGATGTCAAAAGCGAACCAATGATAGCAACAATCATCAAAGTCAAATGCCGTAATCGCACCGTCATTAGTTACAAAAAAGTTGTGTGCATGAAGGTCACAGTGGACAAGACCATAGTTTTTCATATCTTCTTTTGGAAGAGTCTCTAACCAATTTAACAACTCCATAGCTTTTTGCCGAACAATCGGCTCTTCATATGGTAGGTGTCGCATCATATCCATCCAGGGTTCCTGTTTCCAATCACGGCGTTTAACATCTTGTAGAGGGACATAGGATTGGGTAAGTAAGTGCATCTGTCCCACTATGCGTCCCCAATTTACAAACATTCTCTGGTTCTAGTCTTCTTCAGTAGGGATTCGACCAGGAGCTTTGGTGAACATAGAGGCGTGATAACCACCCGTTACATTTTCAACCCATTTTCCTGCTTTTGATGGGAGTATTTCAGGAACAGAAACGCCGTTATCAAACAAATAGTCCATGAAATGCAGCTCGGCATATGCCTCTTTTTCATTACGCCACTTCTGATTTGTCAAACGTAATATCCGTGAAGGATGCCCATTTTGTGCTGGGTATTGATATACTCATTAAACATGCCGCCAACATGTGTAAGCAGACTCAAATTAAGTCCAAATGCATTTGTTGCTGTTTGTAACACAATTTCCTCCAGCATTCCATTCCCTCTTTCAGATTCTTAATCCATAATTTTCATTACTACCGCAATCCATTATTGCGTATTATCACCAGGTTGGGTCTCAAGAGTAGAAGAGGTTCCTTTAGATCTCGTTTGGAGTTGTGTCTCGTTTACCATATCGTCAATTGGACAATCTTCGACCAAATTTAAAAGGGCCGCTTGATCTTTAAGTAAGGCTCTTTTCGTAAAGAGTGTTGCTATTCAAACAAAAACATGCTGTTGAACTAATATCTGATTGGAAGTATTTGGGAGATTTCACATCAAAAGTTGAAAAGAGTACTTGGTTTTATTCTTTTTTCGTAACTCTTATCTGTATGCCGGTTTAGGCTTGTTAGGTGTCTGTACCATGTATAAACATTACCACTAAAAACTGGAGTACTTTAGTGTGCTTTTACGAACAGGACTTAAAAATCCATTTATGATACCTCCGCCTGATTGTTGATTTATTGCATCGTTACTTTTACCGAATCCCTTAAACAAATAAACCATTCCAAAGATGGAATGGCCCAATTTTGACATTCAGTTACCAGCGGTCTGTTCTTACCCTAACGAGTGATTAAAGTTGAATCCCTAATTCTTTTGCAGCCTTCTGGAGGCTGTCACGATTAATTTTTACATTGGTTAGGATCTGAGATTTGTCCTTGCTGTTAATCGCTTCTTCTAATGCATCAAACTTCCCGTGCATATCCTCTCCCATTTTTTTATTTTTTGCTTCAATCGGAGGAAGGACGGCAGAATGATATTCTTCATGCATCGACTCAAATTGGTCAGCAGCACTTTTAAAATCCTTTTTATTAACATTTTTTTCGATGACATCCAGTCCATTAAGTTCTTCTTTGATGGCCTTGCCGGTTTGGCTGTTATTTGGCTTGCCGGTATTGGTGTCTTTATGCTCATGTTTCGAGTGATCATGGCCAGCATCCTGGGAAGTGCCGCATCCTGCAAGGCTTATTGCGAAAGTAAGCGGAATTAGTAGAAATCCTTTTGTTTTCATGTGTAATTCATTCTCCTTTTTATACGGTCTATTCATTTCCTTTTGGCCATTCGGCTTCCTTTAAACCATAACCAAATGCCCGTCAAACTAAATACAATCATACAAACGGCACCAAGATCTGTTAACCATACAATGGAAGTATGGCCAAAAAAGCCCGAGTGAAGTCCGAATACCCATTTCTGCAGTTTCAATTCGTTAGTAGAACCATACCCAATCCAGGAACGGTGGTTCAATAATAAGCCTGTTATCGCCATTAATAGGACAAGCAAAGAACCGATGATGCCAAATGTTCTATGAATGGTTTTCATTAATCGATACATACAAGACTCCTAACTTCATGCCATTATTCACCTTGATTATTCAAGGGCGATATATTAAAGTTCAATCATTGCTAATTTATTATTTTTCATTTTTCTTCTGTAGTAAGCACAAGAAGCTCCTTAAGCATCACTTGATCTGCTTAAACAAACCTCTCTTCCAAGGCAGGGGTACATAACCTTGTCCTCTTTTTCCACAAATATATCAAGGTAATGTTCATTTTCCAAATCTATTTTTGCCGTGATTTCAAGTACATATTGATTTTTACTAAAACTACTCTTGTAGAAATAATGAATAATTGGGTAATTCATATTGGTGAACAACCTATACTTTTAAAATAAAAATGAATAGTATGAACGGATTGAAGCAGGAAATCAGGATGGCCAAATCATCAGATAGGGACATCGAGAAAGTAGGATTTCTATCTAGTAACATGATAAATAAAAAAGGTGATAAGATGGCAAAAAGAAACAAGTCCAATAATAAAAAAAAGTGTTTAATCGGACCTTTAAATGGACAAAAGCGCAGTGAGAAAGCATTTCGTGTTCGTCATAAGGCAGCATGTTCACAAATGGAGCTTCCCCTTACTGAACACCCATGTAATGGTGACGAACAATTGTATCCAACTAAAATTGCCAGCTTTTCTAAGGGGCTGCCACATAATTCCCTTGGAGAGGTTGACCTTCAGGCCTATAACCAACTAATTAAGGCTCTAAAAACCGGTAACAAAGACCATTTAGAATCCATTCCTCTCGGCGGTGACGTCAAGATTGCAAATCCTCAAGCCGCATATGTATTTGATCTTGCGGGAACGGATTGCCACAACTTGGATATTGCTGTTCCTCCTTCCTTCAAAAGTGCTTGGGCGGCTGGTGAGATGGCTGAACTATATTGGCAGGCGCTGACCCGCGATGTGTCTTTTCATGAGTACCGCACCAATCCACTGACCATTGAGGCAGCTTCAGAGTTATCGTCATTCACTGATTTTCGCGGGCCAAAAATTGGCGGCAAAGTCACAACGGGTACACTATTTCGCGGGATTACACCTGGTGACCTAACAGGTCCCTATATTTCGCAATTTCTTTTGAAAAACGTCCCCTATGGCGGGACAACAATCATTCAGCGTTATCGTACAACTTTGGCGGGGTCTGATCATATGACATCCTATGATCAATGGCTGAAGATCCAGAACGGCTCAACTCCTGCTGCACCGTTATTCGACCCCACACCCCGCTATATCCGCAATGGAAGGGATCTGGGTGAATATGTTCATCAGGACTTTTCCTTCCAGGGTCCGCTTTCCGCTTGTTTAGTTCTGCTCAGTTTCGGCAGGGAAGCATTGGATATATACAATCCCTACCTTAAATCAGAAACTCAGGATGGTTTTATTACCTTCGGCGCCCCGCATATTCTGGATTTAGTTACTAAAGTGGCGCGGGCAGCACTTGAGGCCGCTTGGTTCCAAAAGTTTCTTGTCCACCGCAGACTCCGTCCCGAGGAGTTCGGAGGACGCGTCCACAACCATTTGATGGGTGCTGCAAGCTACCCGATAAACTCAGAACTCCTCCATTCCCAGGTCATTTCAAAAGTGTTCAGCCAGTTCCGCAGCTACTTGCTTCCTATGGCCTATCCGGAAGGCTGCCCCATTCATCCGGCTTATCCAGCAGGCCACGCAGCCATCGTTGGGGCCGGAGCCACCGTTCTCAAAGCATTCTTTAAAGAATCATTTAAAATTCCAAATCCAGTCACCGCCAGTTGGGATGGCCTCTCATTGCTTCCTTATTCAGGAAAACCATTGACCATAGGCGGGGAATTGAATAAACTTGCCGCCAATATCTCTCTAGGCCGCAACACAGCCGGCGTCCATTGGCGTTCAGATGGGATCGAGGGGTTGAAGCTTGGGGAAGCTGTCGCAATCAGCATTCTTAGGGACTATAGCGCGACCTACCATGAGAAATTCACTGGTTTCTCATTTACTAAGTTTGACGGGACTCGGATCACAATCAAGTAGGTTAGCAATAAACTTTACGAAAACAGCCTAATTTTAAATTCGATTTCCACAAAAGAAAAACCCTCATCTTCCTTTGTGTTCAAGAATGTTTCCCAGTCGGTTTTATCTTCCCTGTAACTTTCTTCGGTATATACTAATACTTCAGGTTACTCGTATAAAGAGCCTTCCATACTGCGACATGTCCCTCGTTATCTGTAATCTGAGCATATTTCACATACCCTTGTTCAGTATAAATCACATAATTTTTCATCAATTCTCTTTGCTCTTCCTTTTGTTTTTTTGTAGCAAGATTTGCTTCTTCTTCATAAATTATGTCACCAAATTGACAAATGACATTAGATAATGGGAGAAAACCTAAATAAAATGGAAAACCGCCCTTTCCACTTTCATTCCTTGTGTATTTCAGAAACCCTGAATTTGACCTTATTTGGTCAATTTCAGGGTTTCGCTTGTTCACTTAGTAACTACCGAAATTAAAAGAGAGACAAAAAAGAAAGGCTGTGCTGGCTCAGTGACTCCCTATTAATGTTTCTCTGTGAATTTTTACGGTAATTACTCATATCTTGTTAGTGACAGGTTACCTAGGAGGCGAAACAATTGCATATAAATGAAAAAACGTATCGAGAGTCATTATTGAAATGGTGTGAAGATATCAAAATAACTTGGGAATCAGTTCGAGAACAGTTAATAAATATCGAAAATCCTATTCTTCAACAATGGGAAGACACCTTCTTATTATTAAAAAATGAGATAGAAATGGAAAACCGCATACATGATCATCATGAATTAAGTAAGAAAGCAGCCTCCTTATATGATAACCTTATTGGCTTCTTATACCGAGCTGAACCGTTATCCGGTCATTACGAAGATGAAAGAATTCAAGTCGTCCCAATTGGGGGACATCGATTACCTCCTCTTCCTTATCCATATAATGGTTTAGAGCCTGTCATTTCAGAAGAAATCATGAGATTACATCATGATAAACATCATCAAAGCTATGTAGATGGACTTAATAAAGCAGAATCAGAAATGCAAAAAGCACGTGAAAATGGAGACTTTCATTTGATTAAGCATTGGGAAAGAGAAGCAGCGTTTCACGGTTCCGGTCACTATTTACATACAATTTTCTGGAGTATTATGAGTCCGCATGGCGGGGGTATACCATCAGAACATCTAAGTAGAGCTATATATAACACATTTGGAAGCTTTGAAAAATTTAAAAAGCAATTCTCCGAAGCAGCAAAAAATGTTGAAGCTGTTGGTTGGGCGATTCTCGTTTGGGCCCCCCGATCCCATCGTTTAGAGATTTTAACTGCTGAAAAGCATCAGAATCTGACTCAATGGGATGTTATTCCGTTGCTTGTTCTAGATGTTTGGGAACATGCCTACTACCTGCAATATAAAAATGAACGAGCTAAATATATTGATAATTGGTGGAAAATCGTGGATTGGAGAGAAGTGGAGCAACGATACAATCAAGCAAAAACAATTGTATGGCAGCCATTTTAAAAGGTCAATATTTAGATGTAGAAAGCGTTATTACTCTTTTGACAATCAATCTTCTGAAGTGCTTATTACTTTTTTCAAAAAGAGCAAAAATTTACAACGGTTTAGGTCATACTGATGACAGTCAAAAAAGTAATAATTTAGAGATACCAGAAGAGTTTGTAGCCAAAAGGATAACAGCACAAAAAGAAGCCTTAAAATAGGCTTTTTTTTAAGATATTTGTTTTTTTGTGAGTTCTCAATTTATAGCTTTATTTTTTCAATGTTTGGAGGTATTGCTATACACGGAGGATTGATCGGAGGATTTACAATTATTTTTATCTATGCTTGAACCAAAGGGATTTCTCAGTAGAGATTGCAGATATTAATTAGGACAGTCTATAGGGCGCTGGGAATCAATAAAATTATCTTTCCTTCATGGTTTAAAATTACCTGAAATATTTATAGATGGTTTTTATCGTCACCCCACTATCTTCTTTCTAATCATCTACCCCTGTACTCATTAAGTATGATTTCTTTATGGATAGCTAAAAATAAAGAAATACTCAAGTCGTTACTGATGATGGAGGAAAACATGATTTATATTTATAATGACTATGGTGGAACGCATACTACTTCTTTAGCTGCTGCCTATCACTTAAAAGAATTACAAAGTAACAAACCTCTTACAACCGAAGATATCTTAAGCGTCAGATATTTTAATAAACTTAATACATCAGATATGGGTAAAATTATATTTCATGGTATTGATGAAAACGGAGATTCAGTTTATACAATTGGTCGAGGAAATTCAAAAGTTTTAGTTCCAAGCCTCAAAAATTTAAGTTTATTGTTACAGGAAAAATTTAATAGTAATGAAAAGATTATTTTTTCGAATACATCACCAACTGTACCGTTATCCATGACAATTGGAGGCTTATTATCTAGAAGGCTAAAAATCGATTCATTGGGTGTTCCCTTATTAGTAAAGGGTGCCAAGCAGGCTCAGGGTGAAATTATAAGATTAGTTCATCATACAAAAGAAAAGGCTCATTCTACCCAAGAAAAGGTACTAGTGTTAGAAAACACCCATATTCAGTAATAGTTTCTGTTTTTTGTTTAATAAAGTGAAATGTCTTTTAGGCAATCCAAATGAAAAAAAAGAGAAAGACATGGAGTTCTCCCTCTTTCTCTACTTCTTATCCACTTACATATTTTGTTAATGGTATCTACGAATTCTTTTAAATCTGCGAAACCTTCCCTTCTGATTCGATAGTAACGTTTAGTTCCTGATTTGCGGACAACCACCATGCCTGAGTCATGCAGCACTTGCAGGCGCTGATAACTCAAAGTGTGAAGCAATGTCACTAGAAGCCAACTCTCGACCTCTCAATACATCTAATATGGCACGACGTGTAGGTACGGATAATGAATGAATTATATCGCACGAAGAAAATGTGAAGTTCATTTTCGAGGAGTCTCGCATCTTCCACTTCAATTAACTTTTCATTGAAGATTTTTCAAGCCAAAAAAGGACTGCCTGAAGGTCAATTTTCGACTTTCTGGACAGCCCCTTCTTCTATAAAATAAATGTACCCAAAAGCTATTTGTTCGTACCGTGCTGCTTATTTGGCAGCTTGGTCCCTGGATTACCTTTGCCTTGATGCTTTTTATTTTTTTCGGCTTTTTCCTGGTTTTCGTGCAATTTTTCTACAAAATCACTTGTGTTTTCCACTGATACACAGCCCCCTCTCATTATTTTCTTTGTTACTTTATCCATTTGGAAGTAAAATTACTCATACTTCCTGCTGGTCTATGGTAAAAAAGATAAGCCCTTTCACATTTATGCTAAGCTCCTTCATGAAAATTTGCCTTATAATGAACTAAAGTTAATTCCCAAAGTCAAACACCAGATCCCCACAAAAGCAGCGGATGAACTAAATCGGCTGATTGTACAGTTTGTTGAGAACTATACAGAATGAATAAAACTATTCAAATAAGGTCTTATTGCCAGCCATAAAAAAATGAGGAAAAAAGAGTGATTTTCTCTTTTTCCTCATTTTTTAGTCCGAAATTTTTATCTTTGTGTTGGGAATAATCTGCGAACCATCTCGCTGAATTGTTCAAAGAAACCTTTAACAGGTTTTCCGACCTGAACATCGTTCACGTACTTTTGAACACGATCCACAAAGTCAGGGTTAGTGGACACAAATACGTCTTTGATATCAGGATCTGTGCTTTTTACTCTGTCTGCTATTTTTTTCTCGGTTTCCTTTGTCAGCTTGCCGTTTGTTCCATCTTCCAAAACAGCTGCCACATAGGCATTATTACCCGTAACGATGACGTTCGCCTGACGTACTTCCGGAAGCTGGACAACTTGATCAGCAGCCTCATCTGCAACATCCAGCCGGTCGTCTTGGTTATTATTGTCACCTGTATTTTCATCAGTACTGATATTCCTCATATTTCTGTTCTGATTATCCATTCCCTGCTTATTATCTCGGTTATTCATACAGGCTGTTAAAACAGCTACCATGAAAACGATCACCAAAAATTGAATAAGATTTCGTTTTTTATTCATATGTTCTCTCCTTTCTTTTATCGTTATCTTTTGGAATCCCCCCCGGATTATGCATCAAAGGAGAATTTCTCCGATTATTATTCATTGGTAATAATCGACTTAATTTATTCAGTTTGTTTTAGACAAAATAATATGGTTCAGCAATGGACAAAAATCTAAAATGGGATGATGTTGATGAAAACAAATATGAATACCATTTTACCAATTATCGCTTCGGTAGGAGTGGGTATTGCTGCGTATCAAATGCTGAGTGGCAATGGAGGAAAAGTGAAAAACATGATGCCGCTTGCTTCAAATATGATGGGATTGGGAACTGATATGCAGGGACAGAATCAACAACAGCCCAATAATCAGTAATGCTTTATAAAGCGGAAAATTAGGAGGGGATAAATGATGAAGTCTAAACATGATACTCATGGTCGGATAAGAATTCTTGCCTCTGATCAGAAGCAAGAGGAACCAGAGAAAATAACCAGTAATGATACTTCAACTACTGGTTTAGTGAAAGATGGGACGATATCCAGTCTGAACGAAGATTAGTCGGATATAAATATAAACGGACGAAAAATCAGGTTTAAGACATTTTGCCTTTTCATAGGACAGCAACTCAGTGTTTCAGCAAACACTGAGTTGCTGTCCCTCTTTATAAACAAAACGATGAGGCATAATTCAAAAAAAAGAGCCACTTTTTATGGCTCGTGAGAAACATGGGCTCTTATGCCCCATTGCTCCATCGGCAATCAAAATCCGATGACCTTCTATTTTGCAAGTGCCTGGATCGTGCTTTGAGCTAATGCGAACTCGAAATCAGCAATCAGGTCTTCAGGGTCTTCAAGCCCTGCTGAAAAACGGAAAAGCGTATTGGTAATTCCTCTCTTCCTTCGTTCATGCTCTGGCATTGAAGCATGTGACATTTTTGCCGGATAAGACAATATGGACTCTACTGCTCCAAGGCTTACCGCTAATACCGGAATCTGAAGGTGCGAAGTGAACGGCCTTACCAGCTGTTCGCTTTCAAGCTCGAAGGAAAAGACAGCTCCAGGCCCTTCTGCTTGCCGGCGCTGCAATTGATAACCGGAATGCTCTTTCAGCCCCGGGTAATGTACCTTTTTAACAAGAGGATGATGATTTAGGTAATCAGCGAGTTTACCAGCTGCCTCTGAGGAATGGCGAAGCCGGACATACAACGTTTTCAAACCGCGCATGAGAAGCCAGGCATCCTGTACCCCTAACACGGCTCCGAAGGAATTCTGCAGAAAATAAAGGCGTTCTGCCAGCTCTCCATCCCTTACAACCGCAAGTCCTGCAACGACATCACTATGGCCGGCAAGAAACTTCGTAGCACTGTGAAGAACGATATCTGCACCAAGCTGCAAAGGCTGCTGAAGAGCCGGTGTTAAGAACGTATTATCCACAAACGTCAGTGCTCCTTGTTCTTTTGCAAGCTCGCTTACCGCCTGTATATCCGTTACTTTCAACAGTGGATTGGATGGTGTCTCGATGTAAAAAGCTTTTGTATTCGGACGAATGACTCTCTCAACTGCATCCAGATCAGTCATGTCTACAAAAGTATGGGTAATCCCCAGTCTTGTGAGCACTTGTGTTACCATTCGGAAAGTACCGCCATAAACATCTTCTGAAATCACAACATGATCACCCTGAGAAAGGAGCAGAAAAGCTGTCGATATAGCGGCCATTCCTGAAGAGAAAGCGAATCCCCGGCAGCCTCCCTCCAAGAGAGCGATCTGCTCCTCCAACGCTTCTCTTGTCGGGTTGGCTGACCGGCTGTAGTCATATTTTCCGAAACTGTCGAGATCCTCCTGATGAAACGTTGAAGAAAGGTGCATCGGTACACTGACCGCACCAGTTGTCGGATCGGTTTTATGCTTATGATGCAGCAATTTGGTTTGAAAATTATAACAGGAATAGTCACTCATGGGGGATTGCCTCCTTCTGAACAATTTGAAGTGCTTGCGATAAGTCATCTATAAGGTCATTTTCATCTTCAATTCCAACAGACAGCCGAAGGAGCCGGTTGCACACCCCTCGCTTGATGCGAATGTCATCCGGAATATCGGCATGGGTCTGAGTGGCCGGATAGGTGACGAAGCTTTCGACTCCGCCCAAGCTTTCCGCAAATGTGATCAGTGAAACAGCCTTCAGAAAGCCAGGCACCCACTCTTCTTTACGAAGGCGAAAGGAGATCATTCCTCCTCTTCCCGGGTAAAGCACATCCGCAACGGCTTCATGTTCTTGGAGAAAACCGACGACCGCCTTTGCGTTTTCTTCATGCTTTTTCATCCTTAATGCCAAGGTTTTCATGCCTCTCATCAACAGCCAGGCGTCAAAAGGGCTTAAAACGGCACCCGTAGCATTATGATGATAGGACATTTCTTCACATAATTTTTCTCCTTTTGCAGCAACGAGTCCTGCGAGTACATCGTTGTGTCCCCCAAGATATTTTGTCGCACTATGGATGACGATATCTGCCCCAAGTTCAATCGGCTTTTGAAGCAAAGGCGTGTAGAATGTATTGTCTACAATCACGAGGAGACCATGTTCCTTTCCAATAGAAGCAATCGCCTGGATATCACAAGTTTCCATTAAAGGATTTGTCGGGGTCTCCAGAAAAATCGCTTTGGTATTCGCAGTAATCGCCTGTTTAATTTCAAGAGGATTCGCCGTGTCTGTGTATTTACAGGACAGCCCCCATTTTTTATAGCCTTCTTCCAATAACCGATAAGTACCGCCGTATAAATCGCTGGATACGATCCATTCATCCCCTGATTGAAAAAGGGAGAGGATGGTAGCGATCGCGGCCATTCCCGAACTGCAAGCAAAGCCTTGGTCCGCTCCCTCCAGGTCCGCGATCGCCTGTTCAAGCAGCTGGCGTGTCGGATTGCCGGTGCGTATGTAATCATACCCGCTTGATTCTCCTATCCCGGTATGGCGATAAGCGGTTGAAAAATAAACGGGCGGATTAACTGATCCTGTCCGGTCTTCACTTCGGTTGCCGATCTGAGCAAGCTTTGTTTCCGTTTTATACATGGAGATCCTCCTAATAAATAAAATAAAAAAAGCCTTCTAAGAAGAAGACTTTTGAGAAATATCAATTGTCGTTCTTCTTATCTTTCAAGTTCATTAACGAACTTGATGGATTTAGCACCTTTTCAGCCATCCGCGGCTGAAGGTTGCTGAGGTATCATCGGGCCATTCCCTCTACCTCTCTTGATAAGAAAACAAATCACGTATCAAATTGTAATTTATACTTTACAATAATATTCTGAATGTTTCAATAGGTATTTCAAAAAATATTGGCTTTTTTAAAATTTCAATTAACCTTTATTACATTGGCGGCTGTATTGGTAAGGTGCTCGAAAGTTAAAACTCGGGACGTACTTTAGTAAAAGGGCTAACTCTTCTGATAAACGATGAGATACTTTTTTCTTTTTTTGTTTTTCTCAATCAGCACCTACCTTTATTACATTTTCACCTGATGATTTTAGTCCTGTATTTAAAGAGGTTTTCTGAAAACACTGGTTCCATTTACCATATTCGCAGGTAAATAGTCGGTTTACGCACAGAAATTAAGTAATTAAAAGCTTTTAACCTAAATCTTCTGAGTAAAATTGAAACGTTTTTATCAGTTTGAAAAAATGTTAGGCATGGTAATATTTATTAAAAACTACTAATTAAGGGAGTCTTACAGTTGATAGTTGAGACAGATAAATACTATATGCCTGGTAAAAATCGTGTCATCTTGCTGCCTGCCGTTTGGAGAGAGGAATTTAATATAACAGAAAATGACCTCCTCACTGTATGTAAAAAAGACGACTCGATCATCATCATTCAGGCCAATACCATAAACGAAGTAAAGGGAGCCAAATATATAAAGATTAATAAAAAAGGCGTGATAACCATTCCGAAATCTATAGATGAACAGCTGGATATTCGATTACATCAACTGTTCATTAATTCAAAATACTGTTCCTTTTTTATTGCACCTGTAAAATAGAAATGCCCGTTTGAATGAAAGGATGAAACATGCTATCTCCAAAGACATAAATTTGGTGATGGCATGTTGGCCTCTTATCTGCTTTATATGGTGCTGCCTTGGTTGGCAGGTGTATTTCTTTTAAATAAGAAATGTAAACTCGTGTTATTGGTCACCCCCTTCACTTTGGTCCTTGCATTCATTATTGATGGCTGGGAAACCCTTTATCATTACTGGAAAGCAGCTCCCTCGTCAAGAAACCTGTTACGTTCCAATAAAAATAGAGATACGCGTATCTCCATTTGCATTTTAATAGTTAATGAATCTGATCTATTCCGGCATTAACCTTGTGGAAACTCCAATGCGGTTCCATGCATTGTTGGTTACGATTCGCATGATGATTTCCGCTATTTGTTTTTCCTCAAAATGTTCAGCTACTTCCCTATATACTTCATCTGGAACATGGGAGACAGCTACGAGTGTGATCGATTCAGCAGCGCTGGCACTGCTCGTTCTTCAGGAGAAAAGAACGCAGGTTCAACATTGCCTCATAACCTCCTGGATTGACCTTTCCCATTAAAAATCTTGTTTCCATACTCAATTCCTCCTTAATTTGCAATCACTAATAAGACAATTAACTCCCTCTTTTTGTGACAAAAATTAAAGGGTAATTAAAATTTATTTATTCACCAAGAAGGGATTAGTGGAAATGGCTGTACAAAACAATATTGCCGGTTTCGTGACTTGGTTCCGTCAACATTGGGATATTTAATCAAAAAACAAGGCCAGTCCCTTTCGGAGCTGGCCTTGTTTCACTTTTACTTAATCTCTTTTATTATCAAATAAGCTGTTTACTGTATCTGTTGCTTTTTCTTTGGCATCGCCATAACCTTCACGGATGTTTCCTTTTGCTTTGTCTTTGTTGCCTTCTGCTTCTGTTCTCTCATCTCCAGTAAGCTTGCCTAGCTCTCTTTTTGCTTCACCTTTGGCCTGATCCATTTTCCCTTTTGTTTGATCTTCATTCATCGTCTATTCCTCCTTCATTTTATATCCGTCTACATAGAGTGTTTACCCTCTATTAAGCCATATTAATCTTGTTAAGCCTAAGCCATATTTTCTGTTTTTAAATCATAAGATAGGGGAAAACTAAAAATTAATGTAAATTTGCTGAAGGAGTGTACATATGAAAAAAAGCTGGATATGGCCTGTAGTCATCATAGGTGTTATCGTTATTTGGTTTGTAGCAAGCTACAACGGTTTTGTCAACAAGGAAGAGGATGTTGATCAGTCCTACTCGCAGATTGAGACACAGCTGCAAAGACGTGTAGATTTGGTGCCTAACCTTGTAAATACCGTCAAAGGCTATGCTTCACATGAAAAGAAGGTCATAAAGGATATTTCCGATGCGCGTGCCCGCCTGGCCGGTGCACAATCAACTCAGGAAAAGGCACAAGCCAATGACCAATTAACCGGCGCTTTAAGCAGGCTTCTTGTCATTCAGGAGCGGTACCCGAACCTTAAAGCTGATAAACAGTTTACTCAACTTATGGATGAACTTGCAGGTACCGAAAACCGGATCGCCGTAGCCAGAAGGGATTACAACCAGGAAGTGGCTTCCTATAATAAAAAAGTAAAACGATTTCCTGGAGCGTTAATTGCTGGGATAGGAGGATTTGATAAAAAAGAATACTTTAAGGCCAATGCCAACGCAAAAGAGCCCCCTAAAGTAGACTTTGGAGGAAACGGATAATGCTTTCCAAAAGATTCTCCCTCCTTTTGATGGTGTTTCTCTTTTTCACCATACTAACAGCCAGAGAACCGGTATCAGCAGCAAAGATACCTGCTCCAACGGGAGATATTTATGTTCAGGACTACGCGAACATCTTAAATCAACAGCAAGAAGCAGAGCTGCTGTCATTGGGAAGACAGCTGGAAGATCAGACGACAGCACAGCTTGCTGTTCTGACCGTTAAGTCTATTGGAAGTGAACCCATTGAGAACTATGCGAATAAAGCCTATAGGACGTACGGGCTTGGCACGAAAAAAGCGGACAATGGCGTACTGCTCGTCGTTGCCATGTCACAGAAGAAAATCAGGATTGAAGTTGGATATGGTCTTGAGGGTGCTATTCCAGACGGAAAAGCTGGAAGGATTCTGGACGAAAATGCGATTCCCTATATGAAACAAGGGAAGCCTGACTCGGCTGTCACACAAACGTATCAGGCTCTTGCTAAAGAGATCACACAAGAATACAAGGGACAGGATAACCCTCCTCCTAACGGAAAGAAAAAAGATCCTTTCTCGTGGTTTTACATTCTTATCATCGTAGTGGTTATCTTTTTGGATGTAAAATTTTTTAATGGGTTTCTGACTTACATGATCCTGTCCATGATATCAAGAGGCGGTGGCGGTGGCCGGCGCGGTGGTGGTGGCGGGTCTTCCGGCGGTGGCGGGGCAGGAAGAGGCTGGTAAAGTTATTCTTCTTCCAGCCACTTTTTCACGTGATCCTTTGGTTCCCAGCAGTTGAATTTATAGGAAGGCTGGGTTTCATATCCAAGCCTTGTACACTCATATTTCATCCCCTGCTCCGTTCTTGAAACCTTAAAATTGATGCAGGTGGCACAGCAATGAATATCTTTTTTCATGAACGTTCAACCCTTTTAACCCTTCTTTATGATTTATATCTTCATCATACAGCAAAAGCCCTGCCTCGCACTATAATTTGCGCAAGCCAGGGCTTTTTTCTATCTATTAACGAATGTAATTCGCGTCGATTGCTTTTGCATGAGCAGCATCAAACAAGTCATTTACATTTTGCTGGTGCACATATTCTTTGTACGTCATTTCATTCTTGTTTAGTGAAATGGTAATCGTAGCAAAGAAAAGGTTTAGTGTAAACATACAGGTTCCTCCTTTCCTTCCTGGTTATCCTTTCAGGTCGTATCTTTCTCCGTTATAATCCAATTTAGAAACGCCAGGTATCTTTTTACCATCATATTTATCCCTCCATTAATTTTTATTGTCAAACTTTACTAAAAGGTTAGGACCGTATTCACGACTTTATCGCGGCTGGCTTCGAACCTCTCATTCACCTCTTGCTGATGTACAACTTCTTGATGCGTTCTGATTTTTCGTTTGAAAGAAACAGTAATTGTGCCAAAAAATAATTGTAGTGTAAACATAGTAAATCCTCCTTTAATTTTAAAATCAACAGGTCATATCCTTCTCCAAAGAGAACCAAGCCAACAAAGCAATACTAATCATCATTTTTCTCTCCTCCCTCAAGTTGATATTTATAAAAAAAGGCCGCAGTACAAGATCCCCTGCGGCCAACCCAAAAATGGGCACAAAAAAGCCACAGGCATCGTTCAGCCTGCGGCGCTTTTTTATCCAAATGAATTGTTAAAAAAGACTACTGTCCAACGGCCGAACATCTATTTGATTTATTCAGTTGCTTCAGAGTTGAAATTGTTTTACTTTGCATCATGGTGTTCGACCTCCTTCAATAAATTCTGATTTTTCTTACATGGTAATTATAACCACATCATGGTAACTTGTAAACCTCTTTTACCAAACAATTTATTTATATGCATCCTCCTTATGAAAGATACCCGTTGTTTTGCGGAATTTCATAGAAAGAAAAACATTCCATACTTACCATCACAAATTTCATTTTTTGTATAAAACACAAGCATTATGTGTACTTTTTCACAAACATTTGTTTTATAATGGATATGCCTAATAATTTGTATTTCGTAAGATAGGGGGGAACGATTATGATAAGCCCTAAGACTATATTGGCCTCTACCCGGCCATTTTCATTGACGGCTTCTATCATACCTGTGCTTTTCGGTACCATTCTCGCCATGAAATGGACGGAGATCAACTGGGGAATCTTTTTATTAACACTCGCCGGCGCTATATTCATGCAGTGCGGGACCAACTTGGTGAACGACTACTTTGATTATAAAAAAGGTGCTGATCAGCCTGGCTCGCTCAGCCCGTCCGGAGTGATTGACCGTAAGGAAATGACACCTGTGCAAGTCCATATTACAGGACTCATCTTCTTTGCTTTAGGAAGTATTATCGGATTAATTTTGGCCAGTCTGACAGGCAGCTTTATTTTATATATCGGAATTCCTTCTCTCCTGATTGGGTACTTTTATACAGCTACCCGCTATGCGCTAGCCTACAATGGCTTTGGGGAATTTGCTTCAGGAACGACACTTGGAGTTTTGGCTGTTATTGGCTCCTACTACGTCCAGACGCTAACGGTTCACTGGGAAACGGTACTTATTTCACTTCCAAATGCTTTCTTGATCATGGCCATATTGCACGCCAATAACCTGAGGGACATCGATACGGATAAATTGATCAATAAGATTACGATAGCAGGATTAATCGGCAAAAAAGGAGCTCGAATCGAGTATTATATTTTAATGCTTGGTACGTATATTATCCTGTTGCTGCTCGTAATTGCTTCACTGCTTCCTGCATGGAGTTTGATCGCCATCGTTTCTTTGCCGATTGCATTAAAAGCAGTAGGAATAGCAGCCCGCACCTGGGAGCCTAAAGAACTGAACAAAGCACTCGGACTCACAGCAATGCTTCATTTAGGCTTTGGTCTTCTGCTATGCATCGGTACATTCATCGGTATTTCAATATAAGACTTATAAGCTTTAGTACCTTGTTCTGGCGCTTAATCCAGATAAAAAAATCCGGCAGCCCATCATGGCTGCCGGATTTTTTTATTTATTGTATCTCTTGTAAACGTTTCTTTAATCTCTTCGCTTGATAATACATAAGAGCAGTAAAACCAAGCCCTGTCATGGAAGTTGCTCCGCAGACAATCGCATCTGCTGTATCTTTCCCTGCAAAAGGAATCACAGTTCCTAAATAAAGAAACGAGCTTAATGATAAAAGGATAATCCCGTAGTGCTGATAATCCTGAATTTTAACTTTAATATCTTGAATAACTTTTGAATCCATTACTTAATCAGCCTCCTAACCTCTTATTTTACAATAACATATATCAGGTGGCTGCCGACTACGTAATATTTGACAAATATATGAAAAAACTCCCGGTTCTATCTGCCGGGAGTTTTTTCTCTTATTGAAGCGCCTGCTTCAAATCTTCAATTAAGTCATCTGCATCTTCAATTCCGACTGAGATGCGGATTAATCCATCAGTGATTCCCAGTTCTGCTCTGCGGTCAGAAGGAATGGACGCATGCGTCATCTGAGCAGGAACAGAAATCAGGCTTTCTACTGCACCAAGGCTTTCTGCTAAGGTAAAGTAATGTACCTTTTTCAAGACTTGGGCAGCTTTCTCGACACTACCTACATCGAATGATACCATCCCGCCAAAACCACCTGCCTGCGCTTTTGCGATGCTATGCTGAGGATGGCTTTCAAGTCCAGGGTAATAAATTTTTTCAACGCTTGGATGATTGGACAGAAACTCTACAATTTTCTTCGTATTGGCCTCGTGGGCTTCCATACGAAGACCGAGCGTCTTAATACCTCTGATAAGGAGCCAAGAGTCCTGCGGCCCTAAGATCCCGCCTGTAGAATTCTGAACAAAGTGAAGATCCTCAGCCAGCTTATCATCGTTTACAACGACGATACCTGCCACGACATCACTATGCCCTCCAATATATTTAGTAGCCGAATGAAGAACAATATCAGCTCCTAATGTAATTGGTGTTTGCCAATACGGAGTGCTGAACGTATTGTCCACGATAAATAACAGGTTGTTTTCTTTCGCCAATTGGGAAGCTGCTTTTAAATCGGTTACTTTTAACAATGGGTTTGTCGGTGTTTCAACATATAGTGCTTTTGTATTCGGTTTGATCGCTTCTTTTACTGCATTTAAATCGGTTGTATCAACAAAAGTGGCTTCAATACCAATTCGGTTGAGGACTTTAGATACAACGCGGTATGTCCCGCCATATACATCATCCGTCAGGATCACATGGTCACCTGAACTGAACAGCATCATAACAGCTGTAATAGCTGCCATACCAGACCCGAAAGCGAAACCTCTTTTTCCTTCTTCAAGGTCTTTAACAAGCTCTTCTAGTGCAAAACGGGTCGGATTTCCTGTTCGGGAATATTCATATCCTTTATGAACACCCACTTCTTCTTGTTTGTAGGTGCTTACTTGGTAAATCGGAAACGACACGGCGCCTGTAGCTGGATCACCCGGAATTCCGCCGTGTATCAATTTTGTTTTCCTTTTCATGTTAAATGCCTCCTTCGTATATCTTTTTGCTTAAATATCGGTCACTTCCATCGGGGAAGATTGTTACGATTGACGAACCTGCAGGAGCTGTTTCTGCTTCCAGCAATGCAGCATGAAGAGCAGCACCTGAAGAACTGGCAGCAAGAATGCCTTCTTTTTGTGCCAATTCTTTCACCCTGTTAAATGCGTCAACATCGCTAACTGTATGGATCGCTTGAAAATAAGAAGAATCCATGTAGCCTGGCAAGAATTCCATACCGATTCCTTCTGTTTTATGAGGTCCTGACTGGCCGCCGTTCAAAATCGACCCTTCTGGCTCTACAATGACCGTTTTAATTTCCGATTTCTTTTCTTTTAGGAACTGTGCGGTACCCATGAATGTACCGCCAGTGCCGGCTCCTGCAACAAAGATGTCAACCTCGCCGTTTAAGTCCTGCCAAATTTCTGGTCCAAGTGTTTTATAGTACGTAGCGGGATTGGCCGGATTGGAAAACTGAGCTGGAGTAAAGGAGTTAGGAATCTCAGTAAGAAGCTGTTCAGTCTTCTTTATCGCTCCCTTTATACCTTCCTCTGTTGGCGTATTAATAATGGTTGCGCCTAGAGCTCTCATGATGTCCTGCTTTTCCATACTGAACTTTTCAGGGATAACAAACGTAACGTTAATACCTCTGTTAATAGCTGCCAATGCCAGACCAATTCCTGTATTGCCGGCTGTCGGTTCAATGATGGTACCGCCCTCCACCAGTTTTCCTGTACGGAACGCTTCATCCAGTAATTCTTTCCCCAGCCGGTCTTTCACGCTTCCTCCAGGATTGAAATATTCAAGTTTGGCAAATAGCCGCACCCCATTTGGCAACGGGAACTGAGTCAGTTGGACCATCGGTGTATTACCGATTAACTCATGTATATTTTTATAAACCGTCATCACACAAACTCCTCTTATTCAGCAAACACCTTGTTCCACTCATCTTTTTTCGCTAACATTTTTTCTGCAATCTCTTTTGCGCCTTCCAAGCTGTGATTGGCAGCCCATCCGCATTGAACTTCGTTGCAGGCAGGTACTTCCTCCGCTTTTAGAACATCATGCAATGTTTTTTCTAGGACCTCAAGGATTTCATCATAGTTGTCATGGTTAATGACTGAAAGATAGAATCCGGTTTGGCAGCCCATTGGACTGATATCCACCACTGAATCATGATGGTTACGGATATTTTCCGCCATTAAATGTTCGATTGAATGAAGCCCCGCCATATCCATATGATCTTTGTTCGGCTGGCAAAAGCGAATATCATATTTATGGATAACATCTCCATTTTTACCTTGGGTTGTACCAGCAAGACGTACATAAGGTGCTGCAACTTTAGTATGATCAAGATTGAAGCTTTCTACATTCATTTTTTTAACCATTATGTTTCAACTCCTCTATCATTAATAAAATCAATTCTGCCGAGTGCTTGGAGGCAGTATCTAAAAATTGGTCATAAGATACGCGGGCATCTTTACCGGCTATATCTGAAAGAGATCGGATAATGACAAACGGCACCTTGAACTGATAGGCAACCTGAGCAATCGCCGCCGCTTCCATTTCTGCTGCATACAATCCCGCAAGCTTTGTCCGGATAAATTCCACTCGTTCATGATCGCTCATGAACGAGTCACCTGAAGCGATCAGACCTTTTGCTACTTGTATTCCGCTTACCTTCTCCGCACTTTTTACAGCGATGGAAACAAGATCGGCATCCGGTACATAGTAGGCCGGCATCTGTGGAACCTGCCCATATTCATAGCCAAAGATGGTTGCATCCACATCATGATGGCGAACTTCCGTTGAGATTACGACATCTCCAACATTCAGGTCTTTGTGAAACCCTCCAGCCGATCCTGTATTTATAATGCAGTCTGGTTGAAACATCTCAATCATCAACGTTGTTCCAATAGCGGCATTTACTTTACCGATACCCGATTTCAAGAGAATGATATCAAGTCCATCAATCTTACCAGTATAAAATTCACAGCCGGCGAGCGTTTTGTCCTGCCTGTGTGATAGTTTATCCCGAAGAATGATGACCTCTTCTTCCATAGCACCGATTATTCCAATTTTCATAGCGACAACTCCAATATATTCTGTTAAATTTTTTTCGTTTTAACAGCTTCCATCAGCCAGACATAGGTATTTAATTTTTCAAAAGAAACTTCAAAACCATGTTTCTGAAAAATTTCATTCAGCACTTCAAGCGTCGTATAATATTCCGTCTGAAGATCCTGCAGCAGGTTTAAATAACCTTGTTCTTTTACGATGCGGTACCTTTCCTGCCGGTCCGCCTCATTAATGAAAGCTGTATCCGCAAATACAATTTTACCATTTTCCTTTAAAATCTGGCTATATAATTGGATAGCAGAGTCTTTTTCTTTATCTGTAAGGTGATGGAAAGCATAGGTGCTTACGATAGCATCAATCTCTCCAGGAAGTTCTGGAAATGCCAAAAAGTCTCCATCAAAAAGCTGGAGGTCTGTAAAACGGGCTTTTGTCTTTTCCCGCATGCCTTTTGAAGGTTCAATACCATAAACCGTCCTCCCGGTATCCAGCAGTTTTTCGGTCAGGTTTCCAGTACCCACTCCAAATTCTGCAACAGTTCCTGTCGTCCTTGAGGCAACCGCTTCAAGAATTTCTCCATATCGTTCAAATACTTCCTTATATTCTTCATCTTGGCCTGACACTGATTGATCGTATGATTCTGCCCACTCATCAAATAAAGAAATAAATTCTCTGCCCATTTATCCCACTCCGTCTATTTAAAATATATAATTCCTATCACTATACTATGAATTAAAACTTTACAGGTTCCAAGATATCACAGAAATCAGGAATAATCAATCAAACGGCACTCTCATTTTGGGGCTAAAATTAAGGAAAAAGCCGTCTGAACAAATGTTCAGACGGCTTATGCTTTTATTAATTTTTTGTAACGCTTGTGGGTTTCCAGCCTTTGCCGTCTTCCCATTGAAGCTGAACTTCATAGCGGCTTCCATCTTTCTTTGAAAGGACACGTCCTACCGATTTGTCCGGTGCCCCTCCATTACCCAGCCACAATAATGTCATTTGATCCTCGGGTATTCCTGTTGCATAGGATAAAGCCTTTGTTTGTTCGTTCCAGTCCGGAGTTCCTTTATCGTACGATTTGGTGTGTGCGCCTGTTTGTGAAGTTCCCACAGGATCCCAAGGACCATCTGGGCCTCCCCCTTCAGGTTTATCGGTCTCTTTTTTAGCCGCATCATCTTTATTTTTATCTTCGCTGTCATCTTTCTGCGAAGAAGAATTCTGATCCGTACCAGAGGAATCTTTGTTCTTATCTTCATCTACGACGATCGAGTCGTCTTTCTTTTTTGTATCGGTTTTAGAGGAAGAGGAATGGTTTTTCTTATCCTGATTACCGTGAGCAGGAGAAGAAGACGTCTGGCTGCTGCCTCCGTTCATGAATATGTTAGCTCCGACAATTATAATCAATAGGATAACTACTCCGATTGCAATGTTTAACGTTCGATTTTGTTTTCGCTTTTCAAAGCGTGAACGGTATTGTTTTCTGCTCATACAAACCTCCTAAAAAAGTTTCGCTATATCAATTTTACCACGATAAACGAATTCGACAAGTTTGAGATTTTGAGTATGTAGCAGAACTTATTATTTTTCTTTATCGTTATTGTAAATCTTTTTTACAATATCGGCATAAGCCGAAATAACAGTTGTACGTGCACCTGTATAATCTAAATCAACAACAACGAGTGCATATTTTGGATGGTCGGCAGGAAAATAACCGGCAAACCATTTATTTGAAGTATTAGCTTTCCCTTTTTCTGCCGTTCCGGATTTGCCCGCGACTGCATATGGCAGACCCTGTAACGCCCTCCCTGTTCCCTTTGGATCGGTTACAACGCCACGAAGCAGCATCTGAAGCTTTTGTGCAGTATAAGGCTGTATTTCTGCTTTTTTCTTATGGTCTTGAAAAGTAAGCAAGGTATTCCCGTTTTTATACAGGATTTTTGTCGCACCTTTCACTTCCTCCACTTTTCCTCCACGAGCGATGCCAGCTATCATGTTTGCAACGGATAAAGGTGTAACCTGGACATCTTTTTGGCCGATTGCCGTTTGAGAGATGGCTAATGGCTGATTTTTGTCGTAGCGGTCAGCCCAGATCGTTGCATACTCTTCTTCCGGAAACTGTTTGAAGTCTTGATAATGATAAACTTGCCCGTTCCAGCCTGATCTGCCGGTCAAGCCAAGCTTCTTGGCATAGTCATCCAACATGCTATGATCTTTATTCATCATATCATTAGCCAGCAGGCCGAATGTCCGATTGCAGCTTTGTGAGAAACTGCTGTTAAAGTCCAAATTTCCTAGTGGATGCTTGGCCTTCTTCCCATCAATCCCGAGGTCACAGTCAAACGTCCTCTCTTTTTGAAGATCTTTATGCTCAATGGCAGCGGCCGCCGTCACGATTTTAAAAACAGAACCCGGAGCATGCCGAGTCAGCATCTGGTTTTTGCTTAAGCCTGTTTTGTATGGCCGGCTTACCATACCAAGCAGTTCATTGCTCGAAACATCAAGCAGTACAGCTCCGCCATTTTTTATGCCGCTTACGTCAACAGCACGCTCAAGAATGGCCTGCAGCTTGCTGTCTACCGTGGTTTTCACACTAACTGGATAAAAGGGATTGGATGGAGCAAGGTATTTAACGTCCAGACCGAAAAGGGGAGACCCTGACCGGTCAACATGATAGATCAGCTTCGTCTCTCCTTCAGAGATCAAGAACGGATCAAACGCCTGCTGAAATCCCGTTTTTCCAATTTTTGTATTAACACTGATCATCCCTTTATCAAGTTTATCTTTATAATTTTTCTTGATCACTTCCGGGGCTTGTCCCGTTACGCCGAGCAAGGAACTGGCAAACTCCGAGTGCTTATTTCTTGCAATATAATGAGCATAAACTCCTGGAAGCTTTAATTTATTGATTCTTTCCATTGTCTGGGTCGTAATATCATCTTTTTCATCAGCGATAACGAAGGGTTCTTCGTGCCCTTCAACCGCTCTCCGAATTACAGTAGGACTTTTTCCCAGCACATCCGCCACTTTATCGATGGCCTTCGCTTCACCCTGCAAAAAAGGGAATAAAATAACAGCTGGCTTTAATTCCGCGGAGATCATCTCGCCATTTCGGTCAAGCAGCAGCCCTCTTCCTTCATTGATTGTAAAGGAATGTGTGCGTTGTCTTACACTCTCGTCAATTAGATTGACCTTATGTTTTGAAAAGGATTCTGTAGATACTAGCTGTATCTGAATCAGGCGCCCGGCAAGGAGAAACAAACCCAAAAGAAATAGCAAGCCGGAAATCACTATGCGTTTATGAATGCTTTTCATAAAGACCACCTCATTTTCATTGTGGTCTCTCCCGGCTATAAATAAACTTGCTGCCTGCCTAAAACAAAAAGGGCTGTCCAAGAAGTCTGTAAGCTGTTGATTTCCGTTCCAGGCTGCTCGCTTTCCGCGGGGCGTGCGGTGAGCCTCTGGGTGCAGGCACCGGCGGGAGTCTCACCTGTCACGCTAGTCCCGCAGGAGTCTCGCATCTTCCACTTCAATTAACTTTTCATTGAAGATTTTTCAAGCCAAAAAGGGGCTGCCTGCCTAAAACAAAAAACAGCGTCCTAGGACGCTGTTTTCCTTATTTTACTTCTAAAATTCGTACACTTATTTCTCCGCCTGGAGTTTGTACTGAAACCTGCTCTCCGACTTTCTTGCCTAAAAGGCTTTTTGCCATCGGAGAATCATTTGAGATTTTCCCTTCAAACGGATCGGCTTCCGCGCTTCCGACAATCATATAAGTTTCTTCGTCACCATCTGGAAGCTCAAGAAACTTTACAGATTTTCCGATGGATACGCTGTCTCCTGCCGCTTTATTTTCTTCAATGATCACGGCATCGCGTACCATTTTCTCCAATTGAACGATTCTGGCTTCAACAAAAGCCTGTTCGTCTTTTGCAGCATCATACTCCGAGTTTTCGGAAAGATCACCGAAGCTGCGAGCGATTTTTATACGTTCTACTACTTCTTTTCTTTTTTCAGTCTTTAAATGTTCTAATTCGTTCTCTAATTTTTGCTTGCCTTCAAGCGTCATATAATGTTTTTTCTCTTCTGACATTCTGAATTCACTCCTTCAATTAATCAGTACCCTTGATAACTATATATGTCGTCAAACAGATCTGATATGTATATCGGATTTCTTACACCTTACTAAAAAATAAAGCGCTTGCCAAATTTATTGGTGGCAATAAACCGAACCATGCGGAAAAAATGAGGACTCAGCCTCATTTTTTTAAGATTACTTTTTCTTCAAGGATAGTTTGAATTTTGGTGACCATCAAATCGATCGCTACCCGGTTTTGTCCGCCTTCCGGGATAATGATATCCGCATAGCGTTTTGTAGGTTCAATGAACTGGTTATGCATCGGACGGACTACTGATGTATACTGATCGATCACTGATTCGAGCGTACGTCCTCTGTCACGCGTGTCCCTGACCATACGCCGGATAATCCGGACATCGGCATCCGTGTCGACAAATAGTTTGATATCCATTAGGTCCCTTAGACGCTCATCTTCCAAAATTAATATACCTTCAAGAATGATTACATCTTTCGGTTCGACTGGGATAATTTTATCACTTCTTGTATGTGCTGTATAGTCATAAACCGGCTTTTCTATGGATTTATATTCCAAAAGTTCGTTTATTTGACGAATAAGCAATTCATTGTCAAAAGCCAGAGGATGATCATAATTTGTTTTGAGACGCTCGTCCATCGTCTTGTGGGATTGATCTCTGTAATATGAATCCTGCTCTATAATCAGAATCGACTGATCGGCAAACTGGCGGTAGATTTCCTTGGCAACTGTAGTTTTTCCAGACCCTGAACCCCCGGCTACCCCTATGACAATCGGTTTTTGTACCATGTACTTTCTCCTTCCAATCTCCCTAACGCTGCTCTTTATCCTTTTTCATGCTGATGGCTAAGCCGTCGCCGACAGGCAAAATGGCAGTTGTATACTCTTCGTGGTTCATGAGAAACTCATTGTAAGAACGAATCTTTCTGACTAAGGATGCCAGCCGTCTCGTTCCAACCTCTCTGTCATCGGCAACATAGCCTTTAAAGAGAATATTATCTGAGATCATGATGCCTTTCGGCCGAAGTTGTCTTCCATAGTTCTCAAAAAAACGCTGGTATTGTCCTTTTGCGGCATCTATAAATACAACATCGAAGGGTGCATGTTTTTCTGCCTCTGCTGCTAATTCATTGGCGTCACCCAGCAATACAGTTATTCTGTCCGTTAATCCTAATTCCTTAATATTGGCCACAGCCAGCTCGTATCGTTCCGGATCTTTCTCAATGGTAACGATCGAAGCATCCGGTACAGCTTCTGCCATACGAATCGCAGAATACCCTATGGCTGTCCCTACCTCCAAGATTTTTTTCGGCTGGATAATTCGGAGGTGCTGAAGCAAGGCTTCAATGCCGACGAGCTCCATGATCGGAACACTATGCTCTTTTGCATACTCCTCAATTTCCACTATTCTCGGATCTCGATCAGGAATTAATTCTTCGATATAGTCCTGTACTTCTTTTGTGATCAAGGCGATGCCTCCTTACTTAACCCGGAACATTATATCATAAAAGCATAATGTTATGTTTTCTTTTTAGCTTTTCCTTGCGTGCGCCTGCCATTCATCCCGGTATTTTTGAACGACCTTTGTATGTTCCTTGTATGTTTTTGTATAAATCACTTGACCGTTTGGGCGGGCATAGAAAAAGTAATATCCCGACGGTTCTGGCTTCAGTGCAGCTTTAATCGATTCTTCTCCTGGAGATGCCACCGGGCCAATGGGCAGCCCTGGATATTTATACGTATTATAAGGTGAGTCATACTTTAGTTCTTTGTAGAGAACTTGTACTTTAAAGTTTTTACGTGCATATTTAACGGTTGGGTCGGAATCAAGCGTCATTTTCTTTTTTAACCGATTGTAAAAAACACCTGATATTTTAGGCCGATCTTCTGGCCTTTGAGCTTCCTCTTCAATCATTGATGCTAAAGTCAGAACTTCATAAGGCTTTTTCTTGCTTTTATTAATTTCAGCCTGGTAGTTATCCATGACCCTTTGCGTTTTTTTCCACCATTTTTTTTATAACCGCTTTTACATCAGGTTTTTTCTCATCGAAATCATATTTTGCAGGGAACAAATACCCTTCAAGAGGATAATAGACCTTTTTGTCATAAACTTTATTATCAATAATAGGAAACTGTGCCTGCAGCTCTTTCACAAATGTTCTGTCGTTCATAATCTTCATTACTTGTTCTTTGCTTTGGCCGGTGTTTTTCGCCACTACTTCGGCTACTTGCGGAATGATAAACCCTTCAGGTATGGTGAAGGAGGTTTCAGGATGGCGAAATACTTTACCGTTCTTTAAAGCGGCGATCAGCTGATCGACATTCATTGAAGGCTTAAGGTCATAGACGCCAGCCTGCAAATTTCCAGACTTTTTAGATTTGGCATACACCTGAAAGACCATGCTGCTGGTGATCAGCCCTTTGTCTTCTAAAATTTTTCCGATAGTGGAAACTGAAGAACCAATCGGTATATCTACCGTAATCTTTTTATCGTTATGTTTGTTTACAGGTCCAAGCGCATCTTTTATGTATGTATATCCATATACAGCAGCTGCAGCAATGATCACAAAGATCAGAAATAGAACGACTGCTGTATTTCTTTTTCGGTTTTTCCCGCCGGAATCAAGAGGACCTCCCGAAACCGTATTTAATATTAACACCCTTTTTCTCTCCCTTCATCTGCTTAATTATACTGATAAGTAAAAATCATGTCTAGCTTCCATAATTAAGAAAAGCGCAAGCGTCTCTGTTAAAGTCCGATATAGAATAAGTTCATCATTAATCGATGCCGGACTTATGCCCTGCGGATCCTAGTGCTGCAGCCGGACACAACTCCCAGATAAAGGGATTTGAAGTGATAAGACCTTTAGTATGCTCCAATGTCATAAAAAAAACAGCTAAAGTTAGACTTTAGCTGCCAATCGATTATTCTTCTTCATCTTGAAAAGCGTTTAGTGTTTCTTCGATCATTTGCCATTCTTCATCTGTTTCAAGAGGGAAAAGCTCGATATCGTCTTCCTCTTCACCCTTGTCTACAAAACGGAAAGGAAAAACTTCCTGCTCTTCGCTCTCCTCATCTTCTTGATCGTCACCAGCTGGTACGAGCAGAATGTAAGAATGGCCTGTCGGAGTGGTGCTTCCGTCAATCGTCATTAGTACTTCAAACAGATTCTCTTCTCCATCTTCTCCTGGAATGATAATGTGCTCTTTTTCTTCATTTGCCATTTGAATCACCTCAATTTTTTAATTGGCGGCTGTCTAAATAACCTTGCAGAATCAAAACCGCTGCCATCTTATCAATCACTTGTTTCCTCTTCTTGCGGCTGACATCTGCTGAAATCAGCATTTTTTCTGCCGCCATCGTCGTTAACCGCTCGTCCCATAACACGACGGGAAGTTCAAACCGCTTTTCAGCCTCTCGGGCAAATTCCTGGCATGCTTCACCGCTCGGACCAATGGATCCGTTCATGTTTTTGGGTAAGCCTACTACAATTTCTTCAACTTCGTACTGTTTGACCCACTCGCCAATACGTTCAAAGACTTCGTCGGGCTGATGCGGTTTTCTCCTGACCGTCTCAATTCCCTGAGCAGTCCAGCCCATGGCATCGCTGACGGCCACTCCAACCGTGTGGGAACCCACATCAAGTCCTAGAATTCTGGTCATTAGAGAGAATCCTTTTCCTTCGTATCAAGATAGGATTTAACCAGTTCTTCAATAAGTTCATCCCGTTCAATTTTACGAATCATCGTTCTGGCATCCTTATGGCGCGGAATATAGGCTGGGTCTCCTGATAACAGATACCCGACAATTTGATTAATCGGGTTATAGCCTTTTTCCTGCAGTGCTTCATAAACGGAGAATAGCACTTTTTGTACATTTGGATCCATTGAATCGTCATGAAAATTAAACTTCATTGTTTTATCCATAGAACTCACGGCCAACACCTCTTTCTCTAACTTCTCCCTTTTGACTGAATGTATTTTCCCTTTATACAGTCATTGTACCCTTAATGCTGTGATTAGCAAACAGATTTAACTGCTTCAATCACCGATTCCAATGCAGATTCCAATTTTCCGGGATCTTTTCCTCCAGCTTGCGCCATGTCAGGACGGCCTCCGCCGCCTCCGCCGCAGCGTGAAGCTACTTCTTTTACAAGATTGCCGGCATGGAAGCCTTTTGAAATCAAATCTTTTGTAACTCCGGCTACAATGTTTACTTTATCATTATTTACTGCTCCGAGTACTACAATTCCGCTCGAAAGTTTATTTTTTAAATCATCAACAATGGACCGCAGGCCATTCATATCTGCAGCATTTACTTTTTTAACGATCAGAGAAACACCATTGACCTCTACTTTTTCGTTGATTAAGCTTCCTGCTTCCAAGTTGCCTAATTTAGAAGACAAAGCTTCCTTCTCACGCAGAAGTTCGCGAACTTGGCTTTGAAGTGTTTCGATGCGGTGCGGCACTTCTTTTGTATTGGTTTTCAGTATAGCAGCAGCGTCACGAAGAACCTGAACCTGTTCCTTCATCGCCTGGTATGCTTCTTGTCCTGTTACAGCTTCAATCCTTCTTGTTCCAGCACCGATTCCTGTCTCAGAAAGGATCTTAAACAATCCGATCTCAGATGTATTATGAACGTGGCATCCACCGCAAAGCTCAAGGCTGTAATCCCCAATCTGAACGACACGGACCACTTTTCCGTACTTTTCTCCGAATAAAGCCATTGCACCCATAGATTTTGCTTCATCGATTGGTTTCAGCATCTTATCCACTGCGATCGTCTTCCAGATTTTCTGATTGACGATTTCCTCGATGCGTTCCAGTTCCTCAGGAGAAATACTTCCGAAGTGAGAGAAGTCAAATCTAAGTCTTCCTGGGGCGACGAGAGAACCAGCCTGATTAACATGGGTTCCCAAAACATCTTTCAGCGCCTGATGCAGAAGGTGGGTAGCCGTATGATTTTTTACAATGGCAGCACGCTTTTCAGCATTTACTTGTGCCACGACTTCAATCCCTTTGCGCAAGCTTCCTTTCACTACCGTTACAGTATGAAGGTTCTGACCGTTCGGCGCCTTCTGTACATCCTTCACGTACAGTTCTACACCTTCTCCAATAATAGTTCCCTGATCGGCTACCTGACCGCCGCTTTCAGCGTAAAACGGAGTGAGATCCAAGATGACCTGCCCCTCTTCTCCTTCGCCTAGCAGGTCTACCCGCTCACCGTTTTGAAGAGTCTCCAGCACTTTTGAAGTACTTCTTTCTTCATCATAACCGACAAATTCACTGTTGGTTTTGATATCGCTGAGTACGCCTCCCTGCACTTGCATGGAATCTACATCCTGGCGTGCAGAACGAGCACGTTCACGCTGTGCTTCCATCTCTTTTTCAAAACCGGCACGGTCGACTTCCATATTGTGTTCAGCAGCGTACTCTTCGGTCAGTTCAAAAGGAAAACCGAATGTATCATAGAGTTTAAACGCATCTTTTCCTGCAATCGTGCTGCTGCCTGATGCTTTTTCTTTTTGGATGACATCCTCAAGAATCGCCAATCCTTCATTGATGGTTTCATGGAAACGTTCCTCTTCGTTCTTGATGACGCGCTGAATAAAAGGAACTTTCTCTTTCACTTCAGGATAAAAATCAACCATTATGTCAGCAACAGTCGGTACAAGTTCAAACATGAACGGACGATCTAAGCCTATCTGTTTAGCGAAGCGTGTCGCTCTTCTGATCAGGCGGCGAAGAATATAACCGCGTCCTTCATTTGAAGGCAGAGCATTATCTGAAACCGCAAAAGCAACCGTTCGAATATGGTCAGCAATTACCTTAAACGCCGTATCTGTTTCCTTGCTTACTCCATACTTGCTGCCTGAAAGCTGTTCAGTCAGCCGAATCACAGGAATGAAGAGATCTGTGTCATAGTTGGTCGGAACGTTCTGGATGACGGAAACCATGCGCTCAAGGCCCATTCCTGTATCAATATTCTTCTTTGGAAGTGGAGTATACGTTCCATCAGGATTATGGTTGAACTCGGAAAAAACAAGGTTCCATACTTCAAGATAACGGTCATTTTCTCCACCCGGGTAAAGTTCCGGATCTTCTGGGTCATTACCGTACTTTTCTCCTCGGTCATAGAAGATCTCTGTGTTTGGCCCACTCGGCCCTTCTCCGATATCCCAGAAGTTTCCTTCCAGACGGATGATTCGTTCTGCAGGCACCCCTACTGTCTTGTTCCAGATATCGAATGCTTCATCATCTTCCGGATGAATGGTTACAGAAAGCATTTCAGGATCAAAACCAATCCATTTCGGATCTGTTAGAAACTCCCAAGCCCAAATGATGGCTTCTTCTTTAAAATAGTCCCCGATAGAAAAGTTCCCAAGCATCTCAAAGAATGTGTGGTGTCTTGCTGTGATTCCTACATTTTCAATATCATTTGTACGGATTGATTTCTGCGCATTCACGATTCTTGGATTTTCAGGGATGACCCTGCCGTCAAAGTATTTTTTCAGCGTTGCTACTCCACTATTAATCCATAGCAAAGACGGATCTTCGTGGGGGACGAGTGATGCGCTTGGCTCGACACTGTGGCCCTTCTCCTGGAAAAAATCCAGAAACATTTGTCTTACTTGAGCAGACGTTAAAGTTTTCATCTTTCCTATCTCCTTTCTGGTGTAAAAACGACAGGCAAATAAAAAAACTCCCGTTCCTGATCTGCATCAGGGACGAGAGTTGTTATTCACGCGGTACCACCCTGGTTATGAACCCGCTTTCAATGGGGATCATCACCTTAAATAAACGTTAACGGGGTTTAACCGGCAGGTATTAATTGCACTCGGGAGTAGCTTTCCGTTCCTCTTACTTTTAGAAACCTTTCAGCCGTGGGTTTCCTCTCTATAAAAGGGTAGAAACGTACTTATCTCCATCATCGTTTTGCTTTATCTTGCAGTAAGTATAATTCCTTCTAGGGCATTTTGTCAATCTTTGCCGTAAGTCTGTGATCACGAATGTGAACAACGATCACTTTAAGTATAGAAAACACAGGAACAGCTAGGATCAAGCCAAGAATTCCACCAATTTCTCCCCCTGCAAGAAGGGCGAGGATAATCAGAGCTGGATGGATATGAAGGCTTTTGCCAACGATTAGAGGCCCTAAAATATTTCCTTCTATAAATTGAAGCACAAGCATAATTCCTGCAACAATCAGCACCATTTTTACAGAGATCGTGAATGCGATGAATATAACCGGAACAGCACCAAGAATTGGTCCAAAATAAGGGATAACATCGGTTATGGCAATAATAATCCCAAGAATAATCGGATAAGGCATGCCTGCCAGCCAGAGAGCGAGCACAGCAGCTGCACCGAGAAGACTCCCGACAAACAGCTGCCCGCGTATATAGCCGCCAAGAGACCGGTCAATATCTTTCAATAAGTGAATGCCTTCTTTCCGCCATTTTTTCGGGGTTATATACCAGCATGCTCGTTTAATTGCATCAATATCCTTTAAAAAATAAAAGACAAGGAACGGAACGATAATCAAGACAAAAAAATAATCGACAATTTTTTTTATGGATCCGATCACATTGGCCGCACTTTTTTCCAAGTATTGTTCAGCCGATTGGATATAATCTTCAATGCGGAGATGGATGGAACGAGGCAGCCGGGAGGTATGGTGGTCCACTTCCAGCAGCCAGTTACGGTACGTTTTTGATATGGCAGGTATATTTGAGACGAGTTCCCGTATCTGAAGCACCATATATGGGATGCCTTTGTATACTCCGTAGCCGATACCGCCAAAAAACAAAACGTAGATAAACAGAATCGCCAGCGTCCGCGGAACGCCCCAATGATGCAGTTTTTCTACGAGGGGATGAAGCAAGTAGGTGATGAACACCGCAATAAAAAAAGGGATAAACACCGCTTTGACCGTTGTCAGCACAGGTGTCCAGAAAGGGGCAAGTTTAAGCAGCAGCCAGCCGCACAGAAACAAAAGTACCAACAGAGACAGGCGGATGATCCACTTCATATACTTTTCTCGATGTATAGTAATCACCTCCATTTATATTGTTGCCCCAACCTCTCATTTCATGAAAAAAAGTCCATGCTTTTTTTAGCATGGACTTTCATTTCTTTAATAAATGGCTTTTGCCAGTCTCTTACGCATTTTTCTTACTCTTTTAGAAGATAACAGGTCGTCCATCCTCATAAAATTCATCCCGTTTTTTCTGGATGATTTAATTCCTTTGAAAGCTGCCCAGATGCCTAAGGCAAGTAATGGTTTTAAAATGTTATTCATGTTGTCACCCACCCATTCATTAAGATCACTTAACGTTATTGTGCATCGGCATTAAAGGATAAATCTTGATCTTCAAAAAGATCATCAAGCGAAGTCAGACTGCCGTCTTCTTCCACTTGGTGAAGGGACAGCATGCCATTTACAATGGACAGTTCGATAAAACAATTCCAGCAATAATACTGATTGACACCGATCTTGCCTATATCCTTGCAGCTGCAGTTCGGGCATTTCAAATTGAGGGCCCTCCTTTATAGCACTTATCGTACAAAAAGCGACTGCTTCCCAATGGTTAACGGCTCGTGGGAATAAATGAGAGATCTTCCATCCGTCCAATCGGAAAACAAACCTTTTGTCACTTCAATTGCTACAATCCTGCCCCAATCATCAGAAAAATATACATCCTCTACTACGGCATTCGTTTCTCCGTCTTTTGAAAGGAGAGCCTGCTTTAAAATACAGCGAGGATGTTTTGCCATCGTAAAAGTCCCCTTATCTTGGAAGGGTATCTTGTACGGCCTGCAGCTGCACAGCAATACAGAATCCTGGCCAGCCATCGACACAGAAGCGTAAGGCACATACTTCTTTCGAAAGGAAAAGGAAAGCCTTTTTTCACAAATTATGAAACCAAGCACGTTTCCTTTAGAATCTGCCACCACATCTTCTACTCGTCCGATGATTTTTTGGCTATCGGCATGCATTGCTCTTCGTCCTTTTAAAAAAGAAAATGTCCGCAAAGTAACCCCCACCCTTCCGAACATTCTTATCATTCCACGACTTCTAAGGGTTCATGCTTGAAACGTTTTCCATGTTAAACTGAGTCAGCCGCTCCTTCAGTCTCGAATACCTGGCAGATTCATCATTACGCTGAACAGCAAGTTCAAAGGCTGATTCTTCTCCGCACAGAATTAAAAATTCTCGGCTTCTTGTAATTCCGGTATAGATCAAGTTTCTTCGCAGCATACGGAAATAACTTTTCACCACTGGCATGATCACGATCGGAAATTCACTTCCCTGAGACTTATGGATCGAACAGCAGTAAGCATGTGTTATATGATGAAAATCTGATCGTGTATACACGACTTCCACATCATCAAACGCAACCACGAGCTGATCTTCCTTATCCGTCGTTTCTTTTGCATAAATAATGGATACGATCTCTCCCATATCGCCGTTGTACACGTTGTCTTCCGGTTGATTAACGAGCTGCAGAACCTTATCTCCAACCCTGAAAGCCACCTGCTGAATATTCAACTCGCGCTTTTGCGGCCCTGAAGGATTAAAGAGTTCCTGCAGCGTCTGATTCAGAATATCGATACCTGCATTGCCCTTGTACATGGGAGCCAGGACTTGAATATCCCTGGGCGTATACCCTTTTTGCCTCGCGTTTTGGCACACCTGTTTCACCACTTCCAGAACTTGCTGCGGCTGGCAAGAAAAGAAGCTTCGGTCCGCTTTTCTTTTTCTCAGATCATTCGGAAGTACGCCGTTCTTCATGTTGTGAGCCAATTCAATGATGGAAGAGCCTTCTGCCTGCCTGTAAATGTCTTTAAGTTCAACCGTGGGAATCACTTTCGATGCAATCAGATCCCGCAGCACTTGGCCAGGACCAACAGAAGGCAGCTGATCTTCGTCCCCGACAATAATGATTTGAATATTGCCTGGAACTGCTTTAAACAGGGCATGTGCAAGCCAAATGTCAACCATTGACATCTCATCTATTATAAGGAGTTTTCCTTCCAGCGGGTTCTCATCACTATGTTCAAAGCCCGCTCCGCCTTTCCACCCTAACAGACGATGGATCGTAAATGCTGGAATACCCGTGGATTCTGACATCCGTTTTGCGGCCCTGCCGGTTGGAGCAACAAGCAGCACAGGGAACGGTTCATCCTTCTTATAGGATGAAGGGTCCAATGAAACACCGTGCAGTTCTGCATATACTTCGACAATCCCTTTAATAACGGTAGTCTTACCCGTACCTGGACCGCCTGTAAGCACCATGACCGGTGAATAAACAGCCGTCTCGATAGCTTGCTTTTGTGATGGCGCATACTCGATTCCCAGTCTTTCTTCCAGTTCACCCAGTGCTTTTAGGAATTCGGAATGAGGAAAAGCTTCCTTATACTCCTCCTGGCTGGCAATGCCTGTTACCGATTCTGCAAGCCCTTTTTCTGAAAAATACAGTGAGGGCAGATAGAGCCTGTCATCCTCCATGACGATTTTTTGATCCTCTCTCAGGGCCTCAATCTCACGGAAAATATCTGAATCGTTGATCGGAGCTTCTCCATTGGTTAGCAGTTTTTTCACTTCTTCCATCACAAGTTCAGAAGGAAGATAAACGTGGCCGGCGTCCGTTCCCCTATCCTGAAGGATATATAAACAGCCTGCTCTGATCCGTTCCGGATGGTTGTAAGAAAGCCCAATCCCTTTACCGAGCTCGTCGGCACGCTGAAAACCAATTCCTTCAATGTCATAGATGAGCTGGTACGGATTATTTTGAATGATATGAAGAGCTTCTTCCTTATACGTTTGATAAATTTTCATTGAGAGCTGGGGACCGATACCAAATGGATTCAGCGTCACCATGACCTGCTCAAGCCCTTGGTGCTCAATAAGAACGTCATACAAATTCTTTGCTTTTTCTTCATTCAGCTGCGGGATGCCATTCAACACATCCGGGTTTTCCAATATCGCAGAAATGGCGTTTTCCCCCAGATGATTGACGATTGCTTCGGCTGTTTTTTTGCCGATTCCATGGAAGAGGTCACCAGAAAGATATTGAACCATTCCTTCTTTGGTCTGCGGCATATCTTTGCGGAACTGTGTCACATGATATTGATTTCCGTATTTCGGATGTTCTTTGAAATGGCCAAAGAAAATATAGCGTTCATCCTGATACAGCGGTGGAAGAGTACCTGTGATTACTGCCTCCTTCTCATCGTACGATTCATTCGTCTCATGCACGCGGATGCGTGCGACAGTGTACAAGTTTTCCTGATTAAAGAAAATGGTAGTAAGCAGCGTGCCTTTTAAATATTTTGCTTGTTCATCGAATAAATCGAAAGAAGACTGTTTATCCATCTTTGGTCTCCTGACTTTAAAATAATTCAGACTGCACAGCTTTTTTCTCCACAGCCATTATTGCATTTTATTTTCCACGTTCTTTTTTCCGTTTGCAGCGAGATAATGATCTGGCTGTATACTGAGCGCCTTGCTGAAAGCATGATTGGCAGCGTCCAGTTCATCGAAGTAAACACAGGCCACACCAAGGTTATAAAATGCATCTGCATGACCCGGATCTTTTTCAGTTACCGTTAAAAAAACGTTTTTTGCCTGTTTTACCTGCTCGAGCTGAGCGAGACAGAGCCCATATTGAAAAAGGGACTCTGTGTCGTTTTCGTTCATTTCTGATGCACGCAGAAAATGCGGCAGAGCCCTGATTTGTTCCCCTTTTTGGACAAAGCACAAACCGAGCATAAAATGAACGTCGCCCTCATTCACCCCTTTTTCCATCGCCTTGAGAAAGAATTCTCTTGCTTCTTGAAACCTTTCAAGCTGATAGAATGCGATGCCCGTACTATAAAGAGCAGCTCCTGCTTCCGAATCAAGCTCAAGAGCTTTTTCGAAAAAAACGAGGGCTTTCTCATGCTCGTGGACAGCCGATAACAAATTCCCATAGTTAATATAAGGTACCGGGTTGCCCGGTTCTTTTTCAATCTGCTGTTCAAGTGCTTTTGCCGTTTCCTCTAATTTACCCTTTTTAAAATAATCCTGTTCCACTGCCATCCTCCTGAAATCTGTTCTGATTAAAGTATAACAAAGAATGGAGCACCTTAATAAAAAAAACCAGTCCTTCATATACAAAGGACTGGTCGGCTTATAAATAAGAAATAGGTTCTCCGTTTTTGATAACCTCATCAATGGTAGCACCGCCAAGGCAGACATCTCCGTCATAGAAGACAACGGCCTGGCCCGGCGTAATCGCACGCTGTGGTTCATCAAATACCACCTCAAGGGTCCCATTATCCAGTTGAGTGACGGTAACACCTTTATCAGGCTGACGGTATCTGAATTTTGCTGTACAATGAAATGTTTTTTCTTTTGGCTGCGGACTTACCCAGCTTGGTTTAACTGCAACCAGACTTTCACTGTAGAGCGCTTCATGATCAAAGCCCTGTTCCACGAAAAGAACGTTCTCCTTCAAGTCTTTGCCAACAACAAACCACGGATCTCCGCTTCCTCCGATGCCAAGGCCATGGCGCTGTCCGATGGTATAATACATCAACCCGTCATGCTTGCCTTTTACATCTCCATTGAGCGTACGCATCTCACCTGGTTTTGCTGGAAGATAATTGCTGAGGAACTCTTTAAAATCCCGTTCTCCAATAAAACAGATGCCTGTGGAATCTTTTTTCTTCGCTGTGGCCAGCCCGGCTTCAGCAGCAATTTTGCGAATTTCCGGCTTGTTCAATTCGCCAATCGGGAACATCGTTTTCTCAATCTGCTCCTGTGACAGCTGATTCAGGAAGTAGGTCTGATCTTTGTTCTCATCAACACCTCGAAGCATCTTTGCTTCTCCTTCTTCTTCCACAACACGGGCATAGTGGCCTGTTGCAACAAAATCAGCTCCTAGGTTCATGGCATGATCAAGAAATGCCTTAAACTTAATTTCTTTATTGCAGATAACATCCGGGTTCGGAGTTCTTCCCGCTTTATATTCTTCAAGGAAATAGGTAAAGACCTTGTCCCAATATTCTTTTTCAAAATTAACGGCGTAATAAGGAATTCCAATCTGATTCGCAACAGCGATTACATCATTGTAATCCTCTGTTGCCGTACAGACACCGAATTCATCTGTATCATCCCAGTTTTTCATAAAAATCCCGATGACGTCATAGCCTTGCTGTTTAAGCAAGAGTGCTGCAACAGAAGAATCCACACCGCCCGACATCCCAATGACGACGCGTGTTTCTGCAGGTGATTTTGATTGTCGTGCTGACATTCTCTTTCACCCCCCCTTTCATTTTCAATGGCTCGTAAAATCTATTGAGAGCATGTCTTATGCTTTTTTGAAAAAATGCATATTTTAGAGTTTACCTTATTTTTGCAGACGTTTCACTATTTTTGCTGTCTCACGTGCCGTTTTCTCGATTTGTTCCTCTGTATTATGCAATCCAAAACTGAATCGGATCGCATTCTTTGTTCGATCTGTCTTTCCGAACATTGCCGTGAGTACATGGGAAGGCTCAATCGATCCTGCTGTGCAGGCTGATCCGCTAGAAGCCGCAATTCCTGCCAGATCAAGGTTTACGAGCAGCACTTCTGTTTTCACACCCGGAAAGCTGACATTTAAGATATGAGGCAGCCCATGTTCAGCAGAACCATTTACCATGTGTTCAATGCCTTCTTCCTTAAATATGGACAACATGGTCTTTTTAAAACCTTCATATGTTTCTGCTTTTTGAGGACCTTCTTCAGCCATTATGGAAATGGCCTTCGCGAAACCCGCAATTCCAGCAACATTTTCTGTTCCTGCCCGGCGTTTCCGCTCTTGTTCTCCGCCAAAAAAGGATGGTGCAATGGAGACCCCATCACCAATATAAAGATATCCCGTTCCCTTTGGTCCGTTAATCTTGTGGCCGGATACACTCAGCAGATCGACCTGCAATTCTTGAACGTTTAGTGAGAGAACTCCGTATGCCTGCACGGCATCTGTATGGAAATAGGCGTGGTGATCTTTTAAAATCTCCCCGATCGCCTGTATATCCTGGATTGTTCCTACCTCATTGTTTCCATACATGACTGTGACAAGAATCGTATCTTCTCTCAACGCTTTTTTTAGAGCTTGAATTGAAATTCTCCCTGTTTCATCCACAGGCAGGTATGTTACCTCAAACCCTTGACGTTCAAGCTCCTCGCAAGCATGAAGTACGGCATGATGCTCGATCTGCGTGGTGATGATGTGCTTGCCATGTTCGCTATTGGCATAAACTGTGCCAAAAATTGCGGCATTATCCGCTTCCGTTCCCCCGCTCGTAAACATGATCTGGTTGGGATGGGCGCCGATGCTTTTTGCTGCTGTAATTCTCGCTTCATCGAGCAGCTGGCGTGTTTTTCTGCCAAATTGATGAATGCTGGAAGGATTTCCGAAGTGTTCTGTAAAATAAGGCAGCATTTCCTGCACAACGTCCGGATGAATCGGGGACGTTGCCGCATGGTCTACATAGATGCGATCCATAGGATCACCCGCTTTCTTTTCATTCATTAAATGTAAAACATGTAGGAGTCTTGTTCTCCTTCGCCTTGATAGTTCGCAAGATCATCCAATGTTGTGTTATCGAGTACATCTTTTACTGCATCACGGATCTTTATCCAAAGATCACGCTTTGCCGGCTCTTCGTCTTCCATAACCTCTACAGGGCTGATCGGCCCCTCGAGAACCCGAATGATGTCCCCGGCAGTGATGGTTTTGGCGTCTTGAGCAAGAACATAGCCTCCATAGGCACCCCTGATGCTTTTTACAAGCCCGGCATTCCTTAGCGGAGAGATCAGCTGCTCCAGGTAGTGCTCGGACAAACTGTGTTCTTTCGCAATCAATTTTAAAGCGACAGGCCCTTCACCGAACTTTTTTGCCAAGGCCATCATGATGGTCAAGCCATATCGTCCTTTTGTTGAGATCTTCATCATACACGCTCCGTTCTATCCATTAGTTAACGATTTTTTTACAAAAAGACAAGGTATATCCCACAATGCTGCCAATGGATACACAAAACAGGATGGTACCGAGGGAAACGGGTCCCTTTAGCAGCCACCCTCCTGCCAGAACAAAAAGTTCCATGAACAGCCTGATGTGGGCAACCTTTTTGCCGGTTTTCTCTGTCAATGCCAGCATTAAGCTGTCCCGCGGACCGGCGCCGCAGTCACTTGCAATGTATAGCCCGATTCCAAAACCGTTAATGACTAGCCCGCCTGCTAACATAATAATTGCCGCCGCAGTTGAATCAGGTGTTTTAAAAAACGGCAGCATCAAGTAACCATCTATAAATATCCCTACAAAAAGCATGTTCAGAAAGGCTCCGGCCTGCGGCCGTTTTTTAGTAAGCCATGAGGTCGCACCAATGATAAGAAATCCAATAATAATTGACCAAGTACCGATTGATAAACCAAACTGATAATACAAACCGATATGTAAAACATCCCACGGGGCACTGCCTAAATTGGCTTTAATCATGAGAGAGATTCCAAATGACATGATCAGCAGACCCATAAAAAACACAAGCCATTTGACAAAGAAGAGCCTTGCGAAGCGGTTTACTATTTTCATTAGTATTTCCTTCCTTGTGCCTGTTTTTGCATATAAACCCAAACTATTATAGCATGAAACAGCTTATTCTTGCATTCAAATGAACGGTATAGTACCTTTTGATTACAAAAGAATGAGATGCATGAATGTCTAGCTTCAGCACTTGCAGGGCCTTATCAGGGCGCTTGCGCTTTTCTTATTAGGAGGATTCAAATGGATTTGTTCAGTGATCACCAATCTCATGAAAAAAAAGCGATGGGACCGCTCGCAAGCCGAATGAGGCCCCGGTCAATAAAAGAATTTATCGGCCAATCCCATATTGTAGGTGAAGGAAAGCTTTTAAGGAGAGCTATCGAAGCGGATCAGCTCACACCGATGATTTTTTTTGGGCCGCCCGGAACAGGAAAAACGACGCTTGCGAAAATCATCGCCAATTCCACATCTGCCTACTTTGAGCAATTAAACGCCGTCACTTCCGGAGTTGCTGACATCAAAAGGGTGACGAGTGAAGCGAAAGAGCGGCTGTTGATGGATGAAAAGAAAACGGTTCTTTTTATAGATGAAATACACCGCTTCAATAAAAGCCAGCAGGACGCCCTCCTGCCTTTCGTTGAAGATGGAACGGTAATTTTAATCGGTGCAACTACGGAAAGTCCAATGTTTGAAATCAACCCTGCCTTGCTTTCTCGATCACGCTTGTTCCGTTTTGAACATTTAACAGATGAACACACACGCTCTGTAATCCTTCATACACTTGAAGATAAAGAGAGAGGCTACGGAAAATACAATATTACAATGGATGATGATGCACTCAGCCACCTCGTGTCTGTAGCCAACGGAGATGCCAGGACTGCATTGAACGCTTTGGAGCTCGCTGTTCTGACGACAAAACCAGACGCTTCCGGCCAGATTCGCATAAACCTGGAAATTGCAGAAGAAAGCATTCAGCAGCGGGTGCTGCAGTACGACAAAAAAGGGGACAACCATTATGATACGATCTCTGCTTTTATAAAAAGCATTAGAGGCTCTGATCCAGATGCCGCCCTATATTGGCTGGCTAAGATGATCTATGCCGGTGAAGATCCAAGGTTCATCGCCCGGAGGATTTATGTCCACGCAGCTGAGGACATCGGCCTCGCTGATCCGAACGCCCTTCTCGTTGCGCAAGCTGCAGCTTACGCGGTGGATTTCGTCGGAATGCCTGAAGCTCGGATTCCTCTGGCCGAAGCGGTAGTTTATCTCGCTACCGCTCCAAAGAGCAATGCAGTTATCATGGGCATCGATAATGCACTTCAGGCTGTGAAGAAAGAAAAAAGCGGACAGGTTCCCATCCATTTACGTGATGCGCATTATAAAGGGGCTAGCCAGCTGGAGCATGGCAAAGATTATCAATATCCTCATAACTTCCAGGATGGGTATGTCGTTCAGCAATACTTGCCTGACCACTTGAAGAACAAAACCTTTTACGAGCCGACTGGCAGAGGTTTTGAAAAAAGCATACAGAAAAGGCTTGATTACTTTAACGAAAGAAAACGAAGTGAAACATAATCTAGCACTCTGTTAATAAAAAACTATCAATTTTTGCTGAGCACGTATAGAATCCTCTCCTTTTGCTCAAAATGAGAACATAAACTCGTACATTATGAATCAAGGAGAGGATATATATGATAAAAGTAAGACAGGATGCCTGGTCTGAAGAAGATGATCTACTTCTTGCGGAAACTGTATTGCGTCATGTGCGCGAAGGCAGTACGCAGCTCCATGCCTTTGAGGAAGTCGGCGATAAACTGGAGCGCACGAGCGCAGCTGTAGGCTTCCGGTGGAATGCGATTGTAAGGAAGAAATACGAACAAGCATTGAAGATTGCCAAAAAACAGCGAAAAGAACGGCAGCGGGCGATCGCTAAAGGCCAGCAGCAAAGCAAACCAGTAAAAGCTCCGGTTAAACAGGCGGTACCAGCAGATGATGAAGTATACCATCCTGAAGAATTTTTCAGAACACCGTTCACCTCTACTGCCCCTCAGCAGGAGCTGGCTGAACCTGCCTACACAGCAGCAGTGCCTGTTCCAAGCATTCAGCCTGCTCAGGCATCCTACCAGACCTTTCAGACAGAGAATATATGCCTTAATGATGTGATTGATTACTTATCGGAAATCAATAGAAACGGTCTCGCAAATGGGCGAATAGAAGGCGAGAATGCCTCACTAAAACGGCAAAATGAAGAACTTTTCCATCAAAACCAGAAGCTTACTGAGCAGCTGAACAAGGTGGAAAAAGACTTTGCGGCCATGAAAGAAGATTACCAGGCACTGCTGCAGATTATGGACCGTGCAAGAAGAATGGTGCTGCTGCAGGATGATGCCGCAGATAACCAAAGTTTCAGAATGGACAAAAATGGAAACCTAGAAAAACTTGCAAAATAAAGAGCCGCTGATTTCAGCGGCTCTTTTTTTGCATGAATCAATTCATTCTATTAATGGTAATGTTATGAATTTCAAGAAGTTTGTTTACCACGTGGCCAGCCATAAACAGTCCCGAAACGGATGGAACAAAAGAATTGGAGGACGGCGGCATTTTAGCTTTTCTGATTCCTGGAGCATTTTCAGGAACAATTTTCTCCCGGATGTCTTCTCTGATCTGAACGGGTTTTTCATCGGAGAAAACTACTGTTACTCCTTTATGGATGCCTTCCTTCCGAAGACGCTGCCTCATTACCCTGGCAATCGGATCATACGACGTTTTTGAAATATCCGCAATGCGAAGTCTAGTCGGATCCAGCTTGTTCGCCACTCCCATGCTGGCAATGATCGGAATCTTTCTTGTCAGGCACTCCTTTGCAAGATGCACTTTATAGGTGATCGTATCCGATGCATCCACAACAAAATCAAGGCCGTACGCAAAAAACTGTTCATACGTCTCTTCTGTATAAAACATTTGTAATGCTATCACTTCGCATTCGGGATTAATATCCGCAATGCGCTGTTTCATAAGTTCTACTTTGGACTGGCCTACCGTGGACAATAATGCATGGATCTGCCGGTTGACATTCGTGATATCCACAACATCCTTATCCACAAGGATAAGTTTGCCGATTCCAGCTCGGGCAAGCGCTTCAGCTGAAAAAGAACCGACTCCTCCAATACCAAGAATTCCGACAGTGCTTCCTTTTAAAGCGGCTAATCCATCTTCGCCAATGGCGAGCTCATTTCTTGAAAACTGATGTAACATGAACCTTCTCCTTTCAAGTCTAGAAAAGCGCAAGCGACTTGCTAAGGTCCGACAAGTGCTGGAACTCTTACTCAGCAACACTGAAAACTGAAATTCATTTTCATCCCTAGGCGCTGAAGCTAGACATTACTTCATAGTACCTTCTTAGCTTACTTCCTAAAAAGAATATACTATTTCCCTGTCATGTACAACCTTTACTCAAATCCCGCAGCAAAAAACAACAAAAACCCGGACAAACCGTCCGGGTTTCCTCTATATTCTTGTATTAGATTAAGTGTTGGATGAGAGTCCCAACTGTGCCGTCAGTTCCTAAGTTTTGAACCTGCTCTCGCAGGTGGGTGCCCTGTTCCGCAATTTATGCTTCCTCTTCGCGGAGGCATGCACGCCTTGCAGAAACACTGACTCCCGAATAAAAAGTGTTGGCTCAAAACATTCGGTATTAACGAACACATCAGGACTCTTATTGGTATAAATCATACCACATCGTTTTATTGAAAACAAGCGAATCGGAGCGTATTATTTAAATTTTCTAACAGTTCAAACTTCTTACCTATGCCTTTTGTCCGTTCTCTTTTTCCACTTTTACGGCGAGGTGAAGTTCATTGAGCTGTTTTTCACTAACATGTGATGGAGCATTCGTTAACAGACAGCTTGCGCTGGCTGTTTTCGGGAATGCGATCGTATCTCTCAAGTTGTTTCTGCCGGCAAGAATCATCACGAGTCTGTCTAGGCCTAAAGCAATACCGCCATGCGGTGGCGTACCATATTCAAAAGCATCCATTAAGAAACCGAACTCTTCCTTTGCTGCCTCTTCAGTAAATCCGAGCGTCTTGAACATTTTTTCCTGAAGATCACGCTGATAAATACGCTGAGATCCTCCGCCAAGTTCATACCCATTTAATACAAGGTCGTACGCTTTTGCACGAACAGCTCCGGGATTGCTCTCAAGCTGATCAAGATCTTCTTCTTTCGGCATCGTGAACGGATGGTGAAGAGCAACGTAACGGTTTGCATCTTCATCATATTCAACAAGCGGGAAATCAACGACCCAAAGGAAGTTCAACACACTTTCGTCGATAAGATCAAGGTCTTTACCCAGCTTTAGGCGAAGTGCTCCAAGAGCATCGGCAACTACTTTTTTGCTGTCAGCGACGAACAGGAATAAATCTCCCTCTTCACCTTCTAAAGCAGCAAGAAGGCCTTGTTTTTCTTCATCAGTAAAGAATTTCGCGATCGGCCCTTTTAATTCATTCTCTTCAAACTTGAGCCATGCCAATCCTTTTGCGCCATACCGTTTCACGAATTCAGTAAGCAGATCAATGTCTTTTCGAGAGTATTTGCCCGCTTGCCCTTTTAAGTTGATGGCTTTGACTTCTCCACCATCCAAAACGGTAGAAGCAAATACCTTAAATCCTGATTCTTTTACAATTTCAGAAACGTTAATCAGTTCCATCCCAAAACGTGTATCCGGTTTGTCAGATCCGTAGCGCTCCATTGCTTCTGCATAAGTAAGACGAGGCAGAGGAGTCTGTACGGAGAATCCGCGGACTTCACTTGCCATTTGAACCATAAGGTCTTCCATCATGCTCATCAAGCCTTCTTGACCAAGGAATGAAGTCTCGATATCGATCTGTGTAAACTCAGGCTGGCGGTCCGCCCGTAAATCTTCATCACGGAAGCAGCGGACGACTTGGAAATAGCGTTCAAATCCAGATACCATCAAGAGCTGCTTAAAGAGCTGAGGAGACTGCGGCAGGGCATAGAATTGTCCTGGGTGCACCCGGCTTGGCACCAAATAGTCTCTGGCTCCTTCTGGAGTACTTTTTGTCAGCATTGGTGTTTCAATTTCCATAAACTCCTGCTGATCAAGAAAATCACGAATCATTTTTGTCACACGGTAACGCAGTTTCATCGTCTCCTGCATGACCGGCCTTCTCAAATCCAGATAACGATATTTTAAACGGACATCTTCGTTAATTTCATTATCATCCGAAATGGAAAAAGGAGGTGTTTTTGAACTGTTGATGATTTCAAGCTCTTTACCTTGAATCTCAATTCGGCCGGTCGGTACATTTTCATTAATAGTACCTTCCTCACGTGCAATTACAGTCCCTTTAACAGAGAGAACAAATTCACTTCTCACTTTTTCAGCAATATCTAATGCTTCACTGGATACTTCGGGGTTAAAAACAACCTGAACCTGTCCTGAACGGTCGCGAAGGTCGATGAATATCAATCCTCCAAGATCTCTTCGCTTCTGTACCCAGCCGGTAAGCTTTACTTCTTCTCCGACATGCTTCTCAGTTAATGTTCCGCATTGATGCGTTCTTTCCGACATGATGTTATTCCTCCTCAAATTTGCTTCAGTATATATTCTGTGACTTGGTCGAGTGCAACTTCCGTTTGTTCACCAGACTCCATATCCTTAACAGAGATGACGCCATTCGCAAGTTCATCATCGCCAAGGACCGCAACAAATTTGGCATTTGTTCTGTCTGCAGCTTTGAACTGAGCTTTCATCTTTTTATCCAGATAATCTTTATCTGCTTTTAATCCGGCTTTACGGAATCGATAGAGAAGAGACGGTGCTTTCTCTTTCGCCTGATCGCCCATGGTAATGAGGTAACAGTCAAGAGAATCTTCGATCGGCAGCTTAACACCCTCTGCATCTAAAGCGAGCAATAATCGTTCAAGGCTCATTGCAAATCCAATCCCTGGTGTGGCTGGGCCGCCAACTTCTTCTGCAAGGCCGTTGTATCTGCCGCCTCCGCTTAACGTTGTGATAGCTCCAAAACCTTCCGCATCGCTCATGATTTCAAAAGCGGTATGGTTGTAGTAATCCAAGCCCCGTACGAGTTTAGGATCGATCACATATTCGATTCCCATTGCCGTCAATGTCGACTTGACTGTTTCAAAATATTCCCGTGACTCTTCGTTCAAATAATCATGAATCGATGGAGCTGTTTTCATCAGTTCATGATCGCGGTCCTTTTTACAATCCAAGATTCTGAGCGGATTGGTTTGAAGACGGTTCTGGCAGTCATGGCAGAACTCTCCGATCCGCGGTTCAAAGTGCGCCACAAGCGCTTCTCTATGCGCTTTTCGGCTTTCTTTGTCTCCTAAAGTATTTAAGACGAGACGAAGACTTTTTAATCCAAGTTCCTTGTAGACATCCATCGCCAGTGCCATGACTTCCGCATCGATGGATGGGTCATCGCTGCCCATGGCTTCAATGCCAAACTGTACAAACTGACGGTATCTTCCAGCCTGTGGCCTTTCATAACGGAACATTGGGCCGATGTAATATAATTTAGTAGGCTGCTGAGCCAGGCCAAATAATTTGTTCTCGACGTAAGCCCTGACAGTGCTTGCCGTTCCTTCCGGACGCAGTGTCAGGCTCCTATCGCCGCGGTCCGTGAACGTGTACATTTCCTTTTGAACGATGTCAGTTGTATCTCCGACACTTCTTAAAAACAGTTCTGTATGTTCAAAAATCGGTGTTCTGATTTCCTTGTAATTGTATCTGCTGCAGATTTCTCGTGCTTTCTCTTCAATAAACTGCCATTTTTCAACTGTACCCGGTAAAATATCCTGGGTTCCTCTCGGGATTTGATAACCCATCCTTCATCCTCCTTGCATCCTGGTTAACCAATAATCTTTCGTGAAAAATAAAAAACTCCCGTCCCTATTATTATCTGAATAATAATAGGGACGGGAGTTATATACCCGCGGTGCCACCCTGGTTGAAGCTCATGCTTCCGCTCATAATTGCACGTAACGCCTGCATGCGTCCAACTCTACTGGGCATTGTCCATTTTCCGTTCGAATTGAAACCTCGGGAGTGTCTTTCACTAAATCATCATGCAGAAATGCTTGCAGCCTCTGGCATTTCCTCTCTTGGCATGTGGAGTTTACCTACTTTTCTCCGTCACTGGTGATTTCATTGAATTGTTATTTATCTTACTCATCAAAAAGAGCTATGTCAATCCCTTTTGCAAAAAAGTTGCAGTCAGCGTTTCATTTTTTTGCGAAGGCTGATCACACTGCGTAGAGGGACTCCAAATTCCTCAGCGAGTTCCATCGTGCTCGAAGACGCCTCTTTCTGTATAAAGTCATGAAAGTCAATCCCCATCAGCTGGTTTATATGCGAATTGACATGTTCACCCTTTTCTCCGTGCCGCATCATCATCTTCCTTTCACCTTTTGCTATAGTTTTTCCAAAAGGTGAAGGTTTTAACAGGACTTATTCCCTGCTGTCGAGAATGAGCGTTACTGGACCGTTATTGGTGAATGCAACATCCATCATCGCTCCAAAGATTCCGGTTTTGACCTCAATGCCCTTTTCACGGAGCATATCGTTGAATTTATCATACAAATCAGAAGCATGATCAGGTTTGGCAGCACCCATGAAATTTGGGCGGCGGCCTTTTCTGCAGTCACCATATAGCGTAAACTGTGAAACCGATAATATGGAACCTCCCACGTCTATGAGTGACAGGTTCATTTTTTGCTGATCATCTTCAAAAATGCGGAGATTTACTGCTTTTTCAGCAAGAAAAGCCGCATCTTTTTCTGTATCTTCATGCGTCACTCCGACAAGGAGCATCAAGCCGTGGCCGATCTGGCCGACCACTTTTCCCTCTACCGTAACGGCAGCATCTGTGACGCGCTGCAATACTATTCGCATGTGGCACTCCTTTAATTGTATCTTTATTGCATCACTCGGCGGACCGCATAAATGTCCGGTATCTGTTTAATCCGTTCCACCACTTTTTGCAGGTGGTTTACATTGTGAATGGAAATGGACATACTAATCGTCGCCATCTTGTTGCGGTCTGAACGGCCTGATACGGCTGTAATGTTCGTCTTGGTTTCGCCTACAGCATGAAGAACCTCATTGAGCAGGCCTCTTCGATCAAAGCCGCTGATTTCAATATCCACATTGTAGCTCTTCGGTTTTTCGATGCTGCCTTCCCATTCTACCGGCAGTAGCCTAACCTGTGCATCATCTGTGTTGACGTTAACACAGTCTTTGCGGTGTACCGAAACTCCGCGCCCTTTAGTAATATAACCGACGATGTCATCCCCAGGTACAGGATTGCAGCATTTGGAAAGACGGATCAGAAGGTTGTCTATCCCTTTCACAACGATTCCTGAATCAGTTTTTTTGGTTGATGGCAAGCTCTTCGATTCTGAAATGGCATCAAGGATTTCTTTGTTGTCCTGTTCCTGATCTTTTTTGCGGCGGAGTTTGTCCGTCAGGCGTGTCGCGATCTGTGCACCGGTAATTCCGTTATAACCGACAGCAGCATACATATCTTCTTCGTTCGCAAAATTATATTTTCTAATAACCGTCTGAAGATTTTCCTGTGTGAAGACATCCTTCAGTTCGAAGCCCCGTCCGGTAACTTCTTTTTCGATCATTTCTTTCCCTTTGGCGACGTTCTCTTCACGGCGTTCCCGCTTGAAGAACTGGCGGATTTTATTTTTGGCATGAGAGCTTTGCGTGATCTTCAGCCAGTCCTGGCTCGGCCCGTAGGAATGCTTGCTCGTCATGATCTCAATAATGTCACCGGTCTTCAGCGTATAATCAAGGGTTACCATCTTGCCATTCACTTTGGCACCGATGCAGCGGTTGCCGATCTCTGTATGGATGCGATAAGCAAAATCAAGAGGAACCGAACCGGCAGGAAGTTCGATTACATCACCTTTTGGCGTGAACACGAACACCATGTCTGAAAACAAATCCACTTTTAGAGATTCCATGAATTCTTCGGCATCTGCCACATCGTTCTGCCACTCAAGGATCTCCCTGAACCACGTTAACTTATTTTCAAACGTGTTGACCGGAGCCTTCTTGGAACCCTCTTTATACGCCCAGTGAGCTGCGATCCCGTACTCGGCTACTCTGTGCATCTCGCTTGTACGGATCTGTACTTCGAGAGGATCTCCTTTAGGGCCGATCACTGTCGTATGAAGAGACTGATACATATTGGCTTTCGGCATTGCGATATAATCTTTGAACCGTCCCGGCATCGGCTTCCAGGCAGTATGAATGATGCCTAACGCGGCATAGCAGTCTTTAATGTTATGAACGATAACCCTCACTGCAAGCAGATCATAGATTTCATTAAACTGTTTGTTCTGCTTCACCATTTTTCGGTAGATGCTGTAAATATGCTTCGGACGTCCGGAGATATCCGCCTTGATCTGAACCTCGGAAAGCCGGCTGCTGATCTCTCCCATTACTTCCTGGACGTATTGCTCACGCTCTGCGCGCTTTTGCTTCATTAAATTTACAATTCGATAGTATTGCTGTGGATTAAGATACCTTAAAGAAACATCCTCTAGTTCCCATTTAATGGTAGAAATTCCGAGCCTGTGTGCCAATGGAGCGAATATTTCAAGTGTTTCATTAGCTTTCTGAATCTGTTTTTCTTTTGGCATATGCTTAAGTGTCCGCATATTATGAAGACGGTCTGCGAGTTTAATCAAAATACAGCGGATATCCTGGGCCATTGCTACGAACATTTTACGGTGATTTTCGGCTTGCTGCTCTTCTTTTGACTTAAACTTGATCTTCTTCAGCTTCGTGACGCCATCAACAAGCATGGCCACTTCTTCATTGAACCGGTCGCTGATATCTTTCAGCGTAATCGGCGTGTCTTCCACTACATCATGAAGAAACCCGGCTGCAACAGTTACCGGATCCATTTGAAGATCGACCAAAATACCAGCTACTTCAACCGGATGCTGAATGTATGGTTCACCCGATTTTCGAAACTGGCCTTCATGCGCTTCTTTAGCGTATTCATACGCTTTTCGTAAAAGCTGTATATCGTCATGGGAAAGATAGCTTTCCGCTTTTTGTAACACTTCATCTATGGTCATTGAAAATCACCTAACGTCAAAAATTGTATATTGCTTCTATTATCATGAAAAAAAGTGAAGCTGTAAAGTAAAAAACGAAAAATGTCGAATTTCCTTTATTTACAATTCCATATGAAAAAGAAAGAGTACTCTGTTTTCAGAGAGCACCCTTTCGATCTTTTAATATTGCGTTAACGTAAAAATATCATATCCGGATAACTTTTTTCGTCCGTCCAAATAAGTAAGTTCAATCATGAAAGCTATACCTGCGACAACTCCACCAAGTTCTTCTACAAGTTGAATGGTCGCACCGATTGTTCCACCTGTCGCCAGCAGGTCATCCGTAATCAGGACCCTTTGTCCCGGTTTAATAGAATCCTTGTGCATTGTCAGCACGTCTTTGCCGTATTCAAGTCCGTAGCTTACTTTTACCACTTCACGAGGAAGTTTTCCATCTTTTCGAACCGGCACAAAACCAAGCCCCAATTTATAAGCAACCGGGCAGCCAACAATAAAGCCCCTCGCTTCGGGACCTACGATTGCATCTATGTTTAGATCCTTTGCATATTCTGCAATATCATCTACAGCTTTAGCGTAAGCTTCGCCATCTTGCATAAGTGTGGTAATATCTTTAAACCGAATACCCTTAAGCGGAAAATCTTCCACTACAGATATATATTTTTTGTAATCCATCTTCTATTTTCCTCCTGTATCAACGCCTGATTATTTCCCTTTATACTGATCAAAGCAGTTCTTCAAATCCTGATAGGAAGAATAGACAAGTTGATTTTCAATCTCCGCTTGTTCTAATTTACTCCTATATGTATATGAATGCTTCAGGTCTTTTTTGTCAGGACGATCATTAATCGAAATAACACCATCTTCTATTGTAACAAAATCCAGCTCAAAAAACACTTTTGACATAAATGGCACTGCTTCACGCGACCAGCCCTTAAGTCTAGCCAGTTCCTCTCCGTGCTTGCTGGCATCAAATGTTTTACGTTTGGTTAAGAACGCATAAAACCATCTGAACTGCTCTCTTGTCGGAACAGTGGAAAAGAACTGATCATTTTCCTGGTGGAAGATGACATATGTTCTTTCGGGTTCTGGATTGCTTTCCAGCAGATAAAAGAATTCTTCCCTTGTTTTTGGAACATCGAGAAAAACAACATACTTTTCTTCAAAATTCAGGCTTTCTTTTTCCTGCGGATAAAGCCGGATCTGCTCTTTCAAGTCTGAAAACGCAGGATGTTCCTTCGTATCTGCCTCAAAGGCGATGAGAAGAACCTTGTCCTTAGGGAGGCCGGACAGTTTTTTCTGAGCGTCCCTTATCCCTCTCAGATCAAATAATTGCCATTCTTTTACGGCCAGATCACTAAGCATAAGCTGCGGTTTCCGGAACCCGTTCCATTCATTGATTGATAGCTCTCCTACCGCTGAGAGCGGGGAATGATAGCTTAGCTCATCCATTAGCGGGCCTTTATGAAAACCAATCGCATCCAGCTTGGATTTGCCATCTGAGAATTGTATTTTCAAATGGTTGGACTGAGTGCCGATCTTCTTGATCTCGCTGATTCTAACATCAGGTATCAGTACGCGCGGAGTAGGGTTACTGACACCAAAAGGAGCCAATTTGTTCATTTGTTCAATGGTTTCAATGGATACTTCATCAAGTGAGCATTCCAAATCAATAGAAGTCACGGGTTTAAAATCTTCTTCTGTTAATTGTTCACCAGCCTGGCGGTTAAGCCGGCTTCTCAGTTCATCCAGATCACTTACGGCCAAAGTCATGCCTGCCGCCATAGGATGCCCTCCAAAGTGTGGAAGTATATCACGGCTCAACGATAAGTTCTCAAACATATCAAAGCCTTCAATGCTCCTTGCCGATCCTTTGGCAAGGCCCTTCTCTTCATCGATGCTTAAAACGATTGTCGGACGGTAAAATTGTTCGACTAGCCGGGAAGCTACGATACCGATGACTCCTGCGTTCCATCCTTCCTTTGCGACAACAAGAACATTGTTTTTATCAGGTGGATACTTTTGTTCCACCAATTCAATGGCTTCCTTTGTGATCTCAGATACAATGGTTTGACGTGTTTTGTTCAATTGATCAATTTCAGCGGCAAGCATGGCAGCTTCTTCCTTGTCATCAGTCGTAAAAAGCTCAACCGCAGGAACTGCAGAATCCAGTCTTCCAACCGCATTAACACGGGGGCCAATCGCAAACCCTACATGCTCTGCATTCAGCACCGTATCTTTTAAACCAGCAACCTCGAGAAGTGCTCTTAATCCTGTCTTAGTGGTTCTCTCCAGTGCCTTTATTCCTTCTTTTGCAATGATGCGGTTTTCATCCACAAGAGGAACCAGATCAGCAATCGTGCCAATGGAGGCAATATCCAATAAGTGAAGCGGAGCTTTGCCAAGGAGAGCATGCGCAACTTTGAACGCGACACCTACTCCCGCCAGCCCTTTAAAAGGATATGGGCATCCGGGTTTTTTGGGATTGATAATACTATAAGCATTAGGCAGAACAGGCGGAGGCTCATGATGGTCAGTGATGATAAAATCCAGTCCCATCTCTTTCGCCGCACGTGCTTCATTCACAGCTGAAATCCCCGTATCGACTGTAATAACAAGACTGAAACCTTGTTCCTTCGCCCATCTTAACGCGGGTTCATTTGGTCCATAGCCTTCTGTAAAACGATTTGGTATGTAAAAATCAAAATTGGCGTCTAACGCCTTTAATGTATATACCATAACAGATGTACTGCTTACTCCATCTGCATCATAATCACCAAAAATAAGAATCTTTTCTTGGCTGGCAACAGCCTGTTGGATCCGATCAACAGCTTCTCTCATCCCATCCATTAAGAAGGGATCATAAAAAGCCTCCGTTCCACTGGACAAAAACTGTTCAGCACTAGTTTTTGTTTCCATTCCCCTTGCAACTAATAGGTTGGCTACTAACTTTGGGATTTTTAAAGAAGAGGCTAATTCCTTTACTTTATCTTCATCTAAAGTTCGGACATTCCACCTCGTTCGTGCTTTCAACATAAAAAAATCACCTCATAACCTATTTATTATACAAAATGGGTTACGAGGTGACAATGAATTCCTATGCCTGATTATTGGCAGAACTGAATTTAAGTTTTTTCAACTGTCTGGATTTAAGTACAAACCAGAGCTGAGAAGCAATACAAATAGATGCATACGTTCCAAAAACCAGTCCGATCAACAGGGCGATCGAGAAGTTCATGATGGACGCGTTTCCGAAGATCAGCAATGCAACTACCGTGAGCACTACGGCAAATACCGTATTAATGGAACGGGTAAGAGTCTGCATAATACTGTCGTTGATCACCTTGTAGAGGGTCTCAACATTTTTCACCTTAGTAAACTTCATGTTTTCGCGGATTCGGTCAAACGTGATGATCGTATCATGTACCGAGTAACCTACGATGGTTAATACAGCTGCTATAAACGTAAGATCCACTTCAAGCCGCAGAATGCTGAACACGGCTACAATCAAAAATGCGTTGTGCAATAATCCAACAATCGCTGCCAATGACATTAGCCATTCAAAACGCAGGCTGATGTAGATGATGATTCCGATAGAGGCAATCAGTACAGAAATGATCGCATTCCTGGCCATTTCCCGGCCAACCGTTGGTGATACTGTATTGATGTTCGGCTCATCTCCGTATTTCTGTTTAATGGCCGTATTCACTTTTGCCACTTCTTCACGTGAGAGCATACCAACAAAGGATACTGTCGCTCTGTCACTATTTTTACCAGAGATCAGCGGCTGGCCATCCGGTTTAAGACCTAAGTCTTCAAAATCTTTATTGAGCTCAGCAGCTTTTAAATGGTTCCCGCTGATTTCAACCCTCGTTCCGCTTTCAAAATCGATACTTAATTTCAAACCTATGGTTAAAAGGCAAATGAGCCCTACCATGGTTAAAAGAGAGGAGAAAATAAAAAATTTCTTCCGCTGTTTTACAACATCAAAATGAAAATTCGGGTTTCTAAAGCTCATGTATATCACTCTCTTTCACTCCGAAGTAACCCGGTTTTTTGTTCAAGAACTTGCTGTTTACCCAGAGGCCCAGCAAAATTCGGGATACGTACACATTGGTAAAGAAGCTGGTTACAACACTCACAATTAGTACGAGAGCGAATCCCTTAACTGAACTTGTACCATATGCAAATAGAACTGATGCTGTGATGATGGAGGTTAAATTCGCATCAAAGATCGGAGCAAACGAGCGCTTTGACCCCGACTTATAAGCGGAAGCGATTGATTTTCCGGATCGAATTTCTTCTTTAATTCTTTCAGAGGTTATAATATTTGCATCTACAGCCATACCTACTCCAAGGATAAAGGCAGCGATTCCCGGAAGTGTCAGTACCGCATCCATCCAATCAAAAATGAGAAGGTTTAAATAAATATAAAAACTGAGTGTGACAATAGCGATAAGGCCTGGGAACCGGTAGTAAAACGCCATAAAAAGGAAGACGAGAGCAATACCGATAATTCCGGCAGTGACCGTTTCATCCAAAGCCTGTTTCCCGAATTTAGCACCAACAGAATTCGAATAGTTTTCATCCAATTTCACAGGAAGTGCCCCGGCATTCAGGATAGAAGACAGGTTATTCGCTTCTTCCTGGGAAAAATGTCCAGTAATAACAACAGTTTTCTGATCCAATTCTTTAGTGACAGATGGCGCAGAGATAAATTTAGGTTTTTTCTTTGTCGCCTCTTCTTTATATGAATCGCCTTTTTTATAATCAAGCCAGATGACGAGCTGATTTTGTCCAGGCCCCATGTTCATGACTTTTCTCGTTACTTTAGCAAACTTATTCGGATCTTTCAGAGTCAGCTGAACGATCGGCTGGTTCGGATTGTTCTGGTCAAAGGTTACTTTTGAACCGCCGCCTTTAAGGTCCGATCCATCAAGCAATACCTTGTCATTGACATCTCTGAAGGTCAACTGAGCCTGTGTAGAAAGGAGTTTTCTTGCTTTGTTCTGATCCTTGATTCCTGCAAGCTGAACCCGGATCCGATTTTTCCCTTCGATTGTGATGTTCGGCTCCGAAACACCAAGTACGTTTACCCGTCGATCGAGTGCTTCTACCGCACTTTTTAGAACATCGTTTGTAATCTTTTGGCCCTCTTTGGCTGGTTTTACATCGTAAAGTACTTCAAATCCCCCTTGTAAATCCAGACCGAGCTTAATATTATTTACAATCCCCTTTGTTGTCATGCCGATCAGACCAACAATTACGGCAAGGATTATAAAAAATGTAAGGATCTTGCTCTTCTTCACCATTCCTTCTTTCCTCCTTCATGCTGCCGACACACTTTTAAGCACGATAATGAATATGTATAGAAAAGTGCAATCTTCCCCATTATAGCGACAGTTGTTTTTTTCTGTCAATTTCATTCCGAAAACTTTGTAAAACTTTACATAATCCTATCTTTTGCGTTTCTTTGATAAACAGCAAAAAAAGGTACCCCGCCGGGAATGGCCCTTTTATTCCACATCCCTCTTAAACGCTTCGAGTGTCAGCCAGTTCATAAAATCGGTCAATGATAAACCAAGTATCAGACCAACAAGAACATGCAATTTTGCTTCCTCTTTTTTCTTTTGAGCCTTACGCATCACACAATTCCATACTTCTTCATTCGAAATACTCTCGTACCCAAGAAAATGAAACTCCTCGGCTTTACATTGCAGAGCTGGTTCAACCTCTGTTTTCATGTCTTCAAAACTCATCACATCCAATGATTCGTTCACCTCTCCTGCGTTTTGCGGATAAAAAACAACTTGTCATGCTTTGTCCATTTTCTCCATATAAATGGGTTACACGGAAAACCGATGTCAAACTCATTTCTGATAAGAAAGTAGGGCCCGATATGTCAAAACAAACCCTTATCCAGGGAACACTGCTGCTCATTCTCGCCGGATTGATCACACGGATCCTTGGGTTTATCAATCGCATCGTTGTCGCCCGGGTGATGGGACAGGAAGGCGTCGGCCTTTATATGATGGCTGTGCCGACGATGCTATTAGCCATCACCTTGACACGAATGGGGCTTCCCATCGCCATCTCTAAACTAGTGGCCGAGGCCGATGCGAAAGGCGACCGCCAAAAGATCAAAAAGATACTGATCGTCTCCCTGGCCGTAACTGGTGTGCTCAGCATCATTTTTACAACTGCCATGATCGCGGCTGCTCCTATATTGTCTCATTATTTCTTTACAGACAAAAGAACCTTTTACCCTTTAATCGCAATTGCACCGGTAGTGCCCGTCATCGCTGCATCTTCTGTGCTGAGAGGATACTTTCAAGGACTTCAGAACATGCGTCCTTCCGCCTATTCCCAGGTCATTGAGCAGATTGTGCGGATTACTCTTGTAGCACTTCTTACCGGACTCTTTCTTCCTTATGGTGTCGAGTATGCAGCGGCCGGAGCGATGATCTCAGTTATCATCGGAGAGCTCGCTTCCCTTTTATATATGTTCTCCATGTTTAAGTTAAAAAAAAACATGAAGGTCCGAAAAGGATTTTTCGGACAGCTAAAAGGCGGTCGCTCCACATTAAACGAACTGCTCGGAATCGCTCTTCCGACCACCGGAAGCCAGCTGATTGGTTCTGTTTCTTACTTTTTTGAACCGATTGTGGTTGTTCGGAGTCTGGCGATTGCCGGGGTGAGCACCATTGCCGCAACAAGACAGTACGGGGAACTGGCAGGTTATGTCATTCCCTTGCTTTACTTGCCTACATTTATTACCTATTCGTTATCTGTTTCACTCGTCCCTGCCATCAGTGAAGCAAACGCCAATAAAAAGTATTCCTTGATTGAACACCGGCTGAATCAGTCTTTGCGGCTTTCCATGCTGTCTGGAGGCATCGCCGCGGTAATTACCTACGTGTATGCCGTTCCAATCATGGACCTTATGTATAACTCTCCTGCTTCTGCTTCTTATTTAAAGGTCATGACACCGCTGTTTTTCTTTTTATATTTTCAGGGGCCTCTTCAGGCAGTGTTACAGGCCATGAATCTTGCCAGAGCGGCTATGATGAACAGCCTGATCGGATCAGCCGTCAAACTTGCTGCTGTCTTTGCTCTTGCTACAAGGCCTGAATTCGGCATCATGGGTGTGGCTATGGCCATCGTTCTAGGCATCGTCGTAGTCACTCTCCTTCATTTTGCAAGTGTGGCCAAAGCAATCAGCTATACGATCAAAGCCCAGGATTTCATCTACGGTTTCTTTTCCATCATGATCACCGGGTTTGTTTCACAGCTCATCTATACGTATATCTTCCCTCAGTTCTCAAGGGTGGCAGGAATGTGCCTCTGCCTCGTCTTAACAAGTATCGTTTATCTTCTTACTCTGTTGTTTTTCCGCTTGGTGAAGAGAGAAGACCTCGCTCACCTTCCGCTAATTAAAAGATGGATTTCATAAAACAAGGGGCTGGCCAGAAAGTCGAAAATTGACCTTCAGGCAGCCCCTTCTTGGCTTGAAAAATCTTCAATAAAAAGTTAATTGAAGTGGAAGATGCGAGACTCCTCGAAAATGAATTTCACATTTTCTTCGTGCGATATAACGCTGCCGAAGCCTTCCTTGTCCTGCGGGACTAGAGTGACAGGTGAGACTCCCGTCGGTGCTTGCACCAAAAAGTAGGCGTTCACGCCGGTAAGGCTCACCGCACACCCCGCGAAAGTAGGAGCTCGCGCCGGTAAAAGCGAGCAGCCTGGAACGGAAATCAACAGCTTACAGACTTCTTGGACAGCCCCTTAATCATCTTTTTTGTCTACATACAGCGAGTCATTATTATTTATCGTACAGATAGAGATATTTTTTGTATCCCTGATTCCCATCTTGCGCAGTTCCTGGCGTAGCCATAAAGAGGTTTTATCCAGTTTTTTTAGATGGTCTTCCTGAATTTTCCCATCCAATATCACCGGGAACACCAGAGGGAGCGGGCTTACTTCTGAATTTGTTTTCCTGTCACACTCAACTTCTCTTGTAATGACGGAAAGCTTCCCTGTTGATTCCAGAATTCCAAATTCTACATCCGCCACATTCTTTATGTTGTTCTCCCTTAATTGAGTCAGCAGGTCATCAAAATTATAGCGCTGTTTTTTCATTTCAGATTCATTAATTTGTCCGTTCTCAATGATAATGGAAGGCTTGCCGTCAACGATCTCTCGAACCTTTTTGCTTTTTAATGAAAGGAACGCAAGGAAAATTTGAATGAGAAACAGTACAAAAATTCCAACCAGATGCTTAAGCATCGGTACTTTCGGATCTTCAATCGAGATGACCGCCAGTTCGGCGATCATAATGGAAACAACAAAGTCCAGTACAGATAATTTTCCAATTTCCCGTTTTCCCATCAGCCGAAATACGCCAATCAAAATAAAATAAACAAAGATGGTCCTCAAAATAATTGTATAATATTCCATTGCTTTCCCTCCTTTCATTTTCATCATAATTAGTTTGACCATCGTGATGAATGAACATGAGGCGAATGTTTTGGTAATTGAATTAAATAATGGGCATTTTCCAGGGAGAAGGACAAAAAATGTTCGTCTATTTTTCGGGACGGTGAATATGGATATAAGGAAGGCTTGTATGTAAAGGAGGACGTATCCAAGTGGCTGTTCGACATATGTTTTCTTCAATGATAAAAGGTGTTGCCACAATTTTAGTTGCCATTATCATAAGCAGTCTTATTCTTTCTCTTCTATTGCGGTTCACTTCTCTGACAGAATCATCTTTAAAATGGGTGACGACTGGTCTTTCCTTTCTTTCTCTCTTTATTGGAGGATTTCTTTCAGGTAAAAAGGGAAAAGAAAAAGGCATTATGCTTGGTTCCGGTACAGCCCTGCTTTTCTCCTTGCTCGTGTTTTTAGTGCAATATTTAGGATACCAAACCACATTTACATCCATGCAGTACATGTATCACGGAATCTTTTTACTCCTTTGTATGCTGGGAGCCATCATGGGCGTCAATTTCAGCAGCCATAAATAGCTCAATAAAAAATGGCAGGAAGCAACGGGGCTTCTGCCATTTTTTATTTTTATTGTACTTCTCTTGATTCACGGATCGCGTTACGGTCAAACGTAAGCGCTGAACCGTCCTTCGATTTGATAACCACCGTGTTTTCTTCCAGCACTTCAATCGTGCCGTGAAGACCGCCGATCGTTACGACGTAATCACCTTTTTTCAAGCCGCTCTGCATGGTTTTAACAGACTTTTGTCTTTTCTGCTGAGGTCTGATCAGCAAAAAGTAAAAAATGACAAACATCAGTAAAATTGGTAAAAGAGAACCTAAAGAACCCATTATTTTCACCCCTTTCTATTAGTTAAAGCCAGTTAAAAGTTTTTGGCGTCAGGTTTATTAAAGCCGTATTGTTCAAAAAATTCCTCTCGGAAATCAAGCAGCCTGTCTTCGCGGATGGCCTGCTTCACCTGTTCCATTAAGTTTACCAAAAAATAAAGGTTATGGTAACTTGTGAGGCGGAAACCAAATGTTTCGTTGCTCTTCACCAGATGGCGGATATAAGCACGTGAATAGTTTCGGCACGTATAGCAATCACAATTTTCATCAAGAGGCCTGAAATCACGTGCATATTTCGCATTCCGGACGACGAGGCGGCCTTCACTTGTCATAAGCGTTCCGTTTCTTGCAATACGTGTAGGCAGTACGCAGTCAAACATATCAATACCGCGGATTGCTCCATCAATCAGCGAGTCAGGTGATCCGACACCCATTAAATACCTTGGTTTGTTGTCAGGCAGGTACGGCGTCGTAAACTCTAGCACTCGGTTCATAACATCCTTAGGTTCACCAACAGAAAGCCCGCCGACCGCGTAACCCGGAAAATCAAGAGAAACAAGGTCCTCTGCGCTTTGACGGCGTAAATCTTCGTATTCACCACCCTGAACGATTCCGAAAAGCCCCTGGTCATTCTGACGTTCATGGGAAGCCAGACACCTTTCAGCCCACCGGCTCGTCCTTTCTACAGAGGATTTCATGTATTCATACTCAGCTGGATACGGCGGGCATTCATCGAATGCCATCATGATGTCCGAACCTAGGGCATTCTGAATCTCCATGGCTCCTTCAGGACTCAGGAACAGCTTTTCTCCGTTCAGATGGTTCCTGAAATGCACGCCTTCTTCTGTGATCTTTCTCAAATCACTTAAGCTGAATACCTGAAAACCGCCGGAATCCGTTAAGATGGAACGGTCCCAGTTCATGAATTTATGAAGGCCGCCAGCTTCACGGATGATCTCATGTCCCGGACGAAGCCAGAGATGATACGTGTTGCTCAAAATAATATTGGCGCCAAGGTCTTTTAACTCCTCAGGGCTCATTGTTTTAACGGTAGCGAGTGTTCCTACCGGCATGAATACAGGAGTCTCAAATACGCCATGGGGCGTGTGGACTTTTCCGAGCCTAGCTCCTGACTGCTTACAAGTTTTGATTAATTCATACCGGACGGCTGCTGTCATGTTTGTACTCCCCTTCTAAAATCAGCATGGCATCTCCAAAGCTAAAGAAGCGGTACCGTTGACGCACAGCTTCATTATAGGCTTTCAGGACATTCTCGCGGCCCGCAAGCGCGCTGATCAGCATAATCAGTGTAGACTTAGGCAAATGGAAATTAGTAATCATTCCGTCAATCGCCTTAAAGCGATATCCTGGATAAATAAAGATATCAGTCCATCCGGAATCTTCTCGGAATTCTCCGTGCTTTCCAGCGACTGTCTCTAAGGTGCGGGTAGAGGTCGTTCCAACCGAGATAACCCGTCCTCCATTGTTTCTGACTTCATTTAGAAGTGCAGCCGTGCCTTTCGTCAACTGGTAGTACTCGGCATGCATGTCGTGCTCTTGAATATTTTCAACAGAAACAGGGCGGAATGTTCCCAGCCCTACATGAAGAGTAATAAAAGCAACATGTATACCCTTTTTCTTAATCTCTTCAAGCAGTGTTTCAGTAAAGTGCAGACCTGCTGTTGGTGCAGCTGCCGAGCCTTGGTGTTTGGCAAACACAGTCTGATACCGCTCCCGCTCTTCCAGCTGCTCTTTTATATAAGGAGGCAATGGCATTTCGCCAAGAGCGTCCAGAATTTCATAAAAAATACCCTCATATTCAAATTTAAAGGTACGCCCGCCCTGATCAGTTTCCTCCAGACAAACAGCTTTAAGCAAACCGTTTCCAAAAGAAACGACGGTGCCTGGCTTTACTCTTTTTGCCGGTTTCACGAGGGTTTCCCAAGTATCGTTGCCTGTTTCCTTCAACAGCAAAATCTCAATCTTAGCCTTAGTGTCTACTTTCTCACCAAGAAGCCTTGCTGGCAGAACTCTTGTATCATTCAGGATTAAGCAATCTCCTGGATTTAGATAATCAATCACATTTTTAAACGTATTGTGTTGAATCTGTCCGGATACCGGGTCAAGCACCATCAGCCTTGAAGCAGTACGGTCTTTCAGCGGTGTCTGAGCAATCAGCTCTTCCGGCAGGTCAAAATCAAACATATTGATGTCCATTTTCTTCTCCTATTTCTCTCACCTATTTAAATCGCCCGATCACATAAAATATCAATGACAGAATGACACTGATAATAATCGATGTGACAATGGGAAAATAAAATGTAGTGTTCCCTTTTTTAAAAACGATGTCGCCGGGAATCTTGCCGACGAACGTCCATAAACCACCGATAATGATCAAGATGACTCCCATCAGTATTAACAGCCGGGGTATTCCCATTAAGGATTCGGCACCTCCATATTAAAATGCTCATAAGCAAGGGCAGTCACCACTCTCCCCCTGGGGGTGCGCTGTATAAAGCCAATCTGCAGCAGGTAGGGTTCATAAACATCTTCAATCGTATGGGATTCCTCACCGATCGTAGCTGAAATGGTTTCAAGACCTACCGGGCCGCCTTTATATTTATGGATGATCCCTTGTAATAATTTATGGTCAATATGATCCAATCCTAAACGGTCAACTTGAAGCATTTCCAGCGCCCTGTCTGCGAGGCTGATACTCACCGTATCCGTCCCATCCACCTGAGCAAAGTCCCGTACTCTTTTGAAGAGACGATTGGCGATTCTCGGCGTCCCTCTTGAACGGCGGGCTATCTCTTGGGCAGAAGTATTGTCAATCTTCATTCCAAATACTTCACTGGTCCGTGTAACAATTTCGGTTAAATCTTCATTATTGTAGTATTCCAGACGTGCCAGCACACCAAATCGGTCACGGAGCGGTGAAGACAGAGACCCGGCACGGGTAGTCGCCCCTACTAACGTAAATGGAGGCAGATCCAGCCGGACAGATCGAGCTGTTTCGCCCTTTCCGATTACAATATCCAGACAGAAGTCTTCCATCGCGGAATAGAGCACTTCCTCGATCGCTCTTGATAGCCTGTGAATTTCATCAATAAACAGCACATCCCCAGGTTCAAGTGCTGTGAGGATGGCTGCCAGATCACCCGGCCGCTCAATTGCGGGACCGCTTGTTGTTCTGAAATTGACGTTCATTTCTTTCGCAATGATAGATGCGAGCGTCGTTTTCCCAAGACCTGGCGGCCCGTATAGCAAAACATGGTCAAGGGCTTCATTTCTAAGCTTAGCCGCCTGAATAAAGATATTTAGATTTTCTTTTACTTTTTCTTGGCCTATGTATTGATGCAAATATTCCGGACGCAAACTCAATTCAAAAAAATCGTCCCTTGAGCTTTCACCCGATACTATTCTGTCGTCCAAAACGATCACGCCCCTAATGGTTCACTAGCTTCTGCAGCGCTTTCCTTATGTACTGATCTGTTGTCAGATCTTCCTTTTTAAGGGAAGGCAGCACTTTATTAATTTCTTTCTTGGCATACCCTAAAGCCGTTAACGCTTCAACCGCTTCATCAAGCTGTTCTGAACTGTCGGAAGCCGGGCCGGCAAATAATCCTTCCATTGGCTCTTCAGTGAAGATCGAAAGCTTTCCTTTAAGGTCCAATATCATCTGGCGGGCCGTCTTCTTCCCTACTCCCGGAAATTTCACAAGAAACCCTTCATCCTCAGCTTCAATGGCCCGAATCACTTGTTCTGGCTGTCCGAATGCCATGATCGCTAATGCTCCTTTTGGGCCTATTCCTGATACGTTTAATAATTTTAAGAATAAATCTCGCTCTTTGCGTGTTTTAAACCCATACAGCGCAATCAAATCTTCCCTCACATAATGATATGTGTAGATCGTCTCAGCTTGACCGGGACGATAGATGAATGGATTCGGACAAAAAATTTGGTATCCAATCCCATTGGCTTCAAGAACTGCATATTCAGCAGACACGTGTTCAATCTTTCCATTTATATGTTCAATCAATCATGTTCTCTCCTTAAAAAAGCGACCATACGTTTCTGTCAGTATTGTATCACAGAGTCAGCCCGAACGGGGAGTTTAACACAAAAATCGCAATGCTCCTGTTCAATGAAATAAAAAAAGAGAACAGAAAAAATCCTGTTCTCTATCGATTATTTTCGAAAGGACGTTTTACTGCATCTCCTAAGTTGGTGCCTGCTTTTCCGATATCCGACATAATTCCTTTGATGTCAGAGCTGACTTCATTGGTTGTTTTGCCGTCACGGAGATTATTATCTACGTTTTTGATTCGATTCACGATCGAGTCATCAGTTGTCACGCGAACATCCCGGTTGGGAACCAGCTTTTTCACTTCTCTATACACTCTCTGATCGACAGCGCTTTTATCGTTTTCACTGGTATCTATTCCGACAATGACGTTGTTATCATTCAAAATAACATGAGCATCGTCTACATTGTTCATACTGTTGACCCGGTTCCTGATCTTCTCGGCAAGCGCACCATCATAGTCCTCATGATACGTTACATTATGATCGGTACGGTTATTATCCATCATGTCAGTAACAGGGCCTTTACTGCGGTCCAAATCCCCGCGGTTATCACCCTCGTTGGAATAATATCCGATCGGCCTTACATCATTATCGTTGCGGTCGAGCGCACCTTTGTTGTTGTTACAGCCCACCAGACCTGCTGTTAATGCAAGAACCGTTATACCGCTTAGTATAATCTTCAATGCAAAAACCTCCTTTCACCACTAGAATGGCATTCGGAGGTTCTTTTTACTCTGTCACATACCGGTAAGGCATATAATTTCTGGATATTACGTGGGATTCTTGACCAATTCCTGTATTGTTTTTATAAACTTTCTCCGGAACGGAAGATCTTCTTCTGTAAAGGTCGTCATTTCTTTGATCTGATCTTTACCCGCTTCGAATGCACGATTCCATTCTCTGTAAAGATCCGTCGGAAAAACAAGGGCGATTAAAAACCATTTTTTACGGAGAAGCGATTCCAGCTCAGGGTCTTGGCATTTTCGCAATATGGATGGGGACCAATCCCAATATGGCATGATCCGGTTTACATATTGAAGAATGTCATAATCCTGCGGAACGACGGAAAACAGGTCGTAATCGATTAAGATAACGGTGTCTCCGCTTAAGCGCATAAAGTTATGAGGAGCAACATCTCCGTGGCATACTTCACCCTTTTGTCTTGCGTTCTGTTCCATTTTTTCCAGTTCTCTTCGGTTCAAATGGCTCAATGACCATTTCCCCCACGCAATCATTTCCTGAAAAGCTTCACTCATCTCATGAGAAATATGATGTTTTTTGCTGTTTCTTTTAAAAGCATTAAATCGTTTGGTCCACTTTTCGATAAGTGAATAGCTCGATAGAAGCGAGAGATAGGAGTCAGACTGAAAGATACTCTGGCGGTGGAACTTTCGAATCGCATGGATTCCGTCTCTTATGTCCTTTTCGTCATTCAGATCAAGTTCATCACCTTTATAAAAAGGCATGATGCCCCAATACATGTTCTCATAGTAATGTATTTTCTTTCCGGTCGGAAAAGACGTATATATTCCCATCATCGGACTTGATTGTTGAGAATACCACCGGGACAGCTTCAATTGCTCCTGACATTCTTCCTTTCTGGAGAACCCTTTAAGCACATAAGTTCCTGCTTTGGTTTCAATAATACAAACATTGTGTTTCACAAAATAATGGTTTTTAATATCCAGACCTTTCTCAGTAAGGCTATTTAAGAAGAGACGCTTTCTTTTGAAACCGTCTCCGTATGAATTACTCTTCATCTTGATCTTGGCTGTCTAACGAGCCATCACGGTATTGCGCCTGTGAGTATGGATTTGGCATTCCTTGCATCTGACCCATTTGTCCTTGCTGGGCTGGGGGATTAACGCCGTAAGATCCTTGCCCTCCGGACATATCACCATAACCTTGAGAAACTTGGCCTGGCGGATATTCACCATACATTTGCTGACCTTGCATTCCTTGGCCCATCTGCTGGCCGCCATATGGCTGACCCTGCATTCCCTGGCTCATCGGCTGGCCGCCATATGGCTGACCCTGCATTCCCTGGCTCATTGGCTGGCCGCCATATGGCTGACCTTGCATTCCCTGGCTCATCGTCTGGCTGCCGTATGGCTGACCCTGCATTCCCTGGCTCATCGGCTGGCCGCCGTATGGCTGACCCTGCATTCCCTGGCTCATCGGCTGGCCGCCGTATGGCTGACCCTGCATTCCCTGGCCCATCTGCTGGCCGCCGTATGGCTGACCTTGCATTCCTTGGCCCATCGGCTGACTTTGCATCGGCATAAACGTAGCATATGGATTTTGCTGCTGATCCTGCGATAGCATCATTCCGTGCTGAGATGCCATAGGCTGCTGTTGCATTCCAGTCTGAGGCATGCTGCTGTATCCCATCTGGCCTGAACCTGGTGCCCCCATACCCATTTGTGAACCACCTGGGTGAACTTGAGGGTAAGAGCCTGCCTGCTGTCCCTGGCCTTGATAAGGCATGGCACTGAATGGCGGCATTCCTGCCCCTGCACCTCCATATACAGGAGCAGTGTACCCCTGAGGCTGTTCAAACATCGGCGGAACACCTGAATACATCTGGTTCATTACAGAAGATGACTCTTCACCCAAGAATGGATGTTTATGCTGTTTCCCCATTCCAAACTCGTCTTTTCCATGGACGAGCCCCGGGGAAAGATAGGCAGGCGGCACATAGTTCATTTGAGGTTCTTTATAGTGAATCGGCTCGTGGTGATGTCCCCATTTCATATGTGAAGATGAGGATGATTCCATAAACGCCGCAAAATCTTTATGAGACATAGGGGCAAGCGGTTTTGGTGATTTCATGGACGATTCTTTGTAATCTTTTTTCGGAAGCAATGGATTAAATGGCATATCCTTTTTTGCCGGTGCCGGCTTTAACGGCATAATGGGTTCTGCTTTCATCGGCATTTTATGCTCGGCCTTTGGCGCCATTTTAGGTTCAGCTTTTAGGATTATCGGTGCTGCTTTTGCGATTATCGGTGCTGCTTTTGCGATTATTGGTGCTGCTTTTGGGATAATCGGTGCTGCTTTAGGCGGAGCTGGAATAGGTGCAGGTTTTGGCGGCGGTGGCGGCGGGGCTGGAACCGGAATTTCCTGAACTGGAACTGCTGGCATTTCTTTTTTGGGCATTTCTTTTTTCTTCGGCTGCTCTTTTTTAGAGCCTGGCATCATAAACGGCATCTTTGCTTTCTCTCCGCGTCCGATCGGCACTTGTTCAGAAGGAATCTTTACTTTTGATCCTCTTTCAAGAGCGCCTGAAGATAAACCGAAATTCACTCTTCTTAATTCTTCAGAAGTTACATTATACTTATCGGCGATTTTTTCGAGAGTATCACCTTTTTGAACGATATGAATTCTCACGTAAACAAAACTCCCTCCTGCCAAATTTCTATACAGTATATGAGAATCTGGGCATTGTGCTACTACCTATTTCAGTAGTCGGTCTTTTACCAATTTATGCCCTGAAAATCAGCTGTATGACTTTGACAGGAAGGAGTCATCTACGCTCTTGCTAACATTCTCTCAAGAGCTTTTACTGCGTATTCAGTTGTTTCGCTATCCACTGTTATGATGTTATGAGGATCTCCCTGTGCGATTTTTTCAAGCGCATATGTCAGATGAGGAAGATCAATGCGATTCATCGTCAGACAGGGGCAAAGATTGGGATTTAAAGAAATTATCCGTTTATCCGGATGGTTTTTTTTCAGGCGGTTGACGAGATTCATCTCTGTCCCTATCGCCCAAGCGCTGTTTGGCTCAGCTTTTTGGATCGTCTGAATAATATAATGAGTGGAGCCCGCCATATCCGATTGCTGAACGACTTCATGGCTGCACTCTGGATGGACGATGACCTTCATCTCTGGATCGTTCACACGCAAGGATCGAATATTATCAACTGTGAATTTTTCATGGACCGAACAGTGTCCTTTCCAGAGAATCACTTTAACTGCATCCAGATCTCCGTCATATTCCAATTTATTAGCAATTGGATCCCATACAGCCATTTGCTCCAATGGAACACCCAGCGTATGCGCAGTGTTCCGGCCCAAGTGCTGATCGGGAAGAAAAAGGATTCTTTCTTTTTGTGCAAACGCCCATTCCAGCATTCGTTCTGCATTTGATGAGGTCACGGTTGCTCCGCCATTCTTACCGCAGAATGCTTTGATGGCTGCCGTAGAATTGACATACGTGAGCGGCAGGAGCGTATCACCGAACAAGGACTGTAATCGGTCCCAGGCTTTCTCTGTCTGATGGATATCCGCCATGTCCGCCATGGAACATCCGGCTCTCATATCCGGAAGGATCACTTTTTGATGAGATTCCGTCAGCATATCTGCTGTTTCCGCCATGAAGTGCACACCGCAAAATACGATGAATTCTGCATCATGGTTATTGGCCGACTGCTGGGCGAGCTGGAGCGAATCTCCCGACGTATCCGCAAATTGAATCACTTCATCTTTTTGATAGTGATGTCCTGGAATATACAAACGGTCTCCGAGTTTCTTCTTAACTGCTCTGACCCGTTCGATCATATCTTCTTCCGTCATCGTGAAATAGGTTTCAGGAATTCCGGATTTCAGCTTGATGGCTTCCAGTAAGCTCATCTTTTAACCCCCCTGTAATGTTTAAACTGATGTCGAGTGATACCGCTGAGTGAGTGAGCAATCCAAGCGAAATAAAATTCACTCCAGTTTTCCCATAATGACGAAGTTCATCAAGGGATATGCCTCCGGAAGCTTCCGTAATGATATGACCAGGAACATGATGTTTCCATGCTCCAATCTCTTCTGGTGTGCGGTTATCGAACATAATCACATCCGCACCTGCACATACAGCTTCTTTCACCTGTTCAAGATTCTCTGTTTCTACTCCCACTTTCACCATGTGTCCCAGACTGGACTTCACAGTATTTACGGCTTCGGTTATACCGCCAGCCCGGGCGATATGATTGTCTTTGACCATCACCCCGTCATACAGGCCGAAACGGTGGTTATACCCTCCGCCGCAGCGGACAGCGTATTTCTCGAACATCCTGATCCCTGGTGTGGTTTTACGCGTGTCGCAAATTTTCGTTTTTTCACTGTTGAGAACGGTTACTGCTTCATTCGTTAGCGTCGCTATCCCTGACATCCTCTGCACGAGATTCAGAATGACTCGTTCTCCGCCAAAAATAGCAGATGCTGGACCTTTCACCTCCGCAAGAATCTGTCCAGGTTTAATAACATCGCCGTCTTTCACATTAGGAACAACTGTACAATTTTCGCTTAGCAGCCGGTACCCTTCGGAAATCACATCCATTCCCGAAAATACACCGGATTTTTTAGCGATAAAGCGCGCTTCTGTCTCCTCATCCTCCGGAAACAGCAATCCGCATGTGATGTCCCCTTCTCCAAGATCTTCAAGAAAAAATTCCTGCAGCTGCTTTTTTAGCTTCAGCTTGTTCATTTTGATCCTTCTTTCTGTATACTTGTTTTTTCAGCCAGCAGTTATCATCGTTGGACGGAAAATCACTTCTGTAATGGCCGCCCCTGCTCTCTGTCCGCAAGCGAGCAGATGTAACGATCAGCCAGCCGGTTTGCAGCATGTTAATCCTTTCAATTTCATCGGGTTTACAGTGATAATCCGGCTTTTCTATGGAGAAATTTTCAAACCAGCGGATCGCTTCACCCAGGCCTTCCCTTGTCCGGACAATCCCTGCATACTGTGTCATTTTTCTTTGAATCTCATGTTTCTCCGGCCATCTTCTCTTCTGTTGTTCTGTATATTCCCATTTAACCGGGTACAGGGAGGCTTCATGCTCTTTCAAAGCCATAATCCTTGCAGCTGTCCGTTTGGCGAAGACTACACCTTCAAGCAGTGAGTTGCTCGCAAGCCTGTTGGCGCCATGCACGCCGGTTCGGGAAGCTTCCCCAACAGCATACAGATGAGGAACTGTCGTTTCCCCCCATTGGTTTGTGACCGCTCCTCCCATTGTAAAATGAGCACCCGGGGCAACAGGAATTCTGCCTTCGTTAAGTACAATTCCAGCGTTTCGGCAATTTGCTGTTATGGCAGGAAACCGGTTTGTGAAGTTTTTCACTTTTGAAACATCAAGAAAAATTTCATATCCCTTTTGAATGAATTCAAAAATAGTTCTCGAAACGATATCTCGAGGTGCCAAGTCACCCATCTCATGGACACCAGACATCAAGGGTGTTCCTTCGGAAGTAACCAATGTGCCCCCTTCTCCTCTTACCGCTTCCGATACTAAACCGAAAGATGCCCCATTCGTAAATAGCATCGTAGGATGAAACTGTATAAATTCCAGGTCAGAGAGTACCGCACCTGCTCGAAATGCAAGGGCGATGCTGTCTCCTGTAATGCTTTTGTCGTTGGAATTGACTGTATAAAGACCAGCTGCGCCTCCGGAAGCAAGAATGACAGAGTCTGCGAAATAAACAGTAATCTTACCGTCAGCATTCTTTGTCCAGGCACCAACGCATTTTCCTTGCTTAATGATAAGGTCCCCAGCTATTTCAAATTCTTTGACCGTAATATGATGGGAGATTCTTTGATAAAGGGCATCAACTATTTTTGAACCTGTTCTATCACCGCCAGCATGGACGATCCGTGCCCGCCGATGTCCTCCTTCCCTGCCGAGCGTGAGACTGCCATCTTTGTTGCGGTCAAAGGGAACCTTCCAATCCTCCATCGTTCGGATCATGTCCGGACCTTCTTTGACCAGAATCTCGGTGAGAGTTTCTTCATTGTGAAAACTTCCTGCTTTTACGGTATCTATAAAGTGTTCAGCCCAGTGGTCTTCTTTTTCAGTGACCGCTGCAATCCCTCCTTGGGCATGATAAGAATTGCTGTTCTGGAAGGATGACTTTGTGATGATTGTCACATTCTTATGCGAGCGTAAACATTCGGCTGTCATTAATCCAGCAATGCCGGAGCCGATAATGAGAACGTCTGTAGACTCTACGTTCATGACGAAACCCCCGTTCATTTTCTTTACAGGTGTCTTGACACTTATATTTACATAGAATTACACTTATGACAAGAGTTTTTTACGAGAGGCGGTTTAAGAATGATTTATCTTGATTACGCAGCAACGACTCCTATGTCAGAAGAAGCACTGTATGCTTTTACAGAAACAGCAAAAATGTACTTTGGAAATACCTCGAGCCTGCATGACCAAGGATCACAGGCTGCAGATCTGGTCAATCTGGCACGTGCTGAACTGGCTGGGATGATTGGCTGCAATAGTGAAGGGATCTACTTTACAGGAGGAGGGTCCGACGGTAATTTTCTGGCGCTCACAAGCCTTGCTTTTGGAAACAAGGAAAAAGGAAACCACATCATCACTTCACCGCTAGAGCATGGATCCGTGCAGCAGGCCCTTGCTTTTCTAGAAAATGAAGGCTTTGAAATCACCGTACTTCCTGTTGATCAGAACGGGAGGATCGCTTTAAACGATCTTCGCAGCGCCATTCGAAAAGAGACCATTCTCGCTACGATTACTCACGGAAACAGTGAGATAGGCGTTATCCAGCCATTAGGTGAAATCGGAGCTTTGCTGAAAGAAGAGAATGTCATTTTCCATAGTGACTGTGTCCAGACGTTCGGTAAGATCCCTCTTCATGCGGTGGAAATGAATATTGGTGCTCTTACTGTTTCTTCTCATAAAATTCATGGCCCTAAAGGTGTAGGTGCTGTATATATTTCCCCCACTCTCACCTGGCAGCCGCTGCTCAAGAACGGTACACATGAAAAAGGGTTTCGCCCGGGAACAATCAACACTCCGGGAATCGTTTCTTTTATTACAGCGGCAAGCAATCACGTGAATCGTATGGTAGAATGGAAGACAAATGTAGAAGAATTAAAAAACTACTTTCTTTCCCTGACAGAAGAAGATGAATGTTTAATCATTGAAGGAGACAGCCGTACGACGCTGCCACATTTTCTGGCCATTCGTCTGAAAGGGATTGAAGGGCAGTATGTCATGCTGGAATTAAACCGCCAGAAGATCGCTGTTTCAACCGGTTCAGCTTGTAAAGCAGGACAGCAGGAACCTTCCAAAACCCTCCTTGCGATGGGGCGATCAGCGGATGAAGCACATGAACTCGTGCGGATTACACTCGGAAAAGAAACAACAAAAGAGGAAATTAAGGCTTTGGCTGCAGCCATCCATGATCTTGCACAACGCTTTTATTATCAAACAGGGAGTTGAAAATGTGTAATGGAGACTCCAAAAATACCAGGAGACGAAAGAAGAGACCTCATACTAAAGTGGTTAAAAGAGAGCAAGAGCCCGATCAAAGGCGGTGAACTCGCACTTAAAACAAATGTCAGCCGCCAGGTTATTGTTGGCGACATCTCGCTGTTAAAAGCAAAAAATGAACCGATTATCGCCACTTCCCAAGGATACCTCTATTTAAAAACGGAAGAAAAAGACGTTCCACATAGACATTTGATTGTTTCCAACCATTCTCCAGAGCAAACGAAAGATGAACTTTTTACAATTGTCGATCATGGAGTGACGGTTAAGAATGTAATTGTCGAACACCCGATATACGGAGACCTGACTGCATCTCTTCTTCTCAGTACTCGAAAGGATGTAGAGGAATTTCTCGGCAAATTGTCATCAACAAACGCTGCATTGCTCAGTACATTAACAGAGGGCATCCACCTTCATATGCTCGAGGCACCAACGAAAGAGCAGCTGGATAACGTATGCAGGGAGCTTAAACAAAAAGGATATTTGCATTCATAAAAAAAGGGGCTGTCCTGAAAGTCGAAAATTGACCTTCAGGCAGCTCCTTTGACGTGAAAAATCTTCAATGAAAAGTTGATTGGAGTGCAAGGTGCAAGACTCCTCGAAAATGAATTTCACATTTTCTTCGTGCGATATAACGCTGCCGCAGCCTTCCTTGTCCTGCGGGACTAGCGTGACAGGTGAGACTCCCGCAGGCGCTTGCGCCAAAAAGTAGGCGTTCACGCCGGTAAGGCTCACCGCACGCCCTGCGAAAGTAGGCGTTTACGCCGGTAAAAGCGAGCAGCCTGGAGCGGAGATCAACAGCTACCAGACTTCTTGGACAGTCCCCTTTTTTGTTGTTATGCCCCGGTTCCAATCACTTCGACTCGCTCTACAGCTTCCATACGATTCAATGTGGTCAGCAGTTCATTGATTTCACCACGAAGGCCGTTGGTTTCAATCGTCAGCATCACATTGGCTCTCCCTTGCAGCGGTATGGTCTGGTTAATGGTGAGCACATTGCAGCCAACAGAGGCAACAATGGTGAGAAGGCTTGACAACGCACCTGAACGGTCTTCGAGATTGATAGAAAGGGTAATGATCTTTTCTTTGATCATCGTATGAAAAGGAAAAATTCCATCCCTGTACTTATAGAACGCACTCCTGCTGAGGCCCACTTTTTCAGCAGCCTCCGCGACAGTTTTTACCTTGCCACGGTCTAACAAGGATTTTGCTTCAAGCGTTTTTTGCATGGATTCTGAAAGAACATCTTCCCTGACCATGTAAAATTGCCTTTCTTTCATATGTAACCTCCAAAACGGGCTTTTTCATAAGTATATCCAATGAGATAACCATATGTCTATCCCATATAGACAAAAAATAGACTGCCCTCAAGCGCAGCCTATTCGATAAATTCAAATTCATATTTCAAGATTCGGATGGTATCCCCGTGTTCCGCACCTTTTTCACGAAGCGCTTCGTCCACACCCATGGAACGCATCTGGCGTGCAAACCGTTTTACTGACTCGTCTCTTGTAAAGTCTGTCATTTTGAATAGTTTTTCGATCTTTGGTCCGTTGATGATAAATGTACCAGCAGAATCCCGTGTAATATAAAAACCGGACTCTTCCTTTTCGTGGCGGTACAGCACCCGGCTCTCTTCTTTTTCCTCATGGATCAGCGGGAACTCAGGTGTGTTTTCCAGAAGATCAGCTGTTGTGTAAAGGACCTCTTTTAATCCTTGTCTTGTAACTGCTGATATCGGATAAACAGGAATATCCTCAGATAGCCTCTGTTTAAATTCTTCCAGGTTTTCTTCCGCACCCGGAATATCCATTTTGTTGGCTACAACAATCTGCGGACGTTCTGTAAGCCTTAAATTGTATTGCTTTAGTTCTTCATTAATTTTCATGAAGTCCTCGTATGGATCTCTTCCTTCCATGCCGGACATGTCGATCACATGCAGGATAACCCTTGTCCGTTCAATATGGCGAAGGAACTGATGTCCGAGGCCAACGCCTTCATGCGCGCCTTCGATCAACCCTGGCAGGTCAGCCATCACAAAGCTTCTGCCGTCATCTACTGCCACTACGCCTAAATTAGGAGTGATGGTCGTAAAGTGGTATTCTGCAATCTTTGGCCTAGCCGCGGATACAACAGAAAGAAGCGTGGATTTCCCTACGCTCGGGAATCCAACAAGCCCAACATCCGCTAGTACCTTTAATTCTAAAACAACTTCTCTTTCTTCACCTGGTTCCCCGTTTTCCGAAAGCTCAGGAGCAGGGTTTGCCGGTGTAGCAAAACGGGTATTTCCCCGTCCTCCTCGTCCGCCTTTGGCAATAACAGCACGCTGTTCATGATGAACAAGGTCTGCTAGTACTTGTCCTGTTTCAGCATCTGTTACGACAGTGCCAGGCGGTACTTTTACGATCATATCTTCTGAATTTTTGCCATGCATGCCTTTGGACATGCCATGTTCACCGCGCTTGGCTTTAAAATGCTTGTTAAAGCGAAAGTCCATTAACGTACGCAGACCCTCTTCTACTTCAAAAATAACATTAGCGCCTTTACCGCCGTCTCCGCCGGCAGGTCCGCCGTTAGGTACGTATTTTTCACGGCGAAACGCAACCATTCCGTTTCCGCCGTCTCCGGCTTTCACAAAAATTTTGACCTGATCCACGAACATGTTTGCTCGCCTCCTTCTATAATTTCTTTACTGTTTCATCTGGAAAACAAGAAATACTTCATCGGGTTGAATATAGCTTTCGATTACGTCTAATAATTTATGTGCCGAAATGACATCCTTCAGCTCCGACTCAAATTCCTCTGTATTATGTATACTGCCCGTTAAGCGAAACATAAAAGCGGAAGGATGCTGTTGGTTTGAGATCGTGAAAACAAGCCGATTTTCAGCCAGCGGATTAACCGAGCGGTTCATGACGGCAAAAAGAGACTGGCAAGCCTCAAGGATTACCTTCCCAGCCTTTGAGAGGTCTCTCGCCTCACCGGCAACTTCCGTTTCAAGTACAATGGGGTGTTTCAGCCAGTTGAAGGTTATGAGGTACTCTGCCAATTCAGGAACTTTCAAATTCATGAGGTTTGATTCGTGCCTGGAAATAAGAATGATTTCCTCGATAATCTCCTTTGCCCGTTCGGTCCGACCCATAGAGAGGTTTGCCTTAATAAGCTGGAGCTGATTGAGCCAGTCATGGCGGGCATGCCTTAATAATTCTATCGTTGACCAATCTTTACCCATATTTGCACTCCTGTTTGAATAGTTAAATTGCCATTTCCTCTGCTTCAATGGTATTAGATCCAAAAGCCTGTTAATAAATACCCATTTACAAAAGAAAAAGCTCTAACCAACCCGGTTAGAGCTATCTTCTTACGCTTCGTTTGCGATTGGGTATACACTTACTTGTTTGCGGTCACGTCCAAGACGCTCAAAACGAACAACTCCGTCCACTTTCGCAAAAAGAGTGTCATCTCCGCCACGGCCAACATTCATACCAGGATAGATTTTTGTACCGCGCTGACGGTAAAGAATAGATCCGCCTGATACCATTTGACCATCCGCTCTCTTAGCACCAAGGCGCTTTGATTGGGAATCACGACCGTTCTTTGTGCTACCTACTCCCTTTTTGGAAGCAAAGTATTGAAGGTTTAATTTTAGCATTCGTCCCACCTCCTCATTCGGTGTTTTGCAGCAAACCAAGACTATGCTTGTTTTTCCTGCAATGAAATAAATCGACCATAGTCGTTTTCGATTGTTTTTAAGGAAACAACCATACCTTCCAGAAGAAGCTGCACTTTTTCATGGATATGGTCTTCAAGATGATCCGGAGCACGGAAAACCAGGTAGCCTCCATCCTGTTGTGTTTCCACATCAGGTGTAATGCTGCACAGGACTTCCATCGCATTGATCGCTCCAAAAGAGACGGCTGATGCACCGGCACAGACAAGATCTTGTCCATAAGGGCCGGAATCGGCATGTCCACTCATTGAAAACGAACGAATGTGATGCTGTTCATCTCTGTAGATGGTTACCTTAATCATTGGAATTAACCGTTGATTTTGTCGATAACTACTTTAGTGTAAGGCTGACGGTGACCTTGTTTACGACGGTAGTTCTTTTTCGCTTTGAACTTGTAAACGACCACTTTTTGGCCTCGGCCATGTTTTTCAACTTTACCTGTTACAGTCACTCCATCAAGCAAAGGAGCTCCTACTTTCAGGCTGTCTCCACCAACCATAAGAACATCCTCGAATGTTACAGTATCGCCAGCTTCCACATCAAGCTTTTCAACATAGATCACTTGACCTTCTTCAACTCTTACTTGTTTGCCACCAGTTTGAATAATTGCGTACATCACGTGCACCTCCTTGTAAACTCAGACTCGCCATCACAGGTGCTTATGTAAGCTTGAAAACCTGTTCCTGAGCGGTTGGAGCGGGTGCTCCAATAAACTAACAGAAGAATCATACCATGTTGTGTTCTGCCATGTCAATTTATCTTTTCATTCTTTCTTCAATTTCATTAATCGGCCCGATATGGCGGATAGCATAGGATGGGATGGAATCGTGGCCGCTTTCACTTATATAAATCCGATACGAGAGAAGCGACTCAAGATTTTGAAGATGTTCACTGTCTATCCCTCTTAAATGGCGGGCTACTTCAGGAGTAGCTTCGATCCACAGAGCTTCATCATCCATGTGGCGGTATTCCCGCAGCGCCAGTTCTGCCTGATTGGCGACTGTTCTTGCAGACTGCACCCTGCCTGTGCCCTTACAGACAGAACAAGTCTCGGTCAGTACATGGAACAGTGGCTTTTTCTCTTTTTTGCGAGTCATTTCAAATACGCCCATTCGGGTAAATCCGTGAACCACGGTAGTTGTTCCATCGAGAGCAAGTGCAGCTTTTAAAGCTTCCTCTACACGCTGCTGATCCTCTGGCTCGTTCATCGTAATGAAATCAATGACAATCATGCCGGAAATGTTTCTAAGCCGAAGCTGTTTCGCAATCTCCTCAGCCGCTTGAAGGTTCGTTTGAAGAACAGTTTCCCTCCGGCTTGATTTCCCTGTGAATTTATCCGTGTTAACATCAATAACAGACATGGCTTCGGTGTAATCAATCCGCAATGAACCTCCGTTTTTGAGCCAGACATGCGGTCGGAGTGCTTTTTCCCATTGTGCGTCAACTCCGTAATAGGAGAAGATATTCTCCTTCCCGCTGTACAAAACGATATTCTTTTGAAGCAGCGGAAATGGCTTGGCCAGCCAGATCAGTTTCCTGAATTCCGCTCCGTCATCAATGATGATTTCCGTTTCGTCTTCATACGCATGGTCACGGATAATCTTATTCAGATAATCACCTTCATCATGCAAAAGAGCAGGAGCTGCCGCTTGTTCCGCCCGTGCCGCCAAATGGCGGTGCCTCTCTACAAGTCCGTCGAACTCTGCTTGTATATCATCTTCCGATTGTCCCGTGCATGCGGTACGAAAAATCACGCCATCTTCGCCCTTCACAAGAGAATGGCCAAATAGACGCCATTTTTCCTTCTCATTCCTGCTCATTTTCTTGGATACACCGATATGAGAAGCGTTCGGAAGGAAAACAAGCCGTGAGCCCGGGATTGCCAGCATCCCGGTCAGCCTCGCTCCCTTTGAATCTGTTTCTTCCTTTATTACCTGGACGATCAGTTCTTCCCCCTCTTTCACGAAAGAACTGATGGATGTCCCTTTCTTATCTTCTGGTGCCATATACGTCTGCTGATAGGAAAGCAGGTCATCACGATGAATGAATCCGTTCTTCTCAGCTCCAATGTCCACAAAGGCCGCCTGCATGCCAGGCAGCACTTTCTTTACCCTGCCTTTATAGATGCTTCCAGGTACAGTCTGATCGGATGAATCATCAACTTGAAGTTCTATCGCTTCATCGAAATCCATGACTGCTGTTCTTTTGATTGGGGTTAAAGCATTAATAATAATTTTTTTCACATCTACTTACCTCGCTTACGTCACTCATCCTTTTATTTTAACGAAAAAGATGTCCGATTGCACATCTGACCTGATTGGATGAAAAAAACATGTTAAGCACCTGCTTCTCTTCCACGATCCTGTTTGTTTCCGAAGCTTGGATGACGATAAAATGACGGACCCCTTTTCGAAACAGACTGATGACGTCATAAAGCGCTGCATCCGAGGGAACATGTATGGGCTTTGTCAGCCAGCCCGATCTCCTGTCATCCGCAATCCTCGACATCAAGAAACGAAGGAAGACAAACTGCCGCCTTTTCCACTCGATATAATGAGAGACACCAAGGAAGATCGTCACGAACCATAGATTTAAATGCAGGGGATCCCGGGGTAAAAATGAAAAGAACAGGATCAGCATGATGGAGAAAGAGGTTAATAAAAATACAGTATGTGCTTTTTTAAATGGAAAAATGCTGGCTGCAGCGGCAAACATCAGTTTTCCTCCATCAAGGGGCCATACCGGCAGCAGATTAAAAACCAGAAGAGTTACGTTCATTTTAATAAACCACTCAAAGTCCTGAGGATTCCACCAGCCAAGCTGAAATAAGAAAAAAGCGGCCAGCATAAGCCAGAGATGCTGCACAGGGCCCAGCAGTGTAACGATCACTTCTTCACGGAACGGCCGGTTTCCATGTTCCTCTACTTCCGCAACTCCGCCAAACGGAAAAAGTTCGATTTTCTTTACACGCCATTGAAAAAGATGAGCCCCCGCATAATGACCCATCTCATGTATAAAAACTGCCAGAAACAGCAATATGATTTCACGAAAATGTCCGGTGATGATTGAGAGCCCAATGATTAGCCAAAAAAGGGGGTTAATCTTTACTTTGCTGAAAAATTGAAAAACAGGATTATTCAAAAGGGATCACCTTGCTCGGATCAACAAATGTGTTGCCTTTTTTCAGGGCAAAGTAAAATTTACCTGTTTTTCCGTCCTTATTCGGTGTCACTTTACCAAGGTGTTTTTTGCTTTCCATATAGCTGTAGAGCTTTACATCGGGATCAATGCTGTCCAACTCGCCATACCAAGATTCTTCCCCATTGCTGTGCTGAATGACGACGGTATTTCCAAGGTCTTTCTTTTTGCCGATAAAAATGACATATCCTTCTTTTACGGTATCCACGTCCGATGTTTTTCCCGTCTCCATCATAATGCCTTTTCCGTTCGTCTCAAAGGATTCATACACTCTTCCAGATGCAGGCTGGGCATAATCTTCGTTTTTATTTGCAGCTGTGGCATTCTTGCCTGGTTCAATTTGTTTTTCAGGCAATAACGCCAGTGGTTTCCCAAACTGATTCTCGTACCATTTTTTCGCGGCTGCAAACTGAAACTCACTGCGGTACATTTTCTTAATCAAACTCTGCCCTTTTGCCGAAAGCTCACTGTCATTTTTAAATAGAATTCCCGCCCCAAGAAAAAGGCACACGGACATCATGATCTGAAATAAAAAGAACGACCCGTTAAATCGGGGGCCTCTCTTCTTTTCCTCCATTGAAGCTGTACTCCCTGTATACAAGCTGGTTCTGAACGTTTCATTCTCTCCTTGAGGAAGCCTGTCTGCATACCGCCGTCTTATATCATCCGCACTGTTTCTCATCATCCATTCCTCCGCATCATGTTATACCACATCTTATGACTTGTCCGCGGGCCTTATGACAGAGGAAGAAAGGGTCTTTGCCTGAAGAATAAAAAATCCTCCAAGTCCGGGGAAGGGCAGATGGACTGCCTCTCCCTTTCAATGAAGGAAATTTGGGAATGAATTATCTCATTCCCAGCAACGTTTTAATTTTTGAGAAGAATCCTTTTTCCTCATCAATCGTAGTCAGAGGGACAGATTCTCCAAGAATTCGTCTTGCGATATTCCGATAGGCGATGGACGCTTTGCTATCGGGGTTCATCGCGATCGGTTCACCTTTATTTGCCGCTTTGATGACATTCTCATCATCAACGACCACGCCGATCAGCTCAATGGCAAGGATGGATACAATCTCATCCACATCAAGCATGTCACCGCTTTTAGCCAGGTGGTTTCGTACTCGGTTAACGATCAGTTTAGGAGCTTCCACTTCTTCTTGTTCAAGCAATCCGATAATACGGTCAGCATCACGAACCGAAGAAATTTCAGGATTTGTCACCACGATGGACTTGTCCGCACCTGCAACTGCATTCTTGAATCCTTGTTCGATACCAGCAGGACAGTCGATGATGACGTAATCATAATCCTGTTTTAATTCTGTAATGATTTTCTTTATCTGTTCCGGTTGAACGGAGCTTTTATCCTTGGTCTGCGCGGCAGGAAGAAGGAATAAACATTCAAACCGTTTATCTTTAATCAGCGCCTGGTGAAGCTTGCAGCGCTCTTCGACGACGTCAACCAGATCATAAATGATTCGATTTTCCAGACCCATTAACACATCCAGATTGCGAAGGCCGATGTCAGTATCAACAAGACATACTTTTTTACCAGAAAGGGCAAGGGACGTACCGATATTCGCAGAAGTCGTAGTTTTACCGACTCCCCCTTTCCCAGAAGTAATGACTATTGCCTCTCCCATGATTCATTCCCCTTTCTTACTATAAACGATTCAAATTGGGCCTGATTCTATGTACTGTACTGATTCGGTCAATCAAAATTTGATTTTCTTCATCAGAAATATAGGCGCATTCCATTTCATGCCCAATTTCCGGATAATGGTCAGGCGCCCGGCTGATCAGATCCGCAATTCTTAGCTGAGTGGGTTTCATGACAGAAGCGGCAATAACCGCTTCACGGTTACCGGATGATCCTCCGTGGGCGATGCCTTTTAACGAACCCATCACAAAAATATTGCCGGTTGCCATTATCGTGCCGCCTGGATTTACATCTCCGATCAGCAAAAGATCCCCCTGAACACTTAACACCTGGCCGGAACGGATGACTTTTGAAACTCTCATGATCTGAGCTTCTTTCTTCATTTCCTCCGCTTCAGCCACCGTAATGACATTGGATTCAAACCGCTTGATGTCCAGGTTCTGCTTTTGTCCGATAATTTCACGCACCAGCTCCGACTGCTGGTCTGATAAATACCGGTTGCCGGTTTTGACAATGACTGAAATAAGCGGTCCATTCAGCAACTGTCCATGGTCGTCGGATAATTTATCATGTAGCTCCTCGACCAGCTGCTCAAATGAGCATAGGTCGTCCAACAGCAGGACAAGACCGTCTTTCGTGCCTTTTATTGTAACATTATGTTGGAGTTTTTGTGCCATTGCCATCGTTCACCTCAACATACTTTCATTCGACAACTTTATAAATAATCCTCTTTTTATGTCCATTAGTTTTCATGGATGGTTTTCTTCACCTTTTTCAGCAGCTTAACAAACGGATAATAAACGAGAATCGTAAACACAGCGTTCAAGATCAGCGTGGGAAGCAGCCTGTCATAAAAGAAGGAGTCTATACTTGTATCGGCAATACCAATTAAAGAGTTTAATCCATAAACCATAAATTCAAGTCCTGCCACCCCGGCTGCACTTAAAAGTATAGCAACAAAAAAGTTGCTGAAAAGATAGCGGGATAAAACAGAAATAAAGTAAGCCACCAATGCGGTAGAAAACATGTACACACCGATCAGATCTGTATAGATAAGATCAGTAAGAAGCCCAAAGATCATCCCGTACACGATGCCAAACGAAGGTTTAAGATAGCATGACATCAGAATGATCAGGACAAGAGAAAAATGCGGAATCAACAGGAAGCCCCATCCATAATGTTCGGGTGCCAGTACCTGCATGACCGTACTCTCAGCCACAAACGCAATATAGGTAATAAAAGGAAGAAGAATCCTATTCATTATTCTTCCTCCTTTGCTTTAAATTCGTTTTCATCGACTTGAGGCATCGACCGATCAAGAATCATCACGTGATCAAGATCATAAAGATTAGCAGACGGCTTTAAATATGCGGTCTTTGTCAGCCCATATTCATCCGGCTTCACTTCCTTGACTGTTCCGATCAGCAGCCCGCGCGGAAAGACTTCGCCAAGACCCGATGTAATCACCTTCTGGCCTTTTTCCAGCTTGGCATTTACCGGTATCTTTTTAAACAGCAATGCCTGTTTCTTAGAATCATAGCCTTCAATCATTCCGAAAATGCGCTTATTGCTTTCAGCGATAGCGGAAAAACGGTTCGTCCTGTCGTTGTCGCTGATCAGCTGTATCGTGGAATGGAAAGCAGATACCTTCGCCACTTTGCCGATGAATCCTTCAGGTGAAACTACAGCCATCTTGGATTTGACACCGTCTCTGTATCCTTTATTCACAAAGATGAATTTGTTCCATCGATCAGGAGAGCGTCCGATGACAGAAGCCTCCTTCACCTTATACTCCGTAAGATCAGCCTCTTTTTCGAGCTGGCTCTTTAATGTTTTGTTTTCCTTTTTCAGTTCCTGCACATCCACAGACAGCTGTGCATATTCATCCAGCTTGGATTTCAGCAGTTTGTTCTCATGATACATATGCTTCATTTCTGTCAGGTTCTCAAAGAAACCCGCTATAGAGTTAGCGGGTTTATAAAACAGCGACTGGCTTACACCAACCGTATCTTTTAAAAATTGTTCCGGCCAGCTTAATTCTTCACGATCTTTCATAGAAAAACCGATCATTGCCACCAAGACTATGATACTCGCAAGAAGAATAATTAGCCGCTTGTTTGAGAAAAATTGTGGCACGATCTAAACACCTACTTAAGCCTTTGTTTTCGAACGAGAAGTAATCCCGGCCTTTGAACGGAAAAGATGCAAGTTTTCAAGTGCGCGTCCTGTTCCGACAGCGACACAGTCCAATGCGTTCTCAGCAACGATGACAGGCATCTTGGTTTCTTCACTGATCACCTTATCCAGGTTACGAAGCAAAGCTCCTCCTCCAGTAAGTACAATTCCGCGGTCCATGATGTCAGCTGCAAGTTCAGGAGGTGTTTTTTCAAGTGTCACTTTTACTGCCTCCATGATGCTGTTAACCGTATCTCTAAGAGCGCTGGAAACTTCTTCTGCCGAAATCGTAATGGTTTTCGGCAGGCCTGTCAATAAATCACGGCCGCGGATGTCCATGTTCTCAATTCCGTCTGCAGAACCGGCAGAACCGATCTCAAGTTTAAGCGTTTCAGCTGTACGCTCACCAATCATCAAGTTGTAGGTTTTCTTAATATACTGAATAATTGCATCGTCCATCTCATCTCCGGCAATACGGATCGATTGGCTCGTTACAATTCCTCCAAGGGAAATGATCGCCACTTCTGTAGTACCGCCGCCGATGTCAACGACCATGCTTCCTGTAGGCTCCCATACCGGAAGATCTGCACCGATTGCTGCTGCAAAAGGCTCTTCGATCGTATACGCTTCACGGGCTCCAGCTTGTTTTGTTGCATCTTCTACTGCACGTTTTTCAACCGCTGTAATTCCAGAGGGAACACAGACCATGACATTTGGTTTTCTAGCAAATACAGAACGGTTCTTCTGTGCCTGCTGAATAAAATACTTCATCATTGTTGCTGTTGTTTCAAAATCCGCAATGACTCCGTCTTTCATTGGACGAACCGCTACAATGTTTCCTGGTGTACGGCCAATCATATTTTTCGCATCGTTCCCTACTGCTTCAATTGATCCTGTATCAGTTCGCAATGCCACCACGGAAGGTTCACGCACAACAACACCCTTACCCTTCACGTAAACAAGAGTGTTAGCAGTCCCTAAATCAATCCCTAAATCTCTTGAAAATCCACCAAACATTTATGTAACTCCTTTCATCAAGCAAAACTCATAAATATGATTATACGCTAACAAAAGCGCAAATGACAATGTTAAACATAACCTTTTTCTTTTAAACTTGCATATTTTAAATCGCCGATAATAATATGGTCCAAAAGCTCGATTCCGAGCATTTTTCCGCATTCTACTAATCTTTTTGTAACGTCGATGTCTTCCCTGCTCGGAGCGGGGTCACCGCTTGGGTGATTGTGGAAACAAATAATGGAAGCCGCAGACCTTCTGAATCCTTCCTTGAAAACTTCCCTAGGATGGACGATCGATGAATTCAGGCTTCCAATGAAAATCGTTTTCTTGTGGATGATTTGATTTTTCGTATTTAAATAGAGACAGACAAAATGCTCCTGCTGAAGGAAGCGCAGTTCATCCATCATGTATTGAGCCCCATCGTCAGGAGAGCGGATCGCAAACCGTTCGTCAAACGGCAATCGGCTGATGCGCCTTCCCAATTCAATGGCCGCGAGAAGCTCAACGGCTTTCGCATCCCCAATTCCGTGAATTTCTTTCAATTCACCAATCGTTGCGTCTTTCAAAAAACGAAGTCCTTCAAAATGCTGAATGATTCGGTTCGCAAGCTGAAGGACAGATTCGTTCTTTGATCCTGTTCTCAATAATATAGCCAGGAGTTCATGGTTCGCCAGGGTTTCCGGTCCGCTGTTGAGCATTCGCTCACGCGGCCGTTCTTGTACAGGATAATCTCGAATCATAAGCGGTGTTTCGCCCACTTACGTATTCCTCCTTAAATGTCATCTTCCTGACTGACTGCGCTGATTCCAAAGCTTTCAAGCTCCCTTACTACTCTGGATACTGGCAATCCCACCACGCTGTAAAAATCTCCGGCGATCGACTGGACGAGCCTTGCGCCCAATCCCTGGATCCCATAACTGCCGGCTTTATCAAACGGTTCTCCGCTGTTCACATAATATTCGATCTCTGCGTTTGTTAGCTCCCAAAACGTTACGTCTGTAGAAACTGAAAACAAACGTTCTACGCCTTCGGACAGAATGCAGACACCTGTATACACGGTATGAGTCCGGCCTGAGAGCGAACGGAGAGCAGCGACGGCTTCTTCCCTTCCAGCCGGTTTTCCCAATACGGTACCATTGTTCACAACAATCGTATCTGCACCAAGCACCACATGTTCCGAGTGCAGCCCAAATACATCTTCCGCTTTTTGCCTGGCAAGCGAACAAACAAGCTCTTCAGGTGACAATGAGGGATCCATGACCTCTTGAATAGTACTTGGAATAACTTCGTACGAGAGAAGGTTCATTGAAAGAAGTTCTTTTCTTCGAGGTGAAGAAGAGGCTAGTATGAGGCGTTTCATATAATCACCCTTTTAATTAGCGGTTCACTAAAACTGTCTAACTTCAAGAGAGATTGAATTAAGCATATCAAAATCTCCAAAGTTAGACAATAAGTAATCCGTTTATCATGATTGTTCTATTAATTTTTCGCCAAACCTTGTCTGTTTATGTCTTGATTTAACATTTTATTTTAAAATTTGTCGGATTTCTTTTATATGGTAAACATAAATGAAGCAAGGCAGGTTCACCCCGCTTTGCTTCATTATAGGCTATTTTAAGGTTTCAAGGAGCTTTGTATAGGACACAAAGCTGTCGAGCACAGATTGCTGCAGCGGCCAGTCAGCCTCGTCAGACCGGTTTGCCGTCAGCTTGGTTAACGCCCGGGAAATATCCTCCTCATAGTTTTTAACAGCCTTTTCCTGTTTGGCTGGCCATTGTTCATGCTGCTTATCACCGTATGCTTTCCATCCTTCATAATCTTTCATGATCGAATCCTTCGCTTTCTTGCTGAGCGACGGTACCTGGGAAAGGGTAATCACATTCTGCAGGAGAATCTTGCCGTTCACGATAAATGGTTCATCCATCTTGTGCGGAATTTTCAAGTTCGTATAGGAAGCATCGAGCTGTTTTGGCCACACTTCCACTCCTTTAAGCTTATAAACATCCGCCAGTGTTTGGGCCTCTTCTTTTTTATTGCCTAGCCCGATGAGGACAGAATAGTTTGCCCCTTGTTTGTAAACAGCCGCTGCATATCCTTGATCTTTAATGCTCTCGCTTATTTCCTTCGCTTTTTTCTCTGTTGAAAAGAGGCCATTCTGAGCGGCATGAAAGTCCATGGAGATATTTGAAATTGTTGCCGGAGCCTGTGCTTTGGAGCTCGCATTACCAGGTTGGGCAGCCACTGTCTGGCTATGGGTCGATGCCGTTTCACCGGTAAAAAGCATAAGGATAATGGCTCCAAACGTGCAGCCTGTTACAATCGCAGCAAGGACTGCAGTCATGAATTTTTTTGAGAACAGACTGGTGTTCCTTTTATGATCCATGAGTATCATTCTGCGTTTGGACCATTTTTTCCGTAAAGTCGACGGGCGAGGAACGGGGGAAATTACTTTTTTGAAATCAAGCACTTTTCCGGCGCCTTCCGAATCAATAATCTCCCACCCTGCTGCTTCTTCTGTATAAACAGCCGCCGCGATTTCCTTCGTCGAAGTCTCCTGCTCTTTCTGCACTTCTTTATAGGCAGTGGCTTTGCCGTTGATCAATACCGTGATCGGCTTTTGGTCCTTCATAACATCCGCTCCTTTGTTCTATCATCTAGTAAACATGGTATGCAGATCACCCATTTCATAGAACTAAAAGAATGTTATTTACTAGAATAGAAAAGAAAAAGACAAAACACTCCAAAGAGCGCTTTGTCCTTATTTTTTCTTTTCATTTGGAAGCTCAGCATTTGTGAGCGGATCCTTTTTTTCTACTGGCTGATCAAACTTCATTTTCGGCAGATCTTTCATATATTGCGTCAGCTGCGGCAAATAGTAGGCACTGATTAAAATTTTAAAAGATAGTCCTTCAGGCTGATCCTCTGCCATTAAAGGCGTATCTTCTGTCGATGGAAGTTCTTCCTCCGGACCAGTAAAAGCGACTCCCTCAATAATCGAGATCCGCTTCAGTTTTTCCACCTCTTTTACAAACCGGGCTAGCCCATTATAGTCCTTTGAAGTAACGGTAAGCTCCACACTGGTTTTTTTTACGCCTTCAGGAAGAGGCGCTCCGGCAAGAGGAACAGCTGCTGTTTCTTTATCGGAAATTGTCTTTGGATCTACCGTTTTTCCAGTTTGTGAAGCTGTTGTTGAATTCGTTTCTGAAGTGTTAGATGAGTTCCGGGAAGAAGAACCAGTACTAGCTGACTGGGAAGTTTGCTGTCCCTGAGCAGGAGCCGCCGATCCATCCTCTCCTTTAAATTCCATTCCTTCAATAATACTGTCAGAAAGGACCTCCGCTTTTTCCAGCTGAAGCATGAATTGGTCAACGAGAGGTTTGACCGGCACCTCTTGCTGAAGAGCATACGTATTTTCAATCATGGATGGAGCTGAAGCTTCATGGTCGACTGGCATCTCGTTCTGCTTCTTCAGCTGCTTGGTCTCCGTTTCATTATGGTGGGCTTCTTCATGCAAAGGAGTAATAACCCCAACATAAAACAAGGCGCCAGCAAACAGGACGATAACAGCTGAAAACGGAAGAATGTATTTTTTTAGTGATTCGGTCATTGTTTTCCGCCATCCTTTAAGTCTTTAAATGCCGCTTCGTTTAACGTCAGCTTATAGGTCGCCAAGTATCTTGGAAGTATATTTTTTTCACCTTTAAGATCATCAGTTTCCAATTTTTTCGATTCCACTTTTTCAAGCTCCGCATCCGTAAAATTCGGTGATGTTGACAGCTCATGCAAGTACTGTGCAGAATCAGGCAATGTATCAAACTGAACAGCTATGGAAATATCTTTACCGCCATCATATTTGTACGTTATAAAATAGCCGCGCTCCGGCAGGAAAGAGACAAGATGCTGAAGCAGTTCGGCTGCAGGTATTTCCATACCTTTAATATAGTCGATCTTTTCCTGAAGCGGCGCACTCGCTACGGCAGGATTTGTGCTTATCGCATTCTGCTTTTGAATATCAGCCATTTGCTTTTCTTGTTTAAGGTCATTCCGCGTCTGGTTAACCTCTTGCTTTGCAAGATAATAATCCACCCCAAGCCAGATGCTTCCCAAAAGCAGAAGGGCTAGGACACCAATAGACAGCAGCTTGGACGAAAAGGTGGTCCGCTCTTTTCGCGGCAGCAGGTTGATATCAACTAACATGCTGCACCTCTTTCAAACCAAGGCCAAGCACGACATCAAACCTGGATGGAAGATCTGCTGAAATTCTCTGGTTGGATTCAGAAGAAATAATTACAATTGGAACGGAAAACCGGGCAGAAAGCTTCTCTTTCACATAAACCAGTTCTGGGTGTTCACCGGTCAGCAGAATTTTCGTCACACTTTCTTGTCCCGAGCTTAAATTGTTTCGATAGTGTCCGGCAATCCGGTCAATTTCCAGCATCATATCATCAATTTCACCATGCAAATATCCAGGTTCTCCGTCCCAAAAGGCCGCTTGGCTGTTATGTGCATGGTTAAATGTAACGTTTGACAGATCCACATCCATTTTCAAATGATTGAAGAAGTATGGTTTATGCTGATGAAAGATACTAAGCTGAATCGACTGGATATCAAACTGAAGGCAAAGGATGTGTTCCTCTTGATCCGCCAAACTGCGATGAAAAATATAACGGTACAGCGCCAAGAAAGAAGCATCCGCAACAACGGGCTTCAATTTCGCCTGTTCAAGCATCGAAGTGTAATCCGACACAATTTCTTCTGCCGCCGCAAACAGCAATATTTCAAGAGAAGACTCCGATCGGTTAAGGATCACATAGTCAAATACAGGATTATCAAACGGCACATGGATGGTGGAACCCAATTCCAAATAAAGGTACCCCTTGATCTCCTCCTCTTTCAATTCAGAGGGCAGGTTTTGTTTGCGCATCACGAGTTTTGCATCGGGCACATTAAATTGCACTTCTCTCCCTTTAATCCCCCAGTCATTAACACACTCGTCCAAAATAAGAGAAAGAGTTTCATGATCCTGAATTTTACCATCCCTAATAAGCCCTTCAGGCAGATACTTTTCCCCAAATTGACGAATATCAAGCGTTTCCGGCTGCTTAAATTCCACGAAACGAATGACATGATCCTGTATGAATAAGTTTGCTTTCCTGCGGTTAAATGAAGCCAATCCCCATGCCATTTCTTCTCCACCTCTGTCTATGTTCAACTCAGTTCATTAATTGAAAGTACCAGTTGATGATCTCGTGATAAAAAAAGTAGGATACGAGAGTGCCAAGTACAATATAGGGGCCAAATGGAATCGGCTGCCCTCTTTTCACAAGCTTTAACGCTAAACCCGCAAGGCCTAGTACCGATCCAAACAGCGTGGCCAGCATAAAAGCTAGCAACGTTGCCTTCCAGCCAAGGACAATGCCAAGAACTCCCATCAGCTTGATGTCTCCGCCACCCATTCCTCCTTTTGATACAACAGCAATGAGGAACAGCAGCCCGAAACCGAGAGCAAAGCCAGCAACAGGATCCCACCAAGGATCAAGCGGTATAAAAACGCGCAAAACAATAAAAACGGGAGTAAAGAATAATAGCACCTTATCTGGAATGATCATGTATTTGATATCTGAAACCGTGATAATAACAAGGAGCGAGATCAGACACCAGGAAACGAGCAGTTCCTTTGACCATCCCACCAATAATGGCGAAATCGTAAAAAGAAGTGCGGTGGATAATTCTATTACTGGGTAGAGAGCTGATATTTTCGTTTGGCAGCCTCTGCATTTTCCTTTTTGAAAAATCCAAGAAAAGACAGGAATGAGTTCGTACCAGTTAAGGTTACGGTCACAGGTTGTGCAGTGGGAGCCTGGGTGCACGATAGATTCGTTGTTTGGGATGCGCAAGCCGACTACGTTGAAGAAGGAGCCTAAGATTAATCCCATAATACAGGTATATATGAATAAAATAATTATCATCATTTTTCCCTCAAAAATTAAATAGGTTAAAACCCTCTCAAGTGTTAGTGAGAGGGTTTTTTTATTTAATTTCCTCCTGTATTTGTTGCTTGTACTTTAGTTACCGCGGATCGGTCTAATTCAGAAGGTAATTTAGAAATTATTTCTTTTTCTATACCTTTTAGAGTAACTCTGTAAGTGTATTGCGAACCGCTTTTAGTTATTACTACTTTACTATTAGTCTTGTCAGCATAATCTGCTTTAGAATCGGGATCTCTCATTGGATCAATCAAATTTTCATCATATAATTTTTGCAATGTTAGAGTTTCAGTATTTCCTGTGAAAGTACTTCCATTTGCATTACCGGTAACCCACATTTTAGCCGAATTAACCATTTGCTGAGCATTCGCAACATGCGCATCCTTCTTGGAATTATCTAAAATCCCTCCAATACTCAAAACAGCAATCCCTGCGATAATCCCCAAAATAACTACGACAACCAAAAGCTCAATAAGTGTTAAACCTTCTTCATTCTTCAAATACTTTTTCATTAACTTACGCATCCGTATTCCTCCTTTTTTCTTATATATCGGTTAGCTCAGGTAATTTTTATAACTTTCCGACTACTTTCCGACGGAATCATAGATTTTAAACATAGGCACAATGATGGATATAACTATTGTCCCGACCACTGAGGCGAGAAAGATGATCATAAGCGGTTCAATTAAGGATTTGAGCCGGTCGGTCGCGGTTTCAACCTCTTTTTCATAGAAATCAGCTACTTTTCCAAGCATCGCATCGAGCGATCCTGTTTCCTCACCGATCGCGATCATCTGTGTAACGAGCGGTGGAAAGATCCAGTGTTCTTTCATCGGTTCAGCTAAACGCTGCCCTCTCTCAAGTGCGCCTCTTGATTGTCTCAGAACTCGGGCAACCACCTCGTTTTCTACTACCTTTTCCACTATTGATAGAGCCTGCAGCACAGGCACGGAACTGGAGAACAGTGAACTCAAGGTACGAGCCATCCGTGCCAATGAGGACTTTTGTAACATTTTACCGAATAATGGTAATTTCAATATAGCATAATCTAGGTAATATTTACCAGACGGTTTTTTTCTGATGAGATAGATTGATAGAGAAAATAGAAAAACAAGCACCAAGATAATCCACCAGTATCCCTGAACAAAATGGCTGGCTGAGAGAACGAACTTTGTAATACCCGGAAGTTCTCCTCCAGCCTCTTCAAGCATGGAAGCAAACGTCGGCACAACCTTTGCCAGCAAGAATATAACTACCCCAACGGCGACGACTCCGACGATGGCCGGATACGTCATCGCTGAAATGATCTTCTGCCTCGTATAGTGCTGCTTCTCAAAAAAATCAGCAAGTCTGGATAACGTTTCCTCCAGACTGCCCCCAAGTTCTCCAGCTGCAATCATATTGATGACGATGGAAGGAAAGATGGCAGAGTGTTTCCCCATCGCTGCCGAGAGCGGATTTCCCTGTCTCAGCTCTTCTTCCACATCAATCAGTACCTTTTTCAATGCCTTGCTTTCGGTCTGGCCGGCAAGGATTGAAGTTGAGTCAACCACTGAGACACCGGCTTTCAGCAAGGTGGAAAACTGCCGAAGAAAAATAACAAACTGCTGGGACCTTACCCGCGGCCCGATGGAAATCTCCTTGTTCAGGAGAGTCTGCTTTGCTTCATTCAGCTCCATGACCGCGATGCCTTTCTCACGGAGCTTGAGCACCACTTCCCGTTTAGAAATTCCGATAATGGTACCGGTTTTCTTTTTGCCGGTCCTGTCCCTGCCGGTATATTGAAATTGGGGCATGCTAGTAACTCCTCTCCTGAAGGTAAGGCTCAGCCGACTCTTTTAATATTTCCTGCCGTTCCAACGCTTCCTTCAGCGACATCTCAAAGGTATGCATGCCCGATGCCTTGCTCGTCTGCATGACATTATGGATCTGGTGAATTTTCTCATTGCGGATCAAGTTGGCAACTGCAGAGTTGTTTAAAAGAATTTCTGTTACGGCTTTTCTTCCATTCTTATCAGGAGTTGGGAACAAACGCTGTGAAAGAATACCGACAAGCACGGAAGCCAGCTGAATGCGGATCTGCCCCTGCTGATTCGGCGGAAACACGTCTATGATCCGGTCGATCGTGGACGGTGCACTGCTTGTATGAAGCGTTCCTAACACCAAATGTCCCGTTTCCGCAGCTGTTATGGCTGTTGAGATCGTCTCCAAATCTCTCATTTCCCCCAGCAGAATGACATCAGGATCCTGTCTGAGCGATGAACGAAGCCCGTTAGCAAAGTTAGCCGTATCAAACCCGACTTCACGCTGGTCGATGATGCACGTATTGTGCCGGTGCAAATACTCAATCGGGTCTTCAAGTGTGATGATATGGCGTCGCATCGTGCGGTTCATATAATCAATGATAGAAGCTTGAGTGGTCGATTTCCCGCTTCCCGTCGGCCCTGTTACCAGGATCAGCCCTTGCGGCTTTACTGCCATCTTTTTTAACGTATCAGGAAGGGCAAGATCCTCCAGAGTCGGGATGCTTGTAGGAATAACCCGGATCGCCAGACTGACACACGACCGCTGATGGTATGTATTGATCCTGAAACGGGATACTCCTTTTATGCCGTAGGAAAAATCAAGTTCTCCCTTTTCTTTGAATGTTTCATAGCTTTCAGAAGGAATAATCGACCGGGCAATCCCGTACGTGTCTTCCGGCAGCAGCGGCTCGTTTCCGTATTTTTTTAAATCACCATTAATCCGGAAAACCGGCGGCATGCCAACGGTTAAGTGAACATCCGATGCTCTCAGCTGAAAAGCTGCCCTCAGCCATAATTCCAATTTTCCTTTCATCATTTACACCTACTCACTCGTGGCTACCCGCAGGATCTCTTCAGTAGTTGTTAGTCCTTTTTTCACTTTAAGCAGCCCGTCATCGATCAAAAAGATAGTGCCGCTCTTTAAGGCATATTCACGGACTTCAAGCATCGGACGGTTATTCATGATAAGCTGCCGGATATGCTCGTCCACGACTAAGATCTCGTGAATAGCAAGGCGCCCTTTGTAGCCTGTCATGTTGCATGTTCCGCATCCTTTGCCGCGAGTTACAACCTCGATTTTCATGCCCCTCTTGGAAAAGATTTCTTTTTCACGTTCTGTCGCTTTATATTGCTTCTGGCAGTCCCGGCAGACTCTGCGGACGAGGCGCTGTGCGACGATTCCGGAAAGAGAAGCGGCCACGAGGAACGGCTCAACGCCCATATCCGTTAATCGGGCAATCGTGCCGATCGAATCGTTCGTATGAATCGTACTTAATACAAGGTGTCCTGTTAAGGAAGCCCGCACGGCGATTTCTGCTGTTTCCGTATCCCGAATCTCACCGACCATGACAACATCGGGATCCTGCCTCAGGATCGCTCTCAGACCGTTGGCAAATGTCAGTCCGACATTGCTGTTTACTTGAATCTGGTTGATGCCCTCGAGCTGGTATTCTACCGGGTCTTCAACCGTAACAATGTTAGACTCTTCATCGTTCAGACGATTAAGCGCGGCATACAGCGTGGATGACTTTCCGGAACCCGTCGGACCTGTGATCAATACGATGCCGTTAGGCTGCTCTATCAGCTGCGTAAACCTTTGATAGTTCAGCTTGTTGAAGCCGAGGTTATCCAAATTGTTCAGAGAGCTTCCCAGATCCAGGATGCGAAGAACGATTTTTTCTCCATATATGGTCGGAAGCGTGGAGACACGCAGATCTACCGGATGCATTTCCGCATTCATTTTTATCCTGCCGTCCTGAGGAAGCCGGCTTTCGGTAATGTTCAAGTTAGCCATGATTTTAATTCTGGCAGTCAGCATGTTCTGCATGTGTTTCGGCAGATTCCGGTCTGTTTTCAGCATACCGTCGAGCCTGTAGCGCACAGCTAATTTCGTTTCCTGCGGATCAAAATGGATGTCTGACGCCTTTTGAAGCACCGCCTGCAGGATGATCTGGTTAACGAGCTTTACGATCGGCGAATCTTCTTCCATGATGCGGCTCTCATCGCTCAAAACTGAACCTTGCGGAAGCAGGTCCATTAGCTCGCTCATCGATTCATCCATGTTATAAAACTTGTTATGCGCCTTTAAGATATCGTCTTTCGTTGCAATGGCACGCTCAATCTGAAATCCTGTCGACAGACGCAGGTCATCGATCGCTGTAAAATCCATCGGATCAGCCATCGCGACGAGCAGTTTGTCTCCTTCTTTTTTTAGAGGAATGAGCTGGTACCTCTTGGCCACGTCGCCTGGCACAATCGATACGATCGGTTCCTCGATGGGATAGCGGAAAAGGCTGATATGCGGGATGCCGAGCTGAAATTCAAGCACTTCGATCAGCTGCTGCTCTGTGATGTAGCCTCTCTCGATAAGCGCATCGCCGAGCTTTTGTGATTTTATTTTCTCCTTTAACGTCTGCATCAACTGCTCTTCCGAAAGGAGTCCGGCATCAACCAAAATGTCACCAAGTCTTTTTCGCTGGCTTATCATTCCGCTCACTCCTGTTTATCTCCTTTATCCGACTGAACGTTATTCTGGCCAGCCGCAGACTGTGTGTTTGAATCATTCAATCTTTTTCTTGCGATATCACCAGAGGGTGTTTCGGGTATCGGCGGATACGTTAGGGTTCCGGGAGTCCCTGGAACAGCAGGTGTTGAAGGCCCCGGGTCCGTTGATGCTCCGGGATCTGTTGATGTTCCGGGATCTGTTGAACTGCCTGGATCCGTCGTTCCCGGATCGGCAGGAGATGTACCGTCAGTTGGCGTTTCTATCGGAAACCCACGTTTTTCCATCCTAGGAACCGGAGGATAGAAGTCCTCTGAAAGCTTTGTTTTTTCAACGACTTTGCCTGCCCCATCATAAGATACTCTGAAAACCGCAGCCAAAATCCCCTTCTCTCCTGCCTGTAAAAGCTCGATAGCGCCAGGGTCCATATCTTTGTTATATTGAACGATTGTCCTTGGACCATATACTGTTTTCTTAACCGCTGTTTTATATTTAAACGGAAATGGAGCTCCGACAAGAGAGACTTTAACCGTTTTCTTTTTATAGCTCATGTCAAGGGTATAAGAACCCGGATTCGGATTTTGGAATACGAGATCCTGCTCATCCGGATCAACTGCTGCTTCAAAGCCCAGTTTAATAAAACCAGGAAGCTCCCTAGAAGTATTCCTTTCAATCATTCCAAAATTGGACTTAGCTACCACCGAATAAATTGAGCTTGCAAGAAGAGCCAGATCATCAGAATCTTTCGGCTGAAGGCCCTTTTTCTCCATGACTTCACGCAAAGAAAAGATAGCACCCGGTTCAATTTGATAGCCGTTGAGTGCTTTGACCCAGTCTTCCAATAAAAAATATTCATATTCCAATGGCACTTTAGCTGTGCTTACTTTAACTGGTTCAAAATTTTGTTCAGCATAAAAGTCTCCAAGTTTAAGTACAGTCTGGCCGGAAGCAAGGATGGATGCCGTCTCTCTTATTTGGTGAAGAAGCAAATCCATATTCAATGATTTTTCCAGACCTTTATCTTTAAACTTTTTTAAAGAGGCTGTCACTTTTTCCTGCTTTACATCAACGAGAAGAGGATTGTCACCTTCTTTCGCCTGGTTCAGGCTTTCGGAGATCCGAAAAGCCACGGCTCCAGCAGGGAGAATAACTTGTTTTTCGTTATAAGCCAAAAGGATGCTTGAACTCTTTTTCCAATCAGCAACCTTCTTATCAAGTAACCCTACTGCATCTGCGTTTGTTTTATTTTCCAAAGAAACCGGCCCTACTTGGACCCCCTTATTTTTTATTTCTTCTCCGAATGATTTATTGTATAAGTTTGAGCCGTAGAGAGAAACGCCAAAAATAAAAAAGGAGGAAAGGCAAAGAAAACCAAAAATCATTAGAAACCGTGTGTTCTTAAATTCTGGTTGCGCCAAAGTCCCTCCCCCTTTTTTAGTAAGCCACGTTCATGGATAGCTCAACCATGACGGAAGGGCCTTCCTCACGAGCTTTTACAATATCTTCTCTGCTAAGCAGTGTTCCGCTTGGGATAATTAAATTCCCTGTTTTTGAATAAATGTCTTTGGAAGCACGCTTACCATTTAACAGTTCTAACTGTTTTTCTTTTAGCGGATCTTCGTTCGCGAATCGATCGAGTGTCAATTCTTCTAAAGTCTGTTCAGGCTCGATTAGCTGTTCTGGTTCATTTAAAAAATGCAACTGGCTTTCTTCCTTCACCACGATTAAATCACGTCCAAAGGTTACCACAAATTCCGATTTCAAGACTGCTTCTTTATCATTCATACCGATCGTCAGACCAAGGATCGATCCGTTATCTTCGTTAATATAAAATTCACCGACTTCACCAAGCAGCTGCCCTTTGCGGTCAATGACTCTAGCTCCCGAAATACTGATTTTTTTCTGTACGAGTTCGTTGGCAATCGGTATCTCTGTTAAATCGAAAATAGAATTGCGGTCTTCGATGGTTACAGCAAATTCACCGACACCCACGATCTTTTTAAACGGAACCGCCCTTACACTGATCTGCCAGTCCTCATGTTCTACAGTTAAAAAGTCAACGCTCCCCTGCTGTGCGTTGATTACCAGGGACTTCACTGTTCCGATTTCTGCTCCTTCATTGATGCTAATAATCGGCAAGCCGACAAATTGGTTGCTCTTCTTCACACTCATCACTCAATTCTATCTAAAATGGTAATATTATCATGCAACACCAAATTATTGTACTATATCTTCCGGAATTAGGTAAGTAGTAAAATAGTACTCTATTTCATTTTTTATCACACCATACTCCGAATAGCGTTCTTCCAACTCTGATAACAATGATGCAAGCTTGAGATTTTCCTTTTCCTGAATATAAAAATCCCTCAGTAAACCGGAAAAGATATAATAATCTTTAGGTGAAAGCTGCTGCTGCAAAACCGTTTTCAGCACGCTTTCGAATTCTGCTCTCTCTCTATGTTCCCTCACCCAGCTCACCTGTTCGATCATAAATTCAAGAATGTCTGGTGACAGATCTGCCTTTTTTTCTTCCATAACATCTGGCAATACGGCCTCTGCCTCATTCTCCTCAGAATCCTCTGAATCTTGTTCAGTCAACACATCAAGTTGGTTCAAGTCTTCCAAATCTTCAAGCTTATCTTCAAGCTCACTTGCAGCTTGAACTTCAGTCTCTTCCAAATCCTCTGGCTGAGCGATGTCTGTTGTTTTTTCCTCAGCAGATGCCTGGTCTTCAATTTCTGATACCTGTACTTCAGACAACTCTCCTAGCTCTTCCAATTCTCCCAGCAGCTGCTCGCGTCCGTGAGAAATCTCAGCAGAATGTTCCTCAGGCTGCGTCTCTTCCTCCAAAACTGGCTTTGTCTTTCGTCCTTTTACGAGGAAATCAAATTCATCCGTATTTTCTGCTTCTTCCAGAATGGTTTCAGGTTCAACAGGAACAGCGATCTCCTCCAGTTCCGGAATTTCCACGTTCTCAAGTTGGTTCGGCAAGTCCTGAAATACTTCAAGCTCTTGTTCAACTTCACTCTCCACTGGTAATAGAGACTGTTGTTCAGCAGTGTCCACATGATGAACCACTTGAATACTGCGGCTCTCGGGCCCTAGTAAACTATCGTTTTGTGTTAATCCGGCCGGCTCCGCTGTTAACGGAATTGCTTCCCATCCAGATGGATCGGCAGGTATGGCTCCCAGTTTTTTCTCCGTTATGTAGGCGGCAATGAATGAGAGTCCCGCCATGAGACCTGCTGTATGCCAAAACGGCAGGTAACCTGCAGCAATCAATCCAATGAACGAGAGTAGGATTGCGGTCACAGCCAGCAATAATTTATTTTTCTTCGGTATGAAGCCCGGTCCAAAATAAAGCAAGGCTGTAACAAGTATCGCGCCAATTATTGCTATAAAATAAAGAACCAATTGCCTCCATTCCCCTCTGTAAAATTCAACCATTTGATAAAATTCTTTCTTTTATTACAAAATATATCAAATTTCTGTAAACAAATTGTATAATAAAAACTATTAATTGGAAAGAACCTTTGCGGGGGGATTTTTTTTGAAGAAGACAGCCGAATCCGGTTTTACATTAGTAGAAGTACTTATTTCATTTACAATTCTTATCATTCTAGCGGCTGCTGTTTCCCGTTTTTTCTTGCAGGCCAACGCCTATTCCGAACAAAACAACAAGAAATTGGTGGCAGTTAACCTTGCCAGACAAATTGTTGAGGCCGTCGAAGCGTCTCCGCCTAAGGATGTGACAGCACTTACACCTGCCGTTCAACAAGCTGCTAACATGAACTATGATACTTGTGTTCAAACGAGTCTTTTAACTCAGGATCAATGCTCTGGTTTCTATAAGCACTTGATCAATAACACGAACTATACCGTAAAGCTTTTGATTACAAACGGTCAGACGGACGAATGGAATGAAAAACTCGTTCCGTTTACAGCAAGAGTTGACTATAACGACGGCAGGGACCGCTTTGTTACTGTTGAGGGCAATTATTTGAATACCAAATGGAAAGGGACTTCAACTCCATGATAAAAAGAATAAAAAATGAAGGCGGTTTAACCCTTGTGGAGCTATTGCTTAGCCTGTCGATCATGCTCATCATATCAGCCGTCGCTTATTTTATTTTTTTAAACGGCATGAACAGCTACAAAAAAACATATACAGAAACCCTGATTCGTGATGAAGCCGATGTCATCATGACCCAATTTATGAACGCCGTCTACCCGGCTAAAGACGCTTTACTTTCAACCGATAAAAATAATGTCATCATTCTGGACAAAGGGAAACAGACCGAACAAAAATTCGGCTTCGACGGCTCGAACGCTGTCCTTAATTCCACTGCGCTCAACAATTCAGATTTTGATCTCAGCGGTTCGATGCTTGAGCTGGATACGACGGCTAATACGATAAAGATCAAAATGAAAATAAAAAGCACAAAATCAGATAAAGCGAAGCCATTGGCATTGAACAGTCAGATCAGCCTGCTGGGGGGAGGCGGAAACTAGTGAGGTTCCGTTTAGATGAAAAAGGATCAACATTAACTCTTGTACTATTAATCTCTGCAGTGTTCGCCATAATAGGATTGACGTTAATCAGCACGACGATAAACGGGGCAAAAAAAAACGAATACGAGGGAAGCTGAAGTTCAAGCCACCTATCTTGCCGAAAAAGGTATGGATTATACCGCAGCCAAGATTAACAATAAACTCAAAACAGATATAGGAAATGGAATTCTGGTCAGCCAGTTCCCAGCCACCTTCACAAACGTAATTAATTTTGTCAAAGGAAAAGTTATCGGGAAAACCATCAATCCAAGCGGAAATGGAACGTATACAGTAAAAGATATACAGTTTACAGATACGAGCAGCACAACTCCTAACCGGAAAAGTGTCACGATTCAAGTGGAAGCTAACGTCAAGAACCAGACAAAGCTATTGAAACGAACCATATTTTTTGGAACTGGTAATGCTCCCGAGATATTGAAGTATGCATTGGGTTCGTTTTGTTTATCAAAGAATTGTCTTCCAGGAGAAGGAAATATGTACCTTCAAGGAGCTTCTCAAATAAAAGGTGATCTCTATGTAGCGAATAATTTATTTGTAAAAGACAGCGGCCCTACAGTTTACAATTATAATTATCGTTATGGAACTTATACTGTTCCTTACTGGAACGATACGCTCTCACCACAGCTTATTCCTAATGATTCTTCAACAAAATCAAAAATAGCATTAGGAGGTAATCTTTTTACTTTTACAGACGCGGCTCCTTTTTTTAATTTTAACTTTTCAGAATTGAAATATGAGAATGAGTACAGAAGTATCAGCAACTATTATCAAGCCCATTTAAACACGCCGGATGTTACAAATAGTTTTTACCAGAATGTAACCAATTCACCCGCTAATTATTTTACCTCTTCCGTTCCGTCGATTGTTAAAAGTAATTTCCGGCCTCCTATTATAGAAATTGCAGGTAAAAGAAACAGTTATAAATATAATTGGAATGATTCAGGTGTTTCCCCCATTCCTATACCAAACAACAGAATGAACGATTCAAATACTTTATATAAGAGTTTGAAGATTTATCCCTACGATAAAAATGGAACGAACTTTGATTCATTTATACTTGAGGGAAACAACACGATCAATCAGTTTTCTTTTCCAGGCAATACCGAGATCACTGGACAAAGCAATAAAATCTCCAGATTAGAGTTTGCAAATGGAGCTTATATTGGAGGGGATTTAGAGATTGGGTCAAAAAGTGCTTCAAATAATCCTAATACTTATCCAACTATTCAAATCAGAGGTCCTATTTTTGTTGACGGTGACTTAACCATTAATAATGTAAATGGACAGTTTGCATCACTCATCTATGTAACCGGAAAAACAACCATTGAGTATTCAACATTAAATGGTTTAAATGAATCTTTAAAACCTCCTGGTTCCTTGATTGTTTTCAGCAAAGGAGATATTAATATTCAAAACAACAGTCTATACGATGATAACCCAAGCTACTTAAAAGGATTTTTTTATTCCGAGAGAGATATTGAAATGTATGGGGTAGGATCAAACATTTCTATAGATGGAGGCTTGTCGGCAAGGAAAATCATTTTGAATGCACTGGCTGGAAAGTACGCTAACCATGACCAAGAAGCTCTCATAAAATCCAGTGATATTAACTTATCACGGTTAAAAATCAATTACGATCCGGATATCATTGAAACATACGCCAACCTTAAAGAATCCGAACCGATGATTACAGATCTTGATGAGCCTGCAATCGCTGAACCTCATATGAAATAAAAAAGGCCTTCTCCGATGAGAAGGCCTTTTGGCTACCCTACATACCTTGCTACCTTGTTCCTGCCCTGCTGCTTGGCGCCTGTGTACATGGCGCGGTCTGCATTGCGCAGGAGAGTGAGCGGATCTTCGCCCTGAAGTGGAGCAGTAGAAATACCGATGCTGGCGGTAATGTAGATTTGATGATGGCGTTTGTCTTTTAGATCATCTTTAATGAGAAACGGATGCAGGGATATAATGCTCCGCAGCTCTTCTGCCACGCGATAGCAAGTCATCTCATTCGTATGAGGAAGCATGATGACGAATTCTTCTCCCCCATATCTTGCCACTGTGCCGTTTTCCCCAATGTATTGTTCGAGACGGCGTGCCAATTGAATTAACACTTCGTTACCGCTTTGATGTCCATATGTATCGTTAACCTTTTTAAAATGGTCAATGTCCATAAGGATGACAGAAAACTCCCGCTGAAAATAATTAAACTCATCATACATTTGAGAGAGGAGATTCTCAAAATATCGGTAATTAAAGAGTCCCGTCAAAGGGCATTGCTCGCTTTTGAGCTTTGTTGTTTCATAATTTTTTGCATTATCGATGGCTACCGCTAAATAGTTGGCCAGAATTTCCATAATCATCAGATGGTGTTTTTGAAACGTTTTTTTCTTCTGGTTCATAAACGTAATGACACCAACAATTTTCTGGCTTCGAATCATCGGAACGGAAATAATAGATTCTCCGTGCCCGTTAAAATGGCTCTCAGAAGTATCTCTCCATTGTTTTTTTGATGAGTAGAGTATACTCTTCCCAGTTGCCCAAACTTTTCCGCTCACCCCTTCTGTACGGAGGAGTTTAATATCATGTTTGATCATGCCCTCATTTTTCTCGTATTTCCGGATGAGTTTAAAATATTCTCCGGACTCTGCATCAAAGATATAAGCACCATCGACCAAAATAAACGAAGTCAGCTTATCAATGAACACATCCAGTATGTCATTTACTTGCAGATGCTCAGACAGCTGCTGGCCGATCTCACTGGATTTTTGCAGGAGATCATTGACTTGCTGGCTCGCATGGTACAAGTTGATGATGATGGACAGGCTTAAAAATGGAAAACCCACGTAAAAAATGGCCGGTGTACCAATCTGCGAATAGAGAACATAAAGGAGTACGCCGACAGGAATGACCAGCATCTCAAAAATAATATCGACCCAAAGATCTTTTTCAATAAAACGAACTTTTTGTGCAAACGCATATGTTCTTACCACATATAAAAAGAGATGGTTCAATAAGAAATGTGCCAATATGTATCCGGCAATCGGTATTAAGTAAAATCCTTTGTTAAGGTCGTATGGGCCGGTATGCCCCCCGAGCAGCTCAAATATGATGCCGGATCCTACCGATATCCAGGCAAACATCAATGTATTGGTTAAATACCGATAATGCTCATTCGTACTGAAATATACCTTAAGAGTTAATGAGAATACCGCAATCTGAGTAATGATCAGGGAGAGAAATAATCCATAGTAAAGGAAAATCGCTAGCGAGATGCCGGTAATAAGCGAAATATTGGAGTTTAATACTCTGATCGGGAAAAGTGAAACGACCACGGTGAGTACCGTTAATACCGAAATATCAAAAAAAGAAATGGATGCAGGAAAATCATTCAGGGAGTAGCCTGTCCAAATTGCTGCTGGATAGAATATAACCCATACTATCCACATAACAAGCCGCCTTTTTTTATCCATGTTCCCTCGGTCCCCCTTCATGAGCCAAAAGTTCTATACCCTGCAAACAGCTAGGTAAATACTATTATCTACTTATTGTAACAAAAGTTTGGAAAATTTCAATTACTTACCAATTATTTTCTTTAAAAAATTCTTACACGCCCCAATAAAGTAGAGGGAGCCTGTGATTAGCAGGATATCTTGCTCATTACCTGTTTCAAGAAAATTAATAAGAGCGGTCTCAAAATCCTCCTCGTATTGCTTTTTTTTCATAGTACTTTTTTCATATAAGGATTGTGCACTGTCCGCTCGATGATGCTCAAACGAAGTAAACATCATGGATGAACTGATCTCCTCCAACGGTTTGAGCATGCTTCCAGTGTCTTTATCCCTTAATGCAGCAAACAGCACATGAATGGCTTTTCCGGGAAAATGGCTTTTTAACGTTTCCGTTAAGGCCAGGATGCCCTCGGGATTGTGGGCTCCATCCAAAATTATTTTTGGGCGGTCGTTTACAACCTCGAATCGGCCAGCCCACTTCGCCTTTTTTATTCCACTGGTGATAGATTCCTCATCGATCACCCACCCTCTCTCATATTTCAGGAGATCCATAGCCATTAAAGCTAATCCCGCATTGCTGACTTGGTGCTTTCCTGGCATGGTAATTTCCATAAGTGTTCGGTTTGAATAAGGTGATCTATAGGAAAATATCTCATTCCCTTCTGACGCCTTTATACGCTCCGTGTACATTTCTTTACCCAGTCTGTAGCATTTCGAGTGATTGTCCTTGGCTGTTTTTTCAATTACAGACAGAGCCTCAGTCTGATCAGCACCTGTAATGACAGGAACAGAAGGCTTGATGATCCCCGCTTTATGATGGGCGATCTCTGAAAGGCTTGAGCCAAGAAGATTCATATGGTCGTAGCCAATGCTGGTAATGATAGAAAGCAAAGGCACGATCACGTTCGTTGAATCGGTGCGTCCTCCAAGTCCGGATTCTACTAGGCAAAAATCCGGTGTACGTTGGCTGAAAAAAACATAAGCAGCAACTGTCACCGCCTCAAACTCGGACAGGCTGCCTAATCCTTCGTTTTCCACGTCCCTGACAAAAGGCTTCATCTTCTCTATGACTCTTTCCAATTCCTTATCTGTAATCCTTTTACCATCGAGCTGAATATGTTCTCTGACGTTAACTAGAAAAGGAGACGTAAATGTGCCTACGGAATATCCTTGTTCACGGAGAATGGCTTGAATCATCTGGATGGTAGAACCCTTCCCATTCGTTCCTGCCACATGGATGCAGCGCAAGGTTTTCTCCGGATTACCGAGTTTCTGAAGGATTGCCTTCATGCGTTCGAGGCCCATCTTCATCTCTCCTGCATCTGTCAGTTCCAGTTCATGGTTGATGTCTTCATAAGATGTAAACATCCACGCTTCCCCTTTCGTATTGTGATATTTTCTTGGGAACGATAAAATAACGGTATAGCATTTGTAACACGGACGGAGGACAACAATGGCTCAACCATCATGCTGGATCATCTATAACGGCAACCTGCACCCCAAAAAATTCATGGACTTTGCCGAGTGGACGGCCAAAGCGGCTGAAAAAAAAGGCATTACACCAACAATTATCAAAAACAACGAATTGCTCGTTACATTTAAGAACGGAAAATCTATGATTTCTGGAAGCTATACAAATAGCTCTCCTGATTTTGTGATATTTGGAGACAAGGACATATTCCTTGCCAAACAACTCGAAAAATTAGGTATTCCAGTATATAATTCTGCCGATTCCATTGAAATCTGCGATAACAAGTCGAGAATGTACCAAACCCTCGCAGACCACGGAATCCCTTTTCCAAAAACCATTATAGCACCAAAAGTATTTGGAGACCTTCATGATGAAAGCCATTATTATGCTATTGCAAGGGAAATCGGCTTTCCGATGGTTATTAAAGAAGCCTACGGATCGTTTGGTATGCAGGTTCACCTAGTAGAAAATGAACAGGAACTGCTTGACCTGATGAAATCTCTAAAAAACACCGAATATGTATTCCAGGAAATGATTAAGTCCAGCTACGGACGGGATGTACGCATCAATATCGTAGGCGGAAAGGCTGTTGCTTCCATGCTGAGAAAATCCGAGACAGATTTCCGGGCAAATGTCAGTTTCGGCGGAAAAACAAAGCCTTATACACCGACCAAAGAACAAATCGATCTGGCTGCAGCCTGTGCGGAAGTTACAGGAACAGACTTTGCCGGAGTCGACTTGCTGTTTGGCAATGATGGCTCTCCCCTCGTCTGTGAGATCAACTCCAACGCTCATATCCGCAGCATTTATGAATGTACAGGAATTGATGTAGCTCTGCATATGATGGATTTCATCCTCAATGATCTAAAAGAAAGAGGACTCTCACATGAATAAAAAGGGATGGTTGATTTACAGTGTACAAGATGCTGAAAAGAATGCCTCCTTTATAAGCTGGATGACAGAGGAGGCTGCAGCAGCCGGGTTAGACCTTGAACTTCGATACACCGAAAGATTTGCATTTGGTGTAACGAAAAATCAGCTTTCAATTTATTACGAAAAGCGTCAGGACCCTTTGCCAGCGTTTGCTGTGGTCCGTACGATTCACCATCTCTTCTCTCAGCAGCTTGAACAGTTGGGTGTAAAAGTCTTTAACTCTTCTTTTGTTTCCAGGGTAGCCAATGATAAGGCAAGAACATACCAGCTTCTGGCGGAGGCTGGTATTCCCATGATGGACACCCTTTTCATCTCTCCTTCTTTATATCGTCCTGATTCTTTGCCTTTTGACTTTCCTTTAATTGCAAAGTTATCTTCAGGAAGGGGCGGATCACAGGTCCACCTTGTAACAGACGAACAAGAATTGCGTGAGGCCGTTTCCACCTATCCCCATCAAGAATGGGTGATTCAAAAACCTGCGGCTCATCCTGGCAGAGATGTCCGGGTATTTGTCGTCGGAGATCAGATCGTCGGCGCAGTCCTTCGAAGTTCTGACGAAGATTTCAGAGCGAACTTTTCACTCGGCGGAAAAGCTCAGTTCTACGATCTAAATGAGGAACAAAAAGTATTGGCTCAAAAAGTAATGTCCCATTTTGAGATGGGAATGACCGGAATCGACTTCTTACTGGATAAAGACGATTCTTTTATTTTTAATGAAGTGGAGGACGTGGTGGGCAGCCGCACGTTAAGTGCTACATCAGACATCAACATCGTTAGGACCTATATGGCCCACATCGCCGGACAAATAAAAGAGCCTGAAAGTGACTGATCACTTTCAGGCTTTCTTTTTATGCTTTCAGTTCTTGAATGCGCTGGCGGACTTTATCGCGTTTTTCACTATAGTCCTTTTCTTTTGCACGCTCTTCTTCGATTACTTTTTCAGGCGCTTTCTTCATGAAGCCTTCGTTGCTTAGTTTCTTCTGTACACGCTCGACTTCTTTGTTGTATTTTTCAACTTCTTTTTCAAGACGCTGAATTTCTTCGTCTAAATTAATCAATCCTTCAAGCGGCAGATACATTTCAACCCCGGTAAGTACAGCACTCATTGATTTATTCGGTGCAGATAGATCTGTTCCGAGTGTCAATGTGCTTGGGTTACAGAACTTTTCAAGATAGCTGCGGTTTGCCTCAAGCGCGTTCAGCACTTCCTCACTCTTGGCATTAATCTGAAGCTCGATCGGTTTGCTCGGTGCAACGTTCATCTCAGAACGGATGTTACGTACTGTACGGATGATTTCCGTTACGAGATTCATATCTCTGGCGGCTTCCGGGAAATGAAGATCTTCACGCTTCGCTGGCCACTGAGCCACTGTGATGGATTCACCCTCATGAGGAAGATGCTGCCAGATTTCCTCGGTAATAAATGGCATGATTGGGTGAAGCAGTCTCAATGTGTGATCCAGGACATAAGCCAATACAGATCGAGTCGTTTTCTTTGCTGCTTCATCTTCTCCATAAAGCGGCAGTTTCGCCATCTCTATATACCAGTCACACAAGTCATCCCAGATAAAGTTATAAAGGAGACGGCCAACTTCTCCAAATTCATACGTATCGATCAGCCTTGTTACATTTTCAGCGGTTTCGTTGAAACGGGTTAAAATCCATTTATCCGCCAGGTTCAGCTCTCCAGTAAGATCAATTTCCTCAACTTTCATTCCGTCCATGTTCATAAGGGCAAATCGGGAAGCATTCCAAATCTTATTGGCAAAGTTCCAAGTAGATTCTACCTTTTCCCAGTAAAAACGAAGATCGTTTCCTGGTGAGCTGCCTGTGGATAGGAAGAAACGAAGAGCATCCGCTCCGTATTTTTCAATAACATCCATCGGGTCAACACCATTGCCAAGAGATTTACTCATCTTACGGCCTTCGGAATCACGTACAAGTCCGTGGATCAATACATCATTGAACGGCCTTTTTTCTGTAAACTCCATGCCTTGGAAGATCATGCGTGCTACCCAGAAATAAATGATGTCATAGCCGGTAACCAATGCATTGGTCGGGTAATAACGCTTGAAATCAATCGCTTCTTCATCCGGCCACCCCATTGTGGAGAACGGCCATAATGCGGATGAGAACCATGTATCCAATACATCTGTATCCTGCTCCCAGTTTTCATCATCTTTCGGCGCCTCGTGGCCTACGTATACTTCGCCTGTTTCTTTATGGTACCAGGCAGGAATTCGGTGCCCCCACCACAGCTGTCTTGAAATACACCAGTCACGGATGTTTTCAATCCAGTGAAGATACGTTTTCTCAAAACGCTCCGGTACAAAGTTTACTTTGTCCTCTGTTTTTTGAAGCTCGATCGCCTTTTCTGCCAAAGGCTTCATCTTAACAAACCATTGTGTGGAAAGATAAGGCTCAACTACTGCTCCACTTCTCTCAGAGTGCCCTACGGAATGCATGTGGTCTTCGATCTTGAAAAGAACTCCTGCATCTTCCAGGTCTTGAACAATTTGTTTACGGCATTCGAAGCGATCCATGCCTTGGTACTTTCCAGCATTTTCATTCATTTTTCCGCCTTCATCCATAACAAGGACACGCTCAAGGTTGTGGCGGTTTCCAATTTCAAAATCATTCGGGTCATGAGCAGGTGTGATTTTTACAGCACCTGATCCAAATTCCATATCTACATAGTCGTCCCCGACAATCTCAATCTCGCGCCCGACAATTGGGAGAATTGCTTTTTTGCCAATCAAATGCTTGTAGCGCTCATCTTCCGGATGAACGGCAATGGCGGTATCACCAAGCATCGTTTCCGGCCTTGTTGTTGCGATTTCAATATGGCCGGATCCGTCAGCAAGAGGGTATCTCATATGGTAGAACGCACCCTGTACATCCTGATGGATAACTTCAATATCAGAAAGAGCTGTTTTTGTCTGCGGATCCCAGTTGATGATGTATTCGCCTCGGTAAATCAGTCCTTTGTTGTAAAGCGTTACAAACACTTCACGAACAGCATCAGACAAACCTTCATCAAGGGTAAAGCGCTCACGCGAGTAATCGAGGCCAAGTCCAAGCTTTGACCATTGATTGCGGATAAAGTCAGCATACTCTTCCTTCCACTCCCAGGCTTTCTCAAGGAACTTTTCTCTGCCAAGATCGTAGCGGGAAGTGCCTTGTTCACGGAGTCTTGCTTCAACTTTAGCTTGTGTGGCGATTCCGGCATGGTCCATTCCAGGTAGCCAGAGTACATCATAGCCCTGCATTCTTTTTGCTCGGCTCAGGATATCTTGAAGTGTTGTATCCCATGCATGGCCAAGATGCAGTTTGCCGGTAACGTTCGGCGGCGGAATGACAATGGTATATGGCGTTTTGGATTCATCACCCGTTGCCTCAAAAAATTTGCCGTCCACCCAATATTTATACCAGGATTCTTCGGTTGCCTTCGGATCATATTTCGTTGGCATTGTAAGTTCTTGCTTTTCAGTAGACATGAACGTCTCCTCCTTCTCAATACAAATAAAAAAGCCCCCTCCGTCTCAAAGGACGAAAGAAGCATTGTTCGCGGTACCACCTTTGTTTGCAGAAAGCAGAAATAAACGCCTTTTGCACACTCATTGCCGGATAACGGTTTTTCGCCGTCTTCTTCTAGAAAGGCCGTCTGCCTTTGTTCAAAGAAGCTGCTCCAGGGCGACCTTCCATCGCTGTTTCCTTAGGAAATCTCTCAGCCATCTGATTTCCCTCTCTTTAAGGACAGTCGTTGTACTCTTCCCTTTCAAAGCAAGTTATATGATTTCATTGGTTCTATTTTAACTAGTAAAACAGGAAAACGTCAATAGTTTTCCCATTTGTTGTAACAATTATTCTATTCTTATACAAGAAATATGTTCATTCCGGCAATATTCACGAATAGGCAGGCTGGTGAATACCATGATATCAATCTAGATGTACGAAAGAAGGATAGTTATGGCCAGACGTTATTTTAAAAGAAACCGCACGCCGTTTAAATTTCAGGTTCCCGATTGGCTTCGGACAGCAAGGGATATCGTAAGCCAATTTACAATACCTCTGATCGTGTTCCAGATCATCCGTACCATTCTGTTCCCATCCGGCATTGATTTTGTAATCATGCTTATTTTAATCATTCTTCACTTTTGCTTTTCCTATGAGGTGTTATAAAGAAAAACGAAAAAAAAAAGATCACATATAGGCTACTATATGTGATCAGTATTTTCATTCATATCGAGCGGTTCCGGCGGCGGCGGGGTCAGGATCAGATCACAGAAATCCCTGATGTGCCTCATCGCTGAAATTCGTTTTTCCAAACGGTGGACAAACTCGATTTGGCTGTATCGTTCCCTTTGATGACGATATAAATCAACGGAGTTAAAGATCGGTTCGGGATAGCTCATATAGCTGACCAAGAGGCTTTTTTCCTCCTCGAGGAGTGGAATGTGCCTTTGATACAGCGAGAGCAGCCTCCCGCCCTCTTCTCTCGTCCAGTTCGAAAGGTGTACTGCTTTTCTGAAGAAGATCGCCAAATCTCTTACAGGCGTATCAAGCACTGCTTTTTCAAAATTGAGGAGATGCGGTTCCCCATGATGAGAGAATAACAGATGATTTCGTGATAGTTTGCCGTGGCAAAGTGCACTGCGATACCTTTTTTCCGCATGGCAGGCATCATACCAGTCTTTCAAACGGCGTTTTGCTTCCTCCGCCATTTTCATCATGTGGTGAAAATGGCTTAAATACGTCAGCTCAAAAGGAGACATGTACGGCATGCGTTCGGATTCTTCAGCAAACCTCTCCATTTCAAGCTGGCGTGTTTCCCATCTCTGCATTAAGTACTGAAAAGAATGGTCTACCACTTCTGGCGAGAAATCCTGTTCTTTCAGAGTGAGATAATGAATTTTTCCGATCTCATCGATCATCACTTCTTCCCGTGTCTGGCCGATCCGTTCACCACCTGCAAACCACGGCATGAGATAGTACGTTTTATTTCCATGCTGTACGGTATAATCACCGTATTTAGTTGGATAGAGCGGCACCACCTGATGATAGCCGATTTCCGACAATCGGTGAACGACATGGGTAAACCAGTTCGATTCTTCTTCGTTTAAACTCGTTTCCTTTAAAGCAAACGTGCCTCTTTTTGATATCACTTTTTTCACTTTGCCGAACGCTTCGATTTTCTCTGGATAAAGATCGTACTGAAATAAAACCGGACCATAATTGACGTTTTCACTTGAATGGCTCACAAAGCCACCCTCTTTCGTTTATCATCCATCCAGTCAGTAAAACAGTGAAGCAGGATTCTGTTAAAATCCCAATCCTGTTCAAAAGATTCAACGCAAGCAACAATGTGTAAAAGCTCTTTATTCTTTAACTGATCCACACAATCCTGAAGTTCCCATGGTGTCAAGATCTCTGCCAGAAGCAAATATCCCTGTTCCCGTTCCAAAGAGAAATGTTCATTGATGCAGGTTAATAATTTCCGCAGTGAGTAGGGGCCGCATTCCTTTAGCCACTCGGTCAAAAAATTTCGCAGCGGGCGATAACCCTGTTCAGGATAACCATTGCTTCCCCGGTAAAATAATATATTAAAAATTTGTGCTCCATTGCTCATGTGTGCATCAGAATCAAGGAGCGGAAGCGGCACATTAGAGGATGCCTGTTTGAGTTCCATGGCAAGGTTCAGTCTTTTATTTGCTTCAGGCAAAGAATTTCTGACACTGACAAGTTCATTGTAATCCTTGCTTAGTTTGTGGATCGCCGCCAGGCAGGCGTCAAAGGAATAGTGATCAGCATGGGTAATGGAACCAAACTCTTTTTGCAGATCTAGGCCCGCTTGAAGCATGTTGCCCAAGAGAAGGCCCCACCTTTTTTCATGGCCTCCCCTTTCATGCCGGCCTTCTACATAATCATGCAGGGTAAGGTACCTGCCTTCCAGCTCAACCCATGGATTTCCATCCGCCGTCCTGATCATTCGGTCTGCTACAGCCAAACTGTTCTTGCCGACTTCATCCCTCCATCGGACATGCCAGTTTAAAAGGTTCAGATCATTCCAGATTCTGATCCGTTTGACCCCGCAATCAGTGTCCACCAGGCTTTCTTTATCTTTCCATGTCACGGTTTGAAGGTCATAATGCTTCTTGATTTCATGTAATAGGGTCATCGCTTCCACCCGACCTTAACGGCTTTGTGAAACTGGGATGTAAATAATTTGGCCTTCTGCGACCTCTTCCTGATTGATCTTGTTGACTCTCATCAGAGAATGAATAGAGATATCATAGCGTTCACAAATGCTGTCAAGCGATTCCCCACGCTGTATAATATACATTTTTACCTTTGAAAACCTTTCTTCATTTCCAGAAAGCATTTTTGTTAAATATAATGCATTTTCCTCTTTCCTTGCCTCAGTGGAGGAAACTTTCTCTTGTTCCTCCTCCCGCTCCTGCTCCTGTTCAAACGCTTCTTGAGGCGGCTGCTGATTGTAGTTATAAGCTTCCTGTTCTTCCGAATGTATATTGATCTGCTCGATTTGAGGCAAAGCAGGCGGCGGTGGCGGTGTATAGGAAGGTGTATAGTAAGAAAGTGACTTTAAAGCCGGAATCCCATTGTCAGCCGGTTCTTCCTGATATTCTTCCTGATATTCTTCCTGCTCTTCTTGCTCTTCCATTGCTTCCGCTTCAGCAAAGGTTGGGGTTGGAAAGGCTGCCGGTTCATCGTCTTGACGGTTGTAATTGATCGCTGGCTCTGTGAATTCTGCTTGCGCAGGTTCCCTTTCCGGTTCAATGACCGGCATCTCGTACAGCTTCTTGGCTTCAAATTGGAAAGGAGCAAATATTTCTTGTTCTTCCGTTCTTGCTTCCTCTTCTGAATTCATCTCATCCTGCTGCTCATTCTCTTCAAACCTGGCTTCAAATACGGGAACCTGGAACGGCTCGTATTCCGTTTCTTCATTCATCGGCGTTTCCTCAAACGTCATGCCCTCATCTTCCATCGCCTGACCCTGAAAAGATTCTTGCTCCTCTTGGGCAGGTTCTTCATTCCCATCCTGAATGCCTGAGATGGAAATGGATGCAGTTAGCTCCAGGCAGGTTGGATTGGGAAGCTCATAATCAAAGGCATCAACAAGAACAAACACCTCTTCAAGCTTTTGAACCCGTGTTGAAGGGATCGTGATGTCAACAGGGAACCGATGATCCAGCTCTGCTATCCCCTCATCGTTCATTTTAAGCTGTGTCAGCGAACGATAGGAAACCTGCTCTCTGAGCGAGCCTGTTTCCAAATTGAGAGAATTCCCATCATCCATGGCACATGGACGGTACTCTCCATGCAGCTTTAAAGCTCCTTTTACACAAACCTGGCCGCCTTCTTCAGTGATCTGAATATCAGGCTCCAGTGCCATTGATAAAACTTCTGCAACTTCCTGTCCTTTCTTTAACCAGACAGACTCCTCTATGGAGAAACGCAGCTTCGATGGATTCATGCCTTTCTCCTCCTTTCAGCCAAATATCTCATACGTTACAGGATTATGACCAACTTGGTAAAAATATGATTGGAAAGAGAAGAACAAAAAAAACTGCTCCTCAAAGGAGCAGTTTGTCTTTATAGTCTGGAGAAGGCTTTTTCACATGCAGCAATGGTTTTCTCAATATCCTCAACACTGTGTTCAGTTGATAGGAAGAGACCTTCAAACTGGGAAGGAGGAAGTGAGATTCCTTCTTCCAGCATATATTTAAAGTAGCGTGTGAAGTAATCAAGGTTAGATGATTTCGCAGTTTCGTAGTTCACCACGTCCTCATCGGTAAAGAAAAATCCGATCATAGAGCCCGCACGGTTGAAGCTATGCGGAATGCGGTATTTTTCTGCAGCCGCTGCAATCCCCTCAGCGAGGCGGTCGCCTTTTTTTACAAAGTCCTGATACGATTCCGGTGTAAGCTGAGACAGAGTCTCATAACCCGCTGCCATCGCCAGAGGATTTCCTGAGAGAGTTCCTGCCTGATAGATTGGACCGCTTGGTGCAATCTGCTCCATGATCTCCTTCTTCCCGCCGTACGCGCCGACAGGAAGGCCTCCGCCAATGACCTTGCCAAGGCAGGTAAGATCAGGAGTAACGCCAAAATATCCTTGCGCACAATGGTAATCCACACGGAAACCGGTCATGACTTCATCAAAAATTAAAAGAGATCCATATTGTTTGGTTACCTCTCGAAGACCTTCCAAGAATCCTTTTTTGGGAGGGACTACGCCCATGTTTCCGGCAACCGGCTCGACGATAATACACGCAATGTCATCACCGAACTGCTCAAACGCATAGTGTACACTTTCAAGATCATTGTAAGGGACAGTAATGGTGTTCTTAGCGACCGACTCAGGAACTCCCGGGCTGTCAGGAAGTCCAAGCGTAGCCACACCTGACCCTGCTTTAATGAGCAATGAATCGCCATGGCCATGGTAACATCCTTCAAATTTCAGGATTTTGTTTCTGCCTGTATAACCGCGGGCAAGGCGAAGCACACTCATCGTCGCTTCTGTTCCGGAGTTCACCATTCGGACGATTTCAATGGAAGGGACCCTTTCTACAACAAGCTTGGCGAGCATCGTTTCCCACTCGTTCGGAGCTCCAAAGCTCGTACCAAGCTCGGCTGTTTTTTTAAGGGCATCCACTACTTTTTCATTGGCATGTCCAAGGATTAAAGGACCCCAGGATAGCACGTAATCTATATACTCATTTCCATCGATGTCATAGATTTTGGAACCTTTTCCGCGTTCCATGTATACAGGATCCATGTTTACCGATTTAAACGCACGTACAGGGCTGTTGACACCGCCTGGCATGTATTTCTTGGCTTCCTGAAAGGCTGCACTTGATTTTTCAAAGCTTCTCATGTTTAAATCCTCCTGTCCTTAGCGGTTTAACCAGCGTGATACATCTTTCGCATGATACGTAATGATCAGATCAGCACCTGCACGCTTCATGCCTGTCAATGTTTCCATCACGATGCTTTCTTCATCAATCCAGCCGTTTTGGGCAGCGGCTTTGATCATGGAATATTCACCACTCACATTATAGGCGACAAGCGGAAGAGGGTAACGGTCTTTCAGTTCACGCAGTACATCCAAATATGCAAGCGCCGGTTTTACCATAAGGAAGTCTGCTCCTTCTTCAATATCCGACTCTGCTTCCCGCAGTGCTTCCAGGCGATTGGCCGGGTCCATCTGATAAGATTTGCGGTCCCCGAACTGAGGAGAGCTGTGAGCAGCCTCTCGGAACGGCCCATAATAGGCAGAGGAATATTTTACAGAGTATGACATGATCGGCACATTGATAAAACCTGCTTCGTCCAGTCCTTCACGAATCGCTGCAACAAACCCATCCATCATATTGGAAGGAGCAATGATGTCCGCTCCAGCTTTTGCTTGAGAAACTGCTGTGTTTGCAAGCGCAGAGAGTGATTCATCATTCAGAACTTCTCCGTCCCGAATGATCCCGCAATGTCCATGGTCCGTATATTGGCAAAGGCATGTATCAGCAATAACGGTAAGCTGCGGAAAACCATTTTTTATTTTCCTGATCGCTTTTTGTACAATTCCATTATGGTCATACGCCGAGCTTCCTGCATCATCCTTATGGTCGGGTACTCCGAAAACCATAACAGAACGGATGTTAAGATCCACAAGCTCCTGCATTTCCTCTTCTAGATAATCAAGTGATACGTGGTATACACCAGGCATGGAAGGGACTTCCTGCTTAATGCGCTCACCTTCTACAAAAAAGATCGGATAAATCAAATCGTCTGTTCTTACATGCGTTTCCCTCACGAGTGCACGCATGCTCTTACTGCTTCGCAATCTTCTATGACGCTGAAAATTCATATTATTTCTCCTCTCCGATAAAACTCTTCACAGCCTCTATTATACCTTCTTCTGTATAATCAGTGGCACTGATCCGCTTATGAAACCCGGATTGTTTCGCTTTCGCCTCTGTTACTGGCCCTACACAGGCTGCCCAAGTGTTCTTCTGGTACATTACCCTGCGATCACCAGCCGCTTCACCGAAATAAACAACACTGGAAGGGCTCATAAAAATGATCACGTCCACCTTCTCGGGTAGCTGGTGTATTGATACTTCTGCCTTCTTCGTCTCGTAAACGATGATCTCGGTTACTTGAGCAAGGTCATGTAGCGTATTTGCCACCGTCTGCTTCGCAAGGCTGCCTTTTGGAACGAGTACTTTGGAACCCGGTTTCACTCTTTTCTTTAATTCTACCGCCAGTTCTTTCCCTTCATACTTCCCCGGCATCAGATCAATAGAAACTCCATTCTCCTCAAGCCTTCTACCGGTTTTTGGGCCGACCGCCGCTATTTTCTGAGAAGTAAACGTCTTCCCGGTCTCCTGAAGCATTTGAAGAAAATAAAGGACCCCGTTCGCACTCGTAAAGACCACCCAATCAAACTGCTCCAGCTGCTGAAGCACAGCTTCTTCTTCTGAATCCATGGTTGCTTTTGCTATGTGCAGTACCGGAAAGCTGACAGCCTCTGCCCCTTCTTCTTCAAGCTTTGCAAGAAGACTTGCAGATTGATGAGCCGGCCTTGTGACGACAACCGTCTTTCCCGCTAAAGGCCGGGACTTCATATTCCCAGGTCTTTCTTTACTTTCTCAAGGATCTCAAGTGCACCTTTTTCCTGAAGCTTAACAGCTAGTGTCACTCCGAGCATGTTAGGATCATCCGAGACAGCCTGCTCCTTGATTACTGTTTTGCCATCAGGAGTAGCAACAAGCCCAGTTAAGGAGATCTCCCTCTCTTCTGTTCTTTCTGCGTAGGCCGCAATCGGCACCTGGCATCCGCCTTCAAGCGTGTGAAGGAATGCGCGTTCTGCCATCACCGTTTTGTACGTGTCTTCATCATTCAAATGCTGAAGAAGAGATCTAAGCTCAGCATCGTCTCCCCTGCATTCAATGGACAGAGATCCCTGTCCTACCGCAGGAAGGCTCAGTGACACTGGCAGGTATTCAGTCACCGTATCCGCTGACCAGCCCATTCTTTCAAGACCTGCAGCCGCAAGAATGATAGCATCAAACTCACCAGATTTTAATTTACCAAGACGTGTATCGATGTTTCCTCTGATTGATTTAATTTCAAGATCCGGACGGACATGCAAAAGCTGTGCAGCCCGGCGGAGTGAGCTCGTACCGACAATCGATCCTGCCGGAAGCTCTTCTAACGAGTTATATTTTTCTGAAATAAAGGCATCCCTTGGGTCAACACGTTTAGGTGTGCAGCCGATGATCAGCCCATCCGGCAGAACAGAGGGCATGTCCTTCATACTATGTACTGCCATATCAATCTCTTTATCAAGCAGGGCCTGTTCAATTTCTTTTACAAACAGCCCTTTACCTCCTACTTTTGAGAGAGTGACGTCAAGGATCACATCTCCCTTGGTCACGATTTCCTTCACCTCGAACTCAAAAGGACGGCCAAGCGCCTTCAATTGGTCAATGAACCAGTTTGTTTGAGTGAGTGCCAGTTTGCTTCGTCTTGAACCTACTATTATTTTTCTCATCTATAAAAACCTCCTAAAAGAGTGACCGTTCGCCTTATTGATACCAAAAATGAAATTCAGTAAGGGTAGATGCCAGAAAATAATTAATCAGAACGATAAGAAAAGCTCCCGTGTTCCAGATCGCCAAAGTCTTTCCTTGAAGACCCTTCGCCACTTTTTGATATAAAAACACACTGTATACTGCGATGACGATAAAAGACGTAATGACTTTGGCGTCAAGCAGTGAAAAGCCCTGTATCTTTAAGAATGCCCAGATTACGCCTAGTATTAAACTTAAAAGCAGAATTGGAACACCTGTCATATTCAATACAAAGGATAGCCTTTCAAGGGTAGACAGGCTTCCAAGACGCTGCAGCCTCTTGCTCCACTTTTTCTGCTTTAAGAGCCTGTGCTGAAGCAGATACATGATCGAAAAGATAAAAGAGAGGGTGAATGCACCATAGGAAACGAAGGCCATCGTAACATGGATCACCAGCAGCTCCGAAATGAGACGGGTCGACATCTCATCACTCACCTGTTCTCCAGGAGCAAAAAGATTAATAGACATAATCAAAAATCCGAGCACGTTCGTAAAGAATACTAAGAAATCGATCCTGAAAAAATAGTTCATGACCATAGAGAAAGTCACTAAGATCCAGGCATAAAAAAACAAGCCTTCAAAAGGCGTTAAAATAGGCGGACGGCCTACTTCTATCATTCTCTGGACAAAAAATACCGTCTGCAGCATCCAGACAATAGAAAGCAACCAGAAGGCCATTCGGTTAGCCTTCCGGTTGTTTTGTAAAAAGTCGATAAAATAACCTATGATGCTTAAAGCATACAAGATGATTGTTGTATCGTATATCCAATTTGCGTTCTGCATATCAGAAACTCCTCTCTAGGAGCCCAGTGACATTCCCGTTACAGAGGCAATGAAGGGGATGTTTCACTTAACTTTGTTGATTCCATTTCACTTTTTAGCTCTTGCCGTTTAACCTCTTCTTCAAGCGCGAAGATCTTTGTGAAAAATTCAAGCGCCTGATCCGCCCCAGGTTCTCCGGCTTGCTCTTTAATCCTTACGATTGGATCGCGCAGCAGCTGATTCACTATGCTTTTGGTATGCTTGCTCAACACTTTTTTCTCACGGTCCGTTAACTGAGGCATTTTACGCTCAATGCTCTGCATTGTTTCCGCTTGTACAGCAAGCGCTTTTTCACGCAATGCAGTTATCACCGGCACAACTCCAAGCATGTTGACCCATGAATGGAAGCCTATAATTTCTTCTTCGATCATGATCTCGATTTTTTCAGCTTCTTTCTTTCGCTCAGCCAAATTGGCTTCTACGATGCCTTCCAAATCATCTATATCGTAAAGAAAAACGCTTTCCAGTTCGTCCAATGATGGATCCAAATCACGTGGAACGGCGATGTCCACCATGAACAAAGGACGGCCTTTTCTTTGCTTAAGTACAGATTGAACCATCTCTTTTGTAATAACGTAGGAATCTGATCCGGTTGAAGTAATGACGATATCGGCATGTGCCAGCACAGATGTTAAATGCTCCACAGGGTGAGCCGTTCCTTCAAACCGCCCAGCCAGTTCTGACGCTTTTTCAAACGTTCGGTTGACGACATGGACACTGGCTACGCCATTGCTGTGAAGATGCTTGGCAGTCAGTTCACCCATCTTGCCTGCACCCACGATTAAGATGTCTTTCTTTTCAAGCCCGCCAAAGATTTTCTTTGCAAGCTCAACAGCAGCATAACTTACAGATACAGCATTTTCCCCAATTTCTGTTTCCGAGTGGGATCGTTTTGCAAGTGTTATTGCCTGTTTGAACAGATGGTTAAAGATTGTGCCTGTTGTTCCTTCCTGTTGTGCAAGAAGGAAGCTGTCACGAACCTGTCCGAGAATTTGCGTTTCTCCGAGAACCATAGAATCAAGACCCGCAGCAACTCTGAAAAGATGCTCGACAGCAATCTCTTCTTCACGGATAAACAAGAACGGATTCAGTTCATTTGTATCAATAGAAAACCATTCTGCGAGGAAAGACTTCATGTAATAGCGCCCTGTATGGATCTGATCCACCACGGCGTATACTTCTGTCCGGTTGCATGTTGAAACGATCGTACATTCCAATATGCTTTTCCTTTCCCGCAAAGCCTTCAAAGCCTGGTCCATCTCATTTGGATTGAATGCAACTTTTTCTCGAATCTCAACAGGTGCTGTCTTATAATTTAAACCGGCAACAAGGATGTGCATCCCACTCACCCCCTTTATCTCTATCGTAAATACCACAGTAAATATCCATAATCATTATAACATGTACTATGAAATAATCATTTTAAAATTGTGAACAGAATATGAATCGTATGCTATGATAGGACAAGCGAAATAGTTCTTCCCTATTCTGTCCAAACCGTAACAAACTATAAAAAAGTAGCGCTAATTTAAAAAAATAATAAACTAATACCCATATAAAAATAACAAATTTCGACCCTTTTAGCAAAGGATTGATTTACTCGTTTGGCTATTTTCGCAATCTTTGATGCTCTTAGGAGTGGTTGATTTCCGTTTCAGGTTGCTCGCTTTCCACGGGGCGTGCGGTGAGCCTTACCGGCGTGAACGCCTACTTTTTGGCGCAGGCGCCTGCGGGAGTCTCACCTGTCACGCAAATCCCGCAGGAGTCTCGCACCTTTCACTCCAATCAACTTGTCAAGGAAGGAATCTAGACATAAACCCTGCACCAAGCAACAATCTTTAAGATAAGAGCCATTCGTGTCAAATGATTTGGAGGTTATAATGAAAGGTAAAGGAAATTTTTCAGGAATTGTATTGCTGGGAATCGGGCTATTTTTCTTAGCTCGGCAAATGAACGTTACTTATGTACTTCCCTATTTAACTTGGCCAACTTTTCTAATCATCATCGGCTTGGCCTTTCTTGTTCAAAGTGCAAGCGGGAAAGAGGGCCCAAGTGCTTTTTCTGCGATCCTGCTGCTTGGCTTAGGCATCCATTTTCACGCCATATCTCATATTGACGGCTGGCCCAAGGAGCCTGCCATGATCATCCTTATTATAGCTCTTGCCTTTTTATTTATGTATAAGCAAACCAAAGAGGGCTTGCTGGCGGGCATTGTACTGCTTGCCATCTCAGGATGGAGCTTCTTCAACAAATCAGACACTCCCTCGATCAAAGAATGGTTTTCGTCCATTGAAGGATTTTGGCCGTTCATCCTGATCGGAGTCGGTGCTTATTTTATCTTTATCAAGAAAAAATAAACCAGAGCATCTGCTCTGGTTTATTTTTTTTGTGTGTATCCAAGGATGGTGCTCCATGCAGCATCCTTCCCATAGCCCGTTTCAGAAGAAAAAAGAATCAGCGGATCGTCTGGTTTCTTTTTCAATGTGTCACGGACAACTTTTAAATGTTTTTCCCATTTTCCTTTTGGAATCTTGTCACACTTGGTGGCGACAACGATGACAGGAATGTCATGATATTTCAGCCAATCATACATTATCACATCGTCTTTGGACGGTGCATGGCGTATATCAACGAGCTGGACAACAGCTTTCAGCTGTGGCCTTTCCATGATATAACGTTCAATCATCCTGCCCCAGGCTTCTCTCTCGCTCTTTGAAACTTTAGCAAATCCGTATCCCGGAACATCCACGAAATAGAGCTGCTCATTGATGATGTAGAAATTAAGAGTTTGCGTCTTACCTGGCCGTGATGATGTTCTGGCCAGGTTTTTGCGTGCAATCATTTTATTAATAAATGAAGACTTCCCAACGTTTGAACGGCCGGCGAGGCCGATTTCCGGTAGCTGGTCTTCAGGATACTGCTCAGGCTTTACTGCCGAAATGACGATATCTGCTTTTGTTACTTTCATTTACTGTCTCCCACTAACGCATGTTTTAACACTTCATCCAGATGAGATACCGGTATAAACGCAAGACTGCTGCGGACACTTTCCGGGATATCATCTATGTCTTTTTCATTTTCTTTAGGCATGATAACAGTTTGGATTCCTGCACGATGGGCGCTTAATGATTTTTCTTTTAAGCCGCCGATCGGCAGAACACGGCCGCGAAGTGTGATTTCACCCGTCATGCCTACATCCTTGCGAACAGGCTTTCCTGAAAGTGCGGATACCAATGCCGTTGCGATGGTAATACCTGCAGAAGGTCCGTCCTTCGGTGTTGCTCCCTCCGGAACGTGAATATGAATGTCCGTCTTCTCATAAAAGTCCGGATCAATTTCGAACTCCTCTGCTCTGGAACGAACGTAGCTCAGCGCCGCCTGGGCGGATTCCTTCATTACGTCTCCGAGCTTACCGGTAAGAATCAATTTCCCTTTTCCAGGCGTAAGAGCGACTTCAATAGACAGCGTATCGCCGCCTGCGGTTGTATACGCCAAGCCTGTAGCTGCTCCTACCTGATCTTCCATCTCAGCCTGGCCATATCGGAAGCGCGGTTTTCCAATATAGCTCTCGAGGTTTTTGTCAGTGATGGTAACCCTTTTCTTCTCTCCTGACACGATCTGTTTGGCCGCTTTTCTGCATAAGCCTGCAATCTGGCGCTCCATGCTCCTAACGCCTGCTTCTCTCGTATAGCTTCGAACGAGTTTAAGAATGGCATCTTCTTTCAGCTGAAACTGTGATTTTGTCAAGCCGTGCTCTTTTAATTGTTTTGGAATAAGGTGATTTTTAGCGATATGAACTTTTTCCACTTCTGTATACCCTGCGATTGAAATGATCTCCATACGGTCAAGCAGCGGGCCAGGGATGGTCGCCAGGCTGTTCGCTGTTGTAATGAACATAACCTTGGAAAGATCATAAGGTTCTTCGATGAAATGGTCGCTGAACGAATTATTTTGTTCCGGATCCAGGACTTCCAATAGGGCAGAGGATGGATCGCCTCTGAAGTCATTGGACATTTTATCGATCTCATCAAGAAGGAACACTGGATTGATTGTACCTGCCTTCTTCATTCCCTGTATGAGTCGGCCAGGCATCGCACCGACATATGTTCTGCGATGGCCTCGGATTTCCGCTTCATCACGCACTCCTCCAAGGGAAATGCGGACAAAATTTCTTCCGATCGCTTTTCCAATGGAACGCGCGAGCGACGTTTTACCGACACCAGGCGGTCCGACAAGACAAAGGATGGGCCCTTTCAATGAATTGGTTAACTGCTGAACAGCCAAATACTCCAGCACACGCTCTTTTACTTTTTCAAGTCCGTAATGATCTTCGTTTAAGATCTTTTCTGTACGAATGATGTCCAGCTGATCTTTCGTTTCCTTTGTCCAAGGCAAATTGATCAGCCAGTCGATATAGTTTCGAATGACCGAGCTCTCAGCAGAAGACCCTGGCATTTTTTCATAGCGATCCAATTCTTTAAGTGCAATCTCCTGCACATTTTCAGGCATATCCGATTTTTCAATTCTTTCTTTGAGCGAGGAGATTTCGCCTGTTTTGCCCTCTTTATCTCCAAGTTCTTTCTGAATAGCTTTCATCTGTTCGCGAAGGTAATATTCCTTCTGTGTCTTTTCCATCGCCTTTTTGACGCGCTGGCCGATCTTCTTCTCCAACCCTAATACTTCTTTTTCATTGTTCAGGATGGAAATAAGATGATTCAATCGTTCCTTTACGTCAACAATTTCAAGAATATGCTGTTTTTCTTTAATTTTTAACGATAGATGGGAAGAAATTACATCTGCCAATCGTCCCGGTTCTTCGATATCTTGCACAGAAGCCAACGTTTCAGGTGTTACCTTTTTGGAAAGGTTTATGTACTGTTCAAATTGCTGAAGAGCCGTTCTCATAAGGGCCTGAATTTCCAAATCCTTTTCGCCTTTGTCTTCTATCAGTTCTACTTCTACCTCCAAGTATTCCTCACGGTCGATGAACTGCTTTATTTTTCCGCGCTTAATACCTTCAACGAGCACACGGATCGTGCCGTTCGGGAGCTTTAGCATCTGATTTACTTTTGAAAGAGTTCCGATTTCATATATTTGTTCACCGCTCGGATCTTCTACAGCTACTTCCTTTTGTGTTGAAAGGAAAATATGCTGATCATCAAGCATGACTTGCTCCAATGCCTGTACGGATTTTTCCCTTCCTACATCAAGGTGAAGCACCATGGTGGGATACACCAGCAGGCCGCGAAGAGGAAGGAGGGGAAGGATGCGGGTTGTTTGTTCGTCCATTTAACACACCTCCGAATACTGCTTAATGTATTGAATGATTTCAAATTCATGCAGCCTATTTTTAGATTAATGGCATTTCCAGCTTCACAGCAGTATTGAGTTCGCCTCAGAGAGCTTTAACATACAATTGTAATGCCACAAGACAATGAAGAAATTTCTTCAGTCTTTGTACAATTCTACCTATAAAGAGCCATTTTGTCTAATTGGAGCTCATTTTCATACTCGAAAGCAAAGCCCCCTCTTCAGACAGATTTAGGAGGGGACTGTAAAAAGGCTGAAGCAGGAATGGCCTGCTGATTACCTTTATCCATTTCAGGAAAAGCGAGTTGAAACACCTGAGATAATTTTGTCACTGGAATGATCTCTATGCCAGTGATCTCCCGAAGTATAGCCTGATCGTTATCTTTTGGAATGATGACCTTCTTGACTCCCGCAAGTTTAGCGGCTAATACTTTGGCCATCACGCCTCCGACCGGCTTCACTTTTCCATGTACGCTTAATTCACCGGTCATAGCCAGTTCATTATCAATCTCCACATTGTGGATCGCTGAATAAATTGAAGTCGCGATCGCGATCCCTGCTGACGGCCCATCGACCGGCCCGCCGCCTGGAAAATTGACATGAATATCATACAGCGCAGAATCTACTCCCATATTTCGAAGGACGGTCAGTACATTTTCGACCGATCCTTTTGCCAGGCTTTTTCTTCTGATTGATTTTGTATTATTGCCGATCGATTCTTCTTCCACTATACCTGTTATCGTAATCGTACCCTGTTTTTTCGCAGGTAAAACGGTGACTTCAATCTCCAGCAATGATCCGCTGTTAGGGCCGTAGACTGCAAGTCCGTTTACTAGCCCCACCTTTGGTTCTTCAGAGATCTTACTCTCTGGACGCGGAGTCATCTGGCTGGAATGGATGACCCATTCCAAATCCGCTTTTTTGATGAAATTTCGGTCTTCTGTAATCGCCAGCCCTGCTGCAATCTGCATCATATTTACGGCTTCACGGCCATTTTTAGCATACTTGGAGAGCAGCTCGACCGAATCTTCTTCTACATTCATGGTTACTTTATCTGCTGCTTTCATAGCGATCTGCTGAATTTCGGGAGGCTGAAGCTCTCTAAAGAAGACTTCCAGACAACGTGATCGGATAGCAGGCGGAATTTCATCAGGCGTTCGTGTGGTTGCCCCAATTAGCCTAAAATCAGCAGGAAGGCCATTTTGAAAAATATCATGGATGTGTGAAGGTATGTTTGTATTTTCTTCATTATAATAAGCGCTCTCTAAAAATACTTTTCGGTCTTCTAGTACTTTGAGCAATTTATTCATCTGAATTGGGTGAAGTTCTCCAATTTCATCAATAAAAAGGACGCCGCCGTGAGCGTTTGTTACCGCTCCTTGTTTTGGCTGTGGAATTCCGGCCTGCCCCATCGCCCCCGCTCCCTGATAGATTGGGTCATGAACGGAACCGATCAAAGGATCTGCAATCCCACGTTCGTCAAATCTGGCTGTCGTTGCATCCAATTCAACGAATACCGAAGTGGGACGGAATGGTGACTTCTTATTCCGCTTCGCCTCTTCGAGTACGAGACGTGCTGCAGCGGTTTTTCCGACACCTGGAGGTCCATAAACAATCACATGCTGTGGATTAGGTCCGCAAAGCGCAGCATGCAGAGCCTTGATACCATCCTGCTGGCCGACGATATCAGCAAACTTCCCCGGTCTCACCCGTTCAGACAGCGGTTCAGTCAAAGAGATCGACCGCATCTTCCGCAATTGGTCCATTTCCTTCTTTGATTCTTTATCAATACTCACTTTCTGAGTGCGCTGGCTCTTCAACAAGTTCCAAAAGTAAAGTCCAATTACAATTCCAAAAAACAGCTGAATGAGTAAAGCGATTCCAGTCCAGTTCATTTCTTCCTCCCGAATTTTTTTTATGCTCCTAGTATCTCCGAGTGGGTACTGGACTAAACAGAGAAAATGGAAAAGGTGAGGAGGTTATGCTTTAGAATCGCTCAAGTTTTCATAGATAAAAACTTAGGCTTTATTAGTCAATGGTGTCGACTGTTGGCAGTAATAACCTGAGGGTCTCTTTCAGGGTCAGTACTTATTAAAAACGAAAATGAACACTATGTTAAATAACTCAAAACAAAAAAACCAGCCCCTAGAGGCTGGTTTAATTCTTCTTACGCACTTTCTTTCGGTGTTTCCTTTTTAGGTTCCACAATGGTGCCGTCCTCAAGTTCGAGTTTTGGCGGAACTTTATCAGCTACAGTTTCTTTTGTAATGATACACTTAGCCACGTCTTCACGGGAAGGAAGTTCGAACATAACGTCCAGCATCATACCTTCAATGATAGAACGCAGACCACGTGCACCAGTTTTGCGTTCGATAGCCTGATTAGCAATTTCAGTAAGAGCTTCTTCGTTGAACTCAAGTTCAACACCATCAAGATCAAGAAGCTTTTGGTATTGCTTAACTAGCGCATTTTTTGGTTTTGTCAAAATTTCAACAAGTGCATCCTCATCAAGCGGAGTTAGACTTGCTGTCACAGGCAGACGGCCGATGAATTCCGGGATAAGACCAAAGCGAAGCAAATCTTCAGGCAATACTTTTGCCAGGTATTCTCCTGCTTTAAGTTCTGCCTGTCTGGATTCAGAGCTGAATCCGATGACTTTTTTCCCTAAACGGCGTTTGATGATTTGTTCGATGCCATCAAATGCACCACCGCAAATAAATAGAATATTTGTGGTATCGATTTGAATGAACTCCTGATGCGGATGCTTTCTTCCGCCTTGCGGTGGTACGCTTGCTACGGTACCTTCTAAGATTTTAAGAAGGGCCTGCTGTACACCTTCACCAGATACATCACGGGTAATGGAAGGATTTTCAGACTTTCTGGCAATTTTATCGATTTCATCAATATAAATAATGCCTTTTTCAGCTTTTTCTACATCGTAATCAGCCGCTTGAATCAATTTAAGCAAAATGTTCTCAACGTCTTCGCCCACATAACCGGCTTCTGTTAAAGAAGTCGCATCAGCAATAGCGAAAGGAACATTTAGGATTCTGGCAAGCGTTTGAGCCAATAGCGTTTTACCGCTTCCTGTTGGCCCGATCATGGCGATGTTACTTTTTGCAAGCTCCACTTCATCGGACTTTTGGGAAGAATTAATGCGTTTGTAGTGGTTATATACTGCTACGGAAAGAGACTTCTTAGCCTGTTCCTGGCCAATGACATATTCATCGAGAATCTTGCGGATTTCCATTGGCTTCGGAACTTCCTTAAGCTCTACATCCTCTTCTGTACCAAGCTCCTCTTCCACAATTTCAGTGCATAGCTCGATACATTCGTCACAAATATATACACCTGGTCCTGCTACCAGTTTACGAACTTGATCCTGCGTTTTTCCACAAAAGGAACATTTCAGCTGCCCTTTTTCGTCATTGAATTTAAACAATGAAATCACCCCTAAACCTTAAATTGGATGAAACCAATTACCTTTTCATACCGTTTCCAGATATGCTTGTTTCATTACACCGTAAGCAATTATTTCAAGTGCTTACTGATTTCATTTCCGCAAGTTTATGTATTGGATTGTATCATATATCCCCTAATGAACGGAAATAAAAACCCTTCCTTGACAATTAATAGTATGTATTTGGCTGGAATCAATGTGTTCTATAAGTATTAACCTTATGGCTTATTTTAAAACCTTAAACCTAAAATAAAGCCTTTAAAAAAGTTTCAATAAAAAAGCGCTTTTTCCTGCCAAGAATGATAAATAATTATATAAAACAAGGCACGAAAAGTTCGTGCCTTGCCAGACCTTACTCTATCTTATGCAATTGTTTTGCTGTTATCCACTAGCAGGTCAATCGCTTTTCTGATTTTAAGATCAGCTGCTACTGCGTCGTTTCCGCCTTGCATAGCAAGCATTTGCGTAATTTTCTCTACGTCCATGTTGTACATTTCAGCCATTTTCTTAAGCTCTTCATTGATTTCTTCTTCCGTAGCTTCAATTTTTTCAGCTTCAGAAATCGCTTCAAGTACTAGGTTCGTTTTCACGCGTTTTCCAGCATCTTCTTTCATTTGCTCACGAAGAGCAGCTTCATCCGTGCCAGAGAACTGGAAGTAAAGGTCAAGGTTCATACCTTGCATTTGCAGACGTTGTCCAAATTCTTGAACCATACGGTCTAATTCTGTGTTGACCATTGCTTCTGGAATATCCACTTCTGCTGCATCAACCGCTTTGTCAACGACTGTATCGCGAGTGTGGTGCTCAGCTTCATGCTTTTTGCTTTCTTCAAGCTTCGTACGGATGCTTGCTTTAAGAGCGTCAAGCGTTTCAACTTCTGCATCAGCTTCTTTAGCAAACTCGTCGTTTAGCTCAGGAAGCTGTTTTGATTTAATTTCATGGATTTTCACTTTGAAGACTGCAGGCTTACCAGCAAGCTCAGTTGCATGGTATTCTTCAGGGAACGTAATGTTAACCTCTTTTTCAGTACCTGCTTTGTCTCCGATCAATTGCTCTTCAAATCCAGGGATGAAAGAACCAGATCCGATTTCAAGTGGATAGTTCTCAGCTTTTCCGCCTTCGAACGCTTCTCCGTCAACGAATCCTTCGAAATCGATAACAGCTGTATCACCGTTTTCTACTTCGCCTTCTTCTTTTACAACAAGCTCAGCTTGCTGCTCTTGAAGACGCTTGATTTCGCTGTCAACATCTTCGTCTGTTACAGATGCGTCGAATTCAGTAACTTCAAGCCCTTTATATTCACCAAGCTTAACTTCAGGTTTTACTGTAACTTTAGCAGTGAAAACAAGGTTGCTTCCTTTTTCCATTTGCTCGATGTCAACCTCTGGACGGTCAACTGGATCAATTCCAGCTTCTTCTACAGCTTGGCTGTATGCTTGCGGCAAGATGATGTCCAGAGCATCTTGGTATAGAGATTCTACTCCAAAACGCTGTTCAAACATTTTTCTTGGCATTTTTCCTTTACGGAAACCTGGTACGTTTACCTGTTTAACCACTTTTTTAAATGCCTGGTCAAGAGCTGTATCTACTTCAGAAGCCTCAACTTCAATCGTTAAGACACCTTGATTACCTTCTAACTTTTCCCATTTTGCACTCATTCAAAGTTCCCTCCAACATTACGTATTTCATTGAAAATCTTACATTTTCGTTACAACCATTCCATTATATCATAACAGACTTGTATTTCAACAAAGACCCGGATTGTTTCCGTATTAGTATCCTTGAAATTTATTCGGGCCGAACGTAAACCTCTCAATATCAAGGAGCTGTTCGACCGCTTTTTCTAAACTTTCAGGATGGATCTCGATTTCGGATTCTAAGGCATCACAGGTGTCCATACCGCTCAGTTTACCAGCTGCACACTGAAGGGCACGTGCCCAATAATGAGAATCTGCCGGTTCGGGCACCTGAGGATAAATAGCAAGTATGTAGTCCCACCAAATCGTAACAGCAAATTCTGTCAGAGTCGGATTATCCTGTTCCAGCCGATCCTCCAATTCTTTTTTTACTTCAAGGTTAAATGGATCTTCATAGACATCGTGAAGTTCCTGAATGTTGATGGAATAGATATTTCCAAACTTATGTAAGGTTACGGTTTCCTGTATGTCCTTTGATTTTAAATAGTTTAGTGCCATGGTCTTGATGCCTGGGTTACCCTCTTCATTTTCTAAGAACTCCCGGTAAACCGCTATAGTATCCTCTGGATTCATATAGCTTAATTGCTGCATGGCAATCCACTGGTTATGTATTTCACCACTTGTCATCATGTTCCGAAGGGTTTCAATTTCTTTGGAACGGTCCTGGTGCGGCTCTGGTGATAGATCAATCGGCGGTTCTGAATCATCTGTCATCTTCCGGCTGAAATGCAAAAGCTGATAAAAGGATTCTGCCTGAGCGGCTGGAAGCTGATGTTCCTCAAGCACCGCTTCAACAACTGACACGACGGATTCATATTCTGAAAGCTGAATAAGGACAGAAAGATAAATCTGCAATACATCAAAATATTCTCCGATTCCCTCCTTGAGCATTTTATCTGCTCTTATTTTCGCTTCTTGAAGCTGGCCAAGTTCAATCAGGCTTAACACAACACCCAGATGTCCCTGAGAGTGTCCTGGTTCTATCTCCAGCAGCTGAAGAAAACAGGATAAAGATTCCTTAAATTGCTTTGCTTTTAGGGAAGACATTCCTTTTTCAAGCAATCTGGCCGGCAAATTAGGGAACAGTACGACATTGCTGATTTTCTTACCTTTTTTTTCATTAGCCATTAGGTTTCTTCACTTCCAGTTTCTATTTGCATCAGTTTAACAGTTTAAAGGCGTAAACTCAAGATGAGTCAGTCTTCAGGAAGTAACAATAAATCCTGCACAGCCATTGTGCAGGATTGCTCATATGTACAAATTTCCCTATAAGGGATAGGGAATAATAGGATAGAAGGCTTACGCCATCCCGATGCCACTAAACACTATTATTCCCGCTTAACTGTTATTCAAACCAAATGGCCGGAACTTGGAAGTGAACGGCTGCATTTGGCTGTTAGACTACTCCCATCTTGTTCTCGAATTGGCTGATCTCTTCATCATACTGCATGGTGATTGAAATTTCATCCCAGCCGTTCTGCAGCATCTCTTTCCAATAGGGATCAAAATCAAACGAAGCTGCCACCTTTGTACCTGCAGAGATTTCTTGGCGGTCCAGGCTGACGGTTAACTTCTTATTCCCGTTTTCCAAACTGGTTTTCAATTGATCAATCACCGGTTTAGGCAGGGTGATGACGAGAATGCCATTCTTCAAAGAGTTATTATAGAAGATATCCGCAAAGTCAGGAGCGATAATGACTTTGAATCCATAATCCTTCAGTGCCCATGGAGCGTGCTCTCTCGAAGATCCGCATCCGAAATTTGCACCTGCTATTAAAACCTCAGCTCCCTCTGCATCCTCCTGATTCAGTTCAAATTCAGCGTTCGGGGTGCCATCACAGTTGAAACGCCAATCGAAAAACAAATACTGGCCAAACCCACTGCGCTCGACCCGTTTTAGGAATTGCTTAGGAATAATCTGATCTGTATCCACATTTTCACGGTCTAATATGGCTGCTGTTCCGGTAAAAGTCTTAAATCCTGGCATACGCTTCACCTTCTCTCGTACCTGAAACAAATTTTCGGACGTCCACGAATTTACCTTCAATGGCAGCTGCTGCGGCCATCGCCGGACTCACAAGATGAGTTCTCGCTCCTTTGCCCTGCCTGCCCTCAAAGTTTCTGTTGGATGTGGAGGCACATCTCTCGCCTTCCGGAACGATATCCGGGTTCATCCCAAGACACATGGAGCATCCTGAATCTCTCCATTCAAAGCCTGCTTCCTGAAAAACATGGTGCAGACCTTCTTCTTCTGCCTTAACTTTTACTTGCTGTGAACCAGGAACCACAATCGCGTTGACCCCAGCGTGAACTTTTTTTCCTTTAATGACTTGAGCTGCAGCCTTCAGATCACTTAGTCTTGAATTTGTACAAGACCCGATGAATACGTGCTGAACAGGTACTTCAGTCAGAGACTGTCCCGGTGCTAGACCCATATAGGCAAGTGCTTTTTGCAGGGATTCTCTCTCTCTTTCTGGTTGCCCTTCTTTAAATGAAGGAACATTCTCAGAGATTCCCACACCCATTGACGGATTCGTTCCCCAGGTGACCATCGGTTCAACTTCTGATGCATCGATCTCGATAACTTTGTCGTATGAGGCATTGGAATCCGACTTAAGATCCTCCCACTGCTTCACTTTTTCTTCAAATTCATAATCTTTAGGAGCGTATTTTCTTCCTCTAATATACTCATACGTTGTTTCATCTGGTTCAATCAAACCTGCTTTCGCACCCGCTTCAATGGACATGTTGCACAATGTCATCCGTTCTTCCATTGTGAAATTTCTTACCGTCTCTCCCGTAAATTCAATGACATGTCCCGCACCGGCGTTAGTACCATGGCTGGCAATAAGAGCAAGTACAATGTCTTTGGCTGTTACGCCGAATCCCGGTTTTCCTTCAATATTCACTTTGAGCTGCTTCGGTTTTTGCTGCCAAAGTGTCTGAGTGGCCAGAACATGCTCCACTTCGCTTGTTCCAATCCCAAAAGCCAAGGCACCAAACGCTCCGTGTGTAGAAGTATGGCTGTCTCCGCATACGATGGTTTTGCCGGGTACCGTCAGGCCAAGCTCCGGACCGATGACATGTACGATTCCCTGGTCAGCAGAGTCAAGACCTTCCAAATGAATACCATATTCTTTGCAGTTTTCCTCAAGGGTTTGAATTTGCTTCAGCGCGATGCGGTCATCAATGACAAACCGATTTTTGGTCGGTATGTTATGATCCATCGTTGCAAAACAAAGGCCTGGTTTTCTGACTTTTCTATTTTTTTCCCGCAAGCCGGCAAAGGCTTGTGGGGAAGTCACCTCATGAAGGAGGTGCAAGTCAATATATAAAAGAGCGGGCTTGTTCATTTCCTGAATGACTGCGTGATTGTCCCAGATTTTATCTATGATTGTTTTTGCCATTTTGCACCTTCCTCCTTACACATATACTTCAAGCAGCGTTGCGGCCGCCGCGTTTTCCTCCAGCCGGTAAACCAACTGTTCCACCAATTCATCTGTTGTAGAGACTCTGCTCTTTTTGGTTTGTATGTCACCCGTACGGAATTTCGCGTTCAGAACTTCCTGAACAGCCATTTCAATGGCATCCGCCTCTTCGTTCATATGAAAGGAATGTCTGAGCATCATTGCTGCTGAAAGGACCATTCCCAGCGGATTGGCCGTATTAGTTCCTGCAATATCAGGAGCTGAACCATGAACGGGTTCATACAATCCTGCACCTTCTTCACTCAATGATGCCGAAGCAAGCATTCCAAGAGATCCCGTAATCATGGAGGCTTCATCAGACAAGATGTCGCCAAACATATTCTCTGTCACGATGACATCAAATTGTGCAGGATTCCGGACAAGCTGCATAGCCGCATTGTCAACAAGCATGTGTTCAACTTTAACATCTGGAAAGCTCTTCGCTATTTCGTTTACAACTTCCCTCCATAGTTTGCTCGATTCCAGCACATTGGCTTTATCCACTGAAGTCAGCTTTCCGGTTCTGGAAGCCGCGAGTTCAAACGCCTTTTTCACTACTCTCTCAATCTCTTGCCTATGATAGTACAGCGTGTCTACCGCTTCATCGGATCCTGTTCTTCCTTTTGGCTGAGCGAAATACAAGCCGCCTGTCAGTTCTCTTACAAACACCAAGTCTACATTTTTGATCAGTTCAGGTTTTAGCGGAGAAATATCTGCTAATGGACTGAATGCTTTAACCGGCCTCAGATTGGCGAAAACGTTGAGTTTCTTCCGGATTTGGAGCAGTCCGTGTTCGGGACGCTGATCCATGCCATCCCATTTAGGTCCACCCACGGCTCCCAAAAGAACCGCGTCACTCTTCTTGCATTGTTCAAGCGTTTCAGGGGGCAGTGGATTTCCTGTCTCATCGATGGCTTTACCGCCGATCGGCATCTCGGTCACTGTAAAACGATGCTGAAATCGGGATTCAATGGCTTTGAGCACCCGCAATGCCCCTTTCATTACTTCCGGTCCGATTCCGTCACCCGGCAAGACTGTAATTGTTTTTTCCATCTTGACCCCTCCTCATAAAATTTATAGACTGACTTTCACTAATTCTTCTTTTTGAACGTTCATAATCGTTTTGTTTAACGCATGAACGTATGCTTTTGCTGATGCTTGAAGCACATCCTGAGCGGTTCCGCTTCCGTTGATTTCCTGTTCCTCGTACTTTAGCAGAACATAGACCTGTGCTAATGCATCTCTTCCTGAACCGACGGATTGAATACGGTAATCTTTTAGCTGTACAGGCAGCGGCAGCATTTTATCCAATGTATTGTAAATGGCCTCTACACTTCCTGAGCCCGTGCCTGCTTCCTGGATGCTCTTTCCGTCTGGCGCTTTTAGGGTAATGGTTGCAGTAGGAATATTGTTCGTGCCATAGTTCACCTGAATATCACCTAACTGGTACATAGGGACTGGCGGCTGGATTTGATGTTCGAGAAGGAGGGCCAGAATGTCTTCTTCTGTGAGCTCCTTCTTCCGGTCGGCCAGTGCTTTAAATTCGTTGAACAGTTCATTAAGCTGTTCCTCACCGGGTTCAAAGCCCAGTTTGTTAATATGTTTCCGGAATGCGTGCCTCCCTGAATGCTTTCCGAGAACGAGCTGGTTGGAGGATACTCCAACAAGTTCGGGAGTGATAATCTCATACGTTGATTTTTCTTTTAGCACACCATCCTGATGGATTCCAGATTCATGAGCAAAGGCATTTCTTCCGACTACTGCCTTATTCGGCGGAACGCTGATTCCTGTCAGTCTGCTGACGAGTCCGCTCGTGCGGCTGATCTCTTTCAGTTCCAAACGTGTTTCCGCTTTATAAAAGGTATTTCGGATGGCGAGTGCTACGGCAATTTCTTCTAATGAAGCATTGCCCGCTCTTTCACCGATTCCGTTGATCGTACATTCAATCTGATCGGCTCCATTCTCGATCGCTGCTAATGAATTAGCAACAGCCATGCCAAGGTCATCATGGCAATGAGCAGATAATTTAACCTTATGGATGTTTGGTACATGCTCTCTCACGTACCGGAAAAGATGCCCATATTCAGCAGGGCTGTAATAGCCAACAGTATCCGGAAGATTAATGACGGTGGCACCGGCATCAATCACTTGCTCAATGATTTTTACGAGAAAAGCCAGATCTGACCGGCAAGCATCTTCTGCCGACCATTGTACGATTGGAAAACGCTCGCGTGCGTATTTCACAGATCGAACGGCTGTTTCAACCACTTCATCCGGAGTTTTCTTTAGTTTATATGTCATGTGGATCGGCGATGTTGCTAAGAAAACATGCAGCCGAGGTTCAGGTGATCCTTTTAATGCTTCCCATGCCGCATCAATATCCTTTGTCGTCGAACGGGCGAGGCCAGTTACCGAACTGTTCTTGATTTCATCGGAGATTCTTTTTACTGCTGCAAGATCACCAGGGGAGGCAGCCGGGAACCCTGCTTCAATGACATCTACACCGAGCCGCTCGAGCTGTTTGGCTATCTCAAGTTTTTCCTGGGCATTCAAGTTCACTCCTGCCGTTTGCTCTCCGTCTCTCAATGTTGTGTCAAAGATATCAATTTTTCGCACTTGTCACCGCCTCCTTCGTTTTTTCCTTTTGTTGTTTAACAAAAGGCATCATTGCTCTTAACTCGCGGCCGACTACTTCAATCGGATGATGTTTTTCACTCTCATTGATGGCATGGAACACTGGACGGTTTGCCTGATTTTCCAAGATCCAGCCTTTAGCAAACTCTCCGCTTTGGATATCCTTTAGAACCGCTCTCATTTTCGTTCTTGTATCCTCATCTACGATTCTTGGACCGGATTGGAAATCGCCCCATTGAGCTGTATCAGAAATGGAATATCTCATTCCTTCAAGGCCGCCTTCGTACATCAAGTCAACAATCAGCTTCAGCTCGTGCAGACATTCAAAGTAGGCGACTTCTGGCTGGTACCCGGCTTCTACAAGAGTTTCAAAACCTGTCTTAACAAGTGAAGTCAATCCTCCGCACAAGACAGCCTGCTCACCGAACAGATCCGTTTCGGTTTCTTCTTTAAAGGTTGTTTCCAGAACGCCGGCTCTTGCAGCTCCAATCCCTTTTGCATATTCAAGCGCCGTTTCTTTCGCAGTTCCCGTCACATCTTGATAAACTGCGATCAGCGCAGGAACACCAGCTCCAGCTTCATACGTGCGTCTTACAAGATGTCCCGGTCCTTTAGGAGCAACAAGGAATACATCCACGAAATCCGGCGGAACGATCTGATGGAAATGAACATTGAAACCATGCGCGAAAACAAGTGCCTTCCCTGGAGTCAGCGCCGGTTCGATCTCCTTTTTATAGACTTGAGGCTGAAGTTCATCCGGCAGAAGAATCATGATGACATCCGCTTCATTGGAAGCTTCTTCTACAGATGCTACTCGGACACCATCTTCAACCGCCTGGTCATATGATTTCCCCTTTCTTACACCAACTACAACGTCATATCCGCTTTCTTTCAAGTTCAAAGCGTGGGCATGCCCTTGAGATCCATATCCAATAACTGCTACCTTTTTTCCGTTTAAGTATTGATCAGCGATTTCCTTGTCATAATAAACTTTTGCCATTTTTACATCTCTCCCTAGGTTTTATAGTTATTTTTAGATAATAGAAAACTGATTCAGGTTATACACTGTTTTTTGTGTTCCGCGCGGCATTGCGGTAAGCCCTGTTCTGGAAATTTCCTTAATTCCGTATGGCCGCAGCAGCTCGATCAATGCCTCTACTTTTTCATTGTCGCCCGTCACCTCAATCGTGACGTTTTCAAGGCTTACATCAATGATGGCTGCTCTGAAAGGCTCAATAATAACTTTAATCTCACTCCGTGTATCTGGTGTGGTAATCACTTTAATCAGTGCCAATTCCCTGGCTACAAGTGCCATATCGGTGAGATCTTTTACTTTCAGCACATCGATCTGTTTATGCAGCTGTTTAAGCAGCTGTTCGAGTTTTCTGTCATCCTCGACCTGCACAACAATCGTAATTTTTGATATCCCCGGATCATCGGAATGTCCTACCGTGATGCTCTCAATGTTAAACTGCCTTTTTGTCAGGAGTCCTGTCAGCCGGTTTAACACACCGCTCTGGTTTAAAACGGTAGCTGTTATAATGCGCCTCATGGTTTCACCCCAATCATTTGATGAATCCCTTTCCCGGGAGCAATCATCGGATAGACATTTTCATCCGAAGTTACCCTGCAGTCGAGAAGGAAAGGAGAATTGGACTCCAGTGCCATTGCAAGCTTCACTTTGGCATCCTCTTCTGTAGTAACAACCGCAGCGTCAATGCCATATGCGGCTGCCAGTTTTACAAAGTCAGGCTGAACAGGAATCAGGGATTGTGAATAACGTTCTTCGTAAAAGATCTCCTGCCACTGCCTAACCATTCCAAGTGACTGGTTATTAACGATGACAATGATGACAGGCAGCTTCAATTCTTGAAGAACAGATAGCTCTTGTAATGTCATTTGGAATCCGCCATCACCTGTTACAGCAATAACAGGAAGTTCTGGATTTCCAATTTTCGCCCCGATTGCTGCCGGGAATCCGAATCCCATCGTTCCTAATCCTCCTGAAGTTACCCAGCGGTTTGGTTTGGAAAAACCATAATATTGCGCTGTCCACATCTGATGCTGTCCCACATCTGTCGTAATGACCGCTTCCCCTTTTGTTTCCTCATGAATGATTTCAAGCAATCTCTGGGGTTTTAGCGTTTCACCGTCTTTTTTATACCAGAGCGGATAACTGCTCTTCAGCTCAGATAAATGATAGACCCATTCTGTCGTATCTCCTGACGATGTGCTTTCTCGAAGCAATGCTGAAACGGTATGCTTTGCACAACCGACAATCGGAATCAGAGTTTCCACGTTCTTGCCGATCTCAGCCGGATCAATGTCAATATGGGCAACGGCTGCTTTCTTGGCGAAGTGATTTAGATCACCTGTCAAACGGTCATCGAACCGTGCTCCGATTCCAATCAGGAGATCACATTCGTGCAGAGCAATATTCGAGGCATAGGTGCCATGCATACCGGCCATTCCCAGGAAAAGGGGATGATCGGATGGGAAGCTGCCAAGCCCGAGCAATGTATTGGCGACCGGAATCCGATGCTGTTCAGCCAAGGTAAGGATTTCATTCTCTGCTCCAGCGAACAGCACACCCGCACCTGCAAGAATGACAGGTTTTTTTGCAGTGGCAATGGCGTCTGCCAGCCGTTTTACTTGGAGAAGGTTCGGCATGACTGTTGGCTGGTAACCTGGCAGTGTGACTTCTTTCGGTGTAGAAAACGCCCCTAAAGCAGTCGAAATATCTTTTGGAATGTCTACCAGAACCGGACCTGGCCTTCCTGTCTGAGCGATATGAAAGGCTTCCTGGACGATCCCGGGGAGGTCTTCCACTCTTCTTACCTGGTAGTTATGTTTGGTGATGGGCATCGTTACACCGACAATATCAGCTTCCTGGAATGCATCCGTACCGATTACAGTTGTTGCCACCTGCCCGGTGAAGATAACAAGCGGGAGAGAATCAATCATGGCATCAGCAATTCCAGTAACGAGATTGGTTGCCCCCGGCCCCGAGGTGGCGATGACAACTCCTGCTTTTCCGGTAACCCTTGCAAACCCTTGAGCTGCATGGATGGCTCCTTGCTCATGGCGGGTTAAAATATGTCTGATATTTTTCTTGTAAAGGGCATCATAGATTGGAAGGACAGCACCTCCAGGATAGCCGAACAAGACGTCTACCCCTTCTTTTTCAAGTGCCTCCATCAGCATGTCTGCTCCTGACATCATTTGAACTTTGCTTTTCTCTTCATCAGCCACCCAGCTGGCTTTCATTCCTGATTCCTCCCTTATAAAATCATAATAAAAAGCCTTCCCACCCAAAATGACAGTGTAATCCTGCCAAAGGGGTGAAAAGGCTTCTTTTCACGGTACCACCCTTCTTCGCGGCTATTCTGCTTGGCCGCCTCATGGACGAATATGTTCGCCCGGTTTGATAACAAGTTAACTCCTCTTTCGGGTTAACTCGGCCTGCCCTACTGGCCAATGGCTTTCGGACAGACACTCAGGGGTGAGGTCCTGATAAGAGCATTACCGGTTCCCAGCGCTTCCGGCTCTCTGTGAATACTCTGTTATCATTCTTCCCCTTCATCGATTTTGAATTATTTAACTTTTTTACTAAAAGTTTATATTTTTAGAACTCCGCCAGTATTGGCTGAAGTAACCAGCTTGGAGTAACGGGCGAGATAGCCTTGTTTAATTTTGGGTTCAGGCTGTCTCCAATCCGTCTTTCTGCTTTCCAGTTCTTCGTTGCTCAGCATGATGTTGATCGATCTTTGAGTCAAATCAATGAAAATGTGGTCTCCGTTCTCCAGGAATGCGATTGGACCGCCTTCAGCTGCTTCAGGAGAAATATGACCGATGGAAATTCCCCTGGATGCTCCTGAAAATCTTCCGTCTGTAATTAAAGCGACCTTTGTGCTTAGTCCCATTCCAGCGATTGCGGAGGTCGGTGAAAGCATCTCAGGCATTCCAGGTCCGCCTTTGGGGCCTTCATACCGGATAACCACAACGTGGCCTTCTTTTACTTTTCCGCTGTTGATGCCTTCTAACGCTTCATCCTGTGATTCAAAGACGATGGCTTCTCCTTCAAAATATTTGATCGATGGATCTACACCGCCCACCTTGATCACACAGCCGTCAGGTGCAAGGTTTCCATATAGAATGGAGAGTCCTCCTACAGGACTGTAGGCGTTATCAGGATATCTGATTACATCGCTGTTTGTAATGGAAGCATCTTTTATATTTTCATAGAGAGTTTTCCCCGTAATCGTGATCCGGTCTTTATGAACTGCTCCTTCAATGTGGCAGAGCTGTTTCATGATGGCACTGACTCCACCGGCATCATGGACATCCTGCATCGTGTAGTCGGATGCGGGACTGATCTTTGATAAATAAGGAACCCTCTCAGCTACTTCATTAATTCGTTTAAGATCGTATTCGATCCCCGCCTCATGTGCGATGGCCAGCATATGAAGTACGGTGTTTGTTGATCCTCCCATGGCCATATCCAATGCAAAAGCATCATCTATGGCATCTTTTGTAATAATGTCTCTTGGCCGGATATCGCGTTCGACCAGATCCATCAAACAGAAGGCAGCATCTTTATAGAGCTTATCCCGCTCTTTCGAAGTGGCGACGAGTGTCCCGTTTCCCGGCAATGTAATTCCGAGCATTTCCATAATGGAGTTCATGCTGTTTGCGGTGAACATTCCGGAACAGGATCCGCAGGTCGGACAGGCGCTTGTTTCAAGCTCCAGCAGTTCTTCCCTCGACATCTTACCAGAAAGATGTGATCCGACTCCTTCGAATACAGAAACGAGCGAAAGTGATTTTCCAGCGGATGATTTCCCAGCTTCCATCGGGCCGCCTGAAACGAATACGGCAGGTACATTCGTTCTAACTGCTGCCATCAGCATGCCCGGCGTTATCTTGTCACAGTTTGGAATAAAAAAGACTCCGTCAAACCAGTGAGCATTAATAACTGTTTCCGCTGAATCAGCAATAATTTCCCGGCTCGGAAGCGAATAACGCATCCCGATGTGCCCCATGGCAATCCCATCATCGACGCCGATGGTATTAAACTCAAACGGGACACCGCCTGCTTCACGGATGGCTTGCTTAACTTGTTCGCCCACTTTATTGAGGTGCATATGTCCCGGAATGATATCTACATACGAGTTACAGACCCCGATAAATGGCTTGTTCATGTCTTCCTCTTTGACACCGGCAGCATGCAGCAAGCTGCGATGCGGTGCCCGGTCAATTCCTTTTTTTATCATGTTACTGCGCATAGACCACAACTCCTGTTACGTATAATTAGCCCGCTTGGACGGTAGTGGAAGCCGGATAGACTTTGACTCCCTCTTCGACAACTCTTTGCCTGAACGCTTGCAATAAAATGTTCGTGTGTTTTCCAGGAACACCTTCACCGATTACCCTGCCGTCCACTTTGATAACAGCAATGACTTCAGCAGCCGTCCCTGTAAGAAACACTTCATCAGCCACGTACACATCGTGTCTTGTAAATGGCTCTTCGCTAACGTTGTAGCCAAGTTCTGCAGCGATCTCAACGATAGCATTCCTCGTAATTCCTTCAAGCGCCCCCAGGTAACCCGGCGGTGTTTTGATGCTATTTCCTTTAACAATAAATACGTTATCTGCAGAACCTTCGGCGACATAACCTTGGTCGTTCAGCATAAGCGCTTCGCTGACACCCGCCAGATTGGCTTCAATTTTGACGAGAATGTTGTTTAAGTAATTCAATGATTTTACTTTTGGACTCAAGACATCTGCGCGGTTCCTGCGGCTCGCAACTGTCACAATTTCGATTCCAGTCTCATAAAGTTTTTTAGGGAAGAGAGCCAGCTGTTCTGCAATGATGATAACCCCCGGTTTTTCGCAGGTAAATGGGTCCAGGCCAAGATTCCCTCTTCCACGGGATATGACTAAACGGATGTAGGCATCACGATATTGGTTTTTTTGGAGCGTCTCGACGATAATTTTTGTCAGCTCCTCTTTTGTGTGCGGAATGGTTAACATGATGGATTGAGCTGATTCAAACAGACGCTGTAGATGTTCATCAAGCCGATAAACATTTCCATTGTAGACTCGAATGCCTTCAAACACCCCATCTCCGTACAAAAATCCGTGATCATAAACAGAGATTTTGGCATCTTCTTTCAAGACAAATTCACCGTCTACATAAACCCATTGTTCTAACATCGTGATCCTCCTTTTCTCCTTCGTAAATTGTTCGAATATTTAAATAGAATCTGATAATTGTTGATTATGTTACGCCCCTTTTTGTTCTAGGTCAACCACCTTTTTTGAAAAAAATTAATTTTCAGTTAATTCAGTTTTTTTGTATCCGCTTACATCCTTTGTGCCAAAGAGAAAAGAAAACGAAACGTGTCATTTGTAAACATTTTTGAAGCGCTTACAAAAATAGTCCAAGCACTCTTTAGTTAAGCAAAAGAAGACAAAAAAAAGACACCTTTTTCAGTACATTTAATTGATGTACTGAAAAAGGTGTCTATAGTATGTATGTTAGATGGCGTCCCAGGAGAGATTCGAACTCCCGACCGTACGCTTAGAAGGCGTATGCTCTATCCGGCTGAGCTACTGGGACATATGTATTTTAGAGCCCTTTCCGCTTAGCAATGCAACTTCATGCGATTGCAGAGCGCTGCGGGCACACAGTTTTGTTTTCCTCGGGGAAAACGTTATGATCAATCAATTCTCTTTGACTTTTCCAGTATAAAAAAGTCTTGCCTGTTTGTTTCCATTGCGACGTGAGAAATAGCAAATGGAGCGGGTGATGAGAATCGAACTCACGACCAGAGCTTGGAAGGCTCTTGTTTTACCACTAAACTACACCCGCAAGTAGGTAAATTAGGTCACTAACATCAGCGACATAAGTAAATATACTATATCCCATTCAGTATGTCAACAGATTTGGGGAGAAAAATCTCCCCATTGTTAAGAAAGCTGAAATTCACTTCTAAGGTCTTCTACTTCTTTTCCTTCAAGGTCCAAAAAATATATATTCACCGTACTGCCTTCAACCTCACAGATCGCGTAGGTTTTTTCAAAACGTTCTCTTGGCATTCTGATGCTGCCTGGATTGATATAGATATGGCCGTTCTTCTCAAAGCTGTGCGCTGTGTGAGAGTGTCCGTAACAAATAACCTTAGCTCCCGTTTCTTCTCCTCGGTAGGTTAGTGATACGAGTGACATTTTCACATTATACAGGTGGCCGTGCGTGACATAAAAGCAAGTGTCCCCAATCAGCTCTATAGCTTCTGTAGGAAGGTCAGGCGCAGCATAATCCATATTGCCCTGCACCGTGATAAAATCCTTTAATTCGCGGGAATCAGCAGTAAGCTCGGAATCTCCGCAATGAATCATTGCTTCTACTTCACCTCGGTGACGGTCTTTGATTATTTCCAGTTCCTTTTTATATCCGTGGCTGTCACTGACGATTAAAACTTTCACAGTTGGCTAACCTCCTAAAACAGCAGATGCATCTGATCCTTAAGCTTCGCCATTGCATTTGCACGATGGCTGATTTTGTTTTTCTCTTCTTTTGTGAGCTCTGCCATAGTGGACGAAGTATGCCCGACGACAAAGATTGGATCATAGCCGAAGCCGTTGCTTCCTGTTTTTTTATAGCCGATCTCACCTTCACAATGCCCTTCAACGATCAGTGTTTCCCTACCTGGACTTGCAACGGCGAGTGCGCACACAAATCTCGCACTGCGCTCTTCAGGCGGTACGCTTCGCATCTCGTCAAGCACTTTGTCCATATTTTTATTATCGTCTTTTTCTATTCCCGCATATCGGGCCGAGAAAACACCCGGCCTGCCGTCTAAAGCGTCTATAACAAGTCCTGAATCATCCGCGATAACAGGAATATTGTAAAGTTCTGAGATTTCTTCTGCTTTTAATGCTGCATTTTCAGCAAATGTGGTTCCTGTTTCTTCAACATCCGGAGTGTTCTCCACATCCAGCAGAGAGGTCACTTCCAATCCCATCTCTGAGAACAAAAATGTAAATTCTTTTACTTTACCTTCGTTCTTCGTCGCAATCAGTACTTTTTTCATCATCAATACCTGCCTTACTTAATTAGTTTCGCCAGATCACCGAGCACTTCCTTCTGAATGCCGATCAATTCAGTGACACCTTTATTCCCTAATTCGAGCAGTGTCTGCAGCTGCTTATAAGAAAAAGTCGCTTCCTCTCCTGTTCCTTGAAGCTCGACAAATTCTCCGCTGCCGGTCATGACAATATTCATGTCTACTGAAGCAGTCGAATCTTCGGCATAATTCAAATCCAGCAGGGCTCCTTCTTTTTCGTCAATACCTGCAGAAGTAGCAGCAAGAAAATCACTTACCGGCATTTGCTTGATCGCTTTGGTCTCCAAAAGCTTACCAAACGCTAATACCATCGCAACAAACGCTCCTGTAATGGAAGCCGTCCGCGTCCCTCCGTCAGCTTGAATGACATCACAATCCACCCAGATTGTCCGTTCTCCGATTTTGGAAAGGTCAACAACGGAACGGAGCGCTCTTCCGATCAGACGCTGGATCTCCATTGTGCGGCCCGTTACTTTCCCCTTGCTAGACTCACGGATCGTACGCTGTTCTGTCGCTCGCGGAAGCATCGAATATTCAGCTGTTATCCAGCCTTTGCCCTGCCCTCTCATAAACGGAGGAACTCTCTCTTCGATGCTTGCAGTACAAATCACTTTTGTGTCACCTACTGCTATGAGGACAGCTCCTTCCGGATGTTTTATGTAATCTTTATCCATCTTTACAGGCCTTAGTTCGTTGTTCGCCCTTCCGTCATTCCTCATCATAAACCTCCTGCGTTATCTTGCTCACTTTCATTGCCTAATCTTATTTTTCGTTTTATGCCATACAAAAAAAGAGAAGGCTTAAGCCGTCTCTTTTATCCTACCACAAGTTATTCATGGATTAAAATTCGCCGGTGTTTACTATTGCAGGTCTTGAAACTGGAGCTGTGATTGACTTTCCGTCTTCGGACTTCAATTTTGTTTTCCCGTTAACATGAATCGCTACTTTTTTCACATCATTTAATTCTGTCAAGGATAATACGATCGATTTCAACACAGTATCGTCAATCGTATTTTCCGATTTATTATCCAAGATGGCTTTATTGAAATTCAGCGTTGCTACCCCGTTTTTAACAACTGGTGCATCGAGTAATTTCACATCATTTCTGAATCCGGTTAAAAGTCTGCTTTGTTCTCCAGGTCCTTGAATCAGTTCTTGGACAGCTGCAGTTATTTTATCGCTGTCATTTTTCGCTACCCTGCGTGTAACCGGAACATAATATTCTTGAGTACCATTTTCCGCAACAAAATACAGCGTAGCTGTATCACTGCCGGTCATGTCGACTACATCGCCATTTTCAATATTAATGCCGTCAGCACGGCTGACTCCGTCATTGATTGGTGTATGATTGACAGGCATAACGTCTTGGTTCTTGCCGTCTATTTGAATTTTCACATTTTTAATTGAATCAAATTGAGTAAGCGTGAAAGTGATCGACTGTAAAAGCCTTTGTTCATCCTGGCCTCGGTATTCCTTGAATTCTTTGGAAAAATTCGCGGTCGCCGTACCGTCTTTACCGACGACAACGTCCAGTACTTGCGTATCAGGCGGCAGCACAGCCTGGAATCCGTTTGGCAGGATATTGGATACCGGCCCGTCTTTTACTAAGTACTCTAATACTTGTTTTGCAGCCGTGCCCGATTTTGGCAGGTTCATCATTTGAGGCACGACCAGCCCATTGCTGTCCAATAAAAACAGCTGGCGTTTCACGGAGTTTTTAGTGGCTTTGGCAGTTGTTTCTTTATCAAGAGACTTGCCTTCCTTCACGTAGTTCACTTTCGGGGGATCTAGCTCATTTCCTGCTTTTTCTCCCCCCAGTCCACACCCCGCCATCAGCATTGACACTGATAGGAGAAGCAGCGGCGCTCCTGCCCTCATTTTTTTGTACATACTTTTCCCTCCCCAAGTGGTTGTACTACTATGTATACGGGCTGTACCGCCTTTTAGACCACCCATGGAAAAATAAATAGGACAAAACCACTCAATGGTTTTGTCCCCCAAAAGCTAAAAAGACAAAACCACTCAATGGTTTTGTCCCCCAAAAGCTAAAAAGACAAAACCACTCAGCGGTTTTGTCCTAATTTAATAAAATGCACATGCTCTACTTTTTCTTCCATCCAATGATTCGCGATCTCAAGGAAATGTCCGTTATCTGAAGTAGAAAAGAATTCATGCCCTGGAACCCGGTCGCCGGTATACAAAAGACCGCTGTGATCCAGAATGGCTGAAACCTCTCTTGCTGTTTCAGCACCTGAGCAGATCAGCTTGATTTCTTCTCCCATTACTTTTTGAATGACAGGCCGTAATAACGGATAATGTGTACATCCGAGAATAAGAGTATCGATCGGGGTTTCTTTTAACGGCTGAAGAACTTCAAGAACCGTTCTGTACGTATCCTCTCCGGACAGTTCGCCGTTCTCAACGAGTGGGACAAACGGCGGACAGGCAAGACTGTGCACAGTAATATCGCCCTTGATCTCCTTTAACGCAGTCTCGTAAGCACCGCTTTTTATTGTTCCGACGGTCCCGATGATTCCGACCTGCTGATTCCTGGTTACTTTCAGGGCTGTTCTCGCTCCAGGGTGTATGACACCTATTACCGGTATACTGAGCCTTTTTTTCACTTCATCCAAAATGGCTGCTGTCGCTGTGTTGCATGCGATGACAAGCATCTTTATCTCCTTGCTGAGAAGGAACTCAATCATCTCCAATGTGTATTGTCTTACTTCCTCCATTGGTCTGGGTCCATACGGACAGCGTGCAGTATCACCCAAATAATAAATTTCTTCCTTAGGCAGCTGGCGGATGATCTCCCTCGCTACCGTTAAACCGCCTACACCTGAGTCGATCACGCCTATTGGTTTATCCATTTGTTCGCCTCTTCCTTCTTTCGGTGTATATTCATGTTGTATGCTGAAATTCACACCGCTCTAACCAAAAAAATCCTACCAAAGAATAAAATAAAAACGATGTTCTTGTCAACTCCAGCCAAAGAAGAAAAGCCGATTCCTTTTCGCTGCACTAAGACAGTGAAAGGGAAATCAGCTTTACTTTGTTTTAGAAATTTTCGTTAACAAACTTCACAACATCTTCAGCAGTATCCATGTTTAAGATGGTGACTACATGTTTTTCTGCTTGCGATTTGGAAAGTTTGGAAAGCTGGCTTCTCGCAGGAAGGACTGATGTTGCACTCATGGAGAATTCATCAAGTCCAAGGCCCAGAAGAATAGGAATCGCAATCGGATCGCCGGCCATCTCACCGCACATTCCAACCCATTTTCCTTCTTTATGGGCAGCAGTAATCACCATTTGGATCAACCGAAGGATTGCTGGATTGTATGGCTGGTAAAGGTAAGAAACCCTTTCGTTCATCCTGTCTGCTGCCATCGTGTACTGGATAAGGTCGTTCGTACCAATGGAAAAGAAATCGACTTCTTTTGCAAAACGGTCAGAAAGGACAGCTGTGGAAGGGATCTCTACCATGATTCCGATTTCGATGTTCTCTGAAACGGATACTCCTTCTTTTACAAGTTTTTCTTTTTCTTCAAGTAGAACTTGCTTAGCCGATCGGAATTCAACCAATGTTGCAATCATCGGAAACATGATTTTCAAGTTTCCGTAAGCACTCGCACGAAGCAAAGCTCTCAGCTGTGTTCTGAAGATCTCTTGTTGTTCCAGGCAAAGGCGAATCGCTCTAAAGCCAAGGAACGGATTCATTTCCTTTGGAAGATCAAGGTATGGAAGCTCTTTGTCTCCACCGATGTCAAGCGTACGGATAACGACAGGTTTTCCTTCCATTTTTTCAAGGACTTCTTTATATGCCTTAAACTGCTCTTCTTCCGTCGGTAACTGGTCGCGACCCATGTACAAGAATTCGGTACGGTAAAGACCGACGCCTTCTGCACCGTTTTCAAGAACACCTTTAACATCCTGTGGTGTACCGATATTAGCAGCAAGTTCAGCATGGTGTCCGTCAGCCGTTGTCGTTTGTTCGTTTACGAGTTTCGCCCACTCAGCTTTTTGCGCTTTGTATTCCTCTTGCTTCTTCTTATAGAGTTCAAGCTCTTCATTGGATGGATCAACGATGACTTCACCATCAAGTCCATCAATAATAAGCAGGGTTCCGCTGGAGATTTTTTCTGTTACTGTTTTCGTCCCAACAACTGCCGGGATTTCCATGGAACGGGACATGATGGCTGAATGAGAGGTTCTGCCGCCAATATCCGTCGCAAATCCAAGAACAAACTTGCGGTTAAGCTGTGCTGTATCGGATGGCGTCAAGTCTTCGGCAATGATCACTACTTCCTCTGAGATGCTTGCCGGAGAAGAGAATTGAACGCCCAGCAAATGAGCGAGGACGCGCTTGGATACATCACGGATATCCGCCGCACGTTCTTTCATATACTCATTATCCATCTGCTCAAACATGCTGATAAACATTCCTGAAATCTCATCCATCGCACTCTCAGCGTTGACATTTTCATTCTGAATTTTGGTTTTAACTGCATCAATTAGCTCTGGGTCCTCAAGGACAAGAAGATGGGCAGCAAAAATCGCTGCCTTATCTTCTCCTAATTCTTTTAATGCATTTTCTTTAATAACCTGAAGTTCGCCTTTCGCCTTTTCTACTGCAGCCGAAAACCGTTCAACCTCAAGACCGGTATTTTCAACCGGCTTTTTTTCAATGATTAATTCAGGGTTTTCAAGAATAAATGCTTTGGCAATCGCAATGCCAGCTGATGCAGCAATACCTGAAATCTTTTCAGACATTACTCACCAAGTCCTTCCTTTTTCATTACATCTTCAATAGCAGCCAACGCTTCATCAGCATCAGAACCTTCAGCTTTGATTGTGATTTCAGAACCGCTTTGGATACCAAGGCTCATTACACCCATGATGGATTTAAGGTTTACGTTTTTCCCGTTATAACCAAGTGTAATGTCAGAGCTGAATTGCCCTGCTTGGTTTACTAATACAGTTGCCGGACGTGCGTGAATTCCCGAGTCACTTGTTACTTTAAAAGTTTTTTCTGCCATGATTGAAAACTCCTTCGTTATTTTTATTTGATAGTAATAATATCTTCTTCACCTTTAGACACGGTTCCTGTTTTTTCAAGGTGAATGCTTTCTCCTTCAGCAAGGTTCGTAAACACGATCGGTGTAATTACTGACGGAGTGTTTTCCTTAACAAATTCAAGATTAACTTTCATTAATTCTTGTCCTTGTTCTATGATGTCACCCTCATTTACAAACGATTCGAAGCCTTCACCTTTAAGTTTGACCGTATCGATTCCAAAATGGATCAAAATTTCACGGCCGCCGTCAGATTCAATTCCAATCGCATGCTTCGTTGGGAATACATTGATGATTTTTCCGTTTACCGGTGATACTACCGTTCCATTTGAAGGTTCGACTGCAAAGCCGTCACCCATCATTTTACCTGAAAAGACTTGGTCAGGCACTTCTGTGATAGGGATGATTTTCCCTTCAAGCGGAGAAACGAAACGCTCAGCTACCGCAGGAGCTGGAACTTCCATTTCTGTTTTTTGGGTTAATGGCTCTTTTTTAGCCGCTACCACTTTACCGTCCATAATGTCTTTGATCTCGCTCTTGATGGTATCAGAACGTGTCCCAAAGATGGCTTGGATGTTGTTCCCCATTTCAAGAACTCCAGATGCACCTAATTTTTTGAGGCGATCTTTATCGACATTTTTCGCATCATTTACAGCAACACGCAAACGTGTAATACATGCATCAAGATCTTTAATGTTATCTTTTCCGCCTAGTCCTTCAAGGATATTAGCAGCTAAAGACCCTTCGTTGCTCACGCTGACGTTTGTTTCAACCTCATCGTCCACCACTTCGCGTCCTGGAGTCTTAAGATCCCATTTACGGATGACGAATCGGAATCCAAAGTAATAAATGACTGCAAAAACTAAACCAACTGGAATAACCAGCCACCAAGCAGTACGGTTAGGCAGAACTCCGAATAGAAGATAGTCAATGACTCCACCAGAGAATGTCATACCGATTTTAACATTTAACAGCTGCATTGTCATAAATGACAACCCGGCGAAGATTGCATGAATTCCGAATAGAACTGGAGCAACAAACAAGAATGTAAACTCGATTGGTTCTGTAATTCCTGTTAGGAAAGAAGTTAATGCTGCAGAACCCATGATACCGGCTACAACTTTTTTGTGCTCAGGACGAGCTTCGTGATACATCGCAAGTGCTGCCGCAGGCAGACCAAACATCATGAATGGGAATTTACCTGTCATGAAAGTACCTGCTGTTAATGGTGCACCATCTTTAATCTGTGCAAAGAAAATCTTTTGGTCACCTCGGACGATGTCTCCGGCTTTGTCCGTGTACTGTCCAAACTCAAACCAGAATGGAGAGTAGAAAATATGGTGAAGTCCAAAAGGAATTAACGAACGTTCGATTACTCCAAAAACGAAAGCAGCCAATGTTCGGTTTGAGTCTAGCATAAAGTGTGAGAAAGAGTTTAATCCGTTTTGAGCATATGGCCATACACCAATCATGATGATACCAAGAACCAATGATGAAACCGCTGTAATAATTGGAACAAATCGTTTACCTGCAAAGAATCCTAAGTATGAAGGTAGTTCAATCTTATAGAACCGTTTATAAAGATAGGAGGCAAGAATACCAACGATGATACCGCCAAAAACTCCTGTTTGCAGGGTGGGTATACCCAGCACATTTGCAAACTCCGGGTTGTCTTTGATCATATCAGGCGTAATGCCTTTTAACGTACCCATCGTTACATTCATAATTAGATATCCAATAATGGCAGCAAGTCCTGCTACACCTTCTCCGCCAGCTAGTCCGACGGCAACACCGACTGCAAAAAGCAAGGACAGGTTAGAAAACACAATATTCCCCGAGTTTTCCATAACGCTTGCTACAAGCTGGAACCAGCCTGCTTTTAAAGCAGGTAACTTATCGAGCAATGCAGGGTTTTTGAACGCGTTACCAAATGCGAGCAGCAAACCAGCTGCAGGCAGGATGGCTACAGGAAGCATCAACGCTTTACCTACCCTCTGCAGTACTCCAAAAATACTTTTCCACACGGGACTTTCCTCCTTAAATTTGTTTTTTCTTTGTGCTGGAAGCTGAATAAACCAAAAAAAGGCATGAGTGACAAAAAAGCGCATACAAAAGCTAATCAGATATAGAATATCCGAATTAAGCCCTTACTACACTTTTTTCTTCACTCATGCCTGATCGAATCAGTAACACGTAAAGCAAAAGCACGATGTATAAAATTAAGTAAGCCTTTGCAAATGCATCGTTAGATACACTGCTTCCGCCTCTGGTATCGGTTTATTTAAAGTATTTTGCATAACCTTAATTAACTTCCAAGCAAGATTGTAGCACAAAGGATATTCTTCTTTCAACACCTTTGCTAATTTTTCTTGTTTGTCCACCTGGTCACCCATCTCCACCCGTTCGATCGTATGGCGCAGATGCCTGACAAGCCTGAGGTAATCGATGCTCTTACGTTCCAGTTTTATGTTAAGAGATTCTTCTATGATTGCAGACAGCCTGTTAATCATCCGGGAGTGTTCATTTATATCACTTAGACTTTTATTGGTTACGGCACTATGGATGTGCAGGGCAACAAAACCGATTTCACCATCTGGAAGTTGAATTCCGAGTGACTGATTGATTTCCTCAATCACTTCTTCAGCGACCGTGTACTCCTTAGGGTATAGTGTCTGGGTTTCTGACAAAAATGGATTTCGAATATCCATCCCTTGCTCCAGACGCTTCACAGCAAAAGCGACATGGTCTGTAAGCGCGACATGAATATGTTCATTCAGCGTAGTTTGCATGCGTGCTTCAATGTGGGTAATCACATCATTCAGCAGCTCGATAAAGGACTCTTCAAGAGAATGCACAAGAGTTTTGTACTGCTCCTGCTCTTTCTCGTTGGTTAAAATATAGAGTTTATCGATGGCATCATCCGTGATGACATCGCCCCGCGCTTTGCCGAATCCAATTCCCTTTCCGATGATGATCAGTTCCTGGCTGGAGGCATTTGATGCAACAACCGCATTATTATTGAGTGTTTTTTGTATATGAAAGGGACCATTCATCCTTTTTCAATCCTTTCAAGCAGAAGCCCAAATTTCGCAATGCCTACATCATAGCCCAAAAAAGGATGTTTATCAATTAAGAAAGCTACTTATGAAGTCAAGACTTAAAGTGTGAAGCTCAAAAGACGGTATGGAATTTGAATGCACCTTTGAATATAAAAAAGAAAACGGCTTTCATGGAAAGCCGTTTCCCGACTAAATTTCTAGTTCTCCAAGCCTCAGTAATTCTACGACGGCTTGAGATCGCCCTTTTACCCCAAGCTTTTGCATCGTGTTGGAAATATGGTTACGAACGGTCTTCTCGCTGATAAAAAGCTGTTCTGCGATTTCTTTTGTCGTCTTGTCTTGGACCAATAGTTCAAAAACTTCTCTTTCTCGTTTTGTAAGTAGAGGCTTCGGTCGGTAGTGTTTCTCTTTCAATGATTTCACCCCTCCTTGCTAGGGTTTAAAGAACTGCCAATGCACAATTTGCAAATTGGAAGTATTTAGTCAACATATACTATGTTAAGAAGTTTTTAGGAGTGACTTGGTTCAAAGAAAAAGTAATGGTTTTTTGTCCCCTTCTTTCAAAAAATGAAGCCCATTTTTATTCAATTGCTGGATGGATGCCCCAAAACCTGTCCGCTTTTGCCTGAGAAATAAAAAAAGGCCTCTTCTGAGTTGAAGAGGCCTGATTTTTATTAAACTCTGTCGCTTCCGAAAAAGTTCTTGAATGCTTGGAATGTTGTATCCCTGTTTAGAGCAGCAATCGATGTTGTCAAAGGAATTCCTTTCGGGCATGATTGTACGCAGTTTTGCGAGTTACCGCAAGACGCTAGCCCGCCGTCAGTCATCAATGCATTTAAACGCTCTTCTTTATTCATTGCTCCAGTTGGATGCGCATTGAAGAGACGAACCTGAGATAAAGGCGCTGGGCCAATAAAATCAGATTTGCTGTTAACGTTCGGACATGCTTCAAGACAAACACCGCATGTCATACATTTAGAAAGTTCATATGCCCATTGACGCTTGGTTTCAGGCATACGAGGTCCTGGACCTAAATCATAAGTACCGTCAATCGGAATCCAAGCTTTAACTCTTTTCAAAGCATCAAACATGCGGCTTCTGTCAACAGCCAAGTCACGGACTACCGGGAAAGTTCTCATTGGTTCCAAGCGGATCGGCTGCTCAAGCTTATCAACAAGAGCTGTACATGATTGACGCGGTTTCCCGTTAATAACCATAGAACAGGCTCCGCATACTTCCTCAAGGCAGTTCATCTCCCATGTGATCGGAGTCGTTGCTTCCCCTTTTGCGTTCACAGGATTACGGCGGATCTCCATCAATGCGGAAATGACGTTCATGTTCGGACGGTATGAAAGCTCGAATTCTTCTTGGTATGGGGCGGATTCAGGACTGTTTTGTCTAGTGATGATAAACTTAATTGTTTTTGCGCTCATCCTTATTTCGCCTCAGCTTTCTTTTTAGAATAATCACGTTTACGCGGCTTGATATATTGAATGTCGACTTCTTCATAAGAGAAATCAGGACCATTCGTCGCAGCATTAAATGTTGCTTTCGTTGTTTTTAGCCACTCATCATCATTACGGTCCGGGAAGTCTGGTTTGTAGTGCGCTCCACGGCTTTCGTCACGGTTTAGAGCACCAAGTGTGATAACGCGCCCCAGCTGAAGCATGTGCCATAGCTGGCGGGTAAAGGAAGCCCCTTGGTTACTCCATTTAGACGTATCGTTAATGTTGATCTTCTTGTAACGCTCCATAAGCTCAAGGATCTTATCATCCGTTTGTTTTAACTTGTTGTTATAACGGACAACCGTTACATTATCCGTCATCCACTCACCGAGCTCTTTATGAAGGACGTAAGCATTTTCGTTTCCGTCCATGCTCATGATATTGTCGTATTTTTCTTGTTCTTTGCGAACCTGATGTTCAAATACAGTGGATGCAACATCATCAGAAGACTTCTCAAGTCCGCTGACATATGCCGCTGCTGCAGGGCCAGCTTGCATTCCGCCGAAGATTGCAGATAGAAGGGAATTCGCACCCAAACGGTTTGCACCATGATATTGGTACTCACATTCACCCGCAGCAAAAAGACCAGGAATGTTGGTCATCTGATTAAAGTCAACCCACATGCCGCCCATTGAATAGTGGACTGCAGGGAAGATTTTCATCGGAACTTTTCGAGGGTCATCACCCATGAACTTTTCATAGATTTCTATAATTCCGCCAAGCTTGATATCAAGCTCTTTCGGATCTTTATGTGAAAGGTCAAGATAAACCATGTTTTCGCCGTTGATTCCAAGTTTTTCGTCAACACACACATGGAAAATCTCACGTGTTGCGATATCACGAGGCACAAGGTTACCGTAAGCCGGATATTTTTCTTCAAGGAAGTACCAAGGTTTACCGTCTTTATACGTCCATACACGGCCGCCTTCTCCACGTGCTGATTCACTCATTAAACGAAGTTTGTCATCTCCAGGAATCGCTGTCGGATGAATTTGAATAAACTCGCCGTTCGCGTAATCAACACCTTGCTGATAAAGAGATGCTGCTGCTGCCCCGGTATTGATGACAGAGTTCGTAGATTTACCGAAAATGATTCCAGGTCCTCCAGTAGCCATAATAACAGCATCCGCTGCAAAGCTGTGGATTTCCATAGATTTTAAGTTTTGGGCTGTGATTCCTCGGCAAACGCCTTCATCATCCACGATAGCAGATAGGAATTCCCAGTTTTCATACTTTGTAACAAGACCTGCAACTTCATGGCGTCTTACTTGCTCATCCAGCGCATACAAAAGCTGCTGTCCTGTAGTTGCACCGGCAAATGCGGTACGGTGATGCTGTGTGCCCCCGAAACGGCGGAAGTCCAGCAATCCTTCTGGAGTACGGTTGAACATAACTCCCATACGGTCCATAAGGTGGATGATTCCTGGAGCCGCTTCACACATCGCTTTAACCGGACTCTGGTTCGCAAGGAAGTCTCCTCCATAAATGGAATCGTCAAAATGCACATAAGGAGAGTCGCCTTCTCCTTTTGTATTTACAGCACCGTTAATTCCGCCCTGCGCACAAACAGAGTGAGAGCGCTTAACAGGAACTAGTGAAAACAAGTCAACGTTCATGCCGGCTTCTGCTGCTTTAATGGTAGCCATTAGCCCTGCAAGACCTCCACCGACGATAATAATATTTCCTTTACTCAAGATGGTTCACCCCTTCTTAAATGAATGCAAAAATAGTTCGAACGCTAACGAATGCAAGTGCTAGGAAAACTGCCATCGTTACGTAAGTTGAAACTCTCTGTGATCGAGGCGAAACCGTAAGACCCCAGCTGACAAAAAATGACCATAATCCGTTCGCAAAATGAAAGACTGCGGATAATACCCCAACCAAATAAAAGGCCACCATAAATGGTGAGCTTAATATGTCTGACATCATCGAAAAGTTAACTTCTGCTCCAAATGCTGCTGCAATACGAGTTTCCCAAACATGCCAGGAAACAAAAATCAGCGTAATTACGCCAGTTACACGCTGTAAGAGGAACATCCAGTTACGGAAATATCCATAACGGCTTGCGTTGTTTTTAGCCGTGAAGGTAATATAAAGTCCGTAAATCGCATGGAAATAAAGAGGAATAAAAATTATAACCGCTTCCAGAACATAACGGAAAGGTAAATGTCCCATAAAATTCGCTGCATTATTAAATGATTCTGCCCCTCTTGTTGCAAAGTTGTTCACAACAAGATGCTGGAGCAGGAATAAGCCAACCGGGATTACGCCCAGTAAAGAATGTAGTCTTCTCGTGTTAAAATTGCGACTGCCTGCCATACAATTTGCCCCTTTCTAAGTTCCCTCTGTCTTTTTCTGAAACCATTGGTTTCTCTCCATTCCGTTTAAGCGTTTCCTCTCCGCTTGCAGTAAATAAGATGAACATTAAAGCGTTAACTAATAACATGTTTCATTTTACTCCCATCGTTTGACACCGTCAAGAAACCGGTAACATAAAAAGTTCAAAAATCTGTTGATTTTCCTAACTTTTTTTCAAGGCAGACCCTCACTTAAATTTCGACAAATGTGTGACTTTTTATAGAGATATTATTTTATTCAAGCTATAATGGAACAAGTAGAAAGCGGGGAGATCTAAATGGAACAACATGAGGACATCCAACACAACGAAGAAAAAACAATCGAGAAGGACAGTAAGCCTGCTGCAGGAGTTTCTGTATTCGCATATGAGCTGCTGAAAAACATTCTGATCCCGGATCTGCTGGGAAAAGAAGAACGGAACATCCTATATTGGGCAGGAAGAAACCTGGCAAGGAAATTCCCATTGGGTTCCACTGAAGAAATTGTTCATTTTTTCTCGGAAGCCGGCTGGGGCAATCTGATCATTGCTGAAATGAATAAGAACGAGATGGTACTCGAACTGTCTTCCTCTCTTATCAACAAACGATTCGATTTGCAGGATAATCCTACATTCGGTCTCGAGGCTGGATTTATCGCAGAACAAATCCAAAATCAAAGAAAATGTGTTACAGAAACCTATGAAACTTTGAAACGAAAGAACAAAATCCAATTTACCGTCCAATGGGACCGTAAAGACGAAACCGCAGGCTCACAAGGAGCCTGAAAATAGAAAGAGATTACTCTTTTCTCTCAAAAAACCGGCATATGCCGGTTTTTTTTTGCGTTGACAATACAAAACAGCTGGCATAATGTTAACCTATACATAAAATTAGTTAACATTAAGGAGGCATCACCTATGAATTGGATGGAACTTGGAAAAGAAGTGATCGAAGGTAAAAAACTGAACGAGACAGAAGCCTTATCCATATTGGAATCAGACGATGACGAGCTGCTTAGCCTGCTGCAAGGTGCGTTTATGATCAGGAAGCATTATTTCGGAAAAAAGGTGAAACTGAATAAGATCATTAATACAAAGTCAGGCCTGTGCCCTGAGGATTGCGGATATTGTTCACAGTCTTCAGTTTCCACAGCGCCGATCGAAAAATATGCGATGATGGATAAAGACACGATTGTTGAAGGTGCGGAAAAGGCATATAAACAAAACGTGAGAACCTATTGTATCGTCGCAAGCGGAAGAGGACCTCTGAATCGGGACTTGAACACCGTCATTGAAGCTGTAAAAGAGATTAAATCCAATTATAATATGAAAATATGCGCATGCCTCGGCATTTTAAATGATAAGCAGGCACAGTCCCTAAAAGAGGCGGGCGTCGAAAGATATAACCATAATATCAACACATCCTCAGACCACCACAGCCAAATAACAAACTCTCATACATACGAAGACAGAGTGGCTACTCTGGAAAAAGTAAAAACAGCAGGAATCTCCCCATGTTCAGGCGTTATCGTAGGAATGGGCGAAAGCCGGCACGACATCATTAAGATGGCAGAAGCGCTAAGAGAGATCAATGCAGATTCTATCCCTGTTAATTTTTTGCATGCTATACCAGGTACTCCTCTCGAGCATCTTGACGAGCTGAACCCCCGTTATTGTTTAAAAGTGCTCGCCTTGTTCCGTTATATTAATCCAACGAAAGAGATTCGGATTTCAGGCGGCAGAGAGGTAAATCTCCGCAGCCTTCAGCCGCTGGGCCTTTATGCTGCAAATTCTATTTTCGTAGGCGACTATCTGACCACCGACGGACAGGAAACAAATGCTGACCACCAAATCCTTGAGGACCTCGGATTTGAGATCGACTTCTTAAACGAACCTGTACAGGTTTAATCCTGCAGCAAATTTTTCCATTTACAAAAAAATCCGGGCAGCATCGCCCGGATTTATCTTATTATAACTGATGAACCGGCTGCCTTGCGTCCAGTTCAAAGACGTCGTGCAGCGTTTCAATCGCTTTGATCATATCCTGCTGATCAACGACCGTAGAAACTTTAATCTCTGATGTGCTGACCATTTTAATCATAATATCCTGCTCAGAAAGAGCCTTAAACATCTGTGCAGCTACTCCTGGATTAGAAATCATTCCTGAACCAACAATAGATACTTTAGCCAATCCATCTTCATGCTGGATGGAACCAAACTGAAGCGAACTCTTATATCTTTCTAGAAGCTCAATTGTTTCATCTAAGATCGCTGTTTCAATGGAGAACGAGATGTTTGTTCTTTCCTGCTTGTTTACACTCTGAATAATAATATCTACATTAACACTGTTCTCTGCCAACAAGGAAAAAACAGAAGACAGTGTGTTTAAGCCATTCGGCAGGTCTTCAATCGTAATTTTTGTTACGTTTCCTTCAAAAGCCAATCCTCTCACTACTAAATTATTCTCCATTGTTGCTTCCTCCTCCACTAGTGTTCCGTTTTCTTTCTCTGTGCTCGAACGAACTTCAAGTCTTACTCCGAAATTCTTTGCGAATTCTACGGCTCTCGGATGCAGCACACCCGCTCCGAGATTCGCCATTTCAAGCATTTCATCATAGGAGATGGAAGGCAGCTTTCTGGCATGTTTCACCACCCGCGGGTCTGTTGTAAATACACCAGTAACGTCTGTGTAGATTTCGCATTTATCGGCACGAAGAGCAGCTGCCAGAGCAACGGCCGTCGTATCTGATCCTCCCCGTCCCAGTGTTGCAATATTATCCGAAGAGGTTAATCCCTGAAAACCGGCAACTACTGCAATCTTCCCGTCTGCAAGCATTTGCTGGATTCTTTTTGTATCGATATTTAAGATGCGCGCGTTGCCGTGAACATCTTCTGTTTCAACTCCAGCCTGCCAGCCAGTCAGAGACTCGGCTTCGTACCCGGCATCCTGAAGGGCCATCGCAAGCAGTGAAATCGTGATCTGTTCTCCTGTCGTCAAAAGCATATCCATTTCACGTTTGGAAGGCCTTGCTGTTATTTCACCTGCCAGCCGCACAAGATCATCCGTTGTTTTTCCCATTGCTGAGACAACCGCTACTACTTGATTCCCCTCGTTTGCCGCTTGAATGATCCGACTTGCCGCGTTTCTGATTTTATCCGGTGTGCCGACACTTGTACCTCCGAATTTTTGAATAATTAAAGCCACAATGTCCATCCTTTCTCATCAATGAAATCGAATTTATCGCCTTCCTGCAAAAGGCACCCAGATATGGCCAGCCTGTCTCGGCTTCCACTACGCAACAAACTGAAATGCAAAAATAAATACAAAAAAGCAGCAATAAGGAAAAGACCTTATTGCTGCTTGGTATATGCAACAGTAAGCCAGCTTGTTTTCCCCTCTTGTGAGATAGTCCTCCACACACCCTCCGGGCAAGAATGTGTGACAGCTCTGCATTTATTCAATGCAGGTCCAGCCGTAAGAAACAGGAGTTTCTTAAAGCTTCGGCAAAAATCCCCTTTCAGCTACCATCATAAGAGCTCCTTCTCTTCAGATAGCTTACTATTGGTTTTTGCTCCTCTACCATCACTTCAAAACTGAAGTATGGCGCTCTATTAAAATTTGTTTTAAGTTTAGCAAAGGACTTCTGAAAAATCAATACCTTTATGAAGGTTCATTTTGAAGAGCCTGAATAATTTCTTCTGCAACACTTAATGGAATGCCTGCCGCATGAAAATCCTCAAGAGTGGCTTCTCTCATTTTCTTGATGGAACCGAATTTTTTCAGCAAAAGTTTTTTCCTTTTTTCACCGACTCCAGGAATGTTATCGAGACTTGATTGAAACATGCCTTTCGCACGCACTTGACGATGAAATGAGATCGCAAACCTGTGGACTTCATCCTGTATACGCTGCAGCAGATAAAATTCCTGGCTGTTTCTGAGCAGCGGTATAATTTCAGGTGGATTTCCCATCAAGAGCTGGGATGTACGGTGCTTATCATCCTTAGCAAGTCCTCCGACCGGGATATCAAGGTTCAGCTCGTTTTCAAGAACATCCTGCGCAGCAGCGATCTGTCCTTTCCCTCCATCAATAATAATCAAATCCGGCAGCTGCCCATTCTCTTTTAAGATGCGGGAGTAACGCCTGCGGACTACTTCTTTCATGGAGGCGTAGTCATCAGGGCCTGTCACCGTTTTAATTTTATATTTCCGGTATTCTTTTTTGTTCGGTTTACCGTCTTCAAATACAATCATCGCAGATACTGGATTTGTCCCATGAATGTTGGAATTATCAAATGCTTCAATCCGGTATGGAGCTGGAATGTTTAATTGCAGCCCCAGATTTCCAACCGCTTTTACCGTACGTTCCTCATCACGCTCGATCAGTGCAAATTTTTCGTGCAGAGCGAGCTGTGCATTCTTCGTTGCAAGTTCAACAAACTCTTTCTTTTGCCCGCGTTTCGGCTGTATCACTTTCACGCCAAGAAGATCCTTGACCAATTGGCCGTCCGCCTCAGGAGGCAGCAAAAGTTCCCGCGGGAGAATATGATTTTTTTGAAGATAAAATTGTCCAATAAACGATAAAAAGTCTTCGATGGCATCTCCATAGAAAGGAAAGAGGGAAACATCACGTTCAATAAGCTTTCCTTGGCGAATAAAGAAGACTTGGACGCACATCCAGCCTTTATCGTAATGAAAACCAAAAACGTCCTTATCCACCATGTCAGCGGTCATCATTTTCTGTTTCTGCATGACCGCATCAATATGCTGGATCTGATCCCTCAGTTCTTTCGCCCGTTCAAAATTAAGGTCTTCCGAAGCAGCCAGCATTTTCTCGGTCAATTCCTCCTTCACTTCAGGAAAGCCTCCGTTCAGAAACTTAACGATTTCATCGACCATCTTCTTGTTCTGTTCTTCGGTAATATCATAAACACATGGGCCGAGGCATTGGCCGATATGGTAATATAGGCAAACTTTGTTAGGCATATGATCACATTTGCGCAACGGATACAGCCGGTCCAGCAGTTTTTTCGTTTCTTGTGCGGCAAAGGCATTAACGAACGGACCAAAGTATTTGCCCTTGTCTTTTCTAATCTTTCTGGTGTACAAGAGCCGGGGCTGCTGTTCAGCAGTAATCTTTAAATACGGATACGTTTTATCATCTTTCAGCATGACATTAAATTTAGGGTCATGTTTTTTGATCAGGTTCATTTCAAGAAGGAGAGCTTCTAGCTCTGAGGAGGTGATGATGTATTCAAAATCGGAAATATTTGCGACTAAACGCTGTGTTTTCCCGTCGTGTGAACCGGTAAAATAAGATCTTACACGGTTTTTTAATACTTTTGCTTTCCCCACATAGATGACTTTTCCGAATTGGTCTTTCATTAAGTAACATCCGGGCTGATCCGGAAGTACAGCCAGCTTCTCTCTAATGGTGTCCACGTTGTCTCTCCCCTCCTTTTTCTATGTAACATCATAGCATGATATCCTTATTTTTGGCAGTTAAAATACAAAATCTGAAACGGTTGTTTTATTCCCGGCAAGCGCAGAAACCCTTACCAAGCAACACGCTGTGCGGGGAACCTTGTATACGAAAATCCAGTACCAAACTTTAATACAAAAAAAGGCCAGCCATTAGAGGCCAGCCTTAATTATGTTCGTTATTATTTGTGTTTGTTTAAAAGCTCGCCAAGCGCTTCTTTCGGCTGGAAACCTACGACTTGGTCAACAACTTCGCCGTCTTTGAAAACGATCAATGTAGGGATGCTCATTACTCCGTATTTTCCGGCTACTTCTTGGTTTTCATCTACGTCAAGTTTAACTACTTTTAAGTCTTCATTTTCACTTGCTAGTTCTTCTAGAACCGGCGCGATCATTTTACAAGGTCCGCACCAAGGTGCCCAAAAATCAGCAAGTACTAGACCTTCACTAGTTTCTTGACTGAACGTTTGATCAGTTGCATTTACGATTGCCATATTAAAATTGCCTCCTTAGTTTCATCGTGTAAAAAGAGTATATCATCAAACCTAATTTACATCTATTTGTTTGCTCAAGATTTATCGTTCCCAACTTGCACTTTAATCAAACCAAATAATTAACCGTGTGGCTGCTTCAAATGCACATCACAATTAAAGAGGGAACATGCCCACTGCCGCTCCACATGATGTAATATACTCACTGACGTATTAACGAGTGAAACATCATACTCATCGCTTGCCAGCAGGCCTTTTAGCATGGTGCCGATGAAAGCGCCGTGGCTGACCACGATGATTTTTTTGCCCTGTTGATGCTGTGTCAGCTCTTCAAGAAATTCGTTTCCTCTTTTTAATACCTGTTCTTTTTTCTCTTTTCCATGTTCCAGGGTACTCCAGTCAGCTCCCCACCGTTTTATACGGGCCTGCTCATCCGTACCTTCCAGCCTGCCAAAGTTAACCTCCTGGATTCGCTTGTCGGTATGAATCGGAAACCCGAGTACCTCTCCGATGATTGAGCCTGTTTCACGGGCACGTGCGAGCTGGCTAGTAAAGACCATATCCCAATGTTCTTTCCCGAACCTTTTTGCTAATGCCACAGCCTGTGCACGCCCTTCTACATTTAATGGAATATCCATGATGCCCTGAATTCTTCTCTCAGCGTTCCAATCGGTTACGCCATGCCTTACAAAAGCAATTGTTGTCACCAGCGTCCACTCATTTCTTTCGTATTTTTCATCATTCATGATGGACTCATTGTATAAAAAGAGGCCGGCTTTGTCAGCCAGCCCAGCCAAATCTTTTATGATTTAACTAAAACATTCTTAAATTCTTCCGTAAGCAACGGTACAACTTCAAACAGATCTCCTACGATGCCGTAGTCTGCAACAGAAAAGATGCTTGCTTCCGGATCTTTGTTAATCGCAACAATAACTTTGGAATTGGACATACCCGCTAAATGCTGGATCGCTCCGGAAATTCCGCAGGCAATGTAAAGGTCAGGTGTAACAACTTTTCCTGTTTGTCCGATTTGAAGAGAGTAGTCACAATAATCGGCATCACACGCACCGCGGGATGCACCGACTGCAGCGCCAAGCACATCAGCCAATTCTTGAAGCGGTTTGAATCCATCTTCGGATTTCACACCGCGTCCTCCGGCAACGATAATTTTTGCTTCAGATAAATCAACGCCTGTAGAAGCTTTGCGGACAACATCTTTAACAATGGTGCGCAGATCCTTCACATCAACCGCTAGAGAAGAAACATCCCCAGAACGGCTTTCGTCTTTTTCAAGCGGAGCAATATTGTTCGGACGGATGGTTACAAATACAAGACCGTCCGTAATTACTTTTTTCTCGAACGCTTTCCCGGAGTAGATTGGACGAGTAAAAACAACATTGTCTCCTGCTTGTTCAAGAGAGGTTACGTCTGAAATCAAACCCGATTGAAGGCGTGCAGCAAGTCTTGGTGAAAGATCCTTACCAAGGGCTGTGTGGCCTAATACCAATCCGTCAGGCTTCTCCTGGCCGATGACTTGAAGCAATGCCTGAACGTATCCGTCTGTAGAATACGTTGATAGCAGGCTGTGCTCAGCAAGAATGACTCGGTCTGCTCCATAATGGACTAAAGACTGTCCCGCTTCATTTAAACCTTCGCCGCAAAGCACGGCAACCACTTCACCTCCAGAGGAAATTTCCTTAGCGGCACCAATGGCCTCGTAGGATACATTTCTTAATTCACCGTCACGGACTTCCGCAAGTACAAGAACTTTTTTAGACATGTAGCATTCCTCCTTATATCACTTTTGCTTCTGAGCGTAGTAATGAAACTAATTCTTTCACTTGGTCGTTGACTTCTCCGCTTAAAATTTTTCCAGCTTCTTTTTTAGGCGGCAAGAATACTTCAACGGTCTTTGTTTTTGCTTCAACATCTTCTTCATCGATATCTAGATCATCGATTTCGAGTGTTTCAAGAGGCTTTTTCTTTGCTTTCATGATCCCTGGCAACGATGGATAGCGAGGTTCGTTCAAACCTTGCTGAGCTGTGACGAGCAAAGGAAGCTTCGTTTCAATTTTCTCAACGTCTCCTTCCACATCACGCTCAATCGCTACGTCCGTTCCATTGATTTCAATTTTCGTAATGGTTGTGACTTGCGGGATTCCCAATAGTTCAGCCAAACGCGGCCCGACTTGTCCGGAACCGTTATCAATCGCAACGTTTCCTCCAAGGATTAGATCATATTCTTTATCCTTGAAAAACTCAGCCAGCACTGCAGATGTTGTATATTGGTCGGAGCTCTCAAGATCTTCGTTATCAATTAAAACGGCTTTGTCTGCACCCATAGCCAACGCTGTACGAAGTTCTTTTTCTGACTCTTCGGTTCCTACGGTTACAACCGTCACTTCACCGCCATGAGCATCTCGAAGGGTAATCGCTTCTTCAATCGCATATTCATCATAAGGATTAATGATATACTCGGCACTATCATGAGAAATCTGTCCGTTAGAAATGCTGATCTTTTCTTCGGTATCAAATGTACGTTTTAAGATTACATAAAGATTCATGCTAATCCCTCCAACTATTTTTTAGTTTTGGCTGTTTTCGTAACCTTTGTTGCTCTTAGGAGTAGTTGATTTCCGTTTCAGTATGCTCGCTTTTACCGGCGTAAACGCCTACTTTCGCGGGGCGCCGGTGTGCCTTACCGGCGCAAGCGCCTACCTCCTCAGCGTATGCGCCTGTGGGTCTCACTTGTCCCGCTTCTCCTGCAGGACAAGGAAGGCTTCTGCAGCGTAATATCGCACGAAGAAAATGTGAAATTCATTTTCGAGGAGTCTCGCACCTTGCACTCTAATCAACTGTCAATGAAAAAAGAGCCTTAGTTTTTAAAATTTGGCTGCCTTTTTTCAACAAAGGCTTGAACTCCTTCTTGTCCATCTTCAGAAACGAAGACTTTTCCGAAATACTCGGATTCTTTCTTTGCCCCCTCGCTGTACTGTCCACGAGCCGCATACTGCAAAAGCTCGAGGGTGTAGCGAATGGACAAGGAACTCTTCGCTGCCGCTTTCGACGCCAGGCTGTAAGCCTTTTCAAAAAGCTCTGCATCAGGATATGCGGCAGTTGCTAACCCCCATTTCACTGCTTCCTCTCCGGTAATCGGGTCAGAAGTAACGAGCATTTCGGCCGCTTTAGCAGTTCCTACGTATCTTGGAAGTCTTTGTGTCCCAGCAAAACCTGGAATCAATCCAAGCTGAAGTTCCGGCAAGCCAAGCTTGGCTTCACTGGAAACGAGCCGGATATGGCATGCCATCGCGAGTTCAAGTCCCCCGCCCAGTGCTGCACCGTGAATAGCTGCGATAATCAGCTTTGGATAATTTTCCATTCGTTCAAAGAGCTGCTGTCCAAAAGCCCCCAAATCAGCAAAATCGGCTTCATTTTCAATCGTTGTAAATTCTTTAATATCTGCTCCAGCCGAAAAGAACCGGCCTTCACCTTTGATCAGGATGACTTTTGTTTCGCTGTCATTCTCCAGTTCTTCAAAGACCGCGGACAATTCGCGGATCAACTGGGTGGACAACGCGTTCGCCGGAGGACGATTCAGTTGAATTGTGGCTATTTTATTCTCTTTTTGAACTTGTAAAAATCCCATTCTCTCACACTCCTTAGTTGAATCTATTCTTGCGCGGGGATAGCCCCTGCATTGTTGCTTAAACCATTAACAAGCATTCGATGTACAGGCTGAGCAAGTGACGGCAAATCATACCTATGATCATTCATAACCCAGTTTGTGGCGGTTTCATCAATGGTTCCAAAAATCATCTGTCGTGCCAGCCGGGTATCCATGTTCTTGTCAAAAGCCCTTTCCTCCATCCCTTCTTTCAGGATGAGGTCGATCAGGGATAAATATCGTTTAAGCACTTCCCCAATCTTTGCCCTTAACGCCCTGTTAGTCTGCCGAAGTTCCAGCTGTGTTACGATAGAAAGCTGGTGGTCAGCATCCAACAGGCAAAAATGCATTTCAATCAGGGTTAACAGTTTTTCAATCGCCGACCCTTTGCTTTTCAGCTCGTTCCCCGTTCTTTCGATAAAGGTTCCCATTTTTTCATTAAAAACAGAAACAAGCAGATCCTCTTTATTTTTAAAATAGAGATAGATCGTCCCATCTGCTACAGACGCCTGCTTTGCAATTTTAGACACTTGGGACTGATGATACCCATGAACTGCAATAACACTAACCGCGGCATCAATTATTTTGTCGTACTTTGGGCCTTTACGTTTCACGATAATCTCCTCACTTCAAAACGAGCTGCTGTAAACTGAATGATTGTTCATTCATAATTTAATTGTAAAACAAGTCGTTTTTTTCTGTCAATTCTATTATTCCTTTGTTTTAACAAAAAAACAAGGACCTTTTTAAAAAAGGTCCCTATATCTCTTGTGTTTCCCGCTCTTTCGCTTTCTCTTCCTCCAATAAAACTCTTCTTAAAATTTTTCCGACCATCGTTTTTGGAAGCTCACTTCTAAATTCATACACCCTTGGTACCTTAAAGGCAGCAAGGTTTTCTCTGCAATATTTGTTAAGCTGATCCTCCGTACAAACGGCGTTCTCTTTCAACACGACAAAAGCTTTTACGGTTTCACCGCGGTACGGATCCGGGATACCAACAACGACGGCTTCCTTTACCGCTTCATGCTCATAAAGAACTTCTTCAATTTCGCGGGGATATATATTATATCCTCCTGCAATGATCAAATCTTTCTTCCGGTCCACGATATAAAAATATCCATTCTCATCCATATATCCCATATCACCGGTCATGAGCCAGTCATTTTTAAAAACAGCAGCTGTTTCCTCCGGCTGATTCCAATACCCTTTCATCACCTGAGGCCCCCGCACCAATAACTCGCCAACTTCCCCAATTTCCGCAAACTCTCCGCGCTCGGTGGAGTAGATGGCCGCTTCTGTATTCGGCCACGGAAGACCGATACTTCCTTTAATCTGCTTTCCATAGATCAGATTGGCATGCGTTACAGGTGAAGCTTCTGTGAGGCCATAGCCTTCCACAAGACTTCCAGAGATGATCGACTGGAACTTCTGCTGAACTTCCATCGGGAGCGGTGCAGAACCACTGATGCAAGCCTGGATGGAAGAAAGGTCATACTTCATTAAATCAGGATGGTTCAGCAACGCAATATACATGGTCGGTGCGCCAGGGAACAATGTTGGACGCTGTTTATGGATCGTCTGCAGCACTTGTTTCGGATCAAAACGCGGAAGGATGATCAGTTTTGCCTGTGTCATGATCGCCTGATTCATCACAACCGTCATGCCATACACATGGAAAAAAGGCAATGCAGCCAGCACAACTTCTTCTCCAACCCGGTGCTTATAAATCCAGATGCTGCATTGTTTCGAATTGACGACCAAATTAGCATGTGTCAGCATCACACCTTTTGCAGGGCCAGTCGTTCCTCCTGTATACTGCAGCAATGCCACATCCTCTTTTGGGTGGACGTCAACAGGGATTCGCCGGTTTTCGCTTTTGCTGATCAGTTCTTTAAACGAGTGGACACTTCCGCCATACTGAACATCAACCACCGTAAATGGCTTTTGTTTTTTCTGAACAAACGGATAGAGCACATTTTTTGGAAATGGCAAATAATCTTTAATGCCCGTCACAATCACATGCTTCAGCTGTGTCAATTCTTTTACAGCAGCTACCCTCGAAAAGAGCTGATCCAGACAAACGATAGCCGCTGCCCCGCTGTCCTCCAGCTGATGGCTCAGTTCTCGTTCCGTATAAAGGGGATTGGTCTGGACCACGATTCCTCCAGCGAGAAGGATGCCATAATAAGCAATAACCGCCTGCGGACAGTTCGGCAGCATAATCGCCACCCGGTCGCCCTTGCCGATTCCGAGTGCAGACAGTCCGTTGGAAAACCGGACAGCACTTTCGTAAAGCTGTTGATACGACATTTCTTTACCTAAAAAATGAAGAGCAACCTTTTCTGGGTTTTTAATAGCTGCTTCTTCTAAATACGTGAATAAAGGTTGTTCTTTATACTCAACCTCACTGGGGATTTCTGGTGGATAATGGTTAAGCCATCTTCTTTCCACTTTTATCTCCTCCTTAATTCACGCCTTTCTTAAAAAAACTCTCTCATACTTCATTATAAATGAAAACGCATTCAATTTAATATATTTTTTTAAAAATTAAAAATTTCATAGTGCTTTTGGCACTTTTTTGCGGGGATGATGCAGTTTTTCCCGCTGCATACTAAACAATAAAGCAAAGGAGGGAACAGTATGACTCATTCAAAAGCGAGAAGAGATGGGGCTTTGAAAGCCGGTAAAGAAACACAGAATCCACATGGCAAAATCAAATCACAGCAGGAAATCTCGAGTGAAATCGGCATGAAAGACACCAATCAGCTGACCGCACAACCAGCAGATTATGATGAAATCGAATACTGAGTAACATCGGCAGGTTTCGCTTTCCTTCGAGCCCGCACGGTTTACTATAATCATGTTTTGGCGGGTGAATTTTTATTTTGGACAGTATTTTCTTTATTACGGCGGGTAAATGCCTCATTTTCGCGGGTATTTCCACTGCCACTTTAAAAAAACATATAAAAAACCAGCCTAGAGGCTGGTTTTTTGCTAAAAAGCAGCAGAAATGCAGCTTTCATTCAATTCCATTCCATTATGATAAGAAAAGTAAATAAACAATGCCGAAAAGAATAAAAATTCCGCTGCAAATGAATAAAACTTTCCATAACGTATCCATTGATGCTTCACTCCTATTCAATCCCTGAACCGATCACGAACGACAGGCCAATGGATATGACCATGGAGATCAGGCCCACTGCGCGATTATCGTTTTCGATCTCTTCATCAATGTTAAATCTCGGGGTTAAAAATTCAAAGATAAAATAACCGGCAAGAAGCAGAACAAATCCGAACAGACCCCAAGCCATCATCTGAGGAAGTGAATCGTTCTGTGCGATGGAATAGCGAAAAATATTGGCGATGCCGAATATTTTCCCTCCGGTTGCCATCGCTACGGCCAGGTTGCCTTTTTTAATCTCCACCCAGTTCTCATACCGGGTGACCATTTCAAATACTGCCAGAAAAATAACGAGGAACAGTACGACTACGCTGTAATATGCCGCCGTTTGGATAAACGGATTGTGGGATACGTCCATCTCTAACCTCCAATTATTTTAATAGCGCAACGGTTATGCCGCTTCCACCTTCATTTGCCGCTCCCATGCGTGTCGATTTAACGTTGGGATGTGATTTGAGCAGCTGCTGGACACCGGAGCGCAGAGCACCGGTTCCTTTCCCATGAATAATAGAAACTTGAGGATATCCGGCTAACATCGCTTCATCCAAATACTTATCCACTTCTAGCATCGCATCCTCATACCGCTTGCCGCGGAGATCAAGTTCAGGACGGACCGAGTCATCGCTTCCCTGCACTTTTACAAACGATCTCGGCTCTGGTTTTTTCTCTTTCGTCTGTTTGATCAATTCAAGGTCGCTGAGTGATACGTTCATTTTTAAAATACCGATCTGTACCTGATATTCGTTGTTGCTGACTTTATTGATAATATGGCCTTTTTGGCCGAAACTCAGCACTTTCACTTCATCGCCTGGTTTAAACGAAGCAGATTTCGGTTTGGAAGCTGCTGCCTTTTTCTTCTTCGACCGAAGAGCAGGCGTTGCTTCCTCCAGCTTTTTACGGGCATCGATCAATCGGTGTTCCTTCACATTGCCCGCTTCTTTCTGATATTCTTTAAGTTCTTTAATGACTTCTTCAGCGGTCCTTCGTGCATTCGCTACAGCTTCTTCCGCTTTTCGCTCCGCTTCTTCAAGCAATCGGTCACGATCCCGCTCCAGATGCTGAAGTTCTGCTTCCAGCTCAGCTTTTAGCTGTTCGGCTTCCTGCCTGATTTTAATGGCATTCTCCCGTTCTTCTTCTGCACGCTTTTGGTTATCCTCAAGCGAACGGATCATGTTATCAATCTTGTTGTCCTCATCACTGATTTGCGATTTGGCTTCATCAATAATGGAGGGCTCCAAACCGAGGCGTCTGGAAATCTCAAAGGCGTTGCTTCTGCCCGGAACTCCGATCAGCAGTTTGTAGGTCGGCCGCAGCGTCTCCACGTTAAATTCAACGCTCGCATTGATGACGCCATCGCGGTTATAAGCATAAGCCTTCAACTCACTGTAGTGGGTGGTTGCGATTACTTTCGCTCCCCGTTCAAACACATAATCAAGGATGGAGATAGCAAGTGCCGCTCCTTCCTGTGGATCAGTTCCAGCTCCAAGTTCATCAAACAGAACCAGGCTTTTAAAATTCACTGTTTTCAGGATATCGACAATGTTCACCATATGTGAGGAGAACGTACTTAATGACTGTTCAATCGATTGCTCATCACCGATGTCGGCATGAATGGCTTCAAACACCGTCATCTCAGACTCTTCTTCTGCAGGAACCTGAAGTCCGGATTGGGCCATTAACGATAACAGGCCGATCGTTTTTAAAGTAACCGTTTTACCCCCTGTATTGGGACCGGTGATGATCAATGATTGAAAAGCACCGCCAAGCTCCACATCGATTGGTACTACAGCGTCCTGATCGATGAGCGGATGCCTCGCTTTACGGAGAGAGATGTATTCTCTGTCGTTCATGATTGGTTTCGTCGCCTTCAGTTCACGGCTGTACTGCGCTTTTGCAAAAATAAAATCAATCTCTGCCAGAATCTTCACATTATGAGCTAAGGCTTCAGCTGATTCCCCGACCAGCAATGAAAGTTCTTTTAAAATCTTTTCAATCTCTCTTGCTTCTTTAGCTTTCGCATCTTTCAGCTGATTATTGATCGCAACCACAGCTTGAGGCTCAATAAAGAGTGTGGCTCCTGAAGAGGACTGGTCATGTACCATACCACCAAAGCTGCCGCGGTATTCCTGTTTAACAGGCAGCACGAAGCGGTCATTTCGAATCGTGATGATCGCATCGGATAGCATTTTTTGATAGCTCGAGGAACGGACCATACTTTCCAATTTCTCACGCACTCTAGCCTCGAACGTGCGCAGCTGGCTTCTAATTGTACGCAAAGCCGGACTGGCACTGTCCATAACATGGCCGTTGTCGTCTATGCAAGCTTTAATCTCCTGCTCCAGTTCAATCAGCGGTTCAATCTGCGCAACAAGGCTTTCAAGGATCGGCAGTTCAATTCCATCCTCCACCATTCCCTCTGTAAACCGCTTAAAGCGCCTGCCGCCATATATTGTAGTCGCAATATCGAGAAGTTCATCCGTATTCAGCAGCCCGCCAATCTGCGACCTCTTCAGGCTTGCACGGATATCTCGTATTCCGCCAAGCGGTGCCTGCCCTTTTAACCGGAGGACTTTTGCACCTTCATCTGTGCTGTCCTGCCAATGGCTGATCTCGGCAAAATTTACAGAAGGCTGAAGCTGTTCAACCTTTTGTTTGCCCAGACTTGAACTTGCGTGTTTTTTTAACTGCTCAATGATTTTTGTATATTCTAAGACTCGAAGTACTCGTTCTTGCAAAATTAGTTCCTCCTCCCAGGAGACGTTCTATTCTTTTTTATCATTTCGTTTTAAAAAGGAAGTTAACTCATCAAGTGTCATTGCGTTCAGGACGTTTTCCCGGCGAATATAGCCCTTTCTCGCCACAGAAACTCCTATGTCCATATGCCCCAGAGTATCGCGGTAATGGGCATCCGTATTGATCGTGATTTTTACACCTTTATCCTGTGCTTTCTTAAGCCATTCAGGGGCCAGATCGAGCCGGCTCGGATGAGCGTTCAGTTCAAGGGCTGTATTGGTTTCAGCTGCTACATCGATGAGCATCTCCAAATCAACATCATACCCGGGACGCCTTCCGATAATTCTTCCCGTCGGATGGGCAATAATGTCCACATGATGGCTTTTGAGCGCTGTCTTCATCCTCTTCATGATCGTCTCTCTGTTTTGAGAAAAAGATGAATGGATGGAGGCGATCACAAGGTCCATTTCAGCCAGGAGGTCGTCATCAAAATCGAGTGTTCCATCCGGCAGAATGTCCATCTCAACGCCTGCCAGAATTTTAAAATCACTATATTTCCCGTTCAGCCTGTCAATCTCTTTCCGCTGCTCACGAAGCCGCTCTGCTGTAAGGCCGTTGGCTACCCTTAAATACTGAGAATGATCGGTAATTGCCATGAACGAGTATCCTTTTTTCCTTGCTGCTTCTGCCATTTCTTCAATCGTGTTGGCCCCGTCGCTCCATGTGGAGTGCATATGCAGATCTCCTTGGATATCCTCCTGTTCAATCAGCCGCTGAGGTTCACGAAACTTTTCAAGTTCATCCCCGCCCTCACGCACTTCCGGCGGAATCCACTGAAGTCCAAAGTGTCCATAGAATTCTTCTTCAGTGGAAAAGGTCGTTATCTCACCTGTTTCTATATTTTCAACACCATATTCGCTGATTTTTTCATGGCGTTCTTTCGCCAGCTGCCTCATCTTCACGTTATGTTCCATGGAACCGGTAAAATGATGCAAGGCAGAGGCATACTGCTCTTGGGATACGAGCCTGAAATCGACTGAAACGGGATAATCATAATGAAATTGGAGTGAAACTTTTGTATCTCCTTTTGCGATGATATCCGTAACGCCTTCCAGCTGGACGAGCTGTTTTTTCACCTTAGCCGCATCGGAAACTGCGAGAATAAAATCCAGATCCTTGATCGTCTCACGAAAACGGCGGAGGCTGCCTGCCAAGGAAAACTTCAGAATACCTTTTATATCTTTCAGCTGTTCTTCAATTTTTTCTGCGACCGGAAGCATAAATGCAATCGGAAGCCGTTCAGGGCGCTTACCGAGATCCTCGATCGCTGCCAGTATTTTCTCTTCTGTTTTTGTTCCGAACCCTGCGAGACCTCTAACTTTTTCTTTTTCACACGCTTCTTTAAGGCCCTTGATGTCCGTTACTCCGAGCTCCTGATATAGCTTCGCAATTTTTTTCCCGCCAAGCCCCGGTAGGTCGAGCATGGTCAGAAGGCCTGAAGGAACCGCTGCCTGCAATTCTTCAAGCAGCGATGATTTGCCTGTCTCAAGAAGTTCAGTAATGACAGTAGCCGTCCCTTTTCCAATCCCTTTTAATTTGGACGGATCCCCGATCTGCTCCATGTTCCGGTCATCCGATTCCAACGCTTGAGCCGCTCTTCGGTAAGCCGAAGTTTTAAAGGAGTTCTCGCCTTTGATCTCTAAATAAACGGCGATCATTTCAAGGACATTAACAACCTGCTTCTTATTCAAATGAACACCCTCTTTCACAAGACTTGTACCGCATTGCCGATTACTGTGGACGGTAAAAAAACTTCTCTGTTAAAGAGAAGTTTTACCCCATATTTTTTGACCATAAATCTTTAATCGTTTCAGAGAATACTGGAGTATTTTCAACCATTCCCTGTCCGATAAAGGAATCCTGGTAAGCCGTATGAATGGAACCAGACGGAATCAACGAAGCGACATATAGCAATAAGAATAAAATCAGATAAACTTCGATTAATCCCAGGACTCCTCCGAGCCAGCGGTTTACCGTGCGGAGCAGCGGCAGGTCAGCAATAAAGTTAAGCATGTTTCCTACGATCTGCAAGATGATCTTCGTTCCGAAGAACAAGAGAGCAAAGGCGATGGCACGATAGTATACATCCTCTAAGGAAATGCTGCTCAGTATCGTTGACATCGGGCTGTCATTACCGATCGAAGGATATGGAATCCACAATTTTAAATGAGGCGCCAAGTCGTCAAAATATAGATAAGCCACCACGTAAGCCGCTATAAACCCAACGAGATGAACAACCTGCATGACCAAACCTCGTTTCAGTCCGATAAAAAAGCCGGCAATCAATATAACAATTAAAATAATATCTAGCATTTATTTATCCTCTTTCCTAATCTGCTGTTGCAATTTTTCCAGCTCTTCTTTAGTCTTTAAGTATTCGTTCATCAGATTAACAGCTGTCAGAACGGCAAGCTGTTTCGTATCCAATACTGCATTATATTGCTGGATATCCCGCATCTTTTCGTCAACCATAGCAGCTACCGAACGAATGTGGCTGGAAGTCTCAGTTCCTATTACTGTGTATTTTTGACCAAAGATTTCTACAATGGTCCTTGCTTTCATATTGTCTTCCGCCACGAAATTACCTCCAATCATAGTTCCACTTGCAAAAAAGCTATGAACTCTAATCATTATCTTAACAGAAAGCGAACGGTTATGAAAATATTTGTTCTAAAACCAGCTATCATTTTATCCAAATTCTACTAAAAAATAAAACGAAAGAAAAGGAACATGAAGATGGCAAATACTGTATTAAAAGTAACATCCCAAGAGATCAATAAAATGAAGGAAGCTTACAAAGCATACATCCAGCCTTCTTCCCCGCCTGGCAGCATATTTACGGCTAAGCCTGCAGGCTGCACGGTAACGGCCTATAAATCAGGCAAGGTTCTTTTTCAGGGAAAGACAGCTGAAATCGAGGCTGGAAAATGGGGTTCTCCTCCACCCGCAGCTTCTCCGAAACCAGCTAAAGCAAAGCCGCCCCATGCCTTTGCTCCTCCCGAAAACGTGAGTACACTCTCTCTTATTGGAAGCGATGAAGTGGGAACGGGAGATTACTTTGGCCCGATTACCGTCGTGGCCTCCTATGTTCCAGCGGCACAGCTTGAACTGCTAAAAGAACTTGGAGTAAAGGATTCAAAGTTTCTGAACGACAAACAGATCGTATCCATCGCCAAGGACCTTCTGCATACCATCCCTTACAGCCTGCTCGTCCTTCCCAACAGGAGGTACAATGAACTTCAGGCAAAAGGGATGAGCCAAGGAAAAATGAAAGCTCTTCTGCATAATAAAGCTCTTCTTAACATGCTGGAAAAAACAAAAGACTTCCACGTGGACGGTATATTGATCGATCAGTTCTGCGAGCCGGGCGTTTATTATAATTATCTCTCAAGAGAGGGAAACATCGTAAAAGATAAAGTCTTCTTTGCTACAAAAGGCGAATCGCTTCATCTGTCCGTGGCCGCCTCATCCATTCTCGCCCGCTATGCTTTTATTAAAGAGATGGATAAAATCAGTGCTAAAACAGGCATTGAGATCCCGAAAGGCGCCGGCAGCAAAGTGGATCTAAAAGCAGCGGAAATGATCCGCAAGTATGGTGCAGATTATCTGACTGACATCGCAAAGATTCATTTTGCCAACACAAAAAAAGCACTCAATCTAGCAAAAAGCAAACGGAACTAAGCTTCATTCCAAAAAGCTCTTTTCTAAAAGATTGTTGCTTTGTGAAGATTTTTGTAAAGATTCTTCATTGACAAGTTGATTGGAGTGCAAGGTGCGAGACTCCAGCGGGACGCGCGTGACAGGTGAAACCCGCAGGCGCTTGCGCCGAGGGGTTCAGCGCACGCCCCGCGGAAAGCGAGCAGCCTGGAACGGAAATCAACCACCCTCAAGAGCATCAAAGGTTGCGAAAACAGCTTTCCAAAAATAAAACCCGCAGTCTCAAGAGAGACATGCGGGTTTCTGTTTGGCTTACTATTTTCGAAGCTCAGCTCCAAAACGTTCTTCCAGACTGCGCAGGATGTTATCATGAGCTTTTGTCACTTCTTCATCCGTAAGTGTACGTTCCGGATCAAAATATTTCAAAGAAAAGGCGAGTGATTTTTTGCCTTCTTCCATATGTTCTCCTTCGTACAGATCAAACAGGCTGCTTTCCTTGAGGAGAGCTCCTCCCGCTTCATAAATCACAGTGTTTAAGTCTCCTGCAGGCAGGTTCTTATCAACCACCAATGCAATATCCCGTGTAATGGAAGGGAATCTAGGAAGCGGCTGATAAACGGTAGGTTCTACCGTGGCCTGGATAAGCTGATCCAGATCCAATTCAAACACGTACGTCTCGTTTAAATCCCACTCTTTTTGAGTTCCAGGATGAATCTGGCCGATCAAGCCGATGGTGATGCTGTCGAGTTTAATTACTGCTGTTCTTCCAGGATGCATCCCTTTCAAACTTTCGCTTTCAAAGGTGATACGGCTGTACAATCCGAGTTCTTCGAATAACCCTTCAAGGATTCCTTTGGCAACAAAGAAGTCTGTTTTCTTCTTTTCACCCTGCCAAGGATGGATATTCCACAAGCCTGTCAGTGCACCGGAGAGATATGTTTTCTCTTCAGGCAGAACAGAGATCTGCTGTTCGTAGGCAAAGAAGACAGAACTGATTTCAAAGACACCTACATCATCAATTGAACGGTGATGATTGTGGCGCACTACTTCAAGAAGCTGCGGAATCAGTGTACTGCGAAGAGTGCTGCGCTCCTCGCTCATCGGGTGGGAAACCGAGATGGTTTGAACGTTTTCCTGCTCCTCCTTCACAAAAGAGAAACTGGTTGATTTTTCAGGAGTCGTCAGTGCATATGTTACAGCCTGATAGAGCCCGGCGCCTTCAAGATAACGCATAACCTTTCTGCGAGCTGCCTGATAGGGGCTCAATCCTCCTGGACGGCCTTCCGTTACAAGGTACGTTGTCGGAATACGGTCATAACCGTAGATTCTTCCCACTTCCTCTACAAGATCCGCATCGATGGTAATATCCGGCCTTCGGGCTGGAACGGTAACCTTGAATGTTTCTCCTTGTACCTCAAATTGGAAACGAAGTCTCGTAAAGATTTCACTGATCTGTTCGTTTTTAATAGAAGTTCCGAGCAAGCTGTTAATCCTTGTTTGGGTGACTTCAGCTCTTCCTTCACTTACCAAGCGTTCGCCATCTTCTACGATGCCTTCTGCCACTTCTCCTCCGGCATATTTCGCCATTAAGGAAGCCGCACGTTGAGCAGCCTCATATACACGGTTGCGGTCGATGCCTTTTTCATAGCGTGCACTTGCTTCACTTCGAAGTCCAAGATCCTTGGATGCTGCTCTTACACGCTGTCCTTCAAAATAAGCAGCTTCCAGCAGTACAGTCGTCGTATCTTCCTGAACTTCTGATGTTGCTCCGCCCATTACACCGGCCACAGCAACAGGTACTTCTCCATTGGTGATCACAAGATGGCTGCTGTTTAAAATTCGTACAGCATCATCAAGCGTCACAATTTCTTCTCCGTCCTTCGCCCGGCGGATAACTACTTCCATTGATCCGAAACGGTCATAGTCAAAGGCGTGGAGCGGCTGTCCGTATTCGAGCAATACGTAGTTCGTTATATCGACCACATTATTGATTGGACGGATTCCTGCTGCAATCAAACGGTTTTGCAGCCAAAGAGGTGATGGCGCGATCGTAACATTCTTGATCACCATAGCTCCGTAGTAAGGATTATCTTCTTTTGCATCAACTTTTACCGAAATATAATCTGAAGCTTTTTCAGCTGTATAATCTACGGAAACTTCAGGAAGACGAAGCTCCTCATTTAGAATGGCAGCAACCTCGTAAGCCACACCAATCATGTTTAAGCAGTCGGCACGGTTTGGTGTCAATCCGAGTTCAAGAACATAGTCATCCAGGTTCAAATAACTCAAGGCATCGCTGCCAACTTTTGCATCGGAAGGCATAACGAAAATCCCTGTTGAATACTCTTTCGGCACCAATTTCGTTTCCACACCAAGTTCAGTAAGTGAACAGATCATTCCATGAGACGCTTCTCCGCGAAGTTTCGCTTTCTTAATCTTGAAGTTTCCAGGAAGTACAGCACCTACTTGCGCTACCGGCACTTTTTGGCCAGCAGCCACGTTTGGAGCACCGCACACGATTTGTAACTGGTCTTCTTCACCGATGTCGACTTTACAGACACGGAGTTTATCGGCATTTGGATGCTGAACACATTCCAGCACATGTCCGACGACCACTCCTGTAATCCCTTTGTTGAGGGATTCCACGATTTCTACTTCAATTCCGCTTTTCGTAATTTTTTCACCAAGCTCTGCAGCACTGATATTAATATTTACATACTCTTTCAGCCAGTTATATGAAACTAACACAGGGTTCCCCTCCTTATGCCTTTTTAAATTGTTTTAAGAAACGAAGATCGTTTGTGTAAAAATGACGGATATCATCAATGCCATACTTCAGCATCGCAATCCGTTCAGGGCCCATTCCAAATGCAAACCCTGTATATTTCTTAGAGTCGAAGCCTGCCATCTCCAATACGTTCGGATGGACCATACCTGCTCCAAGGATCTCAATCCAGCCAGTATGCTTACAGATCGAGCAGCCTTTTCCACCACATTTAAAACAGGAAATATCCATCTCGACAGACGGTTCTGTGAATGGGAAAAAACTTGGGCGCAATCGGATTTTGCGCTCTTCGCCGAACATTTTTTTAGCGAAGGTTTCAAGAACACCTTTTAAGTCACTCAAGCGGACATTCTCATCGACGACAAGTCCTTCGATCTGCATGAACTGATGAGAGTGAGTCGCATCATCGTCATCCCTTCTGTACACTTTCCCCGGAGAAATTATTTTTACCGGGCCTCTGCCGTGATGTTTTTCCATCGTTCTTGCCTGCACCGGTGAAGTCTGTGTACGAAGCAGAATGTCTTCTGTAATAAAGAATGAATCCTGCATGTCTCTTGCCGGATGTCCTTTCGGAAGGTTCAGTGCTTCAAAATTGTAATAATCGGTTTCCACTTCAGGGCCTTCTGCCACCGTGAAGCCCATCGTTAAGAAAAGATCTTCAATCTCTTCAACGACTGCCGTTAACGGATGAGAGTTCCCCTTTCTGACCGGCCGGCCCGGAAGTGTAACATCGATCGATTCTTTTTTCAGCTTTTCTTCAATAGCGGCCTGTTCCATCTGGCTGATTTTCGTATCAAGCGCAGCTGTGATCGCATCCCTTACTTCATTCGCATAAGCCCCAATAACAGGACGTTCTTCCGGAGATAGTTTCCCCATCCCTTTCAGTACTTCTGTGATCGGCCCTTTTTTACCCAAATAAGATACTTTGATGTCCTGTAATTCTTTCAGCTCATTTGCTTGCTGAATTTTTACCAATGCTTCTTCCTTTAATGCCTGCAATCGGTCCTGCATAACATCTTGCCTCCTTTAGAAATAAAAAAACCCCGTCCATAAAAGGGACGAGGATTCGCGGTACCACCCAGATTAATCAAGAATTCAGGCCAACGCCATCATACTTGTTCACTTCGTTTTCATAACGGACTTGGTCCGGTCCACCCTACTTGCAGGTTCAGGCGACTGCTCAGGAGCGAATTCGATAAATTCTACCGGAGAAACACTTTCAGTCAAGGTGTTTCCTCCCTTTGCCGGCGAGCTCTTATTTACTACTCTCCATCGATGCATTTTATTCATGCAGTTGTCTTCTTATTATAGTTGAACTTCCTTATCTGTGCAATTGCCAATCTATTTTATAATGTATTCCTTTTTGTTATTTCCTGTTCTTCTGGAGTTCATACAGCATGATTCCAGCCGCAACAGCAACGTTTAGTGATTCAGCATTCCCGAACATCGGGATATAGACAAGCTGGTCTGCGGATTCCATAATTTCCATCCTCACTCCGCTGCCTTCGTTTCCTACAACGAGCGCAAACGTTCCTGAAGATTGCACGTCATGCAATGATTGGGCACCTTTTAGTGCAGAAACGAAAACAGGTACCTGTTCCTGTCTGCACGCTGCGATCCAATCCTGAAGATTTCCTTTTACAACGGGAAGGTGGAACAGCGAACCTTGTGTAGAGCGAAGAACCTTGCTGTTATAAACATCGACAGTTCCTTCACCAAGCACAATCCCATCCAGACCTGCAGCGTCTGCGGTTCTAATTATTGTACCAAGGTTTCCAGGATCCTGAACGCCGTCCACAAGCAGGTATTTTCCGCCGGTTTTTACTTGTAACTCCTTTGAACTCATACGGCAAATTGCCATAACTCCCTGCGGATGTTCAGTATCACTTAGGATTCCCATGATTTTTTTTGAAACTACCCATGGGTTCAGGCGAAGCTGTTCCCATTCATTCGGCATCGGGTAGGATTCCTCTATAATCAGATGAGCAATCTGGACGTTATGGTTCATTGCTTCTTCAATCAGATGAGGCCCTTCAATAATGTATTGTCCTAATTTATCTCGTTCTTTTCTCGTGTATAGTTTTTTCCATTGTTTTATGGAAGCATTTTGTTCTGATTCAATCCGTTTCATTTGATTCAACCATCCTTTAATCTCTTTCAACTTTTTTTATTATATCTTCAAAATGATACATAATCCATCGGCCCTTAATAAAAACTAGGAAATAGTCACAAACTTAATGAAATAAATCTGTTTGAGGTGATAATGATGGATATCGATATCCGTAAAGCAGTTCTGGCCAATGTTTCCGGAAACAATAAAGAACAATTGGAAAGTACAATCGTTGATGCGATCCAAAGCGGTGAAGAAAAAATGCTTCCTGGTCTTGGTGTACTGTTTGAAGTGATCTGGAAAGAATCCGACAACCAGAAAAAAGAAGAAATGCTCTCAACCCTTTCCAGCGGTTTGAAATAGTAAAAGTCCCGGGAGACCCTCCCGGGATTTTTACTTTTAATACCCTTGATCCTGACGCTGATGATTGATTTCATTCTTTTTGTAGTAACCATCCACGATATTTTCTACCGAAAAGCCAAGAAGCTGGCCGAGGCCAATGAATTCAGAAAACAATTGGCTAAACAGGGTTTTGTCTTTTTTGCCTTGCAGGCCGCTGATGAGCCGGTAAAGTGATAGGAATTGGCCTGTCAGGTCTTCATTGCTTGCAACTGTATGGATTTCTATATCATCCATCCCCATGTCAAGCCCAACCGACAGGATAAAATGAAGTCCGTCCACATATTCCTCAAGAATGACACTGTCCGATGATGCAGGTTTAACACTCCAGTATTTAAAACAACGGGTTTCATTGGCCAGCTCCCCTAGCTCGACAAGCAGGGCGAGCAGACGCTGATCATAAAGGTCATCGTTATGTAAACCATGCTCTTGTATAATTCGATCATTCAGATGCTTCTGCATTTCAAATAGTTCTTTAAAACCCACGATATCCACTCCTTTCGCTCATTATAACAAACATATGATTTCCTTAAAAACACACCAAAAAACCCCAGGTTGGAGTCCCCTGAGGCTGGATCGCGTTATCATGCACTTTTCGCAGGTGTATTCTCTTTTTTTTCAAAAAAGTCCTCCCATTTGACAATCCATTCTTTCTTTCTCAGGAGATGAAACAGGACGAGCATCATGGCTGCAATTCCGATTCCCCAAACCACAGAGAGATGAAAGATATAATGGCCGAACGTAGAGTACATGAAGGCAAGCGGAACGTTGGATACCACGCTTGCTTTTGTATATTCCTTAAAACTTTTCGTTATCTCCAGGACAAACAGAGAGAGCAGGGAAAAATGGATGAAAGGAATTAGCTTTAAAATTGCGATTTGACCCAATGAGAATGGCATTCGTTTGCCTACGATTTTCCGCTTGATTTTCATGAACCGGTTGAGCGACTTCGGCATTTTTCTCAGCAGTCCGTAGAACAGCAAACTGGACAGGGTAATGCCGATTATCGAATAAAGCGTCCCATAAACCGACCCGAACAAGACCCCGCCTGCCATACAGATCAAACCTACTGGCAGAAAAAGAAACTGCCTCATCATATGGAGCAGAATGAAAAAGACAGGAGCAAAAATACCTGCAAACTTCAAAACTCCAAGGATCTCTGTGAGCTCATGCTGCATGATTCAACCCTCCTTTATCGCCATCTTATGACATAAGACGAGCAGTTATGCTCTTCCTTCTTCCAGATCCATGAATATTTCCATAACTTTTATGACAGGTTAAAGATTAGAAAAGCTGGTTTTCTTTTACAGATAACCATTAGGTTGAGGAGTGGTTTTCATGGATACAGTCGTGTTGGCTCGTGCTTTTTTCGGAACGTCTCTTGCCTTTCATATCATTTTTGCAACGCTTGGTGTTGGTATTCCCCTCATGATCGTCATCGCAGAAATTCTTCATCAAGTAAAAAAAGACAATGATTATGCCATAATGGCTAAACGCTGGACAAAGGCCTTTGCTGTTCTGCTCGGTGTGGCTATCCCTTCAGGAACGATCGTCGGGGTCCAGCTTTCTTTGCTTTGGCCAGGTTTTATGGAGATTGTAGGAAAGGTTATCTCGCTTCCTTTCCAGATTGAACTTTTCGCCTTCTTTATTGAAGCTTTGTTCATGTCCATCTACGTTTACGCAGCAGACAGGCTGCCAAAGTATTTCAGGATCATCTCTGTCATCTTGGTGGCGTTTGGAGCTGTAGCATCCGCCATTCTAATCACCGCTGTCAATACGTGGATGAATACACCTGACGGATTTAAGATTACAAAGGACGGCACTATTTATGATGTCAATCCATGGGATGCCTTTTTCAATCCGAGTTTTCTTTCAACAGCCTTCCATGTATCCGTGACCGCGTATATGACTGGCGGTTTTGCCCTGGCTTCTGTAGGGGCTTATAAGCTTTTAAGAGGGAATCTTACGAAGAAAGAATCTGTCTATCATAAAAAAGGATTTTTAATGGCCATTGTCGTTGGTTTGATTTTTTCATTGATTTCAAGTTTTTCAGGTCATCACTCTGCACAGATCCTGCATGAACACTCACCCGAGAAGCTAGCCGCAGCCGAAGGCTTATTTGAAACCCAGCGATATGCTCCTCTTGCGATCGGAGGTTTCACCGATCCCAAAACAGAAGAAGTGAAATATGGAATTGAGATCCCATGGATGCTCAGCTGGCTCGCTGCCGGCAAGTTTGATACCGAAGTCAAAGGCCTCTATGAATTCCCGCGTGAAACCTGGCCTCCTTTTTATGTGCACACCCTGTTTAATATCATGGTTGGGATTGGGTTTTTCCTGTTGGGACTGGCTGCAGTCGCTTTGTTTTTCTGGTGGTATTACGGCAAAAGAAAACAGAAGCCTTTTCCAAAATGGCTTCTGTTCACCTTAATCTTTTCCGGTCCACTTTCCATGCTTGGCATTGAATTCGGATGGATTTTCAGCTGCAGCGGAAGGCAGCCCTGGACGATTTACAGGGTCCAGACCACAGCAGAAGCAGCTACACAATCAGAAAATCTTGCTCCCTTGTTTCTATTGTTCATCGGTCTCTACCTGCTTCTGAGCGTCCTGACGATCCTGATTCTTACAAGCTATTTTAAAAGGCATCCGGTATCCAAGGACTTTGAAAAATACTCTGGCTATTAAATGACGAAAGAGGGAGCATAATGAACGAAGAAGTTATTGCCATATTGGTCTTATGGACCTTTATCTTCATCTATAGCATTTTTGGATCGATTGATTTCGGGGCAGGATTCTGGGCGATGATCTACAATGACCATCGGACCTTTGCAGGAAAAATTGCCAACCGATTTCTTTCACCGACCTGGGAAATTACAAATGTTTTTCTTGTTCTTCTCGTAGTCGCCTTTGTCGGTTTTTTTTCCGAAAGGCGCCTTTACACTCGGAACCGTGCTGCTGATCCCGATTTCGCTGATCTTGTTTCTGCTTTCCATACGGAGTGCCTTTATGGTTTTTTCTTATTCCGTTCAAGGTTACAGAAAGACGATGTTCTTTATTTCCGGTGTGTGCGGAGTTTTGATACCAGCACTCCTGATCACGGTACTCCCTGTAAGCCAGGGTGGTTTTATTGAAGGTATGAACGGAAAAGATACCCTTCTCCTTGGAAAGCTGTTTACGAGCCCTTCCTTATATATGTACATTTTGTTCGGGCTTACTTCTGAACTGTTCTTGTCATCCTTGTTTCTCGCGGATTACTCAAGGGTCTCTAAACAAGAAGGCGCCTATAGGCTCTACAGAGGGAACGTACTGATTCTTGGCCCCTCCACCCTTCTTGCTGCTGTGATCACACTGCTGGTCATACAGCCTGAGGCCGGGTGGCTGCTCGATAATCTGTATGATCAAAGGATATGGTTCATCCTTTCCACCCTGGCATTCATCGTCGGCTATGCCTCTCTATGGCTCAGTAACAAAGATGGGAAAGCAGCAGGTAAACCCCGTGTGGCTCTGCTCGCAACTGTCGCACAATACGGCTTGGCGAGTTACGGATATGGAATGGCTCACCTGCCTTACATCGTTTATCCGAGCCTGACCATATACGATGCCTTTACAGCGAAAGAAACGTTCTATTCGCTCATGATCATGTATGCTGTTGGTTTAGCGATCCTTACTCCCGGCTTTTATGTGTTTTGGAGGCTCTTCCTTAAGGATAAACGCTATCTGCAGCAGGATTAAGAGTGCAGATTAAATGAAGTACCTGGCAATGATGAAAATGTCGGCAAGCACAAGCAATGGCACTCCGACTTGAAAGCTTGGATGCTTTGTTTTATGCCGAAATTGCACCATCCCTGCCCAAATCCCGCAGGCGCCTCCTATGATCGCAAACAGCCACAGGCGGCGTTCCGGCGTCCGCCACTTCCCTGCCTTGGCCGCTTCCTTATCATGATGCATCAGCCAAAAGGCAATAACGTTAACGAGAATTAAATAAATGTACATCATACAAACTAAAACTCCTTTTATAGAAAAAAGCCATTTCCTTCATGGAAAATGGCTTTTTGGTTCTTAATTTATGCTTTTAGGCTGTCTTTTGCTTTAGAAGCAAGTTCACCGAATGCTTTTTCATCAGAAACAGCGATTTCAGCAAGCATTTTACGGTTGATGTCGATGCCTGCAACTTTTAGGCCATGCATTAAACGGCTGTAAGAAAGACCGTTTGTGCGAGCTGCCGCATTGATACGAGTGATCCAAAGTTTACGGAAATCACGTTTCTTTTGACGGCGGTCACGGTATGCATACATAAGAGATTTGAAAACTTGCTGTTGAGCAACTTTAAATAACTTATGTTTGGATCCGAAATAACCTTTAGCTAACTTTAATACTTTTTTACGACGACGACGTGACACATAGCCACCTTTTACTCTTGGCATTTTAAAACCCTCCTAGATATATACGATCAGTTATTATTATTTTTTCTTGTAAGTTAATAGTGTACGGATACGTTTGTAATCTCCGCTTGTAACAATCTTCGCTTTGCGAAGTTTACGCTTGGCTTTAGTAGATTTGTTAGCGAACATATGGCTTGTAAACGCACGTGCACGCTTAAGTTTACCTGTTCCAGTCTTTCTGAAGCGCTTTGCAGCACCTTTATGTGTTTTCATTTTAGGCATGATTGGATTCCTCCCTGGTAAGTAATTATTTTTCGGTTGTTGGTGCTAAAATGAGGAACATGCTTCGGCCTTCCATTTTTGGTCGAACTTCAACCGTAGCAACGTCTTCACATTCTTTAGCTAATTTTTCAAGCACAGTTTTTCCGATCGAGGAGTGCGTGATGGCACGGCCCCGGAAACGAATGCTTGCTTTCACTTTATCGCCTTTTTCAAGGAACTTGCGGGCATTTTTAAGCTTTGTGTTAAAATCATGCTCCTCAATTGTAGGGCTTAAGCGAATTTCTTTCGTTGTAACAATCTTTTGATTCTTACGTGCTTCTCTGTCTTTTTTCTGCTGCTCAAACTTAAACTTACCATAGTCCATGATACGGCACACTGGCGGTTTAGCGGTTGGTGCAACAAGTACAAGATCAAGATTGGCATTTGCCGCAATATCAAGAGCTTCATGACGTGTTTTAATCCCTAGCTGGCTGCCATCAGCCCCGATAAGTCTTACTTCACGAGCACGTATGCCCTCATTGACAGACATGTCCTTACTAATAGTAAGTCACCTCCAAGAAATTTATGTGAGTCATTAACTCAGCACTTTGTAAACAAATAAAAAAAGCGTCGGCACATACTGCACCCACACGACCTCATCATCATTTCTGAAAGTTCGGTTGACCAGCCAACAGCACAATGCGTTGATCAGGTGAGAAGCGGGTGCTTCTGCTTTTGTTCGAAACTCAACTTATTTAATTACCTAAATTAATATACCATTGACAAGAACCTCTTGTCAACTAATGTTCTTTGTTCTTCACAACAGAATTTATTCTACACGAACTACATATGCAATGCAAGCAGTTATTTTTCAAAAAGGCTCTTCGTAACATTTGTTGCTCTTCAGAGTGGTTGATTTCCGTTCCAGGGTGCTCGCTTTCCGCGGGGCGTGCGCTGAACCCCTCGGCGCTTGCGCCTGCGGGTTTCACCTGTCACGCTCGTCCCGCAGGAGTCTCGCACCTTGCACTCCAATCAACTGATCAATGAAGGCTCTTTACAGAAATGTTCACAAAGCAATAATCTTTTAGAAAACAGCCATTAGAAAAGATCTAAAAAAAGAACCACGGGATCTCCCGCAGTTCTTCTTCAACTTAGCCTCTTTTGTTAACTTGGGCAATAAGGTTTGTCTTGAATTCTTCAAAGGATACAGTTTCTGATTTTTGCTCACCGTATTTACGGACGTTGACAGCTTGATCGGAAATTTCCTGATCACCGAGCACGAGCATGTATGGGATTTTTTGCATTTGCGCTTCACGGATTTTATATCCCAGCTTTTCATCGCGGTTGTCGACTTCGACGCGAATGCCTTCTTCCAGCAGTTCCTCACTAATCTTTCTTGCGTACTCTTCATGAACAGTGGATACAGGAATAATCTGTACCTGTACAGGAGCAAGCCATACCGGGAACGCACCCTTGTATTCTTCGATCAGGAAGGCGACAAAACGTTCCATTGTGGAAACGACTCCGCGGTGGATAACGACCGGACGGTGATCCTTTCCGTCGCTTCCTTTGTACGTTAGGTCAAAGCGTTCAGGCAAGTGGAAATCAAGCTGTACAGTAGACAGCGTCTCTTCTTTTCCGAGCGCAGTCTTCACCTGAACATCAAGCTTTGGCCCGTAGAACGCGGCTTCCCCTTCTGCTTCTACATAATCCAAGTCCATATCTTCCATAGTTTCTTTAAGAAGAGCCTGTGCTTTTTCCCACATCTCATCGTTGTTTACGTATTTTTCTTTGTCCTCAGGATCACGGTAAGAAAGACGGAACCTGTATTCTGTAATGCCAAAGTCTTTGTACACACGCTGGATGAGCTTTACTACGCGGATAAACTCATCTTTTAATTGATCCGGGCGGGCAAAGATATGAGCATCATTCAATGTCATGGAACGGACACGCTGAAGGCCAGCCAATGCTCCTGACATCTCATGGCGATGCATCGTTCCAAGCTCAGCAATACGGATTGGAAGATCTCGGTAGCTGTGCATGCTGTTCTTGAACACCATCATGTGATGCGGACAGTTCATCGGACGAAGAACAAGCTGCTCGTTGTCCATTTCAATCGCAGGATACATATCTTCTTTATAATGATCCCAGTGTCCTGATGTTTTATAGAGCTCTACACTGCCTAGATGAGGAGTGTAGACATGGTCGTAGCCAAGTCTTACTTCTGTGTCGACAATATAACGCTCGATGATACGGCGGATCGTCGCACCCTTTGGAAGCCAGACCGGCAAACCTTGTCCAATCTTTTGGGAAACAGTGAAAAGATCCAGCTCTTTTCCAAGTTTTCGGTGATCTCGCTCTTTCGCCTCTTGAAGGTAGACGAGATGCTGATCCAGCTCTTTCTGGTTAAGAAAAGCTGCTCCATAGATGCGCTGAAGCATCTGGTTATCGCTGTCTCCTCTCCAATAAGCGCCTGAGATGCTCATCAATTTAAAGGACTTGATTTTTCCAGTGGATGGAAGATGCGGCCCGCGGCAAAGGTCAAAAAACTCGCCTTGTTCGTAAATGGTAATAACCGCATCCTCCGGAAGATCACGGATGAGCTCCAATTTTAAATGGTCGTCAATGCCTTCAAAAATCGCGATGGCTTCTTCCCTGGTCACTTCTTTTCGGATGATCGGCAGGTTTTCGCTTACGATCTTTTTCATTTCCTTCTCAATCCTAGGCAAATCTTCCGGTGTTAAAGCTTCTTGAAGATCGATATCATAATAAAAACCGTTCTCGATGACTGGCCCGATGCCGAGTTTGACATCCTTATAGATGCGTTTGATCGCCTGTGCCATCAAATGGGCTGTACTGTGGCGTGTCATTTCGAGTCCTTCAGGTGAATCTTGTGGAACGATCTCAATGGATGCATCCGCCTCGATCGGACGTGTGAAATCGTACAATTCCCCGTTTACTTTACCGGCAACGGACTTTTTCTTCAGGCTGGAGCTGATGGATTCTGCTACTTGTTCTGCAGTGATTCCTTTCGGATACTCACGTATAGAACCATCAGGAAAAGTAAGCTTAATGTCTGTCATTCATAATCTCTCCTTGTTCAAAATAAAATACAAAAAACACCCGTCCACAAAAAGGGACGAGTGTTGTACTCGTGGTTCCACCCTTGTTCCACTGCAGGGTTCTGCAATGGCACTCGGTCAAGATTTAACGGCTTTGGGCCGTCAGCGATTACTCTGCCTTCACCGCTGAAGTTCAAAGGGGGTAAGACATTTTTCCGTGTTAGAATGCTTTCAGCCTCAGGCATCCCTCTCTATAAACCGTAAAAAATATCCGTTGTCCTTATCTTTACTGATTTTGGTATCCAATTTATACAATTATTATATTCATACTATCCTGCAAAATCAAGAGCAATCCTTATCTACCGTCCATCTTTTCGATAAATTTGTTTCTTGAACCATAAAACAGCTGAAGGGGCCTTTTAATCAGTCTCTCCTGGAATACGTTCTGCAATGTATGTATCATGCCGTGATTTTCTTCTTCCAGGTACAAATACAACACTTCCGGAGCTAAACCCATGATCGGACCCAGCACTTTTTCGTCGAGATTAAACTCCTTGGTCAGAACCAATGCTCTTTCATGCATAAGCTGAAGCATTTTTTCACTGTATAGCCGGTATTCCTCATCATACAGCTTAAATTTGCCGTCGAAGGCCACGTGAACCTCGGCTGTGAGAAACGGCTGATCGGCTGCACACTTACGCAATTGATCGATGAAGGACTGGTATTCAAGCTCGAGTTTGTATTCATCGATCGCACATTCGACGTAAATTTGTAGAAGATCAAGGTACTCCCGTAAACGGAACTGTACAAAAGACTCAAATGTAAATGATAGCCCTTCTTCGGTTAAGATTTTTCTCCATGCTTCTTTCACATGATAATCGCACGTATCCAGATCTTTTACCGCCGGCACTTCCTCCCGTTCCTGTTCGATAAATTCCTTGGCGATCGCTGCAATTTCTGCTTGCTCCTGCTTATCCGTGAAATAAAAAAAATGTTCAATAAAAAACAGGATTCGTGATTCCTCCAGTTTTTTACGAGTATAGCAAGCCAGCACCTGAACAATTGAATCCAGATGCTCTGTTGTATTCAATAATAATGAACGGCTTTCGGATTCTAAAAAGGAAGGTTTTATGTTAAGTGATCGAGCCATCTGCTTCAGTTCCTTTTGTAATTGGTTACACTCTTCATGATCTGCAAATATTAGTTCTGCCAACCCTGTCCCTCCCCCAAACACTCGATGTTACACTATATGGGACAACGTCATGAAAAATGAACTCTTTTAAAAGATTAATAAAAAAACAGCAGGTTTCCCTGCTGCCGGTTAATCCAGTGCATATTTGCGTTCAAGAAAGTTTAGCAGTTGTGTCAACGTAAGAGTAAGAATCAGATAAATAAGCGCTACCGTCAAAAAAGGTTCCCAAGGACGATAGTATTCTCCCATCATCGCTCTTCCCCAGTACATCAGTTCTTCAGTCGCAATCACAGCGGCCAGTGAAGAATCTTTAATTAAAACAATGAATTCATTTCCTAAAGGAGGAATCATGCGTTTAGATGCCTGAGGAATGATAATATGCCTCATTGTCTGTCTATGCGTCATCCCCAGCGAACGGGCTGCCTCGGTCTGGCCTTTATCAATAGATTGGATACCCGCCCTAAAGATCTCCGCGATGTAGGCCGCTGCATTTAAGGAGAGAGCCGTAATGGCAGAAACAAGTGCAATAGGAGGCTTCATGAAAAGCGGCATGACCGCAAAGTGAATCAAGAAAAGTTGAACAAGTAGCGGTGTTCCCCGAAAAAAGTTTATATACCAAATGAACGGCTGCCGAATCACCTGGACTGAAGACATTTTTCCGAGTGCGATGAATAGTCCCAAGAGGGTTCCGAAAATAATGCTCGCAATTGAAATTTCGATCGTAACCCATGTTCCTTTAATAAAAAAAGGTAAATATTTCTCTACGAGATCAAATTTATAGAAATCCATGTGTTCCTCCGGTCATTCTGAGTAGGTTTATTTTTTCAGCACATCCAGGTTCGGTTCTACTTTAAACCACTGTTTATAAATTTTGGTGTAGGTTCCATCAGCAATGACCTTCTTCAAAGCTTTGTCAACTTTTGCTTTATCTTTGCTGCCCTTAGGAAAAGCAATACCATAGAATTCAGATTCAAAGTTTGTTTTATCATTTACGACTGAGAGCTTTTTGTCCGGATTGTTTTTTGCATACTCATCTACAACGGTGTTATCAGCAACAACCGCATCCACTTCACCGCTTATTAGTGCCTGAATAGCCAACACATTACTGTCGTATTTTTTGACATTGGTATTTTCTTTCCCAAATTTCTTTTCCAAGGCAGCTTGTCCGGTCGTTCCATTTTGAACACTGACCTTCTTTCCTTTTAAATCATCCACACTTTTTATCGGTGACCCTTCTTTTGTAAGAATCTTATTAATGGACTCAAAATATGGAGATGAGAAGTCATATGATTTTTTTCGATCATCATTAATGGTTATAGCTGAAATACCAGCCTGGACCTGTTCGCTTTGTAAAGAGGTAAACAGAGGATCCCATCCTGTGTTTTTCAACTTATAATCCAGCTTTGCTTCCTTCATAACGGCTTTGAGCAAATCAACATCAAAACCGACAATCTTCCCATCTTTTAAATACTCAAATGGAGCATATGCAGCGTCTGTTCCTACAACCAATTTCTCAGACGGGCTTCCTGACGTGGATTTCCCTCCACATGCTGCCAATGTCAGCAAACTCCCAAGCAATAATAACAACACTACTTTTTTCATCTTTGTCCCCCTTAAATTATGTAATCCTCTTTATTATAACAAAATTATCAAAAATGAGAATATTCCAATAATTAATTGCGCAAAAAAACCCAGCACTCTACAAGAAAGGCCGGGATTCTATGTTTTTCTATCAGTTCTGCATGACAAAGTCTTTTTCTGCGGTTTCTTCTTCGTCGAACACACGCAGCGTTTCGTATTTGGTGTTGCGCTGTGCCGGGATTTTACCCGCTTCCCGTATGAGGCGCAGTGTCAGATTCGTATTGACTTTATGGGTCGTTCCGGCAGCTGAGACCACGTTCTCTTCCATCATCGTGCTTCCGAAGTCGTTGCAGCCGTAATGAAGAGACTTTTTGCCAACCTCAGGTCCCATCGTCACCCAGGAAGACTGGAAGTTTGAAATGTTATCCAAGAAGAGGCGTGAGATTGCCACATTTTTAAGATATTCTCTTGGCGTTGTTTTCTCACCCTTTAAGTTCGTGTTATCTGGCTGGAACGTCCATGAGATAAAGGCTAAGAAACAGTTGGTCTCATCTTGAGCATCACGGACACGCTGAAGATGCAATGCTCTCTCTTCAAAGGTCTCGCCGAAACCGATAACCATGGTAGCCGTGGAATGAAGACCGACTTTCTTCGCCGTTTTCATGCAGTCGATCCACTCTGTCCATGATCCTTTTAAGCGGCTGATTTTTTTCCTCGTACGGTCATCAAGGATCTCGGCTCCGCCGCCAGGCAGTGAGTCAAGTCCTGCATCCTTCAGCTCTTTTAGGACTTCTTCCAGTGAGAGGCCTGAAACTTCGACCATCTTCCAGATCTCAGCGGGAGAGAAGGAGTGCATCGTAATATCAAAGCGCTTTTTAATATTGCGGAGCAGATCAGTGTAATAAGAGAACGGCAGATTCGGGTTTGTTCCACCCTGCATCAAGATCTCTGTTCCGCCTACATCGATCGTTTCCTGGATTTTTTGGAAGATCACTTCATCATCCAGCACATAACCTTCCTTGCTTCCAGGCGGACGGTAGAATGCACAGAAACGGCAGTATGTATCACAAAAATTGGTATAGTTCACGTTTCGCCCGATAACAAAAGTAGTAATCGGTTCTGGATGCCACCGCTTCATGATGATGTCGGCCGCCTCACCCATTTTTTCAACTTCATCACTCTCATACAGAGCAACAGCATCCTTAACGGTCAATCGTGTACCATCAAGGGCTTTCTGCAAAATCGCATCAATGCTCATCTATATTACCTCCAGTTACGGACATCTTATGTATCATTCTATTATCCTATCACATTTTAAAAAATTTTGCGAAATGAATACAGCTGCAGGAATGCAATGATAAAAGAGAAAGACAAACCGAGCAAGCCGGTTTGTCTTAGTTCGTTTCATCTTAATTATTTAAGTCTTATCCACGGCCTGCCTGGAAAGAAGGATATAATGTCATTCCTCCATCAGCAATGAGGGTATGTCCTGTTACATATCTTGATTCCTTGGAAGCGAGCCACACGGCGACAGAAGAAATTTCGTCAGGTTCAGCGATATAGCCCATTGGAATTAGTTTTTCTACATCCGCTTTTTTGCCAGGATCTGAAAACTTTTCGGCATTGATTGGTGTGTTGATGGCACCTGGCGCAATGGCATTTACCCTGATTTTCTTTGGTGCATATTCCATCGCTAGCGTCTGAGTCATGAGCTTTACACCGCCCTTACTCGCTGCGTAGTGCACAAAGTGCGGCCAAGGGATGATCTCATGAACGCTCGACATGTTAATAATACTGCCTTCAATGTTATTCTTCAGAAAATACGAGATTGCTTCACGGCAGCCAAGAAATTGCCCCGTCAAATTCGTGGAGATAACCTTATTCCAATCTTCAAGAGATAGCTCGTGTGACGGAACCTCATTTTCAATCCCCGCGTTGTTAATCATAATATCCAGTCTTCCAAAGGATTCCACTGTGCGTTCGACCAGATTTTTAATATCTTCTTCCTTTGTCACATCTCCCTGAACGGCGATCGCTTCTCCGCCGAGATTTCTTAATTCCTGGAGAAGTTCTTCCACTTCATTACCCTTTTCACTAAAATAATTTACAGTGATCTTTGCTTTTTCTTTTGCAAAACGTTGGGCACAGGCTTTTCCGATTCCTGTACTCGCTCCTGTGATAATGACTGCTTTTCCTTCTAGATCTGTAAACATGTTTTTCATCCGCTCCTTAACGTTTTGTAATCCCGAGCATAACACCGCCCGCGATAATAAGTAGACATCCTGCAATAACGAAGATGATCTGCCGTTTTGACTTCTTTTCTTTTAAAATAAAAATTCCGCCGAGAGTGGAGATGATGATTCCCGTTTGTGAAAGCGAAAAACTTGTCGCTACACCAATCTTCGGCAATGAAAGCAACAAAGTGATGTTTCCTGTACTCCATAGAATTCCGGTTAAAATATTTCTTACAGCAAATTTATTAAACGGTTTACCTGTAAAAGTGAGAAGTAAACCGCCGATAAACATACCCGCTGCCTGTGGAAGTATCGCTTCCCATCCTCCAACCTTAAACCAATTGACAATAACCACATAGCCAACATAGCCTGCGGTGGATAGCAGCAAGATAAGGTAACCTCTTTTATAATTGGTCCCGCCGTCCTCTTTGTTGTTCTTATCCCTGATCGATGTAAAGACGGCTCCTAAAATGATAACAACGATAGCGATGATTCCAATAATGATCTCTGTTTTTGTTTTCCACTCATGAAACACGAGTACGCCAAAGAGTGTTGTCCCAAATAGCTGCATACCCGTTGAGAGAGGCACCGTTTTTGCCACACCGAGGTGATCAACAGTCGCAAATTGAAACCGCTGGCCGACAACCCATAAGGCACCCGAAATCGCTCCTACAATGATTACAAGAGAGTTCATATCAGGTTGAACGATAAAAAATGTAATTACCGAAAAGACAAGGGCACCGATGGTCATCCCCAATGTCTGGCTGTATGAATCTCCCCCAAGTTTTTGGCTGACCAATACAATGCTTCCCCAGCAAACTGCTGTGATGACTGCTAGAATTATTCCCATATTCATTTCCTTTCTGTCTGCTGATTCTATAGGTAGTATTTGCATCTTCCCGAAGATTCATGAGACTAAACAAAAAACCTCTATCTTTTATGATAGAGGTTAATCAAGTAGATCTATTTTACTGAAAAGTTCTGAAGTTTTTATCTCCACCGATAAAGATTGGCACGGCAAGATGGCGAATACGCTCCATGATCCGTTTTGCTTTTGCTTGCTCGAGGCCGCCTTTTTGCGAGTAGGAAAAATGCTCTTCAAGCAAGGTAAAATCATAATTGGAGGAGTACAGCGTCGGCAGCCTCTCCATCATACGATATTGAAGTATGACACCAATGATTTCATCCCTGACCCAATTTGTCATGTTTTCGGCACCAAGATCGTCAAGCATGAGGACAGGAACGGTTTTGAGCAGCTCCATTTTTTCGTTGAAACTTCCGTCAGAAAGGCTGCTTTTCATCTCCCGCAGAAACTCGGGAGTATGAACGAGCAATGAAGGAATCTGCCGCTCAGCCAACGCGTTGGCTATCGCACCCAGCAGATAAGTCTTTCCAACACCAAACTTGCCGTAAAAGTAAATCCCTTTCGCCCCTTCTCCAGAAGAAGCCGCTTTGACAAAATCCCATGCAGCACCAATCGCTTCTCTTCTGTCTTGATCAATGCTGTGAAGACGGTCAAAGGATGCCTGCAGGATATCTTTCGGGATAAAATAGCTTCTGATGAGGGCACTCATCGACTTCTGCTTTTCATCCTGTTTTTTCAGCGAACATTTTTCATAATAAATTTCGATCGTATTTCTTTCTGCCGCCAGTTCCGGCTGATACCCTTGCATCAGGTTTGGGCAAAGATTCAGCCCTGGGCAATTGGAACAATGGTTCTTTTCCTTGGAATATTCATAGAGCTTCGTCAATCCTTTTTCAATGCTTGATTGATTCAAATCAGGGTTCTGCTCCAGGAATGAGATAACATAAGGATCTGTGAGTACATGCTGCTTAATTCGGTCATATTCCTTTTTAAGCTGACCGTACCCTTCCATTTTTTTAACGGCGTCCATAATCGATTCCATTTTCGTTCCCCCCTTTAGATTTCTTTAAGCAGGTTTTCAAGCCATTGCTGGTTTTGCTCTTCAAGCTCATTATTATTATTGTTCTTTTCTTTTTTCTCTGCCGTTGCCTCTTCATCCTTCAGCCAATCTGGCAGACGGGCGCTCTTTTTCTGGGTTCCATTACGCTTATAATTTGTATTCTTACGCTCCTGCCACTCTTTGTACTTCTTCTGTTCTGAACGAGCTAGCGCCATGGCTTCCTGAACGGTTTGTACTTTTTTCCTGGCCCAGTGGCTCGCAATTTTTTCGACGAACGAACGTGTAAGTTTTTGATCATTGGTCTTCAGTACATAGTCGATCAAAACATTGACCACACCCGGAGTCATTTTTTGCTCAAGCATGAGATACGTAACAATATTCAAATCCACTTCCGCCGGCTTTGTTCCAGATTGGAGTTCCAGCAATTGAAAAGGTGATACTTCTTCAAAGAATTTTATCACTTTTTCTTCTTCTGTGACAGGCTCTCTGCCTGCAGCTGATTTTAAGCTCTGCGGCTGAGTACGGAGAGCCATCTGCGGCAGCTGGTTGTTGTTTTCAATCCTGTACCATTTTTGAACTTCCTTCCGGAGATTTTCGGCAGTCAACTCTCCATGAAGATGGTACGCGTTTTGGATTTGCCTGCTCATCTCAAGCGGTCCCATCTGGTAAACGTATGCCAGTTTAAGGATCGATTCCCTTATGGAAGGAGTTATGACCTCTTTCGGAAGAATAAAGCTTGAAATGCTGGAGATCAACAAATCAAAATCAAAGTCCTCAGAAGTGATGGACAACGGATTGCCTGGTTTTCTTTCTGCCAGACTTCCGCCTGATCCCTCCTGAATTTCCGAATAAGTCCCTGCTGTCATTTCAGAGGGATGAAGTGATACGAAAACATCATTAAATGATGACGTCATCTCCACGTATTCTTCCATCTCAGTTTCTTCTTGAATAAAATGGTCTCGCATCTCGCAATATTTTGTTTTGCCTAATCGATTATAAAGATAGATGTTCAAGACCCCATCGTTGAAAAATCCATCCGGTGAGAGAGGGGTTTGCAATTCATATAAGTAAACCCTCGAATCTTCTTTATCCCGTTTATAAGTTTTCAGCAGGCCGATGGCTTCCAGCTTTTTTCGGGCAGCAATAATATCCTTCAATGAAAATTGGGTAACATTCATGAGCCTCTGATGCGTTTGCTCTTTTGGCATTTTCATTTCGGCATCACACCAAAATGTCATATATAAACTATAGGCAAAAGCGCCTATTAACGGCTGGTACAGCATGGTCAATACTTTGCGGTCTATATTATGGAGATAGCCGCTAAATTGAACCTCATATGTATCCACCGGGACAATTTCTTTCCAGTGTACACTCATGGTTCTCACCTTTCAAAAAAAAGTTTTTTCTAAGTCTATAGAGAAAAACAAGCATTCCGATAAAAAAAAGCGTAAAACTGGTACTGTCTTACGCAAGTTAGTGCTCGTCTTTTTTTATTAATTCTTTCAGTTCCTGTATGAATACATTGATGTCCTTAAATTGCCGGTAGACCGAAGCAAATCGGACATAAGCTACTTCGTCCGTGTCCGCAAGATAATCCATGACTTTTTCGCCGACTTCTTTGCTGTTTATTTCAGAAACCCCTTGGTTCCGCAGATCCTTTTCTATGTTGTCCACGATATTTTCAAGAACTTCTAATGGTACAGGGCGTTTCTCACAAGCTTTTATAAGTCCGCGAAGAATTTTTTCACGGCTGAATTCTTCCCGGGTACCTTCCTTTTTCACAACAATCAGCGGTATTTCTTCAACCGTTTCAAAGGTTGTAAATCGATAGGTGCAAGACTCGCATTCCCGCCTGCGGCGAATCGATCTCCCCGAATGGACCGGTCTAGAATCAAGCACTTTTGTACCGTTATACTGACAGGACGGACAACGCAAAGCAGATCAACTCCAAAAATTAATTAACCTCTATTATAATTCTATCTTAGACAAAAGGAGGGCATGTGACAAGAATTAATTGTTTTCAAGCAGAGATGTGCCAATAAATTCAAGCTTTCCTTTCAATCCTTCATTAATAGCAAGGATCACCTTTCTGCTGTATCCAAAATCGATCGGAAACGGCGATTCAGACGTGACATTAATATCGACTGCCGTTTTAAATGGTCTGAGAGAGGTCGCAGTGATCACGGCAAAAGCCTTCCTTGGAGCTGTAACTTCAAAAGATAGCTCGCCCCGTTCTTTTGATGATCCAAGCAGTTTATAATGGCTTTGCTGCCGGACAAGTTCTTCAATGGCATCCATGACTTTTGTGCGGTTCGCTTTGAAATAATGGGTTTGCAGTAAAGGATCTTGGTGGTTCTCGGAAGTTTCCGAATGATTCTTCAAGATATTTTGCAATTGTCTAAGCATGGTACCCCTCCTCTAAACTCCTCCATGCAAAAGCGGAAAGTAAAAAAAGAGGTGCAAATAACACACCTCTTTTTCGACTTAGCATTCATTTTTATTTATTAGCAGCAACTTTATTTTTAGCAACTTTAACAGGACCCATTCCACGTGGAACTTCTAAATTTTCACGGCTGTTCGCTTCCAAAGCCTGTGAAATGTAATCAGCAGCCACATTTGGATCAATACGATCCCCACAAGTGTATACGTCAATGCTTGCATAACCATGCTCTGGAAAACTGTGGATTGTCAAATGTGATTCAGAAATAATAACAACCCCACTCACGCCATGCGGCGCAAACTTATGAAAAGCAACCTCACGAATTTCTGCACCTGCTTTAAGGGCAGCGTCAACAAACGTCTCTTCAATAAACCTCATATCATTTAGCTTTTCACTGTTGCATCCCCATAGTTCAGCAATTACGTGTCTTCCCATTGTATCCATATTAGCATAGTCCCCCTTAAAAATTTTTCATGCCTTCAAGCATGCGGTATTGAACATCTACCACGGGGGAAAGTTAGTCCTAAGAGGTCCTAACCCTTTAAGTAGAATCCAATGCCTTGGTTTGCTTTATTTGAAGTTCACGAATCATAGTATACTTGTTTTATTTTTCATTTGCAATAACTTGTTTGAAATTTCCCTCTAAATTATCTTATGAAAACTAATGACATAAAATAGGTGGTTATTGTCTAAAAACAAAAAGAACGGACAGCGCCAGAAACCGGCTCCATCCGTTCTTTTTTAATTATTGGTTTTATGAAGGAATCCTCATATCCGCCTTTTGAGCTAAACCTGCAGCAACAAGACCTGCCAGATCAACAACACGGCAAGAATAGCCCCATTCATTGTCATACCAGGCAAGCACTTTTACTTTTTTATTCTCAATAACCATTGTTGATAAACCATCAATGATTGAAGAATTCTCATCACCATTATAATCAATGGAAACCAGCGGCTGTTCGCTGTATCCAAGAATACCGTTTAATGCACCCTCAGACGCAGTTCTTAAAGCCTCATTTACCATCTCTTCTGTCACATCCGTTTTTAGATCGACCACTAAATCAACTAATGATACATTTGGAGTCGGGACCCGGAGTGCCATTCCATTCAATTTTCCTGTAAGATGAGGAAGAACCTTGGAGATTGCTTTTGCCGCCCCGGTAGACGTTGGAATGATGGATTGGCCGCAAGCTCTTGCACGTCTGAGGTCCTTGTGCGGGTTATCAATATTTTTTTGATCATTTGTATAGGCATGTACAGTAGTCATCATTCCTGATTCAATCCCGAACTGTTCATCGAGTACTTTTACTACAGGAGCCAGACAGTTCGTTGTGCATGAAGCATTGGATAAGATATGATGTTCGTCCGCTTTGTAATCGCTGTCATTAACACCCATAACAATCGTGATGTCTTCATCTTTTCCAGGTGCAGTAATAATAACCTTCTTCGCTCCAGCTTGCAGATGGTAGCCTGCCATTTCCTTTGTTTTGAATTTTCCAGTGGCTTCAATCACGATATCGATGCCGAGCCCTTTCCATGGCAGTTCTCTTGGGTCGCGGGAATTGAGCAGAAGCACTTTTTGCCCGTTCACCATTAAGTAGCCTTCATGGGCACTAACTTCACCATCAAACATTCCGTGAATTGAGTCATACTTAATCATATGTGCTAACGTTTCAGGAGGATAGCTTGCGTTGATTGCTACAACCTCAAACTCGTTATTTTCCTCCATCATCTTACGAAATACCATTCTTCCGATCCGCCCGAGTCCATTAATCGCTACTTTTGCTTTCATGGTGTGCTCCCTCCATATATGTTATACTTTTTTGTCTCTTTTTCTACAATTAGTATAGCATATTTAATTAAAAAAAGAACATCATTTTATAAAAACGGGCAAAAAATAAACCCTCTGCCTAGACAGAGGGCTAAATAATATTCCATTCCTTAAGCTGAGCATCCAGTTTCACTTTGAGCTCTTCCAAAGATCCATTGTTTGTGATCACCGCATCCGCCAGCTTTACTTTATCTTTAAGGGGCATCTGGGAAGCAATCCTGCTCCTTGCCTCCTCCTCCGTGAAGTGGTCTCTCATAACTAATCGGCTGAACTGGATTTCTTCATCAACAAAGATCAGGAGTGTGCGGTCCACCATATGGGTCAAATCGCTCTCAAACAACAGAGGAATATCCATGACCACATGGCTGAATCCATCATTAAGATAATGTGCTGCCTGGCTCTTCATTTCATGCCGTACAGCCGGATGAACAATCTCATTCAGCACCTTCCGTTTGGCAGAATCGTTGAATATGACGCTGCCAAGTTTTTTTCGATCGAGGTTCTTTTCTTCATCTATTACTTCTATCCCAAAGTTCTCGACAATTTTAACGTAGGCGGGCTGGCCTTGCTCCACAACCTGACGCGCGATTATATCTGCATCAACAACAGGTATGTTATAACTCCGCAAAAGATTGGAAACTGTGCTTTTTCCACTGGCAATCCCGCCGGTCAGGCCTATGATCATGATTTTACGATCCTCCTGTTACATTTTCAGTAATCCTATAATAATCAGTAATATCCCTGGAAGAAAGGTAAGCTTCTTCATCCACGTAATCCTGGACACTGCAAACCCTAATTTCATGCCACCAAGTACAAATATCGAGCTCATGGAGGCTACCGTAAATGCAGTAAGAAAAGGAGGCATATCAACCATTGCTGCTCCGATTCCCGCTCCAAAAGCATCCAATGAAAGCGCGACGCCCAGCAAGACCGCCTCCCAGCCATTGATAGAGCCGGATTTATCAAGATCTGCGATTGTCGGCTTACTTAAGATTTGAATCATGATTCCCAGAGATTTTATTTCTAATTTTACAATAGTCTTCTCTTCAGGTACAGCCGCGGCCTTTTTTTCAGGCTTGGCTACTTGGTACAAAAAATATGAACCGAGACCTAAAAGGATCAAGCCGCCTGTTACCTGCCCGGCATGCGGCGATAAAAAGCGTTCTAAAAAATGGCCGAACCCCATTGCAATAAAAAAGGTAATGGCCGAACATGAGGAAATGATAATGACCGATTTTAACGGAATCTTTATTTCCTTCATGCCATACGTCAGCCCCGTACCAAAGCTGTCAAGACTTACTGCAAACGCCAGTAAGAGCATCGAAAAGGACACCATAACGGCAAAAGCTCCTTTCATACCACGTTCTGTAGTATATGAAAGGAGCTTGGAAACTGTTATTTTTGGCAGCTGCTGCAAAAATGAGTGCCTCGTCCTGCAACAACGGATCTAGTAATTTCACGGCCGCATTTTTTGCATGGCTCTCCCTTTTTTCCATAAACAAAAAGCTCCAGTTGAAAGTTACCTGCTTTCCCTTCGGAATTCACATAAGAGCGAATCGTACTGCCGCCTTTTTCGACCGACTCTTTCAGGATCGATACCATGTTTTCCTGCAGCTTTTTTAATCGCTGCAGCGATAATCCGCTCGCTTTTTGTTCGGGGTGTATACCCGATGCAAAAAGAATTTCATCCACATAGATGTTTCCCAGACCTGTTATGAGAGACTGGTCCAGCAGGACCGCTTTCACCGACCTGCTTGTCTTTGAGAACATCTTCTTTAAAAGAGATGGAGTAAGTTCTGCGGAAAAAGGCTCATAACCGAGTTTGGATAACGGCTGCCGCAGTTCTTCTTCCCCTTTTGGATACAGATGCATCGTACCGAATTTCCTGACATCCCGGTACCGGAGTTCACTTCCGTCAGTAAACTCAAAGAGAACATGCGTATGTTTATCAAACGGTTCTTCCTTTTGGTTTAACGCATACTTCCCCTCCATTCTCAGATGGGAAACAAGAACGTCATCATCAAGAAAAATCTTAAGGAACTTGCCTCTTCGCTCTACATGTTTTATGGTCTGGCCGCTGAGCCGGATTTTGAATTCATCGATCTCAGGATGTTTAATAATATTGCTCCATAAGACTCTAACTTCTTTAATCGTTTTTCCGCCAACCAGTCTGTTCAGTGTGTTTTTTACGTTTTCTACCTCTGGCAATTCAGGCATATCTTTCACCTCAAATCAAACGGAAAACAGCCAAATCGGCTGTTTTCACTTCTCTTTTTTTTATTTTGCGTCGTACCATGTATCTCCGTAATTCAAATCAACTTTTAATGGAACATCAAGGCCGAGTGCAGATTCCATCACTTGCGGAACGAGAGTACACAGCTTTTCAATTTCATTTTCCGGTACCTCAAAGATCAGCTCATCATGCACCTGAAGCAGCATCAAGGATTCCAGATTTTCGTCTTTCAGCACCTGATCCATTTCAACCATCGCCTTTTTAATAATGTCAGCCGCTGTTCCCTGAATCGGAGTATTCATGGCTGTACGTTCAGCAAAACTTCTTAAATTGAAGTTTCTGCTCGTAATCTCTGGCAGGTAACGGCGGCGGTGCATAAGCGTTGAAACATAGCCGTCCTGTTTCGCCTGTCGGACGATCGATTCCATATATTCTTTTACACCAGGGAAAGTTTTCAAATACTGTTCAATGAACTCTCCGGCTTCTTTTCTTGTAATATTCAAGCTTTGCGACAAGCCATAGTCACTAATACCGTATACGATACCGAAGTTAACTGCTTTGGCATGCCTTCTCATTTCTGAGGTCACTTCATCCATCCCCACATGAAAAACATCCATCGCGGTCTTCGTATGAACGTCCATTTCCTTTTTAAAGGCTTCCATCAGGTTTTCGTCCTGTGAAATATGGGCAAGGACACGAAGCTCAATTTGAGAATAGTCAGCGGCAAGAATTTTCCAGCCTGGTTTTGAAGCAACGAAGGCTTCCCTGATCTTTCTTCCCGCCTCAAGCCTTATCGGGATATTTTGCAGATTTGGTTCTGTTGAACTCAGTCGTCCTGTTTGAGTCAGCGCCTGGTTAAAACGTGTGTGAATCTTATCAGTATCTTCGTCGACAACCTTCAGAAGCCCCTCAATATAGGTAGAGCTTAATTTTCCAAGCTGGCGGTAAACAAGGATTTTCCTGATGATCTCATGCTTGCCTTCCAGTTTCTCAAGCACATCCACCGAAGTACTGTAACCGGTCTTTGTCTTTTTTATGGCGGGCAGATTCAGCTTTTCAAACAAGATCTCTCCTAACTGTTTCGGAGAATTTATATTGAAAGATACTCCGGCAAGTTCATGAATCTCTCCTTCAAGTATTTTCAGTTGCTCTGTGAGCTCGTGTCCCATTGCTTGAAGCCTGCCGACGTCCACCTTCACTCCTGTTGTTTCCATTTCACCCAGCACCAGTGATAATGGGAGTTCAAGATCGGCAAAAAGTTCATACTGTTCGTTTTCCTTCAGTTCTTCAGAAAGCTTGTCCTGAAGAGCAAAAATAGCATTCGCTTTGCGAACGAGATGTTCGGATAGAATTTCTTCTTCAGGCACCTTTCGTTTGGCACCTTTTCCGTACACCGCTTCTTCTGTATCAGTGTCATGTATACCGTAGCGTTTTGCAATTCCAGCTACATCGTCCCCGGACTCGGACGGATTCAGCAGATAAGAGGCGATCATTAGATCAAATTCTACACCCTTCAATGAAATACCGTTCCAGTCCAATGCGACGTACGCTCTTTTGGCGTCAAACACGTATTTAATTTTACTTTCATCTTCCGCCCATTCCTTAAACGATGCTGAAGAGAGCGCTGTTTCAGCAGGAATAAAATACTTTCCGTTGCTGTTTACGATCGCCAGCCCGTTGACCGGAGCTTTATGGTAGGTTTCCGGTGTTGTTTCTACTATAAGAGCGGCAGGTGATGATAAGATTTCATGACTGAGTTCTTCAGCCTTTTCAAAGGAAATCTCTTCTTTTTCCTGTCCGCTCAGCTGTGTTTCTTCACTGTCCCCGCCGATTCGTTCCAGCAGCGAGTTGAAGCCAAGATCTTTAAAGAATGGAATCAGCTGTTCTGTTTGGTACCCTTCATAAAGAGAATCGTTTATGGAGATTTCAATTGGTGCCTCATGCGTGATGGTTGCCAGCTCTTTGCTCATCAAGGCCTGTTCCTTATTGTCCTTGAGTTTCTCCTTCAGCTTTGCACCTGAAACCTGATCAATTGATTCCAGCGTTTCTTCCAGAGTGCCGAACTGTTTGATTAGTTTAATGGCTGTTTTTTCCCCGACTCCCGGAACTCCAGGGATGTTATCGGATGGATCGCCCATGAGGCCCTTCATGTCGATAATCTGGTGAGGAGTTAAGCCATATCTCTCTTCCACCTGTTGAAGGTCATAAGCCTCTACTTCCGAGATCCCTTTGCGGGTCAGTGCAACCTTGACGTTTTCTGTTACAAGCTGAAGCAAGTCTTTATCACCAGTAAAGACCTTAACGTCCCAGTCACCATTTTCAGCCTGTTTAGAAAGCGTGCCGATAATATCATCCGCTTCATAATTTTCAAGCTCGTACCGTTTAATTCCGAACCCGTCCAAAAGCTGGCGGATCAGCGGAAATTGTTCGGAAAGCTCAGAAGGAGTTTTCTGGCGTCCTCCTTTATATTCGGTAAACGTTTTATGCCTGAAGGTTGTTTTCCCCGCATCAAATGCAACAAGCACGTGGCTGGGCTTTTCATCTTCCAATATTTTAAGCAGCATCGTCGTAAATCCGTATACTGCATTTGTATAGACACCTTTATCATTGTTGAGCAGAGGAAGCGCGAAGAACGCACGATATGCGATACTGTTTCCATCAATCAAAACTAATTTATTTGCCAAAATAATACCCCCTGATCGGTTGTTTTCTAATCTTTATTGTACCATTCGGCTATACGAAAAGAAAATTGGCCAGCCAGCGTCTGTTCGAAGATTAGAACAAAAAAAGAGAGAACCCGTCATGGATTCTCTTAAAGGGGGTACTGAAAAAGGATACTTAAAGCATAACGATAAACTGTTAAGCTGGCACGAATGCAGTGTTAATAGTTTGTAAATTCAATCATTAAATTCTTTTTTGAAAACAAGCGTGAATGTCGAGCCTTCTCCCGGCTTGCTTTTCACATGGATACGGCCCCTGTGGGCCTCTACCAAGTGCTTGACGATTGCAAGGCCAAGCCCCGTACCGCCAGAGTTCCTGCTTCTCGCTTTATCCACTCTGTAGAATCGTTCGAAAATACGCGAGACTTCCTCTTTATGGATACCAATACCGGTGTCGGATACACTGAAGGTTACTTTTTCACTGCTTTCCTTCAGGCGGATCGTGATCCTTCCGCCTTTTGGAGTGTAGTTTAAGCTATTGTTTATAAGGTTGATGAAAACCTGCTTTAATCTCGGTGAATCACCTTCAATCATGGTGTTCCCTTCTGCAGAATACTTGATCGTTATCTCTTTTTCCTGCGCTTTTGTTTCAAGCATGACGATCACTTCTTCTACGATCGTCGACAGGCTGACTTTTTGCAGGTTCAAAGAAAATCCTTGTTCCACCTTAGAGAGATCAAGCAGATCTTGAATGAGGTGCTGCAGCCTGTCGCTCTCATTCCACATGATTGTAAGAAATTTTTTGCGGATTTCCGGATTGCCGTCCGCTCCATCCAGCAGCGTTTCAGCAAAACCTTTCAAAGAAGTGACCGGTGTTTTCAATTCATGGGATACGTTGGCAACAAAATCCTTTCTCATCTGTTCAAGTTTTTTCAATTCCGTAATGTCATGAAAAACGAGAACAATGCCGCGGAGCTTCCCGAGACTGTTGAGGACCGGTGCGCTGTATACATCAAAGTTCTTTCTCTCAATATGAATAGGAAGCACGACTTGTTTCCGTATGTTGGTTTCCATAATAAATGTATCTTCAACGATTTCTTTAATTTCTTTATATGGAAAGACTTCATGAAACAAGTGGCTCGTCCAGGAATCGGTATACTCTTTAAAAATTTCCTTAAAGGCTCGGTTAACAATCGTGATATAGCCATCAGAATCGATGAGAATGAGACCGCTGCCCATGTTCTCGATCAGTGTCTTCAGACGGTCCTGCTGCGATTCATAGGACTTTGTCATCTTCTCAAGGTTTCTTGCAAGCACATTTAAAGAAAAGTTCAGTTCACCGACATCTCCCTTATATTCATAAGTTCTAGCCTTAAAATTCCCTCTCGCCAGCTCCTTCGCTGTGCTCGTTGCCTCTTCTACTGGTTTAACAATCCGATTCAGCACACGGATTGAGACAAAGAGGATGATGACCAGGCTGATGAGAAAACCAAGAGACATGGCAAGCCAAATGGATCTCTCCGTGCTGTTGGCTGTCTTTTCAGGAATAACTAGCTGGACATACCCTTCAAGTGAACCGGATGTTTGATTTTTAACCGGCAGTGTATAAACGAGACGGTCCATATCTTTCGTTGAAACCAGTGAACTGCCTTTATATTCGTCCAATCCATTTAAAGGCTGATCAGGAACAGCTTCTTTCTCACTTTTTGATTGCGCCAAAACTTTGCCTTTGGGAGATAAATAGAGAAGTTTTCCACCTAAATCTTTTTCAGCCCGATCCAACTGCTTTTCCAAGAGGCCAGTATCCTTATTAACAGCAGCAAGGGAAACAAGCTGGAGCTCACTTTGGTAAGATTGCAGACGCTTTTCCTTTACGTTATAGTGCACCAGACCTCCGACAATTAGAGCAAGCAGGATAAAAACAAGCATAATTCCAACCAGGAAAAAAGAGAGTACCCGGTTTTTAAAATCTGGCATTATTGCGGAACCTCAAGCTTATAGCCCATTCCCCTGATGGTTTTAATATAGACCGGTTTTCTTGTATTCTCTTCTATTTTTTCCCGCAGGTGGCTGATATGCACATCAACAATCCTTGTGTCGCCGACAAAATCATAATTCCATACAGCAGACAGAAGCTGTTCCCTGGTGAGTACCCTGTTTTTATTCTTTGAGAGGTACACCAGCAGTTCAAACTCTTTCGGAGTCAATTCAAGTGCTGTCCCTTTATAAAAAGCTTCATAGTTCTCGGGATAAACTTCTACTTCTCCAATCGTCAGCTTTTCCGATTCCTCTGCTTGAGCAGGTTCCTCGATAGCTGCCTGCTTGGTACGCCGAAGGATGGCTTTCACCCGGGCAACCACTTCACGGGGACTAAACGGCTTTGTCATATAATCATCTGCCCCTAATTCCAATCCTAACACCTTATCAAATTCATCGTCTTTTGCAGTCAGCATGAGTATGGGAATAAAAAGCTGCTTTTGTCTCAAGTTTTTACAAACCTCGAGACCATCCATTTCAGGCAGCATAAGATCAAGAACCATTAAATCCGGTTTTTCCATTTCAGCCAATTCAAGGCCCTTTCGTCCATCCATTGCGGTGATCACTTCAAAACCAGCTTGTTCTAAATTAAATTGCAATAATGTTGAGATCGATAATTCGTCCTCGACTACCATGATTTTCTGGCTCATCTTTTCCCACCCTTTTTTAGTTACGTTTCACCTTTATTCATTACAATCATACTATTTTTTTCTTCCAAGCACAAAAGGGTCAGATTAAAGATTTCGTAAAGTTTGTAAATTTTTAAAAAGAAAAGCTGAAGCGCCCAAAGACGAAATGTGTTTATATTTCGTCCTTCGAGGACCTAAGATGAAATAAGACTCATATTTCATCATTTAAGACGAAAATAGAATTCAATTTTTATCCTCGGGCGCTAAAGCTAGACACTGCTTCTATGCCAACAAAATCTTATACTTTCCTTCAATAAAAAAGGCTGTTTTCGTAACCTTTGTTGCTCTTAGGAGTAGTTGATTTCCGTTTCAGGATGCTCGCTTTCCGCGGGGGCGCCAGCGCCTGTGGGTCTCACCTGTCCCGCTTCTCCCGCAGGACAAGGAAGGCTTCGGCAGCGTTATATCGCACGAAGAAAATGTGAAATTCATTTTCGAGGAGTCTCAGCACCTTGCACTACAATCAACTTGTCAATGAAGACTCTTTACAAAAATGACCCAAAAGCAACAATCTTTTAGAAAAGAGCCATAAAAAAAGACCGGCTGCCCGGTCTAGAAGTTGTCCAACGTGTTGGAGGTTATGGATTTCGGCTGATATGGAGGGCATATTTCAAGATCCCCTTCCATTACCAGCTCGCTTTTTTCATTTTTCCCCTCAACCCTCATCTTGATGGAATGAGCTTCCTGGTCAATGTCTGTCACCTGAAACAAAAAATGAACTTTGCCGTAATGATAAACAGGTTTTGGAAAAGATAAGGATTGTTTTTTAATGCTGCTTCCTGGTCCAGGTAAATACTTGGACACCGCAGCTGTTACCATGCCAATAAGCATAACCTGCGGAACAATTGGTTTTTTAAATGGCGTCATGGATGCATAATCATGTTGAATGAATAAAGGGTTGTTGTCATTGGTGAGTCCGAGGTACAAAAGCAAATCCTTATCTTCAATCGTTTCGGAAAGTTCGAGTTTTTCCCCTGTTTGGATCTCTTCTATTTTTCTGCCCAGTTTACGCTTTTTTCCGAACAACATACAAGACCACCCCTCATTAAGCCCTAAGTAAACGCTTACATTTGTGAAGTGATAAAAAGATCCGGAAAAACCCGAACCTTTTTACCAAATGATTTATGCTAATATGTTCATTACGCTTTTCACAGATTCTGCAGAACGGTCTAGCGCTGCTTTTTCATCTGCTGATAATTCAAGCTCAATGATTTCTTCAAGGCCGTTTCCGCCTACGATTGTAGGAACGCCAAGGCAAATTCCATCATAGCCGTATTCGCCTTCGAGGTAAGCGATAGTCGGAAGAACACGTCTTTGGTCTTTCAATACCGCTTCTATCATTTCAACCAATGAAGCAGCAGGAGCGTAATAAGCGCTTCCGTTTCCAAGAAGGTTTACGATTTCTCCTCCGCCTTTGCGAGTACGTTCAACAATCGCATCCAAACGTTCTTGTGGAATTAATTTTTCTAATGGAATTCCGCCTGCATAAGAGTAGCGTACGAGCGGCACCATGTCGTCCCCGTGTCCGCCAAGAACAAAACCAGTAATATCTTTTACAGAGAGGTTCAATTCTTGAGAGATGAACGTACGGAAACGAGCAGAATCAAGGATACCGGATTGGCCGATTACACGGCTTTTCGGGAAACCGGATTCTTTAAGAACTGTGTAAGTCATCGCATCAACCGGGTTAGTTAGAACGATGATTACAGTGTTCGGAGAATATTTCACGATTTCCTGTGTAACGCTTTTCATGACTTTTGCATTTGTGTTCACAAGATCATCACGGCTCATACCTGGTTTACGTGCAATTCCTGCAGTGATAACTACTACATCGGAATCTTTTGTATCTTCATAGTTGGAAGTACCAATGATGTTCGCATCGAATCCTTGTACAGGGCTTGCTTCAAGCATGTCCAACGCTTTTCCTTTAGTAGGATTTTCTGCTTGAGGAATGTCAACAAGCACTACATCCCCAAGTTCTTTTTGTGCTGCGATAAATGCTGTTGTTGCTCCTGTAAAACCTGCACCAATGACTGAAATCTTTTTGCGTGTGTTCACTGCCATAAAGAATCCCTCCAAATTATCCTGGTTCTATTTAGAAATGCGCAAGCGTCCATTTTTTGGTTTGAAAAGCGCTGGAGCTAGACTTGACTTCCTTGATTTAAACAGTGGCCCCGGCGAGCCGGGGCCATCTTTTATTACATGTTGCTGATGAGTTCGTCGGCAAACTCAGAACATTTCACTTCTGTAGCGCCGTCCATCAAACGAGCGAAATCATAAGTGACTACTTTGCCGGCAATCGCTTTTTCCATAGCATTTGTAATGAGTTTAGCTGCTTCTTGCCATCCAAGGTGTTCAAGCATTAATACACCTGAAAGGATAACAGAAGAAGGGTTAACTTTATCCAAGCCCGCATATTTAGGAGCTGTACCATGTGTAGCTTCAAAGATCGCATGTCCAGTTTCATAGTTGATGTTTGCTCCAGGAGCAATTCCGATTCCGCCTACTTGTGCAGCAAGTGCATCAGAAATGTAGTCTCCGTTAAGGTTCATTGTCGCTACAACATCGAACTCTGCAGGACGAGTAAGGATCTGTTGAAGGAAGATATCAGCAATAGAATCTTTTACGATAATTTTGCCAGCAGCTTCTGCATCAGCTTGTGCTTTATTCGCAGCATCTTTTCCTTGCTCTTCAACAATACGGTCATATTGAGCCCAAGTGAATACTTTATCGCCGAATTCTTGTTCAGCAAGCTCGTAGCCCCAGTTTTTGAAAGCACCTTCTGTAAATTTCATGATGTTTCCTTTGTGGACAAGTGTTAAGCTCTTGCGTCCTTCGCTGATTGCATACTGAAGGGCAGCACGAACAAGACGTTTTGTCCCTTCAGAAGAAACCGGCTTAATTCCGATACCTGAAGTTTCAGGGAAACGGATTTTCTTTACTCCCATTTCTTCCTGAAGGAAAGAGATAACCTTCTTCACTTCATCAGAACCGCTCGCATATTCAATTCCAGCATAGATATCTTCTGTATTTTCACGGAAGATGACCATGTCTGTGTCTTCCGGACGCTTAACAGGTGAAGGTACACCTTGGAAATAACGAACCGGGCGAAGACAAGTGAATAAGTCCAGCTCCTGGCGAAGTGCCACGTTTAATGAACGGATACCTCCGCCAACCGGCGTTGTAAGAGGTCCTTTAATTGCGATTATGTAATCGCGGATCACATCAAGTGTTTCTGACGGAAGCCATTCACCAGTTTCGTTGAATGCCTTTTCTCCGGCAAGAACTTCTTTCCAGACGATTTTCTTTTCACCGTTGTATGCTTTGTCTACTGCTGCTTCAAGAACACGTGATGCTGCCGCCCAAATATCAGGGCCAGTCCCATCTCCCTCAATAAAAGGAATAATTGGCTGGTTAGGTACGTTTAATACCCCGTTATCTACTGTAATACGCTCTCCATTTGACATGTTGCTCGTCCTCCTATCTAAAATCTCTTACTTTTCTATCCTACTAAAATAACTTTCAAAAGAGAAGAGTAACCCCTCTTCTCTTTTCTTTCTAAGAATTAGCGTTCAGAAAGCGGTGTGTACTTTTGCATGGATGGTCCGGTATAATCTGCACGCGGACGAATCAGACGGTTATTCTCATATTGTTCAAGAATGTGGGCAATCCAGCCTGATACACGGCTCACCGCAAAAATCGGTGTGAAAATATCGTGAGGGATGCCTAGGCTGTGGTATACGCTTGCAGAATAGAAGTCTACATTCGGAAGAAGTCCTTTTTCTTCTTTCAGCAGCTCTTCTAATTTCACAGACATGTTATACCATTTTTCTTCACCTGTTGTTGTTGTCAGCTGTTTGCTCATTTCACGAAGATGTTTCGCGCGAGGGTCCCCGCTCTTATATACACGGTGCCCAAAGCCCATGATCTTTTGTTTGTTATCGATCGCATTTCTTAAGTAGCTTTCCACGTTCTCTTCACTGTTGATTTCGCTGAGCATTTTCATAACTTGCTCGTTTGCTCCTCCGTGAAGAGGTCCTTTTAGGGCACTGATTGCTGCAGTAACACCAGAATACATGTCAGATAATGTAGCGACCGCAACACGTGCTGTAAATGTTGAAGCATTTAGCTCATGGTCCGCGTGAAGAACCAAAGCCTTGTTAAACGCTTCCACTGCAACTTCGTCTGGCTCATTGCCAGTAAGCATGAATAGGAAGTTTGCCGCGAGACCGAGATCCTTGCGCGGAGCAACCGGTTCTTTTCCTTCACGGATCCTTGCAAACGCTGTGACAACTGTTGAAATCTGCGCTTGAAGTTTTACCGCTTTTCTGTAATTTCCTTCGGTAGACATATCCTCAGCATCTTCATCATACATTCCAAGCATGGAAACCGCTGTACGAAGAATGGCCATTGGATGTACACCTTTTAAAGGAAGCGATTTCAAATGTTGGATTAAATCATCAGATACAGCGGCTTGCTCAGCAAGTTCTGCTTTGAATTGATCAAGTTCCTTTTCATTAGGAAGTTTTCCATTCCACAATAAATATACTACTTCCTCAAATGTTGCGTGGTCTGCCAAGTCATCAATACTGTACCCTCTGTATGTCAGTACATCATCAATGATTGAGCTGACAGATGAGGTTGTGGCTACTACACCTTCTAATCCTCTTGTTGCTGTCATGGTTATCTCTCCCTTTCTAAATTCTCTTTCTCCTTTAATAGAAAAGCACAAAACCAAAAAACTCTTATAAGTAAGAGCTTACATTTCTAGCATATAAAGAAATGTAGACTATTTAAAGGAATTGGAACATATAAGTCAATTATAAACAATAAACAGGGCTTTGTGAATGGAAATGGCTTTTTTCGTTGTTTACGCACTGAAAAATTCGACAACTTTCATTGCCATATACGCAATTCCTGCCCCGATTAACGGGCCTACAGCAACTCCGTTTAAGAAAGCTACAGCAAGAATGGTGCCGAAAACAAGAGCTGCTGTTATATGCGGATCATCTTGAAGAAGGGTGATCCCTTTTGATGCGATGATGGCTACAAAAATTCCTGAAAGCAAGGCAATCCACGCAAAGGAGGACTTCAAAGCTTCCTGAAGCTGCTTAAATCCGATGTCACCTGTAGCGATCGGAATCAAAACGGCAATCGTGATGATCGTAACGCCCCAATTGATGCCTTTCTGTTGGATCAGCGGAAATACCTTATCTCCAATGCCTGTAAATTTAAGGACAAGCAGTACAGAGAGAGCAATAATCAGGGACTGATTTTTCGCTATGATTCCAATGGCCAGCAAGATGACCAAAAATAATGTTGACTGCATGATGGGTAGCCCTTCTTTCTATTTTGCTAGTGACCGGGAACGGATGGTGAAGATATGAACAATGAGTATTTGCACCGAATTCTGCGCTTCTTCCTCATAGTATGTTTATTTTCCATTGTCTTACTTGCCTGTTTTTTTCTTTCCAAAGTGACGTACCCTTTTATCCTTGGTGGAATCATCGCCATGTCGATCAATCCATTCGTTAACTTTTTAGAAGAAAAGGGTAAAATGCACCGGGGATTTGCCGTTTTTACAGCTCTTCTGCTTCTTATTGCCGCACTTGCAGGAGCGGTTTTGCTCCTGATGCGAGAAATTTTTTCAGGTTTCGCCTACTTGGCACATGTTCTTCCTGATTACAGTAAAACGCTGGTACAATACATGGAAATCTATTTCAAAAATAAAATCCTGCCGCTTTATAATGACATCAACCGCATGTTTAACAATCTCGACAACGGCCACCAGCAGACAATCATGAAAAATATCGATGAAGTCGGAACCCACATTACTACAACAGTCAGCAACCTGGCGCAGGATACCGTCAACCTGATTTCTGCTGTTCTTGTCAGTCTTCCAAGCCTTGTTTCTGTGCTCGTATTTTCAATTCTCGCTGCTTTTTTTATTTGCAAAGACTGGTATCGTCTTTCCGGATATCTCCGAAAGATTTCTTCCGATAAGTGGATAGCGAGTACCCGGACCGTCTATATCGAGCTCCGCAAAGCACTGTTTGGTTTTGCGAAAGCTCAATTGACGCTCATATCCATTACAGCCTTTATCGTATTAATCGGCCTATTGCTTCTTCGGATAGAATATGCCATTACGATTGCTTTGTTAATTGGTGCGGTGGACCTGCTGCCCTATTTAGGAACAGGAGCGGTATTCATGCCCTGGATCGCCTATACTTTTGTTTCCGGCAATTACCCGTTAACTGTCGGGCTTTCCGTCCTCTATGGCGTGGTCATCATCCAGCGTCAGCTGACTGAACCAAAAATCCTTTCCTCGAACATAGGGCTCGATCCTCTTGCCACACTCATTGTTCTGTTTGTCGGGTTCCAATGGTTCGGATTCCTCGGCCTTCTGATTGGACCAGCCTTCCTTGTTATCATCCGTGCCCTGCACCAGGCTCAGTTCTTTCATGAAGTGTATTATTTTATTAAAGGGAAGAGCTGAATTCGTTGAATGATTCAAACTGGAAGTAGTTTACCATAATCCTGTTTTGGCGGGTAAATGGGTGATTTTAGCGGGTAAATATTTATTTTGGCGTGTATTTCATTCGTTTCGGCGGGTAAATCACTCATTTCCGTGGGTATTCCACTATACCCCTCCCAGACCCCCGCCTAATTCCCCCCAAAAAGAAGAGAGCCTCCGAATGGATGCTCTTTTATCGTTTCCAATAGAAATTATACTGTCCGGACTTAATTTTCCGCTGAAAATAACGCAATAGCTGAACTTTAGCTATTGAACGCGTCGGCGGAAAAAGCAGCAGGAAGCCGAAAATGTCAGAGATGAACCCTGGGGTGAACAAAAATACGCCTCCCGCAAGAATACAGATACCGTCAATCAGTACGGTGCCTGGCACCTGGCCGTTTTGCAGCTGGCTCTGTGCATTTCTGAGAGCGTTAAGCCCCTCTCTCTTGGCCAGCCATGCTCCCAAAAGGCCTGTGAAAATGATTAATGCTACGGTAGGAATCGGGCCAATCAGATTCCCTACCCACACCAATATTCCTATTTCAGCGGCGGGTATGATCAGCAGCAATACAAATAAGATCCTGAACATAAAAGTTGCTCCTTTTAGAAAGGTTTCCATTTTGAAAATCAACAATTTGGATTAACAAAACCTAAGAAAAAAGAGAAGGATGGACTCCTTCTCTTTTTATGATAAATTATAGAACGTTTTTATGCCCGTCATAGATATCGCCTTTAGAAGCGTCAACTGTAATTTCCTGTCCGTCTTTTAGAAGCTTTGTAGCGTCTTGAAGGCCGACAATAACTGGTTTGCCCAGGCTGATGCCGACTACTGCTGCATGGCTGGTCAAACCGCCTTCTTCAGTAATGATCGCCGCAGCTTTTTCTATTGCTGACATCATTTCACGGTCTGTTCCGATGGTTACCAGGATGTCGCCTTCGTTAACGTTTGAAGCTTCTTCTGCATTTCGTGCAATAACAACCTTACCAGTTGCAGATTGCTGTCCGATGCCTTGTCCCTTAGCAAGTACATCACCGATAACGTGAACTTTCAGAAGGTTGGTCGAACCTGTTTTGCCTACAGGAACTCCAGCCGTAATTACGACTATGTTTCCATGTGCAACCAGGTTGCTTTCAAGTGAAGAATCGATTGCAATCTGGAACATTTCATCCGTAGTATTGGCTTTCTTCCCTTTAACAGGGTGTACTCCCCATACGAGTGATAGCTTTCTCATTACATCTTCATGGCTTGTCACCGCGATAAGAGGTGCCTTAGGGCGGTATTTAGAGATCATGCGTGCTGTCATTCCGCGTTCAGTCGCAGTGATCACCGCATCTGCTTCAAGATTTAAAGCTGTAAAGGAAACCGATTGAGAAATGGCATCGGTGATTGTTGTTTTGCTTTCCTTGCTGCGCTGAGATAGGATGTTTCGATAATCTAATGCAGATTCTGCACGTTTAGCAATCTTATGCATCGTTTGAACCGCTTCAACTGGATACGTTCCCGCAGCTGTTTCACCAGAAAGCATGATCGCATCTGTACCGTCAAAGATTGCATTAGCCACATCACTTGCTTCTGCACGTGTCGGACGAGGGTTGCGCTGCATGGAATCAAGCATTTGGGTTGCTGTGATGACAGGTTTCCCTAGTTCATTACATTTTTTGATCAGCATTTTTTGTACAAGAGGCACTTCCTCAGCAGGAATCTCCACGCCTAAGTCACCGCGGGCAACCATCAAGCCGTCAGATACTGCCAGAATCTCATCAATATTTTCGACACCTTCTTGGTTTTCGATCTTAGGGATGATTTGAATGCTTTGTGCATTGTTTTTTTCAAGGATCTCACGGATCTCTAGAACATCTGTTGCACGGCGTACAAAGGAAGCAGCGATGAAATCAATTCCCTGCTCGATACCAAACTCAATGTCCTTAGCGTCCTTTTCTGTAATACCCGGAAGCTTCACGCTTACGTTTGGAACGTTTACGCCTTTTTTATTTTTTAAAGTTCCGCTGTTCAAAATCTTTGTCGTGATTTCTTTGGAACCAACATGTGTAACTTCAAGCTCAATCAAGCCATCGTCAAGCAGGATTTTAGAGCCGACATGAACATCATCAACAAGTCCCGGGTAAGTTACAGAAATCTTCTGGTTTGTCCCCATTACTTCCTCCATAGAAATAACAAGCTCTTCACCTGACTGAAGTTCCGCAACTCCGCCTTCAAGTGTTTGTGTACGGATTTCCGGGCCTTTTGTATCTAAAAGAATCGCAACAGTCTTACCAAGCTTGGCAGACGCTTCTCTAATATTTTTGATACGCGCCCCATGTTCTTCAAAATCTCCGTGGGAAAAGTTTAAGCGAGCCACATTCATACCTGTTTCAATGAGCTGTGTTAACTTCTCCACACTTTCACTTGCAGGTCCTATCGTACAGACTATTTTTGTTTTACGCATGGGTCTTCCTCCTGTATTTTGCACTTCATAAAACATGCATTTAATTAAATTAGATAGATAGTTCTTGAGACAGACGATACATGCCTTGGTCGATCTGGTGTTTGCTTGCCAATACTTCTGTAATGTCATGATCTACCAAAACATTTTTTTGCACACCAACTGTTCGCCCGGCTTTGCCTTCGAGCAGCAATTCAACAGCTCTGGCGCCCAGACGGCTTGCAAGCACACGGTCAAATGCCGTAGGAGATCCTCCGCGCTGGATGTGCCCCAACACCGTAACCCGTGTCTCAAGGTTTGTTTTTTCTTCGATCTGCTTGCCGATCTCAACCCCGCTGCACACACCTTCAGCCACAATGATAATACTGTGCTTCTTGCCACGTTCAATTCCAAGTTTCAATCGATTGATAATCTGTTCCATTTCATGCTTTTCTTCAGGTATAAGAATGGATTCTGCGCCATCGGCAAGACCAGCCCATAAAGCAAGGTCCCCCGCGTCACGCCCCATAACTTCAATAACATAGGTTCTGTCATGAGAAGTTGCAGTATCACGAATTTTATCAATCGCTTCAATGATCGTGTTTAAAGCAGTATCAAATCCAATGGTAAAGTCGGTGCCCGGAATATCGTTGTCAATCGTACCAGGAAGTCCAATCGTAGGATAACCGTGTACAGTGAGTTTCTTCGCCCCTTGGAACGATCCGTCTCCGCCGATCACGACAAGGCCTTCAATACCATATTTTTTTAACTGTTCAATCCCTTTAGCTTGTCCTTCAGGTGTTTTGAACTCTTCACATCGTGCGGTACGAAGCATCGTGCCTCCTCTGTGAATGATATCCCCAACAGAACCAACCTCAAGCTTTGTAATGTTACCAGCGATTAATCCTGCATAACCATTGTATATGCCATAAACTTCAAGATCATGAAAAATCCCCTTACGAACTACAGCACGAATGGCAGCGTTCATACCTGGTGAATCTCCTCCACTTGTAAGAACCCCAATTCGCTTCATTTAATTTCCACCTCTCAAGTATTCTCATCTTATTAAAATATCATGTTCAAAACTTCAGCACAATAGACAACAAAAGACAAAAAATGCGCTCTCTCACTAGGGAGAGAGCACATTCCTTATTTCATCGCAATGGAACCGTTTACAAACGTAAATTGTCCCATTTTTTTGTATTTTTCATATCGCTGTTCAACAAGCTCTTCTTCTGACATTTTTTGGAGGTCGGAGAGTGATTGCTGTAAAACAGCATCGATACGCCTTGCCTGTTCAGCGGAATCATGATGGGCGCCGCCTTTAACTTCTTCGATCACTTCGTCGATTACACCAAGTTTCTTTAGATCAGGAGCTGTAATTTTCATAGACTCTGCAGCCAATTTTGCTTTTGTAGAATCTTTCCAAAGGATTGAAGCAGCTCCTTCAGGAGAAATAACGGAGTACCAGGAGTTTTCCAGCATATGAACATGATTCCCTACTCCAAGGGCTAAGGCCCCGCCGCTGGCTCCTTCACCGATGATGATGCAGATGATCGGTACAGTAAGCCCTGCCATCTCTATAAGGTTCCTTGCGATCGCTTCGCTCTGTCCTCTTTCTTCAGCTGACTTCCCGGGAAATGCTCCTTTCGTATCAAGAAGGCAAATGACCGGGCGGGAAAACTTTTCAGCCTGTTTCATCAATCGAAGAGCTTTGCGGTAACCTTCCGGATGCGGCATCCCAAAGTTTCTTCTGATGTTTTCTTTCGTATCTCTTCCGCGCTGCTGTCCGATCACCGTTACCGGCTGGCCATGGAACATTCCGATACCGCCGACAATGGCTTCATCTTCACCAAACAGACGGTCCCCATGAAGCTCAATAAAGTCTGTAAACAGGGAAGGGATGTAGTCTAGTGTTGTTGGACGCTCAGGATGGCGGGCAACTAGTACACGGTCCCATGGAGTCATATTCTCATACGTATCATTTTGAAGAGCGCTCAGCCTCTCTTCCAAAGAGCTGATTTCATCAGTTAAATCGATGCCTTTTTCCTGCATGAATGTCTTTAACTCAGCGATTTTCTTTTTAAGCTCTGTGATAGGACGTTCGAATTCTAATTCTCCGACCATGTCTATTCCCCCCTTCCTGAATGGATTTTTAATACTGTAGTCAATGTATCTTTCATTTCGTCTCTTGGAATAACTTTATCAAGCTGACCATGCTTAAGCAAGAACTCTGATGTCTGGAAATCTTCTGGCAAATCTTCGCGAATGGTCTGTTCGATGACCCTGCGGCCGGCAAAACCGATCAATGCCTTAGGCTCTGCAAAATTATAATCTCCAACCGATGCAAAGCTTGCGGAAACGCCGCCGGTAGTCGGATGCGTCATGACCGATATAAATAACAGTCCCCGGTCGCTCAGCTTTTTAAGTGCCACACTTGTTTTGGCCATCTGCATTAAGCTAAGAATTCCTTCCTGCATCCTGGCTCCTCCGGAGGCAGTGAAAATGAGAAATGGTATCTCCTTTTCAATGGCTTGTTCGATCGCTCGTGTAATTTTTTCTCCAACGACCGATCCCATGCTGCCCATCCTGAAGCGTGAATCCATGACAGCGATAACGGCCGGATAGCTGTTAATCGTGCCGTCACCTGTAACAACAGCTTCGTTTATCTTTGTTTTTTTTCTGTCACTGTCTAATTTTTCAAGATAACCCGGAAATTCAAGCGGGTTTACTGAGACCATATCCTGATCGTATTCTGTAAAGCTGCCTTCATCTACAAGGCTTCCAATTCTCTCATAAGAGGACATCGGATAATGATAGTTGCAGGATTGGCATACGAGCAGATTCTTTTTCAGTTCTTTTGTGTACATAATGTGTTTGCATTCAGGACACATGGTCATGAGTCCCTCAGGCACATCCTGTTTCATTTTTTCGGTTGGAATTGTGGCATATTTCTTCTTCTTGGCGAAAAAATCCTTTAACAAAATAACACCACCTATACTATAAACTTAATGTCACAATTCACTAGACATTAGCTGAATGACTTTCTTGCTGTCCCCGTTTATTAAATGCTCCACAATCTGTGAGCATTCCCCTGAGTCAAGAAGAAATGTATTCCCATGCAGCGATGAACCATAACCGGACAATTCAATCCAGAGCCTGTAAAGCAAATGATTATCGCATAATTTAATCACAGTATCCTTAAATTGATAAGAAAGCTGCTGAAGTTGATTGGGATGATCCACTTCGTTTATTTGTTGAAGCAAATCGTTCAGGCTTTCAACATCTGCATCATTGATTCGTTGTACAGCAAGTTCTATACAATCACGGATGATAATCGATTTTGTTTCTAAGAGATCCTGCTTCGCTTTTTTGTCGTGCAAAATAAACGAAGCAAGAACCTCTACAAGCCGGTGGCCTGTAGCGGGCTTTATGAACGTGCCCTCTCCCCTTCTCGTTTCAATCAGTCCAAGAAGCTCCAGAGACCTTAAAGCTTCTCTTACGGAAGACCGTCCAACATGCAGACGGTCTGTGAGTTCACGTTCTGACGGCAGCTTGTCACCGGCCTGAAGGTTATCTTCTTCAATAATCGTTTTAATCTTCTTTATGATCTCAACATAGACTTTTTCAGATGTTCCTGACAACTGTCCAGCCTCCCCTGAGAACCTTTTATTCTTTTCCAATCAATGAAAGCTGCATCGTTTTTTCAGCAATTTTCTCAGGATCTACTTTAATCCGTGCAACTCCTGTTTCCATAGCTGCTTTGGCAACGGCTGCTGCAACAGCAGGCGCAACACGCGGATCGAATGGGGCCGGAATCACATAATCCGGATTTAATTCACTTTCGGCAACAAGATTAGCAATCGCGTTAACCGCGGCAATCTTCATTTCTTCGTTAATGTGCGTTGCTCTTACGTCAAGAGCACCCCGGAAAATCCCTGGAAAGGCTAGCACGTTATTAACCTGGTTAGGAAAATCGGAACGACCTGTACCAATTACCATCGCGCCTGCTGCTCTGGCGTTCTGTGGCATAATTTCCGGATTCGGATTAGCCATCGCAAAAATGATTGGGTTCTCATTCATGGAACGGATCATCTCTTCAGTCAGTGCTCCCTCAACGGATACTCCGACGAATAGATCGGTTCCGTCAATAACCTCTTTAAGTGAACCTTCTTTTTTGGAACGATTAGTAAACTTGGCCACTTCGCTTTTTACACTGTTCATTCCAAAAGGACGGCCTTCGTAGATCGCACCTTTAGTATCACACATCACGATGTCTTTTACACCGAAACGGTCCAGCAGCTTTATGATAGCGATACCTGCAGCTCCGGCGCCGTTAACGACAACTTTAATCTCTGACATCGAACGATTAGAAAGTTTAAGTGCGTTAACGAGACCTGCCAATGTAACGATCGCTGTACCATGCTGATCATCATGGAAGATCGGAATATTGGTCTCTTTTTTCAGACGTTCTTCCACAAGAAAGCAGTTAGGGGCTGCGATATCTTCCAGGTTTACACCGCCGAATGTAGGCTCAAGAAGCTTTACGGTCTCAACAATTTTATCCACATCTGTTGTGTTCAGACAAATCGGAAACGCATCTACGCCCGCAAAGCTTTTGAAAAGAACTGCTTTTCCTTCCATGACCGGCAATGCTGCTTCCGGACCGATATTTCCCAGTCCGAGAACAGCTGTACCATCAGAAACTACAGCAACAGTATTGCCCTTCATCGTATATTCATAGACCTTGGATTTGTCATCATAGATATCTTTGCACGGCTCTGCCACTCCCGGAGAGTAAGCAAGACTCAAATCCTTTGCATTTCTGACAGGAACTTTAGGAGTAGATTCCAGCTTTCCTTTGTTCACTCTGTGCATATGCAGGGCTTCTTCTCGTAAAATAGACATCATTTCATCTCCTAATTTTATTAAGTTAAGTAATATCAAATGGTTTGGTGAAGCAATGTCCTTAATTGGCAATGTGTGCTTATATCCATCATAAAACAATCTAATTGGTGGTCAGACCACCATTCATTGACTTATTTATTATAACAGATGCATGCAGGCTGTAAAGACATTACTTCCCTTTTAAAACCACGTTTTCAGCCCCAATAAGCTCTTTAATTTTCGAGAGAAGCTCTGTGGTGGGGGCAATCAATTGGGATAGCTTTACGCTTTTGCGGTCCTGTTCATAATACAGAATGACTTCGGCATTTCCATGGCTGGAACGCAGAAGATCCTTGAGATGATTCAAGCGGGCAGAAGAGGGATTCTCTTGTATTTTTAAATACAGCACTTGCTGTAGTTCTTGAACTTCTTCACGTTCATTGAGGGAGGAGAGCAGTCCCGCTTTATTAAGCAGTACCTGCCTTGCTCCTTCCTTCTCCTCAAGAGTACCTTCAACTAGCAGAAATTCACCTTTTTGCAAAAGGTCGTGATAGGCTTTGTAAACCTTAGGAAAGGCGACAAATTCTATTTCTCCAGACTCATCGCTTCCCGATAAGAAAGCCATCAGTTCGCCTTTTTTCGTCTTAATGGTTCTTGCTTTGGTCACCATGATGCCTAAACGTACTGCGGATTTGGCACTTTGCCTTAGCGCCTGCCCGATCGAAACGGCACTGAATCTGCCAAGGACAGGCTGATATTTTTTCAGAGGATGGCCGGATAAATAAAACCCGAGCGCCTCTTGTTCAAACTTCAAGCGTTCTGTCTCTTGAAAAGGAGGAACTTCCACATATTCCGGCTTCCTGATGCTGTCCTGTTCTTCAAACAGCTGAAATTGATTTTCTTCACGATAAGCCTGCACTCTATCTCCATACTCTATCGCCCGGTCCAAAGAGGCGAGAAGACAAGCTCTATCCTGTCCAAAATCGTCAAGCGCTCCCGCGAAGATCAACGATTCGAGCGTGCGCTTGTTTACAGCCTTGGCAGGAGAAAAGGCACAAACATCGAACAAATCGTGAAACGGATGCTGTTCCCTTGCGGCAATAACATGTTTAATTGCTTGATAACCGGCGTTTTTTATGCACAACAGACCAAATCTAACACAATCTCCTTCAACAGTAAAATGGAGAAAACTGCTAATAATCGAAGGAGGCTTTACCGTGATGTTTTTCTCTGCACATTCTTTAATGTATTGTTCAATTTTTTCAGGATTGCCGGTGACGCTTGATAATAGAGCGGCCATAAAGTAGAGCGGGTAATTGGATTTTAGATAAGCAAGCTGGTAGGCGATGACACTGTATGCTGCAGCGTGGCTTCTATTAAATCCGTAATCCGCAAACCGGACGATTAAGTCATAGAGGCCGTTAGCGGTATGTTCATCATGTCCTTTTGTTAGACAGCCCCGCACAAAGTGCTCCCGTTCCCGATCGAGTACATCCCGCTTTTTTTTACTTACCGCTCGCCTCAGAAGGTCAGCTTCACCAAGAGAGAAACCTGCCATTTCCGAAGCAATTTTCATGATCTGTTCTTGATAAACGATAACTCCGTAAGTGGGTTTCAGGATCGGTTCAAGATCGGGATGGCGGTACTCCACACTGCGCTGTTTATGTTTTCCGGCAATATAATCCGGGATGTTCTGCATAGGACCCGGCCTGTAAAGCGCATTTACTGCCACGATGTCTTCAAATTCTGTCGGCTTTAATTGCTGAAGCACCCTTCTCATCCCGTCTGATTCCAGCTGAAAAATGCCAGTCGTATCTCCTTTGCTCAGCATTTCAAATGTAGATGAATCATTAAAAGGAATTTCGCTAAGATTGATCTTCCTTCCTGTTCCTTTCTGTACCAGCGAGCATATTTCTTCCAGCAAGGTAAGATTTCTCAGTCCAAGAAAATCCATCTTCAGCAGTCCGATCTCTTCAAGCCATTCCATGCTGAATTGAGTCAGAGGAATTCCTTCATTTCCAGCCTGCAGAGGAGTGTATTCGGTTAACGGCCGGCCACTGATAATAACGCCCGCCGCATGGGTGGAAGCATGACGGGGCAGCCCTTCGAGCGTGCCTGCAACTTCAAGGAGTTTTTGGACCTGCGGTGATTCTTTTATCAGCTTCTGCAGTCCGAATGATTCCTCTGCTGCCCTTGACAGGGTCATCCCTGGACGAGAAGGAATCTGCCTGGATACCGAATCCACCAAGTTTCCCGGCAAATTAAGCACTCTTGCTGTATCACGGATCGCTGCTTTTGCCGCGAGTGTCCCAAACGTAATAATCTGTGCTACACGCTCATTCCCATACTTTTCTTTTACATATTGAAGCACTTCATCTCTTCTGATGTCCGGAAAATCAATATCGATATCGGGCATCGTGACCCTTTCAGGATTTAAAAACCGTTCAAACAGGAGATCATGCTTAATCGGGTCAACGTCCGTAATACGCAATACATAAGCTACGAGCGACCCTGCTGCTGATCCCCGCCCCGGACCGGTTATCATTCCTGATCCATGGGCAAATTTCATAAAATCCCAGACGATTAAAAAGTAATCATCGAACTTCATCTTATGGATAATGTCCAGTTCATAATTGAGCCGTTGAAGTACCCTTTCATTTGTTTCACCGTATCGTACTGCGGCACCCTGCAGACAAAGCTCTCTCAAATATACTGAAGAAACAGTGCCTTCAGGAAGTGGAAACTCGGGAATCAGCTGCTGGCCGAACGACAATTCCACATTACAGTCGGCAGCAATCTTCGCGGTTGTTTCAATGGCACCAGCCAGATGAATAAACCGCCGTTGCATTTCCTCAGAAGAGATCAAATAGAACTCCTCTGTCGGCAGAACTTCCCGCTCTGATTCATTGAGCTTCTGCCCGTTCTTGATGCAGAGCAGCACTTCGTGTGATTCGGCTTCTTCTGGATGAATGTAGTATGTTTCATGGGTGGCTGCGAGAAGAATATTTTCTTCTTTCGAAAAATGTTCAATCTCAAAATTTATATTTTTTTCTTTTCCTGTTCCATGGTCCTCTACCCCTAGATAAAAATGAGGACCAAACCAATTCCGGTATAGCCGGCAAGCCTCTTTCGCCCTGTCTTCTTCTCCCCTTGCGATAAACTGCTGAATTTCTCCTTCTGCTCCGGAAGAAATGGCCAGAAGCCCGCCATTATGGCCCTTCAGCACGTCTTTTTGCAATGCGGGCACCGCAGACGTTTCTTGCATGAGTTTCGTGCTGATCTTCAATAAGTTCTGATATCCTTCATTATTTCTGGCGTAAAGCAGGAGCCTGCCGATCTCCGGTTTTTGCCGTTTGTCAAACACTGGGCTGAGCAGGAGATTTACCTCAAGCCCAATAATCGGTTTGATGCCCTGCTTCATACATTCTCTATAAAAAGGGATAACCCCGTACATGTTCAGCTTATCCGTGATGGCAAGAGCACGGAATCCAAGTTCCTTTGCCCGATGAATAAGCGGCTTCAGCCGGCAGGAACTTTCAAGCAAACTGTATTCTGTATGTATATGCAACGGAACAAATGTCATTGCACCACTTCCTAACATCTCATTTAATTCTTATTATAATACATCATCCTAACGTATAGAAAACATGCATATTCCCTTCAGCGTGTCCATAAAAATAATACAAAAGGGAGGATGGCGTATGAGGGATTTTCTGTCCACGATCATTATTACTTTTTTTATTGCATTCGGCGTCATTCTTGGAGGAGCCATCATCGGCGGCCTTGCTTCTTTTCTTGTTGGAAAAGCCCCCTTGATGGAAACAGTCGACCTGGCCAAAAAGCTGAAGATCTGGGCAATTGTTGCTGCAATGGGCGGTACGTTTGATACCATAACAAACTTTGAGCGCAGTTTTTTAAACGGTGCTACCTATGAAATTGTGAAACAGCTGGTCATCATTTTCATCGCGATGGCAGGTGCCAACACAGCGATGCTGCTGCTGCAATGGCTGACTCAAGAGAATTTGAACTAACATGAGAATTCCTCCTTATTTCAACCGAAAAGGCTATCAGCGTTTCTTTTCAGGAATAATGCTGGGATTCATTATCGGATGGCTCTTTTTCTTAATGCAGTACGGTATGACTGTTGAACATTACGTCAGCACGATAAAGGAACAATCCCATCATATCGCTGATCTTAAAGAGCAGATCGCCCAGTGGAAGAGCACCTATGAAAAAAGCAACGAAGACAATGAAAAAAAGCTGCGCGTACAAAAAATAAAAGTATTCGTCACCAACAATCAAACACTTAAACTTTCACAATTAACGATTTACGAGATCTCTGAATCTGTGCAGGATCAGCTTGAAAACCTGCTTGGAGAAGATATTGAATCCATTTATAAAACGCGGATGCTCCTCTATAAGGCGATTGAAAACAAGAACTATGAAGTTGATGGCGAAAAATACAAAGTTGTCGTGGATCAGTTATTTTTATACACAACCGTGGAAGTTCATGTGAAAATCATACCCGAAGGATGAACCGGCATGTCCTGAAAATAATCCAGTTTTACTGTTTTGTGACAATTCAAACAATCTGATAGCATTTTTATGAAGGATTGTTTAAAATATAAGAAAAGAAAGCAAGACAGAGGGGGTATTTTGCTTGATTATTAATCGTAAAGAAATCGCGCGTGAGCAGGTCAAAAAAATACAGAACGGTTTTTCTGCCTTTGCCGAAACAAAAGAAGTAGCCGAACTCATAAAAAAAGAACTGATGAAGCTGAATATTCCCGTTCATGAAGATGTGACGGATATCGGTTCATGGTTCATCCCGGAAAAATCCTAAACATGAAGACCCTGACTAGCAGGGTCTTTTTGTTTGTTTTCAGTTTGCAGATTGATAATCCTTGCATAGCTTTACCAGGTCTTGGACCAGCCGTTTTGATTCTTCTTCACTGTAGATGGTAGCACCTGATGCTCTCGGATGCCCTCCCCCGTTATAACGCATCGCAAGCGTATTGATCACTGGCCCTTTAGAGCGAAGCCGTACTCTGATCTGTCCGGGCTCGTCAACGAAAAACACCCACGCCAGCATTCCTTCCACATTGGCAAACGCGTTGACAAGCAAAGAAGCTTCACTGACCGTAACGCCATACTCTTTTAAAATCTCCGCCGGCAGATGAATATACCCTGCGCATCCATCAATAATTTTAAAGTTCTGCAGAACATAACCATTCAGCCTTGCCGTATTCTCATGAACTTTATAAAGATTATCAAATATCTCCTGAGGATTGATCCCTTTCTTTACGAGTGCTCCTGCTACATAATAGGTTTTCACAGTCGTATTGCTGTATAAAAATCGGCCGGTATCACTTACAATTCCCGCGTACAGCAAACGTGCAGCATCCTTGGTTAAAATCAGTCCTTTTTCCTTCCCATGTTCGTACCATTCATAAATCATCTCGCTCACGGAACTGGCCCCCGTATCGACCCATATCTCATCGCCGTATGGATCTTCATTCGGATGATGATCGATCTTAATCAGTTTCTCTCCCAGTTTAAACCGTTCATCACTGATTCGTGGTGAATTTGCTGTATCACAGACAATGACCAGCGCACCCTTATAGGTCTCATCTGTAATCTCATCCATTTTCACGAGAAAGGTTAGTGAAGGATCTTCCTCACCAGTTAGATAAATTTCTTTTTTCGGAAAGCTTGCTTTGATGATCTCGGCAAGTCCTCCCTGTGAACCAAGTGCATCCGGATCTGGCCGTATATGCCGGTGTATAATGATTTTATCGTAAGCTTTAATCATTTCCAGTATCTTGTCTTTCATCGAATATCTCTCCCTTTTCTTTCCTAAGCTTCTGGCAATTCTTTTCTTCAACGATTACAATGGAATAGGATTACTAACATGGAGGTCAGAAGAAATATGCCGTTATTTGTAATTTTAATTGTGGTTTCTCTTTCATTTTACATCTTTTATAAAGTAAAAGAAGTCCGATCTAAAGCTTCCTATGAAAAAAGCTGGATTGGTTCTAAAGCAAAAGTGGCACTGGGCGTATTCTTACTTTCATTCGGACTGAATGAATTCACGATGGTGGATGACAAAATCCAGCTTTGGATCGCTATCGTTTTTTCAGTGTACGGCTTGTTTATGATGGTTGCCGGATATAAAATGTACAAGCATTTTCTTCCCCTGGCCATTGAGGAAGCAGAGAATTCCCGTTCGGTTCAATGAATAAAAAAAGGGTGACTCAAGTGAATACAAGCTTGAGCCATCCTTTTTTTTGAATTTAAGACAAAGAAGTAGTGTCCAGCTTCAGCGCTTGCCGGACCAAAACATGAGCGCTTGCGCTTTTCTTATTATGACCGGTGACCGATCAATTGTGCCAGGAGCAGCGCCTTGCCAACGACCGCTCCATCATGATAGAGCTCAACATCCACTTTTCCAAACTTTCTGCTGACCTCAAGTACCCGCGGATCAATCTCAATCATACTTTCCATCTGCACAGGTTTGATAAAATAGAACGTTAGATTCTCGACGACAATGTCGCCTTTTTTTATCTTTCTCAGTGCCCGGCTTGCCCCTTCAATAACCAGTGTTGTCATAACACCGTAGGATACCGTCCCCAGGTAATTCGTCATCTGCGGAGTCACTTCGAATTTATACTTTGGGCCTTGTCCATCTTTAACCTCTGAGATGGAAGCGGTGATCAGATCGTCAAACGTTTCACCGACCTGAGGCTGCTTTTGAATCATCTGCAAAGATTTCAGGACATCTTGCCGTGTCAAAATCCCAAGCAGTTTTTGGCTGTTATTAACTACAGGTAAAAGCTCGATCCCTTCCCAGATCATAATGTGAGCGCAGGATGCTACCGAAGTCTTATGGTTCACTGTGATCGGCGAACGGGTCATGACCTTGTCAACGGGTGTATACCTGTCCATTCCAATAATATCCTTTGACGTAACAATGCCGACTACCTTCATCTGACTGTCAATGACAGGGTACCGGCTATGCTTGGTTTCATGATTCAGCTCATACCACTTTTCTATGTCATCTGCGGTGGTCAGCAAATGGGTGTTCTCAGCCGGTATCAAAATATCGGAAGCCAAAACGATTTCCTTTTTGATCAATTGGTCATAGATGGCTCTGTTGATCATGGTTGCTACTGTAAATGAATCATAGCTCGTTGAAATGACAGGAAGCTTAAGTGAATCAGCAAGCCTTTTCACCTCTTCTGTCGTGTCAAACCCACCCGTGATCAGTACAGCTGCCCCGGCGTTCAGTGCCAGCTCATGGACTTTCTCCCGGTTCCCGACAATCAGAAGGCTGCCCGGGTCGACATATTTCATCATGGCATCGAGCTTCATCGCACCGATGACAAATTTGTTCAGTGTTTTATGTAATCCTTCCCTGCCGCCAAGCACTTGGCCGTCCACAATATTAACAACCTCGGCAAAGGTCAGTTTTTCAATGTTCTCTTTTAACTTCCGCTCAATCCGTATCGTCCCCACTCGTTCAATCGTGCTGACGACTCCCTGGTTCTCAGCTTCCTTGATCGCCCGGTAAGCTGTACCTTCACTGACAGATAAGGCTTTTGCTATCTGCCGGACCGAGATTTTGGAACCGATCTCAAGAGACTCAATATATTCAATAATTTGCTCATGTTTGGTAGCCACGTTTTTCCACCGTTCCTTTGGCTTCTGTTTTATCTGTTCTACTAAGATTGATTAATACAGATTATACAGACATTAAAACAGAAACTCAATAATTCTTAAGGCGGGTTTCCCTAGAATCCTCATTATATTCACTCTTGCGCTGTTTTGGATCTTCCAATAATTCCCCCAGTGCCATCCAAAAACCTTTCGTCTGTGCTATAAAAGCAATGCAAGCAAATGTGAGCCAAATGACAGAAAATACAAAAGAAGGACTGCCGGACTTTGAAAAATGCAGGTGGGGTATTCCATATACAAGAAGCGCCAACAGAGATAAAGCTTTTAACGTACGGTTACTGGCCATAATAAAAACCTCCTTATCCCATGCTTATGCATCATGACAAGGAGGCAGACTAAACATACAGCTATCTTTCGATGGATTCACCCGGTTTCAGAACTTTACCTTCCACTTTTAAAGAAGATACAAACTGATCAGCATCCTGCTCGATGAGTGGGAACGTATTATAATGGATCGGCACCGTAAGCTTGGCGTTCACCCATTCAGCAGCTGTGGCAGCGTCTTCCGGCCCCATCGTAAAATTGTCACCGATCGGCAAAAACGCCACATCAACATTATTTCTCTCACCAATCAGCTTCATATCCGAAAATAAAGCTGTATCACCTGCATGATAGATGGTCTTTCCTTCAGCAGTAAATAGGATACCTGCAGGCATCCCGGTGTATACGACCGTGCCGTCTTCTTCCGTAAAGCTGGAGCCGTGGAAAGCCTGGGTCCATTTCACATGGCCCCACTCAAATTGATGGCCGCCTCCGATGTGCATAGGATGGACGTTCAGCCCCTTGGTTCCAAAATATTCAGCCAGTTCAAATGGGGCAACAATTAAACTGTTATTCTTTCTTGCGATTTCTTCCGCATCGCCTGCATGGTCATTGTGTCCATGTGTCAGCAGGATGACATCCGGCTTTACATCCTCAATATCCACCACAGCAGTATCATTGCCTTTAATAAAAGGATCAATCCAGATGGAATGTTTTTCGGTCTGGATCTCTACCGCAGATTGTCCGTGAAAAGTCAGCTTCATTTTCAACATCTCCTTTTACTTTCTCATTTCTACAATTCGAAATAGTACCTTCATTTCCTTCTCATTTCCGTTTTTTCTGCTTCTTAAACGCCGCTTTTCTTGAGGGGCTTCGTTTACATCCCATATCCACAGTGATACATTGAAAGTATAGGATATCTCCACCGTTACCAATATAATCCGTCATACATAAGAAAGGAAGATAAAGATCATGCGAAAAATTGAAGCACTCTCAACTTGGCTGAAAGAACAAAATATTCAAGGGGCTTTTGTTACGTCAACGGCCAATGTTTACTATTTGTCCGGTTTTCGGTGTTTTCCACACGAGCGCCTTCTAGGAGTTTTTGTTTTCCAGGACAAAGAACCAATTCTTGTCTGTCCCGGAATGGAAGAGCTGCAGGCAAGAAACGCCGGATGGAAGCACGAGATTATTGGTTTCTCAGATACTGACAACCCTTGGGAGATGCTTTCTGAACGCATCAATGATCGAGGCATTACTTCAGTGGATTCCATCGCCGTTGAAAAAGAACACCTTTCTTATCATCGCGGCATGCAGCTGTTGAACCTGTTCCCTAATGCATCCCTCGTTTCAGTGGAGCATGAACTGAATGCCATGCGGCTGATCAAAAGCGAGGACGAAATCTCTATTCTTCGTGAAGCAGCCCGTCTTGCAGATTTTGGAGTAGAAACGGGCATTGCTGCTATCGGAAAAGGCGTTACTGAACTTGAACTCGTTGCTACCGTGGAATACGCACTTAAGAAAAAGGGAGCAGCAGAAATGTCGTTTTCAACCACCATTCTGGCAGGGGAAAAATCGGCCATGCCTCACGGAAACCCTGGAATGAAAGAGATCCAGCCCGGAGATTTTGTCTTGTTTGATCTTGGTGTAGTCGTGGACGGATATTGTTCAGATATTACAAGAACAGTCGCTTATCAGTCTGTTTCTGAAAAGCAAAAAGAAATTTATGAAATCGTCAAGAAAGCACAGCAGGCATCTCTTGATCTCAGTAAACCAGGCACCCGTGTCGGAGATCTCGACCTGGCCGCAAGAAAAGTGATTGAAGATGCCGGCTATGGCCAATATTTCCCGCATCGCATCGGCCACGGCCTTGGTCTTGATGTTCATGAGCATCCTTCCATGAACGAAAAAAATAACGATAAGCTGACCAAAGGCATGGTCTACACGATCGAACCAGGGATTTACCTTCCTGAAGTTGGCGGCGTCCGAATTGAAGATGATGTGTATATCACTGAAAACGGCCATGAGTGCCTCACTCAGTTTACGAAAGAACTGGTAATCGTTAAATAAGAACAGACATAAAAAGGGGCTGTCCAAGAAGTCTGTAAGCTGTTGATTTCCGTTCCAGGCTGCTCGCTTTTACCGGCGCGAGCTCCTACTTTCGCGGGGCGTGCGGTGAGCCTTACCGGCGTGAACGCCTACTTTTTGGTGCAAACACCAGCGGGAGTCTCACCTGTCACGCTAGTCCCGCAGGACAAGGAAGGCTCCGGCAGCTTTTTATCGCACGAAGAAAATGTGAAGTTCATTTTCGAGGAATCTCGCATCTTCCACTTCAATACCCTTTTCATTGAAGATTTTTCAAGCCAAAAAGGGGCTGCCTGAAGGTCAATTTTCGACTTTCTGGACAGCCCCTTTTCTTTATTTATCAATAAACTCGTGCACAGATTTATATTCCAGTCCATGAGCTTCTGCTACGGCTTCGTATGTGACATACCCTTCCAATGTATTGATTCCTTTTAAAAGAGCTTCATTTATTCGGCAAGCTTCTTTATATCCCAGATTGGCGATCTGCACGGCATATGGGACGGTTACATTCGTAAGAGCGATCGTTGAAGTTCTAGGCACCGCTCCAGGCATATTGGCTACAGCATAATGAAGAACACCATGCTTTTCATAGGTTGGATTGTCATGCGTTGTGATCTTATCTACCGTTTCAAAAATTCCGCCTTGGTCAATGGCTACGTCAACTATCACTGATCCCGGCTTCATGGATTTGATCATTTCCTCAGTAACCAGCTTTGGTGCCCGAGCTCCCGGAATAAGAACTGCACCAATCACCAGGTCTGATTCACTGACCGCCAGTGCGATATTTAAAGGATTGGAGATCAGGGTATTGATTTTCGCACCAAAAATGTCATCCAGATGTCTTAGCCTTTCAGGGCTTAAATCAATGATCGTAACATCTGCCCCGAGACCCATTGCAATTTTCGCTGCATTCGTTCCGACGACACCGCCGCCGATAACGGTTACTTTTCCTCGTTTTACTCCCGGTACGCCGCCAAGCAGAATTCCTTTTCCGCCTTTTGGCTTCTCAAGGAATTGAGCACCGATCTGTGCAGACATCCGTCCCGCCACTTCACTCATTGGCGTCAAAAGAGGAAGTGAACGGTTGGGCAATTGTACCGTTTCATAAGCAATGCCCACTACTTTGTTATCAATCAGCGCTTTTGTTAACTCAGGTTCAGGAGCAAGGTGCAGGTAAGTGAAAAGAATGAGTCCTTCCCTAAAATATCCGTATTCCTCAGGAAGAGGCTCTTTCACCTTCATGACCATATCCATGGACCAAGCCTGATCTGCGGTCTGAACAACCGTACCTCCTGCCTTTTCATACTCGCTGTCATGAAAACCCGAACCTTCTCCCGCACCGGTCTGAATGTATACCTCATGACCGGAAGCCACTAAGTTCAGGACGCCTGCGGGTGTCATTGCCACACGGTTTTCATTATTTTTCACTTCTGTAGGAACACCGATCTTCATTTTTCCATCCTCCTCATTGTATGCCAATGATTATTTATGTAAAAACGTGTCAATGTCAATTGTTAACATACCACTAAAAAAATAATATAAAAGCCAATTAATTATTTACGATGCCTATTGATCACATCGAGCCCCCCGGTAGCTGAAATGATGCTGCCTGTTACCATGTCTGAGTTCTCTTCGCAGAGAAACGCGATCAGGCGGGCGATATCCTCCCCTGTGCCAGAACGTCCAATCGGAGTGTCTTTATCTTTTAAAACTCTCGCTTCTTCAATTCCGGCTTCCTTCATGTCACCGATAATATTTCCTGGACAGACCATATTTGCCGTTATGCCATGTTCTGCTTCCTCTAGCGCAATCGTTTTTGTTAAAGATACGAGACCCACTTTCGCTGCGCTGAAGGCTGAACGGTACACCCAGCCAGGAGTATATTCTGCATCCTGGAATCCATAGGTGATGATGCGGCCAAAGCCATTTTTTCTCATCACTGGAATTGTTAATTTGAGGAAATGGTATACGGAGCTCAGATTGCCATCGATCATCTCATACCATTCATGGTCTTCGTAATCGGCAAGTTTTTTCCGTTCAAACACATAAGGACCTGCATTATTGATGAGATAGTCGATGCGTCCAAACCTTTCCATTGCGGATTCACAAATGTGCCGGATATCTTCTTTTTTTGTCACATCACCTTTTATAAACTGTATCCGGTCCTCATCGCTTTTCCATTCCCGCTTTAGCTGACTCACCGCATTTTCGTCACTTCGATAGTTTACAGTGATGGTACACCCCTGCTTGATTAGCTGTTCTGACACTTTTTTGCCAAGTCCTTTAGATCCTGCTGTAACAATGGCATGCCTCACCGTTCCACCTCCCAGAAGCCTCGTGTAATAATAATGTCTGAATGTCTTATCTTACTGCTTCACTATCATTGTAACCATTTCCACATAACTAAGTCTATTCATGACCATAGCGATCCGATATTAAATACAGACAAAAAGGTAAATTAAAAAAAGCAGAATGACAAAGGTCATCCTGCTTTTTCTGTCTTTCCAATTATTGGAGGCTTTCTTCATCTTCAGCTTTTGATTCAGACTTTCCTTGATCGAGGTAGTCCACTACCCCGCTTTGGTAGGATTCGTTGATCTGCTGCTGTACAGTAATTTCATTTTCCTGATCAAAATCCACAAATGATGCTGGTTTTTTTTCTGGCATGCTCATCCTCCTTCATGATTTTAACCATATTGTTCTCTAATGAAGGAGAAAATAGTGTGCCACAATCTGGGTAATCAGATCTTAGTTTTAGCAATCTCAAGCGCAGCTCGAACGGCTTCAAACCCTGTTCCGCCTGCAGAATTTCGTCTAGAAACAACGGTCTTCGCCTGAAGGACATCAAACACATTCTTTTCAAAACAAGATGAAGCCGCTAGGTAGTGATCAAACGAAAGATCCAGAAGGTACACGTTCTTCTGGATACAAGTCAGCACCAGTTTACCTACAATTTCATGCGCCTCACGGAATGGGATGCCTTTGTTAACAAGATAATCAGCAAGTTCTGTCGCATTGGAAAAATCGGCTGAGACCGCTTTTTGCATGTTTTCCTGGCGGACCGTAATGCTCTCTATCATGCCGGTAAAGATGGACAATGAACCCTTTAATGTTGTAACTGCATCAAATAAAGGCTCTTTATCCTCCTGCATATCTTTGTTGTAAGCAAGTGGAAGTCCCTTCAACACCGTAAGCAATGTGGTAAGGCTTCCATATACACGGCCTGTTTTGCCGCGGATCAGTTCTGCCATATCCGGGTTCTTCTTCTGCGGCATCATGCTGCTTCCTGTTGCAAAGGAATCACTGATCTCAACAAATTGAAATTCCTGAGATGACCAAAGAATCAGCTCTTCGCAGAATCGTGACAAATGCATCATCACAAGGGAAGCATTACTGCAGAACTCGACCAAAAAGTCACGGTCGCTTACTGCATCCAGGCTGTTTTGATAGATATCTTCAAAGCCCAGAAGCTGAGCTGTGAACGCTCTGTCGATCGGAAAAGTCGTTCCCGCAAGTGCACCGGCACCGAGAGGACATAGATCGATACGCTTCATGCTGTCAGAAAGACGTTCCTTGTCACGCTGAAACATCCAGAAATAAGCCATAATATGGTGAGCAAAGGATACAGGCTGAGCTCTTTGAAGATGTGTATAACCTGGCAAGATGGTTTCCACGTGCTCTTCAGCAAGAGACACTAATACTGTTTGAAGCTGATTGATCTGCTCGATGAACGAAGAGACCTGCTTTTTCATGTAGAGGTGGATGTCAGTGGCTACCTGGTCATTCCTGCTTCTTGCGGTATGAAGCTTACCGCCAACAGGGCCCACCTCGTCTGTCAAAAGCTTTTCCAGGTTTAGATGGATGTCTTCATAGTCCACTTCGTACTCCAGTTCACCGTTTTGTGCTTTTTTTAACAGCGTCTGTAGTCCGCCTCTGATTGTCTCTGCTTCTTCCTCTGTAATGATTCCGCATTTGGAAAGCATTGTAACATGGGCAATGCTTCCTGCGAGATCTTCTTCTACTAGTTCTTTATCAAATGAAATGGAAGCACCGAATTCATCGACCCATTGTTCAGCCGCTTCGGTAAATCTTCCTCCCCATAATTTAGTTGTCATACTTTCACCCCGTTATGCTGCACCTTGCTGCTCACTTTTGTGGGAAGCCCCCATAGGGAGATGAAACCAACAGCATCCTGATGGTTAAATGTATCCTGTGTTGAGTAAGTTGCAAGTTTTTCATCATAGAGAGAGAACGGTGACTTACGGCCTTCTACGATGGCATGCCCTTTGAACAGCTTAACACGTACAACACCTGTCACATGTTTTTGTGTTTCCTGTAAAAAGGCTTGCAGTGCCTGGCGGATTGGAGAGAACCAAAGACCTTCATAAATAACTTCTGTAAGCTTTTTCTCAACCACCGGTTTAAAGTGTGCCACTTCTTTCACAAGCGTGATGTCTTCTAGCTCGCTGTGTGCTTTCAGCAATGTAACCGCAGCAGGACATTCATATATTTCTCTTGATTTAATTCCCACCAAACGATTTTCCACATGATCGATACGTCCGATACCATGGGCTCCGGCCACTTTATTCAATTGCTGGATCAGCTGTTCCAAGCTGTAAGGAATGCCATTTAAAGCTGCCGGAACACCTTCTTCAAATGTAATTTCGATCATATCCGGTGTGTCAGGTGTTTCCTCCAGAGGAGCCGTTAAATCATATGCATCCTCTGGGGGAGCCACCCATGGGTCTTCCAATATTCCGCATTCGTTGGCTCTGCCCCAAAGGTTTTGATCGACAGAATAAGGACTGTCCAGTGTGGCAGGAATCGGGATATTATGTTTTTTTGCATATTCAATCTCTTCATCACGCGACCATCCCCACTCACGTACAGGAGCAATGACTTCAAGATCAGGGTTCAACGCAGAAATGGAAACTTCAAATCGAACCTGATCGTTTCCTTTCCCGGTACAGCCATGGGCCACAGCATGAGCTCCGTACTGTTCTGCAACCTCGACCAATTTTTTAGCGATCAGCGGTCGGGAAAGCGCTGAAAGTACAGGGTATTTCCCTTCATACATTGCATGGCCTTGAAGAGCCGGCAGTACATAGTCCTGAGCAAACTCTTTTTTTACATCTAAGCTAATGGATTCGATCGCTCCAACCATCAGAGCCTTCTCTTTAACAAACTCCAGGTCCTTTCCTTCTCCTACATCAAGACCAAGTGCGATCACATCGTATCCTTTTTCTTGAAGCCATTTAATTGCTACTGAAGTATCCAATCCGCCTGAATATGCCAATACCACTTTTTTATTTGCCATCTATAAAACCCCTTTGCATTAAAATACTTAATTATAAATTTTTATACATTTATAAATAAAAATAAAAGAAGCTGCTCACTGCAACTTCAGATTATATCTTCTGAAACCACTATAACAACATTTGAGTATTTTTTCAATAATTATTTATCAAAATGTATAAATATTAGTTTTTATTCATTCGCAGCAACATGCTTTTTCATGTAAAATAAAGAAGAGGTGATACACGTGGCAACCGAATTTGTTTTTAATGAACGGCTTGGCATTGAGCTTCCCTTATTGCAAAAGGCTTGGGAAGACTACGCTCCCGCCAGACAGGAAGGAATATTGGCACAATGGGAATCCATACGGGGTACCATTCCTGACCGAATCCACGACATTGAACAGATCATCAATACAAAACAGGATCAGCTCGGTGTTGAAGAAAACTTCGCACGCTCATGCCAACTCAATTGGGAGATCGCTGAACTAGCATCTGTAATTAATGATTTATGGATTTGGTACAGAACCCATCAAGATATTAACTTAAAGCTGCATTTATAAAAAAATAGCACAAGTGCCCTGTTAAAATCCTCGCAATGGAGCTATCCATTACATCATTGGATACAAAAACACCCGGATAAAGATTCCGGGTGTTTTTGTATGCTGTATGCATACTAATTATGATTGTTTCTCCAAAAGAAAACGCTTTTGATAAAATTTTTGAGCGAATTCTGTTACTTCTCTGGACTTTTGATAGTTCATGGCAGCTCCAAACAAAACACCAAGCAAAGGAATACCCTGTACCATCTTTTTCTTGAGCATGGTAATAATGATTCCCTTCATTCCCTGTTTAAGCGGCATAGAAAGCCAGGATACATCGGCAACGGATTCATCACCAACATAAAAGAAGGAATCACGCTCACCGTTCGAAATCTCCTCAAGGAGTTCGTTCCAGCTTTCATACTGATACCGTTTTGGAAGCGTGGAAGCATGAAATACCTTCAACGACATCATCATTTCAGACGGTTTCTGTATATCATATCCGTAATTCATTGCGATGTATTGTATGGAACGTACTTGCAAAGCAATCATTGCCGGAATATCCATCCCGAGCAGCAAGAGTCCTCCTGTTCCAGAAAGCCCCCCTTGCGCTAAAGAAAGCATCCGGCTTCTTGCGATTTGCTGCTGCGCAATATATGTAAGCTGATCAATCGTACATGATTGTAAATCTTCAATAATCTCCACTTCGGGATTAAAAATACGTGCTTCTGACAGCAGCTTCTCTCTTACATCCGTTTGGTATCTTGAATTCTGAATCAATGCGTGAACATGAAACAATGCAGAATCAATGAAATTATTCATTTTTTCAATGAGTACCGGGTTCAGTTGGTTCAGCTGATTTTTAATCCATCGTTCATAGGTCGCTTCAAAATCTGTCGGCTCATAATCAAAGTAACTGGACTCCCACTGGGTGATGGATTGCCATACTTTTTCCTCTCTTGAAGTTAAGCTCACAATTCAACCTCCTGCCATTTGCACATTTATAAGATGATATCTGTCGAAGTGCTGTCTAGCTTCAGTGCCTAGGGCAGAAAACATGTTTCTTGTTTTCTGCATTGGTCCTCTGAGGACGAATTGAACAATTCGTCTTTGGTCGCTTCACTCCCACAACACAAAAAGCGTGTTGCTGTATAAGAGTTCCAGCGCTTTTCGAACCTAAGCAAGGCACTTACGCTTTTCTTAATAGTATTATACATTCTTTTGATCCATAAAAACAAAAAACCGGCAGAAGAGTTTTACAAACGCCCCGTATCCCAACATGAAAAGTGAAAGCTGGATACCTATAAAAAAAGAGCTTGTACCTGATACCAGCTCTATTAACATTATTATTTAGATAGTCTTACTGTATCTCTTGCGATCATCACTTCTTCATTCGTAGGTATGATAATAACCTTAACCGGTGAATGAGGATAGCTTATGAATGCTTCTTTTCCGCGTACTTTGTTTAATGCAGGGTCCCAGTATACGCCCATAAATTCTAAACCGCGAAGAACACGCGCACGAACGGTATCACTGTTTTCACCAATTCCAGCTGTAAAGATAATCGCATCGATACCAGCCATACGAGCAGCATAAGAACCGATGTATTTATGGATTCGGGAAGCAAAAACTTCCAGAGCAAGTTCTGCTCTTTCATTTCCCTCATTTGCCTTCTGCTCAATATCACGAAGATCAGAAGAGAAGCCTGTTACACCTAGCATTCCGCTCTTATTATTCAAAACGTTTAGTACCTCTTCAGCCGTTTGGCCTGTTTTTTGCATGATATAAGGAATCAATGCTGGGTCAATGTTTCCAGAACGCGTTCCCATCGTAACACCCGCCAATGGCGTGAAGCCCATAGAAGTGTCAATGGATTGTCCTCCTTCAATGGCAGCAATACTCGCACCGTTACCTAAGTGGCAGGATAGAAGACGAAGCTGTTCGACCGGACGGCCAAGCAGTTCAGCTGCACGCTCTGTAACATACTTATGAGAGGTACCATGGAAACCATATTTACGGATGCCGTACTTTTCATAATATTCATATGGTAAACTATACAAAAATGAGAGCTCAGGCATGGATTGGTGAAACGCCGTGTCAAAAACAGCCACTGCCGGTACGTTCGGCAAAATTTCTTTGAACGCTCTGATACCGACAACGTTCGCCGGATTATGAAGAGGTGCCAAGAAAGACAGTTCCTCAATTTCCTCCAAGACCTGGTCAGTGATTACAGCTGAATCATTGAACTTTTCACCGCCATGAACAACACGGTGTCCGATCCCTTCAATCTCATCATAAGAAGAGATGACCTGGTGGGCCGCCGTCAATTTTTCAAGCAGCATTTTAACTGCTACCCCATGATCAGGAATATCTGTTACTTCTTTTATTTTTTCTCCATTTACTTCAATGGTAAAAATGGAGTCATTTAATCCGATACGCTCAACTACACCTTTTGTTAGAACTTTCTCTTCAGGCATTTCAAGCAGCTGAAATTTCAGTGAAGAACTCCCAGCGTTGATTGCGATAATTTTAGCCATTCTTTTTAGCTCCTTAACTGCAATGAAAAAAGAAGTGCACGAATGACATGAACTTCTTTCCCATTATGAATTCATAATATCCTTAACCATTTAAACACCCTTGCACACTTATTACAAGTTTGTTAAGCGTTTTCCAGGCATATTCATTATATTCAGAAATGAATTCGTTTCCACAGAAGGAGTTTTTCATCATTTTTATTATGAACGTTTTAGTTCAGAGCTAAACCACGCATTCATCTGGCTCATTACGCTCCCCATCGCTTGCTTTTTAGAAAAGGATGGCAAATTAACAAGGAGTGCCTGTTTTGGTTTGATGGTGTGTTCTCCGTTTTTTTGCAGCAGCAGAATGCTTTTTGCATGGCTTTCCTGTTTAAAGAGCGACATTGGCAGCTGGATCATGCCTAAAATTACTGCACGTTCCTTCAGCATGTCTTGAAGCAAATGAGCTTGTTCGCTCGAAAACAACGAATTAGGAACGAGGAAAACGCCAAAGCCGGATTCTTTTAAATAATTGATGCTTTGTTCGATGAGTAAATGATGTGCGTACGTATGGCCCTTCTCTGCAAATACCTTGAATTCTTTCGCAGTTTCATCCCCTGGATAAAAGCCAACAGGCAGATCCGCAACAACGATATCTACAGGATCTACATACAAAGGCTTAATGCTGTCCTGATGATATAATTCTACATTATGTTTCTGCAAATTGGCGACGATCCAAGCTAATCGCAGCAACGTCTCATCCACTTCAACACCAAAGCTTTGGACTTCTTCGCCAAACTGGTTCAAAACGGTTGTAAGCAGGTTGCCCGATCCGACTGCGGGATCCAAAAGCACAAATTTTTCCTTCTGCTGCATGAGTTTTTGTACAAGGTACCCAACAAAGAGACCTACAGCATCCGGTGTCATGGCATGATGCGGCTGTATGGCTTCTTTCATTCCTTTTAAGACGGCGAGCTGGAATGCTTTCCGGATTTCTTCCGCTCCCATCGTATCGAGATTGATTTTCCCGTATTCTTTTTCTAAAAAAGCTTTTGTCACTTGTGATACGTCTTCCGGTATCTCTTGATGAAATAAGTTTTCACCTGTATCCACAAGCGCCTCAAGATAGGTTAATTCTTTTTCTTGTTTAATTCTCTCAGATGACTGATCAATAACCGTAAAAAGCTTCTCTACATTCGAAAGGCTGCTCATATTACTTCCTCCTATATCCTTACCCCGCATTCAGCATGCGTTTCGTTCTATATTAATCAATGAAGCGTTACATGGGAGATGGAACACCGTTAAAAAACTCCGGAGCATGCCTCCGGAGTTTTTCGTTTAATTAGCAGCTTTTGCAGCTTCGATGGCAGCTTCATAATTTGGATGGTTGGTCACTTCATCCACATATTCCACATAAGTGACTTTGTCTGAACTGTCTACCACAAAAACAGCCCGTGCAAGGAGGCGCAATTCTTCAATCGCCACTCCGTAAGCTTGGCCGAAAGACAAATCACGGTGATCAGAAAGTGTCTGCACGTTCTCTACACCAGCAGCGGCGCACCAGCGTTTTTGAGCGAATGGAAGATCCACTGAGACAGTTAAGATCTTAACATTATCCAATTTCGACGCTTCCTCGTTAAAACGGCGAGTTTGCGCATCACAAACGCCTGTATCAACGGAAGGTACGACAGAAATCAATCGAACAGATCCTTTAGAATCCGCTAGTGTCACTTCTGACATGTCGTTGGCCAGAACCTTAAAATCTGGAGCCTGGTCACCAGCCTTTACTTGCTTCCCTGCTAACGTAACCGGTTTTTCCTTAAATGTTACTCCCATGAAAAAGCCTCCTTTATTTGATTATGTACATGTTTCATAATATAGCGAAGAAAGCGATTGTGCAAATAATAAAGAAAAGCTGAAGCGCCTGGTTAGAGACGAAAGGCACTGGAGGTCTCTGCCATAAAACGCTTTTTGTTTTCTGGCAGAGAGCGAAGTGACCTAGTCTCTAGGCGCTGAAGCTGGATCAAGTAATGCTGAAACGGCCGTTGAAAAGCGTGAGGCGTTGGAACTCTCAAACTTCAACACGGTCTTTGTGTTGGGGTGAGAGAGTGAAACGACCAAGCTTTTGGCCAGTTGAAGCTGGATAAAGAAAAGCTGAAGCGCCTGGTTAGAACGAAAAGCGGTAAAGATGAAAAGAAAAAGCTAACTGACGGACAGTTAACTTAAAAAGGGTTTTGCTGTTGGTTTTGCTGTTGATTTTGATTTTGCTGTTGATTTTGATTTTGCTGTTGATTTTGATTTTGCTGCTGATTTTGGTTTTGCTGAACGTTTCTTTGTCTGTTTCGGTTGTTAATCATATGCTGAATCTTTTCCACAACACTTGGAGCCAAATCTAGAAGGCGTTCATAAAGATGAGTGCTGTTATCCAAGTGAATGGTTTTGATACCTGTTGAACCAACGATTAAAAAAGCAATCGGAGTGATGGAAACACCGCCGCCGCTTCCTCCCCCAAACGGAAGTTCTTCACCGGAATCCTGCTGGCCCTGCGGGCCTCCCCCCTGGTTTTGATGATCACCGCTGCTGAATTCACTTCCTCCTGCTGCAAAGCCAAAACCTACTTTGGAAACAGTTAAGATTACACTTCCATCAGGCGTTTCTACCGGATCGCCGATAATGGTATTCACATCGATCATTTGTTTTAGATTTTCCATCGCCGTTTTCATAAGGCCTTCAATAGGATGCTCAGACATGTGATGTTCCTCCTGCTATATATTTTTTTGATTTTTTACTTTTGCTGGAGCTTATTTTTCTCCAATGTTTCAACATCTGTAACATGACGACAATAGCATGCCCGATTTTAAAAGAAATCATACAGGACAGCCTGGTTTGCGTAAGAGTCCCTCGATAAACAGGTATGACCTGAATGGAAGGCACTCCCTTTAAAGAAACAAAGTGCGACAGCATGCCAAGGGCATTGCCTTTTAAAGCCCAGACCATGCCTGATGCAACAGCTGTTGAAGCCGCATCTCCAAGGCCGAACCGGCTGTCCCACCTTACCTGTGAAATTGTAACTTTCTTTAAGAATCGGCGAAGAATTCTATAAAAGCCCGTCACATGGACAAGGAGCCTGCTGTATTTCCTGTAGCTTTCCTTAATGGTCTGTACGGTGATTTTTGTTTTCTTCTTTTTGACCCCTGCAGCCCCATTTGATTTTTTTTTCGCTTCAATCTTTCTTTCGGAAGTATTGACTTTAACTTCGGGCACCACGACAGAATAGGAGATCACTTTCCACAGGGAAACTTTAATACGCAAAAAATCATCGTCCCCTTTGTGTGTGTATAAAAAGGAAACGTGTACTGTTGAAAAAAGCAGAATGATAAATAAGAGCAGTAAAATAATGAGTACGATAAAAAAAATCATCACAGCCATACTTCCTTTCATTACCATTATGGTCGGCATAAAGAAAAATAAACCTGTTTCGATTCACAAAAGGATTTATAAAGTGAAAGAGCAATGAGAGAAAGCTGACATTTAAGTTTGAACAGGACAATAACCAGTACCCGATCATCGGCATTGATAATGAAGCACTAAGCATCAGGCATTCAGAAGTGATCCGTTTTGAGCTGTCCGATCGAAAAGTAAAAACGGTTAAACTTAAAGACAACTCGTTTTGGCATAAAGTCAGAAGAAGTTTCTTATAAGCTCAAAGATAGCTTCTAACAAAAAACAACCAGCCCGGTAGTTGCGGGCTGGTTGTTTTTGTATATGGCTTAGTGGTGAAAAGCGCTGAATTCTATCGAATTATCAATGATCGTATAAAGGACTTTTGCTTCGAGGATTTCATTCGGATCACTGGCAAGGATATCTCTGTCCAGCACAGTAAAATCCGCTTCGAATCCCGCTTCGATCCGTCCTCTTGTATGTTCTTTGCTGATCGCATAAGCACTTCCCGCGGTATACAGTTGAACCGCCTGGTAGGCTGTAAGTTTTTCTTCCTTCTGATACCCTTCATGGTTCTCATCCGGTTTTTTCCTTGTCACCGCAGCATAAATTCCCTCTAATGGATTCACTGCCTCTATTGGAGCATCGGAACCGCCTGCACAGTGAAGCCCATGATCAATGAGGGTTTTCCATGCTAATGCATACGGTATTCTTTCAAGGCCTAACCTTTCGATCAGCCATGGAAAATCAGACGGAACAAAGCTTGGCTGTATATCGATAACGATCGGCAGCTGTTTCATTTGCTCAATCAGATCAGGCCTGACGAGTCCAGCATGAATGATCCGGTCCCTCTTCTCGGTTACGGCCGGATGTGCCCGGATCGCCTCAAGTGTGTATTCTAATGAAAGATCACCTATCGTATGGACAGCGACAGCCATCATATGATTTCTTGCAAGGTGAACAAGTTCTTTTAACTCTTCCGGCCGATGGATTGCAACACCTGAAGTATCCGGAGCGTCGTTATACGGTTTGCTTAACAGCGCGGTTCGGCCTCCGAACGCTCCGTCACTGAAGATTTTCATTGCCCCAAATTCAATATACGGAGAATCTGTTTCGGAAAGCTTTGATTCTTGATAATCACTGACCACACTATGATGAACAAGAAGATGTGCTTTAAATTTTATAGAATCACCATTCAGCACTCTCCTGAATGCGGACACCGTCTTTTCAAAGCCGCCGTAGTACCCTAAGTCTTCGGTATGTCCTCCTGTAAGCCCTAATGAGAGCAAATCATGCACAGAAGAAGTTAGGGCATTCGATATGTATTTTTCCGTCACAGGCGGCACAGCCTTTTTGACAAGGTCTGCAGCGCTGTCCAGGAGATAACCTGTTGCCTCACCGTTTACATCACGGACGATAATGCCTCCCGGAGGATTTTCTGTTTCTTTCGTAATTCCCGCAAGTTCCAAGGCTGTACTGTTGGCCAAAAAAGCATGTCGGCAAACACGTGAAAGGAGCATTGGATGATGAGGTGACAGCTCATCAAGCTCAAGCCTATGGAAGATCTTTCTGTCCAAAAAATTATTTTCATTCCATCCATCACCGATGATCCAATTTCCTGGCTTTTCTTTTTCTGCCTCGCTTTTTAGATAGTCTCCCATCTCTTCTGCTGAAGTAAAATGAGACAGATCTCTTCTGATCAGCTTCTCTCCATGTCCGATGATATGAAGATGGCTGTCTACAAACCCAGGAAACATCACAGCCCCTCCCAGATCAATGGATGAATCAATTTCATCGCTGTACTTTTTTAATAACGACTGAGCTGTTCCAGTTTCTTTTATTGTTTTACCTGCTACATATACCGCTTCTACGGTCTCACCTTCTTGAGCAAGCGTGTAAATGATGCCATTCGAATATAACGTTCCCATGCCACACCTCTTTATGTCTAAGCTTTCCCTTATTTAACCACAAATTTAGCACGCCGCGGTATTTTTCCGCACATAAAAGGGCAGGCCTTTTGCCTGCCTTCATTTTCAGCTGCCTTTTACTTCTTTTTGCCGCAGTTCGATGCGCCGTATTTTTCCAGACGTCGTTTTTGGCAAATCTGAAACAAATTCAATGCTGCGCGGATATTTATATGGAGCTGTTAATGACTTCACATGCTCCTGTAAATCCTTTATTAAAGTCTCCTGATTTTGTGGTTTCTCATCATCTTTCAGCACCACATAGGCTTTCACAATATGGCCTCTGATCTCATCAGGGCTGGCTACAACCGCACATTCTTTAACCGCAGGGTGTTTAACAAGAGCATCTTCTACCTCAAACGGCCCAATCGTATAACCTGAACTGATGATAATATCATCACCCCTTCCTTCAAACCAGAAATATCCGTCAGCGTCTTTCTTCGCCTTGTCTCCCGTTAAGTAATATTCACCGCGGAACGCCCTTTTCGTTCTTTCCGGATCTTTATAATAGGTTTTAAAAAGAGCCGGTGAACTTTGATGCACCGCGATATCTCCTACTTCGTTAATTCCGGCAGGCGCTCCATCCTCATTAATGATGTCCACCCGATTCCCAGGCGTCGGTTTCCCCATAGAACCTGGGCGGAGCTCCATGCCTTCCATCATGCCGACAAGAAGTGTATTCTCCGTTTGACCGTATCCATCTCGTACAGTGACATTGAAACAGCGGACAAACGTGTCAATCACTTCTCGGTTCAATGGCTCTCCTGCAGAAACCGCACTGCGGAGATGCGGCAGCGAGTACTGTTCGAGACCATCGGCTTTCGCCATCAGTCGGTATTCTGTCGGTGTACAGCAGAGAACAGAAATTTCTTGTTCCTGCAATAAGCTGAGATACGTTGAAGGATCAAACTTCCCATTATATACAAACCCTGTCGCTCCGCAGCCCAACACAGACACAAAGGGGCTCCAAATCCACTTCTGCCAGCCTGGTCCGGCTGTCGCCCACACTTTATCTCCTTCTTTGATGCCAAGCCATCCTTTTGCGGCTGTCCTTAAATGAGCAAAAGCCCAACCATGTGTATGTACAGCACCTTTTGGCTGGCCTGTCGTTCCGGATGTATAGGATAAAAAGGCCATATCATCTTTTTCGGTTTTCTCCCCTTCATAGAAACCGTTTTCATTCTGTGATAAATCATCAAGTGAGGCCCAGTCGTTCACATGTCCGCCAACAGACAATTTGTGTTGAAGAGAAGGCAATTCATCTTCGATGGCGTCGATACTGGAAAGGAAAGCAAGGTCCGAGATGACAGCCTTTGCTTCACTATGGCTGATGCGGTAGCTTAAATCCTTTGGCCGAAGCATTTCTGAAGAAGGAATGACAACAATACCAGCTTTCAGGCATGCCAGATATACAACATACGTTTCAATCTTTCTCGGCATCACAACAAGAGTTCTGTCACCTTTAGACAAACCGAGCTTTTTAAGTGCATTTGCCGTTTTGTTGCATGCTTCAAAGAGAGCTTTATAGGTCAATTCTTTGATGGTTCCTTTATCGTCTTTCCAGATCAGTGCTTTTCGTGAAGCATCCTGTGCGAATTTCTCCATTTCCTCTGTTACATTATAGACAGGCGGTGCTTGTAAATCTAAAAGATTCTCCATTTCCGTAATCCTCCTCTATGTATGCAAACCGTGTTCTTCTTTAGTATACAATATTTTTGGAATATTTTTAACATAAATGGAGCGGGCAGCAGCCCGCTCCTAAGCCATCTTGTATTCAATTGGTTATTTTTGTTGAGATCCGCTGAATTGCTGCTGAGACATTGCCACTAAGCGTTTTGTGATCTCTCCTCCTACAGAACCGTTAGAACGGGAAGAGTTGTCAGCACTAAGGTTTACACCTAATTCAGAAGCGATTTCGAATTTCATTTGATCAATCGCCTGTTGTACACCAGGTACAAGAAGTTGGTTTGAGTTGTTGTTTGCCATGTTGTTTCACCTCCTGTACCTATAGATTGTGAAGGAAACAAGGATTGCAACCGTGGTAAATATTAAATGAAGTACCAAAAAAAAACCTGCAGAGAGATTCTGCAGGCTAAAATAAATCTTCAAATTCCTTAGCTTCTTTTTGTTCTTCAAACGAGATGGTTTCAATCGAAGAAAGCGCTTCTTCAATCAGCTCTTCCATGTTTTCGATATTCTGCTCAAAACGATTGGCTTTTTCGCGTTTCGGCTTTGTTTTAGGAGCAGCTGGAACAAAAATAGTGCAGCAGTCTTCATAAGGACGGATGGAGATATCATAAGTCCCGATTTTCTGAGAAATGTCAATGATCTCGAGCTTATCCATCGTAACGACCGGCCGTATGATGGGAAGGTTGGTCACTTCGTTGATCGTATGCATGCTGTACATCGTCTGGCTAGCCACCTGTCCAAGATTTTCTCCGTTTGTGATCGCCATCGCATTTCGTTCCTCAGCCAGCCGCTCAGTAATGCGAAGCATCATGCGCCTCATAATGGTCATGCTGTAGCTTGCTGGAATTTTGTCTTTTATGATTTGCTGTATTTTTGTAAAGTGAACCACATGCAGTTTCATCTTACCGCCAAAGCGTGTTAATTCCTGCATCAAATCTTCTGCTTTCTGTTTGGCGCGGTCGCTTGTGAACGGGGGGCTGTGAAAATGGACAGCTTCTATACGCACTCCGCGTTTCATGGTCAAATACCCGGCAACAGGGCTGTCAATTCCACCAGACAGCATCAGCATCGCTTTCCCGCCAACTCCGATTGGCAATCCTCCGGCACCAGGATAGGTTTTGCAGCTGATGAACGTACCGTTATCTTTAACTTCTACTTTAACTTCAACATCAGGATGATGGACATTGACAGAAACATTTTCTGTGTGGGTTAAAATATAACCGCCGACTTGACGGTTGAGCTCCATCGAACCGACCGGGAAATGCTTATCACTTCTGCGTGCAGACACCTTAAATGTCTTTGGAGCAGCCCCGTTTTCAAGGAAAGCGGCTAATGCAGCTTCCTTGATTGCTTCAATTTCACTTTCCGTTCTGATCGCCAGGCTGATGGCATGAATCCCAAAAACCTCCTGCAATTTAGCGATCATCTTCTCGTGATCTTCTCCATTGATCTCTACAAGAATCCGGTCATATGATTTTAGAACCACTGCATTTGGAAATACAGATAACTTTCTGCGTACCGTTTCCCTCAGCTGGCTCTCAAAATGTCTTCTGTTTTTCCCTTTTAATGATAACTCACCAAAACGGATAACAATGTGATTATATTGCATTCTATTTACCCCATTACTGTTTGCAGCTGAACCACTGCTTTTTTTAATTCTTTAAGCACAACTTCTGCTTCGTCTAACGTATTATCGAACGACAGGCTCATCCGTATAGCTGTACCTGCCTTCTTCTCCCCAAGCCCCATTGCGAGCAGAATCCGGCTCGCTCCTGCCTGTTTAGATGAACAAGCAGAACGGGTGGAAACATAAATTCCCTTTTGATCAAGGGTATGGATCATTACCTCTGGCTTTACTCCATGAATCGAAAAATTGATGATATGGGGAGCAGAGTTTGATGGTGTATTGATCGTTATACCTTCCATAGCAGACAGTTCATCCATCATTCTTTGTTTAACCGTCTCCATAGACCGTATTCCGTATTCCATGCGATCAAACGTCATGCGCAGCGCTTTCGCGATGGAAACAATACCCGCGACATTTTCAGTTCCCGCACGCACGCTGGCTTCTTGCTCTCCACCAGACAGAAGGGGTGAAAGGGTGACACCTTCTCTTTTGTAAAGGATACCCGTTCCTTTTAAACCGTGGAATTTATGCCCCGACATCGTGCAAAGATCGATTGCTGCTTCCTTAAATGGCAATGGTATTTTTCCAATTCCCTGAACATGGTCGACATGAAAAAATACCTTAGGAAAATTCTTCAGGATTTTCCCTGCATCCACGATTGGCTGTATCGTGCCGACTTCATTATTTACATGGATCAGTGAGACTAGAATTGTATCTTTTCTGATGCTCTTCTCCAGTTCTTCCAAGGAAATTTCTCCAGAAGAGTTTACCGGCAGATACGTCACTTCAAAGCCAAGCGACTCCAGATAATGAAATGTTTCGTAAGAGGAAGCATGTTCTACCTCACTTGTGATCAAATGTTTGCCGCGCTTCAGATGCTTTAATGCAATTCCTTTAATGGCTGTATTATTGCCTTCCGTTCCTCCGGAAGTAAATATAATTTCGGCTGGTTTTACTTTCAGCAGTCCTGCTACAGTTTTTCGAGCCTGGAATATAAGCCGTTCTGTTTCTCCGCCCTTGGAATGAATGGAGGATGGATTGGCGAAATAATTCTGAGAAACAGTAACAAATGCATCCAGTACTTCTTTATATGGTTTCGTTGTTGCACTATTGTCAAAATAAATCATGGTTGACTCCTCCGCCTAGCTCACTTATTCTACACATCAATCTATAATACCACAACCGAATAAAAGAAAAAATTGTATTTTAAACAGAAAACTGTTTTGCATATCTCTCTTTATCCTTCCATAAATCCCTCTAAATTAATGGATGGCATCAATGAAATCAAAAAGATATTTTGATTTTCAGAATCCGATTTCCTCAAGCTGCTGTACTCATACTATTACGCACAGAAAAAGCTGGAACTTTGAGGTCCCAGCTTTTACATCAAATCTTTTGCTTTAAATTGATTTCCATTTCTTTTAGGATTCCCGGCTGTACGCTTTCGATGGCAGTTCCTGCAATGGTAAGTGCTTCTTCATATTGGTAATTACGGAAAGCAATTTCCGCTTCGATGAGCCGTACTGAAACAGATGAATAAGAGCTTCTGTACCGGTTTCCATATTGGATAAGCTTTTCTGCCAGCAGCGCTGTTTCGATAATCTCAGCAGTTTCCCTGTATCCCTCTTCAACGGCTTCCAGTGCTTTTTCGAGAACTTCTGTTACATCTGCAATTTCCAAAGGCTTATCATCAAGCCGTTTAGAAACTTCTATAATATAGCTTTCAGCTTTTTCAATCGTGACCAGATAGTGATCAGGAAGTCCTGGCAGGTTGCTTTTTTGTACCATTCTTCTTGCCTCAAGCAGCTTCCTGCGGAGTTCTTTCAACCTTTCTTTTGTCTGTAGCTCATCTTTTCTCAGGCTGATCAGTTTTTCTTGATACTCATGGTTTGATTTTTTCACATCTTCCAGCTGAACCGCCATCTCTTCCATCATTTCACGGATGACCGAATACGAGTCCTTCTTTTCTTCGATAGACTGTTCAATGATGGAGAACCTCGTTTGGAGCTTAGTGAACAATTTTTCTAATCGCTTATGAACTTCTACATCGGAGTGATCAAGCTGGTAGCTGAGCGCTACCATATCAGCTTCAGCACGGATCTTTTCCATATCCAGCTGAAGATCAGAAAGTGATTGAAGGATGACTTCCTTCTCTTTAATCACAAACTGCTTTGAGACCACTTCATTTTCAAGAAGATCGTACAATTGATCGATTTCGGCGTTTAATTGTTCAATGCCTTTTTGCGTTTCATCGATTTCCAGTGCGTATACCTTCTCGAGCAATTTGGTGATCGTCTCATTCATCGCTGTAATTTCTTTATCGATCCCAATGTGATTGAGAACATAGCCTTGCTGTTCCATATCAAAGAATCCATCCTGAAGATCCTTAAGGCTTGAAGGCAAATCAGATAAAAGCATGACTAGCAGTTCAGGAACTGATTCCATTTTCGATCTGGCTTCTTTTAATTTTTCAATACTTTCAACGAGAATTTTTCGGGCTTCGAGGTGGTTGCCCTGTGAGGTCAATTCATCAAACTGAACAAATTTTGCATTGACTTCTGTAAACTCCTCTTCAAACAGTACGGCTGTTTTCCCCAAAGACCGGGAATGTGTCAGAAAGTACTTCTTAGCCTCACTGAATTGTTCCTTGGCCTCAATAATGTCTTCCCTGTTTAATTCTTCGCTTGTGATCAGTTCGTCAATCTCAGCTGATATTGCTTTGATCCGCTCTTCCATGGCTTGCATCCGGGATTCAATATGATGCAGAATCCCTTTTGCCTTTCCAAACCGGTATTTGTCCGCACTTTCCTCGGCATCAAACAGAGCCTCTTCCATATTTGGAAGTTCAACTGTGACCATCTCATCCCAGTCGCTACGCCATGACTCAAATTTCTCTTCTGTTTCACCAACCATTGTAAGCCCTTTGACCTTTGAAATCTCTTCTGTTAGCGGACGGTTCATGATATCCATTTTCCAGGATTCCAGCCGGTCAATCTGCTTATAAATCCGTTTGCGTGAAAAGGAGCCAAAAACAACGACAGCTATTAAAACAACTACTGCGGCAATTATGTATGTCATAGGAAGCACCCTTTCTTCCTTTCTGCAAAACTGCAAAATCTATGTAATAATGATGTTACAATTGTTTAATTTTAATTGTAATAATTAATGAGTGCAATTTTTTTATTGAATGCCAGTGTTTTACAGTGCTTTTCACTTGTCCAAAGCTAACTCAATGTTCTTATGATAACATGTAAAACTGAATTTTGACTAAAAAAAAATGAAAAAAACCATAATTTTTTTCCATAAATATCAAAGCTTTCTTATCCTTTAACAAAACTCAGGAGGTTAACGATGTCTACTTTTTATGATGGCCATGTCCATACCCCGTATTGTCCGCATGGCACCGCCGACCCGATTTCTCTATATATTGAACGGGCAATTGAATTAGGATTATCCGGAATGACCTTTACCGAACACGCCCCCTTGCCTTCAGGGTTCATTGATCCGGTACCAGAAAAAGATTCAGGCATGGAATTAAGCAGGCTATCTTCCTACTTGGACGAACTGGGTGCTGCAAAACAATATTACAGCAAGACGATCTCCATAAATATCGGATTAGAGGTAGACTTTATTGATGGATTTGAAAAGGAAACAAAAGATTTTTTAAATGAAGTCGGTCCCCGGCTTGATGATGCCATTCTTTCCGTCCATTTCATTAAGCAGGAAAGCTCCTATTTCTGCATTGATTACAGCGAGGACATGTTCGGTGAAATGGTTCGTTCATTCGGCAGCACAGACAATGTATACAGTGCCTATTATAAGACACTATCAAAGTCCATCACATCAGACTTGGGAAATTACAAGCCAAAACGGATCGGCCATATGACCCTTGCCCAGAAATTTAAGAAACAGTATCCAACGGATCAATCTTATCAGGAAGAAATCCGAACGATTTTGGAACTGATTAAGCTGCACGGCTATGAACTTGACTACAATGGAGCGGGATTATTCAAGCCATTGTGTGGAGAGTCCTATCCTCCCCATTGGGTGATTGAGGAGGCCATAAAACAGAAAATCCCTTTTGTCTATGGTTCAGATGCCCATAGTGCAAAGGGATTGGGACAAGGCTATGATATACTCATCCACCAAGATCTTTTATCCGTTCCACTTTCCCTGCAAAGAAAATAGCGGATTCTGCACAGCAGACAGAAGCGGATTCTTTTTAGGCGGGATACAAACCGACTGCTCCAGCCATTTATTGATGAAACTTACATAAGACGTAACGAATAAGGGATCATGTGGAGCCGTATAGAAGACTTCAGATATATATAACGGATGAAGGAAAGGCATGATGAGCAGATTTCTCAGCTGCAAAGTCAGGAGCATGACAGGCTGTTTATGAAACTCTCTTCGTTTCATGCCTTTTTCAAATAAGGTGTCATAAAAATATTTTTCTTTAGAGAGGTAAGTGGTCATCACTTCCCTTACTAATGTAGAATCAAGCGTCATTTCCCGATGGACAAAACGTGACAGATCAGGCTGCTTCAGCTGGTAATGCAGGACACTTTCAATCATGGTCAAAAGCTGATCTTTAACTGTATAGTCCATCGATGTATGGTACACCACTTCAATCTTGCGAATATACCCTTCATAAAATGATGAAATCAACTCTTCAAGCAAGCCTTGCTTCCCGCCGAAATGATAGGAAACGAGAGCAAGGTTAACACCGGCCCTCTTGGCAATCTGCCTGACCGAGGTGCCCTGATACCCCTGGTTTGTAAACAATTCAATCGCAGCTTCGGCAATTTTAATTTTGGTAGCCATCTGATCTTTTGACATTTAGTATCCACCACCCTTCTTATTACTTCTTTTTCGTTGGAAAACCTGATATTCCCTTTAATAATCGCTCGACAAATACACCTGTTCGGATGTAATCTTCTACAATTTTTGATAAGATAGGGAAAGACGGCTAGCATAAAAAGGGGGATGTTCATGTTTACAGTCGAAAAATACAGTCAAAATCGCGAAGAGGGATACGATCTGCTCCTCAAGCAGCTCCGTGCTCTTTTAGAAGGGGAGACAAGCATTACTGCTAACCTGGCGAACGCCTCAGCACTTTTAAACCAGTTCCTCCCCGCTATTAATTGGGTTGGATTTTATGAATATGAAGAACTGTCAGACCAGCTCGTCCTCGGACCGTTTCAAGGACTGCCGGCCTGTGTAAGAATTCCTTTGGGAAAAGGTGTCTGCGGTACGGCTGCAAAAGACCAGCAATCACTGGTTGTGGAAGACGTTCACCAGTTTCCCGGGCATATCGCATGCGATGCTGCATCCCGATCTGAGATTGTTGTGCCCATTGTAAAAAATGGCCAGCTGTTTGGCGTGCTTGATATTGACAGCCCTGAAAAAAACAGGTTTGATGAGATCGACAAAGTATGGCTCGAACGGTTTGTTGATGAACTGAACAAGCATATATAGAAAAAAGTAAGCGACCTAAGACGAATTGTGAGTTATTAGATCGTCCTCCGAGGACTAGGGATGATTTCATCATTATGCTGAAAACAAGAAACACGTTTTCAGCCCTGGGCACTGAAGCTAGACATTACTTCTATGTGAAAGAACGGCTCAGGAAAACTTCCGGGCCGTTCTTTTTTTTATCTTACGACCTGATTTTCTTTTTGATAAACACTCTGAAGAGCCTGCTCGAGATCTGCCCATATATCCTGCCAGGCTTCAAGCCCCACGGATAAGCGCAGCAGATTCTGTTTGATCCCCATCTTCTCCCGTTCCTGTTCAGGCACTACGGCATGTGTCATCGTCGCCGGATGCTGGATAAGCGTCTCAGCGTCCCCAAGACTTACAGCAATTTTGACAAGCTTTAATGCATTCATCATCTGCTGAGCTTCCGGCTTGCCTCCTTTTATCAAAAAGCTGATCATTCCGCCTGCCTTTTTCATCTGCCTCTTCCCTGCCTCATACTGAGCAAAGTCCGGATCTCCCGGAAAAAAGATAGACTCAATAGAGGGATGGCGTTTTAAAAGAACAGCAATCCTTTCGGCATTATCACAGTGGCGGTCCATTCTGACAGGCAGCGTTTTAATGCCCCTTAAAAGCAGCCATGCTTCAAAAGGGGACATGATCCCACCGATATCCTTCTGGGCGGTCATTGCAATCTGCTGCATCACGTCCTGCCTTCCAACTGCAACGCCTCCGATGACATCTCCATGGCCGCAAAGATACTTCGTCGCACTGTGCACGACAATGTCACAGCCCATTTTCAGAGGCTGCTGCAAATACGGAGAACAAAACGTGTTGTCCACAATGACTGGAATGTTCTTTTCTCTGGCAACTCTAGACACCATTTCTAAATCTACAAGTTTCATTGTCGGGTTGATCGGCGACTCGATGTAAATAAGTGAGGTGTTAGGCAAAATCGCAGCTTCTAAAGCGGCTTCATTCTCCATTAGAATAAGGGAGTGCCCGATCTGAAGATGATCTTCCATATATTGCAGAAGCCCGAAGGTACATCCATAGACCCCTTCCGAACAAAGGATATGGTCCCCTGTTTTCAACAGGCCGAGCAATACTGCTGATACTGCGGCCATACCGGATGCAAAAGCCAGACCCTTCTCCCCGCCTTCCAGTTCTGCCATTCGCTCCTCAAACATAACCACTGTCGGATTTTTCAGCCGGGAATAAACATATCCTGCTTCATTTCCAGCAAATCTCCGCTCGCCCGTTTCTGCATCCGGAAAAACAAAAGTCGAGGTCTGGTAGATCGGCGGAGACAGACTTCCTCCATGCTTGCTGTCCTCATACCCAGCGTGTATGGCATTGGTTTCAAAATACTTGGACTTCATAGATATGCACCCCTTTTTTTATTTGTAAGCGCTTTCTATAAACCTTCTCCCACAGAAACGCAATTCCTTCCACTTTGCCATTATTGTATTCAGCCATCACTGCCATGGCGCCTTTATATTAAGACTAGCCCTTGACTTGTTTCCCGAAAAAACATATACTAATCTTTGTGTAAAATAAAGCGGCACTGTGTTCGTCATTTGTTTTATTTTGTTACATGTTTGAAGAAGCATGGTATATCTCGTAGCTTCAAAGGCTGCTGAAGTGAAGGTATAGGCAAATAAAATATGCAGATGAAAAGAAAACAGTCACTGTTGTGTTTTACTAAAACAAAACAAGTGAAGGAGGAGTCATTCATGGCTCGATATACTGGCTCTACATGGAAGATTTCCCGTCGTTTAGGTATTTCCCTAAGCGGAACTGGAAAAGAATTAGCAAAGCGTCCTTACGCTCCAGGACAACATGGTCCTAACCAACGTAAAAAACTTTCTGAATACGGTTTACAATTACAAGAGAAGCAAAAGCTTCGTCATATGTATGGTGTAAACGAGCGTCAATTCCGCCGTATCTTCAATGATGCAGGCAAAATGACAGGAATTCATGGTGAAAACTTCATGATCCTTCTTGAGTCTCGTTTAGACAGCATCGTTTACCGTCTTGGTCTTGCTCGCACTCGCCGTGCAGCTCGTCAATTGGTAAACCATGGCCATGTTACTGTAAACGGAAAGCGCGTTGATATTCCATCTTTCCGCGTAGCACCTGGTTCAGTTATCGGTGTTCGTGAAAAGTCACAAAACCTTAGCGCTATTAAAGAAGCAATCGAAGTGAACAACTTTGTTCCTGACTTCTTGACTTTTGACGAAAACAAACTAGAAGGTACATTCACTCGCTTACCAGAGCGTTCTGAATTACCGGCTGAAATTTCAGAACAGCTTATCGTTGAGTACTACTCTCGTTAAGTTTAAGAAAACGCTCCGTTTTTACGGGGCGTTTTTTTTTATTATGTGGCGGGAGGTTCATTTATTCTCGAAATAGACCACTTTATTCTTAAAACAAACCAATTTATTCTCAAAACAGCACCTTTTATTCTCAAACACAATATCCCCGACACGTTTCGACTGATTTTGATACATTCTTTTTGTCGAATTGAATTGCACTTTCCCTCCACCAAAGTTTAATAAAAAAAGAACCGACCCCTGAGTCCGGGCCGGTTCTGCTTTAATATCTATTCTTAGTATCGGATCAAGAAATATTTCTTCTTCCCTCTTCTGATGACGACGAATCGATCATCAATACGAGAGCTTCTTCCCACCACTTTTTCAAGGTCCTGGCAACGTTCGCCATTGATTGAGATCGCTCCATTGGTTATATCCTCACGAGCTTGGCGTTTTGATGGAGAAATTTTACTTGCTACAAGCAGGTCGATCAGACCGATATCCTCTTTAGACTCCATTTCAAAGGAAGGCACGTCTTTAAAGCCTTGCTCAATTTCAGCTCCAGTCAATTCAGAAAGCTGTCCGCTGAACAGTGCCTGAGAGATTTTGATGGCTTGTTCCAATGACTGTTCTCCATGCACAAGAGCAGTCAATTCTTCTGCAAGCGCCTTTTGCGCGGCACGTTTTTCAGGGGCGCTCTGCACTTGTTCAATAAGTTCGTTGATCTCTTCATGACTCTTGAATGAGAAGTACTTCAAGAATTTAATCACATCACGGTCATCCGTGTTGATCCAGAATTGATAGAACTCGTAAGGAGTGGTTTTCTCCGGATCAAGCCAGATCGCTCCGCCTTCTGTTTTCCCGAATTTCGTTCCATCACTCTTCGTTACGAGCGGGATGGTTAATCCGAATGCTCTCTCTTCTTCTCCGGCTTTGCGGATCAATTCCAGACCAGCTGTGATGTTGCCCCATTGGTCGCTTCCGCCAAGTTGCATCCGGCACCCTTCCTGGCGGTACAATTGAAGGAAGTCATAAGACTGAAGGATCATGTACGTAAACTCTGTAAAAGAAATCCCAGCTTCCAAACGGGATTCTACGGAATCTTTTGCAAGCATATAGTTCAGCGGAAAGTATTTCCCTACATCACGCAAGAATGAAATAACGTCCATGCTGCCGATCCACTCATAGTTGTTGGCGATTTTCGCAGGATTATCCTGAGCGTTAAAGTCCAAAAACTTAGAAAGCTGCTGTTTAATTCGTTCGCTCCATTGTTGAACCACACCTGCCTCATTTAACGTCCGCTCTGCCTTCTTCCCGCTTGGGTCCCCAATCATTCCTGTCGCTCCTCCCACAAGAGGGATCGGCTGATGGCCTGCCTGCTGAAGGCGCCGCATCGTCATGATCACAAGCAAATGGCCCACATGCAGGCTGTCTGCTGTCGGGTCAAAACCGCAATAAAAAGGGGTTTTTCCGCTCTGCAGCTTTTCTTCCAAACCTTCCCGGTCAGTCACTTGATTGATGAGACCTCGAAATTCCAAGTCTTGTAAAATTGTCATTATAGTTGCTCCTTTCAGTTTCTGGATGAAGACAAATAAAAAACGCCCCTGTAATAAGGGACGTGATTACCGCGGTACCACCCTCGTTGAAGGAAACGTATTTCCTCCCACTCATATCCATTAACGGCTTTTCAACCGGTCTTTGCTACTTTCATTTCACAAAGAAAGCTCCAGGGTGTAATTCATAAACTGTCTATGTACTGGTTTGCAGCGGCCACCAGCTTTCTGTAACAGGGAGACGGTTACTACTAAATCCTATCTTCGCTTCTGTTTTATCCAATTGACATATATTCTTCATTTTTACCACAGGTTATACGCATTGTCAATTCCTCATCCACTGACAAAATTGTCTTAAGTCCCCCTTCAAACGACATGGGATATGATATAATTAGTCAGATAGGGGGGAATTTACAAATGTCTCATCTAGAGGAAATTAAGGAAAAATGGAGGCGCTTTATTGCGTATCTAAATGAGAAAAAAATTATACAGGCCGCAGATAAAACATACACATTCACCTGGAACTTATTCTTAATTATCGTGGTATTGTTCTTGCTTGGCGGCTGTTTGGCTGCTGGAGCAGGGGCTGGCTTTCTGGCCTCGCTTGTAAAAAACGAGCCAGTCAGAGCTTACAGCACCATGAAGAATGACATTTACAATTACGAAGAAACGAGTACGATGTATTTTGACAAAGATCAACTGATCGGCAAGCTGCGTGCTGACCTTGACCGCCAGGAGGTTCCTTTAAAGGAAATCTCACCATTCGTAAAAGATGCCGTTATTTCAACGGAGGATCAATATTTCTATGAGCATGACGGCATTGTTCCAAAGGCTATCCTCCGGGCAACGCTTCAGGAAGTAACAGGCTCCAATAACCGTTCGGGCGGGAGTACTCTTACTCAGCAGCTCATTAAAAACCAGATCTTAACGAACGAGGTTTCCTTCGACAGAAAAGCGAAAGAAATCCTGCTCGCACTCAGACTCGAGCACTTGTTTACAAAAGAGCAAATCCTTGAAGCATATTTAAACATCGTTCCATTCGGACGTAACTCATCCGGCAGAAACGTAGCCGGCATCCAGGCGGCCTCTCAGGGAGTTTTCGGTGTTGACGCTGACAAACTGAACTTGCCGCAGGCAGCTTTCCTTGCAGGCATGCCGCAAAACCCGTTTGTATATTCTCCATTTACACAACAAGGAGCAGTTAAAAAAGATATTACATATGGTACCAACCGCATGAAAACGGTTTTGAACCGCATGCTGACAAATGGAGCCATAACACCTGAACAATACGATAAAGCACTGAAATATAATGTGAGAAAACACTTTGTAACGAAGAAGGAATCTTCTTACGAAAAATATCCTTACTTAAGCATTGAAGTCGAGCGCCGTTCAGCAGATATCCTTGCAAGACTCGCCGCTAAAAAAGACGGCAAGAACTTTGACAAGCTTAAGCAGAACACAAAAGATGAATACCGTCAGAATGCTTTTGTACAGCTGCGCCAAAAAGGCCTGAAAATTCATACGAAAATCAATAAAAAGATCTATGAGGAAATGGAGAAAACAGCGAAGAACAAATATCTCTTCGGCTCTACTCACCTCGTCCGCGTGAAGAACGCCAAAGGAAAATGGATCTATGAAAAGCAGCCGCAGGAAGTAGGCTCCATACTGATTGAAAATAAAACAGGAGCTATCATCAGCTTTGTCGGAGGGCGTGATTACAACCGTGAACAGCTGAACCATGCAACTCAGGCATTAAGACAGAATGGTTCAACGATGAAGCCGCTGCTCGCATATGCTCCGGCCATTGAGGAAGGTAAAGTGCAGCCGGGTTACATCATTCCTGATACACCGCTGACCATTGGCAAATACGCACCAAACAACTATGATAACCGTTTTCATGGACTCCTTTCCGCAAGGACCGCACTTGCCAAGTCTTATAATATTCCTGCACTGCGCAGCTTCATGAGAGCGAATCGGGCCGATGCCTTCAATCGATTGGAGAAAATGGGATTCACAACAATTACTGATACAGACAGATCGGCTACATCTGTTGCCATCGGCGGGTTGACCCACGGAGTAACCGTAGAAGAGAATACGAACGCTTTCGCAACCTTTGCTAACCAAGGCAAGTTTGTGGATGCCTACCTTATTGAAAAAATTGAAGACAAACATGGAAAAGTTCTATATAAACATAAATCTAAGCCGGTGCCAGTATATTCTCCGCAAACCTCTTATCTTATCCTTGATATGATGAGGGATGTACTGAAGCCAGGCGGAACCGCAGCAAGCATTCCAGGCAGACTGAACTTTTATGCAGATTGGGCCGGAAAAACCGGTACCACATCCTCTGCCAAGGATTCTTGGTTTGTAGCGACAAATCCTAACGTAACGCTTGGTGTATGGCACGGATATGATAAACCTGAAGCACTTCCAACAGGACAACAGCATATTAGCCAGACCCTGTGGGCAGCTTTTGCCAATGATGCCTATAAATACGCGCCATCACTCATGGCCCCGAAGCATCGTTTCTCCATGCCTTCGGGAATCGTCAGGAAAGAAATTTGCGGAATCTCCGGAAAACTTCCGTCTGATCTCTGCCGGTCAGCAGGTCTTGTAACAACAGATCTATTCAATGTAAAATATGCTCCAGATTCAACAGATAACAGCATGGATACCGGGCTTTATGTTATTGCAAACGGAAAGAAATACAAAGCGTCCGAATCGACACCAAAAGAATTTACTCAAAAAGGCGTCCTCATTGACGATGCGCTGTTTGACGGAGTCGACTTGAAGAAAGTGACCGGAGAAGAAAATTCTGACCATCTTCTTCCTAAGACAAACCTTCCAGAGAACGGAAAAAACCCTGATACAGTCAGCGGACTGTCATCCAAAGGCGGGAAGCTATCCTGGTCTGCGTCAGGAGAAAGTGATGTAGTCGGCTACCGTGTCTATTATTCTGCTAGCGGAAACGGTCCGTTTAAGAAAATCGGCAGTCTAACATCAGATAAAACCTCTCTATCTGCCCCATCAGGCGTGCTGTATGTTACAGCAGTAGACGTCTCGGGCAAGGAATCGGCGCCATCTGAGAAGATTAAAAGCGGCAAAGAAAAAGCAGATCCAAAGAAACCAGACAAACCGGGAACGGATGACAAAAAAACGGATGATCCAACGGCAGGCAAAAAGCCGAAGGATCCTCCTCCCCAAAATGATGATAAAAAGAAACCAAAAAAGCCCGCGAATTAATTCGCGGGCTTTTTGCTTTAAATGATTAGTCTTCCATCGTGGATAAGTCGCCAGTCGGCAGATCCAATTCCCATGCCTTGAGTACACGGCGCATGATCTTGCCGCTTCTTGTCTTAGGCAGCTTGTCTCTGAACTCGATTTCTCTTGGAGCAGAGTGAGCGGCCAAACCAGATTTCACAAACGATCTGATTTCCTGAATCAATTCTTCGCTCGGAGAATAACCCTCACGGAGTGCGATGAATGCTTTAATGACTTCACCGCGAACCGGGTCTGGCTTCCCGATTACCCCCGCCTCGGCAACTGCAGGGTGTTCGACAAGCTTGCTTTCTACCTCAAAAGGCCCTACCCTTTCACCTGATGTCATAATGACATCATCAATACGGCCTTGGAACCAGAAGTAGCCGTCCTCATCCATATAGGCTGAGTCTCCAGACACATACCAGCCGCCAGGGGTAAAGTAAGATTCATATTTTTGCGGATTGTTCCAGATCGCTCTCATCATGGAAGGCCATCCTTTTTTAATCGCCAGGTTCCCCATTCGGTTAGGCGGCAGGATATTATCCTGATCATCGATGATAGCCGCTTCAATGCCCGGGAATGGTTTGCCCATTGAGCCCGGCTTAACTTCAACTGCCGGGAAATTGCTGATGAGCTGAGCTCCTGTTTCCGTCATCCACCAGTTATCATGGATGCGCAGGTTAAAGACCTTCATGCCCCAGCGGACTACTTCAGGATTCAGCGGCTCACCAACACTCAGGATGTGCCGGAGCGAAGAAAGATCAAAGCGTTTTACGACCTCATCCCCGGCTCCCATAAGCATACGGAATGCGGTTGGTGCACTGTACCAAACCGTTACGCCATACTTTGCGATCGTACCGTACCAATCTTCCGGGCTAAACCTGCCGCCCCGGACCACATTGGAGGCACCGTTCAGCCAAGGCCCGAAAATACCATAGGAGGTTCCTGTCACCCAGCCGGGATCGGCCGTGCACCAGTAAACATCCGATTCTTTAAGATCAAGTACCCATTTAGCGGTCTGATAATGCTGAATCATCGCATTATGAACATGGAGGACGCCTTTTGGTTTACCGGTTGAGCCTGATGTATAGTGAAGGATCAGCCCGTCTTCACGGTCTACCCATTCCAAATCGAGCTCCTTGTCCGCTTTTTCCATTCGGCTGAAATAATCGACATACGGCCCTTCTTCCTTCACGTCCTCACCAACGAGCACAACGTGTTTTAAATAAGGAAGTTCACTGACTGGCACGCGCTCCAAAAGCTGAGGAGTTGTGATCAGTACTTTAGCTTCGCTGTCTTCCAGACGGTCTCTGACTGCCCCTTCCATAAATGCTTCAAACAGCGGGCCGACGATGGCTCCCAGTTTGATTGCCCCGAGCAGTGAAAAATACAGCTCAGGAGAACGCGGCATAAAAATAAACACCCTGTCCCCTTTTTCAACATCAAGCTGGCGGAGCATATTGCCGGCCCGATTAGATTGTTCCTTCATCTCTTTAAATGTATACTTCTCGTCTCTTTTCTGATCTGAGAAATAAAGTGCTACTTTATTTTTTCTATCGCCTTCTGCATGTCTGTCAACCGCTTCATAGGCTAGATTGACTCGCCCCGTTTCATACCAGGAAAATTCTTTTTCTATGCTTTTCCAGTCAAATGCGTCATATGCTGCTTGATAGTCTTCAAGGTTAAAGTTACCCTTTACACTCGGAAGCGTTTCCACTTTCATTAGCCAATCTCCTCCTATGCCAAGATATTCAAAGCCATTATATCATAATCGTTCTAAATTTTTAAATTTATTAGAATTGTCACACCAAATAAGTTGAAAGCCCTTACAAATGGCCTTGTTTATGTATAATAGAATTGGATAACTTTCAAATTGGGTGGTGTATAAATGAACCATAAGAAAACATACAACTGCCTTGCCATTGATACACCTTTGGGCAAGGTCATTATCGAAGGGCCGATTTCGCCTGAACATCTGGCAGGCTACGAGTTTCATGCCGGCTTAAAGGCGTTCAGGCCACCGCACCAGCAGCGTGAAGCTCTCATTGAGATTGCAGGACTTGATGAAGGAAGAATCATAATCGCCAGAAATAAAGAGACAATTATCGGCTATGTGACCTATGTCTATCCTGATCCGATGGAAAGATGGTCACAAGGAAACATGGAGAACCTGCTTGAACTCGGTGCCATTGAAGTCATTGCGGATTACCGCAACTGTAAAATAGGGAAAAGCCTATTAAAAGTATCGATGATGGATGATGCGATGGAAGATTATATCATTATCACAACGGAATATTATTGGCATTGGGATCTGAAAGGAACCGGCTTGTCGGTTTGGGATTACAGGAAAGTGATGGAGAAAATGATGAATGCCGGAGGCCTGGAATATATGGCAACAGACGATCCGGAGATCAGCTCACACCCCGCAAACTGTTTAATGGTCAGGATCGGAAAGAGAATAACGATGAATTCTGTACAGCAATTCGATAAAATCCGTTTCCAGAACCGCTTTATGTATTGACCGGAGAAAGGAGAAATAAAGATGATTGTTCAGGACATGATGAATAAACAGGCTGTTACAGCCATGCCACAAACTACGATTAAGGAAGCTCTGCTTCTTTTAAAAACTCACCGCATCCGCCATTTGCCGATTGTTGATGAAGAAGGATTGCTTGTCGGCATTATTTCTGATCGTGATTTAAGAGACGCCAGCCCGTCCATCTTTGATGCTGCCGATCATCCTGAAGAATTTCAGCGGCCCGTTTCTGAGATAATGAAACGTGATGTGATCACTGCACATTCACTTGATTTTGCCGAAGACCTTCTTGGTGTTTTTTACGAGCATCAGATCGGCTGCATCCCCGTCCTTGAGAAGAAAAAACTGGTAGGGGTCATCACTGAACGGGACATGCTGTACACTCTCATACAGCTTACAGGTGCCCATCAGCCCAGCTCACACCTTGAGGTTAAGGTTGAAAATATCGCTGGCAAACTGGCTGATGTTGCTTCTCTGATCAAGAATTTTAAAATTAACATCAACAGTGTTCTCGTCTATCCGGACAAACAAGAAGAACACCAAAAGATTCTGGTGTTCCGGATCGGGACAATGAATCCATACCGCATCGCTTCTGAACTAAGGCAGAATGGTTATGACGTCATTTGGCCGCAGGAACCGGAAGTGGAAAGATGAAGAAACCGGTTTTTATCTATTCCGAGGACATGCTTCGTTATAAATTCAATGAAGATCATCCCTTTAACCAGCTGCGTGTCCAATTAACATATGAACTTCTGCGTTCTTCCGGTGCCTTGGAGGACAGCCAGATCGTAAAACCGAGGATGGCTACAGACGAAGAAATCAGCCTCATACATGACGAAGCATATATTGAGGCAGTAAAAAAAGCAGGCGAAGGAACATTGAACGCTGTTTCCGCTGAAAATTACGGCCTTGGAACAGAGGACACGCCCATTTTTCCCGGCATGCATGAAGCCAGTGCACTTATTGTCGGAGCTACCTTAACTGCTGCAGATATGGTCATGGACGGCAAAGCTTCTTATGGTTTCAACGCCAGCGGAGGCCTTCATCACGGATTCAGAGGGAAGGCCTCCGGTTTTTGCGTCTATAATGACTGCGCGGTGGCTATTGCATATTTAAAAAAGAAGTATGGCGTGAAAGTACTGTATGTGGATACTGATGCCCATCACGGTGACGGAGTCCAATGGGCGTTTTATGAGGATCCGGATGCCTGTACGCTATCCATTCATGAAACAGGCAGATACCTGTTTCCCGGAACCGGAAATGTGACAGAAAAAGGCCAGAGTGACGGATACGGCTACTCTTTCAATTTACCGGTAGACGCCTTTACGGAAGATGAGTCCTGGCTCAGCCTCTATGAAACCGCCCTGAATGAAGTAACCGCCTTCTTTAAGCCCGATGTGATCCTCACCCAGAACGGTGCTGACGCCCACTACCTTGACCCGCTGACACACCTGTCAGTTACGATGAACTCGTTCCACGCCATACCGAGGATCGCGAAAAAAGCAGCAGACCGGTACTGCGGTGGAAAATGGATTGCTACAGGAGGCGGCGGATATGACATCTGGCGTGTCGTGCCGCGGGCATGGTCGGAAATCTGGCTTGCCATGAACGATATCGACTTAAAAGGATCTTTGCCGATGGAGTGGGTGGAAAAGTGGCAAAAACAAGCACCTGTCACGCTTCCTCTTACTTGGGAGGATCCTGACAAGCTGTATAAACCGATTCCCCGCAAACAGGAGATCACAGAAAAAAATGCGCTGACCCTTTCAAAGGCACTTCACCATATTCGGGATTATACAAAAAACACCTGATGGAATCTCTCTATCAGGTGTTTCATTTTTTCTATTAAATTGTCTTTAGCATTTCTTCAACAATGGAGGATGATCGTTCGGCAGCAAGCTTAGTGAATTCTGTGAAATTTACCGTTGCTTCCCCGTTGGCTTTGTCTGAAATCGAACGAATGACCACAAACGGAACATCATTTAAAAAGGCAGTCTGCGCTACAGCTGAGCCTTCCATCTCAATACATGCGCCATCAAACTGCTGAAAATACTTTTCAACGGTCTCCCGGCTGGCAATGAATTGATCCCCGCTTAAAATTCTTCCTTTGCGGACATGAATATCCCGTATCTTTGCAGCTGCCTGTTCAGCAAGCTCAACAAGGCTCGGACAAGCTGTAAAATCAGATTCATAATCGAACATCGGTATCATTCCCTGTGGAAAATGCGGCCCAAGAGCCGAAGCATCCATATCATGCTGCAGTGCGCTGGTGGAGATGACAATATCCCCAATCTCAAGCTCAGGATGAAGAGCTCCTGCAACTCCTGTAAATAAAATATGAGTCACTTTAAAACGGTCGATCAAAACCTGTGTGGTAATCGCAGCATTCACTTTTCCCACACCTGATTTACAAAGGACCACTTCTTTAGTTCCATAGGTGCCTTCATAATATTTACCTTTGACATGAACGCTTTCCCCATAAATATCAAGGGCTTGTCTCATGTAATGAATTTCTTCATCCATGGCCCCAATTATGCCAATTCTCAATTCTTCTCCCACCTTTATCTTCTTGGCTTTGTTAAAAGGGCTGATTTGTGAAACAAATGAAGCGCCAGAAAAGCAGATGGGCAGAAGCTTGCTTTTTCCCTTCTGTTTTTCAGAGGCGCTTCAATCACACCAATTTTATTAATCGTTGTTCTTTGTTGTGTTGCGGAACTGAATACGGTGAGGAAGAACGACTGTGTTCTCTTCCACCTTTTCTTTGTTCATCAATTTTGTCAATAGGCGCATCGCAACTGCACCGATATCATACATCGGCTGTACGACGGTTGAAAGGGTTGGTCTGACCATGGTTGCAAGCCTTGTATTGTCAAAACCGATTACTTCAAGGTCCCCCGGTACAGTCAATCCTTTATCCTGTGCGCCGTGGATAACACCAAGTGCCATTTCATCTGTGCCGACAAAAATCGCTGTAGGCATGTTTCCACTCTCAAGGAATGTTTCAACTGCTTCAATACCGGAATCATACGTGTAATCACCGACAAAAATCTGCTTTTCGTCAACTGTTTTTCCTGCGTCCTCCATCGCTTTACGGAAACCCGTAAACTTATGGTAGCCATTGATCGGGTCTTCAAGTGGACCAGTGACCATAGCTACTGATTCATGGCCAGATTTCAGAAGATGCTCCACTGCATCATACACGGCTTGCTGATAGTCAATGTTAACGGATGGTATTTCCTTTTCCATATCAACCGTTGCAGCCATTACAACCGGCACAGGGGATTTTTTAAATTCTTCTACAAGCTCTTCTGTAATTTTACCGCCCATAAAAACGATTCCATCCACTTGCTTGCCAAGCAATGTATTGAGAAGGTGTATTTCTTTTTCTTTGTTTTGATCCGAATTACACAAAATAATATTGTATTTATACATCGTAGCAATGTCTTCAATTCCACGGGCAAGTTCAGCGAAAAAGATGCTTGCAATATCAGGGATGATCACACCTACTGTTGTTGTCTTCTTGCTCGCAAGTCCTCTTGCAACAGCATTAGGACGGTATCCTAGGCGTTCGATTGCTTCAAGCACCTTTTTTCTTGTAGATGGTTTTACATTCGGGTTTCCATTTACGACACGTGAAACAGTTGCCATAGAGACTCCTGCTTCACGGGCGACATCATAAATTGTTGTATTCAATTTGATAATCCTCCTTTAATTCCACAATCCAGACAGGTTATGTAATGTTATTGATATCATACAGTAAAGGACTGCAGTTAGGCAACGAAAAGCAGTGACAGCGCTGTAATCCAGCGGGGAAAAGTGAATATTTTACAAATTCTTTTGTATAGTTTTCTCCATTCCCCGTAAGTACATACAAAACAGCAAAAACCGGCTGAAATCAGCCGGTTAATTTTACTGTTATTTTGTTTCTTGGTTTGGGACAATTTTTCCGTCTTTAAAGAATCGGAGCAAGTCTCCATAAACCACTTTATCTGACAGATTCAGGTCTTTTTCAGCCTTTTCTTTTGCAGGCTTACATAGCTTATTAGCCACTTCTTTTCCATCTGTCTGATTGTAGCATTTTTCTTTTTCTCCGGAATAAACATAATCTTTCGAAATCGCACTTCCGTCCCTTTGAACGGTGAAATCATCACGTTCAGGAGAGAAAAGGTCAGAGCCGAACTGAATATCACCTTTTGTTTTTATACCGAGCAGATGCAGAATGGTCGGTTTCAAATCAACCTCTCCGCCGATCGTATGCATCGTTTTTCCTTTTTGGCCCGGAACATGAATGAACAATGGTGTTTTTTGAAGCTTAAGATGCTCATAAGGTGTAACTTCTTTTCCTAAAATCTTACTCATCGCTTTATTATGGTTTTCTGAAATACCATAATGGTCTCCGTACAAGATGACAACTGAGTTATCATAAAGCCCTGAAGCTTTCAGCTGCTGGAAGAACTGTTTTAATGCCTCATCCTGGTATCGAGCGGTAACAAAGTAATTATCCACTGTAGGATCTCCTGTGTTAGCCGGCTGGATCGACTTTTCCTGATCATTGTTCAAAATGAAAGGATGATGATTTGTCAATGTGATGAATTTACTGTAGAACGGCTGTTTGAGATTTTCAAGCATCGGCATGGATTGCTTGAAGAACTCCTTATCTTTTAAGCCATAGTTTACTGAGTTCTGGTCCGTAACATGGAAATAAGGCTTTGAATAAAACTTGTTGTAGCCTAACGTATCATACATAATATCGCGGTTCCAGAAGCTTTTATTGTTTGCATGGAAAACGACCGGATTGTAGCCCCTCTGTTTTACAATTTCAGGTGTTGCATGAAATTTGTTTTGAGCTTTTGTCGTATAAACGGCACCGCCTGGCAGCCCATATAACGAGTTATCAATCAAAAACTCTGCATCGGACGTTTTACCCTGTCCGGTATTATGATAAAAATTATCAAAGTAATAACTGCTTTTCGTTAAATCGTTCAAAAATGGCGTTACTTCCTGCCCATTTATTTTCTTGTTGATCAGGAAGTTCTGTGTTGATTCCATCGACACGAGGATTACGTTCTTTCCTTTCGCCGCACCAAACATTTTATCATCTGGTTTTTTATAATCGGAATCCACATAATTCTTAACGTCTGAAAGGTCGTTGCTGTCAGCTAACGCCCGCTGTGTTGACGATTTCGTGCTCATTACTGCGTCATATACATGATAATTGTATATCCCCATTAGCTTTACAAGAATGGCACGGTCAAACGTCCTTGTTAACAACTCTGGACGCTGAATTTCTGCCATGCCGATGTTGGCAATAAAGATACTTAAAGCAGATGCAAATACAAGGCCAATGGTTTTCTTTTTAATCTTTTCAGCAGGCTTAACTTTTTTAAGCAATACGATGGTCAATAACAGTAGAAAGTCCAAGAAATATAGAACATCAAGCGGGTGCATTAAGCTTTGTGCGCTGCCGCCGAGATCCCCAAAGTTCTTAAATTGAAACAGTACTGGAATGGTAATAAAATCATCAAAAAACCGATGGTATACAACATTCGCATATAAAATAAATGACATGATAAAGTGAATGGTTAATAATGCTTTATTTCTGCTCTTTGCCGGTGCAAACAAACTCAAGCCCAGAAAGAAAATCGCAGAACTTAGCGGTGTAATCACCAAAATGATCTGCTGCATAACATTTTCAAGATCAAGATTTAATCCAAATTGAAAAGCTAAGTAGGATTTAATCCAAAGCATTGTTACGGCAAGCAGGAAAAAATGCAATGATTGTTTCGTTGTTGTTTTTGTGTTTGACTCAAGGTTTTTCATCAAGTTTTCCCTCCTCTAAAAGGTAAGGACATTGCTACAAATTGACCAATTTGCAGTCGTTTTCTGGTTCACCCTACCCATTATACGCAGATCAAACAAGAAGTAAAAATACCTTTATCTTGATTATCATGCAAATAAACATTCATATGAAGATAGCACATGTCTGACTGGAGCGATTCTTTAAATTCCTTACATATGCTCTTTTATGCTCAGGTATTGCTGTTTTTCTTTTCCTTTATATTCATGGCCAGCCATATTAATGAAAAAACCCTCCACTAGGGAGAGTTTTTTGGTTAGGCTGTTTTCGTAACCTTTGTTGCTCTTAGGAGTAGTTGATTTCCGTTTCAGGATGCTCGCTTTTACCGGCGTAAACGCCTACTTTCGCAGGGCGGGCGCTAAAGCCTTACCGGTGCCAGCGCCTACTTTCTCGGCGCATGGCGCCTGTGGGTCTCACCTGTTAAGCGTAGATTCCCGTTCTATTATATAAACCGCTGCTGCTTAGCTCATCGACAAACAGTTGAAATTCTTGAGGATTCATTTGCTGTGCCGAATCGGATAAGGCAAGCTCAGGATGAGGATGAACTTCTGCCATAATGCCGTCTGCACCGATTGCCAGCGCTGCCTTTGCAGAAGGAACGAGCAGATCCTTCCTTCCGGTCGAATGGGTAACATCCACAAAGACTGGGAGGTGCGTCTCTTGCTTAAGAATCGGAACAGCAGTAATGTCCAATGTATTTCTCGTCGCTTTCTCATAGGTCCTTATTCCGCGCTCACATAAAATGATCTGATCATTTCCGCTTGCCATGACATATTCAGCACTATAAATAAATTCCTCAATGGTAGCCGCAAGTCCACGCTTTAACAGGACTGGCTTGCTCATTTTGCCGGCTTCTTTCAGCAGTTCAAAGTTTTGCATATTCCTTGCACCAATTTGAATGATATCCAAATACTCTTCGGCCGCCCCAAGGTCTCTGGGGTCAACGATCTCGCTTATAACAGCCAAGCCATGTTTGTTACCGGCTTGCCTCAATAACTTAAGACCCTCAATTCCCAGACCTTGAAAATCATAAGGTGACGTTCTTGGCTTGAAAGCTCCGCCTCGCATAAACGTAAGTCCCTGTGCTTTTACAGCTTTAGCCGCTTCATCCAGCTGCTGTTCACTTTCGACTGCACATGGACCGGCGATCAGATGGGGAATACCATTCCCAATCTTTTCTCCTTTGATCGAAAATACCGTGTTTTCAGGATGTCTTTTTCTTGAAACAAGAAGATGGCGGGCTTGCATTTGATCAAGATTCTGTCCAGCATCTTCGAGTGCTTTAATAATGTTCAATAGCACGTTTTTGCACAAAGGCCCTTCCTTTTGCTTTTTGGCCTTATCACGCAGTGCAATCGTACTTTCCAGCCTTAGGGATTCATTCTCTTGCAGCATCGCTTCCCGTCTATTCAACAGGTCCAGCAGCTGCAGGTCCAGACCTTTCACCAGGTCTCTCAGCTCGTCTAACTTACCTATGCTCATGTTAACCTCTCCTATGCTCTGTTTTTAAAACACATACATTATAGTCGAAACCAAGGGGAACTGTCACCTGTAAAAATATAAAAAAACCTGTTTTGCTCGGCTGAATCCGGGCAAAACAGGGATATATTATTGATTAACCTTATCCTGCAGCACAGAATAGGTGATGGACCAATGGGAATCGTTCCATTTTACCTCACCATTCTCAAAAAGCAAGACCTGAGGAGATTCATGTTTGATTCCATAAGCCTCGGCAATTTCATTGGAAAGCGGCCGCGCTTCCTGAACGTTCAAGTAGTATAAGTTCCCACTTTGATCTTCAGCAAATTTTTTGTACTCTTCAAAAGCCGCATGACTGATCGGGCAAGTTGTGCTGTTCTTCAGTACAAACACTCTCCCATTTTCGCTTATCGCCTTTTTAAAAGCTTCTGAATCTGAAATTTTCGTTAATGGCATATCGTTTCCTCCTTTATATAAAAAAAAACGGAGAAGATCATCTTCTCCGCTTATCATTTCACATTTATTCAAATGGTATCAATATTTTTGCTCAACAAGTTCTTCTTCAGTTACCGTATTCGGCTGACGGTTAACTTCAGTTTCTGCTTGGCTTGTAATTTCACCATATGCATCAGCACTCTCATCCATCACATCTTTGCCTTTATTTCTCCAATTATCAAGGTCTCGGCGGATGCTGGTCGTTAACTCCTTCACCTTGCCAGCCACTTGATTGGACTGCTCGGAAACGGTACGAGCAATATTGGATGATTTATCTTTCGCCATCGCAGACCATTCAGTGCTCTTATCCTTAATTGTGCCTGCCTGCTCATTGATGTCATTCCTTAATTCCTTACCGCTTTTAGGAGCCATCAATAGTGCAGAAGCAGCACCTACAATTCCACCCACAAGAGCACCAATAATAAAATCTTTACTGTTAATGTTTTGGTTGTTGTTTTCGTTACTCATGATTCTCCTCCTTATTGGTATTGTTTTCTTCGGGAAGATTCCAATTTGGATTTTTTCATCTTCCATTTTTCCCAAAGGTTGATTGCAACGTTACCCCATTGAACCGCCTTGGAAATATTCTCAGACTGCCGCTCAGCACCAGTAGAAATTTTCTCTGTTACTTTGCGGACAGATTGATTCACATTATGAATAGAGCTTCCTAAATCCTGTACGGCAGAAAACACGGTATTCAAGGAATCTGCCTTGGTTTGGACATCTTCAGCAAGTTTGTTTGTTTTGTGAAGCAGCTGAGCTGTCTCTGAAGTCACTCCGTTTAATTGGGTTTCTAGCCCATCTAATGTTTTCGCTACGTTATCAAGTGTTCCCTGCAAGGATTTTAAAGTACGGGCTAAGAAAAACACGAGGACAACAAATGCGAGGGCAATGATGGCGACACTTATTGGAATCAGTACGTTCATATTTCCGCGACACCTCCTGATATGATTGGTTTTAAAATTACCCTATGCCCATAAAACTAAACATGTATCCTACTATTCTACAATATTTACCGATTTCCTTCTAGAATTGGGGTTTGAACATTACAAATTGTTTAAATTGAGTTAAAATAGATACGTTAGGCCTATCAACATAATTCGAGGGGGAAATTTCTTTGAGAGATCCACGCATTCAACAATTAGCCAAAAATCTAATTACATACTCTGTTAATCTCCAAAAAGGGGAAAAGGTTCTTATTGAAAACTTCGGCTTTCAAAAAGAGCTTGTCAATGCACTTGTACAAGAAGCATACGCAGCAGGGGGATATCCTTTCGTATTGCTGAAAGACCATTCCGTGATGCGCCAGCAATACATGGAAGCGTCTGAGGATCAGATGAAACTAATCGCTAAGCATGAAGGCGATCTTATGTCGCAAATGGACGCGTACATCGGTCTGCGTTCAGGAGACAATATCAACGAATTATCTGATGTGCCTGCTGAAAAAATGGCGCTCTATGAAAGAACAGTCTTCGCAATGCACCGCGATATTCGTATTAAGAAAACGAAATGGGTCGTTCTTCGTTACCCTAACGCATCCATGGCTCAGCTTGCCAGCATGAGCACCGATGCTTTTGAAGACTTCTACTTCCAAGTATGCAACCTGGATTACGGCAATATGAACGAAGCGATGAAATCTCTGGAAGATCTTATGAACAGAACGGATAAAGTCCATCTTAAAGGACCTGGAACCGATCTTACTTTCTCTATTAAAGACATTCCGGCAATCCGCTGTGCGGGAGCCAACAATATTCCAGACGGAGAAGTATTCACTGCGCCAGTGCGCGACTCTGTAAATGGAACGATCACGTACAATACTCCTTCTCCATATCAAGGCTATACGTTTGAAAACGTATCTCTTACTTTCGAAAACGGTAAAATCGTAAATGCGACTGCCAATGATTCAGAGCGCATCAACAAAATCTTTGATACAGATGAAGGATCCCGCTATATCGGAGAATTTGCCATCGGTGTAAATCCTTTCATCCAGCATCCGATGAAAGACATCCTGTTTGATGAGAAGATTGACGGAAGCTTCCACTTCACACCTGGACAAGCATATGAAGAAGCATATAACGGCAATGACTCTAACATCCACTGGGATATGGTTATGATCCAGCGCCCTGACTATGGCGGCGGAGAAATCTATTTTGATGATGTATTGATCCGTAAGGACGGACGTTTTGTTCTTCCTGAGCTTGACAAGCTTAACCCTGAGAACCTAAAATAAGTGATATTAAAAGCGCCGGAGGATAAACCTTCCGGCGCTTTTTTTACTCGTGTTCATTTTCATTCATTTAAAAAAAGGGGGACTCTTCCCGAGTCCCCTTTTTCATCGTTATCCAATTCGTGTACTTTTCCCTTTGTTTTCTTCAACTTCCTGTTCATAGGACTTTTGAAACTTTTGAATATCTCCAGCACCCATAAACAATAGAATACCGTCTTTGTGCTGTTCCAGAATGCCTACTTCATCCTCTGTGAGAAGCTGTGCATTCGGAATTAGGTCCTGCAGGTCTTTTATCGTGAGTGTACCTGCATTTTCACGTGCGGAACCGAAGATATCACACAGATAAACATAATCGGCTTTGCTTAAGCTATCACTGAATTCTTGCAGAAACGTTTTCGTTCTCGTGAAAGTATGGGGCTGAAAAATCGCCACAACATCACGGTCTTTGTACTTATATTTAGTGGCTTCAATTGTAGCACTGATTTCTGTTGGATGATGAGCATAGTCATCGACCAATACTTGACTGCCAAACGGCTTTTCAGAATAACGGCGCTTTACACCACTAAACGTTTTTAGACGGTCGGAAATAATATCAACGGGTACATCCTCATAGTGGCACAACGCAATAACCGCTAACGCATTGAGAATGTTGTGGGTTCCATACCCCGTAATCGTAAATGTGTTATAAAAAGTGTTGCGCACAAAAACATCAAATGTAGTGCCGATCTCATCACGCTTAATATTGGCTGCCTGAAAATCGTTGTGTTCTCCAAGGCCATAAAATACGACGGGTACGTTTGCATGGATCTTCTGCAGATGCTGATCATCACCGCAAGCGATGATTCCTTTTGTTACCTGCATGGCCATCGCCTGAAACGCGCTGATCACATCATCGATATCCTTAAAATAATCAGGATGGTCGAAGTCAATGTTCGTCATGATTCCGTATGCGGGCTCATAGGAAAGAAAATGGCGGCGGTATTCACAAGCCTCGAATACGAAATATTCGCTGTCTTCTACCCCTCTGCCCGTTCCGTCACCGATAAGAAACGAAGTCGGCTTCGCTCCTCCAAGAACATGAGCAAGCAGGCCTGTCGTTGATGTTTTACCGTGCGAGCCTGTTACGGCAACGCCTGTATACTTCTTAACAAAGTCGCCAAGGAAGTGATGATAACGGTAGATCGGCAAGCCAATCTCCCTTGCTGCTATCAGTTCTTCATTGTCATCCGGGAACGCATTTCCAGCAATAATCGTCTGGCCTTCTTTAATATTGTTTTTATCAAAAGGAAGTATTGTAATCCCGCGCTCGTCAAGAGCCTGCTGGGTAAAGAAATACTTTTCAACGTCAGACCCCTGAACCTCATTTTGCATATCATGAAGTATTTGAGCCAAAGCACTCATTCCGGTACCTTTAATTCCTACAAAGTGATAATGTGTCATGTTAAGACCTCCACAATCAAAAACCTTCTCAGAACCGCATGTTCAGGCAGTCCATTTTTCAAGGCCTATTTTCTGTCAGTATATGCCTGCTTATAAAGTAATGATAATCATCAAAAAGCAAAGCGGTAACCGACTCATTTTCTCATTATAGCAAAAAACAATGTCTATCTCCATTACTTCTGGAGGATTGGCCAAAAGAGGCATTTAGTTACAGATTCTTTCCTATTTTGCTCTCTTTTTCCAAATTTATATAGTCCTAAATGAGGGAAAAACTCTTAGACATAAATCTAAGAGTTTCTACTCTACTTTTTCAAGACGGGCATTTGGGCGATAGATCCGGCCCGCTTTCGCTTGAGGCTCTCCATGCATCAAAACGTTATCCCCGGTAAACCCAATATTAATTTTAAGGAGATTGCTCCCTACTCCATATATATCGACTGGTACACCATGTTTTTCAAAAGAAGTGATCCGTTCTTCAGTAAAGCCGCCGCTGACCACGATTTTAACATGCTGAAATCCTTCCTGATCAAGCGCTTTTCTCAATGCAAAAATCAGTTCGGGGTTTACTCCCCGCGGATCGAAGCTGCCTAAAACCTCAGGATTGCGGAAGAAATGCTGATCGACCATCGTTCGGGATGTGTCGATACGCACCCCTTTTAAAACACTGCCAAATTCTCTCGCTACTTTCAGAGCGTCTGTGATCGCATCATTGTTGTAATCGACCAGCGCCATCAGTTCATCTTCCGGATAGGTTTCGTGATAAGCTTTTGTCGCTTCAACAATGTCCCCGCCAAACAGTTGAATAAGAGCATGAGGCATCGTCCCCATTCCCTGCTTCCCCCACCATTCATTCATCGCATGGGTGGCCTGAGCTGTTGAACCGCCGATGTAGGCAGCGTATCCGTCACCCGCCTGCTGAGCGAAGTGGTCGTCGCGGTCACCCATAAAGATAACGGGCTTTTGAACACCCGATATACTGGCCGCTTTAACTACGTTATATACATTTGTCGCCACAGACGTCCTTCTCGCTAAGATCCCATCAAGCATCCCTTCAAGGAATCCAAAATGCTGATAAGGTCCGGTAATGGTAAAGACCGTCTCAAAAGGAGAAATCTTATCGCCATCCTTGAGTGAATAAATTTCCAGGTCATCCGCATTTTTTGCAAATGTCTTGATTAAGGCAATTGCTTCATCTGTTCCGCAAAGAACAGACTCGTTTTTTTGAAAAAATTGCATCGTTACTATATTGTCGGGCTTGAATTTTTTTACGATTTCACATGTTTTCAGGAAGTACACAGCCGAGAACCAGCCGTCACCCGCCCGTTCATCAAATTTGAACGTCTGATTGGTCAAGCGTTTGATTTTTCCCTGTAACTTCAATTCAATCTCTTTCATATAAACTCCTCATCACCTGGTCAAGAAATTTGCAATTTGCTGTTTTCCTTATCTTAATAAAACCTGCAAGACTCATACTTTCTTATAATATAGAACTACTCTTCAGAAAACAAGAGAAACTGATTAGTATCCTTGCTTGCAATGAAGCCGAAAAAAGAGGCGTCCTTTGGAAAGCCGCTTGGCTGTCCCAGGACACCTTTTTTAACAATCACAATTAAACTTCTGCTTCACTGAACATTTTGCTTTGGAATTCTTCTTGTGACATGAGGACGTTTCTCGGCTTGCTTCCCATCGCTTCCGATACAAGACCGAACGCTTCCATCATTTCTACGAGGCGGGCGGCACGGTTATAGCCCACCCTGAACCTCCTCTGGATGCTTGATGACGAGGCTGCGCCAACATCCAGTACATAATAACATGCTTCTTCAAAAAGATCGTCTTCCTGTTCAACCGTCTGATTGGACTGGATCAATTCTTCTCTGCTGAACAAATAATGCGTCGGATACTGTTCTTTGACGAAAGCCGTAACTCGTTCGATCTCTTCATCAGAAACAAAGTTTCCTTGAATGCGGACCGCTTTGCTCGAACCATTTTCCATGAACAGCATATCTCCGCGGCCGAGCAGACGTTCTGCCCCGCTGATATCAATGATAGTTCTGGAATCAATCGCTGAAGACACAGCGAATGCTGCGCGAGTCGGGATATTCGCTTTAATCAAGCCAGTAATGACGTCAACTGAAGGCCTCTGGGTTGCCAGCAGGAGATGAATGCCGCAGGCTCTGGCTTTTTGGGCAATCCTGCAGATCGCTTCTTCTACGTCCTGCGGTGAGACCATCATAAGATCTGCCAGTTCGTCTATCACCACCACAATGTAAGGCATCTTGTTGGCATAGAGCTGTTCACTCTTCATTTTGTCATTATATCGTTTAATATCGCGAACGCCATTTCTGGCAAAGGCTTCATATCGGCGCTCCATCTCCTCTACTGTCCATTTCAGGGCCGTTGTCGCTTCCTTTGGATCTGTAATAACAGGAGTTACGAGGTGCGGTATAGCATTATAAGGAGCCAGCTCCACCATTTTAGGATCAACCAGAAGAAGGCGAACATCCTCTGGTGATGCCTTATACATTAAAGAAACCAAAATGGAGTTGATGCATACACTTTTACCCGATCCGGTTGCTCCTGCTATAAGTCCATGGGGCATCTTCTGAAGATCGGTCACGATAGGTGAACCTGAGAGATCCAGCCCCAGTGCCACGGTAAGTGGAGAAGAGCTTTCCCTGAATTCCTCACTCTGCAGAATTTCACGCAAATACACGGCCTGGCTGTGACGGTTTGGAACTTCAATTCCTATCGTGTTTTTTCCGGGAATCGGCGCTTCAATCCGGATATCCTTAGCGGATAAGCTTAATTTAATGTCATCGCTAAGATTTGTAATTTTGTTAACCTTTACGCCGGGTGCGGGCTGAACTTCCAGTCTTGTAACGGAAGGGCCCTTGGTTATATTTACTACTCTGGCGTTCACATTAAAGTTATCAAGCGTCAGCTGAAGGAGGTCTCTCTGTTCTTCCATCCAAAGGCTGTCATCCTCTTCCTGTACGGGCGGATGATGCAGCAGGTCCAGCTGAGGAAATGAAGAAGCAGAAACAGGTTCCGGCGAATGTCTTACAGCTTGTTCTTTCTTCACAAGCGAATTTTTCACCTCTGGCTGCCGATCTGCCGGTTTGCGGTCTTTTTTCAACATCAGAACATTAAAGGGAACATAGGAGCCCCCAGGCTTTTTCACCGGCTCTTTTTGGTGCTCAGCAACTTCCCGTTGTCTCTCTTCAACAGCGGGTGATAGTATTTCTTCTGGCTGTTCATGATACTCTTCCATTGGTTCTGATTCTAGCTCTGTTTCTGATTCTGGTTCTGCAGATGCAGATTCCATTACTATAGGTTCTGAATTCAAAGATTCATAAACCGTTTCCGTTTCTAGTGCTGGAAGGCTTTCTTCCATTCTCTGTTCAACTGCTTTTCGTTCTGTCTTAAGTTCCGGGGAGCTCTCCAGCTGAATTACTGGTTCAGATGGTCCAGTCAGCTCGATCGTATCTTTTTTAAATTCATCAAGCAGGAGAATCGGTTCATCTTTGGAACGGACGAGTCCAAGCGGTTGTTCCTCCTTCTCTTCATGCAATACAGGCGGCTCAACTTCCTCATCTCTCTGAAGTACGACAGGTTCTTTAATGGTAATCGGTTCTTTTAACAGCTCTTCCATCAATTCATTATCCGGAATTTTTTTCTTTTGAATTTCTGATAGCTTCCATAGCCCCGGATTTAAAATTGTGTCAGGTCTTCTTTCACCATAACCATATATTGGAGATGGTACCTGTGACGGCTTAAAATTGCTTTTTGGCCGTTTCTCATATGCAGTGGGAATGCTTTCTTCCTTATTGTCCTTGCTGCCCTTATCCCTGCTGCCAAACCCATAAATGGGTGAAGGAATCTCGGTCGGCCTAAACTGGCTTTTTGAAGAAGGATTGCTGTATCGATTATCAGCCGTATTCGAGTTTTCCTTTCCAATTCGCCCTTCCCTGCTCCCAAATCCGTAGATGGGCGAAGGGATCTCAGAAGGCTTGAATACTCTTGCCTTTTCTTCTTTGGATGCTGATGACTGTTTTTCCTTTATAGGGATTTCTTTTTTTTGTTCTAACGCAGGTTGATAGGTCTCTTTCACATTCTTATAAGCTGGTGCCTTTGAATAGCTGGGTTTATTCGCTCTGGCTGACCTGTATGTACCTAGTTCTTCTTCATCTGATACGAGCGGAAAACGAAATTTCCCTTCTGATGGATAGCGGCTCACCATCCGAGGTGCAGAATTGTTTTGGCCGTTCTGAAAACGTCCAACCGTGCGTTGATTTCCAGATTCTGTTTTCTCTTGCTTATGTATTTCTTGATTTATTGATTCTTCTGTTTCAGAAGGTTCATCATCAAACATAAAATTCATCATCTTTTTAAACCACGACATTGCCATCACCTTCTTTTTTTCTAGGTCTATCTTTTTATTGTAGCGGAATTTGTCACATTCTTTAAGAAAAAATTGCCAACAAATTCAAAAAATATAAAAACCACTAGATTTCTCTAGCGGTTATGGATAAAGGCGAGCTTACCGGCCATTGAACAGCCACCTAAACTGGAGGAAAAAAGCCGCCTAAAACTTCCTGTCATTCAGCAAGATTCGGGTGATTCTGCTTTTCTTCAACATACCTTATAATAAATTTCGGTCTAAGACAAGCTTTTATGACTTTTTTACAGCCATTTTTACCAAGAATTTCTTTGGTACCCTACTCTCCTTCTGTTTCATCGACGGGCTTGTTTTTTGCCAAGATGAAAACAGGTTCAAGTTCACCGTTCTCATAAAGGAAAGGCAGGGCGGTTACTGGCACACGGCCGTTCATAAAGAACTGCATCGCCATCTGAGCCAAGATATCATACCCCTGGTTATTCCGAATATCTGCCAAGATGAGAACGTCCTGATGCGGAACGGCAGCAGCAAGAGTACCAGACACTTCCTTTTCCATTCGGTCAAGCAAAGCCGAGTTGAGAATTCTGCTCGCATCATATCCATCATTATGGTTGATAAAGTAGAAGGTGTTGCCCGCAACCTCATCTCTCTTCATCTCTGTATCCAGGGAACGAACATTAAAACGGGCGATCTCCATTAACTGTTCTCTGCTGATGTTTAAATCCTGAAGCATTTTTTCACTAATAAGCCGGTATGTGTTCCCAAGATCCAGAGCATAAAAGACGGATGTTTCAGCTGTATGCTCCTCATGGATTAAAGCGTCTCCTTCTGGCGATTCTGTCGGAAAAGAAGTTGACCGGATGACAGGAAAGATATTCTTTTCCTTTTTGGTTTCAGGAGATGCCTCGATGGCATTGAGAGCTTCTTCCACATGGTAAACAAGCTCATCCAAAAAGGCGTCCTTTTTCTTTTGCCATTCCACAGTCAGCCCAGGAAGAGAAAGGGTAATTCCTTTCTGATGCTCTTTATGTTCTATTCTAAGCTGTTCGTTTTCACGGTCATACGACAATTGCCATTCAGGCCGGTTCAGCCTTTCTTCAAGCACCTTTTTCAGTTTAAGGCTTGTACTCATGTTATCCCTCCAGTTATGAAAGCATAAAAAACCTCCTGAACGGAGGTTTTTTGAAGTAAATTCGTTGATGTGATGTCCCGCGCAAGTTCTTAATCAGGAAAATGCGCTTTTCTCACTAGTCTTGTTTATATTCTACAACAACTTCAGTGCCTAATCCTCCGCGTGCATTCCAAGTCGCGACAATTTTAAGGTACTTTGGTTTAAGAAGGTCAACAAGGTCTTCCTTCATTTTGTTTGTTGCATGCTCCTGATAGATCCCTACGTTTCTGTAAGAAGTCAGATAGTATTTTAATGATTTCATCTCTACTAAATCTTCGTTCGGGATATAGCTGATGATGATGTCCGCAAAGTCAGGAAGGCCAGACCACGGACAAACAGAGGTAAACTCTGTTGTTGGAATGGTAACCAGTGTATCCTTGCCAGCATACTCGTAAGGAATGGTTTCTAAAATATCGACCAAAATGACGCTTTCATCTTCTATATCAAAACGAATGCCTTCGTATTTCTTATGATTTACTTCTACCTTTGCCATTATTAAACGCCCTCTCTAAATGTAATTCCCGACGTATAAACGTACTGTTACGATTTTAACATATTTCTCTTATTCGTTGGCGTTTACAGGCAAATTATTTATAAATGCGGTGATTTGCTCTTTTGTTTTGCGCTCCTTGTCTACATACCTGCCGATTTCTTTTCCTTCATGGAAAGCGACAAAGCTTGGGATACCGAAAATATCAAGTTCCTGGCAAAGCTCGCTATGCTGATCACGGTCAACAAAGATAAATGTATATTGGCTGAATTCCTGTTCGAGTTCAGGAAGAAACGGTTTAATAAACACGCAATCCGGGCACCAGCCTGCCGAGAAAACAGCAATAACGGTTCCCTGCATCGTCAATTCTTTAAATTCTCCGATTGATTCAAGCGTTCTCATGAAAAATCTCTCCTCTTACTGGTTTATTTTCATATCTCCTGGCTTAATGTATCCTTTTTTCCTCATCCATTCTGAAATTACCAGACTAATCAGTATTGGTCCAGCAAAATGCAACAGAAAAATATATAGGATCACATGCCAGCTGAATCCCATGGTCCGAAGCGTCATGATCTGTCCAACGAGCCCGCTGGTCCCCATCCCCGCTCCTGCTGGAATATTGACCATATGAAAAACCAGCGTACCGATTGGGGCCAGTATGATTCCTGCCAGGGTTGGGGGAATTAATATTTTCGGATTGCGGACTACATTCGGAAACTGCAGCTTCGAAGTTCCAATTCCTTGAGTGATCCATCCTCCAAACCCATTGTCTCTGTAACTGATGGTGGCGAACCCGATCATCTGTGCCGCACATCCGATGGTAGCCGCTCCCGCAGCCACGCCTTCTAATCCAAGCATGATAGCAATTGCCGCACTCGAGACCGGGCCAGTAAGAGCTAAACCGAGCAGTACCGCCACAAGGATACTCATGATCAGCGGCCGCTGTTCGGTGGCCCACATGACAAGGTGTCCGAACGCTTTCATGAAATGTTCGATGCCTGGCCCTGCAAAATAGGCCACTGAATAACCGGCCAGAATGGTCACTGCCGGAGTAATAAGGATATCCACTTTTGTTTCCTTGGACACCAGTTTCCCGGCTTCAACCGCGACTAATGTTGCAGCAAAACAGCCGGCTACACTTCCAAGCTCGGCTCCTGCAGAACCTGCCACGACTGAAGCAAACAGGACGAGGGGCGGAGCTTCAAGCCCATATGCGACAGCTGCGCCAATTGCCGGACCAAGCAACGTCATGGCAAGACTGCCCATTTTTATAAAGAAAGGCAAGTGTGCCTGCTCTCCGATTGTTTTTAAGATCAAACCGATCACCAGTGACGACATCAAACCAAGGGCAAAGTAACTGAAGCCGGTTATAAAGTAAACTTTTGGTGAAAGGGAAACTCCTTTTCTTTTCATGAAATGACCCACATTTATTCTCCTCTTTTTTCTTAAATGGTTGATGAATAAGTTCAAACACAACTCATTTATTATACAAGAGTAATAACATCTGTAAAGACAGATGGGATTTTGTCAAAAAATTCACATTACAGACCAATACCTTAATAAACAAAATTAAAAAGATTCCGATAGTAAGGATATAAAGGGGGAACACAATGAACATGTCTATACGCAACAGGGTAAGAACCATGCTATTTATGAGCTTGATCGGATTGCTGATTATGATCGGATTTACGGCATGTTATGTCTGGTTAAGCGGGAAAATGGATCATGAAAAGGAACAATTGCAGCAAAACAGCAATCATAGCAAAGAAATATACAGTGATCTAACAACCATCCGCAAAAAAGAACAGGATTATTTACGGCTTCCTTCCACAGAAAAAGCAAACGAAATCAACTCTTCTGTTCTTACATTGCAAAAGAAAGTAGAAAATTATTCAAAGAAAGCAAATAATGCTTCCATAAAGAAAGAATATAAAAACATAGCAAAAAAAATTGAACAATATGGTACATCCTTTGACTCTACTTCTTCCATGGCTGTTCAGATCAGCGGGCTGAAAGATTTGATGGCAGAAACGTCTTCAACCTTTGAGAAGAAAGTTTCCGGTATGAAGGACCTTAAACTATATAATGAGTTTCTCATCATGAACAAATACGAAAAAGAATTTTATTTGTCCTTAAACGAAGAGAATGTAGCAAAATTCCAGGAATCTGCCGGCAAGTTTGAAAAACAGCTTGATAAATCCTCTCTTCCGGAAGATGAATTATCCGATTTCAAAACAAAACTGTTAAAATACACATCCTCGGCTGGTAATATCCAAACGACATCTAAGCAGATCAAAGAAATGACAAGTGAATTTGAATCGATTGCAGCCAATGTTGAGACTTCCATCATGAAAATCGAGAAATCCAATGATCAGAAACGAGCAGAGCTGACAGACAAACAATCCGGATTAAAATCATTGCTCACCTGGCTCTTGATCGGTATCTCTGCAATCGTTATTACCGGCATGACTGTAGCTGGAATCTGGCTAACCCGTTCTATCGCCCGCTCCATTTCATTATTAAAAGAAGGAGCCACAGTCATCGGCAACGGAAATCTAGATTACCGGGTACAAACGGCCTCCAATGATGAGATGGGTGAGCTTGCTGAGACCTTTAACGCCATGGCAGAAAAAATGCAGCGGTCCATGAGTGAAGTGCAGCGTGCTTCTGAACAGCTGGCTGCATCCTCCCAGCACCTTGCCGCGATATCTGAAGAAACGACCGCACAGACAGAGGAAGTTTCAGACGCAGTACAGCAAGTATCCATTGGTGCACAAAGCCAGGCGGATCATTTGCATGAAAGCACTCTGCTATTGACGGAAGTTACAGATGCCATCCAAGAAACGGCTTTCATCAGTGAACAGATTGCAATAGATACCCTTCAGGCGGAAGAAGACGGTAAGTCTGGAATGGAGACTGTTCAGCAGCTCAATACACATTCTGAAAAATTCATTTCGCTCGCGAATGATCTTATTTCTGAAATACAAGATGCCAATGCACAATCCAAACAGATCCATTCTATCGTACATACCATACAAGAAATAGCGAGAAGCACTGATCTGCTTGCTTTAAATGCTGCCATCGAATCCGCGAGAGCCGGCGAGGCTGGCAGAGGCTTTTCCGTTGTAGCGGCTGAAGTCCGAAAGCTGGCTGAACGCTCCAAAAATGAAGCACAGCAGATTCAGCAGCTTGTTAAACTGATGGGAAGCCAGATGGATAATCTTACTCAGGAAACGGCTAGATTTGAGGACTACCGTAATGAGCAGCTTCAGTCTGTTTCCATGACCAAGCAGGCCTTTGAGTCCATCGTAACCAATGTTGCTGCAATTCACGGAAAGATCAGCCAGATCCAGACGTCGATCCGGCATGTTGGTGAAGCGAATATCGGCCTTTCTGAAAAACTTCATGAAGTCAGTGCCATCTCACAAGAATCAGTGGCTACAAGTGAACAAGTCAGTGAATCAAGTATCCACCAGAAACAGGCGATCAATGAAGTGAACTATGCCGCAAACAAACTACAGGAAATTGCGCTTAATTTGCAGAATGAAGTTCAGCAGTTCCATCTTGGAGAATTAGTTAATCATGATATCGAAGAGCAAACGGTCCATGAAGCTGTAGAAGAAGCGTTCCTTGAAGCGGCTCCTGCTCAGCATGAGGAGGAAGTTTCCTATGATGAGAGTGAAGAAGAGTTGAATCACGGTGATGAGATATCTCTTCATCCTCCCCTTAACACTGAGGACGATGAAGAAGTAAAATAAAAAAAAAAAAAAGCTCCCGAAACAGGGAGCTTTTTTCTGCTATCTTTTTTGATAATACTCGTATTGCCCGTAGAGCATCTTGACAATATGTTCAAACATCTCGTCTCTCGAAAGCCGGCCATTCGTAAAAATTCCGATGGCACCCGCTTTTTTTCGAATGTCTTTATCTGATGTGAAGCTGGCCATCACATCGCCTAGTTCATGGCCTTTTCTGATTGGTTCAGCGATTTCCTCCGGCAGCGGAATCTTTGCACCGCTTGCCACGAGAACGTTCCCTTCCCTGTCAGACAAAGCCCCCCAGTTGCATAAATACAGTGTTCCTTCAGTCTCTGAAACACCGCCTTCTAAGCCGAATCCCAGCTCTGCACCGTTTTTAACACAAGCCTTTGCCCGGTTAACGGCTCCCAGCCTAGTCTCCTCGTCGGAGAAAGGCTGGGGAGAAACGCCAGAAGGTACATCCATCGATTGAACAGGCTCGTTCACTACATGTTCAACCGCTTTTATTTTTGCGGGATTTGCTGAACCTACTGCAAACTTCATAACATCACCCTTGTTTGCTGTTAATCGTTCAATATACTGTTCAATGTTGTTTGATCTGTGCTCTTTACGAGCTTGATCAGCAGTTCTTTTGCTGCCGCATAATCATCAATATGGACGATGGATCCGTGCGTATGAATATAACGGGAACAAATACCTACTACCGCTGAAGGAACTCCTTTTCCTGAAAGGTGGACACTTCCTGCGTCCGTTCCACCTGGCGAAACAAAGTATTGATAAGGAATTTTGTTGGTCTCAGCCGTATCTAAAATAAAGTCTCGAAGCCCTTTATGCGTGATCATCGTACGATCTAGGATACGAAGCAAAGTCCCTTTTCCCAAATGACCAAACTCGTTTTCATTGCCTGTCATGTCGTTGGCCGGACTTGCATCCAGTGCATAGAAAATATCAGGCTCAATCAGGTTGGCGGCTGTTTTCGAGCCCCTGAGACCAGCTTCTTCCTGGACTGTAGCTCCTGAATAGAGCTGATTCGGCAGTTTCGTATCCTTTACTTCTTTTAGAAGTTCGATCGCCAGGCCTACGCCATAACGGTTATCCCACGCTTTAGCAAGAATCTTTTTGGGATTGGCCATCGGTGTGAAAGGACAGATCGGCACAATCTGCTGTCCTGGACGGATGCCGATTTTCTCAGCATCTTGCTTGTTGTCTGCACCGATATCAATATACATGTGCTTGATATCCATTGGCTTCTTCCGCTGCTCCTCAAGAAGTAGATGAGGCGGTACCGAACCAATCACACCAACGACAGGACCCTGTTCCGTGATGATCTGAACTCTTTGTGCGAGCAGGACCTGGCTCCACCAGCCGCCAAGCGTTTCAAAATGGATCATACCAGTTTTCGTAATTCTTGTTACCATAAAGCCGACTTCATCCATATGGCCGGCGACCATTACTCTTGGCCCTTCGCCATGCTTCACACCAAAAATGCTGCCAAGTCCGTCTTGAATAATCTCATCGGACAGCGGTTCAATTTCTCTTCTGACATACTTCCGGACTTCATGCTCAAATCCCGGAGCGCCAGGAAGCTCTGTTAATGTTCTAAACAACTCCAGCGTTTCAGTATTCATTGTTTCTCCTTTCGGAAAGCTAGTATATGTATATCCCTATTGTAACGCTGGAAACAATAATTTTCCAATGCAGCAATAGGGGTGGTTGTTCAAATAATTATTTATAAGGAATCGGATCAGCGGCGCCTGCTTCTTCAAATCCTTTTAAACGCAGCTGGCAGCTGTCACATTCTCCGCACGCTTCTTCTTCTCCGTTATAACAAGAGGTCGTCAGACGGTACGGGACTTCCAGTTCAAGACCCTTTTCGATAGTCTCTTTTTTCGTTAAATGCATAAGAGGTGCACAGATTGAAATCTTTTTACCAGTTGTTCCTGCTTTTGTTGCCAGGTTGATGGTTTCATTCATGCTTTTAATGAATTCAGGACGGCAATCTGGATATCCGCTGTAATCAACTGCTGACACACCGATATAAACAGCTTCAGCACCAATCACTTCCGCATAAGCACTCGCCAGTGAAAGAAAAATCATATTTCGGGCCGGTACATACGTTGATGGAATTTCTTCCTTGTCATCCTTTTCAGTCGGCACATCAATCGAGGAATCTGTCAATGCACTGCCGCCGATCTGATTCAGAAACGCAATGTCCACAATACGGTGTTCATTCACGTTATAATGTTGGGCTACCTTTTTTGCCTGAAGCACCTCACGGCTATGCCTCTGACCATAATGGAAGGTTAGCGGATACAGCTCATACCCTTCATTTGCCGCAATCCCCATACAAGTTGTACTGTCCAATCCACCGCTTAAAACAATAACCGCTTTTTTCATCTTATACCCCTCTCTTATCTGGATGCCAAATGATTTTATGGAGCTGCATACTGACTTTGATATCTGACATGCGCTCTTCAAGGACTTTGTTTACAAGCTTTTCAGGCGGCATTGTTTCCCAGACCGGACTGAACAATACCTGTCCTTGTTTGTGATGCTGATTGACTACAGATGCAGCAAGTTCAAAATCTTCATCACTGCCGATTACAAATTTAATTTCGTCCTGCGGTTCCAAATGATCGAAATTCTCATGAACCATGCGATCCATCTCTCCAGAAGCCGGCAGTTTATAATCCATTACAAACCTTGCTTTGTTTTTAATTAATTGGTCGCTCTCCCTTAATAACTGAAACGCTTCAAGAGCAATAGCACCATTGGTCTCTATATGAATATCTTCAATTCTTTCAATTTCCGCCATCGCTTTTAAGAGCGCAGCCGATTTTTCTCTGTGGATCAGCGGCTCCCCGCCCGTAAAGCAGATCCGTTTTGATGCAAAAGAATTGATTCTCTGAATGATTTCTTCAATCGTTGCCTCAAATTCCGGCTTGGCTGGCGCATAGCTATAAGGAGTATCACACCATGTGCAGCGTAAGTTACAATGAAATACACGTACAAAAATGGTTGGAAAGCCTGCGGCCATTCCTTCGCCTTCAATAGTCTCGAAGATCTCTACCATCGGGACTTTCCACTGGGAGTAGACATCTGAGGATGGTAAGTTAAAGTGATTCGTCATGTTCCATCCACTCCCTTTTTAAGGTCGCATAGCTCGTGGGTGTTTCATATAAAACGATCTCTTCCAATCGGAATCCTTTATCTTTCCAACGATATTCCGTTAATTTTTTATCAAACTCTTCCCAGATCCAAACGATCATATTTTCAGCCGTTGTGTTCATCGGCGGCAGCACTTCATTTAAATAACGATGATCAAGCCTGCTCTCGATCGCCTCTTTATAAATTTTCTTAATGTCCCCAAAATCCATTGAGATTCCTACAGGGTCTACGAATCCGCTAATCGTTAGCACCAGCTTATACGTATGCCCATGCAGATTCTTGCATTTCCCTTCATAACAGTGAAGGTGGTGGGCGGCGTCAAATGTGAATTCTTTCGTTACAGCTACCCGTTTATGATGATACTTCAGCTTGCTTCGCTCAATATCCTCATCTATTTTTTGAACCTTTTTTGGAATTTCAAACTCCATATATTTTCATCCTTCCAAGAACATGGATAACCAATAAAAAAATCCCCATACAAACAGACGTATCGGGAGAGAGTGAAAGATTTTATAAGTTTCCACGCTCCCTAGTTTTTTTTAGCGAGGGGTGGGAATTTCGAACCCTCATTCATTGACTGCCCTTTAAGAATAGCAAAAAAGTCAGAAAAACTAAAGCTTTCTGTTATACTGGATGGGGAAAAGCTTACATAAGAAAGGGAGATGCTGAAAATGAAAGCAAGCAAATGGATTCTTGCCGGAGTCGCAGGCTTCGCGGCAGGATATGTAGCAGCAAAGCGAGCACCTCAGAACCTGACTCCTGAAAAAGCATTAAAACTGGTAAAGAGCCAGACCAAGGACGAATTTATGGTTACCGGCTCATGGATCAGCGTACATCCTGAAGAAGTAAAGCGCTTCGGGCTGCCGTTTACAGTATACAAAGGAGGCCTTTCCAGCACACTCAACTCCACCCTCACTCAATTTGATTTCATGATTGATGCCAAAACCGGAACGCTCCTTGATATCTCTAAACACGGTGAAAAAGCTAAAGTAATGGTATAGACACAAAAAAGCGCCGCAAACACCGCGGCGCCTTTTTTAGTTAAAGTTTTTCATATGATTGTACAAGTTGTTTTTAATTTTAAATTTAGTTGTTAGGTACTGGCCTTTCTCCCATATGGTAAGGAGGTATAGCGGTACAAGCAAGATAAGGGAGAGAAGCAGTATGATCACAACAAAATCCATCTTCGTGCCTACTTGATCCTCATGTGTTTTTTTGTACTGCTGCAGTTCTGGACCGGCTTTTGCCACTTCCTGCTCTGTCAGCATCTTATTGTCTTTCGCATTGTAAAAGACAATATCTTTGTGCTTGAAATAAAAAATGTTATCTCTAAGTGTTTTGTAGGAACCCATGCCTACGACGATCTCAGAAGTATCAAGCTTTGGATCATTGTTCGGAACAGTCTTAAGATCTGTAATCTCAATACTGCCTTTCTTGTAATCATAGTGCTTTTCTTTCAGGCCTTTTTCAATGGCTGCTTTCATTTCATTGTCTGCTGTCGCTCCAGCTGCAGAAGCGATAGAGGCAAAGGAAAAAACAAGAGTAAAAACGGATAATAGTGCAATAATCTTCCTTTTCATTATAATCCTCCTTGCTTTCAGTACAATTCCAATTCCAGTTCTAATCTCTTCCATCATATCATATTTTTCCTTTTTATTTGTCCACTTGAATTTGGAAATAATGTGACGGATTTTTGACAACTTAATCCTTTGGGCGAGCAATGCCCTCGATCAGTTTTCCTTGGTCATCCCATTTGACTGCTCTGTATATCGCATCATGGTAAAAAAAGTACCACGTATCTGACTTGATCCATTTTTGTTTTTCATAAATCGAAGTCATCGGATAATCATCATAAGCAAGCACCCAAAGCGGATTTTTATGCGCATGGGTCGGCATGATATCACCCAGATGATAGAGCACGGTTCCTTCTGTCTGTATTTCAATAATGCTGTGGCCGTTACTATGGCCTCCGGTATGAATCATCCTGATTCCAGGCAGAAGCTCAAATGATTCATTAAACGTTGTCACCTGATGCTCGATAGGCCTCCAATTTTCTTCCCAATATGTATTTCTTGAACGGATATTCGGATCCTTCAGTTCCTTCCATTCGGTTTCAGAGGTATAGATAACAGCGTTTTCAAAAACAGGCTTTAGTTCGCCGTCTGCCATTTTCGTTAATCCGGAGGCATGATCAAAGTGCATGTGTGTCATCAAAACAATATCAATATCCCCCGCTGACATGCCCAAGGATTCAAGACTTTCTTCAATCACAGATTCTTCATGAACGCCATAGTTCCGTTTTTGTTTGTCACTTAACTTCCCGCTGCCTATTCCTGATTCAATGAGAATATTCTTTCCGAATCCCTGCAGCAAAATCGGTTCTGTTCGTAATTCAATCTGATTCAGCTCATTCACAGCATACTTTTTACTCCATAGCGGTTTTGGAACCACTCCAAACATGGCTCCCCCATCCATATGGGTTACTCCGCCATCCAGCCAAGTTAACGTTAACTTGCCTACCTTCCAATGATCCATTGTGAGACTCTCCTTTGCAATATTAAAAATAATCTGAATTCAGTGTACCATACTTTTTTTAATGCAAGCTACCTGCTGAATGTCTGGAACATAAAAAAACCGGGAGTTATCCCGGGTTACTTTTTTGAACGAAATTGTGCTTCAGTCCGATAGATCCTGTGGCCTTTGGAAGAAAATTTCTCTTCGTATTCCGTCATGATATTGCCTTCATAATCACTTTTATGCAAATCAAGCCAGACTTGTTTTAGAATCATGCCATATTTTGAGAAACTATGGAGAGAATACTCAAATAATCCCTGGTTATCGGTTTTAAAATGAATTTCTCCCTCGTCTTTAAGGATGGTTTCGAAAATGAAAAGGAACGATTCGTACGTTAGACGGCGCTTTTCATGCTTGTTTTTCGGCCAGGGATCTGAAAAGTTAAGATATACTCTGTCCACTTCACCCTGCTCAAAAAAATCAGTCAGCTTTTGGGCATTTTCTCTGATCAGTTTAACGTTGTCGATCTCTTCCGTAACAATTTTTTCTAATCCAGAGACAATGATGCTATCGTAAATTTCCATGCCGATATAGTTGATATCCGGATGAGCCTTTCCCATTCCTGTAACAAAACTTCCTTTACCCGTTCCTACTTCAATATGAATCGGATGATCGTTCCCAAAATATTCGTGCCATTTGCCTTTTAAATCAGCAGGATTCGGGGCAACAACCTCTGGATACTCATTTAGCTTTTCTTTTGCCCATGGTTTAAAACGCTGACGCATACTGATCTCCCTTTCTAACATCAAATACCATTTAACACCTTCGACATTTTAACATGAAACGCTGTTCAGAAAAAGGCTTCAATAAAATCTACGTTCAAAAAAAAAGAACCCGCAGCTTACGTCGCGGATAAATTCTTCCGTATTCCATACCCTATGATTACTGAATTTCATCAACAGTTTAAAAGAAGGACGTGAAGATATATGCCGCTTGATTATACCCATCAACTGACACTGTTAAGAGATATTCTTCAAGATCATCACACCGATTGCAAGGGCACGCCTCAGGAATGCGCCCAACTGGAGCGCCTGGCTACCCGGCTGATGCAGGATGGGAGTGTAAATAATGAAATCAAGGATGTCTTGGGTCTCATTAACACGTACAGTCACGAGGGTTCAACTCATGAGAACCTTGAAGAACATATAACAAATCATAAGCCCCATATCGAAAATTGGCTGAATACTATTCAACCATTTCAAACTTCATAGCAAATTAACAGGGATTACCCGGGCAATAAATGGAAATTGTCGAACTTTTTAATTTATATAATAGCTTTCCTGCAAAACTTGCTTTAAAAAATTGTACCAGTATTCTTTTTCAGCTTCCTGTTTTCTCTCACTGTGCCAAAATACCGATAAAATGGTTTGTGCGATAATATACCAATGCATTCTCCGCTGAAGGTCCACGGTTAGTTCGACTCCATAGGTGGACAGCCATTTAGACCAATTTTCACGAGGAATATACCAGTATAGAAGCATACCAAGATCAAGAGCGGGATCAGCAATCATCGCACCGTCCCAGTCTATAAGATATAACTCGTTGGTTTCACTCAACAGCCAGTTATTATGATTAACGTCACAATGGCAGACGACTTTATCGTCATGCTGGATGACGTTTTTTTGCAATTTTAAATAACGGACAGCCTCCTTTATTTTTGGAGGACATACCTGTTCAGCCTGGATGTTTGTTTCAATATCATCAATAATCAGATCAGGAGTGAGCGGCTGTTTACCCAAGCGTTTTAACATATCAAGGAGTTCAGAAGACTTATGTATTCTGCCTAAAAGTCTCCCTACGCCATCATTCAGCATTTCAGATGCTTTTAATTCCCTTCCGTTCAGCCACTTTTGTGCCGTAATTACATCTCCGTTGCCCAATCTTTTTGTCCATAATAATTTCGGAACAATTCCTTCCGCAGAAAGTACCGCGAGAAAAGGTGACGAATTGCGCTTTAGAAAAAGAGTCTGATCTTCATATTTAGCTTGATATGCTTCTCCTGTTGCCCCACCAGCCGGCATAATCTGCCAGCCTTTGCCTAGTATGTGTTCCAAAACGTTCACCTTCAATCTCATGCGGAAAATTATTAGGTCCTCTTTTATATCGGTTAACATACACTTTGTTTTAAAATTAAAACCTCTACGAATACATTATTTTAACACAGCCTGAAGAAAAATCGTACATATTTATGTTTCGTTAAAATTTTTCGCTATACTGCACGGCCATTGTAAATCCAAGGGGCGGAATGATGAGCGACTCGGCATCTGTTTTATACAGCCCATCCTCTTTCACTTCCATTGCCTCTGCCGTAACTGTCCATTGGCCTGGAAACGGCAGCTGGTAAACCTTCTCGCTCTGATGGCCGTTGTATAAAAGGATAATATGTTTCCATGAATCCAGCTCGCCTATGTTTTTGATCATGTATCCGAACAATCCATCAGGCAGGTATTGAAGAAGAGATAAGCAGTCGGCAATTACCTCAGGTTGATCGATTCGAAAGGCGGGATGCTTCTTTCTAATTTGAATGAGTTCAGCCACATATTGTACGTCTGCTTCATATTTTGCTTTCCGTTCCCAATCAAGCCTGTTGATAATATCACCCGATTTATAGCTGTTGCCGTCTCCTTGCTTTGTTCTGAAAAACTCTTGGCCTGCATGAATGAATGGAACTCCCTGGGAAAAGATAGCAAGTGCGGTACCGAGCAAATGCCGTTTTCGCAGGACTGTCTCTTCTTCATAGGGATGCAGCGCACGAAGCCGGTCCCATAACGTGTGGTTATCATGGCATTCAATATAATTAATGCTTTGGCCTGGTGTTATGAACAACCCATGCTCTCCCGAATTTCCGGATGCATTTTCATACATCCCTGCAATTTGGGAGGCGTCCCCATTAATGAATCCTTCATGTGCGTCATGAAAGATATTCCCTTTAACATGGTCACGGAAACGATCATTAAAGAATGAGATTCCCGGCATCTTAACGGCAGAATCAATACATGCCTTTTGGTCTTCATCCAGCCACGTATTCATCTTCCAGCCTTCTCCTAAAATAAAAACAGCAGGATTTACTTCCGCAAGTTCCCTGTAAATTTCGTTCATCGTTTTGATATCATGAATACCCATTAAATCAAACCGGAAACCATCTACTTTATATTCTTTCGTCCAAAACATCACTGAATCCATCATGAATTTCCTCATCATATATCGTTCTGATGCTGTATCATTTCCTACGCCTGTTCCATTGACTGGGTTCCCTCCATAATCAAACCTAAAGTAATAGCCAGGCACAATCTTTTCAAAATCAGATGTCTCCCTGATAAAAACATGGTTATAAACAACATCCATAATGACACGAAGACCATTTACGTGCATAGATGAAATCAGTGCTTTAAATTCCTTGATTCTTGAAATCGGATCTGCGGGATCGGTCGCATAAGAGCCTTCAGGCACATTGAAATGCAGCGGATCATAACCCCAGTTGTACTCCGTATCTGCCTTTGTTTCATCAATACTTCCGTAATCATTGACGGGCAAAAGCTGGACATGCGTAACACCCAGATTTTTCAAGTGATCGATTCCTGTAACAGAATGGCCCGGACCTGCAGTGCCTGTTTCTGTAAACGCAAGGAATTTACCTTTATGCTGCATGCCGCTTAACGGATGAATAGAAAAATCCCTGACATGGACTTCATATATGATACTGTCTGTCTTTTTAATGGGAGGAGGGGAAAGAGCAGTATCCCAGCCCACAGGATCGGTCTTGCTTAAGTCGATCACAACTCCCCTTTTTCCATTGATCGTTACGGCTTTCGCATAGGGATCCACAGCTTCATTGACCGCATGATTTACTCTGACAAGGTAACAATATTCATTTAAATGGTGATCACCTGCTATCTCCGTTTCCCATACCCCTCTATCTCCCAATCTCATCGGGTGTTCAAAGGCTGTACTCACACTCGTAAACAGCTTCAGCCGTACAGAAGAAGCGGTCGGCGCCCAGACTTTAAAACTGGTTTTTTCAGAGGTATACGAAGTGCCAAGATCACTTTTTTCATACGCGTAGACTTCATCAAACTCTTTAGTTCTTACAACCGCCCCCGTCTTTAACGGGATTCTTCCTCCGTTAGGGCACACAACCCAATAATCCCGTTGGATAGGAATTTTCTGATCAAGCACCATATGAAAAAGCAACCGGTCCTCCAACCGCTGTTCAGAAATCTTTTTTAATGGGTAAACCCTTTCAAGGTCTGTTACGTAAAAATAGGCCTCCCTCGGCACTTCGGTAAAAATGACGAGTGTGACCATTGTAAATGTATCAAGATAGGCTTCGATCTGTTCTGCTTCCGCAACACGTTTATGATTGTTCAAAATGCCGATCCACCCCCTAAATAACAAATGCTTTCCGAGAATCATGCAGTATTCACCGTTCAATACAGTCTATGTATAACAGGCTCGTCGGGTTTTTTTGTCCAAAAAAATCCGACGAGCCTATCAGGCGATACACTCTTCTTATTTTATCCAAATGATAGAAAAACAGAATTCACTTTGCTCAACTTTCCCGCGAAATTATACTTTTATAGACAGTGCAGAGGGAATGACGGAACATTCAACAGGGGTTGTGCCGAGCAATTCTCCATCCGCCTGAACCGTTAACGGCTCTTTACTTGCTATGTAGATCCGTCTTCCTTCGAGAATGGTTACACCATCCAGCTCCTTATGGTTACCCGAGAATACTGTAACAAAGAGAAATAGCAGCTTTAATGGGTGCAGGCCGTGGACGATACACAGCTCAAGCAGGCCATCATCCGGTCTTGCAGAAGGGCATATTTTCATTCCGCCCCCGTAATAGGGCATATTGCCGGCAGCGATCAGCCAAACCGATGAAAACTGGTGCTCGCAGCCATCCACAGTAACGGCAGCATCGACCGGTGTATAGGAAAAAAGAAGACGGAACATGCTTACGGTATAGGCAAAGTTTCCTGCACCGAAGCGCTGGAACCATTTCTTGTACCATGATCGATTGGTCAGCTTGGTCACTTCCCCGTCAAACCCGATTCCGGCTGTACTCACGAATAATTCATTTCGTCTTTTATTCCCTGGAAAGCTGAGAACCCCTGCGTCAATGACTTTATTAGGGTTCCGTTTATTTAAAAGGCGTCTTTTTAAAATATAGGCCAGACTCTTTTTCTTATTGAACCCCAACCCCCGAATAATGTCATTGCCAGATCCGCCTGGGAGAAAGCCTACCGGTACTTCAGGCATATCCTTCAGTCCGTTGATTACTTCATGGATGGTCCCATCCCCGCCTACCGTAATGATAGCTTTGATCTGATCCCGATTAATGTAGGAGATCTTTTTGGCAATTTCAAGCGCATGACCCTCACTCTCCGTATAGTAGGAGCGGTAAGGAACATCCTCGGCTGAAAGAATCTTTTTTACGGCCTTCCAGGTTTTTTGAGCCTTTTTATTGTTTGCATGAATAATAAATAAATAGAGTTTCATTTGCAGTCCTTATCCTTTAAATATGAATAAGATAGAATTCGACATAGACCGTCATTACTCCTCTAATCTGCTGTTTCCTTCCCATTCCGGCTGCAGAAGGGAGTTGGTGACAGAAGCCTTTAGCAGGGCATCGATGAATTTTAATTGGTGGCTCTTCGGCGGGCTTGGATCACCAGCCACTTTGGTATACCAGGAACCAAAGGTACGCTTATCGACCACCTGGACATCACTCCATTTCGGCGGGATATCTACATAACCGTTCTGGCATAAAACTGCTTTTTTCAAATGCAGCCTGTCTTTGAAGGGCTCCAGATAAGGCTTAAGCACAAAATCCATTCTTTCCAGTGCGATAAAAGGATTGACTACCTTTTTACTCTTCTGGCCATCATCAGTACGCTTCCAAAAGTGTTTTGTGTCCTCATGATAAATGGCATCTTTCCCCTCCAGCAGCACGATACACCAGATCGCCCCCGGCCCAGCCAGAATGACTTCCAATTCTACCGGTGCCGCTTTATGCAGGATAGCTGGTTTGTAAAATAAAAAATAGCTATCCGGAATTTTAGTAGTTAAAAATTGCAGCTGTTCGTCGTTCAAATAGCATGGGTCCAATTTTGAGAATTCTTTAACCGTCGAGCTTGCCCACTTAAGCTGGGAGGTAAAAATCTTTCTTGAAATGGAAGTCCTTTGATTCTTCCCTTCTTCAGCCCGCCTTTTTTTCAGCGCAACAAATCGGCTCTGGTAGTGATAAAGATTTAATTCATACCGAGACACATAGTCTTCAAGTTTTACGAGCTGAGCCAAATGCCATCTCCCTCTCCTTTTTATATTAAGGTGATTCTATAAAAACCATGCCGCAAAAAGCGGCACGAGAACGGAAGCAATAATGCAGCTCAATCCCATTGCCACTGAGCTATATGCCGCTGTTTCTTCACCGAACTCCATCGCTTTGGATGTGCCGATTGCATGGGATGACGTTCCAATTCCTAATCCCCTGGCCAGGGGAGTCTTCAGCCTCAGCCAGTTGAACCACCTTGGCGCAAAAACGGCACCGGAAATTCCGGCAATTATCACAAAAACAGAAGCAAGCGCAGGTGAGCCATGGGTTAATCGGGCAATTTCCATCGCCACTGGTGTGGTTACAGATTTCGGAAGCATGGAGAGTATGATCCTTTTGTTCGTTCCGATCGCACTGGCAAAGAGAAAAACAGTAAGAACACCTACAAGGGTACCTGTAAATACGCCTACAATTATGGATACAAGGTGGCGTTTTAAACTTTCTCTGTATAAATACAGAGGATAAGCGAGAGCTACCACACCGGGTCCGAGCAGCTCTTCAATCCATTTTCCTCCTGCCATATACTTCTCATATGGAATATGAGTGAAAAGAAGTAGCAGGATCATGACAAACGTCGTTGTCAGAACAGGGATAAGAAAAGGCGAGTTCCATTTTTTATATACCTTTTTCATAGCGATAAAAAGGAGCACAGTTATGAGAATAAAAATAAGACTAGTCCAGAACATTGCTGACAGACTCCTTCTTTGACATGAGACGTTCACTCGACCAGCCCGTGGCAGCTACAACTAATAACGTAGATACCGCCGTTGCTGCAATGAGCAGCAGTCCTTTCACGGAAAAAAGGGTTGGATAGTTCATGATTCCTACAGTGACAGGGATAAAGAACAGCGGCAGATAGGCTAGCATAAATTGCGCACCCGCGCTCACCCAGGTGCTTTTAAATTTCCCTGTACAGAGGGCTATAAACAATAAAATCATTCCGACAACACTTCCCGGAATGAATAAATGCAAGCTTTCTGATATCCAAACACCTAGCATATGAAACAAATACAAAACACCAATCTGAAATACAATCACAAAGGCTTTCAATGTTCGTCCTCTCCTTTAAGATTAAACTCTTCGATGACATTATACTTAGGCACTTTATCCAGGTGAGTTTCGTAAAGCACAATGGAGCGAACTTCAAACGTCAGCCCGGCAACCGGATCGATCATGTTTTTATCAAAAACGCTATTTATGGAGGCTTCAGCGTCCCCCCACCTCTTAGCAATAGTAATATGGGGAGAATACGGCCTGGTTTCTACCGGAAAGCCCGCTTTCTGGCAAAGGCCGTGTACCGTTCTCTGCAAAGTAAAAAGGCCCGCCTCTTTTTCTACTCCGAGCCAGAATATACGGGGCTGGCCCAGCTTGCCGAAAAATCCTGCTCTTGATACCGTGAGAGAAAAAGATGGAAGATCATGAATATTCATATGAAACGATTCTTTTAGATTGATAAGCTGATTTTGACTGGTTTGTCCAAGAAAAGCCAGCGTCAGATGCAGATCCTCTTGATGAACCCATTGTTTAAAAGGAATCTTTTCTTTGAGCACTTCGGATATTTCACCAATCGTGCGTTTCACATGAGAAGGAATTGGAACGGCAGCAAAAATATGTCTATTCATACATTCTTTCATCTCCATTAAAAAGGAATTATTCCTATTTTACCAAAAAGCATCACTGTACAACCATCCAAAAGCTTTCATGTTTTATTTTAAAAGTTGGATTTGTTATACTTTTTGTAATTAGTTAAAGACAGGGATGTGCAAATCATCATGAAAGTTGTTCAAAACATAGCCGAATTAATTGGAGATACTCCTCTTGTCCGATTGAATCATATACCTGACCCAGACGGGGCCTCCATCTACGTGAAACTCGAATATTATAATCCAAGCCGGAGCCTAAAGGACAGGGCTGCCTATAACATGGTCATTGAAGCGGAAAAATCAGGTCAATTAAAACCTGGGGATACGATTATTGAACCGACATCCGGAAACACGGGAATCGGTCTGGCGATGAACGCGGCAGCCCGAGGGTACAAGTCAGTGATCGTTATGCCAGATACAATGACGGCCGAGAGAATCAATCTTCTCAAAGCTTATGGTGCAGAAGTCGTGCTCACACCAGGAGACGAAAAGATGCCTGGGGCCATCAATAAGGCAAGAGAACTGCTGGCCGAAAACCCTGAAAACAGTTTTATGCCAATGCAGTTCGAAAACGCTGCGAATCCAGATGCCCACCGCACAACCACTGCCGTTGAAATCATTGAAGCGATGCAAGAGCTGAAAAAGCCCTTGAGCGCCTTCGTTGCTCCTGCCGGCACGGGAGGTACCATTACCGGGACTGGCGAAACACTAAAAGCGGCTTTCCCCGACATGACAGTGCATGTGGTAGAGCCGGCGGGTTCTCCTGTTTTATCAGGAGGCAAACCTGGCAAACATAAGCTGGTAGGAACCAGCCCTGGTTTTATACCGTCAATCTTAAATCAGAACGTCTATGACGAAATTATAAAAGTAGAGGATGAACCGGCTTATACGACTGTCAGAAGACTCGCTGCAGAAGAAGGCATCCTCGTTGGCCCATCATCCGGGGCAGCAGTCTATGGTGCCGTTCAAACCGCCAAAAAGCTTTCCAAGGATGACGTTGTTGTCTGTATCACCTGTGATTCTGGAGAGCGTTATCTATCCACTGATCTGTTCCAATTCGAATAAAAAGAAAAAAGACGGCTCAAGGTCCACATGTGGGATCATGAGCCGTCTTTTTATACTCCAGAACTCATTCCAAGCTTATCTCTGGACTGCAGCCGCATTAATATTCCAATCATAAAGAGGCCTGCAAAAGAAAGAATACCGAAGAAAAGATAGGTGTTAAAGATTGAATACTTATCAAAGATCATGCCTCCCATAAACGTACAGAACCATGAACCGAGTCCATTACCTACGGCAGTATATAAGGAAACCGCTGTAGCCCGCACATCAGAGGGAGTATTCTCCCGGATGTATTCCATCGCCGCCGGAATAAACAAACCAACGGAAAAGCCCTGGACAACAGTCGTTAAGAGCACAACAGTGATTGACGGCTGAAAGAAATAAAAGGTCCATCTTAAACCAGAAACCGCTGCCGCAAACATCATGATTTGGATAACACCATACTTTCTCAGTGCGATGCCCGACAGTTTCATGAATGGAGCTTCACTGCCGGCCGCAAGCAGGAATGCTATACCTACTCCAGTCAGGGTTCCGCCAATTCCCTGGATATAAAAGCTGAAATAAAAATTGTTCGCAAAGATAGGACCAAAAATAAGAAAGGTGGTTATTAAAAATACCATATACCTCGGCATTCTAATCAACGCAGAAATGCCGGAACGCAAATCCACTTTCAGCAGCTCACCTTCTCTGGGCATGCTTCTAATCAGCAGCAAACAAAGAAGCAAGCTTAGAGCGAACGAATAAAAGATGATGGAAATGCCCGACATCTCCGATAACTTCCCCATAATGAATACAGCTACTGCAAAACCAATCGCCCCAAACAGCCGGTAATTCCCGTACTCCTGCTTTGTCTGGTTTACGTAATTCAAAAGAATACTGTCTGATATCGGTACGATCGCACTTTGAAATAACGCCAGCAGGATCAGTATGATGAACAGCCAATCGTACGTGCCAATAAACAGCACGGCATAGCCGATTAATCCCGTAAGAAGAAGCGATACAGCGAGTACATGCTTCGGCTTTTTCGTATAATCTGTAATAATTCCCCACATCGGCTGCGCAAAAATCATCACTATAGGGCTCAATGACATTAACGTACCGATCTCAGTTCCCGAAAGCCCGGCCTCTTCCTTAAAGTAAACACCGAGCAAAGGAAACAAGCTTCCAAAGGCAAAGAAAGTAAATAAATAAAAACCTTTCAGGCTTAAAGAAGTTCTTTTCTGACTAACCACTTTTGTCCCTTCTCCCCAATCCCTTTTCTCTCAATCAAACGTATGGACACAGATTATCTGGCCAATTCATAAATAGCCTGTGCATAAATGGCTGCAGCACTGAATAAATCGTCCAGGAACATGTATTCATCTTTTTGGTGAGCAACATCTTCCCTCCCAGGAAATAATGCCCCAAACGCCACACCCGCTTCTAATGATCGTGCGTATGTCCCGCCTCCGATAGCGATAGGATTACCAGGCTGGCCCGTTTGTTCTTCATACACCTTTTTTAATGTCTGAACCAACTCATGATTTTCATCTACAAAATGAGGCTTCGTATGCTTTGTCACCTCTAGGGAAAAACCTTTTACATCCACCAGTTTTTGAAGTGTATTCAATACCGTTTCTCCTGAATGCTTGACAGGATACCTGATATTCAAACCGATGGTCCCTCCGGCTTCCCGGCTGTAATCAAACACCCCTGGATTTAACGTTAAAATTCCGCTAACATCATCCTCTGCCTTAATTCCAAGCTCTTCACCTGAAATGCTCCCAAGATGATCCTTAACAAAACCAATGTAGGCTTTTCCCTGTTCATCAAGATCTGATCCAGATAAAAATGAAGCAAGCAAGACTCCCGCATTCACACCGAATTCAGGCGTACTTCCGTGCGCAGACTTCCCGATTAGAGTTAGAGTTAGGCCAACATCATTTTTGGAGGAGGAACCGGTTAAATTGCGGCTTTTTAAAAATTGTTGAAAGCTTTCTTCAAGCTCTTCACTGCCTGATATCACAGCTTCCGCCTGATCTGGCACCATATTGAGCCTGCGTCCAGAAGAAAAGGATTCAAGCACATTAGGATGCTGGCGATTATCGGCGGCAGCTCCCTGCTTTAAATCAATGTTAAGCATCCCTTTCTCGGCATGGATAATTGGAAAATCGGCATCCGGCGCAAACCCGGATGAAGGCATTTCTTCATGCTTAAAGTAATGATCCACACAGCGCCATAGGCTTTCCTCATCCGTTCCAAGAATCAGCCTGACTCGCTTGGATAAAGGCAGGCCAAGTTCCTTTATCATCTTCATCCCGTAAAAAGCAGCCATCGTTGGACCTTTATCATCAATGGCACCCCTGGCGAAGATCTTACCATCCTTAATCTCTCCTCCGAACGGATCCACCGTCCATCCATCACCGTCGGGAACAACATCAAGATGGCCGAGAATTCCGATTAATTCTTGCCCTTCTCCTATTTCAATATGTCCGGCAAAGCCGTCAACATTTTTAGTCTGCATACCCTGTGCATTGCCCAGTTCAAGCATGTAATCCAAGGCCATTTCAATCCCAGGCCCAAATGGAGCTTTTTCAGTGGCTTTATCTTCCTCCAGCACACTCCTGATCTGCAGCAGGCCTTGTGTATCCTTAAGCAGATTTTCCTTCCTTTTTTCGATTTCTTCTTTCCAATTTACATTTTTCATACTGCTCACCTTTCTCCATTCAATTCTTATGTATCATCTCATGTTTCAGTACTACTAGGTACTGTTCAAACGAAAAACCACTCTTTATTTTAGCTTATATTACCAAAAAGGTAAAAAAACACAGAATAATGACGATATAAAGACTGCTCATTTGCTTTTTTTTCTGAAATAAAGTATAATATCGCGTAAATAGGAGGTGTGGTTGTTAAAACGTAAACGATGAATGCTTTGTTTTGTTTATTAAACAAGCGGTCATTACATGCTGCGAAGCCGCAAATCACCTGAGAAATAGAGAGAGAAATCATGATATGAAATCATGGCTAAGCAGCGAAGAACCGGATTGTGGAGTCTTCGCTTTTTATTTTAATCTCATATTTAATGAAAATTTAAACATTTTATCATAATAAATTAATGATCTTTTACTATAATTTATTATGAACGACAATACTGTATAGGGAGTGGTTTTTTGAGTCCTTCAACTAACCGTATGTTGAACCGTGTAAAATCCATGTATCTTTTTATAAAAAGGAAAGGGACTTGTACAACACGAGAATTGGTTGAAGAATTTGGGACTACGCAGCGCACTATCCAGAGGGATCTAAATGTATTGGCTTATAACAACCTGGTCACCAGCCCGAGCAGAGGCTTGTGGCAAACAACTTCTAAAAAAGTAAAAGTATCTTAACTAGGAAAAGCAAAAAGCGCCCCGTTTAAGTCCTCGAGGGCGCTGCAGCTAGACATCACATCTTGTGAAGTGCTTTTCTAATGAGATAACCCCCATCCACCTGGAAAGGGGGTTTTTGTTTGCTATTCTTTAAAAAAGCGGCTTAATGTCATCCTTATCATTCACCAAGTGGTCTTTGAGCTCCGGCTCAACGACCCACTTCTCTTCCACCCAGTTTGGTTCGCCTGCGATCGGCATGTATTTGTTGCCTTCACCTAAAAGTTTTGACCAAAACCCCTCAGCGATCTCAAGGGCAACTGCTTTTTTTGAAATGGTATCCAGGATGACATCTTTAATCTTGCCGATTTTTTCTCCGTCAATGGTTTCAACCGTCCACCCATCAAATATGGAGGAGGCCATGCACTCTTCAGGCTCGTCGATTTGACGTTCGTTACCTTGGTAGACAATGTCGTCATCAAATGAAATGATATCGTGCCATGGAATATAATACGTTTCTTTATAATAAGACCTTGCAGCGACCGGATAGCCTGTACCGCTCAGCGGCGTGCTTTGTGAACCGATGCCGCTCGTTGCTGCTTGCATGTTCAGCACATTTTTATCAATAGGATCAAAAGATTCTTCATTTCCGGGATCGGCAGGAACTGTTTCCTCAAACGACAGGTAACAGAGCGAAAAATCATATTTATTCAGAAGAATGCCATTTAAGTCAATGTTATCTTCATTTGTTTCTGCGTGCTTTACTTTTTTTCCGAGTAAATCGTTAGCTTTTAATAGCATAAAACATTCCTCCTTTTTTTAGCTTTTACCCGAAATTACCTTTTAAAAAACCTCTTTCCCCGATAAACGTTCCAGTTCTTCTCCTGTCAGTTCTCTGTATTCTCCGAGCTTCAGCTTCTCATCGAGCTTTAGTCCTCCCATTTGAATGCGCTTTAAATAGGTGACTTTTTTCCCGACCGCTTCAAACATTCTTTTCACCTGATGAAATTTCCCTTCTGTAATGATAAGCTCAATTTCTGACACCTCTCCTGAATGGAGAATGGAAAGAGCTCCAGGGTTGGTCTTGTATCCATCCTCAAGAGTAACTCCATCATTGAACGCATCCACATCTTCCTGTGTTACAACTCCTTTAATTTTCGCATAATAGGTTTTAGGTACATGCTTTTTAGGGGATAAAAGCGAATGGGACAATTGTCCGTCATTCGTTAGTATGAGGAGACCTTCTGTATCTTTATCCAGGCGGCCGACAGGAAAAGGTGAAAGAATCTGATCCTGCTCTTCCAGAAGATCGATGACCGTCTCCTGTACATGATCCTCCGTTGCCGATATTACCCCAGGCGGTTTATTCATCATGAGGTAAATGGTATCTTTAAAGACCACTTCTTCTCCGTGTACAGTTACCTTCTGCATTTCAGGATTCACTTTTGTCTTGCTGTCTTTCACAGGTACTCCGTCCACGAAGACAGCACCTTTCTTCAGAAGCTGTTTCACTTCTTTTCTGGTTCCGAATCCCATAGTGGCTAATAATTTATCAATTCGCATTTTTTTATTGACCTCATTTCTTTTTATAAGTATATTTTCCTATAAATTTACAAAATTTTGCTTTATAATTAGTAAACGCGGGTATTTTAGTACTATAGGAGGAGATTGTTAGATGAAACGGAAAATCGGCCTGCTGGCGACTGCCAGAAAGAAACTGAACCATCCCGCAGCAGCTATAGATTTATACATAAGTCCTTTGTTCTTAAAATCTGTTCATTTTGCAAAGCAGAATTATGACGCATTTTATTTTTACAGCGCAAAAGAAGGGTTTCTTACTCAGGATCAGTGGATCGAGCCCTATAATGTTTCGATTAAGAATTTTTCCCCCAAGGAAAAGCACGATTGGGCGCGGAAAGTCGTAGAAGAGCTGCTAAATCATGAAAAACCGGAAGATTGCACCGTTTATTTGCATGGAGGCTGGGTTTACAGAGAACATCTTCAGCCAGAGCTGGCTAAGGCCGGTTTCCAGTTTGAAGTGCCACTCGAAGGCTATAGTATCGGCAATCAGCTGAAATGGTACGATGAACAAAAGGATTAATGCCAGAAAAGAAGGCCCATAAAGGACCTTCTTTTTACGTTGCTTTCTGTTTTTTTCTTTTCAGGAAACTGAACCGCTGTCCCAATACAATCTGTATCAAACCAGATTTGTAGGATAGGGCGAAATAAACGAGCCCTCCTAAGAGAATGCCAGCTGCCAGAACGGCAATGCCTCTGGTCTTCGTATAAACCCCATGAAATGAACTTTCAATCGGAGCTTTGATGACATAAACAGCGGCTGCCATAGCCAAACCGAAAGCAATGATCAGGATGGCGCGGCGGAATACCCACTTGAACGAGAATTCTCCATATTTCTTAATCACATACAGATTGATTAAAATGGAAACCGTGTACCCGATGTTGGTTGCAATTATTGAGCCGACGCCTTTCCATAAATAAATGAGAGGAATGTTTAGGGTCAGCTTAAACAAGATGCCGACTAAAAGACTGAACAGCGCGTATTTTTGCCGGTTTAAACCCTGCATGATCGCCGCGGTAACCGTAAACATCGCAAACCATATTCCCGATAGAGAATACCAGCGCAGAAGCTCGCCGCCCAGCTTGATGTCGTTGAGTGTAAAGAGGGTTCCATAGGCTGGATAAGCAAGGACCGATAAACCGACTGCTGCTGGCACTGTTAAAAACAAAGTGATCTGAAAAGATTGTGTGATCTGCTTGTTTAACGCGTCATAATCCCCTTCTGTATAAGACTTTGTGATGATGGGGATAAGGGTTAGAGCAAATGCCGTCGCAAGGGACACCGGAATCATAACAAGCTGATGTGATGTCTGTGTGACCATCGCAAATACATCTTCTGCCTTTGGCTGGCTGTAGCCCGTCCGCTGCAGTGTGTTAACAATCGTAAACTGATCAATAATTTTATAGAGCGGGATTGCAAGTCCAACTGCTACAAAAGGCACCGCATACGAAACAATCTCGCGATATATTGCTGGCAGGGAAACCCCCGAATCCACAGTGGACTGTTCGTACATTTTTTTCAAATAAGGACGCCGTCTGTTCCAGTACCAAAGGAGAACAAGCAGTCCTCCCACTGCCCCTACCGTCGCTGCAAAAGTCGCAAGGCCTACCGCAGTGGTCAAGGTGCCGTTCAGCACATGCATGACAACGTAGCTCGCAATAAGAATAAATAATATTCGTATAACCTGTTCAACCACTTGGGAAACTGCTGTTGGACCCATGGATTGAAATCCTTGAAAGTAACCTCTGATCAGGCTCATGGAAGGAACAAAGATCAGAGCAGTACTTACCATCCGAATAACAAAGGTAATATCATCTACAGTATTTCCGTTTCCGCCATGTTTTCCAAGGATGTTTGACGATAACACGGGAGCGATGAAATAAAGCACAAGGAATGCGGCAAAGCCGGTCAACGTCATGATGAACAATCCGGATTTCAGCAGCTTCCGGCCTGTGGCGTAATCGCCGAGAGCGTTATATTTTGATACGAACTTTGAAACGGCCAGCGGTACGCCCATCGTTGCGATACTTAGAAGAATCGTGTAAGGATTATAAGCGTATCCGTATAGTGCAAGACCTTTTGTTCCAACAAGAGCATTAAACGGAACAATATAAATCAATCCGATAAATTTTGAAAAGAATGTTGCTGCAGTTAAAATTAACGTTCCTCGCAATAACCGAGACATGAATCCATCTCCTACTATTTAGTGCTGCAAATAAGCATACTTTAATTTAATCTTCTTGAACAACATTAGTATTGTAACATAAGCACTCTGCCGAGACAGAGTTTTTCATTTCACAAAATTTATGGTATCTTTTTGGTTGTAATAAAAGGAAGCAGGTGCATACATGAAATATGATGTAGTGGTTATTGGAGGAGGTCCTTCCGGTTTGATGGCCTCGGTCGCTGCAGCATCAAAGGGCAGCCGCGTGCTGCTCATTGATAAAGGAGACAAGCTTGGCAGAAAGCTTGCTATTTCAGGAGGAGGCCGGTGCAATGTAACGAATCGGCTCCCGATTGATGAAATTATTAAACATATCCCCGGCAACGGGCGTTTTTTATACAGTGCGTTTTCAATCTTTAACAATGAAGACATCATCTCTTTTTTTGAAGGGCTTGGTATCGCTCTGAAAGAAGAAGACAACGGGAGGATGTTCCCTGTCAGCAACAAGGCCGGCGATGTTGTGGCTGCCCTTTTAAAGAAAATTGAATCACTGAACGTAAAAATCTGGACAAACACCCCAGTAGAAACCGTCAATTACACAGACGATCGTGTAAAAGAAGTTGTTCTAAAAAACGGTACCATCATTCCTGCGAAAGCTGTCATTATTGCGGTCGGAGGAAAATCGGTCCCTCATACCGGGTCAACAGGAGACGGCTATGCCTGGGCAAAAAAAGCAGGGCACACCATTACAGAACTGTATCCTACAGAAGTTCCGATCACCTCTTCCGAACCTTTTGTTAAATCCAAAACACTGCAGGGTATTTCTCTCCGCCAGGCAGAGCTTTCCGTTTGGAATCCGAAGGGAAAGCTGATCAAATCTCATAGAGGGGACATGATCTTCACACATTTCGGAATTTCCGGACCTGCTGCCCTGCGATCAAGCCAGTATGTTGTAAAAGCACTGAAAAAGTTTGAAACCAAATCGATAACGATGTCCATTGATTCTTTTCCGGATCAAAAAGAAGAAGAACTGTTTCAATCCGTAAATAGCCTCTTAAAAGAAGATCCGAAAAAAGCGATAAAAAATGTTCTGAAAGGCTTTCTGCCAGAACGATATTTGCTGTTCTTATTGGAGAAAGCGAACATATCGCTTGATGTGACGAGTGAACACCTTAACAAACAAAGCCTGCGCCAGTTCGTCTCAATGCTTAAACGGTTTTCATTTGAAGTGAACGGCACACTTTCCATCGAGAAAGCGTTCGTAACAGGCGGCGGTGTTTCCATCAAGGAAATTGAACCAAAGAGCATGGCCTCAAAGAAGAAAGAAGGACTTTATTTCTGCGGAGAAGTTTTAGATCTGCATGGCTATACCGGCGGCTATAACATAACGGTTGCCTTCGTTACCGGACATTTGGCAGGTACGAATGCTGCAACACATTAAGAAAAGGAAACTCCTCAGCTCATGCTGAGGGAGTTCCCTTTTTTTATTCAATATAAATAACCATTATCGAGTAGGAGTATATGGTAGGTTCCTCTTCCTCCCTTAAACTGTCACTGATCGAAACCTGATACTTGATATCTTTGATGTTCGATTCATGGAGGTTCTCCAAAAAGCCGTTAACTGCTTCTTCCAGATCAGCTTCATGTTCTTCATCAAACAACTTTATTTTCAGCATACTCCAGCACCTCCTGGGTATGTTTTCCCTATCACTTAAGTCGAATCCTTTGTAAAAACTCCACTAGTTTTGAAGAGTGAACCCCGTTTTGTCGACAAGGAAAAATGAAATTTATCTTATTTTCACCTTGGTGATAAATGTTTCTGGAAGAATTCTTCGCATTCTGTCGGAGATAACGGCTCGCTGAAAAAATACCCTTGCCCGATCAAACAGCCTTGAGAAAGCAAAAATTCCACCTGCATCCGATCTTCTATGCCTTCTGCGATCACATTAAACTGTAAGTTGATTCCCATATCAATAATCGTTTTGACAAGTGCTTGCCCCCGAAAGCTTTCGAGGCTATCATCCAAAAATGATTTATCGATTTTCAAAGTGTCGATCGGAAGTACCTTTAAGTAGCTTAATGAGGAATAACCGGTTCCAAAATCATCGATGGATATTTTTAAACCTAGATCTTTCAGTCTTTTGATATTAGGAATGGAAGAATCAAAGTCTTGCATCATCCCTTCTGTGATCTCCAGTTCAAGAAAAGAGGGGTCCAAGTCAAAAGAAGCAAGAATCTTTTTTATCCTGTCAGGAAACCCCGGATCCTCCAGCTGTTTCACCGATATATTCACAGCGATGCCCAGTTTTTCATGCCCTTCGTTCTGCCAAACTTTATTTTGCCGGCATGCTTCTTCTATCACCCAATCACCAATGGGAATGATCAGCCCTGTATCTTCAGCCACCGGGATAAAATCAGATGGCGGGATGTTGCCGAATTCCGGATGTTCCCAGCGGATTAACGCCTCTGTACCAATGATCCGCCCCGTCGGCAGGTAAATTAAGGGCTGGTAACAAAGGGTAAACTCTTGGCGATGAACGGCTTTGCGAAGGCCATTCTCCAGATGCATCTTCACCCTCATTGATTCGTTAAGAGCAGCATTGAAAAATTGATAATTATCCCTGCCTTTTTCTTTTGCATCGTACATGGCAGTGTCAGCATTTTTGATGAGTTCGTCCACATCAAGTCCATGTCCCGGGTAAAAGGAGATACCAAGGCTAAGCGTACTGAAAATCTCATGACCTCTGATCAGGATGGGCTTTTTAAACTGATTCAAAATACGCAAAGAAAGCTGTTTCACTTCCGCTTCGTCCGTATTTTCAATCAATAGAATAAATTCATCTCCGCCTCGGCGAAACACGTGGTCCGTAGGGCGGACAAGATTTTTTAGCTGAAAGGAAACCTGCTGAAGCAATAAGTCACCAAAGCGGTGGCCGAGCGTATCATTTATTATTTTGAAACGGTCTAAATCAACAAACATCACAGCGATCCTGCTTTTGCTGATATCTGCTTCAAACATTTTCTGTTCCAGCACTTCCTGAAACCTGTGCCTGTTCGGCAATCCAGTCAAATCATCATGATAAGCCATGTGGTCAATCGTGCTCTCTGCCTGTTTTCGATTGGTGATATCATAAAGGATTGAACTGAAGTCAACCAGTTCACCCGATTCGTCAAGAATTGGTATCCCACGGTCCTGAATCCATCGTATTTCTCCGTTTGGCCGCGTAATACGGTACTCGCTGGTCACCGTTTCTCCGTGCGCTATCTTCTTCGCTCTCTTTTCAATGATTGAATAATCTTCGGGATGAATGACTTTCTTCCAAAGTTCAACATCTTGAATGAACGTATCCAAGCTGTATCCATAAAGTTTTTCAATTCCCGGGGTGATCATCAGTTTGTTTTGTTTAAGATTATGTGACCAGATGGCAACATCAATCGTATCAAAAATATCCTGAAGCCTTTCCCGGCTTTTTCTAAGCTCATCCATCGTGGACTTGTGCTCTTCAATTTCTTTTTCAAGAAAAGCGCTGTTCTGCTTATGTTTTTTAGAAACCCGGAAATACATAAATATGAGCATAAGAGCACACACTGCATCAAATAAAAGGTCAGCCAGATCGTTTTGCAAATAGCCAGTTTGTTCAATAAACATGCGGGCTGCGAATAGAAGTATGAAAAAATAGAGTAGGTCTTGTTTATGCATTCTATCCCCCAGAGTCGTTATATTCTTATATCGGCTCATTCGTTAAGTTTATTGAAGAAAAAATAGAGGTAATTTATGTAAAAAAATGAAACCGCATGAAAAGAACCGGCTGCTCAATAGCAGCCGGTTCTTTTATGTCTTAACTATAGTTATTCTGAATCCTTGCCATAGGCCATCATGCCGCCGACCATGTTCTTCACTTTATAACCGTTTTCCCGTAAAAAGTGAGCTACATTCTCGCTTCTTTTTCCTGAGCGGCAGATGAGGATATGCTCCTCGTCTTTGTTGATCTCGTCTAAACGATTGGGAACTTCCATCATTTTGATGTGCTTCGCCTCGGCAATTTTTCCTTGAGCGACTTCTTCATCCTCACGAACATCGATGAGAGAAATTGTTTCACCCTTTTTTAGCTTGCTTTTCACTTCTTCGGGAGTGATCGTATTGATTTGATCTTCCATTCCATTCACCTCTGTCAAAGTCTTTATTAATTGGCTACGATGTTTACGAGCTTGCCAGGAACCGCAATCACTTTACGGACCGTTTTGCCTTCGATGCTGCTTTGAACCGCATCGCTATCCATCGCTGCCTGCTCCATGTCTTCTCTAGTTATATCAGCCGGTACGCTAAGCTTAGCTTTTACTTTACCGTTGATCTGTACAACGATTTCCACTTCTTTTTCCACTAGTTTCGCTTCGTCCCACACCGGCCATGATTCGTATGCGATAGACCCGCTGTGCCCTAGTTTTTCCCATAACTCCTCAGCAATATGCGGAGCGATCGGGGAAAGCAGCTTCACAAACCCTTCAGCAGCATACTTCGGAAGAACGTTTTGCTTATTCGCTTCGTTAACGAATACCATCAATTGAGAGATTCCTGTGTTAAAGCGAAGCCCCTCAAAATCTTCGGTGATCTTTTTCACCGTTTGATGATATACACGTTCAAAGGAATCTGTACCATGCTGATCTTGAATGGACGTGTTAAGCTCTCCATTATCCGCAACAAGCAGACGCCATACACGGTCAAGGAATCTGCGGGATCCGTCCAAGCCGGTCGTACTCCATGCGATGGATGCATCCAGCGGTCCCATGAACATTTCATACATACGCAGAGTATCTGCTCCGTGGGAAGCTACGATTTCATCCGGGTTAACCACATTTCCTTTGGATTTACTCATTTTTTCATTGTTCTCACCGAGAATCATTCCCTGGTTGAACAACCGCTGAAACGGCTCTTTTGTGGAAACTACGCCCAGATCGTAAAGAACCTTATGCCAGAATCGCGCGTACAGCAAGTGAAGTACCGCATGCTCTGCACCGCCGATATAGATGTCCACCGGCAGCCAGTGCTTGATTTTCTCTGGATTTGCTAAAGCTTCACTGTTTTTAGGATCGATGTACCTTAGATAGTACCAGCAGCTTCCTGCCCATTGCGGCATGGTATTCGTTTCACGGCGTCCTTTCTTGCCGGTTTCCGGATCAACGACATTCACCCAGTCTTCTACGTTAGCTAAAGGAGATTCACCTGTGCCGGACGGCTTGATCTCTTTGACGATTGGCAAGCGCAGCGGAAGCTCTTCTTCTGGGACGTGTGTCATTGTTCCATCTTCCCAAAGGATGATTGGGATTGGTTCTCCCCAATAACGCTGGCGGGAGAACAGCCAGTCACGCAAACGGTACGTGATTTTCTTTTCACCCTTGTTATTCTCTACAAGCCAGCTGTTCATTTTCTCAATGGCTTCTTCTTTTTCAAGACCGTTCAAGAAATCCGAATTAACATGTTTGCCGTCGCCTGCGTAGGCAGCTGTCTGTACGTCTCCGCCTTCTACGACTTCGATAATCGGAAGGTCAAATTTCACAGCAAATTCATGGTCACGCTCATCATGCCCAGGAACGGCCATGATCGCCCCTGTACCATAGGTTGCAAGTACATAATCAGCGATCCAGATTGGCACCTTCTTGCCGTTTACCGGATTAACGGCATATGCGCCTGTGAACACACCGGTTTTTTCTTTGGCAAGCTCTGTACGCTCAAGATCGGATTTGGTTGCGACATCATTTTTATATTGTTCTACTGCTTCACTCTGCTCTTCTGTTGTAATCTCATTCACATAAGAGTGCTCAGGAGCAAGGACAAGGTATGTCGCCCCAAATAGCGTATCCGGACGAGTCGTAAACACCGTTACCTGTTTGTCATGTCCGTCAATTCCAAAATGAACTTCCGCACCTTCTGAACGGCCGATCCAGTTTCTTTGCATCTCTTTCAAGCTTTCAGGCCAATCAAGCTCTTCCAAGTCTTCAAGCAAACGGTCCGCATAAGCCGTAATTTTCAGCATCCACTGTCTCATCGGCTTACGGACGACGGGATGTCCGCCCCGCTCGCTCTTGCCGTCGATGACTTCTTCATTGGCAAGTACTGTGCCAAGCGCCTCACACCAGTTAACAGGCACTTCATCAACATAGGCCAATCCTTTTTTATACAGCTGGATGAAAATCCACTGTGTCCATTTGTAGTATTCCGGATCAGTTGTGTTTACTTCACGGTCCCAGTCATAAGAGAAGCCTAACTCTTTGATCTGGCGACGGAATGTATTGATGTTCTTTTCAGTAAACTCGGCAGGGTCATTACCGGTATCAAGTGCATATTGCTCAGCCGGAAGACCGAACGCATCCCATCCCATTGGGTGAAGCACGTTATAATCCTGCATGCGTTTCATTCGGGAGAGGATGTCCGTTGCTGTGTAACCTTCCGGATGTCCTACGTGAAGACCGGCTCCAGACGGGTAAGGAAACATATCCAGTGCATAAAATTTCTTCTTGGAGTATTCCTCTTCCGTTTTGAACGTTTTATTCTTTTCCCAGTACTGCTGCCATTTCGGCTCAATCTTTTTGTGATCGTAATGCATATTTTCTCTTCCTCCCTGTCACTCACATTCATCCTTTAGCAAATTAAAGGCAAAATAAAAAACCTTCCGCCCCTAAATCATTCAGGGACGAAAGGTTGTGTTTATGTCATCATAACCTGCCGCGGTACCACCCACATTAGCGCAAAAGAACACGCTCGCTCATTGGTCCCTTAACGCGGGTGTACGGCAAAAGCTAAAGCTTTCTTTTCACTTTTGCAACTACAAGGTGAGTTCAAAAAGGTTCAGGGTTGACTTGCACCGTCCGTCAACTCTCTAGATCCCTCTGCTTTTTTACTGATCCTTATCATCGTAATTACCATATTTAACTTGTATTGTATGAATTCAAACGTAAAATGTCAAGTCTGTTTGCTACTCAGCTTAGCCCTTTTTTCCTAGTTATATACCAGATTCAAAGAATGGCCGGATCAAGCTGTCCACCAAGTTCGCCACATAAGGAACGATCGTATTAAAAATCGGATAGATGGTATATCTGTCCAGCGGTGTAATGATGAGGATCAAAAAAATGATCACACCAATATGTTCATATTGAATCATCTTGGCTCTGATTCGGTTAGGTGCCAAATCTTCCAGTACACGGTAGCCATCCAAAGGCGGGATCGGCAATAAATTAAACACAAACAGCAGAACATTCAAATAAACGAGCATATTGATCATCTTGTCGATAAAGTCGACTCCCTTTTCCGGCACACTGTCCACTACACCGGTTGAAAAGAGGGCATAAAAGATGATAACTCCTATTATTGCGATTAAAATATTGCTCAGAGGTCCGGCGATCGATACGAGAATGCTATATAAATGAGGACGTTTAAAATTCCTGCGGTCCACAGGCACTGGCCGGGCCCAGCCGAAACCGGCGATCAATAAAAGGATCGTACCGATCGGATCAAGGTGGGCAACAGGTGAGAGCGTCAAGCGCCCCTGGTCTTTAGCCGTAGAATCACCGCACAGATACGCCGCATAAGCATGAGCAAATTCATGAACCGTAAACGCAATAACCAATGAAATAATGACAAAAGGCATCTCTTGTAAGTTAAAAGCCAAGAAGTTTTCCATTCAGCTCTCCTATCTAACCTGTCTTTTTCTGTGAAAGACCTCCAACAGCAATCTTCCGGTCATAGATTTGAGTAAGCACAATACTGATCATAAACAAAACAAAAATTACCCCGAAAACAGTCTTCATTCCCCAAACATCAGCAAGAATGCCGCCAAAAGACGGGCCGATCATCCGCCCCGCCGTCGCCGTACTGTTGACGATTCCCTGATAAAAACCTACCCTTCCTGCCGGAGCCAGATCATTGGCGATGGACGGCACACCCGGCCAGACAAACATTTCACCTATCGTCAAAATAACCATGGCTCCCATAAAACCTGAGAATGCTTCGGCACGGCTGACCGTTACAAATGAAACAATAAAAATAAGATAGCCTACGAGAATTTGAGTTTTCGTTGAAGTAATCCAGTGTTTTAATATGTAGGCCAGCACGGGCTGCAGCAATACGATCAATGCTCCGTTGACCGTCCAAAGCAAGCTGTACAGCTTCAGGCTGATACCTGCTTCCTGCGTGAAAACGGCGATGGTCGATTGCCATTGCACATAGCTGATCCAGGCCAGCAAGTAACCGCCGCACAAAATCAGGAGCCCGGTAAAGACGGTTTTGTTCTTAATCTTAGAATCTTGCGTTAAAATCGTTTCTGGCGAAATTTCGGAAGCTTTATTGCTGATTCCTTTATACCCAAACAGAACGAGCAGGAAAAACAGCGCACAAAGCAATGCGTTACCCATAAAAGACCATTGAAAGGAATAGGAAGCAACAAACCCACCACATGCCGCACCGGCAGCAACACCGACGTTCTGAGCGACATAGATGGCGTTAAACGCTTTTCTTCCTCCTTCTTTCCAAACGGTTCCCGCCATCGCGTACATCGATGGAAAAGTAATACCCATGCCAAAACCGATAACAGCCAGCAGAGAAGCGTAGAACATAAAACCATGATAAAAAACAAGCATAATAAGGGCTGCCAATGTGACAGATACACCAGTGAGTATGGCTCTGTATCCCCCAAGGCGGTCAAACACCAGACCCCCGGCAAGATTCCCAAGAACCCCCGCTCCTGAGTTACACATGAGCACGATGCCGGCGACAGTCAATGACTTGTCTAGATGCTCATGGATATAAATGGTATTCACCGGCCACAAAAACGATGCTCCCGTTACATTCAGGACCATTCCAATCACCAGCAGCCAAAGCGGTCTAGGCAATCAAAGCCCTCCTAACAAGAAAGAAATACCCCTAAGTATTGTAGAGCTTTTTATGCCCGGTGACAATCCGCAGACACGCCTTTTCCCATAAACAGCTCTTTTTCTTCCTGTTGGAGATTTGCTTCCCCCGTGCTAAAATGGCTTGTAGTGTGTAAGAAGGGGCTTGGGTAGCCAGGTATTGGTGTTTGAGTGCCTGGCAGGTTGGCGGCTGGGCGGTGTTTTTTTGCATGGCGCCCGAATGCGGGATTACAGCTCAAAACGGCCCTTTCAGCTTTTCTCGATTCAGCTTCAAGGACCTGAGCTTCGGCCGCTTCACTCTCTCACCTCAACACAAAAAGCGTGTTGCTGTGTGAGAGTTCCACCGTCTTTCATCTCAAAACGGCCCTTTCAGCTTTTCTGATCCAGCTTCAGCGCCCAGCTCCTCGAGCACTTCACCCCCTCAATGCAACACAAAAAGCGTGTTGCTATTCAGGAGTTCCACCGCTTTTCGGAGCTAAACGGGCGCTTCAGCTTTTCTAACTAAGGAGTGACACAATGTCTCAATCGATTATTCCCGCCCATTATGGCGATAAACGTTTTTATACATGGAATCAGCATCTGCGGAGTCATTTTAATGAGAAGATTATTAAGATTCCGCTGGATGGCGGGTTTGACTGCCCGAACCGTGACGGGAAAGCTGCTTATGGCGGCTGTACGTTCTGTTCTCAGAGCGGGTCCGGTGATTTTGCCGGAGACCGGCGGGATGACTTGATCACCCAGTTCAACACCGTGAAAGAACGCATGCACCGTAAATGGAAAAAGGGGAAATATCTTGGGTATTTTCAAGCCTTCTCCAACACGTACGCACCAGTTGAAAAACTTCGCGAAATGTTTGAGACGGTCTTGGAACAGGAAGGTGTAGTTGGCCTTGCGATCGCGACCCGCCCGGATTGTCTCCCTGATGATGTAGTCGAATATCTCGCCGAGCTGAACGAACGGACCTATCTATGGGTGGAGCTTGGTCTGCAAACGGTCCATGAACGGACTGCTCTGCTTATTAACCGTGCACACGATTATCAAACGTATGTTGATGGCGTTAATAAGCTCCGTAAGCATAATATTCGTGTATGCTCCCACATTATTAACGGGCTTCCCCTGGAAACACCAGAAATGATGATGGAAACCGCGAAGGAAGTCGCCAAGCTCGATGTGCAGGGCATAAAGATCCATCTGCTGCACTTGTTGAAAAAAACGCCGATGGTAAAGCAATATGACCATGGAAAGCTGGAATTTTTAGATTTTGATACGTATGTCGGGCTCGTTTGCGACCAGCTCGAAATCCTTCCCCCTGACATGATGATCCACCGTCTCACTGGTGACGGACCGCCTGATCTGCTGATCGGGCCGATGTGGAGCATGAACAAGTGGAAAGTACTGAATGCCATTGAATCCGAAATGAAACGCAGGGACAGCTTTCAAGGGAAATTTTATAAAAAGGAAACGGTACAACCACTATGAAGATCCAGGGTATACTTCCGTTTGCACGGACATTGCTGGAAAGTGCGGCTGTAAAAGGCAGTGCTGTCATTGACGCCACATGCGGGAATGGCCATGACACATTATTCCTTTCTCGCCTCGTCGGTATCGAGGGCAATGTTTTTGGTTTTGATATACAGGAAGAGGCGATTGAAAACACTAGAAAACGTCTGCTGGAGCATGAGGCCGAAGATAATGTAACGCTTTTTAACACCGGACATCATCATATGAAATCATATATCCCAGATTCGTTTCACGGGAAAATTGCCTGTGCTGTTTTTAATCTCGGCTATTTGCCTGGCGGAGATAAAGAAATTGTAACTCAGAGTGAATCCACCATCGAAGCCATAAATCAGCTTTTTGACCTGCTGGCACCGGGAGGCCTTGCTGTATTGGTGATCTACCACGGACACCCGGAAGGAAAAGTGGAAAAAGACGCAGTCATGGAATATGCTCAAGGCCTCGATCAGCAAATGGCTCATGTCCTGCAGTACGGATTCATCAACCAAAAGAACGATCCTCCCTATATTGTCGCCATTGAGAAAAGATAAAAAGGAGTGGAAGCTGCCGCAGCAGTTTCCGCTCCTTTTTTAGATGGAAGGTCTTAATCTTTGCATTAGTCTTCGGTTCATATAGAAAAAGAGAGTATAGCTTCCGCCCATTCTCATGATTTTCCCTGCCGTCTTTTTAATTCCCGGATGGCGGTCGACTTTTTGGTCAGCCAGATAGATGCCTAATAGACCACGGTTGATCAATTTATGAAACTTGCGGTCTGGCAGGCGGTCAATGCTGTTATCCGCTTGCTGGACGAAATGACCAAACCGCTCAAGAAGCTGATTGCCATTTTCGTAATATGAGCAAAAATTAAGGTCGCCGCCCTCTTTATCTTCTTCCTGATCCACAAAATAGTCGAGCAGTATATGAAGGCCTTGCACCCACGGAAAGTAGCCGTTCTTAATGACTTTCACTTGTTCCTTCGTAAGGTTTTGCTGTGATGCATACGAAACGAGGCAAAAAATACCGAGCGTTGAACCTGTACAAGCTGAAAACTCATACCAGCTCATCGCTGGGATAGAATCTTTATGGCTGCTGAACCAAGCCTGCAGCCGCGGAACTCTTTCTTCAATGATCACGTGCTTATGTATTTGCAGATCACAATAATAGTGAGCCAAATCAAGCAATGAATCCGAGATTGAATCGTAATGCGGTATTTCACTAAGAATGTTCTGACAGGTTTGAACAAGGCTCCATAAATAATCCCCGTCATTCTGATCATCCCTCATGCGATAATAATTTTTGCGGTCTGTACCCGGTGTAAGCGCATGGATCATGGATTCGTGAAGAGCCTCAAAATCCAGCGGGTCCAGCGATGTGCTTCTGTCACAAAGATTATCCAGATAGTCGCTGATCGTCTGATAAGCCACTACAAATTCGATCACTCTTTTTCTTTGATCTCCGGCCAGGAGGGCCAGAATCGCTCCTCCCTGGCAGTGAAATTCCTTCGTATCAATGCTCATCAACGCTTGTTTTCTAAGTTCATCGTTCGGAATCAATTCTGCTTTTTCACGCCATTGTTCAAGAAAGAGAGAAACATCGGGCAGAACATTGCGATAGATGCGATACATTAATGCCCATGGTTGATTCGGTACACTCATTCAATTCCCACCCCTAGCAATTATCAAAAATCAAAAATGCAGATTCAAATAGGATTTAATAAATTTAAACACGTCATCCCTTTCCGGCTCATTCAGTACTTCATGATACAGTCCGGGATATTCTTTGTACATTTTGTCGTGCAGTTCTAACCGGTTAAACCAGTCACGGACAGCCAGTTTGTCGACGATCCGGTCATCTCCTGCCTGAATGACGAGCAGCGGAATGTTTGGAAACCGGCTGGTATGTGTATGGGCCATCTTCATTGCATTCACAAGCTCCCGGTACCATCTGACAGATACACGGTCTACAAGAAGGGTGTCCGTTGAATCCCTGAGCAATACCTGCTCATTCCTTGTTTTATTTACGGGCTCAATGTTTGCAGCAAATTTAACAGATGGCGCCACTTTATTCAATACTCTTGATAAGGTGTCAATTCCCTTTGACGGCTGGCTCGCGAGTCCAAGACATGGAGAAGAAAGAATGATGCCCTTGATATTAAAGGATCTTTCCGTAACCGCACGGATCGAAGCAAGCCCGCCCATGCTGTGTCCGAAGAGAAATACGGGCAGGTAGTAGTGAGCAGCTTCACCAATCCACGTCTCGATGGCCGTGATGTATTCATCAAACGAGTCGATGTGCCCCCTGCGGCGAGTTGTCGTTCCCTGTCCCGGAAGATCTCCCATAAGGACGTGAAAGCCAGCCAGATTAAATTGCTGAATGACCCATTCATAGCGCCCATGGTATTCTCCAGCGCCATGGACCATAATGACGACACCCTTAGCTTCCTCCTTAGTTTCCCACTTCCACATAACCCCATCCCCTTCTCAAAATAATTTTCAATTAATCTTTCATTTGATAGAATAAGTTGAAAAGCTGAGGCGGCTTGGTCAAAAGCGAAGGCTGTTGGAGCTCTTGAACACAAATACGCTTTTTGTATTTTGTGAAAGAGCGAAACGACCAGGCTTTTAGCCGCTGAAGCTGGATCAAGAAAAGCTGAAACGCCTTGTTTTTATTATTTTATACGAAATAGGATGTGATATTTTGATCTACCCTTACAATGGCAAACACCCAGTTATCGCAGAGACTGCCTATATTGCAGATTATGTAACCATTACCGGCGATGTTACGATCGGTGAATACAGCTCTATTTGGTTTAACACGTCGATACGCGGAGATGTTTCTCCTACCATTATCGGCAATAGCGTCAATGTTCAGGATAATTCTGTTCTTCACCAGAGCCCTAATCGGCCTCTTATTCTGGAAGACGGAGTAACCGTTGGGCACAGCGTGATCTTACATAGCAGCATCATACGAAAAAACGCACTGATCGGCATGGGATCTCTTGTACTTGACGGCGCTGAAATCGGTGAAGGAGCGTTTATCGGAGCCGGCAGCCTCGTACCCCCGGGCAAAAAGATTCCGCCGAACACCCTTGCATTCGGCCGTCCTGCCAAAGTGATACGGGAACTGAACGCAGAAGATATTGCCGACATGGACAGGATCCGCCGCGAATACCAAGAAAAAGGGCAATATTATAAATCACTTTCAGAAACAGACTGACGCTCTCCGTTAAATTCTATTAAATTTCCATCTGGATCACTGACATAAACCTGATGCCACGGTGTTTTATTATCCGGCTTATTTAAATAAGGTATTTGATGGTGGTCCAGCTTTTTTAACAGTCTCGGAATATCTGTAACACGGATGGCAAAATGACCATCCCTGCTATCCAATTCATCCGTTCCTCTCAAAGCCTTGCCTTTTGCGTTTGCGATCAAATGAAGCTGTGTTGCCCCAAAATCGTACCAAACACCTGGAAAGCCGAACTGAGGCCGCTCTTTGCTCGCCGAAAAACCCAAGATTCCCTCATAAAAATAAAGTGCTTTTTTCAAATCAGTAACTACTAGTGATACATGATGGACTCCTTCGTACATGGCTTCCCCTTTCTTTCCTCTTAATTTTCCGTTCATCACTTTTCTGTTCTTGATAAATCATACCATAAGATGTTTTCTTATTTAAATTGTAGGCTCTATCCTGATAAAATCCACATAATTACCTCCGTTAGAAAATAATTTAGTAAGAGTACGATTGTCGGAGGTGAAATCCTTTGAAACATGTAAAATCCTATGTTCCTTTCCATAGCAATTTCGATCCATGCCAGCCGATCGGAAGAAAGTATTATTCTACTCCTCCTCACTTATATATGACATTCCAGCCCTATAACCTGCCGCAGTTCTCACCACAGGAAGCATTAAAAAAAGGAACGCTTTGGCCGGTATTTTATGATTACTATGAAAATCCTTATGAAAGAAGGAGTTGATCAGGAATGGAAACAGGCCTTCCAGCTGAGTATTATCAGCTCCTCGAGGAATTACAGGCGGTTGATTTTGTGCTTGTTGAATTAACCCTGTATTTAGATACCCATCCAAATGACACAGCCAGCATCCATCAGTTCAATCATTTCGCCCGGGAACGAAAAAAATTGAAGAAAGCCATTGAGTCAAAATATGGGCCGATGCAGCAATACGGAAACAGTTATTCAGGTGCTCCCTGGGATTGGAACAAAGGACCTTGGCCGTGGCAGGTATAAAAGTAAAACCATGGGAGGGCAACTATGTGGATTTATGAAAAAAAGCTGCAATATCCTGTTAAAGTCAGCACATGCAATCCGAAGCTGGCTAAGTTTTTGGTTGAACAATATGGCGGGGCAGACGGTGAGCTTGCTGCTGCATTACGGTATTTGAATCAGCGGTATACGATCCCTGACAAGGTCATCGGCTTGCTCACCGACATAGGAACAGAGGAGTTTGCCCATCTTGAGATGATTGCCACCATGATCTATAAATTGACAAAGGATGCCACTCCCGAGCAGATGAAGGATGCCGGACTCGATACCCACTATGCCAATCATGACAGCGCGCTCTTTTATCATAATGCAGACGGTGTGCCATTTACTACAGCTTATATTCAAGCCAAAGGAGATCCGATCGCTGACCTGTACGAAGACATTGCAGCAGAGGAAAAAGCACGTGCTACGTATCAATGGCTGATTGACATGTCGGATGATCCAGATCTCAATGACGGGCTGAGGTTTTTGAGGGAAAGAGAGATCATCCACTCCATGCGGTTCCGTGAAGCTGTTGAAATTCTAAAAGAAGAGCGTGATCAAAAGGTTTTCTTTTAACCTCATTTATACCGGAAGCTGCAAACCGCTTGAATTCATCCAGGCGGTTTTTTCATTTATTTACAATTTCTTCACAATGCCTTTAAACAGCGGCAATAAACCTCTTGTAATCTGAAAGGGAAATCGTTATACAAGGAGGACTTCCATGGCAAGAGTAACCGGCTGGATCTATGAAAAGGAATGTGATGTGTTTAAATGGGTGAACGGCAGACTGCAGCACCGTTTGCTGGATAAGTATTTCAATGGGATCACACACATTGGCGGAGCAACGTGCACCATTCTAACTACACTGCTTCTCCTGCTTACCATTCCTGTCGATCTGAAGAAATTTGCTGCTGCAGGAATCCTGTCTCTTATTCTCAGCCATATTCCTGTTGCGATCTCAAAGAAATGCTATCCACGGAAACGCCCTTATCTGATGATCGCGGGTACCAAGACCTTCAGTAATCCGCTGAAAGACCATTCTTTCCCTTCAGGACATACGACCGCAATCTTTTCGGTCATCATCCCGCTCGCTTTCATCCATCCAGGATTGCTTACCATACTGCTTCCGCTCGGGTTGTCTGTTGGCATCTCGCGTATGTATCTCGGCCTTCATTACCCAACCGACGTGCTCGCCGGTATGATCCTCGGGATCAGCTCAGGAATCTTTTCCGTGTTTTTACTCAACGTTTATCTCGTTCCTTACTTTTTATAAAATTTAGGAGGGGTTACATGAAAAAAGCACCACAGGAAAACTGTTTGATGATTGTGCAAGAAATCAGTCCGAATCTCAATCCAAGAATCGCTCTAGCAGCAATCTTCAAGCTTCCTGTATTCATGAAAACCTTTGAGCATAAACCTCCGGATTTAATTGTAAAGGTGCCAGGCACCGGCTTTTGACATATGTCAAAAAGCGGTGCCTGGCACCTTTTCAAAAATAAACACTTAAATCGATTCATAAAATAACAAATCGATAATAAACTAGTCGATGTCAATAATAAATTTAGTTTTTCGATAATAAGTTCTTCTCAAAACTCTACTTACATAAAGAAATTCACTTTGTTACTTGCAAAACCCACGTTATTTCCATATCAAGGGTCGGCTCACCATCATTTCACTCAATAAGTAGTCTCTTTACTCGTAAAACTGGTCAATCATTGCCTCTTTTGATCAAAATAACTTTATTTCAAAAGAAAAACCGGCCCAAAGGCCGGTTTTTTTCAATGTATTTATGCGTTTGCTTGATCTTTAAGTGCTTCTGCTTTATCTGTTTTTTCCCAAGGAAGCTCAACGTCTGTACGGCCAAAGTGTCCGTATGCCGCTGTCTGTTTGTAGATTGGACGGCGAAGGTCAAGCATTTTAATGATTCCCGCAGGACGAAGGTCGAAGTTTTGGCGCACAAGATCAACCAATACTTCTTCAGAAACTTTTCCTGTTTCGAATGTGTTGACAGCGATCGATACAGGCTGTGCTACACCGATTGCATATGCAAGCTGAACTTCTACTTTGTCAGCAAGTCCGGAAGCAACGATGTTTTTCGCTACGTAACGAGCGGCGTACGCTGCAGAACGGTCAACTTTAGTTGCATCTTTACCGGAGAATGCTCCACCACCGTGGCGAGCATATCCGCCATACGTATCAACAATGATCTTACGGCCAGTTAATCCAGCATCACCTTGTGGTCCGCCGATAACGAAACGGCCTGTCGGATTAATGAAGTATTTTGTGTTTTCGTCGATCAATTCTGCAGGTACAACAGGCTTGATGACTTGTTCTTTAATGTCGGCTTGAATTTGCTCAAGTGTAATTTCTGGATGGTGCTGAGTGGAGATAACAATCGTATCGATACGAACCGGTTTGTCATCCTCATCATATTCCACCGTTACTTGAGTTTTACCATCCGGACGAAGGTAAGGAACTTCTTCGGTTTTACGCACTTCAGCCAATCGGCGGGACAGGCGGTGTGCCAAAGAGATCGGAAGCGGCATAAGTTCAGGTGTTTCATTGTTGGCATAACCAAACATAAGACCTTGGTCACCAGCACCGATCGCTTCGATTTCTTCATCAGTCATTGAGCCTTCACGAGCTTCAAGCGCTTGGTCAACACCCATCGCGATATCCGCTGACTGCTCATCAATGGATGTAAGAACTGCGCATGTTTCAGAATCGAAACCGTATTTTGCACGGTCATAGCCGATTTCTTTGATCGTTTCGCGAACGACTTTTGGAATATCAACATAAGTAGATGTGGTGATTTCACCAGCAACAAGCACAAGGCCTGTCGTTACGGATGTTTCACAAGCGACACGTGCGTTCGGGTCGTTTGCAAGGATTTCATCCAGGATCGCATCGGAAATTTGGTCACAAATTTTATCCGGATGCCCTTCCGTAACTGATTCAGATGTAAAAAGACGACGGCTTTTAGACAATTGAAATCCTCCTTCTCTATTGAAAGCATAGAGCAATTTTTTTATAAGATACGGTACTCATTCCTATATGGATACTTTGTTTTGTAAAATATTCAGGTTCAAACTGTTTTAAGACATAAAAAAAGCCTTTCCCTGGACCTAAAATACACGAGGGAAAAGGTCTTATTTCTACGCCTTCACCTCTTATTTTCAAGGTTTTTCACCTTGCAGGTTAGCACCTTTTCACTTCACTGCACAAGATGCATATGTGATGATGAAGTGTCGGTTGCTGGGTTTCATAGGGCCTGTCCCTCCACCTACTCAGAATAAGAGTAGCCGTTCCCGAAATATAATAGCGCAGTTCGACAAACCTGTCAACTTGAAAAGCTATACTCTCCCTCTCCGGCGGGAGTCTGGGAGATCCTTCAAACGGAATTAAGTACCAATTATAAATGAAAGATTATGCTTTTAAAAACAAAGAGCCTGATTTATGAACCAATTTACAATTTGCTAAATAAAATAGTATACATTATTTGTTTCAATGTGTTATACTAATTTCGAATTTACTTACGATATTAATGATAAATATATTTCTTAAAAGGATGGTTTTGCGAACATGAATACGGTTGATTTAACGACGACTTTAGATGACATTCTATCCAGCGCTGCTACTCATGAAAATCTACCTGTACCTATGCTAGTTGAAAAGGCGCTGCTCCGAAATGAAGGCATTTTATCTTCAACCGGTGCTCTCAGGGCCACTACTGGAAAATATACTGGACGTTCTCCCGAAGACAAATTCATCGTGGATGAAGCTAGCACACAAGATAAAATAAACTGGGGCAAAATCAATAAGCCCTTTAACGAAGAGAAATTTGAGCAGCTCTATAAAAAAGTACTTCATTACTTAGGACAAAAAGAGGAATTGTTTGTATTCAAAGGATTCGCTGGTGCCGACCACGCGTACAGGCTGCCTATTCAGGTGATAAATGAATTCGCTTGGCATAACCTGTTTGCCCACCAAATGTTCATCCGTCCGACAGCTGAAGAACTAAAAGGAATCGAAGCGGGGTTCACCGTGGTATCTGCACCAGGATTTCAAGCAGATCCTGCTGTAGACGGGACCAATTCTGAAACCTTCATTATTATATCATTTGAAAAGCGTATCGTGTTGATCGGAGGAACTGAATATGCAGGAGAAATTAAAAAGTCCATCTTCTCAGTGATGAACTACATTCTTCCTGAAAAAGGGATCCTTTCTATGCATTGCTCCGCAAATGTCGGGCAGGAAGGCGATGTAGCTCTGTTCTTCGGATTATCGGGTACCGGGAAAACTACGCTCTCTGCTGATCCGCATCGTTCATTGATCGGGGACGACGAACATGGCTGGGCTAATACTGGTGTTTTTAACATTGAAGGCGGCTGCTATGCAAAATGCATCAACCTCTCTGAAGAAAAAGAACCGCAGATCTGGAATGCGATCCGTTTTGGAAGCGTTCTCGAAAATGTCGTTCTTGACCATGAAACACGCGTAGGTAATTATAGCGAAGGTACGTTGACTGAAAATACTAGGGCTGCCTATCCAATTCAGGCGATTCCGAATATTATCCAGCCAAGTGTTGCTGGTCATCCGAACACGATTATCTTCCTGACAGCTGATGCATTCGGCGTATTGCCTCCGATCAGCAAACTGACAAAAGAACAGGCCATGTATCATTTCCTTTCCGGCTACACGAGCAAACTTGCCGGAACAGAACGAGGAATCACATCTCCTCAAGCGACCTTCTCAACATGCTTCGGTGCACCGTTCCTTCCATTGGATGCAACTGTATATGCCGAAATGCTCGGAGAAAAAATCGATCATCATGAAGTAGAAGTATACCTGGTGAATACCGGATGGTCAGGCGGAGAATATGGTGCCGGCAAGCGCATGAACCTTTCCTACACAAGAGCCATGGTTCAGGCTGCCCTTCAAGGGGAATTAAAATCTGTAGAGACGATAACCGACCCTATTTTTGGACTGCATACACCAGTACATTGCCCAGGTGTTCCTGATCAAGTACTTCAGCCGAAAAAGACTTGGGAGAACCCGGAAGATTACGACCACAAAGCAAAAGAGCTTGCAAGTAAGTTCAAGGAAAACTTCGAAAAATTCAACAATGTGCCAGCAGAAATTAAAAGTGCAGGACCGCTTTGCTAAGTTAAGAAAAACTTTAGAGCCCTGGGCACTAAAGCTAGATCCAAAACTCCTACAAACCGCTTCCCAGCCGAAGCGGTTTTTTTATTTTCCATAAAAAGGTTGAAATCGACACTTATGTCATTTATAATAACGACATAAGTGTCATTTTAATTCCTAGGAGTGATTTCATGGAAAAGAAAGCAGGTAATACATTAAGGCAGAACAAATCTTTTAAGTTTTTAATGTCGGCACAGGTCATTTCCAATCTTGGTGACTGGCTTAGCATCATGGCAATTTTTTCATTGATGGCTTTTAAATGGAACGCCTCACCGCTGGAGATGTCATTTGTCATTATTTCACTTGGACTCCCCATGACGGTTCTTGGACCGGTTGCTGGCGTGATCGCCGATCGCATGAACCGTAAAACCATCATGGTTTGTTCTGATTTTTTCCGCTGTATCATTATTCTTGGTTTGATCGTTGCATCTGTGCCTTGGCATGTGTACATTCTGCTTATTCTTCTGGGAATCTTCTCCTCTCTTTTTACTCCCGCCAAAAGCGGCATGCTGAAAGAAATTGTGTCCGATGACGATATGCAGCAGGCTGCTTCGATCAGCTCTGTCATCCAGGACGCGACGAAGATTATCGGTCCTGCCATCAGCGGATTTTTAGTAACCACGGCTGGAATCAGCAGCGTTTTTATTCTTGATTCAGCCAGCTTTCTCTTGTCCGCTTTGCTGCTGTTCGTGCTTCCAGGTGTTAAACCGCTTCACGTAAAAGAAAAACGCACAAAAGGATCTGTTATATCAGATTTAAAAGAAGGCTTTCAATATATGAAAACAGTACGCTTTATTTTGTTTGGCACTGGTCTCATGTTTGTTTCCATGTTGATCTTGCAGATGGCAGATGCCCAGTTTTCCGTTCTGATCCGATTACTCGAGACGGGCAGCCCGGCATTGGTAGGTCTAGTGGTCACCTGCTCAGGAGTTGGCTTTCTCGTGACCGGCCTATGTTTGACAAAATGGCAGATCAGTTCTCCATGGCTGGCAATGACGATCGGTATCTTCTCGCTTGGAGGCGGTTTTATGATCATGGGATATCTGGCTTCTCTCCAGCTTCCCCACCCATTTATCTGGGCTCCTGCGCTAACCTTCTTAGCTGCCTCAGGCGCAGGTTTAATCTTCATCCCTTTCAATACAGCCGTTCAGAGACTAACACCCGTTCATATGACAGGAAGAGTATTTGGCCTGACGGGAAGCATTATAATGCTAGCGACTCTTATAGGCCCGGTGACTGGCGGATTTGCTGGAAATCAATTCGGAGTGATCTCCGTATTTATTGTTTCTGGCGCTGGACTTGTTACAATAAGCATAGCGGCATTGTTTTTACGAAAATCGATTGAACGGAGCGATCAGTATGTCACCGAAAGTGCCTCACGAGCACAAGGAACAACGACAGCGTGAAATTTTAATGGCATCTAAAAAAGTGTTTGCCCAAAAAGGCTATGAAGCTGCCTCTATTAAAGACATCATGGATGCCACTTCCATCAGCAGGGGCGGAATCTATGCCTACTTCTCAAACAAAGAGCACATCTTTCTTTCTCTATTGGAACAAATGATGGAGGATAACCGCAAGGAGCTGGATGAGCTCCTTCAAAAGAATAATGGATCCGTTTGGAAAACTCTCCTTACCTTATTGGATGACTACAGAAGGGCTGAATACGAAGACACGGAAAATCTTTTTAGTGCGGCAATCGTTGAATATGGAATTACGCATTGGCGAAAACCGGAAAACAGAGATTACATCGAAAAACGATACGAAGGTGCAGCCAGTATTTTTAGCGTTCTAATCCAAAAGGGTGTGGACGCCGGTGAGTTTAATCCGATTGCCCCGGTTGATGATATTAGCCGGTTCATGATTAGCTTTCTTGATGGGCTAGCCATTTCAGCGATTAGTCTGACTCATGACCTCATGCGTACCGGAAAACAGATGGATCTTTTTGAATCCACATTAAAAATGATGCTCAACGTACAAAAGCCGGACTTGTCACAAAGGTGACAGCTCCGGCTTTTCTTTGTTTTGCGTTTTCATCCACTCACAAAAAGCATAGGTTATTTTCCGGTTTTCCTGCGGCGGAAAATGATGAGTATATTGCGGGTAGAACCAGGATTCTACTTTTTTCTTTGGCTCCAGGCATTCTTTCAGCATTAAAGAATGCTTGATTCCAACATTTTCATCACGGCTTCCATGGATTAATAAGAGCGGAACGTTAAGTTCGTCGCAGAAATATACAGGTGAACGTGTCCTATACCCCTCCGGATTTTTAGCAGGTGTTCCGCCGATGACCCTTTTCATCATTTTGCGGAGGTCTACTCGTTCTTCATAGGTAAGGACCATGTCAGAAACGCCTCCCCATATGACGAGTGAGCGGGCTTCAGGAAACTTTAACGCTGTAAAAAACGCCATCGGTCCGCCTCTGGAAAACCCAAAGATATGGAGCTGATCCTGATCAACAGAAGGCAGTGATTGGAGCACCTCAAACGCATGAAATGCATCGCACCGGTCTTCCCCGCAAAAATCTTCACGCCCCTCTCCCCCTTCATTTCCCCGATAAAACGGGGCCATCACAACAAACCCCTGTGAAGCAAGCTGGATGATTCTCGGAATGCGTACCATCCCTACTTTTTTAATCCCTCCCCGTAAATATAAAAATCCAGGAAGAGGCTGTGTCTGATGTTCAGGGATAGCTAACAGCCCTTTTACAGTTAATCCTTCACTCTTATATGTAATCTTGAATAACGTAATCTGTGGATGCGGAGATGGAAATCGTTGTGCATGAGTGATCAGGCTGCTTCCTAACAACGCGCATTCCTCCTTTTTTTCAATAGGCCAACACACAATTTTTCAACTCACATAAAGTATTACATGAAAAGCAAAACTTCATTCGAACATAAAGGAGGCACACCGCTTGAAACGGATAAAAGCTCATATCATGCTCTGCTTAACACTGCTTCTCACTGCCTGTCTGCTATTGTCGGCATGCTCATCTGATAACTCCGAAAAGCAAAAACGCGATAAAGTAAGAATTGCCGAAGTGACCCGCTCCATTTTCTATGCTCCCCAATATGTTGCCATAGAAAAAGGGTTCTTTAAAGATGAGGGAATTGATATCGATTTAAAAACCACTTGGGGCGGCGATAAAACGATGACGACCCTGCTGTCTAACGGAGCTGATATTGCCCTCGTAGGCTCTGAAACTTCCATTTACGTTGATGCCCAAGGCTCCAGTGATCCGGTCATCAACTTTGCACAGCTGACTCAAACGGACGGAACCTTTTTGGTCGCAAGGAAAAAACCAAACTATTTTTCATGGAATCAGTTAAAAGGCAGTACGTTTCTCGGACAGAGGAAAGGCGGAATGCCGCAGATGGCCGGCGAGTTCAGTTTGAAGAAGCACGGCATTGACCCTCATAAAGATGTGAAGCTGATCCAGAACATCGACTTTGCGAATATCGCTAACGCCTTCGCCTCAGGAACCGGCGACTATGTACAGCTGTTCGAACCCCAAGCCAGTCTTTTTGAACAGAAGGGCATCGGCCATGTTGTTGCGTCATTTGGTGAAGAATCCGGCAAACTTCCCTACACTTCTTACATGTCAAAACAAAGCTATATAAAAAAACACGGAGATGTGCTGAAACGCTTTACGAAGGCCCTCTATAAAGCCCAGCTGTATGTTGAAACACATTCTGCAAAAGAAATCGCCACTCTCATTGCTCCGTATTTTGAAGATACATCGGTTGATCTCATCGAAAAGGTAGTCGACCGCTATAAAGGACAGCACAGCTATGCGGTCAATCCGATCCTTGAAGAAGGAGCATGGAGCAACCTGCAAGCCGTTATGAAAGAAGCGGGAGAACTTCCAAAGAAAGCTGATTACAACAAACTGGTTAACACCACTTTTTCCCGTGATGCAACGAAATAAACCATAAATAGTAATGGAGGGATCACAGTGGCCTTCTTACAATTAAAATCGGTTGGTCAAACCTACTTTTCCAAGCATACGGCCACGACTGCACTGGAGGACATCACTCTCTCTGTTTCCGAGGGAGAGTTTGTTTCTTTTCTTGGACCGAGCGGATGCGGAAAATCAACACTTCTATCCATCATCTCGGGACTTCTTAGCCCCACAGCGGGAACCGTTACACTAAGAAATCAGATCATTAAAGAACCTCATCCCAAGATCGGTTATATGCTGCAGCAAGATTACTTGTTTCCTTGGAAAACCATCAAGGATAATATCGTGCTGGGGCTGAAGCTTCAGCATTGCCTTACTGAAGAACGACTACACTATACATTTTCTCTTATGAAGGAAATTGGACTGTACGATACACTCGACAAGTATCCGAGCGAATTATCCGGCGGGATGAGGCAGCGCGTCGCTTTAGTGAGGACACTGGCGACCAATCCCCATATCCTATTGCTGGATGAACCTTTCTCCGCACTAGACTTCCAGACTAAGCTTAAACTGGAGGACCTGGTATCCTCTACGCTCAATGAACATGGCAAAACCGCCATTCTTGTCACACACGATATCGGTGAAGCGATCGCCATGAGCGACCGTATTATCTTGTTTTCCACGAAACCCGGCCGTATCTTCCGGACGTTTCCTGTATCCGGCCATCTGCGTAAGCGCCTGCCGTTCGAAGCCCGCCAGCATCCGGAATACGCGGTCATGTTTCAACAAATTTGGGAGGAGTTGGAGCAAATTGAGCAAAATGATACTGAATAAAGCCCACTCCGACTACTTACTGAATTTGCGCAGAAGAACGATTAAAGTCAGACTTACACAGCTTCTCATCTTTGTTGTATTTTTTGGCTTATGGCAATACAGCTCGGATCATAAATGGATTGATCCTCTCCTCTTTAGTTCCCCTGCAAAAATAGCAGCCTTGCTGGCGGAAAAAATTTCTGACGGAAGCGTATTTGTGCATATTGGCATGACGCTGACAGAGACAGTCATCGGATTCTTGCTAGGAACGCTGATCGGAACATCACTGGCTGCACTGATCTGGTGGTTCCCTTTTCTGTCAAGAGTACTTGATCCGTACCTGGTTATTTTAAATGCCATGCCTAAGGTTGCTATCGGTCCCATCCTGATTGTTGCTCTGGGGCCGAACCTTTCGTCTATCGTTGCCATGGGTGTGTTGATCTCGGTCATTATTACCACAATCGTCATCTACACGTCGTTTACGAATGTTGAACCGAATTATGTAAAGGTCATTCGATCATTCGGCGGCTCTAAATTTCAATGTTTTAAAGAAGTCATCCTTCCCTCCTGCTTCCCTGCCATCATCTCTACCTTAAAAGTAAACGTTGGCTTGTCCTGGGTCGGAGTCATTGTCGGAGAATTTCTTGTATCGAAGGAAGGACTGGGGTACCTCATCATATATGGGTTTCAGGTCTTCAACTTCACGCTCGTACTGATGAGCCTTCTGATTATTGCAATTTTAGCGACGGTCATGTATCAGCTGGTTGAGGCACTTGAAAAGAAATTAATCAAGAACCGTGAATCATAACCAATAGACAAAAAAACAGCAGACTGCTAATACAGCTGCTGTTTTTATTTTATAAAAATTTTTCTTTTGTATGCTGAAGACTCTGAATCAGCACTTGATCCTTCATCATGAAACTGAATTTCCTGCTGCCCTCAAAGGTTTCCGGAATCGTTTCAAAGAATACCGGACCATTTGTTTCATAATAGCGCTCTTTCAGCAATATTTTATCTACGGTAGCGTAATAGATATTTTTTATAATAAGGCCGCCCTTTCCGTCTACCTTGTATTGTCCAAGATAGTGAAGGGAAGATACGTGGCCTCCGGTCTCCTCAAAAACCTCCCGGACTGCAGCCTCATCCGCTGTTTCTCCAGGTTCAACCTTTCCGCCGGGAAACTCAATTCCGCGCCGCGGATGTTCAGTCAAAAGCCATTGGCCTCTGAAACGGCACAGCACCCAGACGTGCTTCGGATCTTTTGAGAACGGGTGATCTTCAAAGGAAAGCTTTACCGTATTATCGTAGTAATCTTTAAAAATTATCGGTTCCATTGTTTAGTTACTCCAAATCCCTAGGTTATGTTCATTGTAAAGAAGGAAGCATGCATTTGTCCAATCTCATAAAAGACTTCATGACTATTATTTTATTTTCGTTTCATTTTTATGAAATGATCTTTAGTAACTCAATGGCGAATGCAGGGGATGGGATTGAAGAGCCAATTGAAAAGCAGATGCGGATAAGCGAACTTTTCCACGTCTGCTTTTCAAGCTCTTCATTTTTTTCCACAAAATCCTGAATCCAACTGTCGTCAGCTATCCCATCCATTCTCCTGAAAAAAACTTGAGTGTCTCTTTCAAGCATCAGAATGCGATGCTTGATAGGAAAGAAATTTTCAACAATATGCTTAACATGGCAAAAGACGCATGAGAGATCTCATGCGTCTTTTGGCATCAGGTCACGGAAGCAAAAGTAATGACCCAATGGCTATTAACTTTTTCAAATCCAAGTGTTATACTATACTCCCCATATAAATCACTCTTATTTTTTTGAATGAGGTGATAAGATGTATCAGATAATTTCTTCAGCTCATAAGGTTTGTCTTTCTCCACCCACGGAGGAAGATCTGTAGGTATGATATACAGTTTACCGTTTTTTTCTTCGAACATTCCATTCACATAATCGCTTGCTACTTTTTTAGAAGCGATGTGGCTCAAATTACGAATAAGTTCCTCTTTACTGGAATAACCTTTCACTTTATATTGATCATCTACTTCAGGAGTAAGCTTATGAATAAATTCCTGGGATAATAATTTGGCATCCGGTTTAGAAGCTTTTATTTCCTCGGCCAGAGCACGCTGTTCCATAAATGATACCTGCTTACCTTTAGAACCAGGTGAATCTGTCAAATAGTTTGGAGAAGCAAAAACAGCCAACATTGCTATTAAAAAACTGGTTGCATAATACTTCACATCGGTTCACCACCCTGTATTTTTTAATAAAATGTGTACTTAAAGTAAAACATTCCTTAAATGGGTCAAAGGAAAACCTCTTTTTCAAACGATTTCATTTTTGGTTGTTAAAGTATTCTTCAATTCTTTATCTAATCCTTGTATTCTTGCTGAAATCACATCTATCTTCTCACACAAAAAAATACGACTATGGCTAAAGTCGTATCATGCAAGACGATCTATCCTGCTTTCCGGTTTACTTTTCCTGAGCTTCTTTTACCCAGTTCATACAATCCAGTAGCGGCAAGTCCAGCGATTCCTCCGGACCATACTCTAAGAACAACCGTCATTTCGGTAAATGGATAAGCAAGGATTCCGACAAATATTCCAATGAAAAAGCTGATTAATGGAATGAATCTTTTCTTTATAGGGAAAGTACATTTTAGCAGCTGTACCAAGCCCGTCACTAGAGGCGTTAAAAGTGAGGCAAACGTCACAATATGTCCCATTCCTCATCCTCCTTTGCTTTTTCATCTTCTTATGTTGATTCACAAACGATAGTTAATAAGTTCAACCCCAAGATTAAAATACCTTCTATATAAAAAAATCTGTATTGTCCTGTACCGCTTCAATACCCGCGCATAAACTAAATTTGTTGGAAACGATTTACGATCCAAGGATTTGTGCATACTAAGCGAGAGATATAGAAACAAAGCATAACAGGAGTGAAATGCATGAGAAGAGAAGATGATTTGTATTTAATAATGCTAGAATCCAATGAACTGACGTGGTGGGAATATGCAAGAAAAGTATCTCCCAATATGCGGCCCAAACAGTACAAAACCTATTGGTCATTTCTAAAAAACAAAGGCAGGCTTCCTAAAAGATTAGTAAAAGAAGCGGAATGGAGAATGGAAGCCCGGCGAAAAGGATTGCTCGATTCATAAAAAATAACCCCTCTCTTAAAAAAGGGGTTATTTTCGTTTCAGTATCCTGTTTTATGTAATACCATAAGCAAGTCGTTCAATTTCTTTACCCGGTCATTTTCCGCTTCTCTTAAACCGAGTTCGATTTCCATCAATTCAGATTGAACCAGTTCTTTCGCATACTTTTGAGTTAACGCAAGGTCTGCCAATAACAGCTTGTCAGCTTCGCACAGTTGATTCATAAAAATCCCTCCCTCCATCTATTATATAGAGATAAAGGGAAAAACGGCGTGTTCAAAATATGGTAATTCCAAAGCCCTTACATGCTAACATTGTCTTTGCCCTGAACAGAACTCCATTCTCTTTCCAATTCGGACAATGTAAATTCTTGCAAAAGCCGGTGTTCCTGCAGAATAAAGCCATGGTGAAGCAACTTCTGGATAAGAAACTGTTTTCGTTTTTCAACCGCCCGACGCAATTGTCCTTGAGGAACATTCATCATTGAACAGGTATCCTTTCGTTTTTATATACAGTTCTCTCCAGCTTTTGCATTTTGCATTCCTTTCAAGATTCAAAAAAATTCCTTCAATAAGACGGATCTCATTATTTAGCCTGCGAATTGCTCCATTCTTCCACTACGGATTGAGGAGCACTCCAGCACAGCCAAGATACCATTGTCTTCAATCCAGACTTGCTAACATACCAATATTCATAGCGTCGTTTCGAAAGGTTTTCATAGATGCCCGTTTTCTTTACTTTTCCATCCATCATTAACGCCTCCCGTCTTTACACTATAGAATTCTACCTTGCCCTCTAACTTCCTTCTTAAAAAATACCCAAAATTCTGACAATTACAAACCTGCAGATACGACAGGGTTCCATTCAAAATAAGGGTATAAAAAGAATAAGCATATGTTTTTCGTACTGGAGGATTACTTATGAATGAGAAACTATTTGAACTCCCTACACTAAAGCTCGCTAAAACATTGTTAGGAATGGAACTGGTTCATCAAACAGATGAAGGGCTGGCCTCTGGCATCATCGCAGAAACAGAAGCCTACATGGGGCCCGAAGATATGGCCGCCCATTCATTTGGAGGCAAAAGAACGCCGCGAACCGAGATCATGTATGCAGAGCCAGGCCATGTTTATGTTTACTTCATTTACGGCATGCATACATGCTTTAATATTGTTTCCGGTCCTCTCCATAAGCCTGAAGCCATCTTGATCCGTGCCCTTGAGCCGAAAGAAGGGATTCCCTTAATGATGCACCGCAGATCCATGAAAATCCCTGTCTTGGAAAACGGAGCCTGGAAACCTGGACAATTAAAAAAACTGACAAACGGTCCAGGAAAGCTGTGCAAAGCGATGGGAATATCGTTAAACGACTACGGGCTGAAACTCAATGCGGAACATCTTTACCTGAAAGAATACAAGACCTTATCTGAAGAAGACATTGTCTCCGGTCCGCGGATTAACGTGGATTATGCAGGAGAGGCGGTTCACTATCCTTATCGTTTTTGGATCAAAGACAACATCTATGTATCAAAATAAAAGAGCATTCCGCTCAGGAATGCTCTTTTATCATTTTTTCTTCAAAATAAGGATCATCAGACGGTTCTTCATCCGGTTCAAACGGATCGTGAAGCTTTTCATTTAAACAGGCCAGCACAACGCCGTCGAGCTGAGCAAATGTACGGATTCTTTTATTCATCCACAAATGCGCAATCACAAACCAAACGAGCAGAAGCAGAACGGTTTTTACTGTACTCTCCTGAGAAAACGAAAGATCTTCCAGGTGAAGGATATCCATCGCGAAGCTGGTAAACAATCCGATCAGGATCCCAATGGCATAGCCGACCGCCTTTCCGTTCTTCATCGTTCTCGTGTTGGTCTTTAAGTACGTATGAAACAGCCGAAGCTCAGTCGGCCTCATCTGTATTAACCGGCTGCGCAAATAGTTTAAGTTCGGCAGCAGTCCCCGTGAAATCTCACGTTTCATCGAAGTTTGCAGAAAAAGATCTAAATCCGCCGGCGAACCAAGGCTGTTATTTAATTTACGATGCACAAAGTTATGGTAATAATAATAACGGATGGAAAGCTCAATGATTTTCACGGTTAACATCCCGATGATAATCGAAGCTGAAAATTGCACCCAGAAATTTTGAAACAAAACTTCAATCAGCACGCCCAGCGCAAAAAATCCAGCTGCGGCTTTTGCCCATAACAGCTTACTCACTAATACGATCAGTTGCCAAAGTTGATCCACTCTATTTCCCCCTGACAGAAGAATTCCTATTTATCATGATACCATCTTTTTTATCCAGAAAGGTAAAATTTTACGTTGATTCAGAAAAAAAGACAGCATAGGAAAAAGAGAGGGAAGAATAGAGTCATGCTCCTAAATTAAATCATAGATTTACCCCGACAGCTTTTTTAATTAGGGCGAAATATATAAGGAATAGACAGAAATTCCTAAATAGGAGGCAGAACGATGAGAATTGTTTTTTTTGAAAAAGGAGATTTAAGTATTATTGTAGGATCTTCCCGACTAAAAGGTGAGTTGACTATAGAGCAGATCAAGAATGAAAGTGAAAAGAAGGCAAAAGAATTAAGCCAGCTCCTTGGCCGTGAAATTGGCTTTATGATTGATATGAATGGCAAGCTTGAAAACGATATCAAGCGTTAATACTTAAAGAACGATAAGTACTTCTAGTCAATGATGCTAGTATTATTGAGGAATGGGATTTGCATGATCTTCGCCTAACACTTGAGGGTCTCTTTTACCAACAGTATGTGATGCATAATAGAAAGTCCCTCAATACTAAGCGCTTTACTAGCGAGAAACCCCCGGACAGGCCAAGCCTGTCCGGGGGTTTGCATGATAAGAATATTATCCGAGTTTCAGTTCACCGAGCACCCGCTGTGCGATCCGGTAATACCCTTTCGGATTCGGGTGGATGGAATCTGAGAAATAATCCTGTTTTTGAATGCCTACGAACAGTTCATAGGTGGAAATGTAAGTCGAGTTCGGTGTCTCTGCGCTGACTTGCTGAATGGATCCGTTCCACCGCTTGATGACACGGGAAGATACCTCATCATAAAAGTTTTCCGTGTAAGGATTATACAAACCGAGAATATAAATATGTGCCCTCTTATTCTGATTTCTAAGCTCGGCAGTTATCTTCTCCAGATTGCTATACAGAACCTTCTGACCGATCGCCATTTCCTTCTGATTAATATTCCTGAAGTTCCACCCCGCCGTTTTTCTGTAATCGTTCGTTCCGATAAACAAGAAGATGTAGTTCGCCTGGCGCACGGATCGTGACACCATTCCATTGCTTAATTGCTTGTACAGCTGGTCAGACCGCTGTCCGCTGATTCCATAGTTGTTAAGCACGACCGGGCGCTTCAATTCCTTTTGCATGCCCTGTCTGACTAAGCCGATATACCCTTTACGCCGAGGATCTCCTCTCCCATAAGTCAGAGAGTCACCAAGCGCGACAATTCTTATTTGTTTTGGTCTAGGTTGTTTAATGTGTGTGTTTGGTGATTTTTTTTGTTCATTCCCCTGATTCTTTTCATGACTTTTTACAGAATAAAAGATAAAAAGAACGGCTGCTGCGACAACAACCGCACTAAGGGTATAAATCACCTTTTTTCGGTTCCCCAAAAAAATCCTCCTCTATCTGATAACCATAAAGCTGTAAAAAACATACGTTCAGCTATGTTATTGAGTTCCCTTTTGCTAATCAATTAAAACAGCAATTCGGCATCTTTTCAAGTTTCATGGCATATTTCGAATAACCAATTCATCATTTCCCATTACGCGCCTGTTGGCTACATGGTTTTGTAAGTTTATAGAAAAAAAACTCCTCTTATCAAGGAGTTCTCTCTACTTCAAATTATAGTCATCTGATGTATACTCCCGGTCTTCCCACAAATTATCGATATCATAGCGGCTGGTATCAGATTTTACGAGAGAACTGATCAACAGGGCGGCGCCTCCGCACACTAAAAAAACAGGCACGAGCACAAGAACAAAGGAACCCATATTCTCACTCCTCTTCTTTTTCTCATTTATATGAATGAAAGGATGAAGATATGAGACATGGCAAAAAGTAAAAGAGAAGAGAAATCTAGTTCTCTTCTCTCCAGATGATCCAATCGTTCATTTCAAGCATTTCAATAAATTTAGCAAGCCTAGGAACAACAGGAGCTGCTTCTTCCCCAAAAGCTCTCTCCAGACCGGCAGCGATATCCTCGATCTTTTTTGTTCCATCGATTTGCGCTGCAACGAACGTACCGAGCCCATCGAGCTTGACCGGAAAGAACGAAGGCTGCTTTAAAAAACGGATAGACAGCCTTTCTATAGGATTGGTCCGGGGAATCATCAGGTATACCTTATCGTCCTTCCGTGTCTCTGTATGAATGCCCTGTTTGAACTGAGGGATCATCTTTAAAAGGTTTTTCTTTGTCTTTTTTTTACGTGATATGAAAAGACCCATTATTTTGTTTTATCCACTTTCGCTCTGGAAGAGAACCAATAGAGCAGCCAGCAAACGAACAAGAAGATCACAAATGGAATTAATCGATTATCCGTCATTGGTGTCGTTGGAATTTTGACCTTAAAGAAGATAAGCACTGCGATTAAGACGCCGAGCAGAGATTCTCCTGCGATCAGCCCTGAGGCAAACAAAACACCTCTATCAGATCTTTCCTGGCGTTCTTCTTTTGATTTTGCCTTCACATCAACGAGCCAGCGTACCGCTCCACCAAACATGACCGGTGCCGATACATGAATTGGAAGATATAAACCGACAGCAACAACTAATGAGTTGAGGCCAAGGAACTCAATAACAATGGCTACAGCTGCACCGATAAAGATCAAACTCCATGGCAGATCTCCGCCAAATATTCCTTGAACAAGTACTTTCATGATCGCAGCTTTTGGAGCCGGAAGCTGCTGTGAACCCATTCCATAGGATTTATCAAGAACAACAAGGATAACTCCAATCACAAGTCCTGATGCAATAACACCGATCATCATGGCCACCTGCTGCTTCCAAGGTGTTCCGCCGACAAGATGTCCAGTTTTTAAATCCTGAGAGATGTCGCCTGCAACAGCAAGAGCTGTACAAACGATTGCCGCAACCGTTAAGGCAGCCTTCATCCCTTCCATACCATGCAATCCTGTTATTTTATAAACAAGCGTTACAATTAATAATGTAGCAATCGTCATTCCTGAAACAGGAGACGAGGAGCTACCGACAATTCCAACGATTCTTGAAGCTACGGCAACAAACAAGAAGCCAAATATCGCAATAGCGATTGCCCCGATAAATCCAACGTTTGTAATCGGTGCTCCACCAATAATGATCACTAGCGCAACAATTCCTAAGATGACATAACGGAACGGCATATCTTTATCTGTACGCTCAATGCCTCCCCCTGTTGCACCATCTGATAAACCTCTCACGGTTTTGGATGCTGTGGAGATTAGAGTCGGCAACGTTTTAAGCAGTGTAATCAGTCCGGCTACAGCTACCGCACCAGCACCAATGTACTTAATATAGTTGTTCCAGATACCCCAAGCATCAAGTTTCCCGATTGGATCTTCCGCAGGGAAGATCGCCGCAGTGCTGTCCGCACCAAAAAAGGCGATCGCCGGAATTAACACGATCCAGGCAAGGAGTCCGCCTGCCAGCATCTGTCCGGCAATCCGTGGACCGATAATATAGCCCACACCGAGCAATGCCGGGAAGATATCCATACCAACTACCGTATTTTTCAGCTTTCCGACCTGAGTTTCGATTTCTGTTTTAAAAAGCATGAAACCGTCACCTAAAACCTTTACAAGTCCGCCGAACAAAAACCCGATGGCGACCGTTTTGGCATTGGCTCCCCCCTTTTCTCCTGATTTTAGAACCTCGGCACAAGCCGTTCCTTCAGGATAAGGAAGATTTCCATGCTCCTTGACAATGAGCATCTGCCGTAAAGGAACCATCATAAAAACCCCAAGAAGGCCCCCTGTCAGTACGATAAAAATAATAACGGTCTGAGAAAGATTAATATCCAGCAGGAAGAATGCCGGCAGGGTAAACACAGCGCCTGCTCCAATCGCTTCCCCTGCGGTTGTCATAGTCTGTACAATGTTGTTTTCCAAGATGGAATCTCTTCGGAAAATCCCTCTAAGTACACCCATGGATATAACCGCTGCAGGAATAGAAGCAGAAACAGTCAATCCAACTTTAAGTCCCAAATACGCATTGGCTGCACCGAAAACAATGGCTAAAATAATACCAAAAATGATAGCAACCATGGTAAGTTCCGGCAATGAACGTGATGAGGGAACATAGGGAACAAAGGATGAGGACTTCTCTTGGTTGTTGTTCATCATAAACACCGCCTAATCATCAGAAATTTTCAACAGTAACTATTATAGCACAATTCGACAAAAACTGAGTTTTTCAATTATTACTCCAACAGGGGTGTAGCACTAACTCTTACAAGCTTCCCTTTCTTGAAAGATTGTTATCCGCTTTTCAGAAAAAAATTTAAGATAAGTGATTGTCCTTCTTTAAGCAGCCCGAATGTTTATAAAACGAAACACAGGGTACGTTAATAAATGAACTTAGGAGGGATGACAAGTGGAAAACAATGAGAAGAAATCAAATGAAAATGGAAAGAAAGAAACTAAGAAAGATATAAAAGATATGTTTGAACAAGGCGCCATCGAACAGCGGGAATCCGTTGATACAGATACGCAAAAAGAAAAAGACAAAAAGCAGAAGTAAAGGAGAACTGAAGAAGTGATACGCACTATCTTATTAATTATCGGAATTATTGTCGTTGCAGGATTCATAATTAACAACCTATAGGGAGGACAAACAGCAATGATCCGCACCATTCTTATCATTATAGGAGCCATCGCCGTTATCGCTTTTTTGGCTAATTCCTTATAAAAATAAATGAAAGAAGGACCAGCATTTTCAGCTGGTCCTTCTTTTCCTATTTCATATAAAAACCTGCAACTTTCTCCTGCAGGTTAACAAACATCTTTTATGTAAGTTGGCACAAATTTTAAAAGTATGGAGATGATACTGTTATATTGATCCGGTGATACATGGATGCCGTCTTTCGCGATTAATTCTTCCTTTAATTTAACGATACAGTCTAACTCCTCAACTGTGGCTTCACTCGCCATATAGTCAATGGTATTAATAAGCTCTAAAAGTTGGTTGTTTTTGTTCGTTATATAATATGTGGATTCCAACTTTATCACCCCCTCCACTTTATTATTAAAGATATGAGGTCATTTTCCTACAAAAACATTTCGTCAAATGACGACATATCTTACTTTTTCTGGATTACCGGACCCTTTTTCCTATTGGTCATGTCGTATCTTGTCGTTTTTATCAACTTATTGTCCTATTAAGAGAGAAAATGTTGATGATCAAAGTTTTATAAATATAGTTCACCAAAACGTTTTGTTTTATCCAAATAATTTAGAAAGCGAGGCAAATGGAGATTGTACTCCATCCTCCTCCTCATCCTTGGACTGATAAACCAGCTTCTCAGGTTCGAAGATTTTCGACTCCAAGAAAGAATTCGGATTCTTCTCAAGCTTGATGTCCTTATGGATGGAAACAAAAATCTTCGCAGTATTCATGGCATCGTCCAATGCCCTGTGCTGAGAACCATCCAGAGAAATTTGAAGCTTGTTCAAAGCACGGGACAGGCCGTAGCGGAAGCCCTTCTCACTGTCATGGAGAATACTGAACAAAAATTGAAGGTCATTGTGATTGATGATCCAATCAATTGGAGTGTTGTGGAACGTGGAATCTGTAATCAGCGCCCATTTATCTTCCGGCCCCCAGGAGCACAGATAATACTCTCCCTCACCGATCCAATCCCTAAACTCTTTAATGACCGCCGTAAACGGCTGGGCATTGATCAAATCTTTCTTCGTAATTCCTGTCAGGTTAGTAATTCTCGTATTTAAAATATCCATCTTAGGCTGAACAAAGGATTGAAAGTGGTCAGTCACTGCTAGTTCCCCATTTGCCATACGCACCCGTACGGCGCCAATCTCAATAATTTCCGATAACCTGTTCGTCATTTCCAGATCATACACAATATAATCCATCATCTTCACTCCATCCCATTCTTCTTGCCTGCAGTGTCTGCTTTTTACTTTCTATTTTAGTTAATTTTTGAAGGTATTGGAATGATGTTGCCATTATTTTTATACATTCTGCTGGTCATATTTTTTATTGTATGTCGGCAGTGCTGATTATTGCCTATACCATCAAGAAAAAACCTAGGTTGGCAGGCTTCATTTCTTCCGTTATAATATTCAGAAATAAATAATTATTCACATTTGAATAAAAAGGGTGATAAGCATGGCATCTCAACCATGGAATGAAAATGAAGCAATCCTCCATTCTCTTCAGGATGATATTCTCGTTACTAATCTTGATGGTACCATTTTAAAAGTGAGCGAGGCGACTGGAAAAGTATACGGAGTATCCTCTGAAAGTCTGCTCGGCAAATCAGTCTATGACCTGGCAGCAAAAGGCATGTTTACCCCGATCGCTACCCCTATGGTCCTGAAGGAAAAGAAAAAAATCACGTTCGTTCAGACGACAAATACCGGAAAGAAATTGCTTGTGACCGGCATCCCTGTGCTTGATGAGAACGGAAAAATATATAGAGTGGTCAGCTACTCGCATGATGTGACAGAGCTGCTGGAGCTGAAGAAGTTCCTTCAGACGATGGAGGGAGAAATGGAACGGGTAAAAAGCGAGCTGGATCTATTGCGCAGCCGCCAGCTTTACGACAGCGGCATTATTGCCAACAGCACAGAGATGAAAAACGTCATCACCACTTCCCTCCAAGTAGCAGAAGTAGATGTGAACGTCCTGCTGCTAGGGGAATCAGGCGTCGGCAAATCGCTGATCGCAAAATTTATTCATAACAAAGGCAGCCGGAATAAGGGAGCGTTTATTGAAGTGAACTGCGGAGCAATTCCTGAGAACTTATTTGAGGCTGAGTTCTTCGGATATGAAGCAGGGGCTTTTACAGGAGCGAATCGGAAGGGAAAGCTGGGACTGGCTGAACTGGCTGATGGAGGCACTTTATTTCTGGATGAAATCGGCGAACTGCCTCTTGCCCACCAGGTGAAGGTATTGAAGTGTATACAAGAAAAACAGTTTTACAGAGTAGGAGGAACAAAGCCGATCTCCGTCGATTTCCGACTGATCTCGGCGACCAATAAGGATCTTCTCAAGGCCATTCAAGAAAGAACGTTCCGTGAAGATTTGTATTTCCGGCTCAATGTTGTTCCATTAACCATTCCACCAATCAGGAAAAGACCTGAAGATATCATCCCTTTAATCCACTATGTACTCGATGTTTTTCAAGAAAAATATAAACGGGAAAAACGGCTTGATGAAGCGGTTCTCCACCATTTTCTTCAATATGACTGGAAAGGAAATGTCCGTGAACTTATTAATCTCATAGAACGCCTTGTTGTCATTTCCCCCGCCACGCTTATTACAACCGAACATCTTCCCGATTACATAAAAGCCTCTCATTCTATTCCTGCTCCCCCCTCCAATCTGTCAAAGCCTCTGAAAGAAGTGATAGAGGATGTGGAAAAACAGATGCTGCAAAGAGCGCGCAGAGACTATAAAACTACCGTACAGATGGCAGAGGCGCTAGGGATCAGCCAGCCTTCCGTCGTACGAAAAATGCAGAAATATGACATTGATTAAACAGATTGGCACAATACTTGCAAGATAAAAAAGTAAGACTGCAAATGTCCCCTTAGAATCAAACATATGAGGAGGTACGTGATTGTGCCACAAGAACTAAACACATTGATGAACGAGCTTTCCGATTTGCTGGCTCCGACCATGGCCAAGGACCACCCAAATCTGCCTGTCGTAAAAGAAGAAGGCTGCTATTACTACGGACTGGATGGCAAAACATACCTGGATTTCACCTCTGGAATTGCTACCGCTAACACCGGCCATCGCCATCCGAAAGTGGTCAAGGCCATTAAAAAAGCAGCAGATGAACTGATGCATGGTCCTTCAGGTGTCATCATGTACGAATCCATCCTCAAGCTGGCAAAGGAACTGCGTACGGTCCTGCCTGCAGGATTGGATTGCTTTTTCTTCGCCAACAGCGGAACCGAGGCCATTGAAGGGGCGATCAAGCTTGCCAAGCATGTGACCCGCCGGCCGTATGTCGTTTCTTTCACCGGCTGTTTCCACGGCCGAAGCCTAGGAGCTTTAAGCGTCACCACATCAAAGGCCAAGTACCGAAAGTATTTGCAGCCAAGCGGTCTGACATATCAAGTTCCTTACGCTTCAACAGAAGGGTGTCCAAAAGGTATGGACCCCGGCAAATTTGCAGCTGTCAAGCTGGAGAATGACTTAACTTCTCTTTTCAAGCACCAGGTTACACCGGAAGAAGTCGCCTGTATGATTGTCGAACCCGTTCTAGGTGAAGGCGGATATGTTGTGCCCCCTGCTGCATGGCTGAAAAAAATGAGGGAAATCTGCAGCAAGCACGGGATCCTTCTCATTTTTGACGAAGTACAGACAGGTTTTGGCCGTACTGGAGAATGGTTTGCGGCTCAGACTTTCGGTGTAACACCGGATATCATGGCGATCGCTAAAGGCATCGCGTCCGGGCTGCCCTTAAGCGCTACTGTCGCCTCAAAAGAACTGATGAAACAATGGCCGCTCGGAAGCCACGGGACTACATTCGGCGGCAACCCTATCGCCTGCTCTGCCGGACTGGCTACGATTGAAGTTCTAAAAGAAGAAAAGCTGGTGGAAAACTCAAAGGCGATGGGAGCCTACGCGCGTGAAAAGCTTTTAGAAGTAAAAGAAAGACATTCGGTTGTAGGCAGCATCCGTTCCATCGGGCTGATGATCGGCATTGAAATCATGGATCCGGCTACCGGTGCTCCAGATGGTGAAGGCGTGATCTCCATCCTTAACAAGTGTCTTGAAAAAGGAGTATTGTTTTATCTTTGCGGCAACGAAGGAGAAGTCATCCGGATGATTCCTCCGCTGACCGTCAGCCAGGATCAGATCAACGAAGGCATTGCCGTGCTGGAAGAGTCGATTGCAGAATACGAAGCAGAACGGCTGCCGGGGCGCAAACTGCAAAATGTATAACAGCTGAAAGGAGACAGTATCCATGTATAAACCAAAAGATTCTTCAGCCTCTCCCCGCTTTTGCGGTGTGAAGACATTTATGCGGCTGGAACATGTTCAGACAACCGAAGATGTCGATTTCGCGGTGATTGGTGTGCCATTCGATACGGGTGCTTCCAACCGTACAGGCCAGCGGAATGGCCCGCAGCATATCCGCAACTTTTCCACCCTGCTCCGCCCGTACAACCCTGATCAGGACATTAACATTTTTGATCATTGCGGCGGTGTGGATTATGGGGACATCGACGTAGTGCCCGGCAACATCCATCAAACGTACAGCAACATGGAGAACTTTTTGCAGCCTCTGCTTGCTTCAGGGGTCACTCCTGTCATCATGGGAGGCGACCACTCCATCTCGCTCGGCAACCTGAGAGCATTTGCTAAACAGTACGGACCAGTGGCACTTGTGCACTTTGACTCTCACAGTGATACATGGGATCACTATTTTGGCGAAAAGTACACCCATGGCACGCCATTCCGGAGAGCTGTGGAAGAAGGGTTGATCGATGTCGAGCATTCCATCCAGGTCGGCATGAGAGGTCCTCTTTACGGACAGGAAGATATTCAGGATGCACGCGATCTCGGATTTGAAGTGTTAACTATGAGAGACGTCCGCAAGCTCGGCTACGATGAGGTAATCCGGAAAATCCATGAGCGCACAGGGGACAAGCCTGTTTTTGTATCCTTTGATATTGATTTCGTTGATCCTGCTTACGCACCGGGAACAGGAACACCTGAAGCTGCCGGTCCGACGAGCCATGAAGCGCTTGACCTCGTCCGCAATCTTGATGGGCTAAATCTGGTCGGCTTTGATCTTGTTGAAGTACTTCCTGCCTATGACAGCGGAGAAATCACAGCCATGCTCGCAAGTACTGTGATGTTTGAAATGATTACATTGATTGCTCTGAAAAAAGCAAGACTGACATCAAGAGTGGAACAAGCAGCACAGCAGTAACTATTCAAAAATGAATAAAGGAGGGCATTAAAATGGGGATCTTGGACACAGTTATCATTTTTCTTTATTTTGCAGTGTTAATTGCGGTAGGTATCATCGGTTCAACGAAGGCTAAAACGACAGAGGAATTCGCTCTCGCCGGCCGCAACCTCGGGCTTTTCATGTATCTTGGCTGTTTGTCTGCTGTTATTTTGGGTGGAGCGTCGACCATTGGTACCGCCAAGCTGGGCTATGAATTCGGAATTTCAGGCATCTGGTTCGTTACGATGATCGGCCTTGGCATCATTCTTTTAGGAACATTTTTTATTAAACGCATCTCCAAGTATAAAGTAACAACGATCAGTGAACTGCTCGGAAAAAAATACAAATCCGAAGCAAGGCTCATCACTGCTATCGTCGCCTCCATTTACACACTCATGGTCGCGGTTACCCAGGTCATCGGGATGGGCACAATCATCAATGTGCTTCTCGGCTGGAATTTGACAACCTCCATGTTTGTCGGCGGCGGAATCGTTCTGTTCTACACCATCCTTGGAGGAATGTGGAGCGTTACCGTAACAGACATCATCCAATTCGTCGTCATGACCATCGGAATCTTTGCCATCATGCTTCCAATGAGTATTGTGAAGGCAGATGGAATTGGCAATCTGCTAACAAAATTGCCGGAATCTCATCTCAGCCTGACATCGATCGGCTATCAGCAGATCTTTCAGTACTTTTTACTGTATACGCTTGGCATGGTTGTTTCACAAGACATCTGGCAGCGTGTATTCACAGCCAAAAACCCGTCCATCGCGAAAAAAGGTTCTATGTATGCCGGCCTCTATTCCATCGCCTATGCTTTGGCAGGCAGCATCATCGGGATGTGTGCGTTTATCATCCTGCCAAACATCGACAACACTCAGAATACCTTTGCCATGCTGGCTTTAAAGATCTTGCCAACGGGCATCCTCGGACTTGTGCTCGCGAGCGTGATCTCAGCGCTCATGTCAACGGCTTCCGGCACCTTGCTCGCTTCGTCCACCCTGATCACTAACGATATTCTGCGCCAATATTTTATTAAAGATATCAGCGACAAGAAGTTTTTGGTGCTCTCTCGTGTGACGACACTTGCTGTCGGCCTGCTCGCCATTACGTTTGCAGTATGGATTCAGGACGTTCTCGTCGCTCTTGATGTTGCCTATGCTATTCTTTCCGGCGCGATTTTCGTACCTGTGCTGCTCATGTTCTTCTGGAAGAAATCAACGGCCAACGCCGGTTTTTATTCTATTCTTGCCAGCACGGTCGTTGTCATCGGCGGATTGCTCATTGAAGGGCTCTCTTCCACCAATCCGATCATGTACGGCATCGTCACTGGCTTCGTGGTTTTGGTAGGAATCTCCCTGATGACCAACTACCGAAACAAAGAATCCCTCGTCGGATCGTTCAGCAACACGAAACAAGGCTAACTTATATCCGTCGCCGCTAAAAATCCGCTCATGCCTCGGTTTCTCAGCCTGCTTGGTATCATATGATGTATGGAGGAGGAGGGCAACCTCTTAAATAAAATAATCCGGGAGTGAAGATAATGTCTGGTGGTATCTTTAACAACTTTAGTTTAATTGTTGTCCTATTCATCCTGCTGATTATTGTTGGATGCACCTGTTACGGCGGTTACGGCGGCTTCGGCGGCTTCGGTGGCTTCGGCTACGGGTACGGATATTAAAAAGCAGGAAAACCGGTCTTCTATGGAAGGCCGGTTTTTTTTGGTTCTTTTGATACATTTTAAGTGCGGTGATAAAGTAAATTGAAGAGACGAAGAAGTGTGAATATTTAGATCGGTTTAATTCCATATTTTCCACCACAAAAAAGAACCCTCAGCACAGCTGAGAGCCCTTTTCTTACCCTATGAAACTCGTTCTTCTTTGGAAATGATCTTTCTCATGGCTTCTGCCACTGCTTCAACATCCGTTCCGACGACCACCTGGACATCGGTGGAGCTCAATTTGAGTACTGCTCTTGCTCCCGCCTTCTTCAAATCAGGCTCATTCACTTTCTCAACATCTATTACTTTTAATCGCAGCCTTGTGACACAGTTATCCAGAACCTCAAGATTATCTGCACCGCCTAAGGCAGCAAGATAACGCGCCGCAATTCTATCGTACTTGTCATCGCCTGCTCCTTCACTCGTATCTTCAACGATGCTTTCATCATCTTCATCTTCACGGCCTGGAGTCTTCAAGTTCAACTTAACAATCAAAGCATAGAACACGACATAATAAACCGCTGCAAAGACAAGTCCGAGCAGGACCAGAAGCCATGGCCGTGTTGCAAGATCCAGGTTTAAGAAGTAATCAATGGCTCCCGCGGAAAACGTAAAACCATGATGAATGTTTAATAGAACCGCAACCGCCATGGAAACTGCCGTGAGAAGTGCATGAATCACGTATAAAAGCGGGGATAAGAACATGAATGAAAACTCAATCGGTTCCGTAATTCCTGTTAAAAAGGAGGTAAATGCCAAACCAAGGAGCATTCCGGCAACAGCTTTACGCTTTTCCTTTTTAGCCGCCATGATCATCGCGAGACAAGCAGCCGGCAAACCGAACATCATTATTGGGAAGAAACCAGCCATATAGAATCCTGCAGAAGGATCTCCTGCGAAGAAACGCCATAGATCACCATGGGCATTTTTGTAATCGCCGAACACGAACCAGATAAAATTATTTAAGACGTGGTGAAGGCCTAGAGGAATCAAAAGACGGTTTAAGAATCCGAAAACAGCAGCACCAAAAGCACCTGCGTTAACAACCCAGTGTCCGATCGCTTCAATACCATCCTGAATAGGCGGCCAGGCAAACCCAAACACCCCTGCTAGTACGACCATGGCACCGGCGGTGACTATGGGGACAAACCGCTTTCCTGCAAAGAAGCCGAGATAGTCTGGAAGTTTAATATTATGGAACCGGTTATAAAGAAGTCCTGCCACGATCCCCGAAACAATACCTCCCAGCACTCCAACATTGATGGTCTTATCGATGGCAGTTGCCCCGCTCGTCAAAACAAAATACCCGATAGCACCTGCAAGAGCTGCTGCTCCATTCCCATCCTTTGAAAAACCAATCGCCACACCAATCGCAAACAAGATAGCCAGATTTTCAAAAATGGAATTCCCCGCTTTTTCCATGAACGGAATATGCCATAGTGCACCGAGTCTTAATACAAGCCCCGCTGCCGGCAGTACCGCGATCGGCAGCATGAGCGCGCGGCCGATCCGTTGTAAAAAACCTAACATTGTAGGTCCCCCCTATTTTTAGTTTAGATAATGAGAATTTATCCCTTAAATTCCTTGAGCGCCTGTTTCAGCATGCCGTTTTTCTTTTCCAAAAGTGTTTTCGTTTCACTTGGAGAAAGCTCAGTTAACAGCTGCAGAATCGCTCCTTTCGCATAACCATCATGATCAGAAAGCGCCTGTTCCGCCTCTTCAGGTGAACAGCCCGTCGCTTCGACCACGATATTCTTCGCACGCTGGACGAGTTTTTTATTGGACGGCTGTACATCTACCATCAAATTACTGTACACTTTGCCGATTCCGATCATTGATGCTGTGCTGATCATGTTCAGAACCAGTTTTTGCGCGGTTCCCGCTTTCATGCGGGTAGATCCAGTCACCACTTCCGGACCGACGACCGCAGCGATCGTGTGTTGTGCCACCTTGCTCATTTCGGAATCAGATGAGCAGACTAAAGCAGCACTCACCGCCCCGATCTCATTCGCATACTCCAGAGCACCGATCGCATAAGGCGTCCTTCCGCTGGCAGCGATGGCAACGACGACATCGTCCTTTGTTAGGTCAAGGTTTTTCAGATCATTCATACCAGCTTCTTTGTCATCCTCAGCTCCTTCAACGGCCGTATGGATGGCTTGGCCGCCTCCTGCAATAATGCCGATGACCATCTCAGACGGTGTTCCATAAGTTGGAGGACATTCCGAAGCATCAAGAATTCCCAGCCTTCCGCTTGTTCCCGCTCCTGTATAGATGAGCCGTCCTCCATTGCGGAACGCTGCAACGACCTGGTCTACGACAGACGCGATCTCAGGCAGCACCTTTTCAATCGCTGCCGGGACCGTTTGATCCTCGTTATTGATTTTTCGTACGACTTCAAGGCTCGAACATTCATCGATGTCCAAAGTATTTGGATTTCTTTTCTCAGTTGTTAGGTGATTAATTTTCATGAAATTTCCTTTCACAGCACTAAAAATTTTTGTCCCGGACCAATATAGGGAAGCAGCATCAGATCTTCTTCACGAACTTGGCCGAACACGTTCACTCGTTCATCAGCCGGCAAATCGGTCTTCGTAATTTGAAGTTCCCCCGCATATCTCCCGTATTTTTCATTATCGATCGTGATACTTCCTAACGGACGGGGCAACGGCGGATTCTGAGGCGCTGCTTTTTCACCATTGTTCATCGCATACGACCGGGATTCCACGGAACGGATCACATCCCGTGCGGCATCCTGACGATTCGTATGAACCCCCGATACAGACTCTCCCTCCATCCAATCTACTCTCAACGTTAAAATGCCGTCCTTCCATGCTGAAAGTCGCTCCAGCGTCTCGTCACTGGCTTCCACATCACCGATTAAAATGTGATCGGTCTGAAGGCTGTCCAGCTCGACAGCGGCGTGAAAAGGATTGGCTTTCCGGTGCTTTTCAAGAGTCGGAAGCCCTTCAAAAACAGGTCCTCTGAGGGTCTTGTCACCGGGTACAAAAGCCGCCGTTTGGAATCCGAGCGATTTTAAAAAGAAATTTTTCTCCCGCAAGAATGAGGAGGGGATGCCTGTGTTTTGGCGAGGATAGAAATTATGCCACGCTTCCACATTTTCAGTCAGCAATCCGTTATCTTTCCAGTTGTTCACCGTTTCTTCATCAAGGGTACTCGCGTTGATTCCTACTTTCATTTCCTGTGACAAGGTGATGATCTCTTTATCAGAAAAACCGTAATCAGCACGGATGCCATCAATGTTCCATTCACGCAGGTGCCCGATCGAATCCATTCTGATGCCGATGCTCTTCAGCGATTGCGGACCTGCATCTGCCATGATGGCCATACCGGCCTTTCCTGCCGCTTTTCCGAGAAGAATCAGCCTCTCCCGCAAAAGAGAGGCGTCTTCCTCAGGAATATGAAGCGAGGTGAAGATCTTGCGAAAACCGCAGGAGCCGGCTTTTTTTATCCATTGTGTGTTCTGGTCAGGATCATTCCCGAGATAGACTGAAATCCCTAACATGCCTGCCACTCCCTGCTATTTATTGCTTTAGATATTTTTGGCCATTGACTCTTTGTAGCCAAACAGCCATGTGAAGATAAATCCGAAAATATACGCTAGCAAAAGTCCGACGATATAAAGAATGATCTGGTTCGTATTTTTAATCAGGAACGCCAACGGAAGTCCGGAAACACCAATCGCGATCGTGCCAATTTTAAAGAAGGCCTGGAACGCACCACCAACAGCTGCACCCAGACACGCTGTAAGGAACGGACGTCCTAGCGGAAGGGTTACACCGAAGATCAGAGGCTCTCCGATTCCGAGGATACCAACTGGCAGGCCGCCCTTGATGACACGTTTCAGCTTGGCATTTTTCGTTTTGAAATAGATAGCAAAGGCTGCACCGACTTGGCCTGCTCCACCCATCGCCAGAATCGGAAGCAAAGGATCCACTTTAATCGAGTTCAATAATTCCATATGAACAGGTGTCAAACCTTGATGCAAACCGGTAACAACAAGCGGAAGGAAGGTACCTGCAAGGACGATTCCGGCAAAGATACCGCCAATATCAAGAAGGTTTAATAATCCTTTTGTGATCAAGTCAGAGATGAAGCCACCGACAGGCTGTAGAACAAACAGTGTTGCGATTCCGGTAGCCAGCAAAGCTAATGTAGGAGTTACAATAATATCAACTGCAGCTGGTACCAAACGGCGGATTCGTTTTTCGCTCCAGGCAATAAAGACAGCAGCAAGCATGACACCGATCAGACCGCCTCGGCCTGGCAATAGCTTTTCGCCAAACAATGTGATGTTGGCAAGCGCCGGGTTGATGAGCATGATTCCGGCCGCGCCGCCAAGTGCCGGTGTTCCGCCAAATTCTTTTGCGGTGTTGATTCCGACGAAGATTGCAAGGTAACCAAAAAGCCCCCATCCGATCATATCGAGCATCTGCATAATTGGTACTTCTTTTGGAACACCGCTTCGGACCAAAACGTTAGTAATACCGGCAATCAATCCGGAACCGACAATCGCCGGGATTAACGGAATAAAGATGCTGGCGATTTTACGAAGAAACAGCTTAAACGGTGTAGCGTTTTTCCGGTTGATTTCATCTTTCGTAGTCTTGGCGAGATCATCTTCTCCATCTTCATCCAGTGCTGAAACTTGAAGTCCCGTATTTCTGGACATCTCATCGGCTACCCGGTTGACTGTTCCAGGTCCGACAATGATTTGAAGGGTCCCATCCCCTACAACACCCATGACCCCGTCGATGTCTTTGATGCCTGCTCTGTCCACTTTGGATTCATCCTTAGGCGTTACGCGAAGCCGTGTCATACAGTACGTTAAGCTTTGAATGTTTTCGGCGCCGCCCAGTTTTTCAGTTATCTGCTGCGCCATTAATTGTTCTTTTTTCATGATCTTATCCCCCTTTTAAGAAAAGCGTAGCGTCCCGTTAAGGTCCGACAAGCGCAGGAACTCTTACACAGCAACACGCTTTTTGTGTTGAGGGGTAAGAGTGAAGCGACCAAAGACGAATTGTGTTTTTCAATTCGTCCTCCGAGGACCTATGCTGAAAACAAGAAACACGTTTTCTGCTTTGGACGCTGGAGCTAGACATCACTTCTATGCGAGTTCAAATACAGAAAAAGCGTTTACATCATCCCCGCTGCATATCGATGATGAATTTATAGCGGTCCCCTCGGTAAATTGACTGCACGAGCTCCAACGGACGCCCGTCTGTCAGGTAGGTGTATCTTCGAATAAATAAAACCGGCGATCCTTTCGCGATTCCAAGAATCTCGCTTTCAGCTTCGCGGGCGACAGAGGCTTCAAGCTCCTGTGTTGCATAATCAATGCTGAGTCCAAGCTCCTCCTCTACGTATTGATAGAGTGAACCTTGTACGATCTTTTCGTTCAGTCCCCTGACCAAGTCAGCCGACAGGAACGTGGTTTCAAGCGCCATCGGTATTTGATCCGCGAGCCTGACCCGCTGGATCTCATACACGGCAGCTCCCGTTTGAATTCCTAAACCTACGGCCGTTTTCCCATGGGCTTCACTCAGTTTAAAATCCAATAGTTTGATAGATGGCGAGAGCCCTCTTGCCTTCATGTCTTCTGTGAAGCTCGTCAGGCCGACCAGCTTTTGCTCAATCTTTTTGTTGGCGACAAAGGTTCCCTTGCCTTTTCGGCGGGTCAGGTAACCATCATTGACGAGATTGGTTATCGCCTGTCTGACAGTCATCCGGCTGATTCCGTAAGTTTCAGCGTATTCCCGCTCGGAAGGAATCATCTCCCCTTCTTGAAGTTCTCCTTTTTCAATCCGTCCTTTGATCGCTTCTTCAATTTGATAATAGATCGGCAGTGGTGAGTATTTATCAATCATTTCTGTATCACTTCCCTAACGAGTTCACCAGTTTTAATGCCTGTGAATCTGCAATAATGGTTACATTTCCATGCATGTTCAAGGCCGATGCCGGTACGGTTTCTGTAATTTCTCCGCGCAACAGATGGAACAGCGCGTCCTGTTTCTTTTCTCCCGAGGCGAGAAGAAGGATTTCCTTGCTTTGCAAAATGGTGGAGATGCCCATCGTGAGTGCTCGTGTCGGCTGTTTGGAGAGATCTGTAAAATACTCCGCGTTTGCCTCAAGCGTCGATGGCGTTAAGTCCACCACATGTGTTTTTGATGAAAAAGGCGTTCCCGGTTCATTAAACCCGATGTGCCCGTTCTGCCCGATACCGAGGAGCTGCAGGTCGACGCCACCGATGCTCTCAATCAGTGAGTCATAGCGCAAGCATTCTTGAAGGAGTTCCTCAGCCGATCCGTTTGGAATGTTCGTTTGATCAAGCGGAATGCTCACCCGGTTAAAAAGGTGCTCACACATGTAGGAATGATAGCTTTCCGGATCGCTTGACGAAAGTCCCACATATTCATCGAGATTGTACGTGTGCACATGGTCATACCGCGTTCCGTTCTCCTCATGATCCCTAACGAGCTCCTTGTACGTGCCAAGCGGTGTGCCGCCTGTCGCAAGTCCCAGTGTGACATGTTCCTGGCTCTTGACTTTTTCCAACATAATTTGGGCACTAACCCTGCTCATTTCCTCGTAATCCGCAACTTCAATGATTTTCATGTTATACGTCCTCCCTCCGCTGATAAGAAAGTTTTCCACGGCAGAAGGTGAAGATAACTTTTTCCTCGTTAAGCACGACAACATCGGCATCCTTGCCTGCTGTCAAACTTCCCTTGCGTTCATAAACCCCAAGCTCTTTCGCCTGGTTTACGGCGGTCATCTGAATGATGTCCTCCGTGGAACACCCGGTAAACTCCCTCATGTTTCGGGCCGCGTCCTTCATCTTTAAGATACTGCCGGCAAGCGTACCGTCTGCCAGCGTCGCTTCGTTTCCATCGACCGTTACGTCCTGCCCGCCAAGTGTATATGAACCATTGCCCATACACTTTGCCCGCATGGAATCGGTAATGAGTACGACCCGCTCGCTGCCTTTGTTGCGGTAGGCGAACTTCACCATCTCAGGCCGGGAATGAATGCCGTCAACGATGATTTCTGTTGTGATCTCATCATGCAGCAGAATCGCTCCTGCCACTCCGGGTTCACGGTGGTGAAGGCCCCTCATTCCGTTATACAGATGGGTCGCATGCGTAACACCTGAATCAATGCTCTTCACAACCTCCTCATACACCGCGTCAGAATGGCCGATCGATGCGACAACTCCAGTTTCTTTTAAATAGGAAGACAGCTCGTATCCACCCGGTTCTTCGGGTGCCAAAGTTACGAGTTTAATCGCATTGCCAGAAAGCTCCTGCCATTTCTGAAACAGCTGGACGTCCGGATTTTTAATATGGTCCAAAGGCTGGGCTCCTGCCCGCTTCGGGGAAATAAACGGCCCTTCTAAATGAAGGCCGATGATCTCCGCCTCCCCGGGAGGATTGTTTTTCCCCATGTACTCTCTGACGTTTTGCAGTGCGCTTTCAATTTCCTTTTCGCCTTGCGTCATCGTCGTTGCAAGAAAGCCCGTCGTTCCTTCTTGTGGAAGGGTAACTGCCATCGTTTTTAAGGCCTCCTCTGTCCCATCCATCACATCTGCGCCAGCAGCACCATGAATGTGCAGATCAATCATACCGGGAACAACAGATGACTTGCCGGGCAGCTCAAGAACATCATAATCTTCAAGATTTAATGCATCAGCTCCTTTGCCCACCTCTGCTATTTGCTGGTCTTTAATTATGAGATATCCATTTTCCAGCTCACCATTTTCTGTATAAATGGTACCTCCTGTTAATAGTAATGGTTTCATCTCCACTCACCATCCTTATTATCTCTATGCACAGGGTACCATTCTTATAACTAGTTGTCTATACCAGTCGAACTATTTTGTTAATTCGGAAAATAGGTCTTATCACCTTATTTATAGAGAAGGTAGTGCTTTCTGATCTTTTTGAACTGGTCAAGCTCAGGCATCCACTTCTGTTTGATCTCTTTTAAAGATGTTCCCTTTTCGATTTCTTCCCGTACCCAGCCGTTTCCGATCAGGTTATCAAAATATGAAATTCCCTGGCTGTTTTCTGCTCTGAACTGAAAATCGTTGGGATACAGATCATGTATCGTTTTCACAACCGCAAGCCCTGTATCCACAGAATTATAGGAACCATAATCGGTCACATGAATCTGAACACCGTTCGACAGCACATTTGCAAATTTTGAGAACGTTGGGGTGAAGGAATTTGAACGGAACATCACTCCCGGAAGCTTCAGTTCGTTCAATTTTTGTGCGAGCACATCTCCGTCAATGAACGGGGCTCCGATCGTTTCAAACGGCCTCGTCGTTCCTCTTCCTTCTGACACATTTGTTCCTTCAATCAATCCTGCTCCAGGATAGACGAATGCGGTGTCCACAGTTGGCATGTTAGGCGAAGGCATCGCCCACTGAAGCGGTGTTTCGTAATAAGTCTTCCAGCGGTGCCAGCCTTTCATTTTAACAACCTTCAGATCCGCATTGATATTGAACTCCTTGTTAAAAAGCATCGCGAGTTCACCGACCGTCATCCCGTGGCGGAGAGGAATCGGATATAAGCCGACAAACGTTGCATACTTCGGCTCAAGCACCGGCCCTTCCACTGCTTCTCCGCCGAGCGGATTCGGACGGTCGAGCACAACAAACTCGATGTTGTTTTCCTTCGCCGCTTCCATCGCATACGCCATCGTATAAATGTACGTGTAAAAACGGGTACCCACATCCTGGATGTCAAAGACGAGAACATCAATATCCTTCAGCATTTCAGGGGTTGGTTTTTTCGTTTTCCCGTAAAGGCTGTAAACCGGAAGCTGTGTTTTCTTATCAATGTAAAAATCAACATACGACCCTGCCTGCTCGCTTCCCCGAACTCCATGTTCCGGACCGTATAAGGCTTTCAGTTCAAAGTTCGGGTTGTTGTGCATCGCGTCGACGATACTGTTCAGCTTTCCGTCAACTCCTGTTGGGTTCGTGATGAGCCCGACACGCTTCCCTTTTAAAAGGTCTTGTTGGTCTTGAAGCAGCACTTCTGCACCCGTTTTAAAATTTTGCGGTGAATTTTTATGATGATTATCATCCTCTGCCATCGCCGACGACAGCAAGGTGATCACCAAAACAAATAACATCCCTGCACTCAACCACTTTTTCATCTGATTTCACCCCTTAATAAGATAGTCCGTGCCCGTATGGATACAATGTTTCTTTGTTGCTGTTATAGATGGTTACTGGCAGCTTTCCCGACGGATTATTCTTGCCGAAAATCGTATCCGCCACTGCTGCAAAGCTTGCTGTTCGGAAGCTGTATTGTGCGAGATATGCATCTACATCAGGAAACGCCATAATGTCATATGGATTTCGAATCCCGACCGCAATGACTGGTTTGTCACTTTCACTGTTCACTTGATTCACCATTTTCATTTGGGCACTGTCAGAGGCTCGTCCTGCTACAGAAGATGTGTACGTTCCAACGATGACAGCTTTTGCTGTTTTTACCGTTTGAAGCTGATCATCCGTTAATGGGCCAGCGGCTTTAATCATGACACTGTTTGGATACAGCCGTTTCACTTGAGCAGCCAAATCTTCTACATACGTGTTGCCGATCACGACAACTGGTGCACCCGCATCCGTACTCAATGGAAGAGCATTGTGGTTTTTAACGAGTGTAATCGACTTTTCTGCTGTTTCCTTTTCGATCTGTTTATGTGCAGGGGAACCGACGACTTGTTGAGCATTTTCAATGAGCTTGTTTACATCTGCAGATTTTTCAGCTTTAAAGATGCTGCGTTTCACTTTCAATGTAAGAAGCCGTTCAACAGACTGGTTCAAGCGTTCCTGTGTAATTTCACCTTTATGGACCGCATCATATAAGCCATTCGCTACGGCCTCAAGACCAACAGGCATGAGGACGATATCTGTTCCAGCGTTTACCGCTCGGATGGCTGAGTCTACAGGTCCAAAGTTGTCAGAGATCGCCTGCATGTTCATCGCGTCGGTTGTAATGACACCTTTATAGCCCATGTCCTCTCTCATCAGTTCTGTCAGCACTTTATGGGAAAGTGTGGCTGGGATGGCAATCGTGCTGCCGTCTTTCTTGGAAATAGCAGTGGATGGATCGATTTTTGGGAACGTCACATGAGCAGTCATGATTGCGTCCACCCCAGCATCCATCGCTTTTTGGAAAGGAAACAGCTCTACTTTTTTCAAGCGCTCCAAGTCATAGGGTACTTCCGGAAGGCCGATATGGGAATCAACTGCTGTGTCCCCATGGCCCGGGAAATGTTTTGCTGCACCCGCGGTGTTTGTGGACTGCAAGCCTTTGATGTAAGCAGTTCCTAAATCTGTAACAAGCTGAGGATCTTCTCCAAAGGAACGAGTTCCAATAACAGGGTTGTCCTGATTGTTGTTTACATCAAGCGAAGGTGCAAGATTAAAGTTGATCCCAAGCGCGTTTAGTTCTTCACCAATCGCTTTCCCTACCTTTTCAGCTAACTCAGGAGATCTTGTTGCACCAAGTGCCATGTTTCCTGGAAAATCTGTTCCGCTTTGAAGGCGGGTAACAATACCACCCTCTTGGTCAATCGAAATAAGCAATCCGTTCTTTTCTGAAGCTTCCTGATAATTGGCCACAAGTTTGGTTGTCTGTTCTGTCGTTACAACATTTTCACGGAACAAGATGATGCCGCCTAGATGATATTTCTTCACGAGGGCTTTAATCTCTGGTGTGACCTCTGTTACGTTCTTGCCATTAAACGTTCGGAAGTCAGGCATCAGCATCTGACCTACTTTTTCTTCCATACTCATCTGTTTGATGGCTGCCGGAATCACATTGTACTTTTTCCCTTTTTGCTTTTGGATTACAGCTGTCTTTATTCCTTTATGGTCTTTCACGGAGATTTGTGTATGGTCGATCTTTCGTCCGTCCGTCACAAAAATGCGAGTTTCGCCGCTGTGGCCTTTAAGTGTTACAAGTCCTTTGGGGTCTACTGTGGCAACCCGCGGATTTGCCGACCACCATCTTAAAGCTTCCGTCTCCGTGAAATGGCCGTCCACTTTATACACATGAAGAGCATGAAGCTGGATTTGATCACCATTAACCTCCTTTAACGCCTGTGGAATGTTGCTGGAGATGATCAAATCTTTTTGATCAGGATGGCTTGCTGCAGCTGTCTGCTTTGGAACCGCTCCTAGGGACGAAGCAACGACGAGCATACAGGCCATCGCATATAAAAACGCTAGTCTTTTCTTCATTGCATGTTATCCTCCTTCAGTTTTATGAACGATACTTCTTTCTGGAGGAATTTGTCGTTTCCTTTCGACTCAGGCGAAAACAAAGCAATAGGCCCAGGAAGGTTTTCTGCCATATAGTTCTAGTTGTCTATACCAGTTAACTTTATACACAAAAGAGTGGTAATAAATCCTTATAAAGGAAAAAAGCTGTGGAAGGAGCTCCACAGCTTTTAATAACTTTGTCTTTATTGCTTGGGTGGGTTATGAGGAAACTGGGACATGTACCCGGTAAACTGCTGGGCAGCCTGCTGCAGCTTCTGCGGCTGTTCCGGCGTCAGCGCATACCAGCCTTTTTGGAACATAAGCTCATAGAGTTCACGCTGCATGTTCTTCGTCTCATCAAAAATCGAATGAATCTCCTGATAGAGCGCGTCATGGCTCGCTTCATTCATGGCTGTTGAATACGAAGCGGTCATGTACTTTTCATAGGAAAGAATGTCATTCAGGAAATCCCGGTCATTCATCTGAGGCGTTTTCGGCACCTGAGACTCTGGATTTTGAATTTTGTTCTGATTGTTATTCATCTTCCGTTCCCCCTATTGATTCATATTCTGGCTTCCGCCGGATTGAAGTTTCTGCAAGATCTGCTGATAATGCTTTTCGTGCATGTGGCACGCCTTCTCAAGCGCCGTACTCACCTTCTGGTCCTGACACTGGCTCGCTGCAAAATGCGCCTTCTTAAATCCAAGCAAATTCCATGAAAGCATGTCGGTTAAGTAGTTAAAGTCTTTCCCTGTGATCACATTCGGCGGCTGTTGATACATTGGCTGCTGGTTCTGTCCCTGATTCGATTGCTGCTGTTGCATACGTATGTCCTCCTTTATTCCTTGATTTACCATGTTAGCTTTCCATCTTTTTGAGAAAGTATGCCAATAATTTGGTAAATTTATGGAACTTGAAAAGATGAGCCCTGTTAAGGCTCATCCCTCATTGAAAGAATTTTTAATAAAGAGACTTGCTTTTCTTTCTGCTTCTGTTATATAATTTTTCTTGTCAGCAACAACCATCGTGGGGGCTTAGCTCAGCTGGGAGAGCGTTTGGCTGGCAGCCAAAAGGTCAGCGGTTCGATCCCGCTAGTCTCCACCATACATAATCCATTCAAAACCCTTGGTCATCAAGGGTTTTTATTTATGTTTCGCTTTGCATGGTTACGCATATGAAAAAAGTTACAATGGTCACAATCGGGTCACACAGCATTGTATATAAGAATTTCATTTAGCCTAAAAAAGGAGTACATGCAGCACTCCTTTAAGTCGTTCCTATTTACTTAATTTTGTAATGCGGCCCTCAATTGCAGGGTAAACTTCCCCTTTAGATTTGATATAGTTGATCAACGCATCCAGGTCGGGAATATCAACCATTTTGTTTTTTCCATCCTTTAAAGCGGTAAATCCATCCCCGCCGCTTGCCATAAAGCTGTTGACGGTTGCAGTATAAGTTTTCGATGGAACAATCGCAGTACCATCAGGAAGGGTGGCTTCAACGATGCGGTCACCTTCTCGACGAGAATCAACATACTTTACGTTTAGACCCGAGATCTGAAGGATATTTGTTTTTTCCGGATCCGCCCATTGCTGATTCAACAACTGTTTCACTTGATCCCCTGTTAACTCCATTTTTACAAGATCGTTGCCAAATGGCTGGGCTGTAAATATTTCCTTCCACAAAATTTCGCCCGCATCAATGTCCGCCCGTATTCCACCTGGATTCATAAATGCAAATTCTGTATGCGTTTGGGCTCTCATGGCATCTGCAATCATGTTTCCTAATGGAGATTCTCCGTTCGCATTTTGTTGTTTACTGATTGGAGAAGAGGCCTTTCCAATCTTTTGACTTAGAATTGGATCGACATCTGCCGTATAGTTATCCACCATCTTTTTGGTTTTTGCATCCGGTTTGATTTTGTCACGATGGGTAATCACAATTTCTGCTTTCTTCTTAAAAATATCTTTGGTTACGGGGTTAATCACCAGATGAACATCAGAAAACGCAGTTCCGTAGGAGTAAGACTCCACAAGTAATTTATGGTCAACCGTGGTATTGGTTAACGCATGATTATGGCCGCCAAAAAGCACGTCTACTTCATCATCTGCTCCTTTTGCAATGTCTACTAATTCTCCAGAAGCCTTTGAACCATCCTCATTAGATGTAGCCGGATTATGTGCTAATACGACAATGGATTTAATTCCTTTAGCCTTTAATTTTCCTGCATATTTATTGATCGCTTTCGTCTCATCAGTAAATCTGACGCCATCTGTTCCGCCTGGCATGACGACGCTAGGTGTATCGGACAACGCAATACCAATAAAGCCAATAGGAACTCCACCTACTTTTTTAATGACGTATGGGGGGAGCAATGGCTTATTTGTTTTCTTATCAATAACATTGGCTGCTAAATACGGAAAGTTTGCACCTTCAAACTTGCCATATTTGTCCACCGTTTTAGGGTTGCTGCCTCCGTTTATAAGACGGAGCATCTCGCCTACTCCCTCATCAAACTCATGGTTCCCAACAGTTCCTACATCAAAGCCCGTTTGATTTAGAAACTCAATAGTCGGTTCGTCCTCAAGCAAAGCCGACACTGGAGAACTGGCACCAACCTCATCGCCAGCATGAACCATAAGCGTGTTTTTTGGATTTGCAGCTTCCCTTTTCTTAAGATAGGCTGCAAGATATTCCGCACCCCCGGCGTTGAGTTTTTTATCATACGTATCAAGCTGTCCATGAAAATCATTAATACCAAGCAATTGAACATTCACATTCTTTTGCTTATGCGCTTTATCATCAGCGAATGCATTTACGGCGTCTACTGCCCAAGGTATGGAAAGTACAGATAATGACATGGATGCAGCTATAATAGTCCATCTTAATTTGGTAAATGGCTGTTTCCACATGAACAAATCCCCCCTATGAATCTAGTTGACAGCCACATTATAGTTTTCAAACATTAAGCGAAAAGGGTGTAATCGTAAAAGTTAAGTAAAGGATTGTACTTGTTCCTTGAAAACACCAGCCACCAAAAAAAATAAAACGAAGCCGCTAACTTGCGGCTTCGTTTTTCTTATTAAGAACAGAATTTATCTGTTGATTTCGGGACGGATAATCCGAATAACGGACGGATATACAAAGCAAAAAAGGTTCCAAGCATCGCCATAACCGCCCATACATAGCCATGCAGGCTAAAGGATGCGATCCCACTGAAATACGCTCCAATATTACATCCAAAAGCAAGGCGTGCTCCATACCCCATGAGCAGTCCGCCGATGATCGCCGCGGCGGCTGTACGAAGAGGCACTTTCTTTAGAAGGAATACACCTCCAAGCGTAGAAGCAGCCAGTGCCCCAACCATAAGGCCAAAGTCCATAACACTGGTTCCATCCATGAAAACAGATTGATTAAGAGGTGCTGCTTTTTCACCGGCCCAGTAACCCCATTGGGTAACGTCGACTCCCATTGCCTGTGCGGCTTTGGATCCCCATAGGGCAAAAGCGGAAGTAATACCCCACGGACTTCCTTTAACAAGTAAAGTTGCGGCATTTAGCACTGCCAGGACGACAGCCGCAGTTAATATTGGCCATGAGCCGCGGATGACACGGGTCCAGCCTTTTGCACCTGGAATAGGAGCCATTTTTGGGGGACGGCGTTTCTTTTCAACTTTAAATGTCATCCAAGTGATACCCCCCAGGATAATCATTTGAATCACCCAGCCTCCAAACCAGCCAAGACCTGTGCTTGTCGCCAGGGAAAAAGGCTTAAATGCAGGGAGATTCATCCAAAAATCGAAGTGCCATGCTCCAAAAACAGAGCCGACAATAAATGCAATTAATGTGAGAAACATTTCAGAACGGCCACCGCCTACAGCATACAATGTGCCAGATGCACAACCGTTGCCAAGCTGCATTCCGATGCCGAAAAGAAAAGCACCCACAATTAAGCTTACCCCGACTGGAGAGACGTTTCCAACCGGACTTCCGCCAAATAAGGTAACGTCAGCCGCAAATATAATCGCAAACAACGTACTGGCAACTGCCAGCATCAGCATATGCGCACGAATGGCTTCGCCGTTCCCTACTGCCATAAACCGTCTAAAGGCAGATGTAAAACCAAACCTTGCGTGAAAGAGTGTAAATCCAAGCAAAAGGCCGAGCCACAAGAGCATTCCTTGCTTTAAACCTCCAGCCTGGATGCTTGCATAGCTCAATATAACTGTTAACAAGCCTGCAAACACAACCCAGTAAGCCTGAACCGACCCCGTGCTATTCCCTTCACCAGTCGGCTTTCTTTCTTTATTTTGTGACGTATTAGAAGAAGCTAATCCCATCAAATCACCCCTTAATCCAATAAAACTAGTCGGAAATATTCTTTCTCTGTATACTACAACTTATATTGAAAAAGGGGAACCATGTTGCTTGTGTTAATTTTAGAGTATATTAAAAAAGCCAGAGCCCCCTTTAAAAAAAGGACAGCTGACTAAATTCAGGTTGATTTGAACATTCCTAACGGTAGTAAAAAAAAGATTTTGGCAGGCGGAAACAAGCATTTGTTTGACTCGTCCATTAATTGCTATCCTTGCCAAATTAAACTACGACAATTACAATGGTTTAGTTTGACAAAGGTATGGCTTGATTCAATACTGTATCCATACATCGCTGTATTTTTTCCTTCTTTTCAGCACTTAAAGGACGTGAAGGTGCCAATACATCGGTAGAGATCTCGATTCCACGCATCCGTATGGCTTCTTTAGCTACATTCACAAAAGGAGAATCGAGTTTATATAAAAGGGGAAATGGCGCTAACTTTTTGTGTAATTCAATGGCTTTCCCGTAGTTTCCTTCCTTAAAAGATTGATAGAGGCCAACAGTAAGCTCAGGAATAAAATTGGCCGTTAGCGGGATGGCACCGTCCCCGCCAATAGATAATGTATTTAATAAGTGATCATCGTATCCAGAGAGAACCGCAAAATCTTCTTTAAAGGACTTCACCGTTAAGATCATTTCCCTGGTATGTCCCACTGATTCAACCGTTTCTTTAATGCCCACAATATTTGGATGCGATTTCACAAGCTTAAGTACAAATTCTGGTGATAAATCTTGTCCTGTTAATCCAGGGAAATTGTAGAGCAGAATGGGCAGATCAATCGCTTCAGCAATATCGGCATAATGTTGAAAAAGATTCTCCTTTGTAAGCTGCCAATAATAAGGGTTAATGACAACAATACCGTCTGTGGTGGAATGATAGAGGACAAACGTACATTTAATAGTAAAAGAATAGCCAATTATGATAGAAACAAGAATAGCATCCAAGTTATTGCTCTTGTGTTACTATCCACTATCGCCAGATCACCCTTTGTGACCATTCCGTTACTTATGCTTTGGTCCTTCTCTGCATGGTCGTCTGGCCCAAGTTGCAGTATAACCCGGTCTGTCTCGCTCCAGAAGCTTCAGAAATTCTACTTAGCCTGTATGGTTCCTGCATACAGTTAGGCATAGCAGCCGCTGGGGTTGGAGGAATTGCTTTAAGAAACTCATCAGTGCTATCAGTCAGTTGGATCGAGGGCGCAACAGTCGCAATTGCTGCAATTATTGCGGCGGCTCTATTTAGCCTAAATAGTAAAGTAACGAAGTACGAGTAAGTCGTTTAGTTGAGAAAAAGCGCATTAATTCCCTACCACTGGGAAAACTTTGATTGCATGATAGACAAACTAACTATGAAAAGGGGTATGAACCATGAAGAAAGACCACGAACAAAAGCCATCGGTCGCTCCAGGCATGAATGATGCAGAAGAATTAGACCAAGAGGCTACAAAGGAAGAAATTGAAAGCGGCAATTATACAGAAGTAACAACGATGTCTTGGGACGAAGTGGATCCAAGTGAATAAGGCTATATAGCTTTTATGAGCCAGAACAAAGCCCGTAAAAACTATAAAAAGGCATTATAATGCCTTTTTATAGTTGTTTTATTTTCTTACTCCTGGCAGCATAGACCCAGTATTGATTTATTTTAAAAGGCTCTTTTCTGAAAGATTGATAAAAAGCTGCCGGAGCCTTCCTAGTCCTGCGGGACTAGCGTGACAGGTGAGACTCCCGCCGGTGCTTGCACCAAAAAGTAGGCGTTCACGCCGGTAAGGCTCACCGCAGTAGGAGCTCGCGCCGGTAAAAGCGAGCCCCTGGAACGGAAATCAACAGCTTACATACTTCTTGGACAGCCCCCGCCTTCTTTTTTTACTTGCACGATATTCAAAGCTTGCCCGGTCATAGTTAAGCGATCCAACAATTCATGATATTGCTAACAAATGCAATGTCCAACCATTACAAATCGCTCTTGCCTGGACCATCCGTTCGAGCAACGTCATAACGATTCCAAAAGCGGTTCAAAAAGAACATGTTATAGCAAATACCGAAGCGGCAATGATTGAGATTACTGAAGAAGATCTCAATAAACTTAATCAAGTATTTTCTAAACATACAAAGAAAATGCCATTGGATATTATTTAAAAAGACTTTTTTTATTTACATTTGTGATTGAAAATACGTGAGAGAGGAACATAGAGAAGAGAGTATTTACTTATGGAGGCAGATAAAAGATGAGCACGGAAATCAAAGCTTTTGTTTTTGATGTGTATGGAACATTATTTGATGTCCATTCTGTGAAGGAAAAATGCGAGGAATTCTATCCTGGAAAAGGAGAGAAAATCAGTCAAATCTGGAGAACGAAACAAATTGAGTATTCCAATTTACGCCAGCTTATGGGCAATTATGAGACGTTCTTAACGATTACAAACGATGCCTTAAAATATGCCATTAAAGCCAGTGAAGAAGAATGGGGCGAGGAAAAAGAAAAGGCATTGATTGAAGCTTATTTGCAATTAACTCATTATCCTGAAGTAGAACGTGTACTTGTGCAGCTAAAAGATAAATCATTGGCCGTCTTCTCGAATGGTTCCCATGATATGCTTGATCCCTTAATCCAACAGTCCGGGCTCTCCCCTCTCTTTGACGCCATCATCAGTGTGGATGAAGTGAAACAGTATAAACCCACACCCGCTTCGTATGATCATGCGCTAAAAACATTGAATGTCAAAAGAGAAGAAGTATTATTCATGTCTTCCAACGGCTGGGACATTTCCGGAGCAAAAAACTTTGGATTTCGTACGGCATGGATCAACCGAAACGAGCTGCCCATTGAGGAATTGAACCTTGCTCCTGATACCATATATTCTGATCTTAATGGAATTCTTGAGTGGAAATAATAAAGAGGGAGAGGCCGTCATGGCTCCTCCCTGTATTTTTCCCTGTAATGGCATAGAGCAAGAAGCGGCCAGACATGATTATAGCTATGGTAATAGATATAAAAGCTTCCAGGCAATCCCGCACCTGTTGGGTAGGTCAGGCTTTGAACATTATAATTTCCACGGTTTAATAGATAATCAATGCCTCTTTTTATGGTACTGTTCGGTGTGGGACAAGCAGTGATCAAGGCATCAAGTGCCCAGGCTGTCTGGGTGATGGTGCTGTATGAAAGGGAAATATATTTCTTTTCGATATCACTTCTGCATGATTCTCCCCAGCCACCGTCGGAATGCTGAATTTCTGACAGCCATCCTATTGCCTTTTGAATGGTGCGGTCTTGCTCACAGATGCCCGCTGCCATCAATCCTGTCACACTTGCCCAGGTTCCGTAAATGTAACTAATTCCCCAGCGGCCGTACCAGGAACCGTCATTTTCCTGATTTCTTTTTAACCATTGCACGGCTGCTTTAATCCGAGGAGACGGCAGCAGCAAACCGTCATAGTTACAAAAAAATTCGAGGGTACGTCCTGTGAGATCAGCAGTGGAAGGATCCGTAAGGGCATCTCCCGCGTTTTCAACAGGTAAAATCCGCAGCCATTTTTTATTGGCGTCCTTCTCAAAAGCCCCCCACCCTCCATCCTTATTCTGCATGGATAACAGCCAGTCTCTTCCTCTTTTATAGGCATGATTCAGGTTCTTGTTTATTCTTTGGTATCGGTTTATTGTTCGAAGGGCAGCCTGTGTGTCATCTACATCAGGATGGCGGGTATTGCCTTCACTGAAACCCCATCCGCCTGGAGATGCATCCGGATTATGATACTTCCAATCACCATAGCTTGAATGCTGATTCTTCAGGAGGAACTGAAGGCTTTTTTTCAGACTGGGATGTGTAGAGGCAACCCCGGAAGACAATAAAGCATAGTTTATCAGAGAGGTGTCCCATATAGTGGAGGGAGAATTTTGGATATGAAAGGTCTGACCGTTATAGCACAACAAGGAAATAAGGCCATGAACGGCTTGTTTTATCATAGGTGAATCCTTCTTATAGCCGATTGAGATAAGCCCATACACCATAAGAAAGGTGGTACTTGCATAGTTAAGCAATGTACCGTCAGCTTCAATACGCTTTAAAATATAGTTTTCCAGAAAGGCAGTTTGATAAGAATACGAAGCCTTCCTACGAGTGACCTGTGTCTCATCCCATAAGCCATCTTCCATTTTTGTATACAAATGTTTCAGACACGGCGTGCTGCCGCATCGTAATTGGAACTTTTGTGACATACCCAACAAAACGGGGGCAAAATGTGCCCTGGCATAGCTGCTGATATCATAAAAGTTTAAGTTAACTTTCTCCATTATTCGAAAAATCCTTGCAGGATCAGCTGTATGTTTCGGCCAGGGGTACAGGCCGTTAAACGCAAAAAAGACTTTTGTCATCAAACTTACTTTTTTTAAACCGCCCTGATTTCTAATAAAACTGACGGCTTGCTTTAGACGGTTTGTCTCATTTGGCACGTGCCCTGAAAAGAGGAGAGCGGTGTACGCTTCTGCTGTCGCCGTCAAATTCCCCTTTTCCTCATCAGGATAGGCTTTCCACACACCATTCGTTTCCTGCTTGGACAACAATCGTTGAACGAGCCGCTGAATCAGTTTTTCGTCTTTCCATCCCAGAGTCCGTAATAAAATAATCATGTAAGCGTCAGTCATTAAAGCATTTTCGAAGCAACACCTCCATGATCCATCCTGTTCCTGCAGCTCAAGAAGGCGGGAACTGCGGCTGTCAATTTCCCTATTTACCTCAGCAAGTCTGTACATGGCATCCATCACTCCGGTTAAGTCCCTTGGCAGTTGCTTTACTGCCTATAATGTATGTGTGTGCAAGGGTACCGGTGACTGATATCTTTAATGCCAAATTTTTTCTAAGATTTAAAGATTGATATACTATTTACAATCTATTATTTTGCATGCATAAAATAGGTGATCAATAAGGGAGTGATTCTAATCAATAACTTACATAGCAAAATTGCACTCGTAACCGGAGGATCAAAAGGCCTTGGCAAACATATCAGCGCAGCCTTGGCACAATCAGGAGCAACCGTCATCGTCAATTATGCACACAGCCGGGAAACTGCCCTCCAAACCGTCGACTTCATTCAATACATCGGAGGAAAAGCATTTGCTGTTCAAGGCGACGTAACAAATGAAGAATCCGTAAATCGCCTAGTTAAAGAGAGCGAAGAGATAACGGGCGAGACAATCGATATTCTGGTAAACAACGCTACCGGCCCCCAGCCAGAGCTCTCACTTGAAGAAAGCACATGGGATGACTATATGGATCAGCTGAACTTTTTTGTGAAAGCTCCTCTGTTATTAACAAAGGCGGTCTTGCCGGGGATGAAAGAAAAAGGAGAAGGCCGAATCATTAACATTGGAAGTGAAGTCATCCAATTAGGGAACGCAAACTTTGCAAACTATGTAACTGCGAAATCCGCTCAGCTTGGGATGACCCGATCTTGGGCGAATGAACTCGGACGTTTTGGAATCACGGTGAACCTTCTGAACCCCGGCTTTATACCAGTGGAGCGGCATGAAGGGATCGATCCAAGTAATTACCAAAAAGGCGTGCCCCTCGGCCGCATGGGAGAACCCCTTGATATCGGAAACGCGGTCGTATTCTTGGCATCCCATGAAGCCAAGTTCATCACCGGACAATCATTATCCGTGAACGGCGGGAAAACGTTTGGTATATAAAACTTCTTCATTCCCTTTTGATTCATGCACCCAGTTAACCGTTCCTTCATATTTTAATGGAAAAAAGGAAGGTCTCTCATGCCCTCTTTTGGACAGTTGTGTCAGCAATACGCCCAAATATTGAATGGAACTCCCAGGGTTGAACATGGGGTATGCTCGGTAGAGTTCCAGCGCAATCTGCATGTTACCATTCAAGGACGTCCGAGCCGCGGCGAACTTCATGCTGGTCTGATGTTTGAATCTGTGGATCAACAAGGAAACGCCCTTAACCTGGGGGAAGTGGTTTTATTAGAAGAAGAGGTGCCTTTGTTCACGAGTATTCTTGTTAAAAATAAAATCATGATAAGCGCACTTCATAATCATTGGATGTATACAAAACCGAGCATCCTTTATCTTCACTTTCAATCTGTTGAATCTCCCTTAACGTTTGCTCATAAAATGTCAGAAGCATTTAGAGCTCTAAAAATTAATGTCTCATGATACTAACAAATAACTAAGTAAATAAGCCCCCTGGGTGATCAAGGGGCTTTTCTAATGGACAAAATCCATGGGCTTTTTCCATCTACTGCTTTACTTTTTTAAACGCCTCTTCTGTATACTTATTCTTCGGATTCCAGAGCAAGTACTCATCCACACCAAGCTCCTGCCCAGCCCGAATCTGATCCTTCACCTGCTGTGGCCCGTATTCAATATGGCCGTCCACCCAGGTGGCAGTGAAATCCTGGTACCACGGACGGATTTCAGCGACCGGTTTCTTTTGTTTTTCGAGCACCTTGTCCCGGTCGACAGCATACTGGAGAGCTTTCTTGATCAGTTCATACGGCTTGGCATCCGGGACACTTATGCCGTACACCCCTGGTCCGTAATGGGACGGGTACGTCATTGGGCTGATCACATCGACGGTCGGAGTAACTGACTCCCACTGCTGGCCGATGCCGGAATCGTCTTTTTGGCTTGTGGACACACCGAACACATCGGCTGATACTTTGACGCCGTATGGCTTCAGATCCTTTTTCGCATAAAGAAGGAAGTCGTGAATGTTTTGCTCTTTAGACTTTTTAGCCGGGTTATCAAACTTCACTTCGCGATCCACCTGCGCCCCGTTGTCGGGGAATCGGACATAGTCGAACTGAATCTCATCAAACCCTTGCTTTGCCGCTTCTTTCGCAATAGAGGTCACATAGGACCAATACTCTTCATTATACGGATCAACCCAGGGAATGCCATCGTTGTAATATAAGCCACCGCTTTTCTTCTTCATGGCATACTCTGGTTTTTTCTTAGCCATATAAGGATCCTTAAAGGTAACGATCCTGGCAATTGTATATATGTCTTTGTTCTTCAGCACTTTCATCCGCTGAGAGATATTGCTGATTTTCGGGTGCTGATCTGAGCCGTATTGATTAACGGCAGGCACCTTTGAATCGTATGTAATCTTCCCGTCATCTTCTTTTACATCTACCACGAGTGCATTGAGTTCTGTATCATCCACCAGCTTGACCAGTTCATTAAACTTTTCATTATTTCCGGCGGATGCTCCTGACATGTAGACTCCCTTTACTTTCACATCTTTCGGTTTTTTAACAGGAACTTTCCTTTCCTTTGCTGCTTCTTCTTTCTTTACCGGCTGGTCTTTTGCTTTCGTTTCATTCGTTGTGCTTCCCGACGTCTTTTCTGCGGTCCCGCATCCAGCCAGTCCGCCAACTACAAGCAGACAGGTTAACGAAATGCTACCGAACGCTCTCTTCATTTGGTGCTTCCCTCCCCTGATGCAGCATCTAGCTATGTTCTATGGTTCGCAGTGTTAATACCCTCTTTTAGAGAGTTTAAGCGCTTTCTCTGCTTTTTTAACAATCTTTTAATAGAAGGAAGAGAGAACTGATTACCAACTTGTTTTATTTGGTCATACTAAAGGGAAATAAGTAAATAACTCGCATGAAGTTAACTTGCCTTATATGTCGCAGGAAAGGTTGGTGCAGGAGTTGAAGAAAGAAGAAGATTTGCAGCGGGGGTTGAAAAATCGGCATATCCAGCTGATCGCCATCGGCGGAGCGATTGGAACCGGTCTTTTTTTAGGCGCGGGAAAATCGATTCACCTGGCAGGGCCGTCCATCATGCTGAATTACGCACTTATTGGAGTTATGCTGTTTTTCATGATGCGTGCCTTGGGTGAAATGCTCATCTACAGCCCGACATCCGGCTCGTTCACTCACTTTGCCGAATCGTTCATCGGGCCGTGGGCAGGTTTTATCACGGGGTGGACATACTGGTTCTGCTGGATCGTAACAGGAATGGCAGAAATTACAGCGGTCGGATTGTATGTGAAATACTGGTTTCCGAGTATTCCTCAATGGCTGACGGCACTCGCCGCGGTACTTGTTTTGCTGCTCATTAATATGTCGGCGGTTAAAGCGTTCGGGGAGATTGAATTCTGGTTTGCTCTAATTAAAATCATTACCATTATTGCGCTCATTGGTATTGGAATCGTGCTGATCGTCATGGGCTATGAAAGCCATGGCACTCAGGCTTCATTATCCAATCTCATAAATCATGGCGGATTTTTCCCGAACGGTTCATCGGGTTTTGTTCTTGCCTTTCAAATGGCACTCTTCGCATTCGCAGGTGTGGAGCTTGTCGGCGTAACAGCCGGTGAAGCACAGGATCCAGATAAAACCTTGCCGAGTGCCATCAACAACATCCCAGCACGGATTCTTCTCTTTTATATCGGGTCACTGATCGTCCTCATGTCAATTTATCCATGGGATAAAATCGATCCAGACACAAGCCCGTTCGTTTCGGTCTTTAAGTTGATCGGTATTCCGGCAGCATCGGGCATCATCAATTTCGTCGTCCTCACTTCCGCAATGTCGTCTTGCAACAGTGGCCTGTTCAGTACGGGACGAATGCTTTACACACTGGCGAATGAAGGAAAAGCACCTAAAAAGCTTGGATTGCTAAACAAAAAGCAAGTGCCGGCACCCGCTCTTATCGTTTCAACATTTTTCCTCTCGTTTGGCGTTTTGCTCAATTATTTATTGCCAGAGGAAGTGTTCACGCTGGTGACAAGCATCGCGACCATCTGCTTCATCTGGGTATGGGGAATCATCCTGGTCGCCCATCTCCGCTTCCGGAAACTAAAGCCTGAGGACGCGAAAAAGAGTGCATTTAAAATGCCGCTTTCGCCGGTGATTAACTGGATCGTACTGGCATTCTTCGCTTTTGTGATCGTTGTGCTTGGTTTTGCGGCAGATACACGTATCGCCCTGTTCATTACACCTGTCTGGTTTGTGATTTTGATCATCGCCTACATGATTACAAAAAGAAACACTGAAAAAAGCGTTCGTTAGTTTAAAACCCCCGAGAACTCATACCGTTCCGGGGGTTATTTGCGATTTACAATAATTTACATAAAGTGTAAAATAATAGGTAACTTGTGTATATTGTGGAGGGATGTATTTGTTTTCTCTATTAAAAAATTCTCTTTACCTGCGATTTTGGCTTGGGCAAGTCATTTCCCAACTTGGAGATGGAATCACAAGAATTGGGATTACCTATCTTGTGGCAACGCTATCCAAAGATCCGCTATTAATCGGACTTGTCATTTTCGCCCAATTACTTCCCACTGCAGTCTTTGGAATTTTTCTGGGTCCCCTCGCTGATCAATGGAACAGAAGGTGGCTGATGGTTAGTGCCGACCTGTACCGGATGGCTATGGTTATAGCCATGATTTTTTTCTATGATTCTGTTCCAGCATTAATCATTTTGACTGCTTTTCACGGAATCGGAACGGCTCTTTTTGATCCTGCACGTACATCTTCCATTCCAGAACTGGCCGGAGAATCCAACATCTCGGAAGCCATTTCACTGTCTCAATCTACAAAAGCTGCAATGGATATCATCGGCCCGTCGTTAGGGGCATTGCTGTTAATGAGTAAGCAGTATTCCATCATTTTTTTAATTGATGCAGCTACATTCGCCGGCTCTGCACTTCTTCTCTTTACACTTTTTTCTATTGGAAAAGTACATGCAAATCCGCCTGAGGACAAGAAGACATATTTATCTTTTATTACCTCTGGCATAAAGGAGGTCACCGGCATGCCTTCTCTGCGCTTTCTTCTCTTACTGCTGCTTCCAATCACACTGGTCGTCGGTATACTGAACACAAACCTGGTGGCTGTATTGACCACTACATTCCATGTATCTGCGTTTCACTTTAGCCTGATTGAATCTTCCATGGCGATCGGGGTGATCATCGGTGCTGCCTGGTTCGGTCCTTACCTTATGAAACGATTAAAAGCAAATGCTCTTTTAATCTCAGGAACGGCTGTTATCGGCATTTGGATGGCACTCATTCTTCCCCTTGACTGGATAAGGGAAGAAACAGGAATTGGAGCAATCTATATTTGGTGCACATTAATAGGAGTCTTTAATGCCCTGATTAATGTTCCGTTAAGTACCCTTTTCCTTCAGGTAACTCCTCCTGCTTTCAGAGGCAGGGGATCTTCCCTATTAGGGCTGACGAGCAGTTCAGCGCAAATGATTGGCATACTGTTCGGAGGCTGGATCGCAAAAGAAACCGGGGTTCTCTACGGCACAGCTCTTTCGGGTTTGCTTCTTATCCTTGTTGCCGTTATTCTTCCATTTGGTAAAGGGTATAAAAATTTGTCAAATTCGGATCACAGAAAAAAGAGGAAGGAAGCTGCTGCTATATAACAAGGTTTCTATTAAACTCACAATGTATTTGAAACACTTGTCCAACGTGATATAATAAAAAAAGAAAATGTTCATCGTTCTTCGGTAATATCAAACTGCTGGAAGAGCTTGTCATTTAATGGAATAGCGGGATGGATGGCTGGTATTTAAAATGCTTAGCAATTAACCCACTGTAAAGGAATTTGTGCAGCAAAAGCACAGATTGTTTTATAGTGGGTTTTTTTATGTTTTCTAATAGGAGGAAAGTAAAGTGGCAAACAAGATTAGGATTGAAATAAACGGGAATTTACAGGAGGCTGAGGAAGGGACCAGGGTACTGGATCATCTTCTGGCACAGGGTGTAGAGCACCCGCACATCTGCTATTCGGAAACACTGGGGCCGATCCAGACGTGTGATACGTGCATGTGTGAAATCGATGGAAAGCTGATGAGAGCCTGCTCCACCGAAGTAAAGGAAGGCATGAATATTCTTACCTTCTCTCTTTCTGCAAAAACAGCCCAGAACGAGGCGATGGATCGAATTTTAGAGAATCACCTTCTCTACTGTACGGTTTGTGATAATAACAATGGAAACTGTAAGGTCCACAACACGGCAGAACTATTGGAGGTAGAGCATCAAACTCGCCCGTTCCGTGAGAAAGGCTATGAAGTGGATATGTCCCATCCCTTCTACCGCTATGACCCGAATCAATGCATCCTTTGCGGAAAATGTGTAGAAGTATGCCAGGATCTTCAAGTGAATGAAACACTGACGATTGACTGGGAAAGAAAGATGCCCAGGGTTATATGGGACAACGATAAATTAATCAATGAATCTTCCTGCGTCTCCTGCGGGCAATGTGCAACCGTCTGTCCGTGCAATGCCTTAATGGAAAAATCAATGCTTGGGGAAGCGGGTTTCATGACCGGAATCAAGCAGGACCTGCTCAATCCGATGGTCGACCTCATAAAAGAAGTGGAACCCGGATACAGCGGAATTTTTGCAGTTTCTGAAGTGGAAGCTGCCATGCGTGAAACCCGTACAAAAAAAACAAAGACTGTTTGTACCTTCTGCGGAGTCGGCTGTTCATTTGAGGTATGGACGAAAGGCCGCCAGATTTTAAAAATTGAACCTTCCGAAGATGCACCAGTTAACAGTGTTTCTACCTGTATCAAAGGGAAGTTCGGGTGGGATTTTGTGAACAGTGACCAGCGCCTCACTACACCGCTCATCCGCAAAGGCGATGAGTTTGTAACAGCAACCTGGGAGGAGGCTCTTTCCCTTATTGGTGAAAAGATGAGCCATATCAAAAATACGTATGGAGGCAATGCGTTAGGTTTTGTCAGTTCATCCAAAACGACAAATGAAGATTCCTATCTTATGCAGAAACTGGCCAGGCAAGTATTTGAAACGAACAATGTGGATAACTGTTCACGTTATTGCCAATCCCCTGCCACCGACGGTTTGCTTGCAACAGTCGGGTATGGCGGAGATTCCGGTACGATCAAAGATATCGCTAGCGCCGGACTTGTCATCATTATCGGGGCCAATCCTACAGAAGGACATCCTGTATTGGCCACACGTGTCAAACGGGCGAAGAAACTTTATGGACAAAAATTGATTGTTTCTGATCTTCGCAGACATGAAATGGCAGAGCGATCCGATCTTTACCTGCACCCGAAACAAGGTTCTGACCTCGTCTGGCTGGCGGCGGTAACCAAATACATCATCGATCAAGGCTGGCATGATGAGGACTTTATCAGGGAAAGGGTTAACCAGTATGAGGACTACCTTCACCTGCTTAGAAAATATACGCTTGAATATGCAGAGGAAGTCACAGGACTTTCAAAAGAACAGATGATCAAAACGGCGGAAATGATTCATGAAGCAGACAGCACCTGTGTTCTTTGGGGAATGGGTGTTACTCAAAATATTGCCGGATCCCATACGTCTGCTGCGATTGCAAACCTGCTGCTGGCTACTGGCAACTTCGGGCACCCGGGTGCAGGAGCTTATCCGCTGCGCGGGCATAATAATGTACAAGGCTCCTGTGACATGGGAACTCTTCCTCAATGGCTTCCCGGGAACCAGAGACTGTCCGATGATGCTGCACGTGCAAAATTTGAAGAAGCATATGGAGTATCCATCTCCCCTAAAGCAGGATTTACAAACATTGAAATGCTTCAGGAAGTGGAAAAAGGGAATTTAAAATCCATGTATTTGATGGGAGAAGACATGGCCTGGGTGGATTCCAATTCCAATCATGTCCATGACATGCTAGGCAAACTGGAATTCTTTGTCGTTCAGGATGTTTTCTTTACAAAAACGGCTCAATTTGCCGACGTTGTCCTTCCAGCTTCTCCATCACTGGAAAAGGATGGCACATTCACCAATACAGAACGCCGCGTTCAGCGTTTGTATCAGGCGCTTGAACCTATGGGAGAATCCAAGCCGGACTGGTGGATCATCCAGCAGATCGCTAGGCAGATGGGAATGGACTGGAACTATTCACATCCTCGTGAAATTATGGATGAAATTGCACGCCTTGCCCCTATTTTTGCCGGAGTCAGCTATGACCGTCTAGAGGGATGGAACAGCCTCGTCTGGCCGGTGCAAAAAGATGGCAGTGATGAGCCGCTTCTTTACACTGAGCGCTTTAACTTCCCTGACAGCAAAGCACGCTTCTCCCTTGCTGAATACGTGCAGCCAGTGGATTATGAAAAGGAATTTGATCTGATCTTGAACAACGGCCGTCTGCTTGAACATTTTCATGAAGGCAATATGACAAACAAGTCAAAAGGCATCCAGTACAAGCTTCCTGAAGTCTTCGTTGAAGTTTCGCCTGAACTCGCCAGTGAAAGAGGCCTTCAGGACGGCTCTTCTGTCCGCCTGATCTCACCGTACGGTTTTATTAAATTGCGCTGTATCGTCACAGACCGGGTCAAAGGAAATGAATTGTATGTACCGATGCATTCTGTAAGCCACGAAAATGCCATTAATATGCTGACCGGCAGTGTTGGTGACGTCCGGACCCAGACTCCTGCCTATAAGCAGACAAAAGTACGAATGGAACTTATTCATGTTAAAGGCAGAACACCGCTTCCAATGTATAATCCGCGATATGCAGAACGGAACCCTCAGGCTGGTGTTCAGGTCGAACGCAAGTGGGCCCGAGAGGATTACGTGCCAATTGCCGAAATTAATATACCAGTGGGAGGCCGACGATAATGGCACAGCCTATTACAAAGATTGTTCATTCAACACGAACCGAAAAAGAAATGCAGGAGCAGCAAATTGAAACGATTGTAGAGGATCTTGCAAAGAATGCAGATGGAATAAAGGAACTGATCAAGCTTTTTCAGCAGCTTCATGACAGCGGAATTTTAGGATCGGTGAATGGCCTTGTTGAAGCGAAGGAGAAGGTGGCGGGGATTGCGGTTGAACAGCTGCTCCGCCCCCAGATGACCAATGCCATTAATAATATGATGGCGGCGGCCGGTGTCTTGTCCGATACCAACCCTGAAATGACGAAGAAACTGATGAGCAGCCTTGGCAATGGAATTCAAAGAGCGGAAAAGGGACTTATCAGTAATGATAAGGTAGGCATTTTCGATCTCATGAAAGCCCTAAAAGACCCTGACATTAACAGGGCAATCGGATTCGGTATGAACCTGTTAAAAGGTGTCGGGGAAGGATTGAAGGAGTAAGATGGTCCGCATGCTAGAAATAATCTTACCGGAAAAGTGGAAAACCATCAGTAATGGTTTACAAAAATTATTAAATCTCTCCCTTGTTCTGCTTGGCGGTATGCTGGTATTTTTTCTTTTCAGAGAGCTTATCTATATTTTCATGGACGCCTGCACAGGGAATCACAATGTTCATGATATACTTGGTAAAGTACTCGTGTTTTTCTTATATTTCGCCTTTATTTCCATGATTGTGACCTACTTTAGCGAAAGCCACCACTTTCCGCTTAGCTATCTTCTATACATTGGAATTACGGCGGGTGTCCGTTACATTATCGTCAACAACGCCAATCCATTAGGAAACTTTTGGCTTTCAATCGTCATCCTGCTGCTGGTTATCAGCTATATCATGCTGACGCCTAAAGGCAAACGATTAAAGGATACAAGGAGAAGGATACAATGACCAAAAATATAGAGCATCAATTCAGTATGCTTGTCCGTGAAATACGCAAGGAATTTGTCGGCAACGGTCCAAAGGAAATCAGCACACGCTTTGTTGGCTCTTGGGCCGTTAGTGAGATGAAAGGAAACCTTACGAATATCGAAAAATTCATGATGGGTTCAAAAGAAGGCGAGAAAATGGTTCACGAAGCACGTACCGGTCTCGTGAAAAAAATTTATACCGATCTCAGTGTCCGCAGAAAGTTTGAAGATCTTGCTGGTGCAGCCATCCTGCGTATTTTTTCTGATATCGACATTGAGGCTGATATTGCCATGACAATCTTTGTCTTTGACCGCCCCTTATTTTCTAAAGAGAAATAATAAAAACCCGGATCCTTTGTCAGATCCGGGTTTTCTCGATTTAAAAAAGGATTTATCGTACAGAGCTGTTTACGGTTAAAATATCATCAATTCTTTCTAGCTCTTCATCACTGAAATCAAGGTTATCCAGTGCTGCAATATTTTCTTCAATTTGACTCACTCTGCTTGCACCTATTAAAGCAGAAGTTACCTTACCGCCGCGAAGAACCCATGACAGTGCCATTTGAGGAAGGCTCTGTCCTCTGTCTGCAGCGATTTCATTGAGTCTGCGGACTCTTTCAACTACTTCAGGAGTGACTTCATTCTCTCCCAACGCTCCAGTCGATTTTGCCGCACGTGAATCAGACGGCACACCGCTTATATATTTTTTCGTCAACAAGCCTTGGGCAAGCGGGCAAAACGCGATGGACCCTACCCCGTTTTCCTCTAAAACATCCTGAAGTCCGTCTTCGATCCAGCGGTTTAGCATGGAATAGCTCGGCTGGTGGATAACGAGCGGTGTTCCCAGATCATTCAAAATTTTAATAGCTTCCGTCGTTTGTTCCGGGCTGTAGCTGGAAATCCCCACGTAAAGTGCTTTCCCCTGGCGAACGATAGCATCCAGCGCTCCCATCGTTTCTTCAAGAGGAGTATTAGGATCCGGACGGTGGGAGTAAAAAATATCCACATAATCGAGCCCCATACGCTTCAGGCTCTGATCCAGGCTTGCAATCAAATACTTTTTGGATCCCCATTCCCCATATGGTCCCGGCCACATGTAATAACCGGCTTTGCTCGAGATGATCATTTCATCACGGTACGGAGCGAAATCAGTCTTTAACATCCTACCAAACATTTCTTCTGCAGAACCTGCAGGCGGTCCATAATTGTTAGCCAGGTCAAAATGGGTAATACCAAGATCAAACGCTCTTCTCAGCATCGCGCTGCCATTTTCAAAGCTGTCGACTCCGCCGAAATTATGCCAGAGACCAAGAGAAATCGCAGGAAGAAGCAGCCCGGAGCGGCCGCTTCTGTTATATTTCATAGACTCATAACGATTCTTTTCTGCTGTATAGACCATCATTTATCTCCTCCTCAATTCTAGTAAAGCGCTTTCACTTTCAGTCAAAGAAATGAAGTTCAATGCATTCCGCCAATGCCTCCGACCCTTTGCTGCTTGGATGAAGGTGATCCCCCGAATCGAATTCTCGTAAAAGTCTTTCAGGATGATTTGGATCTTGTACAACTGCCTCAAAATCAATGACTTGATCAAATTCTCCAGAGTTCCGGATCCAATGGTTTACCTTCTGCCGCTTGTCTTCCTCGGTATCAGTAACCCCTCTATATCCGCCGAAGGGCAGGAGCGTCCCGCCGAATATCTGTATATTTTTTTCATGCGCCCACTTGATATAAGTTTTTAAGCCTTCAATAATTTCTTCCGCTTCAACTTCTTCTGAGATTGGATTTGATCCACAGGAATGAATGATATCATTCACGCCATGCAGGACAATTACATACTTAACATCTGAAGTTCCAAGTGCATCCTGCTTAAATCGTTTAATGCCCGATACACCAAAATTATAATGTTCTGGGCTGTCAGTTAATACCTTGTTCCCGCTGATTCCCCGCCTCAGCAAATGACACGGTACGGATTCTTTCACCAATCGCTCTTTAAAATAATCCGGCCATTCCATCGCGGTTATCGAGTCTCCGAAAGCAACGATAGAAGGAAGAAACTCCTTCTCCCTCTGACTCTCCTCGATTCCATTTGTCATTATCTTTCTTATCCCCTCGCTTTCAAGGTATACTGTAAGATTCAGGATCACAAACCATACAAACATAGAATAGATGCCCAGAGCAAAAAAAACAAAGAATATGATCATTCGATGACGTTATTTCGATGGATTAACAGTTGTCACATCGAATTATTGTACCCAGGTGCCCTTTACATTTACCTTTTTATAAATTTTTTATTTAACATAGCGTGAACTCCTTTTACCCCGTTAACCACTTGAGTAATTCGCATATCCACACCTAAACTCGCCAAAGTCAGTGCTTCTTTTCGTTTTAGCCCGTATTCACTCTGCATGATATCAAGCATGCCATCAAGCGCAATAATCATCGCCTCATCGAGACCCTCATGAAAACCAAAAGAGATCCATTCAGTTTGCGTTTCAGCGCTGGGCATTTTCAGTTTCAAATCATCCCTTACAATAAACGTTAGGTCGACACGTTCCATTGGACATTCTAATGCCGATACGCCAACCTCGCCATCTCCCTGGACGCCATGACCGTCTCCTACTGAAAACAAAGCGCCCTCTACAGAGATCGGCAAGTACAATGTTGTCCCAGAAACAAGCTCTTTGCAATCTATATTGCCTCCGCAAAAACGGGGAGGCGTTGTGGAATGGATTCCTTCTTCATTCGGAGGCATCCCCATAATCCCCATGAAAGGCTTCAGCGGAACTTCGTGTCCAAATTGGCTCTTTCCTGTCATGTGAGTCGAATCTAATCCCCAGCTGAGAAGAAATTCCTCTCCGCCTGCCAGTCCTAGCCCCTCGTTCACACTATGAGGGTATCCTCCCGCTGTGCTCCAGCCCCATTTTCCCGGAACAATATCATTTATCCTAATTTCCAATGTCTTGCCTGGTAAGGCTTCATGGATATAAACAGGGCCGCAAAGAGCATGTCCCTGATCCCTTGGCATTTCCCGAGGTTCGAACTTTTTCCTTTTTTCGGCGAGACTGACCAATGGTTCTAACCCCCAGCCCGCATCTAAAGTCTGAAACCGGACAGATTCCCCTGAATGGATTTGAAGAATTGATTCATAATCCCTTGAAAAAGACCCATGCAAATTTTTTCTTGCAGGAAAGATGGTATGTACATTGTTCACTCCTATGTCATCTCCTTGGTCTGCTATTATTTGGAATAACCCGATACTTTCATTATACTTTTTATGACAACCTTATGAGCCATAATCTTTCAAGGAGTTTTATTTGCCTGTTTTTGTATTAAAAGCACAAAGTTTTCATGTATAATTATTCAGTATAAAAAAGTAATATTTTGTGGATTACTGTCCATTCAGAATAGAAGAAAAACAGGTAGATGAGGGGTTGCGATGACCAACGAAATTATTCAATTTAAAAATGTGACAAAGCAATATGACGATGATCCGGCAGTGCTCGATAACGTCAGCTTTGAAATTGAACGGGGAAAATTTTATACGCTGCTCGGTCCTTCCGGCTGCGGAAAAACAACCATACTTCGCTTGATCGCTGGCTTTACGGAGGCATCTGAAGGAGAAATTTATTTTAACAACAAGAAGATTAATGATGTACCGGCGAATAAACGCCAGGTTAATACCGTTTTTCAGGATTACGCACTATTCCCGCATTTAAATGTATTTGAAAATGTGGCATTCGGACTTCGTATTAAAAAGTTGAAAAACAACGAGATACAAAAGAAAGTGAAAGAAGCGCTCAGCTTCGTTAACTTGGAAGGCTATGAGACGCGTGAAATCCAGGAAATGTCCGGAGGCCAGCGCCAGCGTGTGGCCATTGCAAGGGCTATCGTCAACGAGCCGGAAGTCATCCTGCTTGACGAGCCGTTATCTGCTCTCGACTTAAAACTGAGGACAGAAATGCAGTATGAATTGCGTGAGCTGCAAAGGAGACTGGGAATTACCTTTATTTTTGTTACCCATGACCAGGAAGAAGCTCTTGCCATGTCTGATGAGATTTTTGTATTAAACAAGGGGAAAATTCAGCAAAGCGGTACGCCAATTGATATTTATGATGAACCGATCAACCGGTTTGTCGCTGATTTTATCGGGGAGTCCAATATCGTAGAAGGAAAAATGATCAAAGATTATCTTGTTGAGTTCGTCGGTGGACAGTTTGAGTGTGTCGATAGAGGACTGAACGCTAACGAACCGGTAGAAATTGTGATACGTCCGGAAGATTTGGAGATTACAACGCTTGAACGAGGAAAACTTAAGGTGCGTGTAGATTCACAGCTGTTCCGCGGGGTTCACTATGAGATCAGCTGCTACGATAAAGACGGCAATGAATGGCTTGTCCATTCTACGAAAAAGGCAGATGCAGGAAACGAAATCGGATTATATTTCGATCCGGAAGCCATCCATGTCATGCGGTTTGGGGAGTCAGAAGCAGATTTCGACCGGCGTCTTGAGGCTTATACTGCTGGAGATGCCCATGAACAATAAGATCACCCGAAATCTTTACCTTTTGCCTTATGCAATATGGATTGTTCTTTTCGTTATTGCACCGCTTCTTCTTGTTCTTTATTATTCGTTTTTTGATATCGAGGGTCACTTTTCACTGGTGAATTACAAGAACTTTTTTACGCCGGTTTATTTGAAGATGACCTTCAGTTCGTTCTGGTATGCGTTTTTGATCACACTTATTTCCTTTATCATCTCTTACCCGACGGCTTATTTGCTGACGAAAACGAAGCATAAGCAGCTATGGCTGTTATTGATCATCGTTCCTTCCTGGATCAACCTGCTCTTGAAAGCCTATGCTTTCCTGGGCATCTTCGGGACAAAAGGAATCGCGAACAGCTTCTTGGAAGCCATAGGTGTTGGATCGAAACAGATCCTGTTCACTGATTTCAGTTTTATATTTGTATCGGTTTACATTTTCATACCGTTCATGATTTTGCCGATTTTTAACTCATTGAATGAAATGAATCCTATCCTTTTGGATGCAGCCAATGATTTGGGGGCATCCAAGTGGACAACATTTCGCCGCGTCATCTTCCCTTTGACGATTGATGGCGTAAAGTCAGGCTGCCAGGTCGTATTTATCCCTGCGCTGTCTCTATTCATGCTCACACGCTTGATCGCAGGAAACCGCGTCATTACGCTTGGTACAGCGATTGAACAGCATTTTCTTGTCACCCGTGACTGGGGCATGGGTTCGACGATTGCGGTTTTCTTAATTATTATCATGTTCCTGATCATGAGTGTGACAGGGAACCGGAAGCGGGGTGTATAAGTTGGATAATAAAATAAACTCGATGTCACGAATCTTTCTCGTGTTGATATTCCTTATCCTTTATGCACCGATTTTCTTTCTTGTGTTCTACTCGTTCAACAGCGGTGGAACGATGTACAGCTTCAAAAGCTTTACACTCGATTGGTACAAGGAGCTCTTTCAGGATTCACGCTTGCTGATCATCGTGCTGAATACGTTTGTGATTGCTCTTCTTTCCTCTTTATTTGCAACCATTATCGGGATTTTCGGAGCACTAGGCATCCACAGCATGAAGAAACGGCAGACGAAAAACACGCTGCTGTCACTGAACAACGTACTGATCGTCAGCCCGGACGTTATAATTGGTGCCTCCTTCCTCATCCTGTTCACGATGGCAGGAGTGAAGCTTGGCATGTTTTCCGTCTTGCTCTCACATATCGCGTTCAGTATTCCGATCGTCGTTTTGATGATCCTTCCCAAGCTGTCCGAGATGAGTCCGACGCTGATCGATGCAGCCAGAGATCTTGGAGCAAGCCACTGGAATGTGTTGACCAAAGTTGTTCTGCCCTACATCACGCCTGGAATTTTTGCCGGCTTCTTTATGGCGCTGACGTACTCTCTGGATGATTTTGCGGTTACGTTCTTTGTTACCGGAAACGGTTTTACAACGCTTTCTGTTGAGATTTACTCATTGGCCCGCCGTGGAATTTCGTTGAATGTCAACGCGCTGTCCACCCTCTTGTTCCTTTTTACACTCGTGCTTGTGGTTGTGTATTATTTCATATCTCAGCGCAACAAGCCGAACGGATGGGGGGTTAAAAAATGAGGAAGCTTGTCCGTTTTTTCCTGGCTATCATTCTTGTTTCTGCGGTTCTCTTTTATACTGTTTCTGAGCTGAACAACTCAGAGGGGTATTCAGGGCGGAATACCCTGACGATCTACAACTGGGGCGATTATATTGATCCCCAGCTGATCAAACGGTTTGAAAAAGAACACGGCATTAAAGTCATCTATGAAACGTTTGATTCGAATGAAGCAATGCTGACAAAGATTGAGCAAGGCGGGACTACGTATGATATTGCTATTCCGTCTGAATACATGATCGATAAAATGAGGAAGGAGCATCTGCTCATTCCTCTCGATCATTCCAAGCTTCCGAATTTGCATTATATCGATAAGCGATTCATGGACCTCCCGTTTGATGAAGACAATAAATATTCTGTTCCTTATTTCTGGGGTACAGTCGGCATCGTCTATAATCCAAAAATGCTCGGCGGCAAGAAGATTACGAGCTGGAACGATTTATGGGATCCCGGCCTTCGGAACAAGATTCTTCTGATCGACGGAGCCCGCGAAGTGATGGGTATGGGACTCAACAGCATCGGTTATTCCCTGAATGATACGAATCATGCCCACCTTCAGAAGGCCAAAAGAAAACTGGATACTCTGACACCGAATATCAAAGGCATCGTTGGAGATGAGAGCAGACTGCTGCTTGAAAATGAAGAAGCTTCAATCGGGCTTGTCTGGTCCGGGGTCGCTTCAGAAATCATGAGCGAAAACAAGGACTTAGAATATGTTGTTCCTAAGGAAGGCTCCAACTTGTGGTTCGACAATATGGTCATCCCGAAAACAGCAAAAAATAAAAAAGCGGCACACAAGTTCATCAACTTTATGCTTGATCCAAAGATAGCAGCTAAAAATGCAGAATACGTCAACTATTCAACGCCAAACAAAAAAGCTCTATCTTACATGCCGAAAGAAACCGTGAACGATGAACGCTTTTACCCGTCGCCTCAGCTCACTGAAAAGCTTGAGGTATACGAGAACCTTGGGAAAAAGAATCTGGCCTACTATAACGAGCTGTTCCTGGAATTTAAAATGCACCGCAAATAAGAAAAGAGGAAGAGCTATTGCTTACAGCTCTTCCTCTTTTCTTAAGGCTATTTTCGTAAAGGTTGTGATTCATCCTATTGATTAAGTTTATGTACCTCACGAGCAATGGATTCCAGAATATAAACAACAGGCACTTGTGAAGCCTTATTTTAAATTCGGAAAAACCCTCACAATTTAGTTTCCTGCAAAAACGTAAAACCGTTGCTGTTGATACATGCGTTTCATCTGCTAGTTCACGAATTCGCATATAAGCCACTTTATCCATGTTTTGACTAATGTAGTTGTATAAAGAAGTTTCTAATTCATTGAAAGAAGTGAAGATTTCGTTCGACCCTCACCCATTACCTGCCCTTCTTTCATGGCAGTGGTGCCGGCAACTTCTACACGTTTACCTATACGGATAGCTCTGCAATATCCTACAACCGGCTCCCACGGTGAACCTGTTAACACCCTTCTTCGATGATCCATTAAAAGCATCCCCGCTCTCTTACTGATTTTTCCTTTTGAGTCTCACGTATCTCCTAAAGACATATTAACCGCTTCAGTTGCATGTATTAAAGCTGTATCAAATAATGGCACTTCTGAATCTTCTGGTTTTACGAGTAATCCGATCTCTGTACAGCCCAAAATAATCCCTTCTGCTCCAGAAGCAACCAATCGATTAATAACCTCTTTATAATAATCCTTTGATGATTGCTTAATCTCCCCTAAACATAACTCTTCATAAATAACTTGATTAATTCTTTCCCTATCCTCTTTGTCTGGCACAAAGACATGAATACCTTGAGACTCTATTCGTGATTTGTAGAAATCCTGTTCCATCGTATATTTAGTGCCAAGCAATCCTACGTTTTTTATTTTTGATTTTTGAATTTGAAAAGCTGTGGCATCAGCAATATGCAGTATGGGTATATTTATTTTTTTCTGTATATCATTGATTACTTTATGCATGGTGTTCGTACAGATCACAATGAAATCGGCGCCTGCTTTTTCTAAGGACCGAGCAACATTCCCCAGGATTTTCCCGGCACTTTCCCAATCGCCTGCTGCCTGACAGCGTTCAATCTCTTCAAAATCAATGCTGTATAACAGGCACTCTGCTGAATGCAAACCACCTAATCTGTTTTTAACTTCTTCATTTATTTTTCGGTAATATTCTGCGGTGGATTCCCAGCTCATACCACCAATTAAACCGATCGTTTTCATAGAATCACCCTTTTTTCCTATTTACTTTTAATTGAAATATTTTTCAATATCCTGGTTGTTCTTTAATATAATCAGTTTGTGATCATATTGGTTTAGTAGTTTTAATATTTTGGGTTTACTTTCCTTTTCAAAGTAGGAGTTCCATATAAACATGTTCCTGAAGATCTTTAACGTTGGCCTGTAATTTGCCTTTTCGATTTTTAATTTTTGATAAACGAATCTCTTTATGATTCTAATAGTCCGTTTAGAATAATCAGTATCTAAGAGGATAATAACATCTGCATTTTGAAAACTTGGATTCACCCAAGTATGGTGAACTCCCTCTACAATCCATTTGTCAGAGGAAATGATTTCATTCAGATACTGATCCCTCTCTTCATCACTTCTTCTTATATCTTCAGGCTTGTTCCTTTTCCATACGACGTTGTCCAGTTCAATGTACGGAACATTTAAACGGGAAGAAAGTGTCCTTGCCAACGTTGTTTTCCCGCTTCCTACTGAACCAATAATATGTATCTTACTTGGATTTTCAACCCTCATTTTTTCCTTAATAACTGACCATCCCTTTTATTATTTTAAAAACATTGCGGTTTTTCTTCCCTGTTTTGAATCCTTCTTTCGTATCATGAATTCCCCCTAATGAACACCAAATTAACTTCGATATGAAACCCATTTTTCCTTCTTCAACCACCTAGTGATGGAAGTAACGTTCCGAACCTTGAAATCGTCTAATGATAAAAAGAGGGCTGGGCAGATGAAATTACAGATGATTCTTGCTTGGGCTAGTCTCTCATGGAGGTACCTTTTATGTCTCTACTTTGAAAGTGTTTTAGCGAAAAAAACAAGCACCTCCGCTAAGAGATGCTTGGCTGTTCTATTTGCTGTAAACTGCATTGGAAAGCAGGCGGAAAAGATAATCGGTATGATCCCTGAAGCCCGCTTCGATTCCCATAAGCGTGACGTCCTTGGACTGGTCCTTGATGATGACAGCCTGTCCCTGGGCGGCCTGGCGATTTTTCCAATGCCCTGACATAAAGAATTCGCTGCTGTTTTTAAAAGAAGCTGCCTTATCATAACCATCCGTATTGGAGTACCAAACTGGGCCGTATACAAATCCGTAATCACTCTCATTGTAGCCTTGAGTCAGTGCGCTATGATTATAATCGACGCGAACAATCCCGTTGCTGTCAGGGTTTCCTTTGTTGATGGTCACATTGGTCAGCCCAAGCGTTTTTGTAGCACTTGCTGCTCCAGAACCAATAGCGATATACTTCCCGCCTCCATTAACAAAATCAGTAATGTTCTTTTTCAAGGCTTGGAATTGTGCTTCGTTTTCCAGGCCGAACTCCGCGTTTGCTTTGCTGTTTTTATAGGAGATGAGATTGGAGGTTCCGTTATAGAAAAATACATCAGTATTGCCAAGTCCTTCAACTGCGAGATCTCTTGGTGCGAGTTCTCTCACGTTAAAGCCCAGCCGTTCAAGGGCAAGCTTTGTTCCGGAGTGGGATTGAGTTTTGCCCATTCCTCCATCTTTTAAAATGGTGACATGCAGCTGTTTTACGTTTTGGGCTTGATTAGGTATGGCCGCACTTTTGACGATCAGTCCAGACTTTCTGACGAATTGCATAAGATCATGGTTCACTCTGCTTTTAATGTAAAAAGAACCATCTGTCCCGCGTTGGACTGCGTAGCCTCTGTTGATCAGCTTGTTGGCAAGTTCAACAGATTTTACGGAAGTGTTCGGAATTTTATATGGCCCTTTCCCGATGAGCTTGCCCTCATTGTGCGCACTTTTGACATCCTGTAAAGAGAATTTCAGGTTACTGTCAGCCGGTATCTGAATGGCCTCAAATCCCCATAGCTCAGGAAGGCTCCAGGCCGAGATGTCATACATGGCTGGAGTATCGTCCGTAATGTCTTCTCCATCCCAAAGCATCGTGTTCGCCAGTCCCGCTTTGGCCTGGCTCATGTTCACGACAAACGTTCCTTCCGGGTAGGTTTTACCGTTAAATTTGAAGGCTTTTTTTGACTTGCTTACTTCAATATCGTTTTTGATAAGATGGCTGACTGCCTTTTCGGTTGCCGTAGCATCTTTAGGATCAGAAGGCAGGATATAGGCTTTCGGGAAGAATCCTTTTTTATGGAACGGATGATCAAAGTTGATGCCTCGTTTAAAGACTTCAATCTGGTCTTTCACCATGCTGGTTTTATGCTCGCTGGCGTAGTTCAGAGCACCCATTACCGCGTCGTAATGCCACTTCACACCATCCCAGTCGTTGGTCGGCGTCTCAAGCGTATATCCGTAGGATCCGTGATACATGGCATACATCGGAGTGAAGATCGGCGGATAATCATCCCAGCCTGCCGTGTCATCCCTCTGCGGTATGTAGGCACCCGTCATGTTCTGGTAATCTACTTTTGATGTCGAAGTATTCGTGTTCTTATAGTTTTTACGGTTGCTGACGATTTCAGACTCCATCGCTTTCGCCTGGTTCATCGCCCACTTGGAGAAAAGGTCATACTCATAGTTTGGATTATGAGGCGGCGTACACGGCTCGATCAGCCCCGGTTTATCCGGACCGCCATAATCTTTAACATAACCATGAAGGTCGAGAAACACCATCGGGTTCCACTCTTTAATCAGGGAGACCATCGCTTGAGTTTCCGGCTGGGATTGCGTGATGAAGTCGCGGTTTAAATCAATGCCATTGCCGTTAAAACGAGTAGCGTCGATCCGCCCATCCGGGTTGGCCACTACATTAAAGATAAGGATCTGATTCTTGAGGATCTGCTTTGTGTCTGCGTCGTTGTTTTTCGCAAACCGTTCAATGAGCTGAAGTACGGCATCTGATCCAGCAAACTCGGTTCCGTGGATGGATCCGTTGATCATGACAGGCACCTTGACGTCCGGATGCTTGTCAATAAAGGCTTGAGCTTTTTCGGGATTCTTAAACATCTCTTTTCTAAGTTTCTTGTAAAATCCTAATTGCCCTTTTGCTTTTTGGTCAGCGATTGTGACCACATACATATCCCGGCCGTTTGCTGATTTCCCGTACTTGGTGACCGTCATCCGATGGCTTTGCTTCTGAATCCTCAGAAGCTGCTGGCCGATCTTTGAGTATTTCGTAAAGTTATAGTTCTCGCTGTTGAATAAGCTTCCGTCTTTTTCACTCAGAGTTTCAAATGCGTTTACGTTATGCCATTGCGGCTTTGCTTTTCCCGGTGATTCTGCCCATGCCGCATACGGTGCTGCCAGGATGCTGAGGCCGATCAGCCCTGCTGAGGCCTGTTTCTTAAATCCCATCTTTCAATCTCCCCTTTTCCAAGAAATGAAAAAAATATACTATATTCATAGTACCGTATATTTATTCGTTAGAGCATCTGTAGAAAGCCCTAATTTGCATAAATGGTGCCAGGCACTCCCATTACACACTTGTGTAATGGGAGTGCCTGGCACCAAAATAAGAAGCACCGATGTTTTTTGGTGCTTTTTCCATTTCTTGCTTTAAACTAAAAGTAAGAATGAATAAATCAAAAGGAGGCCGCTATGGACCGTCTTACCGATCATTTAATCGTCATATCATTCGATTGTCTTTCGTCACTGGACTTCCCTATGCTGCAGGAGCTTCCCCATTTTGCCGAACTCCTGCAGAACGGATCCTATTGCAAGAATGTTGAATCAATCTATCCATCTGTCACCTACCCTTGCCATGCCACGATCGTTACCGGCAATTATCCCAACAGGCATGGCGTTGTGAGTAATACCTATCTTCAGCCTGGCCGGCCCTCCCCTGACTGGCATTGGCACCGACGGCATATTAAAGGCACAACCCTGTATGATGAAGCGAAGAAAGCAGGCATGACGACCGGAGCCCTTTTATGGCCGGTAACCGCCAAGGCTGAAATGGATTACAACATGCCAGAGATTTTCGCCAACCGTTCTTGGCACCATCAGATACCTGTCTCTCTTTTTAATGGAAGCGTCACCTATCAGCTCGAGATGAACCGCCGTTTTGGCCATATCCGAAAAGGGCTTAGTCAGCCTGAGCTTGATGATTTTGTCCTGGAATCAACCGTCCATACCATTCAAACAAGAAAACCGCAGCTCTTGCTCGTTCATTTTACCGATCTGGATACCAATCGTCATTACCATGGCTTTTCTTCAGATGAAGCGATGGATGCCCTCAGACGACACGACGCTCGGCTCGGCCGGATCGTAAAGGCGCTCAAGGAGAGCGGTATTTACGATCAATCGACCATTGTGGCACTCGGTGACCACAGTGCCCTCGATGAATCCATTGCCATACAGCCTAATGTCTACTTCAAGGAACAAGGACTGATTACCGTTAATAACAGAGGAAAAGTCACAAATTGGAAGGCATACTGCCATAGCTGCGACGGCTCGGCATATATATACATAAGTGACAAAAATGATCGTGACACAAAACACAAGGTTCAACAATGGCTGCAGGAATTATCACAAGATGAATGCAGCGGAGTTGAACAGGTATTAACTGGAGAAGAAGCCGGAGCCAGAGGTGCGGATGCGCACTCTGATTTTATGCTGGAGGCACGAAGGGGTTATTATTTTAAAGAAGCGCTGAACGGCGGCTTCCTGCATCACATTACAGCTGAAGATGTGAAGGAAAAGCGATACACCTGGGGTTCCCATGGCTACTCCCCTGAAAAGGAAAACTACTGTACGTTCTTTGCAGCGGCAGGCAAGGGAATTGTCCCTCATCAGGCCATTCCGTCCATGCGCCTCGTAGATGAAGGACCAACATTTGCCCGACTTCTTGGTCTTCACTTAGGGAATACAGACGGAGCGGCTGTTGAAGGATTATTAACGCTATAGGGAGAAATAAGAAGCGGAAAGAATGAAAATGGGAATAAAAAGGGGATAAGAGGATGAAGCGTTTCTCGAAGGAAGAAAGCAGCTGGATGTTTTATGATTGGGCTAACTCTGCGTATTCGATTATCATCACAACCGCTGTGTTTCCGCTTTTTTATAAAGCGTCCGCGATGAAAGCCGGTGTAAGTGGTGCTGATTCTACTGCGTACCTGGGCTATACAATTGCCATCGCGACCTTTATTCTGGCTATGCTTGGACCTATCCTCGGAACGATTGCGGACTATCAGGGAATGAAAAAGAAGTTCTTCACCTTCTTCTTTACACTGGGTGTCGTCTCAACTGCTGTCCTTGTTTTTGTTCCAAGTCAGCACTGGCTACTGTTATTGATCATCTACACGTTTACAGCCCTGGGATTTAACGGTGCTTTAGTTTTTTACGATGCGTTTCTTATCGACATCACTACAGAAGAACGGATGAACCGTGTTTCCGCCCGTGGATTTGGGTTAGGGTATATCGGAAGTACCATTCCTTTTCTCATCAGCATCGCCATCATTATCCTTGCACAAAAAGAAGTGCTGCCCTTCTCTACTCCCGCTGCAAGCAAGCTTGCCTTTTTCATTACCGCATGCTGGTGGGCTCTGTTTACGATCCCCATGTTTAAAAATGTTCATCAAAAATATTATGTTGAGCAGGAACCTTCTCCTGTAAGAAATAGCTTTAAACGCCTTGGCAAAACCCTAAGGGAAATCAAACAATATCGTTCTCTATTTCTTTTCTTACTCGCCTACTTCTTTTATATTGATGGAGTCGGCACCATTATTTCCATGTCGACCGCATACGGAACGGATTTGGGAATCAGTTCAACGAGTCTGCTCATCATTTTGTTTGTCACACAGGTTGTTGCTGCACCATTTGCCATTCTGTACGGCAGACTTGCTGAAAAGTTTACGGGTAAAAAAATGCTGTACGTGGGAATTGCCGTTTATATCATTGTCTGCATATATGCCTATTTCTTAAAAACAACGCTCGATTTTTGGATCCTGGCAATGCTGGTTGGAACGTCACAAGGAGGGATCCAGGCGTTAAGCCGTGCTTATTTTGCGAAGCTTGTACCGAAAAAGAACGCCAATGAATTTTTCGGATTTTACAACATCTTCGGAAAGTTTGCTTCCATACTCGGGCCATTGCTGGTCGCTGTCACCGCTCAGGTAAGCGGCAATTCAAGCAGCGGTGTGTTCAGCCTGATTCTGCTTTTTATTATCGGCATGATCATCCTCGCTTATGTCCCTGAGACAAGAGCAGATGCAATCGATCAGTTCGATGAAAAAAAGCAGACAAAAATAACATAATTTCCCGGCAACTGCACATAATAATCGCGATATTCATTGAATATCACCCTTGTTTCTTAGGGTCTACTCTTAACGGATGAGGTGAAAAGCAATGAGTTACAAAGATCATTTAGATCCCCACTCAGGTAAGTTTCACCACAATTGGACGCGGCCGAAACGTTCAAAATCTCAAGTGAATGGACATACTGAGATGTCTCAGAACAACATTATCTTGAGAAGCAACGCTAAAGCCCACCACTGGTAAGGATTGCGAATAAGAAACAAAAAAAGAAGGCCACAGCGCCTTCTTTTTTATATTTTTCTGCATATAAAAGGATTGAAGCTTTCTTTAGAAAGAGGAGATCTTATGGATCCTAACTACAGAACTGTGAGAGTCTTTATCGCCAGTCCTTTCTTTGATCAGGAGCAGCTGGAACGAATTCAAAGGCTTGAGAATGCCTTAACCCGAAATCCATATGTCGCGGAATTCTATTCTGCCCGCTTCCACCAAAATCAGCAATATCCATGGGGATCCAAGGGATGGAGAAAAGTTGTTTTTAACCTTGATCTCTATTATCTGCGAAGAGCGGATGTAGTAGTTGCCATTCACGATTACGAAGGATTATGTACTGACAGCGGAACGGCATTCGAACTTGGCTATGCCTTTGCCTTTCAAAAACCGATCATCCTTATTAAAGAAAAAACAAGTGTGCCAAATCTTATGCTGATTGAGAGTCTCCATGCCTATTTGACGAAAGCCGATGATATTGCAACCTATGATTTTCACCGGATGCCATCCACTCGGTATGAAGGTCCACTAATTTAACCTGCTCGTCCAAGCAAATGCTAGAGTTCTCCATATAATAATAGAGAGAAGAGAGTTATATTCTCTTTTCTCTATTATTCAGTTATTGGGGGATGATTGAATGTCAAGTCGCAGGAAAAAAGTCAAATGCAGAGTGAGAACTAGGCGTACAAGCGGTGGCCGCCGTGTTACCGTTATTAAATGCAAAATTAAAAACAGAAGAAGACGCAGATCCAGCTCATTTTAAGCTTTCAGGGATGCTACCAAATTGGTGGCATCCTTTTTTATTTTTTTTTACTTTAAGCTTACAAATGCTTCACTCTTTCGTTACTAAACCTTCATAATGCACTGTTAGTCTAACACTGCATTACGATAAAGGAGGTTGTTCAATGAAAGATTTGAAATCACTTATCATGTTTTTTACCCTATTTTCTTTCGCTATTCCTGTTACTCAAGCTCATGCCATAAGCGGCGGTGAGAGCCAGGATGGAGGGATCGGAAATACAGAGCACTATCTTGATCAGGATTCCAGCATGACAGCAGATCCCAAAATCAAAAACATCATCTATCCACTGATGTCTACACCAGCCATTAAGAAAAAAGGCAGCAGTTTCACTATACAAGTGGATACACAAGGGAAAACACCTTCAGGATGGGGTGTGAAACTTCAGGAGAACACGGCTTCCCAGGTTGATGGAGAGTATGCCCTTCCAGTGACAAAGGTTGAGAAAGGTACATCTTATTGGAAAGACAGCTCATCGATTTACAATGTTACAGTCACGATTCCCAATGACATCCCTGAAAAACTTTACGATTTAAATATTTCTTATTCGGCCGACGGAGCTCAAGTGAGTGATGAAGAACCGAATTCAGTAAAAGTTGTGAATGAATTTAAAAAGGATTTCCGTTTTATTCACTTAACGGATATCCATGTCGGTTCTCCCCGTAATCTAGCTAAGCCGGAAGATGCTGCGGAGGCTGGATTTTGGACTCCTGATGAGTCCAAAAGATGGCTGTACCTGCAAAAGACCATTCGGGAGGTCAATCTGCTTAAGCCCGATTTCGTCGTTCTAACCGGAGATTTAATGTTTGGGCAGATGAATCCTAAAGAATATATTTATGAGTATAAAGAAACATACCGTATGCTGAAAAAATTTAATGTACCAGTCTATGTTGTACCAGGCAACCATGACTATTATGCACAGGATGCTACATTAACCGATGGCGCCAAATATTGGGAACAATACTTTGGACCGCAGTATTTCTCTTTTGATTATGGCCCTTATGCCCATATGATCGGATATAATTCGTTTGACTGGGATAAGTTTGACCGGCAAGGACATGGTTCCGTATCTGTTCCAACATGGGGCGGACAAGTGAGGCAGCAGCAGGTGGACTGGATTAAGAACGACCTTGCAAAAAACGCTGAAACTGCCGATGCGGAACAAATAAAAGGTCTCTTCTCCCACCACAATCCATTATGGCGGGACCGTGATATCTGGCCTTCGAGCGATTCACAGGTTGCAGATTATTGGAAGAATTACGACGCTAAGCATGACCCGCAAAATCTTACTACATTGCTGCAAGGAGAAGTCCTTGGCCAAAAGTATGATCAGCAGTGGCACGGTGAAGGAGCTCAGCAGATGATTGATTTAATGAAACAGTATCATGTGAACTTATCGCTGCATGGACATACACATATTGACAACATTACGAAAAAGGATGGCATTTTATACTCAACAACCTCTTCCATCGAGCTGACCGGGCAGCCATGGGTAGGTTACCGAATTTTCCAAAAGAATCCTGCCAGCCCTGATTTTAGTTCCTATATCTACGAAGGAACAGAGCGTTCTACGCCTGTCTATCAAAATGGGAATACAGCAGCGGGCACAGTTTCTTTTGAGGCCAATTACACCCAGCCGAATGACGGAACCCAGAGAAAACAGACCGTTACAGCTGTAAATCGTTTGAACAAAGAAGTAACATTGAACATTCCTTTATATATGAAACCCGGCAGCTACAGCTCCACAGAAGGTGAAATCACTGAAAGTAACGCATATGGACTGAAGCAATGGATGGAAGTAAAAGTTACCGTCCCTGCGAACTCCAGCAAGGACGTCACCATCCAGCCAAAATAAAAAGCTTTGCTTTAAAGGGGTTGTCCAAGAAGTCTGTAAGCTGTTGATTTCTGTTCCAGGCTGCTCGCTTTTATCGGCGCGAGCTCCTACGCGGGGCGTGCGGTGAGCCTTACCGGCGTGAACGCCTACTTTTTGGTGCAAGCACCGGCGGGAGTCTCACCTGTCACGCTAGTCCCGCAGGACAAGGAAAGCTTCGGCAGCGTTATATCGCACGAAGAAAATGTGAAGTTCATTTTCGAGGAGTCTCGCATCCTCCACTTCAATTAACTTTTCATTGAAGATTTTTCAAGCCAAAAAGGGGCTGCCTGAAGGTCGATTTTCGACTTTCTGGACAGCCCCTTTTTGTGGTTTTCTTTTATCTTTCAAGAGCCTTTACTTTCACTTTTTGTCTGCCATTCCTGGCGGAGTCAGCTGTTCTTTTTGTCTTACTAAACGGGCTGCTCCACCCTCTGAAGCATCGTACCGTTCTTTTCAAAGTTGATATGCCAGGACAGCGCTTTTTCCAGGATGTGAGGCGTTTGTCCTCCTCGTTTCTTCGCTTCCTCATAATAGGCCGATAACTGCTCGCGGTACATCGGATGGACACAGTTTTGAATAATCTTTTCCACACGCTCTCTAGGTGCAAGTCCACGCAAATCCGCATAGCCCTGCTCTGTGACAATCACATCCACATCATGTTCATTATGATCCACATGTGATACGAACGGAACAATGCTTGAAATGTTGCCGTTCTTGGCAATGGATTTGGTCACAAAAATGCCGAGGCGGGCATTGCGGGCAAAATCACCGGAACCTCCGATGCCATTCATCATTTTCGTTCCCATCACATGAGTAGAGTTCACGTTTCCGTAGATATCCAGCTCCAGTGCTGTATTGATTGAAATAATCCCCATTCGGCGGATCAGTTCAGGATGATTGGAAATCTCCTGCGGCCTGAGCATCAGCTTGTCACGGTATTTTTCAAAGTTAGAAAAAACCTTGTCCATCTTAGACGAGGATAAGGTGATTGAACAACAAGACGCAAAACGTACTTTATCCGCATCCAGCAGATCGAAAACCGCATCCTGAAGCACTTCTGAATAAACCTCCAGATCGGTAAACTCTGAATCCAGTAATCCATGAAACACGGCATTGGCGACCGATCCAATACCGGATTGAAGCGGAGCAAGTTTATCTGTCAGACGGCCAGCCTTGATTTCTTCCCGCAAAAAAGAGATTAAATGCTGCGCCATGATGACTGTTTCATCATCCGGTTCCACAATAGTTGACGGGGAGTCGAGTTGATTCGTAAACACAATCCCTTTAATTTTATCCACATCTACTTTCATACCGGGTAGTCCGATTCGGTCGTCCGGCTTTGTCAATGGGATGGGCGAACGTTCCCCTTGTTTTTCCGGTTCATAAAGATCATGAATACCTTCTAGTAATTCAGTCTGTGCTGTATTGATTTCTACAATTATATTTTTTGCGTGCCGTGAGAAGACCATGGAGTTGCCGATCGATGTCGTTGGAATAATCATTCCGTCTTCGGTGATTGCAACCGCTTCCAGAATAGCGTAGTCAATAGGTTCCAAAACATTGGAGCGAATCCATTCTGACGTATGCGACAAATGCTGATCAACAAAATGAAAGTCTCCCGCGTTAATGCCTTTTCTCATAGTCGCATCGGCCTGGAAAGGAAGACGCTTATTCAGCATGTTCTTCTCCGCAAACAATTTATCAACATCTGAACCTAACGAAGCGCCTGTATAAACATTCACTTTCAGAGGTTCGTGTTCTGCCCGCTTTGCCAGAGCAAACGGAACGGCTTTCACATCCCCTGCCCGTGTAAAGCCGCTCAAGCCAAGGGTCATCCCATCATGGATCCACGAGGCAGCTTCCTCGGCTGAAACAATCCGATCATGTAAGCGTTGATCTCTAATTCTATTGTAAACGCTTTCCATTCTCTTCACTCCTATCTCGCTCTTTTCATAAGTGTAGCAAAGGATCATTATCGGAAGAAAAGAAGTGAATAAATCACGAAAAATTAGGATAAGACAGAACATTCAGTTCTTGAAACAGAAAAAAATCCGCCTAGAATCCAAGCAGATTTCTGAAATAACTTGCATACGACTGGCTGACCGGAACCTGATCTCCGTTTTTCATTGAAAGTAAAAATGTGGAGTGGGTGTCCAAATAGATCTCCCGGATGTGATGAACATTGACGATGAACGAGCGATGGCATCGGACAAAGTCATCTTTCGGTAAAAGAAAATCAAATTCATTCAGCGTATCCTTATGGCTGCCAGTATGTTTTTCACCAATCACATACGTCTTTCGTTCCTTCGCCTCCAAATAAAGAATACCTGCGAACGGAATCGGAATCCAGCCATCCTCGCTTTTTACGGTAACGACCGCCTTGCCGCTCGTTAATGCCGGAAAGATAGCGGTGACACACCCCTTCAGCTCTCCTTCATCCATCAAGGGGACCGCCATTCCGTAATATGGGGTGCCGAAAATATCACGGTTAATAAACTGCGATACTTTTTGTTTGGAAACCAGCGCTTTATGTGTAATGGTGCCTTCTTTAATTCCATCACCCGGCTTGATCTTCAGGTTGATCCTTTTGCTTGGCTGGTAGTAAATATAATGGTCTGTATCTGTTACTGCAATAGAAGCTTCATTTGAAAACAGGTCACTGATTACGTCAAGAAGTGCCGATGTTTTAAAAGGTTCCATGGCTCACACCTTTTCTTTGTTTAGCTTAGCTTCTTCTTATTCTATCATGAAAAAAGAGAACGGGTTTCCGCTCTCTCTCTTCACCCTTATTCTTTTTCCGTAAGCTCAAGAGCAAAATCACCAACAGCGTTCTCTTTGTACAAATCAGTGATAGACGTAGAATACTGGCTGATTTCAGCTCGGAATCGGAGGTCTTTTTCAGGGACTTTTACTTCAAAATCGTTTTTGTAAAGAAGCGTCGTAATGTCGTGATACTCACTATGCTCTACTTTAAACTTGAAACGGATCTTTTTCAGTTGGCTGGCTGTAGTCGTAAGATGCAAATCTGTTACATCAAATTTCCTATCATTGAGAATGACGGTATTCAATATGATAAACAACTCCTTAAATGGATGACTGCCCTTAAATGCTGCAGGAGCCGTCAGAGCATTGATCATCCTTATTTTCTTTCTTCTCACTGCTGATAATCACTTGGATCGGGCTTTTTTGCTGTTCTTCTTCCTGCACCTTTTCTAGGACTTCGGTAAAAACAGCTTCCGGCTGTGCGCCTGATACACCATACTTTTGATTGAAAACGAAGAATGGAACACCGGTTATCTTAAGTTGTGATGCTTCCGCCTCGTCTGCACGGACATCGTCTGCGAATTTCCCATCTCTTAATACAGCAAGTGTTTCTTCCTGATCAAGACCGGCCTCTGCCGCAAGCTTCGCCAGTGTTTCATGCTCACTGATATCAAGGGCTTCTGTAAAATAACCTTTAAGGATACGTTCTGTCACTTCTTTCAGCAGTCCCTTTTGTTTGGCAAAATGAGAAACCCGGTGGGCATCAAAGGTGTTCGTCGGTTTCATATTTTCAAAATCATAGGTTAAGCCAACTTCTGCCGCTCTCTGTGTCATCTGATCATTCATTCCTTTTGCTTGCTCATAAGACATGCCATACTTTTCAGCCAAAACGGTATGCATGTTTTTATTTGTCTCATTTTTGAAAGAAGGATCGAGTTCAAAACTCCTATAAATGACTTCTACGTTTTCACGGTCTTCAAAGTCGTTCAGCGCGTTCTCAAAACGGCGTTTTCCGATATAACAAAATGGACAAACATAATCTGACCATATTTCAACTTTCATAGTTTTCCCCCCTATTACGTACAACTATTCCCTATTGTATCCATAATCAGCGAATCATGCAGAAATCCTGCTCAAAAAAGCCTATTGGGACGGGAAGATTCCTTCGTCCGGGATGGTTACTTGCGAATCGACAGGAAATACTTGCGAAACCGGGCCTTTACTTGCGGTTCGACAAAGATTACTTGCGAAAAACAGCCCGTTACTTGCGGTTCCACAAGTTTTACTTGCCAAACACATCATTTTCATAAAAAAGAGAAGCCAAAGCGCACTGCCTTGGCTTCTTTTTCCTCTTCTTACTCCACATTCTCACTATACCTATGTTTTTCGAGTTCAGACCTGATGTCTTCCGGAATCACTTCCGATTTACCCTTTTTAACATCATGATTTACGTAGACGGCCGTCCCTTTTGCACAAAGCCTGTTGTCCTGGCGAATTTCTTCATACAGCTCGAGGCTTGTATTTCCGATCCGTTTTACCCACGTATACACTTCGGCATCTTTTCCGAAATAGATCTGATCCACATAATCAACATTCATGTTCAGTATGATCATTTTCCAGTTTTCGAAGGAACTGTCCGGTGTGAACAGTTTAAACAGTTTGTTCCTGCCCGCCTCAAACCAGATGGGTATCGTCGTATTGTTGATATGTCCAACCCCGTCTGTTTCTGAAACGCGCGGTTCGATGATTGTTTTAAACATATTTTTCTGCCCTTTCGATTGGTTTGGTAGATGGAATAGCAGGTTCCCCTGTAGCAGCCGTAAAAATAATCCAAAGTCAGCTTCCTCCACACTTACGAGAATCGTGCGTATCTTTTTCAACCTTTTCTACTTCGCTCAGTACTTCTTTAATCCTTTTAAAATAAATAAAAAAGAAGCTGTCCAAGAAGTCGGTAAGCTGTTGATTTCCGTTCCAGGCTGCTCGCTTTTACCGGCGCGAGCTCCTACTTTCGCGGGGCGTGCGGTGAGCCTTACCGGCGTGAACGCCTACTTTTTGGTGCAAGCACCGGCGGGAGTCTCACCTGTTACGCTAGTCCCGCAGGACAAGGAAGGCTCCGGCAGCTTTTTATCGCACGAAGAAAATGTGAAGTTCATTTTCGAGGAGTCTCGCATCTTCCACTTCAATTAACTTTTCATTGAAGATTTTCCAAGCCAAAAAGGGGCTGCCTGAAGGTCAATTTTCGACTTTCTGGACAGCCCCATTTTTTATATCCTTTATACTTGTCGTGCCCAATGGCGATGCTGCGCCACAGCTTGAATAAAGGACTCGCTGTTCCTGCTTTCCAGGATTACCACTCCAGCGGCCCTGGAGTCAACACCCGCTGCTGCCAGCAGTTCCGTTCCTTCTCCGGCTGTACCGATCGCTTTGAAATGTGCAAATGCCTCATTCACAAATGTCGTTGCTTCTTTTACTGCTTTTAAGCTGTTCACACTGTCTTTTCCGCCGGCCACATAAACGGCGTCATAGAGTACCGAATCACTCGTAAGCAAAGTTTGATCGACTTCCAGCTCCTGTCCGTCGCTGCTCGAGATTGGATTAAGTGTTTCACTGACAATTTCAGATGTGATACCAGCCTTCTTCAACGTATCCTTCAACCCGCTGACTTCTTCAAAGTTATACCCGTCTTCTGCCAGAATGGCGACTTTTCTTGTTGCCGGAGCTTTGATGGTGTTTTCTTGGCTTAATGCCGGTGATGACGCGGTCTCCTGAGAAGGTTGAGCACTGTTCGAGACTTTTACACCCACTCCTGCTGCAATCTGTTCAGCAAGGTCGGCATCAACATGGCTGAACAGATTTACAACCTGCTGCTGAACACTTTTGCTTTTCACCTTTCCGACTTCAAAACGGAACGCTTTAATAATATGCTGCTTCTCGACTTCTGACATGCTGTTCCAGAAGAGCTTCGCCTGGCTGAAATGGTCCTTGAAGCTGTCGCTGCGCTGCTGAACCTTCCGCCCTTCCACTTTCTCCTGATAATGAGCATAGCCGCCCTCTTCCTCAGTGGCTGGCGCTGGATCGTTATTTTCCAAAGAGTTTTTATGATAAGCAACAGGCCCTTGATTAATCGTCATGCGATGCATACCGTCTCGCTGGTTATTGTGGAACGGGCACACCGGCCGGTTAATCGGCAGCTCATGGAAATTCGGACCGCCTAGACGGGAAAGCTGCGTATCTGTATAAGAGAATAAGCGCCCTTGAAGGAGCGGATCATTCGAAAAGTCAATGCCGGGTACGACATGTCCAGGGTGGAAGGCTACCTGTTCTGTTTCAGAGAAGTAATTATCAGGATTGCGATTAAGTGTCATCTTCCCGATAATTTTCACAGGAACAAGCTCTTCTGGCCAGATTTTCGTGGGATCCAGCACATCAAAATTAAATTTAAACTCATCTTCCTCCTCGATCATTTGAACACCAAGCTCCCATTCCGGGTAGTCTCCTTTTTCAATGGCTTCATAAAGATCTTGGCGATGGAAGTCAGGATTTTTACCGGCAAGACGCTGTGCCTCGTCCCAAACGAGGGAATGCACACCGAGCTTCGGCTTCCAGTGGAACTTAACGAAGCGAGCCTGTCCCTGTTCGTTCACAAAGCGGAACGTGTGCACACCAAAACCTTCCATCATACGGTAGCTGCGGGGAATGGCACGGTCGGACATCGCCCACATTACCGTATGAGCTGATTCCGTATTGTTGGCAACAAAATCCCAGAACGTATCATGAGCAGTGGATGCCTGAGGGATCTCATTATGCTGCTCCGGTTTAAATGCATGAACAAGATCCGGAAATTTAATCGCATCTTGAATAAAAAAGACAGGGATATTGTTTCCTACGAGGTCATAGTTCCCTTCTTCCGTATAAAACTTGGTGGCAAATCCCCGCACATCACGTACAGTATCCCCGGAACCGCGTGATCCGGCAACTGTGGAGAATCGGACAAATACTGGTGTTTTCACAGATGGATCCTGAAGAAACCCAGCCTTCGTAAACTCTTTCATGGATTCATAGACTTCAAATTCACCGTGCGCCGCATACCCTCTTGCATGCACAATCCGCTCAGGGATTCTTTCATGGTCAAAGTGAGTCATCTTTTCACGGAAATGAAAGTCTTCCATTAATGTCGGTCCCCGCACTCCAGCTTTTAGTGAGTGTTCATCCTCAGAAACGCGAAGCCCCTGATTGGTGGTCAGCTTCTTCCCTTTATTGTTCACTCTGAATGCTTGAAGTTGCTTGTCCTTCTTATTTTCCCCGCTGTTGTTTTTCGGATCATTCGTACTCAAAGTTCAATTCCTCCTTGTAGGGCCGTATCCAGACTATAAATTATGTATATCCATAAGTACGTTTCCCTTCCTTTCCAAAATTAAACTAGTTTATTAGATTGCAGGTGGCATTTAATAAAACAAAAAAATCAGCCGTAAAGGGGCTGACAATAGTATTTATCTATTCATTTGATTTTTTTTCACGATGGATTTCACCGCTCCTTCAATTTCCTCGTACCCCGTGCAGCGGCATATGTTGGAATTCAGCCACTCAGCGATTGTATCGTCTTTGGCATCTGGTACTTTTTCCAGCATCGCATGGCAGTTCATAATAAATCCCGGAGTGCAGTATCCGCATTGAAAAGCAAAATGCTCAATAAAGGCCTGCTGAATGGGTGTTCCTTTTAAGCCTTCGATCGTTGTAATCTTCTTGCTCAGACTTTCCACTGCGAGCATCAGGCAGGATTTCATCGCGAGCCCATCGACGTTTACCGTGCAGGCGCCACAGTCTCCGTTAAGACATCCTGGCTTTGCCCCCGTTAATCCCATCTTCTCTCTTAACACGAACAGCAAAGTGTCCGTTGGCTTGATGACTACCGCTCTTGCTTCATCATTGACATGTAAGACTGCTGACAGACTCCGTGCTGCAGTCATCGGTTATCCCCCTCGAGCTCTTCTAAGATGTCAAAGAGCGTATTTTTCAGCACAAAGAGCCGATATTGCGATGACCCCTCTACATCATCCAGAACCGGTTTGGGCAGGTGCTTGAGAGATGCAAGAATCCGATCCTGTAAAGAAGCACCTTTGGCATTAAGCTCCTTTTCTATCTCTCGAGATCGGAATGGGAAAGGACAGACTCCGCTGAAAGCAACTCTGATTCCCTCTTCCGCTTTGATCGCGGCAATCGTTACCAGTGGGTAGCCGGTGTCCCACTGCTGACGCTTTTTCACACAATGATATGGAAGGTCTAAATAATGTTTATCGGTCTGAAGCTGTACGAGAAACTCTCCTCTTTTCAGACTTAGGGTCTTGTTAAAAACATTCATCAAAGCCACTGTCCTGTTGCCATCTATGCCGGCAGCCACTATTTTACTGTCCGTTAATAGATACGGAAGAACTGCTTCACGGTAAAAGATCTGTCCGCAGATGTTTCCCCCGATCGTAATTTTATTTCTCGCCGTGTGGTCAGCCACACCGCTTGCCGCTTTGCTGAGAAGCGGAAATCCATTATGCTCCTCTATGGCAGTCAGGCTGAGCGCGGCACCAGTGACAAAAGAATCTCCATGACTTTCCATTACATTGCATTCCGGAATTCCTTTGATGTCAATGACCGCGTTCGTATACACAAGATTCAATCGTCCGAGCGTGATGATTTCCGTTCCGCCTGAGTAATAGAGCGGATATTTCCCTTCCTCGTCCAAAGTGTGAAAGAGCTGCACCGCTTCCTCGATACTTGTCGGATGATAATAATCAAACTCAAAGGAAAGCATGGCTGGCCCCTTCCATTTCCTTGGTTCTCCAGATCAGCTCAGGGATAAGCGGAAGTTCGTTTAACTTTACACCGGCAGCGATGGAAAGAGCATTTCCAAGAGCTGCAGGCATTCCCAGGATTCCGTGTTCGCCTGCTCCTCTTGCACCATACGCGGCATCGATCTGGGGAGTTACGACAAAATCCACAACGTATTCAGGATGTTCACCATAACGGAGCGGCCGGTACGTTCGGAGCTGAGAATTCAGCACTCTCCCAAACTCATCGAATCTAAAGGTTTCACGGCCGCCAAATGCGAGCCCCATGCTCATCGCTCCCATTACTTGGCCCCTTGCGGCCTTCTCATTCAAAACCGTTCCGATGTCAATAACAGAAACCGCCCGTACGATTCGGTACGTCAATAGCCGTTTATCAAACTCAACCTCAACGGCCTGAGCTCCTACAGACCATTCCGGCCCCGGCTTGCCTGCGCCTGTTTCTTTATTCATATAAGTAAGGTGACGCAGATTGTAATGTCCCCTTCCGATAATCTGGCCGCCGATCGCATTGCCATTAGAGAACGTGTACCCGTAGGCAATATCCTTCACATCGATTCCAATGCTTGGATCGTCCCGTAAAAACACCTTTCCAAACGCTACCATCAGATCTGATGCTTTAGCTCGCAATACACAGGATGCGATGTTTTTCAGCTGGAAAATCACATCGTCTGCCGCTTCAAGGACCGCTCTTCCCGCCAAGAAAGTTCCCCGGCTTGCAACGGTTTTCCAGTGTTCGGGAGTACTTTGAGTATTCACTTTCATCTGAACATGTATCTGGCTTATTTCCATCTGCAGCCGCTCTGCCAGAATTTGTGCAAGCACCGTTTTTGTCCCTGTGCCAATCTCAATGACGCCTGAGATTAAATTGATGCTACCGTCAGGATTGAAGGTTAAAATAACCCCTGAACCGGCATCCGATTCGATCGTGGAAGTCTTCCAGATGCAGCTCACGCCTTTTACAAGTACTTTGTTGTTCCCTATTTCTTTGGCCAATCCTTCATCCCAATGGATGATTTCTTTCAAACGGTGGATGCAAGCTGGGAGATTCCCTACATTGCTCTTGTTCAGCGGCACTTGTGTCGGTGTTGTATCACCGGGTTTGATCGCATTTTTGTAACGCAGCAAAAGTCGGTCCATCCCGATTTTTTCAGCTAAAGAGTCCATTGTCCGCTCGACGGCAAATAAAAGCTCGGAATGGCTGAATCCCCTGAAGGGCGCCGCATATGGGTGATTCGTATACATGCAGAGCGAATCACACCAGACGTTATCAATATCATAAGGACCAGTGCAGTCTGCCGCAGCCGCCTTGCTGAGATCCGCTGCTTTATCCGAATAGGCTCCCCCATCAAACAAAAACTGGAGCTCGGCAGCTTTGATCTTTCCTTCCTTTGTACACCCCAATTTTACCGTAGCATCCAGTCCGATGTGCACCGGTGAAGTCAGTAGATCCTCCTCACGGCTATTAAGCAGTTTAACCTTTCTTCCTCCCACCGCTCTAGATGCTAAATAGGCGAGCAGTTCAAGCTGGATGGACGCCTTCCCGCCATATCCTCCACCGACCAGAGGTGTTTCCACGATCACTTTTCCAATGTCCACATCAAAGTATTCATGAATCAGCCGTTTGATCATAAAAGGAGCCTGGGAAGAAGAGGTAATGATCACATCCCCGTTCGAACGAATCTCACACAATGAACATCTCGTTTCCATGGCGGCATGATCGGAAGGCGAAAATGAAAAGTGCTCTTCCACTGTTACTTCACTTTCTTTCCAACCTTTCTCCATATTTCCTTTCCTGATTTTTGTCTGGTTAGCGATGTTGGTGCCAGGTACCGGGTATACCCGCTCTTCTTTTTTATAGCGGCCCAGATGCTCGTGTACGAGAGGGGCATCCTTTTTTAAAGCTTCTGTTGGATTATGGACAACGGGCAACGGTTCATATTCTATTTCGATCAGATCAGCTGCCTTTTTAGCCTGATGGGGTGTATCAGCTACAACAAGAGCAACAGCCTCACCATGATACCTTACTCTTTCAATCGCCAAGGGCGGACGGTCACGGATTTCTTCGCCCGTGAGAGGGAAATGGTCTCCGGCAAGGATGGCACGGACACCGGATACTTGTAACGCCTTTTCTTTTTTAATGCTCTTTATACGGGCATGTGCATAAGGGCTGACAAGGAGTTTGACATGAAGGGTACCAGGGGATGAGTCATCAGCTGTGTATTTTGCTGTGCCCGATACTTTATCCCAGGCTTCTTTTCGGATTACACTTTTTCCAATGTACTCCACTTCCATTCTCCCCTTTTCATCAGCTTTTTGATCTCAATGTAATCTTCTTCTGTATCAACATCTGCAAAAAGAGAAGGGTTATTATAGTGAATGATTTTACCGTTTAAATACTTTTTATTTCTAAATATATGACGTGCACCATGATCTCCTGTAATTCCTTTCACCTGTGCTGCCAGGTGTTTTGAAAAAATCACCGGTGGCCTAAAACAATTCTTATGGCATGCAGCCACAAACGCTATAGGGGACTCTTTTTTAAAGCAAAGGACCAGTTCATTAATCATTTCTTTTGTAATCAAAGGCTGGTCAGCAAGAAGCACGATTATTCCGTCGGGTAAAAGCTCTTCTGCTTTTTTCACCCCTGCAACAAGAGAAGCAGACTGTCCCTGCACTGAATTTTTGCAGGCCAGCTGACTCCATTTTCGACGATAAGGACTTTTAAAGAATGAAGAGTCCATCCAGTCGAGGCGATCATTCTCTCTCGTCACCACAACGATATGGTCGATCAACGATTGAAGAGCCGCCCGAAATGCCCAGTTTCCAAGACATTCATGACCTAACCGAAGCCACAATTTTTGAAAACCCATCCTCTGGCTGCTGCCGGCCGCAAGAAAAATAGCCACAATCTTTCCCTCTCTCATAAAAAGCTTTCCGTCGGATGCTTTTTTTCCAGCCGATAAACTGCTATCATCTCTGCGAGAATACTGACTGCAATCTCCTGGGGACCTGATGAACCAATCGGGAGCCCTATAGGTGAAGAGAGGTATTCTGGTATTTCCTTCGTTTCCAAAAGCTTCTCTGTCCGATTTCGTGGCCCAAGCACGCCAACATAGCGAAGATTTTGTTTGAGAAGCTGAGTCAGAAATTCTTTGTCTTGTTGAAAGTTATGGGACATGATTACTGCAAAATCTTGAGAGTCAAAAGCAAGCTTATCAAAAAGGTCTGGCGGATAACCAACGATTAAGTGATCCGCAAAGGGAAATTCAGCACGGTTGCAAAATGCTGGACGCCAGTCACAAATGGTTACCGACCACCCTGTCTCGGTTGCCAATTTAGCCACCGATTTCGCATCTTCACCTGCTCCGAAAATGACTAGCCTTGGCATGGGTTCAAACAAATAAAAAAAAATCATCTCCACGCCATTCGTTGAAATAAGGCCATTTTTGAAAAAGGTTTTCTTATCCGTTTTTTCAAAGTGATTTTTAATGTTTAGCTGAGTTCCATCAATAAACAACTCCTTACTATGCAGAACTGGCCTCCCTTCTTCCAAGGACCGTTTTACATCAAGAAGCTGGTGACGAAGCTCTTCATCCACCCTCTCTACTAAAACATGGAGCACCCCGCTGCAGCCGGTTCCCGTTCCCCACAAAAGGTCTTCATCGCTTCTTTGGTTATAGACGGCATATTGAGGCTGGCCATCCAACAGGACCTGCCGGCTGCGTTCCTCCAGATCGCTCTCTACACATCCTGCACTGATCATACCTGTTTTACCATCCTGATGAAAAAGCAGCATCGCGCCTTCCTTTAAGTAAGAGGAACCTTCCACATGAAGGAGTGTCGCGATCACACACCCTTCCTTCAATTTTTTCAGCCTGTCAGCAATCTCGTAAAAATACATCTCTTCGTTCACCCCCTGTTTGGCAACCTGCAAAAATACCTTCCAGTGAACGGAAATGACCTCATCAGCATGATTATATTCGTGAAGAGCATGACCTTAGAATAGGGGATTTTCATTCTAATAAACTTCTATTGACACCTAAGTACCATGCGTTTACAATGAGAATCGAATCATTGAGATGCAAAAAAATCAAGGTCATAAAATAGATAGAAAAACTAGACTCCAAAGTGGAGCAGCATACAGTTTTGTTGTTTGCGAGACCTTTACCGAAGGGCATCGGAAAAGGTTTTTAACTTGATATTGTTACTGGAGGTACCTTACTTGTTAAAAAAATGCATGAGCTTATTTAAGCTCGGACAGGCTACGATCAATCTTAAACTCGATTCCTATGAATTAAAGCCTGGAGAAAATGTTAACGGCTTTTTCCTTCTTAAAGGAAGATGGATGAAACAAATCATCAAACGGCTCGAATGTGATCTGATTGTTCAGAACCAGGAAGATAAAACAGAGCGGATGATTGAATCTGTCACTACCATCTATATGTCTAAAGAGCTTTCTCCTGATGGAAGCATTGAAATCCCGATGTCCTATCGATTGCCCGATAACCTTATTTCTTCCTCTCCTACTGTTACGTACCGCCTCCAAACGCGGCTCATCTGCGATAACACCCGCTGTATAGATCAAGATGAGATTACAATCTGCGGATAAACAATAAAAATCCAGCCGTATTCATTCGGCTGGATTTATTTTGTGGTTATTTTCAGATGATGTTTCGTAATAATTCTCATTCCGCATTTGCAACGCATGCTGTGTTTCAAGAATTTAATTTCACTCTGGCACTGGGGGCATTCGATATGTTCGGCAACAGCCATGTTCACGAGCCTCACTTTTTCTTTTTATTTATTTCTGCACTCTTTGCATAAACCGTAGAATTCCAATGTGTGATGATGAACGTCATAATCTGTTAATCGGGAAGCTGCATACTCCACTTCAGTCAGCGTTGGATATTTAAAATCAACGATCTTTTGGCAAGACTCACAGATGACATGGTAATGTTTTGCGACAACAACTTCATACTTGCTGCTCCCATTCCCAAATGATAACTCTTGGATGATCCCCAAGTTAACAAATGATTTCAGGTTATTATAAACCGTAGCCAGTGTAATGAACGGCGGAAGCTGCCGATGAATCTCCTCTGCCGTCAAATGCCCCCCGGATGAAATGATGGCTTGTAAAATCAAGACTCTTTGAGGGGTAATTCGCAAGCCGCTTTCTTTTAACTTTAATTTGGTCACTTGCTCCGAATCCACGGTCAACATCCTCTTTTCATTCGTTTAGAAACAAGTACCCGCACAAACAGCGGATACTTGTTAACTGAGAATTTGCTATACTAATTGAGAAAAAAGTCGAATCATAGCGCTTCTTGCGGAACCGGTAAACCAAGTCCGTCCGCAATCCTTTTTCCATAATCAGGATCTGCTTTATAAAAATGCTGGATCTGGCGAAGTTTAATTTCTTCTTTCTCTACAGGCTTCATAGCTTCCACAATAGTATTTACAAGACGGGAACGCTCTTCCTCACTTAACAGACGGTACAAGTCTCCAGCTTGCGTATAATGGTCGTTATGATCATACCCTACGCTTTCAGCAACTCCGTAAACGGGATAAGCGGCCTGTTTATTTTCAGGTGTTTCTTTAGGGCCGCCGAAGCTGTTCGGTTCATAATAAACAGAACCTCCACCGTTGCTGTCAAAACGCATCTGCCCATCACGCTGATAGTTGTTCACTTCTTTTTTCGGACGGTTGATCGGAAGTGCCTGATGATTTGCTCCTACGCGGTAACGATGCGCATCTGAGTAGGCGAACAGGCGGCCTTGAAGCATCTTATCAGGCGAAACGTCGATACCGGGTACCAGTGTGCCTGGTGAGAAGGTTGCTTGTTCCACTTCTGCAAAATAGTTTTCGGGGTTTTTATTCAGCACCATTCTTCCCACCTCAATCAACGGATAATCCTTTTGTGACCATACTTTGGTGACATCAAACGGATCGAAGCGATACGTATTCGCATCTTCCAACGGCATGATTTGAACATACAATTTCCATGCAGGGAAATCACCTTTTTCAATCGCGTTAAACAGATCCTCTGTATGGTAATCAGGGTTCTCACCCGCAATTTTAGCTGCAACTTCTGGAGCAAGATTCGCTACACCCTGCTCTGTTTTAAAGTGATATTTAATCCAGACACCGTCACCATCAGCGTTAACCCATTTAAACGTATGGCTGCCGAATCCATGCATGTGACGTAAGGTGGCAGGGATGCCACGGTCCGACATCAAGATAGAAACCTGATGCAGGGATTCAGGTGAAAGCGACCAGAAATCCCATACTGCGGTCGGGTTTTTCAGATGTGTTTTCGGATCTCTTTTTTGTGTATGGATGAAATCAGGAAACTTAATGGCGTCTCTGATAAAAAAGACCGGTGTATTGTTCCCGACGAGATCATAGTTACCTTCTTCAGTATAGAATTTAACGGCAAAACCGCGAGGATCACGGACGGTATCTGCAGAACCATTTTCGCCGGCTACAGTGGAGAAACGAACAAACAGCGGCGTGCGTTTTCCGACTTCAGATAAAAAGCCTGCCTTCGTATACTTTGAAACGTCGTTCGTTACTTCAAAATATCCGTGGGCTCCGGCACCTTTCGCATGAACAACGCGTTCAGGAACTCTTTCTCTGTTGAAATGTGCCAGCTTCTCCAATAGATGAACATCCTGGATCAGTGTTGGACCGCGTGAACCAGCAGTGATTGAATTTTGATTGTCTCCTACCGGCGCTCCCCAGCTGGTTGTCAAATGATTCTTATTCGTCAATGTTATCACCTCATAAGTTATTTAGAATGATTATAAATTCAATGATAACACTTCTCACTATAAAATCAATACTTTTTTATAATTATTATTAATAAATAACAAAAATTATTTATAGCCTCTCAAAATTGAAAAGCTTTAATGTTTTTCTCCTTTTACTCATAGACTAATTACAGCATACCGATTTCAGCAGATGGGGGATTAATGTATGAGTAAAAAAATGAATTTCGACTGGGCGTCCATACAAGAAAAAGTAGATGGTGTTCTTGGAAATGATTTTTGGCAGGACTTAAACCGTGTTGTTCCGAAACGGACGGCTTGTACCGATTTTTATGAAAACGAAACGGAAGGATACCTTGTCGTTGAACTGCCGGGGCTGCGGTCTCAAGAAGACCTGAACATTGTACTTGAAGCGAATCAGCTTGTATTGGAAGGAAACATCCCGTATACGTATCCGATTGAAAAAGAAGCACTGAAGATGAATGAAAGATTGTCCGGACCTTTCAAAAAAGTCATTCATATTCCCTTTCAATATTCACCTGACGAAGTGAAAGCCGAATACAGACATGGTCTGCTCGAAATCAGACTTGTAAAAATGAAAAAAACGAAACCCATTACGATTTCGTTTACGGAAGAAAATCAGAAGGATCCTTCGTAGTATGCATCTCCCGGAATCATCACTCTAGAAAAGCTTATTCTTATTCTATAATTTTGTGCATTTAAAAAAAGATATTTACGAACACTTGTTCTTGTGTTAATCTATAAAAGAAGGCGCGGATGGTAGCCGCACCTCCCCCGAATAACTCTCTTTGGCCAGCTTGCTAACCTTGCTGGCCACTTTTTTTGCTTAATTATTCAAAATTTCAAACATATAAACATTCCATTTCCCCGGACAAACCCACACTCTTTCCTTCTTCTTTCATAGAAATAATTATCAGAGTATGAGGAGGTATATGGTTGCCCATTGATCTATACATCCAGGGAATAAAAAGAGAAGTAATTTTACGAACAAATCTCCCGCACTATTTGCAATTTTTCAAGCATTGGGGCTGTACTATAACCGGGAATCAAAAACAACAAAGACTTGATATTACTCGTCCTTCTATCGATTCACCGATAAAGATTCAAACACTTTTTCAAAATAATGAAACACCAAGCAGTTTTCATCAAAAAACAATGCAGCTTTTTCAGGAACAATTAATCTCCTATGGAGTAACTTGTCCTGTAGAAGGAAGCCAAAAGGATTCAGAAGTTCTCATCCTTAACATCTCCTTTCAAGAAAGCAATAAGTTCGATCGTACAAATCTTACACTTTACAACTATGGACCAACCGGTCATATCCTGCCTAAAAAATGGGCGATCTCCTTATGCTCACCAACCTTACAAGTTAAAGCAAAAAAGCGATGGAGTTTCTTATCCTACCCCATATTGGAAATCCATTGTATCTTTCCAGAGAACTACGATCCTGACTGCCTCAAGAGGCAAATTGATATACTCGCTCTTACCCTGGCCGTCATTCACCTTGATTTTTATAACTCAAATTAATAATTAAAAGGGGCTGTCCAGAAAGTCGAAAATTGACCTTCAGGCAGCCCCTTTTTGGCTTGAAAAATCTTCAATGAAAAGTTAATTGAAGTGGAAGATGCGAGACTCCTCGAAAATGAACTTCACATTTTCTTCGTGCGATAAAAAGCTGCCGGAGCCTTCCTTGTCCTGCGGGACTAGCGTGACAGGTGAGACTCCCGCCGGTGCTTGCACCAAAAAGTAGGCGTTTACGCCGGTAAGGCTCACTTCACGCCCCGTGAAAGTAGGAGCTCGCGCCGGTAAAAGCGGGCAGCCTGGAACGGAAATCAACAGCTTACAGACTTCTTGGACAGCCCCTTCGCTGAATTATCTATCTTTTGAAAACTTCTGAGACAATTTCATAGGAACGCAATCTTTCTTGATGATCAAAAATCTGTGCGTTGACAATCATTTCATCCGCTTGAGTTTCATCAAGGAAAGCCTGAAGTTTTGTTTTAACTGTTTCCGGTGTGCCGATGATGGTTGTCCGAAGTGACTGTTCGACAGAAGCTTTCTCATAATTGGACCAGATTCCTTCCATTGTTTCAACAGGTGGCTTGAGTTTGGATGGGATGCCTCTGACAAGATTTAAAAACTGCTGCTGCATGGAAGTTGCCAAATAAGCGGCCTTCTCTTCTGTTTCAGCAGCAATCACGTTAACTCCCACCATGGCATACGGCTTGTCCAATACCTGTGATGGTTTAAAGTTTCTGCGGTACACATCAAGAGCAGGCAAAGTATTGTCTGGAGAAAAATGGCTCGCGAATGAAAAAGGCAAACCGAGCTCTGCTGCAAGCCGTGCACTGAATCCGCTTGAACCGAGCAGCCAAATCGGAATATCAAGTCCTTCACCCGGAATGGCTCTTACAGGATTGCCTGATCCGTCTGGTTTTAAATACGCACGGAGTTCATCCACTTGTTCTGGAAAGTCTTCCCCGTTGCTCATATTTTCCCGCCTAAGAGCTTTAGCTGTCACCTGGTCTGTGCCAGGAGCTCTACCTAATCCAAGGTCTATTCTGCCTGGGAACAATGACTCGAGAGTTCCGAACTGCTCAGCGATGACCAAAGGAGCATGGTTAGGCAGCATAATCCCCCCGGACCCTACACGGATTTTCTCCGTTCCTCTTGCTACATGGCCAATAACAACGGCGGTTGCAGAGCTGGCAATGCCAGGCATACTATGGTGTTCAGCCAGCCAGAAGCGGTTATAGCCCCACTTTTCGGCGTGCTGTGCCAAATCAAGGGTGTTTTGAAGCGATTCTGAAGCGTTTCCTCCTGTTACGATCGGAGATAGATCCAATACAGAAAACGGGATATCCTGGAGCTGCTTTTTAGCAGATGATTGATTTTGCTGGGACATTGTAATTGTCCTCCTTTCTAACGTCTTGCTATAAAAAATGATTTTAGAAAATGATTTATTTAAACCTTACTTTTTATTGTAACAACTAAATTTACAGTATCTAAATTTTTTGCTCAAGTTGAGCAAGCTAAACATTCATTGGCGATCAGCTCATAGGAACGAACACGATCCTTTATATCATGTGTAATCGTAACAATCATCATTTCGTCGGCTTGATAGTGTTCTCTCAGCTCCTCAAGACGCCGCTTAACATAAGAAGGGCTTCCGATAATGGACCGTTTTTTCATCGAGTTCAGCATCTCTTTTTCCTCTGGAGTCAATGAATAATGCTTCGCTTCTCCAAGGGATGGGACTCCTTTTCTTCCCTCTCCTTTTGCCAGCTGGATCTTCCAAATTTGATTAGGCAGTGCTAAATCTTCAGCTTCTTCTTTTGTCTCCGCACAAAGAACGGATACGGCTGCAATCGTGTTTGGTTCCGGCGACCAATTATTCGACCTGAACTCAGATTTGTACTGATCAATAATATCGGTAACGTCCTGATCGCTCATAAATTGGCCGAAAGCATAAGACAACCCGTGTTTGGCAGCAAGAATGGCACTCTTTTTGCTCGTTCCGAGAATCCAAGGCTCGGGATGGATGTCAGGAACCGGTGATGGAGTGATCTTAGAAAACATGTCATCTGAAGGAAAATCATTTTTGAAAAAATGCAGCAACGTGTCTACTGACTCAGGCATCTTTCGGACTTGTTCCAAATAGTTATCCGAGAGTGCCATCGTGGCTTCTGCCGATCCGCCGGGTGCTCTTCCGATGCCTACATCTATTCTCCCTGGAAATAAAGCAGCGAGGAGATTATACGTTTCTGCCACTTTATACGGCTTGTAATGAGGCAAAAGAACCGCTCCGGATCCTAAGCGGATCGTTTCGGTCTGCCCGCCGATATACCCGAGCATCACTTCCGGAGCCGGACAGGTCAGTCCAGGAAAATCGTGATGCTCGGCAATCCAGTATCGCGTGTAGCCTAGTTTCTCTCCTGCCTGCGCCAGGCTCAGCGAGTCATGAAGAGCCTGCTGAGCGGTTTTTCCGCTTGAGGCGGGAGATTGATCAAGAATGCTTAATTTCAATTACGGTTCCTTCTTTCTGCAACGAACGTTATTTGCTTATTCTTGCCCCTATTTTATCCAATTCATGTGATTCATCAAAATAAAATGATCTGACAAAAGAAAAGCATGCCCCATGAGTCAGGCATGCTTTTTCGCAGAATGTATGGTTGTTGTTTTGTTTTTCGAAAAAATCTACTTATCCCCAGTAAATTTAATGCCTTTGACAAAATAGCGGTTGAAGAAGGCGTAAAGAACCAAAATAGACAGGGTAAAGACCATGGATGCAGCCATGATATAGTTCCAGAAGCTGATGAACTGCCCCATTGCCGATATCCGTCAAAAGAACTCTTAAATCCAGGATCCCGCGCTCGACCAATCTCTGGAGTGCTGGATAGTTACTTTCAATTTTGGTTATTCCTGCTTCCCAGTCTTTATATGATGACTCTAATTTTCCAAGTGCTGCTTCAGGCGCGATAGCTGTTCCAGATTTTCCATCAATCTCAGGAATAACGGTAAAGGTTACAGATTGAACCTCGCCGTGGTTTATTGAGAAACGGAAGGTGATTCCTTCTTCCTTTGATACAGCCTCAGCATCAAGGTTCCAGCTCACCATGGTCGCGTGTTTCACATGATCAGCTTCATCATAATAGTAATGGATCCCATGAGAGGTAGGTTTGTTCTTCGCCTGAGCGCTTCCCAATTTCTCCATATTGAAAGCCTCGGATAATAAACATGTCAGTAAAGTCCACATCCAGCAATAAACTGATGTCAAATTCAACTGGTTTTGGAAAATAGCTTTTTACTTGAATGGTTTCGTAAAGAACCCCGTCATAGATTAAGCGCTTACGTTCAGGCTCTATGGATTCTCTCCAAAGTATGAGTTCTCCGTCTTTCTCCATATGGGAATTGTCAGCAAAATTCTCGCACTGTAATTTTCATCCGCAGAAGAAGAAAGAAGGATTGGATTTTCTCCATTAATTTTCAGATCAAACTTGCTTAAAAAGCGTGTATCTGACAAACTAAAATTGAAGGTTATTGTGACAATAGCATTCTGGCCATCCAAATCAGGTGGCCGGTTTATTTTTTTATATAAAAAGGTTTGATTACAAAGGAGAAGGGGAATATTTTTTTTTTAGTTAATATAAAAACTCTTCAAAAATAAAGGAAATTTAAAATAGAAAAAGAGATAGTTTTTAACACTGGAAGGAGAACAGCAAATGGACAGAGTACAGCAAAGAGAAATTATTGAGTTTATCATCAGTCGGCGAGAAGAGTTTCAAAATAAGCTGCTATCCGAGGCTGTAGAAGTCGCGCCTAAAATAAATGATATTTTACAATCAGGGAATATTGATCTTTTGAAAAACGCTGAGAAGCTGGTAACGTATGTGGTGGAAAGGAAAGAGAACGAACTCATTTCCTTTGCCAAGCAAGAAGGGGTAGCCTGGGCAGAGCATTCTTTAACTCTTACTCTTAAGCTGGAGTGGGTACATGCGATTAGAAGGACGGTCTGGCACTACCTGTTAAAATACGATCAACTGAATACCCCTGTAGTCAGTATTTCAGACTACAGATCAATGATTTATGAGATGGAGATGCAGATCAATGACGGCATCGATAAATTTCTTAATAGTTTTTTCATTAGGTATTCATCTTATAAAGATGAATTAATCAGCTCTCAGCGAAAAATAGTTGAGCATTTATCTGCGCCTATTATACCGATCAGTCATCAAATAGCCGTCCTTCCTTTAATCGGTTTAATTGATGTGTACCGTATGGATACCATTGAGGAAAAAATATTGATGGATATTTCAAATTTAAAAATCCGAACGTTAATCATGGATCTATCAGGCATTACAGATATGGATATTGAGGTAATACACCAGTTTCAAAGAGTGATGAGTGGGGTCTCCTTGATGGGATGTGAAGCGGTCATTACCGGTCTGCGTCCAGAACTTGTCAGGAAAATGATTCATTTGGATATTTCGTTTAATGAGTATGCATCAACTAAAGGTACGCTTCAGCAAACATTAGCCGATTATTTAAATGCAAATCTGATTTAATACAGGAACGATCACCAAATTCAGTTTTTCCTTTCTTTTTTGAGGGAAAGGAATACTCCTCAAAACTTATTGAACTAATAAATGGGTTTAAGAAAAAGCGATTTTTTCTTAGGTTGAATTTTGATAATCAACAAAGGCGGAGCATCCAAATTGGGTGCTCTTTTGTGATAAACTTGTCGAATTATTAAAGCGGAATGAGATTATTAAATGGATTACAGTACTTTGTTGAATAGATTAAAAAATGCCAGTCAAAACGGTGAAACATTTACAATTTTTATAAATACAATTAGTGATCAAGAAGATGATCAAGTAATGAGGACAGCGAAGAATCTCCAAAGTGAATTGTTTATACGTAAGAGTTTGTGAAAAACAAAAAGATGGCGTGTTGCTCTCAGGAATGATTGAGCAGCTATAAATTTTTTAGGCAACCTTTAGAGGGTGTTTTTTGTTGCTGCCTATAGAGAAGACTTTGAGGCCATACCAGGCACTTAATGATCGGGATGGTCGAATCAATTTGTATCCATTAATAAAAATCTCGAATTTTTGGTGTTTACGCCAAATCATTCCGGGTATACACTATAAAAACAATAGAGCGGGGATTGATATGATAAGAAAACCAGAGGAATATAGACATGAACTCATTGCAGGTAATAAGAAGATTTTTTCAGGAACTGGGGAACAACTTTTGTTATTGCTTTCTAATAATAAACCCATTTTATCAATCGGTGACACAATTAAACTTCACGGAAATAAATTTTTAGTAAGGCGAGGTAAGTTTATAAATAAAAAAAATCAAAAAAATCTTATTAGGTATTATTTAGAAACAGCCTTATAAAAATTGTTTCCTTTTGCCGAAATATGAAAGTATCGTGGGATATGGTTTGAAGGAGAGGTACAAATTGCTTCGGGCAAAAATGAAATGATTGTGCCGCTCAGTCCGTCTGAGCGATATGGGTCGAGCTCCCAAATCCGGAGATGGAACTGACAAAATGGTAGTTTCCTGCGGGATCGATCCGGGCAGTTCGCCCTCACCAGTATAGGCATTGTAGAAGAGCGAGCACGCTACCGCTAGAGGTTCCGGTGATATGCGTCCAGCGTCCGAATCCAGAGATGGAAACCACATAACGGTAGAATCCGTCGGGGTCAAGTGCTGCAGTCGCTGCCTCCCATATATTGGCATTGTAGAAAAAGTTCGGAGCAATCTTCTCGCTTTCGCTGGACTCAACGGGTTTCTCCCACGAGACCGCAGGACACCTTTCAGGCAAGCCAAAACGCCTACCACCATGGCAGCAGCGCTAGAAGTGCCGGCAAAAACATTGGTGTACCATTCGAGCTCATTCGTGCCGTCCTGGAGATCCCCATAACCTGTCGTTGTCCCCTCACGGCCCCACCCTTTAGCATCAAATAATTTCCCATAATTCGAGAAATACAGGCGCGTCCTATCCCAGCCATGATTCATGCTGTGGGTTCCTGGGGGTGGTGCACCAGCTCCCACTAGAATGCTCTCATCCATAAGTTCTAAGAATTCGTGTTCATTAACTTTTGTTAACCATGGTCTAGTTTAACTCCTTCACATAAAGCTAATAATCTATGCGTAAAATTCAATTTTCACGAAACTTTATTTACATAATAAAATTATTTAGCACTAATTGATTGTACGAGTACTTTTACATATTCGAATTGGGAAGGGTAGAGCGCTTCTAGATCTAAGATTGCTGTTTCAGCAACTTTCTCGCCCTTAAAAACTTCCAATATCATTAGGATTGAAGTATTTGTTTTGTAAACTCTTTAAAATCACCAAGGTGTTTTTCAATAATTTGTTTTAAGATCTCAATATTAATGGATTGATAGTCATGGACAGCGATATTTTTAAAACCAACCATTGCTTTTAGCCTTTTGGCCAGAATTTCATTTATGATGGCATTCTCCTGTAGCAAATCAAAAGCGTCTCTACTTGATTGTGGGAGTCCAAGGCGTTTATCCGCAATAATATGCATCGCCAGGTCGATGGAAGCTTCGCATGCACGTTGAACATTTAATATCATGGAATCTTGTTTTGTGTAATCCTTAAGATTCTCGGGATTGTTGCCATATACTTGGTTGATCCTATTTATACAACGTTCAATCACATTTATTTTATTTAGAATCACGTCGTTTTTCATAAATGGACCCTCTTTCATCAATTTTGTTTAAAATACTTTTCCGTTCTTCATTTAACTTGGCATACATGCTTAAAGCGGTCATTTGTAAGTTCTTATATAAGTTGTCGTCGACACAATAAATTAACCGACCAGTTGAGTAGATCTGAGCTTTGAAAACGGTTGATGCTGCACTAATGTCCACTAAATCAACATCTACTTTGATTAAGGCCGCTAGTTCTTGAGCGAAAAGAAAAAGATTATAGGTATTAAATGATATTTGTGAAGAATAGAAAGCAATATCAATATCGCTTTCTTTATGTACGGAATCTTTCGCATGGGATCCAAATACAATGATAAATATTGGATCAATTTTCTTTATTAGGAAATCCTGGATGATTTGAAACATATCTGGTTTCATTTACACACACTCCCTAATATTTATGTCTACATTATACCAAACGTTTATTAATAAGTATTTTACGAAAAGTTAATAAAACTCACCATTAATATAAAACCGACTGCTTTCAGACGCTTTTCAGGCGGAAACATCTCTGCTGCATAAACGAAAGAGATCGGAGCAAAAGCTGCTGCAATCAATCCTTCAAGCGCCCGGAGCATCACTAATCCTGAAAAATGATCAATAAATCCAATGATAAAAGAAACAATCGCTAACGCACTAATGCTGCTGGCAAGAAAAATTTTACGGCCATACATATCAGAAAATGGTCCATAAAGCAGGCATCCGATCGCGTAGCATAACGAAAACGCACTGCCAATCCAGTGATTGAATATTTCTTTTCCACTAAAAATCTCCTTTACTTTCAACTGAACGCTGGCAAAATACCGGCAATGACATGGTCCACCAGCTCGGAAATAAAGAGCTCATCCGGTGTTTGTTTATAAATGAGGATACGAAAATAGATCGGATCGATAAGCATATCGAGTAGAATATCGATGTTTACTTCGGCTTCAATCCCGTGGATGAATAATGGCCTCGTTCAGTCTCTCCCTGTCAATTAACGTTTGTATGTAAACAAGCGAAAAAGAAGCACCGTTGTTTGTTTGCCTCTGTACGATTTTCAGCATCATCCATTTTCGCTGTTACATTTTTTAATAATTCAAGCGTCACAGCTTCATGCGTAATCCTGTCTTCTCTTCATTTTTTTCTGATTGGCTGCTGCCCTTTTCTTTTTACGGAACATCAATACAAATGTTCAGGTGAATAGATTTTAACCAAAGAAAAAAGCAAGTGCTCCGCCCATGTTCTTTGCCATGCACAAGAAAAACTGCCGGTCATATATAGGTAATATCGGTTCAAATCGATGAGGGAGATGATGAAATTTATGCTGCCTATGGAAAAATATTTCGGTAAGTTTGAACTCGTTTATTCATTTTATGGGGCTATGCCTACAGGCGTTACCGTGTCAGAAACCGGGCGTATTTTCGTTTGCTTTCCAAAATGGGGAGATGACGTGAAATTTACGGTGGCTGAAATTGCGGGTGATCAATTACATCCTTATCCAAATTTGGAAACAAATTTGGCCAACCCGGCAAACGTTGCGATGTCATTTATCAGTGTCCAAAGTGTAGTGGCTGATGGAAGGGGAACACTTTGGGTATTGGATACAGCAGCACCCAATTTTTCTGAACCGATTAAAGGAGGAGCAAAACTGGTCGCTGTTGATTTAAAAACAAATACAATCAGAAATGTATATACCTTTACAGAAGAAGTCATCCTGCCAACCACATATTTGAATGATGTTCGCTTTGATTTTCGCGTAGGAAAAGCCGGTTATGCCTATATCACAGATTCATCCTCCAAAGGTCCAGGAGCGATCATTGTTGTGGATTTAGAAACCGGAAACGCATTCAGACGGTTAAGTGGAACCCCACCTACATCACCCGATCCCTATTTCTTGCCAAAAGTAGAAGGAAAAATACTGATGAACCGCAATAAAGACGGCTCCATTTCTCCCTTTCGACTGGCGTCTGATGGTATCGCGATTTCTGTGGATGGAAAAACATTATTTTTTTGTCCATTAACGAGCCGTCATCTGTTCTCCATTTCAACAGAAGCCCTGAGAGACAGAATGATACCGGAGAAGGACTTACTTTCCCGGGTGGGGTATTGGGGAGAAAAAGGGGCATCTGACGGAATGATTACCGGGGCAAAAGGAAACGTTTATGCAGGGGATTATGAAAACAACAGCATACGAAAGATCATGCCGAACGGAAAAATGGAAACCATTGCACATGACCCGAGGCTTTTATGGCCGGATACGTTTTCGATTGGACCGGATCAATACTTATATGTGATTGTGAACCAATTACACCGGCAGGCCAGGTTTCATTATGGAAGGGACCTGCGGGAAAAGCCGTATAGTTTGCTTCGTATGAACATAGATGAATTGCCTGCTCCTGCATTCTGACAATAAATAAGGAACAGTTTATTCGTAAACTGTTCCTTTACATGATCTATAGTGTTGGCAAATCCAAAGCGGTATTCATATTTGTCAAATTCAATTGGATCTGCTCGTTCGTATCCCAAGCATGATACCATCCTTTTTCCGCCATATAACCGGAAATTTGTTCATGCATCTCTATGGCTTCCTCCAAATGCCGGGTTAACATTTCTTTGATTTCAGGTGTTCCGGCTTCCGTGGCAGCCATCGCGTAATTTCTGACACCGCTTTTTGCCGCAATCAATAAATCCATCGCAACAACCTGGTCGGAAATGGCATCCATTCCTGTTAAGTTTTCAATGATTGAATTCAATTTAACTCAGCTCCTAACGATTGCTTTGCATTGGATAAAACAGAGGTATATTCGTTCAACTGACTGGTGGAAAGATCAATGTCTTGCTGCATCATTTCTTTTAGCCTTGGGTCACTGACCAGTGCTTTCATCGTTTTGGACTTGGTTAAACAATTTGTTTTAAAAGCGGCCATTTCTTGAACCTCAAGTACTTCGTGCAGAGCATAGTTCATTTTCAATCCTCCTTCCTAAGGCTTCAGGACGACTTTTATGCAATCATCCGTTTTGGTATCAAAAATTTCATAGCCGCGCTTCGCTTCACTGAGCGGAAGGACATGGCTGACCACATCTCCCGGATCGATCTTTCCTGTAGAAACGAGTTCAAACATATAAGGCATATAGTGAATAACAGGTGCTTGTCCGGAGCGGATATTGACATTGCGGTTCATAATATCTCCAAATGGGAAACCGTTGTATTTTCCCGCATAAACGCCGGTCACCTGGATATTGCCGCCTTTTCGGACAGCCTGGGTCGCCATGATAAATGCACCTAATGCACCACTGTGAAGTTTTAACCCACTGGCAAGAAACTCCATATCTGTCATTTTTCCGTCCATACCAACCGCATCAATGACTACATCCGCACCGCCCTTGGTGATTTCCTTCAGGTATTCTCCACAATTTTTATGATCCTCAAAGTTAACGATTTCAACCTTGTTCGTCCGTTTCGCATGCTGCAGGCGGTAATTGACATAATCAACGGCAATCACGCGCTTCGCCCCTTTTAGCCAGCAAAACTTTTGTGCAAAAAGCCCCACCGGACCGCATCCCAAAACGATAACGGTATCCCCGTCCTTTACGCCCGCATTATCGACACTCCAAAAACCAGTGGTCATCGCATCCGCAATAACCGCTAACTTTTCATCAGGTTCCTCGCAGGTCTCCGGGATTTTAAAATGAGTAAAGTTGGCAAAAGGAACTCTCAAATATTCCGCTTGCCCGCCTGGGTAACCGCCAGTTGTTCCGGAATATCCGAAATAGGCTCCCATATCTCCATTATCATTTGAATTGTCGCATTGACTTTCCAAATTGTCCTTACAGAAACGGCATTCACCGCATGCGATGTTAAATGGAATGATGACGCGGTCTCCCTTTTTTACTTTAGTCACTTCAGGACCAACCTCTTCAACGATTCCCATCGGTTCATGTCCAATGACATAGTTCTCTTGCAGGTTAGGGATCATGCCATGAATTAAATGCAGATCAGAACCGCATATTGCTGTACTGGTTACTTTGATGATCATGTCATCCGGTTTTTTAATCTTAGGGTCTGGCACGTCTTTCACAACAACATTTTTTATCCCTTGGTACGTTACCGCCTTCATACTATATAACCTCCAGTGTCAATGTTCATCAGGTGTCCGATCGAACAAGCCCTTTCGATTGGTCTCAACGGGAAACAGGTTCATTTTGCCAATCTTCATCGTATTGTTGGCCGAAAGCTGGTCCAATTGGTACTGTTCCGTTAATTCGTAAGGATGGAACCACTTTTTCTTGATCATCAATTCAGATATTTCCTGATGCATCGCTATGCCCTGCATCAATTGTTTTCTTAATGTGGCACGGACATCAGGTGATGCAGATTCGGTTAATGCAACAGCTATGTTGCGAACACCTTCTTTGGCACGAAGAAGAAAGTCCATGGCAAAGGTAGTGTCTGCCATCTCAGGCATATGCAGCGAGTTTATTGGGTCCAAATAATCATTATTCAATGGATGGTACCTTCCTTTCCATCAATGATGGGAGTGGGGCGATTTTGAGGAACAGGAGCTTGAAAAGGAGCTCGTTCATAGAGGGACTGCAATTCAGTCAGATCTTGTATTGATTGTTCAACATCTTTTTTCATTAAATTCCTAAGATCATCATCAAAAACCAGTCCTTGCATTAATTTAGACTTGGCGATACAAAGCGTTTTAAAGTTAATGGCCTCATGTAAATCCAACGACTCATGGGCAGCCAATTTTTGTTGATCCATTTTGATTCCCCTCCTTTTTATCGTAAATACAATGGTATTGTTCCAAACATGAGAATCAAGTATGCTTAACAATATTTCTTACAAAGACCAATTACTTACAAGGATAGAACTACGAAAGGCAAGCAGAATAAATCATCAGCAAATCCCGGGAAACTTAAAATTAAAAGTACTCCTAACGTACATAGAACTAGAAAACCGGTGCCCCCCAATAACGCTTTTGGATAAATAAATGCCACAATTATTAATCCTATAAGTAAGAGCCATATTATCGACTTGAGAGTTACTTTGAGAAATTTCCAGATAATATAACCAAAGCTCTCCCCACTTCAGTACATTCTCACCCGAAAAAAACCTTCACTACATAACGGAAGGAAAATGCGGAAGCCTCGTACGAACAAACCACGTATTTGTTATACATAACGTTTTATTTACATTTTATAAGATTAAACGGTGTTATCCCCCACCTTTACCCTATATTAATGCCAATATTTTTTACCATTATCTAAGAGAGATGAGCTTCAGGTATTTTCTCTCGTCCACATTTTAATCAGATAAAAAAGAGACCCTATCCGGTGAACTGCCGGCTAATAGAATCTCCCTGCATTTTTTATTTTGCATTTCTTACGTTAAATTGATCTTCAAGCATGCTCCAGTTATGAGGAAACGGTTCACCAAGCACCCAATAGGCAATTCCACGAAGGTTATAATATTTTACCTGATTGAATTTTGCTTGAGCGCTTTCTTCGTTCTCAAACCAAACCACGTGTTTTTTACCTTTGTCATCTGTGTAGTTAAAATATGGAGAATGAGCTTTGTTGTCGTATTTAATGTCTGCGCCTTCCTTGATGGCAAGTTCCGTGGCTTCCTGCGGAGCGATCCGTTTGGCGAAAGGATTGCCCTTCTTATATGGAAGTATCCAATCATAGCCATATAACGGAGCGCCCATAACGATTTTTTTGCGCGGGATGACCGAGGCAGCATAATCGATAACTTTGCGAACTTGCGGAACAGGAGAAACAGCCATCGGCGGACCTCCAGACCAACCCCATTCGTACGTCATTAAAATAACAAAGTCCGCAAGCTCCCCATGTCTTTTATAATCATGGGCACCGTGCCACGGTCCTGACTGTTCATCACTCGTTTTAGGTGCAAGCGCCGTTGAAGTGATAAATCCTTCCTTTTTCACTCTTGGCAAAATCGTTTCAAGGAATCCGTTGTATAAATCTCTGTCTTTAGCGCGGATGTGTTCAAAATCAATGTTGAGTGCTTTGTATCCTTTTGTTTTCATCGTTTGGATAACGTTTTTGATTAATCGCTCGGATACCGTTTTGTCCGTAAAGATTTTATGTGCTACGTCAGGAGAGAAATTCCCTTCTGTAAAATTGGTCAGCACAAGCATCGGAACGGCCCCTTGTTTCCTTGCAGCAGCCAGTGCCTGATCATCCTTGATGCCGATTAAATTACCGTCAGCTTTTACACGATAGCTGAAAAAAGCAACATATGATAAATGCCTGCCCACATCTTTAACTTCTTTGACAGCAGCCCGTTGGTCAACAGGCTCTAAAAAACCAATGGTCGTGATTTTTGTTTTTTTATGAATGGTCTGTGACGGTGTTATATCTTTTTGTTTGCTGCCATTGTATTTTACTTGCTGCAGCCTTGGGTGTTCTTTCCCTGTCTTGTCTGCATCAGCAGCACCTTGTTCTTGCCCCTTTATACTGCCGCAGCCTGCCAGGGTCAGCGTTAGGGCAAATGTTATTGCGAGAATTTTCTTCAAAGGTGTACCTCCTTTTTTCCTTATGCTTCCTTTCTGAAAAGGCGGATATACGAAGTTGCAGGGAGCAATTTTTGGAAGGGGTCCAGCAAGTCCGGACAATCATACATCTTCTTTGTTTTTCAGCCGATTCTATACAGGGTCTTCAAAAATAGGTTGAATTGCGATACGCTTGAAAAAAGATGAGGAGAAACGAGGTGGGCAATGAATGAAATGGCCCTATATATGGATTGCAAGCGGTGCGGCTCTATGGGGAACAATAGGTATATTCATTAAGGAACTGTCTTCATTAGGGTTTACCCCGATTCAGATTGTAGTATTGCGTGCATTAGGAGCGGCCATTGCGTTTATCATCATCACGCTTTTTACGGACCGCTCACTGCTAAGGATAAAATTAAGAGATACTCATTATTTTATTGGGACCGGCTTGCTCAGTATCGCGTTTTTTAACTGGTGCTATTTTAAAGCGATGGAAGAAATGTCTCTGTCCGTTGCAGCCGTCTTGTTGTATACAGCACCTGCATTTGTACTGATCTTGTCGCGTATCTTTTTCAATGACTTGATCACAGGAAAGAAATTAACAGCTCTTGGTGTCACGTTCCTCGGCTGTCTGTTCGTTGTCGGCTACATGCCATCTGCTAAGGCAGGTATTACTTTGTCCGGGCTTCTTACGGGTTTAGGAGCTGGACTGGGTTATTCTTTGTACAGTATTTTTGGCAAAGCCGCTTCTGCCAAATACCATACACTTACGATTACGACATTTACTTTTATTTTTGCAGGTCTTGCTCTGTTTCCTGTTAGCGGACTGGCAACATCCATACATTTACTCGAGAATGGAAAAGCATTCCTTTATATTTCAGGACTTGGAATTATTCCGACTGTCTTCGCCTATATCCTCTACACCGTAGGACTCCGACAGGTTGAACCGAGCCGGGCTGCCATCGTTTCAACCATTGAGCCCGTTGTTGCTACACTCACCGGATTCTTCCTTTTCAAGGAAGAACTGACTCTCTTGCAGACCATCGGTATTCTGCTGGTTATCTCAGCTGCAGTTCTTGTGCAGGACAAAAAAACATCAGCATCCCTTCATCAGAAGTCCACCAATGTTTCATGAAAAAAGGCATAAAAAAGAGACAGGATCCATTCCATTGAATGAATTCAGTCTCTTTTTTCCTTTATTTTTTCTTGGCCAGCCATTGAGCAACGTTCTCCGCTTCCTTGCCCTGGATTAATCCAGCAGGCATACCTCCACCTCCGTTTCTAATCTGCTTTAATATTTCCGCCTTGGTATGTTCTTTTCCGATGTCTTTCAAAGCCGGCCCCGTACCGCCTTCAAGATTGTTGCCGTGGCAGCTGGCGCAGTTTTGTTTAAACGTTTTCTCCGCAGAAGCGGTATCCATTGAGCCTCCTTTTCCTCCTCCGCTGTCCCCGCCTGAGGAGCAGGCTGTTAGAGCCAGAACTATTCCTAAAACGAACGTAATCTTATTTATCATGCATATGACCTCCCAAGTAAAATAGATAAATATTCCATTACAACCACAGTTTCCACAACATTTAACGATTTAAACCTTTTTCCTGTTTAATTATCTTTTCTAGTGAAATTTCTCCATTTTGTTTACAATGATAGTATGACTACTACTTGAAATGAGGAATACAAACGATGAAGGCTTTAACATTTAATGAATTTGGTGGACCGGAAGTCTTACAATATCAGGACGTTCCGAATCCAGTGCTGCAAAAGAATGAAATACTTGTTCGCATGAAAGCGATCGGGCTTAACTTTGCGGATGTGTACCGGAGGAAAGGGAACTATCACTTGAAGGGCACCCCTCCGTATATTGCCGGTTATGAAGGCGCTGGAATCGTGGAAAGGATCGGAGAAGGGGTAAATGGGGTGATGCCTGGAGATAGGGTGGCCTTTGCCGATGTACCGTATGCTAATGCTGAACTTGTCGCTGTACCGGAGGATCACCTGATTCCTTTGCCTGATGACATTTCATTTGAAACCGCGTCCTCTCTGCTGCTGCAAGGCTTAACGGCTCAATACCTGACTCGTGACAGCTATCCCGTAAAACCCGGAACACTTCTTGTTGTCCATGCTGCGGCAGGCGGTGTAGGCCAGCTTCTCATCCAAATTTCCAAGGCACTGGGCGGAACGGTAATTGGGCTGACATCTTCAGAGGCGAAGAAAGTAGCTGCTTTGTCCGCTGGAGCCGATCATGTTTTTCTTTATGATGAAGCCTGGAAGCGTAAAGTAAAAGAAGTTTCTCCTGAAAATAAAGGAGCAGATGTCATTTATGATTCTGTAGGCAGTACCCTTAAGGATAGCTTTGAAGCGGTAAGAATCGGCGGAACGGCTGTATTTTATGGAATGGCAGGCGGAGATCCGCTGCCGGTTGATCCACGAATGCTGATGGACACTTCAAAAACACTGACAGGCGGTGATCTCTGGAATGTTATCACCTCCCATTCAGAAAGGGTGTCCAGGTCTCATCAGTTGTTTGATATGATTCGTTCGGGCTCTATTAAGATACCAGAAACCACTTCATTTAAGCTTGAAGATGGTAAAGAAGCCCACCGTTTTCTGGAAAGCCGGAAAAGCACAGGAAAACTCCTGCTTATTCCTTAAATATAAAAGCGAGTGGATCAATTTCGTTGATTCCACTCGTTTTTTAATATTTATATAAAAGATTCAATGCCTTCATCCGTTCTTTCGTCATGGATAGCAGCAATTGATTATTGAGTGTCTTTGCCATTTTGTAAGTTAGTCTTAGAAACTTTTCCAATCCTGATTTATATCCTTTCGTAAAAGCCAGTTCATCACATTTCGTTTCTGAATGCAGATCAATCTTCCCTTCCAAAACAGGATATTGCGAATGGCCGATTTCGTGCCAAATGATAGCTTGCTTTATGTCCTGATCTTTGCAGAACAGCGAATAATCGTACACTACAATAAACCGATCAAACTCGGGATCCAAGGAGGAAAAACACAATGTTAAAATTCTATTATCAATATTCCAAAGGCGGAGCCACTTTTCATTTTCCAGGCCAAAGGTCCTCATGATCTCTTGTTTATCCTCTATAATCGCTATACGCTCATGATATGTTTCTTCTTTTAAAACTTCACATAAACAAATCACAGCCATTTCTCCTTTTCCCTATCATTTCACCTCTCTCATTTAACTTATGTGACATCCTCTTTAAGTATTCTGCGAGATTTTTTTCACACAGCAAAAAAGCATATTCTTCTCAGAATATGCTTTTTACTACTCTATCCTTTTGCAGCTGCTCTACTTTTTTGCGACAGGCAGCAAGATGGTGACTGTTGTTCCTTCATTAATTTTACTCGAGAATGTAATGGTTCCTTTAAAATCAACCTTAGCTAAACTTATAAGATTTCTCTCTATTTTCCATCCATCCAAGCATAATCTCTCTTTTACATAAATTGTCTTTATTCCTATTTTTTTAAAAAAAGTGCTTAACAGCGCCTTTTTTTCGTAAAAGAGGTTCTTGTCCCTTTCTAGCAACACACGAAATGAATACAGTATCTCGAAAGGGGTGAAATAAATGCCAAGAAGAAGTGAATCCCAGCGCAGGAGAAGTGAATCCTCGCGCAGAAGACGTGAATCCTCAAGAAGAAGTGGATCCCAGCGCAGGAGAAGTGAATCCTCAAGAAGAAGTCGACGAAGCGAGTCCAGCTCATTAATAATGAGATTTGAATCATCTTCTAGCAGTTCCAGCAGCTCTAGCAGCTCTAGCTCCAGCAGCAGTTCATTTAGAATGCCGTTTTCTGTACAGATGCCTGTACAAGGTGCTCAACAAAACCGGAACCGCAACCAGCGGCCGATCCAGGTCGTCCAGAACTGTAACTGCGGACGACAGTCCAATGAAAACCCAGTGATGGGTGCAATGGATAACCAGCGGCCTTCTCTAGCACGGCCTAGATGCCGTCGATTCTGCCAAAACGTGTGCCGTTCCTTGTTTGGAAGGGACAGAGAACAGTGTATTGCAGATTGTTTGGCGTGCCGCGGCAACCAGGGCAATACTATGGGCAGCATGGACGACAATAATGATTGCAGTTGGAGGTCTTCCGGTCCAAGAGGCGATGTATTTAGTGTCCAAAGTGATATGAATGACGGACATTATTGGGATTATGAAGACTAAGGTCCATGTGCTCCCATAATGAAAGACCCCTTGTCTCATAGTGGACAGGGGGTCCTTTACATATTCGGGATAAAACGTTATACACTAGGGAACTCTTTTATTAGATATGGAGGTGGATGAAATGAAACAGTTTGATTTGGCGCAATTAACGAGTGAGCAAAAAGCTAAATTGGATCATATGGAGAAAGAACTGGATGTCGTACTCATTGCTTGGGACAAGCAGGGTAATACAGACAGCACACAGCAAAGCAATAATTTTGATATCTAAAAAACCCTTCAGCGAAGGGTTTTTCTTACGTTCTGTTCTTATTAATGCAAAAAACAAGGATCTTAAGCGAGGGCTAAAGATCACATGTACTCTCCACGGTATGAATCAGCTGCTTCAATAACCCGATGGAAGGCTCAAGTGCCAATGAATAGAAGCGCTGTGTTCCTTTTTGCTCAATCGTCACCAGCTGTATGTCCCTCAAAATCTTCAAATGGTGAGAAATAGCCGGTCTTGATAAAGTAGAATGCTCTGTAATTTCATTGACCGTCAGCCGGTCATGCTGAGCAAGCAATAAAATAATATCTTGTCTTGCGGGATCACTTAATGCCTGCAAGAGCGGAATACAGGAACGAAAAACATCTATAGCCTGCTGTCCCATATTCATCCCCCTCTGCGTCTATTTGTTTAATCTCATAAACCTATATATGCTCATGATAGATAACTTCGTGTTCTTTTTCAAGTGGATCATGATTTTCCTTGGACATTTCTCACAGTTGCCGTTACCCACTTCCTCGGTATAAACCGGATGGAGTTAGCGAGCAGCCTGTTTTTAAAACCAGGGATCACGATGGATTTTCCTTTCATTAATCCTTCATAGCCAATGTTTGCTACACGTTCTACTTCCATTACGCCGCTCTTAAAGAGCTTTGACTGTCCCAGATTTGCACGTGATTCAAAACCTGTTTTGGTTGGACCTGGACATAATGCCGTAACGGTCACTCCCATGCCCTTCATTTCATTTTCGAGAGCTTCTGAAAATGACAGAACATAGGCTTTTGTTGCATAATATACAGCCATTAAAGGTCCTGGCTGAAAAGCGGCCGTTGAAGCGACATTTAAAATTTTCCCATTCTCCCTCTCCTTCATTCCCGGGAGGAATAATTTAGTCAGGGTTGTGAGTGCTTTTATATTAATGTCGATCATGGATAATTCATCCTGTAGATCCGTCTCCGTAAATTCTCCAAATAAGCCATATCCAGCGTTATTCACTAAAAAGTCGACTGTGATCTGCTGTTGCTGCAGTTCATGAAATAATGCTTCTGCCTCACTGTACTTAGACAAGTCCTTTACATTTACAGTGCATTGAGCGTGAAATTGGGCTTCCAGTTCCTGTTTGAGGGTTTGCAGTCTTTGCTCGTTCCTCGCCACTAGCACCACATTATAGCCATCTCTTGCAAAACGCTTTGCAAGTTCTAAACCTATACCAGAAGAGGCTCCGGTAATCAAAGCTGTTTGCTGTTTCATACTGATCTGCCTGCCTTTACGTTATATTTTACGAGTATGTCCAAACGTTCAAGATATCAAACGTTTAAACTTTTAAACATATTGTAATTAAGATATCTCGCCGTGTCAAGGAAGCGAAAATACAATTGGTGCCAGGCACCGCGATTACACAAGTGTGTAAAGGCGGTGCCTGGCACCAATTCTTAAATTATTTGCAATGGAAAGTGACTGGATGCATATCAGGTTCAATTCGTTTGAACTGGTAGCCATTTTTCTGAAGATATTCCAGAAGCTTCGGCAGGCTCTCCAATGTTTCTATCCGTTCGTGCATAAGAATTACGATAGGCTCTTTCCGATTAGCTATTTTCTTTAGTTGGTTTATGGAATTCTCCACATATTTCGGGCTTCGAAACGACCAGTCCATACTGTCGATCGTCCAATCCCACAGCTGGTAACCATGGTCTTTTACCGCTTTCTGATAAGGAGGTTTCATATAAGGCGCGCTGCCATATGGAGTCCGGATGAGGACCGCTTTTTTGCCTGTCACCTTTTGCAGCGCTGCATTATCTTGATCCATCTCCTGTACCACGGTTTCTTTTGTTCGGTAAATCTTTTTTGGATCGTGGGTAACACCATGCAGCCCAAGCGAATGGCCTTCTCGATCCATCCGTTTAACTGCTTCCGGAAATCTTAAAATATTTGGTTCCAGCATAAAGAACGTTGCTTTGGCATTATAGCTGCTGAGCACGTCCATGAAGCCTCCGGATACATTGGATGGACCATCATCAAACGTTAAATAGACCGTTTTCGGCTCGGCGGCACCTTCTTTTTGTGGTGGTATAGATTTATGTATAGCAGGGTGCGAAATAGCTTTGGTTGGTTTTTTGTTCTCATTCCTATCTGATATTTGAACAGATTTGACTGCTGGTTGATGTTTTGCTGCAATCTTGTTTTTTACTTTTGGTGATTGTTCTGAAGCGGATGGCTGGGAAGGTGGCTGCCTGGTTGTTTTCTTTTCCACCTCTGCAATCGAACTGGATGTTTTCACTTTTTTCAGGCGCCTATTCTCACTTGCCGATTTTTGTTGTGATGTATGGGAGGCCGAAGTTTTTGGAGAATAGGATTTCTTCTGAGTTTCTTCTTTATGATACTGCCCATCCACGGATGTTGCCTTAATTTTATTGACATGCCATGTTCCAAAAATCACAAACAAAGTAAATAATGACAAAACTAATACAACCGCAGCTTCTCTATTGCCGGCCCCTTTTCTTACTTTCCCTAAAGATCCTCTCACCGCTCCATCACCTTATCTTTACATAACTTTTATACTCTCTCAGTATAAAGGTTTTTTTTGTAAGAAAAGGTAAAAAAATAGAAAAATTTATGAAAAAAGTAAGAACTTCCTCGATGAATGACAGATCATGCGTCTAGTCCTTTTTCACTTGGTCTGCCTGCGGTTCATCAATGGGAAGAAAAGACAAAACTTCTTTTACGATAGCATTGATCTTGCCATCTATAAAAGATGAACCATACTTCTTTTTCGCCTTCTCGATCTCCTCTTGCACTCCCTTTTCAAAATTGATCAAAGGGATATCTTCTTCCGCTTCATTATAGAGATCAATCATGGCTTCAAGCCCTTCCTGCATGCTGTCGATGGCATCGCTGTAGAGTTTTCTGCTTTTTTTATTAAGCTTCATATTATCACCTGTTCTCATTATTTCCTTTTTTTTATGCCTAAATCATTTTTTATAGTCATCTACCCTGTCCGTTTCCGGCAAAATTTCATAAATTGAAAAGTGAAGTAATGGTTAATCTCAAACAAAGGAGAGATCGTTAATGTATTACGGTTATGGCTGTCATCGTCCGCATGTCGTTGTTCACCCTACACAGTGCTGTGTTCAGCAGCATTATCACACTGAAGAGGTTATTCACGTCCATCCTGTTCAGATTCAGCATGTGAATCACATGCTGTACCAGCATGTCCATGAGTATCCTGTCTCTGAATATCTAACCTGCCAAGAGCATCACCAAAACATTTCATGCGGCGCACCTCCTTGCTGCTGATCACATTTAAGGCCTGTGTAACCAAAGGTTAATGGTATACAGGCTTTTTTACATAAAACATAAACAAAGACGAACAAATGTTGAAACTCCTTTAAAGCCGTGGTATATTGATCTCTTGTATAAGCAGGGCTTGCAGCCCTACAGGCCTGCAAGCCCTGCTAAAATGGACGCAAAAATAAAACCAGCCCTTGTGGTTGGTTTATTTGAATGAATTTTTATTGTCAATGAAAGGGGGATTAAAATGAAAAGCTATTTGAAAGAGTTGATCCTGATTATTATTGGCTCATTCTTTTTCGCGCTTGGTGTAAACTGTTTCGCTATCCCAAATGAACTGGGAGAAGGGGGAGTTACCGGTATTTCTATGATCTTGTATTATCTCTTCTCCTGGTCGCCAAGCTATACGAACTTTATTATGAACGGCATTCTTTTGATTATAGGGTACAAGCTCCTTAACAAAAGAGTGACATTGTACACAATTTTCTGCATTGTTTTTACCTCGGTTTTCCTTCATATGACAGAAGGATTAGGAACACCTGTTAAGGATACAATTCTTGGTACCGTGTTTGCCGGTATTTTCATCGGAATTGGTTTAGGACTTGTTCTTCGTTCTGGCGGAACGACTGGAGGATCGACCATTTTGGCGAGAATGGCAAATCAGTATTTGGGCTGGAGCATCAGTGGGGCCATGCTGGGATTTGACCTGTTGGTCGTGCTCAGTTCCTATTTTGTTATCGGAGCTCAAAACACCATGTACACCGTTATTTCTATCTATATCTCTACAAAAGTCCTCGATTACATAATTGAAGGCTTTGATACCCGAAAAGCTGTCACGATTATCTCTCAGCATGCCGAGGAGATCTCCAAAAAGGTAAACGACGACATGGACAGAGGTGTAACGGTGTTTTCCGCCCATGGCAGCTATACGAAGGAATCGAAAGAAATTTTATATGTAGTCATTAATAAACAGGAATTATTTGAACTGAAAAAAATCGTACATCGCATAGACGAAAAAGCATTTGTGGTCATCCATGATGTTCGGGATGTTTTCGGGGAAGGATTCACATTCCCTAAGACAGAGGTCTCCTGACTCAAGTCTGCATGCAAAAAAAGGTCTGCCGTTACGCCCAAGTGGTTACGCCGGCAGGCCTTTTTTGTATTTATACTGCTTGTTTAAGAATAAATTCCCTGATGGCATGAGCTACACCATGCTCATCGTTTTCCAATGTAGTAAAATGGCAGATTTCTTTAATTTCAGGCAGCGCGTTGCCCATTGCAATACTCGTGCCCGCAAACTTCATCATCGGCCAGTCATTCATATTGTCCCCAATGGCCACAGTATCTTGATAAGGTATTCTAAGATGATCAGCCATCCCTTTTAATCCATTTCCCTTGTTGGCATTTTCATGATTGATCTCAAGGTTATGGTCCGCTGAACTCGTAATGGAAAGCCCTTCAAATGCTGAAGCTGATTCACGGATTTCCTCAAGCTTTTCTAAAGAATAAGAAAACGGAAGAATTTTATTGATCACCAGATCTTCTGTCCATATGGATCGGAAGGAAGAAATCGAAATTTGCCCAAATTGTTTCAGATATCCTTGAGCGGCTTTCCACAATTCTTCTGAGTTTATCTCTGGGTTTGCTGACTTTACGATATCAATTTCAACCTGGATTCCATTTTCGCCAAAATCAGGCGTATAGATGCCCTTATTCGTATGAAGATGGTAAAAGACGTTCATGTCCTCCAGTTGGGTAAGGATGTGGTAAGCATGTTCTTTCTGCAGAGGATGGCATTGTACAATTTTCCCTTCATCATACAGTACAGCTCCGTTCGCCCCGATCACAGGACATTGGATCCCGGCATTCTCGAGCAGATTCAGTACATCTTCCACCGCACGTCCCGTACAGATCGCTACTGTATTCCCCTGAGCTTGAGCCTCTTTTATAGCCATAGCATTTTCTTTGCTGATCGTCCCCTGTTTCATCAATAGTGTTCCATCCAAATCAATTGCGATTAATTTCATGTCTTCCTCCTCTTACAGAATGATCGTTTCTACCTCATACTGCTCTAATATTGTGGTTAAACGTGAATCCATTTCTTGATCTGTAACTAAAATGTCAATGTCCTCCAACCCGCATACCTTCTGAAAGTAACTGCGATTAAATTTCGTAGAATCAGCCAGTACGATGACTTGATCAGAACGCTTGATCATTTCCTTCAATAAAAAGCCTTCTTCCTCAAAAGGTATGGTCAGCCCGTTAGATGAGATTCCGCAGGCTCCAAGAAAGAGCTTGTTGACTCTGAAGTCCGACAGATGCTGGATCGTTCTTGCTCCATAAATCGACCGGTGTTCATTGTTCAGCAATCCTCCAAGCAGATGGATCGATACCTTTTCTTTACGTGACAGGATTCCAGCAATGTCGATAGAGTTGGTTACGACAACATTCCGCTCTGTTTTCAGGTTCTCAGCCAAAAACTGTACAGTTGTAGATACATCCAGAAGCAGATGATCTCCATCCTGAATCAATCCAGCTGCAAAGCTGCCAATTCGCTTTTTTGCATCAAAATCCTTTTTCAGGCGCTGGTCATAGTTAAACACTTCATGATAAAAGGTCGGAAATTTAGCACCGCCCCTCGTTCGGACGATCTTACCTTCCTCTTCAAGCTTCACCAAGTCTCTTCTGGCTGTATCACGGGATACGTTATTCATTTTGCAGATGGTTTCCACATCTACCCGGTCATGCTGCTTTATATAGTTAACAATTGCTTCCATCCGTTCATCCTGATACATGCCTTTTTCACCCCTCGCTAAGTAATTATAAGTAAACTTAAGTATTTCCGCAACGTTATATGCAGAATTTCATAAAAAAATAAGCAAAAGCGGGCAAAAAACCTTACTTTGCTTAGTTGGGGAAAAAGACTTGAGGGTCTCTTTTAAGCATCAGTATGCGAGGCCCATTATGAAAAAAACCAACAATATGCCTTAACAAAGCCTTTATTTAAGAGAAGAAAACGTTTCATTCCAACGCTTGGCTTCTGCAATTGCTTGTTCATCTTTTAAAATGTCATGGGGTGCGTTGGCTGTTCCGATAATATATTCCTGAAAAGACATTCCCATAAAATCAAAAATATGCTGAAATTGCTGGATCAGCGGCAATGCCTTAATCTTTGGCTGATCGCCGCCACACGTAACCACATAGGCTTTCTTTTGGCTCATTTTCCTTTTAAATTCAAAACGGCTGTCCCGAAGGCTCTGTGACCAGCGATCTACAAAGTTTTTCATAAGTCCTGACATGCCATACCAATATACCGGGGTGGCAAAGATCAGAATATCATGCTCAAGCACCATATCGATCACCCGGTCATAGTCATCTGCAACCGGCTGAAAACCGCCATCCGCGTGCCTCAAATCATCAATAGGCGTAATCTGCTTTTCTTTTAAAATGATCGGTGTGTATTCTATACCTTCCAGCGCCATTTCCGTCAACTGTTGGGTGTTTCCATCCGCTCTGGAGCTTCCTATGATTGCTGCAATCTTCATTCCAATCCCACCTAAATAAATAGTTTCTTCCTGTATCATACAAGAGAACTAATCTTTCTGCCCAGCAACTGGACATCCCGATCAGCGGAAATGCTCTTTTTTACGCAATTTCGCTTTGAATGCACACCACGAGTTTCTGGAAGCCGCATAGCTTCCAATGGCAGCATAGCCGTAAAAAAAGCCCATAAAGATTCCAGCGATCAGATGGTGGCGGTGGCTGTACAGGATGGAAAGCAAAAGGCCGATTAAAAGCGCTGTCGTGGGAATGAACGCCCGCGGTACAGGTGTAAACAGTTTAATCAGCTGCGTCAGGATAAGAACAATCGGGACAGCCAATACTCCGTCCCAGAAATTTGTATGAATAACTGGAAATACTTCCATTATGAGTTCCTCTCTTTTATTAAAGTACCCACAGTATCACCATAGCTGAAAGGATTTAAAAGGCAATTTTAAAAAAGTGAGGTGCCAGGCACCACGATTACACAAGTGTGTAATGGCGGTGCCTGGCACCCCAAGTTAGACATTCAGCAGGCTTTCGACTTTTTGGATTAAATCTTTCAATTCATCCTGGAAGGACTTCATCTTTTCCATTTTTTCCTGAAGCATATCCCGCTGTTCTATAAGCCCGACTGCAATCTCCTCTAATTCAGCCTGCTGAAAGGTCTTGTCCCTTGACGTTTCGTACTGTTCTTTATGTTCCAATATGCGTTCTTTAATGCTTAGAAAATGCTGAAGCTCCTGTAAAGAAAACCCTAGCACTTCTTTCGCATCAACTACTCTTTTTATCTGCTGAACATCCTTTTCAGTGTATAAACGGACCTGTCCGTCACTGCGTTCTGGCGGCTGTATGAGCCCAATCTCCTCATAATAGCGGATTGCCCTTTTGGTAATCCCGGTAATCTTTGCAACTTCGTCGATCTTAATCGAGTTCACCGGTATCACTTCCTTAAAAAGGTATACATTTTGTGTTACGTTGACGTCAACGCAACTTGTTGCCTGCTGGACTTCTGAAGTGGGAAGGCGCCGCAGAGCACGAGTAAATAGTTCGGATTTTCAACGGATCAATTCACGCTGATTAAGGCTCAATAAAATCTGTTTCCGCTCAAATCCCTCACCACAAACTGCCAATCCCCAGCAACAACTAAAGAACCGCCAAAAAAGGGCGGTTCTTCTTTTAATTCTATTAATAGTTTCGCTGCGACCATTGGTTTTCTGTAATTTTGCTGTGAATTTCTCTGTCAGAGGTGCTCATAGCTTTTAGATCTTTCACATACCAGCCTCGGCCATTGACAGAAGCATCTGTTTTATAGAGAAAACGGACAAATTTGCTGTTCGATGGAAGAACTGCAGTCTGCTGTTTCCATCCGGCGCTTTTGCCTGTATATGTCTTTTCTGACTTCTGCCAAGTAACACCGTCTGCCGATGCTTCAACAATTCCGTTGTCGCTTCCCTTTTCAATCTCATACCAGGTCTGGAAGCTTATGCTCGCTGCCGGTTCGCTTAGTTCATAAACTAGTGGACGGGAAAGGGAGTCACCATAGCCGGCAAACCACGCTTTTCCGTTGCCTTTTAATGGAATTGAAATGGAGTCAGCGGCTGAACGTGCCACTTCCCTGCGGACAAGATTCAACGATGGTGTGTTTCTCGTCGGATGTACCCTGTTAGTCAGGGTCAGCACAATCATTTTGTTTTTCGGGCTGACGACCATTGTTGTTCCAGTAAAACCAGTATGCCCAAGGGTGTCAGCGTCAGAAAGAGCATCCATGTACCAGCCTTGATCCAGTTCCCAGCCTAGTCCATGTGAATCAGCGGGAAACTGCGGAAGCTGATTTTCTTCAAGCAGTTCGACAGTAGATGGCTTTAGGATGGTCTTATTTCCATATTTTCCTTTTTGCAGAATCATATGAGCAAATACAGCCAAGTCATGTGCTGTGGAAAAGACACCAGCATGGCCAGCAACACCATCAAGTGACCATGCATTTTCATCATGCACCTCACCCCACACAATTCCCCGGTTAATATAAGGTTCATATTCGGTGGCGGCAATCCGCGGTTTTAAATATGCAGGAGGATTGTACATCGTGTCCCTCATTTTCAGCGGGTCTGTGATCACTTCTTTTACGTATTGATCCAATCGTTTCCCTGATAGCTTTTCCACAAGAACGCCCAGGGTGATCATATTCAAATCACTGTATGTATAGGTTGTACCGGGCGCATTCTTTAAAGGATGCGTCAGCGCAATATGGAGACGGTCCTCTCTGTTGCTTCCCATCTTATATAATGGAATGAACGGCTCAAATCCCGAAGTATGAGTAAGAAGCTGCCGGATGGTCACGTTTTCTTTTCCATTTTCCTTGAACTCAGGAATATAATCAGCCACACGGTCATCCAATTTGAATTTCCCTTGTTCATACAATTTCATAGCGGCTGTGGTCGTGAAAATTTTACTGATGGATGCAAGATCAAAAATTGTATTCCTTGTCATTGAAACCGGATGTTCCATTTCTGTGAATTTATCATCGGTATAGCGGGCGGCATAGCCGTAAGCATCCCATTTAGCAATCGCCCCTTTTCTGGCAACCAATACAACTCCGCCAGGCAGCATCTTCGTTTCCATCGCTTTGTTCATGGTCGCATCGATGATGTTTAACGATTCTGGGTGAAGCCCTGCACTTCTCGGAGTTCCGTTATGGATGACTGGTGAAGAAGGGCCAGGATGGTTCCAGTCATTTTGCTGATGATCGTGCTTTGCACTTTGTTCCTTAGCCATTACAGGAACCCCTGCAGATAGAGCAAGATTGATTCCCAACAGAACTGCTGCTGGCTGTTTCCATCTTCTTAACATTGTAAATCCCCCATTTTCAGAATATTCACTTCTTTAAATAAAGGGTAGCAACGTTATACTAAAAAAGCCATGCCGCGAAGGTCCTGATCTATATTTTTCCATTTCCTATTTTCCCATAACTTTCTTGTTTAATAGCCTTTTAATCTATTAAATATATTAGACTTTCTTCCCCCTCACAAATCAACAAAGCATGACTATTGTACCTGTTTTTTTCATGGTTTCCATACTATAATCTGATAGTTAATATTTTCTAAATATAGGTTTATAGACGAGAACAACAAATGTTAAGAATGGAGAAATGGAGGGTGGTTTATGATCAGCTGGCTTAAAAGAAGGATATTCATTTCAAATACATACACATTGCCGGATAATGCCAATCCCATAGCTACCAGATCTTCAGCGGCAGCTTGTCTTGAGCCCAAAACCATTTCACCTGACAAAGAAGTTGAACACTATAAAAGCAGGCTTTTGCAATTTGGGATTGATATATGCCAGATGCCGAAATGGACACCCCAAACCAAGAATAGAAGAAAAGAAGCCTTCATCATCGCCTCATACATAGCTAACGACATCGAACTGCGATCATTTTTTCTTAATAAAAAAAGTCTGCCAACCTCCCAGCTTTTAAAAAATTTTCAAAAGAAGAGCATCACTCGATATGCCCCCTATATTATCGCTACGGCTCTTATTGTGATTGAAGACTATCATTATCTTAAAGGCTATTTGCCAGAATAGGAGGCCCCTTTCGATGACTAAGGGAATTGTGGTAGAAGTAAACCGTCGCCATTTGATCGTTCTGTCAGAAGGCGGCATATTTCGTAAAGTTAAAATTTCAAATAAGCAATATTCAGTAGGCAGTGATATTTACTTACCAAACGAACTGGAAAAACAACGGACGTTCCGGCTTCCCACAATTAGCTGGAAAACAACGACAGTGTTTATGATGACCTTCATCTTGTTATTTTTCCAATTTTCTCCTTATACAGGACAAGGAGTTTACGCGTATGTAGGAATTGAAATGAATCCGAGCATCGAGCTTGAAATTGATGGTGACATGCTCGTTCAAAATATCACTGCTTATAATTCGGACGGGAAAAAGCTTCTTGCTATTCTTGAAGATTGGCAGAACCAGCCGATAGAAGAGGTTACCGAAAAAATATTTGAGATCTGCAGAGCAAAAGGGTTTATTAAACCAAATCAGGAAGTAATCGTCACGACCACGATCAATAAAGATGTTTCAAAAGAAACACAGCGAAAGATTGAACAAAAAATCAATTCTTTGATGGAAAAAAAAGCGCAGGAAAATAAAATTGACATGACTTCATTAATCATGTCAAACCAAGAACGGAAACGTGCTCAGAAAATTGGTGTTTCACCAGGGAAATATGCGATCTTCATCGCTGCAAAAGAAGCAGGAATCGAGATTACAAAAGCGGATATCAAGCAAAAAAGCATTCAGGAACTGTCAGAAGTGGTAGGCCCGATCAGTGATCTTCTTTCTACAGCACAATCTCGTGAGTATCCCCATGTTGCAGTTTTTGTTCATAGTGAAACGATTGAGGGACAAGGGGAAGAGAATGCTGAGCCTGTCTATGCGAATTCCATTACCATTGCAGCTGTTCCAAACATAGTAAAAGTTCCAGTATCAGAAACGGCTGAAAACCTTCCAGCTGCTGCATCTGGTGGAAGTTCAGATCAAAATCAGACACCAGCAGCAATCAGCACGCCAGATCCTTCTGCAGGAAGTGTTCCTGCACCAACTGAGCAGCAAGGAAAGGCACCGGCAGCACCTGAGCCTGCCAAACCATTTGCACCTGCCGTAGAATCTTCCAAACTTACTGGTCCAGTGCCTGCTGCAAACTCTAAGCCGTATGTTATTCCTGCAGCACCTGAAAAAGAGAACAGCAAGTCGGTCACCGAAGATAAAGATCCTTCCCCTGTTACAGTCCCGGCGAGGGAAAAAGAGGGAACCAAAAACACAACACCTCCAGCGGACGTACCAAAGGTGAAAAAAATTGATTCTTCTTTACCAGCGGTACCTAAAGAGACAAAAGCTGAGTTTCCTCCAGCTGCCGGTCTTCCTAAAGAAGAACCTAAACCGGAAGTTGAATGTGATAAAGGCGAAAACAGGGGTACTGACTCAGCCAATGACCATCAAGAGTCAGCGCACCCGAATCATGATTCTGAACCTGCCGCAGAACCTGCAAACGCTGTCCAGCCTTATGCAGCATCAGGCTTATCCGCTTACAGAGCGCCAGCCCAAGAAGCAGAGCAAAAAGACAATCAAAATGAGCCATCTTCTTCAGCTGAGGAAGTAACTTCTTCACCAGAGGCCGATTCTCATGAATCAGCACCTGCAAAAAAGGATACAGATACCGCTGTTCAAAAAGAACCGCCTGCAGCATCGGAAACACCAGCTGCCGAACAAGATAACAGCTTAGCTCCAGCTAATCCACCAGCCGTTCAAGAAGAACCGCCTGCAGATGCTGAAACTTCAGAGCATAGCGATGAAACTCTAAATCAAGAATCAGCTGAAACTGCAGCCCCTCTCGTCAACGAGGCTGCTTAAAAAAATCCTGTCTGAACATTATTGTTCAGCAGGATTTTTTTATTGCAGACGCGTAAGCCGTTTCTTTAAATATTTATTTCTGTTTTTGATGAAGGCTAGAATAAATTCCGGCTCTTCATCAAAAATGGACAAAGACCGGTGTTTATATGGGTCTTTCACGAGATGCGGCCGCAAGGACTGGTGTAAAGCAAGGATTTTTTGTTCCAAAGCCCTGCAAGTAAAGGCATCGTCCAGTACCTCTTCCATGATCCTTTTATACTGGCGTTTATAAGGCTTATGAAGCAAGAGCCGTGCTGTCAGTGTGTTATAGCCTTCAATCGGTACATATTTATTTCCCATGACATCACCGTGGATGTCTCTACCCCACGTTGCATCATAATCCCAAGGCAGGATTTCAAAGCGTTTGTTCTCTCCATTTTTATATAACGCGTAATTATGGATAAAGCCGTCAAAATTTTGTGTACAGACCGCACCTGCAAGCCACCTGAAATATTGATCGATATCCAGGAGGGGTTCAATTCGCGAAGGAAACTCTTTTTCAGATGAATTTAGAATACAATGCATAAGTTCACGGAGGTTTTTGAACGATTTGTTCGGATCAAATTTTATCTCATAACCTGCTGTTACTGATCTCTTTTCTTTTCCAGTCGTCGGATTATACTTCGAAAAGTTTGCGTTTTCAGAGATCGCATAATAAATACTTCCTGCCGGCAATCCCCGTTTCTTTAAGAATTTCTGATCAACTGACTCAAGCTGAAGATAAACTCCTTGATAAAGCCCATTAATATACAATGTAACGTGCTGTGCTTCAGGTGACAGGACCCCGATATCACGAAAAAAATCCAAAGAAAGCTTATTTCTTATGAGAGACGGGTCATTGTATTCTGCATTCAAATGAATCCTTCTCGCTCCAAAAAAGGATTGAGATTCCATAAACAAAAGATCATAGGATTTTTTTGGAAATGAGCGGATATGGGCACCTCTGTACTTAATCAGCATTTCATATGGTTTATCCCCTGCTTTAATGACACCAGCAACAGCCTCGTTTGCCCATTTTCCTTTCTGAATCCATTTTACTCCCTTAAAGGGAACAGAAATATTGTACTCTGGTATAGCATTATTTTGCATTTCTTCATTCTCCCCATCGTTGATACTTATCTCTATGATGAAGAGAATGCATGCGCTACATTCCAAGGTTAAAATGGGGCTGGTCAATTGTACTAACGCCCAAGCACTAATAAAAAATCAACGTACACTATGTTTGAAAAGAGATTGCTAAGTTATCTTCTTTTCGCCTACCAAAGGTATAGGAGGTTCAAGCATGAGCGTATGGCGTAATGATCCGTCTGAATGTTCAAGTGGAAGAAGCAGTAAGCGTTCTGGAAAAAAATCCAGCAAAAAGTCTGGAAAACGTTCCGGAAAGCGTCCCGGGAAGCGTTCTGGGAAACGTTCTGGGAAAAGATCAAGCAAAAGATCAAGCAAGAGATCCAGCAAGAGATCCAGCAAGAGATCACACAAGAGATCACACAAGAGATCACACAAGAGATCAAAGAAAAGAAGTTCATCTTCTTCCAAACACTGTTGCAAGCGCAGTTCTTCCAAAAAGCGTTCTTCTCATAAGAAGACCTGCAAACAAAGCTCGTCTTCTTACGTTTTAGATTGCAAAAAAGTGAAGAAAAAAAAGAAACGTTCAAGTTCCTGCCACTAAAAATACTATTATTTTAACGGATAGAGCTTTGAGCTCTATCTTTCTTTTTATCCCGGGAATAGTAGGCAAATGTTTCTTTTTCATAGAAAGAGGCGCTTGTACCAGCGCCGAATGATGCTTGTTTACATATATACATACTATGCAACAACAAAAATGAATCTAAAGTTCTGAAAGGAGAACATGAATGTCTGACTATTATATCCAATCGTTGGTTGGCAGAAGGATAAATGTTAATAAAGGGGGGCCAGAAGCCAAAGCAGGGGAATTGCTTTATAGCGGCTATAACTATGTTGTTGTAGGTACAGATAAGGATGGCGTGGTTTATTATGCGACGCGTCACTTAAAGAGCTTTGGAGTGGTAGTCCAAAGTGACAATGAAACAGGATACGGCGATGAAAATGCCCTTCGCACATGGGATTATTTCAAACCTTCCTGCTTTTCAGCCATTTTGGATAACATGCTTGGCGAGAACATCCAGATTAACCGAGGCGGTCCTGAATCAAGACAAGGGAAACTTCTTTTAAGCACTTATGATTATATCGTCCTGGCAACTGAAAAAGAAGGGGCTGTATATTATAAGACCGAACATGTAAAAAGCGTGAGTGTCGTTCAACGGAAAGCGGACGGAGAAGGAAATACTGAATCCAGCAATGAAAGCGGTAGAACGACCAGCAGAGCTTCTGGAGGAAAGACTGGAAAAGCGAGCGGAAAACAATCTGGCAAGCAATCTGGCAAGCAACGTTGCGAGAGCAGCAGCCAATCCGCTAACACAATCGCTCCAGATCCAGAGTTTTATCAAGAGTATGGATTCAACGATCTTTTTGACCGCTTAAAACTAAGAAAAGTCAAAATCAACCGTGGCGGTCCAGATGCTATTGAAGGTATGCTAACAGAGTATGTCGGCGGCTATGTCGTTGTGTATGGTGATAAAGAAATTCACCGCATTCTTCCTAAGCATATTAAAAGCCTCAGCTCACTGTAATTTAGCAGCTTACGATAAAGAAAGTCAATTGGGAAATTTCCGATTGACTTTTTTGTCTTTTATCATTTTTCGGAAACATACTGGGCCAGCTTGGTTTTCCCTTACTTATTCTGGGACATACTTGTACTATCTTGCTCAAGGATGTGCTCCATGAAATTCGAGGATTTCTTTTTTTCATACTTGCGTCTTCCAATGCTGATTCGCTTGTTCAGCATCATCGGCTCACTGATGATTTTGTTTGGTGTTCTCATCCATTTTTTAGAGCCGAAAAATTTCCCTACTGTATTTGAGGGAATCTATTGGTCCGTCATGACAGCGGCAACTGTAGGATTTGGAGATTATGTTCCAAAGTCATTTATAGGCCGGTTTATGGCCATCCTCCTTGTTTTTTTTGGCGGTTCTTTTATCGCCTTTTTCACTGTCCAAGCCGCTTCAGCTGTAATTAAAAGGCAAAATAAATACAAAGAAGGGAAATTAATGTTTAACGGAACCGGACATTTATGTATTGTCGGATGGAATGAGCGGGCTAAGCAGACCATCAGCACCCTTGCCAAAGAACCGACAAGACTCACGATTATTCTTATAGATTCATCGCTGAACGAAAATCCCTTATCGAAACAGGGTGTTCTTTTTATAAAAGGCAGCCCGGCGCAAGACCAAACATGGGAGATGGCCAACATTAAACAGGCAAAAGCTGTCCTTCTGACCGCCGACCAAAACATGAAAGAAGCAGAAGCCGACATGCACACCATTCTTTCCATTATTACGGTTAAAGGACTCAACCCTACTGTACATGTTATGGCTGAAATATTGACGCCTGAGCAGCAGAACAACAGCCTGAGAGCCGGTGCTGATGAATTAATTAATACAACATCTCTTGCCAGTGACTGTATGGCCCAGATTAGTCTTCAATCCATAAGAGAAGGGTAAGGAACATGTCCTTACCCTTCTAATCAGCCAACAATTGAGACTCTGTTTTTTCAATAAGCTTTTTGCCAATCCCAATCCATTTGTCATCGATCGACGCATCAGGGTCCTGGGGTTCTGAAAACTGATTTAAGCTTCCCGACAGATTCCCTACACTGACATTGTCATCGAGGCCAATCTGATATTTATGAGCCAGAAGAAACGGTTCTCCCATGGTCACCATTGCCCCTTGGTCCCCGATTTCTTTTTCATAAGCGGTAAATGGAACTCTGACAAACGTATATCCGACTTCATCATCCAGTTTATAGTCAAAATATCCGTGATCATAATCCCAGTTGCCTCCAATGGTATACCCGAGTTGTTTGAGCTTGTCCTCCAGTTCATTAAAAGCAAACACTTCATTCTCAAGCTTACTTTGTAATGGAATCATGCTTATCTCCTTTTAGAGTAACGGTTTACCTTTTATCATCTCCAAAAGTATAAAAAATAAAGCTCCTGTCTGGGTAACAGGAGCTTTATGGATTAAAGGCGTTTTTCCAATTCTTCTTTTTCCTTCTCAAAGCCTGGTTTGCCGAGCAGCGCAAACATGTTTTTCTTATAGGCTTCCACCCCAGGCTGATCAAACGGGTTCACTCCGAGAAGATAGCCGCTGATGGCACATGCTTTTTCAAAGAAATACACAAGGTAGCCAAAATGATATGGCGTTAATTCTGGAATAGTAACAATTAAATTCGGTACTCCGCCGTCGGTATGTGCAAGCAAAGTTCCCTGGAATGCTTTTTTGTTGACGAAGTCCATTGTTTGTCCAGCAAGGAAATTCAATTTATCAAGGTTTTGATCGTCTTCCTCAATCTTAATTTCTTCTCGTGTATTCTCTACATTCAGTACAGTCTCGAACAGATCTCGGCGTCCTTCCTGAACATATTGTCCCATAGAGTGAAGGTCAGTGGAAAAGTCTACAGACGCAGGATAGATCCCCTTGTTGTCTTTTCCTTCACTTTCACCAAACAGCTGTTTCCACCATTCAGAAACATAATGTAATCCTGGCTCATAGTTCACCATCAATTCAATGGTTTTCCCTTTGTTATACAGAGCATTTCGTGCAGCTGCATACTGGTATGCTTCATTTTCAGCAAGATTCGGATTGGAATAATCCTTGCTTGCTTCTGCTGCTCCATTCATCATTTCATCAATGTTTACTCCGCTTACTGCGATTGGAAGAAGACCTACAGCTGTTAATACAGAATAGCGTCCTCCAACGTCGTCAGGAATAACAAAGCTCTCATAGCCTTCTTCATCCGCCAGCGTTTTCAGTGCACCTTTTGCACGGTCGGTTGTTGCATATATACGTTTGCGTGCTTCTTCTTTTCCATATTTCTCTTCAAGGAACTTGCGGAAAATACGGAACGCGATTGCAGGTTCTGTTGTTGTTCCAGATTTTGAAATGACGTTCACGGAAACATCCTTGCCTTCTAGTACTTGGAACAAGTCTTTAACATAAGTAGAAGAGATGTTTTGGCCTGCAAAAATAACCTGAGGAGTCTTGCGGTCTTCTTTAGAAAGCATATTGTAGAACGAGTGATTGAGCATTTCAATTGCTGCCCTTGCTCCAAGGTAAGATCCGCCGATTCCAATAACGATCAATACATCAGAATCACTTTTGATCTTTTCAGCACTTTTTTGAATACGGGCGAACTCTTCTTTATCATATGCGGTCGGAAGGTCAACCCATCCTAAAAAGTCGCTTCCCGCTCCAGTTCTATCATGGATTTGCTCGTGTGATGCTTTTACTAATGCAGAAAAATTTGATACTTCTTGCTCACCTAAGAAAGGCAAAGCTTTGCTGTAATCAAAATGCAGTTTATTAGCCATGTCTTAAACTCCTCCGTTTTTTGTTCTGGTTTCTTTTACTTTAACCAAATAAAAAAAGTTAATCAAGAAAACGGCAGCTTGAAAACGCTTACTCCAAGTTTTCGTAATGTTCTTACTTATTGCAAATAAAAAAGAGGGGAAGCTCCCCTCTTTTTTATAGAGACATGCGAAGGATTTCTAAAACATCCTCTTTGTTAAGCTTTTTAAAGTTGCCAAACTCGCCATTTGCCATCGCTTTATCCGCGATCAGATCAAGTTTGGAATCATCGATGTCATAATCAGCAAGACGGTTTGGTGCACCTAAAGATGTCCAGAAAGCAGACAGCTTGTCGATCCCTTCAAGTGCCACTTCACGATCTGATTTCCCTTCTGTATCCACGTTAAATACGCGAACAGCCAGTTGCTTCAAGCGCTCTGGACCTTGATCAAGTACATGGCGAAGCAAGTTCGGGAACAGGATTGCCAGACCACCGGCATGAGGAATATCATAAACGGCTGAAACAGCATGTTCAAGGTTATGAGTGGCCCAATCGCCTTGTACACCCATTGCAATAGTTCCGTTCAATGCCATTGTCCCATTATATAGAATGGTCTCACGAAGGTCATAATTCTCAAGATCTTCTACTAATTTTGGAGCTGCTTCCATTACCGTTAATAGAATAGATTCTGCGAAACGGTCTTGAAGATGAGCATTTTCAGTATGGTTCAAATACGTTTCCAGCACGTGCGACATCATGTCTACCATGCCATAAATCGTATGGTCTTTTGGCACAGTAAAGGTATTGACCGGATCAAGAATAGAAAACTTAGGGAACACAAGCGGACTTCCCCAGCCATACTTTTCATTGGTCTCCCAGTTGGTAATAACAGATCCAGCGTTCATTTCAGAACCTGTTGCTGCAAGAGTAAGAACTGTACCAAACGGAATGGCTTCTTTAGGAGTGCTTTTTTTAGTTACAAAATCCCAAACATCTCCGTCATATTTTGCTCCTGCCGCCACGGCTTTTGTACAGTCGATAACACTTCCGCCTCCGACTGCAAGAATGAAATCAATATTGTGCTCCTTACAGATTTCCACACCTTTTTTTACGGTAGTTAATCTCGGATTCGGTTCAACTCCTGATAATTCATGAACGTCTGCACCGATCTTGTTGAGCTCGGCTACTACTTGATCGTATAGACCGCTGCGTTTAATGCTGCCACCGCCATAAACAAGCAATACCTTCTTGCCATAAGGCTTCATTTCCGCAGACAGCTGGCTAAGTTGCCCTTTCCCGAACACTAAACGGGTTGGATTATAATACGTAAATGAATTCATTTATTTACCCTCCTTGATGTTCCAATACTTTCGTTAGTATTATCTATCAGGGTGAAATTAAAAGTAAAGAAATCGGCTTTAAACATTTTCTTGATGTACAAATATTAAACAAAAGATTGAACAAATATTGAATTCTATTCAAGATAATGTTTATATTCGCCTTGAAGGTGGAAATGTATAATCGTAACAGAAAGAAGTCATCCTATTACTGCTATCTATTTAATTCCCTTAGGAGGTAATACCATGAATGGATTACAGCGGACTGCCTTAGCACTAGTTATTATTGGTGCCATTAACTGGGGTCTTATTGGATTCTTCCAATTTGACTTAGTGGCAGCTATCTTCGGTGGTCAAGATGCAGCTCTTTCCCGCATCGTTTACGGATTGGTTGGTTTATCCGGTTTATATTGCCTGACTCTTCTTTTTGCTCCAGCACATGAAGTTGAACGTGAGGACCGCATCGAAACAAATCGTGTTTAATAAAATTAAAAAATAAAAAAGGTTCTTCCTCATAGGAAGAACCTTTTTTATTTACTTCTTAAGACGTTTGTTCAGTTGAGCTTGACGGTCAGTTGACTCTTTCAACCACTCTTTAAGCTTTGCTTCAAGTGTGTTGAAACCTTTGGAAGAGTCTTGAGCCGCTTGCTTCTTTGGTGCAGGACGGCGTTCCTTTTTAGGGGCTTGAGCCGGAGCTTCTTGAGTTTGACGAATGGATAAAGAGATCTTTTTAGAATCTTCGTCAACAGAAAGAATTTTAACCTGAACAACATCTCCCACTTTTAATACGTCGTTAATATCTTTAACAAAGCTATGAGAAACCTCAGAGATATGAACTAATCCCTGAACTTCGTCGTTTAAAGCGACGAAAGCACCAAACGGTTTAATTCCTGTTACTTTACCTTCAACGATGCTACCTACTTCAAAATTCATGAAAACACTCCTAACTATTTTTTAACCTATTAAGTATAACACATACAGAAAATAAAATAAAACGTATGAAACAGGATAAAACGTCCTGACCATACTCATTTTCGTGCAAATAGGGCATAAGAATGACATTTGCATCATTCCCATACCCAATTTTGCATGAAAAGGAAACTTTTTTCTGTAAAATTAGACCAGTTTTTCTGGATTTAACAAGGAATCCGCTTCTTCTTTTGTAACATATCCCTTTTCCACAGCCACTTCTTTTACCGTCTTACCCGATTTATAGCTTTCTTTTGCTACCTCGGCTGCTTTTTCGTAGCCCGTTTTTGGATTTAGTGCTGTGGCAATCGCAAGGCTCTGTTCCATCAGTTCTCTGATCCGGCCTTCATTGGCTTCCAGTCCATTGATACAGCGATCGGTAAACACGCTCAATCCTGAAGACAGGATGGTGATGGAGTGAAGAAGGTTTAAGCCAATGACCGGCATCATCACGTTAATCTCAAGCTGGCTGCCGATTCCGGCAGTGGTGATGCATGTATCATTGCCGATGACCTGCGCACAGATCATGTACATGTTTTCAAGGATGACCGGATTTACTTTCCCCGGCATGATGGAAGAACCGGGCTGTACAGCGGGTAAAATGAGTTCTGAGATTCCTGTTCTCGGACCTGAACTGAGCAGGCGAAGGTCGGACGATATTTTTATAAGATGAATGGCTAGTTCCTTTAAATGGCCGCTGATCTGGATAGCTGCCCCGTTATTCTGCATAAAGCGGAAACGGTCAGTCGGTGCTTTAAATGGAAAGCCTGATCTGTCGGCAACCTCTTTGATGGCTCTTTCAGCATATTCCGGATGGGCGTTGATTCCCGTACCCACAGCATTTCCCCCAAGGCCAATCTCAAAGAGGAACGGTTCACTCTGTTTTAATGCATCATAAACTTTTTGCAGACTTTCCGCATACCCTCCAAAGGAATGGCCAAGCCGCATGGGAACCGCGTCCTGGAGGTGGGTCCTGCCTGATTTGATAATGTGGTGAAATTCGTTCTGTTTGTTTCTGAGCGCTTTAATCGTTTTTTCAAGTGCCGGGTATAAATTTTGATACAGCTCTTGTGCTGCGGCAATATTGATGGCCACATGTATCGTATCATTTGTTGACTGTGCCATGTTCACATGATCGTTCGGATGGACCTTGCTCCAGTCCCCTTTCGAACCGCCAAGAAGCTCTGAAGCCCTGCTGGCGATGACTTCATTGGCATTCATGTTCTGGGAGGTTCCTGCTCCTGCCTGATACGCATCAACGACAAATTGATCCTTCAGCTTGCCTTCCATTATCTCCTCTGCTGCCTGGATAATCGCGTTTGCCTGTTTTTCCTCAAGTTCACCGCAATCTCTATTTGCTGCAGCTGCACTCGCTTTAATAATCGCCTGCGCTTTTACAAAAGCGAACGGCAGCCTTTGCCCGCTGATTGGAAAGTTCTCGACCGCCCGCTGCGTTTGTGCTCCGTAATATGCCTCCTTGGGCACCTTCACTTCCCCGAGTGTATCCTTTGCAATCCGATATTCCGTCATGACCACATCTCCTCTCTATCGCGGTGCCTTATCGCGGTGCCTGGCACCCGCTTTTTGTGGCATCCGCTTTTTGATCCTTTATTACACATTCTCTGTATTCCCTTTTTTTCTTTTTTTTATGGTTTATCTTTTTGCGGAGCTGTCCATAATGATAAGACAGCATTCAATATTCCCCCTTTTTCTTTTGGCAGGCATGCCACCACATGCCTGTTCTTTTTTGTCCTTTTCTTATTCGGGCAGATCTCCCGCGCATACACGATGCAAACAAAAAAAGCCTCCCATGTGCAGAGACCTTGTACATCAACAGTATTATTCAGAAGATGCCCGGTTCGTCCTTTTTTTATGTAAGGCGATCACCCTGGCTGGAGATTTTTTAATTTTTCGGTGTTCCGTCCGAAAGCCTGCCTTTTTTTGTTTCATGAACGTTGCTTTTGAAATAGGACGGGGACGGGACCACGAAATAGACTCCGGATTTTTCCAGGAATCATGGGTAATCAGCTCGGTTTTGTAATAATAACAATTCCCGCTTAAGTATTCTTCACATATATATAATACGGTGTGTTTGCTATGCATCCGCTTTTCGCTCCATTTTTTGATACATTATCCCCTTTTTGATCCGCTTTATTCATGGAAAGAGCCTGAAGCTTAAGATCTTCAAGCCCTTCACTTCCTTATCTAAAGAACCACCATAAAGCTCCAACGATAAGGAGAAGTATAAATATGATAATCAAGACAGCCCATATCCAGCCCCAACCAAATCCAACGCCGCCGCCACCGCCGCCAACACCATAGCCGTAGCCATAGCCATAGTACGGAAAACCGCCACCATAAGGATATGCCATATTACAAACCTCCTTCATCTGTTGCGTCCTACACACTAATAAAATATGTAAGACCAGGGTAAAAAGGAATAGAGGCAAGTGCGGATTTTGTGCCTGTTCAAGGAAATTATTTCTTTTGTAAACGAAATAAGATTGGACAAAATAAACGAGACGTAAAGATGATGGAGGAATGCAATGGAAACGAAAACTCAGCCGCTGCTTACTCCGGCATATCGGAAAAGAATAGGGGAAGTCGATCTGTATTATGAAGATTTTCAGCATAAGAATCCTGATGCACAAGTCCTGATCTTAATTCATGGGTTTCTTTCTTCCACCATCAGTTTTCGGCAGCTGATTCCCCATTTAACAGAAGATTATCATGTAATTGCCATTGATTTGCCGGGGTTCGGTAAAAGCGAAAAGTCAAAAACGTTTAAGTATTCACTGGAAAGCTACGGAAAGCTTGTTCTCTTGTTCATCAAAGAAATGGGCTGGAAAGATGTTGTCCTTATCGGCCATTCCATGGGTGGCCAGGTGGCTCTTCATGCATCACGGCAGGATGGGAAACTGATCAGTAAGCTCGTGCTCCTCGGCTGCTGCGGTTACATCAAACGGGCGCGGTCTACCATGATCTGCTGCTCCTATCTCCCTTTTTTCTCCTGGGGATTAAAGAGATGGGTGCTAAAAAAAGATCTTCGCAATAATTTAAGCGCTGTCCTTCACAACATTGATCTCGTAACAGAAGACATGATCAAGGAATACCGGGCACAATTTTTAGAAGACGGGTTTTTTGACAGCTTGATTCGTCTGCTCCGACACCGTGAAGGAGATTTAAAACCATTTGAACTGAATACAATTGTCCATCCCATTCTGCTCATTCACGGCAATGATGATAAAGTCATCCCCCTCACTACGGGAAAAAGACTTCACAGTGATTTAAAAAATTCAAGACTCATCGTCTATAAAGATGCCGGACACCTCATCATGGAGGAAAAACCGTTAGACTTGGCAAGAGACATCAAACAATTCATCTCCAGCGAAAAAGAAGCGCTTCAGACCTCCGTCTGAGCGCTTCCCATTTTATTCGTTGTTTTCCCTGCTTTTCATCATCTGCTGCCAGACTGAACCTGCAGCTTCTTCCCCGCTCTGAATGCGTTCAAGCGCAATCTTTGCCTGGAGACGGACTTCAAACTCTGGATCGTCTTCTGCGTCTTCCAATGCCGGTATGGCCGTTTCGTCCCCTACTTCAAACAGGAATCGGGCTGCACGCCAGCGGACTAACTTGTTTTTGTCATTAAGCGCTTCACACATGGCAGGAATCGCACTCGGATTCCCGAGGTCGGATAAACAGTCTCCTGCCGTTCGGCGAACCGCGACATTTTTATCTTTTAACCCGGCATAAAGCAGCGGAAGAACTGCTTCATCTTCAATCATACCAAGATACACGACAGCCAGGCGCCGGATTGAAGGCTTCGGATCCTTCAGTGCCTGCTTTAACACCATAATATCATTGACCGTCGGGTTCATGCGTTCTAAAGCCGCATAACGGGTCTGCCAATCTTCATCCTGCATCTTTTCGGCCACTTCAGTTGTAGATACTTCTTCTTTCGGCGCCTCTTTTCCGGATTCCATGGAAAAAGCCTGTTCCACGAGCTTTTGAACCCGTTCTTCATCATAAGCGGCTGAAATCTCTTCAACGACTTCTTGTCCGATTTGTTCAAACGTCCCGTATCGAACACCCTGCTCTACCCATTGACGTTCCATCACAAGATTATCAGATGATTTTTGTGCTTCCAGTGCTGCGTTCATAAACCGCTCTGGAAGGCCAGCTCTCCGTTCTTCATTTTCAGTTTTCAATTTCACCTGCATCGGCAAACCCCTGAACATTTGAATCAGGACGGTAATTTCCAGGTATTCGTCTTCCTTTTTCTCCTGTCCGGCCGCCTCAGACTGCTGATCGTCTGAATCTCCGAAGACTTCTCGGACACCAGCCAGCACATCTTCCCAATCAGCCCGCGGATGGCGGTCAAGTGCAATAAAATCTGCCACATGGTAAACGCTTTTCACGCCCTCCACCTTAAAGATTTCTTTAATATAGTCAGGTGCATCATCAAGGTTTTCCTTCGTGTAGTTGTAGCGCTCGTTACCCGGCAGTGCTTCATCCATGTTAATTTTCATGGAGTTCGGACTTGGTGTCGGTTCAATGCCTTTAATCTTCAATACACTCACCCCTTATATCAGATCGTGTTTTTTTATATACGAAAGCATTTTCTCTTTCTCCCGGTCGGTAAACTTGTATTCACAGTCGACCCCTTCGTCATGAACAATAAAATCCTGTACCTCGCCATCACGATCGAACACAACGAGTGCACTCGGATCATATAGATCACCAGGGAGTTTCGTCTCCGCTGACAAATCAAAATTCAGGTACACATTGATCCAATGCTCACCCTTCATTACTTCCGGATAAAAAGCGGTAAAATCCGCTTCAAAATAATTTTGAAATCCATACTTATACATAATGTTCCCCCGTATTGGCTGTATCTTCTTTTTTATTATAAACAATCGGAGGAGAGGAAACAAAGATGGCGGTTGTAGCAAAGGAGAGTTCTCAGGTGATGCTGTTATCTCTGGCTGCCGTTTACATAACTAGGTTTTGGCGGGTATTTAGGAGAATTCGGCGGGTAAACTCCCTGTTTTGGCGGGTAAATGCTTCAATTCGGCTTGTAAATGTATTCCGAGTCCTCGTTCTGAATTGAAAAAACGTAAAAAGAGATGATTTCAGTCCGAAAATCATTCGGCTCAACCATCATCTCATCTTTCACATTATATTTCTCTCAATACCGCACGCACAGGACTGCCATCCGCATCCTTTAACGGCAGCGGCAGCGCGATCAGCTCATATTCTCCTGGCTCCACATCATCAAGGACGATACCTTCCAGGATATTTATGCCGTTTTTACGCAAGGCATGGTGTGTAGGAAGCGCTTTGCTGTCGAGGACATCTACAGACGGCACATCAACTCCGATAAGCCTCACACCTTTTTCTGATAGAAAAGCAGCCAGCTCTTCATCAAGATAGGTGATTTTTTCCGGAAACACGGTTCTGTCCTGCCAAGAGCCTGTTTTCAGCAGCACACGCTCCAATCCGTCCAGCGGTTGATCTGCCAAATCCTCTGGAGCGATGACCTCTTTGCCCGTAACATCTATCACTATTGCTCTGCCGGCATAAATTTCAAGATCCAGCTCCAGTACCCGTTTTCCTTCACTATCAAAGTGATACGGCGCATCAATATGGGTGCCGGTGTGCGTGCTCATTTCCACTTTGCCGACATTCACAGATCCTGATTCTGCTTTCGTCCAGGCTAATTCAAACGAGTATGGGGTATCCCCCGGCCAGGTCGGAATGGACGTGGTCAAAGGCATGGAGATATCGATCAGTTTTTCAGCCATTAAGCAATCACCTCTCTTACGTTTGAAAACTTTTCATATTGCTTCTCACCCATGATTTTTTTTAGCCGCTGAATCGCAGTATGTACATCTTCAAAAGATGTATAGAGTGCTACAGGAGCGAGGCGGATCACATTCGGAGCACGGAAATCAGGCACGATGCCGTTCTCTTTTAAACTTTTGCAGATTCTCGCTGCTTCATCATGCTCCAGGCAAACATGCCCACCGCGCCGTATATCATCTCTCGGATTTCCGATTGTAAATCCAAAGCCGGCAAGTTCGGTTTCAATCAGCTCCATCATATAGCGTGTCAGATTAAGAGATTTTTCTCTTAGCCGGTCCATTCCCGCTTCCTCAAAAATTTCAAGCGAACCGATTAATGGTGCCGTGCTTAAGACGTGAGGGGTGCCGATCTGAAAGGCTCCTGCAGTATCCGCCGCCACGAAGTCATGGTTCATGTCAAACTGTTTATCTTTATTGGAACCGAACCAGCCGGCTAGTCCAGGCTCTTTACCAAAATGTTTAGCATTAATATAGAGTCCCGCAACACTGCCCGGTCCTGCGTTCAAATATTTATAGTTGCACCAGAAAGCAAAGTCAACATTCCATTCCGAAAGTTGATGAGGCACTGCCCCAATGGAATGGCATAAATCAAAACCGATCAATATTCCGCGCTTGTGGGCCTCAGAAGTTAAGCGTTCCATGTCCAAAAGCTGCCCGCTTCGGTAGAGCACGGAGGGCAGCACAATAAGAGCTGCTCCATCCGTCATAGCCTTGATGATGTCCTCTTCTTCAATCAGCCTGCCATCACGGCTTTTCACTCTGATCAGATGCTGGCCAGGGTCCAAGCTTCTTAAGGCCAGCTGGCTTTTCAGTGCATAAATATCCGAGGGAAAGGTCAGCTCATCTGCTAAAATTTTCGTTTTTGATCCTGAAGGTTTAAAAAAAGTGGATGTGAGCTGATGGAGGTTTCCAGTGGTGGATCCGGTAATAATGACTTCCTCCGGGTTTGCCCCAATTAGTGGCGACAATTTATTCCCTAGTTCCTCGCTAAGTGTATACCATGGATGCTTTCCAGCCATCCAGCCATCAATACCGCATTCCTTCCAATCATTTAGCGACTCCAACAGTGATTTCTCAGCTCTTTTCGACAAAAGCCCCAGCGAATTGCCGTCCAAATATAACACGCCTTCTTTTAAATAGAATTCGTTCTTAAAGTTTTTTAGAAAATCTTTTTCGTCAAGTTCTTTCCATTTCCCTAGTTCCATCACTCATCCGCCCCTTTTTTGCTCTCTCTATTTATCTTAAACAATTCAGGGGAAAGCATCAATGCAAACGCTTACTTTTCAATAATATTACAGTTATGTAACAGCCAAATTATGACAGATTCCTAAAGAATGAGATACTATAATAAAATCGTGAGTTAAGTACTAGTAATTGGTTAAAATTGTATGTATTTAAGTGACTGTCGGAATGCCACCCTCCAGTTAAAGGGCAAACATCGCTGAAAAGCATGGACGCAAAATCACAGGTCTAAGGTGAGTAACTATGATGGCTGGATTACCTGGAAAACCACCAATTTCAGGAGGGAAACATGGAAACCGTAAAAAAAACAGAGCTTGATCGTGAATGGGTAGCATTACTATTACAAGCCAAAAAGCAAGGTTTAAGCTTGGAGGAAATCCGTAGCTATCTTCAAAAAACGTACATACCATCAAATGAGCGAATATTTAAAGCGACATCGATCTGATGTCGCTTTTGGTCTATTTACAGCCTATCGTCCCTAAATGTATAATGGAAGCAAAATTTGTAGTAAAAAAGAGGGATTAACGTGATTGGTGAACTTGTAAAAAAATATCGCAAAGAAAAAGGTCTATCTCTATCCGCATTAGCAGAACGAGCAGGTATCGCCAAATCCTATCTCAGCTCCCTTGAGCGAAATATACAAACCAATCCTTCTGTACAGCTGCTTGAAAAGCTGGCAGTCGTCCTGGATATTCCTGTTGAAAAATTGCTGAATGAAAAAGCTGAGGTCAATGAGGCGGAGCTGGATTATGAATGGGCAGAGCTCGTAAAAGAAGCTATGGAGTCTGGTGTCAGCAAAGACCAGTTTAAAGAATTTCTTGAATTCAACAAATGGAAAAATAAAAATCAAAGCTAAACCGGCACCCTTTGGCGGCGCCGGTTTTTTCATACAAAAATATCGATGATCGGAACAAGTTCTTTAAATTGATAATGTCCGATATTGGCAATGGATAAATGGTCCCTTTTTTCCCACTTCAGAATTTGTTTTTTTTACATAATCAAAAGGTGCTCTTCCTCTTAGCTCATCATTAATAAAAATTTCACAGATGTTGCGGCCCATGTACACGACCTTTACTTTATTCCCCGCTGCTTCACATAAATAGACTCCATTTTCAAGGCGGATCATTTCGCTTCATCATCCTTTGTCTGCTGTTTCCAGCTTTCATACTGTATAAACGTACGGATTTCCTCCTGATTGATTCCCATTTCCTTTGCCTGAATGACGAGTTCCATCCACTCCTGGTCCAATATATCTGCTTCTAGATTAATGACCTTTTCCACAGGCACCTCCAGGGCTTTCGCCAGCTTTTTAATCATATATGCGGACGGGTTGTTTTTATGATTTTCTATGCTGCTCAAGTATCCTTTAGAGATTCCAGCCATCTCAGCAAGCCTTGTCACACTGTGGCCTTTCTCCATCCGGATCCTCTTAATCTGTGTTCCTAATTTCCTCACGATCACCGACTTCCTTTGCTGGTTAACAACCTTTCCTCAATTAACTTCGCCTTCACAATATACCGGTGTGTCGGGTGTTTGAACGGATGACAGGTTATTAACGTGATGATGTTTTCATTTTTACTGCTATGTAAGACTGATAGGTCTGCTGGTTTGACGATTTTTTTGGCGATCATCCGGTAGATCAGCTTTTCTTTTTTGGTTTCAATCGTGATAAGGTCTCCGGTTTTCACTTCTGTCAGCCGATTGAATTGCTTGCCGTACGTATAGCTTCGGTGGGCTGCGATCGCCGCATTTCCTTCTTCACCAATAGGAGTGGTGCCGGAAATGTGCCCTGCTGCAATCTTCAGGTTGGATAGGCTGGCTCCTTCCAAGATTGGCAAGCGGAGATGAATTCTTTTAATTTCAAGAGTTCCGAGCAAACTGTTCGGTAAGGGGTCTTTCCTGTCCGGTTTGGTTTCTTTTTTCGTTGTAGTAAGAACAGGACCCAGCTTTTTATAGCTGCTGACTGACTGTTTGGTTGGCGGGTGATCCCATGATTGAAGTAAATGGTTTTCCTTGTTCGTATAATAGTAGCTTTTTAGTTTTGGGTAACACATCGTAATGATGCCTGTGAGTATAAGGAGATATGCGATCCACTTCATCTTTTAATCCTTGTCCTTGTGGAAAGGATTCGGAATGATAGATTTCTTCATAAACAAAATTACTATTCCGACTGATATCAAAATTAACCCTGTTATATATATTAATAAGGGATCTTCTTCGCCTGTTTTTGGGAGTATTCCATCGTTGGTATCTTTTTCTATTGGATTATTCTTATCATCTATTTGACCATTACCTGTATCACCACTTACATAAAATAACAATTCGCTTGTTGTGGACATGCCTTGGTACCTATTATCTAAATCGGGTACAGTTATTATGAAAAATAACTTTTCTTTTGAAAATTGCTTTAGTTTTCTTAATTTAAAGCCTTTAAAATTTTTTAATTTGCCATTAAATAAAAGATCGGACTTCTGATCACTTATCTCTAAAAGAAGCTGGTTGTAATATTTTTTTGAACCTCCTTTATATATTGCTTTGCTGTTATACCCAAATTCTACGTTTCCATTATTTCTTATTTCTAATGAATCTTTTATTCTGTCTCCAGGTTTTAATTGATCAATATCTATTACATGCTTCTGTGGGAATGTATCTATATCAATTACATTTGGAGGGGCCTCAGCTTCTGTTTTCATTAAAGGAGTAAAGCTTAAAGATAATGCAGCTAATAAAACAAGAGTAAACATAAATTTCAATTTTTTATAATTCATAAATTTACCCTTTTCTTTTAATTTAGTAATAAAATAAGTGGGGATTTTAACCCCCACTTATTTTAAATTAATTACATAATATTATTTATCGTTTTTTGTTTCCTCTCGGTCATTAATATTATCGGTACGTTGGAAATTTCCTCCCCCTCCTTCAGAACCATTATCTATTGTTGAACTATCCAGTGTCTTACCTTCATATTGCAGACCAGTAAATGTAAAACCGATATTTGTTTCATCTTCTTGGAGATTATTTTGGTCCTGACCGTTATCTTTAAATTCCAACTCGTATTTTACTGCTTGAATTGGGTTAGTACCTGCTGCTCCACCAGGTGCATCAAGATAACCGATGTATTTACCTACTCCAGTAATTGATTTACCGTTTAGTGTTGTGTTGCCCTTAAAGAAGGAACTTAGTTCAGCTAATGTTACATGACTGTCATTATTTGCATCCATAGCAGGATATTTAGCTAGTAGGTTGGTATCTCCATAAAATAATTTATTTACCCAGATGTGATCTTTGCTTCCTTTATGATCGGTAACATCTGCTTTCATGAAAACGTTCATAGGAAGATTTCCTTGATTGTTTAATACCATTGCAGGCTCCTGATTGTCTACCATTGCGACAAGCTTATCTCCTGGCTTGAATTTATCCAATGTAAAATGCTCTAGATAAGGCGCCTCAGGCTGAAGATCAAGTTTACCGTTTGTAAATTTACTTTGAGCTGATACATCATCACTAAAGTATGCGAAAGTTCCCCCAATTGTGGCCATTGCTCCTACTGCGATTGTTGCCGTGCTTGCTAACAATTTTTTCTTTAAATTCATTTCTTATTTCCTCCCTATACCTATGTAAGGTTTTTTTATATTGACCTTTCCGCATTAAGCGAAAAAGGAACAACCAATTAAGCTACTGCGTTTTTTTCTTTTTGTTTATCCCATCTGGAAAGTAATCTCCAAACGGAAATAATCTCAACTAAAATTAAGAGTAATCCTGGAATAATGAGCATGATGCCTAATCCTTTTTTAGATTGAAGAAAAGAAGATACATAACCGAAATATGGTATTTCTGTGTTTGAATATTTTCCTAAGACGTTCTGCGGAGAGACTGAAAGCGGATCATTGGCCTGGTTATTATCACCTTTTGTAATATATTCAACCATTTGACCTGTTCCTTTAACTTCCTTAATTCGGTGAGTAACAATGGTATTTTTCTTTATTGGTGAGTAAAAAGTAATCACATCACCTTTTTTCAATTTGGTTGGATTTTTTAATTCCTTTATAAAAATTGCCGAACCGGTTTTAATTGTAGGCTCCATTGATCCTGAAAGAACCAGCATCATCTTTTGGCCAAAGTATTTAGGTGTTCCCCCAGAAAGTTTAGAGGATATTGCTAGTGTAGTCGCTAGGATTAAACAAAGTACCAGCATACCAGAAGCAATACGGCTTATTATTCTTAGGACTTTCAATTTTCATTTCCTCCCTTATCTTCATAAGAATTTGTATTAGCTTTATTTTGGTTTTGGGCTTTATCCCTATTTTCAGTTTTTGTTTCTTCTGTTGTTTCTTCTGTTGTTTCTTCTTGTATTTTTTGTTTTATTTCTTCGTTTACTTCTTCTTTGCTTTCTTGTTCGTCATTGGCTGTATTAGAAATATCTTTATTTCCTTCTTGATCGACTTCTTTTATGGGTTTTTCTACTTGATCGGAAACAGTATTTTTCTTCGTCTCTTCTTTGGTATTTTTTGTTGATTCACTATTTTTTGTATTATCTTCTAAATTTGAGCTTTTTTGAATCCTTTGTTCTACGCTGCTACACTTTCCGTCATACTGAACTGAATCACTTGGCGGCATACTATTTCCCGGGTGTCCTTGTTCCTGGTAAACACGTATAATATATTTTCCAGGTCCATATTTAGACAAATCGTATTGAATGTTATAAGACTCTCCCGGAGCTAACCGTTTTGGAATCTCATCCTTTGTAACAAGGACATCTCCTTCTTTTTGATTTTTATCTATGTAGATACCAAATCTTAAAATTGTATTCATAGGTCCTGCACCTTGTTTGTTTCTAAAAGCTGCACTTATAGTAGAACAAGTTAACTCTGTTGTGCCATTTACATATTCTAAGGAACTTTTGCCCCATTCTATTTCAGATTTTAGAGTTAGGTGTTTGCTTAACTCATCTGAAAAATATGCGGAAGTTGTTGTTCCTCCACTTAAATACCCTATAGATAAAATGGCGATATAATATACAGCAAATAGTTGTAAAAGGATGAGTTTGAGATAGTGAATGTATCTTTGCATTGGTTTCAATCTTTTTTTTCTAATCTTTTATCCCTCCTTAATCCCAAACTTATAGTTCTTTTTAACGAACAACTTGTGTTCAGTATAGAACGATTTTACTATTTGAAAAACCCGTAAAAATGGTTAATTTTGTTCTTTTTAACGTACAAACATCCCGGTTATCTACTTAAATCGTTTATTTTTGTAATTTTTCGTTATTTTTAAAGAACAAATCGTTCACTTTATAGAACGGATGTGATTTTGTTCTTGAAATCCCTGCTCAATCGCCTAGTATGGAGGTAGGAGGAAACGCTTACTATGAAAAAAATAACCATCATTTCAAGTATCTGTGTTGTCATCTTGCTGCTGGTCCTTATTCCTGTTCTAAAAAACAAACCGGCTCAGGAAAGCAAATCGGAGCCTGCAAGCAGCGAGGGGCAAAATAAGGACAGCATTAAAAAAACAACGGATAAACCGCCAAAAAAGACGGAACCTCAAGAGACCGTCCACACGGCAACGGTCGGGGCGGTTGGGGATATTCTCATTCATGACCGGGTATACAATAAAGCGAAAAAACGGGACGGGTCCTATGACTTTAATCCGATGCTGAAAGAGGTAAAACCCTATTTGGAGAAGCCTGATATTACGGTGGCCAATCAGGAGACGATGATTGGCGGGGAAAAGATCGGATTATCCTCCTATCCTTCCTTCAATTCGCCTCAGGAAGTCGGGGATGCGCTGAAGAAGAACGGTGTGGATCTGGTCACGATTGCGAACAACCATACGCTGGATCGAGGAGAGAAAGCCATTTTAAGCGCGATCAACCATTGGAATGAGATTGGCATGCCGTATACAGGTGCTTTTCAATCATCCAAGGATCAAAAGATCATCCGTATTCTGAAGCGAAATCAGATCACCTTCTCTTTTTTGAGCTATACCTTTGGGACGAACGGCATCTCTGTACCTAAGGGCAAACCGTATCTTGTTAACCTGATCGATGTGAAGAAGATGAAAGCAGACCTCCATCAGGCAGAAAAAATTTCTGATGTTGTGGTGATCAGTCTCCACTTTGGGAACGAATACGAGCGGATGCCAAATGAGACACAAAAAGAACTTGTCCAGATGGCAGCAGATTCAGGAGCAGATATCATCATAGGGCATCATCCTCATGTACTTCAGCCGGTTTCCTGGATAAAGAAAAAGAACGGAGAGCGGGCTTTTGCAGCATATTCTCTTGGCAACTTCTTTTCTGGACAGACAGGCCCTTATAAAAACATCGGGGGAATGATGGATATCAAGGTGAAGAAGATTCAAAGAGGAAATAACGTTAAAATTGAGCTTGAAAACCCTGCATTTCTCCCAACCTGGGTTGACCGATCATGGCATGTTCATCCGATGCAGGACGTAAAAACGCAGAAAAAAACAGTATCGTGAAATAAAAAAACATATGAACCAATATGTGCCTGAACTGCAGTTTTCATTTTAATAAAAAAAGGAGACCCGGTCTGATCTTAACTTCACCCCTATAAAATTGGGGGAAGATCAGGCTAGGTCTCCTTTTTATGCTTCGCCTTTTGATTTCGGGCTTTTTGTATCGCGCTTTGGAATATCATCTGCGAACTTGTCGTCAGAGAACTCTACGTCTGTCATGCTTTCTGTCGGGGTTTGATTGTTCTTGGCGGCAGCATCTTTGGAATGTTTTCTTTTAGCCATCTGGTATCGTTCCTCCTTTTAAATTCCTATATAGTGTGTGAAGAAATGGAGGATCTGATTCCAAAAGAAAAAGCATTCCGAGTAGGAACGCTAATCGCCAATGGCTTTGCTGACACAATGGTCGCAAACGGCTATTTGTCTTTCTTCCCAGCTGGTAAGCTCATTGTTGCAAACCATGCAATGCTCGGACTGCATAGCGCGTTGATCTCCTTGCTGGTTTTCTTCGTTCACAAAGTCCATGATGGAATCCGCCTCCTTCTCCCCTAGTATATTCAAAAAAGAAGACTGCTTATTCTATACTATTGTTTGATATTTCTGACAAAAATCCTGCTTCTTCTAACATTATTTTTAAAAAATAAGCTATGTTAATCCATGTTGTTGTTTTAGTGGGGGTGATTGAACCGCCATATGAAAAGCAGAAGGGTATAAGCCAGCTTTTTCCCATCTGCTTTTCAGGCGCTTCCTTTGTTTCACAAAACAGCCGGCTCTTATAATCGCCAGCTTTCACCCCTAATTATTGGTGAAAAAGACTTGTTCTTTTGCCGCCTTCTGTTCAATAAAGGAGAAGCTCTCCTTTTTGCAGAATGTTTTGTTCTTATACAGGAGGAATGGATATGACCCGACTTATAAACAAAACAACATTAAAAGCAAGACTGAAAAATTATATGACGGCGTATGACCGATTAGGCTTTTTTAATGGCTCTGTGCTTGCAGCATATAAAGGAGAAATCTTGATTCATGAAGGATATGGTTCGGCCAGCCGGACGTTCAACATTCCGAATTCACCTCAAACCCGCTTTCCGATTGCTTCCCTGACCAAAAACTTTACGGCAGCGGCTATCCTTTTGCTTGAGGAGCAAGGTTTAATGAAACTCGAGGATACCGTGGCACTTTTTATAGCGGGGCTCACCTATGCTAAACAAGTGACCATACATCAGCTTCTTTCCAACACATCTGGAATTTCCGATTTTACCTCCATGCAGGATTATTGGACAAAAGAGATGAGGCTTCCCGCAGATCTTACTGGACTGATCCATAGAATCAAAGACAAACCTCTTGAATTTGAGCCTGGTTCTCAATACAGCTATTGCAACTCAAATTACATTTTACTGACAGCAATTATAGAAAAGGTTTCAGGACAATCCTATGCCCATTTTCTTCAGGAAAATCTGCTAAAACCGTTTGGCCTTAAGAACACCGGTGTATTGGACGGAAGAACCATAGTTCAAAATTTGGCATCAGGTTATACGGTAAATAAAGACTTTGTGCATCCTGATTATATTGATATGAGTTTTCCGCTTGGGGCATATGGTATGTATTCTACTACTGAAGATCTGTTTAGGTGGACAGAAGCGGTGTTTTCCGGAAAGGTATTGAATAAGAGGTCGCTAAATATTATGCTCACACCTTTCGAAGGCAATTATGGATATGGCTGGGGTTTTGATAAAATCGGCCAAACTGCGGCCGCCTGTCATTTTGGTGATGTGAACGGATATTGTGCTGAAATGCTGAAAAGCCTGGATGGTGAGATCACGGTGATCGTCATGAGCAATTTTAATTTAACCCCTGTTACAAAAATAAATCGGGACCTGGCAAAAATAATACTGCATGAAGAAGTACGAAGTCCCGTATTTTACGAAGAACGAATTAGGGAGACTGAGATTTCTGCAACTGCACAAGGAACGTATTCTTCTAAAACGAATGATGCCTCTTTAAAGCTTGAACAGGATGGAAGGACATGGCTCCTAACCATTCCAAAAAGGTATGGAGTTCCATATACAATCCCGTTACTTCTTGTATCTAAAACAGATGCTGATTATGAATTCATCTCCAGCTTCACACCTGAAAAAGTTAAAGTGATGATGAATGAGGAGAACAAAGAAATCGTGGTAATCCACGAGGACACGGACGGAATAAAAACTCATTATACAAAATATAAAGAAGCAGCTAGTAGGTAAGCTGCTTCCTTTTGTTATGTTATTTATAGGTTGGTTTCAATTGTCGTTGATAAAGAGTGATCAGTTCATCAAGCTCTTGGCTGATTTTTACGATGGCAGGGTCTGAGTAACTGTTTGCCGATCGGCATGATTGATATAACTTTTCCTTAACTTTCTCCATCTGATCACAGACGGATTGAAGATTACAGTTCACGGGCACTTCTTTCCTTTCCTTACCGAATAGAGCATAAACTACCCTTAATTACAATATCGGTCCATCTGGGAAAATTTACATGTATTTTTTAAGGTTTTTATAAATATTTTTGATTTTTTTGCTTACATGATCATTGTTTCTTAGTCCCAGCTGAAGCGCTCTTCCTTCCAAGGATCTCCATACATATGATAGCCATTTTTCTCCCAAAAACCTGGCGTTTCCATCGGCAGAAATTCAATGGCACGGAGCCACTTCGCACTTTTCCAGAAATAGAGATGCGGAACCACTGCACGGAGTGGATACCCATGCTCCGGCGATAACGTTTGTCCATTGTGCGTATGAGCCAGCAAGCTGGTTTCCTTTAAAAAATCATCCAAAGGAAGATTGGTTGTCCATCCTTCTTCTGCATGCAGAAGGACGTACTTGGCCAAGGGATGAATACCAATGTCTTTTACAACTTCTTTAACAGCCACTCCTTCCCATACGTTATCCAATCTGGACCAGCCGGTGACACAATGGATATCATTCGTGGCCGATGATTTCGGAAGTGCCATGAGCTCCTCGTAAGTAAAAGTTGTCGGGTTCTCCACCATTCCGTAGATTTTCAGATCCCATTCACTTAAATCCTTGTAGTAAGGAACATTACCATAATGAAGAACAGGCCAGCGGGTTGTAACATTCTGATTCGGCGGCACCCTCTCATTATCCTTTTTCTTCGGTATTTTTCCAAAAAACATGTGATGCACCTCCAATAATATCAATATGTAAACCTTATTTAAAAATTAAGTTGACAATAGTCTGTCCTCTGAATTACCATCAATATAGATAAATTACCACATGAGGTGAACCTAATGAAGTTTAGAGCGATTGATTTAACACTGGCCGCCATGTTTGCGGCATTGATGGCAGTAGGAGGTAATATTACAGCATGGATTCCTGCCCTCGTCTTTGGGCAAGTGCCTGTCACCCTTCAAACCTTCTTTTGCATTTTGGCCGGTCTGCTGCTCGGAAGCCGTCTCGGCGCTGTATCGATGATCGTATACACACTTGTCGGTCTGGCTGGTGCTCCTGTGTTCGCAGGATTCTCCGGGGGTCCTTCCATCATTTTCAAACCAACCTTCGGCTTTATTTTATCATTCATTCTTGCCGCTTATGTAGCAGGAAAAATTCTTGAGATGGCGAAAAAACCAAGCCTGCCGGTTTTCTTTCTCGCTTCCTTTGCCGGTTTGATCGTCAACTATTTTGTCGGCACTACTTTTCTCTATGCCGCGCTGACAAACTGGGCATCTGTTGAAGGTGTCACCTATCTTGGCACTTGGAAAGGAATGCTTCTGTTCCTCCCAAAAGACGTGATCCTGACGGCAGTTACTGCTGTAATCTCACCGCGAATTTATAAGGCAGTCGCTAAAAACCGCCGCAGCACATCGAATTCAAACGCAGCTTAAATACAAAGAGGTACCTCCTGAATGCAGGATGTACCTCTTTTTTTTATGCTGCATAACCCAACATCCAGTAAGAAAGTTTTGTCGAACAAAAAATTTTGACAATTATATGTTGAATCGAATATATTATAACCAGTGGTTAGTAACCAATGGTTAGGAGCGATTGATTATGGCAAACAAGCAAGAACTGCGTTCGGAAGAAACCAAGAAAAACATCCTTGAAGCAGCTGGAAGACTTTTTGGCAAGCGTGGATATGAAGTCGTAACGATAAGAGAGATCGCAAAAGAAGCCGGATGCTCGCACACGGCCATCTACCTCTATTATAAAGACAAAGAATCGCTGCTCCATCATTTAGCGATGCCGCTCTTACAGGAGCTTAAACTGCAGCTGGAGGATATCTCTCATCGCCAGGATGCGGGAGGGTCCGCTAAATTAAAATCCATCTGCCGGACCTTTATTGAATTTTGTCTCCTGCATCAGAGTATGTACACCACATTTATCACTGCCAGTTCTTCCAGAGTGGATGAACAAAATCCAAAACTGCAGATCAACAAAGTCCGGATTGAGCTTTTCCAGCTGTTAATGAGTGTATTGAAAGATGTGCTCGGTATTTCTGATAATGAACAATCCCTTGCCTTTGCCCGTATCCTTTTCTACAACCTGCACGGCATTATTAGTACCTACCTCAATCATAAAGAGCCTCTTCAAGAGCTCCTTGTGCGTCTTTCACCCACCTTTGAACAAAGCGTAGAAGCCCTTTTTCTCGGTTTTCATGAAATCATAAAAAAAGGAGCGAATAACCATGAAAGTTGAACAGATCTCCCCTCATATTTGGAGCCTGAAAACATGGATGATCATACCGATCCATGTTTGGGCTGTTCGCGGTAAAGAAGGAATCACTCTTGTAGACGCAGGAATTCCGATGATGGCGAAAGGAATATTGAATACGATAAATCAGCTGAATGCCGGCCCTCTGCAAAGGATATTGCTGACACACGGGCATTCGGATCATACCGGATCCATTTCAGCCATCCTGAAGGATCTTGATGTTCCGGTATACGCCCATTCACTTGAAATTCCTTATCTGGAAGGTGACCTTGCCTATCCCCGCAGAAAGAAGGCTGCTGCATCGGTCTCAAAGGGCATTACCCATCCCCTGTCTGCTGGAAACGAGGGTGAACTGGAACTCATTGATGGAATAAGACCCTACCTGACTCCGGGGCACTCTCCCGGCCACACTGTTTATTACCACGAAGAAGATCAGGTCCTTCTTGCAGGTGATCTGTTCACTTCCAAGAAAGGAAGGCTTAAAAAACCGATGCCGATGTTTACAGCTGATATGGAGGAAGCCTTCAGGAGCAGCTCCATCGTCAGCCAGCTCAACCCGAAACGTCTTGAGGTTTGCCACGGAGACACCGTTCTTCATCCCGAAGCACAGATGGCTGACTATCGTTTAAAGGCAGGAATTCAATAAGAAAGCGGGGAATCATCATGGCCATATTGGGGCCCTTTCTTTTAGGTGTGCTGTTTTTATCAGAGCTCTTTGTATTGGGAGCCTTTGGATACTGGGGATTTCACATGGTCAGCGGATTTTCGAAATATGTTCTCTGCCTAGCAGCTCCGCTTCTGGTTGCAATCTTTTGGGGAATGCTTCTTTCTCCAAAGGCATCGATTCCGATCCCTATTTCTTTGCGTACCCTGATTCAGCTCACTGTGTTTGCTGCTGGTGCCATTGCGCTTTATACCTCCGGACACTCTAAATCAGCCCTTATTTTTTTCCTGATTGCCAGCATTGATCTTTTGCTCATCCGGTTTTTTAGATTATAAATTCTTTAATCCCTATTTTCTTCATAAAAAATCCCGAATAATGAACGTTTTTTAGGATCCATCATTCGGGATACAGTACATACCTAGGCCAGGTTAGAATACGTTTCTTAATAACGCTACGATAGTAAATACAATAATTAAAATAGGTATCGTTAAAATGATGTACCAAAAAATGCGTGCTGCCAATGATTTCTTTTCGCTCATAGAGAACCCCTTTACGGTTGTAGCATAAGTATTGTCCTCATTTTAATCAATATGCAGCAGTTATGTCCATTTCCTTGCACCCGAAAAAAAGAGCCCTTCACCATTTTGAAGAACTCAAAAAGAAATTTAGGATTTATGTGTTTCTAAAAACTGCTTGCCGTACTCTCCATGGTGATGGATGGTGGCGTGTTCAATCTGAACGGTTGTATGTTTGAGTTTGTATTTGTCCTTCAGCATCTCATTAATGGCAAGAATGACACAGAACGGCTGAATGTTTTCATTAATGAAAACATGGGCGGTAAGAGAATGGTGATCACTGGTCACCGTCCATAGATGTAGCTCATGAACATCTTCTACACCTTCTACTTGATAAATATCCGCTCGGATCGCTTCCAGATCCAAACCTTCTGGAACAGATTCCATTAGGATCATGTAGGATTCTTTTATAATCTTGTAGCCTCCTGTAAAGATGATCCCGCCGATGATCAAGCTGATCAGAGGATCAAAGAAATATAGATCGGTAAATTTAATGAGAACAGCAGAGATAATAACCCCGATTGAGCTCAGCAAATCTCCGATAAAATGCCAGAGAGCACTTTTTACATTTAAGTTTTCCTCTTCCTTCATGCTTCGGCTTAGGACAATGGTCAGCACAAGGTTCACGGTGAAGCCGATCACTGCGATGATCAGCATCAATTTAAAATCGATTGTTTCCGGCTTGATAAAACGCTTGATGCCTTCAATAAAAATACCAATGGCAATGATAGCCAAGGCAAGCCCATTCAGAAAGGAAGCGATGATTTCAAAACGCAAAAAACCAAAAGTGAATTTGGCATTCGGCTGCCGGGTAGCGAGGTAAATGGCCAGCATGCTTAAACTGAGTGCCAGCACATCAGAGACCATGTGGGCAGAATCCGATAATAGTGCAAGTGAGTTGGAGATCAGCCCGCCGATTACTTCAACGATCGTAAAAAACAGGGTCAGCAAGAGGGTAATCCACAACGTCTTCTTTGACCGGCTCTGCACTTTTACATGTGGGAGATGGTGATAATCGTAATCAGCCATTGAACAATCCCCTTTCCTTTATGTATTTTAAAATTATTATAAAGTAATAATAATTATATTATAATACAACTCCTGGAATCCTGCAATCCTCTTTTTCTTTTCAGAGTATGGAAAAAAGCATGACAGGTGCCATGCTTTTTCTTGCTGTATTATTTGAAATTCATCGCCAGCCTGGCCAATGTCCGTACCATGACCCCGGTAGCCCCTTTTGGACCGAGGTTCGAAGGCTTGGAGGAATACGCTGTACCCGCAATGTCCAGATGGACCCAAGGGGTCTTCCCAGCGAATTCCCCGACAAACAGCCCACCGGTAATCGCGTGGCCTAACCGTCCTGTGGAGTTATTCAGATCGGCTACATCACTCGACCTCAGCATATCCTTAAAGGGCTGATGGCTTGGCAGAAGCCAAAGGAGTTCTCCTTCATGTCCTGCAGACTGGCTCACCTGTTTGAAAAACACTTCGTCGTTCGTAAGAGCTCCAGTTGTACAATCTCCCAACGCCACTACGACACCACCGGTTAATGTAGCCACATCCACCAGATAGTCAGCACCCATTTCTTTTGCATAGGTGATGGCATCCGCAAGAATCAGTCTTCCTTCTGCATCAGTATTACGGACTTCAATCGTTTTCCCGCTGAGTGAAGTAAAAACATCTCCAGGCTTCATCGCCTTTCCGTTAATCAGGTTTTCACTGGACGGAATAACAAAAAGAAGGTTGGTCTTGGGTTTCAGCCGGCCCACTGCTTCCATGGCGCCAAGCACAGATCCGCTTCCTCCCATATCACTTTTCATTTCATGCATGTTGGCACCCGGCTTGATGGAATAGCCGCCTGAATCAAACGTCAGGCCCTTGCCTACAAGGGCAAGAACATGATCCCACGTGTCCCGTCCTTTGTATTTCACTGTGATCATTTTTGGGGGCTCATCGGAACCTTGTGACACGGCAAGGAGCGCTCCCATGCCTAGCCGTTCCATATCCTCCCTCTCTAGAATCTCATATTCCATCCCGTATTTGATGGCAATCTCCATCGCTGCCCGAGCGAGGTCTTTCGGAGTCAATAGGTTGCCGGGAGTGTTCACAAGATTGCGTGCTGTATTGATTCCCGCACCAAAAGCATGGCCTGTCGAAAGCCCTGCACCTGTCTGGCTGTCCGAACTGTATACCGTAATTTCTGTCAGCTTTTTATCTCTTTCATTGGAACGTTCCTTATAGTTTTCAAAGGCATAGCTGCCCGCCACGACTGCTTCTGCAAAAGCGTGGGCAAGTTTCTCTGAAGACAGTCTGTCGTTTTCAAAGGTTTCCAGAACGATAGCGGCTTTTTCCCGCTTTTCCCGCTTCAGCATCTGAACCGCTTTCCCGAACGCCTCTCTTATGCTCTCATAAGTTGCTTCCGCCCGCCTTCCCAATCCGATAAAATACAGCCGTTTGGCTCCCACGATGCCAAACGTATGGAGCTTTGTGACTGATTTTGCCATCACGGAAACATCCCCTTCCCGCAAAAGCTCCGTGATATGGCCATTAAAGGCCTCATCAAGTACGGCAGCAATTCCCTCCAGTTTTTTGTGATCGGACCAGATGCCGATCAACAACGCCTCTTCCGCCTTGTCTTTATTCCAATTTGCCTTTACGGTGAACATGCACATCCTCCTTTTGCACGGTATGCTAATGTAAGTTTATTCTTCCTCAAGGTCATTTAGTAGCAGGATCAATTCTGGCAAAGCCGGCAGTTTATCCGCATCCTCAAAAGCGACACTGTCCATCTCATGAGGTATTCTGTTCAAACAGGCTTCAATAAAACGATACACCTCTTCAAGATCTATCCCCCAATAAAAAGGCCGATACTCTTGGAGGTAGTTGTGGGCGGCCTGCATCATGGCCCTTGCTCCTTTTACATTTCCATACTCATAATGGTAGATCGCTACCGTCATCTGCAGCAGCCCTTTTAGAAAATAATTTCTCTTATCCGTCATCCACATTTCCTCCAGCAGATCATGGCACGTATAATAATCTCCCTCATTGAATGAAATGAAAAACTCATAGTATTCCTTCGGATAATCCATCTGTTCTCCGCCATCCCTTCCCTATTATGATAACAGAAGGCACATTATCTCCCTTCGAATGACGTCATTCATGGCAGAACTATAAGATTGCAAACAACAAAAAAAGGGTATTATGAAAGCATTAGAACAACCTTATCTCGATACATTGTAGAAAAAGGCTGCGAGGAGACGATCTATGGACCTATTATTCAATTTTCCTTTACTTGCTTCCTTATTAGGAATATTAATGGCTCAATTCTTGAAAATACCGATTACCTACCTGGAGACAAAACAAGTGAGATGGGATTTGTTTATCAGTACAGGAGGCATGCCTAGTTCTCACTCCGCTGCTGTTACAGGGCTTGCAACAGGAGTTGCTCTCAGAGAAGGCCTGGGCAGCTCTATTTTTGCCGTTGCTGCTATGTTTGCCATTATTGTTATGTATGATGCGAAAGGAATTCGATGGCATGCAGGAGAACAGGCTGCCGTATTGAATAAGTTAGTAACTGATTTCCGGGAACATGTGGAAGTCAGCCAGGCAATGAAAAAAACTGACGTTAAAGAAAAGCACAAACAATTAAAGGAGCTTCTGGGACACCAGCCGGATGAGGTATTCTATGGCGCAATGCTCGGAATTATCCAAACACTGATTGTATACTGGCTTTTCTTCGTTCTTTAAGGGGTGACGATTCATGAGATTGATATCTATTTGTCCGAGCAATACAGAGCTTGTTGATTATCTTGGGTTAACTGAACAGCTGGTGGGGGTTGATGACTTTTCCGACTGGCCTGAACGAGTGCGCAGCTTGCCTCGGCTTGGCCCTGATCTATCCATCAATATGGACATGGTCGAGGAACTTAAACCGGATCTCGTGATTGCCTCCTTAAGTGTTCCTGGTATGGAAAAGAATATAGAAGAACTGAAACGGCGCAATCTTCCGCATGTAGTTTACAACCCCAATACGCTTGAGGATATCGCTGGGGATTTAAAAGATTTGGGCAGAAGGACCGGCGTTGAGAAGCGTGCCGATTATCTCGTTTCTCAATATAAAGAAACCATTAATGAATTTCAGTCGTTTGCAGCAGGAATAAAGGAGAAAAAAAGCCTGTACTGGGAATGGTGGCCCAAGCCTGTTTTCACACCAGGAAAGCTGAACTGGCTTACTCAGATTTCACACCTTGCCGGAGCTGAGAACGTGTTCGAAGACGTTGAACTGGCAAGTGTTCAAACAACCTGGGAGGATGTAATTAAACGTGATCCTGACGAGATCTGCATCGCTTGGGTAGGGGTAAGAAAAGAGAAAGTAAAACCGGAACTTCTGGAGAAACGCCCTGGCTGGGCCGATCTTAGAGCAGTAAAGGAGAACAAGGTACATATCCTTGAGGAACATCTATTCTGCCGGCCGTCACCAAGGCTGATTGATGGTTTGAAGAAACTGCATAAAGTGCTGTGGAAACAGCCGGCTCGTACAGCAAAGTAATTCATAATACAATATAAAAGCTTCAAGCCAGCGGGCTCGAAGCTTTTTTAATACAATTGTTTTCGATAGAACTGCATGGATTTTTTTTCATTCCACGTTTTGAGCTCCTGCTCGGTCACTTTCCCGGATCCTTTTTGAATCACGTAGACCTTTAACGTCTTTTTGCCCCATTTTTCATAGACGTCTTTCGTCGTCTCATAGTATAGGTCTATTCTTTTTCCCTTTATGGCTGAACCCGTATCAGCCACTACGCCAAACCCGTAATCGGGAATGAACAGAATGGTGCCGATGGGAAAAACAGCGGGATCTGCGGCAATCGTGGAATAAAGATCACGTTTTACCTTTAACCCCGATTTTGTAATCCCATAAGCGGGATGAGCTTTATTTTTTCCAGTGGACTCTATCCCTGCAGTATAGCCTGTAGCTGTAACCGTTACTGAGGGGTAGGGAGTTACATCAAAATGATCAAGTGGGGATGCTGCGGTTTCTGCTTTTGGCTCTGTTGTTACAGTAAACTCCCTATCCCAGAATGATGGAACATTCTCAAGCGCACCGGCAATATACTTTGCCAATTCAATGTTCAATGAACGCAACAATCCATCCTGCTTACCTTTCTGTTCGGAAGATGCCCAATCTGATACATCCTTAGCCTCGACACCCGAGATTGAGTGCAAGGTCGTAAGCAGAGCAAGGATAAACATAGCTGTCATCATAAGCCGTTTTATGGCAGTAGGTATAAAACGCAAACTTTCACTCCTCTCTAAAACGTAGTATTTTCCAAGAAAAGTGAGTTTTATACCGCAGAAGGGGCTTCAGCCCGACAATGAGCATAAAAAAAGAACCTTCTATTAATCATAGAAGATTCTAGAACATTTGATATCCTCTGACGCGCAGCATCTTGATGGCCATGCCGGCAAAAATCGCTCCGACCATTCCGCTAACCAGGATGCAAATGTCTACAGCCTGAAGATGGATAAAGTCCTGGCCGAGTTCTGCAAAACTTTTTCCGGGACTTGAAAAGTATTTAAAAAATTTAACATGATCGATAATCATAATCACGACAACCGGATAAATAACAGCCATAATCCATGTTGAACGAAGAAGCATGTTTAAAAGGAAACCGATTCCAAAGAAAAGAACGATAAATAATAGCATGGAAATAAATAATTGCGGTAAGTACATTCCTTCACCCCCATATTCAAAGCTAGTTTACTGAAATAGGGGATTAAAGTCAATATAAGGATAAAGAAAAAGGAGCACCGCATCGCAGTGCTCCTTCCTTATTTATCTCTCCCTTTTTCCGCTTCCACAGCACTCTTCACAAGTTTCAGAGCCACCTAGAAGAAGCTGGAAATACCCCTTGCCTTCACAATATTGACACTTTTCCTGTGCTTTTGTTCTTGTTGACGATTTCATAAGATGACACTCCCCTTGTTTGAATTTTCTGATAATATATCAAGAATCCAAAAACTTGAAAAGGGAGCGAATCCGCCCATATCCCCAATGTAAGCGTAAACATTTCAATTTATCATTAAATATGTCCAAATTCCATACAATTTCAACGATTATCAAAAATTTTATAAGAAGTGTAGCCGAATATATCTCCAGGATTTAAATGCTCATTAACGGTTTCTTTTTTCTCATTGAGAAAATGGTGGACCATCATGGAAGTAACCGGATCATCCCTTAATTCCTCCGGAGTGAGAAACCTTGCTTCTTCAATCTCTTCTTGCTGAGGACGGATCTCTCCTCCTATATGCTCCAGCAGAAAAACGACCATATTGTCACTGATTTCGTTCTTTATGACACCAGTTCGTATACCGACCACGTTCACAGCCCTGCTCTGGATCCCTGTTTCTTCTTTCACTTCTCTTACAGCCGCCTCATCCACCGTTTCACCCGGATTCACAAACCCTGCAGGAATGGACCACTTGCCTTTTAGCCCCCCATACTTCTTTTTTACAACGAGGCATTTACCGTCATGGATGACCAGCCCTGCCGCTGCGAGCCAGACACTTCCTCTCTTTTTCATCGTACTCATAAAATATCTCCTTTTAAAAAAGCTTATGGTTGATTTACATTCCTATCATGCATCGCATACTGATGGCGATTCAATCACACTCCATCAAATTCCAAACCAAAAAAAGAGCAGAGCCCCGAAGGACTTCTGCTCTCATCATATCATGGTGTCATTTATTAAAATAATTTAAGCTTTCCTTTTTTGATGACCATTGGTACTCCGCCAAGCAAGAAAAGGTAACGGTTATCGATGACTTTTTTCATCGCAGATGCTGTTGAACCAAATAGTTTTTTGTTTCCAACGACACCGATTGCTTCACCCTTACCAAGAGAAGCTACAGTACCTTTAATATCCGGTTTGAACTCTTCCATCTGTCCTCCGCCATTAATGAGCGTTTTCAGGTTACGGCCGATTGTATAAGCCTGCTGAATAGCGATTTGAGCTGTTGGAGGATAAGGACGGTTAATTTCTTCATTAATAATAAGAGCACAGTCTCCAGCTACAAAGATATAGTCATATCCAGGCATGCGAAGGTCTTTTTCTACTTTTACACGTCCGCGCATTGTTTCAAACCCAGCTTCTTCTACTAAGTGGTTACCGCGTACTCCGCCAGTCCATACAACAGTAGCTGCTTTAATTTCTTCACCGGAAGCAAGAAGAACTCCGTCTTCGCTACATTCTTTGATCGGTGTGTTTACAAGGAATTCTACACCGCGGCGTTCAAGATTATTGATTGCGTACTCAACGAGCTCTTCGTCAAAGCCTGGAAGAACATTAGGAGCCGCTTCAATATTAACGATACGGACTTTTTCACGCGGAATATCGTATTCTTTGCAAAGTTCAGGAACACGGTCAGCCAGTTCACCAACAAACTCGATTCCAGTAAATCCAGCACCGCCGACAACGATGTTGATTAGTTCTTGTTTTTGTCCTTCGTTGTTGTATCGAGCAAAGTTATATTCGATGTGTTCACGGATTTCACGGACAGAGTTGATACTGCGAATGCTGAACGCATTTTCTTTCAAACCTTGGATGCCGAATGTTTCTGGGTCTGATCCAAGAGCAATGATAAGGTAGTCGTACGTTAGCTCGCCATTTGCAAGAATGACACGCTTCTCATCTTTCTTGATCTCAACGACTGTATCTTGTACAAAGTTGATTTTGTTCGTGTCGATAATGTCATCAATCATGATGCGTGTTTTATCATGGTGCAGCGTACCTGCCGCATTTTCATGAAGCCATGTGGTTTGGTAGTGATAGTTGTGCTTGTTCACAAGCGTAACATCCGCATTGTTTAAACCAAGCTCTTTTTCCAGGCGGACAGCTGACATCATCCCGCCATATCCTCCACCAATAATTAATATTTTTGGCTTACTCATATGATCACTTCCAGTTCAGATTTTTTATAGTTTTACCTAACCAATAAGGAAATATGATAGACAAAAAGTTTGTGACGTATTTCACGTAGTAGGATAAAAATAAAGACGAAAACTGTCACAATTCCCCCATGTTTTTTCCTATTTTATCTTAGTCCTTTTCTTCTTATATTTCAACCGTTTTTTGAAAAAAAGCCATAATCAGTTGACACCTCTCCTTACCTATTGTATAAATACAGCCTTACAGAACAGCCATCGTCAAAGAACGTACATTGGTGGTATTATTCTTTCCTTTCCCTCTTATTCTTACTATAATGGAGGGAAGAATGAAAATATTCTCGGGGGTGGAAGTATGACAGAAGAAAATCTGTATGATGTTACGATAATTGGCGGAGGTCCAACAGGATTGTTTGCAGCATTCTATGGGGGAATGCGCCAAATGAAAGTAAAGATCATTGAAAGCATGCCACAGCTCGGGGGACAGCTCGCTGCATTATATCCCGAAAAATACATATATGATGTAGCAGGATTTCCAAAGATTCTCGCCCAGGAGCTTGTGAATAACCTAAAAGTCCAAGCAGAGCAGTTCAACCCTGAAATTGTGCTTGAAGAATCCGTTCAAAACGTTGAGAAAAAAGAAGAACATTTTGAACTGACAACAGATAAAAATAAACACTATTCCAAAGCGGTCATCATCACAGCCGGTGTAGGAGCTTTCCAGCCAAGACGGCTGGAGCTTGACGATGCCAAAGCATTTGAAGGAAAGAACCTTCATTATTTCGTGAATGACCTTCAGGCGTTTGCAGGTAAAAAAGTTTTGATTGCAGGCGGCGGTGACTCTGCGGTCGATTGGGCACTCATGCTTGAACCTGTTGCTGATGAAGTTACACTTACCCATCGGAGGCCCAAGTTCCGCGCGCACGAACATAGTGTAGAACAGCTGCTGAGCTCAAACGTAAAAATCAAAACTCCATTTCAGATCAAAGAACTCGTGAATGACGGCGAAAAGATAACCCATGTCATTCTGGAAAACGAAGATGTGGAAGAAAAAGTTGAAGTCGATGCCGTTATCGTCAACTATGGATTCGTTTCTTCACTCGGGCCGATTAAAAATTGGGGACTTGAGATTCAACGCAACTCCATCGTCGTAAATTCAAGAATGGAGACGAACACCAAAGGAATTTATGCTGCAGGAGACATCTGTTCTTATGATGGAAAAGTAAAACTGATCGCTGCAGGTTTTGGTGAAGCACCTACCGCTATTAACAATGCGAAAACTTATATAGATCCAAAAGCAAAAACCCAGCCACAACACAGCAGCAGCTTATTTTAGGAGGAAATTCAATTTATGAATCGCCAATGGACCGAAGATGAACTTTACATTGCTGAACTGCTGCAGGATCTTCAGCGTAAGATTGGATCACTGCACATTACAGATGAATCGTTTCTTGAAAATGTTCAGGCAGCCCTCCCTGAGCTCAAGCAGCTCTTGGAAAAAGTCAAAGGCTCACTGGAATAAAGTGGTTCTTGGTTTTGCCATGGTAAGTATGCTACAATGACATCAGCAGACAAGTTCTGCTCATAAACCCATAAATATAACCCGGTGTCGGCACACCGGGTTTTTTTCTACATAAATAAGGAGATTACAAATGAACACATTCATCATCATTGGAATTGTTTTCTTTATACTCGGTACCGGATTAATGATGGCAAGCAGCCGGAATGCCGGCAGAAAAAAGTGGATGTATATCGGGTTTTCCGTCTTATCTGACCTTATCGGGCTGTTCTTTCTTTTGTATTTGGGCAACTAAAAATCTTTTATGAAGGTGGTTAGCAGTAAGCTAAACACCTTTTTTCCTTTTTCATTTCGTTTCCGGATTATTATTTCTTTTTGAAATAGTTCTTCATTGATTGTTATGGTTTCATAATCCACCGTTGCTTCCTGACCTTTAACGTAATCTTCATATGTCTTTTGCAGATAGGCTTCCGCTTCTTCCTTCGTATTGAACTCAATCTCTACCGTAAGACCTGGCCTCCCTTTGGATTGCCTGCGTATTTCGATTACATACTTCATTTATGACACACAGCAGTAAAGCAGCACCCACAGGATACTGATCAGCAAGATTCCTAGCCATCCACCCATTGCATAACCTGCTGCCATAACGAGCAGTACCGAAAAGCTCGCCAGCAGCCACGACAATATGTTTAGGTTCATCATCTCCACTTTTTACTCTCCCTTTACAGGTTGATTTTTTTCAAGTGGTATAAACATATTCTCTGCCGCCGGTAAAATTGCACACAGAAAAGCGAAAGTGCCCTGCTAAAGTCCGATAAAGAAGACACGGCTCATGTTTTTATGAGCCAATGTCGCACTTATGCCCTGTGGGTACAAGCGCTGGAACCATTACACAGCCTCAGGCACTGTAGCTAGACAAAAAAAACCTCCTTGTCAGCCATCAGCGGCTTACGAGGAGGTTTTTTCTATATGATTAGCACTCTTCAGGAGTACCAGCATTGGTTGCAGTTTTGAATGAAGAACCGCATCCGCATGAAGCGATCGCGTTCGGATTATTGATTGTAAATCCTCCGCCCATCATGTTCTGCTTAAAATCAACAGTTGTACCATTTAAAATCTTGGAACTTTCATCATCCACAACAATTTTAAGGCCATTAATCTCCTCTTCATGATCATTGCTCTGGGTTTCTTTATCAAAGCCCATGCCGTATGAGAGGCCGCTGCATCCGCCGCCTTTTACACCGACACGAAGAAAAAGTCCTGATTCCTCTTCAGCTGCAAGCATTTCTTTAATTCTGCCTACTGCCGCATCTGTAAAGTTTACGATCATCTCTGTACACTCTCCTTCATTGAAGGTTTTATAACTATATTATACAAGTGCAAACCAAAACTCTCAAGGTTTAGGCTTGCTCCTTAAAATGAATTTTCTTTTTCAATCTTTAATATGAGGTTATGGGTTTCATCAATTTTACGGCTATAGCTCAATACTTGGGGATGATTCAGACCAAATAGATCAGCCGTTTTAATCATCTTTTGGCGGAGCACTTCTATCTGCTCATTATATTGGATTAGCCGTTCGCAATCAGCTACATTCATCACGTGCAACACTCCCTGGTTCAATACCTGGCGGTTCCATTATTCTACTTCATCTTCAATTTTTTTACAATATAAGACACTCAATATTATGTATTCTGCTATATTTTCACCCTTTTGTCTTTATTATTTCTAAAAAGTAAACAATCTTTAACGTTTGTTACACGAATGTGACATTGAAGGTAATTCGTTCCTTCCTTGTCCTCCCAAATAAATGAGCGTATAATAGACTGCGTATTCTTCGGGCGTTTTTACTAGCCCTAGAAAAAAGCTTTTAATCAAAAAGTTTGATTTCGCGGGATTCTTTCCTGCACAATAGAACGTATATACATATTAATTGAAACGGGGGAAAAGGAATGGCAATCATTACACAAGAAACAAAAATTCATGACATTGCTGAAAAAATCCGTAACGGTGAACGACTTTCAATTGAGGACGGCCTTTTTTTATATGAAACCAACGATATACTAGGTGTCGCTCAATTGGCGAATGAAGTGAATTCGAAGAAAAACGGCGATAATGTTTATTTTATTGAAAATATGTACATTAACCCAACCAATGTATGCGAAGCAACTTGCAGCTTCTGCGGTTTCAAGCGGAAACCTGGTGAAGAAGGCGCCTATACAATGAACGAAGAACAGCTGCTTGAGTATGTTGAAAAGCGATGGAATGATAATATCCGCGAATTCCATATTGTCGGCGGCCATAATAATGAAGTGCCTTTTGACTACTATCTGGACACCATTCGTGTTCTGAAAAAACATTATCCAAATGCTGCAATAAAAGCCTATACAGGAGCAGAAATTGAGTTTTTTGCACGCTTATCTGGTTTGTCCATGAAAGAAGTATTAGAGGAACTTGTTAAAGCAGGACTGGACACAATGCCAGGAGGCGGTGCAGAAATTCTAACTGAACGCTATCGTGAAAAAATGAGTCCGGATAAAGCTTCTACCGATCAATGGCTGGAATCCCATGAGATTGCTCACGGTCTTGGACTTCGTACTCATGCAACCATGCTGTACGGTTCTATTGAATCAAAAGAAGAACGCTTGATTCATATGGACAGACTTCGAAAGCTTCAAGATCAAACGAACGGATTTATGGTTTTCATTCCGCTTGCGATGCAGCCAAGAACAGCTTCCATGGGGCTTACCCGCCGGACGTCAGCTTTTGATGATATGCGCACAATCGCTATCAGCCGCTTGATGCTCGATAATTTTGACCATGTTAAAGCGTACTGGATCAACATCGGTGTTCAATTAACACAGATGGCCTTGACTTTTGGTGCTGATGACATTCACGGAACTTTGATTGAGGAAAGAATTTCTCACTCTGTTGGTGCCCTCACTTCTCAAGGCATTACGCGTAAAGAATTGGTGCATTTAATAAAAACAGCCAACAAGAAACCTGTTGAACGCGATACGTTCTATAACATCATCAAAGAATATTAAACAAAAACTGCCGGAAGCATCCGGCAGTTTTTGTTTAAAGTAAATTCACGGAAGTAATGCCTAGCTTCAGCGCTTTTCGGACTTAATCAGGGCGCTTGCGCTTTTCTTCTTATCTTAACTTTTCCTCTGTCCAGAAGTAATCATCATCTGCGTTTAAGATGGTCAGCTTGCTGTGGCAGCATGGCATGACCAGCAGCTGCTTGATGCCTTCCTTTGCACTGTTCAGCTTTTCTTCAGAAAATGCCGTCAGCACATTGGACTTATGGCAGAACGGGCATTCATTTATATAGATATCGTCCATCATTTTATCGTAAGGCCAAGAATTCTCAAATGTCAGCATAACCACTGGCTTCTTTCTCAGAACAGCCAGATTTCCCCTCCTTGCATAGATTATTTCCTACCTATTGTATACCAGAAGACCAAGCATCTGTGTGATTTCTTTTACCCATTCTTTTCGGTTCATAACCTTATTCCATTTCCAAGGCTTTTTTCAAAAAGCTTGTTGCATTATGAACATTTCTGCATAGAATCTTCCTTGACAAGTTGATTGGAGTGGAAGGTGCGAGACTCCTCGAAAATGAATTTCACATTTTCTTCGTGCGATATAACGCTGCCGAAGCCTTCCTTGTCCTGCGGGGGTAGCGTGACAGGTAAGACCCAAAGGCGCTTGCGCCGTGGGGCTTACCTCATTCCCCGCGGAAAGCGAGCAGCCTGGAACGGAAATCAACCACTATCAAGTACAACAATGAAAACGAAACAGCAATTTCCAAAAACCCACTAAACTTTTGTAAGTCAAAATGGTTCCCAAATTCCTTTTTATGCAGTATAATAAGCAATGTATTTTACAAAAAAATAGCGATCCATCTTCGGGGCAGGGTGAAATTCCCGACCGGCGGTATTTGAAGATTCCCTCTTCATCAGCCCGTGAGCTCATGAGAAGAGCTGAAACGCATCGCTTAGAGCCGATAAGCATTGGAACTCACTGACCATCAAACACTTTTTGTTTTTTGGCAGGGAGTGAAAGTGACTCGAGGCTTTAAGCATTGAAGCTAGACATCGTTTCGTTGCTTCTTGTCTGCTGATCTGGTGTAATTCCAGAGCCGACAGTAAAGTCTGGATGGGAGAAGATGACGGTGCATCGTTCAGTTCTTTTACAATAAAGAGATCTATTGTAAAACGACTGAGCCCTCGCTCAGCTGCATTCTAAGGACAAAACGTTCTTAAAATGTTTATTTGATGATGCCTGACACTCTCCCTTAGCTTCAATAAAAAGCTAAGGGTTTTCTATTGTTGTCAGGGGTGCACTGCATTTGAAATCAGAGATGGCGCAACAAAAGGAGAGATTTCAACATGCAAAAGGGAAAAGTGTATAAGATGGTGGCTGTTTCCATGCTAAGCAGCATTGCGTACGTATTACAGTTATTGGATTTTCCGTTTCCGGGTCTTCCATCATTCCTGCAGATTGACTTCAGCGAAGTCCCTGCATTGCTTGCAGCGATTGTCTTCGGACCGCTCGCAGGAATTGCCGTTGAAGCAATTAAGAACTTCCTTCATTACGGAATTGTCGGCAACCTGACAGGGGTTCCAGTTGGAGAACTGGCAAACTTTATCGCTGGATCGATCTTCATTGTTCCTGTCTCCTATTTCTTCCGCAAATACCGTACTACGAAGGGCTTATCCGCAGGGTTGGTCAGTGGAACAGTCTTAATGACGTTAGCGATGGGGGTATTGAATTACGTGCTGATCCTTCCCGCTTACACATGGTTCCTGAACTCACCGCAAATGTCCGGTGATGCGATGCTGAACCTGATCTTAGTAGGGATTGCACCGTTCAATGTGATCAAAGGATTACTTATCACAATTTTATTCATTGTGTTATATACAAGGATTCAGCCTTGGCTGAACAGACAATATCAGCATTCTTAAAAAATGCAGAAAAAGCTGGCTCACTCGATGAGCCAGCTTTTCTATTGATACAGGCAGTTTACATTAAGTTTGATCGGACAGTAAATGTTATGTTTTGGCCAGTTAATGCATTTTATAAGTCGTTTATAAATTCATCTTTGTTGCCAAACTAACGCTGAATATAAAAAAACACCATTTCCGCGGAGGAAATCGTGTTTTTTATTAAAACATCGGATTTTCTTCTAAAAATTTATAAACGTTCTCGACCAGCTCGTCCGGTGTTTCACCGTGTACAATTTCTCCGTTCACTAAAGCGAATAGAGAACGGGCACAGTGCCCACAATATCCGAGACAGCCGTATTCAATCACATCAAGGTCATAATCCTGTTCCAATTTCTCTAGTGCACGCTGTGAGCCGTTGGCCAGGTTGCTGACACAAAATTCGATAATCGGCTTCATCTTTTCACCTCGCCTTACTTTTCTATCCTATCTTGTAGGAACAGGACAGTCAAACCCTTTAACTTGTCCCCTTCAGTTTTTCATTAAAATGGTTGAGAATTTATAGTAAAATGCTATACTTAGAAGTGTTTGAATGTGAAATCGCTTCCGTTGAAGCCTGTAGAAAACGTTGATTTACTGCTATTATTGATGAGATTAGTACACATTGTGCCATAGAAAGAAGGGAAAGACAATGAAACACCTAGTATTGCTTGGCGGCGGATATGGGGGAATGCGCCTAATGAAGCGCCTGCTGAATGCATCTGAGCTTCCATCCGACGTCCAAATTACCTTAATCGACAAGCTTCCTTATCATTGTTTAAAAACTGAATATTATGCGCTGGCTGCTGGAACTATTTCCGACCACCATATCCGGGTTCCGTTCCCTGAACATCCCCAGCTTAAAGTGAAATACGGAGAAGTGACCGGCCTTGATTTTGACGGAAAACAAATCCACCTTTTAGATGATGAAACTTTGACTTATGATGAATTAGTCATTGGCTTAGGCTGTGAAGATAAATATCATAATGTCCCTGGTGCTCCAGAATATACGCTCAGCATTCAAAGTGTGGACAAGTCCCGCGAAACCTACCAGGTATTAAATAACCTTCCGCATAATGCAGTTGTCGGTGTTGTCGGTGCAGGATTGAGCGGTGTCGAATTAGCCAGTGAACTCCGCGAGAGCCGTTCCGATTTGAACATCAAGCTTTTCGACCGCGGACCGATCATACTTAACGGGTTTAAACCGCGCCTGAGCAACTATGTACAAAACTGGTTCATTCAGCATGGTGTTGAAGTTATCAACAATTCGAATATTACCCGAGTAGAAGAAAACGTACTCTACAATCACGATACAGCCATTGAATGTGATGCCATCGTCTGGACAGCAGGCATTCAGCCAAACAAACTCGTTCGTGAACTGGATGTGGAAAAAGATGCTCAAGGCCGGGTCAAACTGACTAAGTATCACCAGCTCCCAAACGACGAGAACGTATATGTGGTCGGTGACTGTGCAAGCATGCCATTCTCTCCAAGCGCTCAGCTTGCGGAAGAACAGGCAGAACAGATTTCTGATATCCTTCTTAAAAAATGGAGAAATGAACCGATGCCAGAGCTTGAAGAAATCAAGCTGAAAGGTGTTATGGGATCCCTGGGCAAGAAGAGCGGATTCGGAACGATGGGTGGAGCTTCCCTCATCGGACGTGTTCCCCGTCTTTTAAAATCCGGAATTCTCTGGCTCTATAAATATCAAAACTAACGTAAAAAAATCCATGGGATGACCTTCAATCACCCCGTGGATTTTCTTTTGTCTCGAAATAGCCCCTTTTATCTCTAATTATTAACTCATCAATTTAGACAACATCCCGATAGCCGTGCTGTTCCATAATTTCATAAATATCCTTCAGTCGTGGATTCCCTTCTGCTACGATTTTATTGTTGATGACAACGACCGGATAGAACAGATCTTCCTCAAGAATCTGAAGAGCAAATTTCTGGTTCTCTCCTTCTGTTGGAGAAAAGATATCCACGTATTCTATACTGAAGAGCTGATTTGGAAATTTCCGTGAGATGGCCGCTTCCAGCCATTCCGCTGTTTCTTTTGATGTAGGAAGATTCACACAGCTCGCACATTTTTGTTCCCCTCCGAATACTTTTATGATGATCTGACTCATGTCCATTTACTCACCCCAATCTGAAATCCCCTGCTTTCTTTTATTGTAATAGATTCTGCTCCGTTAATAAAGGTGAATTCTTTTCAATGTTGTGATGCGCGCACATGGATTTTTTTATTCAAAACCCGTATAATAAAGGTAAGTTTTTAATGAAAGGAGCATTTTATTATGACTACTGAAATTTCTATGCGTGAGCAAGTTGAAGAAGTTCTAGATAAATTACGCCCATTTTTGCTTCGTGATGGCGGTGACGTTGAACTCGTTGACATCGAAGACGGTATTGTTAAAGTACGTTTGATGGGTGCTTGCGGAAGCTGCCCTTCCTCCACCATTACGTTAAAAGCCGGTATCGAGCGCGCCCTTCTTGAGGAAGTGCCTGGTGTCGTTGAACTGGAACAAGTATTTTAATTAATGCGATATGTAAAAAACCCCGCTCAATGGAGTGGGGTTTTTTATGCCGGAAGAGAAAGCTGTTCGATTCGAACTCCCTTTGAATCAGGAAGAACCATTCTGCAGACATAACCCTCAAACGCTGATGCCAGCCGTTCCCTGATGCGTTCTCCGGAACCTGCCGGCACAAAGCTGATCACTGTCGGGCCTGCCCCGCTTATGGCTGTTCCATAAGCGCCAAGTTCGTATGCTTTCTGTTTAATTGCTGCAAAATCAGGAAACCAGCACTGGCGATAAGGTTCGTGCAGCAGATCTCTTTCCATCATTTTTCCAGCCGTTTTCCAGTCGTTTGTAAGCACAGAAGCAACTAACACGTTGCTTACCGCACTCGCCTGAACTGCCTGAGCGTGAGGCAAGCTTTCGGGCAATGCTTCTCTTGCCTTGCTCGTTGAAAGCTCAAAGGACGGAATGACAAGCACCATTTCCACTAATAAATCATGGATTTGTACCGTTTCTATCGTGTTTTCTCGGTAGCTGCTGACGGCTAAGCCGCCGATCAATGAAGGGACCACATTGTCAGGATGCCCTTCCATTCTGCATGCATATAAGGATTTCTCTTTTTTAGACAAAGAGAGCGAAAGCACACGGTTTGCCCACTCTATACCAGCTACGATTGCTGCCGCACTGCTGCCAAGTCCCCTAGAAAGAGGGAGCTCGCTCTCCACTTCAATGGAGCAGCATGGCAGCTCTTTACCATGATCCTTTGCAACCAGCAAAGCTGCATCATGTATAAGATTCGTTTTTTCTCCGTTCAGTATTTGCAGTTCATTTCCAATGTAAGTGAATTTCCATTGTGAAGACGGAAACACATTCACGGTTAAGTACATTGTGATCGCCATTCCTATTGAATCAAAACCGGGTCCTAAATTTGCTGTGCTGCCCGGAACTTGGATGGAAAACGGGGAAAAGGTCATTGAAGCACACAACCCTTCATGGCCTCCCTCAGCTCTTCAATTTGATTGGAAACTTTGACCGGGTTGACAGAAACCGTCTCCATCGCTGTCTCCGGATCCTTCAGCCCGTTTCCAGTCAGCACGGCGACAACCCTTGTTCCTTTTGCGAGCTTGCCGCTTTTTACGAGTTTCCAAACGCCTGCAATGGATGAGCACGAAGCCGGTTCTGCAAAGACGCCTTCTTTTTTCGCCAGCAGATGGTATGCTTCTACAATTTCCTGATCACTGACACTGTTCACTCCGCCATTCGACTGCTGTACAGCTTCGACCGCGAAGTTCCAGCTGGCTGGATTCCCGATTCGGATTGCAGTGGCAATTGTTTCTGGATTCTTTACTACGGCATTGTTAACGATCGGGGCTGCTCCTTCCGCCTGAAAGCCTTGCATCCTCGGGAGCCCGCTTCCCTTCTTCTCGTGATATTCTTTGAATCCTTTCCAATACGCAGAAATGTTGCCTGCATTGCCTACGGGAATGGCAAGCACATCTGGTGCTGAACCCATCGCGTCCACGATTTCAAACGCGGCTGTTTTCTGTCCTTCCAGACGGAACGGATTGACAGAGTTTACGAGAGTCAGCGGCTCTTCTTCACTTAATCTGCGGACCATCTGAAGTGCTTCATCAAAATTCCCTTCGATCTCAAACACTTCCGCACCATACATTTTAGCCTGTGCCAGCTTGCCGAGCGCCACTTTTCCAGAAGGAATAACTACGATACACCGGAGCCCTGCCCTCGCCCCATAGGCAGCAGCCGCTGCACTCGTGTTACCTGTTGACGCACAGATGATGGCCTTGCTTCCTTCTTCCTTCGCTTTCGCTACGGCCATTACCATTCCCCGGTCCTTGAAGGATCCCGTCGGATTGGCTCCTTCATATTTAACGGAGAGCTCGATACCCCATTCTTTTGAAAGGTGTTCAAGAGGAATAAGCGGTGTGTTTCCTTCCAACAGAGAAAGTTCAGGTGTAGCGGCATTGACGGGTAAGAATTCCCTGTACCGATGAATTAGTCCTTTATAGCTCATTGTGCTCCTCCTTCTACTCTGTAATGGCTCTTAATTACTTTAACGACCCCTGAATCCCGTAACTGCTGATAGATCTGGTCATTTTGGTGCTTTGTTGTCGTATGCGTTACGAGAACAACCTCAGCAACCCCGTCTTCACCGACTGGTTTTTGAAGCAGTTTTTCCAAGCTGACGTGATTTTCTGCAAAGACTGAAGTCAGAGAAGAAAATGTTCCTGCTTCATCTTTGACATGCAACCGGTAAAAGTACTTCCCTTTAATCTCATCTGCTTGCTTTAATTGTTTTTCAAATTGAGGAGCCACTACACTTTTTCCGTTAACGCCAAGTCGCATATTGCGAACGACTGCTACAAGGTCAGACACGATGGATGTAGCGGTAGGCAGCTGGCCGGCACCCGGACCGAAGAACATGGTCTCCCCAACAGCTTCTCCATAAATGTAAACCGCGTTATATTCGTTTTGTACAGAAGCAAGCGGATGTGTATCCGGAAGCAGCGTCGGTTCCACACTCACTTCGACTTTTCCACCATCTTTTCTTGCGTTGCCGATCAATTTCATTGAATAGCCAAACTGGCGGGCATACACTAGATCATCACTTGTAATATTGGAGATCCCCTTCACTTCCACATCATCAAGATGTATGTTCATAGAAAAACCGAGGGATGCCAGAATCGCCATCTTCCTTGCAGCATCGATTCCTTCTACGTCTGAAGTCGGGTCTGCTTCCGCATAGCCTAAGTCCTGAGCCTCTTTTAATACTTCTTCAAACGTTAAATTTTGTTTGTCCATCTTCGTTAAAATGTAGTTGGTCGTTCCGTTTACGATTCCCATCATCTTCGTGATCCGGTCTGATGCAAGGCCGTCCACAAGAGTGCGGATAATTGGAATTCCTCCTGCTACACTCGCTTCATAAAATAGATCACACCCATTTTCTTCGGCGGCCGACAGCAATTCTGCACCATGCAGTGCCATAAGATCTTTATTTGCTGTAATCACATGTTTTTTATTGTTTAAGGCCTGCAAGATGTATTCTCTTGCTAGTTGGATACCTCCGATAACCTCAATGACAACATCTATTTCAGGGTGGTTCACGACCTCTTCAGCATTGCTCGTCAATAATTCTGGCTTAATCGTACAGGATCTTACCTTGTCCAGATTTTGTACGAGTACTTTTTCTATGTAGACCGGACAGCCTACACGGTGAAGCAATTCCTCCTGGTGGCCCTCCACCATCCGGACGACTCCGCTTCCTACTGTTCCGAGTCCCAATAATCCTACAGATACGCTTTCAACCATTGCCAACACTCCTGTCCTCACTAGAAATACATATGTTTTTATATTAAGGACAATTGTAGACCCTATTTGGGTTTGAAACAACCAGGAATATTGTAAAGATTTTGGCAGCGCTTACATTTTAGTGTGAGACAAAAAGCCCCTTTTGCGTGCAATAGGCCAAATAGCAGGTTATTATCCGCGTTTGAAACCACCCTCTGAATGTATGATCTGGCCTGTAATCCATTCGCTTTGATCGCTGGCAAGAAAATGAACTAACCTTGCTGCATCGTCGGGTATCCCAACTCTTCCTGATGGGAAAATGGCAGCTAGGTGCTTATGCGTCTCTTCATTCATCCAGCCTGTGTCTGTCGGTCCAGGATTAATTGTTTTACTGTAATGCCTTGTCCCCCCACTTCCTCACTGAATGTAACTGTAAGTGCATCAATGGCCCCTTTTGCAGCTGCATAGGCAAGTTCTCCCGCCATCGGCCCTTTAGACTGTCCTGACGTCATATTAATGATCCTTCCGCCAGAACCTCCATTCCAGCGGCGGGCGAATTCCGCACAAAGCATTGCCGTTGCGCGAACATTAATTTCATAGTGTTTGTCCAAATGTTCTGCCGTGAACTTCTCAATCGTGTCATTTACTGAATAACAGGCGTTGTTAAGGCGCCCCAACCATACGTTCCGCTTCATCAAAAAGCCTTGCATAGGAATCGGCCACCGCAAGATTCAATTCCATCATGCCATGAGCCAAACGGAACTGTTTCAGCTCCTGTAAGAGGATTTCAGGTTACTCCCGTGACAATAGCAGCTTTTCCTAACAATTCCTTGTTCATTAATCCCTCATTTATTCATGATTACCTGTATTTACAGCTGCAGGAGGCTTTAAACCCTGCAATACATGAGCAATATTACTCACAGCAAGTCTTGCCATCTTAAGGCGTGTTTCTGTACTTGCACTCCCAATGTGTGGAAGTGCCGTCAAATTAGGATGTCTTAAAAGCGGATGGTCTGCATTGATCGGCTCTTCCCGGAACACATCCAGACCTGCACCCTTGATCCAGCCCTCTGATAACGCACGGTCCAGCGCCTCCTCAACCACTACTCCGCCTCGCGATACATTTATAAACAGCGCCGTATCTTTCATCATCTTAAAAGCCTTTTCATTAAATAGATCTTTCGTTTCTGGCGTAAGCGGTGTTAAACAGACAATATAATCCGATTCTTTCAGCAAGTCCTCGAATATCCGGTAAGAGAGCCCCAGCCTTTCTTCAGTTTCAATCTTTCGACGGCGGTTATGATAAAGAACCTTCATATCAAAGCCTGATGCCCGTCTGGCTACCGCTTCACCAATACGCCCCATGCCAACGATTCCTAATGTTTTATGGTGAATATCAGTACCTGCAAGAAGAAGCGGGCTCCAGCTGTTCCATTTTCCATCATTAATGAATTCTGCTGCTTCTGTAATCCTCCTCCCGGCTGCCATCAGCAATGCAAATGCCAGATCTGCTGTTGTGTCTGTAAGCACATCAGGTGTGTTGCAGACGGTCACTCCGTATTTTGAAGAAGCTTCCACATTAATATTATCGAATCCCACAGCAAGATTAGCTACAGCCTTTAGGTGCGGCGACTGGCGCAAGAGCTCCTCATCAATTCGGTCTGAGAGCATCGTCAGCAGTCCTGCTGCCTTATTTGCCTTTTCGAGCAGAATACTGCGCGGAACCGGTTTTTCTTCTTCCATCCACATTTCCACCTCAGCGATTTCCTGCAGTCCGGCAAGTGTTTCTTGTGGTAATTTTCGCGTTATGTACACATAGGGCTTCATATCAGCACTCCAAGCTTTTTCCCTTATTTTCTCATGTTTGTCCTATCAGTTCAATTCAGGAAAGCATAAGCGCCCTGTTAAGGTCCGACAAGCGCTGGACCTAGACAAAAGAAAAAGCGCTTCACAAAGAGCGCTTTTACGTGCTGGGGAGAAGCCAGTCAACGATTGGAATCTGAAGCCGGTCGGCAGGCAAGCCGATCGATGGAAAAAACGAGCGCAGGAATTTTTCGTTCTGCTCTTCCATCAGAAGATATTCTGTAAATTTGTGCTGAGATAATTCTTTGCCGATCTCCCGTTCATTTTGATAGTGCTTTTCAAGCAGATCAAAATACCTTACCGGATATAAAAGACGTCCGTATAACAATCTCCAGCCTTCTCTTTTTAGAGGGATTACCCGCTCGTAATCATCGAGAAACGATGTGATGCTTTCAGGAGTAAAGTTTTTTTGGTATACACAGGAACGGATCCACTCTGCAATATCACGCACAGGATGGTCGAGTACCCAGCCTGTAGGAAGCTTTATATAATCGTCATCAAACTGAAGCCATGAATTCTCCTGAAATCGCTCGTGGCATATGGAGGGGCCGGCTTCTTCTCTTATGGAATCTTCCATATTGTAATCGATGATGTACTGGATCGCATTTTCTGAAAGTCCTTCATAATAAGGAAATGTCGTTAGAAATAATTGGTCAAATTCTGTTTTTACCGGCTTCGCAAAAACTTCCCGGTACCACTCTTTGGCCTGGTCCACACGGTTCATCCACAGGACGGCCCAGCTTCCATACAATAAGCTATCCGACGTAGCCGGCGGAGGAAGCTCTCGGCCGTTTTTATGGAAGACGGCAAGTTCTTCGCCCAGCGGCCTTTTTTCCGATGCAGTGCGGTTTGACTTTTCAATTTTGAATAATAGGATAGGTTCACCCTCAATATTGGCATTAGGGAGGTTCGACAATGTAGGAAAAAGTCCTGCGATGCCCTTCTCCCCCTTGTACCTTAAATAATCGCTGAAATAAACTATCTCTTCAATCCGGTCAATCGTAATCTTTTTCTGCGGAACGACTAAGTACTGTTCTCCCCCAGAAACAAAATAGCGATATCCACTGATACTTCTTTTTCCATCACAATATAATTGATAATGATGATAAATGTCCCTCTCGAACATAGCCTCACCCCAACTCCTTCAATAATTATAGTCTATGACCCAACACCTTTGATGGTTATTAAATTTTGGCTGGACTCATAACTTAGGTTTGGACACATATACTATAAAAAGCTTAACGTCGTGAAAGATAAGGAGATCTTTATGAGAGAGAAAAAGGTAGAGAATGTTGAGGAAACAGCACTGCGCCTGCTCAAAGACCGGGGCGTAACATTAAAGGATATCGCCGAACTCGTTTATTTTCTTCAAGTGCCTTACCATCCTGACCTTGAGTTATCTGTCTGCCTTCAGAACGTGGAAAGGGTCGTTGCCAAACGTGAGGTGCAAAACGCTATATTGACTGGAGTACAGCTTGACATGCTCGCCGAGAAAAAGATGCTTGAAGGCCCTCTTCAGGAAATTCTAGAACGAGATGAGAGCTTGTATGGCATCGATGAAGTTATTGCTCTTTCTATTGTTAATATATACGGATCCATCGGTTTTACGAACTACGGCTTCATCGATAAACAAAAACCGGGCATCCTTGAAAAATTGAACGATAAATCCACAGGAAAAGTGCATACCTTCCTCGATGATATTGTGGGTGCGATTGCGGCTGCAGCTTCCAGCCGTCTTGCCCACCGTGCAGCCAATACGGAGTAATCAGACGAAAACAGCTCCCTCATACGGAAGCTGTTTTTTTCATTTTATTCAAATGCTTTCCATTCATCCAGTCCATTCACCGTGTACGTCGGCTGAATATCAACCAGGCCGAGGTGCTCCTTCTGGGTTACACCCGTGTGAACAAGGAGGGTATCAAGACCAGAACGTATTCCCGCCAAGATATCGGTATCGTAATTGTCGCCGATCATCAGTGTATCTTCCTTCGCGGTACCCAGCTCTTCAAGTGCCATCTCCATAATAACTGCTTCCGGCTTACCAATGAAGGTCGGTTCTACCCGTGTGGAAACTGCAACTACAGAAGTCAACGAGCCGTTTCCTGGTAACAGGCCTCTTTCGGTAGGCAGGGCAATATCACCGTTGGTAGAAATAAAACGAGCGCCGTTTCTCACAGCAAGACAGGCAACCGATAATTTTTCATAGTTGATCGAACGGTCGATTCCCATAACCACAAAATCAGGCTGCTCCTCAGTAATGGTGAAGCCCTTTTCCAATAATGCCTGCCGGATCCCTTCTTCTCCGATGCAATAGACAGTAGCGTCTGGTTTAATTTTTTCAATATAGTTGGCAGTTGCCATGCTTGTCGTGTACACATGATCCGAGGTGGCTGGGATTTCAAAGTTTTGGAGAACAGATGCAACTTCTCCTTTCGTTTTTGAAGAGTTGTTCGTCACAAAAAGATAAGGGAGGCCTCTTCTGTTCAGCTCCTGAACGAATTGCACGGCCTCTTCAATCCGTTCCTTTCCTCTGTACATCGTTCCATCCAGATCAATCAAATAGCCTTTATATTTTTTCATTTCACTAACTCCTTTTTTCATTCAAAGGTTAGTGTACCAAAAATGGGACCATCCTAACAAAAATTTGCTTTAAAAGAATATATCAAAAAAACCAGGAGGGATTCCTTCCTGGTTTTTATTTCAGCGTTCCTGGCTGAAAATATTCAATTCTCTCCCGGTCAGGGCCATAGAAGAAAATATACTGAGAACCATCCGGCAACGATGTCACCTCATCTTCGACAAACAGGACGCTATGATTCTTCAGCTCCTGAATTTCTTTCGAGAGATCATCTACGGTAAACGCCACATGATTCACTTTTCCTTCTTCAGCCAGCTGTCTATTGTGGCCTGCTACCAGCTCAACCAGCATCTCCCCTTCCAGTCCCAAAAATACCAGTTCGATCCCTGGCTTGGAGTGTTTCATTCGTTTGATCACATCCATACCTATGATGTCACGGTAAAAGGAAATGGATTCTTCCAAGTTTTCAACCATAATTCCTACATGCTCAAGCTTTCTTACAGCCATACCAAACATCCCTTCCAATTTCGATTCATTCACCTGAAAATTTCATACTTGTCTTAAGTATAGTAGAAAGGGAGTTTATTGAACATAACAATTACTGGCCGCTTGGAACCGGACTGATGACCGCTAGTGCCTGCTCGAGATCATAGATAATATCATCAATCGTTTCAATGCCCACCGACAGCCTTACCATCTCAGGCGATACTCCTGCTCTAAGCTGCTCTTCCTCTGTTAGCTGCTGATGCGTAGTGCTTGCCGGATGGATGATTAATGATTTAGAATCACCGACATTCGCCAGGTGAGAGAATAACTTCACACTTTCAATGAGCTTTCTTCCTTCTTCTACTCCGCCTTTTACACCGAAAGTGAGGATGGCACCAGCACCTTTAGGCAAATATTTCTGCGCCAGCTCATTATACTTGTTATCTTCTAATCCAGGATAGTTCACCCAGTCCACAGCAGGATGTTCTTTTAAGAATTTCGCCACCTTCAGGGCATTTTCACTATGCCGTTCTACACGCAGTGCCAGCGTTTCAAGCCCTTGAATAAAGAGGAAGGAGTTAAACGGTGATACGCAAGAACCGAGGTCTCTGAGCAATTGGACACGCGCCTTGATAATATAAGCCAGCGGTCCGACTGCTTCCGTATAAACGACGCCATTATAGCTTTCATCCGGCTCAGTAAGTCCTGGGAATTTGCCGTTCGTCCAATCAAACTTACCGGAATCTATGATTAATCCTCCAATCGATGTGCCGTGTCCGCCAATGAATTTTGTAGCGGAATGAACGACAATGTCTGCTCCATGCTCGATCGGACGGCAAAGATATGGTGTTGCAAACGTATTGTCTACGATAAGCGGAACCCCTGCTTCATGAGCAATTTCTGCAATGGCTGAGATATCTGCCACGTCAATTTTCGGATTTCCAATCGTCTCGATGTAAACCGCTTTTGTCTTTTCAGTAATGGCATCACGGAAGGATTGAAGGTTATCCACTTCTGCAAATTTAAAATTGATTCCGAGCTTCGGAAGTGTATTCGCAAACAAGTTATAAGTTCCGCCATATAGAGAGCCAGACGCTACAATTTCGTCACCTGCTCCCGCTATGTTTAAAATGGAATACGTAATCGCCGCCTGGCCGGATGCCACCGCCAGCGCTCCAACACCGCCTTCTAGCTTTGCAATCGTCTGTTCAAACGCATCCTGTGTCGGATTCATGATTCGGCTGTAAATGTTCCCAAACTCTTTTAAACCAAAAAGGTTGGCTGCGTGCTCCGTACTGTTGAATTGATAAGACGTTGTCTGGTAAATAGGAACCGCTCTCGCGCCTGTTGTCGGATCTACTTTCTGTCCCTCGTGCAATGAAACCGTCTCAAAACCATATTCTCTTTCTTCACTCATGTTCAATCTCTCCTTCTAAAATGTAGTGGTTTAAACAGAGGCAAGGATCTGAGTAAAATGTTAGCCAATCAAAAAGACCTCTTCTAAAAGAAGAGGTCGCAGTTTTCACCGTCGGCTCTCATCTTTCAGAACATTTGCGTGTTCTGCTGAAATTAGCACCATGCATTTCTGCTGGTTGCCGGGTTTCATCGGGTCAGTCCCTCCACCTCTCTGGATAAGATACATCTGAATATTAAGTTATTTTGAATAATACTGAACTTTAATGTTGAAGTCAACACTTTTTTTCACGATAAGGAAGGGGCAAAGTTTTTGGCACGCTCCCCCGGTCCGATGTTCGAAACTTTGTATTTTTTATTTTCTGCTGCAGTCAGCAATACCATATCTGTCTTCTGCCCTGCTCCAGTAAGAGAAAAAGTGTGGCCAGCGAGACGATGGAAAAAGAGATCACCCTCGAAGAGCTCTACCTGACGTCCTTCGTGCGACAACAGAAGGAAAGAATAAAGGGCGGATGATCGTAAAAATCCAACAAAAAAATAAACCCTATTGGCGGATCAGCCAGTAGGGTTTATGCGTTTTTCTCTTCAGAAATCAAATATTTGCAATACGAGCCGCCTTTAGCAAGACATTCTGTGCGTTCCACATGGTCTGTACCCAGCATTCTCTGGAATAAAGAAAGCTCACATGAGCAGGCATTCTGATATTCATTTGCTACTTTGGCAATCGGGCAGTTGAATTCTTTTAATTCATACTGGCCGTCTTCTGTTTTTTCCCACTCGACCATATAGCCGGCTTCGTTTTGAATGTCGGCGAGTTCGGCCACCTTTTGCTCAAAGCTCTTATTCTCCATCCGTTTCTTATACTTATCATTTAAGCGGTTTTCCCGGCGGACAAACAATTCATGCACAGCTTTCTCACCGGCAATCTCCTGAATGTCTCTCATAAATTCAACGGTCAGCCCCGAATAGTTGCGCGGAAATTGTTCATCCGCAGCTTCGGAGAGCTGATACACATTCAGCGGCCGTCCCATGGCCTGGCGGACCAGGGTGGTTTCAACGAGCCTGTCTCTCTCTAATGTATTTAAGTGGCGCCTGACAGCCATCTCGGTAATCCCAAGGCGGCTGGCCATTTCAGTAACCGTCAATTTTCTATATCGCTTAAGCATATGAATGATTTCAGAACGGGTAGAGGTGTTATTAGCCATAGCCATTAACAATCACCTTCCTTACCCCTATCTTACAGCATTTGCTAGCAAAAGTACATTCTAAACAAAAATGTTTAGAAATAGGGATAGCAGCTTTTACTTCTGCTCCTCTTCAGGCAAAAATGCAGAAACAGGCCCCAATTCTTGTTCAATATAACGCCTCACATCGGCAGGGAAACTTTCGATCGATCCAGAATTCTCCAAAAGGACCTCGGAAATTTCAGAATGGCTGGCACTCGCAAATTGCTGGACAAGCATTTTGCGGAGTGATACGACCTTTTTCAATCCTTTCGCATTTTGCGCGGTGATCACTTTTTCATCCTCAAGGATATCCAATATGTCTTCATAACTGCCCGGATCCCTCATTATGAAGCCATCGATCATCGAATTACCCACATCGATCATACTTTCGATGATAACGTGAGCCGCTCGTTCAAGAGCCAGCTTTTCTACATCGCCTTCCTTGCCGGCCAGTTTCTTTGCCTGCTGATGCAATGATTCCAGATATACTAAATGGTGTTCAATTTTTTTCCTGTCAACAAAATACATATGTATCACCCTGCCTTGTCATTCTGCATAGTCCTTATTAGTTTATCACAAAATTCAAGGAGAATTACGGAAGGAGCCTCCTATTTTCTTATACCGGCTTGTCTGCTATCATGGGGAAGAAAGAAGGAAAGCCCTTGCGGCAAGGAGGACTGAATGTGGCAGAAGAACGCTTTTTTCTGTATGACGATACCGAGAAATCCGAGACACGCTTCGTAAGTTTTATGGGAACGAATACCCGATTTGACCTCGCCATTGTAAAAACAGGAAGACATTACGGCAAGAGCCTGATACTCGATCTGCAGGGAAGCCGTTTTTCCATCATAGGAGAAGATGACCTTGAAGAAGAGGGATACTTGGAGCATGTTTTCCAGCTTAATGAGGAAGATGCACAGGAGCTTCGGGAGTTCCTATACGAAACACTATAGTTTTTCGGGAAAATTACCCACACAAAAAAAGCCATTTCATGGGCAGTTTAAAAAAGGATAGATGCCTTCTATCCTTAACCTGCCTGAAGGGAATGGTTATTTTGTATAACAAGGATAAAAAAACCTATACGGATTTCTCTAATGTGGAAACCCGCAGGCGCTATGTTCTGCCTGAAGACTTGCCTGAAGGACCATACGGATCTCCCATTAATGCAAAGCTTGGAAAATCTACTCCCTGGGAAGAAAATCAGCGGTATTACAGCGCCTTCAACTATGAATATAAAAATCTTCACGCCGGCATGGAACGCCAATATCCCGGTGCCCATCCGACGCATGATGATCCTGGAGAAGATACAGAAGAACCATACCAAAATTATAAATAAGGCAGGATAAGTAACCCCTTGTTCATCAGGGGGTTATTTTCTTTAGCACAAAATAAGGACAGCCAAAGTTACAATACTCATAAATGTATTCCGGAAGCGTACTGATCTTCGTGTCATATGTCGCTTTATCATGTCCGTCTTCGAAGAAGCCGCGCAGCCTGAGCTGTTCATAGCCGATATCACCGACAAGATAATCATATTTATGTAAAATTTCGCTGTACCTTGATTTGAGCAGTTCCTCATCAAAGGCCTCTTTATTATTCTCTATCAGTTCGTAGCAATGCTCACCAATACAAATCATGAACTCACCTCACTTTTATATTTTACCATGTCCCATAAAAATACAGCCAACAATTTCTTTGTAAAAAGTTTTTTATTGTGGTCAACCTAAGGATAAGGAGGTGAATCACATGAACAAGAAAATTGCTGCATTAATGATCCTATCCTTTACCCTGTTTACCGCTGCCTGCTCGAATGATGACACGAGAAAAGAAACAACAAGCGGTTATAAATTTTCCAACACCAGCTACAAAAATTACAAAAATGATAATAATACGATGGGAACCGACAGAAGATACGGGGACTTCGGCTATGTGCGACATGAATATAAGGGAGAGAACAGAAAGCCCCTCTCTGCCAATCAAATACCGAAAATGGATCGCCAAAAACTGGCTGACATGATTACTGACATGGCTGTACGCCTGCCGAACATTAAAGATATGGCTGTTTTGGTTACAGATGAAGAAGTCCTCATGGCTTACGAAACAACCAGCAAAAATCGGATGGCCATGGCGGATAATGTTAAAAAAACAGCTTTTTCCGTCGTCCCCCGCTACTACCATGTATACGTTTCAGATAAAAAAGGCATGATCGGCAAACTCGAGCAGTACCGCTCCATCAACTATGATACTGAAAACGCCGAGGGCATCATCGACCGATTGGTTGCACAGATGAAAAAATCTCCGCAAGGATACAAAGTAAGCGATGGCGAGAATCAGAACGGGGAAATGAAAGGCGAAAAATGATAAGCAAATAAGAAAAGCGTAAACGTTCTACAATTACTCACCCAAAACAAAAAAGCCGGACACATTTACATCCGGCTTTTTTTCTAATTAGTTGCTTTGAACCGCTTTGTTGGCAGCATTCACCTGTTCATCTGCATGGTAGGAGGAACGGACAAGCGGGCCTGCTTCACAATGTTTGAATCCTTTGCTAAGAGCAATTTTGCGAAGCTCCGCAAATTCGTCTGGATGATAATATTTTTGAACTTTTAAATGTTTCTTTGTCGGCTGCAAATATTGTCCAACGGTAACGATATCGACATTGTTGGCACGAAGGTCATCAAAAGTTTCAATGATTTCTTCCATTGTTTCCCCGAGGCCGATCATAATGCTCGATTTTGTAGGAATGTTTTCGTTCATTTCTTTTGCACGGCGCAGGAACTCAAGTGTGCGCTCATACGTCGCACGGGCTCTGACTCTTGGTGTCAAGCGTCTTACCGTCTCAATATTGTGGTTCATGATATCAGGCTTGGCATCCATTAAAGTTTCCAGGTTTTCTTGAACGCCCATCATATCGGAAGGAAGAACTTCAATGGAACAGAACGGATTGCGCTTGCGAATCGCTCTAACGGTTTCCGCAAAAACAGCTGCACCTCCATCTTTCAGATCGTCACGGGCCACAGCGGTAATGACCACATGCTTCAATCCCATTTGTTCAACAGATTCCGCTACGCGTTCCGGCTCCTGCAGATCCAGTTCTGTCGGCAATCCCGTCTTTACTGCACAAAAACGGCAGGCACGGGTACACACGTCACCAAGAATCATGAAGGTTGCCGTTTTTCTTACTGCCCAGCACTCATGGATGTTCGGGCAACGCGCTTCTTCACAAACGGTATGTAGCTTCTTTTCGCGCATCATTTTTTTGAGGCCTTTATAGTTGTCGTTTGTGTTCAGCTTTATTTTTAACCATTCCGGTTTACGGATGTGCTCTTCTTTCTTAGCCAAAATCCTCACTCCAATTCATCGTCCTGCACAAAAAAATCTTGTGCTTTAAAAGGTAGAGATACATTAGAAACTTTAACATAACTGGCGGGAAAACTCCAATCCATGATATTTCCATCATTTATATAATATGAAATTTCTTTTCCCAACCAAACTAAGGATATGATTCAGGAAAGGAGTTGAAGAACTCACCATGAAAAAATGGCTAAGACTTTTCTTGTTTGCTTCCTTGATCGGTTTTATTTTTCCTGAGCGGGAGGCCTTGGCCGCACCAACCTATAATAAAGAAGATGTACAGCGGCTGGCACTATATAAAAAGATGGAAACGGTATCGAGCATTCCCTGGTACTACTTCGCTGGTGTCGATCAGTACGAACGAAGCGTACGGCGTGCCCGAAGGGATCTTCCTGATGCTTCCGGACTTGTCGGCATTTATTTTTCCCCTATTCAATGGTCAGGACCGTTAAATCCAAACATGGAGGACAAAAGCCCTGATTCCATTCGAATATTTGGCGGTGCAGGGATGGATGGGAATAATGATGGAGTCGCCGATAGGAACAATGACGAGGATTTGCTGTACACGTTTGCGAACATTATCCAGAAATACGGGTTTGATCAAGAAAATTTTAAAATTGGATTATGGGAATTCTATAGACGGGATAAGGCTGTCAGCATCATTATGGAGAATGCCCAAATTTACAAAGCCTATGGAACAGTCGCATTGAACCAGCATGCTTTCGTCGTCCCTCTTCGTTCGAATTACAGCTTCAAAAACACTTGGGGTGACCGAAGGGGATATGGCGGCCTGCGTATTCATGAAGGGACAGACATCTTTGCTGACTACGGTGTGCCGGTAAAAGCAACATCTTACGGAATCGTTGAGATAAAAGGCTGGAACCGTTTTGGCGGCTGGCGGATCGGAATCCGAGACATCAATAACGTCTATCATTATTTTGCGCATCTCTCCAGTTTTAACAAATCCATTGAAAAAGGATCAATCGTACAGCCTGGAATGGTCGTAGGCTATGTGGGAAGCTCCGGGTATGGCCCGCCAGGCACGTCCGGAAAATTCCCGCCTCACTTGCACTATGGCATGTATAGAGATAACGGGTATACGGAGTGGGCTTTTGATCCCTACCCGTACCTCCGAGCCTGGGAACGACAGGAGCGGACTGCAGCACGATTGCATCGCTAATAAAAAAGCCACCCGTTGGTACAAAACGGGTGGCTTTTTCATATATTGCTATATTTTTTCGATCACAAGAAAATCATGGGAATATTTATTTTTTTCGTCTACAATTCCCGGTGTTTCGGAGACCAGCTTCCATTCGGATTCATCATATTCAGGAAAATATGTGTCACCATGAAAGCTTTCGTTAATCTTCGTGATATACATCCGTTGGACATGCGGCATAAACAATGAAAAAACTTCCGCACCGCCAATGACACATACTTCTTCTTCCGGCCGCTCCAGTGCCTGGTCTATCGAATGAATGACAGTGCAGCCTTCCGCTTGAAATGATTCATCTCTCGTCAGGATGATATTTTCACGGCCCGGAAGCGGTTTTCCTATGGATTGAAACGTTTTGCGGCCCATAACAATCGGCTTTTTCATCGTTACTCTTTTAAAGTGCTGCAGATCAGCCGGGAGGTGCCAAGGGAGGCCATTGCGATCACCGATCAATCGGTTCTCGTCCATAGCGAACACATAAGAAATCATACTGATACCTCGCCCTTAATCCTCGGATGGTGCTCATAATTCACGAGCTCAAAATCCTCATATTTAAAATCAAAGATAGAAGCCACTTCTGGATTTATCTTCATCAAGGGCAGCGGTTTAGGCTCTCTTGTCAGCTGCAGTTTCACCTGATCCAAATGATTCAAATAGATATGAGCATCACCGACCGTATGTATAAATTCGCCTGGCTTCAGGCCGCATACTTGAGCAATCATCAGGGTTAACAGCGCATACGATGCAATGTTAAACGGAACGCCTAGAAAAAGATCCGCTGAACGCTGATAAAGCTGGCAGGATAATTTTCCGTCAGCAACATAAAATTGAAAAAGGGTATGGCATGGCGGAAGAGCCATTTTTGGAACATCGGAAGGATTCCATGCCGAAACCAAAAGCCTTCTGGAATCCGGATTATGCTTAATGTCGTGAATGAGATTGGAAATTTGGTCGATCGTTTCGCCGCTTGGAGTCTGCCATGAACGCCACTGATGGCCGTAAACTGGTCCCAGATCACCATTTTCGTCTGCCCATTCATCCCAGATTGACACTCCGTTTTCATGAAGGTAGCCTATGTTCGTGTCTCCTTTTAGAAACCAGAGAAGCTCATGAATAATGGACCGCAAATGAAGTTTTTTCGTGGTCACTACCGGAAATCCCTCTTCAAGGTTATATCGCATTTGCCTTCCAAAAACAGAGATCGTTCCTGTTCCTGTACGGTCTTCTTTTCTTGTCCCATTTTCAAGGGTATCTTGAAGCAGATTCAAATATTGTTTCATTTCAGCCGAACACCTCTCTTTTCGTTACTACTATCCTACACTAAATGGTTCGGTGTTTCTAGCCGGAAAAGTTTGTCTCAATTTAATTACAATTATAAAAAATTTATCCATTTTCTTCATATCATTGTTATACTGAATGTGGAGTTAACTTGGTATTGAAATACAGGGGGGATGACCTTGGATTTCAGAAGGCTTTTACAGTGGATGTATTACTTGCAAATCGCCTTTTTTGTAAGCGGAATCTACCTATTATTAGTATACATTCTGACGAGCAATACAAAGCGCATTCAGATCATGAGCGGAGTTCTCTGCTTTAACCTCATCTCGCTTAAGCTTATGAGGGACCGTTATAAAATCTAAAAAACTGTACCCAGGGATGGAGTACAGTTTTTCTTTATACCATCTTCAGCAAGGCATCCCTTCCGGACATTCCTGCCTCGATCCCAATGGCATACGCTTCTGTTGTAATGGATTCCAGCGGCGCATTAATCAGTTGATCTATGGTTCGTACACCTACTGCTCGGCCTGCAATAATTTTTCGGTCTGAGAGCTTTTCATTCAAGAGGGCGACATCCAAAGCCCCGCACATGATATACCCTTTGTCATTATACACGGCAAGCAGGCTTGTTTTCGGCAGCTGGACGGTTACCGCTGTAAATGGGTGGCCGTCAATGATTACCGGGTTTAATTCAATCATGCTTTCCCCCCCTTTCCTCCTATATGGTATGTACAAGAGGGGAAAGAGTGCGTCCACTACTGCCCATTCATCTTCTTAAGCTTCCATTCGAGCAGATCACGAAGTGTTTCAGGCAGCATAAATGTTTTTGTTTTGTTTCTTGCGATCGCTGGATAAAGCTTGCCGAACGTAAACATATCAATGACGGCAACCTTGTATATCCCCCCATCTATTACAGGTTCACCATTCAGCCAAATGTTTTTAACATGAGACTGCTGATCTTCAAGTACCGCTTCTTCCACAGTGATGCCTGAAAACGCCATACGGCCCATGACCTTTCCTCTGAATCCGAATCCCTTAACCTCTTTATGGATCATCTCACGGCTTAAACCCGCATGGACAATTTCCTTGATCTCATCACCAGTCAGATCGACAATGCACGGATTAATCGGATGTGGACAAATCCGATGCAGATCTCCTTTTGTGACAGGGCCAGCAGGCAGACTTTCCAGAAGTGTTCCCGAATTAACCATGGAATAGGAGGTGTTGCACCACTCTTTAAGTGCGTCCGCCATCAGCTGTGCAAAAGGTGATGGCTCATACCATGAAACATGAAGAGGTTCGCTTAATACGGCTACTTCCCTCTCCAGGACTTTTTCTCCTTTTTGTTTCAGTTCATCCAGAAGCTCGGCACCTTGATTGTCCTCTGCTATATCTGTCAGTTCAATCAGTCTTGCTTGTTTTGATGCAATTTTTTTTGTGGATGCATCATACTGAATATTGATTTCACCAAGATACTGACCGAATTTTCCAGTTTGTGCGATCAAAGTACTATTTATCCTTTTTCCTTCTGGGAGCACATGGTGTGTATGGGCACCGAGGATAAGGTCAATTCCGCTTATTTCCTGGGCCATTCTTTCATCAAAGTTTAATCCTAGATGCGAGAGTACAATGACAAGATCACAGCTGTTTTTCAAATCAGCGATAATCTCAGGCAGAATCTTGAACGGATCTTCCACCCGCCACCCTAAAGAGTGATAAAAAGCCTGAAAAGCTACCGTGGCTCCCGTAACCCCTATTCGAATTCCATCCTCTGTCGTGAACACTTCAGAAATTTTTGCCCAATGAGGGCGTTCTCCCTCTTCATTAAAAAGGTTTGCTGCCAGTACCGGAAAATCAGCTTCGGTATAAAGAGAATAAAGTTCCTCTTTTGTAAGTGTGATTCCCTCATTATTTCCGATAGTTACCGCATCTGCACCAGCCTGATTAAGAAGGAGCGTATTCCCTTGTCCAAGCGTTCCTTCTGTCAGCGAATTGGCACGGTCCATAAAATCCCCGCAATCAAAATAAAGCAAGGACTGTCCTTTTGCGGGAAATTCTGCCCTGCCTGTTTTTATCTGCTTTACGATACGCGGCCAATATTCAAAATGGCTGTGTACATCATTGGTGTGATAAATTTTTAATGTATTTAGCATATTGCCCCCTGAACCTTAAGAACCTGCCCTAATTATCAGCAGCAGGCCATTTCATGCGTCATTTTCACTATGAAATCGAATGACTGTTACTAATCAGTATAAACCAAATGGGGTTGTGCCACCCCTTTTTAAAACAAATCAAGCTGTCTCGGAGATAGCCCTTCATAATCAAGGCTCAGCATATCGATAAACTTCCTGGCGTTATCTGCAGCATCGCCTCCAGAATTGTTGTTGAACAATATGACGATCTCCTTAGACTTTTCACTCAATTTTTCAACATGCTGCTTCCATTCAGCAAGTTCTTTATCATTGTACCGATATAAATACCGAACTTCTCTCCAGTTTTCCTGGCCGTGATTGTTCCAGCCATGAACATTCCTTCCATGCATTCGAATGATGGTAAGCGCTGAAGACGTTGGTTCGATTACAGCAGGGACCGATCCCTGGCCCGCTTGAGGTTCATCACAAATCGTATGAATCCAGCGTTCTTCTCTCATAAACTCCACCGTCTTTTCTCTCATTTCAGGCATAAACCATGATTGATGGCGAAATTCAAGAGCAACCGGGATGCCCTCCATCATTTCCCTCGTAAACCTTAGCATCTGTACACTTTCCTTATTGCATTCAAACCAAGGCGGATACTGAAAAAGCACTGCCTTCATCTTACCTGACTCGATCACAGGCTGGATGGAAGCTTTAAATAAATCAAACATTTCTTTTGTCGATTCAAAAGGTATCTTGCCACGAGAATGTCCCGTCATTCCTTGGTAGGCTTTAATGATAAACGAAAAACGGTCCGGTGTGTCCTTTATCCATTTTTGATAATTTTTTAACGGCTGGATGGCATAGAAGGAGGAATCAACTTCCACAACCGGAAAAAAGCCGCTGTACAGTTTTAATTTTTCAGTGGATTTCGTCCCTTCCGGATATAAAGACTGGTGGTCCCCCCAGCCTGTTACTCCAATCAGTATCATAGGCCTTCTCCTCATTATGAATGGTTACTCTCTCTATTCCCCAAAATTTCATTATGTAAAAAAAAGCGAACCCCTAGTGGCGTTCGCTTTTTGATTTGCTATATTAGCCGATAGAACCTTCCATCTCGAATTTGATTAATTGCCGTTTTCAAAATGTTTTAAAGAGATGGAAAAACCTTGATAAATCAACGTTTTTCCCTTTTTCATTTTCAGAACGGTATCAAGTTTTTCAAACTCAATCGGCACGCGAGAATACCTAATAAAACATATTTATATTAATGTTTTGAGTGAATTTATACTAACATAAAGTTGATTTGGAAGATAGTTAGAAGATGTATTATCCCTTTAAAACATACACATGTAAATAAATTAAGGAAAAAGAAATGGTAAACGGATTATCTTTTGAGCCATTCAAGGGATAGGAGCATCAGCCATCCCGGCTTTCAATAACAAGCAATATAATTTTCTGCTTCATAATGAACAAAGAGTAAAAGGCAACGTATAAGCAATACTAAGAAGGAAGTTTTTGAATAAAGGAGGGAATGAAATGACAAGTCGCAATGGCAGCAAAGGAAGCCAAAACCAAGGTTCACCACAAGCACAATACAATCAAGAATTTAGCAGTGAGTTTGTGAGTGGGAATGATAACAAAGGAAAAGAATATCGTTCTAAAAAGGGTAGTAAATCAAAGAGTGATCCAAAGGAAAGCGGAGCTTAAAAAAAGGGGCTGTCCAAGAAGTCTGTAAGCTGTTGATTTCCGTTCCAGGCTGCTCGCTTTTACCGGCGTAAACGCCTACTTTCGCGGGGCGTGCGGTGAGCCTTGCCGGCGTGAACGCCTGCTTTTTGGTGCAAGCACCGGAGGGAGTCTCACCTGTCACGCTAGTCCCGCAGGACAAGGAAGGCTCCGGCAGCTTTTTATCGCACGAAGAAAATGTGAAGTTCATTTTCGAGGAGTCTCGCATCTTCCACTTCAATTAACTTTTCACTGAAGATTTTCCAAGCCAAAAAGGGGCTGCCTGAAGGTTAATTTTCGACTTTCTGGACAGCCCCTTTTTTATGCCTACTGCTGAAAGGCATCAGAATCTGACTCAATGGGATGTTATTCCGTTGCTTGTTCTAGTTGTTCGGGAACATGCCTGCTACCTGCAATTCAAATCGTGAATTGGAGAGAAGTGGAGCAACGATACAATCAGGCAAAATAGATTATATGGCAGCAGCTATTTTAAAAGGTCAATATTTCGTTGTAGAAAGCGTTATTACCTTTTGGCAGTTTAATTGCTCGTAAAGCTTGAACATGACGTGTTAGAGCGGAAGAAATAATTACTGTCCGTTTAACATTTGAAACCATTATCTTGGCTATTATGATAGAAATCCGAGAAACACAAAATTGGGGATGCCGTCATCTTTTCCTGCGAGCACTACAATACGTTGAACAGAGCTACTCAGTGATATAACCCCAAAATAGCAAATGGCGTTGTTAAGGTACGATATTTGACATTCCGTTTGACTGATGTACTCCCACAATGAACAACCCAAACCTGAAGAGCAGAAAACTGCGGGTATAAATGAAGCGATAAAAGGAAAAACAGAAGGGTTTGTAAGAACTCGTTCTGGGGCCTTTTATACCCGCCATTAAAGCATTGGGTATATTCTGCTGCTGTATGAAATTTAAAATCAGTATATAGTCCAGTTGTACCTTCAGGATGCTCATCATTTACCGGCCACCGAAGGCCGTTATACTTTTCTAACTTGATTTTTGGACAGTGTAGTAAGTAAGTTCTCCAACGTTTCATAAGTACATTTCAACTTCAGTGATTTTGCTTCCCTCTTACATTTTAGAATTTAAGCATTTATGTTCCTTCCTGTCCTTCCCGAGTAATAATGTACGTGTCCGTTATTAAAGGTGGTTGTTCCAGAAAACTCATGATAATGGGTCCCATCGCCCAGATGGACAGCAGGTCCCGTCTCTCCTGAAAATCCATGAACATGCCCATTTGCAAAAGTGGTTTTTCCCTCATAGTAATGAACATGAGTAATGGTGTTATTTACTGGTGTTGTTGTTCCCTGTACGTTGTGGGAATGTCCATTATTTATCGTCGTTTCCGTGGCATATTGATGTCGATGAAGAACTCTTTCATTCCATTCTATTTGTTCAATATCATGCTCGTGCACAGAACCCCTCCTCTTACTTGAAATACATCTGAATATATCTATGTAACAAATTAAAAACGTATAACTCCAATCCTTATTTACACAATTAAATTTATGGCAAGTTCCTTGGTGTAATGACCGTCTCTTTGATTCACGCAATCTATAAATCCATCACCCAAGTTATAACTTTGGATGGCGTTTTTTAGATCACCCTTTGCTTTTTTTAGTTGCTGTGCGTGTTTTCCAAAAACATCTATTCTTTTACCGTTGACATACCATCTAAAGGCAGCTGAATCTTAAATTAAAGCACCCTTTAGTTTAAGTACGCGGGTGCGGAAAATGGTGCAATGCTTTTTCAGATTCACAGGCGCTAATTTTGTACTAATAGAACATTCTAATCATATTCTTATAAAAGAAAAGAATAAGAAGGAGTGTAGTTGGTTGATTAAAGTCAAGGTTAGTTTACGGCCCCTTGTAAGTAAGGTGAATTTACCCACTGTTTTAAAAACAACTATACTTCCGGGTGACTCAATTGAAAGATTATTTATTGCAACCCAGGTAGGAGAGATCTTTTACATAGGAAACGGCGTTATAAGGACTTTTTTAGATATTCGCCCGCGAATCATAAAACTAGGCGATTCTGAACTAGGTGTTTCAGGCAGTGGATATGATGAACGGGGATTGCTAGGGCTAGCGTTTCATCCAGAATTTTATTATAACGGTCTGTTTTATCTTCATTATTCAGTAGCTGGAACACAAGGTCCAGGTGCTCTTCCTGATCATTTTATGCCTAACCCGTGTGATCCCAGAACTTTAAACCTAAGATGGATAAATAGAGAAACTCAATATGATCATATTGATACCGTTGAAGAATGGATTTTACAATCGAATGGTCAACCTCAAAAACGACGGACATTACTTAACTTAAGAAGACCATTTTTTAATCATAATGGTGTCAATAGCTTAAACTTTTCACCTGAAACAGGAAAACTTGTTTTAACAACCGGAGATGGTGGATCAGGCTATGATCCATTTAATTTAAGCCAGGATGATATGGAAATCGCCGGTAAAATAATTGAAATTGATGTAGTTAAGAATACATTTACCTATAATCCACCCGCAGTCACACGTTTTAATGAACTTCCCGCACCTATTCAGGAAACGCTTACGGTAATTGCCAAAGGGGTTCGCAATATACCAGGCATCTCATTTCAAAGGTTTAATAATCAGTATATCAAATATGCAGGAAATGTCGGACAGGATTTGGCAGAGTCCATTTTTTCATTCGTTGATTACAAACCAATCCCGGTTACTCAGCTTGTTCAAGCTTCTTTAATGAATTCTGAACCTGACCAAGAAGGATTTATTAACTTTGGCTGGCGAGGGTGGGAAGGTGCTTTTCCTGCTTCGATGATAAGAGGCTGCTCTGCAAATCCGACTTTGGATGAGAAAACAATGGCTTATTACAATGAAGCAGTAAAAACTTCAGTGAGGCGTCTTCAGCCCTTGACTAGTTATTTTCATAAAGATCCCCGACCCGATAAGTTTGGAGGAACTGCACTTACAGGAGTGCAAGTCTATATGGGGAATGGAATCCCCGATTTAATGGGAAGCGTTGTGTTTACCGATCTTGCCCGGGCAGAAGAATCTCAGTCTCCGTTTAGAGGGGTTTTAGCTTATACCAGGGTAAAAACAGATTGTAAACTAAATGATTTTAGTGTTATTAAAACCGATTATAATTTTGGGTCTCAATCAGCTTATTTTGTTAATCTGGGAACGAATCTGGATAAAACCAGACTATATTTAGGGGTTTATGGCTCTATGAAAGTGACTGATTTTAACCAAGGCACTGTTTTTGAAATTGTTCCATGATTCATAATTATAAAATTCTACTTAATACCAGATAAATCTCTTTCTTGGATTTAATTGCATACTGTCATCACGATCAATTCTATTCTTCAAAAGATTACAGAGCAATGCAATCTTATGCTGCAATCGATCCATAAAGATAATGAAGAGATTGGCAAGGGTGTTGAATTAGTTTCCAACAGCGGTGAGTTATTCAATCAAATTTTTGAAGCCATAACCTCCCTAACGAAGTAGGTAGATTCCATTGTTGAGAGAATTGAAGAAATCAGTCAGGCAACCTCTCAATCGGCAGAATCCATTCATGAGATAGCAGCATTCTCGGAAGAAAGCGTCGCTCAAACCGAACAAATTTCCGCCTTATCTCAACAGCAAAGTGCAACTGTCTATACTCTCAAAGTAACAGTGGAGAAATAAAAGGATTTAGAGTCGGGAGATCTTGGAGAATTCCCCGAACATTAGAAAGTGCAAAAGCTAGACCTCGCTTAGTTCAGTCTAAGCGAGGTCTTTTTTGTATTATGATCCTGCCTCTCATGAGGATTGCCTATCAGCATAGGCATCAATTCTATATAAACAATTAATCTAATATTACCTTTATCAATTTTGATTTGGGAGATTCTTAGTATGTAAATCAAAAACAATGCCCTCTTTTAGTCTCATGAGCTATCCTGCAATCACATTGCCGAAGCATAGATGAGCAGATGAGTTGCTAAAGTTACCAAATGGTCGAAGGGACAAGTAAATCAACCCTCCTACTATTTAAAGAATAAATTCCCTTCTTTAATGAGTTGCTTTTTTTTAGCCTCAATCTTATCTAGTAATTCAATCGCATTACCTTCTTCTTCACACTGTTCTACAAGTTTCCCTTGAATCGCAAGCTAAAGAATACTGTTCTTTAATTCCTTTGCATTCATTTAATTACCTCCAAATATAGAAGTAATTTGGTCTAATACATGGTCTATTTTAGCATTAAGAGAAGCTCGCTTTTCTTGATATTCTTGAATCAAGTCCGTCGGTTCTAAATAAACTTCATCCTCGTGAGGAAAGCCACAAAGGTCGATGTTATAACTTCGATCTACAATTTCATTGATAGTATATTTCTTGCTTTAGGATAACCGTCAACTTCAATATCTTCTCGGTTTTCCCACCATGCCATCACAATATTGAAGTGTTCCAGCGAATTCTATTCCTAAGTCCTCATCGCTTTTCGGCAAATTGCAATAACCTCCTTATCAACTCCAGCTACAGCATGTTACTGATTATTCCAGTCTGCTGCGCATAAGAGATGACGGTATCACGTATGCTCTCGTTCTCACACAAATACCCTCACTTGTTTATACTGACCGTTAAGAATTTCATTACGGTTACGATTCATTTTTTCGATGTAACGCTTTGAAGATTTTCGTTTGAGCTCTACTTCACATGCAATCCTTTCACCATTCTCCAGAAGTACAAACTCCGGTCTGCTTTCGAAAAATTCTGCTCGATATATTCACTCCTAAGTTCACGCTCTGTAATGAACTCAAATGGTTGCCCAGTTTTATCAGCAATATTTTTAAGTGCCCGTATACAATCATTCATGACGAGTTGATGATTTAGTGTAGAGTAGTTAAATTTTGTAAACCGAGTTAATGAGCTTCCGAGATACTCGACACCTCTTGGGCGCATGGCTAAGATCAATTGATAACCGATCTTCTCTTCAGTCAAAAAAGACTTTGGTATAAAAATTTTATACTAAGGTCTTTGTTTTCTCCGCTAAATATCTTATTTCTTCAACAATCGCACCCGATTGTTTAATAAGAAATGTTATTGCTTTATGTCTAAATTCATTTTGAATGCTCGAGTTGCTACAAAGCATTTGATGTACTTATCTAGTGGTCTACTTCCACCAAAATCATCTTCATATAATCCTGCAATGACGAAACCAGCGTCAATTTGCCCCTGTATTTGTGACTCTAAACTATGACCGTACTCAACAGTCTTATTAGCTGTTAAATGTTCAGCTATTTCCTCATCAGACATATGATCTAGCGTTGAAGAAGGGATCGAGTTTTTCACAACGAGATTACCCTTCATATCCTCTTCATCATCAAAAATAAACAATAGAGGATTGGTAAACCCCGTTATAAGAACGCCTTTGTCTTTTAATACTCTAGATGCTTCCTTCCAAACAGGAGTTATATCTTCAACAAATAGGTTTGCTACTGGATGCACAATAAGATCAAAATCATCATCATTAAATACCGATAGATCACACATATCACCTTGAATAGTTGTAAGATTTAGATCATTTTCTTTAGCTACAAGATCATCCTTTTCTAATTGTTTTTTTGATATATCCATTACGGTTACTTCAGCTCCAGCGGCTGCTAGAACAGGACCCTGCTGTCCACCTCCTGAAGCTAGACAGAGTATCTTCAATCCTTTTAAAGAACTAGGAAACCAACTTTTTGGAACTGGTTTCCCTGCAGTAACGGTAATATTCCATTCTCCTATTTTACTTTTTTCAATAATCTCTTTAGAAACTTCCTTCGTGTAAGTCGAACCTTCTTCTACTTTTTTATCCCAAGCGTTACTATTTTGTTTTACTGTATTCATTTGCTTCTCCCCTAGTTGTTAAGATTATCTTTAGTTCATTCCATAAAAAAAGTATTTCTCCTTCTTGAAGAAATACACCCGATTGTGGAATATCATATGTGACCTTATTACTGATAATCATCCATTGTTTAAGAAAACTGTTCCCACTCTTTTTGTAAAATCCCCATTTTTATTGCATTAAAATATTTACCATCTACTATTCTTGCTTGTCTTATTCTTGCTTCTTCTTTCATCCCCAATTTTTCTGCAACCTTCATCATTCTTACATTTCCTGACCAAGTTGACATCCCTAATCGATGCAAATCAGTAGACCTGAATAGGAAATCAATCCAAAGTTTATAAGCCTCAGTACCATATCCACCGTTCCAATAATTTTTATCATAAATAACGATACCTGTTTCTAGCCATTTAGTGTTTTTATCCACCCAATAAGAACCTACCGTTCCAATTAATTTATCTCCTACAAAAATAATTAATGTACTAGGTATGTTTGGGATAATTTCATAGTTTTTCTCCCAGCTTTTTAGAAATTCTTCTTTTGTCATTTTAGGTTCAGGTATATATGGACCATTCCATTTCTTCGCTTCTTGTTCCTTTTCTTCATATTTCCAATAATATAATTCATTTAGAGCTTGACTAGTAGCTTCTTTCAATACAATTTTTTGTCCAACAATTTTAACCATAAAAAGTAAGTTTCCTCCTAAGCAGCTTTGCATTCTTATTACTAATTCATCATAGAATCCAATACTCTTTCTTTAAACTACGTTAGTTCATTAAAATATGCATCTCTCATTCTTAAAGAAATGCACCCTAATGTTAAAGAAAACAACTAATAGTTTTCTCCTCAGCTATTCCACAATCCTGCCCGATTGTTGAATAAGTTCCATTAGAAAAGGCGTTAATCCTTATTAGATCAACGCACCCGTTAGGTGAAACCCTTTACAATATATTAATAAGAAACCTATACTATTCTTGTCGTGTGTTGCAAAGCGTTTGTTCATCATTTTTCCTCCCTTTAGTTTGGTTTATTTGAATGCTTGTCGAGAAAGTCGTCTAGCCTGTCGAAGTGGTGCACCATACTTGATCGTCGTTCAGTAAAAAAATTTTCATGGTTCTTTTTCATCAAGCTTAATAATTTTGTGAAATCCTCAACCGTCAACGGCTCTTCCATTTCCACCAGACTCGATACATTTTGTAATTCTTTTAAAAGCTTCTGTTGAATTCTGATATTTTCTCTAAGTCGATCAATTTGGAGCGATACAATTTCGAATGCACTGTAATTGTGATCAGCTAGAATGGATTTAACTTCATCGAGTGATAAACCTAGTTCCTTTAATGCTAGAATTTGTTGTAGACGTGATAGGTCGGATTCGTTATACAACCTATATCCTGAGTTAGAATATCCAGATGGAGAATACAAGCCAATTTGATCATAATACCGTAATGTTCGAACGGTTAATCCTGTTAATGTGGCAAGTTCCCCAACTTTCCAATATTTCTTACCTGCAATGATCATCCCCTCATTTCGCGCGACTTTTAATTACCGGTGGCTTTAATATAAACCATTACGTGACGTAAGGGTCAAGTTAATATATAAAAATTATTTTAAAGAGATAAAAGTATGGAAAAACTTATCGGAGTCCCATTCCCCATAGAACACCCTTTTTCTATATTATTTAACCTAAATACATAAATTCATTTTATGGTTATTCCACAATCTGTACCTAAAAAAAGTACATTTCTTATTACAGAAATGCACCCGTTAGTTAAATAAACTTTGGTTTAATCATCGTTTTTTCTATTCTTATACATCTCTTTAAGTACATTTGGTTCAAGGATGCTGTTTAGTAGCTTTATTAGTGCATCCACACATCTATCGCTCGTAAAGTCATCTTTTTCTTCTTTACACACAAAAAAGCCTCGGTATATTGCTTAATACCAAGGCTTTTTATAATTTATCCGATAGAACCATCCATCTCGAATTTGATTAATTGGCATTTTCATACTGTTTCATATTATTTTAAAAACCTTGTTAAATCATTTGTTTTTGTGCTTTCATATCGTTTTAAGGTTTTTCAAGTTCAATCGGCACAAATCCGGCACGAAATCAGCACGTTTCGCGACCACGGACAACCCTTATATTAATGGAGATAATGAAGATAACATTGATAAACAATAATTTGTGAAACTAAAAATGCAAACCGTTTATGGTATAAAAACGGACCGTCACTTAAAATGTGTTTTTGTAAAAAAATATAGAAACGGTCCAAGAGCATTGGCTTAACAGCAAAGCTCCAAAGCTGCGGCGACAGAACTTGTATTGGTGATCGTTGGAACGTATGTAAAAATGGTCATTGGAAACCTACAGGTACATTTTGTCAGGACGACAATTAAACATTACATGTGTCAAAGTAGATATCGCTTTGACACATGTTTGTTCGTCTTACCAATTTTTTTGTTAAACTTGGTTGTTAGAAGTGAACTAGGACGACTTAGTAATTTTTATTAAAGCTACTCCCCAGCAGTTTAGCATCCACCGCTTTAACCATTCCCGATCCCATTCCCCCTTTTGATCGCTATTCTTCGACCTGCCTCTTGAGGTTTAATGGTCTGGCATTCATTGGCGATTTTTTGGATTTGATCTTTAATCGGCAAAGGAAAAGGAGCGGGTCGCCTACTTTCCATGTTCATTCCCATCAGCATTTGTTCACTGGTGGCCAGCCGCTTTCCTTTTTGATCTTTCATCTCAAAAAAAACATGGAGACGTTTTGAATCATAATCCAACCACTGTACAAACACATCAATCGGCTCTCTCTCACGCACTTCAGCTAAATAGCAGAGATGGGTTTCAAGCGTATAGATGGAGTACTTCTCATCCTCCCTGAAGGTTTCATTTAACCCTATGTCTTCCATTAATCGGTCCACGGCTCTGCTGAATACAAGAGCATAGGCCGCATCATTCATATGGGCATTGTAGTCAACCCACTCTTTTTGTACCTTTTCCTTTAAAAGCGGTTTATTGATGTTATCCATAATAGAGTCTCCTTCATATAAGACCTACTTACAGTTTTCCGTTCAGATTAGCAGAGGGCCAATATTTTTCGAGCAGATCTGTTAATTCAATTAGAAAGTCATCACGGCGTTTTTCGAGAATGCTCATGTCCATCCCATCCGTTTGTTTTTCACAACCCTCAATGACTCGCTGGGCAAGTTCTTCCGTTAATTCAGGTGCAACAAGATGTGTCCATGGAAGTTTTAACGCAGGGCCAAACTGCTCAAGCATATGTCTCATTCCTTGTTTTCCCCCTGCCATATGAAGAGTGAGAAACGGACCCATTAAAGCCCACCGCAAGCCAGGCCCATAGACTATGGCCGCATCCACTTCCTCTGTCGTAGCCACTCCATCATTAACAAGATGGAGAGCTTCACGCCAAATGGCTTCCATTAAACGGTCGGCAATGTGACCATCGATTTCACGGGACACGATCAGTGCCTTCATCCGTACTGAATGGTAAAAGGACTGTGCCCGAACCATAACCTCTGAACTCGTTTGTTGTCCACCGACTAATTCTACGAGCGGCATGAGATACACGGGATTAAAGGGATGAGCGACAATAACTCTTTCTGGATGAAGGCAATCCTTTTGAAGGATACTGGGCATATAACCGGAAGTACTCGATGCGATGATGGCATTTGGTTTAGCCGCATGGGATATCGTTTTTAATAGGGAGCGTTTTAATTCTTCACGTTCGGGTGCGTTCTCTTGAATAAGATCCGCGTTACTAACTGCCCTTTCAAGATTTGGTTCGAAATGAAGGCGGTCAGGTGCCGCTCCAGCTGCCAGCCCTTGTTTTTCCAAGGAATTCCATGCCGATTTTACCGCTTGTCTCATTTTTTCTTCAGCGCCTGGTGCTGGATCAGTCGCTGTAACATGGTATCCATTAGCTAAAAACCGGCTGATCCAACCGTTGCCAATAACACCAGTCCCTACAACAGTGACGTTTTTCACTAATGACTGCACGTTATTCCACCTTCCCTTGTGGATCTTTTAAGCCAAGATGTTGTCTTGCCTCTTTTGGTGACATTGGACGAACACCTATATTTTCAATAATGGTTACTGTTTTATCAACGAGCTGTGCATTTGTAGCCAACGTTCCTTTTTCTAAGTACAAATTATCCTCTAACCCGACACGAATGTTTCCGCCAAGAAGCATGGATTGAACGGCAGCAGGTATTTGATGCCTTCCGATTCCAAATGCTGACCAGTGGGAATTTTCAGGAAGTTTTTCTCTCATATACAACATGGTTTCCGCATCGCAATCCGCTCCCCATGGAATACCCAAGCAAAATTGAAACATAGGATCTCCGTCAATTAGCCCTTCATTCACCAATTGTTTCGCAAACAATAGATGACCCGTATCAAAGCATTCTAACTCCGGCTTAACGCCGCATTGCTGAATGAGTTTAGCCTGTTTACGAAGCCAATCAGTCGGGCTTATATACAGCTGGTCTCCAAAATTCAAGCTCCCGCAATCCAGTGTACAGATTTCCGGCAACAGCTGCCCGACCGGATCATGTCGCTCTTCAGGAGTTTGAATATCGGTTCCTGGTCCGCCAACAGCCGGATTTTCTCTGCTGGGTATCCAATCCCCTCCACCGCCGGCTGTTAAATTTAAAATGACATCTGTGTCCGAGTCCCGCACGCGTTCAACCACTTCGGCAAATAATGAGGAATCATGACTAAGTGCTCCTGTTTTTGGATCGCGGACGTGAATGTGGGCGATTGCGGCTCCCGCTTTTGCGGATTCGATGACAGATTCAGCGATTTCTTTAGGAGTCACCGGGACATAAGAACTTTTCTTCGTTGTCTCTCCTGCTCCGGTCACGGCACTAGTGATAATAACGTTATTTCTCATAGTATCCTCTCCTTGTTTGTAATTGTTTATGGTCAATATAAGGATAGAAGAGTTGTGTCAGGGTTTTGGTACGTATTTAAAAACCTCTTCACTTTCGAAGAACTCAACCAGGTTGCTCAACCACTGATAATAATTCAACCATTCTTTTGTTTCCTTTAGCAGGTCATTTATTTTTTTTTCACTTTCTTTGTCTATCTTTTCGTTTTCCAATAGATCAAGGAGCTCCCTGTTCAGTTTCTTCTCAAACATTTTGTTTTTATTGATAACTTTCCGCCAGTTTGAAGTAAACAGAGAAATGAAAGTTTGATAATAGTCTTGTTCAACATTATACAAATCCTTCCGAACCCCTTTTTCAAAAACCTTCTCCGCAATATTGAACTCTACCATTTCACGAACAACCTGGCTCATACGGGTTTTACTCATTCCCGTTGCATCCGAAAGTTCATCGAGCGTCATTGGTTTCCGATTCATATAGATAATGCCCAGTACCCGACCTACTGTGGGTGAAACGCCATAGGTGTTCATATTATCAGCTATTTTTTCAATAAATTGCTCTTCTACTTGATTGATTTTCTGTACGGGTTTCTCTTCCACAAGGACCCTTCCTTTCAATATCACCATATTTCTTTGCCCACTGTACCATATTCAAGATCGAATAGAAAATTAGGATTCCAAAGGATATCGCCGTAATTAAAAGGAATTGTAACCATATAGAATCTTAAACTTTGTACAATAAATATTTTACACATATTATAAACTATATAAACTTTTTATAAACTTTCTATTACACAACTTTTCTATTAAGCTTATATTGTGAGAAGTTTGGGCGGGATTATCATTGTGTGATTACATTTCTTTAAAAATATATTGGAGGTGCTTGCTTTTGCTGAAATTTGAACATGTTTCTAAAGCGTATAAAGGCAGTAAAAAAGCAGTTAACGACATATCCATCGAGATTGAACGAGGAGAATTCATAGTATTCATCGGCCCAAGCGGATGTGGAAAAACAACAACCATGAAGATGATTAACCGCTTGATTGAACCTTCAGAAGGAACCATTTCTATTGAAGGGCAAAATATTCTTGAAAAAGATTACGTTCAATTAAGACGAGAAATCGGTTATGTCATTCAACAAATCGGCTTGTTTCCTCATATGACCATCCAGGAAAATATCGCTTTAGTTCCCAAATTATTAAAATGGCCGGAAAGTAAACGACGAGAACGTGCGATGGAGCTCCTGAAACTTGTAAATATGACAGATGATTTCCTCGATCGTTACCCTCATGAATTAAGTGGCGGACAACAGCAACGTGTTGGGATTTTACGTGCGCTGGCAGCTGATCCTCCTCTCATTTTAATGGATGAGCCTTTTAGCGCATTAGATCCTATTACACGTGATTCCCTTCAAGAAGAGTTTAAGAAGTTACAAAAAACTTTAAATAAAACGATCGTCTTTGTTACCCATGACATGGATGAGGCATTAAAAATTGCAGACCGTATTGTCATCATGCGTGACGGAGAGTTTGTTCAGATCGGAACACCTGATGAAATTTTAAGAAATCCTGCAAATGATTTTGTGGAAGAATTTATCGGAAAAGAACGTTTAATCCAGGCGAGACCTTCTATCCAGACTGTCGAGCAAATCATGAATACTAATCCAGCAACGGTGACTGCACATAAATTACTCTCTCAAGCGATTACGTTAATGAAGGAAAAACGGGTGGATTCACTGCTGGTTGTCGATGAGCTGCATAAGCTCGAGGGCTATATTGATGTGGAGATGATTGAACAAAATCGCAACAAAGCTGACACAGTAGGTGAAATCATGGAAACCGTGTTTTATAAAGTAGAAACAGATACGCTGCTGCGGGATACCGTTTATAAAATCTTAAAAAGAAGCTTAAAATATGCTCCTGTCGTGGATAAAAATAATCATCTTGTAGGCATCGTAACAAGAGCCAGTCTTGTGGATATTGTTTACGATTCAATCTGGGGTAATGAGGAAGGCCTCGCCGCGGCAGCGGCAGGCCAGGAATAGGGGGAAAGAAACGAATGGAAACCCTAATCAGCTTTTTAAACAGTAATTGGACAGAACTCCTTTTTAAAACATGGGAACATTTTTATATTTCCCTCATTGCTGTGATTCTCGGCATTTTAGTGGCTGTCCCACTAGGTATATGTTTAACCCGGATTCCTGGAATCGCCGGGTTTGTAATGGGCCTGGTCGGTGTGATTCAGACACTGCCCAGCCTGGCTATCCTTGCGTTTTTTATTCCTCTGCTTGGTGTTGGAAAAATCCCAGCAGTCATTGCTTTATTTTTCTATTCAGTCCTGCCTATCCTGCGAAATACCTATACCGGAGTTAAAGGTTTAGACAAAAACCTATTAGAAGCCGGGCATGGGATGGGGATGACTGGATGGGAACGAATCCTCTATGTTGAAATCCCGCTTGCCATTCCCATTATTATGGCAGGGATCCGTGTATCTACCGTTTATCTAATTGGCTGGGCGACACTTGCCTCATTCATTGGCGCCGGCGGGCTGGGAGATTATATTTTCTCAGGCCTGAATTTATATCAGCCGGAATTTATTATAGCCGGAGCAGTACCGGTTACATTATTGGCACTTCTCGTAGATCTGCTATTAGGACGGCTCGAATACGCAGTAACACCAAAAGGAATGAAAAAAGCGGATCAAACGGCTTAGAAGGGGGACACCAGAAAATGAAAATAAAACAAAAAGGGATCATTGCAATGATGCTTTTGTTCGTATTGGTAATGAGCGGGTGTTCTTTGCCGGGTTTGAGCAAGACCTCTGATCATACGATTGTAATTGGTACGCTCAATACTACAGAATCCCAAATCATGGGGAATATAATCCGTCAAATGATCGAACACGATACGAATCTAAAAGTAGAAATGGCCAATAACCTCGGCTCCTCCATCGTTCAGCATAAAGCGATGATGAATGGCGATGTAGACATTACAGCGACGCGATACACAGGGACAGACCTTGTCGGGGCCCTGGGAATGGAGCCGGTGAAGGATCCGAAACAGGCGTTATCGATCGTTCAAAAGGAATTCTCAAAACGCTACCATCAAACGTGGTTCGATTCCTATGGATTTGCAAATTCCTATGCTTTTACAGTGAGGAAGGATTTAGCAGATAAGGAAAACCTGAAGACGGTCTCTGATTTAAAAAAGATCGCTCCCGATTTACGGCTAGGAGTAGATAATGCCTGGTTAAAGAGGAAGGGTGACGGCTACGAGGGATTTGTCCATACGTATGATATGGAGTTTGGAAAAACGTTTCCAATGCAAATAGGTTTAGTTTATAAAGCTGCAGCTAACGGAAAGATGGATGTTGTTCTAGCCTATACAACGGATGGACGTTTGAAATCTTATAACCTCAAAGTGCTGAAGGACGATAAGAAATTTTTCCCACCGTATGATGCTTCCCCGGTTGCTCGGAATGAAGTGTTGCAAAAACATCCAGAAATCAAAAAGATTTTACAAAAACTTCAAGGAAAGATCGACACTGAAAAAATGCAGGAGCTCAATTATGAAGGTGATGGAAAAATGAAAGAGCCGGCTACGGTCGCGAAAGAATTTTTACAAGAGCATCACTACTTTGAGTAACAAGATAAGGAGGTGTTGGCAGGATGGGAACAATAAAAGATTTGTGGCTGTATTATAACCAAAACTTTGACTACGTGTGGACCGAATTCTACCGCCATTTTCTAATGTCGGCATATGGGGTATTATTTGCGGCAATTATTGCGATTCCATTAGGCATCTTGATTGCCCGTTATGCCAAATTAAGCCAATGGGTGATCTCACTGACAAATATCATTCAAACCATTCCGGCATTAGCTATGCTTTCTGTGCTCATGCTGGTTATGGGGTTAGGAACGAATACGGTCGTTATGGCTCTTTTTCTCTATTCACTGCTTCCTATCATTAAAAATACGTATACCGGAATTTGCAGTGTGGACAAAGCTTTACTGGAATCTGGAAGAGCAATGGGCATGACGAAAGTGCAAATCTTGCGAATGGTTGAGCTCCCACTTGCAGTTTCTGTAATAATGGCCGGACTTCGGACAGCGCTCGTTATCGCGATCGGGATAGCTACCATTGGTACATTTATCGGTGCCGGCGGATTAGGTGATATTATCGTAAGGGGAACAAATGCCACAAACGGAACAGCCATTATTTTAGCAGGTGCTATTCCAACAGCTTTGATGGCCATATTAGCAGACATTCTAATGGGCTGGATGGAACGGACACTTTCACCCGTAAAAGGGAAAAATCTTCAAAAATCATGATGACATTCATTCACAAGCTGGACTTCTTCCATGGTTTTTTTGAAGGCATCGTGTAGAATAGTAAGAACATCTTCAGGTAAATCCTTCGGTGCAATCAGGCCGGTATAAACATCGAAAGAAACATCTGACCATTTGTCCTTAGCCAAAGATATGTCCTTATATTCTTCAACAACTTTGCTGCCCACGTTCACTAATGGTCGTATTTCACCTGCATCAATTTGAGACTTTGCTTCTTGAATCTGTATTGCTGCTTAGGTTATTTACGGCTAATAAATAACAATAAATTTTTATACTAAACCGCCGATTCTTCGAGGACCTCATGATACGCGTTCTGAATAATTTTTTTGACTTTATTGTTGGTGTTTTGTGGGTGAAAATCTTAATTAAGGTATAAATTAAATTTTACTCACAAAACTAAAATCCCTTGATACCAATGGTATCAAGGGATTTTAGTCTTAATACATGCTAATATATTGTTCACGTTCCCAAGGGTGAACTTGTGTGCGGAACATATACTATGTAGCGCGTTTATAAACTTGAGCAAGATACAGACTATCGGCTTCATAATCTCGTAACTCTTCAATTCCTAATTCAAGCCTAATGGCATTCTCCCAACTGTAGTAGATAGGCTTCCTATGTTCTAAGTTGGGGAATCTTTTATGCATGTAATTTTCTAACATGGTTAGACACCAATCCCTTACGATTATCAAATATCTTATTAACTTGCTAATGTACTATTTACGTTTAAAGAAATGCACCCGATTGCAGAAGATATTGAAAAAAAACTTCGAATAAGAAAAACATAGGGAGAATTTAATCTTCCTATGTTTTCATTCATATTATTTAGCTGTTTGTTTTTGCTTCTTTTTCAAATACTCCGCACGTATTTTTTCAAGTTGCTTCTTTTTATCAAATTTGGCAGGCGTCTGTTTTTCATGAAACTTTGTCACAGCTACCTGACCTTTGTAATCCAATTGATATTTCCCCACTTTGTTCACCTACTTTTCTTATCTTTAAAGAGAATCTATTCAACAAATATAATATACCTTATTTTACTGAAGTAAACCTTATTACTTTATTAGTGTACTGCTAACATTGCATATATCAGTAAAAACATTAGAAACTTAGTAAAATTAATTAATCATTCTTTTTAGAGGAGAATATCTTAAATTTATCCAAGGTTATTATTCCTCCTAATTTAAGAGATTTGACTACGCCTTTAATTCAAGAAAAAGTGGACTTCTCCTTCTTGAATAAACTTGATGAAAACATGGTAAATGAATTGAAGAAATTTAAAATGATTCAAAATCAGGTAATCTTAAAATATAAACAATTTAAGCGTAATAGTGATGATATTATTCTTCAAAATTTTTCAGGGAATTTTTTAACTCCTACGATTATATGTGAATCATTTCAAGGCTTCTGTAATAAAGCAAATGTCAGCTATAAAGGTACACATGTTTTTCGTCACACACATGCTGTATTATTACTTGAAGCAGGAGCTAGTATCAAATATGTTTCACAATGGCTTGGGCATAAAACCATCAAGACAACAGCAGATATATATTTAGATGTCACTGAAAAATTAGAAGATGATGAACTCAGTAAGTTTGCCTCTTATACTAGAAGAAATAATTATGAATCTTCACAAAATCGAAATGAACCAAAATCATAATAATAACTCTTACCATAATTCCTTATTATGACAAGGGTTTTTAAATTTATCCTATTTGATTGTGTTTTCTGATTCAATACCTCTTTCGGAAGCGACAATTATTTAATTATCTTCAGTGTACTGAACAAAAGATTTTGAGTTGGCACGAAACTGGCACGACTCTAATTTTCACATAAAAAAGCCTTGGTATATCCCTTATATACCAAGGCTTTTTATAATTTATCCGATAGAACCTTCCATCTCGAATTTAATCAGACGGTTCATTTCAACCGCATATTCCATTGGAAGTTCTTTTGTAAATGGCTCGATGAAGCCCATTACGATCATTTCTGTTGCTTCCTGCTCAGAAATACCACGGCTCATGAGGTAGAACAATTGATCCTCTGACACTTTTGAAACCGTAGCTTCATGCTCAAGAGTAATATTGTTGTTCAGAATTTCGTTGTAAGGAATCGTATCTGAAGTGGATTGGTTATCCATAATCAATGTATCACATTTGATATTGGATTTGGATCCTTCAGAACGGCGTCCAAAGTGAGAAATACCGCGGTACGTAACTTTACCGCCATGCTTGGAAATGGACTTCGAAACGATAGTAGATGAACAATCAGGCGCTAAGTGCAGAACCTTCGCTCCAGCATCCTGATGCTGTCCTTTCCCTGCAATCGCGATGGAAAGGATAGTTCCTTTCGCCCCGCGTCCCTTCATAACAACGGCCGGATACTTCATGGTCAGGCGTGAACCGATGTTTCCATCTACCCATTCCATTGTTGCATTTTCTTCTGCAACGGCACGTTTTGTTACAAGGTTATAAATGTTATTCGCCCAGTTTTGAATGGTTGTATAACGAGCATAAGCGTTCTTTTTAACAATGATCTCAACAACCGCACTGTGCAGAGAGTTCGTTGAGTACACTGGTGCTGTACAACCTTCTACATAGTGAACGGAGCTGTCTTCGTCAGCGATGATCAGGGTACGCTCGAATTGACCCATGTTCTCAGAGTTAATTCGGAAGTATGCCTGCAATGGAGTATCACATTTTACGCCTTTTGGCACATAAATGAAAGAACCACCGGACCATACAGCCGAGTTAAGAGCAGCAAACTTGTTGTCAGAAGGAGGAATAATCGTTCCAAAATACTCTCTGAAAATTTCTTCGTGCTCTTTTAGCGCTGTATCAGTATCTGTAAACAGAATCCCTAAGTCAGTAAGGTCTTCTTTCATGTTGTGGTATACCACTTCTGATTCGTATTGTGCAGAAACTCCTGCTAGATATTTTTGCTCTGCTTCAGGAATTCCAAGTTTATCAAACGTAGCCTTAATCTCAGGCGGCACTTCATCCCAAGACTTTTCGGACTTCTCGGACGGCTTTACATAGTACGTAATGTCATCAAAGTTCAAGTCTTTCAAGTTTCCGCCCCATTGAGGCATAGGCATTTTATAAAATTGCTCTAAAGATTTCAAACGGAAGTCCAGCATCCATTGTGGTTCGTTCTTCATCTTGGAGATTTCTACTACAACTTCTTTAGTCAATCCGCGTTTTGAGCGGAATATCGAAACGTCTTTATCGTGAAAACCGTATTTGTATTCACCGATATCAGGCATTTTCTTAGCCATCGTTTCATCCCTCCTTAAAGGATACAATTCTCTTGCAATGGCACAAAAACTTCTTTGAACGTGTGTCTGGCACCAGCACTTTAACCCACTTGGTGCCTGACACCATTTAAAAAGAACTAATTGCTTCTATGAAATAATAACTTACATCACCAGTTTAACCCAAATGATGCATTACACCAAATAATAAGTGAAAATCACTTCTCTGAAATGGTGCCTGGCACCCAATTAAAAGAACTAATTGCTTCTTCGAATACTTGATGTTTTATTCTTCTTTTTCGTGCCCTACGCCCTTCTCCATCGCTTTCCAGGCAAGAGTGGCACATTTTATGCGGGCCGGGAATTTGGAAACACCCTGCAGGGCTTCAATGTCACCGAGATCAAATGTTGTATCATCATAATCTTTACCCAGCATCATACTGTAAAATACATGTGCGAGCTTAACCGCGTCCTCCACAGATAAACCCTTTACCGTTTGTGTCATCATGCTTGCAGAAGCAAGGCTGATTGAGCACCCTTCTCCATCAAACTTTGCGTCAGAAATTTTTCCATCGTCCACCTTCAAATGAAGCTGAATTCTGTCTCCGCACGTTGGATTATTCATGTTGATGGTGACCGAATCATCGGCTAATTGCCCTTTATTGCGAGGGTTTTTGTAATGATCCATAATGACTTGCCGGTAAAGCTGATCTAAATTAGAAGACATGGCCGAAATACTCCTTTGTCGTGACTAATCCCTTTACAAAAGAATCAATCTCGTCTTTGGTGTTATATAAATAAAAGCTTGCCCGTGCGGTTGAAGATGCATTCAGCCATTTCATCAATGGCTGGGCGCAGTGATGTCCAGCGCGCACGGCAATTCCTTCAGCATCTAAAACAGTGGCTACATCATGAGGATGAACATCGTCGATATTAAACGTCACGATTCCAGCACGGTCCTTAGGCCCGTAAATGGTAATGCCCTCAATTTCCGACATGCGCTCAATAGCATACTCCGCAAGATCATGTTCATGCTTTTGAATGTTTTCAAGCCCAATTTCCTGAAGAAAATCAATGGCTGCCCCCAAACCGATTGCTCCTGCAATGATTGGAGTGCCTCCTTCAAATTTCCAAGGAAGCTCTTTCCATGTGGAGTCATACAAATCAACGAAATCGATCATTTCTCCACCGAACTCAACAGGCTCCATTTGGTTCAGCAATGCTTTTTTTCCGTAAAGTACACCAATACCAGTCGGCCCGCACATTTTATGGGAAGAGAAGGCAAAGAAATCGCAATCCAGATCTTGAACATCCACTTTTAAATGCGGTGTGCTCTGCGCCCCATCCACTACCATTACAGCTCCGTTTTTATGAGCGATCGCTGCAATTTCCTTTACAGGATTAATTGTTCCCAGCACATTGGATACGTGCATAACGGATACGATTTTAGTTTGTGGAGTTACGGTATTTTCAACATCCTGAAGATCAATCGATCCATCTTCTTTTAAAGGAATGTATTTAAGTGCCGCACCGGTTTTTTTAGCGACCTGCTGCCATGGAATAATATTGCTGTGATGTTCCATCGGCGTAATGACGATCTCGTCGCCTTCTGACAGGTTCGTTAAACCGTAGCTTGCTGCAACTGTGTTTATTGAGGTCGTAGTTCCACGTGTGAAAATAATTTCCTGTGTGGATTTCGCGTTAATAAAACGCCGAACTTTCTCCCTGGCTCCCTCGTAGCCGTCAGTAGCTCTGGTCCCCAAAGTATGGACACCCCGGTGAACGTTTGAATTGTATTCCCGGTAATATTTTTCCAGCGCTTCAATGACAGATACCGGCTTTTGTGAAGTGGCGGCACTATCAAAGTAAACAAGCGGTTTTCCATTGACTTCCTGATGCAGGATCGGAAACAGCTCTCTTACTTCATGTGCGTTCATTATCTGACTTTCCTTTCTATTACCTCAACTAAACGTTTTTTCACGGATTCAAGCGGCATTTCATTGACAACAGGCCCTAGGAAACCATGAATGATCAATCGTTCAGCCTCAGCTTTTGATATTCCGCGGCTCATCAAGTAGAACAACTGAATCGGATCAATTCGTCCAACTGATGCGGCGTGGCCAGCTGTAACATCATCTTCATCGATCAAGAGAATCGGGTTCGCATCTCCGCGTGCTTTTTCGCTCAGCATTAATACCCGTTCTGTCTGTTCTCCGTTTGATTTTGTAGCACCATGTTCAATCTTTGTAATTCCATTGAAGATCGAGCTTGCAGAATCCTTCATTACTCCATGTGTTAAGATGTAGCCTTCAGAGCTTTTTCCATGATGGAAAATTTGAGCAACAAAGTTCTGTTTTTGATCACCCTGGCCGATATTTACAGTCTTCGTGTCTGTGAATGAACCGTCTCCGACAAGATGTGTTGTATTATCAGATACTGTGTTTCCATCATTAAGCTGTCCTAATGCCCACTCGATTCGCGCGTCGCGTCCTGCACGTCCTCGGCGGCTGATATAGGAAGTCATTCCTTTGGCCAGATTATCGACAGCTCCGTACACTACTTTAGCTCCTGAACCTGCAAAGACCTCAGATACGATATTGGCAACAGATTCACTGTTTTCGTTTGTTGACAAGTAGTTCTCAACATACGTGACCGAACTGTTGTCTTCCGCTGCGATGATGACATGGTTAACGAGCCCTGTTTGCTCATCATCATGGAAGTAGATCGCCTGAAGCGGAGTTTTCAATTCTACGTTCTTTGGAACATAAATGAATGCACCATTGGTTACTAGTGCCGCATGAATGGCTGTAAGGCGGTTTTCGTCAATGCTGACAGCTTCTTTCATGAAATACTTTTGAAGAAGGTCTCCATGCTTTTGAGCTGCGGTTACGAAATCGGTGAAAATGACACCTTGAGAAGCCAGCTCTTCTGTAACCGATGAGTGAGCGACGTTTCCGTTGCGGATCACAAGCAGATTGCCCGCTTCTTTATCACCAATTAATGCTTTCACTTGCTCAGGAAGGTCTGCGCTTTCCTCAGCAGTGCTCACGTGATTGAATTCAGTAAGGTTCCATTTATCAATTTTTGTTTTATCAGGTTTAGGCATAGGAAGCTGCTGTGCCAATTCCAATGCGCGTAAACGAAGTTCTGAAAGCCATGCTGGTTCTTGGCGGCTTTCAGAGAACTTGCTTACATAATCCCTGTCATATTTTAAAGAAGTTTCAACTGACATGTACAAATCCTCCTAACTTGCTTACGCCTCTTGGCCAACAGTTTCGTCTTCAATTCCCAACTCTTCCTTAATCCAGTCATATCCTTCCGCTTCTAGACGCTGTGCAAGTTCAGGTCCTCCTGATTTTACAATGCGCCCTTGCATCATCACATGTACTTTATCTGGAGTGATGTAGTTAAGTAAACGCTGATAGTGAGTAATGATTAAGCAGCCAAACTCTGGGTTTCTCATTTCATTGATGCCTTTAGCTACTACTTTAAGAGCATCGATATCCAAACCAGAATCAATTTCATCCAAGATGGCAATCTTAGGTTCGATCATCATCAATTGAAGAATTTCATTACGTTTCTTTTCTCCACCAGAGAAGCCTTCATTTAAATAACGGTGAGCAAACGCATTGTCCATTTCAAGAAGCTCCATCTTCTTATCCAATTCACGGATAAATTTCATAAGAGAAATTTCCTGACCTTCTTCTCGGCGTGCATTAATAGCAGAACGCAAAAAGTCAGCGTTTGTAATTCCGCTTACTTCACTTGGATATTGCATCGCTAGGAAAAGACCAGCTTTTGCACGTTCGTCAACTTCCATTTCGAAAAGGTCTTCTCCGTCAAATGTAACGTTTCCATCGGTCACTTCGTATTTAGGGTGCCCCATTAACGCAGATGAAAGAGTGGATTTACCTGTTCCATTTGGCCCCATGATCGCATGGATTTCTCCGCCGTTTATTTCAAGGTTTAAACCTTTGATGATCTCTTTGTCATCGATAGAAACACGCAGGTTTTCAATCTTTAAATTTGGTGTAGACATAAAATTTACCTCCATCTTATATTTCAGTGAAATATATTGTTAATGTGAACAAGAATGAAAGCTTCTCTCATTCCATTCTCAATTTATTCTCATTCTAATATTATAACAAATTTATTTTATCTTCAACCTGTAGGAGTTATTGGCAGAAGAAAATGCAAAAACTACATAAATAGAAAATCAGCACCCAGTTCTGAATGCTGATTTCCCTACTTATACTATAGAATTTTTCGTTCCATTTCATTAGAAACTTCTAAACTTTTTTGATATTCTTTATCACGTTCTTGTTCAATAGTGATTCGTTTTTCTAGATTTCGTTCATATTCAGCATAACCAATACCATGATTCTTTTGCATGGCTTTTTCCATTTCAGGAGTGTGGTTAACTTTAATCGAGTGAATAATGAATCATTCCTTTCGTGTATATAACACTTAATCAACGTATATAGCGTAACAAAGCTACTCCTGTGATTCAATTTCCATTCAGCGCCATATATGCAAGGCTCAAGGGTTATTCTTTTGTTGAACCTTAATGACTCATGAATCCTTATATATCCTCCCAAATGCTTGCTTATATGAGCAAATACAAAAAGGGGCAGTCCAAGAAGTCTGTAAGCTGTTGATTTCCGTTCCAGGCTGCTCACTTTTACCGGCGTGAACGCCTACTTTTTGGTGCAAGCACCGGCGGGAGTCTCACCTGTCACGCTAGTCCCGCAGGACAAGGAAGGCTCCGGCAGCTTTTTATCGCACGAAGAAAATGTGAAGTTCATTTTCGAGGAGTCTCGCATCTTCCACTTCAATAAACTTTTCATTGAAGATTTTTCAAGCCAAAAAGGGGCTGCCTGAAGGTCAATTTTCGACTTTCTGGACAGCCCCTTTATTTTTAATGCATGGGATTGTTTAATTCCTGGATGCATTCCTGAACAAGTGTTACACCTTGGCTCATAGCAGCACCGCCGCCAAAAGCTGCTGCAACTCCCACAGCCTCAAAAATTTCATTTTCACTGGCTCCCTGATCCAAACAGCCTTTCGTGTGATAGATGATACAGTATTCATCCTGAGAATAAATACTGATCCCTAAAGCCATCAGCTGCTTGTTCTTTTCAGAGATCTCGCCTTCCTTGAAACAATGACGTGTGAATTCACTGAATGAATGGACCAGTTCAGGCATATTTTCCGTATACTTACCAAGACCTTCTTTATAGCGGATCAGATGGTGCTGCGTTGAGTTTTTTCCAGACATTTCTTGATGTTCCATTTCCTTTTCATCCTCCTGTCCATAAGATAGACAAGATTTAGTATGAGTTATAGCTATTTTTCTTATCCCAATTTTAAAACGGGAGCTGAACTTTTTGCTTCAAGTCTTCTGCAGTCGGGAATATAATAGGCTAAAAGAAACTGGCTGAAAAAAAGGAGTAAAAGATGGAAGAGGAAAAGGTAAAGAAGTCATTGATTGCAGGTTCAATCGGATTGGGTGCCCTTGCAGGCGCTGCAGGAGCGGCAGCTTTTTATTCTGCGTTTATTGAACCGTACTGGTTTGATGTTAAAAAAATCGATATTAAGCTCCCCAGGCTCCCAGAGGCCTTTAAAAGATTTCATATTGTCCATATTAGTGATTTTCATCTGGGCTTTCATTTTAAGGCCAGGCATATTGCTAAGATGGCAGATAAAATACAGAAGCTTAATCCTGATATGATCGTCTTCACAGGCGATTTGGTGAATTCCCACCGGTCGCTGAAAACCGTTATAAAGAGTCTTCCTTACTTAAATAAAATCAAGGCACCGTTCGGTAAATTCGCGATTCTCGGTAATCATGATTACCTTGAAAGTATCGATACCATTTCTGAACTGCTGAGAAAAAGCGGCTTTGAACTTCTAATAAATGAAAAAAGGATGATTAAAAAAGAAAATGATGAGCTGTACCTCGCAGGATTGGATGACTATCTGAGAGGAGAAGCCGATATCGAAAAAACACTGAATGGTATTCCTTTAGACCGCTTTACTCTTCTGCTTGCCCATGAACCGGATTATTTCAAAGTCAGTTCCAAATTCCCTGTAGATCTGCAGCTGTCTGGCCATAGTCACGGAGGACAAGTCCGAATGCCATTGTTCGGTCCGATCATCACTTCAAAAATGGGAAGGAAATACCATAGTGGACTTTATGAAACAGAAAACAAATTTCTATATACCAACAGAGGAATGGGAACTACTCATCTGCCCTTCCGTTTCTTCTGCCGGCCTGAAATTACATCCATCACATTAAAATAAGACGGCATCTATGAACTGCACCCTCCAATTGTTACCTGTGTCTAACAATAAGGATGCAGTTCCATGCCGCCTTGTTCACCCTTCTTTTTGCGGTGGCAAATGGGTAACATACGTACCAGCGATCAAATCATGGATGCCTCTTTTGTCTTTGCGGATACCGACCATAAAGGCACTGACAATCAACGCAATTCCAAGGGTTAACCCATATATTAAGCCGCCGACTAACACTCTCAGCACCATTGCCCCAATTCCAAGCTTGCTTCCGTCCGCTTTAACAATCCTGATTCCACAGATTCTCTTGCCAACCACATAACCGTTCCAGTAAATGGGCAGCAAAAGCGCATAAAGAAAACTAATCACATTCATGAACCAGTCTCCACCCGGATCTTCTGATACAAAGTTACCTGTGAATAAATAACCGATTAATGATAATGGAATACCAATAATAAGGCCATCCAATATACTGGCTCCAAACCTGATCCAAAAACCAGCCGGTTGCTGTACTTCCATCCTGCATCCCTCCATCAATAAATTGTTAAATCATCTTACAGTTATTACAAATGGACAAAAAAAAGAACAGCCCAAAGGCTGTCCTTCTTAAAATCATTTATTTGTTTACCGGTACAACAGCACCCTTATATTTCTTTTTGATAAAATCTTGAATTTCTTTAGAGTGAAGCACTTCAACAAGGGTTTTCACCGTTTTAGCATCTTTATCGCCTTTGCGCACAGTAATGATATTTACAAACGGTGAGTCAGATCCTTCAATTGCAATGGAATCCTTTTGAGGGTTCAACCCAGCATCGATCGCATAGTTCGTGTTGATCAATACAGCGTCTCCTTCACCGTTTTTATACGCTTTTGGAAGAAGGCCAGCTTCAACATCTGCTTTAAATTTCAAATGTTTTGGGTTTTTGGCAATGTCTTTAATCTTTGAGTTGTAACCTTTTCCAGGTTTAAGTTTAATCAAGCCTTCGTGCTCAAGCAATGTTAGCATACGTCCGTGGTCAGCAACGGAATTACTCATAATGATCGTTGCTCCGTTTGGAAGTTCTTTTAAAGACTTGTACTTTTTAGAATATACTCCGATCGGTTCGATATGAATACCGCCGGCGTTCTCAAATTTGTAATTTTTATTTTCTTTCATTTGTGATTTCAAATACGGAACGTGCTGAAAGTAGTTGGCATCAATTTCATTGTTTGCAAGTGCTTTATTAGGAAGTACATAATCCTGGAACGTTTTAATTTCAAGATCAATTCCTTTTTTCTTCATTAAAGGTTTAGCTGCTTCAAGAATTTCTGCATGCGGAACATTGGATGCTCCCACAACAATCTTATCATCAGCTAGTTTTTTGTCTTTCCCTCCGTTTGCACCACATGCAGCAAGGGCTGTTGTCAATGCAAGTAAAAGAACGAGTGTAATGATTTTTTTCATGTTGTTCCTCCTGGTTGTGTAATGTAGATTTTAACGTTTATCAAGACGGCGAGTTACATTATCCCCAATAAACTGAATGATAAACACAATGATTAGAATGATAACAGTAGCGACAAATGTAACATCATTTTGCGTACGCTGGAAACCTTCAAGGAACGCCAAATTCCCGAGCCCGCCTGCTCCGACTACCCCCGCCATTGCTGTATAACCGACAAGCGCGATTGAAGTTACCGTAATCCCGGAAACTAATGCAGGAAGGCTTTCAGGGATCAAAACTTTAAAAATAATTTGAGCGTTGCTCGATCCCATCGATTTTGCCGCTTCGATTACACCTTTATCAATCTCGCGAAGTGCTATCTCAACCATCCGGGCATAAAACGGTGCAGCTCCAATAATCAAAGCAGGCAATGCTGCATTGGCGCCAAGCATAGATCCTACTAACAAGAGCGTAAACGGAAGCAATAAAATGATCAGGATAATAAACGGAATGGAACGGAAGATATTTACGATCGCTGAAAAGACAAAATTTAAAAACCGATTCTCCCATAGGTTCCCTTTACCCGTTAAAAATAATGCTAATCCTAAAAGAAGACCTAAAATAAAAGTGGCAAGAACCGCAACAGCTGTCATGTACAGTGTTTGTCCGGTGGCACCCCACATTCCACTCCATTCCACATTCGGAAAAAGACTATTCATATGAGATCACCTCCACTTCTACTTTCTGCCCATTCATATAGGCTACCGCTTCCTGAATTTCGGTATCTGTTCCTTCCAGCTGGATGAACAACGTTCCATATGGCCCGTTTTGTGTTTGTGATACCTTACCCTGCAGGATATTCACCTGAACGTCAAATTTACGGATCACATCTGTAATAACGGGCTGTTCTGCACTTCCTCCAACAAAGGTAAGCTGTACAATTTGGCTCTGAGGTTTTTCAGATGCCAGCTGCTTGATCATGTCTGTCGTTTCTTCTGGCTCTGTTACTTGCTTAACAAAATCTTTTGTAATGGACTCTTTAGGATGTCTGAATACTTCCAAAACCGGCCCTTGTTCCACTATTTTACCGTCTTCCATAACAGCGACCCGATGGCAGATCTTACGGATGACATGCATCTCATGTGTGATAAGAACAATGGTCAAGCCGAGCTTTTGATTGATCTCAACTAATAAATTAAGGATGCTGTCTGTTGTTTTCGGATCAAGGGCTGAAGTCGCCTCATCACAGAGAAGAACTTTAGGGTTATTGGCCAGTGCACGTGCGATCCCGACTCTTTGCTTCTGTCCTCCACTCAATTGGGAAGGATACGATTCTCCGCGGCCCTCTAATCCAACAAGTTTAATCAGTTCATCCACCCGCTTCAGGCGCTCTGCTTTCGGCACACCTGCAATCTCAAGTGGAAATGCAATGTTTTCCCTTACTGTTCTGGACCAAAGCAGATTGAAATGCTGAAATATCATGCTGATTTCCTGCCGAGCTTTTCGAAGCTCGTTGTTACTAAGTTTGGAAAGATTTTTTCCCGCAACGTTAACATCTCCGCTCGTCGGTCTTTCCAGCATGTTCAGCATTCGGATCAGTGTACTTTTACCTGCACCACTGTATCCAATAATCCCGAAAATTTCTCCTTGATCTATAGAAAGATCGACATGGTCAACTGCGTTTACAGCTCCGTCTTTCGTCTGAAAAATCTTTTTTACTGCGTCTAATGTTATCAAGAGACCGGATACCTCACTTTCTGAAAAATAAAAAATGCCCTTCTGCCAGGTCATGAGCAGAAGGGCATAAAAATTTATATGCACCGTCATCTCATCTCCCAAAGCAGTTTGCTTTGCAGGATTTGGCACCTTTTCAAGCAGGAAGCTGCTTAACGGTTGCCGGGTTTCATAGGGCCAGTCCCTCCACCACTCGCGATAAGAACGAATTTGTTATTCGTTATTTAGTTAAAATTTCTTAACACGTTTCGAATTTTAACATCACCTTTATGGAGTGTCAATCCATAACTCCTGTTTTTTTAGATAGAAGGACCCGATTCTTTTGGCTTAGGACTCCAATTTGCATAAAAACAGAAGAGATTCTAACTTAAGCTGTTCCCTGTATGTTCCCGTAAAAGTTACTCTATTTATCCTGATTAAATCGCTCAGACGCTGCCGGCCTTCAAACACCTCATGCAAATCATCCATCCTGCCTGTAAGCATGGATATCCGTTCTGATCCGTTATACTTATTTACGAAGGAAAAACATAATCGTTCTCCGTCAGCCGTCACACCGGGAGTCTCCGTGCCTATCAGCGGCTGAAGGAAGGCCGTTTTTTGAACCTGTTCCTGCCAAAGAACCCAATCCATAAACATCCCCCTTTTAAAAACATGTATATCTTAATGTTCGGGAGATGGTTGGTGTCTTCCTTGATTTTTCCTTCGACAGTTTATTAAACGCAGTGTCGACTTTTAGCCAGCCTTTTTATGTATTTCTTTATTCATTTGTGGCTTTTTATGATTTTTCTGCAGTTCTTTTTTCCAGTACTTTTTTTCAGGCCGATGAACGGGAGAATTTTTCTGCTCTCTTTTTTCAAGCCTTTTCCCCTTATCCCATTTATGGTTTTCATGTTTATTCTTTTCATGAACATGCTGTTTCGGAGCAGTATTCAAATTAGTATTTTTCTTTGCTTGCTTGTTGTACATCGGCTGTTCGTGATGTTGCTTTGAAGAATGTGGTTTTACTTTTTTTGATTCATTTTTTTCTTTATCTTCAGCTTTACGGCCGCTTTTTCGATCTTCGTGCCTTTTGGTTTTTGGGACAGCACGTTTATTGTTTGGTTCTAGCTTGGGTTCAATCCTTTCTTTTTTGACTTCTTTTTTCGCATGTTCTTTTAGAGAAGAACTGCGCAGGGAACTCGTCTTAATCTTTATGGGTTCAAGATTTCTATGATTGCGAAGGATTTTTTCTGAATGGTTTTTTTTATAGCCGGATTCTTCTGGCTCTTCATGTACAGGTTTTATCTTTCTCTTTAGCTCGGTATAAGACATGTTCTTCACTTCATTAAGAGAAATGTTTTTATCTTTTCGTTTAGCATCCAAGTACATCATATATTTTCCAGATGAAACGCCATTCTTTTGGGCAACTTTCCGTTTATTTGTATTAATATTCTTTACCATGATGGCGGCTTTCGAATTATAGATGGATGCATTCCGTTTAATTGAAGATACAGTCTCATCCAATGCAGACAAAAGCTTGTCATTATTTTGGTTCACGATGGTTGTTCCGATCATGACATCCGGGTTTTTCTTCAGATATCCTTTGTTGTCATAAGCATTCAGCAAAGCTGAAGCAAAGTGGGAAAGGCTTATGTTTTTCTTTTGTTTTAATGATTGGAGAATTTCCCGTCCCTCAGCGTTATATGCTTTTACTTTTATGACTTGCAAGTCTTTGTTAACTCCTGCTTCGAGGCTGGGATTTACGTCAAAACTCACATAAGCCGCAACAGTATTGTCGTTGCGGCCCAGTGGATTTACTCCTGAAAATAAAACAAGTATAATCAATGCTGCTATTGTAAGTGAAAGAGAAGGAAAAATAAATTGGCGTGTTCTGCTTTTTGAAAAACTTGAAACGCTGTATTCCATACCTACCACCGGATGCTTTCCGCGTGGTACCTTAACGGTGATGAAACAACCGTCTTTCGTTAATAGGACGGCTTTCCCTTTCTTAACTTCCATTAAAATTCCATTCTTCATCCCACATATCCCTCCTGCTAGGCGAAGGATCTGCTTCGTATCATAACCATCATGGGTTTTGCTGCTCTCTTGCTTTGCTTATTTATTACGATTTCCCCACGAGTAATTACAACCGTTTAACTTCCCCTTATTTAAGGCTGAATATAAGACTTTAACGCTTTAAAGTCCCCTAGATATATTAGCGATACTGCTATTATATATTTTCGATTTCTCTCTATTGTTTTACGACTGCAGGAAACCATACTTAACAAATCTTTTATAGGAAGTTGTTTTTTTTCCAATAAAAATCCAGCCATTTCCTGGTTTTCCACTAACAAACGAGCGATTTCTTTAGCGTTTTCCCTTGCATCCACATGCTTAGGGCAATGTTTGCTTAACACTTTAAAATTAAGGCTGAAATCCTTCAGCAGTTTTTGATATTCTTCGATTTCATACACGCGGTTCTCTGCCTGGAGCTTTTCTTCGTAATGTTCCATGGCAGCTTTTTGTTCTGCGTAGCTGTCCTCGACACGGCCTTCTTCATCTTCCTCATCCGGCTGCAAATAAATCAGACGGTTCTGTCTAACTTCTTTTCGGATATAGTCGATAACCCTGCGGCGGATTACCATGTCAGCAAAGGAAAGAAAACGGCTTCCTTGTCCTTCTTGATATTGATCAATGGCTTCATTGAAAGCGTAAAGACCTACACTAAATTCATCCATCGTACGATCTATATATTGACTGCAAACTTTTGAAGTCACTTTTTTAATAAATGGCTGGTAAGCTTCGATCAGCTCATTTCTTAAGGAATCATTTCCTCTTTGAATTCTTAGTACTTTATCCTCAATGTTAATGAGTGGTGTGCTGTTACGAATAGTTGGTACAAATGCAGTAGACATAGTTTCACCTCTTAAATCCAGGTTGTATTGTACTTTTGGATAAAATGAATCATACATTCCAAAAGTCGACAGGAGCAAACATGTTTCAAGCTCTCCTATACATTTATACCATTGATTCGTAGGTTTGTAGGATACAGTTGTATAACAATGTTACAGGACTTATAACAATTGTAATGTTTTTGTCATGTTCCTGAAAAGGATAATTTTTGCAGTCTTGACCCATAATTCGTTCGGAAGCGGTAACTTGCTTGCTATTACTGCTGTTTGGAGATATCGTTTTATTTTGTTGCACCTGAATCGTTCTGTAAAATTTATTACACATTTCTTCTTTATTTTACCACATAAACCATGTATTACATTTAAAAAATACCCCCTAAAAACAAAAAAAGACACAATCCGTGTCTTTTACAGGTACTTTTTTACGTTTTGATACAAAAAATCAACAGATTGCATGGCATAAATCTTCTTTACGGCAATGCCCCTGTTTAAAAAAAGCAGGCAAGGGACACTCGTGATGCTGTACTTTTCAGCAAGCTCCGGCATCGCATTTAGGTTGCAAGCACCGATTTTAGGTTCAGACGTTTCTGACTGGCTTATTGCTTCCAATGTGATGTCGAGCATCCGCCTTCCCATCTTACACGTTCCGCAAAGCGGTGTCTGGATATAAAGAGCTGCTGGCTCCTCTGTTGAACCTTTAATAAAATTATGAATTTCTATATTAGTTAAATCCCTCATATCTCTCTCCAATTGCAGTTTTTTACGGATACATTTTTTCTCTATGTAATTGAATATCCTGGATCTAAGCGGTGCTGTCAACAACCGTGCTTATAACAGTACGTAAAATACAAACTTAAGGGGCTGTCCTGAAAGTCGAAAATTGACATTCAGGCAGCTCCTTTTTCGCGCAAAAAATCTTCTATGAAAAGTTGATTATAGTGGAAGGTGCGAGACTTCTCGAAAATGAACTTCACATTTTCTTCGTGCGATAAAAAGCTGCCGGAGCCTTCCTTGTCCTGCGGGATTAGCGTGACAGGTGAGACTCCCGCCGGTGCTTGCACCAAAAAGTAGGCGTTCACGCCGGTAAGGCTCAACCGCACGCCCCGCGAAAGTAGGAGCTCGCGCCGGTAAAAGCGAGCAGCCTGGAGCGGAAATCACCGGCTTCTTAGACTTCTTGGACAGCCCCTTTCGGTTCAATTTTGCTTTCCTTATCCCAGGCATTCTTTATTTACGGTGAAACGAGCGCCAAGCAGAATATTGGCAAGATACATGAGCGGTGTTTTTGCCACTTCTCGGTACATTTTATGAATATAAAGATGTTCTGCATTTGGAAGCTCCCGCTGAAGCATTTTTCTTAATTTTGCTCCAGCTTCGTCCGCATCGACCAGTATATAGACATCTCGGTTTTCAATTTGTATTGCAAGTTCCTCAAGCCGGGAAAGCCCCATTGTTCCATTGGTACAGATGATCTCAACAGGCTCATTTAAAATGGAGAACAGTTTTTCCTTGTCTGATTTCCCTTCAACGATAATCACTTTGTCCAAGTTGTTATTCATCAATCATCTCTCCTATATCTGCTAAAGAACGAGTATTAATGCGATTGATATTTTTTTCTTACTTACTATAATACCCTTTATTTTATTAGAATCCTCCATTGATTGTTAATAAATCAGACAACTATTTATGTATATGTAACCCATTTCCTGCAAGCAGCCAACTTAATAAGGAGTTTCGTACCAACTTCGATTAAAGCTGTTTAACCATTGCGAAAAGGGGATATTGTTTCTCTAAGTCCAACAGCACAAAGTGAATAGCTGTTGGGAACACACTATTTACCATATATAAGGAGGAATTTTGAAATGGCTAAGAATAATGACAACCGAGACGGAATGAGCAGAGAAGAAGCAGGGCGCATGGGCGGTCAAAAAACGTCTAAAACCCGCGGCAAAGATTTTTATCAGGAAATCGGCAAAAAGGGCGGAAATGCTACTTCTAAGAGCCACGATCAAAACTTCTACCAGGAAATCGGTAAAAAAGGCGGAGTATCAACTGCATCCAGCCATGATAAAGACTTCTATCAAGATATTGGCAAAAAAGGCGGTAAGTCGACGGCTGATAGCCATGATAAGGATTTTTATCAGGAGATCGGTAAAAAGGGCGGAGAAGCAACTTCCGACAGCCATAACAAAGATTTTTACAGAGAAATCGGCAAAAAAGGCGGTAACAGCCGCAGCAGCGATTAATATATAAAATTGCAAAAAGGACAAGCCCTGAGGGTTTGCCCTTTTTTACACTTTTCTAACTAACACCAGCCCTCATCGCATCCCTGTACGTAACTTTGGGGATATTCTGCAGAACTGTTGTCTTTTTTATAAATTTTGTCAGCATCAAATTCAAAGCCTTCCGCCATTTCATACTGATTTCCTTGATCGGAAAAGATGACGCGGCCTATTTTCTGGTTATCATGGAACAGGGACAAGTAACCTGTATCCATTTTTCCATACACTTTTGACGTAATGTCCGATTTAGATCCTGAGTTTTTTGAACCCAATGAACACTCACTTCCTTCCATAGAAGTATTGTCTCCGGAAAGAAGCTGAGTACTCATCGAAAATACTTAAAATAAGGGATTAGTCTTCTTTTGTCATTTCCTCATATTGTTCAGCTGTCATTAGGTTTTCTGTCTCAGAAAGATCAGATGCCTCAACAACGATCATCCAAGCTTTTTCATAAGCAGATTCGTTTACAAGTTCAGGGCTGTCATCAAGATCTTCGTTGATTTCAACCACCTTGCCAGAGATTGGAGCATAAAGTTCAGAGACTGTTTTAACAGATTCAACACTGCCAAAAGGCTCGTCCGCTTTAATTTCATCGCCCACTTCTGGAAGCTCTACAAATACGATATCACCCAGTTCATCCTGTGCAAAGTCAGTAATACCGATTCTTACCTTATTTCCATCTTCAACTTTTACCCATTCGTGTTCTTCTGAATAACGCAATTCTTTTGGAAAATTCATTTGTATCCCTCCAGCTTTTCTTGTTATTTATAATAACTATAATATTAAATTTATTATAGTTAAGCAACTAATTACATCACTTACTCCAAGTTTCGTTATATGCACCTTCGTTAAAGCCGACTGTTACCTTGTTTCCATCTGTAGTGATCGGGCGTTTCAGCAGCATGCCGTCAGAAGCCAAAAGATTCAGCAGCTCATCTTCGGAAGCTGTTTTCACCTTGTCCTTCAAGCCAAGCTCCCTGTATTTCATCCCGCTCGTATTAAAGAACTTTTTGATATCAAGGCCGCTCTTTTCTACCAGCTCTTTGATTTCCTCTTTAGAAGGAGGGTTTTCAACGATATGTACGGATTCAAGCTCAACATCATGGGAATCCAGCCACTTTTTTGCCTTTTGGCATGTTCCGCATTTTGGGTATTGATAAAAGGTTATACTCATGCAATTTCTCACTCCTTCCATTCCATAGTAACACAAAATAGTCTGGCCAGGTAAAGGGAAATTAATCACTTATCTCGGTGCCTGGCACCGCTTTTTGACACTTGTGTAATTTCGGTGCCTGGCACCGTATTAAATAAAAAAAGTGCTCCGGTGAATCACCGGAGCCAAATTGAGAGAGTATGTTTCAAGATAAGGCATTATTAGAATAAATTTAGATAACGTAGCGTTCTTCTTCCAAAACAACAGCAGCAATTTCACGTTTCTTCTTGATCACGTTGATCGGTGTGTGGCGGGTAAGCTTACGCAGTGCGGACAGCATCATGCGCAAAGTGTCCCCTTCTTCCACTCCGATAATGGATTCCTTCGCATGTGCTTCGATACGGTTGAAAGCTTCCTGACAGAACACTTCTGTCATAAGCACTTTTTGCGTGTTTCTTTCAAGACTTGTTCTGTTGATCGCTTTTTCCGTACGAAGAACGACAGATTCCATCGCGTATACTTCGCTGATCATATCAGCTACATTCGCAAGTAGCTCCTGCTCGTTTTCAAGCTTTGGCCCGAACTTTTGAACGGCTAGGCCAGCGACCATCAGGATCACTTTTTTCGCCATGCTTACGAGGTATTTTTCCTGCTCAAGCGGCTCAGTGCCTACTTCTTGCGGCATCATCATCATGAGCTCATTCTGAAGAGCGGTCGCTTTCTCGATGAGAGGAAGCTCGCCTTTCATCGCTTTACGCACTAGGGTGCCTGGAACGAGCAAGCGGTTGATCTCATTTGTTCCTTCAAAGATACGGTTAATACGTGAATCACGGTACATGCCTTCTACTTCATATTCACTCATGAAACCGTAGCCGCCGTGGATCTGAACCGCTTCATCCGCTACATAATCAAGAACTTCTGACGCGAAGAACTTGTTGAGTGAGCACTCGATCGCATATTCAGCGATAGCTTTACCGATTTGGAGACCATCCTTTTGAGCTTCTTCACTTAAGCTTCCAAGGCGGGATTCGAATAAACCGACCGTGCGATAAACCGAGCTTTCTGATGCATATGTCTGAAGCGCCATGTTCGCCAGTTTTTCCTGAATCAAGCTGAAAGAGCTGATTTTACGTTTAAACTGAGAGCGCTCGTTTGCATATTTCGCAGAAACCTCGATTCCTCGCTTCGCCGCACCCACACAGCCAATGGCCAATTTATAGCGTCCGATGTTCAGGATGTTAAACGCGATAACATGGCCTCTTCCCGCTTCTCCAAGAAGGTTTTCTTTCGGCACATGAACATCTTCAAGAATAAGCGTTCGTGTGGAAGATGATTTGATACCCATTTTCTTTTCTTCCGGCCCTGTCGATACGCCTGGATAATCTCTTTCTACAATAAAAGCAGAGAATTGTTCACCATCAATTTTTGCATACACGACAAACACATCGGCAAACGCGGAGTTTGTGATCCATTGCTTTTCTCCGTTCAGCACATAATGTGTGCCTTCAGCGTTCAGTCTTGCTGTCGTTTTTGCACCAAGGGCATCGGAACCGGATCCTGGCTCAGTGAGGGCATACGCTGCAATCTTTGCACCTACTGCCAGATCAGGCAAATACTTTTGCTTCTGTTCTTCGTTACCGAAAAGGACAATCGGTAATGAACCAATTCCGACGTGAGCGCCATAGCTGATTGAAAAACCGCGACCGCGTGCAAATTTCTCCGTGATCAAGGAAGAAGAAATTTTATCCAGTCCAAGCCCGCCGTACTCTTCAGGAACATCAGCGCCAAGAAGACCGAGTTCTCCTGCTTTTGTCAAAAGCTGCTTGGAAACATCAAACTCATGATTTTCAAGTCTATCGATCTGCGGAACGACCTCTTTTACGACATAATCCTCTGTCGTTTTTGCGATCATGAGGTGTTCTTCTGAAAAATCCTCTGGTGTAAAGAGGTCCTCTGCCTGAATATCTTCAACTAAAAAGCTTCCGCCTTTAAAAACCTTTTCCATTGTGTTAGACATGTTTATACCCTCCTGTATTGGATTAGCCTACTAATTCGAATACGCCAGCAGCGCCCATTCCGCCGCCGATACACATGGTTACGACACCAAACTGCTCTCCTCTTCGCTTCATTTCGTGAAGAAGCGTGAGAGTAAGCTTTGCTCCAGAGCATCCAAGCGGATGGCCGAGAGCGATTCCTCCTCCGTTGACATTGACTCTGTCTTCCGGAAGACCCAGCTCACGAATCACTTGCACAGCCTGTGAGGCGAACGCTTCATTGAGCTCGAACAAGCCGATATCGGATACTTCAAGTCCCGCAAGTTTTAACGCTTTAGGAACAGCAGCGACAGGACCGATCCCCATGATTTCAGGCGGTACACCCGCCACGGCAAAGCTTCTGAACTTCAGCAGCGGCGTCAAGCCTTCTGCTTCTGCTTTCTCACGGTCCATCACAAGAACGGTCGCAGCCCCATCACTCGTTTGTGATGCGTTGCCTGCTGTTACAGAACCATTAATGGAAAATGCAGGGCGAAGGCGAGCTAGGCCTTCTATTGAGGTATCAGCACGAACGCCCTCGTCCGTATCAACCATGAACTCTTTTTCTTTTAGCTTGTTGTCTTCCCCAAGCCATCGTCTTGTGACGGAGACAGGTACGATTTCATCCTTGAACTTTCCTTCTTTAATGGCACGAGCCGCATTTTGATGGCTTCGAACCGCAAAGGCATCCTGATCTTCCCTCGTTACACCAAATCGCTTTGCCACTTCCTCGGCTGTGAATCCCATCCCCATGTAATATTGAGGAACTGTTTCAACCAGGTGAGGATTCGGTTTGATGACATGGCCTTCCATCGGCAGCAAACTCATGGATTCCGCTCCGCCGGCTAAAACAGCCTGCGCATGACCGAGCATAATTTTCTCAGCGCCATAAGCAATACTTTGAAGTCCCGAGGAACAGAACCGGTTAACGGTGATCGCCGGAATGGTATCCGGGAGGCCTGCTCTCGCCCCGATCAATCTTGCCATGTTCATGCCCTGTTCTGCCTCTGGAATGGCACATCCAATGATGAGATCGTCAATCGGGCCGTCATAGCCGCCAGCGCGCCGCAGTGTTTCTTTTACGGTGATCGCTGCGAGTTCATCTGACCGCATTTGAGCGAATGATCCTTTTTTTGCTTTGCCTATCGGTGTTCTTGCTCCTGCTACGATTACAGCTTCTTTCAGCATTGTTTCCCCTCCTTTTAGTTGCGAAGCGGTTTACCTTTAGTCAGCATATACTGCATTCTTGCTTGGGATTTTGGCTCACCCGCAAGACTCAGGAAAGCTTCCCGTTCGAGATCCAATAAATATTGTTCATCGACCAGTGTTCCTTCAGGGACTCTACCGCCTGACAGGACGAAGGCGAGTTTTTTAGCTATTTTCAGATCATGCTCGGAGACGTAGCCCCCAAATCTCATCGTTTCAGCACCGAGTGAAAGTGTCGCATAACCTGCTTCTCCAACAACCGGTATCTTTTTGTGTTTCGGCGGCTGGTACCCCTGCTTCGCCAATGAAAGCACGCGCTGTTTGGCATCATACAGAAGATGATCGCTGTTAACAGAGATTCCATCCTGCGGCCTTAAGAATCCAAGCTTTTCAGCTTCTTGTGCTGAAGTAGAAACCTTGGCCATCGCAATGGTTTCAAACACTTGGTTAACAACACCTTGGAGATCCAATTTTGCACCTTTAGGCAGACGTTCCACCTGGCGAAGCAGCAATTCTTTGTTTCCGCCTCCGCCAGGGATTAACCCGACACCTACTTCTACAAGGCCCATATATGTTTCAGACGACATTTGCATCTCAGCTGCAGGAAGAGAAACTTCCACTCCTCCGCCAAGGCTCATGCCAAAGTTTGCGGTGACGACCGGTTTTTTACTGTAGCGCACCATGCCCATCGTATTCTGGAACTGGCGGACCATCATATCCAGCTCATAAAAATTGTCATCTTGTGCTTCCATTAAAATTAGCATCAGGTTGGCACCGACGCAGAAGTTTTTCCCCTGGTTTCCGATGACAAGCCCTTCGTAATTTCTTTCTACTTCTTCCAGCGCTTTATGGATCATCATGATGATATCAGGGCCCATGGCGTTGTTTGGAGACGTAAATTCTAAACAGGCTACCCCGTCCCCCATGTCGATCAGACTCGCACCGTTGTTCTTTGTGATCAGGTTTCCTTTATTTTTCAGCAATGAAAGGTGAATCGTCTTTTTGTTTTCATTGACTCTTCTATAGTCACCGTTATGGTAGAACGAAACTTCACCCTGCTCTGTCTGGTAGAAAGAGTTGTTTCCGCTTTCAACAAACTCATGAATCCAGGATGGTACAGTCTCTCCTTCATCCGTCATACGTTTAACGGATTCTTTCACTCCGATGGCATCCCAGATCTCAAACGGTCCGTGCTCCCATCCGAAGCCCCATTTCATCGCATTATCGATGGCAACAATATCATCCGCGATTTCATACGCTTTTTCAGCAGAGTAGATCAATACCGGTTTAACGATCGACCAAAGCATCTCTCCTGCACGGTCTTTACTATATAAAAGCGCTTTCACTTTTTGTTCTGTTGTCTTCAATTGTTTTGCCTGTTCTGTGGTGGCGGTCTTCAGTTTTTGGCGCGGCTTGTATTCCAGTGTAGCAGGATCCAGTTCAAGGATCTCTGCTCCCTGCTTGCTCTTCTGTTTTAAATAGAAGCCTTGGCCGGATTTGCTTCCCATCCACCCTTTTTCCACCATTTCGTTCAAGAATGGAGGAACATCAAACACTTCTTTTTCTTTTCCTTCGACTTGGTCATATACGTTTCTTGCCACGTGGAGGAAGGTATCCAATCCTACTACGTCAAGGGTCCTGAAGGTCGCACTTTTCGGGCGGCCAATCAGCGGGCCTGTCACAGAATCAATCTCCCCTACGCTGTACCCCTGTTTCATCATTTCCTGAACCGTGACCATCAGGCCGTATGTTCCAATCCTGTTGGCGATGAAGTTCGGTGTATCTTTTGCTACGACTACGCCTTTTCCAAGTATGTTCTCCCCAAATTCCTTCATAAAAGAAACGATCTCAGGGCTGGTATCCTTTGTTGGGATGATTTCCAACAGTTTTAAGTATCGCGGCGGATTAAAGAAATGCGTGCCTAGGAAATGTTCTTTAAAATCGTCAGAACGATCCGCTGCCATCGCATGGATGGAAATACCTGATGTGTTAGAGCTAATAATTGAACCTTTCTTGCGGAATTGTTCCACTTGTTCAAAAATCTGTCGCTTGACATCCAGCCGTTCAACAACGACCTCAATGATCCAGTCCACATCATTCAGCTTGGATAAGTCATCTGTAAAGTTGCCGACTGAAATTAAATCAAGATTCTCTTTTACCGCCAGAGGTGCTGGTTTTTGTTTAAGCATTCTTTCCTTTGCCTGTATGGTGAGTCTGTTGCGGAACTGGGGGCTGTCTTCCGTAATGCCTTTTGCCTTTTCAGCCTCTGACAACTCTCTCGGCACCATATCCAGAAGCAAAGTAGGGATTCCTACATTCGCGAGATGTGCAGCGATTCCTGCTCCCATCACTCCAGACCCCAAAACAGCAGCCTTTTGAATGGTTATGGCCATCTTATTTCCTCCTTCAGCTATTGAATGAACACTCATTCATTTTTAGGGTAAAAAATAAATGACTACTTTTTAAATTTAGTTCTATACTCATCATAAGACATTTCGATTATTTTGACAACATAGAATTTTCTTTCTTTTTGTGAAGGTTTTTGTCATAGTAAAACCAAGCCCTAATCACTCATCAAAACATCAAAGGAAGTGAAGTCATGTCAGTTAAAGTAGGAGTTCTGATCCTTCACGGAATCGGCAACCAGGATGAAACGTACGCCGATGATTTTATGAATTCATTAAAACATAGCTTCGGACAAAAAATTGCTTCCTCTCATCATGCACCTGAAACGCAAATTGAAATGGTCCCTGTTTTTTGGGGTGGCGTATTCAATGAAAGGGAAGAAGATTTATGGACTTCGATGAATAAGAAGATTTCGCTGAATTATGCCCCTCTTCGTCAGTTTGTCATTCGCTTTTTCGGCGATGCTATCGCTTATCAGCCAGCTCCCGCTTCATCCTCGCATTTAAATCCAAACTATGAAAGAGTTCATGAAACCGTTGCGAAAGGCTTACATACACTGCGGAACAAAACAGGAGATCAAACTCCGCTTTCTGTCGTCTCTCACAGCCTTGGCACGGTTATAGCGAGCAATTATTTTTATGACCTTCAATTTATCCCGGAAAAAATTCCAGATTCTATAAAACATCTAAAGTCAGACAATCCTCTTGAAAATGGTGAAACCCTAGCCAGCTTTTATACACTGGGTACTCCCATGCCTTTATGGACGCTGAGATATCAGGATTTTGACAGTCCCATATTCGTACCATCGCCTCATTTAAAAAAGCATTACAGCCATGTTCAAGGAGAATGGATTAATTTTTATGATCAGGATGACGTTATTGCATTTCCTTTAAAAACATTAAATGAGGAATACAATCGGTCGGTGACAAAAGATGTTGAAGTGAATACAGGAAATCTTTTTGCTTCTTGGTCGCCCCTCTCCCACCTCTATTATTTTAAAACGGACAAAATCATCGACCATATCAGTTCCTCATTGTCCAAGCTCTGGAAAGCCATTAATAAAGTTAATGGATAGTTAAAGTTTATGACGGAGTTTTTCCGGAAATTCGGAATCATTTCCGTTTTTCCGGAATTCGATCCATTCTTAACATACATGGACTTTCATGCCATTCGTCCTCTTTCCTTTCCGGAATTTCGGAATATAATCTTCTTGAAATATTCATAAAAATTTCAAAAGTCTGACAGCGCTTTTATTTCTTCGTTTTGGCACGGAACTTGCATGATAGAAAACAGAGCAGAAAAAAGGAGTGAATGCTTATGAAACCTGTAATATCTTCATTTCAAGAAGCCGTAAAGGACATTCAGGACGGTTCCGTACTCATGGTAGGCGGCTTCGGACTGGTCGGTATCCCTGAAAATCTGATTCTGGCCCTTGTTGAGAAAGGGACAAAAGATTTAACAGTCATCTCCAATAACTGCGGGGTGGATGATTGGGGACTTGGCCTGCTTTTGAAAAATAAACAGATAAAGAAGATGGTAGGTTCTTATGTAGGAGAGAACAAAGAATTTGAGCGGCAAGTTTTATCAGGTGAAATTGAAGTCGAACTGCTCCCGCAAGGCACATTGGCAGAAAGGATTCGAGCCGGCGGTGCTGGCATACCTGCGTTTTATACCCCTGCTGGAGTGGGTACTCCACTTGCTGAAGGCAGAGAAATCCGATCTTTCGGCGGGAAAGAATACATGCTGGAAACTGGACTTCAGGCAGACTTCAGCCTCGTTCGTGCGGCCAAAGCCGACAGAATGGGTAACCTGATCTACCACAAAACAGCGAGAAACTTTAATCCTATGATGGCTGCAGCAGGCAAGGTGACGATCGCAGAAATAGAAGAGCTTAATGAAACAGGATTTTTGGAGGCGGATGCCATCCACACTCCCGGCATCTATGTCCAGTCCCTTATTGTCGGTTCACAGGAAAAAAGAGTTGAAAGGTTAACAGTTGCCAATTAACCGGAACGGAGGATATGAATGGGTACGAATGTAATGGATAAGAAAGCGATTAGAGAAAAGATCGCAAAACGTGCTGAACAGGAAATTGAAAGCGGTTACTATGTCAACCTCGGAATTGGAATGCCTACCCTTGTTGCCAATTATATTTCTGCGGATAAAAGTGTCGTTCTGCAGTCTGAGAATGGACTTTTGGGAATCGGACCTTATCCTGATGAAGCGAATGTTGATCCTGATTTAATCAACGCCGGGAAAGAAACGGTCACTGCCATCGAAGGAGCGTCTTATTTTGACAGCGCAGAATCCTTCGGGATGATTCGGGGCGGGCATATTGATATTGCCATCCTTGGAGGCATGGAAGTTTCCGGAAACGGTGACCTCGCGAACTGGATGATTCCCGGAAAAATGATAAAAGGCATGGGCGGCGCAATGGATCTTGTCCACGGAGCAAAAAAGATCATCGTCATCATGGACCATGTCAGCAAAGACGGGAAAAGCAAGATTTTAAATGAATGCACTCTCCCGTTAACCGGGTGTGGCGTCGTTAACCGGATCATCACAGAACGAGCCGTTATGGACGTAACCAAGAGCGGTTTGGAGCTTGTAGAAGTCGCACAAGGCTTTTCCGTGGAGGACATCCAGCAATGCACTGAGCATAAGCTTTCAGTTTCAAAGAATATTAAGCTGGAAGCCTACTGATTTTCTGCAGTATGAAAGGAGTGATGCAGTTCCTTCAACCGTTTTTCAAAATGCTCTTTTCTAAAAGATTGTTGCCTGGGGAACATTTTTGTAAAGAAACTTCATTGACAAGTTGATAGGTTGAAACGGAGATCAACCAGCCTCAATAGCAACAAAGGTTGCGAAAACAGCCTTGCAAAAAACAGAGTGTGGCATTCAGGTCAGAAACACTATAGGGGGGTTACCTAGTGGATATCATTATTATTTTATTGGCTTTATTTTTCCTCATGTTTGTCGCGTACCGTGGCTTCAGCGTCATTTTATTTGCACCGATCGCGGCACTGTTCGCGGTGCTTTTAACAGATCCAGGCCATGTACTTCCGTTCTTCTCTGGAGTGTTCATGGAAAAGATGGTCGGATTTATTAAACTATATTTCCCGGTCTTCTTACTTGGAGCGATTTTCGGTAAAGTCATAGAAATGTCAGGCTTTGCAAAATCCATAACAAGAGCAGTCATCAAATTAATCGGGCCGAGCCGAGCAATGCTGGCTATTGTCCTAGTCGGCGCCATCCTTACCTACGGCGGCGTCTCCCTGTTCGTAGTAGCTTTTGCACTCTATCCGTTTGCTTCTGAATTGTTCAAGGCTGCGGATATTCCAAAACGTCTCATTCCTGGAACGATCGCACTTGGCGCGTTCACCTTTACAATGGATGCTTTCCCTGGAACACCTCAGATTCAGAACATCATCCCTACCACGTTTTTTAAAACGGATACGTGGGCTGCACCTTGGCTGGGATTGATCGGTGGTCTATTTGTTCTTGCGATTGGTATGACCTATTTAGAATGGAGAAGAAGAAAAGCAGCAAGAGCTGGAGAGGGCTATGGAACAGGCCATATTAACGAGCCGGAACAAATTCCGGATGAAGTGCTGCCAAATGCTTTTATTGCCATTCTTCCCCTTCTTCTCGTCGGTATTTTCAATAAAGTATTTACAAACATGATTCCAAAGTATTACGGCACCGTTTTTGATTTCACAAAAATCGGAATGAAGGATGTTCCTCCGGTTGAAATTCCGAAACTTGCTGCGGTGTGGGCGGTTGAAGGTGCTCTTGTCATCGGAATTGTAACAGTTCTCCTGTTTGCTTTCAGACAAGTAAAATCAAATTTCAACGCCGGCATCAATCTTTCAATCGGCGGAGCACTGCTCGCTACACTCAATACCGCTTCCGAATACGGATTTGGTGGAGTTATCGCTGCACTACCTGGTTTTGCTTCTGTCAATAAAGGCATGGCTGAAACAATTCAGGACCCGCTTGTTAACGAAGCCGTAACTACGACTGCACTGGCTGGTATTACCGGTTCGGCTTCTGGCGGTTTGAGTATTGCCCTGGCCACGATGGGGGACAAATATATCGCCCAGGCAGATAAGCTCGGAATCGATCCTGAAGTACTTCACAGAGTAGCTTCCATGGCAAGCGGAGGCATGGATACACTTCCTCATAACGGAGCGGTCATCACCCTGCTCGCGGTTACCGGATTAACACATAAGCAGTCCTATATTGATATTTTTGCGATGACCCTCATTAAGACAATCGCTGTATTTTTCGTTATCGCCCTTTATTATCTTTTCGGAATCGTTTAAAAGAAAAGCGCAAGCACCCCGTTAAGGACCGATAAAGAAGACACGGCTCATGTCCTTAATGAGCCGATGTCGCGCTTATGCCCTGTGGGTACAAGAGCTTAAGTTCTTTCCCAGCAAGACGCTTTTTGTGTTGAGGGGGAAGAGTGAAGTGACCAGGGACGAAAAAAGCTGTTTATTTTCGTCCTTCGAAGGCCTGGGCTAAAAACAAGAAATACGTTTTCAGCCTTGGGTGCTGGAGCTAGACATTTCTTCACAGCTTATTCTTACATCAACATGTAAAAGGAGAAAATGGTATGGGAAGCTTAGTACAGGATAAAGTCGCATTTATTACAGGAGCTGCAAGCGGAATTGGACTTGAGATCGCGATGGATTTTGCCAAGGAAGGGGCAAAGGTGGCCATTTGTGATTTAAATGAAGAAAAAGCCAAGGATACTGCTTCGTCACTTAGAGATAAAGGCTATCACGCTATAGGAACAGCCTGTGATGTCAGTGATGAAGAAGGCCTCAAACGGGCGATGGATGAAACCGTTCACGAATTTGGAAGACTGGATGTCGTCATCAACAACGCCGGCCTGCAGCATGTATCACCCATTGAAGATTTCCCGACTGAGAAATTTGAGCAACTGATCAAAGTGATGCTGACTGCGCCGTTCATGGCGACGAAACACGCGTTTCCGATCATGAAAAAACAAGGCTTCGGACGCATCATCAATATGGCATCCATCAATGGGCTTGTCGGTTTTGCCGGAAAAGCTGCCTATAACAGTGCCAAACACGGCGTGATCGGTCTGACGAAAGTAGCCGCCCTTGAAGGTGCAGAGCATGGAGTTACTGTAAATGCCATCTGCCCTGGCTACGTGGATACGCCGCTTGTAAGGAACCAGCTTTCAGACTTGGCACGCACCCGAAATGTAGAACTTGAAAAAGTACTGGAAGAGGTTATCTATCCTCTCGTTCCCCAAAAACGTTTGCTTTCAGTTAAGGAGATTTCTGATTATGCGATCTTCCTCGCAAGCGATAAGGCTGGAGGAGTTACTGGCCAGGCGGTTGTGATCGACGGCGGATACACCGCTCAATAAAAACAGTGAGAGAAAAATAGATATCAACAACGAGAAGAGCCCGCCTGTGATCCTGGAGGGCTCCTCTCTATTTAGAATGGAGGAATTGATGTGAGACGGAAATGGATTGGGATTACAGCTGCTGCATCTCTATTGCTTTTTTCAAGTCTATCAGAGGTTCATGCTGCTAAGGGTTCCAGGCAGCCAGTTGATTTTAAAGGTGCCCACGGTGTCACCGAAACTTTTTTTGACGGAAAAAACGGGAATTGGATGACAACGAAAAATCCGAAGCAGTATGAAGCCGCAACGGTCTATGGAAACCTTGGTCTTGCTCCATACAATTGGGGAGATAAGTCAAAGGGAACAGGCTGGAACAAGCTGTATCAGCCGGCCGAAATTACCGGCACTCAGGTAAACGGCATTTTTGATGATGCCCATTTTGTGATCAGGGTACCAGATGATTGGAACGGCAAGCTGGTTGTTTCCGGTATTCCTGCTACTCGAAATGAAACCTCCACAGACCTTCTCTTCAGTGACTTTATGCTGGCTAAAGGATATGCATTTGCAGCCATTGATAAAGGGACTCAAGGGACAGCCGATCCTAATGATCCTTTTGCCAAAGTGAAAAATGCTCTTGCCAGTGAGGATGACAGCATTCCCGAATGGCACCAAAGGTTCCGGCAAGTAACCATCGCCGCTCAAAACTATCTCGTTAAACACTATTCGGATCAGCTTATCAAGAGAAACGACAGAAAAAATCCCGCAAGTAAACTGATCACCCCTCATCACCGGGTACCGACGTATGCGGTCGGCATATCCAATGGAGGCTATGTCGTCCGCTATGCGCTGGAGCATGACTCCATGAAAAAAACAGGGCATCCTCCTTTATTTGACGGAGGCATCGATTGGGAAGGTGTATTATGGAGAGCTCATGATCCCAATCTGATCACGTCTCTCACCCCTGTTGTCAACCATGCAGAAAAAGCGCTGTATGGTACTCCTGCAGAACAAAAAGCCGCCCGCGAGGAGTTATATAAAGCCGGCCTTCCGAAGGGATCAGAAAATCTTTGGAGCTACCATGACCAGGTATACTGGTTTGTAACATTAAATATATACAGAGATGAACTGGATCCATCCAATCCAAACCGACTCGACTGGAGAAACTACTTAAACTTCACGAACGGTGTCCGCGACCGCACCTATGATTCCATTTTTCAAGGCTATGATTATAACTCTCGCCCGGAACAAGTGAAAAAAAACGTAGAAGGCATTGAAAATACAGGAGAAATCAACGTGCCGCTGATCAGCCTGACTGGTTCATGGGATTCTCTCATCTTCCCGTCTGTCCATGCTGATCCATATGACAAGCTCATCAAAAAGAAAGGCCGGGGCAAGCTTCACCGGCTGTATACCATCGAGAAGGGAAATCATGTGGACAGTTTGGTTTGGAACAGTGCCACAGATGCTAAAAAGGAGCTGCAGCCGCTTCTTCCTTACGTCTATCAATCGTTTGATCTCCTTGTAGACTGGGTCGAGAACCACAAAAAAGCACCGGATAGCAAGAAAGTTGGAACGCCAAACGACGCTGCAAAAGTCATTGATCTAAAAACCGGAAAAGAACGGGAGCCGATGACAACCTCTATCGGCGGAAATTAGGACAGCATCAATAAGAATGAAAAAAGCACCCGGTATAAATACTGCCCGGGTGCTCTCTCGTTTCGATTCAGAAAAACAAAGGATGCCCGTTCTATCGGGCATCCTTCAACTATTACTTGCCAAATACACCTTTTAATACAAACATGACGTTGGCAGGACGTTCAGCCAGACGGCGCATGAAATAGCCATACCAGTCGTTTCCGTAAGGGACATAAATGCGCATTTTGTACCCTTCCTGCATGAGTTGATCCTGGCGCTCCACTTTAATGCCGTAGAGCATCTGGAATTCAAACTGATCCATCGGGATGGAGTGCTTTTCAACAAGCGCTTTTGTATAGTTGATGATTTCGTCATCATGAGTTGCAATAGCTGTATAGTTGCCATTCAACAGGTGTGTTTCAATTAGTTTTTTATAGTTTTCGTCCACATCAGTTTTGTCAGGGAAAGCGACTTCAGAGGATTCCTTATATGCCCCCTTAACAAGACGAAGATTTGGATGGTAATCATTTAAATCCTTCACATCATCAAGTGAACGGTACAGGTAAGCCTGAATAACGGTTGAAATATTATCAAATTCACTTTTCAGCTTTTTGAAGATATCCAGCGTTTTCCCGCAGCGCGTGTAATCCTCCATGTCGATGGTAACGAATACATTATGCTTCTGGGCAGTTTCCATGATCTTGCGCATGTTCGCCATCACAAGGTCATCACTGATGTCCAGACCCATGGAAGTCAGCTTTAAAGAAAGCTGGGAATTGACGTTCTCTTTTGCGATAGCTTTGATCGCATCGATACAATGTTCCGTCATTTCCTTCGCCTCGAGCTCGTTGTCGACAAACTCTCCTAAATGGTCGATCGTGACAGGCATACCTTTCTCATTCAGCTTTTTGATCGCTGAAATGGAGCTGTCCAGTGATGCTCCTGCAACAAAGCGGCTCGCTCCAAACTTGAGGCCGTACCTCTTCGCAAGCTTCGTCATTGTTTTGTTCTTCGCAAGAAACAGAAAGAAATCTCTCATCGCCTGTTCCATATCTTTTCCCCCTATAAATTCAGTATCAGTAATCATCTATTTATCTCTTTTATCGGTGCCAGGCACCCGAATTACACAAGTGTGTAATTAAGGTGCCTGGCACCGCACAATTTACTGAACTTTCAATGATGTATCCGCTTTAATAATATCATTTATTTTCACAAAAATGACTTTTTCGAAAAATTTCGACATTTTTTGTCGGAAAACCTTCACCTTACAAGACCATCATTGTTTACCTTTATTATATGAGGCATGAAGGGGAATTTCTTCTTTCCAGCCAGCAAAAACCCCCTTCATACCACTATTTTCCACTATCCTGGCGGTGCTGTTCGTTTAGTTGCTTGATCTCTGAAATAATCTCTTTTATTCCTTCTTTGCCTTCTGGATAGCGTTCGTTCCAATGTTTCACAAGAGCAGGCATCGATTTAGCAATATAGGTATATAAAGCCCACATCTTCACTTTTTCTTTCTTGTCCTCATCACTGTCTCCAAGCAGCAATTCTGTATATTTCTCCAATAGACCATCAAACTGCTCGCGAAGCTGCTGTTCCATGTTGATTCCCTCCCATTTTCCGTCATTGTAACAATAGCGATATGGAAAAGAAACCCCATCAACATGAACTTCTTTTCCTTGAATGTTATTTCCACCACACCCTTTGGGGGTAATTCTCTGTGCCAATGATAACCGCTTCTCCAATTTGAGGAGCAGCAACGGGAACATTTCTTTTCCTCGCTTCTTTCGTCACGCGTTCGATCGGATCAGTCCAATCATGCAGCGCCAGCGTAAATGCTGACCAGTGAATGGGAATAAGCAAGTCACCTCTCACATCAATAAATGCCTGAACCGTTTCCTCTGGCATCATATGAATCTCTGACCAGCGGTCGTCATACTGTCCGCATTCCATCATCGCTGCATCAAATGGGCCATATCGATCTCCAATATTTTTAAAATGAGGGCCATACCCGCTGTCCCCGCTAAAAAATATTTTAGACTGCTTTCCTTTGATCACCCAGGAACACCATAGGGTCGTGTTCCGATCCGTTAAACTGCGCCCGGAAAAATGCCTGGCAGGTGTACAGACAAGATGAAGCCCTTCCCACTCCATTTCATCCCACCAGTCATGTTCACTAATTCGTCCGGATTCTACTCCCCAACTCTCCAGATGGCTCCCCACTCCGAGCGGGACAAAGAACCGCCCTGCTTTCTCTTTCAATTTTTTGATGGAACGGTAATCAAGATGATCGTAGTGATCGTGTGAAAAAAAGACCGCATCAATGAAAGGCAGATCTTCTATAGTAAAAGGCAATATCTTGCTGTACCTCTTCCCTCCGAACATAGGAAAAGGAGAAGGAGCTTGTCCAAACATCGGATCAAGAAGCATGCGCTTGCCATCCATCTCCAGCATGAGGGCCGAATGGCCAAACCAGGTGATCCTTGTGTTCTTTTCGAGACCATCCTGTACTTTGAGTTTTACCATTTTCAGCGGTTGATCAGGTCTTCCCTTTGGATTTCCTTTAATAAAATCTTTGGCAATCGAGAGGGTCGTAGATAATGAGGTGTCCATCACAGTCGGTGTCTCATTCACAAAATGACCTTGTTTAAATTGAAGAGAGTTTTGAAAAGACTCACTTTTTTGCTTTGATGGTCTTCTGCCAAAATCGGGGTACCCATTCATAAAAAAATACACAAAAAGCAAAAGCACAATAATCGTGAATAAAACAGCCATCATACGATTCTCCACCTGTTCTTTTTTACTAGTATGTTCCTGTTTTCAGTATACAATGACTCCCGCCCTAAACATCAAAAAAGACCGATGCACGAGGCATGCGGTCTAATATATTCAAATTGATACAGAGAACATAACAGCAAGATACAGCACCAACGCTGATCCAGCAGTCAGCAGAAAAACAAATAATGAACGGACACTCTTTCGGATACAGTAAATGGCGGCCAAAAGTAAAAGAAGAGCACCAGCAGCTAACAGTCCTGTAAGGGCATTTGGACCAAGATGTACTGATGTCCCGGCATGCACGCCCTTTTCAATAAACGCGGTAAAGAGCTGTGACGGCTTTTGAAAAGCCAGCGTTTGCGATACATCATGAGGAGGTTCCTGCTGTACCATAACGGAGGTCGCAATAAAGATCAATAGAAGGAACACACTTTCCAGCCTCATCCACCTGTATGGTGAAAACGAGGGCTCGCTCATTTTCCTCCGGATCCAAATCGAGTTGACCAGCGCGTAAAAAATGACAACAACAAGCAGCACATGCTTGATCAAAAGAGCCTGTCCGTAGTTCATCATCCATGAATTATAATATTGCGGAACAATGTAGCTCATGAGCCAGATCCCCGCACCGATGGTCACACCTAGACAAACTAGCGCAAACGGTGTAAACCATTTTAAAAAGACAGGAATCTTCTCACGGTCTTTGGAGAGCCAGCTTACGGCCAACAACGTCCCTGTCCAGCTGGTTACGGCAAGAAAGTGGAGAGAATGAGCAGCAAGGCCCCCCCATTCATTCAGCGTTGCGGCATGGCTCGTATAGCCGACAGCAGCCGTGATCATGACCCCGATAAACAAAGATAGCTTAGCAAGAAACCGGTCCTTGGAGACATCATTAAAATAAACAAGAACAAACAATAGAAAAGAGAGGGCAAGAATAAAGAACCAGCCCTTTCCGATATCAAAGGAAAATAAAATATCATTCAGTGTGGACCAGAATCCAAAGTCCTTTCCCAAACTTAACGCAAGCTCAAGAACTTGGGAAAAAGCAGCAACAGGTATGAGGAAGATGCAAGCCAGCAGCCACTTTTTGTGCATATGAATAAAGGGACGCTTCTCAACAGGCATTGAATATAAAAGGAACGTTCCAATAAAAAGTGAAAAAACTAAATATAATACAGCTTTCGCAACAAACAGCATACGAGAAAAAATCCCCCTGTGTAGTTTTGTATATACTTTTAGTAATCTACCATAAATTCACAAGAGACACCACATAGAGGATGCGGCCATCCCGTTGGTTACCTTATAAAAAAAGCAAGCTCCTTAAAGGAAACTTGCTTTATTAATGCATACTAGACTCTTTTTTTCATTCTTTTGGCGGTACTGCGAAATTCTTTCAGTCCTTTTCTTGTGATGTTGAAATTCTGATCCACGCAGCCTGCATGCAGCAGTGACTCAGATACCTCCTGGCTTATTGTCGGCTGAATGGATTTTACTTTTTGGTTCAATTCATCAAACGTCGCACCTAGAATGACGTCCTTTCCAAGGACCGCCACAAGATCATTGATGCTGTTGACTGTCCCGCTTTCTGCAGGGGAAGGGCCGTTTGCAAATTCATCCGCTTCCTCAAGCTGAGCTGATACCTTGTCCGCTTCCATCTGAATCAGTGCTGCTTCCTTCTCTTTTTGCAGGAGGTAATCAATGTAATCTCTCTTGTCTTCTTGCTCAAGATCTTGACTCAGCAGCAGACGGTCGATGATTTCATTCTGAACCTTTTTTACCCGCTTTAGCTGGTCTTTATGCTCTTCAAGTGTTTGCACCAATTCTTCTTCATTTTTAACAGGCACATTCTCAGCATAAGCCACTGTATTTTCCATTTTCTTGTTTCGTTTCAAGAGCCCCGGCGCGCTGCCCCCTAATAAGCGGACAATCTCGTTTACCTTTGAGTAAAACAGCACCGCGATGGCAATCGCAAATACGGCTAAAATAAATGATAATAAATCCGAGAAATGAAACGTAAATTTTGCTGTCGCTACTTTAAACATGAGTACCATGCAGAACAGGCTGATCAGGATGATCTTAAACCAGCTGTTTCTGTTTTTAATCTTATCGTCCATCGTTTGTTTCATTAAAATGTTCCTCCTTAACTTCCGAAACCACTGCGTTTGAAAATGAGAACTTAACATCATTTCGTGAGCCATTAATCATATATGGCTATATATGTATTGTAAACAAAAGGGAATGAATTAGCCAAACGTAAAGAAACCCCATCCCGATTTTCGGGGAGAGGGCAGTGACATACTGTATGATCCGCCGACTTTCTTTGAACAGCATAGTCTAGATCAAAACAATTGTTTTATTGCTGCTGATAATTGTTCCCGGATTGTGGCCGTTCTTGCAGATCTCCGAAAATGCGCCCTTCTGGTCAAAGTTAAACAAGTGAATCGGAAGCTGAAAGTCCTTTGCCAGTATCATTGCTGTCTGGTCCATGACCTTTAAATTGTTTTTTATGGCTTCTTCATACGAGAGGGAGACGTACCGTTTGGCCTTCTTCTCTACCTTAGGGTCACTGCAATATACACCATCTACCCCATGCTTGGCAACAAGCAACGCTTCAGCCCCCATCTCCAGAGCGCGCTGAACCGCTGGATAATCTGTTGAAACAAAGGGCTGCCCGTTGCCTCCCGCAAAAAGTACAATACTTCCCCGCTCAAGGTACTTTATACTTTTAGCACGGTTATAATGCTCTGCAGCTGCGAGAGGTTCTGAGGCCATGACGATGACTTCTCTGTCCGTCAAACTCTTTAGAGCGCTTTTAAGCATTAAGCTGTTGATCACCGTTCCTAACGTACCAATCTGGTCTGCTTCTACCCTGTTCATTCCCCATTGCTCAGCAAGGCTGCCTCTGAATATGTTTCCTCCCCCTATCACAGCAGATACTTGAACGCCAGAGTTCGCTACATTAATCATTTCCTGTGCAATATGGCTGAGTTTTTGCGGATTGAACCCAAAATTCCCTTGCCCTGCAACTGCTCCGCCGCTTAATTTGATCAGTACCTTCTTATACCTCAACATTTCTTCTCCTCCCTCTAGGTAAAATCAGCATTTGATCTGATGTTGTCTGTCCATGCATAAAAAAAAGAACCAAATCCCTTAAAAGGCTTTGTTCTTCCTATGGCGGGTATGATTCCATTCGCGATCAATTATTCTTACATCCATGAGACCCGCCTCCTTTTTCTTCTACATTATATTGATGAAGGATCCAAAAAGTTCATCGAAAAATAGCAAAAAAAATAAGACATACCACTATGTCTTATGCGGATGCTAATTTTCTTTCGTTGCTTAGAACCGTAATTACGATATCCTGGGTATTGGTCCCATCACATACTGTGCAGCTATCTGTACCTTGGTGCAGAATGTTCAAGCAGTCTTTGCAATATTTCATGAAGCATTTCTCCTCTCTTGGTCGCTAACTCATCTACCTGCAATATACCCACATCTATGGAAGTAAAAACATGGTGCCAGGCACCCGCATTACACAAGTGTGTAATTACGGTGCCTGGCACCTGTTTTACTTCGTAGTTAATGCTCCTACTGCTGATTCCTTTCTGCTCTGGATCTTGACCTTTTTTCGTTCTGCATTGAACACAAGATTTAAGGCAATCGCTGTGAGGCTTCCGGCTACAATCCCGTTATCTGTTAAGATTCGTACAGCCTTCGGAAGCTTCGCAAAGAGATCCGGCTCCACTGTTACTCCCAGGCCAAGCCCGACTGAACAAGCGATAATCAGAAGATTTTCCTGTTTGTTAAAATCCACATCACTCAGCATTTTAATTCCAGAAGCGACCACCATTCCGAACATGGCGACCATCGCACCTCCCATTACTGGAGTTGGGATCAAGGTCGTCACTGTTGCAACTTTTGGGACAAGACCGAGAACAATCAACATGCCTCCCGCTGTATAGATGACATTTTTAGTACGGATGCCCGATAGCTGAACGAGACCTACATTTTGTGAATAGGTCGTATATGGGAAAGCATTGAAAACTCCACCCAGCATTACAGCGAACCCCTCCGCACGGTAACCTTTTGTCATCTGTTCGGGGCTGATCTCTTTGCCGCAGATTTTTCCTAACGCAAGGAATACACCCGTTGACTCAATCATACTCACGATCGCAACGAGAACCATCGTCAATATGGCGCTGGCATGAAACGTTGGAGGACCGAAGTAAAAAGGTTTGACCATATGGAACCAGGAAGCATCCGCAACAGGTCCGAAATCCACTTTACCCATGAAACTGGCAGCAACCGTACCTGCAAGAAGTCCAAGCAAGATGGAAACCGCCCGGATAAAGCCTGTAAACAATCGGTAAACAATAATGATAAACGCAAGAACGCCGAACGAAAGCATCAGATTGTCCGGTGAACCGAAATCTTTGCTGCCCTGCCCCCCGGCCATATCCTGAATCGCGACAGGAATAAGCGTTACACCAATAATCGTTACAACTGAACCCGTAACAACCGGAGGGAACAGTTTAATGATCTTGCCGAAAACGCCAGCAAGCAGCACAACAGCCAGTCCTGATACCAGGATTGAACCATAGATCGCAGAGATCCCATACTGAGACCCAATTGCAATCATCGGTCCGACGGCAGTGAACGTACAGCCGAGAACAACCGGAAGACCGATTCCGAAAAAGCGGTTATTCCAAACCTGCAAAAGGGTTGCCAGCCCGCAGGTCAACAAATCAATGGAAACCAGATAGGCGAGCTGTTCGGTTGAAAGCTTCAATGCTCCGCCAACGATCAAAGGTACGATAACGGCCCCTGCATACATCGCAAGTACATGCTGAATGCCGAGTGAGAATAACTTGCCGTTGGTCATTTTCATAAACTCCAAGCCTCCTGTCCGCTTCTGGTGAACGTAATGGAACCATTGGAAAGAGAAGCGACTCTTGCCAACGACTCAACCCTGTAACCTTTTTTCAAAAGCTTCTCACGTCCAGACTGGAACGATTTTTCAATTACAATGCCAAACCCGGCGACTTCTGCTCCAGCTTCTTCTACAAGGTTCGCCAAGCCGAGTGCAGCTTCTCCATGAGCAAGAAAATCATCAATCACGAGGACCTTCTCACCCGCTTTTAGCCATTTTTTCGAAACGGAGATTTCATTTTCTTCTTCTTTCGTAAACGAATAGACTTTCGCCGTCAAAAGATCACCATTCTGGGTCAGCGATTTGCGTTTCCGGGCAAATACAACCGGAACACCCAGCTCGAGACCGGTCATGACAGAAGGAGCGATACCTGATGATTCAATCGTAAGTACTTTTGTTATGCCCTCGCTTCGATACAGGCGAGCGAACTCCTGGCCAACCTTCTGCATCACTTGAGGATCAATCTGATGATTCAAAAAGGAATCCACTTTGAGCACCTGATCCGAAAGTGCCTGTCCTTCTTTTAGGATTACTTCTTCAAGAAAGTTCATGATATATCTCCTTTACGGTTTACTGACAAAAAAAGACCCGGAAAAGCGCCTCCCTACGTGAGTGAAGCGTTTCTCCGAGCCATCATATGTACCCGAAAGGTAAAAAATCGAAAGGTCTTCACCTGCAGCACGTGCAAATAAAAACAGAACGATTTAAGCGACACCCGTAGTCGGATCATTTACGGCAATCCGGTAGAGACTTGCAGGCCATATCCCTGCTATTATACGAGTCTATGAAGTTAGACACATTATAAAATAATCTTCTTGAAAAAGGAAGTATTGTTCGGAAAAAAACTTAAAATACGAAACAATCTCTTTATAAAATGATGAAAAGTTCGAAGAATCCAAACAATCTAACTTGCTAACCTGGATGCATCCAACAAGAGTAAAAGAAATCGTTTACATTATTTTGAAATCCAGCTATACTTTTACATAGAAAACAAAGGAGGGTGAGCCTGATGAAAAGAATTTACCGTTTAACTGATCAATTTCATACTTCACCCGCTCGCCTTTATTTTTCATTCTAATCCACCATTGAAATCAGAGAATAGGATCCCGCAGGCAGAGGCCTGCGGTTTTTTGTTCTCTACTTTTATGAAGAAACGGGGGGAACAATCAATGATCCATGTAAACGACATTAAAAAACAATATGAAATCGTAAAGCGCGATCCCGGTCTAAAAGGAGCTTTCAAATCGCTTTTCCATAGAGCCTATGAAACAAAGGAAGCGGTAAAAGGCCTAAACTTCCATATCGCTCCTGGTGAGATGGTCGGTTATATCGGTGCGAACGGAGCCGGTAAATCAACAACAATAAAAATGCTGTCGGGAATTCTGACGCCAAGTGAAGGCGAAATCACGGTTAACGGCATCATCCCTTATGAGAACCGCCAGAAAAATGCCATGAATATCGGAGCAGTTTTCGGCCAGCGAACCCAGCTATTCTGGGACATTCCAGTGAGGGAGTCTTACGATCTGCTCAAGCATATCTATGATATTCCGGAGCGAAAATATCAGGAAACGATGCAGATGTTCATTGAAGTGCTGCAGCTTGAACCTCTTTTAGGTATTCCTGTCAGACAGCTTTCACTCGGACAAAAAATGCGTTGTGAACTGGCTGCTGCTTTTCTTCATCTTCCACCGGTCGTCTATCTTGATGAGCCAACCATAGGACTGGACGTTGCTGTAAAAACAAGAATCCGCCAGTTTATTAAAGAGATGAATAAAACGCATGGAACGACGGTGCTCTTAACGACCCACGATATGCAGGACATCGAGGAGATCTGTTCTCGGATTATCATTATTGATAACGGCCTTATCATCTATGACGGCGATCTGCAATCCATAAAAGACCAGTATGGGAATCAGCGCATCATTTCTTTTGATCTGGACTTTGAGCAAACGTTTGCCCTTCCTCCATCACTTACAGACAAAGTACAGCTGCTGCCTCAAGAAGAGGAAGACACAAAGATTCGGCTCTCCTTCAGCAACGATGTGATCAAAGGGGCAGACGTGATCGCTGCCATGATGAATGCCTATCCTGTCCGCGACTTAACGATCACAGATTCTAAAATTGAAACCATCGTGGAGGAAATTTACAAAAGCAGTCAACAGGAGGAAAGTCATGAAAAAGTACTATAAAATGGCCGCCGCAGCCATGCAGGTACAGACTTCGTATTCTGCCTGGTACTGGGCGAGCACTTTCTCGACGATCGTCCGGCTGCTGATCATGTATTTCTTCTGGAAAGCCGTATACGCGAACCAGCATTCCATCCAGGATATGAACCTTGAATCAATGTTGACATATATCGTCGTCGCCATGTTTTTGCAGATGTTTGTTTCAGGCGTAGGCAAAGAGCTGGTGAGTACGATTAAAGACGGAAACGTGGCTATCGAGCTCATGCGCCCTTATGATCTGATTCTGAAACTGATCGCTCTCGATTTTGGAGGTAAATTCATGTTCTTGATCCGGGAGGCACTTCCTCTTGCTGTTTTGTCCATTTTCTTTCTGGATATTTCGCTTCCTGGATCGCTGGGCAGTGCCGTTCTCTTCTTATTCAGCGCCTTTTGTGGCATCTGGATCGGAACGTTTTTAGACTTGCTTATTGCTATTCTTGCTTTTTGGACCGTAAATGTCTGGGGACTTGAAGTATTGAAGGAATCCGTCATCTCCTTTTTTTCCGGCGCTCTCGTTCCTATTATTCTATTTCCCGGCTGGTTTCAGGATATCAGCCAGTTTCTTCCCTTTCAGGCGATGGTATATGTTCCTGTGTCTATCTATACCGGCATCATCAGCGAAACAAAGGTGTATACAATGATCGGAATCCAGTTATTTTGGATGCTTGCCATGTATTTCTCGCTGCGCATCCTCTGGTCGCTCGCATTGCGGAAGGTTACTATTTTTGGAGGATAGGAGGAAATCAAATGAAAAGATATGCGAAGCTCTACAGCCTCTTTTTTAAACAGCAGCTTAAAGTCATGATGGAATATCGAGCTGATTTCCTGCTTGGAATTCTGTCCGTCATGCTTCAGCAGTTCGCTTCTATCTTTTTTGTGAAAGTGGTCTTTGATCATATCCAGCAGCTAAACGGCTGGACGTTTCACGAAATCCTTTTTATTTACGGAATTGCCGCAACCGGAAGATCTATTCACCACATCTTCTTTGATAATTTATGGACACTAGGCTGGCAATATATAAGGCCAGGAAAGTTCGACCGTCTGCTGATCCGCCCTATTAATCCGCTGTTCCACTTTATTGCGGACCGTGTACAGCAGGATGGCTTCGGCCAGCTTGCCATCGGCGTCATCGTGCTTGGTACAGCGATTCCCCATCTTGACATTAGCTGGGGGATCCTGGACTTCCTCCTTTTAGCAGTGATGATCATTTCTTCCGGATTTATTTTTGTTGCTGTCAATCTGTTTTTTGCCACCCTTTCTTTTTGGATGGTCGACAGCCTGCCCATCGTTTGGGCTGTTTTTAACTTAAGCGAATTTGCCCGGTACCCGCTGACCATCTATCATAAAGGAATCGCTTTATTATTAACGTGGATTATTCCATACGGATTTACTGCCTATTACCCGGCAGCTTATTTTATTGAAGGAAAAGGCTACGCAAGCTTTGCTCTCTGGACACCAGTAGTGGCGATCATCACCTGTATGCTCGCCTATCTGTTCTGGAACCGCGGCCTGAAGGCATTTACAAGTACAGGAAGTTAACAAGAAAAAGGAAGATTCTTTTTGGGAATCTTCCTTTTTCTTGCATTGGAATTGGCTAATCGATAATATTTTTGGCAGTTTCAGTAATATATCTTTATTTTCGATAATAAATAGAGTCGATAATAAGTGGTGCCTAATCAATAATAAACGGATATTGCTTCTTCCAGGCTACAAAAAATCCCACTGAAACACTCTCTTTTAGGGAAGATTACGATAAAAAACACTAAAATCAGCCCATTGGAAGCAAAAGCAAGCTGATTTCTCTCATTTCCCACTAAAAAACCGGCCCAATTCTATCACATCGAGCCGGCTTCCAACCTGTTATTTCCTGATAACCCCGCACAGGACGCGATCTCCCGAATTTCCGGTAGGATCAGTCTTGTAGTCATCCGCCTTTGCATGAACGACAAGGGCAGTGCCACCCTCTTTCAGGAGGGAATTGCTCTTGCCTTCCTGAAGGGTAACGAGGGAAGACATTAGGTCACCTGTCGCTTTACCGGATGAATCTGCTTTTATATTCTTCAGATCACCCACATGCGGGCCTTTCGGATTTTTGAAACCATGCATTTTGCTTGTTGGATTAAAATGCTTTCCTGCTGATTCAAACTTCGGCGCTTCACAAACTCCTTTTTCATGAAAGTGGATTCCGTGTTCACCTGGGGTAAGACCTGTCGCCTCCACATTTACTTTTACCCCTTCAGCTGCCTGCTCAAGTGTTGCCTTTCCGGCTTTCTTGCCTTTCGCATCCAGTAACTCCACCGTAACAGGCTTTGCCTTTGTCATGCTGGATGCTCCTTCTGATTTTTTTCCACTGTCCATATTGTGAGTTTTATGATTTCCCTGGCCTGTTCCGCCGCACGCAGCGAGCAGCATACATATCATAAAGACGCATAAAGCGATGGTCCATTTCTTCATAAAAAAAATCCTCCTTTATAGTAAACACATTTATGTGTTTACCTAGTCATCTCATTTATGTATGACCCAGTCTCACATTTATGTGATGACCTAGTGTCACATTTATGTGATGACCTTGAAAGAGGATTTTTAAACCTTTAAAAACCTAAATAATCCGTTGGAAGGACTTCTTCGTTAATTTTGCCGATGACTTTCGAAACCTTGTATCCTTTGGCATGGGGCCTTGAACTTACTGCTTTCGTAAGCTCTCCATTCATAAAATGAAGTGCTGCTCCGTCGTCAGCTGCATACCCTTCCGATAAACCATGCAGAATGAGGTCATGATACGAAGACCGTCTGTCCTTTTCCCCGTCGTAATGAGGGCAGTTGCTTCCTTTCAGAATCCCGAGACAAGATATCTGGGTCAGCTGGCCTGGGATGGAATCGGTGACCCCTTCTTCAAACCAGCAAAGCGACCCGGCACTGATGCCGGCAAGGACAATGCCCTTTTCATAGGCTTCTCTCAAAATATGATCCAGCCCCCACTCCCTCCATAAAACCATAAGATTTCTAGTGTTGCCCCCTCCAACGTACATCACGTCCTGTTCAAGAACAAAACCTCTAAGATCGGCAGATGGCGGCTTGAACAGTGAGAGATGAGATGGAACACACTCATGCTTTTTAAAGGCTTGATAGAAACGCTCTATATAGCCTTCAGCATCACCGCTCGCTGTCGGCAAAAAGCAAATCTTCGGGTTTTTTTCCAGAGATTGCCGCAGGATATACTGATCCAACAAAGGGTTTTCGGGTTCCATGGAAAACCCGCCCCCGCCCAATGCTATGATCTGCTTCAACATCAACGCCTCCTTATGTTTTTAAATCCTCTATCGTTAATTTTTTTTGATTCACCAAATAGGCTAAAGAAGATCATCCTGAATAAACGGATGTTGCCTTGATTTTTCATTAATTAAGTCCATTTCAATATGGTTTGTCAGCCATGTTCCAATGTCTTTTAATTTTGAGGTCATTGATTCGTCTCCCTCTCAAGACATAATTCTTCTGCCTTCATCATATCAAGAAAAGGAAGTTATAGAGTTTACTATGTAAGAAAACAACCACCTCTATTAGAAAGGCGGTTTATTAGAATTAAATATCCCTACGCAGCGCCTTCAGAACGTCCACCTGGGTCGCTCTTACCGCTGGCCGCAAACCGGATATCAGGGTTACGCCAAAACAGATAGCGATGCAGATCAGCGGAAGCGTTACGGGAATATAGGAAAAATAAAAGTTCTCAGGCGGTTTTTCATGAAAAAATTGCTGGATCAGAACAGGAAGAAACATATTGACACCATAACTAAAAAGATAGGCAATCAACGTTCCAAAAAAAGCACCCAGTAATCCGATAAAGCTGCTCTCCATCAAGAAAATCTTTTTGATGACTCCCGGATGGGCTCCGATGGCTTTCATGATGCCAATGTCTTGGGCCCTTTCAGTGACTGCCATTGTCATCGTGTTGAAGATGCCAATCGAGGCAATCAATACGGCTACCGTTCCAACTGTAATCAATCCGATCTTTATAATCAGGAAAACGACGTTAATTTCCTTTAATTCGTTTTGTGCGGAATAGGTACTGTAGCCCAGCTTCTCAATCTTTTTAGATACGGCTCCTACTTCACCGGCATCATGGGTGTAGACTTTAACATCTGTAAATACATTGTATTTCTCATCAGCCGCTGAGTTTTGCGGATCGTTCATTATTCCTCTCGGCGTTTTAGTGAAGGCCTCTATCTCTTTTAATACCCCTTCAGAAATAAAAACCGACTCATTCAGAAACCATTTCTTTGAAGGTTTTTTGCCCACAGCTGCAATGGTAACCGGTATTTTTTTCTTGACCACCTTTTTCCCTCTCAGCTGTTGAATTTCAAGCTGAAGAGTTTCCCCGAGTATCTCACCTTTAAACTGGCTATCCTTCATCTTTTGTTGAGCTTCTTTTTCACTTAGACCTTTCCTCACTTTTTCCGGAATCTCTTTCATCAGTGACTTGGCAAAGTCATAGCCGACAATCACTTCATTTTTATGTACCGGCATCTTACCGCTGTTTAGCTCAAATCCTGCTTTTTTTTCTGCGGGCATATAAGCGACCATCGTTTCGGCTTGTGACCTGTAGCTTCCCAAATGGTAGGCCAAGTTGTTTTCTACCCTCTGTTTTCTCGTTACCGTTTTCGTGTTCTTCAGTTTATCTAATTGATTCACTTCCTTAATCGTAAAGGGCTTTTCCCCATGCAACTCAATCTCTGTCATCAGCCTGCCATTCGTGATATCCTTGATGGCCGTTCTATGAATCCCAAAACCTATGGAAGCCAAAACAATCAAGAATGCACAGCCGATTGTGGCAGCAAGCACTGTCATAAATACCCTTGTTCTATTCTTTTTCATATTCGCCCGGACAAACCGGTATCTATCTTTGAACTTCATAAAAGCTTCTCCCCTCATTCAAATGGCCATCCACAATCTCTATCTTTCGGTGCGCGATCTGAGCTACTTCTTCATCATGAGTAATGATTAAAAACGTAATCCCATCGTCTTGGTTCAGTTTTTGGATAAATGAAAGCAGCTCCTTTTCATTGTCACTGTCCAAACTCCCTGTAGGTTCATCCGCAAGTATAAGGGGTGGATTGACGATCAATGCCCTGGCTATGCTCACCCTTTGCTGCTGACCACCCGAGAGTTCACCTGGATAATGCCCTCCATATTCACTCAAACCGACCCGCGCTAAAATCTCTTCTGTCTGTTTCATACGAAGTTTTTCGTCCACCCCTTTCAGAACGAGCGGCAGCTGAACATTTTCAAAGGCAGTCATGCTTGGGATTAATTGAAAGCTTTGAAAAATAAAGCCAAGATGATTCAACCGGAAATCTGACCAATCCCCCTCCTTAAAAGAAGTAACATCTGTTCCATCGATCTGGATTTTTCCTGAAACAGGTTTAATATAACCGCTGATTAAATTCAGCAGCGTGGATTTTCCAGATCCGCTTTTGCCGACAATCGCCACAATCTCACCTTTACGCACCTGTAGAGTAATGTTGTGCAGAACTGGAACAATTCTTTCCTTTGCTTTTTGTCCGATTCGAAACTCATGAGACAGCTGTTGAACGTTAATCATTTCCTTTTCTCCTCCATGTGTAATACTCTATCTAGCACGCATGTTACTAACATTTTTTTCCAATGTCAATCCTTCCCTTGAAACCTTCAAACTTTCTTAAGATTTTAAAAGTTTATGGTAGGATAATAGAATCAAGAAAATGAAGGGAAATGAGGAGATCGTATGTTTAGATGGCAAAACAAAGAAGGATTGTCAGCCCTTGTAAAAGAGCTTGTGGAAATTCCTAGTATATCTCAGCAGCCGGCAGAGATTGCGATGGCCGAACATCTCTATTACACGCTGGGGTCTCTCGATTATTTCAAAGGAAAACCTGATCATTTGCAGCTTCAGCCTATGCCTGATGGCCGAAAACTATTAACCGCTTTTGTACAGAACGGCTCACACGAGGATACCATCATCCTTCTTAGCCATTTCGATGTCGTCAATGTGGAAGATTTCGGTGATTGGAAGCATTTAGCTTTTCGGCCTTCTGAATTAACAGAACAGTTTTACCAAGCTGATACACTGCCTGATGGTTTAAAAGAAGAAATAGAGGAAGAAGATTGGCTGTTCGGACGGGGAACCATGGATATGAAAGCCGGTGTTGCCCTCCATATGTCTATGGTCGAGCAAGCAGCACACGGTAAATTCCCAGGAAACATCCTCATGGTATCTGTACCCGATGAAGAAGTTAATTCTGCGGGAATGCTTGCTGCTGTACCGGTATTAGAGCAGCTGAAGAAACAGTACAGCATTACGTACAAAGCCTGTTTGAACGGGGAACCTGCCTTTACCCGTTATCCCGGTGACCAGAACCACTATCTGTATACAGGGACGGTAGGCAAAATATTGCCCGGATTTCTTTGTTATGGCCGCGAAACACATGTTGGCGAGCCTTTTGGCGGTTTAAATGGAAATCTCATGGCCTCAGAAATCACAAGAATGCTTGAGTTGAATATGGACTTTTGTGAAACGATGGACGATGAAGCGATTCCTCCTCCAACCAACCTCGTTCAAAAAGACTTAAAAGATCATTATTCTGTCCAGATTCCGCATGTTGCCGTGACCATGTTCAATCTGCTTATGATGGAAAGATCATTGGGGGATATCAACACGCAGCTTTTAACACTCGCCAAGAAAGCAGCAAAGCAGATAGAATCCTTTATATATGAGCGTTCCCTGCAATATTCGAAACTTGTCCCTTTTGATGTAAAAGAAACCTCCATATCCGTTTTCACTTTTCAAGAACTGTATCAGCGTGCGGTCGAACTGCACGGACAGGAAGAAATCACAAGGCGTGAAAATTATATCCTGTCCAACCATCCTCATCTGGATGACCGCGATGTTACGACCATGCTGGTGAATGACCTGGCAAGCTTATGCAAGCAGTACGCGCCGATGATGGTTTTGTTTTATGCTCCGCCTTTTTATCCGGCTGTCTGTTCCAAGGATGATGCACTCATTCAGCAAACCTCCCGTGAAGTCATTCAGTTTGCAAAAGAAAAGCATCAGGTCACTCTAAGAAAACAGAATTATTTTGCCGGGCTTTCTGATCTAAGCTACATCGGCTTACCATATGAAAAGAACGAACTAAAACCATTACTTGAAAACATGCCGATATTCGGTGAGCGGTACAAGCTGCCGATCGATGAGATGGCAGCAATGACAATGCCGGTTATGAATCTCGGTCCGCTGGGACGTGATGCGCACAAATGGACAGAACGGCTTCATGTGAACTCATTCGTTCAAACACAGGACTTGATTTCCTATACCATTTCCAAGCTGTTGACAAATGAATAGTAAGGTTTAATGGCATGTTTTATCCCGTTCGTGGCAAGAATAGCAGATGGAGTCGTTATCAGCTTTAACCAGCCATGTAAAAGAATTTATGAAAACGAGGGAAAAATATGGCCTGCTATAGTGAGTATGAAGCATTAAAAGACGTAATTCTTTGTCAGCCTAAATTCATGAAAATCCGGGAAGTCATCAACGAAACTCAAAAATATTACGCAGATGAAAACATAGACACTGAATTAGCCATGCAGCAGCATAAGCAGTTTTCCAAAGCATTGGAGGACAGAGGGATTAAAGTCCACCAGCTTCCTCCTCTTGAAAAATATCCGGAGCAGGTGTTTACCCGCGATATCGGATTCACGATCGGCCACACCCTCTACATTTCAGAGATGGGACGGGAGATCAGACAGGGAGAAGAAAAAGTATTAAAAGAATGGATGAATAAAGAACATATCACCATTAAAGACTTAAAAAACGACAGCATTGAAGGCGGTGATGTCCTGCTGGACCGCAAGACGGTCTTTGTAGGCGTCAGCCACAGAACGAGCAGGGCGGCGATAGAAAGCCTGATGCAGCATGAGCCTGATTACAATGTTATTCCGGTGCCCTTCAACAAAAAATACTTGCATCTGGATTGTGTATTCAACATTCTTTCACCTGAGGAAGCGATCATTTATCCGCCCGCTTTTCATGAAGAAGAACTCAAACTACTAACTTCAAGATATAAAACGATCGAGATTAATAAAGAAGAGCAGTTCACGCTTGGCACAAATATTCTCTCGATTGGCAATAATACGGTTCTTGGTCTGCCCGTCAACAAGGAGATTAACGCAAAATTAAGAGAAAACGGTTATGAAGTGATCGAGGTCGATATATCTGAAATCATAAAATCCGGTGGTGCCTTTCGATGCTGCACTCTTCCACTGGACCGTAAAAAAACAGCCTTATAATCAGGCTGTTTTTTGTTGCTTTCTTATTCGGCGTGCAGACGTTCGAGCCAATCGTTATCCATTCTTGCCACACAGGCGGTGACCAGCTTAACCGTATTTTCAAAATCATCTCGGTGCAGGATGCTGTTGTGGCTGTGGATGTACCGGGTAGGAACGGTGATGGATAATGCGGGAACGCCCTTGCCATCAAATTGAGCTTCTCCTGCATCCGTTCCTCCATTTTCAAGAGTAGCCAGCTGATAAGGAATGCCTTCCTCCTCTGCCACTTGAATCACAAAGTCTCTTAATCCTTTATGCGGAATATGATAGTTGTCTTTTAAAATAATAGCAGGACCTTTTCCGGTTTTTACCAAACCCCTGTCTCCAGGTACATCATCAGCAACAGTTACATCCACCGCAAACATCACATCAGGTGAGATGGCTGCTGCAGAGGTTTTTGCTCCGCGGGAACCAACCTCCTCCTGAATGGTTCCTACGCCATAAACGGTATTGCTGTGTTCCTGATTATGCAAGGCTTTCATGACTTCAATAGCTGCAGCACATCCAATCCGGTTGTCCCAAGCTTTCGCTGCTAAATATTTAGAGTTTTCCAAAACAGAAAATTCAGTGTCAGGAACAACAGAGTCTCCAGGCCTTACCCCAAACACTTCCGCTTGCTGTCTGCTCTCCGCTCCAATGTCCACAAACATATCCTTTATTTCTACCGTTTTCTTTAAGTTGCGGACATCCGGAAACTTAAAGCCGAGGATCCCCGTTAACTCTTTCTTTCTCGTAATGACCTTTACCCGGTGAGCCATCATATTTTGCATCCACCAGAAGCCAAGGGCCTCCACTCGAAGAAAACCTTCCTCTGTAATATTGGTGACCATAAATCCGACCTCATCCAAATGGCCTGCGATCATAATACGCGGCCCATCCGATTTCCCCTTCTTCTCTGCGATCAGGCTTCCAAGATGATCATGGGCCATACGGTCAGCATAGGGAGATATGTAGTTTTCCATCACTTTTCTGGCAGCTCTCTCATCCCCGGGAACACCGGGTGCATCTGTTAAATCTTTCAGCATCGTCAGCAGTTGATCCATTGCTGATTCACTCCTCTTTTATTTCTATCATTCATCAGCTTTTTTAATAGTAAGACTTTTTTATTAAATATACCACACAGTCTATTTTATTCCCATAAAAATTCCTTTTAAAGTAAAAAAATAACTTAATGTCACTTCGACTCGTATTTTGTAACATTTTGAAATACAACTGTAATATTATTTCACGAAAATAACTGTTTTTAAGTGATATAATTATTTTTGTGATTTATAGATTGGTAACATTTGCATATTGAGGGGGACTTATAGTTGGGAAGTAAGATTTTAACAGCGGCTTTATCATTAACCATTGGACTATCCGGATTTACATATACAACAGCATCCGCTGAAACATTAAAAGACATTCAACAAAAGCAAGCTGAAAACCACATTGAAAAATCAAAGAAAAACAAACAAGTCAAAGAGGTTCAGGGTGAACAGGACCAGCTTCTTAAAGAGCTGGACAAGCTTGAAGCTTCTTTGAAAAAAACAACTGGCGATATTCAGACAAAGAAAAATGAAATCGCTGAAACAAAAGCAAACGTTTCGCAGCTTAAAAATGAAATTGCTGTCCTGGAAAAACGAATCGAAGAACGCGACGCCCTATTAAAAAACCGTGTCCGTAACATGTATGAAAATGGCGGTGCCGTAAAATACCTTGACGTTCTTCTCGGTTCCCAAGGATTCGGTGATTTTCTTGACCGCATGATCAGCCTGAATATCATTGCCGAACAAGATAAAACAATTCTTGAAGAACATAAACGCGACAAAGAAGACGTCGAAAAAAAGAAGCAGCAGGTTGACTCTCAGCTTGCCTCTTTAAACAGCAAACTATCAGATTTGAATTCTCTTAACAGCCAATTAAAAGACAATAAAGCCAAGAAAAACAAAATCATGAAGAGCCTCAGAAGTGAAGAACAGCATCTTCATGATGACATTGGCAAGCTGGTAGAAAAAGACGCACTTCTTGCCGATCAAGAGAAAGCAATTAAAGCAGAGATTGCCCGAGCAAAAAAAGAAGCAGCTGAACGCGCCCGCCGTGAAGCAGCAGAAAAAGCCGCCGCTGCAAAACGTGCAGCACAGCAAAAAGAAGCAGCTGAACGTGCAGCAAGGGAAAAAGCGAAGCAGCCTTCCCGCCATTCTTCACCGGCGCCAGCACCTGCTCCTGCTCCAGCACCTGAGCCTTCTTATGAAGCACCGAGTGCGGCAAGATCTTTCATCTTCCCGTCAGCGGGCTATGTAACTTCTCAGCTCGGTTCAAGATGGAACAAGTTCCATGCCGGGATTGATATTGCCAAGGCTGGCTATGTTCCGATTCATGCTTCTGCATCCGGAACAGTAGCACGCTCATATACGTCTTCTACGTATGGTAACGTGGTATTCCTGTCACATTACATCGATGGACAGCTTTATACAACGGTTTACGCACATATGAGAGACCGTGCAGTGAGCACAGGACAAACCGTATCCCAAGGCCAAACTCTTGGACATATGGGCAGTACTGGACATTCTACTGGCCAGCATCTTCACTTTGAGCTTCACAAAGGCCCGTGGAACGTAAACAAAACCAATGCGGTTAACCCGCTTCCTTATATTCAATAAACGATAAAAAAGAACTGGCTGAAAAAATTCTGCCAGTTCTTTTTTATGTATGGAAAAGCCCGCCCGGTTTTTGCTGCCGGGCGGACTTTTTACACGAGTAAACGGCGCAGGGGATGACCTGTATATTCTGCCATCCTTCTGAAGTTCGGCCGGATGATCTGTCTTGTGAGAAAAGCAGATGTCGTCGCTCCGGGCCTTCTTCTCTCATTGAGTACGTTAATAAACTCACCTAGCATCCCTGCTCCTATACCGTGGCCAAAAAACAGCCCATTTCCTAAATCAACGAGATTCTCACCCTGCCACTGCGGTGTTGCCGGATGAAACTCAGGATTTTGGATATAGCGGATATCTCCCGGCAGCGAATCTCCCTGATGGACTGCTGTTAGCTGAAGATCCTCATCATGCTCTGTGCTCCATAACAAAAGACCTCTGAACAGCTGGTTAAACGTCGATGGCCCGATCGTTTCCAACATCGCCTTATAGAGTATAATCATCATGGCAGTCGTACACTCGAATCCGTATTTTCGCCCCTGGACGAAGATATCGGTAATGGCATCCGCCGGCGTGACATCCGGTCTGATGAGAAAACCGCCATACGCTGTTAAAATCCAGAAATTCCGGTTAGCTTTCGCTGTTGTGAACGTCGCAAACCTTGCTCCACTGTCTTTTAGTGCATAAGCCGATGATACTATGTTGGCGCGATAGGTAATCTCAAACTGGAGCTGGCGGGGATTATCATAAAAAAAGGACTCTCTGCTGTTCAGCAGTTTGAGGGCAGTTCCCCGCTGGGCCTCTGAAAATTGTCCTGCCCCCGGTATTTCTTCTATTGAATTCAATTGCGTTCCTTTTACATAGATCAACTTTAGCCCCCCTGTTCACACAGGATAATATACAAGATATGGGGACACATGGAGAAAGGTGATTACTTGGCCCAGTGCGATAAGCCCGAAAAACAAAAAAGAGGCGCTATGCCCCTTCTTGATTAATAAATTTAAAGTTTGTAGATCCGGTCACGATTTTGTCCTCTTTCTCTTCCTCTCTGTCTGCTTTTTCCCTCTGCCTTCCTGATTCAAAGTGCGTCTTTAATCCTTCCGTCACGAGATTAAAGGAATAAATCGCAATTCCGAACATGATAACAGGGCCAAGTGCGATCAGTGGATGAGCGAATATGTTCTGATAATACTCACCGATCAGATCTGACCATTCATTGGATATGGATTGCGGAGGGATATCACAGAACGGCGCATAACAGACATCCGTTCCGCCGAAAAACAGCTGAAAGTAACCTAAATGCGCAAAAATAATCAGTGCTGAAACGCATTGCTGTGTAACGACAATGAATAATTTTGGCAGCAGGTGAGGTACAACATGCTTCATGAAGATTCTCAGCTTTCCTGCTCCAAGCACCCGTGAACTTTGGATAAATTCTTCTTTCAGCTGAGCGGTTATCATATTGCCGATCATCACACTGACCAGAGGCACGACGAGTAGCGTAAGAATGCTGACCTCAAGGAAAATTCTCATAAAAAAACTATAGGTGAAGTATTCTTTGTCTCCAGAAAGCTGCTCCGTCAGCACAGGCTGCAGCAAAAAAATAGCAAGGATGGTCAAAGGGACGTAATAAAAGGAGCTTAACAGTTTCTCCAGACCTTTTCTTGCCCAGAGCGGAAAATAAAAAGCATACGCAATGGCGATAAAAAAGGCGATCACCACGCGCAGCAAGGCGATTAATATGGCAAAGGGAATCGTGTATTTGGCACCCTGCACTACTTTTGCGAACATGTCATAACCCTGCCTGTCCGTTCCAAAAGGCATTTCAAGGGATGCTGGCAGCGGTGCAGCTTTAACTGCTTCGCCTTTTTCGTTGTACAATACAACTACTTTTTTAATATTGCTGTCAAAGACAGACTGATGGACAAGGCTTGAACCGACAAGGGCAGCCAGTACAAAACAGCCGATCCAAAACTTTACGCTTCTTATCATGCCCCAACCGCCTGCCGTATACGGATCGAAAACAAGAATTCAAGGAATGCGAAGAAAACAAAACAATTTTCACATAAATAAGCAGTTATTTCGTCGGTCATCCCTTAAATTAAATTTTATTCGCTTAGATCTCGTTTATTTTTAACATTTCTTGACATATTAAAGAAGATGATAATTTCAAGGAGAGAATAGTATGTTAAGAAAAAAATACAGCATAGCCTTGCTTGCTTTTATGATTTTTATGATGATATTGCCCATCCATTCGGGAGCAGCCGGTGAGTTTCCTTTCACTGTTTATCCGGTACCCGAAAAAGGAAAAATTGTCCGATGGTCAAAAGTAGACAAGCTCCTTCCAAAAGGAAAAAAATTCAAGGTCATTGACCTGGAGACCGGTTTTTACTTTTCTGTCCAACGCCGGGCAGGAAACAAACATGCGGACGTCCAGCCCTTAACCTACAAGGATACAGCCGTCTTAAAGCATCTTTATAACGGAAAATGGAGCTGGCGAAGAAGAGCGATTTTGATTCCCGTAAAAGGTAAAATGCTTGCTGCCTCCATGCATGGGATGCCCCATGGACACGGTGCCCTGCAAAATGGATTCCCCGGGCATTTCTGCATTCACTTTGCCGGCAGCACCACCCACAAGACGCGGAACGCTGACCCCTCTCATAAAATGATGATCTTAAAAGCAGGCGGCAAGCTTGATGATTATGCCCATCATGCGAACCCCCATCAAGTGGCAGAAATGTACCTACTGTCGCTAAAAGAAAACGATCCAGATTTGATGAAGCCTGTCTTGCCTGAGAAAGGTAAAGTGCGAAAAGAACTGCTGAAGTCAGCGCGCAGCATATCAGCCATCCATTACGATATTCGCGGGAAGGAATCACGCAAGCATCTGGCCGTCAAGACCATTATTCCCGTTAAAACTGTGATCTTTCGGAAGAATGTGGGGGCAGAAAAAGTACACTTGTATATCACTGTGGCACGTTTATCTCCATGGTCTTCCTGGAAAATTAGTGAGGTTGAGTGGGGGGAATAGGGGTTATTCAGATGGATGTAAAAAATAAATTTTATCTTTAAAGGATCTTGACACTGGAAGATTCATGGAACATAACATCTTGTGTGCTATTGAAGAGTAAGAGATCTGGAGGAATTTTCTAAATTGGCAGTTATTAATGGTACTGCCCAGGAGTAATTCATAGTCAACCAATGCCATAAGGTGAGCATCTTTTGATGTTTTCAGGCATTTCGGGCATATCCACTTTGCCTGCATTCTCTTCATCGGTAAATAACCACAGTCGGGGCAGTGGACCCCTGTTAACAGTTCCTCAGTTTTAATATCAAACCGCTGTAGTAAATCAATGCTTAAAGGCGTGTGCTTTTTTCTCATTTGTCGTAGCATCTTTTTTATCAATTTGTCTGTTAGGATCGGACTATGATATAACCTTTCAAAATCATTTGCTTTTTTGGACAATTTACCACTGTGAATGACCATCTCAAGGTGTTCTGCTTGATTATCTCTAGAATTTTTAATTAAGGTGTAGGGACTGCTGATGATAACGAGGCTTTCGATGGGGATTTGGTGAAAGTGATGTTGATGTAGCCAAGCGCTGAACTGCTGTTCATGTCTCTGTATTGCAGGATAGGATCAGGGAACGCCTCCTCTTTTTCGTCGGTGATTCGAATTAATTGATTAAACGTTTGGTCAAAAACAAGAGTTCCAGAGATGTTTTTTATCTCTAATAACAAAATGAATTTCGATGAGACAATAAGAGTGTCAATTTGAAAATAACGAACTCCGTCTGACAGCCTAACATCATGAAGAATGCAGTATTCCTTCTCCGACAGAAAACCTAATACGTAATCAATAGACTCTTCTCCTCTATAACCGGCCATATATTTAGCAAAACTCGCCTCAATATCTTTTCTCTGAGGATGATGCTGCGGAAGCCGTCTAAGTAAAGCGTTTAATTTTCGAATAATAAGCGGCATTTTCCGTTCTTTAATGATCAAAAATGTCACTTCCTTTATAAAAATTATAAACGGCGGGGGATTTAGCGGGCTAAATCTTCCTCGGCAGAAATTGAAATTCAGATTACCCGCCAAAATTGGTGATTTACCCGCTGAAATGCTCCCTTTACCTGCCAAAATCATAAAATACCCGCCAAAACAAGACTTTTACCCGCCAATATCAGATTATGTCAACTAGATCACAACCCCACAGTAACCCAAGAGCTACTCAAAACCTTCTCTACTCCACCCCATATTTCTTCAGCTTGTCATACAAACTGGTTTTCCCGATTCTGAGGCTTTTCGCGGCCTTGAGTTTGTCGCCATGATGCTCCCGTAATGCCGCTTGCAGCACTCTTTTTTCAGTATCCTCGAGTATTTCCTTCAGGCTTTTCGCTCCCAGTGCCATGACCGTATCTTCTTTTAAATAATCGGGAAGTGCGTCCTGTGTGATCCACTCTCCCTGGCACATGTGAACAGCTGCTTCCATTACGTTTTCAAGTTCTCGGGCATTTCCCGGCCAGTTATGCTTGGCGAAACGGCAGGTGACGTCCTCATGCATCCCGAGAATTCTTCTGCCTGTCCGCTTATTGATTTTTTGGAGAAAATGCTGTGACAGCTGCTCGATGTCTTCCGGCCGCTCGCGCAGCGAAGGAATATTGATCTGGATGACGTTGATCCGGTAAAACAGATCTTCACGAAACCGCTGCTCTTCTACCATCTTCTCTAAGGGCTTATTTGTCGCAGCGAGAACACGGACATCGACTTTTACCGGTTTGACACTGCCAACTGATTCTACTTCTTTTTCCTGAAGAACACGAAGCAGCTTGACCTGCATGTGCATCGGCATATCCCCGATCTCATCCAGTAAAAGCGTTCCCCCGTCTGCCAGCTGGAACTTCCCCAGCTTTCCTCCTTTTTTTGCTCCGGTAAAAGCTCCTTCCTCGTACCCAAACAATTCGGATTCGAGCAGCTGCTCAGGGATGGCCCCGCAGTTGACTTTGATGAACGGCTTATTGCTCCTCTCGCTGAGCTGGTGGATGCTGTGGGCGAAAAGTTCCTTTCCGGTCCCGCTCTCCCCGCGTATGAGCACGGCAACCTCGCTGGTCGCGACCTTTTTGATTCGGTCTTTCATAACCATGATCTGAGTGGATTTCCCCACAATATCATGCAGAGAATACTTGGCTCCGGTATTCTCCTCCTGCACATTTCGATAATATTCCAGCTCCGTTAAGAGATTTTTAATGTGGGAATTCATCGTACGCCATTCTTCGGTATCACGATAGGTGACCGTTCCAACTGCCCCCACAGACTCTCCGTTCCGGAAGATCGGAATGCGGTCTGCGATCATGTAATTTCCCTCGATATACTGAAGATCGGCTATCTCTTCTTTTCCGGATTTGGCAACGATATGCATCCGTGTATTTTCTATTACATCGGTGACATGCTTCCCGATCGATTCAGTTTGATTTACTTTTATAAAATCACAATAAGCTTTATTGATATACGTGATGACTCCATTCGCATCCACGACAACGACACAATGGAACGCATTATCAAGGATCGTCACGAGGAGTTCATCCTTAAATTGGTTTTCTGTAATTAACAATCTTGCCACCTCAGTATTTATGAAAGAAGCCGCGCTCTTTGAAGCAAGGCTGCTCTCCCCTTTACTTTTCCAATGTTTGAGCCCCGGCATAATGGTCTTTCACCTGGTCCCTCAACGCTCTTTTTAGAAATTTGCCGACAGACGTTTTTGGTATTTCTTCGATAAACAGCACATCGTCAGGGATCCACCATTTTGCAAATTGTGGTTTTAGGTATTCTTTGATGTCTTCCTTTGTCACTTTGCCTTTTGCTCCGTCCTTTAATACGACACAGGCAACCGGTCTTTCCTGCCATTGCGGATCAGGTATAGCAACCACAGCGGCTTCGTATATATCATCATGAGCGATGAGAGCGTTTTCAAGATCAACAGAAGAGATCCATTCACCACCGCTCTTTATTAGATCTTTCGTACGGTCCACGATTTTTACTGTTCCTTCCTCATCGACTGTCACTACGTCACCTGTATGAAGCCATCCGTCTTCAAACGCCGTACTGTTTTCATCACCGTAATATTCATCGGCGATCCAGTTGCCCCTTAAAAGCAGCTCGCCCATCTCGCTTCCATCCCATTTCACGTCACCGGCTGCACCTTTTACCTTCATTTCCACACCGGGAACGAGGTAGCCCTGCTTGGCCCGAATGTTCAGCTTTTCTTCATAATCCAAGTCTTCCTGATAGCTTTTAATCCTTGAAAAAATAACAAGCGGGCTCGTTTCTGTCATGCCGTATGCATGAGCAAACGGGATGTTGTGCCTCGTCTCAAAGGCTTTGATCATTCCTTTAGGAGCCGCTGAACCACCGCATAAAATATAACGCAGGCTTCCTGTATCATAGTTTCCTTCCTCCAGCTCTTTCAATAGGCCAAGCCAGATGGTAGGAACTCCAGCAGTGATCGTAACTTTCTCCCGTTCGATCAGTTCCGCGAGCAGCTTCGGTGTAAACTGCGGCCCAGGAAGCACCTGTGTCGTTCCGAACCAAACGGCGGCAAACGGAAGGCCCCAGGCATTCACATGAAACATCGGAACAACAGGCATGCAGATATCCGACTCAGATACACTGCCTCCATCTGCCAGTCCGAGCGCCATGCTGTGGAGCACGATTCCGCGGTGCGTATAGACGACACCCTTTGGATTACCAGTCGTAGCTGACGTATAACACATGCCCGCAGGTTCATTTTCATCGATACCCGGATTAAAGATGAAAGAAGGATCTCCTTCTTCCAGGATTTTTTCATAATGATACAGCGGTTCAAGCGTTGAATCCGGCAGTTCAGGTTCATCGGTCATCAAGACAAATGCCTTAACCCCTGTGATCTCATCTTTTAATTTTTCAATCAGCGGCAGGATGTCCTGATCAATAAGAAGAACCTTATCATCAGCATGATTGATGATATACGCGATATGAGCGGGAGACAAGCGAATATTGATCGTATGAAGAACGGCCTCTGCACCGGGTATAGCAAAGTAAGCTTCCAAATGGCGGTGATGGTTCCAGGCAAGCGTCCCTACCTTATCTCCCTTTTGAACGCCAATCTTTTTGAGCGCACTGCTCAGTCTTCTTGTCCGGTTGGCGATCTCACGGTACGTAAACTTTCTGATGCCGGATGCGGTCCGGCTGATTACTGTCTTTTTTGGAAAAAATGCTTCTGCATGCTCCATCATGGCTGTTACTCTTAATGGCACGTTCATCATCATCAAATTCCTCCCTTAGATAAATAAAGATTTTATCCTGTTGAATCTGCTGCTTCAGTCCTCTTTTGTACCTAGTTTACTACTTCCCCATTCATGCAAAAATCCCTTGTTTCTTTTGGGGAAATGGTTGAGATAGGATTATTTTCCTATTAGAAAGGCGCAAGCGCCCTGTTAAAGTCCGACAAGCGCTGGAGCTGGACATTAAAATAAAAAACCAAAAAGCATAAAGTTGCCCTTTGGTTTTTTCTTTATTTTTTCAAATACGGCATCGGCTTTGGAATGGGTATAGGCTTGACAGGAACAGGTTTAGGTTTCATCCATCTCGCTTTGGATTTTTTGTCAGGAAGCGGCAGCAAGCCGTTTTTCTGCATGGGTCCCCATTGCAAACTTTCCTTTGGTCTCATGGGTTTCGTTTCGGCCCGGCTCTCAAGAACCGGGTGAACAGCTCCGCCACCCAGCAGAATGGACATCATGATGGACAAAAAAACTTTCAAATGGAATCCTCCTCTCTTTACTTTTAGGTTGTTCTATTGACTTAGTCGTATGCTTGCAAGAAATGTTTCATTTAACGGCCTAACAAAAAAAGCGCTTGAAGAAACGAAGCGCTTGAATTTCTTTTTTAAACTATAGATACATTTGTTTGATCTTTTCAGCAACAGCGTCTATATTGCTAGCCACCTGCGGAAAGGAATACCCGACATACAACGGGGAGGCGGCGAATCGCGGAACGACTTTGGCAATTATTTTTTCTTCCCACTGGTAAAAGAAGAGATTATAGCTGTTGCAGGTTTTACTGAACCCGTTCAGCAAGAAATGGGTGGAGAGCTGAATGTAATCAGCGAGCTCTTTTACTTTGCTCCGGTCTTCAAGCAGAATGTTCAGTTCATAGAATCCCATTTTCGGCTTTGTTGAAATGTTGAATTCGATGCCAGGCTGTTTTTCAATGATGATTCCTTCAAACTGTGACGGATGGATATTCTGATGATAATCTGCTTCTTTAAATCCTATAATTTGCATATGCGGGTGGCGGAGTGTTCCGCCAGAATACGGTCCATGGTTCTTAAAGAAAATAACGGATTGGTATTCTCCGCTTTGTATGGTCTTTTCCCATACAGAAAGGCCAAATTCAAAGAGTTCATATAGATGTTCTTTTGAATACTGAGACAGCTCGGAGTAACACTCTTTTGTTTCAATCAGAACCGTCTGGAACGCGTTGGCTAGCACCGGATATTTATTCTTGAGCCAGATGATGTCTCCTTTTTCTTCGATAATGCCTGTCAGGCTTCCCCTTTCACAAAAAGGGCACTTTGTTTCTGTGTTCCGTATGCTCTCTGGTTTCTGTGTGCCAATGTTCATATTAAAAAGAAGATGTGTTTGCATGGAGATCACCCTTTATTCAGTGTTATGAAAGCAGGAAAACAATCCTATTTATCTTTCTACTCTCAGGCAGGAAAAACCTCTTCTTAACGAAGAGGCTTTTCTTTCATGTATTCTTTAAATGCATTTTTCACTTTCGGAACAACATAATGGCTGCCGCTTTTGTCCTGTACATTTTCAATCATCATGGAGACGAGAAGGCTTGGCTGTTCCTGGTTAAACGCAACGAAATAACCATTTTCCTGGCCTTTCTCGCCAATTTTGGACTTCAGCTCTGCCGTTCCTGTCTTCCCGGCAAGTACGATATTTTTAAGTGGCGGCTTGTATCCTGTTCCTCTCTTATCCCCAACAACTTTTACCAGATCACTTCTGATTCTTGTAGCCGTTTCCGGGGAAATGACGTTTTTCTTCCACACTTTAGCTTTCGGATTATCTGCTTTCACCAACTGCGGTGCGATTAAATTCCCGTTATTGATAAAAGGAGTATAGGAAAGCCCGAGGTGCAGGATGTTCATTTCCACTCTTCCCTGCCCATATCCGGTATCAGCAAGCATACCTTCTGAATCAATGTCTTCCTTCTTCAGTGAAGAATTTTCGAAATCCAGATCAAACGGCATGTCTTCATTAAAACCAAACTTTTCTGCGCCTTTCACCATGTCTTCTTTTCCGATGGCCAGCGCTGTTTGAGCAAAGTAAATGTTATCGGAATACATGAGGGCTTTCTCCAGATTAACAGATGGCACCGCAGAAACCCGGGTTACAAATTTCTTATCCCAGCCTTTCTTCTGCCACTTTTTCCCGGAGATGGCGACTTCCTTGTTTGGATTCAGCTTATTGGTCTCCAGACCGATGGATGCCGTAATCGGCTTAAACGTGGATCCAGGGGCATACGTGTAAGCAAAACGGTTTAACATCGGTTTCTTCGGATCTTTTTCAAGCTTCTGGTATTGTGAACCCGAGATCCCCAGTACAAAATCATTCGGATCGAAACCCGGGCTGTTCACAAGGGCAAGAACCTCTCCTGTTACAGGATTGATGGCCGAAGCTGTTCCGACATCCTTTTTCATCTGATTGTAGAGGTCGCTTTGCAGATACATATCAATGTTCAGTGTTACTGATTTTCCATCCACCGCTTCTTTCTTGGCAACCGTTCGTTTTTCGTTTTCACCAGAATCAACGATCCTGATCAATCCGCCGTTTTTCCCGCGGAGCTGCTTTTCATAAAATTTCTCAAGGCCTCTTCTTCCGATCACATCGGTAGATTCGTAGCCTTCAGATTTTAATTTTTCAAGCTCTTCTGCTTTAATCGGCTGCACAAATCCTGTTAGATGGGATGCCGCTTCTTTATACGGATACACTCTCGTCTCGATGGACTGAGTGCTCACTCCCTTGATTTTCGCGACCTTTTTAAGACGAGGGTCTTCCTCAGCAATGGTCTTAATCGGTACAAAGAATCCAGGCTGCACCCATGAAGCATTCAGAGCGTTATCGATGGTCTTCTTATCAATACCAAGCACTTTTGCTAGCTGAGCCTTGCTTGCGTCTTTGTTTGCTGGTAGATTTTGAGGGACAATCCCTACCTGGGAAGCCACTCCATTAACAGCGAGTCCATTTCCATTGCGGTCAAGGATTTCTCCCCGCTTCGCTTTGTTCGTTTGAACCCTCACTTTATCTCCCTTTGCCATGCCCGGGAAGATCTGTGAATAATCCCAATCAATGTACCAGTCTTTCTTGTTTTTCTTTTCCTGCTCTTTCATTTTTATTTTATTCTTGTACTGAACAGGGCCAGCGAGCGTATCCATTTTTACGTTGTATGTATATGTGATGTTTCCGTTCTTGTCCGGCTCAGGCTCTTCTTTCGGGATAAGAGGTTTGATCGAAACATCTTGTGCTTTAATCCCGCCATAAATCGCTGAGTATTTCTTCACAAACTCATCCTTTGTAATCTCTTTTTTGCTCTTGTCTGACAGCATACTGTACATCTTATCAAACTTCATAGACTGCCAGTTTTTCATGTAATCTTTTAATCTCGGCTCCGGTTTAGGACCGTCCGAACAGCCGGCGATCACCATGAGCATCAGCGCTATGAAAAATATACCTAACCTATGTTTCAATGATTTTCCCTCCTGGCTACTTCACTTTCTGTTTCTATTTTAATCCAATTAAAAAAATAACCGAAGCAATAACCCCTCACTTCAGCTTTCGTTTTATAAATCTTTTTTTGAACGCCAGTAATCTTCTGCTGTCATGCTAAAATACTGAAGCTCCATATTCCATAGGCTTATATCCTTTTCCCAGGCCATCCCAACTTTTTTCAGCACCTTTCCTGAACCTTGGTTTGCAGGCATTGCAAGCCCAATTAATCGGTTGAGATGCAGTCTTTCAAACACAGCTTTTACACAGGCTGCCGCTGCCTCGGCTGCAAATCCTTGGCCCCAGCTTTCCCTGCTGAAAGCATATAAAAGTTCGACTTCATCCAAATCTCTTACATAATTCAATCCGCAATGGCCGATCAGTTCCCCATCTTTCATCTGAACGGCAAACGTTCCAAATCCACGGTCCTCCCAGCCTTTAATAAAAAAAGCCATCATTCGCATCGCTTCTTCAGGTGAATAAGCCCCCCGTATGGGTAAATACCTTCCTACCTCATCCTGCCCAAGCACCCGAGCATAGTTTTCAGCATCTTTTTCTTCATCAAACATTCGCAGGATCAGCCGATCGGTGACGAGAGTCTGAACCGAGTCCATTCCATTTCCTCCCCGTGATTGCACTTTTCTATCATGCTACCATACACTCAAAGAAAAGTATGACTTTTTGGGATGAACAGGTTAATCCTTCTAATAAAACGGGAAAACACAAACTAATAAATTCCAAGTAAAGAGGTGTCCGTCTGATGAACAGTGGTAACTGGTATGTAGAGAGACGTGCAAATTATAAAACGTGGAAAGAACGGTTTGATAAGGAAATGACGATGCAGCAGTCACTGATCTATGGAGTGCCTACGGTTCTTATGATACTTTGTATTTTTCTCCAATAAGTTTGGTTAACAATGTTGGAGCCCTCTGAAGTGGATGGGATGGAAGAGCCTCATTCATTCGCCAGCTGCCTCCATCCTCACGGTAAATGAAAAAAACTTGAGGGTCTCTTTCAAGCATCAGTTTGAGATGAGTATCTGGATGGAATTCATGAATAAGCTTTTTCAATTAAAATAAAGGGGCTGTCCAGAAAGTCGAAAATTGACCTTCAGGCAGCCCCTTTTTGGCTTGAAAAATCTTCAATGAAAAGTTAATTGAAGTGGAAGATGCGAGACTCCTGCGGGACTAGCGTGACAGGTGAGACTCCCGCCGGTGCTTGCACCAAGAGGCTCACCGCACGCCCCGCGGAAAGCGAGCAGCCCGGAACGGAAATCAACAGCTTACAGACTTCTTGGACAGCCCTTTTTATTCAGTATTTCAAGATATCTTACTTTGGCCGTTCAAGCGTGAAAGTCTCCCCAAGTTTTGAGTAATTATTGCCCGCTAGCCTGCTGACAGGCTTTAATCCTGCAGCATCAATGCGGCCTTCTTCGTACAAATCTTCTCTGATATGATAGTGGACGATTTCCCCGATGAGCAGATCACATGCCGGATTTTCTTCACTTCCGCCAAGCGGAATAGACTGCTCCAGGACACACTCCAAGCGGATGCTTGCTTCTTTTAAGCCTGGAACAGCTACTTTAGTGCTCTTAATGGGGGTAAGTCCGGCCAGTTCGACCTCACTCTCATCCGGCGGAAGGTTTGCGGCTGTCTGATTGATGGCTTCTACATAGCTTTCATCCGAGATATGAACAACAAATTCACCAGCCTCCATTGCATTCCTTGCCGTATCTTTCGGCTGGCCGTCCGCTCTTTGAACGGAAACAGAAATGAGCGGAGGAGTTGAACTGACTATATTAAAATAACTGAAAGGCGCCGCATTCAAAATACCATCTTTTGTTGTGGTAGTAACAAAAGCGACCGGCCTCGGAATGATACTTCCTGTAAGAAACTTATAGTTTTCTTTAGCGGACAAACTTTTTGGATCGATCGATTTCATGCAGATTCCCCTCTCTCGCGATTAGCTTTTAGAGTAATACTTTTGAAACCAGTCCCGTGCAGCCTCTGCCTCAGGCTGTGTGAGCTGATGGCCGTAATCTCCCCAGTACGTTTCCACATTCGCTCCTGCTCCTTGCAAGAGGCTTTCCAGTTCTTCCGTCTCCTGTGGAGGGCAGATCGGGTCATTTTTACCGGCACCGATAAATATCGCTGCTTTCTCGAGATTTGGCAGTGTGATTCCTCTTAATGGCACCATGGGATGATGAAGGATTGCGCCGCGCAATTCTCCTTTATAGTGAAATAAAAGGCTTCCGGCGATATTCGCACCATTCGAATAGCCGACTGCTACGATATTCTGCCGGTCAAACTCATATTCATCGGCCGCATGATCTAAAAAGTCATGCAGCTCTTTCGTGCGGAATTTCAAGTCTTCTTCATCGAAGATCCCTTCAGCCAACCTTCTAAAGAAGCGAGGCATTCCATTTTCAGTGACGTTTCCTCTGACACTTAATATAGAAGATTCCGGTGAGATCATTGAGGCGAGCGGCAATAAATCCTCTTCCGTACCACCTGTTCCATGGAGCAGAAGCAATACTGGTGCCTTTTCGTTTCTTCCTTTGTTAAATAAATGCCTCATTTTACTTCATCCTCCTTTAAAACCCGAACTTCTGCCGGCATAAGCACAGATTCAATCTTTTCCCGCTCTGGCTCAAGCCACGGAGGAAGAAGAAGATTTTTACCCATAATGTCTTTCGGCTCGTCCCGTGCAAATCCAGGCGGATCAGTCGCGATTTCAAAAAGAATACCACCTGATTCGCGGAAATAGATCGCATTAAAATATTGACGGTCAATAACTGGTGTTACTTCAAAACCGCTCTGCTGAACATGTGATCTCCAGCTTTCATGGTCCTCATTATCGGAAGCCCGCCATGCGATATGATGAACTGTACCGGCACCCATCGTTCCTCTTCCAACGGCTGACGTTTTAATGTCAATGATATTTCCCAGATCGGATGCAGCTCTAAACCTGATGTAATCATCGTCTTCACCTGCTTTTTCCAAGCCCATGACATCAGTCAGCAATCCCATCGTTTTTTGAGGAGCACCTGATAACAATACCGCACCGCCAAATCCTTTGATGGCAACCTCGGCAGATACCCCGCCAAATGACCATGTACTGTTTTTTCCTTCACTGCGGCTTACCAATTCAAGATGAAGTCCGTGGGGGTCATCAAAAGCTAAATACTGCTCGCCAAAGCGTTCTGTTTTTTCAAATGCTACGTTAAATTTAGTTAGGCGCTCTTCCCAGAAGGTTAATGCTCCTTCAGGTACCACGAACGCCGTGACACCCACCTGTCCCGCTCCTGTTCTTCCACTATACGCGCCAGGCCAAGGAAAGAAAGTCATAATCGTCCCTGGCGAGCCTTCCTCGTCTCCAAAATAGAGATGGTACGTACCCGGGTCATCAAAGTTTACGGTTTTCTTTACGAGGCGAAGTCCCAGCACTCCAGCATAAAAATCAACGTTTTCCTGTGGATTCCCAACAATAGCTGTAATGTGGTGAATTCCACTTGTCCTTTTTTCCACAATCATATCTCCCTTCATATATACCCTGTTACTATTCCCTTTTATTATGAACAAACACTTTAACTTACTTATAGTAAGTATGATAACAAACGTAACTTACTTATGTCAAGCACTTTACACGTTATCAATTTTATGGTTTTTATAAGCTGAAAGCGGATAAAGAGGTTATTTATTCCATTTTAGAACGCTAAATACGAACATTAAAATTAATTTTTGATTAAAGGTTCGTAAATTTTATTGTTTTTGTTTTCGGAATTTGATATAGTTACTAAGGTTGTGTGAAACAACACACAGAAGCTTGAACTCGGGAGGTTCTTTTTATGAATAACAAATATGATGTGATTGTGGTTGGTGCTGGTCCGGCCGGAATATTTTCTTGCTATGAATTAACTCGCAAAATGCCGGAAGCCAACATTTTATTGATCGATAAAGGCCATGATATTTATTCAAGAAACTGCCCGATCCTGCAAAAGAAAATTCAAAAGTGCCCGCCTGCTGCCGGAAGAAAAGAATTTGCCGGCTGCCTTCCAGCCTGTTCGATTACGAATGGCTTTGGAGGAGCAGGAGCCTACTCTGATGGAAAGTTTAATATTACAAGTGAGTTTGGCGGCTGGATGACTGATTACCTGCCGGATGAAACCGTGATTGATCTTATAAAATATGTAGACAGCATTAACCTTGAACATGGAGCGACAGAAACCATTACTGACCCGCTGACTGATGAAGTGAGAGATATCGAGAAGCGCGCGTATGCTGCTGGATTGAAGCTTCTCCGTGCACAGGTCCGCCACCTTGGAACGGAACAAAACCTTGCTATTCTGACCAGCATCTATGAATACTTAAAAGAAAAAATCGAAATGCGCTATAAAGCTGAAGTATTGGATCTTGTTACAGAAAAAGTGGATGGAACGCACAAAGCAACTGGCGTGGAATTAAAAGACGGAACGATCCTCTCTGCGGATAAAATCGTCATCGTTCCAGGCCGCGATGGCTCATCATGGCTCACCAAGATTCTGAAAAAACGCCGGCTGAAAATGGCAGCTAACCAAGTGGACATCGGTGTCCGTGTAGAAACGTCAAACGTGGTGATGGAGGAAATCAACGAGCATTTATATGAAGGGAAATTTGTGTTCAATACGTCTGTCGGCACAAGAGTGCGAACATTCTGCAGCAATCCGTCAGGACACGTAGTGGTCGAGAACCATTCAGGCATCATGCTGGCAAACGGGCATGCCTACAAAGACCCTGCTCTCGGTAGCCCGAACACCAACTTTGCTCTGCTTGTATCCCATAAATTTGATGATCCATTTGATGAGCCTACTGAATATGCACATGAAGTATCGAGGCTTGCTAACCAGTTATCCTCAGGAGGCTTGGTCATACAAAAGTACGGAGATATTAAGAAAGGCCGCCGTTCCACTGAAAAACGGATCAAAGAAGGTTTTCTTAATCCAACAATGAAAGAGGCGGTTCCTGGTGACCTCGGTTTAGTTCTTCCTTATAACACGATGAAAAGCTTGATTGAAATGACAGAGGCACTGAATGAAGTAACCCCTGGTATTTCTTCAGAACATACATTATTTTATGGAGTAGAGGCCAAATTCTATTCTGCCCGGCCGAAGCTGAATGACCGTTTTGAATCAGAGATTTCCGGCCTTTATGTCGGCGGAGACGGCGCAGGGATTACGCGAGGACTTGCACAGGCGAGCGCGTGCGGAGTTTGGATCGCTCGTGATATCGCTGATAAATTGAACACAAAAGAAAAGGAACTGGCTGTCATCTATTAATGGCAGATTCAAAGACTCGTTTATCAGGAACGGGTCTTTTTTAGGTTTGAGAAGCTTAGGCTTTACGCTAAAATAGAAGTAGAATCTTTCAAAGGAGCTGTTTCTATGTGTGGAAGATATTCTTTGTATACGGATATGCATTTTATTCAGGAAGAATTTGATATCACGATTCCCGATACCTTGCCTCAGCGCTTTAACATCGCTCCATCACAAAACGTGCTTGTTATTACCTCGGATGGAGGGACACGAAAAGCGGAAATGCACCGCTGGGGGCTGATTCCCTTTTGGGCGAAAGATCCCAAGATCGGCTACAAGATGATCAACGCCCGGGCCGAAACGGTGGATGAGAAGGCTTCATTTAGAGGTCCCTTGAAAAATAAGCGTTGTCTCGTGATAGCCGATGGCTTTTATGAATGGAAAAGAGAAGACAAACAAAAGCAGCCGTTTCATATCCGGCTGAAAAACCGTAAACCTTTTGCCTTTGCAGGCCTCTGGGATCAATGGGAACAAAATGGAGAAGTGATTACGTCCTGTACTCATATCACAACACGCCCGAATGCATTGATGAAAGACCTCCACGACCGCATGCCGGTCATCCTGACAAAAGAAGCAGAAGAAAGCTGGCTGGATCCTTCCATTCAGGATAACGAGTACTTAAAATCTCTCCTCACTCCATATGATAGTGAACAGATGGAGGCATTTGAAGTATCACCGGTTGTCAACTCACCGAGACATGACGTGAAGGACTGCGTTGTACCTTTATAAAATTTTTAGCTTGATTTATCAATATCCATCATTTAACATTATGGAAAAGATACATGGCTATGAAGAAGAAGAGTAGATGGCACGTACACTTCAGAGAGCTGGCGGTTGGTGAGAGCCAGTGTGGAAATGCGATTGAATGGGCTTCTGAGCCTCAAACCGAAACCGCTGGGAGTAGGCTTTGACGGAAGGTCTCGCCGTTAGAAGGAGACAGGTATTCGGTCTTTGGATACTGTTAAAGCGGACTGCTTAGAGCAGTTCATCAAGGTGGCACAACGGGGTTTCTCGTCCTTAATCAGGATGAGGAGCCCCTTTTTTATTGGACAGGAGGAAATTAAATGGAGAAAAAAATTGTACTGACTGGAATCAAGTCTACCGGAAGGCCGCACATCGGAAATTATATTGGAGCCATTAAACCAGCTCTCCAGCTGGCTGAAAACGATGCCTATTCACCTTATTACTTTATTGCAGACTACCACTCTTTAACAACGGTTCAACATGCAAACCAATTCAAGGATTATGTATATGGCATTGCGGCAACCTGGCTTGCACTCGGTCTTGACCCCGGAAAATCAACCTTTTACCGTCAGGCAGATGTTCCAGAAATTTTGGAGCTCGCATGGATTCTCTCCTGTCTCACACCAAAAGGTTTGATGAACCGCGCCCACGCTTATAAAGGTTTGATTGAGGAAAACCGGCAGAACGGTCTCGAGCAGGATTCGGGTATCAATATGGGTGTATTTACGTATCCCATCTTAATGGCCGCAGATATATTATTGTTTCAATCGGATATTGTCCCTGTCGGCAAAGACCAGATTCAGCACGTGGAAATCGCCAGAGACATCGCGGGACATTTCAACCATATATATGGCGAGACATTCGCAATGCCTGAATACAAGGTCGACGAAGAAACTTCAGTCGTTCCGGGGCTTGATGGCAGGAAGATGAGTAAGAGCTATAACAATACGATTCCTCTTTTTAGTGAGGAGAAAGAGTTAGAGAAACTGATCAAACGGATTGCGACGGATTCTAGTTTACCTGAGGATCCAAAAGACACAGCTCGCTCATCTTTGTTCTTAATCTATAAAGAATTTGCATCAGAAGCGCAGGTGAAGAGGATGCAAGAGAGATATGAGAATGGAGTTGGCTGGGGAGAGGTTAAAAAAGAATTGTTTCATGTTATGAACGCCTATTTGGAAACACCACGGCAGCGATATATAGAACTCATGAACAACCCGAAGAAAATGGATGAAATTCTCCTGCACGGAGCTGAAAAAGCTCGCCGGCGGGCGAGGCCATTTCTTGAAGAGGTTAAGGAAAAGATAGGTTGCTGAGTGACGGCTTCCGCCCATTATCTGGTTCAGCCGCCAGGTTCCTCTCTCAAAAAAAGGGGGCTGTCCAAGAAGTCTGTAAGCTGTTGATTTCCGTTCCAGGCTGCTCGCTTTTACCGGCGCGAGCTCCTACTTTCGCGGGGCGTGCGGTGAGCCTTACCGGCGTGAACGCCTACTTTTTGGTGCAAGCACCGGCGGGAGTCTCACCTGTCACGCTAGTCCCGCAGGACAAGGAAAGCTTCGGCAGCGTTATATCGCACGAAGAAAATGTGAAGTTCATTTTCGAGGAGTCTCGCATCTTCCACTTCAATTAACTTTTCATTGAAGATTTTTCAAGCCAAAAAGGGGCTGCCTGAAGGTCAATTTTCGACTTTCTAGACAGCCTCTTTTTTCCTATTCTTGCACTCTTTCTCATGAAACGTCATATCGTTGTGATTTTCTTCCCTTTGTTTTCAAAGAATAGACAGCCACAGCAATTGCAATGATAAAAACGGCCAGGCCGAGAAGGCTCGCCTTATGAACAAATGCGGTAACAAGGTACCATTTTGCACCTACCGTTCTGCCGATCATGATGAACAGAAAACTCCAGATAAATGCACCGATATATGCATAAAAGGCGAATACACGATACGGAAGCGAGGACATCCCTGCAAAATAGGCTGTGAGATGCCGGATTCCTGGAATAAAGTATCCAAACATGATTAATGGTTTTCCGAAACGCTGAAAGTAAGATTGTGAGGTGTGTATTTTATGTGTTGATAAGTGAAATTTCGGTCCATATTTAAGCAATAAGGGTAAACCAAAGCTCTTTCCGAGCCAATAGTTGATCGTAATCCCGGTCGCTGATCCAGCAAAAGCGGCGAGCAGTGTCAAAGCAAAAGAAACTTCACCCGAGTAAACGATATAACCGGCAAAGGTCAGCAGGAACTCATCCGGCACTGGAAGACCGATCACACCAAGCGCAAGAAGGAAATACAGTGCAAAATACCCGTAATGATGAAAAAGATTTTGTAAAAAGATCTCCATACAACACCAACTAGTTTAGGATAGTATCTCTATCTTACCGAAAATATACAATTTTGTATCGTTTTTTTACAATTCTTTTATTTTCCAATCCAAAAGACTCCTTTTTTCGACATTATAAATCTCTCTTCTTTTTCACTTCATATGTCATATACATGTTAAGGAGATGAATTGGACAAAGGGTGAAATCATGGGAAAATTTCTAAAAGGAACACTTATTTTATCTTTGGCAATGCTCTACACAAAAGTCGTGGAATTTGTAGTAAGCGTCCTTCTCGCAAGATCATTGGGCAGTGAAGGTATGGGATTTTACATGATGGCACTGCCGGTAATCGGACTGCTGATCACGATTGCCGCTCTTGAATTTCCAACGGCCCTCTCAAAGGTTTTGGCCGAAGAGGAAGTACATCAGAATGACAAACAGAGGCTCCAGATCGTTAAGGTATCGTTTTACGTCATCATGGGATTAAGCCTGCTGCTGGTGCTGATCAGTGCGGCAGTTACGCTGGTGCTTTTAAAATGGGAGACCATTGATACTCGGCTCGGGTATCCTTTGCTTGCTCTCATCCCGATCGTACCGGTCATAGGAACGACCTCTATTCTGAAAGGCTACTTCAGCGGACTTCAAAAAATGAAGCCCATAGCAATCGCTCAGCTTTTAGAAAAAACGGCGCAGCTGAGTTTTATTTTTTACGTCCTGCAATATATGAAAGGTTTGCCATTAGAATATAGAGTTGTTGCTGCTGTATTGGGTATTGGGGCCGGTGAGCTTGTCTCACTGTTTTTCTTTTCAACGTCGTTTTTACTAGGGCAGCGAAACTTAAAAGATGTTTCGAAATCAGATTTCACACCTGTTCCGCGCAGAAGCATCTTAAAAAAGCTGTTTCAAGTTAGCCTCCCTACGACTGGAGTCCGCATCCTGAACGCCCTTACTGCTGCAGTGAATCCGATTTTGATCACGCAAAGTTTAATGTTCGCCGGAATTACAGCATCAATCGCCACTAAACAGTATGGCATGCTTACGGCGTTTGCGATGACGATCGGCTACTTTCCGGGATTTATCGGATATTCACTGTATGTTTCACTCGTTCCTTCCATTTCCGAAGCACGCTCCAAACAGGATGAAGCAGGGCTGCATCAGCGGATCCACCAGGCTTTTCATATTACCTTTCTTTATGGCATTCCGTGCTCGATCGTAATGTATTTTTTTGCTGATGAACTTACCGTGCTCTTCTATCATTCTCCACAAGCCGGCCAGTTTCTGATGCTCCTCTCACCCTTTATTCTGTTTCATTATTTGCTTGCACCGCTTCAGGCCATCCTTTTTGGCCTGGGGAGGGCAAGAGATGTGTTCTCGCAAACCATATGGGTTAATATCCTGTCTATCCTGCTCATTCTTTCTCTTGCTTCACAAACGTCGTTTGGCATCCATGGGGTCATTATAGCAGTGAACTTTAGCGGGGTTTTACTTTCCTTCCTCCATTACCACACCATCGTGGAAGAGGTGAAGTTCAAGCCTAAGCTCGCAGAATACTTTACGTTCATTGCATCAGGAGTTGCAACCATCTGTCTGTGCGAACTTATGCATACCACCCACTATGAAAACCACCTGTCGATCACCCTCCTGCTGATCGTCGTGTTCTCCTTTTATTATGGAACGCTATTCCTGCTGCGGATGCTGCAAAATGGCATCGGCCGCCTTTGGATGAAACCTCAAAAATAAAAGGGGCTGTCCAAGAAGGCTGTAAGCTGTTGATTTCCGCTCCAGGCTGCTCGCTTTTACCGGCGCGAGCTCCTACTTTCGCGGGGCGTGCGGTGAGCCTTACCGGCGTGAACGCCTACTTTTTGGCGCAAGCGCCTGCGGGAGTCTCACCTGTCACGCTAGTTCCGCAGGACAAGGAAGACTCCGGCAGCGTTTAATCGCACGAAGAAAATGTGAAGTTCATTTTCGAGGAGTCTCGCACCTTCCACTTCAATCAACTTTTCATTGAAGATTTTCAAGCCAAAAAGGAGCTGCTGAAGGTCAATTTTCGACTTTCAGGACAGCCCCTTTTTTTACGAACGTTTCATTTTAACTTTATAGATAAGCCAAATAAGCAGCACTGCCGCTACAGCCGTGAGAATAGCGTAGAATCCCAGGTTGTGAAAGTACTGCTCAACAACTCTCCACTTTCTGCCCAACTCTTTTCCGAGCATGATAAACGTGAAGCTCCATACTAATCCGCCTGAATAGGCATACAGCGCAAACCTTTTAAATTTCATGGCTGAAATGCCCGCAATATAAGCAGAAATATGGCGGATTCCCGGAATAAAGTAACCGATGATAATCATCAGTTTTCCATATTTTTGAAAGTGCCATTGTGTTTTTTCTATTTTTTCTTCCGTAATACCAATTTTAGGGCCAAACGTTTTCAAAAATGGCAGACCGAGTTTATAGCCTAGAAAATAACTGACGGAGATTCCGGACATCGCTCCCAAAAAGGCAGACAAAAAGGTCAATGCAAATCCTGTTTTTCTTTCGTAGACTAGATAGCCTGTAAAGGTGAGTAAAATTTCATCCGGAACCGGCAGACCAATTAAACCAAAGGCAAGAGCAAGAAAGATACCGACATATTCATAGTGAATAATAAAATCCAAAATCGTTTTATTCATAGATTACCCCTATACGGTTATGATGTCTGTCATTCTTTCACAGCCTTGCCTAGCTCAGCTGCACGTTCGTTGGTGGCTTGAACCGCCTTTTGAATCAGCTGTCCAAAATTAGCTTCTTTTAAGATCTCCAGCCCGGCCGCTGTTGCCCCGCCTGGTGTAGTGACCGCTTCCCTAAGGTCAATCGGTGACAAACCACTTTTTAACATGACCGCAGAACCATAGATCATCTGTGAAACGAGCTTCCGTGCTTGGCCTTCTGATATCCCATAGCTCGACGCAGCATTAATGAGAGCAGAAGCAAATTCATAAAGAAAGGCTGGAGCGCTCCCAGTAACAGCAGTAAGTTTATGTATCTGCTCTTCAGTGCATTTTTCGGAGGAGCCGATACTGTCCAACAGAATTTTCAGCTGCTGTTCTTGGTTAGCATTCAAGGTTTCAGCATGTGTATAAATGGACATGGATTCTCCCGCCTCTGAGGCCGTATTAGGCATCACCCAGGCTACCGGTGTGCGAGCAGGAAGGTTATCCTCCAGTTTTTTGAGTCCGACTCCAGCCGCCACGGAAATGACAAGTTGGCCATCGATAGCGGTTGAAAGTTTTTCTAAAACAGCATCATGGGCGTCAGGAGGAATGGCAAGAACAATGACAGAACTATCCAGCACATGATGAATCCAGTCTGTTGTCGTCTCAACAGCATATAACGAAAATAACTCCTGAAGTCTTTCTGTGTTTCCCTGATTTCCTGCAATGATCGATATATTATGGTCTTTAGAAGACTGAAGTCCTTTAATCATTGACTCTGCCATGCGGCCTGCGCCAATAAACAGGAATGTTGTACTCATTTGTTGATCTCCTTTTAAACAAGTGATTTCAAAAGCAAAAGGCGTTCAAAAAGAACACCTTTTCTCTATTGTAGCTTATTTTGTTTAAAAATCTATCAGGGACTCCATTTTCTTCTGATCGACTGTTTTAACGACTGCCGCCAATAGTTTTACTGTATTTTCCAGATCGCTCTTGCTGACCATGGAAACATGGCTGTGGATATAACGCGATGCGACACCGATGACAAGAGAAGGAATGCCTTTTTTAAACAAATGGAACCTGCCGGCATCCGTTCCTCCGCCGAGCATGACATCCACCTGGTAAGGGATGTTATGTTTCTCGGCGATCTCGATCACCATGTTTCGCAGTGGAACGTGCGGCACCATAGAAGAGTCAAGGAATGTTATGAGCGGACCAGCTCCGAGCTTGGCTTTGTTTGAGTTGTCACCCGGTCCATCTTGCGCGATCCCCACATCCATTGCAATCGCAAGATCAGGCTCCATGGCATACGGTGCGGTTGCTGCTCCCCTTAAGCCGACTTCTTCCTGAACTGTGGCTCCACAGTAAATGGTGTTCGGGTGGTCACTGTCTTTGAGTTGCTTTAACACCTCCAGCGCAAGATAGCAGCCCGCACGATTATCCAATGCTTTTGCCAGGATTGTATCGTTATCTGGCAAAAGTTCAAACGGACAGATCGGCATGATCGGATCTCCAACCTTGATCCCCCATTCTTTCACCTGATCTTTATCGTTTGCCCCAATATCGATAAACATTTCACGCATCGGATAGACTTTTTTCCGTTCTTCCAGAGTCAAAATATGCGGAGGCTTTGACCCTACCACACCTGTGAACGTTTTCTTGTCTGTAATCACGTGAACTCGCTGGGAAAGGATAACTTGATCCCACCAGCCGCCGAGCGGAACGAACCGCAAATAGCCGTCCTTCGTAATTTCGCTAATCATGAAAGCTACTTCATCCATGTGGCCGGCAAGCATGATTTTAGGTCCATCAACTGACCCTTTTTTCTCGCCAAAAATGCTTCCCATGTGATCATAAACAAGCGGTGCACCGGACTTTTCGATCTCACGCTTCATAATTTTTCGTATCTCGTTTTCAAAGCCTGGAGCACCATTGGTTTCTGTCAGTTCTTTTAAAAGATCCAAATCTATCACCATCCTATATCTATAGAATGGTAAAAATGCCCTTGTTTTATTACAAGCATTCAAGGTTTTATTTATAGACGATGAAGGAATACTTAAATAATAAAAAAAGGAGGAAAACATTTTGCCAAAATTCCAATTGGGCGATCAGGCCCCTGACTTTACAGCAGTAACAGCAGAAGGAGAATCCTTTCATTTTTATGACCATTTAAAAACGGATGACCGCTTTCACTTGCTTGTATTTTTCCGCGGAGAATGGTGCCCGGTATGCAACGAACAGCTCCAGGATCTTGAGAAGCATAAAGAAACATTCCGTGAGCTGAATACTCACATTCTTGCCATTTCTACTGACGAAACCGCCAACCTGGCAAAAATGAAGCAAAGCAGGACACTCTCTTTCCCCGTTCTGAGTGACAAGGATCAGGAAGTAATTAAAGCTTACGGCGTCTATTACCATGATGATACCTATTATGATGATCATGGCTCACATGGAGAACCGGCTGTCTTTCTCGTTGATCCGCAAAAAAGAATTCTTTATCTAAGCGTTCAGACCGGCCCTTTCGGAAGGCCTTCCGCTGAAGATCTTCGAAAAACCATTAAGTACATTCAGAAAACATTGCGTTAAAAAAAGAGCCTCCAAGGTTCTTTTTTTATTACACATGGAGTTCAAAAAACTCAATAAAAAAAAGAACCCCCAGGGCTCTTTTTTTTTAGGTTGTTTTCGCAACCTTTGTTGCTCTTAGGAGTGGTTGATTTCCGTTTCAGGAGGCTCGCTTTCCGCGTGTCTCACCCGTCCCGTTAATCTAGCCTCAGTCTCGCACCCTACACTCCAATCAACTAATCAATGAAGGTTCTTTACTTGTTCTAAAGCAACAATCTTTTAGAAAAGAGCCTTTTTTTATTGATTTTGTAAAGACCTATATTGAGGTCATTCATATTGTGCACCCCTACTGATTCTTGAAAGAAACCCTCAAATTTTTTTCTCCTTTTGCAGGGGATGTGATAGCTGGCGATGATAAGAGCCGGCTGGTTGTGAAACAAATGAACCGCCTGAAAAGCAGATGGGATAAGCTTGCTAATACCCTTCTGCTTTTCAAACGGCGGTTCAATCATACCCACTTTTTATTACACTTGAAGTTCCATCGCTTCAGCTACTTGAATGGCTTTCAGCAAGGCTTTCGCTTTATTGAAGGTCTCTTCGTATTCGTTCTCCGGAACAGAATCAGCGACGATGCCTGCCCCCGCTTGAATATAAGCTTTTTGATTTTTAAACAGAATCGTACGGATCGTAATGCAGGAGTCCATATTCCCTGAAAATGATAAATATCCGATGGCCCCTGCATAGGTTCCTCTCGCTTGTGTCTCAAGCTCTGAAATGATCTGCATGGCCCTTATTTTTGGAGCTCCTGACAGCGTTCCGGCTGGAAGACAGGAAATCAATGCATCAAAAAAGTCTTTATCCTCTCTCAGACGGCCTGTTACATCAGAAACAATATGCATGACATGAGAGTACCTCTCAATCTCCATAAAGGAGGAAACTTCCACACTTCCATACTCGGAAACCCTGCCGATGTCGTTCCTTCCCAAATCCACCAGCATGATGTGTTCCGCCACTTCTTTTTCATCCGCCAGCAATTCTTCTGCTAAGTTCTGGTCTTCCTCCATATCTTTTCCGCGCGGGCGAGTTCCGGCAATCGGCCGGGTTCTTACCTGCTGCCCTTCTACTTTAACAAGCAGCTCAGGAGAGGAGCCGACGATCGTTTCTTCCGGCATTTTCAAAAGATACATATAGGCGGAAGGGTTTACAATCCGCAGAACCCGGTAGACGGTCAGCGGGTCCGCTTTTGCTTCACTTTCAAAGCACTGTGAAAGCACAACTTGAAAAATATCACCGGCAGTAATATATTCTTTAGCTCGCTCTACCATCCTGCAAAACTCTTCTTTTGTCAAATTAGATTGTACGGCGCTTATATCAACTTCCTGCTGAGGAAGGTAGCGAAAGGCTGGAACAGGGTGTTTTACGTTTTTTTCAAGCTGTGCCATCGTCTCCTGTATGGACTGTTCAGCTCTTTTATAAGCTTCTTCTATCTGTTCTTCATTATGGTTCTCCGGAACATGAAGATTACAGACAATTTGTATGGATTGCTTTAAATGATCAAAGACGATCAGTTCATCGACAAATAAGAATTTCATATCGTCCGTGTTGATCACATCTTTACGATGGGGTGGTATGTTTTCAAAATATTGCAGGATATCATAGCCGAAATAACCGACAGCACCGCCGGTAAATTGAGGCAGATCCTTATGGGAGGGACTTTTGAATTGGTTGAGGAGAGATTTTAAAATATCAATTGGATGGCCTGTATAGGTTTCATCCTTGCCTTTTTTCTTGATCTTGGTTTCCCCTTTTTTGCAAGAAACTACCATAAAAGGGTTCTTTCCGATATAGGAATACCTGGCCCATTGCTGGCCACCTTCTACACTTTCCAGCAAAAACGAGTAATCTTCCTTATAATACGTCTGATACAGTTCGATGACTGTATGGACATCTGCAAATAACTCCATGCTTACAGGAATTAAATTATAGCTTCCTGCCAGTTGTTGTACTTCTTCCAATGATGGTTGAATCATGGCTATCATCCCTTCTTTACGAGAGACGAAGATTAGCAACCATAACCGCTAATCTCAGCTCGGCTCTGCTTTGTTCTTTTGTTCCCACTCAACTCTTCTCAACTAACCTCACGATTAAAAATCACTATATAATGCAATAGGAAAACTGTCAACCGTTACTTTCCGGATTCAACCTCATTTCAACAGGGAAAGCTACCTATGATGAGATTACTATAGAAGAGGTGAAAAGGAATGAAAGCAGTTGTTATTAATGAATATGGAGGAAGAGATCAGCTTGTGGAGAAAAAAGTGAACGATCCCAAGCCAGGTCCGAAAGATATCCTCATTGAGATCCATGCCACTTCAATTAACCCGGTGGACTGGAAAATTCGTGAGGGTTACCTGAGAGACAACCTTTCCTTCACTTTTCCAATAATACTTGGATGGGATGCAGCAGGAGTAGTGAAAGAGACCGGCTCTTCTGTGACCAAGTTCAAGCCGGGAGACGAAGTATTTACACGGCCGGCAACTGAACGGGACGGCACCTATGCTGAACTGCTTGCTGCTGATGAAGAATTGGTCGCCTTCAAGCCAAAAAACCTGACGTATGAAGAAGCAGCCTCTATTCCCCTCGTTGGCCTTACGGCATGGCAATGCCTGGTGGAGTTTGCACACATTCAGGAAGGACAAAGGGTCCTTATTCACGCAGGCGGAGGAGGAGTCGGCAGTTTTGCTATTCAGCTTGCTAAAGCAAAAGGAGCTTACGTCCTATCAACAGGCAGTAAGGATTCAGAGGAAATTATCAAAGAATCTGGTGCAGATGAGTTTATTGACTATAAAGTAAAAGATTTTGCCGAAGCGATTGAACCCGTAGACATCGTGTTTGATACGATCGGCGGGGAAGTGCAGCATAACAGCTATAAAGTGATCAAGCCGGGTGGAATTCTCGTTTCCATCATAAGCCCGCCGGTACAGAAGGAGGCCACCAATCATTCTGTCAAAGCTGGGTTTGTCTTTTTGGATCCTGACGGAGACCAGCTTGCTGAGATAGGAAAGTTGATTGAGGCAGGGAAAATTAAACCTTTTGTGGGAGAAACCTTTCCTCTAACCCAAGAGGGTGTAAGAAAAGCTCACGAATTAAGCGAGTCTCATCACGCTAAAGGAAAAATCATTATTCAAGTGAAATCCTAGTCTTCAGCAGAAATGAGGCCTGTAACGAAGGATATATCATCCATCGTTACAGGCCTTTTTTAATGTAAGAAAACCTAACATAACTATAGAAATCCTTTCCTGCATCATGATAAGGTTAACCTACATTTTCTTTTCATAAGGAGGAAATTATGATTCTTTCCCATCAGTTAACACCAGAAGAAAAAGAAAAGGTTAAGCAGTTAAAAAGTAAAATAAACCGCACGGATTGTCCAGAAGAAAAATCCGCCTATGAAAATCAGCTCATTAAGCTCATGGAAAGAATCTTCATACGCCATAAACTTCAGCGTAGAAATGAATTATAACTGAAGCAGTTTCGCGAGATCGAATCCCAAAGCCTCTTCCGTCAACTGCTGTTTTCCAATCTGTATTACTTCTTCCCCAAGCTTTATACCGCCCAGCTTTTCATACGCTGCTTTGCATGGATTATCTTTCAAAACCCAAACAAGCATCGTACGATAGCCGGCATCGTATTGATTTTGAGCAAAATGCCGGATTAGACTGCTGCCGATCGTTCTTCTCTGATACTCCTGCAAGAGATAGATGGCATACAGTTCAGATTCATAAGGAAAGCGGCCTGAGCGATTGGGACCGCCGAAACAAAAACCAATAATCTCCTGATTAATAGAGGCCACATATAAAAAACTTTTCTCCAGTGGCTTTTGAATGATGCCCATCCACAAATCCTGCCTGTCCTCTGCCTTCATCTGCTCCAAGTATTCATCGTTAACAATTCCTTTATAAGTCGTTCTCCAGCTATCAACCTGCACGAAAGCTATTCCCTTTTCATCTCCCGGAATGGCTTTTCTTATCTCCAATCGAATCACTTCCTCTCTAAAAAGATGTGATTTTTCGTTTCAGCTTTTCCAATCTAGCTTCAACGCCCTCCAGGGCCTGTCGTCTTTAAACAGGCGTTTCAGCTTTTCTGTATTATTGATAAAAACTGGCGATGATTTTTGCTGCTGGCAGGAAGAGGAGCTGCCCGAGCACGGTTCCGACCAGCTTAGTCGTGATCAGCAAGATAACGAGCGCTTTCACATCGCCGTAGGGCCGCTTTCCTCTGATCGCCTGATCGGTAATGATCGCTGACTTTGGATCAATAAAGAAGGTAAGCATGATGGTTGCTGCTCCATTAATCATGCCGGATGAAGCTGCCGCTGCCAGCTGATTTTGGGATGGAACCAGCAATGAGGAATAATTGGCGGCAAGTACCCCTATTGTATAGATACCCGTTACTACCGCATGAAGAAGCAAGAATCTTTTAGGAATTTCTCTAAACCGCAGTTTATGAAGCATTTTCTTCTTCGGAACCGTTGCTTTTTTTACAATGCGTTTCATATTGTTTGCGTGCAGCGCTTCAAACACGAGGGAAGGAACAGATCCTGACAATGCAATTTTCTTCACCCCGATCTGAAAAATTTTCAGGAAAGTGGGAATAACAAAAACCCCTGCCAGAGTGCCTGCTGTAGCAGCGGCAATAACGTATCTCATATCGCTGAGGGGATCCAGATCTTTTGCAATACTAAACCCTATTATCTTTCCGATCAAGGGAGCCTGAAACATGTTTGCCGTTCTAGAAACAAGTACAAAAAGATTAAAAATGGAAAAAGATAATGCCACTTGCCCTGTTTTAACAGAGTTCAGTCTAACAGAATAACCAAGAGTATCAATCACATGAATGACGAAAGTCAGTAAAATCAATTGAATAAGAACATGATCCATCTCTCTCTAACACCCCTTCACCGCAAATTTCGATTTCTTTTTCATTTCCCCGGAAATTGCTGTATTTTGAAATGTAATCATAGTATATATTTTTCGTACTTTCGCTGATCATTCCTTCTCACTTGTAACCAAAAATAGGGGCTGTCCAAGAAGTCTGTAAGCTGTTGATTTCCGTTCCAGGGTGCTCGCTTTTACCGGCGCGAGCTCCTACTTTCGCGGGGCTTGCGGTGAGCCTTACCGGCGTGAACGCCTACTTTTTGGCGCTAGCGCCTGCGGGAGTCTCACCTGTCACGCTAGTCCCGCAGGACAAGGAAGGCTCCGGCAGCGTTTTATCGCACGAAGAAAATGTGAAGTTCATTTTCGAGGAGTCTCGCATCTTCCACTTCAATTAACTTTTCATTGAAGATTTTTCAAGCCAAAAAGGGGCTGCCTGAAGGTCAATTTTCGACTTTCTGGACAGCCACATCATCCTAACCATTATCCTTTTCTGGCAAACCAAAGTGTCCATCGGTCCTGTTCCATTATTTCCTGTTCATCTCGCAATTTTGTTTCAATGTATTGGATTAGGTGCTCCAATTTTTCATCGTCCAATTCAAACAGCAGCGACCGGCCTGTACGTTTTCTAAGGTCCTCTGTGAGGTCTTTTACAGAAGAATACTGTTTTCTCATTTCCCAAAGCTTGACCTCTTCAACATGTGAAAATCCTGTTTTTTCAAGAGCTCCACGAACCTGCTCACCTGTATAACGCCTCTCGATCTCCTTCTCCATCAATTCTGGATTTTGTTCAAAGAAATATCCCCGGATATGTGTGTCTGTTCCTGGGAGCAAACAATCCTCAGGTGTCCTGTCCTGAATGATGAACATTCCGCCTGGTTTCAACAAGCGAAAGGCTTCTGATATACATCCTTCCAATTCGGTCAAATGATGAATCACTGCCCGTTCCAATACGACATCCGCGGTAAGCGATTCAAGCCCTGTATTCCACGCAAATCCATGTACATACTGAACACGTCCTCCAAAACCTTGGCAGTTCTCGCGTGCTGCTTCCAGCATTTTTTCTGAAAAATCGACAGCAGCCACTTGCCTGGCGCCCAGTTCAATCAGTGCTTTCGTATAGATGCCTCCTCCGCAGCCGATATCTACCGCGCTAAAATCCTTCAAGGCCAGATATTGTCCAATCATCTTCTTCCAATCATCTGCTGCTGTTCTAGTGGCGTAGGATAATTTGTTATCCTCTCCATGAAAGTCAATTGCCATAATGCTCAGCTCCTTATTTGACGGCCTTTATCAGAATAGCTTCTCCGCTGAATTCCTGAACCTTTCCATCCTTCTCCATAATGCTAAAATATTTCTTAATATGTGAAGGTGAATCTATCATTTTTTTAATCAGCTGATCTATTTCCTCCTTTTTCATCTCCATCCGTTCACACCAGCTGTCAAACGTAAATGTCTTTTTAAAAACATTGATCTGCTCGATCCTGAAACCGGCTTCTTCCAAAAACGTTATCCACTCGGACTTTTTCCAAGCGCGGTAATGGCTGTGGTCTCTTCTTTTTTCTATATCATTATAAAACTCATCATATTCTTTATTTTCCGGTGCCGTATTATCTACGATTAATAGTTTTCCGCCCTGTGACAGCACCCTGTAGGATTCCGAGATAAATGATTGAAGATCCGGAAAATGGTGAGGTGCGATCCGGCACGTAACCACTTCAAACGATTCTTCTGGAAAAGGAAGTTTCTCCGCATCACCTTTGACGAACGAGACATTATGATAACCGTTTCCTTCAATAAATCTTTTTGCAGCTTCCAATATCTCGCTCGTCAGATCCAACGCGGTCACTTCTTTAACAAGTGGAGAAAATACATTGGCGGTGTGCCCGCCACCTGTTGCAATATCCAGCAGACGGTCCTGTGGCTCTGCGTTCGAGATCTCCACCATTTGTGCCAAATCCTTACCTTTAGCATGAATGGGACTGCTCACATATTTTTCAGCATTTTTTCCAAACTGCTGCTGTACCCTCGCTTTAATATCCATCTATCCTCTCTCCTTTCTCTCAATCTCATCATATGCATAAGCTACACACAAGAAAATTACTAATAAACATACCAATCACATAAGAAAAACTAATCATAAGGACAGAATATTTAAAATAGTAAAAGTTTTAGATAAATATTCTTTGTACTTTCATTCCATTGGACGTATTCTTTTTATGTAGCCACTACCAAAAACTGGAGGTAATCCGCCATGGAAAATTCTACTCAAACAGCATTTCGGCAAGTAGAGGAATTTTCGACGAAAGAAGAAAGATATGAACCTTTTTCCTGGTATGAAAAAATGCGGAAAGAAAGCCCAGTTCGCAAGGATGAAAGACGGGGTGCGTGGGATGCCTTTGATTATCAGAGTGTAAAGTACGTTCTGGAAACGAAAGAACTGTTTTCCTCCAACCGGTCAAAAAAACAGGAGGATGAACAAAAGTCCCCGATTGAATTGAGTTTGATCAGCATTGACCCGCCAAAACATACCCAGATGCGCGCTCTCGTGAACAAAGCCTTTACTCCAAAAGTTATGAAGGAATGGCGTCCCCGGATCGAGCGAATCGCGAAACAGCTTTTAGACGAGGTCGATCCAGCATCCGATATAGATATCGTAAAACAATTTTCCTATCCGCTTCCGGTGATGGTGATCGCTGAAATACTGGGAGTACCCATCGAAGACCAATCCAAATTCAAAGAGTGGTCTGACTGGGTAGTCGCAGGACCAAAAGACAACAGCCCCGAGGCTATTAAACATTTGGAACAGAACCAGCAAAGAACGTACCATGAGCTGTATGTCTATTTTAAAGAGATTATAAGAAATAAAAGAGAACACCCTGAAAAAGATATTATCTCCGTTCTACTCGGAGCCGAAGCTCAGGGCACTGTGCTTTCTGAAGACGAGATCATCGGATTCTGCATTTTGCTGCTTGTTGCAGGAAATGAAACAACAACCAACTTAATCAGCAATGCATTCTTTTGCTTCACAGAGTTCCCGTATATTTATGAGGAGATCCTCAAAAATCCAAAAGGCACTCTCCCGCTTGCCATCGAAGAAGTGCTGCGGTACCGTTCTCCTGTACAGGCCATGAGCCGTGTTGCGAAAGAAGATACCGTTCTTGGCGATGCCCAGATTAAAGCCGGCGATATTGTGGTGGCATGGATGGGATCTGCGAATCGGGACGAGCAGCAATTTGAACAGGCCGGCCAATTCAATATCAAAAGAAAGCCAAATCCTCATCTCGCCCTCGGTAAAGGCATCCATTTTTGCCTTGGAGCACCGCTTGCCCGGCTGGAAGCAGAAATCGCCATTGAAGAATGGATGAAACGATATCCCAAATTTGAGAAAAGCAGCAACTTTTCCCTTGAACCGATCGAGAGCACCTTTGTGTACGGATTAAAAGAGTTCAAGCTATCTGTTCTGTGAAATTGGATGGAATAGGATTGAAGGGCCATTCGTATGTGATGTTTCTCTGAATGTAAATCCGCATTGAGCTTTAACAAAACCAACAATCAAAAACGAAGCGGCATTCATCATCTTTTCGCGAAGTTGTTATTAAGTCGAACACCTGTTACAAGAGCCTGTGAAATTTTAGAAATTGGCAGAGGAACTTACTATGATAAATTAGAGTTGCTTTATCGAAGGTGCTTAGACTTCTTAGAATGACACGAAATCAAACCTCTTCAAAAGTTAGAGTTTAAAGAAATGTGGTTGAAAACCGATAAGATGACCTATTATCTCCCTAGATGAAATAAAATCTGAATTGCCCGAAAAACACGAAACTATTATTGTGATTTCTCGTCTAATTCTTTAAGGGGGGGGAGTTAAAATTAATATGATAAGAAAATTACCGATTGTGTTAGTTTTTTTAAGTTTATTATTCTTGGCAGCTTGCACATCGAATGAAACAAATAGTGAGGTATCATTACCAGAAGGTGTTCCTGATTTTGTTCAAGAAAGTGATTTTGAAAAAATTAATTGGGATAAAAAAGCAGTCACATTCAATGGCAACATTATTGGGAATGAAAATAAGTCAGGAGTTATCGGTGCAGACGCTCCAAGTTTAATCAATGGTCAAAAATGGATGTGGCATCTTTGGGGAACCGAAAACCCAAGGCAAACAGAATTAACAGTAGTCGGTTATCATAAAGAAACAGGTATTGTTCATCAAATATTAACAACTGGTTGGACAATAGGACTTGGAGGAGAAAATAATGGAGCAGATGCTCACGCACCTTCAAGTGTAAAGATTCCTAAGTCGGGAGAATGGGCAATTCTACTTTATACTGATGGAAAATTATTTGATACGTTGATTTATGAAATCAATGAATAAGAAATAAATTGAATGACATTTTATTTTCTTGCAAAACCCGCTCAGAAATATAACTGAGCGGGTTTTGTTATTAATTATTGGAATTCTAAAATTTATTTCCTTAAATAAACTGTTATAACGAATAACCGTGCTTTTTCTAATTGCTAATTAACATACAAATTTACTGAGAATTACTTTGTGAATTCGATTGAGAATTGTCATTTTCTCCTCATCAACCGAACCCGTTACTGATTTATCAGTGCCTCTTCTCGCCGTTTAATCCGGTCACAATGACCTTATTCGGGTCTTTGCTGCTTCCTTCCACACCTTCCATGAAAACCTCCTGAAGGTGAAACTGTGCTCCTTGAACAAAACTGATTTCTTCCATTTCTCGGTGAAACAGCCTTTCCAGTCCTCTTTCAAATGCTTCATCAGGGCTTGCGATTACCAGCCTGGCCAGAGAGCCATCTCCCCCGTCTACTGCATCTTTGCGGGTTTGCAGCTCGATCTTGAACCGGTATGGAGTATAGATAAAAGTCCTGCGGGCACCTGCTTCTGTTTTCCATCCCATCACATCAGCACGGTTGCAAAGCTGTTTCAGTTCTTCATCGGTTACTAAATATCCAATGTGGTCAAAGATTGGCTTTTTTCCAGCTCCAAACGTTATATTGATATTAGCTTTTCTGACTTCGATAATGCGAAAAATAAGAGCATTCTCACGAAAGTCATCCCACTCCAATGGAGGATGGTAGGGAGTTACCGTTCCTTTTTCCATTGCGTATCTGCCTTCTACTTGAAAGCCCAGACGCCGATAATAGCTTTCTGTCTCTTCTACTCTATCTGTCCAAAAATGATAATGAAATAGTTTCAAAGTTCCAACTCCCGGGTATTCTAATTATTCTTTCTGTGTCTGAAACCTTACAGTCAAACATATAGTGAGAGTATACAAGCCAATACACTCGGAGGCAAACTATGCTCGTTTTATTTGCGCTTGGCCTCGCTCTTGCTGCCTCGCCAGGTCCGGATTTTTTATTAATGACAAAGCATACATTAAGCCATGGCACGCGGATGGGCTACGCCACGTTTTTAGGAAATCGTACAAGCTTTATCCTGCATCTCACTCTCGCCGTATTCGGACTTTCTGTCGTTTTGAAAGAATCAGCTCTATTATACTTGTTTATCCGTATGGCTGGGGCAGCATATTTAATTTATTTAGGCTGCAATAATATTTTCAGAAGAATTTCTCCTCAGGCTGCACATTCATCCAGCATCACATCCATGGCCTTGTCGGCACTGCTCGCCTATCAGCGGGGCTTTTGGAGCAATCTGCTAAATCCAAAGGTTAGCCTGTTTTTCCTTAGTATCTTCCCTCAGTTTGTGACCGCAGAAAATTTAGCTTCCGAACCATTCAGTAACGCTCTTATCTTTTTGGCTGGCAATTCCTGCTGGTATCTGGCCGTTCTTCCTATTGTCGGCATGCAGCTGGTCCGGGAAGGAATGGCCCGCTTTCAAGCGATTTTGGATCTTGTATTCGGCCTTCTTTTTTTAGGATACGGTGGAAAAATGATCATTGAAGATCTCCAAATTCTTTTGCGTTACCTGCCCGGTTATTCCTTCTTCTCTTGAAATACATAAGATCCCCCTACCAGAGGGGGATCTCAGTTGTTTTATTCTACAGGCAATGGATCTTCACTGCGGCCATATGGTGCGGGTTCATTGTTCTTTTGGGCAAGGTCATAGCGCAGTCCGTCGAGGCTCTGTCTAACATTTCCTTTGCCTGAAAAATTCTCGATCAGCTCTTTTACATCGATTCCAGATGAGGCCTTAAGGGTTTCCTGAAGAGATGCCATCAGGTTGGTCGCATAGCCGGTTACTTTATTCGCTCCACCGTTTTCACCGCTGCCGCCAGTATCCACAACCGTAATTTTATCAATGTTGGACAGAGGGCTTGCCACTTCTTTCGCATACGCCGGCAGCATGTTCACGATCATATCGAGAATAGCTGCCTGGCCGAACATTTCAAAGGCTTCGGCGATTTTTTGCTTCGCTTCTGCTTCAGCCAGACCTTTTAAACGGATAACTTCTGCTTCTGTCTCCCCTTTGGCCCGCTCAGCTTCTGCTTTAGAAAGCCCTTCAAGACGTACTTTCTCAGCCTCAGCTGTCGCCATCGCTTCCACTCTATATTTATTGGCATCCGCCTCAGCGAGCTGTTTGCGCTTTTCCGCTTCTGCCGCTTGCTCCACTGCATAACGGTCCGCATCCGCTTTTTTCTTTACTTCAGAATCATATTGTTTCTCGCGTCTCGCAATCTCTTTTTCTTCCAATTCAATTTGTTTTTGGCGCTCAATGATCTTGATCTGCATCTGCTGTTCAGTAACTTCCTGTTTGGCACGCGCTTCCTCCAAGTGGTATGCCTGGTCCGCTTTTGCTTTGGCGATATCCTGTTCTCTGCGGAATTCTGCAATTTTCAGCTGATTGATCTTTTCTGCTTCCGCAACCTCTGTCGCACGCTCAAGCTCGGATTTTTGTGCTTCCTTATTCGCTTGTGCCCGTTTGATGCGTGTTTCTTTTTCAGCTTCTGCCGTTGCAATGTCAGCATCTCGTTTCACCTGGGCAATCCTCGGTTTTCCGAGAGCCTCAAGGTATCCATTCTTATCCCTTACATCTTTAATCGTAAAGGATACAATCACAAGACCCATTTTCGCCAGATCCTGAGAAGCAATGCGCTGAACCTCCTGAGAAAATTTATCACGATTTTTATAGATTTCTTCCACTGTCATGGAACCAAGAATGGAACGGAGATGGCCTTCCAATACTTCTCTAGCCTCGAGCTCGCGGTCCTGCTTCGTTTTTCCAAGAAACTGTTCGGCTGCTGTTGCAATTTCCCCGATCGAACTGCCGATTTTAATGATAGCCGTTCCATCCGCTGTGACCGGAACCCCTTGCTCGGTATAAACTTCCGGTGTCTGAACTTCAAGCTTGCTTGAAAGCAGGCTCAGTGGCTCGGACTGCTGGAAGACTGGGAATACAAAGGTACCTCCCCCGCGAACGATCTTGATCTTGTTTCCTGATTCATCGATGTTCACGTTCTTGCTGCCCAGGAAACTTCCTGTTACGATCAGCGCCTCATCTGGTCCTGCGGTCTTATACTTTGTAATAAAAACAGAAATCAGGGCAACTACAACAAACACAACAATTCCTGCAGCAATAAAAATAGGTGTCATTTCCATTCCTCCAATTCATTAGTTACAATAATGCGGTTTGTTCATAAGGCATAACATGAACGACGCCGCTTTTCACATCCACGATTAAAATCTTGGATCCTTGCCCGATCGGCTCATTATCCATGCTGATCGCTGGCTTCGCAATATTTCCGCTGATCCCCTCAATAAAGACTTCTCCAAAACCATTGGACGGGATAGAAGTAATCACTTTACCTATTCTCCCCCGTAAATCCTCCTCAGCGTAATTGAGTGACGCTTCTGCGGAGGCAAGCGGGATCAGGATAAAAATGTTCAGCAAGGACACAAGGATTAAAGACGATCCTGCCGATATACCTAAGATGGGCCAGCTGTTAACAAATGTTATTGTTTCCAATACATAGCCGCATGCACTCAGTATCGTAAAAAAAGAAAGTACAAGAGTCGGACTGAGAATGTGGGAAAAAACCTCAAATGCTCCATGGATGAGATCACTGACCAAAACATATAGAAAGGTAATGCATCCAAATACGATTAATCCAGTTAAATAGATGGTTTCCATCGGATACCCCATAATATCCATAACGTACCTTCCCCCTTCTCTTAATGAGGTTTTAACCACCTAAGTATGTAATCAGCCATTCACCTTCCCCTCTCCATATTTGGGAATATCGTAGCATAAACCGCTTGAAATAATTGGTAAAAATTGTCGAACTTCCGCAAAATTTCATGTTGTTCTAATTATATAAACGGATAAAATATGAAAAAGTTTCATATTTTGGAAATTAAATTCAGGTTATTTTTTATTTATCTTACAAAAAAAGCCTCCTTAAAAGGAGACTTTCTGTTCTAGAGTACGTATGAAATTTTCCTGTTCATCTCTTGAATGAATGAAACGTTCTTCCAGCAGCTCGTGGAGCAGCGACTGTTTTTCATCTAAGGAGGCTTCCCATTCTTTAATCCGCTCTCGGCATCGAAATAAAAACTGAGTGTAGGCCTCGTAATCTTCTGAATAAGCAGCCAGTAACTCTTTTTTAATCCGTTTGGCAAGAATCGGACTTGCTCCTCCTGTTGAAACAGTCATGACCAGCTTTCCTCTTCTGGCTACCGCGGGAACCGAGAAATTTCCAAGTACCGGCTGATCAACGACATTAACCAGCTGGTGGTTTCCTGCATTTTCAGCAATCTGCTGATTCACTTCCGGCTGATCGGTCGCTGCAAAAATGATAAATGCGTCCTTATAATCACTTGGTTCCACAGATTTCTTATCCCATTTCAGGAGATGTTCATGCTGCATTTTTTGGATCGCCGGAACAGCCTCAGGACTAACCACCTTTATTGCTGCTCCTGCCTCAAGCAATCCTAAAATCTTGCGATGGGCGACAGCTCCTCCGCCAATCACTACAGCAGGCTTACATTTAAGATTCAGCATGATCGGATACATGGTTACACAACCGCACTTTTCATTTCTGCTTCTTCAATTCTTGTGGAAAGAACGTCTTGCAGAACAGGATGGTATCCGAGCGCCTCGCACAAAATAAAGTTTTGATCACTCTGGTTTTGCTGTTGTGCTATGGCGTTTTTCATCCCGCTGAGCAGGATGCCGGGAAAGAGAAGATAAGGAACAACGATGATCTGCTGATACCCCCAGCCTGAGAGCCTCAGCATCTCTTCAAAGCTAGGCTGGGCAGCCGTCAAAAAACACGTTTCAACCCGCGGCACCTCATAGTTCTTTTGTAAATTTGCAGCAATGGCATTGAGATCTCTTTTCACATCAGGGTCACTGCTTCCTCTTCCAACGAGAAGGATTACAGCGTTCTTATGAAACGTATCAACAGACTCTGTAATCCGCTCCCATAATAAATGAGAGAGAGAATCGTGCACTCCGAAAGGTTTCCCGTACGATATCTCTACATTTGGATACCGTTCTTGCTGCAGCATTATTTCCTCTGGAATATCCTTTTTTGCATGAGCTGCCGTTAATAAAAGAACCGGTATTGCGCAGATGGAGGCTGCTCCTTGACGGACACATGCTTCAACCCCTTTGGAAATATCAGGTGCTGACAGTTCCAGAAAACAAACTTCCTTAATGGGATAGTCGCTGGCTCCCATGCACCGTTTCGCAAATTCCAATGCTTTTTCCATGCCTGCTTTTGTTCTGCTGCCGTGGCAGATGAGGAGTAATGCTTTCATTTACAACGCCTCACTTATAATAGAAGAATCCTTTTCAATTAGCGTCTTTTCAAACCAGCTGATCTTTTCGCGTAGTTTGACTACCTCTCCAATGATGATCATGCTTGGATTTTGAATCCCTTCATTTCGTGCTACTGTTTCAATCGTTTCAAGAGTGCCTGTAACCGTCCGCTGCTCCCCAAAGGTTCCCCATTGAATTAAAGCAGCTGGTGTTTCTTTGCTCTTCCCATATTTTACGAGGCTCTCACAGATGTAAGGAAGGTTCTTAACACCCATATAGATTGCAAGTGTATCAATTCCTTTAGCAAGGCTTTCCCATCTCTGCTTTTCGTCCTCTCCTTCTTTCCGGTGGCCGGTGACAAGAGCAAAGCTGCCTCCATACTCTCTATGAGTGACTGGTATACCAGCATAAGCCGGTGCAGCAATTCCAGATGTAATACCCGGAACCACTTCAAATTCCACATGGTTTTTAACAAGAGCTTCCGCTTCTTCACCGCCCCTGCCGAATACAAAAGGGTCACCACCCTTTAACCGGGTGACAACTTTTCCTTTTTTGGCATACTTCACTAAAAAATGATTGATCGTATCTTGCTGCATCGTATGAAGATCAGGGAGCTTCCCGCAATAGATCAAATCTGCACCTGGCTTTGCATAATCCAGCAGATCTTTATTAACAAGCCGGTCATAAAGAATAACATCAGCTTCCTTAATGCATCTTGCTCCTTTGACGGTAATTAATTCCGCATCCCCCGGTCCAGCACCTACTAAATAAACTTTGCTCAATTTCATTCACCTGCCTCAGCTGTTTAGTATCGTTTCCCTTTTATAGATCACAAAACCGTTGCCGTTATTGCCACGATTATTCCTTCCTGATCAGATTTTTGCTTTCAAGAAAAGAGATGACTTCGGCCGTGCATTCCTCAATCGTCGAGGCCTTCGTATCCACTGTAAATTCTGGAGATTCCGGCTCCTCATATGGGGAATCGATCCCAGTGAATGCTTTGATCTCTCCCTTTCTTGCTTTTTGGTAAAGTCCTTTCGGATCTCGGTTTTCACATTCTTCGAGCGGACATTTAACGAAGATTTCAAGGAATTCATCACTGCCTAAGATCTGTCTCGCCTGTTCCCGATCTTCCTTAAATGGCGAGATAAATGCCGTCAGCACAACTGTTCCGCTGTCTACAAACAGCTTGGATACTTCACCGATCCGGCGTATGTTTTCTTTCCGGTCCTCGTCTGAAAAGCCAAGATCATTATTTAAGCCGTGGCGTATGTTGTCGCCATCCAGCACATAGTTTTTCACTTGCCGCCGAAACAGTTCTTTAGCAACCTCATTGGCAAGAGTCGATTTTCCTGAACCCGATAGCCCTGTCAGCCATATTACGAAACTATGATGGGCATTTTGTGTTCTTCTGTCTTCCTTTGATACGGCCGCCTGGTGCCATGTAATGTTCTGTGTTTGGCTCATCATGTTCCTCCTTATGCGGTTACTGTTTTTTCTTGCAGACCTTTGATCAATACTTCTACGACTTCTTTGCGGCTGAAGGTGGCTGGCGGAAGCTCTCCATTTCTCAGCAGTTCCCTCACTTTTGTGCCTGACAAAATCACATGATCCTCTTTGCTGTGAGGACATGTTTTGGATGAAGCCATTCCTTCGCACTTTGTACAATAAAAGCTATGTTCAAAGAACATCAGTGTAATGCCTAGTTCTTCCGGAGTAAACCTGGAAAAAATTTTCTGTGCATCATACGTCCCATAATAATTGCCCACACCTGCATGATCTCTTCCAACGATAAAGTGTGTGCATCCGAAGTTTTTGCGGACCATCGCATGAAAAATGGCTTCCCTCGGTCCTGCATATCTCATCGCTGCCGGAAATACGGCCAAGAACACCCGGTCTTGGGGATAATAGTTTTCAAGCAGAATTTCATAGCTTTCCATCCTCACATCAGCGGGAATATCATCGGATTTCGTTTCTCCAACAAGCGGGTTCAGGAACAGTCCATCTACGGTTTCAAGGGCTGTTTTTTGAATGTATTCGTGTGCTCTATGCACAGGATTTCTTGTCTGGAAGCCAACAACTGTATTCCATCCCCTGTCTCTGAAGACTTGGCGGGTTTCAGCTGGATCCAGGCGATATTCAGTAAACCTTTGTTTTTCAGGCCGCTTTACGAGAGTGATTGATCCTCCAACATAGTAAGAAGGGCGTTCCAGAAGTTTTTTAACCCCAGGGTGTGCAGTATCTGCCGTTTGGTAGACTTGCTCTGCTTCATGCTTAATGTCCGGGCGGTAAAGGTCTTCTACCTCGATGACTCCGTACGTTACACCCTCAAATACGAGCCTCGCCTGATCTCCGGCTGATAGCGTCCTTGCTTGTTTTTCATGAACTGGAAGGACGATTGGGATGCTCCAAACCGTTCCATCAGCAAGACGTAGAGAATCAACGACAGATTGATAGTCTTCTTCATTTAGAAAACCGGTAATTGGGCTGTAGGCTCCTACACCGATCAGCTCGAGATCACTTAAGGATGTAGCATCCAGTTCCACTTCCTTTTGAATGTGGTCTGTTGGCAGATTTGGTTCATAACGGTTTATCAGCTTTCCTCCATGCGGCAAAATTGATGTCATGTTAATTCCTCCTGTAATTTTATTTTATTATTGGTGAAGTCCACACTCTGTTTTCCCTTGCCCTGACCAGCGTCCTGAGCGGGAATCACCCGACCCGTCAGCCGGAAGCGTGCACGGCTCGCAGCCGATGCTGGGATACCCCTGATCGTGAAGCGGATTGTAGGGCAGATTCTGCTTGTAGGCGTATCTCCAAATTTCCTTCCACGTCCAATGGATCAGCGGACAGATTTTCACGGATTTAAAACGTTCATCCTTATTGATGTACTGAACATTGCTCCTCCCTGCCGACTGCTCCCTCCGGAGACCCGACAGCCATGCCGGTGCTCCGTTCAGTGTTTCCTCAAGAGGGGCTACCTTTCGTATATAACAGCAGAGGTTCGGTTCTCTTTTCCATAACTCGCTGCCATGCTTTTCCGCCTGTTCCAACAAGGACAGCGAAGGCTTCTTCATCTCAATCTTCATTTCCGGATATCTTTTTTTCGCCTTTTCGATCACCTCGTACGTTTCCTTGAAGTGAAGGCCTGTATCCAGGAAAACGACTCTTGCATCTGGTTTGACCTTGGATACAAGATCCACCAGGACACTGCCTTCTATTCCGAAGCTGCACGCATAAACGAGTGCATCTCCATATTGCTCATACGCCCATTTCAGTACTTCGAGTGCCCCCTTCGTTTCACTGTCTTCCGGAAACGTAAACTCCTGTTCTTTCCATGTGTCAAACTTGAGCATGTTAACCACCCCTCCAATGAAAAAGGCAGCTTTAACCATAAGCAGCCATCCTGCTATGTTAAAACCGCCTCTAGTTTTCTAGTCAGCGAATATTTATTTAAAACGTACCTTTTCGTTTTTTTCCAGCTGAATCAGCTTTCCATCCTGAACAATTAACGTGATGGACCCATACTTGATACTGTTCAGCATTTCTTTTAACTGTTCAAAAATTTCATCCTGGCTTTTACCGTTTACCACATCAGAACCTCCTCGTTTAATATGTTTTGTTAGGTTTTTTCAGGAATTAAAATGGCAATAAAAAAACCTTTCCATTTCGGAAAGACTGACGAGGTAAACATATTACCTTATCTTCCAAAATGTAATAAACATTCTGCTGGAGTTAGCACCTTGCAAAAAAAATGCAGGTTGCCGGGTTTCATCGGGCCAGTTCCCTTCACCGCTCTGGATAAGTTTTTTTATTTTTTTAAATAATAACACACATTTATGCTTTCGCAAACCCTATTATTCTTATCGGATTAAAAAATATTTATTGAAATATCCGAAAATTCTATTGACAGACTTTCATTCCATTGAATATAGTAAATACTAAATTCGAAAAGAGATACACTGCTGATCGGAAAAACCGAAGGCTCTTAACTTTACGGTTAAGGGCCTTTTATTTGTTAGGAGGAGTAAAATGAAAAAACTGATCATCCTGGCCCTGATTGGACTCGTTGCACAACTGATTGACGGGTCACTCGGAATGGCTTACGGACTGACTTCGACTTCCCTGCTGCTGGCCTTTGGAATCGCTCCGGCGGTTGCTTCGGCTTCGGTTCACTTTGCAGAGGTTGTTACGACAGCCGCCTCAGGTGCATCACACATCAGGTTCGGTAATGTTGACCGTAAAATTATCTTTCGTCTCATTATTCCGGGATCCATTGGGGCATTTACCGGTGCCTGCTTTTTATCCAATCTTCCTGGCGACGCAGTAAAACCGTATATTTCCTTTTTCCTGCTGTTCCTTGGTTTCTTTATTCTGTACCGATTTTTATTTAAAAAGAACACCAAGCCTGCTGATCATGAAAAAGCGTTCAGCCGCAAGCAGCTCATCCCGCTCGGACTTGTTGCCGGCTTCTTGGATGCCACCGGAGGAGGAGGCTGGGGACCGGTAGCCACACCTGTCCTGTTAGCCAAAAACGGCACAACAACAAGAAAGGTCATCGGTTCCGTGGATACGAGCGAATTTGCTGTTGCCGTTTCTGCAACACTCGGTTTCCTCATCTCTCTCGGATGGGAGCAGGTCAACTGGATGTGGGTTATCGCCCTCATGGCGGGAGGATTAATCGCAGCACCGGTCGCAGCATGGCTCGTCCGCATTATCCCTTCGCATATTTTAGGTGTGGTTGTTGGAGGATTGATTATTGTAACGAACGCCCGGACGCTTTTGCAGTCCGCTGGAATCTCCGGTACAGCGCTGCAATCGGTCTATACCGTGCTGGTCGTCGTTTGGCTGGCGGCAATTTTCTTCAGCATTAGAAAAAATAAAAAACATTCTTTCTCAGCTGGACCACAAACTGAAAGCACTAATCTCCACTGACACATCACAAACAATAATTTATACCAATAAAAGCTGACTCAAATGAGTCAGCTTTTATTGTATTCTGCTATTTCTTCACTTCAATAATGAACGGATAGGTGATCACTTTCCCATTGATCTTAAACTCCGCCCACAATTTATAAAGTCCAGGTTCCTCAAATTCCGTCTCAAATTTTGTATCTTCAGGAGTGGAAGGATGAACGTGGACATATTTTTCTCCTGTATGATCTAAGACCACAACATGGCCACGTGCTCCAAGATAAGGTTCAGGTTTTGCATCACCCATGCTAAATTGCAGCGTAACAGGCTGGCCAGCTTTAAATTCTTTTGGCGTCAATGATACTTTGTGTCCATCAATTGTTTTTGAAAGGGTGGTATCTGCCTTCAATTCTGGCTGGTGAGTATGATTTCCATGGCTTCCCGCTTCAATTTTCAACGGGGCAACGGCATAAGCTTTATTTTTGGGCTTAATGTCTACAAATGCTTTGTAGGTTCCAGGCTGCAGTCTGTGCTTTACTTCAAACGAGCCTTTACTGGTCTTTTGAGGATGAAGATGATTGTATTGTTTTAAATCTTCGCTGACCAGAATGAAGTGCATCAGCTTTTCATGATTGACCTCCAGCTCATCGAAAGGCCTGCCTTTTTGATCTTTTAACTGAATCGAAATGACACCATCCTTGTAGCTGACGGAAGGCTTAACCTCACTTTTGGCCAAATCACCAGAACTATGTCCATCATGTTCTCCATGTTTATTCCCATGTTCCATGCCAGGCATTTCTGAATGACCACTTTGATGGCCGGCCTGCTCCCTCTTCCCGTCCTTGCCTTCTAAAACGTCATAAACAGCATAGCCAGCCATGATCAGAATAAGGATACCAACAGCAGACAGCACCCAGTTGCGGATGATTTTGCTTTTCATCAAAACTCACCTCTACAGTTTAATTTTTTGAAGCCTAAGCGCGTTCAATACAACGGATACCGAGCTGAATGCCATAGCAGCCCCTGCGAGCCACGGAGCCAAAAACCCGCTGGCAGCGATTGGGATGCCAAGTGCATTATAAGCAAACGCCCAAAAAAGATTTTGTTTAATGTTCCGTATCGTGCGCTTGCTCATAAAAATAGCGTCAGCAATACTGTTCAGATCACCGCGGATCAAGGTAATATCAGCTGCTTCCATCGCTATATCCGTGCCTGTTCCGATTGCCATCCCGATGTCAGCTGCAGCAAGTGCTGGTGCGTCATTTATACCGTCACCTACCATTGCTGTTTTTCTGCCTTTCTGCTGAAGTTTTTTCACTTCTTCAGCCTTTCCTTCTGGCAGCACTTCTGCAATAACCTGCTCGATGCCAGCCTGATTGGCAATCGCTTTTGCGGTCCTTGTGTTGTCTCCGGTAATCATCCATACATCAATGTTCATCGCATTTAAACGGCTGATGGCTTCCTTGGATGTTTCTTTAATCGTATCGGCCACAGCAACCATCCCGCTGTACTCTCCATCTATAGCTGCGAGCATCACCGTCTTGCCCTGCTCTTCCAGCTCTTCCATTTTTCCAAGAATAGCCTGCAGTGGTATATCATGATCATTCAACAGCTTTCTTGTACCTATAAGTACTCTTTTTCCATCGACCACAGCCTGGATACCGTGTCCGGGTATGGCTTCAAATCTGCTGGAGGAAAGAGGCATGAGGTCCCGTTCCGTCATTCCCTCAACAATTGCCTGGGCGAGAGGGTGTTCTGAATTTTTCTCAGCGCTACCAGCAAGAACTAACAGCTCCTGCTCAGAAAGCCCTGAAGCAGGCAATATATCTGTTAAAACCGGTCTTCCGTTCGTGACTGTTCCTGTTTTATCTAAAATAATGGTATCGATCAGGTGTGTATTTTCTAGATGCTCCCCGCCTTTGAAAAGAATGCCGAACTCAGCTGAACGTCCCGATCCGGCCATGATCGATGTCGGGGTTGCCAGACCGAGCGCACATGGGCAGGCGATGACAAGAACGGCGATCAGTTTTTCAAGAGCTCCTGAAAAATCTCCGGGTACAAGCCAGAAAAACCAAATGAGAAAGGTTACAACAGCCAAACCGACGACAATCGGAACAAAAATCCCAGAAATTCTGTCTGCTAAGCGCTGAATCGGTGCTTTTGAGCCCTGTGCTTCTTCCACCACTTTAATGATTTGGGATAACACTGTATCTCTTCCAACCTTCGTTGCCTTGATTTTCAAAAAACCATTACGATTGATCGTTGCTCCAATGACCGTGTCTCCTGATGCTTTATCAACAGGGACACTTTCCCCTGTCAGCATGGATTCATCGACAGCAGAATAGCCTCCAACAACCTCTCCGTCAACCGGGATTTTTTCACCTGGTTTGACTGAAACAACATCTCCTGCTACAACTTCTTCCAATGGCAGTTCCAGCTCTTCTCCGTTACGGATTACAAGCGCTGTTTTTGCCTGAAGTCCCATCAGTTTTTTTATGGCCTCAGAAGATCTTCCTTTTGCCCTCGCTTCAAACAATTTACCGAGTAAAATCAGGGTGATGAGAACAGCCGAAGTCTCAAAGTAGAGTTCAGGCATGTTATTGCCATTGGCTGCTGCCTGTATGGTCAAATAAAGGCTGTAAAAATAAGCGGCGGATGTACCCAATGCAACGAGTACATCCATATTTGCACTTTTATTTTTCAATGCTTTATATGCACCTGTATAAAATTGTTTCCCGACAATCAATTGAACGGGCGTTGCCAAAGCGAGCTGAACCCATGGATTCATGAACATATCAGGCAGATAGATAAAGGAAGTGAACGAAAAATGGCTGGCCATGGCCCATAAAAGTGGCAAAGAAAGAATAAGTGAAAACAGGAACTTGCCGGTTTGGTTCTGAATTTCCTTTTCTCTGAGATCAGCAGCCTTATTTCCGTCTGTCTCTTTCAAACTTGCCCCATATCCAAGGTCTTCTACTTTTTTAATCATTTCAGAAACAGATATCTCAGAAGGCTGGTAACTGACCGTGGCTGTTTCCAGCGCTAAGTTCACATTCGCATCCAGTATGCCATTCTGTTTCTTTAACCCTTTTTCAATCCGAGCAGCACAAGCAGAACAGGTCATTCCGCTTATATTGAATTCCACTTTATCTCCCGCAATATCATAGCCGAGATCTTTGATTTTCTGTTGAAAATCTTTCGGCCCTGCTAATTCAGGATCATAAACCACTGTTGATTTTTCCAGAGCAAAATTCACGTTTGCATCAGAAACACCATCCATTTTTTTAAGGCCCTTTTCAATTCTCAATGCACAGGCAGCGCACGTCATGCCTGAAATCGGGATACTCATTTCTTTTGATTGATCACTCATAAGAATACCCTCCAATACCCTTACAGGGTATATTTATTTCCAAAAGAGAACGTGCTGTTTAAGCACGGTCCATTTTGGTCCTTTCAATTAGGCAATATCGTATCCTTGGTCATCAATGGTTTCTTTAATTTCTTCAAGATTAACTTTGGTGGAATCAAACTCTACTTCAACGGTACCTTCCTCCAGCTGTACTTTAACATGATGAACACCGTTTAATTTCCCTACGCTTCCTTCTACAGCATTGACGCAATGTCCGCAAGACATTCCTTTTACATTCAGCATGATTTTCTCCATCACTATACCTCCCTGATGTATGATTTATTTCATTAATTTTTTCACAGTTACCAAGAGCTCATCGATCACTTCCAGCTCGCCCTCCTGGATTCTTTCCACAACACAGCTTCTCATATGTCCTTCAAGGAGCAGTTTCCCGACACTATTTAGCGCTGACTGAATGGCTGATAATTGGGTAAGAACATCATCACAGTACGTATCACGTTCAATCATACCCTTTACCCCCCGAATCTGTCCTTCAATACGATTTAAACGGGTCACCAGGTTGCTTTTCATTTTATCAGAATGGTGGCTTTTTCTTTCTGTTGAACAGTGTGATTCATGTTCTTGAATTTCCAAATCAACCAGCCTCCTTTTCCCTTTCACATTACCATACCCCCCTACCCTATGTAAAGAGGTAAAGAACAGAGTAAAATAATTTCTAATTTACTCTTCCCCGTTTTTTGTTTGTATACTCTTATTTCAGCAAAAAGTCCAAAATAAGAGTGCTCTTACCTTAACTGCACGATTTACCAAAGGTTTTCCAGGTTGCGATTTTTCTTGCATAACGAAGCAATTCCTTTTTCAATCTTCTGATCTCTAGCTCTGAGGTATTCATTTCCTGCTGAAGAGTTGACCATTCCTCTTCACTGACCACTAAAAGCCCTTTGCTGTGCAGCATTTGTACCGCTGCATCACCAATGAGATTTGCCGCTTGATTTGCAGAACTGCGTTCCATCCTGTCCACCCCTTTTCAAGATGTTCCTGTATACAACATATTCTGCGCTTTATTGTCATTATCCTTTCTTTAAAACTAAACAATATTTTCCAAAACAAAAAAAGGAGATCACAACTTTTGATCTCCCTTTCCTGTTAATCAATCATTCAAGGCATTTCGTGCAAACATGGAAATCACCGCATCATCCATCGGCGGATTATGAAGACCTGCGCGCACATCGCGATAGTACCTTTGCATGGGATTATCCTGAAACAGACTGTGTGCTCCAACGATTCTCATCGCCAGATCCACCACCTCGTTTGCACTGTTTGTCGCTGAATATTTTACCGCAGCCAGTGCATTTCCGATAGACTGGCGTTTTTCAGGATACCTTTCCCATTGTTCAATGACTCCGTACATGAGCTGTCTTGCTTTTAACAGCTCCAAATCCATCAATCCTATTTTTCTTTGCACTTCAGGAACTTCACTTATTGGTCCTTTCAAGCTGTTAGGCCTATAATTTTTTGCAAAGGAAACCGCATAATCGCGGGCAGCTCTGGCGATTCCGATATAACATGCCGGGATGTGAAGAAGCCAGGCTTTTGGAAGCTGCTGATTATTCTCCTGATCGGCCGTTTCTACAAGATCATTCCGTTCAACGGCCACATCATTTAAAACCAGGTCATCGCTCCGAGTTCCCCGCATGCCCAGCGTGTTCCATTTATCTTCAATGGAAACACCCGGAAGTTTATGTGACACGAGAAATGAAGATACTTGGTCTGAATCTTTGACCGAAGCTGACACAATGGAATAGTCAAGAGCAGGAGCCATGGAAGTAAAGGACTTTCTTCCGTTTAAGATCCATTGATCCCCTTTTTGTTCGGCAATCGTCTGAGGTTTCCCGCCTCGAGTCGGACTTCCTGTTGCCGGTTCAGTGGAAGCACGGTTGATCAAACTTCGAGAATGCACAATGCGTTTGCAGAGTTTCTCAAAGACTGTAGGATCCCATGGTTTTCTCTCAGACAAGTCCATAACCACACCAAGATGCCATCCTATTGATAATGCCGTAGAACCATCTCCGCGGGCGATTTGTTCCTGAAACAGGATATAGTCATAAAGGCTGATCTCCTGTCCTCCGTATTCTTTAGGGACGGTCAAGGATAAGTAACCGGATTCCCCCAATTCCTTGAAATTCTCAAATGGAAAAGTGCCTTGCTGATCATGTTCGGGAGCGCGCTCTGCAAATCTCTCACTAAGCTCATGTAATTTCTTCATCCAGCGAGCCTGAAATTCAGTATGGATAAATTCCATTTTGTCTCACCAACTGCCTTTTAATAGTATAGTTTTTGTGCAGAAAAACTCTATTTTATTATATTTACCCTACTTCGTTTATGTACACTTCGCAACTTTCATGCTTTGTTCTTAGGCGTTTTGCTCATTTTTATTTCGGACAGAGACCATTCCGTGCCTGATGACGTCTAATGAAATAGGATGGATCTTTTTAATTATCATCCAATTCTTATATTTCATCCATAGAGAGGACATCAACTGTGAAACTCAGATACCGAATTCTTGTATTTCTAGCCATTGGGCTGTTTGCTTTTTCTTATTATTTCTATCAGCACTCCTCATTTAGCTCCCCGAAATCCGTTCATCCTTCACCCAAGTATCCTCCTGTTGAGCAAAAAGAAAATCAAGAAAAAATTCAAAAACCAGAGGTGAACCCAACACCATCTCCAGATAAGGAAACGAACCAAGAGGTAAAAAGCCCTTCTGCATATCCGCTATTGATCATTAACCTTCATAGCAATGAGCTCGCCTATTATAAAAACGGGACGCTTGTAAAAACATTTTCAATTGCTTCAGGTAAATCTTCGACCCCCACTCCCCAGGGAATCTATAAAATTGCCAATAAGATTAAAAACAGACCCTATTACAAAGAACATATTGCTGGAGGCGATCCTAAGAATCCGCTCGGCGACCGATGGATGGGCTTATCCGTAAACCCTCAAATTTCCTATGCCATTCACGGAAACAACAATGAAAGCTCCATCGGCCAGCATGTTTCTTCCGGCTGCATAAGAATGCATAACGAAGAGGCAAGGTGGCTTTTTGATCAGATCACTCTTCAAACCACCGTCATTATTACAAATACAGTCAAATCGTTCCCTGTAATTGCTGGACAATATGGTTACGTAACTGCCCAATAAAAAAAGGGGCTGTCCAAGAAGGCTGTAAGCTGTTGATTTCCGTTCCAAGGTGCTCGCTTTTACCGGCGTAAACGCCTACTTTCGCAGGGCGTGCGGTGAGCCTTACCGGCGTGAACGCCTACTTTTTGGCGCTAGCGCCTGCGGGAGTCTCACCTGTCACGCTAGTCCCGCAGGACAAGGAAGGCTCCGGCAGCTTTTTATCGCACGAAGAAAATGTGAAGTTCATTTTCGAGGGGTCTCGAACCTTCCACTTCAATCAACTTTTCATTGAAGATTTTCAAGCCAAAAAGGAGCTGCTGAAGGTCAATTTTCGACTTTCAGGACAGCCCCTTCTTCCTTTTACATAAGATACCGAAGATAAACATAAACACTAGATATAAGAATGGATAAAATCATCAAGGGAAATCCAATGATCAAATATTTAACAAACGAAATATGATAGCCTTCTTTACTCGCAAGTCCGGCAACCACAAGGTTTGCACTCGCACCGATCAAGGTTCCGTTGCCGCCAAGGCAGGCTCCGAGTGACAAACTCCACCATAAGGGCTCAAGGTTTGTGATTCCCATATGCCCCATTTCTTTAATCATCGGAATCATCGTCGCAACAAACGGAATGTTATCCACGAAAGCAGAAGCAATCGCGCTCATCCATAAGATTAAGAAAGTCGTCGCCTTTAAATCTCCGCCTGTCCACTCCATCGCATGTTTAGCCACACTTGCAATAATCCCGGTCTCAACCAGCCCTGCTACAATAACAAACAATCCCACAAAGAAAAACAGCGTGGTCCATTCTACTTTTTCGAGAGCATATTCCAGGTGTTTTTCACCTGCCAGCAACAAGAGTAGAAAGGCACCAAACAAGGCAATGGTTGCGGTTTCCACATGAATGAACTGATGCAGGAAGAATCCGCCAATGGTAATCGCAAGTGCGAGCAAGCACTTACGGAGCAGCTTATGGTCTACAATTTCTTTCTTTTCATCAAGCCTCATCAGATTTTCTACTAACTCAGGTTTAGTTTTGAGTCCTTTTTTATAAAAGATAGCCATGATGACTATTGTGATCACTAAAATGATCCCGCAGATTAAAGCAAGATTATCAATAAAGGACAAGAAGGTGAGCTCCTTTACTGCACTGCCGATCATAATGTTGGGCGGGTCACCAATCATCGTTGCTGTTCCGCCGATATTGGACGCGAAGATCTCAGTCATTAAAAAAGGAATCGGATTGAGGTTTAACCTTCTTGTTACGCTGAAGGTAACAGGTACAACGAGCAGAACCGTCGTCACATTATCAAGAAAGGCCGAGCCGATAGCTGTAATCAAACCTAACGCAATGAGGGTCTTGACCGGATCTCCTTTTACTTTTTTTGCTGCCCATATCGCAATAAATTTGAATAATCCGGTTTCCGCCGTTATGGTTACAATAACCATCATACCGACGAGAAGACCGATCGTATTAAAATCAATATGATGAATGGCCGTTTCCTGGTCAATGACGCCAAGAGCTACCATAAGCGCTCCCCCAAGAATGGAAATAATGGTACGGTGAACTTTTTCAGAAATAATTAAGCCATATGTAATTAAAAATATGCTGAGCGCTATAATTGCTTGTTGTCCCATATTCTTCTCCTCCATTTATCATTACGGAAAACCAGTGCTAGCAGCGCACTTGTCTCAAACCTTAACTAAAATAATACTTCATTACCGTTGAATGGGTAAATGGTTTTTGCATTATTGCTAACATACAATTCCATTGATATGGTCTTTTTTCCTCCTCCCTTTTTGTTTTAAATCCTTAAAAGAATGGAATATGTGTATTAAGTTTGTTGGGGAAGAAAATGAAAAACTTCGTGATAAAAAGGCAAGCCGGAGAGAAGAACTTCTCCAAAAACCTCAGCATCATGAAATTAAAATGTAGAATATTTGTGTAACCTTTGTTGTATTTTTTATGAATTTCAGGGTTCGTTTTATATAGAATCGGGTACTACTCCTATATCCCAACTTTTAGGAGGAATAGAAAATGGCTAACACAAACGTGAACAATGTGGACGAGAAAGTAGCAAATATGGACTCCGAAAAGAAAGATCAAATTTTACAGGATTTTGAGGAATTTAAAGGATACTTATCAGACAAAGTCAGTAAAGGCCAAAGGTTAGGATTAGGGGAAGAGCAGCTGGCGAAAGCCGCTGAAAAAGTTGCTGGATATCTTGCTGAACATGAAGAACCTAGAAACTCTGAAGAAAAACTCCTTCAGGAACTTTGGAAAGTAGGGGACAAAGATCAGCAGCATGCACTCGCTCATATGCTGGTACGCCTGGTAGATTAACAGTAAGAGTTGTAAGAGTACCGGATTCTTATCCGGTGCTCTTTTTTAGATCCCTCCAGTATAAAAACTTTTGATCCCATGTTTAAGAAGAATTTCATAGGGAACAGAAAACTAAGGCCAAATTAAAATTAATTCTACTGAAGGAGTGATTCCAAATGGCCAAGAACAATAACCACAACATCTCTAGAGAAGAAGCTGGAAAGAAAGGCGGAGACGCTACTTCCCGCACTCACAGCAAGGAGTTTTATCAAGAGATCGGGAAAAAAGGCGGCAATGCTACCTCAAAAAATCATGATCGGGAATTTTATGAAGATATCGGAAGCAAGGGCGGAAAAGCCCGGCATAATGATTAAAAAGGGGCTGTCCAAGAAGTCTGTAAGCTGTTGATTTCCGTTCCAGGGTGCTCGCTTTTACCGGCGCGAGCTCCTACTTTCGCGGGGCGTGCGGTGAGCCTTACCGGCGTGAACGCCTACTTTTTGGTGCTAGCGCCTGCGGGAGTCTCACCTGTCACGCTAGTCCCGCAGGACAAGGAAGGCTCCGGCAGCTTTTTATCGCACGAAGAAAATGTGAAGTTCATTTTCGAGGAGTCTCGCACCTTCCACTTCAATCAACTTTTCATTGAAGATTTCCAAGCCAAAAAGGAGCTGCTGAAGGTCAATTTTCGACTTTCAGGACAGCCCCTTTTTTTGATTTACCTTAACTCTAAACGTTTATAAACTACTTCACCGATTAACGCATATCCCTTTTTATTAGGATGCAGTTCGTCAGCAAAATAAGCTTTTTTGTTTTTCCCTGTGAAGACTCCCTCTACATTAATAAACCGGGTATTCTCCTGTTCAGCCGTTATTACCTGTGCCTTTTTGTTCCATTGCTGAACCAGACTGCTTTCAGGGAGGCGGTCTTTGCGGTTTGTGAATGGGTTATAAATGCCTACCAGATATATTTTTGCTTTTGGATTTTCTTTTCTCATTTCTTTTATTGCCGTTTTTAAATTATTTTGATAGTTCTGCTGTGCTTTTACAATGATTTCTTTTTTTCGATCCGGGTGGGTTTTAGTAAGGAGCAGGCTGTTTAAGTAATCATTCATACCAATATTTAAAAAGATCATACGGGCAGAGCCGATGGATGACTTTAACTGTTCATTTTTTAAACGCTTTAACAATAAGGCGCTTGTATCATCTGGAACTCCGTAATCCTTGACTATAATCTCAGTTTTCATGTGATTTTCAAGACGTTCTTCCACTGTTCCTACATAACCGCTGTTGCTTGAATTTCCTACACCATAGGATAATGAATCCCCCAATGCAACCAAATTAAATTCTTTGCCATCGTTTTTTAATTCTGATTTTCCGTAATGGGTCATAGAGGACAGAACAGAAGGAAGATTAAGCTTTGTGATGGAAAAAAGGATGCCTGTGATTAGAACGATCAGACAGGATGCGATAATTAATGTGTTATTTTTCATGGTGAAAGCCTCCGGATTTAATTTCAATTAGGTTTAATGATCTAGCTTAAAATATTTCCCTTATTTCCTCGGATGTAAACTATAAATCGGTATGGAAGCCTTTAAACCATTGTAATGTTTTCGCAATATTAATATGTTAAGATAAAATTATGTCAGAGTAATGCGGGGGGCTTTCTATGTCAAAGTACTTAGTTGATCATAAATCCTTGGTTATACATCGGACAGCATACATCTGCCACGCATGCCAGCATAACTTTATTCTTAACAATTATCGTGACTTCACAAACAGCGAAGATAAAATACATTCTCTTGTTGAAGAACAACTCTATACGTATTGTCCAAACTGCGCTCAAGAATTGATCCTACCACCTTATTAACAATAAAAAACAATCGCATCCAATGGCTGCGATTGTTTTTTTTATATGATCCTTTGGCCTCTTTCAGCAAGGGCATAATGAATGCCATGCTTTAGATTGGCAAAGGACTTTATATCGGAAGTATGATAATTTGAATTTGTCATCTTTATACTAAGTGCCGGTGAAATTCCTACAATGATCGTTTTTGTGCCAAGCAATGTCGTAGCCGCAATGAGCTGCTGAAACAGAGAAATTGTATACTCGCTAATGTCCTCATCCAATCCCGTAAGATCAAGGATTAAAAAATCAGCTCCATATTTTGGAAGTTCATTGATGGTTTTTTCAAGCAATTCTTTAGAACGGTCTTCGTTATATTTGCCCAATAGCGGGATGACTACAATATGATCCAAGACAGGAATGATAGGTGAAGAAATAACTTTTAGCAGATCGGACAATTCTTTCGTCCGTTCTTCCACTATTTTTTCAAGCTTAAATATTTCAGCCTGTTCTCTCCTTCTTGAAAGTTCATGAATATTTTCAGAAACGGTGATTAGTGAGGGAGAGAATTCAAACTGACAATATTCATCACCTTCCAGCTGGCTGGAAGTCACTCGATACCAGAGGTTCTCTCCAAACAATCCAGTTAGTACACCCGCCCAGTGTCCAGGAATGAATGTTCCATGGTTCTTCTTTTTCTGCAGCTTATTGATTCGGTATTCCCAGCTGTTTTTCATCCGCAAAACAGCTTTCTTCTCTTTTTCATCCAACTCTTCGATCTCCAAGGTTCCCCATCCGGCAGAAGCATAAATCCCTGGCAGTACATTCAGGACATCTGCCGGATTGGCTCCTTCATTATAAAAGAATTCTCCAACGATGATTCCCATCCGATATCCAGTTGTCTCAAGTACGATATTAGCTGACTCATCCCCGGATACTTCTTCAATGGTGTCAAGAAATGTTTTAAAAGCGGAATTAATCCAAAAGAGAATAGCATCTTCCCCTTCGAATAAAAAGCTTCCATCAGCAGGTTTCCAGCTGAATTCAGCCCTTCCCACCTTAATCTGTGTATTATTTAAATGAGTCATAATGACCAGTCCTTTCGATGCTTGGCAATCAACCTTTCTTTAATTTTACTGTATTCACAAGAAAAAGCCAAAAAAAAGGCTGAATTCCCGTTAGATTCAGCCTTTCTAATAAAATCACTAGATCATGATCCCTGCAACTGCTGCTGATAACAAGCTGACGAGTGTGGCTCCATACAGCAGTTTCAGTCCAAATTTTGCTACTTCGTTCCCTTTTTGTTCATGAAGGCCTTTTACCGCACCTGTTATGATTCCGATTGAAGAAAAGTTGGCAAAAGAAACGAGAAATACCGATACAATACCAACGGTACGCTCGGAAAGTCCTTTAATTTTGGCGAGGTCAAGCATTGCTACAAACTCATTGGATACAAGCTTTGTTGCCATAATCGTTCCGGCTTTTACAGTCTCTGAAAAGGGAACACCGACAATAAAGGCGAACGGAGCAAATACATATCCGAGCAGCTTTTGAAACGTTATGCCGAACGCCATATTGAAAACATCATTAACGGCACTGATCAGCGCCACAAATCCAATTAGCATCGCACCTACAATGATTGCTACTTTAAACCCGTCCAGAATATACTCCCCCAGCATTTCAAAAAAGGTTTGCTTCTCTTCCTGAATCTCGATAATATCCTCTTCTGCTGTTACTTCATAAGGGTTAATGATATTTACTATGATGAATCCTCCAAGAAGATTAAGCATTAAGGCCGTCACAACATACTTCGGATCAATCAGCGTCATATATGCACCAAGTATGGATGCAGATACCGTGGACATCGCAGACGTACACAGCGTGTACAGACGATGCCTTGGCATATGGCCCAGCAGCTTTTTAACCGAAATAAAAACTTCTGATTGTCCGAAGACTGCTGAAGCCACTGCGTTATAGGATTCCAAACGCCCTAAACCATTGATCTTGCTTAGGAAAAATCCGATCCATTTTATGATGAAAGGCAGAATTCTTAAGTGCTGTGCAATTCCGATCAGAACGGATATAAATACAATCGGCAGGAGAACATTAAAGAAGAATGGCATAGCCCCTTTGTTTGCAATTCCGCCAAAAACAAAGTTTACACCGTCTGCTGCATACCCGAGCAGCTTCTCAAAAAGATTAGAGATACCATGGATAATTACTAAACCAATCCCTGTATTGAACAGGATATAAGTCAGCAGGACCTGAAGTACAAGCATGATAATTATAGGTTTAAACTTGATATGCTTTCTATTATTGCTGACGGCATAAGCAAGCAAAAATACAACAGCAAGCCCTAAAATAAAAATAAGATATTTCAATCTACCATCAACCCCCTTTAAATTTTATATTGTTCAATTTTTTATATTTAAATATTTTTCATACAGCAAATAAACATATACATATACTACCCTCCATGCTGGATGATTTATCCTGAAATTTTCACCCTATCAAAAAAAACCACCTAAGATAAAAGGTGGCTGAAATAAAAATAGGTTATGAAAGTTGACGGCTTTTAATAATCACCGGGAGCGCCTGGCGCAGATGGGCATACGTTGATATGTTGGAAAAATCCAATCCAAGGTTAACCGCAGTCTGTGCAATTTCCGGACGAATTCCAGTTACTGTTGTTTCAACACCGAGTAAAGCAAGCGCCCGAACAACTTGAAACAGTTCATTCGCTACCATCGTATCCATGATTGGAACACCTGAGAGATCAATGATCAAATGTTCAAGTTTTAATTCTGTGCATTTATCAAGACTGCTTTCTTTAATCATTTGCGCGCGGTAAGTATCAATTTCGCCTACCAGCGGCAAAACACCGATCCCTGAAAACACGGGAATAATCGGCGCACTCAGTTCCAGGATCATCTGCTGCTGTGACAAGAGTCTCGCGTCACTGATCTGCTGGAAATAAACCGTAAAAAGCTCAATGACATGATCAAAACCCGCATTCACTTTTTTGCTCCATCGTCCCAGCGTTTGAAGGGAGATTTCTGCTTCATTCTCTTGTACAAAATCCATGATTAGATTCCAGAAAACAATCCTGAAATATTTAAAGTTTTCCAAAGTTTCATGCAATGGGGTATCAGCATTTGCCCTTCTTACAGCCACCTGCTCTGACCACGCGGAAAAGTTCACGTCGTCGCTGATAAACGTTTTGGCCATATTTTCAATAAATGTTTGATTATGCTGTATTCGTTCTGCGCTGACTCCTTCTAAAGAGCCGCTAAGACTTAATTTTTCCTCCTGAAGCTTCACCCATTCCTCACTTAAAGCTGCGGTGTTTCGCATCAAATACTCGTATAAGTCACGTTCCATTGCCAATGGTGTTCCCTCCTTATGTATCCAAGCATCCTCTTCTATAGTAACACTTTTAATGGATGAAAATAAAAAACCAGGCAATGGTCGCATTGCCTGGCGTAAACTAATGATTTCTTCTTGCAAAGTCAACAAATCGGAATTTATCGGGACGATGCCTGGATTCAGTGTATTGAAGAAGGCTTGCATCATCAAGATAGACATGATTTTTAACAACTACAACGTTATGAAAGCCATTGAGTGATAACAAGTTTTGATCTTCCTCTGTCGGTTCTTCAACAATAATTTCTTTTTTGGCAAAGCTGATCGTTAACCCAAGATCTTTTTCTATATATTCGTAGATCGAATCTTCACAGATTTTTTTTGTTAAACCAGGAACCAACTTTTCGTTAAAAAAGTCTTTATCGAGGATAATTTTTTCCTCATTTATCTCCCGTATCCTTATTACTTTCCTAACGGTATCGTTCTTCGTCAAATTCAGCTCATTTTGCAAAAAAACGTCTGGAGCGATGGTTTCCAATTCATGGACCACTGTTTTCCAAGGTTTCCCTAATTTCGAGGCCAATTCCTTAAAGCTGACCAGTCCGGAAACAGGAAAATCAAATTTAGCCAGATCAAGGACGATTGAGCCTTTCCCGCGGATCTTCTGGATAAAACCGTTCTGAGCAAGCAAGTTTAAGGCCTTTCTGATCGTTTCCCTGGATGTCTTGTATCGCTCAGCCAGTTCATGCTCAGAGGGCAGTTGTTTTCTTGCAGCAAATTCCCCTTTTTCAATCTGCTGGGATATCTCTTGATAGATCGCCAAATATTTGTTTGTTTTCATTTTTACCACCACATTTATTGTACCATTACTTTATAATGCGATAAACGATGGATTCATAGGGTCTCAGCTTCATTCCTTGGAATTCATGGGATGAATCCTCGTAGTTAGACAGGATCACCTCTGCCTTCCTCCCTGAAGGTACAAGCTCTTGAGGTGCATGGAACACCGCTTCTTTAGCATAGAAATTATTAATGACCAGCAGTTTTTCATCTGGAGTATTTCTCGTATAGGCAAAAATAGATGGATGGTCTTCGAGGATTAAGTTGTAATCCCCCTCTGTTAGAACATCCAGCGACTTTCGCATGGAGATTAATTTCTGATAGTGGCTGAACACTGAGTTCTCGTCGTGAACGGCCTTTTGTGCATTGATTTCTTTATAATTAGGTGCAACGTTGATCCAAAGAGTACCTGAGGTAAAACCAGCATTTGGCGATGCATCCCATTGTACAGGAGTACGTGAGTTATCTCTTGATTTCTGCTTTAGTATCTTGATAATCTCCGGTACATCTTTTCCTGCCTCTTTTAACTCTTGGTAGACATTGAGTGTTTCAACATCACGGTAGTCTTCGATGGAATCAAAGCCCGGATTTGTCATGCCGAACTCTTCACCTTGATAAATATAAGGAGTACCCTGCATACAGTGAATCACCGTCGCCAGCATTTTCGCCGATGTTATCCGATGTTCACCATCATCCCCATATCGGGAGACGATTCGAGGCTGATCATGATTGCACCAGAACAGCGCATTCCACCCGCCACCTTCATTCATGCGTGTCTGCCATTCAGAAAGAATCCTTTTTAACGAAAGAAAATCAAAATCAGCGGCCGTCCACTTTTCTCCATTAGGATAGTCAACTTTTAAATGATGGAAGTTAAACGTCATGCTTAATTCTTTGCTTTCCGGCCTGGAATATCGGATACAATGATCGATGGAAGTGGAGGACATCTCTCCCACTGTCAGACTGTCATGTTTAGAAAAGACCTCTGAATTCATCTCCTTTATAAACTCATGCACCCTTGGGCCGTCCGTATAAAATCTGCGGCCGTCACCAGGCGGAAGTGATCCGTCATCTTCAGGAAAATCCTGATTTTTAGAAATAAGATTAATCACATCCAGCCTAAAACCGTCAACGCCTTTATCAAACCAGAAGTTCATCATCTCATACACATTTTCACGGACCTTTTTATTTTCCCAATTCAGATCAGCTTGAGATACATCAAAAAGGTGCAAATAATACTGTTCTGTTGTTTCATCATATTTCCACGCTGATCCGCCAAATTTGGAGATCCAGTTATTCGGTGCAGCTCCGTCTTTCGGATCTTTCCATATATAAAAATCTCTAAATTCATTGTTTTTTGAAGAGCTGGCTTGTTTAAACCATGCATGATCTGTAGATGTATGATTCACAACGATATCCATGATGATTTTAATGCCCCGGTTATGCGCTTCACCCAGCAGCCGTTCAAAATCTTCCATGGAGCCGTATTCTTCATGAATTTTATAATAATCACTGATATCATAACCGTTATCTTTTTGCGGAGACTCATAGATTGGAGTCAGCCAGACCACATCTACACCGAGAAGCTTTAAGTAGTCCAGCTTTTCAATGATTCCGTTTAAATCTCCGGTACCGTTTCCGGTTGTATCCTTGAAGCTTTTTGGATAAATCTGATAAACCACTGATTTTTTCCACCATGGCTGTTCCATAGTGTCCACCGCCTATCTGTCTAATAATTATAAATGGTTGAAGCCGGCTCATGTAAGTAAGCCAGCTGTACTTGTCCGTTATTTCGCTTTTTTTACTTTGGCAAAGAGGTATGTTAATACAAACGGAACGACAATTGCGATGGCCATTCCAATAAAGAAAGGCGCCCATTTATCCGGGAAAATAGAAAGAAAACCAGGTATTCCGCCGACACCGATGGAAGAAGCTTTAACTTTATTTATAGTAATGAATACCCCCGCGATCGCAGAACCGATGATCGCACAGATGAAGGGATATCTGAACCTCAGATTAACCCCAAACAGTGCAGGTTCAGTTATTCCTAAATACGCAGAAACAGCTGATGTAAAGGACAATCCTTTTACCTTTTCGTCTTTTGAGATAAACATCATAGCCAGAGCTGCGGATCCTTGAGCAATATTAGAAAGAGCGAGCATTGGCCATAAAAAGGTTCCTCCCTTGCTTCCGATGAGCTGAAGATCTACCGCCAGGAAGGTATGGTGCATGCCTGTTACAACAAGCAGAGCGTAGAGACCGCCATAGATAAGCCCTCCTAAAGCAGCAAAGTTGTCAAAAATGCTGACAAGTCCATCAGTTAAAAAGTTTGCGATTCCAAATGTAATCGGGCCAATAACGATAAAGGAAAGAAAACCTGTAACGAGCAGGGCAATCGGAGCAACGATAAGCAATTTAAACGCATCCGGTACCTTTTTATTTAAAAACACTTCTATTTTCGCCAGCACATAGGATGCCAGCAGAACAGGAAGCACCTGGCCTTGATAGCCGATCTTCTCAATCTGTAAACCGAATAAATTCCAGTGCGGCACTTTTCCAGCTTCAAGCGCTTTTCCGTAATCCCATGCGTTAAGAAGACTTGGATGCACAAGCATCAAACCCAGGACGATCCCCAGCAGAGGATTTCCCCCGAACTTCTTGACGGCTGACCAGCCGATTAATCCAGGAAGAAAAGCAAACGCTGTGTTGGCAATCACATTGATCATATCCGCAAGATCTTTCCAAGCGGTATTTACATCGACAAAAGATTTTCCCTCATAAAAAATCCCCGGCCCAGTAAGGATATTGTTTATCCCCATGAGCAGACCAGCTGTAACGATTGCCGGAAGGATTGGAATAAAAATATCAGCTAATGTTTTTACGGCCCGCTGTATAGGATTCAGTTTCTGTTCAGCCGCATTTTTGATGTCTTCCTTTGTTGCTTTACCTATTCCTGCAGCCTCGACGAGCTCATTATAAACTTTGTCCACGAGTCCTTGTCCGATGACGACTTGAAATTGGCCGTTTGTGGAAAAAGATCCCTTCACCGCATCAATATTTTCAAGCTTTTCTTTGTTGACTTGATTTTCATCATTTAGTGCAAAGCGAAGTCTGGTCACACAATGAGTTGCTGCACCGATGTTTTCTTTGCCGCCTACAGCTTCTACAATTTGTTCAGCGGTTTGCCTGATGTCCATATAACCTTCCTCCTTGATACCGTTTACATATAACTTTTATAAAACAGCCTTGTTCACGCGTTTTGTAATCAAGGCTAAATTTTGAAAAGTGATGTAAAGCAGTGCGTTTTTAAATCGCTTTCATAAAAAAGCGGAAACTTGTATATACATGTCTTGTTTTGTATTGTAACTTGTATATACATGAAGGTCAACACTTTTGTTATTTCTTTTACTTTCATCCAAACTTTCGATGAAAAAACAATAGTTGTGGGATTTTTTTCAAAAGTCAAATGAAAACACCTATACGCGGTATACTGTTTATAAGAACAGAAGAAATAGAATTGGATTTGAATGGTTTATTAAAGTTAAGCGGGCTGATATGCCTTTATTCTAATAAAAAGGAATGAGGAAGCATGACAAAAAAACTTAAGGAGCTTATTTCCAAACTTCAAAAACAGGGTGTAAATATTGATATTTGTTCAAAAACGGCACTGCTGGCCTTTCAAAATGATTTTGGAAGTGTAAAAAAATGAAGGTTTGGATCGGGGAGACATTCGAAAAAACGATTGATGGCGAAAAAATCATGATTATCGATATTTACCCTGACAGCGAAAAACCATCAGACAAAATCTATCAAAAGCTGATTTACAAGTGGGTGTAATATAACGCACTGCAGGTTGTTCATATAGAGATCCTGATTTTGGCCTATCCGATCAGGACTTTATTTGGTATGGGACAGGCCATGAAATCAGCTCCTGGCAAAAACATTCCCTTTCAACTGGGGTACAAGATCAAACTCATCCATCTTCGTACAATGCCGCACATCTTCAGAAAATCCGCGTTCACGCAGCTCCAGTCCGCTGCCGCAGTTCCAAATGACTTCTTGAATGTTTTCCTTTTGATAAAGATAAGCGCCTATACATACTTGTGCTTCAGGCGATTTACTTCCGTTAAGTTTCGAAAGTATGGCACCTGCACCGAGATAATCCTCGATACCTGGTCTGATGTTATTTTCAGCCTGCTGCGGATTTCCCCATCTCTCACCGCATGCCACCACGGTGATGTCAGCACCTGACTGCTTTTGCAGCTGTTCGGCCTTTCCCGCAGCGGCCGATGCATTCAGCAGACAGCCGATCAGCAGTGCAGGAACTTTTCTGGCAGCCCAAATGCACGCTGCACCATTCAACGAGCACATCACAAACTTCTTTTCTTGGTCAAGCAAACTGAATGATGCCGGTGAAAGAGAATGCATCCCCCATTTCAAAGCTTCTGCTCTTCCTGATAAAAGCTCTGCTCCGATTTCCTCTGCATATTTTTTGGCTTCTTCATTGATTGGCGGAGGATAGGGAAAAATCTTAGCACCATAACTTAGTGCCGTAACAACGGTGGATGAAAAGCTTAAAACATCAACCACAACAATAATGTCTCCCCGCTCTGCTGCTTCTCTTGCCCCCCTGACTCCCCACTCTGTTTTGCATTGATAACGCTGCTGCTGAAATACCAACATTTTTCATTCTCCCTTCAGTCTCTCTGCTTTTAATGGTATCAGCAGCACTTTAAAAAAAGTAGACTGTTTTTACATAATTTGTTAAACTGTATCCTGAGGTCTGAAAATTTTTCGAATGTTTCCCCGCTGCTTCTGGCAGCGGGTTTTTTTGTGTGTATTGCATTCTTTATAAATATATGTTTTACTTATAATTGTCTTAACAAGTATTTTTTATGAGAGGAACGATGATTTTGCAATCACAACATAAAGATGTTTCTGTCGGCTTTTTAATTAACCAGACAAGCAGGAAAACAATAAATTTGCTTATGCATCGCTTTCGTGAATTTGATATTACACCCGAACAATGGTCGGTTCTTTATCAGTTATTCGAGGACGGGGGCATTACCCAGAAAGAACTTGCCCGCCGAACGGCTAAAGACCAGCCAACCACGGCTAGAATCCTCGATATCCTTATGAAAAAAGAACTGATTCAAAAGCAAATGAGCGAAACGGACCGCAGAGCTTTTATTGTCTCCCTTACGGAAAAAGGCGAGGAAATCGCCTCCAAGACCGTTCCCATTGAAGCTGAAACCATGAAAGAAATCCTTGCCGGAATTGAACCGGCAGAAGTGGAACGGTTTAAAGAAGTCCTTGAGAAATTAAGCAAAAATATTGATGACATCATCAACAGTTAGGAGCCATGCAATTGAATTCACACCAAGAAAAACTTTGGAGCAAGGAATTTATTATCATAACCGTATGCAATTTGCTTTTATTTTTAAATTTGCAGATGATACTTCCTTCGTTTCCTGTCTATACGAAAGATGCCTTTCAAGCCAGTGATTTTACCGTCAGCCTTGTTACGAGCCTGTTTGCTCTTTCTGCCATCGCCACCCGTTTTTTTGCAGCGGGAATTCTTCGAAAAGGAAAAGCATCTGTCATTCTTTATTGTGGGATCGCCATCGCCGCGCTATCGACAGCCGGCTATTATTGGTGCGGATCTATTCTTCTCCTTCTTGTCATGCGTGTGCTTTTTGGGATAGGCTTCGGACTATCAAGCACAACCTTGCCTACCATGGCAGCTGACGTTATACCCCAAAAACGGATGGGTGAAGGAATCGGCTATTTCGGGCTTTCAACGAGCTTAGCGATGTCACTCGGCCCGATTATCGGCCTTTCATTGCTTGGCAACTACGGGTTTGGAACACTGGCAGCTGCCGGGACTGTTGTTTTAATTCTTATTTTCCCGCTGGCGTTCGTGAACCGGTCCGCCGCCGTTCTTCCAGCCCCGCCTAGTGCGGAACCATTGAAAAAAGCCAATCACAGTACGGGAGAAGCCCTTAAAAAAATTGCTCTTCCTGGGCTATTAAACCTGTTATTATCCATTACGTATGGAGGGCTGCTTAGTTTCCTTGCTCTATTTGGAAAAGAAGCCCACCTCACCCATATCAGCTACTTCTTTTTATTTAACGCCCTTGCCATCTTTATCATCCGTCCCTTTTCCGGAAAGATTTTTGACAGCAAAGGTCATTTTAGCTTACTGACAGCGGGGGCCATCTCCGTGATGTGCGGCCTCTTTACGCTTTCCATAGCCTCTTCCACAGGGTATATCATCCTGTCCGCGATGCTTTATGGCTTTGGGTATGGCATGATTCAGCCTTCCGTACAGGCTTGGATGATAAAAGCAGTACCCGTGGAACAACGCGGCTTAGCCAACAGCATGTTCTTTAATTCGCTCGACTTAGGAGTAGCTGCAGGTTCGATGCTGCTGGGTCTGATCGCCATGCATCAGGGATATGCCGGCATGTATCGCCTATCCGCTCTGTTTATGGCAGTCTTTCTCGTCCTGTATCTCGCTGTGTCTCTCTTGCACAAGGGAAAACAGCAGGCTGAAGATGTGCGGAAATCAGCTTGATATCATGGAATTGAGCGAAGCAAGGCTGGAATTGAGCCTAATCCGATGATAATTGAGCGAAACTCGAACATAATTGATCCTTATCGAATATTCAAACAACTTCGCTAGGGTAAAAACTTAAAAAGCCATAAAAAAAAGCTTGAAGAATCATAATGATCTTCAAGCTTTTTTATGCTGATTTAGCTATCTTTTTCCGTTTTCTCACCCACCATTGAGCCAGGGGCAGAACAGCAAACATAATAAAAAAGATACGAAACAGCTGATAACCTGTAACCATGGAAAGATCTGCATGAACTGCGGAAGCGGTAACTCCCATCTCAGCGATGCCTCCTGGTGCAGCACTCAAAAACGCTGTAGTAAAGTCCATTGGCGTCCATTTGCTGAGCAAAAAAGCAATCCCTAAAGAAAACAGGACGAGCAAAAGACTGTTTCCAATCGTGTAGATGCCTAGTTTCTTCACATTCCCCTCCATTTGTGGATTAAACTGCCGGCCAATGTGGATTCCGAGGAAAATTTGGGCAACGAGAATGAAATATGACGGAACATGAGGGGCTTGCAATCCTAACGAAACGGATACTGAGACAGCGATCAGAGATCCTGTCAAAAAGCCGGCTGGAAGCCTGATCCTCTTTCCTCCCCAGGCGCCAAACAAGGCGATAGCAGCAAAAACAGCATACTGCACCCATGTCCCCGACTCAGCAGCATTTACCTGTGGAGCCGTAGATGGACGAACTTCACCGCCAATTCCGTGAACCGTTAAAAAGGGGACGAAAAAGATGACAGATACTGAACGGATCGTCTGCATGAGGACCACGGTCGTTGTATCCACCTCCATCGTTTCTTCGCTCATAACCACGACCTGTGACATTCCGCCGGGAACACTTCCAAAGATACTGCTCGCCAGATCAATTTTTATATGTTTTACCGTGTAGAAAGCCAGAACGAGGCAAAATAGAACCGTAATAACGGTTGTAGAAGCCATAAAAGGAAACTGAAGCACCATTTCTTTTACTGTTCCTGCTGTAAAAGAAGTTCCTAGCATTGATCCCAGAAAAATAATAGCCGTATGCCTGAATCCGATCGGCCAGTACAGCGGCTGTTTTGATAACTTCCTCCATACCACAACAGCAGTGAGCGAACCTAACAGCCATGGCAATGGCATGTGTATCAACAGGAACAGGAGTGCACCCGTGATCCCTATACATGCTGTCTGCAAAATCGCAGATACGTTTTTGTTTCCTTCCAACATCAGCATTGCACCCCTTCAACTTCAACAGATAGTCAATACCTGCCTGAGAAATCAGCGTTGCCTAGTACATTTATTCAACTATCATATCAAAAACTGTTTAAAAATGACTGTTTTATACATAAAGAGCATTTTGTTCATAAAGTTCATGAATAGATGATTTGGATAAATTACGAAGTGTAGATTGATAACAGTTTGAGGAAAGATGATTGAAGAGGTGAATGCCAGTGGAAATTATAAGCTGCTTATTCCAATAGACAAAAAAACTATTTCTACTAGAAAAATAGTTATAAAACAAGAACAGAGGTCTAGTCCACCTTCTGCATCCTCTCATATGATATCTTAACCGGAATTTATTTCTGGAATCCATTTTCAAGGGGGATGCACGAATGGGCTTCGAAAAAAAGCACAAAAAGTTCAGCACAGGAAAGAAACATAAATGCGAATCTTCTTCTTCCTCTTCTTCTTCAAGTTCTTTCTTCTGCAAAAAGCGAAAGAAAAAACATTGCGGTTGCCATAGACGCCGCCGCTGTTGCCACGGTTTCGGCTTTAGCTGGATCTAACCCTTTAGAAAATCAGCTCAAAAAGAAGGATCCTTTTAGGATCCTTCTTTTTTGCGCTTGTCCGCCAGCTTCATGATCAGTTCGTTTGCTTCTCTTTTGTTCAGCTTATACTTTGCCGAACCTTTCGAAAGTGATTTAATTTTGTTCATTTGTGTTTGGGTAGGAGGCTGTCTTTCAATCAGTGATTCATAGTTTTGATATGCGACTTTCACTGCTGTTTTATCGCTTAATAGATCAATCATCTCATAAATAGCGGCAATAGCCCCATCATACCCAATTCCATATCCAGAATCACTGCCAAACAAAAAACGATCTGGATAATTTTCCATCAAGGGCACAAAATCTTTCAGTTCATATTCACTGCCATCGCCATATTCAGTATATCCTGCATAAAAGTCAATGAATAAATTGCTGTATTTAGAAAGCAATGCTTCTATATTTTCTGGCGAGGAGGCAACGTTGGCATGAGCGTAAATGAAATTGACCTTCGGAAAACGGGTAAGCACCCTTTGCAATCCCCCTATAGGCGGACCATAAGCAGGATCGATATGCAAAAGCACAGGAACTTTATACCGGCCAGCCAGTTTATAAATCTCATTGAGTTTCCCAGAAGACGGAGTTTCCGCCTTCCATTTAACAGAAGAGACAATTGGCGAATAAGTTGAAGCAGCCGCCAATTCACCGATGTTTAAGTAACCATTTTCAAGGTTTTTCCTAGTATAGGCTATCCCTTTTTCAGAATAAATGTTGATGCCCGCAAAGGATGGATACACCTGCTCAGGGCGTTCCTCATAATCCTTCCAGGCGAGCTCATCTGTTTTCATTGCCTCTGGTTCAGAAATACCACCAAATAAAACCGTACGATCCACTCCAAGTCTATCCCATTCCATATAGGGAAATTCTGGAGATTGGTGGTTATGCACATCAATTAAGGGGAGATCTTTATATACCTTATAAAGCGGCTCGCCATCCGGCTTTTTCTTTCTCATCTCTTTTAATTTCAAATGCATCGTTTGATCCGCTTTATAGTTTACATCAGGAATTACGGTAACATTTTCTTCTTTTTTATCCACTTGAATCGTACAGGATGCCAACAGTAAAATGATGGTTCCTCCTGCAGCAAAAAAAGAACGGAATGCAGCGATTTTAATTGACCTCTTCCTCCCTTAGAATGTCATTATAAATAAAAGGAGTGAGCTAGCCTCACTCCTCCAGTTAGTTCATGATTTTCACAGGAATTAAATCGGTATTTTGCTTTGTGAAGGAATTATATTCTTTATTGATCCGGATAAATCCTTCTGTCGGTGTCTTCACTTTATTCGTCTTTAAAGTGTTGATATCCTCTTCATTTAAATCATTGTAGATCGTATCGTACTGTGAACCCGGTCCTGTGTTTCGCCACACGAGAAATTGCATAGGTCTTGCCGCATCCTCTATGACGTTATTTTCAAACTTCGGATGGATGGCACCACTGGCCAATATCCCCCTGTAACTCCCAGTTCCGTCAGCTACATTTTTGATGGTATTGTCTTCTATGACAGCGTTTGACCAGTTCATGACGCGAATGGCATCCTGACGTGTTTTTTCTATCGTATTGTCCTTGATGACAACCTGATCATGATATTTTCCGCCTGAATACTTATGAGTCCCAACCGCCCGGTCAAGATTTTTAAACTCATTATCTTCAATGGTTACATTCTGGTTCGGTGTACGGTCGAACGTGCTCCATTTCTGGCTCCATCCTAATGTAGAATGATCCGGTGTATCAAGGTTGATGGCTTCTTTATTCCTGTTAGGCGAAGGCTTGGAATCAAGAAAACGATTATGTGCGATGGTTGCGTGTGACGTTGCATCCATTTCAATAAAATGGCCAGATTGCATATTTCGGAACGTAATGTTTTTTACATTTATATTCATGTTATGGCCTGCAATTATGGCAATTCCATCTTGTGTGTACTTCATATCGATTACGGCTGAACCTTCACCGATAAAAGAGATGTTTTTCTCTCCGTTATATTCTCCATATATACTGCTCTTTGCCGATTTGGAAGGACGGATCAGCTGAAAGATAGATTTCGCTGACTGAAAGACACTCGTCCCGGTCTTCGTTCCTTTCACAATGTTCACTCCGTCCTTTAATTTCAGGGTTACATTGGACGGAACATACAGGGTGTTGGAAATTGTGTACGTTCCTCTGTTTAAAACGAGAGTACCTCCACCCGTCTTTTCCAGCTGTTCCAAGTACGACCGCAGCAAATAATAATGCTTCGTATACGAATTATACGTACTGAAGTTCATCATGAGTCCTTTGTAGGTTTTACTGTTTGGAGTCACCGAATAAGTTGGTGACGCTGCAGCTGCATGGGATGGAAGAATAATGCTGGCCATCAGAGCTGCTGTTACAATCCATTTCATTGCCTTTTTACGCATGATTAATATTTCCCCCTATGAATTATTCTCCTCTTCTACTATCGGCAATTAGAGCCTATTCATTAGTTAATAATGCCATGCTGAGTGATCGTAACTTTTACATTTGGTTCAATGGTGATCTTTGAATAATCTTTATCCCAGTTCATCCTCTTCCAATCGGAATTGTGAAACGCTCGAATCTTCTTGCCGATCCCAAGCTCATCACAGTTGGCTTTTTGCATTTTTTTAATCGTTTTATTAGCAAGATTATTCATTTCTCGTGATAATAAACGATCCAGCTTTGTTGCTTTTTTGGGATTGTCCAGATGATCCATCGGAAGTTCATTTACATTTACATCCATTTTCAAATTTAGTTTAACATGTACTTTTTGATTGTGGGAAATGTTAATTTTCATTTTCCGTTCAATATCATTAACAAGAATGGTCATGTAATTCTTTTCATTAATTTCTTGCCTTTTGCTGATTTTAAATGTAAATCGAGGGTAAGGATTTTTAACATTGTTCAAGAGCAGCAGCAGAGTGGACTCTCTACCGTTTAATGATCCTGTCATTTTGTTCCTATGAAACATCGCTGTTCCGATCACTGATGCTCTTTGCTGCTTCTCGATGATCTTCAAGTATGGCAGCAGATAATCATTCCCTTCATCAAACATGAGCGTACAGATCGATTGGACGGTTTCTATATCATAGAGGCCGATATTACTGGCACTTCTTATCAGTTCAGGATAATAGATATCCAATAGCGTTGAATCCTGAGGCTGAATTTCCAGCCCTTTTTTAGCCTGTCCCTTCACAACGGCCACCATGGCGTTAACGGACCCTCTGGGATCCCTGTAAATGACATCGAGGCTGGAATACATATCTTTTCGGGCCAGCTTTTCACCAAATAAGAAGATGCGGTTTCTTGAAGCATCGAACATCTGTGAAACTTTTTTATCGAGGTTAAACCGCGCATCACGTGTGGTGTCTCCGGTTGAAGTTACAACCACACTTTTTACCATAGCGACCGCTTGAGAAGATTTGTTTACAACTGGATATACGACGGTGTCCCTTATTTTTCCGTTAGGAGCAAGATCTAGCCCTACTGCTAAAATAAGCCTGGATTCCTTGATGAGACGCTGATCCCAGCATCCTGTCATCAAGGGGATTATCGAAGCGATCAAGAACAGCACGCAGATTATTCTTGTCCATTTATTTTTCATAACACTTTTTTCTCCTTTATATAGGTAAAAGCAGTTATGATAAAAAACAGGATTGGAATCCCGATTACGAATATATAGCTTAAATACGTAACGGAATTGGTAAACTTTCCAACCTCATACCCCCCCTCAGGTATGAGCGCAAGAATGACAGTGGGTATTGCAGCAAAAATAACGAAAGGAGTATGATCCTGATGTTTTTTTGAAAAGGACATCATTCCTCTTGAAGCGCCAAACAAGAAGGCCATATAAGATGTGGCAACCGAAACGATCCACATGGACAAAAACAGCAAATCAATCCGTTCAAGAACTTTAAATGAAAAGGATTTTATCATATACAGCAGCGGCTGGGGAACCAGTTTAAATTCATTAATACCAAAGAAGAGAATACAGATCAGTGTTAAGAAAGCATAAAACAATGTAACGATTAGATTGGCGATGGAAATGGACTTTAATTTCTTAATCGGCTTTGAATCTGCATAAGGGGCAATGACCAGAAAAAGTTCAAATCCCAGCATGGAGAAAAAAGCTTTCTCCGTCCCTTTTAAAATTGGAAAAAAGCCACTCTCACCTACAGGGAAAATATTCAAGTAATTCGCTTCAAAAAAAGCGTTAATGACAAGTAATACAAAAATGATCAGCATGATTGAGACAAATACAAAAAACCTCGCAAGAAATTTAACCGGCCCCCTTATTGCATAGATTCCGATAACCGCCATTAGAATAATAAGCAGCCACCTGGGGGTCAAAGGAAGAATCCATAAGTTGATCATCTCTGCAAATAGAGAAAGAATGCTCGCGCCGATCAAAATAAAAAAAATGATATATAGAAATTTAATCACTCCGCCAATCCAGAGCCCCGCACTATGATCAAAAATTTCAAAAATGGTCATGGCTGGATATCTTTTCATGGTGTACCAGAATAAAACTAATAGAACTTGTACAATACAGCCTCCGATTAATACAGAGATCCAGCTGTCATGTCCAGCTTGTGTGTAAATATTGTATGGCATAGATAAGATTCCTACTCCGACCTGAGCCTGGACGATGAAGAAGATTAACTGAAAGGATGTAATATTGTCCTCATTTCTTAGTTTCATTTTTATTCCATCCTCTGGTTTTGTTTTGCTTCTTTATTTTTTGCGGCAAAGTGTCCATCGGCCGATCATTCAGTTTCCATATCGGAAAGCGAACGATTGCATCTTTTAAGCCACTGAGATTAAACGGCCCAAAAGGTGAGAAATATGGAGTGCCAATTGATTCCAATTTACACAGATGCAGCAGGATGACCATCAGCCCCATAACAATGCCCAGGAAGCCAAGAAGAGAGGCGGCAATCATCAGAGGAAACGTCAAGATACGAATCGAAGCACCCATTTCATAGGTTGGAACTGTAAACGATGCGACCGCCGTAACCGCAATGACAATGACCATCACGTTGGAGATAAAGCCGGCGTTTACTACGGCATCACCGATGACTAAACCGCCAACGATACCGATTGTTTGGCCGATCGGAGTGGGGAGCCTCACCCCCGCCTCGCGGATCAGCTCAATTGTAAACACCATGATGAAGGCCTCAACAATAGGCGGGAAAGGAATACCTTCCAATGATGACTTAATAGGAAGAACGAGCTCATTCGGTAATATCTCAAAATGAAATCCAATAATGGCTATGTATATCGCGGGCAGTGTCATGGCCACCAGAAAACTTACCATCCTCAGCAAGCGAAAAAAAGAACCAGAGAGGAGTCGGCTGTTAAAATCATCAGGCGATTGAAAAAAGGAAAGGAACGTTACCGGTAAAATTAATGCGGTTGCGCTCCCTTCTGCCAAGAGAGCAATCCTACCATCCATTAAGTGTGCCATCGTCCGGTCCGGACGTTCTGTAGGAAGCATTTGCGGAAAAGGCGAGAATGATTTATTTTCCAGAAACTCTTCCATATACCCCGGACTAAAAATCATGTCTGTTGAAATAGAACAGATTCTCCGGTCCACTTCCGCCAATATTTCTTTATTCACCAAATCATCCATATAAGCGATGACCACTTTTGATTTTGTTTTTTTACCCAAAATATACTGCTTAAAGACTAGACTCTCATTTTCGATGCGCCTGCGGATCAATCCGAGGTTTTGGTTTATGTTCTCGACAAAGCCTTCATGTGAACCTCGGACGACTTTTTCATTGTAGGGCTCTTCAGGAGGCCGGGTGATTTCTAACTGGACATTGATGGCGTAAACACTGTCCATCCCGTCCAAAAGCAGAAGGCAGTTTCCCGTCAGCAATTTTTTTATGGCTTCATTCAAATCGTTAAGCTGTATCATTTCTGCATTCGTAATGCCTGCCATGATGTTTATTTTCGGCTGTCTGTTTAACGGTTCCAGTATACTGTTTTGAATTTTTTCAGTATCAGCGATCGATTCCAGGTAGATGACAATCCCTGCTGATCCATTATGATTGATGTCTCTTGTTTTCAAATCACTGCTTTGATGAAGGACCTGATTTACAAACTCCAGGTTTTTTGCAGCCGCAGAGTCAACCGGTTTGATTTCCTCTGATTCTTGATTGACTTGTTCATCTTCCGGCATCTCCTTCACCTTCCCTTTAAAGCTACTCTCCTATCATTAGAGTGAGCAAATAAATCAAGGTTTATTCTATTTCTTCTATTGCTGAATATATGATTTGCCGTATGATAAGAAAAGTGTAAAATAGTAAAGTCAGAAAGTTAATATTATGAAATTTTAAATCTGTTTTTTAAAATGAATAGGCGGTTATATTGGAAAGGCGGATCTCTTCATTGAATAAAAAAATCATACTTTATTGTGTAGCCTTTGCTGCATTCTTTGGTCCCTTCACACAAACGATCTATACACCGATCCTCCCTGAAATCCAGCATGAATTTCAGACCTCGGGATTCATTGTGAATTTAACGATTTCCATCTTTACTTTCATACTCGCTATGATGCAGATTGTTTATGGCCCGTTGACAGATAAGATCGGCCGGAGAAAAGTGCTGCTTCCTGCAATACTTCTTTATGTTGCCGCTTCAGCCGGTGCGGCGTTATCCCCTAACATATGGACACTCCTCTTATTCCGGGCTGTTCAGGCAGCAGGAATAGCAGCAGGATCTGTCGTCGCAACCACTGTCATCGGAGATTTATTTGAAGGAAAGGCCCTTGGACGTTCTATGGGAACCTTTCAAATGCTTGTAGCGCTCGGCCCGGTAGTTGGGCCTGTTGTTGGAGGCTTTGTTGGAGGGTATACTGGTTATCAAGGTGTATTTTGGGTACTCACAGGAACTGGCCTGCTGATGTTTTTTGCTAATTTAAAGCTTCTTCCTGAAACAAAGCCTGCAGGGGTATCAAGAAAAGGATTCAGCTTTTCGGATTTCACCATTGTACTTAAGAAAAGAACCGGACTTGCTATCGTTCTTCTTGGATTTATTCAATATTATACGTTTTATAATTTTCTCGTTTTCCTGCCTCATCTGCTCGCAGCCTTCTATGGTTTATCGGCCAGCGAAAAAGGCTTGGTTTTCCTTCCTATGTCCTTGTTCTTAGTGGCAGGAAGCTATGTTGGCGGACGGCTCCAGGAAAGGGGCAATCCGAAAAATTTCCTGATTGTAACATCAAGCTTAAATGTTCTTGCCACCGTTTTATTTGTTTTTTTATCTTCAGTATCACTTCCCGTTTTAATCACGAGCATCTCACTTTTCGGTCTTTGTCTTGGGCTGTCACTCCCTGTCCAAACCACCCTGCTGGCACGGGCTTTTCAGCATAATCGTGCAACAGCCATAGGCGTTTATAACTTTTTCCGGTACTTAGGTATGGCGGCCGGACCGATGATCGGCTCGATGTTTTACAAGGTTGGAAATCGTGCAGAATTTTTATTTGCCTCTTTTCTATTTGCAGGCGCTGTATTTTTTGCAGGCAGGCAATTTCTAAAGTCAACAGAAAAATCTATGAACTAATCTCCTGAAAGGGGGCCTACTATGCCTAAGAATAAAATTGAAGATGTAATGGAAGTATGCCTTTTGGCAGGCAGGCTCATGCTTCAAAATGGTGCAGAAACCTACCGGGTTGAAGATACGATCACCCGGCTTGCGCAAAACTATAATATGGAAGCCGCCCAGGTTTTCGTTACACCGACCGCCATTATTCTATCGTTGCTTGAAAAGGGAAAAACAAAGGATTATACGAAGATTGTCAGGATCCTCGACCGGTCGACAGATCTGCATGTCGTCGTTCTCGTCAATGATCTGTCACGAAAAGTGGCCAATGAATCCCTTTCACTGGAGACGGCAAAAAAGGAATTGAAAAAGATTGAAGTCACACCTGAAGCGTATCCAACATGGCTTCAGGTTGTGGCTGCCATTCTCGTGAGCGGCTGCTTCGCCCTCATGTTCAAAGGAAACTGGAACGACTTTTTGCCTTCCATGATCGCCGGAGGTGTCGGTTATGCCATTTTCTTATTTTCAAAACGCTACATTTCGGTCCGCTTTTTCTCTGAGCTTCTTGCTGCGTTTTTTATCGGCCTGATTGCCAAGCTTGCCATCACGGCCGGCATTGGAGACCAGCTCGATAAGATTATTATCGGAGCCGTGATGCCGCTTGTGCCGGGTGTGCTGATCACAAATGCGGTACGGGATCTGATGGCCGGTCACCTTGTTTCCGGCATCTCATTAGGAGCTGAAGCGATGCTGACGGCCTTTGCCATCGGAACAGGCATTGCTTTTGTTATCGTTACGCTGTGAGGAGGAAATACGATGCACATGATTGAAGCAATTTGGACGAGCTTTATTGCTTCGGCCGGGTTTGGTATTCTATTTAACGTTCCAAAAAAGGCTGTCATCCCCGGCGGCATCTGCGGGATGATCGGCTGGCTCATCTTTGAAGGGATGTCAGGAAACAGCCAGTTCGATCTGGTTCTGGCCACCGCGATGGCCTCATTTGTGGTAGCGGCCATCAGCCACCTGTATGCCCGGATCCACCGTATGCCTGTCATCATCTTCAGTGTCTCCGGCATCATCCCGCTCGTACCAGGCGGCGGTGCCTATGACACGATGAGGCAGCTGGTCGAGAATGATTACAACGCCGCGATCCAGCTCGGCTCACAAACCTTCCTGATTTCAGGGGCAATCGCATTCGGGCTTGTCCTTGCAGGAACGATTATCCCGATCATTTTGCGCAGCCAAAGAAAGGTGAAATAAAACAAGAACTGACAATGTCAGTTCTTTTCTTATGCCATGAAAACTGCCCCGTAGCCAATGGCAGCCACGATTACAATAACTGGAGATACTTTGAATTTTTGCATTAATAGAAAACTGATAGCGGCTATGGCTGCAGTCTGTATCCAGCCGGAAGAGCTGACAGATTCCGCAAAAAAATCATAAGCCATCACTCCGAGAAGAACGGCAATCGTTGGTTTTACGTATAACGTCATTTTTTTCACTCTTGGTGAATCCTTGAACTTATAGATGACACTCAGGAAGACGATCATCAAAACCAGGGAAGGCGCTACCGTTGCAAAAACAGCCACAAAAGAGCCGAGAGCGCCTCCTTGCGTGTAACCGATATAGCCGGACATCTTTGTGGCAATCGGACCCGGGAGTGCATTGCCAAGCGCGAGCACTTCAGTAAACTGATTGACGGTCAGCCAGTGATAACGGCCCACAACTTCATTTTCAATCAGAGGAATAGAAGCCGGGCCTCCCCCATACCCCAGGATGCCGGGGATAAAAAAAGCAAGGAAAATATGCCAATAAATCATCCCATACCTTCCCCTCTCTCAGAAGATTTCTCTTCATCTTTCCTTGTGGGCTTAAGAAGCGCATAAGCCAGAAGCACGCCGATCAAAATGGCGGGATGTATCCTCAGCAGCTGCAATAATAAGATGCCTGCCGCTACATGAATCAGGCTGAGCTTAAATCCCAGACCTTTCTTTGCGCTGGTGAAAAACTGCCACGTCAGCACCGCAAGCAAAACGGCAACAACAGGAAGCACGCCTTTTGTCATTCCTTGAACCCATGGCTGGTCTTTATATTGTGCGAGAGAGGTAAGAAGGACGATCATCAGAATAATAGTAGGAAGAATAGAAGAGAGCAAAGCAACAAGCATACCGGATAAACCGGCCACCCGGTATCCGATATATCCTGCCATTTTTGTGTTAATGGGGCCAGGCAAGGCATTTCCAAGGGCAAGCACATCTCCAAATTCTTCATCGTTCATCCATTTAAACTTTCCGACCACTTCCTTATGTACGAGCGGTATGGAGGACGGACCGCCTCCATATCCAAGAATGCCTGATCGAAAAAAAGCGATAAATAATTGCAAATAGGTCATGAATGCATCAAATCCTTATGAAGGTTATTTCTACCAGGCTGCCACGGCCCCGTCAGTCCGGCCTTCTGTTCCGCCGGCCAGTACACCGGTTTCAGGATTGCGCCATATGATCTGGCCTCTCCCAAAGTTGCCGGCATCAAGTGCAACTTTTACGTCATGGCCTTTGCGCGCCAATTCCTCGGCAACATGCTGCGGCAGTGAACGTTCTACCAGTACCTTCTTCCCTTCGATCCATTGCCATCTCGGTGCATCAAGCGCGGATTGTGGATTCAGCTTGAAATCGACCGTGTTCATGATGACCTGGACATGCCCCTGGGGCTGCATGTATCCCCCCATGACGCCGAAAGGACCCACTGGCTGGCCGTCTTTCGTTAAAAATCCCGGGATAATGGTATGATAGGTTCTCTTGCCGGGACGAAGGCAGTTGTCGTGAGAATAATCCAATGAAAAATCATGCCCCCGGTTCTGAAGGCTGATACCGGTGCCAGGCACCACAATTCCAGAACCAAAGCCCATATAGTTGCTTTGAATAAACGATACCATGTTCCCATCTTCATCAGCTGCTGCAAGATAGACTGTGCCGCCTTTTGGAGGTGTTCCCGGCTCAGGCAGCATCGCTTCCGGGCCAATGAGCTGTCTGCGCTTTTCTGCGTATTTTTCTGATAAAAGAGCTTCTGCTGTTACTTTCATATGCGTAGTATCTGTCACATATTTTTTGGCATCCATAAAAGCAAGCTTGATCGCTTCAATCTGCTTGTGATACCGATCAGCAGCTTCCGTTTCGGGAAAATCATACCCTTTTAGGATATTAAGCGCCATTAAAGCAACAATCCCCTGGCCATTCGGAGGGATTTCCCAAACTTCATAGCCCTTATAAACGGCCTTGATCGGTTCCACCCATTCTGGATGGAAGGCTTCAAGATCCTCTTTTCGCAGGAAACCCCCTTCATTTTCAGAGGCTGTGCTGATCTTGTCGGCCAATTTCCCTCTGTAAAAAGATTCTCCGTTTGTTTCGGCGATTTCCTTTAATGTGGCTGCATGATCGGGTGATCGCCACATTTCACCTATTTCCGGAGCTCTTCCGTCGGGCGCAAAGGTTTCAAACCAGCTCTTAAATTCATCGGCCTTCTGTTCTTTTTTGTAAGCTTCAAAAGCTTGTTTCCAATACGTTCCGAGGACTGGAGAAACCGGATAGCCTTCCTCTGCATATGTAATGCCCGGCTGAAGCACCTCAGTCAGCGGCAGCTTTCCAAAACGGCGCGATAATTCTGCCCATGCCGCAGGAGCTCCGGGGACAGTAACCGGATACCAGCCATATTTCGGGATCTTGTCGTACCCTTCATGTTTGAGCGCTTCAACGGTAATATTTCGCGGTGCGGGACCACTTGAATTCAACCCGTGCAGCTTTCCTTTTGTCCAAACAAGCGCAAAAGCATCTCCTCCGATCCCATTTGACGTCGGCTCGACCACGGTAAGGCAGGCAGCCGTCGCAATTGCCGCATCAATGGCATTTCCGCCTTTTTTTAAGATATCCAGGCCTGCTTGTGCCGCAAGCGGCTGAGATGTTGCTACCATTCCTTTTTTGCCGTAGGTTACTGAACGCCGGGAAGAATACGGATATCGTTCTTGATTAAAGAATGGTTGTTCCATGGTTTGCTGTTTCATGTTTTCACCTCTCAGGGCATGCAAAACCCACATATATATTCAGAATATTTTATACATAGTTTAATTCTTGTTATGGTGAAATACAAATGTTTTACAAATAGAATCCGTTCAAGGTTAAGTTACTTGAAGATACATCAAAAAAATCCCGTCCCTCTCCGGACGGGATTAATTACTTTGCATCATCTATCGGTTTCATATCCATGGTCACCATGTAATCCTTCCCCCATTGGTACATGGCATCCAAAATAGGCATCAGGCTCTCACCTTGCTCCGTCAATGAATACTCAACTTTTGGCGGAACAACAGGATAAACTTCGCGATGGACAATCATATCCTCTTCCAGTTCACGAAGCTGGTTAACGAGCATGCGCTGAGTGATGGCGGGTATAAGAGCCTTCAGCTCACCGAAACGTTTTGTTCCTTCTTTCCCAAGGTGCCATAAAATAATCATTTTCCACTTGCCTCCGATGACAGATAACGTTAATTCTTTCTCACAGTTAAACATTTTATCGTCCATTCGTGACATAGAACATCACCTCCACCCTTATTATACCTTATAGTATACTTTTTAACACTATGTAATATTAAAGTCAGTACTTCACAATAGGTAATCATGAAGAGTATACTTACAACTAATCCTTGACGGACTTATAAAGTCAGCCGCCAAAGGAAATAATATGAGGTGCAACATAGATAAAACACCACAGGAGGAGAATGTAAAAATGGAATTACAACTAGCGATAGATCTTGTAAATACAGAAGAAGCCATCAAATTGGTGAAAGAAGTTGAAGAACATATCGATATCGTTGAGATCGGTACCCCGGTTGTTATCAACGAAGGCCTTAGAGCAGTTAAAGAAATGAAAGAAGCATTTCCAAATTTGAAAGTCCTTGCCGACTTAAAGATTATGGATGCTGCAGGATACGAAGTCATGAAGGCTTCTGAAGCCGGTGCTGACATCATTACCATCCTTGGGGCAGCTGAAGATGCATCCATTCAAGGGGCGGTTGATGAAGCAAAAAAACAAAACAAAAAAATCCTTGTGGACATGATTGCCGTTAAAGATATCGAAACAAGAGCAAAAGAGCTTGATGAGCTTGGTGTTGATTATATTTGTGTCCATACAGGTTATGACTTACAGGCTGTCGGGAAAAACTCTTTTGAAGACTTAAAAGCGATCAAACGCGTCGTTAAAAACGCAAAAACGGCTGTCGCAGGCGGAATTAAATTAGAAACATTGCCTGAAGTTGTTGCAGCTCAGCCTGACCTGGTTATTGTCGGCGGCGGTATTACTGGACAAGATGATAAAAAAGCAACCGCAGCTGAAATCCAAAAATTAGTAAAACAAAGCTAAGGATTTTCCACATGAATACTTCACATTATTATACGGAAATTGTGAAGGAATTAAGCCTGGCAGCGGACTTAATTTCAGATCAAGAGGCTGAAATGCTTGTAGATGAAATTTTGAAAGCCAAGAAGATATTTGTTGCAGGAGCCGGCCGAAGCGGACTGATGGGAAAATCCTTTGCCATGCGAATGATGCACATGGGATTGGATTCCTATGTCATCGGTGAAACCGTGACCCCTAACCTGACTGAAGACGATCTCATCATTTTCGGTTCAGGTTCCGGAGAAACAAAAAGCCTTATTTCAATGGCCGAAAAGGCGAAAAGCATTGACGGTAAAGTCATTGCAGTGACCATCTTTCCCGACTCGACTCTTGGTAAATTGGCCGATGTCTGCGTAAAATTACCAGGCTCTCCAAAGGATCAATCGGAAAATGACTATAAGACCATTCAGCCTATGGGATCTCTATTCGAACAAACTCTTCTGCTGTTTTTCGATGCTGTTATTTTACGTTTCATGGAAAGAAAAGGGCTTGATACGGATACCATGTTTGGGCGCCATGCAAATTTGGAATAGATATTCATTAAAAACAGGACAGGACTGCCTTTGGCGTCCTTCCAGTTGTTTTTACATAAAAGGAGGAAAGCGCAGATGCAAACATTAAAGGGAAAAACAGCGCTCATCACCGGAGCTGGAAGAGGAATTGGCCGTGCAACAGCGATTGCTTTTGCAAATGAAGGCATTCATGTTGGCCTTATCGGTAAAACCCGTTCAAATCTCGAAAAAACAGCAGCAGAACTGATGGAATATGGCGTGAAGGTGGCGATTGCAGAAGCTGACGTTACGAATAGCCATGCTGTTATTCAAGCTGTAAAGAGCATTGAAGATGAACTGAGCTCCATCGATATTTTAATAAATAATGCCGGGATCGCAAAGTTTGGCGGATTCCTTGAACTTTCGCCTGAAGAGTGGAAAAATATCGTAGACGTCAATTTAATGGGTGTTTACAACGTTACAAGAGCAGTTTTGCCGGGAATGATTGAAAGAAAAGCAGGCGATATCATTAACATTTCGTCATCAGCAGGGCAAAAAGGTGCACCAATAACAAGTGCGTACAGTGCTTCTAAATTTGCAGTATTAGGTCTAACCGAATCTCTTATGCTTGAAGTAAGGAAACATAATATTCGTGTCAGTGCCCTGACACCAAGCACAGTGGCGACAGATTTGGCCATTGATACAAATCTGACGGACGGCAATCCGGAAAAAGTGATGCAGCCTGAGGATATGGCCGAGTTCATGGTTTCCCAGTTAAAATTAAATCCGCGTATTTTTATTAAAAACGCAGGCATGTGGTCGACAAATCCATAAAAAACAGGTAAACGGCAGTTCCTCCTTGAGGAACATAGGGGGGCTGTCCAGAAAGTCGAAAATTGACCTTCAGCAGCTCCTTTTTTGGCTTGAAAATCTTCATTGAAAAGTTGATTGAAGTGGAAGGTGCGAGACTCCTCGAAAATGAAATTCACATTTTCTTCGTTCGATAAAAAGCTGCCGGAGCCTTCCTTGTCCTGCGGGACTAGCGTGACAGGTGAGACTCCCGCCGGTGCTTGCACCAAAAAGTAGGCGTTCACGCCGGTAAGGCTCACCGGCAGCCCTGCGAAAGTAGGCGTTTACGCCGGTAAAAGCGAGCAGCCTGGAACGGAAATCAACAGCTTACAGACTTCTTGGACAGCCCCTCTTTTGTGTGTATGTAAATGAAGGGTAAAAAACCTCTCAAAGGGTATAGTATTTTATACCAATTTTAGGAGGTTGATTATGAAGGCTGTTACTTTTCAGGGAGCAAAAGAAATCGAAGTGAAAAATGTTGAAGATCCCAAACTACAGGAAAAGGAAGACATCATTGTCCGCATTACTTCAACCGCTATCTGCGGATCAGATCTCCACATTTATCAGGGAGCTCTTCCAGCACATAAGGATTATGTCATTGGACATGAACCCATGGGTATTGTAGAAGAAGTTGGTCCTGATGTCACCAAAGTAAAAAAAGGAGACAGGGTCGTCCTTCCTTTCAATATTTCTTGTGGCCACTGCTATTATTGCCAGCATGAAATGGAAAGCCAATGTGATAATTCCAACCGAAATCCTGAATTTGATACAGGCGGATATTTCGGCTTTACGGACCGTTACGGCGACTATAGCGGTGGACAAGCCGAATATTTGCGTGTGCCTTATGGAAATTTTATGCCGTTTGTCATTCCTGAATCAGCGGAACTTGAGGATGAAGCTGTGCTTTTCATGTCTGATGTTCTTCCTACAGCCTACTGGAGCGTCGAAAATTCCGGGGTAAAAGAAGGTGACACGGTCGTTGTTCTGGGCTGTGGTCCAATTGGCTTAATGACACAGAAATTCGCATGGATGAAAGGCGCCAAGCGTGTCATTGCCGTAGATAACTTAAGATATCGTCTTAATCATGCAGTAAAAATGAACAATGTTGAAGCTTTTAACTTTGATCAATTCGATAACATGGGTGCCCACATTCATGAAGTCACCAACGGCGGCGCAGATGTTGTTATCGATTGTGTAGGAATGGACGGCAAAAAGTCGCCTGTTGAAGCGATTGAACAAAAACTGAAGCTGCAGGGCGGTACGCTGAGTGCCATACAGATCGCCCTCAAGGCCGTTAAAAAGTTTGGAACCATCCAACTCACTGGTGTATATGGATCCATGTACAACATGTTCCCGCTTGGAAACATTTTTGAGCGTAATATCACAATGAAAATGGGCCAGGCCCCTGTTATCCACTATATGCCGATGCTATTTGATAAAATTGCCAATAAGGAATTTGATCCGACTGAGATCATTACACACCGAGTACCTCTTGATCAGGCAAGTGAAGCGTACAAAACATTCAACGATCATGCGGATGAGTGCATTAAAGTCGTCTTAAAACCTTAAAGCAAAATCCCCTTTGGACCATCCAAAGGGGATTTTTATTAGGCTTTGTTGATTTCCAATCATAATGGACATCGCATACTGATGCTTAGAAGAGGCTCTCAAGTTTTTTTCTCCATAAAAAAGGGGTGATAGCTGGCGATGATAAGAGCCGGCTGATTTGTGAAACAAATGAAGCGCCAGAAAAGCAGATGGGAAAAAGCTTGCTTATACCCTTCTGCTTTTCAGAGGGCGCTACAATCACCCCTGCCAAAAATCAACAACATGGACTAACAGAGCTTTTTATTAAATAAAGTTCCTTACATTGTTGCCGCGGCTGAACTTATAGATCGCAATCATGAAGAAGGCTAATGCGAAAGCGAAAAGAATGGCGATGTTCAGTGAAAGACTCCTTAGCGAATGGCCGTTTTGCAGCTGGGTAAATGTGTCCAGCTGCCATCGCTGAGGAAGAAAATCTGCTATTTTTTGCAGCGTCTTCGGCATGATCTCTACTGGCCAGAAGCAGCCAGCCAACAGACACGATGGTGTCATGATCAAATTTTGCAGTGCTCCAGCTGAAGTCGTGGTCGATGCAAATGCAGTGATGACAAGCGATAATCCAACACCTGCAAGAGCGAAAATCATTAATATTTCTACCATCGTCAAGAATGGGATCCCCGTAGAAATATGGAACACTTGAGTCATAAACGTTAGTGTAATTAAGATCTGTACCGTCATGATGATCATGTTAACAACCACATTTGAGAAAACGTATTTTCGGTTGTTAATCGGTGTTGACATTAACCGCAGATAGGTTCTGTTTTCTTTTTCCTGAAGGATAATTTCAGATAATCCGCCCGCACATGAAAGCATGATCATAATAAGAAAACCGACCGTCTGATTCGTTATATCATTATTTTTTGAAGTATCTTTGAGTGAATGAGCTGAAACTTGAAAGTCTGATGCACGGTACTGGTCATACATTTTTTGAAACGCAGCTTGATCTCCGCCAGCTGCCTTGCTTAAGGAAGCGATGTTAGACAAATAGTTATTCACATAGGTTTTCACAAAACCAGTGATGGTTGCCCCTTTGATGGATACGATTTCAATGTGATCAGGGTTGCCGTTCAGCACACTGTTTGAGAAGCCCGAAGAACCTCTTCACGAATAAAAAAAGAGCCCATCCGAATGGACAAGCTCTTTCTACTCTATTTAAAACAAACTCTGAAATTCTGAAATGCCCAGAACAATAAACATGAGTACACAGCCGATCAGTACAGATCGCCACCCATTTAATAGGTTTGAAGGTTAAAGGATCAGGTTGCCGTTTGGGAATATCTCATTTTCTCTAAATACCGTTTATGGGCAGCTTTGACTGCCATGATGACGGAAGGTGTGGAAGGGGTATAATAATAGTCTTCGATTCTCTGGATCAATCCGTCGATCCCCTGTGCTAAATTATAATTGACGATGACCCTTCTCAGAAAATCGCGTGCAAGCTCCGTGGCAAACGTAAACTCAGCATTGACGATCATATTGGTCTCTGTATCAATTTCCATGACGATGCCCGATGTCTTGCAGACTTCAAACATATAATTTCCATGCGGCGCTTTCGCATACCCCGTTACGAGCACAGTCTTCATCCTCGTTAAATCAGTCATTTCGCCAGACCCCTCTTTTATCTGTGATTTGTTTTTACTGCTGCAACAAACCTTATGTGCTATCTTACGGGGTAAACCTGAAAAATATATATGTACCCAAAATAAAAATTTCGGGAGACACTGATTTGGCTAATCAAAGCAATTTACCACAAATTCGCAACCCCAAAACCATTCCCTATTTTTATTTTTTTTCAAATATCCAATTGACTTAGAGCCAGCTCTAAGTTGTAAGCTTTAAGAAAGTGAAAGAAAGGGATGATTGGTTATGTACACGATCAGTGAAGCAGCCCGGGATACCGGCATCAGTGCCTATACACTGCGTTACTATGAAAAGCTGGGCTTGCTGCCGGCACCTGGAAGGAAGAATGGCCATAAGCGTCTGTATTCAGCAAAAGATATTGCGTTCATCAAGTTTTTAAAAAGCCTGAAGGATACTGGCATGCCATTGGAAGAGGTAAAAGAGTTTGTACAGGATGGCTGCATTTGGGACAGTTTGGAAGAAGACCCCGATTACAAGCCCGCTCCTACACTGACGAAAAGAGTGGACATCCTAGAAAAACATCTAAAAAACATGGAGAACAAAAAACGGGAATTGGAAGCCATTATGGAAGTCACCAGGGAGAAGCTTCAAACGTATCACACGTTATTGGAAGAGGAAGCGAAGAAATGAAAAATCTCTCAGTCTATCTCATGCTGCTTGGTTTTGCGGTGTTTACCGGAGCTGCGTTTAATCTCGGCAAGTATGCAGTAGGGTATTTTTCACCGGCCTCGGCAGCCGCCTGGCGCTTTGGTATTGCTGCAATCGTGCTTTTTCTGATTTTAATCGTTAAAGAAGGCGTGAAGAAAACAACGCTATCCCGGAATTTAGCGGCTTATGCGGCTCTCGGCATCATTGGAGTGTTCGGCTTTAACACTTTGTTTTTCACGGGATTGAAATATACGTCACCGATCAATGGAGCGCTTATAATGGGCACCAACCCTATTTTGACATCGGTTTTAGCACTGTTCCTGCTAAAAGAAAAACTGACAAAAAAGCGCATGGCCGGAACTGGGTTTGCCTTTATTGGCGTCGTTTTAGTCATCACGCAAGGCTCCTTGGAAACGTTAATGAGCCTATCCTTTTCTAAAGGAGATCTTATCATCCTGGGAGGAAACCTCTGCTGGGCAAGCTATGGAGTGCTGGGACGGAAATGGGTGAAAGACAGCTCTTCTCTTGAAACGACGGCATATCCGATGCTGATCGGTGCTGCCGCATTAATTGCTGTCTCTTTGTTTTCAAGACCACCGGCCGAAACACCTCACATTCCGCTTGGAGGCTGGGGAGCTATTCTTTTTATGGCCATATGTACGACCGTGCTTGGCTATTTATGGTGGAACCTTGGTATCAGAAAAATTGGAGTCAGCAAGACCTCCCTATTTTTTAACCTTGTTCCTGTGGTTACGATGATCATATCCGCCATGACTGGGACATCTATCACCTACCCTCAGCTGCTTGGAGTCGGATGTGTAATTTTAGGCGTTCTTACCGCGTCAGGGGTTCTTTCGCTGTTCAATCCAAAAACAGAGTCCCACGTCTATCCCGAAGCAGCAAAGACAAAATAAACAAGCTGTCCGCTCAAATGGCGGACAGCTTTATTACTTTCTTCTTTTTTTCATAAATAAAAGGACGAACACCAACAGCCCAGCAGCCAGCAGAGCGTACATGATGTTGGAATAGATGTCCATGAACTGAACGACCTGTTCCCAATTGCGCCCGAACGCTGCTCCGACATAAACGAGAATCGTGTTCCACACGAACGTGCCGATCGTCGTAAACAGCAGGAAAAGGCTGAACCTCATGCCCGACATCCCCGCCGGAATCGAAATAAGGCTTCGGATAAGAGGAACGAGCCGGCAAAGAAGAACGGCCCAATACCCATATTTATCAAACCAGGAATCTGCTTTATAAATGTCTTTTCTTTTTAACCGCAGGACTTTTCCCCAGCGGTCTACAATTTTTTCAAGGCGTGAAACATCAAGATACGTACCCACTTTGAAAAGAACAGCAGCTCCAAAAACCGAGCCTGCCGTCGCTGCCAAAATGACTCCCCACACCGAGAGTTTAGAGAAAGACGTCATCATACCGCTGAACGTCAGAATGACTTCAGAGGGAATGGGCGGGAAAATATTTTCAAGGGCGATCATCAAAAAGACGCCGAAATAGCCAAATTGTTCAATAATGTCTGTAATCCAATTCTGCATGTAAACCTCCTGAAACAAGCATTCCACTAACTACTACGAAACAAAACCTCTTTGGTTTCATCCAAAGAGGTTTTTGTTAATCGATCAGACGGACAATCTGCTTGTTACTCCATGAAAGCCGGTAGTACCCCTATTGCAATGCAAGACCTGCGATAAAGGCAGCAGGATATCCAATCCATATTCCTCTGATCTGAAGGCTTGTATATTGAGAATGATAGAAGCCTGCCCGATGAGGATGGAGCTTCCTGAACCGATTCCAATCACAAAAGAAATCAGCAAAAAGACAATGGAAAAAAAGCAGAGATGGCAGCCACGCTGTCCATTCCCAGCCATCTCCCGATAATCATCATCCCGACCTGCTGCCCGATCGATTGCATAATATTGCTGAAAAGCAGCAGTACGAGAAACAGAAGCATCGGCTTCATTACCGTCATCTGTGAAGGATTCTCTTTTATCGCTTCATTCGCATTCATCGCGGTTTCTCCTTATTGTATCCCCGGCCTCCAAACGGCTTAAGCTCCTGCAGCCATTTACCTTCCAGTTTTTCAAGTGCTTTTTTCTCATTAAAATATCCATCGTCCTTCTTCTCTAGAACCTCAAGCACTTCAAATTCAAAGACTTCTTTACCAAACTCATTCCATTCTTCTTGGAGTGTCTTGTTCATGCTGCTGCCTTGCTCCAGCTCAAATCTTTTCCCATTGATCGATTTTAAAGTTTCTCGTGCTTCCTACAAAAATTTTTTGATTGGCGGTGTTCCTGATCAGGTAAACACCCGCTTCAATCTTTGTTTCCATGTATTGCTGCTTTAATTCTTTTTTCCTCCAAAACATATTCCTTCTTTCGTTTTATTTTTTCAGCCAATATGAGCTTCCGTCAGCTTTCCTGTCCAGAAATCCATAGGCAATCATGTATCTTCTCAACGTCACGTAGTCATGATAAACCGTCTTCAAGATTTCATTGACGTCTTTTTCGGTGTACGTTGTATCTGAAGAAAATAATGAAGTGATTTCCCGCAGAACAACAAGCTTTTGCTTTTCTTTTGACGGAAATGTTTTTAATGACATCGATCCTTCAATAAAGTATTTTTTCACCATCTTCTCCTTCTCTTCTTTTGTCACGTTATACCGGTCATCAATCATCGTCGCTGTCTGATGAGGCGCAACCATCGGCGGCGCGTGCTGATCCTTTTCCTTCAGCAGCTCCATCATCGTCAGCAGCATTTTCGCCTGGCGCTCTTTTTCTTTCAGCACAAAACGGTGGTTCCTGATGGTTGACGTGCTGCCAACCTCCATTTCCTGCTTGATTTCCTCATCGCTTTTCCCTTCATAAAAAAGTCGGAGAAGCCGGTTCTGGTGATCGGTTAAGCCTGTCAGTTTTTTATTTAGTCCGATCAGGTACTCGAAAACGGAACCGTGCTCAGAGCCGATATGAAGAGTCATATATTTTTCCGCTTCGTAAAGTACATCATTTTCAGGATAGATGATACCTTTTTCAATGGTGTTCCCGCATAAGAGGCAAACAAAATGATGATTTTCTTCTACATAACCCTTTTTCAAATCTTCCAATGACGCTTCCCAAAACAAATCCGATATCGACATATCACAAACAACCCCTATAAAAGTTTATTTATTTACAAACATAATATTATTTTGTTTGTTATATGTCAATAAATTTAATGTAAAAAAATTCAAAACAAAAAACCTTCCGGAAAACGCGTTTCCAGAAGGTTTTATATATATTACCAAACAAACAATCCGACAAGCATCGCACTCAGCAGTGATACTGCCATTCCGCTGACGAGCAGCTTCCAGACGTTTTTGCCTATGGTCGTTGATTTTTCTTCTCCTAAAATGGAGTTGTACGTTCCGTAGATCATACCAACTGTACTGAAGTTCGCAAACGATGTTAAGAACGTTGTCGCAACAGCAATCGTATGCGGAGGCAAATTTTTAAGCTGATTTTTCAAATCCATCATCGCCACAAACTCATTGGTCGCCAGCTTGATTCCCATCAATTTTGCGACATACATTGCATCATGAACCGGAAGCCCTAGTAAAAAGGCAAACGGGCTGAAGATGAACGAGAAGATTTTTTGAATGGTAAGTCCATTGATAAAGAATCCAAGGATCCCGTTCAAAGCGGACGTCAGCGCCACGTAACCGATTACCATCGCAAGGATGACAATGACCATCCGAATCCCGACAAGCATACTGTTAGAGATCGTAGAGAAGAAATCCTTCTTCTCTTCTTTTGGCGGAACATAGACGACATCTTCCTCTTTTGTTACGTCTACCGGATGCAGAATGCTTGCGAGCAGCAAGGCATTCAAACAGTTGAGAGGAATAGCCGCAAACACATATGTTGCCGGCACCATCGTCAAATACGCTCCAATAATGGAACCGCTGATACTGCTCATGCTCATCAGTCCGAACGTAAGCAGTCTGTGTTGTTTGAGCACGACCAGCTGCTGACGGATCACCGCGAGTGCTTCTGTATTTCCAAGGAACATCATCTGGATGGAGAAAAAGCTTTCAAGCTTCGGCAGCCCTGAAATTTTTGAGATGACCCAGCCAACCTTATCGATAATCCACGTTAAGATTCCAAAATAAGAAAGAATATCAAAGAACGTAACGACGAAAATAATAGGAAGAAGAGCACTAAAGAAGAAATCGATGTTCTTATTTGCCATAACGGAAGGAAATACAAAGGCCGTTCCGTCGTTTGCACAGGCAATGAGCCAAGTAAAAAATGACGCAAACTGATCAATCACTTTTGTTCCAATTTTTGTACCAAGCATGAACCACGTAATGAGCAATTCAACCGCAAAAAGAATCCCAATGGATTTCCATTTTACGTTCTTTCGATTCGGAGAACATAAATAAACGACGCCGAGCACTACCAGAACACCTAACAGATTCATCAAAAAATACAAGTCCAATCACTCCCGTTGTATGTTTTTCCATATATAAAATGCCCTTATTTCCCTGCTTTCAGTCAAATTGGACAGAAAGCATGAAAATAAGAGCAATACACGTTGTCATACAGCAGAGCATAGTCCGGAAAAGTGATCGGTCTTGCTCAGTGCTGAGACTGAGACTCTTTTTAATTTCACGCTTCCTTGTAGTCCGGCATTTGACGGCTGCCAGGTAGAAACTATCAGACCGATTGATTGTACTGATATTATACAAGGATACTATTTTAATTTTTAGGAATAAAGGTCATTTTAATATATCAACATTCTTTTTACAATGGAGGGACAAAAAGTTATATTTTAAAAATAATTTCGAATTAATGAAAAACAATCGTCTTGTTTTCGTGAACAATCACCCGGTCCTGCAGATGCCAGTTTACCGCCCGGGCAAGTACACTGCGCTCAACGGAACGGCCGATTCTTTTCAGATCCTCCGCATTATGATGATGGCTGACCCGCTCCACTCCCTGCTCAATGATCGGACCTTCGTCCAAATCGTTGGTCACATAGTGAGAGGTCGCACCAATCAGCTTCACTCCCCTTCCGTACGCCCGTTCATACGGCTTGGCACCAATAAACGCCGGCAGGAAGGAGTGATGAATATTGATGATCCGGTTTGGGTGCTTCGATACAAAATCCGGCGTCAAAATCTGCATGTAACGTGCGAGGACGATAAGCTCAATTTGATACTCTTCCATAAGCTGCAGCTGTTTCTCCTCCACTTCTTTACGGATGTCCTTGTTGGCCGGTATGTAATGGTAGGGTATCCCGAGCGATTCGACAAGCGTTCTTGAATCCTCATGATTGCTGACCACAAGGGCAATTTCCGCGTCGAGTTCTCCGCTCTGATACTCCCACAACAGCTCGAGCAGACAGTGTGTTTCTTTTGAAACAAAGATAGCCGTCTTCTTCAGTTGGGATGCCAGCGAGAAGCGCCAGTCCATTTCGAAATTTTCGGCAATTGCGGTGAAAGCCTCTTTTAGATTTGGAGCGTTTTCGCCCAAATCTTCACATTCAAACTCGATACGCATAAAAAATGTGCCGCCCGCCGGATCCGTCGAATATTGATTGGATTCCACAATATTCGCTCCCTGGCTATATAAAAACTGCGAAACGGCCGCCACAATTCCCGGCTTGTCCGGACAGCTGACCAGCAGCCTTCCTTTGTTGCTGTTTAGTACGGGTTCACTCTTTTGCATGCTCTCCATTCTCCTCTGTCTTTTTAATATCTGAGTATACGGGATTGTGAGGAAAAAGGGAAATAATGCGAGGGGTTGGGGCTATTCTTCGAAGGTGAGATGGTAGAGAGTTGATTTGTACACGCCATCAAACTTAGTAGCTGTAGAACGGAGTATTCGAGTAGTAACATCTAACGAGGACAACAGGAGAAAATCCCTTGCTTCTTGATTTGTAATGGTAGAGTTAATTAGATAGCAGTAATCCTTAAGAGCCTCAATATGTGCATTTTTGCATTTATAATAGCAATTTGGACAAAACCAGCTTCCATGCTTCCTTTGCATGGCGAGATGATTGCAATCCATACACTGTACACCTTTTTGAAGCTCGTGCCTCTTAATATGGAACTGATCCAGTATCGAAGAATTAGATTCACGATGCTGTTTCATTAGTAGACGGATTATTTTCTTTAACAGTTTTTCTGTGAGTATTTCTTTTTTGTGAAGGTGGTCTATCTTAGAAATCTTGGAAGACAAGGCCTCACGATGAAGAATAATTTTATGAAGATGCTTATGTTCAGGGGAGATTTGAATTTGAGAATAGGGGTTACTGATTACGACTAGTGATTCCATTGGCAGCTCTGGAAACTTATGCTTTTCAAGCCAGGCCTTCATCTGAAATTCATGTCTCCTTATTTGAAGAATCGGATCTGGAAACCCTTCCTCTTTTCCGTCCAATGTCCGGATAAGCTGGTGGAAATCCTGATCAAAGTAAAGCTTACCTGCAATGTTCTTCACTTCTAAAATGAGGATGAAACGCTGTGATAGGATCAGTGTGTCAATTTGAAAGAAGTATTCTTTAAAAGGAAGACGGATGTCATGTAAAATTGAGTAGTCTTTCGAGGGAACAAAACTTAGAGGATAGTCTATAGAGTACTCTCCTCTGTAACCAGCCATCTTTTTTGCTAAATCTTCCTGAATAATGGGGATTTTCTGATGATTTTTCGGTAATCTTCGTAACAAAGCCTGTAATTTTTGAATGGACAGCGGAACGCTCCGTGTCTTTACAATCATATGATCACTCCTTCTTGGTTTTCGGGGTGGCTGTTTTACATATTTTACAATTTAGAAATCGATGGTGGAAGATAACAAGTTGATGAAGGTCAGCTATTCTTAAAAGATGGAGTTTTATTCTCGAAAACTAGTCATTTATTCTTAAAACAAGCCTGTATATTCGCAAAATCACTCCTTTTATTCTCGAACCGAATAAACTCGACACCGTTCGACCAATTTCGCTACAATCATTTGCGCCCCTTGGATCGTCTTTTCCATCGCCTTCCACTTCCATTAATTCTCCCCCTCCATTAAATAATCCTCCACAAAAAAGCAGGCCCGCCTCAATCGGCAAGCCCGCTCATAACCAATAATTATTCAGCTGTTTTCTTTTTGTTTCTTCGTGTCAGCTTCATCAAGAACTCGTATACGACCGGTACGATCACAAGAGTCAGCAGTGTAGAACTTGTAAGACCGCCGATAACGGTCACGCCAAGGCCTTTGGAGATTAAGCCTCCGCCTTCAAATCCGAGCGCAAGCGGAATCAAGGCTCCAATGGTTGCCAGAGCAGTCATCAGGATCGGACGCAAACGGGTAGCTCCTGCTTCAAGCAATGCTTCACGTGTGGTCAGGCCTTCGTTCTCCTTGTGGATGACGCGGTCAATCAGCACGATCGCATTCGTTACAACGATACCGATGAGCATCAAAGCACCAATCATAGCAGAGATACTAATACTTTCACCAGAGATATAAAGAGCGACAAGTGCACCGATTAAAGTAAACGGCAATGAGAACAGGATGGCGAATGGCGCCAATGCACCGCCGAACGTTACAACAAGTACAAAATAAACGATCGCAATCGCTGCAAGCATCGCAAGTCCCAGCTGGCTGAAGGACTCATTGATATCCTCGGTTACCCCGCCCATCTTCACGTCTACACCATTAGGAAGATCAAGCTTATCGATTTCTTTCTTCACATCTGCAGATACTTTGTTTACGTTTTTGCTGGTGACGTCTCCGCTGACACTCGCATAGATCTTATCGTCTTTGCGTGTAACCGTGTCTGCGGTTTCGCCTTTTTTTACTTTCGCTACGTCACTGATGGCCACTTCTTTTCCAGTTGCGGACTGCAGCTTTTTAGCGGTTAGGTCGTTAATGTCTTTGTATTTGCTTTTGTCTACTTTTACATAGACGTTAATGTCCTTGCCGTCTTTTTTCAGCGTCGTCAGCGCTGATTTATCGCCGGAATCATTCAGTTCCATGCCGATTTGGCTGGCGGTCAGACCGAGCTTGCTCAACTTTTTCTGATCAGCGGCAATCGTGTATTCCTGGTACGATTTGGACAGGCTGGAATCCACATTTCTCAAGGAATTCTTATCGTCCATGATGTTCTGGACTTTTTCAGTGACAGGTTTAATGTCCTTGATGTTGTTTCCATAGACTTGAACCTCCAGCTTATTGCTTTCGCCTGTAGCTCCAAAGTCTTGTGCCTTCCATTCTCCTTTGTTCGTTGTTCCCTGCAGGTCATCAATAACACGCTTCTGCTCTTTTTCAAAGTTCGGGGTATCTTTGTCATACTCCATAAAGAACATCGCCTGGTTACTCGCTGCCGGATTCATCGGGTTCTCACCGCCAACGGAATACTGGATCGTCTTCACATGTTTACGGTCGATGAGCAATTTTTCAGCTTTAAGAGATTCTTTTTCCACATCTTTTCTCGTCTGCCCTGGTTCTGGATTGAACGTTGCGATGACCATCTTCTGATCATCGGATGGCAGAAAGCTGACGCCGATCTTCGGAACAAGGAACAAACTTCCGGCTAGCAGTAGGATGGCCAGCCCGAATGAAACAAATTTATGGTTGAGCGACCAGTTCAGAACTCTTTTATAAAGGCCTGCAAGTACACCCGGATTATCGTGGCCGACTTCCTTCTTGTTCTTCAACCCCTTTTTAAACAAGGAATCTGCAAAAGCCGGAACGACCGTGATGGCCACGATCAGGGATGCCACGAGGGCGAAAACAATCGTTAAAGCAAACGGCAGGAAGAGCTCTCCGACAGGTCCTTTAACGAGGCCGAGCGGCAGGAATACTGCGATAGTGACAATTGTTGATGACATGATTGGGATAAACATCTCACGTGTTGCTGATGTGATCAGTTCCTTGCCTTTGATGCGTTCGCCTGTCAGTGACATCCGGCGGTAGATGTTTTCGATAACGACGATCGAGTCATCGACTACCCGGCCGATGGCAACCGTCATGGCACCGAGGGTCATGATGTTGAGCGTGATATCCATCTGCTTCAGTGCAAGAATGGCCATTAGCAACGAAAGAGGAATCGAGAGGACCGCGATCACTGTTGAACGGATATTCCGTAAGAAAAGCAGGATGATAATCACGGCGAACAATCCGCCGATCAGCGCTTTGTTCAGCATCGTGCTGACTGACTCTTTGATTGGTGTTGCCTGGTCGAACACATTAACGGTTTTCAATCCAGGGTGATCCTTTTTGATTTGTTTCAATTCTTTTTTTACATCGTCTGCCACATTAACCGTGTTGGCATCCGCAGATTTAACGATCTGAACGCCAATGGATTCATGGCCATTCGTTCTGGAGATCGATTCTGCTTTTCCTACCGACTTGATCGACGCGATATCTTTTAATTTAACAGTCGGCAGCTCTGAAGGCTGTGCTTGTTGTGGTGCCGACCCGGCTGCTGGTGAACCTTGTTGACCAGCACCAGGTGCGCCTTGCTGTGCCCCTTGGCCGGCAACTGTTCCGGCACTTTGTACGCCAGTTCCACCTGAAGTAGCTGAAGGACTCTTTCCTGCCTGCTGTGCATTGCCCGCCCCTGATTCTGGAGCAGGAGAAGTCACCGGAATCTCAAGGTTCTTCAGTTCCTTGATGGTTGTGATCTTACCATCGACAACTACAGATTTTTCTTTGTTGTTAAAGTTGTACAGTCCGAGCGGCATGGAAGAATTGGCACCCTGAATGAACCGCTTGACCGTGTCTTCTGTCAGACCTTTTTCTTTTAATTTATCTTGTTTGAAGTCTAACTGAACTTCCTCAACGTTTTGGCCTGCAACCTGGACAGAGGAAACACCTTCAACCCCTTCAAGTCTTGGTACGACATCATCTTCTACCACTTTGGTCAAGTCCTTCAGTGATTTATCTTTATCCGAAACACTTAATGATAAAATCGGAAATTCATTAAAGCTTTGACGGGATACTTTCGGGTCATCGACTGAATCAGGAAGACTGATGTTGGCAAGAGCCTCTTGCACCTCTCCCTTCGCCTTTTCCATGTCCTTGTCGAAGTTGTATTCGATCTGAACAGAAGAGATATTTTGATATGAAGAGGAACTTACGGAATCAACACCCGATAAATTCTTCACCTTCTGCTCAATCGGCACGGTCACCTTGTCAGCTACCTCTTCTGGAGTAGCACCCGGATATACCGCGGATACTGTGACGATCGGAGTATTGATATTAGGCATCGTTTCCAGTTTCATATTCAAACCAGAGTACAAGCCAGCTGCAACAACAAGCAGCGTTAAAAGCCATACGGCAAATTTATTCTTCAGACAGAACCTGATGATTGAACTCATTCTTTCTTCTCCTTTCAAACGTATGACTGACCAGTCGGGTTGTGGTATAATATAAATGAACGGTCATAATAGATATAAATATAAAGGACCGTTCCCCTGAATGCAAGAAATAATAATAGCTTCAATTGACGAAAAAATATGTACTTAAGATAATAGAATCAGACGTTTACTTGGAGGTAAGAGATGAAACAGAGAAAAGTAGAAATCATTGAGTCGGCGATTGCCTTATTTGCGGAAAAAGGATTTCATTCAACATCCATTCAGGACATCACCGATCATGCTGGGATGTCAAAAGGGGCTTTTTATAATTATTTTTCCTCTAAGGAAGAATTGATGATTGCCCTATTCCATTACTACAACGATAAAATCAGTCAAAAGATCTCAGAAATCGGGGAACAAAATCTTCCTCCTCGCGAAACAATAAAAAAGCAAATGGTCGCACTGTTTACTTCATTCACAGAACATAAAAACTTCATTATCATGCATTTCCGCGAACAGAACTCGACGATCAATGAAGAAATGCGGAAGCATATGCTGAAAACGCAATATAAATCCTTGAGATGGCTGGAGAAAAATTTGCTCTCGCTGTACGGAGAGGATATTACTCCTCACTTGGGAGATCTAATCTTAATAGCTCAAGGCCTTCAAAATACGTACATCCGTATTTTCATATTTGATGATCAGCTTCTTCAGCCGGAGGCATTGGCTGAATTCCTGCTGCAGAGATTGGATGACATCGTTGCCGGTTTGCAGAAAACGAAGGCTACGATGATTTCGATCAAGAACTTAGAAAACCTGTTCTCCCGGCTTCATCTCCATACGGAACAATCTCTACAGGATACCATTCATCAAAAACTTTTAAACATGGGGAAAACGCTGGATAAACTCCCACTACCCGCTGAAAAAAGGGACGAGCTGAAAAGTGTCATCGAATTCTTGCTGAGTGAAAATGAAAAAACAGATCCGAACAAGATGGTGTTCCAGGGCATGCTTGCCAACTTAAAAGGGGTAAAGGAATTGGAGAATGACAGGAAAGACATTGCGAGGATTATGGGGATTGAACTTCTTTAATTCCAAATAAAGAAGGACTATAGACATACGAAGAAATTGAATATAAGGAGCCTCTAAATGACGCAAAAACAATTTATTTATACGTTAAAATTGATTCCGCGATTAGTAGATGAAAACAATTGGACTGAAAAAGAGAAAAGCATCGTATCAGATCACTTTCAAGCACTGCAGGAGTTAAAGATGGCAGATAAACTCATTATGGCCGGCCGGACCCTGAACATGGATGAAACCACATTCGGCATTGTCATTTTGCTTGCTGATACGGAAGAGGAAGCCAGAACGATGATGGAAAGTGATCCTGCAGTAAAAGAAGGAGTCATGACCGCTGAACTTTTCCCTTACAAAATTGCCTTGTTGAACGAAAACTTTCTAAAACTTAATCAAAATGCATAATAAAAAGACCCGCCGATATGGCGGGTCTTTTCAATGGCTGCTGCGAGGTTTCTTCGACCGAGTCATCGCTGCTCCTAAATATAGGGTGCCGCAAATAATAACAGCAAAGGTTCTCCAATAAAAGAATGGAGCCCAATTTGCAGAAGATTCCGTTCCAAAAAGTATGCCGTGCAGAAAGAAAAGGAGCCAAAGCAAAAACACAAGGTAATGCGTTTTCTTCCAGACGGACTTGCCGATCACTTTCATAAAATCTGAAGTGAGGATAACGATGAGCAGCATGTAAGTCGCGATCGTCCCTATCCCTGAAAGAATCGGATGATAAGATGAGGCAAATGGAACGAAGATGGCTTCCAGTGTATAAGGCTCATATTGGTCAAATAATAGCAGGAAAGTATGGATTCCTATAAACATCAGCAACCACTTGGCGCATAATACCTGCCAGTAAGGATAGGGTCAGCAATAAATAGGCGGTTAAGCCTGTAACCCGTATAAAGAACCAGATCCAGTTCATTGTGCCACCTCCAGTTTTTCATATAGCGTGGAGTCCCCAATCCGAAGACTGGCCTTCTCCCTGGCTGAAATCATCGCTTTGCTGCTGCCCGTCCGTAAACGCCGAGGAATCACCCTGATCGTTAATATCATCTTGAATGTCTTGTCTGCCACTACCTTGTGACGGGTTATTCTGCACTGCCGTCCCTGTGTTTTGATTTTTTGCAACCAGTCCGCCAAACGTGAAGAATGCAAGGATGCTGACAGAGATTACGGACCACTTCACCTTTTTATTAATCGTTCACCACTCCTACATCATTAAAGTCATTTCTACTTTGTATTTTTTCAAGGTATACACAGAGTCTACTTGACGACCCTTAATCAAACCTTAAGTTTTAAAGATTTGAGCTATGTCCTTGATTTTTTCTTACAACCGCGTTATATTAATTGACGCATCAATCATTGAGGCGTCAAATATTAACCGGTCAATCATTCTTTTAATGACGAAAGAGGAGATTTACTTGAACCAATCATGTGCTACAAAAACGCATATCGCCTATACATTACGGGAGCTTCACAACCAGATCAGCCCGAAATTTGAACGATGTACAGGAATCAGCCAGTCCCGGCTTGAGCTCCTTCATCGTCTATATGAAGTTGAGGAGATCAGCCAGACCACCCTTCAAAAAGAGGTCAATATTGACAGTGCTGCTGTCACGAGGCACTTAAAACAGCTTGAAATCTCAGGGATGGTCGCAAGGCGGAAGAATCCCAAGGATAACCGAGTAACGCTCGTCAGCCTTACCGATCAAGGCCGCAATGAAATCATTGCATACAGAAAAGAAAGAGATCAATTTGTCTCCAACCTTTTGAAAGATTTTAAAGAGGAAGAGCTTCCAGTTCTTTTAGATATGCTTAAACGCATGCAGCATAACGCTGACCAGATTGAAGGTTAGCCTTTTGACACCTTAGACAAACATCATAAGTAAAAAGGGGAATCTATCCATGAATACAACATTAGTGAATAACTTTAATGATATTGTGACTGGACGCCGTTCCATTCGCTATTACGATCCATCCGTTAAAATCAGCAAGGAAGAGATGACAGAAATCCTTAATAAAGCTACAATGGCACCTTCTTCTGTCAACATGCAGCCATGGCGTTTTCTTGTGATTGAAAGTGATGAAGCAAAAGCAACGCTCGCTCCGCTTGCTCGTTTTAATAACTCTCAAGTGGAAACTTCATCTGCCATGATTGCTGTATTCGGAGATTTGAACAACTTCGATAAAGGTGAAGAAATCTACAGCAAAGCCGTTGAGCTTGGCTACATGCCGCAAGATGTAAAAGAACAAATGATGGGCAGACTCACCGCTCACTTTGATACTCTTGATCCTGGGGTAAATAAGGAGACGGTATTAATCGATGGAGGCCTCGTATCCATGAATCTTATGCTTGCCGCACGTGCCCATGGCTATGATACATGCCCCATCGGCGGTTATGAGAAAGATAAAATTTCTGAAGCTTTTGGATTGGATAAAGACCGTTACGTTCCGGTTATGCTGATCTCCATCGGTAAAGCAGCGAATACTGGGTATCCGTCTGTTCGACTTCCTGTTGAAGAAGTGGCGGAGTGGAAATAAATTTTATATAAAAAACGAAGGGATGAATAAGAATGATCATTATTCACGCAAAAAATTATGTTAATGCAGCAAAAGAAGAGGAATTTGTAAACGAGATTCAGCAGCTTATCTCAGCTTCAAAAGCGGAAAGCGGCAATATCTCTTACGAACTGTTCAAAGATACAGCAGAAGAACATGCCTACATGATGGTGGAAGTGTGGCAGGATCTAGAAGCAGTAGATGCTCACAATAAAAGCGAACACTTCACTTCCTTCGTTGCAAAAGCGCCTGAATATCTCAGCCGTCCAATGGAACTTAAAGTGTTTAACGGAAAACAGATTAAATAATAAAAATCATGGGCAAATCAATGCCCATGATTTTTTACTTTTGTTTAGGCTTAGTTAAAGCATATTGTTGATTTTCGACAAAAAAGGAATTAAGATAGCTTGCATTTTTTCGTTTCTGCTTGAAACGGACTTCTTTAAACATGGAAGATGTTTAATACTGTCCGATCCCCTGCACAGAAAACCCCAGCAAATAGTAGATCAGTGAAAAACCCAGAGAATTATACATATCATTACATTTATAATAATGTTAAAGTGTGAACATTTAAAGGAGCTGTTTTAATGTCAGATTTGTATTTATTTTTCATGATTGCGATGATCGGCGGACTTGTCGTGCTGATCGGTACAATCATTCTTATTACCAAAAAGATCACTGCACCCAATGATGACCTGAACAAAAAGATTCATCACTTGGAGAAAGAAGTTGAAGATTTGAAAAGAAGATTGTAAAAGACGTGCCGACTACAACAGGTCTTTTTTAGAATAGTATCGTTCCCAAAACGAATACTTCCTATAATTATCATGTATTTTACGCATGAATCGTTGTGAGATAAAGTAGGTCTTGTTAAGCAATTATTATTTCAGGAGGAATTGATCATGAGCAGCACAGACCGTTCTCAGCATGGACTCGATAAACTAATGGAGTATACGTTAACTGAAAACAAGGAGATCTACTCATTTAAAAATTTCTGATGACCTAAAAGATATTGCTCCAGACGCAGCAAAATTTATCATTGAATTTGGATACGGCGATATTTACTCACGTTCAGGTTTAACCACAGCACTTGTTACCCAAGGTACTGAACCACAGCTTGAACTTCATGTTAATACCGGGCTGACTCCTGTTGAAATTGTAGAAAGCTTCATTCAACTCATTCCGTATACTGGATTCCCTCGTATACTTAACGCTCTTGCAGTAGCGAAGAGAGTATTCGCTCAGCGTGTGTTTCTGCAGTTTCAGCAGTTAAAGAACAGTAATTTGAAGGGGCTGTCCAAGAAGTCTGTAAGCTGTTGATTTTCGTTCCAGGGTGCTCGCTTTTACCGGCGCGAGCTACTACTTTCGCGGGGCGTGCGGTGAGCCTTACCGGCGTGAACGCCTACTTTTTGGTGCAAGCACCGGCGGGAGTCTCACCTGTCACGCTAGTCCCGCAGGACAAGGAAGGCTCCGGCAGCTTTTTATCGCACGAAGAAAATGTGAAGTTCATTTTCGAGGAGTCTCGCACCTTCCACTTCAATCAACTTTTCATTGAAGATTTTCAAGCCAAAAAGGAGCTGCTGAAGGTCAATTTTCGACTATCAGGCAGCCCCTTTTATTTAAAGCCATGAAAGAGGTTTGGTCATGAAATTTTTAAATACAGTTGGCCTTCTCACATTTACACTCATGTTATATCTTCCAACTACTTTCTGTTTAACTTACTAAGTATATAGGGTAAAAGTACTATATACGCAGTAATTTCGGGAGGAAAAGATATGGATTTGCATAACGGCAGCCTTTTTTGGCCGACCACGCTAGACGGTGAGAAGACCATAAAAGGAAGACAGGAACTCGACACACATTATGATGCAGTAATCGTAGGCGGCGGCATGTCCGGCGCTCTAACGGCGTTTACTCTCGCACAGGAAGGTTTGCATATTGCCATTGTGGATAAGAGGGAGATGGCTGCGGGCAGTTCTTCTGCCAACACAGGCCTTCTTCAATTTTCAAATGATATTATGCTTCATGAGCTGATTGACCAGATTGGCGAGGATCAAGCCGTGCACTTTTATAAGCTTTGCCAGAAAGCAGTAGACCAGCTGAAAGAGGTAGCTGAGACACTTCCCCGTGAAGTGGATTTTATCAAACGAAAAAGCATTTGCTATGCGAGCATTGAGGAACATGTTCAAAAGCTGCAAAAGGAATATGAGGCCTTAATCAAGCATGGCTTTCCTGCTGAATATTGGACCAAAGAGGACATGAAAGAGCATTTGCCATTTGAAAAACCTGGGGCTTTAATTACGCATGGAGATGCCGAAGTCAATCCTTACCGTTTTATTCAGGGGATCTTGGAACATTTGGAGCAAAAAGGCATTCATTTGTTTGAAAATGTGGAGGCTAAAGAAGCAGAAGAACAAGATGACGGCATTCTGCTGCACACCTCCATCGGCACATTCTCAGCATCCCATTTGATTTATGCAACAGGATATGACACAATCCCTATTAATGAAAAAATCGGATCAGACATCAACCGATCCTATGCGATCGCGACTGAACCGATTGAAGATTTGTCTTCCTGGGAAGATAACGCAATGATCTGGGAAACGCAACGACCTTACCTTTATATGAGGACAACCGTTGATCATCGCATCATTGCAGGCGGATTGGATGAAGATAAGCCTGAAGCGCCTCAAAGTAAAGAATGGATCGCCAACCGTGCAGAGCGGATTCAGCAGGAGCTTGAAAAACTGTTTCCTGATCTCCCTATAAAGATTGCCTACGCCTGGGGGGCAAGTTTCGGTGAATCCCTCGATAACCTTCCATTCATCGGAAAACATCCTCATAAAAACCGCCAATACTATCTGCTTGGGTATGGAGGAAACGGAACCGTATACAGCATGCTTGGCTCTCATATTATTAGAGATTTGATTTTGGACCATTCAAACGAAGATGCGGAACTTGTAAAACTGGATCGGTAATTGAAAAAGTTACACTGATAATTTAAATAATGATGTCCTTTAAAAATAAGCACATATGTGCTTATTTTTATACTGTTTAATTGGCCAAAACATGTTGAAAAAACTAAATAAAACCAGTTAACTATATTCATAAGTTAACTGGTTTTTAAACATTTCTATTTGATTTATTTAAGCATTATTACTTTAACTTTTACTGTCAGAAATTCTTCCGAGGAAAAATCCATCAACCTGATCCAACTTTCCCCTCCAAAGAATTTTCCCCTTAGATGGAGTTGAATTACTATCACCACAAAACACTCGTGTGTTCTTTAAATGAATGAAATTAATATCGCTGTTGTTATTGTCTTCTTCTGCCGCCTCACCAGCTTTAACAAGGCGTTCGCCTATCTCCTGAGCGATCTCGTTTCCATCCTCAAACGTTTCAGCCAGCGTTTCGAAGTATTCTTGAGCGGTGATCGTTGTGCCTGTAATGACAGCCCCTTTGACATTTAACGTAATATCCAATGAAAACCCATGTTTATTGCAGGCCTTCACAAAAAATTCAAGTATGCTGTCTTTAGATTGGGATGCCGTGGTTGAACTCATCAAATATCCTCCTCTTATTTCGAAGATGTATCGTCATTGCTGGAAAGAGATGTCTCTGATTTGCTGCTTTTTGCTTTCTTTGAATTCTTATTTTTTGCAGGTGTCTTTTTGGTTTTTGATTTTGTTGCTTTCTTTGCAGGCTTCTTTTCCTCTTCGTCGTCTTCTTCTTCCTCATCTTCGTCTTCATTTACATTGTTTACGTCTTCTTCCTCATCTTCCTCTTGTTCGTCTTCCTCTTCCTCTTCTTCCTCATCCTCTTCGTCTTCATTTACATTGTTTACGTCTTCTTCTTCTTCTTCTTCTTCTTCCTCTTCATTTTCCAGCTCTAATTGCTCTTCTTCATCTTGCTTTTTCTTCTTTTCCTTCTTTCCTTTTTTTTCATCCTTTTCCTCACTTGCGTCAACCATTTGCTGTAATTTCTGTTCTAACATTTCCAATCGTTCACTTAGTTTCTTATTTTCATTTTCGAGTGATTGATACTGATTGTTTTCGTTATTTCCATTATCTTGATTTTGGTCTTCGTTTGTAACATCTGTTTCTTCGCTTTGATCGTTATCCTGGTTCTTATTTTTCTTCAATAATCTGGATGTTTTTTCTTTTAGACCTGCAGCAGCTTGCTGTGATTGTGCAACCCCGGTTTCTTTAAAGCCGCTTATCTTTTCTTTAGCAGCCTTGCCTAGATTTTTCCCTTTGTCTTTCAGGTTGGCTTTTTCTATACCAGCTAATAATTTCTTTCCTGTTTTCGGAGTAGCAAGCAATCCTACGGTAGCACCTACAACTCCTCCTACGAGTGTTCTATTTACGGGACTTAACTTTTTCTTCTGTTCACCTGTTTGATTTTCAATTTGGGTATTTTCAGTTTTATTAGTAGCCATTTAATTTTTCCTCCTCTAATATCGTATACTTTTTATATTGGAATGATTGAAAGTCAATCATTGCTCCCTGCATTCTGTTCTAAAAGTCGGACTCGCTCCATTAATTCTTTGTTTTCTTCTTCCAATTTTCGTGTGCCCTCTGAAGCCTTGGAGGATAGATAAGGATCATTCTCCCACCAGTCCATGCCGATTTCTTTTGCTTTATCTACAGAGGCCACAATCAGGCGGATTTTAATGGTTAGCAACTCTACATCAGCGATACCAACCGTTATATCCCCAGCAATGACGACGCCTTTATCCAGTATCTTTTCTAATACATCGACAATCGTGCTGGACTCTGAAGCATGCTGTACTGCCATTTTTATCACTCCCTAATTTGCACGTCTGTCTCATAATAGGTTCCCTAAAGGCCCAAGATCAATATTTAAATCTTCATCCTTTAAATTAAAAATGGTTTTAAGCTCGTCCATTTTTACTTCTAAATTCATCAATGCCACGCCAAGGTTTTCAATTTGTTCATCGGTTAAATTTCCGCCGTCCACCCGGCGGATGGCGTGCCTTTCAACGATTTGCCTTAACAATTCAATGACCGTCAGAACCAGCTGTGCTAAGCCATGCTCAGCGTTATCGGGATCCAGATGAATTTTTCCGCTGGATGGATTAGTTGTTTGCATAAATTAGGCCCTCCCTTTGTTTATCAAATTGGTCGGACGAGATGTCTTTACGATTGCCTGAAGATGAGTTCACAAGCGTTTCAACTGAAGCAATCAGCACACGCAGATCAAGATAAACCAAATCTACTCCTGCAATTGAAATGATTAGATCTCCTTTGATGGCGACACCTTTATCTAAAATCACATCTAAGATATCAATAAGAGTAACTTCCTTATTTTCAATGGCTTCTCTGTGTCCCATGAGCTAATCCCTCATTTCAGGTTAAGCTTGCGAAATGGTAGGCGGGCCATGGACCAGAAGCCTCGAACTTCCAACCAGTTTCTGCGAGCTCATTTTTCCTTTTTTTAATTTCTTCTAAAAATTCTTCCACTGTATCTGCTGGTATAAGGTATACGCTATTCCAGCACATATCGAATTGTTTCCCTGTTACATCCTTACCCCAATTTTTTTTTATTGAATCATGAAGGGAGAATTTGGTAAGTTCCTCATGGATCTGTTCACACGTTTGATTTATTTCTTTCTCTAACTCCTGGTCTGCCAATTGATCAATCTTTCTTTTTTCAAAGAACTGTCTGCCAGGAGGCAATTTGCTTATCTCTTCTTTTTTTTCTTCTATTAAAGAATTGTGGCCACTGATAAAGTCTTTTAATTTTGAGTGGTCACAATAGATTTTCAAATTCCATTCCTCGTTGCCTGCGAGTTGAGTGAACGAGTTGGTGATCTTCTTTTGGTGATCTTCAATTGTTTCGATCAAGCTATTTTCGCTTTTATAAATCGTACAAAATTTCATTGGAATTACTGTATATTGTTTTTGGAGTGCCAATAGAGCTTCATGGTGATGGAGCGCCTTTCCTTGAAGCCATTCCATGTCGTTGTTCATTTTTTCTTTAATTGATTCTTCTGAATACGTGTCTGCATCAAGGTCACAGACAACAGCCGTAATTTCATTTAATTGAATGGTATATACTTCATTCTGTTCATCTAACCCCCGAAAAGAAGGAACTGCGTCTTTTATTGCTTCTTCGGTGGGAATAAGTCCATATAAATAAACGAGTTTCGCCATCTTTATTCCCTCACTTTTGCTTCTTCGTCAAATTCTCCCACTCTTCCATTTCCCGCTGTTTTGCTATCTCATATCTTACTAACAATACTTCTTCTTGTTCCTTGTAGACCTCTTCCGGTATTTCTTCAAGTTCATACATCATTTGAAGCTGAATCAATTTTTGCTGAATAAATGAAATGTCATACAGTTCCCGATCCACTTCTTCTTTAACCTTTTCACCAACTTTAATGACGAGATTCATCGGGGACATTAAAAGTTTGTGGATCATGTTTCCTCAACCTTCAGCTGAATGTTGATGAAATTGTAGGCAGGCCATGGACCGGAATACTTAAAATCGAGTTTGTCCTCCCATTTTTCATGAACTTCATTTACTTTTTGGTCAAAGAGTTCTTCCTTATCGCGGTCAATTAAAAAAGCTGCATTCAAAAGCATCGTTTCGCCAATCGGCTTGTTGATTTTTGAAGCTGTAGATGCTTCTTTTAATGGATCAAAGATTTCCGCTTTAATATCATTTTGAAGAGAACTGAAAAATTTTTGAGCCATTTCGCCAAGCTGAATGCGTTCATAATACGCTGCATCCTGAGACTTGCCTTGAACCGTTTTTTTCATTTGTTCTACTTCAGGTTTTTTATTAATTTCCTCTTCCAGCCATTGTTTTTTGCCCATTACCTTTAGACCAAGTTCTATTTTTCCCTTTATTTCTGGAAACAACTGTTCAAACTGCGGATACAAATTTTCCAGTAGAACTTTTACATCTTCTTTTGAATTGAACACATTTCCAAAACTAATGGGAATGACCGTATCGTTTTGAGCCATAACAGAAGATATCACATCTTGATGAGCCATTAAGTTTTCCTTATTGGGATGATATATTTTCATTGGCATTTCTGCTGCTACAATGGCTGCATCCTTATAATGAATGGTAAACGTTGATCTTTCTTGGCCTTCAATGGTAACATTTCCAAACTGATACTTATCTTCTGTTGTTTGTATACCGCAAAATATATAAATACCTGTTGATTGACTCATTGATCGCTCACTCCTTTACTGCTTTTTTGCATTCGCTTATTATTAGCTCTCTTAGCTTTGATGGATCCTTCTCATCCATGCATTTGGCGACAGGTGCTAATAAGATGTCCAGGCATAACCGCTGAAAATCTTCATCTTTACCATTTATTGGGATATCCGCCTCATTTGCAAGTTTTGCAATCATAATAGAAGCCCGCAGACTTGGTCCGTTATTGCTGTTTTCACTGCATTTTTCTCTGAGAGCAGCAACAAAACTTGTTATGGCTTTTGCTTGATTTGAATCAACACCTGTTTTGCTAGAGACAATGGCGGCTTCAGTATCTTTGTCTGTATAATCTAACGGAATGGTGATCAGACGATCTAATAAAGCATCCTGTGTTTCGTAAACGCCTGCATATTCAGAAGGATTGCTCGTAAAGATTACTGTGAATTTCGGATGGACTTTCATAAAGGGATCTTTTTGCTTCGTGCCGTATAACGGTAAAATCCCCTCTTCCAAAATTGAAAGGAAAATATTATTAGTTGAGGGCTCAGAACGGGTAAATTCATCATAAATCAATGTGTACCCATTTTTTACAGCATCCAATAATCTTCCGTTATTCCACGTTTCCGTAACATTTTCTTCTTTTTTGTAAACCGAACGGATAAAATTATCAACCACTTTTTGGGTGGTATATCCTGTATATGCCCCGATTAGGTCAGCATTCGATAACTCCCGGTTCCCATGCATTAACATAACGGGACGTTTTCGCTTTTTCGCTAAAAGGAGTGCAAGAGTCGTCTTGCCAACTCCAGGCGGTCCTGTGAAATGGACGGGATAACCTGCTGAAAGATAGTTTAAGGAACGAGAAATTAAGTTTTTTATACCGTCATGCTGCAGTAAATCTGATTTTACTTTGTTTTTGTTTTCCGTTAAGACCGTCATTTTTTACTCCCCCATTCCAACCCTTCATCGCCTCCTAGTCTTCAGCAATAGCACTTCGATATCGGATGTTTATCCTTGTGAAAGACGTTACTTCTTTCTTTTTGTTCAAGGAAACTTGATAGACGCCCAACATTTCATCCTTTGCATATTTCTTCATGTATTCTTTTTCTTCGATCACTTCCACAATGACTTTCCAGCCTTCATCTTCCGTGCCTTCAACTGATGTAATCTTGTGAGGGGGGGCTACATGCTCTTTGAAAAAGTCATTTACCGCATCCATTAGTTCTTTTATTTCCATTGACAGCCTCCACCTTTGCTATTAGAAATATTTTAGTAGGTGGCCAGAGCAGCTTTTACACTGCTCTGACCGTATAATAGTTAAATGCTAAAGGCTTGGCTGCCTCTTTCATTTGACTGAGATGGCAGTCCTTCTTTTTCAACCTCATCTCGCAGCAACCCAACTGCCTCAGCATATCGCAACCATGTGTCAACACTTGCAATAACTACCCTAGCTTCGATAGTTATTAACTCTATTCCCACAAGAGAAACTCGCGCAAATACATCGATTACAACACCTTTATCAAGAATTCGGTCGATAACCTCTGCAAGACTTGAACTATCCGTACTTTTTTGAACACTCATCTTTTCATTCTCCTCTCTTTAAATAAAATAAGATTTATTAGGAACTGATGGTTTTAATATCAGTTGCTCGTTTAATATCCTTTGAGCTTTTAATATCATTGGAGCTTTTCAACTGATTTGAACTTTTGATGTTGTTAGCCCCTTTGATATCATTAACACTTTTAAGCTTTGTGTTTTTTTTCTTGGAATTAATTTTTTCCTGAAACTCTTCTCCTGCTTCTTTTAAATTCTTAAGTTTATCCTGGACATTTAATAAAACATCCCTTACTTTGTCTGCTGCTTGCTCAGCTTTGCCATGAACTTTATCAGCGTTCTTTTCTTTCGCATCTTCCAATTTTTCAGCAGCCTTACTCACTTTGGACTGAAGCTCTTCCTGAAATTTTGATTTAAGCTGATCCTTGGCTTCTTCTTTTATCTTTTCTTTAGCTTTATCTTTCAAACTGGAAGGGCTTTTCTTCACTGCTTTTACAGCTGCTTTCATTGCTCCTTTTTGCATCCCTTTCTTTGCTTTCTTTCTGACGCTCGGGATCATAAAAGAAGCTGTACTCGCGAGTAGTCCTCCTATAAGTGTGCCTTTTCTTAATTTGCTTTGTCCTGATGTTTGCCGAGTCACCAAATCCCCCCTTTCAAAAATAAGTGAACCTTTACTCAATGAAGGTTGTCTGTGAATGTACTCGAACAAACGAAATCAAATTAATGATTCCATAAACACGCTATACCCCTTTGCTAACGCAATAAAAACATGGACCCGTTGGAACACTGTGTTTCTTACCATTTTTTTCACGTATTATGTCAGCGTAATCTTGCTGAAAAATGAAAAACACTGCTTTGGCAGTATTTTATTTGTGATTTTTATAAAAACATTAAAAATATTACAGTTAGATTACATTTACTCAAACGATATGACTATAACGTTCCTAGTCATTGTTTCTTTCAATAAAAACTATATTTACTATATTTGTGGTCAATTTAGTACGGAAATCCAGTAATACGTTGATAAGAGAAAAGTAATAAAGAAAAGGAAGTTGTTAGTAACAAAAGGGACCGGGTCACATAAAAAAACCTGTCCATATACATAAAAAATGGACAGGTTCTGAAAGTACACACTTATTTAAAGAACAGTACTTTTTACTCAACTAGCTTGTTTAATTTTTCTTCTAGCATCTGTAATTGGTTTGCTAGCCGTTTATTCTCCTCTTCTAGTGCAGAATACCTTGTTGATTCATTATCTTCATTTTTTCTCGCCTTCTCTTTCTCATCAGAGTCCTTGCTTTTATCTTTATTTAAGAAACCCGCTGTCGTCGATTTTATATTTTTCAAAGCTTGTTCTGTTACCCTTTCTTGAACTGATCTTCCTATTTCCGCAGCTAAAGTTTTTATGGTTTCTGATTGCCTAATGTGAGATACAACTAATTTGCGTGTTTCAGGTTTATACAACCATCCTAGAGTTGCCCCGACGGCTCCACCTATTAGGGCTCTGGAAACGGAAGCATCTTTACTATCTTCTGATGGCTTGTTGTTTTCATTATCATTCATCATACTTACCTCCTGTTTTGCTTACACCCAAAAAGTCTTTCATTTAATGAGCTTTGCTTATTCATGTTCCACATTCTAATTTATTTTAAACTCAAACCGGAACTCTCTATAAGTAAATAAAAGGACCTGCAAATGATTTAATGAAGAAGGAATGCGTCATATTGTTGAAACCTTAACCGTAAAAACAGCAGTCTATTCATTCAGTATGATAAATTTCCAATTCCTTTCCACTAATGTCAGTTTCCTAACTAATGGTGTGTCCATATATATAAAAGAACGGAAAAAAATCGAGGTGAAATACATGAGTACCAATGTAATAGTGATTGCTGCTCATCCAGACGATGAAATCCTTGGCCCCGGTGGAACAATAAAAAAATTGGTTGAAAATGGCAATAAGGTGATTTCCGTGGTTGTTGCAAAGGGGCGTAAGGAAAAAGAGGATTGCATTAAAGAATCAATGTTAGAGGCTAATAAATACTTGGGAGTAGAAGAGGTTGTTTTTTTAGAATATCCAAATCTACTATTAGAAACTCTCCCTTTACATTCTTTAACTAAAGAAATTGAAGCGCTTTTGGCCAAGTATGAGCCTTCCATGATTTTTACTCATCATTACGGAGACCTAAACCGTGACCATCAAATATTGTACCAGGCCGTAATTACTTCAGCCAGGCCATTGCCAGGGAAAAAGGCTGCTGAAATACTCTGTTTTGAAACGGTTTCTTCGTCTGAATGGAGTCAACATACGAATGATAAAGAATTTAAACCAAACTATTTTGTGGATATAACGGAAACCATTGATGATAAACTCAAATCTCTTTCTTTTTATCACGTGGAGATGAGGGATTTTCCTCATCCCCGTTCATATCAAGGAGTGAAATCATTAGCACAGGTTCGAGGCATGACGGTTGGAGTAGATTATGCGGAAGCGTTTGAAATCATCAGGAGGGTATGGAAATGACAGACCGTCAATATTCAACACAGCCTCCATTATTTATCCCCTATCCCCATTTAGTATCTGCAATGGATCAATACTATGGACTGACAACAGCTTTAAAAAAAGAAAAAAACAAACCGGATAACCAGAAATCCTTTGAATTAAAACAAAAGAAAAACATGAAAATCTTAATCACTACTTTCTGGAACTACCCTTTTGTTGGCGGATTGCAAAACTACATCACTGCACTTAAATCAGGATTGGAAAGCTTAGGCCACATTGTCCATATTGCTGCACCTAACCACTTAGAAAATGATGGCATTGACGGCATGCGCCAAACAATTATGGAGGATGTAAAACAATTTTTTGTTAAAAGGTATGGAAGTTTCAGTGAAAAAATCATCCAAAATGTTTGGCAAATGCGCAGATATGAATGGATGCTAAAGTGCGTGGATATTTCTAGGTATGATATTATTCACGCACAAGATCGGTTTACAGCAAATGTCATGTGCCAGCTTAATGAAGGTTATCAAAAACCGCTGCTGTTCACTCCCCACGGATTTATGACACACACACGGCTAAAGTTTAATCTAATTGAAAAAGGGTCTGCAGAAGAAGCCTACTTTTTGGCCATTGACCAAAAAGCCGTTCAAAGTTCGACCCATATCATTAGTTTATGTGAATATTTTCGGCCGTTGCTAAACAGTTTAGGTACTGAGGAAAGCAAGTTGACAACTGTTTACACTGGAATTGATTTTGGAATTGGCCCTCAAGGGAAATCAAAGAAAACTAAAGAAAAGACAATTATTACCTGTATCTCTCGCCTCCGGCCGCGTAAAGGCCATAAATACCTGTTTGAAGCACTTTCGCTCATTAGAAACAAGCTTGAAAATGTTGAAATATGGATTGTAGGAGAAGGATCAATGAGAGAAGAGCTTGAACGCCAATGTCAGGATTTACAGCTGGAAAATGTGTATTTTCTAGGAAAGAGAAAGAATATTCCAAAAATATTAAAACGATCAGATATTTTTGTCCTGCCAACTACCAGTGATACACTTCCCATTTCTGTGATAGAGGCGATGTTTGCCCGGAAAGCGATCATTACAACAAACTGTGGCGGAATACCGGAAATTATTCAGGACAATCATTCGGGGCTTATAGCTGAACCGGGTAACTCTCAACAACTAGCTGAAAAATTAACGATCCTTCTGGACGATTCCGTACTAAGGAATTCTTTAGCACAAAATGCTAAATGCTTTGCTGAACAGCATTTAACGATTGCCAGTATGGCTAGAAAGATTGAAGAAGTTTATCAATCTTTTTTGCACAGAGGTGAGATGCAGTGAGGCATGATCTACCAGCCGTAGTTTTAGATTTAAGTGCGACTGGGATCGGGATAGTTCGGAGTTTAGCCGAACAAGGCATAAAAGTATATGCATTTGATACAGAGAGTAAGCAAAAAATTGGAAAAACCAGATATGCAAGCTGCGGTGTATGCCCTAATCCTGTTTCTGAGGAAGAAAAATTAATAGAACACCTTACAAGGCTAGGGCAAACATTTGAGGAGAAAGCGGTACTCTACGCTGGATCGGATGACTATGTGCGCTTTATATCAAAATACAGAAATCAGTTGTCTTTGAATTATCTTTTTCTTTTACCTGACCATTCATTAATCGAGGCTGTGTTAGATAAAAGATTAACCTACGATTTATCAGTAAAATATAACGTTCCATGTCCTAAAACGTTCATTATTGATGATGAAGATCATCTTGAGCGGATTATTTCTGAAGTAATATTCCCCTGTATATTAAAACCAGTCATTTCATCTAATTTCCGGAATCGTATCGATCATCATCTGTATAAAAAAGCTATATTAGTTGAAAATCCAGTCCAGTTAAGGGAAGAGTACCTCTTTTACAGCCGTTTTGGAGAGCTCATGATTCAAGAGGTGATTCCTGGAGAAGAGGCATCCATTTATTCAGTAAAAACCTTATTTGATGAGGAAATGAATCTAATTGGACTCTGGATGAATCAAAAACTTCACCAATTCCCTCCAGACTTCGGTTCAACTGCCATGGCATTAAGTATCAGAGATGAGGACGTAATAAATATGGCAGTGCCATTTTTGCGTAATATCAATTTAAAAGGCCTGGCAATTACGGAATTTAAGAGGGATGAAAGAGACGGCAAGTTGAGATTTATTGAGATTAACCCCAGGATTGGGTTAACCCAAAGATTGTCAATAGCTTGCGGTGTAAATTTAGCATACTTGAACTATTTGCTGGTAACTGGACAAAATCCTTCCCCAGTGACGATACAGAAAGAAGGCATCAAATGGGTTTACCTGGTCCGCGATTTTCTATCCTTCCGCCAAAACAAAAAAAACGGGAAAATGACAATCACCGAATGGTTAAAAAGTCTTTCCGGAGATAAGGTAGAAGCTTTATTCAGCTGGAAGGATCCACTTCCATTTATAAGGAGCTTTGTGTCCCACATTCGATATTTATGGGCGAGAAAATGAGTTTTTTAATAGAAAGGAGGGATTTCTGCTTTGAGCAGTAAAGAAGAAATCGTTAAACAGTGGAATCAATTTGGATGGAAAAAAAAGTTCGAATTTTTCTCAAAAAATAAAGTTGCGCTGCCTGAAGATAAAATAGAATGCCTTAAAAATTCCAGGGAAAAAACAAGTATCTGGAAACTGATCCTTACAGATGGCCTAAACAGTCTTCCAGTAGTCCTCAAAATATATAAACCACCATTTAATGAAAATCATAGCGTGGAAATAAACATGTATCTCAGCGGATATACTTCCATGGCTGAATTCATGCCAAAAATGTATTGGATTGAGAAAAAAGTAAATGATGGCGAAATCTGGCTATTTACAGAATTTGTTCAACCTTTGCGCGGGCAAATCAGGATTACGCCCAAACATCTCGATCTTATCATTCCGACTGCTGCAAAATTCCATGCCCGCACATTTGGTGATCGGATAACCAGGTACAAGGATTCTTTTGATTCCTGGCTTCCCCGATATGATTCTGCGCTGGCAAACACAGAAAGAAGCAACCATATTGAAAAAACAAAAGAATATCTAGATCTTGCGATGAAAGATCCAGGTGTAAGAGAAATAGTAGCACCTGGATACAACACTATTCAAAATGTCCTGCAAAAAGGGCCAATTTTCTTTCCGGAAATTATGGAAGCTGGCCAATGCCTCATCCACGGTGATCTTCATCTTCATAATCTTTGCTGCCAAAACGGCAGGGATGAAGTAAATTGGAACATTCAACTGATCGACTGGGAGTCTGCCAAGTATGCACCCTGTTCATTTGATATGGTTGTTCTGGTTGAATTGTTAATTGATTTCAGAACAGATTGGCATAAAAATGAAGAAGAAATAAGAAGTCATTGCATGCTGTTATACGCTCAGGAAATGCAAAAAGAAGGAATAACCTTTCATACAGACACCCTAAAACTATTAAAAATGGCTTATTTACAAAGAACATTAGAGAAAAGACTCTTAAATCACCTTAGAAGGATGTTGAATGGAGAACAAAGTGTTCTGCTAAAAAGATACATTGAAAAAATAAACAGCTGGGGAAAGGAATTGGGTTTATACTAGCAGATCACCGTTAAAAACTTAAATACACTAATTGAGTTGCTGCTGAAGTCTAATTTTAATAAAGGAAGTGTATGAATGGAAAGTGTAACGGCGATAGCAGCCAGGAATAAAGGAAAATTAGAATTGGAAAATCTAGAAAAATATAAACTGCTTGGCAAGGGCGGTGATGGAGCGGTTTTTCAAATTTGTCATAATAAATGTGTAAAAATTTTCTGGATAGAAAAAACTCAAAAACTTGAACTGAATGCATTAAAGAAAGGACAATCATCCCCAATCATTCCCCGACTCTATGAGTATGGATCCAACTATATTGTCATGGAGTATATCAATGGATACAATCTGAAAAATTACCTCAAAAAAAAGAAACGTTTTTCTGATTCAAAAATAAAACAAATATTATACATGCTTTCTGAATTTAAGAGGATAGGTTTTTTGAGACACGATACAGAGGTACGTCATATTTACTTCAACGAGAAGGGGGAGGTAAAAGTGATCGACCACAAAAGGGCATTTACCACTGATAGAACTTATCCCATGAAGTTAATATCAGGTCTTGAAAAGCTCGGATATGCAGAGGAATTCCTTCAAGGAGTCAAACAGATTTCGCCAACCATTTTTAATGAATGGGCAAAATATTATCAATAACCTTTTAGATGGCGTCAACATGCTGCCATTTTTTCTTTTTCTTCAGGTAAACCATTGAATGAACTGACCCTTAAGATATAAGTTCCCAATTGTACATTGGATATTACAGATATAAAAAAACCTAACACGGTTAGGGTTAGGTTTTAGAACTCTACGCAAGAAATATGTAAAAAACCACCAACAGTATGTATTGGTGGAGACGGTGGGAGTCGAACCCACGTCCAAAGATAACGGCACTTAAGCTTCTACGAGTGTAGTCGATACATTGGCGTTTCGCGGCTTCATTTGCCTATCGACAGGCGTTTGAAGCGCTAGCCTGATTGTGCTCTTCCTTCGTCCTCAGGCGGAGGACAGCCGGCGTAGCCCACTAAGAGTGAGACCCTTACCCTACCACATGGGCAATGGAGGGAGGATCAGCTAAAGTGCTATTACGCAGCTAAAGCTAGGTTGTTGTTAGTTTTGCCAGTTATAGGCGTTGGCGTTTTAACGAGGCCGACCCCCTCGACTCGCAACTTAAGCTCGAACTATCCCTGTCGAATCCGTAACGTCCCCATGGAATATCCCGGGGTGAATCTACGGGAAAAGTTAAAGCTGCTGCATTTATTCAATTGTCAGCAACAAAGTTATTATAGCATTTTTGCGGTGTTTTTTCAACCGGACGCGCCCTCCAGTTTATGCCTTTTGGCGGTCTCTGAAGGCCCGTTCGATCTCGCGTTTTGCATCTTTTTTCTTCAAATCTTCACGCTTGTCGTAGTTCTTCTTTCCTTTCGCAAGGCCAATCAGAACTTTAGCGAAGCCATTTTTCAAATACAGTTTCAACGGTACAATCGAGTAACCCTGCTCCTTCGTTGCACCGAGCAGTCTGCTGATTTCCTTCTTGTGAAGAAGCAGTTTGCGGGTTCGCAAAGGATCATGATTGTAGCGATTACCCTGGTCATACGGGCTGACATGCATGTTATGAAGAAACATTTCTCCATTTTGTACGCGGGCGAATGAATCCTTTAGATTAATCCGGCCAGCTCGAATGGCTTTGATTTCTGTTCCCTGGAGGACGATTCCTGCCTCAAAGGTTTCTTCTATATGATAATCGTGCCGCGCTTTTTTATTTTGTGCGACAAGTTTTCCTTCTCCTTTTGGCATATGTTACTGACCTCCCCCAAACAGTGCAAACTTAATTATACTAAATTGGTCAGGAAACGTCAATGTGACTGGACTTCATCACAAAAACGTTTCCCGCCCTAGCTTTTACCTCTTTTTGTTTTTCTTTTTCTTTTTCGTTATGTTCCCTTTGTAGAACGGCTTTTTCTTGCCTTTTGTAGAGCCGCCTTTATCTCCGCGTTCGTTTTCCGGACGGCGTGTTTTCCGTTTTCGTGCACCGCCTTCAATCACTTTCGGACGGTCTTTGCCCCGTTTTCTTGGTGTGCCTTTCATGCCGACGATTTCAAAATCGATCGCGCGTTCATCCAGGTTAACGTTAATGACGCGAACTGAGATTTCATCACCAATTCTGAACACATTCCCTGTGCGTTCTCCGATCATCGCCATATGCTTTTCATCATAATGGTAATAATCATCCGCCAGATAGCTCACATGGACGAGGCCTTCTATGGTATTCGGAAGCTCTACGAACAAACCAAAGTTTGTCACGGAGCTGATAACTCCATCGTATTCTTCACCGATTTTATCCTGCATGAATTCAGCTTTTTTCAAATCATCCGTCTCACGTTCAGCATCTACGGCACGGCGTTCCATTTCTGACGCATGTTTCGCGATCTTCTCGAGCTGTGCGGTCCACTTCCCTATCGTTGCCGGATCTGTTTTCTTATTAATAAGATAGGTTCGGATTAAGCGATGGACGATCAAGTCGGGATACCGGCGGATCGGCGATGTAAAGTGAGTGTAGAATTCGGTTGCCAATCCATAGTGCCCAAGGCTCTCAGGAAAGTATTTTGCCTGTTTCATGGATCGCAGCATAATTTTGCTGATCACCATTTCTTCCGGCTCGCCTTTTACTTCCTCAAGGAGTTTTTGAAGTGCAAGCGGATGGACTTCGGTAACCGCATCTTTTAAAACATAGCCAAACATAGCGATGAACTCCAGGAACCGCGAAAGCTTCTCTGCATCCGGGTCTTCATGGATCCGGTACATGAACGGCAATTCTGCTTTATGAAAATGCTGAGCAACGGTTTCATTCGCACAAAGCATGAATTCCTCGATCAGACGCTCTGCCACGGAACGTTCCCGAAGAACAACATCCTGCGGCTCACTGTTTTCGTTCACCAGTACTTTTGCTTCAGCAAAATCAAAGTCGATGGCACCTCTCTTGAACCGGCGCTTCCTAAGAATTTCAGCAAGCTCACCCATCCCTTTGAAAAACGGGATCAGCGGCTCATAGCGTTTTAATACTTCTTCATCTTCCTCCTGAAGAATTTTCCTGACGTTTGTATACGTCATGCGTTCAACGGTGCGGATAACACTCGGGAAAATTTCATGCTTGATGACTTCCCCTTTTGGCGTGATCTCCATCTCACAGGATAATGTTAAGCGGTCCACGCGCGGATTCAAGGAACAGATTCCGTTAGACAATCGATGCGGAATCATCGGGATTACACGGTCCACCAAATACACGCTTGTTCCGCGTTCAAGGGCTTCTTCATCGATCGGTGAACCTTCCGTAACATAATGGCTGACGTCCGCGATATGAACACCGAGCTTGTAGTTGCCGTTATCCAGTTTGATGACATTAACGGCATCATCGAGGTCTTTCGCGTCTTCTCCGTCAATTGTAACAATGGTTTCCTCTCGAAGGTCACGCCGCCCTTCGATGTCTGCCGGATCGATCGTGTCAGGAACGCTGTTCGCCTGTTCAAGCGCAGCTTCCGGAAATTCACGAGGCAGGCTGTGCTTAAAAATAACCGAAAGAATATCCACTCCAGGGTCATTCTTATGGCCAAGAATGTGAATAACTTCTCCTTCAGCGCTGTTCCGTCCTTCCGGATATTTCGTTATTTTGACAACGACCTTGTGTCCCTCAACCGCTCCGTTAACGCCATCCGCAGGGATGAAAATATCGTTTGGAATTCGTTTGTCGTCAGCCACCACAAAGCCAAAACTGCGGCTTTCCTGGAAGGTTCCTACCGTTTCTGTGACTCCGCGTTCAAGAATCCGGATAATCGTACCTTCCGGATGTGATCCTTTTGAATTCGTATTTAATCGAACAAGTACGACATCATTGTTCATCGCGCTGCCCATATCGGTTTGGGAAACATAAACGTCTTTCCCTTCTCCCGTTTCCGGAATAACAAAGGCAAACCCTTTGGCGTGGGCCTGCACCTTTCCACGGACAAGGTTCATTTTATCCGGCAGACCGTATCGGTTTGTTCTCGTTCTGACGACAAGGCCTTCCTCTTCCATTTCATTCAGCGTGCGGACGAGATCTTTAAAATCCTCAGCCTCCTGAAAACCATACGAATCCTCCAGTTCCTGAACGGTGAGCGGTTTATAGGCTTCTTCTTTCATAAACGCTAGCAATTGCTGTTTATCCACAAATTTTCCTCCTTTAAGGCAAAAAGCTTATTCCACGGACCAGTCGAGCTTCTCCAAGAAATTGAAAACATCTTCGTGAAGCTGTTCCTTTTCTTTTCCCAGTGTGATCACATGGGTTGAATGTTCGTACCATTTTAAATCTTTCAGATCGCTTTCTACTTCATTGTAAATAATATTCGCTGATTCTGTATTAATCATTTCATCATGTCTAGCCTGTACCACAAAGGCAGGTGCGTATACCATATCAATGGAATTTCTTACTTCTCCGAGCAGATCCTGCAGCGCCTTCAATGTATTCATCGGCGTGCTTTTGAACGCTTCCATCTCCTGATCGATCTGTTCCTGTGTTTTATTCTCCCTGCTTTTGTATTCGCGAGCGTAGGCAAGTACCCCTTTGTACATCGTTTCCTCACTCTTAATATGCATAGGAGCACACATTGGAATGACACCTTTTACCGGCTGTTCCGTCGCCAGCTTTAACGAGAAAACGCCGCCTAGTGACAATCCGCACACGGCAATTTCTTTGTAGCCGCTTTCTTTTAAATGATTAAATCCTTTCATCACATCGCTCCACCAGTCAGATGGGCCTGTATGTACGAGTTCTTCCGGCGGGACACCATGCCCTTTATATTGCGGCGCGTGGGATGTATAACCCTTTTTCTGCAAATAGCGGCCAAGCATCCTGACATCCGCAGAACTGCCGGTAAATCCATGTAATAATAATACCGCCCGCTTTCCCGCTTCAAACATAAATGGTTTAGGTGCTGTTATTTTCATCATGATGTCTTCTCTCCCTTATTACGATTGTTCCATTAAAAATTGAAAGACTTCCTCAATAAGCTGATCTTGCTCTACATCATGGCAGATCATATGCTTCGATTCTTTCAGATAGCAAATCTTTTTCTTCTGTGCAGGTATGGTTTTATATAAGTATTCCGCACTTTTTCTTGGCACAAGGCCGTCACTTTCGCCTTGAACGATTAACGTTGGAGCATGAATCGTTTGAAAGGATGGCTTCAACGTTTTGACCAGCTTGCGGAACTCAAACGCTGCACGAAGCGGTGTCTCCAAAAACTTTTTACGATAGCGCTGGTAAAGCTCATCGTCTTTTAAATTCCCTTGCATCCCCTTCACAACCATCTCTTTTATATCTTTCACCATTTGTGATGGATTCATATAATAGGCGCTTGCACTCAGCAGGATCAGTTTGTCGCATCCATACTTTGAAGCAAGATATCCCCCGATCATGCCGCCCATGGAAAATCCGAGTATATAAACGGTATCGCTTTTCTTTCTCAATTCCAGAAAAGCGCTTTCTGCTTCATCGATCCAAAGCTTGTGTGTAATCCCTCTAAGCTTGAGCTCTTCCCCGTGCCCAGGATAGGTGGGGACAGACAGGAGCCAGTCGGTATGTTCTCTTAAATAATCCGTAACTGGCTGGACTTCATACGGACTGCCGGTAAATCCATGCAAACATAGACAGCCAATCATACAATCACCTTTTTTAAGTTAAGTTACCCTTTTATGCCCGTAAAAAATCATACCATACGGCACCTGGAAAAAGCTCGGTATACGCTGGCTGAAAAAGAAGGCTCTTTTCTAAAAGATTGTTGCTTTGGGAACCTTTTTGTAAAAGAGCTTCATTGACAAGTTGATTGGAGTGCAAGGGGCGAGACTCCTCGAAAATGAATTTCACATTTTCTTCGTACGATATAACGCTGCCGAAGCCTTACTTGTCCTGCGGGGGAAGCGGGACAGGTGAGACCCACAGGCGCCTGCGCCGAGAAAGTAGGCGTTTATGCCGGTAAAAGCGAGCATCCTGAAACGGTAATCAACCACTCCTAAGAGCAACAAAGGTTACGAAAACTGCCAAAAATAAAAACAGCAAGTGAAAATTCACCTGCTGTTAAGGTATCATTAAATAAAATAAGCTACGGCAATCGCCAATAGAAAGAACAAAGCAGCTAAGATCACAGTCATTCTGCTTAGCACGGCTTCCATTCCGCGGGCTTTTTGCTTTCCGAATAATTGCTCCGCACCACCCGTAATCGCTCCGGATAATCCTGCCGAACGGCCAGATTGAAGAACGACGACTACGATAAGGGCGATTGAAACGATCACCAATAAAATTGTTGCAGCTGTTTCCATTTGTCACACCTCCACGAACAACATTACACTTATCTTTAATGTACCATACGAGCTGTTCTCTAGGCAATGTGTTCAAGCTATTTTATCCATGATAGCATAAAGAGTTTTTGGGAATAGTTTCAAATAAGAACAGAGGAGGACTGAGCCCATGTTTGAATTGATAGAAATCGTCTATAAAGATATTCTAGCTTTTCAGGAATTATCTATTGAAGAAGGCAAAGTAAGCATTATTACCGGTGAGAGCGGAAGCGGAAAGACTACCCTTTTAAAAATGCTGAACCACTTGATTTCACCGGATGGAGGAAACGTCCTGTACAAGGGAGAGGATGTGGCAGCCCTGAATCCTGTTCTTCATCGGAGAAATGTCGTCATGCTTCAGCAGATGCCTGCGATTTTTCCCGGAACGGTAAAAGATAACCTGACAGCAGGTCTTTCCTTTTCAGAGAAACCCCTGCCAGCAGATGCTGAACTAGAAGAATCCTTACATACGGTTTACCTAAAAAAAACATTGGAAACTAAAGCCGGAGACCTTTCTGGAGGAGAGAAGCAGCGCCTTGCTCTCGCACGTGTGCTCTTAATGGATGCGGAAGCCTATCTGCTCGATGAGCCTTCTTCTGCTTTGGATGACGAAACAGCGGATGATGTCATCTCTTCCTTTTTGCGTAAATCCAAGGAAAAACAAAAAACGGTCGTCATGGTTACCCACTCCAAACGAATTGCAGAGCATTATGCGGATGTAAATATTCAGCTAGAAAACATCAATCAAAAGAATAGGGGCGTGGAGCATGAAGGATAAGATTATTGATATCTCATTATGGCAGCTTCTTTCCGCTTACCTGTTCATTGTCATTTTAACAGTCATTGTAAAGTGGAGAGGAATAGCGAGGGAAAAAGAAATAGTGATCGGTACGTTGCGGATGACGATCCAGCTTGTGTTAGCCGGTTATGTTCTCACTTATTTGTTCAAGCATCCTCACCCTGCATTAACGGTGCTCATTCTCGTTCTTATGGAAGGTTTTGCGGTCTATAACGTCTTTAAACGAATAAAACAAGAACTGTCTCCAGCTTTGAAAAAGGTTGTCGCTCTCTCAATGACCATCGGAACTCTCATCAGTCTGTTGTTTTTCAATTATGTGGTCATCCAGTTCTCTCCGTGGTATGAACCCAGATATGTGATACCTATTGCCGGAATGATCATCGGAAATGCGATGACAGGCGTAACGCTTGGAGTCAATCATTTAGTAGAAGGTATGGAGAAACAAAAACATATGGTGGAGGCGGCTCTTATGCTAGGTGCTTCCCCAAAGGCCGCCACTAAAGAACTTGTGGATCGGGCGTTTGATTCCGCTATTCTGCCTACCATCAACTCCATGGTCGGGATGGGAATCGTATTTCTGCCGGGAATGATGACCGGGCAGATTTTGTCCGGCATCTCTCCGATCACCGCGATCGAATACCAGATCGCCATCATGCTTGGCATCGCAGGCTCTGTTGCTTTCAGTGTCATTATCTTCGTCCAGTACGGCTACCGCACGTTTTTTAATGAACGGGCGCAATTGAAATAGGTTATATTTTCGGTGCGCTCGCGCCGGTAAGGTTCAGCGCACGCCCCGCGAAAGTAGGCGTTTATGCCGGTAAAAGCGAGCAGCCTGAAACGGAAATCAACCACTCCTATGTAAGTCTATTTACAATCCGGCTTCTGTAAGCTCGTAGAAATGCCTCCCGCAAAGCTTTTGGATGCTGGCAGAATACTCAGGCTCATAACTGATCAGCGCACATGTTGAAGGGCCTGCTGACTTATCCATCGGCAGGCTGCATGTTAACCTTCTTGAACTGCTTGTTAAGATTTCCAGCTCGTGTGAGATGCCTTTCGAGCCGACCGGAAGAACTTCATAAATACCTTCTGTTTTTAGAAGAGTGCTGAAAAGGGTTAGGGGAAGAACTTCATTTTGGCGGGAAACGACCTCTTCACCCACTAGCGGTACACCGATGACTGCATATTTTGCATGTGGAGGAGTACAGTTCAACCGAAGTGCCGCTTGATTTGCTTTGCCGATCATCGTAAAAGAAGAAGCAGACTGCAGCATCTTCATGTTGCTTTCCGTACTTCCCGTAATCTCTACACTTTTTAAATCCAGCTCAGCAAACGTCTTTTCCACACCCCTTACAAGCTCCGTCCACGCTTCTTCCCCATTGAAAGAATGAATGAGAAAGGAAAACGGCACTGCTCCGGCCGCCATCACTTCCATAACACAGACTCGGGCACCGAAAGCCGCTACGATAGAATAAGGAACGTGCACTGTATCCAAAGGAAGGTTTCCAATCGCTCCAGAATTATCGGCTGCCATCACAATGTATTCATCTGAACCCAACTCCAATAACGTTACATCACGATTTGTTTTCATTATTTATCCTTACGTTTGATCGGTCAAAGACAGGCCTCAGCCTTGGAATGAGCAGGTGAGCTGCCACCCCGTTAAGCACTGCTGCCACAACTAATCCAGGGATAAAAGCAAGGACCGCAGCTTTTCCGAGTACCGGCCAAAAACAAAGCGGTGCCGCAATGCCGTTTCCTACAATAAAGACCAGGATGGCTGCCATCTTGAAATTCCGCCGATAGAGGATTCCAAAACAAAAGCTTAGCAGGCCCATCTGAACAGCGATGAGAAGATGAAGGGGCCCCAGCGGAAAACCAGATAGACCGGCAGACATGAGATGCCCTATACAGCCAACAGCCATTCCTGCAAGAGGAGACATCAGTGCTCCGGCGGCCAGTGCCGGCATGGAATCAAAAGCCACACTTCCGACAGTAGCTGGAATCTTAATAAAAGAACCGGCCACAGACAAGGAGAGGAAAGCGATAAATATGGTGAATTTTCTATTCAGCATCAGCTTTGCGTTTTCCTCCGCGGAAAACAATGGCACTCCGCTCGTATTCCACATCATTGACACCGGCACGGAAATTGATGACACGGGCGATGGCAAAAAAGTAATCAGATAGTCTGTTCACATACTTTAAAACAACCGGGTTGATCTCATTATCCTGCTTCAATTCAACGATTTCACGTTCTCCGCGTCTTGCCACCGTACGGCATACATGAATAGCGGACGAAGCTTCAGACCCGCCTGGCAGAATAAAACGCTCCAGCTCCGGCGCTTCTTTAATGTACTCGTCGATTCGCTCTTCCAAGAACGTGATCATATCCGCGTGCGCTTTATAAGGATAGTCCTTTTTCACTGAAGACAGATCTCCGCCGCAGTCAAAAAGCTCATGCTGAATCTTTACCAGTTCATTGCGAATATCATCGAACTTGGCGTCCTGCAGCTTGGTAACCGCCAGGCCGACAAAACTGTTCAATTCATCCAGAGTACCGTAGGCTTTAACCCTGATATGGTTTTTATCGAGCCTTCCTCCAATCACACTTGTCTTCCCTTCATCTCCTGTACGCGTGTATAACTTCATCGTGATCATCTCCTTATTATTTTAAGGCTGTTTTCGTAACCTTTGCTGCTCTTGGGAGTGGTTGATTTCCGTTTCAGGCTGCTCGCTTTTACCGGCATAAACGCCTACTTTCGCGGGGCGTGCGGGGAGCCTTACCGGCGCCAGCGCCTACTTTACCGGCACCAGCGCCTACTTTCTCGGCGCAGGCGCCAGCGTCTCACCTGTCCCGCTCCTCTCGCAGAGTCTCGCACCTTGCACTTCAATCAACTTGTCAAAGAAGGCTCTTTACAATAAGGTTCTCAAAGCAACAATCTTTTAGAAAAGAGCCTATTTTAAAGTCTGGGGCAGCCCATACCAGATGATATCGACTCTCTCAGCGGCCATGACTACATCCTGATAAAACCAGCCGGTCACATCCCGCCATAATCTATTTTCCTTTTCCATTGGAACAATTCCTTTACCGATGTCTGTTCCGATCAGAACAAGACATCGACCGGGTTCGGAAGCCTCCCAAGCAAGCCAGGTCTGAAGCTTCTTTTGAAGAGCTGCTCTTCCGCCGCTTTCGTTCTCCTCTAAAACCTTCTTCACTATCTGCTCCAATCCTTCAAGAACGACGCGTGAAGTTGTAAAATCATCCGTTTTCCAGCCAGCCTTCTCATAGCCATTGAACCAGCCTTCATCTATCCTTGAGGCAGAATAGTGCTGCTGCACCCATTTGGCTTTTCCGTGAAAGGCGCCTCCTGTAACAAAGTGCATCGTTTTTTCAACCTCCCTTTGGTCTCATTCCAGTAAAGGGTGTATCCTTTGCCATGTGAGACCGGCCATGCCCACATTTCTCTTCGTTCCGGAGCAAACTCTGACAATAAATAACGGATTGGGCCTCCATGAGTAACAACGATTACATGGCCGCTCTCTTCCGCCGACGGCCAAATCTCACGGTGCCAGGCACCGCGAACGCGATTTTCAAAATCTTGATAGCTCTCTCCTCCTGGAGGACAGACTCCAATAGGATCATCAATCCAGTCCCGGTAACGTTGAATTCCGCAAAGATCGCCGTACGTTTTTCTTTCCCATTCCCCAAAATGCATCTCCCGAAGTGCAGGACTGATCTGCACCTTATTCTCCGGGAAAAGAACCTCAGCGGTCTCTACACATCGCATTCTATCACTTGCAAGGATAGCACCCGGCTCGGGATACCCTTTATTTCTATGTAATCTGTATAGCTCAATCCGCCCCTCTTCACATAAGGGGGGATCACAATACCCGATATATTTCTTTTGTTTATTTTCCTCCGTCAGACCGTGGCGAAGGAGAGTAACAGCCAGCCTCCGAACCATAGCCATGTTTCCATCCCTTCCGAAAGTGCGCCTAGGGTGTCTCCCGTAATCCCTCCAAACTGGCGGAGAAAGAACGTTTTACTTAAGAAAAATAAGGCTGAGCCTAAAAGGAACAAGCTCATAAACAGAAGAATCGCTCCTGTAAGGTATGCTCCAATCCCTGCCATCAGGAGATAGATCGCATAAAAAGCAAAGGCTCTGCCTGAAAAGTTCTGCTTCATGGCAAAAGCCATACCTTCCTCCCTGGCAAGAGGAGCTGAAACCAGCAGGCTTCCCATGCTGGTTCGGCCGAAGAAAGGAATGAGCAGAAACAGCAGCCAAACGTGCTGCGGAACCATTTTCACTGTTTCATAGATAAAAAGAAACCGCCAGCTCAATAGAAAAAGAACAGACAATACACCGAATGCTCCAGTCCTGGGATCCTTCATAATCTGCAGCCTTTTTTCTTTATCGCCGTATGAGAAGTAGGCATCACTGCAATCCATCCACCCATCGAGATGCAAACCGCCTGTCAAAACGATCGAGAAGCAGAACAGATAAAAGCTCGTCATCGACACCGGGATAACGTTTTGCTGCGCCAGGAAATGAGCCTGAACAGAAGCCAATCCACCGAGAAGCAGCCCGACAGCTGGATACCAGTACACACTCCACCTGCTCGTTTCTTTTGTCCATGGAAACGAAGTGCGGATCGGCAATGCGGTTAAGAACTGAAGAGCCAGGCCAAAACCGTATAAGGCATTAAACCGGACAGGAGGTGCATTGTTTTTCAACTGCATCATACCCCTTCCTCAAAATGGGAATGCCCAGTTCAACCTGGTACACCCAATGCGCTTCAGAGACAATCTGCTGATGAAGCTCCCCCATCATCTTCATAAAATAGAAGGTCCCTTCATCAATAGAAGGCAAGTCCTGGAACACTTCGTTTGATACGACGATGAGTGCTGCGCTGCTTTTTTCAATCATTCTTAATCCATCCATGATCTTGCGGAATACTTCTGATCGGAACATTTCATTTCTCCACTGGTTGTTATTTTCTTTCCAGCCGTCAAACAGCTCATTGCTGACAAGATTGGTCAAGCAGTCCAAGAGAATGACATCCTTTTTTTTATATTCATTTATCAGTTCATGAATGTTTTTTGGCTGTTCCCACGCCCTCCAGCTATACCCGCTGTTCAGACGATCCGCCTGGTGCTTGGCGATCCGCTCACTCATCTCCCCATCCTGATGTTCGTTCGTTGCAATATAGTGAAGCGGTTTCTCATTCTTTCCATGATAAACGGCGGACATTTCGGCAAATGAGCTTTTCCCGCTTCTGACCCCTCCGGTAATAAAGATCATCATCTCGCTTTCCACCCTTCAAGTGCAGCCAATAAGCGGTCATTCTCCTCTGGAGTTCGAATGGCGAGGCGGATATAATGGCCGTCCAGCCCTCTAAAATTAAACGTATGCCTGACGATCATCCCTTTTATCATTAAATATTTAATGAGAGCAAGCTGAACATTTTCTTCTCCACTCTCCCTTAACAAGTAATAGTTAACGGTAGAAGGAGAGGTTTCAAATCCAAGCTTGTCGAGGATCGGAAAAATCCGCTCTCGCTCAACTGCTGTTTTCATAGCAATTTCATCTGCACATTCTTCTTGTTCCAAACAGAGTATACCTAGCTTTTGAGCAGGACCGTTCACACTCCAGGGAGGCTGAAATCTCCTTAATTTTTCGATCTGTTCTTTGGATGACATGGCATACCCTAACCGAAGTCCCGGCAAGTGAAACATCTTCGTCAATGACCGCAGGACGATCAGGTTGGAATACTTTTTCATCAAGTGAACGGCGGATACGGGCTTTTCTAAAAAGTGAACAAACGCTTCATCCACGACGAGTGTAACATGGTGGCATTCGCACAAAACAATGATAGCTTCCAAAGTGTTCAATTCCATTACTGTTCCTGTCGGATTGTTCGGGTTGCAAAGGAAACAAAGCTGTTTCCCGTGGAGTTTCTCATTCAGCTCTTGGAGATCCGGCTTCCAGCCTTTCTCTTTTCGGGTAACATAGAAGTCCACATTACAATCGTTCACCTCACACGCATCCTCGTATTCTGAGAAAGCAGGTGCTGCAATCAGTACGTTCGAGCCCCGATAGGCTTGAGCAATGAGAAAAATCAGTTCAGCAGCCCCGTTCCCTGCGAGGATCTGGTCTGCATTCAGCCCTTCTTTTTCAGACACGAATTGAACGAACGGCTCAGCAAAGGGATCGGGATACTGCAGAATATCTTCATAAAGGCTGGACCACATATCCTTCATTCTTCTTAGTGCAGGATACGGATTTACATTCACACTAAAATCAATGCTGTTTTCATCCAGGCTGATCTTCAAGGAATTGGCCAATAGCTGCGGATTAGCTCCATGATTGGGCAGCAACAATACACATCCCTCCCGCTGCGATTAAAACGATCGTAAACCACATGACAGCACGCTGCATGATGGCTATTGTTCTTTCTATATGTATAGCTTTCAGGCTGTAGGTCTGACGGCCGATGAACGGGCGATAGGAGACCTGGCCTTTATAATAATTCGTGCCTCCAAGCCGTATGCCGAGAATTCCCGCGACTGCCGCTTCACCCCATCCGCTGTTCGGGCTCGGATGGTTCCTTGCCTGTTCCTTCAGCCACGATAAGGTAAACCGTTTTCCCCTCAGCCCTCCTGCAGCCATAAGAAGCGCAGTTAGCCGGGCTGGCACGTAATTTAATAGATCATCAAGCCGGGCAGATGCCCAGCCAAAGTCTTTATATCTCTCATTCTTGTAGCCTACCATGGAATCACAGGTATTTACTGCCCGGTACAGCAAGGCAAGTGGTGCTCCTCCAATAAAAGCAAAGAAAAGCGGTGCGGTTACCCCGTCGCTCGTATTTTCGGCAACTGTCTCCACTGTCCCTCTTACAATCTCAGAATGCGGCAGATGTTCTGTATCTCTTCCGACAATCCAGCTTAATTTTTTTCGAGCCTCTTCCAGATCACCGCGAAGAAGGGGGGTATAGACAGATAATCCTGCTTCTTTAAGCCCTCTAGCTGCAATGGTTGTTGAGATGAGCACAGATTCTATGAATATCCCTAACGCAAGGTGGATGGAATAAGCATACCGTACGATGATAAAAGTTAGCACTAGTGTAATAGAAAGAAGAATAAAAAGCATGATCAAACCCTTCAGCTTTTTCCAGCTTCCGCGGTTAAGTGCCTGGTCCATAAGAGAAATCACTTTGCCAAAACCTCTTACCGGATGCGGCAGCCAGCGAGGGTCTCCGATGAGCTGGTCGATGATCAAAGCGAGTATAAGGGATAATAAATGAAGAGCAATGATCATGTTTGCGCCATTCTCTTTCTACAGTTTTCGATCGCTTTTCCCACCGTCTGATAGACCGTATGGCCAATCGCTTTTCCAATCGGTGTAATCGTACCAGCGTACCTCATTCTTTCTCCTTCCTGGGTCGATGCGATGCAAAGGCTGTCCGTCGAAGTGCCTGTAGCAATCGTTCCAGTAATAGGATCTTTAATTCCATAGTCTCTGAGAGCGCTCGACTTTGCTTCTGTCGCTGTCATCATCGCCTGAACAAATGCCTCATCGGTTAGCTCTCCCTCAATAAAGAGCCAGATGTTAATCGTACCAATCGCCACAGTATCATCCTTCCGCTGCCACGATTGTGCAGCATCTACCGCATTGGATGTTCCTGCTGTTGCTGCAGCAAGGATTTTGATTCCTTCTTTTTCTACGGATACCATACCTGCATCCTCAAGCCTTGCTGCTGTCATCATTCCAATGGTCTCGTTGGGGTTGACAGGAAGGGAGTGCAGATACGCTTCATATTCAGAATGTGCATCGTCATAATTGTAGTTTTTATCCACATGACGGTTAACAAACGTATTCGCCCAGCAGAACCCTCCGCCGATCAGGGCAGAAGACATCGTTTTTAAAAAATAGGGGCTTCGGAACACCATCGCTTCACTTGTGGTTTGAAGCTCAATATCTTCTATTTTCTTTTTTTCCTCACGTTCACCTGGCACCAGCGCGATCAGAGGCTTCGGCTTCTGCGGATGCTCCTGTCTGCTCAGCTTCGTATCATAAACACCTTCCAGCAGGATGCTGTCCATAATGTCACCAGGCTTTCCGACCGCCTTCTCCTTTCCGTCATCGAGAAGAAGAACCTGGTCACAGTACAGACTGGCAATATTCAAATCATGCAGTATGGCAACAACCGTCAACTGGCAGCCCTGCACCCAATCTTTCAGCAAGTCCATGAGTTTCATTTGATAGGAAAGATCAAGATGGTTTGTCGGTTCATCGAGCAGCAGAATCTCCGGTTCCTGCGCAAGCGCCTTAGCTAAAAGAACCCGCTGCCGTTCCCCGCCGCTTAGGGATTGAATGCTTTTCTCCGCAAAATGCTGAACGCCAGTAAACTCCATGGATCGCTGGACCATCTCTTCATCCTTCGGCGATGATTGTTTCAGCAATCCTCTGTAAAAGGGATACCGGCCGAGCGCCACCACTTCGCGGACGGTAAAATCAAATGAGCTTTCCGCATGCTGAGGAAGAACAGCAATAATTTTTGCCAATTCTTTTGCAGAGTAGCTGCTGATCGGCTTTCCTTTTATAAGAACCTCACCGGATTGCGGGGAAAGCATTCCATTCATCATTTTCATGAGAGTGGTCTTTCCGCTCCCGTTTGGTCCGATGATGCCGGTTATTTTTCCTCTTTCGATGGAAAAAGAAAGATCTTTTACGACGGGCTTTCCGTCATATCCTCCAGTAAGCTGCTGGATCTGGATCATGTGGTCACCTTCTTTCGGCGATAGCGAATAAAGATTAAGGCAAAGATCGGACTTCCGATAATCGCTGTCAAGACACCGATCGGCAGCTCCGTCGGCGCGATGATCGTTCGGGCGATGAGATCAACCAGAACGAGAAACACCCCGCCCAGAAGCGTGGACAGCGGCAGCAGATGGCGATGATCTACTCCCCATATCATGCGGGCCATGTGGGGGATGACAAGGCCGACAAACCCGATGGTGCCTGACACCGCTACTGCAGATCCCGTCAGTAGCGAGGCCCCGAACAGTACGAGTGACGTATGTTTTTTTACGTCAACACCAATGGTTTTTGCATCCTGCTGGCCAAAGGAAAGCGCATTTAATTCACGAGCACTTGCCAGAAGAATCAAAAGCCCCGCGGCCAAAAACGGAGCGATGAGCTGAACATACGGCCATCCTCTCATGGATACGCTGCCGAGCAGCCAGCCGATGATCTGCCTTAATTCATCACCGGTCAGAGCGATTAAAAGAGACGTTACAGCACCTATAAATGAGCTGCTTAAAATTCCTGCCAAAATAATCGTCTCAACAGACAGGCTGCGCTGCACAAGGCGAGCAAAATATATAACCCCAACAAGGGTAAGAAAGCCGGTAATGATGCTCACCACCGGAAGTGTAAAACTTCCCAGTATAGGCAGCTGAATGCCAAAGAACAGCACAGCCACAGCGCCCAAAGCAGAACCGGATGAAACACCCAGCGTATAAGGATCGGCCAGAGGATTTTTCAGCAGCCCCTGAAATGCCGTTCCCGCCAGCGCCAATGAGCAGCCGACAAGCATAGCGAGCACGACTCGCGGAAAGCGGATCTCCATGACGATATTAACAATCGAAGAATCAATGGATGCTGGTACGGGATAGTGGAAAAGCTTCGCTCCTAAAATCTGAACCACATGAAAAAGGGGGATAGGTATAGAACCTACCGATATCCCCAAGGCAACAGCTAAGCCCAACAGCAGAAACACTGCTGTATATGAAACGATGATTTTACTTTTTGTATACTTCCGGATAGATGGCTTTTGCAAGCTCCTCCACTCCTTCAATCAATCGAGGTCCCGGACGTGTCACCTTATCAGAGTGCACATCATAAATTTCTTTGTTTTTTACCGCAGGAACGTCCTTCCAGGCTTTACGGGCCATAATCTGTTCCACCGGCTTTTTGGAGTAATAGCCGTACGTTGTGACGATCGCGTCCGGTTTGTATTTGACAGGCTGCTCTTCGGATACCTTGGCCCATCCCTTCAATTCCCCAGCGGCATTTTTGGCATGAATGGCGTTCAGCATTTCATCAATGAATGTACCCTTGCCGGCAGTAAAAATCTCCGGAGCTGGAGCAACCTCAACCCAAACTTTTTTTTCTTTCTTTACTTGTTTTGCTTTTTCCTTGATCGCTGACAGATCATCCTTCATGGATTTTACAATCTTGTCACCTTGTTTTTGAGTGCCCGTTGCTTTAGCGATCATGTTGATGGACCTGTATGTATCCGTAAAGTTCTGCGCATCATTGATCACAATTACTTTGATGCCGGCATTCTTAAGCTGATCAATTCCCTGCTTGGAAGTATTCGCACTGGAGGCATGAGCAAGGACGAGATCAGGCTTTAAGCCAACAATCTTTTCCACGTTAAAATCCAATCCGCCAATTTTAGGCTTTTTCACAGCTGCTTCTGGATAGTTGTCAAAGTCAGAAACGCCGACAATTTCTTTATCCAAGCCAAGTGCAAATGCGACCTCTGTATTACTCGGTATGAGTGAGACGATTTTTTTGGGTTTCTTATCAATTTTTACATTCTCGCCCTCCGCATCTTTTATGGTTACGGGAAATTCACTCTTTGCCTGATTGGCACCGTTTTCCTTTTTGTCTGTTGACTGATTTCCAGCCGAACAACCCGCAATGATGGCGATTACGAGTATCAGCATCATCGCAATTTGTGTAAACTTCTTCAATTCCTTCACGCTCCTGTATGTATCATTTAGCTGGGATTGTGCAAAACAAAAAAAGCCCTCCCTTCGGAGAGCGAATCAACAGTTAATCAATAAATGATTACAATTGCTTCACCTTTTCCTCGAAGGTTCGCACAGGCAATTAAGGCAGGTCTCCTGACTCTCGATCAACAATCTTCTTTTCCTTCCCATCCTTTGACAGAACAGTGGAAACATAAAAAGATTTCCCGATTACAGTGGCGGGACCGTGCTGGACTTGAACCAGCTTCCCTTTTAACGTTTTATTTGACATAAAACGGACCTTAACCGCATATTCAGCTATATCCATTATACCTCTTACCGGCAAAATGAAAAGTTTAATTTATGTTCAATGATGCCCGGGACTGCGGGCTGACTTCCAGCCAGTCGCTCTTGAGCAGGCCCATAACATGTATATCAAAATACTGATCTTTGTCAAAGTAGGCTTGCCTTCTGACGCCTTCCTTTTGAAACCCCAGGGATTTCAGGAGCTTCAGGCTTTTTGTGTTATATTCGTAGACCTCAGCATCAATCCTGTAGGTCTCATGCTGAAACAGGTGCTGAAAGATGCCTGTCAGTGCTTCCCCCATGTATCCTTTTCCTTGTTCGGCACCGAGTCCGAACCGAAGCCAGCCATAACGCTGCGAGCTTCCCATCCAATTGAAACGGACGTACCCAACAGGCTGCGAGCTCCTCTTTTCGATAATTATCAAGTAAGATTCGTTCAGCTGGCTTAAGCTTTTCTCAATATCCTGCCTTTGATTGCCTTCATTAATTATGGTCATAGAACCTGTAGACATTTTCCGAAAGAGAGGGCCGCTTTTCCATTGTGCGATGACAGAGGCATCACTCACCGTAATTTCCCTGATCTTCAGTCTTTCAAATTCAAGCTCCATTTTCGGCATGTTCCAAGCCTCCCCGTTTGTACCGAGTATGAAATGATTTATTTTATCATAATATGCAGCTCCTCAAATTTAAAGATGATATCTCCTGTCTTTATAGGTTCCCGTGTGAGGTAGGTTTAGAGATTTGAGGATTTTCGCTGAAATAGAGGGAGAAGTCAATCCTAAAAATCCCCTGAGGTCTCGATTTGTAATTGTAGAGCTTACTAGAAGCTTATAGTCATCTAATGAATGGAGATGAGCGATCTTGGAGGAATGATCACACAAAGAGCAAATCCAGTTCGTATACAGCTTTTTCATACCTATAGAAGAACAAACTGGACAATGAACGCCCGTTAAGAGCTCATTAGGCTGTATTTGAAACTTAGATAGTATGTCAGGATTGAAGGGAATATGTTTTTTGTTGAATTGCTTTGCGGCTCTATTGACCTCTTTATTTGTCATAAGTTGAGTTGTGTAACGGGCTTGTAAGCTGCTGATTACCAATGGGAGGTTGGCGCCATGGATAATATTGCGGGACAAATCAGGGGTAAGAGGATTTTTAATGAGGGTATAAGGACTGCTTACGACTATAAGGGACTCGATGGGAATGGGAGGTAGTTTTCTTACAGCTAACCAAGATGTTAGCTGGTTCTGCTGACGCTCTACCTGCAAAAGCGGATCAGGAAAAGCTTCTTCTTTTTCATTATTTACACGGATTAATTGTCGGTAATTTGTATCAAAGGTAAGAATGCCGGATAAGTTTTTCACTTCTAAGATTAAAAAGAAGAACGAAGATAGGATTAGGTAATCCATTTGAAAGTAATAGGGTCCCTCTAGAAGCCGCAGCCCATGAAAAATTGTATACTCCTTTTTGGGAAGTCGTTCAAGGTAATATGCGATTGCCTTTTCACCCTTGTATCCTGCCATTTGTCTGGCATAACTCTGTTCAATTTTCGTGCGTTTTTGGTGATTTATCGGAAGTCTTCGTAATAAAGCCTCTAATTTCTGAATATATATGGGCTGTTTTTGTTCATTCACAATTTAGGGATCACATCCTTCATATGTTTTCCAGTTTATTTCGCTAAAAATCGCTGTTTCTCCTCTTCTGCAGTCTCATCAAATTTGTGTTTTGTAAATACGGTCCATTCTTGAGGATTTACATGCCGATCTCTCAAAAATACATGCCAATCTTCCTGAAATACATGCGAATCTCCCTAAAATACGCGCCAATCACCAAAAAAAACCGCTTGAGACTGATCAGGTCTCAAGCGGTTTACGTAAAATAGCTTATTTTTGAAGATTGTAGAATGCGCTCAATCCAGGGTAGCGGCTGATGCTTGCCAATTCGTCTTCGATACGAAGCAATTGGTTGTACTTCGCTACACGGTCAGTACGGGAAGGAGCACCTGTTTTGATTTGTCCAGCGTTAGTCGCAACAGCGATGTCAGCGATTGTGCTGTCTTCACTTTCACCAGAACGGTGAGAGATTACTGCAGTATAGCCTGCGCGTTTCGCCATTTCGATCGCGTCGAATGTTTCAGTCAGCGTACCGATTTGGTTAACTTTGATAAGGATGGAGTTACCCACACCTTGCTCGATACCCTGAGCAAGTTTGTTTGTGTTCGTTACGAAAAGATCGTCTCCTACAAGCTGGATTTTGTCGCCAAGACGGTCAGTCAATAGCTTGTGGCCTTCCCAGTCGTTTTCATCTAAGCCATCTTCAATGGAGATGATTGGGTATTTAGAAACAAGATCTTCGTAGAAAGCAACCATTTCTTCAGATGTTTTAACAACACCCTCACCAGAAAGATGGTATTTTCCGTCTTCTTTGTTGAAGAGCTCAGAAGAGGCAACATCCATTGCAAGACGAACTTCTTCACCTGGTTTGTAGCCAGCTTTTTCGATCGCTTCCATGATCGTTTGAAGCGCTTCTTCGTTAGAAGAAAGGTTTGGCGCGAATCCGCCTTCGTCTCCTACAGCTGTGTTTAATCCTTTTTCCTTTAACACAGATTTAAGGCTGTGGAAGATTTCAGCTCCCATACGAAGTGCTTCAGAGAATGTTGGTGCGCCGACTGGCATAACCATGAATTCTTGAATGTCAACGTTGTTATCAGCATGCTCTCCGCCGTTTAGGATATTCATCATTGGAACTGGAAGAGTTTTTGCGTTGAATCCTCCAAGGTACATGTACAAAGGAAGACCAAGAAGATCAGCAGCAGCACGAGCTACTGCCATGGATACACCAAGAATCGCGTTTGCTCCGAATTTTCCTTTGTTTTCTGTTCCGTCAAGATCGATCAACGTTTTGTCGATGCCGACTTGATCCAATACATCATATCCGATCAATTCTGGAGCAATTAGTGTGTTTACGTTCTCTACTGCTGTTTGTACACCTTTTCCCAGGTAACGGCCTTTGTCGCCGTCACGAAGCTCAACTGCTTCGTATTCACCAGTGGATGCACCGCTAGGCACGATCGCACGGCCGAATGCACCGGACTCTGTGTAAACTTCTACTTCTACTGTTGGATTCCCGCGGGAGTCCAATACTTCACGAGCATAGACTTCAATAATTGCTGACATAAATTTTCTCTCCTTATCAAACAAGATTTTATGGTGAGGAACAAGGCTGTTCTGCAGGGGCCCTTCTGTCGATCAGCCTTTTCCTGATTTTAAAAATTAGCCCTTAATTAACGTTTCGCCTGTCATCTCTTTAGGCTGTTGGCCGCCGAGAAGGGTCAGGAACGTTGGTGCGAGGTCGGCAAGTTTGCCGCCGTCGCGAAGTTGGATATCCTTTTTCGTAACGATGACTGGCACCGGATTAGTCGTATGAGCAGTCATTGGTTTGCCTTCCATTGTTATCACTTCGTCTGCGTTTCCATGGTCAGCCGTAATGATAGCATAGCCGTCTTTTGCAAGGATCGCATCCACGACTTTCCCTAGGCACTCATCTACTGCTTCAATCGCTTTAACGGTTGGTTCCAGCTTGCCTGAATGCCCGACCATGTCCGGATTGGCAAAGTTCAAAATGATCGCATCATGGTTTTCGGCTTCGATCTCTTTTACAAGAGCGTCCGTCACTTCATACGCGCTCATTTCAGGTTTTAAATCATAGGTCGCCACTTTCGGCGAATCAATCAAAATCCGCGTTTCACCATCAAACTCAGCTTCGCGTCCGCCGCTGAAGAAGAAGGTAACATGCGGGTATTTTTCAGTTTCTGCAATACGCAGCTGTTTATAATTTTGTTGAGAAAGAACTTCTCCCAGCGTGTTGTCCAAGTTCGTAGGTTTGAACGCTACGTCACCTTTGACGGTTTCACTGAAGTTCGTTAAGCACACAAAGTGAATGTCTTTCGGAAAATGATCTCCTCGGTCAAAACCGCGGAAATCTTCATTCGTGAAAACCTGTGAAATCTGAATGGCACGGTCTGGACGGAAGTTGCAGAAAATGATGGCATCTCCGTCTTGGATGGTAGCAACCGGAGAACCGTCTTCTTTCTTCAGTACAGAAGGAAGCACGAATTCATCATAGATTTCATTTTTGTAAGAGTCTTCCACCACTTCGATCGGATCAGTGTAATCCGGACCTTCACCATAAACCATGGCACGGTAGGATTTCTCCACACGATCCCAGCGTTTGTCACGGTCCATAGAGTAATAGCGTCCGGATAATGTAGCGATTTGGCCTAAGCCCAGTTCGTCCATCTTTTTCATTGTTTGCTCGATATAGCCTTTTGCCGATTGCGGAGGAACGTCCCTGCCGTCCAAGAAGCCATGCAGGTAAACATTTTCTACTCCTTGCTTTTTAGCCGTTTCAAGCAATGCAAAGATATGGTCGATGTGGCTGTGGATCCCGCCGTCAGAAAGAAGTCCGAAAATGTGAAGGTTTGTCCCCTTCTTCTTCACTTCATCCATTGCTTCAATAAAGGTTGGGTTTTCATAGAAATCCCCTTCCTTGATCGAAAGATTCACACGGGTAAGGCTTTGGTAAACAATACGGCCAGCACCAATATTCAAATGTCCGACTTCAGAGTTCCCCATCTGGCCTGGAGGAAGCCCTACAGCTTCTCCGCATGCCGTTAAATGGTTGTGAGGATATGTTTCCCAATATCGGTCAAAGTTTGGTTTTTTCGCATGGGCTACAGCATTTCCTTTTTCTTCGCTGCGGCATGCAAAACCATCAAGAATAATCAGTGCGACAGGTTTCTTAGGCATTGTTTACACCTTCCAAAAGCTGAAGGAACGATTGTGGCTCAAGGCTTGCTCCTCCAACGAGAGCACCGTCGATATCAGACATGCCCATTAGTTCTTTGATGTTGCCTGGCTTCACGCTTCCGCCGTATTGAATGCGCACTTGGTCTGCTGCTTCTTGTGAGAATTGTTCAGCGATCACGCTGCGAATGTATCCGCAGACTTCGTTGGCATCTTCAGAGGAAGCTGTTTTTCCCGTACCAATCGCCCAAACTGGCTCATAGGCAACAACTGTACGTTTAACTTGTTCTTCGGAAAGACCTTGAAGTCCTTTTTCCGTTTGTGTTTTTACAACGTCTTTTGTTTGATCTGCTTCACGCTGTTCAAGTGTTTCACCGACACAAACGATTGGAGTTAATCCGTGGTTAAAAGCAGCATGCGTTTTTTGGTTAACGAGCTCATCTGTTTCACCAAAGTACTCGCGGCGCTCGGAGTGTCCAAGAACAACATAGCCAACACCAAGGTCCTTCAGCATAACAGGGCTGATTTCACCTGTGAAAGCTCCATTATCTTCAAAATGCATGTTCTGTGCACCTACACCAAGGTCTGTTCCCTTAGATGCGTTTACGAGTGCGTCCAAGAATAAAGCTGGTGCACAAACAACAGAATCTACTGTATCTGCAGAAGGGATCAATCCTTTCACTTCTTCAACAAAAGATTTTGCTTCAGAAAGGGTTTTATTCATTTTCCAGTTTCCTGCAATAATTGGTTTTCGCATGTTTTTCACCTTCCTAAGAACATACACCATCCCCATAAAGTTCAGGGAACTTCACGGAAAGCTGTACTGCTCTTCGTCGATTTCTTTTCAAACGAGTTTTACTTGTCGTTTAATGCTGTAACGCCAGGAAGCTCTTTGCCTTCCATGAATTCAAGTGAAGCACCGCCGCCTGTTGAGATGTGGCTCATTTTGTCTGCATAGCCAAATTTCTCAACTGCAGCTGCTGAGTCACCGCCGCCGATTACACTGTATGTGTCTTTGGCTTCAGCAAGTGCTTCTGCAACAGAACGGGTTCCTTTAGAGAATGCTTCCATTTCGAAAACACCCATCGGTCCGTTCCATATTACAAGTTTCGAATTCTGAATGGTATTTCGGTACTTTTCAATCGTTTTAGAACCGATATCAAGCCCTTCCCAATCAGACGGGATGGCATCGATGCCCACAACCTTCGTGTTTGCATCGTTTGAGAAGTCATCGGCAACAAGAATATCTTCAGGAATGAGGAAGTTAACTCCCTTTTCCTTCGCTTTTTCCATGAAGCCTTTAGCTGTTTCAATCTTATCTTCTTCCAATAAAGATTTACCTACATCGTGGCCTAAAGCTTTGATGAACGTGTAGCCAAGCCCTCCGCCGATGATCAGGTTGTCCACTTTATCTAGCAGATTATTGATCACGTCGATTTTGTCTTTAACTTTGGCACCGCCAATGATAGCAGTGAAAGGACGGTCAGGATTGGATAGAGCCTTTCCAAGCACATCAAGTTCTTTTTCCATCAGGAATCCTGCAACAGCTGGAAGGTGTTTTGCAACGCCTTCAGTAGATGCGTGCGCACGGTGGGCTGCACCGAATGCATCGTTCACATACACGTCAGCGAGTTCAGCAAATTTCTGTGCTAATTCAGGATCATTTTTTTCTTCTCCAGGATAAAAGCGGACGTTCTCAAGAAGAATGACGCCTCCGCTGTCAAGGCTTGACAGCGCACTCTTCACTTCTTCGCCGTATGCTTCGTCCGTTTTTACAACTTCTTTGCCAAGGAGATCGCTTAAGCGCTGTGCCACTGGGGTCAAGCGAAGCTCTTCGGCCACTTGGCCTTTCGGGCGTCCGAGATGGCTCGCCAATAAAACTTTGGCACCTTGCTCTGTTAAGTATTGAATCGTTGGGAGTGCCGCACGGATTCGAGTATCGTCGGTAATTTTCCCATTTTCCATCGGAACGTTAAAGTCAACGCGGCAGAAGACCACTTTTCCATTAACATCGATGTCACGAACTGTTTTCTTGTTCATAAGTATAACCTCCTGACAGTCTTAAATTAGAGAAGAAGAGAATCCCTTTTACACACCCTAGTTTAACCTAAAATGCGCAGGTGAAAACGGGAAGTTCCGGTACTGCGCCCGTCTTCCGTAAATCTTAAGTTTAAAAGAAAAGCTTTTAGCAACATGAAACTGCTAAGAGTTCCTTACAAGGGAAAGAGGGTAAGGGCATCTTTCAACCCTTCCCCTCTACTTTAAATCTCTCTATTATTAAAGTCCTTTTTTAGCAATAAAGTCAATAAGGTCTACAACACGGCTGGAGTATCCAGTTTCGTTGTCGTACCAAGAGATCACTTTAACCATGTTGCCTTCCATAACCATTGTAGAAAGACCGTCAACTGTAGAAGAGTTAGTGTTGCCGTTATAGTCAGTTGAAACAAGCGGCTCATCGCTGTAGCCAAGAATGCCTTTTAGTGGGCCTTCAGCTGCTTCTTTCAATGCTGCATTGATTTCTTCTGCAGAAACTTCTTTGTCGAGTTCAGCAACAAGGTCTACTAATGATACGTTTGGAGTTGGAACACGCATTGCCATACCGTTTAGTTTTCCTTTTAGTTCAGGAAGTACTAGAGAAACAGCTTTTGCAGCACCAGTTGTTGTAGGAATGATGTTTTCTGCAGCAGCACGTGCACGACGGTAGTCTTTATGCGGAAGATCAAGGATTTGCTGATCATTTGTGTATGAGTGAACAGTTGTCATCATACCGCGTTTGATACCGAATTTTTCGTTTAGTACTTTAGCGAAAGGAGCCAGGCAGTTTGTTGTACAAGAAGCGTTAGAAATTACATCGTGGCTTCCAGCATCGTATTTGTCTTCGTTAACACCCATTACTACAGTGATATCTTCGTCACTTGCAGGAGCAGAGATGATAACTTTTTTAGCGCCAGCTTCTAGGTGTTTAGCAGCGTCAGCACGTTTTGTGAAACGTCCAGTAGATTCAACAACTACTTCTACACCAAGGTCTCCCCATCCTAATTGAGCAGGGTCACGCTCAGCCAATACTTTGATTTCTTTGCCGTTTACGATCAGCGTATTTTCGCCGACTTCAACAGTCGCATCAAGCTTTCCGTGTACAGTGTCATGCTTCAATAGGAAAGCAAGCATGTTTGCGTCTGTTAAATCATTAACAGCCACCACTTCTACGTTAGGGTTGTTTAGCGCTGCACGAAATACGTTACGGCCAATACGACCGAATCCATTAATACCAACTTTAGTTGCCATTTAAAATGACCTCCTTATAATTAGAAAGAAAAATATAGTTAAAGGGAAAACCCTTTAGTCACACAATAAGTTACATAGTCTTTCACAAGCTTGCAAGAAGTTTGTTTGCTGCCCCTTCATCGGTGATCAGCACCTTCTTGGGGCCATGCTTCATGAATGCCGCGATCGCTTCTGCTTTCGAAGCACCACCTGCAACAGCCATGATGAAATCACTATTTTTCAGGTCATTCAATTGAAGACCGATCGTTCGAACACGATGCACTACTTCTCCATGATGGTCGAAGTAATAGCCGAAAGCTTCCGCTACCGCTTTTTCGTGTTCGAGTTTTTCCAGCACAGCAGAAGAAGAATTCCTTCTGTTGGCCATTGTTTTAGCATCGCCAATTCCATGGATGACTATACTTGCTGAACGGATCAGCTCCATGACTTCTTTTACCCCGGGTTCCTCAATCAGTGAAAGGTAAGTTTCCTTACTAAGTTGATCCGGTAAATGAAGCAGACGGTACTCACCTCGTGCTTTTACAGCCATCGTTGAACAGATGGTGTTTGCCTGATTTTCTACCTTTTCGCCTAGACCGCCTCTGGCTGGGACAAACAGAAGGTCTTGGTCCTTGTTTCCAGGAGTCATCATTTCAGCAACAGCAGCGATGGTTGTGCCGCCGGTCACTGCAATGACATTATTGCCTGTTAACTCCTGTTTCAGCCTCATTACTGCCGCCTTGCCCATTTCACTTTTAATCCAAGGATCTTCATCACTGTCGCCAGGAACGATAATCACTTCAGACAGGTTTAAGTTTTCCCTTAACTTCATTTCTAAAACGCGAAGTCCGGCGAGTTCATTCATTAGAACTTCCAGCCGTTCAAGAACATCTAATCCGTCAGGAGTAAGCGACATACCGCCCGGCAGGATGGAAAGCAGCCCCTGGTCTTTCAAAAAGCTGACCTCCGCACGGAGAACCCTTTCCGTCATATTGAGGTTGATGGCAAGGCTTCGTCTGCCGATGGGTTCATGAAAGCGAACAATTTTAAGTATGCTGTATCGTTTTCTCATAACCTCCAGAAGATCAGGCAAAAGCTTCTTCTGTATTTCTATCAAATCGTTCATCATGCATTCCCCTTGTCTTTTTGTACGGCAGAACATAAGAGGAGTCCAATACTTCTAGGGACATTTTTCGTCCCGGTTAGCCATTTTACGTCCCAATGATGCTATAAAAAAATGACTATGTTTAAGTCTCCTTCATTCTAACAAAACATGTGACAACATTTCAACAAAAATTACTTATCAATTGTAAGTAAACGCTTTCTTAATGATTCCTTATGAATCTGCCCGTACTGAATCTCTTCATCCGCTACCGTAATCACCGGGATCATCATCCCATATTTTTCGATGAGTTCATCTGATCGGTAAATATCAACTTTTTGGATCTCCATCGGAATTTCCTCTTGAAGTTCCTCTAATATAGTATGCGCTTTATCGCAGAGCGGACAATGGTGTTTTGTATAAAATGTGATCGAAAGTGGACTCATACTCAACATTCCCTTTTCATCTTTTTTTATTCGTACTCTTGTTATCAATATAAATTAAAAACAAAGCACCTGGCTTGGCTTAATAAGAAAAGCGCAGGCGCCCGGTTTAGGTCCGACAAGCGCTGGAACTATTGCCCCGCAACACGCTTTTTGTGTTGAAGGGCAAGAGTGAAGCATCGCTTCTACGCTCGGGTGTCAGGAATATCTTTTCCGCTTGGAAGAGGAAGCGATGTTCAGCTCCTCTCTGTACTTGGCGACCGTACGCCTTGAGATGCTCAAGCCCTTTTCGCTGGCAAGCATTTCGGCAATCGCCTGATCAGACAGCGGCTTTGCTTTATCTTCTGCTTCAATTACTTTTCTTATGGCAAGCTTGGCCGTTTGGGCAGAAGCGTTCTCTCCGTTTACCGTTTCGATTTTTGCTGTAAAAAAATATTTCAGTTCGAATGCGCCTTTCGGTGTTTGAATGACCTTGTTTTTAACCGCCCGGCTGACTGTTGATTCGTGCATGCCGATCCGTTCAGCTACTTCCCTTAAGGTAATCGGAACGAGATGTTCAGGGCCCCTTTTTAAAAAGTTCTGCTGAACTGAGACGATCTCTTTGGCGATCATGATGAGCGTGTTCTTTCTTTGTTCAAGGCTCTTCTGCAGCCATTGAAGCTTTTGATAATATTCCTGCAAGTACTGTGCAGCACCGCTGGCCTTTGATTTTAATAAATGAGCATAGCTTTCATTCAGCTGCACTTTGGGCGTGAAATGATCGTTGATGGCGAGTTTGTACGTTCCATTATCTTCAAAGACGGAAAGGTCTGGATACAAGTATCCCAGTTCACTGTGGCTGGACAGTTTTTGCCCCGGCTTCGGATCAAGAGTCAGAATAAAGTCGGCAGCCTGTTCTACAGCCTGTACATTCGTTCCAAGAGCAGCAGCAATCTGCTTAATTTTTCGGTCAGCGAGCTGATCAAGGTGAGTATCAGCGATAAGGTAGGACAGATCATCCTCCATGCCAAGCGATTTCAATTGCAGTAGAAGACATTCCCTAAGGTTACGGGCTCCAATGCCTGACGGCTCCAGCTGATGAAGCCAATCTATGGCTTCATCATATCTTTCGGTGCTGATTCCGAAACGCTGTTTAATCTCATCTTCCGTTATATCCAGGTATCCGGCCTGGTCTATATTTAAGATGAGATAGCGGACAACAGCTGCAATCTCATCTGATGCAGGTATGGCTAACGCTTGATGAAGCAGGCGGTCGTGCATGGTTTCTTCAGCAGGCTGCATCATCCCGATTACATCCGCATCTTGCGTTGTTTTACTTTTTTGAAGCGCTTTCTTTTTATCGGTATTAAAAAAGACTGGCGAATCCACCAACTCAATGAGGGGATTTTCTACCGCTTGTTCTTGTAAAAATTGAGAAAGTTCATAGCAAGGATATTGCAGGATGGCAATGGCCTGGCGAAGCTCTGCAGTCATGACAAGACTTAAATTTTGTTGTTGAAATAATCCCAGCTCCATTATAAATCCCTCCCGTTACTATGATACTATAGAATGTCAGCAGGCAACACTGAAAAAGATTTGAAGTTCCTTCCATCAGGTTAACACTGCTGGAGCTTGCGATTTTTGGGCACAAAAAAAAGGACCATTACTGGCCCTTTTATCACGCTATTAAAGTTTAGTAACGTTAGCAGCTTGAGGTCCGCGAGCACCATCAACGATTTCAAAAGATACTTCTTGACCTTCGTCTAAAGATTTGAAACCTTCAGATTGGATAGCAGAAAAGTGTACGAATACATCGTCTCCACCTTCAACTTCGATGAAACCGAATCCTTTTTCTGCGTTGAACCATTTTACTTTCCCGTTTTGCATGGGTATATCCTCCTGTCGGCGCGTTAAAGCGCTTTAAAAATTGGAACCATGTGACAATGCTACAAAAACTAAAAGAAAACACATATTGTTTACATCCAGTCATAATAACACGTATATGGTCAGCACAACTATATCATGGTAATTTCCAATTGTCAAAACAAGTCGCTTAATTTATTCTTGGTGCCTGTCACCAAGAAAATAATTTTCTGTTTTGGTGCCTGGCACCGGAATCTGATACTATATAAACAGTTGAAACGAAGGAGTGCTGCAACCATGGCTGAACAATTTTCAGTGGCTTTTTTTGAAGAAAATTTCAAACAATACATCGAACGGAACAAAGACGTGTTCACGAAATCGCACGCAATGAATGCCTATTACCGATCCATTGTCGGAACCCTCATCAATGACCATCTCAACAAAAACGCAGAAATCGTCCGCCGGATCCGAAATCTCGAAACAGCTTATACAAATGTAAAGAATAGCTGATCCTCTTTAACTACAAAACTTTTGACGTGCCATACGTTTAAAACCTGGTGTCGCGGGAATGATGATGATAGTCTAAACATATTGTTAAATAAAGGATTGTGAAGCCTCTACATAGAATTATCAACAAAGAAGCTTTTCGTTTGACCTTTTTTGACCTTTTTTGTATGATGTCAGTAACACATGAAAACACACCATAAAAGGAGGATTATTCATGAATTTAATTCCTACAGTTATTGAACAAACGAACCGTGGCGAACGTGCATATGATATTTACTCCCGTCTGTTAAAAGACCGTATTATCATGCTTGGAAGCGGCATTGATGACAATGTATCCAACTCTATCGTAGCTCAGCTGCTCTTTCTTGCTGCCGAGGACCCTGAAAAGGATATCTCCCTTTACATAAACAGTCCTGGCGGATCCATCACAGCAGGTATGGCGATTTATGATACGATGAACTTCATCAAGCCTAACGTTTCCACGATCTGCATCGGTATGGCGGCTTCCATGGGAGCATTCTTGCTTGCAGCCGGTGAAAAAGGAAAACGCTATGTACTTCCAAACTCTGAGGTTATGATTCACCAGCCTCTAGGCGGAACACGCGGACAGGCAACAGACATTGAAATTCATGCTCGCCGTATCATCCAAATGCGCGAACAGCTTAACAAAATTCTTTCTGAAAAAACAGGCCAGCCTCTTGAAGTGATCGAGCGCGATACAGACCGTGACAACTTCATGCTAGCTGAGGATGCTGTAAAATACGGACTTGTTGACCGTGTCATCTCTTCCGTAGAAGATCCTAAAAACATTTAATGAAATGAAAACAAGAAAGCCGCTCATCTTTTTACGAGCGGCTTTTATTTTGGGGAGATGATCATGAACCTATACAATGTCCTGGTTTCCATCGGAGTCATCTTCATCGCAATTTTAATATTGGCGATGTTCGCCCGGACAAAACGGTAAAGCTTCTTCGGTATCAGGGCTTTCTAGCAATGGGAGACAGTTTACTTAATATGTGTTTGGCTAGTATTTCTTATATTTTGGCCAGAAAATCCGCAGTTTCGGACAGTAAATATCATTTCCAGCCAGTATTTCTTCGTTTTGGCCAGTAACCGGCAATCTGCGAACCCTACATGCGGCAAAACGCCCCATAACAACAAAAAAACAGGGCAAAAGCTCTTCGATGATGATAGGATCATATCGAACCCGCTTTTGCCCTTTTACTTCTTCTATTTTCTTCAATAAAACCTAGTTCTGCTCCGTAATGAAGGCTTCAAGCCCCTTGATCGCTTCTTCTTCATCATGTCCGCTAACAGAAATGGTAATATCGACGCCAGATCCGATGGCCAGGCTCATGATTCCCATAATACTTTTTGCATTGACTTTTTTTCCGTCTTTTTCTACAAATACTTCAGAGTTGTAACGGTTCGCTTCCTGCACAAATAAGGCAGCCGGACGGGCTTGCAATCCGGTTTTCAATTGAACAGTTACCTTCTTCTCGATCATTGCTGTTCCTCCTTTTAAAGATTAGTGTGTAGTTTTGTTTTTATTTCGAAATGGGTTGTCCTAACCGAATTTTGTCAGCGATTTCATCAATTTTCCGAAGCCTGTGGTTGACGCCCGATTTGCTTACTGCGCCTGAAGAAACCATCTCACCTAGCTCTTTCAGGGTAATTTCCTGATGGGCGACGCGGAGTTCAGCGATCTCGCGGAGTTTGTCAGGAAGAACTTCGAGACCAACCTGGTTTTCAATAAATTTGATATTCTCGACCTGCCTCATTGCTGCACCCACTGTTTTGTTCAAATTGGCGGTTTCGCAGTTTACGAGGCGGTTGACGGAGTTTCTCATATCCTTCAAGATCCTGACGTCCTCAAAATAGAGCATAGCGTTGTGCGCTCCAATTAAAGTAAGGAACTCAGATATCTTTTCCCCGTCTTTCAAATAAATAATGTATCCTTTTTTGCGTTCAAGCATTTTTGCCTTTAGATCAAAGGTGTTCATCAGCTCGCACAGGGCTGCTGTATGTTCCTCATACATTGAAAAAATCTCAAGATGGTAACTCGTTTCCGGATGATTGATAGATCCTCCGGCAAGAAAAGCACCTCTCATGTATGATCGGCGGCAGCAGGAATTCTTTTGAATGTTTTTTGCGATCCCCCTGTTGAACGTGAAGGTTTCATCTATGATATTTAAATCCTCTAGAAGAGCTCTTGCTTCCTGAGTGAGCCTGACGATGTACACGTTGTTTTTCTTCAGCCTCATTTTTTTCCGGACCAGGAGTTCCACATGATAGGAGTACACTCTCTTGATCAATGTATAGATAAGCCGGGCAATGGCGGCATTCTCAGTTGGAATATCCAGAACGATCTGGCGGTTCGAAAAAGAGATAGAACCATTCATTCGGATCAGCGCTGCCAATTCCGCCTTTGCACAGCAATCTTTCATCTCCAGTTGGGTCAGTTCTTTTTTTGTTTCTGCCGCAAAAGACATCTTTTTCACCCCTCTTCTATCCACTACGGTAACGTGAGGGTTAGATAGCTGTTATTCAGCCTTCAATTTCTGAAAAAACTACTCCTTTATCCCAGTAATGAAAGAAGCAGTTCAGATACACGTTTCGCATCATGGCGCACTAAAGTGCCATATTGAATTATATTATCACTAATGATCTTAAAACCAAAAGATTTTAAAAGATCCATATCGCAGGTAACCTGTTCGGCTCCCTCTTCGCGATAGAGTTCCAAAAATTCTTCAGGAATAATTTCATTGTTAACGATCACGACATCAACAATTTTATCGCCGACGTGATCAATCAGTGCCTGGACATGGTCACTTGCTGAAAAGTGGTTCGTTTCCCCTTTTTGAGTCATGGCGTTACAAACATAAACTCTAGGCACCGTTGACTTGAGAACGGCATCCCGAATACCGCCAACCAATAAATTGGGCAGGATGCTCGTATAAAGGCTTCCGGGTCCCACAACAATCAAGTCAGCCTCATTGATCGCGTTTACGCTGGCCTCTAATGGTTCGATATGGTCAGGCGTAAGAAACACACGCTTAATTCGTTTATTGCGGAGAGGAATTTTGGACTCCCCGGTAATAAATGAACCATCTTCATATTCTGCGTTTAAGATGACGCTTTTATTAGCCGCCGGCAGCACTTGCCCTCGGACATTCAGCACCTTGCTCAGTTCCCTGATCCCCATGACAAAATCCCCGGTGATGTCATGCATGGCAGCCAGCAGCAAATTCCCCAGGGAATGGCCGGTAATGCCGTCACCTGTCGTAAAACGATGCTGAAAAAGCCGTTCCACTAGAGGTTCAACCTCAGAGAGTGCAGCAAGGACGTTGCGCACGTCTCCCGGTGGAGGCATATCGTAATCTTTTCGGAGTCGGCCAGAGCTGCCTCCATCATCAGCAACGGTAACGATCGCCGTAATGTCTACGGGAAAGCTCTTTAAGCCTCTGAGAAGAACGGAAAGCCCGGTGCCTCCTCCCAGAACGACTATTTTAGATATAGGTTTCATTTAAGACTTATCCTTTCCCATGTCACGATGGCTGCTCAATGTAACAAACTCTTTGGACAAAGCATTCTTAATGTACTCTGCCAGAGCAACCGAGCGGTGTTTTCCGCCTGTGCAGCCAATTCCGATAATCAGCTGGCTTTTCCCTTCCCGCTTATATTGTGGAATCATAAAATTTAATAGATCGATAAGCTTTTCAAGAAAAGTCTTTGTTTCAGGCCACCGCAATACATATTCTGAAATATCCGGTTCTAGTCCAGTTCTTGGCCGCATGTGGTCAATGTAATGTGGGTTCGGCAAAAATCGCACATCAAATACGAGATCGGCATCGATCGGCATCCCGTATTTAAAACCAAATGACATGACATTTACGGTAAATGGATGGGACTTTTCCGAAGAAAATCGCTCAATAATCTTTTCGCGGAGCTGAATCGGTTTAAGATCCGTTGTATCGATCACTTGCTGTGCAAGGCCTTTTAGCTCTTCCAGCATTCCACGTTCCTGCATGATTCCCTGAAGAGGATTTCCGCTTTTCGCCAGGGGATGCGACCGTCTTGTTTCTTTGTATCTGCGGACGAGCGCTGCATCCTTGCTTTCAAGGTAAATAATCTGTGGCTGAATGTGAGAGTGGACAGGCAGCTGATCAAGCGTTGAAAACAGCTGGTCAAAAAACTCGCGTCCCCTTAAGTCCATGACAAGTGCCACTTTATTCAGCTTTCCATGTGACTCCTCCATAAGCTCAACAAACTTTGGCAATAATGCGGGAGGAAGATTATCAACACAAAAGAAGCCCAGGTCTTCAAAACTCTGCATCGCTACTGTTTTTCCTGCCCCGGACATCCCAGTTATAATTACCATTTGAACGTCCTGCTGCTCCATAACCGTTCCCCCCTCTTATTCTAAAAATCGTTAAAATATCGTTGATGTATTGTATGTGTTTAATCCTGCCGCCGTGTAAACTGCCGATCAAGCCGGATCGAGGCGATAGGACAGCAGTTCAAAATCCGGTGTATACGTGAACGTTCCAAAAATCATTCCCGTCCCGGTGAGAACATAATCCAAAATATGATGATCTCCAGGCGCCATCGGCAATGAACGTATTTCAGAGGCCTTTTTCCAGGCTAGAATCCCTTCATCAGACTCTTCCAGTGCCTCTCCTTCAGCTTCGGTTGCCAAAAAGGTGAACATCATCCATTCAGAAATAATCTTGTCTTTTTCTTTGATAATAAAATTAAATACACCCTTCAACTGAGGGTTTTTAATATAAACTCCTGTTTCTTCACGGTATTCCCGAATGACAGAATCCCTGATGGATTCCTCTGACTCCATCTTGCCGCCAGGGGCAACCCACCAGCCTCTTCTTGGTTTCTGCAAGAGAAGCACTTCGTTTTCTTTGACTAAAACACAGTTTGTTACTCTTTGCACAATGTTCACCTCAATCACCTGTTACATTAACTTTAGTATACTAAAAAATGCCACTCCTCACAATGAACACGTATCTCCATTATTAAGGATAGAACTAGTATTCCACAAAAAAAAGGCGCGGAATGCTTCCGCGCCAAAAGTCTTGCAATTTATAAAAAGGGGGTCAATTTCTTATTATTTATAGTACCCCATTTTTATTTCACCACTGTTACAGTCTGATTAAAACAGAATTACGAATTTACGCTTTCATTCTTTCTTTTAATTCCTCGACAAAATGCTGTGCCGATTGGGCGGCAATACTTCCGTCCCCCGTAGCTGTAACGATTTGGCGAAGTGTTTTTTCCCTTACATCGCCTGCAGCAAAAATGCCGGGAATCCTTGTTTCCATAAGCTCATTCGTTTCAACATAACCCGCTTCGTTTGTAATCCCCAAATTGACGAAAGCGCCATTCAAGGGAAGCATACCAACGTAGATGAATACGCCGTCTGCAGAAAACTCACGCTCTTCACCAGTCTCGGTGCTGACAAGCGTTAATTTGCTGACCTTATTGTTCTCACCGTGGATTTCTTTAACGGTATGGTTATATAAGAAATCGACTTTCTCATTATCAAAAGCACGCTGCTGAAGAATCTGCTGGGCACGCAATTTATCACGGCGATGCACGATGGTTACTTTGCTCGCAAAACGTGTAAGGTAGACACCTTCTTCAACCGCAGAGTCTCCCCCGCCGACAACAACGAGCTCTTTATTTTTAAAGAACGCTCCGTCACATACCGCACAATAGGAAACGCCGCGTCCGCCAAGTTCCTTTTCACCTGGTACTCCTAGCTTTTTATATTCTGCGCCCGTTCCTATAATGATCGATCTTGCTTTAAATTCTTTCCTTCCGGATACGACCGTTTTGTATTCCTCGCCGTCGATGATCTCTTTCACATCACCGTAAGCATACTCCGCGCCGAATTTTTTTGCATGTTCAAACATTTTATTGGACAGTTCAGGCCCCAAGATTGTTTCAAACCCTGGATAGTTCTCTACATCTTCCGTATTGGCCATCTGTCCGCCCGGGATTCCGCGCTCAAGCATCAATGTGCTGAGGTTTGCCCTGGACGTATAGACAGCCGCAGTCATGCCCGCAGGACCTGCTCCGATGATTATAACGTCGTAAATTTTTTCTTCACTCATCATGATCCACTCCTTTGATCCTTCCCCAGAACATCTGTCTGCAAATCTTTATATTGTAGTTACATGGTATCGGCCAAAGGCTTTTTCGTCCATAGATTTGCTCAATCTACCCGTTCAAGACCTCTTTTGATAAATTGAATGCGCGAGGAGAGCATGGAAACCGTTATCCCATACAGCTCGGCGATCTGGCGCTGGGTTGCTCCGTCTTTTCGTTTTCTGGATACATAATCAATAGCCGCAGCAATCGCCTTATCATTTCTGAGCAGCGAGCTGTCAGAACGAGCCAGAATCATCGTTTCCAGCCATAAGAACGTCACATCGTCATCAATGGAAGCTCCATTTTCCTTCATGATAGAAAGGATGCTCAGCCCACTTGCAATGGTCGGAGAAACATTCTCAATGATCTGCTCTCCATCTTCTCCTTGAATAGAAACCTTTGTACCCGGACTCATCTCTACTAAAAGACTGGCCGCTACTTCTTTAAGGACGGTATGTTCATCATCCCTTGTGCAAAATTCCTGTAGGGTTTCAATATTTTCTTCGCTATTATTCCCACGCAGTAAGGTTAAATGCACCAATTTACTTTTTTGCAGACCGCGTGCCACGTTATTAAAGCGCTGCATGAAATCCCTTTTTTGGGCATTCTCCTGTTTCACATACGAAGGCGCCCGGTATTGATAATCAGCACCCGTGACAGTCAGATCGTCATTTTGTGCTTTCTCAAGGTAATAAGAAACGACCTGGCTTTTCGGATCAAGTTCCTTTGCCTTTGACCAGCAGTTCATTGCCCGCTCGGTCCGGCCAAGCGCATAGAATGAAACAGCCAGTAAATGAAGATAGGAAGGATCATTGTAGTAGTAATGTTTGTTGATGGATGCCAGCCAGCGGTTAGCCCAGGCATGCTCATTAAAGATGCCGAACGTGCTGCCGAGTTTATAGCGATGGTCCGGATGAATTGGATAGACCTTTTTCATCCCCTCAACCAATTCAGCAGCCTCTTCTTTTTTCCCCAATTGCTCGTAAAAAATAGCAAGATTACAGAGGGCATTCAAATTGCCCGGATTTTTATCCAGGATGGACGTGAGCACGTTCAATGCTTCCTCAAATTCATTTAAATAAAAATGAGTAAGAGCAAGATTGTTATACGCAGCCCAAAACGCAGGATGCTTGCTGATGAGTTCAGCCAGCTGTTTTTTTGCTTCCTTCAAGTCGCCTTTTTCAATACTGTGCCGGGCCTCTTCATGGCCGATGATCAATTCCTCTTCCTCTGTTAAAGCTTCACTTCCGTTCTCAAAATTGATCAAATCGATCAGTTCAAGTGCATCATCAAAAAATTCACCGTCAGGATCTTTTTTCATATAAAGCGAGGCATAGGTTTCGGCTTCTGAAAACATTCCCAAATGCGCATAGTTGTTTGCCATAAAAAAGTAACACTCACTAATGTCCTGTCCCATTGTTTCAAGCACCTGCACTAAATACAGGTTAGATTTATCATATTCACCCAGCTCGGCCAATGTGGATGCAAGCTGGCAATAAAATGCCGGTTCTTCGGGCTGCAGGTACACAGCTCGTTCAAATAATTTTCTTGCTTTATCTAAATCCTTCTTTTGGTAAGCTTTAATACCCCGGTGGAAATAATATTCTCCATCCTGCATGAAAGGAAGTATGCGCATGTCACTTTCCGCGTGATTTTCCTTTTTCATTCTTTCCTCCAATTTCTATGTAAAAAGCATATTACATAGCCTTTATTTCTAGCCGTTCGTTTTCAACCCAAAAAAGTATACCATACACCAAAAGCGTCTTACATACCCTTTTTAAACTTTGTCAATGAAACTTTCGACAAAGGTTTTATTAAGATTTCATTTTAATCTATGGATCTTTAAAAAACAGCAAGCAAATGGAAAAAATATTGCTGTTTTTGTCCAGAAGCTTCTTATGACAGAAAACCACCGTCTCCTGAAGCTGAAAACGGTGGCCTCAATTTATACAGTTAATTTAACAAACTTTCTTTTTCCTACTTGAACGATTGTATCATCTTTTATCTCAATCTCAAGTTTTACGTCTGACACCTTTTTTCCATTAAGCTTCACCCCGCCGTTCTGAATCATTTTCCGGGCTTCACTTTTGGAACTTAACAACTGCAGATCAACAAGAAGTTCAACGACAGCAACATTTCGATCGCCATTCCACTTCACTTCCGGGATTTCTTCAGGCAATGCTCCTTTTTGGAAAACACGCAGAAAATGCTGTTCTGCTTTTTCTGCTGCTTCCTTTCCGTGGAACATCCGGACAAAAGTCTTGCCTAGCTGGATTTTCGCGTCACGAGGGTGAAGGGTGCCTTCATTTAGATTCTCTTTCAGCTTGTTCTTTTCATCCACCGTGTAGTCTGTGGCCAAATCAATATACTTCGGCATCAGTTCATCAGGAATGGACATCGTTTTGCCGAACATCTCATTCGGCTCTTCATTGATTCCAATGTAGTTGCCTTTTGATTTTGACATCTTTTCAACACCGTCAAGACCTTCAAGTAAAGGCAGCAGCATCACGGCCTGCTTCTCTTTTTTATAGTGTTCCTGCAGGTGCCTCCCCATCAGCACGTTAAAATGCTGATCGGTTCCCCCGAGTTCAAGGTCACTTTCCAGAACAACAGAATCATAGCCTTGCATGAGCGGGTAAAAGAATTCATGAAGAGAAATCGGCTTGCCCGTAGAGATCCGCTCTGTAAAATCATTTCGTTCAAGAAGCCGCGCAACGGTTATTTTGCCTGCCAACTGGATGACATCCTCAAAGTTCAATTTGGAAAGCCAGTCGGCATTATAATGAAGCTCCACCTTTTCCATATCCAGCACTTTGCCGAACTGCTCAAAATAGGTCTTCGCATTGTGTTCCACTTCTTCATCAGTAAGCTGCTTCCGTACAGCGGATTTGCCGGTAGGATCCCCGATCTTGCCTGTAAAATCACCAATAATGAGCTGGATAATGTGCCCGTTTTGCTGAAACTGCTTCAGCTTCTGCAGAACGACCGTGTGTCCGATATGAACGTCCGGAGCAGAGGGATCCAAGCCAAGCTTTACTTTTAAAGGCTTATTCTTAAGCAAAGACTTCGCGATTTTCTGTTTAAACTCGTCAGCAGGAATGATCTCTTGTACACCATTGGCATACAGTGCATATTGCCGCTCCAGCTCGCTTTTTTGGTCAGCTGACAATAGTTGAATCAAGTCTTTCATCCTAATCATTCCTCCTTAAAAATATAAAAAACCACATCCCTAAAAAAGGGACGTGGTTTTTGCACGCGGTACCACCCTTGTTGAAGCTTAAAGCTTCCACTCAAGCGAATTAACGGTTCAGGCCGTTCTCTGCTACTGATCTGAAATCATAGACCCGTTCACAAAGAAAGTTCGAGGAGGTAATTCATACTTATCTGTGACCGGTTCTCACCACCCACCGGCTCTCTGAAACAGGGAGATAACTACTACTGATTCCTCTCATTACTTTTATCTCTTTTGGCTTTTAACTAGTTTAGTGTATTCAGCGGGAGAATTCAAGTTAATTCCAGGTGTTTTGGTTTGGAGGCGGTTGTTGTGGTGGTGAAGAAGTCTGAATAGTTAGATTGGATCAATTAAGTGCTTGTTTGGCTCAATTATCCCTGATTTACACTCAATTCCATCATTTCATCGCACAAAAAGGCCGCCGAACATCCCGGCGGCCCCACAATTACTCTTTATTTTCGATCCTTGGAAGTATGTCGCTCTTCCAATACGCCCAAAACTTCAGCAAACGGAAGCTTTTGTTCCTGCAAAAGGACAAGAAGGTGATAAATCAAGTCGGCGGCTTCCCATTTCAGTTCTTCTTTGTCGCGATTTTTCGCAGCAATGATCACCTCTGAAGCTTCTTCTCCAACCTTTTTCAATATCTTGTCCACACCTTTATCAAAAAGATAGGTAGTGTATGCTCCCTCAGGCATCTGCCGCTCTCGCTCGGCAATCAGCCCCTGCAGCACATTAAGTATTTCAGGAGATTTACTTCCTCCTGCTTTACCCGGAACAACATCCCCGTAGGATGTTTTCCCTTCAGTGGCTGATCCATCGGTGACTGGCACGTCGGTGGCTGGCACGTCGGTGACTGGCACCGAACTTATGGTGCCTGTAACCGAACCTCGCAGGGACTCACCTGTAACCGAACCTCGCAGTGATGATTCCCCAGAAAAACAACTCTCAGCCCCGGTATGGCACGCAGGCCCCTTCGGATCGACAAACACGATGAGCGCATCCTGGTCGCAGTCCATGCGGATGTCCACGACTTTTTGCGTGTTGCCGGACGTTTCACCCTTGTGCCAGAGCTCCTGGCGGGAACGGCTGTAGAATACCGTTTCACCAATCTCGAGTGTTTTTTTCAGCGACTCTTCATTCATATACGCAAGGGTAAGCACCGTTTTCGTACGGGCGTCCTGAACGATGGCCGGCACCAGCCCTTTTTCATCAAACTTTACGGAAGACACATTCATCGGATCACCACTCCTTTTTCTTTTAGCTCTTTCTTTACTTCTCTAACCGACGTTTCCTTATAATGAAAGATGCTGGCAGCAAGACCTGCATCTGCTTTTCCTTCTGTAAAAGCTTCATGGAAGTGCTGTGCATTCCCCGCTCCGCCGGATGCGATGACCGGAACCGTAACTGCTTCACTTACTGCTTTTGTCAGTGCCAGATTAAAACCGCTCTTTTCTCCGTCCTGATCCATGCTCGTCAGCAAAATTTCGCCTGCACCCCGCTTGACCGCTTCTTTCGCCCATGCCGTTACTTCCCACTCGGTCGGTTTCCTGCCCCCATGAGTATAGACACGCCAAGAACCAAGAGATTCATCATACTTGGCATCGATCGCTGTGACAATACATTGGGAACCGAAGTAATCAGCGCCTTCTGTAATGAGCTCAGGGCGCAAAAGTGCAGCTGTATTAACAGAAACCTTATCAGCGCCTGCTCGCAGCACACGTTTCATGTCTTCCAGTGAATTGATGCCGCCACCTACCGTAAACGGGATGGCGAGCTGGCTCGCCACCCGGTCCACAACATCGATCATCGTCTGCCGGCCTTCATGAGAAGCGGAAATATCAAGAAAGACAAGCTCATCCGCGCCTTCCCGGTCATAAAAAGCTGCAAGCTCGACCGGATCACCAGCGTCAATGAGGTTGACGAACTGTACGCCTTTTACAACTCTGCCTTCTTTGACATCAAGACAGGGAATGATTCGTTTTGTCAGCATTTATTTCACCTTCTCCAGCGCTTCCTCTAGTGTCAATCTGCCTGTGTACAGCGCTTTCCCGATAATCGCACCGCCGATGCCGCGGTGGTCTTTTTTCAGCGCCTCAAGATCAGCCAGAGAGCTGATTCCTCCTGATGCGATCACGTTTTTACCCGTTAGACCGGCTAGCTGGCCAATCGCTTCGGTGTTCGGCCCTTGCAGGGTACCGTCCTTCGAGATATCTGTAAAAATAAACGTCTCTGCTCCTTCATTCGATAGCCGCTCAGCAAGATCAGCCGCTTTGATCTCAGACATGTTCAGCCATCCTTCAGTCGCCACATAGCCGTCTCGAGCATCAATGCCAATTGCAATCTGTTCTCCGTAAGTACGAAGCATTTTTAGTACAAACTCCGGATTGGAAATCGCCGCGCTTCCCAAGATTACACGGTTCACTCCCTCTTCCAGATAGAAGGCCACATCCTCTTCCGTGCGTATTCCGCCTCCTATTTGTACAGAAACCTGAAGTTCTTTGGCGACTCGGACAGCATGCTGGTGATTGACCCTCTCCCCCGCCTTTGCACCATCAAGATCAACCATATGAATCCATTTTGCACCTGCTTCCGCGAATTGCTTGGCCATGTCAAAAGGGGAATCTCCATAAACGGTTTCCTGATTATAATCTCCCTGCAGCAGCCTTACACATTTACCGCCGCGCATATCAATGGCTGGATACAATAAAAATTCACTCATGCCTTCGCCTCCTCTGCCAGATTGCAAAAATTGCTTAAAATCGTCATGCCTACTTCTGAACTTTTTTCCGGATGAAATTGTGTACCGAAAATATTGTTCTGTCCGACTACAGCGGGCACGCTTTGGCCACCGTATTGGGCCTGGGCAATCAAACAATCGCTGTCACCCGTTTGGACCGCATAGGAATGAACAAAATAAACATAGCCTTCATCCAGGTTTTCAATCAGCGGAGAAGTTCGGTTGTACTCAAGCTTATTCCAACCCATATGCGGCACTTTGTACGTCTCACCGCTGCTCGTTTTTCCTGAGAAACGTTCGACTGTTCCGGGAAGCAGACCTAACCCTTTGGTGATGCCATTTTCCTCGCTTTCTTCAAAAAGAAGCTGCATGCCGAGGCAGATACCGAGCAGCGGCTTTCCTGCAGCGGCTTCTTCTTTAATAAAATCTGCCAGCCCTGTTCCGTTTAAAATGGCCATGGCATCCTTAAACGATCCTACACCCGGCAGGAGAAGCTTATCTGCTTTTGCCAGCTCTTCTTTTTGATCAGAAAGAAAGTAAGGCTGATCAAGGCGTTTGAGGGCGGAACTTACGGAGTGCAGGTTCCCCATCCCGTAATCGATAATGCCGATCATTTATAACATCCCCTTTGTTGAAGGAACACCCTTCACACGGGGATCGATAAGGGTCGCTTCATCTAACGCTTTCGCGAAGGCCTTGAAGACGGCTTCAATCATATGATGGGTGTTTGTCCCGTAATGAACAATCACATGAAGATTCATTCGTGCTTCCAGTGCAAGCTTCCAGAAAAACTCGTGCACAAGCTCCGTATCAAATTTCCCTACCTTTTGAGAAGGAAATTCTGCACGAAACTCAAGATGAGGACGGTTGCTTAAGTCGATGGCCACTTGGGCCAGGGTTTCATCCATCGGCACAAAAGCGTTCCCATAGCGCTTAATCCCCTTTTTATCGCCAAGTGCTTCCTTGATTGCTGTTCCAAGACAGATTCCAACATCCTCAGTCGTGTGGTGATCATCAATCTCCGTATCGCCTGTGGCTTTCACCGATAGATTAAATAAGCCATGCCGGGTAAACCCGTCCAGCATGTGGTTTAAGAAAGGAACAGGTGTGTCGATATCCGATTGTCCTTCGCCATCAATGGAAAACTCCAGGGCGATCTGCGTTTCTTTTGTATTTCTTTCTATTGAATAGGTTCGGTTACTCATGTTCGGTTTCCCCCAATCGCTTCTCTACTGCCCGTGCGTGTGCTTCCAGTCCTTCGAGCCGGGCAAATGCGGCTATCTTTTTAGCATTATCCTTAATGGCTGTTTCACTGTACATGATGACACTTGATTTTTTCGTAAAATCGTCCACATTGAGCGGCGATGAAAAACGTGCGGTTCCACTGGTCGGCAAAACATGGTTGCTGCCGGCAAAGTAATCGCCAACAGGCTCTGAGCTGTTCGGGCCAAGAAAAATTGCTCCCGCATGTTTAATTTGCCCCAGCAGTTCCATCGGGCTTTCCGTCATCACTTCCAAATGCTCAGGAGCAATCTCATTGATCAAATCAATACCTTCTTTTAAGGTATCCACAAGATAGATGGCTCCATAATTCCGCACCGCTTCTTCTGCGATCTCTCTGCGTGGAAGCGTCTGCAGCTGCTTGTCCACTTCTTCTGCCACTTGTTCTGCCAGGACTTCTGATGTTGTTACCAAAACAGCCGCTGATCTCGGATCATGCTCCGCCTGTGACAGCAAGTCAGCCGCAATGTAGGAAGGATTGGCTGTCTGGTCCGCCAATACGGCGATTTCACTCGGACCTGCAATCATATCAATATCGACCGTTCCAAATACTTCACGTTTCGCGAGTGCCACATAAAGGTTTCCGGGTCCAACAATTTTATCTACGTTCTGGATCGTTTCTGTTCCATAAGCAAGAGCCCCGATGGCCTGTGCTCCGCCGCTTTTAAAGATCGCAGCCACTCCGCTTTCATTGGCGGCTACCAGTACACCAGCCGGGAGCTTGCCGTTTTTGTCAGGCGGAGAAATCAGCACGATCCGCTCTACGCCAGCCACCTTTGCTGGTGTTACACCCATAAGCACAGACGAAGGATAAGCTGCTGTACCACCGGGAACATACACACCTACGGAATCAAGCGGTGTAATTTTCTGGCCAAGCACTGTACCATCCTGTCTAGTAAAAAACCATGATTGCTTTTTTTGCTGAACATGGTATTCCTCTATGTTTCTGGCGGCTTCTTTTATGATTTCAACCATTTCATCGTCGATTTCATCGTATGCCTGCTGAATTTCTTCTGGTAACACCTGCAATTCCTTCAGCTGTACCCCGTCAAACTTCTCTGTCAGCTCAAAAAGCGCGGCATCTCCCTGTTCTTTTACCTGGTTTAAGATACTTTTAACAGAAGTAAGCTGTGCTTCAGAATCCTGATCGATGTTTCGCTTTAAACTTTTTAAGTCTATCGCTCTCTCAATCTTCACAGTACTTCCTCCTTGCTCTCTACCACTTTGCTAAGACGTTCGACCAGCTCATCAATAACCCCTGCTTTCATGCGGTAGCTCGCTGGATTGACGATAATTCTGGATGTAATTTCCCGGATTTTCTCCATTTCTACAAGGCCATTCTCCTTCAATGTTCTTCCGGTAGAAACGATATCGACAATGCGGTCCGCCAATCCGATCAGCGGAGCGAGCTCAATGGATCCATTCAATTTGATGATCTCCACCTGTTCTCCCTGCTCCCGGAAATACTGTGCCGCCACATTCGGATATTTCGTCGCAATCTTGGGTGCCACTGAGTTTTCTCTTTGTCCGGGAAGTCCGGCCACAGCCAGATAACAGTCGCTGATTTTCAGGTCCAGGACTTCATATACATCCCGTTCTTCTTCAAGCATTACGTCTTTTCCAGCGATCCCTGCATCTGCAACGCCGTGCTCCACATAAGTGGGAACGTCCATGGGCTTGGCCAGGATAAAACGCATCCCTGCTTCTTCTATTTCAATAATGAGTTTTCTCGAATCTTCAAATTCGGGAGGCAGCGGATAACCCGCCTGGCGCAAAAGCTCTACTGCTTCCTGAAAAATCCGCCCTTTTGGCATTGCTACCGTTAATAAGCTGCTCATTGTACCTCCCCTTTCTCCGGTTTGCCGATATAATAAATGACTTCTTGAAAACGGCCGCTGTATTCATCAACGTTGCCGACCCCTGAAATATCCTGAACAATAGCAGATAGCCCTTTTTCGCGAAGTTCTCTTGATTTTTCGATGGCTTCTTTTCTGCGTTCCGGACTAAAAACGATGCATGTCCGAGGGTTAAGTGGCTCTTTCACGTTCAATGCCTCTATCAAGTAATCAAGCCGGATACCGAAACCGATCGCCTGCGCACTCCTGCCGAATTCACCGAGCAGCTGATCATACCTCCCTCCGCTGCATAGCGGAAAGCCTAGCTCATTGGTATATCCTTCGAATACGATACCCGTGTAATAGCTCATATGGCTGAAGAGCGTAAAATCAAGGACGACTTTATCTTTTACTCCGTACAAATCTAAAATTGAATAAAGCTCTTGTAAATCAGCAACTGCTTTTTTCCCTTCAGGTGCTGACATACCTTTGGCCTCATCCAGGATCTCTTCCCCCCCTCGCAGGTGAAGCAGATCCAGCAATCGTTTTTTATCAATGGACGACAGTGCCAGGTTTTTCACATGACTGGCGTAGCCTACATAATTTTTTTCATATAAATATCGCAAAAGTTCTTCTGCTCGCTCAGCGTTTCCGAGCACTTCAAGAAAAAGTTCATTAAGGAACCCAATATGCCCCACGGCCACTTTACATTCTTGCAGTCCTGCCTTTGAGAGGGCTGACACCATGAGCGCAATAACCTCCGCATCTGCACTTGATGTTCCATCGCCAATCAGTTCGACGCCTACTTGTTCAAATTCTGCAGGGCGGCCTCCTTCCCGCTGCTGTGAACGGAATACAGCCGAATCATACGCCAGACGAATGGGATACGAAACATCTTTCATGCTCGAAGAAACCACTCGGGCGATCGGCGCTGTCATGTCTGGCCTGAGGACGAGCGTTTTTCCTTCTGAATCCATTAGTTTAAAGAGCTGCTGATCCAAGATCGCAGATGCTTCGCCTACTGTATCGTAATATTCTAAAGTAGGGGTTTGAATGAACTGATAGCCCCATCCTTTGATCTCTTGTTCCATCACCTTACGAACCTGCTGCTTTACTTGATATAACACGGGAAGAGTATCTCTCATCCCCATTGGTTTTTCGAAAACAAACGGCTTTGACATTGACTCACACCTTCACTTCGCTTTAGTTCGCTAATATACTACCGAGTTAAAATATACGTTGTAGTCTACACCTCTTTTTGTCATTCGTCAACCGAAAGAGCGGGAAGGCAACACTTGCAGGCTTGACCCTTTTATCGATAAAATACGTTACAGACGGATGAAAAAGGGAATACTTGATGGGAGCTAAAAACATAGGAATCACTGCAGTTAATTTAGTATTTCACAAAAAAACTCTACTATAAAGGAGCATACATATTGATTAATCGCATTTTTTTCATCGGAATTATACTAGGAATTCCTTTATCTGTCGCCGCCAGCCTGATGCATTGGCCGGCAGTTGCTTCATTTATTATTTACTGTGTAACGATTGTTGCCCTGGCTTCATTCATGGGAAGAGCGACCGAGAGCCTTGCCATTACAGTTGGCCCCAGGGTCGGAGGGCTGCTTAACGCCACCTTTGGCAATGCCGTAGAACTGATCATTTCTATTTTCGCCTTAAAAGCTGGATTAGTTTCAGTCGTGCTCGCATCTTTGACAGGTTCAGTATTGGGGAACCTTTTGCTTGTCGGGGGACTTTCGTTCTTTATGGGCGGCTTGAAGTTTAAAAGGCAAAAGTTTAATGTGCATGATGCCCAGCACAACGCGGGATTAATGATTTTTGCTATTGTTGTAGCTTTTGTTTTCCCTGAAGTATTCTCATTGACACTTGATAATCACGAATCTTTTACATTAAGCATATGGGTTTCTGCGATCATGATCGTCCTTTACTTGGCTGCCCTCTACTTTAAGCTTGTGACTCATCGCGGCGTTTATGCCTATGACGAGGAAAGCGGAGAGCATGATGAAGAAGAAGCAGCAGAGTGGACGAAGAAGAAATCAATCAACGTTCTATTCCTCGCAACCTTGGCTGTTGCGTACATTTCAGAAAACCTCGTGCATACGTTTGAAGAAGTAGGCAGAGCACTTGGCTGGAGCGAAGTATTCATCGGGATTATCATCGTCGCAATCGTTGGTAATGCAGCGGAACATGCTTCTGCTGTATTGATGGCCTACAAAAACAAAATTGGAGTAACTGTTGAAATCGCCGTCGGTTCAACACTCCAGATCGCCATGTTTGTTGCTCCTGTTCTAGTTCTTGCTTCCATGTTTTTTGAGAAGCAGATGTCACTTGTCTTCTCACTGCCTGAACTCGTTTCGATGGTCTTGGCTGTATTCCTGACCATCTCCATTACGAATGATGGGGATACCAACTGGTTTGAAGGCTTGACCCTTCTCGCAGCCTACCTGATCATGGGTGTCGGATTCTATCTTTTGTAACAAAAGACATATTGTTTATCCAAGATGATGAATAAGGGTATGTTTGGATGACTTGAGGGGCTCTCTCAAGCATCAGTATGAGAGGTTTGACATGTCAATCGTAAAAAAAGCTTCAACAGCGAGAACATGATGTTCCGCTGCTGAAGCTTTTTTCATCCGAAGAAGATGTCCAAGATCGTCCCGAGCTGCCCTTTCTTCCCTTCCAGAATGGACGGATTGTAAACCTCCACATATCCGCAGTTCTCACACGAAACAAACAAATAATGGTTATGCTGGATATCGAGAAGCTTGCTTAAGCCCGATCCTGTCATGGCAAGTTCCTTCGTTTGACATTGGTCATGCTGGCATTTCACACATTTAAATCTTGAGCGTATTTCATCCGTTACACGACTCATTATTCATCACCCTTTTTATGATTTTCTCTATCATACTTGTCCCTTACCGTGGATAAGGTAATAGTAATCATATGTTTTTAAGGAAGGCGGTTATGATCGATGCCAGAAGTTATTCAGCTGGGGCTCTTACACTTGAACACTCAGCTTTTGCTCCTATTGTTATCTGGAATGTTTGCTTATGGAGTGGTGCATTTTAAAGCCAAAGAGGAAAACAAAGGGTATGCAGAAATCAATCTAGTCTGGAATGCCGCAACCCTTATCCTTTTCATATGGAAAATAAGCTATTTTTTTCTACACCCGTTATTGACGATTAAGCACCCCAGTTACCTTCTCTATTTCTCAGGAGGCACACCGGGGCTGGTTTTTGGGACGATCGCTGCTGGTTTGTATGTTTTAATTGCTCTGAGCAGAACGCATGCATCAGCATCCTCTTTATTATTCACTGGCACACTCTCCGGAACTGCCTTCTACATGTTTTACGAGGGTGTTCATGCTTTCTATGAAAAAAGCATCGTGTCCGCTGCCTTTTCCACCGTATCATGCGGGATATTTTTTGTTCTTCTTTTCATGAAAAACAAACGTGTTCACAGACTCAGCTCGCTTGTACTAGCAGCTCTTGTTTTGCTTTCTTTAGCAGGAACCGGCACTATCGAGAATAAAAAGCTTCCAGCTGCTGAAGCAGGAGTATCAGGTTTGAAAAGAGGCAACACCCCGCCTGATTTCAAACTAAACTCTTTGGACGGAAAAACGATCTCACTTTCCCAATATAAAGGAAAAACAGTGTTTCTGAACTTTTGGGCCAGCTGGTGCCCTCCGTGCCAGGCTGAGATGCCGGAGATGCAGCGGTTTTATAAAGAACATCGAAGCAAAGATGTGGTCATTCTCGCCGTGAATCTTACATCAGAAGATTCACGTGAAGCGGCCAAAACATTTGCCAAAAAGCATCACGTCACCTTCCCTGTTTTATATGATGAAAAGGGGAAGGTGGGTGGAAAGTATCATGCGTTTACCTTACCAACGACGTATGTCATAGACAAAAGCGGCACGATCGCCCAGCTTCATATTGGTCCCCTGAACGCAGACATGATGGAATCACTCATTCAATAGATCATTCACAGCTTTTTTCCAGGATAATCTTTGGCTCTCCCTTGCTGTCGGTACACGTCCTAAATTATATCAAAACCACATTCTGTTCATAGCCCATCTTAAATCCAGCCAGCTCTCCATTCCGTGAAACGGCAAGGATGGAGAGATTTTTCTTGCCCTCAAACCCCGCGAACAATATTTTTCGGTCCTGTCCAAAAATATCTTCATAGAGCTGATGCAGTTCTTCATGATGGACGGCTTCAGATTCCGATATAAAATGATATAAAAAAGGGGCTGTCCAGAAAGTCGAAAATTGACCTTCAGGCAGCCCCTTTTTGGCTTGAAAAATCTTCAATGAAAAGTTGATTTAAGTGGAAGATGCGAGACTCCTCGAAAATGAATTTCACATTTTCTTCGTGCGATATAACGCTGCCGAAGCCTTCCTTGTCCTGCGGGACTAGAGTGACAAGTGAGACTCCCGTCGGTGCTTGCACCAAAAAGTAGGCGTTCACGCCGGTAAGGCTCACCGCACGCCCCGCGAAAGTAGGAGCTCGCGCCGGTAAAAGCGAGCAGCCTGGAACGGAAATCAACAGCTTACAGACTTCTTGGACAGCCCATTTTTCTCAGCAAAATTTAATGTTTTCTGCGCAGCCTTTTAACTTTTACAAATTGAGATACGAATTTTTCCACTTCTAAATCCCGGCATAATAAATAAAACCGGTGATGGTGTCCGTCCTTCATTTCAGACAGATGGCAATCCAGGTGTTCGTCCAATTCGTCCCGTGAAACGTTGACTGTATATTTTTTACCATGGTTCGGAATTTCGATGGTTACATGATTAAGGAAATGGAGTTCTTTCAGCAAATAAACCGTGGAATCAAGGAGTAGTTGGTACACTGCTTCTTCAGTGCCTAAGTAGTGTAAGTAGTCTTCCTTCCCGAGTGCAGAATGAGGTACTAGCCTGCGATAGGATGCATAATCACCATAATAATAGATACTGGCTTTATCATCATGCAGCTCATAGTGCTTTACAAATGCACTTCCTTTTAACCGGGAAACTGTAGTGCGAAAACGGTAAGCGTCTCTTGTTGCAAGAAGTTCTGTGTTGCTGCTGGCTTGGGATGCAGAATGTTGACCGATGGTGCTATCGTCCATGAGATGGCCTACTTTGAATGTATCTCTTACAAAAAATATAGAAAAAGATTTTCGATTCAAGTTTCTTCCCTCCTGCTTACCGAGTTGTCTTGTTTCTAGTATACTCCTTGCGCAATAAAAACCCAAGAGCCGAAAGCACGACAAAATTCAACTTTTTTCCCGCTCCCGGCCTTCCATTTCTTCTTTCGTATAAATGATTTGCATGGGATTTCCGCCGACAAAGGCCCCTGCGGGTACGTCTTTATGAACGAGTGTGCCTGCAGAAACAACTGCACCATGTCCAATCGTGACCCCTGGAAGGATCGTGCTGTTTGCACCGATCATCACTTCATCCCCGATGGTCACATCACCAAGCCGGTACTCCCGGATCAAGTATTCATGTGCGAGAATCGTCGTGTTATAACCGATGACCGTATTTCGGCCAATCGAAATCCGCTCGGGAAACATGATATCCATCATCACCATAAGGGCGACCGCTGTATCTTCTCCTACCTTCATCCCGAGAAAAGTTCGGTAGATCCAGTTTTTCACGGGCAGAAAGGGAGTATAGCGCGATACCTGGATGGCAGCAAAATTCTTTGCCACCTTCCAAAAAGGCACCGTGGCATAGACCTGGTAAAGCGAATTTTTGCCTTGAACAGGGTACCGTTCCGTTTTTCTCACTTTATTTCTCTCCTAAAATGGCCAGCAGGTCCGTCATTTCATCCAGCATATAATCTGGTGAAAACTCCTCAAGATACTCACGGCCACGGATGGTCCAGGCCACTCCTGCTGTTTTTGTCCCCGCATTTTTTCCTGACAGAATATCATACTTGCTGTCACCAATCATAATAGCTTCCTCGGGCTTGGCATTCAGTAGAGCCAGTGCTTTTTCCACAGGTTCCGCATCAGGCTTGGCCCTCTCCACATCATCGAGCGTAACGATCGTATCAAAATAGCAGTCAAGACCGGCAAGTTTAAGCCCCAGGTTAACGGAACGTCTCATCTTTGTGGTCACGATGCCAAGTTTGTAGCCGTTTTTATGCAGCGTCTCGATCGTTTCAATCACCCCTTCAAACTCTGTAACGAGTTCATCATGGTGAGAAAGGTTATGGTCTTTGTACGTTTCAATGAGCTCTTTGACTTGGTTCTTGTCAAAGTGCTCCATCGTTTCGGTCAGGGGCATCCCCATCAGAGGAATAATATGTTCGCGATTGTATTGTTCAGGGAAAAACTTATCAAGCGTATGAAGATAGGAGGCAATGATTAGTTCGTTCGTGTTGATAAGCGTTCCGTCTAAATCAAATAAAGCCGTATTGATTTTCATAGCATGAGAGTCCTTTCGTGTTTGTTCTGTCTGGCTTTTACTTAAAGGGCAGCCGAGAGGGCTTACCCTTCCAGGTAGCGCTTCTCAGACAGTCCCGCTTTGCGGCGGTAGATGATTAAAATGATTGACACGGCGATCAGGACGAGAGAGATCACTTGAGCGATCCTTAATGTTGAGGTGAGCATCAAGCTGTCCGTCCGCAGTCCTTCAACAAAAAATCTTCCGATCGAATACCAGATGACATAGCTGAAAAACAGCTCACCCCGTTTGAGATTAGCTTTTCTTAACAACATCAGGATCACAAATCCCGCCAAGTCCCAAAGTGATTCATATAAGAAAGTAGGGTGATAGTACGTTCCATTAATGTACATTTGATTCACGATAAAGTCGGGTAGGTGCAGGGTGTTTTCCAAAAAGCTGCGGCTGACGGGGCCTCCGTGTGCTTCCTGATTCATAAAATTGCCCCAGCGTCCGATTCCCTGGCCGAGTATGATACTGGGAGCCGCGATGTCCGCCAGTTTCCAGAACGAAATGCCACGGATTTTTGAAAAAATAAAAGCGGTTAAAAAAGAACCGATGAGCGCCCCATGGATGGCGATGCCGCCTTCCCAGATGGCAATAATTTTTTCGGGATGCTTACTGTAGAAATCCCATTCAAACGCAACATAATATATCCGTGCACAGATAATGGCGATCGGCACTGCCCACATAACAACGTCCACGAACATATCTTTCCCAAGCCCGCGGCGTTCAGACTCCCTGACGGCAATCCAAAGCCCGAGCAAAGCTCCAAGCCCGATAATAACCCCATACCAATAGACGGTAATGGGGCCTAGTTCAAATGCAACCCGGTCAATCGGATGAATACTAGCGTCCACGATTCACACTTCCTTCTATCTATCTTTTTCTATGATTTAGGCTGTTTCCGTAAAATTTGTTGCCCTTGGTAGTAGTTGATTTCCGTTTCAGGATGCTCGCTTTTACCGGCGTAAACGCCTACTTTCGCGGGGCGGGCGGTGAGCCTTACCGCCGCAAGCGCCTGTGGGTCTCACCTTTCCCGCTTCTCCTAGCCGTAGTCTCGCCCCTTGCACTCCAATCAACTTATCAAAGAAGATTCTTTACTAAATCGTCCCAAAGCAAAAATCATTTAGAAAAGAGCCATGATTTATAAATCTTCTTCATCGCCAGACGCAATAGCATCTGTCAGTCTGTCGTTAAACTGCTTGGCAGCATTCATACCCATTCGTTTCAGGCGGAAGTTCATCGCAGCCACTTCTATAATGACAGCAAGGTTACGTCCCGGACGGACGGGCACCGTTAAAATCGGCACCTCAGCGTCCAGAATTGGCATGGTCTCTTCTTCAAGTCCAAGACGGTCGTATACCTTTTTGGAATCCCAGGTTTCCAGGTTGATAATGAGAGAAATCTTTTTATAGTTTCGAATCGCTCCCGCACCAAACAGCGTCATGACGTTGATGATACCGAGACCTCGGATCTCCAGCAGATGCTGGATCAGTTCTGGCGCACTTCCGACGAGAGTCTCTTCATCTTCCTGGCGGATTTCTACAGAATCATCCGCAACCAGACGATGTCCCCGTTTCACTAGCTCCAGCGCAGTTTCACTTTTTCCTACCCCGCTGTCTCCTTTAATGAGCACTCCGATTCCATATATATCAACCAATACACCATGAACAGCAGTCATTGGTGCTAGGCGGCTTTCCAAATAATTGGTCAGTCTGCTCGACAGGCGGGTAGTGGTCATTTTCGTCCGCATGATCGGCACGCCTGTCCCATGAGAGGCAATCAGCAGCTCTTTAGGCACTTCCATTTCCCTTGAGATAATAATGCCCGGTGTTTCATCCGTACACAGCTGTTCCATCCGCTCTATGCGAATTTGAGAAGGCAGCTCGCTGATAAAAGAAAGTTCTGTTTTTCCAAGAAGCTGAAGCCGTTCAGCAGGATAATAAGTAAAATACCCAGCCATCTCAAGTCCCGGACGGGAAATATCACTGGTCGTAATCGTGCGGTGCACACCTTCTTCCCCGCTGACCAGTTCAAGCTGAAATTTATCGATCAACTCTTTTGTATGTACTTTCGCCATGGTTTCCTCCTATTTTTCTTCCATTCAACTATTATTGTACACTAAGGGCAATAAGGTAACAAAATTCATTTTTCAAAAATATTCATATCCTTGCCATCCTGTAGCCCTAGTGTCTGCTATTATCCTGAAGCATAAATACGAGTACGGCTTCCGTTAAAGAACACCGTTTTTTCATAGGCCATGCCGATTTTTTTTTGCCACAGCAATGGACGCAGTATTCTTGGGATGAATAAGAGAGATCATCCTTCCATACTTCAGCTGAATCTTTCCGTAGGACATGAAAAAGGCAGCTGCTTCTGATGCAAACCCCTTCCCCCAAAAAGGTTTTGCGAGCCAATAGCCGATCTCCGTCTCTCTTCTCCCCTCCACAATCTGCCGGACCAGGCCAGCGTGCCCGATAGGCTCCCCTGTCTCTTTATGCAGTATGATATAAAGGCCCAAACCATTTTTGTAGCCTGGAAGGATCCAATTCTCTAAACTTTTCGTGGCTTCCTTTTTTGTTTTTGTTAACCCTTTCCCTATGTATTGAACAACATCAGATTGTCCCCATAGAGAAGCATAAAACTCCAAATCCTCCATCGAATACTCCCTAAACTGCAGCCTTTCAGATTCCATTTTTCGCCTCCTTCTGTTTGCTGTAAGCAAACTTGGTGCCTTGGTGCCTGGCACCGAACAAAACTAAATCACCCCATTGCAAAGGTGCCTGGCACCAAACCTCCTCGATTTAACTACCAAAAAAGCGCCCCTATCTGGAACGCTTCTTTTTTTGCATAGGTTCAATTATAAAATTTTGAATCAACAGGTTTAATACTGAGATAATGATCGCTGCCAAAAAGGCGGCGCCAAATCCGTCGATATTAAACTGATCTCCCATGACTTTCGCTGTCAGCATAAGCAGAATGGCGTTGATCACGATAAGAAACAGACCGAAAGACAATACGGTGACGGGGAGCGTCAGCAGGATCAGTATGGGCTTGATAAATAAGTTGAAAATGGAAAGGATGATGCTGGCTAAAAAAGCAGCACCGACCCCTTCCAGGTGAAAAGGCGGATAATAGCCTGCAACCACCATAAGAACTACAGTGTTCACAAGTAAAGAGATTAACCAGTTAAACATTTAGTGCACTTCACTTTCTTCAGGAATGATAAATATGGCAATCAAATAGCCGATAACAACAGGGGCTATAGCTGTCGCGATAAGGGCAACAATAACGATCAGACGAACAATTACAGGATCAATGGCGAAATAGTCCGCAATGCCCCCGCAGACACCGGCTAATTTCCGGTCACTAGAACGAACAAGTCTTTTCATGATGTCACTCCTTATTTAACCTTCAGGATGGCAATGGAGCCTGTCTTGGCTTCCGCTTCCATACGGTAAGCCGGTTCGTTTCCTTTATTAGCAATAAAACGAAGAAACTTCTTGGTTACTTCCTTTTTTTGCTCCAAGACTTCCATTCCGTCAAAATCACTGACAAGACCGCCAACATAGGTTTTTAAACTAGCCTCTACTTCCAGTGATTCAGGTAATTCTGCTTCTATTTTACCCGTGACAGTTTTTAATGATGCATACCCTGTCGCCGGAGTGTCTAAACGATAATAAATGGAGCCGTTGATCGTTTCGATTCGAATGTCATCCACCTGCCCGTTCAGCCGCACGGGACCGTTCATCGTCTCGGCGATCAGCTCTTTCCATTGGCTTTCCTTTAAGGTGATGCTGCCGTTTGACGCTTCGGCCTTCAGCTTCTCTCCACTGCAATTATTGACGAAAAGTGAGCCGATCGTGGTCTTTAAGGCCATCTGCCGGCCTTCACAATCACCGATCTTAATTCCGCCGTTGAACGTGACGAGCTTTACCTCCTGATAGTTTTTCCGCGGTACAGAGATGACCGCATTCACTTTCTGATGTTTATTTCTTGCATAAAAGCGAAGGCGAGTCGCATCACAATCATAAAACGTTTCGTTGCGGAACTTTGTTTTTGCTGCTGTCCCTTCAGGAATCTTGTAAACTTCCGCCTCACATTCAATCTGGACGTCATTCCTGTCCCATGGAACAATCGTAATAGATCCATTATAAATCTCGATATCTATGGCTTCAAACATGACATGCCGGTCTTCAAAAATGTAGTGAACGTCCTCATGCGGGCCAAAATTCAGATCAAAATCAACCGTCTTGATCCGCTTAACGACCCTGTTGAAGAATTTGCCCATTTTAAAGCCCTTAGAAGGATCCTTTTTTGTATCCTTTGGTTTTTTAGTCAAAGTCCCGGATGGCAGCGCAAACGCTTTTTTATGGTTAACAGCAAGCAATAGCTTTTCAGCTTCCTCTGCTGAAATCTTGCCTTCATTAAGCATGTTTAAAATCATTTTTCGCTCTTCCATGTGAAATTGACGCCCCCTTCAATGTTTTAAAAACCGGCGCCGGCTGATTCTAGGCTGCTGTCTTCTGTTCCGGTCAATGGATGCTGAACTGCATCTATCGGGTAAAAACTTTAATTCCCTGAATAATATTCCACACCATCACGGCAAACGAAGTAAGGCCGAATAGAATAACACTGATAATAATAGCCGTCATGTTGAATTCCGTTTCAGCTGAAATGATAATCCCGAGCGGTATAGCAATGAGTGGAAAAAGGTGCGATAAAAATGAGCGTTTGGCATGGTAGGTAATACCATGGTCCTGCACAGCGAAATAAACCACTGCCGGGAAAAGAAAAGGTGCAAAAAACAGACTGAAATAACAAATGGCCGATAAAATACGCTTTACTTTTGGATTCATGCTGTGTTTCCTCCTGAACTATAGAACAATGAAAAGGACTACTTCTTGTAATTCTACTTAAGAAATATACATCCTTTAAAAATTCACATGTCGATTTGTTTTTCTCCCTTATTATAGGCTATCTTAGATGAGGATACTTCTTTTTTGGCATCCAGACCTTCCCTACCCATTCTTGTAAGGGAAATCATATTGGAGGATAACATGTTTTCAACCCAAAAAGCGATAAAATCTTTCTTTACTTTTTTAACGATACTTATGCTGGCCGGAATCATATTTGGAGCCCTGGGCGATTCCAGCGCCGATTATTCTGCAGGAGAAAGGCTCATCGCGGCTATTGTAGGTAGCCTGATCGTCCTGTTAATAAACTTTCTTATATACAAGCTATTACTTTTCCTAAAAAAATAGAAGAGCTCTGCGATTTATTTTATCGCAGGCTCTTAAATTTAAAGTGCCAGGCACCACCATTACACACTTGTGTAATCGCGGTGCCTGGCACTCGCTGTGAAAAGATTTATTTAGCCACTGATTCTTTTTGTTTCAGAATAGCGTCCATTCGCTTCTTATCGCGTTTGATGATCGGAGCAAGATAGCGGCCGGTATGTGATTCAGGTATGCCAGCCAGTTTCTCCGGCGTCCCTGCACCGACGAGTGTTCCGCCTTTGTCTCCGCCTTCAGGACCAAGGTCGATCAAATAGTCACACTGCTTGATGACATCAAGATTGTGTTCAATGACTACAACTGAATCTCCATTATCGACTAAGCGCTGCAGCACCTTTAACAAACGGGAGATATCATCCACATGAAGGCCGGTTGTCGGCTCATCCAGAATGTAGATCGTTTTTCCGGTAGAGCGCTTATGAAGCTGGGATGCCAGTTTCACCCGCTGTGCTTCTCCTCCGGAAAGGGTAGTTGCCGACTGGCCAAGCTTGATATAGCCTAGACCAACATCTAAAATAGTAGCCAGCTTACGGTTAATCTTAGGAATGTTGGCAAAGAAATCTACACTTTCCTCAACCGTCATATCTAGAATATCCGCAATGTTCTTCCCTTTATACTTCACTTCAAGCGTTTCACGGTTGTACCGTTTTCCGTGGCATACTTCGCAAGGCACGTACACATCAGGAAGGAAATGCATCTCGATCTTGATGATCCCGTCTCCACGGCATGCTTCACAGCGGCCGCCTTTTACATTAAAGCTGAATCGGCCTTTTTTGTAGCCTCTGACCTTCGCTTCGTTGGTGGAGGCAAAGACATCCCGGATATCATCAAAAACACCTGTATAGGTAGCCGGATTGGAACGCGGTGTTCTTCCGATAGGCGACTGATCGATGTCAATGACTTTGTCCACATGTTCCAAGCCTTTAATTTCTTTATGAGCTCCTGGTTTATCCTTGGCTTTATGAAGCTTTTGAGCCAATGCTTTATGCAGGATTTCATTAACGAGCGTACTTTTTCCGGAACCGGAAACACCTGTTACCCCTGTAAAAAGTCCAAGAGGAATCTTTACCTTTACATTTTTCAGGTTGTTTTCGGAAGCTCCGATGACTTCAATGTTTCGGCCGTCCGGCTTTCTTCTCGCCTTTGGAAGAGGGATGAACTTTTTACCGGAAAGATACTGCCCGGTAAGAGAGTTCGGATCATCCATGATTTCATTCGGAGAGCCTTGGGCAGTAATGACGCCTCCATGAGCTCCAGCACCAGGGCCGATATCAATAATATAATCAGCGGCCAGCATCGTGTCCTCATCGTGTTCAACGACGATCAGTGTATTACCAAGGCTGCGCATCTCTTCAAGCGTGCGGATCAGCCGGTCGTTGTCCCGCTGATGAAGTCCGATAGAAGGCTCGTCCAAGATATACAGAACACCCATCAGCCTTGAACCGACCTGTGTTGCCAGACGGATACGCTGGGCTTCTCCTCCAGATAACGTTCCAGCTGCACGGTTTAGTGACAAATAATCCAGGCCGACGTTAACAAGGAACCCGATCCGATCAACGATCTCACGTAAAATCAAGCGTGCGATCGCCTGCTCTTTTTCCGTCAGATCAAGATTTTCAAAGAATTCTTTCGCTTCTGTCACGGATAGAGCCGTGGCTTCACCGATATGCTGGCCGTTAATGAGAACAGCCTGCGATTCTTTTTTTAGACGGTAGCCTTTGCAGGCAGGGCAGGCTTTCTGGCCCATATACCCTTCCATCTGTTCCCGGATGTAATCAGAACCTGTTTCTTTATAGCGGCGTTCAACATTAGCCAGAACGCCTTCAAAATAAATATCATTCGTTTTAATTTGTCCAAAATCATTTTTATAACGGAAACGGATTCTCTCCGTGTCACTGCCATAAAGTACTTTATCCAGCTGCTCTTTAGGCAGGTCTTTAACAGGAGTGTCCATATCGATTCCAAAATGAGTGCAAACACTTTTCAGGAGCTGCGGGTAGTATTGGGAGCTTACAGGTGTCCATGGGGCAATCGCGTTCTCATTTAAGGACAGGCTCCAATCAGGGATGACGAGCTCCGGATCCACTTCAAGCTTCATTCCAAGGCCGTCACATGAAGGACATGCCCCGAATGGGCTGTTAAATGAAAACAGTCGCGGTTCGAGCTCACCAATTGAAAATCCGCAATACGGGCAGGCATGATTTTGGGAGAATAACAGTTCTTCTTCTCCCATGACATCGACCGTAACCGTCCCACTGGAGAGGTTCAGCGCCGTTTCGAGGGAATCAGCGAGACGGGTGGCGATTCCTTCTTTTACGACAATACGGTCGATGACCACATCAATCGAATGCTTTTTATTCTTTTCGAGCTTGATTTCATCACCGATGTCGCGCAGTTCACCATCCACTCTGACACGAACATAGCCTTGCTTTTTAATGTCTTCAAGCACTTTAACGTGTTCACCTTTGCGTCCGGAAACCACAGGTGCAAGAATCTGCAGCTTGGTACGTTCCGGATACTCGAGTATGCGGTCGACCATCTGCTCGATCGTCTGGGATGTAATCTCTATTCCGTGATTTGGGCAGACCGGACGACCGATTCGGGCAAAGAGAAGCCGAAGGTAGTCATAAATCTCTGTAACGGTCCCTACAGTCGAACGCGGGTTGCGGCTCGTCGTTTTCTGGTCGATCGAGATCGCAGGAGAAAGGCCTTCAATCGAGTCGACATCCGGCTTATCCATTTGGCCAAGAAATTGGCGCGCATAAGCAGACAAAGATTCAACATAGCGCCTTTGCCCTTCTGCATAAATGGTATCAAAAGCAAGTGAGGACTTGCCTGATCCTGATAGACCGGTCAATACGACCAGTTTATCCCTTGGAATCGTAATATCTATATTCTTTAAATTATGGGCGCGTGCACCCTTTACAATAATGTTTTGGTTTGTAGACAACTACAATCACCTTACCCTTCAGCCTTAAGCTCAAGAATCATATCACGAAGCTCTGCGGCGCGCTCAAACTGCAGATTTCTTGCTGCATCTTTCATTTCAACTTCGAGGCGTTCAACAAATGCTTCGCGGTCTTTCTTGCTCATTTTTTGTTTTGGTGCTTTAGATGTATACTCCTCGGCTTCTTCAGCGGCTTGAGTGGCACTTATGACATCGTGCACTGCTTTTTTAATCGTTTGCGGCGTGATCCCGTGCTCCTCGTTATACTGCATCTGAACATTCCGGCGCCTCTGTGTTTCTCCGATGGCAATCTCCATGGATTTCGTAATACGGTCGGCATACATGATGACGTGGCCATTGCTGTTACGCGCTGCACGGCCCATCGTCTGGATGAGAGACCTTTCTGAACGAAGGAACCCTTCCTTATCGGCATCCAGGATCGTAACCAAAGATACCTCAGGAATGTCCAAGCCTTCCCGCAGGAGATTGATCCCAACCAGCACGTCAAACACACCGAGCCTGAGATCTCTGATGATCTGAATCCGCTCCAGCGTTTTGATCTCGGAATGGAGGTATCTTACCTTTATACCCATTTCCTGCAGATAATCTGTCAGATCCTCGGACATTTTTTTCGTGAGCGTTGTTACGAGCACCCGTTCTTTCTTCGCCACACGATCATTGATTTCCCCGAGAAGGTCATCAATCTGCCCTTTGCTTTTCCTCACTTCGATGGTCGGATCAAGCAATCCTGTCGGGCGGATGATCTGCTGGATCGGTTCAGGGGCATGCTCCGCTTCATAAGGTCCTGGGGTCGCGGAAACGTATATATGCTGAAACTTATCTTTTCCTTCAAATTCATCAAACGTGAGCGGACGGTTGTCCTTGGCTGACGGCAGACGGAAGCCGTGCTCCACCAGTACATTCTTTCTTGCCTGGTCTCCGTTATACATTCCACGAATCTGCGGCAATGTAACATGGGACTCATCAATGACGATCATTGAATCATCAGGAAAATAATCAAGGAGAGTATACGGTGTAGACCCAATCGGGCGAAGCGTAAGGTGCAGGGAATAGTTTTCAATTCCTGAGCAGAAGCCCATCTCGCTCATCATTTCAATATCATAGCGCGTACGCTGTTCAAGGCGCTGGGCTTCAAGCAGCTTCCCTGCATCATTCAGCTCCTTCAGCCTCTCTTCCAGCTCGGCTTCGATCCGCTGAATGGCCAGTTTCATTTTTTCTTCACGTGTTACGAAGTGGGATGCCGGGAAAATGGCAACATGGTTCCGTTCGCCGACAATTTCTCCAGTAAGGGCGTCCACCTCGGTAATCCGGTCAATCTCATCACCAAAGAACTCTACTCTGAGACAGCGTTCATCACGTGAAGCCGGGAAGATCTCCACAACATCTCCACGCACGCGGAAAGTACCGCGTGTGAAATTGATATCATTTCGGTTGTACTGGATATCTACCAAATCACGCAGAAGCTGATCCCTGTCTCTTTCCATGCCTGTACGCAAGGAAATAACCAGGCTTTTGTACTCTTCCGGTGAACCAAGCCCATAGATGCAGGAAACACTGGAAACGATGATAACGTCCTTCCGTTCAAATAACGAAGAGGTGGCACTGTGTCTGAGTTTATCAATTTCGTCGTTGATGCTCGCATCTTTTTCAATGAACGTATCGGACTGCGGGATATATGCTTCCGGCTGATAGTAATCGTAGTAGCTCACAAAGTATTCAACCGCGTTATTCGGAAAGAATTCTTTGAACTCACTGTACAGCTGTCCAGCCAATGTTTTGTTATGGGCGATAACCAGCGTTGGTTTATTCACCTCTTTTATGACATTTGAAACCGTAAATGTCTTACCTGTACCTGTGGCGCCAAGCAGTGTCATTTTTTGCTTCTTCTCTTTGATTCCCTGAACCAGCTTGCGGATCGCTTTAGGCTGGTCTCCCTGCGGTTCGTAAGAAGAAACGAGCTGAAAAGACTCACTCATTTCACAACCTCCGTTCCTAAATTTTGCTAATAAGATTATAACACAGCTGACCTGTGAAACTCTAATTTTTGCGAACAAATATTCGTGCGTTAAATGCTGGAAAAAACATTTAAGTCTGTAAAATGTCTTTTCTTTACTTCTTCTTTTGGTGTACACTTTGAATGTTGCACAGAACGTCAAAAGGAGAATGCATCATGGATTTGCTCTATATTTTCCTGGGTCTTGCTGTTGGGATTATTTCTGGGTTTTTCGGACTTGGGGGAGGCTTTATTTTAACCCCTGTTTTAATATTGTTTGGCTATGAGCCGGTTACCGCGATCGCGACCAGTCTCATGTATTCGATCGGGACGAGTGTTTCAGGGGTATTTGCTCATCTTCGCATGAAGAATATCTATTGGAAAACAGCCATCACCCTTGGCTTGTCAGGAGTACTTGCCACACAGGCTGCACACCCTGCTGTCATGTGGCTTAGCGAAAAGCATTGGGATAAAATTGTAATACCGGCCTTATACATCATACTGATGGGATACTTTGCTGTTCAGCTGCTCAGGAAAAAGAAAAATACAATTACTGCTGAGATGCCTGCGGAAAATGACTTTTCAATGACGAAAGCGCTGATGATTGGGTTTACTGGCGGATTTCTTTCGACTACCCTTGGAGTCGGCGGCGGCTTTGTCATGGTTCCACTGATGATTTCCGTATTAAAACTTGAACCAAGAAAAGCAGTTGGGACAAGCCTTGTCAGTGTTTTTGCCATTGTTTCAGCAGGGTTCCTGACCTATGCACAATCGATCACACTGAACTATCACATCGGCATCTTTTTAATCATCGGCGCATTGATCGGCGCTCAGCTGGGGGCCAGACTAACCTCGCTCTATCAAAATCATCAAATGGAAACGTATCTCGGCGGAATCTATGCCGCAACAATCGTATCCGTCTTTCTGCAGCTTTTACACTTCGGCCATATCGGCCTCGGCGTTGTTTCGGTCTATATTATCATACTGCTCCTTGTTTTTTTAAAGGATTCAGCTCGCTACTCTCGAAAAAAAGCGTCCGCCCCTTCTTGAGGCGAACGCTTTTATTTCATTTTACGCGCTTGTTTTTTATGGATGTTTAAACCGAGCCAATATCCGGCCAATACAGAACATAGTGCTGTTGCCTGAAGATACAGCGGCTGATTCAGGCCATCGAACGCAAACAGCAAAATTAGCAATGTAATCATGACAGGCAGATACTTTGAAAAGAGCACCCGGTTAAAAAGAAGCTGTAAAACAATCGGCAAAAGCGCTGCCAGTAACACCTCAACCATACGTGCATACCCCTATCTGTTCAAATACTTCCTCATTCACTATACCACATCATTTAAAGCATAAAAAAACCAAAACCGTTATGGCTCTGGCTTAAAAAAGGGGGGGGTTGCTTCAAAATGCTTTTACCCTTCACAGAACAAAATCAAACCTAAACCCTTTATAATTTTTTGAAATAGGTTTTAAAGTATAACCATTGCGGGAATTTACAGAATATCCCCTTAAATTCCCGCTTTAAAATTGAGGAGGTTTGCCTATGAATACTCGCAGAGTTATTGGCATTTACCCATCAGAGAAAAAAGTATTAAACAAGCTGAAACTATTAAAAAAAGACGGAATGGACACGAAGCATATGATGATTGTAGGACCTTACGAAACATGCAAGCTCCCGCCCTCTGAAAAAAACATCCACCAAAAACTGATCAAGATTGGTGTATCTGAAAGCGAGGCCAAGTTATACTCGGCTGTCCTCGATCAAGGACAGTACATTTTACTGAACACTGTGATCCAGCAGGAATATCTGGCCTAGAAAATAAAAAAAGCATAATGCCTCAACTCCTTCATAGATTAATATGAAGAGGGGGCACATAAGAAATGAATGAATCCGATCAGGCTAAAGCACTGAACCAACTGCTTGAAATCATCCATTATAAAGGCAATAAGAGAAGGCTGCCGTTTTTGCTTATGCAGCAAAAGAAGCGGAAACTGCCATACAAAACCCTGCATCCTTGACGCAGGGTTTTATCATGTGATCAGTTCAATACCGTTAAAATATCCTTGGGATGGAAAACCATAAAATCCGGTTTTTCCTTTTCTGCAGCTTCCCTTGCGTCATAGCCCCAGCCTACCCAGATGATTTTAATGCCGCATTTTCTGCAGGCGGCAATATCTCTGGCTTCATCACCGACATAGATCACTTCTTCCTTGGCCATTCCGTTCTTTTTAAGATAGCTTTTAATATGGCGATCCTTACCAAAAAGCCGGTTGGAGCAAATGATTTCTTCCATATGATGGAGGCGGTTTCGGGATAGAAAAGCTTCAACATTCTTTTTCGAATTGGAAGATATTATGGCCGACCTGTATCCCCTGCTGTTTACTTCTGATAAAAGTTCAGCCATGCCAGGTACCATTGTCACATCCCCTAATGCTTGATTATAAAGCTCGTAAAATTCAGCGCTCGATGCTGGTATTTTGTGCATTGGGAAATTCAGATGTTTGATCCTTTCCATCATCGAAAGCTTCCTCAGAAACTCCATCTCTTCGACATCTACTTTCCGAAAACCATGTTTTGCTGCCAGCTGATTAAACACCGATAAGAACACGAGCCTTGAGTCAGCGAGCGTGCCATCAAAATCAAAAATAACAGACTTTATCATAAATAAGGGTTCTCCTTATCGTACGGCTTATTGTGTATTATAGAGGAGAGACATCCTGTTTGTAGTTTTTCCCACAAAAAAGGGCAAAATTTAACCGCCGGCTCCCTTTTTCTTCACGGGAATTCGGCGGCTATTTCATCATTTTTTCACTGCACCATTTAATGGCCGTGATTTCAGTACCCAAATTAAGCGTCGATTGAACATTGATGATATCCATTAATTTTTGGACCCCCGGCAAACCGGCTCCCAATCCTCCTGAACTCGTATATCCTGCTTGAAGCGCCATTTTAATGTCTTGAATACCTGGACCTTGATCAATGGCCGATACCCTGATCCCTGCCCGGTTTTCTTCTTCAATCGCTTCGACAATGATTTCACCCTCGCCTGCATAAAGGTATATGTTTCTGGCAAGCTCGGATATCACGGTTTTGATCCGGACTTGATTAACGGAATTAAAACCGATGATTCTAGCAAGTTCTTTCCCTTCTTGACGGGCAATAGAGATATCCAATTCATTTTTTATTTCAACCGTAACCTGATGATAATTCATGGTAAGCACCTCTATTCCTGTTTTATTAGTAGTGCTTACTTTCTACGGGCATACGGATTTTGTTTTATGGAATTTCAGTGAACAGATACTGGATTACTTACCCTTCATACATTTCAACAATTTAAGTATTTTTCCTTTTTATTTCAACAAAATCATTTCATTTTGAGGACATTTTACTAGAGCAGACTTACATAAACGACCATAATACTAATTTCGACATCACGTATTTATCTCCTTTAAAGAGATAAAGGATTCCAACATATTTCTATCTTATTTTACGTTCTTATTTTACGTTCCTGATTGCCGAAAAAAACGAAAAAGACCCTGTCCTGGGACAAGGTCTAAAGATCAATGGTTATTTTTTTATAATTTTCATATCCTGGCAGCTGCTCATCTGGGGTTGACTGCCCGCCTGCGGAATTGTTGTGATCCGGGATAATGGTCGTCCGTTTTCCCGAAGCATCAGGCTAGGCTTTGTTTGACTGTGAACTGGCTGAGTTATCTTCATCTTCTTTACCAAAATCTCCAATCGAAACGACTTTCAGCCCCAAATCACTTAAATTATCATTTAATTTCCCGCGAAGATCTTTATCAAACGTTTCAGGAGCTTCTTCTGTATACTCAAGCAGAACATGAATAGATTTCATTTAATTTCTCCTCCTTTTAAAGGATTTGTTTATGCAACCTATTCCCGATTTTTCTTGTGATAAACAAAAAACACCCAGGCCGGGTGTCAATTTTTGTCAGGAAAGTACGGATTAATATGAATAAATACCTCAGATATGTCCGGAAATCTTTTTTGTATCTCGTCTCTTAAATTTCTTGCAATATCATGGCCTTCTTTAATGCTCAGATCATAATTGAGCGAAATTCTTAAGTCCAGAATGATGTAGTGGCCATGTGTCCTCGCTCTCATGCGGTCAATCCGCTTCACTTCTTTAAATTCCATGACAACTTTTCGGTATTGTGTCAGCAGCGGTTTTTCAATATTCTTATCCATCAATACATCAACAGATGAACCGAGCAGTTTCAGTGAGATTTTCAGGATAAGGAAAGCGACGATCAGACTGGCCGCAGCATCGCCGTATAAGAGATAAGGCAAGTTGAATTTATCCCCGATAATGGATAGTATGACGCCAAAAAAAGCAGCAAGGGAGGCTACAATGTCAGCTTTGTGGTCAAATGCGATCGCTATTATGGCTTTGCTGTTATATTTTTCACCCAGCTTCATGGAGTTATGGTAAAGCAGGTGCTTTGCAATATAAGAAAATAGAGCGGCGAACAATGCAATGTACTCAGGTGCTTTCGGTGTTCCGATTAAGCCCAGGATACCTTCAACAACAATATATATAGAAACAAGAAATAAAATAATACCTACAAAGCCTTCACTAAGCACTTCAGCTTTACCATGTCCGAATGGATGGTCCTCATCAGGCGGCTTGTTGGAGATTCCTACCACGGCCAGTACAGCAATAGAAGCTACAATGTCTGCAGCGGAGTGGATACCGTCCGCAAAGACCGATTCACTTCCTGCATTCAGCCCGACCGCAACCTTTCCAATGGTTAATATACAGTTGCTGATCACAGCCAGCCAGGCCACTTTTTTACCTATTCTTTCTCTTTCATGTACAATCTCCATGTTCCCCTCCTAAAATAATGTTTCCCAAAGGAAAAAAAAACCCTAAGCCGAAGGCGGCTTAGGGCAGGTATGTGATTTTGAATTTTGGGTTTTTCATATCCATCATCCTTATAATTACGGCAAAAGTCCAGTTCATTAATCATACTCTTTTCACAAGAGAAAATCAATGAAACATAAAATTTTGGAAAATAAAACAAAACAGAACATAACTATTGATTAGACCAAATGTTACAGGAGGAGATTCCTATGAACAACAAAGTGGGAAAGGATGACTTTGTCCAAGGGTTTGTTCCCAACCACAATCATGGTTCCGTTGATTATACTTCCATGGCTGGAGACCACGTCCATCAATGCCTTGATGTCACTTCTCCACCCATTCCTACACAGGACGGAGGCCACATCCATTTTACGGAAGGGTACGTGATGTTTGAAAATGGCCATACCCACCATTACCGAGCCTATTCTGGTCCGCCTATTCCAGTAGGCAACGGCATGCATGTTCACTATTACGACTTTTACACAAGTGTAGACGATGGCCATCAGCATCATGTAAAAGGGGTAGATCATCCCGCACCCGGAACGAAGTAAAGAACTGTTATTTAATTACTCCCGCGTCATAGTGCCCGCTTTACCAGAGCTGCTGCTCTCCGTAAACACGAAGCGTTTTTGTCCGGCATAATTCAGAACCGTATACAGTCCTGTTCCTATCAAAACAGCGGCATCTTTGGCAAAGTGTTTTGGCAGAGGAATTATTGCAGAGAAGGCCCAGTCTGCAATCCGAATTCCGGCATAATAGGCGATAAAATAGCAGAGAAGAATGACGATAGCAAACCGTACCATACTTCCCGCTACTGGTGAGGAGCTTTTAAACGTGAACATCCGGTTTAGCACATAGCTCACACATGCGCCAACTGCGTTTCCTAAAAATGTTGCCAGCCAATACGATACATCTGCCGCATGAATCAGCAGATAGATCACCGATAATCCGACCAATGTATTGATTACACCAACTATCAAAAACCGTACAAATGAATGTTTCATTTCTCATCAGCCATCTCTTCCGGCTACTCCTTTTGCCATTTTTAGTCCATTTCTTCAGCACGATACAAATAAATCCTCCAAGCCGATTCCTTTTGAGAAAATGCTTTTACAAAATGCAGGTGATTTTCTTCTGCATTATCAATCGGAAGCGCGGAAAAGATATACCGGCCTCCCATTTGAGTAAAGACTTTCGTGTTCAGCTGGAGATGCTGAATGCGTTTCTTTGAATGTTTCGTGTAATGGTACTTCTTTCCCAGCTCATCTGCAAAAAGATAGCACCGGTTTCCCCATTGATCAAAGTAATTTTTTAGCATCCGGTCTTTATCAAGTTCTTTGGCAATAATTCTTCGAAACTTATGCTTATAAGACAGCGGATAATAATTGTTGTATGTATCAAGGGTGTAAAAGCCGTTATACTGGGCGATGGCAGGATGGATCCCGATGCTCGCCACTCGATAGGAAGACTGCGGCTTTCCGATATAGTGCTCCATCTCCTCGAATTGTTTGACGGCATAAAACTCCTTGAAGGACGGTGCATGGACAACACGATAATAAATCTCCTCATGAGCACAGCATAAAATAAAAATCTGTAGAGCCAAACCGGCCTTTATCCATGTCCGCCAGCCTTCTATTTTCCATAGAATCCAGCTTCCTAAAGCAAACAAAACATAAATAACGAGCGGGCGCAAAAAATGAAAACGTGCAAAATTGAACGTCGCAAGAAAAGCAACCTTCTCTTTTACAGGCGTCCAGCCCTTGTAAAACCAAAAGGCATACCAGACAGACAGCAAGAAGTTAAGCAAGAATAAGAGAAGGAACGATTTTTTAATCTCCCCACTGCTTCTATCTTTCCAAATCTTCCAAAGTGCAGCAAACATAATGGGTAAAATGACCGCTGTATGTAAAGTGAGGACATGCGTGTGGCCCAGAAAATAGTTTTTGAAAACAAGCCGTATCGTATGCCAGAACGAAAGCTTCGAGCTCATGAATTCATTCCGGCTTGTCGGTGCTTCCGGCACTACCAGCGAGTATACGAGTCTATATTCAATCAGCAAATAAAGGACCGTCATCAATACAATGCTGAATAAAAAGCGCATGTTCCACCGCTTTTTTGTAACTGCATCATAAAGCCAGATCACACCCACTGCAGTGAGAAAAAAGAAAAATCCAAGCACAAAACTGGAGTATAGGGGCAGGAGTACAAGCGTAAGCCATTCCCTCCAGGTTTCTTTGTGCTTTCTAATATTTAAAAATGCCCATAAAGCAAGGGGCTGCCCTAGCGTACTGAGCATTCCCGACGGCCAAAAGGGAGTAAGTGCAAAGGCAAGTGAAACCCACACGGTTATGGGATAAGCCTTTTCATCTTTCATAAAATGCTTCGACAGCAGCAAATACATCCCGATGAACGCAAAAATCCGGGTAATCCCCTGGCTTATGGCATAAGCTGTCATAGGCGGAAACCAGTGATGAAGCCATTGGATCAGACTGAACTCGGTTCCGAAAGCATTCCTGGGAAGGCCGTTGATAATTTGCGGAATGACGGTGTCCATCGGACCGAACAGCTGCCCGCTTTCTTTTAACACCTTGTACCACGCAATGTTGGAATCCATATTGTCATGTACTCGGATATGAGAATGCTCACCGAGAATAAACGGAGGGGCCATGAACAAAACCAGCAGCACCCATGCCAATGTCAGATGTTTATTTTCCGGACTCAAGGCTGACCAGTATTTCACAATCATGGAACCCCTTCTGTTTAGGATACGCCCTTAAATCGGCAATGGCTTACATTTTTGGATCAGCCTGCACGTTCATCAGCTTTTCTTTTAAATAATGCATAAGAGGCTCGTTAAGCTCTTTGTTCTTCAATGCAAATTCAATCGTGGTTGTTATAAAACCAAGCTTTTCCCCTACATCATACCGATCACCCTCAAACTCATAAGCATAAACGTTCTGTTCCTGGTTCAGCCTATGAATGGCATCGGTAAGCTGAATCTCCCCTCCGGCCCCGATTTCCTGGTTATCGAGAATGGAAAAGATCTCGGGAGTAAGAACGTAGCGCCCCATGATCGCCAGGTTGGAAGGAGCTTCGCCTTTTGAAGGTTTTTCTACAAAATTTGAGACCTCATACAGGCGTCCCGCTTGTTTTCTCGTTTCAATGATCCCGTACCGGTCTGTTTCTTCTTCTGGAACAGGCTTTACCCCGATAACAGATGATCCTGTTTTCTCATACTGCTGGATCAGCTGGCGAATGCACGGTGTTTCCGATTGGACAATATCATCACCAAGCAGGACAGCGAACGGCTCATCTCCAATAAATTTCCTTGCACTCCATACAGCATGCCCAAGCCCCTTCGGCTGCTTCTGGCGGATGTAATGAATATCTGCCATTTCTGACGAGCGCTGAACTTCCTGAAGCAGCTTCACCTTTCCTTTGCTGAACAGACTCTGCTCCAGATCAAATGAATAATCAAAATGATCCTCGATCGCACGTTTTCCTTTACCTGTTACGATCAGAATATCTTCTATCCCGGAATTAATCGCTTCTTCCACAATATATTGAATGGTTGGTTTGTCTACGATAGGCAGCATTTCTTTCGGCATTGCTTTCGTGGCCGGCAGGAATCTCGTCCCAAGACCAGCTGCCGGAATAATGGCTTTCTTCACTTTTTTCGTCATGTCTTCCACTCCTCATTGCCTAATAGTTTCCCTATTAATGAAAGGATCGTCACCTTTAGTGTGACCAATGCACTCTCATCCAAACCCCCATTTTCATATGGTACGTACTATTTCATTCTCACAGCCTATCTAAACAAGAACTGCCCAGAAAAAACTCTGAGCAGTTCAAATCGGTTATTTTCGGTCGCTTGGATAGACAACACCAATCTGGCTGCGGACTTCATCCATAATCTCCATGACTGTAAGAGAATTTTCGTGAGAGTTGATGTCTGATTCCAGTTTTCCCTGCTGAATCAGAGAGATGAATTCTTTTGCCTCATAATACATCGGTTCATGTTGGGCTGTTTGAGAGACATCTTCCACCGATCCACCTCGATGGCGAATCTCAACCTTTTCCGGTGTATGAATCCGGTCAATGATGATGCTCCCTTTCTCCCCCTGAATTTCAGAAGGAAGGAACGAATCCGTAATCTTTGAATACGTAATGACAGCCTCCATCGACTCATACGTCAAAAGGACGCTGCCTTCCCCATCCACACCGGATTCCAGCATGACCCCGCTCGCCTTTACGCTGATCGGCTTGCCGAACAGAACTACAAGCGGATAGATGCAGTACGTTCCCAAGTCCATGAGCGCTCCATTTGAAAACTGAGGCTTAAACGCATTCAAAATGTTTCCTTCTTTATAGGCATCATAGCGGGAAGAATACTGGCAGTAGTTTCCCACGTATCTTCTTATGGTCTCGATTTTGGGCAAACTTTCTTGAATTGCTTTGAATCCCGGAAGCATGGTTGATTTTAGCGCCTCCATCAGAACAATCTTGTTTGCTTTTGCCGCTTCGATCATTTCTTTGACTTCCTCTGCGTTGGAAGCAAGCGGCTTTTCGCAGAGCACATGCTTGCCATGGTTCATCAGCGTGATGGCATGCTTCGAGTGAAAAGAGTTCGGGCTGGCAACATAAACCGCATCGATCACATCGGATTTTGCCATCTCTTCCACATCGGTAAAAACCGTATGTACCCCGTACTTATCCGCGAACTCTCTCCCTTTCTCCAACGTCCTTGAATAGACGGCAGCCAGCTCAAGGTCTTCCAAGTCACCTGCTGCTTTCAGGAAAGCATCGGTAATCCAGTTTGTTCCGATTACTCCAAAACGTATCACGATATATCCTCCTTCAACTTACACTCTTATCATCATGAATTAATGTAGCATGTTTTATACGATTTTGCTGAATGGGAGATTGTGTGAATTGTGGTGTTGGCGGGCAAATATGCAAATTCCGCGGGTAAATTCGTTTTGGCGGGTAACTTTTGCATTTCCGCGCGTATTTGTCCCAAAACGGCGGGTAAACCTCCACCCGCCACTGAATCCAGCTTGCCAAACGTACCTAGATGCTGATGGTTTGCAGCACTTCCTGCTGAAAAGAAACTCGAATTTCCTCAATCGGCATGTTATAGCCAATTAAAATGAGGCATGTCCTGCAATTTTGATCTTCCATCCGCTCCATTTCTACCTCTTTCGATGCAAATTGGAATTGATAGAGTCCTGAGGGGGACGCCAGTGATACCATTCCTTTTCCTCGCAGCACACTTTCTGGCAGCTTTTTCAGCCATTTTTCAAACCGGATCCGTTCAACCGCCGGGAAATCTTCAATTTTAAATGCCTTAAATGGATGCTCATGGTGGTGGTGATCTTCATGTTCATGATGAGAATGGCCAGCATTTCCTGTTTCCTTGCTTAACGATACCGCGACAGTGCTCATCCGTTTCTTCAGCAACTCGTCCAGTTCCACATCGCCATATACTGTCTCGATGATCTCTACTTCCGCTTTTAATTGCTTTCTAAGCTTTTTATAGATTTTATCTTTCGTTTTCTCGTTAACAAGATCCATCTTGTTTAAAAGAATAAGTGTAGCGCTCGTTATTTGTTCATTGAGCATCTCGCGTATCTCTCTTGAACTGGAGAATATGCTTTGATACTCAAGAAACTTACTTGCATCGGCCAGACTGATGATCGATTGCGTTTCAAAACCGTCACGAAGCCGCGGATCCGTCAGTGCTTCAAGAATTTCCTTCGGATTTGCAACTCCTGTACCTTCAATCAGCAAAATATCCACAGCATTCTCATCCTGTAAAAAGAACTGCAGTTCTTCGCGAAGGTCGTCCTGGATCGTACAGCAAATACAGCCATCCAGCATCTCCAGCATTTTTTCACCTTTGAACATATGCCCTTCTACATTCACTTGTCCGAGTTCATTCAGAACGATGCCCGGCTTGAGCCCCCTGCTTTTAAAATCAGACAGCATCTTCAGCAGCACGGTCGTTTTCCCGCTCCCTAAAAAGCCGCTTAATATATAGGTTGGTATCTTTGGTTGAGACATAACAGGATCCTCCTTAAACAAAATAAAACGTAATCATTATGTTTTATCTTACCATGGTTAAAATGCTCCTTAATAGAAAAACAAACAAATTACATAAGAATCAAAAAACCTTATCCCCTTTTTATGAGATAAGGTCTTTTAACGATAAGATCACCCTTCCTTCTTCTTGTCCGGATAGATCTTATGCCAGACAACGAGGCCGATCACCCAAAGCAAGGTCAATAGACTCCAATAGACCGTAAACATGCGCTTCCCTCCCCTGTTTTTTTACAAATTAAAATGACACTTTTCTTAATAATTGTTGCTTTTGTTGGGAGCATTTTTGCAAAGAAACCTTCATTGCTAAGTTGATTGGAGTGCAAGGTGCGAGACTCCTTGAAAATGAATTTCACATTTTCTTCGTGCGATATAACGCTGCCGGAGCCTTCCTTGTCCTGCGGGACGAGCGTGACAGGTGAAACCCGCAGGAGCAACAAAGGTTACGCAAACAGCCAATTAAAAAGACCCGCTTAAACAGGTCTATTCCCGCTTAAACGAGCCTCTAGATGTCTAGTCAGCTCTTACTGTATGTAATTAAAAAGGCTTCTCCAAATCTGGAGAAGGCGGCACATTCATTTTGACGATTTCATGTCTGCTTATCTTTCAAAATAGATTCTTGTCTGAAATTGGCACCGCCCATTTGCGGGTTGCCGGACTTCATAGGGTCAGTCCCTCAGCCGCTCTGGATATGCTTTTATTTTTTAGTATAGTACCTTAATTTAAGGATGAATGTCAAGGTTTTCCGGGTGAAATAGTATGAATAATAAGTTGGAATCCATTATTTGGAGTTAGGCTCAATTATGTATTATTTTGGCTCAATACCCACAAAGACAGAAGCCGAACCGCAAAAAACTCATCAGCGACCCGGCATCCCCTTATATATTCGACATCAGCCGCTTCAAAATCCGCTGATAATCATCCTGATCAATGCCCGGAGCAAATTCTTCAGGCAGTTCCTCAAAATCAGGAACCTTTGCTCCTTCCGGCATGCCGTCAATGACCGTTAACTGCTGTCCCGTCTCAGGATTTTTTCCTTTCCAGATTTTACTGATATCCCGGTACTCCGGCTCCCCCCATGTATATAAAACATTGGAAAGCCCTTTATCTATAAATGGCTTAGCATAATCAAACTTGTTGTTATCCAGGCTCGGCACGGGCAGCATCTTACCAACCTCAACCCCTGTTGCCACTTCCAGTGCTTTGGCATAAGCGATGATATGAGTGCCGCCGCGGACGAGCAAATAACCGATCATCGTTCTTGCGGTTGGGTGATCGGTCATCTCATAACAGCGCATTTTATGGGTTCTTGCCCCGATCTCGAGCAAATAGTTATGAAGCAAATCACCCACAAGACTTCCGGAGTTGGTGACAAAGTCTCCATTCCACGGCCGGCCCATTCCGTCCCCCGGGTAAGCAGCCTGTGCCGTTGTCGTAAAGTGGAGGGAATAACGCGCATCTTTTCCATTCTGAAGAGGCGTACTGTCAGGGTCGCCTGGAAACGTATTTCCGAACGACATCAGATTAATCGTGTTTGCGACGAGCTCGACGTGGCCGAACTCTTCTGCCGTAATACTCGCAACGAGGTCATAAAAGGGTTTAAACTTCTTTTTCCCCCGAAAATTAAACGATTGATACATATAATTGTTTAACGTGGACATTTCACCAAACTTGCCGCCCAATAGTTCCTGAACCGCCGCGGCTCCGTTCATGTCACCGTGTTCCGGCCTAGGAAGCTCTATCGCTATTTTGTTCACACGCTTCATCATCGTGCTTCACCCCCGCTGTGATCCGTTCTACCTCAATGCTTATGCGTGGCGAAGGTTGTATTATTCGGGAACCAATTGCGGATTTGGTACCACCCAGATGATCTGCTGCGTGCGGATGTAAAAAGAGTTTCCTGCAGATTCGACAACAATATGATCGGGAACCACCTGTTTGAGCGTTCCTCTCACAGAACCGCGCTCGGTCTGAACGACAACCGGTTTGCCTACTACCGTCTGAAGCACCTGATACACATATGGATCACTCACAACCCAGTTGATGTTATTCATGCTGTCCTCTCCCTTGACAAACAATTTGCAGTATCCCCTATAGTTTATTAGAAGAATTTGGCCAATAGTCTACCTAAAAAAGAGGACAGCTATCAGTATGCTGTCCTCGGCTGAATCTTTATTATTTTTTTAAATCTTCAATGGAATCAATCGGCATATATTTTGGAACGGTCAGACCAAGCTTCGTTCCTTCAAGGTTTGGTCCAAGATCCTCAAATTTGCCTTTGTATTTGTTGTAGTAATCTTTATGGGTTGTCGGCAGCCATGCCGCGACCATCGCGTCGGCACTTCCTCCTGCCACACCAGCAAACATCGGGCCGGCTTCAACTTGCTGAAGTTTTACTTTATAGCCTTGCTGTTCAAGAACTTTAGCTACAACGTTTGTACTTGCAATTTCCGATTCCCAGGCCACATACACAAGTTTAACTTCTTTTCCGTTGCCTTTTGGCGCACCTTTCGTCCATTGGCTGGCTTCTTTTTTGTGGGATTTTATCCATTTAGCTGCAGCTTTTTCAGGCGTTGTGCCATCCTGAACGTCTACCATCACCGCTTCCATGTCAGAAGGCTTCCAGTAGAACTCATCCAGAATTTTGTTGGCTCCTGGATTTTCCTGCTTGAATCCTTTTTTCGTTAAGGTATGGATACTTTCACCCTTACCGTATGAACCTTTAGGATCCTTCAGGTATTTAAGGTCGTATTTCTTAAACATCCAGTGCGGCGTCCAGCCAGTAACGATGATCGGTTCTTTCTTTTCATACGCTTTTTTCAATTCGGCGGTCATCGCTGCGGCTGAACCTTCTTTCAGTGTCCAGTCTTTCTTCAGACCGTAGTCTTTCATTGCTTTTTCTGTTGATTTCATCAATCCTGCACCAGGATCAATCCCTGTAATTTCATAGTTCACTTGTTCACCGACATTTTTGGAGCTCGCCTTTTCCGGTTTTGCCTGTGCGATCGCTGTAGCAGCATACGCTACGATCAGCACCACTGCTAGAACAGAATAAACAATTTTCTTATTGATGATATTGCCGAAAAGCGGTTTTCGCAAGTTCTGAGAGATACGGTCCAGAATGATCGCGATGATAACGATCGAAATTCCGGCTTCAAAACCTTCACCGACTTTAATTTGAGTAACAGCCCGGTAAACTTCTGCTCCAAGTCCAGGTGCACCAACAAGTGAAGCGATAACGACCATGGACAGGGCAAGCATGATACTCTGGTTCACACCAGCAAGGATAGTTGGTGCAGCAAGAGGAAGCTGTACTTTAAACAGCTTTTGCCCTGTTGTTGAACCAAAGGCCTCTGTGGCTTCAATTAAATCTTTCGGTACTTCACGGATCCCTAGATTCGTCAGCCGGATCGTCGGCGGTACCGCAAAGATAACAGACGCCAGAATCCCCGGTACCACACCGATTCCGAAGAACAAAATCGAAGGAATCAGATATACAAAGGCCGGCATCGTCTGCATGAAGTCCAGAATAGGAGTTATGATCCGTTTGGCCGTATCATTTTGGGAAGCCCATATTCCAAGCGGTATCCCGATTACGATGGTCAAAACAACGGATGACAATACGAGTGCAAGCGTATCGACCGTGGCATCCCAATATCCGAGATTATCGATCAGCAATAATCCGATCAAGGTAAATAAAGCGACACCCCACCTGCTCGTATAGAGAGCGAAAAGGGTAATGATTAAAATTAAAACAATGGATGGCCCCATTCCAAGAAGGGTGACAAGATTGTCAATCAGCCCTTCAATAAAGCCTGTAATGGCATTAAAGATCGGATCAAAGGTATTCGTGATCCAGTTCACAAGATGGTCAACCCATTGTGCTAAAGGGATTTTCGGAAAATTCATTCGTCATCCTCCTTTCCGTTCAGCCCATCGCGGTTTCCAGCAAGCGCGCCAATGACAGCGCCGCGGATGATAACTCCTTTTAACCGTTTTTCTTCATCAATTACAGCAAGAGGAATATTAGTATTCGCCATCGGTTCAAGCAAGTCAGAAAGAAGTGTATCTTCACTTGCAGTCAGCACATCTTTATTCATGACTTCCTCGATCGTCTTGTTTTCCTTAATGGCCTTAGAGGCATCATCTGCTGTTACGGCCCCAAGCAATCTTTGCTTGCGGTCAACGATAAAGATGCTCGAATATCCTTGATCTTTCATAATCTGCAGCGCGACCCTCGGGCCTCTGTCAGGAGAAATCTTTTCTGCCCGTTTCATAACGTGAGAAGCGGTAAGAACGCGTGATATATCCACATCTTCTACAAATCGCTCAACGTATTCATTGGCAGGATTCATCATAATTTCTTCAGGTGTTCCAATCTGAATGATGCTTCCGTCTTTCATAAGGGCGATACGGTCGCCGATACGTAAAGCTTCATCCAGATCATGGGTAATAAAAATGATCGTTTTTTTCATGGAATCCTGAATTTCAAGGAGTTCGTCCTGCATGTCTTTCCGAATCAAGGGATCAAGGGCACTGAACGCTTCATCCATCAAAAGGATATCTGTATCGCTTGCCAGTGCTCTTGCCAGTCCCACCCGCTGCTGCATTCCGCCGCTCAGCTGGGATGGCAGCTGATGTTCATACCCTTTTAATCCAACGATTTCAAGGGATCTCATCGCTTTCTCCTTGCGTTCGGATGGGGAGACATTTTGTATTTCCAATCCGTATTCCGTATTTTCCAACACGGTTTTATGGGGAAATAGTGCGAAGTTTTGAAACACCATGCTGATGTTTTTACGTCTTACTTCTCTTAGTTGAGAAGAAGGCATCTTAACAATGTCTTGATTATCGATAAGTATTTCACCGCTTGAAGGATCGATCAGACGGTTGAGCATTCGGATCAATGTGGATTTTCCGCTTCCGGATAACCCCATGACCACGAAGATTTCGCCGGGATAGATATCAAACGATGCGTTATTTACACCGACCGTGCTGCCCGTTTCTTTTAATATGTCTTTCTTCGAGTAACCTTTTTTAAGTAATTGAACGGCAGCTTTCGGAGATTTGCCAAATACTTTGGTTACATTTCGTACACTCACTTTTGCTTCCATTAACATCACCTCTAGTTTCACGACATTTTTCGACAACGTTCGACCGCAACTTTTTAATTGTATAGAAGTTTCTTCGCTGCACCAAATTATGTATCCTTTGATATAGGAGTGTGTGACCGTTACTATTAGGAATCCCAACAGTTAGCCATAATATACTTACATATATGGACATATCCTCTTATATCCTCCCATATGCTTTCTTTTTCAATAGTCATTAGGAGATAAATGGTACTATGATACACTTTATTTAGGGTTATGGAAAAAATTCAATCCGGTCATACTGCTTGTTATTTGAAGAACTGGGAATATACAAGGAGAGTATGGTATGTTATACATCTACCGTACTCTTGCTTGTTAAGGAGAATTTATGCATATTTTTTCTATATTACTTATGCTTGTTACCATTTTGAATATATTGCTTGCGGCCGTCATCGTATTTCGGGAACGCCGTGATGCCAGTTCCACCTGGGCATGGCTCCTTGTCTTAGTGTTCATTCCTTTAGGTGGCTTTTTTCTTTATTTATTGTTCGGACGAAACTTAAGCAGACACCGGCTATTTCAATGGGATGACCGAAAAAAGCTTGGTTTGGAGAAAACCTTAAAAAGCCAGATGAAGCATCTTCGGGACGGGTCCTTTGAGTTTTGCAACGAACCTGAGAGAGCAAGCCAGGACTTGATCTACATGCAGCTCGTCAATAACGAGGCTCCCTTTTCACGGGATAACTCCGTTGAAATTTTTACTGATGGAGGGAAAAAGTTCGAGAATCTGATTCAAGATATCGAACGGGCAGAACATCACATACACCTGCAATATTACATTATTAAAAAAGATAATCTTGGCAGAAAGATAAGGGATGTCTTGGTCGAAAAAGCAAAACAAGGGGTTAAGGTCAGGGTCTTATATGATGAATTGGGATCACGAAGACTCACCAAACGCTTTTTCTCCGAACTCCGAAAGGCCGGGGGAGAGGTTGAAGTCTTTTTCCCCACAAGGTTTGCCTTCATTAATTTTCGGATGAACTACCGAAATCACCGAAAGATCGTTATTATCGACGGCAAGATCGGTTATGTCGGCGGTTTTAACGTAGGGGATGAATACCTGGGGCTTAACCCGAGGTTTGGTTTTTGGCGTGATACACACTTAAAGATTCAGGGCACAGCCGTACACTCCATGCAAACCCGTTTTATACTAGACTGGAACCAAGCCTCATATGGACATGATATTGATTATGATCCTGTCCTTTTTCCTGAGGAAATCGGCAAAGGCGCTATCGGCATGCAGATTGTTACGAGCGGGCCCGAATCGGAGTGGCCGCAGATCAAAGACGGCTACATCAAGATGATCTCCCTTGCCAAACATTCGATCACCATTCAAACTCCGTACTTTGTTCCTGATGCCAGTCTGCTGGATACTCTGCGGATCGCCTGCCATTCGGGTGTAGACGTAAAGATCATGATACCGAATAAACCCGATCATCTTTTCGTATATTGGGCTTCGTTATCCAATATCGGAGACTTGCTGAAGGCTGGTGCGAAAGTCTATATCTATGACAACGGCTTTATCCATGCCAAATCGATTGTTGTAGATGATGAGATATCATCCGTCGGGACCGCCAATTTCGATATCCGAAGCTTAAAGCTGAACTTTGAAATCAATGCTTTTATATACAACAAAACAATAGCCAAAAAGCTGATGGACGCTTTTCACGAGGATGTAAAGCTTTCCCGTAAATTAACGTGGGAACAATATCAGGAGCGTTCGAAGTGGATCCGCTTCAGAGAATCCATCTCCCGCCTGCTCTCCCCCCTATTATAAAACACAAAAACCGCCTAAAAAGGCGGTTTTTGTTATGTACCTTGTTAGAGCGTATTATTGCTAATCTCTCAAAAACATCTCGCTTACTGATGCTAAGAGAGACCCTCAAATCTATTGACTTTTAGAACAGGAATGGGACTGCTGGCGAAGACAGTCAGTTTGTGAAACAAATGCAGAGCCTGAATAGAAATCAAGGAAAAGCTGGCTTATCCTTGGTTTCTAAGAATGGCTATGCAATCCCATTCCTCACGAGCTACAAGACCATTCCCCTACAAGGTGTCCTATTTGTGTTCTTTCTTGAGCCACTCCGCCACAAGCCTCGCGTCTCCGCCAGTCAATAAACCGGCCGGCATACCATTTCGCCCTTTTAAAATAATGCTCATGATTTCTTTTTCCGAATATTTACTTCCGATATGTTTTAGAGAAGGCCCTGCTGCTCCTTCAAGATTGTTTCCGTGGCAGCTTGCACAGTTTTGCTTGAACACGCTGTCAGCTGCTTCGAGATTTTGCTTTTCATGCTTCTTCTGCTCGTCCTGTCCGTTATTGGATGAACATGCAGCCAAAAGCAGCATCACCATACTGATCATGGCCATTTTCTTTTTCATTGGTTTCTCTCCTTTTTTTAAATTCTATGGTTGGAAACAAAGGAAAGGAATTCTCTTTGTTTGGAGTGATCGTATTTTGTCAGTGCATAGGTATTGGCGTCAGGCAGCTGAATAGAATGGCAGTCCACTTCCAGCATCCTTCCCTCCAGCAGTTCTCGCCTGACTGTAGAGGCAGGCAGAAAGGATACCCCAAGCCCTTCTATAATAAATCTTTTCGTAATATGCACTTGTGACACTTTCATCATTCGCACACCAGGATATTTAGCTTTAATCGTTTTAATCAAGCCTCCCCAGTAACCTGGGTGATTATGAGTCAATAGATAATTCAATTCGAATACTTCTGCTTCTTCCAGAGGCGGTGCGGATTCTGAATCCCGGCCATCGTGTGTACAAACCAAGATCACTTTGTCTCTGTATAGGAGATTACAGATTAAATTGGAATTGGATGTAGGAAGACATGATAGACCAATATCCACTTCATCGTTCAATACCGCTTGTTCGATGTGTTCTGATTCTATGATTTTCACCGATATTTCTGTTTCAGGATGCTTATTTAAGTATCGCTTCAGCACAAAGGGAAGAATCGTGTCAGCGATCAGCGGTGAGATGGCCAGGATAAGCTTGCTCGTATAGCCCTGGCTGAAGGAAGCAAGATCTTCAAGCCCGTTTTCATAAACGGCAATCAGCTTTTTGGCATGATCCAAGTATCGTTTTCCGTCTTCCGTCAGTTTAACTTTCTTTCCTTCCCGATGAAAGAGCAATACCCCGATTTCTTTTTCAAGCTGCTTAATATGAACCGTTACGGAAGGCTGTGATATGTAAAGAATCTCTGCTGTTTTTCTAAAATTCCCCGTTTCTGCCGCCGTTAAAAAGGTATATAGCCAATTAAACTCCATTATTATCTCCTTATTAATGATCCTAATCAAGTTCTTTAAAAAGATTTAATTTTCTTAATTATATATATTCTATACAATGTTATCAAAGAAGAAAAGGAGAGATGATTGATGGAAAAAGGTCTTAAAGGTGTTGTGGCAGCACAGACGTCCATCAGCCATGTGGATGGCCTGAATGGGAAATTGCTGTACAGAGGTTTAGATATCGGCGAAGTGACAAAGCACTATTCATTCGAAGAAACAGCCTACTTTCTATGGCATGGAAAATTTCCAAATGAAAATGAACTGAACAATCTGAAGAATGAGTTAAAAAGAAACAGGAAGCTTTCAGGTTCGATTAAAGAGATCATTGATCACCTTCCGAAGAACATGGATTTGATGAGCGTGATCCGAACCGCCATCTCTTCAGAAGGCTCTGAAGAATATGGCTGGAAACCTACGATTGCTCAAGCGATTAGACTGACAGCGCTCGTTCCGAGTATCATAGCCTATCGGATACGCAGCATAGAAGGCAGGCCGTTTGTTTCTCCCTTCGAGGACTTAGATCATGTTGAAAACTATCTTTATATGATCAACGGCACACCACCTTTAAAAGCACATGCTGAAGCGCTGGAAACCTATATGATCTTGACGCTGGAGCATGGGATGAACGCATCAACATTTTCAGCAAGGGTAACAGCTTCCACAGAATCGGACCTCGTTTCTGCTGCAACATCAGCCATTGGGACGATGAAAGGCCCCCTTCACGGAGGTGCCCCTTCCGGTGTGATCGCACTGCTGGATGAAGTGGCGGAAGCAGGCGATCCCGAAAGAGTAATTCGAGAGAAGTTAGTTCGTGGTGAGAAGCTGATGGGATTTGGCCATCGCGTATATAAAACACTTGATCCGAGAGCGGCCGCTTTGAAGGAGCGTCTCTTAAACATGACAGGAAAAGACCAATGGCTTGATCTGGCTCTTGAGACAGAACGCACGGCTGTTGCTCTATTGCAGGAATTTAAACCAGGACGTTCGCTGTATACGAACGTAGAATTTTATGCTGCAGCGATTATGAAGGCCATTCAAATGGATGACGAGCTGTTCACGCCCACCTTTACGGCCAGCCGAATGGTAGGCTGGACCGCCCATGTTCTTGAACAGTCAGAAGACAACACGATATTCAGGCCAGAATCCGTATACATCGGTCCTGAGCGCAGTATGGCAGAAGTGAAAAACAACTAAACAAATCACCAAAAGGAACTGTCCAAAAAGTCATAGATGCGGGACGCGCGTGACAGGTGAAACCCGCAGGCGCTTGCGCCGAGAAAGTAGGCGCTCGCGCCGGTAGGTTCAGCGCACGCCCAGCGAAAGTAGGCGTTTACGCCGGTAAAAGCGAGCAGCTTGGAACGGAAATCAGCTGCCTCTAGATAGCAAGGTTTGGCTTATTGGGACCAGCCTCTTTTCATAGGCTTCATTTTAATCGGCGGTACTCACTCGGGGAACAGTTCAGAACCGTTTGAAAGACTTTATAGAAATTTGAAGTGCTCTGAAACCCTGCCTCGAAGCAGATTTCAAGATTGGTCAGGCTGGAATGCTTTAGGAGATACACGGCCTTGTCCACTCTAATCCTTTCAAGGTAGGTACGCGGAGTTTCAGATGTCGCCTCCTTAAATTGCCGTTCGAGGTAAAACGGACTCAAACCGGCATGATCGGCAATGTCCTGTAAAATAAGAGGCTCTTTATAGTGCATCAGCAGAAACGATTTCACCCTGGTGACGATCTCCATCTGAGGAGAAAGCCCGGCATCCGGCTGGCATCGTTTACAGGCTCGAAAGCCCGCCTCTACTGCTTCAGGAATAGTTCCATAGAAATCCACGTTGATCTTCTTCGGTTTTCTCGAGCGGCAGGAAGGACGGCAATAAATTTTTGTCGTTTTGACAGCAGTATAAAATAAACCGTCATACGAACTGTCGCACGCCATAATTTTTTCCCACATCTCATCAAATGAGAGATTGTCCATCTTCACTGTCCCCTTCCTCTGCTCCTATTGTAAACTTCTGTTATTTTCAAGTTCAAGTAAAAATTGTTTTCGATCCAATCCACCTGCAAATCCTCTCAGGTCACCATTATCCCCGATCACCCGATGGCAAGGAATAAGGATGCAGATGCGGTTCTTGCCGTTTGCGTTGGCCACTGCCCTGACAGCTTTGGGACGTCCCAGATGCTCCGCCTGCCCTTTATAGCTGCGCGTCGTGCCATAAGGTATATCCTTCAGCGCTTTCCATGTTTGCACTTGAAATTCCGTTCCGATACTGGCAACCGGCACGGAAAATCCCTTGCGTGACCCGGAGAAATACTCTTGGAGCTCGAAACCTAATTGGCGGCTCAATGGGCTTGATCTCTTTTTGAGATTGGCTTTAAGTCTCTTTTTCAGAAAAACAAGCTCGGTCTCAAGCGCCCGCCGGTCCATAAATTCCAGCAAACAGCATTCCCCCTCATAAAAACAGGCGATCAAAACACCGATCGGCGTCCAGTATCTCTGGAAGCTAAGGGTATTCGGGAGCTCTTCGTCACGGTTGCTTCCGCTGCGGAGCATGTCGTTTACCCGCTTGACGTACACGTACTTTTGCAGATCTCCGTCATGCTGCTTCAAAAACCATCTCCTCGCACGGCTATAAGAGGAATCATCCGGAGAGATCTGCTTCAAATATTTTTCCGGATGTTGTTCCTTCTGTATCAGGTCAACAAAGTTCCGGATGTCCTCTCGTTCGGTCCCATGGGTTAACGGCTTGCAAACTTTGCATTCTCTGAACCCGAAGCAGACGAGATCAAATAATCTTTTGGAAAAGACGGTGTTCTGCTTGTGGGGAGGTGTAGCGCTGCAGCCAAAGCGGCATGCGATGCCAGTTGTCGTCACGCCGATATAATAGCCAGCGTAATCATCCTTCCTAAGCAGTTTTTCGTAAAGGGCAGCATGCTTATCGTTTTCAGGTTCAATATAGTCATACCGTTTCTGAAGCACAGGATTCACCAAAAGCAAATCATTGCCTTGATGCAGTTCGTTAAACCGCTCGATCTGATTCATCTCATCACTCACCTCTTCATTATTCTGCCCTCATTCTATCAGCTTTCATCGGTGTAAATCGTCCTCATTCTTGCTCTTATGGTCTTACTCGCCGTATTAAAAAAGACATGCCCTTAATCCGGGGGCATGCCTTTACTTATTTTTATTAATATCAGGGTTCGCCGCCATAAGGGCATTGGCGGTGTCCCATACAGCCGGCAGAAAGCTGATCACTTCCTGTGCCCTGTCAAAGATATCTCTTGTGGTTGCAATACCTAAATCAGCGAGGATTTCGGTAAAAGCAGGAGCCAGTGATTCTTGCAAATCAGGCGGGGCATCTGCTGCAAGGATCGTTCGGCATCGCGCAAACGTGGCTGCAATCCAAAATACAGCTTCTCGATGAAAACCGTCCTGAATCAGTTTCCTGCTTCCATCAATGGCGATCGGACGGGCAATTTTCGTAATATCTGTACTGAAAAAGAACGGCGTCCTGGAGACCGCCGCTGCACCATCGAAGGTTTCTTCAAGGTTGGCTAGGTGGTGCTCCACTTTTTCAGAAGTAAAATGCCCACAGCCGAGCAGCCTCAGCAGATCCGTATATAATCCCTCCTGTCCGTATTCCACCAGTACCTCGCGCGCTTTAAGGTAACGGAGCCGGACGGTCGGATTCTGCATGGCAGCAACGAGAAGAACGTGGGTCGTGACCCCTGCCGGAAACAGCCAGCTTGTTACTTGTTCATGAATCGGTGCATTCGGCTGAATTGCAGCGAGCCCGGATTCAATTCTTCTCATTGCATTTTCGCATCGGTTCTTCACCCATTTTTTCTCCGGAAAATACTTGGACACTTGCTGTTGGAGTTTCTGCAAATGTCCTGTGGGGTCAGCAATGATCGTGTTCGTACGGAAGCTTCCTGCCAGGTGGTAAGAGGATAGCACTTCTTGGGCTGATTTCAATAATTTTTGAGATAGATACGTAGCTTCCAGCAAGGTATCACGATAGAGGAACTTGCCGGGTTTCAGCGGTGGTTCATCCTCTGCAGTAACAAGCACAATATCGACGTCTGATCCAACCGGCAGTTCTTCGTCGTCTGCGAGTCCGATGGTCGATCCGCTGAAATACGCACCCAAAAACCATCTTTCAGAGCTGGCGTACTTCTTCACCCAATCTTCTGCGTTTTTACGAGCTTGACCGGCCTTCATCTTCTCACCCCGCTTTTTTTATAAATAAAAAGGGAAGCATGGAGATGTCTCCTTGTGCTTCCCTGATGTGTTGATTAACGAAGATATGGGATTGGATTTACAGCGTTTGATTTCGCGTAGTTCCACTCGCCTTTATGAAGTTCGAAATGCAAATGCTGTCCAGTGGAATGTCCAGTATTACCCATCGTACCAAGTCGTTGTCCTTGAGTTACACTTTGTCCTGTGCTGACTGCACGCTCACTCATATGTGCATAAACAGTCGTGTACAGCTGGCCGTCAATGAAAGAAGAAATAAATACGACATTACCGTAAGAAGACGATAGGTAAGAACGGGCAACCGTACCTGAAGCCGCTGCTGAGATCGCATTGTCCGATCCAGCTTGAGCGATATCGATACCCGGATGGAAATCACTGCCGCCAAAACGCTTGCCAAATGGCGATGAAACGTAGCCATTGGCAGGCCAGATAAAGTTCGCTGAAACACTTGGCTCGCTATGAGTCGGCGCAGGTGAAGGCGCTGAATCATGCCGCTCTTGTTGGCGTTCAGCCGCACGTTTGGCTGCCTCTTTACGGGCTGCTTCTTCACGCTTGCGCTGTTCAGCTTCTCTTTTTGCTCTTGCCATCTCTTCTTTTACCGCTTTTTCCTGTGCGGAAAGAATTTGATTTTTCTCTTCAATACTTGTCACGTCTTCATGAAGATGCGTTTCCTTCTTCTTTAATGAAGCGGACAGTCTGTTTTTTGCTTCTTTTTGGGCGCTGAGCTTATCATTCAGCCCATTTAATTCCTGAAGCTTCGCATTCAAGGAATTCAGCTTTTGTTCTACATGCTGTTTATCCTGTTCAACTGCTGCTTTATCTCGCTTTTGATCTTCCAAAATGGACTTATCAGATTCTGCGATCAAATTTAATGAGATCAAGCGGTCAAGGAAATCACCGAAGTTTTGTGAGCCAAGTACGACATCAAGGTACTTCACCGCTCCGCCACTTTCATACATGGAACGGACACGCTCTTTTAAGATCGCATCGCGTTCTTTGATGCGTTTTTGAATCTTGGCAATTTGGTCTTTCAAGCTTTGAATCTCGTTTTTCGTATCATTGATTTCTGTTTTTTTCGTCTGAATATCGTTCAGCGTCTGCTGCAGAGTAGACTCAATTTTTTGCAGTTCCTCAAGCACCTGGTCCTGCTGTCCTTGCACGTCTTTAATTTCTGCGTTCTTTTTTTGTTTTTTGGCCTGGTTTTCAGCTTGCTTTTGATGTATATCACTTAACGTTTGCGCGTTAGCAGAAGTGTATGTAAAAGCGCTCAAGCCAATGCTTAGAGATAATAACCCCTTTAATATCTTTCTTTTCAATGGTATTGCCTCCTCCATACGTTCTCCTACACCCTCTTTTAATCCCAAGTGCAATTATATCATTTAGATAATAGAGTTTTTGGGCAATTACATTACAACTATATTTCAAATTGTTACAAAACTCGCGAAAATAACCTAAGAAATGTAAGAATGAGTGATTAATTGACATAAATGATGGGTTTTACTTTGCAGGAACTGACAATGAATGAGGATAATGTAGGGGTTTTTGTGGAAATTAAGCCGGTTTAGTTGAGCGCAGTTATCTGAATTTTTAGTTTGGATCAATTATTTTGAGTTACGCTCAATTAAATGTTGTTCGGCTCAATTAATTGAGCGTACGGTACAATTCCTCTCCTTTTCTGCTCAATTCTTCACATAAACTCCCCATCCGCTCTCCTCCCTCCATAAAACCACCCTTCTAAAGCAGGAAAATCTACTAAAAAAGAGAAATCTATCTAATAAGGAGTGTTGCTATGATCGTCAAATCTATACAAAATCCCTCTTATCATCAAAAAACTAGAAGCCTTGCTTCGCAGACTGCCCCCAAACCATCCAAAACGGCCAATCATCGAAAAAGAGCGGGCCAGCCGGTTCAAAGGATACCGCAGCGAACAGTCCCTCGACTTTTATCTGCAAGAATTTCCATCGAAGGACCATCTATTTTCAGGCTTACTTCTTTTTGACGAAACACATCAACAGCAGATTCGTACACACGAAGGTAAAGAAGAAGGATTTGCATATCCGATCATACAAATCCACCGCCATAAAAAGCTGTTAACCGAATGGCTTACAAAGAACCGTCTACCACCGCTCCCCATTGAATGCCTCGTTGTTATCAGCAGTCCCCGGACCATCATTCGAATCAAAGGCAGTCCTGGTAACCTCAAGTACATTACCCGAAGCTCTTTAGTCCCTAAAAAAATAGAACACCTTAACCAACTGCACACAAATGAGATTCTGAGCAAAAAGCAGTTAAAACGGTTGTCCACTCTTCTTATCAAACAGCATACACCTAAAACATTCGATCCCCTCGAATACTTCCTCATACCTCCAACCGACCTTCTCACCGGCGTGCATTGCCCGGTATGTTTTACCCTTCTCATGAAAAGAAAAAGAGGAAAATGGGTCTGCATCGCCTGCCTTCATTCTTCAAGCGATGCTCACATTTCCTCTTTACAAGATTATTTTTACTTATTCAGCCAAGGATCACCAATCAGCAGTGCCGGCACTTTCTCCAGCTTTCATCTCGATTTATCGCTCATGATCTGCTTTCCGACATGCAGCTCCAGCACACAGGAACTACAAAAGGTAAAGTCTATTCCCTTAATGAACCTGAGAATTAAACGTCATGATCCAGATGGAGCCGGCTACGATCGTGAACACCATGACAGCTCCAAGCACAAGTGCCATCACATGATACCTCGGCTTCTCTCCTTCTCTAATGTGCATGAAGAAGAAAAACTGAATGATGAGCTGCAGTAAAGCGATCAAAAGAATGGAAACCGTCAGCATGCTCTTGCTCATCAACTGCTGGATCACAAGCCACAGCGGGATGATCGTTAAAATGATGGAAAAGAGAAAACCCATAATGTATGTCTTTGCTGAACCATGGTTTTCATGTCCGTTCATCTACATCACCCCCAACAGATAAACAACGGTAAAGATGAAAATCCAGACGACATCGAGAAAATGCCAGTACAGACCGACAATCGTTACTTTTTCTTTGGTCAGATGGTCGATGCCGTGCCTCCCGATCTGAACCATTACACCAATCATCCAGATCAAACCGAACGTGACGTGAAGTCCGTGCGTTCCGACCAGTGTAAAAAAGGAAGAAAGAAACGCGTTAGTGGATATCGTTGCTCCCTCAGCTGCCATTTTGGCAAACTCCGTAATTTCAAGTCCCACAAAGGACATACCGAGCAATACGGTGACCGCCAGCCATGCCATCAGCTGTTTTTTGTTTCCTTTATGCATCGCGAGTGAAGCAAGCCCGCTCGTAAAGCTGCTTGCCAAAAGGATGAAGGTTTCAGCAGTAAAGCCCTTGACCTCAAACAGCTCATGCCCTGTAAGATCTCCATCTGTGTGAGTCCTCAAGACGGCATATACAGCAAACAAACAAGCGAAAATGATACAGTCTGTTACAAGAAAAATCCAAAAGCCCAGCAATTTAAACGTATCGTGATGCGCCTCGTGGCGGGTATCCATAGACGTTACCGATTGTGCCATCACACGACCCTCCCTAAAGAAGCTTCCGTCCGCTTGATTTCATCTACAGGAATGTAGTAGTCCGTTTTCCGCTGGAAGGAACGGGCCAGCAAGCAGATGGCTACACCAGCCAAGCCGGCGATTCCTACCCACACCCATTCAAAAGTAAGCCCAAATCCAGCTACAAACCAGCACGCCGCCATGAAAAATGGAATACCTGAGTTTTTAGGCATGTGGATCGGTTCAAACTCTTTATTTTCTTTTTCAGATGCAGCTCCATGCTTATGTTCCTTCATATCCCACCAGGCATCATCACTCTTCACCCCTGGAATATGGGCAAAGTTATAAAGCGGAGCAGGAGATGGAATGGACCACTCCAGCGTCCGGCCGTTCCACGGATCTCCTGTAAGATCGCGCTCGCCGTTCTTGATGCTGTAGAGGATCTGCCACACCTGGAACACGAAGCCGATTCCCATAAGGAACGCGCCACCCGTGGAAACAAGGTTGTACGGCGCCCAGCCCATGTCCCATCCGTACGTATAGACACGGCGGGTCATGCCCATGAATCCAAGCGCATATTGCGGCATGAAGCATACATAGAACCCGATGTTCCATGTCCAGAATGCCCATTTGCCGAGGCGGTCGTTCAATTTAAAGCCGAACATTTTCGGCCACCAGTAGTAGAGTCCTGCCAAATACCCGAAGACGACCCCGCCAATCAAGACCTGATGAAAGTGGGCAATCAGGAAATAGCTGTTATGGTACTGATAGTCAGCCGGCGCAACAGCCAGCATGACCCCTGTCGCTCCCCCAACGACAAAGCAGGGAATAAAAGCGAGCGTCCAGAGCATCGGCTGCGTCATGCTGATGCGGCCGCGGAACATCGTGAACAGCCAGTTGAATACTTTAACACCGGTTGGAATACCGATTGCCATCGTTGTTATGGCAAAGAACGTATTCACATCGGCTCCGGCACCCATCGTGAAAAAGTGATGGACCCACGTAAAGTAGGAAAGTACACTGATGATCATCATGGAAAATACCATGGATTTATAGCCGAAAATTTTCTTTTTCGAGAAGGTGCTGACGACCTCTGAGTATATACCGAACGCCGGCAGCACTACGATATACACTTCTGGATGTCCCCACATCCAGATCAGGTTGACATACATCATCGGGTTTCCGCCTCCGGTTGCCGTAAAGATATGGGCACCGAAAAAGCGGTCAACAAACAATAGCGCCAGCGTTACCGTCAATACAGGAAACGCGAAGATGATCGTGATGCAGCTGGCCAGTACAGACCAGGAGAACAGCGGCATCTTCATGAGTTTCATGCCGGGAGCACGCATCTTTAAAATGGTGACGAGAAAGTTAATTCCAGTTGCCAGACTTCCAATCCCAGAGATTTGAATTCCCCAGATATAGAAGTTTTGTCCCGGCCCCGGGCTTCCCGCAAGTTCGGATAACGGCGGATAGCTCAGCCAGCCGGCATCCGGCGATCCTCCCACAACAAAGGATAAGTTGAACAGCATGGCGCCAAAGAAAAACAGCCAGAAGCTCAGCGCGTTCAAGAACGGATACGCGACATCGCGCGCTCCGAGCTGCAGCGGCACCACAATGTTAAACAGTGCAAACATAAAGGGCATCGCCATAAACAAAATCATGATTGTGCCGTGCGTCGTAAAAATCTCATTGTAATGCTGTGAATCCAAAAAGTGTGAATTCGGGAACGCCAGCTGCATTCTCATGAGCAGTGCGTCAACTCCTCCCCTGAACAGCATGAGGAGGGAGGATACCAAATACATAATTCCGATTTTTTTATGATCAACGGTTGTGAGCCACTCGCGCCACAGCCAGCCCCATTTTTTGAAAAACGTAAGAAAAACCAAAATACCAAGAAGCGTGATCACAATGGCAACATCCGCGCCATAAATCAGCGGATCACCGGTTACAAAAAATCCTTTCGCCTTGTCTGCCATCTGTTTTTCCCCCTTTCTTCTTTTCTATTATTTATCGTGGTCCATCATCGACATGTCATGTCCCCCGTGCTTCATCTCAGGCTTCATATATTTGCCGCCGTTGCGGTCGATCGTGTTATGAAACAAGGATTCAGGATACGAAGAAAATGATTGTTTCTCTGCCAGTCCTTTTTTCGTCAGCAGATCAAATCTCTCCTGAGTTAGCGCCGGAGCTGATTTTTTAATTTGTTGTGCCCATTGGTTAAATTCAGCCTGCGGCTTGGCAACCACCTTAAATTTCATATGGGCAAAACCTTTTCCGGTAAAGTTGGCACCAGATCCGAAGTACGTTCCCGGCTTGTCTGCCTGCAGCCAGAGCCTCATCGCCATTCCCGGCATCGTATATTCTTGTCCGCCAAGCTCCGGAACCCAGAACGAGTTCATCATCGAATCCGATGTTAATTGGAATTGAACTGGAACGCCAGCCGGAATTTCCGCGTAGTTGACGGTCGCAATTTTTTGATCGGGATACTGAAACAGCCACTTCCAATCGAGTGAGGTGACCTGAATGGTAATCGGTTTTACATCTGTCACCGGCGGTTTGACAAGAAAATACGTTGTTTTGGCAGTGTAAACGCCTAAAATACAAATGATGATGACCGGAATTCCCCACCACACGATCTCCAATATTTTGCTGTCATTCCACTCTGGCGTATACGGTGCTTTATTGCCCGGTTTGTCACGGTACCTGTATACGATATAAAACAGCAAAACTAAAACCGGTATCACCACAGCGGCACATAAAACCGCTGACAATACAATTAAGTCAAGCTCCTTTTGCGCGACAGGGCCGGACGGATTAAAGACGAGATACCGCCGGTCGCATCCTGTTAGAAGTGCTAACAGGGTGATGCCCAGAGCAGAAATCTTCCAAAGATAGCCGGACGTATGTTTCTTCATGTGTGACCTCTCCTTTCATAACCTGAAACAGTGTTTCTATCTTCCTGACGGAGTGTAATAAGTACTATTTCATGCTATAACGGAGGGGCGTTTCTCATATGTGATATAAATCACACTTTCATAAAAATAAGGCTTGTTCTGCTTCATTTGTCACAAAGTGGACAAATGAGGCCGCAGCAGGAAAAAATACTGTCACGCCATCTGGGCATCTGCATAGGGTATGGTAGTGACCATCTGCCAATAGAAAGAGGGTAAACTATGGTGCAAAACTTGGATTACACATCACCAGCCACTCAATACACCGCCGATGTCAGCAGCAACGTGTTCACCAAAGACCGCGAGAATTATATAAATGTTTTGGGGATCCAGCAGTTAAACACGTTGGACAATGTTTCCTTATTGGATATTTTCTTGAGCACCAATAACGTCGTCGAACCTCATTATCACCAAAATGCCGCAGAGCTTGTGTACTGCATTTCTGGTTCTGCTGTTGTTTCCATCTTCAATCCGTTTACGAAACAGTTCCATCACTATTCGATCGGACCCCGGCAGGTTGCTAACGTTCCTCAAGGCTGGTGGCATTATGAAGTGGCTGCCTCTGACCAAACCCACCTGCTGGCTATATTCAATTCACCGACACCGGATGTCATCCTGGGTTCCGATCTATTAAAATTCACCCCGTCCAACATCATGGCTCACACATATTGCATGAATGAAAAACAATGGATCCAAACGGTCGCACCCGTCCAGTCCACCACGTTTATCGGGCCGCCGAAAAACTGCAGTGGAGAACAACGCCAAGATCAGTATTATCCAAGCCATTATCCTCAGACTTTCTATCATCCGCCATATTAAAACGGCAAAAAAAAAAGGGGCTGTCCAAGAAGTCTATAAGCTGTTGATTTCCGTTCCAGGGTGCTCGCTTTTACCGGCGCGAGCTCCTACTTTCGCGGGGCGTGCGGGGAGCCTTACCGGCGTGAACGCCTGCTTTTTGGCGCTAGCGCCGGCGGGAGTCTCACCTATCACGCTAATCCCGCAGGACAAGGAAGGCTCCGGCAGCTTTTTATCGCACGGATAAAATGTGAAGTTCATTTTCGAGGAGTCTCGCATCTTCCACTTCAATTAACTTTTCATTGAAGATTTTTCAAGCCAAAAAGGGGCTGCCTGAAGGTCAATTTTCGACTTTCTGGACAGCCCCTTGCTTGTTATTTTCCTGTTTTCGCGAACGTTGCAATACGTTCTCCGATTTCATCACGGACTCGCTGGAACACCTTCCATTTTTCCTCTTCTGTTCCTTCCGCTTTCGCCGGATCATCAAATCCCCAGTGATTCCTTTTTACATGCAGAGGAGTCATCGGGCACTTGTAAGCCGCATCCCCGCAGAGCGTGACAACAAGATCTGCGTTATTTAAAATATCCGGATCAATGATGTCAGATGTTTGATTCGAAATATCAATCTCCACTTCATTCATCGCTTTTACCGCATTGGGGTTCAAGCCATGTGCTTCAATCCCTGCGCTTTTTACTTCCCATTCTTCACCAAGATGCTTTTTAGCCCAGCCTTCTGCCATCTGGCTTCTGCATGAATTTCCGGTACATAAGAAATAGATTGTTTTTTTAGCCATTCTCAAACACTCCTTAACTCAATTTAATGAAGGATAATTAACCATAGATAGAGACCTGTCAACGTTATAAACAAGGTTGGAACGGTTAAAACGACCCCAATTTTAAAGTAGTATCCCCATGTTATTTTCACGCCTTTGGTATTCAGCACATGAAGCCATAATAATGTAGCTAACGAACCAATTGGTGTAAGTTTCGGCCCCAAGTCCGAACCGATTACGTTCGCATAAATCAAGGCTTCCCTCATGACACCTGTCGTATGGGTATCAGATATGGCTAACGCATCAATCATAACGGTTGGCATATTATTCATCACAGAAGAGATGACTGCTGCGATAAAGCCCATTCCAATCGTTCCTGCAAATAGTCCATGATGTGTGACGGATTCAATGGCACTAGCCAATAGATTGGTAAGTCCTGCATTTCGCAAACCATACACGACAACATACATACCGATAGAAAAGAATACGACCGCCCAAGGTGCACCTTTTATTACTGTTCTTGTCTGGATGGCTGAGCTTTTTCTTGCAGCTGCCAAGAAAATAACCGCGATGACTCCTGCGATGAAGGATACAGGCACCGAGAAGAATTCTCCTATAAAGTATCCAGCGAGCAGAACAGCTAGAACATACCATGACAATGTAAACATTTTTACATCTTTAATGGCCTCTGCCGGTTTTTTCAGCTGATTGACATCGTAAGTCTTTAGTATGCTTTTTCTGAAATAAAGATAGAGTACAAGAATGCTTGCCAGCAGACTAAATAGATTGGGAATGATCATACGGCTGGCATACTCCGAAAAACTGATGCCGAAAAAGTCAGCTGACACAATATTCACCAGATTGCTGACGATCAGCGGCAAGGAAGTCGTATCTGCAATAAACCCGCTGGCCATGATAAATGGAATCACCATTTTGTGCTCAAATTTCAAATGGCGAACCATTGCTAAAACGATCGGAGTCAAGATTAACGCAGCTCCGTCGTTGGCAAAGAAAGCGGACACCACTGCTCCCAATACCGTTACCAGCAAAAACATTCTGATCCCGTTTCCATTTGCATAGCGGGCCACATGAAGAGCCGCCCACTCAAAGAACCCTACCTCATCTAAAATAAGAGAAATAATGATAATAGCAACAAATGTGAGAGTAGCGTTCCAAACAATTCCCGTTACATCTATTACATCCTGAAAGGAGACCACTTGAAAGAGCAAAGCAATAAGAGCTCCTCCACAAGCTGACCATCCAATACTAAGACCTCTTGGCTGCCAGATCACAAACGTCAGTGTGGCTAAAAAAATGATACTGGCAATAATGACTGCACTCACAAATATAATACCTCCTTAACTATCACAGGAAATTCGTTTTCCCTGTGCCTCTAATTCTTCTATACGATACTGCTGACTCGGTAAGCTCTGAATGACTTGCAGGACAAACGAAAGAAAAGGATAAGCAGCATTTAATGAATAATAGATCCATTGCCCGTTTCTCCGTTCTTTAACTAAACCGATATCCCTTAACTTTCGCAGGTGCTGACTAACGGCTGGCTGGCTCATCTGAAACAGATCGACAAATTCACAGACACAGCATTCGTTCTCAGACAATATTTTCACCATGGCTAACCGTGTTTTATCGCCTAATAATTTTAGTATGTTAGCAGCGGTTTCCAATTTTAATTCTTGACTGGCCATCCCGCAAGCACCTCCAATATCATCACATTATCCGTCATCATCATATAAGTATATCCTTATGTACGCAACCATAAATTCGTATCAACAAAAAGTCACCTGCCAGAATGACAGGTGACATAGTATGATTTAGCAGCAAGACGCTGATTTTGTTGGTTCATGTACTTCTCTATCACTCTTCGTATAAAAGAATTCCCACTCATTCCCGTCTGGATCCGTCACCCAAAATTTATCTTGAGTGGCATAGCAGCAGTATACATCCATTTCTTCACGGGCAAAAAATCCTAACTTCTCTAAACGATCCTTGTGTTTTATCACTTCTTCCTCGTTTTCCACTTGGAAACCGAAATGGCCGACCTGATTTCCTACTATTTCGGGTTTTATATTCTACTTGATTTAAGAGATGATAAAAAGGAGGTCTCATCACTTGAGACCTCCCTCTATTCTGTCAACCTTTTTTTCAATCCTCAATGTCTGTTTCAGTATCGATTACGTTCATAGGAAATTACGATACTACCACACTCTTCTTTTCTGTCACTTCATGCACGAACAGCAAGCCGAGCTCGTGATGTTCATTCTCATAGAGCGACCGCTGGGAAAAACGGAGCTCTCCTCTATGATCCAGAACTTCGAGTTTACAAAAGGCTGCATTAATCTGCAAAGCACGGTAGAATTCACGCTCATTATTTAAGGCGACTCCGTTCACCTTCATGATGACTTCCCCTACCTGGATACCCATCTTGGCAGCAGGGGTGCCAGGCACCACACCGAGGACGACGAGTCCTTCATTCCGGCGTGTGAAGAATGGCTTGCCGCTCTCATCACGCTGGCTGTTAATGACGGTAATGAGCTCACGGCCGAGCGTTCCTCCAATGATAGCGATAACCGCAAGCAGCGGCAAGCCAGTAAAGAAACCAACCAGCGCAATCGCCACAATAAGTGCGCCGAGAGCCAGTACTTGTTTTCCGGTCGCTTTAATCGCCTCCTGTGGAAGGGAATGAGAATTCAGCTGACGGAAACCTACCGCAAACGGGACAAGGAGAATGGAGTATCCTACAGCCTGCAATCCGAAGATCGGCCAATCTCCCTGTGCGGGTATGGCACCGATCGGGATGAGCAAAAATTGCGGGACAAGCCAGAACCTTGTTGCCTCATGCGCACCCACGTATTGACCTCTCTTGCCTTTCAACAGACGGGGAGACGTTCGGTTTGACCCTTTCCAGATGATCAAAATCCCTTCCTGAATGAGGAGGAGAGCCATTAGAATACCGAGAGCATCAAGCGGTGTGTTGCGGATATCCCTCAGCCATGTATCCAGCAGATCAACATTTGTCGAGATATGCGGGAGAACAAGTGCAACTATTGATGCGAGTCCGATCGCATAAGCCGGGTTTAAAAACCTTGTTCTCAGTGTTAAGCCAAGCAACGCGTACATTGCGCCGATCAAGGCCACCATTCCCATCGGAACGACGACACCGGCGCCGAGCAGAACAACTGAAAAAATAATACCAATGACAAGACCAGGAAAAAACGATTGAATTAAATTATCAATCACAGGGTGGACCTTTACTTTAAATTCTTTTCGTTCCCGTTTTACTCGCTTAAAACCAATAACAAAAGCAACAATCACAAACACGTATGAAAGTGGATGTAAAAAAAGAGCCGCTATGCCCTCAAGCAGTTCCTTTACATAGATATCCATCACGCAAACCTCTCCTTAATGCTTCTTTTCTCAACGTTCTTAATCTATTCAAAATGTGATTCCGGCTTCTGCCTGGAATGTAAATTTACACAAGCATTATGTAGTTAATATTTTTAAGTATAACCCGAAAAGAACAAGGAGTGTGAGAAAAATGTGTAGCTTTTCATAAAGAAAGGCGCTTGCAGATCGTTTGTCAGAAGATGAGCAGACGTTCGTTGGGTTTACATGCGTGTTTTCATGAATTACGTGCGGGTTTTTAGCATTTACGTGCCAGTTTAGTCACTTTACGTACGGCTTTATTGCCTAACCTCCTTTTACATGCCAAACACAGCATTTCTCCGGCTTCTCAATCAACAAAAAAAATTCCGCAGGCAAGAACCTGCGGAATCCTTCGTTATTTTTTCTTTTCTGCCGCCATCTCCAAAGCAGTTTGAAGCTGGACGTCGTTTTTCTTGTTTCTGATCTCAGTGATGATCTTGCTTTCCAGCTTGCCGGCTGTTTTTTGATCCACTTTGCCGGATGGGCTGAGCTTGTTGGCTTTTTGGAAAGCAGTAACGGCTGTTTCTGTTTTTTCGTCAAAATAGCCGTCTGTGCGTCCCGGATCAAAGCCAAGGCCCTGAAGCATTTTCTGTGCATTTTTTACTTGTTCGCTGTTCATGTCAAAAACAAGCGGTTTTTCGATTGTAAGCGGGCTTGTGTAGAAGTAAGCCGGCTGTTTTACGGCATAATTTGGCTTGATGCCTTTTTTATGGATCCAATTGCCGTCCGGAGTCAGCCATTTAGCAAGCGTCAGCTTCACATTGCTGCCGTCCCCCAGATCGATGGTCTGCTGAACCGTTCCTTTTCCGAACGTTTTCTCGCCGACTAGCGGATAACCGCCTGCTTCTTTTAATGCTCCAGCCATGATTTCAGAAGCTGAGGCACTTCCTCCATCTACGAGACCGACAATAGGATAGGCTTTCTTCTCTTTCAGCTGAGAAACATACCGTTCCTTGTTGCCTTTACGGTCTTGAATTTGAACGAAAGGTTTGCCTGCCGGAATAATTTCCTTCAGCATGCTGTCGACCGCATTCAGATAGCCGCCTGGATTTCCGCGGACATCGATGACAAGCCCTTGGATACCTTTGCTTTCAAGTTCTCCCAGTTTATTTTTAAAATCGGTTCCTGTATCTTCAGAGAAAGAGGTAATGTTGAGGACACCGATTTTTTTGCTGTTTACGTTTCGAACGTTAGAATAAACTGTCTCAATCGGAATCGTGTCGCGTTTCACATCGATGTTAAGCGTGTCATTAACACCTTTTCGCTTAATGCCGAGTGTAACTGTAGAACCTTTTTTGCCTCGGATTTTTAGAACAGCCTGATATAGATCAAGCCCTTCGAGACTTTTGCCGTCAACTGAAACGATCTGGTCATTCGGCTTCACACCTGAACGTTCTGCAGGTGAATCTTTAAATGGTGCGATAACGGTTACTTTTCCGTCCTGCATGCTTACTTCTGTTCCAATACCTTCAAAGGAAGAATCCAGTGATTGGGTAAACTGGCTGGCCGTGTCTTCATCCATATAGACAGAGTAAGGATCTTTTAATGTCCTTACCATCCCGTCGATGGCACCTTCAAGCAGTTTCTCTGAATCTACTTTCTGATAATACCTCGAGGAGATCAGCTCGTACGTTTTTTGAAGCTTCGCAAATTCCTGATTCTGATTCACCGGCGCTTTGGTGCTTTTCATCTCACTGACCGAACCGGCGTTGCCCAATGATTGATCTTTATTGGACCATTTCATATAGCCGTACATTCCGCCGGCTCCAATAACAAGCGATAAAACCATAAGAAGCGCAACAACTTTTCTTTTCAATTTCGCTCACCTCATTTTTGGCAGAAAAAGGCATCACACCTTCCCGATGCGATGCCAATTTTCAAAGTAAGAGATGGACCTGATGTGTCCGCCCGAAACTCCTACTCTATATTATGAACAGCTTGTATTTTTATGTCCATATATTTCTCTGATTACATATACGGACGAGGGTCAACTGCATTGGATTTCGATGCGTTCCATGGCCCTTTGTGAAGTTCAAAATGCAAGTGCTGGCCTGTTGAATGGCCGGTGTTCCCCATATATCCGATCAGCTGGCCGCGTTTTACAGAACCGCCCTGAACGACACGCTCTCTCATGTGCCCGTAAACCGTGGTCCACGTTTGTCCATTGATCGAGTGGGTAATGAAGATTACATTTCCATAGGATGAAGAGTAATCTGAACGGATGACAGTACCATCTGCCGCTGCGTAGATCGGAACTGTACCTGGCTTGGCAATATCAACACCCGCGTGGAACTTGTTCCAGCGAGAACCGATCCCGGAAGTAAAGATACCCGCTGCCGGCTTCATGATCATTCCTGATCCGGTATTCGCAGCATTTCCGCCTGCGCTTCCCTTCGAGCTGTTTTGCTCCTCAGCCTGTTTGGCTCGAGCTTGTTCTTCTTTAATGGCCTTCTCCTGGCTGCTTAGAAGCTCAGCTGAATGCTCATACTTTTCCACTTCGTCCTCAATTTCAGAATGCTTTTTCTTTAATGAAGACATCAAACGGGTTTTCTCTTCCATTTGTGCATCAAGCTGCTTCTTCAGCTCCTGAAGCTCACGCATTTTATCCTGGAGAGCAGAAAGCTGATCTTCAACCTTTTGTTTCTTCTGCTCTAAAAGGTCCTTATCTTTCTTTTGCTCTTCCAATAGCTGGCGGTCCTGATCTGCAATCAGGTTCAATGCGACAACCCGGTCAAGAAAGTCACCGAAGTTTTTTGATCCGAGAACCACATCAAGATACTGGACAGCTCCGCCGCTCTCGTACATGGAGCTGACGCGTTCTTTCAGCAGCTGGTCCCGCTTGTCAATCCGCTTTTGAACAAGATCAATTTCGTTCTTAAGCTGATCGATCTGATCCTGCGTTGATTGGATCTCGTTTTCTTTCTTTTTAATCTGGCTTTCTGTAGCCATCGTTGATTTATCGATGCGTTCAATTTCCTTTTTTGTAGCTGCCTGATTCTTTTCATTGAGCTTTAGTTTTGCGTTAGCGGCGCCTTGTTTCTTTTTATTCGCCTCTTTTTTCTCTTGTATGCTCTTTAGCGTTTCTGCGCTGGCTGTCGTGGATGATTGGTATGCTGTAATACCGCTAAGAGCGAGGCTTAATGAAAGTGTTAATCCTGCGATCTTTCTGTTCAAATCAAGTCCTCCCCTTTTCTACCCCAATTTTCATGTATATCTTTCGTAATCTTTGTGGCTTTTGGAAGCAGTTGATTTCCGTTCCAGGCTGCTCACTTTCCTCGGGGCGTGCGCTGAACCCCTCGGCGCATGCGCCTGTGGGTTTCAACTGTCACGCTTCTCCTAGCCGTAGTCTCGCACCTTGCACTCCATCAACTTGTCCATGAAGTCTCTTTGCAAAATTGTTTCCAAAGCACAATCTTGCTAAAAATGAACCTATACTTTTAAGAATTTACGTACGGATGAAATGCTTCCCCATACTCCAATCAATCCACCGATAATGGCCAGCAATGCTGAAAGCTGAAGCACCATCGGATAGACCGGCAGCAGTCTGACAAAGACGGTATCAAGCTGATTATTGACTGAGCCGTGGAGGAATTCGTATCCGAACACGATAACGAGGATCGGAACAATCGCCCCCATCACACCCAGTACAAACCCTTCAATGAAGAAAGGCCAGCGAATAAAGCCATTTGTTGCACCAACAAGTTTCATAATTTCAATTTCTTTACGCCGGGATACAATTGTAAGTTTAATCGTGTTTGAAATGAGGAACATTGCTGTAAAGATCAATCCAACGATCAATACAATCCCAACATTTCTGGCAGCGCCTGTCACTTTAAACAGCCGTTCTACGGTTCCCTGGCCGTAATCAACCTTCTTGATGTGGTCAAATTTCTCTATTTCAGAAGCAACAGATGCGGTATCCTGAGGCTTCTTCGTTTTAATGATGTATGCATCTGGCAATGGATTCTCTTTTTTCAGAGATGAGAAAGCTTTTCCTTCATCTCCAAGGCTTTTGATCAATTCTTTCAATCCATCTTCTTTGGATTGGAATTTCACTTCATTGACATGCGGAACCTGTTCCATTTTTTGCTGCAGATCAGCATACTCCGTCTGTTTTGTCGTGCGGTCAATATACGCCCGAATCTCTACATCGCCTTCAATCTGGCTTGCAAGATGATTTAAGTTTAATAGGACCACTAGAAAAACGCCGACAAGCAATAAAGTAACCGTTACTGCACTAACGGAGGCAAATGACATCCAGCCATTTCTCCCAAGACTTTTAAATGCTTCTGTAAAGTGACGCTTTAGGGTTCTAGATTTCATAGCCGTATTCCCCCTTCTGCTCGTCACGCACGATTCGTCCGCCTTCGATGGCGATTACGCGCTTTTGAAAACTGTTAACAATATCTTTATTGTGAGTGGCCATGACAACTGTCGTACCACGTTCGTTGATTTCCTTGAAGATGTCCATGATCTCCCATGCCGTTTCAGGGTCAAGGTTTCCTGTCGGCTCATCCGCAATAATAACTGGAGGATGATTAACGATGGAGCGGGCGATCGATACACGCTGCTGCTCTCCGCCTGATAGCTCATCGGGAAAAGAACGTGCTTTGTTTTTCAGCCGAACCAGATCGAGAACTTCCATGACGCGCTGGCGGATTACTTTTGGAGTCTCTTCGATAACTTCAAGTGCAAAAGCAACATTTTCATATACTGTCAGCTTTGGCAAAAGTTTAAAGTCCTGAAAGACTACTCCAATTTTCCTGCGCATTTTAGGAATGTTTCGTTCCCTTAATTTTGCCAGATCTGTGCCTTGTATGAGGATCGAACCTTTTGTCGGCTTCTCTTCTCTGTACATGCACTTGATGAATGTAGATTTACCGGCTCCACTCGGCCCTACTACATAAACAAATTCTCCTTTATCTATGTAGATATCGATCCCATTTAAAGCCATAACACCATTGGGATATGTTTTCCATACATCTTTCATTTCTATCAAAATTCATCACTTCCTTAATTCAGAACTGCGTATTTCCCCATCCGCCTTTTAAATTCGACAATCTATAACAACCAATTTATTAAAATCAGTGTTTTTTTCCCGTAATTCCTATTATAACATCGGAAACTGTAAAATTTATTACAGTTTCATTTCAAGTTACGACGTTATTTTCGAATAACAAGTGACTTTTTCACTATCTTTACAGCTTTTCGACAAATATATTACGACATTATTCGCATTTTTCTGTCAGCGGTTGGAGAATACGTTATTTACGATTTTAATTAAGCTGTAATGTACTAAAAAATCACTGCTATTTACTTAGCCGACAAACATACCCATTCGTATTTTTTTCTGTTATCATGTCGGTACGTTTCATGAAATCGGACAAAATCCATCATTTCTCAGTCTTTTCATAAAAAAAACCGGCGAGCAATTTGCTCACCGGTGTGTTTTTTATCGATTATGCACGCTTAAATCCTTCGCCCAGAACTTCATTGGCGTTCAACAGGATAATGAACGCAGAAGGATCTATACTTTTGACAAATTGCTTCAGTTTGGTCACCTCATATTGAGCGACTACACACATGAGCATCGGACGCTCATCCTGTGTATATCCCCCGAACGCATTGATCTTTGTTACACCTCTGTAGATCTCGGTAAGAATCCCTTGGCGCATTTCTTCCTCCTGATCCGAGATGATCAGTGCCACTTTAGAAACGCCAAGCCCCATTTGCACAACGTCAATCGTTTTTGCCGTCAGGAACATGGCTATCAAAGCGTAAAGAGCTTTTTCAAGACCGAAAACAAGTGCGGATGTACAAACAATCGTTCCATCAATAAACAGAATGCATGTCCCGAGGGAGATTCCGGCATATTTGTGAAGAATCTGCGCCAGCAAGTCAACACCGCCTGTTGATGCTTTTCCTCGGAATACGATGCCCAGTCCGGCTCCAACACCCAATCCTCCGAATAACGCACCAAGCAGCGGATCGTTCGTAGCTGGTCCCCAACCGCTGAATACAAAAACGAAGAGGGGTAAAACGACAGTGCCGACGAGTGTTTTAGCGCCAAACTGCCTTCCGAGAAAAATTATACCGGCAAAAAACAGCGGAATGTTAAGTGCCCATTGGACAATCGACGGATCCCAGCCTACCACCCATTTTAAGATGGTACTGATCCCGCTCACCCCGCCGGAAGCAATCTTGTTCGGCAGCAAAAACACAGAAAAGGCAAGCGCTACGAAGGCCGAACCGATCACCACAAATATATATTCCAAAGCGAGCTCTGCCTTTGGCGGCAAAACCCCATTACGTCTTCGCAAAGCTGTCATCATTGCTACATTACCCTACTTTCTAAACCACCTAAGTTCGTAAAATGGTAAAACCCGAATCATTATATCACTACTAGTCTGCCCTGTGAACGCGATCCCGATGACGCGGTAAAGGAATAAAATTGAAATTTCCGATTATATTTTTAACCGTAAATTAGATGAAATTTATTTAAACAAGAATTAAACAATACGCTTCAGCAGATGGCTCTGCGTCCGATCAGGCCGCTCAAACCAACAGCTCCATACAAGAAGCATCTAAAGAGCAGCTTGAGACCGTTCAGCACGTATTGGAAATCTCACAACCGCTAACTGACCTGACTGAAGAGCTCAACCATCTTTTATCCGCAACAGATAATGAATAATCCACCATCCCGCCGCGTCCGGTCTGCCTCCGGGAACCTGGCGGGCTTTCTTTTGTCGAACGGTTTTTTACAAATTCAGACAGCTTTCCGTTAAACTAGTAACAACATATTGAGGGACAGGAAAGGGGATAAAAATTGAGATGGATGAAAAAAAGCTGTATCTCCTCCTTTTGCAGCGTATGGAGGAAGCACTCGGCAGACTCGACCGTTATCAAGCTAAAATTGAAATCATTGAAACCAATTTCAATAAGCTTGATCAAGGAATGGAAAACTATCATTCCGCCGTACTCCAGCGTTTTGAGCAGATGGAACACTATATATCCCAACTGGAGCATGAGATCGAAATACTTCAGCGCAATGTGCCCGGAGCTGATGAGGCCTTGCCTCTGCAATAATTACATAGAGAAAGAATCGAAACTATCCAGGGTGCGATCTGGATAGTTTTTTTGTTCATTTTGGAATGGAAAGATCTATGTTAGCAGGCTCTGCCAAGGCTCCTGCGTACCATTGCGTGCCGTTACTTGCGGTTCGACTAGGTTTACTTGCAAAACGCATCATTTTCATAAAAAAAAAACAAAAAAAGGCTGGCCCACCCTGGACCAGCCTTTTCCCTTATCCTATTAAATTTTAGAACGCAGATACGCGTCGATAAAGCTTTCGATGTCTCCGTCCATAACTGCTTGAACGTTCCCCATCTCCGTATTGGTACGGTGGTCTTTTACGAGGCTGTATGGATGGAAAACGTAGGAACGAATCTGGCTTCCCCACCCGATCTCTTTTTGTTCTCCGCGGATTTCAGCCAATTCTGCCTGCTGCTCTTCAATCTTCCGCTGAAGAAGTTTCGCTTTCAGCATTTTCATCGCATGGTCACGGTTCTTGATCTGTGAGCGTTCAGTTTGGCACGATACGACGGTGTTTGTAGGAATATGGGTAATCCGTACGGCAGAGTCCGTCGTGTTAACGTGCTGGCCGCCTGCTCCGCTGGCCCGGTACGTATCCACTTTTAAATCTTCGGTACGAACATCAATTTCAGAATCATCATTGATCTCTGGAACGACGTCGCATGATACGAACGAAGTATGCCGGCGTCCCGATGAGTCAAATGGAGAGATCCTGACCAATCGGTGAACTCCTTTTTCCGCTTTTAAATATCCGTATGCATTGTGGCCTTTAATGCCAAGCGTTACGCTTTTTACACCCGCTTCATCTCCAGGCAGGTAATCCAGCGTTTCTACCTTGAACCCTTTTCGTTCCGCATAGCGTGTGTACATGCGGAGAAGCATGGAAGCCCAGTCCTGTGACTCGGTCCCCCCCGCACCCGGATGAAGTTCGAGTATCGCATTGTTCCTGTCGTATGGCTGGTTTAAAAGAAGAGAAAGCTCAAATGTATTTAAAGCATTGGACAGTTCCTTTAAATCACGCTCAAGTTCCTTCTGCATGTCAGCATCGGGTTCTTCCTTCAGCATTTCATGTGCGACTTCAAGATCTTCGTAACGTCCGTTTAAATCTTCGAACTGGTTCACTTGCTCTTTCAGTCCGTTTGCTTCACTGATGACCGTTTGCGCAGCATTCTGGTCATCCCAGAATGCCGGTGCGCTCATTTTTTCATCGAGCTCTGCTATCTTTGCTTTTTTGTTATCGAGGTCAAAGAGACCCCCTGAAGTCCGCTAATCGCTTAGCCATAATGTTCAGTTCCTGCTTAATCTCTACTAATTCCATTCTGCCACCTCGTGTTTTTGGTTATATCCTAATCGTGAGTATATGTTGTTTTGATGTGAAAAAACACAGCAAAGAGAGCCTTAAAACCCGACTCTCCTGCTTCTTCCTTTATTATATCACCACGGCGGGATTAATTCTCCGCTGCACCGTGACATTGTTTATATTTTTTGCCGCTGCCGCATGGACATAAGGCGTTTCGGCCGATATCCTGTTTCTTTTTAACTGGCTGGCGCTTGGTCTCCTGCTTATCGCTAGGAACAACCGCTTTACCTTCAGCCACTTGCTCACGCTGCATGTTCTGCTCCACTTGAGCTTTCATGATATACATTGCGACTTCTTCTTCAATTGCAGCAATCATGGACTCGAACATCTCAAATCCTTCAAATTGGTACTCGCGAAGTGGATCGTTTTGTCCGTATGCACGAAGGTGGATCCCTTGTCGAAGCTGTTCCATCTGGTCGATGTGATCCATCCATTTGGAGTCAACAGAACGCAGGATGACCGCTTTTTCAAACTCGCGCATATGTTCAGGCTCGATCATCGCTTCTTTCTCAGCAAAAGCGTTGTGCGCTTTTTCTTTCAGAAGCTCGATGATTTCTTCCTGATCCAGTCCTTCAAGCTCTTTGACTGTCACGTCATCTTCATTTAGGAAAGTAGCGGCAGCGTAATTTACAATCTCAGTAAGATCCCATTCTTCCTGAACCATTTCGTCAGCAGTATGTGCTTTAACGATACGGTCAATAACGGAATCCACCATTCTAAGAACGATGTCACCTAGATTTTCAGCATCAAGCACTTCCTGGCGCTGTTTGTAGATGATCTCACGCTGCTGGCGCATAACATCGTCATATTGAAGAAGCTGCTTACGAGCATCAAAGTTGGATCCTTCAACACGTTTTTGCGCAGATTCAACCGCTTTGGTGACGAGCTTGCTTTCAATTGGCGTATCTTCATCCATCCCAAGGCGTTCCATCATGTTCATCATATTATCTGAACCGAATCGGCGCATCAGCTCATCTTCCATGGAGATGTAGAATTGAGAAGAACCTGGATCTCCCTGACGTCCGGAACGTCCGCGGAGCTGGTTATCGATACGGCGTGATTCATGGCGTTCTGTACCTAAAATATGGAGGCCTCCAAGTTCACGGACACCTTCTCCAAGCTTGATATCCGTACCACGGCCCGCCATGTTTGTGGCGATGGTAACCATGCCGGCCTGGCCTGCATTTTCAATGATTTCTGCTTCACGCTCGTGGTTTTTCGCATTCAAAACATTATGCGGAATCCCTTTTTTGCGAAGCATTTGTGAAAGCAGCTCAGATGTTTCAACTGCAACCGTACCGACGAGGATCGGCTGTCCGGTCTCATGGCGTTCCTGAATTTCTTTAACGATGGCGCGGAATTTGCCTGCCATTGATTTATAAACAAAATCGGAGTTATCTTCACGCGCAATCGGACGGTTCGTCGGAATCGCGACAACCTCCATATTGTAAATGTTGCGGAATTCTTCTTCTTCCGTTTTTGCTGTACCCGTCATACCGGAAAGCTTATTGTACATACGGAAGTAGTTTTGGAAGGTAATCGTTGCAAGCGTCATGCTCTCGCGCTGAATTTCCAGACCTTCTTTTGCTTCAATCGCCTGGTGGAGACCTTCGCTGTAGCGGCGGCCTGCCATCAGCCGGCCGGTGAACGGGTCAACGATGACAACTTCGCCATCCTGAACAACGTAATCCACATCAAGAATCATAATGATATTCGCTTTAAGCGCCTGGTTGATATGGTGGTTCAGGGTAACGTGGTTATAATCATACAAGTTATCAATATTAAAATATTTTTCTGCTTTTGTAATCCCATCTTCTGTGAGCTGAACGTTTTTTGTCTTCACATCAACGGTGTAATCTTCTTCTTTTTTCAGTGTGCGGACAAACATGTTGGCCATCATGTACATTTCCGTAGACTTTTGAGCTGAACCCGAAATGATCAGCGGTGTACGGGCTTCGTCAATAAGAATGGAGTCCACCTCATCGACAATGGCATAGTTCAACGGACGCTGAACCATTTGTTCTTTATAAACAACCATGTTGTCACGAAGATAATCAAAGCCATATTCGTTGTTTGTACCGTACGTGATGTCGGCTGCATACGCTTCCTTCTTTTCTTCTCTGGAAAGGTCGGAGATGTTCAGACCAACCGAAAGGCCAAGAAAATTATACAGAGGACTCATCAATTCGGAGTCACGGCGGGCAAGGTATTCATTGACTGTGACCACGTGAACGCCTTTGCCTTCAAGGGCATTCAAATAAACAGGCATCGTCGCTACGAGTGTTTTACCTTCACCGGTTTTCATTTCAGAAATGTTTCCTTCATGAAGTGCAGTCGCCCCCATGATTTGAACAGGATATGGACGCATTCCGAGTACACGTTCCGCCGCTTCTCTGACAACCGCAAACGCCTCAGGAAGAAGGGCATCCAAAGATTCCCCTTTGGCGATGCGCTCTCTGAATTCCTCCGTTTTTTGACGAAGTTCATCCTCGGAAAGACCTTTAAGAGCATCCCCCAGTCCATCTACCTGATCAGCGATCTTCTGGTATCTATTTAAATTTCGATCGTTCGTACTTGGAAAAATCTTTTTAAGCAATCCTATCATCTGCTAACGCTCCTCTGTTCAGGAAATAAGTGCTATTACTTATTCTATCAGTTTGTGAATTTTACGACAAGAAAGCTGAAATCTCTTCAACTGTCAATTCAATTTTTGGCACGTCCTTTCACAAACTCTCTGTTTCTCAGTATAAAGAATAATGAATTGAATGGTGGAAATGTAAAAGAATTTACAAAAAGCCGTAACACAAGCTAAAGCTAAATTGGCAAAGGCATTTTCCTTTCATCCATAAGGATACACTCCCTGCTGTCCTTTTAAACGCATGATAACATACAAAAAAGCACAGCCTCCATGGCTGTGCCCTGAGCTGTTACGCTCCTTTTTGTTCTCCAAGTTTCATGACGGTTTCTTTCATTCTCTTTTTGCCTTCTACGAGTCGTGCTGTCAGCATGCTGGCCACATTATCTCCCGTCGCATTCAGCAGGGTAGCCGGCGGATCGATAATCGTACTGATCGCAGCGGCGATCGGCAAGGCTTCAACCGGGAACCCGAAGAGTGAAAGAATCAGCATTTCACCGATCATCCCGCCTTGCGGAATCGCACCCATGACCATTCCTACCAATAAAGAAACGATAAGAACGAGAAGGTACGTACCGATCCCAGAGAAATTATGTCCAAAGATCCCGAACAAGAAAGTGATCTTCAGGACACCGCCCATTACTGAGCCGTCTTTATGAAGCGTCGCTCCAAGCGGAATGGCCGTCTCACTGATATCGTGTGGCACACCCATCTTTTTGGAGGCTTCCAGGTTAACCGGAATAGAAGCGGCCGAGCTGCAAGTGGCAAGAGCCGTCAGCGATGGAGAAAGCATGTTTTTCCAGAAATGACGGACACCTTCTTTTCCACTGGCCATAAACGCATACAGCGAGAAAAATCCAAAGAAATAAATAATAGCAAGCGGGTAGTAATACAGAACCGCGCGGAAATAAGATCCAAGAAGCGTCGGTCCGAACTCTCCAATTAAGGCTGCAAAATAAGCACCAAGACCAATCGGCGCATAATACATGACGAGGCTGACCATCTTCAGCATCACTTCGCTTCCTGATTTCAGGAAGTTCGCAAATGGTTTTCCTTTTTCACCGATCATAGAAACGGCTACTCCCATCAACACAGAAAATAGGATGAGAGCGAGCATGTTATTGCGTGAAAACAGCTCAGAGAAATCAGAAACGGTTAATGTTTGGACAATCTGGTCACCCAGCGACACCTTTTCCGCAGCATCTTCAGGTTTTACAAGATCAATGTTAACTCCTTTAGATGGCGAGTAAAGCTTTACTCCTGCCATGGCTATCACGGAAGCAACGACTCCTGTAAAAAGGAAAACGACCATCATTGAGCCCATCACTTTTCCGAACCGCTTGACTCCTCCCATAGAGGCAATGGCTGATGAAATGGAAAAGAAAACGAGCGGTACGACGATCATAAACATCGCATTCAAAAATATATCACCAAACGGTTTTAATACGGCGGCATCCTTGCCTTCCGTAAAACCGATGATGCTTCCGATGACGATCGACAGCAGAAGAATGAGCGGAAAACGGTAAGTCTTTAAAATACTCTTCATAGTTAATATCCCCTTTATCATGATCATGTAAATTATAGGCATTATTGCAGAAAATTACAATGAGGGTTCAACAGATCAATCAATTGGATAAACGAAAATAATCCTGAGTGTAGTACGCTTTAAAACCGCAAGCTTCATAAAGCTTCAAGGCATGGTTATTTTTCGCTTCCACTTCCAGCAAGACCGAATTTCCCTTCGCGTTCTGAGCTGCGATAATGGTCTTCAGTGTCTTTCGGCCGATTCCTTTTCCCTGTTCCGACGGAGTAACCGCAAAACCATAAATCCAGGCTTCTCCAGAATCAGCTGCCACTCGTACTTTTCCTACCGCTTTTCCATCATTCTCAATGATGTAGAATTGCTGTTTATCATCATTTTTTATTCGATGGTTGTAGTCTTTTGCCTTTTCAGGGTTAAACCCAAAACAGTCAACATCAACCTGTACCTCAAACATCAGATCTTCTGTACGGGACGCCCTTAACGTGACTCCCTCTTCAAGCTGAAGCGGTCCCTGCTGCCATTTCATCTGGTGTTCAGAAAACGCGAAACGGCACGGAACGGTTTTAAAATATTCTTTTGCTGTATTCGAATTGGCTGGTGCATTCAAAAGGATCTGTTCATAGCCCTGGTATTTAACAGCTTCCAGCGCTTCCTTGAACAAGGAGGTGAACAGCCCTTTTCGCCGATATTCCGGTGAGACCATCCCGCAAAGCTCTACTTTATTGCCAAAGCCATAAAGACCAATAAAAGCAGCTAATTCACCTGCCTCATAATGAAAAAAATCCTCCTTTCTCTCATCAGTCCGCTGTTCAAGCATGTCCCAGTTCAGCTTTAATTTCAGGTTTTCATCTGATTCGCATTGCTGCTGAAGTTTTTTGATATCTGACAGCTGTTTTTCTGTTAGCATGTGGATCCCCCAATTTTTTCTCTTTCTTTCTCATTTCTTGCCGAGCAGCAAAAGTCCTTTAATGAAATCAGGAATGAGGAAAAGGCAGGCAAAATAAAAGCCGGCTCAAAGGGCACTGTATGTCCCTCGAGCCGGCTGATTTTTTTATTTTTAGTAAAAGTAAAAAGTTATTCTGGGCTGATCAAGCCATATCTTCCATCTCTGCGTTTGTACACCACGTTTGTAGTACCGGTTTCCGCATGATTATATACGAAAAAGTTGTGGCCGAGCAAATCCATCTGTAAGATGGCTTCTTCAGTATCCATCGGTTTTAAATCAAATCGTTTTTCACGGACGATTTCAAACTCGTCTTCCTCTTCGTCATCAATGACTAAAGTTGTTGTTGCATCTGCACTGTTGGCAATCATTTCATGAATGCCTCCGTTTTGTTTGGAACGGCGGTTCACCTTCGTTTTATGTTTACGAATCTGACGCTCTAGTTTTTCAATCACGAGGTCGATTGCAGCATACATATCCGTATGGCTTTCCTCAGCACGGAGCAGCAGCCCTGTCATAGGGATGGTCACCTCAACAGATTGGTCATTGTTATAGACCTTTAAGTTGACATGCGCGTCAGTGTTCGGAGTTTCGTTAAAATAGCGTTGAAGTTTAGCAACTTTCTTTTCCACATACTCCCTTAAAGCTGGAGTCACCTCAATGTTTTCTCCACGAATGTTAAATTGCATATCTTAACTCCTCCTTCCGTGATGTATATATATTTCGATATACCCTTTATCAATTCCTTCGTAAACTTAAAAATCTCTTGACAAAAAATTTACTTTATCGACATATCTTTCATTTTGCATTTACATTTATGGAAGTGATAGGTTCCGGGAACAATGGGTATGTATAAATCAGGAGGGATGACCGTGCATAATCAAATTGTTGTAAAACAAAGTGTTAAAAATGTGCAAAAGGGCAAGGTTGAAAAAGGCAAGTCCCATAAGCTTGCCTGGTGGCAGCTCTCACTGATCGGGATCGGATCAGTCATTGGAGCTGGATTTTTTCTGGGTTCAGGCCTTTCCATCCATTCAGCAGGCCCTTCGGTTCTGATCGGTTATGTTCTCGCAGGCCTGACTGCCTATTTTGTATTCAGCGCCCTGGCAGAGATGACGGTGCAGGATCCGCAGCCAGGTTCGTTCCGGACATACGCCGGCCAGGCATTCGGCCACCCGGTCGGTTTTATGAGCGGATGGATTTATTGGACGGCAGGCGTACTGATCATGTCCAGTGAGGTAACGGCTCTGGCCATCTTTACACAGCTCTGGCTTCCACATGTGCCTCTATGGCTTTTATCCGTTGTGTATTCTGTGCTGGCTCTTGGAATTAACCTTCTTGGCGTAAAAAACTTTGGCAGCATTGAATCTTTTTTTGCAGTCATCAAAATATCTACCCTCGTTGCCTTTATCGGATTTGGCGCATTGGCAGTAACCGGGGTGATATCACCGGGGACCGTCCATGATGGACTGTCGTCATCCTCCTTTTCCGGCGGCTGGTTCCCGAACGGTTTTTCGGGCTTCTGGTCCGCGATGATCTTTATTTTGTTTTCCTATGGCGGCATTGAAGTTCTCGGCGTTTTATCTACCGAATTACGAAATAAAAAAGACGTGCCAAAAGCCGGCACGTTTCTTGTCATCGCTTTAACCGTGATGTATGCCATCAGTATTTTCTTTATCCTGATGATGGTCTCTTTTAGGGTGATCAATGAGGATAAAAGTCCGTTTGTCAAAGCACTGTCCCATTTCCCGATTCCCTATCTGGACAGTATCTTTAACGTCATATTAATCAGCGCCGCATTCTCCACGATGGTCGGTGCGCTGTTCTCCATTACCAGCATCATGGTTTCACTGGCTAAAGACGGTGACGCACCGGGGCGCCTGCAGAAGAAAAACAGTCGAGGTGTAGCTTCAGGAGCGCTGATGCTCAGCGGAATCGGGCTTGCCATCTCTGTACTGTTTTCTTTTTTGCTTCCGGATACCGTTTATGAATACATGACCACCTCTGCAGGCATCATGCTTATTTTGAACTGGCTGATTATCCTGGCCTCTCATATTAAAAAAAGAAAGCTGATCGGTGCGGAGGAAGAACACTACCGTTCTGCATCCTACCCAGTGACTTCTTATTTAGGAATCGCGCTGATCGCATTTACAATCGCTGGTTCCCTGCTCCACACGAACCAGCGCGTCGGCTTCTTTATCAGTCTGGGCTTTGTCGCCGTCATCCTCGGCGCTTACTTCCTCGGCTCCCGCTTCGGCAAGTTCAAGAAAGTCCACAAATCCGAAGAAGAGTATTGATTGGTTTATGCGGTGCCTTTAGTTGGTGCCTCATTATGTGGTGCCAGGCACCACCTCAAAAATCAGAACATAAATAACCCGGCATTCTGTGAATGCCGGGTTATTATCCGATGTATCGGTTAGTTTAAATTATAGTTTCGTTACGTTAGCTGCTTGAGGTCCGCGAGCTCCATCTACGATTTCAAACTCAACTTCTTGGCCCTCATCAAGAGATTTGTAACCATCAGAATTGATTGCTGAGAAATGTACGAATACATCGTCTCCGTCTTCTCTTTCAATAAAACCGAAACCTTTTTCTGCGTTAAACCATTTTACTTTACCTTGCATGCACTTTCACTATCCCTTCATCATGACGATCTGTATAGTTACCCTATACAATCATAGTATTACATATTTAAAAATTTGTTGTCAAACTCTTCATTTAGCGAATAGTGAGAAGTTTTGTCGAATAATCTTTTTCCGGATATATTCTTTTAAAATACTAAATAAAAACACCCGGATGTGTGAAAAATCCTGCTTAATCCATGGATAAGAATCCGGGAAATATTATTCACTTCTACTTCCATGTGGACAACATATAGTGTATGGAGCAGACGGTGCCAGGCACCGCTTTTACATATGTGTGTAATCCTGGTGCCTGGCACCCGCAATGGGGGTTGAAGATATGTTTCAGGTGTTTGAGAAGATTGTCCTTGGAATGGCATTGATCCGAATGGTTTCCGGCTTATGCGAAGTATCCGCCGCTTTCCTGATGCTCCGCTTTAATTCTGTGGAAAAAGCACTGCTGATCAATTCCACTTTATCCATCATCGGCCCATTCATCTTCTTTTCCACGATGTCCCTGGGGCTAGTCGGCATCACCGCCAAGATCAGTACAGGTAAACTGCTGTGGATCCTGGCAGGACTGGGGCTCATCGTCTACGGAATAAGGAAATGAATAAGTTATCCCAAATGCTAAAAGGGGCTGTCCTGAAAGTCGAAAGTTGACCTTTAGCAGCTCCTTTTTGGCTTGAAAATCTTCAATGAAAAGTTGAGTGAAGTGGAAGGTGCGAGACTCCTCGAAAATGAACTTCACATTTTCTTCGTGCGATAAAACGCTGCCGGAGTCTTCCTTGTCCTGCGGGACTAGCGTGACAGGTGAGACTCCCGCAGGCGCTAGCGCCAAAAAGTAGGCGTTCACGCCGGTAAGGCTCACCGCACGCCCCGCGAAAGTAGGAGCTCGCGCCGGTAAAAGCGAGCACCCTGGAACGGAAATCAACAGCTTACAGACTTCTTGGACAGCCCCTTAACATTCGAATGCTATAGTAAGATATCTAATTTTACGACTCGAGGTTAAAGTGCTTAATCTGATCCTGTAAATGGCTGCTTGCTGCATTGAGTTCGTTTGCCGATTGAGCCACACTACCAAGTGCACGGACCTGTTCATCGGTTGAAGCGCTGACTTGTTCTGAAGCTGCTGCAGATTGTTCCGCTACTGCAGCGATATTTTGAATGGATCCCACAACTTCTTCTTTAAATGATTGAACAAATTCTACCTCTTTACGAACGCCTGAGATGGAATCTACAATTTGCAGGACCGTATTTGAGATCAGCTGAAAAGCTTCGATGGTGTTCTTAACACTTTCTTTTTGCTCAACTGAGATGTTTTTGGTGTTCTCCATTTCTTTAACGGCACGTGCTGTCTCCGTTTCAATCCCCTCAATGGTTTGGCGGATACGCTCAGTCGCGTTTTTGGATTGCTCTGCCAGTTTTCTGACCTCATTCGCAACAACCGCAAAGCCTTTTCCGCTTTCTCCAGCCCTGGCAGCCTCAATACTGGCGTTGAGAGCTAATAGATTCGTTTGATTGGATATGTCGGTGATGGTTTGAACAACCTCTTCTATCTCCTGTACTTTTTCTGATAGCCCTAGAATAACGAAGCCGATTGTTTCGAGCACATTACTCGTCTCTTCTGATTTTTCATCCAATAAAGTTATCTTTGAAATACCTGTTTCATTCGCTTCAAAGGCTTGATCAGATAAGCCCAGCATCTTGTCTGTCTCGCTATTAAGCTGCTGAATGTGATGAGCCAGTTCCAGTGTTCTATTATTCGTTTCTTCGGCATCCTCTGCTTGCTTCATAGCTCCTGTAGCAATTTCTGTAACGGCGGTTGCCACTTCATCACTTGTTGCTATCGTTTCTTCTGCGATTGCACTTAAATTTGAGGCTGAATCCGTAACTTGAAAGATAGACGTTTCAACAGAACTGATCAAACTTCGTATATCACCAACCATTTTATTAAAATGAACGGTAAGCTGAGCTATCTCATCTCTCCCTTTTTCCTGCATTTTGATGGTCAAGTTCCCTTCTGCCACCAATCCCATCTTATTTCTCATTTCACTGATAGGTTTTGCGATGCTCCTGGAAAGAAAGAAAGTAACAATTAACGAAGCGATAACCGATAACAGGGTAATAAACAACATGATTTTACCTTGCTTGGCGGCACCAGCCATTAATACTTTTTGATCGTAAACTACACCTATTTTCCAATGAGTCTTATCTACCGTTTGGTAAAACAGATCAAATTTGCTGCTGTTGCTCGTGAAATGTGCCAAGCCGCCTTTGCGCTCCAGCATCTTTTTTACATATCCTGTTTTAGAAAGATTTTTCTTTTGCTGTGAGGGATGTACTAGCGCAATCCCTTTTCCATCTAATAATATCGGATACCCTTTATAGCCAACATTCGTTTCATTGATCATCTTGGATAAACCGGCCAAACTTAAATCAAGTCCAACTACCCCCAGAACTTTACCGCTTCCAGGTTGAATGACACTCTTAGCAACCGTAACCACGTATTCTCCTGAACTTGCATCAACATATGGATCGGTCCACAGAATTTTACCTGGCTGCTTCACAGCATTTTGGTACCACGGTCTTGAAGTAGGGTCAAAACTGGGAGGAAGGTCAATTTTTGGGGTCGTTTTAAATTGCTTTGTTGCTGCCCCTACATACAATACTGCCACATTTTTATTTAAATTTAAGAAAGATTGATAATCCTGATCCACTAAAGGCCACTTTTGATCAAGACCTTTCTTTTCATTCTTTTCCAATGTAGTTAAATAACTGATTACCCGGCTGTCATTGCTGTATCGTTCGATCGTATCACCATATAACGTCAGATACATTTCAGTGGTTTTCTTCAAATGGCCTGTAACCCCTGTTGCTTGCTCTTCAATATTGGTCTGCATTTCACCGCTCGTCTGACGGTACGTAAATAAGGACACTGTTACTAGTGAAACTGCAACTAGTATCCCAATGGATACCATAAGCTTGGTCTGTAATTTTTTAAACATCCTCTGATCCCCCTAAAGCTGTAGAAAGTTGTATTTTCCTTTTTATCGGTTTTAAGGAGAAAAAATTTATATGAAAATTCAGAAATAGGGTGCCAGGCACCGCGTTTACACACTTGTGTAAAGACGGTGCCTGGCACCTGAATTTTTTTAATATTATCTTCCCAGCAGCTCGCGGTGGACTTCCATGATGGTATGCCCATAAACGGCAAAGCAGGATAACACACCAGCGAGTGCAAGATACAGGATCAGCACAATAACTTTCGTTTTCATGTTTGCGACATAATAATTCTTACGCCGTTCGACCTCTTCCTGCTGTTTATCTGCTTCTTCTCTCACAGCCGAAAGATAAGCCTCAACCACGATTTCAGGACGTCCGCCCTCCGGCTCTTCCCAATGGGTTTCTTCCTCTGGATGCAAAGATCTCTCTGCAAGAATACGCGCTTTCTCCCGCTCTTTCATGACTTCTTCTTTGTAGATAAGCAGGAACCATTTTTCCCGTTTAGCGAGCAATTCAAGCTCCGTCAGCAATGCGGCTTTTTTCAGACGTTTTTTATCATGAAAGAATGGAATATTCCTTCCTGTTGGAATCTGGCGCATCAAACGCTGCTGCTGCACCCTTCCTTCATCGATAAAAGTATCCACAATGTATGGAAAGTTAGGAAGCTCCCGGTATTCATTCATGTCTCCCACGAGAGAATGAATCTTTTCTTCTTCTCTGCGGCAGATTTCCAGCGCCTGGCTGCTCTCCTGCAGGACATAATCCTCTCTCACCCGTCTCCACCATGTGGCGATACCGAACAAGAAGATCAAAAAGATAATCGGATCAGGTGAAATAAACATGTATGGAATCATACAGATCAGCCCGATCAGCCATAATTTTGTGGAAAGAACACCTACAATCCGGCCCCCGTCCAGCGGAGATACCGGAAACAGGTTGAAAAGGTTCAGCATCGCGCCTAAAAATACAACCAATCCCCAGAATGGCGATCCTTGTGTCTCGTACAAATAAACGGCAGGCAAAAAGGACAGCAAACCGAACAGCGGCCCGGCATAAGCTACAAATGCTTCGTCCTTTGCGTTCTTGGGCATTTCTTTCATTCCCACGACCGCACCCATAAAGGGGATAAAAATCGCCGGCGAGGTAGGTATGCCCTTTCGCTTCATGGCGACCAAATGGCCCATCTCATGGACAAAAAGGAGGTACACAAGGGCAACAGCAAACTTCCATCCGTAAAAGACGGCGTAGGCGCCGACCGACAGGAACATGGAAATGAGCGTTGCAAATTTTCCAAGCTTCAATAATCCAAATACCCATTTTAATTTTCCTAGAATAAATACACCAATTGCAGCCAGAACCGTCAAAATTTTAGACTGGCTCTTTTTTTCAGCTCTTTCAGCCATTCATCATACCCCCAATAATCTCTGCGGCAAGAAGTAAGAATCTGTAATTTTATCTATCCAAACCATACCACATATACGTACCAATGTGGAAAAAGTTACAGACCCGCAGAAGAAAAACCGCCTAGGATCAGGCGGTTTATTTTGACTCTCCATCTTCTCTTTTTCAGCACGTGGTGCCTCAGCACTGTGGTGCCAGGCACCGCTTTTACATACTTGTGTAACGTTGGTGCCTGGCACCACCAATGCCACGCTCTATTGATACAGCGCCTTAAGTTTCAGCGTCTGGTATTCTTTCAGTAGTTCCTCTGCGCTCAGTTCGTGCAGATGGCCGTTCTCTGATTTATAGTAGCCTGCATCAATCAGCTTACTGATCAAGACTTGCTTTTTCTGTTCCATACTGATGATAACCTCCTTTATAGATACGCAATTATTATCATGCCCGCTGGAATGAAAACAGAAACAAGAACAGCTGTGGTTGTCATTCCGACACTTCCCATCACACCTTCTTCTTCTCCCCACTGGAACGACCGGTTGGCTCCGAGCGCCTGTGCTGAAACACCCATTGCCAGTCCCCGGGCCGTTTTACTTTTAATGTTGCATCGGTCCAATACGCGGGGGCCGACGATCAGCGAAAATAAAGCAGAGAACAATACAAAAAGAATAGTTAAGGATGCTGTTCCTCCAAGGGAATTCGAAACAGATAAAGCTACGGGCAAGGTTGCCGCTTTTGGGAGCAATGATGCGACCACGTTTCCTTTAAATCCGAGCAGGACAGCGAACGCACCTGCAGAGACAACTCCTGCCAGCCCGCCGCTGACAATTCCGACCGTGATTTTCTTTATATTTTTCTTAATGAGCGGGTATTGTTTGTAAACAGGAATAGCAAGCGATACAATCGCCGTCTGAAGAAGAATGGAAAAGATGCTGCTTCCTTTTTCATACGTTTTTACATCCATATGAAGAAAAGGCAGCAGAAGAAACAGCAGCAGCGTAACCGTATATAGCGGATTCAGCCAGACGTTATGATTGGACTTGCGATAGACCTTCAACCCGCACAAATACGCGAGGCTCGTTGTGACAATACTTATCATGGCATTCCCCAACATCATGCTCATCGATTTCTCCTCCTCTTTCTCTTTTCGTAGTATTCAACAGAAAATCCCGTACCCAGTAAAATACATAAACTGCTCAATGAAAGCACGAGCAGCACCTTCCATATCTGAACATGAACGGTTCCCCAGTTCAACAGGAGTCCGACAACCGGCGGAATAAACAAAAGCGTCATGTGCCGGAGATGATAGTTTGCCGCTCCTTCCACCCATTCCAGCTTCACGATTCCGGCCAGCAGGCCAAGCAACAGTAAAAACATTCCGATGATACTTCCGGACAGCGGCAAATGAAAAAATGATGCAGCTGCGTTTCCAGCTCCTAAGGCCATAAGGATGATCCCAAACTGCCATAGCAATGTTTTCAAAATGATCCCCCCTCAGTTACCCGGAACGGTTAAGGCTATTATAAAAAAGAAAAATACAGAAATCTCCCATTCTGTCAGATTACCTTACGCACTTTTTTCAAAGAGCAAAAACTCATGTGAGAAAATCTAACATACTTCTTTTCATTAAGGTAAGAAAACATTATAGTAATGGAAAGAACTTCGTGCCACCACTGACAAAGGAGTGATGTGGGTGTCTAATGAGAGTTCCTCATATAAAGAGAAAAAAGTGATTTCCATCGGCACGGTTAAAGACTTAACGGGGTTATCGGTCAGGCAGATCCGGTATTATGAAGAGCGGAATTTAATCTTTCCTGCCCGGACGGAAAAAGGCACACGCAAGTATTCCTTTTCAGATGTGGAGATGCTGATGAGCATAGCAGACAAGAGAGAAGACGGGGTTCAGACGCATGAAATCAGGAAGGAGCTGAAAAAAGCAGAGGAACGAACGAGAAAAGAACAGTTGCGGGATACGATGATCAGGGGGCAGTTGAACGCGCATTTTAATATGATAAAAAGATAGAAAAGATGCCAGTTTCTGCAGGTTATAGCCTGAAAGAACTGGTTTTTATTTTTGAACAGCGTTTATGCCGCTGATTTTCAGGGGAATTTTACTATATATACACTTTACCAAAATTAAGGAGGTGCCTTAAGTGGCGGCGGATCAAAGCAATGGTAAATTTAAACGGAGACTAAGCACATTGGACTTAACGTTTCTCGGGCTCGGTTCCATTATCGGATCAGGATGGCTTTATGCAGCGGCCACCGGTGCTCAATACGCAGGACCCTATGCCTGGATTTCCTGGCTCATCGGGGCTGTCATCATCATGTTCATCGGACTTGTTTATGCAGAACTTGGCGCGGCTATCCCCGTTGCAGGCGGCTTTGTCCGCTATCCGGATTTCACTCACGGATCCATCGTCGGTTTTCTGATCGGATTCATCTCCATGCTGGCCTATTCAGCGGTCATCAGTATTGAATCGCAAGCGGTCAGGGGGTACCTGGAATACTGGTTTGACGCCCTCGGCCATAAAGACGGAACGCCTACGTTCGCAGGTTTTGCCGTTCAGATCGGTCTCATCCTTCTGTTCTTTTTCCTTAATTACTGGAGCGTCGCATTATTCGGCAAGATCAATACTTTTCTTACTGTCTTTAAATTCGTCGTTCCTTCCATCATTATCATCGTTCTGTTCATGCACTTTGATCCCTCTAACTTTGCTGTAGGCGGTGCACAGCCTGGCGGAGCCAAAGGGATATTCGCTGCCGTTACAGGAGCCGGTATCGTGTTTGCTTTTAACGGCTTCCGACAGCCGATCGAATTTGCCGGTGAAGCGAAGCGTCCGGAGAAAAGCATTCCGTTTGCCATTATCTACGCCGTACTGATCGGCCTCCTTGTCTACATGCTGCTGCAGATTGCCTACATAGGAGCCGTACCGTCAAATATGCTGGATAAAGGCTGGAGCGGCCTCCACTTCGACTCTCCATGGGCAGACTTGGCTTCGGCACTCGGAATCGTATGGCTTGCCAACCTGGTGCTCGTCGATGCGGTCATCTCGCCTTCCGCTACCGGGAATATCTATTTCTCAGCAACAGCCCGCTCTCTCTTCGCGTGGGCAAAGAATGGGTATTTCTTTAAAATCTTTCAGAAGATTGATAAAAAAAGCGGATTGCCGCGTGCGGCACTTTGGCTTACTCTTGCGCTGGCCATCATCTGGATGCTTCCCTACCGGTTCCAGGCATGGGCAGACTTGGTCGATGCCAGCACCTCGCTGAAAGCGCTAACCTTTGTCGTCGGGCCTGTATCCTTAATGTCCCTTCGCCATAGAGCGCCCGAACTCAAGCGTCCATTCTTGCTCAAAGCGGCCGACATCGTCACTCCGCTTGCTTTTGTCGGTGCAACACTGGTGATCTATTGGAGCAAATGGAAGGTTGTCTCGTTCATCATTCCGATCATTATTTTATCACTTATTCTATATTTCATTTTTGCGTACCGTGAAGCATCATATTCAAAAGAAAAAGTCAGGCTTCATTTGAAATCCGGAAGGTGGCTCATCATCTATTACTTATTCCTGCTTGCCATGTCATATGTCGGCAGCTATGGCCCGGGAACGAGAGCAGACCATCTCATCCACGCACCTTGGGACACGTTGGTGGCCGGCGTTCTTTCACTCATATTCTATTATTGGGGCGTTCATTCAGCTCTCGACGACCCAGAGATCAAAATGGATGATGTGGAAAGCACCCATTGATCGTTAACCCCTGTCAGTTAAGCGGCAGGGGTTTTTAAATTTCGAGACTGCTATTCTATGATTAAAGCAAAAGAGCGCGGGGAATAGTAAGAAAGCGTTTTAATTCCTTGACAGTTTTCCGGATTTCCAGCGAAAGTTATAATAACGGGTTCTTATCAGTACTCGATTTCAAGCAGAGAAGGAGAGATGAAGTTGGACAAACTCATGCAGGATCCCAATCAATTCGTAACAGACATCGTTGACGGACTCGTACGTTCCCACCCCGATCAATACGAAAAAGTGGAAAGCGTAAATGTGATTAAAAGAAAAGGCGGTACACCTTCAGGACACGTCGGTCTCGTTTCCGGAGGAGGAAGCGGGCACGAACCTGCCCACGCAGGCTATGTCGGTGATGGCATGCTTAGTGCGGCAGTATGCGGAGAAATTTTCACCTCCCCGACGCCGGACATGGTTTTTGAAGGAATCAAGTCGGCAGATGCAGGTGCCGGTGTCCTTTTGATTGTAAAAAACTATTCAGGCGATGTGATGAACTTTGACATGGCGAAAGAATTGGCAGAACTTGAAGGCATCCAGGTCGAAACGGTAATCGTCAACGACGACATCGCCATAAAGAATCATGATGACCGGCGCGGTGTTGCAGGTACTGTGTTCGTTCATAAAATTGCTGGAGCCGCAGCGGCTGCAGGGAAATCGTTAAAGGATGTAAAAAAGATCGCAGAAAAAGCCATTTCCCAGGTGCGTTCCATTGGGATGGCCCTCTCCCCTTGCTATATGCCGGAAAGCGGAAAACCGGGATTTGAACTGCACGAAGATGAAATGGAGATCGGCATTGGCATCCATGGAGAGAAAGGCATCGAACGGAAACCCATTGCTTCGGTAAAAGAGATTGTCGCTCAGATGCTGGAGAAACTGACCGCAGAAGTGACAGACAAACGGATCGCCGTCATGGTGAACGGGATGGGCGGCACCCCGGTGTCCGAACTCTATCTAACCTATAAATATGTGAGTGAACAATTGGAACAGAAAGAATATGAAATCGTCCGCAGCTATACAGGAAACTATATGACAGCTCTAGAGATGCACGGTTTTTCCATCACGCTGCTAGCTGTAGATGATGAATTACTGGGGTACTTGGATGCCCCGTCAAATACGATAGGATTTCCAGTGAGAGGTGAATAAGATGAAACTAACTGCAAAAGGATTGCAAAAAGTGCTGCTTCAAACCGCAGAACAGATCGAACAGCAAAAAGATGAACTCACAGACCTTGACCGCGAAATTGGAGACGGTGACCACGGCATCAACATGTCACGCGGTTATCAGGCGGTAAAAAAAGAACTGGAGAACAAGGATTCTTTTGAAGATCTCGGTGAGCTTTCCAAGCTTGTCGGAATGACCTTGATCAAAACAGTCGGCGGCGCATCCGGACCCCTCTTCGGTACCGTTTTTGTAAAATTCGCAGCCAAGTGGAAAGGCAAAGATGCGGTGGAAGGTGATGAGTTGTACAACGGATTTAAGGAAGCCGTTGATGGCATTTCCGCCCGCGGAAAATCCGAGGCCGGCCAAAAGACCATGCTGGATGTTTGGATGCCGTTTACCGAAGCTCTTAAGAGTGATGAACCCCTTGAGACAGTGATTGAAAAAGCATTGGCTAATACGAAGGAATTGAAGGCAACAAAAGGACGGGCCTCCTACTTCGGCGACGCCTCCAAGGGTGTTCAGGATCCAGGTGCGTTGTCCAGTTCCCTTCTGCTTCGCCAGTTCGCGGAGGTGCTTAATGGTTAATCTGATTCTCGTATCTCACAGTGAAAAATTGGTTGACGGTCTTAAAGAACTGCTCGCCGAAATGGTGTCGGATGTGGTGATTCACAATGCTGCAGGCTTAGAAGGCGGAAAGATCGGAACAGATGTCTCCCGGATTGAAGAAGCTTTTTCTTCAGTAACCGACGACGCCATCATCTTAACAGACATCGGCTCAGCGACCATGAACGCCGAGATGGCACTGGAGCTCTACACCGGTGACCGAACCATTCAATTTGTGGACGTTCCCCTTGTGGAAGGCGCTTTTCTTGCTGCTGTCCAAAGCGGTCAGGGGCAATCGGTGGAGGAGATTGTGAAGGCGTTGGAGGGGGAGTTTTCTTAATAAAGGTAAAAAGAAGCCCTGGAATAATAAATCCAGGGCTTCTTCACTCTTAATTATTATATTTGAGTAAGAACGTAAACTAGCGGATTCTCAAGGCTTGCTGTCCCAAAAAAGTAAATATTATTACCTAAAAAAAGTTCATAATAATCCCTGTTTGAAGGTTCTTGCTTTTTAGTTAAGCTTAGTTTCACTTGTGAAGGTGCATCAGGTAATTTTTCAAATTTAAAATCTTCAAGCAACTGCATCAGGAAAACCATAGGTTCTGTTTTATTATAGCTGCCCGGAGTTTCATCATCAGCTACCCAATTTGGGGAACCTCCAATTTTATTATTAAATATTTCTTTATCAATCTCTTCAATCAAAGTAATCCTTTTGAATTTTACTTTTTCTTTATAGTTAGTCTGAATAGCTCCATCAGTTGTTTTAAAAACTTCTATTCTGAAATTTTTCTGATATTCTCTTAAAAAATCACTCGGTATATTAATTCCAGATAGCTCGTCCTCAAGCATCTCTGGAATAAAATATCCTTCATGAGCACAAGAAGTGCATGCAAAAACTGCCATACTGAATTCATTCCATTTATGATTCTCTGGAAAAGCAATTTGAAAGAAAAAAGATTGTTCTTCTCCACATAATTCACATTTAGGTATATCAATAGATTTAGGTACTCTAGGTTTTCCGCCTAAAAAAGAAAGGTCGCTCTGACTTTGCGTCTCTTCACTATCACTTATCTTTATTCGATAGCAGTCACTCAAAATTAACACTCCTTTAATCTAGAACTACTAGGGATTAGGAAAAATCCTTTTAATCGTCTGACCATCAATACGTACCTGATAAAGTATTTCATAAGGTCTTGTAGATCCACTATGATATTTAGGCACTACCCTAACAAAAACCTCTTTACCTGAGAATACCTCTTGCGAAATTTCTTTTTCAAATTGTCTAAAGTCACCACGATTTACGCTTGGAGTTTGAGGAAAGATATTACCAGAATTAGACCCTCCAGGTCCTCCTAATTTTTTCCCTATCGCATGCCCTGCATCATCCGTTGATTTGCCAAGTACTCTAGCCAATTCACGAGATGAAGTATTGGTAGCGGTACCTGTGTTTATATGATGTTTTTCAATTTTTGCAAATGCGGACAATAATTCTCCATTTTCGCCATGTGTGGTTCTGTATTTAAGACCCCCTGAAGAGGTTCTTAAAACTTTTCCGGATTTTTTTAAAGTTGTTCCTGCGCTGCCATTTGCGACAGAAAATAATTGTCCTAAATCTTTAACCTTATAAAAATCAATAACATTATGCCCAGTAGTTAATTGAGAAATAGTTCTAGGATACAAAGGGAACTCTTTTATGCCAGCTAATGCTCTGTTAAAAGCATTTTTTATAATCTTAGGATCTAGCACCTTCATCATACCGCGGAAAGTTTCGACGGCTTTGTCGCCCATCTTTAAAACCTTCGCACCTTTAATGATCGCTTTGCCTCCCAATCCCGCTAGTTTTGCAGGTGGAAAGATGGTCAGCGCCGTCCAGCCAACAGCTTGAAGCCTGTCCCATCCATCAAGCTTTTCACCGGTTACCGGGTCATACTCGGCAAAAATACGGACAACGTCGTTTACGCCGACGAGCTCCATGCCCCATTCCTTCGCCTTGCCAAACCAACCCTGATCAGCTTCACGAAACTGGGCTTCCGTTCTTTTGACGACTTCCTGCGCATTGTTCAGCAAAGTCTTATAATGATCAAGTTTTTGAATAAGGCTATGGTAGAGTCCTCCTGCATGGGTATTGTCGATATCCCAGTAGGTTGCATGGAGGAGATTATAGTTCCATTTTAACGCATCTTGAATGTCGTCGCACTGATCTTCTAATTTCTCTATATCATTGGCCAGGGCTTCGAGTTCATCGGGCTTGACGTTGATTTGGCTCATCCAGCTTCTCCTGCCTTTCCAATTCATTCGCCATTTCTCTCAGCCGGGCTGCTTCTCTTTTTAACGCTTCTTTCAATTGTTCTCCTGTACTTGCCGAAGCAAAGTGAGTGCTTGCTGCTTCTGACATGATTTGCAGGTAAGTGGCTTTGCTTTTGCTTTCCCATGTATCAGCTTTTGTCAGCACACGGTTTCGATCCCATCTAAGCTGGTCGAGTTTTTGCATCGATTCATTCACTTTATGCGAATACCAATCCAGCATCTCTGCCTGCATCCTGTATTTCTGCTTATCAAAAATCACGACATCACCGCCTGCTCAATCTCTGTCTCTCTATTGTAAAAAAGAAAAAGGGATGGAGGTACTAGACTAAGTTACTAAAATTTGCTAAAAGACGGGATGATTGGACTAGACATGAGAAAAAAAAAGGAAAGGGTGCCAGGCACCGAGATTACACAAGTGTGTAAAACCGGTGCCTGGCACCCTCGCTATCACACCTTCGCGAGAAATGCCTGGTGAGCGGTGGATGGGTTTTCGAACCAGCGGGCGATCTGATCCGCTTTTTGCTGATCTTCTGCAGCACTCAGCAGCATCTGAATGACATGCCCTGGAAGTGGTTGTGTCATGGCGTTCGTCCACTCTGTCACCTCTTTGACGAAGGGCTTTATACGCTCCCAGTATAAACGGCCGAGTTCTTCATCCCATCGATCAGAATGCTTATGTTCAATCAGCAAGTCAGACAGCTGTTCCGCGCAATAGGATGAGAGATTGCTTCCCTGTCCGGTAATCGGATCGTTGAGAATTACGCTGTCTCCACAGCCAAGGAACAGCTTATCGTTCACGTTGAGATAAGGTATGCGTACCTCTGGAGTAATCGCGATTTGTAAGAAGCCGTTCTCATCACATAGAGCGAACTCGATATCTACAATTCGCTCATGGATTTCAGGAAAAAACATTTCGACGGCTTCTCTCATTTTTATCGTGAATGCTTCAGGTGTCTTGATGCCTTTAAACATATCCAGCGGCCCTTCAGGAACAGCCGTGATGAACAGGATCGTAACAGGACCGTACTCCGTTTCAGAAGGAATTTCGAACATTTCCCCAAGTTCCGGAATCACCGTCACACTGACACCTAGAGGAGAAGTTGGTTTCACTCCTTTAAAATACCCGACGATACATTTTCGCTGCGGGGTTTGAAATGGAGTGAGTTCTTTTTCGACTGGAAACGGAACAAGCGGACCGTTTTTTCCTGTACAATCAATAACCAGATCAAACTCGTCACTGAATGCTTCAATCTCCTCTTTTATGACCTTTTTCTGCTGAAAGGACACACCAGCTCTCTCTAATTCTTCTGCATAACGAGAGTATGCCAGACGCTGATCGACGGATAATGCCGGTTTTTCAAGCATACCCGCAAACAGCTTTTGGTCACCGACCGTGATATGAATGCTTTCAATCATTGAATCGCTTTCCCACTTCGGCATATGAAATCGTTCCTCGCGGGCTCGTGTTGGACTGAAATGAACCTGCGTGGACATGATCCGCCCGCTGCGCAGCTGTTCTGGTGTACGATGAGAAACAATGGCCACTTCAAAATCATCATTTAAAGCATAAGCCAGCTGCAATCCGGTCGTTCCGCTTCCCACAATTCCAATACGCTTTTTCAAAACCCTCAACTCCTTTATTAAAAATTCTTATGCCTAACTTCTTCTTTGAGGGGTAAAGTCCTTTTTTACCTTTAAAAACAGGAAATATAGAACAAGTTTCGACAGATTATTTCCTAGGAAATTCGACTTATCCTCTTTGAAATCAAACCTCCTTGCCCTTTACAGACAAAGTAGGATAGAAATCGGCAAAATTATGTATTAATAGGAAAAATCAGTTTTTTTATATGATATGATAGAAAAAACTAGAATGGATTAAAGAGGTGGATCATGATTAGAGGGGAGAAAATTAAGTATTTTAGAGAAAAAAATAAACTTACCCAAAAAGAACTCACTTCTGGCATATGTTCAGTTCCCTACCTTAGTAAAGTCGAGAACAACAGCATCGTCCCTTCTCGGGAAATTCTAATTTTGCTTTGCAAAAGGCTGAATATTGAATACGATGAGCTGCTGCAATCCTCCTCAAGCGATGGCATCAAGAAGATGATTTTTAATTGGTATGAAGATATAAAAGCAAGAAATCGACCTGCTTCCGCCGACCATTACGCAGCGATCGAGAAGAAGATTAAAGGCATCACCGACATAGAACTTTTAACGATGTTTCACCTGGCCGCTACCCGGCATTTTTTGCTAATTAGGGAATTTAACAAAGCCGAAGAGCAGCTGGCTTTTGCAGAAAAATACATGACGTATATGCCAAAAGAGATTGAAGGATACTACTTTTACTTTTCAGGATTGAATGAATACTTAAAAGGACACTTTCAAAAAGCGCTGGAGCTGTATTTAAAAGCAAGCGAATATGTAAATGAGCCGGAGTACCATTACCAGCTTGCACTCATCTACAGCCGGTTGGGTAAGATTACACTTTCCATCTTTCACTCCGAGCGGGCGATGGAAGAGTTCAACAAAAACATCTTATTTTTTAAAGTGGTCGATTGCTACATCCTGTTGGGCATCAACTACAACCGGATCAACGAACACGCAACTGCCCTCTCCTATTTTAAAAAGGCGCTGAAAGGCATCGAATCCCTGCCGGACATCGGCCATTTAAAGATACATATCTATCATAATATTGGGATTGTCTATCATAAGCAAAAGAAGCCGTGGGAAGCGATCGATTATTTCTTAAAATCTCTTAATGTGCGCAAAGATCTGCAAGGCGGGGAGCTTACGATCTACCTTCTCGCCAGTAACCTTTTTCAGCTGAACGAGATTGAAGATGCCACCCGCTGGATTGAAAAAGGGCTAGTGCTGTTAAAAGGCGAACTGAACGAAACCTACTGCCTGCTGAAGATCCTGCAATTTCAAGTGCAAAAAAGACGTAACGAAGAAGATTATAAGATTTTTCTTGAAGAGACCGCCCTTCCCATCTTCAAGCAGAAGGATGAATTCATGTATATCCGGATGTGCTATGAACAGCTGGGCGATTATTATTACCGGAAGAAACAGTACAAGCGCTCAAGCGAATGCTACTGTGAAGCCAACAGCGTCGAGAGCTCATTCATTTAAAAACCGGGTGCCAGGCACCGCTTTTACATACTTGTGTAATTGCGGTGCCTGGCACCTACAAAATCAAAAGGAGTTCCACTTATGAACCTGGATCGATTTGAAGATACGATTAAATCACTTTTTCCTGAAGAGCTTCTTAGTGAGTTTCATGATGATTATGGTTTCACGAGCTGTGTAAAGAACGAGATTAACAGAGTTGGCTACTGCACAAATCTTTCCCTGGAAGCCATAGAGCTTGCAGCCGCTCAAAACGTTGACCTGCTGCTGACGCATCATGATGCGTGGGATTTCCTCTACGGCTTGCGGGATGTCTGCATGGAAAAGTTAAAAGAATACAACATGAGCCACTTCTATATTCATGGGCCACTTGATTATGTGGAATTTGGAACGTGCACATCGCTGATGAACGCACTTGAGATCAACAATATCATTCAGCTCTCCATCTATGATGAGGGCCACATTCCAGGGATCGGAGAGTTGACTGAACCGCAATCCTTTGAAGTCTTGACTGAAAAAACAACCCAAACCTTAAACGAACAAGTTCGTGCCTGGAAGCATCATGACCGGCCAGTGAAACGGATCGGTATGGTGACGGGAGCGGGCCATTCCTCCAACACTATCAAAAAGGCAGTGGATGCCGGATGTGATACCTACATAACAGGTGAAGCTACGTTATACAGTATCCAATATGCCCAGTTTGCAGGAATCAATCTTATTGCCGGAAGCCATACGTTTACCGAGATATTTGGTGTAGAAAGCCTGGCAAAAAAAATAAAAGAGCAGCATGAAAAGATCAGTATCGCCAGGATTGAAGAGTCTCATTTTGAGGCCAGATAAAGAGCACAAAATGGAGTTATTCACCCGGTAACAACAAAATCCCCTTTCCAAATGAAAGGGGATTGAATATTACTTCATAAAATCCGGATTGTTCTTCTGAAAGTTTTGCCACGCCATCTTGATTCCTTGTTGAATTTCTTCCCTCGGAGCGCTAAGACGCTCTTCTGTCCCGCCGTAACCAACCTCCAATTTTTCCTTTTTCAATCCTTCAAAAATGGTATCTGCGAAATCATCCAACGGAGCACCGAACGTATGCAAACCTACCCCTCCCAGGTCGGTATTTACAGCAGGAGGAATCACTTCCACGATCTCAATATTCGTGTCTGCCAGCTGATGTCTTAGTGTAAGCGTAAAGGAGTGCATCGCAGCTTTTGTCGCACTATAAATCGGAACCCAGACTCCTGGCTGTATCGCCAATCCTGATGTTATGTTCATGATGCCTGCCCTTTTTTGTTTCTTCAAATGAGGAATTAACAGCATGGACAAATGGATGGGGCCTTCAATATTGATCGCCAACTCATTTTGATAATAACTCCAGTCATGGGTGGCGTTTTTCAAATTTACTCGCTGCTGAATTCCGGCATTATTCACCAATAGATTGAGATCCGGAAATTCATTGACTGCCCACTCAACCAGTTCAATGCGTTCTTCCTCTTTGGAAACATCACACACTTTTGTATGCAGTTCCGGGAGCATCTCTTTTGCTTCTGCCAGCTTTTCTTCCCGCCGGCCAACTGCAATAACCTTGTTTCCTTCTTTTATAAAACGTTCAGCGAAAGAAAATCCGATCCCTGAAGCCCCGCCTGTTATCAAAATGGTGTTTCCCGTAAGATCCATTGCTGTTCCTCCTGACTGGAATTTTTAGGTTCATTCTATCAACCCCTTTTCTTTTATACAAACAATTGAACGTAAAAAAACCTATTTTGGCCAAAATAAAAAGACATTTAATTAGATGCCTTTCTGCAATTGCAGCCCGTTAGTTGATGCGAATTTTTAAAAAAGAACCTTCAATCCAAAGATGGATCAAAGGTTCTGTTTTTAATTTTTTATTTTAGGCTCTTTTCTAAAAGATTGTTGCTTTGGGAACCTTTTTGTATATAGGCTTCATTGACAAGTTGATTGGAGTGCAAGATGCGAGACTCCTCGAAAATAAATTTCACATTTTCTTCGTGCGATATAACGCTGCCGAAGCCTTCCTTGTACTGCGGGACTAGCGGGACAGGTGAGACCCACAGGCGCTTGCGCCGGTAAGGCTCACCGCCCGCCCCGCGGAAAGCGAGCATCCTGAAACGGAAATCAACAACTCTCAAAAGCAACAAAGGTTACGAAAACAGCCTTATTTTATCTCTGTTTTATTCAATCATTGTCTTTTCAATCTCTTCATCATAGAAAGCTTGTCCATTAATGGTTACTACATCCAAAGAATTAACTAAAGGCCATCTCTTTTTTTTTCCTTAGACCAAGCGCCTGTGCTGTTGAAGAATGAATTTCGTGCAGAAGCTCTGGGTTTTCCATTAGTGAAACACCATAAGAAGGAATCATTTCTTTGATTTTCGGTTCCCACTCTTCCATATGCTGCGGGAAGCATTTTTTGATTACCTCAAGCATAACGTGAACGGCAGTAGAAGCACCCGGAGATGCGCCTAGTAATGCTGCGATCGAGCCATCAGCAGCAGTAATCACTTCCGTACCAAATTGAAGGGTTCCTTTGCCGCCTGCCTCTGTATCTTTAATAACTTGCACACGTTGGCCAGCTACGACTAAATCCCAATCTTCGCTTTTGGCGGTCGGAATAAATTCCCGCAGCTCTTCCATGCGCTGTTCTTTTGATAACATAACTTGCTGAATCAGATACTTTGTCAATGACATCTCTTTTGCACCTGCCGCCAGCATCGTTAAGACATTATCCGGTTTTACGGAAGTTACTAAATCGAACAAGGAACCAGTTTTTAAGAACTTTGGCGAGAAGCCGGCAAATGGTCCAAATAGCAACGATTTCTTATTGTCGATATATCTGGTATCAAGATGCGGAACAGACATTGGCGGAGCCCCAACCTTGGCTTTGCCGTACACTTTTGCATGCTGCTGCGCTATGACATCCGGATTATTGCATACCATGAAGATTCCGCTTACCGGGAATCCTCCGATATGTTTCCCTTCAGGAATACCGGATTTTTGCAGTAAATGCAGGCTTCCTCCTCCGCCACCAATAAAGACAAATTTTGCCGTATGGCGTTCTGCGCTGCCGCTATCGAGATTTTTCACTTTCAATTCCCACGAGCCATCGCTTGTACGTTTAATATTATCAACACTATGTTTGTATTTGATATCGACGTTTTTAGTCTTTAAATGGTCAAACAACATACGCGTCAACGCACCAAAGTTGACATCTGTTCCAGAGTCAATTTTGGTAGCTGCAATCGGTTCATTCAATGAACGGCCTTCCATGATAAGCGGAATCCATTCCAACAGTTTTTCCGGAACATCGGAAAATTCCATCCCTTGAAATAGCGGATTGTTTGACAGCGCTTTAAAACGTTTCTTTAAAAACGCTACGTTTTCTTCCCCTTGTACTAAACTCATATGGGGCAAAGGCATGATAAAATTCTCTGGATTACGTATCAGCTTGCCGTTTACAAGATAGGACCAGAACTGCGTTGAAAGCTGAAACTGTTCATTAATTTTTATAGCTTTACTAATATCTACAGACCCATCCGGTTTTTCGACCGTGTAGTTAAGCTCGCACAGTGCCGCATGCCCCGTTCCCGCATTATTCCATTCGTTAGAGCTTTCCTCTCCTGCGTTTTCGAGCTTCTCAAACACTTTAATTTCCCATTCCGGTACTAATTCTTTCAAGATTGTCCCTAAAGTCGCACTCATGATTCCGGCGCCAATTAAAATGACGTCAGTGTTAGTTTCTCTGCTGCTCATTTTTACCAACCTTTTCGCCTAAAATTTGCAGAAAAGATGCAGGCCTCACACCAAGCTAAGGTGCGATCTAGTCACACACTTTTTCTGTCAAGTTATAACCATATCATAATGTATTACAATCATTTAAATACTAAATCATCTACTATTATATGATAATTATAAGTTTTTTAAAAGTTGATAAAAGTGATTAGTCCGTCCAAAAGGCCTAGAAACACACAAAAACCAAAGCATTAATGATTTTTTGTCCCAAAAACTTCTTTTACCGTATGTTAAAATGCAGTTTGGGATGAAATATATTAAGGAGATTTTACCCGCGTAATTCAAACTCTGCTGGATATCATCAACGTACTGTGCAATATACATACCCTTAAATAAAATTTTGTAACTTCCTACTAGACATTTCGACTAACATATAAAGGGTTATTGGCGTAGGATATTAATACCAAAGTTCAAGCGGAGAATTTCTTTACCCATATGATCAATTAGAAATCTTTTGGGACTGGGAGGATTTCACATGAAAAAACGATCATCTTTTTTGAGAATGATCTCAGCAGTTCTGTTAATTATGGTTTTTTCCTTTTCTTTTTTCGCGCCAAGTACAGACTCTGATGCAAGCTCACAAAAAGCTGAATTTACAAAACATTCATATAAAGGTATTTATTTATTACGGTATCCTCAAGTTTACGGAATCAATAAAAATGCGGCCAGTAAGATTAATTCCACACTTAAAAAAGCAGCTGAAAAATCGTACAATTCTTACCTTAATGTTAAGAAAGCAGAAAAAGAGGTTCCAAAAAAAGAGTTATGTAAAAAAACTCCAAAATGTAAATATTCATTCAACTCTCTTTATCAAGTAAAGTATAATTCAAATGGTAAATTGAGTATCTATTATTTGGAATACACTTATACTGGGGGAGCACATGGAAAAGGCAAAGTAACAATGTATAACTTTGACCTTTCAACAGGTAAACACTATAAAATTGATGATATTCTTAAAACATCTTGCAATTATAAAAAAGTACAAAAGTATGCATTTAAATATCTTAGTACACATAAACCGTATTCTGATTCTGTATTTCAATTAAGCGACGTTCCAGTTAACAAAAACTCTCAATTCTCGTTTTATAAAGACGGAATTTATCTGCTATTTCAAGATTATGATGAATATGAAATTGCATCACACGATGATGGGAATCCATTTATTAAAATTCCAAAGTCAGTTTATCAATAAGTGATCCGAATTGGCGTAAGATATTTTTATTAAGCTGTTTTCTAAAAGATTGTTGCTTGGGAACCTTCTTGTAAAGATGCTTCATTGATAAGTTGATTGGAGTGTAAGGTGCGAGACTCCTCGAAAATGAATTTCACATTTTCTTCGTGCGATATAATGTTGCCGAAGCCTTCCTTGTCCTGCGGGAGCAGCGGGACAGGTGAGACCCACAGGCGCTGGCGCCGGTAAGGCTCATCGCACGCCCCGCGAAAGTAGGCGTTTACGCCGGTAAAAGCGAGCATCCTGAAACGGAAATCAACCACTCCCAAAAGCAACAAAGCTTACGAAAAAAGCCTTTTATTAAATCCTATTTAGCATCTTTATACCAATAATGTACAAGTACGATGAACAATCTTTCCGCAAACACCCCAAAAAAGACAGCTCCTATAAGAGGAACTGTCCTTTCGCTATTTTACTTCCAGGCCCCGAACCACGTGCCCCATTTTCGGAGGAGCTGTTCTTTCAGCGATGGGGATTCAATGCCCTTCTGTTTTTTAAATTCATTATAGCCGGCAAACCCGATCAGCAGGATTCCTGCGATCAACAGGTACACCCACCACGGCATGTTGCCCCAGTATGGCCGGGTCTGCACAAGCACATTGACCAGCAGCACGATCAAACCGCTGAAAAAGTAGCTTTTTTGTTTGGAAACAAAGCCATAGAGGATAGCGATGACGGCGAGTGATCCAAGAATAATCGCATCGACGATTTTATAGCTGTACATCGCATCGATCATGAGGATTAATGAGATGGCGCCGATCAAGCTGTATTGAACATACATGATTACTTTTTCGCTGAGATTCCATGTTTTTCTCGTCAGAAGGTAACTAACCAGGATCCAAGGCAAGACATACAGTTCAGTCATGAGATAGTCTGGGAAATCAATCATGTCGATGATCGTATAATAGGTTAACAGACCAACGAGCAGCGACAGCGTTTGAAGGACTTTTTGCGCGATGGGAATCTCATTGATCCGTCTTGAATGCTGATACAGCAATACCGCGATCAGGGTGAATCCTGCGATAAATACCCATTCCACAGCCTGCATGCTGCCGGTCCATACATAGACCAGCCCCGCTATTCCGTAAAAATCAACTTTTTCTTCATTCGCGTGATGATACATTTTTTCATATAAAAACATTCCGATGGCGGTAAACAGAATACCGATCGCATACCACACGATCGCACGGAGTGGAGAAGAAAGACTGTAAATATCCATCAAATCGGCCATCCCGAGCCAGAAAAAAATCAGTGGGAAGACCGCAGCCGTTCTCCAAAATCCTTTAAGAGAATGGAAAAACGCCATGAAAACAAAGATAACACCAATATAGAACCAAAGAGAGATTATGTCTCCGCTGTAATAGGAATCAGCCAGGTATTCGGCCATCACCAGAATGGAGAACGGAACGATATACCATCTGAGCCGTTCCTTCCAGGCTTCTGAAAGAACAAAATAAGCAGCCAGCAGCAACAGGCTGTAGACGAGACGGTTCTCGTTAGGAAACCATTCATTGACCATGAAACCAAATGCCGCGGATAAAACGGTCAGTCCAGCGTACAGACTGTATTTTCTCTCCGCTTCATACACCGAACGCCATACATATAACCCAAATAAAATCGCCAGCAAGAGATACGGCAGCGTTTCACCAGAAGTAATGAAGTTATAGAATACCGCGTACAGAAGAGCCGCTTGGCTGACAACCAGCGCAGGCAGATGGCTTTGGCGTTCCACCCGCTTTAACACTTCATAGGAAACAAAAAGGAGAGCGGCAATCGTGATCAGTGTGAGCCGTTCGCTCAGCGGATCTGCCGTCAAGTGAAGCAGCGCATAAAAAACAAAGAACAATCCTGCCTGCACCACTCCATAACCGACACTCTGTTTAAAATACCGCGTCCCCACGAACATCATACAACTAAACAGCAAACTGCAGACGAGACGAATCCAGTCGGCTTCCGTGTCAAAGGAGGCAAGAAAACTGATAAGAGAAACGAACATCGCACCGATCAATGCGTATTGACCGAGAATGCGGTCTGTTTTTTTCCAATAATACAGTGCAGCCAGAAGTATTGTTCCTATTCCAATCGCGAGCGCACGATCTGGGTCAGGAATAAGCGCCATTCCCATTGAAAAGCCCGCAAAGAACAGGAAGACCGAGACACCTGCACCAAATATTTTTTGGGAGATGCCCTGCCCGGTCAAATAATGTATAGCCCCAAGTCCTGTCAGCAGAAGGGAGAGAACAACTGTCTGCCAATACTCAGGAATCAGCAGCGTCAATCCGAAACCAGCCATCAGGAACGCTCCGCCAACATAAAGGCTGGAACGACGGATTGGCACAATGAACTGGCCGATTACATACGCAACCAGCCCGGATATTCCGATAGCAAGCGGCCAATACTTTATGCTGGACGGGCTTGTGAGATGATACACCTCCAGCGCAGCGCTGAAAATGTAAAAAGGCGCAAGATACGTAAAGAGGCGGAAAGCCGTGTTATAGCTTAAGTAAACAAAGTTACCGGCAATCACGAGATACCCCAGAAACATCCACACGCTTCCCTCGCCGCTTGAAAGCATCAGCCCTTTTCCCGTAACGAATAAAAACGCAAGAGCAGAGACAGCCCCGTTGGCGATCTGATAGTACTTTTTCAAATTGCCCTTCGAATAGCGGGCAACAGCGAGAAGCACCACTGGCACGATTGGAATGAGTACCAGGCTCAGGCCGGCACCAGCCGCTTGTTCAACGAGCTGATAGAGGCCATACGAAACAAAAGCCATAAACAAGAGCTCATACTCCACCCGTTTGTTGACCATTCTCATCGCCAAATACAGAACAGCGGTCAATATCAGGTTAAAGCTCTGAGAAAGCGGCTGTTCAAACGAAATGATAATGAATAACGTGGATAAGATCAGATTGCTTTGAATAAAGATGGGCAAGACCTTTTGAGAAATGTCTGCCTCCTTCGCTTTTCGTACATGAAAAAGATAGATGTAACCCGCATTTCCGAGGGCATATGCAAAATAGAACGCGTTCTTCTCAATACCGAATGCCAAAAGAACAAACGCATAGCCGATAGCTGAAGCAATCAGCGTAAACCAGGCGAACAATTTGGATGAAAACAACTTCGTGAACAACCAATAAATAGGCAGACAGATCAGACTGGTTACAGCCCCCAGCACATACTTACCGTTCCCCGAAAAACTCAGCCAGCTGCCAAACAGCTCAAAATATCCTGCCGACAGAATGGTGATCGGCACGAATAGCGCAAACAGCACAAAGAACGCAAATGCTGTCTTCCTGATGTGAAGCACCCGCTGTGACAATGCACCGAGCCCTCCGAATAGAGCGGCGATTCCGCCTACAAGCAAGGTTTTCGCCAGAGAACTGAATACGTCCCAGTTGCTCGTTGCAAGGGTAAGCCCGCCAAGCAGAAGAAGCACGACACCCGCTGTCATGAGCAGCGTCAAGTTCCGCTCCCGCTTTTGTTCAGCGGTCCGTGCCGGCTTGGGGGCTGGTTGAGTCACTGGCCTCGGCTTCGGTACAGGCTGATCCTGAGCCGCTGGCACCGTGCTGGTCATGATCGGCTGTTCCCTCTCGATTTGGGGTGTTTCCTCCGAGCGCTTTGGTCCGGATGTTGCCTGTATATACGGTTCCTTCCCTTCCGCAATCCTTCTCTGGTCCTTTTCATAGCGGTTGATCGCTTCAACCACTCTTAAGTAATCTTCATATTTTATATATCCCTTTTCCTTCAGGTCAAACAAGTCCTTGATCAATTCTGGACCCTTCATGCGACACCCCGCTTTTACATCGTTATTGCTAAAAACCAACTAATGAACATTTATTCATTCTATGTATCAACCACATTATACATCACTTTTGGAAATAAAAGGGTTGCTATTGCAGACATTTCTACAAAAAATGAGCTTTAGAAGCACAGCCTCTAAAGCCAGGAGTCTTACGATTATATCTCTCGTACCTTCCCGTTGGACCTAAACAACCCATTTAAGTAATCCTTTCTGTTTAAACAAATATAAAAAGGGGCTGTCCAGAAAGTCGAAAATTGACCTTCAGGCAGCCCCTTTTTGGCTTGAAAAATCTTCAATGAAAAGTTAATTGAAGTGGGGATGCGAGACTCCTCGAAAATGAACTTCACATTTTCTTCGTGCGATAAAAAGCTGCCGAAGCTTTCCTTGTCCTGCGGGACTAGCGTGACAGGTGAGACTCCCGCCGGTGCCTGCACCAAAAAGTAGGCGTTCACGCCGGTAAGGCTCACCGCACGCCCCGCGAAAGTAGGGGCTCGCGCCGGTAAAAGCGAGCAGCCTGGAACGGGAATCAACAGCTTACAGACTTCTTGGACAGCCCCGTTCGAAAAATTATTTAATAAAAGTTTCAATATCTTGATCATTAAAACTAGTATTTAATATGTTGTCTTCTTTTAGTTTCTCTTCGACCATCTTTAAAATATGCAAGAAATGAGTAAGTCTATACATAACAAAAAATCCTCTTTCAAGCGGCAAAGGCATAGTAGTAAATTGCTTCTGCTTCTTTTCGTTAATATAACTAATTATTAAGGTTTGATTTTTGTCCATCTCACCATGTATTTGCTGAGCTTCAACATCTCTAAAACTGTATAGCCTTTCCTTAATCCCTATATCATCAAAAAGATCTTTTAATTCTTGAGTACTTTTTACATTATGTGCTGGATTATTAGGAGGAAATACCTCATAGAAATACACTTCTTTTAAAACATTTATAAAAAAATGTGTAATCGCAGACTCTTCATCCGAAAAAACTTTTACATTGGTTTTCTCAGGGGGTGTCCGCCTTTCAAAATTAAGGACTGAATACTCCCAATTACCATCTATATATTCAATTTGACTGTAGGCCTCATAGTCTCCTTTTACTTGTAAGATGTTATCTTGATTAATTTTTATCTTAATATTTAGCTCGTCACAAGCATCTATCAATTGGTTTCTATTCAACGCTATCATCCCTTTTACTATTTAATGATCTCTATATATCCGTATTTAATTAAGTTCTCAACAGTGGCCTCAACTGAATTACCATAATCGTCAATAATATTTATTTTGGTATGATATTGTACTCCCCCGCCTACCTCATCAAACCATGGAGCTATTTCGCCACTTCTTACATGAAAATCACGCTTAATTATATATTTGGAATAAGGCTGTTCTATCATATGCGGGGGTAAAGCTCTACTTTCATAACTTGCTCCCTTGGGAGAAAAAAATTGTCCATTTAGATTACTTCCATATCTATCTATTTCTTTTCCTGATTCCAAGAGATTTACTTCGAACTTACCATCAACAAAACCATCAATATTTGGATCACCCTTTGTTCCAGGCCAGTTAATTTCTCCAGTTTCTTGATTATAGTATTTGGGGTTATCGTAGACATCTTTATGTTTGAAATACTTTTCTTCAGAAGGTGGGTATTTCCAGTTTTTAAGCTTTAATCTATCTGTTTCAGAAATTTTTCTATCCACTGTACCAGCAAGCTTTGAAAATTGCGTCCCAAAATCCTTCACCCGGAAAGGCTCTTCTGCCACCCTTTGGATACCCACTGATGAAACCACCGCTCTGCTGAATCGCGGGAACAGAGGGAATTCTTTAATTCCAGCCAGTGCACTTTTAAATGCATTCCTTATGACGTTGGGATGCAGCACTTTCATCATACCCCGAAATACTTCGGCTGCTTTATCCCCCATATGTAAAACCTTCGCGCCTTTGATGACGGCTTTCCCGCCCATGCCTAATACTTTAGCTGGCGGAAAAATGGTTAGGGCAGTCCACCCGACGGCCTTTAATCGATCCCAGCCGTCAAGCTTTTCTCCTGTCACCGGGTCATATTCGGCAAAGATTCGGATGACATCATTGACGCCCACAACTTCCATTCCAAATTCTTTTGCCTTGCCAAACCAACCCTGATCCGCTTCACGGAACTTGGCTTCTGTCCTTTTCACCACTTCCTGCGCACTGTCCAGCAGTTTTTCATAGTGTTCCAGTTTTTGAATAAGACTGTGGTAAAGGCTTCCGGCACTGGTGTGATCAATGTCCCAAACGGCCGCATGGAGAGCGAGATAATCCCATTTTAACGCACCTTTAATCTCACTGCACTGGCTCTCCAGTTTACCGATATCCGAGGCCAGCGCTTCCAGTTCATCCGGCTTAACGCTTATTTGACTCATCCAGCTTTTCCTGCCTCTCGATATCGTTCGCCTTTTCCCTAAGCCTTGTCGCTTCTCTTTTCAACGCATCCTTCAATTGTTCCCCTGTACTGGCTGACGAAAAGTGGGTGCTTGCCGCTTCTGACATGATCTGTTTGTAGCTCGCTTTGCTTTTGCTCTCCCAGTCTTGAGCTTTGGTCAATACGTGTGCGCGGTCTCGTCCGAGTCGATCCAGCTTATGCATCGACTCCGTTACCTTGCCGGAATACCAATCCAGCATTTCCGCCTGCATCCTGTATTTTTGCTTGTCAAAAAACATCCGATCACCGCCTGCTTATTCTCTCTCTTCCTATTGTAAAGAAGGCACACGTGCAGAGGTACTAGCCGTTTTTACTAAAATCAGGTAATTACTCGGCCTTTTATCCCCATTCCACTGCGACATATTTCCTATTCCCGCCTCATTAGCCATTTATTCCTTGATTCGGCAAATCCAATTGCACTATAGTAGACTCTAGGCTAAATTCCCCTGTCAGCAGGGATTTTTTAACATAAAAATTTGTCGAAAATAGTAGAATTGTTTTGTTTCCAATACCCTTGAAAACCACTAAACTATTATGGGAGATAAAAAGATCTGCTTTATGCGAAGGGAGAACGACCATGTTTTACATCGCATGCTGCCAGCAGCAAGAATTCACTGCGGGTTATGAGGCGGCAACGTTACAATATAATAAGAAGAAAAATTTCAGGGTAAGGGGGGAGCTGGATGCCTGAACCTACCCAGAAAAACAAGCGGTATATGCCCGGGATTGACGGGCTGCGGGCGTTCGCTGTTCTCGCTGTCATCGCTTATCACTTAAATCTTGGATGGGCACCTGGCGGATTATTGGGCGTAGGCATCTTTTTCGTTCTATCCGGCTACCTGATCACAGATTTAATCATAACGGAATACCATCGAACCGGAGAAATCGACTTTAAACAGTTCTGGATCAGACGGGCACGCAGACTCCTGCCGGCTTTACTGTCCATGCTGGCTCTTGTCATTCTTTGGGTCCTTCTTTTTGAACGATCGTTTTTACTGGACCTCTGGGGCAATGTGCTTTCTGTCCTAACGTACGTAAGCAACTGGTGGCTCATTTTTCACAAAGTGTCTTATTTCGCGCAGTTCGGTCCTCCCTCTCCGCTCAACCATCTATGGTCGCTGGCGGTGGAGGAACAGTTCTATCTCATATGGCCGCTTTTGCTGTTACTCGGCCTTCGCTACATAAAAAATAAAAGATTGATTCTCGGGAGCATACTCGTTGCAGCCCTCCTTTCCGCTATTGCGATGGCTATGATTTACTCACCGGGAGAAGATCCGAGCCGTGTGTATTACGGAACAGACACAAGAGCCTTTTCCCTGCTGATCGGAGCCGGACTTGCGATCATTTGGCCAAGCCGAAAGCTGTCCATCCGCCTGCCGAAAGAACAGCGAAAAGCACTCGATATCGTTGGAACGCTCAGTCTCTTTGGGATTTTGCTCTTAATCGGATTCACCAGACAATTTGATAGCTTCTTATATCGCGGCGGTATGGTCATTCTGTCGATTTTCACCTTATTTGTGGTGGCGGCGCTTGCCCATCCGTCCAGCCGGCTCGGCATGGCGATGGGATGGAAGCCGCTTCGCTGGATCGGTGTACGGTCGTACGGCATCTATTTATGGCATTTTCCGGTCATCGTCTTCACTAACCCTGCACAGGAAAACGCCCATCCATCCGTATGGCTCAGAATCGCTCAGTTTGCTTTAATCCTTATTCTGGCCACGCTGTCCTGGCACTTTATCGAGGAGCCTATCCGTCAAGGAGCACTGAAACGATGGAGAGCGAAACTGAACATGACGGCACATTCCTGGAAACGCGCGACACTCGTGCAAAAATCGATCCTTGGCTGCTCAGCAGCAGTGATCGTCGTCATCTTTTTCACGGTTGTCATCCCGGAGCTTCACAAGCTTGAAGCAGGACAGAAAAAGAAAGCCGAGCAGGCCATCATGCACCCTGAGCCTGTAAAACCGAAAGAGAAACCGAAGCATGAACAACCTAAACCGGAAGATAAACCAAAACCGAAGCCTGACCAAAAGCCAGACTCGAAACCGTCACCTGTCCCGCCGCCTAAACCGGCGGACGAACGAATCTCAGTGATCGGTGACTCGGTCATGGTGAACGTGGCACCTTATATCAAAGAAAAATTCCCTAAGGCAACGGTTGACGCCAAGATCGGCCGCCAGCTGAAGGATGCTTCAAGTGTCATCGATCACATGAAAGCAAACGGCCAACTCGGCCACACAATCGTCATCGGGCTTGGAACGAACGGTCCTTTCTCAAAAGACCAGCTCGTAAACGTGCTCGATAAAGTTGGTAAAGACAAAGAAATCGTACTGATCAACAGCCAGGTTCCCCGTTCGTGGGAAAAAGAAGTGAACCGGACGCTCGCGGAAGTGGCATCTTCACATCCTCACACGAAGCTTGTAAACTGGAACCAGGCAAGCAATGGACAAACCTCGTATTTTTATAATGACGGCGTCCATCTCAAGCCAAAAGGCGCTTCTGCCTATGCGAAGCTTGTAGAAAGTGCAGTGAACTAGAATAATAGAAGGAAAAAGAGAGCAACGGCTTAGTGGCCGTTGCTTTTTTATGGCAAAAAAACTCCGGCTCATATAGGCCAGAGTTCTTAATTCTTCTTATCAAAAAACATGCCGTCACCCGAAACTGCTGCGTACGGATTCGCGTACTGCGCAGAATGGGTTTTCTTTTGGTTCATCAAAGTAATGTCACGCTTAATTTCAGCGAGCTGGCGATCGAGCAAAGGCTGAACGACTTCATTCAGCTGGAGGATGGCGAGTCCCATCCGCTTCTCTTCATCAGTAAAAGTAACAGGAATTTCGCCCAGCAATGATTCCCGCTGATCCAACAGCTCGTTCAACCGCTCAATGTAGGGTTCGCGCTCTTCTTTCGGAAGACCGCTCGTCACATGACCGTGCAAGTTATGTGTGATCTCAAGTAAAACGCTGACCGCTCCCATCCTATACTCGTCCTCCCTGTCCATACTGCTGACGACGATTGATCTGGATAACTTCCTTCCAAGTATCACGGAACTCCGTCACAAAGCTCTCCACCTCATCCAGAATCTCAACACTGCTTTGGATGTTTGCCTCAATCAGGCGGCGATTCAAGTAATCGTACATCGGCATCAATGTCTGTGAAACCGGAGCATCCATGTTCAATGTGACCATAAGCTCCTGGATGATCTTCTGAGCTTTCAGCAAGTTGGTATTTTTATCTTGAATATTTTTATTTTGAATGGCTTGTTTTGCCTGTGTAATAAACTTCAGACAGCCATTATATAGCATCAACGTCAGTTCACCGGGCGATGCCGTCTGAACCGAGTTATTTTGGTACGACTGGTACGGGTTTGGTAAAGACATCATGTCACTCCCTTAGGTTTTGTTGCTTGGTTATTGTCCGCCGCCAAATTGTTGGGACAAGTACATACTTTGTTGATTGGAACGTGAGATCGCTTGTTCCATGGCGGTGAATTGTCGGTAATAGCGGTCTTCTACTTGCGTTAATCTTGTATTGAAATTTGTAATACGTGTATCCATGTCTATTAACTGCTTGCCGATCGCAAACTGATTGTTTGTACGAAGAGCATTACCAGCTTTCACTTCTACCTTATCCATGATTGAGTCAATGGAATCACGAAGGCGGTAGGCAATGCCTTTTGTATCCGTTGTCGTTCCGTTATTCGCAAACAGCTTCATAACTGCTTCAGGATCCTTGGCAATTGCATCCTTCAACTTGTTTTGATCCGTGATGATGAGCTTTCCTTTATCAAGGTAGTTACTGGAGGTTTGAATACCAATCTTCGCTAGCTGGTCATAGTCTGATTTTCCTGTACTTACACTGGCATACATATTGCTTCGCAGCTGATTTAAACCACTTGATAAAATGGTATCTCCTTTAAGCATCCCGCTCTTCGCTTTGCCATCCCATAGTTCAGCTTCTTTATCAGATAGTCCCTTTCGCTGTTCATCGGTAAGTGGAGTATACGTGCGATAGCGTTCTTCCGAAATCTTATCGTTGATTTTTCCAATGGTGGTATTGTACTGATCCACAAACTTTACAATAGAATCAAATATCCCCTGTGAGTCAGTGGACGTTGAAATAGTAACAGGTCCTGTTGTATCGCTTGAGTTGGATTTCAAATTGAACGTTACACCAGAAATAGTAAAAGAGTTGGAGGAACGGGAGGTTTCTAATCCATTTAATGTGAAATATGCGTTAGATCCCGCTTTAGATTTATCTGTTCCTGTTAAATCATCTAAAGTTCCATCAAACCCTAAATTTCCGAATAAATTCTTTGTTTCTGTACTTGCAAAAGTAATTTTAGAATCTTCACCAGTCTCTTTATTTGTAATAACCATCTGTCCTGTATTGTTGTCATAAAAAGCACTTATTCCAAGTTCTGAATTAGAGAGCTTCTGTGTAAGCGAATCTATAGTTTCTTTGGTAGGATCAATTGTTACCTCAAAAATTTTATCACTAGTACCATCTTTTACGTAATCCGAAGTACCAGGCTTAGTTAATTTAAATTTAAGCTTATTATCTGAAGGTAAAGAAGTACCTAAGGAAGATAACAAGGTATCTGCTGGCTTAGGGGTGCTTCCTGATTTAACAGGATTTCCTATCCAGGTTCTCGGTGTTGCTAAGGTTATATTTTCAATCGTCGTACTGATATTACCCGATGAACCATTAGAAGTAGCAGTAACTGCAGATTCATTAGTACTTGTAACAGTTTTCTTTAAAAAAGTACTCTGTTTTCCTACTCCGTCGAAAATCAACTGATCAAAGTCTTTCAATAGCTTATTCATATCTCTGTAGTCATCACGCTGCCATTCCAAAAGCTGTTTCTTTTGGGTCAGCTTATCCAAAGGTACACGCTCTGCCTTCATTAAATCTTTAACCATGGAATCGATGTCCATTCCACTGGCCAGTCCGCTAATTCGTGTCGTCATTCACATCACCTCTCATTTAAATTTTTTTATCAATAAACAATCCTACATTTTCAAGCATGGAAGCATACATGTCCAGAAATTTTTTGGAAGGCAGTTCTTTAATGACTTCCTGTGTTTTATCATCAATAATTTGAATGTAATAATCATTTAACTTTTCATGGAGTACAAACTTGGATGACGTATGAGTTGGGATAAGTAAATCGTTAATTCCCTTAACCATTTCTTTTAGTTCTTTTGGATTCGGTTGGTATTCATTCTGCTTATTACCGTTAGTTGGAAGCTCTTGAACTTTTTCTGATGGATCCGCTGGTGTAGTTAGTGGTACAGATGAAGTGATACGCGTCAATTCCACAATAATCTCTCCCGAATTTGAAAAGTTGATCTACTAGTTTTATCGGTTAGGAGTTATAAAAATCAAGGTAAAATCAAAAAAAGAGAGTTTTACAACTCCCTTTTCAAACCTTATACTATATTTTTTTATTCTGACCTTCTTACAAGTCTTTCAACATGCTTTCCATCTGTTTCCCATATAATTTTTGATATTTTTGAACTTCCTTCCCTTTGCGCAGCCTTTGTACTTATCTATCGTAACTGCATCCAATGTTTTAATCATTTCATCCGTTACAGCCAAATACTGATTTTCAGCATCGATAATCTTATTTATATCATTCTTATTATTCACCTGACCGTCCAAGCCCGATTTAGAACCTTTGGCTTGCTGCTGAAGAACACCCTTCATCTCGTCGATCTGATCTTGTGTCATATTTTCAGTGAGTAAATATTCTGCGTTGCCAATCGCATTATCATAAATAACCGTCACTCGATTAAGGATAACCATAACTGTAGTAGACAATTGAAGTTCTGGATCCAGCTTTTGAAACCATACATCTCTTTCCTCAGCATCAGTCTCTGATTTTACTTTTGGCTTAATCGGCTGAAACCGGTTTGTTTTTAACCGCTTCGCTTGTCTTCTCAGTAGAGCACCCTATTAGGAAGAAAATTGCTACAACAACAATTAACAATTTTGCTTTCAAGATTTTGTACTCCTTTAATGTTTTTTTGTTATCTTATAAATCTGTTAATAAATCCCCTTTAAATGTAAAAATTAAACATTTATGGTATTTTAAAATAAAGGAGGTGGTAAACAGATTATGGAGTATAAAAGCTGGAAAGACATACCAAATGAAGCATTGGAGTTGATTACTGGAAAATTGTTGGGGGACGGTAACTTGACGGTTCAGCCCGGAAGAAAGACACGTCTGCGTTTTTCACATAAGGTAGTCGATCAGAATTGGTGTGAGCATTGTTATAACGAATTGCTTCCTTACCTCCCCATAAATCCGCCTGTTTATCGAAAAGTGTTTGATCCAAGAATAAAGGCTGGATTTACAGAACACTTTTATGTTCAATCAAAGACAAGCCAGATGTTAGAAGTATTAAAGGACTGCTGGTACAAGGGCAATGTAAAAGTCCTTCCTAAAGAGATAATTGAAAAGGCAATAAGTCCTTTGTGCTTAGCTTGGTGGTACCAGGATGACGGACATCTAAAAATCACCAACAATAAAGTAAAAAAGTTAATATTATCAACAGACTATTTTACAAGGGAAGAAAATCAATTTTTAATAAACACTCTTTATTCCAAATTTAATTTTTCCTTCAAATTGGACAAGCAAAATCGCATCATCCTCTATAACCAACCCCAAATCTTTCATTTTCTATCCATAGTAGAACCCTATATCATTATGGAGAGGAAAAAATTTTCTAATGAAATAAGCTCTAAACAAACTTTCATTTCAAAAAGAACTACAATATATCTGCCTAGCTGTTTTACTATTGAAAAGCCTACCAAGGATATAATAAATTCCATGAATGTACTTCCACAACTAATGAAGATAACCATTGAAGAAATTCAATCGCTATATAAGAAGTCTTCACTAATGCGTACAGATATTTCTAATCGCTCATATCAAATCACTATTCCATCAGAAAGAATTCAACAACTACACTATCTTCAACAAAAGACCGGCCTTAGAAAAAGCAAAATTATAGAGCTTTGTTTCCAAATAAAAAATGGTCATCCCCTGAGAGATGACCATCAATAATATTAACGAAGAAGTTGTAGAACTCCTTGTGGTTGTTGGTTGGCTTGCTTTGCCGCTGTGCTTTTCAGCCACAGAATAGACTATATCTTCACCCTTAACATATAAGGGGCTGGGCACTTCGAATGATTTCTCACCCTACGAATCTCATCGTCATAGCATTAGCCTTAGACAGTACATTCTAGTCGTTGAACCTTCTCCACTCTTTCGAGACAGGAGCTTGGCTGCTGATTATCCATTGTATCATCTTTCTCATTTTCAAACCGTTACGCTTATTGTTTCCAATTACGCTGTGGTTGAGAAAGCTTTAGGAAGTTCCAGCAATTCACCCAGTAATCCTCTAGTTCGTTACCAAACTAGACGCCCTTTTAATCATTACTTCAAGAGTTGTAAAACTCCTTGAGGCATTTGATTGGATTGAGCCAGCATTGCTTGTGCTGCTTGAGAAAGAATTGAATTCTTTGTTTGGTTCATCATTTCTTTCGCCATCGTGCGAACATTTACTTTCATAAATGACCAGACTATATCTTCACCCTCCAACTATTTGGTAGGGGTCGGGCACTTCGGATCAACAATGCTGAACCACATTGTCTCACCTACGGATTTCATCATCATAGCGTTTCGCCTTAGATGGTCTATCCTAGTCGTTGAACCTTCTCCACTCTTTCGAAACAGGAGCTTGGCTGCTGATTGCCCAATCTTTTCTTTTTTGAACCGTCACGCTTGTCGTTTCCAACTACGTTGTGGCAAGAAAAGCTTAAGGGGTTTCCAGCAATTCACCCGATAATAATCACTGACCGTTACCAGCCAGGACGACTGTGCTTATTACTGCCTAGGCAGCTAAAGCATAATCTACGTCACGAACACGTGATTCTGCAGCAGTTAAGTTTTCAGAAGAAGTGTTTAAGTTGTTAATTGAATGTTCTAAGCGATTTTGATAAGCACCTAACTTAGATCTTTCAGCTGATACTTTTTTAATAGAATTGTCAAGGACAGATACCGCTGCTTCAGCCCCTTGTTTTGAAGTCACATCAACACCAGTTAGGGATAAAGTTTTAGTGCTCATTTCTTTAATTCCCACAGACATAGTCTGGTCTTTATTTGCACCAATGTGGAATGAAAGTGACGAATCAGCTTTAGCATCTTGAGCATTTTGGGTTTCAGTAAATGCTGAGAAAGTATTATTAAAATTAGTTGCTCCACTTACTGTAAATGATAAACCTGTAATTGAATTTGCTAAGCCATTAGCCCCAGTAAATTCAATGGTTCCTTTATTTGTGACAGTTCCTGTAATGCCTAGGTCGGAATTCACATCTGCCAACCATGTACTCACATCAAGAGTAGTTGAGTTTGCAGTAGCACCAGAAGTATTAACGGTTCCATTTTTAGTTAAAGATGAAGTTAAGGATCCGCTTGAAACACCAATAGCATTACCATTACTATCAGCAAGATCTTGTAGTAGAGTAGTGCCTGAAACTGCAGAAGCAGCTGTAAAAGTCGTTGCTGGACCTGTACCGAAAATTTTATCTAAATCTGTGGCAGATCCAGTTACAGTAACATCTTGTCCAGCTTGTTTTCCAACTAGTACAAGTTTATTAGCCCCATCTACAGAAGCTGTTACACCAATACCTGCAGTATTATTAATTGCATCACGAACTGCAGCTGCATTCGTTGCAGCTGATCCACCACCAATTGCACCTCCGGTAGTTACAGTAACACCATTAATTACAAAGCTTTTCCCTTGAATATCAGAATTTGTAGCTGAAGTTGCCCCAGCTCCAGTGCTTCTTGCAAAAGCTTTAAGTGCAGCAGATTCAACCTTACTTCCTTGAGAAGTTAATGCTTCAGTAGCATCGCCATTTAGTAATTTCTTTGTATTAAATTCAGTAGTATTAGAAATTCTATCTACTTCACTTTTTAATTGGGCAACTTCTTTTTGAATTTCAGCACGATCATCAGATGTGTTTGTGTCATTTGAGGATTGTACAGCTAATTCACGCATACGTTGAAGAATGTCATGAGTTTCATTTAGTGCGCCTTCAGCAGTTTGAATTAAAGAAATACCGTCTTGAGCATTTCTAGATGCTTGATCTAAACCACGAATTTGACCACGCATTTTTTCAGATATTGCCAGACCAGCGGCATCATCTCCTGCACGGTTAATGCGCAGTCCAGAAGATAATTTTTCCATTGATTTACCCTGTGCTGTTGAAGCACTAGATAGCTGACGGTACGTGTTAAGTGCCGCGATGTTGTGATTGATTCTCATTTTAATTTCCTCCTTGAAATGTGTCCGCCCACATCCTTGTGGTTGGATTATTATTCAAACAAAAAAGACGATTGCGGCCGCCAAACATCTTGATTGCTTGCTCACCACTAATATCGTCTTATTCATGAGATTGTTTATAGTAAATTTCTACTTAATTAATGTTTTTAATTGATCTATCAGGCTGATCGAAGTATTTGAGGCTGCATTGTTTTCTTCTTTAATCGCTAGATAAATTTCCTTGCGGTGAATTTCTACTTGTTTCGGTGCGTTAATGCCTAATTTCACTTGGTCGCCTTCAACGCCAAGGATCGTGATTTCGATATCGTCACCAATTTGAATGCCTTCTTTACTTTTGCGTGTCAGTACAAGCATCTTTTACACACCCCGCTCTTCAGCAGCTGCTGTAAAGATAAGATGCCTTGATGTATAGTGATTATCATTAAATACAACTTGTTTCCCAATATTCTTTACTTTGTTAATGATTACAGGGGCCTGCAAGTTGGCTGTAGATTCTTTTAATTCATCCCGCAGCGTGACGATTACTTGAATGAAAATATCCTGCTGATCTTTGATTTCCAATTCACTTACAACAGAGTCTGGCAAGGTAAAATCATATTCTGGAAAATACATAAAAGGATCCGCTGTTACAAAGGCAAGTCCTGGTGCAGCAATAGACTGCATGATAGAAAACGGTGTATCTTCAAACGGAAGAATAACAAATTCTCTTTCCTCTTCAAATCCCGGAATTCCGTGTTCAAAGGTAATCACATTTTTTTGCTCAACTTTTATATCTCCATGAAATTTCGTTTTCAGTTCCATGTTTTCACCACTTTACTTTTTTTGATCAATCTCCTGACCGGTTACATCAATCATTAGAGAAGGCCACTGCTTCATACTAATATGCACCTCACCAGGCTTATAGCTATGACGAGGTTTGTTAATCCTTGCTTCAATAACAGGTTTATTTACCTGCCAGTCGATGTTTACTTTTGTTGGTTCATAGTTGGTTCTTACACTGTTTGCGGAAGGGACAAACCCGATATTGAACTCAAACATCGGACTTTCTCCATTTTCTTTTGCCTGTTCGGCAATGGGCTGGCCGCCATTTTCGATTTTCATCAGTTCATCACCCTGCTGAGCCATACGTGCTAATCCATCAAGCCAATCGCTGTATCCTTTTTGAGCAAACTCTTCAATTCTCCTGCCGATGGATTTTAAATCCATATCTGCCCTAGCCTGTGACTGGTCAATAGTCAATTTTCCTGGTGTGGTTTCAATGCTTAGGTCAGCTTTCGGCTGCTGAATTTCAAGATCAGCCGGCTGCTGTTCAATCTCCTGTACCGGCTGGATGGTCGTTATCCCGATTTGTCCTTTTGTGGATTCCATTCTAAGCTGAGGAACGCTCATCATAATTCCTCCCTAAAAAAGATAGAGCTATCACATTGGATAGCTCCATTTTAACGTAAAAAGTCCAATAATGACGGCTGAATAATACGGGAACCAACTCCCATGGCAGCCCGAAGAACGCTTTCCTGAGATTTCATGTCAGTGATGACACGCTCCACGTCAGCATCTTCATTGTCAGATAGGATACGGTTCGCAATGACTTCCTGTTCATCCACTCGATCTTCCATCAGTTCAAGGCGGTTGTTTTTTGCACCAAGCTCTGCTCTTTGAGACACAATTTTATTAATATGACCGTCGAGCAATCCAAGAAAGTTGCCGATCTCTTTTGTGTACCCTGCTGGTGTAGTTTGGTTATCCAATGCTTTTTCCAGTGCAGATAGATCACTGAACAAACCGTCCCCTGGATTCGTACTCGTTGTGAAAATATCCGAACCTTTCACATTTACTCCAAGCTGAATGCCTTTAGAGAGTTCGATTTTCACATCATTGGTGTTCGTCGAGACTTGTGTGACATCTCCGTTCACGATGGTTACCGGAGCATTCGTCGTGTCATTTCCGTTGAAGATATATTTTCCGGCAACCTGTGTGTTGGCGATGGTGACCAGATGTTCTTTCAGCTGTTTGATTTCTTCACCAATCGCTGCCTTCTGGTTGTCTTCATAGGTTCCATTGGAAGCCTGAACAGTCAGCTCACGGATACGCTGCAGAGCGCTGGTCGCTTTATCGAGGGCATCATCCGAGCTTTCTACCCAGTTATAGCCTTCTCCAAAGTTACGTTTAAACTGTTCAACCTCACTCAAGTTTGTACGATAGGCCATCCCTTTCATCGCGACGACCGGATCCTGTGATGGTCTTGTAATCTTCTTTCCTGTGGAAAGCTGATCCTGGTATTCTCCCATTTTTGCATAGCTGCTGCTAAGGTTACGCAGCATGTTTCCTGATAGCATGCTTTGTGTTACGCGCATGACTTGTCACCTACCTTCCTCCAACACCCATACCGTTAATAATTTTATCCAGTATCTGATCGACCATTGTAATCATTCGTGCAGATGCGTTGTAAGCATGCTGGAATTGAATCATATTGGTCATCTCTTCATCCAGTGAGACGCCGCTTACCGATTGGCGGCGCTGATCGACGGAATGTGCGAGTGTATCCGAGTTGGCAGCCATACGGTTCGCCTGCTGGGCATCAACTGCCATTTTTCCAATCGCACCTTCATATTTTGACTTTAGATTGGTAGAGTCTTTTACACCTGCCAGATTCAAAGCATTGCTTCCATCACCTGCTGCTTTGCTTGTAGCCGCAGCGATGTTTTTCAAATCGCTTGTAATATCGGAAGAAACTTTAAGAAGCTTGGCGGCTCCCTTTGCAGGAGTGGTACCATCGATCTTCACTTGATCACTTGCAGTTGTGGCTGGATTCTCCAATGCAAAAAAGTCGTGTGTTGTTTGAGTTCCAGTCGGACTATTAATATCATTCAAGCTCCATCCACTGCTATGAACAGTATTAAACGCTTTCGCAAAATCAAGTGCCAGATTGTCCAGCTGATCCAGCATAGCTGGGTAATCATTATTGTAAGCCGAAGTCAGTCCTTCAAGCTTTCCTCCAAATGAAGTGGAAGACAACGCTGTACCACCTAAAGAAAATCCGGAAATATTCCCGTTACTCTCATTAACAGACAGTGTTTTAAAAGAGATCGGAGTGCTCGCGCCATCTACCAGTTTCCCTAATGAGGTTCCGGACGGATCCATCAGCTCGATCGAGTACTTTCCTTCAGCAAGCGGCGAATCGGTAGGGCTGCTCGACGATTTAGTAACTTTTACATTCACAAGCTGGGAAAGGCGGTCCACCAGCTGGTCTCTTTCATCATACAGATCATTCGGAAGATAGCCGTGCGGCTCGATCTCACTGATCTGCTGGTTGATGTTATTGATCTGTTCAGCGATGGAGTTGATCTCTTTTACAGAAATATCCACCTGACTCTTAATATCATCTCGGATGGTAGATAACGAGGTTGATAGATAGTTAAAGGTCTCAGCGACTGCTACTCCGCGCTGGCGAACGACAGAACGGGCACCATCGTCTTCAGGATTTACCGCTAAATCCTGAAGTGATTGCCAGAACTGATCGAGGGTCTTGGACAAGCCGTTATCACTTGGCTCATTCATGATATCTTCCATTTTCTCCAGAGATTCGCTTCTGGCTCCCCAATATCCGGACTTTGTGTTCTCACCGCGGAACTGCACATCCAAGAAGCTTTCCCTCACACGTTGAATCGACCCAGCTTGTACACCAGTTCCCATCTGTCCAGGGACTTGCGGGCGGTTCATAGCTGGTGCGGGATAAGGCTCCGTCTGGGTAAAATTGACCCGTTGGCGGGAGTATCCGGTTGTGTTGGCATTGGCGATGTTCTGCCCGGTCACTTGAAGGGCATATTGCTGGGTTGTCATTCCGCGGCGGGCGGTCTCTAACCCGTGAAACGTTGATACCATGAATGTTCCTCCGTTCTAGGCTTTTGAATCAAACAGGGAAAAGCTCCCTGCTCCCGCATATTCCTTTGCCTGCGGACGGCTGTATGTTACTTTTTCAGGCTCTGGCATGAACATGTTCAATGACATGTTCACAAACTGCAGCGACTGATGGATCAGCTGCTGGTTCAGCTCATTGCGTTCCTTTAAAAGCATGTATTCTTTTGAAAGCTCATATTGAAGATCTTCAAGCTGTCCCTTTTCAGTTGGCGCAGCCTGTTCAATCAGTTCAGACATTGTGATGTCGCTTGTTTTGTTACGAACTTCTTCAAGCTCCATCAAGGTTTTAACATGTTCATTCTCTTTAAGTATCAAGGCATCGAGCACTTTGACGTCACCTGTTTTTAAGATCGCTGTTTTCTGTTCAGCGATGCTGTTAAGCTCACGGTGGACGTCGAGCAGCTTGTTTAATAAAGATTTCATGTCCGTTAGCGCCATGAGATCCTCCTAGTTATTCCAGAACTGATAGAACTTCCGGGCGACCTCTCTTGCATCTGACTGGTACTGGCCGGAATCAATCTGGGTTTTAATTTCATGTATTTTATCCTGACGGCTTACTGAAAATTGCTGTGATAATTGAAGTTCTTTCGCTTCGGCTGAGATTTGAATTTCGTCGCTCTGCTTCATCTTTTCCTCGTTTTTGGAATATTGTGGGCTTTGTTTAGTGTAAGGGTTAATATTGACATGATTAAAGCTATTGATCTTCATAGGATTCACCTCTATTAAGCAGGATCGCTCCTGCATTTCCTATTTCTTATATCGGTTTGAAATATAAAGACTGAAGTTCTTCACGTAAAAATAGGACTTTTGATTAATCGGTATAGTAAGACCTTCCTAGATCAACAAGCTTCTTTTGCGCTTCGAATTCATTGGTTTTGAGATCACCCATGATTTTCTTTTTACATGAGCTGCAAAGTCGCCCTTCCTGGGTCGGCCCTTCACATGTTTCACATGGATAATAAAAGTTCGGAAACCCGACCACACGGATTCTGCCCTGGCGGATAAACTTTGTGATTTTCTCTTCATCCACCCCTGTTTGCTGATGAACATCAAGCAAGGTTGCCTGCCGGTTCTCCCGCTTCCTCATATACTTAAACACCTTTTCAAACATCAGCTCTTCTTCCGTGTAGCACGAATCACATACTGAACGAAGGTGCTGAACATACAAATTTCCACAGCTTGGGCAATTTTTCAATTCTCCCATTCCGATCACTCCTCTAGTATCTCTACCGTAATTATCGGAAGGAAGATTGGAATGTTGATAGACCCTCATCCTAACTAAACAAAAAAAGTGAAAACCTTCCTCATCGGCCGAGAGTGATGGACGAAACCTGCAAAGCACTTGCTTCCTTCAGCACCCTTGCAGCCTGTCTGAGCGTTGCCCCCGTTGTATATACGTCATCAATAAGGACAACCTTTCTTCCTTTTATCAAATCACAACCATCTGCCAGCTCAAAAATCGTTTCCTTCATCTCCAGCCGCTCCTGCCTCGACTTCTTACTCTGCTTCTTTTCATGCAAGACCCTTTTCAGTGCATGCACGACATCTAAACCCAATAATTCCGCCAGCAACTGTGCCTGGTTAAATCCCCGCTCATAATGCCGCTCCTGGCTCAATGGCACAGGTACAACTACATATCCTTTAATCTCGTGCCGAAAAATGTTTTGAAGGTCCTTCCTAAACCCCTTCACCAGCTCGGCATCACCTCTATATTTCAGCCGGCTGATCAGTTCCTTCAAAAAATCGTTGTAGACATACAATGACCGGTTCTTAACAAGAACACCGCGCCAATTGTCGTCTTCTTCCCAACGTATACAGTCGTTACAACGGTTATCTTGTCGATATTGCTCGGGAAATAAAGAAAAAGAGCGTCCGCAGATCTCACATATTTCCCCTTCAATTCTCTCTAAGGAAGAGCTGCATTCCTCGCAAAAGTGCATATCACCAGCAATGCCAAGCACAAAGCTCCAGCTCACCGTCTCGTAAAAGCCTTCATCACAATACAGGCAATAATTCATAAACCAGCCTCCTGATTCATCCCTTCAATGTGCCGTCTAGCATTCACCATCGCATTCGTTTTTCCATAATGAAAAAACACAACCTCTCCTGCCGGGTCATCCTTGCTTCGTCCGGCACGGCCGGAAATCTGCACGAGTGCACTCTCCGTAAAAATATCCTCTTCTGCACCGAGCACTGCTACATCCGTATAGGGAACTGTAACACCGCGCTCTAGAATCGTCGTTGTCACCAATATGGATATCTCACCATTCCGGAACTTCATGACCTTTTCTTTACGATCAGGATCTTCTGCATGCACACCCTCAATACCCGGGAAAACTGCCTGCAATAACGCCGCCACCTGATGAAGAGCCGAAACAGACGGAACAAACAGAAACCCCTGCCTCTTCATCTCTAACTGACGCCCCACCCAGTTCATCACGTTGCTCGGCAATCTGCCTTTCTTCAATCTCTTCTTCCAATTCCCGCACCATACAAACTGAGGAGCAGGCAGCGGGTAGCCATGGAACCGAAGCGGAATCTTCACATGAGGAAGCACTCCTGCCACTGCTCTTTTTTTCATCTTCCTTCCTGGAGTTGCACTCAAATATACGAGCAGGGCATCCTCCTTCTTTGCCTGAAGAACCGCATGCTCCAGTGACGAGTCATACGAATACGGAAAAGCATCCACTTCATCAACCACCACGAGATCAAACGCATCCCGATAACGATATAATTGGTGTGTTGTTGAAACCACAAGCTGTGCACCTTCCAGCTTTTCCTCGCTTCCTCCATACAAACCTGCCAAAGTAATACCAGGAAACACTTTGCGCAGCCGAGGCAGCAGTTCGAGCACAACATCGGTTCTTGGCGTGGCAATACAAACCCGCAAACCAGCCTTCAACGCTTTTTCCATACCATGAAAAAGCACCTCTGTTTTCCCTGCACCGCACACCGCCCAGATCAGCAACTCGCCTTTACCCCCAACCCGGGAAACCAACTCATCCGAAGCCTTCCCCTGAGCAGCCGACAACTTACCCGTCCACGTCAAAGCAACTTCATCCTGCTTCCATTCCAGCTCAGGACCGCACCAGCGGACAAGCGGTGTACACTGGCTCACCCGACCCATCACAAGGCACTTCCGGCAGTATACACATTCCTTCTCCTTACAACGAAAACAGGAAAAAGACGAAAACAAACGCGGCTTATCGTTGCCACAACGCTTGCATACAAACGAACCGCCAGCTTCTTCAATTCCTTTTTCATAGGTTAGGCCCCCATTAAGATAATGCTCATGAATCACATCAATCGAGTAGGGAAGTTCTTCAAACAAGAGGAGTTTGCCTGATAAAGAGGCTTGTAGTTCAGCAGAAAAGGGGTCTACCTCACTAAAATCGGGGGTATCAAGGACTTGAAGCTTGTGAAAGGAAACAGGCACAGCACTGACAACTGGCGGCTTCAGCACTTCAGGAACCGCCACGCTTTTTCCATCAACAAAAAAAGAGACGAACCTCATGGTGTCGTCTCCTGTTGAATAGGAATTTTCATATAAAATCCCTCCGTATGTTTATTTAGACTTTGATTCTTTTCTAAACGCTCTTTTCTAAAAGATTGTTGCTTTGGGAAGACTTCTGTAAGAATCCTTCATTGCCAAGTTGATTGGAGTGCAAGGTGCGAGACTCCTGCGGGGGTAGCGTGACAGGTAAGACCCAAAGGCGCTTGCGCCGTGGGGCTTAACGCACGCCCCGCGGAAAGCGAGCAGCCTGTAACGGAAATCAACCACTCTCAGTAAGCAACAAAGATTACGAAAACAGCCTTTATTTAATTTTTCATCCACGTAATTCCAATCGATCCCTCACCAAGGTGAGTCCCAATAACAGGGCCAAAATAATCTACCGAGACAACAGCATTGGGATATCTCCCCTGAATATCGGCTGCGATTTCCTTCGCTTCCTCTTCACGCTGGGCATGGATCACACTGACTTTGAAACTCTCATCCGGCTTTACCGATTGCTCCATGAGCTGATGAATGCGGGAGATCGCTTTTTTCTTTGTACGGATTTTTTCGAAAGGAACTATTCTTTTATCCTGAAAATGAAGCACAGGCTTGATCTGCAGAAGATTCCCGACGAGAAGCTGGGCCGCGTTCATACGTCCGCCGCGATGCAAGTGATTGAGATCATCGACCACGAAATAGGCGGGAATGCCTCGCTCTTTAATGGAGTTCAGTTTCTCCATGATTTCCGTTGCATTTGCTCCCTCTTTCGCCATATCGACTGCTTTGTATGTATAAAAGGCTTGCGGGGCGCAGCTGATCTCAGAATCAAACACATGGAACTTGATGCCTTCCACCATGTCTGCGGCGCTTAGAGCGCTTTGGTATGTACCGCTGATGCCGCTCGATAGGGTGATCATGATCGCCTCATCATAATTCTTTGACAATCGTTCGAGCGTGTCTGCGAGTTCGCCGATGGATGGCTGTGACGTTTTAGGAAGGGCTCCTCCCTTGCCAACCATCTCGTAAAAATCATCCTTGTTAAGCTCCACTTCTTCCTTATACGATTCATTGCCAAAAATAACGTTGAGCGGAATCATTACAATGTTTTTTTCGTTTCTGATGTGTTCCGGTATATATGCCGTGCTGTCTGTCATTATCGCTACCTTGCTCATTGTAATTTCCTTTCCTGACAATATTTCGTCCATCGTCTCATCTACGTTAGTAGTTTACACGAAACAGGCACCGTTTTCATTAAAACGGCGCATTTCTTTATCTCTGTTTTTCTTTCCTTCTCCATCTTTCATCCATTTCCTGCCTGAACCTTTTCCTCTTTATCCATGAACTGACAAAGAGCCAGCGCCCCATAGAGCGGTGATTGATCCTTTAATCCCGCAAGGACAACCTCGGTCGGGCACGGCACAAACTCTTCAAGCATGCTTTTTATTTTTCCGAGGAACCAATTTCCCGACTGAGCAACGCCTCCGCCGATGACGATCGTTTCAGGATTGATAAGGGCAGCAGCATTGACGATGGCCATCCCCATATGAAGGATGCCTTCCCGTATAATGCCCTGGGCGAGCTTGTCTCCCTCCTCCGCGAACTGAAACACATCTGATGCTTTCAATCTATTTAGCTCTTCTCCAGAAACCTCACCGTCCAGCCGCTTTGCCTCCCGGTAATGGTGTGCGATGGCCACACCGCCCATTTTGCTGCTTAAAAAGCCATATCCATCCCTGATTGGAATAAATGAACCCGCAGCCGCTTCAGGATCGCTGATCATATGGCCCACCTCCCCTGATGCCCAATGGGCTCCGCGGTAGATTTCACCGTTGATCAATAACCCTGCCCCGATGCTCGTTCCGATCATGAATAGCAGGACATTTTTCTTTCCCTTTGCGGCTCCGTAATAGACCTCGCCCAACAATCCGCCATTTACGTCATTATCGATATGAACAGGTACGCCCAGCATTTCTTCTGCTTCTTTTTTCAGCTCATAATCCTGCCACTTTAGATTAGGGGCATGAAACACTACGCCCTTATCCGGATCAATGACACCTGGTGCCACGATCCCTGCCGAAACAATATCCTCCCAGCTGACATTCTTTTCTTCAGCCATCTCTTTAGCTTGTTTCGCCAATTCTATTAAAACACCGGAATCCACAAATTCCTGTGTCGGAAATTCTCTGTTTGCCAGCATTGTACCATCTGCTTCAAAAAGGGCTGCTTCCACACTGGTACCGCCAATATCTGTTGTTAAGTAATATTTATCTCCCATGTATGCCACCACTCCTGTTTTTCTTACTATTACCCCTGGCAGGATAGAAAAAAACGGTTTAAAAACAGGACATGGTTCTATGGTAAGAGTCCTTCTTAAAGAGGGTTCAATGGACCTAATAATTTTTTTGTAAAAATTTGAGAGTAAAAGAAGGAAAACGTCGAAATTGTAAGAAATTAGTAAAATATATTCATGAATTGGAGGTACTTCATACTATGCAGCATAATCTATATATCGTGGCACTATCTGTCGTCGTTTCCATTGTCTACACATTCGTCGCCCTAGATTTTGTCCGCAGAAGTAACCGTAAAACGATGTCATCCCGCCGTTTGTGGCTGTTCAGTGCTTCATTGACCATGGGGATTGGAATATGGGGTACGCATTTCGTCGGGATGATGTCTGTGAACATGTCTTTGACTGCAGCCCATCATATTCCCGCCATAAGCCAATGTATGCTGATCGCTGTTGCCGGAACATATGGGGCCTTTTATTTCACCAAATCCTTTCATAAAAAAAGCAGTGTCTTTCTTTCTGCCTTCTTCATGGGCTCCTGCATCATCGCCCTTCATTATTTCGGAATGAAAACAGCAGCAATAAACTCCAATCTCCACTATGACTTTTTTATGTCTATGCTTGCTGCTGCAGCCGCTTATCTATTTTCAGGCATCGCGCTCTACCGCCAATTTTCTGCCTCTCAGCCCTCATTATTCACCCAATTCATCAATAGTCTGTTTATGGTTTTGGCATTGACGGGATTACATTATATCGGTGAAAAAGCGATGCTTATGAAGTCTCATCACATTTTTCTTGTCATGCACGATCCACGCCTCGGAAGTCTTTCTTTGATCGCTACGGCTATTGTAATCGTTGCTTCGCTGTTCATCGCACTTCTGTATGTACTGGGGGCAATGAGTGATCAGCAGCTGAAGCTGAAATCATTGCAGCTGGATGAAAGCGAACAGCGCAACCATTCCTTAATCGCACTGAATCCAGATGGCGTTTATATGATCGGCAAGGACAGAAAGATTACAGGCGGCAATGATTCTTTAGAAAAGATCACTGGCTATTCTGCAGATGAACTGCAGGGCTCTCTCTATACCTTTCTCCTGGCCCCATCAGAAGCAGAGAGAACAGAAGAGTTTTTTCAGCGTACACTTGCCGGTGAACCGATCAAACGCGAGACACGCATCAAACATAAAAACGGAACAGAGTTCGAGGCAGAAATTACAAATATCCCTTATTTTGTTGAGAACAAACTGATCGGCATTATCGGTACGATCAAGGACCTGACAGAATTCAGGCGCATGGAAAAGAAATTACGCCTGTCGGAAAAACTAGCCGTTGTCGGAGAACTTGCTGCCGGGGTTGCCCATGAGATCCGCAATCCCCTCACCTCGCTTAAAGGTTTTACACAGATGTTCAAAGATCATCCCAACATTCCTGGCCGTGAAGAATATTTAAATATCATGCTGGAAGAGATTGAATCCATTAATCTCATTACCAATGAATTTATGGTGCTGGCTAAGCCTCATTTGACGATGACAAAGCGGATCGACCTGCTCCCCTTGATCAAACAGGTTACCCTGCTTTTGACCGGGCAGGCAAGCCTCAACAATACACAGATTGAGACGCAGTTTTACATTGACAGCGGAACAGTTAAAGGCGAAGAAAACCAGTTAAAGAAAGTGTTTGTTAATGTGATCAAGAACGCGATCGAAGCTATGCCTGATGGCGGCAAGGTAACAATAACCGTTACAGGCATTCAAAACGAAAATCTGCTCATTCAGATCAAGGACGAAGGGGTGGGAATATCTGAAGTCCACTTAAGACAGCTCTTTCATCCTTTTTTCACGACGAAAGAGAACGGCAAGGGACTCGGATTGATGGTCAGCCAAAAGATTCTGGATAACCATATGGGGCATTTACGTTTCACGAGTACGCTCGGCGAGGGGACGCTTGCAGAGATCACGCTCCCGGCTGAAAGTGTGACAGAACTTCCAAGCCCGACAGCAAGCTGAAGGGTTTTAAATGAAGGCTGTTTTCTAAAAGATTGTTGTTTTGGAACATTTCTGTAAAGTGCCCTCATTGACAAGTTGATTGGAGTGCAAGGTGCGAGACTCCAGCGGGACGGGTGTGACAGGTGAAACCCGCAGGCGCTTGCGCCGAGGGGTTCAGCGCACGCCCTGCGAAAGGAGGCGTTTACGCCGGTAAAAGCGAGCATCCTGGAACGGAGATCAACCGCCCTCAAGAGCTGCAAAGGTTAACAAATAAAAAAAGCCTGGCTCAAACAGAACCGGGCTTCCACAAGCATTTACTATTTTACCTTTACCCAGCCGTTTTTAATGGCTTCAACAACCGCCTGGGTTCGGTCGTTCACATTCATTTTTTGAAGAATATTGCTCACATGGTTTTTAACTGTTTTCTCAGAAATGAACAGGTCTTCCCCGATACCGCGGTTGCTTTTTCCGTCTGCCAGCAATTGCAGTACTTCACATTCACGGCGTGTCAGGATATGAAGCGGTTTGCGGTACTCAATTTCGTTAAGGCCGATGTTGTTCGGATTGTTGGCATTGTTCTTCGTTGTTGTAGACAAACGGCGGAACTCATTTAATAGATTGTACGTAATCTTCGGGTGAAGATACGCTCCGCCATCTGCTACGACTTTCACTGCTTCAATCAGGGAGTCAGCATCCATTTCTTTTAACAGATAGCCGGAAGCCCCTGTCTGAACCGCATGCGTCACATAGGTCTCGTCATCATGGATGGAGAGAATGATCACTTTCGTATCGGGAGCCTTTTCAACCAAACGGCGTGTTGCTTCTACACCATTGATATGCGGCATGTTGATATCCATCAGCACAACATCAGGATGGTGCTCGTTCACGATATCCTCGGCTTCTGAACCGTCATCTCCTTCGGCTACAACAGAGAATTCGTCCTCCATATCCAGGATGCGCTTTACGCCTTCCCGGAACAATCGATGGTCATCAATAATTGCAATTCTTGTTTTGTCCGGTGCAGAGGCACTGGATTCATAAACATCTACACTTCTCATTCTGAACCCTCCCGATCTCGTATAGGTATTTGAATATAAACGTTGGTTCCAATGTTGAGACGCGAATTGATTTTCAGAGTGCCTTCCAGCAGCTCCACGCGTTCTCTCATGCCGATCAGCCCAAATGAATTGGTCTTTTGCGGTACTGTGGCATCGAAACCTTTACCGTCATCTTTTACAAATAAGGATACATTGCGGTCCGTGAATTCAATTTTCACCGAGATGTTCTTCGGCTCTGCATGCTTGCAAGAATTCTGGACAGCTTCTTGAATCAATCGAAATAACGCTATTTCCATCTTCGTATGAAATCTCCGCTCATTCCCCATCGGAACAAGTTCGATCTCAATACCGGTACTTTCCTGGACGTTGCGCAAGTATTTTTTTAATGTAGGGACGAGCCCAAGGTCATCAAGCGCCATTGGCCGGAGATCATAGATAATTCTCCTGACTTCCCTTAAGGAGGCTCTGACCATCTCTCTTAAGTCTCTAATTTCAGTTACTGCTGCTTTTGTACCTTTTTCATTAAACACCTTTTCGACCAGCTCGGAACGAATCAACACATTAGCCATAAGCTGGGCCGGACCGTCATGGATCTCACGTGATACCCGGCGGCGTTCTTCCTCTTGAGCTTCAATGATCTGAAGGCCAAATTCCTGCTTTTGCTTGGCATCTTCCACAAGCTCATTAATTTTCAGTAAATCTCCGCTTAAATAGTTCAGGACAACCGATATCTGGCCGACGAGTGATTCTGCTTTAGACACCGTCTCTTTCAGGCCATTTAAGCGCCTTTCCAAATCGTTTCGTTTTTCCCGCAGCTGTTTTTCCGTCTGGCGGGCAATGGACATTTCGATCTGAATGGCGTTCGCGCTTTCGTATGCGTCGCGAATATCGCCCTCACTGTACTTTTGAAAATGTTTGCTTACTTGAGCGAGCTTTGACCTGGCAATCTTGGACCTTTCTTCAAGCAGGTCCGACCGGTCAATGGCCTCGAGCGCTTTTTCCTTCACATCTTCAAGCTCTTTATTCAGCCGAAGAAACTCCTGCCGAGATTCCTCGCTGATATCAAACACTTGAGTCTGGCTTACTTTAACGGTATTGATGGTTTCTGTAAGAATGCCATCTAAAAGCTTTGGATCGATTTGTGTTTTAGCTGCCATCTTGTAAATATCCTCCAATTAAAACGATAAAGAAGAACAGACTTTAGTTCTAGAACCATCCTACCTAATTTAAGCTTGGGTCTTTCTTACCATGAATCCAAATAAAAACATTTATTCCATAAATCTTTCGTATGAAAAAGGAAGTTTATGTCTATTCTGCAAAGAAATTTGTAGGAAGGTGGCTCGCGCCTTATAATGAAGGATAGCACTAAATCCCCTGAATTTGTAGTTTTTTCGGGATAATTTTTATAAGAACTTTACATTTTTCCATTACCATTTATCTTATTGAAATTTGTTACTAATTAAAGGTTTTTACTTAAATCCATTAGTAAGGAGCACGTTAAAAATGTTATCCAATTATTTTACTGTCAAAGAAACCGGCGAGCATGAGATTGTCATCGAGCGGTCAAGGTTCATCGCTCATTTCGCCAGGGCAACGACTGAGGCTGAAGCGATAGAATTTATTCAAAGCATCAAAAAAATGCATCATAGCGCCAACCATAACTGTTCCGCCTATCTGATCGGGGAGCATGACCATATCCAAAAGGCAAATGATGATGGAGAGCCGAGCGGTACAGCCGGTGTTCCGATGTTAGAAGTTCTGAAAAAAAGGAAATTAAAAGATGTAGTCGTTGTGGTTACCCGTTACTTCGGCGGCATTAAACTCGGAGCAGGAGGATTGATACGCGCTTACGGGAAGAGTGTGAGCGAAGGATTGAACGCCATCGGGGTCGTCGAACGGAAACTCATGCAAATTGTGCATACTAAAATCGACTACACTCTTCTCGGCAAAGTAGAAAACGATATAAGGTCCTCTCCCTATATGATCAAAGAGATCAATTACCTCGAACAGGTCGAAATTTTAACGTATGTTGCGGTAAAAGACTTACAAAACTTTAAAGAATACTTAATAAACCTCACGAATGCACATGCTACAATAGAAGACGGTTCATTGGAATATCTGGAAGAAAAAATCTTGTGATTCTATCCCCATTTATCTCAGATATTGTCGAAACCTATGGACTGTAGGGTTGAATTATTGAGAGATCAATTAGGGAACTTTTCCGTTAAAGTGAGGAATAAAACATGAATTATTATAATGAAGAAAGGCAGCCTACACGGCTTGTCAGAAGGAGAGTCAAGAAAAGGAAACGCCGTCCTTTTCGGCGCTTGATCCGTATTATTCTCGTTCTCCTTGTGCTTTGTATGCTGGGCGGAGTCGCGTATGCCGGCTATTTAGCGTATAAGGTTAAATCAACGGCAGACAACAGCTATAAAGGACTTGCCCATGGCAACAAATCCGATCTTCGCATGGATAAAGTCACAATGGGTAAAGACCCTGTCAACATTCTCCTGATGGGTGTCGAAGACTATAAAGGCTCACCAGGCCATTCCGATGCGCTGATGGTACTGACCATCAACCCGGATACCAAGGAAGCATCGATTGTAAGTATCCCAAGGGATACTAGAACGTACTTGCCTGATGTGGGACGCAAAGACAAAATCACCCACGCTTATGCTTACGGCAAAAAAGGCCATAAAGAGCAGGCTACGATTGATGCGGTAGAGCATTTCCTTGATGTTCCGATCGATTACTATGTACGTACAAACTTCCAGGGCTTCAAAGAAGTTGTTGACTCTGTCGGTGGAATTACAGTAGACGTACCATTTGACTTCTATCAGAAGAACTTGAAAGGCCACAAGATCTACTTCCATAAAGGAAAAATGGATCTGAACGGCGACGAAGCACTAACCTACGTACAAATGCGTAAACAGGATAAACGCGGGGACTTTGGACGCCAGGAACGCCAGCAGCAGGCAATGAAAGCTGTAGCGGACAAAGCGCTGTCCATCAAGTCAATCGGACGAGCTGACGACCTATTGAATTCTGTAGGAGACAACGTTCAAACGAATATCTCCTTAAAAGAAATGTTCGGCATGAGAAACTTCTACAAACAAATTCAAAGTAAAGAACTTGAACGCATGAACATCGGTGGACAGGATGAATACATTAACGGTATTTACTACTTCAGCCCTGATGAGCAAGTCGTTCAAAAAGTAAGAGACCGTATTAGAGAGATCCTTAATTATAAAGGAAAAGACTCCGCTTCGGCTGACAGCAGCAGTTCTGATGGGACTAGCGAGCAAAGTCAGGGAACAGGAGAATAAGATAAATGAAGAAACCCGCCGATTGGCGGGTTTCTTTTTGTGCATTTTTTTGAAAAATGCTTTAGTTTGCAAGTAAAGTTTAGGTTTTCGCAAGTAATTGGATAAGTTTCGCAAGTATTCTGTGTCGAACCGCAAGTAATCCGACTAATTTCGCAAGTAAAACAGTTATTTTTGAAGCATCACTGGCTGCGCAGTAATGCCTTTAAATGAGAGCCAACTACCCTAGTGATAGAGGATAGAGTATAAAAGGAGAGTAATCCCCCTTCTGTAAGCCTCACATATCCCCTATTTAACGCTTTTTGAACAAGTTTAAGGGGAAGAGTTTTCTACTTGAACAAATTCCTATACAAGCCTGTGAGACAAACAAAAAAGGTGCCAGGCACCGGCTTTTGACATATGTCAAAAACGGGTGCCTGGCACCTTATATTTAGCTACTCCTTGTCCGGACTGTTGACCTGCATGGTGCCGATGAACTTCTTGTAGAGGAAGAGCACCGGGCGGTATTTGTGATGCACGAGTCCGATGATCTCTGCGATGACTTCAAGCATCAGCAGAAGTCCGATGATGATCACGACAGAGCCCCACAATGTACTGGATTCAAACACGACGGCAGCGACGCTGAACACGATGCTGAGCGCGTAGATCACGAGTACGGTCTTGCGGTGGGACCATCCCAAGTTGATCAGACGGTGATGCAGATGTCCTTTATCCGGTGCAGAAATCGGCTTTTTGTTGGCCATTCTGCGGATGATGGCAAAGGAAGTATCGAAAACCGGGACGCCAAGGATGATGATCGGTACAACGAAACTGAACAGAGTAACGCTTTTATACAGTCCGAGCAGTGACAGAATCGATATGGAGTAGCCCAGGAACAGAGATCCTGCATCACCCATAAAGATTTTGGCCGGATTAAAGTTGTACATCAGGAAGCCGGCAGTAGAAGCTGCAATGATGAGGGCAAGGGAAAGAATCATCATGTTTCCGTTTAATCCCGCCATGATCGCGATGGTCACCATCACGATCACCGATACACCCGCTGCCAGGCCATCCAGGCCGTCAATCAGATTGATCGCATTGGTGATGGCGATAATCCAGAAGATGGTCGTGATGAATGCCCATGGACCTAAATGAAATGTACCAACAAAAGGTATGGTGATCAAATCAATGGTTAATCCTGTAGAAGCCACGAGAAGGGCCGCAAAAATCTGGCCGACAAGCTTAACTCTCGCACTTAATTCGTATTTATCGTCAATCATGCCGATCACGACAATAAGAACTGCACCTACAATAATCCCGGTTAGCTGCATTTCATACAGGCCCGAGACAAAATATCCGACAACTACACCAAGGAAGATACCGACTCCGCCCCAGCGAGGCATTAATTTTTGATGTACTTTTCGTTGATTTGGTTTGTCGGTCACATTCAGGCGGACCGCCAGCTTAATGATAAAAGGTATGGCGACCACGACAACCGCGAACGACACAACCGCAGCAATGATCAATTGAACATTCATGTTATCCCTCTTTTTCCAACTCTTCAATGGATTTAAGCAAGGGTCCTCCTGCTTATGTTGCCCAACAACGCCCCATGAAAATTCGGATTCATCTTCTTCAGAAATTATATCTCGAAACCGTGATAAACAAAAGTAAAACTATGCTTGTCCGCCGAAGAACCGGAATTTCCGCTTCATAATTGCTGATCATCTCTACTCTTTACCACTAAATCAGAGGTTTGAAGCTACTTTTTAAAAATTTCCGGCAGCAGCAGAATGGAGGCGCTAAGCATCAGTCCCACCAGGAGACCAAGCACAGCCTTCCTTTTCGGATCCCCGGCCATGTCTGCCGTATCTACTTTTTCAAGAAGCTTTGGTTCTTTTACTTTCAGCATTCTTGTTTTCAGGTCAAATAAATATTCTTCCTTCTTAATGGTACCTTCACCAGAGACTTGTGTTCCTTCTACCTTCTTGATTTGATCCTCCAGTGTTGTTTTCCATTTTTCAGTTTGGTGGTTGCTTTCTTTCATGAATTCTTTCACCACTGGCTTCAATTGGGACTTTGCTTTGCTTTTATCCTCATCCATCAATGACAGCGTGATGATCGTATCTGTTTCAGGAACGACCTGAAGCTTGTCTTTCATCGCCTTTTCTTCATCCTTGTTCAAACCTTTGACAGAACGTAAAAAATCTTCGCTCGTAAGGTACTCTTTCGCACTGTCCGGCGTGTTCAGGATGGAGTTTTCAGCTTGTCCCAGCTTCACTTTCGCAGTCGCCTGGGACGTGCTCGGCGCTTTTGAAGCCATAAAGTAGGCGATCACTGTCGTTAAAACAGGTATCAGCAGCAATAGAATGAAGAATTTTTTGAATCGCTGCCAGATACTTTCCGTGATTTCTTTCATTTGCTTGTCCATACACTTACTCCCTTACTTCATTGGTCGATATTGAGCCTCATTTTGTTTCACTCTCCAAAAATTAATATAGCTGATGGAGAATGCGAAAAGCAGCCAGAGGTAGTTTAGAGAAATTTGTGAGCTTGGGCTGATGCAGGATAGCGAGAAAGCAATCATGCCGCCAAGCAGCCCTTCACTGATCATTTTTTCATAAAGGGTATCACTTTGCCTGAAGATGCGGAAAAGCTGCAGGATGACCCAGAGATACAGGAGGACATAACCGGCAAAAATAACAGCTCCGTAATTGACGAGAATCTCGATCCACCAGTTATGGACGTTGATGATTCCCTTCGTCGGAAATTCCGCAAAATGCATGAGATAGTATTTAGAGTTCCCCGAACCGATGCCGAATCCAAAGCTTTTTTCAAAAAAAAGCAGTCCGTTCTTAATAAGGTTGGACCGGATATCGACCGAGGCGATCTCGGCTTGCGAACCACTGGACATCAAGCTGTGGAGCATGCCCTCAACCTTTCCGATGACCGCTGCAAACTTTTCTTTAAACATAACAATACCAGCCGCCAGACCGACGAAACCAAGAACAACAAGGCTTCTTTTCACTTTCTTGTTCGTTAAAAAAACAAACCAGAAAGCAAGTCCCAATGGGATCGCGATGAAATTCGCCCTGGATGACGTAAAGACCATCACATAAAGCGAGAGAAGCATCAAAGCAGTCCCCGCGGCCTTTAACAGCCAGGATCTTGTACGGTGGACAAAGGCTAAAACGAGAAAGAAACTGACCGAAATAAAGCTGGCAAAATCATTCTCGTTCACAAAAACGGATGTCGGAATACCCTTTTGATACTCTGCCACTTTATTGATTCTTGAGATGGCAAGATGTTGATGCGTCACATGGTTCCACAGCCCGATCACGGTCAGCACGGCGAACATGCCAAGCCAGATCCAGTACACATGCTTAAACTCCTCTTCCTTTTTCATGAGAAAGACCATAAAAAAGATGAGAGAAATCCCGATGATCAAGAAGATCAGGTCAACCGCACCCATTGAAAGGGAACGGCTCCAGCTCAGGGAGAAGAGGGCGTACAGCACCCAGAACAGGTGGAAGTACAGCACAGGTTTGACCTTTACCTTCTCCCAATCCAGCACGTCTCTTCTAAAAAGGGCGAGATAAAGAACGGCTGGAACCATCAAAACGTAAATCATCCTGTACGGAAACATCGAGATCGGCCCTACGGGAATGCTCATGATTCCCGCGCCCAGGAATGATGAAAAAATCAGGAGATAAAGCAGCAAGTTCATCATCGGAATCTGCTGCACAACCGGTTTGATAGCGATAAAAACAGCCATTAAAGCGACGTATCCTGCAAGTGCCGCTGTCAGAAGCAGCGGTGACTGGACTGGCACTCTGTCGATCAGCCAGCTGCCCGTAATGGCCGCAAAGCATAACGCCAGAATGAGCTGTGTAATTTTCGATTGAAAAAGACTCCGCAAATCAGGCATGTACTTCCCTCCCTTCGCCTTTCCTTCATAGATGCAAGTTTCATCGCTGTTTTCAAGGGAAACACGGGAAATTACGCCTCTTGATTTTTCAGCAGCTGGTCGTCTGGAACGCTTTTGAATTTTCTAGCCGGATGGCCGGCCACGAGATCTTGGCTTTCTACATCCTTTGTAACAAGGCTTCCGGCTGCCACCGCTGCTTCTTGTTCAATGACTTTGCCGGGAAGAATGGTGGAGTTGGCACCGATCCTCCCGCCTCTTTTTACGGTAACTCCTTTAAAATGTTTAAACCGTTCTTTGGACCGGGCCATATAGTTGTCATTGGTCGTAACAACACCCGGTGCGATGAACACGAGGTCTTCAAGCTCGGAATACGCCGTAATGTAAGCATTTGTTTCAATCTTGCATTTTACTCCGATGACGCAGTCGTTCTCGACCGCAGCGCCACGTCCGATAATCGTTTTATGGCCAATCGTCACCCGCTCGCGGATGGTCGCAAGGTCAGCGACGAAGACATCGTCAGCCAGCTCTGCGCTGGCGTAGATGATCGAATTGGTTCCAATCGTTACCCCTGAACCGATTTTTGCGGGCGGCAGTGTTTTTAATTCCGGCAGCGCTGAATTCTTTGCTCTTGCCGGCTGCTTGCCGATGACCGCATTATCCTGGATGATGCAGTTATCTCCGATGGAGACTCCGTCGTAAATGACCACATTATGCCCGATGATCACGTTTGAACCGAGCTGTACGTCTTTTCCTAATACTACATTACTCCCCTGGCTGACCGTCAATGAGAACACCCTTTCTTCCTAAAAGCTGAATGCGTTTATGCGAATGATTTTTCTTTCGATTCGTTTACAGGATTTTTGCTGAAATAAGCGGCGATCAGTTCAACGACATACTCCTGCTGCTCCCTCTTCAGTTCAGGGAACATAGGAAGTGAAAGTACTCGGTCTGCCGCTTTTTCAGTTTCAGGCAGGTCACCTTCCTTGTAGCCGAGTTCTTTGAATACCGGCTGAAGGTGAAGCGGTTTTGGATAGTAAATCATAGATCCAATTCCTTGCTCTTTCAAAAACTCCTGCAAACCGCTGCGGTCTGGCACTTGAATCGTGTATTGGTGGAACACATGATAGTTGTGTTCTTCCACAAACGGAGTGATAACAAGATCACCCAGCTTTTCCTTCAACAGTTCCGTGTAAATCGCAGCTTTTTCACGTCGTGCTTCGCTCCATGTGTTCAGATGAGGAAACTTAACGTTTAAGATTCCAGCCTGCAGCTCGTCCAGACGGCTGTTGTACCCCAGGATGTGATGATAGTATTTTGGCTTGCTGCCGTGAACACGGATCACACGCATCGTTTCAGCAATGTCTTCATCATTCGTGATGATCATGCCGCCGTCACCGTACCCTCCAAGGTTTTTCGTCGGGAAGAAGCTGTAGGTTGCTGTCGTGCCAAGCTCACCGACATTTTTCCCTTTGTATTTGGAACCGATGGCTTGAGCTGCATCCTCAATGATCGCCAGGTTATGCTTCTTCGCGATTTCAGCGATCGGCTCCATGTCTGCCATCTGGCCGTACAAGTGAACCGGGATGATTGCTTTCGTTTTTTCTGTTACCGCTGCTTCAATTTTTGCAGGATCAATATTGTACGTTTTAGGATCGATGTCGACAAAAACAGGAACAGCTCCTGCACGAGCCACCGCACCTGCAGTTGCAAAGAACGTAAAAGAAGGAACGATGACCTCATCCCCCTGTTTCACTCCGCATCCAAGCAAAGAAATGTGCAGAGCGTCACTGCCGTTCGCTACGCCCACACCATGCTTTGCCGCGCTGTATTCTGCTACATCCTGCTCCAGTTTCTTAACGTTATCTCCCAAAATAAAGCGAGATCCTGACATGATATCTTCCAAGCTTGCAAAAATCTCCTCTTTCAATGATTGGTACTGTTCTGATAGATCAAGCATAGGCACTTTCATCTATGATCCCTCTTTCTTCCTCTATATTTGTATTGCATACTTTTGTTAAAACCTTTTGCTACCGATGTTTAGTCGGGTTGGCCTAGGCGGGGCCCGCTTTGCGAACCCCAGCCGCGCGCTGAAGGGGAGACTTCGAGGGTCTCTTTTAGCGGCAGTATGCTATGACCTAATTCTCTTTAACACTGAGCTGATACGTCTTAGAAGTTTTCCCGGTTTCCTGGAAGGCGCAGATATCAAGGAAGCGGTCAGCAAGCTTCGTGATGTTGTGCTTCTCGTTCACATACCGATAGCTGTTCCTTGAAATCTCTGCTTTTTCTTCTTCACTTAAATTCAATAACTCTTCCAATCCTTCAGCAAACTCTCCCGGCTTTTCAGGAGCAACCGACTTGCCGGCTTTCGCTTCTGCCACAATGTCGTTGGACACATTGCCGGCAAACAGGATCGGTTTTCCGATCAGAAGGTAATCGTTCAGTTTATTTAACGAAATTCCGTATTTATAAAGCTGGGTATCCAGCATGGAAACTAACAATACATCTGCAAGAGCAAGTGTTGGCATCACTTCTTTTTTCGGAATGCCATCAAAGAAATACACGTGCTCATATTCACTGGCGAGATTTTTGAGATTGTCTTTTTCAGGACCGTCTCCGACAAGGACATAGGCTGTTTTCCCCGGAGAGACAAACTTTGCGCTGTTCACGACCGTTTCCAGTGAGTTGGCTACACCGTGGGAGCCGACATACATCGCGACCTTTCCGTGCTTTTCCTTAATCTTGCTGATCTCATCCTCAAGCGAGCTTTTGCCCTCTTTTTCTTTCATACGGTCCATGTTGATGCCGTTCGGGATGACGTGGATGATCTTTTCATCCACTCCCATCTCCTTAATGTACTGTGCCGCACCCGGCAGCGTAACGATGATCTGGTCCGCACGTTTATACACGAACTTCTCGATTGCACCGAACATAAGAACTGCGGGATGGTGCTTCGACATCGAACCGAGCTCGATCAGCGTCCGCGGCCATAGATCCCGGATCTCCACAATGTAAGCAGCCTTCTTCCATTTGCTTAAAAAGTAGGCAGCCAGGCAGGCAAACAAGTGAACCGATGAGCCTACGATGGCATCAGGACGCTCTTTTTTCATCATCCCGCGCCACATCGCCATGAAAAAGAAGGAAATCATGTTCAGGATCCGCATGACCCCGTTCCCTTTGTAAGGCAGGGTCCAGAGCCATTCAAAAATAACGCCGTTCACGTTTTCCTTGTAATTCTTCTTCTGCTTGTTTCTCCAGACAAAGCGATAAGCCAGAAAGCTGCTTGCGAAAATCCGAATCTTATGGTCTTTTTTTACGAGTTCATGGGCAATGTCATAGTGTCTAGTTATTCCTGTTTCCGACGGTTTTAACGCTACGTGATTTAAAATCCATACCTTCATCTGCTTGTTCACCCCGTTTTAAAGACCTGTTGTCAGCTATGGCCAACCATTCGTATAACGCAACCAGCTCTTGGCTTTCTTTTTCCCAGTTGTACTTCTCAATGACGGCCTTCCTGCCGTTTTCACCCATCTGTTTCGCTTCCTCCGGATGTTCCATGATCCATCTCATGGCATCGGCTACCGCATCAGGATCGAGCGGGTCCACACATAGTCCGCAGTGGTTCCCGATGACGAAATCCTCCCAGAGCGGGAAGTTGGAAGCGATGGATGGAAGTCCGGCTGCCATGTATTCAAACAATTTGATCGGGTAGGAGACCATGTATCTCGGTTCCGGCCGGATCAGTACGAGCCCGGCGGTGGACTCGTCAAGCACGTCCTTTACTTCGTTTCGGCTGAGCCAGCCTTTATGGTCGACATGGCTCCAGCCTTTCTGCTGCTTCATTTCCTGTTCCAGCTGTTCCGGAGCAAATTTGCCGGCGAGAACGAGCTCGCCTTGTTTTCCTTGTCCGTTCAGAACTTCGATCGCCGAAACCATCTCTTTGATGCCGCGAAGTTCCGTGATTCCCCCGATATAAAGGAAGCTGTTTTCTTTCCGTTTCGCAGTATGGCTCTCTGACGGATTTCCCATCAGTTCTTGCAGGATCGGAAAATTGTGAACCGTCACCGTGCTGGCGTTATACGTTTTAAAACGCTTCGTGATCGTCGGTGTGGCCGTCACAACGGCATCAAACCTGCTGGCTGCGTATTTCTCCATCTTTTTTACCGAGACCGAGATGTTCCTTCTGAGCAGTTTCGGAATCCACTGTTTGGAGAGGACCTGCTCAGGCACATCTTCATGAACATCATAGATGACTTTCTTGCCTTTCCTTTTTAAGAGAAGGCCGATGATCATCAGCTCGGGATCATGGAAATGGTATACATCGGCGTCTACTTCAATCGCCGCCTGATACACACTTTTTGCAGCAGCAATCATCCGAGAATAGCGGTTGCTTGCCGTTGAGGACACACCAACAACTTTTACGCCGTCTATTATTTTATTTTCGGTATTTGGTGCTATTAAATATACATCGTGTCCCGCAAGAGCTAGTGACCGGCATTCTTTCACAAAAATACGGATGTCGTCAGCGGGATGTACTGAAGTTAAATGACAGATTTTCACGGCAACGTTCACTACCTTTGGTTTGGGAGTTACCATTCGCATGGAAAACCAGACCTTGGCTGGCCTGGTTTTTTATTTTTTGGCTGTTTCGTAATGTTGCTCTTGGAAGTGGTTGATTTCCGTTCCAGGCTGCTCGCTTTTACCGGCGTAAACGCCTACTTTCGCGGGGCGTGCTCTAAGCCCCAAGGCGCAAGCGCCTTTGGGTCTTACCTGTCACGCTACCCCCGCAGGAGTCTCGCATCTTGCACTCCAATCAACTTGTCAATGAAGGCTTTTTACAAAAATCATCCAAAGCAGAAATCTTTTATAGAAGGTGATACTTTTTCACTTTCGCTGACAGATCTTTCATCGCGTTTCGTGTATCGAACAATACCGGGCTGTGTTCAGCGATCAGTTCATAGTCAAACGCTGTATGATCGGTTGTTAATAGAACAAGGTCGGCACTTTCAAGTACTTCTTTGGAAAGGTTATGAGTTTCCACGATACCGCCCATGTAGCGGAACGTGTTAACGTGCGGATCAACAACCGTGTAATTGGCTCCCGCTGCATCCAGCTTTTCAAGAATCGGAATGACCGGTGATTCCCTCATGTCCTCGATGTCTTTTTTATAAGCGACTCCTAGAATAACGACTTTCGCGCCGTTCATCGCTTTCTTTTCCTCATTTAAAATTTTCATGCTGCGTTCGATCACGAAGTCAGCCATGCTGTTGTTGATTTCCCCCGCTGTTTCGATCAGGCGGGTATGGTAGTTGTACTCACGTGCTTTCCAAGTGAGGTAGAATGGATCGATCGGAATGCAGTGTCCGCCAAGCCCAGGTCCTGGATAGAATGCCATGAATCCGTATGGCTTCGTTTTGGCTGCATCAATCACTTCCCAAACATTAATGTTCATCTTGTCGCAGAGGATGGCCATTTCGTTCGCCAGCCCGATGTTAATGTTTCGGAAGGTATTCTCAAGAATTTTTTCCATCTCAGCCACTGAAGGACTGGAAACTTCATGCACTTCTCCTTCAAGTACAGCACGGTAGAGAGCAGAAGCCACTTTCGTGCACTCTGGCGTCACTCCGCCTACCACTTTCGGGGTGTTCTTCGTGTTGAACACTTTGTTTCCCGGATCGACACGCTCTGGCGAGTATGCGAGGTGAAAGTCTTTTCCGCACGTGAAGCCTGAAGATTCAAGGATCGGGCGAAGCAGCTCTTCCGTCGTCCCTGGATACGTTGTGCTTTCAAGGACGATCAGCATGCCCTCATGCAGGAACTGTGCGATTTCTTTACCTGAGCTCTCTACATAGGATGTATCCGGCTGGCGGTAAATATCCAATGGAGTCGGCACGCAGATCGCAACGGCATCCACTTCTGAGATCAGAGAGTAATCCGTTGTCGCACGAATCTGTTTTGAAGAAGTAAGCATCGCCAGCTCTTCGTCCACAACGTCTCCGATATAATTGATTCCGTCATTCACCATTTCAACACGGTTTTCCTGAACGTCAAAGCCAATTACCTTGTAGCCTGCTTTTGCTTTTTCAACGGCAAGCGGCAGTCCGACATAGCCAAGGCCAACCACTCCGATGACAGCCTCTTTCGTTTCGATCTTGTTCAATAGTTGCTTTGTGAAATCTCGCTGTGTAGTCTGTAGAGTTTCCATTAGTTTAAAACCTCCTGAGGTTGCATTTTGACAGGCTGATTGGTTTCTGCTGATTCGTACATGGCAAGGACCAGTTCTAACGCTTTTTTGCCATCCTCACCTGTTACGATCGGCTCCCGGTTCTCTTTTATTGCCTCGACCATGTCTTCGATGATGCATTGATGACCGGGCTTTCCAAATGGATCTTCTTCTATCATTTTCTTAAGTTCGGCCGTTTCTTCTTCACTCGTGCCTTCAACGTTCCAGTGTTCCACGTTGACTGCAGTAGGACCGCCGATCTTAATCGTTCCTTTTTCACCAAAAATGCTAAGTGATTCTTCAAAGTTTTTCGGGTAGATGGTGGTCGCTGTTTCAACCACTCCAAGGGCTCCGCTCGTAAACTTCACGAGCCCGGTGCAGACATCTTCTGCTTCGATGTCACGGATGCGAGTGGCGCTCATGCTGAACACCTCGTTCACATCACCCATCATCCAGAGCATGAGGTCCAGGTTATGAATGGCCTGGTTCATGAGTACTCCGCCGTCCAATCCTTTCGTTCCTCTCCATGGCGCCTGATCGTAATACGCCTGGTTTCTGTTCCAGCGGACCGTTGCGTTAATGTGGCTGATCTTTCCCAGCTTGCCGCTCCCAACCACTTCTTTCAGCTTTTTCATCGCCGGTCGGAATCGGTTCGGGTGAACGACCGCCAGCTTCACATCGTTGCGTTCACACGCTTCGATGATGGCATTTGTATCATCCATCAAAAGAGCAATCGGCTTTTCTACGACTATATGCTTTTTCGCTTCCGCACCCTGTACGGCAAGCGTTGCATGAAAGCCGCTCGGGGTACAAATATTGATAACGTCTATATCCTTGTCAGCCAGCAGCTCCGCATAATCTGTATACGTTTTGGCGTTATACGTTTCCTTATAGAACTCCATGTTTTCCGGGATCATGTCACATACAGCAGCAAGTGCTGCGCCTTCTGCCCGGTCAATGGCTTCTGCATGTTTCTTCGCAATATGTCCGCATCCTACAATCGCAAAATTAAGCATCGACAAAACTCCTTTTGATTAAAAACAATAACTTGCTGTTCACTAGATATCTTCGTTCATTCTATATTATTTCCAAGGAATTTCAGGTAAATTCTCGGTTAAGAGATTGTTAAGGTCATTTACAAAAAGGCGCTGCGGGACGGGGCTTTTTCCGATAAGGCTTGTCGTGCCATGCGGTATGGGATTTACATTTTCTTAATAAAAGGGTCTTTTCAAAAAGCTGTTTTCTAAAAGATTGTTGCTTTTGGGTGGGTCATTATTGTAAAAAGACATCATCGACAAGTTGATTGGAGTGCAAGGTGCGAGACTCCTCGAAAATGAACGTCACATTTTCTTCGTGCGATATAACGCTGCCGAAGACTTCCTTGTCCTGCGGGACGCGCGTGACAGGTGAAACCCGCAGGCGCTTACGCCGAGGGGTTCAGCGCACGCCCCGCGAAAGTAGGCGTTTACGCCGGTAAAAGCGAGCATCCTGGAGCGGAAATCAACCACTTCCAAGAGCAACAATGGTTGCGAAAACAGTATTTCAAAAAGAGAAGCCCAAAAGAAAAGCACCCCTCTGTAAAAAGAAGAGTGCTATATATATATTCTTATTGTCCGTGCATTTATGTTAAATTCTCTGTGCTTGCATCTGATCCACCGTCTGTTTGATGCCTTCTGCAAGGGGCACCTCAGGCTTCCAGTTCACAAGAGCCATGAACTTGCGGTTGTCGAGGCAGCTGCGGTAGATATCACCTTCACGCGGCTCTCCGTAAACAGGCTCCAGGCCGCTGCCTATTTCCTTCGCCATCACACGGTACAGCTCGTTCACCGTGATCTCTTCGTTCGTGCTCACGTTAAAGATGCCGTCCTTACATAACAAAGCAGCGGTATTGGCCCGGGCCACGTCCTCAACAAAGATAAAATCACGGGTCTGATTGCCGTCGCCATAAATGGAGACCGGCTGTCCGCTCAGCAGCTTATCAAGGAAAATCTTGATAACGCCGCCTTCTCCGTCCTTCGTCTGCTTCGGTCCATAGATGTTGGAATAGCGAAGTATCGAGTAGCCGATGCTGTGTGTTTCGCAAAAGTTAGCGATATACATTTCACATGCAGCTTTTGAAATCCCGTATGGAGCAGTTGGCTGAAAATGCTCACCCTCTTTGAGCGGCGCGTTTTCATTTTCGCCATAGATGGCCGCTGTTGATGCGAAGACAAACTTCTTCACATCTAAGGCTTTCGCCAGCTCCAGCATTCTGACCGTCCCTTCAATGTTCATCCTCATATCGTTAAGCGGGTCTGCTACGGAAGAAGGCACACTTGTCTGGGCCGCCAGATGGATGATCGCGTCAATTTCATAAGGCTGCAGCCGTTCCGGCAGAGAAGGATCAAGAATATCACTCTGGATGATCACATCCTCCGTGTTTACATTGCTTTCGCTTCCCGTCAGAAAGTTATCCACCAAAATCGGGGTATGCCCTTCCTTCATCAGTGCGTTTTTCGTAAATGTCCCGACGAATCCTGCTCCGCCCGTTACTAATACATTCATGCTGAATCCTCCCGTCAGTACCTGAGTTTTAGTTTTCGAATAACCGTTCTATAGAGCCGCAGGTCGCTTTTCTTGATCAGCAAAAAGCGGTGGTACGGCTCGTTTGTCACTTTTTTGTATAAGACGACCTTTACGAGGAAGCTGACAAAATACGTGATCGTCGCAGAAAATGCGGCTCCGGTCACTCCATACCTCGGAATGAGCACCACGTTCAGCACCAGGTTAAACAGCACATTGAAGATGGAAAGATACATGTTTAACTCGGGCTTTCCGCGGCCGGCAATGTCATTGGACAGAATCTTCTCGACCGACAGAAGCGCCACACCGGGCAGAGTGATTTGAAGCAGGCTCGCACTGTTCTCATACTGATGTCCAAAAAGCGTAACGATCAGATCCTTTGCGACAATAGTCCCAATCAGCGCAATGACTAACGTAATCGCCATAATGTTTCTTGATACGAGAGAAGTGAGATGGTTTCTCTCTTCATCGGTTTCAATGGCTGCGATTTTTGGGTATAGGACATTGGATATAGAAGCAGCAAAAATAGTCAGCCTCTCCCCAATATTCATTGCGGTTACGTAAATCCCTACCGCTGAATCCACCATGAAAAACCCAATGAGGAAAACAACGATACGATAGTTCAAAAAGCTCGCAAAGTTGCTGATATGCGCTTTAAGCCCGTAATTGACAGATTTGCGGAAATACTCCCAAGAGAATCCCCTGATATTAAAACGCAGTCTATGCTTTTTCTTCAGCTGATAGACCATGTAGGCGACGTTGATCAAGTTCCCGGCGATGAACGCCATAATCGCCCCTGGAAGGCCGAGCCTGAAAATAAGGACGAAAACAGCGACAAAGCCGAGAATTCCCACCTGGTTCACGACCATGGCCGTATTGAACAGTTTAAAATCCTGCAAGCCCTGAAAGACCGTCTGAAAATACTCGCGCAAAAACATGAACGGCAGTGCCAATAAGCAAAGGTACAGCAGCGTATGAGGGGTGTGATTGAAAAACTTTTCCGAGAAAAAGAAGATCACAATCGCCCCGATCCCCATACTGACCAGGCTAAGCAGCGTACCGATTATGATGTTATTGTTGTAGACCGTATTCAGCTTCACGTCTCCCCTGCTGATGTAATAGATCGTCGACGTGTTGATGCCGAGCGTCAAAAAGGTCAGCAGAACTGTCGGCAGCAGGGTGATCAGTGCATACTTACCTTGTCCGGCAGGTCCCAGAATCCTGGCCAGCACGACAAGCAGCAATATGCCGATGACGATATTGGTCACCTGTCTTGAAAAGGTCATGAAACTGTTTCTGACGAAGCTTCGATTGCCGTCGCTCATATCACGATCCGCTCCCTTTCTTTACACTTTTTAAAAAGTCTGTGTAATTTTTCTTTGCATCATATTCCTTTTCCCATTTTGCAAAGGCGTTCGAACGGTACTTCATTTTCTTTTCATCCGGCAGCGCGGCGAATCGCTCGATATCATCCGCCAGCTCAGCAGACGATACCTCTGACGGAACCAAGAAACCATTGCTTTCATCAACGAGTTCCCTTACACCGCCGACATCTGTCGCTATGACCGGAATAGAAGTACTGAACGCTTCCATAATGGTCACGGGAATTCCTTCACTCTCGCTCACGTTCACAAAAAGATCAACCGGCTGTGACTGATAAAATTCAAAGATCTGCTGCTGCGTCCAATGTCCTTTAAAATCGATGGTAACATGTTCCGGCAGCTCATTTTTCGCTTTGTTTTCGATCTCTTCCCGCTGTTCACCGTCTCCAATATGCGTCCAGTGGATCGGAGATGCCGTTTGTTTTAACGCCTGCACCAACAGATCCAGCCGTTTTACCGGCTTTACGTATGAACAGGAAACAATCCTGAGAATTCCGTCTTGTGAAGGGGCTGCGGTAAAGCCAGGTTTTTCAGTCCCGAGCCGGTTCACGAGAAGATGAGCATTCGCGTTTGGATATTTCGATTCAAAATAGTTCTTTCCGTCATCAGAAATCATCCGCACCGAATCGAGTGACGAGATCACTCTTTCCTGAAACGGCAGATAAGGCAGTGAATGCCGGTAATCGTACACGTCCCCTCCGTGGGCGCGGGATACCGCCAAAAGATCCCGGTGCGTTTCCTTCAGCATCGCAAGAGCTACCGCTGAAGGCGTCAGCCAGTACGAATAAAAAACGGAATTGCTTATATCAAAATTCGGATCATCCAGCCACTTTCTCTTGATTTCATCACGGATCCGAATTGCATGGCTCAGCCAGTTAGCCACCTGCATCAACCCTCTGCTGCCAAACATACGGGCTTTTGGAAGCTCTCTTGAAAGCCAGCGGCGTCCCTGAGGATCTGCCGTCACACTGTAAAACGTATGAATGTATTTTTTTGTGCCCCCAGGCCTCCCCGGCAGCTGGTGGACTTGCACTTTTTCAGGAACAGGCCGCTGCTCTCCGGTTCCGTTTACAGCAGCAACTTCAATCTTTTCAAATAAGTGTTCCATGTATTTCATTTCGGTTTCTAAAAACTGCTCCCCGGGCAGGTAAGGATAACGGTTGGTTATCAGGATCATGTGCTCTCTTGCTGTTTTTATGCCATTCTGCAATGTGTTCACCATCCTTTGAATCCTGAAGCTCTTAATCATTCTTGCCAAAAAGAGCATGTATAAGGCTGTTCTCTTAATCTTTCGCAGGCCGATTTTTATTTTTGCAATTCCGTTTTTCGCATAAAAAGCCTAACGGAGGCCTGAACTATCATGATAGGGGTCATTTATTAACTCAACTTAAATTTCTCATGAAGCTTTTGTAAATCTTTGTCCAAATTGTCTTTACAGTTACCGAATTCTTCATTAAACTGTAATATTCTTTATATGATTTTTATTGTATTTACACAACTTTAAAGGTATCTTTATTGTATGCTTCCATAAATTTACGTTCCTTATGTCGAGCCAATTCGACAAGGATTACGAAGTTGCATTGTCTGTACGATCCTATTCTGTCACCAGAAAAGAAAATAACAGACCAACAAAACCATAGATATAGATGTAGAGAAGAAAAGGAGATTACTATAGATGGACCGTCAACAAATGCGGAAAAAGAAGAAGAAAAAGAGACGTATAAAGTTTGTCGTCTTCCCATTGATTCTGATTCTTTTAGGAACAGTCGGTTTCGGATCTTATTTAACCTATAAATTAGCCAACGCATCATCAAAAGCGCAGGAAACCCTATCACGGGGAGGAAAATCAGAGCTGCGCCTGAATGAAGTTGACCCTGGCAAGGATAACTTTTCCGTCCTTATTGCAGGGATCGATGACAGCAAGCACCGTAAAGGGGAAAAGGGATTTGCAGGCAACCGGACAGATGCCCTCATTCTCGCCACCTTCAACCGTGATAAAAAATCCGTGAAAATGGTGAGCATCCCGCGTGACTCCTACGTTACGATTCCGGGGCGCATCAACAAGGACAAGATCACCCACGCCCACGCGTTCGGCGGCATGGATCTTACCGTGGATACAGTGGAACATCTGTTCAACATCCCGGTCGACTACTATGTAAGAGTAAACTTTGATGCATTCTTGCAGATTGTAGATACACTTGGCGGCGTTAATGTCGACGTACAGAAGAAAATCGTCGAACAGGACAGCAAGGACCGTCCTAGAGCCATCACAATCGAGCCAGGCCAGCAAAGGCTAAACGCTGAGGAAGCTCTCGCATACGCGCGTACGCGTCATGCCGACTCAGACATCATGCGCGGCGACAGGCAAAAACAGATTGTCGAAGCTATCCTTAAAGAATCAACACAGATCAAATCGATTCCTAAATACGGCAAGCTTATCGAGAACGTCGGCGACAACATGTCCACCAACTTTACGTTCGGCAACATGCTCGCACTTCTCAAATACGCGAAATCCGTAGGAGATGTCGAATCGCTTAAATTAGAAGGAACAGACGCAAGAATCAATAATATTTATTACTATTCCTTAAACGAACAATCAGTACAAAATGTGTCTGCCCAGCTGAAAGAGCATCTTGCTTATGACGGCTCAGGCACACAGGACAGCGGAACGGGTACCGGAACAGATTCCAGCAGTACCGATTCCACTACAGATAGTACTTCGGAAGCAAGCAACGGAAATTAAGTTTAAGCCGGCCATCGGGGCCGGCTTTTTTCTTTTGGGTGGTTGTTGTGAGTGTGACTGGGAGCGGTTTCGCCTTGATTTTACGTCATTTTTATAAAAATAAGGACTAATTAGGATTTGTAATTTTATCACAGCTTGCTGTCAGCTATAATTGAGCGTTTTAAGGAGTTATTTTGGCCAAAACCAGAGATGTCAGTGGAAAATCAGCTGTCGATGTTGATGGCGTTCTCTTTTATTCTCGAAAAAAATGCTGTATTTATTCTCGAAAAACGGATTTTATTCTCGAAACGAACCCATTTATTCTCGAAAACTGCTCTTTTATTCTCGAACGGAATAGGCTCGACATCATTCGATAAGTTTTGACACATTCATTTTGTCGAAACACCTCCGCCGCCATCGCGCTCCAAAAATCAACACAAAAAAGCCCGAACCTGAACACTGCCCTCAAGCAGCACCCAGATCCGGGCTCCAATCCTCTTAAATCCACTTAATCAAAAAACCGATCCACTACACGGCTTGCCGCATGCCCGTCTTCCAGTGAACAAAACTTCTCATGAAAGGCTTGATAACGGCCTTCATAGTTATGCTTCACCTGATCAATGTTCTTGATCGCCGCTGTTACTTCATCAGATGTGCGCAGCAGCGGGCCGGGCGCTTCATTTTCAAAGTCCATATAAAAGCCGCGGAGCTGATCACGATACATCTCGAAATCATAGGTGAAGAACAGAATCGGGCGGTTCATGTTCGCAAAGTCAAACATGACCGAAGAATAGTCAGTGATCAAAACATCAGTCACAAGATAAAGCTCCTGAATATCTGGATAGTTCGATACATTGTACACAAAGTCTCGATATTCTTCAGGAATGTACACTTTATTGCTGACAACGACGTGCATCCTAAGCAGCAGCACATACTCATCGCCGAGTTCTCGCTGCATCTGTTCAAAATCAAACTGCAGCTCGAACGTAAACTTATTGTTTTTCGACGTCTGGTTATCCCGGAAGGTCGGCGCGTAGAGAATAACCTTTTTTCCCTCTGGGATGTTCAGGCGCTGGCGGATCCTTTCGGCCAGCTGCTCGCGGTCATCGCGGTAAAAGATATCGTTGCGCGGATAGCCGATCTCCAGCAACTCGCCTTCATAGCGGAAAGCACTGCGGAAGGCTTTTGTTGCATAGGCACTTGGTGAGATGAGATAATCCCATGTCTTCGTCGCCCGATGCACACGCTCAACATAACCTTCATCACGGCCTTCAACCTTTTCGATATCAAACAGCATTTTCTTGAGCGGTGTTCCGTGCCATGTCTGGATATACGTCGTTTGCGGGCGTTTCCCAAGATAGGTCGGGAAGTTCTGATTGTTCACCCAGTAGCGTGCTTTAGCGAGATAGTAATAATAGCTCGGGCTGAGCCGCTTAACAATCTTCGTATCCTCATCGGAAAATCTAATATTCTTGTTATAGATCCATACCTTCTTATAGTTCAATCCACGGCTGACGATCTCTTCATAAATCGCCCGCGGGCTGTCGGCATACTGCTTGCCTACCCCGCTTTCAAAAACGATCAGGTTTGGGTCAACAGGCATCAACCGCCGCGCAGCATTATAGAACAAACGCATGGTAGGAAAATAATATTTGCTCTTTCGGTACCGTTTAAACAACACCTGAAAAAGCTCACTTTCTTTAAGCTTCACAAACCAGTTCTTACGGGGTTCAAATTCTTGAATCGCTTCATAGATCCGATCATTATGATGCCGATCGCGGTATTTTAAAAACTTAGCCGAACGCTGAATATACTCTTCTTCAGCTTTAAATTGCTGATTCGCATACTTTTCTACTTCATCAAGAATGTCATCCAATTCATAGACAATCTGACCGGGTAAATCGTTTTCAAGATCAAGGTGTGAGCGTCTTTTCCCGATAAAACGGTTCTTGTCAAACTGATAATACAAAATGGGCTTATGAAGAAAACTGAAGTCGAAACCGACCGATGAATAATCGGTAATCATCATAGCCGATTCTTTCAAAAGCCGCTGGACATCCACTTCTCCTTGGCTGATGATGCGCACGCGCGTACCTGTAAAATAGGAAGTGAATTTCTGCATGTTAGGATGAAGGCAGAAGATCAATTCAAAACCCAGTTTGTCGGCCAGTTCATGCAGTTTTGGATGATTGATCAGTTCCCGGTATCTTTCAAAATACTCACTTTCCAAAAAGATATCGTCATTGATGATCCAGTCCCGCCATGTAGGGATGATGAGAATCTGGCGTTTCGTCTCCACGTCTCCTGCAAGTAGGCTGTCAAACCTTGAGAGCCCCGTAACTTTAACCTCATCGTAAGGGTAGCCAAAGTCACGGACAATCATATTTTTTTCAAAATCAGAACTGACAAGAAATAGATCTGTATCAAATCCCGGTGCTCTCTTTCCATAATTGGCGACCATGTTCTTTGTTCCCATAATACCGTGCTGCAAAAAGACTTTTGTTGCTTTAATCGCCTTTTTATAGCTTTTCGTGCGTAATGGAAACAGGTAATCAGGATGATGGGACCCAATCACTTTTCTTGCCATAAATGCATGGAATATATGCTCCTTGGACTTATAATAGAGAACATTGCCAAGCGGTTTCACATGATTTAATTCAGGCGACGTTTCTTCGATCACGTAATACGCTTTTCTTTTCGGATGCTTCTCCCTGATATATTTAAAGAAATGAAATCCTGTATCTTGTGCTTTATAAGGCCGCTCACCGACAAGCCATATGTTTTGGCTGCGGTAAAAGGGGCGCAGGAGCCATGACCATCGCTTAATTTTCTTCATATACCAGTAAGCCTCGTGAGAGAATTCATCTGCCTGAAGGGATAGATTAAATCCTTTAAACGTGAAATACGGGGTCAAAGCATAGATATTCTGTCCTCTTTCAACATAGCCATCTTTTAAGAAGTTCCTCGCTCTAAATCGTGGTTTTCCTATACGGATCAGCAGGGGTTCTTCAGCAAAATCAAAGGTTAGTTCAAAGAAGAAATCATAGATGTCCTGTCCGAACGCCAAATCTTCATAAATCCTTTGAAAGTCAGCTTCCACTTCGTATTTATAACGGTGCATCCCGTATTTATTCAACGTCTGTTCACTTAATTTTTCCGTAGTAACATCTATTCTTACTTCATTATTTGTATCGCGCCCTTTCAGCAGCAATACAGCTTTCTTGATGCTTGCATCCCTTGTAAATAGCTTTCCGTTAAAGAATAGCTGGTGATTACGGATGACGATCTCATCGATCTGCACCTTTGGCTTGAGCCTGACCGTAGCATTGGCAGCAAGCGACACGTTGCCTTTCTTTGTTACGTAAATGAACGTCTGCAGACCTTGATCCTCATAAGGAACGTAATGCAGTACCTCCATTTCGTTAAAACGGCCGAGGCGGACGGGGTAGATGACATCTGTACCTTCATCGTCTCTCGTTTGCAAAACCGCCCGTTCTTCAATCTTTGTAAAGGATTCCTCGGTAAAGTGTTCTTTAGGTCGCTGTATATTTAGATACAGATCAAAATTGCTCTTTTCCCCTTCTTTAAAATAGGGAAGAATCTGCTGAATGGAGAATTCAAAAGTGAAATCTGGCGAAGTGCCTCCTTCTGCTACTTTAATCATCTCTCCATCTTCCCTCGAGGAAAGAAGCAGTTCTTTTGCAATAATATCTGCTTTACCCAACCGGCCGGTCAGCCTAATAATTTCGTTGTCCTGATGGATCGTCAAGGCTTGTTTATACGAGTTTCTTTTTTTTATCTTGGGTTGTGGTGTAAAAGGCTTAATCATACGATTGAGGAAATCCCCTTGTCTCTTCATCATTACTTCTCCTTTTTCTAAATGAACCTTTGTGTTGCCGTAGATCATTATCTATTTTTTCATTTTCGTTTAAAGAAAAATTATGGTTAGAAACTGTATCAAGTTCCCTTATCTTGTCTAAAAAAAATAGGATGCATTCTCTTTTTCAAGAGCAGCACCCAATTTATTTTCAGTTATATATTATTTCGTTGATTGCAACTCTTTTTTATCCACTGGCGGCTGTCCGCTTTGCTTTCTTTGCACTTGTTCTTTAAATCGTTTCTTCTCTTCTTTTGTCATCGCCTTATATTCTTTTAAAAATGCCTGATACTTCGGAAGTACGTCCTTCATTGGTCCGTAATCCCTGACTTCTCCGTATTCTAGCCAAAGAATCTTTTCACAGAACTTCTTTACCTGCCCCATGGAGTGGCTGATAAAAAAGATCGTTTTTCCGCGCTCTTTGAATTCGTTCATCTTATCGAGACACTTATCGGCAAACGTCTGGTCACCGACAGAAAGCGCTTCGTCAATCACGAGGATGTCAGGATCAACCGTCACAGAAATAGCAAACCCGAGACGCGACTTCATCCCGCTCGAATATTTTTTAACCGGCTGATCGATAAACTTTCCGATTTCAGCAAACTCAATGATCTCCGGTTCAAGCTTTTTGATATCCTGCTTGCTGAAGCCAAGCATCAAGCATTTCAGCTCAATGTTTTCACGGCCGGTCAGCTCGTTGTTCAGGCCAGAGGCAATCGCAATAAGTGATACCTCTCCCTTTAGATCGATCGTACCCGACGTCGGCGGGATAATCCCGGAGATCAAGTTGGAAAGCGTGGATTTTCCTGATCCATTGACCCCGACGATGCCGATGACATCGCCTTGATCTGCCTCAAAGCTTATATTTTGAATCGCATAAAAATCTTCGCCATATCCGTTGGGCAGAATGATGTCCAGCAGCTTTTCAGCGGGCTTTTTATACATTTTAAATTTTTTCGTTACATTGCGTACTACAACAGTTTTACTCATGTCCATCTCTCCGCATCATAAGTAATCCACGAATCGGTTTCTTAATTTCACATGCAGCGTGGAACCAATAAGGAACAGAACCAGCACCAGTCCCCAGAAATACAGCGTGTATTCGAGTTTATCACCGAAAAACCAGCCTTTGCTTAAGAGGGCATCCCGGTACCCTTCTACAATATAAGTAAAAGGATTGGCTTCTACAATCAATTTTAGAAAATGCGGCAATTTTGGATTGTTAAATGGATCCCAAAGAATTGGAGTCACATAAAACAGCATCCGCATGATGGATTGCACAAACATCTGTACATCGCGTACGATCGTTGACAGTGTCGAGGTGATCAATGACAGTGAAAAAACGAGTGCTACCGCAGCTAGCATGTAATAAGGAAGCTGCAAATAATATAATGAGATCTTTCCTTTTTCAGTAAATTGAAAGATAACTGCTATGATTCCCAATAATATAGCATTAGGATATAGAATCGAAAATATAACATAGCTTGGAATAACACTTAATGGAAAGTTCATCTTCGCGATAATTTTAATTCGTGTATAAATTGATTTTGACCCTTGCAGGATGGCCGGGCTGATAAAAAACCAGATGACAATCCCTGCAACAAGCCATTGAAGGAAAGGCACACCATCGACCGAACGGTTGCTTCGCATTCCCATCCCAAAGACGATCCAATACACACTGATCTGGATGGCAGGATTCAGGATCTCCCAAAGCATCCCCAAATAGTTATTGTTGTTTTTAATTTTAAGCTCATACATGGATAAACGCATCATCAGGTAAAAGCTGTTAAGTTGTTCTGTTAGTACTTTAAAAGCTGAAATCATTTTCGTAATCCTCTCCCAAAGAGATTGGTTTAGAATACTTTTTGAACGGCTTTGTGAGAAGATTGTCCATTTTCCAGGTAGCAAAATCGTTCATAAAAGTCATCAAAGATCTCTGAATGAATCGTAAATCCGTCTGACTCAAATTTCTCTATTGCTGCAATGACTTCATCTGTTGTCTTCACGAGCGGACCAGGAGCAAGCTGTTCAAAGTCAAAATAGAAGCCCCTCAGCTTATCGCGGTACGATTCGATGTCATAAACAAAGAAAATCATCGGCCGCTTCAGGTTCGCATAATCGAAGAACACAGAAGAATAGTCGGTAATCATGACGTCAGATACGAGATAAAGCTCATTGATGTCCCCATGGTAAGAGAAATCATAAGCGAAACCTTCGTATGGCGACAGATCAAAGTTCTCCGCAACAAGATAATGCATCCTTAACACTATAACATAATCTTCCCCAAATTTTTCCTTCAATTGCAGAAGGTCCAGCTCAAGATCAAACTTATATCGTCCTTTGCCGTAGAACTGGTCATCACGCCATGTTGGCGCATAAAGGATAATCTTTTTATCTTGAGGAAGCTCAAGTTTTTCTCTAAGTTCCTTGATGGCCGCAGGATTGTTCTTCGTGTAGAGTACATCGTTCCGCGGATAGCCGACCTCCACTACTTCTTTATTGAAATTAAACGCGCGGCGGAAAATCTCGGTCGAATAAGCGTTAGGTGATAGAAGATAGTCCCATTTGCTTGATTCTTTATGGAAGTTCGCTTTGTATTTCTTTGTGTTCGTTCCAGGCATATGAACTTCCTCCATATCAGCGGCCAGACGCTTAAGCGGTGTTCCATGCCACGTTTGGAAATAAACCGTATGTTTGGCTTTTGGAATCCATAGCGGCATTCTGCTGTTGGTCACCCAATAGCGGGCACGTGCCATCTTAAAGAGCCATTTTATTGAGAAGCGTTTGGCATAAGGGATGCCGGCATTCTCAAACTTGCTGATACTTCTTCCGTCAACACTCCAGGCAAGCTCAAGTTCAGGACGGTTCTCTTTTAAATATTCGTAGATCGCACGCGGATTACAGCTGTACTGCTTGCCGAGAAAACTTTCAAACATGACCAGGTTCTTCTTAACAGGCAGATAGCCAGCCATCTTAAAGGCAACCATATAAGCTTTTTTCGTCTTTTTGTGCTGTTTTACCTTTGTTATCGTGCGGCGAACTTTCTTTTTCAGCTCTTGCACAAAGCTGTAATGAACCACCTTAATGAGCATCGATCTCGTTTTCTTCCTTGCTATTAGTGAGACCTTCTTCTTTCCGCTGTTCGTATTGAGAATAATATACTTGTTGATCCTTCTTTTGAAAGAAACCAGCTGAAGCGGAATTGCCAAATCTCCTTGATCCGGCCCTGCAGTGTCCTCATCCTCCCACTTGAAATAGAGGCGGAATGTCAATGAATTCTCATCTGTATTGCAGAGATCCTTTACATGGAGGTGCACCTTAAAGCCAGTTGCCTTATATGGCTGCTGCTCCTCCTGATAGTACGGATTAAGATCTTCCCGTATAACGCTCTCGAACGGAATCACACGTTCTTCAAAGCCTTCAGGGCCTCCGATGACTAACGTTTTTTCCAGTTCTTCATTTTCGTATGGAAAAGGAGAAAAATAGAACCCTTCCAGCGTCACATTTCCTCTTTTATCAAGCTCCGCATTTTCCACTTTAACAACTGGACCGCGGTCATGGACTTTAAAGGAAAGGTTTCCTTTGTTCGTCGTATAAGGTGTAATCGCCTGCTTCGTTTCAGGATCGACTATAGAACCAAGTTCAAGATATGAATGCTTCGTCCTCATACGGTATTTCTTTTCGATAACTCCAAACTCTTCAATAGTTTCTTCCGGTTCGGGATCATCTTCACTGTCATTTTCGTTTACGCTGTCATTGTCAGCATCTGTTGCTGTTTCTTCTTCAGCAGCTTCCCCTTCGTCTGCGTCATCCTCTGCATTAACGTCTCCTGGCTGTTCCTGTTCCTCAGGAGACACTGCTTGTTCCGCATGAATGATGAGGTAAACGTCCCAAACAAGCCCTTTTACCATTTCAGTCTGATCCAGCCTGGATTCAAGGACATAATATTGTTCATTAGCCTCTAACACCATAAAAGGAATCTGCCATTCACGGCCTGACATACGCTCAACAAATAGAAGGTGCCCGGCTAAAGGCTCCTGAAAGACTGAATTGTATTTCAAAAGATATTTTACGATAGCAATATCTTGTTTGAATTCAATATTATGAAGAATACATTTTCTTCTTTTGGTGGGTGCAAAACCTTCTTGGATCTGTAAGTTAGCTTCCGCTTGCATTTACGTTTCTCTCTCTTTCTGTTTCAAGAATATATTCAGCCAATAACCGGCTCGAGTGCCCGAAGTGATATTGGTTCCACATGGCCGAAAATTGCTGAACCTTATTCATGTCATAACCCTTTTCTTTAATTACCTTTACCATTTCGAGGCTGTCAAACACGATCGGCCCCGGGACGAGTTTTTCATAGCTGTCCCAAAGCCCCCTTGTTTTACTATACTCTTTTAGATCGTACGGGTAAAAAATCATCGGTCTGTTTAATAATGAAAATTCATAAGGAATGGAAGAATAATCACTAATTAAAATATCGGTAATCAATAAAATTTCATTAATATCAGAACCGGTGGAATAATCAAATGCAAAGCCGGGATACTGCTCTTCAACATTTATTTTATTCTTAAGTACTGGATGGCTGCGGATCAGAAGCACATATTCTGCTCCAAGTTCACGCTGAAGCATATCAAGATCAAGCTGCAGTTCAAACTCATCCAACTGGTCATCCCGATAGGTCGGTGCGTACAAAATCACTTTTTTGTCTTTCAGAACAGTATTTTCCCGATATAGTTTTTCTTTAACAGCTTTCGTCCGATTTCCACTAAAAAAAAGATCGGTTCTTGGTACACCGGTCCGTAAAAAATTGGCGGATGAAAGTTGAAAAGCCTCTTTAAATATATCAGCCATCGCGTCCGATCCAACAACGACTTTGTGAAAGTTTTTGTAAACATGTAAAAACCGCTTATGCGCACGCCGGCTTCTAAAGGAAATGGATTCATCCTTCAGTCCAAACGTTTTAATAGCGCCCGCGGCATGCCAAAGCTGTATGCATTCTGTTTCTTTCTTAAAATTGGTGACTGACAGGAAACCAAAATAATTATCTACCAGGACCACTCTGGAAGTTGCCAGGTGATACGCCGACCTGGCCATGCTCATTATCGAATTTTCAAAGGTGATAAGTTTTGCACTGTTTTGGTAGGGCTGCAATTTAGGAATCGCTTTTTTCGCCGCCAAAAAAACAATATGGCTATCCGGCTGCAACTTCTTCAATTCTTCATAAAGAAACACGGAGTTATCCCCAAAAGAGACAACAAAGGTTACCTTATTCTTCCGCACAGGAAACAGTTTACAAAATGTAAACTGAAGTTTGAAGTAAAACAGATACAGCCAGATAGCTATTTCTTTAACCATTTTTAACAGTAAATAGATCTTTTTTGATCTGAGAAGTCGAGATTCCGATCGTACGCGGCAAATAAACCACTTCACAATACTCTTTCAAGAAGTCAAATTTCCCTTCCCAATCGTCACCCATTACAAAAATATCGATGTTGTTATCCACGACATCAGAGATTTTTTGGTCCCAGGTCCTTTCCGCAATGACTTCATCCACATAACGGATGGACTCCAAAATCATTTTGCGGTTCTCAAAGCTGTGGTATGATTTTTTATTTTTGATCGCATTGAACTCATCTGCTGATAAACCAACAGTCAGATGGTCACCAAGATCTTTTGCTCTACTTAATAAGTTGATATGCCCCCAATGAAGCAGGTCAAATGTACCATATGTTAATACCTTTTTCATCTTACAATCCTCTCCTTAAATTGTTCTAGTTGTATTTACCCTATTTCCAATAAATTAATAACAGGTAAATATTTTGTAAATTATATCGATGCTTGTCTCTCTCGCTATTAATCTCTTCGCATGGAATTGACGTTTTATTAACTTATTGTAAATGTTTTATGAATAATATAAAGGGAATACAAATTACAAGCTTCTTTATATAATAGCGTTAAAGCACTGCGCGGCCGACAATAAGCTCATTTCAGCCTTACGTTAACGAAATCTTAATATACTTTTTACAAACTTAGAAGTTTCATGGTATACTAGGTTTTAAAAGATGTTCCCCTTTGGAACGTCAATACTTATAATATAATCTTTAAGGTCTTTTTACAAGGTCTTAATAAACAATGACATTTATTTCTTGCTCACTCGATTCATTCGGAATAAATGCAACTCACATATAAAACAGCTGTTGAATGCTCTAGGCATTTAGCTGCAGACAGGACGTCGGACAAACCTAGTCCTACTGCAGAGGCTGTGTTTGACTTAATCACTAAAAGTGGGGAATTAATATGAACAATACAGTGAACATATTAGGAATTGACTTTCTAAATACAACGATTAACAACTTTATAAATACACTTCAATCTCACCTTGAGGACCGTAAGAAGGCATTCGTCGTAACGGCGAACCCTGAAGTCGTGATGAAGGCGCGTAAAGAAGAAGATTTTATGAGTGTCATCAAAAACGCGGACTACGTGACAGCAGATGGAATCGGCATCATTAAATCAGCAGGTCTTCTCGGACTTCCGCTCCCTGAACGCGTGACTGGTTTTGATCTGACCCTTCGCCTGCTAAGCCTTGCGAATGAGAAAAACTACAGTGTTTATCTGCTTGGCGGTCAGGACAAGGTGATTGAAAAAGCTGCAGAAGCGATTGAAGCGGAATATCCAAACGTGACCGTCGCCGGTTATCATCATGGATTCTTTGATCTGAACGATGATAAAATCCCGAGCACGATCGAGCACATTAAACCGGACATCGTTCTCGTTGCTCTCGGTGCCGGCCGCCAGGAAGCCTGGATCAGCCAGCATCTTTCCCGCTTCGAACACGGTATCTTCATGGGAGTCGGCGGCACATTTGATGTTCTTGCCGGAGAAGTGCAGCGTGCACCAGAAGTTTGGCAGAAGATGAACCTGGAGTGGTTCTACCGCCTAGTGAAGCAGCCATCCCGTTGGAAACGGCAGATCGCTCTTCCGCAATTTGCTTTTAAAGTTCTTCAACTCAAAATGCAGCAGATGACGAAAGTTCCAGTCCGATAAAATTTCATCAAACCATCCCTGGAAAGGAAAGCATTCTTGCTTCTCCTGCCGGGGATTTTTTATTGGACTGTGCAGTATTTCCAAATATTTATATTTTTATACATTAGATTGGAATTTCTATGATATAATTCGATAGACAAAAATAAAAATTTTGACAATAGCCATGTTGTTTCTGTTGCAACCTACAAGAATAGACAATTCTTTTCGACCCTTATGAGAGTATACAGAAACATATCTTGAAATTGATGAGGTGTCATATGCTTTACGTTACACTGTTCGTATGTTTTCTAGCATCGATCATACTAACACCTTTAGTAAAAAAAGCCGCCTTCTTCATCGGAGCGGTCGATAATCCCAACAACCGAAAAGTACATGCGAAAGTGATGCCTCGTGCAGGCGGATTCGCTATTTTTATCAGCTTTTTAATCGGCTTCTGGATTTTACACCCGGAAAGCCCATATACCATGCCCATCCTAATGGGGTCAGCTATCATTATTATGACCGGTTTACTCGATGATATTTACGAATTATCACCAAAAGTAAAACTGGCTGGCCAGATCGCAGCTGCTCTCTGTGTTGTCGTTTCCGGAGGCATTCAGGTACATTTCATCAACCTTCCCTTCGATGGGCGCCTGGAGCTGGGCTGGTTCAGCATTCCGCTAACGGTTCTGTGGATCCTGGCAATCACTAACGCGATCAACCTGATTGACGGTTTGGACGGGCTTGCTGCAGGTGTTTCTTCTATAGTACTGTTTACGATTGCCGCAATGGCCTTTATCATGGGCAACGTCCTTGTTATGGCTATTGCAGGTATCGTTCTAGCTGGAACTCTTGGATTTTTGTTCTACAACTTTCATCCCGCTAAAATTTTCATGGGGGATACGGGAGCATTGTTCTTAGGATTTATCATCTCGGTCGTATCACTCCTCGGGTTTAAAAACGTTACGTTGTTTTCCCTTGTGGTCCCGGTGATCATCCTTGGTGTTCCCATATCTGATACGATCTTTGCGATCATCAGACGGATTCTGCATAAGCAGCCGCTGTCCGCACCAGATAAATCGCATCTGCATCACTGCCTGCTGCGCCTGGGATACTCCCACCGCACAACCGTATTGCTCATCTATGCGATGAGCGCAGTATTCGGAATTGCAGCGATCCTCTTCTCTACATCAACGCTTTGGGGCTCATTGTTCATTATCGCCATACTTACCCTAGGCATTGAGCTTGTTGTCGAGGGAGTCGGACTGGTTGGCCAAAATTACAGACCCGTATTGAACGCCATCAGGCGGCCTAATAAATAGGAAGAAAGTGAAACCCCCTCTCCTTGGCGGAGAGGGGGTTTTTTGGCGAGTATGGCTGGAGGTTTTTTTTTGAATACCCCTGCCCCTGGCCGTATGTTAGTTTCCATAATGTCCGTTTGGCTTGTATTTCTTCAATTTCGGCTTGTATTTCCTTATTTTGGACAGTATTTTCTCTGTTTTGGCGGGTAAATCATGTGTTTTGGACAGTAAATGAGAATCTTAGCTCCAAAAAGCAGCTTTAGTTGCCCCTGAGTAAGCTTTAAAACCCCTAATTAGTCCTTTTTTAAAAAAACTGCTGCCCAAGCCGTCCTTTTTCGCTTTTAAAAAGAAAAAAAACCATCCACTCCCAGGAGGCTGTCCTCCCGGTATGGATGGTTTTCTCAATTTGTCTATTAGCGGTGCCTGACACCGCGACAACTGGTACCGCGCCATTAACACGGTTATTGGTTCTCTCCGCCGCCTGGGTGTTTGAAGTCTACAAAGGCTGGCGTGATGTTGATGGAGTTAATATTGTGCACGAATAAGACGGCATCAATATCATGCTGGTCAATGTATTCATAGACGCTCTTCTGTTTGTAGTGGCGCATATCTATGATCCGTGTCTCGCTAAAGTTGCGGGACACGAACTGAATCATCGGGTTCACATACGAATCCTTCAGAATCAGCACTTTAGGTCCTTTTGGCTTGTTCGGGTTCTTGATGACAGCCTCCGATACATCTCCAGAGAAATAAGTCTCATAACGGTTGGCATATGTCCCTTCTGACTTTAACTTGGACATGTCATAAAATTTATGGCCGCACGTTTTTCGATAACAGATGGAAATCGGCTTTTCTTTGAACTTCGGCTTAGCAATCGTAATCGTATCCGATTTGGAAGCATACGACTTCGTTGTTTTCCGTGCGTCGGATCCATAAAATGTCTCAGGAGCCTCTTTCCATGTAAACTGGCTTTTCGGAATCGGCTTGCCGACACCAGGATGCTGTTTGCTCATTTCATCAATAACCTTTTCATACGCATAATGAGCTGCACGCGGTTTCCAGTGATGGTCGGTATGGAAATACATATTGTCCTCTTGAAGATGAGGCTGAATAGTCGGTCTTAAATCCATCGCATGAACATCCTTTGAGAAACCTGCCATCAGCTTGTCCGACAGTTCATTGCCGTGAGCCTCGATGTAATCCGGGAGTTTTTTCTCCATAATGGTGGATTTATTCGGCGGCAATGCAAAATATACATCAATGTTTTTCTTTTTCAGCGTATGAGCGAAGGAATTGACCTTATCGTTTACTTCCTTCGTCTTATCTTTCGGATGCACCGGATTGATCAGGTAGCCATTCTTGAGAGAATACACATCCCGTATCTCATCCTTCTGCATGATGTATTTATCAACCGATGCATTGGCTTCAATAAAGGCCTGTCTGCCCGGGAATTGATCATTAAAATAGGCTTCAAATTGTTTAAAATAATCCCCGGAAAGCAGCCTCTGAACCGTCGCATCCGGGCGCATTTTCAAATCCCTGTTCTCCAAGGCTGACACGTGCTGATCATCCTTCAGCCATGTCCATAATCCAAAGCCAAAGATGAACAGCAGCAAAAATCCAACCAAAACAATATCAGCAGCTTTTTTCTTCATGATTTGATCCTCTCCTTTCTCTATGAAATCTTTTAGAAACGGAAATAAATGAATGGGTTAAACGAATTAGACACCATGTAAACGACGGTAATGACGAGGATGACAGCATAATAGCTTGTCACCGCGATATCCCGGCCGAAAATACGGATTCCTTGGGATATTTCCGCTTTGTCCTCGACCTTGTCGATCAAGAGCTTTAATAATGGCGTTGATCCAATGATGGCGAGCAGGATGACTACTCCATACTGGGTAAGATAATAAGAAACATGTGTGTCCCAAAGACCTGTACCATTGAATCCAAACATGGTCTGAATGTAAGCATAAGCGTAACTGAACGTTTCAGAACGGAAGAACACCCAGCCGATAATCACGATAAAAACAGCATAAGAGTGCTGGATAAAACGCGGCAGCTGTTTGAGCAGCTTTCCGAGGAACGCCTTTTCAAGCATGATGAATGCTCCATAATACAGACCCCATGCGATAAAGGTCCAGCTCGCACCGTGCCAGATGCCAGTTGCCATCCATACGATGAACAGGTTCCAGTAGGTTCTCATCTCCCCTTTTCGGTTTCCGCCAAGTGGGATGTACACATAATCACGGAACCAGGAGCCAAGCGAGATATGCCAGCGGCGCCAGAACTCACTGATGGAACGTGAGATGTATGGATAGTTGAAGTTTTCAAGAAAGTCAAAGCCAAACATCTTGGCCAGCCCGATGGCCATATCGGAATACCCCGAAAAATCAAAGTAAATCTGTAGGGAGTAGGCGATGATTCCAATCCAGGCAAGGCTTGTCGACATGCTCCCCGGGCTCTGTGCGAAAATATGGTCAGCCACATAGGCACAGCCGTTGGCGAGGATCATTTTCTTTCCCAGCCCCATAATGAATCGCTTTGTTCCGTAGGCGAAGCGCTGGAACGTCTCATAACGCATTTTAAGCTGGTCAGAAATCGTATGATATCGGACGATTGGCCCTGCGATCAGCTGTGGAAAAAACGCGATATAAAGCGCCAGGTTGATCGGGTTTTTCTGCGCTTTTTCTTTATGGTAAACATCGATCACATAGCTTATGGCGTGAAACGTAAAGAAGGAGATTCCCAACGGCAGCGGAATCTTAGGAATATCGATGCCCGTCCCCAACATTGCGTTAATATTATCCACGATAAAGTTCGAATACTTAAACACGCCAAGTAAAAGCAGGTTGGAAACAACCATGGCTCCCATGATCCACTTCACCTTCGTTGTGTCCTCACGCTTCGCATCGACGATCAGTGCAAACACATAGTTCATAGCGACGGAAAATAGCATGATAATGGCAAACCGCGGTTCACCCCATGCATAAAAAAACAAACTAGCACCGAGCAAGACCGTATTCTTAAACGGGCGCGGAGAAAGGAAATAAAGCACCAATACGATTGGCAAGAATAAAAACAAGAATACAGTTGAACTAAAAAGCATAAAAAAAGTCCTTTCGTTTGTACTTTATTTTGTAAACATTTTTTAAAGAAACCGTAAATGCCCCCAAAAATTCGACAAATTTCTTTCCACTCATAGTATTCTTAGAGATAATTGGTTTTTTGACAACCGGTTTCCATCTTTTTAGTTCAAACTTCTGGAAATTACGAAAAGCTGAAGCGCCCTGCAAAGCTCCGACAAGCGCTGGAGCTCTTACACAGCAACACGTTTTTTGTGTTGAGAGGTAAGAGTGAAGCGTCTCGAGGAACTGTGCTGAAGCTAGAAAAAAAAAGCCAAGGACCGCTAAAGTCCTTGGCTTGCTAGGTTATTCCGTTATTTTCAGCCCGATATTATTTGCTTTTGTAGAGTAAAAATCAAATTTGCGGTCCTTATAGTTGATTTCGTTTTTTAAGATACGTTTGATATTGATCAGTTCATAATCGTTGTACCGGATGAAAACCGTAAAGAATGCTGTCTTCAATTCGTTCAGCTTCTCATATTGGATACGGAATTCTCCTTTATTGCCGCTGATCTTGAAATCCGCTTGAATTTCATTAACATAGTTTTTTCTGTCCCTGATCAACACCGTGTTTACATGGGCAAGGTAATCGCCGTAAATTTCGAAGGTCTGCACATACTCTTCATTTTCGGTATAGGAATCGATAGCCCGTGCAAGCATCGGGATCCGGATGTGCTGAAACTTGTCTTTTAAAAAAGGAAGCTCATAATACGGAAGCCCTTCTTTGATCACGTATTTTTTGTTCTTTTCTCTTTTCAGCCACGTGAACAGCCTGATGAAATCATCGATCCGGTCCTCCAGAAAAAGATCAGCCGCCGCTCGGTATAACGGAACCTGGAAAGTCTCCCTGATGTCATAGCGAAGGTCTTTGGCTATTGCCATCGCCTCGCGGAGCACGTCAACAAACGCCTCTTTTTCATCCGATTTTACAAACACCTGGCTGTCAAAGGTCTTGAACATATCGATTTCGTAAAGACGTGTTAACGCTGCTCTCTCTTTTTCAACAGGCAGATTCTGCGCTTTAATATGCTGTATGACCTTCAGATCGCAGCGCCGTTTATCCAGCACAGAAGTGACCTTTGTGAGTGAACCAGGATTTTCGTCAGTCCGGTTGACGAAAAACACCGGCTTTGTTGTCGTAGAAATCGTATCTACATGGAAAAAGACATCACAGAAAAACTGCTTGTCCTCTCCAAACTTCATATCCGGGAAGCCGATATCATGCTCTTTGAGAAGATCCAGCTTTACCGCCCTCGCCCGTGGTCCCATATGGTAAAACATGCGGGGAATCTCGTACGGTGTGATGCTGCGCCTCTCTTTTACCGATTCATGCTCGCCGATCACAGTCTCAGAATCCGAAGTGACTTTGATCGTTTTCCCGACCGCATAATCATCACCGGTTTCCTCGAGGATGTTCACGAGCGTCTCCAGCCCATCTGGCTCAAGCCAATCGTCGCCGTCTAAAAACGTGATATACATTCCCGTTGCGAGCTCAATCCCAATGTTACGCGGAGTACCAGGTGTTCCTGTGTTTTCTTTCAAGGAAACCACACATATGTTTTTATGCATAGACGCATACTGATGAAGAATTTCCTTCGTCTTATCCGTGGAACAGTCGTCCACGATAATATATTCTATGTCATCGAAGTCCATGGTTTGTTGGATGACTGAATCAATGGTCTTCTGAATAAACGTCTCTACATTGTAAGCCGCTGTAACGACGGTTATTTTCTTTTTGCGGCCAAACCACTTGGCCAGCCTCCTCAAAGGGTGATTCACGATTTCGATTTTATCACTCTGAAGTATTTCTCTGGCTGTCTGGCGAAAAGGTGAAGACATACGATCCCTCCAATAAAATATTGTATACATACGGCCTTATGTTCCCCAGATGGCTCCTTAATAAAACATAAAAACCTTCATGAAAAAATTCATGAAGGCATGGCGGACTAAATAGTAAAAGTATTAAGCATGAAAGGAATCCGGCCGCTCGGTACGCAAACCGAAATGGTAGAGTATAGCCTCGACGATCCGGCGTGATGCCTGTCCATCTCCGTATGGATTGGACGCTTTCGCCATTTCCTCATAGGCCTGGCTGTTGGTTAACAATTCTTTTGTGATCGTATAGATGTTTTCTTCTTCTGTTCCTGCAAGCCTTAACGTTCCTGCTCCGATTCCTTCCGGACGTTCCGTGTTGTTGCGGAGCACGAGCACCGGAACACCGAGTGACGGTGCTTCTTCCTGCACACCGCCGCTGTCTGTCAAAATCAAATGGGAACGTGAAGCGAAGTTATGAAAATCGATGACGCCGAGCGGTTCGATCAAGTGAATTCTTGGATCGTCACCTAAAATTTCGTTAGCCAGCTCTTGAACGGCTGGGTTCAAGTGAACAGGATAGACGACCTGCACATCAGAGAAGTCTTCCACCATTCTTTTAATGGCGCGGAAAATATTTCGCATTGGTTCTCCGAGATTTTCCCTGCGGTGAGCCGTGACAAGAATGAGGCGGTCATTTCCCACCTTTTCAAGGACTTCATGCGTGTAGACGTCCTGAATGGTCGTGGCTAACGCATCAATCGCGGTATTTCCGGTTACGAAGATACTGTCTCCCTGTTTATTTTCATCCAGCAGGTTGCGGGCAGCAGCCGGCGTCGGTGAAAAATGGAGGTCAGCGATCACACCGGTAAGCTGGCGGTTCAGCTCCTCAGGAAACGGTGAGAACTTGTTATGCGTCCGCAATCCTGCCTCAACATGGCCCACCGTGATCTGCTGATAATAAGCGGCCAAGCTCGCCACAAACGTCGTCGTTGTATCCCCATGGACCAGCACAAGGTCCGGTTTGACATCGATCAGGATCCCTTCCAGTCCGGTAAGTGCCTTCGTCGTAATCTGGCTTAGCGTCTGCCGGTCCTGCATGATATTAAGATCGTAGTCGGGTGTGATGTTAAACGTATCGAGCACCGAATCAAGCATCTGTCTATGCTGAGCCGTTACTGTCACAACAGGCTCGATCTCTTCCTTGTACTTTTTCAGCTCCATGACGAGCGGAGCCATTTTAACGGCTTCAGGCCGAGTGCCGAAAATCGTCATTACTTTAATTTTCTTCTTCATATTTATACCTCGCTCAGTACAACTGTGTAGGCTGTATGTATTCATTAATGATTCATGCTACCTTTATTTTACGCTGTAGTCAATCAAGCCACAATCAGTATTTCAATTTTTTGTAAATCCGGTGTGATTGAACCGCCAGCTATCACCCCCTATTATTGAAAAAAAAGACTTGAGGGTCTCTTTTAAGCGTCAGTAAGCGATTTATAAATAAGTTTTCGCCGCATCTTAAAAAAAGGCTCGTTTCTAAAAGATTGTTGCTTTGGGAACATTTTTGTAAAGAGCTTCAATTGACAAGTTGATTGGAGTGGAAGGTGCGAGACTCTGCGGGACGAGCGTGACAGGTGAAACCCGCAGGCGCCTGCGCAGAGGGGTTCAGCGCACGCCCCGCGGAAAGGGAGCAGCCTGAAACGGAAATCAACCACTCCCAAGGGCAACAAAGGTTACGAAAACAGCTTAAAAAAATTTGTTCAATTAGGTTTAGATGAGAGACAGGCGGGGTACATAGCTAATATAACCACCACCTAACCCCTAACCCCTGAAAAGAGAGTTATCCTTTTGGATAACTCTCTTTTTTTACTGGTTCATTTTTAACGAGATCTGCTGAATAAATGGCCGATTTCATGGCGTCTCCGTTCATTAGTTTTCGGAACGCAGAACCTGATACTTCAATTGTTCCATTAAACCCTGTGATCCTTACCTTCGTAGGCCGGGTGTACTTTTTTTCCACGATCTTGATATCGACTACCTCGCCAATATTGAACGAAGCAGTCCTTTTGCTGATCTCTTCAAAACTTAGTTCGTACGTCCACCAGTTTTTCGCGTATTTCGACTGATCATAAGGATCTGGCTTACCGACCAAATAAGGAAGATCCGTACTCCAGACGAATCCAGAACTCACCGTGTACCCGCCGGCTGAGGCAGAAAAGTAAGCATTGATCAAGGCACCTTTGTAGGTGATGACCTCGCCTTTTGTCTCCCCATTGATGATGGCATTGACGTTGGCTGCTTCCTGGCCCACACCTTTATAAACCTGTGAATCGACGGTGTCGTAAACGTCCCATTTGCCTGCTGGACTAAGGTGCTTTAATGCATAGGTTCTAGCAGCAAGTGTTTGGGCCTTGATGGCTTCAGGATGCCATTTGGAACTGACCTCTGATGGCACCACTCCCTGCAGATACGTTTCCACGTTTAGGCGGTTTATGACATTGATTCGTTTCTTTTTATTGTCGGAAAACGACACTTCCAGCACACCATTGTAATTCATTTTCTTATGAGACAAATATTTTCCTTTTAGAGAAACCACTTTAAAAGGCTGATCAATATAGGCTGTTTCGTCCCCGTTAGTAAGTAGAAACTCCCCGTCTTCCACGGTAACGTTCGTTGGGGTTTGAGCAGCCGGTTCAAATAATACATTGCCCTGCATGTCCTGGATGGAATAGCTCCCTGTTCCGTTCAAGTCAACCGATGTTTTTTCTTTTGAGAGGCAGACACGAATATTCTGTTTCAACGTGTCGATTTTTTTAAAATCAACCCCGGTGTAATAATACTTCAGGATATCATGATAACCGAAGCCTTTTTGCGCCATGCCGAGTGCTCCCCATTGCGTCATTCCAACGGCGTGGCCCCACCCTTTTCCGGAGAAAAAATACCCTTTGTAGGCAGGCGAAACAGTGGCTTTCAGCACGAGCCTCGTCAGCGTTTTCGGTCCTGCAATCCCGTTGTCTTTATACTTGATGGACTGCTGGAATTTACGAAGGGCTTCAAACGTATTTTTCCCAAACACTTCGTCAACACCTACCCTGTATCCCGCTTTCGTCAGGTAAGCCTGAAGCAGCCGGACATCAGGTCCCTGGTGGCCAGATTTTAGTGTCCGCTTAAAGCCTTCCGGGTAAGGCACCGGTACAGCTGGAGCCAGGGGCTTTGCCGCTGATGCTGTTGTATTTGCCTTTACGATGGCGTTTAATGTTTTGAGATCTGCTGTTCCAGTAGCGTTCAGCTTATTCTTTTTCTGAAAGCTGACCACCGCATTATAGGTTTGAGTTCCGAATTTCTTGTCCGCCTTAATGGTTTGTCCAAGCTTAATCAGATAGGACTGGAGCTTGCCGACATCATTTCCGCTCATCCCCTTTTTTAGATCCCTGCTGAAGCCTGATGGATAGGCAGCTTTTTGTACTTTTTTGGGGGCGGTTTCTTTCTTCAGGTCCAGCTGGAGCTGTTTCAAACTTGTGCCCTTGCTCCCCATTTTTAAAGCAGGCGAATCCGCTGCCGCTGCCTCGGCAGACGGAAAGGCAATGGAAATGGCCATGGTTAAAACCAGTAAACTCTGAAACTTCTTTTTCTTCATCTTCTCCCCCTGCATAAGTCCTTATAAATTGTATAAATATGTATTTAATTGCGACTAATTACATAGTAAGGAAAAATAACCCATTTTTCTACAATTATTTTAAATTTTGTGAAATTTTCATTCGACATAGATAGAGCGAGGGCCATCTATCCCCCGCCAAATCTATTACTCTTTCTTTTTGAAGTGTAAAAGGAGCCGGAATGCTGACCTGTCCTGCAGGCTCAGCATACACGGCATTCTGCGATAAAGCTGGCTGGGCTGCAGTTTGCTTTTTGTGCAGCTCCAGTAACTTGCTTGCCAGCAAAAATCGGGTGCTGGCATCCAGTATTCCTGTTTCATTAAGTCTGTGTTTCTTTTGAAATAACTTCACAGCGGTTTTTGTAAGGATCTCCAGATTTACAGACTTCTTCTCAGGAATTGGACGAATAAGTATATTCAGCTTTGAACGCAATGGATCTCTCACTGCCTTTCTATCCTCATCCGAATGCAAGACGGCTAATATGGCCGCAAGCACTGCCTTTCTATCAACTTGGTGTGCTGATCGTTTTCCAGGAGGTTTTTATCTTGAAATAAAAAGGCTGATTGGATGATGAATCTTGCTGGATGAAAAGACAGACTTAAACGCCAAGGCATTTGCAGAGATTCATAGTAGTTATATCGGCTGGTTTTCTCTATTTTTGAATACCTTTAAGACAAAAAAGTGGTGCCTGGCACCTCTTTTTGACAATTGTCAAAACAGGGTGCCAGGCACCGATAAATTCTGTTAATATATTATTGATTTGGAATAGACATCCAATAAATAGTTTTATATGATAGAAATGCCATATATATGCAAGTGACAAAGGGAGCAAATTTATTATGCTGGGAATAGTAAAAAAGGTTATGGAAGGATACTCTTCCGCAGATATTAAACGATTTAACAAGCAAGTACAGCAAATCAATGAGCTGGAAGCCCAAATTTCACTCTTATCGGATGAGGAGCTGCAGCAGAAGACACCTTATTTTAAAGAATTGCTGAACAGCGGAAAGACGCTGGAGGATATCAAGCTGGAAGCTTTCGCGGTTGTTCGTGAAGCCGGCAAACGGATCCTGGGCCAGCGCCACTATGACGTACAGCTTCTCGGAGGACTCGTCCTCCATGAGGGCTCGATCGCCGAAATGCAGACAGGTGAAGGGAAAACACTCGTTGCCTCACTGCCAAGCTATCTGAACGCGCTTGAAGGAAAAGGCGTTCACGTTATCACAGTCAATGAATATCTCGCAAGCCGTGACTTTGAAACCATTGGGAAGATCCATCTTTTCCTTGGCCTTGAGGTCGGTTTGAACACATCACAGATCTCTAAAGAAGAGAAGCAAAGAGCCTATGCCGCCGACATTACATACGGAACGGGCAATGAGTTCGGTTTTGACTATTTGCGCGATCATATGGTTCTCCACTCCTCTGAAAAGGTGCAGCGCCCGCTTCAATATGCGATCGTCGATGAAATTGATTCTATTTTAATCGATGAAGCAAGAACTCCGCTGATCATCGCCAATAAATCACAGCTGTCAGCTGATCTTTTCTATATTACAAACCAGATCGTCTCCATGTTTAAAAGAGATGATCATTATGAACTTGTTGCGGATACGAAGCAGCTCTTCCTTACCGAGAAAGGTGTCCAGACGATCGAGCGTTCTTTCGGCATCTCCAACCTCTTTGATGAAGAGCATCAGCTGCTGTTCCATTTTGTTCTTCAATCTCTTCGTGCCCACGCAGTCATGAAACGCGATGTGGATTACATCGTAAGAGACGGGGAAGTAATGCTTGTTGATTCGTTCACTGGACGCGTTATGGAAGGACGAAGCTACAGTGACGGGCTGCAGCAGGCGATCGAAGCTAAAGAAGGGCTTGAGATCAAAGACGAGAACGAGACCCAGGCGACCATTACCATCCAGAACTATTTTAGAATCTACAGCAAACTGTCCGGCATGACAGGTACAGCGTCTACGGAAAAACAGGAATTTTACAACACGTATCATTTGAATGTCGTTGAGATTCCTACGAACCGCCCGAGACAGCGTGTTGATCTGCCAGATGTTGTCTACCGCACACTTGCTGATAAGTTCAAACGAATCGTGACCGATATCAAATCATTTCACGCGACCGAACGTCCGATCCTTGTTGGAACGACCTCCATCGAGCAATCCGAACACCTGGCTTCCCTACTCGACAAGGAGAGCCTGCCTTACCTGATCCTGAACGCAAAAAGCGAAGAACAGGAAGCGCGCATCATCTCCATGGCCGGGCAAAAAGGAACGATCATGATTGCGACGAACATGGCCGGACGCGGTACGGATATCCTGCTTGGTGAAGACGTATCAGATCTCGGCGGTCTCCATATTATCGGAACGGAACGCCATGAAAGCCGCCGTATCGATAACCAGCTGCGCGGACGTGCCGGACGCCAGGGAGACCCAGGTTCCTCCCAGTTCATTCTGTCTCTTGAGGACGAGCTCTTCAGCAAGATGGATAAAGAAGAAATTGAAAAATGGATCAAAAAAGCCGAAACAAACAGGACAGGGGAAGTTATCAAACCTGACCCTCTTAAGTTTGTGAACAAAGTACAGCTTTCCATTGAGGGAATCTTCTATTCCGCACGTGAACACCTGCTGAAGGTGGATAACGTTTCCGATCAGCAGCGCAAGGTCATTTATGCGCTCCGCAACCGAATCCTGGACGAACCATCCGTTTACCCTCTCATCCAGGACAGCACGAAGGAATATGCCACACATGTGGTCGACACCTATTGTGTGGAAGAACTGCCTTTTGAGGATTGGGATCTTAATGATTTACGTGCTGACCTTCAAAAGATTTTTCCAGAACAGACGTTGACCGATTCTATGTTTAACGATATGGAAAAAGATGAGATCCAGGATGTTGTTGATGGGTTTTTGGCTGAGAGGAACACCCTGATGGAACGCCTGGCTGCAGAGGAGAATATGGAGCGTGACCATGAGGTGAAAGGCTTTATCCTCCGGTCTCTCGATACCCTCTGGCTGCGCCACCTCGAAACGATGAATTTTATAAAAGAAGGCATGCACCTGAAGAGCTATTCTCAGGAAGATCCTTACCGCATGTTTGAAAAAGACGCGTACGAAGCCTTTTTGGACATGCATAGAGAATGGAACCAAGAAATTACCATCCAGTTTGCGCCTGTTGTTCAATACAGCCAAACGGAATTAACCGGAGGACAGTAATGCTATCCTTTTTCAAAAAAAGCACAAATAGTAAAGATACAAACGAGGCACCCGTGGCGGTCGTAGAGCCGGTTCAAGATACGGATGCCAGTCAGGATCCCGTTGCTGAAGAGGCTGAAACTTTACTGCACATCCATCCGGAATGGGATATCACCGTTCAGGAGCGCTACGTGTATCAGTTTCATCATGCCCAGCTGCCTAAATTAAAACCGAACCAGATTTCGATCTCCAAAATTGATGTTGTATCCGATGACGACAGTTTTATGGTGAACGCGTTTATCCGCAACACCCTGTCAAAGAGCATCCGTTTTGAGGAAGTCACATTGCTCCTTCTTGATACTGAAGGAACCGTCTTCGCACGGAAAACCTTTGACCTCGAGCTCATGGGCGATCTGCCGGCTAACACTTGCCAGCCGTGGATCTTCCTGTTTTCTGAAGAAGACCTGCTCGGAAACGGCTTTCCAGCCGAAGAAGAGTGGAGAATTGCATTTGAACTTAAGAAGAAAGCACCGTCTGAGCACCAGCTCATGCTCCATGAAAGCTGGGAGAACAGCTTGAATGACATGCAGAAAACGAGGCTCTATGAGATGGTGAATAACCTTCCTCCTCTTACAGCCGGTGAGATCAACTTTATGGGAATCGAAGCCCGTATCGGTGAAAACAGCGATCTGTCTGTTACCCTGCTCATCCGCAACGGAAGCGACAAGGACATCAAGGTGGAGCAGCTGCCGTTATGCTTTGAAGACGCAAGCGGCGAGCTGACTGCCAAAGGAGCATTCCAGCTTACCGAATTTGAAGTGAAGGCCAATACGAGCAAGCCATGGACCTTCATTTTTCCGGAGGCGCTGCTTCTTAACAAAACACCTGATCTATCGGCGTGGAAGGTCTATCCTCCACAATCATAAAACAAAAGGAGAAACCCCGGCTGGGTTTCTCCTTTTTCATTTATTGCGTATGCAGTTCCATCTTGTGCTTCATCTGAGGCTGTCCTAAAAGACGAAGCGCACTGTTCACACTTTTACCCAGCTTTTGCCCCGGTATTAATTCCTTTACCGTAAGCTGGCCGCTGTTTATAAATGTATACAAGAACCATTTTCGTTCAAAGCCTTCATGGGAATGGCGGTACCCGCTTATCAATTTTTGAGTATTGCGGTCAAACAGAAATTCCTCCAGTTTATACGAAAAACGCGAGCCAGAGAACATCATTGAATTCATTGGCAGGATCGGCAGCACCTGATGGCGCAAAACATGTTCCGGCAGATAAAGATCAAGCAGCTGATGAGGATAGTCATTCAATTTATGCAGGTTTGTGATGCTTTGCAGGGCAGGCAGAATAGAGATCCTTCCATAGAAAGTCGTAACGATCATGCTGTCGTTCTCGACTTTAAAGGTAAAGACGATCTCATTGTCAATAATGGCGGTATTCCGTCCGACGATCACCATCCGTTCCGGTTCACACCATAACGTATTCATAAATGATTGCAGGGAAACAAGACTCATGTTCGGACCAATGCGTATGTTCCATCGGTAAGCCGCATGCTTCGTGATATATAATGTTCGAATGTTTTTTTTATATAGAGAAAAGTAATTACGATGGCGGTTTTGATATCCTTTTATCCTCAATCCAAGCAAGGTTTTAAAAGAATGATAGTACCATTCGTTTGTTTGATGAGGAACAATATTACTTTTCCAGTCATGGACTTCAATTGCCCCTGCCTTCATGGTGTGGACCCTTCCCTCAATTACATATTCCAGTAGTATATTAATATAATATTACCATTTATTATCCAAAAATAGAGTACTATATTCCTATTATGGTAACGAATGGGTAAAAAGTCAATAACTCTCCAACCGATTTTTCAAAGATTTCATGAATTTATTTGGACAATGAAACCTTTCGGAAAATCCGCCGTCTAATCTTATAAATGCAGCTCATTTCTTATGAAGGGACGAATGATGGTAAACACGGACAGCACGTACCTATAAGGCCTGCTGTCCATTGCAGCTCATTAGAGAAAAGGGAGATCAAAACATGAAAAAGGGGATATTTTTCTTAGGGTTATTTGCTTTATTGCTCGCAAGCTCCTTCATCCTTCCTAATCAATCCGTTACAGCCTCAAAATCATCTGATGTATACACTTCCGGTCCAAAAACGAAAAAGGTAGCGGCCCTTACCTTCGATGACGGCCCAGATGGAAAAACAACCGATCAAATTCTCTACATTTTAAAGAAATATCATGTGAAAGCCACCTTTTTTGTTGTCGGAAAACAGGTGAAAGCCTATCCGACAGTTATTAAACGGATCCACAAAGACGGCCATTATATCGGCAACCACACCTACAGCCACCCTTCCCTTACCAAGTCAAACCGTACCAAAATCCGATCTGAACTAACCAGGACCAATCAGCTCCTGCACCCCCTCATCGGCTATCAGCCGGCCGTGATGAGACCCCCATACGGAAGCTATAACAATCTCGTCATCTCTGAAGCGAAGCGTGCCCACATGAAAGTCGTCATCTGGTCAGTGGATACCCGCGACTGGTCTGGTGTTTCTACAGGCACCATCCTGAACACGGTAAAAAAAGAGACCCGTCCTGGAGCGATCATCCTCCAGCACACCATCCCCCATAAAAATATGAGCAACACAACAGCAGCCTTGCCCAAAATCATCGAGCGTCTCAAAAAGCAAGGATACACCTTTGTCACCGTTCCCGAAATGCTCAGGATGAAGAAATAAAAAGCAAGTTCAAGTTCAAAAAAGGGTGCCAGGCACCACGTTTTGACATATGTCAAAAGGCGGTGCCTGGCACCCAATTTTATAGATTAATAAAGTTGTTTAGCCCCTAGATAGCGGTCGGTCCAGTAGGACAGCCTAATGTCGCTGACTGCTACCCCGCGAGAGCCGCTGTGGACAAAATTATTATTGCCGATATAGATGCCCGCATGGGATGGCCCTTTTTTATAGGTTTCAAAAAATACGATGTCTCCCACTTTCGGCTGGCTTACCGTTTTTCCAGCATCCCAAATAGAAGCTACCGTTCTTGGCAGCTGTACATTTTGCTTTTTAAACAGATATACAAGGAATCCGCTGCAGTCAAAGCCTTCTTCCACCGTTTCGCCGCCCCAAGTATAAGGCGTTCCGACAAGCTCTGCTGCATCACCTACTAGATTAATAACGCTGAATGGCTTGGCCGTTGTTTGCGGTTTAGCCGGTTCAATCCCCTTCTTTTTTACTTCAGCTTTGATTTTTTCAATGGTCTTGCTGTCGGCTACTCCCGTAACGGAAAGCTTATAGGCTTTTTGAAATGATTTGACACTCATCTCTGTCATCTTTCCAAAAATGTTATCTACCTTATATGTATAAAAACCAAGCACTTTTAAGTCGGATTGAAGCTGATAAACCTTGGGACCTACCGAATGCAGCCGCAGATCTGCAGATGGCGGAGGTGCCGTTTCATCTTCTTTTTTCTTTGCTTCAGCACTGATTATCGTGAGGGTCTTGCTGTCCGCCACTCCTGTAACCGGTAGCTTATACGCTTTTTGGAATGACTTGACGCTTGCCTCTGTCTTTTTTCCGAAAATCCTGTCCAGGCTATAATTGTAAAAACCAAGAGCTTTCAAATCAGATTGGAGCTCCTGGACTTCGGAACCTACCGAATTCAAGCGAAGGATGAACGAAGACTCGTTAGCCGGCTTCGGCTTAGCTGGGACAGGCTTTTGGCTTTTCACGGGAGATGCTGATGATGCCTTAAAGAGTAATCTTTGTGTCTTATCATCCGCTATTCCCGATGCCGGAATTTTCTTTTCCTTCTGATAAGCCTTTACAGCATCGGCTGTCACTCTGCCGAAATAACCTGTGATCTTAGGGTATTTAAAGTACTTAAGCTCCTTCAGCTTTTGCTGGAGCCGCTCTACCTCATTCCCTTGAGAGCCTTGTTTCAGCGTTTTATAGGTGGCTTTCACCGTTTTTGGAGTACTGGCAGGCGGTTTGACCACTGGTTTCTGTGTGATCGCCCGGACGGTCATCTTGCCTGTTATGCCATCGATCACAAGATGGTGCTTTTTCTGAAACTCTTTTACCGCGTTTGTGGTAACCGGTCCGTAATAACCTGTAACATGTGAAGACTTTAAATAGCCCTGATGCAAAAGCGCCCGCTGCAGTTCCTCAACATCCGGATGCTTCATCCCGTTCCGTAACACTTGATCTCCTAATGCTGCCTCTCCTTTGGACGGAAGAAGCAGAATTGCCCCCGCACAAGCAGAGGAAATGACCAGAGTTTTAACCGCGTTCGTGTTACCCTTTTTCAAATGCGTAGCCCTCCTTATTCGACCATAAGTGCCATATACTACTAAATATATCGGAAGAAACTGGCGGATGACAAGTAAATTTTTTAACTTTTTTGTATATTTGGGTAGAACGAAGGAGACTTAGGTCTAATTGATTATAATGGTGCCAGGCACCACCGTTACACAAGTGTGTAATTGCGGTGCCTGGCACCCTTTCTTTGACACTTTTTTATATTATAATACTTTCTTACTATTTAACTAGTTCCTTATACTTGTTATAGTTAAAAAGTCTTATACTAGAATTTATTGGATAGTATTATTTTTGGTTAATTTTAACTACCAGGAGGAGAACTGAAATGAATAAAAAGCTTAAAATTTCGCTGGCGGTGGTTTTCGTTGCCCTGCTTTCTTTTAGTACAGGTGCTTATGCGGCGACCAAATACTACCTGAACTTTAATGATAGGACGACCAAAACCGATGTAAGGATGATTAACAAAAAAGCATATGTCCCGTTGAATGACATCTCAAAACTGTTTGGCGGAAAGGTCAGCTACAACAGTAAAAAACATACGTATTATGTGAAAGCCAAAGATTATCATCCTGCAAACAGCCAAGTTAAGACATTCAATGTAAAAGCAACCGGTACTTCAGGGCCAATGAAAATCACCATTTCAAAGGTTACTTTGCATCCGAGCTTCAAAAAGGACAGCTACTCTTCACCGGTCCGTGCTGTTGTGATGGATGTTGCCGTTGAGAACACCAGCAAACAAACTGTTGAATGGTATCCTGCCCAAGGGGCACTCAACCTGAACACGAAGGAACAAGTGGAATTTTCACATCCTGATTCAGACCTTGTTGAGGGGACATTTAACGGACAAGTGATCAAAAAAGGAAAAGTCATTTATGAAGTTAAAAGCTCTTTAAGCAGTATTAAAAATCTAAAGTGGTCGATCAGCCAGCCGTTTGATAACGATTTAAATGGACTTGGACCTGATATTGTTGTTCCCATCACACTTATTAAATAACTTTAAAAAAAGCAAAGGATGGACACACGCGTGTCCATCCTTTGTTTTTTTTTGGTGCCATTTTTTTTGGTGCCAGGCACCGTTTTTTCGATTTTTTACACACTTGTGTAATCGCGGTGCCTGGCACCAATCAACCAACCAAAAAATCTTTTATCGAATCTCAGCTTTAAGCTTGTAGGAATGGACAGAGGCGTTGCCGTACCGGTCTTTTACTTGGATGTGATACGTGCCTTTGCCCAGTGTTTTGTAAAGCACTTCTGAGTCGCCATTACCATAGTAATTGCTCTTGGCCACTTCCTTGCCGTTCTTGTAAACAGTGATCACACCGTCAATGTCTGCAGACGTTTCAAGCGTAAGTTTCACGTTTGCTTTTTTGCTGAGGGACCATTTGTACCAGTCTGCATCAGTTTTGTTCTTGACCATATTGAAATAGCCTGTGCCGCTGTACGATTTGCTGCTGACTTTTTTCAGGCTGATCGGCTTGGATGGTTTATTTCCTTTGACGACTGATTTTGCATCTTCATCCTTGCGATTCACAGACTCAACTTTTAATGTGTAAGGGATAAATGACAGCTCAGGTTTATAATCGAAGAATCCGATTCCTACGATAAAGTAGCCTTTGCCTTTTTTCGTTGTGAAGGAACCTCTTGTTTCAGATCCTTCAATTCCCTTATACACTTCCTTCAGCTTGCCTAGCTCTGACTCATCTACCCTGCGGTTGCCGTTCGTGTCTTCTCCCACAAGAACAAGACCATAATAATCGTTCAGCAGTTCACTAGGATACTTTGCTTTCAACTCTTTCGTAACTGCTCCTTTAGTCAAAGAAACATTAGAGATGCCCGTCTCTTTGGCTTTCATATAGAAAGCGTCCATGTCTCCAGGCATTGAGAACATGCCGGTTGCTTTGTTATTTTTAAGGTCCTTGAAACGGTCCATCATATCATTCGGCTCATTGGCGTCATCAGGATTGGACGCCAATAGCTTGGAGCTGAACTCATACGGATCATAGAGTGTAGATCCGTTCATTTTATTATTGGCGATTCTGACAAAATATTTTTGGCCTTTTCTCAAGCCAGCAATCGCATGGTCTTCCAATGTTCCATCGAACCAGTCATTGCTGTAGTTGTCTCCAACTCTTCCAAGGTCCAGCTGCCATTCACCGTCTTCATCTTTATACTTCTCCAGCTGATAAATTTGAATCGCCGGCTTTTGGCCTTTTCCAAGATTGAAATCATAGATGCCGTCCTGTTTTGGAGAGAAGGAGAACCAGTCTTCATCCATCTGCTTTTGCAGAACTCCTGTTTCCTTTGACCCAAGAACATAAGGGTTGGCGTTGTCCACGATATCCTGCGGATCAATATCATTTTCTTGATTACTGATGATGATGATGATCTCTACATCCTGCTCGTGGGCTCTCTTGCGCTCTATTTGTTTCAAAGCTACATAATCTTTAACCGTAATTTCTTTGTTTTCCAGTTTTCCTTCTGGTGAATCCTCTTCAAAAGGAAGTCCGTCCTCATCTGGAGGAGTGACCTTGCTTTCGACATCAAGGCTGTAGGAAATCGCAGAAGGTTCGGGAGACTCTTCATTGATCATATTGAAGTCCATGAAGAAGTCAAATAGACCGTCAACGATCTCAGACTTATTCGTCGTGCTGATCAAGTAGTCAACGTTCGGAACCGCTTCAAAGACCATCGTCTCGCCTTCACCATAGCCGTTGGCGTTTTGATAAAACATTGGTTCAGGTCCGTCCATTTCCTCACCTGTGTCCTCATCACCCGCCACTTGGCTTACCGCTTTTGCATCACCAGGATCTTCATCCGTGACCTGCTCCTCCGCGTAAACCTTCAGCGTGCTGTTGACGCCAGGAACTCCAGTCGTTTTCACTTTAACGAGCTGAGGCTTGTCCACTTTGAATGTATAGAAGTCTTCATCCTCATTTTCACCAGTAAAGGTTCCTTTTGTGTGATACGGGAACGTACTGATGTTTTCAGGCTTATCCATCGTATTTTTATCAACCGGAAGCTCTTGAAGACGTTTGATTTTAAGCGTATATCGGGATGCAGCAGCCTTGGAATCATCAAAGTTTCCGTTGACGTCCTTCACTCCGATCGTCATATAGCCGCTGAAAGGCACTTGGAACAGTTTGCCTTCCGTTCCGTTAGCCTGAAGCTTATTAACGTCAAGCATTGTTGTGCTGTCCGTTCCGTAAAGGTTAAGCTTCAGCTTCAGGTCATAGTTTTTTGATCCTTTTAGAGAAGTCTGAATGTACTCCCCTTTGTTCACGTAAAACTTGACCCATTTTTCTTCATTGGCCTTCGTGATTTTTCCTTCTTTTACAAAGTCTTTGTTGTTTACCGGGAAAATCTCAGTCGCTGCGTCTTTAATTTCTTTTTCCGTTTGGAGCGGTTTAACCGATGCAGGAATGTTTTTGACATTAAACTCAAGGGCAGAGACAGGCTGGACAAGTCCGTGCGCGTACTTTGTATCATAGCCCTTGGAACCAAGGTCTTTTGCTGTATGTTCAAGTACGTATTCGACCTGTGCCGGTTTGAGCGACGGATACTTGGAAAGCAGCAGTGAAGCTGTACCCGCAACAACCGGAGAGGCCATGCTCGTTCCGCTCATTTTCTCAAACGTTGATTTTTTTTCATAATCATAAAGCGGTGCATAAATAGCCTCCCCTGGTGCTACTATGTCAACAGATGGCCCATAGTTGGAATACCAGGACAGCTTGTTTTTTGCGTTTGTAGAACCAACACTAATGACGCCTTCAAAAGCGGCTGGGTAAAACGCCGCATCTGTAGCATTATTGCCTGCTGCAGCCACAACCGTAACGTTCGCTTTGATGGCTGTTTTCACCGCATCTTCAATTAACGGAGAAGGCGCAGAGCTGCCAAGGCTCATGTTGATCACTTTTGCGCCGTCATGAACCGCTTTTAAAATGGCATCGGCAATCGTATAATCGCTCGCACCCATACCGCGGTCAAAGACGTCATAAGACATGATTTTAGCATGAGGATTCACACCATATCCGCCAACCCCATTGCCTTTTTTAGCAGCAATAATCCCGCTGACATGCGTGCCGTGGAAATCAGGCATCGCCTGGTTCATCGGATCGTTCGCGTTATAGCTGGAAATGACCTGTCCTTTTAACTCTGGATGGTTTCTGTCCACTCCCTGGTCGATCACCGCAACCTTAACCGCATGTTTGCCGGCAAGCTCCTGGGCTTTCGCGATCTGTAAAAGTGACAGATGATACTGCTTGCCCGTTTTCGGGTCTGGCGCAGAGAGCGTTTTAGAAAGAATGCTTGGTGAAACAGACGCTACCTTCCCCATTTTTTGATAGATTTTCATTGCTTGCTCAAATTTTTTCTTGTTGTTGACTCGAACGACTGTATATTTATATTGGCTGTACGATCGGATCACTGTCGCTCCCGCGTTCTTGTGATCTGTGGACGTCAGCGGTTTTGTGTACTTGATGACGAGCGTATCGTCACTGAATAAAGGCTTGTTGCTTTTTGTTGTGCTTTCTTTTGTGACGTTTTCAAGTTCAGTCATCCCCAGCGATTTCTTTGAAACTGACGGGACTTTGACTTCCGCGTGAACGGCAGAATATCCGCTGGCCAGCATGCTGGCAGACAGACCTACAGCCGCAATCTGCTTTTTCCAATTTTTCATGTGTTATCCTCCAAATTCAGCATAAAAAACAGTAAAACGATGTCGTGCTGCCTGTTTCTTCTTTTCTCACCCCACTTTTGCATAGAGCATACCTTACGATTCGACGGCATTTACTAAACTCCTCTATTTTTTACAAAAATTGGTTGAATGGTGCCAGGCACCGTCGTTACACAAGTGTGTAATTGCGGTGCCTGGCACCCAATCATTTGCACCACATACAAAAAGCTCTCCGGATACTAACCGGAGAGCTTTTTAAGCTGATGATTGGATTTCGCTATTTTACAGTAATTTTAGTAGATTTGCTTTTGTTGCCTGCTGCATCAGTCGCGGTCACATAGAGAACCGTTCCGCGTTTTTGGGCTTTGATCGGAGCTTTGTAGGCACCTGAAGAGCTCGCCGCCGCTTTTCCGATAACAGTCTTCCCTTTTTTAACCTCTATTTTTGATTTTTTTTCTGCTTTTCCGGTAACGTATTTATCGTTACTATCGACTTTGTTTACCTTGGGAGCAGCCGGAGCAACAGCTTCGAATGTAGTGAATTTAACGCTGTAAGGCTTTGCTGACCAGTGGTTATTCGCTTCATAAACGGTCACATAATTAATGCCCGGTTTCAGTTTGGCATACCATGTTTCTGCTTTGCCCACACCGCTTTTATCAGCAATTTTTTCATACGTCAGCTTTCCGTCAGCTGAGATTCTGTCTACGGCAACGACCGGATCCATGCCTGCTGTGGCTGATACTTCAATCTTCACATTGTATTCTTTCGTTAATTTAAAACGGTACATGTCCCCATCAAACGGAACATCAAACTTATCTTTGTAAACCGTTCCCTTGCTCATCCACTTGGCTTTTGCCGGAATATCCGTTGTATCTCCAGCAAGAGAAGGAAATTTCGTCTCTAAAGCTTTGGCTGCATCAATTCTTCCGTATCCATAAAAGTCAGTCAGGCCGGCAGCGTTTTTATAGCCCGCACGATCAGGCTTGAATGCTGATTTTTCAATCATATATTCGACTTGCTGAGGTGTCAGCGCTGGATTTTTCGTTAGTAAAAGAGATGCCAGTCCTGAAACCATCGGCGCGGAAAATGATGTCCCTGAAACATCCTGTGAGCCGTATTTTCCGTTCATAAGCGTCGTCATGATGTTTGTTCCTGGAGCGACAACATCGAGTTCAGGCCCTCTGCTCGAGAACGGAGCGATAACATCATTGTATCTCGTCGCACCGACACTGATGACCTGCGGATAGGCAGCCGGATAGTTCACACCGTACACTGGATTCTCGTTACCTGAAGCCGCTACCAGAATAATTCCTTTGTGGACAGCTTCCATGATGGCATCATATTCTGCCTGGCTCGGTTCGGCAGATCCAAAGCTCATATTAATGACTTTCGCACCGTGGTCTATAGCGTAATGAAGACCGGCGATCGCGCTTGAATTAGGAATGCTTACTTTCCCGCCAACCCGTACAGGAAGAATCTGAACATGATTGTTTAAACCGCTGATGCCGATCTTGTTGTCAGTCGCTGCGGCTATGATTCCGGAGACCTCTGTCCCGTGGCCGACCGTATCGTTTGCCGTTTTAAGGTTGTTCACAAAGTCTTTGCCCTTGAGCACCTTCCCTTTTAGGTCGGGATGAGCAGCATTAACTCCTGTGTCCAAAACAGCAACGATGACCGGTTTCTGTCCTGCTGGCGGATTCACTAGATCTTTTGCCCAGTTGATCTTTTTTAATGCCCACTGCTGGTCATACAGTTTATCGTTTGGCTTTACCGTCTCAGCTGTTCTTTTTGAAAGGTAGTTCGGTTCAGCATATTCCACAGCTTGATCAGCTTTGATCTGTGACAGTGTTCTTTCATAGTTTTTGTCGTTAGGAACCTGGTAAACACTGATTCCTTCTTCTTTCAGGATAGAAGGCGCCGAGGTGGTTTCCAGGCCGTATGAAGAAGGTGTAAACGCGTTTCCTTCTTTCGTTTTTACAATAATTTCTCTTTTATTAACATTAGCCAGATCTACGGATTCGGACGGCTGTTCTATCGTTTGTGTGCTAAAGAATAGGTTTCTTTTAGCAAGCTCTGTTCCTTGCGCATGGACAGCTGTTCCTAATAGGCTTGTACCTACCAATCCAGCGGTTAAAATGGACATCGTTCGTTTAAATGTATTCATTCTCTTCCCCATCTTTTGTCTAATTTTATGCAAGCTTTATTATATCATTTTTCTTTTCTAGTAAAATGAAATATCTTAAAAATATTGGAAATTTTGTTGGTGTGCGGTGTTGGTGTGCGGTGCCATGATGTGCGGTGCCAGGCACCGCGATTACACAAGTGTCAAAAGCCGGTGCCTGGCACCAAACTCAAATCACTAAAAGTTACAGCACCGGTGTCCTTCTCACGATCTCGCCATATTCTGCTCCTTCTATGAAACTCTTATAATTGTCCTGCTTAGGGGTTGGGAATTGAGAGAGGATGTAATCGGTTTTCACTTTTACTCCTTGGTCTATTCCCACGGAGATATAGTGCCTGTAACTTGTCCACTCGTAATCTTCTGCATTGCATACCATCTTAGCCGCTACAGGGTTTTGATGAATGTACCGGCTGACATCAATTAAATACATCATGGAATCAATGAGAGAAGCGCCATAACGGCCCTGAAACACATGTCCCACCTGATCGTATTTTCGATTAATGTACTTTGCATATTGTGTATTCAGGTATCCCATAGCTTCACCAGGGGGGCTTACGGTTGTTTCCAGAAGGAGATGGGTGTGGTTGGGCATGAGGCAATAAGCATGAAGGTTAAAAGGATGGCGCCTGTTTGTCTTTCTCAGCAAATATAAGTAATAGAGGTAATCTTCACGTTCATGAAAAATAGGTGTTTTACGGTTTCCTCTGCAGGTAATGTGGTAGATCGCGCCCGGAAACCAGGTTCGTTGTTTGCGCGGCATTACGGGGCTCCTTTCAGGAATTGGGGGATAAATGATGGGGAGAGATTGATGCAAAACGAAGAGGTAAAATATTATGTTCTACAGCCTGTCTCACTTCCCTGCCTAAGGCAAGAAAAAAATATATGGTGCCAGGCACCGCGATTACACAAGTGTGTAAAGGCGGTGCCTGGCACCATAGTTATCTAAAGTAGCTGTTCAGTCCTTCGGCTATGCCGGCGGCTGCTTTTTGCTGATGAGCAGATGTTCGGACGATCTGCTCTTCACTTTTATTGGATAAGAACCCGAGCTCGACAAGAACACATGGACGCTTGTTGGTACGCAGAACTTGAAGGTTTTTCCCGGCAATCCCACGGCTCTTAAATCCTGTATATTTCACAACGCCCTGCTGTACAAGGGAAGCCAGTCCGCTGTATACAGAACCGGGCTGATAGAACGTTTCAATTCCTGTTCCGGCAAAAGGCCCTGAATTATAGTGAATGCTTACAAACGCATCGACCAAATAATTATTGCTTAATTGCGGGCGTGAAGTTAACGCGATGGCTGTATCGGTGGAGCGTGTCATGTAGACCTTGGCTCCTGCCGCTCGCAGCTTCTGAGCTAAAATAAGCGCGGTGGATAACGTTACATTTTTTTCATATGTGCCGTAGCCCGCACCTACAGCCCCTACGTCATAGCCGCCGTGCCCGGGGTCAATCATGATTTTCTTCCCTCTTAGGCTGGGGAAACTTGAAGGGAGAGATAGGTTATTGTCATTAATTTTGGTAAAGGTGATGTAGGCTTTATGTACCCAGCCTTTTATTCCGCTGGATGTTTTGATGTTCAGCCAGTCTCCTTTGCTTGAGTACACTTGCACTTCGGCTCCGGTATTCAGCTTAGCCAAGACCTTGTAAGATGTACCCGCGTTTTCTCTTACATTTAAATCATTCGTCGTGACGTATCCTTTTTTAACAGAAGGCTGTACGGTTACCGGAGCAGTCGCTGATAAGTACTTTTTAGACAACCATCCTTTTGTGCCGTTTGAAGCCTGGATATAGCTCCATGTGCTTCCCGGGTCCAAAACCTTTACCTGCTGGCCTTTTTTCAAGGTCATCAACGACTTGCTTGAGGTTGTTGCCTTCTCTCTTAGGTTCAAAGAGTCAGTATTAACATAGGCATAAACCGTTTTAGCCGGTGCAGGGGCAGGGGCCTTGCTGGCTACATAGCTTTTAAGAACCCAGCCTGTTTTACCATTGGGAGCCTTTGCATTGTGCCAGGAACCTGATGTTTTCAGGATGGTAATCTTTGTTCCTCTCTTCAGCTGCATCAGAGATTTGCTTGTCGTTGATGCCTTCTCTCTCAGCGTTAAAAAAGAAGAAGCGTTCACATAGCCATACACTGTTTTTGCTTTTGGTGCTGAAGATGGCACAGGAGCTTTCGTAGAGATGAAGCTCTTGGACACATAGCCTTTCTTGCTTCCGGCTGCCTGAATATAATACCAAGAACCTGACGTTTTTAAGATGGTAACCTTGTTTCCTTTTTTCAATAGCAAAACGGATTTACTGGAGATCGTGGCCTTTTCCCTCAGATTGAGAGAGGAAGCCGTCACGTATCCTGTTTTTGTTGCAGAGGATGCGGATACGCTGATTTTTTTCAGATATTTTGATGATACCCAGCCTGTCCCCTTTTTCAAAGTCACCTGAGACCATCCGTTAGACTCTGCCTTAATCGTAACGGCTGCATCCTTTTTCAGTTTATCGATAATACTGCTGCTGGTACTAGGCTTCGATCTGACATTTAGAATCGATGCTGTAACTTTTGCTTTTGTTTGGCTCGCTGCAGCGTCTGCATGTGTGATAAAAAGAGATAAAATAAATGCCAGGATGAGAGCCAGTGAAGTGAACTTTCTCAAAAGCTGTAATCCCCTTTCTTACTTTCTATCTTTTCTACTAATCTTTTTCTACTATTTCTATCGGCAAATCGACGGAAAAATCCACCAAAATTCTACTAAAAATTCAGGTGCCTAAATTCAGGTGCCAGGCACCGCGTTTTGACATATGTGTAATCGCGGTGCCTGGCACCAGTTTATTTCACTGCTGTTACTTTTAAGGAATAAGGGTCTTTAGCCCAATGGTAGTTGTTGTCGTAAACAGTGAGATAATACGTTCCGGCAGTCAATGAAGCCGTGAACGACTCTTTTCCATTTAATCCTCGGGCATCATGGGGTTTTTCATTGATGACCTTGCCGTTGCTGTATTTATCAATCCATACCGTACTGTTTATGCCGGCTACCCCGCTGACATCGACTCTGACATTGGTTTTCTTGGAAACTTTGAATGTAAACCAATCGACGTCGCTCGGGGTATCGAACTTATCGCTGTATAGCTTGCCAACAGTCACTTTTTTCGCTTTTGAGCGCCGATCACCCACATCATTCTTTAAACTAGGATGCTTCGTATAGAACGGTTTGAGAGCATCTGCCCGGCCATATCCATAATATTGATTCCATTTTCCTTTATATTTGGCAGGCAAATAGGCAGAGCTCTCAAGCAGATACTCCACATCATCAGGATATAAAGAAGGTTCTTCAGCAAGAATTAGCGAAGCAAGGCCGCTGACAATCGGTGCGGAAAAAGATGTACCATCAAAATAGTCATACTCTCCATCGATTGCCGCGGTTAAAACATCTGTTCCTGGAGCTACGATGTCCAGTAATTCTCCGTAATTGGAAAAATCAGCGATACCGTCGTTGGGAGTGGACGCCCCTACACTTAGAACCTCTGGATAGGCTGCAGGATAACCTAAAGCATCATCTTCATTTCCTGATGCCGCAACAAGCACAATTCCTTTTTCATAAGCAGAACGGATAGCATCATATTCAATGTCCTCATACTCACTTCCGCCATAGCTCATGTTGATCACATCAGCTTTTTGTGAAATGGCATAATAGATTCCCTCGACGCAATCACTCGTTGATATTCCTTCTTCATCCCCTACACGGACTGGAAGTATATCAGCATACGGATTAATTCCAGCCATGCCTATACCATTGTTTACAGTAGCCGCAATGACACCTGCAACAGCTGTTCCATGGCCGTCATAATCCATGGGATCGCTGTCTTCATCGTATGTATCGTAGCCAGATAACACTCTTCCTTCTAAATCCGGATGAGTGTAGTCAACACCTGAGTCGATAACAGCCACCTTTATCCTCGCCTTTGGTGATAGTCCAAGCCATGCGTTTGGAACTTTCATTTTGGGAAGCGGCCACTGATAAGAATAAAAAGGATCGTTCGACATTTTCTTGACCATATAATCTGGCTCGGCTGATTCTATGCGAGCTGACCGCTTTAATTTTCTTAGAGTTCCTTCATAATTTAGCTTTTTCGGAATTCGAACCACCTTAAGATTCTCTTTTCCTAAAATTGAAGAAGAGTCCGCGATCGTAACACCGAACCCCTTTACAAGTTCCTCATTCGAAAGCGTGGTCTTCACGATGGCCTGTCTGTTTTTTACGTGATCATTAGAATGATTACTCATTAAATGGATCTTGCTGCTCGGTTGAAAAGACTTCTTTCTTCGCTGCCAGTTCTCATCATCCGCTGAAGCTGACGTACTAAAAGAACTTAATAAAATACTGCCCAACGCAACTCCAGCCATAAAACGACTGTACTTTTTCACACTGCTGCCCCTCTTCATCTTGTTTGATTTAATGGTGGTACCCTTTTTATATCGGGTACCAGCCTCCATGATTTAGAAAATATAGGTAAATCATCATACTTGAACTTTAAAAACACCTGCGCAACCGAACACTTAGAACCTGATAATTTACTATTAATTACAATTATACAATATATTACAAATATGGTGCCAGGCACCGCGATTACACACTTGTGTAATTGGGGTGCCTGGCACCAGATATTAGGGTGTGGTACATTGGAATAAAATTTAACAGGGGAAGGCGGTATAAAACGATGGAGCATTTTCTTCTTTTTGTGGTCATGGCGGTTTGCCTGATTATTCTTCCCGGCCCTGATACAGCCATTGCCACGAAAAACACGTTATCTCTAGGAAAGACTGGCGGTTTTAAAACCATGCTTGGAACATGCGGCGCCTTGCTCATTCACACCGTAGCAGCTGTTGTAGGCCTGTCTGCCATCATTGTGAAATCGGCAATGCTTTTTTCTATTTTCAAGTATGCTGGGGCGGTCTATCTGATCTACATCGGAATAAAGTCGCTCTGGTCATTAAAGGACGGGAATATTGAAACAGCCTATTCTGCGGAACCTGCAGATCAAACACCCGGAATCCGAAAGTCCTCATCTTGTTTCAGACAGGGATTCCTTACAAATCTTCTAAACCCAAAGGTCGCACTTTTCTTCTTAACGTTCCTTCCGCAATTTCTTGAACGCGGCAGCAACGCCTTTGTGCAATTTTCCATTATGGGCCTCACCTACACACTTCTGACAGCGGCCTGGTTTTTCTTTTACGTCTATTTGATCAACCAGATCAGTGTCTTTATGAAAAGGCCGGCGACTCAGCGTGCCATGCAGGGAGTAACGGGTGTGGTACTCATCGGCTTCGGCATGAAACTCGCTTTAGAAAAGCAGAACTAAACAACGCTCACCAGTCCTCTTGAAGCTGCCAAGAGGATTTTTTTTGTGACATAATGTTACAAATTGAAGCATTACGGGTATTGATTGGAAAGTTATTTTCATCATTTAAATATTTCACACTTGTAAGGGAGGGGAAGAAAAATGTTTAAGGTAGTTGGTGTTTATAAGACAGAACAAGAAGCAGTGGAAGAACGGAATCAACTGAAACCGAAAAATGAAAACAGCACATTTTTAGTCGTTGGGCCTTATGAGACCATTGAAGAAAAAGAAGATAACGAGCAGATCATACAGCATTTTTTGGACCAATCCGACAACTCATCCTTCTCACAGAATCTCTCAGGAAATGAGAGACTCGTCTTTCTAGGAGTAGATCATAAAGAAGCGGAACATTACGGAAACCACCTCGAGACAGGGGAATTTTTATTATTGAGAGAGTAAGGCTCAATTTCATCACAAAAAAGGCATCCGTGCTTCGTTGCACAGATGCCTTTCTTATTTTAAGCCTCTAAAGAATCATTGTTTTTAGCCTGGCGGATTTCATTGTAAAATTCAGCTGAAGATGCGGACATATAAGGCGTCAGCCATAGAAACCCGATAAACAGTGTCATAACCGCCAGGATCACCCAGCCGATAAAACTAAGCTGAAGAAGGAAGTACTTCCACTTGTAGCCGTCCATTAATCTGCGGCTTTCGGTGATGGCACCCGTAATCGAAATCCCCGGGTTGTCTTTCAAGACATAGAATGTTTGCGAATATGCAAGCCCTTTGATAATACCCGGAACAATCAATAGCAGGGTCCAAAGAACTGTGAAAATCCATACCAGAATCGTTGTTCCAATAATCTTTAAGAACGTACCGATGTCCAAGAAAGGCTGAAACATGTTCTTCACTTCTTGAGGCTCACGCCTTATAAGGCTCAGAAAGACCCAGCTAAAGCCAATCGTGATTGGGTAAACAAAACCGTTAATAATCCAAGAAAAGATATATGCTGATAGATTTCGTTCAGCTCCATTAAATTCGTCCTTTCCTCCCAATAGAAAAAAATCAATCAAGTTAGGAAGAAAAAACGTAAAGATTCCCAAAAGGAACGTCAATAGAACCGCAAAGCCCCATTTGTTTTCCAGGGCAACCCTTGCTTCCTTTTTTATTTCTCCGATTCTCATGCCTCTTTCACCTTACCTTTTTTGTTTCAATTCTTTTTGCAAAATAGTTATTCTTTGGAAAAAGCCATTAATGCTCTTTTTTTAGGTGAAGGGCTTCTTCTGATCGGTCCAGCCAGTCGGCAACTAAAGCATTGAAGACTTCGGGCTGTTCAATCTGCAGGTTGTGCCCCGCCCGGTCCAATACAGCAAAAGATGCACGAGGAAATTGATCCATGATGGCCCAATGATCTTTGAAGCCGACAACAGCATCCTGCCTGCCAGTAAAAAACAGCACAGGCTTCTCAAAGGGTTTCTGTAAGTTGATAGAAAAGGTAAAAGCGTAGTTCTGCTTTATTTTTTCCAGAAAAACAGGATCTGCCAGCATCACACCTGGTATGATTTCTTCCCTCGTTCGTTTCAGTACATATTCATCCTGTACAACTGCTATAGACGCAAACTCCCTGGCTTCTTCCAACGGAAGGGATGCGATTAGCTGCTCATCTGTTTTAATGACCGTATGCTCCGGCAGCTCTCTTTTTTCATGTTCTGCGTAGATCGGTGAACAAATCGTGAGCAAGCCTTCTACCCTATCCCCCATTTTAGTCATGACGCCTCTCGCAAGATAGCCTCCATAGGATTCACCAGCAAGTAAAAAAGATTGTTCGGGTATTACTTTTTCAATAAAACGCAACACAACATCCAGCATATCATCCGTCCCGGTCAGCCAATACTCCCCTTTGGTCCGGCCCATCCCCGGCAGATCCAAATAGATTCGCTGAAACCCGCTTCGGTCTTTAAAAACCGGCTCCATACAGCCTTCCATCAACCGGTAATCCGGCGAGAAACCATGAATCATGATGATGGGCTTCCCTTCCCCATGTACCTCATAATGAACCTGAATATCTCCAAGATCGCAAAACATGTACATCGCCCTTTCATTGACGGTGCCATCGCGTGGTGCCTGGCACCCAATTTTGTCTTCTATTCTTATCCTCATTTTAACATTACTTCCTGAAAAGAAGGCCTCATTCACCCATTTGCCGAATAAGAAATTGGTGCCAGGCACCACGATTACACACATGTCAAAACGCGGGTGCCTGGCACCAAAATAACAAAACTCCGAAACACAGCAAAAAAGGTTAAGAATTAATATCTGCTGCACATTAAGATAGGGTCATGAGGGAGGCGGACGTATGGATTACTTCAACAGCATTCAGAATACGATTGACTATATTGAGGAGAACTTGGAAGAACCCTTGACGCTTCCGGACCTCGCCAGGATTGCCTGCTTTTCGCCTTTTCACTTTCACCGCGTCTTTTTGATGCTGGTCGGCCACCCGGTGATGGACTACATCCGGAAAAGAAGACTTGCGCACGCAGCGGACCTGCTTGTCCATTCAGAGCTTAAGATTGTGGACATTGCCTTCAGCTGCGGGTTTTCTTCCCACGAATCCTTTAACCGGGCTTTCAAAAAGCTATTCGCGGTGACACCCACACAGTTCCGAAAAGAGAAGCTGTACACCTATACGCTTCCTGAAAAAGCCGCCCTCATCAAAAAACCTATTGTAGGAGGACCATTTATGCAGCCGAAAATTTATATGAAGCCTGAATTTAACGTCATCGGTTATGAACTCAAAACCACTTCTGAAGATGGTAAAAATCTAAAGGAAATCCCTGTCTTTTGGCAGACCTATTTAAAAAACAATAAGATGAGAGAAGCTATCCCCAACAAGAAGGACCCTTCAGTGGAACTCGGCATCTGCACAGATTTTAACCAGGAAAACGGCTCGTTCAGTTACCTGATCTGCTCTGAAGTTACGGATTTCAATAATGTTCCTGAAGGCCTTGTGGCCAGGACGTTCCCAGAAACCAAGTATGCCGTGTTCACTACCCCGAAAGTTGCAGAAAACGAGTTTTCCGACAGCATTCAGGCGACATGGCAGTACATTTTCAAAGAATGGTTCCCTTCTTCCGGCTACGAACATGCCGGCGGAGTTGAGATCGAGCTGTACGATGAACGAAGCATAAGCCCTGAATCCAAACAGATGGACATTCTGGTCCCTATAAAATAACATGCAAAGAAGACGGCAATCTCCTGAACCATCAAGGAACTGCCGTCTTTTCAGTACGTTTCTTTTTAAATATTTTATAAAGTTTCTATAAATAATTATTAAGAATGTCGAATTCTGTTGCTCTCTTTCCTTCTTCATTGTTATGGTGTTCATGAATTGCTTTGGAACGCCACATTTTTCCGGAAAGGGGGAAAATACCCTTGATTAAAGAATGGAACCTGTTACGCACCCTAGCCTGTTTAAGCATTGTATTTCTGCACAGTACATCGCTGACAGCTGTCTCTGTCGGAGGTTATCCTGCGTCCGGGGTTTACAGCCTGCTGCGTATCGCTCTATGTTATGCCACACCGACGTTTGTCATCCTGTCTGAGATCATCCTTGCGAACCGCTATCCCGATCAGCTTCCGAAAAACTTTTGGAAAAAGCGTGTGAAATGGATTTTTGCTCCGTTTCTCGCCTTTGCCGTGATCGATGCACTGGTCAGCTATCATCTCAACCCGAATATCGATATCGCTTTAATGATTAAAAACAATCTATTAGGAAATTACGAAGGATACTTCGTTCTGATCATTTTTCAATTTTATATCCTGCATTATTTTGTCACGAAATACAACATCAAGATGAACTGGCTGATCCCTATCAGCATTCTTGTGATGAGCCTTCATTTTAAAGTGATGGAAGGCGAGCATCCTTGGATCAAAGAGAATTTATCGTATTTAAAAATTCCGTTTACGGCATGGTTTGCGTATTTTACCATTGCTTATGCGATCGGAAAAAATTACACAGCGATCGCTGCCAAGCTGCAAGAATACCGATACCAAACGCTCTTTGGGGTAGTTCTGAGTCTCGCTATTGTCTTGATTTTTTACAAATCAGGTTATGTCAGCGTCGGGTCGAAGCGATTAGATCTGTTTCCATTAACCGTATCGATTAGTCTCCTCGTTCTGGCTTGGGGCCAATTGCTGCCGAATATTAAAATCGTGAACTTGATCAGCAATTACTCTTTTGGCATTTATCTCATCCACTGGCAGGTTCAGCGCTATCTTGCACCCTATACGGCTCAATGGTTCGACCAAACCCACCTGCAAGTGTTTTCGCTCTTCTTTATTACGCTTTTAATTTCAATGGCAATCATTAAAGTAATATCCTTACTGCCGTTTGGATCGTATGTGGTAGGCAATACTAACCGTAAAATAAAAACGATATCTCCGAAACTGGTCAAAACAGCATAGCTTCTCCCAAAAGCAGATGTCCCCTTCAAGACATCTGTTTTTTTACGGCCATTCATCCCTCGAACACTTCGTTGGCGGATGTTTAGGCTTACTGTATAATAGGTAAAAGATAACAATGGATAAAAATGTTTTTCAAATGCCACTGGAGGTGGAGAAATGAAAACTGATTCTTTGGATTTAAACCCCTTTGTATTGGACTATTTTTCGACTATTTCTCAAGATGACTTAAAGAAGGATGTATTCCCCAAATATCCTGAAGTCTTTAATTTAATTGCGCAGTCACGCGGATTCGGAATACCTTGGCAATACAAAAAAGCCGCAGAGTCCAATAAAGTTGATCAGCGCATGTTCTTCTTTGAAAGTAACTTAGGCAAACAGTATACCGGGAATCCAAGGTACATTTATGAACGCATGATCGAACGTTATCCGAATTATACATATGTCTGGTGCTATGCCGGCAACGAAACGATTCCCGGAGATCCAATCATTGTTGATAGAGCATCCGCTGAATACTATAACTTTCTTGCCAGATCACGGTTTATCATTAATAACACAACATTTCCGCTTTGGTACCACCGGCCTGAGACCTTCTACTTTCAAACATGGCACGGCACACCGTTCAAAAGACTGCACTGGGACATTTCATCACGTCCATTAGAAAAACGGTCGACGCCTGAATTTTATGTGAAATCAACCAAATGGGATGCCTTATTATCTCCCAATCATTATTCTACAGAGATATTCCAATCTGCTTTTAGATACGAAGGAGAAATCGTTGAATATGGTTATCCTTCCAATGATATTTTCTATGACAAAAGAAGGTACTCAAACGTCAGAGAAAAAATAAGAGCAAAACTCGGAGTGCAAAATAACAATGCTCCCATCTACCTTTATGCGCCAACATGGCGGGACGGTAAACACCTTGGGAACTCCATGTTTGAATTCAATTTAATGCTAGATCCATTTAAATTTATAGAGCATGCTCCTGAAGACGCTATCCTGCTTATCCGCTCTCATCATATGAGCAGCTCTGATGATAAATTAACAAGTCTCGCTGGCCGTGTAATTGACGTCAGTGGCTGGGACGATGCCATTGAACTTATGTGCGCAGCTGATGTTCTCATTACAGATTACTCATCGATCGTGTTTGACTGGTACTGCAGCCTAAAACCCGTTATTTATTATGTTCCTGATTACGACCAATATGTCGGCTCAGTACGAGGAGCTTATTTTGAATTAAGTGAGCAGCGAGCAGGAGAGATTTGCTACACTGAAGAAGAATTGCTGCAAACACTGCCTAAAGTCTTAAAAGACAACTCTCCTGAATATAAGGATTTTTATAAAACATTCTGCAGCATGCATGACGGCAATTCCTCAGACCGAGTCATTGATTACCTGCTATCCAGATAAAAATGTAAAAATCAGCAAAGCACCCTATTTGAAGGGTGCTTTTTTTATTTAATAAAAAAAGCACTGCCTGTTTCCAGGCAGTGCTTTCCTTGTTTAGTTTTGTTCTTGTTGTTGACCAGCAGGTGCTTCTTCCTGATTGGTCTGCTTTTGCGTATTAGCATTATTTTTTTTATCATCACGGTTATTGTAGTCGTACTTCGACCGTTCAATCGGCTTGAAGTCACGAGGAGTATAGAAACGAAGAAGATCTCCGTAAACAACCTTGTCAGACAGATGAAGAGTGTTTTCAACAAATTGTTGTTCTTTCTGAATTTCTTTATTCTTTTTAACCGGCTGGCCTGTTTTTGCATCAAAGTATTTACCGTTAATTGCGGTAACCTTAGGACTCACAAAGCTTCCGTTTCGGAAAGGAATAACCTGCTGATGCTGCTTAGACAATAAGTCCGTACCAAACTGGACATACTCTTTTGTATCAACACCAAGCAAGTGAAGCAAGGTTGGAAGCACGTCGACTTGTCCGCCATATTGATGCTGTACTCCACCCTTCACGCCAGGGACATGAATCATTAATGGTACACGCTGCAGCTGAGCATTATCATATGGAGTGATTTGATCTTTGCCTAGAACTTTAGCCATCGACTCGTTATGGTTTTCAGAAATACCATAATGGTCACCGTACATAACAATGACAGAGCGGTCATAAAGCCCTGAAGATTTTAAGTAATCCATAAACCCTTTAACAGACTCATCAAGATAGCGTGCCGTCTGGAAATAACGGTCGACTGAACCATCACCTGTATCATCCGGAGCGATAGAAGCTTCTGCATCATCAATCGGGTAAGGGAAATGGTTAGAGAGCGTAATAAATTTTGTATAGAACGGTTCCTTCAATGTTTTCAGCATTGGAATGGACTCTCTAAAGAATGGTTTATCCTTTAGGCCATAGTTCACTACATCTTCATCCCTCATTTGATAATGGCTTGCATCAAAGAACTTGTCAAATCCAAATGACTTGTAGATTTCATCACGGTTCCAGAACGTTTTGTAGTTCCCGTGGAATACTGCGGATGTATATCCTTTTTGTCCTAAAATAGCAGGTGCCGCCTGAAATGTGTTCGATCCATTTGTTGTGAATACAGATCCTTGCGGAAGCCCGTAAATGGAGTTTTCCAGCATGAATTCTGCATCCGATGTTTTACCTTGGCCCGTTTGGTGGAAAAAGTTATCAAAGTAAAAGGTATTCTTATCTTTTGTAAACGAGTTTAAATACGGAGTGACTTCTTCACCCTTCAGTTTGTAGTTAATCATAAAGTTCTGGAAAGATTCCAGGTGAATGTAGATTACATTCATGCCTTTTGCCTTCGCAAAGTAGGCAGGATTAGGCTTTGCATAATTAGCGTCTTTGTAATTGAGGACGTCACCCATATCGCTGGAATCTGCTGACGCTTTTTGCGCGGAGATCCGCATGCTTTGGATCGCATCATAAATGACGTAGTTGTAAGTTCCAAGATATTTCACCAAGTAGTTGCGGTCAAACGTACGCGTTAAAAGCTGCGGACGATCCGTTTCTGCCAAGCCAATGTTAATAACAAGCAAAGCAATCGCTGAAACCAGCACAAGCTGCACTTTCTTGCGAGCCATGCGAACCGGCTCGGGCTTGATGAATTTTGCAGCGACAAGAACAGTTAGAATGATGGTATCAATAAAATACAGCGGATCATAAGGCTTAAGCAGTTCCCAGATGCTTCCTCCAAGATCTCCAAAGTTTTTCGTTTGAGTCAGGGTCGGCATCGTAATGAAATCGTTAAAGAAACGGTAATACACGATGTTTGCATATAGAACAAAAGAAAGGAGTAAGTTAAGGACAATCGTCCAGATGTAGGCTCTTTTCCCCTTTGCAAATAGTGCCAACCCAAAAAAGAAGATAGCTGAACTGATCGGGTTGATCAGCAGCAGGAACTTCTGCATTCCATTTTCTATACCAAGATTAAATTCAACAAGATAGCCTGTATACGTTTTTAGCCAAAAAAGAACAACAGCTAAAATGAAGAAACCAAGATGCTTTTGGACAACATTTTGGCCAGCTTTTAAAAGACCTTTCAATTCTTTCACCTCTTCTAGTACCTCTATAACATATGATTGTCTAATTACTTTTTTTCGCACCTGTAAATTTTAGTCTATTTTATTATAAATAGCAAAAGTGAAAATATGATGAAAAGCTAAGATTTAATTTTATTTTTATATATTTTTCCTTAAAATTACGCCCTCTAGCCATCATTTTCGTTTATTATTGCGGTATTTTAATTGTAAAAACGCTTCCTTTCCCGGACTTGCCCTCAACATGGATCCAGCCGCCGTGAGATTCGACAATCCATTTTGCAATCGCAAGCCCTAAACCATGGCCTCCAAGCTGTTTTGACCGGGATTTATCCGTCCGGTAAAAACGCTCAAATATCCGTTCGCGTTCTTCAGGCTTTATCCCTATACCCTGATCTTCAACCAAAATAACCAGCAATTTATTTTTTTCTTCTTTTTTCAGCGAAAGTTCAAGGTTAACCTCAGCATTTTCAGGAGAATACTTGATGGCATTCTCCAGCAGAATATAAAGAAGCTGATCCAAACGTTCACGGTTTCCATACACAAAAAGCTGGGCAGGCGTATTCAGCCTAATTGTTATACGTTTCTCATCCGCAATTGTTTCAAGAGAATGAACCGCTTTTTCAGCCAGCTGATGAAAATCAAACACTTCTTTTTGCAATTCCGTTTTTTCAGCATCTGAACGGGCCAGTGTGAGCAAATCTCCTACAAGCTTAATCATCCGCTTTACTTCATATTTCATATTAGATAGAACAGAGTGTGAAAATTCATCTTCCTGCACTTGTTTTTCCATCTCCAGCGCATTAATAGAAGATAATATGACACTCAGCGGGGTTCGAAGCTCATGTGAGGCATCGGCGGCAAATTCACGCTGCTTCATATACGATCTGATAATAGGTGACATAGCTCGCTTCGACATGAAATAGCTGATAAAAAAAGAAACAAAGGAAAAGACGAAAAGCAGTATGGCAAAAATGTTCAATAGCCAGTCAAATAGCTCCACCCTATTAGATATGCTTTTCCCAACATATAAAATGCCAATGAATTGATTTCCTTTATAAATTTTGCGTCCTGCCATCATGAGATCGATATTTCTTTTATTTAAATCCTCTTGCCACGGAACAAAATAAGAGACGTTTAAGTTTTCATACCGGACCTCTTTTGGATTTGGATTCCAGCCCTCTAGTTTCTTATACAGCTTTGGACGGAGATGATGGTAAAGTTCATCACCCGTTATAAGCTTTCCTTTGGCATCGACGACGTAATAGAAGAACTGTTCGTCAGAAAGCATGACAAAGTTTTGTATGGAGGGCTTTTTGCCTTTTATCATTTTTTCTTTGATCACACTTACTTCCTGGTCCACGAGCTTCTTCAGCTGATCCTCCTGGCTGCTGACAATCACTCCGTATAGCAAAAAATAAACGATGACCATAAAAAGAATTAAGAACAGCATCAGAATGCCTGTATAAATCATTGTCAGCCGCCACTGTGTACGGCTGATCAGGTTTAAGTTTTTTAAAAGATTCCAGCGGGAAAAGAGGCTAGTTTTCAAGGCGATACCCCACCCCGCGCACACTTTCAATAATTTCTTTTTTGGTGAGCTTTCCAAGTTTTTTCCGAAGCAATTTAACAGTGGCATCCACTGTCTTTGCCGAGACATCTGCATCGAAACCCCAGATCCGGTCAAGGATGGTTTCCCTCGGCAGTACTTGGCCTTTATTGCGAACAAGAAGATCAAACAGCTGAAATTCCCTTGGGGTCAGCTGTATCTCACCCTTAGCTGAATTTACTATATAACTGGTACGATTCAACACAATATCATAAAGTACGACCTTTTCTTCAACAATAGGAGCAAAGTTCCTTCGTGATAGAGCCCGAAGCCTGGCAAGAAGTTCGTCAATTTCAAAGGGTTTGACCAGGTAGTCATCGGCTCCTGCATCCAGTCCATGAATCCTGTCCTGAACTGAATCTTTTGCTGTCAGCATCAGAATGGCTTGGGAATAGCCCCCAGACCGTAATCGCCTGCAAACTTCCAATCCCGTTTGCCCCGGCATCATCCAATCCAGGATCACAATATCAAAATCAGATGCTATCGCGGTCTCATAGGCATCTTCTCCATTTGACACCCACTCTACATGATGTTGATTCTTTTTCAGCATATGGACAATCAACTTTCCAAGATGCAAATCGTCTTCCGCTACCAGAATATTCATGTAAAAGCAGGCTCCCTTCAGCTTGATCACTGACTTCAACAATTGATGATAGCACAATTACTGCAAAGAGGATTGAAATTCCTGCTGATTTCACACAATTTCCTAATAATTTATGTATGGGTTTAAGAAGTGAAGATGGAAATTTTTTTTAAGAGACTTTACAAAGGAGAGATTCTGAGGAATAATGAGAGTAGTTCACCGAACATTTGTTCTTATATTGAGTATAGCTTATATCTCAATCTTTTGTCTATAAAAAAAGCCAGCATTAAATACTGACTTTACTTAAAATCATGAAAAGGAAGAAAGTATACTTGATAATTGGGAAGTCTTTCAAAACCAAGTTTTTCTGCGATTACAACCGAATCATGCCTAAAGGTTTCTGTTGTCCAATGGGGTTTCCTGCCACTTTTTAAGCAGTCATTGATAAAACCACGGGCCATTCTCGTTGCAAGCCCTCTGCCTCGATGTTCTGTTTCATAAACATTTATGCCAATCTCCACGTCATCCCCACACGCAAACACACTGATGCACGTTCCGATGACTTTATTTTTATGCATGGCACACCAGCCTAGACCGCGTTCTAAAAAGCTTTCCTCCGAGTCCCAGAATTTCTTAATCTCTTTATTGATCGTATGGAGTGGATCCTTCAAAAGCAAATCTTGAGAAATTCTCGATACTATGTACTCTTCAGGTATAGCATTGTTTAATTTTGAAGATAAAAAATGTTCACGTTTAAACTTAAAAGGCACTCGTTCACCCATTTTTAATCCTGCAGGAAAAAGCGAGGATATTACTTCATGCCAGCCTTGAGGAGGATATACTTCAAGATTAAAATCATTTTCGCCGAGTTCAAGGGCTTCAGGTTTTATTCTTTCTATTATGAATGGCTGCAGAAAGGAGTTGAATGTGTGGTTCGTATGGTCTCCTCCCAAATAAAACATTTCATTAACCGCCCAGATTAATGCAGTTGAAGGAGATTCAACATCATCAACAAAGATCTTTCCGCGATTTATCCCTGAAATGACTCCTTGTATGACTGGATGATCGTTTTGTTCTTTAAAAAGTTTTCTTACCTTATCGTATCGTTTTAGAGGCAATTCATAAATCATATTGATCCATTCTCCCTTGTTTTAAGATTTTTGCACTCTGCATAATCTCTTAAAACAGAAAGACTGCACGACGTTTACTTATAAGTGCCGTTTCAAACCAACCCCCTCGCCATTTACAATTATTGTATAATCCAAGTTTATCATGATTTTTATCAAAGAGTAAACGAAGGGATTCAATTTCCCCTTTATACGAACAGAATTTTCGTTTTATTGCCAATTCCACGTTTCAATCTGCTAAAATCCGGAAATATTATCAAGCAAGCATGGTAATAAAATCATAAAAATCTGGCCCATTACATATAGCGCATAAGACATATTACCCCTTCTTTCGACAACTAGCAGGTATAATCTTCAAAGGAAAGAAAAAAGTAGGAAAACAAAGAGGAAAGGAGAATGGTGATGAGCAGTGAAGTGCTAAAAAAACGCATTCACCAGCATTTCAACACAAAGAAGATAAAGGATGAGCAGCTGGAAACATTGCTGGTACGTTTCATCCTGTCCGTAAAAAAAGGAAAGTAAGAAAAAGGAGCCTTCATGGAGGGCTCCTTTTTTCTCAATTAAGCGTGCCTGGCACCAAAACTATTAAACAGGAACTTTTTCGTTATTTTCCGAAGTAAGTTGTTCATGTCTGCCGTAGTGTTTAGCTATCAGATGGCCGTATATAGACGCCAGAATCTGCTGAAACAGCATTCCAACCACGACGGGAACAGCTGTCGCCGGCGAAAAGTACGTTAACGCAAGAACAGATCCAGCGCTGATATTCCGCATGCTTCCACTGAAGACGAGAGCTACAACCCTTTCTCTCTCCCATCCAAAAAGCATGCCGGTCAGCCAGCATATTAAGTAACCACTGGCCGCGATCAACAGGACGAACAAACCAATCAATAAAAGTTTCGCGTTCACATGAACCAAATACGGGGTGGCAACCGAAGCATTGATGGCGACCACAGCACTCATGCAAATTTTAGAAACTGGAGAGATTCTTTTCCCGAGCGTGTTCTTTATTTCTCCCTTCGTCCAATGATTAAGCAGCATGCCAATGACAGATGGGATCACGATCATATTCAACAAGTCCTTCACCATGGACCATTCATCAATGGAGACGGTTTCTCCGACAAACAGTGATAGGCTGTAAGGAACGACGATCGGCGATAATAGCGTATCAATCAATATTATGGAAAGCGCGAGGGTGCTGTTCCCACGATAGATGGATACCCAGATGCTGCTCGTCACGCCGCACGGTATGACCATCGCCAATACGAGTCCGGTTATGGTAAGGGAATCCGAGGAAAACGCAATGTGCCCGACTCCCCACGCCCAGATCGGCATTATGATATGCAGGATGATGAGTGCTGTCAGGATGGGCACTGGCCGGGACAGTGTATTTCGCAGATGGGTAAAATTAGACCCTAAACTACCTGAAAACGTCATGAATGCAAAAATCCAAGGAACTAAAAAAAGCAAACCCTTTAGTTCGCTCGTAAGCAAAATTCCAAGGATCACACTTGCGGGTGTAATAAATGGCATGAATTTTTCCAGCTGGTGGTTTAACTTTTCTAACACGATTAGCCTTCTTCCGTCTGAGTCTATTACTCTAATAGTATATTAATTTATATTATAAAATATTTAAGTTTGCGGTGCCAGGCACCGCAATTATATACTTGTGTAATTCAGGTGCCTGGCACCCTACAAAAAAGGCGCAGGCTATTGTATATTTTTGAATCCCTCTCCCCGCCAGGTGCATAGGATGTATGCATACCCATTTGAGATAGCTGTCCAAAACAGATTTTTTAATTGACAAACTATCAATTCTATTTTACATTAAATGAAATTAAATATTCTTATCCAGAGAGGTGGAGGGAATTGACCCTGAGAAACCTCGGCAACAGACTCTTTTATGAGCACTGTGCCAATTTCAACAAGCTTCTTTGCTTGGAAGATAAGAATTGTGTTGATCATTCTTCGGTCTCTTCAACCCCTTCTTATGTTTCCATAAACATAGGAAGGGGTTTTTTATCGAATCAATTCCTACTAAATAGATATGAATAGTTATTTTAAATAATAAACGTTAAATGAGGAGTTGGTGATATGGAAAAACACGACTGTATACACTGGAAGGGAAAAAGGCTTACCGCAACCGTGCATTATCCGAAATCCATGCTAAGCAAAAATAAGATATCCCCTGCCGTTATTATTTGCCATGGATTTACAAGCAACCGGATTGGTGTGGACCGATTGTTTGTTAAAACGGCACAGCAGCTTTCTTCGAACGGATTTGTTGTAGTTCGCTTTGATTATTCGGGCTGCGGGGAAAGTGAGGGAAATTATGGGGAAAACAGCTTTGAAGACCTAATCGACCAAACATACGCTGCCGTTAGCTTTGCCTTGGAGCTTCCTAACGTTGATTCTGACCAGATTACCCTGCTTGGCCATAGCCTTGGAGGAGCAGTTGCTGTACACTCTGCGGCCCGTGACGAAAGGGTTAAACAGTTAATCCTCTGGTCTGCGGTAGGACGGCCGTTTGATGACATCGTAAATATCGTGGGTGAAGAAGAATATAGCCATCTATTCATTAAAGGATTCGTGGATCATTTAGGTTATTCCCTGACCACAAAATTTCTGCAGTCCCTCAAGAATTCCAATCCGTTAGACCAGCTATCACAGTTTTCCGGTGATGTGCTGCTCGTTCACGGAACGGACGACAAAGAAATTCCAGCCCATTATTGCGGGGAATTCTTTGAGAATACCCAAAAAAGATCATGTGGAAAAAGCAAGATTCGGCTTATTAAAGGCGCCAACCATACCTTCTCATCCATCATGCACTTCAATGAACTGATCACTGTAACCTCCGATTGGCTCATAAATGATTCTAATTTGAAGGTGCCAGGCACCGGCTTTTGACACTTGTGTAAAAGCGGTGCCTGGCACCTGTATTGATAGCGATGGTATTCCAATGAAAACTGACCCGGTTTTTCGCATTTACCGAAAATCTGTCCATATACAATGTTTTTTGTGTGAGCCGCGCTAACACATATACTAAACTTGCCAACAACAGGATGACTGCCGCAACTAATTTTTTCACTTCTTCATCTTCCTTTTTTAAAAAAATCTGCACCTTCGTGGTCTTTAAGCTGCTGCGGAATCTCTTTCCACTTTGAAAGATACAGCAAATGGGCTTGGTCTTTTTTGATCATTCAATTAAGCAAGCCGCATAAAACTTGTTCACATTGTCCCCTTCTGCATTCCATATCGTAGTATAATAGCTTTTGTATTTTTATTATGGACGCGTCGCCGTAAACTTCATTACCCTTACCAGACAGCCAACTTGAACGTTCTAAAAATTAAGGGGAGATCAACTTGAGAGAAAAACGCAGAAAAAGTCTGACTAGCCTGATTGTATTGCTGTTAACGGCTTTGCTCATCACAGGGTGTGCACATGCACCTAGCACAGGCCAAACAAGCACGGATTCCGGACAAAAAACGGGTTCACCTGCTGCAAAACAAGAAGATTCATCTTCAAATGATGTCAAAACCACTCCATCCAGAGATCAGACATCTGCCGTTAAAGGCATGCCGGCTACTGTTACGTATGTGGTCGATGGCGATACACTGGATGTGAAATTTAAGAACGGAAAAACGGAGCGAATCCGCATGCTCCTTATCGACACACCCGAGACAAAACATCCGAGGCTCGGTGTTCAGCCGTTCGGGCCGGAAAGCTCCAAATTTACAAAAACCCAGTTAACGGGCAAAAAAGTCGGGGTCGAGCTGGATGTGTCCGAACGCGATAAATACGGCAGGCTGCTCGCGTACATATGGATCGGAAAGCAAAACTTTAACCAGCTTCTTCTGGAAAAAGGCCTTGCCCGTGTGGCCTATGTGTATCCGCCTAACACCAAATACGTCGATCAGTTCCGCGCCACACAAGAAAAAGCTCAAAAGGCAGGTGTCGGCATTTGGTCGATTGAGAACTATGCCCAGCAAGACGGATTCCATGCCAATTCGAAAGCCAGCACAGCAAACAGAACAGTTTCCGGAGGGACTTCACCAGCCAGCAAGCAAAATAATCAGGTGAAAACGCCAGAGAAACCAAAGGGAAGCTGCAACATCAAAGGTAACCAATCCGGAATCTATCACATGCCTGGGGGCCAATATTACGATCGGACGAAAGCCGAGGTCATGTTCTGCTCAGAGGCTGAAGCCCAAAAAGCAGGCTACCGAAAGTCTCAGCGATAGATAGTGGAGATAAAACTAAAAGCCGAATCAGCAGTTTTTGCTGGTCCGGCTTTTCTTTTGGCTTTTTTAGATAGCGGTTCTAGTGCCAATAACGATGGTTGCGTCCAGTTCACTGGAACGGACTACACGTGATAACAATCGTTAGCATTAAAAATTTCGAGAGTCTGCAGTGCCTGCCGTTCGCTGGTCTAAACAAGCAGATGGCCTCCCGGCACCGGCCCAATCCGACGCACCAGCAGCTATCCTCCGCTGGAGATCAAGTCCATCCTCCCCGCCGTCCAGTGCCACTCGATCCTCGTGAAGGCGAGCTTCCGCAGGAAGCATCCCGATCGCATCAGTGGGGACGTAAGGTGCGTTAGCGACTAGGAGGTTGACGCGCCCGAGAAGTGTTTGGGCAGAGGCTTGTACAGGTCACCTTCGTAGACACGGCCGCCGAGAGCTGTCACATTACGGCTAGCGCATTGTACCGCTTTCAGATCGATGTCAGCAGCATACAGCTTAATACTTTCTTGGGTTGAAGCCAGCACGGCGCCAACCGCACCTGAACCGCAACAGAGATCAACGGCGATGTCTCCCGGCCGTATGATATTTACCGCTTGGGAGACAAGAAACTCAGTACGTCGGCGGGGAACAAAAACCTCCGGGTCCACCTCGATCCGGAAGCCGCAGAATTCCGCCCATCCGATGATTTGTTCGAGGGGAAAACCGGCAGCCCGCTGGTCTATCATAGCAGCCAGCTGTGCAGGCGGTTTCGCCTCAGCCATCAGCAAACGAGCCTCATCCTCCGCATAAACACAGCCAGCTGCCCTAAGCCTCGTGACAACAGTTGAAAAATTCCAATCCTGCTGAATATCAACATTCACCATGATTTTACCTCTGAATGAATTTTTTGGTGCCTTTTTTTGAGGTGCCAGGCACCACGATTACATACATGTGTAACGGAGGTGCCTGGCACCCCTCTCTACTCCACCCCTCTAAAAAAACGACAACCCAACTGCGAAGATGACACCCGACACTAGCAGGGTGGTGACGCAGTATCCCATGATGTCCCGTGCGCCGAGTCCGGCAATAGCGAGAGCCGGCAAAGCCCAAAACGGCTGGGCCATGTTCATCCATGCTTCACCGTAGGCGATGGCCATCGCTGCGATGCCGGGTTCTACGCCGAGCTGCTGTGCAGCAGGCATGATGAACGGCCCCTGTACGACCCAGTGTCCTCCGCCGGACGGAACGAAGAAGTTGACGAATCCTGAGCTCAAGAACGCAAAGAACGGAAACGTCGATGGGTTGGAAATGGAGATAAATGCGTTGGTGATCATCCCGCCAAGGCCGGACAGCTCCATCATTCCTTGAATCCCCGCATAGAACGGGAATTGAATCAAGATGCCAGCTGTTCCTTTTGCCGCATTGGAGACAGCGTTCATATAAGACAGCGGCGTTCCGTGCAGCAGAAGTCCCGTCGTAAAGAACAGCAAATTGACTGTATTGATATCGATTTTAAAACCGTTTGTGGCTATGTAATAGATGATGTACGAATAGCCGAGCACCGCAATTGCCAGGCTGAGGAATCTGCTGTTTTCCATCGTAACGGCAAACGTTCGTTTAACCTCAGTTGGGTCGACCGCTATCGCTGCAGAGGCTTCGTCTTCCGCCAGGATCTTTGGATCAATCCCAATCACGTCTTTTCCCGTAGGCATCATCAGCCTGGCCATGATAGGCAGGATAATAAGCAGCGCGACCGTAATGAACAGGTTATAGCTGGTGAAGATGGTATCAGTCAGCGGAATCAGCCCAGCTGTTTTTTCCATCGGATTTCCTGGAGTGGCAGCCACGAGGGGAATAGAACCTGACAGTCCGCCGTGCCATGTAAGAAAACCGATATACGCACACGCGATCAGAAAACGGTAATCCGAGCCAGGAATCCGTTTGGCTACTTCCTTTGCGAACAGGGCACCAACGATCAGCCCGAACCCCCAGTTGATAAAACAAGCAAGCCCAGAACCTACCGTAACTAAAATGACCCCTTGAGCTGGCGTTTTAGCAATTCCGGCCAGCTTCACCATCCATTTTTTGATCAATGGTGAACTGGCTAGGGCATGCCCCGTCACCAGGACGAGAGCCATCTGCATCGCAAAGGCCAGAAGGTTCCAGAATCCCGATCCCCAGAAACCTACCATTTCGATGGGGCTGTGATGCGTAAAAATAACACCGGATAAAAAGAGGATAATCGTCAGGATTAATGCAAACACAAATGGATCAGGCAAGAATCTCTGCACAAGGGCAGTGAAGAAATTAGATAGCGCTTTCATTTTATTCTCCTTCTCTGTTAATCTATTTACTTTTTTAAAAGTACACTGAATAAATATTCATCTTAACGAAGTAAAAATCCTGTCTGTCTTTTATCCTATTTTGTAAAATTTCATCACTATTCGGCGGAAAATATCAAAAAAAGCAAGAATGATATTTGGCCTCATTCTCGCTCTTCTTACTACTCTCCCACCATCAGCACTACTTTTCCCGTGCTTTTTCTGCTTTCCACCCATTCGTGGGCACGGGCTGCACCTTTTAAAGAAAACTGCTGTCCGATATTGATTTCCACTCGGCCATCCTCCAGCAACGGAAACACTTTAGGAGCGATTCTTTGCAGTACATCTGGCCTCTCCTTTCTTGTCGTACCAAGGCTGAAGCCGAGCACCGAACGGCAGCTTGAATGGAGCTCACCCGCCGGAATATTGCCATAGCTTCCACTGGAATTTCCGAAAACAACGAGGCGGCCGTATTTGGCCAGACAGCTGAAACTCGCTGCAGTCAGGTCCCGGCCGACCGAATCAAGTATGATGTCAGCACCCCTTCCATTAGTCAGCTCATTCACTCTTTGAGCAACATTATCCTGCTCATAACAAACGACATGATGAGCGCCGGAATCCTTGGCCGTTTGTATTTTGTTTTCATTCCCCACCGTGCCGATCACAATGCCCGCACCAAGAGCGAGGGCCATCTGCACTGCTGTCGTTCCAACACCGCCGGCCGCTGAATGAATGACAATAGTCTCTTCTTCCTCTATCTGCGCCAAATTGGCGAGTAAATGGTATGAAAGAAACGAAACGATTCCGCAAGCCCCTGCTGTTTCAAAGCTCATGCTGTCCGGTATCGCGAATGTCAGATTTTCGTCTGCTGCTATGTATTCTGCATAGGAACCGTTATGAGGAAAGGCAAGAACCCGCTGCCCCACTTGAAGGCTCTGTACGTCTTCACCCACCAGCTCCACTACCCCAGCCGCTTCCAAACCCGGAATAAATGGCAGAGTTCCCTTTCCCTTATTCCTATGCCTCGCTTTAATATCTGCGTAGTTTACAGAAGTAGCCTTCACCTTAATTAACACCTGTTTGGATTTGATAGAAGGCACATCCATATCCAGATATTCCAGGTTCTCCGGCCCGCCAAATTTCGTCACCGCAATTGCCTTCATCGTTCCATTGATCGTCCCCTTCATCCCATTTCCTCCTTTTTCCTTTTATTATGGTGCCAGGCACCACAATTACACAAGTGTCAAAACGCGGTGCCTGGCACCATCAAGGCCATCAAAGTGGACCCTCACAGGTCTTGGCACCACAAAAATCTCCTTTCTTCTGGTAAACTTAATGAAAATGAAAATACATAGATAGGATGGGATACGATGACTGCTCGAAAACTGCTGATCGCTCAAAATGTTAATGCTGCTTATGTTGAAAAAGTGCAGGAAGTGATACCGGAATGGACCATTGTGACCGGCAAGGATAAGGAAATATGGCAAAAGGAAGCTCCCGATGCTGAAGTGATCGCCGGATGGAAAAAAGGGATGGAGGATTACACCCTTGACAGTGAAAATTCATCTTTAAAATGGGTGCAAACGTGGAGTGCCGGGGTAAACAGTCTCCCATTAGACAAGCTATCCAGCAAAAATGTGCTTCTGACCAGTGCCAACGGGGTTCATGCCTTCCCGATTTCCGAGACCATTTTCGCTCTCATGCTCGGGATGACCCGCAAAATTCATACGTATGTCCGCAACCAGCAGTCCAAAACATGGGATCATTCCAATCTTAAGCTTGAAATTCACGGAAAGACGATCGGCATCCTTGGTACAGGTGCGATCGGAAAAGAAACGGCAAAGATTGCAAAAGCGTTTGGCATGAGAGTTCTAGGTATGCGCCACTCCGGAAAACCCGAAGAATATATCGATAAAATGTATACATCTGATAAGTTGCATGATCTGCTGCCTGAATGTGATTATGTGGCAGTGACGCTCCCGCTTACAGAAAAGACCCATCACCTTCTTGGCCAAAAAGCGTTTCAACTCATGAAGAAATCTGCTTTCTTCATTAATATAGGACGCGGTGATATCGTGGTCGAAGAAGAGATGATTGAAGCGCTGAAGAGCGGTGAAATTGCCGGAGCCGGGCTTGATGTGTTCGAGACCGAACCGCTCGGAGATAACAGCCCGCTTTGGGAGATGGAAAATGTCATCATTACTCCCCATACCGCCGGATCCACACAATATTACGACCAGCGTGTGATCGAGGACATCTTGATTCCTAACTTAAAGGAATATGTAAACGGAAAGACACCTTCCATTAACGCTGTTGATTACAAGAAAGGCTATTAATCCATCACTAAAGAGGTCCTAATCAAAAGGACCTCTTTCCACATTGACAATTATGTAACTGGCCCCTCAACGGCGGAATCCATTAACTTAGCCCCCCCATAAATAAAAAAGGGGCTGTCCAAGAAGTCTGTAAGCTGTTGATTTTCGTTCCAGGCTGCTCGCTTTTACCGGCGCGAGCTCCTACTTTCGCGGGGCGTGCGGTGAGCCTTACCGGCGTGAACGCCTACTTTTTGGTGCAAGCACCGGCGGGAGTCTCACCTGTCACGCTAGTCCCGCAGGACAAGGAAGGCTTCGGCAGCTTTTTATCGCACGAGGAAAATGTGAAATTCATTTTCGAGGAGTCTCGCATCTTCCACTTCAATTAACTTTTCATTGAAGATTTTTCAAGCCAAAAAGGGGCTGCCTGAAGGTCAATTTTCGACTTTCTGGACAGCCCCTTTCTTCATTTAAAATCCTTCCACGTATAATCAACTGACAGCACACCCGCTGGCACCCTTCTATTCAGCGAAGGATCCTCCTTTACCGCCAGCTCCGGCTTCTTAAAGCAAACGAGGCTTTTATGAAAGCCAAACTTTTGGCATACTTCTGGCCTTGCCGAATAGATGCCGCACTTGTCCTGCTCCAGATCATAAAAGATGCACGTTCCGTAGTAGCGTTTCTGGTTCTCCAGCTCGCTCCGCAGTTTCCGCGGCATGGTCTTCACTTTCTTTTTTATTTTTTTGAGCTCTGCTTCTGTTATGGCAACCGGTCCGCAGCATAGTCCTCTGCATCCCTTGCATGGCAGCGTGTTCTCCATCCGCATCCTCCTCCTCAGCCAGTTACCCCGTTAGGCCGAACTTTCTTTCAGCCCATTAATTTCCACAAAAATCTGTCGAATCCTTTTTTGATTTGTTTTTTTGTGTTTTTGGTGCCTGGCACCACTCCCCGCACTTTCTTTTATCTTCAAAATAATTCAAAAAAATCATTAAATTTCTAGGTCTTTCGTGATATATTAATCTAGCAGTGCAAAAAATTGAAAGGCTGTGAATCTATGTCGTTTACACGCTCGTTCAAGAAGTTATTGGCATCATCACTTGCAGTCGGACTTGTATCATCCCAATTAGCCAGTCCAACGCTCGCCGCTTCTAAACCTGCTAAAAAACCTGTTCCAAAAGTACCATTTGAAATATCTGCACCATATGTGGATTTCTCAAAAGGCACGAAAGCTTCTGTAACGGTTACCCCTAAAAAAGGGAACCCGGGTAAAGAAGCTGTCGTTTTTCAGCTTATGAAAGGCAAAACACCCGTTTCACAAGCAGCAGTAGAAACAGACATCAAGAAAAGCTCCAATTTTTCTGCTTATTTCGATTCAACAAACCCAACCTACTGGGTACAGGTATTTGTCGTTAAGAATTACAACGGCAAAACCAGCAAGTTTGGCTCGAACCTCGCAACACCGGTATCAACATCACCTACGACACTTCGCATCATGGAAACAACAGATATCCATACCAATCTAGTAGCTTATGATTATTACAAATCCGCTCCATCTGACGTCGTCGGCCTTTCCAAAACGGCAACTCTCGTCCAGGAAGCACGCGATGAAGTAAAGAATAACGTTCTTGTCGACAATGGAGACTTGATCCAAGGAACTCCACTCGGAACGTATGCAGCGAAAGTCAACCCACTTAAAAAGGGTGCAGTCCACCCAGTCTATAAAGCTATGAATCTCATGGGCTATGACATTGCTACGTTTGGAAACCATGAGTTCAACTACGGCTTGGATTTCCTGCAAAATGCGGTCAGGGGTGCGAAATTCCCTTACATCAATGCCAACATCTATAAAAAAGACAAAGACAGCAACCCGAATAATGATAAAAACGAATTCACTCCATATAAAATCGTTACGAAAAAAGTGAAAGACCAAACCGGTAAGACAACCACTGTGAAAATCGGTTACCTTGGCCTTGTAACGCCGCAGATTATGGACTGGGATAAAAACAACCTCGAAGGCAAAGTAACGGCCCGAGGAGTCGTCGAAACTGCACAAAAATTTGTACCGCAAATGAAAAAAGCCGGTGCAGACGTTGTGGTTGTTATGGCTCACTCTGGTTTCAATGGCGACATCAAGAACAGCGAAGATACGATTTATGCCTTGAGCAAAGTGTCTGGAGTCGATGCAATTACATTCTCTCATACGCACAAAGTTTTCCCTGCAGCCGATGAAAAATCGCTGGATGCGCTTTTTAAAGACGCACAAGGAAATGTCCTTCCTGGCGTGGATAACGCAAAAGGAACGATTAACGGTGTAGCTGCTGTTCAAGCCGGCTATGGCGGAAGCAACCTTGGAATTATCGATCTTAATCTGCAAAAAGTAAAAGGAAAATGGAAGATCAACAATACGCAATCCTCCACAAAAGCCATTTTCAATAAAAACACAGGGTACAAAGCTGACGAAGATCCGGAAATCGTTGACGCGGTAAGAAAAGATGTCAGCGCAACAATCAAATACGTCAACACACCAATCGGTAAAACAACGGATGATATCTACAGCTACTTCGCGCTTGTAAAAGACGATCCTTCCGTACAGGTCGTAACGAACGCACAAAAATGGTATGCGGAAAAATACATCGCAGCCAACAAACCGCAATACAAAGACCTGCCAATTCTATCTGTAGGTGCACCATTTAAAGCAGGACGAAACGGTGTGGAAGAATATACAGAGATCAACAAAGGCGACTTGACGATCCGCAGCGCCGCTGACCTGTATCTTTATGACAACACCATTAAAGCAATTAAAGTAAAAGGGTCTGACATCAAGCAATGGCTTGAAATGTCGGCAGGCAAGTTCAACACGATCGATCCGAACAAAGCAGGAGAGCAAAAGCTGCTTAATGATACTTTCCCTGTTTACAACTTCGATGTGATCGACGGTGTAACGTACCAAATCGATGTTACAAAACCAGCTCGCTATGACGTAAGAGGCGTGAAAATTTCGGATTCCAGCCGTATCAAGAACCTGAAATTCAACGGCAAGTCGATCGATCCGGATCAAGACTTCATCGTTGTGACAAACAACTACCGCGCATCAGGCGGTGGAAACTTCCCTGGTATTAAAGGTGCGGAGTATGTCATTGACTCTACAGAAGAAAACCGTCAAATCTTGATGGACTATATCACAGAGAAAAAGGAGATCACTCCTACGGCTGACAGCAACTGGTCAATCGCACCGATCCAAGGAGACGCAGACGTTACGTTTACTTCTTCTCCAAACGGAGCAAAGTACCTTACTCCGGACAGCAAGATCTCATACACTGGAAAAACGGATGATAAAGGCTTCGGCATCTACAAGTACGACCTAAAAGGTGAAAAACCTGAGGACTTCAAATTGTCCATCATGCACACGAACGATACACACGCTCACATTGATAACGTGGCAAAACGCATCACGGCGATCAAAGACGTGCGTGCTGCAAAGCCTAACTCTTTATTGATTGATGCAGGCGATGTTTTCTCAGGTACCCTGTATTTTAACGAGTTCAAAGGACAAGCGGACCTTGATTTCATGAACCTTGCAAAATACGATGTAATGACATTCGGGAACCATGAATTCGATCTGGGCGCAAGCCAGGATGGTCATAAAGCATTATCTGAATTCGTGAAAAAAGCAAACTTTCCTTTTGTCAGCGCGAACGTGGACTTTTCGCAGGACAGCCTGTTTAATGGCCTGCAAACGAAAAAGATCAGTGCAGCGCCGCAAAACGGAAACATCTACACAGGAATTGTTAAAGAAGTAAACGGTGAGGAAGTCGGGATCTTCGGTCTGACCACTGAAGAAACGAAAGACATCTCCAGCCCTGGAAAAGTTCAGTTCCAAAACTATTTGGAACAAGCACAAAAGGCAGTACAATCATTTGAAGACCGAGGTATCGACAAGATCATCGCAGTAACTCATATCGGCTATGACGACAACCCTGCGTACGATAATGACCTTGAGCTTGCTAAAAGAGTGGATGGCATTGACGTGATCGTAGGCGGACACAGCCATACACAGCTTAATGCACCAGTTGTTGTATCCAAAGACGAAGACGGCAAGGATAAAGACTCCACCGTTATCGTTCAAACGGGCCAATACAGCGATAACCTTGGTACGTTGGATGTTGATTTTGACCAAGACGGAAAAGTAGTAAAAGAAGAAGGCAAACTAATTAAACTCGCTGACCAGAAGGATGATCCTGAGGCAGCAGAAATGCTTCAGAAGTACTCTGATAAAATTAAAGAATTGAAAAACACACCAACAGGCGGAACTGCGTTACATGAGCTTCCGAATCCTCGAACTGATGGAGACAGTGTACGCAGCAACGAAACAGCACTGGGTAACTTGATCACAGACGCTATGCTGGATAAAGCGAAGCAATTCAACTCCAAAACCGTTATCGCATTCCAAAACGGCGGCGGAATCCGTGCTCCGATCGATGCTGGCGACATCACGCTAGGAGAAGTACTTACGACTCTCCCTTTCGGCAACACACTGGCAACGATGAAACTGACTGGTGCTGAAATCAAGCAAGCGCTTGAGCACAGCGTAGACCAGTCACCAAAAGAGAGCGGCGCATTCCTTCATATGTCAGGAATGAAGCTGAAATTCGACAGCAGCAAACCTGCTGGACAGCGCGTCGTTTCTGTTGAAGTCGAAGAAACTAAAGGTCAATTCACTGCTCTTGACCCAGCAAAAGAATATGTCGTGGCTACCAATGCCTTTACCGCAAAAGGCGGAGACAACTTCGAAGTGTTCAAAAAAGCCTACGAAGCCGGTAAAGTTACCGACCTAGGATTCTCTGATTGGGAAAACCTAAGAGATTATGTAGCTAAACTCAAAACAGTGGACCCTAAAGTTGAGGGCCGTATCGTAGACATAGCGAAGAAATAATTAAAAATAAGTGCCTGGCACCGTCATTACACACTTGTGTAATGAGTGGTGCCTGGCACCTTTTAATTTAACCACCTTTTTAATGATGGCTTCGAGCATCAACAACGGTGCACTGTGGTACGCCTCTCCTGATCATTTTTTTCGCCTCATCCAAAGGAATTCTCACAAATACCGCCCGGTCAAAATCATCTTCTACATCAAACAAAGCAAACGCCTGGTTTTTATTGATAAAAATGCATTGAAACTCTACATTTACACCCTCTGTTGCTACCGGAATACTTTTTTGAATCTGACAGAATTCCAATCCAGCATCGTGGAGCTGCATAGCGGTTTGCTGATCTATACGGATGATCACATACACTGAAAGCTCAACACTTGGAACCGCCGACTCTATTTCTACTACTGCAAAAAAGCGGTTTTTGAGTACTAACAGGCAATTGGCGCCAATTTCAAATACCTCTTCATTTGTCATAGTGCCCATAGTTTCCGTATTGCCACTATTGCATGAATTGCACGTATTGCTCATCACATTCATATCGCCAATTTGATAATCGAACATCTATATCCCTAACTTTCTATAAAAATTTTTAATTTCCGAATGGATGCACGCTTGTCCAACCGGCCTGTTCTGAAAATGAAAAGGGCCGTAGAAAAACCACCTTGCATCCTTCACTGTCTAGCATATTCAGATATAGGACAAGTGCTACTAAAATAGTATGATCACCTATTAAGTGTTGCAAAAACAGTACTGTATCCCCTTTATGACCGCCATAGATCTATAATCATAGTGGCAGCTGCTATACTCATACTTTGAGAACACATAAAGGGGCTGTCCAGAAAGTCGAAAATTGACCTTCAGGCGGCCCCATTTTGGCTTGAAAAATCTTCAATGAAAAGTTAATTGAAGTGGAAGATGCGAGACTCCTCGAAAATGAACTTCACATTTTCTTCGTGCGATAAAAAGCTGCCGGAGCCTTCCTTGTCCTGCGGGACTAGCGTGACAGGTGAGACTCCCGCCAGTGCTTGCACCAAAAAGTAGGCGTTCACGCCGGTAAGGCTCACCGCACGCCCCGCGAAAGTAGGCGTTTACGCCGGTAAAAGCGAGCAGCCTGGAACGGAAATCAACAGCTTACAGACTTCTTGGACAGCCCCTAAGTTTTTATTTAATAATATCGTTGCAATCCCTAAATAAAACTTTGTTCCCTAAGACCGCCGCCTGCAATATAAATACATTAAAAGGACTGAACCAGGAGATGAATAATGGTAGAAATGATTCCAGGTAAACTGTATATTGGTGGTCTAATCAGGAGTGAAGATTGGGGATTTATTCAACAGAATATCACAGCCATCATTAACTTAAGAACAACTCCGGATGATCCTCCGTTTGACTTTTCTGGACGTGTAATGATTTGGGCTCCGTTGACGGTATATTATGCTCCGGATATCCCTTGGGTGGTAAAAATGATGAACCAAATGAACCAATTGCTTGATTCAGGGTACCGTATTCTCGTTCACGATACAGCTGGCTATCAGCGTTTGGGATTTTTTATAACCGCCTTTTTTATGCAGAGATTTAACCTAGAGCATGATCAGGCACTTGCAATGGTGAGGCAAAGAAAACCTGATTTAGATCCCCCTCCAAATTACATGGAGCTATTAAAAACATATGGTGTTTATCTAAAGCAACATTTAGTCTAGCAAATAGAGTGCCAGGCACCCCCATTACACACTTGTGTAATGAGTGGTGCCTGGCACCTTTAAATGTGGCACCTTTAAATGGCACCTTTGCACTCACCATTGTATAGCTCTTATTATTGGAGAAAAAGATTTGAGGGTCTCTTTTAAGCATCAGTATGCGAGGCTCAATATGATAGAAAATCAACATTATGCTTTAACAAAACCAAATAAAAAAAGCCCTCGCAAAACGCAAGAGCAATCAAATGTTATACACTCGCCACCTGCAAAAGGGTCAGCCCCGACTCCTTCAAGTTCAGCGGCAGGTAGCCTTCTACCTCGAGGATCGGCTGGTTCGGCCTATCCGGGAACACATGGCGGATCTCCGCTGTTTTCCCATTGCGCAGCGGAATTTTTCTTTCTTTCAGAGCTTCCATCAAGTAGTTGGCAAAGGGTATGACCACATCAATATCCAGCCGATTTCCCCGTGCATCCTTAATGAGCTCATCCACGGCAAAAAAGATCGACCGATTGTCTTTATAAACTCTTCTGGAGCAGATAGCATCAAACGTATCCGCCACAGACAGGATCCGGACTAAAAATGGAATGTGCGAAGACACTTTATTCGGATACCCCGTTCCATCCAGCCGTTCATGATGCATCAGTGTACCAAGTAGAATTTCCTGAGGGATACCCGCTTCTTTTAAAAGATTGTAGCCATACTGCGGATGCCTTTTCATGATCTCAAATTCCTCGTCCGTCAATCGTCCTGGTTTGTTCAGAATCGCCGGGTCGATCTTGAATTTGCCGACATCATGAAAGATACCCATCTGTGCCAGCATGTTTTGTTCATTCTTGCTCAGATACAGCACCTGGCCTATTTTTCTTGCGACCAAACCAACATTCAGACTGTGCTGATACAAATATTCATCCTGGCTGAGCTGTTCCTTAAGCTGAATGAGTGAGATGTTGTCCTTGGTGACCAACCCTGAGAAGGCCTCTTTTATACTGGTGGCATCTTCATTCGTTAAGACTTCCTTTTTATAAATGGACGCATACTGCTCTTTCAGCTTTGAAAGGGTCTCTTGGTATACCTTTTTCACTTTTTCTTCCTCTGACAGAGGTTTCTGCCTGATGCTGTCTCTTTTGATCGTTTTCACATCATACTTGGCCAGCAGACGCATATGAATTTCATTTATGACTGTACCTTTTCTAAGAAGCAAGATATTGCTAGAGGAATACAGATCGTCTAACAGTTCTTGTCCAATTTCAATCTTTACCTGATCCACGTCTCATTTCCCTTCCATTCTTGTTCTATTTGTTTTTATGTAAACCGAACCTGATTTCGTCCGTTTTGTTTTGCCAAGTATAAAGCTTCATCTGCTTTTTTTAGTAAAGGCTTCTCCTGATTGGTTGGATAGTGGGCAACACCGAGAGAGACCGTCACACAGATCGCCTCGCCTGTACTTAAAGTGAACGGGTGCAGCTCAACAGCCTTCCGTACCCTTTCTGCAACTTCAACAGCTTTTGGCAGCGTACAGTCCGGAAGAATAACGCTGAATTCCTCCCCTCCATTCCGGCAGACGATATCATAGGACCTCGTGGACTGAAGCAGCACCCTTCCCATTTCCCGAAGGACTCGGTCACCCTCCTGATGGCCGTATGTATCGTTCACCTTTTTAAAAAAATCGATATCGAGATAGATGAGTGACAGTTCTTCTCCCTTCTCTTCCGCCTGCTGGACCCGCTCGTTAAACACTTGTTTAAAGTAGCGGACATTTCCGAGCTTCGTTAAGAAATCTGTGTAGGATTCTTTTTCATACCGTTTAAATAAGGAGTGGGCCTTCCGGAAATACTCACATAAATAAACGGCCAGCCAGCCTCCTGCAAAACACATCACCCAGTAGACCGGCAGGATAATTCCAATGATCTGTTTATCCTGCACTATCATTAGAAAAATGAGGGAAAACATCATGTTTGCATACCAGAGCATGGCGGCCACTTTTGCAGTAAAAGCCCATTTCTTCCGGCAAAAAATCAGAAAACCAAGGTACGTTACAATGATGATGATCGCTGCCATATTGGACGCTTCGTTTACCCCGTATAAAAAACGGCCGCCAGCAATCAAGACTGTACAAATGAATCCCGGCAGCCATCCCCCATAAACCATGGCAATCAACAGCGGAATGTAACGAAGGTCAGCACGGATCTCATCTGTCACATGGATGGAATAAAGCATTAATATATTGCCGAGCAAACCGCCCGACACACCGGCGACAACCTTCGTCGAAAATGGAGCCGCTGCATTGAGCGGCCTGTCCTTTGCCCACTGGCAATACAAAAACAGCAGGGCAATCAAAATGGTTATGTTTACAAAGAAATCTTTTATGATCATTTCTGTTCGGAATGTCTCCTCACTTATGCGAATGAACTATTGCGGCAAAACCGTGGCTTTATCATCAAAAATAACAGCGATCTCCTCAGGGGAAATCGGGCGGCTGAATAAATAGCCCTGTGCCTCATTGCAAAGTCCCTGCTGCAAAAACTGGAGCTGTTCCTGTGTTTCAACTCCTTCCGCAATAACCTTAAGCTCAAGGTTATGAGCCATAGCAATGATGGTGCTGACGAGCGCCATATCCTTCATATCAGCAAAAATATTGCTCGTGAACGACCGATCAATCTTTAAGCTGTCGATCGGAAACAGTTTGAGATAGCTTAAGGAGGAGTACCCGGTTCCAAAATCATCAATGGAAAGATGAACACCCATCGCTTTCAGATTATTCATCATGGAAATGGCATGCTTTGAATCCTGGAGGATACTCTCTGTCAGCTCGAGTTCAAGGTATTGAGGATCCAGGCCGGTTTCTTCCAGCGTTCTGCGGATGGCCTCAACCAGGCTCGTCTGCTGAAACTGCCGGGATGAAACGTTGACAGCGACCCGGATGAAAGGATAACCCGCTTCCTGCCAAGCTTTGTTCTGGCGGCAGGCTTCATACAGCACCCATTCCCCGAGAGGAACGATCAATCCTGATTCTTCCGCCAGCGGAATGAATTCAGCCGGAGAAATGTTTCCAAATTCGGGATGCTCCCAGCGTAATAGGGCTTCCACACCGACCAGCTCATCGGAATGAATGTTAAACTGAGGCTGATAGTATACGGTGAATTCTCCGTTCTTCAATCCCCTGCGAAGACCGATCTCCAGCCTGATTTTCCGGGATAGCGCCTCGTTCATTCCTGGCGTATAGAACTGAAAATGATTCTTTCCGTCCTCCTTCACCCGGTACATGGCGGTATCGGCATTCTTAATGAGTGTTTCTTTGTCTTTGCCGTCTGAGGGGTAAACGCTGATCCCGATCGAAGGCGTTATATACAGCTCCTGCTCATCGATGACAATAGGATCGCTGAACGCCTGAAGAATCCTCGCTGCCTTTTGGGTAATCTCTCCTGACGCCGTATTGGGAAGAAGAACAAGAAACTCGTCCCCTCCCTGCCTTGAAACGGTATCGGTCTTATCCGTACAGCCCTCAAGCCGTTTTGCCGTTTCAATCAATAATTGATCTCCCGTCGCATGCCCAAGTGTGTCGTTAATAATTTTAAAGCGGTCAAGGTCAATGAACAGCATGCCGATCATCTGCTGGTTGATTTCTGCATACTCGAGCGCTTTTTCCATACGGTCCATCAGCAGCAAGCGGTTCGGCAAACCTGTCAGTGAATCGCGGTACACCATCTGATTGATTTTCTGTTCCGCTTTTTTCCGGTCCGTAATGTCCCGGATGATGCTGCTGAAATAGATCTCGTTCTCTTCTGTCCATGCTGCGAGTGAAAGCTCGATCGGAAACTCGCACCCGTCTTTCCTGCGGCCTTCAAGCTCTACTGTTTTTCCGATCACATACGGCTTGTTTGTTTCCAGGTAGCGTTCCATGCCCATCTGATGTGCGGTTCTGAAACGCTCGGGTATGATCATTTGAAGGTTTTGTCCGATCACTTCACTCTTCTCAAATCCAAAGATATGTTGTGCTCCCTGATTCCAGGAGATAATGATTCCTTCACTGCTCGCCAGAATGATCGCATCGTTCGCCGACTCGATGACCGATCGGAATTTCCGTTCGGATTTCAGCACCTGAGACTCGAACCGTTGATCAATAAAAAGACTGATAAATACCAGCCCTAAAGCGAACAGCATGCCAATTCCGATGGCATATGCCAAATAGACCGGATTAAATGAGGTGCCTGGCACCGCCAAATGATGATCATGGTGAATGAAGGAAGCGGATGACATTCCGGTATAGTGCATACCGGCGATGGCAAACCCCATGATCAGGGCGCTCACAGTTTTTCTCATCCACAATTCCCCCTTGCCGCTATCCTGCTGAATAGAAAAGAGCAGGTACAGAGCGGCAAGTGACGTGACAAACGCGATAACTGCGGACAGCCACCATAGCCAGGGATTATAGATGATGTCGCCCTGCACAATCATCGCTTTCATCCCGATATAGTGCATGGATACGATCCCCGCCGCCATCAAAAGAGCCCCGAAGATCACCTGGAACACTTTTAAGGACGAGCGGCTGACCATCCAAAATGCGAGTCCGGATGCAAGGATGGCCGGAAAAATCGACACGATGACGAGGGGCAGATGGTAGGTCACCGGAACCGTTAGATGAAAGGCGAGCATTCCGATAAAATGCATCGACCAAATGCCCATTCCCATCGTAAAGGCTCCGCCCCAATGCCATAAATAGCGCAGTCTTCCTTTTGTTTTATCTATTCGAATTCCTAAATCGAGTGCAGCATAGGACGCTGTACAGGCAATAAATATAGAAAGCAGTAATAATGGCAGCTGATAGTAGCCAGTAATCATGTTCATGTTGATAGTAAGTCTCCCAGTTAGTCGTTTGCATAAAAAAGATAGTTATATACCTATTATCGGTCTAATGACCTATACGATTAGTAGATTTTTACTTTTTTGAAGAACTCTCTAATTTTTACAGAAAAAATACCAGGGGCTCCAGCCCCCGGTATTTTCAAACTACAATTTAAATTTCGAAACAACATCCTGCAGCTCTTCAGCAAGATTGGTAAGAGATGTGGCTGCTGCGTTTACTTCTTCCATGGAGGCGAGCTGTTCTTCTGAAGCCGCGACCACTTCCATGGCGCTTGCGGACGTTGTGCCCGCTACGTTCGACATCTCGGCAACATGGCCGGAAACCTGGCTCACTTCCTCATTGATCTTCTGGGAGGTAGCGGAGATTTCCTTGATCTGCTGCGTTACCTGAACGATTGCATTTAAAATGGCAGTAAACGATTCATTTGTCTTTTGAGCGATTTCTAATCCTGAATCTACTTTTTCCTTCACATCATTGATGGATGTGACCGTATTCTTTGTTTCTTCCTGAATGTGTTTCGTCATGGCTGAGATATCAAGTACAGATTTCCGTGTCTGGTCAGCAAGCTTGCGGACCTCATTGGCCACTACGGCAAACCCTTTACCCGCATCTCCCGCGCGTGCCGCTTCAATGGCTGCATTCAGCGCAAGAAGATTAGTCTGTTCAGCGATATCATTGATAATGTTCAGGATCGAACCGATCTCCACGGAACGCTGGCTTAAGTCATTCAATGCCTGGTCGGTTCCTGCCACCGAGTGATGAATGGAATCCATCTGCTGAAGTGTATCGTGTACAAGCGCCGAGCCCTGCTGCGTCTGTTCGCTCGCATTCTCCGCCAGTTCAAGCACCAATGCTGCGTTTTCGGAGATCTGCTCAACAGCGTTCTTGCTGTGCTCAACAGACCGGACGGATTCATCCGACATTTTCGTCTGGTTTTCTGCCCCTTCTGAGACCTGCTGAATGGAGGCGGTAATCAATTCGCTTCCTTTCATCGTCTCATCCGCACTCGCCATAAGCTGTTCTGCCGAGGCAGCGACTTGTCCGGACCCGTTTCCGACTTGGGTAATGACCGCTCTTAAGTTATCAATCATCTGCCCAAATGACTGATTTAATTCATACACTTCATCTTTCGTTCGCACCGTTACGACTTCCACTGCCAGATTCCCATTTGCCACTTCCCCGGCATTTTCGGTAATCCTTTTCAGAGGATCGACAATTCTGCGGGTCATGATAATGGATAGGACAAGGCTTCCGAGAACCAAAATGATAAGAGCAACCATTGAGAAAGTAATCATGCCCTTAATCTTTTCCTTCAGATCCGCCTGCATCCATTCGTACTGATCATTGATCTGCTGCTTCAGCTGATACACATCATTGATTAATCCTTTTGTCCTGAGGGACTGGCGTTTGATCTCTGCCTGGTCACCTTCTTTAACAGCAACATCAGACTCGCTTTTCAGCTCATCGAATTTACTGCCGATCCTTTCAATCAGCTGTATTTGTTTTTTATCTGTCAGCCCTTTTTTCATCTTACTGTAATCAGAATTAAGTGTCTGAAAATCATTGGCCATATCATTCGTATTGCTCGCTGAAATGTTCAGGGAGTAGGCACTTAATGATTTTTCAAGGCTCTTGGCGGAGCTGTTCAGCTCTTCCACCTCTACTAAAGCCTTTACTATCTTTTCCGTCGAAGAATTCAGTTTCGTCATTCCAAAAATGTCATAGCCGATGATGATCACTGACAGCAGCAGCGGCACAATCGATATCATTAAAATTTTTGTTTTCAATTTCATGGTGTAAACTCCTTCTGGCCTCTACAGCTCGATGTGAATCGTTCCCCGTGAGATGCCTTCCTTTAACTCATTCAATTTGGCTTGCTGCTTGGCGTTTAGATGGATCACACGGATCGGGGCGATGTCGATGCCGCCCTCTTTGATGCCGAGCACGCTGTCTTTTTCTTTTAGATGTCCTGTTTTGGCCATCTGTTTTGCTGCTTGATAGATCGCAACATCCACTTTTTTCACCATCGATGTGGCAATCGCTTTTTCTGCAAGGTAGAACTGGTCCGTATCCACGCCTAAGGCATAAACTCCTGCTTTTTGCGCTTCCAGCAAGGCCCCGACTCCTGTAAATCCAGCCGGCGGATAAATATAGTCCGCTTCTTTAGCGATCATCTTTTTGGCGATTTTTTCGCCGAGTTTGTCATCATCAAACGTTCCCGCAAATTCCGAAATCACTTTCGCCTTAGGATTCAAAGCTTTCATTCCTTGGATAAATCCCTTCTCAAACTTGCGGATCAATGGAACATCCACACCTCCGATGAATCCTGCCACATTGCTTTTCGTCTTCATTCCGGCAATCGCCCCGACGAGGTAGGATCCTTCTTCTTCCTTAAAGGTAATGGAATAGACATTCGAAAGCTTGGATTGAGAATCAATCAATAAAAATTTCTGTTTTGGATACTTTTGAGCAACCTTTTCCAAGTCCTTCTGCATGGAGAATCCAAGTCCGATCACCAGGTCGTTTCCTTCCTTTACAAGTGACTCAATCCCGGCTTCATAGCTCTTGCTTGTGGCAAGCTCGCGATAGTTGAAGACGATGTCCTGTTCGTCACGTGCTTTTTCCAGACCGGCAAACCCCGCATCCGAAAACGACTGGTCGCCAAGCCCCGCATCCGAAAGCATGATGCCGATCTTCACTCTCTTTTTTGCGGCAGCGGATTGCGCTTTTTCCATCGAACAGCCGCTGTTGATCAGAAGAGCGGCCAATATTACAAAAAGTACGGTATATCGTTTCATGTGGTTTCATCCTTATTCGTTAAATTTATTACTCTAGTATTAACGGCAAAAATTGTCGAATGTTAACAGCACGAATAAATGTTGAAATTTTCTTGCAATAACAAAACAAAAAAGCAACCAATTATGCTTTTACTAATTCGGATCGGGGCGCTTACATAAAATAGAGGTTTATTCCCTATAAAAAATAGCATCTCGCGGGATGCTATTTTTGCGTTTTCCAGTAAGGGCCTTTTTTTCAATAGTAATCAACTTGTCCGTATCCACTTCTCTGCTATATGCATTTAATAGAGTAGGAGGGAGATGTACTAAATGGGAAAAATATGTCCCTCGCCGTTTAAGCCGCTATTTGCGCTCTGAGCGAATCATTCGCTATTTGGCAATTCGGGTACTTTTTTATGATTATCGTTATTTATTTTTATTTTCAATGTGTCTGAATGTTTGGTAGGTGTGAATTCAACATTTGCTAAAAGGCGACCTGCCACTTTTTGTCCACTCTTTTTCTTATTTTGGAGTTCATCAATGTTTTTCACAGGGGTCTTCGCTACTTTAATGGTGTATTTAGTTCTCAAATTCAACTTAACTTTGGCTTTTTTATTTTCATTTGTAATGATGATAAAACTTTTTGGAAATTTTGCGGCGGCCTGATTTGTTTCTTTTCCATCCGTTATAACCGTAAGTAAGAAATGCTGATTTTTTTCCTGTGTATTAACAATTTGCAAGGTGATCTCCTTTGACCTCAAATGGTCCTTTCCTCCTGTTGAAGAACAACTTGCTAACAAAATGATAAGCAAGATACGTATAAGGTATTTCAGCATTACTCCTCCTTTTTTCCCATTTTTAGATGGTTACATTAAAGTATTAGGAGGTGATGTGAAATATGAAGAAACTTAGCTTTTTTTTGTTATGTTTATTCATTGTTGCTCCTCTGTTAACTCCCCTTAAGATATCCCCTTTACAACAAGAAAAATTAGGAAGCCCGAGTCAGCTCTATGATAACATCGATATGTCAAAACTGGAAAAAGACCAAGTTTCGCGATTAAATGAAAAACTTAAAAGCGCTAAACTGAAGCCCATAAAAGAATTTAGTGCAAGTGAACGAAATAAAATAAAAAATATGAAAAATAAATTTGCTTCTGTTAGTTCTCAAGGAGACATTATACAAGGAAAGGATAGATCAGTTTTTAATAGCGGGATATCTTTTACCAATTCTGATGTTACTGCACTTGCTGAAGATCATAGAGTGAAAGTGACGAACACGACTACAAGTCCTTACAACGCTATGGCACAAATTGATTTTAAAGATGCAAGCGGCGATTGGTATGTATGTTCTGGAACCTTTTTAAACAGAACCACCGTACTTACTGCAGCTCACTGTGTATTTGATTCATATACTCATAAATTCCATTCCTATTGGTCTGTCTATCCAGGCGATAATGGTACAGCCCTCCCTTATGGCGGATGGTCATCCACCAAAGCTTATGCTCCGATCGGATGGATAAACTCGACTGCTCCTAACGAAGGTGAAATTTATTTAAGAGATGTACAATATGATTACGCAGTCATAAAAATTGACTCCAGCCATTCCTATCATCTGCCTATAAGTTCGTCTTCCGGGATTGGAAACTCTATCATTTCATATGGGTACCCCACTGATAAAGGAGAGGGTTCCGGATATTATTATTTATATAAAAGTGCTGGATCCATAACTGATTTTCAATACAATGCAATCATTCATTCTTCGTATGTGACAAGTGGAATGAGTGGTGGGCCAATTTTAAAATCGAGCTCAATTATATCGGTTAATAGTACGTACAATTGGAGTGCCAAGTTCGGTTCAATTCATGTTCATACAATAAATGAATGGAAATCCCTTCCGTACTATAAATAACCCAGGGAAAAGTAAGAAAGAGCTGCCTCGCTTTTTATGAGTCAGCTCTTTCGCTATTCCAAACAATCGAAAACGTACTTCCATTCGGTTACAAGAAATACTGCAATTCAACACGTGATCGAAAGAATGACCCCGGAACAATACCGAGGTCATGTCTCAATTAAACTTTCTATTTTTAAGCATACAGTTCACCATGAGTTGGTTTGCTTCATTTATGCATTACTTCTTCATTTTTATTAGCTTTTTCAATTTCCCTGTAATCCGGTTGATCATTGTAAACGACATGAGGGATACGTTGTTATTGCCCGTTTTATACAGATCAATGTATCGGTCATCGATACGGATGAGCTGAGGTTCAAAACGGTCAAACTGGGCGGCACTGATCCTTACATTGTCGTTGATCAGCCGGTAGTACAAATCATATGAGCCATGCTTCTCAAGAAAATACTTCCATGGAAGCTGGAACTGTGAATCATCGAGCTTCTGAAAAAAGATCTTTTCCTTTGATCGCCTGTCCCTCATAAAGAAACCGATATTGGTATTCCACCCTTTCGCATCAAGGAGGATCCTTTGTTCATCACAAGTGACTTGAGAGATTCGAAGATTAGAAATCAGCAGTGATAAGTTCCCCTTGCCCGTGAAATAAATCCTGTTATTGGCTTTCTGGTCTTCAATCGTGCTCTCCACCATCTTGCTGGAAACACGGAACATACTCTCGGTCCCATTGATATCAATAAACTCAACATAGATATCAAAGATACTTGATTCGTTTCGCCGGTCCACTTCTCCAGCAGCAGAAAAGCTTCCATCGCCGTTTTCCTCCAGCGGCATCACAATACGATCCGTGACGTCTGTTCTTGATCTGAGTATAACAGTAGCCGTTTCAACGTCAAAGACGTTCGGAATTCTTAACCCGCTTACGGTTAAGTGATGATCCGAATACTGAATGCTTCTGATTTTAACAAAATTCGCCAGCAGCACTTTAATACGATAAAATTCATCGGGAATTCGTTCTGAGCCATCCCTAAAAAAAGGCAGTGCCCAATAATAGTGATTGTTCTCCTCAACGATGGGGCCAGTCGGTTCCTCAGAGAGATAAAACAGCAATTCCTCTGTCAGGTCGTTTAAAATCATGTAGATATAAAGATTTCTCAGGACACCCAAGTCATTGTCATATACATCTTTTATGCTGCTTAACACGGCTTTTACTTCACGCAGATATACTTCTCTGAATTCCTCATCTTCTGCGATCCCTTTGATCGGAAAGAATAACCTGTCGATGTTTCTTTTCAGAAAAGCGGTTCTTAGTTCTTCATCCTGCAGGCTGTCGAAGTAATTCAATTGATGGTGAAGAGAGCTCATGCGGTCCAGAAAATTTTTAATATCATTCTTCATCTGGGTAATGGATTTGTTATCCGTCTCTTCCTCACGTTTTCTCCACAAATACACCGTGTCTGTAATGATATTGATCTTCTTCGCCTTTGTGAAGGCTTTATGAACCATCGGCCGGTCGGCATAAAGCATCCCCGGAGGCATAAAGCATTCATTATCAATCATGAAGTCGCGCTTATAGATCTTGTTCCAATAGAAACCATCGTAAAAGATATCGGGAAACTCAAGCAAATCGTTCATTTCCCGGCTGCTCTTCCAAACATCCCGTTCCCTTTTATAGATAATCTCCTTTTGAATGCCGTTCACAAGGATGTTCGGCTTTCCGATCACGATATCGGATTCTGTTTCTTTCGCTTTTTTATATAGTTTTTCATACGCATCCAATGGAACGATATCATCGGAATCCATAACAGTCACATACTCGCCGGTCGCACGCTTCATCCCGTTGTTGCCGGCAACCGCACCTCCGCTGTTCTCCTGATGAATGACCGTGATGTTATCGTATTTTTCTCGGTATTCTTCAAGGATCAGGTGGCTGTTGTCCGGGCTGCTGTCATTGACTAAAATAATCTCGATTCCTTTTAGTGTTTGATTGACCAGGGATTCCAGACAATCTCTTAAAAATTCTTCCGTATTATAGACCAGTACGACGACACTCAGTTTGTAGTTATTCATCTTCCTTCACCTAACTCGTATCTGATTATGCTGCAAATTTGATGGACAATCTCTGTTTCCAGTTCCGTATACATCGGCAAACATAAGATGCGTTCACTGACGGAAGAAGCTATAGGCATATCCTGCTTATACTCCGCATAACAGCTGAATTCTGTACACAATGGATAAAAATATTTTCTGGTAAATACGTTATAGTTCTTTAAAGACTCATGCAGCTGATCTCTTGTCTCCTGATCGTGCAGCAGAATAGGAAAGTACGAATAATTATGCTTCACATTCTCCATGGAATTCGGCAGATGCCTAATCCCTTCAACCGAACTCAAATGCTCGATGTAGGTATCGTGAACGAGTTTTCGTTTATGGATATCTTCATCAATGGTCTGAAGGTTGCTTAACCCCATCGCCGCCTGGAACTCATTCATCTTGGCATTCGTCCCCACATAGTCAACAGAATCAGGAGAAGTAATCCCAAAGTTTTTCAGCGCTTTTAGCTTTGGCGCCAAATCACCATCCCGGAACGACAGCAAACCTCCTTCAATCGAATGAAACACCTTCGTCGAATGAAAGCTGAACATGGATACATCTCCGTAATCGGCGATGCTTCTGCCGTTCACTTCGACCCCGAATGTATGCGCCGCGTCATAGATCACGGCCAGTTTATGCTTTTGAGCCAATTCTTCAATTCTCTCAAGATTGCATGGCAGCCCAAAAACATGAACTGCCATGATCGCACTCGTACGGCTCGTAATGTGCTTTTCGATCTGATCGGTATCGATCGTGAAGTTTTCCATCTCAATATCACAGAAAACAGGGGTCAATCCGCAGTTGACGATCGAATGGACCGTGGACGCAAACGTAAACGGCGTCGTGATTACTTCTCCTGTTATATTCAGTGCCTTGATCGCTGTTTCCAGCGCAAGATGGCCGTTCGTGAACAGCTCAAGGTGATTAATACCCAGGTATCCTCTTAAGCTCTCTTTAAAACGTTCATGCAGCGGTCCGTCATTCGTGAGCCACTGGTTCTCCCAGATTCCCTTAATATACTCCTGATAGATTTCGAAGTCCGGAAGCTTTGGCTTTGTCACATGGATCGGTTTCTCAATTTTTAATTCAGTAATCATATTAGTTTCTCCAGTCAATGAGACATTCAATGGCATCCAGGTCGAAAACAGGCATCCCTGTCACCTCTTTCATCATCTTCCGCTCGCTGTACGAGTCATCAATAAAAATAGATGGCTTATCATTCTTGATGTATTTATGTTTGTCATCCTCTTTGGTGATATGGACGATCTCACTGAATATGCTGTGATCTACTTTTAAATGAGTCAGGGTTTCCCTAATGTCCCTTGCATGCTTGGTGATGAGGACGAGTTCAATGTCCTTGTTAATGCACTGGTAGATGTACATCATGACCATCGGATTAATCTTCTCATCCTTCGTGATGGCATCATCAAAATCAATAAATACCCGTTCATACTCAAAATCCAGCGTGAAACGGTTAATCAGGGCACGGTCGACTTCAATTCTAAAATTGTTCTCAATTACATCCAGCTTGTACTCCTGACGGTCGAACAGGCTTAACAATGGAAAGTTGATTCCTTTGTTTCGGTACAAACTCATCGTGCCGGCGATTCTTGGCGAGATTTCCAAAAGTTTAAATTCTCCGTTTTTGTCTTCTTTCACCTGAAAGAACCATACACCGCGGAAGTTCAGCTTCTTGTTGATCTCTTCTGCCATCTTCCGGATGACAGCAGTCGGTTCCAGTGAAGCCGAGTTCACACTGATCCCGCTTTTGATCCTTTTTCTTTCGCGCATTCCGACGAACCGGAGTTCACGGTTAAAATCGGAAAAGCAGTCAATCGTATATTCCTTGCCCGGCAGATACTCAAGCGTAAGCAGATCTGCGTTTTTCTCTATATGGTACTCCAGTTCGCTGCGGTTTTTAGCAAGCGCAACGCCTTTTGAGCCTTGTCCAACATCCGGCTTCAAAAAGACCGGGTATTCTGGAATGTCGCCGACCGAACAATACATTCCGGGTACAAACGCAGAATCTGCAAAATACTCGTATGTTTTCTTTTTCGAACGACAGATTTCACATGTTTCTTTTGGAGAGGTAATCACTTCCGCCCCCAGTACATCCTGATGCTGAGCGAGCTTCAGGACCGCACTGTCATGGGCAGGAAAAATATAATCGATCTGATACTTCTTCACGACTTCATTGATGTAATCGATGAAATCTGGTGCATCAATGTTTGGAATTCCATCAATATAATTCTGATAAACATATTTCCCGTGATCAGAAACGCTCGAACCTCCAAATAGCTTATACCCCTTTACAAACTTTAGGGCATTGTTGATCTCCAGACCGATTTCTGACCCACAAGGGAAAACCAAGATATTCTTCTTCAAAACCGCCGACACCTCTTTTTTACGTCCGTTTTCTTAACCTTTGCTGCTCTTGAAAGTGGTTGATTTACGTTCCAGGCTGCTCGCTTTTACCGGCGTAAACGCCTACTTTCGCGGGGCGTGCGCTGAGCCACTCGGCGTAAACGCCTTCGTGTCTCATCTGTCACGCTACTCCCGCAGGAGTCTCGCACCTTGCACTCCAATCAACTTTCCAAGGAATATTATGGAAAAATGTTCCCGTTCACTTACTTGAAAACGAGTTCTGCTATTTTTTTCGCGGCATTCCCGTCTTCAAGGGAACAGTATTCATTATAGAAGTCCTCATATTTCTGTCCGTATTGCCTTTTCACGGAATTAATGTTTTGAATCGCCTGAATGAGCTCCGGCCCCGTACGGATGACCGGCCCCGGAAGATCCTTAGCCATATCCAGATAGAATCCGCGGATGTTGTCTTTGTACATTTCATAGTCATACGCAAAGAACAGAATCGGTTTCTTTGAATTGGCATAATCAAAGAACACGGAAGAATAGTCCGTAATCAACAAATCTGATAGGGTGTACAGCTCCTGGATGTCATCATATTTGGAAAGATCATAGACAAAATCTTTATACTTCGGATCAATTTCCAGCATATCTGATACAAGGTGATGCATGCGCAGAACGAGAACATACTCATCACTCAGCTTGTTATACAGATCATCGAGGTTAAACGGCAGTGTAAATGTATGGTCCCATGAATTCGCCATCTCATTGTCACGCCAGGTTGGTGCATAAAGGATGACCTTTTTGGAAGCCGGAATATTAAGCTTTTCCTTGAGCGACTGTGCATTGGATGGAGTATCCTCCTGATAAAAAATATCGTTCGCCGGATACCCTGCCTCTAGTACTTTCTTATCAAACTTAAACGCCCGTTTAAAAATATCGCTGGAATACTTGTTGGCTGCAACGAGATAATCCCAGTTTCGAGACTCGATATAGAAGTTTTCACGAGCGAGTGTTTCCGGTCCTTCAATCTCAATATCAAAGCCCAATTTCTTCAGCGGGGTACCGTGCCACGTCTGCAAATAAACGTTGCCTTCGCGCTTCCGGTGGATCGGCAGGATGATGTTGCTGACCCAGTACTTCGCACGCGCCAAAAACTTGTAATAGTCCTCGGAGCTGCGGTCCACGATGATTGGATTGCCTGGAATGCATTCCGGATTCGGACCCGAATAGGACCAAACGAAAATAAAGTCTTTGAACCTGCTGTTCCGAAGCATCTCTTCATAGATGTACTTTGGGTTTCCGGAATAGTTTTTCCCCAGGAAGCTCTCAAAGAAAACCATCTTGGTGTTCAGCTTTTCTCTTTCGCTCACTTCATTAAAGATGCTTTTTCCTTTGGCGATCTGATAGGTTCTCGCATACTGGTTCTTATCGGTATACCAGAGGGCCAGGCTGTTTTTCCCCATCGTCGCGTAAAGGACCGCCACATGCTGATCGTTCAGCTGTGCCGTTTCAAGGTATCGGTACTCTTCCCGTTCGTAGCTTCTGAAGCCCTGCGTGTTCATGATTTCACGGTGGATCAGGTTATTTTTATCATCTCTCAGCTGGAAAAAGACATCCCATCGCGAGTTCATCGCGAGGGCGCTTCTCAGCTTTTCAATAAACACCATGCCATTGAATGTGTACAAGTTGTCACTGCCTGGTTTTTTGAGTTCAAACTTATATCCGAAGCCTTGCCGTGTATCCCTTCTTACCAGCACCATTTCAACCGAAGCCGGCTTTATATCTTCCAAAGGTTCAACTTCTCCTGAAAGATAGAAGTTGCTTCCCATCGGCTTGATCTCATGAACGGTGCATCGGAACGACGTTCTTTCCGTCATCAATGAAATATTATTTCTGATCGTCTTGTAAAAACGGAACTTCTTCTTTCGTTCTTCATCGATATGTTCAAACAATGGAACGTCATGGTTGTGCGCGATCCTTGTCTGCAGCGTACGGTTGAACAGATAGCTCTTAAGGTAAAAATCAATCTTGCCGGTGTCGGACATTTCATGCAGCTCTGTCAGATCGATAGATGTCTTGTTCTGCTCGATTTTGCTCTGAAGCCTTCTGCCCGTTGCTTTATCCTTTAACACCAAATATTTTTTTCCCGAGAGCTGGCTTAACTGATCAAACGTAACATTCAGCTTGCTGTTGTCTTCTATTTCAATATGTCTGATTCGATGGCCAAGCATTAACTTTTTAATGGCCTTTTTTACAAAGACTTTCAATCATTCTTCCTCCCCTATACCGTTTCAATCGTTAAGACGGCGATACGTTAGAAGGAGCTACCCTGTAAGACAGAATACCCCCTTCACCTTTTTATTCCTGCACGTTTACATAGGTTTGCTGCTGATAGCTGCCGTCCTCTATGTTCTTGATCCAGTCTTGATTCGTTAAGTACCATTCAATGGTTTTAACAATGCCGTCCTCAAAGTTCGTATCCGGTACCCAGCCAAGTTCCCTTTTGATTTTTTCAGGATTGATGCCGTACCTGCGATCGTGCCCTTTGCGGTCGGTCACATACGTGATCAGCTTTTCCGAGATATTATCATCCACATGGGTTTGAAGATAGTGAATAATGGTCTTCATGATGTCAATGTTGGTGCGTTCATTGTGTCCCCCGACATTGTACACCTCACCCAGATTTCCTTTGTTAATCACCATATCAATCGCTTTGCAATGATCCTCTACATAAAGCCAATCCCTGATGTTCAGTCCATCTCCGTACAGAGGGAGGTCCTTCCCTTTAAGACAGTTATTGATGATTAGCGGAATAAGTTTCTCAGGGAACTGATACGGCCCATAGTTATTGGAACACCTGGTGATATTCACAGGCAATTTGTACGTATCGAAATAAGCTTTGACCATCAGATCAGAAGATGCCTTGCTGGACGAATACGGGCTATGCGGGTCGATCGGTGTACTCTCTTCAAAGAATCCGGCATCCCCTAAAGAACCGTACACCTCATCGGTGGAAACATGAAGAAACTTCTTTCCTTCTTTATAGAGATCATCACCCACAGACCAGCTTTTCTTTGCAAGATTTAAAAGATTCAAAGTACCCAGGACGTTCGTTTTCACAAAGACTTCCGGATCTTCAATGCTTCGGTCTACATGGGACTCAGCCGCAAAGTTTACGACATAATCGATATCATACTTGTTAAAAACGTCCTCCAGACTCTTATCGCATATGTCAGCCTGTACAAAATGGTAGTTAGGATTTCCCTCAAACTCTTTTACATTTTCTAAATTCCCGGCATACGTGAGTTTATCTACATTGATGATCTTAATGCTGTCATACCTGTTCAGCATATAATGGATAAAGTTAGCGCCGATAAACCCGGCACCGCCGGTAACTAAATACGTTTTCATCTGTTCACACAACCCCTTACTGTATTTCCGACAAGTGTCTGCTTCGATCGGTAAGACGAATTAAATATTTTCCGTAATCGGTCTTTTTTAAAGGCTCTGCAAGGGCAAGAAGCTGAGCTTCATTGATGTAGCCCATTCGGTAAGAGATCTCTTCAATACACGCGATATAGAGCCCCTGCCGGTTCTGTACAGCTTCTACAAAATTGCTCGCCTTCAGCAAGCTGCTGTGTGTGCCTGTATCGAGCCATGCCATACCCCGGCCGAGCACCTGCACTTTTAATCGGCCCTGTTTAAGATACTCCTCATTAATCGAAGTGATCTCCAATTCACCGCGGTGGGAGGGTTCTACCTTTTTTGCAATATTCACAACATCATTGTCATAGAAATACAGCCCCGGTACGGCATAATTCGACCGCGGATTAATTGGCTTTTCTTCTAATGCTACCGCATTGCCGTTGCTGTCAAACTCAACCACGCCATAGTCTTCTGGATTCATAACATAATAGCCGAAAACAAGCGCTCCATCATCGACCGATACGGCTCGTGACAGTGTCTCAGAGAACCCCTGCCCGTAAAAGATATTATCTCCCAGGACTAGCGCAACCTTATCTGAACCGATAAAATCTTCTCCTATAATGAATGCCTCAGCAAGCCCTCTTGGTTCTTCCTGGACAGCATAGGAAAGGGTTAGACCCAAGCCGCTTCCATCCGAAAGCAGCTCCCTGAACTGCCGTATGTCCTGAGGAGTGGAAATGATCAGGATCTCTTTGATCCCCGCCAGCATCAATACCGACAGCGGATAGTAGATCATAGGTTTATCATATATTGGAACAAGCTGCTTCGATATCGATTTTGTAATTGGATACAATCTCGTGCCTGAACCTCCGGCTAATATAATACCTTTCAATACTGCCACCTCTTTACGAATTTGAATTTTCAAACGAGATTAGAACCGAGCCCTGTGTTATTGACAGATATCGCTAAATCATTCGATATATTTACTAAAATTTTGAGGTTTTTCCATGAAAAAATATACCATATTTTCTGTTTTTTATATAGAAATAACTATTTTATGGTAATTTCGTACTAGTTTTATAGATCAGACGGCGTTATGTCAAAAAGCCATAAAATCGATTTAATGTGGTTCAGCAGCTTTGACTAGTTCGTCAGCAGCTAATTTGGTTTCCAAAGAATACTTGGCCATGAAAAAACTGCACCTCCCATTGTTAGTTGTGTCTAACATTGGGGGTGCAAACTTTCACATCGTAATTGTAAATATTAGGAGCGTATATAGGGACAATTTACTCGTTTAAACATTACTTAATATTTATGTTTATTTATAAAATAGTGTTATTTTTTTCCTATATATCTTGCGAGTAATAATTTCGATAGGAAATTGTTATATTTTACACTTATTTAAAATAAAGCAAATTATTTTCCATGTAAAATACTTCATATTTTTTATTATAGTGGTATAATCAATTAGTAATTTATACATGGGTCAAAAGGGGGATGCTTTAATGCATGCAAGATTAAAAAATGAAGCAGGGGTAGTAAAAGAAGTAAAAATTGGTTTTAGCTGGACAACTTTCTTTTTCGGATTCTTTCCAGCTCTTTTCAGAGGAGATTTGAAATGGGCAGCCATCATGTTCATTACTGGAGCATTAGCTGCAGTATTTACCTTTGGGTTTGGAGCTTGGATTCCTGGAATTATCTTTTCTTTCGTTTATAACAAAATCAATATAAAAGATCTGCTGGAAAAAGGATACCGTCCTTCAGATGAGCAAACACAGTCTGAGCTGCAAGCTCGAGGAATTATTACTTCTGCTCCAGCCGGGCAGAACGTTGGAGCGTAAAAAAGCTTTAGCTAATCACTTTATGTGATTAGCTTTTCTTATGGTATTAAAATGGAAGTTAAAAAGGGAGATCAAAAATGGGGATGTTTTTTGGGTTTACTAGTTTAATTGCTCTTTTTGTTTTTATAATATTAGCTCTTATTAGCCTGGTGAAGAAGAACGGAAAAGCTAAAAAGAATTTTGTAATTGCCGGAATCTGTGCTGTGATTTTCATAGTAGCTGTGTCTACAAGTGGAGCAGGTGATACAACACAGACCGCCAGTACAGATGACAAGGCAGTAAAAAAAGAGGCTTCAAAGAAAGATACTAAAGAAGAAAAAGCGAAGAAAGCGGAAGCTAAGGCTAAGGACGAAGCTAAACAGAAGGCTGCAGCAGAACAAAAAGCCAAAGAAGAAGCTAAGGCAAAAGCTGAAGCTAAACAAAAAGCCAAGGCTGCTGCTGAAGCTAAGAAAAAAGCTGAAGCTGCAGCAAAAGCCAAGGCGGCGGCAGCAGCAAAGCGTAAAGCTGATGCACTAAAAATGTCAGGTACGGGAGATACGGCCACAAAACAGTTTGAACTTGAACCCGGTTTTGTAGTATTCCAGGCTAAACATTCAGGCTCGGAAAACTTCATTGTTAAACTTTTGGACGAGAACGGCAATGATGTTGATCTCTTGGTCAATGCGATCGGCTCTTACCAGGGTAAACGGCTGGTTGCTATTCCGGACGGCGGCAAGTACATGCTTAACGTCAAAGCCAACGGACCTTGGACGATCCAGGGCAGTCAAGAGATTCCTAAAAAGGAAAAAGGCACAATTAGCGGTTCTGGAGATGATGTACGATTTGTACAAATGGATTCTGGAGCGCGTACCTTTACTCTCTCCCATTCTGGAAGTGAAAATTTCATCGTCAAGATCAACGACTCGGTACTGCTAGCCAACGAAATTGGCAATTATCATGGTTCCACTGTTGAAAACATACCAGAGGATTCCGTTTACGCCATCGGTATTCAAGCCAACGGGCCTTGGAAAATCAATATTAAATAAATTGTTACGAAGGGATAGAGAAAGATGAATATAAAGAAAATAGCATTAACCATTTTGTTAGCTTTTTCCTTGGGGACAATTTCAGAAGGGATTGTACTTCCAAATAATCTTAGTGCTGAAGCAGCAAATAAAACTGGAACGGTAACCTCTACAGTGAATGTACGCTCAAGTGCAACCGTTCACTCTAAAAAGATCGGTACAAAGAAAAAAGGAAGCAAAGTAACCATCCTTTCCACAAAAAATAAATTCTATAAAATCAGTTTTGGCAAGAACGGCGGCTGGGTTTCCGCGAAATATGTAAAGGTTAACAGCAGTAAAAAGAAAAAAAATCCGCCGGCCTGTTCACTAAGTGAATATAAAAAAATCAAGCTGGGTATGACGCTTAAACAAGTCCAATCTATCATCGGAAGTAAAGGCAAGCAGGATTTCCACTACAGTGATGGTGATTACACTTACAGCGATTATGAATTTAAAGGAAATGCCGAATATAGTCTTGCTTATATCTCGTTTGAAAACGGGAAAGTAGAATCAAAAATGCAAACAGGATTAAAATAAAAAGGAAGGAAGCCGGGCTTATGGCCTGCTTCCTTCCTTTTTGTATTCCATCGATTATGATCTGCATTCCTCTATTTCTTCAGTTCCTGCATTCCGCTTTGCTTCAACGTTTCATTTTTCAGCTTAAAACGCAAGATACGCTCGACAGCTTCATCAATCCGCTTTTCTGAGAGCTTGTGAGATTGTACAGCCGATAAGATCCCATTGTACACTTCTTTCTGGCTTTGCAGCGTATGGCAGACAAGCAGCAGGTCGGCCCCTGTTTCGACCGCTTTATAACCCAGATCTTCATTGCTGTAATATTTATGTACGGCTCCCATCTCCAAGTCATCCGTCACAACAATCCCTTTAAAGCCGAGCTGCTTGCGCAATAGGTCAATTTTGATTTTGGAAGACAAGCTCGCTGGATTCTCCTGATCATAGGCAGGATACTTGATGTGTGTCACCATTACAAAAAACTTATCATTATCCATTTGGTCAATCATGGACTTAAACGGGTAGATATCGCTGCTTTCAAGTTCTTTCTTATCCGCTTGCACCGAAGACGTATCCTTATGAGGGTCAATGCTGCTTCTCCCATTACCGGGAAAATGCTTGACCGTGGCTGTTATGCCCCCATCCGTAAGACCTTTAATGACCTGCGCCCCATAACTGCTGACAAGCTTTGGATCTGATCCGAATGATCGAGAATCCTTATCCGAAATATCCAGAACAGGCGCAAAGTTTACATTCACTCCCATGTTCAGCAGCTCTTTGGCAGTAGTGGATGCTTGATGATAGACCGCTTGCGGGTTCCTTTTCACTCCCAAATCATGCTGAGAAGCTTTAGGTGCCACCTGGTCTCTCATGCGGACAATCAGGCCGCCTTCCTGATCAATACTCACCATGAGTGGAATCTGCAGAGGATTTTTCATAGCCAGGTTTTGCAGCTGGCTGTTCAATTCTCCCACTTGCTGCTGGTTCTTCATGTTCCTGTCGAACAGAATGATCCCGCCGGCATGATAGTCTTTGATCATCTCGGTAACTCCGCTGTCAACTTCCTGCCCAGGAAGCCCTACCACAATCAGCTGGCCGATTTTCTCTTTCAATGTCATGTTCTTAATCAGATGATTTACTTTTTCATCAAGATTTTCTTGTGTAAAAAAAGTAACCTCTGGCTTTTCTCTTTGTTGATCTGCTGGTTTATCGTCAGTTTTAATTGGTTTCATGGAAGGCATCGCCTCATCCCGCTGTTTTTCAGGCTGAGCCTTCTGTTCATCCTGCCCATTTAATAAGTAGACAGCACCTGCCAGGCAGACCAAGATGATTAAAATACTCCAGGCAAGTCTTCTGCTTTTCCTTTTTCGCCTTCTCATTGTACGTTGGAATCCCGCTTTTCAAGATGGGCCTGATCGAGTTTCCATTCGCCATCTTCATAGACAAGATCCCATTCCCCGCCCCATTTCTGTAGTAATGTATGTCCGTTCTTCATTTTATCATAGGATGTCATTTCTACATATGCTGTTGCGGTATCTCCGTCCGTAAATACATCTTAATTTATTAACCATTACAAAAGTCCCTCACAAAGTGGTCAAACAAGGTATATATACTCATTAAAATAGATAATATATCCAGTTAAATCTAAAGAACTGTAAAAGGTAAACCGATAAAGATAAAGGGACGAAAAGTTAATGGGGCTGTCCAAGAAGTCTGGTAGCTGTTGATCTCCGCTCCAGGCTGCTCGCTTTCCGCGGGGCGTGCGGTGAGCCTTACCGGTGTGAACGCCTACTTTTTGGCGCAAGCGCCTGCGAGAGTCTCACCTGTCACACTAGTCCCGCAGGAGTCTCGCACCTTGCACTCCAATCAACTTTTCATTGAAGATTTTTCACGTCAAAGGAGCTACCTGAAGGTCAATTTTCGACTTTCAGGACAGCCCCCCTAAATATAGAGGGGAAGTTTTTTATGAAAAGGTCGCTAATCACTGTTTTCACATTTGTTCTGGGTCTATGTTTGTTTTTCCCTTATACGATTTGTAACAGTTAGATTTACATCAACCCACATACTTAAGAACTACCTTATAGAAAATATTTACATTCAGACAAGACGCTTATATACTTAAATAATAGGTATAAATAACCACGAAGGGGAATGATCGATGAAAAAAACAGTACATAGTATAATAATGCTAACGGCTTTAGTGCTAAGCGTTATTCATTTTACTACCATTAAAGCCTCTGCCTCTGATTCAGTACAAAATGCAACACCCATTGATTTAAACAAAGAATACCTATTCTCAGGCTCACAGGAAGATAATTTTTACAAGATAACGGTCCCTCAAAACGGGAGGCTGCAAATAAAAATTAGCAACGAAACAGATTATTACAGAGAGTTTTCTTTAATAAATTCAAAAGGAGTTAAATTGTTTACCGGCAGTACAGATTATAGTGAATACGCTGATGGATATGCCTCTCATACTATTGGAGTTACTCCAGGAGTATATTACATAAATGTTTATAATGATGAGCCTGATAGTGTTTCTTACAAACTAGGAGCCTATTTTACGCCTAGTGAGAACTGGGAGAAGGAACCTGATAATGATGAGAAAAAAGGGGCAACTGCTATTCCGGTCAATACATCATTCAACGGAGCTGTTGACAGCTACGAGGATTCTGATTTTTATACATTTACTACTACCAATGATGGAGTTGTAAATATTAAACTTAGCAACAATTCCGGTATTCCTTTGGAGTATGAGCTTTTTAATGACAAAGGCGTTTCTCTTCAAGAGACATGGACAGATTACAGTGATTATGCAACTGGATACAGTAATGTTACACAAGGCCTTCCTAAGGGGAAATATTACATTCAAATCGTAAACGACGACGACGCGTATAACAACAAAAATAATCATGTGTACTCGTTTAGAATTGATTTCAACGCTAATAACTTTTGGGAAAAAGAGAGTAATGATACTGCTCAAGAAGCAACAAATTTAGAGTTGGATCAGTATTATCAAGGGGTGACACCTAATGAATATGATGAGGACTTTTATACCTTTAACCTATCTAAAGGAACGACCATACAGCTAAATGCTCTTAACTTAAAAGAAGACTACACAAGGTACACTATTATTGACAGCCATGGCAATGAAAAAGCATACCTGGAAACCAACAGCGGCGCCTATGCTAACGGCTATAAAACAAGCCGGCTTTATTTACCAGCAGGTTCATATTTCTTAAATATGCATAGCTATGATAGTGATAACCACTTAAATTTAGTTTACAAATTTGCCATAAAAACCGTTTCGCCGTCAGTTAAAAGTTCAGACGTTAAAATAACTAATAACAAAGGAAAAAGCGATAAAGTTTATGTGAAAAACCTTCTAAAAAACGATATCATTAAAATTTACAGCAGTAAGAGTAAACTGCTTGCTTCTAAGAAGTCTGAGGGTTCTTCCACTACAGCTTATATTAAACAGCTTGGTAAATCTGCCGGGTCGGTATATGTTACACTAACAAGAGATGGTCGTTTGGAAAGTAGTAAGGTAAAGGTGAATTATAAGGCTGAGAAAAAGTAATTGTTTTTAATATGTGACCACGGGTAATTCCGTGGTCTTATTGTCCCTTTGATGTGTTAGCATCCTACTTTAATTATTGCAGTTTTTCCATTTTTCGAGAGTGAAACTTCATCAGATGGGAAATAACAATCGATCCAATAGTTCCTTTGGTTCACGCTCCGTATGGTCTTCTTCTCCATTTTTAAGAAGATCAACTGCATCTGCATATCTTAGCCACGTTTCAATACTTGAGACAACAATTCTCGCATCTACTGTAATGAGTTCTAATCCAAGCACCGATATCTTTGCGTATATATCGATGACAATGCCTTTATCCAAAATTCGGTCCACTACTTCAACAAGGCTGGAACCATCACTGCATTTTTTGACATGCATTCCTTATCCCTTCTCTCATTAGTATTTTCAGTTGCCGATTACAAATCCGCTCACATCTTCTATTCTGCATCTCCAATAGGAAGAAGGAGGAACCTGATTGCCTTTAATTTGTACATTTTTTAGATGAATATAGGCAGCAGCTTTGTGGTCTCCCGCCCCTTTACTTGCCTCATAAAATTTCTGACTCAGTAATTTTGCTTCATCGTCCTCATTTTTTTCAAATCGCTTCCCGCATTCCATTAAGTATTCCTTTGCAGAAATAATTGTCCCAGAGACTAGCACCCCATCGACGGTCAAATGTAGATTTACTTTTATATCATGGTGATTTGCTGTTATCACGAGGGTTTCGAGAACGGGATCCTCACGATTTTCGTGACGCACATCCAGTCACTCCCTTCCTTAAATTAACCTTTCTAAGTCAAGAACATCTAGCGGATTGTCTATTCCATCCACGTGTTTTCGCTCCAGCAGCGCAGCTCTTGAACTAAAATAAGGATCTGTTTCCCACCAGTCGAGTCCAACTTCTTTTGCCTTATCTATAGATGCAACGATGAGTCTGATTTTTATGGTTAATAACTCAACATCTGCAAGGTTGATACGTATGTCTCCAGCAATTACGACACCTTTGTCCAAGACTCTTTCAAAAACATCTACAATGGAACCTGCCTGCAGAGAATGTTCTGACAGCATGCTGTTCTCCTCCTTAACACGCACAATATTTAACCCTAAAGCAAACTTCCAAATGGACCGAGATCTATATTCAAATCTTCAGCGTCAAGGCCAAAGCCTTCTTTCAATTCTTCCATTTTTTCTTCCAGGTTCATCAAGGCTATACCAAGATTTTCAATTTGCTCGTCCGTCAGCGTTCCACCCTCCACCCGCCTCATCGCATGACGTTCGACAATTTGCCTGAGAAGCTCAACGACGGTCAGGACTAGCTGCGCAAGTCCGTGTTCGGCATTGTCAGGATCAAGCTGAATCCTACCATTTGTTCCGCTTGCCTGTTGCATCGACTAACTCCTCCCTCTGCCTATCGAATTGATCAGATGTGACGGGCTTTCGGTTGCCTGCTTTTGATTGGACAAGCGTTTCAACTGAAGCAATCAGAACCCTTAGATCCAAATACACTAGATCTACACCTGCAATCGAAATAATCAAATCACCTTTAATTGCCACACCCTTATCCAGGATGACATCTAAAATATCAATAAGTGCTATATCCTTATTTTTAACTGATTCTCTAAGAGACATCTGTCAGATCCCTCACTTTTTATGAAAAACTGGAGAAATGGTACGCCGGCCATGGGCCTGTAGCTTCGAATCTCCAGCCAGTGCCGCCAAGTTCCTGGTTAAACTGCTTCATTTCTTCCAAGAAGCTTTCCACTTTCGGAATCGGAAGAAAAAACACGCTGTTCCAGGCCATATTTTCTTTTAGACCTGTGACATCTTTGCTCCAATTTTTCTTAATAGCTGCGTGAAGCGAGTGCTCCTTCAGCTTCTCATGCACTTGTTCACAAACTCGATTCTTCTCATTTTCAAGCTCATCCTCAATCAGCTTATCGATCTTTTTCTTTTCGAAAAATTGTCTTCCGCGAGGCAGCTCGCTTATTTCCTGTTTCTTCGCTTCAATTGCGGAATTGTTTTCACTTACCTGCTTTTTCAGTTCATGATCGTCAGAATAGATTTTCACATTCCATTCTTCATTTCCCTGAAGCGTGGAAAGTGTCTCTTCAATCCTCGTTTCATTGGATTGAATGGTTTGCTTCAGGCTATCTTCATTCTTATAGATCGTGCAAAACTTAAGCGGAATGATTGTGAAGCTCTTATAAAGGGCGGCAACCGTTTCATGATGATGGAACGCTTTTTCCTGCAGCCAGTCCATATCCCTATCGATCTTGTCTTTAATGGCTTCTTCTGAATAATGATCAGAATCCAGTTTGCAAACAACTGCGGTGACATTGTTGATCGGAATGGTGTATAGCTTGCGTTCACCATCAAAGCCTGTGAAAGATGGGAACGATTGATGTGCTGCCGCTTCTTTAGTCGGTATCAATCCATATAAATAAATCAAGTCGCCCATCTTGTACCCCTCGTTTCACCAATTCTGTCAGTTGTCCATTTATTCTGATCTTGTCTTTTATTCAATCGCATTCTCTGAATTGGATGTACATTCAATCCAATCAGTCCATGCATTTCGTTCCTTTTCTCTGGCATCTTCGTACCTGCACAACCATTGTAAGTATTGCTGGTCAAACTCTTCCTTAGCCAGTTCTCCGTTTTCATAACTAACTTCCAGCATCAGTAGCTTTTTTTGTATTATTCCAACATCGTAAAGTTCCCGGTCTGCCTCCTCCTTTACTTTTTCAGCTGTCATCAGTAAAAGCTTTAAAGGAAATAAAAGAATGGAAATCATGAGCTCTGTTCAGCCTGAAGCCGGATTTCAACAAAATTATAAGCAGGCCATGGACCAGTATAGACAAAATCAGCTTGATCCCTCCAAGGTTCACACAGACTATCCACTAGAAGATCGAAGGCTTCTTCCTCCTCTTTTTTGATTAAGTAAGAAGCATTCAGCAGCATCGTTTCGGTTAAAATGCTGTTCAGCCGGGATTGATCAGCAGCAGAGGAGAGTTTTTTATGAAGATTCTCGTCAAACTCTTTCCTTAATGTGAGAAAAAACTGTTCAGCCCTTTCACCTTGTTTAATACGGTCTTTAGGGCTTATTGATCGTTTGTGAAAACCGGATTCGGCCTCCCCAAGCTTTTTTAAGAGCCACTTCTTTTTTCCAATCACTTTCAGCCCAACTTCTATTTTCCCGCGGATTGAAGGAAACATATTTTTTAGCTGAGGATAAAGCCGCTGAAGCATAGAGACTGCTTCCTGATATGATCTGACAACGTGCCCGAAGCTAAACGGAAAGACCGCTTCACTTGTTTCTAAAAAAGAGCCAATAATCTTCTGGTGTATAAGCAGGTTTTCCTTTGATGGACGAAGATTAAGAGGAACTTCCACTGCAGCAAGAACCATGTCCTGATAAGGAACAAAAATCAACTCTCGTTCCCTTGAGGCAAAATAAATACTCTCGGATTTACTGCTCTTATACTGAGCAATACAAAATACATACAATCCCTTTTTTTCTGCCATTACTCCCAATGTCCTGTCTCTCCCCTGTTCTTTAAATAGATGCGCGAATACGAAATAACTTCATTCTCGCTGTTCAATTTCACCTCATAAACTCCTACTATTTCATCTCTTGCATATTTTCTCATATATTCTTTTTCCTCTATAATTTCAACCACAGCCCTAAAGCCTCCATCTTCGGGTTCAACTGAAGGAATTTTATGGGGCGGAGAAAGATGTTCAGTAAAAAAATGTTCAATAATCTCCAGTGTTTTTTGCATAGATCAAACCCCTTTCTTTACATCCTATTAATGTTAGATTTACCATTTTTATCTTTTTTATTAATAATATGCTGCAATCAAATAGATCTTGGATTAATAGTGCTTATGAGAAGCTTAAATCATGCAGAAATAGAGAAAAACATTTTGTATATTTGTGGAGTGTAGATTATATGCTCCAGCTGATTGACTATAAGTTTAATTTATTAAAGATGACACTAGGCAGCATTGATAACCATTTCTTATTCATGGTTTAATTCATCCTTCCTACTATTTCCTGCTGTGACAAATATTATGTGGATTTCCGCTTTTCTTATAGCTGGATGTGCTACTAATGATGATAGGATCCGGCACCCCAAGAGAAAGAGCAAAATAATAAAAATTAAAGTTGATCAAAGGATTTAAATTATCCAGCAATCTGATGAATGGAAGGTATTAAAGTGCCCCTCAAAGGAGCTTCAGCCACGTTTGTTGCTCCTGTTAAAACATACAACAAAAGTGACTTGAACAACTGGAGTGCAGTTGTTCGTTTGGTACATGGGAAGAAATCATTCCTTTTCACAGGGGATACGAAGTTCAAATCAGAAACCGACATGATCAACTCTAAGCAGAACTGCAAGCTAACGTTTTAAAAGTAGGACATCATGGAGCGAAAACGTCAACCAGCTCGGCTTTTGTTAAAAAGGTGAAACCGCAATATGCGGTTATTTCTGGGGTAAAAACCATTATGGCCGCCCTACGCAAGAAGTGTTGAACCGTTTAAAGCCTGCGAAAATCTTACGCACCGATCAAAAGGGATCTATCGTATTTACAACAAACGGCAGCACGTTATCAGTAAAAACGGAGAAAAAGTAATGAAGAAAGTTAAGGGGATTATTGACCGCTTTGAAGGCGAGTATGCTATCATCGAGTTCGGCAATAAAACCGAAGACATCCTCCGCACCTCTCTCCCCAAACAGGCAACTTACAAGAGTGAGAGTACCACAAGCCTAAACATACGGTTATGACTGATTAAATAATCCTGTAATCCAACCAAATACATTGCTATTTGAAAAGATATAAAAAACGGCAGCAACGCTGCCGTTTTAGTCATCCCAAACTTCATCCATTAGGTCTTCGATTTCTTTTCTCAATTTTTCAATTTCCTCTTTATCAACGACGATCTTATCATTCTTAATATAGATTACATCACCGACCTCTTTTCAGATATTCTTCTGTAAAGCCATTAACCGTATGCGGTTCTTTAATTAAATTGCTTGCAGTAATAATCAGTTCTCCGATAGTTTCCAACCTTTTAGCGTAATGAACATGTTCAGGTTTTTGGTTTCATACCTGATTGTGTATTTCTTTCTAGAATTGTCACGAAAGGGCTTCAGGTAATCTTTCAGGATTGTTTTTCCTCCTTGATAGCCAAGTTGGCGAATTTCATCAAGCAAACGCTCTCCATTAAAAACATGATCTTCCATCATACGCCTATGTAAGTACTCTTTATAAGAGTCGAGCTTGCTTTTTTTTCTTTCGTTTCTGCTTCGAAGGAGCAGTTGTCGAGTGGATGTGTTTTCTAATTGTTTCCCGGTCCATCTGCAGCTCCCTCGAGATGTCTGATATGCTCATTTCATTCCTTTGTTGTACATATCTTTAATCATAAAAAAGTCCCCTTTACTAATCATGAACCATAGCTCCTCTCAAACCTATGGTTCTATTTTAGATGGGGAATTTTATTCCGGCTATATTGGGGATTTTAACATCGGCTTTAACAGTCTTACACCTATCAAAAAAAGGAAGAAAAATCCTCACTTTTGGGTTAGATCAAGTTTATCTTACTTCTTCTTTTCTTTGTGATCCTAACACGTTTTGTCATAGGAATTGAATTGATTTCAGGCAACTCCATGAATCCTACAATTAAAGATCATAATCTAATATTTATCAGCAAATTATTCTATACTCCGGAAAGGGAAAACATTATCCTTGTAGAAAATAACGATGGCATGACGATTATTAAACGATTAATAGGCATGCCAAATGATATAATCGAAATTAAAGATCACACTATTTATGTTAATAATAAGCCTCTAAAAGAAAATTATACAAAAGGGCTCACAGAAGATATGAAGAAAGTAACACTTAAAGCCGGCCAATACTTTGTCATTGGGGACAACCGTAGTCCAGTAGAAAGCCTTGAGTGCAGAGATCCCGCACTGGGACCTATTTATAGATCTCAAATGAAAGGTGAGGCTTTGTTTTCATTGCTTCCATTCGGTAAATTAAACCATTAATTTAAGACGAACTTCTTTTCTCCCAATAAGAAAAACACCCGACCAGGGGGTGTTTTTTCTTTTGTCTCTTTTAATAGTTGACTCGATTTTTTAATCATAATAATTTAAACTCCCTCGTTAAATCCGGCTACATTGTTTCTTGCACTGCGTAAAATTTATGTGAAGACGAAAATTAAATGTTGAATCATTTCTCGCAATATTGACACAAAAAGAACATACAAGACAAGAGCGTTCTAAGTTTTCGAATATTTATTCCTATTTTCCCCTGTATAAAAATCATTGGTATGGCCGATATAAAAGGCAAAAGGGGGGAAATATTATGAAAAGAATCCTTATTATTCTTGGAGTGGTGATGATGGCGATGACTGTACCGGTCCATTCTGCCAAACAGGATATATTAAGATTCAGTGGCTATGACTGGATCATCAAAGAAAGTGGAGACCGTACGATCGGTCCGGGGCCAAATTACTGGTCCCGGGACAACGCATGGGTTGACAAAAATGGGAAGCTGCATTTGATAATTACGAAACGAAACGGCATTTGGTATTGTCCGCAAGTCGTTAACACGAAGGCGCTTGGCTACGGAACATACCGATTCTATGTAGAAGGCCGAATTGATCAGATTGATCCGAATGCAGTGATCGGATTATACACCTACGATAGCAAATCAATTGATGCTAAAGCAAACAACTACAGAGAAATTGACATTGAATTCTCTGATTGGGGAAATCCACAGCCGGCCCGTGCACAATACACGATTCAACCGTCAGCCATAAAAGGAAACTCGTATTTGAAGCCTTTTAGCCTTAAGGGAGGCAACACCACTCACAGCTTTACATGGGAACCAAAACTGATTACGTTCTCATCCATTCATGGCCATTACAAAACACCGCCATCTAATAAATACGTTATCTCCTCATGGACCTATAAAGGAGCAAACGTACCAAATCCTAGCCAGGAACGAGCGAGTATCAACTACTGGCTATTCCGAGGAAACGCTCCCCAAAATAAGAAAGAAACCGAGATTGTCATCAAAAATTTCGAGTTTATTCCTTATAAAAAATAGCATCCCTCGGGATGCTATTTTTACGACTACAACTTATAATATCGTGCTTTCATGGAAGAAACATTCTTGAATGCATTGCGTGTATCAAAAATGACCTTTGCCACGCCTGCAATTCGCTCATAATCAAATATGGAATGATTGGTTGCCAGCAGCACGAGGTCAGCTTCTTGAATCATTTCATCGGAGTATGGATAGGAGGTTATAATCTCCCCATCAAGAACAAAAGATTCTACGTACGGGTCGATAATAGACAACCGTGCCCCATTATCCTGCAGTTTGGAAAGTAGCGGCAGAACTGGTGATTCTCTCAAGTCTCCTATATCAGGCTTATACGCAGCTCCTAGAACTGCAATCGTACTGCCCTTTACCGCTTTAGATTCCTCATTTAAAGCTTCTGATAACCTTTGATAAATATATGTTACCATTCCATCATTGATCTCACCGGCGAGTTCAATCATTTTTGTCGATTGCATTACTTCCTGTGCTTTATAAGTTAAATAATATGGATCAACAGGAATACAATGTCCACCTACTCCCGGACCTGGATAAAAGGGCATGAACCCATAAGGCTTAGAACCGCTTGCGTCTACAACTTCCCAAATATCAATGCCAGATTTTGAGCAAAATTGCGCTGTTTCATTGACCAGAGCGATGTTTATATAACGGAAGGTATTTTCAAAGACTTTTGCCATCTCCGCAACCTCAAGTGAAGAAACTGGATGAGCATTCTCACCGATAAAAGCTGCGGCAAGACTCGTACAAACGGGCGTTGTTCCACCCACGATTTTTGGTGTGTTGGAAATGCCAAACGACTTATTACCAGGATCCACGCGTTCCGGTGAATACGCTAAAAAGAAGTTTTCACCCATGATAAAGCCTTTCTCGGCAAGACGGCTTCTTAGGTATTCGTCGGTTGTCCCTGGATAGGTCGTGCTTTCCAAAATGACAAGCATCCCCTCGTGCCCATAGCGATCGATCTGGTCCGCGGCACTTTTTATATACGACAGATCAGGCTGTTTATGTTCATCGACAGGAGTCGGCACACAAATAACCGCTACATCGGCATGTTCAAGCATTGAAAAATCAGTGCTTGCCGATAATTTCTTAGAAGTCACGGCATCTGCAAAAGATACAGGTTCTATATCTGAAATATAGGTAATCCCTGTATTAACAAGATTTACTTTTTCCTCTGAGATATCTAGACCAATGACCTCGTAACCCTTTTTCGCTTTTTCGTAAGCTGTCGGAAGACCTACATAACCCAATCCAATGACAGCCACTTTCGCCTGCCTACTTCTTATTTTATCCTCAAGCATCTCAGCGCATGTATATGATAACGCTAAACCCATCATTTCATCCCCCTATTATCTCGTTCCCCAGCCAGTTGATTTTAATGTGAATAAAGCATAGATCCGCAACGGAAACAGCAAACATAAATGAATGAGCCCATATAGCGGAGCCATTAAGAATACGAGCGGACGTTTTAATATATAGAATACATTCCTTGCATAAGCAGAGATCGACAAATACGCGAGATAGTAAACCAATAAAATAAACCCTAATGTGTGTATTTTGAAACAAAGAGCTATAATGATTGCAAAACCGAACAAAATCCATAGAGACAGTTCCAAAAGCACCCATATAAGCGTGACCGGTTTTTTTAAACCGATGCGAAAAGCGATCAAACTTTCCCTGAAGAATGACTTGTTCCATCGGATCTGTTGCTTCAAAAATTGACGCAGCGAGGACGGAACATCAGTAATACATTTGGCGGTTGATTGATAGACCGTTTTCCCTTTAAGGATGGCATAATTCGTTAAACAACGGTCGTCCCCGAATTGAACCATCTCCCCCAAAAATGTTTGTGATCCGTAAATCTCCAGGTTATCCAGGACAACCTCACTCCGGTAGGCGCTGATCGGTCCGGAACAAACGAGAATGTTGCCCGTCACGCTCTGGGCAGCCCGCTCAACACGAAATGCGTTGTCATACCTCATATCAATCAATCTTGTAAACCAGTTTTCATCCCGGTTCCGGGCGTTAATGTGACCCGTCACAGCCATCACCTTGGAATCGTTAAAAGGAATTAACAATTCACGGACAGCATTGGGATATAGATAGCCGTCGGAATCCACTGTCACAAAGATATCTCCGGTTGCTCGTTCAAACGCCCAAATCTGGGCATGCCGCTTGCCGGAATTCTTATGTAGCCGATGCACAACCAAGTTTTGGAATGGATGTACGGACCCTCCTGATTTCCCGGAAGCTGCTACTTCTCTCCATGCAGTTTCCATCTCTTTTTTCAGTTGAATAATTGCCTCATACCCGGACTGATCCGGACTCCCATCATCCACAAAAAAGATCTCATGAATGGGGTAATCCTGATCCAAAATACTTTTTACCGTCTCAAGAACAGCTTTAGGCTTTTCATTGTAAGACGGAATGAAAACCGAAACCTTCAAATCGGCTGGGTCTCCCAAAAAGGGCTTATATTTAAAGGATAGAAGCATCTTAACGATAAGGTACGTCACCATAATGGATCCATAAACGCCCATAAAAAGATTAATCTTTCCCTTAACCTCAAAATTAATCCAGCATAATGCCGCCAAGGTCACAACAAAAAGAAAAAATACCCAGGCTTTTTTCAATAAATTTTCATTCGACACCTTTTCACATCCCTTTTAATTATCATTTACTTTTTCTGTAGATAAATAGATATTATTGTAAAATAACAAATTGAATTCTAGCATAAGAAAAAATTCCAAGCAATCACCGTTTTGGATAATATTGAATAAATCTGTTATAAACATTCTATTTTTATAGGTTCTTACTACTACAAAACATCCATTTTATGTTTTAATTAACTGTAATTACAAAATGATCAATCCTTAATTTAATTATTTTAAAAAAATACTATATATAAAAAATAAATAGGTAAATAGTCTTTTCATTATCTGATTAATCGCTTTCAAAGTGATACAATAGACCCATTTTTCGAATGAATTACAGAATAAATGAACTGATTAAAAGACTTATCGAGACGAAAATCGTTTAAAATTTAGTTTTAATGAGTGGGTCTTTATTACCTTTTTTCTTTATAGAGATAAAAGACAAGATTCTCATCGGAAAGATAAAATCTATTTAAAATTTAAAATAAATATAACACCATACTTAAAGGGAATTTACGTCGAGCGATAATGGATAAATCTAGGGGATTAGTTGAATAGGGGAACACTTTATGATTTTTTACCTATCATTACTTTGAGGATCGATTGGATTTTTTCAAGAAAGTTTATGTCATATTGGATTACAGGTTGGAATTAAGAATACCAAGAGTAAATGTTGAAATTTTCTTACTATAATAAACATTGGTAATACAAAAAAATAACTCCACAGTGTGTTCTTTAGACGCATCAAGTGATAGACCAGAAATATCTTGAGAAACACCAGCTTCAGTTACAGCAACTTTAACACCATCAATTTTGATTGCAGCACTAGCTTTAACTGGGGAAAAGTAAGAAACTTTAACAGATTAAGTACATCGTTGTTTTACAAAAAAAAACCCAAAGAGTATTACACTCTTCGGGATTTTTCACTTTTATTATCAATTTTATTGATTAAGGAGTAACTGTTGTTGCGTTATCAAATGTTCCATCAGCACCTGTATCTACATCATTATCAACTGTTACAGTGAAAGTTTTAGTGTCTGTAGCGGCACCTTTAGTAATAGTTGCAGTTAATACTACTGGATGACAGTTGCAGTACGAGCTGGAGTAGTATATGTTCCAGATGTAATAGAACCAAGTTACGTTAGCACCACTTTGAGTTGCTGGTAATGCAATTGTTGAAGTAGCTGCAGCTGGTGTTACCACAGTACCTGTTAATGCCAAAGCGCCTTTAGCGTGAAATCGTGACTTCTTGGTTTAATTTTTCTCCAGTAGCATTGATTGTTACTGATAATGGTAATTTAACTTGAGTTTCACCTGTTGCGTAAGTATATGAAGTCGCAGCAGAAGCTGTATTTACATCTAAGATGCCATCTCCATTAACGTCTGCATTTAATACATCATTTGTAGATGAAACAGTGTAATCAGTTCCATTTGTTAAACGAACTTTGCTTCCATCGTTTAATACTCCATAAACTTTAACAGTTTTGTCATATGCAAGAGCATATCTTTATTCAAATCAGCATCACTATTAGATGAGTCAAAAAGCGGAGCGGAAGTAAACAAGATTTCAATTTTTGTTACTTTTTCATCTTCAACAGTTACAGAGCCAGTCAACGCAGGATTTGTTCCTTGTGCAACAGTTACTGTGTAATCACCTTTAGTGAACTTGCTTGTTAACTCAACAGTTGCAGATTTCTTATCGTCGCTAATAGTTACTTTCGCAACGTTGGCTTTCATAGTGCCTTTTTTAACAGAGAAGTCTGCTTCTGTTACAGTTACAGCTTTGCTAAAAGTTACTTTAAGTGATTTAGCAGTAATCGCACTTACATCCCATTAACACATTACTATATTTATAAGATATACCCCATTGGTTACAAGGTTTTTATCTGCCATGTTTACTCTTAGGTTAAATAATAGAATGACTTAATTTGGGCTGTGAAAATAAAAGAGAAAACAAGCAAGTAAAAACTAAGATGTTACAACTCTACGGGAAGAATCCTTTTTCTCCTCAAGGAAAAAAATCAAGAGACTCCCAGGTCTAACTGAGAATCCCTTAATTTATCTAGCTTTTAATGTAGAGTCCATAGCGAAAGTTTGTTCTTGATTTTGAGGTGTTGCTTTTACAGTGGGTATTTCAATTCTTTGCGTTATTCTTTCACTTTTTAAGGTTTTTTGCCATTCCGATTTGAGTAATCTCGTCTCTGCCATTTGATGTAAATGCTGCATTAAATCTTTTTTTGCAGCTGGGAATCTATTTAAATCAATTTCCTTTAGGTTTTCAACATTATTTACAGCGAGCATTTGAGGATATCTTGTTCCGCTCCCTTAATTAATATCAAATCTGTATTCCTCTCTTTCTAACAAATAAAGGGCCTTATAATAGGCTCTTTATTTATCCTCTTATGGTAAAATATAACTAGTAGATAAGGGGGATATAGAGTTGAGAGCATTGTGGGATTGGATAATGTTTTTTTTCGGTTTAATTTTATTTCTTATTTGTATTGGCATTTTGGGATATATTTTCGGCAGTATAGCAGGTGAGTTTTTAGGTTTTGGAAAAGATCTTTCATTTAAGGTGAAATCGCATTATATAACAAGTAATGCAAGAGTAATCGAATTAGAGATAGAAAATTCCTCTCAATGGTGGCAAGAGTATAATTTTTTTGGTGGTGACATCTCGGTAGATGGAAGTGAGTTTTCCTTACTTAACTCTTCAGGTGATGAATTAACACCGGATGGAAGATCGGAAATTAATGCTGAGGATATAAGGTCTGGGAGGCATAAAACAGTTAGTCTTGTATTTATTAACCCGGACGAACAAATAGAAAATTATGATAGACTTGATTTTTATCTTAAAAGAGAAAGAATTGAAAAAGAAATTAAACTTCCTGAAGCTGAATACGTAAAAAGTAATTTAGAACAACTTTGGGATTTGTTTTTTAATAAAGATAAAGAAACCAGTGAATTAAAAAAACAACTTCTTGAAAAAGAAAAAACAACGCCCGGACCTGCAAGGCAAACGGACAAGATAGCTGATAGTAACTCTAAACAAACAACGCAAACAAATTGGAGGAATTATGAAGGGAATTGGGGAGAAACTAATATTGTAGAAAAAGGCGGCTCCTCTGTTACGCTTCACTTTACATCTAACAATATAGCTGAACTGCAACTCATTACTGCTCAAAGCCCTCCATCAAGTCGAATTGCAGATGTTGAAACTAATCTTGAGTTCAATAATGATGGTATAGCATCCTTCCAATTTGCTGAGGATGGATGGGGTGGACAAGGGCAAGGAACTGTAACCTTACAAAACAATAGTGTTAGTGTTGAGGTGAAATATAATTCAAAAGCTGATGATTGGAATTTATATGAGGGAAATATGATATTTGGAAGAAACACTGTCGATTTAAAATAAAAGGTCTTTTTTGTAATTCTAACGAAAATTATTAAAAGAACCTTTTAATTTGGCCTTTCTTTGGCTGCTTATATCCCACCTCATCAGGCAAAATCATGTTAATTCGCGGATACGATGAAGTTCAATAGTTTTTCATAAAACTCCGCTGCCTAAATGAATAAAAGGAGAACTGCAAGCATTTATTATTGGGTTCTCTCGATTCTAATCTGTCTGTAATGTGGTGACTCTCTCCTAAGAACAGTACAAATATGACGATAGTGTGGTAAGTTGAGTTCTTTTGCTGCTTCCATTGAAGAGATAGATAGCCCAGTTGGCGAATTTCATCACGCAAACGCTCTCCATTAAATACATTGTCTTCCATCATACGCCTCTGTAAGTATTCTTTATAAGGATCGAGCTTCGAAGAAGCAGTTGCAGAGTGGATGTATTTTCTAACGGTTTCCCGATCCATCTGCAGCTCCCTTGAGATATCTGATATGATCATTCCTTTATTGTACATCTCTTTAATCATAAAAAAGCCCCCTCTAATTATCATGAACCATGGCTCCTCTCAAACCTATGGTTCTATTTTAGATGGGGAATTTTATTCCGGCTATATTGGGGATTTTAACATCGGCTTTAACATTCAGAGGCTGACAAACGTTATAGACATCCTGCATAGTGACTAGGGTGCTCCATACACTTTGTATGCTATTCAGGAAAGGCAAAAAAAAGGCATCATCACAAGCATATCGAGAAAATGCCTTCAAGAATTCAGTTGGTCGTTACATATATAAATAAGGAGGAAATGCCGCTGTTTTTATGTCTATGTTTTCTCCTTTTTTCAAATAGCTAATATACCAATCATAAGTTTCATGTATTGAATTTAAAACTTCTGAAATATTCAACTCAGGCTGCCTTTTAAGGTAATGTATAATAGTCCCTATTAGGGAATTGACATATTTATTTAAGCGGATTGTAAAGATATCTACATTAAATAATATATTATTACCTGAGTGCACTAATTTGTTTCTTACTCTATATATCCGAGTTAAATCGTGTTCAATAACTTCATTTAAAATTTCAATATGATCCGCAATTTGACTTATTTTAGTTAATGTTTCCCTTGCTAGTGCTATTTCCCGACTCAAAACCACCTCTTGTACTAAACTAATAAACTCTTTATTTTTTCCTCATCACTTAAAAAATCTATTAAATCATTTTTCTCATACTTCTCTTCTTCTTTTGAGCAACTTTTAAGTAATTCTTCTATTATTGGTACTCCAGAATGAATTTTACTTCTTTAAATAATTTTATCCCATAAAATATTCATGTTGTCTTTAACGTAATACATACATATTACTTTAGGATAATCAACTAAGCGCGTATGTGATATTACTGCACCTAATTTTTATAAGAAGAAAAAAACCCAAAGACAATTGTCTTTGGGGTTTTTTCAGGAAAGGGGTGCCAAATTAAGATTATAATTAATCCTTAATTCAGCACAGCCTTTCTCACGTGTAAAAAAAGAGCTCTTTGAAGAATAAATTCTCTCAAAGAGCTCTCCAGTTATTCTAGGTGATTATTTAACTAAAGTAACTGTGATGGAAACAGGAGCAGCTAACAAGTCAGCATTTACAGTTGTGCTAGAATCCTTAGTTACAACAGCTGGAAGGACAATAGTTACACTTCCGGATTTGGAATCATCAACCAAGGAAAGTGTGCCTGAGCTGTTAGAAACATTGTTTAGGTTTGTTACAACTGGTGTTCCTGCATCTACAGTAAGACCATTCTTCAATACATCAAGTCCAGCAGCAAAATCATATCCCATAGTCTTACCAGCTTGGTCTTGAATAGTTAGTACAGGATTAAGAATATATTTATTGTTAGTACTGTTTAATTTACCAAACAATAGTTCTTCAACCGTTACAGAAGTACTACCTGTAGCAAGGCTAGACAAATCGATTGTACGGTTTGCAGCATTAACTACAGCCTTAGATGCTACAGAATCAGTATTCTTATAGGCAACATCTAAAGTATCAACAGTAACTCCACCTACAGTTGCTGTAACTTTTAATGAACCAGAATTAACAAGTTTAAGAACAGCATCAGATGCAAAATCAATTGTAGCTGATGCGTCTCCAGCAGAGTAAGCTACGGCGTTAAAGAAATCTTGGTCTTTGGAATTAGAAGCAGTGAATGTTAATCTTGCATCAGTACCATTTAACTCTTCAGTACCAATAACATTCCCGTTTTTATCCAATTGTTTAAGTACTAGAATTACTGCATCATCAACATCTGCGTGAGTTTCATTTGTGTCATCGTCAGCATCAAGTACAGTATTTTCAGAAGTTACGTCTAATTCATACTTTGCAACTTCAGTACCAAAATCAGTTGCTGTTACAGCGATTGATTTTGTAAATACAACTTTACCAGTAGTATCTTTAAATTCTACTGTTACTGTTGTAGAACCTTTAATAGCATTTAAGGCAGGTTTAGAAATAGTAACGGTACCATCGGCAGCTACCGTTGCTTCTGCAACACGGGTGTTACCAGACTTAACACTTAAATTACTACAGCGTCAGTATCATTAGTTGTGCTTGTAGTATTATCTGGGAAAGCAATAACATCACCATACTGGTCTTTCAAAGTAACAGCTGCATCTTCTGAAGTTTTAGTTCCATTTGCAGCAGTGAGTTGCATCAGCAATCTTTTCGTTAGCAGTCACTTCAAAAGTTACAGTAGTTTCAAAGCTTCCAACTTTAATTTTAGCTTGAGCTTTTCCAGCAGCAATTGTCTTAACAACGAACTTTCCTCCATCAACAGTTACATTGGCAACTTGGAGTTAAGTTAGTAATTTTGAAGTTGGTTTCGTCTACAGTAGTAGTAGAAGCGTCATCTTCAATTGGAGAAAGAAGAACGATATTGCCTTCAACATCCTTAGCAAAAAGGTTCAAAGTTTTTCCAGTTGCATTTACTTTAAGTGAAGTAACTACATCGTTGCTTGCTTTCAAGTCTTCATAATCAGCAACTTCTGTAGAAGCATTTAAATCACCAAGATGAATTCCTTCAAAAGAAGAAACTTCTAGTTCTGGAGCTACAGTTACTTTAACTGCACCAGTTGTAGCCAATACTTCAGAACCGTCTTTTACCTTAACTTCTACATAGAAGGATTTTTCTGATGAAGTAGAAACATCACCATCTGAATCCACAGCAGCTGAATCAGTAGAAGAAACTTCAATATCTAATGCGCATTATCTAGTACTAGACCATTTTCGTCTTTAACAACAACTGAATCTAAGATGTTATCTCCATCATAGAATCTTGTTTGGGATAAAGAAACAGATTTAGCTGCAATTTCATATGTGAATTCAACAGAAGCTGCTTCTGTCATTTCTACACCTGTAGCATTGACTTTCAATACTTCTTTTGTTAATAAAGATACTTACAACGGCACAGGTGAAGGGGAAAGGGAAAAAGATTCGATATTTATGAATCTGAAAGGTCGCCGTCTTCTACCCAAAGGAATCTATGAAATGATTACAAGATTCGGGAGAGATCGCGCACTTATTCTAAGGTCAATCGTCTTCGCTTTTTTATCTACTGAAAAGTCGTTCAACCATTTTAGAACATCCTCAGAAGTTAGAGTATCTAAAGGAATAGAACACTCACAAAAAAACCGTTCTAATATCCAAAGATATTTTGTTTTGGTGGCTTCTGCTTTATTCGCAAGTTTTAAACTTAACAAGTATTCATTTAAGATCCTTCTGGTTTCTATAGATATGTTTTCATTGGAACTTTCCCAATATTTCCTTATCTTCCATCTATTTATATATTTATTTTTCTATTGGATTCGGGAAAATCAATCTTAGTAAACTTATTTAGCCTTTTCAAAGGCTATCCGATTCGTGTGATAAATTTTATAAATATAAAAAAAGAAGAGGATTATTGGGATACCAGATCAATAATCCTCTTCGATATATAGTAGTAGGGTGACCTCAAACTAATTATTTAACGCATATAAAAAAGAAGAATCTGAAAGTAGATTCTCCTTTTTTTATAAGAACAATTTTTTTATTAATGAGCAGTATGGTTGATAACAACTTTTACCCAAGCATTGTTGGTCTTCTGTACGAAGAAAGTATAAGCGCCTGTAGCTTTATCAGCCTTAAAGCTTAAACGAGCACTTGCAGCATCATCATCTGTTGGTACAGAAACGAATGAACCATCAGGTAATTTAGCTAGGATTTCATTTGTAGCAGATTCAGTTAAGCTAACTGGATTTCCAGCTGCATCAACAAATGCATAACGGTCCCAACCAGTGTAACCAGCTTCGTCAGTTTTTAAAACTGCTGCACCAGTAATTACAGGAGTAACTGCTGAATTGAATTCTACTACTGTGTTTCCAGCTAAGTCTGCAACATTTTTGATTGTTACAGTCGGAGTAGTTTCTACAGTTCCTTCAACTCCTGTTTTCGGAGATACTGTTAACTTTATTACAGCATCATTTCCAGCAGCTTCTGCTTTTGTTACATCAAATCCTTCAACAGTTGCAAAGTTGCCAGCTGAAGTAGATGCAGCAAATGCTTCAATGTTTTCAGACATTGTTACATAAACATGGTCAATGATACCATCGTTGCCAGTTTCATCAGTTGCAACAATGTTTTTAGCATTTGCTGTAGAAGCATTTGCATCATGGTCAAATGTAGCGACAACTGGAGCCACTGCATCAGTTGGAGTTACAGCAGAGAATCCTACTTTGATTCCTTGTAAGTTCTCAGCAGTTACGCCAGTAGCTGCTGTCTTTACAGTTGGAACTGCATTAGTTGCTACTGGTGTACCAAGTGTTAGAACAATTGTCGTTTTTCCATTTTCAGTTCTGTCAGAAATGCTTGCAACTGTGTTGCCTGTTACTTCAAAGTCAGAAGCTTTGTAGTTACGAATTGTTTCATCAAACTTAAGTTCAATCTTATCTGTAGCAACGACTTTAGCTCCACCAGTTGCTGAAGGACGTACAGTTGATACTGCTCCAGGAACAGTAACTGTAGTGGTTTGTCTAGCTACATAGTTACCAGCTGTGTCTTTCACACGACCTACAGAGAATGTATCTGTGCCAGCAGAACTTAATGCTGTAAATCCAGTTACATTTGTAAAATCAACAATTACTGCTTTGTTATTATCTACAGCTGTAAGTGTTGTACCTGTTGGTAATGCTGCACCGTTAAAGAAGTAGTTGGTTTTATCAGTGATAGAAGCCGCATCCATTGCTTCAGAGAAAAGAATTTTAGCTTTAGTATCACTAATACGCTGTGAAGCACTTGTAACAAGTGGAGCTTTTTTGTCAGCAACAGTTACAGATTTAACAACTTCTACCAATTTGTTTTCGTTAGTATCAACTACACCGTTCTTAACTTTAAGAGTGTACGCTCCACCCTCTAATTGAGAAGTTAGGTTAATATCGTAAGATTTAGTTTTTCCATCTACAGGAGTTACACTTGCAATAGATACAAGGTTACCATCTGCATCTTTAAGTTCGTAGTTAGATTTTGTAGTAGCGTTGTTAACTAATTCGCTGTAAGTTACGCGTAAAGTATCAGCATCTACAGTTTCAATTTCATCTGAAAGTGTAGGAGCAGTTCTGTCAACTGCAGCAGTTAAAGCAAACTCAGTAGCTGCTAATTTATTGCCCCAAGCATCTTCAATCTTAGTTCCAGTTTCACTACCATAAGATAAGAATAACTTGTTAGCACCTTCTGGAAGTGGTGTGCTGAAAGTTAAAGTGATTTCTTTTGCATCAGCAGATACTTCTACAGAACCTTTATATGCAGATGAACCTTTAACTGTATGATAGAACTCAACGTTAGAGTTGTTAGCATTTACAAGTGGCTCGTCTGATACTAACACAACTTTCTTGTCAGTTGCAGACTTAACTGTTAATACAGGAGCTGCAACATCGTTAGCAAATGCGAATTCTTTTTCTACTTTATCAACTGAGAAGTTTGCATAGTCTTTACCACCAGAAACCTCAACTTTGTGGTTTCCAACAGATGGCTGAGAACCTAAAGTTAATGTGATTTCTTTAGAACCTGCAACAAAATCAGTTGTAACAACTGTGTTTGTACCTCCATCAAATTTAAATGTTGGTACTGCAGATAAAGGCTCAGAGAACTGTACAGTTACCTTTTTAGGTCCAGCAACTTTAACTCCAAGCACTTGAGGAGGAGCAACGTCGATAAATTTAACAGTTTTAGTGTCTTTAGCCACTACTTTACCAGAAGCAGATTTAACATTTTCAATTGATAAGTCTGTAACTTGTTGTTGTGTTGCACCTGAAACGGTTAAAGTAACAGTTTTACCATCTACATCCGCATCAGTTACAGTTACTCCGCTAGCAGTTGCAAATGTATAGTTACTTGTAGTTCCAGCAGTCGTTGAATCAACATCCTGGTTGAAAGTAACAACTACTTCTTTAAGGTTAATCGCACTTACAGACTCAACTAGAAATATAAAAAAACGCCATCAATCCATATATATCAAGGATTGATGGCGTTTTATTTTTTTAATTTAGTTTGGGTAAAACCAGAATTCTAGACAACTCATCTTTTAAACGAGACAATTTTAAAACAAATTCAATATAAATAATACCATAAATCCCAATATACTTCGACAATAACCTACACCCTTTTCACTTAATAGCTTGTCAAAAAAAACAATATAACATACCTGGATTTCACCTATTTGTTTAAATTAAAAATAAGGTACGTATATGACTTCCTTGTGATAGACATTAAAAAAGAAAACCATTCAAATCAGTAAAATATTTTTTCTCTAATAATTTGCCTATTGTCTAGTTTTACGTTCTTCTTTTAACAATTGTAAAGAAGCTCTTTTAAAATTACGTCCGTATAATAATTAAAAAGGACCCTGATAACAGGATCCTTCTTAAAAAAAGTAATATTAACGTAGTAATTGAAGAACACCTTGCGGTTGTTGGTTGGCTTGCTTTGCCACTGTTCCTTTCGGATACAGAATAGACTATATCTTCACCCTTATTATAAGGGGCTGGGCACTTCGAACAGCATTATACTGTCCTACGAGATTCATAGTCATAGCTTTTGCCTTAGACCGTGTTCTCTAGTCGTTGAACCTTCTCCAGAGTTTCTTCACAGGAGCTTGGCTGCTGATTATCCATTGTTTTATCTTCATCATTTTCAAACCCTTACGCTTACCGTTTCCAGTTACGCTGTGGTTGATGAAGCTTTAGGAAGTTCCAGCAATTCACCCAGTTATACTCCAGTTCGTTGCCAAACTGGACGCCCTTCTAATCATTACTTCAAGAGTTGTAAAACCCCTTGAGGCATTTGATTGGATTGAGCCAGCATTGCTTGTGCTGCTTGAGAAAGAATAGAATTCTTAGTTTGGTTCATCATTTCTTTCGCCATCGTGCGAACATTTACTTTCATAAATGACCAGACTATATCTTCACCCTCTAAACTTCAGTAGGGGTCGGGCACTTCGGATCTACAATGCTGAACTGACATTGTGTCACCTACGGATTTCATCATCATAGCTTTCGCCTTAGATGGTATATCCTAGTCGTTGAACCTTCTCCACTCTTTCGAGACAGGAGCTTGGCTGCTGATTGCCCAATCTTTTCTTTTTTTAAGCCTTCACGGTTGTCGTTTCCAACTACGTTGTGGCAAGAAAAGCTTAAGGGGTTTCCAGCAATTCACCCGATTATAATCACTGGCCGTTACCAGCCAGGACGACTGTACTTGTCACTGCTTAGGCAGCTAAAGTATAATCTACGTCACGAACACGTGATTCTGCAGCAGTTAAGTTTTCAGAAGATGTTCCAAGGTTATTAATTGTGTGCTCTAATCGGTTTTGGAACGCACCAAGCTTAGAGCGTTCGCCTGAAACTAATTGAATTGCTTTATCAAGTGTCTTGATAGCATTATTAGCTCCATCTTGAGTTTGAAGATTAATATCTTTTACAAGTCCTACTGTTGAATCACCAAGGGTTTTAGTACTCATTTCATTAATATCAATTGACATGTTTTGATCTTTATTAGCACCAATTTGTAGGGTTGCTCCACTATTTGACACAGTTAGAGTTGCACTACCAGTTCCAGAAGCTAGAGTAGCAGTTAGTTGAGAACCTCTATAGCTCACTGCTTGTCCATTTCCTGTGATTGTTTCAGCAACATCATTTTCATCTGTAATAGTGACTACTGCATCATCACCACCGGATATAGCACCACCAAATTCAGCAGCATCCGCTCCACCTAAAACTAATTTAGCATCTGAACCAAATGCCTCAGTTGATAAACTAATAGCATCACTACTATTTGAAGCAGTTACACCAGTTTGAGCTGAGTATGAATTGATTTTTGTAACAATTGCATCTGCATCATCAGTGTCAGCCATATCACTAAAGTCAATTGCAACACCATTTATTGTTAACTCTAATCCGGTTAAACCATTATCAGATCCATCAAAAGTTGTAGAACCATCATCTGCTGTTTTTACAGTAGCTGCAGTTGAAACTGCTACTGTGTAATCACCCTTTTTTAATCCTGAAGCTGTTTCTAATTTTACTACAGAATTGTCAGAAGATGAGCCAACTGCTCCCAGACTACCATTTAATAGTTTTTGAGTATTAAATTCGGTAGTATCAGAAATACGGTTAATTTCTGATTTTAATTGTTCAACTTCTTTTTGAATTTCTTTACGATCATCCAGTGTGTTAGTATCGTTTGATGACTGAACTGAAAGTTCCCTCATGCGTTGCAGGATGTCATGAGTCTCGTTCAATGCACCTTCAGCTGTTTGAATCATAGAGATACCGTCTTGAGCATTACGTGAAGCTTGATCCAATCCACGGATTTGCCCGCGCATTTTTTCAGAGATTGCAAGACCTGCTGCATCGTCACCAGCACGATTAATACGAAGTCCTGATGATAATTTCTCCATTGACTTTGACTGTGCTTCAGAAGCACCGTTCAGTTGGCGGTACGTGTTAAGTGCCGCAATGTTGTGATTGATTCTCATTAGAATCTACCTCCATGTTTTGTTTTTTTGGGATCCACATCCATATGTACCCATTTATCAATAATTCCCTATTCGGGATTATCGCCAAGTAATTCTTCCCTAACAATACTTACTTCTTTTGGTGCGTCGATTTTTAACCGAAGCATGTTATCATCTGTTTTAATAACTGTAACTTTAATATTGTCATTAATGATTATACTTTCCCCAGGTTTTCTTCCCACGACTAATGCCATGTAAATCATCCTCCTTGATGTATTCATAGTTAATATCGGACAAGCATGTTACAAAGTTTAGTCCACTTTCAATTTTTTATTAGAACTTATCAAACTAAAAATTAACCAAGATTATTTTTTTAAATAACCATTTAAATATTTAAGAATTGTTGAGGAGCTTGCTTAATTTGTTTTGTTAATTAATAAGACGGAAAAACGTGTCGTTTTTCCGTCCTGCTTTTTATTTTAGGGACTTATTGGACAGCCCCTTCCTTTAGACTGTAAACCCCACTTCAAAAAGAATGATTTCACATCCATTGGTCATACATTTCTTTTTGAGCTTTTTGATGCAAACGAGCATATATTTGGGTAGTTTGAAAATCTGTATGGCCTAGTAAAACTTGAATACACGACAATGACATTCCTTTCATCGCCAAATTTGCCGCAAAAGTATGACGTAATGTATGTGCTGTCAAATAAAAATCTAGGTTTTCCCTAAAGGTTCTAAACCAATGTACAATTGAATATCTAGAGAATGGCTCTGTACCATTACGATTCAAAAAAACAAAAGGTAAATCATCATTACGACTTCCCAAATATACTTTTAAATGTTCAGCGCACTCTTTTGTAAAAAAAACCAGACGTTCTTTTTCGCCTTTTCCCATCGGAATCCTAATTTTCCGTTCAGGCCAATTAATATCCTTAAGTTTCATGCTGGTTAGTTCACTTACTCGAACCCCCGTCGAATACAGGACTTCTACAACCGCCCTTTGTTTCAAGTTCCCTTTACAAAGGTCCCTCAGTCGCAACAATTGCTCGGAAGTTAAATAATAAGGAAGCTTCCTTTCTTCTTTAGGATATGGAACACCTTCAATAGGATTATCCTTAATAAACCCTTCCTCAACACAATAATAATAAAACAAACGCAAACCCTTAACTTTATTTATTATTGTGCCTACCTTCAAACCATTTTCTCCTAAATAAATGAGCCAATGTCGGATTTCAACAGAAGATATCTCGTTAAAAGGTTTTTCATAAAATGTCAATAGTTGTTTGATTGTCGTTTCATATCCCTCCATCGTTCGTTTTGCAAAACGAGTTTTATGATCTTGGAGAAATTGATGTATGCATCCTTCTGATAAATGCATGAATTTACCCTCCCCTAACCCATAAATTTTCTATATAGAAGTAAAATCAGGTGGTTGGGAATCCTTGCATAGATTTGAGTAGTACTTAAACTAGCATGGCCCAACTCATCACTAATAAAGGAAAGCTCTGCTCCTTTGGACAATAGTTCAGTTGCGAAGGTATGTCGATAGCGATGTGGATGCAAATTTGAGTCTAAACCTGCCTTTCTTCCGAGTCTGGTTAACATCGTTTGTAACCCATTAATACTAAGACGCTGCCCTGTCCATCTTGTCACAATGAGCGGTGAGGAAAAATTTAAAATATGACGTGTACCCAAATACTTCTCAAGGAGTACTGCACATCTCTCCGAAAAATGGATAGAACGTATCTTTTTTCCTTTACCCAAAACTCTCGCCGTGCGATTTTCTAAATCTACGTCTTCAAGATTTAACCGGTGTAGTTCACCAACCCGGCACCCTGAAGATAACAAAAATTCAACTATGAATTGGTCACGGATTGATAATTGCTCGCTCACTTGCCGAACTTTGGCAACTTCATCTTTTTCAAGATACTTCGGAAGAGATTGCGGTAGCCGAGGGAACCATCTTCTTTTGATTGGGGATTTCTCCATTAAAGATTCCTGGACACAAAAGCTATAAAACGATGAAAGGACAGCTAAAACTGACTTGTAGCTCGTTTTTTTTAAATGGCTTTTATTTTTCTGAAGCCAATCTAAAATTTGTTCAGACGAAATAGATGAATATGCATCTTCCATATCCCTAAAAAAATTTTCTAGACTTCGTCTATAGTTAATAATTGTCACATCGCTACGGTTTGCTAATTTTAGATGCATTAAAAAGTTCTCAACTCCTTTTTGATTTTCTTTATTAGGTAGATCCATGGTTAGTTTCCAATATGGTTCCAAAACAATTCCTCCTTTAATTTTACATACATATAAAGCCTGATCTTATAGAATTTCCGGGTTATAAATAGGGTTTTATTTCATCCATGAAAACGGTCATATATTTTTTTACGGGCGTGTTCCATTAACCGGGTATAAATACGGGTGCTGTTAATATCTGCATGGCCAAGCAATTCTTGAATGTAGCTTTGCGGCATGCTTTTTTCAGCAAGGTGTGCTGCAAACGTATGACGCATGGTATGAGGAACCACCCTAAATCCCAATTCTTTTGAAAATATTTGAAACCGCTGTTCAACAAAAGTTCGGCTTAAGCACCCTCCTCTATTGTTAGGAAACAAATAGATACTCTTACGCTTTTGCTGCTGGATATAAGCTTTTAGCCTTTCAGAACAGTCATGCGTAAAAAATACGAACCGTTCTTTGTTTCCTTTTCCTTTACGTATCCATATTTGCCGTGTATCCCACTTGATGTCCTCATGCCGGATTTGCAAAAGTTCACTAATCCTCACACCAGTTGCAAACAAAGCTTCAACAATGGCTCGATCCCGTGGATTTTCCTTTGTCAGCTCTTTCAGAAGTTCGACCTGCCGTTTGCTAAGGTAGTAAGGAAGAGAATCATCCTTTTGAGGTGTTTGAACGCTAACCGCAGGATTCTTTTTAATGATATTTTCTTCAAGACAATATCGATAAAAAGACTTAACGGCACTCAATTTCAAATGGATTGTTCGAGGTTTCAGGCCTTGTTCTTCCAAAGAAGCGAGCCAAGCTCGAATATCCATTGCTTTTATCTCCTCGTATTTTTTTTCATCACAATAAGAGAAGAATTGAGTAAGTGCTATTTTGTAACTCCTTATGGTTTCTGGGCTGAAACGAACTTGATGATCATCAAAGAAATTCTGTTGAATTTCAAGTTTCATAAACTCACCAACCTATCCCATTTTATTTTGATAAGCTATCATCATATCTTCTGTAGGAACCCGCGCATAAACTCGAGTCGTATTTATGTTGGCATGCCCCATTTCATCGGCGATAAATTCAATCTCAGCTCCCCTTGCCATCATGTTTGTCGCAAATGTATGGCGAAAACAATGGGGATGTAAGGATAGTTCTATCTTTTTTCCAAATCTACTAATCATTTCATAGATTCCTTTGGATTGAAGACGAAGACCCTTTGGAGTTACAAATAAAGCATCCGTTTCTTGAAAGGAACGTGATTTTAAATATTCATTTAAAACCATTGAACATTCTTCCGAAAAATGGACTTTTCGAATTTTACCGCCTTTTCCTTTCACTTCAGCAGTCCGCTTGTTAACGTCCACATCTTGAATGTTTAAGTTCGATACTTCGGTCTTCCGGCATCCTGAAGACAGGAAAAACAATACAATGGCTCGATTTCGAAGAGAAAGATCTTCCGCAGCCAATTTGACCCGAGCATATTCTTCCTGACTTAAATACTTAGGAAGTGCTTGCGGAATTTTTGGCCGCCATCTCTTTTTCATAACCTGATTTTCCATGTGATCTTCCTCTATACAAAAATTAAAGAAAGAAGTAAAACAGGAATGAAAGAGATCGAGCGTTTTACTTTTTTTACCGGGTGAATAGTCATTGAACCATTGCAGAACGTCATCTGAAGTAAGATCTGCCAATGGAGTACGACACTCCATTAGGAAGCGTTCCAATACCCAGCAGTATTTTGTAATTGTTGCTTCCGCTTTATTAGCAAGTTTTAAACTAAGCAAGTATTCGTTTAAAACTTTTTTAGTTTGAAGCAGAATAGCCTCGTTGGTGCTTTGCCAATATTTTTGTGAAGAAGCCAACTCATTAACCTCCTTTCCTTCGTTCTCAGCTTCCAACATCGATATGATGGCTCTATTGTTAACAGAAAAAAACGTTTTAATCACGAGCCCACGGCAAAAAGAGCTACCACTTCCGACCGTGATAACTCAGTGTTTTATTCATATGAAGACTCTTTCAACTAATCCGGTATTATGTTGAAAGAGTAGGAGTTCAATTTCTTCGCACTCCTATTAATGATTTCTGGAAAAATACTCACTCTTTCAACTAAATTCGAATTATGTTGAAAGACTCTTACTTTCATAATAGACACCATAAAATTTTTTATTCAGTCAAAAAATATTTTTTTGAATAGGCTATAAAACAAAAAAAGAGACCCAATTCTGTACATTACAGACAGAATGGATCTCTTTTTTAGATTATCAATTTGTAAAGCAGCCGTCCTTCTACATCTTAGTTTATGCAAAAGGCTCTTATAGTAAACCTACTGAATGATTTAGTTTTATTTTCTTCAAACTTCTAATTAAAGCTTTATGTAATATTTATAAGCTATATCTTCACAGTTTTTTTTGGTTCAACTAAGTACGCTTGATAATAAGGATTCGAATTTGCCTTATACCGATAACAAGTTAACTTTTTGTTGCAGGATTTGTTATCGAACATCATAATATCTGTCATAGGACATTTCCCTCCTTGCATCTTCAATCAGCAGTCACTACTACTAATCATTATATCCAAACCGAATTGCTGTTGTTCATATTTTAAAAGTAATGAATAGAACATATTAAAAGGCCTGCAAAATGTGCTGCAGGCCTTTTTCTTCGTGGTTTACTCTGTTTAAAAACTATCTTCCTGGATATAACTGTTAGGTGTATAAATTCTTATTTAAAGAGGAGATGAAGTCATATGAAAGATTTAAAGATTCAAGGTGAAAAAGTTGAGGAAAACACCTTAGGATACCATCTTAAACAGCTGAGAAAACAGCATAAACTTACCAGGAAAGATTTAGCGGCTCAATTAGAAGTTAGTTCTTCCTATATTGGCTTGATTGAGACAAACAAACGGCTACCAAAAAAGAAAAAGTTGCAAAGATACGCCAGCACTTTTAACGAAGATATCCATTTGTTAGAAGAGTTGCTGGAAAAGCAAAAAGCAGATGACGAGAGTGTTGACTCTTCAAATGCACCTGCACCATTAGAAAATGATTCTTTGTTGAAGGACTTTATAAGCCATATCAAAAAAGTCCAAACGCCCTTTCAGGAATCTATCCTGAAGCAATGTCTTGAAATCATCAATGAACATTGGAAAGCCTCTCTTGTGAAGTACTCCCTCACAGATCTAATAGAATCAATTAAGAAAGAACTTTCCTTTCAAATTGGTACCAACCATCGTTGTGTTGAAGGTTTACTTCAAGTATCTGAGGAAAACAATATTTTCTTTCGTCTATTCCGAAACAATCATATATTAACTTTAGAACTGCCGAAGAAACACAGAGATAAGATTGACCTGTTTGAACGTTGGGTCGGACCTCATGATTACAGCTTTGCATGTGACCTGGATGTTCCGCACCTCATTGAAAAACAAGCCGGTGCAGTTTATACCTGGTTTTCTCCTCAGACAACGCTTCAGCAACAGTTTGAACACATTTGCAATTCAAAAGTTAGCTTGAATGACGTCCTCCCAAATTCATCACAGTTGGCTTGGTTCATACAACAAAATTCAGAAGCATTAGTAGCAGTTTAATAAAAAGGCATTATAACTTAATTGTTTACCCTTTGTCTGCTTGCTATCAGCAGACATTTTTCTGAACTGCTCTTTCAACTAAAATAGCATTTAGTTGAAAGAGTGATACTATCATAATGGTCACTTCAATAAAGCTATATTCATGATTAATGACATAAATGTATTGTCCTTTTTGGTGACCGAAATTAAAAAAGACAGCCAACCTAATCCATATTGAACAAATCCAGAATGACAACACATACTTAACAAATCATAATTAATAAGTGGAATAATAAATGAAAAAGATTGCTTATTAGATTTGTCTTAGAAACTTACTATTAAAAAAACAAAGAATCCAAGTGGGATTCTTTGTTTTTTAAGTAACTTATTTAATATTTGACCTGCTAACTTCTGTATTAAAGTAATTGTTAAGATACCAATTACTATCTTCAAGAGCTCGAAACATTGCTGATTGCCAAGAATTTAGGTGTACTGCTTCTGCACTTTCAGCATAGTCCTGAAGTTGTATTTTCAGACCCTCTGAGCCAGCCTTACTATAAATTCTTTTCAGCGTTAATTCTCTCATTGTATACTCTTCGGCTGCATTTATGCTAAAGAGTCTCCCTAATTCAAATATTTTCAAGTGATTTTTTGCTCTCATGTATTTTAAATCATCCCAATTCTCTGGTTGAGTGACAAAAAATATAAATGCAATAGGTTTTACTTCTAAAATTTTTGCTTTTAACCACAAGTCTTCCTCAACATCATCAAAGTATGGATGTAATGTTTCTTCTTCTGCCGATAAAGGTCTAGCTGCTGTTTTTGTTTTATTACAATCAAAACAACTTGGAATTAAGTTTATCGGAGTAACCGATAAAGCTGGGAATTTTGCCTTGGGCAGATGGTGATCTAATGTAGAAACAACTCTATGTCCACATATTGGACACTTATTGAGTTTTGGGGCATTTAAAATTCTATCATATATATCTCGGCCAGGTTGGCCTTTTTTTGCCAACTTATCATTATATACATTTTTCATTTCCTGAGTGCTTACAATGCCTGAAACTCCTTCATGAGGTTCAAACGTGTGAAGAGTTTTAGAAGTAACCTTTTCCTCAAACAAGTCTGATGCTGCTACTATATGGCGTGCTGCAGATTCCATTCTGGTAATCAAGTCTTCATCCTGGTAATTACTGATACAAGTTAATAAAACATCTTTTGGTAAATCACTAGGTTTCTTTACTTTTCGCATTAGCCTAACATTCCTTCTTCATCTTTATATAACAAGAGGGCCCTTATAATACCACGAGCTTCCATGCCAAGCTCATCTTTAAAATATTCTAGTACAGAATCGAAATCACCCAGATTATCAACGGCTTCCTCTAACAATTTATGGAATCCTGATTGAGTTACTTCAAGACCAAATACCTCCCTAGTTAATGTACCGATGTTTTCACCAAACGTCTCTATTTCAGGTGGATCTATAGAAATGTCTTTATTTCTTCTATTTATTATATTTACACAGCTTTTAGGGACTTCTTGAAGTACTACAGGTGAATGCGTGGCAATTATTCCTACACCATTTCTAGTTTTTAATAAGTTAGATAATGCACGAGTGAACGCCGAAAGTAGTGGTGGATGTAAATGACCTTCTGGCTCGTCTATTATAACTAAAGTACGCTCTTCCACCGTTTCAACAAGCTTTGTAATAGTTAATAATACTATTTTATGTCCCGAACTTAAATTCCTGAAAACTTTTCTTGCCTTCCTAATATTTTTTTTATGAACTATATGAGAAATTCCTATATCTTTAAATATTGGATCGGCTTCAAGTGTACGTAAAGCCATAATTAGTCTAGTCTTTTTTGATGCCCTTATTACTGCACTTAAACTTGTTTTGAACTCATCACTTAACATATTTATATCTTTCGGAAAGTGCTGTTCTCCTTCTTCGTCACTAATTGTTTCTTCCTTAATAATTTCATCATCTGTTGAGTATTGTTGCTGTAAGCCAACATATGAATATTTCAGACCCTTAGAATTATCCTCTTGTTGAGGAAGAGGTCTAGTCTGATCGAAAGCACTAAATGATACTGATACCAAACTGGCGAATATTTCTTCCTCATCTTCTATTTCGGAATAAAATTTCCCGTACTTATCAGATGTGTCAGATAATACTAACGATTTAATCATATTATTAAGCATATGAGTTTTTCCAACTCCATTACGGCCAATCAACACATGGACATTTGAAGGTGGGTGGGAATCTGGCTTAACCTCAAATAATAATTCAGAAACGTTATTATCTGGGGGAAGGTAAGAAAATTTATATGGAGTTAAACTTGAGTCGCCATTAGCGAGTCTGTTAAATTGCCCTCGTACTGAAGTTCTACTTACTGATCTTAACAAAGAACGTCCCATAACATCTTCATATAAAAATTTATCAAAGAGTCTATTATTTAAAGAAACATCTCTAAGCTTAACCAAAATTTCAAAACGAAGATCTTCATTTAGTTTATTTAGATTTTTATAATAACTTACATCTTGTCCTAAAGAAAAAAACTGATCATCCAACTTTTTAAATGACTCTGTTAAGTTAGGAGAAACGTAAAATTTTTCATCAGGTTCCATTCCTACTTCTCCAATTTTTACTTCTCCAATTTCTTTTGTAACATTTTTGTCTTTATAAATAACTCTATACAAGGTACGATAATCATACCAATCATTCCAATTGTCTTTGATAATATATACCGTTTCCTCAACAGTATCATCACTGCTAGGATAAAACCCCGGTTCTTTAACTATAAATTCCAATTTAATTATCCCCTTTGAAAACTTTCTGAATTTCACTCAATTAACATTAAAAAAATCTTAATATTTTCATTGATCTTATTATAAAAAACAGTATCAATTATGTTTTATTAAAGGATAAATAACAAAAATACTGTCAATCACTTTTATGTACTAGCCAGAAATCCGGATACTAATAGATATTATCAAAGCGCCAAAAAAATGAAGTCGAGTAATATTCTTCACAAATCTCATTATATCTAAAGTCAAAGCTGTGTTTTGTCCAAATATCTTCATTATAATCTCTTCCTAAAAAGTCCTGTTTAACAACATATTTTAAATCATCAGTTTTGTTAGTTCTTTTTGTTTTTTAGATATAACCAATCCAATCTACCGGTTGTTGAACAATGCATGTTTAAATATTTCTTAAAAACAGGATTTTATATGAATAAACTCCCGATATCAAGGTTCTTTTTTCATCATTACCCTTTTTCTCAATATTAAAGGTATATCTAAGATTTTCATTTTGTTGAGTTTTATAATCAATTATAACCCTGTCTACTGTAAACGTTTCCGCAAGAGCTTCCTTGAAATCTGTAGGAATAAATATTGTTTCATTAGTCTCCATGATAAGAAGATCGGCTTTGAGTTCCCAACTCCTTATATCTGAACTCATATGCAATTCCGCAGTTGAATTTAAAACTAATCCCGGCCCACGTTTTTTATTTTCCAAAAGCCAAACCAGGTATTTTTAGTAAATTCACTATTATTAACAAGGCCCAGACCCTTTAAGAAGCTTGAGTATTCCTCATATTCTTTAGTAATAATTAACTTGGTGTTATCTTTTAATTTCATATTTTCAAGATTGTACTGAGCATTAATAAATTCAGTTTTTTAAAAAAATAAAGCCCCCATGATCCCAAAAGTAGGACCAAAATCAGAAATAAAATCTTTCACACCCTTCTCCCCTTCCGCTTACATAATTCTTCAAAAGGGAATGATTTCCTTTTAATAAAATGCAACTTCAGTTAGGGTTAAAATTGCACGATCAAGTTTTCCGTTTGCATCATTATCAGCTAATGCAACTGTAGAAATTTCAGTATTAATTTTAACTGAAACTTTTGTCAAATCATAAATATTGATTGCTGAGTTAGTAACTCCGAATTCATTAGTGAATGCACCAACAGCAAAGTCAATATCACTGAGATCAGATAGACCAGTATTAACTTTTTGTGCTGTAGGCAATTCAACTTTAACAGTAATCATACCATCAGTGTTTACCATATTAACTCCTTAGAACAGAGGTTATAAATTGGAAACATCTGATCTGTGGTTTTGAATATAGCCCTGTACTGTCTGTATAACTTGGTGAGCTGTGTACCTACTTTTCTATATAGAAAAAACCACAAAGACCTAATGTCTCCGTGGTTTTTCTAGGAAAGGGGTGCCAAAAAAAGATTGTAGAAATCCTAAATTCAGCACAAGCATACGCATGTTTCTAAAAAAGCTCTGAAGACCATTATCTTCAGAGCTTCGTACTTACTAACTTAATTAGTTACCTACTTTTACATTCAAGAATGTAGAAGCACCTGATTTAGATGTAGCAATTACACGGAATGTACCAGCTGATTTGGTTGCAGCAATTGAATTGCCAGTAAAGTTAGCAAAATCTAATTTACCACCAGCAACTGTTACTACATCGTCCCCAGATGTATCAGTATAATCCATTTTGTTTGAAATTGTTAGTTTAATATCATCATAAGTATTAGCTGGATCATCAAGTCCTGGAACTACAAATCCACCGAATTGATCTTCTACATAAATGTAAGCTTCTTTAGCATCCAATGCTGTAAAATCAGCTACATTGATTGTTGACAATTCTTTAGCAGTAGAATCTGTGTAAACTTTATCAAGAACATGGATTTTTGATGCAGTAAGGGCTTGTGAAGAAACTGTTACTTGTTTAGTTAGAGTTTTCACTCCATCTTCTGCATTGTAGATTACAGAAATCGTAGCAGTTGCATTTTCACTTAGAGTTGCGTTACCAGCTACATAGTATTTTCCAGCTACATTTTCAATAACAACTTTGTCAGAAGTAGTGGTTACATCAACGATTTTGTTAGCTGGGATAGAAACTGTATTTCCAGTAGCATCTTTAGCAGTAAGCTTAACTTCTTTCGCATAACCAGCACTGATATCGGATGGATCAATGACAGCATCGTCTCCAGAACCAGCTTTGTATAAAGTTGGGATATCAGCGATTGAGTAAGTTAATTTATCGCTAGCATTCGCTACAACATTAAATGAAACTTCTTTAGTAGCGATAACTTCGCTATCTCCTTTAACCAACTTAGCAACCAAAGTAGCAGTTCCTGCTTTAGCTGCGTTAACTTCTACTGATGTAGCTGCTTCTGAAGCATCTTCAACTACTCCATCCTCGTCAGCACCAGTAAGAGTAATTGCTTCATTTGCATCCTTAACAGAATATACTACTTTGTAGTCATCTGCATTTCCAACTGCATTTGCATATTGATCTAACACTTCAAAATCAACTGTAGTAGCAGCCCCAACTGCAAGAGAAGTAGAATGTTCGCTATCAGCATGTACTCTGATTGAAGAAGCTACAGCTGGCTCACCAATTGTAACATTTAGTTTAAATGTTTCACCAGTCGAGTTAACAGTTACAGTAATTACAGCTTTTTGACCTTTTGTACCATGAGTACTAACAACTAACTTACCATAGTTGTCTTCATTAGCATCATTTTCAATTTGTGCAGTTGCTACAGAGTTGTTCGTAGAAGAAATTGTGAATGCAGGAGCATTAACATAGTTTTTAGCTTCGATTGCAGTTCCATAATTGTCAGTTACATTCATAGCAACTGCTCCAGAACCACCTTGCGCAACTTCTAAAGAAGACTGATCAAGAGATACTTTGCTAATAACACCAGCTTGTTGTTTTACTTCTAAAGGTAAACGATACACATCACCTGTAACTTTATTAACGAATGATAATGTTACCTTACCGTATCCACCAAATCCACTAATTCTCACCTTTTTAACAGCAGGTGTTCCTTCAGAAATGAAAGTTACATCATCAGAAGCAATGATATTTTCATCAGAAGATACAACTGCAATGTTATCACTTGATAGCGTTAGAGAATTTCCATACTGGTCAGCTGCATTGTAAGCAACTTTAACACCTTCAAGGTCTTCAGTTAAAAGAGTTTTTCCAGTTGGAAGCTCTGTAGAACCAAAAGTTAAACTACTTAATTGAGAACCAGCTACAACAGTTAATTCTTTAGAAGTAGACAAGCCAGTAGCTTTGTGTAGGAAAGAAACTTTAACTACATCGCCCACTTTAAAATCATCAGCATCATTATCTGAATCAATTGTAAATACTTTGTTTGTGCTGTCAAAACCTAATTCAATTGCATGAGACTGAGTTACATTGTAAGCAGTAACATTGTAGTCCGCTTCATTAATAGTAAGTGCTTCACCATATTGATCTTTTAATTCAAGAGCAACAGAAGATGCATTAGCATTATCTACAACATTTGTTGTTTTAACAGCTAAAGAAGCCGCTTTTTGTGCTTCAACTGTAAATGTCTTAGCTTGATCTTCTTTTAAACCTTTAACGGTTACTTCATATGAGCCCGCTTCTAATACTAGTCCACTTGTACGAACCAATTTCACAGAAGTTCCAGCAGCACTTTCAACTTTGAAAGGAGCTACAGTTCCATTAACTTTTACTTCATAAGTAACTTTAGACTGCTCATCGGCTGTAAGTGCTTTATCAAACTTAACTTCAACAGTTTTTGTGTTAATCGCACTTACAGACTCAACTTTAGGAACTGCAAGTTCAGCTTTTTTAGCTTCGATTGCTTTACCAGCGTCTTCGATGCGTTTTCCAAGATCAGCTTTTGCAGACTCAGTGTCAACTTTTGTGTAAGAAGCTTTTGCAGTTGCAAGAGCGTCTTCAGCAGCTTTTACAGTAGCGTCATCTTTAAGAGCTTTAACAGCTTCTTCAAGTTTTACAACGTCAGCTGTAGCTGTTTTTACTTCGTTCCACTCAGTTTTGAAATCGCCAAGTGTTTTTTCAGCTGCAGAGATTCTTTTAGAAAGATCAGTTTTTACAGAAGCTGTGTCAACTTTAGCGAAAGAAGCTTTAGCAGCTGTAAGAAGGTTTTCAGCAGTTGCTACAGTAGCTTCATCTTTAAGGCCTTTTACAGCAGACTCAAGAGCTACTACATCAGCAGTTGCAATTCTAACATCGCTAAGTTCAGCTTCAACAGCTTTGATTTTTTTGTCTACTGCAGTTGCAGCAGTTTTAGCTGGAGTAAGGTATTTAGCAGTGAATTGTGCACGTGGGCTTTCACCGTATACAGTACCTTTTACTACATGCTTAGAGAAGTTAGTTGTAGCTGTTTTAAGAGCAGCTTGATCTTTTTTAGCTCCAGCAAGATCGAAAGAAGCTTTTTTAAGCTCGTCGTTTACGTTCTTAGTAGCTGTTGCAAGAGCAGCACCAAGGTCTAGAGCTTTGTTGTAGTTAGCAGCATAAGTGTGAATGCCTTTAACTGCTTTAAGTTTGCTTTCTAGAGCAGACTTAGTTTTGCCTTTGCTAAGCTTTTTAACTTCAGCAACCGCTTTGTTATAAGAGCTTACAGCAGCTTTAGTGTCGATTTTTTTGAATGCAAGTTTCTTTGCATTGTATTGATCTTTTACTTTCTTAGCATCTGCCTCTGCTTTTGTTACTGCCTTGCTTGCCGTTGATGTAGAAGCAGCGAATGTTGCTGGTGCTACAGAAACGAATGCACTTGCTGCAACAGTCGTTGCTGTCGCGATCTTAAGAGCTTTCTTTTTGTCCATTACCTGAAATTCCCCTTCCTAAATCACAATTATTTTATAAAAACTAATCAGAGAGCAAAATCTTCCGGACAAGGAAGCTATGTAACTATCTACCTATTGCCAGCTCCAACTAATTTTTAAAACCAAAAGCCTTTGTCGGACAAGATCACCTATTAGGTATTTAGTATATTAAAATAGGAATAATCTTCCAACTGTGTAATACATTTCATATGATATAACAAATTACGATAAAAAGCTAGTATTTTTTGTAAACTTAATGTTATTTTTTTACTACCTATTAACATAAATTACAATATTAATAGTACATTAAGTACAAGACTATTTTCTTATCCTTACTTGCTACAAAAGTATTATCGACAGTTTTTGTCAGATATTAATAGTTTTCTTAAAAAATAATATTCTTTTTTTTCATTTGTCGAAAAAAAGAAATAAGGACTGCCAATTGGCAGTCCTTATTAAGTCCTAATACTATTGAATCTGTTGTATCCAGCCTTTGCCTTCTGTTCCTTCTACATAGAGCCAGTTGCTCCATTTTTTCGTAGCTTTCACCGTTTGCGGCTTAAGGGTGGTTGTCGTTTTCTTTGCTTCGATCGGCAGGGAATACAGCGGTGTATCGGCTTTTAGCTCAACTTGCTGGTTCACAGCTGTCGGATTGAAATCTACTGTATTGCTGTCCTTCTTGATCCAGAGGTCATAATTGAACTTTGTCTTGACCGCGTAATAGCTGCCATACGATTTAATGGCTTGAACTTCACCTGCATAAAGTTTGCTTGTTGTTTTCTTGGATGCAATCGGAGAATAATAAAGCGGTGTTGCTTCTTTTACGAGAAATGTCTTTGGTTGTGTATGAAAATCAGTGACGGTGCCTGTTACATAGTTATCTTTTAAAATCCACTTTTTGCCGTAATCTTTCGTGCTGATTCTAAAATAGCCGCCTTTTGTACCGATTGCCGTCAGCTTTTGCGCTTTTAGCTTTGTATTCGTTTTGTAAGTGGAACTTGGACGGTCGTACAGGTTAAATGGCGCGAACGTTGTGATCGTTGTGTTCGTTTTTGTAAACTTCTTCTCCCACAGCTTCTTTCCTTCATTTGCTACATAAAGAGCTGCTTTACGGTTTCGGTTCCACTCCTCATTGATCACGGATACCGGAGGATTGGTCTCACCAACATGATAGCTCAGTTCCGGTGTTAAGCCTGGACGGCCATATTGCGTGATGAACCAGTCTTTGTAGCCTCCACCCTTTTCGTCGTTGTTCGCTTTAACGAGCTTATATTTGGTCATGGCTGCGAATTCCTTGGCCATCGCGTAATCACGGTTATAGTTTGCCTTTTTATTTAGATAGTGCCAGTAAAGGATGCGTCCGGATGTATGATAAGAAATGGTCGCTTCCGGATTAACATAGGACGTGAAGTTATAGAGAAGCTTTACTTCAGGTGCCTCAAGCGGTTTTGTTCCTTTGTACATTTGATAGGAAGGCTTTGGTGCTTCGCTGCGCGGAATCTGAGACCAGCCGGCTGGATACTGGCGGTTAAGGTCAATTCCCTGCGCGTTGGCTTTCCAGCGCTTGAAGTTTTTGCTCCCTTTGTTCATTTTGATGAGGCCAGCATGTGCTGACTTCGGAAACTCTTTTAAGCCTGATTGCTGAAGGGTGACCCCGTCCGGATTAACCATAGGTACGATCCAGATCGATACATCATTTAAGAGATTGCGAACGTTGTAGCCTTGGTAGGTTGTATTCTTCTTGTAAGCATCACTGTAGGCATCCACCATTTCCATGGCGATGTTCGTCGTGATCCATTCGCGTGCGTGGTGAGAGGCATTGTAGAATACCGTGGCATCCCCTTTTCCCAGCTTAATCGCATAGACGGTTCGGCCGTACTTTGTTTTGCCGAGTGCACGGTATTGAACAAGATCCGGATAAGCTTTTGCAAGCTGCTTCATATCCGTTGTCATTTCGGAGTATGTATACGTCTGAATCGGGTTAACATAGCTGGCTGCCGAAGCGGATGGCGTAATGCTGAAGCCAGACAGGCCGACAAGAACAGCCAGTACTAGAGCAAATAATGTTTTTTTCATCCTTTTCCCCCTGTTTTATGGAGTTTTTGTTTTTTCCCTAACTCTCTAATTATACTAGAAAAGGAATAATTCAGAACATAAGGATAATTACGTATCTTTTTGTCAAATAAAGGTGCCAGGCACTGCAATTACATACTTGTGTAATCGCGGTGCCTGGCACCAAAGCGCTCAAATTATTTTTTAATCCAGCCTTTGTATGCTGGGGAACTTACGTATTGCCAGCTGTTCCATTCTTTTGTGATGGTAATAGCAGTTCCTTGAGGGATAGTGACTGTTGAGTTGCTTGAATCCAATGGTAAGAAATACACTGCCGTGTCAGCTTCTGTTGTTTTTTCCACAGAAACGGTCTTTGGGTTAAAGTCCGCTGTTTTGCCTTTTGGAATCCACTTTAAGCCGTATTTTTTTGTACGCCGTACCAGTTTCCGGTTTCTTTAATTGCTTTTACTTCACCTGCCGGAAAAGTTTTTGCGTATTTCTTGCTGATGGACGGCAGATTGTACAGTTGTGTCTTTTCTTTTAATAGAAGAGCTTTTGGTTTTTTTACAAGGTCAATGAGGTTATAGGACCCTTTTAAGTAGTGATCCTGTGGGATCCACTTTTTACCCGATGCTGTGTTCAGCCTGAAATAGTTTCCTTTCACGGCAATCACCGTTACCTTTCGCGGCTTTAATACTGCTTTTGTTTTATAGACTGCTCCTGGGCGGTCATACAAATTGATAGAATCAAAGGTTGTGATCGGCATGTTTACTTTCTTAATTTTCTTTTCCCACAGCTTTCGTCCTTCATTTGCAACGTATAGACCCACCTTTTTGTTTCGGCGCCATTCTTCGGATATCATCTTAACCGGCACATTGGTCTCCCCGACGTGATAGCTGAGTTCAGGTGTAAACCCCGGGCGGCCGAATGATGACACAAACCAGTCTTTATAGCCCCCTCCGCTGTCCGAATTGCTTGGAGCTACAAGGCGATAGCCGGTCATCGAACCAATCGCTTTTGCCATCGTATAATCGCGGCTGTAGTTTTCTTTTTTCGTACGATAGTGCCAGTAGAGAATTCTCCCCGATGTATGATAGGAAATGGTAGCCTCCGGATCGACATAATAGGTAAAGTCATACATTAGCTTTGTTTCAATCGTTTCAAGCGGCTTCTTTCCATTGTAATTCTGGGAAGCTGGCCCGCTGATGCGCTTGGAGAGGAGGTTCCATCCTGCAGGATATTGGCGATTTAGATCAATGCCCTGGCCGTTCGCTTTCCAATGCTTAAAGTTTCTGCTTCCTTTATTCATTTTGATCAGCTTGCTTTGTACGGATTTCGGAAAAGCAGTGACTCCCTGCTGCTGTAATGTAACTCCATCCGGGTTTACCATTGGCACAAACCAGATGGAAACATCATTTAATAGAGTTCGAACATCATAGCCATCAAACTTTTTCTTGCTGGCATACGAGCTGCTGTATTGGTCGATCATTTCCATGACGATGTTGGTGCCGAGCCATTCCCTGGCATGGTGGGAAGCATTGTAGAAAACAGTGGCATCTCCCTTTCCAAGTTTAACGGCCCAGATTTCCCGGCCATACGAACTTTTGCCAAGTGAACGGTATTGAATCAGATCTGGATATTTTTTGGCAAGAGCTTTTATGTCCCTCGTCATTTCTGTGTATGTATACGTTTGAATCGGATTCACCATGCTTGCTGCTGAAGCCTCTGGCGCAATGCCGGATAGGAAAATAAGCATAGCCAGCATGAAAATCACTAGGTTCTTTTTCATAATTACCTCCTAAACACTTTTATGCCATAGCAAAGATTGTATAATAAAAGAAAAACGGTAAAGAAAGGAAAGAATAATGAAGAAATTTCTGAGTTTACTAGTTTTAGGAATCTTTGCGTTCTGTTCGTTCACTCCTTCGTATGCAGTTTCCATGCCTTCTCATCAAAAAGCCTTGCTTAAAAAAGTGTATAAAGATAAGAAGGCAAAACAGGCAGTATTTGTGACAGCGGACAAGGCAGACAAATTCACGGCCAAAATCACGGCATATGAGTATATAAAAGGCAAATGGGTGAAGAAATACTCCATGCCCGCTGTAATCGGGAAAAACGGCATCAGTCCGAAGAAAAAAGAAGGTGATGGAAAGTCCCCCGCTGGCATCTTTTATATCGGCCGAAGCTTTGGAACAGTTAAGAAACCTTCCGGAGTAGATCTTCCTTACACAAAAACTGATCAGTATGACTACTGGGTCGATGATGTGACATCCAGGGATTACAACAAATGGATCGTGTACAAAGGTGATCCTGAAAAGCGCTGGAAGTCCTTTGAACGCATGAAGCTTGAGCCGCTTTATCATTACGGAGCGATCATCGAGTACAATACGCATCCGATTGTAAAAGGAGCTGGAAGTGCGATATTCTTCCATGTTTGGAGAGCGTCGGATAAACCGACAGCCGGCTGTACGGCAGTGTCTCAAGATAATGTGGTCAAGCTGCTTAAATGGATGGATCCAGCCAAGAAGCCAGTGTTCATTCAAGGAACCGTAGAGCTAATGAAGGATATGTATTAATAGAAGGTTTAGATTTGGTGCCAGGCACCGATAATCGCGGGCCTGGCACCAAAAAAACAACACGGGGGCTTTTTCGATGATGAAATGGGTTGTGGTGTTTTTACTGCTTATCGGAACAATCGGTTATTTTGCCTATAATACAATCGTCAACTTCGGAGCCAACAAACTGGTGGATCAGGTAGCAGCACAGATTGTCGACAGCAAAGATGTGGATAAATTAATGGACGACCCTGAAGTAGAACACTACGTTAAGGACGGCGGGGATCTTGATGCGTTAGCCAAACAGAAGGACCTGCCGTTTCATACAAAAGAAGAAGCACTAAAGACCGTCATTAAAAAAGTGGGTATGAAAGATTTAAAAGACATGAAGAACAAAGCGCTGGATGGCGTATCACCCGAAGAGCGCCGGGAGATTGAAGCCACGTTAAACGAAAAGCTTTCCCCAAAAGAAATGGAAGCCTTAAAGCTGGTCGCACTGAAGGAGATCAAGAAACGACAGCAGCAGGGTTAATAGACGAAAAGGTGCCAGGCACCGGGATTACCGGTGCCTGGCACCTTGTTTTAAGTATCTTTATCTTTATTTTCATTTTCCCGATACTGCCGCTCACTCGCTTCATCTGCTCGCTTTGACATAAACATCAAGCTCATGATGAAGATCGTCATAATGGATCCGACGAAACAGCCTATGATGAACATCAGCATGATTGACCCTCCAGTACTTCTTTCGTTGTCTTTTCTCTATATATCGTCATTCCATCCAAAATGAACAGGAAATTAAACCCTCGTTTACATTTTACCTATGGGTCTTCTTCTAAAATGTCTCCAGTAAATCAGCACTGCTATGATCAGCCCTACGAATCCACCCGTTGCATCAATCATAACATCTTCCACATGCGGTGAACGTCCGGCGGTAAAATGCTGATGAATTTCATCAGATGCAGCATAGGCTACCGTCAGGATAAACGACAGAACGAACGTTTTTCCTCTATTAAAAGTAAAGCGGAGCACCCTAAACAAAAGAAAGGCTAATAAAAGATAAACAGAGAAGTGAGCAAGCTTCCGTATCAAAAATTCTACAAATCCCGCTGGTCCTAACGCCTGTACACTGACTTCGTCCCCGGCATACTGAAACACAGTGGAGGAGAAAAAGTTTGCGATCATTTTGTGGTCCAAATAATGCGATAGCGTCGGCCGCATGTCCTGTTTTTGATAAGGTGTAGCCGAAGAGTAAAAAATACCTCCGGCTGTTAAAAGGACCGGCAGCCAGTAAAAGATGAAGCGTTTCATGAATCCACCTGGCTTTCCCCTGACTTACTTACATATATAAGCCAATATACTATGGAAAGCCTCATATTTCTAGAGCCATCTATTGAATGAATCCACGCATATTGAGCAAAACTGTGAAGGATACGTCAAGATTTTGAAACCTTGGAGGTTATCCCATATCATGTTTGCCCTCATTACAATCGTACTCATCCTTATATTTATCGTATTTTTACTATGGCTCAGCTATTACCTTGGTTACAAGAAGCACCTGAACCAGCATGGGGTGAAGCGGTATCCGAAACGTACGGGTGAGCTCACTCTTTTTATCGACGGAAGTGAGCTGTATACCAGCTATTTTGAAGACATTCGTAACGCAAAAGGATCATTGGAGATTCAGTTTTATACCGTGTGTGACGACAAAATCTGCAACGAATTCCTTGGGATCCTGCGGCAGAAAGCCAAAGAAGGCCTTATTGTTCGCCTGCTGCTCGATCATTATGGCTCAAAGGATGTAAAGAAAGCAGAGATCAAACGATGCCGGGATGCAGGAGTGAAGGTCGCTTTTTCCCACAAACCTTCCATGCCCTGCCTGCTCTTCACTTCCCTTACCCATAACCACCGGAAAATCAGTGTGGTCGACGGGAAGATCGGCTATATCGGCGGGTTTAACCTGGGAGAAGATTATCTCGGAAACAACCCGAAGCTCGGCTATTGGAGAGATCATCACTTGAAGGTTCAGGGAAAAAGCGTGGATGATTTAAGGAATCAGTTTTACCGGGATTGGAATGTCGCGACAAATGAGAAGCAAACGTACGTGCCTCAGGAGCATGTCACGGAAGCCGGCGGGATCGAGCATCATTTTGAAAGTACGAACGGAGCTCATCTGCAGGAAACCTTCCTGGCGATGGTAAGGCGTGCAAAGAGAGAGCTTTACATCTGCACACCGTATTTCATACCTGGAAAAGTATTGACCGACGAACTCGTTCGGGCATTAAAAAGAGGAGTGGATGTAACGGTTCTTGTCCCGTTCAATGGCGATTATCCTCTCGTAAAAGAAGCGGCTTTCCGCTATTACGGCCTGCTTTTGCCGCACGGATGCAAGATCTACCGTTTCTACCAGGGATTTTACCATTCCAAAGTCATTGTCGTGGATGATCAGCTGTGTGACATCGGTTCGGGAAACTTTAACAAAAGAAGCTTTTATTTAAATGACGAAATGAACGGTTTCATCTACACCGCTTCCTTCATTAATAGGGTGAAAGAAACGATCAAGGAGGACATCCAGCGTTCAGAGCTTCTTACGTATGAAAGCTACCAGAAGAGACCGCTCCTTCAAAAAGGAAGAGAACAAGTGGCCAATCTGTTCTCCCGCTTCTTATAAGACAGACGGTGAATTCCTTTGTCTGTTTTTATTTGTTGGCTTCGTCTTTTTCATACGGTAAGCGCATGAAAAGCAGAGGGGACTGTCCTGAAACTCGAAAATTAACCTTCAGCAGCTCCTTTTTGGCTTGAAAATCTTCAATGAAAAGTTGATTGAAGTGGAAGGTGCGAGACTCCTCGAAAATGAACTTCACATTTTCTTCGTGCGATAAAAAGCTGCCGGAGCCTTCCTTGTCCTGCGGAACTAGCGTGACAGGTGAGACTCCCGCAGGCGCTAGCGCCAAAAAGTAGGCGTTCACGCCGGTAAGGCTCACCGCACGCCCCGCGAAAGTAGGAGCTCGCGCCGGTAAAAGCGAGCACCCTGGAACGGAAATCAACAGCTTACAGACTTCTTGGACAGCCCCTACTGCTTTTCAGAAGGCGGTTCAATCACACCCCACTAATAAACCACAGCATGGATGAACAGAGTTTACTTGTTTGAAAAACTTTGTTTATGAAAGCGTTTACTTTCACATATCGTGTTTCACTGCTTCTATTTAAGGTAAAACATAATGCGACACCGTGTGACAATTTTGCTAGAAAAGAAATAGGCACACAGCAACAAGAAAAGATTGCCGTGCTGTGTTACACTGTCACGAATAACAGAACTACGTTCAAGGAGGTCCAACTCACATGTGGCAACCCCTCATTATTTTCCTAATGCAGCTATCTCTACTTCCGATTGTGACCGTCCGTACCATTTTGCTTGTTAAAGGGGAAACACGAAAAGCGAGTGTCATCGGGGTGGTTGAAGCAGCCATCAACGTCTTGTCCCTCGGGATCGTGTTTCAGGATATGTCGAACATTTGGAACATTGTCGCCTACGCTCTCGGATTTGGAGTAGGACTCCTGCTGGGCGGGGTACTTGAAAATAAATTGGCCATCGGCTACGTGACCCACCAGATCAACCTGCTGGATCGGTCAGAAAAACTGGTGAACCGCCTTCGCGAAGAAGGATTCGGCGTAACGGTGTATCAAGGCGAAGGGCGTGAAGAAAATGCGCGGTTTCGTCTGGACGTACTGGCGAAGAGAAGCCGTGAAAAAGAACTCCTGCGCATCATTGACGAGATCGCCCCAAAAGCCTTCCTCGTCTCCTTCGAGATCCGCAGCTTCAAAGGCGGCTACCTTACAAAGAGCATGAAGAAAGATAAACATGCAAAATAAATTGAAAAGGTGCCAGGCACCCGCATATTTGCGGTGCCTGGCACCTTTTTCTGTACGATATTATTTCACTTCTTTGGTTTCGAGCAGCTTGTTAATATAGTAGCCTCCATCGTATGGAGCATATACTGCATAGCGGGATTTGAATTTCTTTCTCTTTGTTTCTCCATCGCCATACGTAATATCAAAGGTTTCGTATGCTGAAACATGGATCATTTCTTCATCGAACTGCTCAACGTCAATCACTTCATAATCCACCAATTTTTCTGTGATTCCCTTTTCGTTCACATAATCGATGTACTTGCTCGTTTCATCGTATGCATCTCCGCTTTCATCGAGATAATCGGAGATCAGCGAGAAATCATGGGTGTTCATCGCTTCTACAGACAGTTTGACGTACTCACTCATAAAGTTCTTAACTTCATCTTTATAAAATCCACTATCGTCATCCATTGTTTCGTCTCCTGCGGCCATAGCGGATTCGTCATAGTCAATGTCCAGGCTCACGTCTTCATCGCTTTTGACCACAACCGATTCACTTTTCATTTTTCCGACGTCAAAGTTTTTTTCGGCGTGAAGCGTAATAGAACCGTCTGTAGCCACCGGCCCGAATTTATCGATGTCATCGATCGTTTTGCCGGTGTCCTTGCCGTTGACAAACAGGTTGGCATCACCATAGTTGGAACTGATGTAAACGTATTTCCCTTCAAGAGGAACCTCCACTTCAAGCAGGTTTTTTTCCGCTTCTGACACATCAACGTCCACGTTATCGGAGAGGGTTGCGTATTCTCCTTTGTATTCCACTTTTACATTATGGCTTCCCGGCAGGATTTCCCCTGCTTTTACAATGCCGTCCTCTTTATCCAGAATCCCTTTTTTCTTGCCGTCCAGGTAAACGGATGAATCTTCAAAGTTAGAAGTCACTTTAACAGTTACCGGTTTGACCTCTACCACATAGTGGTCAAAGAACAGCCATTGTTTGCCGTCTCTTTTCAATTGAAGCCATTCATTGTCATGATCGTCGGTAATTGGACGGGCAAGTTCCCCGCCGTCCATCCCGTTCGCCTGTTTTTCCAGAGAATCGATAGCTGATGAAAACGCGTTGTTTTTACTGGCGTATTCAATAAAGTCTTTCACAGTCTTGTCATCAGCTTCAATTTCAGACTGCCCTTCGTTAACATAGCCTTTTACAGCTTCCGTGTCTTTGTTTTCAATGGCTTGTTTAAAATTCTTCACGGTGGCAGTTGGTCCGGTTTTGCCCTCTATCAATTTATATGCTGTAAATCCGGCAATAAGAAGAAGCACCAAGGCAGCCACCGAAAGGATCAGCGGCTTGTTGGGACGTTTGCTCTTTTCTGAAGAACGGGTCCCTATCGGCTCAGCTGGGTCTGGTGTTGGTTCCTGTCCTTTGTACGGAGTTCCGCAGTTTTTGCAGAAGCCGCTGCCCGCAGGCAGCTGGTTTCCGCATTCCTTGCAAAAGTTCATGGTTTACCCTCTTTCTTTTCTATCAAACTCTTTTTAATGTTGTCTTAAACGTGCAATATAGCTTCCCGCATAAGCAAGGAGCGCCGAGAAAATCAGGCTGGCAAACAACGTGCCGAAGAAGGAGAAACCGAGAGAAAAATGTATGCCTCCCATATCGTCCATACCCATTTGGTTCATCAAGTCACCTGATACCGTAATCGCTAAACGTGTTGCCGTAATAATAAACGTGAGCAGCACACTGTATACCGCACTGAAAATGAGTAAATCTTTGTTGAAATTCTGTGATTTTAAATAAATGCGGTAGCCGGCATAGAGAAACAGTACAACCGGAATGAGCAGCCCAAGATACATGTAAGCATCAAGGTTCAGTGTTTCTTCAATCGCATAGCGAAAACCGGATACAATAGAGTTATCTGTAGCTGTGCCGCCTGCCCCTGAAAACAGTGACAAATGCAAGGACCCGGAATCACCGTCAGCTGTGCCCTGGAACTTGAATGTAGAGAAGTTAAGAATGTTCCAAACATATAAACCCAGCTGCGTTACGAAAACGAAAACGGCCGTCCAAGGTACATCTTCAGAAGGAGCTGCCTGATCGTTTATCTTGATTACACTGACGATAAAGAGCACCAAGGTTGTTAAAATCACACCACGTACAAGTGTGCTTGCCGCCTGATGGATCGGCTCTCCATAGGAAAGGCGTGAAGATAGATGCCCTGTCGTTTTGAAAGCTCCGAGCTGGAGCAAAGTCCCAAGGAAGCTGAACAATGTTCCGATGACAAAGCCATTGAACAATGAGCCCCAGAATGAATAATCCGTATCGATGGAAAGATGCATTTTCATAAATTCTTCCTTAACAGAAAGGTCATAGGAGAATCCTGCAAAAAAGGACAGGATGGCAAGGACCAGTGCATATACAGCACCAATAATTAAAGCGGCGCTAAAGCGGTTTGCCAATGCTTCACTTTTGTTTTTCGCAGCATAAAAATATCCCCCAGCCACAAGACCGATGAACGGAATGAGAAGCAGAATAAGCACACCGGACTTTGTTTCAAAATCAGCGCTGCTTGAATGCGTTTCTTCTCCTGCACTTCCCTTGATCCCAGCGTGAATGGTCGAATCCACCATATGCGAAGCAAGAATCCAGTCTGTCACACCTACCAGCGAATCAGGCTCGGGGGCATCGACCCCGTCTCCAAGGGAGCCCATCTCTGACAGAATGGAACCTACATTAAATTCACTAATTTCATCATTTTCTAAAAGCGTTTCTACCTTTTTGTTCAAAATCCCGTTAATTGCAAATGAAAGAATAAGTACAACTAAAAAAGAAATCAGTGCTCCGCCAAGGGCGAATTTTACTTTTTTTGAATTCAAAACCGTTTGTTTCACGTTTTGGAGGGTTTGGCTGTTCACCGTGTTTTTCAGCGTATCACGAGCTGCCCCTGTAATGGCTGTTAAATCTTCTTTACCTTTGGTTAATGCAAACAAGCTCGCTGAACATGACCGGCAATAGTTTTGCTGCCTGTCATTTTCTGTTCCGCAGGATGAGCAGAACCTGGAGTCCCGGCTTGTGAAAAGGCCGTTCGGTTTTTTGGGAAGGTTAAGTGCCGCACCGTCTTTGGCGCAATAATTCATGTTCGGATCATTTAAATGTCCACAACTGCTGCAATACACGCAAGTCCCCCCTTAAACCGTTTTATTTCCGCAGCATCCGCAATACTCGGATCCGCTTGGAATCATTTCACTGCATGTACGGCATTGAAGCGTATATTGCTCGCTATTCTGGTTTGGAATCACAACTGGTTTTCCGCAGCTGCCGCAAAATTTGTCAGCGGAACTGACAGGTGCTCCGCATGAGCATGAATATCCGCCGTCCGTATTTTTACGGTTCAGCTCTTCAATGGTTCTGTTCACTTGGAAAATCGCCGTATCCTGAGCTTGAATCTCTTCTGCCATACGTGATAAATGAGCAGGAACAAACTCCCCTTTGCGGATCAAAGAATAGACTTCTTCCCCTAATCCCACGATAAGCTCTAGCCGTTTAGCCGATGCTTCTGCTCCCGTTTTCCTGAGCTGTCCTACTTCTTGGGCAGTATGCAGCTTCTGCTTCCCCTGCTGGAGGCTGCCCTGAATTTTGGTAAGTCCATCGCCTAACTTAGCCTGCAAATCTGACATAAAATTTTTCTCCCCTTTTTCACCTTTAAAATATATAGAATAGCGTCCTAAAGACGATGTTCCCTTATGTATCGGCCCAAAGTCTTCCTTTTTTACTACTTTTTTATTATACCGATATATGACTAAAAGACTACCTTTTATTTACTATATTTCTCATTTTTTCTTTTTATGAGGAAAACAAAAACAAGTGCCAGGCACCCGCATTACACAAGTGTGTAATTGCGGTGCCTGGCACCGATCATTTTATTCCCACTTCATCAGCTGGGAGAGTGTGAGGAAGTCGTTTGCGGTTGTTGGTGTATAGTTTCGGAATTGGCCGGCGGTGACTCCTGAGATGCTTGGATCGAACTCAGCCAGTTCGATCCAGTTTAACAGAGTCTTCGTATAGATAAAGCCAACGGGGGTGTTTCTGCCGCTTACATAATTAGCCACTTGATATGGTTTTACTGAAGGATCGACCATGAGCTTTGAAAAGGTATTGGCAAACCGCCGCATGTCCTCTCTCGTATAAAGCAATCCTTGCCTGTGCATCTCCAGAACGGAGGAGATATCGATCTGTCCGTGGCTCGTGTCTTCCAGTCCGTTGTTATCTGGCCTGTACCTCCAAATATACGCATTGCTTTTCGGCACATACTCCAGTTTGCTTTTAAATTGGAGGTGAATGTTCATAGCCCGGTTTAAATATTGCTGATTCTTTGTGATGCTGTAGACATCGGCAAGCAGCTGGGCATAAGCAAGCGACATGTTGTAGGGCAGCACGGCTCCCGGCTTGCTCGACAGCTTTTCATAGGATGGGAAGTTGGGAGAATCCCGATACAGACCTAAGACAGGATCCCATGTGTTGCCAATAAAATAACTTTTCTCCCATTTAGGAATCATGTCACCTGTCAAAAACGCAAGATACTTATCCGCTTTTTGCTTGTACGCAGTTTGCAGCTCCGGCCTCTCACCTACTAATCTGACAAACTCGGCCATCGGGATACCGACCATCGCATCATGTGCCAAATACGGCAGACTTGCGTTTAGCCTTACCTCATCCACATAAAGAAGCGCTTTATTGATGTTGTACTTTTCATGGCCAAGCCAGATTTCGAGGTCATGTCCGGCATCCGGCATCGTTACAAATTGCCGGTAATAGGTCCATTCCTTATTGTTGATGGTGATTTTTGAAAGAATTCTTCTATCCGTTTTATCATAGATATACGCCTCCCCGTTCACTGCCCCGTTCGTCTTGCCGAAGAAATTGAAAAAGTATTTTGTGTTAGGCGCGTAATTTCTGATTTTCTGATATAGCTTTTGCCATGACTTGCCGTTGGACTTCAGCACCACACCGTATCGGCCATAAACCTTTCCATTGTAGACAGCAGGGCTTTTATTTTTAAACGCGGTCAGGCTGTTGGACTGGTACCTTCTCCAATTATTGGCGTCCGCCTGCTTCTGTTCGAGATCCATTTCAAACCCGCCGTTGCCGATAATGTTCGGCGAGTACACATGAGTCGTCCACCCCAGATAACCGTCCTGATCATCATCTCTGCTGTTGGACAGCATAGTATCGATATGGTTTGTAAACTTATCAAGCCACTTTGTTTCACCCGATTTCTTATACACTTCAATATAACTTCGCAGCAGATAGCTCTCCCCCCATCCAAGAGTTGAACTATCAGAAGAACGAAAATAAGCATTCCCTTTTTCTTTCTCAAAAGCCGTATATTTTTCATACCATTCTCCTCGAAAAGCTTTCACTCTATCAGGAAACAAGAAAAAAAATATACATAAACACACCATTCCTATTGCCTGTTTTCTTACCATCCCAAAAAATCCCCTTTTGTTTCTGTGAAGTTGATGACTGTTATATCGGTCAAATTTCACAAATCAAAAGGAGAAAAATTTTATACTAAAAAAGCAGTCGGAAACGGCATCGTCTCCTCCTGCTTTTTGCATCCTGTATTTTAAACCGGCTGCTTCACCAGTTTACTGAAGGTATTCAATATTATTTCCTGCTGCTCTAATGTTAAATTCGAACCGGACGGCAGACAAAGCCCGTTTAAAAACAGCTCATCCGATACGCTTACCTGTTCTTCGTGAGGATAATATTTGTTTCCTTTGAACAGCGGCTGAAGGTGAAGCGGTTTCCATACCGGACGGCTTTCAATGTTTTCATTTGCCAGTTCACTGATCACTTCTGCTGATGAAACACCCGTCTGATCGGGGCTGAGGGTTAAGGTCGTCAGCCACCTCGTATGTAATCCATAATCTGCTTCCGGCATGAAATCTATCCCATCGAAACGGTGCAAGGCCTCGTAATAACATTGAAACCGTTCCCGCCTGGCATTGACTCTGTCGGATAGCAGTTCAAGCTGGGCGCGGCCGACCCCTGCCAGAATATTGCTTAACCTGTAGTTGAAACCCAAAACACTGTGCTCATAATGAACAGCCTGATCTCTCGCCTGCGTCGCAAGAAACTTCGCACGCTCAATCCTCTCCGGATCGTTGGAAACAAGCATACCCCCGCCGGATGAGGTGATGATTTTATTGCCGTTAAACGAGAAGATACCAAACGTCCCCAATGTCCCGCTCTTTTTATGTTTATAATGCGCACCAAGCGATTCAGCAGCATCCTCAATAATAGGGACGTTATAATGGCTGCAGATTTCAAGGATGGGATCATAGTCCGCACTCTGTCCGTAGAGATTGACGACGATGACGGCTTTAGGCAGCTTCCTTTCGCGAACGGCATCTTGAAACGCACGTTGAAGCGCCTGCGGAGACATGTTCCATGAATCAGGTTCAGAATCAATAAAAACAGGCTCTGCTTTTTCATACAGTACCGGATTAGCACTGGCAATGAACGTCAAGGAGGAGCAAAAAACCGTGTCCCCCTGCTGGATGTTTAACAGTTTAAGGGCAAGGTGAATGGCTGCTGTTCCTGAGCTGGTCGCCAGTGCAGCCCCGGCACCAGTTACTCCGCACATTTCTTTTTCAAAAGCATCGACATTCGGCCCTAGCGGAGCGATCCAATTCGTCTCAAAGGCCTCATTAATATACGTCTGTTCATTGCCGCTCATATGCGGAGGTGAAAGGAATATACGTTCTTTCATAAGAGTCACCAGCTTTCTAAAGGGATTTGATGTGTTTCATGGGTGATGCAGGAACACCTATGGCTGTACAGCAGGGAGGAATATCCTTGATTACGACGGCTCCTGCTCCTACCGTTGACCACTCTCCTGCCGATACAGACGGGATCATCTTTGCCCCAATGCCAATACTGGCTCCTTCTAACACCGTGACATTTCCCGCAAGGATGGCTCCAGGGGAAAGATGCACATAAGAGTAAAGGATACAATCATGTTCCACCACAGCATTCGTGTTAATGATGCAGTGCGTGTGTATGGAGGCAGACGAATTTACAATCGCCCCAGGCATGACAACCGTTCCGGGCATAAAATTTACATTTGAGCCAATAATTGCAGAGGGATGAACGAGAACAGCATACTTCACATCATAGATCTCAAGCTGTTCAGCGACCGCCTTCCTTATCCGGTTGGAACCAATCGCAATCACAAAATAGACCTGGCTGCCGAAACGCTCCAGGATTCTGTCGACCGTGTGGATAGGTCCTGAAAATCTCCCATCCTTTTCTATGAAAGAAGCGTACTTATCATCCAGTGTCCCAACCCATTCATACTCATTGCCTGCAAGGACAATATCCCTGACTACCTTGCTGTGGCCGCCGTCTCCGATTACAACGAGCTTTTTCATAGCGATCCCCTGAACTTCTGAACGGTAGCCTGGCCTTGCTGGCTGATTCCCTCAGACTTCACAACCTTTGCAAAGGTAAGAAAGATGATCTTCAAATCAAGCCAGAACGAGCGATGATCAACATACCAGACGTCCAGGATAAATTTCTCCTCCCACGAAATGGCGTTCCTTCCGTTCACTTGCGCCCAGCCCGTAATTCCCGGCTTTACGTTCTGCCTTCTTGCCTGTTCAGCTGTATACAACGGCAAATATTCCATTAATAACGGCCTCGGCCCCACCAGACTGATATCCCCTTTTAATACGTTAAACAGCTGAGGAATCTCGTCGATGCTCAGTGCTCTCAGTCTTTTTCCAAAAGAGGTCAGGCGGACAGCGTCCGGCAGCAATTCACCGTCTTCGTCCCGATCATCGGACATGGTTCGGAATTTATACAGATTAAAGGGCTTTCCGTGCAGTCCAGGCCTTTCTTGTTTAAAAAACACGGGAGAGCCAAGTTTTTTTCGAATCCATACATAAAAGATTCCGATAAAAGGAAGAAGAACAAGAAGAGCAACGAAGGATACAGCGATATCAAACAGCCTCTTCATTCATAAAGTCCTCCTTTACCACATCTTCAAAAACGCCGAGCAGCTCGTTTGCGAGTTTTTTAGAATCAAAGGAATGAACAGCGAGCTGCTTCGCTCGTTCGCCATATTTTTTTTGCATCGTTTCATTGCTTTGCATCGCTTTAATAAATTGAAAGCTCTCTTCATAGCTTCCGTACGGAAATCCCTTTCCTGCTCCATGCTGCTCCAGAAGCCTTTTCTGCCAGCCTTCATAGTTGAGCAGGATCGGTTTTCCTGCAGCCAGAAAATCAAAAAACTTATTGGCGCTGTTGTCTTCCAGTATTTTAAAGCCCGTCACGGTCATAATGCCCAAACCGCTGTACTTCACGAGCTTTAGCACATCTTCTTTCGGCATGTTATCCCAGATCAGCACATTGTCCAAGTGAAGCGTTTCTTTTACCGACTTCAGCTTCTCTTTCTCTTTGCCTTCCCCGATCAGTACGTACAGGATGTCGGGATCGGGAAATCGAACAGCCAGTTCCAGAATGAAGTCGAGGCCGTTTACGAATCCCATCGTGCCAGGGTGGATGCAGAGAAACTTCCCTGTTAATTCGGGATACTTTGCTTCCATCTCTTCACGGTCCGCCACGATCCTGTCTGTCAGCTGATTGTTTGCGAGATTGGTAATCACTTTCAGCTTTTCTTCGGGTACTCCTTTTCCCAGCAGGTTCTCTTTCATTCCCGTTGAGAGGACAATAATAAAATCCGCGTGCTTGTAGATGACATGTTCAAGACGCTTTAACAGCAGGATCACAAGCTTGGATTTAATAAATCCGAGCTGGATCGGAATATCAGGCCAAACGTCCCTGACTTCAAAAACAAATTTTTGCCGTTTAACCTTCGCAATAAAAAGTCCAGTGACTCCCACCGTCAGCGGAGTGGATGTGGCAAAAACAAGATCGGAGTTCTTCTCCCGCAAACCGATCCAGATACTTTTCAGCATAAAATGCAAAAAAGCCATGATGCGCTGTACGAAACTGAAGCTGTTCTTATACTTTGTTTTTGTCGACTTGACGGTAAAGCCGCAGCCATGGTCTGCCTTGGCATCGGTTCCCGTCACGATCGTCACCTCATGCCCCTTTTCTGACAGGTGTTTCGCAAATTCATACGACCTGGTGCCTCCGGAATGGACAGAAAAATATTGATGGATATAGGTGATCTTCAATCAGACCACCTCTTCTTCTAGCACTGGTACGGCCCGTCTTCCCAACTGCTCATACAAAGCGACCAGCTTTCGGCTTTCCTTTTCCCAGTTAAACTGCTGTTCAACAGCCTTCCTTCCGTTTCGGCCCATCGCTAGCGCTTCATCAGGATTAGAAAGCATCCAGGCAATGGCGTTCTTGACATCGTTCACATCCAGCGGATTCACGCACAGTCCGCATCTGCTCGTGTAAACGATGTCTTCCCATAGTTCAAAATTAGAGACGATGACCGGCAGGCCGGCTGACATGTATTCAAAAAGCTTCACAGGATAGGCCACTTTATACCGCGGTTCGGGATGGATCAGGACCATGCCAAGACTGGATTTCGCAAGGGTATCCTTCACCTGTTCCCGCTGCAGCACGCCCATATAATTTGTATGCTTCCAGCCCGGCAGTTTCCTCATCTCGTCCAGCAGGGTTTCCGGAAAAAATTTGCCGCCAAGCTCAAGCGATACCCGCTGTTCCTTGTTAACCTCATATATGGCCTCGATCATTTCTTTAATCCCTCTGGCGGCTGTAATCGAACCGACATAGGCGATCGAATGATCAGAATCTGTTTTTCGCTCTCCTCGTTCAGCCAGTTCGTTCATGATCGGAAAGTTTTGTACAGTGACCGTATTCTCGTTATAGGTTTTGAATCGATCCGTAATCGCAGGCGTGGCTGTGATCACGGCATCAAACCGCTTGGAACAAAACTTTTCCACAGCTTTCACCATAAAATGAAGCGGTCTTTTTATGGGCTTCGGGATCCAATGCTTTGATAAGATCTGCTCTGGTACATCCTCATGTACATCATAGATCACCGCTTTGCCGGCCCCTTTCAGGAGAAGGCCGGACAGCAGAAGCTCCGGATCATGAAAATGGTAGACATCCGAATCGAGCGCCTTGCACTTCTTGTAAACCTGATACGTCGTGGACAGCATGCGGAGCAGCCGGTTCTTTGCTTTTGCATTGATACCGATGACGTTTACCCCATTTTTTTGATAGCTTTTTGCAGAAGGAACCACATAGGAAACCTCATAATGCTCCGCGAGCGAGCTGCATTCCTTTATAAAAATTCTTGTGTCATTCTCAGGATGAACCGAGGTAAAATGGGTCACTTTCATCATGTTGATCACCCTCCGTTTCATAATTCATGTCCTTACGCAGATTTATCCCATTGCCTGTTCTCCAGGGAGCCGGCAGACAAAACGGTTTCTGTTTCTCTTTTTCCAGGAATAAGGTAGGCGATCACCAAAGCCAAGCCCAATCCGTGCGTTAATAATCCGGTCAGCAGTGCCGTATTGGTCAATGAAAAAGCCGGGATCCCAATCAGCAGGCATGCCACCCTCAGATCCTTTTGCTCGGAAACACTGTCATACAGCAGCAGGATGAACCCAAGTAATAAGGGGAAAATGAACAGTCCCCAAAACCCGAAGTTCGCGAAGCCGTCTGCCCATATGTTAGCGTTCGCCGACATTTCCTGGCTGTGAAAATAGTAAGAGCCGATCAGATATGGCGGGTTCAGGCTGTATGGATAATCGATAAACGATTTAAAGATGCTGTGCGCCAGATGCACCTGTTCATGGGAAGAAAAGAAATCATAATACAGACCGGTCAGGAATCCAGGAGTGATCAAAATTCGACGAACAAAAAGTGAAGAAAAAATGAGAGAGCCGAAACCGGCTTTCGCGATCCAGCCGATGATGATCAGCCCCACTGCCCCTGCCATCGTAAAGTATCCAAACCGCTTGCCATGCTTGTACATGGCCATCAGGATGGCCATGATGAGGACGCCCGAGAAGAACACACTTTTATAGCCAGTGATCGAAAAGATGGCTCCCTGTCCCAATAGTGCGGCTGCGGTCATCCACAGCTTCTTCTTTTTCAGTCCATACCCGAGAATTAACGGATTGAGCACGTTGGCTTGCCAGGAGATCAGATAGGCTGCGAGCCCTGAGCTTTGCTGAGCTGCTTCCTTGTAATCCGAACGCACATCATAAACGTTCAAGAGTGAAACAAAGCTCAAGGACATGCCAAACGCTTTAAAAATAAATACATAAGAGATGAGACTCAGCGAAAAAATGAATCCCCAAAAGCAGGCTGCCGGCATTTTTACAGATGGAATGGACAGCAAAGGCACCTTATAAATGAGGCCAAGCATGCCGAACGATAGGAAAAGGCTGGCGTGAAACCTTAAAATTTGCTCAAGAGGCAAAGGCAGGGTATGAACCGTTACGAGAATGGCAGGTACATATACCATCACAAACAGCAGCCAGTAAACGACCTGCGATGGCCTCGTAATTATGACAGGCATCCAAAGTGCTGGGATGACCGCAAACGTGTAGGCAAATAGCAGCTGCATCATACTGACCGGCAGATACACATAGCCCATGTACGAAAAATTAATCGAGATGACATGGCTGTAGATTAACTGCAGCACCACGCCGTAAAGCAGTGTCAGCGTCAGGATATTCAGCTTTTTCATCATATTGATCAGCTCCCTGCTCTATCCATTTGCTTAATCGCGGCGACCGTTAGAAGATAATGCGCCGCATACATCGCAAACATGAACATTCCATAGATCATGACTGCCGTCCCTGCTGACATCCCCATATCTTTGACGACCATAAAAATAGCCAGAATAATGCCAACTCTTCCCAGGTCCCAATAAAACTGCCAGCTTTGTTTCTCGATGATATACAGTGTCTGGGACAAGGGAACGACGACAAAGTGCCCCAGAAACATGAGAGACAGCGATTGGACATAGAGCCCCGCTTCTCTCCACTCAGTGCCAAAAAACAGACTGAACAAATAGGGCGAACCGACAAACAGAACGGCGATCGGCAGCACTCCGATAAGAAATAACTTACCCGCTGTTTTTTGGTACAGGTCCATTATCCCCTCATTCTTCTTCAGACGGTCGGAGGCTTCACCAAAATACACCTGTGAAACCGATTTTCCGATCAGCAGCATTGGCATTCCAATCACTCTCTGGCCAAGCGCAAACCAGCCGCCCGTCGCCGCTCCAAAAAAGGAAATGATCAAAAGCGGCGCCAACTGCTGTCCGATCCCGTTCAATAAAGCCGACCAGCTTGAAATGAGAGGAAATGATCTGTATCGTTTGGCTGACTCTATGATGCTTTTAACCGTAATCTCCTTTAGAACCTTTGAATCTTCCTTCAATAAAGACAGACTCAGCCTGCCGCTGCCCATCACTCTTCCGGCCGCATCTCCAAGCAGAAGACCAGACGGCCGAAACATGAGAAGACCGAAAACAACCTGGATAGCAATCTGTCCGAAGCTTTGCGTCACTTTTGTTCTCGCAATATCTTTAAAGGCGCCTTTACGCACCGCCCAATAATTCAGCGACTGGTAGATGCCGACTCCCAAAAAGCTGAGCAGCAGTAGCCACAAATAATCGATAAGGCTTTGGAATGTTTGAAATCTCTCAAGCTCATGTTGAAAAAGAAAGAAGATGACTGCCATGACACCTCCCATAAAGAAGGTGATCATCATCGATAAAACGAGCAGACTGGCTGCGGTACGGTCGCTTTTGGGCAAAGGGATCGTCATCTCATATCTCCATGAAGCAATAACAGCAGCTATGGAAAGTACAGAAACGTAGGTTTGGAGCAGTCCAAAATCCGCTGGTGTATACAGTCTTGTCAGGACCGGGGAACAAAGAGCAAGCAGCCCTTGAGCAAAGGCGGTCCCTCCCGCCAAAACAAGGATATTTTTTAAGAACCGGCTTTTTACATTTGTGTTTCCAAGTTTTTTTAATGGCTGTACTACCTTCGCGATCAAAGCAGGCCCCCTTTTAGACGTATTCTACTTCTTTGGATTCATAGCTTTGTTGGTTCGTCATGAACAGAAGCATTTTCTTCAGCTCCGCGTCACTGATGTCCATGGACCGGTTGATCAGCCTTTTAATCTGCGCCAGTTCGGCCTTCACAGATTTCCCGACGTAAATTTTCGGATAGATCTGTTCCGGATGTACTTCATCCTCATTGAGCAATTCCTCGTACAGCTTTTCTCCTGGACGGATGCCGGAATATTCAATGGCGATCTCTTCATTTTCAAACCCGGAATAGCGGATTAGATTTTTTGCCAGATCCACAATCTTTACCGGTTCCCCCATATCCAATACAAAGATTTCACCTCCGTTTGCCAGTGCACTTGCCTGGATCACAAGACGGGAAGCTTCCGGGATCGTCATAAAATATCGCACCATCTCAGGGTGAGTTACGGTAACCGGGCCTCCGTTCTTAATCTGCTCTTTAAACAGAGGGATCACGCTTCCCCTGCTGCCTAATACGTTTCCAAACCTCACCGCGACAAACCGGGTGGAGCTGATGGTATCCATATGCTGGACGATCTGCTCAGCTATTCGTTTGGTCGCTCCCATCACACTTGTAGGATTAACGGCTTTGTCCGTGGAAATCATGACAAACGTTTTCACATGGGCGACCGAGGCAGCTTCGGCCACGTTTTTTGTCCCGATAATGTTATTCTTCACAGCCGCTTCAGGATTCCGCTCCATGAGAGGGACATGCTTATGGGCCGCAGCATGGTAGACGACCTCCGGCTGAAATTGTTCCATGACCTCCACCATTTTTCCGTAGTCCTGAATGTCTGCAATCACGGTTGGAAAATCGATATGTTTAAACCGTTGTTTAAGTTCCCGCTCGATCTTATAGATGCTGTACTCTCCATGACCGAGCAATACAATCTGTGATGGATTGAACTGTGCAGCCTGGCGGCAGATCTCAGAGCCTATGGATCCGCCCGCACCTGTCACGAGCACTGTTCTCCCATTGATTTTGTCAGCGATGGCATTCACATCAAGCTCGACCTCTTCCCTGCCGAGCAGGTCCTCGACGGAGACATCCTTTATGGAGCTGATGGATAGTTTCCCGAGCACCAGGTCTTCAATTTTAGGAAGAATCTGTACGTTTTCACATACAAGCTTTGCCTGTGTAATCACTTCCTTGGTCCTTTTGGGACAAGCAGATGGCATGGCGATAATGATATGCTCGATTTTGTTTTCCTTCACGATCGAGGATAGATCATCGACTGTTCCTTTCACATCGATTCCCGAGATCGCAAGGTTTTTTAGCTGAAGATTATCGTCAGCAAACGCTACAGGGATCAGATCTGTCTGCTCTGTCGCTTTTAATTGCCGTGCCAGTATTCGTCCAGAATCCCCAGCGCCTATGATCAGTGTCCTTTTTCCGGGAGTCCGCAGTTTGTTGTTCATCCTTTTCAGGCCTAAGGTAAAACGGCAGGCAAACCTGACACCGCCAAGAAAAAGAATATGCAGCATCCACGCAATGATTAAGGCGCGCTCGTAGACTGTGTGAAAAAATACAAGCTGGGTCATGACAGTCATCAGGACGGAAGATGTGACGATAGTAAAGATCCCTGCTAATTCTTCCATACTGGTATATCTCCAGGCACTCCGATAGATTCTGAAAACGTACGAAAATAAATGATGGCTTCCCAACAGAACTAAAGAACTTACAGCAATGATTAAATTGACCTTTGCGGCATAGGGATTGAGGAAAAAGTGAGACAAATAAATGGAAAGGAGAACGATAAGCGAGTCAATAGTAATCAAGAAAGTGAATCGGCTTTTATAACTCATTTCAATTTCCCCCTGTTATTAAATTTTTTCTTCCTTAAAATTTATATTGTTTAAAAAATACCCATAAGCCTTCTCTTCCTGATCGGAACAGGCAACTCGGAATTGATCGCACTGCCTTCCGTTAATGAATAGGCATTCTCCTGGAAATACAGGACTTTGCTGCTGCCAAACTGCCTGGATATTTCATCGTACGCCTCACTTAGGCAAAACCTTCTTGAAGAAATGTTATGGGCATCAGATGCAATGAAATGTGTAAGGTCGTGGCTGATCAGTTCCTGCGTGTACGATTTGGTCTTTTTACCGAAATCTCCCAACAGACTTCCGGCAGTAACCTGAGTCAATGCCCCTTGTTCCACAAACTCATAAAGCAATTCGGGATTTTCCAGCAGTTCTGTGTTCCGCTCTGGATGAACGATGACAGGTACATAACCTTTGACCAGCATTTCATGGAACAGCTCGTTCGAATAGTTAGGCACCCTTGTGAAAGAAAACTCGATGAACAGATATCGCCCTGTATGATTTAAAGACAGAAGCTGCTCAAAATCCTGTACCATGCTGCGATAGATTCTGATCTCCTGGCCTGGCAGGACTGTTAATGGGAGTCCTTCCTCTGTTAAACGAGTGTTTAAGCGGTACACCTGTTCCAATATGGAAGTTTTTTCGTTTTCAAAGGTCCCGTTTCGGTGATGAGGTGTGGCGATCACATGTGTGATGCCCTGGTCCAAAGCGTCTCGGGCCATATCAAGACTTGCTTCGATATCAGGTGCTCCGTCATCAATTCCCGGCAGTATGTGTGAATGGATATCAATCATGGTGCCCTCCTCTAGCTGCAGTTTATCCTCCGTAATAATACATCTGTTCTTTTCTTTGCTGACCATTGAGCACGGCGCCAAGCATTCTGGATTTGGCTTTTTTCAGCTGCTCGTTGGCTTTTGCTGCTGCATCTTTTTCAGTGATACCGCTGGCCACCACCAGAAGGCAGCCATCACATTTACTCGCAAGAATCTGAGCATCTGTCACTAAGAGAACAGGGGGTGTGTCGAAAATAATATAGTCAAAGCTTTCTTTTACGTCGGCAATCAAAGACTCCATCGCGAGAGATGCCAGCAATTCAGACGGATTGGGCGGAATCGGTCCGCATGTCAGCACCGAAAGTCCGGGAATAGCTGATTCCTGAAATGCGCGTTCTAAGGCTATTTCCTTCGTTAGGACGGTGGTTAGCCCATGGAGGTTAGAAAGCTGAAAGGTATAATGGACCGTTGGCTTTCTGAGATCGGTATCAACAAGCAATACTTTTTTTCCTTGCTGTGCAAGCACCACTGCTAAATTAGCTGCAGTTGTCGACTTCCCTTCTTCCTTTCCAGGAGAAGTAAGCATGATCGTCTGGCACTTCTGATCGATAGACGAAAACTGAATGTTGCTTCGGATTGTCCGATATTGTTCAGAAACAGGGGATTTCGGGTTTTGCTGCGTGATCAGGCTGCGTGACAGGTTCTTTAGGCTGCTCTTCAGTTTACGACTCAACCGTCTCACTCCTTACTCCGTTTGGCGTGACTGGTGCTGAAGCCTTCGTTTCTTTGACGGTATCCATCTTCGGTATGGCCCCAAGCACCGGCAGTCCGGTTACGATTTGAACATCCTCTTCCGTTTTGATGGTGTTGTCCAGATATTCAAGAAGGAATGCCAAGCCTGCTCCGATCATTAACCCGATGACCAAGCCGATCGCAATGTTCAAAATTGGACGGGGAGCGACAGGCACTGGATTTTCATCAGCTTTGGATAAGATACTGACATTATCAACATTCATGATATGCGGTATTTCTTTTTGGAAGATACCGGCGATCGTATTGGAGATTTTAGCTGCCTCTGCAGGATCACTGTCTTTAACTGTAATTGAAAACACTTGAGAATTTTCCTGGCTGTTCACACTGACTTTGTTGTTCAGCTCATTGATGCCTCCGTCAATGTTCAGCTCATCCGCTGCTTTTTCAAGGATCGCCGGACTTTTAATAATGACGCTGTACGTATTGATCATTTCCACATTGGTGCGTACGGCGTTAACATCAAACGGCTTGGCATCCTGCTTCTCTTCATTCACTAAAATTTGTGCAGATGACTGATAGGTTGGATCCATCACATAATATGAAACAGCCCCTGCAATTCCGGCAAGAACCAGTGCAGACAAAATAATAAGCATATACCTTCTTTTCAAGATAAGCATGATATCTCGTAAACTGATTGTCTCTTCCATCTAGACCTCCTATTTTTCAATCGTTGAAAATTTCAAATTGAGTATAGCAGGAAAAGATGTCGATAAAACGGGACTATAGTTGAACTCTGGCGAACATTTACAATTATTTAATAACATGACATTTTATGCACTTTTATTCCACTAACTTCCAATTTGGTTCAGTGTATATAGGATGTTTTTATGTGAGGAGGTTTGGATAGATTTGAGGTTGTCTTTGATTAAACGCAGTAAGGGAAAAAGGGGTTTTAAGAGGAGGGTCATAGGAGCAAAACGCACAGTTTTTTTAGGAAACAACAATCATTCCCTGCATTTTGAAGTAAACCCTCTTAATGTATACTTTACAAATTTTACATAAACCGGTTCTAACTGCCTGTATCTTTTTAACTAAAACTTTTTTGTTTCTTGTTGAATCGTGGAATAAAAGAGAAAAAAAAGTGGTGCCAGGCACCCGCAAATTGCGGTGCCCTGGCACCATTTATAAAAACATATACCCCAAAATCTCCGGCAGGCGTTTTCTCCAATCGGCTTCGTTATGTATGCCGCCTTCGACTACGTCATAGCGGCAGTCACTCACCTTATCCTTAATGATCTCGTAAACCCGGTCGCTAGAATCGATATACATGTGGTTATTTACGTTCCCGGAGTCTTCCTTTGTACCAACGTCCATGTAGAATTTTTTCACGCTGGAAAGGTCGCTGTCCCGGATCAGCTCTTCAATCTCCTGCTGGCTGAACCAATAGGCAGACGAAACAGAAGCTACCCGAGTGAAAATGAGCGGATAGGCGCAGGCCGCGTATGTCGAAATCAGACCGCCCATCGAGCTTCCCGCCATCAGCGTGTCATTGCGCTGGGTACGGTATTTTTGATCGATCAGGGGCTTGAGTTCATGTACGATATAATCGATGTATTTTTCACCCCCGCCGCCGTAAGCATTTTTATCCAGGTTCAGCTTGTCTGCAATGTCGGCATTCTCCCATGGACCGTACTCATCCAGACGGTCAGTTCCATCCGCACAATCAATCCCGACGACAATCAGCTCAAGACCGCTTTCTTCTATATAATCCTTTACACCCCAGGATGTGCCGAAGCTCGCATCCTCATCACGGTACAGGTTCTGTCCGTCATGCATAAACAGGACTGGATATGTTTTTCCGCTTGTTTCATAATCATTCGGCAGGCAGACCCTTATCTTCCGTTTCCTCTGAAATGGCGTGATGACAACTTCGAACGTATCGATCATTTTCCACTCTCCCATTCTATCGGTTTTCTTACATCATGACGGAACGAGAGCGGAGATTGCAAACCTTTTTTAGTGGGCTGGTTTCTTTTTGTTTTGATAAGGAAACGCAGCAACCGTGTTTTTGTGAAGAGGTGTTAAAGGCTTATCTTTATCCAAAGCATCTTCATGAACCGGGTTTCGCTTCATGTTCACAAACGCGGAAACGTTCGTCAGAATCCCCATTGAGAACATGATGACCAGAAGTGATGACCCGCCATAGCTTAGAAAAGGCAGTGGAACACCGGTAACTGGCAGGAGCCCGGTGGCAGCGCCAAGATTAATGAACGATTGGATCCCGATCATACTGGCCACTCCGAACGCCAGCAGCCGGCCGAACGTATCTTTACAGCGCAGGCCAATGATAAATCCTCTGATCACGATGTAAAATAATCCTGTGATTGAGGCCAGAACACCGGCAAATCCAAACTCCTCCGAGACGTTGGCGATGATGAAATCTGTCTGTCCCTCTGGCAGGTATCCATACTTTGTACGCCCGTTCCCGAGCCCTACCCCTTCCATTCCTCCAGCAGAAATGGCGACATAGGAATTGATGAGCTGATAACCCTCTTTCTGGTGTTCAAATGGTGAGTAGGCTCCCTTAAAACGGGAAAGCTGTTCATCACTCGCCACAAACATGAAGAAAACAATCATCAGTACTGCCGACGATACCGAAAGAATCGCAACATGGCGAAAGCGTATCTTCGAACAAACCAGGATACATGCCGCAATGGAAACCAGGATGAGCATCGAACCGAAGTCAGGCTGCATGAGAATGAGGAAGGCAATAAATCCAACGACAACTAACGGTGGTGCAATGGCCTTGTTAAAGTCGGAAATGTAGGATTGTTTCTTCGATAATATCGATGCCAGGTAGATGATGATCGCGATTTTTGCCGCTTCAGCCGGCTGAAGGTTAAACCCTCCCAGACTGATCCACGATTGCGCATTATTAACAACCTTTCCCAAAACAAAAACAAGAATTAATAGAAAGACCGTCACCGTAATTAATAGCTTGGTTAGTTTCATATACGCTTTGTATGGAAAGATAGAGGAGAGACAAAAAATCATAAAACCTCCGAGTACAAAAATGAGCTGCCGATTAAAGAAGAAATCAGCTTCTCTACCATAATTAAATGCGACCCAATAGCTGCTGCTATAGATCATGACTAAACCAAATATACATAAGCCAACCGTGGCCGCTACTAAACTATAATCCATATTCTTTATTAATTTTTTCAGCATAATTTGATCACCTACTCTTATTCTACTCTATATTGGAACATCTTGGATGATAAATTATGCGACAAAATCGCGACATTATCCTCCGAACCGGACAAAAACAGACAGCGTTCACTGCTGCCTGTTTTTTAACTATCCATTTAATAGAAGCTATTTTACAACTCCTCTATTAATTTTACTTTTTTGTAACAGCCCCTCCACAAGCAGGACTCTCAATACTATTGCAGAAAATAATAACTATAAAGCTATGGGGGTGCGATTCTTGAACAAAGACACGTTTGATCTCTTTTTAGTAGAAGCTTCAACAGACCAAAAACGGCAGCGGGCGGTTTACACGGTCTCCTCTGTCCAGGAAGCCTATGATAAATTCATGGGAGAACTCAAAGCCAACCCAGAGATAAACCAAAAACTAAAATCACTCACCATCAAAAGCGGAACCGTCTCGTATGATATTTTCAAGTAATAGATTTAAATTTAAGAAGCCCTCTCCTTATTTAGCAGGAGGGGCTTTTTGTTTTAAAGATAGCGTTGGGTGTCCTCTGGTTTTTTGGTTATGAGTACTATTCCTATGACATATTTTTATATAAATAAGAGCCACTAAAGGAGTAATGGAATCGATGCCTAACGGACTAAATTATAAAATGAGAACCCAGTTTCTATTAATAGCAGATGATCGGACCCTTGCAAAATTACTAAAGCACTTTGCACTGAACGGTATAAACATCAATGGCTTCCAACAATTGAAACCAGATCCCAACAGTCCTCAAAATGTCGTTAGATTTGTAGTCGGAAGTACAGAAGGTGAGATTCCGAACGAAATTCAGGCCGTCAGGAATACTCTTTATCCTTTGCATTTGCATTGGACAGAAAAGCAAGTCATTCAAATCCTTGATATTGCTTCAGGTGCACCCGGACAGATCGGAATGATCCATGGGGCATTGTGGTGTAGAGTGACAATCGAAGCGATCTATCTGGGAGAGAAGACAAAAATCTTTTTGGATGTATCAAACAATAAGGAAGCCATAAGAATTCTTTCTCAGCCACAGCTTCAGCTATGCCGTTAAAAAAAGAAACGGTGCCAGGCACCACGATTACACACTTGTGTAATTGAGGTGCCTGGCACCTTGAAAAGAGCCTTGAAAGGAATGGCACTGCATTTTCTCTTGTTGTAAGCCGTCCATTCCCTGCCAGGTTCCAGTCAGCGTTAAGCGGCCATCTGGCAGCCATTCAGGCACCAGCCTCCCCACTCCGCTCCGCAGCTCATTGTTCTTGTTCACATGATGGTATTTAAAATGAAGCTCTCCTTCATTATCAACCATGCCGACTAATGTCCCGCATTGTATGCCCTCTCCGATATAAGCGGCACGCACGATCAAACCTTCCTGAATGCAGGTAAAGTAAATAGGTGAACATTTATCACGGACTTCGTGTTCCGGCACAGACACAAATACTTGATTGTGATAGGTAGCCATTGGTTTACACGCCTCTCCTTTTTATTCAACAGGCTTGTAGTACATATCTTTATGCAACTATACGGAAAAATGGCTATATAAAATAGAAATTCGTAATATTTTCTAACAGGAAATTTTGTTTTGGTTCCTTCTTTGGTTTAGGTTAGTCTATTTTTATTAAAAAAGTTGTCGTAGATGGCTGCATTATATGTCTACATTTATTTTTCCATCGCCTACTCTTATGTGTATCCGCCAAACATTGAATCTAAACGACATATCACATCATATTTCCCGGAAAATAATCGACAGCATCCTAATCATTCTTCTTAACGTGAACAGCCTGAGCAACCTTTACCACCAAACGTAATAACGGTTATCGGTTTACGCAATTCCTGCTGTTTTTGCGCATCGCTGCATCTAATTCGCAACAATTTTATCACCCCCATGTAAACTATGATGATTTCAAAGGAATGCCTGTACTTGAGGCTTATTTTTCTTTATAAAAGGCTGTTGTCGTAACCTTTGTTACTCTTGAGTGTTTGATTTCAGCTTCAGGAGGCTCGCTTTCCGCGGGGCGTGCGCTGAGCCCCTCGGCGCAAGCGCCTACGTGTCTCACCTGACCTGTCCCGCTGCTCCCGCTGGAGTCTCGCACCTTGCACTCCAATCAACTTGTCAATGAAGACTTTTTATAAAAAATCTTCTCAATGCAACAATTTGTTAGAATAGAGCTATATAAAAATTTAACTGTTCAGCCCTCCATGATGATGGTATTCTAATTAATGGTATTTATTGAATATAAAGGGGAAGTGGTGAGGGTATGGCTCAAGATAAAAGAATGGGATTCGTCGTGCTGGCAATGGCATTGGGGCTTTTCATGTCTTCATTGGATAACACCATTGTTTCAGCCAGTATTAGTCAAGTGATCAAAGACATCGGCGGCTTTGACAAAATGAGCTGGATTTTCACAGCCTATATGCTGTCAGCGACCAGTACAATGCTCGTTTTTGGGAAGATGAGCGATTTATTTGGACGAAAGCTGTTCTATTTAATTGGTATCAGCATGTTTCTGATTGGGTCAGCTCTCTGCGGAACCGCACAGAACATCGACCAGCTGATCTTTTACCGTGTCATTCAGGGTATCGGGTCAGGTGCTATTTTTCCTATTTCTTTTACGATTATCTATTCAGTCTCAACCGATCCGAAGCAAGCAGCTAAAATGTCGGGTATCTTTGCGGGTATCTTTGGAATCTCCTCCGTTTTGGGGCCGCAGATCGGCACATGGATTTCCGAGTCTTCCTTATTAGGCTGGAGATGGTGCTTTTACGTGAACGTTCCTTTTGGTTTGCTTTCGATTGTTACGCTGGCCATCGCTCTAAAAGAATCCAAATCTGACTTTAAACCTAAGGTTGATTACTTAGGAACATTGCTGCTCGTTTCCTCTACCGTCCTGCTTCTGCTTGGACTGGAGTGGGGAGGAAAAGATTATGCATGGGATTCAGCACAGATCATCGGACTGTTTTCCGGAGCCGCAGTATCCATTGCGCTGTTCCTATTGGTAGAACGAAAAGCGCAGGAACCGATCCTTCCGCTTTCCATCTTTAAGAATAAAATGGTCCTCGGAACAAGCATCGTCGTGTTTTGCCAAGGTGCGATCATGTTCTCGGCCATCACCTACTTGCCTATTCTTTCTGTGGCGGTCATCGGGAACGAAAACTCGAACAGCGTACTGACGCCGATGATGTTTCCGATCATGGTTGGGGCTATTACAGCTGGCTTCCTTTGTACCAAAATACGCTTCCGCACAATCATGGCGTTTGCGATGGGTGTAGGGATCATAGAAGCTTACTTGCTCGGAACCATTACGCACGAAACGGCGAACTGGGTCGTAACGGGAGTCATGATCGGACTCGGCCTCCTCGTTCTTGGACCGCTCATGAGTGTTTCGCAAAATGCCGTTGCTCAGTCTGTAGATAGTAAATACATTGGGATCGCCTCTTCGGTCGTCGGCTTCTGGCGGAGCATCGGAGGTGTGATGGGAGCAGCGATCACCGCTACAATCGTTAACAATGATTTAAAAGACAAGATGAAGGAGTTTGCGGCCTCCTCTCAGCTTCCAGCAGATAAAGTGGAGCAGATGGCTAAGCCGGAAATCCTGATGCAAAAGAACATTCAGCTTCCCCCTCAAGTCGTCAGCTTTTTAAGAGATGCGGTCGAAAAGGCTTTGCACCACGGGTTTTACCTCGCGTTAATCGCTTGTGTCATTGGTTTTATCGTTGCCCTGTTCGTCGGAGGCGATCGCTATGTGATGGGCAACCGCGAACAGAAAGCAGAAGCGAAAGAAGAAGTGCCGGCAAGTTGATGGATTTAAAGAAGGGGCTGTCCAAGAAGCCGTTAGCATAAAAAAAGAAAAAGGATGTCTATCTGGCTGCAGTTGATTTCCGTTCCAGGCTGCTCGCTTTTACCGGCGTAAACGCCTACTTTCGCAGGGCGTACGGTGAGCCTTACCGGCGTGAACGCCTACTTTTTGGTGCAAGCACCGGCCGGAGTCTCACCTGTCACGCTCGTCCCGTAGGAGACTCGCACCTTGCACACCAATCAACTTTTCATTGAAGATTTTTCACGCCAAAAAGGAGCTGCCCAAAGGTCAAATTTTGACTTTCAGGATAGCTCCTTTTTTATTGGAGTATGATTGTTTTTACCTGCCGCCCGATTCCGTCTGCCCCAAACCCACGAAAAAAACCAGGCTCAACACCAGCCTGGGTACTATACTCTCTCTTACAGCTCCATTTTCGCGATATCTTCCCAATAATGGCACAGAACGCGCATCCCTTTATCAAAATTCTCAAGATGGAAGTGCTCATTTGGTGCGTGGAAGTTTTCATTCGGCAGGCCGAATCCCATCAATACGATCGGCAGGTTAAACAACTGTTTAAATGTTGCGATGATTGGAATGGAACCGCCGCTTCTTATATAGGAAGTCTTCACATCATACACTTTTTCATAAGCCTCGCCGGCTGCCTGAACATAAGGATGATCGATCGGCGTCAAGTAAGGATGGCCTTGATCAAAGCGAGACATTTCTACTTCAACTCCAGCTGGGAGATGCTTCGTGATATGCTGTTTGAGCTGTTCAACAATCTTATCAGGATCCTGATTGGGTACAAGGCGGCACGAAATTTTCGCATGGGCTTCTGACGGCAGTACGGTTTTCAAACCTCCGCCTTGATAGCCGCCATAGATCCCGTTCACCTCAAGAGTCGGACGGGTCCATGTGCGCTCAAGGTAAGAGTAGCCTTCTTCACCGTATAACTCATTCACACCTAATTCCTTCTTCACTTCCTCCTCATTAAACTGAAGGGAAGCAAACTCTTCCTTCTCCTGTTCGGTAACCGTCAAAACATCATCATAGAAACCATCCACCAAAATATGTCCGTCCTCACTATGGAAGGAGTCTACGATTTTAACGAGTGCATGAATCGGATTCTGAATCACCCCGCCATACAGTCCGGAGTGAACATCTCCGCTCGGTCCCTTCAAGTCGATCTGCAGGCCGCACAATCCTCTAAGTCCGTAAGTGATAGCGGGTTTTCCTTTTTCGATCATGCCTGTATCCGAAACCACGATCAGGTCAGCAGCTAATAAGTCCTTGTGTTCCTCCGCAAAAGCAGGCAGGTTGGGGCTTCCCATCTCTTCCTCGCCCTCAATACAGAACTTGAAGTTCAACGGCAGTGTACCTGTTGTTTCTAAAAAAGCTTCCAGTGCTTTAAAGTGCATAAAGGTCTGGCCTTTATCATCACTCGCCCCACGGGCATAGAGCTTTTCATCACGAATCTCAGCAGAAAAAGGCGGGCTGTTCCATAGCTCGACCGGGTCGACAGGCTGGACATCATAATGGCCATAGATGAGGGCAGTCGGCTTTCCTTCTGCCTTAAGCCATTCACCATACACGACCGGGTGGCCTTTTGTCTCATATACCTTTACATTATCCATGCCAAGCTGGCGCAAAGATTCTGCGGTCCATTCCGCTGCTTTTTCCATATCTCCCTTGTGCTCTGTCTGCGTCGATATGCTCGGAATGGCGAGAAAATCTTTCAGCTGGCTCAAATGTGTATCTCTGTTGCTTGCAAGGTACTCTTCTATTTTATCGTTCATGGTATGTACTTCCTTTCCTCTTCGCATTATTGGTTTTCTTCCAGCAATTTTACCAAACGCTTAGGCGCCGTCCGCTGATAGGCTTCAAGAATCAGGCTATGAATCTCTTTCCAGTTCATCTCGCCTGAATGGTAGATGGAGATCCAGCCGTGCTGGCCGATGTAAGCAGGTCTGAAAAACCGCTCTTCTTGAAGAAGAATTTCCTGCGTCTCCGGCAGTGTTTTTATCGCCAATGAAGTGCCCTGTTCATTCTCTCCCATGATGACGAAGGGCTTGTCCTTCACACGGAACGATGTATGGCCAAAACCGTTGACATGCTCCGTGACTTCCGGAAAGCCTATACAAATTCCCCGGACCTGCTGCAGCATTTGCTTGCCTGTCTCTGAAACGATTTCTTTATGGCTTGCCACCTCACTTTCCCTCCTTTAAAATGTCCATTCCGAACGTTTCCTTCAGTCCTTTTTTCCCCTCTTCTGTTACCTTAACCGCCCGGTGCTGCGGAACTCGCTCAATCCATCCCCGCTCCAATAATTGTTCCAAAAGGGCAGTGCCCAGCGCTCCTGCCAGATGATGGCGGCGCTCACTCCAATCCAGGCACCGATGGGAGAAGGACCGGCGTTTCTTGCTGATTGTTTCAAGGTCGATGCCCAATCCATTGTAAAAATGAACGCCTTCTTCCGTTACGATAAAATTCTCCTCATCTTCGTCCAAAAAACCTGCGTCCAGCAATGCATCGGTCAGCTGAACTCCGACGCTGCCCGCCAGATGGTCATAGCACGTTCTCGCAAACCTCATCGCCTTGTCCTGTGAGGACTGTTTCAGTGATTTGATTTTGACAGGCGGTGCAATTAAAAGAAAGGACTCCATCACCTTAGCGACCTCTTCGTTATGAATGCCATAATAGCGGTGCCTCCCTTGTTTTTCCTGAGCAATCACACCAGCCTCCTGCATTTTTGACAGGTGAAAGCTTGCGGTCTGCGGTTTGATGCCGGCCATAAAAGCGAGTTCGCTCGCCGTATGAAACCGGCCGTCCATCAAGACCGTTAATATGGCCGCGCGTGAAGACTCGCTTACGATCGAAGCAATTTCAGCCACATTCGATTGTGCCATCAATCTCATCGCCTCCTTTTACATCCATACTTCGATGAACATCGAAGAATTCCTGCTTTATACTGAATCCGAATCCAATATAAAGGAGAATACAAATGAAGACTCTGCCAAACACCTCAATTATCACACCGAAAATTTTATACTACGGAACACCTGTCGTTCTGCTGACCACATTAAATGAGGATCGCACGGTCAACATCAGCCCCATATCGTCCTCCTGGGCACTCGGCAACTGCATCCTATTAGGCATCGGACTCGGCGGAAAAGCCATAGAAAACCTGGAGAGAACACCGGAATGTGTGCTGAATATACCGGACGCTTCGCTTTGGGAACAAGTTGAAAGACTTGCTCCTTATACAGGAAAAGATCCGGTTCCACCATACAAACAAGAGCTTGGCTTCACCTACAAAAAAGATAAGTTTGAAGCAGCAGGGTTCACTTCCACTTCATCCATTTCAGTCCAGCCTGAAAGAATCACAGAATGCCCTCTGCAGATTGAAGCCGAAGTAAAGCAGATCCGGATTCCCGAGTACTCACCGTTCTTTGCGATTGTGGAGACCCAGGCTGTCAGCGTTCATGCCCACACCGACATCATCAAGGGGGGAAATCACATCGATCCTGCTAAATGGAATCCTTTAATCTATAATTTCCGCCATTACTTCAGTCTGGGAGAAGAGCTCGGAAAAACATACCGTTCGGAGACGTAAACTACCGCAGATTCAATAAAGCCCCTGAAAGAAGGAGCTTTTGAAGGACCAAACACAACCCCCATCCGCCGATCCCGAGTACAATCGACAGAAAAAAAGGCATGGAATGCTTAAGGGAAAAAGCGACAACAAAAATCAAGACGATGGTGCTCGGCAGCCCGTACAGAACACCATATAAAAACTGGCTCAGGTGATCGGTCCGCTCTCCTTGTGTATAGAGCCAAAACAGACTTAACAGGCTGACCAGCGGAAGAGCCGCGATAATTCCTCCATAACGAGGGGAATGTTTGGCAAGGGCGGTAATCATACCGATCACCAGCGCCGAAATTGTAATTTTAACGACTGTATACATACTTTGCCTCCGTTCTTAGCTTCTCAAACGCGTCCAAAATCTCTTGTTGTTCTTTTTTGCTCAAACGGCCCAGAACGTTCTGCAGCTTTTCTTCGTCCAGTTCGGTGTTCCGTTTGAGTACTTCCTCTCCTAACCCGGTCAGCTTCACATATACCGCTCTCTTATCCGTCGCCGATCGTTCTTTTTGAGCATAGCCTTTATCGATCAGCCTCTTCACATGCTCGGATGCGGAATGATGCGTAATCTGCAGGACATCTGCCAAAAAGGCAACCGTGGCATCCTTATTCTTTTTCACCGCCTGCATGCACCTCACATTTTGGTGGGTCAACCGTTCTTCGTGTTTGTAATGCAATAAATAATACAGATCGGTCCATATCTCATTTATGAATTGAACATTCATCCTCTTCACCTCTTTTTATATCGTACAATACGATATATTTTTTATCAAGAAGGAGACGCACATTAAACGCCTCCTTTTTTATATTGCTGCCACTTTTTTCGTTTCTTTTTTAACCGCCTTTTTAAGCGGCCCCGTTACTTTTGTAAAACAGTAGATTCCGAGCATTCCGGACAAGAGATAGGATAAAGCCATGCCCCAGGAAGGAACGAAGGAACCGATCGTGATTCCCGCAGCTCCCAGGATTTTTGCCATCTGGAAGGTTAATCCATGCACCGCCATATAGGAACTCCGTGCATCGTCATTTACGATATCAGCCATCATGGACTGTTTGACTGGAACGTACATGAGCTCTCCGATTGTTGCGATAAAGATGGAAACAAGCAGCAATCCCGCTGAATTGCTGTAACCCAGTACCGCATAGCCTGCAGCATACATCCAAAAGCCAGTATAAATGACTTTCTGGTCCGAATACCGGCTCATCCAGCGTGTGACAAGAACCGTTCCTGCAACAACAAGCACCGTATTGAACGTCCGGATCCAGCTGATCATCCGCAGACCGTCAAGATGGTAGGAAAACAGATCGCCGAACGTTACAAGCCGGGACGTGAATTCTTCCTCAAGACGTACGGAAATATAATTCCCTGTTTGAAATTCAATACTGACGATCAGTGTGGATGCTAGACAGAACCATAAAAACATTTTATCTTTCATGACCGTTTTGTAGTTGCCTGCCATATCCTTGAACACATTCACTTTTTGCGGAACAGCCGTCTGAGTATAGGATTCTTTCATCACATAAGCCACCAGATAAAGCGTGAAGATGCTGACAAGAGTTATGGCAGTGAACAGCTCAAACCGGTGAGACTTAAACAGGAATCCTCCGACAATGGAACCGAGCGCAATCGACAGGTTCACGGCCCAATAGTTAATGCTGTACATGAACTTCCGGTTTTCCTTCGTACTGACGTCGATCAGCATTGCCTCAGCCGCCGGATTCATCAGCCCCGAGCTGATGCTTTGTATGAGCATCATGAACGAAGTGAGCCAAGCTGAATCGTACCACGGGGAATTTGCTGCTGTCATGAACACGAACGCCACAACCGTAATCAGCTGGGCAACGACCATCACCTTTTTCCGCCCGACCCGGTCCGAAATATAGCCTCCGTAAAATCCGACCAGGATGGATACGAACACGTTGATCAGCAGGATGATTCCCGCAAGCGCCTGCCCGAGCTTGGCAGACAAGTAGATCGCCATAAACGGAAAAATCATCGTTCCGACCACGCGTGTCATAAATGATGTAATAATCCTTATCTTTATATTAGGATGCAAATCCCGAAACATAATTTATCCCTCCTTTTTCCATTTCTTCTATCTGCTGTTTATTTTCCTCTAGTAAAAGGGGAAGAAAAAGTGTAAAATTCAGAAAAGAATTTCACCTTTTATGGAGGAAACCGGCATGGAAATCCTTGATTACTACATCACCCTTCATCTGCAGCATCCCGAAAAGATCGATGAAACCCCGGCAGAAGTCACCGTCAGCCAGCTGGAAACCTTATTCTTCTGTACGAAACGAAACGTCAACCTTCTCTTAAAACGGATGGGCGAGGAAAAATGGCTTACGTGGATTCCTGGAAAAGGCCGCGGCAACCGTTCAAAGGTCCTTTTTCATTACAGCCTGGAAGAAGCGGTTGAGGCTCACTTTGCAAAACTGCTGGCGAAGAACCAAATTACAGAAGCCGCAGAATTTCTGAACCGGCCGCTTCTGCCTGAACACTTGGCGAAAAAGCTTCAAGCCCGTATTCAGGACAACTTCGGCCTTCAGGTCAAACAGACGGTCTCAAGCCGGGTTGATCTGCTGAAGATTCCGATGAGGCGCCCGCTTGCCGCCCTTGATCCCGCTCATTCTTATACAGCAGCAGAAGCACATTTTGTACGGCAGATCTTTGATACGCTCGTGAACTACAACTCAGTGACCGGAAAGTTCGAACCGCACCTTGCCCACCATTGGGACATTAACCCGGATAAAACGGAATGGACTTTTTATTTGCGGAAAAGCGTGCGGTTTCATCACGGCAGGACCCTTACTGCCCAGGATGTAAAATATACACTGGACCGGCTGCAGGATCCTTCGGTGCAATCACCGTACCGCCACCTGTTTTCCGAGATCCAATCCATCCAAACATTCAATGATTACGCAGTGAGGATTATTCTAAAACGGCCGAATGTGTTCTTTTTGCATTACCTCAGCTCCTACCACGCGCCGATTTTGCCGCATGATGTTCCAATCGTCACTGGCAAAGAACTCATCGGGACCGGGCCGTTCAAAGTGATACAGTATAACGATAAGGTGTTTATCCTTGAAGCATTCGATGAGCACTTCAACGGACGGGCACTGCTCGACCGAGTGGAGCTGTGGTTCGTGGAACTGAACGCTGACCGGATTGTCCACTATGAGCTGCCTGGCAGTGAGGCGACAGAAAACCGCCACATGAAGGTGAACAACAACGGCTCTCACTATTTAGTCTTTAATTTTCAAAAGGAAGGTCCACACCACGACCTGTACTTCCGGCAAGCGGTTGATGAACTCATCGATCGGAACCGGATGATCGCCGAGCTTGGCGGACGGCGGAACAGCCCGGCGAGCAGCCTGTGGCCAGAGCGCAGCCAGCATTCATCGTATCCATCAACATCATTGGATCGCGCCATTGCATTGTTAAGCAAAAGTTCCTATCAGGGAGAGACTCTTACCTTTAAGTATTTGGATTATACGTGCGAGGGATTGAGAGAAGCGGAATGGCTGCAGAAAAGATTCTTGGAAGCAGGTATTTCTGTGGAGCTGTCGCCTTATTCTCTGCTGGATCCGCAGCCCCTTGACGCAGAGATCCTCTCCAAAGGCGAAGTGCTTGAGAGGGATACCCAATACGGCTTCCTTTCCTTTATAAAAAGTGAAAGAAGCATGCGCACCCTGCTGTCTGAAGAGCAGGTCATAGTTCTGGACAAATACCTGGGACGTTTTATACGTGAAGAAAGCTATGAAAAACGCGATTTGATATTAGAGGAAATCGAAAAATATATGGAGGACGAAAAGATCCTCCTCCACATGTATCATATCGCCAAAGAGTGGAACTATCCTGTATTGCTGAAGGGTATTCGGCTGAATGACTTTGGATGGGCGGATTTTCGGAAGCTGTGGGTGAAGCCTGAGGTCGGGAGCACAATATAACAAAAAAAGACCAACTCATCGGCGAGTTGGTCTTTTGTTATTTAGTTGTTCTCCACAGAAACCGAGGATACATCACTTTTTCGACGCTGCTTATTTATCAACGGATAGATGATAAAGCCTGCAAGGAACAAACCGATTCCGAGGCCAAACGTCTTAAGGTCCGCAGTTCCCGTTTTGATCACCCATACGGAGTAAATAAGTGCCAATACCGCAATGATGATATCCTTGACTCGCGAGCCTTTTGATCCTTCCATGGCTTCCCCTTTTAAGGTGAGCTTCAGGAAAAAGGCTGCTGAAACAAGGTAAGGAATCAGATAAGCAAGCGTTGCTGCTGTCGTCAGGAATGTATACGCCTGACTGATGGTTCCTGAAATCGTAGAGAAAATTAAGATCTGTGACATCACATTTGTAACAGTAAGAGATCTGGTTGGACTTCCTTTTTTGTTCACTTTTGCAAAATACGCGGGAAAAGTTCCCGATTTTGCCGCTTGATAAGGAACCTCTGCGCTTAAAAGGATCCAGCCGATCGTTGCCCCAAATAAGGAAACGAGTGCGAGAATAGCCATAACATTTGCACCTGCACTGCCGATTATGGCAGAAAGAGCATCAACGAAAGGTTTATCAGAGGCTTTTAAGACTTCCGGAGGCAAGATTCCCATCGTCAGAAGCGTAATGGCCATGTAAATCACAAGAGCAACAATGAGTCCGAAGATCGTAGCGCGGCTCACATCCCGCTGTGATTTCGCACGTCCTGATAAGATTACAGCTGATTCAATACCGATGAACGCCCATAGCGTAGAAATGGCTGCCATTTGCACCTGGCTGAACAGTCCGTGTGACGTCCCGCCTTCATCAACGACAGGTGTATAGAACTCACCGAAATTGGATGACTGGAATGCAAAAAGTGCTGCGACAATAAAGAGTGCAAAACCGGCCACTTTTGATGCTGTTGCAACAAAATTCAATTTTCCAGCTCTGTTCATGCTGCTCACCAAAATAAAGTGAATTCCCCACAGCAAAACCGTACAAACTCCAAACGTAATGATTTTACCGAGTTGAATATCCTGTGATCCTATAGAAAAAACAACATGCTGTGCTTTCATAATGGGTAAGAACGTAGACAGGTAACCAGCAAAGCTTGTGACCATCGCCACATTGCTGATCCAGTTGGCTACCCAGTATCCCCATACCATGCTAAAGCTTGCTACATTCCCTGCTCTTTTTGATTTAAACATCGCGCGTGCATAGCTTTGCGGTCCAGCAGTTAAGTCCGGACGGCGGATGGACAGCTTACTGAAGATCAGCGCAATCATCATGACACCAAAGCCCGTGACAAGCCAGGCAACGGTTACTCCAAGCGGGCTGGCTGTTTGAGCCAATGAACTTGGAAGCATGAATATGCCTGAGCCAACCATATTTCCGATAACGAAGGCGGCTAAAAGCCAGAACCCCCATTTTTTTGTTGTATTCGTAGGTGTATTCATCTAAACCTTTCCCCTCTAAATATAAAAAAACGCATGGTGAGCCACCACCGCGTTTCATATCGAAACTTATTTTATTACTTTACCATGCTAATATATCAGATAGATAAAGAAAATGTCAATCCGGCAAATCATTTTACTCAATTGTAATATTTTACCTCACTCTATCGATTACAAAATGTCCTCAATCTTATTTACTAAAAAATCTTTAAAAGGTAAAATATACCTAAAATTAACAGGATGTGAAATGCAGATGGAGATCACTGTGCATTTCTGGTTTAACCTCTCACTGCTCATTGTTTTGCTCTTTTTTTGCCTGCTGGGAACTGGAAGATTTCATGCACAGCAGCGGTACCGAATGATGTTCTATGCTTATTTCATTGTGTCCTTGGTGATTTGTTATCTGTTTTCATATAAACTCAGCAGCAGTATGTATCTGGATCTGCGCAATATACCAGTCATCATCGCTGGATTTTATACAGGGTATGCTCCACTCTTTTGTTTGATCGCTGTTCTTTTAAGAGCCTTTTACGGATTCGACAGCGGGTTTTTCCTAAATATTGTGCTCTATGCAGTGCTCGGAATATCCCTATGGCGCCTCTCACCGTGGTTCCTTAAGCTTTCTTCTAACCGCCGCGTCGGTTTGGCCAGTCTCTTTACGCTGCTGATCAGCTTTTTAACCATGATATTTACCCAGATGATGTTCTCTTCCAAGGAGCTGCTTGATGTCTGGTTTGCCTATATGGTTATTCCTCCATTAGGTGCCGGAATGATTGTTTATTTTATGGAGCTCATTGATAAAAACCTGGTGCTGCAGGAACATATCGTAAGAACCAAAAGACTGGAAGCCGTAGAACAGATGGGGGCTGCCATTTCTCATGAAATCCGCAATCCCCTGACCACTGCCATAGGCTTTGTTCAATTGCTGCAGGAAAATGATGCCCCTCAGGAAAAACAAACGGAATATTTGACCCTTATTAAAAGTGAGCTGGAATCTGCTGAACAAGTGATACAGGATTATCTGACGTTTTCCAAACCATCTCTAGTAACCTTAAGTGATATCTTCCTTCACGAGGAACTTCATCACGTCCTTAAAATTCTTCAGCCGCTCGCTAACCAATATTCAGTAGAAATCACAGAAAAACTTGAACCCGTATCTTCCATTCATGGAGACCGCCAAAAGATTCGCCAGTGCTTTTTAAATATCGTAAAAAATGCCATTGAGTCGATGCCAAACGGTGGAGTACTGACCATAGAATCAACAGCTTCTCCCATAAATGCCATCGTCAAAATTGAAGATTCAGGAGTAGGCATGACAAAACAGCAGATCGACCGCCTTGGTGAACCTTATTATTCTACAAAAGGATCAAAAGGCACAGGCCTCGGAATGATGGTCGTCTACAGCATTGTTCGCGCGCTGCGGGGAACCATCAAGGTCCAGAGCAAGGTAGGGAAAGGAACCGTATTCTTACTTACCTTTCCCATTAAGCCCGAATCCTCACAGCCCCCCAACCCATAATTTTTTATCCAATAAGAAGGGGTGATAAGCGCCAGAAAAGAGCAGATGGGAAAAAGCTTGCATATTCCCTTCTTCTTTTCTGATGGCGCTTCAATCACCCCCTACCAAAAATCAACAACATGGACCAACAGAACTTATATTAAAAACCCGCCATTTCAGTGGCGAGTCTCGATAAATTGAAAATAGTTTCCTTTCCCTCCGATGGTGATGAACGAGTGGGTAAGCATAGCCCCGCCTTCCTTCTTGCGGACACCGTCCAGGAGGATGCCGTCCGTGATGCCCGCCGCGACAAAGAAACAGCTGTCACTTTTCACAAGATCATCCATTCTTAGGATTTTACCCGGATCGCTCAATCCCATCGTCACACAGCGATTAAACTCTTCATCATTTTGGCAGACCAGCTGTGCCTGAAAATCACCGCCCAGGCTTCGCAAAGCTGCAGCCGCTATTACTCCCTCTGGCGCTCCGCCTGTTCCCACGAGCAGATCGACGTCAATCTCATCGATTCCTGTAGCTATGGCTCCTGTCACATCCCCATCGGAAAACAACTTCACTTTTGCTCCGGCTTCAAACACTTGCTGAATAAGATCATGATGGCGGGTTCGGTCTTGGATCATGACCGTAACCTCACTCACATCTTTACCCAATGCATCAGCAACAGCCAAAATATTCTCCGTCAAAGGGGCCTCAATGTAAATTCGCCCCTTTGCTTTTGGTCCCACCGCAATTTTCCTCATATACATATCAGGCGCGTGCAGCAAATGGCCGCGTTCAGCAACAGCAATAACCGTTAAGGAATTGTCCTGTCCCTTAGACATAAGGGTCGTGCCTTCCACCGGATCGACCGCAATGTCCACAGCAGGGCCAACTCCTGTACCAACCTTTTCTCCGATATACAGCATAGGTGCCTCATCCAGTTCTCCCTCACCAATAACGATTGTTCCATCCATCCCGATCGTGTTCATCCGGGTACGCATCGCTTCTGTACCTGCCCCGTCAGCTTCGTTTTTCTTTCCCTTGCCGACCCACGGGTAAGAAGCAATAGCTGCCTGCTGGGCAACTGCTAGAAAATCCAGCGCCAGCGTCTGAATGTCTTCTTTTTTATCCAAGCTCATATTCATGTAAGATCCCTCCCCTTCTGATTTTGGACATAGAAAAAGAGGGCCGCCTTCCTGGTTGTTTTCAGTTCAGCGGCCCTCCGGCATATAGCTATTACACGGTTTGTACAGATGTGATGACGCTTTCAAAGGCGGATAAGATAAGATAGGAAGAAGTGGCGCCCGGATCCTGGTTGCCGAGTGACCGCTCTCCCAGCCGGCTGGACCGCCCTTTTTTAGAAAGAAGATCTTTCGTCGATTCCATGCCTTCTTTTGCCGAAGCAACCGCTTTCGTGAATGCGCCAGTAAAGTCCCCGGATTTTTCGTACTCCAGCTTCAGCGTAACCAGAGCCGGCTGAAGAGTATCGACCATCGTTTTATCGCCGACTTCCGCCTGTCCTCTTTCTTTAATTCCTTCAATAAAAGCAGTCCAGAAGCTGTATAGGTCCTCCCCTGAAAGTTCGGTCTTGCCTTGAACTTCCTTACCGCCTCTCAAAAATCCTGTCGCATAAAGAGGGCCGACCGTTGAACCGACCGCGCTTAAAAACGTACGGCCTGCTGTGATGCTGATCTTTCCGCAATCTTCTTCCTCATGCAGTTCACCCTGGAGCTTTTCCTGAACAGCCTGCCAGCCGATCGACATCGTGACACCATGGTCTCCGTCGCCCAATTTGCGGTCAAGCTCGGATAAGTAATCTTTATTTTCCTCGACTGTCTCCACAACACTCTGTAAAAAGCCTTTCAATTCTTTCGCTGTAAATGACATGTGGTCTCCTCCTTATCGTTGAACATACATCGGGCAATCTGCCGCTGCATCCACAAATTCTGCAAGTTCATCATCAAGCTTGATCAGTGTGACCGAACAGCCGCCCATCTCTAGTGACGTACTGTAATCGCCTACAAAAGAACGGTGGATCTGAATCCCTTTTTCATTTAAAATCTGTTCCACTCTGCGGAAAACGATATAGAGTTCCATCTTGGTGGTTGAACCCAAGCCGTTTACAAGAACAGCTACTTTTTCCCCTTCACCTAATGGCATATCGGCTAGAATATCTTGAACCAATCGGTCTGCTACCTGATCAGCCGGCTGCAGATCGCCTTTTTCTACTCCTGGCTCACCATGGTGTCCGAGGCCGATTTCCATCTCATTTTCTTCAAGCTCAAAACTGGGCTTTCCAGTCTGAGGAAGAGAACAAGGAGAAAGTCCGACACCCATCGTACGGGTTTGATCGTTTGCCTTATTGGCGACTCTGACGACATCCTCTAAGCTGTAGCCTTTTTCAGAAGCCGCACCGGCCACCTTTGTTACGAAAAATTCTCCAGCAATCCCTCTTCGTTTTTCCTTTTCCTCTTTCGGAGCGGATGCGACGTCATCGGTGACGATAACTTTGCCGACCTGAATGTCAGCCTCCAATTCTGCCAGTTCAGCCGCCATCCCAAAATTCATCAGATCTCCGGCATAGTTGCCGTATACATAAATGACTCCTGCCCCTTTATCAATAGCCTTCGTCGCTTCCAGAATCGGATCCGGTGGTGGTGAAGCAAAAATGTTTCCTACCGCTACCCCGTCTGCCATTCCTGGTCCGACATAACCCATAAAAGCAGGTTCATGCCCAGATCCTCCGCCGATTAATACGCCGACTTTGCCTTCTGCTGTTTCCAGGGCCGTTACAATCGATCGGCTGTTTTCTGACAGCACTCTGACATGCTGCGGGTGGGCTTTTGCGTAACCATCGATCATTTCTTCTACAACACGATTCGGATCATTTATAAGTTTTTTCATGATGAACGCCATCCCCTTTCAGAAATTCTTGTTCTTTATCTGTGATCTGCTGTACTTTTCTTCCGGAATTTCCTCCTGAGAAATGAGATTCGAGATAAGTTTTAACCACCTGTTTGGCGAGCTCAATCCCGATAACCTTCGATCCCATCGTCAGCACCTGAGCATTGTTGCTTTTCTGGGCACGTTCTGCAGAATACGTATCATGGCAGAGGGCTGCGCGGATGCCTGGCACTTTTCCTGCTGCGATCGCCACTCCGATTCCTGTTCCGCAGCACAGGATTCCTCTGTCCAGTTTGTTTTGAATGATTCCTTCTCCTACCTCAAACGCCACTTCCGGATAATCGACCTCAGAACACGAATGGCAGCCGTAATCTACTACCTCGTGGCCCAGCTCTTGTATATAGCTTTTAAGACTTTCTTTCATATCAAAGGCATTATGGTCAGAACCCAATCCTATCCTCATTATACAACTCCCTTTCTCTCTATTTTAGTCTTATAACGAAATTTTCTAATTATTGTTTTCTTTCGTTTATTTTTTCATTTATTTCGTTTTATGTCAATTGTTTATTGTTATTTATTTTCATTTATTTTCGTTTTATGTTTTGGGGTAAAAAGAAGAACGCCTCGCAAAAGACGTTCTTTTCATCTTTTTAAATTCCAAACTCTCTTATGCCTTTTGTGCTGTTTTAAATTCCTCTATTGAGATCCGTTCTGCTTCTTCCGCTTCCTCTTTGGAAAGAGTTACAAATTTCATTAGAACAGCACTCACAAGATACAAGCCTGTGTAGATCCAAATAATGCCTACCGTATCTACCATTCCAATGAAAGCCCCTACGATTGCCGGACCGACGAATGTACTCAGTCCTGCTCCAAGGTTAAGAATAGACATCGCTGCACCCCTGTTTTCTGGGGCTAGCGAAGGAATTAGTGCTGATAAGGGTACGAATCCTGCAAGACATGCGCCATAGCAGGCAGCTACTGCTGTTGCCACAAAGTAATTAGGACCGGCCGCGAGCGGTACATAATAGAAGGCTGCTGTAAAAATAGCGCAGCCGACGCCGCCGAACCACATGACCGTGTTCCGCCACCCCAGCTTGTCACCAACAATGCCGAAAATAAGGTTAAAGATGATGTTGCTCGTCCAGAGAGAGCCGTAGATTTGCAGCCACTCCGATCGAGTAAACCCAAGATCCATCATGAACGCCGGCATGAAGACTACAAAACCGTAGGCAGCGGATGTGTTAATCGTCCGTACGATTCCACCCATGCCGATTTTCGGATTTTCAAATGCGATGGTCACGCCTTTTAATAGATATCTCAAAGCGTCGCCTTTATTTTCAAATTTCTTTTTGTGTTCTTTGTCTTTGTTCAGAAAAATTGCAACAGTCGCTCCCAATAGTACGAAAACAAGTGCGCTCCATAACGTTTTCATTTCACCCAGCACCGGCAGTGCAAAGCTTGAATAGTACGCGCCAAGTACGTTTAATCCGCCGCTGAAAGCAAACCAGAACCAGCCTACTGCTGTTCCAAGCTTGTCAGCCGGGGCATAATAAGTCACCCATACGAGGAAAGAATAGGCGAAAAGCGGATATCCCAGTCCCCGTAAAGCATAGGTTGGGAGCATAATAGCAAGATTCATGCTCGTAATTCCGAACGTCAGGAAAACTACCGAACCAGCTATAAACAGCGTCAGCCCCAGCATCATCGCTTTCCTCGGTCCGAGCACTTCGGCCAGGACACCTGACAGCCACGCTGCTATCGCAACAGCAAAGCCATAAACACTAAAAATAAGAGCGGATTCCTGCATCGTTAGGCCATGGTCTGTTAAATAAGAAGAAAGCCAGCCTAACTCAAGGCCATCACCCATCATAAAAATCAAAACCCCGAAATAACCGAGAGCCATTTTCCGATCCATTCCGATTCTGTCCAAAAGACGATCCACTTGTATTCCTCCTTTGCCTGATGGTTTTTAATAAGAAGGCTGCCAGCTTCCAACCAGCAGCCATTGTTTTTATAGATTCGGATCAAGCACAACTTTCAAGGACTCTGCCCCGTTTTTCACAAGCTGGAAGCCCTTTTCGAATTCTTCCAGCGGCAGTGTATGCGTCACGACACCGTCTGTCGGAAGGTCGCCGTTGGAGATTCCTTTAATCACATGCTCGTAGCAGTATGGGCCTAGGTGGGAACCAAGCACATCCAGTTCTTTGCGATCGCTGATGATGCTCCAGTCTACCGTTACCGGCTCCTTAAATACGCTGAATTCCACGAAACGTCCAAGCTTGCGGATCATGGTCAGTCCTTGCTCCACCGACTTCTGTGCGCCTGTTGCTTCAATATAAATGTCACAGCCATAACCGTCCGTTAATTCTTTGACAATGGCATTCACGTCATCCTTTGCCGGGTTGAGCACCATGTCAGCTCCGAATTTTTTGGCAAGCTCTAAACGCTCTTCGAAAAGGTCAAGCACGATTAGTTTCCCAGGGCCTGATTTCTTGATGGCACCAATCATCCCAAGACCGAGTGTTCCCGCACCTGCAAGAACAACCACATCTCCAAGCTGAATCTGTGCACGCTGTACAGCATGGAAAGAACATGCATATGGCTCGATCAAGATAGCTTTTTCAATCGGAAGGTTCTCAGGCACTTTATAATTGATGGCTTCCTTCGTAAACTTCATGTACTCTGCCATGGCACCGTTTACATTATTCTGAAATCCGTAGAGATCATGCTTTTCACACATCCAGTATTGTCCGCGATTACAAAATCGGCAATCCCAGCAAGGAACGATCTGTTCTGAAATCACACGTTCGCCCAGCTCAAACCCGGTTACCCCTTCACCCAGACCTACTACATGACCGATAAATTCATGGCCTGGAATCATTGGAGCTTTAATATAAGCAGGCTGCTTTTCATCTCCCCAGAAGCTTGGTGCACCGTCAAACGCTTTTAAATCTCCGGCACAAATTCCGCACGCTTCAACTTTTACAAGAATCTCCCCTTCTCCGATCTCAGGGACAGGAACCGTTTCAAACCGGTAATCTCCTGGCGCATATGCTACAACCGCCTTCATGGTCTTCGGAATACTCACATTCTTCGTCTCTTGTTCAGCAACCGTCTTCATGCTCATCAATATCTCTCCCTTTGTATGATAGTTATAGAGAACGCTTTCATTTTCTCAAAAAATAACTGACTTTCCTCCTTTTTGTTTTTATATTCTTTCTTTTTTTATCGTTTATTTTCGTAATTGCGAGGTATTGGGTTCATTATAGTACCTTTATGTTTGAATAGTCAATTAATTTTTGGTTTTTTTATATTTTATTTTCGTTTTATTTTGTTTTATTATTGATTTACAATGTTTATGAAAGATGGTGTAATAGAATAATAAAAGTAAAACAGCCAAAACGATAAACATAACTAATCGATTTGTAGGTGATTTTATTGGGAAAAATGTTTGTGCCAGAACGACGCAAAGCCATACTTGATAGATTGAATGAAAGCCAGAGAGTCTCCATCAAAGAACTTGCCCAAGAGATTCAAGTATCTGAAGCCACCCTCCGGACAGATCTAACACGCATGGAAGAAGAGGGACTGCTGAAACGAACCCATGGCGGAGCTGTCTTGGCAGAATCAAATGACAATGAAACGAGCTTTTCCATCCGTGAAAAGAAAAACAAAACCGAAAAGTCAGTGATTGCCAAAGAGGCCGCCGCATTGATCGAGAACGGACAGTGCATCATGCTCGATGCCAGCTCCACCGCCCTCGAACTTGCCCGTGTCTTGAAGGAAAAGCAAATCAGGCTCACTGTTGTTACCAGCGGAATCAACACCGCTCTCGAGCTGAATGAACATCCGGACATTACCGTCATTTTATTGGGCGGCATCGTAAAACGAGGATCACACTCCCTAGAAGGTACACTCGGGGTCAACATTCTAAGCCAGATTAATATTGATCTGCTGTTTACCTCATCCAACGGGTTCTCCATTAAATCCGGACTTACCGACTTCAGCGTCTATGAAGTCGAGCTGAAAAAAGCGATGGTAAAGGCAAGCAAGAAAGTAGTAGCCTTGCTCGATCACTCCAAATTTCACAAAAACTCCATCGCATCCTTCGCCGCTCTCGATGACCTTGACATCATCATTACGGACAGCAGTGAAGCAGAAAGCGATAAATCCGTTCTCGAGCAGCATGGTGTTGAATTGATAACGGTAGAAACGGAATAAAGAAAAGCAGCCTGACACAATTATGTCGGCTGCTTATTTTATTACCAAATGGTATAACCTCCATCGACAATAAAGGTCGATCCTGTTGCAAAGGTGGAAGCGTCCGATGCCAAATAGATCGCTAACCCGCCAAGTTCATGCGGTTCTCCCAGCCTCTTCATCGGTACAAGATCAAGCACATGCGCGAGTTCTCCTCCCGGCGCAAAGATTGGCTTCGTCATCTCCGTTTTCATATAGCCTGGCGCGATGGCGTTCACCCTGATGTTATAGGGTGCCCACTCGGAGGCAAGACACTTTGTCATCATGGCTACTGCCGCTTTAGAAGCATTGTACGCGCACTGCGCTTCTGTGTTGGCGATAAAACTCGACATGGAAGCAACATTAATAACCGAGCCTCCTCCATTTTCTTTCATAACCTTTCCCGCATATTTGGAAAGCAGAAAGACACCATTCACGTTCACGTCCATTGTTTTCTTCCAATCTTCTAAACTCTGTTCTTCCACCGTGATCTTCTGGCAGATTCCCGCGTTGTTAACAAGAATATCGATGGCACCGAAATCGCTTACAATTTCGTTGATACAGCTTTTCACTTCATCCTCTAGGGTCACATCCAGTTTAAGACCTAGCGTTTTTACCTGATGAGCTTTGAGTTCTTCGGCACTCTGCTTTGCCGTACCCTCGTCCATATCGGCGATTACTACGTTCGCGCCTGCCTGCGCGAGCGCTTCAGCCATCGCTTTCCCCAATCCTCTTCCTCCGCCTGTAACAAGAGCTGTCTTCCCTTTTAAACTAAAAAGCTGCTGATAGTCCATACATATCCTCCCTAAACTAAAAGTTATGTAGAATTCTATCATTTACTTTTGTTTTGTCAATTTTATTTTTGTTTTATTTCGTTTTCTGAAGTTAGATGGTAGGAACGGTTTCGATAACCTCCTGAAAATGGGAGATTCATAGAATGGAGGATTTTCGCTGCAATAGAAGGCGAGGCTATGTTAAGAAAGTTGCGCAACTCGCGGTTTGTTATAGTACTTCCGAACAGCGCTACATAATCATTGAGCGCTGGAAGGTAAGCCGTTTTAGAAAAATGGGAGCAGCTTGTGCAAAACCACTTTCCGTAAAACCTTGTCATCGGTAAGTGCTTGCAGTTTGGACAGTGCACACCGTTTAGAATTTCATTGGGCGAAATTTCATAGAGCGAGAGAATGTCGGGGGTAAAAGGGCTGTGGGCTTTGAGTAGCTGACGGGAAATTCTATTCATCTCTTTTTGGGGAATTTCTTTTGTATATTGGCGTTGGAAGGCTGCAATTCTGAAGGGAATGTCTTTGTTCTGGGTTACTTTTTTTGAGGATTCTGGGGATAGCTTCATAAGAGAGTTTTTAATTACTGTTTTGGGATGGCTGATGACTACCAGGGTTTCAACGGGGAATGCAGTCAGCTTTTGTTGTGAGAACCAAGAGAGCAGCTGTACTTTTTGCAGTTCAGCTTGAAGGATTGGATCCGCGAACGCCTCCTCTTTTTCATTGGAAATTCTGATCAATTGTCTGAAGTCTTCATCAAAAATGAGGGTACCTGCAATGTTCTTCACTTCCAAAATTAGAGCAAAACGTTGAGAAAGTATGAGAGTATCGAGTTGAAAGTGCCGTTTTCGGTCAGGAAGCCTAAGATCATGGAAAATGTTGAACTCCTTTTCCTGCAAAAAGCCCAGCGGATAGTCCAACGCCTGTTCGCCCCGATAACCAGCCAGCCTTTTGGCATAATCCAGCTCAATTTCCCGCCGTTTAGGATGATTTTGGGGAATTCTCCGCAATAATGCCTCCAAAGCGGTTATATATTGCGGGTATGCCCGTTCTTTTATGATCAAATTATTACTCTCCTTTCTTTTTGGTAGTTATTCCCGTTGATTGAGAGCGATTCCTGCTACGGTGAGTGAAATAATTGGGGTGCGTTATTTTGGTTACGTGCGGGTTTTGTTGGTTTACTGTCCACTTAAGGGAACTTACTGTCCACTTTTTCTTGTTTACGTGCGACTTTTCGCAGCTTACATGCCAAACACAGCACGTTACATGCCAAACACCCCATCCGCATCCACCCACAAAAAAACGCCCCGCTCATCAAAGCGGGACACCATTTTGCAGCACTTCTTCTGCCTCTCCACTCTTCAGCCGCTTCAGTCCATGCATCAACGCACGCTTCTCCTGTCCGAAAAAATCATGCAGCTCCAAATAATAGCGGTACAGCTCTTCATACAGCCTCACGTTTTCAGGAATTGGCTTGAATGTTTCTTCCTTCACTCTTGCCATCTTGTCAGCTGCTTCAAAAATAGAATCATAGCCTCCTGCCTCACGCCCTGCCGCTACTGCCGCATACATCGCAGCGCCAAGTGCGGTCGTCTGGCGTGAGTCGGCGATTTTAATCTCTCGGTTCGTCACATCCGCATAGATCTGCATCAACAGGTGATTCCGTTCAGGCAGTCCGCCAACCGCAAAGATTTCATCAACAGCCACGCCGGCATCAACGAAACTTTCAATGATTTTTTTGTGCCAAAAGCCGTTGATTCCAACAAAGCCCGGTAGATTTCTTCCGGTTTTGTTGCCAGTGTGAGACCAACAATCGCCCCGGACAAATGAGCATCCACAAGAACAGAACGATTGCCATTCCACCAGTCGAGCGCTACAAGCCCAGACTGACCCGGCCTGCAGGCTGCTGCCTTCTTCTCCAGTAGTTGATGGACGTTCATTCCGGCATCGGCCGCTTCTTTTTTCACATAATCGGAAACAGCCTGGTCAACATACCAGGCAAAGGAATCACCGACAGCAACCTGCCCGGTTTCGTAGCTGATGCAGCCTGGAATAATGCCGTCTTCTACAATCCCGCACACACCTTTAATCGGTTCTTCCACATCAGAAATCAGCATATGGCAAGTTGAGGTTCCCATCGCCATTACAAGCTGGCCAGGGTTTACAGCGCCAACTGCCGGAACTCCTGCATGAGCGTCAATAATCCCTACCGCCACGGCAATCCCGGGTTTTAATCCTATTAGCCTTGCCATTTCTTCTGTAAGTTCTCCCGCTTTTTCACCAATGGATAAAACAGGCCCTCGCATTTTCGTTTCTAAAATGTTTTCAAGGCGTGTGTCGAGCGTGCTGAAAAATTCAGCGGAAGGATAACCCTCTTCTTTATTCCAAAAGGCTTTATAGCCGCATGTGTTGCTGCTGCGTACCATGTTTCCGGCAAGCCGTGAGGTAACCCAGTCACCCGCTTCCATAAACAGATCTGTTTCTTCAAAAACGTCGGGTGCCTCCCTCAAGATCTGCAATATTTTTGGAAACATCCATTCTGACGAAGCCTTTCCTCCATATCGTTTCAGAAAACCTTCATTCCTCTCTTCTGCAAGCCTTGTAAGCTCGTCCGCTTCAGGCTGTGCGGCATGATGCTTCCATAGCTTGACCCAGCTGTGCGGATTATCTTCCCAGTCTGGCTGCAGGCAGAGCGGTTCACCCTCTTCAGTTAGCGGCATAATCGTAGACGCAGTAAAATCGATCCCGAGGCCGATAACATCTTCTGCGCTTACCTTAGCCTGTTGAAGGACAGCAGGCACCGATTCACGCAGAACATCAAAATAATCCCCGGGATGCTGCAAGGCCCAGTCTGCTTCAAGGGCTGTACCTCCAGGAAGTTTCTCATCCATCACACCATGTCTGTAAGCGGTGACACTTGTGGCAATTTCTTCTCCGGAAGCAGCATCCACAAGCAAAACCCGCCCGGATTCCGTTCCATAATCAATTCCGATCACATATTTTTTCTGCAAAACAGTATCCCCCTTTGGTCTATCGCTCTTTTGTAGAATAGTACTACACTTTTTCGGGAAACGCACAAAAAATTAATCTCACCCCTGCTTCAAAACCCTCAAAAACACTTCCATTGCCTTCGTCTGAAATTCCGTATCCTGTGTCACGAGAGTGAACTGCCGCTGGACCGGAAAGCCCGGCAGATCAAGGACCTTAAGCGTTCCTAAAGCAAGCTCCTTCCGTATCGTCCATGTGGAAAGAAACGAAACACCGAGACCCGCCTCGACCGACTCTTTAATGATCTGCGTGCTCCCGAACTCCATCACTGAACCTGGAGTAAATCGATGGTCAGCAAACATCTGCTCTGTTGCTTCACGCGTTCCGGATCCCTGCTCCCGTACGATCCACGTTTCATCCTCAAGATCAGAAAACGAAACCACCTTCTGAGCCAGCGGATGTCCAGCTGAAACAACGACCACGAGACTATCCACAGAAAAACGCTCCATCGCCACGTGCTCATCTGTCATCTTTCCTTCAATGATTCCCACATCGATATGCCGGGATGCCACTTGGTGAACAATTTCGCGGGTGTTGCCGATCATGATGGACGGGTTGATCTGCGGGAACTCCGCACGGATCGTAGCAATGATGTGAGGCAGAATATACTCACCAAATGTGTAACTGGCCCCGATGCTCAGCTTCCCGCTCGGCTCGCTCATCAAGTCAGCGACAAGCACATTCATCTTTTCGTAGAGCGACAGGATTTCCTTGGCATGATGGTAGACAATTTCTCCAGCCTTCGTCATCTGCACCATCTTGTTATTCCGTTCAAGCAGTTTCGCATTCATTTTACTCTCTAAGTTTTTGATATAACGGCTCACAGCCGGCTGGGTGATATGCAAAACTTCCGCCGCATGCGAAAAGTTGGCTTTTTCCACGACCGTCACAAATACATGCAGTTCCTGATCCACTGTCTTTCCCTCCGGTTTTTAAACATCTGTTTAAATCCTAGTTTGGCACATTTATAACAAATTAGTTATCATCACTATCCAAAAGAGTGATTTTACTTATACTACCACCAAGAGTAACATGGAAGTACACAGGAGGAAAGATTTATGGAATACACTGAAACTTCAGCTCACATCGTAAAAAGTCCGCGCCTTCAATGGCTTGCCGGCATCGCTTTTACCTTTTTTATCGCATTGCTGGGATTAGGCTTATCCAAACTGCCCGGATTCGATCAAATCGGACCGCTTGCCAGTGCCATCCTGATTGCCGTTGTTTACCGGCAAGTTTCCGGCTATCCTGAAAAACTCCGATCAGGCATTGAGTTTTCAGCGAAAAAGCTGCTGCGTTTTGCGATTATTTTATATGGATTAAAACTGAACATCGACGTTATTTTTCATCAAGGACTGCCTCTGTTAGTCCGGGGTATCGGAACCGTTGCCTTCTCCATCCTTGTGATGTATGCATTGTCCAAATGGCTGAAAGCGGACGCTTCCATTTCCCTGCTGCTCGGCATCGGTACAGGAGTATGCGGAGCAGCGGCTATCGCAGCCATTTCCCCAATCGTAAAATCAAAGGAAGAAGACACGGCAATCAGCGTCGGGATCATTGCCTTAATGGGAACACTATTTTCCATTCTTTATACCGTACTCCGGCCCATGCTTCCCTTGTCGGACAGCGATTATGGAATGTGGGCGGGCATCTCTTTGCATGAGATTGCCCATGTGGCATTAGCGGGAGCACCTGCCGGACAGGATGCTCTCGAAGTGGCCCTGCTTGCCAAACTGGGGCGCGTCTTCCTGCTCGTCCCGCTCTGCTTCATCTTTATGTATTGGATGAAAAAGAGCTCACCGGAAAAACAGAAAAACTCCGCAAAGGTAGAGTTTCCGTGGTTTCTCATCGGATTCATCATCACGAGTCTGATCGGCAGCTATATAGTGGGAGACATCATCCCCGTCTCTTCACAAGTGCAGGATGACATCTCAAACCTCAGCACGTTTATCCTCACGATGGCGATGGTCGGTCTTGGTTTGAACGTCAGCTTTAGCGCAATTAAAAGCCGCGCGCTGCGTCCGCTGATCGCGATGACATTGACCTCAATTTTTTTGTCAGTGCTTACTTTTTTCACTTTTTAAACCTTCTTGAAATCTCCATTTCCAGAAGGTTTTTTTATGCTTGAAAAGATCTGTCTGTTATATTTAATAATGTGTAATAATTCAATCTGATAAGGTTTGTCAGCGAAAAGATATTCAAGGAAACAAACGACGACTCATCGGAGTGTACCTAGACGTACATGAGGAAGAGGAGGAGGGTACTTTCGAAGAAGATCCCGTTGATCCAAACCATACAAGGAGTTATCATCTATGAAAAAACCCTGGATCCGGCAAGTTACCGTCGTTGTGCTTGTCTGGATGACGTATATGTTTTCGTTTGTGGACAGGCTGTCGTGGCCGCCCGTCATTCCGCTCGCTTCAAAAGAGATGGGACTGACGGCCGCGCATGCCGGCAGTTACATGACCGCTTTTTACATCGGGTATGTCATTACCCAGTTCCCGGGCGGCGTGCTGACCGACCGGTTCGGCTATCGAAAAGTACTGCTCAGTTCCTATTTTATGATGGGAATCTTTACCCTCACCATGTCGACGGTACAATCCTTTGAGCAGGGATTTGTCTTCCGCCTGCTGGCAGGGCTCGGCTCAGGCGCCATCTTTTCCGCATCACTGGCTGCTATATTCGATCACATCTCACCTAAAAGAAGAGGTGTGGCGATCGGCTTTTTTATGACGGCAACGTCTCTTGGCGTCACGGTCGTTAACTTGTTTGTTCCGACAGTCGCTGCCGATCATGGCTGGCGTTCTGCCTTTATTGTTGCGGGTCTCCTGCCGATTGCCGGCATCGTGCTCAGCTTCTTTTTCCTAAAAGAGAGCAAGAGGGATCATGGAACAAAGAAATCCGTATCCTCCATGAGTGAGATCCTCACTGTACTGAAAAATAAAAACCTCATTCTCGCAGGAATAGCGGGGTTTGGAGGTCTTTGGGCCACATGGGGAACCGCAACCTGGGCCAATGCTTACTTGAACCATTCGCTTCATCTTTCGCTCGTTTCAGCAGGCCGGATGATGGCGGTTTATGGCATGGCAGGTCTTTTGTGCAAACCGCTGATCGGATTCGTGTCGGACTACGTGAACAAAAAGACGATCGCGTTTTGGGCTTTATTCTTGTTCGCGCCGGTTTTGGTCTGGTTCGGCGTGAATACACACACAGGAATTCTCTTTACGCTGACTGCTGTACTTGGCGTTACTGCGTTTATCTACAGTCCGGTGATGACTGCCATTATCGGTGAACTGGTGGAGGAAAGACTCGTCGGCACGGCGATGGGCCTCGTTAACGCGATCTGGCAGCTTGGCTCGCTCATCTCTCCGCTTGTCGTCGGCATGATTGTAGATGCTACATCAAGCTACTTTTACGGATTCCTGGCACTTGCCGCCGGTCCGTTAATGGGCGCCATCGTTATGCTGTTTGTTAAAATCAAGTCTAAACAGGCAGAGAAGCTGAAGGCCGCTTAAGCAAATCGAAGAGTTAATGATGCAATCGGGCGGCTGGAAGGAATAATGTGGCGGCTGAACCGGATATTCTGGCGGCATCCATTTCGTGCCTTCTATCCACGATCAAACATCATCTTTTCACTCATAAAACAGAGGGTGTCGCCTAAGTAAATGGGACATCCTCTTTTCTATTTCCCATCCCCTTTTATTTAAACTTCAAAATTCGACATAAAACATTTATGTATAATAAAACCTCACTATCTTTAAAACTTCTTAGGATAGTGAGTTGAAATTTAAAACAAAGCTATTAATTTGTCACTTACAACGACCAACCCCAGTAGAAAAACAAATTCTACGATGTGAACATAGAATGGCCGTTCCTTAAAATTCTTAACACCCTCAAATAGATAGTGAGTAAACATAAGGCCGATGGTTAATCCTATGTATCCCAAGATGCTCATTCAATCACCACACTACAAATATTACATATTTCTTCGATATGGTTAGGGTTTTATCCTTTTTATGGTAAATAAAATTCTCCGATGCCAGAAATTCTTTTTTCCAGTCTTACTAACATCTGCCCTTTGCATATACTATTCCAAGTCTGATGAGGAAAATTTGCGGCAGGAAGGTGATAGCCATGGTGAGAGGCTATATTTTTGACTTGGATGGCACAGTGTATCTCGGTGACCGCCTCATTCCCGGTTCGGCAGAAGCCATTCATCACCTGAAAACACGGGGCGACAAAGTTTTGTTCGTAACCAATAAATCGATCGCGACACGTCAGGATTATGTGAGGAAGCTTAGGAAACTCGGCATTGAGGTTTCGTTGCAGGAAGTCATCAATTCCAATTACATTGCCGCTATGTATTTAAATGAAGTACTTGTTCCCGGAGAGAAGGTCCTTGCTCTCGGGGAAGCTCCCCTCCTATCAGAACTTCAGGAGTTCGTCATCCCTTTGACCGAAAATCCTGCAGAGGCAGCTTATGTAGTGCTGGGCTGGGACCGGGAATTTAACTATGAAAAATTGAATCTTGCATTTCAGGCCTGTCTTCATCAGGCAAAGGTGATCGCGACCAATTCTGACCGGACATGTCCCATGGAAAATAACCAGCAGCTGCCTGACTGCGGTGCCATGATCGGCGCATTGGAAGGAGCCACAGGAAAACCTATTGATCTGGTTATCGGCAAGCCGTCCAGCTATCTGGCGGAGGTGGCCGTGAAAAAGATACTATTACTTGAATACGAGGATTGTTACATGATCGGTGACCGGCTGGAAACGGACATTAAGATGGCCAATGAAAGCGGAATGAACAGCGTCCTCGTCTTAACCGGCATTTCCCACAGAGAGATGGCAGCCACCTCCCCCTACAAACCAAAGTATATACTGGAAAGCATTAAGGACATTACCAGCTTGTAGTCAAACAGAAAACCTCAAACCCTGTAAGCTCTTGACTACCAGTGTTCAGGAGCTATTTTTATGTTCTTCAAGACCGCATAACGGTATAAACATCCTTTAAAAACGCATCGTAGTCCATATCATAAGCAATAATGGAAAAATCATTTTCACTCGGATTAATGACCGGATGCTCCCTAAAATCAGCAACGGTGATACCTTTTCCGAAAATGGACGAGTTTTCAACAATCTGGACATTCCGTTCGACATACTTAAAAATCGACGGATTGACAAGAGCACTGACGGGTACCAGGTCATGAATAGGAGCTCCCCTCAGACCAGGGCGTTCCTTTTTATAAAAGGTATAATAAAACTCATAAATCCGGCGAAGAAAATGTCCCGTAGAGTCTTCAGAGCCTTTTATCAAAGATTGAACAAATTGGGGAGTAGCAATTGCTTTTTCCGTCACGTTAAGTGGAAATAATCTTACGGCTAAAGGACTCGTATGATTGATCACGATACTTGCTGAGGTGGGGTCGCCAAAAATATTGGCTTCGGCATATGGTGTGACATTGCCCCGTACAAGAAAGGCACCGCCCATCACATAGATGTTTTGAACCAGATTCAATAACTCCGGATGTAAAATAAAGGCCATCGCCAGCGAAGTAAGCCGGCCAATATTGACGATCGAGACAGGCTCCGTTGATTCATTAATAACGGTAAAAATATTGCTGAAATTATATAAGGCTTTAGGCATCTCCTCAGGTATAACCGTACCCAGGCCTTCCGTTCCATGAACATAAGGAAAAAATTCAGGCTCCGTACCCAGCACAGGCCGGCTTGCTCCAGAAATAATCGGGATATGATCTGAGTTCGTCATCGTTAAAATGTATTGGGCATTTCGGATCGCCCTGTCCCTTGAAACATTCCCATAGTCCGCAACAATACCGATCACCTTGATCTGGGGATGCTTCAACGCATAAATAAGAGCAAACGCATCATCTATCCCTAAATCGGTAAAAAACAAGACATTCATGGTACTCCCCCTAACGCCCTGATACTTAACCATTTTTATCTTATGTATCGATACAGCCAACAGTTACTGCACACAAAAACACCCATTTTCTCTGGTTGCAACAGGATAATGGGCATAGTGCAAAATGAAAGGCGGGCGCAGGTTTTAAACGATTGTTTAAATATTAGGAAGGGAAAAGCAGCTAGCTGAACAACAATGCCTCCAGTAACCAGATGAAGTACATTTATGATGTAAAAAAGGAAGGAATAAAAAATAATCCGATGCAACAGCCTCTTCTTCTTATGAAGAAACATGTCCACCACAACAAATAAAAGCAAAAACACAGACCCGAGCCAGGCCAAATCCACTACCCTGTACACCACAACACGTCCCTTTCTAATCTGATCCCCATGTCAGTTTAGCCTATTTTTACAAATACTTGATTACTCTTTAAACACTCGTTTAAAATACAACAAAATACCGTGGTCGTTGCCAGTACAAAAAGTGTCGGCTTGTCCTTGGTACTAACCTTTCTATTCGGCTCTCTCGGCATGTTTTATTCTACAATAGCAGGCGCCGTTATCATGCTGATTATTGAAGGAGTTGTCGGTGTCCTCACACTGGGATTCGGCTTGTTGATCACCCATCCCATCTGCATGATCTGGGGAGCCGTCGCAGGCCATGACTACAATAAACGGCTTCTGAATCATTAAGTTTTTTATTTTTGATCTATCGGTTACAGGCAGCACATTGCTGCGCTGCCCCCCGTTCTCCTGACTACTGCAGCTCATCACTCGCTTTAGGCTGTGTGAAGAAAAAGATAAAGATAATTAAGGGCAGGGCCAGTAGGAAAACACCCGTCGCAGAGGGTTTAACTGTTGGAATATCCGTTAATGAAAGAGCCACCTTATCACTCCTTTTTGGGAGATTCTATACCACTATATTGCGCAGACAAGTTATCCGTACACTTTTTCAAAGAAATGTTCACTTCAGGTTGTCTCGAATTCCCATCGCCTAGTTGCTTGAATAGGATAGTGGGTGAGGTGTGACGACATGGGGAAAACAGCTGAACAGATTGAAAACGAGCTGCAAATTATAGGGGCGCTTCAGCGGGGATTGAATTTGGCAACAGCGGCCTTGCTGCTGACTGGACAAATTACAATCATCGGGGTATTTGTGACACCAGGTGGTTTTCGCCCATCTTTAGCGGGCCCATTAACCGGAGACACACGCCTGGAGGGTATTAATGGCAACCAGGCTGCCACCACTCTTATTGATGTGATTGACATCGGCCTCGCCATCCTCCTGATTGCCGACCAGATCCGTGTGACCGGAAGCTTCATCGGTTCCGCGCGCTTCACCATCAACGTCAGCGGACCCATCTTCGGCGTTCCTAAACCTGTCCCCACCCTTCCCTCCATCAGGCGTGAGTCCGCGTTCTTCCAAAAGGTCGTTTCCAGGCATTTTGATGTGAATCCGGAGGTGTTTAGGCAGGGAATGCCCTTTCATAAAGGGAGTGACAAATAATATTTCCTATCCTTAAAGCTTCCTGAATGCGGAACGTTAAGGGACAAAAGTAACCGTTTTGCAGCACTTGTAGAGGATAATTGAAGAAACTCTTTTAGTTTTCTATTCGTAATCTCAGATCCTAATAAAAGGAAATAATCTTCAAGCGCGGTATAATGCACTAATTTGTCATAATGATCACAATTCATACATTTCCATCCTTGTCTGGACCTGGACATGGAAAAGCTCAAGCAGACAGGGCATAGTATACCTTTGAGAATCTCCTGATAGGAAATTTGAAAGCGGTTAAGGATATCGGCGTCATGCGGATATTCATTTTTGATAAGCAGATTTGTTAAATACTGAATTTCTGTTTCCGTGACAGCATCCTTTTTGTATCGTTTTTCAAGATCTTTAATGAGTTCAATGAGGTTAGAAAGGTGAGTAACTTTTCGTGAGACTCCAGTTGAGGAAGATCTGATGAGGGTATGCGGGCTGCTTACTACAACGATGGTTTCAATTGGGATTTGATGGCGAAATCCCATGGAGGAAAGCCATGTTTGAAGCTGGGTTTTATGACGTGCAACCTGAAGGATCGGGTCAGGAAATGCTTCCTCTTTATCCATTGAGGTTCGTATAAGCTGTTTAAATTCCTGATCAAACTGGAGAGTACCAGAGAAGTTCTTTACTTCTAAAATAAGAAGGAAATGCGGGGAGATCAGCAGGGTGTCTATTTGAAAAAAATGAGAGCTGTCATAAAGTCTAAGATCAAACAAAATAATATACTTATTTGGGGGCAGATAACTTAATGAATATTCTACAGACTGCTCTCCTCGATATCCAGCCTTTCTCCTGGCCAGCTGCCGTTCGATCTCACTTCGTTGAGGATGATTGGATGGCAATCTTCGAAGTAAAGCCTCTAGCTTTCTTATAATCAGTGGTACTTTTAGCTCCTTTACAATCAAGCCAATCACATCCTTTTACATAATTTTAGAGAAGGCCTCTCTTCTGTAAAGAGTGGCCAATGTATTTTTTAGGCTTACTGGCGCGTTTGGACTTTTTACTGGCGCAGTCAAGGAAAATACTGGCGTATATGCGATATTTACTGGCGCGTTCACCAAAATTGCTGGCGCATAAGCGATATTTACTGGCGGCACTGAATTCCGACCTCAATGAGGCGCCTCATTTCTCCTTCAATTCTCCCTAAACTCCTACAACTCCGTCCGAATATCCCACAGTTCCGGGAAGAACCGCTGGTCGAGCACCTTCTTCAAATAACCGACACCAGATGAACCGCCAGTGCCCATCTTAAACCCTATGATTCTCTCAACCGTCTTCATGTGGCGGAATCGCCATTGCTGAAGCCAGTCTTCAATATCTACGAGTTTCTCAGCGAGCTCGTACAGATCCCAATATTGATTTGGATTACGGTAGACGGAGATCCATGCCCGATGGACCGAGTCATTCTCTTGATACGTGCGCGTCACGTCACGATTCAGCACTTCCTCATCAATCGCCAATCCCGCTTTGTTCAGCGCCCGAATCGCCACATCATACAATCCCGGAGCTTCATAAGCCTTCTTCAACTCAACTAACAGCTCAGGATCCTTTTCATAGATCTTCAGCACATGCGGCGTCTTATAACCGAGTGCGAACTCGATCATCCGATATTGATACGACTGGAAGCCGGACGCCTGGCCAAGCGAATCACGGAACTCCATGTACTCTGAAGGTGTCATTGTGGAAAGCACGTCCCACGCCTGAATGATCTGCGACTGGGTTTTTGATACTCTTGCCAGCTTTTTGAACGCACTGGACAAGTCATCGTTCGTGATCGATTCAATCGCCGAGTGCATTTCGTGCAGAATGAGCTTCATCCACAGCTCGCTCACCTGGTGAATAACGATGAACAGCACCTCGTCATGATGGCCGGACAGCCGGCGCTGTGCCGATAAGATTTTATCGAGCTGCAAATATTCGCCGTATGTCATATTATTTTTAAAATCCGTATGGATGTTTGTCTCCGAGCTTGTTGCATTTACATCTGGCTGATCATTTTTGTTCAGCATGCAAAATCCCCCTTTGTCATGTTAACGCTTTCATTTATCCCTTCTCATCATACCTTATCCTGCCAGAACATGACCACATGCTTTTATTAAACAGTCGTTTAATTGCTATAATAAAAACAACAGTACATAGAGAAAAGGAGCCAGGCCATATGAATAATTTTTTGTCCCAGCACGCTCATGAACAGCTCGATCACGAAATGGTCATGATCGAAGTGAATTTAGATGACTGCAGCAGTGAAGTTCTCGCTTATACGATGGACCAGCTGCTCGCTGCCGGTGCCAATGATGTGTATTATACGTCCATCTATATGAAAAAAAACCGCCCTGCGTATAAACTCTCTGTGCTTACCACCCCAACCAAACAGCAAGAACTCGAAGAGATTATTTTTAAAGAAACGACCAGCTTTGGCCTTCGATTTTTTCCAGTATCCTGCCACCGTCTCGGAAGGGAATTCTGCAAAGCAAAAACACAATGGGGAGAGGTTTCTGTCAAGATCGGAATCTATCAAGGAGAGCGCATTAAGTTTTCACCCGAATTTGAGGAGTGCAGGGCTCTTGCTGAAAAACACAACCTCCCTCTGCAACTGATTTATGACGAGGCGAAATCCATCGCGGTCAGCCAAAACAAATAAAAAAATCCCGCCCTTTTAAGAAAGGAACAGGATCTCACAGAGATAATAGATTCCAAAGATGACGCTCAGTATACCGGTGCTTCGCGTTAATAACAGATTAAGCTTCTTATGGTCTGAAGCCCAGGAATAAGGCATGCCGATCAGCAGTGTAGCGAGCACCATGCTAAAGAGTGTTCCGACACCAAAAATAAGTAGATACAAAAAGCCCATATACTTGTCCTCAATCGTGCTCAGGAATAAATAAGCGACACCGGTACTCCCTGCAAGGCCATGCAATAAACCAACAATAAGCGGCCTCAGCATCCATCTGTTTTTTTCACGGGATGCAGCATGTTCATGTGTCTTTCCCAAGCTCAAGGAGTAGAACGCCTTTACTCCGAGGTAAATGATCATGACGCCTACAATGCCCTCAAGGAGCTTTTCAACAGAATGAGAGATTAGGAGGTTTAAATAAATAATAGCGCTGCCAATCACAAGGATGGTCGTCATATGCCCGACACCCCACCAGGCACCAACAAGTGCGGAAAACCGAGCTTTCTTCTTTTCACTGACAATCGTCGTCACCGCCACAATGTGGTCCGGATCAAGGGCATGCTTTAATCCGAGCAGCAGCGCCATGACTAAAATGGTTGTAAACTCCATATGTAATCTCCTATTCTCTTTTTTGCTTATTTTCTCATAATTGTCGTTAATTTACCAAGCCCTTCTACCTCCACGGTAACCTCATCTCCGTCCTTGAGCCAGAATCTTTCGCCCTCCGGTTCACCCATAATCACGCCTTCAGGGGTACCCGTTAAAATAAGATCGCCGGGATAGAGGGTCATATGCTGCGAAACATAGCTGATGATCTCTTCACAGGAAAAAACCATATCAGCCGTATTGGAATCTTGGCGTACCGTTCCATTTAAGACCGTTTTCAACCCTAATTGATTAGGATCCTCTATCTCATCACTGCTCACAAGATAAGGCCCGGTTGGACTGAAGCCATCACACGTTTTACCGAGCAGCCATTGTCCTGTTTTAAACTGAAGATCCCTTGCCGACAGGTCATTGGCCGTGCAATAGCCATAAACATAATTTATCGCTTCGTCCACTTCCACCTTACTGGCTGTTTTCCCAATCACCAGGCCCAGTTCAACTTCGTAATCTACCTGAAGAGAGCGCTCTGGTATTTTCACTTCCTGAAGATGTCCCGCCAGGGCGTTGCTGAACTTGCTGAAAAGGATAGGTGTTTCAGGCAATGCCATGTTGGACTCTTCGGCATGCTTTTTATAATTCAGTCCGACACAAATGATCTTCTGCGGAGAAACAACACAAGGGCCGAGCGTAAGGGAATCCTCGGGATAAAACACGCCTTCACGAGACGCAAGCTCCGTATCTGCCAGTCTTTGAAGAGCCTCTTTCCCCTTTTCTCCCTGTAAAATCAGCTCATCAACGGTAACTGGAATGCCTTCAGTATCCGCCATCCTCAAACGAACGGCTTCCTTTACGTCCAATATGCCTCCCTCGGTTTTAACCCCAAGCGTCCATTCTCCATCCTTTTTAAACGTTAATGTTTTCATTTGCAATGCTCCTTTTTAAATGAAATAGGAGGCTGTCCGGAAAGTCGAAAATTGACCTTCAGGCAGCCCCTTTTTGGCTTGAAAAATCTTCAATGAAAAGTTAATTAAAGTGGAAGATGCGGGACTCCTCGAAAATGAACTTCACATTTTCTTCGTGCGATAAAAAGCTGCCGGAGCCTTCCTTGTCCTGCGGGACTAGCGTGACAGGTGAGACTCCCGCCGGTGCTTGCACCAAAAAGTAGGCGTTCACGCGCCGGTAAGGCTCACCGCACGCCCCGCGAAAGTAGGCGTTTACGCCGGTAAAAGCGAGCAGCCTGGAACGGAAGTCAACAGCTTACAGACTTCTTGGACAGCCCCCTCTTTATTATCCTTTGACAAACACGGTTTTGATCGATGTGTAGAATTCAATGGCTGCCTGTCCTTGTTCTCTGGAATGAGAGCTTGACTGCTTCATGCCGCCGAATGGCGCCTGCAGTTCCACACCAGCCGTTTCTGCGTTAATCCGTACAAGCCCCGCATCCATATCATTGATGAAAGAGAGCATGTGGCTGATGTTGGTCGTGTAGATGGAAGCACTTAGGCCATATTCCACATCGTTCGCAAGCTCGATGGCTTCTTCCAGCGTACTTACTTTAATTAATGCAAGTACAGGTCCAAAGATTTCTTCCTGAGAGATGGCCATGCCCGTTTCTACATTTTCAAAGATAGCCGGTTCCACATAAAAGCCGTCTTTTGTATCAGCTTCGGTAAGCTGACGTCCGCCATAAACGAGCGAAGCCCCTTCTGCCTGGCCTTTTTCAATATATGACAATACGGTTTCAAGCTGTTTTTCGCTCGCACAAGGGCCCATCCATGTTTCTCCGTCAAGTCCAGGACCCACCTTGAGCTCTCTAACTTTAGCCAGCAGTTTTTCTTTGAAAGATTCATAGACATCCTCGTGGATGATGACCCTGCTCGTCGCTGTGCATTTTTGTCCCGTTGAGCGAAGTCCGCCGCTGATCGTACCGTCTACGGCAAGATCAAGGTCTGCATCAGCTGCAATAATAACCGGGTTCTTTCCGCCCATTTCAAGCTGATATTTGGCTCCGCGTGAGAGCGCGGCCTGTCCGATCGCTTTACCTGTAGCATTTGAACCGGTAAAAGTAATCCCATTCACATCAGGGTGATCCACGATCGCCTGTCCGACCACAGAGCCGGTGCCTGTCACCATGTTTACAACTCCGGCAGGAATTCCCGCTTCAGCGAGGCATTCGATGACCTTAACGGCGGTTACCGCTGCTTCCTGCGCCGGTTTAATCACAATCGCGTTTCCGTAGATGAGGGCTGGCGCCATTTTCCAGATGGGAATCGCGACCGGGAAGTTCCATGGCGAGATGACGCCAACAACTCCGAGAGGCACTCTCGTCGTAAACATGAGTGCTTCACTGTCGCTTGAAGGAATCACATCACCGGTCTTGCGCATCCCTTCACCCGCATAATAGCGAAGGATGGCAACGCCTCTTAACGTTTCCCCTTTTGCCTCAGCTAGGGTTTTTCCCATCTCGTTCGTCATCGTCTCTGCGATTTCATCCGCCCGGCTTTCCATGATGCTTGCGGCTTTATACAGGAATTCTCCGCGTGCCGCTCCGGAAAGCTTCTTCCACGCCGCTTGTGCGCGTTTGGCAGCAGCTACGGCTTGATCGACATCTTCCTGCCCCGAACGCTGAACGCGGCCAACTGTTTCATTTTTATTGGCGGGGTTGATGCAAGGGATCGTTTCATTCGTGGACGCTTCCACCCATTCACCGTTCACATAGTTCAGAAAGGTTTTCACTTGTGTTTGTACCGTCATTGTTCATCTCTCCCTTTTATTATTTAAGCTTGGTTAAAACATGTAGCTGAATTTCTTTTATTTTGGACATCGCATACTGATGCTTGAAAGAGACCCTCAAGTTTTTTCTTCTTAGTAAGGGGGGTGACAGCTGGCGATGATAAGAGCCGGCTGATTGGTGAAACAAATGAATCGCTTGAAAAGCAGATGGGAAAAAGCTTGCTTATGTCCTTCTGCTTTTCAAAAGGCGGTTCAATCACCCCTTCCTAAAAACAACACCATTGACTAGCAGCCCTATTAAAACGTCGGCCCGATTCTCCAAATACCAAAGTCATGCTGTTTCAGCACTTCCGATTTTGTCAGTTTCCCTGAAGAAACCTCTTTAATTTCATCAAAGATTCGTCTGCCGGCCGCTTGAATTGTTTCTTCTCCTTCAATGATGGTTCCTGCATTAAGGTCCATGTTGTCCCTCATCTTTTCAAACATGGCCGTGTTCGTTGAAATCTTAATAACTGGAGCAATCGGCGATCCTGTCGGCGTGCCGCGTCCGCTCGTAAAAAGAACGACCTGTGCTCCTCCAGCGACCATTCCTGTCAGCTGCTCAATGTCATGTCCGGGGGTATCCATCCAAACAAGGCCCTTTTTTGTCGGGTACTCTGCATAATCAATGAGTTCCTGAAGTGGCCTGCTGCCGGATTTATTGGACGCTCCAAGTGACTTTTCTTCAAGTGAACTGAGGCCGCCTTCAATGTTTCCGGGACTAGGATTACCGGTTCGGATATCGACTCCCATCAGGATGGCTCTGCTTTCCATCTTTTCAATCACTTCATACACCCGCTTGGCTACCTTTTCATTTACGGCTCTTTTCGCCAATAAATGTTCTGCCCCGATCAGTTCGGTCGTCTCTGCCAGAATGGCTGTTCCGCCGGCATCCACAACGAGGTCACTGACCACCCCGACTGCAGGGTTTGCTGAAAGGCCGGAGCAGGCGTCCGATCCTCCGCACTCGGTTCCGATGATCAATTCACTGAAATCAAAGGGTTCCCTGCGCTGTGCGGAGGCGTCCTGAACCATTTTTGCCGCTGCCCTTGCTCCCTCAGCGATCGTCATCAAAGTTCCGCCATGATCCTGAATGGAAACAACCTCCACCGGTTTGCCGCTCTTGGCAATTTCGCCGGCAACACTTCTTGCCTGATGGGTCTCACAGCCAAGTCCAAGGACCACCACGCCATAAACGTTCGGGTTCAGCCCCATCCCGACATACGTGCGAAACGTCTGATCATAATCCTCCCCCACCTGTGCGCAGCCGTGCTGATGGATAAAGCTCACCGTTCCCTGCACCAGTTCCGTAATTTGTTTTGCCGCCTGAGTGGCGCACGTAATCGTAGGCAAGATCAGCACATGGTTGCGTACGCCTACTTTTCCGTCCGGCCGCCTGTATCCAAGCAGTTCCGTGTTAAGCTCCGGATTCAACTTTATCTCCCCTTCCTCTTATGCCTTCCAGATTATGAACGTGAACATGCTCTCCTATTTCAATATCAGCAACCGCTCGGCCGATGACTTCGCCGTATTTCAAGATCTCTTCGCCTTGTCCAATCGCCTTTACCGCGAATTTGTGGCCAAAGCGAATGTCCTGTTTCAGTTCCACCTCTTGCTCCGTGTCTTCACATCGGACAAGGAGCAGTGCCCCTTGCGGAAGATCCATTAAGGCGATCGCCACATGATCAAGCGGCTTCATCATGATCGTTCTATAGTTCATAGCCATATACCTCCTTTTAAGAAAAACCCAAGCCCCGGCTAAGCGCTGGAACTCTTTACGCGCGGGTTCATGGTATTTACGCGCTGCTTTGGGAAAAATACGCGCCACTCACATTGAAATACGCGCCAATTACAATGGGACCTCCCTGAAAATTCAGTCTTTTTAAGGTCTAGCGAGCTGCTGCAATCTTGCTTTCCTGCTTTTTCACAGGGTTGTTCAGTACACCAATCGATGAAATCTCAATCTCAATCCGGTCGCCGTCCTTTAAGGTAAAGTCGTTAGGAGGCACAATGCATGTACCTGTCAGTAAAACCGTTCCGTCAAATAAGTCGTTGTCACGGGCAAGAAACTCTACCAGCTCATCAAATCGTCTCTTCAGCTGCTTCGTATTCGCCGTTCCATCCACTATCTTTTCCTCCGCCCTGTAGATTCGGCACGCGAGATCAAAGGAATACGGATCGTCTACCGCATCAGCCAGTAAGATGACCGGACCGATGGCACACGAATGCTTCCAAACCTTTGCCTGGGGTAAATACAGAGGATTTTCACCTTCAATGTCCCGGCAGCTCATATCGTTCCCGGCCGTATACCCGAGCACCTTTCCGCTCTTGCTCAGCACAAGCCCAAGCTCCGGTTCGGGAATCTGCCAGTCGGAATCACTGCGCAAATAGACGGGCTGTCCAGGGCCAACCGTTCTTGCTGCCGTTGACTTAAAGAAGATTTCCGGGCGTTCTGCTTCGTATACTTTGTCGTAAAACGTGTCTGCATCCAATTTTCCTGCGGTGGCTTCATAATTTCTGGCGTCCTTGCTCTTCTCATACGTCACACCAGATGCCCATACTTCCGGTGCCGTAATCGGAACGGCCAGCTGGAGCTGCTCCAGTGTTTCTTCGATCGGCTCCTGCCCTGCGATCAGATCTTGAACATAGTGAAGCGGAGTTTTCCCTGATTGTTCAGAGGCATAGATCATATCCATAAAGTCAGGATAAGGGAGATCATAGATTCTTTCATCATTTGCCAGCGCCGCCAGAGTGTAAGTCCCTTTTTCTCTTTCGTAACGTAAAATTCGCATTGGTCGCTCTCCTTTTGTTTTATATTATAAAACCTTGTTCTCGTTATTAGGCACACTCCTGCAATACGGAGTGCCAACAGGATCAGCTGGAAGAGGCTTTTACACCGAACCCGAGCTCATGTGAGATTTTATCTGCCGTATCCTTCAGCATACTGACAACCTCGTTTACCGTTTTTTTATTGATCCGGTGAACCGGCTGTGACATGCTGATAGCGGCAATGACGTTCCCCGAGTGATCCCTGACCGGTACGGCAATGCAGGATACTCCCGGTTCATTTTCCTGGTTATCGACGGCATAGCCTTCTTCTTTAACTTTATCAAGTTCTACCAAAAAATCTTTTTCATTCGTAATCGTTTTGGGAGTCTGGCTGATGTACTCATAATCTTTCAGGATAGATGCCAGCTCGTCCTGGCCTTTAAAAGCGACGAGCGCTTTTCCGACAGCACTGCAGTGAACAGGAATCCTGCGCCCGATTCTGGAGTATAGAATAGTAGCCGCAGAACCTTCTACCTTATCAATGTAAACGCCTTCTTTTCCGTCTAAAATAACGAGATGGATCGTGTTCCCCGTTTGCATTGAAAGTTCCATTAAATGCTTTTTAGCGACAGAACGGATGTCCAGATTATGAATGACAAAGTTCCCGCGTTCGAACAGCTTCATCCCTAGCTTGTATTTTCCGTTTTCCAGGTTTTGTTCAATATATCGATAGTGCTGCAATGTTTTTAATAGCGAATGGACGGTGCTTTTATGGAGATTCATTCTTGAACTGATATCCGTAATCTTCAATTCGGTCTCATATTCATCAAAAAGATCCAGGATTCGAAGTGCACGGTCTACGGACTGAATAATTGGCATTTTTCAATCACCCTTTAAAAGAAGTTTAGTAGGTTTGTCTTTTTCCTAATAGTAACATACCTCATATTGGAAAGACTCTAATTAACGCATATTGTCAGAGAGGGAGAGTGATTGGCGTGCACCATTAACGATGGAAACAAATTGCTCAGCGGTTCGCTGAATACGGGTATAATCTTTTGTTTGAACAGCTTCAGCATGGACGAGGCTGCCTCCTGCCCCAACTGCAGCAGCACCCGCCTCGATATAGGAAGCTGCATTATCAAGGTGGATTCCCCCTGTTGGAACAACTGGTACGTGCGGAAAAGGAGCTTTGACGTCTTTTACATATTGAGCACCTAAAACAGAGGCAGGGAACAGCTTCACCATATCAGCTCCCCATTCAATGGCTTGAATCATTTCTGAAGGGGTCATAACTCCCGGCATCACCACTTTTCCATAGCGGAGCGCCATTCGGATAACCTCCTCATGCAAGGATGGACTAAATAAGAACTCTGCACCGCTTTGAATGGCGAGTCTCGCAGATTCACTGTCAATCACCGTACCCGCCCCAACGATCGCACGTCCTTTCAGCTGATCAGACAACTCCTCTATCACAAGGAAGGCGTCTGGAGAATCGACCGTTACTTCAATGGCACTGACTCCTCCGTCTACTAGACTTTCAGCGATAGGAATGATTTGTCCTCTCGGCATTCGGCGTATCACTGCTATAATGCCGCTTTCCGTTAATTCCTGAAGCAATTTCACTTTTGGCAGCATGCGATGCCTCCTTTTTCCTCATCTAAGGATTTCCTCATTATCCCGTATGATTTGTTCAAAATACGGGTAGCCTTCCACATCTCCAGAAACGGTTACAGCATAGGCACCTACACGATTCCCCAGCCTCACAGCCTCCTGATACGTCCATCCTCTTAACAGACCCGAAAGAAAACCTGCAGCAAAACCGTCTCCCGCCCCAATGGGATCCACCATGCGTGAAACAGGGAAACCTTCTACATATCCCCTTTCACTGCCATTATCATAATAGGCTCCTTCAGCTCCTAATTTCACAACAACGGCTTTGCTTCCATTCTTCAAAAGCATCCGGGCAACTTCTTCAGGCTGAGATTTGCCGGTCATTAAAATCCCTTCTTCTATTCCTGGAAGAACAATATCACATAGAGAAGCGATTTCCATTAAGGTTTCTTTTGCCTGTTCCTTACTCCAAAGCTTCAACCGGATATTAGGGTCAAAAACAACCATAACTCCGTGCCGTTTTGCCATCGCAATGGCATGGAAAACCAAATCTCGGCAGCTGTCGCTTAACGCCGGAGTAATTCCCGTTACATGCAGATACTTTGCCTTGGATAGATAGTCTTCGTCCAAGTCTTCCGGAGACATTCTGCTGGCAGCGGAACCTGAACGGTAATAGTAGACCTTTGGTTCTTGTTCTGTACGTTTTCCTTTAAAAAAAATGGCTGTTGATCTTGTTTGGTCAAACACTACTCTGGAGGTGTCCACTCCTTCCCCTCTGATAAAATTCCGGACATATATTCCAAAGTCATCATTCCCCAGTCTGCTTATCCATCCTGCCTGATGTCCCAGCCTCGAGAGAGCGATGGCAACATTGGATTCTGCTCCTCCGATCGTTTTTTCAAATTGTCCCGCAAAGCGGAGAGGGACAGCTGATGATGGATGGAAGAGCACCATCGTTTCGCCAAACGTTACGACGTCCATACTTTTTCACCGTGCACTGGGGTGGCAATGCCTTCTGCTCCCCTTTTTGAAACCTTTAAATGAGGAGCATACCGCTTAATCATTTCAAGTCCGAGCTTGGCTCTTCTTACTCGCTCTTTTGATAGAGCGATTGAGGTCGATTCAAGGTGGGAACCTGAAGGATAAATGTTCGGTGCGTTCCGCAAGCCGAATTTGATATAAACGGGAGCTGCTACACGGATGATTTCTGGTATTTCATAGTGCCGGATAAACCCGCCTACATCGTCCGGTACCTCTACATAAATATCAATCGGAAGATCAACAGCCTGCCTGATCGCAGCTAACCTGGACAACGTGAGATCGGTAGGAACATTGTAGGTTCCGGCCCCGATCTGTTCCATTAGCCGGATGGAAACGGGGTTAGCCTGGGCGACCTGGACCGAAACCTTCACAATAAGGTCTCCCGGCAGTTCACCCATTTTCTTAAACTCGTTCACCAGCCAAAGCAATCCTTCATCCGCCACCAGGATGCTCCTGATTCCGGCGTTGCATGCTCTCTTTATATCCTCAATGGAATAAACGAGCTGGTCCATTCCCTGAACGCGCAGGCCGGCTATTTTTCCGGCGCTTGCCCATTGCATAGCTGATACATCCCACGTTCCCCTCGGCCCTACAAACAAACTGACCTCAAGGTTTTCCCGCTTGCCGATGGCTGACATCTGTTCGAGTTCTTCATCCGTCAGCAGCATGATGCCGCTTCCCTGTGAAATCCGGTGAATGTCCACCTCATATTGCTCACAAGCTTCAACGACTGCTTCAAAAGAAGCCGGCCCTTCCACACTTGGAATCTCCACCCGATACTGTGCGCCATCAGGGAAAGTTTTTGTTGAATCCGGCAGTTCATGACAGTCTCGTCCTGGAAACCCCAGTTTCTCAATCGCGTTTCTTGTCTGTTCCAACCTGCATTCCACCTTTCCGTTTTTAGTAAAGGCTGTTTTCGTAACCTTTGTTGCCTTTGAGAGTGGTTAATTTCCGTTTCAGGCCGCTCCCTTTCCGCGGGGCGTGCGCTGAACCCCTCGGCGCAAGCGCCTGCGAGTTTCACCTGTCACGCTCGTCCCGCAGGACAAGGAAGGCTTCGGCAGCGTTATATCGCACGATGAAAATGTGAAATTCATTTTCGAGGAGTGTCGCACCTTCCACTCCAATCAACTTGTCAACGAAGCTCTTTACAAAAATGTTCCCAAAGCAACAATCTTTTAGAAAAGAGCCTTAGTAAAAGGACTTAACGTTTAGCCAGTTTCAGGGAGACTACATCTTTGGTGTAATCAAGGTCAGCTTCTTCAAACACTTGCAGCGGGACAACTCCGTGCGCTGCATCTGTATGGCTAGTCAGTCGATTGCTCGCCGCAACCATTCGCTGGCGTTTGCGGATTGCTGCCATCCTGCTTTCAGCCAGGGCTTTCCGATGCTGCCGTATGTGATCAAACTCAAAGACCAGCTCACCTTTTTGAAAAGAAGCTTCCTCCATGAACTGAATGTTTCGTTCTCGAAAATCGAGGAACAGAACATCTCCTGTCTGGAGGTAAAGAATCCCGCCGTCTTCCTTCGCTTCAGGCGTCATGTGGCCGACAGCAGCTCCATATGTTACGCCTGAGTAGCGTCCATCACTGATGAGCGTCGCCAGCTTTTTCAGCTTCCTGCTGGCGTTAATATGCTGCATCGGAGTAAACATCTCCGGCATGCCGAAAGCCACAGGGCCTTGACCCGATACGACAACAGCGAGTTTTAAAATACTTTCTTCCACCAGGGCATCAAACAATGGGTCATAGGAAAGGTCTGCATAAGCTGAATAACGCTCTGGAGCGTTCTGCTTCAGAACCGCAATCAAGTTTTCATGGGAAAACAGCCGGTCCTTTTGGAGCTTTTCAATCAATTCATCATCAAGCAGACCTTGATTCGCATCCTCTTCATTTTCATAATAAAGAACAAAAGCTGCCTTTTTATCAAACTCATCGAGCTGCCGGGTGGTCATCCCGCTGATTTTCACGACGGCACTTTCGAAAAAATTCCCGGTCAGTACATCCACTCCGCTGTATGGGCGGCGCGGCTTAGAAAGGATGACAGGGTTCTGCGCAATCCTTTCGATCGGGCTCTTCCCTTCCTTCTCCAGCCGGTCGCGCCAGCTTGTTCCGGTTACAGTCGGCGCATCCACATCCATCGGAACTCCGTTCTGGAGCAGTTCATAAAACAGCGACTCCATTCCCCGGCTGTTGCCTGAGCAGCATTGCATCGCCAGGGCAAAAATATCCCTGCCCTGAGTAAGGCTGTAATCAAACAAATCGGGTACCGGCACTTCATGGTGGATCCTGTCCAGTTCATGAAGACTGAACGTGTAGCCGCCATACAGCATGCCCGCTACAATATGCATCATCAGGTTGGTAGATCCTCCTGAAGCACTGTGAATACGAACTGCGTTTTTGATATTTGCCGCCAAGATATTCGAAACACCAAAGGCCGGCTGATTGATCATCGCAGAAAGTGCATCCAATGCCGTATTAATCTGCTCCTGCGAAGGCGGATCGGTCAGAAGCTCCAGTTCTGGATGGACCAGACCCATCCCGGCTACTAAATGACGGGAGCTGTTTCCTGTTCCATTAAAGGCGCATACGCCGCCGAGCCCGTCACACGTATTGACCGCAAGGCGCTTTTCATAATCATCGTGGGCCGCCTGGGTTATGAACCCTCTTTCTTTCGCCCGCTGAAGCACTCCTTGAAAAGCAGTGTTGGATGAGCATTGAAGGATGTAGGCCATGGCATCCCGAAGATCAAAGGCAATATCCTCAGCCCCCCTTTCCTCTGCAGTTTTTGCCACTGATTCAAGCTCCTCAAATAAATCTGCAGGAATTGTTCCCCCCTGCAAGACATGAGCCGGTGCGAATGTCGCAAAAAAAGGAGCCTCTCCCCTGTAATTACGGATGCGGTCCAGATGAGCCAGGGCGCTTACAACCCCAAGCGGCTGTTTATCACAGCCCTGAATAACAAAGGCGCCATGATAGCTATGTGCCTCAATCTGATTCACTACCATTTCCGCCACCGCATTTCTGCTTTGAAGTGAATAGCTCATCCCCTGGTTGCTTTGAGCCGTTCCATCACACATGACGGGGGTTGAGAAATAGAAGGGAACACCGCCGTTCTGCCATATCCGCAAAGCTGCTCTGGAAGACGTCTGAAAGTCCATGATATGTGCCGGATGGTCTGAAGAACCTCCAATGATAGCTATCCTCGGCGCATTCTCATGAAGACGATTGTAGATCTCCTCCAGGGTCCAGTCCGGCGCTTCTCCTTCATAAGAGTGTCCGATGATCTGCTTTGACCGGTCCAGGAGGCCTGCAACACAGATCGGCTCATTGGCCTTTCCCTGAACATTGTCACGATAAGGGTTATATGTATTGTGAATGTAAGGATATTTCATTTTATTTCACCGCCTCTTTTTTCTTTTACCACTCAGCCACACTGCCGTCTGCATTTCTCCATACCGGGTTTCTCCATTCATGACCCCGTTCAGCAGCCTCTTTCACACTCTCCTCACATACTTCAATTCCAAGACCAGGACCCTCAGGGATCTCGACAAAGCCATCGTCGTACTTAAATACAGAGGGATCAACAAGATAATCCAATAAATCACTGCCCGCGTTGTAATGAATGCCCAGGCTCTGTTCCTGAATGATTGCGTTAGGAGTACATGCATCCAGCTGTAATGAAGAAGCCAATGCAATAGGTCCAAGCGGACAATGCGGGGCAACAGAAACGTCATAAGCTTCAGCCATGGCAGCTATTTTTTTACATTCCAGTATACCGCCTGCATGTGAAAGGTCAGGCTGAATAATGTCGACATACCCGTCTGTCAGCAGCTGCTTGAACCCCCATCTTGTATACTGCCTCTCTCCTGTTGCGATAGGAACGGTGGTATATCTGGCAATTTCTCTTAACGCTTCATTGTTTTCAGGCAGCACTGGCTCTTCAATAAACATCGGGCGGTAGGGTTCCAGTTCTTTGGCAAGAATCTTAGCCATAGACTTGTGGACTCTTCCATGAAAATCGATTCCGATGCCAAAATCCTTTCCTACCGCATCACGAACGGCCCCTATCCGGTTTATGGCTTCTTCAACCTTTGAAAAAGAATCAATATAATCCATTTCTTCTGTTGCATTCATTTTTACAGCGGTAAAGCCCTGCTCTGATTTTATTTTTGCTTCAGCCGCTACATCACTTGGCCTGTCTCCGCCGATCCATGAATACACTCTAATCTTTTCACGGGCTTTGCCGCCCAGCATTTCGTAAACAGGAAGGTTATATAATTTCCCCTTGATGTCCCATAAGGCCTGTTCAATCCCAGAGATCGCACTCATAAAGACTGGTCCGCCCCGGTAGAAGCCCCCACGGTACATGACCTGCCAATGATCCTCTATACGGCGAGGATCCTTACCCAAAAAATAAAACTTGAGTTCATTAACACATGCTTCCACTGTATTCGCTTTTCCCTCAACGATGGGTTCTCCCCAGCCCGAAATACCTTCGTCTGTTTCAATTTTTAAAAACAGCCAGCGGGGTGCGACTTTATACAGCTGAAATCCTGTAATCCTTGTCATATGACCTCCTTCTTTGGCACTGCTCTATTTTCACAGCAGCAGCAAGGCTATTATTGTGCCTACGCTGCTGTATAGAAAGGCAAAGCCAATGTTCCAGAATGTAATGCGATAGGGATTCTGATTTAACAAACTTCCGGTTAAGGAAACGGTAATGTTATATGGCCCTGCCATAACGGTAGACAGCCCAGATGTAATAAGGACGATCGCAAAGCTCAAAGGGTTAACCTGTCCTAACAAAGGCTGAATGACTTCACCCAGAATGCTGATAGTCACGAGGGGATGAAATCCAATCATGGCGAGCCCCAGAAAAATGATCTGAATCATAACGAACATATAAAAGGGCATATGCTGCACGGAAGCAAAAGGCTGCTGCAGATAGTCCAGAAAAGGCGTTTCTTTCAAGGTGCTAATTAAAAAACCGGCCGCCAAAAACAGAACGATGTAATTTTGCTGCGACCCGGCCCTGCGCCGCCATTCTCTTAAACTATAAGATGCATATGATTTAGCCCTCTTAATCAGCAGCGCCCAGATGATGGAATAGGGAAGGATCACGAGAGCGACGGACATGAGAAAATTCACGCCCAGCCATCTCTTGGCCAAAATGACCGCTGCAATAAATACGCTCAGATACAGAAGAAGGACAGCTACCTTTTTGACGGTTCTGGCATCCAGCGGCACGTCCTCAGCCGCTGCAGACTGCTCCACCCGGAACTTTCGATACCGCAAGCCGATCAGCCAGTCAACGAATAAGAGAATCGTAGAAAACAAGAAAAGCCACGGCAGCAAGTGAACATAGTCAGAGTGTGTGATATCCACACTGATCGCAACCAGGATTTCCATCGGGCTCCATGCCAGGCAAAGGGCATATCCCCTGAGCATCGCCCGGCTGATGAAAAGGTCTCTGACATGGTGTTCTACCTTTTGAAGATTGCGCCGCAGCACCGATTCTACGAGCGGGATGGTCGCTATATTTAAAAAAGAGCCGAGCAGAAAACTGGCAAGAGAGCTTCTGTAATAGAGCTGCCCAAGATGGCCTACGCGCCGCTTGAGCAGTTTATTGACACTCTTATCGTACCGCCCGACGATAATAATACTGTTGATAAAAGGAAGAACATAAAAGATAACGAGCAGGACCACCGTTGAATTCATGTAATGCGGAAGCTCAAGGAGCGGCTTCTGCAAATAGAGATACAGAGAGAAGCCGATCACCATGAAAACCGTTCCAGTGATTTTGTATAAGCCTGACGCCTTGGGAAAGGAAAGAATGAGAGAAAACAGGGCAAGAATACCCGTCACTTCATCAAGCATGACGCTGTCCAAAAACAGATTCACTGTATAGGAAAAAACCATCATGCTGTAAACAGCGAGTAATATCACCCTTTTTCGCCAGCTATATTCATTGCCGCCGGTTCAGACAGCACTTCTATTTCCTTTTGTCCCGCCGCTTCCTCCATCAGGCTTTCCGAGATCCAGATATGCTCTAATTCAAGCGTATTTTTAATGCGGACGACCCTGGCTTTTGTAAGATCATACGCATTGCAGGTTTTAATGGCAGCTTTGATCGCCATTTCCTCACTTTCGAGAACCATCGGCACTTTGATGACGTTGATCACCGTACTCGTTAAGGCATTGGCATACCCTTTTTCCCAATGGATACTGTCAACCAATGCTCTTGTCGTCATGTCCGCCATGCCTATCCCGTTTGCGTTTCCATGCGTCTTCTCTGTCAGGCCGAGTACGGCGATCCTGGACACTTTAGGTCCGCCAAAAGCATACGGGGTAGCATATCTTCCAGTAATGTTTGGATCCATTCCGTCACCCGAAATGTCTTTTCCGATCTCGTCGACGATCAGCACATCGATCGGATCAAACATGATCTTTGGCATAAGCTGCTTGGCTTCGAGCAAGAGTCCGGGCTCCGTCTGTTCGAGTTCTTCGGCTGGAACCGCCACGATTTTGGCTGGACGGTCATAGGCATTTTCAATCGTTCCAAGCCCAAAAATGACAGGAACCTTGGAGAGGACGATCTTGGCCATCTCAGGAACATGCTCGGCCATGTGTTTAAAACTGTAGGCATGGGCGGCTTCTGCTCCTTTTTGCTTTCCAAGGCCGATCGTGATCATCTTCATCAGTCCGCTTTCAACAGGACCGCGAAACGCAGTATGAGGCTTGATCCGGTTAATGACGATGACCTTATCTGCTTCATAGGCATGTTTATCGGTATACACCGGAAGTCCGTTTGGCAGAGTGCCGGTCTGCACGACTTCCATGCTCGACAGAATAGGTGCACCTGTTGACGCTTCCGTTACACCAAGCTGTTCGAGAACCTCCTGCTGCCCTTCAGCGGTCGCTCCACCATGGCTTCCCATGGCAGGAACAATGAATGGAGAGCCTCCAACGGATTCGACCGCCGCTGCTGTCTCCCTGACAAGGATGGGAAGGTCAGCAACTCCCCGGCTTCCTACCGCAATGGCTACCCGGTCTCCCGGAGATATTCTCGATAAAAGGCCGGTATCCTTAAGGGTTTTCCGAACCTCCTTTGCTGTGTCTTCCAGCACAGGGGCATGGAAGACCTGCTTTACTTTCATCATCTTTGGCAAGGGTATGTCATGAAGAAGCTGTGATATGATTTCCATCCATCTTCCTCCTCAATTGGTGCTTCTCTTTATTGGTTTCTTACTTTGTCTACTTCATCCATCATTTGTTTGACCAGGTCTTCACCAAACTTCTTGGCGTATTTATCGGTGACCGGCTTAATGATTTCTTTCATCTTTTCTTTTTCAGCATCAGATACTTCATTGACCTTCATGCCTGCTTTTTCAAGATCTTTCAACGCTTTTTCATTTTCTTTACGGTTTAAGTCGCGCTGATATTTACCGGCTTCCACCGCAGAATCCTTCATGATCTTCTGTTCTTCTTTAGACAGCCCGTCCCAGAATTTTTTGCTGACGAGAAAAACAAACGGTGTGTAGACGTGCTTTGTCATGCTTAAGTAAGACTGAACTTCATCGTATTTGCTTGATTTAATGGTTGCGAGCGGGTTTTCCTGGCCATCTACCGTTTTACCTTCCAAGGCCGTAAACACTTCTGAAAAAGCCATTGGTGAAGGATTGGCACCCAGCTGTTTAAAGGCATCCAGGTGAACCTCGTTTTGCATCGTTCTGATTTTCAGCCCTTTAAAGTCTGCCGCGGTTTTCACCGGATGTTTACTGTTCGTCAGGTTACGGAAGCCATTCTCCCAGTATCCGAGTCCAACCAGACCGTGTTCAGGCAGTTTTTTCAAAAGCTCCTGCCCCACTTTTCCATCAAGGACGGCATAAGCCTCTTTCTCGGTATTAAATACGAAAGGAAAATCAAAAATACCGTATTCCTTGATCATTCCAACAAGTGGAGACGTAGAAGGAACCGTAACCTCCTGAAGCCCGCCCTGCAATGCTTCTGTCATCTTCTGATCATCACCGAGAGTGGCACTGAAGAAGTTTTGGACTTTCATTTTCCCTCCGCTCTTCTTCTCCACAAGCTCTTTGAACTTAATCATTCCTTGTCCTTCTGGATGATCTTCATTTAAACCGATTCCTGCTTTAATCGTCCGCTGATGAATTCCGCTCTTCCCCGAACCCGAAGCTGTTCCTCCCGATTTGGAAGCACCGCAGCCCCCTAGAACCAACATTCCCGGAATGACAATCCCTATCGCCAACTTTTTCACCCATTTTTTCATTTTCTTTCCCCCTTGAATAATTTGGCTAACTCATCACATAACGGTTTTCAGGCTGACTGGACTTAAGCTGCGATTGCTCTTTGACTTGAACATTGACAAGATATTTCGGTAATTCCTTGCAGATCAGCACATCCACTGCTCCGAGCGCAGCTTTTGTTCTCATCTCCTTCGCCGCTTCCTCGGAATACCAGGCGACATGCGGTGTTAAAATCACATTCTCCATGGAGAGGAACGGGTGGCTGACGGAAATCGGTTCATCCTCAATCACGTCCAGAGCCGCCCCGCCGATTTTTCCTGATTCCAATGCATCAATTAAGTCTTGTTCATCCACAACCGGGCCCCTTGAAGTGTTGATCAGAAGGGCGGTGCTTTTCATCACAGAGAACAGTGAGGCATTGATCATTCCTCTTGTTCCCTCAGTCAATGGAGCATGCACGGAGATGACGTCTGATATCCGGCATAGTTCCTCAAGGCTTGCGAGCTGTACGCCTTTTTTCTCAGCTTCTTCCCCAGGATAATACGGATCATAAGCCACCACCTTAAACCCTAGAGGCTTGACCTTTTCCGCGAGGCTTTGGGGGATTTTTCCGAATCCCACAAGTCCAAGCACCTGCCCGCGCAGCCGGTGGATCGGCTGGGTGACTTTAAAATCCCACAGCCCCTTCTTCACGTTTTGGTTGGCGACTACGACTTTACGTTTCGCAGAAAGCAGAAGGGCCAGCGCGTGGTCAGCCACTTCATCCATGCAATAATCCGGCACATTGGCGACACAGATTCCCTTCGCTGTTGCCGCTTCCAGGTCAATCGTGTTGACGCCCACTCCATAACGGGTGATGACTTTGCATTTTTCGAGCTTCTCAATAACGGCTTTGCTGAGAGGCGCGTACTGATTAATCAATGCGTCCGCATCCCAACAGGCCTCAATAACCTCTTCCTCTGTACGGCACTGAGCCGCAATCAATTCTATTTCGGGATATTGATGAAAAACGGCTTCTTCAAACCGCAGATCATCATATTCCCAGTCTGTTACCACAACTTTAAACTTGCTCATCTCTTTCACTCCTTATTTATCAGGTAAACCATCCAAGCGGAACCATGACAATGGACGGGAAGAATATCAGCAGAATCAGCACGACCACTTCCACCAGGAGAAACGGCCATATTCCTTTCATAATGTCTTCCATACTGATCTTGCTGATTCCGCATACTACGTTCAATACTGTACCCACCGGAGGAGTCAGAAGACCGATGGCGTTATTGATAATAAACAGGACTCCGAAATAAACCGGGTCAATTCCCGCTTGCTGAATAACAGGCATTAAAACAGGGGTAAGGATAAGAATCGTTGGTGTCATATCCATAGCCGTTCCGATCAGAATGACCAAAAGGTTAATCATGAGCAGAATGAGCAGCGGATGACCCATAAGCGGCTCGAGCAATCCAATGACTTGAGCAGGCAGATTGGCTACCGTAATTAACCAGGAAGAGACTAAAGCAGCAGCTACAAGAAACATGACAACACTCGTCATCTTGGCCGCCCTTACCAAGATGGTAAAGAGCTCAGACACCTTCAGTTCGCGGTAGATCACCAATCCGACGAACAGCGCATAAACTGCCGCAACTACCGCCGCTTCAGTCGGTGTGAAGATTCCTCCGCGCAGGCCGCCGATAATAATGACCGGCAATAAAAGAGCCCAGAATCCTTTTCTGACAGAAATCATAATCTCTTTCATGGATTTACGAGGCTGAACCTGGACCTTATCTTTGTGGGCAACAATACCCCATGTGACACAGAGCCCTACTGCCAGCATCACGCCAGGTACAATCCCAGCCATGAAAAGTTTAGTGATGGAGACACCGCTCGTGACCCCGAATATGATAAAGCCAATACTCGGCGGGATAATCGGAGCAATAATTCCCCCAGAAGCAATTAGACCGCTCGAACGGTTAATATCGTAGCCGCTCTTCACCATCATCGGGATCAAGATGGCTCCCAGTGCAGCGGTATCAGCTACAGCGGAGCCAGACAGACTTGCAAACAAGACACTCGCAATGATGGCTACATAACCAAGGCCGCCTCTGATATGTCCGACCATGGACATGGCCATCTGGACGATACGCTGAGAGAGGCCGCCGGCATTCATGGCTTCACCAGCCAGCATAAAAAACGGGATGGCCATCAATGGAAAATTGTCTGCTCCGTTGATTAAATTTTGCGCAATGATCTGACTGTCGAAGATACCGAGAAAGAACATAAGAGCAACCCCGCTTAACAGCAGAGCAAACGCTATAGGCATACCAAGTGCCATCGTTCCAAGGAGAGACCCTATAAACACTCCAATCATGCTTGTTTTTCCTCCTTTCCTAAATCGCTTTCCTGATAATCTACCAATTCTTCTGAATCACTGATCAAGATCAAATCTTCATCTTTTATCTTGTTGAATAGAACTTTATACAGATTGTTGAAAAGTATTAGCCCCATGGCTAAACTGACTAAAATCCCCGTTCCATAAACGAACGATAGCGGCAGGCCTGTAGCAGGTGCTTTACTGTCCATATTGATAACGGTCATCTTCCAGCTTCCTTCCATCACCAGAAAGAGTACAAACAGCATAAGCAGATCACTGACCACAAGGACAGCTTTCTTTGCTCCCCTGGGCAGCCGCCTGACCAGCATGTCCACCCCAAGGTGCTCCTTGCTTTTAAAGGCACCAATAGCTCCCAGAAATGTAAGCCAGACAAATAAGTAACGCGACATCTCCTCTGACCATGTAATTCCTGAGTTGAAAAGGTAGCGCAGAACCACGTTTCCAAATACAAGAATGACCATTAACCCCAGTGCTGCGGCCATAAAAATATTCAGCAGTTTTTCCAAGAACCTTGAGACCTTCTCCATCTTTTTCTCCCGCCTTTCATCCCGATTTACCGCCTGTATTATTGTTCAGCTTTTATCCTTTTAACGAGATCCTCGGCCCAGTCATACTGCTTGTAGAATTCGTCGTACATAGGCTTTGCTGAATCTTCCATTTTCTTCTCAAATGCGGCATCAGGCGTTGTAAATTTCACCTTTTTCCCTGACAGGAACTTTTTATCAGCATCATAGCTTTTTTCCATCAGATCAAATTCATAATCTGCAGCGGTTTTGGATGCTTTTTCAATGATTTTTTGCTGTTTCTTGGACAGCCCGTTGAAAAATTTGCTGTTGATGATGTAAATATTCGGACTGAACATGTGCTTGGATTCAAGTACATTGCTTTGAACCTCATACCAGCCGGACGCCCGCAAAGTAGCTACCGGGTTATCCTGGCCATCCACCACTTTTTGTTCGAGAGCCGAAAACACTTCAGAAATCGGCATTGGTGTTACATTCATTCCCAGCAGCTTCCCAAGCTTGATATAGTTAGGGATGTTTGGCATTCTCATCCTCAATCCCTTAAGGTCATCCATGCCTTGAAGCGTCCTGTTACTGGAGAACATCCTGAACCCGTTCGCGCTCCATGCCAGCGGCTTCACTCCATGCTTCTTTTCCAGGTCCTCCGTAAGCTCCTTGCCGATTGGTCCGTTCAGAACCTTTTTGACATGCTCATAATCCTTAAACAGGAACGGCCACTCAGGCACCGCCATCTTCTCAATGTCCGATTGCATGATCAGACCGGGTATCCCCATTTCAATCGTGCCGTTTCGCACCCCGTCATAAAATTCCTTTTCAGCACCAAGCGTGCTGTTGTCGTAGATCTGAACCTTCAGCGTACCTCCCGATTCCTTTTCTACCATCGGCTTGAACTTTTCTCTCAGCGCTACGTTCTGAGGATGGTCTTTAGCAAAATAGTTGGCTATTTTGATCGTCTTTGTCTTTTCTCCCGAGGAGGAAGACGAAGACTGGCTGCCGCAGCCTGTTAATAATACGGATGACAATAAAGCCGTACCCATTAAAATCCCTAAACTTTTTTTCAATTTCATCGAGTCCACCCTTTCTTTTCGTTTAGTTTTGAAAGCGGTAACATTCTTGCCGAAAAAATTTTGTATGTAAAGATGGAGAAACCGATTTTGTTTTACATTATAAAACTCTGTTCTTGTTATTAGCCGTAGAAAAGACATTGCTCCCTTAATGAATGTGCGTTGGACGTTCTTCTCTGGGTGCAATGCCTTAGTTGTTTTATAATATAAAACTCTGTTCTTTATTTTCATTTCTGTAAATATCATAGTACATGGTGTCAAAGCATGTCAATTCGTTTTTTAATTTTTCTGAAAACTAATGATAATCTATTTTTAGTAAGGGGGGTGATAGCCGGCGATGATAAGAGCGGTTCAATCACACCTCACTAGAAAACAACAACATTGACTAACAGAGACTAACAGAGCTTTTAGTTTAAAAGTAAGTCTCAGCCACAATCAAGCAAACTGAAACTCAAATAAAATAGCACGAAGCACGTTCGGATGTTCGAAGTCTTTCCGGCCGGCGCCATAGCCGATCCTATCGATCGCAAGCGCTGGCATGTAGCCATAATCATCCGCCAATGCCTTTAGAAAGCCAGCCCCAGTAGGTGTCGTTAATTCACCTCTTACATGGAAATCTTCAAGAGGAACCCCTCTCAGGATTTCCGCAGTGGCAGGAGCTGGAATCGGATAGAGACCGTGAGCCATCTTCACTTTTCCGTGGCCTGTTGGTACCGGTGAAGCTGTTATTCTATCAATCTCAAGACTTTCAAGGGCAAGGCACACGCCAATAATATCAATAATAGAGTCCATCGCACCGACTTCATGAAAATGAACCTCTCTCGGATCCATCCCATGAATCTTTCCTTCTGCCTCGGCGATCACTTCAAAGACCCTTCTGCTCCTGTCTTTTACACGTAAAGGCAGATCACTCGTTTCAATCATCTCTAAAATGGTGGATGCCTTGCGATGTTCATGGTCATGATGATGGTGATTATGTACGTGATGATGGGAATGGTGGTGCTCATGATGAGAGTGGGCATGTTGGTGGGAATGGCCCTCTTCTTCATGTTCATGATCGTGTTCATGGTGATGGTCTGTGTCAGCTTGTGCCCCTACAGCCGCCAATTCAGCTTCCGCAAACTGAAGGTCCAGCAGGTTGGAGGATATGCCCCGCTTATTGACCCGCTTGACCGCCATAGAAAACGGATCGATCGGCAAGCACTTTAGATGCCCGGTAATATAAGCAAGATCTGCCCCCAGGTCAATGAGCGCAGACAAGGTCATATCACCCGAAATGCCATACTGGCAATCAAGATAGAGCTGTTTCATGATGAACCCCCTCTGTGGCAAGTTTAAGAATCAGCGCAGCTTGGTAGGCAGCCCCGAATCCGTTATCGATATTGACGACACTCATCCCTGAAGCGCAGGAAGTCAGCATGGCGAGGAGCGGTGTCAGTCCTTGCAGATGAGCGCCATAGCCGACAGAAGTCGGAACAGCAATGACAGGCCGCTGGACCATACCTCCTACAACACTGGGCAACGCTCCTTCCATGCCCGCCACGACAATCAGCACACTGGCCTTTTTAATTTCCTCGCGATAAGCGAGCAGACGGTCAATACCTGCGACTCCGACATCATACAGGCGGTTCACCTTGCAGCCCATCCAGTCCGCCGTGACTGCGGCTTCTTCAGCAACAGGAAGATCCGATGTTCCGGCGCATAGCACCATCACATCACCGCCGTATTTTTCCCTCGGTGAGCCGTAGAGCAAAATACGTGAGACCGCGTGATAACGTGCGTCAGGGTAGGCTTTCGTCAAGCTCTCTGCTTTTTCTTCTGAAAGCCTCGTCACCATCACCTTGCCATGGGTCTCAATGAGCGGTTCCATGATCAGGCGGATCTGCTCCGCCGTCTTTCCTTCTCCATAGATCACTTCCGGATAGCCTGTTCGCGTCTCCCGATCCAGATCCACTTTACTGAAGCCTAAATCTTCAAACTTTTTCATCCCATTCGCCTCTCCTCACGTCGTTTTTGTTTCTGCAAGGACTTTGTTCATGCTCCCGCTCTTATAGCCGGTAAGATCCATCGTCACATAGGAATAGCCGAACTCCTGCAGCTTGGAGGTAATCTCCTCATGATGCTGAAGAAGCCGCTGCATCTCATGAGGCTCCACTTCGATCCGTGCCATGTCGCCATGAGTACGCACTCTCACCTGGCGGATGCCGAGCGCACGGATGGCCTGCTCAGAACGGTCGATCTTCCGGAGTTTTTCCATCGTAATCTCTTCACCATATGCAATCCGTGATGAAAGGCAGGCGAAAGAAGGCTTATCCCAGGTGGGCAGACCCATCTCTTGAGAAAGCTCACGGATTTCGCTCTTATACAGGTCAGCTTCCTGAATCGGACCCCGTATGTTATATTCTCTTGCTGCTCTAGTGCCCGGCCGGTGTTCACCCATATCATCGGCAATAAGACCGAACGCAATATTCTCATAGCTGTGCTCATGCATGATCGGTATCAAATGCTCAAACAGGCTCTTTTTACAAAAGTAACAGCGATTGGAGGTATTCTCAGAGTAGCCTGGAATGCTCAGTTCTGACGTTTCAATGACCTGGTGCCTGGCACCGAGAATGGCGGCAAAACGTTTGGCCTCCTCCAGCTCCTCAAAGGGATAGGTTTCACTGTCGGCGGTCACCGCAAGCACGTTTTCAGTGCCAAGTGTATCAAGAGCCACTTTCAGCAGGAAGGTACTGTCGACCCCTCCTGAAAAAGCAACAACGACTGTCTTCATCTCGGTTAGAATCTCTTGCAGTTTCTCATACTTAGCCTGCAGCAACTGGATCCCTCCGTTCTTCTACATAGGGAATGGTAAGCGGACCGAGCGGCAATACCGCAACAGTCATATCCTGCCCGTACTTCTCCTTCAGCTCCTCAAGCGTCCCTTCGATATCATGGGTAGGCTTAAGAATAGCCCCTTTAACCTGTTCATCTGAGAGTTTTGAATAGACATACACATCCGCCCATACCTGGGTCACCGCCTGTTTTTGCACCTGCCATTGATCAAACATCTTAAACTCCGGATCATTGATCAGATCTAGCAGTGCTTGAGGCGTTTGGGCAAACTGAAAGATCTTCGAATAGTTCCCATGATCCGGCAATCCGTCTGAACACTCTGAAGCAATAATAATCGTGCCGCCTTCTTTTACAATCTTATGGGCAGCACTCATCCCCTTCACAGCCTGATACAGATTTTGATCAAGCGGATAGCCCGAATTGGAGGTAATGACGACATCAAACCGTTCTTCGCATTGGATCATGGCATGCTCTTTTGCAAACGCACACCCCTGGTCATGCGCTTCATACAGCTCACCGGCGAACACATTCGTGATTTCCTTCTCCCGGTTTAACGTCACGTTCAGCATGAAATGCGGTTTGCACATGCGGTTGATTTCCCGTGTCATATCCTGAACAGGATTGTCCTCCATGTTTCCCCATGTGGAACGCGGGTCTCCGATCATCCTTGCATTATGGAACGTCATGATGGTCTCGATCCCGGCAATGCCAGGCATGATTCCTTTGGGACCGCCTGAAAAACCGGCAAAAAAGTGTGGTTCAATAAAGCCTGTAACAATGCGGAAATCAGCTTCCACATACTCCTTGTTCAAATACACATCACAACCGAACTGGCTTCTTCCCAAATTTACAAGAGAGTCTTTATCATGGCATTGGTTGTTGATGATTCTAACATTATCCACGACCCATTCTCCAAGCATCTGAACAAATTCTTCCCTCGTCTGGTCCCTGTGCGTTCCTGTTCCGTTAATAATGACAAAGTTCTCAAGCGGCACATGCTCCAGTTCCCTGATCAGCAAAGGAACAAGCTTGTCATTCGGAGTTGGTCTGGTAATGTCGCTGATTACAATCGCCACTTTATCTGATGCTTTTACCATCTCCTTTAATGGAGGTGTACCGATCGGATGCCGCAGTGCCTCCATTAAAGCCTGCTCATCATTTTCAAGTCCCGGCAAATTGTTTGGTTCCACGATAAAAGCGGAATCAGGCAAACGAAGCGTCAGCCCTTCTTTTCCATATAACAAGGTCGATTCCATTTACGCTCTCTCCTTTTGTATAGGAATGTTCTGTATCAGACAGTAGTTGAAGGAACACGTTCTTCCTGGCTCGAGCCGCTCTCCAACTCAAACTTCTCCAGCCGGCCATTGATTCCTTTTCTTCTTTGATACTTGTCCACCAAAATGACTGCGATCGGGCATAATAGAGCCGTTGTTAGTGTGGCAATCGAGATCTGTGCGGTGGCGATGTTCACAATATCCTGGTAGGACTGTGCTTCAGCGGCACTCATCATTCCCGACCCTGCGGCAACGGACGCCGCAGCAGCTATGGCTGCAGGCGTACCGGCTGCGTTCCCGGCTGTGGAAGCTTCGGATACCGGTGCGATATAGCTCTTTTCCCTGAATAATTTAAACACGAGAATGCCAGTGAATCCTGTAAGAACTGTCGTTAGAATTCCTATTGTAAGACCTGCAGTAACGACTGAAGGGTTAAAGAAACTCGCCAGGTTCATACCGGCTCCGAGTGCGAAGGCAAAGAACGGAACAGGCAGAATTTCTCCCGCCTTGAGAAAATCGCGAATATCTTCGTCCAAATTTCCGAGAATCATCCCGATCGCAATCGGCAAGAGAACAGCAATGAAAGCAATGACTGGAAAACTGGATCCCAAAAGGCCCAATGACATTAACGTGAAAAAAGGTCCGTCGTTCAAGGAGAGCACTGCTACTGCCCCAACGTCAGAACGGTTGCCGTACTGGCCCGTGAGCGCGGCATACATTCCGCCGTTTCCATTCGTCATCGCCGCGATAATCGCCAGAGTCGATAAGCCGAACAAACCATCCATTGGATCAAAGAAGTAGCCGAACAGCAATCCCACAGCAAGCCCGGTCAGATACTTGGAAGTAGTGAGCAGCACACCTTTTTTTAGGGCGGCGCCTCCTACACGCAAATTCATCTGGCTGCCCGCGCAAAAAAGAAAGAGGGCAATCAAGACAAGGGCACTGTCTTTAAACAGTTCCTGAGAGAATCCCCCAATCCTCAAAAACTCGTAATAGCCTTCGGGTGTCTTTGCCACACCAAGTGATTTTAAAAATTTCATCACAGGTTGAAGATGAAGCTGATCCACCGTATTAAGCAACGCACCGAACAATAAAGGCACGACCATCAGACCGCCTGGCACTCTTTCAATCGTTTGTTTAAGTTTCATAGTGTAAAACCCCGCTTTCCGTTTTTTTATTGCACTGTATAAACGTTCTTACGAGCTGTTCTGCACTATACTCCAGTAATTGAGGCGCACGCTGCATCGCCTCCTCGAGTGTTAATGGCTGCTGGATCATACTTGTAATACTGATCACTCCGTATTGATAGAGAATTTCAATCCCTTCTCCGACAGAACCGGCAAGAATCATCGTTGGAACTCCGCTTTGTTTGGCCCGCTGTGCCACACCCATCGGCGTTTTTCCTGAAGCGGTCTGAAAATCAACTCTTCCTTCACCCGTAATGACGAGGTCCGCTCCATCCAGAGCCTGCGGCAAACCGGCATACTCTGTGACAACGTCCACTCCCCTTTTCATCTGTGCCGGAAAGAAAGCCTGGAACGCGCCGCCGATCCCGCCTGCTGCTCCGGCACCGGGCATATCGTGAAGCCTGATTCCTGTCGCTTGCTCCACCATATCTCCCCAGTGGACCATATTTTTATCGAGTAGTTTCACCATCTCTTCTGTCGCCCCCTTTTGCGGGCCGAAAACAGCAGATGCGCCTTCCTTGCCGACCAGCGGATTTTGCACGTCTGAGGCAATCAGAAAGGTGCATTCTTTCACTCTCGGGTCGAACCCGGACAGGTCTATTTCTTTTATGTTATGAAGCTCACCGCCTCCGAACGGGACACGTTGTCCGCTCTCATCCAGCAGCTCTAAACCTAAAGCTTGCAGCATTCCCGCTCCGCCGTCATTTGTAGCGGATCCTCCGATCGCCAATACAAAAGAACGAAAACCATCATCGAGCCCCTGTTTGATCAATTGCCCCGTGCCATATGTGGTCGCTGTCAGAGGATTAAGCTCTTCAGGAGAAACAAGGCATAGGCCTGAGGCAGATGCCATCTCAATCACACAAGTCTTTTTATCTCCCAATATGCCGTATTCAGCACTGATCTCACTGTGAAGAGGACCGGTTACCCGAACCGATTTTTTCCTTCCACCCGTTGCAGCAACCAAGGTATCCATCGTTCCTTCACCCCCGTCAGCTGCCGGCACGAGAATGGTCTGGATCATGGAATCGGCTTTCTTCACTCCCCTTTCTATGGCTTCCGCTGCCTCTACCGCTGTCAAGCTTCCTTTATAGGAATCGGGAGCGATCACAATTTTCATCATTAGAACCCCTTCCTGAGAAAACGCTTTCAGTTTCCAGTTTTTTATATTATACTTGTCTGAAAATTAGAAATCTATGGTCGAAACAACTATAATATCAGGTTAATAACTTTATTTTTTTGTAGGATTCTAACAATGGAGGCCCTAATGCTTACAACAGAGATGGCTGAGATGATTGTAAAAGAAACATCTGCCCGCTTAAACCGAAACGTCAATATCATGAGCAATAAAGGAATCATTATCGCTTCCTGTGACTCTTCGCGCCTGTATCACATGCATGAAGGTGCATTAGAGGTATTGCGAACCGAACAGCCTTTTACCATTCCGATTAATCACAAAGGAAAATGGAAAGGAGCTCAATCCGGCATTAACCTGCCGATTGTTTTTGATCATAAAATTGTCGGTGTGATCGGAATTACTGGAGATCCAGAAGAAATGAGGGACTTTGGGGGACTGGTAAAAATGACAACCGAACTGCTGATCAAGCAGGCTTACATTGCCACACAGGCGGAGTGGCAGCAGCGAACGAAGGAAATGATCATTGAAAACCTGCTTAAAGAGGAGCCCGCCATGGAACATATCGAGCGCCGGCTAAGCCTCCTTCACATCAGCCTTGGTCCTCCCTTTTATACCGTTGTGATCCAGCTGGAAGACCGTTCTCTTTCCGATACGATGATTCTTCAGCAGCTTGAAAAAGCAGCTGGTGCATCCAGCTGCCTGATTGGCTTTGTGAACACCAACCGCTTATGCATTGTCCTTTCCGGCATCGGGGATGAAATGATCCAAAAGAAGGTAGAAGCGATCGATCAGGTGCTGAATTTTCTAAGACTGACTTTCCGGTTGGCTTACAGCACGCTTTTTATGGACCTTAAAATGTTTAATCAATCATATGAAGATTGCTCTCTTGCACTTGAAATCAGTGATGTTCATCAGAAAGTGGTCTCGTTTGCCGAGCTTGAAGCAAAAGCGCTCATCCACCAAACGGAAACGGCAGCTGGCAATAGACTGATTAAGCGCGTGCTCCATCGATCATTGCGTCCATTGATTGAAACCCTGCAGGTATTTTTTGAACATCATCTCAACATGCAGAAAACCGCAGATCACCTTCACATTCACCGTAATACGCTGATCTACAGGCTCAATAAGTTAAAAGAAGAAACAGGGTATGACCCCAGGAATTTCAAGGATGCCCTTACCCTGCAAATGGCAATATGGATCTTGGAGAAAAAGGAAAAGGAAAAGGAATTGAATTAACTATTTGCTGTGGCCCAAAATATGCCCTTTTTCATATACGGGCGCGTTTGGGAGATTTTCTGGCGCGTTCGTGAAAAATACGGGCGCGTTCCACAAATTTACGGGCGCATTCGAACAAAATACAGGCGCGTTTCCCAAATTTACGGGCGCCACCTACTTCCCCCCTCACAAAAGGGTTTAAAACCTCTAGCATTAGGTTATTGAAAAGTATAAACACTACTTTTAACACTAAGCCATTGAGCAGAACATACACTATGCTTCTCGCTGCTATTTTCACTTGAAAAAAGGAGGAGAATGATCATGAAGTATGGAAAAATTCTCGTGGCCATGGATGGATCGGAAGGAAGCAAACAGGCGCTGGAATACGGAATTGAGCTGGCAAATAGCATGGGCAGCGAATTGACGCTGGCTCATGTCCTGAATGAGCCTGCCTACCCGCTTTATGGAGAAGGGTATTCGATGGCGGCTTATCAAGATTCGATCGAACAGGAAGTCAGACAGGCAGCCACCCTGGAAAAAAGTCATGGGGAAGAGCTTTTAGCTCAAGCGAGCGACGCTGTTCCGAAGGCTTTCATCAACGTAAAAACAGAACTGCTCGAAGGAGAAGCAGCTCGCTCCATCTGTGCCTATGCCAGCACAAATAACATCGACCTGATCATCATGGGAAGCCGCGGCCTAAGCGGATTAAAGCGTTTGGTGCTCGGAAGCGTCAGCCAAAGAGTGCTTTCCGAAGCGAACTGCCCGGTATTAGTGACGAAATAGGACAACAAGCAAAAAGCTTGCCGGATTCTAATGAGACTGGCAAGCTATTTCTGTGAACAGGAATCAGTCATGCAGAACTTTATCAAGAAGGATTCTTGTGTCTGCATCAAATACACCCGTATCCTTTACCTCAGGGTATTTCTTTTGAAACGTAAGAACAGCTGCTTTTGTTTTAGGGCCATAGATTCCGTCAACTGTAAGAGCAGACCCAATTTCATTTAGCGCTTTCTGGAGAATGCGGACCGCTTCCCCCTTGCTGCCTTCCTTCAAAACAATTTCCGGAAAACCAGAGGAATTGATTTTTTCCGAAAGGGCAGCATGTGTTTTCTTCCCATAAATGCCATCGGCAGCTAAATTTTTAGTACTCTTTTGAAATTTAATAACGGCATTTTTTGTTTTTGAACCGTAGATTCCGTCTGTTTTCAAACCGGCATCCACTACTTTATTTAACGCCCATTGTAAAACTTTAACGTTTTCTCCTCTGTCTCCCGCTTTCAGCACGCCTGATTTTGGCAGCTGAAAAATAGAATAATCGGGCTTTTCTTGTGCTCCCGCAATTGAAGGTGCTCCCATAAGCAAGGCTGATGCTGTCAATACTGAAGCCGTAACTTTTTTCCATGGTTTCATAATAAGACCCTCTCCTTTAGACTCTCATTTTTTTATAAATCATTTGTGATTTACAATTCATTAGTCGTCACCGCACTTCAGAAGTTACAAAGAAAAAATACTTTTATCGCCCAAATTATGGTATAATATTCGGAATAATTAGAAAATAAAAGGAAGTGATTTCATGAGCATATTCGTTAGGCAAAAGAAAACCCTCACTGTCCTTGCCCTTCTATTGTTCACCATTGCTGGATCGGCCTGGTACTATATCTCAACCACTTCCGTAACCGAACAGGTGGAAGCCTCCGGGACAGGACAAGCCTCTGCTGAATCCTACTCAACGATTATTGCTTCTTACCATCATTATTACAACAAGACCCTTTGCTTTGATGCCGATAACCACATCAACTGGAATGATCAGCAGGAACATGCACGCCAGCTCGTATCCAGAATTGAAACGCTCCAGGTAAAAAATGAAAACGTAGAGAAGGATTTGCAGAACGCCAAAGACCTGGCGCAGGATGTGGCAGCCTCAAAAGACAGAACAGCCCTGCTCTATCTGCACCGGATCTTCCATGACCTGGATAAAGCCGTAAATCATTACAAACAAAAAGACAGCTTCGGCTATACCTACACTGGAACCGGAAAACGCTGGTTCGGTGGCGGAGTCAATAAAGTAGAAGGATATATTGCAAAAAATTAAACGACCGTTTAAATGAAAAGAGCTTGGGAATCTATCGATCCCAAGCTCTTTTTCGATGGCTCTTTTCTAAAAGATTGCTGCTTTGGGAACATTTTTGCAAGGAACCTTTATTGCTAAGTTGATTGGAGTGCAAGGTACGAGACTACGGCATCCTGAAACGGAAATCAACCACTCCTAAAAGCAGCAAAGGTTACGAAAACAGCCTTTTCGATTCAAAAAATTAGTAACTCAGCCCAAACCCAAACTCGTACTTCCCGGGAATCGTAACCGGCAGCTTTCCGCTCGGGTTGATCTCGCCGACAAGCGCTTTGGCAAGCGACCTAACAGATACATTTTGATTTCCATAGGTTAAGATATTGGACATAACGTCCGGGAGTGTCATAATGTCGTACGGATTGCGCATGGAGGCAAGCACCACTGGTTTACCCGCCGCTTGCAGGGCCTTTACGAATTTCTGCTGAGCACTGTTCGTGTTAGCCGTATAAGCGGTAACCACCACGAGATCCGTGCTGGACGCTTGGTTCACAGCACTCGCCAGCTCGGCTGCAGTCGGACTGGCTGAGGTCGCATACCCGCTCGCCGCTATTCCTTTTTCGTTCAAAGCTGCGGCCAGCTCTGCCGGCTTACCGAGAGACGGCCCGGTCACGAGCACCTTGCTTCCCTCTTTTAAAGGCAGCGTATGGTTGTCATTTTTGATCAGGGTAATCGAGCGATCCGTCATATTTTCCGCTTTCTGAAGATTCTCTGAAAGTCCGATCTGGTTGATCGCACTTGGATCTACTAACGGCTGGCGGAACAAGCCGCGTTTAATTTTGGCTTTTAGAATTCGAATCACAGACTGATCCAGACGTTTTTCAGAGATTTCTCCGCTCTTCACCGCATTCAGCAGCCCATTATACGCAACATCCACATCCGGCGGATTTAAGAGAATGTCTGCCCCCGCTTTAAACGCTTCTACCGGCACGCGGTCAGGCGGTACGATATTGGCACCCGACATACCCAGGCTGTCCGTGATGATCAGCCCTTTGAATTTCATTTTTTCACGAAGCAGGCCGGTCAGGATTGGCTTCGATAACGTAGCCGGCATACCGGAATCATCAAGCGCAGGAACGACAAGATGGCCGGACATGATCGCATCGATGCCTGATTTAATGGCAGCCTTAAACGGCTTGAGGTCAACTTCATTCAATGTCTTCAGATCATGGTTGATAATGGGAAGACCAGAATGCGAATCCACATCTGTGTCACCGTGGCCCGGAAAATGCTTGGCGGTCGCCATCATGTTCTGTTCCTGATAGCCCTTCACCTGGGCGACTCCCATACGCGCGACAACATCCGGATTTTCAGAAAATGAACGGACACCGATGACCGGATTGTTAGGATTCACGTTCACATCCAGATCAGGAGCAAAGTTCAGATTGATTCCGAGGCTTTTCAGCTCAAGTCCCATGATGCTTGCCGACTGTCTGGCATAGTCTGTGGATTGAGCAGCAGCCAGCGCCATGTTCCCAGGGAAAACGGTACCTGGCTCCGTCACCCGTGCCACAACTCCCCCTTCCTGGTCAGTGGAAACGAACAGCGGAATCGGAATCCTTTGTTTCATCGCCGCTTTTTGAATTCCATTAGACAGGGCGTTTACTTGAGCTTTATCCACCGGCATCCCGATATTATCGGTCCAGTTAAAATAAATGACGCCTCCCAAGTGGTACTTCTCAATCGCTTCTGCGAAGTTTTTCGCTCCTCGTTTTTGCTTGATATTGATTGGTTCATACGCAGGATCCTCAGCTGTTTTTCCATACACATGAATGATAAACACTTGGCCAGCCTTTTCTTCAACCGTCATGTGTTTCACAATACGCTTCAGCCAGGCATCATCCTTCTCCTTTTTCACCGGGCTTGAAGCGGCGAGTGACGATTGAGGAAAGACCAGCATAACGGCCATAATAATGAACAACGCTCGAATAAACTTGCTCGTCATTTTACTCCCTCCTTAATGTTTTATCTGCGCGGAATGGTCAGGTCCGCAATAATAGGACGGTGATCGGAAGCGAGTGTGTCGGTAATAAACGAAGATCTTGATTCAATCCGCGGTGAGGTGAAAATGAAGTCGATCTTGGATGAAGGTTTGTTCGCTGGAAACGTGCTCCCTGGTTCTCCGCTTCTCCATGTATCTTGGAGAGTGCTGAAAAGCGGCTTTAGTTCCGGTGCATTCGGCTGGGCGTTCATGTCTCCGAATAAAATCTTTTGGCGGGAGCTCTCGGAAAAGATAGAGAGCATATCGTTCACTTGCATGGACCGGACGGCTGGATCCGCTCGGTAATCGAGGTGCGTGGAATAGACATGAAGCTTGATCCCTTTAACATTGATCAAGGTTTGAGCAAAACCTGGTGCAGGAGCTGGAACCGGGTTGGGAACTTGCGTAGACAGTCTTGTGATCTCACGGTTCTCTGCCTTCAGAATGGGATACTTGCTTAAAACAGCGACCCCAAACTGGCGGTTCGGTTCTCCGGCATTCAGCGGCGGCAGATCATAGATTGGTGCGAAAAAATAATTCATTTGAAGCTTTTCAGCAAGGAGTTTAATATCATCCTCAAACAAACTCCGGCTGCTCCAATGAACATCCACTTCCTGCAGCCCGATGATCTCGGCACCCGACTGACGGATCACTTCAGCCTGAGCATTCAGGTCATACACGTTCCCCATGCTGTTTCCGTAGTGCAGGTTATAGCTCATCACGCGGATATTGGCTCTGTGCCCATTTCCCTGATCAGCCGCACTGGCGGCTAAAGGAGCAGAGAGCCCGGCGAAGAGTATAACCAGCAGCATACAGGCTACTAGCTTTTTCATTTTCCTTCCTCCTCTCATTTCGCATTCCTTTCCTTCCCTAAGATGTCATTTAAAGGGTATTATTCTGCCGACAGGTTGTCTATACCACTATGAGCCTATCTTTCAGAGCGTTTTTTCAACGATCAATACTGATAAAATTAAGAAAGGAAAAATTAGTAAAAAAGTTATGTGGGAAAATTGTGTAAATTGCGACATTTTACCCAATGCAAAACTATTAATATTTGCTATTATTGTTGTAAATTGTAAGATATTGTTGAAGGAAAAGGAGGCCGGGAGCTTTAATTATTCGAAGTCCTGCACCTGGGAAACTTCAGCAGAAACAAAAACATAGAAAAAAATAAATATTGAGGGGTGTCAATATGAAGAAAATGGCAAGTGCTCTTGTAGGTATTGCGTTGGCTGGTGCTTTGTTGATTGGCGGCTATATCGCGGATCATTCAGCGGTAACGAATGCGGAACACGGAAAGACATTTTCTACGACAAATGGGTAACTGGTTGCAGATTTGTACACCCAGACATTCACATAAACAGCAAAGAGGGAAAGAGAGCAATCTCCTTTCCTCTTTTTTTATGGGTTGCCAAACTATTCTCTCTTGTATAGTAAAAAATTAGTAGAAAAGTTACCCTTAAGTTTTCAGGTAATTACGACAATTTACTCAATCGTTAAGTTGACTGGTTATGCTAACATTGTGTTAAATTGTAAATTTATGCTAAAAGGTGGGCGTACGTTATGGAAGCAGAGCTGACGAGCACGGAACAGATGATTCAACTATTAAACGGCTGGTATCGTGAAATTCTCTCCCAAAACCTCGTAGAATCCCGCAGATTAAAGCTGGAAATCGATGAAAAGATTGAAACCATGGAAATGGACCCCACACAGACTCTCTTTATCTACTACTCTTTGTTAAGCTTCAGGTACCAGCTCCTTGTCAATGACCTTTGGGAAGCACGGTACACCCTGAACAAACTGGATGTGGAGAAAAAAAGAGAAACAGACGATTTCTTATCCTATTACTTTCACTTCTTCAAAGCCATCTATGCTACCGATACTGGAAACTATCTCGAAGCCAAGCTGCACTATCAGCTGGCCGAAAAGATGTTAAACCAGTTTCCTGATGATATCGAAAAAGCAGAATTCAACTACAAAGTCGCTACCTTTTATTATCACACCCGTCAGCCTCTGCTTGCCGTCCGCCACGCCATAAAGGCAAAAGAATACTTTGAAGACAAATCCGGCTATGAAGTGAAACTCGCCGGCTGCGAAAATATCATCGGTCTTGCCTCAACATCATTAAAACAGTTCCGGGAAGCCGAGCATCATTTTCTAACCGCCCTGGACATTCTTCGTGTATACAATTTGAAAAAAGAACCGTTCGAACTTAAGATCCGCTACAATCTGGGCCTTTTATATGCCGAACAAAACCTTTCGGAAAAAGCGATTGCCCAGCTCACCGAGGTGTTTGAAGACAAAGCAACCGACTACAAAACGACCTTCCTGATTGCCCGGGAACACGTCAAGCTCAGGAATCATGACATTGCCGACGACTGGATCATTCAGGGACTGAAAATAGCAAGAGATGCACAAAACGAGGAATACATTCACCATTTCTCCATCCTGAGCGAGTACAACCAGTCCTCCTCAGCTGAACAATTGGAACAAACAGCAGCCGCTGCCATTCCATACTTTCAATCCGTCCAGCTCTGGGGATTTGTCCAGGACTACGCGGAAAAACTCGCCTCCGAGTTCTACAACACCGAGAACGACCAAAAAGCGAGCAAATACTTCCACATGGCGTATACAGCCAAGCAAAAGCTAATGTATGAGACAAGCAGCTGACGAGTGTCAGCTGCTTTTTTGTGGTTAGATCAAGGGCCCGTTCCGGCAGAGTCCACATAATATCCCTTATCATTTTTCTTCACATAGAAAATGATTGGGGTCATTCCGGTCTCGCTGTTGAAATCGTTCCAGGCAACCTCATATCTTTCCCCGTATTTTTTATCCTGTCCATTGCTTGTAATACGGGCGAGGAAGCTTTGATAGGGATGGCCCTCATTGACCAAGTATTCTCGTATCGCCGATTTTTGAGAAGAACCATCATGGATGGAAGGAGCCAGAATCGGTGGAAGAACAAATAAAAGAACGGCAATCATCAATCCCCATAAGTAATGCTTTCTTTTCACGGGATAACCCCCTTACCCTTCTCATTATAAACAAATATTGGAAAATATCGTGGTAAATAAATCTCTTCGTATCTCCATTCGCTGACAATCCGCTGCTGAAAAGATATAACGGAAGGAAAAGCTGGTGGTGGTGAGTTTTTCATGGGATTCGCATTATTTGCGATCGTTTTAGGAGCGGGCATCTTATTTTCCGATGCCGGCGGCGACATTAAAACATTGGCGATTATTGTTCTTTTCACAGGGAATGTTTTACTTTTCGAGCCAAAAAGAAGCAGACTAAAGGAAAAAGCAGCTAGCCAAAAGGCCAGCTGCTTCTTTTTATATGGCTGTTTTCGTAACCTTTGTTGCTCTTGGGGGTGGTTGATTTCCGTTTCAGGTTGCTCGCTTTCCGCGGGGCGGGCGGTGAGCCTCCTCGGCGCATGCGCCTGTGGGTCTCACCTGTCCCGCTGCTCCCGCAGGAGTCTCGCACCTTACACTCCAATCAACTTGTCGATGAAGTCTTTTTACAAAAAAATGAGCCAAAAGCAACAATCTTTTAGAAAAGAGCCTTTTATATTAATCCATCGAATCTCTTTTTGGCACTTTACTCAAGAAAGCCAGTAAAGTGATCACGCCCACAATCACGAGACAGACCGTTGTACCGATAATGTTATCTTTATTGAAGATGAAGAAAATAAAAATTACGGATAATAGCACCGCACCGAGAATCGTCGTAAAAGGAAAACCCCTCACTTGGAAGAATGGCTTTTCCTCATAATGGCGGCGCAGCTTTAACTGGGCCAGACAAATGGCGATCCAGATGAGAAGGATCGTGAATCCAGGAATCGACATCATATATCCAATAATCTTTTCCGGAGTCCTATAGGCAAGATACACCCCAAATAAAATACAGATGGACGTAATGATGATACCGTTGATCGGAATACCGTTTTTGGACACCCTAAGAAATTTTTTAGGCGCCTCTCCGCTTTGTGCCATTGAGAACAGGGTTCTTGACGTCGCATAGATCCCTGAGTTTGCCGCTGATAGCACAGCTGTTAAAAGAACAAAGTTCATGATGTGCCCGGCTCCAGGGATTCCTGTAATATCGAAAACCTGGACGAAAGGACTTTCAACAAGGGATACTTTATTCCAAGGCATCAGACCACAGATGATCAAAATCGGAAGAATATAAAAAATAACAACTCTCCCTACCGTTCCTTTGATCACTTTCGGCAGTACCTTTTGTGCATCCTTCGTTTCGGTTACCGCAACTCCGATCAGCTCGGCTCCGCCATAGGAGAACATAACGATTAAGAACGCGCTGAGCATACCGCCGATCCCGTTAGGAAAGAAACCGCCATGAGCTGTGTAATTATTTAATGGCTGATCAATCGAGCTCGGAATCACACCGAACAAGATGCAAGCCCCCAAAATGATAAAGGCCGTCAGCGCAACGATTTTAATTCCAGCAAACCAAAACTCGATCTCACCATAGTACTTTACTTGAAACAGATTGATTCCAATAATGAAGATGGCACAGAAAAGAGCCAGCAGCCATAGCGGCGTGGAGGAAAACCAGTATTTCAAAAAGCTTCCCGCAGCCAAGATCTCAACAATCGTAACGATCCCCCACTGCACCCAGTAAAGCCAGCCGACGATAAATGAAACCCGATGGCCAAACGCTTTGTGAACGAGATTCTGAACATTTAAATTTGGATAGACAATGGCCATCTCCGCCAATGCCGTCATAACAATGAATAATAATGCCCCGCCTAATAAATAAGCCAATGCGACACTAGGCCCTGCCAAACTGAGCGTGTCTGAGCTTCCTTTAAATATCCCCGTTCCAATCATCCCTGCCAAGGCGATAAATTGAACATGACGCGGCAATAACCCCTTTTTTAAATCCTGATGATCTTTTTCCATGCTGTCCCTGCCTTCCTCTAGCATTGTTAACCATGAAACGCTTTAAACGCTTAAAGTGCCATTATACATATTTTCAGAGAAATACACCATTTGTATTTATAACCAGCCACGGTCATAGCCCGCTAGTTAACAAGCCGCCCTTGGTCCTTCCAGTAGGCTTTCCTCAAATGCACCTTTTGGATCTTTCCGGAGCCGGTCTTCGGCAATTCTTCCACGAAAACGATAATGGTCGGCGCCTTAAAGTGTGCAAGCCGGCTGCGGGCAAACGTGATCAGCTCGTCCTCACTAGCCTCGTACCCTTCCCGGAGCACGACGATGGCTTGCGGTGTTTCTCCCCATTTATCATGAGGGACTGCGATAACGGCTGCTTCCAGAACAGCTGGGTGATCATACAGCACACCCTCGACTTCGATGGAGGAGATGTTTTCCCCGCCAGAAATGATGATGTCTTTTTTCCGGTCGGCAATCTCAATATTGCCTTCCTTATCGACCACCGCCATATCTCCCGTATGGTACCAGCCGTTTCGGAGGACATGGTTCGTTTCCTCCGGGTTGTTCCAGTACCCTTCCATAACAGTGTTGCTGCGCACAACAATCTCGCCGATTTCATGGCTGTCATGGGCTACTTCGTCTCCGTACTCATTGACGACCTTCACTTCACTACCAATAAATTCGTATCCCGCTTTCGATTTCAATCGGTATTTTTCATCATTCGTCAAATGATCCTGTGTGTCCCGGATGATGGACGTCGTAATGAGCGGCGAGGCTTCCGTCATGCCGTACACCTGGATAAACTCCCACTGCAGTTCTTCCTCAACCCGCTTCACGAAGGCTGGCGGCGGTGCCGAACCAGCAATGACAATACGGACGTTGCTAACCTCTTTAACGGTCTCTTTCTTGTCCGCATACTGCAGAAGTCCATTCAGGACGGTCGGAGCCATATGCATGACTGAAACTCCATGATCGTTCACTTTTCTAAAAATCTCTTCAGGTACTACCTTTTTGAGGAAGACCTGTGTCGCTCCGTTCGCCGTAAAGTAAAAAGGCGAGCCCCAGCCGTTCACATGGAACATCGGAAGCACATGAAGCAGGACATCACGATCGGAAACCCGCAGATGATGCATAGATGTAAGCGCATGCAAAAAATTGCTCCGATGTGACAGCATGACCCCTTTCGGTTTGCCAGTCGTCCCGCTCGTATACAAAAGCGTAGCCAAGTCATTCTCATCCATCTCCGGACGTTCAACAGGGGCTGTGTCGAACTGATCCAGCCAGTTTTCATAGGGAATTAAACCGTTCCCTGCCCGTTCAAGACCATGCACTATAATGGCTTCAACCGTCGTTAACTGTTCTCGAATTGGCTCGATTTGGTTCACCAGTTCATGGTCAACAAAGAGTACTTTTGATCCGCTGTGATTCAGTATGTATAAATAATCTTCCGGCTTTAGCCTTGTGTTGAGCGGTACCATAACAGCCCCAAGCTGCAGCACGCCGTAAAATCCTTCATACATCTCGGACGTGTTTGGAGCTAGATAAGCGACACGATCTCCTTTTCCAACTCCAGTTTCAATTAACCCACGTGAAAGCTGGTTGACCCGGTTATTCACTTCACTGTATGTATAGGTTTGCTTTTCACCGATTATCGCAGCTTTCTTTCCATACAACTTTACCGCACGATCAAGAAATTGAGGCAACAGCATTGGCACATTCAACGAGTGATCCCTCCACAAATAATTAGAAATTTTAGTCTATTATAACATAGTCTGTTATATAACAAGTAGGGTTAAGATATCTCTTAGAATACGATATTCCTTTTTCTTTTCATAAAATATTAAGTAATACTAGGTGTTACTTAATAGAACTCTGCATTTACATTGATCAGAAAATCTCGAAGAACAAATAATCTTTTTGCTCAACAGCTCTCCCCTGCAAGCGGTACTTATGGGATTTGGCTTCGTAACGAACGATAAAAAATAAATTTAGACATATAAATTTACCTGCGGAAGCGTTGAAAAAGAGATCAACTTGTCAAAACCTTCATCAATAACCCTCTTCTGTGGTTAGGAAGCACTCCAGCCAGACCGTTACTTGCTATTCGACACGCTTTACTTGCGGAAACGGGGCTGTTACTTGCGGTTCGACAGAGTTTACTTGCGAAAATGCTCCTGTTACTTGCGGTTCGACAAGGTTTACTTGCAAAACACATCATTTTCCATAAATGCGCAAACCTGATCCAACCAACCACACAAAAAAACCACCCAGCACCGCTGAATGGCTCCCTGCTAATCTATTACTCTTTCGCTTTTCCCCCAACTGCCCAGTGCTTCCCTTCAACCTCAGTAACAAGCACTCTGACCTGCTCCGGCTTCACGTTCAGCGTACCGGCTGCCGATTCAGTCACACTCGCAATCATGTTCTGAATCTGCTCGTCGGATCGGCCTTTAATGATCTGCACCTGAATGATCGGCATCTCTATTTACAGGAGAACGATACGCTGCCGAGCTCGTCAAACGTGGCAATAATGGCGTCGCCCGGCTCAAAGGCAATGGCTTCTGATAAAGCGCCGCTCAGGACGATGTCGCCTTTTTTAAGGCCTTCGTTCCTCTCTCCCATCTTATTCACGCACCAGGCAACCGCTGCTGCCGGATGCCCGAGCACGGCCGCTCCAGCCCCTGTTGTGGCCACTTCGCCGTTTTTGGACATGACCATGCCGATATGGGCAAGATCCAACTTGTCAGGCGAGATCCACTTGCTTCCGGCTATGAACTTCGCAGACGAGCAATTATCCGCTACCACATCAACAAGCGTGAATTTAAAGTCCTTGTATCGGCTGTCAATGATCTCGATGGCAGGTGCTATGTACTTGGTCGCCTTCAGTACATCCTCAGCCGTAACGTTCGTTCCCTGCAGATACTCACCCATTAAAAAGGCGATTTCAGGCTCGGCCTTTGGATGAATAAGCTGGTTGAACCGAACAGGCTCCCATTCGTACGCGAGCATATCCGTGAGCAGAAAACCATAGATTGCCTCGTGAACGCCCATCATCTCCTGCTTCGCTTTGCTCGTTAAGCCAAGCTTGATCCCCGCTCTTCCTGCTCCCTGTTCCATCTTTTTTTCGATCAAAAGCTGCTGGATATCATACGCCTCATCTATGGCAAGGTCCGGATTCTGGTCCGTCAGCTTGATGACTTCCCGGATATCGCGTTCTGCGCCCAAAAGATAGTCTACCATTTCATTTTGTCCTCTTTTTGTTACTGTCACGAATCACACCTCCTGTTTGGTCTTGGCCAGCTCGGCCGCTACATCAAGTATCATATCTTCCTGTCCCCCGACTGCCTTTCGCTTGCCAAGCTCTACTAAAATATCCCGTGAATCCAGTCCGAAACGAGCAGCTGCCCGTTCAGCGTGCAGAAGGAAGCTCGAGTAGACACCGGCATGCCCCATCACAAGACTGCCTTTACTGATCTCCTGCGGACGCGGCAGCATCGGTGCTACGATATCCTCCGAAAGGTCCTGCATTTTATAAAGATCGATCCCCACATCAAGACCGAGGCGGTCAAGCACAGCCAGCAATACCTCTGTCTGCGTATTCCCCGCTCCTGCCCCCAGACAGCGGACACTGCCATCAATCCGGGTCGCTCCTTCTTCAATAGCCACCAGTGTATTGGCCACGGCGACCGAGAGATTGTTATGGGCATGAAACCCGATTTCGATATCCAGCGACTGGCGAAGAGCGCTGATTCGTTCACGGACTTCGTGAGGCAGCAGGGCACCCGCGGAATCCGTCACATACACGGCCTGCGCGCCATAGCTTTCCATCAGCCTGGCCTGTTCGACCAGCTTTTCGACGGGAGCAGAGTGAGCCATCATCAAAAATCCGAAGGCTTCCATCCCAAGCTCTCTTGCCAGGTGAATATGCTGAGCAGAAACATCAGCCTCTGTAACATGAGTCGCCACACGAACGAGGCCTGCCCCTAGGTCACGAGCCTGTTTCAATTCATGAACCGTACCGATTCCAGGAATTAAGAGGACCGCAACTGTTGACGACTTACACGCCTCGACCGCTGTTTCAATCAGTGTCATCTCATCCACTAGAGAACGTCCGTATTGCAGGGTTGAACCGCCGAGTCCATCCCCATGGCTTACCTCAATGTAATGCATGCCAGCCTCATCCAGCGCTTTTGCTGCCTTCCACACCTGTTCTGCCGTGAACTGGTGCTTCATGACATGGCTGCCGTCACGAAGGCAAACTTCGGTCAATTTTATGGGCTTTTCGCTATTTCGTTTCATAGGTACCCATCCTTTCCGGCGACTTCCCTTGTTCCATCCGGTGTTTGGCGTATTGCTCCGCGACCCGGACTGCAGCTGCCGTCATGATATCAAGATTGCCGGCATACGGAGGGAAGTAATCTCCTGCCCCTTCCACCTCAAGAAAAACAGTGACCCGGTTGTCTTCAAACAACGGCTCTTGTTTTAAAAGATAGCCAGGCACATACGCTTGAACTTGAGAAACCATGTCATAGATGGACTGCCGGATTGCTTCTTCGTCCATATTTTTAACCTCACAATACACCGTGTCTCTCATCAGAATCGGGGGATCGGCTGGGTTCATGATAATCAAAGCTTTTCCGCGGTCTGCCCCGCCTGCCTCTTCAATCCCTCTGCGGGTCGTAATCGTAAATTCATCAATGTTGGCCCGTGTTCCAGGTCCGGCGCTCTTGCTGGCGATCGTCGCTACGATTTCCCCATACTCCACATCTGCCACCCTGTTGATCGCGTGAATGATAGGAATCGTCGCCTGTCCCCCGCACGTGATCATATTTACATTTGATTCATCAAGATAACTGCCAAGGTTTACCGCAGGGCATACGAACGGTCCGCGTGCTGCCGGAGTGAGATCGACTGCAAACTTCCCCAGATCCTTCAGCACTTCTGCATGGCGCACATGAGCCTTGGCAGACGTTGCATCAAAAACGATGTCCGCAAGCTCAGGGTTTTCCAACAACCCCTGAATTCCGTTATCAAACGTGGTGTACCCCGCATCTTTAGCCCGCTTCAAACCATCTGATTCCGCATCAATACCAATGACAGCCGTCAGTTCGAGCCATTCACTTCGTGCAAGCTTGTACATGAGGTCCGTTCCGATGTTCCCCGAACCGATGATTGCTGCTTTTACCTTCTCCATAGCCTTTCTCCTTTCTTATGCAAAATGGACGGAAACCCAGCCCAATGGACCGAATTCTGCCGTCACTGTATCTCCTGGCAAAACGTCAATGGCGGCCGATAAAGCACCTGGCAGAATGAGCTCGCTTGCTTTTAACGGAATGCCGAACTCGTAAAGCTTGTTGGCAAGCCAGGCGACCGCGTGAGCCGGGTGTCCAAGTGCTGCCGCTCCGGCCCCGGTTGCAATCAGCTCTTCATTTTTGAATAAAACCATGCTGGCACTTCTAAAATCAACCTCATCAATGGTTTTCTTCTTGTCACTGAGGACGACCTTTGCCGATGATCCGTTGTCCGCAACCGTATCCACGAGCTTGATTTTCCAGTCGGCGATGCGGCTGTCGATGATCTCAAGTGCTGGAACCACATAATCGGTTGCCATAAGTACATCTAAAAACGTCACGTTGGGCTGAAACAGCTCTTCTCGCAGCACAAAGCCGATTTCTGCTTCGACCCTCGGCTTGATCATGGAGTCAATTCTAACGGTCTCTCCATTTTTCACAGCCATATCATCAAACAAGTGGCCATAATCCGGTTCTGTCACACCGAGCATGTTCTGCATTGCTTTGCTCGTCAGGCCGACCTTCTTCCCGATCACTTTTCGGCCTTCTTCTGTCTTGCTTTTGGCGATCGCAAGCTGAATCTGATAGGCGTCCTCCACGGTAAGGTTCTCAAATCGTTCCGTCAGTGGAGCCACCGGCACGGTCGTGCGTTCAGCCTCAAGCAGTTCCCCTGCGAGCTGATCTATGAATTTTTGCATTGGCGTTTCATCCCTTCTCTATAAAATAAGGAACGAAAGGCATTTAGCACCTTTCGTCTCTAAAATTACTTTTGTTGCTCTTGGAAGTGGTTGATTTCCGTTCCAGGCCGCTCGCTTTCCGCGGGGCGTGCGGTGAGCCTTACCGGCGTGAACGCCTACTTTTTGGCGTAAGCGCCTGCGCGAGTCTCACCTGTCACGCTAGTCCCGCAGGACAAGGAAGGCTCCGGCAGCTTTTTATCGCACGAAGAAAATGTGAAGTTCATTTTCGAGGAGTCTCGCACCTTCCACTCCAATCAACCTGGCAATGAAGTAATTTGAACAAAAGCCTTAACAAAGCAAAATCTTTTAGAAAACAGCCTTATAATTTCATCGTGACCGTTTTTGCCTCAGTATAAAATTCGAAGCTGTGCCGGCCGCCTTCACGCCCGATCCCGCTTGCTTTCGAGCCGCCAAAAGGCGTTCTTAGGTCGCGAATATACCAGCAATTGATCCAGAGCAGTCCTGAATCCACACCTGCCGTCACCCGCTGTGCCCGGCGGATATCGTTCGTCCAGACGACTCCTGCAAGGCCGTACATTGAATCATTGGCGATCCGAATGGCATCTTCTTCGGTTTTAAATGGAATAACCACAAGAACCGGACCGAAAATCTCTTCCTGGGCGACCCGCATGCTGTTGTCCACATCATAAAGGACCGTCGGCTCGTAAAAGTTACCATGCTCCAGCGCTTTCACCCGCTTGCCGCCGCATGCCAGCTTCGCCCCCTCAGTTAGCCCGATCTCTACATAGTTATGTACCGTTTCGAGATGGCTCTTTGAGACAACTGCGCCCATATCTGTCGTTTCATCGGTCGGATCGCCGACTTTAATTTTCTGAACAGCCGCCGTAAACTTTTCCAAAAACTGATCATAGATGCTTTCCTGCAATAACAGGCGCGAACCCGCTAAGCAGATCTCCCCCTGGTTGCGGTAGATCGCATCAAGTGATCCTTGTACCGCTTCATCCAGGTCGGCATCTTCAAACACGATATTCGCTGATTTTCCGCCAAGCTCCAATGAAACAGGGATCAGGTTTTCTGCGGCATTGCGCATGATCGTTTTGCCTGTATTCGATTCACCGACAAATGAGATCCTGCGGACAGACGGATTGGTCGTCATCGCTGTGCCCATCGTGCTGCCCGGACCGGTAATAATGTTCAATACTCCCGGCGGCAGCCCGGCTTCGTTCGCAATCTCACCGAGCATGACTGCACTCAGCGGTGTATAGGAGGCCGGCTTTACAACGACCGTATTGCCTGCAGCAAGAGCAGCCGACGCTTTCCACGTCATCTGCATGAACGGAAGGTTCCACGGGATGATGAGGCTCGTAACCCCGGCTGGAGCATATTTAGCGTAGGACATGATGTTCTGTTTATCGTAATGTTCATGAACCATGTATTTGGACATCTCGGCAAAAAAGCGGAAGTTGGAAGCGGCCCGCGGAATATCAAATCCACGGCTTTCTTTGATCGGCTTGCCAACATCAAGCGTTTCGACCATCGCGAGCTCGTCCACGTTCTCCATGATCAGGCCGGACATCCGGCATAGAATATCAGAGCGTTCCTCTACCGGCATCTTGCTCCAAACACCGCTGTCAAAAGCTTTCTTGGCCGATTCGATCGCACGCTCCGCATCTTCCGGACTTCCGTTCGCAACAGCTGCGAGCTTTTCATTGGTCGCCGGATTGATGGAGTCGAACGTGCTGCCGGAACGGGCCTCTACGTACTCGCCGTCAATAAAAAGAAGCGCGTCTTTCAGTGTTTTTTTATCAGCCGTCATTTCTTTCGTCATATCTGAACCTCCTTACTCTTCGATCTCCAGAATCATCTCGATCTCAATCGCCGTATTGTTCGGAAGCTGTGCCATCCCGACTGCTGAACGCGCGTGTTTTCCTTTTTCGCCAAACACTTGAACGAGCAGATCCGACGCCCCGTTCATCACTTGGGGAGTGGCAGTAAAATCCTCTGTACAGTTCACCATGCCAAGTATCTTCACGACACGCTTCACTCTGCTCAACTCACCAAGCTCCTGCTTCACGACACTGAGAAGATTCAGCATCGACTGCTGGGCGGCCAAATATCCTTCTTCAATCGTTAGTTCCCGGCCCAGTTTGCCATGATACTGATCAACACCCTGACCGGATGTAAAAAGAAGGCTTCCGGTTCTTACACAGCTCACATAGTTTCCGACTGCCGTCCGGACAGGAGCGAGGGTCAGCCCGAGCTCTTCCAGCTTACTCTCCGGATTTTGCACTGTTTGCAAGGACTGCACCCCGTTTCCCGAGTTCCAAATTTAAAAACCGTGCTGCATTCTCACCAAGCATGCCGCGTTTCTGCTCAGCTGTTAACTCGAGCGTTTCATCGATCACCTTGCCAGGATTGATTTCACGCAGCAAAAACGGATAATCAGAACCCATGAAAATTTTCTCGAAGCCAAACCGCTCCATCATATATTTGATGTTCAGCGGATCGTAGTTTAACGAATCAAAATAAAACTGTTTGGCATAATGGCTCGGCGGATGAGTCGTCAGCCTGAGGTGCGGCCAGACGTTCCAGCCTTGATCCAGTCTTGGAATGAGGTAAGGAAACGAACCGCCTCCATGCGCAAAACAGATCTTCAGACGCGGATGCTTCTCCATAATGCCGCTCCAGATGAGCGAGGCCGCTGCAAGCGCCGTCTCACTCGGCATGCCTACCGTATACATGAAGTTATGGTTCGGCATCCGATCCCGTCCGAGCGTCTCCCACGGGTGGATGAAGATTGGCACTTCCCATTTTTCTGCCATCTCAAAAAATAGCAGAAATGACGGATCATCCAAGTTCTTGCCGTTGACGTTCGTTCCGATCTCAATGCCATGCAGCCCAAGTTCATTGATGCAGCGTTCCATCTCCCGGACGGCGGTTACACTCTCCTGCATCGGAACCGTCCCTAAGCCGACAAAACGGTCCGGGTGCTTTGCGGCCGTTTCTGCAATAAAATCGTTCTGAATCTTTGCCATCTCGGTTGCAGCTTCCGGATTCGCCCAGTACGAGAACGTGACCGGAATCGGGGACAGCACCTGAATATCAACGCCTTCCCGGTCCATGTCCTGAATTCGTTTTTCCGGCGACCATACCTGGTCCGTCACATCCCGAAAATTTTTGCCACCCACCATGATGGACGCACCGCACGCACACGTCCGGTTCAGCACCGGCCAGCGCTCTCCGCCGTATTTTTCCGTAAAATCCGGAAAGCTCTCCGGAATGATATGGGTGTGAAAATCTATTCGCACTTCCATTCCTCCACGTTTTCCGGCATGTGGTGGCCGCAATTCTTGCACAAGCGGACTTCCGCATCTGAATTAAAGCTATGGATTGCCTCTTTCACTTGTTTTTCAATATCGTTCAGCTGTACGGTCACCCGGTGCATCTCATGGTTGCACTCATCACAGAACCAGACGAAATCCTCTAGTTCTCCTTCCGCACGCTTGCGCTCGATGACGAGTCCGTACGTGTCCGCTACACGGTGAGGAGAATGTGGAACCATCGCAGGCAGCATGAACACTTCACCTTCTTTTACTGTAACGACCTTTCTTGCCCCGTCTTCCGTAATGCACTCGACATAGCAGTCGCCTTTGATCTGGTAAAAGAACTCGTCTGAAGGGTCGACGTGAAAATCGCGCCGGCGGTTCGGTCCGCCGATGATCATGCAGATGAACTCAGAATCCTGCCAGAGCACTTTGTTGTTCACAGGCGGTTTTAACGCATCCTTATTTTCCTCGATCCATTTAAGCAGATTAAAAGAAAACAGTCGTTCAGCCGTCTTTGTCATTTGGTATTCCTCCCGAATTTTTAATAGAAATACTAGACTTCGATATATCCAAGCTCTTTTGATAGAGTGTTAGCCGTGAGCAGTAGATGCTCCAGAATCCCTTTGCTGTCGCGGCCCTGCATATAAAATGGCTCCCCGACAATGTTCAGTGACGCAATGGTATGGCCGGAGTAGGAGCGGATGGGGGCAGCCACCCCGTACAAACCAAGTTCATTTTCGTTATCGCTCACGGAATAGCCGCGCTTTTTCACTTCCTGAAGCTCGGTTTGCAGCTGAGCCGCACATGTGATGGTATTCGGAGCCCGCTGCACAAGCCCCTTCTCCACGGTGACCTTCACCATGGGAGGGTTTGAGGATAATAGAATCTTTCCTGAGCTCGTGCAGTAGGCAGGCTTTCTTGAACCGACATACGTCGGAATTTCCCGGCTTTCTTTAGGGCTGGCTTTCAGGACGAACACGACCTCTCCTTGATCAAACATGCCGATATGAACCGCCCCGTTAAAACGGCGGATGAGCCCTTCCACAATTGGGAAAGCTCCGCTCAGCATTTCCTTCTGATACATGACCCGGTTGCCCCATTCGAGCAGCTTCCATCCTAGCCTGTATTTTTTCTGGCTGTCCTTGATGAGCATCCCTTCCTGGCACAGGGTATGCAGCAGATGGTGGACAGAACTCGGGTTTAAATCAAGCTTTGTAGCAATGTCGAGGTTCCCCAGCACCGGTTCTTCATCCGTAAAACAGTTCAAGATTCTAGCAATCTTCTGAACAGATCCAATCACATCTCTTCCCCCTTCGCTTCTTTAAAACGGTAAGCTCTGGGCTGCCGGCCATTTCTTATTGCATTACTGTATCAGCGTCAGCGATCCCCTCCTCTTTTTCAGAATGGATAGCCTTTGCCGCTTCCATGGCCCGGTCTGCCTCATATAAAGCCTGGTCCACCAATGGGAATGCGTTCTTGCGTTTATGGTTGTTGTAAAAGATGGCCCGCTTTCGGATCGGGTCTCCCGTGTAATAACGTTCATACTGCAGTGCACGCTGTCCAAACGCTTCTCCTGACAGATCCCATGCGAGTTTAAAGATGCGCACACGGTCAATGGACGAAACGCCTTCACGTCCAACATAGTAACGATCCATATCCTCTCTTAACTCCGGATTTTCAAAATCATAACCTGACGGTGACATAAGCAATCCCCCGGCACCAATGATCTGGATGACTTCGATGGCACGCGGGTAAAAGGTTGGCAGCAAGCCGCGGATGGTCTCCAGCGGAGCGGCTGCCGGCATGTACTCGCCAGAAGGCGTAACCTCACATTCATATTCAGAAACACGCAGCAAGGCACGAATCGTTTCCACGCTTTGAATGAGTTCCCCAAGATCGTTCTGTACGTTCAAATACACATCAACCCCGATGGAATCCGCTAAACGGCAGGCGACATCCACAGCAAACGACAGCTTGGCGAGCCCACGAACGCCTGACTGATGTGCAGGCTGCTGGGCGATCCCTGTTTTCGGATAAAGCAAGTTCGCAGCTTCCACGTTATTGTGGATAAACACACGGTCCCAAGGAACAAGCACATCATTAAACACAAGGAGTGCATCCATTTCCTCAAAACGGGAAGCCAGCGGATGGTCGAACAGTGAACGTTTGCCGTCCTGCATCGGCTCGCGGCAGATGATGCGGAGTCCCGGTGTATCAATCGGAAGCGCAAATGCCAGTGCATACCGCTCATCTCCCGGTTTGAAGCCCGGGAACGAATACACGATGACTTCATCTGTAATTGGAGCAAGTGTCGCAAGCATTTTCGCTCCCCGAACAAGCAGGCCGTCCGGCGTCTCCTCCACTGCTCCAAGGTGAGTGAATGTATCTTTTTGTTCATGCGATGTTTTGCTTCGGTCATTTTGCGGGTTGATGATCGCATGCGTAAGGAACAAGTCGTTATCCCGGATGTATCGGTAGTAATTTTGAATGTTAACGGACCATTCCGGATTGTACTTGTCCAGGAACCAGGAGTTGCTCGCCATCCCGGTGACCACGACGTTCAAAAAGTCCGGTGTTCTTCCCATCAGACCGTACGTAGCGTTAGCATATGCTTCAAACAAGCTGCGCCTTGCCATAACGTCCTCAAGCTTGCGCGGCACGAGAAACGCGTTGGATACACGCTCGCCCGTCTCTTCACAAACATGCGTGATCTTTTCCTGCTGATCAGGATCATGCTGCATATCATACAGCTTCGCGATCTCCAGGATTGGCTGGCGCAAAACAGGCTCGTTGACAATATCCGTCACTTTCCTGCCCTCCAGCCAAATCTCAGGCTGACGGGACTTTAACCCGTCGATATACTGAGCTCCTGTTCGGATTCCCATAGCACTTCCTCCTTCATTTCCTATAGCCTGTCCACACTATAGATGAAAGCGCTTTCTAAACTCAATGAGGTAATTTCATATTATGAAAGTCTAAGATATTTTTTCGCTAAATTTGAATCGTAGAATGGGTGGAATTGAAGTTTTTTAATGTAGAAAATAGAGGTGTTGTGTAAATTTTAGCACACGATTCTGGAAGTTTTGGGTGGAACCGTTCGACAACTTTTGGCGAAATGGCGTGGTTCTGGAGGGTATGAGAAAGCCTGTAGGGTGTGCGGTATTGAATTACTTGCGATTATACCCTGTTTACTTGCGAAAACCGCTCCGTTACTTGCGACTTTACATAGTTTACTTGCAAAACACATCATTTTCATAAAATATGCCCCCTTATTACAAAGATGCAAAAGGTACAGATTGAACCCATTCCCCACGTCTAGTATAGTTTAAATAAAAAGGAGGCTGTGTGATGAGGAGTTCTAACCCTAGTTTAAAAGATTCCACGTTTTCCAAGCTGAGAGGGCAAGGGATCGACCGCCCGATGACCCTTCAGGGGACAGTGAATAAAACGTTCATCCTGCTCGTCCTGTTATGTGCGGGTGCTTTTTATACATGGAATCAATATTTTGATGGAAAACAAGTGGCACCGCTTTTGCTCGCAGGAGTGATCGGGGCTTTCATCGTTTCACTGATCACCATTTTTGTTCCAAAGGCATCACCTTTTCTAGCACCACTTTACGCAATGCTGGAAGGCCTTGCCCTTGGCGGCATCAGTGCCATGTATGAAGCGAAGTTTTCAGGTATTACGACGCAAGCCGTACTACTCACATTCAGCGTGCTCTTTGCGCTTTTGATCGTGTACAAATTAGGCTTGATTAAAGTCACGAAAAATTTCAGGCTTGGCGTCATGTCCGCCACCCTTGGCGTTGCCCTCGTTTATCTGGTTGATCTTGTTCTGCGCCTTTTCGGTCTGAATGTTCCATTTATCCATGAAACCGGTGTATTCGGCATTATCATCAGCCTGGTCATCGTCGGAGTGGCTGCCCTCAATCTTGTCCTTGATTTTGATTTTATTGAACGAGGCGTTGAACAGCGGGCACCCAAATATATGGAATGGTATGCAGGATTCGGCCTCATGCTTACACTCGTCTGGCTGTATCTTGAGATGCTCCGCCTGCTGTCCAAAATTAAGAACTAAAAAAACCTGCTGCGGCAGGTTTTTTTTGTGTCATTAGCTAAGACATTTAGTGATAGTGTATCCTTAGAGGATAACCCCTTCAGAAAAGAGGCGATAATCTTGTTTTCCAGCGACTCATTCAACCGGTACGTGCTGCCTCATTTCCCGATCCTCATCATCGGGGTATCACTTGTCTTGCTTTATGCCGGTTTTCTATATTACCGCGCCAAGGCTACCGGGATGGCGTTTGTGTTTCTCATTCTTGCGGTTGCCGGTGTGGTCATCGCGAATATTTACAAGTAAGCAAAAAGCCAGCGCCTCATTGGGCACTGGCTTTTTCACATTATTACATACTCTCTCTCAACGGCAAGGTATCTTGAGACACTTGAACTCGCTGGCGTTTTGATTTTCTGAAATGAAGCAGCTCGTAGAAGACCGGGACGATGACAAGCGTTAAAATGGTTGCACCTGTCAGTCCACCGATAACAACGACAGCAAGTGATTTTGAAACGAGGCTGCCGTCTTCGGATTGAGAGAACAGAAGCGGAAGCATCGCAAAAATCGTAGCGACCGCTGTCATGATAACTGGGCGTAAGCGTGTACCGCACGCCTCGATGATCGCGTCGCGAATGATCATGGTTTCTTCGTTCTGCTTCACGCGGTCGATAAGTACGATCGCGTTCGTGATGACGATACCGATCAGCATGAGTCCGCCGATTAATGCAGTCGGATCAGCTGGAACGCCTGAAATCAGGAGGCCGAGAACCGCACCGATGGAAGCTAGCGGAAGCGTCATTAAAATAGCGAGCGGCGCACGGAACGTTTTAAACGTAATGACCATAATGAGGTACACGATTAAAATGGAAGCGAGCATCGTCAAACCAAGATCAGCAAAATCGCTGGACTGCTGCTGTGCCGCTCCGCCCTGCTCCAGGCTGACGCCTTTTGGCAAGTCGACTTTTTTCACTTTCTTATCAATAGCTGCGGATACAACTGACAGCTTTTCAGGCTTCACTTCCGCAGAAATGCGGATGAACGGTTTGCCGTCTTTATGAAGCTCGGTGCTTGGTTTATCTTCCTCTGTAATCTGAGCAACTTTGGAAAGAGGCAGAATACCCTGGGCTGTCTGGATGGAAAGATCCTTCAGGTCAGATGCCTTTGAAGGGTTGATTCCTGCGTTCAGCAGCACCGGTGTTGATTTCCCATCCAGCGTAATGGATCCGATCGGCATTGGCTGAATAAGAGAAGCCACCTGCTGTGCAGCCTGCTGGGTGTTCATTTTTTCAGTGTCTACTTTGACGGTATAGACAGGAGCAGTTTTTTCCTGGTTGCTTGAGACCTTATTTACACCTTTCACATCTTTCATTTTGCTCATCAGTTCTTTTGATGTGCTCAAAAGCTCATCAGGATCATTTCCGCTGATGTCATAGGTGATGGCAGAACCGCCACCGCCGCCACCGAATATGGATCCCGCTGAGGCAGTAATGTTTACTCCATTTTCATCTTTCTTCAATTCATTTACTTTCTTGATAAAGGCATCTGCACCGCCTTTTTCTTTCATAACAACGGTGAATTTAACCGTATCTGGAGTGCTGACCTGCCCGTATTTCGCCTCGTCTTCACTGGCTCCATACTGGGTGATCAAATAATCATAGCCCTTGATATCGGAAAGCTTCTCTTCAAAGCCAACCATGCGCTCTTTAATGTCGTCCACTGGCGTGTTGCTTGGGAACACCATATCGACAGCGACCATGCTGGCATCCTCTGCACTGACAGCGCCCTTTGGCAAGGAAACATACAATCCAAGCGAGCCCACAAGTACAACAATTGCAACAATGATCGGAACATATTTATGGTTAAGCGACCATTTTAATACATTTAAATAACGCTTTGGCTGCGAATGCGAAGGAAGCTTCATATTTTTCAGCATGCCCTGGCTCAATAACGGGACGACCGCCAATGCAACTAAAAGGGAAGCAAGCAGCGAATACGTCACCGTAAGTCCGAACGGTAATAAGAATTCTTTCAAGGATCCGTTCACAAGCCCCATCGGAAGGAACACAGCCACCGTAATCAAGGTTGATGACGTAATCGCCCTCGAAACTTCAGCGGTTGCCGCCATCACGTTTTCTTTCGTAAATGCTTTGCTTTGGCTTCTTCGGAAGATATTTTCAACAACAACGATACTGTCATCCACAAGCCGTCCGACAGCTACAGCTACCCCTCCGAGCGTCAGGATGTTCAGCGTAACGCCTGACAGCCAGAGCAGAAGTAGGGTGATCGCGAGTGAAAGCGGGATCGAAACAATCGTTACAAGCGTCGGCTTTACTCTTCGCAGGAACACCAGGATCACGATCGTTGCGAACAGAGCACCGAGAAGAACTTCCTTCATCATGCTGTTCACGGAGTTTTCAACCATGTCACCGGTCGTAAATATCGTGCTGGCCTTTACTCCCGGATTGTCTTTATTGATTTCTTTTACAACAGTCTTCACATCTTTACTGGCAGTCACGGCACTTGAACGGTTTTCCTTAAAGACCGTGATGGCCATGCTTTCTTTTCCGTTGATGCGAAGCACTGTATTTTCCGTGTTTTTGCGCTTAACAGACGCGATATCTTTCAGATGGATCACTGGAGCCTTTGGATTCATCGCCTGAACCGGCACGGCCAGGTTCTCCAGGGCACTAATGGATGTGAGGTTATCCGTCACATTGATCGTGCTCTTCTTTCCGTCAATCGTCGCCCCTCCGGCAGCAACGGATGCATTCTGTCCTTGAAGAACAGTCATCACGCTGTTGACGGGAATCTGCATTTTTTTCATTTTCTTCGTATCGAGCTTCAAGGTCACGCGAGGGGTGTTCTCACCGAAAATACTCGCTTGAGCCAGGCTCTTTTTATTTTCAAAAAGCGGAACGAGGTTCTTTTTCGCTTTTTCCATGTTTTCCTTTGTCAGACCGTCCGCAAAGGTTAAAGAAACCTGGCCGATCGGAATCATGGAAGTGTTCAGCTGCGATACTTGCGGTTTGCCGACGGTTTCAGGAAATTGCAGGCCGCTGACCGCCTCCTGAACCTCTCTTTTTGCATCTTTCATATCCGTTTTTGAATCAAAATTGATCGTAATCTGTGAAAAACCGTCCCCAGTGGTCGACAGTACCGACGACTTTCCTTTAACACCGGCAACGGCTTGCTCCACCGGCTCGGTTACTTTGTCTGTCATCGATCCTGCGTCATATCCCTGCCCGAGCGTTACGACGCTCACCTGCGGATTATCTGCTTCCGGCAGAAATTCCATCGGCAGACGGAAATAGCTGACCGCTCCGATGATTAGCGCGATAATGACCAGCAAAGTCACCGGCGCTTTATTGCGAAAAGCCCATTTTGTTATAAACTGCATACGTTTCCCACCATTCCCCATTTAATTTGTTATAGAGCTGTTAGAACAAACTACCCCTTTGTTTGTTCATCCTCCCCTATGTATGACGGACTGTCTGCCTCATTTGTCCACAATCTTCAAGCAGACTAAAATGCCCATATACAGTATACTTACATTTTAAGGATATATAAACCAAAAAAAGTAAATATATCTTTAAGATCTCATAACATTAGTTTACTTGCTGGCCGATTTTTCCATAATGTCCTCCGGCTGTATTTCCACATACGACTTGAGGCGTATTTTACCTTTCTTATGTGTAAAAGGCTGTTTTCGTAATCTTTGCTGCTCTTGGGAGTGGTTGATTTCCGTTTCAGGCTGCTCGCTTTTACCGGCGCGAGCTCCTACTTTCGCGGAGCGTGCGGTGAGCCTTACCGGCGCCAGCGCCTACTTTCTCGGCGCATAACGCCTGCAGGTCTCACCTGCCACGCTTCCCCCGCAGGACATGGAAGGCTTCAGCAGCGTATTATGCACGAAGAAAATGTGAAGTTCATTTTCGAGGAGTCTCGCTCCTTGCACTCCAATCAACAATCAATTAAGGTTTTTTACAAAATGTTGCCTAGCAACAAGCTTTTAGAAAAGAGCTATGTAAAAAAACCATCCGGGCGGCTTGCCGGATGGTTTTGAATACGGGCGCGTTCTACCTTTTTTCGGGCGCGTTCGCCGAATTTACGGGCGCATATTGAATATTTACTGGCGCGTTCGCTAAATTTACGGGCGCGTTCAGTCCTTTTACGGGCGCCGCCTTTTTTACCGTCATGCGGCAGCATCCCCTTCAAGTCAGTCTCTGCTTACAAGCTCTATAATACCCAATGCCTGATCGCCTGGGCGACACCATCTTCCACGTTGGTGCCTGTCACCCAGTCGGCCGCTTGTTTTACAACGTCCTGAGCATTGCCCATCGCCACGCCAACCCCGGCTTCCGTAATCATTGCGATATCGTTCAGGCTGTCGCCCATCGCGATCACATGACCCATCGTGATGCCAAGCTCCTGGCACACTCGGTTGAGCGCCCGTGCTTTGTTGATTCCAACTGCGTTAACCTCGATGTTCGTGAGACTTGAGTTACTGATCTCGAGCTCCTTGTTCTTCGAGAGTTCCTCGAGTACGAGCTTCCGAACCTCATCATCGGCAATGTTGAAGCCGAATTTCAGCCACTCCATCTCAGCGCAGTTTTCCGGAAAATTTTCGCGCCATACCTTATCCGTCGACACGGCCCAAAACTGTGCACCATGTTTTTTCGTTAACTCCATCATTGCCTCGATATGGTCGTTATGAAGCAGAGTTCGCTCGACAAGGCTGCCTTTGCTGTCCCATACCTCACTGCCGTTTACCGTTACAAGATAAGAATTAAGTTCTAACGATTTCGCATAGTCCCGGCACGTCAAAAGCGAACGGCCTGTGCTGAGGACAACATGCACGCCCTTTGCCTGAGCCTCCCGAATCGCCTGCCGGTTCCCTTCAGAGATCTCCAGCTGTTCATTCAATAATGTTCCGTCCATATCCAGGGCAATAAGCTTAATTTCCTTTTGTTCCACTCCCACTCATAACATCCCTTTCTTCGTTTCGCTACCCACAGATTAGCATAAAATGCACAATATTTCTTACGTTAGGGCTTTTCAGCCAGACCCCTGCTACTTATACCTATGAATGAATGGGAGGAACCATTCTGGTTAAACACTTGTTTAAACAGCTGCTGCTCCAGGAACAGATAAAAAAAGGGGCTGTCCGGAAAGTTGAAAATTGACCTTCAGCAGCACCTTTTTGGCTTGAAAAATCTTCAATGAAAAGTTAATTGAAGTGGAAGATGCGAGACTCCTCGAAAATGAATTTCACATTTTCTTCGTGCGATATAACGCTGCCGAAGCCTTTCTTGTCCTGCGGGACTAGCGGGACAGGTGAGACTCCCGCCGGTGCTTGCACCAAAAAGTAGGCGTTCACGCCGGTAAGATCACCGCACGCCCCCCGAAAGTAGGAGCTCGCGCCGGTAAAAGCGAGCAGCCTGGAACGTAAATCAACAGCTTACAGACTTCTTGGACAGCCCCTTTTCGCTCAACATTCTTATAAGCTCTTCTTGATTTTCACGAACAGAAATCATCTCCTTTTCCAGCACGTCCAATTGCTGTTTTAAAGGAAGCAAGGCTTCATCAAGCACGTGCTGCAGCCTTTCTGCTTTTTCATTTTTAGTCATTTCCATAATTATCACTCCATCTCTATTTTTATCCTGCTTCTAAGTTTAAATCATGTACTCAAAGGAAGTTGTGAGCCAAGTCACATATATCGTTACTTTTATGAAATTACAGGTGCAAAAGCCTGGTAATTAAAGCCACTCTTCGCTCATTTCTTCCGATCTATGTTATCCTAATTATCAGAATTATGTTGCGATAGTTAGGGAGATGTGGGTATGACAGATCAGCGAGAACTGCTTGAGCTTGAAATCGAAGGAATCATCAACGAATCTGGCGAGAATATCATCGTTACCGACAGCGAGGGATATATTTTGCGTGCGGTCAAAAACAGCGAGGAGATGTACGGCATCTCGTCCGAGGAGCTTGTCGGAACGTCCGTCAGAGAGCTCGAGCAGAAGAAAATCTTTAATCCGTCCGTGACGCTAAGGGTAATCCAGCAGAAAAAGCCGGTCACCTTCATGCAGAAAACGGGCACCGGTAAGATCATCATGACCCGCGGTGTACCCATCTTTAATGAAGAAAACGAGATTAAGAGGATCATCAGTTTTTCACATGATATGACGGAAATTGAAGAACTGAAAAGCGAATACGAGAAACTGCAGCTGAAGATGATGCGTTATGAAAACGAAATTGAACAGCTTCGCGGCCGTGAAATTGTGCCATCCGATGTGGTCATCAACAGCAAAGCGATGCAAACCGTGTGGGGACTTGTCCACAAAGTCGCAAAAAGTGACGCCACTGTCGTACTTCAAGGAGAATCCGGTGTCGGTAAAACGGTATTCGCTAAAGCGCTTCATAACGGAAGTGACCGGAAAGACAAGCCGATGATCGAGGTAAACTGCGGGGCGATCCCTGAGAGCCTCTTTGAATCGGAGATGTTTGGATATGAAGCGGGCGCCTTTACCGGGGCGGCCAGCAAAGGAAAAATGGGGCTCATCGAACTCGCCGATCAAGGAACACTCTTTTTAGATGAAGTCGGAGAACTGCCGCTTTCCATTCAGGTCAAACTTCTCAAAGTGCTGCAGGAAAAGAAGGTAACCAGAATGGGAAGCACGAAGAGCCGCACCGTAAACTTCCGGCTCGTAGCGGCAACAAACCGTGATCTCCAAGCGATGGTGAAGGCCGGTACCTTCCGGGATGACCTTTTTTACCGATTGAATGTGGTGCCGATCAGCATTCCCCCGCTTCGGGAACGAAAAGAAGACATCCATCAGCTGACTGAAACCTTCCTGGACAAATTCAACGAAAAGTATGATACCGATAAAACGATGCACCCATCTGCGCTTAAAGCCTTCTGGCAGTATGATTGGCCGGGCAATGTGAGAGAGCTGGAGAACTTAATGGAACGGCTCGTCGTTACGCTCGAAAACAAGACGATCCTGCCTGACCATCTGCCGTTTACGCAAAAAGTGGAGGAAGATGGCGTTCCAGAATACGATGCACAGAGTTCTTCCCTGCGGGAGGCGTTGGAACATGTGGAAAGAAACTGGCTGCTTCGTGCCTGCCGAGACTGCAAGTCCACCTATGAAATGGCTGACTATCTGGGGCTGAGCCAGCCGACTGTCGTTCGCCGTCTTAAAAAATACAATATCGATTCAAAAACGAATCATTGATTCTGAAACGAATCAAGATACGTAATGTTTAATTCACAAGTGAATTAAACACTTGTTCAAAACCTTACATCACTGTTTGGCACGGAACTTGCAACTATCTTTTGAAAGCGCTTATAAATCTGAAAAGTGCAAACATACTGGCAAAGGGTGGTTATGATGGAAACTCAAAAATCCTATGAACAATTGGCAGAACTTGATAAAAAGCATTTTTTGCATCCAACAACAGCAATCAAGCAGCAGCAGGCAACTGGGCCTGATTTTATTTTAACGAAGGGCGAAGGCATCCGCCTTTATGATCTAAAAGGAAGAAGCGCCATCGACGGCCTCTCCTCTCTTTGGAACGTGAACATCGGGCATGGGCGCGAGGAAATCGGTCAAGTGGCTTACGAGCAGATGAAAACACTCGGCTACAGCTCTTGCTTTGCGACCTTCAGCAACGAGCCCGCGATCAAACTGGCCGCAAAACTGGCTGAGATCGCACCAGGCAATCTGACCGCGACCTTCTTTACGTCAGGCGGATCTGAATCCAACGACACGGCCTATAAGCTCGCACGCCACTATTGGATCTTAAAGGGCCAGCCGGAGCGCAAGAAAATCATCTCCAGATCGCAGTCCTACCACGGGGTAGCGATGGGAGCGACAAGCGCGACTGGCCTCAAGCCGTTCCGTGATTTCACGAACTCCTTGGCTCCGGACTTTTATTATGTGGATCATTTTTCACCGCAAGCACTCAGAGACAAGATTCAGGAAGAGGGCCCTGAAACGGTTGCTGCTTATATCGCGGAACCGGTTCAAGGAGCAGGCGGCGTTCATATCGCACCGGATGGTTATTTTAAAGAAATCAGAAGCATCTGTGACGAGTTTGGCATCCTTTTTATCACGGACGAAGTGATTACTGCATTCGGCCGTACCGGTACGTATTTCGGAATTGACCATTATGATGTTGCGCCTGACATGATGTGCTTCGCAAAAGGGATCACAAGCGGCTATGCCCAGCTCGGCGGTGTCATGATCTCAGAAACGATGCACAACGATTTTATCGAGCTGTCAGAAGGAACGCTTCTTCACGGCTACACGTACAGCGGACATCCGATGGCCTGTGCCGTTGCATTGAAGAATCTGGAGATCCTTGAACGAGAGAACTTAATCGATAATGCCCGTGTGATGGGTGAAGAATTACTGAAAGGCTTTAAACAGATCCAGTCAGAACGCTCGATTGTCGGTGACGTCAGAGCACTCGGCCTCATAGGAGCGGTTGAACTCGTGAAGAACAAAGATACCAACGAACGATTCCCGGAGCCACTCGCTCCAAAAGTATTGGCAGAAGCGGCGAAACGCGGGCTCATCATGCGTTCTGTTACGTTCGATAACCAGGATACGCTCGTATTCGCACCGCCGCTGATCATCAATAAACAGGAAATCAGCGAACTCATCCAGATTTTAAACGAAGCGATCGAAGCGGTAGAAAGCAAAGCCGTTTCAACATTCAACTAGAAACACAGGAGGGATCTCATGCTATCACTGATCGAGGTAACCAACCCGGCAACAAACGCCGTAGTCGATACCGTACCGAACGGAGGACGAGAAGAAGCCCGTGCGTCAGCGGATGCTGCTTATATTGCGTTTAAAAGCTGGTCGAAACGGACCGCTGAAGACCGCGCTGCCCTGCTTATGAAATGGCACCAGCTCATTGAAGAATCCAAGCTGGAACTGGCCGAACTCATGACAAGTGAACAAGGAAAACCGTTAAAAGAAGCGATCGGCGAGATCACCTACGCCAACAGCTTCATTTCCTGGTATGCGGAGGAAGGAAGACGGGTGTACGGGCAAACTATTCCCGCTTCCCATCCAGACAAGCGAATCCTCGTGCAGAAGCAGCCCGTCGGTGTGATCGCCGCGATTACGCCATGGAACTTCCCGGCCGCCATGATTACGAGAAAAGTGGCTCCTGCTCTTGCTGCAGGATGTACGGCGGTCGTCAAGCCAGCGGAACAAACACCCTTAACGGCCATCCGGCTGGCTGAACTTGCTGTGGAAGCCGGCATACCAAAAGGCGTGCTGCAGGTCGTAACCGGAGAAGCAGCTGAAATCTCGGACGCCTGGATGGAAGACACACGCGTGCGAAAGATCTCGTTTACAGGTTCTACTGAAGTCGGCAAGCTGCTCATGCGGAAAGCTGCCGATACGGTGAAAAAGATTTCCCTGGAACTTGGCGGACACGCTCCCTTTATCGTGATGGAGGATGCCAATATTGAAAAAGCCGTACAGGGATTGCTCGCTTCCAAGTACCGAAACGCTGGCCAAACGTGCGTATGTACAAACCGCGTGTATGTTCAGGATTCGATCGCAGAGGAGTTCAGCACCGCTTTTGTAAAAGCTGTTTCAGCGCTAAAAGTAGGAAACGGCCTGGAAGACGGAACGGACATCGGGCCGTTAATTGATCTAAACGCTGTTGAAAAAGTACAGCAGCATGTGCAGGACGCTCTGGAGAAAGGCGGAACGCTTGCTTGCGGCGGATCATCTCATGAGGGCTCCCTGTTCATGGAGCCGACCGTCATCACAAGCGCAACCGACGACATGCTCTGCATGAACGAAGAAACGTTTGGACCGCTGGCACCAATCGCCACGTTCAAAACGGCAGAGGAAGTCATCGAGCGGGCCAACAACACACCTTATGGCCTTGCAGCTTATGTTTATACAGAAAACCTAAGCCACGCACTCACCCTTTCCGAAGAGCTCGAGTATGGCATCGTCGGATTGAACGATGCCTTGCCGTCCGTCGCTCAGGCACCATTTGGCGGAACGAAGCAAAGCGGATTGGGCCGGGAAGGCGGCCATTTTGGAATCGAGGAGTATTTGGAAGTGAAATACGTTTCCATCGGCTTATAGCATTTTGAACCATACTTTCACTATAAAAGGTCAGGGAGGCGAAAACGATTGAAGAATAAAGAAGGACTGCAGAAACAACTGAAAACAAGGCACATCACCATGATCTCCTTGGGAGGCATTATCGGAGCAGGGCTGTTTGTCGGCGCAGGCTCCGTCATCAACTCTACCGGACCGGCCGCCGTCATGTCGTATGCATTTGCCGGCATACTCGTCGTGTTCCTTATGCGGATGCTTGGCGAGATGGCCGCCCGCAATCCGGACAGCGGCTCATTTGCCACCTACGCCCGTGAAGCCATCGGGCCATGGGCAGGATACACCATCGGCTGGCTCTACTGGTTCTTCTGGGTCATCGTCATCGCCATCGAGGCTGTAGCCGGCGGAGCGATTGTTCACGGATGGATTCCTTCCATTCCGATCTGGACATGGAGCCTCATCTTAACCGTCTTGCTCACCATGACCAACATCTTCTCCGTTAAATCATTCGGAGAGTTCGAATATTGGTTCGCATTAATCAAAATTGTCGCCATCACGCTCTTTATGGGAATCGGATTGGCGATCATCTTCCATCTGTTCCCGGGCATTAAATCTCCGGACACAGCCAACCTGGTCGGAAGAGGCGGTTTTGCTCCGAACGGATTAAGCTCTATTTTCCTTGGAGTAGCAACCGTCATCTTCGCCTACTTTGGAGCTGAGATTGCGGCCATTGCGGCAGGCGAATCAGAAGATCCGAAAAAGACGATCCGGATCGCCATCAAAAGTGTTGTCTGGCGTATTCTCATTTTCTACATCGGTTCCGTCGCCATTCTCGTTACCTTGCTGCCGTGGAACTCAACAACTGCGCTGGAAAGCCCATATGTAACGATGCTGAAGATGGTCAACATTCCAGGTGCAGGCCTGATCATGAACATTGTTGTCTTGACGTCTGTGCTTTCCTGTTTGAACTCAGCACTCTATACGAACTCACGCATGATTTATTCTCTCGCTCAGCGTGGAGATGCACCAAAAGGATTCCTTAAGCTGAGCAAGCAAGGCGTTCCGGTCCGGGCGGTTTGGGCAGGAACCATCGTTGCCTTTATCGCTGCCATCTTTAACTTTGTATCACCGGACAAGCTGTTTCAGTTCCTCGTCAACGCATCCGGTGCCATCGCCTTGATCGTATACCTGGCGATTGCCATCTCGCACATCGTGATCCGGCGTCGAGCAGAAGCTAAAGGCGAAGCCCTTGAATTGAAAATGTGGCTCTTCCCGGGCTTATCGTACTTTGTGATCGCAAGCATCGTCGTCATTCTTGTGTCGATGGCATTTATCAGCTCCATGCGCTCACAGCTGCTCCTTACCTTGCTCGTAACAGCAGCGGTCATCGCTTCCTATTTCTTATTGAAAAAGAGAAATGAAGCCGAGAGAAGCCGTTATGAAGAAAAAACGGCAAGCCCGATGATTGATTAAATAAGGAAGCCCCGCCCTTTTGCTGGTTTGCTGGCTGGAGGGTGGGGTTTTTGCGGTTTTATGGCTGGAGGATTTTCTGATCGTTTAGTTGAATTTCATTTACAGAAAGGAGTGGCATGATGAATTTTAGTATGACAGAAGCGATAGAAATTCTGGAACGCACCCCGCAATCATTAGCGTATTTTTTGTCCGATTTATCCCCTGGCTGGCTGCAATGCAATGAAGGCGAAGGAACGTGGAATGCAGATGAAGTAATCGATCATCTCATTGAGGGAGAGAAAAGCAACTGGATCCCAAGGCTGGAGATGATTCTTCAGGACGGTGAAAGTAAACCTTTTCCCCCGTTTGATCGCTATGCTCATATAAATGATGAACCTGAGACGCCGATTGAACAAAAGCTGGCTGAATTCAAATCTCTTAGAACAGAAAATATCAATAAACTAAAAACGCTGATGGATGATGACGGAGCGCTTCTTGAAAAGAAAGGAACCCACCCTGCATTTGGACCAGTAAAAGGGCGAGAACTCATTTCTACGTGGGTCGTTCATGATATGACGCACATCGCTCAAATCGTCCGTGTGATGGCGGAAAGGTACAGGACAGATGTTGGGCCGTGGATTGAATATTTGGGGATATTGAAGAAGTAAGACGGCTGGTAGTTTACCATAATTGCAGTTTGGACAGTAAATGTGGGAGATTGGACAGTATTTCCTTCACTTTGGACAGTATTTCTATCATTCTGGACAGTAAATTCTGCATTTCGGACAGTATTTTCCCTCACACATCACAAAACAACCCACACGGCCTATGCCGGGTGGGTTTCCTAATTTGCTTACATCGACGTCATCGCCCAAATCGACACCGACACACCCTCTCCAGAATTAATATACCGATGAGGCGTCGTGCTAGAGAAATGTATGCTGTCTCCTTCATGAAGATGAATCTCTTTTTCTCCCAAAATAACCTTCAGTTCACCCTTCAGCACAATCCCGCACTCTTCACCCTGGTGAGAAACAAGCTCTGCTTCACTCATTTCCCCCGGCTCGATCTCGACCATCAGAAAATCGAGTTTCCCACCGCGGTTTGGCGTCAGCTCATGGTACTTTACCTTTTCATCAGAAAGCTGGATCAACCGGCGCTGCTGTTTCCGTACGACGAGCTCATCTTCTTCCACACCTTCAAAAAAGTAATGCAGAGGAACACTCAGACTGCTGCAGATTTTCCAAAACGTGCTGACCGTGGGATCGACCAGTCCTCGCTCAATCTGAGACAGCAGGCTGGGGCTTAATCCGGTTTGCAATGCGAATTCCTGCAGCGTGAAGTTGCGCTGCTTCCGCAGTTCTCGAAGCCGCTCTCCCTGAATCAAAGCTACTCCTCCTTATTCTTGGAGATGACAGGCAAAGCCATGCTCCTCTGTCTTATTTTCAAACGGGGGAGCCTTCAGGCAAACTTCCATCCGGAAAGGACAGCGATCATAAAACACACACGCCTCATTCCCCGCTTTCACTTCAGCAGGCTGTGCAAAACTTAACTTTTCCGCATCCTCTGACTCAAAAATACTCGGCAAAGACGAAAGCAATATTTTTGTATATGGATGGCCCGGCCGTTCAAAGAGCTCAGCTGAAGGGCCCAGCTCCACAATTCTGCCTTTGTACATGACCGCTATCTGATCACACATGTATCGAATCACAGACATGTTGTGGGAAATGAACAGATACGTTAATTGACGTTCTCTCTTCAGTTCCTTCAGCAAGTTCAGCACCTGGGCCTGAACCGAGACATCCAGTGCAGAGGTTGGTTCATCCAGCACGATAAACGAAGGATCAGTGATGAGTGCACGGGCAATCGCAATCCTCTGACGCTGCCCGCCGCTGAATTCATGCGGATAGCGGTCAAGGTGCTCCGCTTTTAATCCGACCCGTTTCATCAGAGAAATAAGGCGCAAGCGCTCTCCTTTTTCTTTTCGCTGCTTGCTGTCCAGTGCCAGCAGCGGCTCGAGAATAATATCCTTCACCCGCATCCGCGGATCGAGTGAAGACTGCGGATCCTGAAACACGGTTTGGATTTCGCCCGGCCGGGGACGCTTAAATTTGTTCTTTTTCCATAAAGGATTCCCTTGGTAATGAATTATTCCATCTGATGGCACTTCCAGGCCGATCAGCATCTTTCCGATCGTGCTCTTCCCGGAGCCTGATTCACCGACAAGTCCGAGAACACTTCCTTTTTTAACACGAAGATTAGCGTCACTGACCGCCTGAATCACATGCTTCCCTTTAGAAAACGACTTCTCCACTTTTTCAAATTGAATGAGTGTACTCAATGGCTTGTCCCCCTCAACCAGCAGGCTGCTGAACGGTTATCTGATACCGGTTCAAGAGCAGGCGCAGAAACACCGCATATATCGATAGCTTTGCTGCACCTCGAAGCAAAGGCACAGCCAGCCGGCCGGTTCTGAAGATCTGGAACTTCACCTGGAATCGCTTTTAACGGCTGGCCGGGATCCGCCAGATCAGGAAGGGCGTGCAGCAGTGCTTCCGTATACGGATGAGAAGGCGCGTTCAAGACCTCTTCTGTCTTCCCTTCCTCCACCACCTCTCCGGCATACATGACCATGACTCGGTCGCACACCCTGGACACAACACCTAAATCATGCGTGATCAATAGGACGGACGTCCCTCTTTTGGCATTCAGCTCTTTGATCAACTGTAAAATTTCCTGCTGAATGGTAACATCAAGGGCAGTTGTTGGCTCATCGGCGATCAGCAGATCGGGTGGTGCAGACATCGCAAGTGCAATCACAATCCGCTGGCGCATGCCTCCGCTCAATTCAAACGGATACTTTTTAGCCACAAACTCAGGATCATGGATATGCACTTCACGCAAGGCTTGAACGGCCAGCCGGTACGCTTCTTTTTTCGAGACGCCGCGATGGCGCTTCATCACTTCTGCGAGCTGATTCCCAACTTTCATCGTTGGATGCAGGGCGGTCATCGGCTCCTGAAACACCATGCCGATCTTCTTGCCCCGAAGGCTCTGCATCTCTTTTTTTCCAAGCCTCATAAGGTTCTGTCCCAGATAGGAGATCTCGCCGTTTGAGATGTGAGCGTTGGAGCCGAGCAGCCCTAAAATGGATAGAGCGGTCACCGATTTACCTGAACCCGACTCCCCCACAACCCCTAAAATTTCTCCTTTATCAATCGAAAGGCTGACATTGCGAAGGGCCTGAACCTTACCTCTCATGCCTGTAAAATCCACACATAAATCTTTCATCTCCAATACCATAATGCACCCCTCCTAACGTCCGGCCTTGGGATCCAGAATGTCACGGATCCCGTCACCAATTAAATTTAACGAACCTGCAGACAGGAAGAGGAACAATCCAGGAAATGCCGGGTACCACCAATAATCCAATAAGTATTTCCAGCCAATGCTGATCATCGCGCCCCATTCCGGTGTGGGCGGCTGAGCTCCCAAACCGAGAAAACCGAGCGTAGCGATCATGAGGATGGCATCGCCGACATCAAGAGTCGCTTGAATGATGACCGGTGACACGGAGTTTGGAACGATGTGTTTCACAATGATCCGCCATGGGTTAATCCCGAACGATTCTGCAGATTTCACGAACAATTTTTCCTTAATAACGAGCGACTCCCCCCGAGCAAGCCGGACATAGACTGGTATCTTCACGATTGCTATGGCGAGCATCGCGTTTTGCAGGCTCGGTCCAAGAGCAGCAGCAAGAGCCATCGCCAGGATCAGCGTCGGAAAGGCCATCACCATATCCATGATCCGCATGATGATCAAGTCCAGCACGCCGCCAAAATAACCTGAAACCGTTCCTATTAGAATTCCGATGATACTCGCAATGATGATAACGGTGATCCCGACACCAAGCGAGATCCTTGCTCCGTACAAGATCCTCGTTAGAATATCCCTTCCTACTTCATCCGTACCAAACCAGTGATGAAGCGACGGTGCCTGAAACTTTTGGGAGATATCAATTTGCGTTGGGTCATAGGAAGTCAAGACCGGCGCGAGCAGCGAACAGAGGACGATGAATGCCAGAATGCCTATGCCCACCCACGTCATCTGGTTTTGTTTCAGCTTGTACCAGAAAGGGTGAACCGCCTTAATCGGCTGGGGCTGATTGGTTTCCCTGTGCAGAGGTGTCTCCATGTCCTCCCTCCTATCCTTTAATTTGCGGATCCAAAACGTAATACGTCAGATCCACAATGAGATTGATGATGACGTATCCGACCGCGATCAGCAGGGTAAAGCCCATCATGGCCGGAAAATCAAGATAGGCAATCGAGTCGACCACGTATTTTCCCATACCCGGCCAGCCAAAAATCGTTTCAGTCACCACGGCTCCCCCTAAGAGTGAGCCAAAGGAAATGCCGACGACGGTAATAGTGGGAATCAACGCATTTCTTAGTGCGTAACGGAAGAACAAGAAGGGCCCATGAATGCCATTGGCAATCGCTGTACGAATGTATTCCTGCTCCATAATTTCAAGCATGCTTGCCCGCACCTGCCGCGTAATGACCGCTAATTGCGCGTAAGACAGCACGATGGCCGGCAGCAGAATATGATGAAGACTGCTTTTCAGTGCGACCATATCTCCGCTCAGCAGACTGTCCAAAATATAAAAGCCTGTGATGTGAGTCGGCGGATGGATATTGATGTCCAAACGTCCGTTGGCTGGAAACCATCCCAAATAGCCGTAAAAAATTAAGATCATAACAAGCCCGCTCCAAAATACAGGCGTGGAAACTCCGCTGATGGAAAAGATCCGGCTGGCATGATCCCAGATGCTGTTCTTTTTCACTGCCGCCAGCACGCCGAGAGGAATGCCGATGCCTAAGGCAAAGAGAAAAGCAATCACCGCCAGTTCCATCGTGGCAGGAAAAAAGGCTTCCAGATCATCCAGGACCGGCTTTTGCGTACGGATAGACGTTCCAAGATCACCACTAACTATTCCTTTCATGTACGTTTCATATTGAATCCAAAGGGGCTGGTCCAACCCGAGCTGCTGGCGTACCTGCTGCAGGGTTTCCTGATTGGCCCGCTGCCCGACCATCATCCGGGCAGGATCACCCGGAATGACGTGTGACAGCAGAAAGGAGACCAAAGTGACGCCGAACACGACGAAGAGAAGGAGGCCCATTCGGTTTAGAATCATCTTCTTCATGTTTCAACACTCCACTTGTCTGTTATTTGGACATATCTGCAAGGTTATACATGCTCTCGAGCATCGGATTGTACACGAAACCTTTTACGTTTTTGTTCATCGGAAGGAGGAAGTCCTTCTGATACAGCAGAATGTAAGGTGCATCATCAATGACCATGTTCTGAGCCTCCTGATACAGGGCCTCACGCTTCTTTTCATCGTTTAACGTGGCCGCTTTCCTCAGCTTCTGATCGACGGCATCACTTTTGTAAAACGCACGGTTACCGGCGAGTCCGAAGTTCTTGGAATCAAACCAGTAGTTCATGAACGCGTACGGATCACCGAAGTCCGGGCTCCACATTCCAAGCGCCAGATCAAAATCGCCTTTGTCGATCATTTCCCTTGAAGTCGCGTATGCTACTTTTTTCAGGTTCACTTTTACACCAATGTCCTTCAGGTTCGACTGAATGGTTAACGCCTCCGTTTCCCACCAGGTTTTGTTGTCCGAATACAGAAGGTCCAGGCTCAAATTGGATACGCCTGCTTCTTTCAAAAGCGATTTTGCTTTTGCTTTGTCATACTTGTACTGCTGTGCTTGGTCGTCATGGCCCCATAAACCTTTAGGAATCGGTCCGCGCATCTGTGTTCCGTACCCTTGCTGTACCGCGTCGATCAATTTATTGTAGTCGATAGCATAGTTCAAAGCCTGACGTACTTTCTTGTTCTGAAGGGCTTTATTGCCTTTGCTGGAGTTGACGTACACATATTCCACGAGCAGACTTGGTTCCTGAAGCAGCTTGGCGTTTTTCATCTTCTTCACGCTGTTGACCTGATCTACAGGAATGCCTTCCGCAACATCAATCTCGCCTTTTTCCAGCTGAAGACGCTGTGCAGATGGATCGGCAACAATTTTAAAATAAACCTTCTTAAACGCTGGTTTTTTAGCGGCATACTTGTTCTGATCCAGTCTCACATACTCGCCTTTCTTCCATTTTGCGAGTTTATAAGGGCCGCTTCCCATCGTTGTTGTCGCAAGATAGTTTTGCCCTGAGTCACCGTTCTGTTCATGATCCATGACTTTAGGATTTACGATGCTTCCGTAGTTCGCTGCCAATGTTGATAGAAAAGGCGGGAAGTTTTCTTTGAGTTTAAACGTAATGGTTGCAGGATTTTCAGCCTTAATTTCGGAAACGAGGCTGTATACTTCTGAGGGGCCTTTTGCAATTTTCTTGAGGCGCTCAAAGCTTTTTTGGACGGCTTGTGCGTCCACAGGGGTTCCGTCAGCAAACTTGTGTCCTTCGTTCAGGGTAAACGTCCAAGTCTTGCCGTCTTTGCTTACTTTCCATTCCTTCGCGAGTCCGGGTTTTACTTTCGTGCTTCCTCCGTCGTACTCCACAAGGCGTTCATATGCCGGATATGTAAGTTTCCATGCGGAATTATCCATTGTTACTGCGGGATCAATGGTACCTTGGTCAGCAGTCGTCGCAATCGTCAGGACATCCTTTCCGCTTGCCGCTTTTGAGTCCTTTGAACCTTCGCCGTTAGATGGTGTTGCGTTCGAATTCTTCACACAGGCCGATAACAAAGCAAGAATCATTACAGCAATGAGTAACAAACTAAGTTTCTTTTTCATCGTTCTCCTCCATAACCCTTAATAGTTTTGTGAAAAAGTTATGCCGATTCTAGGAGCCTATTTCGAAATACCAAAATAGAGAATGCTGTTGCCTGTTGCGTTCGCCCACCTTCGATTTCCGTAATCATAGTGCCACCATTCTTCCGAGTTGGAAATGAAGCCCGCCTCCTCCATCACCTTCCGCAGCAGTCTGCGGTTGTCCCTGATGGTTTCTTCCTGCTGAGTCAGCTGATGCTTTTTTTCATACCATTCAAGCTCTGCCTTTTCGGTAAAATCGTCAAAGTCTGTCCCCATGTCGAGCCAGCTCTTCTCGTCTGCAATCGTCAGGTCCACTGCTCCACCCGTAAGGTGCGGAGAAGGCTTCGTAAGATCACGCGTCGGAATCGCTACATATTTTGAGATTTCTTCCTGGATTTTTTCCGGGGTGAGGTTTTTGGCTTCAAGGTCTGCTTTAATGGCTTGATAGAGAGCAAGCTGAGTTTCATAGGATCGCCAGCCGTCAAGAATGACCAGCTTCAGGCCATTCGGGAGCTTTTCTGCTGCTTTGATGAGTTTTTCAACCGTGCCCTTTCGCAAAAAACAATCGTTTTCTGATCCTGGCAGATTCATGCGGTAATAGTAAGGATACACATCAATTCTAGGCGAGATGTTGGATAGGGAGAGTAAGGGGTCTTGCTGATCAGTCGCATTTGCGGCGGAATCCGAGTGGGTTTCGTCTGACAAATAATTACACCTCTTTTCAATAAATTGAATTTTCTAACAATATATTAAATATAATGATATATTCACTGACATAATATTGCAATCCTCTGTTGGAATATATTCCTGGGTAAAAGGGAGGGTTTTGGGATGAGGATTGGGGATTGGACAGTAAATGCGGGAGATTGGACAGTATTTTCCTCACTTCGGACAGTATTTTTCCCACATTGGACAGTAAATCCTGCACATCGGACAGTATTCCGCTCCCAGACACAAAAAACAACCCACACTGCCTATGCCGGGTGGGTTGGTAACTCGTTTTTTAAAGAATAAACTTCTCTTTAATCATCCGTGCCGTCTCTTCCGCACTCAGATGCGTGTTATTAATCCTCAAATAATTCTTCCTCTTAATCTCGTTAATCTCGCCATCCAGAGAGTTCAGCCGGTATTTATCCCTGGAAGTGATAAGTTCGTTATCCGACCACTCCAGATTGCGTTTCGTCGGCTTCTGCTCAAGCCGGAATTCGCTCTTGTTCCGCTCCAATCGTTCTTCCACATCGGCCTCCAGCTCGACAAAATAAACCTCGGCGCCCCTGGACTCGAATATCCTGCAAACCTTCTCTACATAGTCCCAGTCACCCTGCTCGTTAAACGCCCACACATAGGTGAAAATCAACCCGTAAAGGTCACTTTTGGCTATTTCTTCAAAGATCTGCTCCCGAAAGGAGTGAACGAGACGGCTCCCAGCTTTCGATCCGTAATCGAAAAAGTGATGAACCAATTCAATCGTCATATGATTGTGAAACAGCTTTAAATCTGTTAATTTAGTTAATTCGTGTCCAACGGTCATCTTCCCGACCGCCTGCGGACCAAATAGTAATACGAATTTCATAGTTCCTCCTGCGCTGTATGGTTTCATCCTATTATTCCATAAAGCAAGGCTTATCTCCTGTTGTAACAGACCTTTCCTTACTAGGACTTCTTATCATGGTTATGAAAATCGAGAACAGCGATAACAAACATTCCAAAACTAAGCATTAATGTGATGTAATTATACGAAACTTATATTTCATTATCTTAGTCCAAACGCTAGGAATAACCTAAAGGCCCAGTACATGCTAGTTCCCTTCTTATGAAATCAAAATTCAAAAAATACTAAATAGTTTCTGTGGTTATTTGTAGAAATATGGTAATATATTCATGTTGTAAGAACTTTAAAGAAATGGTTGTGATGAAGTAAAAATGGATATACATTCATTTTCAACAGCTGTAGATTTGTTTTCTAAAAATGAAGTAGAAAAAGTAAAATTAATTTCATTTTATTATCAATCCATGGAAAAAGAATTTCAGTTTACCATTGATGAAATGAGTGATTTGTTTGATAACCTCGGAATGCACAGACCCAATAAATCCAGACTCCAAAAAAAATTAATATATTTAAAAGATTTTGTTCGAGGAACCAGCAAAAACCATTTTCGATTACATATTAAGGTTTTAGCATCCCTTAAAGCTGAACAATCTTTTGTCTTTGATGATGTGAAAAGTGAAGAAATTAAGCTTAATTCAGATGGTTTAGTGATACCAAAAGAACTTTATCAAAACACTAGAAGATATCTTATAAATTTATCTGACCAAATTAATGCTTCATATGAAAACAATATTTTTGACGGCTGCGCAGTATTAATGAGGAGATTATTTGAAATATTGCTAATCCATTCATATGAACATAAAGAGTTAGATTCCGAGATTAAGGATGTCTTGGGAAATTATCGTATGTTAGTGGATATTGTTAACAATGCAAAAACAAATAGTAAATTAGGGCTTTCAAGGAATACAAAAGATTCTCTAGATGATTTCAGAGAATTGGGTAATTTCTCGGCTCATAAAGTATTTTTTAATGCAAGAAAAACTGATATTGATAGAGTTGTTCTTAACTATAGAGCTACAATAGAAGAACTTTTATATAAATCAGGAATAAGAAAATAAGGGGGAAATGCTGTGAGTTCTGCAAAAGTTAAAATTAACGTTCATACTGGTGAATTAGAATTTGAAGATTCAGAGAATTTTGTTAAAGAACAAATGGATAATCTTGAATCTATAGTGGATATTATTGCTCAACTATATGTTGATGAAACTGAAGATGAGTATGAAGAAACAATAGACGAAGAACAAAAAGAAGTGGAAGAGCACAAGTTACGAGTAATAGTAGAAAAAGATAAAGATAATTTTGAAGTATCAAGTACATTCGGTGAGTGGAAACATAAATTTAATGACGAACTTACAGACGCAGATAAAGCTTTATTAACTGCTTATTTTGTACAGATAAGTTCTGGAGAAAATGAATTTAAGACAAAAGAAGTTAATGATACATTAAAAGAACACGGCATAAAATTAACGAATCCATCTCGGACACTTGATCGGTTAACAGAAAAGAAACTTACATTCCAAGTTCGTAAAGCCGGAAAAATAAAGTTTTTAAGGGTGTCCGCAGATGGCATAGCACACTTAAAAACTCTAATTAGATAAAACTAAAAGCCATCTATTTTTGATGGCTTTAGTCTTTACTATAGAAATTTAATATTAATCTTTATGTAATTGCCATCTCGACTCATTTCAATTCGATCAATAATCTCTTTTGCAAGTTTATTCAATTCCTTATTACTGATTCCTTTAGTATCCCAAGCTTTCTTAAACTCGTTAATCAATACCACTCGTTCTTCGTTTGTTTTTGTGTTTTCAACATCAGCAAGGGACTGATTAATCAATCGGATTTCTTCACGCTTGGCTTGTATTTGAATCAGCAACTTTTCAGACTTCAACTTCATTTCATTTTTATCAAGCAAACCTTCAATATATAAATCTCTTATTCGGTCGTTTCCATTTTCCAATCGTTCCAGTTCTTCGTGTTTTAGACTTAAGGCGAGATTTAATGAACTATTATCTGTAGATTGTTTTTTTGGTTCTTTACTTAGCAACTGACTTTGGAACACCTTTAAATCAAACATTAACTGAGCAAATATTACTTCAGCACTAACACCTCTGTTCTTGCAGCGGTTACCCAAACGATCGGCTCTCCCGCAAGGTTTTACAAATACTCTTCCAGTTGGACTTACTGTAAACGCTAATGTGCTTTTACATTTACCACAGAACAGTATTTTGGATAGTACCTGAACGTTAGTTCTTGAACCTTTAGGCATTATTTTTCTTGCCTCTAAAATATTTAAGATTTTTTGATGTTCTTCATCAGTTTTAAGCTTTTCATGAGTTCCTTCGGAGAATATCCATTCAGACTTCGGTTTACTTTTATGTCCATTACCAGTTGTTTTTCCATATGTAATCAGACCTAAATGAATTTCACTGATAAGAATTCTTCGAACCGAATTTTCATGCCAATCAGCATTCCTATTAGTTTTAAAACCTAATTTATTCAGTTCCCATGCTATTTCATGCGGAGGCATCATCTTGTCTAAGAAAAGTGATTTCATTAGATTGTAGACCTTTGATTTTTCTTCATCAACCTCAAGTTCTTTTGTAATTCGGTTATAAATGTATGGATAGGGAGGAGTTCCATTAGTCCACTTTCCAGCCTTAGCACCTTGCTTTTTACCTCGCATCATCCTTTTCTTAATCATCCTATACTCGTGGTTTGCAAAGACCATCTCAATATCAGTCATTACAGATTCATCTTCATTGTTAAAGTCATATGCTTTGTTTGGTGTTAAAACAAGTGTATTGGAAGTTCGAAAGATTCGTTTAATACGCCCCATCTCTTCAAAATCTCCACGAGATAGTCGATCAAGATCAACCACTAAAACAGCATCATATAAATCCTGTTCAACATCTTTTAACAGTTGAATCATTTGTGGACGAGAATCAATAAATTCGGAACTACCAATTTCCTTATATACTTTAAATTTCAAATCCCTCTTTTTTGCATATTCCAATAAAAGTGACTCATGTTTTGCAAGTACATCTTCCTTTCCATCAGACTCATCTCGAGATTTCCTTAAATATATTGCTATTTCTTTAACTGTTTCCAATACGTTTCACGTCCTTTTGTGATGTTTTGTATATAATATAATTTTAACAAAAACTGGAAATAATTAAATGGATTTGTTTTCTAAGTGAAATACTTAAGCTATTTGAGTATCAATTTCATTTATGTGATTTTCAGCAATTACATTGATTTCGTCTGCAACTCTATTAAGTGATTCAGAAGATGGTCTATTGCTATGGCCAACCACGTATAATTTTCCGAATTTAAATGTTGTTTTAGTTGAGCCGTTGTTTAATTTTTCTTGATTAATAAGTTCAACATATTGAGTTATTTGTCCAAAAATAGTTTTCATTTATATATCACTCCATGTGCATTTTTGTATTTACACATGTGTTATGCATAGAAAATTTGGGATTGTAACCTAACACGAGGGGAAATTTTCTTTATTTTAATTTTGGTTTACAAACAAAAAAGAATTATGTAGTAGTGAAAAAGAACCAATTACTGGATTGAACGTGGTAAAATATTCAAAAAGAGATTTGGAGTCTGAGAAATGTTTAGCACGAGGGAAATAGCAACTTTAATATGGATTTCCATATTTGCAATCTATGCACTTAGAGGTTTCAAGAAAAATAAACAATTAGGAACTGTTAGTAATATTTTTAGAACGGCCGGAGAATTAATCAAGCACCCATTAATGGTGATAACAATCATATATATATTCCTAATCTTTTTACTGCTAAATCACTTTAAAATCATTACTGGTTTGGGACTTATCAAAGATTATTGGAAAGTTATTTTATTTGGTCTATTTCCAATGATCGCTACAGTAGCCACAGATTACGAAAAAATCAATGTACCTAAGATGTTTTTAGGTTTATTAAAACTTAGTATTATCCCCTTATTTATTATTGGTGAGTACACCTTTAATATTTTTATTGAATTAGTTCTGGTACCTGTAATAACAGCAATGGCCATAATGATTACTTATATTGACTACCATTCAGAATATAATGCAGCAAAAAAGTGGTTAGGATGGCTTATGGCTGGAATTGGTGTCTGGATTTTGGCTTATGCATTTAAAACGTTTGTTGCAAATATAAATGATTTAAAACAGTTGGTTTTTTGGGAAAAGATGTTTTTAGAATTATTCCTTTTTCTACATCTGCCTTTGCTCATCTTTTTAAAGGCAACACGTTATTATGAGGAGATTTGGGCCCGACTTTATATATTTTCCGGGTTCGAATTAAATAAAAAACAAAAATACATGAGCTTATGGATTATTTTCAAACATTGCTTTCTAAATACGAGGAAACTTGCTGCGGTTCAGAAATCTGTTATTAAACAAAGGGTCAATTCTATTGAGAAATTAAAGAAGGTGGTCTAAAGAGGAATAGAATAAAATAGGAATTTTATGAATATTTTAAATTACTATTTATAAAAGGAGGATTTTATGGCACTTAAAAATCATAACAAAAATGATGAATATCTAAAAAATTTAAATGATAAGTATCAAAAAAGACTAGTGAGTGATAAATATGGATTAAGAACAGTAAGCACAGACCTAGCACAACTCCGTTTCATTGATTATTATATTGTTTATCTTAGTGAAATAACAAATGAAGATGTAAGAATTGTAATAGCAAAATATAGGAATAAAAAGTTTAAGGTACGAGTTGATAAAGGCGCTAATGGTGATTATGTGATAAATAAGCGTCATAAAAAAGATGATGCACTCCCTCAATTTTTAGAAGGAATGAAATTGCCCGCCGAGAAAAGACAAGCTGTCCCCGCCGGACAATAAAGAGAGAGGGAACGGTAAATTAATACCGTTCTCTATTTATTAGGACGCTTTAATTTGCAGGAATCGAACAGCTTGGTCGTTAATAACCTTACCATCAAGATAGATATCTGCGACGATCAACTGGGAACCACGAAGAGCTTGAGTTGTATCTGCAACGATATGCTTAACATCAATGCCTTTCTTGATTAGAGTTCCATATGCTTTGTTCATGTTAATTAGAGCAATTGTTTTATTTCCAACTGCCATATCTGGCATTACATCAGAAATTAGTACTGGCAAACCGAGCATTGTGTAATATTTTGCTCCACTACCATTCTTAAAATCAACAAGGTAATAGTGATTGTTTGCATCCTTAAGTTTAGAAACAAGGTTAAAAGTTGAACGGTTCATAACAAACACTGCACCTTCAACAAGTTCTGGATTCATTGAGTTGAATAGATCAAGAACATCATCAGTACCGATTGAACCAACCGTTGCTGTTTGTACCACTGCGTTTGATAAAGTTGCATTAAGGAATCCTTCCATTTGATTAGAACCTGTTCCATTTACAATCGCACGGTTAACTGAGTTAGCAATACGTTGAGCCAATAAATCTACAACATAAGTTACAATATCAAAGCCAGCATCATTTACTAGGTTTTGTGATAACTCAATAGCAGCTGTCAAACGTTTCTGTTCTAGAGTAACCTTTTCCATAGAGAAATCTTGAACTGTAGCATTTTCCATCTCATCTAACCATTGAGCACCGCCAATTGAAGTTTCTTTCAATACATCAAGTTTTCCACTGACACTTGGAAACTGTTTTGATAGACCAAATAGTGGAGCAACCTCTTCAAGTTTCTTAATGATTTCATCAGCAATGGATGATGGTACTGTTAATTGACCAGGTGTTGCACTTGTTGTAATTGCACGAACCTCATCAGAATTAAATTGAGACTTTAGAAATGCTTCAAACCCACGTTTTTCTACTGCATTGTCAGTTACACTTAATACTTCCATCATATTTCTTTCCTCATTTCCATTGATTTTTTTATTTAACAGTTCAATCTCATTTTTCAAAGATGAAGATTGAATTTCTTCATCAGCAGTTACACCACGTGCTTCAATCGAGTTTGCAAGTGTTTCTAACTCCGAAAGCAAATCATTTCTCTTTTCAATGAGTGCCTTTTTATTCATTTCTTGAGTACCTCCATCATTCACATCAACAGGAATTTCAATTTCTTCAATAACATCAATTCCTCGTGCAGAAATTGTAGAGCTTGAGTATGCTGGATCACGAACAACTGAAACCTCAAACAGCTCTAAATCTTGAACGGTTCTTTCAAAATAACCTTGAACAGATTTCTTCCAACTATCTTTGATTGCTCGAAAACCGAAAGACATATTTCTCAAAATGCCTGATTTAATCAGTTCGTAATAGTCTTTGCCCCAAGATGTTGGACTGATTGTTGCGGACATATAAAGTCCTTTTTCATCTTCATGAAGTTGTAGCGAACCATTTCTTGTTGAAGATAAAATCCGTTTAGAATCATGCTCTGCAAGGAAATGTATTTCTTTTGCTTTTTGGATTGCATTAGAAAAGGCACCCTTAGCAATTTTTTCTTTAAATCGCTGTGAGTGCCCTAACATTTCACTAAACTGTTCTGTTTTATTTACATATCCACTCACTGTCATTGAACCATCTTCATGCGTTTGAATGTCAGAATCATTGAACCTAAGTTCCATTTCCATTAGTTATCACCTTCTTTGGCCTTGCCATCTTCGATAGTTCCCATCATATTTGGGACGATCATTTCATCTTTCTTAGCGTCATAAAGAACATGACCTAATGACCACATGAAGTAATCTTTATTGATGGCATTTCTATCAAGAACAGCTCGTCCTTCATTAACACTTAACAAGCCTTTTTCTACAGCAATTCCAACTGATTCAATTTGTTCTTTTGGAGTTCCACGAAGAATCTCAGAAGTATCAAAACGGAAGTAATAACCATTATCCTTCTCACTTTCTAACAACATTGATTTATCAAAAGCACTTTCAATAGCAGCGATAATTGGAGCCAAAGTATATTGAAGGTATGCCAAGTTCTGTTGTGAATTTGCACTGTATTTATTGAACTCTGCATTTATCAAAGATTCATCAACACCAAATAGTTTGCATATATCAGCGTTAGTTGCCTTTCTAGAGTTGGTAAGTTGCAGCTGCTCTGGATTTAAAGCAATTGGCTTATATTCTACACCTTCCTCAAGAATAACTGTTTTTCCAGAATTCTTTGAGCCACCATAAAGTGATTCCCAACCTGCTCGTAAACGTTTGATAGCAGTATCAGATAACCTATTCATTGTCTGAATTACACCAATAGGTAATGCTCCATTTTTTAATAAATTACTTGAGTAAGTATTTTGTTCAAGAGCCAATTCTAAAGTATCGACTCCATACTTCAAAATTCCTTCATTACCCGAATCAATAATGATTAGATCTTCATAATTCAACTGAACAGATGTGGCTAAACCGTTATAAGTCACTTCGATATTAGAAAGGGTAATTCCATCCCCTGTATACTGTTTAAATTGAACATCTTTAGCATTAAGAGCATTCAAAGAAACAATAGTGTTGCCTTTTCTCTCTACATAGATAATGGCTTTGCCATAGAATAAGTAATCTTTAACAATCTTTCTTTTAAAGCTTTGACTGTTTGTAAAATAATTGGCTTCAACGTTTAGAAGTCTGTTTCTCTTGTCAGGTACTTTCACAACATCTTGACCGTTTTCTTGATATAAATAAATCGGAAGTTGAGAAATTGTGCCTTCAATCAAGTTCATACAAGCAACAACTGATGGAATTTTCATGGCTTGTTCTTCAGTAATATGCGAACCGCCAAGTAATGAAATAATTGCTAAATTTTGTCCGTTACTTGAGTAAAACGATCGTTCCTCAATATCTTTTTGATTAAAAAAATTAAAGAAACCCATATACCTATCTGTTCACCTCCTACATTGATAGTTTTGATAATAAAGTTAGATATTTTTTTGCATAGTGTTTAGTCCACCTGTTTTCAAATAGAGCATTTTTACCAAACGCATTAAGATAATCAACAATGTACTTTACATTATTTTGGAGTTCTTCTTGATCAGCAAAAAATCGTCTATCACCTTTAAGAAGTAACAATTCAAGACCAAACAATACGAGCCAAATCTGCATATTATCAATACCTAGGGTTATATCATTTTCATTGAAAGTGGGCATTGTTCTCAAAGTTGAATATCCTCCTCTGCTGATTCAAAAAATTGATTTAAACCATTTGATAATCCATCTAAATTAATAGTATCAATAAAGACTGATTCATTTGCACTCTGTGCAAGCGCCGCTCTACTTGAAGGAGTTAATCCAAATTCAGATGCAATCGAATAGAATGTTTTTAAAGATTGTCTTTTCTCGTTTAGCGCTGGATTTGGTTTCTTTGTAGAACCGACAGCAGTATCAATAAACATCCCATATCTCTCAATTTCTTTGTTACACTCATCAATCATTTTGAGAGAATCAGCCATCATAAATAAAGATATTGCATCTATGCTTGATAATACTGAATATAATCCAGCATCCTTTAGCCATTGCAAAATGAAGAAATAATACTGTTGAGTTCGAGAATCCATTTCGTAAAGTACTGATGGATTATCAAGAGCTTCTTTACACTTTGCCATTGCTATTTCTTGTTCTTGAGCATTTGTTTTTTCATCTTTCGTAAGACCTGTTTTATTTCCTTTTCTTAAATGAATTGGTACTGGTTTTCTTGACAATTTTCAGACCTCCTTTACAAAATTCTCTAAACTACTAACCCAAAAGATAAGAAGAGAGAGAGCGTACGTGGACAAGTTATACCTGTGACCATGCATCCTTTTTTCCAGGACTATACGGGGATATGTTTGCTTAGACTCTCTTTACTTTGCTTAATAAAATATTTTTTTCTTGAACAGTTAATTTATTAGTCATTGCATACTTTGTCATTAAAACAAACATTATTCTATTGTCTTTTAACTGTTGTACTTGTTGGTCTAACTGTCTTAATACTTCGACATCTTCGGTCTGTTCTTCAACCTCACTGAGTTGTTGCAGCTGCATATCGATCAATCTCAATACAGTGTTAACATTCATTAATATAAGTTCATCTATTTGAGCCAATTGTTTATTAGTTTTATTCAGCACCTCATAAATCACTGTTCCACCACCTTTACTATCTGATATGTATTTGAGCTAAAAGAAAATGCTCCATCAACATAATTGTTAATGGAACGAATAAGTAGTGCTACCCGTAAAACCACTAAACGAGTAGCTGTGTGCAAAAGGAGGCAACACACTTGAAAATCAAAAGGAGCAACGTTCTGTGTACGTTGACATATTGCCTTAACGAATGCGAGTAAGTTAAAGCTATGTATCACTACCCATGTGCGGAAGATGAGTAGTGGGTAAAATTAAAGCTATGATTGAAAAACGCAACAATGTGCTCAAACATCGTTACATAATATATTGGAGATTTTCTCTCCGAATTTGAACCAAAATACTATTCACTAAGTAAGAAATTTTCATAAACATAATCATTGACTAAAACTAGTTTTTGAATCAATTTCTCAAACCGTTTTTTACTACCATTATAAGAAAGGTTAACATCAGATTTTAAACACTCGAACAAGTCTCCGCAATAATGTTCTTGGAGTATTTCGATCATCTCAATGTTAGATTCTGTTAACTGCAATTTTTTTGGAAGTTCATTATCATTCATTGCATAATCTATAACCATCTCTAAATCAATAATGTTATCCAACTCAGTATTTATTTTTGTGATAGAACTTTTATCCGTAGTAAGTGCTCTAAAAATATCATAATGCTTATTACCAAATGAGCAATCCTCTCCGAGTTCAATTGATTGTTTCTTATTAGTTTTGATACCATTTCGTTTCTGAACTGGATCAAGTTTTGTATAAGACTGAACAATTGAGTATATATCTCCAAAGAGCAATTCCTTTATCTTCTTTCTATTAACCTGTTGTTTCCTCATATTTCGAGTATTTTTCAATTGTGATAGGTAATATTGGATTAGTCCAAAAACATCCTTAACGAGCCTTCTAGACTCTTCACATCGGAGTGTTTGATAGCACCATAAATCAAATACAGAAGCACCGTCATTGATTAATTCATAATCACCTTGCAGCAGTTTATAAACTGTATCTTGGTGCTTGATTAGCCTTTCTTTATTAACTATCGCATTAGTTAACTCACCTTCAGCTTTAGCACTTGTTTCTTCATCATCACTTTTGTATGAAGGTAAGCCTTGCTCATTTATTTCAATATCCTTCAGCCGTTTAGCATCCAGAATGTTATATTCATTTTTCTTTGTTGTAAGGTTCTCACTTTCTAAAATGTAATCCGCTAAACCTTCAAGTTTTAAATGTACTTCTTTGGTTGTCACAGTATCGTTTGTTACCTTAAGACTGTTTGCTTTTTCGAAACTGTCAGCCAGGCCATGGACGGTTATTTTTTCATTTACCTCTTTAATTCTATTATCAGTACCTTTGGCATAGCTTAACTCAAATTCTCGCATTATGTTTTTCATATCTGTTGCTCCTTAATTGTATTCTTTCAAAAGAAAAGGACTCGCGATTTATCTCGCGAATCCTTAGATTTACATTTCAAATTGTCTAATAAAATAACCACAACCAAAGCATAAAGATCGTTGCCACACTCATACTCCTCGAACCAACCATTTGTTTAATTTTTAATCGTTCCAATTTCCACTCTCTCCCTTAAACTCATGTATACAAGTGTATGAGGATGTAATAAAGGATAAATAAACATTAATCTAGCAATAACCTTCATACACTAAATTGGCATAAAAATAAACTCTTAGGAGTTTACCAAGAGTTTTGATTCGTTATATGATATTTGTTTGTATTAACTAAAGCTCAAGGATTAATCACACCTTGTTTCCTCTTTTCAAATTGTTATAAGTAACTTTAGAATAATGGTTACTAATTTCTTTAAGATTTTGTTTTTTTAACTCCTCATTAAGTTTTTTATCAATTTGTTCAAATGTTAGTCCTTCAACATCTCTAAGCCTAACAACAAACTCTTTTTTCCATAATACTTCCTTTTGCCGTTTTGTTAAATATTCCATAATACCTTAACCTCCAAATGTTTTGAATATTAACCTTACAGTATATATGTCCTTTTATGACCCACCGGTAAACCAATATTTACCAAATACTGAAATTAAATTGCCGAACTAAACAATTCCTCAAATGCCAAAGGCTTTCTAATACTTTTAGTTGGTGGAACATCTGGAATAATGATAATATTCCCCTCAATTTTTTTACCGTTAACCCATTCATCATCTTTATAATTTTCCCACTTCTGAGTTTGCTCATTAAAGACGATTGTTTGCCCAGTAAACGGATCTTCTTCTAATTTTAATACCATGTCTACAACTTCCATTTCCTCAACCTCAATTTCATTAATTTGTAGTTCTTCAATAATATCCTTCTGTGCAGTTTTCGGACATGGTTGTATATATACAACACCATCCGATTTGTGCACACTTTCAATAATCCAAATGGTAACTTGTTTGCCATTAACCCTGATACGTTTTTGCACAATCTTATAGCTTATATTAATTTGTTCAAGAATTTTATTAATTTCTTTCGGTTTTCTAACTTCTCTACCCTGACTTCGCCTAATTTTATGGTTGTCTTTAAGTGTTTTAATAAAAATTTCTTGCTCCTCATCAAACATTTTCACGTTAGTTAAGGATTCAAGATACTCAATTAATTTCTGTCTTTTAAGTTGTGCGCTTACATCAATTACTTCAACATCCTCGTAGTATTGACTTAATAGTTTTAGATATCCATGCTCCATTATGAAATCACACTGCCAAATCATATCTTTCAGTTTCATAACATAAACTTCATTTATTTGAAAAGAGATTGTTACAAAAGCTCCGTTAAAATCAATTTTTGCAGTTATCCAAGCTGGACAATCATCACTGTTAAAGTTCAATCGGTTAATTTTCATGTAATCAGAAACACTGTAGCTTTTTGATATATGATTGATAAGTTCTAACTCGGCCTCGGCTCCAGTTTTCCAATTTGTGATCGCTTGATAATGTGGTTCAACAACTGCACCAATTACCTTAGTTTTACGAATTCGAGCAAATTGTTGGACTATACTATGAACACTATATGGTCTTATAGAAGCCACTAACTTTACATCTTCATCTTCAATGTTAATTCCTGCTTCAAGAACCGAAGTTGTACAAAGGATTTGAGAATTAAATTTAATTTTTTCAATAATGCTATCTAATTCTTCATTATTAGAATTGTGGTTCAAGTCGTGTGTTTTAGAACATATAAAAGCTCCGTTATTAAATTTGTTCTCTACGTCATTCCAAGCATGAAAACCGTTACCGTAAAACATTAAAGCTTTGTTGCTTTTTTCCTTTAACAATGGGTTAAAATACTTGTCAAAAGTTTCAATGTTTTTGAAGAACAACAACTGGTTTAAATTGTGAATCGATCTGTTCGGTGTATCAAAAATTTGAACATTTAATACTTTGTTTAAACAAGCTAGTGGTTTTGGAGTACCTGTTAAGAACAATTTAATGGCATTACTATAGCGTAAAAACGCTAGAGACAGATGACTTTGTTTGTTCCAAGCATCAGAAACAAAATAGTGAGCTTCATCACAAATTATAAATTGATAATCAAAGTATTTTCTTATTGCTTCAACATCTAGTTTCCTCACAAGACTCTCTATAGCTTGATAGTTCATAATAGTAACGGTATTAGGGTTTTCATCCATAAAACCACCAATATCATATTTAACCTGTGCTTTTAATGTGTTTCTGTGAGTTAAAAACAAAACTTTCCACCCTTGCTCCTTACAATAAGGCAGGATTAAGTTTTTTGCTGTAAAAGTTTTTCCGGCACCTGGTTCTCGATAGATTGCGTAGAACTTGTCAAACTGCATTTCTTTTAATTGTTTTTCTGTTAGTAACATTTGTAAATCCCCTTTGTAAAATATTAGTTTTTGTAATCTTGCTTTTTGAATGATTGAACAGCAGTTTCAATAGATTTATGCTGTTCAAAGTAGAACATTAAAAATCCTGGTGATTGTTTGTTAGGTTTAACACGTTTCATCTTAAATCCTTTCAGCATGAGATAGTTTGCTACATCTATAGAAAAAACAGGATAGTCCATAAATAACTCCTCCATTTGTGATAATTGTTTATAAATACTGGCATAATATATGTCCATCCAGAGAGAAATGGTAAACCAACATTTACCGTAAATTCAAAAAAAGTTTAAAAACTTATGATAAATATAGAAATATGAGCCCCGTTAGGAGCTCATAATTTTTCAGGCTAAACATTTCATCAGAAGTTCTTCTTTCGCTTCATTGCTATAAAAATTTTCTATAGCAATTAAAGTACTTTTCTCAATTTTTTCTGCATCTAAAAGTTCTTTATCGCAATATTCCTTGAAAGTACCACCATTTGTATCAAAGGGGTTAGAAGAACTTTTCTCTTTATTGTAAAGACAACGATAACGTTCAGCTTTTGCAAACCAATATTCTTTTTTAAGAGTTAGTTTTTGAATCGTCTTGTGCATATCATGAATTTGACACTCGAGGGATAGAATTTCATTGTGAAGGACTTCTTTGGTTTTTTTTGACATATTAATTTCTCCTTTTAGGTGTTTTTTAAATTTAACGTTGAGATTATATATACGAATTTTGGAAGTGTAAACTAAACTCTAAAATGAACATACAGGTTTTTGTTCATTTTCTTTCAAAAAACAATGGGCCGGTTGATTGGTTAAACTAAAAAAAGGACAAAAAAAAAGAAACAAGGCTTTACGCACCTTGTTCCTCTACATTCTTATCCTCATTTTTCTTAGTAACTGTATCGTTCTTTTTCTTTGCTATATGAAGGTCATCCTCATTTTCAAATTTGAAAGAGTACTCGTTCCAATCCACACCTTGACGAACAGACTTCATAATCGGTGTGAAAGGCATTGACTTTAATTCTAACAATTCTTTAAAGTGAGTGGCACAGGCCTTAATGGAAGGGAAGGTGTTATATTCATGACCATTCTTATAGGTAATTAGAGTTTTGCCTTTAACACGTTTCTTTGGTTGTTCCTCAACTGCTTCAGTTTTAATTTCATCCATAATTTCCAAAGCTTTGAAAGTGTCATAGATGACATCATCTTTATTAATTGCCTTTGCAAGTTTTCCTTCAATTGTTTTAATTGAGTTATCAGTGATGTTCAATGACTGAATGTATTCTGCTACCGATTTACGAATTGGGAAAGCATTGACCTCTTGTGTTTTTACATTAATTAATTGTACTTGCTTCATTTTAATTACCTCCATTTTTTTCCATATATTCGGTACATATGTATATTAATCTAATGGAGTAGATACTGTAAATAGTTTTTATCTGAATATTCAGTTAAATTAAAACAAAAAAGACCCTTTGTGAGCCTTTATATCATAACTTTTTTTACTTTCCAAACGATCTCTTCAAATTTATATTTATTATCTTCTAATATATCATCAATTACTTCTACTTTAATTTTAGCTTGGTTAATAAATGTTGTGCCTTAGAGTGATCTTCTTCCTTAACATAAAATTCATACATAGCTGGTGTCTTATAATCATGTGCCACAAAATCTCTGCCTGGCGTAGAACTGTGATTAGACAGCCTTTTTACTCTATAAGCAACATTGTTGTTTTTTAATACATTAACAGCCGCGAAATAAATTTCCTTGCCAGTGGCAGTATAAGCTAAACATTTCTTTCTACCTGAAAATAGCTTTTTAAAGAATGACACATGATTCCTCCTTACCGTTTATGGAGTTACAGAAGTTCTAAAATTATTAGAAATGGCATTCTTCGTTTTTTAAGATAATAAATCTTGCATTTCTTTAGTTTCAAGTACATCTTTAGACAAATTTACACCTCATCTGTATTGATTTGAAATTATTACCATTATATCATACAAATGACCTATAATTAATTGAATTTAAAGATAATTTCGTATTTCACCAAGTTACATTACATTAACGAGATGACTTCGAATGTGTTCATTAACATCGCCTCCTTTATTTTCAGTCTCCCCGGCACCAAATTTGTCCTATACCGTTTTTTTGGAAAATTTCAGCTGAATCTGGAGCGGTTTGAGGACGGAATTGAGCCTAACTGGCAACTAATTGATTTGGTCTGAAAATTCAGACTTCCCCACACAAGCAATAATCCCTCCTTACAAAAAAGAACCCCGAAGTCACCAAGACTTCGAGGTTCAAAACACTCACTAAATCGATTTAGTTTTAATCAGCACTATTCCAAATTACTATGACGCATAAAAGCCGATTCATTATCTTCTGTTTGCCTTGCTCCATAGCTCAAGCAAACCGCGTCGCAAAAAACGTGTACACATTGATCGAAAAGAGAACCCAAAGGCTGAATGCTTGCTGCTTCGTTATCTCCTCTGTACTTTGTAGCTGCAGGAAGGTACGCCACAAGGGTTGCATGCCCAGCTAATTCAGAATCCGTTTTTGTTGTAATGGCAATGACCGGGCATCCAAGCTCTCTTGCCTTTTCAGCCGTATTCACAACACTTTTGGTTGTTCCTGATCCGGACACTGCTACAACCACATCACCCGATTCCAAAGCCGGAGTAATCGTCTCCCCCACCACGAAAACGGATGCGCCTAAATGCATTAATCTCATAGCGAAAGATTTCGCCATAAATCCTGATCTGCCCTCACCTGTTACAAAAATACGTTCCCCCAATCCTATCTGCTCCGAAACAGACTCTACGAGATTGGGCTCAACCTGGTTCAACACACCTTGTATCTCAAGCAATATGCTGTTCAAATCATTCATGAGCATTCTCCTTATGCTGTTTTGCCATCTCATAAAAGGTTTTAGCAGCAAGTGCTGGATCCTCAGCCTTTGTGATGCCAGACCCGATAATGACAACGTGAGGATCATATTTTGCTGTGTCAGAAAAGGAATCAATCGAAATCCCGCCGGCGACCGCTGTATTTACTTGCTGGCCAGAAAAAGACGGGACATGCAAACGGCCTTGATCTTCTCCGCTTTCCTGCTGATCTTTACTTACATGTGTACAAAGGATAGCATCCTCCAATTGACTGCACATCTTTACTTGTTCCTCTGATGTGTTAAGCAGATCAATCATGACCTGTTTGCCATGTCTCTTAGCCGTCTCCATACAGGCTTCAATAGAGACAAGAGGGGCTGTTCCGAGCACCGTTGCCACATCGGCACCTGCTGCAAAACAAAGCTCAAATTCATAAACGGCATTATCAAACGTCTTACTGTCTGCCACGATCGTTTTATGAGGAAAAGCTTCCTTTAAATTCCGTACACTTTCCATACCGAATTCTTTAATCAACGAAGTGCCTACCTCAATCCAGTCGATATACGGCTCCACTTTTTCAGCGATGGACAAAGCTTCTTCAATCGATAACCGATCCAGAGCAAGTTGAATATTCACAGGGACTGAGCCTCCATTTTTTGAACGCTATGCTCATTGTTGATTTTCACAAGCAACGTAAAGATGACCGATAGCACAAGGGAACCTGCCATAAAGATATAGGATGCGCTTGGTCCGCCCGTCGCTCCGTTCAGGTAGCCTACAAAATAACTGCCTACAAATGATCCTAAAGCACCCATGCTATTGATCAAGGCCATGGCTCCTCCCGCAACGTTTCGCGGCAGAATCTCTGGAATGATGGCAAAGAACGGCCCATATGGTGCATACATTGCCCCGCCAGCGATCACTAAGAGACCAAATGATACCCAGAAGTTTGACGTGCCTACTGCATAGGAACCATAAAATGCGAGGGCACCGATCAGCAGTGAAACCCATACAAAGCTTTTACGATTGAGGGTTTTATCAGAGTAATAGGAAACGAGCAGCATTCCAATTACCGCAAGAACATAAGGGGCAGCTGAAAGCCAGCCTGTGGCCACGATGTCCATTTTGGACGCTTTTGAAATAATGGAAGGAAGCCACATCACAAAACCATAAACACCAATGCTCCAGAAGAAATATTGAAGAGAAAGATAAATGACTTTCTTTGTTTTAAAGGCTTCAAGGTAATTTTTCACAGGTTTCATCCCTGTTTGTTCTTTTTGAAGCTCAGTTTCCAGGTTCTTTTTCTGCTCAGCCGTCAGCCATTTCGCTTCCTTAGGACGGTCATTCACAAGTTTCCACCAGATAAACGCCCATAGAATGGCAGGAGCCCCTTCAAAAATAAACATTGTACGCCAATCGAACGCTTTTAACAAATAACCGGATAAAATAGACATCCATAAAACCGTAACCGGGTTTCCTAAAATTAGAAATGTGTTGGCACGAGAACGCTCAGCCTTTAAGAACCAGCCGCTTAAAAAGACGAGCATCGCCGGCATAACAGCGCTTTCAACAACCCCCAGAAAGAAACGGATAGGATAAAGCCAGGTGACATGGGTTGCAAAACCAGTAGCTGTTGCAAGACCTCCCCAAAGAATCAATGACCAGAAGACGAGCTTCTTTGCACTTTTCTTTTCAGCATAGATCGCTCCGGGAATCTGAAAAAAGAAATAACCTAAAAAGAATAAGGAAGCCAGGAGGGATGAAACAGAGGTCGTAATATTTAAATCTTCACCCATTCCACCTGCAACACCAAAACCATAGTTCGCACGATCAAGATACGCTAAGCTATAGGTAATAAAAGCGATTGGAATTAAGATCATCCAGCGCTTTCTGCTTGCTAATGGATCACTATTCTTCATCATTGGAAACACTCCCTTATCGTCATTTTTTGTTGAGCTCCTCACGCTTCAGCAAGAAGAGAAGTATAAATTAACGCTTCATCACCATCCGTTAAAGGAAACTCAATGGCTCTCGGAATATCAGTTGAAAAATACCGAATGAGGTTCCTCCATTCCGAAGCATCATCCTTGGGCAATGGCAAGGTTACAAGTCTATCATTCCGTTGGTCTACGTATTTAAAATGCAGATAGACTACATATTCAGATAGTACTTTTGCGGCAGACAAAACGTCTTCCCCTGTAAACGCCCAATTCCCAATATCAAATGTCATTTTTACAGGAACCTGCAGTGTCTTTGATTCCTTAAGGAAATGGTGGATTTTTTTAATGGAACCGCCATGTGCCGTCTGATCATTTTCAATCGTAATTTGCAAATCGAGATTCTCTATTTTTAATGAAGCAAGCCATACTTTTAACTCCATTACGCTTGATGTTTGCATGTTGTAATGGCCGAGTGAGAATTTCACAATGGAAGCACCGATTGTAATCGCTTCCATAATAGTCAATGCAGCCGCCTCTTTATCTAACGATCCTGACTCATTAAATAATTCAACAGGTGCCGAATAAACGGAGGTTAAATGATACTCCTCCAATTGGGTGCGAAGTTCTTGCAAAGAGAACGAATCGCCAGTAAAAAGTTCTCTTCTGATCTCCGCACCTTGTGCCCCTGCATGAGTTATCTGAGGAAGAAAATGCTCCTGTCCCTTCTCTAAGACTTCTTCTGCCTGAAACGAATTTAATGTAATAAAGATATTCTGCATATACTCCCCCTTACCCTAGGTATCAGTCTGAATCTCTTTCGATAAGACTTGGCTTATAGCGAAAGACCCCTAAATCCCGCTCGTCTTTGTTTTTGATCTGGCTCAGCAGCAGGTCAACGGCTTTTTCAGCCATTTCAACCGCTGGCTGCGCTACTGTTGTAATAGGAGGCGTAAAAAAGCTTGCGAACGGCACTTCATCAATGCCAATCACTGCTGCGTCGTCCGGGATGCTAAAGTTCCGCTCCTTCATAAATCTCAGCACTTCATTGAGGACAATATCATTTCCGGCCAAGATCGCGTCCGGGGGTGCAGGAAGGTTAAACATTTCCTCCAGTACCGCCGGCAGCTGATCGGCAGCTGCACTCTTCACATACTCTTCTTTTACCGGAAAGCCGTGGGCATTCAAAGCATTCCTATACCCCTCAAGCCGTTCAACTCGCGGACTGATGTTGCGAATAATCGATGTGGTAACCAGCGCGATTCGCTTGCGGCCATTTTTCACAAATTGATCAACAGCCAGTTTTGCTGCCATATGGTTATCAAGCATAACCGTGGCAATATTCATATCCCTGATTGTCCTGTCAACAAACACAACCGGAAATTGCATTTGTTTCATACGTTCATACAGATCAAGATTGCTTCCTGTCGGGAAAATCATGATTCCATCCACTTGCTTGGCCAGAAGCATCTCAATATACTTCTTTTCTTTTTCCGGCTCGTCGTCTGCATTGCACACGATGATCTGATAGCCTTGTTCGTGAAACGCATCTTCCATTGCCCTTATAATTTGCGTGGAAAAGGTGTGAAGAATATTGGCAACTACTACTCCGACAGTGAACGTTGCTTTTTGCTTTAAACTTCGCGCTACAATATTAGGCTGATAGTTTAATTCTTCAATGGTTGCTTCAATTTTTCTTTTTGTTTTTTCACTCATATAATCAAATCTGTTATTTAAGAATTGAGATACGGTGCTTTTTGATACTCCCGCATGTTTGGCTACATCAGCTATCGTAATGTTTTTCATGTCATCATCCCCGTCTTATTCATTCAATCCAAACATTATAAGACACTTGAAAGTGCTTTACAATCGGGGATTTAGAGGGGCCTCAGCGATCAGCCGCCACCTCCGGGGATTGATTCAATGTATGGATATACTTCCTGCTTAACGACACAGCTTCTTCATAGCCGCCCTTTTGGTAGGCTTTGGTCAGGTCGCTTCCAACCCCGACAGCAACTGCTCCTGCATCGAGCCATTCATTCATGTTGTTCAGCGAGATTCCACCGGTCGGCATGATGCGCACATTCGGCAGAGGACCATTAACCGAGCGGATAAAAGAAGGATCAAAAGCATTGGCCGGAAACAGCTTTAGCACGTCACACCCAGCTTCAAGCGCCTTTGCCATATCTCCAATGTTCATGCAGCCTGGCAGATATGGAACACTGTACCGGTTACAGAGTGCTGCAATTTCTTTCACGAAATGGGAACTGACAATAAACTGAGCTCCCGAGAGAATGGCATGGCGAGCTGTTTCTGAATCCATGACAGAGCCTGCTCCCAATAGAACATTCAACTGTCTTAGTTCCTTAAATACTTCTTCTACTTGAGGGGTCGTATAGGTAAGCTCAATAGCCCTAATTCCTCCCTCGATGGCCGCTTTAGACACTTGTACAGCTTCATGGCTATCTTTGCCGCGGATGACTGCAACGACCTGTGATTCCATCAGCTTCTGAAAAACTGAGTATTTTGGCAGCATCTTTTCTCCTCCTTTCGTCATTTAGCGTTCAACCACTGCTTCCTTGTTGATAAAAGAAAAAACTTCTTCCAATAGCGGCAAGCCTTCATTATCACCGGAAACCGTGGTGACAAGAGCTCCCACAGCATTGGCAAATTCCAGTCGTCTTTCCGGTTCAAGTCCATGAAGAAGAGCGTACAAATATCCGGCATCAAATCCGTCCCCAGCCCCAACTGTATCGACAGGATTTACCGGGAATGCCTCCTGATGCAGCCATTGATGATGGGAATAAAGCGCCGAACCCTGGGCTCCGTCCTTAATGACAAGCTGGCTGATGGAATAACGTTCAGCAAATGATGTTAATTCCTCTTCCTCATCACTTCCGATAATACTCTTGATCTCATCCCGGCCTGTCAGCAAAATATCGATGGCTGGAAATAGCGTTTGATACGCCGCTCTTGCTTCATCTATGCTCCACAGCTTTAACCGTATGTTCGGATCAAAAGAAATCAGTAGGCCTTTTTCTTTGGCTATAGCGATCACCTTTTGGACAATATCCATATTTTTTCGGTGAATCGCCAGAAAGACACCTGTCAGGTGAACAACATCAATGCGTTCAAACATCTCCTCCTTTATATCATCAGGTTCAAGGGTTAAAACAGGTGATTGATGGCGGTAGTAAAAGGTTTTTCCTGAACCATCTTCACGGATTTCCTTTACATTTAAAGAAGTGGGATACCCTTCCACAAAGGCAACATCATCCACATCCACCCCCTCACCTTTGGCAAAGTTATAAATAACTCTTCCAAACTCATCTTTTCCGAGCCGGCTGATCCATTTTGAACGAAGATCCAGTCTGGCACAGCCGATGGCAAAGTTCAGTTCTGCTCCTCCTACTTTTCTTTCAAAGGTCGAAACAAATCGTAATGGTCCAGTGCTTGCTGGATTCAAGGTGATCATTGCGTCACCTAAAGTTAGGATTCCATAGTTCAATGACAAATTCATACCCCTTTCTTTTTCTAATTACGGCAAGAAGAGCTTGCTGCAAGGGTATTAGAAAATTACTAAATCGGTTTGGTAAACCGGTTTAGTAGAATTCTAAATGAAAACCCTTTCAAATGCAATACATAATTGCAAGAATTAAAGGGGCTGTCCAAGAAGTCTGTAAGCTGTTGATTTCCGTTCCAGGCTGCTCGCTTTTACCGGCGCGAGCTCCTACTTTCTCGGGGCGTGCGGCGAGCCTTACCGGCGTGAACGCCTACTTTTTGGTGCAAGCACCGGCGGGAGTCTCACCTGTCACGCTAGTCCCGCAGGACAAGGAAGGCTTCGGCGGCGTTATATCGCACGAAGAAAATGTGAAGTTCCTTTTCGAGGAGTCTCGCATCTTCCACTTCAATTAACTTTTCATTGAAGATTTTTCAAGCCAAAAAGGGGCTGCCTGAAGGTCAATTTTCGACTTTCTGGACAGCCCCTTTATTCCAATCTATCTCTTCTTCATAATCGCCATCGTACACCGGGAAACACAAACAAGCTTCCCTTCCTCATCCGTAATTTTGATGTCCCAGACCATGGACGTTCTGCCTTTATGCAACGGTGTGGCTGTAGCTGTAACGATCCCGTCCCTCTTGCCTCGCAGATGGTTGGCGTTGATCTCCATTCCGACTGCCATCTCCGTTTCCTCATCGATAAAATGATAGGTTCCGATACTGGCGATCGTTTCTGCCAGTGCGACAGACGCCCCGCCGTGCAGCAAACCAAACGGCTGATGGGTCGCTGAGTGAACCGGCATGGTGGCTACCGCTTGGTGGTCGGACAGTTCCACAATTTCAATTCCCAGTGCTCCCAGCATCGTATCTTTTAAATTTTTCATCTCCATACCAAATACACCCCTTATGTAAATTGACTATATTTTCAGAATAAACGACTGCAGGCTGGCAGACAAGCTATTTCACTTTTTCAGGAAATCGCTTACAATAGAAGCAACTAAGAACAAGGAGGAATTCAAATGAAAAACATGAGAACTCAAACACTCCAAACATATAAGGGTGGAACACGTTCTTAAATGTAAACGGCGTGCCCCCTAATGTGTGCCTAGCTAAAAACACAAAGGGGTAAATCATGCATTTTCCAATAAAAAAATTTCTCTCCTATTACAGACCGTATTTACGTTTGTTTCTTTCGGTATTGGCTTGTGCCTTTATCGCGTCCGCTGTGACTCTGATTCTTCCGTTGCTCGTTCGGTACATTACGAAGGATATTCTCGAAGGAGACTTGTCCATTGCGCTGAGTAAAGTGTACTGGATCGGCGGGCTGATGCTCTTTTTAGCCGCCATTCAGAATATCGGAAACTACTTTGTGGACTACAAGGGCCATGAAGTCGGCGGCCGGATGGAACGTGATATGCGCAGTGAGCTGTTCGCGCATATGCAAAAGCTTTCGTTCAGCTTTTACGATAAGGAAAAGACAGGACAGCTCATGTCCCGCATAACGAATGACCTGCTGCTGCTTTCCGAGCTTTATCACCATGGACCCGAAGACTACATGAAGTATCTCGTCCGCTTTCTTGGGGCCTTTGTGATCCTGTTTATGATCAATGCGCCGTTAACGCTCGCTGTTTTCTGTTTCTTGCCGGTCATCGGTATCTTTTCTTTGGTTCTCAATAAAAAGCTTAACCGGTTATTTAAAAGAAACAAAGAGCGGATCGCAGACGTGAACGCACAGGTTGAGGATAGCCTTTCCGGAATCCGGGTCGTCAAATCGTTTGCCAATGAACATGTAGAAGTCAGGAAGTTCAACCAGGAAAATCAGCGGTTTTTCGAAAGCCGAAAGAGTACGTACAAAGCTGAGGCCATCTATTACGATGGCGTTGAGACGCTCATTCAGCTGATTACGATCACGGTAATCGTCTTCGGCAGTGCCAGTATCGTCCACCACACGCTGGATCTGGCGGATTTGATCACGTTTCTTCTCTATATCGGTTATATGGTCGAACCGATTCAAAAGCTGACCCATATGAGTACCCAGTTACAAGAAGGAATAACCGGCTTCCAGCGCTTTATGGAAATCATGAACATACAACCGGCGATTGAAAGCAAGCCGGATGCCGTGAAACTAACAAAGGTACATGGCGATATTGAGTTCAAACACGTTTCTTTCCGTTACGAAGACCATCTGGACCCTGTCTTCGTTAATCTGTCGCTTCATGTACGTCCGGGAGAATATGTTGCATTGGTCGGTCCCTCCGGCGCGGGAAAAACGACATTATGCTCGCTCATCCCCCGCTTTTATGATGTGACGGACGGCGATGTGCTGCTCGACGGATGGAGTGTCCGGGAACTTGACCTGAAGTGGTTACGTAATCAGATTGGTATCGTTCAGCAGGATGTATATCTCTTTGCGGGAACCGTGATGGATAATATCCGCTACGGCAGTCCAGAAGCGAGTGATGAGGAAATTATGGCGGCAGCCAAACATGCCAATGCCCATGACTTTATCATGAGTCTGCCCAACGGCTACCACTCCGAAATCGGACAGCGGGGTGTCATGCTTTCCGGAGGCCAAAAGCAGCGGCTAAGCATCGCTCGGGTATTCTTAAAGAACCCGCCCGTTCTCATTTTGGATGAGGCAACGAGTGCACTGGATAACGAGAGTGAGAGCATCATTAAAGACTCACTGGAATACTTGGCAAAAGGGCGCACAACGATTGTCATCGCCCACCGCCTTTCCACCATTCGCAATGCAGAGCGGATTATCGTCTTAACAGAGGATGGCATTGAGGAAGAAGGCACACACGAGGCGTTGCTTGCCCGCGGTGGCGCGTATGCGCACCTGTATTCCAAGCAGTTTGAATTACAAGCATAATTGAAAAATCGGCTCCCATCTCCGGGGCCGATTTTCTTTAGTTGATCTGTCCTAGGACAAGTTCTGAATGCTGGCATATACTATAGCATCCTAGGGGGGACAACAAAATGTTTAATTATCAATTGAGGGAACAGTTCCTTTTTGCCGCCAGTGACGAAACCGTTGCTTGTATGTTAAGTGCACTCGCTGACAAAGGCGGAAACATCACGGCTTTTGAACAGGCACGTGCGGCAGGAAACCGGACATTCCTGAATACGGTGAGGCTGGTCATTGGAAATGATGAAGGTGAAAACAGCGATGATCTCCGCACCTTGAAAAAGATACTAAAAAAGCTTGGTGTATATTATAAGCAGAAAACCGTCATTCAGTTTATTTTCACACCAGACGTACCCGGCCAGTTTAGCGCTGTATATAATCTACTGTGGTGCAGGGTGACCATTAATACTTTTTATATCGGAGAAGACAACACCTTATATATGGACGTGTCAAATATCGAGAAGGCACAGCGCATCTTATCCAATCCAAACAGTAAACCTTGCCATAAAAATGCTGAATAAATAGAAAGGGGCTGTCCAAGAAGTCTGTAAGCTGTTGATTTCCGTTCCAGGGTGCTCGCTTTTACCGGCGCGAGCTCCTGCTTTCGCGGGGCTTGCGGTGAGCCTTACCGGCGTGAACGCCTACTTTTTTGCGCTAGCGCCTGCGGGAGTCTCACCTGTCACGCTAGTCCCGCAGGACAAGGAAGGCTTCGGCAGCGTTATATCGCACGAAGAAAATGTGAAATTCATTTTCGAGGAGTCTCGCACCTTCCACTTCAATCAACTTTTCATTGAAGATTTTCAAGCCAAAAAGGAACTGCTGAAGGTCAATTTTCGACTTTCAGAACAGCCCCTTATTGCTCTTTACTCGTATTTTTGAAGTTCGTTTACCGTCACGAACTTGTAGCCTTTTTTGCTCAGAGCAGACAGTGTTTTATCAATCGACTCCAGCTCATTGCCGGTTTTGTCATACATCGGATGGAACAGAATGATCGAGCCCGGTTTTACATTTTTCGTAACATAACGAACCTTATCCGAAACAGACGTATAGTACGTATCTGGTTCGAGGCTCCACGTGATCGTATCCATGTGCAATTTATTAGTATAGTAAGGCAGTCCGATTAGCTTCTTACCGTTAGGCGGCCGGAAGTCGATCGTCCCTTCATAACCCGTCTGGCTGATCAGCGCATTCGTTTTCTTCAGTTCCTGCTTGATAAAGGAAGGCGACTTGAACACCATCCGCTTATGGGAATAGGTATGATTGCCGATCTGATGGCCAGCTTGTGCAAGCTTCTTCCCTTCCGCCATGTTCTTCCGAAGTTCGTTTCCAATCAGAAAAAAGGTCCTTTGGCGTGGTATCGTTCCAGTACCGGCAACAGCTTATCCACAACATGGCTTGTCAGCCCGCCGAACAACTGGAAATTGCGGGCGTTCATTAATTTATAGGTGCCGAATACTATAAAAATGATAACGAGAAGTACAGACACGGTGATTCCTATTCGTTTTTTCATGATGATCCTCTGTGTTTTTGCTTTTATTATAGCAAACTGCAAAAAAGACCTCTCAGGACCCTCTTTCCCGGTGATTGATATACCCTGATGGAATTTTACTTGCTGTTCGACACCAATTACTTGCGGAAATGCTTCCGTTACTTGCGATTCGACAAGATTTACTTGCAAAACATGTCATTTTCAAAAAAAAAGTATCACCTGAACAAAGCCAACAAACAAAGCACCCATTTGCTTCATCCAGACGGGTGCTTTTTGATTTGATAGTAAAGCTTTTCTGCTTTGTAATGGCATCGGCCGAGGTTTGAATATAAAAAAGAAAAAGAACAGTAAGACAGAAAACTGCAACTCCAACATAATTAATAACGTTGGATTACACTCTCTATTTTCCGGATATTTCTACCTGTTCTATTGATGGGGAATCTTTTTCATGAAATTAAAAGAAGTGACATGCACTAACACCGCATGTCACTTCTTTTCATATAGCTATCTAAATAGATTCGTCTTTGCCAGATCGATCAGATCGTCTCCCTTGCCGTTGAGCACGGTTTTGAGCATCCAGAGCGTAAATCCGTGCGCCTGTTCGAACTCGATTTTTGGCGGCAGAGCTAATTCCTGACGGTTGACGACCACATCAAGCAGCACGGGGCCGTTATGTTTAAACGCTTGTTTAACGGCACCCTCCAAGTCACCCGGGTCCTCAACACGTATACCCTGGATCCCCATGCCTTCGGCAATTGCGGCATAGTTGGTTTGTCCAAGGCCCGTACCGGTTTCCAAGTATCCCGCCGCTTTCATTTCCAGCTCCACAAAGGCAAGTGCCTCATTGTTGAACACGACAACTTTTACCGGCAATTGATGCTGCTTGATGGTCAAAAGATCACCCATCAGCATCGAGAGCCCGCCATCCCCCGAAAGGGCAATGACTTGATTATTTCTTTTTGAAACCTGGGCCCCTATCGCTTGAGGCATCGCATTGGCCATCGTGCCATGATTGAACGATCCCAACAGCCGGCGTTTGCCGTTCATCTCCAAATAACGCGCCGCCCATAAGGTTGGGCTTCCCACATCACAGGTGAAGATGGCATCCTCAGCTGCGAGGTCACTGACCACTTTTGTTAAATACTGCGGATGGATGGGTGCCTTCCCTTTTTTTCCGGTGGCCAGTTTGTCCAAATCCTTCCGTACTTTCGCATAGTCCTTCACATGTTTGTCCAGATGACTCGTGCTTTTCTTCACTTTTATTAATGGAAGCAGCGACTCCACCGTATGCTTCACATCCCCGCATAGCCCATACGTTAACGCAGCCCGGCGGCCAAGGTGCTCGGCCCGGATATCAACCTGTAAAATAACCGCTTTCTCCGGGAAGAACTGGCGGTACGGGAAATCTGTCCCGAGCATGAGCAGCACATCGCAGTCCATCATGGCATGATAACCGGACGAATAGCCGATGAGCCCCGTCAGTCCGACAGAGTAAGGATTGTCGTACTCCAGATGCTCCTTCCCTCTAAGCGCGATGACCATCGGTGATTTGAGCGCATCACAAAGAGCCATCACCTCGGTATGTGCTCCTTCACACCCCGCTCCGCACAACAGCGTTACTTTTTTTCCTTTATTCAAGTAATCAGCAAGCTTTTGCAGCTCGTTTTCCGATGGACGGATGACTGGCTCTGTCACGTGTATGACTTGTTCCGGCACAGTCTGTTCATCATGAAGAGAAGCCACATCACCCGGCAATACAATCACTGAAACGCCTTTGCGGCCGATCGCATGCTGCATCGCCATCGTAACCATGCGCGGCATCTGCTCCGGACGAGTCAGTACCTCGCAATAATGGCTGCAATCCCTGAACAGCATCTCCGGACGGGTCTGCTGAAAGTATTCTCCGCCGAGCTCATTGCTTGGAATGTGCGCCGCAATGGCCAGCACCGGAATCCGATTGCGATGGCAGTCGTACAATCCATTGATCAGATGCAGGTTCCCTGGACCGCTGCTCCCCGCACAGACGGCGATACTATTGCTTAAAATCGCATCCGAACCTGCAGCAAAGGCCGCTACCTCTTCATGGCGGACCGAGATCCATTCAATTTTTCCGGAACGGCGGATGGAATCCAGCACCGCGTTCAGTGAATCGCCCACAATCCCGTAGATCCGCTGAATTCCAGCATGTCTCAACGAATCGACCAGTAGATCAGCAACGGTTTTCTTCATTATGTAGTCTCCTTTTTAGTTATTGCCTCAATCAAATAAACTCTTCCATATTATCCCTTGTGTTAGTGGGAATATTCGAAGGTTTGAGCATAAAGCTTCCCTAAAAGAGGTCTACCCTGACGTTTGCTTAAGGAAACCTTCGTTAAGGTGTTCTATTGTGACAAATGACCGAGTAATAATGGATCATGCCATTCTGGAAAATGAACCCAAAATACTTATTGTAATTTTAATGTAATCAATGTAACATAAATGTAACAAGTATCGATGACCGACTAAAGTTCGCATTCTATCATTAATCAAAAAAAGAAAAGGAGTCTTTATGAAAAAATCAATTTTCCGCCTAACCATGGTTACCATTGCTATTGCCTTGATTGCTTCCGTATTTTTTGTGAATAGTGAAGCAAAGGCCGCATCCGTACAGACAGCTTTTGTAAATGTTAAAACATCGCTGAATGTCAGAAATGCCCCAAGTGAGAAAGCCACCATCATCGGCTCTTTAAAATCCGGCGCCACCGTATCCGTTTATTCAAAAACCAAATCCGGCTGGTCTGAAATCCGCTACAAAAGCAAGAAGGCTTATGTCTCTACCAAGTATCTTAAATTTTTCACGGGTGTAACGATCAGTAAGCATCAGTATAAAAATACAAAGGCTGTGTCCTATCCTCAAGTGAAGGGACTAAAAAGCAAAAAAGCTCAGGATAAAATCAACGCCGCTCTGCTGAGCCATGCGAAACAATCGTATAATGAATATTTACAATTGCTGAAAGATGAAAAGGAAATTCAGGGAGATAAAATGTGCAAGGAATATCCTTTTTCCTGTGATTATGATTACTCATCCAGTTATTCCGTAAAATACAATGATGGCAAGCAGCTGAGTATCCTTTTTCAAGACTATGAATATACCGGCGGTGCACACGGAATGTCATCCCTCGAAGGGTATAACTTTACGATCAGCGACGGCAAAGAATTGAAACTGAACAATATTCTTACAAGTGATGCGAAATACAAAGCCGTACAAAAATATGCGTATAACTATATGAAAAAGCATAAAGATATTTTTTATGTAACCAGCCAAAGTGATGTGAACATAAAACGTGATGCCCAGTTTTATTTTAACTTTAACGGCATTACCTTAAAATTCGGGGAGTATTCTGTAGCCCCTTATGCAGCAGGAACTCCAGCAGTAGACATACCCAGGTCTGTGTACAAATAAAAAATTCTTAGGAGAAGGGATATGCCCTTCTCCTTTTTTAATTTCTTTAGGTCCAGCAGGTGAGTCCTAAAGCTGATTGATTGTACCAGTGACTCATCAACAGTCTGGCCATAGGAAGCGAATCAGACTAATCACTATAATATAATTGATAATACTCCATGTTTGTCCATTGCGGTTCTTCAGCTCACCGCATCCTATAATGTATCAACTATAAGGAGGTAAGCTATTGTCACCTCGAACAAATGATGTAGTCCTTATTGTGTTTGAAAGCGTTCCAAGAACGAGACGATTTCGAATTTCTGATTTTGCCGTTATCGGCAGTGCAGGCCGATGTAAGGAGTTTCTAAAAATAGGGGAAGATGTAGTACATGCTGAAAGCTGTCTTTTAAGAAATAACTTTCGGGTCGTTTTTGAAAGTTCAAATATTCTGCTTTTCGTTCGTAAATAAACATGGCAGCTTTTACGGAAAGTGACTACGTCCCATTTATTTAGGCCAATCAAGAGAAATCTGTACAGTGGTAATATTATTTCTTTAACTACTGGTCGCGATTCTTTAATCAGAATCGCTTTTCTTCTTGAATTAAAGAATATCAATGGTCTGATTGGTCGGCCCAAGTATCGCAATCCACCGCTGGCCGCTATGGGTGCTTCTCATTCTTGAAACAGTACGAATTTATTTACCTTTGATTTAATGTTTGATAAGTTTAAACTTAGAGGTGACTTATGAACTATTCAGATGAAAAAATTACCGAAGGACATATTTTTTATAGTTTTAATGACGAAGATACTTATCTAGAAAATTTAATATCTTATATACTCTCTGGTTTAGAGAACCATCAAATTATTCTAGTTATTGAAAACATGAAAGTTCTTCCCAAATTAAAAGAGAAGATTAACGTGTTATTCACCAAAGAACAGCTAACATATGTGCGAATGGTTAATAATTTTGATTATTACCTTTCAAACGGAGATTTTAAAACAACTACAATAGTGAACCACTTTGAAAGTGATTTATCCGCTTTAAAGAATCGCAATTTACCTATTCGGACTTGGGCACATGTTGAATGGTATTCCTCTGAACCGGATGCTGAGTTGCTCAACGATTTTGAAACAATCGCAGATGAATTTGTCTTACAGAAAAATACACTGTCGGTATGCGCATACCCTTCTGAACGTTTAACTTCTGAATTGAGCATTCTTTTAAGACAAGCACATAAATATTTTATGACAGATAACAATTTCTCGCTGTCCTCTTTGTATAATAGAACATCTTCTTAAAAAAACAGTATTAAATTTTAACTTAATTATGTTATTTGTGGCTTATTGCTAAAGGGGTTGCTGAGGCAACTCGAAAAAAAACGACGTGCCCACTCGCACATCGTCTTTACCATTAAATCAACAGCTGAAACAGTGTCTTGTCTTTATTCACTTCCTGATACGCAAAGCCCTTTCGGTTCATGCGCTGGATCAGCTCCGGATAATCCTCTTTATGCTTCAGCTCGATGCCGACCAGCACCGGCCCGGTTTCTTTGTTATTTTTCTTCGTATATTCAAACCGGTTGATGTCATCTTCCGGTCCGAGCACTTCATCCAAAAACTCACGAAGTGCACCGGCACGCTGAGGAAAATGAACGATGAAATAATGCTGCAAACCCTCGTAGATCATGGAACGTTCCTTGATCTCCTGCATACGGCCGATATCATTGTTGCCGCCGCTCACGATACATACTACTGTTTTTCCCTTAATTTGATCGGCATACTCATCAAGAGCAGCAAGAGAAAGAGAGCCGGTCGGCTCAGCGACAATCGCGTTTTGATTGTACAGCGACAACAGCGTTGAACATACTTTTCCTTCTGGTACAACAACAATGTCATCCAGAATCTCCTGACAGATCTGGTACGTGATCGCCCCGACATTTTTTACAGCCGCGCCGTCGACGAACGGGTCGATGCGGTCGAGACATACATGTTTTCCCTGGAGCATGCATTCATTCATCGCCGGTGCACCCGCCGGTTCAGCACCAATCACCTTCGTTTGCGGAGAAACACTCTTCAAATACGTTCCGATTCCGGCAGCAAGTCCCCCGCCTCCGATCGGAACAAACACATAATCAATGTTCTCGTCGCAGTCGTTTAAAATCTCCACTGCCACAGTGCCTTGACCCGCGATCACATCCTCATTATCATATGGATGGATGAACGTCCGATTTTCGGCTTGGCTGCAAACGATCGCTTCTTCATACGCATCATCAAATGTATCCCCGACTAAAACGATCTCCACATGTTCTCCGCCAAAAAACTTCACCTGATTCACTTTTTGCTTTGGTGTTGTCGTAGGCATAAAGATCTTCCCTTTGCTTTTCAGCAGATGGCAGGAATAAGCGACACCTTGTGCGTGGTTTCCTGCACTCGCACACGTGATGCCGTTCTCAAGTTCCTGCTGGCTCAGCTTTTTGATCCGATTGTACGCACCGCGGATCTTAAAGGAACGGACGACCTGCAAGTCCTCCCGTTTCAAATAGAGTTTACAGTCATACTGCGCGGACAAAAGCGGATTAAACTGCAGCGGCGTATGGAGGACCACATCTTTGATTCGTTGATTGGCGATCATGATGTCTTCGACGAGCACCGTTTTTTGCTGTTGCTGTACCTGTTCCATATTCCTCTTCCTTCCTACAATCGGTTTTTTCAGTAAAAAAACTACGATTTTTTTCAATAAAAAAACTCCTCCCATAATAGGGACGAGTCAGCTCGCGTTACCACCCTAGTTCCGAAGCAAAAAGCTCCGGCACTTTAGTCAAAAAGACTTGTTAACGGACTACCCGACAAAGCTTACTCTCATTTCAGCTTTGTATCTCAGAGATGATTTTCAGATAATGTTTGTTCATCGGCTCCCACCACATCCGACTCTCTTTGGAACAAAGATATTATCCTACTGTTCTCGTCATCGACTTTCGTGTTAGATTTTAAAACTAAGATTAACAGCTTCAAAATGCCACGTCAACAAATTTATTGTAAATTTAGAATATTCTTTTTATGAAAGCGCAACCAATAGAAATCCAATAAAAAAAGCCACCTAAAAAGGCAGCTGGGTCTTAAAGTATTGAGCTAAACGAATTCATTTAAATTATGCTTTTCCATTGTACTCATGATACTTAAGAGTGCTGTGATCTGCCCTTCACGGACAGCTGGTCATTTTCAGCGACCAGCTCGGCTTCGATGTGAGAGACCTTCGAAGACTCACCCATACGCCAGTAGGTGATGAAGCTTACGGCAATGCAAGCAGCTACGTAGAAGTAGAAGAGCGACTCGGCTCCAATGCTCTTCAGCCATAACGCGATGAACTCCGCCGTCCCGCCGAACACAGCGACAGTGAGTGCGTAGGGGAAACCCACGCCAAGGGCACGGATTTCTGTCGGGAATAACTCGGCTTTCACGATCGCATTGATGGAGGTGTAACCGGTGACAATGATGAGACCCACCATCATGAGCAAGAAAGCAATGATAGGGTTCTTCATCTGCTCCATGATCATAAACAGCGGCACAGTCAGCAATGTACCAAGGATACCGAAACTGATCAATAGAGGGCGCCGTCCTATACGGTCAGACAGCATGCCGGCGAGCGGTTGAAGCACGACGAATACTAGCAGAGCAATAAAGTTGATCCAGCTGACGACCTCCTTTTGGAGGCCCACAGTATTCACCATGAATTTCTGTAAATACGTCGTGTAGGTATAGAAGGCTACGGTTCCGCCGAGCGTTAGTCCGACCACTGTCAGCACCGCCTTGGGGTGTTTCATTAAAGCCTTAACGGTCCCTGCGTTCGCCCGGTTTTCAGAACCCATTTTTTCGAACTGCTCCGATTCGTCCATCGTGCGGCGCAGCCACAATACAGCCAATGCTCCCATTGCTCCAATGACGAACGGAATACGCCAGCCCCAGGACATCATATCGGATTCGCTGAGCACTTGCTGGAGGATGATCTGAACACCCAGAGCCACTAACTGTCCGGCAACAAGTGTCACGTACTGGAAGCTCGAGTAGAAGCCGCGGCGACCGGAGCTGGCCATCTCGGACAGATAGGTTGCCGAGGTTCCATACTCTCCACCTAACGACAACCCTTGTAGCAGGCGGGCGAGAATCAGAATAATAGGTGCTAGTATACCAATGGCGCTATAACCTGGGGTACAGGCAATGATCAGAGACCCACCGGCCATGATGGTGATGGAAAGCGTCAGCGCTGCACGCCGGCCATGTCGATCGGCGTAGCGGCCCATCAGCAGACTCCCAATCGGCCGCATCAGGAATCCGACGGCGAAGATCGCCGCAGTGTTGAGCAGTTGGCTGGTCGGGTCTCCCTTAGGGAAGAAATTTGCAGAGAAATACACGGCAAAAGCAGAATAGACGTACCAGTCGTACCATTCGATCAGATTTCCAACCGAACCCTTGAAGATGTTTCCCGTAATGCGCCGCGTCTTTGCGCGATCAATAGATTGAGACATTGTTAAATCCTCCTCACGATGTGCCAGTGTTAGACACTCCTTTATTGACTCCGTCAACACTCACAAGCTTTGAAATTACCTGAAACCGCTTTCTTTTTTGGCTTTGCTAAAACATATTGTTGATTTTCTTTCCAAGTGGGCATCGCATACTGAAGATTGAAAGAGGCCCTCGAGTTTTTCACAAGGCGTTTCAATCACACCTCACTAGAAAACAACAACATTGACTAACAGAGCTTCTTTTTTAAAACTATACCATTTATCATTCGACAGCAACAGACAGATTTGAATGTAAAACCTGTTAATTTACATCGATAAGAGAAAAGACCCCCACAGCTAAATCGCCTCTCTCCCATGAAAATATTGCCAAATTCTTTTATGTAATGATACACTTCCCATGTAACAATAAATTTCGATTATATATTCGAGGAGGAGATGACTTTGAATCGAATTGGCTTGCTCCTAAACGTGCTGGATACAACCTTCGACAAGGAGAGTTGGTATGCACCGTTCAAGCATGCATTAGAAGGAATCACGGCAGAACAGGCTAACTGGCGACCAACTGGAGAGGCAACTAAAACAATCTGGGAGAACGTTAATCATCTCATTTATTACAAAGAGAGACTTGCAGCAAACATGGAAGGCCGTGAATGGCCACATAATCTCGACGGTAATGAAACCTTCTATCTCACCGAACAATCAAATGACGATAAGGAATGGAAGAAAGTCGTTGAACGTGCCGAAAACGTACAACGCAGTTTAAGACAGATACTGAGTAAAACTTCCGTCGAAGAGCTTGACCATAATTCCCTTGAGGGAAAGTTACTGGACATAATGCTTCATGACGCTTACCATACAGGCCAAATTATTCAAATCAGAAAAATGCAAGGATCCTGGCCTTCCCACCGCTGACCCGAACGAAAAAACAAAAAGACTCAAGCTTTGAGATTTGGATATATCGAGTACAAAAAAGTAACACAAAGGACTAAGTCTTTAGTGTTACTTTTTTTGTGAATATGTAATTTTGCTGTACATGCAACATGCAGGAACTTTACTTGTTTCCTGGATTTTCACTATTGTTAAAGAAGGTTGGTTATAATGTCAGCTATAAGCGTAAATCCAGCTGCAATAAAGAATAAATTTCCCATTCCTTTTCTTTTTTCTCTTTTATAAGTTACTCCTAATAAAAAAAGCATGCACCCCGAAAAAAATTGAGAATACGGCATAACCTTGAAATCGTGTGAAATTGCGGTATAAATTGTTAGAATAAAAACTATTCCAGCACACCTTCATGGGCGGCTTTATGATGAAACTTATAAGTTTGGACGGATGTTTGAATATTACGTAATGAAGGGATTAACGGAATTTATGAATAATAACAATGGGGGAAATCTATGGGTTGCTGAAGTAAATGGGCAAATCGTTGGTTCCATTGCTATTACTAAATCCTCTGATACAATGGCTCAGCTGCGATGGTTTATTTTAGATGAACATTATCAAGGGATGGGCATAGGAAAGAAACTTATGGAAACAGCCATCAAGTTTTGTAAGGAACAACACTATCAACATATTTTCTTATGGACAGTAAATATACTTGCCGCAGCTCGCTACCTTTACCAAAAATACAATTTTAAATTAACGGAAGAGAAACCAAATGAAGATTGGACCGAAACGTTATTGATGGAAGAACGATGGGATTTGGACCTCGATGAAGAGCAAACATCGTAAAGAGAGAGAACATTCCTGAAAAAAAGGGTTTTTAATGCATTACTTATGGGAAAAGGATACATATTCCTTTATTATCCAAAATAAAGAAGCACCCTATTAATTGGATGCCTCTAGATAAAACTTAATAAGATTCATTTCATTCTTCTTATTTATTAATTCTCCTCTTTTAATAAAATAAACATAACTGTTTATATATAAAGTTTGTCCTATTGTAATATCTTCGCTGGAAACAAATAATGACAGGGCTTGTCCATTTCCTTCAAAAATTCTTTGGTTCTCAAACATTAGTTCATAGTTGTAGTCATTAATAACCATCAACTCCCCAATTTGAGATTTATACCCTAAATATTCTGGAACCTCACCCTTTGTAATAAACTGAACCTACTGTACGTCTAAATAATGCTGCAGAACCCTTGGCGGGAAATATTTCAGGGGCAGGGGTCTTAAGGATACAATAGTGGAGGGAGAAAGGATCGAATCCTGTTGTGCCTGTTTTAGACAGTTGTACATCGCTTTGCCGCCAACTGAATTGGCAGAATGAATAGTGATGCGGTTAGCAAATCGTTTTTCTTCCACCATTATTTGAACAAGCATTAATCCATTCCTGTCTTTATTTACTAAATCGTGATCCAAAGAAAGATGTTCGATAGTGCAATTTCGCAGCAGCTCTAAACACTCGTCAATCGTCTCCGTTAAAACATAGCCTTCAGGTGCAGTCCGGTAGTCATCTAAGAAAACGCTAATATTACCCATTTCAGACTCCTTCCCTTATAAAGGGGTGACTAAGAGAAGTCGAAAATCCCTAGATAAATAGATCTTAAATAGATCTTGAATCAACCTTAACATAGATCCTATTTGAATGGGACATAAACGACTTTTAAAGCTAATATTTGACAAACATTTCATGATTAAGAGGGTGAGTTATGTTTAATTGAGAAATATCGATGACTTTGCTAGAGAACTTTTGATGTGATCCAGTCCCTCTTTAAGAGGGCCTTTTTTATGTGATAAAAAGAAGCATATGGAAACTTGATAAAGTATTGTCTTCTTCAACTAACCAGGAAATTAAAATATTAAACACCATCCAACAACGGATGGTGTTTAAACTGCATGATTGGCATTTACTTTTTTTCCATTACTGCAAAGTAATTATCTTCACTATCTGCAAAGTTAAATACTCTGCCAGAAGGCATATTTACAATTTCTCCGACAGTAACATTTTTATTTGATAAGTCGCTACGTAATTGATCGAAATTTTCCGAGAAAAACATTAAAGAAGGTGTACCAAGATTTAATTCAGGCGACATTTTTGCAACGAATTCCTTACTGTGCAGAATAATACTTGTTTCTGCATCCTTTGTTGGAGCAATTTCAATCCATCTCATTCCCTGACCGTTATCTTCTTCAGAAATTACACTAAATCCTACTTTTTCTGTCCAAAAATCCACTGCCTCATCTTGGTTATTTACATACAGCATAATTTGACCGACTTTATTAATCATTTATTTCACTCCCTTGTCCACTTTCTTAATAATAAATTATCATATCTTGCACTTGCATTACCCCCCTGATTTCAAATAATTTTTTTCGTTTTGAACCCTTATGATTTCAACTACTCTTTCAACACGAACTGTGGTATACTATTTAAGCGATGAGCTAATTTGCATAAGACGAGATTGACGCGCCTTTAAGGCAATGCACTATGTGGAGTGCTGTCTCTCGCCGCAAAACGCACAAAAAAGATGTCCTGTTGGGCATCTTTTTTTAATGGACAAGGTGCACTCAAGAAAATGAAATTTACGTTCAAAAAGAAAAGCTTATACCTTTATATTCTTTAATAAAAAAGCAAGCCCCCTCTGAGGACTTACTCATTCCCTTCAAATTTCTACGACCTCATGCTCCCTCGCCGAAAGATAAGCCGCTTCAACAATCTTTGTCGCCGCCACCCCGTCCCAAGCAGTGGCAAGCTCTGTCGGATTTTTCCGTATCGTCTCAACAAATGCATTCATCATATGAAGATATTCAAAGTCACCAAAGTTATGGTGGACCGTTTTCGTGCTGTTATGCTGGATGATGTTCTGGGCATACGCTTTTAAGTCGATGGCCCCTTCCGTTCCTGTCGCCCGAAGATCAATGCCACCCCACGTCGGATAGCCCTCGGGCCGTGACCAGCTCGGGTCGATGTCAGCGATGATTCCATTCTCAAACTCCAGCTGCACGTGGCCAACGTCATCAATGGTGATGCACGGTACCAAGAAGGAATCAGCTTCTGCAAACACCCTCGTCACTTCAGCTCCAGTCAGCCATCGCATCAAATCTGCGAGATGAACGATATGATCCATCAAAGCGCCCCCGCCGGACAGGTTCTTATCAATAAACCATCCTTTCGGGCATTGCCCCGGATTCTTGCCGTGAAAAGCCAGAACATCACCAATTTGTTTTTGATCGATGACCCGTTTCATTTGAACAGCCGGCGTATTGAACCTCAACGGAAAAGCAGTGGCCAAAACAACATCCTGCTCAACAGCCTTTTGCGCCATGATGGTGGCACTTTTTGTTGATACAGCCAACGGTTTTTCACAAAGGACATGCTTGTTCGCCTCTAAAGCTGCCAGTACCAACTCATCATGTTTGACATTCTCCGAGCAGACGATCACCGCTTCACATTCGTTCAACGCCACTCCCAAATCATGATAAAAAATAGTGGAATGCTCTGCCGCTTTCTTCTTCCCGCGATAAGCATCATCGTCATAGAAGCCCGCCAGTTCTGTGCCTGGACACAGTTTTACGGCAGCTGCAAACGCCTCTAAATGAACATGAGCTGCTGATAAAATGGAGATTCTCATCGTGTGTACAGCTCCTTTTCTAAGGAAATCGGCCGCTTTTCCTCTGCAGACTGCAATGCCAGAAGTCCAAGTTTCGTACTCTCATAGGCATCCTGCAGCGTGACAGGAGCCGGCTCATTATTTCGAATGCTATCAATAAAATCTCTCAATTCGAGAGACCAAGGGTCATCCCGCAGCAGGACTGGCGGAACCTCTGTGGAATCTTTTTTAAGCGAAATATTCTGGTGAACAGAGAGCGGAGAAACCTCCTGACTGTTAAACGTAAACAGTTCATTTTCCTGCGCGATCTCCACTTCCTGCGCGAATCCGCCGTCATATCTCCAGCTGCCTTCAATACGGCTGATAGACCCATTCTCGTGGCGCAATGTGATGAGGGCATAGTAATGATCGGGATCCGTCTGTGCAAAAACACGCGTTACCGGCCCGAACGCCCACCGAGCGAAGTCGATATCATGCAGGCTGAGATCCAAAATAACCCCGCCGCTGTTGCTGCGGTCGAGAGACCAGTTTTTCGCGCCCACAGGTAATTGAGAGCGCCTTGAAAGTAAGGTGGACGCAGGCTTATCCGGATCAATGCATTCCTTCAGCTTACAGTACTCAGGAAAATAGCGCAGCACCTGCCCGACCATCACTTTTGAGCTGCAGCGCTTTTCCAGCTCCAGCATGCGCCGGCAGTCTTCATCGGTATGCGCCATCGGTTTTTCGAGAAAAACATGCTTGCCTTTCTCCACCGCTTTTTCAAAAACATCCCGGTGCATAAATGTAGGAAGACAAACGTCAACCACATCCCCGATCTCCAGGCACTTCTCTAAATCGTTATAAACGGGAATCCCTTGTATATCCCCGGTTTGGGTCGTTGAATAAATCCCTGCTACTTCCACATCCTTCATCTGCAGATACGCGTTCAGATGGATGTTTCCGATAAAGCCGTAACCTAAAATAACAATTTTCACAGCAGCCACTCCTTTCAAAGTACTTTTTATATAGATTCCCTGTTTTAACGGGGAGACCTGCATGATTTTTGTTACTTGTCTGGAGTTTACTTACGAATTCCTTGTGGTTACTCCCGGAAACTTAGACTTTACTTGCGGTTCTATACTCGTTACTTGCGAAAACTCTGACTTTACTTGCGGTTCGACAAAGCTTACTTACACAACAAATCATTTTCAAAAAAACGAGCCTAATAAATCGTCATTCATCTAATGTCATCAAATAATTTCGATTTCTATATGTGCCAGTATAAGAGAGATTCATGGATTGAAGGATACGAGAGGAAACAGAAACAGATGACAGATGCAAAAAGGATCTAAGCTCGGAATTTGAGACGGAGAGACCGATAAGCAGTTTATAATCGGTAATGGCAGCAAAATGAGCATCCTTTGAAAAGGAGCCACACTGGGTGCAAACCCACTTCGCATGCAGTCGGATCATCGGGAGAGCGGAACATTCCGGGCACTCTACACCGGTCAAAATTTCTTCTTTATGGATTTGCTGAAGGATTTGAGGGTCAGATGGAGTGTGGCTGTTCACAAGTTTACGGGAGAGCTTCTTTATTTGCTGGGGATTCAGCTGTTCTTTGACATGCATCTTTTCATACATTTTTATTTTCAAGAGGAGATTTGCACCGTGAATGACTCGTTTGGAAGTGGAGGGATCCAGATTCAGGAGGGTATTTTTAATTACCGTGTTTGGATTGCTCATGACAACAAGCATTTCAATGGGAACCTGTGGGAGTTTTTGTGCGGATAGCCAATCCTGCAGCTGTACACGATGACGTTCGACCTGCAAAACTGGGTCTGCGAAGCCTTCCTCTTTTTCACCAGACACACGAATGAGCTGTTTATAATTATGATCAAAAACAAGTGTTCCTGAGATGTTTTTCACTTCTAAAATGAGAAAGTAATGAGGAGAAAGGATGAGCGTATCTATCTGGAAAAAGCGTTCGCCATCTGTAAGCCGGAGATCATTGAAAATGAGGTAGTCTTTCTTGAGGAGATAGCCCAAATGATAGTCTATGGCAAGCTCCCCTCTGTAACCCGCCATCCGCCTTGCTAATTGGTCACTAATATCGGGCCGTTTCCGGTGATCCGGCGGCAGCCTTCTCAGCAAAGCCTCCAATTTGCGTACCGTAATAGGAACTTTTCGTTCTTTTACAATCAAATTCTATCAACTCCCTTTCTTAATAAGAAGGAAATTCGAATTGTGAGAAGAATTTCCTTCTCATGGTGCAAAATGAGTTGAAAATATGTATCCTAGCCCTCGATTGCTCATGCATTTGACTAATTATATTGGTCTCTCGGGCTTCGCCGGCCCACAGCTTGTCCAAACCTTCATCAATAACCTGTTTTTGGGGTATTGAGACCCTCCTGTTGGCTGTTACTTGTGATTCGACATGAATTACTTGCGGAAATGCTCTCTTTACTTGCGATTCTGCATGCATTACTTGCGAAAACTCCGACTTTACTTGCGGTTCGACACCACTTACTTGCAAAACACATCATTTTCATAAAATCGCAGGCCAGTGAACCCCCTGGAGTATGCTTCGTCCAAAACCCTCACCCCAAAAAAAAACGCCGTCTCTCAACGGCATTTTCTATCAAGATGCATCCGTAACATTCTTTCCATTCTGATACTCCGACTTCAAAATACTATAGTACAGACAGACAACTTCCTGCCCATCCAATCGCTCTAATATCTTATTTTCACTAAATCTGTAGTTGAATCCGCACTTCTCATTCACTCTCTTGGAATTATGATTAAAATCATAGTGTCCACACCAAACGATATCTAAATTCAGATCTTCAAAACCATGCTCCAGCACTCGGTTTACCGCTTCAGGAACATAACCTTTCCCCCAGTAGGCTGGATTGAGAACATAGCCGATTTCCTTTTGGTTCAAATGGGACAAGGTTTCATCCGGTTTTCGATCATGCAGTCCGATGCTGCCGATCACCTTATGTTCAGAGAGCAGTTCAATGGCATACAACATATCAGTGCTCTCAAGGAACATTTGAATGATCTCTTTGCTTTCTTCCTCATCTTTATGCGGTTTCCAGCCGGCATTCGGGCCCACTAAATCACTTTTCGCGTATTCGTACAAGTCTTTGACATCTGATTTCTTCCAAGGTCTCAATAATAATCTCTCAGTCTGCAATTCTTGCATGTAGTAGCCCCCCTTATTTTTAACCATTATAGGCTAAAAAGGAATAAAAAGGAACATGGGTGCCAGGCACCGAGATTACACAAGTGTGTAAAACCGGTGCCTGGCACCCTTTCAAAAAGGAACTGCCCTTCCTATCACTCTACCATTTCTTCAACCCCAACAGCTTCTCCCCTAACTCAGTCAACTGCGCGGTATCATATCTTTCGTGCTCCAGGTTGCGCGGATCGCCAGGGAAGGCCTTGCCGCTTGGCGGAATTCTCTCTTTCCATGACTCCACCCTTGTCTCGACCAGCTGCTCATTCCCCTCCTGCGCCGGGAACATGGAGATGTATTGGGCAAGGCGCGGCTTATCCGAATAATTTGGACGGATGCCATGCGGCTGCATGCTGTTAAAGATGAGCAAATCGCCTGCTTTGGTTACCACTTTTGTAGGTGTGTAGCCCGTCGTATCCGGCTTGTGCGGATTACGGTCAGCCGGCTGATCTTTTACCCATTCATCAAAGTCACGGTACAATTCAGGAATACACTGAAATCCTCCCATGTCCACGTCCGTATCAACAAGCGAGAGAACGCCCTGAACGTTTACCGGAATCGGATCAAGCGATGTGTCCACATCCCAATGGATAAAGCTGTTATATTCATGCCCAGGCTTCATCGGAAGGTTGAGATTGCACCGGTCAATGCTTGCCCACAATTTTTCCGTTCCCCAAATGTCCACAAAGGCATCATACACCCTCTGATGCATGCGGTTATCCCAAAGATACTGATGGTTGTAAAGCTCGACCATCCCTGTATTCTTCAATTCTTCCATCTGAATTTCACGCCGTGCTGCTGTATACCAAGTAGAGGAATCGTTCGGATCTTTTTCTTCAAAGTCCCAAATCAGCTTCGCCAAGCGATCGACATGGTCTTGTGGAATGGCGTCACGAACAATCACATAACCGTTCTCTTTCCAAAACTTCCAATCTTCCTCACTAAGCACACGCAACGGTTCATTGTTTTTCCTCTCATTCAACGGAACAGCAATCTCAAGAATATTATTCAGCTTCTGGTTCATATTCCTTCCTCCTTTTGTATAGTAGCTTTTCTTGATTTCCATGTTAGGCCCCACGAGCTTCCAATACAATAAACGATGTTGCTGTCTCTTTAATAAAACTAAAATATCTTGCTGTTCCATCCAGAATAAACAATGCTTCTTACTGTCATGTATCCGTTTCCAATCATGCAGTATCAATATCTTGTTTATTTTCCATAAAAACTATCATATCTTGCTCTGAACTATGGTTATCAACTATCAAATCCTTTACACTTAAAGGAACCATACCAGGGAGGTCATCGTATGAAGTTTTCAATGAATCAGAATGCAGCTTCCCCAGAAACTCTGAATATAAAAAAAGCCCCGCAGCTTTTATATGCCGGGCAGATCAGTGACAATCCGCATTGGAAATTTTCGAGCCATAAACATGATAATCTGAGTGAAATCGTCTATATCAGTGGTGGACAAGGGACGTTCATTATTGATGGAATAACATATGAAGCTTCACAAGGAGATATCCTGGTCTACAATAAAGACGTGCTCCATGAGGAATGGTCCAACCCTGACCACCCACTACAAACGTATTTTTGCGGGATCACCAACCTATCCATCCAGGGCTTGAAGGATCTTCATGTCATCCCTTCTGACATCGAGCCCGTTATTCGCCGCAATAAATACTCTTCTAAAATAGAAACATACCTGTCCGAAATCTTTGATGAGGCGGCGCTTCAAGCAAAAGGATATGAGATGATCTGCCAGAACCTGCTTACGTCACTCATTATGGTCATCCATCGCATCATCCATCTGCATCATCAAGATGCGTCTGCAGAAAAGCAAGACTCCCTCTCTCATCGGATAAAAGAATATATTGATAAACACTATACAAGGAACCTCTCATTGGATGACTTGGCCGAAGTATTCTTCATCAGCCCTTACTACCTATCGCATGTATTTAAAGAAGACATGAACCTGTCGCCTATTCACTACCTCATTACAAGGAGAATGGGTGAGGCCAAACGGCTGCTCGTCTCAACTAACCTGAAAATAAGAGAAGTCGCCCAGCTGGTCGGGTATGACAACCCGAATTATTTTACGATGCTGTTTAAAAAGTTTACGGGAGAGTCGCCTAAGAAGTTTAAGGAGAAGCATATGGAGAGGCTGTATTATCAGAAATAGAGGGGCTGTCCAAGAAGTCTGTAAGCTGTTGATTTCCGTTCCAGGCTGCTCGCTTTTACCGGCGCGAGCTCCTACTTTCGCGGGGCGTGCGGTGAGCCTTACCGGCGTGAAGTTTTTGGTGCAAGCACCGGCGGGAGTCTCACCTGTCACGCTAGTCCCGCAGGACAAGGAAGGCTCCGGCAGCTTTTTATCGCACGAAGAAAATGTGAAGTTCATTTTCGAGGAGTCTCGCATCTTCCACTTCAATTAACTTTTCAATTTTCGACTTTCTGGACAGACCCTTAATAATAACTTGTGTTGCCAAAACCCCAAAAGCAGATGCCGTTTTTAGACCAAACACCTGGGCTCTGGCATAGTTTCCTGCGGGATTATTGACAATCCCAGAATAGCAGCTGAGTTGTCCCGGACGGACTTTTCCGTTTCCGCCTGGACTTGCACAGTCATATAATCTCATGAACAAAGGGAATCCAAAGTAAACCTGCGCCCATGAGGCATGGCACTTGTTACTATGACGAATATAAACTTCTCCTATCACTAAATCAGTTTCTTCACGTACGATGTCAGCTGAACGAACGTTTCTAGCGTCCTTTGAACATCCGGTGGAAATAGGGTTCTTACCGTTATAAGAAGCCATCGAGGAATTTATTTTCTCATAAAAAAGCTCCACCTCATCGTAGAGCCAGAGCTGGAAGCAAGTTGAAAGTTAGGTTATATGATTTTATTCAAGAGCTCGTAATGCCTTCTGCAGAAATAAAAAATGATAACCAGTTTTTTTGCACCCGAATCATTTCTTATTCTTTGTCCATCATTCTAAATCATGCTCCCATAATCCAAGCTTTCCTTTCGCTGGTATAAAGACATCCAGCTGCTGCATGTCCTGCACTTCCCAAGCGTATCCTCCCACTTGAAAGTCTCCTAAAAAATAAGTATTGCCTGTTACCACTTGTCCATTTTCCAGTATTGCCTGTGTCCCGTTATTTTCCTTTACCTTCAAACAATTTTCAAGGTTGCATACACCAATGATCATACCAGTTGGAAGATTATCCTTTGAGTAACCATGCTTACCCAGCAATAACTCAATTAACGGATGGCTGCAGAAAGTCTTATCCATTTTCTTACTTGTATGAATCGCCAGCGGACCACGATAATTCGTTCTCCATGACCTTGTTTCATATTTGACCTCCCCCAGGACAAATAGACTTGCCCAAGGCTGGATCATTGATAAAACCTTCATTCTCGCGGCCTCCAACCTATGAAAGTTTACTATGTCTATAGAGTGTCCATGTTAAAGAATAATATAAGTATTTAAGCCACCTTCCATTTAGAGAAAGTGGCTTAAAATCGTTACTTGCTTCTGTCCAAAACGTTGTTAAGGGTTGCTTCAATACTTTCGGCTATGCTTTTTAACTCTTTATCTTCAATAAAACCAACCATGAAAAAAGCCCGAGAATGTATCCACATTCTTGGGCTTTTTGTTTTACTTCAGTTTTTCAACTTTTGATAAAACACTATTTAATTCATCAGATGCCTTAGTTAAAGTCTTTGCATCCAGAGGCTTTGATTTTGCACCCGCTTCAATGGTGTGCAGCGGTGTTTCTACTTTTTCATAAAGATCGGCGTCTTTTTCTTTAACACCGTCTTCGAATGTTTCCCAGGATTTCTCTAACTGTTCTCCAGATTCCTTCACTTTATCTGCTTCGTTCGCTTTTAACTGAGATTTGAGGTCGGTCAGTGTTTGTTTCATTTCTTTGGATCCTTCAGCGATTGTTGGTTCTTTCGCTTTATCTGATCCGTTATCTTTTGTTCCACAAGCTGATAATGTAAGAGAAGCTGCCAGTACGATAGGTACGATGTATTTTTTAGTTTGCATTTCGAAGTTCCCCCTGATGTTTTTTGAGTTCGATTTTTAATTTGATATCTTTTTTTCTATTCATAATGGCTGCCACTATGGCGACCAAAATAAGAAAAGCCTGTGGAATCATGCTTTCGAGCGTTGGGTAAAACGCAAGAAAATCAATAGTTGTTAAAGAATTTACTTGTGTCACAGGCAATAATCCAGCAAGTTGCAATCCGTGAATCCCCATACCTGTAAACTTGAAGCAGAGGTAAAACATGAGAACACTGGATACTAAGAAGAACGGGCGCATCGGAATTCTTAACCCTAGCTTAAGAATGAAATAAGAAAGGATAACAAGAACCAAAATTCCTATACCAATACCTGTTAATAACGAAGGCAGCTTGATTGAATTCGCCATTCCTATGAAAAACAATACCGTTTCTGTTCCTTCACGGAAAACGGCAAGGAAAGACAGGGCCGCTAGTGAAAATAAACTTCCAGTGTTCAGTGCATTTGTACTTTTTGTGCGAATGTATCGCTGCCATTCCGCAAGACTGGATTTACTGTGAAGCCAATAACTCATGTATAGCAGCATCACAGCCGCAAAAACACCTGTCCAGCCTGCAATCAAGAAATTGTTGCTTCCGAATGCTCCTGCTGAAAAGAGGAGATTCACAATGACACCCAGGATAATACTGACGCCAATTCCTGAACCTACACCCATCCAGATCCATTGTTTTTTGTCTTCGTGCCCTGCTTTTTTCAAGAAACCAAGCAGTGCTACTACGACAAGCAAAGCCTCAAGTCCTTCACGAAGCAGAATGGTTGTGGCATCCATCATGTTATAGCTTGTTTTCATGGCGATGGGAGCCAGATAATCCCGCATATCCTGAATGGTTTTTTTAGCACCGTCTATATTGTTTGATGATAGCTGGGCATAAGAAGTAACCATATCCCGTTCAGCGCTGCTATAAACTTTTGAAGATTGGGTAAGTACAGTACCTTCAGCATTTAACCAGGATTTTCTAAACTTTTCAATGTCGGCTTTAGCCCCTTGAATATTGTTTTGATCGATATTCTTCAAAGAGTGGTCCAGTAAGGAAACAAGGCCAGCCACGTCTCCCTCTTTACTTGAACCGCTTTTTTTATCCTTGGATGCGGCAGGAAACTTCCCATCGATGAATTTTTGGTTCATTTGCTTTAATTGTTCCAGCCCAGCGGTTACATTTTTCTTGTTTACTGGCTGTTGAGCGAGAGCGAACTGAACTTGTCCCATCGCATCCTCAATATCATGATAAGCAGTTGTCGATTGATCCTTTACTCCATCCTCAATGGACAGCCAAGTGCTTGAAAACTTTTTGAACTTGCTGGATGCCTTGGTGATATCCCCTTGCTGAGATGCATTCATAGCTTGTGATACGAGCTTGTTTGCTTCTGCCATATCACCCTTTGCATTCCCCTTCGCAAAGCTATGTATAGGTAAAATCATGACACCGATTAGTAGTATTGCAAAAATGATCTGAACCTTATTCTTCAATGTAATCCCCTCACTTCTCAATAAACTAACTTTTATCTATCTTTAGTTAATGAAATTCATTATCAGTACTCACTTTCAAATTATATTGTTAATGATAATCATTGTCAATTACCATTTTCCTAAGATTTTTGATGCAAAAAAGAGAAATCCTTAAAAATCAAAGAATTTCTCTTAATAATAAGGGTTTTTTTGATAAGCCCGCCTCTTCCTGTTGCTTTATAAACTCAACGGTTCAATTTTCACAATATAATCTACTTTGACTTTCATGTTCTCATAATAATTCAGCCATTCTTTTCGGCTCATCGGCTGCAGCAATGGAGAAAGAGTATGTGCTCCTACTTCAAGAGGCTCTGCCTTTAATTTTTGTGTTTTCTTCACCAAATCCATTGATTGTCCTTCCAAATAGGATTCGATGTCTTTGTTAAGCTTTCTCATTTCACTGCTGCTGAGTATATTTCGATGTCCTCTGTATTCATTTATTCTTCCTTTCACATGTACCTTGATGGATAACGTTTTATAATTCCTGTCCACCTTCATATGAACCCTGGAACGTACTTGGCCCAAGGAAACCTTCAAAGGAGAAAGAGGAAGATTTTTTAAGTAATGGTCGTTGGCTAACAGCTGGAACATCTGATCTTCCATATCCTTAACGGAGCCCACATAATCCTTATGTTTAAAAAAGGCTGTTCCTTCGTAAGTGAATTTTTTTTCATTCACTTTAAATATCGGCAGCACAGGATCCGAATAAGAAGAATAGACCTTTTCCATAAACTCATGAATATTGACAATCGTCATTTCTCCCTGATTTCTTCTTTCATAATGCCTGAACATCCGATATAGAAAATAATCCAAGTTCTCGTGTTCGTTCTTTTCCTTCTCTAAGTACTTCTCAAAGTTCCCTTTGACCAGCACAAGATAAAGACGAGGGGATACATCCGGATCTGAAAGAGTGGTGTTAATTAAAGATATGATTTCTTTCTTCGCCAGATTTTCATTGATAAACAGCATTCGGAGCTGACCAAGCTTTAGTTCCCGGTAAAACTTTAAGTTGAAATCCTTTTTTACCTGCTTTAATAAATCCACATTCAGTTTTGTAAATAGCCGCTTTTTCTCATCCAAAACGGGAGGATTAAGTGTAGTAATTTCCAATGAGCCATTTTCCCCTTTATTCAGCGACCAAAAGGTTACCGGAGCAACTTCTTCAACCGTATTATCCTCAACAAATGGTGAGGAGCAGCCCGAAAGAACCAGTACACAACAAAGCAGCGGCAAAAGAACCCTCTTTATATATCTCATACTAGGAGCTACCTCTCTTCCATTTCATTGCAATAAGAAGGAATGAAGGCACGAGAAAATAAGTAATCGCACCCAGCCAGAGCTGCAGTGTTGTCAATATATTCAGCTCTTTCCCTTCCCTCCAGTACCAGCCATCAATAATCAGCATGCAAATAAAAATGGCGGCAGCGCTTCCCAAAAAGCCTTTACGATTCGTGGGAACTTTTATTCTCCCTGCTGCAATTCTTACTGCACCATAGAAATACAATAATAAGAGAGCGATCAAAAATAAAACGTAAATCATGATGAGAGAAATTATTATCAGATCAATGCGCTCAAACACCGGTGACTGCAAATAGCGGAGCATGTTTACAACAGGAAAACTGATTTTCTCGAGATAATTAGAACCAAAATATAAAAGACAAGCGACAAATAGAATGAGATATTCAATGACAGAGAGAGCATTCCCAATACTTAACCCTTTTAAAATCTTTTCCTTCGGTCCAATCCATGGGCCTAAACAGACTAAATATTCCGGTCCGGAAAGAGCTGACCAAATCATTAGAAACCCATACCAGGAATGAATCGAAATCTCTCCAGGTACCAATGGATACAGATGATGTATCTGGGCAAGGGGAGGCAGGAAATAAGGGACATAAAGGACAATAATCCAGATCGTTGCTAAAAAAGCAATAAGGCCAAGCCGGATGGTCTTCTCCATTCCTTGAGAGGCAATGTAAAAGCTTGTGGCCATCAAGAAGAAAATGAGCCAGCTCGTCTTCATGGAGGGAAACATAAATTGGTGAATAATCTCAACATAGCCCAATGCTGTTACAATTACTTTTACTAAAATGACAAAAAGACCAAAAAATGCAAACAAACGGACGAGCCTCTCACCAAATAACTGTACAAAGCCAAGATAACCTTGAGAGGAATAATTTGATTTTAAATAGTAAGACAAGATCAAAAGGTTAATCTGCGAAAGGATCCCCACTCCGATAATTCCTAAAATCATATAGGGATGCATTAAGTGTTTCGGCAAAATGAGAATATAATACAGCATTTGCATCCGGTTCACCATGGCAAATATATAGCCGGTTCCCGTGATGGCCGTATTATCGAATAAGACAAACCTACTGCTCATTCGATCCCCTCCTTCTTTTCACCCTCCATTTTTGCAGTGGCTGTAAATATTGCGGCCGCTGCTTTATCCAGGGTAACGGCATTCTAACAAAAAGGTCATTCCAATCCTTCCAATGAAGAGGTGCAACGGGAGCAAAAAAAGGCTGTTTAAGGGAAGATAGTCCATTCAGATGGGCCAATAGGAGAATTAACCCGAGCCCAATTCCCAAAATACCGATAAACGACGATAAAATTAGAAATAGGAATTGTATGACCGTTGTAGCTTTTGTTAATAAATAATTTGGCACCAAAAAGGAAGCAATCGCAGATATTCCCACAAGAACAATCAATACCTTACTTGCAAACCCTGCTTCTACTGCAGCCTGTCCGATAACAATACCGCCAATGATCCCGATCGTCTGGCTCGTTTTGGTCGGCATCCGCAAACTGGCTTCTTTAATGATTTCAATGATAACCATCATGATCAACGCTTCCCAAAACGGAGTAAACGGCAATTTGCTCCGCGATTCCATCAGCACATATAGAATTTGGAGCGGGATCATCTGATAATGATGGGTCGCTAACGCTACATAAAGCGGGATGAGTAAAATGGCGATAAGGAAACTTAAATAGCGAAGGGTTCTTAAAAAACTAGCAATGACCCAGCGATGAACATAATCTTCTGGTGATTGGAAAAGATGAAAAAAAGTAATGGGAGCAATGAGGGCAAATGGTGTATTGCCAAGCAAAATGACGAGTTTACCAAGCCCGAGAGAATACGCACATGCATCTGGACGGTCCGTCTGCATAAACTGAGGAAACAAGCTATTTGTATGATCATCCATAAAAGCTGAAAGGTTCGATGACTCCAGAATAAGATCAAAATTCACTTCCGAAATATTTTTCCTTGCAATATCTACAATATCCGGATTGGCAATCCCCTCTATGTACAACAATTGAACTTGTGTTTTTGTCAGGGAACCCACTTGAAATTTTTCTGTCTTCAGTTCAGCCAGAGGCAGCCGCCTGCGGATCATGTATAGATTATGCTCAACTCTTTCCGTAAAACTGTCTCTCGGTCCATACACGATCGTTTCAGTTTCCGAATTTTCGATGGCCCTGCTTAACGGGTTCTCCAGTTTAATGGCCCACCACTCGTTCTTCTCCACATCCTGGACAAGGACACACCCATTCAGCAAATGATCCTTTGCTTCTTCCATCGAACTCATCTTTATTACTTTGCACGTAGCGATACATTGGACAAATTGTTTGTTCGTGCTATGAATGATCGGATTGACGATTGATTCATTCAACCTCTCACGATCGATTAAGGTTTGTATGTAGACAAGAGAAAAGGTAATGCCACTGTTGGTTTGCCGTTGAACGATTACGGCATCATCCATTTTTGCCGTAATTTTTTTAAATGCTTCCAGTGTAACGGCTTCATGTGGAACACTCGTCTTCTGTTCTTTTTCTTCTTGGCTGGTTGCTGCCTTCTTCTTTTTCCATAACATCATTAAATCCCACCTGCCAAATCCCTCGGATAGTTTCTGCTTTTTATTATGTTCCGGAGATGCAGTTTTATCCAAATGGTTTTAAATTAGGTTAGTATTAGGTTGAAAATAAAAAAAGCCTTAACTTAGGTCCGTTTTGCGTGAACAGCTAAGCGGTAGAAATCCATGAAAAGATCAGTACGTATATGACAGCAAAGGGATACTATCCTCCTTATCATTTGAATGAACAAATCAATACATGGATGATGTAAATACGGCGTTAAGTTTGGAAGAATAAAAAACGTATGGTACATGCTAAAAAAAACGGGGCTGTCCAGAAAGTCGAAAATTGACCTTCAGGCAGCCCCTTTTTGGCTTGAAAAATCTTCAATGAAAAGTTAATTGAAGTGGAAGATGCGAGACTCCTCAAAAATGAACTTCACATTTTCTTCGTGCGATAAAAAGCTGCCGGAGCCTTCCTTGTCCTGCGGGACTAGCGTGAAGGGTGAGCTGCTTGCACCAAAAAGTAGGCGTTCACGCCGGTAAGGCTCACCGCACGCCCCGCGAAAGTAGGAGCTCGCGCCGGTAAAAGCGAGCAGCCTGGAACGGAAATCAACAGCTTACAGACTTCTTGGACAGCCCCTTTTATCGCGCTCTTATACGATTCCATCGTACATATCCAGCTTACGGTCATTTTGGCAGTTTTCACAGATGTGCAGGATTTTAGCAGGAATACTAGTTTGGTCGTTTTCCCTCTGTTCTTCCATTCCACAGATTTCACATTTCTTCATGATGCGCCTTCTCCTTTAGCCTATCAGAATTATTGAAGCTCACCATCTTCAACAGCATAGCCGTTTTCATGGATGGCTTGAACAAAGTCCTCATAGGAAGCCATATTTTTATCAAAACTTATGGTTGCCTCTCCCCGTTTTAGATTTACATCAAGCTGTCCAAACCCCCACACGTGCTGAAGCGCATGTGCAATTTTATCGGCATCCTGTTCATTTACGATATCTTTGATTTTTATGATTTTTGTTTCCAATCCTGGCTTCACCCTTTATTTATTATGTCTTGGTACATCCGAAATACCTTTACCCATGCCCTGCAAAAACTCTGTCATCATCGACATCGTTGCCCTCGTTTCAGGGTTTCTCATCCTTTTGCCTAATTCCCAGAGGCTTGGCTTTTCCTGTTTTTCAACGGATTCGGCCGCCCGTTCCAGCCCTTTGCTTAGTCCCGACAGCATGGTTTTCAGTTGATCAGGGTTTAAGGTGCCTAAGAAGTTAAAAGCGTTGATTCCGTTTTTTATCGTCTTGTGCATCTCAGGCTTATTCAATTGTTGAACGGCGATCACTCCCACATCATTGCGTTTTTCAATCAGTGCCGAAAGCGTATCCAGGGCACCCATTTCATGGAGGTTTTTCACGATTCCTATCATGGTCAGAATGGCCTCGCGGTTGTTTGCAAGCTCATTGACAATGCCTGAAACCGCTTCTGCCTGCACTTCTTCCCGGGTGTGAATTTGCTTTTTAATTTGCTTGATTGCTTTCGCCATATTCGTCCCCCCTTATTAAATCTTCTATTGGCGTAAAATCCGAACGCTTCCACTTGCCTTCTACACGAACACTGATTTGAGGAATGCGGTTGCCAAAACGGTGATTCACTTTTGGAAGCGGCGGTTCACCTGACGCCTCCAGTACTTCCATCCTCACATCCATTTCTTTGTAGGCCGGTGTATGTGTAACAATGTCATGGTAGCTGCTCGTTAGCTTATTGACCGCTTCAATGTCTTCCCTTGTGTTCATCGTTAAATAAAGCTCATTGCCTTTTACCCGGTCGGTAACCATAGCCCGTACTTCCACATTTCCATACGGAGAGGTCAGGCTGACTAACGCACCGTCCTCGATCTTTCGCTCAAGAGCAAGCTGAGGAGAAACTTCCACCCAAGGATGTGGAACTTTGTGTGTCAGGCCATCCGATTTATACGTCATGTTTCCTTCGTGGAAGTGCTCCAGCAAACGGCCGTTGTTTAAATGCAGGTCATACTCTTCTCCCGGTTTAAAGGGCTCTGTCCACTCAACAGCGACCAGTCTCGCCTTGCCGTCAGGAAATGCAAACCGTTCCTGGTATAACAGAGGAGAATCTGTTCCGTCTGCCGCCACAGGCCAAAGCTGGCTTTTCCACCCTTCCAGTCTTTCATAGCTTACACCCGCGAACATTTTCGCAAGGCTCGCTGCCTCTGCCATAATTTCACCTGGATGAGTATAGTTCCAATTCGCCCCTAAAACGTTGGCAAGATCCCGAAAGATTTCCCAATCCGCCTTTGACTGTCCAAGCGGTTCCAATACTTTATAAAACCGCTGGATGCGGCGTTCGGTATTCACGAAGGTTCCATCCTTTTCAAGACTTGGCGCGGCAGGCAAGATGACATCTGCGAATTGTGCCGTTTTACTGAAGAAAATATCCTGTACCACAAAAAAGTCCAGTTTTTCAAATCCGGCATCCACGAAGTTCGAATTGGAATCGACCAATGACATATCCTCTCCAAACAAATAGAGCGCTTTTAGTTTGCCTTTATGAATCGCCTCTACCATTTGATGATTGTCCAATCCAGGCTCTTCGGACAGTGTAACTCCCCATGCTTGTTCATAGCGTTCACGCACTTGCTTGTCCTGTACAGGCTCATACCCAGGAAACCATGCGGGCATGGTTCCGAAATCACAAGCACCCTGCACATTGTTATGTCCTCTTAATGGATAGGCGCCGGTCCCTGTTCGTCCATAGTTCCCTGTGATCAACAAAAGATTGGAGATCGCTGTACTCGTGTCCGTCGCTCCCATGTGCTGGGTCACACCCATTGCCCATAATGCACAAACGGATTTCGCCTCATGAATCGTGGCCGCGATTCGAATTAATTCATCTTTATTTATGCCTGTTTTTTCTTCGGCATATTCCAGCGTGAATTTTTGCAGGGATGATCGATAATCGTCCAGCCCATTCACCCGGTTTTTCAAGAACTCTTTATCTTCCCATCCTTGATCGATGATATATTTCGTAATCGCTGAAAGCCAAATCAAATCGGTACCCGGTTTTGGATGAAAGTGTATATCAGCCCGCTCTGCCAGTTCATTTTTCCTCAGGTCGGCTACAATCAATTTTTGGCCGTGCAGTTTATGCGCTCTCTTGATCCTTGTAGCCAGCACAGGATGAGATTCAGCTGGATTAGCCCCGACAACGATCACAAGCTCTGCGGCCGCGATATCTTTTATTGTCCCGGCATCACCGCCAATACCCACCGTCCGCATTAAACCAGCTGTGGCTGGGGACTGGCAGTATCTTGAGCAGTTGTCCACATTATTGGATCCCATGATGGCACGCACAAATTTTTGAAAAAGGAAATTCTCTTCATTGGAGCATTTGGAAGAGGCGATATAGCCAATGGAATTTGGACCATGCTGATCTTTAATCTCTGTCAGCTTGCTCGCGATTAATTTGAGTGCCTCATCCCAGGTCGCTTCAACAAATTCTTCTCCCTGACGGATTAAAGGTTTTGTCAATCGTTCTTCACTGTTGACAAAATCCCAGCCCCATTTCCCTTTTACACAAGTTGAAATGCCATTGACAGGAGCTTCCTCACTTGGTTCAATTTTTAGAATATCCCTTCCTTTGGTCCATACTTCAAAGCTGCAGCCTACTCCACAATACGTACAAACCGTTTTGGTCCTTTTGATCCGGGCTTTCCGCATGGCTGCTTCCATTTCAGAAATCGCGAAAATTTCCTTATACCCCGGTTCTACTTCCTTCGTAAGATCAATCATCGGCCCCAGCATGTTTGCTGGAATCCCTGTCAGATAACCCGCTTCTCCCAGCATGGATTTCTCCATCAGCGCATTGCATGGACAAACCGTCACACAATGACCGCAAGAAACACATGAAGATTCATCGATCGGTACATCGTTATCCCAAATCACACGCGGAGCTTCACGTTCCCAATCGATCGTCAGCGTCTCATTTACCTGCAGATCCTGGCATGCTTCGACGCATCTCCCGCATAAAATGCACTGATCTGGTTCATAGCGGTAGAAGGGATGAGAGTTATCCGGCGGATAGGGCTTTGCTTCGAATTTATATTTTTGATGTTCAATCTCCAAATATTCCGCGGTGTTATGAACCACGCAATTACCATTGTTGTTATCGCAGACGGTGCAATAGAGCTCATGGTTTTTCAAGATCCGCGACATCGCTTCATATTGCGCATCCTTTACCGTCTTCGATAACGTATCTACTTCCATTCCTGGCTTGGCTTTTGTTGAACAAGCCCGTACAAGCTCTCCTTCTACTTGAACAAAGCAGGTATCGCATGTTTGAATGGTGCCAAGATCAGGATGGTAACAAATACTCGGTATCTCGTAATCCTGAGATTTGGCAACTTCAAGAATGGTTTTTCCCTCAGTGGCAGCAAAGTCTTTTCCATTGATCTTGATTGAAAACTGTTTTTCTTCCATTGAATGCGCTTCCCTCTTTTCATTATTTCATTTCCTTTGCATAGCATTTCCAAAAATGAAAGTAATTAAAAGGAAACTGCATATGAGATAGCAGGATTGGTTACTATTTTTATTAGACAGGATTCAAGAAGGAGTGTTAGATGGATGGAGAATGACGCATTGTTTTCGCATGTCAAATCGATGATTGTTTCATCTGCGAAAGTGCCGAAATGTATGGCGGTATCCACAGTGAAGGTTGCTGATCTGTATGGGGTAAAGCCAATGGAAATTGAACAGGGACTGAATGCACTGGTGGATGAAGGGAGATTAAAACGGGAGAAATTGAACGATTATCCACATTATGAGGTGTATTTATTGCCATAAGATTTTGCCGAAGAAATTATATATAAAAACAGGCTGTTGAACTTGTGAGGTCAACAGCCTGTTTTTTTACCCATCGCTTATAGGGCTTTCTGTTTAAGCTGGGAATTGTCATTATCATTTTCATTTTCTTCTCTAACAAAGCTGTTGCTTCCTGCACCCATCCCTACTACATAGAGAAGTATGGCCGCAACGACTAAAATGATAAGCGGAACCGTCCAGCTATGGGTCTGATCATGCAGGAAGCCGAAAAGAGCCGGTCCTATGGCAGCCAGCAAATACCCGACAGATTGTGCCATCCCTGAAAGCTCTGCAGCTTGATGAGCATTCTGCGTTCGCAGTACAAAAAACATGGTAGCAAGGCCGAATCCTGATCCGATTCCAATTCCAATCAGGATGACATAAACAGGTGCGAGCCATGTCATTCCACTAAGAATACCCGCATAGCCCAAGAGCAAAAAGATGACAGTGAAAGCTACTAACTTGCGCTGGTTAGCACTTCTTCCCGCTAAAATCGGCACAATAAAAGTAGGCGGAAGGCTTGCAAATTGAGTTAATGATAAAAGCCAGCCTGCTTTTGTCGGGTTAACCCCCTGTTGATGCAAAATAGCCGGGAGCCAGGTAATGATGGCATAAAAGACGGTGGATTGCAGCCCCATAAACAAGGTAACCTTCCATGCAAGCCCGGAACCCCAAAGGTTCGTCCCTGAAGAAGAAGATTTAGGAATATGCTGTTTTTGAAGCAGCTGAGGGATCCACACAATGATGGATACGAGAGAAATGAGTGCCCAGCATACGAGGGAAAAGCGCCAGCCATACCCCAACCCTTTTGTAATCGGAATACTGACGCCAGAGGCAATAGCAGCCCACATATTCATTGAAACGGAATAGGTGCCAGTCATCATCCCGACTTTGTTTGGAAATTCTCTTTTGATTAAGCTTGGCAACAATACGTTACACACCGCAATGGCAATTCCGAGCAAAATCGTCCCGCTGAACAAACCTGGTGTAAAAGGAACAGAACGCAAAAGAATACCTGCTCCCAATAAAAGTAAAGCTCCAAACAGGGTATGCTCCAATCCAAACCTCCGGGCGATTTTTGGGGCGACCGGTGAGATCAGGGCAAAGGCAAGCAGTGGCAGCGTAGTCAGCATTCCTGCTAATGTATTGGACATTCCAGTATTTTTACGAATGATTTCGATGATTGGACCTACACAGGTTAACGGTGCCCTTAAATTTGCACCTGCAAAAACGATGCCCAGGATGAGCAGCCATACTCCAGGCTTAGAAACGGATTGAGTATGATAAATCTGTTTTTTTGAAATCACATTGCATCCTCCTCAAAATTCTTGGTGCAGCTTTCTTCTATGATGAAACTCCTGAAAAACAACAGAACACAGCGGTGCTTTCTAAAAAAGAAAATGCCCGACTCCTCCACAAACGCTACTCGTGTGGGGGTGTCTGGCACTATGTAGTCAGCCTATTTGTGTAGAAAGCAGCTGCCTGAAAAAGCGTCATAATTCCATTATAACACAAATCCCTGTCCTTTACAGGGATAAAGGGTAAAAGGATGTTGAATGAACATGTTATGCCCCTTCAACATTAAAAAGGACGGCACTTGCTTTAGCAACCATTTCCTTTTGATCATTAAAGACTTGGCATTCGGTATGGGTCAGTGTTCTACCCTCTTTTACAACCTGTGCATGGGCAACTAATAAATCACCTTTTCCTCCTTTCAAAAAGGAAACATTTAGGTCGACAGTTACCACCTTTTGCTGATTGTTTTCATTGGGTTCAATCGTATTGCACATGGCTACATCCGCCAATGAAGAGATAATGCCCCCATGAACGACTCCCAGACTATTACGATACATCGATTTTACGGGTAAGCTCACTTTAACCGTTTTCTGATCCACTCTTTCATACTCAAGCTCCAAAAATTGATCAAACGCTTGTTTTATGAACATGAACACCCCTCCTGCCTCTTCTATTTATTAGTTAAAAGTATAGGGCTCAATAGGAAAAGCTGTCAAAAATGACAGCTTCGGCTTTATATCAATAATAGAATTGCCGGACGCCGTAATCAAGCAATGCAAAGCGTCCTAACTAGTCCACTCTATCCTTCTCAAGAACCGTAAAGTCCTTGTCTACCAACCAAACTTGGTTCACTCGGCTCCCCGGATTACTTTCTGTACCACTGAAGTGCTGCGCCACACATACATCAAAAAAGCTCTTTACCTGTTGATTATAGGCAGCCTTTTTTGATTGAATGATAAAGAACTTTTCTTCCTTCGCGATAATGGCTTGCGTATCAAGAACGGCTTGATACCGATTTAAGTCGCCGAAGTTGTAGGACATATACTTATTAAACGCTGACTCTATCTCCTTTTTCGTTTGGTTTCTGGCTTCTCTTTGCTGGCTGACTGAATCATAGGGCTTTGCTTGTCCGAGATTTGATGAAACCGGTGCCGCCTGCACGTATTTTGCAAACAGCGCATCATTCACTTTAAAACCAACATATAAACCCGTCACGACCATCAACATGAAAATGATTATAGGCTCTCTTTTACCCATAGATCCCTCCACACTCTACCAATAATCCTTTCTCTCTTTACATCCTATGTTTACTAGGGGGAAAAATAGTCTACTAATTTTATTCTTTCAAATAAAATGTTTAGAGGGTGGCTCACTTTCCTCTTTCTGAGGCATTACTTGCGATTCGACAAGGTTTACTTGCAAAACACATCATTTTCATAAAACCTCTGCTGGCTGAACTACAGGATGTATAAACTCTCTTGAATATTCTAAAAATGTTGATAAACTCAATTTATATAACGATTTGATAAAAGGGAGATTTATATGATTAATAAAATTGGGAAAATAACGGTGTATGTCCAAGATCAAGAAGAAGCTAAGGATTTTTGGCTAAATAAAATGAACTTTGTTTTAAAAGCGGACCAGCCTATGGGGCCAGACGCATCTTGGATCGAAGTGGGACCAAGTGAAGACGAATTTACCACCTTAGTTCTCTATTCAAAGGCAGCAATGGAACAGCAAAAACCATCTAAAGTTGCACATCCGTCCGTTTTATTCAGTACGACTGATATAGAATCCGCTTATGAAGAAATGAAACAACGTGGTGTGGAAGTAGATGAAATGCTAAGATTGCCTTATGGGAACATGTTTTCATTCAAAGATCAAGATGGCAATGATTATTTATTAAGGGAAGACAAATAAAGGATACACGAGAAAAGGGGGCTGTCCAAGAGTCTGTAAGCTGTTGAAGTGTAGGGTAGAATGTTTAAAACTACAAGAGAAAACAACAATACCATCCAAAAGAGTCCGTCCCCGTTCATTCCAACCTCCAATAACATAATATAAAAAATTCCTTTTATTTGATTTTACTAGCTAATGTAAAAATATCCACAAAAAAAGCCCCAGAGACATATCCCCAGAGCTCACTCGCAATCCCACACTCACTCCCTATTCACTTCCCCGCCCTAATCCGCTCCCAGTGCAGATACCGCTCGAACTGTTCCTTGGTGATGCCCGAGTCAATCGCCTGGTTGACGAGGGAGACCCATTCTTCATCCAGACGGCCGTGTTTTTCATGATAGATGAGCGTCTGGCCGGGAACACCTAGCGCCTGGGCAATCCGCTCGATGATTTGAACGGAAGGATTGACCTTCAGGTTCCGTTCGATGGAACTCAAATACGATTTCGCGATGCCTGCTTTTTCAGCCAGCTGGGATATGGACATCTTTCTCTCTTTGCGTAATCTTTTTATCCGGTCTCCAATCAAAAGGATCACCCTTCCTGTCGTTTATCGCCCCTTATCTTGAAACATTTACGAATCCGAACCCATCGACCTCATCGGCTGCTGTGCTTCAACTTCCTTCACCCCTTGGGCCTGATCACGCTGCAGCACAACCCGGATCGTCTGAAGCAAAATTTTGAGGTCCATCGTAAATGAGAGATTGCGCACATACATGAGGTCATAGCGCAGCTTGTCCTCTACGGTTGTCGTGTAGTTCGCCATCACTTGCGCGAGACCGGTGATTCCAGGCTTCACACTCAAACGGTGAAAATAGTTCGGTACCTGTTTGGAAAACTGGCGGATGAAAAATTCACGCTCCGGCCTCGGACCCACGATGCTCATCTCGCCCTTCAGCACATTGATGATCTGCGGAAGCTCATCCATTCGTGTCGCCCGGAGCAAGTGTCCGATTTTCGTAATCCGGGGATCATGGTCGGCGGCCAAAGTAGGGCCGGTCAGCTTTTCCGCATCCTGTTTCATGCTTCTAAACTTGTAGATTTGATACGCTTTTCCGTGCAGTCCGAGCCTCTCTTGTTTATAGAACGCCGGCCCTTTGGACGTGGCTGGAATCAAAAAGTAGAATAGCAGAAAGATCGGGCTCGTCATCACAAGAATAATCCCGGAGACCAGCACATCAAACAGCCGTTTCGCCATTTCCGAGCTCCGTGACAGCTTTGGCGGTTCAATCGAAAAGACGAGCATGTCATCAATCTGCTGGGTGTTGGCCGTAGAGATGAACAGCTCATACATTTCAGGCACAATGAGAATCTCCTTGCCGTTTTCCGTGCACAGGCTCACGATCTCATCGGTCGCCTCCTTGCTGACACCAGGTCCGAGAAGAACGGCATGAACATTAGCCAGATCCTTTTCCAGCTGACTTCTTTGAGCCACCGGCAGAAATCCGATCAACGTGAACCATCCCCGGTCATGGTTTAGGAATTTAATCGCCAGCTGCAGACTTTCATTCTCGTTTTTACCGACAATCAGCACATTTTTCCGGCCGGAATACAAGCGGATCAAATACCAGATACATAGCCGGAACGACACCAGCAGCACCGACTGCAGGACAAAGGCTTTAAAGATCAGACTGTGCTCCTGCAGCATGGGAAAGCTCCCGCCCCAGAAACCGGCACACAGCAGGACAAAGCTGTAAGCCAAAAGAGAAATGACTACAAGATAGACCAGGTGCTGCGCTTTTTTCCTTTTGAAATCGCTGTACAGATCAAACAAGTAAAAGGAAAGCAAACCTGCTGCAGAAAGCAGATAAAGGGAAACATTGACACTGCTCTCAGGAACAAAGCCGTCATGCAGCCAGTAGGCGATAAGAAAACCAACGTGCAGCAATGCCAGATCAATGCATGCGATGAACAACTGATAAAATCGGCCATTATGGTTTCTGCTCATACGTACCATTCTCCTTATTCCAAGGTACTCTCCAATCCCCTATAACGAATCAAATGTTCTTAATTAAGAACCTCAACTCCTAAAAAAATACCCACCTCTACATCTTCATTAAATACTCATTTGCCGTGTGGTCCACCATCTTCTGAAGCGAAAACTCCTGCTCCACCTTTTTTCTTGCTCTATAAACGATACGCCGCTTCAAATCTCCATCTCCAATCACGGTCAGGATCTTTTCGCAAAACTCTTCTACTATAAAATCTGAAATGAGGAACCCCGTTTCACTTTGGCGAATCGCCTCGTTTATCCCTCCCTTGTCGATCGAGATCATCGGCGTTCCAACCGCCATCGCCTCAATGACCACCATCGGAAACACCTCCCGCTTGGAGGTCAGAAGCAGCAGATCCATGTCCCGGATGAAGGTTTCCGGCCGATCCACATGGCCGATCATCTTCACTTGAGATGCCAGTCCGAGTGATTCAATCTCATCGGCAATCCTGCTGAACTGAGGACCATCACCACCGATAAAAAACTGCAGATGTGGAACGTTGCGCAAGCGGTGAGCCACCCTCAGGAAGAACTCATGATTCTTTTCCTCCGCCAGCCTGGCGAGAATGCCCACCTTCCAAACCTTCTGTACATCTTCCTTCTGTTTGAGCCTAAACTCATTCACGTCCACTCCGTTGTAGATGGTCGTCACTCTATTTCCGTCTACACCGAGACCGATGAGATTGTTCCGCTCAAATTCGCTCACCGTGATCGTTTTATCAACATAGGAATTAACCACCCCGGCAAACCGCTTCGGAAATTTCTGCTCAAGAATCGTCACATTATGCTTCGTATAGAGGAGTTTAATCGAAGTCCTCAACAGACGTTTCAGCACGATCGCATAAAGGACGAGACGCAGACTGTTGGCGTGAAGAACTTCAATCTTCTTCTCCTTTACAAACCTCCTCAGCCTCAACACGTTCATGAAATGTTTTTTCCGGCTGAGCTCGAGGAACTTGTCTTTATTTTTTATCCTGCTGGCCAGGTCACCCGTAGCTGCCGCAGTATAGAGCGTGATGTTCTCGTGGCTGATTTCGTTTTCCAGCTTGCAAAAGTACATCTCTGCGCCACCCGTCACCAGCTTGTCTGTCATCAAAAGCACGTTCATACGTTTACACCTCCTTGTACTTTTATGGGATGGGGAGCCAAAGCCCCCTGCTGATTCAGGTATACCGAGAGAATGGCGAGATACAGGAAAAACATGTCGTTGATGATCACCGACAGTGACGCCATCTGCAGGATATAGGCGACAAACGTCAGGAACAGGTAAGGCTTTTGCCGCAGCACATCAAACTGATACATCTGATAGAGTACGAGGAACACAAATAATAGAAAGCAGGAAATGCCGATCAGACCCGACTCGGCCAAAATTTCGAGAAACGTATTGTGCACATGGAGCGTGTCGCCGTACTGATATTGGTTATAGTCGAGAAAGTTGTTCGCCCCGATTCCGGTCCACATGTGCGTGGAAAAAAAGTTCAGCGCCCTTCCCCACAGTTCAAACCGCCCGCTGCCCCCGTCACTTGAAAAGTCATTCATCCTTGACTCCAGGATGCCTACGAGATCAAACTTCAAGAACGTGACCAATACGTACGCCCCGAGCAAGAGGGTGAAAAGTGAACCAAGCGCCAGCTTCAGCTGTTTGAGCGGCTGGTTCAGCAGCAGGATATAAAGGCCAAAGATCAATAGCAGGACAAGCAATCCTCCCCGGGAAAACGTCAGAACACTTGTCAGGACGCAAAGCGCGAGCCCGAAGCGGTTTTTATGAGACGAGGTGTGGCATAAATAGTACGTAAAGAAAAGACTGTTATAAAAAACAAAGTAGTTCGGGTCCTCCACAAGTCCGATCAGCCGCGGATAGTCCCGGTCCATCAGCACACCGAATGCCGTCAGCCGGTCACCTGCCATCACAAAATTCAAGCTCTTCAAGCCAATCACATAAAGCAGCAGGCTCAGTACGTTAAACAGGATTCCAACCGTTGAGATGACTCTCTCCACCATGCCTTGCTCCGCATTGCCGATGATCGCCTTGCTTAAAAAATAGCAGAGCAGGTACAATGCAATGCCGATAATAATCCGGATGCTGGAGGCTGGGTACAGCGAAAACGCACCGCTGAAGCTGTACATCAGGTAGAACAGCAGCATGCCTGCTTCGAACAAATGCAGCCGTTGCAGATAAAATCCTGAAAATTTCACCAGGAAGTAGACGATGAGGAACAGCATGTACGGCTTTAACGCGAACCCGATATAGAGGTTGTATTTGCCAAGTGTGACGAGCACGATCAGGAAAAACAGCGGCCACAGGAGAGAACGTTTAGTGCTGCTTTCTCTACAGTCCATCCTGAATCCCCCGCTTCCCTCCGGTTCTGCCTTTCTTCAAAAACTGAAGCTTTTCAGCTGCCTTCTCGCTCAGATCCCGGTCAAACAAAAGAAACAGACTCATCAGCGCCAGATGAAGCGCGGCCGCCACATACGGCTGCTCACTCAGGAACAGCGTCACTCCCCCAAGACTGATGAAAAAGACCAAAAGGTAAAGAAAAAGCACCTTCTTTGCAAGCATCCACCGATTCGGAAAAAACGCCCAATAACCGATCAGCGCCACAGCCTCGATGAGCATTCCGGCATATGCCGCTCCCAAAATACCGTTGGATAAGCTCAACCCCGTATAGAGGGCGATCCCTGACAGGACGGCGATGGACTGAATCAGCGTGCGGCAATGCTGCAGTCCGCGTGTGGTCAGTCCGTCGGCAAGCGCGATATTCACGGCTTGCAGGGTCAGCAGCACCGATAGAATTTTCAGCGGATGTGACGCATGCATCCACTCCAGTCCGAACAAGAGCGAGATCACCACGTCTGATCCGTAATAGAACGGGATCGTCATCAGCATGCCAAACAGGGCCATGATTTTGATGAGCATGATGTGTTCTTTCGTATGCCGGCCGAGCTCCTCCTGATGATAATGGCGGAAAAGCACCGGCCGATACGCTCCAGCGACGATAAAAGGAATCTGCTGCAGGGCCTGCGGGATCCGGTACGCGACGGCAAACAATCCAACCTGCTCCAGCGTCAGCGTCTTCTCCAGCACGATTGGCCCAAGCTGCGGAAGCACCATGAACAGCAGCCCGCTCAGCGTGAAGAACCCGAGATGCTTCATCATGCCTCTATGAAACGGCAGGCTCCATTTCAGCTTTACGTGCCTGGCTACGAAATACAGCGCAGCCACCCCGGCGAGCAGATACGACGATCCGTACAGCACGCACATCACCAGCGGATCCAGCGACAGCAGCATTCCCGCCGAGATCGTCCCTACGAGCAGCACGGCGGACAGCATGCGGATGATGCCGATATACTGCATCTTTTCGATCATCTGGAAAAAGGTCGTGCCGATGCTCTGCAGTGCGATCCCCGTTACCATTGGAACCGCCAAGTAATGCGAGGTCTGCAGCAGCTCCTGCTGTCCGTTATGCAAGTAGTGGATGATCAGGAATCCGAACAAAAAGGTAAGAACTAAGAGTATGGTTCTTACTTTGATGTAAGACATGAGCACGACGGGTACTTCGGAATCCCGTTTTGATCCCTCCCTCAACGCAATCTCACTCAGTCCCGCATCCGTAAAATAACCCATGATCATGGCCAGCGCGAGGGAGACACTGAACAAACCGTAATGATAGGAATGCAGATAGGACGCCAGCACGATGAGCGCCAGGGCGTTCAGCCCGCTGGATAAGGCGGTGCTGTAAAAAAGGTGAAAAATATTCTTCGCAATACTGTTCTGCTTCATACCGCTGATCACCTGACCCTTTACATTACCTCGTTTGGTAAACCACACCATAGATCTCTTTATTGGCACGTTCCAGATGGCTTTTCGTGAGTAATACCTCTTCTTTTTTCGTCTGTCTTTCCTTAATCACAAGGACCACTCCGTCACAAAATCCGGCGAGCAGCTGAGAATCGGAATACATGAGCAGAGGCGGTGCGTCGAACAGAACGACATCATAATCCTGCCTTAACCCTTCACCGACCTTTTCCAGCTTTCCGCTGCCCCAGATCTCGGCATACGGCTCGGATGCTGTACCCGCAGGAAGAACAGAGAGGTTGGATACAAAGGAAGGACGGGTGTACAGCCGGATGCTCTCATCCTGCAGCATGACATTCGCCAGGCCCCTCGAATGATTCAGGTGAAAAAAGTTATGCAGTGTAGGCTGCCGGAATTTCGCGTCGATCAAGAGGGTCTTCTTTCCCTGTTCTGCAAACCCGATCGCCAGTTTCGCCGTAATCATGCTGTGCTCCACGTTAAAGCAGGGAGATGTGACCATGATCAGGGTACCCTCTTTCCTCAGCTTGGGTTCAAGGTTCGCGCAGACCATCCGGAAGTGCTCGCTGTTTTTATTCTGTTCACGCAGCATGAGCCGCTTCTCAAATTGGTTGATGTCTTCAGGTGCGAGGCTACGCATTCACTTCGCCTCCTTTTTTGTGATGGGCAACGGTTGTCCTGCCCTTTCGTCTGAAAAATGTCCGCTTTTCCTTAAGGTGCACCTGGCCAAGAACCGCAAGCCCGAGTTCAAGCTCTACTTCCTTCGCGCTATTCACGGAGTCATCGAAGTATTCTCTCAGCATCGCCAATCCGAGACCGAGAAACAGTCCGACAAACAGCCCGATCGCGATATTGAGCAGCGGGCTCCCGATCCGCTTGACCGCCACTTCGTCCTCCGAGCTGCTCAGCAGCTGCACCTCTTTTATTTTCAAGAGTCCATTGATCTTGTTCACCGAAGTGGACGCAACCGTATGGGCAAGCCGCTTGGCATACTGTGGATCTGTATCTTTGACAACGATGTTGATGATCTGCGAATCCTTGTTGTTCTGCAGCGCGATTTTATCCTGAAGCGACTTCAGGTCCTCCTGCTGCAGATTCAGTTCGCCCCTCACACTATTCAACACGATCGGGCTCTTCATCACATCGATGGATGAAGCCAGGGTCCGGCTGAACTCCTGTGACTCGGTATACGCGTCTTTATTTCCCTGCTTGCCGATCATGATGTACTCTGTCGCCTCATACGTCGGTTTGATTACAAACAAAGTGATGAGAGCGGTAAGCACCGAAACAAGAACTGCCGTGATCAGGATCGTAAACGCTCTGCGCCTCATGATCCGAAGAAACGATTTCAAGTCCATTCTGTCGTCCATAGTAACCTCCCCTGCCGTGATTGGTTAAACCCATAACATGGTCCGTCGTTCTTGATACAGAACATTCAACTTACAAGACAGCCTTACCCGGAATCCCTTTATGGTTTTATGCAGCAACGTTACTTGCGGTTTTGCACGGTTTACTTGCGAAAATGGCTCTTTTACTTGCGGTTCGACACGATTTACTTGCGATTTTGGCCCTTTTACTTGCGGTTCGACAAGGTTTACTATCATACCCCGTCATTTTTCATAAAAGTACATACCAGCACGGGATAGGTGTTACCTCTTCGCTATTGAGCACCACCAAATGCAAGGCACCGAGCACGCCCTAGGCGGCGCAGGTGCAGACCTGACCTATGGGGATAAGCTGTTTCTTGTTCCTTCATCTTTTACAAAAGAGCCCTCCAGATTAAGATGCAGCTCATTCTGAGACGACTGCTTAGAAAGCTCAACCAGACCTTCAGGATTCCTGACCGTTTGTACGTCCCACACCATCCCCTCAAAGGTATTATTCATTCCGCTTACCTGTAAAATCTGTTGAGAGACTGGGGTCAGCTGGATCTGCAGCCCTTGAAACTGGTTGCCGGAACCTTCGTTCGGCACGGTTACAGAGCTGTTGATCGTGATATACCGGACACAGTCGTCCATCGTCATGTTCACAAAGCGGTTGCCGTTGATCCAGCTCTTCTTTTCAGCAGGTTTTTCTGCCGTCAGCTCCACTCCTTGATGAAACCCGATGATCGAAAGCCCTGTAAAGTTAACAAAACTGATGTACCGTTCGCGACCGCCTGTATAAAGCTTGACTGCCGTCCCTTTATGACTGCCGCTGGAATTAAGGATGGTCACATTGTCGACACGCGTACGGTCGGCAGACCAAAATTTCTCTTTGCCGTCGAGGTAGATCACCTCTGAGTGGAACTTCGGACTTGTCACCTCCAGGATGCCATTGATGAGTGAAGCATTTTTATGTAGAGTGAAGGCCCGGAAGTTTCCTTCAATCCATACCTTCGTGTTTTGTCCGAACTCCAGCTCCACTCCCTCTTTGACCGTAATACCCGATGACAGGACATAATGCTTGTTGCCGGATAGCATGACTTTTCCAATCTTAGTTGAAGCCGCGCTGTTAATTGCTTTTTGGATCGCTTTTGAGTCGTCCTTCGCATCCGTCCCATCAGCTCCATAGTCTTCCACCGCCACGGCTTGCTTAGGCTGTCCTTCATAAAATCTTGTAAGCATCACTGCAGCAAGTCCAAGAATAAAAATGGCCAACAGGCATCTTTTTTTCATGGCAGCACACTACCCTTTTTGATTGAATTGCCCCTGATCGTTGATTCTTGAGATTGGAATGGTTCGAAACGACAGCGTGTTATAAGAACTCGCTGCGAGAAAATCGACGATCGGCTTGGTCGCAGGAATGATCTGAAGATCCCACGCCATGCCATCCAGACGGTTATACTGCCCCGTAATGGTAAACAATTTCACGGTAATGTCAGAAGGCTGAAGCTGCATGTTTGTGAATTGGTTGCCGGTACATTCGTTTGGAACCGATTCTCCGGATGAAAAAGTCACCATATTAACGCAGTCTTCGACGGAAAAATCCATGAACCGGTTACCGTTGATCCAGCTGTTTCCGCTGGATGGCTTTATGGCCTGCAGCTTCACGCCTGTATTGAATCCGGAAATCTTGATCTTTTCAAAATCGATGAACGTGATATTATGGCCGGAGCCGTTGGCGTACAGGTAAACCGCTGTTCCTTTATGGCTGCCTGTCCAGTTGACGATGTTGCAGTCCTTGATGATGGTCCGCTGCCAAATGTTATAGTACTTATATTTTCCGTCGAGATAGATGACAGAAGAGGCAAACGCGGTGTCGTCAATCGCGATGTACGCGCCTACGAGCGAGGCGCCCTGCTGCAGTTCAATAACCTTATAGTTGCCTTTCACAATCAATCTCGTATTGTAGCTTCCGACGAGCTTAACTCCCTGCTTGATCACGATACCTGCAGTAAGATTATAGTCTCGATTCTCAAGCTGAACTTCTTTATTACTGCCAGTAAACGCCGCATCAATGGCGGCTTGAATCAGGGCTGAATCTCCCATCTACCTTCATGCCTTTCTATAAATCCGTATTGAATATAGTATATTCAGCGGCATGATATTGGTACTAGATTCAGAGGGTTTCAGCAGTCTTCAGACTGTGGAAATTTGCCGCATTTTCGTCAGGCGTCGCCACCAGATTGAGCTTGCCATCCACTTTGCGCACCTTCCCTTTTTGGACCGCGATCAGCTCCATCTCGGTCAGGGCATGAAGCTCAGATGCGGCACCTTGGGGAAACTCAAACACCTCTCCAGCTTCCAAATAATGAAGCTCCTCATTCACGATCAGTTCTCCCTTGCCGCTGATGACCGTCCATACCTCACTCCTGAGTGGCGGCAGCTGTTCGTGCCAAAAGGATTCGGCGTTCATCTTCATCCTTTTGGTCAGTACAACCTGGCCGTCTTCACCGATCGTATCGTCAAGCACCTTGTACCAGCCCCAGCTTCGTTCCTCATACCTCGGCTGCTGCTCATACTGCTTGACCAATTCTTTAATCTTTGGACTCTGTTCTTTATCCGAAACGAGGATGCCATCCGGACTGGCCGCGACAATGAGATTTGAGGCTCCGACGACCGTCACCGGGATGTCCAGCTCATTGATCAGGTGGGTGTTCACACAATCATGATGGAGGATGCCTTTTCCCATCTGCGTGATTCCCATCTCATCGGTCAGCGTGTTCCATGTCCCGAGATCTTTCCAGTACCCGTCATAGCTGAGGGCAGCGATATTACTCTCCTTTTCCACCACCTCATAATCAAAACTGATCTTCGGAAGGCTGGAATAGTGAAGCAGCAGCTGATCATACTCGATCGGAAACCCTTTCTCCTCCAACAAAGAAAGTACGTAGCCGAGCTTAAAGGCAAATACTCCGCTGTTCCACAGCGCGTTCTTCTTCAGCAGCGCTTCCGCCTGCTCCACGTTTGGCTTTTCCTGAAAATGCGAGACCTGGATCCATTCACCCTCTTCTTCCTCGGGAACAATATAACCGTATTTTTCCGATGGATACGTCGGCTGGATGCCTAACAATGCGAGATTGGCACCGGACTGATGAAGCAGCATCTCCAAATCCTTCACTTTTGAAAAGAAATCTCGCTCCACGTAAGGATCGACGGGTAAAATGGCAACTACTTCGTTCAGGTTCGTGTTCATGACCGAGAACAGGTAGCTTGCCGCCAGCGCAATGGCCGGGAACGTATCCCGCCGCTCCGGTTCGATGACAAGCGGTACGTCATTCCCGATCTGGTTCTGGATCATCTCAACTTGTGAACCGTTCGTTGCGATCAGCGACGAGCTTGCCAGATGCACCGACTTCAGCTGGCTCCACACCCGCTGGACCATGGATTCACTCTCATTGAACGAGTTGTTCAGCACCTTCAAAAACTGTTTGGAACGTGCGTCATTCGATAAAGGCCATAACCGTTTTCCTGATCCGCCGGACAACAACACTAGTTTCATAGACTCACCTCGTATAAGAAGTCATATACCCATCAGCAATGAATAGATTCTTTTCCAAATACGTTGTTCCGCTTGTACATCGTTTCTCTATAAAATTGTTCCAGCTTCTGATTCAGCCTGTCCCATTCGTAATTCTCTTCTACAAAGGACCGGGCGGACTGCCGCAAGTCTTCGAGCTTATTTTGATCAGACAGCAGGTCTACAGCTGCATCGGCAAATTCCTGGTCCTGATTGCGGACCACGACGGACTCCGACTCGACCGCTCCAATCGGATCATTGACGATCGAGGTTGTGAGGACGGGGATCCCGGCTGACATCGCTTCGAGCACCTTGTTCTGAACACCGGCACCGGTTTTTAGCGGGCAGATGAACAGTTTCGCCTTTGCCAGATAGTCCCGGATATCATCAACCTCTCCTGTCACAGTGATATTCGGCTTATCCCGGCAAAGCTGGATCAAGTCCGGTGTGGGATCTCGTCCTACCACATAGAAGGTAAAATCCTTCGTCTTTCGCATGATGTGCGGGTAGATATTTTCAATAAAGTACTTCACGCCTTGGCGGTTCGGCTCGTACGACATGTTGCCGACGAAGATGAGATTGTTTTGTTCAGTGAGTTTCTTTTGATATGAAAAGTAGTGAAGATCGACACCGTTGCTGATGGTAGCGACGTGCTGCGCTTCGTCTCCTACATAGTTCCGGTCCACATTGGATATGAAGATCGAGCCGTCAAAGCATTCCATGGCTTGTCTCTCCATGAGGTGAATGGTTCTGGCTTCGTGTTTAATGAGAGGGTTCGTGATCGACTTCTTAAAAGCGATTCTTCGGGAAAGGTTTAAGGAAATGGAATCGACAAAATCCAGGACATTCGGCAGTTCCTTCAGCTCTTCAAAGTACGGATAGGTCCTTACAAGCTGGGTGTGCACGACATCATACGAATGGGTGCTCACCGCTTCTTTTATGGCCTGCCTGAACGCATTGGATTCATAGTAGGACACTTGTACTGGTGTGTTCGTCATCATGCCTGCCGCGATCTTCATCATGGCAGCTGACTTTTTAAACTTCACCGTCATGATGCGGGAACAGAGATTATTCAGTTCATCGGGAACCTCCTCCTCATCGGAATAACAGATCAGATGAAGATCATGGCCGAGCTTCTTCAAGCCTTTTAGCTGATGAAACGCCCGCAGCTGATCCCCTTTTCGAGGGGGGAAAGGAATTCTTGGAGCAATGAATAGAATACGCATGTAAGCACCTGCCTTTGTCATCTTATACTATCAAGAACAATTCGCCCTTATTAACGAATGTGATAGGTAAAAAAATAACCTCTGTGCAGAGTTCTTCAGTTAATTGCTACATTACCCAAATATTTACAACATAAAACGCAATAACGAATGATTTTGTTCTATTTAGTGAACATCAATAAATCCTTATTATAAGCAGATTGAGAACAAAGTAAATCGCCCAAAAGTCCTGTTCTAAAACTATTACCATATAATGTAAAATAGGAAAAAACACCCTGCCGGCGAGGTGCTGGTGGGGTGTTTTATGGAGGAAAAACGACTATTTAGTAATCTAACCCTTACAATTTCCCCTTTGATTTAGACCTAGTTTTTTTAGGTAAAGAAAATTACTTAAATTTCCATTTAGTAAAAAGTACGGATTAAATGCGCCGCCAACAATTCCAAATCATTAATTTTATTGGAAAACGTTTGAAAATAATCGTTGTAGCCGTTCACAGCAAACAAAAGACAACTCAATGGAACTACCGATCGGGCCAAAATGGTAATTGAGGGATGGAGAATCAGTGAATGAAAATCTTAATACTCATTGCAAGTTTATCGTTGCTTTTGTTTACAGGGTGCAGTAAGGAGGATGAACACGGTTTGGATGATAAAGAACGTAAAGCAGTTGCTGCTCAAGTCGCTAAAAATTTTGTAGAAAGAAATCAGAAACGGGTGCTTGTGGTTAAAGACGAGTATTTCGTTTGAGTTTTTCTTGTCCGGATTATCTGTAGACTTAAGAAAATTTATTAAATTAACGACTTTTACAACATTTAGAGCAATAGCTTCATTAGGCAATTATGTAAGTAATTTCCCTGCAGCTCCACCTGCTGCTGCACCTAAAATCCCACTCCCTCCAACAAGAACTGTCAATCCACCGACCATACCTAGGCCACCAGCTTTATAACCTTTAGTATGACTTAAGGTGATCCTGATTGAGAATAAACAAGGAAAAAGAAAATATTTATTTACTGGTATATAGATTATATGAAGAGGTTGAAAGCATAAAAAGGGAAAATGTATGCGTAAAAGCGTGAATCTTCTGCTCGGTTTCTTATCATTGGGTTTTGCTGCACTATTTGTCTATAAAGCTGTTGTCACTCATGAGGGCATTCTGCCGGTTCTGTTGAGGATCTTAGCTGCTTTGGTATGGTTAGGCGTGGGCATTTTAAGTTTTGTAGAAAGTAATATTTCTTCAGAAAACCATGTGCGCAAATGGTTTAATCAACAAAGAGTGAAAGGAAAGGTCCATTATAGTGTGGTGTATGGAATTATTTCATGGGGTTTAATTGTCGGCTATGTTACCTGGATTTTCCCGGCCGACTTTCAGGACAAACACCTATTTAAATCAGCATTAACCCATATTGCGCTGTTCATGCTGGTTGGTATTTATGTTGGTTGGCAAGGATGGAGAAGAAATGTGAAAGATGCCCAAAAAATGGGGTTATTTTAAGATTAACAACTGACACGAGAAGGATATAGCCAGCAATGGATTTATAAAAAGCGCAAAAACACATGCAGCTGTATCGCAATTTATAGTACTCGCTACTGTTTTTTTCAACCAAACTTTTAACTGCTCCTTACAAAAAAAAGCCTGTCTCATCAAAGAGATAGGCTTTTGATTCTTATTCATACCAAACTTTGTAGTAGACCCTGGTTGTATCAGAGTTCTTTAAAAGAAGCCGGTATTGAGTATATGGAGATAATGCCTTGCTGCTGTTTTCCTGTGTGAAAGTAACTGTTTGTGCCCCGGTTTTAGGAGCATCAGCTTGTCCAACACTTGTCCAGACTCCATTTATGGCTTTTTGCAGATATACTTTGTATTTCCCGACCGTTGTACTTGTGGAATCTACTTTTACAATAATATCATTGTCGCCATTATATGAGATTGGATAGATGGTATCCGTTCCTACATTATACAAGAAACTGCCCGTTCTATATTTCCCTTCCCAAGTAGGGATAAAGTTCATCGGGTTCATCGCATATGTTTTTGCAGATGTCCAGTAGGGTTGGTGAACTTCAAAATGCAAATGCTGTCCGGACGAAGTCCCCGTGTTCCCCATTGACCCTATCACTTGACCCTGGTAGACAGTAGCACCAACACCTACATTTCTAGTATTTAAATGAGCGTAAACCGTTTCGTATGGCACGCTGTTAATCGTATGTTTAATAAAAATTACATTTCCATAGGAACTAGATAGGTAGGATCTGCTGACCGTTCCTGGAGCTGATGCAACGACTTTAACATATCCGCTTTTAGCCATATCTACACCATAGTGATATTCACCGTTTCTAAGTCCGAAATTAGAAGTAAACGTTCCTTCTGCCGGCTTAATAAATGTGTTATCCCCTGCCGCGGCCTGGGCCTCAATACCTATAAAGAATACCGAAAATAAAAAAGCAAAAACCGTTGATAGAATAAAACTCTTTCTCTTTATGAACATACTTCTCAAGCTGTAATCCCCCAAATATTAGACTTAATTACATAATATAGAATTCTATACTAATATAGTAATTCTTTTCCCCCATACAAAAAAGGTAAAAAAGACCTAAAAATAAAATTAAAATAAGAGGATTAAAACTTTGTGACTATTAAACTTTAGATAAGGTAGGGAAATAGTTGGTTCTAAATAAAGAAAAAGGGGCTGTCCAGAAAGTCGAAAATTGACCTTCAGGCAGCCCCTTTTTGGCTTGAAAAATCTTCAATGAAAAGTTAATTGAAGTGGAAGATGCGAGACTCCTGCGGGACTAGCGTGACAGGTGAGACTCCCGCCGGTGCTTGCACCAAAAAGTAGGCGTTCACGCCGGTAAGGCTCACCGCACGCCCCGCGGAAAGCGAGCAGCCTGGAACGGAAATCAACAGCTTACAGACTTCTTGGACAGCCCCATTTCTTAATGACTAACCTAAACATGAGTGATCTTCCGAACCCCGTTCCGATCCTGAACGAGGGGCCCGCTAGGAAGACAATTTCCAACTGTCATTTAATCTTAGTTATCATTAATTCGTTTAATTTCAGATAGATTCACTTTAGGTTTTCTGCTTTCGGTCAGCAGTCCGTTGACTTCTTGCTGAACATCGGTAATTTGGGTATAGCAAAAGCCGCAAATGTAGTCCAGACTCATGATCGCTTTTGTAATGGATTCATAACGGTCTAAAAATTCCTGCTCGTCTTTTACCTGGTTCCCATATCCCCAGCCTTCTTCTGAGTTAAAGGCAATTCCCCCGTATTCACTTATAATAATCGGCTGGCCTTTATACTCATATCCTTGTGCCATGGCATGCTTAAAATTATTAAAGGCAATCTCATTATCCACGACTTTTTCTTTTTCCTTATAGCGGCTTAGGAATTCGTCACCATATTCCACATAGTCATGAAGGGTAATGATATCCGAAACGGTATGCTCCCAACCATCGTTTACGATGACAGGCCTCATAGGATCCATTGATTTTGTCAGATGATAGATTCCTTCCGTAAATTTTTGCTGCTGTTCGTTCGTGTAAATATTCTTTACTCCCCAAGATTCATTGAATGGTGTCCACGTAATAATACTTGGGTGATTATAGTGCTGCTGGACAACGGTCATCCATTCCTCCGTGAAATTTTGGATCGCCTCATCCGAAAATTGATAGGCTGCGGCCATTTCAGACCAAACTAACAGGCCTTTCTTATCCGCCCAATATAGAAAACGCTGATCTTCAACTTTCATATGTTTCCTTACCCCGTTAAAGCCCATTTCGAATGTCTTCTCGATATCTAAAATGATCGCCTCTTCTGAAGGCGGTGTAAGATGGGAGTCTTCCCAATATCCTTGATCCAAAAGCAGTTTTTGATAAATGGGTACATTATTCAATAAAATATTGCCATTCTTGATCGATATTTTTCTCATACCGAAATAGGACTGAACGCGATCGAGCTCTTGTTCCCCATGGTAAAGGGTGAATTCCACATCGTACAAATGAGGATGCTGCGGACTCCATTGCATGACTTTCCATTCGTGGATCTCACTAGCCAGATTTACTTTCATCCGTGCATTTTCACGGTCCACCTTCAAACTAAATTCCTTTACAGGCTGACCATCAAATGTAATCGAAGTTCTTAACGAAAGCTCCTTTTGATCTTGTTGAACATTCGTCAATTTATAGTCGAACTCTACAGACTCCGTATCCAGATCTGGAGTTATTTTAACCGAATGAATACTCGTTTGATTTAAGAATTCCAGCCATACGGTCTGCCATATACCGGTGGATTGTACATACCAGCAGCCAAAGTTCTTATCGATCCATCGTTGCTTTCCTCTTGGTTGATATTCATTATGGCTATCCTCTATTTTGACGACTACGTTATTTTCTTTTCCTGCATTGATATAGTTGGTAATGTCAAAGGAAAATGCCGTATATCCACCTTTATGCAGGCCGGCAAAAATACCATTCACCCATAGTTTGGTCACATAATCGGCTGCCTGGAAGTGCAGAATGGTTCTTTTATGGGAATACTCTTCAGGCACAGTAACTAACCTTTGATACCAAATATAGGGGCAAAAGGTTTCCTCATGAATTCCGCTGGCCTTCGTTTCATACGTAAAGGGAACCCTTATTTTTTGATTTAATTTGGTTTGTTTGTACCATTGCTCTTTTTCACCGACATTCGTCTGATCGAACTGAAAATTCCATTCTCCATTGAGATTCAACCATTCTTTTCTTTCAAATTGCGGTCTGGGATATTCCTTGCGAATGTTCACTTCCATGATCAACAGCTCCTTGATAAATTAGTGGGTTGGCTCTGCCTGACTATGTAACTTCGAAATCGTTTTATTTTTTGCCAAGGCCAATATTCCGCCCGAAAGAAAAAGAACAGTACTTAAGAAATCCATAAAAAAGTAGGATGCAGCACCTAATAAAATAAACCAGAATGATAGTTTTACTTCGACCTTGTCATCTTTAAGGTTTCTTGCCAGATAAAGATTCAATAACCCTATCGCTACAAAAAAGAGGCCGAATGTTACAGCAAAGCTATATAAACTGCCAAACAAAGATTCCATCGCTTTCATTTGTGCAAATTGCGTTTCATGAATACCGTTACTTTGTGATTTGATATACGATCCATAGACAAAGATGGTAAGCAGACCAGAAAGCATCTGCCATACCGATCCAATGATGATCAGTTTTCTTTCCAGTTTTCTATTCAAAGCATTTCCCCCCTATCCTTTTACTCCAGAAGATAAAGACATCGATTGTAAGAAATAACGCTGAGTAAACAAATACAAAATAAAGGTTGGGACGATCGCAATAATAGCGGCAGCCATCGCATGTCCGATATCTGTGACATACATTCCTTGCAGAAGCTGCAGCCCTGGTGTGATCGGCATTTTATCAATATCGTTGAATACGATGGAAGGCCACAAAAAGTCATTCCATGAACTCGTAAATGTAAATAACGCCACGACGGTTAATACGGGTTTGATGAGCGGAAGGGTAACCTTCGTATAAATTTGAAAATCGTTGGCTCCGTCGATCCGCGCTGATTCATCCAGTTCAATCGGAATTCCGATCATAAACTGTCTTACTAAAAAAACATTAAACACCGCTGCAGCTCCTGGAACGATCGCAGCCCAATAACTATTGACCCAGCCGAGGGTATCAACAATTTTATACAACGGAATCAGGTTCACAACGGCAGGGAACATCATGGTTGCGAGTAAAAAGGAAAAAAGCCAGTCCCTTCCCTTAAACCGCAGCCGGGTATATCCATAGGCTGCCATTGAAACAACCACCAATACAAGAATGGTCTGTGTGACAGAAATGATCATGGAATTCATAAACCACTTGGCTACAGGAGCACTTGTGTTATTAAACAGAACGTCCTGGTAATTGGCCATTACCCAGTGAATGGGCAGCATTGTAAAACCAAAGGTTTGGATATCGATCTCATCTTTAAAGGATGTGAAAAGTGACCAGGCAAGAGGGAATATCCAAATTAAAGTCATACATAACAGAAAAATGAATGAAATCAAGGTGGAGATGTTTACTTTTTTCAATGGTACCCGCCTCCTACTTCCTCTCTCTTAACAAGAAAAATTGAATAACCGAGACAGCCATGATGCACAGACCAAGGATAACCGCCATTGCGGATGCAATTCCTGCGATGGATTGACCCGATCCAAAGGCATTCTGCTGGATATACATAAGAAGCACGGTGGTTGAACTGGAAGGACCTCCCTTTGTGAGCATGAGCGCCTGTCCATAGATATTAAACTGGGCGATGGTTGTAATGACGATTGTGAACAGCAGCTGATTCTTTATACTTGGAAGAGTGATGTGGAAAAACTTTTGCAGCCTGCCCGCCCCGTCCAGTGACGCAGCTTCATAGTATTCTTTGGATACTCCGTTTAATGCTGCCTGGTAAATGATCATGTTCCCGCCGATCCCCCACCAGACTGTTACAACGACGAGTGCGATCCATGCGTAAGGCTGTGTGCCCAGCCAGTTGGGTGAGGAAGTGAAATAATGGTTAATCGGTCCAAACGAAACGTTAAACATCATGGACCAGATGATCATGACAGCTGAAATGGAAAACAATACGGGCAAGTAGAAAATCGCTTGAAAGATCTTCATCCCTTTTGGTTTCACATGGAGTGCAGCAGCTAAAAGCAAGGGGATAATGATGCAGGCAGGAACCGTAAAAGCCACAAATTTAAAGGTATTTCCCAGTCCGGTATGCAGCTGGGTGTAGAACGTTGATTCTTTATTGAATAAAATTTCCTTATAGTTATCCAACCCGACAAACTCGGGAGTATTGACCAAATCCCAGTTCGTAAAAGAAATGTACACACCAAAAAATATAGGGATAAGAAAAAATAGAGCAAACAACAAAAGATGCGGCCCGATAAAAATCATGGGCGAAAAATTGATTCCTTTACGATGCGGCTTGCCCATGGCTGGTGAAAGCACGTCTATTCTCTTTTTTTCAGTCAGCTTAAGATCCATATTTTTTCTCCTTCTCTTTTAGTAGAAGGCAATAGAAGAAATCCTCCCATTGCCTTCTATCCATTCTGCTGGAGACCTGGTTCCTCTTACTTATCCTGTGCAATCTTATCCTCTACGGTTTTCTGGGAATCCTTTAGAGCCTTCTTAATATCGAGCTTTCCAAATACCGTATCATTGCCGATTTTGTCCAGTTGTTCAGAGATATAGCCATTGTACTTGTAGTCAAAGATTTTTAACGATTTTTGTTCTGTTGCATCTTTAATCAAGAAGGATTGAGGCATCTTGTGATATTTAGGATTATCCAATGTAGCTAATGCTGCCGGGTTTTGACCCGCTTCTGCCCATGGAAGGGAGTTATCCCTTACCCAGTCAATAAACTTTATGACGCCTTCAGTTTTCTTCTTGTTTCTTTCAGGATTTTTAAGAAGTACAAATTGGTGGGAAGAACTCCAGTTCACCATTTTGTTCTTGTCATCACTTAGCTGAGGGAAGTTTGTCATTCCCCAATTTAAATTCTTTGCCTTCTTAATATCATTTTGCATCCAGATTCCTTCGGGGTAGAAGATCGCTTTTCCAGATTTAAAGACTTGACCCGCATCCTGGCCATCTTTATTGGTGATGCCTGACTTTACAAAACCATTGTAGAGTTTTAACGTGTCTACAGCTTGTTCCGTGTTTAAAGTCGGCTTCGTGCCATCACTCGTAATGCTTCCACCCATTTGGCTGTACACCGACAAGAAGGCAGGCTTCATCCAAGTAACAGGGGTCGCTATAATACCATCTTTTTTCGCTTTTAAGCCTGCTTCTTTTATTTCATCAAATGTAACGATATTATCATCAAGGGCATGAGGCGCATATTTGGCTGCCAGATCTTTGTTGTAGTACATAACAAAGCTATGCACATCCAAAGGGACGCTATATCGCTTATTGTCCAGGCCGCCAATATCCCAGCCCGCTTTTACATAATTTTCAGCTTTAATTTCAGGATATTTTGCAAGGGAATCATCCATTGGAACCAGCATGTCTTTGTCCACAAATTGTTTGATCCGCTCAGCATGAACAATGTTTAAATCCGGGATGTTTCTGCCTGAATTGACAACGGTAGGAATCTTTGCGTACATATCGGCTTCTTTTAGTGAGATATTTCTCACTTTAAACTTCGGATTCGTTTTGTTATAGGCATCGACCATCATCTGCATGTTTTTACCATCTGGACCTACAAACGGATTCCAAAACACAATTTCATTTTTTCCCACCTTATCAGACGATGAACTTTGGCTGCACGCCCCCAAGGAAAGAATAAAAATAACGATGATCAAACAGTTAATCATTACCTTGATTTTCTTATTCATCTTGAATTTCCCCCTCGTTAATTAGTTAAGACAGTTGGAAAAACAGCAAATAGAAGACCTCCATCATCCCTTCGGACCGATCGTTCCCCCTTCCTGTTAAAAAGATTTAAAATTCAGAAAATTTATGTTAAAAATCACCGATGCGCTAAGAAAAATACTGTTTTTTTCGAAACAAATACTGTAGTATTTAATACAAATATTATGTTTGAAACAGTATTGTTGTATTAATTGTTAAGATAACGCTTTCATTTTGATAAGTCAATATCTTTTTACATTTCCAGTTATTCCTTTATTATGGAGCTATATGGTTCTCCTCATAAAAATAAGATAGGGGTTGCATTTTCTTGCTAGAACTCACAATTGATGAATCAGACGCTTTGATTAAGGTAGCTCACGCGCTCTCTTCAAAGGTAAGAATCGATATTCTAAAATTACTAAATACGAAAAAAATGAACATCAATGAAATGGCAGAACAATTAAATCTGCCAGTTTCCACTATTGCTTTAAACATACGGGTTCTAGAGACAGCTGGGATCATCTATACTGAACTGCTTCCTGCAACGAGGGGGACAATGAAGGTTTGTTCGCGGGTTTTTGAAGATATTCATATGGATTTAAGGATGGATATGGGTTATGGCAATAAAGAAAATATGTATCAGCTGGAAATGCCGATTGGTCATTACTTTGATGCTAATATTTCGCCAACCTGCGGAATCATTACGAAGACTGGTGTACTCGATCCCTTGGATGAACCTGCATTATTTTACCATCCGGAAAGAATGAATGCTCAAATGATCTGGTTCCGCAAGGGGTATATCGACTATCGATTCCCATTGCAGCTTCCGTCCAATGCAAAAATTCAATCTGTTCAATTTTCAATGGAGCTCTGTTCAGAGGCACCGCACTATGACCATAATTGGCCTTCAGATATTACGATATGGATCAATGATCAAGAAATTTGTACGTGGACATGTCCCGGTGATTTTGGTGAAAGGAAAGGGGATTTAAACCCTGTGTGGTTTCCGAAAGAGGGGCACACTCAGTATGGTCTTTTAAAATCATGGAAAATTACCGAGGATGGAAGCTATTTAGATGAAATAAAGGTTTCTAACACTTCGTTAAAAGATATACTTGTCGATAAACAAAAACATCTGAATTTCAGGATCGGTATTAAATCCGATGCTCCGAACATTGGGGGGATCAACCTGTTTGGAAATCAATTTGGTGATTATCCACAAGATATTTTAATGAGGATTATTTATTCTCAATGAATATAAAAAAGATCCAATGAAAGACACAATCTTTCGGAGGATAAACAAAAAGAGGTTGAATCTGGATATTAAGCATTATTGAGAAAGCTATGGGAAAACAGATCGCACGAACAAATCTTAATGAATCATTTCAACAACCCCTTTCAAGATGATAGGGATTGTTAATACAGTTACGTTTGATTTCCCCATAAAAAAACAACAGCCGCCAATTCCTCCTTGGCGGCTGTTGTTTTACCTGAAAAATAGTAGATTATTTCTTAAACCTCCCATGAATATTATTCTGCTTATACGTCCCCGCGTCACTAAACTCCTTCAGCTCCATGGACAGCGCTAGATACCTTGAAGCAAACAGCTCCGCAAAATGACTCTTGATCACCTCAAAAAGCTCATCACAAACAGCCTTTTTATCCGCCTCCGATCTCCCTGCCCCGATCTTCAGCACTCCGTGAACAAAGGCATCGTCCTCTTTCCCGTCTGCCACACGATAGTCCTTCAGTTCAATGGCTCTTGAACGGATGCCGCCAATCGGGAAGATATCGCTGCGGGAGATCAGTACAGCGTTAATTTTTTCAAGAAGAGCCGGAATGTCCGCCTGATCCTTAATATTGTCGGTATACTCTATAATAAAATGCGGCATGATTATACTCCTTTCAACGTGAAGAGCGGGAAAACCCATGAAGTTCCCCCGCCGTCATCCCTTATTCAGCTTTCTCTTGTACACTAACTCTCATCGGCTGAACACCTAAAAACGTATCATCGCCCACAATGGTGTTCATCAGACGGCCGATTCCTTCGATTTCCGTAACCACTTCGTCCCCAACCGCTGTATTCACCGTTCCTTGAGGAGTACCTGTTAAAATGATGTCACCCTTATTCAGTGTCATAAAGATGCTCAAATATTCGATGAGTGCAGGAATATCAAAGATCATATCCCGGGTGTTTCCTTCTTGCGTCAGTTTTCCGTTCACGTAGGTTTTCAGCGCTAGATTCATAGGGTCATCAATATCCTGAGCATCAACAAGCCACGGACCGATTGGTGTGCAGGTGTCTCGGTTTTTTACTCTTAGGTTCGGGCGGTAATAGTTTTCAAGATAGTCCCGAATGGCATAGTCGTTGGCGACCGTATAACCCGCAACATATTGATAGGCGTCTTCACGTTTTACTTTACGGGCAGGACGGCCGATGACGACAGCAAGCTCGCATTCATAGTGCATGTACGTAACATCTGCCGGCCGGCGCGTCTGGGCACGGTGGCCGACGAACGTGTTCGGACCCTTTAAAAAGACAAGCGGTTCGGTTGGCGGTGCTTTAAAATCCAGTTCCTTCGCGTGATCTGCGTAGTTCAAACCGAGCGCAAACACGGTACGGGGCAGCACCGGCGGAAGCCAGACAACATCGTGCTCGGAAACAATTCGTCCATCATTCAGCTGAAGGCAGCCGTCCACTTCAACCGCGTCATGGATGGCGCCTGAATAGGCGACTCGTCCTCGTTTCATAGGGCACCTCCAAATACGGTTTCATGTTCAGGCACAATGGTGTTCTCAAGTGAACCCACACCTTCTATTTCTATTCGTACCGCATCCCTAGCTTTAGCTAGAGGCGCCTTCTCTGGTACGCCGACCATAAGGACATCCCCCGCGTTCAGTGTCATAAATTCCGTCACATCCGCAATCAGTCGGGAAACCGAACGAACGAGGTTAGCCGTCGTATTCTCCTGCTTCAGCTCTCCGTTGATCCACACTTTTACAGAGAGAGAATCCGGATTCGCCACCGCATCCCGCTCGATGACCCACGGACCAACAGGACAAAACCCATCCCGCGCTTTTTGTTTAATGGCAGGGCGATAAACACTTTCATGCGGGACGCTGACATCGTTCACTACCGTATAGCCCGCTACATAGTCCAACGCTTCATCCATGCTCACACGAGTTGCCGTACTTCCAATCACAACCCCTAATGCTGCACCAATTTCCAGCTCCTCCACATCTTCAGGAAGCGGGATCGCACTGCCGTGGCCATTGATTGTATTCACCGGCTTAATGTAGAGAATCGGACCTTTTGGCGCCTCTGTGTAAGGAGCTTCGTTAACCGCATCCCCAAGCGCGGCCATTGCTCCTTTATAGTTAAGAAGCGTCCCATATACGGTGCCAGGCACCGGATCCATTTTTGCTTTGTTCACATCATTCACTCCTTACTGCATCAAGTTATTAATGCTGGGTGACTCCTTTTACATCACTTCCGGTATTCGATTTAACCAATATTTCCTGGAAGTTGCCGGTTTCACTTTTACGGGAAGACAGGATGGTTCCAAGATATGCGCCCAAGAAGCCTAACGGAATAGACACGATTCCCGGTGAGGCTAGCGGGAAGAGTGGAGTTCCGACAAAGAGAGCTTTCCCCGCTTCCGGACTCCACACGTTCGGACTGATCGCAACAAGGAGGATGGTTCCAAATAATCCTACAAGCATTCCTGTGATCGCACCGTTCACATTAAAGCGCTTCCAATAGACGGTGAACAAAATAACGGGCAAGTTGGAGCTGGCTGCGACAGTCAGTGCGAGCGATGCAAGGAATGCCACATTTACTTTTTGCACGAACAACGCCAATACAATAGAAAGAATCGTGATCCCGATCGAGGCCAGCCTCGCCATGCGGACTTGTTCTTTTTCGGTGGCCTTTCCGCCTTTCATGATCTCGTTATAGAAGTCATGGGAGAAAGCGGTGGCTCCTGTCAGCACGATTCCCGCTACGACGGCAAGAATCGTTGCAAACGAAACGGCAGAAATAAGGGCGAATAACGTGTCGCCGCCAAGCATTTTTGCCAGGAGCGGAGCGGCCATATTTCCAGCCGGGTTAGCGGCCATAATGTCCGTCATTCCCACGTATTTGGCAGCTGCAAATCCTAGGAAAATAACCATCACATAAAACAAGCCGATGATCCAAATGGAATAAACGACAGATTTACGCGCCACCTTCGCGTTCGGAACCGTTAGGAAACGGCTGAGAACGTGAGGAAGCCCTGCCGTACCCAGGACTAAACCGAGAGTCAGCGATATCGCATCGAGTCCATTTGTATATTTCGCTCCTGGATTTAAATACGCCGCTTTCAAAGGAGTGGCAGTTTTCATATCCTCAAACACACGCATAAAGTTAAAGTCGAATTTCATCATGACCATGATAAAAATAAGAAGCGTGCCGCCGAGAAGTAGTATGGCTTTTGTAATCTGCACCCAGCTCGTAGCCGTCATTCCTCCGAAAATCACAAACGTGAGCATCACAAGACCGACGAGCACAACGGAGATTTCATAGTTAATATTCAATAAAAGCTTAAACAGAGCACCGGCGGCTACAAGCTGAGCGAGCATATAAAACACCGAAATGGTCAGCGCGTTAAACGCGGTGACTCCACGCACTTTTTTGGCTTTGAAGCGCTCGGCAATCATATCGGCCAACGTGTACTTTCCAAGGTTTCGAAGAGGTTCGGCCACTAACAGGAGAACGACCAAGTAGGAGACGAGCGCGCCATACATTAAAAAGTAACCATCATAGCCGACGAGGGCGATGGCCCCGATCAATCCCAAGAAAGAAGAGGCTGACATAAAATCTCCCGCGATGGCGAAACCATTCTGCCAGCCGGATAAACCGCCGCCTGCTGTATAGAACGTACTGGCATTTCTCGTTCTTTTCGATGCGTAGTATGTTATCAGAAGCGTGACCACCACAATCAATGCAAAAAGGCTAACTACTTTGACGTCCATCCCGTTACCTTCCCTTCACTTCTTGATTCAGTACTTGGGCGGCCATGTCATCAAACTCAGCCGCTTTTTTCACATATAAATGGCAGATGATCCATGTCATCGCAAATTGCGCAAACGCAAAAACCCAGCCCCACGAAATGGCACCGACCGCAGGCTTGATTAAGAGATCTGTATAGAAGGCCAAAACAGGAAGCAGCAAAGCAAAACAGAGAAAGAAAAGTGTAACGGAAATCGTAAAACGTTTTTTGGAGCGCAGCAGGCGTTTAAACTTCTCCGATGCTGCAATTTCCTCGTAATTTAAGGACTCACCTGGTGCAACAGTCTGTTCATTCAATTCCAACATAACAACTGTCCCCCTATACCTTTTTATTAAATAACCATTCTATTGACTTCCATATAGTGATGGATCTGATGTGTTTCCTGCGGCTTTCCGGAAACAAAATCGATCCACATGATGCTAATCCGCTTTTGATGAGAATCTATGAAACCATCTTTCAATTGAAGAAGCACTGAAGTATCATGACCAGATTGCGAGATTTCGTGGCAAACACCGTCATAGCGCTCCCCATCAATTTCAGCCTGGATTCTATAAACACCTGGTATCGGTACCCGGTAAAGGGCATCCACCGCGACTTTCAGGAATTGATTCCTATAAAATAAAGGCGTTTGCTTCACTACCCCTCTTACCTCATAAAAATCACCCAGATAATCCGGAACGGCTTTCATATTTCCGGCTGACAGCAAGTGACGGATCGCCGTAGAACTGATCTTCTCCTGGCCATGTTCCACTTTCTGGACCATCGTGACGCCAAACCGGCCATCAGCCGCAAGGGTTTCCATGTTTCCTTTACCTTTGCAGCCATAGTGGTAATCAAACCCCGCAATAACATGTCTGCAGCGGAGTCCGAGGATATAGTGCTGTACAAAATCTTCAGGGGTAAGGCGGGCAAATTCAGGAGTAAATTTCACTACAAATAACTTTTCCACACCAAGCGCTTGAAACCTTTCTTCCTTTAGAGGCAATGGTGTTAAATAGGTCATTGGTTCCTCATCAGGCTGAATCACGGTTTTTGGATGAGGGTAGAATGTCATTACACCAAAGGTCAACCCTTTTTGCTTTGCGATCCTTCTGGCGTTTTCAAGAATCTCTTGGTGCCCGATATGGACGCCGTCGAAGAACCCAAGCGCCAAGACACAGGAATCCATCTCAGCTTTAACTGCTTCTGAAACCGGGTGATGAATGTAGATTGTCTCCATCACTGCTCCTCCCCTTTCGATTTGTTCAAAAATAAAAGCTGTTCTCGTAACCGTTGTTGCTCTTGGAAGTGGTTGATTTCCGTTTCAGGTTGCTCGCCTTTACCGGCGTAAACGCCTACTTTCGCAGGGCGTGCGCTGAGCCTTACCGGCGCCAGCGCCTACTTTCTCGGCGCAAGCGCCTGCGGGTTTCACCTGTCACGCTCATCCCGCTGGAGTCTCGCACCTTGCACTCCAGTCAACTTGTCAATGAAGGCTTTTAGAGTAGAGCCATCATTAAAGAACAAACTCAGGCTTGATTTGCTTTAACCTCGCACTGGAAACGGCCAGCTCCTCACCTGTTTCAATATCTAAAAACGGTGAAGTTTCGTTGAACCAGCTCTCAGGTGCTTTATGTCCCCAGAACGTCTGGCGTCTTGGGTCGTCCAAGTCCCAGCGGATCGGCTTAAAGTCCGGATCGCTTGTTAAATAGTCTCCATTATAGAGCTCAATGCGGTAGCCGTCCGGATCCCTCAAGTAAAGGAAGAACGCGTTGGAAAGCCCGTGGCGGCCTGGCCCCCGCTCGATGCTGTCTCCATATCCGAGAGACGCCAGCACATCACAGCAATGGATGAGCGCCATCGGATCCGGCAGCCAGAACCCGATATGGTGCAGGCGAGGTCCTTCTCCATTCATGAACGCTTGATCGTGAACACCTTGTTTGCGGTGCAGCCATGCAGCCCAGATGCGGTCATCCTCGGTTGCAGTGTACTCAGAGCAAGCAAATCCCAGTTCATTCGTGAAAAAGTCATACGCTTTTTCCACATCCGAAACCGCACAGTTCACGTGGTCGATCCGCTGAATCCTTGCCCCTCGATACTGGTCGTACCGCTGAAGCATGCGTTCCACCCGATCCATTTTGCAGAAGAACTCGAGCGGCATTCCTGATACATCATGCACGTGCAGTGCACGGCCGAGCGCATGCTGCGTACCTTCTTCCAACCATTTCGTCTTTAAGCCTTTGGATTGGAAAAACAAAGCCAGTTCATCGAGATGCTCTTCTTTTTCGACTTTATAGCCAAGCGCATGAACACCGGGCTTTTCCGATTTCTTTAAAACCAGGCTATGGTGGGTATGCTCTTCCAATCCTCGTAAGTAAATATGTTCATCATCACTTTCGGTTTCGATAAAACCTAAAGCGTTTACATAAAAGTCCCTGGAACGATCTAAATCCTTCACATTGATGATCGTTCTCGCGATTCGGATGATATTAAAATCCATGAGTCTCCCCCTTTTATTTTGTCCACGTAAAATGTACATTTTGGGAACTTGCCCGGAAACTTGGATAAGTTGCCCGAATAAGAGTCAGAGTTGCCCGCAATCCAAAAGTTGCCCGTATCCTCCACGAACCAAACTTAAAACTGCAGATGTCACTTACACCTTTTCCGAAGCCAGCTCCTCAGAACGTGTCAAAAACTCCTTCACGCGGTCCACGTATTCCTGCTTGTCGTAGCCGTTGTACAGTGCGCTTGCCATTCGAATCGGATCACCGAAGAAGAAGCGCTCATATAGCGTTTGTCTGGAACCGAAAGCGCTCATGCAGACGTCCCAAGCCAGGCGATACAGCTTCACACGGTTGTATGCATCCCCTGTTGCTGACTGCAGATATTTATCCAGGTCCGGGCGAATGTCGGAGTTGAAGTCCGCTTCTGATGGAATCGCCATTAAGCCGCTTGCTCCGAGCAGCTGCATGATCTCCCCAAAGCGCGGATAGATCTTCGGATAATAGTTTCGAGCGATGTTTAACGGCGTAAAGTCCGGCGTCATAATGCCCCATTTATCAATTTTCGCGTTGGCTTCTGCTGCCGTCACATATGCTTTAACCGTCTCCAAAGCCATAATGACTTCTGACATTTTATCCTGCACGTGCTGGTATTGGCCGATATTAATGGTTTCCACCATGAGTTGAAGGATCCCCAGCACAAATTCCGTTTTGGCCACGTTTTTTGATACGACCTGATGGGTCATATGTACAACAGCATTGCTCTCGTTGTACGCCCGGTTACAGACGCCAACATCACTGAGTGCAAACACACGGTTCCAAGGCACAACAACATCATCGAACACCACGATTGTATCCATTTCTTCAAAACGGGAGCCGAGCGGATGATCAAAATGAGACTTGCCGTAATCAAACGACTCGCGGCAGATGAATTTCAAGCCCGGTGTGTTGTTCGGGATAGAAAAAGCATAAGCATACGGATTTTCCTCTTCAGATTGCTTCAACAATGTAGAAGGGAACACCATGATTTCATCCGTGATTCCACCCTGCGTCGCCAGCAATCTCGCCCCGCGGATCACAACTCCCTCCGACGTTTTTTCCACAATGCGTGCGGCAATGTACGGATCAGGCAGCTGCGCGGCATTCACCCCGCGGTTCACCTGCGGCTGGATGAGTGTATGCGTTAAGGAAAGGTCATTCTCTCGGCAGTACTCATAGTACTCCGCCATGTTTTTCGCATAAAACGGGTCCTGCACGCCGAACATGTCCGACGCGGTTCCGTACGCCATCATCCCCGCATTGATGTAGTCCGGGGAACGTCCCATCATTCCGCCGTTATGCTTTGCCCATTCCTGCATCATGAGGCGGCGCTTCTCCAAATCTTCCTTTGAGCGCGGCTGCATGAACGAGGTTCCGACGCGGTCTCCTGAAGATGGGGAGATATAGGTCATCAAATCCCTTTTCTTCGGATCGTGCTGCATGTCATACAGCTCAGCCTGCGTTTTCATCACTCCCTTAAACGCAGGATGCTCGGAAGCCTTCCCTTTTACCTGTTCTCCGTTGATCCACACGTTCGCTTGAGCCTGGTCGACTCGATCGATATATTGCTGTCCTGTTTTAGCTGGCATGTTGTTCTCTCCTTTCAGATTCTGCTTATTTCTTCATCCCGAACTGAGGGATATGGTGGTCGCCGATTGCTACATGAATGACTTTCGGCTCGGTATAAAATTCAAAGGCATAATGTCCGCCTTCTCTGCCGATTCCGCTGTCTTTGCTTCCGCCAAACGGGATGCGGAGGTCACGCACGTTTTGGGCGTTGACCCAGATCATTCCTGCTTCCACTGCCTGTGCCACGCGATGTCCTCTTTTCAGATCCTTCGTCCACACATATCCTGCAAGACCGTATCGGACATCGTTGGCCACTGCGATCGCTTCTTCATCGGTTTCAAACTCGATGACCGACATGACCGGACCGAAAATTTCCTCCTGACACACCCTCATATCGTTTGTCGCATTCAGCAATAAGGTCGGCGGAACAAAGTTGCCGGCTTTCACGTCTTCCGGAACGGTTCCCTGGACGACTTCACAGCCTTCCTCTTTCGCCAGCTCGATATACTGCTTTACTTTGTTGTAGTGTTCTTTTTCCACGAGCGGACCGAGTTGTGTGGATGGATCGAGCGGATCACCAATCTTGATGTTGGCCACACGTTCCTTCAATGCTTCCACAAACCGGTCTTTGATGTTTTTTTGAAGAAGAACGCGGGAGTTCGCCGTACAGCGTTCCCCGTTAAAGGAGAAAATCCCCCACACCGTCGCATCAAGGGCACGGTCAAAGTCTGCATCATCAAAAACGATCAGTGGAGACTTTCCGCCTAGCTCCATTGATGTTTTCTTTAAGCTGTCCGCGGAGTTTTTAATGATGATCGATCCTGTGGTCGTTTCACCGGTAAACGAAATGGCTTTCACATCAGGATGGGCAACGAGCGACGCACCTGCCGTCTCACCAAAGCCATGGACCACGTTAAAAACGCCTTCCGGAAGTCCGGCTTTGTGGATGATTTCTGCCAGTTTGTTAGCGGATAAAGGAGACAGCTCTGCCGGTTTTAAAACCACGGTGTTCCCGGTTGCAAGTGCCGGCGCGACCTTCCATGTTTCCAGCATGAACGGCGCATTCCACGGCGTGATCAATCCCACGACACCAAGGGGATTATAGACCGTGTAATTGATGAACTCATCATCCACCGGATACGATTCACCGTGCAGTTTCGTTTGAACCATACGGGCGTAAAAACGGAAATTTTCTGCCGCACGAGCCGTCATCTTTCTCGTCTGGGCGATCGGAAGCCCGGTATCCAGCGCTTCCAAATACGCAATCTCCTCCACCTCTTCATCAATCAGGTCGGCAATGCGGTTGATATACTTCATGCGTGCGGATAGTTTCATCGATCCCCATGATCCTTCAAACGCACGTTTTGCCGCTGTAACCGCCTGATCGACCTCTTCACTGCGGCCTTCCGCTATACTGTTGATGACTTCGTTTGTAAAAGGGTTTCTATTTTCAAAAGTTAAACCTGACGTTCCTTCCACAAATCTGCCGTTAATATAGAGCTTTATGTCTTCTTGCCGATCATGAACGCGTTTTTCTTGAGTATCTTGTACTTGCGTAGACATATTTTCCACTCCCTTTATCATTTATCTCGCTGCCGTACCCTCTGGCAGTTCCACATATTGCTTCAGCACTTCGCGGATCTCATCCTGCAGTTTTTGAGTTGGCAGATCCATCGGCAAACGCAGAACCGGCTTGATTTTTCCCATCATTCCCAGTGCTGCTTTTAAAGGCGCCGGATTGGTATCTTTAAAAAGAACGTCATTCAGCGGCATCAATTCATAGTGAAGATTTAACGCTCGTTCCGTATCTCCTGCGTTCCAGGCATCATACACTTCGGCTACTTTCTTCGGTTCCACGTTCGCCGTGGCGCTGATGTAACCGGCACCGCCGATCGCAAGCATCGGGTAGCACAACAGCTCGATTCCTGAATACAGAAGAAAGTCTCTTCCGCACTCCAGCAATACACGGTTAATGTGTTCAAAATCTTTGTTGGATTCCTTCACACCGATGATGTTCGGGCAGTCTTTGCTTAGTCGGGAGAGCGTTTTGACTTCAAGATTGACGGACGTTCTTCCTGGGATGTTATAGACGATGATGGGGATATCGACGGAGTCTGCTACGGCTTTGAAGTGTTTATACAGCGCATGCTGAGAAGGTTTGTTGTAGTACGGCACGATGACCATCGCAGCATCGACACCCAATTCCTGAGCTTTTTTCGTTAGGTAAAGCGTTTCTTCGTGATTCGTTGAACCTGTCCCCGGTACGAAAGGAACACGGCCATTTACTGCTTTTGCTGCCGCTTCCATCACTTGAACGCGCTCTTCGAGGGTTAGAGAGCTCGGCTCACCTGTTGTTCCTGTTACTGAGATCCCGTGGCTGCCGCTCTCAATGTGCCAGTTGATCAAGCTCTCAAGCGTTTCGAAATCTATGGAACCGCTTTCATTAAATGGCGTAATAATAGGGGCAATCGATCCTCTTATTCGTTGTTTTACCTCTTGAAACGAAGACATGTACGTCACTCCTCATTATTTTTTTTCGAATTCATAAACTAATCTGAAAAAATAGACAAATAAAACTTACCATATGCTACACTATATGAAAAATACTAAAATCATTGGTTTCCGATATGATTTTCATATACCAAAAAAGGAGATGTTCCAGTGGATCTCAAACAGCTTCGTTACTTTACCGCTATTGCTCAGGAAGGCCAGATTACGCGTGCCGCAAAAAGATTGAACATGTCTCAGCCGCCGTTAAGCCAGCAGCTCCAATTGATGGAACAGGAGCTTGGTGTTCTTTTGATGGAGAGAAACGGCAGAAATATGGAGTTAACAGAAGCCGGAAAAGTACTTTATGAAAAAGCGAATAAGCTATTGGATCAGATGGATGAAACGATCACTGAGGTAAAAGAAATAGGAGAAGGGTTAAAAGGAGAACTGTCGATCGGTTCGGTAAAAACCTGTTTCTCGTACATACCTGAACGGCTCCGGCACTTCCGGGAACACTATCCGCAAGTGACATTCCGCCTGCAGGAAGGCGATTCCTTCCGCTTGGCCCAATCTTTACGGAAGCGGGAAATTGAACTCGCCATCGTCCGGCTTCCCCTGGAGCTGAACGACTTCTCTTCCATTGAGCTGCCGACCGACAACTTTGTCGTGGTCGTCCCTGAAAACAGCAGCATGGAATCTACCATTCCCATGAAAGAACTGGCCCCAATGCCACTCATGCTCCTGCATCGTGTGAGCGGTGTCGGCTTATATGAACTCGTTATTAACGCCTGGAAATCCCACGGCTACGAACCGACCGTCGTCTGCCAATGTCCGGATGCCGCGATGCTTCTATCTCTAGTAAAAGCAGGAGTTGGTGTTGCACTTCTGCCGTCATCTACCTTACTAGCATTTCCTGCCAAGGGGTTAAAAGTCGTAGAGCTGGAAGATTGTAAGATTGAGTCGAAGTCGGCGGTGATTTGGTTGAAGGATCGGTATCTATCAAGGGCGGCGGTGAGGTTTTTGGAGATGTTTGAGGATAGATGAATTTCGAGTTGATTATGTATCCTCTTTTTTGTAAGACCTTCCATGTATAGAAAAAAGGAGGCACTTGGCCTCCTTTTATTAAACAAAACTTATATTGCCGTTCTGTCCTCTTCCAGTATTGGATTCTTGCCGTAAAAGTTTTCGTTTTCTTCCCCTTTTTGAGCAAAGAATACAATGAGAATGATGCTTCCGATTAAAGGGATCAAGTTAAGTAACTGCCACCAGCCACTTCTTCCCGTGTCATGAAGCCTTCGTGCTCCAACAGCCAGAGAAGGTATAAGAACAATGAAAGAATAAATACCCGTTAACATCTCCTCAAGATGTGCAGCTTTTTCGATAATGTTTAAAATCAATAACAAGATCAGGTTGAACAATGTAAACATCCAGTATTCTTTTCGTCTGGCTCTTCCTTTGAAACCAATATAGTTTTTAAAAACCTTTAAATACCAGTTCATATTTAAACCTCCTTTCTCTAATAACAATAATACGGAAAGAAACTTTGTTTTTCCATAAGGCGGTTGGATGTATCCCTTTTGTTCTATTAATACCTGGTATAAATAGTAATGTGGCCCGAACCATAGATAGATTGTCCTCATAGAATAATAATAACTTTTTAGTTGGTTATTTTGATTTATGGGGGAAATGATATGTCAATAAAAAAAGGGAATTGTCGTTGTTCGAAGTCTAGAATAAATCCTAATATTAAAAAGCGTATTTTCGAGAGAAAACAATGTCCTGCTCGTAGAGGAAAATTACTTCCAACTGAAACTCGATGTGAGTGTCGTTCGGAGTTTGCTGGTTTAAAAGCCCCACAAGGAGAGTTCATAGAAGGAATCATCTGCGACAATTGCCAATTTGGTATAGGTTTCGGTTATACTGCACCGGGACTTGACTTTCAAGCACTACTCTTACAATCGGTTACCTGTCCTCTCAACAATACAGTGACAGCTATTGGAATTGGTAAGTTATCTGAACGATTTGTCGACTTTGAACTCGTATTGACACGGAATCCTAATACTATTAAGCTAAGAGTTTTTAAGTGCCAGGAGACTTTTATTAATACAATATTCAGAGGATCTGAAGTGGCACGCATTTCACTCATTCGTTGCCCTCGATAAATAACAGCATACAGCAAATGAACAGCAGCAGCCTTTGAGAGCTGCTGTTTTAGTTTAATCCAGGAATAAAAATTCTATCGCTTTTTTCATTTTAGATTTTTGTATTCAAGAATCTTGACTTCTACTAGGTGTAAATTTATTGAGTGGTTAAGCTTGAAAAAGGAAAAAAGTACACTTCTAAGAATCCGATCTTTCCCACCTACAAGTAAGTGTTTCTTTCTCTCTCTTGAGTTAAGAAAAACGATGGCTCACAAGTCCATCGTCCTCTAATACTCTTCTTCTTATAAATTACTCCATGTTAATGTAATAGTTATCGTCGTCCATCATTTTTCTTAAAAACTCTTCTAAAGAATTAGCTATTTTTATCTCATCATAATAAATACCATTATTTCCTTCACCTAATTCAATAAGTAACAAGGCACTTTCATTTGCTTCAAAGAAAATTAATTTGTCTTTTTCATGTTCTTCATACGATTCTATATCTGGATAAAATTCAAAATCAATAACTTTCAATCTAGCATCTCTTATTGAAGCCGGTCCCATAATACGATTGATATTATTATCTGATTTTTTAAGGAAACCATATCCAACCTCTAAAAGAAACTCTCTTAAATCGTTAGGGAACTTCAAACCCAAATTAGATTCAGCTTCTTCAATTTCTTTTTCACTTACTGGATAAAACTCATTACCTACTTGTTCCTTTATAGAATCAAATCTCATTTATTACTTACCACCTTTGAATAATTTATTAGCTGGAGAACCAGTGCCATGGATTCAGATTGGTGTTCGTTCGGAAATCTTGCGGGATGTATATTCCACCATTCATGTTCTCCTTGGAAACTATTTTCAATTATATGGTGAGCATCATACTTATCTCCCTTTCTCCGAACAATTTCACCGGTCTTCTCTGATATAACTTCTTCAGTGTAAGTTGGCCATTTTTGCCCAGATTCTATCTCCCACTCTTCAATAAGCTTATCTTTAACTCTATTAAATGACCGTCTATGTTTTCTTGTTTCTGCAGGAGTTAACTTTTTATATTCTTTATTCCTTAACGCTTCTTTCAATTTTTCTATCTGATTTTTCGGTAACACTCTGTTTGTACGTGATTCAATATCCCTGACATAATTTTTTATTAAATCATTATCAATTTTCACAGGAATATCTGTACTTTTGACCCTAGTTGCAGCACCAACAACCCTTTTCGCGGCCTGCCCTTCCTTCGCCACCCCTATCACTTTATCAGCCGTTCTCACAACCTTGAATGCCTTAACACCCTTCCCAATTGGGGTAAGCCCAAAGACAAACATTCCTCCAGCCAAAACCCTGCCCCATCCAGAGATTTCTTCTCCGGTGGCTGGGTCAATGCCTGTTAATGCTCGCTGGGCATGTTCCAGTTCTGAAAGCATTTTCGGTCCGTGGATAAATTGGATTCCTTCATTTTCTTTTTTTTACTATATAAGTATAAGGGATATTTTATAGCTAAAAAAAGGAAAAAACCGCCAAACAGCGACGGTTTAAGCACAAGTTCGTTTAACCGTGGTTCTGTATCAATGGCTTGCAGCAGCTGGGATCAATTATTTTTTGCTGCACTTTTTACGGCATCGAATAATCTGCCAAGCTCACATAGCCAAGGGTAAGCTTTTATTTTGCTTTGAATGGAATCCATATCCGTTCTTCCATTAACCAAATCAAAGGAAAGATCATTAGGGTGAATTTCAGATGCCAAAACAAAGATCTGCTTCGTAGGACGGGGTAATGCATCAACCTGAGAAAAGTATTGTTCGTTGAACTTCTTTACCAAGGTGTGGTCATTGAGGAAATCGGATGTAGCCGTAAAAGATTGGTCCAGTACCTTTTCAACATAGGATTTATTAATTCCGTTTTTTACTGTGCCAATGATGAAGAACATATTTCCCGGTTCCACTCCAAAGGTGGCTGCGGTGTGTGTGTACTCTTTAGCCGCTTGGAAAAAATCTTCACTTCTTGCAAACCCCAGATCAGTGATCAGTTTAACGGCTGCAAGTGGAGTATCGCGTACTTTGAAAAGAATGAACCCTTCTTTTATGCGCTCCACATGAATATGAGTGTCTCCAAGATACTTTTCAAAGAATTCCTTTAAAGATTGATTCAACTGAATGGAAACGCGTCTAGGGGCTTTTCGTTGATTTCCACTTGCGATCCGTATCTGCTCTTCCTCTAAATACGTCAGAATTAACCGCTCAAACAACTCAGCTTCGGGGTTGTCTTTAATATGTGGCTCTTTGGCAAATAAGGTTATTTCTTCAAGGGTTGTATTTTGGTTATGTTCAACGTTGAGGGTATGCTTTGAAAGGTCCTGTAATAATTCATTAGTGGTTTTAATTTCGGTGTGAATGTCTAGTAACAACTCATAAATTTTTTCAGACATATCGCTGCTCATATTCAACACTCCTTAATTTTCTCCAGATATAAAATTTATATCTTTGTGTATTAAATTTATTCTAATTTTATTCATGAGTCAAGATTAATTTTTATAAAATGTGGTTAATTTTACATAGACAGAATTACGACCCTCTCATGCTTTACCAATCATGCAAAAACGCAAAAGATCCATGGGAAAATTAGAAAAGGATTGTCTTTTTTTACGGTGGAGGCAACCACTAACCTCTCTCACACAATAAAATTGCCTTAATTATTGGGGCAGCTAAAATTTAATTAATGATTAAGTTTTTCCTTCGTACCACTCTTAACAATTCTCATCATTCACTTTCTACTCCCCAAAAAAAATGTACAAAGTGATGCCTCTTTTTCTCTTCTTTTCTCTATTTAAAGAGTGAAGAGCTTTTTATAGAGAGGAAGAGCTGCATGGTGCCTGGAAAGATTACGAATTTTAAAGAGTTGAGTGAGTTTCAAACCGTGAAGGAGTTCAATGAATCGAACAAACGATTCTTGGAGGTACATAAGGAGAAGTTTACGAAGGGGGAGCTGATCGCCTTTCATCAGTTAACAAGATATAGTGTCAAGGTTATTGGGGTGTGCAATGCCAAGATTTGCACGCTTGTTTCTGCCTGTTATAAAAAAGGAGGGATTTCCCGTTCCACAGTAGAACGCATGCTGCACAAAGCAAAAAAGCTTGGGATCATCTCCATCCATCACACCCTCCGAAACAAAGGCGGCTATGCGCACAACGTTTTTGTTTTTCGTCGTTTTGACAGACCGCCGGCTGAAAATTTGACAGGGCGTTCAGCCCCTAAAAGTCCTGATACACCTAAGAAAGAACCGATCAAAACCGAACCGGAAACTACATCTTTAAAAACAAAAACACAAACAAATAAAACCAAAACCTTACGTAAAGAGACCGTATCGGCCAGCACATTGGATTATTCCTATCTTCCCGACTACATTCCAAGAAACTTCATCACCGCAGTCAAACCTTTTTTCACCACCGCTGCAGAAATCTGCTCCCTCTGGCAAAAGGCACGGATGGCTTACATGAAATTGAATTTTGACAAACCTCTGGAGCTGCTTGTCCCGGAAGTGATCCAGGGATTCAGGATCACTGTCTACCAGTACAAACTGCGAAAGATCAAGACAAGCTTTGCTCAATATTTTTATGGAGTGATTTATGGAATGCTGACGGTGGAGAGAAGAAGAGAAAGCTATTCCAATGTTCTGGGGTATGATTGGCTGAATGAAGGGTTTGGAGAATAACGATTACTTACTTGTACCATTCAAATAGGTAGAGATCCCAATATATTTTGGCCTTTGCTTTGGACGGGAACGCTTGACAGCAGGGGGCTTTGGCAAAGGCGAATACGTCTCCAGTATCTGCTTGGCCTGCTTTAAAGGCATACTCACTTTGGGATTGCGATAATCAGAATCATAGGTGAGGATTTCCAAATTTTTTCGATCATCTTTCGTGGAGGGGAGGTGAAATAAGAAATCTTCAACCTTTACGAGTACATCTAATCGCTGCAGTGCTTTACCCGGGTTCGGCGAGTAGTTTAAACCGATTTTCTCTGCTTTTCCTTCCCTCAACAGCCGATGAAGAGCCCTCTCCTTCATCGAATAGAGTGCCGGGGCATTCTTCGCATGTTTGTTGATCATATAAATGGCTTTCGCTATTTCTTGAGTTTTCGTTTTCATCAAGTCCAATCTTAGGTAAATTTAGATCTATTAAGAAAGCATCTATTCGTAGGGAATCGATGCTTTCTCACTCTTACTTAAGTGCTTTAACATTTGATATACCATAACGATGCCAAACGAGTCAATGATCACATCATACAATCGGCCATCCCGGCCAAAGTACAACTGCAGGACTTCCGTAAATACGGCAAAACTAAAAGTAAGCAGTATGGATTTTCGATGGCTGGTTAACCAAAGAAAAATGAAAAGGTCCAGAATGCCGAAACCAATAAAGTGGCCGAACTTGATAAGATAGAAGTTTGGATGAATCCATGTGATGTCGGATACATTAAAAAAATTGTGATAGCTTGGTGAGGAATGCCACATAAAGTTAATAGACTGATGGTTTAACAGGTTTTCCAGATTGTCTGTAAAGGTGTGCAGCCCTAGGAAAAGTGCCCAAACAATAACGATGAATAGTTTCATGTTTTTCATACTTCAGTTATTTCCAGCGGGGCATTACTTTATAACTTCCTCTTTGAAGCCATAGACATTGTTCTTCTGCCAGTTCCACGCATCACGGCACATGTCATCGAGATCCTTTTCTGCTTCCCACCCAAGTTCTTTTTTCGCTTTCGTCGGATCTGCATAGCTTACCGCCACATCACCAGGACGGCGGTCCACCACACGGTAAGGGATGGTTTTACCGATAGCTTTTTCAAAAGCATTCAGAACTTGAAGAACACTGTATCCCTTTCCTGTTCAAAGGTTATAAGCTTCCACTCCCTCACTGTTCATCACTTTGTCCAGCGCTTTTAAATGGCCTTTTGCCAAATCCACAACATGGATATAATCCCTAACACCGGTTCCGTCCTCTGTCTCATAATCGTTTCCAAATACCTGAAGCTCCTTTAGCTTCCCAACGGCAACCTGGGTGATGTATGGGGTTAAGTTATTCGGTATACCGTTCGGATCCTCACCAATTCGTCCACTCTCATGAGCTCCAACAGGGTTAAAGTAACGAAGGAGGGCAAAGCTCCACTCCTTATCGGATATGTAAAGATCGCGAAGAATTTCTTCTATTAGTAGTTTCGTACGACCATACGGATTAGTAGTACTCAACGATACTCCTTCTGAGATCGGTACCTGATCCGTCAATCCATAAACCGTGGCCGATGAGCTAAATACCATGTTCTTTACACCAAACTGCTGCATTACGTCACATAAAACAATCGTTCCCGTGACATTGTTATGATAGTAGTAAAGAGGTTTAGCTACCGATTCACCAACTGCCTTCAAACCGGCAAAATGAATGACTGCGTCAATATTTTGCTCCGTAAACACGCGTTCCACTTCGCTTTTATTCAATAGATCAGCTTGTTCAATAGCGAAGGACTTGCCTGTGATATCACGGACCCGGTTCAACGATTCCACATGACTGTTGGACAGGTTATCAAGAACCACAATCTCATATCCCGCATTCAAGAGCTCCACACATGTATGGGTGCCGATGTAGCCGGCGCCTCCGGTAACTAATACGGCCATAACACTTCCTCCACGTTTTTCATCTTTTTATTTCTATCGATGACTTCCAATAGGGATTCTGCGATAACATCCACTTCATTAAAATATTGTTTATAGAACGGTACAGCTGGGAACTTCTCTCGTACATTCAGGTCCTTAAGCTGCCCCCAATCTGCCACCTGGCACAGCTTATTCTTTTCTAAAAAGCGAACCGTGTTGCGGTCTTCATTCATTTCCGAACGGTTAATAACGATCAAAGGCTTTTGGTGAAGAACGGCTTCACTCACCGTTCCCCAGCCAGCTTTTGTGATGACCATGTCACTTGCTGCTACATAATTTTGCGATTCTGTATAGTTGGCAGGAATGTGAAAAACGTTCGGGTGATGAATGGCCATATTACTGGAAACTACAAATACACAGTCTGGCTGATTCCACAGCTCCCATTCCGACATGTCCCCTAACTGAATCTTCATCCCTACCGGCACAAAGATGATTTTCTTCGTACCCGTGGGATCTAAAATTTTTCTGATTCGTTCGGTCTCGCGCTGATCACTCGGCCGGCAGTAAAAATGAAAAGACTCTCTTCCTCTTCTCCCCCACCCAGGTTCACTTTCACCAGCCAGCGAAAAGAAGTAGTCCATTTTGGCATACATGCTTTCCAACTTATCTAACAGTGCTTGTTCCAAAACACCTTCATACGCAGACCACCACGTGAAGTTAGAAATTCCCAACGTCGGAACCGATAGAGCCTCACCAATTTCAAAAGCAGCCGGTACAATATCGGAGACGATACAATCCACATCAAAGGACCGCAAAAACTGGCATTCATCACTAATCAAGCCGGAAATTGACTCGAGATGATTTTTTACATTCTGCTGAAGAGCTTCATTATCCAGCTGCAAAGATCCCGGCTTTAGAACATAGCCTACATCCGTCACTACATCATGGAATACCACACGTTCATTAAAGCTTACGAGAGAATCCTTAATAAATCCTAAAGAAAAATGATTGCACACGAGGATCCGAACGCCTTCGTCAGTGCTTAATAGTCTTCTGATTATGGCCATGCATCGGGATGCATGGCCATAACCATACTCTGAGATATAAAAACAAATGGTTTTCATTCTTTTCTCCATAAGCAAATAAGCCCACTGGCTGAACCAGTGGGCTTAGCATTAAACAATGACTTGCGCTTTCGATTGATAAAAGTGTTCCATGATTTCGTTCCAGTCCATAAATAGACGGACAAAATCATAGTCGACAATTTCTCTTCCGGTTTGAACTTCTATGAATTCCAATTCTTTATACGCACGGATGGCGTGTTTCTTTCCGGCTGAGATGTGGATGATGTCCCCGGCTTTTACACGTCGGACATGTTCATCCAGGATCAGTTCGCCTTCCCCACGGATAATCGTCCATACTTCATCACGCAGATGATGATAATGATAGGTCGAATTTTTGTCCTGGTGGATACAGATCCGCTTCGTTACCATTTCTTCGTTCGTATATTTGGCGTAATCCAGTACCTTTGACCAGCCCCACAGCCGCTCTTCATACATTGGCGGGTTGTCGAAGCCAGCGATCAAATCTTTAATTTTTGGGCTGGATGCTTTGTCTGCCACGAGTATGCCATCGGGGCTTGCAGCCACCACTACATCGGAAACACCAAGCACCGTCACCGGAATTTCCAGCTCATTGACAAGGTGGGTGTTCAGGGCATCATCAGAAATAACACCCTTCCCGATTTGGGTCGTCGCCATCTCCTCTGTTAGCGTATTCCACGTCCCAAGATCCTTCCAATACCCATCATAAGGAACAGCAACGATATGCCCCGCCTTTTCAACCACCTCATAATCAAAGCTGATTTTCGGTAAGAGTGAATATTTGCGGGAGAGCTCCCGATAGCTTAACGGCATTCCCTTTTCCTGAAGTAGATTAATGATATACCGGAGCTTAAAGGCAAACACACCGGTATTCCAAAGGGCTTGCTGGGCAATCAGCGTCTTCGCTTTTTCCTCACTCGGCTTTTCCGTAAACCTCTCGACTTTAAAATAGTCATTGGAAGTGACTATCTCATCAGGAACAATATAGCCATACTTTTCAGAAGGATACGTCGGGCGGACACCCATCAACGCCAGATCAGCATTTGATTGCTGAAGAGCGAGCTCAACATCCTTTACTTTCTCAAAAAAGCTTTCTTCCACATACGGATCGACCGGCAGCACAACAACCGTCTCATCCAGATCCGTCTCTTTTTCGGCAAATAAAAAAGCCGACGCTAATGCGATGGCTGGAAAGGTATCCCGACGTTCGGGCTCTATGACAAGAGGAACATGCTCCCCTAACTGGCTGTGAATCATTTCCGTCTGCGATTTGGATGTAGCAATCACCGTAGAATCTGCCAGGCCTACATTTTCAATCTGACTCCACACCCGCTGCACCATCGATTGCTTGGCACCAATGGCGTTTTCAAGCACCTTCAAAAACTGCTTCGAGCGCGTATCATTTGAAAGCGGCCATAACCTTTTACCAGAACCACCGGAAAGCAAAATGAGTTTCATGGTTTTCCTCCATTAAAAAAAGACTTATTGGACTCTATTTATTATTGAATGGCAGCAACTCTTGGCTTAGCCTGCACGCTTTTGCGGCCAACAGAATGATACTCGATGTTATACTTCTCAACCTCTTTAGGATCGTAGCAATTCCTGCCGTCAAAAATAACAGGAAATTTCATTGTCTCTTCGTAGATATTTAGAGGAAGCTCCTTTATTTCATTCCATTCTGTAACAATAAATGCTAAATTACTGTTTTCAAGCGCTTCATAAAGATTCTCAGTATATTGGACTTGATCACCTATAATCTTCCTGGCATTAGATACAGCAATTGGATCATAAGCGATGACCTGAGCTTCTTCCTCCAATAGCTTCTTACATATAACAATAGAAGCGGCTTCACGCATGTCATCAGTGTTGGGTTTAAAAGAAAGGCCCAGCAGGGCAACCCTCTTTCCTTTTAAACTCCGAAACCGAGCTTTAGCTTTCTCAATTAATAAACGCTGCTGGTTGTTATTCACCTTGATTACAGATTCCAATAGTTCAAACTGGTGGTCGATATTTGAAGCAATCTGAGTGAGGGCTTTCGTATCTTTTGGAAAGCAAGAGCCGCCGTATCCAATCCCCGCATTCAAAAACATGGAGCCGATACGCTTGTCCAAACCCATTCCATAAGCAACACTCTCGATATCTGCCCCTAGTTTCTCGCAAATTTTTCCTATTTCATTAATAAAACTGATTTTTGTTGCAAGAAAGGCATTTGAAGCATACTTGATCATTTCAGCACTTTGGACATCTGTAACGTAAACCGGAATCCCAAATGGTTCATTGATCTTCTTGATGACTTGAGCTGCCTCTTCACTGTCTGCACCTACAACAATTCGGTCACCGTTAAACGTGTCATAAACGGAAGAACCTTCCCTAAGAAACTCAGGATTGGATACCACTTCTACCTTTACATTCCGTGCTAAGTGTTGATTGATGAGGTCTTTTATATAATGGTTCGTTCCAACAGGTACCGTGCTTTTGGTAACAACAATAACATCCTCTTTAATATTATGGGCTATGTCTTTCGCCACTTGTTCAATAAAGGATAAATCAGCCGAACCATCTGATTTTTCTGGAGTGCCTACTGCAATGTAGATGACCTTGGAACCTTCAAAGCCTTCCTGGTGGTTGGTACTAAAAAAGAGCCGTCCTTGATTAATGTTTTCTACCATTAATTCTTCAAGGCCCGGCTCATAGATCGGTGACTTTCCACTATTCATTTGGCTTACTTTTTCTTCGTCGATATCAATACACGTTACAGTATGGCCAATGTGTGATAATGCTACTCCGGTAACGAGGCCAACGTAGCCGGTGCCCACAACGGAAATCCTCATAGATTAACTTCCTCTCCTGGATTTCATATTTAACTTTCTAATACTTCATTTATTACTTCTCTATACTTATTGATGGAGATTTCTCTTTTTAAATGTTGATCTAAGTATTCTCTACCATTATGCCCGATCTCGGTTAACGTCTCTTTGTTCAACTTATATAAATATTTGATGGCTTGAATAATGCCATCATAATCTTGCGGCTCAACAACCAACCCGCTATCACTTTTCTCGATCAGCATTTGAGCTTCACTACCTTGTTCCAGTACTCCTAAAATGGGCTTGCCTGCGGCCATAACGCCATAAATCTTACTTGGTACAGATACACCTTTTATACCTTTTTGGTTCACAACAAGATGAACATCCGCAGCATTTAAAGAGTATTTAATGAAATCTTTTGGCTGATAAGGTAAAAAGTGAACATTGTTGACTGCTTCTTTTTCTATAAAAGACTGCATTGTACTCTTCACAGCACCATCACCAATAAATACAAAAGCTAGATCGTTATTGTCCTTAAAACTCTTCGTAACTTTTATGATGTTTTCTAAATCGTAGTAGAGGCCAACATTGCCGGAGTACATAATAATAAATTTATCTTCTAAATTATTTTCTTTTAGAAACTGTTGGATAGTAGAATTGCTCTTATCTAATGGAACAATCTCATCCTCATTGGTCCAGTTATTAATGACCTCGTGACTTGGTACATCTTTATTCAAAAACCTGTTTTTCAGTGTCTCACTCATATCATTTCCAACGACAATTACCTTATCAGCATACCGGCAGTTCAGCTTATCTACCTTCTTAGCTAGTTTAAAAATAGATTGTTTGTTTGTATAACTAATAGCAGCAGCCTGTTCGGGGTTAAAATCCTGTATGTTGTAAACATGCTTTGAACGTTTAAACCATTTTCCAATTGTGCCGATTAAACCGCCTAAAACAGGTGGCTGTGAAATGGTATAGATAAGATTAACATTGCGTTCTTTCAACAAAGCAATTTGTGCTAAAACAAAATATGAGAATATGTATCTCACCCGACTCCATTTCGACCGCTTGTCTACTTCTGGCAACTGAATACGGATGATTTTCATATTCTCCATTTTTTCTATTTCAAACTTTTTATTTGTTTCCACTTTTTCTCCAGCATATCCTGGCTGTGCAGCGATAACAGTAATATTAAAATCGTGCTGTAGACTTTGACAAAGTTCTGTCATCAACTGACCTGTGGATGCTAAGTCAGGATAAAAGTAATTAATAACAAATGAGATTTTTTTCTTTTTCATTTTCTTTCTTCATCCTCAAATCTTTAATTTAACTTTTCGCTATATCAAAGAATTTACCCCAACCTTCTTCCTCAACTTCATTAAATAAGCCAATATTACCTTCTACTCCTAATGACTTAATTATTTCAGTCATCCAATCAATCGAATTGTGGGTTGGAACATATGAAACGTAATTGTAATTACATAACATTTCATGAGCGAATTCTTCATCGGAGCAAATAATATACTTTTTTAATTGAGCTGATTCTAATAATGGTAGTCCTACCGTTTCGATATAGCTAGGAAATAAAATTGCTTGCGAATTTAAATAATATTGAAGGACTTCTTCTTTTTCTAAATGGCCTACAAACGAAATTTGGTCATTTACTTCTAATTTAATCGCTTCTTTATAAACCCAGCTACTCTCATCTAAAGTAAATATAATTTTTATCTCTCTATATAATTCTTTATCTGATATTTTTAATTGCCTCATTGCTTTTAAAATTATTAAATGGTTTTTATAAACATAATCTGCTGCAGGATAAAAGAACAAACGGTAATCTATATCACTTTTTTCTACTTTAATATCTGTTATAGTTAATTTCGAATTAGGTTTCACAACAAATATTCTATCGGGATTAACCTTCATTTTTTTTGTGACAATATTTTTGAACCAATTTGCTTGGACAATAATTTTACAATTATCATTTAAAAATATTTTTATAAAAAAAGGATAAATATTTTTATAAAACCATAGGATTCTTTCTTTGTTATTGAATAAACGCCACTTATAAGAAAGAAACGGAACAGTTGTGTGAATGTAAACAATTTGTTTAATAGTAGGATAATTGACTGGTGTATTCTGTAATGAAATAATTTTATCAGGTTTTATTTTATGTTTAGTACTCCATTTTTTTATCCCGAAAGTATCCCATAAAAATCTGTTCACCCACTTTTTTGCATTTACTTTAATAATTTTCCTGGTTTCACATTTATAATGGTCGAATTTATTATTACTAACAAAAATGTAATATATATTCTTTTGATCGTAGAGTTTTACTGATTGTATGAATTGATCGGTAATTGTAAATGCTCCTCCTACATCTGCTGATGTAGCATTAACAAAAATATTCATCACTTACCTCATTATTAGCTTGTAATATTTTTTTGCATATTTAAATAACCCAACTTTTTTAAAAAGTATACTTATATAATTTATGAATCTTAAATTATATATCTTAGAAAAGGCATCAAGAACTCTATAATCTACTTTTACATGTTCAAATTTTATTTTCTCCTTATGACTTAAATGAGTTTCAAACCTATTACTTATTGATCCGTGAGTAGATTCTCCTTTAGTTCCTATATTTTTCACAAGGGCTTCCGTTGGATATACAGTAAAAGATTGATTTTTAAACTGATTATAACACCATCTAATTGCCCAAGAATTTATATGACCATTTACCTGATCATTCAACATTTGAACCATATCATTACCTGGTATATTAAATAATTTTTTTTCGAGTTTACTATGTTTAAAATCTTTAAAATCCGAAATATTCCAATCAATATTCTCCCAACGATTTTTCCATGTAGCCCATCCCCAAGAACAAGCTCGAGGTGTTAAATAGATATCTGAAGTGTAATCTTGAGGTAATTTAATGTTGGGTGTATAACCCGATATAGACCAAATATTTTCAGTGTTTTTAAAGTAATCCAATGCTTCATTCATATATTTTAAAAAAAATGGAGATGTTATCAAATCATCTTCCAATACAATTATTTTTTCATGTCCATTTATAATTTTTGTGACGCCGTCAATAATAGAAGCAGCCAATCCTTTATTTCTTTTTTCCTCTTTTATATAAATATTTCGAAATCCATTAACATCTTTTATTATTTTTCTGACATTATTTACGTTCTCTTCTTGAGAACTATTTTTTGGGCCATCCGAAAAAATATATAAGTCACTAGACTTAGCAAGATCATTATTTTTTAAAGAATTTATTGTTTTAAGAGTATGGTTTGGACGATTATAAACAAATAATACAATAGGGGCTGTTACGATCATAAGTTTCACCTATCTCATTAATTTAAAAGTGATTTTTTATAACTTTTTACAAAGGATTCTACTGTTAAAAAACTTTGATAATTATACTGATTTATTTTAATTTCTTTTTTTAGTACTTCTAAATTTCTAATTGTATCTGTTATGCAATAAGATAGATCAATAACATTTTCTGCCTCAAACGTTGTACCGAGTTTGTAGTTTTTTATTGTATACCCTATTTCTCCATTATTCGGACCAATAATGGGTTTGAATCTGGTTACTCCTTCTGTTAATGGGCCACTTTGTCCAGAAAAATACTTTCTATAGGGCAATACAACTATATCTGTAAAATTAAAATACAAGGGTAATTCTTCATCTGGAATAAACTTTATATTTGTAAACACCTTATCACTCAGCTTGTATTTATTAATCATGTTCTTTATATCCTCTTTGGAAAAGTAATCCTCTTTTCCAGCAACAATTAATGTAAAATTCCCTTTAACTAAAGATAAAGATTTTAGTAATATGTCAATACCCTTATCATGCCTTAACCCACCAAAAGACAACAAGATAGGTTTTTTGATTCCTTCCAGTCTTCTATTGAATTTTTCTAATAAGATCATATCAAGTCGTTTTTCCGGATGTAGGTTTGGATATATGATTGAAATCACTTTATTTCCATTCTTATAGCCAATTAATTCAATTACTCTATCCTTTGTATAATTACCATGAACAATTATTTTTTTTAATAAACCTAACCTAACTATACTTTTTAATATAAATTGTTTACTTTTTCGCTGAGGGAGCCAATGTAAAGTAGCGGTAATCTTTATATTTAAAATCATTAATAAAGGAAGTAAAATCATGAAACAAAGAAATAAACTATCTAAATACAGCAAATGTATGTGACTGATTTTATTTTTTTTTGCCCATGTTAAGGAAGAAAAAAGCAAAAACAGCCTATCCAAATTACTATTTTCTTTGAATATTCTCTTTGGAATAGCAGTTTTATTTAAGTGAAAAGCTTTTTGTTCAACATTTTGTAACGGGCAATAGTAAAAAGGATTAATATCTCCTGATTTACCTAATCCTTTTATCACAGCTTTGTTATATAAAAAATGATGTCCTTGATTAGACGTATCAAAAAATAAAATGTTTTGCACCATCATCCTACCCTCTATTATTACCTTTTTGTACTTTTGTACCATACATTTCCCTAATCCAGTTGTTGATTTAGTGCGTAAAAAAAGACACCCAGGGTGTCTTTTTTATAAAAACAACTTAAATTTTAATTGAAAGTAACAATTACCCAGTTAGCTTATATTCCTTAAATACCCGTCACGTTCTTTTGTTATATCAGACTTTACTTTAATATCATTTTCAAAGCTAGTTAAAGAACCATAATCAGCCATAAACATTAAATATATAAATGGCGCGTCTAAAATTGGTTGAGAAATTAGAAATGTAATAAAAAATGGAATTACTCCAACTAAGTAGCTCCTTTTAAAAGCATACCCATATATAGGTAAGAAGTAAGTAACTAAAATTATTATTAATCCAATTATTCCCACTGTATACGACATAGCGAGTAGATTGATTCCTTCGTTTGCCACTTTAGATGACTCTGTATTATATAACCCTATACCAACAGGATTTTCTATTAACCGTTCTAAGCCGGTCTTTGTTGCAAAGGATCTATCTGAGATTGAAGTACTGTGTGTTACAGACTTGGATTTTAGTCCAATATAAGGTGCATAAAATAAAACAAAAATACTTAACGACACAAGTATTAAGCTCCAAAACCTTCTTTTAGTTAGAAATAATTTGATAGCAAATACCGTAAAAAAGGTAACTATCCCAGTTGTAGAAAATGTTCCTACAATTCCTAAAAACAAAAGCACTTTGTTCTTCTTATTATCTAATCTATAATTATTTAGATTAAAAAATGCCCATATTAAAAATGCTTGAAAAATGCCTGACTCTCTGAAAAAACCTAATCCTCTTGGCAACTGCAAACTTCCTACTGTCATAAAACCATATAGCTGTGTAAAAGGAAAATACACTTCCCCAGCTTGTTCATAACCTTCTACAGGAAGATTAAACAGTTTAAGTCTGTCAAAACTAATGCCAAGGAACATTCCTAATATAAATGTTAGGGTGTATGTTATTGAGAAGAAAATAAAAATTTTCATTAAATGTCTAAAAAACATGTAATTTGATTTTTGGTGACTCAATATTACAGCTGCACATGAAATAACAATTATATGGGCTATACTTGCTTTAATTACAAAGTCTAAATGGTTAGAACCAGCTACTAACGCATGAGACAAAAGATATGTCCAAAGTAATACAGAAGTTAGAATAATAATAAAGTTTTTTCTAGTAACAAAATAGCTTTTTCTATTTTTAAGACACTCCAACATGTGAATTCCAAAAGCAAATAAAACCAAAATAACTCCAAAGGTTGTATATTGCTGGCCTAAGGCGGTTGGCCTTAATAAAAAAACGCCTATTACTAGTGTAATGCTTTTAATATAAATAGACATTACTTTCCAATACCTTCCTTTCGAATCGGAAGTTTGAATAATGATCAATACACAATTAAATTTAAGTTACTAAAATGATTACCTTTTTCCTAGAGTTAGATATTTAACTAGTTTTAGTCTCTTAATATATATATATACTCTTAATGTAATCATTTCTTTAAACATTAACAAAGCAAATATATAGACCATACTTCCTATGATAATATTTAAAAATATATTCTCTTTAATACTCATTATTGTAATTAACATTATTATTCCAGAAGATAAAATCTTAAGTATATTTTTATTAAATATAATAGGTGCAATTGCAATCTGTTTTTTTATTTTGTAAGAACAAGCTATTAATAAAAATAATTCACTAAAGACATACGATATCATTGCAGCATAAATCCCGTACTTATTTAATGAAATTAATAACATTACTAATCTTAATACAGTTGCAGAAACTAATGCCTTTAAATATATTCCTTCTTGCATTTTAGGAAATATCACTTGATTTATAACAATATTAGAAATAGTTCCTGTAAGTATTAATATACAACCGATTTTAAATACAAGGATATATTCTATAAACTCTGGACCAAAATATAGATGTACAAATTGTCTCGATATAGACAATAAACCAAAAAATATTGGAATACCTAAAATAATAATAGTATTACTACTCAAAAAAATAATTTTCTCTAAGTTTTTTTTACTATTGTGATAATTTAAATTTGACACATATGGCATTAAGATTGTCCCAAATGCGGTTATTGGTGAAAGAAATACATTAAAACTTTTGATGATTTGACTATATACACCTAATTCTTTTGTTAATCCAAAACATTCTAATACTATTTTGTCCAAGTTCATATAAATTTGTATTATTACTGTTAATAAAAAAAAGGGAATTAAATTTTTCAATAAAGAAATAGTGTTTATAAAAGAAAAATAAGACCTTTTTGGAAAACCTAACTCTCTAATTAAAACTTTAAGGAAATAAACATTTGGAACTAATAAAGTAATCCCATTAATAAAAACATAAATATCTAAATCATTTGAATCCTTTACTAAAGTAATAGTTAGCATAAAACCAATTATCTTCATAAATAGATTTCGAGTAGTTATTTCCCTAAAACGCTCTTTTCCAGTAAAGTACCAGCTAAAGTCTAATACAGTAGAAGCCAATAAAAAAATAAGTTGCAAAGCAAGTATAAATCTATACTCTAAATTGAGTGCCAATAAAAGAAATAGTATTATTACTATAATTGATATAGAACATCTTAAAAAAATAAGATTATATACACTCTTTATTAATTCAAAAGGATTATCCCTAATGTTTGCGACCATTCTAGTTGCATAAATATTAGTCCCAGCAGTTGCAAATGCAATAAATATTGAAGTGACAGATGTTGTATATGCTTCTATTCCTAAATTATCCGATCCCAATACTCTAGTTATATAAGGTATGGTTAGAAAAGGTAATACCATTGTTAACAACTGATAACTTAAATTATAAAAGTAATTTTGCAATATTTTTTTCATTGCCTTAATTTTACTCCTATTAAGTCCTTTATCCGCTCTTTTATCAGCACTTTATACCAATTATCTTTTCTATATAAATTAACTATTTGAGGATAATTGGAATTCCTATATTTCTTTATATTAAAATCTAGGTTTGGATTAATATATTGCCATGGTCTTGTGCCATATTGGGATATATCTCTGAATAATTCTAAACTTGCTTTTTTGGCTAATAAGCTTAAGATTGATTGATCATGTCGATGATCAATCAAATCCCGGTTAATGTCCTTATTCCAATCGTCATTAATGTTACTATAGTCGACACAAACTGAAATATATTTTTCAAAAAACTCAATAGAACTTTTAGTTTTTTTGATTAGTATAAAGCCCGATTGAACCTGATTTGAGTATAAATATTTATTATCTAGGCAATTAAGTTTTTTAAAACATTCGTATTTTGTCCATTGGTATTCAATTAATGGTATCTCAGTTAAAAAAATGTCCTGGTGAGACTTTTCTAATTCTACTATTAAATAATCTATAGTATTTATAAACATTGAACCCGAATCACAATAAAATATAAAATCTCCAAAATCGGCAACTTCTTTTAGGGTTTTAAGTATAATAAATGGTTTCCAAATCCAATAGCCTCCACCCCTTTTATTATTACTAATAAAAGAAGAGTGCTGCTCTAAAAAGTCTTGGTCTAATTTTTCCGGGCTAAATTCAATAACTTTATCGAAACCCCCATTCTTAATTCCGGTATATGAGTTTCTTTTTTGCTCATTCTTATAATTTTCATCTGCATAGTTTATTAATATTTTCAACGTGACTTACCCCTAATTAAAAAATAGTAAAAGGCTCCAGTAAAAATTAAAGCCTTATAATTTAATCAAACATCCTCTTAACCTTATCTTCCTTATCAACCTTCTTCATATCTGCATGAACCATAATTCGAACTAACTCTTCAAAAGGGGTCTTAGTTGGATTCCAACCTAACAGCGTTTTTGATTTACTTGGATCTCCTAACAACTGATCTACCTCAGCTGGACGGAAGAACTTCAGATCAACTTCGACAATGACTTCACCTGTTGCTTTGTTGATTCCTTTCTCTTCTACACCAGATCCTACCCATTCAATTTGAATTCCAGCGTGTCTAAATGCCAAATCAGCAAACTCTCTTACTGAATGCATTTCTCCTGTTGCAATAACGAAATCTTCCGGTTTGTCGTGCTGGAGAATCAACCACATGCATTCCACGTAGTCTTTTGCATAACCCCAATCACGTAGAGAGTCTAAATTACCAAGCATTAATTTTTTTTGTTTTCCTTGAGCAATCCGGGAAGCAGCTAATGTAATTTTACGGGTAACGAATGTTTCACCGCGGCGCTCGGACTCATGGTTGAACAAAATACCGTTTACGGCGAAAATGTTATAGGACTCACGATAATTTTTTGTAATCCAGAATCCGTAAATTTTTGCTACTCCATATGGAGAACGCGGATAAAATGGAGTGGTTTCTTTTTGCGGTACTTCTTGTACTTTTCCATATAACTCAGAAGTGGAGGCCTGGTATACTCTTGTTTTTTCTGTTAGTCCTAAAATCCGTACAGCCTCAAGGATGTTTAGCGTCCCTTTTCCATCTACATCTAGTGTATATGCTGGCATGTCAAAAGAAACACGCACGTGGGATTGAGCTGCCAGGTTATATATTTCATTCGGTCGTACTTGGCTGATTAAGTTAATAATGTTGGTAGCATCCGTTACATCTCCATAATGAAGATGAAAGTTTGAATTGTTCAGTAAGGCATTGGCCTCTTCTTCGGTCAAAAGATCTTCCAGACGCTCTTGGTTATAAGAAGAACTACGGCGTATCACCCCGTGTACTTCATAACCTTTCTCTAAAAGAAATTCTGCTAAAAATGATCCGTCTTGCCCTGTTACCCCTGTGATTAATGCCTTTTTCATGTCGTTCCCCCGCTTACCGAACTGAAGTGGTTTCTTTTTCAGTTTCCAAATAGTTTAAAAATCCTTCGTACGCTTTTCGTAAACCTTCATTTAAAGAAGTGCTGGCTTTCCATCCTAAACCGTTTAGCTTTGTGACATCGACAAGCTTTCTTGGTGTTCCGTCAGGCTTGGATGTATCGAACTGCAGTTCACCTTCATAACCAACAACTTCTTTAATCTTGTAAGCCAGCTCTTTAATCTCAAGGTCTTCACCGACTCCGATGTTGACGATGTCGTTTCCTTCGTAGTTCTTCATAAGGAAGAGACACGCATCGGCCAGATCATCGGAGTATAGGAACTCTCGCTTAGGGGTTCCAGTTCCCCAGATTTCTACTGAAGGTTTGTTGTTTTCTTTAGCCTCATGAAACTTGCGGAGCAGTGCCGGCAGTACATGAGAGGTTTCAAGGTCAAAGTTATCGTTCACGCCATAAAGGTTGGTTGGCATGACTGAGATATACTTTGTGCCATATTGGAGGTTGTACGATTGGCACATTTTTATGCCGGCAATTTTGGCAATGGCATAAGGTTCATTCGTTGGCTCCAGTTCACCGGTTAGCAAATATTCTTCCTTTAAAGGCTGCGGTGCCATCTTTGGATAGATGCATGTGCTTCCCAGGAACATGAGCTTTTCCACTCCGGCCCGGTAAGCCGCATCAATGACGTTCGTCTGGATGAGCAGGTTGTCCCGGATAAAGTCTGCCGGATAGTCATTGTTGGCGACGATGCCACCGACCTTTGCAGCTGCAAGAAATACATAATCGATGTCTTCTTTTTCAAAAAAAGAATGAACTTGAAGTGGATCCCGCAAATCAAGTTCACTGCTTGTTCTGTATACTAGATTGGTATAGCCTTCATCTTCTAATTTTCGTAGAATGGCTGAACCGACCAAACCCCGATGGCCGGCAACATAAATTCTGTTGTCTTTTTTCATCGTTTTTTCACCCGCTTAGTACGCATTATCCGAACCGAATAATACGGTTATTGTTTTGAATATGATCCTTATATCAAACAGCAAGCTTCGGTTGCTGATGTATTCCAAATCCAGTTCCACCATCTCGTGGAATCCTACATGATTTCTTCCGCTCACCTGCCAAAGACCGGTGCAGCCCGGAGTAACCAGCAAACGCTGTCTGTCATGGTTTGTATATTCCTGTACTTCTCGTGGAAGCGGCGGGCGGGGACCGACCAGGCTCATATCACCCTTCAGCACGTTAATCAGCTGTGGAAGTTCATCAATGCTTGTTTTACGGATAAACTTTCCGATTCTCGTAATTCTCGGATCGTCCTTCATCTTGAACATCGCACCCGATATTTCATTGTGCTTCAACAGCTCATTCAACCGGCTTTCGGCATCCGTTACCATTGAACGGAATTTGTACATATAGAATTTCTTGCCGTTTTTTCCAACACGAATCTGTTTAAAGAACACAGGTCCTTTTGCGTCTTCCTTTTTGATCAAGATTGCAATCATAATAAATAACCATGAAAGTAATATGAGTCCAACTAATGCTCCGGCTATGTCCATGATTCGTTTTGATGCGTCATACCACTGCTGCTTTTGATAATGGAATGCATGATCTGATTTACTCATCAGGTTGTCTTCCATCAACCTGGCTTGTGAATGATCGGCCACTTTTTTCCTCCCCACCCTTCCATCTAGAATAAATATGTAAATCGGGCATCTAACCCGGCCTCACATCATGCTATCGACAACGAACGCGTCTAAGGTGCTGTAAGACACCCACAGCATAATCGAGTGCCTCCGTTGCTAAAGGTTAGGAGGCATCACCTTTTGAAAACTTCTTAGTTTACTGCTTTGTATTGCATCATCAGCCGCTCAAGTTCCTGCAGCAGGCTGTCATGAATGTCTTTATCTTTTAACGCAAACTTAAGTGTTGTTGAGATGAAGCCGAGCTTTTCTCCGACGTCGTAACGGATACCTTCAAAGTCATAGGCGAATACGCGCTGGAAGGTGTTGAGCTTTTGGATGGCATCGGTCAGCTGGATCTCGCCGCCGGAGCCTTTTTCGTGCTTGTCCAGGTAGTTGAAGATCTCAGGACTGAGCACATAGCGGCCCATGATGGCCAGGTTGGATGGTGCTTCGCCAGGTGCCGGTTTTTCCACAAAGTTCTGTACACCGTACAGTCTTCCGATCTGGGTGGTTGGATCGACGATGCCGTATCGGCTTGTCTGATCATCCGGAACCGTTTGCACTCCGATGACCGAAGAGCCTGTTTCTTCGTACTGCTCGATCAGCTGCTTTAAGCACGGCTTGTCCGACTGCACGATATCGTCCCCGAGAAGAACGGCGAACGGCTCGTCACCGATGAACTTGCGGGCGCACCAGACCGCATGTCCCAGGCCTTTTGGTTCTTTTTGGCGTATGTAATGGATGTCTGCCATCCGGGAGGATTGCTGTACTTTGTTTAGTAAATCGATTTTGCCTTTTTCAAAAAGATTTTGTTCCAGTTCGAACGCATGGTCGAAATGGTCCTCAATGGCACGCTTGCCTTTACCGGTTACGATGATGATGTCTTCGATGCCGGATGCGATCGCTTCCTCCACGATGTATTGAATGGTCGGCTTATCGACAATTGGCAGCATCTCTTTTGGCATGGCTTTGGTGGCCGGCAGGAATCGGGTCCCTAATCCCGCTGCCGGTATGATCGCTTTGCGTACTTTTTTCATCCCTATCAACCCTCTCTTAAAAACTTTTTAAAAGATTCCCAGCAGCTTTTTCCTGGCCGGTTTTGGTTCATCCCTGTAAATACTATGATTGTTAACTATTAGCTGGGCGTTTTCCCGAAGATAGTACGTGATATGGGTTCCGTGCTTTTTTCCAATTTCTTCATAGGCCTCCCCTAAATGGAACCCTCGAGTCGAAGTATTATGAGCGTCGGATGCTACAAAGTGTGTCCAATGATTTCGGATAATTTTATGAGAAAAAGACTTAACATTCCTGCCGAACCTGCCGATAATACTACTAGCCGTAATTTGAGTTAATGCTCCCTCTTTGACGAGGTCATATAAAACGTGAGGATTTTCCATCAGCTCGCTGTTGCGTTCCGGGTGGACGATGATCGGCGTGATGTCTTTCAGCATGCATTCGTAAACAATGTGATTGGTGTATGAAGGTACTGTATGGAATGGAAGTTCGATTAGTATGTATTTGCCAAGGTCATTTAACGTGAGTAATTGATTATTTTCCAAATCTTCCAAAAACTCAGCGTAGATTCTGATCTCCTGGCCGGGTAAAATGGTTAGAGGGATTTTGCTATGTATGAGTGCTTCGTTTAGTTGTTTTGTCTTATGCAGAATGGCTTGTTTGCTATTTTCATATTTTCCGTTTCTGTGATGCGGAGTTGCAAATAATGTTGTAATACCGCCGTGGACGGCGCTCTTTGCCATCTCCAGGCTGGCTGCCAGATCAGGCGCCCCATCATCGGCCTGTGGTAAGATGTGACTATGGACATCAATCAATAGTCCTACTCCCTTTCTAAAAAAAGGGCAAAAGAACCAAACTCTTTTTTGAAAATGGTTCCTTTTACCATAAAATCAATCTGCTTCCTATGTTAGCATAATTATCCAGTCTAACAAGAGGGTTATTTTGTCGAACTCTTTATTTTTTGTTATTCCCCCCCGTAATAATAGTAGTAATTTGTCGAATTCGACTCTTTTCCGTTTAGGACGACACCTAAAATCTTCGCATTCGCGTTCTCCAGCAATTCCTTCGCCTTTAACGCTTCATCTTTTTCCGTTTGCCCGCTGCTCGTGACCAGAACCACTCCATCACAATGACTCGAAAGAACCTGTGCATCCGTTACAGCCAATACTGGCGGTGAATCAAATAGGACATAATCATACTTTTGGCTTGCATCCTCGACCATCATTTCCATTGCCTTTGAATTGAGGAGTTCGGACGGATTGGGCGGGATCGGACCGCTCGGCAGCACGAACAGCTCCTCCACTTTTGTTCTCTGGACAGCATCATCCAGCGAGAGCTGTCTTGTTAAAACGTTGGTGATTCCATGGATGTTGCTCACTTTGAACGTATAGTGAACTGTCGGTTTTCTTAAGTCTCCATCCACAAGCAATACACTTTTCCCTTGCTGAGCCAGCACGACAGCCAGATTGGCGACGGTAGTCGATTTCCCTTCCGCCGGGCCTGCTGATGTAACCATGAGAACACGGTTTTCGTGATCGACTGACGAAAATTGAATGTTCGTGCGAATCGTCCGGTATTGTTCCGAGATCGGCGACTTTGGATTGTTGTGCGTAATTAAGCTTCTTTGTGTGAGATTACTGATCGCTTTGCGCAGTTTACGGCTCAATGGTAGTTCCTCCTACAGCGTTATACGGCTTTTCTTTGATAAGCGTTGTCTTTTTCATCAACCAGTGTCATTTTCGGGATGGTTCCCAATACAGGAAGACCAAGGAAATGTTCGATATCCTGTTCGGATTTCAATGTGTTATCCAGGTATTCCAGCAAGAATGCGAGGCCAACTCCGGTCATCAATCCGACAACGAGGGCGATCGCCATGTTCAGCTTGGCATTCGGTTTGACCGGTGAATCGGATAGATCGGCAGGTGACAGAATACTGACGTTGTCGATATCCATGATGTTGGGAATTTCTGTTTTAAACGTGTGTGAAATACCGTTCGCGATTCTTGCGGCTAGTGCCGGATCAGGATCCTGAACCGTTACGTTCATGATTTGCGTGTCCTGTTCGCTGTTGATGGTGAGCTGGTTGTTCAGATCGGCTACGGATTGTTTGAGGTCTAAATGCTGGATGACTTTTGAAAGAATGGCAGGACTTTTTATAATCACACTATAGGTATTGACCATTTGTACGTTGGTTTGTACTTGATTGTAATCCAGGGCTTGTTGTTTATCGGGCTTTTGCTGGTTTACAAGAATTTGCGTGGAAGATTGGTAGATTGGGGTTAATACGAAATATGAAACTGCACCGCTTATGGCAACGGCCACGATTGTAATAAGAGCAATAAGCCGTATCCTCTTACGAATCGTCTGGTAGATCTCTTTTAAACTTATCGTTTCCTCCATAACGCCCTCCAAATGAACTATGTAGAATTTTCAGATAAGATGTATTATAGCACAGCGCTTTGGAATTTAAATACATATTTTATTGATTACGGAAATTAATTGTAAAAATATGTTTTAACTTAATGATTTTACAAGATAGTAAATTACCGTATTATCAGTGTATTTTCGTGCTTGTTAATCTCTTGTTTAAGTTTTAGAAAATAGTTTTAGAACAGCTAATTTTCATTCGATAAATATTTCACTAACTGTAACCTTTTGTCTACTTTTGGTGAATCTATTTCCCTTTAATAGGAAATATGATTTAATTATGTTTACATTTTATTACCAAATTTTAGGTCAATTGGAGGACGAAGCAATGCCTGACATCCAAGTCGTCATGGTCATGCCCAAAAAAAGACCGCACATCACAGAGATCCTCAATACTTCGAAAGAGTTTGAGGAAATCGTAGGCGGTCCGGTCGACATCTTAAGTTTTCACCAGCAGCATTACAAGATTGTATGTAACATTGAGGAAGGATACGACCTTACATACAATAAAAAAGCACCATCCAGCACGTTCTTTATCGCCAAATACCAAGGGCAATTCGAAAGTCTGAGTGATGCGGAAACCGAAGAAATAAAGGATGTACTAAAATTCAAGATGAAGAAATGGAAGTAACAGCAGTCCTGCCTATGATTAATCTGCTTATAAGTATTGAAGAAGGTGCCGGTCCGCGCCTTCTTTTCCTTTTGGCTACTTAGCTTTTTGCTGTCTCAGTAACTGCCTCCTTATTCTCCGGTAATGCTTTTCACAGCTCCCTTTGCAGAAGTGCGGCTTGCCGCAGCCTTCCACTTGGCAAACCCGGGTGATCATCGTGACCGCCGGATTACCGTGCCTGGCCCACCGCTTATAGTGCATGTGGCAGAGGCTCCTCGCTTTGGCTTCCTTCTCACAATCTTTCATGACGCAGATCTTCATCCTGGTTATCACCCTATTTCTTCGTTGATAACCTTAATATCGGTCGTTGTTACTACTTTTTTACCAATATATCCTATTATTTTTTAATTATTTAAATGATTAAAATAATGGATGACAAAGAACACCAACGCCCACAAAGGTAGGGATAATCCCAGTCCCCACATACATCCTTTAATAAAACCCATCTCTTCTCTCATAGCTGCACTTCCGATCCTTTTGTACTACCTTCATGGTAACCCATCTAGTAAAAAAGATGTATTGGGAAAATCCATGTCTTCTGGTGTTGAATAGTGGATGGTATGCGGGTATACTTTCCCAAGTGATTGAGAGATTAGTGCCAGGCACCGACGTTACACAAGTGTGTAATTGCGGTGCCTGGCACCATATTTTGTTTAAAACCATTTTTTTATAGACATTCTTTAGCACGGCTAAATCTTTTCCCATTCGCCAACAACCATGTACAAGGCTCCGCGCTTCCTATGACAGAACTCTCAACAATTGTACGGTGAGCACTTTATAAAGTATGCAGACAAGCAATGAGTGCTTGTGTAAGTGCCACCGATTCTATCAATTTCTCTATTAAATTTTGATAGATTACTGACAGAGCGTAACAGGGCTTAAACCTTTAGGGCACGGAGCGTTTGGTGGTAAACTTAAAATAGATTCAGTTTTTAAAAACTCGTTCCATGAGGAGGCGTTTGTATGAGTTCTTACCTTTTTGATCAACTGCGTTTTGTCAGATCCAGCACACTGAAATTGGTTGACGGTCTGGAGAATGAACGTTCCGAAATCATTCCAGCTCCCTTAAACAACCATATCAAATGGAATCTTGGACATATTTATTTCATCCACGAGAGAAATGCGTTTCAATTCGTAAAGGAAAAGGAAGATTGGATCATGCCTGAGTCCTTTCCGTCGCTATTCAGCCCTGGCACGAAGCCGGCAAACAGACAAAAGATGCCGGTAGACTTTTCAGAGATCGTGCATTTAATGGAAAATCAGATCGACCGGATAGAAACCACATTCAAGGAACGGTTAAAAGAAAAGACAGAACCCTATACTACTTCCATGGGACTGCACCTTTCCACCGTCGAAGAATTTTTAAGCTGCTGCCTGTATCATGAGGGCATGCATTTGGAGAGAATTAATGTGATTAGAAAGCTTCTAACTTAGCATAATGGACCTGAACAGGTTCAGGTCCACTTTATATAAAAATGCTCTCTAAAAGATTGTTGCTGTGAGAACTTTTTTTAAAAAGCTTCATTGACAAGTTGATTGGAGTGGAAGGTGCGAGACTCCTGCGGGACGCGCGTGACAGGTGAAACCCGCAAGCGCTTGCGCTGAGGGGTTCAGCGCACGCCCCGCGGAAAGCGAGCAGCCTGAAACGGAAATCAACCCTTCCAAGAACAACAAAGGTTAACCCTATAAAAAAGGAGATTGAAATGATAAATCAAACAGGATCTAAGGAAGCAGGATGGAACTTGGATAATAGTTATGCCCGTCTGCCGGAGCTGTTTTTTTCCGTGATCGAGCCGAACCCCGTCCAGTCGCCAAAGCTGGTCATTCTGAATCGGACGCTGGCAAAATCATTGGGACTGGATGCTGAAGCCCTTGAAACAAAAGAGGGAGTTGATGTATTGGCCGGCAAACGGGTTCCGAAAGGCTCTTCGCCTTTGGCCCAGGCTTATGCGGGCCATCAGTTTGGAAACTTTACCATGCTGGGGGACGGCCGCGCCTTGCTGATCGGTGAGCAGCTGACCCCGAATGGTGAGCGGTTCGATATCCAGCTTAAAGGATCCGGCAGAACACCGTACTCCCGCGGGGGCGATGGCCGGGCTGCACTTGGACCGATGCTGCGGGAATACATCATCAGTGAAGCCATGCACGGGCTTGGCATCCCTACCACCCGCAGTCTGGCTGTAGTAACAACCGGTGAGCCCATCTATCGCGAGACCGAACTGCCAGGTGCGATCATGACCCGTGTGGCTTCGAGCCATCTGCGTGTAGGCACTTTTGAATACGCTTATCAATGGGGTACAGCCTCAGACCTCAAGGCTTTGGCGGACTATGCCCTTGATCGTCACTTTTCAGACGTCGAGAAAAAAGAAAATCCTTACCTTACTCTGCTTGAAGAAGTGATCAAACGCCAGGCCAAGCTGATCGCTCAATGGCAATTGGCCGGCTTCATCCATGGAGTGATGAACACCGACAACATGTCTATCTGCGGAGAAACGATCGATTATGGCCCTTGCGCCTTTATGGATGATTTTGCTTCGGATACGGTCTTCAGCTCGATCGACATTCAGGGCCGCTATGCTTATGGCAATCAGCCGAGCATTGGCGTATGGAACCTTGCACGTTTTGCAGAAACTCTGCTTCCCCTGCTTGATAAAGAACAGGAGAAGGCGATCGAGCTGGCAGAGAATGCCCTTTCGACATTTAAAGAGTGGTTTCATAACCACTGGCAGAGCGGCATGAGGTCCAAGCTCGGATTGTTTGGTGAAGAGAAGCAGGATGAAGCTTTGATTGGTGAATTGCTTCATCTGATGGAAAAGCACCGTGCGGACTACACCAATACGTTCCTTGCTTTAACGTTCGATCGAAAGGAAGATCATGCTCTTTTTGATGACCAGGAGTTTACTAAGTGGCGGGAAAAATGGCAGGCGAGGCGGGAAAAGCAGTCTGAATCAATGGCTGATTCCGTGCAGCTGATGAAAAACAGCAATCCTGCGGTCATTCCCCGTAACCACCGAGTAGAAGAGGCGTTGGAGGCTGCTGTAGAACAGGAAGATTACAGCGTGATGGAAAAGCTTCTTAATGTTCTTACAAACCCGTTCGCGCACACAGCGGAACAGGCTGAATACTCGACTCTGCCACCAGAAGACGGGCAGTGCTATAAGACGTATTGCGGGACTTGATTTAGTTTAAAGCTAAATAGACATCCTTAAAAGGAGGCTGACACCCGAAACTCATTTAATGTGAGCATCAGGATCAGCCTCCTTCATTTTTTAAGTAATTTATTCAACCGTTTCCGCTTCTAAATGAGGGACGGTAATTTCAAAGCCAGCCTGGGATTTATAAGATAATGAACCTTCAATCGTCCCATACACTGTAACTGTATCATCTTTTATAAAAGGTGTTGTGCCTGAGTAGGTTACATAGACTATATCGTTAATATCATAACCATAAGAGGCTTTCGTAACGGCTAAACGGATATCAGTGGAGCCATCTTTCTCCATTATTTGAACGATCTGACCTTGGAATTTAACAAAATCCCCTTTAAAGGTATCAGGATTCTTCTCCAGTTCGCCGTACCGTATCGTTTTGGCACTTTGCTTTCTTTCTTGCTCTTCCTGCTTTTTAAGGCTTTCATCATACTTTTCTACTTCTTCTTTCGTATGGGCATTTGTAATTTTTATTTTACCCAAGTGATAAAACCCCATATTATAATGCTTGCCATCAGGGACAATCTCACCCTTTAATACTTTGTAATTTTGATGAAATGTATTGTAATGACCGTATTTTTCAGGAAACTTCAGGTTGTTTGCTGTATCAACATAAACAGTTGCGGATACTTCATAGTTTCCATTTTCGATAAGGTAATATTCTTCTCCCATTTTTACAGTGAATTTTCCGTCTTTAACTTTTCCCCCGCCACCATACGTTTCATCCGTATCTTTGTCTTCAATACCTACACCGACCTCGGTACCGTCATTCAAATTCGTTTTTCCAGAAAACACAACGGTATCTTTAGCTTTATCATAGGTCACCTGCTCTTGCTTTATATATAAGGTTTTCTTTTTCACAGGCTTCACCTCTTTCTTGGAAGCCTGTTTATGATCTGTTCCACTTACCGGCACTGTATTGATGCTCATACATGAAAAAATGAAGGCAATAACAAAGGATAGAATCATATAACCTACCCATTTCATAAACTCATTGTCACCCATATAAGCTTTAATAGCTAAAAATAAGAAAAATATTCCAACCATAACACTAATGGTTGTAAAAAAAGTAAACATCGTCTGTATTCCCCCTGATGACTATTAAATTGTATCTGAATAATTTTACACCTAAACTATCATTTGCGAATATATTTTTGAAGAATTACCTTATATTAATAAAATTTCTTTTTATTTACTTTTGTTTATTTCCTGAAGCCCACGAAAGTATAGTAATACGGCGTTGCCGAAGAACCGTTCACTTCTGCTTCAGGTTCGACAGTGCAGGAAAGTGTTCCTCTCACAATATAAAAGTAAGTGAAAATCATTCTTGTAAGCGATTTTACTCCTATAAAACATTATTAGGAGGAGCGTTTTCACCAAGATAAATATAATTGATGGGTAATACAGTTGAATACATCTACAACAAAAAAACGGCCCTGAACATCATCGGGACCGTTCTTATTATTATTTTTTTATTTTTCAGTTAATGAATCCAACATCTCACTCAAACATAGTTCCGCACACGCCATCGATGTCATCTTAACGATATCTCCCTCTACTAGCGCGCCATATGAGAATTCGACGACGGTGAAAGGCATAGTATTCTCCGTTCACTTTTACCGGGAAGATAAGGACATCCTTATTTTCAGGCGCGGAGATCATGCTGTGGTGTTCAATGGTTTTGAAGGTTTTTGTGGAAATCATCGACTCTTCCACCCCAACCGGTAAGCAGGCACTGAAGTAGATATAATACGTCTCATCGATCTTGGTAAATGGCATTTAAGGAGAGGAAAGCAGTCTAAATGTCATTCTTTGAAGAACAGCAACCCCACTGTCATTCTACACAACCACCAGGTGAAAGAATTACTCGTAGCTGCCGTTAATTAGGATAATTATATCGCGATGAAGAAGTTACTTTTTATCCTTTCAAATCCTTACGCAGATACCTCTAAGCAAGTGGAATACTCCATACTGACTAAAGACGACAGGCAGTGTTATAAGACGTAATGCAGGACTTGATTTTGTAACTTTTATCATCATGGAGGACCTTTATGCTGAAACATTCATCATGCCGCCATTCTTTATTCAGACTATGCGAAATCCGAGCATTTTTATGTCGAAGTACTCGCCTTGACGTTATCAAGAAATATATAGGGCTGTACGGGATTGGTTAATTCTTTTAAAATATCCGATTCCTTTAGGAGTCGGATTTTGTTTTGTCAAAAACTTTTTTTGTATAGTTTTGTAGAAAAGTATTTGTGGAAATTATTGGAGCATTCAGGTTACTATGGTAATAGTTTTAATTACCTAAAAGGGAGAGTTGAGATGAATAAAAAAGGGATATTTTCACTAGTAGGTGCAGGATTATTAGCTTCTTCACTTTCGGTAAACTCCGTACACGCGCAAACCAATCAATATGAGGGAACAAAACAGGCACTAACTAACCAAATCCTGAATCAACCATCCATGAAACAAGGATACCTTCATTCTCACACACTGGCTTCATTCAAAAGGCAGGCTTCCCATCGGTTAGACGGCATGAAATCCCTTCAATCGCTCAAAGGTATACAGACAAACCGCAGCCATTCGATCAGTCTGAAAGGTGAAGGCGATGTGGATTTTGTGCTGGAGTCTGAGCCTAACGATGATTTTCCACTAGCCAACACGATGTCATTAAACGAAGGCATGGCTGGCCAGTTGCTCCCTGACTATGATGTTGACGTTTATTCTATAAAATTACCAAAAGGAATATTCCTAACAGCAGGCGCAGCCGTATCTGCAACGTCAGATTACTCCAACATCGATCTGCTGTACGCTGCAGCCGAATATAATTTTGAAGAGAACGGTAACCTGAAACCCTTAGACGCAGCGTATGAAGACGGTGTTCTCTATGAAGCTTATCAAGTGAATAAAGCTGGAACCTACTACATAGGTGCTCTAGATAACGATGAGGGGGCGTTCATGAACACTTCCGATGACGCTTATGTCTTATTGGGTCAGATGGCAGATACGACGGCACCGGCTAAGCCAATCGTGAACAAAATAGACAATAACGACAAGGTCATTACAGGAAAAGCTGAAGCGAATTCAGCTGTAACCGTGAAAGCCGGCAGTAAAACGCTTAAATCGGCAAAAGTTTCATCCAAGGGAACCTTCTCTGTTAGCATTCCTGTTCAAAAAGCAGGGACGAAATTATCAGTTACAGCTACTGATGCCGCAGGAAACGTTAGTGCAGCCACAACGGTAACCGTAATCGATGTCGTTCCGCCAGGCAAGCCAAAAATTAACAGAGTGGATGACAACGATAAGGTGGTAAAAGGTACTGCGGAGAGCAATTCAACAGTTTATGTGAAAGTTAAAGGTAAAACGATTGGATCCGCAAAAGCCGACGCTAAAGGACATTATTCAGTGAAGATCAAGGCGCAGAAGAAAGGCACCAAGATCTCTGCAGTCGCAAAAGACAAGGCTGGGAATGTGAGCGCAGCTGCCACGACTACTGTTGTAAAACACTAAACTTATTAAAAGTACCCACTTTCCGTTTGTAATCGGCTTGAGTATATAAAAAACCTTCAAGAATTTATAAAAAAGGCTGTCCAGAAAATCAGTAGAAACTGACCTTCTGGCAGGCTTTTTCATGCAAATTCTTTTAGTAGCTTGTTGCTTTTGGGAGAATTTCTTTAATGAACCTTCATTGACAAGTTGATTGGAGTGCAAGGTGCGAGACTACTCCTCGAAAATGAATTTCACATTTTCTTCGTGCGATATAACGCTGCCGAAGCCTTCCTTGTCCTGCGGGACGAGCGTGACAGGTGAGACCCGCAGGCGCTGGCGCCGGTAAGGCTCAGCGCACGCCCCGCGAAAGTAGGCGTTTACGCCGGTAAAAGCGGGCATCCTGAAACGGAAATCAACCACTCCCAAGAGCAGCAAAAGTTACGAAAACAGCCTAAAGAAAAGAACGGCCCTGAACTTTTCAGGACCGTTCTTTTTATTATTTTTCAGTTAATGATGCCAAAATCTCACTCAAACTGAGCTCCGCACACGCCATCGACGTATCCGACACACCGTAATACATCTTCACGGTATCACCTTCCACCAACGCACCGCAGGAGAACACGACGTTGCCGAAGAAGCCGTTCACTTCGTAGTCTGCTTCTGGCTCAAGGATCGGAGTCTCCGAACGGGCGATAACTTTGGACGGGTCGTTGAGGTCGAGCAGGACAGCACCCATGCAATAGCGGTTGTCTGTTGTGGCACCATGGTACAGCTCGAGCCAGCCTTTTTCCGTCTTGATCGGAACGGCGCCTCCGCCGATTCGTCCATCATCCCACATGCCATCACGCAATCCGAGCAAGTATTTATGGTTGCCCCAGTGAAAGAGATCTGGCGACTCAGCGATCCAAATCTCCGGCGCGCCCGTGCTTTTTGGTACCGGGCGATGAAGAGCGTAGTATTTTCCGTTCACTTTTTCCGGGAAGATGAGGACATCCTTATTTTCCGGCGCAAAGATCATGCCATGGTGCTCCACGTTTTTAAAATCTTTCGTTGAGACGAGCGATTCTCCTACTCCGACAGGTGAAACCGCACTGTAATAGATATAGTACGTGTCCTCGATCTTTGTGATCCTCGGGTCTTCAATGCCGAACGTTTCGAGGTCGTTGGACGGATAGATGAACGGCTCGGGATCTATGGTGAACTCCCGCCCGTCCTTACTCCTTGCAATCCTTAGATAGGATAAAGAAGTTAAGTAGACAAATTGCTCCGAGCCGGCTTTCCGAATCACACGCGGATCTTCGAAATCATACCTTTCATCAGACAGCTGAAGCTCCAGGATCTCGAGTTCATTTTTTTCCACATTAAAAACGGGAGCCTTCACGATCTCAGGGTCCTCGCTCACCGGGCGTTCGGCTACACGCAGAAGCATGATGACTTCATCCTTGTACTGGGCGATGCCGGCGTTAAAGGCACCGATCACTTCAAAGTCCAGACGGTGAGGTTTAACATCACTAGGTGTTACTAAGGGGTTCTGATCATATCGATATACATTCATGCTGCAGTCTCCTTATCTCTCATAGGGTAGGAACGGGTCTTGAATCGTCAGCTTATGGGCCTCTGCGTCACTGATGCCGGCGTACAAGTCGGCGGTGCCGTCTTCCTTCCGCACCAAGCCGCCGCTGAACACCACATCCACCAAGTCAGGGCGCTTTGACGCTCCTTCCAAAAAGTCATCTCTTACGGCGATCAGTTCGATATCCGAGTGCTCTCCTGTTTTCGGGTCCAAGATAAACCGCATCGGGTAATAATGGCGGTTGCCTTCCGAATCAAAGCTCGCGATGTGGCCAAGCACGCCAATTAATCCGCTGGAGAGGATATGCAGCTCGTTTGCCCCTCCCCACTCCTCGTCTGTAAACTGATTTTCCAAGAGCGGTGCGTTTTCGACGGCCGCAAGCGTCAGGTCATCCAAGGAAGGAACCAGCGTGAAGCCGATCTTCCCTCTTCCGCCTTTTTCGCCTTGAGGCCTTGTGAAAACAGCGATGGATCCGTTCAACAGCTCGGCAATCCGCAAGTCCTTCATGCCATCCGGCCCTTTGAAGAACTCTTGAAGAGTATTGATGCTGCTTCCTTTATAAAAAACAGTCCGCCAGCCGAGGGCGTTTTCGATACTTGGATGCGGAAAGGTCTGCACGCCGCCTAGGACGAGATCGCCAGCGATGCGTGTAATGAATGGATCCTGAAGCTGATAGATTGTTGCTCCCTCTCTCGGAACCCATGTCTCCCCTGCTTTTATGAAAAAATAAACTTCCGATTTCTCACTGTCACGCGCCTCTACTCTGCCAGCGATGACCAGCTCGCCATCGTCTTCAAACGGTGCGGTAATGTTGTATACGTCATTGTTGCCGACGCCCTCAAACAGCAGTTTTTCGGGATCTCCGGGCTTATCTTTTTTCTCGTAGCCGGAAAGCAGTTCGCTGCATGTTTTTACGTTGGATTTAACTAATTCCAAAGGATTGTCCCTCCTTATTTCAGTGTGAATTGCATGCCTTCTTTAAACTTTTTGGCAAAGAACAGGAACAGGATGATGATCGGCACGGTAAGGATCACGGATGCCGCATACATCGGTCCCGGATAGCCGCCGTATGGCCCGAACATCTGCGACAGAAGCACGTTCAGGGTCAGCATGTTGTCGCTTTTGACCACGAGCATATCCCAGAGGAGCTCGGTCCAGCGTTCCATGAACAGGAAGAGAAAGACAACGATCGTGATCGACTTCGACATCGGCAGGATGATCCGGAAGATGATTTGCCAGTCGGACGCGCCGTCCAGTTTAGCCGCTTCAATAAACGTGTCGGGTATTGCCCGGAAAAAGTTCGTGTACATGAAGACGGCCCACAGACTCAGTGCTTTCGGAAGGATCATCGCCCAGTAGGAGTCGTACAGCCCCAAGCGCTGGATGATGAGGAACGTCGGCACGAGCAGGATGATCGCCGGGAAAAACATTTGAAACAGGATGGCGTTGTTCAGGAAATTCCGCCCGCGGAACTGAAGCTTGGCGAGCGAGTAAGCCACGATGATACCGGTCACCATCATGAGAGCCGTGGACCCGGTTGAAACGATCAAACTGTTGAAAAAGGCACGGATCCATGGCCGCGGTTCAGCGGACTGGCCCCCGCTCAGCAGCCATTCATATGACCGGAGCGAGAAGTGAGACGGAATAAGGGTTCGGTCCACCTGGTTCCAGTCGGCGAACGAGTTCAGGACCATATAGAGGTACGGAAAAACCATGACGAACAGCAGCAGAAACGCGATGATATAACGGATGATGAGCGTATTTTTCTTATGTCCAACCATTTCGTTTCCCCCACATTTCTAAAAATTTTCGAATGATAAAGATCGAGATGAACGTAACGACGGACGCGATGAGCGCAACGGCGGATGCATAGCCGGCGGACAGGTTCTGGAACGCCTGCTTGTAGATCTCCATCTGCCACGTGTTGGTCGCGAAGTTCGGCCCTCCGCCTGTCAGCTGGTATACCTCGGTAAAAATCCCGAAGGTCACGCCGATCGAAAGGATGAGTGTCGTAAAAAGAGCCGGGTACAGCAGCGGCAAGGTAATTCTCCAAAAGCGCTGCCAGCCGTTTACGCCATCGATGGCTGCCGCTTCGTAAATTTCTTTGGAAATTGATTCAAAGCCTGACGTTAAGATGAGCGCGTAGTAGCCGGTAAACTTCCAGGCCATGATTATGGAAACGACCAGGAGGGCTGAAAACGGTGTTCCGAGCCAGTTCACGTCAAGTCCGAACGAGCTGCGCAAGAATGTGTTGACCGGGCTGTTGTACGAAAGAAATCCTTTTACGATAAAGGAAGATACAACGCCGGATGCCAGGTACGGCAGGAAGAAGCCGATCAGGAACAAGCCTTTGAACCGCGGCAAACCGTGAACTACGAGCGCCACGATCAGTGAGGACGCGATGACCATCGGCACGAACACGATCATGAACTTGAACGTGACAATAAATGCGGCATGAACGCCCGGGCTTTGCAGTGCTTTAATGAAGTTGTCAAAGCCGACATGATGAAAAACAGGAGCGATCAAATTCCAGTCGGTGATCGACAGATAGAACGACCAGCCGAGCGGAATCAGGAAAAAGATCAGCCCATATAAAAGGTAAGGACTGGCGAATAGCCAGCCCAATCTGTTATTATGCTTGGTTCTCATTACTTGAGATCCCCCTCAATGGCCTGCTTCATCTTTTCCCAGCCTTTCTTCGGCTGTACTTCCCCTTTTACTACAGGGTTGACGGCATATTGGCCAATATAGGTTTGAAGTTCGTTGTATTTCGCGTTATCAATGGACGGCACGGCGTTCGGAATGGCCTCTGCGTAGGGCTTGAGCGCAGGATTCTTGTCAAAGATCGCTTTGAACGAATCGTTGGACGCCAAATCGTCGCGTGCAGGCGGAAGGTTCGTTTTCTCCATCCATTTCACATCATTTTCAGGTTTTGAATACACCCATTTCATGAATTCCATCGCTGCTTTTTTCTCGTTTTCAGGAGCGGAGGAATAGATCACAAGACCTTTTGTATCAGCAAATGTGGATACATCTTTTGTGCTGGCTCCGTCCGGCACTGGCGGTGTTGACAAGGCGAACGTTTCATTGAATTTCATCTCCGGGAACTTCTCTGCCCAGTAAGAAAGTGTCCACGGTCCGATGTCAGTGAAGATGCCGAGTCCTGTTTCGAACGGATCCTTCGACTGCTTGGTAAGGATGCCTTTTTCCTTGCGGATGTCATTCATGAAGTTCAGCACATCCACTCCGGCTTTATCGTCAGCCACAAGCTTGCTTCCTTCTATAAAATTGTTGCCTTGTGACGCAGCGTCATAAAGCATGAAGAAGTCAAACCAGCGCTTCCAGGCGGTCGGATCGGCAAGGTCAGGCTTTGCCCACAAGTATTTATCCGGGTATTTCGCTTTTAGTTTTTTCGTTACATCGAGTACTTCGCTGTATGTTTTTGGCGGCTCGTTGTACCCCAGTTTTTTCAGGATATCGAGTCTCCAGCCGAACAGCATGGCGTTGGAGTAGATCGGCAATACGTATTGGTTGCCGTCAGAGAACTTCCAGCCTTTGATCGTGTTGTTCATATTGCGTGATTTGATGATGTCATTGTAGCCATCAAGCTTGTTCAGAGGTTCGATCGCTTTGCTTTCCGCCAGCTGTGCCGCGAATCCGCGGTTGATGTTCTCGGACATCGTCGGTGCTTCCTTACCTGCGATTGCGGATTGGATGCTCGCTTCTGAAGTCGGGCTTTCCTTGATCGGGCTTACTTTTATCTTGATTTTCGGGTGATCTTTTTCAAACGCTTTGGCTGTTTCTTTCCAGTACGCTTGCTGCGGCGGGTTTGGTGCTGCCCAGAACTCAATCGTGGTGGTGCCGTTCTTTGATGAATCTTCACTTGCCGGGTTTCCGGTCGAACAGGCTGACAGTGCAGAAACCGTTAATGACGCTCCAAGCAAAAGTGATGCGGCCTTCTTCATTTTCATCACAATATCCCCCAATACGATAGTTTGAGTAAGCGCTGTCATTTCCTATGAAAAAATTTTGCGCTTGCTCGGTCGAAAAAACATTACTTTTTATTCTATTTGTAACTTTGTAATGTGATTAATAACCTTACAATTACAGTTTTACATCATTACAAAAGTTCTGTCAATTCTTTTTATCTGAAAATTAATTGGATGAATTTGCTTATTGCAGTTTACGAGAGTGCTTGATTAGGTTATAGTAAATTTGTAACGTGACAAAATGAATTTGTGTAATCCTTATGATGATTTTATTTGAAAGGTTTGAATAACAATGGCGAAAAAGGTCTCCATGCAGGACATTGCAGATGCATTGAATATATCGAAAAACTCCGTCTCCCAAGCGCTGTCGGGGAAACCGGGTGTAAGTGAAGCAACTCGGCAACTTGTTGAAAAAACAGCTCAAGAGATGGGATACAGTGTGAGGAAGCCGTCAGTGTCTGCTGGTGTGGTTGGGAGCGGCACAGGCAGCATCGGGCTGATCGCTTCGGATTATGCCTTCTCGCTGAAAAGCTTTTTCGGGGAAATTTATTTGAGTGTGGAAAAAGAAGTGACCGAACGCGGGATGAACCTGCTCATTCAGTCGATCAATACCCGGGCGCGTGACAATCTAGTCCTTCCTTCCTTTATAGCAGAGGGCAAGGTCGATGGTGTCTTGATTCTCTCGCACATCAGCACAGAGTATAGTAACGCCGTCATCGCGACCGGTATTCCGACGGTCATTATTGATCATCACCATCCCTTGATTCAGGCGGATGCCATCCTGACGAACAACCGGTTCGGCGCCTATACCGCGGTCAAGCATCTGATCGAGCTTGGCCACCGGGACATCGCCTATGTTGGAAACGTCAGACTGTCCCCGAGTTATCAGGAGCGTTTGGAGGGCTACAGGCTCGCGCTTCAGGAGCATGGGATCGAGCTGAATGAGGGGTTTGTGTTTAGTGACGTTCTTGAGGATGATCAGGATGTGACCGGGCTCGTGCAGGGACTGGATGTTCAGCCAAGTGCCTGGTTTTGCGTGAATGACGGGTTTGGCTTTTTTGTGAGATCTGCCCTGCAGCAGCACGGCATTGCTGTTCCGGGTGAGGCTTCTGTGTGCAGTTTTGACAACGGGATGCTTTCTCGCTTGTCTACCCCGAAGATCACCACGATGAATATTGATTTGGAGCTGTATGGCCGGAAAGCCGTAGAGCAGCTCACATGGCGCATGCATTATAAGGATGAACCGATTATTGAGCTGCTGCTTCCGGCGGAGTTGATTGTGCGGGAGTCGACGGCAAAAAGGTAGTTCTTTTTGGTGCCAGGCACCGGCGTTACACAAGTGTGTAATTGCGGTGCCTGGCACCAAGAGGATGATTATGAAAACTGCAAGAATGCTTTTACCTATTGTTTTGATGTTTTGCTTTATGACGCCGGCTTATGCGGCGGCACCGGTAAAGGAAAAATCAACGGTTAACCTGGAACACTGGCCACAACAAAAGAGCACCCGCCTGGATGCTCTTACCTCAATGATTTAATTATTATTTTCAAAAGAAATAATATATTTTAAGCCAGCATGAGCATCTTTAAATGTTGGGATCTGATTTAACTCCTGTATGCTCATTGCTAATTCAGGATTAATGCCAACTATAACACACTCTACCCCAATCAGATTTAGACAGTCATATAGTTTGGTTAGATTATATCTAACACTATCATCAAATGTGGTTATACCTCTTAAACTGACCATTACAAACCTGACACCATTTTTTACGCATTCTTCCAGAACTGTGGTTATAATATGTTCTCCGCGATCTATTTCCAGGCTTCCTATGAGCGTTAGAGCGATCGTTCTATCCCAAATATTCAGGATCGGCACAGAAAGATCTTTAATTAATCTTTCTTTTCTCTTGTCCTCTTCAACCTTTGAGGTAACGTCCATCAACATAACCATAAAACCTTGTTCTTTTCGAATGGGGGTAATTACGATATCTGCAATCACTTTGTCTTTAATATTAATCCTTGCCCTATGTCCACCCTCGAGCCGTCCCATTACTCTGCGTTGATGATCAGGCTTGTTGTGAAAATAGTCCATATTCAAACCTATAAAATCATCTGAACTGGAAAGGCCATAATACGGAGCAATCGTTCCCAAAATCTCCTTCGCCTTTATATTCATCCATATAATTTTATACTCTTTATCTGCAAGAATGATGACTTCACCAATACTGTTCAAAACATCGGTACTAGATAGATCAAATGGTACTTGATGCATGCAAGCATCTCCTTAAACTGGCATAGGTTTATTATAAAACAAAACACTATTTTTTTACACCAAGACAGCGCGGCTCAAGAAACAAGAAGTTCGAGGAGCAGGAGATTCCGAGGAACGGAGTTTGGCATGAACCAAATGAGGTTCTGAGGATATCAAGGCAACAAAGAAATTCGCAGTTTTATGGAAGGCGCAAGAGAAAACGGAGCGTCTTCATGCTCCGCCATTTATCAAAGTATACTTTAGGTGCATTTCTTGAAAAGCCAACTTCCTACAGGCTCATATTTTTAAATTCTTAATGTAAATGCACTCAATAAAATTCTACTCTTCTCCCAATATTGCCACCGGACGAAAAACCTCGTAATGGATATGTTCCTTGGGAACTTCCCATTCATTCAAGGTTTTAATAATCGCTTCCATAAACGGAATGGAACCGCAGAAGTAAAAATTAGCCTCTTTTGTAGGGAGGATGGATTGGAGGAAGTCCAAATCAATATATCCTTCTTTCTCATAATTTTTGGCTTTTTTATCCTCTTCAGTTGGTGAATTATAACAAATATATGACTTTACATTTTCACAATCATTTTCCAATTGCTTCACATGTTCTTTAAATGCATGTGTTTTGCTGTTCCTTGTTGCATGAATGAACGTAACTTGGTTTGGTGCTTTTTCTTCGACGATTGTATTTAACATACTTAATAAAGGAGTAATTCCAATTCCTCCGCTAATCAGCACAATTGGTAAATGATCATTGTTGAGAACAAAATCACCAGCAGGGGCAGAAAATTGAAGTGCATCACTAGATTGAATGTGATGATGCAGATAGTTTGAAACAATTCCATCTGGAGAACCACCATGCTCATCTTCACGCTTAACGCTGATGCGGTAGTAATCTTTACCAGGTGCTTCAGATAAGCTGTAATGGCGAATATGCGTGTATTTCTCACCAGGAATTTCTGCCTTAACGGTAAGATATTGACCAGCTTTATATGAAGCAATTGCTTTCCCGTCCTTAGGCTTAAAATAAAATGAAGTGACCTCTTCACTTTCCTTTACTTTCTTATCTACGTAAAAAGCCCGGTATCCTTCCCAGCCTCCTGGCTGTTGTTCTGTTTCTTCGTAAAGTTTTTTCTCGAGATTTATAAAAGCGTCAGAAATATATCCATATGCTTTACCCCACGCTTCAATAATTTCATCTGTTGCAGTATCACCAAGAACATCTTTTACTGCTTGAAGCAATGTTTCACCTACAACAGGATATTGTTCAGGTTTTATTCCAATGGCCCGATGTTTCTGTGAAATCCTTTCAATAACTGGTTTAAGAGTATCCAGATTTGTAATGTATTCTCCAGCTGCATAAACCGCATATCCTAATGCTTCCTGCTGGAGACCTCTTTTTTGATTGGTTTGATTGAAGATGTTAAGTAAGTCAGGAGCTTTTTCAAATAATAGTTTGTAAAATCTTTTTCCTATTTCTTTACTGTGCTCTTTTAAAACAGGAGCTGTTGATTGTACGATATTAATGGTTTTTTCATCAAGCATGTAAGGTATCCTCCATGTTAAAATTTTTATCGGATTTTACTAATATGCCCCACTAATTTACCGATAGACGACTTCTTTCCTGTCTTCTCTTTGGTTTTACCTTTATAAAAAATTTCGTAATACTTTCAAAAATAGAATTTAGCAGCACCCGGATTGTCATAAAGCCATGCATAGGACTTCCTTTTATGCCGGGATCAAATTCCAGAAAAAATTTTAGCATTAGTAAAACATAGGTTTAATTTTGCGTTGTGTTTTGGTGGAATTTGAATCGTAGAACGTATCAAACATCTCCGAGCTGCTCATTCTTTTTGTTATTTTCATGCAAAAATTGTGGAATTTCCCCGGAAATAGAAATGGTGCCAGGCACCTCTATTACACACTTGTGTAATTGGAGTGCCTGGCACCGTTTTTTGTTATTTCGTAATTAGATCCAAATCGACCGGAACGAACTTCTCTACCTTTTCGTCCTTGTTCACTTTGACCGCTGTTTGAACCGCCTCGGAACCGATCATCTCAGGCTTCTGTGCAACAGTGGCCGCCATCTTGCCTTCTTTGATTGCTTTTTGCGCATCGTCCGTTGCATCAAATCCGACAACAACGACGTCTTTCAAACCGGCTGCTTCCAATGCCTGAAGCGCTCCGAGCGCCATCTCATCGTTATGAGCAAACACCGCATCTACTTTTTTGTTGCCCTGCAGGATGTTTTCCATAACGTTCAATCCTTTAGCACGGTCAAAGCTTGCTGTTTGTTTCGCTACGATTTTAATGCCTTTTTCTTTATCGACTGCTTTATGGAAGCCTTCTCCACGCTCGCGCGCTGCAGAAGATCCAGAGATTCCTTCAAGCTCTACTACATTACCTTTTCCTTTAAGCTGTTTCGCGATATAGTCGCCGGCCATTTGGCCGCCTTTAACGTTATCTGATGCAATGTGAGAAACGACTTTTCCGCCTTCTGCACTGCGGTCAACCGTGATGACCGGAATGTTGGCACTGTTCGCTGATTCAATCGCTGAAGAGATCGCTGCTGAATCTGTTGGGTTCACTAGAAGCACATCCACGCCTTGCTGGATCAAATCTTCGATGTCATTGACCTGCTTGGCAGAATCATCCTGTGCATCTACTGTTTTCAGCTGTACGCCAGCTTTCTTTGCTTCTTTTTCAGCCCCTTCTTTTAACGTAACAAAGAATGGGTTATTTAATGTTGAAACGGAAAGACCAATCTTTAGATCACCCTTGCCCTTTTTCTTGCTGTCATCTGTTCCCGGCGCTTTTGTGGAACAAGCCGTAAGCATCAAAGCCCCTATGACTAGAATAATTAAACTCTTAAACATATTTTTCATCGTAAATCCTCCCTTTTTTTGTTTGCAGTTTGTTTGGTGCCAGGCACCGACGTTACACAAGTGTGTAATTGCGGTGCCTGGCACCGAACCTTCTCGAATAATCTAAGCCGCCTTCTTCCGATCGATCAGCACTGCGAGCAGAATTACTCCGCCTTTAACCACCTGCTGGTAGAAGGATGAAACGTTTAATAGGTTCAAGCCGTTGTTCAGTACACCAATGATGAGGGCACCGACTAATGTACCGAAAATCCAGCCCTTACCACCGGAAAGGCTTGTCCCGCCAAGCACGACAGCTGCGATGGCATCGAGTTCATACGCTGTACCTGCCGTTGGCTGTGCAGAATTCAGACGTGACGTTAAAATGATGCCGGCAAACGCGGACAGCAACCCGGTCAGCGAGTAGATCATGACTTTGATTCGGCCGACTTTAATACCTGAAAGCAATGATGCTTCCTCGTTTCCACCGATTGCATACGTTCTTCTTCCAAAGGTCGTCTTTTTCAGGATGAACCAGAGGACCGCGAACGCGAGCAGCATCCAGATGACCGGGAAAGGAATTCCAAGGAAATACCCACGTCCCATCCAGACAAAGCTCGTATCATCCGAGAGGCCGGTGATCGGTTTTCCCTCGGTATAAACGAGCGTCAAACCTCGGAAAATGGTCATCGTCGCAAGTGTCGCGATGAACGGCGCCACTTTCCCTTTGCTGATAATGATTCCGTTGATGGCTCCCATTACAGTACCCGCAGCCAGACCTGCCAGCATTGCGATAACTGGGTCTGTTCCGCCAGCCATCAGTCCGGCTGTGATCGCTCCGGACAGTGCCAGCATCGAACCAACGGAAAGGTCGATGCCTCCCGTTAAGATGACGAATGTCAGTCCAAACGCAATGAGCGCGTTAATGGAGACCTGCCGAAGCACGTTGAGGATATTCGTTAACGTGAAGAACTCCGGACTTAAGATGGATAGAACAATCAAGATAATGACGAGTCCGATGAGCGGACCGAGCTTCTGAAATATACTAATCTTTCGTGTTGAGGCTGACATGTTACATCCCTCCTGTTGCAGCATGCATGATTTTTTCCTGATCCGCTTCTTCGCGGTTGAGAATCCTGCTGATTTTTCCTTCATGAATGACGAGGATCCGGTCACTCATTCCTAAAATTTCCAGGAGCTCGGAGGATACCATAATGATGGACACTCCCTGCTCCGTCAGTTCATTCATAATCTGATAGATTTCTTTTTTCGCACCAACGTCCACGCCACGGGTCGGCTCGTCCAATATCAACACTTTCGGCTGATTGTTCACCCATTTTCCGATGACAATCTTTTGCTGATTTCCACCACTCAGTGATTTGACGATCTGTTCCCCGCCGGACGTTTTCACGTGGAGTTTTTTAATGAGCCGCTCCGTTTCTTTCTGTTCGGCACTTGCGGAGATCACACCGCCGTTTGACACCGCTTTCAAATTGGTTAGCGTGAAATTTTCACGAACGGTCATCCCTACAACAAGCCCTTTATCTTTGCGGTCCTCTGTGACAAAGGCCAATCCGGCCTCAATCGCATCTGATGGCTTCGAGATATTCATCGGTTTGCCGTCGAGATAAACGCTGCCGCCATCCTTTTTCTTATAGCCGAAGATAGCTTCCATGATCTCGGTCCGGCCCGCACCCATCAAGCCTGCTACACCCAAAATTTCTCCCTGCTTGACATCAAAGTGAATGTCTTCGAAGTGCTCTTTTCTAGAAAGTCCTTCCACTCTCAGCCGTTCCGGGCCGATCTTCGCCTTCCGCTCAGGAAACCGCTCGCCAAGCTGTCGGCCGACCATCATTGAAACAATCTCATCAAAATTCGTTTCCTTAACGATTTTCGTACCGATAAAATCACCGTCACGAAGAACTGAGATCCGGTCACACATCTGGAAGATTTCCTCCATCCGGTGGGAGATGTAGACGATGCCGACGCCTTGCTTTTTCAGCTTTTCAATCACGGTAAAAAGCGCTTCGATTTCACGGTCGGTAAGGGCGGCTGTCGGTTCGTCCATGATGATGCAGTCCGAATTTGTTTCAAGAACTTTGGCGATCTCGATCATCTGCTGATGTCCGACCGAAAGCTCGCCGGCAACCGCATCAGGATTGATTTCCACTCCGAGCTGCTGCAGTGCTTTTTTCGTTCGTTTTCGCATATCGGACGTCCGTAAAATGCCAGTCTTGCCGTACGTCAGCTCTTTTCCCAGGAAAAGATTTTCCGTCACGGTCAGGTAAGGAATAATATTCAGCTCCTGGTGCACGACGCCGATCCCCATCTCCTCTGCCTCTTTCGGATTGGAGAAATGTACGTCCTTCCCTTTTACTGTGATTGTCCCTTTGTCTCGTTCATAGATGCCGGCCATGATTTTCATCAGTGTCGATTTCCCCGCGCCGTTTTCTCCCATGAGAGCATGAACTTCGCCAGTCTGCACGTCAAAGCTCACATTTTTCAGCACATGAACATCTGAAAATGATTTATAGATACCTGTTAAATGAACAAGTGTCTTGTCACTCATTAAAAAATCACCCCCGCATGTAAAATGATGTTGGCATAAGGCGTTGTTTCACCCGTACGGATGACCGCTTTCGCATTCTTCGTTAATTCCTTGAACGTTTCATGAGAGACCATATTTTGCGCGGTGCCAGGCACCGCTTCGAGGACCTTGCTGAGATACGCTTCGTTCTCCTTCAATTCCTGAGCCAGCGTTACTTCCTCCACCTGCATGTCATCCGCGACCGCCTGCAGCGTTTCCAAAAAGCCTGGTGTACCCATCGTCAGGGCGATGTCGATGCGTTTAACATCGTCCGGAATCGGTAAGCCGCAGTCTGCGATGACAATCGTATCTGTGTGGCCCATTCGTGCGAGAACCGAAGCAATCTCGCTGTTCAATATCCCTTGTTTTTTCATCTGCACCACCTCTTTCTCATGCTGTCTATTGGTTAAGTAAATGTTGGATCAGCCGTTAACCGCGATGAACTGCTCAACTTCTTCTTTCGTTGGCATTCCTGTCTGCGCCCCGAGCTTTGTCGTCGAGAGGGCCGCAACCGCGTTGCCAAATTTACAGGCCGCTTTCAGCGACAGCCCCTGGCTTAAACCAACGGCAAGCCCGCCGTTGAAGGAATCGCCGGCCCCTGTCGTATCTTTTACATCCACCTTGTAAGAACGGACGTTGATTTCCTCGCCGTCTTTATAAAAAGTAAGGCCTTTTGAGCCCTTCGTGACAATCACCTTTTCCTTGATAAACTGGTCACCACGGTCTTTCAGCAGCATTTCCAGTTCATGTTCATTCGGTGTGATGTAGTCGGTTTGCTGAAGGAGTTCTTCAGGCAACTCCTGAATAGGAGCAGGATTCAGGACTACCTTTACGCCGTTTTCCTTGGCGATGCTCACTGCTTTCTGAACGCTTTCCAGCGGTATTTCAAGCTGCACAAGGAGAAAATCACTGCCGGCGATTATCTCACGCTTCTTCTCGACAAATTCAGGTGTCACTTGATGATTGGCGGCCGGCACGACGATGATGCTGTTATCACCTTCTGATACAAGGATGGTGGCTGTTCCCGTGGATCCGGAGACCTGCTCTACATCTGTTACGTCTACACCCTGCTTATTAAGGTGATTCACAAGCTCAGAGCCGAAAACATCGTCGCCGACACAGCCTACCATGCGGACATCAGCTCCCAGTCTTGCAGCAGCCACCGCCTGGTTTGCCCCTTTTCCGCCGGGGATTGTCTTAAACTCCTGTCCGAGGAGCGTCTCCCCCATCTTCGGAACCTTGTCCGAGATCGTCACAAGATCCATGTTGATGCTTCCCACTACCGTAATCTTAGCTGCCATCGCCAGCCCTCCTTTTTGTTTGATTGTGTTTGTTTCGATGTCATTGATTCGGTGCCTGGCACCGTCGTTACACAAGTGTGTAATTGCGGTGCCGAGTTCCCGCCGCTCTTTACGGGATTTTGGCACCATCCTAGACCTTCCGCGTTGATTCTCGTTCGATCAGTTCTACATCCAATTCATAAAAGGTGTTTTCCACCTGTTTTTTCTCGATCAGTTTCACAAGCATTTCTGCAACAATCGTTCCCATTTTGTAGATCGGCTGGCCAACGGTGGTCAGCTCCGGTGTTGTTGCTTCAGAAAGTACGATGCCGTCAAACCCGATAATCGCCAGCTCCTCCGGTACCTTCTTTCCGAACTGATGGGCCGCTTTGATCGCGCCGATGGCCATCACATCGTTTCCGGCAAATATGCCGTCAATCTCAGGGTGGCGGTTCAGCAATTCAAGTGTTGCCTTGATGGCTGTCTTCATCTCATAGTTGCCATCCTCAATATAGGTGGCGTCAAACCACGGTTCACTTCCCACTTCTTCGAGATAACCGGCACGCCGCTCCATCGCATTATCAATATGCTCTGGGCCGCTAAGGTGGGCTATTCGTTTACAGCCTATTTCTTTTAAAAAACTCGCCGCTTTTTGTGCACCGCTCTTATTTTTTACAACGACAGTAGGAATGTCTGCATTGATTTTCCGGTCAATACTGACAACCGGAATGTTCAACTGCTTTACTTTCGCGGCCGTCAATGTATTGGAAGCTACAATGAGCCCGTCAACATACTTTTGAAGCAGGATCCCAAGATAGTCTTCTTCTTTTTCCACGTCTTCATCGGTATTGCAGAAGACGACGTTATAGCCCAGCTTATGTGCCGTGTCTTCCACCGCCCTTGCCAGCTCGGGGAAAAAGGGGTTAACGATATCAGGGACCATCAGTCCGATCGTCTTTGAAGTCTTTTTATAAAGACTGCGGGCCACGGCATTGGGCTTGTAGTTCAGCTTCAGAATCGCTTCTTCTACCTTTTTCTTTGTATCTTCGTTCACGTATCCATTGCTGTTCAGTACCCTTGATACCGTAGCAACGGAAACACCCGCCTGTTTCGCCACGTCTTTAATGGTCGCCATAATCAAACAACTCCGATAAACTGCTATTTTAAAAAGTTAGTTAAGAATTCACTATAACATCATGATGTGTAACCGGTTACATACCGTTGAAATAAAAATCGGCTATAGCTTATGTAACCGGTTACACACAGTATAATCTCCTCCCTTTGAGTTGTCAAAGAAAAAAATATAGATATTTGTAGAAAGCTTTTTTTGGTGCCAGGCACCGGCTTTTGACATCTATCAAAAAGCGGTGCCTGGCACCATTGTTAGAAAAACTTTTACAGCCAAACTTTATCCCTATTGACAAGAGCTCATCACCATAATAAGATAACTGACAGAATAGATAGAATTATCTGTTTATTTTTTATTCCTATTCCAAAACTTAGTTTTATATTATAAAACAAATAAATCATTTACCTCTTTGTTTATACATAAAAGACAGATTTAACGCTCTACTTTTCATCTTTTGAAAGCGCTGCCATTTTGGCGTTTTATAAAAAACAAGGAGGGATTGGGTATGGAAGCAAGACTTGAGACAAAGCAAGCTAAGCCGGTTAATTTCGCACGGAAATTTCGCTGGACGGTTGTTGTTTGGTTGTTGATCGGGGGTATCATCAACTATCTTGACCGGGCGAACCTTTCCATCGCGGCTCCAGAAATGATGAAAGAACTTGGGCTCACTGCTACAGATATTGGTTTGCTGGGAACTGTTTTTTCTTGGAGTTATGCACTGATGCAGCTTCCATCCGGATGGCTGATCGACCGATTTGGAACAAGAAAGGTTTATACAATCGCATTGATTTGGTGGAGCGGTGCGACCATGCTGACTGGGGCAGTAAATAAAATGTCTACCTTTATAGCAGCTCGGGTTTTGCTTGGTGTCGGTGAAGCTCCATGTTTTCCTACAATGGCCAAAATCACTTCCTATTGGTTTCCGAAAAAGGAACGGGGGCTGGCAACAGGCATATGGGACTCTTCTTCCAAATGGGGGCCGGCTTTAGCACCGCCACTGCTTGTTTTCCTCATGGTGACGTTTGGCTGGAGAGCTCTCTTTTATATCACAGGTGTGATCGGCATCATTTTTGCCATCGGCTTTTTCATCTTTTATAAAAATCCGGACAAAAGCCGCAAGCTTACCGAAATGGAGCTGGAATATATCAAGTCAGAAGGAGCCGGCTCGGAACAAAACATTCAAACATCCAAAATTAAATGGGGAGAATTATTTAAGTATCGCAGTGTATGGGGTATGATTCTTGGCTTTTTCTGTACGATTTGGATCTGGAATATCTTTCTAGTTTTCCTTCCGCTCTTTTTAACAAACGTCCATCATGTCTCATTGAAAGAACTGGGGATCTATGCTGGAATTCCATGGCTTGGCGGGATCTTCGGAAATATTTTTGGTGGATATCTTACGAAAAAGCTCGTGGATAAGGAAGTCACTACACCGATCAAAGCAAAGCGTGCGCTTATAAGTATCTGTGCCATCTCTGCGGCCGTCGTGGTTTGTGCCGTTCCGTTCGTGACAGGACTTGCGATTACACTCACACTGTTGACGCTTGCTCTATGCTTTATTTCAGCAATGACGGGAAGCGCCTGGGCGCTTGCGGGGGATATCGCACCGCCTTCCATGGTTGCATCAGTTGGTGCCATTCAGAATTTTGGCGGCTATTTTGGAGGAGCCTTTTCTCCTGTTGTAGCCGGAATAATCGTGGATACTACAGGTTCCTACTCCCTTGCTTTTATCTCCGGCGGTCTGATCGCAGGCTGTGCGGCATTATGTTATTGGTTTATCGTCAAGAATCCTATTCAAGAATAAGGATAAGGAGGAGCGCTATTGAAACCGAAAGTTTTTCTCGCAAGACCTACCCCTGCTGAGGCAGAAGCGTATATTTCAGAGCATTGCATATACGAAAAATGGCAAGGTTCTGCACCGATAACGAGAAGTGAACTGCTAGAAAGGTTGGAGGATGCAGAAGGGCTGCTCATTACCGGGGAAAAGATTGATGATGAACTGCTGGATCATGCCCCAAAGCTAAGAGTCGTCAGTAATATTTCCGTCGGTTATAACAATTTTGACCTTGAGGCCATGAAAAGAAGGAACATTATGGGTACGAATACCCCTGATGTTCTCAATGAAACGGTGGCTGATCTGGCTCTGGCCTTAATGCTTTCCGCAGCACGGCGCATCCCCGAGCTGGACAAGCTGGTGAAGGACGGGAAGTGGGAGGATCAAGACGATGAACCGCTCTTCGGTGTCGATGTTCACGGAAAAACATTGGGTATCATCGGCATGGGCAGAATTGGCGAGGCTATTGGAAAGCGCGCCAAATTCGGCTTTAATATGGATATATTGTATCATAACCGGCGAAGGAGACCGAAAACAGAAGAGGTTCTCGGCGCGGAATATGTCCCGCTGGAGGAATTGCTGCAGTCCTCGGACTTTGTACTGTTAATGGTTCCTTTTACTCAGGAGACGAGGCACCTTATGGGTCAAGAGCAATTTGCACTCATGAAGAAATCCGCCATCTTCATCAACACTTCACGCGGACAGACGGTCGATGAAAATGCCCTGATTCAAGCTCTGCAAAACAAAGAAATCCTGGCTGCAGGTCTCGACGTATTTGACCAGGAACCCGTCTCAACCGGCAATCCGCTGTTGAAGCTTCCAAACGTGGTGACCCTGCCTCATATCGGTTCAGCGACTCACCAGACGAGGTTTGATATGGCCATGCTCGCTGCCAAAAACCTGGTCGCTGCAGTTACCGGAAACGAGCCGCCAAACATTGTCCAGGAACTAAAAAGCGGCATCAAGCTGTAAACGGTAAACGGTGCCAGGCACCCCAATTACACACTTGTGTAATTTGTGGTGCCTGGCACCGATTTTTTAAAAAGCATACTTCTTGCTTACTATAAAATAAACCCATTGATGGATAATATTTTCCTATTTGTTTGTTACTGTAAAATGGTAGTGCAAAAAATAGCGAGAGGTGATGTGTTTTGATGAAGATGGTAAAAAAAATGCTGATTCTGATTGTTATGGTATTCACGCTAGCCGCAACACCAAGTTTATCGTACGCACAAACGCTGGGTAAGGGAAGTACAGGCAATGAGGTTAAGACTCTGCAGAGCCGCATGAAGAATGCAGGCTACTTTCATGGTCCTGTTACCGGCTATTATGGACCTCTCACAAAGTATGCTGTTGCTAATTTTCAGCTGGCCACTGGCATTGTTCCTGACGGAGTTGCCGGCCCGCGTACATTCGTTAAGTTAAACGATGTCGAAATTATGGCAAGGGTAGTCAACGGAGAAGCGCGCGGGGAATCCTACCTCGGGAAAGTCGCCGTAGCTGCGGTCATCCTAAACCGCCTTGAAGATTCACGTTTTCCAAAAGATACGTTTAATGTCGTCTACCAGACCAACGCTTTCACTGCCGTCCATGATGGACAGTATAATATCTCTCCTAACTCTTCCGCCTATCGTGCTGCCATTGATGCCATGAAAGGCTGGGACCCTACACACGGTTCTATTTTCTATTACAATCCTCACCTTGCATCGAACAACTGGATCTTTTCACGCCCAAGCGTTACCCGAATCGGCAATCATATATTTGCTAAATAATATTTTGGTGCCAGGCACCCGCTTTTGACATATGTCAAAGAGCGGTGCCTGGCACCAAATTTGTAACTCCACTTTTCGTATTGTCGAAATAAAATTTTTTATTACAAAGTATTTCGACATAATTTTCTGATATTTTTTGATAAATTATTAACTGCAGTCTAATATTGATGAAAAGGGGATAGAAATTTGAAGAAAAAGCTTGCTGTACTTTCAATGTGCTCAGCCCTGTCATTCTCACTGTTTTCGGGACTTGTTTCCCAGCCTGCCAGCGCTGAGGAATCAGCCTCACAAGTGCATTATCTTTTAACGTATAAAGGCAACAACGTCCCTTCCAACCTTTCTGCAAAAATTGAACAAGCCGGCGGTTCTGTGGAACGTGTCGTTGAGGAAATTGGTGTTGTAGAAGCCAAATCATCCGCCCCTGATTTTCTTGCCAAAGTGAAGGCAGATTCAAATGTACAAGCAGCGGACAAAGAATTGGAAGTTTATTTGGAAGACGATCCAAATCCAGCTGACGGACAACCCATTATATCCATTCCGCAGCCCGACTGGAACGATCCGAACCAAAACTACCATGAACTCCAGTGGGATATAAAGAAGATCACGAACAATTTTAAATCCTATAACATCAACAAAGGAAACCATAATACCGTCGTAGGGATCATTGACACTGGTATGGACTTTAATCACCCTGATTTAAAAGCAAATGCCGATCTTGCCGGCAGTAAGACCTTCGTTCCTGGCACAAAAGATGCTTGGGACCAAAACGGCCATGGAACACATGTAGCCGGTTCCATTGCTGGTAACGGTAAGGTATACGGCGTCGGCCCGAACTTAACCGTACGCTCGTACCGGGTTTTCGGTGCTACAGGCGGTGCACAGCAATCATGGATTACCGATGCGATCGTGTCTGCAGCGAACGATGGAGTTGAGGTCATCAACATGAGCCTTGGCGGATGGCGCTGGATGGCAAACAATCTTGGCGACAAAGGCGATTCCGCTTCCATGGTGGCTTATCACCGTGCCATGCAATACGCTACGCAAAAAGGTGTGACGGTAGTCGTTTCTGCCGGCAATGACTCCCGCAACTTGAACGACATCCATGACATGCAAGCTTACTGGAAGGAAACGTACGGATTGGATATTAAAGGACCTTCCCGTGTAGCACCTGCACAGGTTCCTGGAGTCGTTACGGTATCCTCTTCCAATAAGTGGTCCAAGGATAAAATTGCGTTCTATTCCAACTACGGAAGCGTGATTGATGTAGCTGCTCCTGGCGGCGACAACGGCCCGACATACGATGCCCTATACCGCCAGGATCCAAAAGGAAACTATCTTGATAAGCGAGACTTTATGTACCGCGCGTTATCAACCTGGCCAACCTATCTTGCACCATATGTGACTGGCAACCTAAGAGGCTATGCCCTTCTACACGGTACGTCCATGGCTGCACCGAAAGTAGCCGGTATCGCAGCGGTCATCAAATCACAGCATCCTGAATATTCGCCAGCACAAGTTCAGGCCAAGCTGCGCCAGACAGCTGTCGATCTCGGAAAAGTGGGACAAGATCCACTATTCGGGTCTGGGGAAGCCAACATCTATAATGCATTAACGAAATAAAAAATTGGTGCCAGGCACCCGCTTTTGACATATGTCAAAGAGCGGTGCCTGGCACCAATTTTACTCTCCTCCTTATTTTATTTTCACATCCACCAGATCAGACATCTTCACTCGATGGATCTCATGGTGGAAATCTACGACGCGCAGCTCTTTTTTATAGGAATCTACATAATGGACCCTCCCGATCAGTAAATGAAAGTCCCCTTTTTCAAAAACGGTCATACACAGATCCAAATCCTCAGCCATCGCTTCACAGATCGTCTCTTCCATCAGCTCGTATTGCTGTTCATCCAGTTCCGGTTTTGTCTTCTTTTTATGATCCCAGTCAAACTCCCTTAAACCCTTCACATGCTCAGGCATAAACATCCCTTGCCATTTCATCTTTCCGCGGTCACGAAGCATATTCATCACCTTCCTCACCCTATTATATGCGAATATATGTTCGGTTTACACTGAAAATAAATGACAAATAATGCATGTCATTTGCGGAAACGTGTAAATTGAAGGCAACCAGTCTAATGAGTGCCCAACATTGGGCTCCAGCCAATCATGAGGAATATATAAATTTTAAAATATTTTTAAACAAACCTGTCATTTTCTGTTATATTAAAAAAGATATTGAAATTGGATAAAATACGATCATTAATGGCTTTTTATTATAAAGAAGAGGTTGATGAAATGGACAGACGTTCAGCTAAAAAGCAGCGCAGGAAGAAACGCAGTGGACTAAAGATTACCCTCATTATTCTAGGCGTGTTATTGCTCATTGGAGCAGGCGGTTTCTATTATGTTTATGGCTCGGTGAAAAATACGGCCAACAAAATGCATGATAGTTCTGCATGGGACGGTTCCTCTAAACGAAAGAAAGAGCCTACTCCCTCTAAAGGCGACCCGCTTTCTATCTTGATTTTGGGTGTTGATGAGCGGCAAGGTGACCGCGGCCGATCCGATACGCTAATTCTTGTCACCGTTAACCCGAATACAAACAAAATGGTAATGACCAGCATCCCGCGTGATACGCGCACAGAAATCGTTGGTAAAGGCAAGGAAGATAAAATTAACCATGCGTACGCATTCGGTGGTACGAAAATGGCGATCAAAACGGTAGAAAACTTCCTCGACGTACCAGTCGATTACTTCTTGAAAGTAAACATGGAAAGCTTCAAAGGAATCGTGGATGCCCTTGGAGGCGTCACTGTGGATAACGAACGTCTGGCGTTTAATTACGATGGCTACTCGTTCCCTAAAGGCGAGCTGAAGCTGTCCGGAAAAGAAGCGCTTGCTTACACCCGTATGAGAAAACAGGATCCACAGGGTGACTTCGGCCGTAACGAACGCCAGCGCCAGGTGATCAGCGCAATCATCAACGAAGGAGCTCAAATTTCTTCGGTTACAAAAATGGGCGACATTCTGGACGTAGTCGGCACTAACGTAAAAACAAACATGACGTTTGACGAAATGAAAGACATTCAATCGAAGTATAAAGGCGCTCGCAAAAATGTAGAAAACATCGAGATTAAAGGCCAAGGCCAGCGAATCGGCGGCATTTACTACCTCATCGTGCCGGAAGACGAAAAAACCAAGATTCAAACCACGTTAAAAGAACAGCTTGAACTTTAAGATGACAGCAGTGATCCTTGCACGAGGGTCGCTGCTTTTTTATGCTAAACCATTTATATAGAAATATTTTACAAAAGGGGTGTCTCTCATGCATTTAAACTATGACTACAAACAAAAAGAAAAACGTAACGGAACCAGCTACATTGAAGTCCGGGATAAAGGAGAAAATGCCTTATTTGAAGCTGAACGCAAAGGCAATCAAGTGGTTTTGACGACGTACTGGCGAAATGAAAAAACGACTCGCTTTTCCATGCCTGTTGAGCTGTTTGAGAAACTGTATCGTGATCTAGGTATTTCGGGATAGGTCTTTCCCTAAAAAACTTCCTGTCAAAAGAAGGATTTACATGTAAATTTATGGTATAAATTGTAGTAATGAGGTACCAGATGTGCCTCCTTATTTATTCTTCTTTTGATCGGAGGCCATTGAAAACGGATGAAACGTATTTTCATAACTTTATTCACGTCCCTTCTCGGCATTTTGCTGATGGGCGCCATCCCGTTTGCTTTTAACGGGACATCGTTTAAGATCTCGTCATACAGCGAGGGGTTGAAGATGCTGCTCAGCAGCCTGACCCATCCCTTTAATATCATGTATACAGCCGAAGCCACATCACGAGCCCTCTTCCCAGATATTTTAGAACCCTACATTTACTCGATGATTGTCCTTTTTTCAGCGCTTTTTCTCGCCATTATTGTGGCGCTCGCCCTCAGCATCCTGATCTCACTGCTTCCAAAGCCACTGTATAAAGCATCTAAAGCTGTTTTGTTTGTCTTTGAATCTTTGCCCGATGTTCTGATTGCAGTCCTTGTACAGTTCTTGATCATCTGGTTTTACAAAAAAAACGAATATCCTGCTGTTTAATATTGCTTCCTGGGGCAATGAACAGCCTTATGCCCTGCCTATTCTCTGTCTGAGCGTATTGCCGGTCATCCTCTCTTTGCGGATCTTGCTGTTTCATATGGAGGAGGAATGGGAGGAGCCTTATATTGAAAACGCAAAGTCAAAAGGTCTGACAAGGCTATACATACTGCTGCATCACGTCCTTCCGAACACATGGATTCACTTTTTTCATCAGTCCAGGATGATTCTTTGGTTTATGCTCTCCAACCTGCTTGTCATTGAGATATTATTTAACATCTACGGCATCACAAACTTTGTCTATCGTCATGGAGATCCTCCGGTGTTTACGGTTGCTGCCATGCTGGTATTCATCCCGATGTTTGCCTTTTTTGTCCTCGGCTCCCTGTGGACGAACAAATGGACGGTGCAAAATGAAATGGCCGCAGCCGCCGCAGCACAATCTTCTTTCAGCTTCCAGCCCTACTGGCTGATCATTAAGCGCTTTTTATTGAAATTGGTGAGCCCGCTTCGATTTGTGGGTGCCCAGCCCTTGTTTGTTGCCGGTTTTTGCATCATTGGGTGCTTGCTCGCCCTGAGTCTGATCCACAATTATGCGTTTGACAACGAGATTCCAAAAACACCGATACTGTATGCGAAGGACGGATTTACGGCTCTTGGAAGATCACCCTTTGAGCCTTCTTCCCGCTTTTGGTTCGGCACCGATCAATTCGGCAACGAACTTCTGTATAAAATCGTGTCAGGCGCGAAGTACACGATCGGGCTTGCCTTTTTCATCAGTCTGACCCGGCTCTTGTTCTCGTTTGCTGGCGGCTATCTGTTTTTTGCGATGAATCCCAGGTTTAAAGAGTGGCTGAAAGGTATAGTCGATTCCACCCACTATGTACCTGTTGCCCTGCTCTGCTACTTCATTTTGTTTCCGGTCGTACTTTCTGAAGGACTGACATTTTGGCAAAAAGGCATGTTCCATATCATGATTCTTACTCTGGTGGCAGTACCTGCTATTTCAGTCATGATCGGTTCAGAAATGGAGCTGACCTCCAATAAAGAATTTGTTTCAAGTGCGCGTGTTTTGGGCGGGGGCCGTTTTCATGTTTTTTACAAGCATCTCCTCCCGCATATGCTGCCAAAGCTCTCTTTCATCTACATCCAGCAGATCATGTACGTCTTGATCTTGTTCGCACATCTTGGGCTTCTGCAAATGTTCTTCGGGGGAACGGTTCTGGAAGAATATACGATGCAGGGCGGCGACTATATCCCGATTTCCATGTCCAACGAATGGTCGGGACTGATCGGCTCCTATTACCGGCAGATGCTGCTGCGTCCGTATCTTATCATTATCCCTGTTGTGTTTTTTGCCGTTGCCATTATTGGGGTCAACCTCATGCTGGAAGGGCTGAAAAAGGCAATCGAAGATCTTCAGTGGGGACGAAAGAAATTTTTCCATCCCGCTTCTATCGTGATTGTAGCTGTTGCTGTCGTCTTTTGTTACTTTGCCGTCCACAAGTTTTCTGATGATTTTACAGAAAAAAAAGCAATCGCTGCCGCACAGAAAAAGCCGGTCGTGAAGATTCCAATTGTGGAATTGGACAAAGAAACTCTGGACAGGTTTGAAGACGGAGAAATGAATGGTGTAAAGGATTTACATTTTTGGATCGCGACACGCTAAAGTGGGGATATGGCAAACCCATAAAAACAAAAGAATATGAGAAGCGAACAGACTACTATTATAAAGAAGACGGTTACCAGATTATCCTTTCTTCCGGCTTCAATCGCCGGGCTTCAAGGATTCAGGTCCAGTACGACAGCACGCGTGAGGATATTCTAAAGGCTATGAAAAAAAAGCCAAACGAGCAATCGAAAAAAACATTGGATTATCTTAGAGGAGACTACCTCGTACGTTTTACCGAGCCCTCCCCCGATCACTGGTGGATCAGTTTCCAGGATCAGTACTATTTTAGATAATGACGAAAGCCGCTCCGGAAAGATCTCCGTGGCGGCCTTTTTCAGTTAAACCGTTGCTTTTCGAAGGAGTAAATAGGACAGGACTGTAAGACTGGAGAGCTTTACTGGCTCCACAGTTCTTTTGAATTAAATGGGGCGAATCCTTCGCATGTAAAAAGAGCCGATTAAGTGCTCGCTTTCGCCGCAAGAGTGACCACTGCGGTAAAATTTACTCAAAATCATTCAAAAAAGACCCTATTGCTCCCCGGTTGCGTGGATTTCCACAAAAAACTTAGGCAGAATGCTCTGCCAGATCTTTTTATTATCGAAAACAGGAATTTATTATCGAAATTCTGATTTTATTATTGAAAACGCCAATATTTATCGAAAAGTCCACTTTTATTATCGAACGGTTTATCAACGACACCCCGAAACATAAAAAAAGCCTACAGCCCTTTTGATTCGGGACTGCAAGCTTCATTTATTCAGGAAACTCGCTTTTCTTCTCCGCCAGCTTTCTGTGCAGCTCCTCTTCTTCCTCTGAAACATAGCCTTTATGAAGGAGGGAGTTGATTTTATGGTGCTGAAAATAGATGGTGTTGTTGCCGTCGATATGTCCGCCAGGGTAAAAACAACCGATGTAATCAAAAAGCACTTCACCTTCTCCGGCGGATTGAAGCCTTCCGTAGATCATCACCGGCCGGTCGGTGTTTTCCAGGGTGATCACTGATCCGATGGGCAATGGGAAATTCTCTGTCATGGGTCGGCCTCCTTCTTTATGGGCTACTTTCCTCTTCTATCCTTTGTTTAATCCTAAAAACGAAAATGCTTACGATTTTTACAAAGTCGCTGTGAAAAAGGGTGAAAGGAAACGGAATAAGATAAAAGAAACCGTACAACACTGGGTTGTACGAAATCAGCCATTAAATCTTCCCATCATAATGGTGTTATAGTATTTACCATCAGAAAGGATCTTGTCATTTTTTAATACTCCTTCTATTTCAAAGCCAAGTTTTTCATAAAGATGAATGGCGTTCTCATTTGTTTCTAATACATTCAATGTGATTTTTTTAATTTCATTGGAGTCCGCCCAGGCTATCGATTCTTTTAAAAGATTTTTCCCAATACCATATCCCCAAAACTCTTTTAAAATGCATATTCCAAATTCGACTTTATGGGAGAAACGAGTTAACGGATTTCCCTCGCACCTTGAAAACCCGACGATTCGATCATCAACTGCCGCAACTAAAAATAAGTTCGTTTTATTTTCATGATCTGTTTGAATGATTTGTTCAAAGCCTGAGGCATCGATGAACGCCTCTCCTTTTTCTCTGTCTAAATTTTCGGTCTCTCCATCAATCTGCACTCTTAAATCAGAGAGTTCTTTTGCATCCTTATCCATTGCAGACCTGATCGTGTAATCTAACCCCTTAACATGAAATTCTTTTTTGCTAACGATCATGATACGTATTACCCCCCGTACTTAATTAACTTGTTTACCAATTAATTACACTCCAACAAGAATAACTAATAATGAAAAAAGCCGCAAGCACTGATGCTCGCGGTTTCTTTTACCACTTATAATTGTAAATTTTCCAAGCGGCTTTGGAACTGGATTTTGAGAGATAGAGAGTTTGGTGGTAGGTGTACATATCATCTTTGTGATTTTGATAGACTTTCAAATACCACTTGCCGTTCTTCGAATAATACGTAACGGAAGGCTTTTTAGGCGCCTCTTTCCCGCTCCAGTCAAATCCCCAGATTCTGTACGCCGGAAAGTCTGTCGCGAGCCACTCATAGAGTTTGTTGCCTTTTTTATCTTTTTTGTAGGACGCCATGTCATATTTTATGAGTTTGTCGATGTAGGCTGACGTGTGGGTGGGTGACAGTATCTGATGAACCTGCTTTTTCGTATACGCTTTGTTGCTTGCTATCTTGTTCTGCAGGCTGATGGCTTTGTCTGTAATCGATTTTGCTTCTGTACGGGACATCGTGTGGTAGAACCTCAAGTATTTTGTCGCAACATAGCCGTTTTTCTTGTTGTATTTGATCTTGGACCATCCGCTTTTCGTTTGGGAATAGATGGTCAGCCTGGTGTTGTCTTTATGGGACCCGATCACTTTATACTGTGTTCCCGGTCCGCTTCTGACGTTTAGCTTGCCTGATGTAACATCCACATAGGCGATTTTTGCAGGTGAGGCTTGCGCAATTTGGGACGGAAAAAGAGAAGTGACGAGCCCGATGGCCAGCAATAGAATCACTACGATTTTCAGAAAGCCCTTTTTCATGCCGGATTTTTCCTCCCTTAGGGTTTGGTATGGACATGCCTTATCGTTCCATCGTATGCTGGATGACTTTTTATTATGTAAAAATATAGAAACAATAACTAGCTTTTTCATTCCCTATTTTTTGATATTATAGTCCACAAAAAAAAACGACGAAATTTAATCAATTCGCCGCTCTACTTGTTTAGGATTTGGCTGACTCTGTTTTGCATGGATGCGATGACGGTTTTCTTGTACTTGACAGCAAGCAGCAAAACTTTGATCTGCTGGGGCCGCGACAGTTTTTTAAAGCGAGGTTCCTTCATTAAAAAAGATCGGACGATGGACCAGCTTTTCGGATGCATTGGAAAATCATCAATCGGCTGCCGCCCGCTGAAACGTGTGAGCCACGTTTTGAGGCTGGATGGTTCATCGACAATGCACGGAGCGTATTTGTTTTTCGTATGTTTTTTCAGATAATCCAGCCGGTCCTGTCCGCTAACCACTACATAATGGCCGTCTTTTTTACATTTTTGAACCACGAGCACATGCATGCAGTCCCACATGATCGTACGGAGCTTCTTTAAATGCTCCGTTATTTTTATGGAGATGCCGGGTTTGATGCTGCTCAGAGGGATGTATTGCACGGTAAACTTCATGTTCTGCCTCCTCCAATGGATGAGTGAGCGTAATGTTTCTTAGGCAGTATATGAAAAGACTGGGCGGATGATACTTTGACTTTGGATGACAGAAGCGAATGGTTCGCCGCCCTTCTCTTTGGCCATAATGGTAAGGATTCTAGAGATGAGGGGGTGAGGTTGTGAGGCGAAAAACTATCTGGGTGTTAAGCATACTCTTTATGATCTTCATGCTTGTCCTGTTCATCGTTTACCTCATCAAGGGAGATTCGTCTCGCTGGCAGGTCGCTTTAGGTGGTGTCGCGGTTAGTGCGCTGCCGCTTTTGCTGCTGCGGTTAAAACCGGTTCCTTTTAATACCGCCCTTATTATTGGATATTATCTGTTTCTTTTTTGTACTACGTATTTGGGCTCTATTGAGAGTTTTTATCTGCATTTCAAATGGTGGGATTCGACGCTTCATCTCTATAAGGGAGGCTTTGTCGGGTTCGCCGGAATTCCATTATATAAAATGATTGTGCCAGCACGTGTAAGGAATGAAGTTTCCCCCTGGCTGATCTTCCTCTTCGTCTTCTCTCTTCCTGTTATCGCCACGGTATTTTGGGAGACCTATGAGTTCGTGGGCGATCAGTTCTTCACCCACACGATGCAGATGGGCGGAAACAAAGACACGATGCTCGATATCATCTTCGGCATGGCGGGCGGTCTGATCGTGGCGGTTTATGCAAGGGTGCGGCGGGGTAGAGATTGAATGAGTTGTTAACCAGTGCCAGGCACCGGCGTTACATACTTGTGTAATTGCGGTGCCGAGTTCCCGTTGCTTTTTACGGGAATATTGGCACCGTTTAAGGGAGGTTGTTGTATGTGGAGTGCAGCCATGTGGGGAGGCATTTCCGGCTCTGCTGTTTTACTGGGTGCTATAGCAGCTATGGCATTCCCCATCAAAAAGAGAATCATCGGCTTCATCATGGCGTTTGGGACGGGTGTGTTGATCGGCGCAGCCACATATGAACTGCTAGGAGAATCCGTTCATTCTGGAGGTTTGTTTCCAACATCGATGGGATTTGTAACCGGTGCGGTTGTGTTTACTGTGCTGGATCTCATTGTTTCCCGGAAAGGGGCACACAAAAGGAAACGGTCTGCCGGCCAGGATGGAGCACCCAGCGGCTCTGGCCTTGCGATCTTTATCGGAACCGTGATGGACGCCATACCCGAATCCATTATTATCGGGGCCAGTCTCATTGAAAACAACAGTGTCAGCTGGCTGCTCGTCATCGCCATCTTTATCAGTAATATACCTGAGGGGCTGTCGAGTACGTCCGGGATGCTGAATAGCAATGTGAGCAAACAGAAGATCCTCGTCCTCTGGATTACGGTGCTGGTGATCTCAGCCTTCTGTTCATGGGCGGGATATCTATTTCTGGAAGGTGCTTCTGAAGAACTGATGGCTATCATCGCTTCCTTTGCAGCAGGCGGCATCATCACCATGGTCGGCTCGACAATGCTGCCCGAAGCTTTTGAAGAAGGAGGATCCCTCGTCGGTTTGCTCGCCTCCATCGGTTTGCTCGCTTCTCTCATTTTGACAAAAATCTGATAAAAAACGAAAAAAAGGTGCCAGAAAAATGGCACCTTTTTATGTTATTTATGACTGATCGCACGCCGTCCACTGAACTTGCCTACCGCTACAACAAGAATAGCGAGTGCAATCGGCAAGACGAGATGAAGGTTAAAATGAACTCCCTCCAAGTAATGACCGACAGCCTTGTCCTTTAACATCATTTCGCCAGCTGTGTAGCCTAACAGCGCGGCCCCGATGATGATGATAATTGGGAATTTTGCCATGATCTTCATAAGCAGCTGGCTTCCCCAAATGATTAACGGAATACTGATGATCAAACCTAGAATGATGAGCACAATGTTTCCGTTCGCAGCGCCTGCCACTGCCACAATGTTATCCAGACTCATAACCAAGTCGGCGATAATAATCGTTTTAATGGCTCCAGAAAGGCTGGAATTCGCCTCGATGTCTCCATCTTCTTCTCCCTTCAAAAGACTGATGGCGATCCATAAAAGCAGCAGTCCGCCAACAAAATTCAAGAAAGGAATTTTCAGTAAGTAGACTGCAGCAAATGTTAAAACTACCCTTAGAAATACCGCCCCGAACGTTCCGAAGAAAATCGCTTTGTTCCTGTGCCGCTCCTCCAGGTTCCGGCAGGCAAGCGCGATGACGACCGCATTATCTCCGCTCAATACAATATTAATGAGGAGGATTTCCAAGAGATTTACCAATAAATTATCCATGAAACCACCTTATCTATAACAATTAATTTTTCTATTACCACATTATAATAGTTTACCATTTTTTATTCTATATCATAACTGTTTTGTTCATAAAAACTATTTTTGAGGCTTTGGACTGCGGTGCCTGGCACCACACAAATGAAATTTCATCATATCTCAACATTATTAAACACAACTTAATAACACCTTGTAATACTAATGAATAAGTGATTTAATTTGCTCCCCTCCCCTTTAACACTTTGTTTAAGAAAAAATAGCTCCACGAACTAGAGTTAAAAATGAACACACTGCAAGGCTGCAGCAAAAACGGCGGTTTATGCAATCTTTTCATAGGTTTTTCATTATACTTTACAACCCTGCACGCTTGTAGTGGCATGAGGCGTCTCTGCAGGATGCTTATGTCTATAATTTCGACATATTTCCCGGGAAAAGCACATTGATCTCGCTTTATGGAAATGATTAACATTCTATTCATAATCTAACCGTAAACTAGCTTTATTTCTAGCCTTTCAATCGTGCATTAGAGTTTATCTTTTCACTAGGGATTGTCCCCAGCGGATTATGCCTGTCCGCATATACTGCTGGAAACACGCACACCATGTGTTTAGTTTCATAATGTATGGGAGAAATTTATGAGTAAAAAAATGAGAGCAGCAGCTCAAGCTCTAGTTTTAGCAGTTCTAGCCAGAACAAGCCTGGGATCAACTGCAACCTACCAGGCCCAATTATTCCGTTGAACCCTGGACCGCCAGGATTCACATATTTTCAAACTTTAAAGACAACGCCGCAGCCATTCATGGCGAATTTTATCGATGTCGTCACGTTTAATGACGTAATTTTTGACCGCAACAACGAATTCAACGTATTTGCTTCTGAATTCACAGCAACGCGAACAGGTTTCTATACGTTTTGTGCTCAAGTCAAATTACGCGGTTCTCAGCCTGGCGGCGGGAACGGTCAGTTATTTTTATTTAAAAACCGGTCATCTCAAGGATTTATTGCTGAATTAGGTTCAGTTACAATCCAAGGAAACCAGTGCGTCCAATTTCAGGATGCACCACCCTGGTCTTTCTTTAGCAAGGAGAAACAGTGCAGGCTTTGTTTCAGTATACTGTTCCGGCTACGGTCTTCAGTGGATGTTTTGAAGGAATCCGCACCCAATATTTTTTTACAAAGAAAAAAGAGCCTTTCTGCGATCAGCAGAAAAGCTCTCTTTTTTATTCCGGCAAACGGGACCGGGATGTGTCTACGTCAGTATCTACAGGTGAATGATGCTGCACCTCTGCAGTTTCCACTTTCACTGGACGCTCCCTCTCCAGGCGTTTTACGGCATTTTTTAATTGAATGATCTTAATGAATCAAGAAGTCCAACAGCCAGTCCCCCAATGGCAGCAGAGCCTAAAATAATGAGAACAAGCGGCCATTTGACACTTATTCTACATCAGCCGTTGACTACCGCAAAAACGGCGATCAACACAGCGAACAGCAAACCAAAAAGCAAGTAACCTTGTGCTTTCATATTCTTTAGTCCTTTCTGTGTCCAGTGATGGGATAGACGATGGTATTCAATAAGGCGCCAATGATGATGATCATGGCGGACAAGTAAAACCAAAGCATCAGAACGACAATTCCGCCGAGTTGGCCATAGAGCGCCGAATAGTTGTTTCCCCTGACATAAGCGGCAAATCCCATGGAAACGAGCTGCCAGCCGATCATGGAAAAAAAGGCGCCCGGAATCACTTTCGTCACGTTCAGCTTCACGTTCGGTGCAAAATAATAGAGTCCGATGAAGAATAGAAATAAGAAGAGACTGCCTAATCCCCATTGCATGAAAATCCATAATTTATGATAGCCATCTAATGAAAAAACATCGTTTAAATAATGCTTCATCAGCTGTTCAATGATCGGAACGAAAACGGAGAACAAGATTGCGATCATAAAGCCAATCGTAAGTACAATTCCTTCTAGTATTAGTTTTATAAAACTTTCTTTCACCTCAATGGCATAGGCATCATTCAATACACGTTTGATACATTGAAAACCCATGGAAGAGAGCCATAAGGTGAAAATCAAACTGAATGACAGCAGATTTCCCTGCTGGTTCGTAACGGTGTACGTCAGGGTCTTCTCGATCAAGTGATACGTATTTTCAGGAGCGTATGGTTTTGCTAGTTCCAAGATGTTTTCTTCTTGTATGGGCATGTAGGACAATAAAGAATAAATCACCAATAAAAACGGAAACACAGACATCAAAAAGTAATAGGCCATCTGGGCAGACAAATCATATACTCTCAGCGTAAAAAAGCGGTTAGCGAGCTTCTTTAGAATATCAGCAGCTGTCATAATAGCCCCCTTTCTTTTCGGCCTTCAAGTCATTCAGCCATTATACATTTCATAGAAAAAAATGCAAATGGAAGGCAGCCCCACTTCTGCATTCCTCTGGTGGACATGGTACAAAGGATATGTGGCTTCTCACAGTTTTAGAAGCCTTTTTCATTAAAATGGTGCCAGGCACCGTGATTACACAACTGTGTAAACGCGGTGCCTGACACCATTATGTAAACCATCTTTATGTTAACTCCTGATGCACTTCATGAGCTGCATTCACAGCGGATTCAATTGAGCCCTGCATCCAGCCGTGAGTTTTGGTCGCATGTTCTCCCGCAAAATGAAGCCTGCCTTCTGGAGTGGAAATGGCATCTCCGAATTCCTGCTCCTGAAACGGCTTAAACATTGTGAAAGCCCCGCCTGCATATGGATTGTTCGTCCAGCAATAGGAAACGCCCGTCGTAAACTCCCTGTACACTTGAGATCCGTGTAAAAAGGAGAGACACTTCAGCGTTTCATAGATCCTCGTCTGGTTCGGCAGGCAGCTCCAAAGATTGGAATCATCTTCCCATGTATAGCTTCCGAGCACCACTCCTGACTGGATTCCATCCGGATAGTGGCTCGGATAATATGTAAACCGGGATGCCTGGTCAGATATCGCCTTTCCTCCCCGCAAACCTTCTTCTTCCCAGAATCGCCGTTTAAATTGCAGACCTACTTTTGTTGAAGGCACATAATGGAGCTCCCGAATCGCTCGTCTTTTATAGTAGGAAAGTGACTGCTCGGGCTCAATCTGTACAAAATTCAGAACGGAAAAAGGTAAGGTGATAATTGCCCGGTCAGCTTCAAAGACTTCTGTTTCTCTGCTTGTCGGATGTTCGGTGTACAGTTTTACTGTTTTTGGGCCCTGTACAATTCTCGTCAATCTTTTTTCCATCAGCAGCCGGTCACCGAGGCGCGGCACAAAAGCTTTCGGAAGCTGGTCATTTCCTCCAGTAATCTCAAACCACTTCATCTCCCGGTTAATAAATATAAGCAGGATGTCTCGCAACGTTTCCAGAAAAGAAAGCTCAGGAAATCCTTCCAGTGACAGAAGGACCTTGATTTTATCCACCGCACCTGAAGATAAAGACCTGCCGAAGGGGTTATGTTTCAGGAAACCATCTACCGAATAGTTTCCGAAGCGTTTGATGATGATGGGCCAATGCCGTTCAGGATCCTCGTTCACATAATCCACGAGCGGCTGAATGGCATATCTTAAAAGGGTTTCTGCCGTTCTTCCTTTCTCATGCGCTGCAACCGGGAAGCCAAGCAGATCGGGATTCTTATCATAAATACCAGAACGTACTTTTCTTCCATTAATATAAAATAAATCATCCGGCAGTGCGTTAACAAATCGGTTATACGGCAGTTTGAATTTATGGAGGTATTCAAACACCAACTTGTGATTTTCAGGTATCCTCATAGCCCCTGCCTCAAAATGGTGCCCTTCTGAAAATGGTGATCGGACGGAGTAAATTCGTCCTCCAACCCGCTGGGAGGCCTCCAGGATACGTACATCATGGCCAGCATCCAGGAGCAGCGTCCCTGCTACCAGCCCTGCTATTCCAGCCCCGGCCACTATTATTTTCTTTGGGGCTGCAGCAGGTTCCAGTCCCTTCCTGATCACGTTCAGCATTTCATCTTCTGATAGGATTCTTCTTACCATACGAAGCCCTCCAACCCTCGAACTTATTCCCAATATATTCCTCATGCGGAAAGAAAATTAATTTTAATATAACAATAAACTTAAAGCCCTCTACTAGAATCCCAGGGCATAGGGACTGTTCTTATTCTAGAGTAAAGCCCGATTACGGTTCATAGACCAATAGGCTGTTTCCTATATAAAAATAAAAATCCCGCATCTGCGATTGACTCGCAGTTGCGGGATTTAGTTATTCGGTGTTTTGATTATGGTGCCAGGCACCTCTTTTACACACATGTCAAAACGCGGTGCCTGGCACCATCAAGTAGAGTGGCACCATTATGTAAACTCCTATACAGGCAGTTCCAGCGACACCGTTGTTCCCTTTCCCACCTCTGAATGAACTTCCAGCGTCCCGCCTACAGCCCGTGCTCTTTCTTCCATGCTGAACAAACCGACACCGGGTTCATCATATTCAGCATCGAACCCTCGGCCATTATCGCTCACATTCACATGGACACTCCCATCCGTATCCGTGCCCTGAATGGATACCGCCGCTTCAGTTACACCTGCGTATTTCCGCACATTCGTTAGCGCCTCCTGAATAACCCGGTAAATGGTCGTTTCTTTTTCAATGCCCAGCCTTCCGAAAAGCGAGCAATCAAACTTCACGTCAATCCCATAGTTTTCACCGAAACGAGACAAAAATGAACGAATGGCAGGAACAAGTCCAAGATCGTCCAGAACGGACGGGCGCAATTCCCAGGAAATATCGCGCACTTCTTCAATCAGTTCTGATGCCTCCTGCTGCATTTGCTCCAGCAGTGGATGCTCCTTTTCCGAACGCATCCGGTTGATCGTAATCAAGTGACTGTACAAATTTTGCCCGATGCCGTCATGCAAATTCCGCGACAGACGCTTCCGTTCTTCCTCCTGTACGTCCAGCAAGCGGGTCATCATATGCTGAAGCTCCTTCTCCACCCGCTTTTTATCAGTAATCTCAGAACGGATGGCCAAGTACTGATAGGGTCTTCCGCTTTCTTCAAGAAAGGGGACGATAGTCGTGTCCACCCAGTAATAGGATCCATCCTTTGCCCGGTTTTTCACTTCACCACGCCATACCTTGCCGCTTGAAATGGTTGACCAAAGGTTCTGCATGAACGCCTTAGGATGATAGCCCGAGTTGATCAGACGGTGATCCCGGCCCACCAGTTCCTCCCTCGGATACTGGGACACGCTGCAAAACTTATCATTCACGTAGGTGATGATTCCCCTGCGGTTGGTAATCGCCACGATCGCTGACTCGTCCAGTGCAAATTTAAAGTCGGCCAATTCCTTTTCGCGGGCATAAGTGCCAGCAGTATCCTCTGCCTCAATCTTAATATCTTGAAGGAGCAGCAAAGAATACGTCGTACCATCCAGCTCAAATGAACTCTTTCTTATAAAAAGAGGAAATTCACGGCCGCTCTTTTCTTTCCCAAAGCAGGGGACCAATTTCTCCTCTTCCAGCTTCTCGATGTTCAAGACAGGAACCAGTTCTTCAATCTTAACCTCATTTAAACTCGGCCATCCAAATCTATCTCGAGCCGCTTCATTCATTGACTTAACTGCACCGGAGGAATCAATGATTATCTGTCCGTTCCTCCCTTTATCCTTTTGGTCCACTTTCATCCCCTCTTTTCAAAAGAGCTATTTATACCCTAGGAGTCCTTTTTTCAGAGCATATTCAACCAGTTCTGGCCTGGTTTTCAATTTAAGTTTCTCCATTAGATGGCCTTTATGGGTCTCCACCGTCTTCACACTGATAACCAGCTGTTCACCGATTTCTTTATTAGAATAGCCTTTGGCGATTAAGGTCAATACTTCCTTTTCACGGTCTGACAGCAACCTGTAGGTATCCGTTGTTCCCTGTTTCACATGATTTAAATATTCTTCCATAAGGCGTTTGGTAGCCGACGGATTCAAATAAGCATTTCCATAATAGACACTCTGGATGGCTGCCATGAGTTCTTCGTGCGGTGCACTTTTCAAAATACATCCTGAAGCACCTGCCTGAATCGCCTGAAATAAATATTCCTCATCGTTGTGCATCGTTAAAATCAGGATGGCACAGTCAGGAAGCTGCTTCTTTAACTCAGAGGTCGCCGACAGCCCATCTTTGCCATGGGGCATGCTCAAATCCATGATGACGACATCCGGCTTGAGTTCCAGTGCTTTTTGAATCCCTTCGTTACCTTCCGATGCCTCCCCGGCTACATCGAAATCCGGATGAGCGTTCAGCAGCATCATGAGCCCCTGCCGCACCACCGCATGATCATCCACAAGCAGAATCTTAATCAAGGTAGGTCCCTCCTTCCTCTTTTCATCACATTTCTTCTAGTTTACCATTTTCGGTTTTGGTTTGGTGCCAGGCACCGGCTTTTGACATATGTCAAAATGCGGTGCCTGGCACCAAACAATTCTCCACCAAACCCCTCCACCAAACAATCCAATTGTTAGCCGCATTAATATTTGGGTTGGGTAAAGAGGATTTTGTTTCTTAAGCAAAGAATTTAGTAGGATAGAAAAATAATTTCAGTATAAGAACCCAAACGAACACCACTACTTCCCTGATTTCAACTTAATCGATACAGTAGATGCTTACCCTTTTCATCACAGCCATTGTTGCGCTTACGATCGGAAACATGCCATTCTGCACGGAAATTTTTTTTAAAAAAAGGGGAGGTTCAATAAGTGGTGATCGAAAAACAGCTCTATGCGTTTATGCTAGACCATTCACATCACATGGCGGAAGATTGGCTTCAAAGCAGAGCCACAGAAGAATATTATATTTATTCGCTTAACGCTTCAAGAGAGATTGGAAGTACGCTTCGAAAACAGCATATTAAATTCACCACTATGCTCGCTGACTGCATGATGAGTGGGCACGATCCTTATCCGTGGGCCAAAGAACTCGCCCAACAAAGGAAGAGTGCTGGCGTTCCGCTTATTAAAATTCTTCAGAATTTCAACCGCTGCCGAGAGATTTCCTGGCGGTATATCCAGCAGTTTGCCGATTCTTATGCCGAAGACGTCCGCACCTCTCACATCGGTGCGTGGAGTTTACAGTTTAACCGTGCTTTTGACCGTGTGATTGAAGTTTTCACCAGCCATTATCACCAATTCGACGATGGCGTAACATTCGAGCATCGAAACATGATCCAGACGGGTGTCCCCGTTATCCCCATTACTGGGAACATTGGAATTTTGCCGCTAGTCGGTGAATTGGATACATTTCGGGCCACTTTCATTCAGGAGCAGACACTAAACAAGGCAAGCAGCCTGAAGCTTCAGTATTTGATCATTGATCTGTCCGGTGTCTATACTCTCGACACCACGGTAGCCGATGAGCTCTTTACGGTCATAAAGCAGCTGTCCTTGCTCGGCATCAAAGCAATCATATCTGGTATTCGACCGGAGATTGCACAAACCAGTATCAAGCTTGGTTTGAATTTCTCGGATATCTTAACGTTTGGAAGTCTTAAAGTCGCCTTGGCCCATTTACTTGAACCTAAGAAAAAAGTGAAGATTTAGGTTAACTGAATTTGAATTGCCACAGAGTCTTCTATTCATTTAATCTTAGTCATTCAAAGTTCACAGCCTGTCTTTTAAAATGCTTCTTCATGGACTATGGAAGATTACAATAAAGCAAAGTTTAGGGTAGTTAATAGACTTTTTTTACCTCTGAATAGTACGTTGCCTCAATCCCCTATCGCCGAGCTTTCCTGCACACACGATACCTATACTTTTAATTCCCAATGTTTCGAGATCACTAAGTTTTTTCTGCCAACACACAAAAAACCGAATCATGGCCTTTTTAAAAGCATCTTAGATTCGGGGTTACAAACACTTTTCTTATTTTAATATAATTCTTCCCTGAACATCTGTCTTTTTCTCAACTTATGCTTTGGCCACAAATAAAAGGGCCGTAATTGATGAAAAAGCTTTTTTCTAAATTAAACCAAACAACCTTCTCTATTTTATTTATGGGAAAAATAACAAATATTATTTTACATAAATAGCAATGAAGAAAAAAAGTAATTTAGAGGTCCCTGTTCTATACCCCTTATACCTTCCACCCCAATTCGTTAATGTAATAGTTTAATAGTTTTTTATAGTTTTCACCGTACTTCTCGTCCAATTCCTTGCTGAAGTCCTGTTCGATCTGCTGCATGATCAGGTCATGGTAGAAGCCATTTTTAAGCATCTCAATTACAGCTGGATGATCTGTCTCTGCCGAAGACGGTTTGAGTGTCCCGCCAAAGCTCCCTATAAAAGCTGTTTTTGAATCGCATAGAAGAGAGAATTTACGTTCATCTGTATGCCATTGATCATCTCTTTGGCGGACGATCACATTTTCCAGGGGTATGCTTGTTTCTCCAATCGATATGAGCACAACCGTTACTCCCCGTTTTTCTGCGTCGAGCAGTACGTCTTCCATCCATGAAAGGTCCTCTGCCCAGATTTCAGCTACAATCGATGTTTCCGCATTGGCGATCACTCTGCGGAGTGCAAGATCAAGTCCCCTGTTTCCCTGCCAATTATAAAAGGCGGGTGCAGGCTGCGGAGGAGTCTTCAATTCTTGGATAAGCACTTTGGACGTTTGCTCAAATTCTGTTTGAAAAAGACGCACCCAATCCTCGATTGGCACGGCATTGTATCGAACCGAATCTCCTTCCTTGCTTCGGCATGCCCCTTTTTCCGCGAGAGACCTTAGCGCGGAATAAACATTTGCCCGTGACACTGCTACCCTTTTCGCCACTTCATAGCCTGTCAGTTCAGGTTCTTCGTGCAATGTGATATAGCATTTAGCCTCGAGTTCCGTCATTCCTAGCTTTTTCAATAGATCAATCATTATTTTCCCTCCGATTATTTCGGTGCCAGGCACCGAAGTAGTGTTTCTTAAAACTACTAAAGAGGAGTATTTTATAATACTACTTAATTTTATTCTACTTTATGATAGCCGAATATTCCATTATTTTTCATCTTCCTGTTGAATTATTGCCACAAATTTTAACGTTCGGTGTGTGCCTGGAGGATTTGCAATCGGATCTTAGTGATGGCGAGCCTTATGAAGGCAAAGAGCAGATACACGAGCGCGTGATCAAGATGAGTAGCCTTGCAGAAAAGGCACCAGCACAGGTTACTTCCTATAAACTTAGTCCCCGTACGCTCATTGTTGTCCGAGAAGGAGTTTTAGTTGCCATCGAAAAGCAATTGATCAGATGAGACGCTGATGGTATCCAACCTACAGCTGGAAAAGGCCTCTTGCAGCAATTTGACGACTATGTTTCTATATTGAATGCAGATATCCTGGATATTTTTGTGGACTGGGACTTCGAACTGGATAACAGTGTGATTACATTCATTTTAAAAGAATAACGTGCGGCAGTAATGAATTGGACAATGTGTGTCAAACATGAGCCGAACGAAGAGTGAAGGGCAGTCCTTTTCTTTTCGGCTCTTTTTGCGTCCCGAAAGAGCTAATCGGACTAGCAAGCTATAACAAAGGGGTTTTGTCGATATTGCTGACAAACACGAGATTTTGTTGTTTATGAAAGAGCTCCGTCGAGTGCTTCAAGATTACAGCAGATGCAAGAAAGGGTTTTTCAGAAAAATATCGGAGAGGACATCCTGTTTTTAAGCACCATTGATTATGAGGAGCAGCATAGCCATCAGATGAAACTAGCGAGCCGGACCTGTTTTTTAGAACGGGATGGTTAGTGGCAGGAAATCGGGAGGAGACCACGAATACTATATTAGGAATAAAAGAGGCTTCCTGTTTGAAATGATCTGAAATGTCATCATAAGACTAAAATATTTAGGTGGAACTCGATGGATAAATCGAAAGCAGAAAAGGATTTAAGCAGTTATATCGGAAGAATTCTTAGAGATCATTTTGGAAGAGGACCTGGCTCTGTTTTTGTCACATTGTCCAAACCCTATGTGACGATGTACTTTACAGAATTTCTTTCGCCCACTGAACGGTCGCTGCTTAACACCAACCAGGCAGCTTTTATCCAAAAGATACGAGATATGCTGATGGAGCAGTTCATTGGGGAAATTACGGATTACCTTAAAATGCAGCTCGGAATGGATATTCAGGAGTTTTATTATGATTGGAACCTGGACACTCAGACAGGGATTTTTGTGGCTGTCAGTAAGGACTCACCGGACAACCTATTAGCCGGTGCTTATAAAAACCAGGAGCAGATTCATACGGAGATCGACCGGATGAGCTTTGAGGCGGAAAAGAGCCCCGAGGGAATTTCGTCCTACCTGCTGAATGCCAGAACGCTGATTATTTTCCGCGACAAAATTTTGGTGAATATTGAAAAAGAATTGATCGCTCTGGGGGCCGATGAAACACTCCGAATCGCAAAGCGGAGGCTGGAAAGAAGGCTGCTGGGTGAACATACGCCACAGCTGGAGAAGCTTCTAGGCACCACGATTGCTGACTATTTTATTGACTGGGATTTTGAGCTTGACCGGAGCGCTGCGATATTAATATTAGAACCAATTTCATAAGGGCAGCAACAAGCTAGGCATGGAACTAGATGTAAGCCAAAAGGAAGGGCGTCACAGCCCTCTTTTTGGCATTTTTTTATGATGTGCAGCAAAGGGGATGGTACGTATGCTACATGATCACCACATAGGAAATTTAACAGGAAAACAAAGGGTAATGCGCTATGCTTGATACCATCATTGTCAATATTCACTCAGAACAGGATATCGTGGATGCAAGACAGCATGGGAAACGACTCTCCAAAAAGCTGAAATTCTCAACGATCAACCAGATTCGGATTACTACGGCTGTCTCAGAACTTGCCAGAAATATTTATTTATACGCAGGAAAGGGCAAAATAACGTTTGAATTCCTTTTTAAACAGCAGAAATCCGGCATTAAAATCATTGCTTCTGATCAAGGGCCCGGGATTAAAGAGGTTCGAAGAGTGCTGGAAGACGGCTACTCTACTTCAGGGGGTCTTGGAATGGGGCTGCCTGGGGTAAAACGGCTGATGGATGAATTTATCATCGATTCACACGACGGTGCTGGCACGACCATCACTGCCGTAAAATGGGTGCAATGACGGTGAAAATCCAAGGTGTGTGATGGATCTGCGCCTTATTTTGACAAATGTTTGTCATTTGCTTCAACTCAGTTGACTACCGGCTCCGTATACCCCATGATGTCAAGTGTGAGTATATATTACTAAAGGAGCTTTTCTATGGATAAAGCCTTTAAAGGAATGGCCGTCTTTACAAGTGTCATCATGTTCTTATTAATGATCGCCGGAACTCTTGTGACTGACACAGACTCCGGCATGGGATGCGGAAGTGACTGGCCGCTGTGTAATGGTAAATTTATTCCCGAATATACCGTTGCAACGATGATCGAATATACGCATCGTCTGATCACCGGTTTTGCAGGGATTGTTGTTATTATTTTCTCGATTTGGGCATGGCGCCGTTACCGCGGCATCCGTGAAGTGAAAGGTCTTGCCATTCTCGGAATCAGCTTTATCATCGTTGAATCCATCATTGGTGCAGCAGCTGTTTTATGGCCGCAATCGGCTGAGGTTCTTGCGATGCATTTCGGATTTTCTCTGTTAGCCTTTACAGGTGTAGTTCTCTTGAGTGTGTTTGTCGTCCAAAAGGACAGGTCCCATTTGCTCGTTAAAAGCGCCGTATCGAAGCGTTTTAAGTGGTTTGCCTGGATTACGGTCGCTTATGCGTATCTTGATATCTATTCCGGTGCGTACTTGCGCCACGTAAAAGCAAGCCTGGCGTGTACTGATTTTCCTGGCTGCTATCCCGGCAATTTCTTGCCGCTGGCCGGCCTGCCGGGTATTCACTACCTTCACCGTATGGCAGCTGTCGTACTGTTCTGTCTTGTACTTGGATTGTTTATCTACTCCTGCAGGCATTTGCGCGGCAACCGGCCGGATCTTTATTACGCATCACTTACCGCGTTTATTTTAACACTCTTACAGGGTGTCAGCGGCGTGCTCGTCGTTCTGACCCGCTTGAACATTTTTGCTACATTGTCTCATTCAGCGTTAATCACTCTGCTGTTTGCGGTGCTGTTCTATGTTGCATTGCAGACGAGGAAGAAACCTGAATAATGAAGAAAAACGGTCCAGGACGAGAAGCCTGGGCCGTTTTTTTATGTTGCTTGTACTTAGCCAGATGAAAATGATTGCGTCGAAACGAGTCAATTCATGTCGAAAGGAATCCAATCGATAATAAAAATGCCCTTTTCGATAATAAATCCGTGCTTTCGATAATAACAATAGAATATCGATAATAAAAGCCTTGGACAGTGGATGGACAAGATAAATAAGCTGAAAATCCTCCTAAACATGCAGTAAAAAGGCTTCCTACACCTCACAAAAGCCGAAATGCCACGGTTTTAAGCGTATGTAGAACTATTTACTTATTTATTCATCAAAAACACTTCAAATCTTTCAAAAAAAGCTAAAAAACGCTGCATATGAGAAGAGCAAAATAAAAGGGGCTGTCCAAGAAGTCTGGTCCCGCAGGAGTCTCGCACCTTCCACTTCAATCAACTTTTCATTGAAGCCAAAAAGGAGCTGCTGAAGGTCAATTTTCGACTTTCAGGACAGTCCCACTTAACTTTATTTCACATGCAAAAACTTCACGCAGACCGGATAAGGAACGAACGCATCCGATTGCAGGAGCGCCAGTTTGCCTGTATTTTCGTCTCTTGAGAAAAGAACAAGGTTGCCGGATTCCTGATTGGAAGCCACGATAAATTTTCCGGAAGGATCGAGCATGAAATCACGCGGCCAGTCGCCTTCTGTCGGCGTGCGGTCGACAAATGATAATTCGCCTGACTCCTCTTTCACGCTGAAGATTGCGATGCTGTTGTGTCCGCGGTTACCTGCGTAAACAAAACGGCCGTCGGCAGAAACATGAATCGCACTGCCTTGATTGTTTTCCGTGAAATCTTCAGGGAGAGTGGAAATCGACTGAAGGATAGAAAAGCTGCCGTCTTCTTCGTTGTATGCCAATACAATGACTTCTGAACTGAACTCGGTCATAAGGTAAGCTATTTTGCCGTTCGGATGGAACTCGAGATGCCTCGGACCGCTCCCAGGCTTCACAGACAGGCTGCTCACCTCTTTTAGCTCTCCGTTATAGAGCTGATATGTGATGAGCTTGTCGATTCCAAGATCAACGACAGCTGCATATTTTTCATCCGGAGTAAAACCTGCATAGTGGGTGTGAGGCTTTTCCTGTCTTTCATCGGGGCCAGAACCTTCATGCTGGATAACGGAAGTTGCAGGGTGCACGCCTTTTCCTTGTTCGACCGCCAAACGCTCAACCGTTCCTCTGTGATAGTTCGCCGTCAGCACGTTGCGGTTTTCACGGTCCACACTGACATGGCAAGGAGAAGCTCCCTCTGTCAGCTGGCTGTTCAGCAGTGTCAGCCCTCTTGATTCATTGGTGATCGAGTAAGCAGCAACGCCTCCCATATCTCCGTCCTTTTTTACGGCATAAAGGTATTGATTGTCTTCACTGATCGTTAAGTATGTAGGATTCCCTAGTTGAGCTGCTGCTTTAATATCTGTAATTCTGCCTTCTTCTGTATCGAGCGTAAAAGAGTAGATACCTTTGCTTTCACCTTTAGTATAGGTTCCGATATAGCCTGAGTACTTTGTCATCGTAATGATCTCCTCTCTAAAATTCTGATTTCTTAAATTCTAACACAAGCAGTCACAAAGAAACCTGTTCGAACCCTTATTGTTCGCGCAAAAAAAGCATGATATTCATTCCGAATACCATGCTTGAAGGTTTTATTCGACTGCTTCCTCTGCTAACTTGGCGGTGCCAGGCACCGCGTTTTGACATATGTCAAAAGAGGGTGCCTGGCACCAAAACATTAGTTTTTCAGAAAGAAGCACAGCGCCCTTGGCAGATCGTCCTTCCAGAAGATCCAGCGGTGCTCTTCGTCTTCCACATGATAATCAAGGGAAAGCTCTTTCTCCCCAAACACCTTCATCATGCTTTTGTTGCCGTCATAAATATGGGCGATTTCCCCGGTAACCGGCGACTTAAAGTTATTCTCCCGCTCACCGACGACCTGATAGATCTTCCAGTCCGACTGCTGGATCTGACGCCGTGCATCCTCCGCCATCTCTTCATCAAATGCGGCAGACTGAAGCATGAGGTGCGACCAGATCTCCGGTTTTTTCATGGCGAGGTAAAGTGAGATGACTCCGGCAAGCGAATCCCCGAGTGATCCCATTTTGACCACGTTCATATTGATGGCCTTCAGCTTTTTCTGCACGTCCGGCAGCACTTCGTTATAAAAGAATTCGGTAAACGCCTCAAAGAGCTCGCCGTTCGGATGATACACCTCTCTGCGCTGTGAGGGAGATCCCGGGCTGACCGTTACCATGACTAGGTTCTTGGCGAGTTCAGGCTTTTCCTCCAGCAGTTTTTCAAACGTTTCCTGGAGTCCTCCAAGCTTCATGTAATAATATCCGTCCTGCACGAAGAGGAGCTGCACATCCCCCTCCTGAAGCTGATCAGAAAACAGCCACTTCACTTCAATTTCACGGTTCAACTGGCTGCTGTGCATCCGGTTTTCATTGATTAATAGACTAATGGGTAACCCTCCTGACTAACTGCTCTTTTATCCATGTTTTATCATAGCATGAAAGGGCCACGCAGTTAAATTGCCCTATGAAAAACAATTCAGGACAGGCAACAATGAGTTTTTTGAAAAAAGTGGTGAAAAATTCGCTGTTTCTTGTTTTACAGACAGGATGGAAAAACACCCTAATTCATCATAAAATTCGCGGCTGAGAGCGGAAATGGGTTCCGAGCCCATAAATTATCGAAAACGGCGCTTTTATTATCGATTCACTCCATTCCTTCTTCAAACATAGAAAAACAGCCGCACTTAACTGTAAACACGGCTGTCTTTCGAACTATTCTCCTGCTCCCTCAACGGCTTTTTCTTTTTTAATAAAAAAGGTAAGTACAATTCCAATGAGAGAAAGAACAGAAATGACCATAAAGGCAATGTTCGCGCCATACATATCCGGATGAGCAATGTCAGGGAGATGCTTGGCCGTTTCTTCGGTCGTCGTCATCACCGTAACAAGGATCGCTGTACCAACAGATGCAGCAATCATCCTCATCGTAATATCCATGGCCGCTCCATGAGGAATGAGCCGTTTGGGCAGCTGATTTAAACCTGCGGTAGCTGCTGGCATCATGACCATGGACAAGCCGAACATGCGGACTCCATACAATACTGTGATATACGTAAACGATGTCGCCGGCCCTAGAAAGGAGAAGGCAAATGATGACACCGTTATGATGGTTAAGCCGGTTAGCGCCAGCCATTTCGCTCCGATCCGATCAAAAATCCTGCCAGTAATCGGTGACATCAGACCGGTGATCAAGGCACCTGGCAGCAGGGCCAGACCTGCTTCGAACGCAGTGAAATCCCTCATGTTCTGCATAAACAGCGGAATGATTGTTTCCGCTCCGATCAATCCCATAAAGGTGATCATTCCAATGGAAACAGTGATCGGAAATATACCTTTAGTGAAGACACGGAACTCAAGCATCGGATGTTTCAAGCGCAGCTGCCTTGTAATAAACAGCACGAGTGCTGCTGCACCCGCCAAGAGGGAGATCACCGTACTCTTCGCCGTCCATCCGTAATTGCCCGCGCACGTAAATCCATACAGCAGACCTCCAAAACCAACCGAAGACAAAACGATGGAGAGGACATCCACTTTCGGTTTCGTCACTTCTGTCACGTTTTTCAAAGAAAAATAGGCGATCAAAATATCAATAAGTGCGATCGGCAAGATGATAAAAAACAGAACTCTCCATGAATAATGAGAGGTTACCCAGCCTGATAAAGCGGGACCGATCGCTGGTGCAAAGGATATGACGAGACCGATTAATCCCATGGCTGCGCCGCGCTTATGCACAGGGAAAATCATTAAAAATACAGTTTGCATCAGCGGAAGCATGACCCCTGCACCGCTCGACTGGATAACCCTCCCCAGCAGCAATGTCTCAAAATTAGGGGCAAATCCAGCCACTAATGTACCAAAAGCAAATATGCTCATGGCGGTGATAAAAAGCTGCCTCGTTGAAAAGCGTTCCAATAAAAAAGCACTGACAGGAATCATGATCCCGTTCACAAGCATGAACACGGTTGTGAGCCATTGGGCACTGTTTGCTGTAATGTGCATTTCTTTCATAACCGGCGGTATCGCTGTGATCATGAGCGTTTGGTTCAGTATAGCGATAAAAGATCCTGCGAGCAGGAGCGCTACGATGGTAGACTGTTTATAACTTGATGTTTCCATTCCTTTTTTGAGCCTCATTCCCTTTTATAGTTATTATTGTCTTCATCTTATCTTAAACGTTTACGTAAAGCTATTGAGCCGACTTTCTTTTTTGTGGTGCCAGGCACCGGCTTTTGACATATGTCAAAAAGCGGTGCCTGGCACCCTCAAACGTCCGAACAAAAAACCACCCTGCTTTGCCGCCAGGCGGAACAGGGTGGTTTTCACTTCGTCTGTCTTAATTCACTGTCACTTTCACGGCTTTGCTTTCGCGTTTAGCGGCATCCGTCACGGTTACGTAAAGGACAGTGCCTTTCTTTTGTTTCTTGATGCTGGCTTTAAAGGTTCCTTTTGCGCTTACTTTTGTTGAAGAGATGACCTTTTTGGCTTTGTCTTTCACTTTGATCGTTCCGTTGGCTACTGCTTGGCCCGTTACTGCGGTGGATTTCGTCGTTACTTTGTCCACTTTTGGCATATCAGGAGCCGGAGCTTTTCCTACCACTGCTTTCAGGGCTGTTTTTTCAGATCCTGAAGTGTTGGCAATCTCAACGTGGAGCACTTGGCCTGCTTTTTGAACCGGAATTTTAACGGCAAACGTTCCTAACGCGGGTACCGTTGTTTTTCCAAGCACTTTCTTGCCGTTCTTCACGGTAACTTTAGAGCCTTTCGCTGCGATGCCGGATAGGGTGTTCAGATTATCAAGAACCGGGTTCACCTTTGCGTTGAGTTTAACCGCACTAAGTGCACTGAACGCATCCAGTCTTCCCCATCCTGATGCTTCATCATAGCCTGGAACCGGTTTTGGTCCTTCTTCATATTGGTCATCCGGCTTATCGACTTCGCCAAAGGCAATGTCATCCGCACTCTGTGTTAGAACTCTTTCAATATCTTTTGCTTTTAAGCGCGGGTTCTCAGACAGCAAGAGCCCTGCAACCGCTGCAACGTGCGGTGTGGCCATGGACGTTCCTGACATATACGTGACGTTTCCGTTAGGCACAAGACTTGGAATGTTGGAGCCGGGTGCTACGAGATCAAGTCCTTTGCCATAGTTGGAATAGTCGGTCACAACATCCATATCATTTGTTGCGCCAACACCGATCGCGTATTTTGAAGAACCCGGATAGCCGACCATGGAATCGCCGTCGTTTCCAGTCGCTGCAACAATGGTCGCACCTTTGTCAGAAGCATATTTCATCGCATATTCAAGCACACGGCTGTATTCGCCGCCAAGGCTAAGGTTGATGACCTTTGCCCCTTTATCTGCCGCGTATTTAATTCCTTTTGCGATCTGTTCGGTATCCCCGGAGCCAGAAGCGTCAAGAACTTTGACCGGAAGAATTTGTGCGTTCGGGTTGATTCCTGCCATGGAGTAGCCATTGTCTGCGGCTGCAGCGATGATGCCGGACACGTGAGTACCGTGGCCCATGTCATCCAATGGAGCCTCACCAGATGTGACAAAATTTTTCCCGAGGTCAGCACGTACTTTGTCTTTCAAATCAGCGAGGGTATAATCTACCCCGGTATCAACAACCGCGATCAGTGTGCTGTTCAGGTTTGATTGATCTGCGAGCTTTTTCATCGGTTCAAAATTGATGTCTGCTCCTGCAGCACCTTCATTTTTTCCTGTATTCTTCAGTGACCATTGATCGTTGTACTGAACATCATTGGACATGGAGTGATAATGCTGAACAGGTTCAACAAATTCTACGCCCGGCAGCTTCGCAAGCTTTTCCGCTGCTGCTTTTACTGACGCTGCTCCACTTTTTGATGTGGCGCTGTATTTGCCTGAATCATCTGCTCCATCCACGTTCACCACATACATGCTGCCAAGAATTTTATCTTCGGATTTGAATGCCGATTTTGCAGCTGATTCGATGCCATAGGTTTGAAGCTTGTTGTTTATTGACTTGCTGGTATAGCCGTCTTTCATTTTAACAATAAGCTTGCTGGACATTTCTTTCGTGCTTTGCGGAACGAGTTCTGCTTTTCCTAAAAGATCAGAAAGTCTCTCGCCTGCAAGCGAAGAAACGCCTACCTGCTTGCCGATTTTTTCGATATCGTCCTTATAAGCATCAGGAGAGGCTTTCAGCACAATATCATAAAGTTCCTTGATCGAGTTCTGGTCTTTGCTGGAGAGGACATACGTGCTTTGTGCACCGTTCTCTGCCAATTCATTAAATAAAGGTTTTAGAGCTACTAGATTGTTGTACACATCTTGGCGAAGATCCTTGCTGAACACCATCTTTACTACGAGGAATGGTGCGGTATTGTAATAGAGGGAGGAAAGAGATCTGCCTTCCTCTGTCTTTGACAGCAAGCCGTCACGCAGCTGGCGAAGCTGTGTTAAAAGCGCTTTTCCAGATTTCTGCTGGCCGGTACTCATTTCTACCGGGCATTCTTCTTCCCCGGCTGACTCAACGGATGGCGGAAGTTTTTCGCCTTTATAGCCGAGCGTGTAATTTGCTTTTTTCGGCTCAGCAGAAGCCGGTGGATCCTCAGGTGTTTCGGTATCTTCACCGAGGTATTCCACCTTTATGTAATAAGGTCCCTGCCATGCATACGGCACGTCCAGTTTTACTGGTTTATCAGGTGTTTCGGTCGTTGTAAAGCCGCGATACATGCTAAATGTTTCATCATTTCCTGCTTTTTCTATGCTTGGATATACGGAAATGTTTAAATTTGCATCACTAGTTAATGAGATTCGCATATGAGAATCTTTTTGAATATCCTCTTGATTCGGTGTAATCTTGTACCATTGTGTTTGTTCAGGCTGGTCGAACGTTCCATCCACCGTTTGATCCTTTTCGAGCGGTGCCGCTTTTTCAAGGGACGAGCCGCCTTCTGCCTTCGCTACACGTGCTGCCGCTGGTGAAAACATGCCTGCGATCAGCGCAAATATGAGCAATAAGGCTGTCATACTCGATGTCTTTCTCATTCTCATTCCGATGCCTCCTTGGGTTATGGTCAAAAAAAGAAAAGGGCCTGTTTCGCCCATAACGCTATTTAAACACATTCAGCAGATTAATAGGTAAAATCTTCTAAAATTAGCAGAAAAACATTCTATCGGCCTACGTAAACGGATTCAGTTACCGTAAAATGGTAATTATTTCCTACTCTGTTACCAAAACTAGCAAACCATATTTTTTATAAAAATTTACAATTCTCGTCATTGGGGATCTGCTCAATCCCCTTTCATTGATTTTTATGGGAAAATTTGCTTTAGTTAAATAAAGAATCATAACAAGAATGACGGAAGATCCGCCAAAGAAAGGAAACGATCCTCTTGTTTATTACGTTAACCATGCTCGTCATCGGACTGATCTGCGGTTTTGTCGGCGTCGGCGGAGCAGGTTTTATCATCGCTATATTGGTGCTTTTTCATATTCCCATCCATACAGCGCTCGGCACATCGCTTGCCGCCATGGCCTTTACAACACTGTCAGGAGCCTACAGCCATTTGAGGGAAGGAAACATATCGCTCAAGGCCGGCGTTTGGACAGGCGGATTTGGAGCCATTGCTGCTTTCTTCGGTTCCAGGCTGTCCTCCCTCATCCCCAGTGAACATCTGCATTATTTGACAGCTGGCATGCTGTTCCTGTCAGCAATCTTGTTTATTTTGCGTTTCTTTATGATGAAGCGCAAAGTGGAGGAAGTCATCGATGAAACACTCGGCTACCCTACCTTGCTGGTAAAAGCGCTTCTGCTCGGTATGACAACCGGACTTTTATCCGGAGCGTTCGGCATCGGTTCTGCCCCGTTCATTCAGATTGGGCTCATGCTGCTGTTCGGCCTGTCCATCCGCCAATCGATCGGAACAACGATGCTCGTTATTCTGCCGATCGCGGCTGGCGGCGGGTTTGGGTACATTATGGAAGGCTATCTTGATTTAATGCTGCTGTTTCAGGTGCTGGCCGGTACGATGGCTGGTGCTTACCTTGGCGCCAAACTGACGAAGTTTGCTCCGAAACCCGTGCTGAAGACTGCAATGGTTGCCACGCCGGTGGTCGCTGCGCTGCTGATTTTGTTTGAGTAGCGTGGTTTATGGGGAAACGAAGTGCCGTAGAGGGCTTTTTTGAAGCGTTTTGCTTCAATTAAGCGCTCTTTTTTTGATTAGCATTCGTAAAAAGCATGCGAAACAGGGAGATAACGTAGTGGATCTAGAAAGCCTTCGTGAGTTTTTTTCAGGAATACACGCCGGTTGGGTTAAAATACGCGCGAATCTTCCCGTTTTACGATCCAATCTTCCCTAAATACACGCCAATCTAAAAAATAGAGTGCTGCTCGCACTCTATTTTTTATTTTAAAGGATTGCAATGCTTCATCGCTCCAACGCGAAGGGATATTTCTGAAATGCTGTTAACGCGATTGTGATTCCTAGAGGTTAGCGCCAGATTTCACCCCTGAAATAAAGCTCCATGACGATTTATTATCGAAAACCTCCATTTTATTATCGATCCGTTTATACGCGACACCATCCGACAAGTTTTGACACATTCATTTCCGCAGCAACCTATCACCCAACCCCACAAAAAAAGAGGCGGCCCTCAAGGAACCCCCTCTTTCTTCTTCTATATTAACTTGCTGACATCGAGATAGCCTTTTCCTTGCGTATTCCCCGGCAATCCCCAGTCTTCAGCGCTATTAAGCAGCTTTTCTTTTACTTCGTCAGGCGTCAGTTCCGGATTTTGCTGGAGAACGAGCGCTGCCACACCCGCACAGATCGGTGTTGCCATGGAAGTGCCGGAAAGTGAGAAGTAATTCTCGGCTACACGGCTGCTCTTAGAAACCTTGTCCAAGTAAGAACCCGGCGAACGCAGTGAAACAATATTGACGCCCGGGGTCAGAAGGTCTGGCTTTGTTATTCCGTCAATCGTAGGACCTCTGCTGGAAAAATCGGCAGGAATATCATCCGTGCGTTCAATCGTATTTTGATCGTCCATCGCGCCGACCGTAATGACTTTCGGGCTGATTCCTGGACTGGAAATCGTTTTTTCATCTGGTCCTTCGTTGCCGGCAGCGATACAGACAACGATCCCTTGTTTCCAGGCTTCTTCTACTATTTTTACAACAGGATCTTCAGCAGCCGGCTGAGTCGCCTGGCTTCCAAGCGACATGGAGATAATTCTAATCCCATACTTCTCTTTATTATCAATGCACCATTGCACACCCGCAATAACGGTGGACAAAGAACCAGAGCCCGTCTTATTCAGCACTTTTACACCGACAATGTTTGCTTCCGGCGCAGGTCCCTTGTATTTTCCATCTGACAAATAGCCGTTTCCTGCTGCATCCCCCGCACAGTGTGTACCATGCCCGTTATCATCATAGGTTTCTGTTTTCTGGTTGACTAAATCTTTGAACGCTACAATACGTTCTTTTAGGTCGGCATGAGGATAGACTCCCGTATCAACAACCGCAATCGCCACGCCTTTTCCGGTAACTCCGGATGAGTTCAGGACATCCGCCCGAATGGAGGGTGAAGCCTTGTCCAGCAAAGCTTTAACTTCGCGGTCATGGTGTATTTTCTTAATATGAGTGCAATTATTTAAAAGTTCCTCTATCACATTGGCAGTTAATGTCGCAGAGCAAAAAGGAATACTCGTGAACTGATGATGGACGGCACACTTACGATTGCCTGAAACCGTCTGATGAACTTGTTCCAGTCCTAAAGAACATGCGTCACCCTCTTCATAAAACTCAATAATCACCGGCAGTTTATTTCTCTTTTTCAATCGATTTTCCAGCATGGTATGAAGAAAACAGGGAATTTTTTGAAACGGCCGATATAAATTTACGAGCTGTAAACGCATTGACCGGTCCAGCTTATTGGCATGCTGGCGAACCATTTTTATCATAGAAAAACCAAACACCGTTTTTCCCCCTTTGTTTAGAAGTTGTACTATTCTATGAAAACTGCCAGAAAGGGAAACGGTGTTTGTCCATGCTTTTACAAGATTGTCGAAAATGATAGAATCGCCCTTATGTAAGTAGAGCGCCAGACGGGACTTTGTCCCATCCATAAGCTTAGCGGTGATGACAAGCCCTCAAGGGTTATCTCAGCAACAGTATGAATTTCAATAAAAAGGACAGCTCCTTGGAAGAGCTGCCTCAATTATGCTTGTTATCTACTTCTTAGAAGGTGCCTTATCCTTCGGTCCATGCCCGAGCCCGCGCAGAATCTGAAGAAGGATATAGATCCCGCGGTTGATCTCAGGGTCGCGCAGTGCTTTCAGCAATCCGAAGAACCCTACATTTTTGACAACCGGCACCTCTGTACCTTCTTCTTTCTCTTTTCTCGTGTACCGAGCCGTAAGATGGTCGATGCCTTCAAGGTCAAGCATGCCGAGCAATTCTATTAATCGGGTGGCATTATGCAGGATGGTAGAATTCGGTTTTTGATTGGCTTCATACGCAATGTTCCCCATGATGTGCTGCTGTTGGGAGATCATCGCGTTCAGCATGGACATGTTGCCGGTCTCATGCAGCAAAGAGGAGAATCGGATCGTCTCCAGCATCGCCTCCTTATTGTCAGACAAGGCATCCAGCAGTTCGTTCAGATTGTCTTCTCGTATTTTTTCCTTTGGTATCTCCATGCGTTTAATGTCCTTGATCCGCTCAGCCATCTTGTCTAACCTCCTTGCTTCCAGGGTAAATATAGTCTTTTCGATCCCACTTCTTCTGGACGTTCACGCCCGGCTGGGGATTGCGGTGCCCGCGTCTGTAATTGAACAGAGGCAGCGGCGAATCGCCCTTCTTCTCCAGTACTTCCACTTTTGCCGGAATCTCTTTGTAAGCCGGGGTGTTCGTATCTTTATCCGTATCGTTGTTCGTTAAATAGTTGATGGCGCTCTTGCCGTTGTCATTAAGCGGCAGGTACATCTCGTTTCCGAACACTTCAGGGGAAACATGCACACGGGCTACCGTTTCACCTGAAGGGTTTTCCATCCGAATGGTCGAGCCTTCTTCCATTCCATATTTTTCAGCGGCTTCTTCAGATACAGCGATCCATGAGTTCGGCACTTTCTTGCGGATGCCTTCTGTATGGTACGTCATGTTGCCTTCATGAAAATGCTCGAGGATCCGGCCGTTATTAATATGAAAGTTATGTTCTTCCGTCGTACGATAATGGTGGACGAATTCCAAAGGATGCAGTCTTGCCTTTCCGTCATCAAAATGAAAACCTTCCGTATAAAGAAGCGGTGTATCCGATCCATCCTCACTGACCGGCCATTGCAGGCTCTTGAATCCTTCGAGGCGTTCGTAGCTTACACCTGCAAACATAGGCACGAGGCTTGCTGCTTCCGCCATGATGTCGGCAGGAGAAGAATAGTTCCAGTCAAAGCCCATTTCTTTTGCTATCTCACAATAGATTTCCCAGTCCGGCTTGGATTCGCCAAGCGGGCTTAACGCCGGGTACAAGCGCTGAATCCTTCGTTCTGTATTCGTAAACGTCCCTTCTTTTTCAAGGCTTGGAGAGGCTGGCAGAACAACATCCGCGTACTGTGCGGTATTCGTTAAAAACATTTCCTGTACGACGAAAAAGTCCAGCTTCTCAAAAGCATTGGTCACATAGTTGATATTGGAATCAACGACACCCATATCCTCGCCGGTCACGTACAGGGCTTTGAGCTTGCCGTCATGTATGCCCTGCACCATCTCATGGTTGTCCATTCCTTTTTCTCTTGGCAGGTCGACGCCCCATGCTTTTTCAAACTTCGCCATCACTTCATCATCCGTTACCTTCTGATAACCCGGGAGTGTGTCAGGCATGCTTCCAAAATCACTCGCACCCTGCACATTGTTGTGGCCGCGCAGCGGATAGGCTCCGGTTCCCGGACGGCCATAGTTGCCTGTCACTAGCAAAAGATTGGAGATGGCGGTCGATGTATCAGAACCGATTTGGTGCTGGGTCACGCCCATCGCCCAGCAGATGCATGTTTTATCTGAATCGGCGATTGCTTCTGCCGTTTGGATCAGAACCTCCTTAGAGATCCCGGTGATTTCTTCCGCCATTCCAAGGGTAAAAGGCTGCAGGCTTTCTAAATATTCTGCATAACCGTTCACCTTTCCAGATAAAAATTCTTTATCATGCCATCCCTGGTCGATGATGTATTTCGTGACCGCGGAAAGCCATACGAGGTCTGTCCCAGGATTCGGATGAATGTAAAGATCGGCCCGCTCCGCCATCTCATGCTTGCGAAGATCGGCTACGATCAGCTTCTGGCCGAACAATTTATGTGAACGCTTGATTTTAGAAGCAAGTACGGGATGGGCTTCTGCTGTATTGGAGCCGATTATGATGACAAGCTCCGCGTTTTCAAGGTCCTTCATGGAACCGGCGTCACCGCCATAGCCGACGGTCCTTTGAAGACCCATCGTAGCTGGAGACTGGCAGTAGCGTGAGCAATTGTCAATGTTATTCGTGCCGATGACCTGTCGGGCCAGCTTTTGGATCAGGTAGGATTCCTCGTTCGTCGCTTTGGAAGAAGCAATGAAAGCCAGCGCATCCGGTCCGTGTTTTTCTTTGATCTCTTTAAACTTTTCCGTGATCAGACTGATCGCTTCGTCCCATTCGACTTCTTTAAAATATTCTCCGTCACGGACGAGCGGCCGGGTCAGGCGGGCCTCACTGTTGATATGGCCCCAGCCGAATTTCCCTTTGATGCAAGAGGAGATGCCGTTGGCCGGAGCTTCCTCTACCGGTTCGATTTTCAGGATCTCCCGGTCTTTTGTCCACACCTCAAAGCTGCAGCCTACTCCGCAGTAAGTACAAACGGTCTTCGTTTTTTCGATCCGGTCTTCCCTCATCTTCGCTTCAGAGTCTGAAACGGCGAACAGCGGGCCAAAACCAGTCTCCGCCTCCTTTGTCACTTCGATCATGGAACGCAGATAATCAGGACGGATATCCGTCAGAAAACCCGCTTGCCCCTGCATGCTGTTCTCCATTAAGGCGTTGCACGGACAGACCGTGACACATTGTCCGCAGCTGACACAGGAGGATTCCTCAATCGGTACATTGTCATCCCAAATAACCCTCGGCTGCATGAGATCCCAGTCAATCGAAAGGGTTTCATTGACCTCAACCGTCTGGCACACCTCCACACATCTACCGCACAGGATACACTGATCTGGGTCATACCGGTAAAACTGTCCGTGGTCTATGTCATATTCCTTCGGCTTAAATTCCTTAATCTGATGCTCGAGGCCCATATCTTTGACCGTGTTATGAAGGGTGCAATCTCCATTATTATTGTCACAGACCGTACAATACAGTTCATGGTTCTCCAGAATATTATCCATTGCATTGAACTGTGCTTCTTTCACCTCAGGAGTGCTCGTCCTGATGTCCATCCCTTCCTCCAAAAACGTCCCGCAGCCTCTTTTTACCTCGCCGTTTACAAGTACGGCACACGTATCGCACGTTTCGATGCTTCCCAGGCTTTCATGGTAGCAGACGTGAGGAATTTCAATGTTCTTATCAAGCAGGAGCTGAAGAACCGTCTGTCCTTGATCTGCCTCGTACTGCTCTCCGTTTACAATGGCTGAAACCTCTTTTTTCATGAAACTCCTCCTTTTTTGTATAGCTTTTGTGGCTTTTGAGAGCAGTGGATTTCCGTTTTGGGTGGCTCGCTTTTACCGGCATATACGCCTACTTTCGCGGGGGCGTGCGGTAAGCCCCACGGCGCAAGCGCCTTTGGGTCTTACCTGTCACGCTCGTCCCGCTGGAGTTTCGCACCCTTCACTACAATCCACTTGGCATTGAAGACTATCACGTAAGTACATTTTTGTTCCTGAAAACAGTGAATCACTGTTTCGGGATGCTCGCTTTTTACAGGGTTACAAAACTTTTATCATGAAATTATAAAATGTAAATAACTAACCTAGTGAATTAAATTGCAGTAAATGCAAAGGAAAATGATAAGCCAGATGGTTCACCTCACTCTTCCCGGATTGGTTAGTCTGCACCTATCCTTGTTTCAATTCCCTCATTAACGAACGCGATAAACTATTTAAACGTAAAAATTATGATAATTAACGTCAATGTAAGAGTTCAACGTTTTATTCTGGGCAAAGAGGGGATTAAACACATAAAAGAAAGTTTACATATGGGCAGCTGCCTGCCACTCTTTGCTGCATCTAAGATCCCGTCTCCATTCAGCGGAAAGGAGTTCCTATGAAAAAAATTTTGTGTTTGTTCAGCAGTTGCTGCCTTCTTTTTATATCAGGCTGTTCCTCGATCGATGTGCTGAATCCGAAAGGCAGCCAGGGAAACGAACAACTCTCCTTAATTAAGCTGAGCATTTATATTATGATGATCGTCATTTTTGTCGTTGTTGCTCTCTTCATCTGGTTTGTCTATAAGTACAGAGCAAGGCCAGGCCATCAACCCTTACCCCGCCAGGAAAACCGCAATAAAAAACTGGAGATCACGTGGACCGTGCTTCCATTCATCCTCCTCTTCATACTTGCCGTTCCAATGGTGAAGAGTGTATTTGGTGAAGCACAGAAAGACAATTCTGACGCCATGAAAATAAAGGTAACGGCCAGCGAATTCTGGTGGAAATTCGAATACCCGGGAGTGGGTGTCATCACCTCTCAGGAGCTCCACCTTCCAAAGGATCAAGGCGTGGTCCTCGAACTTCATTCCAAGGATGTCATCCATTCGTTCTGGGTGCCGCAGCTTGGCGGCAAGCAGGACCTCATTCCCGGACGGACAAACAAACTCGCCATCACACCAGAGAAAATCGGCACCTATCAAGGGAAGTGTGCAGAATTTTGCGGGACCGGCCATTCTTACATGCGGTTTACCGTTAAAGTGGACAGCAAACAAGATTATGAAAAATGGCTGGATCACATGAAAAAAGACCAAAGCAGCGGCCAAAAGCTCAGTGCTGACGAGACTGAAGGCAGAAAGCTCTTTGGTAAGAACTGTTTAAGCTGCCATGCAACAAGCGGATTAATCCGTGCTGACAAAAAAGGCCCCAACCTGGCCGACTTTGGTGACCGGGATCATGTGGCAGGAGTGTTAAAAAATACTCCGCCAAATCTCAAACAGTGGCTGAAGGATCCTGAAAAAGTAAAACCAGGCTCACATATGCCGAAACCTGAAGGGCTCAGCGAACACGACTACACAGCGCTTTCCCACTATCTGCAGACACTCAGAAAATGAGTCATCCAGTAACGAAGGGGGTCCAACATGTCGATACCGTTTTTCAACACACACATCAAACTCGCTTCTGATATTATTGCGGCAGACCTTTCAATCATCGTCATGATGATCGCAGCACTTGTTTTTCTTACCGTCGCGAAAAAATGGAAAGCCCTCTGGATGTTGATTCGGACAACCGATCATCGTAAAATCGGGATTCTGTATATCGCTTTTGGTTTTCTATTTTTCCTGCGCGCCGGCCTTGATGCCATGCTCATGCGAACCCAGCTCGCTTTTCCGGACTTCCATTTCTGGGTCTTTCATGGCGAAAAGTACAATCAAGTCATGACGACCCATGGTACGCTCATGATCTTTTTTGTCGCCATGCCTTTTCTGATCGGATTGATGAACATCGCTGTTCCACTGCAGATCGGGACACGGGATATGGCGTTCCCTTTCTTTAATTCCCTAAGCATGTGGCTGTTCGTAATAGGCGGTGTTCTCATTAATTTGAGCTTTGTTTTGGGAGGTGCCCCTTCCGCTGGCTGGACTTCGTACGTCCCCCTTGCCGTCGATAAGGATATTGCCGGAAATGGAACAGCCTTTTATGCAATGGGCTTGCAGGTCTCGGGAATTGGAACGATCATGACGGCCATCAATTTAATCGTCACGATCCTGAAGAACAGGGCACCCGGCATGGGTTTCATGAAGATTCCTCTGTTCACGTGGTCCGCTCTCATTACCTCGATTCTCATTCTTTTGGCTTTTCCCGCATTAAGCGCCGCCCTGATCATCCTTATTTTTGATAATCAGTTCGGAACTCAAGCTTATGACGGAGGAAGCGGAAGCCCTTTACTTTGGCAGCACTTGTTCTGGGCGTTCGGCCACCCGGAGGTCTATATTGTCATTCTGCCGGCATTCGGTATTTTTTCAGAGGTGATCGCCACCTTTTCTTCCAAACGAATCTTCGGCTATTCCTCCATGGTCTTATCCATGCTCGTCATCGGCTTTTTAAGCTTTATGGTCTGGATTCATCACATGTTTACGGTAGGGCTTGGACCGCTCGCCAATGTCGTGTTTGGGATCACCTCCATGCTGATCGCCGTTCCAACGGGGATTAAAATCTTTAACTGGCTGTTCACCCTAAGGGGAGGCTCGATCCGCTTTTCGACGGCCATGCTGTTTTCTCTCGCCTTCATTCCATCCTTTGTTATTGGGGGCGTAACTGGGGTCATGCAGGCTGTCGTTCCTGCCGACTATCAATATCATGATTCCTATTTTGTCGTTGCCCACCTTCATTACGTGATGATCGCAGGCACGATATTCGGGGCCTTTTCAGGATTCTATTACTGGTGGCCCAAAATGTTCGGTTACATTTTGGATGAAAAGATCGGCAAATGGCAGGCCTGGACCTTTATCATCGGCTTTCATGTCACCTTCTTTCCGATGCACATTTCAGGCTTGAAGGGCATGCCGCGAAGAACTTTTACCTACCTGCCCGAAGACGGCTTGTTTGAGCTCAATTTCATCAGTACGATGGGCGCCTACTTAATGGGCATCAGTGTGCTGCTTTTTGCCTGGAATCTTTTCTTCAGTTACCGAAAGAAAGAGAAAAAAGGGGTTGCTGATCCATGGAACGGCCGGACGCTGGAGTGGGCAGTTTCCTCGCCTTCCTCCCACATGCGCTGGCCGCGTGCCCCGCTCGTCCGGGATCTTGAAGCCTTCTGGCATGAAAAAGAACGGGGAGATGGAACGCTGATTCCTTCTGCGAAAGAAGAGAGTCAAATTTTTGTAGAGAAACCGACCATCTTGCCTGTCCTTCTCAGCGGCGGTTTTTTCACCCTTTCATTCGGGCTTATTTTTGAAGTTCTGTGGATTGCAGTCATTGGAGCGGTGGGAATTCTCTTGCTGATGGGCTGGCGGTCGATTTCTTTTGAGCGGAACATCAAGCTTTACACAAGCAAACAGCTGGAGAAAGCCATCAGAAAGGAGGAAGGTTAAATGGGTATGGAGACGACGGTGCAGGAGACGGCCGAAAGTGTTGTTGAACATCATTCCCAAAGAAAGACAGCGATGTTTCTTTTCATTTGTGCGGAAGCCGTTGTCTTCGGCTGTTTGTTTGCAGCCTATTTTGTCATGCTGCATCACCAGGGTAACGGGCCAGGTCCTAATGAGTTCTTTCATTTTAAAAAAATCATCCTTCCCACTGTCCTGCTCGTGTCCAGCAGCCTGACCTGGTACTTTGCCGATGAAACACTGCGGATGAAAGAAAAGGGAAAAGCGATGGTGTTTGCAGCCATTACTGCCGCGCTCGCTCTCGGGTTCCTTAGTTTAGAAGTGTTGGAGTTTCTGCAGAATGTGAGTGACGGAAACACGCTGTCTCGAAGTCCATTCGTGTCCTCCTATTACCTGCTGGTCGGACTGCACGGCTGCCACGTCCTGTTTGGAGTCTTGTGGATGGGTCTCCTGCTGATGCATGTGAAGACAAAAGGTGATACCGAAGCGAACCGAGGCCGCTTTGCTTCGTTTGGGATCTACTGGCATTTCGTCGATTCTGTTTGGGTGTTTATTTTCATTCTGCTTTATGGATTAGGGGAGATTTTGTAAAAAAAAGCCCGGCCCACTGCGAAAAAGCGGGTCGGGCTTTTGTTCATTTCGTTGTTTATTGAGGGTTGAGGAAGCAAGTGAGAGGTTTACTGGCGAGAATGAGAAAATTACTGGCCAAACCGGAATTATGGTAAACTAGCGGTCGGCCTTTGTCACTCTATCCCTCGCAATCACTCAAAACAGCACTTTACCTGGTTATCGCAGAATAATTTTTTTCAATCTCAGTAAGCTCGACTCTCCTGCCTTCTTTATGAGAGAGTGCAGCCGCCTCGTTCACTAGCGTCAAATTACGAATGTCCTCTTTGGTTATGGGAGGAGCCGTATTGTTCGTAATCGCGGCCACCCATTGCTCCATCGCTGAAGGCAATGCTTTTGGCAGCTGATCGGACATGATGACGCCTTCTTTTTCCACACGGTCGCTGATCAGCTCTCTCGGTTCGCGGTTCTCGATCAGCAGTGTGCCTTCGGTTCCGTAAAGCTCGAGCTGATCCGGGCATCCGTAGGAAAGGAATCCGGTCTCAATGGTTCCGAGCGCGCCTGATTCAAACTCAACGATGACAACTGCATTGTCATCTACGTCATGGCGGTTGGTCTGCTGCAGGCGTGCCGTCACCGCTTTTACTTTTCCGCCTAAGCGGTTGGAAAGATAGATCGGATGCGCCCCGAGATCGATGAGTGCCCCGCCGCCTGCCTCTTCTTTGTTGAAAAATTGCCCAGGCAGCCAGCCATGCTGGCTTTCTTCTGTCGGAACAGCACCATGGTGGGCCACTCTGCAGCGTACCGACGTCAGATTCCCGAGACAGCCCTCGTCCAATATTTTTTGCGCGTAAAGGTAGAAGCGTTCGGTAAGCCTCGGCAAGGAAACCATCAGCTGAACGCCTGCCTCCTCCACCGCTGAAAAGATTTCATCGCACTCTTTCACTGTCGGAGCCAGCACTTTTTCCGTAAAAATGTGCTTGCCATGCCTTGCAGCAGCAGTGATGATCTCGGTATGAGCGGTCGTTGGCGTCGTCACAATGACCCCCTGCAAGGAAGGATTGGAGAGCACTTTTTCCAGCTCGGTTTCAAAAGGCACACCAAGTTCTTGAGCCCACTGTTCGCCCCGTTCGCTGTTTTCATCCCAAACGACGCTGATGTTGATGTCCTTGTTCTCGCTTGCTTCCTTCGCGTAATCCTTCGCATGAACATGCCATTTGCTTAATAGTGCCACATTGATCATCTATTCCAGCTCCCTTTTATGTATGGATTAGTATAAGACCCTTATTTCCCGATAAAGCAGTCTTGAAAACTTGGCGGCCATTTTTACCGGTCGATTTCCTTCAGCCACTTCTCCACTTTTACGAAAAGGAGGATGATAAACAGGAGCATCACTCCCATTGTGGTAAACACCCCTGCCAGCTCGTTTTTGATCAGCAGGCTGAGTACTCCGCCGATGACAGCCATCGCTGCACCGTATTTCATCATAAGACCCGCACTGTATGTATTGGCCTCGTTCCAGAGCTTCTCATTTTTCATGGAACGGAACGTGCGATAGCCGTACAGTGGATTGATTTTGGCCGGCGGCTTCACTTTCATGATAATTCCAGCTAAAACAAAGATTACACCAATCAGAAGACTGAACAGCAGGTTGGCCATCATCATCTTCTCCCCTTTTCTTTTTCCCTAAAAATACCATATGTTCATCAATAATGCTTCTTTTTTTTTGCTTGTTGTTTGAGCGTAGGGGTGATGGGTCGCTAGTTTACGTAATCCAGTTTTGGCGGGTAAATCTGTCGTTTCAGCGGGTAAACACTGCAAAACGGCGGGTAAACCCATATTTCCCACCCGATAAGAAAGGATGACGCCCTTAATTTGTATATGCAAATGAAAGGGGATGGATGACCGTGACCGAAGAAGAACAAGTACTGATGCATTGTTTATATTTTACTGCCAGCCGTTTTGCACGGAACATTACAAAGCTGGCCGAAAAAACGCTGGACGGCGGAGATCTCGCTCCCTCTTATTTGTACATGATCATGATTGTGAAATTTAACCCGGAGATCACCCAGAAAGAGCTGTGCAGCAAGCTGTCGATCGCTCCATCCACAAGCACGAGGTTTATCGATAAGCTCGAAAAACAAATGCTCGTAAACAGAAAGGTTGACGGCAAAGAAACGCATATTTCGCTGACGGAAGAAGGGGAAAAGGTCTACGATCGTTTCCGCACTTCGTTAAAAGAGATGTTTGCCAGCTATTCTGAAGTGCTGGGCAAAGACTTCAGCCTGGATTTAAGCAAAAGGCTTCACGATGCGAGCAACAAACTCGAAGAATTGCATTAAAAATTTTTACCTGTTCATTTGTATATACAAATATTTTTCAAGGAGGTTGGATGGATGACTAAAAAGGTGGGCGGCGGGCTGGCGCTTGATCCATACGCGGATTATGCCTCTCTGGCCTTTGGAAAAGCGGGGATCCGAAACCTGGCGTACAGCCTAAGCCAAGAATTAAGTGATAAAGGCATCTATGTTGGAACCTTGACGGTTAAAGGGTTTGTTAAAAAAGGAACACCGTTTTCACCAGAACATATCGCAGCTACTTTTTACACGATGAACCAAGAGCGCTCTGAGACAGAAGTCGCTTTTGAAGGAAAATAAAAAAACCCCAGGGGGAAATCAAATGAAAACTTTAGTTATTGCCGCTCACCCAAATATGGAAGGATCACTTGTAAACAAAACATGGATGAATCGTCTTCGTGACGAAGAGGAGGTAACAGTTCATGAATTATATGCTGCCTATCCAGATGGAAAGATTGACATGGAGCGTGAACAAGAGCTTTTGCTGGCGCATGACCGCATCGTCTTCCAATTCCCGCTCTACTGGTACAGCAGCCCTGCTTTATTAAAAGAATGGCAGGATGTTGTGTTGACTTACGGATGGGCTTACGGCGCTGAAGGCACTAAATTGCACGGCAAGGAATTCATGCTTGCGATCTCAACCGGCGGACCGGAAGAAGCGTATCAAGCAGGAGGCTACAACAACTACAGCCTTAGTGAACTGCTGAAGCCGTTCCAGGCGACTGCCAACCTGACTGGCATGCGTTACCTGCCTGCTTTCAAAGTACAGGGCGTCCGCATGTTAAATGAAGCGAAAGTGAAAGAAAGCGCTGAAGCGTTGGCAGCTCAAATTAAAACCCAGTTTTAATAGTATAAAAAAATGGAGATTTCTTCTTGCAGAAAGAAATCTCCATTTTTTTATATTCATTTTTTGGTGCCAGGCACCGCTTTTTCGTTTTTTTAGTTTGCCTTTTGATTTTTACTTTTATTCTTATTTTTAAAATACGCCACTATGAAGACAATGATAGGGAAAATGTATTGAAAAGGAAGATGCAATAGGAGCGGAACGATCCCGATTCCTTCTTTAATATGCTCAGAATAGTTGCTTGCCATTGTCATGGAAATGAACAGGACAACAAGTCCGAGCGGATAACTCAGCCTGGAAGCCGGTTTTACGTTGAAGAGGTTCGCTGTCCCTATTACAGCCACGTACAAAAAGAGACTTATCTTAAAAAACCCTCCTACGACTAAAGCAATCATGAAATAGACGTCCAGGCGCTCCAAAAAATCAGCGACATGGATGGTTTGGATGGTGCTCAGCAAAGGGAATTGAGACAGTGCTGTAAGACTCACACCAAGGATGCTGATATTGAACATCATGACCAGAGCCAACGACAGCCCACTGACCACAGTGGCAAGCACAGTGGCGTTCCTCAGCTTTTTGGCATCCTCCACATAAGGAATAATCATCGTAAACACAAGGAGTTCTCCAAAGGGAAAATACAGGGACTCTTTTAGGGTGGTTTTAATAATCGGCTTCCAGCCGTTTTCTAGCACAGGCTGCAGGTTGTGGATATCAATTACTCCAGAGAATAATACGAGGATCACACCAGATCCTGCCAACAAATAAATGAAGACCAAAAAGAGTTCTCCTGTTCTCCCCAATACTTCAATTCCTTTTGAGACGGTATAGATAATGACCAGGATCATTAAGGTGTTGGTGATAAAAAGGGGTGTTTCAAAGTAAGCAAATGTCAGCAGCATGGTGCCAAAATCCCGCAAGACCCTTCCCGCGATATAAAGGTTATACAGCATGTACAAATAGGCAATCGGACGCCCGATTCCTTTGCCTACAACCTTTTGAAGGTATTCTGTCGGCAGCATGTCCGGGTAAAAACAATACAGCCGGTAACAGATGAAAAAAAGCCCTAATCCCCCAAGCATCCCAAGCAGGATAACGATCCACGCATCCTGCTTGGCTTCGATCCCCACCGCTACAAGCAGGGCACTGCCCAGCTCAAATAATAGAATGAGGGCAAACAGCTGATATGGTGTTATTCTTGCTTTTTCCATTGCTTTGCCCCCTTCTTTTTATTTCTCATCTGTGAGATAAGAATTGTTCCTCAGAGATGTTTGGCGAACGAAGGCATGGACCTTCACCTTAATGTTTGCTTTCGAAAAATAGTCCTCCTCCCATTTTCCCGAAATCCTTTTCCATGTGTCAGGCTGCGAACGATGGACCGTATCCCCGAAGCCGAATATATCGGTTTTTTTATGTTGTGCCTCTTTTATGGCGCTTCTAATCTCTGCAGCGATCTCCTTTTCAAAACCTTTCTGCAATTGTGCGATCACATGAGGGTCTTTAAGATTAACAGGCACATCCGTTTCCCCTATATTTCCTTCGGTTTGTACACTGACAGTAAGCTGTGTACTTCCTTTCTTAACAGAAGAAGAAATCTTCGTGTTCTGCCGGAGTACTTCAAAAGCAATCGCTTCCTTCCTCCCCTTTTTGTTGATATTAACTTCTGTTTTTTGAGTTTTGTTCATCACCCAGACGGCTCCTTTGGCTTTCCTCCCATAGAGCCAGCCCTTAAGCTTTCCGCCTTTAAATAAAGCTAGGCCATCAATTTGGGGAGCTGCCTGGGGTGTTGACTGCGTGATGTTCTCAACGCGTTTTCCGATCGCACTAGAACCCTTTAAATAAAACCCGCTGATGACGGGCTGTTTTCCATCATCCATTAAATCTTTTATCACATCCAATAAGGTTACATTGATCGCCTGCCCCCATACTCTTTCGGAGAACCTCAACAGTTTGATCACTTTGTTCGCTGGAACTTTATCGATGGCTGTCAGTGTTTTTACAATATCACTTGCCTTTGCCTTATGAGCGATCACGATGGTCGCTGTATTCCGGAACGTCGCATCCCTGTCAAAGGCATCCAGGATTGGATTCAACCCTTTTTTCTTCGCCAATTCGTCACTGACGACCAGCAGATTCGCATGGGCATAATAGAGGTTTCTCGAAACTTTGGTAGACATGCGGCGGCTGATCTCATCCATATTATTCCCTGTTGTCGAATACACGGAGACGGCATTGCCGCTGCCTCCACCCCCCCCTTGGAACCCTCCTGTCACATTGCCTGGATTAACAAATTGAAAGGTGCCTAAATATCTTCCTTTTTCATCAAGATCAATGCCAACCGCAGAGACGAGGGCCAGATCGTTCAGCTCTTTTTTGCTCCAGCAGCCTGAAAGCAATGAAAGCAGCAGTCCCACTGTGATAAAAACGATCATGCTACGTCTCATTTTGATCACCTTCATTTTCTGTAACCAGAATCCGTCTCTGTTCCGGCTCCGGTTTGCTCATATTGTCTCCATCACGCTGCTGGTTGGGTCCGCTGATGTAGGCCGGCCGTTTCGTTCCCGTCCACATGGGAGCCCGGATAAACGTGTCTCCCACTTCAGCAGGGATAAGCGGGGCAAGAGGTGACATGTAAGGAACGCCGAAAGATCTCAGACTGCATAAGTGAACGACCAGCATGATAAAAACTAAAAGCATGCCATAAAAACCAAAGGTAGCGGCACTGATCATAAAAATAAAGCGAAGCAGACGGGCCGATATCGCGATCGCAATGGACGGAGTGGCAAAACTGGCGATCGCGGTAATTGCTACGATAATGACCATGGCAGGCGATACGACTCCCGCCTGAACCGCTGCCTGTCCGATAACAAGGGCACCGACGATGGAGATGGCAGACCCGATCGCTTTAGGCATTCGGATTCCCGCTTCCCTCAGGATCTCAAACGTAACTTCCATGATGAGTGCTTCCACAAAACTCGGGAAAGGAACGGCTTCCCGCTGTGCGGCGATGGCAATCAAAAGCTGAGTCGGAATCATCTCCTGATGGAAGGTCGTTGCTGCAATATAGGTCGCTGGTCCGATGAGCGAGATAAAAAAGACCAGAACCCGCAATAATCTTATAGCGGTGGAGATGTAAAAACGTTCGGTGTAATCTTCAATCGACTGAAAAAACTGCACAAATACGGCAGGTCCGAGAAGAACGAACGGTGTTCCGTTAACGAAGACTGCAAAGCGCCCTTCCAATAGATTGCCCGCAACCGTATCCGGACGTTCGGAATAGTACAGGGTAGGAAATGCTGTAATGGATTGGTCTTCAATGAGCTGTTCGATATACCCGGACTCCAGAACTCCATCGATATCGATTTTATTAAGCCGTTTACGAAGCTCAACAATTACCTCATCCTTCGCTATTCCTTTGATATACATGATGGTGACGCTGGTTTTGGTCACTTTTCCAATTTTCATGGATTCGGTCCAGAGCAGGGGATTCTGAATCAGTCTTCGGACCATGGATATGTTCGTTTCGATATATTCTGTGAATCCTTCTCTCGAACCTCGGATCGCCCGCTGTGTACTCGGTTCTTCAATGGAACGTTTTTCTCCGCCTTCTGTAGATGCCCGTACAGCTGAAGAAAAGCCGTCGACAAAAATAATCGTGTCCCCCGCCATGAGAGATTCGAACAAAACAGTCCAATCATCGACTTGGGCTATGTTTCCAAGCGGCACGATTTCTTCCACCATGGCGGCCAGATTTTTTTGATCGGAATCATAAGCACCGGGTTTCAGTATCGATTCGATCAAAAGGTCCTGAATGATCTGCTGGTCCGTTATCCCTTTCACATAAACAATGGCCGTTCTGGCGCGGAACAGGGGAGAATGGTTAAACGTTCGAATGATAATCTCACTGCTGTTCCCTGTCTGTGTTTTAATGATTTCAATATTCTCTTCTAGAACTGGCGAAATGGGAGAAGATGTTTGCTTTTTTTGCTTCTCTTTCTCTTGAGAAGGTTTATTTTTTTGAAGTGGTTTCTTTTTGAAAAAAGAAGGCATAAGAAGCAAAACCTTTCTACGTGATTTTCTTTTAGGTTTTCCCTGGCTCCTCTTCCTTATTCTGTCCTCTCTTAATGGATAGCGTTCATTTTGGAGATACTAGGGGTGGAGTGTGATGGAACGATGAAAATCCTGGGTATTACCCTATCGATGTTTATACTGTTGACGTGTTTCTCTCTGACTTTGGATATCTACGAAGGATTTGATATGAGAACAGCGATCCTCAATGCCTTGTCTTCTTTCAAAGTAATGGAACTCATAGAAATCTGTGTTGTGATGTTATTGATTGCTATATTTTTTGCCCAATCGGTCTTCCAGCTGTTCACAAAGTTCAAAAGCCAAAGGAGATCATAGAGCAATAAAAAAACGGTGCCAGGCACTCGCTTTTGACACATGTCAAAAAGCGGTGCCTGGCACCGTTTCACCGTTCTAGGTTAACTGTATATTCTTCAGAGCTTCTTTTCTGCTTAGTGGCTGGAGTTCCGTAGAGTTCACAAAATCGATGACGAAATCGGGGTTGGTCTTGGCATATTCCCTCAATGCCCAGCCGATCGCTTTGCGGATAAAGAACTCTTTGTTCTCCTTATGCTGCTCAATGACGTATTTTAAGATGTCTTCATTCGTATCTTTTTTATAGCCTAGCTGATAAAGAATCGCAGTCCGGTTCAGCCACATGTTCGGTGAATGAATCCATTTCTCCACCAATTCCTGTTCCCGATGCTTGAACGTTTGTATGTAATGTCCCATATGGTGCTTGGCGATATGATCCACTGTATCCCACCACGACTTTTCGGTGATCGTGTTCTCTAATGCCTTAAGATCGTCTTCCTGCATGCCCTTCTTCAGCTTGTCCACAAAAAACATGCCCATGTACTGCATTTCCCGTTCTCTGTAGTTCCAGCATTTTTTCGTCACTTCCGGGATGCTCATCTCAGGCAGCCCGTACATTTTCACATGATTCTTCATAACCTCTTTCATGATCGGTGACTTCAAGCCGTAAAAGGTAAATTTATTCTTCATGTAAGACTGCATCTTTACCGCATCGGCCGGATTCTGCCTGCTTCGTATTTCTTCATGCAAGGTTTCAAGGTACGTCATCGTCATCTCCGTTAACCCCCTCAACAGTAGTTCCCTAAATTATAACAGAACGGTGCCAGAAAAGGTGCCAGGCACCAGCTTTTGACATATGTCAAAACGCGGTGCCTGTCACCCTCCATTAACTCAACCTCTTCCTTCTTCCCACAAATTTCTTTATAGGAGCAACTTTAAACGGGTTTCCTTAAGAACCTTAATTTTGAAAAATCTGGTTGCTTTCTTTCTCCTTCTTCTTTATAATCACTAAAAAACAACACATTTTCGATGAGGAAGAGAGTAATCCTGCATGCAGAGAAAAGCGAGTCAGGGACGGTGAAAGCCTGGCGGATGCTGTACGATGAACCGCACTTCTGAGGAGCCAGCCTGAACCAGTAATCCGTAGGGCGGCCGGGGAGAACCCCGTTATCAACGCCAAAGCAGGTTCTTTTTTGAACAATAAGAGTGGTACCGCGGGTCATAAATCCCGTCTCTAAAATTTTTTAGAGACGGGATTTTTTTATTTTTCCATAAAAATGATTACAAGAGGTGGTCGAACACTATGTCGGAGCTCAAAAAGGAATTTGCCCAACTTATCTCACATCAGCTTAAGGATGTGCCAGGTACAGAAGATATTGAAAAGCTGATCGAAATACCGAAGCACTCGGTGCAAGGAGATATCGCCTTCCCTTGTTTCACTCTTGCAAAAACGCTAAAAAAAGCGCCCCAGCTCATCGCGTCCGAACTCGCATCCAAAATCAGCTCCCCGCTTTTTGAAAAAGTGGAAGCACAAGGTCCCTACATGAACGGCTTTTATAAAAGAGAAATGGTCAGCAAGGAGATCGTCACAGACATTCTTGAACAAGGCAGCCATTACGGATCAGCCAAACAGGGCAGCGGAGAACACATTACGATCGACCTCTCCTCTCCGAACATCGCCAAGCCTTTTTCCATGGGGCACCTCCGCTCGGCCGTCATCGGAAACGCAATCGCCAACATTACCGAAAAATGCGGCTACAAGCCTGTCCGCATCAACCATATCGGTGACTGGGGAACACAATTCGGGAAGCTGATCGTGGCTTACAAGCGATGGGGCAGCGAGGATACGGTGAAGGAGAATCCGATCAAAGAGCTTCTCAGCCTTTATGTGAAATTTCATAAGGAAGCTGAAACACAGCCTGCCCTTGAGGATGAAGCGCGATACTGGTTTAAAAAGCTCGAGGAAAAAGACGAGGAAGCGACAGCCCTTTGGAAATGGTTCCGTGAAGAATCCCTCAAGGAATTTTCAAAAATCTACTCGCTGCTGGATATTGAGTTTGATTCGTACAATGGCGAAGCATTTTATAACGATAAGATGGAAAATACGGTGACTCTATTAAAAGAAAAAGGGCTGCTTACGGAATCTGACGGTGCGGAGGTTGTCCGCCTTGATGAGTTCAACCTCCCGCCCTGCCTCATTAAGAAGTCGGACGGCGCTACCATCTATGCGACCCGGGACCTGACGGCAGCCCTCTATCGCCAGGAAACCTATCATTTTGCAAAAAACTTGTATGTCGTCGGACACGAGCAAAGCCTGCATTTCCAGCAACTCATCCTTGTTCTTAAAAAGATGGGCTATCAGTGGGCCGAGGAGATGATCCATATCCCGTTCGGCTTCATTTTAAAAGGCGGGAAAAAAATGTCGACCCGAAAAGGCAAAGTCGTACTTTTAGAAGAAGTCATCCAAGAAGCGATTACGCTAGCCAGACAAAATATCGAGCTGAAGAACCCTGGCCTTTCCAACAAAGAGAAAGTGGCTGAACAGATCGGTGTTGGTTCTATTATCTTTCACGATCTGAAGAACGAAAGACTGAACAATATAGAGTTTTCACTTAAAGATATGCTGAAATTCGAAGGGGAAACAGGTCTGTATGTTCAGTATGCACACGCACGGGCCTGTTCGATCTTACGAAAGGCCGGAAATGTGAGCGAAATGAACACCGGACTGCAAGACGACTACAGCTGGGAGCTGGTAAAAACACTTATGGGGTTTCCCAATGTCATTCAAAAAAGTCTCAGACTCTATGAACCTTCCCAGATTGCCAAGTACTTGATCGACGTGGCTCAGGAGTTTAATGCATTTTACAGCCACATTAGAGTGCTTGAGGAGGATGAAACCCTCGCAAGCCGTGTCTCACTCGTCAATGCCGTAACCATCGTACTAAAAGAAGGTTTGCGCCTCCTCGGCATTAAAGCCCCTGAAGAAATGTAACGCTTAAAATCTCTCTTATTCTCCCAAGATAAGAGAGATTTTTTATTTTATATAAATATTCTGAAAAAAACCCTTGCATAAATGAACATAAAGTAACATAATTGAACAAAAGATAATGATAAGGATGAACAGAATGCTCCCGTTAGAACGAAAACTAGAAATCTTAAAACGAACCGATAAAGAAGGAAAAGTTCAAATTGAACAGCTGGTTGAAGAACTGAACGTTTCTGGTATGACGATCCGAAGGGATCTGGCCCAGTTAGAAAAGGAAGGGAAAGTCATCCGGACCCACGGAGGGGCTGTTGCAGTCAATCCGCTCATCCCGGAGACCCCCTATCAAAACAAATCGATGACCAGGGTGAACCAAAAACACCTGATCGCCAAGTATGCGGCTAGCCTGATTCCGGAGGGGGCACAGATTCTATTAGACTCCGGGACAACCACTCTGGAGATTGCCAAAGTGATCAAAAACAGAGACGACTTAACAATTGTGACCAACGATCTGAAGATTGCCGCTGAACTGATCGAAAGTCCATCGGAGATCATCTGTACGGGCGGCACCCTGCAAAGAGGAATTGGTTCGTTCGTGGGCCCTCATGCGCAGGACCTGCTTAATCAGATCCGAGTCGACCTTTTATTCATGGGCACGCACGCTATCAATCTTGAAAAAGGGCTGACCGCTCCAACAATGGAAAAAGCCTTGATTAAGAGATTGATGGCTGACGCAGCCACTACAACTTGGGTCGTAGCAGACTCTCAAAAGTTCAACAAAAGCTCTTTTTCACAAGTATGTTCTCTGGAAAAGATAGAAGGCATCATTACCGATGCAGAGTTAACCCCTGAAGATACGGTGCGATATGGAGAAATAACCTCCATATATACCGTAAAAGAAAACGAGGTGAGTCATGGATGAGAATTGCAGTGATCGCCGATGATCTGACAGGCGCCAACGCGACGGGAGTACTTCTGACCAAACAAGGTATATCAACAGCAACCATCCTGCATGGCTTCTCCCCTCAAACGGCCTATAACTATGACGCGATCTGCATTGACACTGACAGCCGCTACACCCCGAAGCACGTAGCGTACAAACGAGTTTCAGATATTATCGGCAGCCTGTCGGGACAGGGCGTAGAGCTCTTTTGCAAACGCATCGACAGTACAGGCCGAGGAAATATTGGCGGTGAAATCGATGCCTGCCTGGATGCTTTGGGAGAAGATTCCGTTGCCGTCGTTATGCCGTCCTACCCTGTGTCTGGACGAACGACCGTTGGAGGCTATCTGCTTGTGAACGGCACGCCAGTCCAGGAAACCGACGTGGCTAAGGATCCGCAAGCACCGCTGAACGAGTCGCACGTTCCTTCCATTATTAGCAGACAATGCACCAAGCCTGTGGCCACCCTGGAGATGAATGAAGTCCTGAAAGGATCGTTCCAGCTCACTTCCTGCCTTCAGGAAAAAATCAGCGATGGCAGCCGGGTCATCGTAGCAGATGCCGTGAATGAAGAACAGATAGAAGCTGTCGCCAAAGCGATGGCGGCTCTGGATGTGAAGTTCGTTCCTGTCGATCCGGGACCGCTGACTGCCGCTTATGTAAAGGAAAAATACAGCGGTTCCCCCTTCACACCGAAGATTTTGCTCACGATCGGCAGCTGTACGTCGGTAACCGGAAAGCAGATTCATCATCTGGCTGAAACCCTGCCGCTGCATACCGTCTATATCGATCCTTTAAAACTGGCAAGGGATGAGAATGGAGAAAGAGACGCAGAAATTGTAAGAGGAATGAACGAAGGGCTGCGGCTGCTGGAGGAACAAGCAGTTGTGCTGGTTACGACTTTCCAGGAGGATGCCCCGCTGCTTGATCTTCAGGCAATTGCCAAAGAGCAGCACACAACCGAAGCATCACTTGCCAGAAGGATTACAGACGGCCTTGCCATCATCAGCCAGAGAATCATCCAAAAAAGCAGAACGAGCATCAGCGGATGTTTTTCAAGCGGAGGAGATGTGACCGCTTCAATATGCGCCGCCGGTAAAACCCATGGCATTCAGCTGCTTGACGAGGTGTTTCCTCTAGCTGCCTACGGAAGGTTTATCGGCGGCTACCTCGACGGTCTGCCTGTCGTAACAAAAGGCGGCCTGGTAGGCAGTGAATCTGCGATTACAGAATCCGTTTTGTTTTTACAGCGGCAGCTCACAAAAAAGACAAATGAAAAGGAGATATTATCATGACACAACCTACTTCTAAACCAATCATTGCCATTCCTATGGGGGATCCTGCTGGAATCGGACCTGAAATCAGTGTTAAGGCACTCGCTAAAAAGGAAATCTATGACCTTTGCCGCCCTGTTCTGATCGGGACAGCCTCCGTTGTTGAACAGGCGATGACCTTTGCTGGTGTTTCTCTTGGGCTGAATCCCATCAATGACCCCGCAGAAGGAAAATATGAATTCGGAACAATCGATATCGTTAATCTTGAGAATGTGGATATCAGCCAGCTGAAGATCGGAAAGGTTCAGGCGATGTGCGGCCAAGCCGCTTTTGACTATATTGAAAAAAGCATTGCCTTTGCCAACAATGGGCAGGTTGACGCCATTGCCACCACACCGATCAATAAAGAATCCCTGAAAGCCGCAGAAGTGCCGTATATCGGACATACCGAAATGCTTGCCGGCCTAACGGGTGTAGACGATCCGCTAACCATGTTTGAAGTGCGTTCATTGCGGATTTTCTTCCTGACACGACACTTATCACTGAAGGATGCGATCGGCCAGATTACTGCTGACCGTGTGCATGATTATTTAGTCCGCTGTGACGAAGCACTAAAGCGTCTGGGAATTGAAAGCAGAAAAATGGCGGTAGCCGGCCTGAATCCTCACAGCGGTGAGCATGGACTGTTCGGCTCGGAAGAACTGGATGAGATCGGCCCGGGGATTGAGCGTGCGAAGCAGCAAGGCATCAATGCATTTGGCCCTGTCCCTGCAGATTCTGTTTTCCATCAGGCACTTCACGGAAAATATGATGCAGTGCTCTCCCTTTATCATGATCAGGGGCATATCGCCGCTAAGATGACCGATTTTGAACGTACGATCTCCATCACCAATGGCTTGCCGTTCCTACGTACATCAGTCGACCACGGCACAGCGTTTGACATTGCAGGCCAAGGGATCGCGGGCTCTGTCAGCATGGAGGAAGCAATCAAGCTGGCTGCTCAATATTCTGTCCATTTCCGTACACTGAAGGTCTGATTTTAGAAAAACGAGAGAGGAATCACCGCCTCTCTCTTCTTTCAAGAAGGCTGTTTTCTAAAAGATTGTTGCTTAGGGAACTTTTTTGTAAAGAATCTTCATTTGACAAGTTGATTAAAGTGTAAGGTGCGAGACTCCTACGGGAGAAGCGGGACAGGTGAGACCCGCAGGCGCTTGCGCCGAGGGGCTCACCGCCCGCCCCGTGGAAAGCGAGCAGCCTGAAACGGAGATCAACCACTTCAAGAGCAACAAAAGTTGCAAAACAGCCTTCAACAAAGAAAAATGTAAACGGTTTCTTTTTCAACAATTTTAAAAACAGGAGGGGTTACGATGGCTTCAGCAAAATGGGGTAAGATCATCCCGGTCGCATTTATCATGTACATGCTCGCATATATGGACAGAATCAATATTGGTGTCCTGATGCCTTATATTCAAAAAGATTTGGACATTTCCTCGTCAGCCGCCGGGGATATTGCCGGAATTTTCTTTGTCGGTTATTTGATCCTGCAGATTCCCGGAGGCATTTTGGCCACGAAATGGTCAGCGAAAAAGTTTATCTTCATTCTCATGATCCTGTGGGGCCTTGCCGCGATGGCAACAGGCTTTGTTCAGACAGAAGGCCAGCTGAAATTCGTCCGTTTTCTTTTAGGAGTTGCGGAAGGCGGAGTCTGGCCGGCTGTGCTTGTCCTGCTCGCCAACTGGTTTACCCTTAAAGAACGAGCAAGAGCCAATGCGTTCTGGATGGCTTGCCTGCCTGTATCCGCCATGCTGATGGCTCCCCTGTCAGGCCTTTTGCTTAAACATTTCGACTGGAAGACGGTTCTGATCTTGGAAGGTGTACCACCGCTGATCTGGGCGTTCGTCTGGTATGCCATGGTCAAAGATAAGCCTTCTGATGCCAAATGGATGAGTGACCAGGAACGGAACGAGCTGACGGCTGAACTACAAAACGAACAAAAAGGCGCCGTAAAATCATCCGGATACGGTGCAGCGTTTAAGAACATGACCGTATGGGGACTCGTCGTTATGTATTTCTTCTGGATGACCGGCTTCTACGGATACACCTTGTGGGTACCGAGCGTGGTAAGCACATTTACGAAAGACTCTGCAGTCATGGGCTGGCTGACGGCGATTCCGTTTACCTTTGCACTGGTAGGAATGGTCCTTAACTCTTATTGGTCCGACCGGCGCATGAACCGGGTGCAGCACGTGGTCATTCCTTTGCTGATTGGTGCTGCTGCGATGGTAGCAGGGCAATTTGTGGAATCACCCGCCCTTCAGATGATCTTGTTATCCATTACGGCGATTGGTGTCTATGCGCCGTACGGACCGCTTTGGGCGATTCCTACAGCGATCATACCTGCAGGCATTGTCGGTGCGGCTCTCGGCCTGCAAAACGCCATCGGCAACCTCGGCGGCTATAATGGCCCAAAATTTGTCGGGCTTTTTAAAGACTTAACAGGCAGCTTCCATGCCGGATTCTATTTCCTGGCTGCTTCACTCGTACTTGCTGCCATCATCACACTTATTCTGGGACGGTCCATCCAGGCCAGCCAGAAGGCTTCATCAAACAAGCCAAAAATCAATAAAATCTCGTAGCATTTCAAGGCTGGTTTCTTACGGGCGGTCCACCGCTCCCGAGGAACCGGCCATTTTTTCGTTCATTTATGTAAAAAGGCCTTCAAAAAAAGAAAAATTGAAATTTACTAAAATCTTTTGCATTTACCCTTGAAAAAAAATATTTAAGCATGTTATTATCGAATAATGAATTCGACACTAGATTCGACATCAATCGACATGAAGTAAATATTCATAATATTCTTATTCGGAGGTTTTTTTCGTGTCAACTAAAGCTCAGTCTTCACATACATTGGTTATCGGCCTCATGTTATTTGCTCTTTTTTTTGGAGCAGGCAACTTAATCTTTCCAGCAATGCTCGGACAAACTGCAGGAACCAACGTCTGGATTGCGACAGCCGGTTTCTTGATTACTGGAGTCGGTGTACCGCTGCTCGGTGTTTTTGCTTTCGGAATTTCCGGCAGCGACGACCTCCGGGCGATGGGAAATCGTGTACACCCTTGGTTCAGTGCTCTTTATAGTTTTGTTCTTTATTTAGCAATCGGTCCTCTTTTTGCTTTGCCAAGAGCAGGAAGTGTTTCTTTTGAGATTGGTGTTAAGCCCTTTTTGCCAGAGAACAGCGGTCATTTGCCGCTTCTCATCTTCACGGTCGTCTTTTTCAGTATCACATGTGCCCTTTCACTTAATCCTTCAAAGATCGTTGATATCGTAGGTAAGATTTTAACGCCGCTTAAGCTTTCGTTCATCGGAGTGTTAGTAGCCGCTGCCTTCATTCATCCGATCGGCCCGATTCAGGCGCCTGCGAAAGAGTTTGTTCAAAACTCCTTCTTTAAAGGATTTCAGGAAGGTTACCTGACGATGGACACATTGGCTGCCTTCGTTTTTGGTATTATCATCATCAATGCCATCAAAGAAAAAAGAGGCAGCGATAAAAAAGTCATCGCAAGAACTTGTGCAAAGGCAGCTACCATTGCAGCTGCTGTATTGGCGATCGTGTACACTTCCCTATCGTACATGGGAGCTTCCAGTGTTTCTGAACTTGGCCATTTAGGCAATGGCGGAGAAGTTTTATCAGCTGTAGCCAATTACTATTTCGGCTCTCTCGGGAATGTATTTCTAGGACTCATGATCACAGTAGCATGTCTGACAACCAGTGTTGGATTAGTTACAGCATGTTCCGCTTATTTTCACAGTGTTTTTCCGAAAATCTCATACAAAGCATTGGCTGTTATTCTTTCCTCTTTCAGTGCATTAACAGCAAATCTCGGATTGAACGAGCTGATCGCCATCTCAGTTCCTGTGCTGACAGCGATCTATCCGCTGGCCATCATGCTTATTTTCTTAAGCTTCGCCCACAACCTCTTTAAAGGGCGCTCAGAAGTGTATCAAGGAAGCTTGCTGTTTACCTTTATCGTTAGTCTATTTGATGGATTAAATGCAGCTAACCTATCGATAGATGGTGTGAATTCCTTTTTCTCAAACATCCTCCCTCTTTATGACACAGGGCTTGGATGGATTCTGCCGGCAATTGTTGGAGCTCTCCTGGGCTATGCTGTTAGTCTTGTGAGATCGAATGGTACGGTTCTTCATTCTCATAAAGAAGAAAAGTTTCATAATCAAATTAGATATAAAAAAGCTGAATGAGCAATCTCATTCAGCTTTTTTGTGTTCCTTTCACCGGTCGGGTGCATCTTCAACATAATCAGAGGTCGTAAAAGCCCCGGCTGGAGGTGTCTGATTCTGCTGGGATGATTGCCCGCTCCCGCCGTTTAAATAGGCATTCGTTGAAGCTACCCATGTTCCATATTCACCCGCAAGCATAGATGTCGGCTTCATGTAAAGACGCCCGTTGATCAGATAATGGCGTGTGGTAATCGAGGGGTCGTCATAAATGAACAGATTGCCTGAAAAGGTGGCATAAGGTGAATCAAAAGAGATCTGTCTTGTATTTTCGGTCCAATATCCCTGAATTGGAACCGGAACTCCCCGAAAATTGAGGGTGCCCATTATTTTATTGTTTTCTATGGAATTGAGGACGACTGTTCCCCAGATGAGCGGCCTGCCGCCGACATCCGCACTGATTCCCCATCTCGATGGAACTGGTAAGGTTATCATTGCTGCTTGCTCCCCCTTTATGTTTAAGAAATTCAGCTTTCTTGCCAGTATATGTGCGGCCTGGGGGAATGGCTCACCAACTGAATTGTGTATTACTTCTGACTGGTCAGCAGCTCTCCTGAACCCATGATGACGCTGCAGCCGCCAATTTTAACTTCCTCATACTCCTTTTCTTTGCGAACTGTAATATCAATGATGCTTGGTCTTCCCATTTCAAATCCCTGTTCACTTCGAATACGATAAACTCCTTGTTGATTCTGGGCAATGTTCGTATGCTCAACAATATAGGCACCCAATGGGCCGCTCGCTGCCCCTGTCGCAGGATCTTCAGGTATCCCCATCGCCGGTGCAAACATCCGGCTGTGTACAGTGGAATCCTTCATTTCGGTTTCCGCTGTAAACGCGAAAATGTGTTTCGTGGAAGGGTTTTGGCTAAAATACTTTTCCCAAATGTCTGTCCGGAAGCTGATTCTTTTCATCGCATCAAGGGAACGAACAGGGATAAATAAGAATGGCACTGCGGTTGATACCGTGCGGATTGGCAGCTCACCCGTCACATCTTCCGGGGAAAGAGAAAGCAATTTTGCTGCCAATGCTCTGTCTTCAAAATATTCCCCGAATAGTGGCATCGGCTGATTCATTTCAACGTTTAATACACGTCCATTCTCCATATAAACCGTAACAGGAATATCTCCAGCACCTTCTTCAAAAATCCACTCATTCTTACCTTCAGAAGCCTCAAGCAAGCCCTTATGAGCCATCACATAGCCTGCGCCAAGGGTCGGGTGTCCAGCCATCGGGAGCTCCACATCCGGTGTGAAAATGCGCAGCTTTTTATCGTTTGCAGGATTGCTTGGAGACTGAACAAATACCGTTTCCGATAGATTCAGTTCTCTCGCTATTTTTTGCATCATTTCTGTCGTTAAGTCGGTATCATCCTGAAATACAGCCAGTTGATTTCCGCTGAAAGGCTGGTCGGTAAATACGTCTACAAGCGTATACATTAAAGGTTTCATCTTTTTCCTCCTCAAGTGTTCTTGCTCTCATCATATGATGGCAGTTAACATTAATCAAATGAATGTTTATAATATAAATCATGAAAAATATTAATGCGTTGAGGTGTGAACGGTATGACATTGCTTCAGTATGAGGTTTTAAAAATGGTTGTAGAGACAGAAAGTTTTACAAGAGCAGGAGAAAAGCTGGGGCTTACCCAATCGGCGGTCAGCCATGCTATCCGGGGATTAGAAACAGAACTGGAATTAACGCTGATGAACAGAGGGCGCAGCGGCATAACGTTAACGAACGAAGGAAAAAGGATGATGGAATATATCCAGGAGATTCTGGATTTGTCAGAACGAATGAAACAAGAAGCAGGTCTGCTGAACGGTTTAAAAATCGGAACAATCCGCATCGGTACATTTCCAAGTGTATCGGCTAGTCTTTTGCCTTCTATCTTAAAGCAGTTTCATCAAGCCTTTCCGGGGATTCAAACAGAAATATACGAAGGGGGATACGAGGAAATCAAACAAATGATCACTTCAGGAAAGATTGATATCGGTTTTCTGACGTCTTCAACCTCAGAGAGCCTTGCTTTTATCCCGCTTATGGAGGATCACCTTTATATCCTCCTCCCTGACAGCCACAAACTGAAAAGGAGGAAAAGGATCAGTATCCATGAAATCAGCGATGAACCTTTTATCATGCCCAAAGCAGGCTGTGATGAGTTGATCAAGGGGCTTTTTAAAGAGAACAAAATCCTGCCCCAGATATTTTGCGAAATTGCAGATAACCAAACGATTATGGCTATGGTGGCAAAGGAGTTGGGAGTAAGCATTGTCCCTGAACTGGTTTTGCAGGGCGATACAAGAAAAAATGTTGCTGCAGTCACTATGAAAGAAAACTGTTACCGGACGATCGGCTTAGCCGTCAACTCTCTCGAACGGTGTTCTCCGGCTGCAGAAGCTTTTATTGAACTGGCAAAAAAATCATTCATAAAAAACTGAGTTTTTACTGTGATTCATGAAGCAATTTTTTAATGACCTGGACAGGATCATGCATCATTTATTGCAGCCGTAAGCTCTCCGGCGAAGGAGAGCTTATTTTGCTGCGATCAAGTTTTGCACGGCACTATCCAGAGATTGATCCGCCTGGAGCAAGCATTCTTTTTCGTTTTGAAGGGTCTTTTCCATATTGAAAAGATCTTCCTCACGCTCCGCAGTCATCCGCTTTACTTCGTCCGGATTAGGTCCGCCCTGAATCTTGCGGCGTTTGACGAATTCACGTGGACAGACGATTCCCTTCCATTCTTCTTCTGTCAAGGCTGCAGGATAGATGCCGCTGATCCATTCGTTCGCTGCTTCCACCTCAATTTCGTTCAATTCTTTTCCCGCTGATGTACACTGTTTCGCAACGGCGCTCGCGATCTGGTGCGCTTTTCGGAACGGGACACCTTTATCTCGAGCCAGCACATCTGAAAGTTCTGTTATCGTGATGCATGATTGGTGCGCACGCTTGCCGATCTTTTCTGTATCGACCTCCATCGTCCGGATGACGGCATGCATGAGCTGCAATACCCGTGATGCCTTCTCATAGCTTCGATACAGATGAGGCTGCAGGTCGTCTTCCGTGTCCACGATGTCTCCAAACGGTGTATTATGAATCATCTGGATGGCTGACATCGCTTCACCGGCTGCTGAACTGGCAAGGGATCTGGAATGTTCGATCGACACTGGATTCCGCTTTTGCGGCATGATGCTGCTGATCTGTACGTATGGATCGGCAACACGGATGACCCCGAATTCCCGGGTCGCCTGAAGAAGCAGGTCCTGGATCCAGCGGCCGGCGTTGATCATGAGCGTCATGACTGCTGTCGCCGTCTCAAGCAAATAGTCTCCGCCAGCAATGGCATCATAGGAGTTCTCTACAATACTACCGAACCCTAAAAGTTCTCGGACCCGGTCGCGGCTGATCGGAAAGCTTGTCGTGGAAAGGGCAGCGGCGCCCAGAGGTGAACGGTTGACTCCTTCATACGCGGACCATAGGCGATGGATGTCCCTTATGACGACATCATAGATGGCCAGCAGATAGTGGCCGAGCGTAGTCGGCTGAGCCGGCTGTGTATGGGTATAGGCGGTCATGACCGTCTCGGCGTGTTCCTTCGCCTGCTCCAGGAGGGCGTCGCCGAGCAAGAGTGTGTTTTGAATGAGGATAAGTATATGATTCCTCAGAACAAGGCGGTACATCGCCACTCCCATATCATTACGGCTCCTCGCGATATGGACCTTTCCGGCAAGGTCTCCACCGATTTCCTCTGCAAGCCGGCTTTCCATCATAAAAAATAAATCTTCATAAAGAGGATCATAATCCAGCTTGCGGAAATCGATCTGCCGCACCTTTTCCACACCGGCAAGAATGGTCCCCGCTTCATCCCTCGCCAAAATATTCTGCTCGGCCAGCATGACCACATGCGCCCTGTGAATCGCGAACATTTCCGCAAACAAATAATCCCGCTGATCATTAAAAACGTGCCTCAGGAGATATTCCTCATAGGTCTTGCCGGGGAACGAGCTGCCATCTTCGTGGATGAATTCATCCCTAGTTTTCACTTTTTTTCCTCCTTGTTTTAAAGAGAGAGCGTTCGATCAAAGTTGATACACTATCTTATGAAGCAGAAGAATGATGGGTTATGAAGACAAAAGCACCTCCCGCATGTAAACAAGCAGGAGGTGCTGAATTTCTATCTATGCTATGGCCTCTTCGGAGCCAATTCCACTGCCTGGCGGAGGGCTTCGGTCATGCTTTTTTCATCGGCAATACCTTTACCTGCAATGTCGAACGCGGTTCCGTGGTCCACGCTCGTCCTAATAATAGGCAATCCGACTGTGATATTTACGCCTGCATCCAGTCCCAGTACTTTGACCGGTCCATGGCCCTGATCGTGATACATGGCGACGACAATATCAAAATCACCGCGGACCGTGCGGAAAAATAGTGTATCAGCAGGAAGGGGACCAACGACATTAACGCCTTCTTTTTGTGCTCTTTGCACCCCCGGTATTACTTTCTCTTCTTCCTCACCGTATCCGAACAGACCGTTTTCCCCAGCATGCGGATTAATTCCGCAGACTGCGATCTTTGGCGACTCAATTCCTGATTTCTTCAACGTCTCATCTGCAAGTTTAATAACACGATAGACCCGCTCAGGATTAATCATTTTTACGGCATCAATGATACCGACATGAGTGGTAACATGAATGACTTTTAAGTTAGGAGCCGAAAGCATCATGGAAAACTCAACTGTTCCCGTCAGCTCGGCCAATATTTCAGTATGGCCCGGGTACTTATGTCCACCTTTATGCAATGCTTCTTTGTTTAAAGGCGCAGTACAAATCGCATCAATCTTTCCTTTATTCGCAAGGTCAATCGCCTTGCTTAAATATTCAAAAGCGGCATGACCAGCAATAGGCGAAACCTGCCCAACCGGCAGATCTTCAGGGACCAGGTTCAAATCCAGACAATACACCGTACCATGTGTAAAATTCAAGTTTTCAAGTTCGTCTTCCGTAATCGTTTGAACTGTAAGGTGGCTATTCACATAGCTCTTTGCCCGCTCAAGAATTCGGGTGTCGCCAATGACAAACGGACGAGATAATTCATAGATTTCTGTGCTTGCAAGGCTTTTCAGAATGATCTCCGGACCCACACCGGCAGCATCTCCCATTGTAATTCCGACCATACTTTTATTTTGATTCATGCTCTAACACCTCTCCTGTCATATGTTTCAACGCATGGACTAAAGAATTTTCATTGCCGAATCCGCCGGCCTTTGTAACCGTCCAGTACCGGCGTTTTTCATCACTTGCTATTCCTAACGGAAGCCCTGGCTCCACCTCAGACCACAGTTCCATTTGGGACAACCCAACCTCTGAACAGACCGCCTTGGCCGTATCTCCGCCTGTAAGCACCAATCCTTCAATAGAAGGCACCCCATTAAGCAAAGAACGCGCGATGATGCCAAGCTCTCTTGAAATCATTTCCCCGACCTGATTTTTATGCAAGCCCAAGTCCCTGCCAAGCTCCTGAGCTGCTGAACGGTTTTCATCTGAGCCATCTACATAAAGGACAATATGGCGTTTTTCTGGAACCTTTTTTATTTTTTCGATCAGGCTCTGCAGATCATAGGTCTTTCTGATAAGTTCTGACGGATCCATTTCCAACATCAGGGAGTCAGGCATTATACCAACCTTCCCTAGCTGTCCTTTTGTCGCTTGTGATAAGCTCGCCGACACAGTAAGAGTCTGGCTCACATTAACCTTTTCCTTTAAACCCTTTGGTCGGGCCGCTAGACCAAGAACAGCTGGAAGGTACTCGATCAGGCCAGCTGATCCTGCCCACACGGTTTTTTTATTTAATGCAGAAAAAACATAAGCCGCTTTCTCCAAATGCTTGTCCGTTTCAGCATCACAGACAAACCAGGATACCCCCTCATCCAGGGACTCTAAAATTTTGGCCAAAACCTCTTCTTTCGAACGTGATAACAGAACACTGTTCACGACGAAGATTTTATGATGAGCATACTTCTCGAGCAAAGCAGGGATATGGCTCTCCGTGACCGGTGTTTTCGGATCTTTGCCAAACTCGGTCGTTTCCACAGGCCGGCCGTCAACATATTGGGTGCCATTAATCGTCTGTCTGTTTAACTTTGGATACGCGGGAGAAATAACAAGCATTTCCGGCTTGAACACCTCATATACCGCTGCCAGTTCTGAACCGATATTGCCGCGAAGAGTAGAATCTATTTTTTTATAAACATGTACTTCATCCCGTTCCTTCACGTGGGAAGCCGCTTGTAAGATACGCTTGCAGGCTTCTTTTTCACCAAGAGCTCTGCTGTCAGTATCATATATTGCCACATCTGCTTCAGCATCCGGTGATTGGGAAAGATCCAGCCAAACGATTGAACGGAAGCCCTGTTTGGATAATTGGACACCCGAATCGTTGGCGCCTGTCAGGTCATCGGCAAGAATAAATAATTGCATTGATGAAAACTCCTTTATGAATGAATGACTTCCAGTACTTTTTTTAAAATTCTAAAAATTACTACCCCTAGTATAGCGTATTTTTCAAGCTAACTTAGCCGCGGCAAAATGAAAAGATCAGACAAAGGAAAAACTGGATTTTCCCATTCATCTCATTCAAACTTTATGAAATAGACGAAAGAGGAGTAGGGGGTTTGAAGGGGCAGGTAGTTTACATAATTAGAGTTTGGACAGTATTTGTGCGACTTTGGACAGTAAATCGGTTGGTTTGGACAGTATTTACCCTTTTTTGGACAGTAAAAGTGGATATCTGGACAGTAAATGAATTTGACAGGCATATTTCCCCGTCACTTTCCCCCTTCTCAGGCCAAAACCACAACAAAAAAGCGTTCAGAACATGGAAAGTAACGTTCTGAACGCAAAAACAAAGCATTTTTACTCCAATTCATCACCAAAAGGACCAGAAAAGACGGGGAAGAAAATGGTGCCAGGCACCGGGATTACACAAGTGTGTAATTCGGGTGCCTGGCACCATTATAGTTAACTAGCCTTCAACTAACACAAGGGATTTGTCGTCGTAGTTGCGTTCGATGTGCTTCTCGCCCCATGCACACAGAGAATCGAGGATCTCCTGAAGGGACCAGCCGTAATCGGTAAGATAGTACTCCACTTTCGGCGGGATCTGCTGGTAGATCTTGCGTTCGATCACACCGTCTGCTTCCAGTTCGCGAAGCTGCTGAGTCAGCATCTTTTGTGTGATTCCAGGCATGGAACGCTTCAGTTCACTCGTTCTTTTTGTTCCTTTTGTAAGGTGGCAAAGAATAACGACCTTCCACTTGCCCCCGATCACTTCCAATGCTGCTTCAACCGGAATGTTATATTTCTTCATCTGCCTTCCTCCTCTTACAGTTACTTTTTTATACTATAGTTCAAAACGAACCCTATGATCGATATTAAACCGTATAAGACTTCTCGTATCATACCATAGGATTGCTTCTGTTTCAATGCCTCCTGTATAGGCACCTTTAAGTACCTATAGCACCACCGGGTTCCTAGCGTACCCAGAAGTGGCTGTGGTACTTGAAAGTGCGTACTTCTCAATACTTCCGCTATGCTCCATAATAACCCTAGTCAGCCGCACAGAACATTGGGCCCCTGTGCGATGGATAGGATATGCTGGCCACACTCATTTCTATCATGTTGAAGGGGGATTTATTATGGTTTCAAATACTGTTTCACATAAAACCCAGCCATCAGAGAAAAAAGGAACGTTTGCGCTGCTCGCGCTTGCGATTAGTGCTTTCGGAATTGGTACAACAGAATTTGTCCCAGTTGGCCTGCTTTCTTCTTTGGCTGATGACTTAAATGTTTCAATTACACTTGCTGGATTGCTCATTTCCGGTTATGCACTCGGTGTTGCATTCGGTGCTCCCATTCTGACTGCAGTTACCAGCCGTTTAAACCGGAAAACACTTTTGCTTCTTCTTATGATTGTATTTATTGCTGGAAACACGGCGGCCTCGTTAAGCCACAGCTTTGCTTTATTGCTAGCAGCCCGTGTCATTACTGCTTTTTCACATGGCGTATTCTTTTCAATCGGATCGACCATTGCAGCTGATCTTGTCCCGGAAAATAAAAGGGCAAGTGCCATTGCTATCATGTTTACAGGTCTTACCGTAGCGACGGTAACCGGCGTGCCGCTCGGAACCTTTATCGGCCAGACATTCGGCTGGAGATCAACTTTTGCTGCCGTTGCCTTGCTTGGTGTCATCGCCTTTATCGCTAGTCTATTTTTGATTCCTAACAATTTAAAAAGTGCTTCAAAAGCTTCTTTCAGTGATCAATTCAAGCTGATCACCAACGGAAGACTGCTTCTTGCGTTTTCTATTACAGCGCTTGGCTACGGCGGAACATTTGTAGCCTTTACATTCTTGGCACCTATTTTAGAAAAAATTACAGGCTATCATCCTAAATCAGTAAGTATCATTCTGCTTGTATACGGGGTGGCAATCGCCATCGGAAATACGATTGGAGGAAAAGCAGCAAACAAGAATCCAATCCGTGCCTTGCTTTGGATGTTTGTTATCCAGGCCATCGTAATGTTTGTTCTTTTCTTTACCGCTCCTCTAAAAGTGGCCGGTACAGTAACGATCGTCATCATGGGACTGTTTGCGTTCATGAATGTGCCTGGCTTGCAGGTATATGTTGTGCAACTGGCTGAAAAATATGTTCCATCTGCTGTTGATGTAGCTTCTGCCATCAACATTGCAGCGTTTAATGTCGGGATCGCAATCGGTGCCTACGTCGGCGGACTTGTCGTCGATTCCATCGGCTTGATTCATACGCCATGGGTTGGCGGACTGATGGTCGTCGGTGCTGTCCTGCTCTCTGCATGGAGCGGAGCGTTGGAACGAAAAACAGTGAAGAGATAAGGAAAGGAGGGGTGCCTGGTGCACTCCTCCTTTTTGTATATATTGGTCAGTGCTGAGATGTCGATAGTTTACATAACATTCTTTTCGCGGGTATTTTGCTTATTTTGGCGGGTAAACTGTTCATTTTCGCTGGTAAATCTCATGCCGTTCTGCCCGGCTTCTAAGCTTCAATAGCGCTTGCTTTCTCCATGATTTTACGGCGTGTATGCTCACTCCCTCTTCCTCTGCAATTTCGGCTTCCTTCATCTGGAGGAAGATCTTTTTAACCACCCATTTCCGCTGGTTCAGGGTCAGATCTGACAGATACATCTCCAATACTTCATTTTCAAGGGGAAGAACACCCCCTTCAAAAGGTATGGTTTCTGTAAGCTCCAGGCTGAACCCGACATGAACGGCTTTATATTTGGCTTCCTTTTTTAGTTGCTCGAGCATTTTTCCTCTAACCGTTCGATAGGCAAATGGACCAAAGTCTCCTTTATTTTGGTCAAACCGTTTGAATGCTTCCCAAAGACCAATAAGTCCTACTTGGTAATACTCATCGTAACGCCCGGTAACACCAAGGGACTGGATTTGTGATTTAATCAAGGGATCGAACTGAAGAGAGAGATTTTCGAAACTGGTTTTCATCTTATTTCATCCTTTAAAAAAGACACGTGCCTTACGTTTTATTCCGCCGGTAATCTAAACATAAAGCTCCGTTTTCATGCTGTCATATGATCAAAAGGGCAAAACCGTACGGGTAAAAGGGATGAAAATGATGTTTTCGAGAGGGGTATTGGAGGTTTTCAAAAGGTCATGATTTGGGGTTTGGTTATTTTCATTTATTTTTTATAGAGATGCCTCTTTTTTCACGGAACTTACTATTTATAGGTGAAAGGAGGTGATGGACATGGCAACCACAGCAATCCAGGATACACAGCTTCGCATGGTGTTTGATGCAGGGATGGATGGCGATAAGCAGCTGTACAAAAACAAAAATTTTTCCAACGTAAAAACCTCTGCTTCGGCTGATCAGCTTTATGCGGTAGCAAACGCTCTTTCCCCTCTTCAGCAGCTGCCTTTAATCTCTGTTGAACGCAATGACTCACACAGCATTTATGCGTAAAAGACTATGAAAAACCAGGCATGATTCTATGGAAAGGAGGATACTAATATGGCTAAAACGTTGGAATTGCAGTTCCTTAACGAACAGGACAAAACGGTGACGATTTCCCTTGATGCTCCGAAAGAACCAGTGGATCCGGCCGCTGTCAAAGCCGCCATGGATACCATCATCGCCCAGAACATCTTCGTTTCGAACGGCGGAGATTATGTGAAGAAGAAGGGCGCCCGCGTCACGGACCGCACTTCAAGCGATATCGTTCTTCCATAACACCGCAGTATGAACAAACCCCAATCGGCCGTCTTGCTGGTTGGGGTAGCCTGCTTATAGGAGGTTAATAAAATGGAATCGTGGCTCTCTTTCGTAAGCGATGTTGGCTTTCCAGTGGCGGTGACGCTGTATCTTCTGCACCGGATCGAAGGCAAATTGGATACACTGAACCACTCCATCCTGTCCCTGGCCGAACGGGTGCAAAGATAGCACAAAAAAAGCCTTGTCCTCCTGATATGGGGAGCAAGGCTTTTAATTATTGCTGAAGAGTTTTGGCAAGGGCAATTGCACCGCACAATCCGGCATTGTCGCCCAGTCCCGGCGGTACGATAAAGTCTTGAATGTTTTCCTCGGTAAGCTGCGGATGCTGTACATAGCCTTTGAGCGTATCCAGCACTTTTTTGCGGATGAGAGGGAAAATCTGTTCCTGCTTCATCACGCCTCCGCCAAGAACCATCTTCTTCGGAGAAAGAATAAGAATGTAGTTTACAAGAGCCTGGGAGAGATAGTGGGCCTGATATTCCCAGACTTTTTCTTTGCCTGCAAGCTCGATGCCCTTCTGGCCCCATCTCTTTTCAAGAGCCGGCCCTGCCGCCATTCCTTCCAAACAGTCTTTGTGGTACGGACAGCTACCTTCAAAATGATCTTCGGGATGGCGTCTGACTAAGATGTGTCCCATCTCGGGGTGAGTCAAACCGTGAAGCAGCTTGCTCTCTGTGATGGCGCCGACTCCAATGCCCGTTCCGACGGTCATGTAAATGCAGGAGTCCAAGCCTTTCGCTGCTCCCCATTCCAGTTCACCGAGCGCCGCTGCGTTCACATCCGTATCAAAAGCCACCGGAACGTGAATGTGCTTCTGAATTTCTCCAACCAGGTCGTACTGTGCCCAATGCGGTTTTGGAGTACTTGTGATGTAGCCATATGTTTCGCTGTTCTTGTCCAGGTCAACAGGTCCGAACGATCCGATGCCCATCGCTCTGATCTCTTTATCGCGGAAAAAATCAACAACCTGGCCGACCGTTTCTTCCGGTGTGGTTGTCGGTATGCTGATTCGCTCAAAAACCTCTCCGTTTTCATCACCGATACCGCAAATAAACTTCGTGCCTCCCGCCTCTATCGCTCCGAGTCTCATGCCATTTCCTCCTATTATTAGTGCCATCTTATTGGTGCCAGGCACCGCTTTTTGACATTTATGTAAGAGAGGGTGCCAGGCACCGGCCGTTACACACTTGTGTAATGGCGGTGCCTGACACCCTGTTAATTCTTAGCTGCTGTGTGATGTTATGAAAGATGCGTTTCCTTTAAGAGAGAATTTCTTTACGGTAGATGGAACGATGAAATGGTCTCCCTTCTTGAACGAAGATGTCCCATTTTGCGTCTCGATCTCCCCTTCTCCGTCAAGAACGCTGACTAGAAGATACATAGGGTTCTCCAGGTCCAGTGCTGTGCCGTTCAATGCCCAGTGGTAAACAGTAAAATAGGATTCTTTGATCAGTTTTTTCACTGTCAGATCTCCCTGTTTGTTTTCAACGGGCTGGAAGTGGGCGTCCTCATGGGGAATCATCGCCACTTCAATTGATTGCTTAATATGAAGATCTCTTGTGTTGCCTTGAGCGTCTTTACGGTCATAATCGTAAACTCTGTATGTTACGTCAGAGCTCTGCTGGGTTTCAAGGATCATCGTCCCTGCCCCGATGGCATGGATGGTGCCATTCGGAACATACACGAAGTCACCCGGCTGTATTTTTATTTTACGGAGAAGCTTGTCCCACTGCCCGTTGTCTACCATCGCCTGAAACTCATCCTTGGATTTTGCATGATGGCCGTAAACGAGCTCGGATCCTTCCTCGCAATCTATGATATACCAGCATTCGGTTTTTCCAAACGCCTCATGCTCTACTCGCTGTGCATATTCATCATCTGGATGCACCTGAACAGAAAGATCTGTTTTTGCATCCAAAATTTTAACGAGCAGCGGAAAGTCGTCACCTTCCTGACCGGCAAAAAGCCCCCTGTGTTTTTGCCACGCCTCGTCCAGTGTCAAACCTTTAAGCGGACCATTCAATATAGTGCTTGGACCGTTCGTATGAGCAGAAATCCCCCAGCATTCACCCGTCGTCTCTGACGGAATCTGATAGCCGAAAGTGTCTCTTAGCTTTGTTCCTCCCCATATTCGGTCTTTAAATACCGGCTGCAAAAAAATCGGTTCCGCGTACATACCAACATCCCCTCATAGTTTCATCCAATACAATAGATACAGCTTCTATTTTACATTATTCCTGGGGGATAGTGAAACGTAGAGAGGAGGATTATCTATGGAAAATAAACACATTGCTGCTTAGTATTGATAGAGGGTCACCCGCGGCCATACAGCAGTCCAATCTTTCTTTCGCAAGCGTTGTTCGTAAATGGCGTAAAACTCCCTTGATTCTTTAAAAAGTTGGGTAGGCCTCACTTCCATGGCAAGCACATCTTCCATTCCGCAGGGAGCTGTTATAAGGAGCCGATCCTGTTCGTCCAGTTTCGCTCCCAGAGCCGTTGGCGTTTCAGGGAATTTAGAAATAGCGTCCTCTGAAGAAACGTACGGCTGCAGATTATTGATCACATGCATCCTCGCCTGGTTTTTCACGGACCAGGGAACTTCCGGCATATGCATTCTTAGCCTATCCTCGAGTATTTTTTCTTCACTTTCTTTCGGATGTTTCGGGTCAAAATAAATGACATCCACATCTTGAAGGGGTGTCTTTTTTTCAAATCCATGAAGTGCATCCCAAATCGCTGAACGGATCGCTCCCGCACATACCCACCAATCGGGCAGCTGCAGCAACTTGACCGCTTTTAATATCTCCATCAACCATGGATCATTTTCAAGGAAACGCTCGACATCTTTCTGATTTCTAAGGCTCATCATTTCTCTCCTTTTTAGACATGAATAAAGCAGCCGCAGTTTTGGCTCCGATGCTTTATTTCACTTGAGTTATCGTCAGTTTATAGCTTTGTGTACTCCAATGATTGTTTTCTTCGTAAATTTGCAGATAGGATGTTCCAGGCAACACGGTATACGTAAAGGACTCAGTGCCGTTCAATCCTCTGTCGTTTGTCCTTCTGGCATCAGAAGGCTCTCCCATAATGATATGATCCATCCAGACTGTGCCGTCCATTCCGGAAACTCCGCTCAGTTCCACCTTTACCGTCATTTTTTTGCTTGAGGAAAATTTAAACCAGTCACTGTCCATCGGCATATGATAGCGGTCGCTGTATGTCTTGCCCAGCTTGATAGATTTTGCCTTCCCCCTGCTGTTGCCTACGTCTGCTATGATTTTTGAAAGCTTATCAGAGAGCGCTCTGTCAGCTCTTGCCCTTCCATAGCCAGCAACGATGTTCCAATAATCTTTATAAGCAGGCAGCCTGGTTGCATTTTTTTCTAGCAAATATTCGATTTGACAGGGCGAATAATCGGGATGCTTGCTTAATAGAAGTGAAGCCACTCCACTTACTGCAGGGGCAGAGAATGACGTCCCGTTAACCGATTCAAACGAGCCAGTTCGATTAGTGGTCCAGATATTCTCTCCCGGCGCGGAAAGATCAAGCCGCGGTCCATAGTTCGAAAAATCGGAGACACGATCTTTTTCATTGGTAGATCCAACCGCTAGTACTTCTGGGTAGGCAGCGGGATAACTGACCTTCATATGCTCGTTTCCTGACGCCGCAACCACTAGGATCCCTTTGGAGTATGCGGTTAAAATCATTTCATATACAAACTGGCTGTAATTTGTGCTCCCCATGCTGATGTTGATGATATCCGGCTTTTGGCTGATGGCGTACTTCAGCCCATCTAAAAAGTCAAACAGTGTTGCTCCTGCTGTGTTGCCGATTCTAATTGGCAGTATCTTTGCGTAAGGGTTGATGCCTGCCACTCCGGTAAGATTGTTGCTTTTGGCAGCAATGACACCGGACACCTTGGTGCCGTGGCCGACCCTATCCATTGGGTCAGCATCTTTTTCGTATGTATCGTAGCCTTTCAATGTCTGTCCTTTCAGATCGGGATGCCTATAGTTTACGCCTGAATCCAAAACAGCGACGGTCACTTTTGAACGTTTTTTTGCTGCATTAAGGTTGTCCCAGGCCCGCGGCACCCCCATTCTTGGCAGTGACCATTGTCTGGAATAGAGCTTGTCATTCGGCTTAGAAAATGCTGTGAAAGTAAAGTTCGGTTCAGCGGCTTCTACCAATGGAGAATTGCGAATCCTGTCCAGTGCAGCCATATCGTTAGCTGTATGCGGCAGCTCGATCGTATATATATTTTCCTTCTGCAAGTTGGCAGATGTGTTCTTGATTCTGTAGCTTTTCGCAAGCGCAGCAGCAAACTGTCTATTTTTTAATTTAACGATAATCTGGCGGTCGTGAATGCCGGTTGTTTCATTGTCTGCAGCTGACAGAAAGGCGGAAGTCCTGTTTTCCTTTGAAAATGAACTGAGTTTGCGGTCCAGCATTTCCTGGTCATACGCTTCAGCAGAGAATGAAAAAAGCAGCAATAACAATACTGCCAGCAGGACCGTTGCCAGCGTCTTCTTTAACTTATTTTTCATTGCCCCTCCGTGCAAAAATATGTAAATTCATCTATAATTTTACCTTATTTTAGCAATGTAGCAAGAGGCAATGGCGGTGCCTGGCACCTCTCCCTCTTAGCTCTTATATGTTTTGCTTCCCCAATAAAAGATGCTGTGCCCGTTCCATCTGATTCTCTCAGCCTTCCCGTTGTATCGTTGTTCGTAATGAAGATGCGCTCCTGTAGAACCTCCCGTGCTTCCAACCGCTCCAATCTTTTGGCCCTGCGTAACCTTCTTTCCGACAGAAACATTTATGGCACTCAAATGCCCGTATAAAGTCTTCCATCCTCCGCCATGATCAATAACAATATATCTTCCATAACTGCGCTTTCCTAGATTTTTAACTTTAACTACTTTTCCCGCAGCTGAAGCGATCACCGTATCTCCCTCATCATACAAACGGTTTAGATCAACCGCATTTTGAGGGTTATGGTTCATTCTCGTTTGCCCGATCCAAACTTGTCCTGCTGGAAACGGTATCCGGAAAACCGGTGAAGCGTCTACCTTCTTAAATGGGGTTTCGAGCAAAACAGCAGCCGTAACAAGCGGAATGATAAAGAAAAACATTAGTTTTACTTTTGGCATCTGTTTGGATTCTCCTTTTCAAGTTAATGGGGTGTAATTCACTATGTAATTGGAATATCTTCTTTTAGGGTGCAGTAAAATCCAAAAATTACTGATGGGAAAAATGTGTAAAAAAAAATGGTGCCAGGCACCGTGCATTACACACTTGTGTAATGGAGGTGCCTGACACCAAAATATTCACCAAAATACTTAGATGATTCCTTGTTTTACCAAGGATGATTGAGGGTTGTTTTTTGAAACTAAACTCAAAAGAATGTACGCCGCAAGCGAAAGAACGACCGGCAGGACTACAGTATGCATTCCCCACAAATTAGGGGCAAAGGTATCCAGAAGGATGTAGGAAAGCACACCTGTAACGATGGACCCCACTGCACCTGCTGCATTTCCTCTCCTCCAATAAAGACCGAGGACGACAGGCCATATGAAAGCTGCTTCCAATCCTCCGAAAGAAAACAGGTTCAGCCAAATCAGCAAATCTGGAGGATTCAGAGCCATGATGAATACCAGAATTCCGATGATGGCAGTCACTGAAAAACTAAGCCGTTTAACCGATTGCTGGCTGGCTTCCGGTTTGATGTAATTAATATAGATATCCTTAACAATCGATGAGCTTACGATCAGCAGGATGGCGTTCACCGTCGACATGACAGCCGCAAGCGGTGCTGCGAGCACGATACCCGCAAGCCACCCTGGCAATACTTTCAGTGCGAGCATCGGCATCACCTTATCACCGATTTCCACCCCTGGTATGACAACTCTTGCAAACACTCCGGTCAAATGCATCCCAAGCATGATAAATCCGACGACAAACGTCCCGATGATCATGGCCTGATGCATCGCTTTTGAATTCCTATAGGACATGGCCCGGACAGAGATCTGCGGCAGGCCAACCACTCCAACCCCTACAAGCAGCCAGAATGAGGAAACATACAGCGGCGTCAAAGACTTGTCTGCTCCATACGGTGAGATCAAGTTCGGATTTTCGGCAGCAAGCGTTGAAATGATATGAGGAACTCCTCCGCCAGCTATAATGGTTCCCGCGAGTATAACGAGCGTGCCGATAAACATGACGATTCCCATTAAGGTATCCGTGATTACGACTGCACGAAAGCCGCCAGCTATGACATAAACAAGAACGGAAAACGAAAAAATCAGCAGTGCCACAGGGTAGGAAACACCAGTGAATGACTCGATGAGCCGGCCGCCGCCTACCCACTGCGCAGCCGTTGCAGAAAACAAGAAGATGCTGATGCTTGCCGCGGAAAAAATAACGACCCACTTGTTTTCATAGCGTGCTTTTAGAAAATCAATAAGCGTGACTGCGTCGATCTTCCTGGCGACAATCGCAAACTTTTTCCCCAGAACAGCAAGGGTAAAATATCCGGTCACAAGCTGCGCCATCGCCAGCAGCACCCAGCCAAGGCCGAGCTTATACGCGATGCCGGGCCCGCCAATAAAGCTGCTCGCACTTCCGTAAGTCGCTACCATCGTAAGGGCTAGAACGAAGCCCCCGAGGTGCCTGCCTCCCAGGAAATAGTCCTGTAAAAACCCCGAACCACTCTGTACCTGGCGGGAGGTATAGATTCCGACGACAAACATTCCGATCAAAAAGGCAAGTAAAGGAATGACCACTTCCCAGTTCATCGCTGCTCCTCCTTTAGGTTCTGCCGTTCAGGTTCACCTTCAAAAGGGACGTCTTTGAAGAAAAATTTGACCATGATGTATACCAAAATAGAAAACACAATAAAACCGGCGACACAACTGTAGAAGAACCATGCCGGCAAACCCCATATATAGTGATACTCCTTAACCGGTTTCCCGCCAAGCCCGTAGGCAAATGCGTACCACCAGATAAAGTTCAGAACCGCTAGCCCGATGCCCATCAGCGCTTCCCGATTGGATATTTTAAATCGCGGATCCATCTCAACAGCTCCTTTCAGAATCCGTCAGTTTTTGTAGATCAATGTGTCTATTATGCCATAAAATACTGTCATTATCTCGGTGGTGTCTTGTACGTGGTTTCTATGTGCACTTTGTGGTGCCCTCTTTGTGGTGCCAGGCACCACGTTTTGACACTTGTGTAAGAGCGGTGCCTGGCACCAAAAAGGCCCCAAAAATAAAACAGCCTAGCTATTCGGAGCTACGCCGTTCGTATTCCTTATTTGATCGGCTCGATTGGGCCGCGCAGTTCCCCGCCCGGACTAAACTCCGAATAAACATTCACATAAGCATTTCCTTCGATGATCTCTTCCACAAGCCTAGACAAGGGCATTCCTTGAAGTGGTCCAATTAAATCATTACTGGTTATGCTCCCTGTTACAATCCCTGTATTTAAGCTGATGCCAGGTTTTATAGAGCCAAGAAGATAAGCGGTAACGGGACCGTTTTTCCCTGGTTGTCCTAAATGAATGCGCGCTTGAGTTAACTTCCTTAAATTATTAACCTGAAGCCTATAGTGCAGCTTGGTTCCATTGGAGCTTAGGACAAATTCTGTGGTGCCTGATGCCCGGGTGCCAACAGGGGGAACTACATGGTCGCCTTTTAACCTGCATAAAAAATTTTTCAACAACAATCCAACCACTCCTTTCCGATAGCTATTGACAGTATATTCAGGAAAGGAAAATAAGCTTGTTTATTCATCTAGAATTTTCAAAAAATAATTTTTATCGAGGTCAAATCGGTTGGTGGATTCTTGCGCATTTCCCGGGACATTTTTTTACAAAAACAAACAAAGGAATGTGATTCTTCACTTTTCTCGTAAAAACTCTGTAAAAACTATCAAAATTGTCAAAAAATATACTATATATTGAGAAAATTAAATAGACACTGTCCTATATCTAGTATAAAATGGGAATATATAGTGATAGTGACCTGGACGTGAAGTTATAAAACATTTTTCTGTATAGGGGGAATGGATATGACTCATCAAAATATAATAAAATTAAAACTTGAGATCGATGCCATCCGCTTAACTATGTACGTAATGAGCACCCGCGTAAACAACCTTGCAGACCCGCTTCTTGTACAGTTAAGCCAGCTGCTAGACCAAAAACTAAACGAATTGAATCAATGTGCATAAAGCTGTCACCCTATTTGGGGACAGCTTTTTTAGTTGGGTGCCTTTAGTGGGTGCCAGGCACCGCGTTTTGACACTTGTGTAACTGCAGTGCCTGGCACCCACTACGAATGCTAGTCTATGAACCGTTTACGTATGTCCGGTGTGGGGATCATGCAGTGGTCCTTTTTGCCGAACCATCTGTAACGGTTCTTGGCAATCCAGGAATATAGCCCATCGCGTAGCGGCTTAGGGATAACAACAAGAATATAGGCCGCACTCCACAAGCCCCCGAGATCTCTCGCAATCTCAAGAGCTGCCGTTGATCTTTGATAGATAAGGCCCTTTTTTATATAAACGAGACTTTCAAAATCTTGTACAGGAAGAAGGAATTCACAGAGCAGCCCCTGGCCGGCATCCGATTGCAGGGAGCCAAATGAAATTCGCCCCTTCTTATCCTGTCTGATCAAAAAATGAACGATTCCGTTGCAAAAATTGCAGACGCCATCAAACAGCAAAATTGAGCCTTCCCTTTGTTTATCCCTCATGCTTGCCCCTCCCCTTCCTTACTTAAGATTCAAACCGTTACTTAAAACCAGCTCGTATGGACGTTCGCCTTTTGTATTTAGTAATTCACGCGCATGCCCTTCACCACAAGGGGAACAAAAATGAAGCTCGCAGCCCTCCAGTTCCAGTACAGCACATTCCGCCTGAAGGCCTTCATTGGTATATCCGGTGCCTGTGGACAATCCCAGCCAGTCCTGCCAGAGCGAGGATGTTTTCTGTGCATCCTCTACAATGATGGACAAATGATTCATTTTCAAATCCCCTGCCGGATGGCTGCCGATGATACCTTTCTGCCGAAGGTCCGTTTCCCGATCTTTGTCCGGCTGCAGCCAATCTATGAAAAACGGAGGCAGCAGTTTATCTTCGCTATCATGATTGGTTATGAAAAGCAGCTTCCAGCCTAGAATGCTTCCATCCTGTCGTTTGCGGCTTCCTGGAAGCAGCCTTGTCTCTAGCCCTTTCTTCTCCAGCTGCACCTTTACCTCTTCTATTCGATTGGTGCGAATCGCAAACTGGCCTGGTCCCTTTTTTTCAGGCAAATCGCGCAGAAGCTGGCCGATCAAAGGGTTTTCCTTCGCCTGCTGGGCAATCTGCCCATTTTCAACAGCTAAAAACTCTACATAACTCAAGCCAAAATAGCAGAGTGCATTGAAGGTTCCCCAATTTTTATGGCTCCCGCCCTGAGAAGCGTAGAGACCTTGTTTTTTTAAAGCATCAATATGATTATTCAGTTTTTTATCGGTAAAGTACACAAGATGGTCAAACGCGAATGCCATGTTAACTCCTCCCGAAACTTTTATCTACTCTAAAATTACCAAAGTTGAAGGCAAAAGGAAAAAAATTGGTGCCAGGCACCGCGATTACACACATGTGTAAAGACGGTGCCTGGCACCAATTAAGGCACCAATCGAACCAATTAAAGGAATTTACGCGGTCTGCTCATTACCTGCTTTTTTGCTGACAGCAAGCGGACGTGTAAGGGCACTGACGATGAGAAGGACGATGATGTTGACCAGCAAGGCGACGATGCCGATGTTCAAATCTTTGACTGCTTGGGGGAGCATAGGCAGCAAGATTGCGAGCGTTGTTCCTTTGATAGAAACATAGGCCACAACGGCTACACCGCAGGCAATGCCGGCAAACGCTCCCTGCTTGGTCACGAAGGGCTTTTTCGCCAGACTGAACAGCAGCGCCGGGAACAGCTGGGTAACGAGGCTGTATCCCATCAGCAGCAGCGTAACGATGGTATCTCCGCCTTTAAAGGTGAAGAAAACGGCGATGAGCGCCATGACCGGCACAAGGTATTTTGCCAGCTTGGCCACTTGCTTGTCCGTTGCAGAAGGTGACACGACTTTATAAACATTTTTCGCAAAAAGGGTAGAAGCCGCCATGAGTAGCAGCGAACCTGGAACCAAAGCGGTAAGCAGTCCGGCCGCTCCGATCAATCCAATAACCCACGGATCAAACGTCTGGACAGCAAGCTTGAACAGTGAAAGGTCGCCATCTGGCCCTTTCAATCCAGGAACTTTTAAGATGGCGGCAAACCCGACAAACATGACGAAAAGCAAGATGAGAGAATACAGCGGCATGAAGACTGCATTTTTGCGGAACACTTTTGCATTTTTCGCGGTAAAAGAGGAGGCAAACGTATGCGGCCACATATAAAACCCAAGTGCCGTCAATAGAACGGTAGAGATAAACCAGCTTACGCTCATACCTTCGCTCGGCAAAGCAAGAAAGCCCGGCCTTGCGGCTTCGATGGATTCAAACATGGGCTGAAAACCGCCGTAATGGTGGAGGGGAAGATATATTCCAAGAAACAGTACGATCGCTAAAATCATGAAATCTTTTAAAACGGCCGTCCAGGCTGAACCGTGGATGCCAGAGATCATAACGTACACCGTCACGGTAATTACACCGATCCACACCGCGGCAACCGGCGAGATTTTTCCATATGAGGCTTCTGATACGATGATTCCCAACCCTTTCAGCTGCAGCACCAGATACGGAATCATAGCGACGATGCCGACAAGGGACACAAATACACCGAGGTAGGGACTTTTGTATTTGCTGACGAAAAAATCAGACTGTGACACGAGTTTGTTTTCATTGGCGTATTTCCAGATTGCGGGAAGCAAAAAGTAGGAAATGACATAGGCAAGTGCGCCGTATGCCAGGATGTATAATGACGGGCCGCCTTTTCCATACGCCCAGCCGCTTCCGCCAAGAAACGTAAACGTTGTGTAGATTTCTCCTGCCATTAAAAGGAACACGAACATCGTACCAAAACCCCGTCCCCCGACGCTCCATTGCTCGAGGTCCATATCTTTTCCCCGTTTGGCACGGACTCCAAGGTACAAGGACAGAATTAAAAACAATGCGAGTATGATCAGTGATGTGTTCATTTAGTGCTCCTCCTTGTTCACCGGATCTATTTTGTAAATAAGAGCCATCAAGGCGGCTGTAATCAAGACCCAAAGCAGGATCCAAAACATGAGGAACGGCATACCCAGTACATAAGGTTCAACCTTGTTGGCAAAAACCAGCCCTCCAAACATCCCGATAAACGGCAATACTGCAATCCAATGAATCAGTTTCATGCGCCAGCCTCCTCTTCGTTTCTGTACAGCATTTTTTCGGCAGCCCGAACAAACATGGCGACCCCTTGCTCTAACGCATCTTCATCAATGGTAAAACGGGCGTGGTGATGCGGGTAGGTAATTCCTTTCGCCTTGTTGCCCGCGCCGGTAAAAAAGAAGCAGCCGTCCGCTTTTTGAAGGAAAGCAGAAAAATCTTCGGCGACCATATTCGGTTTCATCAATTCAACTTGCTCAGCTCCGTATAGTTCTTCAGCTGTCTCGTGAAGGAAGCGCGTTACTTCATCCTGGTTGATCACTGCCCGGTACCCATTCTCGTAGCGGAACTCATAAGCTGCTCCATGAGCGTTGGTTATTCCTTTGATGACCTGCTCCATCAGCTTGGGTGCCTGTTCCCTGACCGCAGGGTTAAAGCTTCTGACCGTCCCGCAAATCTCCACAGAGCCAGGGATGACATTATGTGTCGTCCCGCCTGTAAACTTTGTAACAGAAAGAACAAGCTGCTCCAGCGGATCGGTGTTTCGTGAAACAATGTGCTGAAGGTTGGTCACGACCTGTGAGGCGATTGCAATGCTGTCGATCGTTTGATGCGGAAGCGCTGCATGGCCCCCTTTTCCGTGAACGGTCAGAAAAAACGTATCCGGTGCTGCCATCATAGGCCCATAAACAATCCCGATTTTCCCTACTTCAAGCGGTGACCAAAGATGGGTCCCAATTACAGCGTCTACACCGTCCATCACGCCTGCCTGTACCATCTCCTCGGCGCCGCCAGGGTAAAGTTCCTCTGCATGCTGAAAAATAAAACGGATTTCGCCATGAAGCCCGTCCTTTTTCTGAGATAAAATTTTAGCCGCTCCAAGCAGCATGGCGGTATGCCCGTCGTGGCCGCACGCATGCATGACACCAGGCTTTCGGGATACAAAATCAAAATCGTTTTCTTCCATAATCGGAAGTGCGTCAATATCCGCACGAATGGCAAGCACACGGCCCGGTTCATTGCCTGTCAGTGTTGCCATTACACTGTTCTTCGTTGGACGGGAAAGTTCAAGATTTCCAAACGATTGAAGCATCTGGTAAATAAATTGGGACGTCTGTTCTTCGCTGAATGACAGTTCCGGATACATGTGAAGATGCCTGCGCCACTTCACAACCTGATCTTTTACCCGCTGACTCTCTTTTACTGCTGTTAACGTTCTCATGATTCTCCCCCACCTTCCAATCGATATGAAGGCCATTATATAAGAAGATTAATAGTTTGAAAAGAATAAATATACGGATTTTTCTGATATTTGAACCCGTTCTCATGGTAGGGATGTACTAAGGCGGTGCCAGGCACCTCGATTACACAAGCATGTAACGGCCGGTGCCTGGCACCCACCGCCCCGTTTAATAATTATGATGTTTAGGGAAGATGATAAGAAAAAGGAGGCTGAGGATAATGGATGCGAAACGAGAAAACAACGGCGGACAAAATGACCTGCAACAGCAGGATCTCAGCAGTAATGAGGATTTTTCCCAAGACGAAGTATATGGGGAATTAGAATTTTCCGATCAGGCAGTCATCAGCGGTATCGTACATCATCTAGTACATCCTGGAGAAGCAGAAGAAGACTGCGAAGAAGAAACCACATAAAAAATGGTGCCAGGCACGCAAATTACACACTTGTGTAACCGCGGTGCCTGGCACCATGCATTTGGTACGATGTATTTATTTTCTATGACCTCACATCACGCTTCTGGAAGACGGCGAACGTGATCACAAGGAAGACCGCCGTATAGGCTGCGAGCATGCCCAGGGAGAAGGAAAGTGACATACCTTTAACGAGCTGCATCCCTTCATCAAGATATTGGGTCAAATCCATGTTGGGAAACAGCGTGTATTTTGCCCATGACTTTCCGCTGAATATGGTTGTAAGAATGTTACCGGCAAACATAACGAACATGGAAACACCAATCGCCACAGAGCTGCTGTAAAACAGTGTGGAAATCATGAAGGCTAATGCAACAAGCACGGTGAACTCGATGAATTCCAGCCCCATGTTCGCCAATACATAATGGGAGATCGATTTTTCTTGGACTACCCCATCGACATTCGTCAAATACGGCTGGTCCATTCCGCCAAACCCATAGAATACACTGCCGATCAGCCATGTGGATACGATAAGAACGATCCACAATAAGAAGGCGAATCCAAGGGTAGCCAGAAGTTTGGAGAGCAGGATCTTCCAACGGCTGTATGGCCGGATCAGCAGCATTTTTACGGTACCCTTCGCAAATTCGGTTGCCACAATGTCACTCGCTACTACAATAACAAACAATCCCAATAACGAGGACAGCGGCGAAAAATCTTTCATAAACTTCCAGCTTGTTGTTTCATAAGGAGAGATATCATGCTTGATGGCGTATTGATTCTGTTTATACTCCGTTTCCAATGACTCCCTGAACATTTTGGGCGTTTTATCCTTTTTAGCCTGAGCAATTTCCTTTTTCAGTTCTTTATTCTGTTCCGTCAGCTCTTGCTTCCATTTTGCTTTTACCGACTCGTCTTCTGTAACCTTGCCGTAGATCGCCACGCCCAAAACGATAAGTATGGGAAGTGCAATAAACACCCAAGTTCTTACCCTGCTGAAAATTTTAACCCATTCATTAGTGACCAGTGACAGAAACTTCATTTAGATCTCCTCCTTTCCCCGTCATTTCAAGGAACCTTTCTTCAAGCGTTTTCTTCTTCAGCTGAATGCTGTATACCATAAATCCTGCCATGACGAGCCTTTTATTGATATCACCGATCGCATCCGGCTGCTGGATCTGTAAAACGAGTTCATTCTCTTCCACCACAACCTGGATATCCGGAAGCTGTTCATGAAGAATCTCTTTCGCTTTTAAAAGATCGCCATCCACTTTGAAATGTACGGTGGCGTCTGCCTGATCGGTAACGTTGGTTACGTTATCTATCCGAACGAGTTTTCCGTGCTGAATCACAGCGACACGGTCACATATCAGTTCCATCTCCGCTAAAATATGGCTGGAAACGATGACTGAAGTCCCTTGATCAGCAAGCGCTCGCAAATAATTTCGCAAATCATGCATCCCTTGAGGATCAAGCCCGTTCGTCGGTTCGTCCAGAATTAGAAGTGAGGGATTGTGCAAAAGAGCCTGGGCTACACCGAGCCGCTGCCTCATGCCGAGCGAGTAGGTTTTAACCTTTTTATGAATGGCATACTCCATTTCCACCAGCTTCACGACCTCATCGATTCGTTCTTTCGTCACTCCTGGCATGATGCGTGCATATTGCATCAGGTTTTTGTAGCCTGTCAAATAGTCATACATTTGCGGATTTTCTACAATGGCCCCGATCTGTTCCATCGCTTTTTCATAGTTCTTGCGGATATCCAGGCCGTTCACCAGGATTTCTCCTTCTGTCATCGAAATCAAACCGACGATCATACGGATCGTTGTCGTTTTCCCCGCTCCGTTCGGTCCGAGCAGTCCAAAGATTTCCCCCTTTTGAACACTGAACAAAAGATTGTCTACTATATTTTTGCCTTTGATCCGTTTCGTTACCTGTTTTAATTCCAGCGTATGTACCGTTTCCATAATTCCTCCTGTCCCCTGTTTCATCATTTCAGAATTTTTATTTCCGTTTCCAAATAATAACATATCGCACTCTATTTTACGGGTCAATCTCGTTAATAAAGGTGCCAGGCACGCAAATTACACAAGAGTGTAATTGCGGTGCCTGGCACCTTTTTACTGGATCAAAAGAAAAGAACCTAATGATTGCAGCCTGACGTCTCCTTTGAACGTTTCACCTGTCATGGCGTCCTTCCAGGTGCCCTTTGGCAAGGAGACCCGGTGGCTTGCTGTCGTTGAATGGTTCAACAAACATAAGAACTTGCTGCCGGCCTCTCCATCACGTATTACCATTTCAACATCGTCCGGCAGTTCGATCGTCTGTACGCCAGCCTGAGCAAAAATGTCTCTGTACAGCCGCACAAGAAAATAATCTTCTACCGCTGTACCGATATAATACACGTTGCCTTTTCCGTACTTGTTCTTCGTGATCGCAGGTGTACCTTCATAGAAAGCATCCCTGTAGACGGCGAGGACCTCGGCCGATTTCGGCTCGATCAAGTCACACCACACTGTGGCCGGCGACATGATGTCCATGATGTTCCCCGCTATTCCCGTTACACGTGTCTGCTGGCCGTTTTGAAGGGATTCGTACTCATGGACTTCGATGCCCGCAAGCTCTCCAAGTTCTCCGGGAAGCGTCATTTCCGTAACCGCATTGTTCGGCTCTTTCACGCCTGCCCGATAGGAAAGCACCACCGTTCCGCCATCTGCCGCATACTTCTTCAGTTTTTCCGTAAATACCGGATTGGTTAAAAAGTAAACGGGAACGATGACCGTTTTCAGCCCGTCAAGGCTGCTCTCCGGAGAGACCATATCAGTAGCCGCGTTCAAACGGTAAGCACCGGAATAGAAACGAAGCATCTCCTGCTTATGAGTAAACGCATCACTCTGCGGCTGGATTCGCCAAGCCCAGGCATTTTCCACATCGTAATACACGCCGACTTCTGCTTTATATTTAGTGGCGATCCACTCATCTCCGAATATTTTCAGAGCATTGAATACTTCTTTCACCTCTTCAAACTTTCGCCTCGGCTTACCGTCGTGATCCAAGATTCCATGGCAGAATTCTTCGGTTCCGAAACGGGCGGCGCGCCACCTGAAATAGACGATCGCCTCCGCTCCCCGTGCAATAGCCTGGTACGTCCAAAGCTTGATGTGCCCTGAACGAGGCAGGTAGCCGATATGGCTCCATCCCTGTGCCCCGGATAGCTCCTCAAGCACCCAATAGCCTTTTCCGTCCTTTGTTGAACGGCAAAGATCATGTTGCTGGGCAATCGCGGCAGGCGGAATCGGTTCAGGTAGACCGCCCCAGACCGGGTAGTTGTCAAAGGATATGAAGTCGAGGTCCTTCGCGATATCCCGCTGTTTTAGGGCAAGTTCGGTAAAGACAAAATTATGGGTGATAAACTGCTGATCTGAAATATGCTCTCTTAAAATATCAGCCTGCAGCTTGTTGTACGCTGTATAGCTGTCTGCGCAAAACCGGTCAAAATCAAGCAGCAGACCCGGATTATGTTCCTGAAATACTTTCCGGGGAACAGGGATCTGCTCCCACGCCGTATAGGTTTGGCTCCAGAAGACCGTACCCCATGCTTCATTTAATGCCTCCAGGCTGCCGTATTTTTTGCTGAGCCATTCCTGAAACGCCATGCGGTCTTCATCACCATAGCTGCGGTCCGATTTTTCATGGCCATACTCGTTATCCGTCTGCCAGCCGATGACATCAGGATGCTGGCCATATTTCTCGGCCAGTTTACGGACAATTTTTCGGGTGAATTTCTGATAGGTCTTGCTGTTCACCGTATAATGCCGGCGAGCACCGAAAGAAATCTTTACACCGTTCTCATCAACCGGCAAAATTTCAGGATACTGATGCGCCATCCATGCAGGAGGAGCCGCTGTCGGCGTACCGAGGATGATTTTTATCCCGTTTTCTGTAAGCAGATCAATCGCTTCATCAAAAAGGGAAAAATCGTACACTCCTTCTTCCGGCTCCATCAGCTGCCAGCCGAATTCGGCGATTCGCACCACATTAACTCCAAGCTCCTTCATCAGTCTTACATCTTCAGGCCATCTGGATTTTGGCCACTGTTCCGGATAATAATCTACTCCTATAAACATGCCGCTCACTCCTTTGTCTCTCTATTCTTTCACCGAACCGTGCAAAATACCAGAGATAAGCGGTTTTTAAAGCAGAAGTAAGAAAATCAAGATCGGTGAAGTAAGTATGGGACATTCGAACGCTTCTTCAGTATCTTTCTTATCTAATGAGGATATCCGGCCGTCGCAGTGTTTGTCCTCCGAATGTTACTTCAAGGTAGGGCCATCCCCTGGTTTCGGTCAAAATTTCAGCTTTATTTTGTTGAATGAGGACGGTGTCTTCTGATTTCACACCGGGCAGCGAAGGATTCCATGTGAATACCATGTTTTCCTTCACCTCAGTTTCTGATTCCATTGTTGCGATAAACTCTCTGGAGTCATATCCAGTTGGCCCTCCTTGATGGAGGAGTTTCCAGTCTTCCGGATGGCCCTCTTCCACGTACTGCTGTATCCCTTTTTTGAACACTTCACCAACCGTTGTACCAGGTTTAGTAGCGGTTATAAAAGCCGCATCAATACGAGCGAGTTTTTCTTTATGATCAGACAGTTCCTGAGACAGCGGCCCGAAATGTACAACCCTTGTCAGGTTGGCGACAAGCCCCTCACGCTCACCGCAAATCACCAGCAGCCCATGCTTTTTCAGTTTCTTAGAAGTAGGAACCGGGTGGCGGTAGGAATAGATGCGTTCATCTGTAGCAACAAGCAAAACTTGAAGCCTGATCCCCTTGGATATCGCCTGTTCTGCCACCATCCCGGCAATTTCATGTTCCGTCTGCCCAGGCTCCATCTTCCGGCAAACCGATTCAAGTGACCACGCCGTATCCTGGCACAGCTTGCGGTAACGCTCCACTTCTTGTTCATCCAATATGGATCGAACACGTTTCAGTTCCTCCGTCATGTCGGCATAGTCTTTAAACGGCGTATCCGTCCCCATCCTTTTCCCTTTTCCAAGTTCAGAGATCAAATGATCAGAGCCTTTAAACCACTCATCCGTCACCACTTTAACTTCATGAGAAAAATGGGAGAGTTCTTCTTCCTTTATGCGCCGTTCTTCCATCTTGGTCGTCACCACATAGATCTCATCTTCAAAAATCACAAGATCTGCAACACCTTCCGTGATTCCAAGCACGATCTGGTTCTGGCGGCCGCTTGTTACCCATGAAAAATGGTTCCGTTTTCTCAGCAGTATTCCGTCCAGATGGTTTTCTTTCATGATGTTTCTGATCTTACCTAGAGCCATTGTCCGGACCTCCATCGGCATAACCGTTTGGATGATGGAGATGCCAGTTCCAGGCGTGTTCTACCATTTCATGGACATCAGGATATTTTGGAACCCAGCCCAGTTCATCCTTTGCTTTTTGAGAAGAAGCGATAAGAATCGCAGGATCGCCTGCTCTTCGCGGAGAAGAAACAGCTTCGATGGTTCGGCCTGTAACCGTTCTGCATGTATCGATCACCTGCTTAACCGAGAACCCCTTACCGTTGCCAAGGTTGTATACGCCGCTCTCTCCAGTTCTCTTTAATTTTTCGAGAGCCAGGCAGTGAGCGTCAGCCAGATCCATCACATGGATGTAATCCCGGACACAAGTACCGTCTTCTGTCGCATAGTCCTCTCCGAATACAGAGATATGCGGCCGTTTTCCAAGGGCGGCTTCAAGAATGATCGGAATCAGGTGAGATTCTGGTGTATGATCTTCTCCAATTCCTCCTTTTGGATCGGCGCCTGCCGCATTAAAATACCGGAGAGCGACTGCTTTCAGCCCATAAGCCTGATCTGCCCAATGAAGAAGTCTTTCAATGGCCAGCTTCGTTTCTCCATAAGGATTAGTTGGAAGCGTCCGGTCGCTTTCCTGAATAGGGATGGTCTCAGGTTCCCCATAGACAGCGGCAGTAGAGGAGAAGACAATGTTTTTCACGCCATTTTTCACCATGCGGTCGACCAGATTCAATGAACCCGCCACGTTGTTCTGGTAATAAGAAATCGGATCTGCAACACTCTCACCTACAAGAGAGTTGGCCGCAAAATGTATAACTGCTTCAATGTCATTTTCTGAAAAAACATTATCCAGCAAGGCGCTGTCATGCAGATCTCCTTCATAGAACGGAACATCCTTCAGCACAGCCTCCCGATGCCCTTTTTGCAGGTTATCCAACACGATGACTTCTTCGCCTTTTTCACGCAGACACAATACGGTATGGCTGCCGATATAGCCTGCTCCTCCGGTTACCAATATGGCCATTATCTCTTCACCTCTTTGATTTCTTTTACACCGTCTCCAATTTCACAAACATAAAAGTCAGGCGATAAACCCGTTTGTTGTTTGTAGTTTGCTGCCACGTTCTGTTTGAATGCTTCTACCTGTCCGTCTTCCACGATGGAAATGGTGCAGCCGCCAAAACCAGCGCCGGTCATTCTCGTACCTATGCAGCCGGGCTGCTGCCCCTGAATGTCAAACAGTGCGTCAAGCTCCAGTCCGGTCACCTCATAATCGTCACGCAATGAAACATGGGACTCCTTCATATACAGGCCAAACGCAAGTAAATCTCTATTTTCGAGTGCTGCTACGGCTTTTTGAACACGATCATCTTCAGTAACTACATGTCGGACACGCTTTTTAATCGTTTCATCAGCCAGATGGGCTTCCATTTTCTTAAACTGAAGAGGGCGAAGGTCACCGAGTGCATTAACACTCTCTATATGCCTTTGGATGATTTCCAGCCCTTGTTCACACTGTGCTCTTCGTTCATTGTACTTGGAGTCTGCAAGCCCTCTTCTTTTATTTGTGTTTGTGATGATAAGCTTGTATCCTTCGATTTCAAGAGGAATCAATTCAAACTCATGACTCTGGCAATCTAGAAAAACAGCATGGTCTTTCTTTCCGAATCCGACCGCAAACTGATCCATAATTCCGCTGTTTACACCGATAAACTGATTTTCCATCCGCTGGCACAGCTTGGCGAGCTCCAGCATGGGCAGTTCCTCTTTTTCCAATACTGAAAAACCAAGCGCACTGGCCATGCCAATCGATGCAGAAGAAGAAAGGCCAGCACCATTCGGAATATTACCCGTGTATAAAACATCAGCCCCTGAGAGCTGGATACCCAGCTTCTGCAATTGCTGCAGGATACCTTTCGGATAATTTGCCCAATCGTCAGCCTTATTATAGACAATGGGCTGTTTTGTATCGATTGAAACCTCCAATGGGAAGTTCTCACTCTTCAAACGGTAGACACCATCGTTTCGCTGGCGAATGGCCATATAGGTTCCAATCGTTAATGCAGCTGGAAATACAAAACCGCCGTTGTAGTCGGTATGTTCCCCAATTAAATTTACGCGTCCGGGTGCAAAGAAAAGTCGTACGCTGTCGTTATTTCCCGGAAAATATTCTTGAAATCGTTTCACCCATTGGTTGTCCACGGCTTATTCCCCCTTACTTTCACTGTAACGCTTGATACATTTGCGCAGGATTTCTGCATTTTCTTCCACTTTGGTTGGATTAGCTGCTGCCCATCCTCCTGTTTCAGAGGAGGAATTAAATTTTAATTTGTCGTTAGCACGAAGCGGAGGATAGAACTCGATGTGAAACCGATAAAAATCCTTATACGGCTCATTAGAGTTCGATGGACGCTGATGCATGACCATCATGTAAGGAAACAGCTTGTCATAGATTTTATCCATACCTCCGACAAGATCTTGAAGCATATCCCCCAGTTCCGTTCTTTCTTCCTCCGTGAATTCGGTCAGTGCAATCTTCGCTTCTTTGCTGACAATGTAAGCTCCGTACGGATAGTCCGTAAAGAACGGAATGAACGCAATAAAATGCTCACTTTCCAATAGGACACGCTCCCCGAACCGCTTTTCCTCGGCTACCATATCATCAAACATGTTCCGTTGGTTTTCTTCAAAATACTCTTTGCATGCTTCCAGCTCCGTTTTTACTTTTAACGGAATAAAAGGGTAAGCATATACCTGTCCATGCGGGTGAGGCATTGTAACCCCAACTTCCTCTCCGCGGTTTTCAAAGATCATGACATACTCATGATTCGGATCCTGATCCAGTTTGACGAATGTATCCGTCCAAAGGTTCATCAGCTTTTTCATATGATCTTTGGACAAATCAGGAATCGTGTCATAGTGGCCCGGTGAATACAGCACCACTTCGCACTTTCCATACGCTTCTTTCGTCTGATACAACCCGCCTCCTACTCCATCTGGTTTTGGAGGGTTTGGTGAAAGAACAGGGAAATCGTTGTGATACAGATGCACCTCATAGTTATCGGGAACTTTCCCGGATCCCGGGCAGAACGGACAAAAGTCTTTCGGCATATGCGGTCTGTTTTGCCGGCTGGCAGCCACCATCGTCCAGTCTTTTAATAAAGGATTATATCTTAGCTCAGCCATACAAGCGCCTCCTGTCTTCTCTTTTTATTAATTTAATTAAATAAGTAGAGGGGTAAAAAAGGGAGAAGTGCCCCCCTTTACTTGTTGATCTTACGGTTTTCATTCTTATTGTTCTGAAAAGCTTCTTTTAAAGACATTTTTCCTTCATCCGTACACCGGCTTGTTTTTAAAGTATTCGTTGTTCTCCTTAAAATAAGGGACCTCTACAATCTAGCCAGCTTTCTGCACGGGTGTTCATCGCCTATACAGATTTTCCTGATTGAAGATCGCTGAATCAGAGCCCGCGATCCTGAACAGCCGGCAAGCATTCGGGTCAGCAATGCCATATATTGCTGCGGGCTTTCTTTTCAACAGGTTTTGTAAACGCCTTCCATGATCGTTAAAAGATACTTTGTTAAATTAAATTATTAAGTTTTAATTAGATTAACACACACTCTATTATTTGCATACTCCCATCTTAATGCTAGTCTTCTCTATCCGTATAATTGGAGATTTCAATTAAGTTTTCGTCCGGATCTCGAATATAGACAGAGTTAATCCTGCCCGCCGCCCCTGTTCGCGGTACAGGTCCCTCAATAACCGGCACTCCTTTTTGATCAAAGTGAGCGAGTAGGGAAGTTAAAGGAAATTCAGTGATAAAGCAGAGGTCTGCTGAACCTGGAGTTGGGGCGTGTGCTTTTGGTTCAAATTCTTTGCCTGCTTGGTGAAGGTTAATTTTCTGGCTGCCGAATTTGAGTGCTTTTCGGTTTTTTTGAAAAGTAATGATCTCCATTCCTAATACATCATTGTAAAAATCACACGTTCTATCAATATCTTTTACGGTTAGAACAAAGTGATCCAAGCTGTTAATCTTCAATTCACTTCCTCCTTTTTGTCCCGGAATCAGGCAGTTTAAAGATATATAAATTTTATCCTATTCTATCGGTTATCGACAGCTTGATGGCTTCTTTTCAGAGGACAAAAATAACGGTATACTATATATTAATTAATTAAATTAACTTGAGGTGTTTTCATGCAACGCGGCACGTTTCAATTGATGAAGTCGTTAAACCGGAACATAATACTGAATAAAATCCGTCTGGATGGACCCATTTCACGTGCACAGATCGCCAAAGATACGAAGTTGACGCCGCCTACAGTCAGTTCTATCGTAAAAGAGCTGATCGACTCGGGAATGATTAAAGAAAGTGAGCAAGGCGAGTCCAAGGGAGGGCGGAAGCCGACCATGCTGATCATTAATGCCGATAGCTTCTATGTTATCGGACTGGATGTAGGCCCTAAGGACATTAAGACCATCCTGACTGATTTGAACGGCAAGGTGCTTGAGTTTTATGAAAAGGTTCTTTTCAGTCCGCTTTCGAATCATGAGCTGCTCGATATCATGAAAGCAGAGATTCAGCAGATTATGGAGCAGTATGGTGAGGAAGAAGAGAAAGTGATCGGCATCGGCGTAGGGATGCATGGTGTAGTGGATGTGGAGCAGGGCATTTCCCTTTATGCACCAAACCTGAATCTGAGAAATATCCCGATAAAAGAGGAACTAGAGGTCAGATTCAGCCGTACGGTTAAGGTGGAAAATGATGCAAAGGCACTTGCTCTTGGCGAAGTTTGGTTTGGAAATGGAAACGGTGCGGACAGTGTGGTTGCGGTCAACGTAGGGACCGGCATAGGAGCCGGGATTGTGATAGATGGAAAACTGTTTCATGGCGAAAACTTTATTGCCGGAGAAATTGGACACATGACGATTGACATCGGCGGAAAGCAATGCAGCTGCGGCAACTACGGATGTCTTCAAACACTTGCAGCTGGCCCTGCAATAGCTGAAAAAGCGCAAAAAGAGGTAGCGATTGGAAGAGAAAGCATCTTACGGGAGATGGCCGATCATGATTTAGAGAAAATCGATGGGAAAATGGTTTACGAAGCAGCACTCCAGGGAGATGAGCTGAGTGTTCAAGTCTTGAAATCAACCGGGATCTATCTTGGGATCGGGCTGACAAACTTGATCCACCTCATGAATCCTAAGCGGATTATTATTGGCGGAGGAGTATCCAATGCAGGAGATTTACTGATGGACAGCTTGAAGGAAACGGTTCAAAAGAAGGCGCTGACCGAAGCCGCAAAACATACCGACATCAGACTGTCTAAGCTTGGAAACAAAGCGACGGCGATCGGTGCCGTTTCTCTATTGCTTGTTGAATTGTTTTCGGTGAAATAAGAAAAGCTCCAGGGCGCTGGAGCTAAACATTAAAAAAGGTGCCAGGCACCCTGAAGGAATCAGGGACCTGGCGCCTTTTTATGTTATTTCTTTGTGATGATTACATTCTTCTCAACCGTGTTTCCGCCAAGGTCTGTCAGTTCAAGATGAACGGTATTTTTACCTTTTTTCAGGGAAACCTTTTGGCTGATTTTCTTCGTTAATGCTCTCTTTGCAAACGGCTCTTTAAAGTAATGGCGGTATGCCGCATTGTCGTTTACGAAGAAGCGCATCTCATCATAGTTGTCCGCAAGCGTAATTTTAAGTGTTGCTGTTTTCGTTTTGCTTGACACTGTTTTCGGTGCATCTACTTTAATCGTTGGAAGAGTGGAGTCGACAATCACCTGGCGGCTGAAAGCTACTCGGTTTCCGGCTTTATCAATCGCTTCAACCTTGAACGATTGGATGTTATCAGAAGTATAGGTAATCTTCTTGCTGAAATCGTACTGCTGTTTTGGTGCATTCCATACAAGCTTTGCAGGTTTGCCGTCGATCATGAGTGATTTCAGTCCAGAATCATCCGTCACATGTCCGGTTACAGTCACTGTTTTGGAAGAAGTGACGCTTAACGCTTCAGGTGTATCCACAGTGACACTCGGTACGCTTGTATCTTTCCCGCTCATGTTTACATTCTTCTTAACTGAGTTTCCTGCATAGTCATAGGCCGCAAGAACGACTTTTGCACGACTAGGAAGGTCATTCAGCTTATATTCGCTGGCGGAAGCATCAAGCGGCTTGGAAAGAACGCTTTTTCCGTTAACGAGTACATCATAGTAGGCTACGCCTGTTCCTTGGTCACCAGCTGTCCAGGAAAGCGTGCTCTGATCCGCGTTCCATTTTGTAGTAACAGCAGGATCCTTCGTATCGACATACACAGGGAACAACACTTTTTGCCATTTTGCTTTTGGATAGTCAACCACTGAGCTTACTTGGTAGTAGTACAATCCGTCTTTCACTTTGGAACCATTGACCGTTCCGTCCCAGGCAGCTTCCGTAACTGGAGTATACCCAGGTTCAGAACCCTGGTCATAATAGTTCTTCACGACATCTTCTTGTGTATCCAATTTGCGAAGTGATGTTTTGTTTCGGTCAAGGATGGAGTATTCCACTTTTTTCGCGTTTCTTAGGAAAGAAAGCACCGGGAATGCTTCATCATAAAGCCCATCTCCATCCGGAGAGAAGGAAACTTTATCTTTTAACACATTATGCGATGCATCGCTTCCAAGGAACTCAAAATCATCGTTCACTTCTGCAGCCAGACCTGTTACTCCGTAGAACGTGTTCTCATCGTATACAGGAGCGTCAATGATTGGCGCTTTGTCCCATTTGCCATGGAAACCAACGTATGGAACGCTTAGCTCAGGATATTTGTTGCCTGCATCTATTAATCTTACAAAACCTTCTACAAAGAAGCCGTTTTTGAAGATTTTGTCGAGCGGCATGTCATTCGCCCAGTCTACGGTATCTTTTAAATCGACCGTAACATTTACAGTTGCTGTGCTTTTCGCTTTGATCGCAATACTGCTCGCTTTCTTAGAACCAGAAGTGAAAGAAATCGGGAACGTTCCTCTATTCGGATCCTCTGAATCTCTTGTTCCATTTTTAAAGATTCCATCTGCTTCAAGCAGGTTCATGCCTTGAAGTGCAAGGTCTGTTTGAACATTGCCCGCAAGCTTGTACGTTACGTCTTTGGAGCTGTAGTTTTTAAGATTTAAAGTAAAGGTGAATTTATCGCCTACTTCTTTTACGGCTGCTTTTCCTTCACCTGATTTTGCTTCTGTTACAACCACTGGAGTTTTCATTGCCGCATGAAGGTCCATTAATCCTGCACCCTCAAGGCGTGGAGAATAGTAGTTTCCAGTTTGGCTCTCTGTATTGAACAAGCCATGATCGGCTTGCGGTCTTGATGTGTTCATTAAGATGTTTTTGGCGAGTTTAACGCGGGTTGCCCCTTTAACTTTGAAATCTTTGTCCACTCTTTCCATCACGAGAGCAGCACCGCCGGCAACATGCGGAGCAGCCATGGACGTTCCGCTCATGACGCCGTATTGGTTATTGTTGAGCGTTGAATAGATTTTACCGCCTGGAGCCGTGATTTCCGGTTTAAAGTCAAGGTTCGGTGTTACGCCCCACGAACTGAAATCAGACATTTTCCCTGCATTTGGATTGGAGGCAGAAATCGCTTTACCGTCAAAGATGACTTCCAGCTTCTTGCCTTCTTTTGCCATGGCTTCGAGCTTGTTGCCGTCAGCAATGCTTAACGTCACAAGAGGAATCGTCGGCTTGTCGAGAGCCATATTGACGTAGTCGCCGTGGTCCACTCTGCCTCGGATAATGACGCCTGCTGCCCCTTGTTTTTCAGCTTCATGCTGAATCATTGAATAGTTGAAGCTTCCGTTTCGGACAACGAAGACCACTTTGTCCTTCACATCTTTGCCTGTATAGTTAGGCGAGCTGCCGTCACCGACATAAACGACTTCCATCTTATCTTTATCAAACGTGTCGATCGGATTTGGAGATTCCTGCTTTTGGTAAGCAATGTATCCCATATCTGCTCCGTCTACTTTTAAGTTCATGCCTTCAAGTGTAAGCTTTGTGTTTTCAAGTGAAGCGACTTGAAGAGCCTGTCCGATCAATCCAGGGGATCCAACAACTCCTGTATCCGGATTAGACGGGTAAGGGCTGCCTGCACCATATCCCGAGTAAGCAGAGTTACCGGCAGAAATGGCGCAAAGAATACCGTTGTTTGTTGCGTTCTCGATAGCTTTTTCCTCAGGATCATCATGCTGAACGAAACCAGCTGTCGATCCAAGGCTCATGTTGATCACATCAGCGCCGAGTGAAATCGCATCGTCGATCGCTTTAATATAAATATCACTGAACGTGGACGGCATTCCAGGATCGTTTCCGAATACTTTAAGCGCCAAAAGCTGTGCTTCAGGAGCTACACCTTTAATTCCGCCATTGTCTTCGTCCCCGTTAGCTCCGACAATCCCAGAAACGTGCATGCCATGCATGGAAGCACCAGGGCCAAGATCGCGGATTTCTTTGTCGTGGTCCGCATAGTTGTATCCATAAGGTACTTTTTCTGTAAAGTAGTTGCCTTTTAGCCCTTTGGAGTCCTTAAGGCTGTTCACTTTTCCGGGAGTCAGCTTCACCTTTGTATCAGGGCTGAGCACCATGTCTCTGTGGGAGGGATCGATGCCTGTGTCAATAACAGCCACGACGGTTCCTTCGCCTTTATATCCATAGTCCTGCCATGTTTCTTTAGCATGGACGATATCCTTGCTGTACAGCATGTTCGGCTTGTCCCCTTTGATTGATTCGGGACGCTTATATTCATGCGCAATATGTACATCTTTCACACCATCAAGTTTTTCAATATCTTTAATATCACCATATTTGACCTCACCGCTGAAGCCGTTTAGAACGGTTGTAAAGCTTTCCTTATACGATACCGGGATGTCTTCCTTCGCGATGTCTTCTTTCACTTCTTTTTGTTCACTGGCCAGTTTTTTGGTAAGCTCCGTTTTTTCGCTTGTGCTCAAAGCACTGTAGCGCTTGTTTTGAGCCTGTGCGTACTGAATCGCTGGTTTTTGATCAAGTTCGACGACCACGCGAACCTTATCGTTTTTGCCGTATTTCTCTTCCTGAGGCAGTTTTTTCAGATCAAGGCCTAGAGGCTTTGTTCCCGCTGCCTTGCTATGAGACGGCAGATTCCCCTGAGCATATGCCAGGTTGGAAAACGTCATGATAAATGCTGTCATCAACGCAATCCGTTTCTTCATCCAGTTTCCCCTTTTCCGTGGTTGTATTTTTTCTGGGTGAATGATCTTGTTGCTTTAAAAAACTAAAAATTTCCATAATTTTAGTTTAATTCCATTATTCAGAAATCGCAATTTATATTTATTTTTTTTGATTTCTTTTTTTGGGTGCCAGGCACCGTGCGTTACATACTTGTGTAATAGCGGTGCCTGGCACCTCATATGCTTGTATGAATGGAAACGGGGAGGGATGGACAGCATGGATTCGTTGACGATGGCCGTTGTGGGAGTGATTTGCTTTCTTGTTTTTACTGGTTTGGTGGGATACGCCCAGACAGGATACCGCCTGAAGATGTGGATCAGAGAACTTCAGGAGCTTGAATCACAGGGAACTGCACAGCCGCGGTCCCGCTGGATACAGCGTGTTTGTTCGGATTACAGGCAGTATCATCTATCAGGAGTCTCCTCATTGAATTCACAGGCGCTGATTGAAAAGCACCTTTTCCAGGAACGCATTCCTCTTCTTGGACTGATGCGCGTTCCTGTTGGAAATATCCAAAAGGTTCTGCAGCAGCTGCCGGCTTTTACGATTATTCTCGGTGTGCTCGGCACCTTTATCGGCCTTACTCTATCTCTTCTGTCCATGCAGGATACGCTGTTCAGGCTCGGAAGTTCTGCCTCTGGCCCGAATATGACCATGAACTCCATCATCTCATCCTTAACTGCTCCTTTTGAGGGAATGAGCGTTGCTTTTATAACAAGTATCGCAGGTATAGGAGGGGCCCTTATCCTCAATATTCTCCAGACAGGCTTTCTGACCAGGGGATCTTCTCTTACGTACCTGCAGGGCAAGGTGATGTCGGACTGTGAAGTTTACCTGGACCATGCCTTCAACTGTCTTCTTTTACAGGAAAAGCCGCAGGATTCCGCTGAACGGCTGCTTGATCGCCTTGCAGCCAAAGTTGAGGAGAGCTTCCAAAAAAGTGTGGGCCATTTCGGAGCCTCTATGACAGAATTTACAGCTGGATTAAAAACCGCCATGGAAGACGTAAAAGGAATCTATGAAGCACAGCGTCTTCACAGTGAATCGTTTGCGGCTTCTGCATCAACTCTTGAACAGTTCGGCCTGCAGTTCCATAAAACGATTGAAAAACAAGATTCCATGCATAAAGCAGTCGACCAAAGCATTTCGGTGCTGGCCGCCCAGATCAAATCATTTGAACAGCAGCTGCAAAAAAGCACGGAACGCCAGAATGCAGGGCAGCAAACATTTGAGCTCCTGATCCAGCGTTCCGATAAAGTGCTGGCTGAATCACAGCGCCGCTCAGAAGAATTCGCCGGAAACATGGCACGCGCCCTTCAGGAACAGCTTCAGCACTACGCTAATCAGCATGATGCACTGGAGAGCAGGCTGGGACAGAAACAGGAGGAATGGTACTACCGCTATTCCGAAAAACAAGGAGAATACGGCAGAGCTGCCGCTGACTTCGCGTCCTCTGTCCAGCAGCTTGAAAAGGGCTTCTTTAATGCCGTTGAACATATGAAGCGTGACTTTGTCGAGCAGATCCGGAATGTGCTGGAGCGAGAACGGCAGCTCAGCCAGCAATCCGGTCCGCAGCGAGGCGATGATATGAGAGAACTTGCCCGTACCCTTGAGAACCTTTTCCATGGGCTTTCCCGGGATTTTACGAGCAGCAACCGCACCCTTGGCGACATGTATCATCTTCTTCAGCGCATGTATCAGACGGCTATGGATAATCAGACCGTCTATGACTCCCGTGACCGGGACAATGAGTCAAGGCTTATCAGTTCGCATGAAATTAAAAGGCGGTGATGAACCGTGCGCGCCCGGAAAAACGTTTTTGCAGAACAGCACCAGGAAGAAATCTACTGGCCCAGCTTTACGGACATGATGGCCATGATGGTGCTCATCATGATTTTCATTGCCATACTCGCATACGTCCAAAGTATTTATAACGCCTATGATCAGTCACAGATCAAACAAGAACTGCATCAGGTAGCGGATGTAAAAAAACACATCTCGGACCTGATTGAAAAACAGCTTGAACAGAATGTAGGAAAAGATAAAGTTGTACGCGGCCCGAACAATACGATCTCTGTAGAAGGAAACATATTATTTGATACGGGGAGCGCCGAGGTCAGTGCACAGGGCAAGAAGGTACTGAACCCTTTGGCTGATGCACTCGCCGCCATCATCGACGAGAAGGATATGAGTAAATATCTATATATTATCCTGGTGGAGGGACATACCGATTCGGTACCGTATGACAACTGGTCCCTTTCCACAGAGCGGGCAGTTGCGGTTGTAAAATATCTCGCCAAAGCCAATCCGAAACTTGCACGCCTGCCATATGCCCAGTATCTGGCCGCCACAGGATACAGCGAATACAAGCCAATCGCCAAAGGAAGCTCAGCAGCAGCTCTGCAAAAAAATCGCCGGATCTCCTTTCAAATCATTTTAGATGATGATAAATGGCAGAATAAGCTGAAGGATATTGTTAATCAGCAGTAACTGAGTCAATCGGAAGTCTTTAAGGGAATTGCTATCGACTCGTGCTTGCCTGAACCCGTTTACTTGCGGTTCGACAAGACTTACTTGCAAAACACATCATTTTCATAAAAAACGCACTCGCCCAGCAAAAAAAATGAAGGGAACGCTTATCCCTTCGTTTTTTCTGTGTTCAGCATGAGCTGGTAAAAGTGAACATCCTGCCACTCATCAAATTTGTAGCCTACTTCTTTAAAGTTGCCGACAAATTCGAAGCCAAACTTTTTATGCAGTTTTACACTCGCTTCGTTTCCGCCCGTAATGCTGCTGATTACGGTATGGCAGCCAAGATCAGCCGCCCTTTTCAGAATATCCTCCATTAAGGCATTGCCGATCCCTTGGCCGCGGAATTCAGAAGATATGTATAATGATAATTCAGTTGTGCGGCAATAGGCCGCTTTATCTCTGAACGGGCTAAGACAGCAGTATCCCGCCACTTTGCCGTCCAGTTTCGCAACAATCAGCGGAAAGTCGCCGCCGTATTTTTCAAACCAAACCTTTCGTTCTTCAAGTGTCTGCTCTTCCAGATCAAATGTAGCCGTCAGCGTTTTTATCGCATCATTATAGATGTCCAAGATAGCTGGCAAATCGCGAAGAAGTGCCTCTCTTATATTCACCATGGTATTCCTCCTCATGACTGTTATCTTGATGGTCTATGTTTACTGTACCAGAGTTTTTCCGAGAACGACAAAACAAAGACGAAGGGAAATGATTCCTCCCTTCGCCGTATTTCCCTATTTTTTTGAACGTTCTGATGAGATCAGAAAAGCTTCCAATATATAACGCTTTGGAGCGGCACCAATATAATTGAACGGATAGCACGTACTGACCGTTAACACCGCGCGCGGTTTTGGAACGATCACGGTGCGGTCATCTTTGTCCACGATTCGAACCTTCCTTACTTTATACGTAAAGGTTCCGGCTGATGTCGTCACTTCAAGTTTGTCGCCTTTTCCTACTTTTCCGAGGCTGCGAAACACAGTGTCACGGTGGCCGGAAAGAACAGAGTTGTCCTTTTCACCAGGAAGAACGCTGTCTTTAAAATGGCCGACTCCTTTTTCCAGTTCATCTTCATTCGTTCCATGATAGATTGGCAGTTTCGCTTCCAATTTCGGAATGTAAAGGGTGCCCATCTTTTCTCCAATCGCTGGACGTTTGGCATACAGTGGCGCTTCACGTTTTTCCTCGTTTGTTTTTGCCGGCTTTTTCACAGGTTCGTGCAATGCTTTTGAATCCACTTTTTCACCGGCAAAATAACCACGTGTGTAACTAATGATATTCTTCGAAAACATTCCCAGGCCGAGAAGAATGATCACAATCGAAAAAGAAAGAAGAACAGCCTTTTGGGGCCGTCTTCCTCCTTCTTGGCGTCTGGTTGCCATTACGACATCCTTGCTCTTCTATATAGGAATAGCCCTGCTCCGGCAATTGCTAAGCCAGCAAGTGCGCCGTCAAGATTGTTGGAATCCGTCTTAGGCAATTTGCCGCCATTCACGGTTCTTGGCTTTTTAGCGACTGGTGCTGACAATTTTACTTCTTTTTTAATCGTTTGGGTAACGGTGTCTACTTTCGCTGGGACGGTTTTAACATCGTCTGACGTGATCTTCAAGTCCGCAAGCATTTTTCCGTTCAGATCAAACAGTTGGATCAAAAGATAATCTCCGTCCAATACTTTCATCTGCATCAGCTCTCCTGCAGATACCGGGGTTTTCTTTCCGCCGTCCACAATGAAAAAGTTCGCTTTCATTTGGAAAATGGACATGAGCTCTTCAAAAGCGTTCCCGACTTCCTGGATCTGTGCTTTCGTCGGCTTTTCCGGATCGATGCTCATCATGCGCTCAGCAATGGATTCCAGTCTTTTTTCTGTATCTGGGGAGTTTAGATCTTTCTCGATGGACATGAGGTGGTCCTGCAGGTTTTGAATCTCAGCCGGAGTCAAATCTACTTCTGCCAGAGCCCCTTGAATCTCTTTTTCAATCTCCTTCATATCAGGCATTTCTTCATCAGGTGCCTGCAGGTCTGAAACCGCAAAGTACAGGTCATCTACATAAATATAGTCCTCGATGGCTTCTCCGTTCTTTGCTAAAAGATCCTTAAGCTGCTGCTCGTTCAAATCTAAATCAGTATAGATCTCATCAAGATTGCTGTTGTCGCTCTTGATGACAGCCCCAAGCGTTTCTTTCAGTTCATTGATGTCCTCAAAATCTGACAGCTTCATCCCCGCATAATCGGACAGATAGTTTTGGTAATCCTCTTTGCTAATTTCATAGCCGCGTTCATTGCTGATTTGTGCGAGATAGGCTGTAAGATCAGCATCCTTTATCCCTGCTGCAAACGCGTTTGCAGGCACAAAATAAAAGGCTATGAGAACAGCCAGCAAGCTTAATAGAATCTTTTTCATTCTTTCCTCCTAAAATGTGTTAGTTTTCCTTATATCAGTATAAATTATTACAATATAATTACATGTGACTTTTTTACTATTTATGAGAATAAAAAATGGAAGATTTACTCACTTCTCGCGAAAAAAGGCAAAAAAAAAGGCCGCCTCTTTAGGAAGCGGGGGACAAAAAGATATATAAAAAAGGGGGTACTTCTATCATTCCCGAAATCTCTTTTTTTATCCCTCATTTTTATAAAAGTTTTATAGTTTTTTTTATGTCTCCAAAAACAAAAAATCGGGTATGACTAGTAAGAAGGCATAAATGAAAGGAGAATGCACATTGCGTTACTTTATTAACATGAAGAGAGAATTTAAGGATGAATTCGGCAAGGTGTATAGCAGGGAGGATGAAGATGAGATCGAGCTCATGAATCAGCTTGATACGATGGATATTGGAAAGCCTTATATTTTTCCGAAAAACGCTGTAGCTGAAATTACGAAAGAAGAATATGACCGGCTGACATCAGCAATCCATGAAGGAGTAGAAGGAGCTGACGCCCGGGAAGAGATTCTCTCAAAATACTCCAGAGACTGACCGCTTACGTGAAGCGGTTTTTTTATTGTTCTTTTTTAAAGGCCTTTCTAAAAGGCTTTGGGAAAAGAGCCTTCATTGATCAGTTGATTGGAGTGCCTGGTGCGAGACTCCTCGAAAATGAATTTCACATTTTCTTCGTGCGATATAACGCTGCCGAAGCCTTCCTTGTCCTGCGGGAGCATCGGGACAGGTGGAGACCCACAGGCGCCATGCGCCGAGGAGGTAGGCGCTTGCGCCGGTAAGGCTCACCGCACGCCCCGCGAAAGTAGGCGTTTATGCCGGTAAAAGCGAGCATCCTGAACCAGAAATCAACCCCTCCTAAGAGCAACAATGGTTACAAACAGCCTTTTTTTAAGAACCCTCATAACGGACTATTGTGCAGCGGATATCCTTGGTTCCATCAGGGTGAGTTCCTGAATGGCAGCACGTTCCCAGGCGCCAAAGCCGTGGAAACGTTGGCAATATCCTCTCGGGAGAAGCCAGCGCCTCCTTACGGCCTGATGAGTACGCGGACCGACGCTATCATGAAGCCTTGGCCGAAGTTCCGAAACTGGCCGGAGAAAGCGAAATTGGAGCCAAGCAGCGCCAGATGTCCTATCAGTTCATCACCCGCTTCCTTCCGTTCATGCTCGACCGCAAGGACCGCATGAGCATGGCTGTCGGATTTGAGGTCCGTGTTCCGTTCTGTGACTACCGCTTAGTGGAATATCTCTGGAATGTGCCATGGGAAGTGAAAAGCGTCGACAACATCGAAAAAGGAATCCTGCGCCGTGCGTTAAAAGGCTATCTTCCTGACGATGTGAGAAACCGACGCAAGTGCGCCTACCCGACAGCACAGGATCCGGTTTATTTCGGAGCTATCAAAAATGGGCTTATGGACATTGTGGAAGACGGCAACGCACCTCTTCGTCCACTGATTGATACGGGCAAAATAAGAGCGGTCGCTGAGGGAAAAACCGGCATCAGCGAAGACCAGGCGACCAACTGATGGAATATCTGATTCACGTCAGCACATGGCTCAAAGATTATCACATCAAGCTTGTCTAAAACCGGTTTAACGGTGCCTGGCACCAGAAAGGTCAAACCGGTGCCAGGCACCGTAATATGTAAAAGCACACCCCGGCGGGTGTGCTTTTCTCATGATTTATTGATCAGATGATTGAGAATCAGTGCTTGTTTCTTGATCCTGATCAGCCCCATCTGTACTTGTTTGATCCGCTTGTTTTTCATCATCTACTTTTTGTTCTGTGCCTGTGCCGCTTTCCTTTTTCTCGGTGTCGCTGTTGTTGCAAGCTGTCATTAACATAATCGCCATAAGAGAAGCCCCAATTTTCATTAAGAAACTTTTATTCATCCCATCGTTCTCCCTTCGATTAGTTCAGATTAAAACCGCTCCGCTTCACCATGTACCAGCGGCTCTATCCACACTATAGCAGGAAAACATCCCATTTAGTCGCGATTTACCAATACCTTACATAGCCTTTACAGTGCCTTAAAAAAAGAAAATGGTGCCAGGCACCGGCTTTTGACATATGTCAAAAAGCGGTGCCTGGCACCATCAATTACAGAAACTACCTTCCAACAGCAAATGTGATTTCAGCGTCCATTGCGAGCTCGCCGTCCACTTTTGCCGTTACTTTCCCTTTTCCGATTCCTCGGCGAATTTGAAGCAGCTCCACTTCCATCAACAATGTGTCTCCCGGTCTTACCTGGCGCTTCCATCTTACTTTGTCTGCACCGGCAAACATGGCGATCTTTCCTTTGTATTCATCCAAAGACAAGAGCGCCACCGCTCCGGTTTGGGCACAAGCTTCTAAGGTTAATACGCCTGGGAAAATATTATAATCAGGAAAATGCCCATTAAATACTTCCTCGTTGGCCGTAATATTTTTCTTTCCGACCGCACGTTTTCCCGGCTCGAGCTCTTCAATTGTATCAAGAAGCAAAAATGGATAACGGTGGGGGATGATTTCTTTGATCTGTTCAATGTTTAGTTTCATACCGAGATACTCCTTTTCTTTCTGGTTTACGGTTCTATTGTTTCTATGTATCTCTGCACATTATACATGATAGAAAAAGGTTAATCCAATAGGCCGAGAGGAAGAGAACGGTTACCGCTCTTCCAGTCAAAATAAAAAGAGAGCCTCAGCTCCCTTGTCTCTTCACATCATTCTATTCGCTATACTACTTATCTTTGTTCACCAAATCAGAGATATGCGTCCATGTCTCTTTCTTGAACACATCCCCTGCTTTGCCATCGCCTACAACTGAATAGCCAATCACAGATCCAACTACAAGGCAGATCACCATTAAAACAACAATTACAATCAGACGGAGCCAGATCGGAAAACGGCGTCTTTTTGACTTCCCGGTCTTTTGCTCTTTCTTTTTGTTTTCAAGCGATTTTGGATTCTTTTCTTTAACCGCTTCCTCTTGCTTCATCACTGCCATTTTATTTTTACGGTATTCTTCCCTGCTGAGCTCGTTCGCCATTTTTCATCACCTGTTAACGAATTCCGTTGACAAGCCCCATCATTTGGTCAGCCATCGTAATGGTGCGTGCGTTGAACTGGTAGGATCGCTGCATATTGATGATATCCGTCATTTCATTTCCTGTATTTACGTTGGACATCTCAAGGGCACCCTGCTGCATATTAACGCTAGCCGGATTTGCCGCCCGAACCACTTGATTTTCATTTACACCAGCCGGAATTCTAAAATTGTGCCCCACCGCTTTAAGCAGCTGGGGATGGACGACATCAACGAGTGCCATTCTGCCGCTGTTGACGACCCTTCCATTACTTAACGTTACCGAAATATTCCCGTTTTGTCCAATAGAAATTTCTTTGTATCCGGCAGGAATACGAATCGGCCCTTTATCACCCATCACCGCACTGCCGTCAGAGGTAACGAGTTCAAGGTCACCCTTCCCTCCTCCTGGCTTTAAATAAAACGCACCATCACGTGTGTATTCCGTTACAGTTTTTCCATCGGTGTCCTTTTTCTGGACCTGGAAAAAGAGCTCAGGGCTCAATAGGGCGATGTCCAGCGGGCGTTCTGTCGTCTTGATCGCCCCCATCTCCAGGCTGACTGCCGTAGAGCTGACTCTCGCACCGCTTCCTGCACGAATTCCCACAGGGGTAAGGCGGCCAACTTCATTCTTGCTATCAAATTTATTATTGATCTGCTGAAAAAGAAGGTCAGAAAATTGAACATTTCTTCGCTTAAAGCCATTAGTATTGCTGTTTGCCATATTGTTGGCCGTTGTATCGAGTTTCTGCTGCAGCTGTCCCATGGTCACTGAAGCGTTAATCATAGATGTATTCAATGTCTGGCCCTCCTTATCCGATCTTTCCTACTTCATTCGCTGCTTTTTCCATGCTTCGGTCATAAGCCTGAAGCACTTTTTGATTGGCTTCAAATGAACGGTAAGCTTCCATCATATCTGTCATGGATTGTTCAGCATCTACATTGGAACGTTCAACAAAACCTTGTTTTACTTGATAGGCGACCTGCGGATTTGCTGTGGCAGAGCCCGGTTTCTGAGTGCCTTGAAGCTTCAATAAGCCGTTGTCCTCTTTCACCAGATCCATCGGGTTCGTAATCAGTGCCACTCCCAATCTGCCTGCATTACGGCCGTGATCAAGAATGACGCCCTCTCCGTTTACAGTGAAATTTTCATCAGAGACAGTGATACTTTTTCCGTTTGTATCCAAAACATAGTTCCCGTCCGCTGTAACCAGATTGTTTTTGGCATCTACGGCGAAATGGCCGTTCCGTGTATAGCGTGTTTCACCTGCGGCGGTTTCCACCATATAGAATAAAGACCCTGGCTTGCCCGTTTTTTTATCGATTGGAACGGAACCCTGCACGAGAGCAAGATCGGTGTTCACACCACTTTCCTGCATATCTCCCTGAACAAAGTTCGGAATGGCTTCCTGCATGTAGACCCCTGTCGCCAGCTGGCCGCTCTGTTTTTGGCCTGGAATGGTTAATGGCGTTTTCCCGTTTGAGTCCATTCTTTCTAACAGCATGGAAGGAAACGTCCTAAGCGATGACTGATCTGCCTTATAGCCCGGTGTGTTGATATTGGCAATGTTGTTGCTCAGCATTTCCTGGCGCCGCTGCTGAGCAATCATTCCGGCAGCTGCAGTATAAAATCCTCTTAGCACAGTGGTTCCCCCTCTTTTTCGCACACTTCTTCTTGTCTTTATTATCGGCAAATACTTTTGGATGTTTATGCTCGAACAAAAAAAAAAGACCCGCTTTTTTATGAAAAGCAGGTCTTGGAATTACGCTTTATCTTATTTTCCGTTTTGGAAGCTTATCAATGTGTTCAAGCATTAGGCCGGTACCGTTTGCTACAGCCTTCATCGGTTCCTCCGCTATAAAAATAGGAACCTTAAGCTCCTCGGCGAACAGCTGGTCAATACCATGGAGCAATGCCCCTCCGCCCGTTAAGATGATCCCTCGGTCAATGATATCCGCAGAAAGCTCAGGAGGCGTTTTTTCCAGAACGCTTCTTGCTGCATGGACCATCATCATGACCGGCTCAAGCAAAGCTTGTGTGATTTCTTCTGAATGGATGGTAACCGATCGCGGTAGGCCTGTTACCATGTCACGCCCGCGAATATCCATCTCCTCATTTCGGGCACCAGGGAAGACGGTGGCCACGTTCAATTTAATGTTTTCTGATGTTCGTTCTCCGATCAACAGCTTATATTCTTTCTTGATGTAGTTTAGGATTTCACTGTCAAGCTTGTCCCCACCCATCTTAATAGAAGAAGCCGTAACAATATCGCCCATGGATAATACAGCAACGTCTGTTGTTCCGCCGCCGATATCTACTACCATGTTGCCGCTCGGCTGGAAGATATCCATACCTGCTCCAACAGCTGCCACTTTCGGTTCTTCTTCCAGATAAATCGCTTTTCCTCCGCATTTTTCAGCGGCTTCCCGAATCGCTTTTTGTTCAACAGAGGTAATGTTTGCAGGGGTGCAGATCAGAATTCTCGGTTTGGTAAACATACCCTTTACATTTATTTTATTAATAAAATGTCTTAACATCTGCTCTGTTACTTCAAAATCAGCGATTACTCCATCTTTTAACGGACGGATCGCCACGATATTGCCTGGAGTACGTCCCACCATCCTGCGGGCTTCTTCACCTACAGCAAGCGCTTTCCCCGTGTTTGTGTCAATCGCCACAACAGATGGCTCATCCAATACAATTCCTTTTCCTTTAACGTAAATCAGTACATTGGCCGTACCGAGGTCAATACCAACATCCCTTGAAAACATTCATATATCCTCCCTGTATGTTCCGCAACGCTTTACAAAAATCGTCAATTTTCGAATTTCTATCCAATAAAACATTCTATCATAAGTTTTGTTGAACCGGGAAAAAATATGTTAACTTTTTTGTATATTTTCGTGAACGCACAACAGCGGCATGCATTTTATGCACGCCGTGTGAAGTGGTGTATCTTATTGTACGACTTCCTCTGCACCCTTTTTGTACTTTACCCGTGTCGCTTCACCACCCCGTAGATGTCTGATAGACTTATGGTACTCTAAAATTTCTTTCACATTGTTCGCCAAATCCGGGTTGATTTCAGGTAATCGTTCCGTTAGATCTTTATGAACGGTGCTTTTCGAGACACCAAATTCTTTTGCGATCATACGCACTGTTTTTCTTGTCTCCACGATATACCTTCCTATCTTGATGGTTCGTTCTTTGATGTAATCGTGCACACCACTCGCCTCCCCAAATTGGATGTGAGAGATGCGATAGAGACTTCTATGTTCAAGCTACGCGACCTGTCCTTGTGTGTCGTCTCCATGAAGTCAGAGTGTCCCGTCCCCTTTTCACCGCAGCCATACTACGTCTTCTCACCGCTCACCCTCAAAAGAATTGTAGGTTTTGTAACATCTTATTAAGACGAACGTACTTATATGCCAAAATCTCAAGAAGGACAAGGGAAAAAAGAAAAGCTGAAGGACCTGGTTAGGCCCGACAAGCGCTGGAACTCTCCTAAAGGAGCACGTGTTTTGTGATCATGCTGTGCATTACTTGCGGTTTGGCAAGGTTTACTTGCGAAATTGAGGACTTTACTTGCAAAGCACATCATTTTCATAAGTAGCCCACAGGAAACACTACTTTCCCCCAAAAAAAGCAGCCCGCACATCGCGGGCTGCTTTCTCAATTTGTTCAGTTATCGTTTGCAGATGACTGTTTAGAGTTTTCGCTGGTTGAAGAAGATTCTTTTTCTTTGTTTTTCTTAGGAGCAGTACTGCTGTCCTGAACACTGTCAGATTTTCCTTTTTCAACTGAAGCTTTCTCTTCCTTATTGCTCGCTTGTTCTTCCTTATCCACCAGCTTCTCAATTTGGGAAGCCGATTGGTTCCATGCAGATACAGGATCGACTGCGATTCCATCTTTGCGGATTTCAAAGTGAGCATGAATTTTTGCGTCCTTGTCATACAGGTTCTGGCCGGCTGTACCGACAACTTCACCTTGGTTTACTCTGTCGCCTTCTTTCACTTTTACAGAGGCTAAAGAAGAGTAGTGTGTAACAAGGCCGTTCGTATGCTCAACTTCAACAACGTAGCCAAGCTCTGGATCTTTTACTGATTTTGTAACATTACCACTCATGGCAGCAGTGACATCAAATGTTTTTCCGCTCTCAGCAGCAAGGTCAATTCCTTTATTTTGGTAGTAGATATTATTATAAAATACGAGAGCAGCTTCTTGTTCTTTAGCAGATGCATCAGGATCAAAGAATTCTTTTTTAATCGCTACGCTGTTTGGATCCTTTGCCGGCATCTTGAATACTTCTTTAGAAACACTTACCGGAACGGCTTTATTATGGTTGTCAAAAGCACTGTTCGGTGTATCCTTAGAGTTAGAAGCATCGTTTTGATACCACAAGACGGAAGCTAATACTACTGCGGCAAAAGCGAGATAGACTGCCGGATATACCCAGCGTTTTTTCATAAACCTGCCCACTTTCCTGCTTTTTAGCGGAACTGTTTTTTGGGATTGTTTTTCTTCATCTTTCATTTTTATCATCACCTCAGCAATCATTCTGAACAGGATTCAGAAAATATATACTTTGGTATGAAAAAAATTGGGATATTATTTTTCGACAAAGACTTGAATACTATGCATGATTCCCAAAACTTTATTTTTCCCCGCAGGATTAGGAAGGGTGTTAAACACAAAAGACCCGGCTTTTTCGCCGGGTCTGGAAAGGTTACTGCTTTGCGGTGGAACGGCCAGGATCAGGCTTGTATTCTGAAATGGCCACTCCTTTGTAATAGTATTTTACAATTTGCTTGTAGTTCTTGCCGGCCTTCGCCATGCCGTTCGCTCCATACTGGCTCATCCCCACTCCATGGCCGAAGCCTTTCGTCACTGCAATCACTTCTTGTTTCTTTTTCGTCAGCGTAAAATCGGCTGAGCGAAGACCCAGTTTCTCACGGATCTCTTTGCCCTTAAAGCTTTTTCCGTCAATGGTCATACGGGCGATCCGGTTTCCTGCGGTTTTCTTTGTTACCGTGCCCACTTCTCCGTCCTTTTGAATTACGACCCCCAGCCTTCTCTCAACATCCAGCAAAGAGATCTCCTGTTTCTGGACGAATTTAGGAGTGTTTTGATCCCACGGGCTTTTTACGCTTTTTAGATAAGGATATTTCGTTCCCCAATATTCCTCGCTGTTTTCGGTATAACCATTGCTTGTTGAAAAGAAACTCGCAAAGATCGGTTTCCCGTCGTACGTTAAAATCTTTCCTTTCGTCTCTGCTACCGCTTTGGTGATCTTCTTCATCTTTTCTGGATATTCGTCTCCCCACAGCTTCTTCAATTCATCATCATTTTTGTAGACCTGATGAAGAATGGAATCCGTCACAGCCGCCCCGCCTGGAAGGTTTCCCCCTTGAGCGCTGTCCAAAAGCCTGGCGATGTACGTTCTGGCTGTTAACGCTTGAGCCTTTAACGCCTCAAGTTTAAAGTCAGCGGGCATTTCAGAAGCGACCACTCCTTTGACGTACTCCTCGAGCGCGACCTTTTCCACCTTTTTCTCAGCTGTGCGGTAGACGGGTACAGCAAGTGTCGATGCTAGACTCGGTATGGCAGCTCGTTTGATTTCCTTCGGCTTTGTCTCTAGCAAAAAGGATGATTTGGAAGAGTAGGGAAGCACGAGCAAAGCCGGAAGAAGGACGGTGACCACAACAAAGACAGAGATGAAGAAGGTAATCGGCTTCATTTTCATGAACATTCGGCCTGGCCTCCACTGAATTGATTAGTCTTTACAATTTATGGAGGGAGACAAACTATTAGAACTTGTTTTTCCTTTCAATCTCAGTTCTACTTTTCAATCTCATAGAAAAAACCCTGCTATCACTAGCAGGGTTTTGCTTTTTTAATAGACGCCAACTGCATCAAACGACTTGTTGACCGAGTTGACTTCCGCAGAGCCTGATCCATACAGATCAGCTGCCGCTTGAACGAGCGCAGCTCTCGCTTGGCTGAACGTGGCGTTCGACGTGAGATAAACCGTGTTGGCACGGTAATAAATCGCTCCAAGCTTGCTGTTGCCGATGCCAGTAACCGTTACGCCGTAATGGGTTCCTCCAACTGCAAGCAGATAAGCCTGCTTATTGATGATGCCGCTGTTCGTATGGACACCCCCATTGTCACTCGTTCCAGTATAACGTTTGGAATAGTGGTCTGGATCGCCATATTTCGCAGGATCGCTCATCGAACGAAGAGCATCATTCGGTGTATTCGGTGTGTAGATGTCTTCTCCGATTTCATAATCCGGATTACGGTTGTCATAATACTCGACAAGCGTTCCAAAGATATCAGAAATAGCTTCGTTTAATGCACCTGATTCATTTTGGTACACCAGATTGGAGCTGCGTTCCGTAACCGCGTGGGTTAATTCATGCCCTATTACATCCAGGCCGCCGGATAACGGAATAAAAGTAGTTCCGTCACCATCTCCGTAAACCATTTGCGTCCCGTTCCAGAAGGCGTTGTTATAGTTGCGGCTGTAATGGACAGTCGATTTTAGTGCTCCGCCTTTATTATCAAAGGAGTTGCGTCCAAATACGTTTTTGTAGTAATCATACGTCACTCCGGCATAGTAATGAGCGTCTACCGCTGCACCGTCGTATGCGGCATTATATGTGTTATCAGTATCCGCCCATAATGAACCAGGAAGGGATTGGCGGTTCTTTCCGTCATATGTAAAGATCCCGCTTCCTCTCGTATTATCCTGCAAGTAGTAGGTTGAGCCTGATAATAAAGTTCTCAACGTTTTTGAGTCACCAAGCACACCCTTTCCTGTTCCGGTTGCATTGGTTCCGGTTAAGGTTCCTCCTGGTTTGGAAGCAGCCTGCCCACCATTTGCTTCGTCAAGGTTATTATACTTGTTCACAATCTTTCCTGTAGCTGCTTCAACAAAATAGTTATAATTCCCCGGCTTTGGAGACAGGAAGTTTAAATTTACAAGATAGGCATAAACAGCTTTTTCACCTGATGTGTAGACAACAAGATCGGCTGTCGGCGCCTTTTCATAATCGGGGGTATATCCAAGATCTTTAACTGCCTTGGCGATTGCCTTCTTAGCAGAGATTTTCTTAGTATTTTTCAAGCTGCTCTTTTGATCAAGGTTCGGTACAGTTGAACCTGAAACCACTGTCAAAACTCCGTCTCTGTCAACATGAGCTACCTGAGTAGAACCCCATACAGGAACTCCCTTATATACTTGCTGCAGGCGCAAAACAGTGAAACCTAGCTTGTCCTTTTGCTGAGATTGAACAGCAAAAGAATCTTCCGCTTTTTGTGACCCAAAATTATATGCACTCTTATGCTGGTTTAAGTAACCAAGAACAACAGCTTCGGCATTATGTCCAGAGGCTTTCGTCAAATTTCCAGAAACAAATTCAGGTGTACCTTTTTGTTCGCTTATCTTGTAATTGGACAGCACATTTTTTGGTGCTGCTAAAGAACTTGCCGGTGTAAGAGCCGATGCTGCCAAACCAAATGATAATCCCAATGCCAGAGCCTTTTTTTTCATCAATCATATCCCCTTTGTCATGTATAGAATGGCCTTGCTTGATTTAATAGTACACGAATTATATTTAATTTCAAACTATTCTAAAAATTTTGAATATATACTCCCAGTCTTTCTTCACTTTCTATATCAACTAGGTCATTTCCCTTACTTTTTAATAGCGGAATTCTTATGCTCTTCTTACTATCCTTTCAAACCTGCAATAAAAAAAGCTCCCTGCAATCTGCAGGAAGCTTTCTTTAAACTATAAATTAAGCAAGATTAGATTTTAATGATACCGATGATTTCTCTTCTGCTGGAGCGGCTGTTGATTCTTCGTTAACACGCTCGATGTCAGCTCCAAGATCATGAAGTTTTTCAGTAAATTTCACATAGCCGCGGTCGATATGTTTAAGCTCAGTTACACGCGTATAACCGTCAGCTACAAGGCCGGCAAGGACCAGTGCTGCTCCCGCTCGCAAATCAGTTGCTGCAACCTCGGCTCCCTGTAATGATACAGGTCCGTTGATTACGGCAGAGCGGCCTTCGATTTTAATATCTCCGTTCATGCGGCGGAATTCCTCAACATGCATAAAACGGTTTTCAAACACAGTTTCTGTAATGACACTTGTACCGTTTGCCCGAAGAAGCAATGCCATCATCTGAGACTGCAAATCTGTCGGGAAGCCCGGATGCGGCATAGTTTTAATATCAACTGGTTTTAATTCTTTCGGGCCAATGACACGAAGACCAGTTTCCTCATCTTTAACGGTAACACCCATTTCTTCCATTTTTGCGATTAATGGGCGAAGGTGCTCGGCAATCGCGCCTTCAACAAAAACGTCTCCGCCAGTAATAGCTGCAGCAACCATGTAAGTACCTGCTTCAATGCGGTCAGGAACCACAGCGTGCTCCGAACCTGAAAGCTCTTCAACACCTTCGATACGGATTGTACCAGTACCTGCGCCTACTACTTTTCCTCCCATGGAGTTGATGTAGTTTGCAAGGCAAACAATCTCAGGCTCTTTGGCTGCATTTTCAATAATGGTTGTTCCTTCAGCAAGGGCAGCAGCCGTAATAATGTTTTCTGTTGCTCCTACACTTGGGAAGTCCAAATAAATTTTTGCACCTTTAAGGCGGCCATCTATGCTGGCTTCAATAAATCCATTCCCGATTTTAACAGTGGCACCCATGGCTTCAAAGCCTTTCAAGTGCTGATCGATCGGACGTGATCCAATTGCACAACCGCCAGGAAGTGCGATTCTCGCTAATCCTACGCGTGCAAGCAAAGGTCCCATTACCAAGAAGGATGCACGCATTTTACGAACATATTCAAATGGCGCTTCTGTTTTTAAAGCTCCTGAAGCATCCACTTGGATCTCGCCATTCTCAAATTTAACTTCAATATTTAAATAACGCAGTACCTCGTTAATCGTATATACATCAGCAAGGGTCGGCACATCTTTAATCGTGCTTGTGCCTTTACTGGCTAAAATGGATGCTGCGATGACAGGCAGTACGGCATTCTTTGCTCCTTCAACTTTAACAGAGCCTTCTAACCGCCTACCACCACGGACAATGATTTTTTCCAACGAAATTCCCCTCCGCGTCCAATTTCTATATTAATATTCAGACGTAATTATTGGTGTTCCAATTGTGACGGCCGTTTGGCCGCCCATTCCTTGATTTCTAATTGCAATCTGCAGATTCATAGCTTTGTGAGCTGTATTAATTTTCTCATCCCAATGCTTAGTATATGCCGAGATTGATACAAACGTCTCTTCCTTCAGTTCTTCGACAGGAACAGCGGAGAACGTTGTCATGAGCTCAAGTGCTTGTTTATTCAAACCAACGTCCATTGTATCACTATGTACCCCTGTGATACAAGAAAAAGTTGAAGTTTTTCCTTCAAAATAGGTAGCGACCCTACTCTGAAACGATCGCGCAAAATGCTGAAATTGATTTTTATTCCAGCCCTTTCCTTTGACCGCATAAACAAGATACGTTGCAAGCTTTTCTTTTTGGGGGTATCCCACCAGCGTAAGGCGCTCTTTTATGCTCCCTGCTTGAGAATATCGCACCCCAGTAATTTTTAAATGTTCTTGCGCATTCATATTGTTCCATTTATAACCTTTAGCTGCATTCTTTAATAATGCTACTTTTTGTCGATACCCATTTAGATCGGAAGTAAAACCTACACTTCCTTTAGTATAAAGCGACCATTTTTTCACAATAATACCTTGCTCGTCCATCGCTTGTTTCATGTCCGAAATTTTGCTTATATTTGCTGCTTCTCTTGCCAGCACACTCTCATAAGAATGAACCAATAATATAATAGCAAAAAACAAAACAATACTCTTTTTCATTTTATTCCACCCGTCCTCTCCTCTATTTCTCATTCTTGCCAGAGGACGGTCCATTATTCATGGAAGTTGCAGTCATATTCCGACAGAAACTTCACCCTATTTACTTTGTTCAACAGTGAACAATCTTTTGCTGCATTTTGAGCTGAGACGGTTAGTAGGTTTGTGTTAATTAAAATAAATATTTAAGCTGTGTGGAATAATTCAAATACGTGAGAAAGAAGCTGCTTACGAGGCTGGCAACAGCGATCGTTACTAAGACGAATAAAACACGTGCTTGGATCACTTTGCCCTTTTTGATGTACGAGTCAAATTTTATTGCCTGCATGGCCCACCATGTGATGACGAGAAAAAGCAGGTGAACGAGGATATGAAGCAGCGCTTGCTGCCCGGCTTGTTCAAACAACTGGGTTCCTCCTTGCCGCAAGGCCTTATCGGCCAAGTGCTTACTTAACACCATCATGATAACATACACCAATAGAAAGTAGCATAAACTGAATTTTACCATAAAGGAACAGACAAAAGGCCTATTTTCAATCATGTTCCCAATTTTGACATATCTTTAAAATCCAAGGGATTTCCCAAATAAAAAGGGGCTGTCCTGAAAGTCGAAAATTGACCTTCAGGCAGCTCCTTTGACGTGAAAAATCTTCAATGAAAAGTAGATTGGAGTGCAAGGTGCGAGACTCCTGCGGGACTAGCGTGACAGGTGAGACTCCCGCAGGCGCTTGCGCCAAGAGGCTCACCGCACGCCCCGCGGAAAGCGAGCAGCCTGGAGCGGAGATCAACAGCTACCAGACTTCTTGGACAGCCCCCTTATTTTTGCCCTAATGTCTGGAAAAAATCTGTAAGATGAAATTCATTATAAAAGAAATGGAGGGCGGTTCCCGGGAAGATACCGAAGAACATGGTTGCCGCTGCACATAAAGCCGTTACAAACAGGAGGCCCTTCTTATGCTGGATCGCCCGCTCTTCCTGCCCTGAGCGAAAAAACATCTGGCCAATAATGTTGAAATAATAGAAGTAAGAGACAACCGTGGCGGCCATTAGAATCCCTGCCAATATGTAATGTCCAGGGTTGGTTCCAAGGGCATTCATAAAGATTCCGAATTTCCCCGCAAAGCCTGCTGTAGCCGGAATGCCCGCCAATGACAGAATAAAGATGGTCATGGCGAAAGCAAGCCAGGGAGAACGCTTATATAAGCCGGCAAAGCCCGATATATCATTCGTCCCGCTCGCTGCTGTTACTTCCTGAATGACAGCAAAAGCACCAATATTCATAAACAGATAGGCAAGAAGATAAAACCATGTTGTTTCAAACAGCAAAGCCGAGACGGAAACGAACGGAACGAGAATATAGCCAGCCTGCGCAACCGACGAATAAGCGAAAAGCCGTTTAATGTTCCGCTGCCGGAGGGCGATCACATTGCCGGCAATCATGGTCGCTCCAGCGAGAACAGCGAGATACGGCTGAACTTGAAGAAGCAGCGGATCTCCTTTAATGCCGGGTGCTGAACTAAAGCACATGAGAAAAAACCGCAGGATGATGGCAAATCCGGCTGTTTTCGAGACCACGCTTAAAAAGGCGGTAACAGGAAGCGGTGAGCCTTGATACACATCGGGTGCCCACATATGAAACGGAGCAGAGGCGATTTTGAAAGTTAACCCTGCAAATGTGATAAAAAAAGCAAATACGAGTAAAAACTGATTCTGAAGGATGCTCGTATCTCTCAATGCTGCACCTACTGCATACAGGTTTGTTTCCCCAGTCAACCCAAATACATAGCTCATCCCAAACATTGTGATGGCCGTTGAAATCCCGCCTGTTACTACATATTTAAAAGCAGCCTCATTCGACTCCAACTTTCTTTTTCTCATACCCGCCATAACATAGGAGGAAAGAGAAAGGAGCTCCAGGCCAATAAACAGGGTGATCATGTCCCCGCTCGAAGCCATAAACATGGCCCCAAGGAGAGCAGTGAGCAGCAGATAGTAGAATTCCCCACGGTACTCTTCTTCTTCACCCATCCGGTAGTCATAAGCTAAAACTAAAATCAGCCCTGTTCCCAGAAGCAGGATCTGCTTAAACGCCTTCGAGAAGGAGTCAAGCCGGTACATATCATGAAAAAGTGATGCTCCTTCATGTCCAAATTGCATATATAAAAAAATGAAAGCCGCTGCTATTCCTGCAATGGCCAATATCCCGAGAGGACGGCGGCTTCGCGTTCGGGGCATAAACAAGTCCAGCAAAGACAGGATAATAGCTGTTCCCAAGATGGCAAATTCAGGCGCCATGATTCCCCAGTTCATTGAAGTTAACGTGTGAAGATCCATCTGGCTACCCCCTTAAGCCTAACAAGATTGTGTCTAAAACCGTGCGTAATGATTCACTCAGCATTCCTGGATAGATTCCAATAAAGAGCACCAAAGCCAAAAGAACAAAAGCTGGCACCCTCTCTCGGAGCGTCAAGTCATAAAAGCCGCTATGGGCGTCCTTTGGAGGCCCGAAGGTTACAGAAAGAACAGCCCGCAAAATATAAACCGCAGTTAATACGATACCGAGAGCCCCCACTGCAGCGATAACCGGCATGACCTTGAAGAGTCCGAGAAAGGCCAGAAACTCACTGATAAATCCGGACATGCCAGGAAGTCCCAGCGACGCAAGCCCTCCGGCAAGCAGGATGCCTGCAGTGACCGGCATGGCGCCTGCAAGACCACTGTAGTCCTTAAGGTTGGAAGAACCGGTCCGTTCATACAGCACCCCGATCAAGAAGAACAGCAGGGCAGAGATCAATCCGTGGGAAATTAGCTGAAAGACCGCTCCCTTTACTCCTGCTTCATTCAGTGCCGAAAAACCGATCAATACGATCCCCATGTGGGAGACGGAAGAATAGGCCAGTACTTTTTTTAAATCCGTCTGTACGATGGCAAGAAAGGCACCATACAGAAGGTTGATGACACCCAATACTGCTATCCATACTGCCATCCGTTTGAATTCAGACGGGAAAAATCCGATACCGAACGTGAAGAGTCCGTATGCTCCGATCTTTAAAAGAATTCCCGAGTGAATCATAACAACGGAAGGCGGTGCCTGTACGTGCACACGCAGCATCCACGTGTGAAGAGGAACAATCGGCAGTTTGATTCCAAAAGCCACAAACAGAGCAATCAGGATGGACATACGGAACGTGCCGCCGAGAGCAGGATCGGTATGCCCGCCGAGTATTTTCGCCAGTTCTCCATAGTTTAGCGTTCCTGTTCTCATAAAGAGTGCAACGAATACAATGAGCAGAATGGCAGAACCGATTCCGTTATAGATCAAGAAACTGTAAGCAGCCTTTTCCCTGTCTGCATAACCCCAGCGGCCGATCAGGAAAAACATCGGGATAAGCGTCAACTCAAAGAAAATAAAGAAGAGAAAGAGATTTTGAGAAGCGAATACCCCAAGCATACCGAGCTCTAATATCAAAAAGAAGATGAAATAGCTTTTCCAGTCCTTCTTGATCGTCCAGGAACCAATAGCAGCCAGTACAGAAATAACAGCGGTTAACAGCAGGAGAACAAGAGACAGGCCGTTGACGCCTACTTCATAGTCGATAGCAAAAGATAAGCCTGCTCCAACCTGATCCATTTTATAAGAGATCCAGTTACCTTGTTCAGCAAGCTGGATCCCTGAAGCTGAGCGATCAAAGGTAACTGCAGCAATGATGGCAAGAAGCAGGGGCAGCAGCGTGCCCAACAGGCCTGCAAGTTTTAAGGCCTTTTCATTTTTGGATGGCATTACACTCAAAGCAGCAATTCCGGCCAGCGGGGAAAACAATAGGATGGATATCAGATGGCTCATGAGAAATACCCCCCTGCAACAGCAAAGAATAATAGGATGATAACGAGTCCCGCAACAGCGACGGCACCAAATCTCTGAACCTGGCCATCGTGCATGGAGGAACCTCTTTTACCGAGCCATTGAACGAGGCCTGCCGTTCCGTTCACAGCTGTTTCAACGAGATACCGGTCAACATAGCTCCAAAAATAACTGAACAGCGTTGTGCCTTTAACGACTGTAGCATCATAAGCTTCATCCACGTAATACTTGCGGTAAATAAGCGTGCTGAGAGACGGAAGAGAACGAGACAGCCAGTTTCTTGACAGTGTTTTTTTACCGTACATAAGGTAGGCCAGAAAGATTCCCGCCAAGGATACGATCGTGGCAAGGATCGGAATCCATACCGGTCCATGTTCTCCTTCTGCAGCAATGCGGACAGGGCCGTGGCTTAAATAATGAGCTAAAAACGCACCAAACCAGGGGGTATTTAAATAGCCTGCCACGACAGCCAGAAAACCTAGAACCAGCATGGGAAAAAGCATGGATACATCGGATTCTTTCACCTTTTCATGCGCTTGGCCTGAATTCCCTGCGAACACCATAAAAAACAGGCGGAACATATAAAAAGCGGTAAAAAAAGCAGCGAGGAGAGCGAGGATAAACAATCCGTAGCGGCCGTCCCCGTAAGTGGCCATTAAAATTTCATCTTTACTGAAGAAACCGGATAAGAGCGGAAATCCGGAAATGGACAGTGCTCCTATTAAAAATAAAGGAGCCGTAAATTTCAGCTTCCTCCAAAGGCCGCCCATCTCTTCAATATTTTGAGTATGTACGGCATGAATAACACTGCCTGCTGCCAGGAACAGCAGTGCTTTAAAGAAAGCATGTGTCATCAGATGGAAAATCCCTGCTGTATAGCCGCCTGAGCCAAGGGCTAGCATCATGTAGCCAAGCTGGCTCACGGTGGAATACGCCAGTACCCGTTTGATATCTTTCTGCATCAGGCCGACGGATGCGGCGAATATTGCGGTAATTCCGCCGACAACGGCTACAGTTGTCATGGCTGCGGACGATGCTTCAAAGAGCGGGTACATGGAAGCCACAAGATAAACACCTGCTGCGACCATCGTTGCCGCATGGATAAGGGCGGAGACTGGCGTCGGGCCCTCCATAGCATCTGGGAGCCACGTATGAAGCGGGAGCTGCCCGGATTTCCCGACGGCGCCCACAAAGATCAGAATGGCCGTCAGTGTTATCATTTCTGAGGAAATATGGTGACTGGCAGCTGCTTTGAAGATTTCATCGTATTCAAAGCTCCCCGTCTGCCAGTATAAAAGAATAATCCCGATGAAGAGCCCAACGTCCCCGATACGCGTCATGATGAAGGCCTTCTTCGCAGCCGCCTTGGCTTCGGGTTTAAAATAATAGTATCCGATGAGGAGAAACGATCCTAAGCCGACCAGTTCCCAGAAAATATACACCTGAAGCAGGTTAGGAGACAAGACGAGCCCCAGCATCGCAAACGTAAACAAACCAAGATAGGCATAAAAGACAGGAAAACGGCCATCCCCATGCATATAGCTCTTCGAATACACATGCACGAGAAAGCTTACAAGCGTTACGATGACGAGCATCAACGCATTCAGCGGATTGATTTCATATCCCATCGTTACAGCATGTTTGCCGATATACAGCCATACTCCTTCTGCCTTGTATGACTCCCCTCCCCATTGGCTGGCCATGACAATCACTGCCATGATCAATGAGATGAAGGTGCATCCAATACCGGCGTAGGCAGAAGCTTCTTTTAGTTTTTTTCCAAAAAGTAAAAGAAGGATGAAGGATAGCAGCGGTAACAGTGGTATCAGCCAGGCATTCTGCATCATCTTTTCCAACCCCTTTTTAGCGCTTCATAATATCCATTTCATCCACATTGACGGTCTTGCGGTTTCGGTATAGTGCCATAAGAATGGCGAGCCCAACCGCCGCTTCAGCAGCCGCAACGGTGATGGTAAACAGAGAAAAGATCTGTCCGGTCAGGCCGGGCTTCGCTCCGTATTTCGCAAATGCAACAAGGTTAATATTCACTGCGTTCAGCATCAGTTCGATGGAAATAAGAACAATAACAGCGTTTCTTTTTGTCAGCGCTCCAAACAGCCCGATGCAAAACAGGATGAGGGCCAGTACGAGATAAACAGACAAAGGAATGCTGCTCATTTTTTAGCCTCCTCTTCTCCGTCCCTTTTTGCCAGCACGATCGCCCCGATTAATGCCACCAATAGAAGAACAGAAGTCAGCTCAAACGGAATGATGTATTTCGAGTAAAGTTCTACACCAATTTTTTTCGTATTTTCAATGTGAAGGCCAGCAGCCGGTGCTCCCAGGCTCAGGCGGTTGATTCCAAAAAACATGATCAGGAAAAAGACAGCAACCCCTGCTCCTGACAATAGAACGGTCAATTTCGGCATTTTTGTTTCCGTGTCCTTTTCGTGGCGTGTCAGCATGATTCCGAACAGCATGATGATTGTGATGGCGCCCGAGTAGATAAGGACCTGAACAGCAGCCACAAACTCAGCAGACAGCGTGATGTAGATTCCTGCTATAGCAAGGAATGTAAAGACAAGCGCAACGACCATATGAACGACATTCGACAGGTTGATCATCAGCACCCCGCCCCCAATGGCCGTTAAGGCAAGGACAAAAAAAGCAATCATCTCTCCCGTCATGCTTTATTCTCCTTCCTCACATTGTTGTCGTTCTCATCGAGCCAAGCCAGATCCTTAAACAGTTCATCACGGCTGTACTCCGCCAGTTCGAAATTGCTGGTCATGACGATTGCTTCTGTCGGGCAAACCTCTGTACACAGGTCACATAGAATACAGATTTCAAAATTAATGTCGTACGTGTCAATGATCTTTCCCTTTTTCCCCGGATCGGGATGGGGCTTTCCTGTCAGCTGAATGCAGTCTGTCGGGCAGATATTCGCACACTGGTTGCAGACAATGCACTTTTCAGGGTAGAATTTCTGGATTCCGCGAAAACGGTCAGGCATCTGAAGGGGAACGTCCGGATATTGGGTCGTAACATTCTGCTTCGTCAAATTGCTGAGCGTATATTTCAAGCCTTTCGCAAGACCTTTCACCTCACACCACTCCTTTTTTGCAGTCTAGTAAACTCGCATTGCGGGCAAGAGCGAAAACAAGTCCGCTGCACTTATCTTAAAAATATTTCTTTTACGACGGCACTGACAAAAATGTTGAGTAAAGCAACCGGCAAAAGAACCTTCCAGGCAAACTCCATGAGCTGATCAGCCCTTAAGCGCGGCATTGTTCCCCTGATCCAGATCATAAAGAAGACGATCAGGCTGAACTTCAAAGCAAACCAGATGATGCCCGGAATGAAGCCTAAAAACGGAATGGGTTTCCATCCGCCAAGGAACAGCACAGTCGTTAGTGACGCCATTGCAAATAGATACACATATTCCGTAAGCATGAAGAAGGCCCAGCGAAATCCTGAATACTCTACGTGATAGCCGGCAACCAATTCGGATTCTGCTTCCGGCAAGTCAAACGGTGTACGGTTCAGCTCAGCTATAGAGGAAATCAAAAATACAATAAAGCCAAGCGGCGATAAAAAAATATAAGCTACTTTTTCCTGGCCTTCTACAATGTCTGTCAGGTTAAGGCTTCCGCTGAATAAGATGACACCGATCACGGAGATGACTAGCGGAATCTCATACGATATCATCTGTGCCGCAGATCTCATCCCCCCAAGGAGCGAGTATTTATTGTTGGAAGCCCAGCCGGCCATCAAGATCCCAACCGTAGTAATACCTGATATTGCTATGTAATACAATAGGCCGATGCTAAGGTCGGAAAACTTCAGATGATCAGAAAAAGGGATGGCCGCTAACACCATGAAAGCTGGAGCAAAAGCGAGAACCGGCGCCAAAATAAAAAGCGGTTTATCGGCCAGCTTTGGAATGGTGTCTTCCTTGAGCAATAGCTTCAGTACGTCGGCAACGGTCTGCAGAAGGCCAAAGCGTCCACCGACCCGGTTCGGCCCTGGACGGAGCTGCATGAATCCGAGCACTTTTCGTTCCGCCAATATGGCATACGTTACAAATCCGAGAACAATAACCAGCAGGCAGGCTCCTAAACCAAAAAAGACAGCCGCGTGGATCCAGCCTGGAGGCGAGGATAACAAATGATTGATCATCAACCGTCCACCTCCCCTAAGACAATGTCGATTCCGCCGAGTATGGTAATCAGGTTTGAGATGTTTTCACCGACAAGAAGTTTGGGCAAGATCTGCAGATTGTAAAAGGAAGGTCTTCTGAATTTTAAACGGTAAGGCTCCTTTTTCCCCTCCGAAGCGATGTAGCAGCCGATCTCCCCGCGCGGCGACTCAATCCGAACGAAGGCTTCTCCTTTTGGCGGCTTGATGATCTTCGGCACCTTCGCCATGATCTCTCCGTTTTCAGGAAACTGTTCCACCGCCTGCCCGACGATCTTTAAGGATTCTTCGATTTCCGCCATCCGGCACTGATAGCGGGCCCAGGCATCTCCGCTGTTGTATGCGGGGACATCAAACGTGAACCGGTCATAGATGGAGTAAGGTTCGTCTTTTCTCAAATCCCAGCTGATCCCCGTACAGCGCAGGTTGGCGCCGCTTAACGAGTAATCAAGAGCCTCCTCCTTCGTATAAAAACCAACGCCTTTTACACGATTCAAAAAGATTTCATTTCCGGTTACAAGATCGTGATATCCTGAAAGCTGCTCCCGCATGTAAGGAACAAACTCTCTAATCTTCTGGATCCAGCCTTCTGGAGCATCCCACTTCACTCCTCCGATCCTCATATAATTGAAAGTCAGGCGTGCCCCTGATATTTCGTTTAACATTCCGATAATAGCTTCTCTCTCCCTGAAGGCATAGAGAAACGGGCTCATTGCTCCTATATCCAGGAGGTACGTTCCAAACCAGACTAAATGGCTCGCGATCCGTCCAAGCTCCATCACGAGAATACGGAGATATTCCGCCCGTTCAGGAATTTCAATGTTCATCATCGTTTCAACTGCATGGCAGATGACATAATTGTTCGTCATTGCAGCAAGATAGTCCATACGGTCTGTGTACGGAATGATCTGTGTGTATTGAAGGTTTTCAGCGAGCTTTTCAGTCCCGCGATGCAGATATCCAATGACCGGCTGGGCTTCGATAATGGTTTCTCCGTCAATTTTCAGCACGATCCGGAACACCCCATGTGTACTCGGATGCTGAGGACCGACATTCAGCAGCATTTCTTCGGTGCGGATCACCGGCTACACCTCCACATCATACGGTTCATAATCTTTGCGGAGCGGATGGCCCACCCAATCATCAGGCATCATAATCCTCGTTAAGTTCGGATGCCCGGTAAAGGTGATTCCCAGCAGGTCGAAGGCTTCTCTTTCCGGCCAGTCAGCCCCCGCCCAAAGGGGAGCTAATGAGTCAATGACTGCTTCTTCTCTATTGATTCTTACTTTTAATGCAACTGGACTGCGATGTGTGTAGGAATAAAAATGATTGTAGACCTCTAGGTGAGTTTCAAAATCTGTGGCGTGAAGTTCTGACAAATAATCAAAACGAAGTTCATCGTGGTGTTTAAGAAGTTCGGCAATTTTAAAATATGTATCCGGTTTGGCAACAAGGGTCGGAGCATCCTTGGAAAGCGGATTGATGTAGCTGTCTTCAAGCACATCTTCCCCCAATGTCTTCTTGATCACGCTGACATAACGGTCAAGAAGCGGTTGTAACGGAGATGGCTTTTGTTCTTCAGCTGGCACCTCTGTCTTGGCTGTGGCTGCTTTGGCTCTTGCAGTTGCGGCTGCAGCGGCTTTTGCTTTAGCTGCTGCCTTTGCTTTTTCGTCGTCCGCTGGATTAGATGAGTCTGCTGATCCATCTCTTGCTGATCTTGCTTTGGCGGCTGCGGCAGCTTTTGCCTTTGCGGCTGCAGCGGCTTTTGCTTTAGCAGCTGCCTTTGCTTTTTCGTCGTCCGCTGGATTAGATGAGTCTGCTGATCCATCTCTTGCTGCTCTTGCTTTGGCGGCTGCGGCAGCTTTTGCCTTTGCGGCTGCAGCGGCTTTTGCTTTAGCAGCTGCCTTTGCTTTTTCATCAGCCAAAGGATCCTCCAGAGTGCTTGATGTTTCTTCTTTTTGTCTTAAAGCTTTTTGCTTTGCTAGTTCAGCAGCTTTCGCTTTAGCTTCTGCGACAGCTTTTTTCTTTTGTTCCTCAATGCTTAGTTCCTGGGCGGGACCACCGCTCTCCTCTTTTTTCTCGAGAGCTCTTTGTCTGGCAAGCTCCAGGGCTTTCGCTTTTGCTTCAGCAGCTGCCTGTTTTTTTAGTTCTTCCTTTGATAACGGCTCGCTGGATTCAGGGGATTTTCCATCATTTTCGTTTGGCATGTCTTACATCACCTTCTTCCCAGTCTTCGCTTCGTAACGGATCTTCTCCTGCAATTTATTGATTCCATAAATGAGTGCTGCAGGATTTGGCGGACATCCGGGAATATAAACATCAACGGGAACGATCTGATCCACTCCCTTAACGACGGCATAAGACTTGATATAGGGTCCACCGGCTGTTGCGCAGGAACCCATGGCAATGACCCATTTGGGCTCAGGCATTTGTTCGTACAGCCGTTTAAGGACTGGAGCCATCTTTTTCGTCACCGTCCCGGATACGATCATGACATCGGATTGCCGTGGCGAGGTCCGAAATATACTGCCAAAACGGTCAAGGTCATAGTGGGATGACCCTGTTCCCATCATTTCGATGGCACAGCAGGCAAGGCCGAATGTAAGCGGCCAGAGCGAATTGCTCCTTGCCCACGCTTTAATCTGTTCTAAAGTGGTTAAAAAGATATTGCGTTCAAGCTCTGCTTTTTCTTCAGGTGAAATATCCGACAGCTTCAGATCCATTTCAGCACCTTCTTCTTCCAAGCGTATAAGAGGCCAAGAGCGAGCATTACAATAAATATCCCCATCTCAATGAGGGCAAAGGCCCCAAGATGGTCATAGGCGACAGCCCATGGATATAAAAACACAGTTTCAACATCAAAGATGACAAACATGAGGGCGAACAAATAGTATCTTACGTTAAATTGGATCCAGCTTTGATGAAAGGGTTCAATTCCGCTCTCATATGTGGTCGATTTCTCTTTAGTCGGTTTATATGGGCGGAGCAGGCGTCCTGCCGTTAATGCCCCAACCGGCAAAAGAATTCCCAATGCGAGAAAGACGGTTACAACAAGGTAATTGTTTTGGTAAACATGTGTTAAATCCATCCATTACCTCCCTAATCATCAGAATTTTTTAAACATTATGTAATCGTATTCATTATAGCAAATTCCAAAATTTGTGTCGACATTCGGGGGGAGGAGCTGCGGGCTCATTGCTATACTCCTATTATATGAGCTTGTTCGGGGGATAGAATGAAGGTGTTTGTAGGAAAAGAGACTGGAATGGGTTTGCCCATTCCTTGTCTCTGCGCTGATAGATGGATTTTAGAGGGTCTCTTTTAGCAGCAGTATGCTTTCAAATAACAAGCTTTGCCTGGCTGACTGATTTCTTTACAATTAGTAAAAAAGAGGAGGGTGTTTATGAGTGCCAGAAAGGAAGCCGAGCTGGAGTGGGCGAAACAGAAATATGATGTGATGGCGAAGGGCTACCAGCATTACAGCAGGATTAGAGATTCGTTTCGGGAGGCAAAAGAGGAAGAAGATTATGATAAAATTCTCGAAGAATTGGGAGGGATGGAGAAATTTCCGTATTCCAGAAAAGCCTTTCTTAATACGGCCGAGCATGTTTGGGGGTATTTTAAAAAGTCGGCCGCACTTGAAGAAAAGAACCGATTCTTTGATCTGCTTACCCAATGCCAGTCACTTCCGAATGGGTTTCTGCTTTCTCAGCCTGAATCGGCAAAGCTATTGAGCTATATTAAACAAACCTTGCTTGTTTCTTATCCTAACCCTTATTTAGAGCAATCCGCGTTATTGAAAAAGGTGCCAGGCACCGCTCTTTGACATATGTCAAAAGAGGGTGCCTGGCACCTAAGATATAAAGTAGTTAGATCGCTTCTGTGCTGTAGCTCATTTGGCGTTCGAGTTCTTCAGTGTGCTGCAAAGTTTGTTCTGGTGTCCAGTTTAAGTGTTTCGCCATCAAGGCAATTCCTTTTTCTTTCCATTGGCGTACGTAAGCAATGTCAAAGTACATCGCGCTTGTACGGCGGATAAAGTAGTCAGCTGGTGTTGTTGCCATCTCTTCGTCCATAGCGTAGATCAATGTTGCATAGACTTGGATCGGCAGTTTATTAAGGTCGGCTTCTTTCTGGCCGTCCCGGATGATTTCAAACAGACGGTCCACGTTGGAACCGTATTTTTTCACAAGCTGTTCTGCATCGTCCTTGCTTAATCCAAGGTTGAGGCCCTCAGAAACTTTTTGACGGATATATTCAGGGTAGTGGCTGCTTCCGCCTACGTTACCGCCAGATAATACAAGGTGTTTCGTATTGCTGGTGTCGTACTTGATTCCCACTTCTTTCTCAAGCTGGCCAGCAACGATGTCCGCCACTTTTTCCGCCATTTTACGATATCCGGTTAATTTACCGCCGGCAATCGTAATCAATCCTGAAGGCGAGAAGAACACTTCGTCTTTTCTGGAAATCTCAGAAGGATCTTTTCCATCTTCATGAATCAATGGACGCAATCCGGCCCAGGAAGATTCAATGTCTTTTTCTGTGATCTTCACATCAGGGAACATGAAATTGATCGCTTTTACTACATAATCAACATCATCATGTGTAATTCTTGGGTTCTTCAAATCACCTTTGTAATCGGTGTCTGTTGTACCGACATACGCTTTTCCTTCACGCGGAATCGCAAACACCATTCTTCCGTCCGGTGTGTCAAAATAAACCGCTTGGCGGAGCGGGAAACGTTCCCCATCGATTACAAGGTGGATCCCTTTTGTATGGTGAATCCTTTTTCCTTTTTTGGACTTATCAATATCGCGCAGTTCATCAACCCAAGGTCCGGCTGCGTTAACAATTTTTTTGGCAAAGATTTCATGCACTTTTCCAGAAAGTGTGTCTTCCGCTTTTACACCAAGAAGTTTGCCGTCCTTGTCGTAGATGAAGTCTATCACTTTAATATAATTGACAGCCTTGCCTCCGCGATAGACCGCTTCTTTCATAATTTCAAGAGTTAGACGAGCATCATCTGTTTTATATTCCACATAATAACCGCCGCCTAGAATGTCTTTCTTTTTCAATAATGGCTCACGGTTCAATGTTTCTTCTTTGTTTAGCATGGATCGGCGTTCTTTTCGTTTTACACCTGCCAAAAAGTCATAAACCTTAAGACCGATGGAAGTAGAAAATTTGCCGAATGTCCCTTTTTTGTACATTGGAAGAAGCATCCACTCCGGTGTCGTTACATGGGGTGCATTCTCATAAACGATTGCACGCTCTTTACCTACTTCTGCAACCAGGCCGACTTCGAACTGTTTTAAGTAGCGAAGTCCGCCATGGACAAGCTTAGTAGAACGGCTGGATGTACCTCCTGCGAAGTCCTGCATTTCCAAAACGCCTGCTTTCATCCCGCGAGTCGTGGCATCAAGTAGAATTCCTGCTCCTGTCACTCCGCCTCCAATCACTAATAAATCCAGGGAAGCAGTTTTTATATCCTCTATATATTGTTCTCTTTTATTGCTTGAAAATTGATTATTATCCATATCACGCCGCTCCTTCTTTTATCCCTCAATGTTATTCTTTTCCTAAAACACTCAAATTAAAGCGTATATTTTTGTCGAGAGAACAAAAAAGAGACCACAATACCCCTGAACCTATCTCAGGGTATTGTGGTCTCTCCGTAGCTCCGACCGTTATTAACTTAATGTTATCATAACAAGTTATGATGAAGTTTGCAAATGGTGCGCTCGAATTTTTTTTAGGCTGTATTCGTAACCTTTGTTGCTCTTGATAGTAGTTGATTTCCGTTCCAGGATGCTCGCTTTTACCGGCGTAAACGCCTACTTTCGCGGGGCGTGCGCTGAACCCCTCGGCGCAAGCGCCTGCGGGTTTCACCTGTCACGCTTGTCCCGCAGGACAAGGAAGGCTTCGGCAGCGTTATATCGCACGAAGAAAATGTGACGTTCATTTTCGAGGAGTCTCGCACCTTGCACTACAATCAACTTGTCAAAGAAGGCACTTTACAAAAATGTTCCCAAAGCAAAAATCTTTTAGAAACCACCCCTTATTTAAAAACTCGTGCTGCTTCAACGGCTTTTTTCCAGCCTTTGTATAGATCTTCGCGTTCTTTTTCTTCCATGGCGTTGTCAAAATCTTTTTCTACTTTCCATTTATCTGCAATGGCTTCACGGCCGCTCCAGAATCCTGTAGCAAGGCCCGCGAGATAAGCCGCACCTAAAGCCGTAGTTTCATTGATTTCCGGACGCTCCACCGGAACTCCAAGAATATCGGACTGGAATTGCATGAGGAAGTTGTTTTTCACCGCGCCGCCGTCCACGCGAAGCTTTTTCAGTTCAATGCCAGAATCAGCTTCCATGGCTGTCAAAACATCACGAGTCTGGTAAGCAAGGGACTCCAGCGTAGCACGCACAAAGTGTTCTTTTTTCGTTCCTCGCGTCAAGCCGAACACAGCTCCTCGTGCTTCACTGTCCCAATATGGCGTTCCGAGCCCAACGAAAGCCGGTACAACATACACTCCATCAGATGACGTAACACGCTCTGCAAGTTCTTCACTTTCAGGAGAAGTACGGATTAGCTGCAGGCCGTCTCGAAGCCATTGAACTGCTGAACCCGCTACAAAAATACTGCCTTCAAGCGCGTACTGTACCTTTCCGTCAATTCCCCAAGCAAGTGTAGTTAATAGCCCATGCTCAGATCTGACGGCCTTTTCTCCAGTATTCATGAGCATAAAGCAGCCGGTGCCGTACGTATTCTTCGCCATGCCTGTTTCAAAGCATGCTTGGCCGAAAAGTGCAGCCTGCTGGTCGCCGGCAATCCCTGCAATTGGAATGCTTTCACCGAAGAAGTGATAATCGATCGTTTGGCCGTAGACTTCTGAAGAAGATTTTACTTCAGGAAGCATGGATGCCGGAACGTCAAGGATATCAAGCAGGTCTTCATCCCATTTCAAATCGTAGATGTTATACATCAAGGTTCTTGAAGCGTTCGAGTAATCGGTAACGTGTGCTTGTCCCCCAGTCATTTTCCACAATAACCACGTATCAATCGTTCCGAAAAGAAGGTCGCCCTTTTCTGCCTTTTCACGTGCACCTTCCACGTTATCCAAGATCCATTTTACTTTTGTACCTGAAAAATACGCATCGATCAGCAGGCCTGTCCTGTCTCTGAATAGATCATTGTGTCCCTGCGCCTTTAGTTCTTCACAGATATCTGCCGTCTGTCTTGATTGCCAAACAATCGCATTGTAAACAGGCTTCCCGGTATTTTTGTCCCATACTACAGCTGTTTCACGCTGATTTGTAATCCCGATCGCCGCTATTTCTTTTGGAGAAGTGTTCGTTCCTTCCAGTACTTGGGCAACAACCGCAAGTATGCTTCCCCAGATCTCCTGGGCGTTATGTTCAACCCAGCCCGGCTTGGGGAAATGCTGTGTGAATTCCTTTTGTGCAACAGATACAACTTCGCCTTCTTTGTTAAAAAGAATTGCGCGTGAACTTGTTGTTCCTTGATCCAGTGCTAAAACATATTTCTTATCCATAGAAATAGCTCTCCTTTACAAATGAACTGGTTTTTATGCATTCTAATGTGTCTTTTGTGTGTTAGTTCTTTATTCTCTCACCGTGTCTGAGCCCTTGTGTACCGCTCTTGCCGGCAAGATGAGCCGCTGCAAATATCAATGCTGATAATACGGTCCAGCTCCAAAAGAAAGCGGTTACCTTGCCTTCAAACAATGCTTGATAAAGGAGTGCGCCAAATACTCCGCCTAAAATCGGGCCGACAACAGGAATCCAGGCATACTTCCAGTTAGATCCTCCCTTGCCGCTGATCGGCAAAAAGAAATGTGCCAGTCTCGGCCCAAGGTCACGTGCCGGGTTAATCGCATATCCGGTAGGTCCTCCGAGAGATAATCCAATCGCTACAATCAGGAAACCGACGATCAAAGGATTTAATCCTTCTGTAAATTTATTCGCTCCAATAGACAAAAGTCCTACCAGTAAAACAGCTGTTCCAATAAACTCACTTAAAAGATTCGATAATGTATGTGGAATTGCAGGGTCCGTAGAAAAAACGCCAAGTTTCACAGCTGGATCCTCTGTCTGTTCCCAGTGAGGCAGAAATTGAAAATAAACAATAATTCCGCCCAGGAAACCACCGAGCATCTGTGCAGCAATATACCCTGGAACCTGTGACCAGCTAAAGTCTCCAATTGCAGCCAATCCTAACGTAACCGCTGGATTTAAATGTGCCCCGCTGAACTTACCCACAGCGTATACAGCCATCGATACAGCAAGACCCCAGCCAAGACCCACAACAATCCACCCTCCGCCTTCTGCCTTGGATTTCTTTAAGCTAACATTGGCAACAACGCCGCCACCAAAAATAATTAAGATCATTGTTCCGATAATTTCTCCGAGTATCGGTGACATCCTTCAACACTCCTTTCCAAATTAGACAAGAGAATGGAAAATTTCTCTTAGCCTGCCCCATTAATGACATTTGGTGAAAAAAAAAGACCAGCAAAAATATCCCTTAAGTTATTGTAAGGGCTTTCGCTGATCTCCGATTCTCCATCAAATTATTAACTTGTCTAATATTTAATCACATCCTGAAAACGCTGTCAATGGGTAAGGATATGGAAAATTCATGCATCAGCTTTACCAGAGTTCCTTATCGGAAGTGGTCACCGCCACTGCCCCCCCTTGGATCGCCAGATCGATCTCTTCTTTTGTCCGGATCAATCCGCCTGCAAACACAGGAATACCCGTTTTTTCATGAACTTCTTTGATGATGTTCGGCATCAATCCAGGCAAGACTTCGATAAAATCAGGCTGTGTCTTCCCGATAATTTTATAGCTTGTTTCCAGTGCGATGGAATCAAGCAAAAATAACCGCTGTATGGCGGTTACACCTTTCTTTTTTGCCGTCGCAATGACATTTGACCGTGTTGAAATGATGCCAGCCGGCTTGATTTCCTGGCAGATAAATTCCGCAGCATATTCATCTGCTTTTAAACCATTGATCAAATCCGCATGGACAAATAGCTTTTTATTGGCCTGGCCGGCAATTTTCACCATACTTTTCAACTGAGCAATGTGACTGTCGAGAATGACGATGTATGTATACTCGCTGTTCAGTAACTGCTCAAGTTCCTTCCATTTGCGAACAGCCGGTAATATGGTTTGGTTTCTAAAGCTCATTTGTTTTTCCTCCAACATGCGGGTTTCCCTTATTATATACTTTTTCGTAAAAAAAAAGAAAAAGTTGCCAGGATTCTTCCTATAGTCACCCGAAATATCCCTTCTTGTGCAAAAAAAGCCTCCCTGGCCAAAGCCAGGGAGGCTTCTTACTTTATTTATCTGCGGCTCGCGAGCTCAATACGGTTGACCGCACGCCGAAGAGCAAGCTCTGCTCTTTTATGGTCGATATCATCTTGATTTGTTGCTGCCAGACGGCGCTCAGCACGCTCTTTAGCCGCTTGAGCACGTTCCATTTCAATCTCGCTTGCTAGTTCTGCAGATTGAGCAAGAACCGTTACTTTTTCAGGCCGGACTTCGATAAATCCACCGCTAACGGCCACATAAAGTGTTTTTCCATCCTGGTGCACACGAACTGCACTGATGGTTAAAGGAGCAACCAACGGAATATGTCCAGGCAAGACACCAAGCTCTCCGCTTTTTGCTTTTGCACTGACCATTTCTGCCGTTCCTTCAAACACGGGACCATCAGGGGTGACTACACTTACTTCTAACGTTTTCATTTCGTCTTACCCCCTTATAGGTTTAGACCATTGTCTTTGCTTTTTCAATAACATCTTCAATAGAACCTACAAGACGGAATGCATCTTCCGGAAGGTCGTCGTGCTTGCCTTCAAGGATCTCTTTGAATCCTTTGATGGTTTCTTTAACTGGAACATAAGATCCTTTTTGTCCGGTAAACTGCTCAGCAACGTGGAAGTTTTGAGATAAGAAGAATTGGATACGGCGTGCACGCTGTACAATCAATTTATCTTCTTCAGATAACTCGTCCATACCAAGGATCGCGATAATATCTTGTAATTCTTTATAGCGCTGCAATGTTTGCTGAACTTGGCGTGCTACATTGTAGTGTTCTTCTCCAACAACTTCAGGAGTAAGCCCACGTGAAGTAGAGGCCAATGGATCTACCGCAGGGTAGATACCCATGGCAGTCAATTTACGCTCAAGGTTAGTTGTTGCATCCAAGTGGGCAAACGCGGTTGCCGGAGCCGGGTCAGTATAGTCATCCGCAGGTACGTAGATCGCCTGGATGGATGTTACGGAACCTTTTTTCGTGGATGTAATACGCTCTTGCAATTGGCCCATTTCTGTTGCAAGTGTAGGCTGGTAACCTACCGCTGATGGCATACGGCCAAGAAGGGCAGATACTTCAGAACCTGCTTGCGTGAAACGGAAAATGTTGTCAACGAAGAACAGTACATCCTGGCCTTCTTCGTCACGGAAATATTCAGCCATAGTCAACCCGGAAAGTGCTACACGCGCACGTGCTCCAGGAGGCTCATTCATCTGGCCGAATACCATTGCTGTTTTCTTGATAACACCAGAATCGGTCATTTCGTGGAAAAGGTCATTACCTTCACGAGTACGTTCACCAACACCAGCAAATACGGAAAGACCGCCATGCTCTTGAGCGATGTTGTTGATCAATTCCTGGATAAGTACGGTTTTACCTACACCCGCACCTCCGAAAAGACCGATCTTACCACCCTTAACATAAGGAGCGATAAGGTCAACGACTTTAATACCAGTTTCAAGGATTTCAGTGCGTGTTGTAAGGTTTTCGAAAGTAGGTGCTCCGCGGTGAATCGGATCACGGCGAACATCAGCAGGAACCGGCTCTCCAAGGTCAATGTGGTCGCCAAGCACGTTAAATACGCGGCCAAGTGTCACGTTTCCTACAGGAACGGAGATCGGTTTGCCTGTATCATTGATTGCCATTCCACGTACAAGACCGTCAGTAGAATCCATCGCGATTGTACGGACGGTGTTGTCGCCAAGGTGAAGGGCTACTTCTAGAGTTAATTGAACGCCTTCAGCGTCAACAGTTAATGCATTCAAAAGTTCCGGAAGACTGCTGTCGAACTTTACATCAACAACAGGTCCGAGAATCTGAGTTATATAACCTTTATTCATCGTTTCCCCTCCTAACTTCTGGCACAAGTTTGTGCCGTGCATGCCTGAATGAGGCATAAAAAATCTATTCGAGTGCCGCAACCCCGCCGACAATCTCGGTAATTTCCTGAGTGATGGCCGCCTGGCGCTCACGGTTGTACGTAAGCGTAAACTGGCCGATCAATTCGTTCGCATTATCAGTTGCATTTCTCATTGCTGTCATACGAGAAGCATGCTCTGCTGCTTTAGCGTCCAATAACGCTCCGTAGATCAAGCTTTCAGCATACTGTGGAAGCAAGACTTCAAGAATTTCTTCTTCAGAAGGCTCGTACTCGTAGGAAGCAGTTGATGTGCTCGCTCCATCAAAGTCAGTCAGCGGAAGGACTTTCTTTTCCGTTAGTTCTGACTGGATGGCACTGACGAAATGATTATAGTACATGTAAAGCTCGTCGAATGTTTCGTTAGCATACAGATTGACTGCTTTGCTCGCGATCGCTTTAATGTCTGCAAAAGATGGCTGGTCAGCCAGACCGGTAATGCTGTCCAAGACCGGCATGCTGCGGCTCTTAAAGAAGTTAAGGCCTACCTTACCCACAACGATGATCGCATATTCATCAGGAGACTGATGGCGCTCTTTAATCGTACGGAAAACGTGACGAAGAACGTTGGAGTTATAGGCACCTGCCAAACCGCGGTCTGCTGTGATGACAAAATATCCCGTCTTTTTCACAGGGCGGCTCAAAAGCATAGGATGGCGTGCACTCTTGCTTCCTGAAGCAATGCTGGAAACGACCTCCTGGATTTTATCCATATAAGGAACAAATCGTTTGGCGTTTTGCTCAGCACGGTTCAAGGCAGCAGCGGATACCATCTCCATTGCTTTTGTAATCTGCTTTGTCTTTTTTGTTGCATCGATTCTAGCTTTTATATCTCGTAATGCCACTCGTATTCACCACCTTTTATTTAAGCTGGTTGCAGGATGCATGGGTGCATCCTGCGCAGTTATCTATTGAAAAACATATCGTTACTGTTAGCACTGGATCTGGCTTCAGTGCTCAGGCTCTCGAGGTCGCTTCACTCTCACTCCTCAACACAAAAAGCGTGTTGCTGTGTGAGAGTTCCAGCGCTTGTCGGCCCTAAGCGAGCACTTCAGCTTTTCTTATGCAAATACTTTTTTAAACGCTTTGATCGCGTTGTCCAGATCGTCGCCTTCTGGAAGTTTTCCAGTCGTTTTGATTTGGTCAAGAACGTCTTTAGTGTTTGTTTCCATGTATGCATGAAGCTCTTCTTCAAAGCGAGTTACATCCTCAACAGCTACATCGTCAAGATATCCTCTTGTTAATGCAAAAAGGCTGGCAACTTGAAGTTCTACGCGAAGCGGTTTGTGAAGTCCTTGTTTAAGTACTTCTACTGTACGCGCACCACGGTTAAGTTTCGCTTGAGTCGCTTTGTCCAGATCCGAACCGAACTGAGCAAATGCTTCAAGCTCACGGAAAGATGCAAGGTCAAGACGAAGGGTACCGGATACTTTGCTCATCGCTTTAATTTGAGCTGATCCCCCTACACGGGATACAGAGATACCTGCGTTAATCGCCGGACGTACACCAGAGAAGAACAGGTCAGACTGCAAGAAGATCTGTCCGTCTGTAATGGAGATAACGTTTGTCGGGATATAAGCAGATACGTCACTCGCTTGTGTTTCGATGAAAGGAAGTGCGGTAATAGAACCTCCGCCTAATTCATCGTTTAATTTCGCAGCACGCTCTAAAAGGCGTGAGTGAAGGTAGAAAACATCCCCTGGATAAGCTTCGCGGCCTGGAGGACGGCGAAGAAGCAAGGAAAGCTCACGGTATGCTGCTGCCTGTTTTGAAAGGTCATCATAAACGATCAATACGTGTTTTCCGTCCCACATGAACTCTTCAGCCATGGATACACCGGCATACGGCGCCAAGAAAAGAAGAGGTGCAGGCTGGGAAGCACCAGCAGAAACAACGATCGTGTAATCGAGAGCACCATGTTCGCGAAGAGTTTCAACAACACCAGCAACGGTGGACTCCTTTTGTCCGATCGCAACATAGATACAAATCATGTCCTGATCTTTTTGGTTGATGATCGTATCGATGGCTACAGCTGTTTTACCCGTTTGGCGGTCACCGATGATCAGCTCACGCTGTCCGCGTCCGATTGGAACGAGGGCATCGATCGCTTTGATTCCTGTTTGAAGCGGCTCATGTACAGACTTACGAGCCATTACTCCAGGAGCTTTTTGCTCGATCGGGCGTGTTTTCACTGTTTCTACCGGCCCTTTACCATCAATAGGAAGGCCAAGCGGGTTAACAACACGTCCTAAAAGCTCCGGTCCTACAGGAACTTCCATGATGCGTCCTGTACGTTTAACCTCGTCTCCTTCACGGATCTCCTGGTAAGGCCCAAGGATGATGATACCGACGTTGTTTTCTTCAAGGTTCTGGGCCATACCCATAACACCGTTAGAAAATTCAACAAGCTCACCAGCCATAACATTATCCAATCCATGCGCACGGGCAATACCGTCACCGACTTGAATAACTGTACCGACATCGTTAACTTCGATTTCAGACTGATAGTTTTCAATCTGTTTTTTTATTAAAGCACTGATTTCTTCAGCTTTAATGCTCATGAATTTCACCCCTATCTTTTTAGCCTTGCGTAGCGGCTAATTGACGTTCAATACGCTCTAGTTTCCCGCGGACACTTCCGTCAAAAATACGGTTGCCGATGCGGATTCTTACGCCCCCCACGAGGCTTTGGTCAATAATATTTTCAATGCGCAGCCGCTGCTTGCCCACTCGTTTCGCGAACGTTTCCTCAAGCTGGCGTTTTTCATCTTCAGATAACAAGCGTACAGAGTAAACAGTTGCATCAGCAATGCCGCGCGATTCATTTGCTAATCCAATGAATTGGCTGGCCATCTCAGTGATCAAACCTTGGCGGTTGCGGTCGATGAGCAAGAAAACTGTGTTCAGGACCGGTTCTGAAATGTCCGTGCCAATGCTTTCTTTTACGATTTGTTTTTTCTGCTGTACAGAAATTTTCGGGTGGTTTAAAATCTTTTCGATATCATGGTTTTGTTCCATGATGCTTTTAACGAGGCGAAGCTCAGCTTCTGCCTTATCAAGATTCTCTTGCCCTACTACTTCAAAAAGCGCTGATGCGTAACGTTTTGCAATTACAGTAAGATCTTTGCTCATCTAGCTTCGCCTGCCTCTTGAAGATAATCCTGGATTAACTTCTCCTGGCTGCGCTCATCTAGTTCTTTCGCAATGACTTTAGAAGCAATCATAACGGATAGAGAAGCGACTTCATTACGGAGAGTAGCCACAGCTTTTTCTCTTTCACTGGCAATGTCAGCAAGTGCTTCTTCTTTCACACGGTTGGCTTCGCCGCGGGCAGCCTGAATGATGGCTTCTCCTTGGACTTCACCTTGTTTTTTCGAATTTTCAATGATAGCTCTTGCTTCCTCACGCGCTTGTTTTAATTCTTGAATTTGTGCAGCGAGATGCTGTTCCGCTTCTTTGCGGTTTGTTTCTGCTGCTTCGATTTCATTTGTTATATAAGATTGACGCTCTTTCATGATGCCCATTAACGGACCCCATGCATACTTGCGTAACAAGAGCATTAAGATTATGAATGCTAGTAACTGGAAGAGAATATCTCCGCCGTTAACACCACCGGTTGCAGCACCTAAAATTAAGGATTGCACGGTATTTCCTCCCTTCAATAGGTCATACATAAGGAATGGCGAAGAAAAGTTCCAGTTTTGAAACATGCTTCGCCATTATTGAGATCTTTTTAAATCTTGCTGTTATTACTTCCCAAGAACGATAAATGCAATAACAACACCGATGATAGGAAGTGCTTCAACTAACGCAACCCCGATAAACATTGTTGTTTGAAGCGTACCGCGCAGTTCTGGTTGACGAGCAACCCCCTCAACTGTACGTCCTACGATAAGACCGTTACCAATACCTGCACCTAGTGCTGCTAGACCGATTGCAATTGCTGCTGCAATAAGATTCATTTTTGTATTACTCCCTTCTATTCCCCTGTAAATTTTATTTTTTTGTTCCCGGCTATTTGGCCGGAAACGGAAATTATATTAATTAATGGTCATCAGCCACTTTATGGGCTAAATAAACCATTGTTAACATGGTAAAGATAAATGCCTGGATAGCACCTACGAATACCGAGAACCCTTGCCATACAATCAATGGGAAGATTCCCAGAATACCAGCAAAGATACCTTGGTGTGAGAGACCCACGAGAAGGCCGAGAAGAATTTCACCGGCATAGATGTTACCGTAAAGCCGAAGACCCAGCGTAAGTGTGTTTGCGAATTCTTCAATCAGCTTTAATGGGAAGAAAAGCTTGAATGGTTTGAAGAATTCTGAACCATATGCTTTAGCACCCTTTAACTTCACTCCATAATAATGGCTTAAAACCACTACCATAACAGCGAGTGTCAATGTGATCGTCGGGTCTGCTGTCGGGGACTTCCACCATAATTCATGGCCAAAGGCTACCGCAAACGGCAGTCCCAGCATATTGGAGACAAAAATATACATAAGCAGCGTGAGCCCTAAAGTAAGAAAGCGTCCGCCGGTATGCCAATCCATAGTGCTATTAATGATTCCTTTTACAAAGTCCACTACCCATTCGAGGAAGTTTTGCATTCCGCCCGGTCTCATGGACAAGGCACGGGTAGCCAGTACAGCAATCAGGAAAACAATAAGTGATGAAACTGTAATCATCAATACGTTAGACAGGTTAAATTGCAAACCCATAAACGTATGTATCGGAGCTTCGTGTTCCACCTGTGTTCACCTCTTTTCCTTTGGAGTACGTATGGTTTTAGTTAGTGAATCTATTAACATGATAATATAGACCGTCATCAATCCAATTACCACACTTAACAAATTGAAGAATTGCGGGAATCTCATGGCAATTAGCGCCGCGAGACCTCCCATGAGAAGTCTTGATAATGAGCCCATTGTCCTGACTTTCTGCTGGTTAATGACTGCTTGTCCGAGCCGCTCGATACTGGAGTACATACTCCAGAGATTAAATAGACTGAACAGGGTGCCGAATGATAAACCGAGGAAGATGGATTTGCAGGACGTTACTCCGTATCCGAGGACAAAAAAAGAGAGCATAAAGAGTGTATACTTTATGTATCTTCTGTAGGTCATGGTGTACTCGGTCATTTGCGTTCTTCTCCTGATTGGTTGGATAATAAACGGATCATGCCATAAACGCCGGCTCCAAGCCCTAGAAACAAGCCAATGATGAGGAACAAAGGACTTGTTCCCGTGAAGCGATCCAGCCACATACCGCCGAAAAGTCCAAGCAATATACCTCCAACTAGTGTTGACAATATACCTGACATTAATGCCATTGCTTTATAAGGCCGTTTCCCGGTGCTCATCGCATGGACTCCTTCCGAAATATAAGCAAGAGTTCAAAATATTAGGAAACGCGCTAGTCTCCTAGTATGAAAACCTTACCATATTCCCTTTGTAAGAATACAATAGCGGTACCCCGGTGTCAACGCAATTAGGGGTTAAATATCATATAAATTGTGGAAAATCTGTCACAATTCCTATATGTTTATTCAAATGCTCTATAATATTGCTTTTCCCTAGGAAAATCCCCGTATATTACACAATATTAAATGTTCATTTATGTATAAAATTCAGGTTTTTGCAGACACTTTTGAGTGATATCGAATCACGAGGAGGCTATCACTTGAAACTTACTAAAACAGGATTTTTATTTGCTTTCTTTTTGATGATTTTAGGGGCATGCATGAACAATGCAAACGACCGGAAAAATAATGTGGAACCCCATCAGACCGGTTACTACGAAGACCAGAACCGGAACAACAGGGTCAACATATCAACCGAGCCCATGCGGCAGGATTACGCAAAGTGGGGGAAAATCGCTCTTGAACGGACAAAAGAGAAGTATCCAAACAGCGCGATCAGCGACTATCAGTACGATACTCGCCGCGTCAATGCTGACGGAACCGTCATTGATTTCTTTGACTTCATCGTAACCGAGAACAATGTAGAAAAAGACATTAAAGTAAAAGTTCTCCATAACCCGGACAACGGAAACCTCATTTCCGTAGCGTTTGAGGAGATTAGTTGATTGGATTTTAGTAAGGAACGCTCCGTTTCTGTTCATTCCGGGATGCCCGGGGTGAGTGGAGGGGCGTTTTTAATTTTTGCGGGCAAGTTGATGGATTTATTAGGGGATTTTCTTTAAAAATCAGTCAAAAGGAGTTTAGTTGCTGTATTTTTAGCTCGAATTGCATGAAGGAGCTCTATAAGGGGGGGAAATCCAGCTTCAAATAAAAAAATCAGTCAAAATAGAGGAAGGCTAGGGTGACCTGGATTTTTATTATCGAATTCCTGATTTTATTATCGAAAATCTCTTTTTATTATTGAAAACGTTGATATATTATCGAAACGTCCACATTTTTTATCGAACCGTTTATCCACGACACATTTTGACACGATTCGCTACATTTATTCCCCCTTCCATCATTTCGCCCACAAAAAAAGAAGCATCGGAGACTTCCGCCGGTGCTTCTTCAACTTCGCTTATTTTGTTCCGAAAAGACGATCCCCTGCATCACCAAGACCAGGAACGATATAGCCGTGGTCATTGAGTTTCTCATCAAGGGCTGCCAAATAGATGTCCACTTCAGGATGGTCTTTGTTGATCAATTCGATTCCTTCAGGAGCAGCAACGAGACACATCAACTTAATGTTTTTCGCACCGCGGTTCTTCAGGGAAGTAATAGCTGCAGCGGCTGAACCGCCAGTTGCCAGCATCGGATCGATCACAATAAAGTCGCGCTCTTCCACATCGGATGGAAGCTTAACGTAGTATTCAACTGGCAAAAGTGTTTCCGGGTCGCGATATAGACCTACATGCCCAACTTTCGCTGCTGGAATCAATTTTAAGATGCCATCTACCATTCCAAGACCAGCACGGAGAATCGGTACAAGTCCCAGCTTTTTCCCGGCAATTACTTTCATTTGCGCTTCAGCTACAGGAGTTTGAATGGTTACCTCCTCAAGCGGAAGATCCCGCGTGATTTCAAAAGCCATCAATCCCGCTACTTCATCCACAAGCTCACGAAATTCCTTTGTTCCTGTTTCAATGTCACGAATATGTGTTAATTTATGCTGTATCAATGGATGATCCAGAACAAAAACATTACCCATCCTGCTACCTCTCCTTTTTCACAACGGGCTTGTCCACCCGAGCTTTTTCTTTGCACATAACCTCTTCCGCATTTTACAGAAAAAAAGGAGCCACTTCAAGGATTAAAAAGCTTCCAATTCGAAAAACATGAGGCTGCCCAATATGGCTATAACACTGAAAGGTGCTGTCTATCTGGAAGTAGTTCGTTCCAGGCTGCTCGCTTTCCGCGGGGCGTGCGCTGAACCCCTCGGCGGGTTTCACCTTTCACGCGCGTCCCGCTGGAGTCTCACACCTTACACTCCAATCAACTTGTCAATGGAGATTGTTTTGCAAGTAATGACTCCACAATCAAAATTTTTTTAAAAGGAGCTGCCAGAAGGTCCGTTTATGACTTTCTGGCAGCTCCTGCGGCAAGACGGTTATCCTTTTTGCTCAATATGATCATGCTCACTGTAATGATCACAAAGGCTGTGAAGGCGAGCATCGGGATCGTAATAAAGCCCAGCCAGTTGATATAATCCTGCGAACAAGGCACACCTGATGTGCATACTTCAAATTCCTGCAATGCCGGAATCTTTTGCAGTGCGATGTGATAGCCTGACACAAATATACCTAAAACAGAGAGAGGCAGCACATAACGGGCAATTCTGCTGTCCTGATGGTAGAAAGCCACACCGAGAAATACGGCGAGCGGGTACATCAGGATCCTCTGGTACCAGCAAAACGTACACGGAACGTAATGCATGACCTCACTGAAGTAAAGTGAGCCGATGACCGCGATGATGGCCGTCAGCCAGCTCAGCAACAAAGGCTTGTTCATCTTACTTCTTCCCTTTCGCTGCTTCTTCTACTTGTTTCTTAAAGTCTCCGTACGTGCTTCCTGTAAACCTTTTGCCGTTTACAAAGAGTGTCGGAGTAGAGTCCACGTTTAGCTTGCTTACGAGTGCCTCATCCTTCTTTACGTCCTCATCATGATTCGAGCTGCCGAAAGCCTTTTTCACTTTGGCCGCATCTTTTTCAGACGTCGCTTCTGCCAGCGTCTTCACCAGGAAGTCCTCTTTAAAGATATCCCGGTGTTCGTCTTTTGGGTCTGCGGGCTGCTTTTTATATAAGAGCTCGTGGAACTTCCAAAAGCTGTCGTTGCCTAGTTCCGCATACACGGTTTCCGCAAACTGTGCCGATCGCCTTGAATCTACGTTGATGAACGGGTAGTTGATAAAATAAAACTTTATTTTTCCTGTTTTAATCAGGTCTTTATCAACTTCAGGGAAAAATGACATGTTGAAATTTTTGCAGATCGGGCATTTATAATCCCCAAATTCAATAACCTTCACATCAGCAGATTGATCACCTAAGTAAGGCTGCCCTTTATAATCAATCGAGACATTTTGATTCGAGTCTTTCCCCTTGTCCCCCGGATTGCCCACAAATAAGATGACAATGATACCTAACGCAATAATACCGATCATCCAGAAAATCCAGCTTGATGATTTCTGGTTCTTGTTTCGAACATAGTTCTTCGTCTGAGATTTTGCCTTGCTCTTTCCTTTTGGTTTTTGTTTAGCCATCTTTTCACCTCTACTACCTTAAATTTATATACTAACTATTCAATCACAGATCAATTCTCCTTAAGAGTATACAAGTTTTCTGCAATTTACAAATGAACATTCTCTTAACTTTACGGAATTTAAGCGAGGTGTGATTGAACCGCCAGCTATCACCTCCCGCCTTTGAGGTAAAAGACTTGGGGGCTATTCTAAAAGATTGTTGCTTTGGGAACATTTAGTTGATTTGAGTGCAAGGTGCGAGACTCCTCGAAAATGAATTTCACATTTTCTTCGTGCGATATAACGCCGCCGAAGCCTTCCTTGTCCTGCGGGGGTAGCGTGACAGGTAAGACCCAAAGGCGCTTGCGCCGTGGGGCTTAACGCACGCCCCGGTAAAAGCGAGCATCCTGAAACGGAAATCAACCACTCCTAAGGAGCAACAAAGGTTACGAAACAGCCAACTACAAAAAAAGACGCCTTTAAGGGCGCCTTTTTCTTTCATCTCTTTTCTTACTCGTACAGCTTATACTTCCCGGCAAGAGCAGCTACACGCTCGCTTGCTTCCTTCAATGCTTCTTCACCATCAGGATTTTTAACAACAAGCGCGATCAGGGATGCAATTTCATCCATGTCTTCAAGTCCGAAGCCACGGGATGTAACAGCAGCAGTACCGATACGGATTCCGCTTGTTACAAACGGGCTTTCAGTATCGAATGGAATCGTGTTTTTGTTTACGGTAATACCGACATCATCCAATGCTTTTTCAGCAATCTTGCCCGTAATGCCGAGCTTGCTTACGTCAATCAGGATCAAATGATTGTCTGTGCCATCGGACACAAGCGTGATTCCTTCTTTTTTAAGAGAATCAGCCAGCCTTTTTGCGTTATCAATGATTTGTCCGGCATACGTTTTAAAGTCTTCGCTTAATGCTTCGCCAAATGCGACAGCTTTAGCTGCAATGACATGCATAAGGGGTCCACCCTGGATTCCAGGGAAAATGGATTTATCAATTTTCTTGGCAAACTCTTCTTTACAGAAAATCATTCCGCCGCGAGGGCCGCGCAATGTTTTATGCGTAGTTGTTGTTACAAAATCAGCGTAAGGAACCGGATTCTCATGAAGCCCCGCTGCCACAAGCCCAGCGATATGCGCCATGTCTACCATGAGATACGCTCCTGCTTCATCGGCAATCTCACGGAACTTTTTGAAATCAATAGCTCTTGGATAGGCACTCGCACCAGCCACGATCACTTTCGGCTTATGCTCAAGCGCTTTTTGGCGGACATCCTCATAGTTGATGAGATGAGTTTCTTTGTCCACCCCGTACTCAACAAAATTGTACAAAACGCCGGAAAAGTTAACTGGGCTTCCGTGAGTCAAATGCCCTCCGTGTGATAGATTCATTCCGAGGACAGTGTCACCTGGCTCCAATACGGTAAAATACACAGCCATATTCGCCTGTGCACCGGAATGAGGCTGAACGTTGACATGTTCCGCTCCAAAGATTTTCTTGGCACGGTCTCTTGCTAAATCCTCAGCTACGTCAACATATTCGCATCCTCCGTAATAACGGCGTCCAGGATATCCTTCCGCGTACTTGTTGGTCAGTACGGATCCTTGAGCCTCCATTACCGCCTGACTTACAAAGTTTTCTGATGCAATAAGCTCAATCTTATTCCGCTGACGGCCTAGTTCATCCTGTATAGCAGCAAAAACTTCTTGATCTTGAACAGCTAGCTTTTCCAAGTGTGCGCATCCCCTTCGTGTAAAAGTCCTTAATTCAAACCCATTGTAACATAGCCTTCCGGGGATTTGTTACGTCTCTTTTAATTTAAAAAAGAGTAGGCGCTTCCATTTTTTCAGGTAAGTAGGAGCTGTCCAATAAGCCGTTAGCAAGCATAGAAACAGGATGTCTATCTGGCAGCAGTTAATTTCCGTTCCAGGCTGCTCGCTTTCCGCGGGGCGTGCGCTGAACCCCTCGGCGCTTGCGCCTGCGGGTTTCACCTGTCACGCTCATCCCGCCGGAGTCTAGCACCTTCCACTCCAATCAACTAATCAAAGAAGATGCCTTTCTAAACAAAGGAGCTGCCAGAAGGTCAATTTACTATGACTTTCTGGACAGCTCCTCCTTACGGTTATTTTTCCAGCCTTTTTCTTTGGAAATCGGCAATCTGTTTATACTCATCCTCCAGGCTCCGTGAGACGGATAGGAAGATGGACATCAGATCCTGATACGTATCGACGTTTTCAGGGTTTGGCTTGTGCTGATACGTGCTGCCGACCATCTCGGATACAATGGAGAAATCATCAATTTCTTCTAATGCATACAATCCAAGGATGACCGCCCCGAGACAAGAGCTTTCGAAACTCTCAGGAATCGTCACATCTTGATTGAAGATGTCAGCCATCATCTGCCGCCAAAGAGCAGAACGGGCAAACCCGCCAGTCGCCTGCACCCCTTTTGGAATCCCGATTAATTCCTGAAGAGCGAGCAAGACACTGTAAAGGTTGAAAATAACTCCTTCGAGCACCGCCCGGATCATATGCTCTTTTTTATGGTAGAGAGCAAGCCCAAAGAATGAGCCGCGCGCATTGGCGTTCCAGAGCGGCGCTCGTTCCCCTGCCATGTACGGGTGAAATAAAAGCCCGTCGGCTCCGGGAGAGACCTTTTTTGCGATCTCAGTCAGCATCTCGTAAGGATCGACTCCCAGGCGCTTTGCTGTTTCTGCTTCAGCGGCACCGAACTGGTCTCTGACCCATCGGAACGTCATGCCGCCGTTGTTTACAGGTCCCCCGATCACCCAATGTTTATCTGTCAGCGCATAACAGAACGTCCGGCCTTTCTGGTCGGTGATCGGCCTGTCACTGACCGTACGGATGGCACCGCTTGTCCCGATCGTAACGGCAACAACACCCGGTTCAATCGCGTTAACACCAAGGTTGGAAAGCACGCCGTCACTGGCTCCGATAATAAACGGAGTTTCCGTGCGTAAGCCCAGTTTCTCGGCAAGTTCAGGCGCAAGCCCTTTTACAACATGGGTAGTCGGAACAAGCGTGGAAAGTTTTTCACTCGTAATGCCGGCAATGCTCAATGCTTCCTCATCCCATTCCAGCTTTTCAAGGTTCATCATTCCTGTTGATGATGCGATGGAATAGTCGATAAGAAACTCTCCGAAAAGCTTGTAAAACACATACTCTTTGATCCCGATGAACTTATGTGCAAGCGTATAGGCTTCATTCAGTTCATGCTTCATCCAGAGAAGCTTTGACAGCGGCGACATCGGGTGGATCGGTGTACCTGTTCTTAAGTAAACTTCATGGCCGTTCAGATCTTCCTTAATTTTTTCTGCATAGGAAGCACTTCTGTTATCCGCCCACGTGATACTCTTCGTCAGTGCATTCCCCTTGGCATCCACTGCAATGACACTGTGCATTGCTGAACTGAATGAGATCAGCTCCAGATCATCCGGAGAAACGAGACTCTCTGCCATATTTTGTTTAATACAGGTAAATACGGCTCTCAAAATTTCTTCCGGTTCCTGCTCTGCAGTAGACGGCGTTGGACTTAACAGCGGATAGCCCACTGTATGCTGAGAAATGACAGCTCCTTTTCGGTCAAATATCACTGCTTTCGTACTCGTTGTCCCGATGTCCACACCCATCAAGTACTTTTTTGAATCCATACCTACCATCCTTTCCGATCTTACACTTGCCTGTCTATAGCTTAGTATGTAACGAAGTCTGTTTGAAATTACATAATAAAAAGAGAGGGGCTGTCCAAGAAGTCTGTAAGCTGTTGATTTCCGTTCCAGGCTGCTCGCTTTCCGCGGGGCGTGCGGTGAGCCTCTTGGTGCAAGCACCGGCGGGGAGTCTCACCTGTCACGCTAGTCCCGCAGGAGTCTCGCATCTTCCACTTCAATTAACTTTTCATTGAAGATTTTTCAAGCCAAAAAGGGGCTGCCTGAAGGTCAATTTTCGACTTTCTGGACAGCCCCCCTTTGCTTGAAATTATTTTTTTACCACTGCATGCCCGCCGAATTCATTGCGAAGAGCAGCTACTACCTTGCCTGTGAACGTATCGTCCTCAAGTGAACGGTAGCGCATCATGAGGGAAAGGGCGATAACCGGTGCTGGAACTTGAAGGTCCAGTGCAGCTTCCACTGTCCATTTTCCTTCTCCAGAAGAGTTCATCACACCTTTAATGCCTTCAAGCTTAGGATCTTTGGAGAATGCGTTCTGAGTCAGCTCCATGAGCCAAGATCGGACAACTGAACCGTGGTTCCACATTTTCGCAACGGCTTCATAGTCATAATCAAACTGGCTTTTCTCAAGAACTTCGAATCCTTCAGCGATCGCCTGCATCATACCGTACTCGATGCCGTTGTGAACCATTTTTAAGAAATGTCCGCTTCCGACTTTTCCTGTATAGAGGTAGCCGTTTTCCACGGAAAGATCTTTGAAAATCGGTTCGATGATTTCAAATACTTCAGGTTCTGCACCAATCATTGTACAAGCACCGTTTCGTGCTCCGTCAGTGCCCCCGCTTGTCCCTACATCGACAAAGTGAAGCTCTTTTTCTTTTAACTCTTCTGCACGCCGCAGTGTATCTTTATAGTTGGAGTTTCCGCCGTCGATCACAATATCTCCAGGCTCCAATACGTTTTTCAGTTCAGCAAGAACATCTTCCGTTATGTTTCCCGCAGGTACCATCATCCAAACCACACGCGGTGTGCTTAGACCGCTGACTAGTTCTTTGATCGATTCAACGCCTGTTGCTCCATCGTTCGTAATATTTTTCACCTGTTCTTTGTTCACGTCTGTCGCTACTACCTCGTGGTTGTGGTCGAGCAGATTAAGAACAAGATTGTAACCCATTTTACCAAGGCCGATCATTCCGATTTGCATATATAAATGCCCCTTTCAAATAAACCATGATTACGGTTTGTGAAAATTTTTTTCTTCCATCGCTATTATATACTAAAAATTTTTCCGTTTACAAGAAAATAAATTTCATATTATGATAGAGCCAAACGTCACGGTACAAGAAAGGAAGAACGAACATGGCAGCTTCAAACTGTTTATCCAAAATTCGCTCTTCTTATGGCATATTAAGCGAAAAAGAAAAAAAGATTGCCGACTTTATATTGGAGGATCCTCAAAATATCATCCACTCGAGCATTAATGAAGTGGCTGATCATTTGGAGGTAGCGGATGCGACGGTCTTCCGGTTTTGTAAAAGGCTGGGCTTCAAGGGATTTCAAGCATTAAAAATTGCACTTGCCTCTGATATTGTCGGCCCGCTTCAGGATATCCATGAGACCATATTAGAAAGCGACACACCTGCCCAGATCGCCCAAAAAGTATTTCAATCCAACATCGGCACACTCGAAGATACCCGGCAGATGCTGGATGAAAAAAGTTTTCAGGCGTCTGTCGATTGCCTGCTCGCCGCTCAAAAGATCGAATTCTACGGAAACGGCGGATCAGGCATCATCGCTATGGACGCTCATCATAAATTTATCCGTACCGGCAAACCAAGCATCGCTTATACCGATACGCACTTTCAGCTAATGTCTGCCTCCCAGCTGACGGAGCGGGATGTGGCTCTCTTTATCTCCCATTCCGGAACAAATAAGGATTTGCTGCACGTCATGAGGGTGGCGAAAGAGAACGGCTGCCGCACCATCTCGCTTACCGATTATGCAAAGTCTCCGCTCAGTGAGAAGGCTGATATCTCCCTGCATACGATCTCGAGGGAGACTGAATTCCGGTCTGAAGCACTCTCTTCCCGGATTGCACAGCTCAGTATTATCGATGCACTCTATGTGAATGTGATGATGGCCGGCAAGGAAGAAGCAAAAAAATCGCTGCAGCGCATGCGGTCGGCGATTTCGGAGAAGAAGTTCTAACAAGAAACTGCAGAGGGGAAGATTTACTTGCGGAATTGATACTTTTACTTGCGGTTCGACATGGTTTACTTACGGAATCTCTGCGTTTACTTGCGAAAATCGCCCACTTACTTGCAAAAATGCTTCAAAGACTTGCAAAACCCAGCATTTTCATAAGAAACCACCCTCTCCAGCACAAAAAAAACCGCCATTCTACAGGCGGTTTTTTTCTTTATCTATTAAAAGCAGCGGATGTCTTCCTTGGATGGATATACAGCACGCTCTCCGCCAATCAGCTTTGGCCTTGTTTTGGCGAGGGTAACGTGGGCTTCCCCGATGCTTTTTACTTCCGTTCTTACGGGTACAGCAACATGTTTCAGATGCATGCCGATAAAGGTATCCCCGATATCAATTCCGGCATCTGCTTTAATGTATTCGACGACGACTGGATCATTTAGATGATGGAAGGCATAGGTGGCGAGTGCGCCGCCTGCCGAACGCGCAGGCACAACCCGGACTTCTTCATATCGAAGCCTGTCAGCGATCTCACGCTCCATCACAAGTGCTCTGTTCAAATGCTCACAGCATTGAAAGGCAAGAGCGACCTGACTTTCTTCCTGAAAGGTTTTAACCCCGTTATAAAGAGCTTGAGCCGCTTCCATCGTTCCGGAAGTGCCAATTTTCCCTCCGGTTACTTCACTCGTACTGGCCCCTACGACCAGCAGCTGTCCAGGCTTTAACTGGGCTTGTTTTTGTAAATCAGATAGTGCATGAAAGACCTGCTTCTCAACAGTTTGCAGCTGGTCACTCATTGGTTGAATCGTCCCTTCTTTTGAGGTGAGAATCAGCGTCCAGCCTCTTCTGTCACCCTTTCGTTGCGGTACTTCCGCCTATTTTGCACCCTGCGCTTCATAATCAGAAATTTTTCCGACTCGTTTGCTGTGGCGGCCGCCTTCATATTCTGTCGTCAGCCATACCTTTGCAATTTCCAAAGCCAGTCCAGGTCCGATGACCCGTTCACCCATCGCCAGCACGTTGCTGTCATTGTGCAGGCGTGTTGCTTTGGCGCTGAACAAATCGTGCACAAGGGCACAGCGGATTCCTTTTACTTTGTTTGCCGCTATACTCATACCTATTCCCGTACCGCAGATTAATATGCCCCGATCAGCCTCTCCGCTTGCCACCATTTCCGCTACGGGAATGGCGTAATCCGGATAATCTACCGAGGTGCTGCATTCACAGCCCATATCTTTTACATCCATGCCCATCTCCTGCATCATGCTCACAATTTCCTGACGAAGCTCTACTCCTGCATGGTCTGAACCAATCGCTACTCTCATCTGATCCTCCTGTATATTTCCGTATTCTACTTCAATTTTAAATTGAATTTTACATTGTTTCAACCGATTAAACCGGTGATAACGGAAATATGAAGAGGCCATCTCTGTTTAAATCTTTTTTATGAGTTTTTCAATGAGGCTTTCAAGCTCGGCTCTCGTCTCGCGATAAAGATCGATACTTCCGCCAAACGGGTCAATGATGTCCAAGGAAGGCAAGCTGTTTTCCAGCGAGATAATTTTTTCTTTGAAAGGCTGAATATCAGCTTCAAATTTCTCCTGAACCGCTTGCTTGTCATTAGTATCGGCCTGATCCCATTTATTTTTATAGAAAGCTCTTATTGTTTCAATTTCAGCATACGCCTGATGAAGCTCTGAAAGCTGCTTTTCATAGTCATCGTTCTGATAGATGTATTCTTTAAGTGTATATGCTTTCTCCACAGCCTCCGGATATTGATGACAAACCGTATGTTTATGGCTTTCTGTCATCGTCAGGACAAGGTCGGCCCAACGGACAAGTGTTTCAGTCAAGGGTTTGGATTCATGTTTGAATGGGATGCCTTTTTCCGACATCGCCGTCACCGCATGGGTACTCGCCCCTGCCCCCTCTGCGGCAAAGACGCCAGCTGACCTTACTTCAACTTTTCCTTTTCCCAAGTATTTAAGCAATGCAGCCGCCATCGGACTTCGGCACGTATTTCCTGTACAGACAAATAAGATCTTTTTCATGATTTCCCACCCTCAGCTTCAATGACTTTATTTACAAGTATAAAAAAAGATTGGCTCAGTGCCAATCGTTCATTTATTGTTTCAACATTATAAGGGAAGCAGGAGCTTGATCCCAAAAGCAAGCAGAATCAATCCGCCGAGCGCTTCACTGTAGGATCCTAGCCACTTTTGAACTTTTCTGCCCATCATCAGACCTCCCCATGTCAACAGCATGCTCATGATTCCGAACATGAATATGGTAAGAAACGTACGGGCTCCGTAAATTCCCAGACTTAGTCCAACAGAGAAACTATCCAGGCTGGCGCTCACAGCAAAAAGCAGCAGACCAAACCCGACAGGATTCACAAACGGCTCATTCTCAGGCTTGAATGAAGAATGGATCATCTGCAAACCAAGAAGGAGCAGCAAGCAACCGCCGATGATGACTGCAATGCCCCCAAAGTGAGAAGAAATCTGCTTGCCAAGCAATAGTCCTGCAAGAGGCATCCCAATATGAAACAGTCCGATGACTACTCCTATTTTCACAATCTGCCTCAGCCTTAATTGCAGCATTCCCATGCCGATCCCAATAGAAAAAGCATCCATACCAAGAGCAAAAGACATGAGCCACAGCGTCAGCCATTCACCGATTGTTACGACGTCCATTTACTTTCCCCCTAACTCCGCTAGTACAACCTTATGCACGTCCGCCATTGATTAGAATCGGCGTTTCCGTTCCTCGAAAAAACCAAATATAAAGCAATTTTCGACATAAGCAGGGATATGGGTTTGTTTAACGTAAATAAAGGTTATAGAAAAACGGGAAGAATCGGAGGGGAAATTTTCATGGCTGAAGACGGGAAATCGATTCATCCGGCAGTTGCTGAATCAAAAAAGAAAGCACACCGTATGGAGATTACAAAACAGCAGAGCATGACGTTCAAGTTTATTAAATCAGACGAAACTTTCGTGATGACCGAGTGCAGCGGTGAACTCTCTGACTCAATGGGCTATAAAGAAGAATGGGTGATCGGAAAGACGCCTGAAGAAATTTTTCCGAAAGAGCTCGCCGCCTTTAAAATGGATTGTTACGAACGGGCCTGGAAGGGAGAGCATATTACATATGAAGCTCAACTGAACAATGTCCCATTCCTCGTATCGTTAAATCCGGTCTTTGAAAATGGAAAAGTCGTCGAGGTGCGGGGCTTAAGCATCGATCTGATCCATAGGGTTATGATGGAGAGGCAGCTGGAAGAAAGTGAGCAAAGGTTCCGCTCGCTGATCGAGCATAACATCGATGCACTATTTTCCCTTGATTCCCAAGGGAAGTTTACGACCGTCAATCCGGCTGCAGAACATCTTACCGGCTACACGGGGAAAGAACTGCTCAGCATGACCTTTCATCCCCTGCTGATGGAAGAACATCTGGAAAAATCTGTCCAAGATTTTGAGGAGGCCCTTAAGGGCACTCCAAAAACATACGATATGAAGATGAAAAGAAAAGATGGAGAAATTCGGTTTGTAAATCTGACCATCACACCGATTATCGTAAGCGATGACGTACTGGGACTGTATTGTATTGGAAAGGATATTACGGAAAAGAAGAAGCAGGAAGCCGAACTGAGGGAAACAAAAGAAACACTGGAGTCGCTGTTTACTCATTCCGCAGACATGATCGCCATCTATGATTTCGATAAACAAACGATCAAGCTGAACCCCGCTTTTGAAAAAACGTTCGGGTGGACAGAGGAAGAATTAAGGGACTGCAGAAGCCCGATTTTCCCTATTGTCCTTGATCAATATTTACAGGAATCACTGGAGATGATCCAGACGGTGAAAAAGGGAATTCCCATTATAGGCCACGAGATGATTTGTCAGCGCAAAGATGGATCCCTGCTGAACTCGAGTGTCACGCTGTTTCCCATATTTGATCAAAACGGCCGAGTACACGCATTCTCGGGTATTTCACGTGATATCACTGAAAAAAAAACGACAGGAAAAAGCCTTGCGTGAGAGCGAAGAAAAATACCGCATCATTGCCGAAAATACGATGGATTTAATCGCAACATCCGACAGGCAGGGGAAGATCACATACTCCTCACCTTCCAGCAAGATGATTTTAGGTGTGGATCCTGCAGATCATCTAGGAAAAAATGCAATTGATTTCCTGCATGAAGATGACAAAAAACGGGTAACTCTCCTCATGCGCCGCATGGTCCAATCGAGACAGCCTGTAAAATATGAAGCTCGCTGGAAACATAACGATGGTTCCTATGTTGTATTGGAAACAAACGCAACACCAGTCATCAATGAAAAAGGCCATGTGGAAAGCGTCGTGGTTGTATCCAGAGATCTCACCGAGCGGAAAAAAACAGAAGAAATGCTTAGAAAATCCGATAAGCTTTCTGTTCTGGGCCAGCTGGCTGCTGGTGCCGCCCATGAGATCCGCAACCCTTTAACCTCTATAAAAGGGTTCTTGCAGCTGCTTGAATCGAAAGCAGAGAAAGACTATGAGTACTATGAAATCATGCTCTCTGAAATTGACAGGATTAATTCCATTGTCAGCGAATTTATGGTCTTGGCCAAGCCGCAGGTTATGAATCTCGTGCCTACCAACATCACTGAACTGATGCGCCATGTCATCTCACTGATTGAAACACAGGCCATATTGATGAACGTGCAGATTTATTTTAAAGCAGAAGACGATCTGCCTGTAATCTCCAGTGTGGACAACCAGCTTAAACAGGTATTTATCAATCTGCTGAAAAATGCGATAGAAGCGATGCCAGATGGCGGAAACGTGTTTATTTCCATTGAACGGAAAGAGAACGATCTGGTGGTGTCGTTTGCGGATGAAGGGTGCGGAATTCCTTCTGATAAGCTCCCTTCACTCGGTGAACCCTTTTATACAACAAAAGAGAAAGGGACAGGGCTCGGCCTTATGGTCTGCTATAAGATTATTGAGGACCATGGCGGGAGGATCCACGTGAAGAGCGAGCTGGGACAAGGCAGCACCTTTAAAGTGGTGCTTCCCATGCTCTCGATCGATCAGGAGGGCGCCTCTTTATTGTCTGACCATAAATAAACAGGACAGCCAGCTGTCCTGTTCTTTTTTGCTCTATTCTTTAATGATCTGTCCGCCTGCCGATTTCTCAAGCCTGTTCATAATGGCTGCACCTACGCCCTTTTTCGGGAACACTTCTCCATAAATGATATCCACATCACTCTCGTTAAACGCCCGCAAAGCATCGTACAGATGATGTGCGACACTTTCCAGCTTTTCACGTGACCCGCACGGAATAATCGTATCTGCCTGATAAAAGGATGCATTTTCTTCTGAAGTGAGAACACCGATTTTTCGCCCTGCTTCTTTTTGCTTGTCCACAAGCTCCTGCAAAAACGCAGGAGAGCCATCCACAAGATAGAGTGGAGCATCCGGCGCATAATGCGTGTATTTCATGCCCGGAGATTTCGGTGCTTCCTTCTCATTGAGGAGTCCAGGATCCATGGGTGTTTCACCCGCCGCCTCTTCAAGCTGCTCTTTCGTGACTCCTCCCGGGCGAAGGATGACAAGTGTTTCGGCCGTGCAGTCGACCACTGTGGATTCCACACCGACCCCTGTTGCCCCTCCGTCCAGAATACCAGGGATTCTACCTTTTAAATCCTCATAAACATGCTGGGCAGTCGTTGGAGAAGGCCTTCCAGAGACATTGGCGCTGGGAGCCGCCAGCGGAAGACCGCATTCCTTGATCAGTTTCATGGCAACGGGATGATCAGGCATACGAACAGCCACTGTGGATAACCCCGCTGTCACCCGGCCGGCCACATCCTCTCCCTTGGGCAGAACCAGTGTCAGGGGACCCGGCCAGAACGCATCCATCAGTTTTTTTGCACGTTCCGGGATGGAAGCAACAATCCCCTCAAGCTGTTCAGTCCTTGCGATATGAACGATCAGCGGATTATCACTCGGTCTTCCCTTTGCCCGGAAAATTTTCTCGATGGCTTCATCACTGAGCGCGTTTCCTCCAAGTCCATATACTGTTTCTGTGGGGAACGCCACCACTTCATTTTTCTTTATCCACAAGGAAGCTTGCGTAATTTGTGGATATTCTTTTTCTTCATCCATTTTTTTATCCACAGACCATACTTCGGTTTTATACTCTGTCATGTGAAAAATCCTTTCAAACCGCCCAATCTGTGTTCTAACGCTCATTTCGCACATCATCCACAAGTTATACACAAACGCTCCAGAAATGTGTATAACTTGTGGATAATCATTTGTCATTCAAGGTGCAGTACAGGAGTACAACATCTTTTTCAGCTGTTTTCTTGTAGTGGGCGGTATTCTCAATATGGGAAGGAGTTCCTTTTTCGGCTACCGGCTGAAACGATAAAGGCTCAAAAAGGTGAACAGCTTTCGTAAGCAGATACAGGGTTTCCACTCCTTTTTCCTTACAGTATAGCAAAATTCTTTGAATCAATCGCAGAAATAGTTGTTCATTCGAATATTCTTTCTTGATGACGAAGGAACGCAGCAGCCCGTCCTGGCCAACTCTTTCCAGGCCCACTGTTCCGATCGTATCTCCTTCATCATTTTCCACAACCAGATAGTTCTCGATTCCCTCTCTGATCCCGTCCGTTCCGAGACCAGCCTGCCTTACCAGGTCACCGAGACTTCCTGCTTCATGCGGCATAGCCGCCCGTAAACGAATTGTCATGGTGTTCACCCCTCTAGCATTTTTTATAAAAGTCTATGAAACAACCATGAAAGTTATGCAGGGCTTTTAAGAGAAAAGACTCCCGATCTTATCAGCGATGGAGGTAAATAAGTCTGCCAGAAAGAATTTAACTTCTATTTTTTCTTCCTCAGGCTTTTGAACAACAGGTGCGTCCTGAGCTGGTCCTGAGGCTACTTCCTTTACACCCTTCTGATCCGCTTTAACGGCGTCTCCGTTTTCAAAATCAAGGAAACATAGAGGCGGAAACAATACACACCACCAATTGGCTCCTTTCCCTTTACCAAGTGTAATGAGGACCGCTTCATACTTTCCAGCAGGGTAGACATTATTTCCGTACATTTTTGTCGGGAAGGCGACATGATTGTTGAATTGAACTTTGTAGGGAATGCTGAGCCCGGCATCTTTCAAATAGGACTTTACCACGTTTTCAACTTCAGGCAAATGTTTTCGGATCACTTTTTCGGCCTGATCATGTGAATCCAGGCCACCCACCCAGGTTGTGATCTGTTCGTTCACTTTATCCCGAATTCTTCTTTTCAGTGCCTGATCTTTTTCCGCATCACTGTTTGCCAGAATCCGTAGCCTGATGGCATCACTCGGAATTTTAGCAGAGGCATTCATGGTGGCATCGGCCACCTTCGTTTGGGTTTCAAAAAACAGCAGCATCGCGATCAGCGATAGGAATAGTATAGTCATTAGCGATTTTTTTGATCTTTTCATGTTTAAAACTCCCCTTTCCTTTTCTATCCTCATTGTGGCCACGGAAAGGAGGAATCATACTATGAATCTAGTAAACAAATACAGGGAAAATATGACAGAAACCGGCTGTGAAACAACGGACTTTGTCACAAATTTATTAAACATATCAAAAAGGTCACATAATTCCTCTGCAATGTAGTGGGTCTGCTATAGTAAGGACATCCCTATCACCCCCTTTTTCATGTAGATAATGAAAAAACAAAGAGCCTCCCGCTGCTGGCGGGAGGCTCTTTTTGTCTTATTGCACGGTTGCTGCATTCAATGAATCAAGCTGCTGCTGCAAAAATTTCGCAAGCTCCAGCATGCCATATTTTCCGGCAGCCGCTTCAGCATCAGAGTTGTAATTGGTGTTCGTATTGATATCATACGTATAGATCGTGCCGTCTTTATCTTTTATAAATTCGATCCCGGCAACATGAATCTTGTTGTCTGCCAGAACCCTCATATAGTTTTCAATGATTGACTCATTGAAGTCCTCCTGAATTTGAAACTTCGGCTTGGCTGGCGTTTCCTCTCCTGCAGGACAAAACAGGTCACCGATCTGGCAGGCGTCTGCCGGACAGAGTTCAAAGCCTTCTGAGGTATCCACCCGAACCGCATAAACAAACTTGCCGCCGACAAATTCGCAGCGTGTAATATAAGATTCCGGCGATTCAATATAATCCTGTATCAATGTGATGCCATCCACCGGCTCTTCGAAATCAGGGCCGAGCACATACTCTTTCAATCCTTGGTATGAATGGAAAAGCTGAACACCAAGGCCTTTTCCCGCCCGGTTATGCTTTGTAATAAACGGTTTGCCGCTGAACTGCTCAGCTGCCTGCAAAATTTGGTCCTTGCCAACAGCCGCAATGGTTTTGGGCGTCTTCACCCCATGCGCCTCAAGCTCTAAATATTGAACGACCTTACTCACCTCAAGCTGAAGGGCGCGGCTGCCATTCAGCACTTTTCGGCCATGTGCTTCCAGCCAGGCAATGACACCGGCAGCAAGTTCCGGTGCATAACGGTGTCCTCTTGTATGTGAGGAAGCACTCATGCGGCTGTAAAAAATGCCCTCGGGCGGGGCTTCTGCCAGATTAACCGTTCCCTGATCGAGATGCCATGCCTCATAAGGCACTTGCAGCTCATCCAGCCTCTTTGTGAGATGATCTGTCCATTCATCGTTCTCATGTATGATATATACTTTTTTCATGGTCATCCTCCTTATTTCGCATATTCTTTCCGATAGCTCTCTACCAAAGGCATCACCTGTTTTGAGAAACGTTCCATCTCTTCTAACTGAGGGGAGAATTGCAGTAAAAGGAGTCCGAGGCCGGCTTCTTCATATGCTGCAATCCGCTCCGCAATCTGTTCAGGTGTACCGATCAGATTCGGCCTCAGCCCCCGGTTGGAAACAGAGTAGTCGTACAGCTGAATCTGCTGTTCAAGCTGCGACTTGCTCGTAAAATCTTTAAACCCAGCATATGCGCTGGACTCTTTTACATCTGTAATCCTCTGCAGTTCCGCTTGGGCTTCTTCTTCAGTATCCCGGCAGATCACATAGGCCGCCATGCCGAACGAAGATAAAGGTTCTTTCCCTGTTTGCCCGCGGCGGTTCTTCATGTCATTGATCTTAACGGCGACTTCTTCGACAGTGCCGCCATGCATGACGTAGGCGTCACAGGAGGAAGAGATAACCTGTTTACCCCTTTCACTTTCTCCGCCAGCATACAAAATGGGATTTGGCCGCTGAACAGGTTTAGGGAAAAGTTTCGTATCGCTAAACTGATAAAACTTGCCGGAATAATTGAAGGTTTCTTCTGTCCACAGCCCCTTTAGAACATCAAGAAACTCTTGCGTACGCTCATATCTTTCGTCGTGGGCAGTAAAAATGCCGCCATACTGCTTCGCTTCCTCTTCCCACCAGGCGGAGACGACATTAAGTGTAAACCTCCCGCCGCTCATTTGGTCGATGTTCGCCGTCATTTTCGCCGTTACAGCAGGATTATGGAATCCCGGCCTTACCGCTGTCATAATTTCTATTTTCTCCGTTACGGCCGCGAGACCCGCTGCCGTTGTCCAAGCCTCCAAAGAGTCCTGCTCCGGCCCTTTTATATCATTTAAATACAGTTCCGCGATCAGCGTCGTGTCAAACCCCCACTTTTCCGCGGACTGAATAACCTTCTTCGCATAATCAAACGTCGGCGGCATGTTCTCATCTTCCACATTTCTCAGCCATCCACCAAAGATCGGCAACCAAAATCCAAATCTCATCTACCTTTTTCTCCCCTCTGCTATAAGCAAAACATACTGCCGCCGAGAGAGACCCTCTAAGTCTATCCCATCAGCGCGGAGGAGCGGTCGCGACAAAGTCGAGACCCCCCGACCTACCAAAATAGCCCACAAAAAAAACTCCCTCTCAGATAAGAGGAAGTTTTAGACCGTTCCATCTTATCTTCCAGGATCTACTCCTGCTGGATTTAGCACCTTCTAAAAATAGGTTGCCGGGTTTCATAGGGCCAGTCCCTCCACCGCTCTGGATAAGATTTATTTAATTAATAGTAATCCTACAATAGAAGTAGGTATTTCGTCAATTTTTAGGATGTGAGAATAGATGATATTGAGTTGCGTTTGACTGGCAAATAAGTCTGAAAATTAAGTTCGGATCAATTATTGCTTGTTTCGCTCAATTATTCTCCATTCGGCTCAATTCAGCGCCAGTTTCGTTCAATTCCGTTCTTCCGGCCACAAAAAAAAAAGGGGCTGTCCAAGAAGTCTGTAACCTGTTGATTTCCGTTCCAGGCTGCTCGCTTTTACCGGCGTAAACGCCTACTTTCGCAGGGCGTGCGGTGAGCCTTACCGGCGTGAACGCCTACTTTTTGGTGCAAGCACCGGCGGGAGTCTCACCTGTCACGCTAGTCCCGCAGGACAAGGAAGGCTCCGGCAGCTTTTTATCGCACGAAGAAAATGTGAAGTTCATTTTCGAGGAGTCTCGCATCTTCCACTTCAATTAACTTTTCATTGAAGATTTTTCAAGCCAAAAAGGGGCTGCCTGAAGGTCAATTTTCGACTTTCTGGACAGCCCCCACCTTTTCTGCTTATTTAAAGCCAATCTCCGCGATAACCATCCGTTCTTTTTGGCTGATATCCTTTACTACCGAAACAACCGACCCAGGGAACGTGACCCTGAGCATTTCAGCCACGGTCTGGCCCTGATCATGGCCGACTTCAAAGGCAACAATGCTTTGTGGGTTCAGAACGAGGGGCAGCTCTTCCATAAACCTTCTGTAAAATACGTAGCCGTCCTCACCGCCGCTAAGTGCACGGAAAGGCTCTTGATCCTTAACGATCGTCTCAAGCTCCATTATTTCACGGTCAGGAATGTAAGGAGGATTCGACACAACGATATCTGTTTTTTCTCCGCCCTCGATCAGAGGCTGAAGGAGGTCTCCATGAATAAAACGAACAGATGCCTCAAGGTCTTCAGCATTTTTCTTTGCGACTTCCAGGGATTCCTCAGCAATATCGATCGTGGTTACCGAAAAACGAGAATTCTCCAGTGCCAGCGTAATGGCAATGGCACCGCTCCCCGTCCCGACATCGACTGTCTGGATCTTTTCTATGCCAGGGAACCTCATCATGGAGCGATGAAGCACTTCATATACGAGCTCTTCTGTTTCCGGCCGAGGAATGAGCACCTCTTTATTCACCGAAAAGCGTCTTCCGTAAAACTCTTCAAACCCAATAATGTATTGGACAGGCACTCCATCGCCATGCTTTTGTACAGCTGCTTCAAATGCCTCTTGCTGCTTTGGAAGAAGCTCTTCATCCAAACCAAGAAGCAGCTCCGTCCGGCTCAGATCGCCAAGTACATGACGAAGCAGAAGCTCCCCGGCTTGAGGTTCCCGTCTCTTTTTCGTTAAAAAAGATGAAGCCCAGTTCAGGGCTTCATGCCGTTTCATCGCTTTCATCTTATGCTTCCGTCTGGGCCTTCATTTTGCTTGTCTGGTCTTCTGTAATTAATGCTTCAATGAATTCGTCCAGCTTGCCGAGCAAAATTTGATCCAGTTTTTGAAGAGTCAGGCCGATGCGATGGTCCGTTACACGGTTTTGCGGGAAGTTGTACGTACGGATCCGTTCTGAACGGTCACCGGTACCCACTGCAGATTTACGGTTTTCATCGTATTCTTTTTGTTTTTCCTGCTGAATTTTATCATAAACACGTGCGCGAAGAACCTTCATCGCTTTTTCCTTGTTTTTGATCTGTGATTTTTCATCCTGACAGGAAACAACGGTTCCAGTTGGAATATGCGTCAGACGAACAGCGGATTGAGTCGTGTTAACCGATTGTCCGCCCGGTCCGCTTGACGTAAACGTGTCTACACGGACGTCCTTATCATGAATTTCAACTTCCACTTCTTCTGCTTCAGGAAGGATCGCTACTGTCGCTGTAGACGTATGGATACGACCGCCGGACTCAGTAGCAGGAACACGCTGTACGCGGTGTGCTCCGTTTTCATACTTCAGCTTGGAGTATGCCCCGTTGCCGTTGATCAAGAAGATGATCTCTTTGTAGCCGCCAAGCTCGGTGTAGCTTGCTTCGATTACTTCTGTTTTCCAGCCTTGCACCTCGGCATAGCGGCTGTACATTTTGTAAAGGTCGCCTGCAAATAGGGCGGCTTCGTCACCGCCTGCTGCTCCGCGTACCTCGACGATTACGTTCTTATCATCGTTCGGGTCTTTTGGAAGAAGCAAGATTTTCAGCTGCTGAATGTACTCTTCAATCTTATCTTCAAGCTCGGAAACTTCCTCTTTCACCATGGCGGTCATCTCGGCATCAAGCTTTTCTTCGAGCATTGCTTTTGCTTCGTCGAGCCCTTCTTTTGCTTCTTTATACTCGCGGTAAACCGCTACTGTATCTTGAAGAGAAGACTGTTCTTTGGAGTATTCCCTTAATTTATTCGTATCGCTAATGACTTCTGGGTCACTTAATAGATCATTTAATTTATTGTATCGGGCTTCTATCGTTTCTAAACGTTCTAACACGCTTTTCACCTCATTTTAATGGCATAACATTCTAATTATAATACAGGGGAGGTCACCCGTCAAAAGCCTTCAGACTGTGTTTTGACGGTTTGAAGGCAAAAAGAAATCCCCGGAGCTACAGGTACTGCCCGGGGAGAGCGTCTAATCTCTTTTTCATAGCTGAGCGCCAGCCTTCTGCCAGTTCATTCAGACCGGCAAGCATGGTAAGCCCTTCTCTGTTTTCCTTGTCTATGTATGTCATTCTGTTAACAAATTCGACAGAGATCCCGGCTCGATGTTTTTCTTCAATAACAAGCTTGTCTCCCGGGCTGACAGTGCCTTCTTCCAGTACGCGCAAGTAATAGCCGGAGAAACTGGTATCATGAATATATTTGACCATCAACGGCTGTTTGAGTTTGGCAGCCACCTTAAAACAAGGCTGGCGCGGCTGGCTCACCTGGACCAGTGCCTCCCCAAGCCGGAAGATGTCACCGATAAAGACCTCTTTTTCGGTAAGGCCTTCAACGGTAAGATTCTCACCGAAAGATGGTACGTCCAGAGAGATTCCCAGCCCTTTCTCCCAATACGCATAATGATCATGAGAATAGACACAGACTGCTTTATCCGGACCGCCATGGTGCACGGTGTCCGCCTGTATATCTCCTTCAAATTGAAGATTTGACAAGAATAATGGACTACGGGACGGCTTTTTATTGATCGCCGAGCTTATGTCTTTTCCCTGCCACGAAAGAACATCTGCCTTTCCAGTATTCAAAGCTATAATGGATCCTTCCACAACTGCACCCCCGCTCTTTCTTTTATCGTACTCTATAGGGATGCGCCGGGCAAAGGTTTTTAATACATGGATGTATGGTTTTTCAGCGCTTCGTAATCCAGTCGCTGCTGATTCATGCGGATGGCCTTTGTCAGTTCTTCAATCACGACTTTTTCATCGGTTATAATATTGAAAACAAAGGGAATGGTTGCAAAGTGGCCAAAAAATTGGGTACACCCTTTGTGCCGTATGTCGTGCTGCGTATCAGTAACCGGATTGACTTTCACAATAAAATTTCCCATGGATTCATAGATAGGATCCAGCGGCTTCTCTTTCAACTTTTTGATAAGTGTGGTGATCGGAACAGGATGGTCGTTCCAGTCCGTTCCGTTCGATAAGATATCCAGCATTTTCTACACCTCTCTATTATGATTGTTCGACAGCGCCGGCAGGTTCTTGTTGGTACAGATAGTGTTGAAAGAAAAAAAGGATACGGTGCAAGAATAGCGAACACCCATTTAAAGATGACTAAAAGAAAACGAAGGGGAATACTATAGAAGAACAGAAAGGGGATAGAGTATGAACTATTGTATTATCGGCGGAGATGCGGCCGGGATGAGTGCTGCGATGCAAATCGTCCGCAACGATCCGGAGGCCAGCATCACCATTTTTGAAAAAGGGGGCATCTATTCTTACGGCCAATGCGGACTCCCCTATGTAGTGAGCGGACTCATTCCATCTTCTGAAGAACTTATTGCCCGCGATGTAACCACCTTCAGGGAGAAGTATGGAATGGACGCCAGAACCTATCATGAAGTGACCCGGGTTGATCCAGGGGAAAAGACCATTTACGGCATACATACAAAAACGAATGAGGAATTTGTTTTTTCATATGACAAGCTTCTGATTGCAACGGGGGTCAGCCCTGTCATGCCGCAATGGGAAGGAAGGCACCTGCCAGGCATCCATGTTGTGAAAACGATTCCTGACGTTGAGAAAATCAAGAAGGACCTTGATCCTTCCATCCAGGACGTCACCATTATCGGCGGAGGCTATATCGGGCTTGAGATGGCAGAAAATCTTAGGCTTTTAGGGAAAAGGGTAAGGATTATCCAAAGAGGGCCCCAGCTAGGCGCCATCTTTGATTCCGATATGGCAGAACTGATCCATGAAGAAGCCCAAAAACATGACATAGAGGTTTGTTTGAATGAAGAAGTTCAGCGGTTTAAGGGAGATGACCGGGTTCAATTCGTAAAGACGAACAAACGGGACTATCCAACGGACATGGTCATCGTATCTGTTGGTGTAAAGCCAAATACATCATTGATCGAAGATACGGAGATCCGGCTTCACGAGAGCGGAGCCATCCTTGTCAACCGGTACATGGGGACCAATGTGAAAGATGTCTATGCTGCTGGAGATTGCGCGAGCCATTACCACCTGATCAAAGAAATGGATGATCATATTCCTCTTGGCACAACAGCGAACAAGCAAGGCCGGATTGCAGGCCTGAACATGTCAGGAAAGAGGCAGACGTTCAAAGGAATTGTCGGCTCCTCCATCATTAAGTTCATGGACCTTTCTCTTGGAAAAACAGGAATATCCGAGAAAGAAGCGGAAAAGCTCCATTTTCCGGTTGAAACAGTAATGACGCGTGCAAAAGACATTGCCGGCTATTTTCCTGGAGTTGAACCGCTGCACGTCAAAATCATATTCGACGCCAACAACCAGCGCATTCTGGGCGGGCAGTTTATCGGCAAGCATGGGGTGGACAAAAGAGTGGATGTTTTGGCCACAGCCATGTTTCACAAAATGGACCTGCACGAACTCGAGGATTTGGATCTTTGCTATGCTCCTCCATATAACGGGGTATGGGATCCGATTCAGCAGGCTGCGAGAAGAGCCAAAAAATAAAACGGCATTTGTCTGTGCGGGAAGCACGGACATTTGCCGTTTTTTCACCTTCTGCTGTCGACTTTAACTGAAAACTTATAGCGTGGAACGGCCTGCTCTGCTGCTGATTTAATGTCTCGGCGCATCTTCTCTTTTTTACGGTCAGATACACTTGAAGGCACGTTTAAATGAATATGTGCATAGTTTCCATTGATGGTCACCATCTGAGGGTTAATGCCCGTCTGGCTGACGACCGCCTCACGAATTTTGTCCTGATCATCAGAGATATCAAATCGGGCTGTATTCAATTTCTGATAGTCATTGGGATTCTTATTCGTTTCAGAACTATAGTTGAACTTTGGGTTGTTTTTTGTCACATGGTAATTAATAATCCCATGTCCCCACATGTTGTCTTTCATATTCTTGGCTGATTCATTCGCCGTCGGTTCAAAATGATCTTTAGACGTCGGAGAACATGCCGTCAGCAGTAAAGCAAGGATAAGGAAAACTCCTGTATTTTTCACAGAAAACACCTCCCGTAATCTTAGGGTTTGTGTTAAGCCTAAAAAAATACAGACAAAAAAAGGATGAATCTCCATGAGGTGCCTGGCACCTTAAAGAGAATCATCCTTCATTTATTCTGATTGTTCTGCTAAGCTTGCGAGCAGATTATTCGGCTTTCCCGGCACTTCATGACAATGGCGGCAGCGTGGTTCATATGATTCTGATGCACCTACCAAAATAATGGGATCATCATAAGAAGCCGGTTTTCCGTTGATCAGCCTTTGTGTACGGCTGGCCGGTGATCCGCATACCATGCAGATCGCGTGCAGCTTCGTTACACTTTCAGCAAGCGCCATAAGCTTTGGCATCGGGCCAAATGGTTCGCCTCTGAAATCCTGGTCAAGTCCTGCAACTATTACCCGAATTCCATGGTCGGCTAATTCCTGAACGACAGAAATGACATCCTCATCAAAGAACTGAATTTCATCTATGGCTACCACTTCAGTGTCAGGAGAAACACTTTTCAGGATATCAACTGATTTTTCGACCGGTCGGGCAATGACTGCGGTACCGTTATGAGAAACCACTGACTCTTCACTGTAACGGTTGTCGATCAGTGGTTTAAAAACTTGAACTTCAAGCTTTCCATATTTCGCCCGGCGCACCCTGCGTATCAATTCTTCTGATTTTCCTGAAAACATGCTTCCACAAATGACTTCTACCCAGCCATTCTGCTTCATTACGTACATGTTTCTGTTCCCCTTCCCATGCATGGTATTTACATATATTATGTACTCATCTATTTAGCTGAACGCCTTATAACGAGGCGGCAAATTTCTCTTTATTTACAAAAAAAAGGAGCAAGAAGTTCTCTTGCCCCTTACAACTTGCAGCATATTACTTAAGATTGTATTTCTTTTTGAAACGGTCAACACGTCCGCCGACATCTGTAAACTTCTGACGCCCAGTATAGAAAGGGTGTGTATCGGAACTAACATCCACTTTGATGACAGGATAAGTATTTCCATCTTCCCATTCAATGGTTTCGCTAGAAGACATTGTAGAGCCGGATAAGAACTTATAACCGCTGCTCGCATCAACAAATACAACTTTATTATAAGTCGGATGTAAATTTGGTTTCATTTCGTTCTCAACTCCTTCTGCCCTGAATCCTGAGGACCCAGAGTTAAAATAAGCACATAGCAGTAGTATAACAGGGTGCTGTTCATTTTGCAACAGCATTCCCTTTATATTCTTCAGGAATTCGACAATGATTTTACGCGCTTGTTCGTGCCTGATTTCTCAGCCTCAAACATCGCGAAGAAATCCTCATTGTTGGTTGTTTTTCGTAAACGCTTCATGAACGTATCTACGAAATCATACGAATCATCCATTGTTTTTCGGATGGCCCATAACGATTCAAGGTGATCCTTCTGGATAAGCATTTCTTCTTTTCTCGTACCTGATCGGCGAATATCGATTGCAGGGAAGATTCGTCGTTCAGCAAGCTTACGGTCAAGGTGCAGCTCCATGTTGCCTGTCCCTTTGAACTCTTCATAGATCACATCATCCATCCGAGAGCCCGTCTCAACCAAAGCCGTTGCCAAAATCGTTAAGCTCCCGCCTTCTTCAATGTTTCGGGCAGCCCCGAAAAAGCGCTTCGGACGATGGAAAGCAGCCGGGTCAATCCCGCCGGATAATGTACGTCCGCTTGGAGGAATGACAAGGTTGTACGCACGGGCAAGACGTGTAATGCTATCCAACAGGATAACAACATCTTTTTTATGTTCCACAAGGCGCATTGCACGTTCTAATACGAGCTCTGCAACTTTAATGTGGTTTTCCGGTACCTCGTCAAACGTAGAGCTGACGACATCGCCTTTAACGGACCGCTCAATATCTGTTACTTCTTCCGGACGCTCGTCGATCAGCAGGACAATCAGTTCAGTATCAGGATGGTTAGTCGAAATGCTGTGTGCGACCTCCTTTAAAAGACTGGTCTTACCAGCTTTAGGAGGCGCGACAATCAATCCGCGCTGACCGAAGCCAACCGGTGCAATCATGTCCATGATACGGGTTGAAAGGTTCGTGCGCTCGGTTTCAAGCACCATTTTCTTTTCAGGATAAAGAGCCGTTAATGCAGGGAAGTGAACACGTTCTTTTGCTGTGTCTGGATCCTCGCCGTTTACCGCTTCAACCTGAAGCAATCCATAATAACGTTCATTTTCCTTTGGAGGACGGACTTTACCGGAAACCTTGTCCCCGTTTCTTAGATCAAACCTGCGGATCTGCGAGGCTGAAATATAAATATCCTGGGAACTTGGAGAGTAGTTGATCGGACGCAAAAATCCAAAGCCTTCATTCGGAATAACTTCGAGAATCCCTTCCATAAATGAATATCCATCCTGTTCAGCCTGTGCTTTAAGAATGGAAAACATCAATTCTCTTTTCGTTAATTTCCCATAATAAGGAACTCTATATTGTCTTGCAAGTTCATATAATTCTTTTAATTTTTTTGTTTCTAATTCAGATAATACTAAGCCCATAATGACACCACACTTTATTCTATTTTCTAAACACTGTGTTTTCTGTTTTAATCGTTTTTTATGAAAGAACAGGGCAACAGAAATGAAGGGTTGGAAGGATACTATTGAAGTAAGTAAACCAGAAGTGGAAATTTCATATTATAAATAAACAGTACTTCATATTTTAACCACAAATTGCGGGTTTAATCAAGTCATAGATAAAGACAGGATGAAAAAAGTAAAAATCCGGACGCTTCCTCTTCCGAACAAATGATGCAGAAGAGATAGGCGCCGGACTATATAAAAAGGACTATGGTCTAATGACAAGATCAGGTTTCTTTTTCAGACTGTGGCGCCCATCGATAAATCGAACGGTACCTGACTTTGCGCGCATGACGACAGAGTGCGTTGTACCGATCGTCCCTTTAAACTGGACACCTTTTAAGAGTTCTCCGTCTGTTACACCTGTTGCAGCAAAAATCGCATCATCGCCTTTGACGAGATCTTCCATACGGAGGACTTTATTAATGTCGGTGATCCCCATTCTGCGGCATCGTTCTAATTCTGAGTCATTTTGGGGAAGCAATTTACCTTGTATTTCTCCACCAAGGCACTTTAAAGCTACTGCGGCAATGACACCTTCAGGAGCTCCTCCTGATCCAAATAAGATATCCACGCCTGTTCCTTCAAATGCTGTATTAATGGCTGCAGCCACATCACCATCAGAAATCAGCTTAATTCTTGCACCAGCTTCTCTGATCTCCTGGATGACTTTCTCATGTCTTGGGCGGTTAAGGACGATGGCAACAAGGTCCTCAATGTCCTTATTACGAGCTTTGGCAACGGCTCTTAGGTTGTCGATGGTTGGTGCATCGATGTCGATCTGGCCTACCGCTTCTGGACCTACGGCAATTTTATCCATATACATATCCGGTGCATGCAGAAGGTTTCCGTGGTCCGCCACAGCCAAAACAGCTAAAGCATTCCAAGTTCCGGAAGCCACAATGTTCGTTCCTTCGAGAGGATCTACCGCTACATCTACACGCGGGCCATAGCCTGTTCCCAGCTTTTCACCAATATAAAGCATAGGAGCCTCATCCATTTCTCCCTCGCCAATGACGACCGTTCCCTTCATCGGGACAGTATCAAAAACATCGCGCATGGCAGTTGTTGCTGCATCATCTGCTTCATCCTTTACGCCCCGGCCCATCCAACGGGCTGAAGCAAGTGCTGCGGCTTCTGTAACACGTACTAGTTCCATTGATAAACTACGTTCCATTGAAATAACTTCCCCCTTCTAGAAAAACGCTTACAAAAATTAGAAATGCTGAAGTGGCCGTTATGGTCCGACTAGCACTGGAGGTCTTGAGCATAAAACGTTCTTTGTTTTCTGCTCAAGAACGAAGTGGCCAAGGATGAAAAGAGAGGTTCCTTTTCAGCCATCGAGGACCAGGACACTGAAGCTGGATCATATTGAAAAGCTGAGACGCCTGTCGAAAGCGCCTATTTCTCGATCTCTTCCATTTCCTCGACATCAAGGTTTTCACGCCAGATTTTCGCGCCAAGCCCCAACAGTTTATCAACAAGTGATTCGTAGCCGCGATCAATATGTTCAAGACCTGAAACCTCTGTGATACCTTCTGACATAAGACCGGCAACCACAAGAGCCGCTCCTGCACGGAGATCACTGGCTTTTACTTTGGCACCCTCAAGGCGGGCCTGTCCATTAATTATGGCAGATCGGCCTTCTACCTTCACGTTGGCACCCATTCTTCTCAACTCATCAATATGCTTAAATCGTGCAGAATAAATGGTATCCGTTACGATACTCGTTCCTTCCGCTTTCGTGAGCAATGAAGTGAACGGCTGCTGAAGATCCGTAGGAAAACCAGGATAAACCAGAGTCTTAATATCTACACTTTTTAACGGATTTCCGCTGTTATGAATAAGGACTTGATCATCTTTTGTTTCTATATGAACGCCCATTTCCCGGAGCTTGGCAATCAATGACTCTAAATGAAGCGGAATAACATTATCTATTAGTACTTGCTGGCCTACCGCTGCTGCCAATATCATGTAGGTACCTGCTTCGATTCGGTCTGGAATGATAGAGTGGCGGCATCCGTGAAGATGGTCTACTCCATCGATTCGGATCACATCTGTACCTGCACCTTTAATTTTTGCTCCCATACTCGTAAGAAGAGTGGCAACATCAATAATTTCAGGCTCTTTTGCCGCGTTTTCAATGATGGTTTGGCCCTTGGCTCTAACCGCAGCAAGCATAATGTTAATTGTCGCGCCGACACTCACTACGTCTAAATAGATTCGTGCGCCGATGAGCTCATCTGCACGTAGGTAGATGGCTCCTTGCTCATTGGTAACTTTTGCACCTAATGCCTCAAATCCTTTAATATGCTGATCAATAGGCCTTGGGCCAAGATTACAGCCTCCCGGAAGACCGATGACTGCTTTTTTGAAACGGCCAAGCATAGCACCCATGAGGTAATAAGAGGCTCTAAGTTTCTTAACCTTTCCGTTGGGAAGCGGCATAGCAATCATTTTTTCCGGATTAACAGTCAATGAATTATTTTCATCCAATTCGGCTTCTCCGCCGATTTCTTCCAACAAATCTCTTAACAAACGTACATCTGATATATTAGGCAGCTGATCTATGATGACTTGGGATTCTGCAAGAATGGTAGCAGGGATTAATGCAACCGCACTGTTCTTGGCTCCGCTAATATGAACGGTTCCTTCAAGGGGATAACCCCCTTCAATCATAAGCTTCTGTTCCATGGTTTGCTCCCTTCTGCATCAAGCGGTTAACTCCAGTCGTTGTTGCTTGTAGTATTCTCAACAACTGGAATATCATGCTAATATTTTGGTTTTTTATGGTAATCTATTTCGTAACCTTTGTTGCTCTTGGGAGTGGTTGATTTCCGCTTCAGGGTGCTCGCTTTTACCGGCGTAAACGCCTACTTTCGCGGGGCGTGCGCTGAGCCCCTCGGCACATGCGTCTGCGTGTCTCACCTGTCACGCTTCCCCCGAAGGAGTCTCGCACCTTGCACTCCAATCAACTTGTCATTGAAGCCTCTTTACAAGAAGGTTCCAAAGCAACAATCTTTTAGAAAAGAACCTATGATAAGAAAACTGTGTTTGTTATGGTAAAAACCAAAAACAAGCACCACGGGAGGTGGTGCTTGGATAGGTTATAGTATCTTCTAGCCGCGGTTTTTAACAGCTTCCCAATCGCTTAAGAAACGCTCAATCCCTTGGTCAGTTAATGGGTGGCTCACGAGGCCCTTGATGACCTTGAGCGGAATCGTTGCAATGTGTGCTCCACGAAGGGCTGCTTCTGTTACGTGCACCGGATGGCGGACAGAAGCTGCGATGATTTGGGCAGGAAGTTCGTGGATCGCAAAGATTTCAGCGATTTGCGAAATCAATCCTAAACCATCTTGTCCGATGTCATCGAGTCTTCCAAGGAATGGTGATACATAAGTAGCACCCGCTCTTGCAGCCAATAACGCCTGGTTGGCATTAAAGATCAATGTAACATTGGTTTTAATGTTCATTTCACTAAACGCCTTTACTGCTTTTAAGCCTTCTGTAGTCATCGGAACTTTAACCGTAATGTTCGGTGCGATAGCAGCAAGCACTTTTCCTTCTTCAATCATTTCTTCCGCTTTTAATGAAATAACTTCGGCACTAACAGAACCAGGAACAAGAGCAGCGATCTCACGAATGCGGTCATGAAAATCAACGCCTTCTTTTGCCACTAAAGTTGGGTTTGTTGTAACCCCTGATAAGATGCCAAGCTCATGTGCTTCGCGGATTTCGTCAATATTTGCAGTATCAATAAAAAATTTCATTATTCATTCACTCCTATATTAAAGTGGTTGTACAGACACGATGTCTAAATTCCCTTTTAGTCTTTTCCACACAACAACTTTCATACCCGAAATTAGTAACCCTTTTTTTACATCTTCATTGTAAATGAAACCGCCTATAATGTATAGGCGGTTTCATGCAGAGAAATAAAAACGGCATGAGCCGTTTTTATTTTCATATCATTCTTACGCCTTGTTTGAAGAACCGAACTCGCGCATTTTACCTTGAACTGTTTCCTGGATTGCATCACGGGCAGCAGTAAGGTATTTACGTGGATCGTATTTATCTGGGTTGGCAGCAATAAATTCTTTTACTGCATTGAAAGACGCAATTTGGTTTTCAGTGTTTACGTTGATTTTAGCTGTACCTAGAGAGATTGCTTTTTGGATATCGTGTGTAGGAATTCCTGTTCCGCCATGAAGTACAAGAGGAACACCAGTTAATTCATTTACTTCTTTCATGCGGTCAAAGCCAAGGTTCGGCTCACCTTTGTAAGGTCCGTGCACGCTTCCTAGTGCAGGAGCAAAGCAATCTACACCTGTTTCGCGTACAAGCTGATCACATTCAGAAGGAATAGCGTATGCTGCTTCAGCATCATCAACTACAAGATCATCTTCCTGTCCGCCGATACGGCCTAGTTCAGCTTCAACTGACACACCGTGGAAGTGAGCAAGTTCTACAACTTTTTTCGTTAATGCAATGTTTTCCTCAAGCGGGAAATGAGATCCGTCAATCATAACGGAAGTGAAACCGGCATGGATTGCTTCAGCACATTTTTGGTAGCTGGAGCCATGATCCAAGTGGATCGCAACCGGTACAGTTACTTTATATTCTTCGATTAATTCTTTAACCATGCTGGCGACAAGTTTAAAACCACCCATGTAACGAGCAGCGCCTTCTGAAACGCCAAGAATTACCGGAGATTTTTCTTCCTGAGCAGCTTTGAGAATCGCTTGGGTAAATTCAAGGTTATTAATGTTGAATTGACCGACAGCATATCCCTCCGCTTTTCCTTTTTCGAGCATTTCTTTCATTGACACTAAAGGCATGTTTCATGTCCTCCCTTTACTATTGGCACAAAAAAACGAAAAAAGAATCATCTTCAATCTTTTTCCGAAAATGCCATATGTTAAACATTAGTTAGTCTTTTTTCAAACCTATTATAGCATACCAATAGCGCTTGAAAACCGCAATAAATCAGGCTTTTTGCGTGCAAGCGCTACCAATGCCGATATGTCAATGATTTGTAGAATTTTTTCTTATCCTGCGCTAATTGGTAATTCTTTCCTCACCGCTGCGCGAATTTCGTCAATGTCGAACGGTTTCGCAAAATGGGTGATGGCCCCGAGCTTTATCGCTTCATGGATCATATCCAATTCGCCATAAGCGGTCATGATGATGACTTGAATGGAGGAATTCATTTTTTTGACATGGCGTAAAATTTCCAGTCCGTCCATCCCTGGAATTTTCATATCCAAAATCACAAGATCCGGTGTTTCCTCTTCAACGATCGAAAGAGCCTGCACGCCGTTTGCAGCCTGAAACGTCTGATACCCCTCTTTTTGAAAAATCTCATTTAAAAGAATCCGAATTCCGTATTGGTCATCCACAATCAATATTTTACTCAACCTGCTCACCTCTGACATAATTTTTTCGATCAAATCCATATTCTAACTAATTCTGTGAATCCTGTCGTTTTCCTGCTGCTTCGAGTGAAATAAAAAAAACAATGCGTTATACTAAACCAAACTACCGAAACGAAGAGGAGATCTTATGTTAAAGATATTTTCCACCCAGCTTAATGGGATTTTTTCTAAAATCCAGCAGGATAATGAATTTGCCTTTGAAGACGCAGCCAGGCTCTTAGCGCAGACTGTTCTATCGAATGGCACTGTCTATTTTACAGGAAAAGATGAGATGGAGGCAGTGTGTGCTGAAGGAATCCATGGACAAGAGGCTTTTTCCAATGCTAAGCGGCTTAACGCTTCAGAGGTCAGCGGCTTAACAAGTGTAGACACTGTAATCGCATCTGCCCGGTTTCATTGCGATCAGCAAACACTCGCCCTATTGCAGGAAATAAAGCAAAACACGGATGCAAACCTCATTTTCCTTGCTTCACAAATCGAAAAAGAGGAAGAAACGATACCCTATTGTGATGCTTTTATTGATTTAAAGGTAAAAAAAGGACTTGTTCCAGCTGAAAACGGGGAACGAGTAGGAATTCCTTCTGCCATGGCAGGTTTATTTGCCTATCATGCCTTGTTTTTAACGGCAAAAGAGATACTTGAAGAGTACGAAGATTGATTTACTGGCGGGGATGCAGGATTTACTGTCCAAAAAGCGTAAAATACGAGCAAAAATTTAAATTTACTGTCCAAAATCGCATATTTACTGTCCAAACCGCCATTATGTAACCTAATTACCTTACCAAAAAAAATTTAAAAACAATGAAGGAATATGTCAATATTTGCCGAATTCTCTGTAATAAGGAGGGACGAACGTCCTAATCCTTATCCAGCCCCTTAATAATCTCAACCTTCCTTCGAGCAAGCAAAAGCCTCCTTCATAAGCCCCTTCTTACAAAGTGCCTACAGCCAAGGTCTGCAGCAAGTCAGAGCGCATTCAGCAAAGCTTGGCCCTATATTCGTCCACTGCCCTGCGGTCGCCCCCCTCTCAAACCGTACGCGGAGAACTAATTAGGGCCGGTAATGCTGAGTTTCAACAGGCAAAATTAATCTAAACATCATAAAAAACCCGGCTGAAATCAGCCGGGTTTTCTGTTTGCTATGTCCAGTTTCAGCGCAAAGTGCGCTTACGCTTTTCTTATTAGTTTTTCATTTGCAGAGCAGCTCCGATAAATTCACGGAATAGAGGCTGCGGACGGGTCGGGCGCGAGATAAACTCTGGATGGAATTGAGAAGCGACAAACCAAGGGTGATCTTTAAGTTCGATAATTTCGACTAAACGGCCATCAGGGCTGGTTCCCGAAAATACAAAACCTTCCTTCTCCATTTGGTCACGATATTCGTTATTGAACTCGTAACGGTGGCGGTGGCGCTCATAAACCACTTCATCCTGATAAGCATCATATGCTTTGGATCCTTCGTTAAGCTTACATGGATAAAGCCCTAGACGAAGTGTACCGCCAAGGTCTTCCACATCTTTTTGCTCAGGAAGCAAATCGATAATCGGATACTCGGTGGACGGAAGAAGTTCTGTGGAATGTGCACCATCCATGCCCAGCACATTTCGCGCAAATTCAACAGATGCCAGCTGCATGCCAAGGCAGATTCCGAGGTAAGGAACTTTGTTCTCGCGGGCATACTGGATCGTGAGGATTTTCCCTTCCACACCACGGTCTCCGAAACCGCCGGGAACAAGGATTCCATCTGCATCCTTCAGTGTTTCAGCCACATTTTCTTTTGTTACATCTTCAGAGTTGATCCATTGGATATCAATATCCGCATCATGGTGATATCCTGCATGGCGCAAGGATTCAACCACTGAAATATAGGCATCCTGAAGTGCTACGTATTTTCCGACCAATGCGATTTTTGCTTTTCCTGACAAGTTCAGTACGCGGTCGATCAAGCCTTTCCATTCACCCATGTCAGCTTCTTTGCAGTCCAATTTTAAGTGGTCGCAAACGATCTGATCCATATTTTGTTCTTGAAGGTCGATCGGTACACGGTACAGAGTATCTGCGTCACGTGCTTCAATGACCGCTTTTGGATCAATATCACAGAAGAGGCCGATTTTTTCTTTCATATCGTCAGAGACTGGCATTTCCGTTCGAACGACGATGATGTTTGGCTGAATTCCAAGGCTTCGAAGTTCTTTTACGCTGTGCTGTGTCGGTTTTGTTTTCAACTCACCGGCAGCTTTAATGTAAGGAATAAGTGTACAGTGGATATACATCACATTTTCCGAACCAACATCACTCTTGATCTGGCGAATGGCTTCAAGAAATGGCAAACTTTCAATATCCCCTACTGTTCCCCCGATTTCAGTGATGACTACATCAGCGTTAGTCTCACGGCCTGCGCGGAATACACGCTCTTTAATTTCATTGGTGACGTGAGGAATAACCTGTACTGTGCCACCCAAATACTCTCCTCTTCTTTCTTTGCGGAGAACAGTAGAGTAGATCTTACCTGTTGTAACAGAACTGAATTTATTTAGGTTAATATCAATGAAACGCTCATAGTGTCCAAGGTCGAGGTCTGTTTCAGCGCCGTCATCTGTTACGAAAACTTCACCGTGCTGATAAGGACTCATCGTTCCCGGATCCACGTTAATATAAGGATCGAACTTTTGGGTAGTTACCTTAACGCCTCTGTTTTTTAACAATCGGCCCAAGGAAGCTGCAGTAATCCCTTTTCCAAGAGACGAAACCACTCCCCCTGTTACAAAAATATACTTTGCCATTCTTTATTCCCCCTCTGGATTTCACAATTAAGTATACCCCTCTGCTTCTGTTTCAAGCAGAAAGAACAATATGGTATAAGAAGCTTAAAATAAAAAAAAAACAAAAGTGACTCCTCCCCAATAAAGGGGGCACTTTTGTTTTTATCCGCAAAAAATTATTTATATATACGTTTAGCCCAAAAATGATTTTATCGGCTTTCCAATCGAATGTCAAGGACTAGAAAGAAATTTGCAAAAGTAAGAAATAACAGGAAAAGCGGATGCGTCCTGCTAAAGTCCGACAAGTGCTGGAACTTTTACACAGCAACACGCTCTTTGTGTTAAGGAGTAAGAGTGAAGCGACCAAAGACGAAATTATATTTTAAATTTCGTCCTGCGAGGACTTATGACGAAATGGTGTTTCATATTTCGTCCTGGACGCTGAGCTAGACATTATAAAACCCGGCGGGCGCTGTTTTCAGGCTCCACCGGGCAGAATATCCCATATGTGTTACTTGTCTTCTTTATCTTCGTTTTCAACCTCGTATAATTCCTCTTCAGCTGCTTCGTCTTCTTCGTCTTCGATATCTTCATCCAGCTCTTCTTCGCTGTCTTCAAATTCGTCGAAGTCTTCGTCCAATTCCTCTTCGTCCTCTTCGTCATCGTCGTCACTGCTGCTCGCTTTCGCAAACTCATCTTCAACATCGAGAGCATCGAAGTCTTCTTCATCAAAGTCTTCTTCGAACTCGTCAAAATCTTCATCTTCAGCGACAACCTTTTTGCGTTTCGTTGGCTTGTTCGTGTTCCCAAGCTCTTCTTCACTGCTCTCAATCGGATACCAAGCTTTAAGACCCCACTTGTTGTCACCGAGAGAAACAAAACGGCCGTCGATGTTCATGTCTGTATAAAAATGTGATAGACGGCGTTCGACTGCAGCATCAGATAATCCCTTCATATCTTTAATACGCTGAACTAGTTCATAAAAAGGAACTGTTTGTTTTTCTTCTTTTAAAATTTCAAAAGCGATCTCAACCATGGCCATTTCCACGATGTCATCTTTTGAATAAGATTTGATTAAACTCAAGTTGGCACTTCCTTTCAAATCAATAAATCTATTTATGTCATAGATGCACAAGTTTTGTTCTAGAAGAATTATACTCTTCATTATAAACAAATCTTCCAAGGATATGCTAGATGAATGACATCTTTTTTTTAAAAATCACCTCACTGCACGGGTGCCAGGCACCATCAATTAACTCAAAAGGTGCCTGGCACCCCCCAAATAGACTAATTGCTACGTAGCATGAAACTTTGGTTCTCTAGCCAAATTCGGCTGGATCGCCATGTTTTTATTCAACGAGCAACTAGTTTTGTTTATTTGGGTGTCAGACACCTTTGGGTTAACTTCGGGTGCCTGACACCCGTTCGATGATGCCTTTAGTGATGTTTTTGCAACATTGAGTAAGCTAAAAATAGAAAAAGAGGGTTAACCCTCTTTTTCTATTTTTTGTTTTTACATATTTCTACGGTATTTGCCGCCCACTTCATATAAAGCAGATGTGATTTGGCCAAGGCTTGCTACTCTGACGGTCTTCATCAGTTCTTCAAAAATGTTCCCGCCGTTCAAGGCTGTTTCCTGAAGTTTGCGCAGTGCTTGAACCGATTGTTCAACATGCCTGTTTTTGAAATCATTGAGGCTGGCGATCTGCTGTTCCTTCTCTTCCTTCGTTGCCCGTGCCAGCTGCATGTTAAATTCTTCATCTTTTGGAGGATTGGGATTCAGGTACGTATTGACACCGATGATCGGCAGCTCTCCATTATGCTTTTTCATCTCATAATACATGGACTCTTCCTGTATCTTTCCTCGCTGATACTGTGTTTCCATCGAGCCTAAGACACCGCCCCTTGCATTCAGCCTTTCAAATTCCTGAAGGACTGCTTCTTCTACAAGGTCAGTCAGCTCTTCAATAATAAAGGATCCTTGAAGTGAATTTTCATTGCGGGCGAGACCCATTTCCTTCGTAATAATAAGCTGGATGGCCATCGCTCGGCGAACAGATTCCTCTGTCGGTGTCGTGATTGCTTCATCATAGGAATTGGTATGCAAAGAATTACAGTTATCATAAAGTGCCATCAACGCTTGCAGGGTCGTACGGATGTCGTTAAAATCGATCTCTTGCGCATGAAGCGATCTTCCAGACGTTTGAACATGATACTTCAGCTTCTGGCTTCGCTCATTTGCACCATATTTATTTTTCATTACTGTTGCCCAGATTCTTCGTGCGACCCGGCCTATCACCGCGTATTCCGGATCTAAACCATTACTGAAAAAGAACGATAGATTTGGTGCGAAATCGTCAATGTTCATACCTCGGCTTAAGTAATATTCCACATAGGTGAACCCATTCGCCAACGTAAACGCCAGCTGTGTGATCGGGTTAGCGCCGGCTTCTGCAATGTGATAGCCGGAGATCGAAACAGAATAGTAGTTACGCACATTATGGTCGATAAAATATTGCTGGATATCGCCCATCATGCGAAGAGCGAATTCAGTTGAGAAGATACATGTATTCTGCCCTTGATCTTCCTTCAATATGTCTGCCTGAACCGTTCCGCGTACACTAGCCAGTGTCTTGGCGGCAATCTCCTTGTACTCGTCTTCATTCGGACGGCGGCCATTTTCCTGCTCAAATTGTTGAAGCTGCTGATCAATCGCTGTGTTCATGAACATGGCGAGAATGATTGGCGCTGGACCATTAATCGTCATTGAAACAGAGGTGCTTGGCGCAATCAGATCGAAGCCGTCATAAAGCTTTTTCATATCTTCCAGCGTACAGATGCTGACGCCGCTTTCTCCGACTTTTCCATAAATATCCGGACGATAATCAGGATCCTCGCCGTACAGGGTAACGGAGTCAAAGGCTGTGCTTAAGCGCTTGGCATCATCGTCTTTTGAAAGATAGTGGAAGCGTCGGTTCGTTCGTTCCGGCGTTCCTTCTCCTGCAAACTGGCGCTTCGGATCTTCACCCTTTCGCTTAAACGGGAAAACTCCCGCCGTATAAGGGAAGGCGCCCGGCAAATTTTCCTTCATCACCCATTTTAGGATCTCTCCCCAGTCTTCAAACTTCGGAAGTGACACTTTGGGTATGTTTAAACCTGAAAGACTTTTGGTTGTAAGCTCTGTGACAATCTCTTTGTCTCTGATTTTTGTCACAAACTCCATGCCGCTGTACTGCTCTCTCAGCTTCGGCCAGTTGTCGAGTGTTTTCTTGGAGTACGGAAGAAGCTTCTCCTCTACTAGGTCTCTTGCTTCTTCTAAGGTGGAAACAACTTCACCATTGACGTTGATCTCTTGGATGGTTTCGATCGAACCTTTGAGCTGATAGCTTTTTCTTGCGTACTTCACTTGTTCATTCATGGTCTTGTAGTAATCTCTCATTGTATAGACAAGGTCATTCAAATACTGGCTTCGCTCACCCGGGATGATCACATTCTTTTTTGCAACGGTTTCTTCAGCCAGAGGCTTGAGCTGCCAGCCTAATGAACATTTATCATTTAAGGTATGGATCAATGCGCGGAACAGGGTATTCGTTCCTTCGTCATTAAACTGGCTCGCAATGGTTCCATATACGGGCATACCATCCAATTCTTTTTCAAACCATTGGCGTGAGCGCTGATATTGCTTCCTTACGTCCCTTAGAGCATCTTCTGAACCTTTACGCTCGTATTTATTGATCGCGATAAGGTCAGCATAGTCGATCATGTCAATCTTCTCCAGCTGTGAAGGTGCTCCAAACTCGCTCGTCATGACATACATGGAGACATCAGAAATATCTACAATTCCAGCATCTCCCTGGCCAATCCCGCTCGTCTCGACGATGACCAGATCATATCCTGCTGCCCTTACAACTGAAAGAGCATCACGAATAGCCGCAGAAAGCTCTGACCGTGAACCGCGTGTTGCGAGACTGCGCATGTATACGCGAGGATTGTAAATGGAATTCATACGGATGCGGTCGCCAAGCAAGGCTCCGCCTGTTTTTTGCTTTGTAGGGTCGATGGAAAGGATGGCTACCGTCTTATCTTCAAATTCATTCACGTAACGGCGCACAAGCTCATCGGTTAAGGAGCTTTTCCCTGCTCCGCCCGTTCCCGTAATACCCAGTACAGGCACGTTTTGCTGCGAGCTTTTCACCTGTTGAAGCACCTGCTCAGCAGTGGCTGCCGTTTCCTTTGGAGCGAACTCCCCGTTCTCTGCTACAGTGATCAGGCGGGCGACCGCACGGCTTTCCTTTTCAGGAAGCTTCTCAAGTTCGTCTGTCAGTTCTGTAACGGTCTGAAAATCGCACTCCTGCAGCATAAAATTGATCATACCCTGCAGTCCGTTGATCCTGCCGTCTTCAGGAGAGAAGAGGCGGGTTACGCCGTAGCTGTGCAGTTCCCTTATTTCCGGCGGAATAATAACGCCTCCGCCTCCGCCAAATACTTTAATATGGCTTGCTCCCCGTTCCTTTAACAAGTCGATCATGTACTTGAAGTATTCAACATGGCCGCCTTGATAGGAAGATATAGCGATCCCCTGAGCATCTTCCTGAATGGCTGCACTCACAACCTCGTCTACTGAACGGTTATGCCCGAGATGGATGACCTCAGCGCCGCTTGACTGCAAAATACGCCTCATAATGTTAATAGACGCATCATGTCCGTCAAATAGACTGGAAGCGGTTACAAAACGGATATGGTTCTTCGGCTGGTACACTTTCGGATTACTCATTTTCCCTTCTCCTCTCAAACAACATAATTACCTGGTTCGCCTGTAAGGCTGCGGTTTAAAACGCCATATAAAAGCAGATTGGTCTGCATGTTCGTATACTCTTCTAATGTATATTCTTTTCTGAGGCTCCAGCGGCGGAAGGTCCACATTTGGCCGTGAACTAAAATGTTATGGGCCAGAAGCTTAACTTCTTCCTCATTCAGATCCAGTTCACCCTGTTCCACCGTCCGTTTCAGGAGCTCCTCAAAAATGGCTGTCATCTCCAGCTCTTTTTTCAGCACATACGGCAAGGCTTCCCGTGACAGTGATTTGGCTTCCTGATACATGACAAGCACTTCATCCTGCATTTCATCGACTACATTAAAATAAACCGCAATCGCTTTTTTTACATGTTCAATGCTGCCCTCTGTCAGGGAGATCTGTTCATGGAGCTTTTCTTTTACCCCTTCATAAATACTGTCACAGACCAGGTATAGGATGTCTTCCTTTGAACGGATATACTCGTACAGCGTTCCGATGCTGAACCCGGAAGCCTTTGCGATTTCACGGGTTGTTGTTCGGTGAAAGCCGTTTTCCTTAAACAGGTTAACCGCTGCCTTTACCATTTCTCCGCGCCTTTTCTGGATAAGCTTTTCATCTTTTACAAGCGAGGGTACTTCCTTTCTTCCCAAAGCAATCACTCTTTTCTGTCCTGGTTTTTCTCCCAATCCTCGAGGATTTTCTCTGCAGCCGAATACGGATCAAGCTGCCCCTTCTGCACATCGGGAAGCCATGAATATCCGTTGCTTTCCTCTCTCATAAGAAGGGTTCTCATCAGCTCGTAGTGCACGACTTCTATGACTTCCTGTTTCAGGCTGCGGACCCGCCGCTCTTCTCCCTCACCACTTTCATCAAGGTAATGGCGGTGGGCACTCAGCTGATCCCATACCTCCTGGAGCCCTTTGTTCTGAACAGAGATTGTCTGAACGATCGGCGGACGGTATGGTGCATCATGTTTCACAAGATCAAGCATTGCTTCAATTTCAGACAAAAGCTTTGGCACACCGGGAAAATCCGCTTTATTGACGATGAACAAGTCGGCAATCTCCATGATTCCTGCTTTGAAAACTTGAACCACATCACCGCTTCCCGGATTTAATACAACGGCAATGCTGTCGGCAATTTTCATAATATCAAGCTCGGACTGGCCAACCCCCACCGTTTCGATGAGGATCACGTCAAAACCATAAGCATCCATCAGCCGAACGGTTTCCTTTGTTGTCCTGGCAAGACCGCCAAGGCTTCCCCTTGTTCCCATGCTGCGGATGAAAACATCTGGATCTGTAAAGTGTTCACTCATTCTCACTCGGTCACCAAGAATAGCGCCGCCGCTAAACGGGCTGGTCGGATCAACCGCCACCACACCGATCCTCATGCCCTTGCTGCGCAAAAAGGTGATCAGCCGGTTGACGAGGGAGCTCTTGCCTGCACCAGGGGAACCGGTAAGGCCCACATAATGAGCCTTTTTCTGAAGAGAATGAATGTCCTTTAACAGTTCAAGCTTTTCGGGGTGATCGTTCTCAACATAGGAAATGGCTCTCGCAAGCGCTCGTTCATCTTTGTTTTTTATGCGTTCGGCCAAAGGGTGCATTTCGTCCTCCTTAATCTTTCAGAAGCATTTTGGAAATAACCAGTCGCTGTATTTCCTGTGTTCCTTCATAGATTTGAGTAATTTTCGCATCGCGCATATACCGTTCAACAGGATACTCTTTTGTATACCCGTATCCGCCGAATACTTGCACGGCATCCGTCGTTACTTCCATGGCGATGTCACCGGCAAACAGTTTGGACATCGCGGATTCTTTTCCATATGGGAGGCCTTCGCTTTCACGCCACGCTGCTTGATAGGTTAGCAGTCTTGCAGCCTCTACTTTTGTGGCCATATCGGCTAATTTAAACCCGATTCCCTGATTTTGTCCGATGGATTTTCCAAACTGTTTTCTTTCTTTGGCATAGGTTACAGCAGCATCCAACGCACCTTGCGCGATTCCGACAGCCTGCGCCGCGATCCCGTTCCGTCCGCCATCAAGTGTCATCATGGCGATCTTAAAGCCTTCTCCCTCTTTGCCGAGCATGTTCTCTGCAGGAACCCTGCAGTCTTCCATAATGAGCTCCAATGTCGGTGAAGAACGGATCCCGAGTTTTTTCTCTTTCTTACCGAAGGAGAAGCCCGGTGTTCCTTTTTCGATGATGAATGCGGAAATGCCGCGGTGTGCTGCAGATTGGTCTGTCATCGCAAACACCACATAAATTTCAGCTTCGCCAGCATTTGTGATAAAGATTTTAGAACCATTGATAATGTAATCATCGCCGTCTTTTCTGGCTGTTGTTTTCATATTGGAGGCGTCAGATCCTGAGCCTGGTTCTGTCAGGCCATAGGCTCCCATTTTTTGCCCTTCTGCCATCGGACGAAGGAACTTCTGTTTTTGCTCTTCTGAACCAAATTTAAAGATCGGCCAGCCAGCAAGTGAAGTATGCGCTGATAGTGTTACCCCAGTTGAAGCACAGACACGGGAAAGCTCTTCAACCGCAATGACATACCCAAGATAGTCCCCGCCGATTCCGCCGTATTCTTCCGGCCAAGGGATCCCTGCCAGGCCAAGCTCTGCCATCTTGTCGAAAAGGGCACGGTCAAACCGCTCTTCTTCATCCCTCTCTGCAGCTGTCGGCTCTACTTCCTTTTTTGCAAAATCACGCACCATTTTACGGATCATTTCGTGTTCTTCAGATAGTTGAAATTGCATGTTCTTTTGCCTCCCAGTTTAATCTTGTAATAAGTGCTTGCTCAGCACGATACGTTGAATTTCACTCGTTCCTTCATAGATCTCACAAACTTTGGCATCCCTGAACAGACGCTCTACCGGGTACTCTTTCGTATAGCCGTATCCCCCGTGTACCTGAATAGCGTCGATCGCCACCTTCATCGCCGTCTGTGAAGCGATCAGCTTTGCCATCGAAGCCTCTTTTTTGCACGGAATGCCCAGGGTACGAAGGTTAGCAGCACGGTAGGTCAGAAGTTTGGCCGCCTCTACTTTTGTTGCCATGTCCGCAAGCATGAACCCAAGTCCCTGCTGGGCACCGATCGGCTTTCCGAATTGTTTGCGGCTTTTAGCGTATTCCAGGGAATGCTGAAGACCTGCTTCGGCAATCCCGAGTGATTGTGCTGCAATGCCAATTCTGCCGGCTTCAAGGTTGCTTAATGCGATTTTGAAGCCTTCCCCTTCAGTCCCGAGCAGGTTTTCTTCTGGAATTTCCGCCTGGTCGAAGATAATCTCGCACGTATTCGAACCGTTCAGCCCCATCTTCTTCTCTTTTTTTCCGATCGAAAAGCCTGGTGAGCCTTTCTCTACGATAAAAGCTGAAATTCCCTTTGTTCCCGCTTCAGGGTTTGTCGAAGCAAAAACGATATACGTATCTGCCGCACCCGCATTGGTGATAAAGATTTTAGATCCGTTCAGAATGTACTTATCGCCCTTTTTTACGGCTTTTGTTTTGAGGGCTGCTGCATCAGAACCCGCGCCCGGTTCCGTTAAAGCGAAAGCACCTAAATATTCACCGCTTGCGAGCTTTGGAATAAACCGCTGCTTTTGCTCTTCATTTCCAAAATGATAAATCGGATTGGTTCCAACGCTTGTATGAACAGAAAGAATGACACCAACCGTTGCACTCACCTTCGACAATTCATGAATAGCAATAATATACGAGGTGTAGTCCATCCCTGCACCGCCGTATTCCTCGGGTATGGGAATCCCCATAAGGCCCAGTCCAGCCATCTTTTTTACAACTTCTGTTGGAAACTGATCATTTTCATCCATCATATCCACGATGGGTTCAATTTCTTTCTGTGCAAAATCGCGCACCATTTTTTGCATCATGAGCTGTTCTTCTGTAAACGTGAGATTCACGTTTTATTCCCCCTGTCCAAGCATTCCTGCATCAGCTGTAGGTGTAAAACCCTTTACCTGATTTCTTTCCGAGCCAGCCAGCTTTCACATATTTGCGAAGAAGCGGGCAAGGCCGGTATTTGTCATCTCCAAAGCCTTCCTGGAGTGTTTCCATAATGTATAGACATGTATCAAGACCGATAAAATCTGCCAAGGTCAGCGGCCCCATCGGATGATTCATTCCCAGTTTCATAATTTCATCGATAGCTTCCGGTTCAGCCACTCCTTCATAGAGTGCAAAAATAGCCTCATTGATCATCGGCATCAGGATCCTGTTGGAAATAAAGCCAGGAAAATCATTAACCTCAACAGGCACCTTGCCTACCTGTTTCGTCACGGTCTCAATGACGTTATATACCTCGTCACTTGTTTGCAGTCCGCGGATGATTTCAACGAGTTTCATCACCGGGACCGGATTCATAAAATGCATGCCGATCACACGTTCCGGCCTTTTCGTTACAGCTGCAATCTCAGTAATAGGAAGGGAAGAGGTGTTACTCGCCAAAATGGCATGTTCCGGCGCCATCTCATCAAGCATCTTAAACATCTGGGTTTTGACCTCCATATTTTCTACCACTGCTTCAATGACCAGGTCTGCATCTGCTGCGTTTTGAATGCTCGTTGAAGGGTGGAGGCGTTCTAAAACAGCCTCTCTTTCTTCGGCTGCCATTCTTCCCTTTTCCACCTGGCGAGAGAGTTGCCGTGAAATAGAATCCAGTCCTTTTTGTACAAATTCTTCTTTAAGATCGTGGAGAAAAACCTTGTAATTTGCCATTGCACATACTTGAGCGATACCTGAGCCCATTTGTCCGGCTCCGATTACCATGATGGTCTTGACGTTCATTCTGATTCCCCCTTTGTTTATTTCACTTCAATAAGAACTGCATCACCCTGGCCGCCGCCTGAGCAGATGGATGCGATTCCCAGTCCTCCGCCGCGTCTTTTCAGTTCATGAATCAATGAAACAATGATTCTCGCTCCGCTTGCTCCGATCGGATGCCCTAAGGCTACCGCTCCGCCGTTTACGTTTACTTTTTCCAGATCAAGGTTCGCAAGCTCTGCACTTGCCAGCGCCACTGCTGCAAAAGCTTCGTTAATTTCAAAAAGGTCGATTTCTTCGAGCGTTTTTCCTGTTTTTTTCAACAGTTCGTTAATGACAAGGCCCGGTGTTTTTGGAAAATCCTTTGCGTCAAGAGCGATTGCAGCAGCCCCGAGAATGGCAGCCATCACTTCTTTTCCTTCTTTTTGCGCCCGTTCTTCTGACATAAGAACAAGAGCTGCTGCACCGTCGTTAACTCCAGGAGCGTTCCCGGCTGTAATGGTTCCTTCCTGAGAAAAGACCGGCCCAAGTTTAGCCAAACGCTCAGCAGTCGTATCTTTTCTTGGTGCTTCATCTGCTGTTACAGAAACAGGCTCTCCTTTTCGCTGTGGCACCTCTACAGAGACAATCTCTTCAGCAAATGTTCCATTCTCGGTTGCAGAAACGGCTCTTTGATGGCTCCTGAATGCCCACTCATCCTGTTTCTCACGCGAAATTTCAAGCTCTTGCGCCACTTGGTTTCCGTACGTCCCCATGTGAACGCCAGTAAAAGAACACGTAAGCCCGTCATGTGTCATCAAGTCCTTCACCTGGCCGTCTCCCATACGGTAGCCCCAGCGAGCTTTTGGAAGAATGTAAGGTGTATTGCTCATTGATTCCATACCGCCGGCTACAATGACCTCTTCATCACCAGCACGGATAATCTGATCCGCCAAGGTTACGCTCCTCATTCCGGAAGCACACACTTTATTGATGGTCTCGGTCTTAACTTCCCAAGGCAATCCCGCTTTCTTGGCAGCCTGGCGAGAAGGGATCTGTCCCTGTCCGCCCTGCAGCACACAGCCCATGATCAGTTCATCTACTTGGTCTGCTCTGACATCCGCTCTTTGCAGCGCTTCCTTAATCGCTGCTGCACCTAGATCAGATGCAGATAATGTGCTTAATGATCCGCCAAACTTACCGATCGGTGTACGTACACCGCTGACAATGACTGTTTTACCCATGAGAATCCTCTCCTTTTGTAAAAAGTAAAGTTTTTTCCTTTAATCTTCGATGCTCTTTGTAGAAATTGATTTCCGTTTCAGGACACTCGCTTTCCACGGGGCGGGCGGTGAGCCAACTTGGCGCAAGCGCCTACTTTGTCTCACCTGTCCCGCTCGTCCCGTAGGAGTCTCGTACCTTCCACTACAATCAATCCTCAATGAAGACTATTTTATGCAACCATTTTTCAGAAAGCAGTTCATAATTAAAACGCTTACAAATTCCCCCGAGCGAACGCTCGGTCAACGAAGATTCATGGGTTAACCTGCTGCCTTTTGACAGCAGGTTAACCAAAACATTATTGCACGAGTTCTTTTTCTTTTGCTGAACCAAACAAGGAACGCTCAAGGATTTCAACGACATCCAAGGTTTGAACCTTGTCTTCTACTTCCTTCGCTTTTGTTCCATCGCTCAGCATCGTTAAGCAATATGGACATCCGCTTCCGATCATCGTTGGATTCACTTCAAGCGCCTGCTCCGTTCTCGCAACGTTGACGCGCTGACCGGCTTTTTCTTCCATCCACATCATCCCGCCGCCGGCACCGCAGCACATGCCATTTTGGCGATTGCGGTTCATCTCAACAAGCTTCACCCCAGGGATCGCTTTTAAAATCTCACGAGGCGGTTCATAAACCTCGTTATAACGTCCCAGATAGCAAGAATCGTGGTAAGTGATGACTTCATCCACTTCAAATTTCGGTGTGATGCGTCCTTCCTTGATCCAATCTGCCAGCAGCTCTGTATGGTGATAGACCTCACCTTCATAGCCAAACTCCGGATACTCGTTTTTAAAGGAATTATAGGCATGCGGGTCAATCGTAATAATCTTCTTCACATTATGTTTTTCAAATAACGCGATATTGCTGTTGCAAATTTCCTGGAACAGGAACTCGTTTCCGATTCGTCGAGGCGTATCTCCGGAGTTCTTTTCCTTGTTTCCAAGGATGGCAAACTTGACGCCAGCTTCATTCATGATTTTTGCAAAAGCAAGTGCGATTTTCTGGCTTCGGTTGTCGTAAGCGCCCATCGAGCTAACCCAGAACAAGTATTCAAATTCTTCTCCGGCTTTCTCCATTTCTTTTACTGTAGGAACCGAAACGTCTTCGCGAAGCTCTCGCCAGTTTTCTCTTTCTTTCTTGGAAATTCCCCAAGGGTTTCCTTGCTTCTCGATATTTTGGATGGCCCGTTTGGAATCTGCGTCCATCTTTCCTTCTGTAAGGACAAGATAGCGGCGCATGTCGATGATTTTATCCACGTGCTCATTCATGACCGGACATTGATCCTCACAGTTTCGGCAAGTGGTACATGCCCAGATCTCTTCTTCCGTCATGACTTCGCCGATCAGTTCAATATTATATTCAAACTTTAACGCGGAGCTTCCGTCTGTCGCAGCAGCCATTTCTTTGGCGCCCTGTCCTTTTCCTGCGGCTTCAAAAGCAATCTGGTTGCCTTTTGTATTCGCGAAAGCAAAGGAAGGCATCCAAGGCGTGCGTGAAGTAACCGCCGCTCCTTTTTCAGTGAGGTGATCCCTTATTTTAATTATCATATCCATCGGTGAAAGCATTTTGCCTGTACCTGTGGCCGGACAAACATTTGTACAGCGTCCGCATTCTACACAAGCATACAGATCGACAAGCTGCTTTTGGTTGAAGTCTTCCACTTTACCGACGCCGAAAACTTCTTGTGTCTCATCTTCAAAATTGATGGAAGAAAGTTTTCCTACTTTATCCTTCCTTCCCAGCCAAACATTCAGCGGGCCCGCGATCAAATGAGCATGCTTGGACTGCGGCACATAGACAAGGAACGTGAGAAGGAACAGCAGATGAAGCCACCATGCGATAAAGAATATGGTGACGACTGCAGCTTCCGGGAGCCCGCCCAGGATATAAGCGAGGCCTGAAGCAATCGGTGCCGTCCATTCAAGTTCCTGGTTATGCCAAAGGATTTCCATGGCGTTGCCAAGAAGGACGGAAAGCATTAATCCGCCAATGAACAGTAATACAAGTCCTGCTTTAAATCCCCGTTTAAGGCGTACCAACTTTTCGACATATCTGCGGTAAAACGCCCAAACGACAGCCACAAGTATGAGGAAAGTTACGATTTCCTGAAAAAATGTGAACCCGGGATAAAGCGGTCCGAGCGGGAGGTGAGACCCAGGGGCAAGCCCTTTCCATATAAAATCAATCGCACCAAATTGGACAAGAAGGAATCCATAGAAAAACAACACATGAATGATCCCGCTCTTTTTATCTTTTAAAAGCTTCTTCTGACCGAATACATTGACAAGCACAGCTTTAATCCGTTCCTGCACGGTATGGTCAAATTCGACTTTTTTACCCATTTTGATGAATTCATACCGCGTTTTTACCACATATGCAAACAAATAGATGGCGTAAGCGGTTACAAGAATAAAGGCAATCCAGTTCAAAATCAGTAAACCGTTCATCAATTATGCTCCCTTCATCTTTGTCTGTTGCTTTCCCTTTTCCTATATATACCTTAAATAACTATTCAAAAAGGGGAGAATTTTCTGAAACCATTATAACATAAAAAATATAACTGAATGAGCATTCAGTCAATAATATTCAAAAAAATTTTTTCGGGTGCCTGACACCGATGATTCTCTTGATTCTTGGAGATACTAATCAGACCTATTTCCACAAGAAAGGAGTACCGCCATGGCCATCGTATACAGTATTTTAATCCTCCTGCTTGCAGCCGTTATAATAGCAGTGTTTATTTGGCTCGATTTTCAATTAGGCAAGAAAAATGTTGCGAAAAAGGAGCTGGAAGATCCTGCTGTCTGTACGGGGGAAGCGGTTCTCATCACGACCGGTACGGATTTTTTCGATACGTTGTTTGAGGAAATAGAACAAGCCAAACATCATTTACATATTCAATTTTATATTTTCAATGAGGACTGCATCGGCAAAGAGATGACATCTCTTCTGAAAAGAAAGGCGAGAGAAGGAGTAGCTGTCCGTTTGCTCGTCGATTATATGGGCAGTTTTTTCCTAAAAAAGAAAGCCATACATGAAATGAAGCTGGCAGGGGTTCAATTTGCCTATAGCTTTAAGCCCGAATTTCCTTACTTCTTTTATAAACTGAACCGTAGAAACCATCGGAAAATAACGATTATTGACGGAAAAAAAGGATTTACCGGGGGATTCAATGTAGGAGACGAATATTTAGGAAGGGATCCGAAGCTTGGGGATTGGCGCGATTATCATTTACAGCTGGATGGCCCTGTAATCCATTCCTTGCAGCACCAATTTCTTCTCGATTGGGAGGAGGCTTCATGTGAAAAGTTAAGCGGGAATTCTTATTTTCCGGAACTTGAAGAGGGGCCTCAGACTTTTACAGCCCTTTTCTCATCCAAACAGATCTATTCGTTCTTCTTGCAGCGAATTGAACAGGCCCAAACCCGAATCTTTATCGGCTCACCCTATTTTATACCGGATGCCAGCCTGCAGAGAGCTCTCCTTCGTGCACTGAAACGCGGTGTGGAGGTAATCTTGCTTGTCCCGATGAAATCCGATCATCCGCTCGTAAAAGAAGCTTCCTATCCGTACCTGAGGGAACTGTTAAAAGCCGGATGCCGTGTCGACCAGTATTATGAAGGTTTTTTCCATGCGAAAGTTTTTATGGTCGATGAAAAAATCTGCGATATTGGCACAACAAATTTCGATCTGCGAAGCATGTTTACCAATTCAGAAGTAAACTGCATTTTCCATGATCCCGAATTGATTAAAGTGACGCTGAAGGCCATTGAAGCAGACTTAGCCCGTTCCGAAACCCTGCAAGTCACGGCTTTGGACACGCTCTCGCTCTGGACAAAAACAAAAATTCAGATCTCACGGGTTCTTTTACCTTTTTTATAAGTTTTGTTTAAGTTATGCTTAAACGGTGAATGTACGAGTATGACTTGACTTCAAAGGGGCTGCTGCAATGATTGTATCTTTTGGTTTTGTTTCCACCGCTCTTACCCTTTTCGATTCATCACCGTCAAAAACGATGACTTTTGCCACTTGGTCAAAGCTTGAAAAAGAGGAACGGGAACAGCGACTAATTTCCATTACAAAAACAAATTTAAAAAATGCACTGCGAATCATTCACTACAACATCGCTTCTCAATTTCCTTTATATCGCATGTCTTCCTCGATCGTTCCGCTGGCGACTCACCCTGACGTCGAATGGGAGTATTTAAAGCATACTGCTGAGGAGTTTCGTGCGGTTGGGGACCTTGTGAAAGCCCACGGCCTCCGTGTGAGTCTGCATCCAAACCAGTTTACCCTGTTTACAAGCGCCAAGGAGCATATTACGGATAATGCTGTGAAAGACATGGAATACCATTACGCCATGCTCCAGGCGATGGGTCTTGAAAAGGAAGCACGGATCAACATCCATGTTGGCGGTACTTATGGGGATAAAGAATCTTCCATAGCACGTTTCCATGAAAATATTAACAAACTGCCTGCTCCCGTTAAACAGGCCATGACACTTGAAAATGACGATAAAACCTATACGACTGAAGAAACGCTGGACATATGTGAAGCTGAAGGGATACCCATGATGTTTGATTACCATCATCACCTGGCCAACCCCAGTTCCGTTCCGCTGGAAGTACTTCTTCCCCGTTTTATTGCGACATGGCAAGGCACCGGGCGGCCGCCTAAAGTCCATCTATCTTCACCAAAAACAGAAAAGGCCTACCGAAGCCATCATGACTTCGTAAGCCTCGACTATGTGATGCCTTTCTTTAAAATGATCAAGCCATTTACGGATGAGCTGGATGTGATGATCGAAGCAAAACAGAAGGATATCGCCCTCATTCGATTGATTGGTGAACTCGCCAAGGTAAGGGGAATCAAACGGATGAGCGGAGGCACCTTGATCATCTGACGGACTCGGCCCAATGAGTCAGTGCGTGGTTAAAGAATCTGTACTGTTTAACCGGGATCTGATGGAATGCTCCCGGAACGATGATGGTATCGGTATGCGGTACGAGTCTTTGATAAATCTCCTGATAGGGTAAAAAATAAAAGGACCGGGAACCGTAGAACAATAACAGTGGTACTTGGATCTCTGGCAAGGATTCCGTGCAGCTATACTTCATACTTTCCTCATAAAAACGTCGCCAGATCATCTGGCTGCCTTTTTTGCATTCCTCTGCAATTTCTTGCCTGTCCTCTCCATCCACTTTATGGGACCAAGCCAAACCGTTTATTAAAAAGAGAGGATAATGTGCAGCAAGATGGATCCCGAGCCTGAATTCTTTTTCTAAAAACCAGGACGCTACTTGCGGAAAACCTCCGCTTAACACGAGAGCCCGCACCCTCTCAGGGTAGCGCAGAACAAAATCCTGAGCCACCGTACCTCCCGCAGAATAACCGCACAGGATAGCCTTCTCGATTTCCAGTTTATCCAGCAAAGCAAGCAGGTCATCACTCAGTGTTCCAATCCTGAACGAGTCCTCCCTGCACAGCGTGTTGCCATGTCCCCGCATATCGTATGTAATCACTTTGAAATTCTGGTTTAGCCCTTCATGCTGATACTTAAAAATACGGGAAGTCAGTGCTGGAGGGTGGATAAAAACAAGAGGAAGACCTGACCCCGATTCTCTGTAAGATGTATGCACATCTCTTGCTGCCATACAAACCACCCCTTTTTATTCATGGCTTCATAAAAAGCGAAAATGCCCAAAGATAGATCTTGTATCCCAGGTAAATCCCAACGATTCCGGCAATGCCCGATAAGGCTGGCGGAGCAGGAATCGGCAGCTTAAGCATGGCAAAAACAATGCCTACAGCTGCACCTGTAATCAGTGCTAAAATAACCAGCTTCATTCTGCATTCCTCCCTCCGTTTATGGTCTCCAGTGATACGCTGTTTATCCCCCAGAAAAGCGCAAGCGCCTGGCCGCTTGCGCTGGACATAAAAAAAAGGGGCTGTCCAGAAAGTCGGAAATTGACCTTCAGGCAGCCCCTTTTTGGCTTGAAAAATCTTCAATGAAAAGTTAATTGAAGTGGAAGATGCGAGACTCCTCGAAAATGAACTTCACATTTTCTTCGTGCGATATAATGCTGCCGGAGCCTTCCTTGTCCTGCGGGACTAGCGTGACAATGAGACTCCCGCCGGTGCTTGCACCAAAAAGTAGGCGTTCACGCCGGTAAGGCTCACCGCACGCCCCGCGAAAGTAGGAGCTCGCGCCGGTAAAAGCGAGCAGCCTGGAACGGAAATCAACAGCTTACAGACTTCTTGGACAGCCCCTTTTCCTCTATTTACATTCGGTCAGGTGCGGAAACACCCACAACCTTCAAAGCGTTTTCAATCGTGATTTGAGTGGCCTTCATCAACGCATAGCGAGCGGTTGATTTTTCTTTATTTTCAGCATCGAGCACTCGCTCAGCATTGTAGAAGCTGTGCAGTGCAGATGCCAGTTCAAATACATAGTTCGTGATGCGGTGAGTGAGCATCTTATCAGCAGCTTCATCAATCGCAGCCGGGAATTCGCCGAGCTTTTTCAGCAGCTCAACCTCTTTTTCAGAGGAGACGTGAGAAAGGTCAAGCTCTCCGTCGCAGGACAAGCCCATCTCCGCACCCTGGCGCAGCATGCTGCATACTCGGGCATGTGCGTACTGCACATAGAATACCGGATTCTCGTTTGATTTTGAAACCGCTAAGTCCATATCAAAATCAAGATGAGTGTCAGAGCTTCTCATCGCGAAGAAGTAACGAGTTGCATCTATGCCTACTTCTTCCATTAGATCTTTCAGGGTTACAGCTTTTCCCGTACGTTTGCTCATCTTTACTTTTTCCCCGTTTTGGAACAAGGAAACAAGCTGGATAATTAAAACATCGAGCTGTTCACGATCATAGCCAAGCGCCTGGATGGCCGCCTTCATTCGAGGAATATAACCATGGTGATCTGCTCCCCAAATGTTGATCAGCTTCTCAAATCCTCGGTCAAGCTTATCCTGGTGATAAGAGATATCCGGTGTCAGATACGTATACGACCCGTCATTCTTAATCAGAACACGGTCTTTATCATCGCCAAAGTCCGTTGTCCGGAACCAAGTAGCGCCTTCTTCTTCATAGACAACCCCTGCATCTTTCAGTTTCGAGAGGGCCTTGTCGATCTTTCCGGATTCGTAAAGGGACGTTTCAGAATACCATACATCAAAATTAACCCGGAATTCAGCCAGATCGATTTTGATTTTCTCAAGTTCCTTCTCAAGGCCGTATTGTCGGAAGAAGTTGAAACGCTCTTTTTCATCAGCTGCAGCCCATTTGTCTCCGTACTCTTCAGCGAGGTCTTTTCCGAATTCAATAATATCTTTACCGAAGTATCCGTCCTGCGGCATTTCCTTTTCTTGCCCAAGTGCCTGAAAGTATCGTGCTTCAATGGAATAAGCAAGGTTATTAATCTGGTTTCCCGCATCATTAATATAATATTCACGGGAGACTTCATATCCTGCACGATCAAGGATGTTGCAAAGAGAATCACCAACTGCTGCTCCGCGCGCATGTCCAAGGTGAAGATTTCCTGTCGGATTCGCTGATACAAACTCAACCTGAACCTTCTTTCCACCGCCAAATTCTGTTCTTCCGTAATCTTCTCCTGCTTTAAGAATAGCTGGAATTAAGTCTGTTAAATACGCATTATCCATGTAAAAGTTTATGAATCCCGGACCTGCAATTTCAAGCTTACTGATGGATGCCTTACTTTTATCAAAATGATTCAGAATTTCTTCTGCAATCACTTTTGGTGCTTTCTTGGCAATACGAGCGAGCTGCATCGCCATATTGGTCGCGTAGTCCCCGTGCGACTTATCCTTTGGAATCTCAAGAACCACTTCTGGAAGCTGTTCTCTTTCTGCCAATCCTGCCTTAATTACCGCTTCTTCAACCTCTTGTTTTAAATGTAGCTTTACCTGGTCTACAACGTTCATGACTTTGCCTCCTGAAAATTGATCTTTATCGAATAATTGCCTGTGTCTTCTCCCTGCAGTACAAGTCCATACTTCAAGAGCAAATCGCCTTCTTTGCTCTGCTGGTTCCATCGGAAATTCATTTGATGTGTGGTTGTTTCCATCCATAGCTGGCCATATGGGGTATCGTACATCCCCTGTGTTGTCTGCCCGATCAAAAACTTCTGGCGCATGGCCACACTGCCGCTCCTTAAGATGACTATGCCCTCATGGTTCATTTTAATTACATTGTTGACTGAACCGGCGCCCTCTATAACTTCCGTATATTTGAGAAACGTACTATCCCCTTTGCGGTAAAGGGTTCCTTCCGCTTCGCCTTTATGTACATCTTTCTCCTTTGCATGCTGAATGACGGTTTCCATTTTTAAATTGACCGATATTACAGCGTCTTGTCCTTCCATGTCGGATCCGTCCTTTTTATCATTTCTATTAAAATACAGAAGCACTGATCTGTTCTGTATGCCAATCTCATATGATTATTGATTATAACTCAACTATTATAAAGGATTCTTCCCTATTTCTTCAACCTTACCCTCAAACAAAGAAAAACGCACTTCTCCTTCTGGAAGTGCGTCATGCGATTGGAAGGATGATTTTAACAGCTGTACCTCTGCCGGAATCGCTTTCTATATTGATTTGACCGAAATGCTCCTGGATGATTTTATAGCTCGTCATTAATCCGAGCCCGGTTCCCTTCTCTTTTGTCGAATAGAACGGCTCACCCAGTTTCTTTAGGCTTTCAGGCGGGATTCCGCATCCCTGATCCTGAATAATAATTTCAATGTTTCTGCCTTTGCGCTCACTGTCGATGTGGATGATTCCTCCATCCGGCATCGCTTCAATCGCATTTTTCACTAAGTTAATAAACACCTGCTTCAGTTCATTTTCCACACAGTTAATAAGAGGAAGATTTTCCTCCAAATCACAAACGATATGGACATTGTGAACAAGAGCCTGGCGGTCAAGCAGGTCCACGACGTAATGAATGAGCTCTTTGATGCCCTTCTTTTCGACCGTCTTGGATTGAGGTTTGGCAAGGATCAGCAGTTCCGTGATGATTTGCTCAATCCGGTTCAGCTCATCCAGCATAATGCCATAATATTTCTCGCAGTCCACGATTCCTTTGGATTGAAAAAGCTGAATAAAACCCTTCAGTGCGGTAAGCGGATTCCGGATTTCGTGAGCTACCGAAGCCGCAAGCTGGCCTACAATCGAAAGTTTATCAGACTTGCGAAGCAGTTCTTCCGCTTCCAGCCGTTCCGATATATCCCGTGTAACAGCGATAATTTCAATGACTTCACCGGTTAATTCATCCTTAATTCCCCGGCAGGTCGCTTCAACACAGTGGTATTCGCCTTTTTTGCTCTTCAGCCTGAATTGGAAGTTGCTGATTTCGCTTCCCTTTAACAGTTGTTCATGTACCTTCAGCGATCGCCTAATATCACTTGGATGAAAGAGATCAAAGGCTTTTTTGGACAGCAATTCCTGAGGGGTATATCCGAGCAGCTGTTCGCATGCAGGTGAAACGTAGAGCATTTCTCCCTCCACATTATGAGTGGAGATTATATCTGTAGAGTTTTCGGCCAATAGCCTGTATCTCGATTCGCTTTCCTGCAATTTTTCATGGGACAATACCTGGTCTGTGATTTCCCGCCCGAAAACGAGCAAGTTTTTCCGAACGCCTTCCTCATCAAAGACTGGAATCTTGTATACATCAAAAATCCTGGCGCCTGAGGCCGTCGGAATCTTTTCTACACAACGCTGAAGTTTGCCTTCTTGCCAAACCCCTTCATCGGTTTCAATACAATAATCAAAAACCGGTTTGAAATAAGGAACTAACTGAGCAAGATCAGCATCGGTTTTTCCGATAAAATCTGTATGCGGGTAACCAAATATATCACCCGAAAATTTATTGGCGTAAACAAATTTCCCATATCCGTCCTTAATCCCGATAAAGTCAGGCACAATATTAGTTAGGGTAACCAATAGATCTTCCTGAAAATTTTCAATAGCTCCTGAGTTAACTTCCTCAACATCTGTGTTTTCAGTTACAGGCTTGAGAATACAGACTTGATATGCTTCATCTGTTCCCAGATCATCTATACTCACATCCACAATCATCGAATCATGCATATCTCCAGACAATACAGCCTGCTGTTTGTTTCGTTTTATATTCAAGTCTGGAAGGAGGCTTGAGATGGGTATGCCTTTCAGCTCCGCCTGTGCCCGGCCTGTCATTTTTTCTGCGGCTGAATTGATCTCCTGTATAGAAAAATCCTTGTTTAGAAGTATGATGGCATCCGACAGCTGATGCATAAAAGGCATCGTAGACCTTGTAAGCTTATTTCCCATTCCCCTCGCTCCTTTCTGCTTTTGCATTCATTTACCTTAATAACTATATCAAAATAGACACAATTTTGTAACTTTTTTCGACACAAAAAAACTAAAACCTACAAAAGGCTTTAGTCCTTTGTTTACACTATTATTTTTTGTTGACCCAGCCGAGGAGAATTTCCCGAAGGAATTTACTCGCAGCGATCGGCGTCTGTTCAGAAGGGTCATAGATCGGAGCTACTTCAACCAGGTCAGCACCAATCACGTTGATGTCAGACTCGGAGATTAAGTGAATCGCTTCCAGCAATTCTTTGGATGTGATTCCACCTGCTTCCGCTGTTCCCGTACCCGGTGCATGAGCAGGATCAAGAACGTCAATGTCAATCGTCACGTAGACATTGCGGCCGGCAAGCGCAGGAAGTACCTTTTTCAAAGGTTCAGCCACATCGAACTTATGCATATGCATGCCGGATTCTTTGGCAAATTGGAATTCCTCTCTCATTCCGGAACGAATACCGAAAGAGTAGACGTTTTCCGCTCCGATCAAACCGCACGCCTTGCGAATAGGAGTGGAGTGGGAAAGCGGCTCTCCCTCATACTGCTCCCGAAGATCAGCATGGGCATCGATATGGATGATGGCAAAATCATCATACTTTTTCTTCAATGCCTTAAAAATCGGCCAAGATACGAGATGCTCCCCGCCCATGCCAAGTGGAAACTTGCCGGCGTCAAGCAATGTTGCAACATATTCTTCGATAAGATCAAGGCTGCGCTGCGGATTTCCGAACGGAAGCGGAATGTCACCTGCGTCAAAATAATTTACTTCTTCAAGGTGCTTGTCCGCGTATGGGCTGTATTCCTCAAGCCCCAAAGACACTTCACGGATTCTTGCAGGGCCGAATCGTGAACCCGGGCGGAACGATACCGTCCAGTCCATCGGCATTCCGTAGAGGACCGCATCTGCATTATCATAATCCTGTTTGCTTAAAATAAATACATTTCCAGAATAGGCTTCGTCAAATCGCATGATTTTGCTGCCCCTTTCTCTTTCTGTGTGGCTTCAGCTCCGGCTTTCAGACCATTTTGGCAATTTACTTGCGAGAATGATGGGTTTACTTGCGAAACTGCCGGCTTTACTTGCAAAACTGGTAAGTTTACTTGCAGAAATCGGTCTTTTACTTGCGAAAAAGGAGACTTTACTTGCGAAACGCCTCATTTTTCATAATCGCTGAAGTTCGGCTTCAGCCTTACTTGATCAGATCTCCTACAAACTTCGGCAATGCGAAGGCTGCTTTTTGAAGATCTTTTGTCCAGTATTTCGTTTCGATGTCATGGAAACGCTCTTCGTTCACTTCCAATGGATCGTATTGTTTTGAACCGATCGTGAATGTCCAGAGCCCGCTTGGGTACGTCGGAATGTTCGCCGTATAAAGACGGGTGATCGGGAAGATTTCGCTCACGTCTTTAAATACTTTTGAGATCAATTCAGGTGTAAACCAAGGGTTGTCTGTTTGAGCAACGAAAATACCGTCCTCTTTCAGCGCTTTTGAGATACCTTCATAAAAACCTTTTTCAAATAATTTCGCAGCAGGCCCTACAGGCTCAGTAGAGTCAACCATGATCACATCATACTTGTTCTCGCTTGTTGCGATGTGCATGAAGCCGTCATCCACTTTTACTTCCACGCGCGGGTTATCAAGCTCACCTGCGATGTCAGGAAGGTATTGCTTTGAATACTCAATAACCTTGCCATCGATTTCAACCAATGTTGCTTTTTCTACGGAAGGGTGCTTCAGTACTTCACGGATGACACCGCCGTCTCCTCCGCCGACAACAAGAACCTGGGTTGGGTTCGGGTGAGTAAACAAAGGTACGTGTGCTACCATTTCATGATAAACAAACTCGTCCTTTTGCGTGGTCATGACCATACCGTCAAGCACTAGCATGTTTCCGAATTCTTCTGTTTCTACCATATCAAGCTTTTGGAATTCTGTTTGCTCCGTCACATATGTGCGTTTAATTTTCGCAGTAATCCCAAAGTTTTTCGTCTGTTTTTCCGTGAACCATAATTCCACGTTCATCACTCCTCTATTTGAAATGCCAGGCATCGTTGTTCTTTTAACAAACATAACGATTATAGCATTTACCCTTTTGTTATTCCACACGCAATTTCGGTTAAACCTTACACCAGGGAGCTGACGATCTACGGTTTTGCTGAAACTGAGACAACACCGCTTTCAAACGGCTTGATTAAAGCGTACAAAGCTGCGGTATACGGCAGCTCCAGCATGCTTTGTTCCGCCAGCCTTAGTGCGCCTCCCTGCAAATGATCAACCTCAAGAAACAGGCTCTTGCGTCTGTCCTGATGCATGGAAGAAGTAGCTTCGTAAGGAAGGCTTTCAATTCGTTCCATTGTCTCCTCAATGTCCTGTTCTTCCAGTCCGACTTGAAAAGTATTGGCAAGGTTCTTCATTTCCGTCAGCACGGAACGGAACAGCTGAAGTGTCTCCTCTTGTTCTCGTATTCTTCCAATTGGCAGGTTGGCTGCCGTTGTTACTCCTGAGAAAGCCGTAATGAACATATATTTTTGCCAGAGACTTTTAATAATGTCAGGACTCAGTGCAGCATTCATCCTGCTTTTTTCCATTATTTGATAAAGGGATTCACACATTTCCTGCTGTGAAGAAACTAGCGCACCAAAAACAATGTCATGCTGCCCGCTCGTATGTATCACATGCCCTTTCTCGTCCAGGGTGGCAATGATAAAAGCCAAGCCGCCGAGCACAGCATCCTCTCCAAGCTCGTCCTGAAGCTTATAAATATGTTCGATCCCATTCAGCAGAGGAAGGACTCGAGCTCCCTGTCCAACAAGAAGTTTCAGGAAAGGAAGCGCCTGTTCAAGATGATAGCCTTTTAAAGATAGCAAAACAAGATCACAGGAGCCCGCCTCATCCGGATGAAGAATCAGCTTTGGTTCATCCAGCTCGTAATCTCCTGCCACACTATGGATAAACAGGCCCTGCTCCTCGATCTCTCTCTTTCTTCTTTCCCGTACTAAAAAGGAGACCTCGTGGCCCGCCTCAAGCCACCTTCCCCCAAAATAGACTCCTAAGGCGCCTGCACCAAACACAACAACCTTCATCTTCTCACCTTGCCTTCTATTATATTCGGAAATTTCTCTCTTTTTATAGTACCGCAAAGTAAATGGATACCCAAATGAAAAAGGGTTTCCATAGCCGCCTTTTTTCCTATCTTTTTTTACATTGAATGTTATCTCGGGGCAGATGGTATAATGAGAAGACAATAGTATAGGTTCCTTAGGGTGGTCGGCGCACTCCTATAAGCTAAAAGCTCAACCAATCGTGTAAAGGCTTTACGCGAAAGGGGGTGATGCCTCTGACGATATTTGAAGCGCTTATGTTTGCGGTCGCTTTTGCGTCCCTTATCGTTTCTGTTTTATCGCATAAAAAATAGACCGCCCTTCAGCCCCAACTCAAGGAAACGGTCTATTTTTCTGACTTTGCTTTGAATCATAGCCGATCCCCCTGGGGAGAGCCGACTATTGAGAGCCGCTGGCCAGCATGCCAGCGGTCTTATTTTATTACGTTTCTGCCTTTATCATACCATCATTATAAAAATTTGTCAGTGAAAGCCTCATTAAAGCCGCTTCAAAAGATTTTCTGCACTTTGCTTCGCTTCATACATCACTTTTTCTTCATCCATCGTCAGCAGTTCCCGATTTTTCATAACAATCTTCCCATCGATCATAACGGAATCTACATCCTGTCCGGCAGCGGCATACACAAGCAGAGAGGCATCATGATGTGCCGGCAGCAGATGCGGCTGGTTCATGTTAAGAAACAGCAGATCCGCTTTTTTGCCAGGTTCAATACTTCCTGTTTCCCGGCCGATCCCAAGAATTTCAGCACAGTTCTGCGTTGCCATGGTCAATACTTCATGAGCGGATAGGGCAGAAGCATCCTCATGAAGCAATTTTTGCATCCACGCTGCTGCCTTCATTTCCATAAACATGTCCAGCGTGCTCGCACTTCCCGGACCGTCTGTTCCCAGCCCTACATTAAGCCCGCGTTTTTTCAGCTCGACCACATTGCTTGTTCCGCACCCGAGCTTGGCGTTGCTCACCGGATTGTGAATGATGCCGCCCTTAACCGATTCCAGAATGGAAAGGTCTTCTTCCGTAAAGTGAACGCCGTGCGCAAGAACAACCCTTGTATCTTCAAAAAATCCAGCCGCCTGCAAGTATTGCACCGGGCTCATGCCGTGCCGTTCCTGAATCATCACCCGCTCATCCGAGGTCTCTGCAAGGTGGGTGTGCAGCGGCACATCCAGTTCTTTTGCCAGCTTTACAGCGTCACTCAAGAAATCCGGCGGGCACATGTATGGTGAATGCGGGGCAACCATTGCCGTGATCCGACCTTCAGCGCTTCCGTGCCATCGCTCCACAAGCTGGCGTGATTCCTCGATACGGTCACTGTAGTTGGAGTCCATCGCGATCATCCCTCTTGCCAACGAGGCACGTATTCCGGTCTCCTGCACCGCTTTTGCAATCGTGTCCATATCTATGTACATATCGGCATAGGCCGTCGTACCGCTTTTGATCATTTCCGCCATGGACAGCATGGCTCCCCAGTAGCGGTCTTCACTCGTCATCTTCATCTCTGCCGGCAGCATCTTTTTATTGAGCCAATCCATTAATGGCAGATCATCACTGTAGCAGCGCAACAAGGACATCGGTGTATGCTGGTGCCCGTTGATGAGGCCTGGCATGATAAGAAAGTTCTTCACATCCCACACTTCATGATCGCTGTACAGGTGCTCCAGTCTCCCTATCTCTTTGATCGTATTTCCTTCTATTAATATATCATCCTGCTTCGCCGTCCAGGTTCCATTCATTTCATTAAGATATCGTGCATTTTTTAAAATCAACGCCATAACCCTCCCGTTTCGTCCTTCTGTATGGGACAAGTATAACATTTCCCTCTCTCCCTACGTTTAGAAGATGCCTTATCCTCCCATACTAGTTAATGAAAAGCTTATTTTAAAAATATTGAGCATGGTCACTATTGGCACAGAGCTCCCTTGACAAATTGATTGGAGTGCAAGGTGCGAGACTCCTCGAAAATGAATTTCACATTTTCTTCGTGCGATATAACGCTGCCGCAGCCTTCCTTGTCCTGCGAATGAGCGTGACAATTGAGACTCCCGCAGGCGCTTGCGCCAAAAAGTAGGCGTTTACGCCGGTAAGGCTCAACGCACGCCCTGCGAAAGTAGGCGTTTACGCCGGTAAAAGCGAGCAGCCTGAAACGGAAATCAACCGCTCCAAAGTGCATCAATGGTTATGCAAACATTTAGTGAAAAAATGAAGGAGGGTATAGGCATGTCCTGGATCAAGCGCTGGAAGGAGTACACTGCACTACAAAAAGCAAAAGCAATCGGCAAACTGGCCGCCTTTATGGGCGGAGGAATGGCTGTATGCCTTCTCGGCGTGCTGCTGCTGGCCAAACTGATGGGCCCTCCTCCTTTGCTCGTTCCGCAGACGACTGTCATCCATGCCCGGGATGGAGAAGAGATTGGCGAAATCAATAATTCCGGTGAGAAGCGTTTTTGGGTTCCATTGGATAAAATGAGTCCTGCCCTTATACAGGCGACTATCGCCATAGAAGATAAGAATTTCTATCATCATCACGGTTTCGATCTAAAACGAATCGCAGCCGCTCTGCTGGCAGACATCAGAGCCGGAGCAAAGGTTCAGGGAGCGAGCACCATCTCCCAGCAGTTTGCGAGGAATCTCTTTTTAACTCATGATAAAACGTGGTTTCGAAAAGCGATGGAAGCCTTATACACGATAAGGCTGGAGATGAATTATTCAAAAAATGATATTCTCGAAGGTTATTTAAATACCATCTATTACGGCCACGGAACATATGGCATACAATCCGCTTCTGCTTATTATTTCGGCAAAGATTCAAGCCATCTCAACGTTTCCGAAGCCTCCATGCTGGCAGGCATACCAAAAGGGCCAGCCTATTATTCTCCTCTCTATCATGAAGAACGGGCAAAAGAGCGGCAGTCCATCATCTTAAGAGCAATGGAGAAAAACCAGTTCTTGTCTAAGAAGGAAGCAGCGGCTGCAGCTGCAGCTCCGCTTACGATCGTGAGCGAAAAAGAAGAACAAAAGCCAAAAATCGCGCCTTACTTTCAGGCTGAGGTTATGAAGACACTGAAGAACAAGCTAAAAATCGACCCGAAGCTGGTAGAGCTTGGCGGACTTCACATCTACACGACCCTGGATGTTTCCATGCAGAAAGCCGCCGAAAAGGAGATTGAGGAACGAATCGATCAAAATTCCTCCATTCAGACCGCTCTTGTCTCCATGGATCCGAGGAACGGAGACGTTAAAGCACTCGTCGGAGGCCGGAGTTTTGCAGAAAGTCCATTTGACAGGGCCGTCCAGGCAAAACGTGCGCCAGGTTCAACCTTTAAGCCATTCTTGTACTATACAGCGTTAAAAAACGGCTATACGCCATCCACTGCCATTAAGAGTGAACCGACCTCGTTTGCGATGGGGGACGGGCAAAAGGATTATGAGCCAAAGAACTACAACAACCTGTATGCCTATGATTTCATCACTCTCTCTGAAGCTCTGGCGCTATCCGATAATATTTATGCGGTCAAGACCAACCTTTATCTCGGGCCGAAAAAACTTGTCAAAGCAGCGCGCCAGTTCGGGATCAAGAGCCCTTTATCCAGTGTTCCTTCCTTAGCTCTCGGAACAAAAGGGGTAAGCGTCATGGAGATGACGAACGCCTATAACCTATTCGCGAACGGAGGCAAAAGGGTTGAACCGGTTTTCATTAAGAAAATCACCGACAGCAAAGGGAACGTTATTTATGAGCATCAATATAAGAAGAAACAGGTTCTCGACAAACGGGCCGCTTTCGTTATGACCGACTTGATGAAAGGGATGTTTGATGAAAAGCTGAACGACTACACGAAGGTCACCGGCTCAAGCATTGATCAGTACTTGACCCGTCCGGCTGCTGGAAAATCCGGCTCCACACCGACCGACAGCTGGATGGTCGGCTTTACACCGCAGCTCACAACAGGCGTCTGGATCGGCTATGACCAGGGAAAAGAGATCAACCGGATCAACGATGGGAGCTATTCCAAAAAAATCTGGGTCCATTACATGGAAGACGCCTTAAAAAATGAGCCAGCAACTGCCTTTAAGAAGCCAAAAGGCGTCGTCAGTGTGATGGTCAATCCAAAAAACGGAAAACTTGCTACAGAAAATTGCCCAGTGAAGCGGCGTACGTATTATATAGAAGGAACAGAGCCAACAGAATACTGCCACGAGCATGCGGGGGACCGCCCGCTGGATGACAGCGGACTCGATCAGAAGAGAAAAGGGTGGTTTCAGAAGGTCTTTCCTTGGTGGCATTAATTTAATGAGGATAAAAGGATCCGCTCTCAGGTGTTTTAGGGCGGATCATTTGGTTTACTTGCGGAATTGATGCTATTACTTGCGCTTCGACAAAGATTACTTGCGACTTTCCGTGCGTTACTTGCGAAAATGCCCGAATTACTTGCGATTCGACACATTTTACTTGCAAAACGCATCATTTTCAAAGGCTCTTTTCTAATAGATTGTTGCTTTGGAACATTTTTGTAAAGAGTCTTCATTGACAAGTTGATTGGAGTGCAAGGTGCGAGACTCCTCGAAAATGAATTTCACATTTTCTTCGTGCGATATAACGCTGCCCAAGCCTTCCTTGTCCTGCGGGACTGGCGGGACAGGTGAGACCCGCAGGGCCTCGCAGAGAAAGTAGGCGCTGGCGCCGGTAAGGCTCATCGCACGCCCCGCGAAAGTAGGCGTTTACGCCGGTTAAAGCGAGCAGCCTGAAACGGAAATCAACCATTCCCAAGAGCAACAAAGGTTACGAAAACAGCCTTTTCAAAAAAGCGCTCGAACAAAAACCTCGACAAAATAAACAGCCCGGGTGCTCCAAAGCTCCCGGGCTGTTTATTGTCCTAGCAACATTGTGTGTGCAATGCTAGTTTCAGTTTACTGTATTCCACGGAATTGTCACAAGTTTTTTAGAAAATGTTCAAAAAAGGTTCATAACTCTTCCAATTTTATGGCAATAATTTCCTTACTCCTTCTGGAGAACGGTTAAACGTGCCTTCATCATGGTTTTTCAAAAACTCTCCCAGCAGCACTTTTGATTTTTCATCCATGTCGTCGATGATAACATGGCCTTTTAATGATTTATCCATTCGGTTCACGTGCTCAGGCAGGCTTTTATAGCCTCGCCGTGCTTCTGCATCAATCTGCATTTCACATGCAGTCACACCGTAATAGAAAGGCCCTTCTTCATTTCGGTTAATCGTAACCCAGACGAGCCAGTACAACCTTGGATTTGGAGTATTGGCTCGGTCAGGCGTAAATTTAATACGCTTTTCTATATCACTGCGGGCATGCATCGCACCCATGTCCACATAGGCATCACCATCAACAGGGTCTACGATGACAGGCGTCATATGGTCAAGGCTTAACGCTCCTACTCCGTAACCGCCATGGCCGTCTGTAGAGTCACCGCTTAAAATCGTGAATCCCATGCCTTTTTTGTTTTTATTCTGATCTGATCCGAAAATATCCTTCATGATAAACCTCCCGACATCACTTCAATTCTATCTCTATTTTACCACAACTCTCAGCGATTTAAGACTGCAATGCCTTTTACTCTCGTATCATATGAAGATAAAGAGGTAACAATACAAAGGGAAAACGTGTTTAAATAGATTGCATCACATCCTAAAAACGAATATTATAATTAAGTATTCAAAAAAACGTTCGTATTTATTGGAGGTACACCCATGTTTTCATCATTCTTTAGACTAAAAGAACGCGGAACTAACGTAAGAACCGAAGTCATTTCAGGGATTACAACCTTTTTAACGATGGTCTACATCGTTGTCGTCAACCCTATTGTTCTTCACTCTGCCGGGGTTCCTTTTAATACAGTTTTCATAGCAACCATTATCGCTACGGTTGTTGGAACGCTCTGGATGGCACTGTTCGCCAACTTGCCAATCGCCATCGCGCCGGGAATGGGGCTCAATGCCTATTTCGCTTTTTCAGTCGTCGGCAACCATACCAATATCTCGTATCAAACCGCTTTTGGCGCTGTGTTCGTAGCTGGTATTATCTTTGTCATTCTATCATTGACACCTTTTCGCGAAAAATTAATCGAGGCGATTCCCGCCAACTTAAAATACGGCATCACCGCTGGAATTGGATTGTTTATTGCCTTTATCGGGATGCGTTTGACGGGGATCATCACCGCTCATAAAGAAAACCTTGTCGCTTTGGGAGACCTTCATTCTCATTCCGTTATGCTTGCGCTCGCCGGCTTGGCTATTACGCTCATCTTAATGGCTTTGAATGTGAACGGTGCACTATTCTTTGGAATGATCATCACCGGAATTATTGCGTACTTTACCGGACAATTAAAATTTAACGGCATCGTCTCTATTCCAGAGATGCCAAAATCGATCTTCATTTTCGGAGACCCGATGACCGCTTTTGCTGACGTCATTCATTACGGACTATTTGCCGTTGTCTTCTCCTTCCTGCTCGTCACCATTTTTGACACAACTGGAACGATGGTCGGTGTCGCCGAGCAAGCCGGATTAATGAAAAATAATAAAATGCCAAAGGCCCGCGAAGCTTTGCTTGCGGATTCTGTAGCAACTACAGTTGGGGCAGCTCTTGGAACAAGTCCGACAAGCGCTTATATTGAATCTTCTTCTGGTGTAGCAGCCGGAGGACGTACAGGCCTTACATCTGTTACAGTTGCCGTTCTGTTTATCGTATCTGCCTTTTTCTCGCCGCTGGTGGGGGCCATATCCGGCCTTTCAGCGATAACAGCTCCGACGTTGATCATTGTCGGCAGCCTGATGCTTGGCGCTTTAGGAAAGATCAAATGGGATGAGCTGGACGAAGCGTTCCCTGCTTTTATTATCATTTTGACCATGCCGCTGACATCAAGCATCGCAACAGGGATTGCTTTCGGGTTCATCTCCTACCCGCTTTTAAAAATTGCCCGCGGCAAATGGCGTGAAGTACCGTTTCTCGTGTATTTGTTTGCAGTATTGTTTTTCTATCAGCTCGCCTTCTTGCCTCATTAATAAAAAAGTTCTTTAAAGCATATTGCTGGTATGCATTCAGCTGAGCATTACTATGCGAGGCCCAATATGATAGAAAATCAAAAATACGCTATACATGGAGTTTTCTCCAAAATGATATAAAAAAGGGGAAAGAAGCCAGCTGATCACCATTCAGCTGGCTTCTTTGAGTATATATAGATTTATTTAATTGATATTCAGTTTTCCTTGTGCGGTTTGACTTGCGCTATTGCCGTAGTCATCTTTTACTTTGACTTCCACGGCTGCTCCTCTGACTTTTATGTTAGAGGTATTTGTAAAGAATGGGTATTACTGCGTGGTATTCCTAATGTAAAAAGGGTGAATTGCCTTTAATAGTTTACAAAATACTAAATTATTCAAAGGATTTATTTGTTTTATTTGGAAAAAATTTCTTTATAGTCGAAAAGACTCAGCCCCTCAATCTTTTAGATGCAGTTAAACTATTTTACCGGCTATTTAGTCATTCACACACGTACCAAACCATAACAGTGACAATTATCACAGTTCCATTCTTCTGTTTTATCCCACATAAAAAAGCTGATCTGCCGCCGTTCATATTTCAGGCATAATCAGCTTTTGGGGCTTAAAATATAGAGTTTCCTGAGGAAGCAGGCTTTTCATTTTTTCGTTCAAATCCAACCATTGTGATGGCTTGCTGCAGGCTTCCGCATACAGAAACTCCCTCAAAACTAACACCTAAAGAGACAACAGTCTGAGCAATTTCAGGGCGAATCCCTGTTAACACTACTTTAACCCCAAGCAGTTTCAATGAGTTGATGACTTGAAACAAATTATGAGCAACCATGGTATCGATGATCGCTACTCCTGAGAGATCAATCATCAATTGTTCCACTTGAAGTTCTGTGCAGCGGGTCAGCGTTTGCTCCATGATCATCTGGGACCGGTGTGTGTCAATCTCCCCAATAATCGGAAGCACGGCAATTCCCTTCGCCAGAGGTACGACCGGAACCGAAAGTTCAAGGATCGAAAGCTGGGCGACCTCCATCTTTTTACGGTTATGCCGGACGAAGGCGATGCTATAGCTATAGATGCACCGGTCTAGCAACGTGTCAATAATGGATGTAATTTGTATGAACTCTTTCCTCGAAAGATCAACTTTCTCGGCTTCCTCATCAATGATATGCAGCATAGCCTGGCGAAAAAAACGCAGGCCATCCAGCGATTCATCCAACGGAATATCCTCCAGAACAGCAATTTCTCCTGCTTTTTCTCCCCATTTCGTAATTTTTTGAAAGGAAGTATCATAGTCTGATACCAGCGCTTCTCCCAAATAGAAAAGAAACTGTTCATATAATTGCTTACTTTCTTCTTCTGTAATCGTCCTCAGCTTCCGATCCATCATTTTCTTGATGGATTCGGGGTTCTCCTTCATCTGAAGATAGGCTGATCTCTCGGTTATCTTTTGGATCTGCTCTACAATTCTCTCACTGATGAGCTGAATCTTCTTTTTGTTCATATGTTCTCCCAGTAACCATTAGAATACTTTTATTTTACAAGAATCTATTATATTTACAACCAGTATTTTACATAGGCATTGAGAATAAACATTAATCAGAGCGCCCGAAGAGGTATACTTACTGAACAATACAGTTTTCAAGCTGGCTGATAAACGTATAACCCTCCTGAATTTCTGCATCGCTGTATTTTTGTTTTGCCTTTAATGTCTGAATCTTGACTTTAACTTCGTCTGCCGGCAAATGCGAAAAAAATAAAATGGTAGAAACAAGTTCGAGAAATCGTGAGGACTGTTCATTCATGGACCTTACGCATTCCCCAAGTTTCGGTATCTTCTTTCCATAGCTAGTCAAAAAGTCTTCTCCCTCATTATTGAGAGAATAGCGGTATTGGGAATAGCCGCTGACTTTTTCTTTGATTTCATGCACATAGCCCAGGTTGCACAGTTCTTCGACGCGCAGCGTTAATTCTTCTGAATAAGGGCCGTAAAAGTGAAACTCATATTTTTCCTGAAAAGGGAAGTTCAGCTTTTTAGCGATATAAATCATCTTCTGCAGCTTTTTTCGACCGATGACTTCCCCGGCCTCCTTAATGACCGTTATGACCTTTAAATGATCATCAAACACAGTATTTCCCCCTTAGCATAAAACCTGTTAATCCTTTTTCAGTATGTGTTTTATCTTTTGTTTCAGCTTATTGTCATCTATCTTTTCAATAAGATCAGCTGGATAGTAGAGCTTATGGTCTGTTCTTCTTTTCCCTGAAATCGCTTCTACTACATCTGATTCTCTTGAAAGTTCACGGATTTCGCCATTCGCTTTTAAAAGGTTGATAGGCAGCCTTTCCTCTTTTTCCCCTGGTCTGTAAAAGTCGTACGGCAAATCAGAGGAGGAGTCAATAACAAGATAGTATTTCGGGTCGATGCCCGCTTCCTCAAAATAACCTGACAGGCGCAGAACCTCTGAAACAGAAACCATCTCCGTGTATTTAAAAAGCTTCCGGTCCAAAAAGCGGCGGCAGAGGTCACGCAAGATTCGGTCTTCCTCGCCCATCCAAACTTGGAAATAATACTGCATGACTCCCTCATCCAGCTTTATGTAGTCCTCTAATGTAATTTCCCCGTCGAACAGTGAGCGGAAATGCGTTAAATCCTGCTTAAATTGATAGCCCCCCTGATAGAGGTCCTTTGCCCGGTGAAGGATTTTGCTCAAAATCACTTCGGCGCTTCTCGTTACCGGGTGAAAATACACCTGCCAATACATCTGGTATCGGCTCATAATATAATCTTCAACAGCATGCATGCCGCTTGCTTTAATAACGGCTCCGTCTTCCATCGGGCGCATGACCCGGAGGATTCGCTCGAGATCGAAGTTTCCGTAGCTTACGCCTGTGAAATAGGCATCGCGCAGGAGATAATCCATCCGATCAGCATCTATCTGGCTGGAGATCAAACTGACGACCAGCTTGTCATGATAGGTCTTTTCGATGACTTCTGCTACTTTTCTGGGGAATTCTTCTCCTTGCAAGCGGAGAACCTCATTCACTTCCGTATCGCCTAAAAGAATATCCCTTGTATAATCTTCATGATCCACACCGAACACTTTCTCGAATGAGTGGGAAAAAGGTCCATGTCCAATGTCATGCAGCAGTGCAGCACAAAGAACCAGCATCCGTTCGTCTTCGTTCCAGTGCGGCCTGTTTTGAAAAATTTCAACGATCCGTCTTGTAATCTCGTATACGCCAAGAGAGTGGCTGAAACGGCTGTGTTCAGCTCCATGAAACGTCAAATAGGTAGTACCCAGCTGGCGAATCCGTCGAAGGCGCTGAAATTCACGCGTGCCTATCAGCCGCCAGATCAGCTCGTCCCTTACATGGATGTAACGGTGAACCGGATCTTTAAACACCTTTTCTTCATTCAACTGACCCATTTCTTTCGCCATATCGTAATAAATGCTCCTTCAGCCGCAATTAGTTTATGTTTATAGTTCTGCTAAAAAAAGAAAATCCCTTCCCATGCTTGTGTTCGCCAGAAGGATTGTCCTATTTGCTGTATGATTATTTTCATTGTGAAGTATACCCTATTTTACGCGGTTTTGAATCATGAAACAACAAACAAAACGAGCAGTTTTCGACAGCTGAATATCTTCTATCGCTGCCATGCTTTCTTTTTCTCATGGAATCAAAAAAAGCTGTATTCGTAACCGTTGTTGCTCTTGAAAGTAGTTGATTTCCGTTTCTGGATGCTCGCTTTCCACGGGGCGTGCGCTGAGCCCCTCGGCGCATACGCCTACTTGGTCTCACCTGTCACGCATGTCCCGTAGGAGTCTCGCACCTTCCACTCCAATCAACTTGTCAATGAAGTGTACTATACAGAAATGTTCTCAAAGCAACAATCTTTTAGAAAAGAACAAAAAAAAGAGGAGACCCGCGGGTCCATCCTCTCTTTTACTGCGTATCAACGACCTGGCTGTCTTTTTCCTCCTGCCGGTAGGCGTCGACCAATAATAAAATGGCTGAAATAATATGCATGATCATGCCGACAAACGGGATCCATGCGATGCAGGAAGTCACGATGCCGAGAATGCTTCCGTGCCTTGCTCTCCCTTCTTTCGCTGAAAAGACGAGAGTAGCAATATGGAGGGCAAGCGCAATAGCAAGCGGGGTCCACAGAAAGGAAACCACGATGGTTCCTCCTACAAAAGGAATGCCCAGGAGCGCTTCAAATCCTCCTGAAACCCACTTTAACGTCCTGGATAGGTTCTTATTCAACAGATCTCCTCCTTTTGTCCTTTTCTCTTCCATTCACTATACCTATGCTTACGTAAATACATTCCAAAAAGTTGCAATTATTTTTCCGGCATGGAAGCTCTGCGGCCTGTTGCGTTATACTAGTAAAGAATGATAGAAGCAGGAGGTTGACTCGTGGATCACACACAACAAAACCAGAACAGTCAGGCTTGGAATGAAAAGTCTTACGAAGCCTGGACCCATCGATTTGGCGAGCCGGCGAAAGCCGCTGCTAAAATAAAAAAAGACCCGGTAAAGCGGCTGAGTCCGCTTGAATCCTATATAGGAGATGTGAAAGGAAAAAAAGTCTGCAATCTTCTTGGATCCCATGGCAGCAAAGCGGTTGCTTTGGCACTGCTTGGTGCAGAAGCAACCGTCATCGACCTTTCGGAACCGAATGAACGCTACGCTAAAGAGCTTGCCCGTGAGGCCGGCGTCCCGCTTCGCTATATCAAGAGCGATGTTCTTGAGCTGCCGGAGGAAGAACTTTCAGGAGAATATGATCTTGTTTTTACAGAGAACGGAATTCTTCATTATTTTACAGATCTGGTGCCTTTCTTTACGTCGGTATACCGCTTGCTTAAACAGGGTGGAAGGTTCGTCCTGCAAGATTTCCATCCGATCTCAACCAAGCTGATTACCTCACAGGGAAAAAGCCAGTCTGCCAGAAAACACAAGGTGAGCGGAGACTATTTCAGTACGGCTCTGGAAACGGTGGATGTATCGTATTCCAAGTTTCTTCCTGAGCTCCAATATGCGACAGAAGAGGAAAGAAAGCCATTTCAAGTATCCATCCGCAAGTGGACACTTGGTGAAATCATTACTGCGGTCGGAGCGTCCGGCCTGTTTATTACAGGGCTGAAAGAAGAGCCGCATCCTGGTGATTTTGACCAGGGTATTCCTAAATCCTTCATCATTGAAGCGGAGAAGCGTGATTAGTATGAACGCTTCATTGTTATTTCAGCCAAAATGGCGCATCATCGACCAGTCAAGCCTCGGTCCGTCTTTTGATGCCCTGCAGTCTTTTGCAATGGATGATACGCTCTGCACATCGATTGGGGCTGGAGAGTCTTCTCCAACTGTCCGTACTTGGGTACATCATGACACCATTGTCCTCGGCATCCAGGATACACGTCTTCCGCATCTGAACGAAGGCATACAGTATTTAAAATCAAGGGGATACCGGGTGATCGTCCGCAATTCGGGCGGTCTTGCTGTGGTGCTTGATGAAGGCGTATTGAATATTTCCATCATCCTTCCCGAAAAGGACAGCAGTATCGAGATCAACAAGGGATATGACACGATGGTCGAACTCATCCAAAAAATGCTGAGCCCGTATGGTGTTGCTTTCGAAGCAAGAGAGATCACCGGCTCGTATTGTCCGGGAAGCTATGATTTAAGCGTGGATGGAAAGAAGTTTGCAGGCATCTCACAGCGGCGGATCCGCAATGGGGCGGCCGTGCAGATCTACTTATGTGTCAACGGGAGCGGTTCCGGGAGAGCAGAAGCAATCCGGGAGTTTTACCGTCATGGTCTTCAGGGAGAACCCACGAAATTCAGCTATCCCGAAATACGGCCAGACGTGATGGCCTCACTGTCAGAGTTGACCGGAACAGAGCTGTCTGTCAGCGATTTGATGACTCGACTCCTCTTTGTTTTAAAAGAAGAAAGCAGCCACCTCGTTTCATCCCCTCTGTCCGTAAGTGAGATTCAATTACACGATTACAACTATCAGCGGGTATGGGAACGAAATGAAAAAGCACTGGAGATTTAATCTCTCAGTGCTTTTTTCCATACAGCAGGGCGCTTACGCTTTTTTTTTATAGCGCCTGCATGGCCGTAATGAGGGCAAGCTTGTAAACATCTTCCTCGTTGCATCCGCGGGAAAGATCGTTCACCGGCATGTTAAGACCTTGCAGGATCGGTCCGATCGCTTCATAGCCGCCGAGGCGCTGAACCATCTTGTATCCGATATTTCCTGTTTCAAGGCCTGGGAAGATAAAGACGTTCGCTTCACCTTTCAAAGGAGAATTTGGTGCTTTTTTCTGTGCAACCGATGAAACAAACGCTGCATCGAACTGAAGTTCACCGTCAAAAGGGAAATCAGGGTTCATTCCGTTCAAAAGCTCAGTCGCGTCTACTACTTTTTCAGTTTCAGCTGATTTAGCTGATCCTTTTGTTGAAAAGCTTAAAAGCGCCACTTTTGGGTCAATGCCGAAGACTCTTGCTGTATGTGCGCTCACTAATGCAGACTCAGCAAGGTCAGCGCTAGATGGTGCGATATTGATGGCACAATCAGCAAAAACATATTTTTCTTCGTCTTTTACCATGATAAAAGCGCCGGATGTCTTTTTAATACCTTCTTTTGTTTTGATGATCTGCAGGGCAGGGCGAACAGTATCAGCTGTGGAATGAGCAGCTCCGCTCACAAGTCCATGGGCTTTTCCTGTATAGACCAGCATGGTGCCGAAGTAGTTTTCATCCAAAAGAATTTGGCGTGCCTGTTCTTCTGTAGCTTTGCCTTTGCGGCGTTCTACGAAAGAAGCAACAAGGCTGTCGAATTCAGGATAATGCTTAGGATCGATTAACTCGATGTCGCCAAGGCTGACTCCAATTTCATTTGCTCTTGAAGTGATTTCTTGTTTATTTCCAACCAAAATCGGTTTAAGGACGTTTTCTTCAGCCAATCTGGCTGCTGCAGTAAGAATGCGTTCGTCGGTGCCTTCGGGGAACACAATCCTGGGATTCTGCTGTTGCACTTTTTCTTTTAAATCTTTAAATAAATCGCTCATGCGAGGTCCTCCTCTTCGGGTTCATTCCATACTAGGGTACTCTTTTTTGCGCCTGTTTTAAACCTATTCCCTGAATTGAAAGCGCCTGTGCTAAGAAGTTGTTATTTTTAGAAAAATGGAAAATACAAAAAGGATAATTATGTAATCCGTTTGAATCTTTTTAAAAGACAATACGTATATCTTATTATCAATTTCAAGGAGGATGTCCAATATGTCTTTTATGAACAAAATGCTGGCCAGTGTTGGAATAGGAGCAGCGACCATTGATACGATTTTAACCAAAAACAGGTTCATTCCCGGAGAGGAAGTAAGCGGCACCGTGCAGATTACTGGCGGAAAAGCAGCACAGCCGATCGACTCGATTTCGATTTTCCTGATGACCGAATACATAAGAGAATCCGATGATAAGAAATACAGGGAACAATCAGCTGTAGCCCGCCACCGTGTATCTGATTCCTTAATCATACAGCCCGGGGAAATGAAAAAGATTCCTTTCTCGTTTCGTATTCCCTTTGATGTTCCGCTGAGCATCGGACATACACCGGTGTGGCTGAAGACCGGGGCTGATATTAAAAATGCAGTTGACCCGTCAGACAAAGATTACATTACCGTAAATCCAGGGCCACTTGTCAGAAGAGCGATGGAAGCAATTGAAGGACTGGACTTTGTGCTGCGTCAAACGACTTGTGAAGCTGCTTCACGCTATATAAGCGGCCGACTGCCGTTTATTCAGGAATTTGAATATGTGCCAACCGGCATGTTCAGGGGTAAACTGGATGAACTTGAAGCGGTATTCCTGAGTGACGGCAGTTCCTTGGAGATCATTTTGGAAATAGATAAAAAAGCAAGAGGGCTGTTCGGCATGCTTGAGGAAGCGATGGATATGGATGAAAAGCATGTCCGGCTGGCCTTTACAGAAAGGGAGCTTCAGGACACATCTATTCTTAGCAGTAAAATCACCGCTGCCATTCAGCGTTTTGCGTGATCTCTACTTAAAGCTCTCCCTGTCTGTCCCGAACAGCGGGGTTTTTTTTTATTCAAGCGGATGTGGTATATTGGATAGGAGTGAAATTATCATTATGTCCAAGGAGTGACAATACATGAGTGAAGCTGCACAAACCCTTGAAGGCTGGTACTGTCTCCATGATTTCCGTAAGATGGACTGGGTATCCTGGAAAGCGATTTCAAGTGATGAACGCGAAGCTGCCATTAAAGAATTTATGACGTTTTTGGAAAAGTGGGAAGGGGTCGAGGCCTGCAAGGAAGGCAGCCATGCCCTTTATTCGATCGTCGGCCAAAAAGCAGATTTCATGCTGATGCTGCTGCGTCCAACGATGGAAGATCTTAATGAAATCGAGAACGCATTCAACAAAACAGCATTTGCTCAATACACGATTCCTGCCTATTCCTATGTTTCTGTCGTTGAATTAAGCAACTATAATCCATCCAATGATGTAGATCCCGAAACAGATCCCATGATTCAGGGCCGCCTAAAGCCGGAACTTCCGAAATGGAAATATGTTTGTTTCTATCCGATGGACAAGCGCCGTGAAGGAAACGATAACTGGTACATGGTGCCGATGGAAGAACGCAAGAAAATGATGTACAGCCATGGCATGATCGGCCGCAGCTATGCAGGCAAGGTCAAACAAATCATTACCGGCTCTGTCGGATTCGATGACTGGGAGTGGGGAGTTACACTCTTTGCCAATGACGTTCTTCAATTCAAAAAACTCGTCTATGAAATGAGATTCGATGAAGTAAGTGCACGCTATGGTGAATTCGGTTCTTTCTATGTCGGTAACCAACTGATAAAAGAAGCCGTACCTGGATTTCTGCACGTATAAGGAAAAGCGGAAGCGCCCTGCTAAGGCCCTCGAGGCCGCTGAAGCTGGACATCCCATCCCAGAAAGCTGGTTCTCATGAGAACCAGCTTTTTTTGGTCTAACAGGCGGCATGTTTACATATGATGAAATGTAGTTTTCCGGGCTTCTTCAGCATTCTATTAAACGTTATAGAACTTATACCGGTCCGCGTGTTTAAAAACCTTTTTACAAGGGGGATGCAAGTATGACAAATTACAGGCAAACACAAGGCCAGCAAACAGGTGGAGGCATGCCGCCCTACTATGGCAGTATGCCTCAATCAGGCCAGATGGGAATGGGTCAGATGGGCCAGATGCCGCAGGGACAGCAAGGACAGGGAGGTTATACAGGACCTGGGATGATGCCAGAGATGGGGATGCCGCCTCAAGGGCTCGGTGCAGCCTACGGACAGCACCCTACTGATATTGCCGCACCCGGACAGCTGCCGCTTGAACAATCTTATATTGAAAATATCCTGCGGTTAAACAAAGGAAAAGTAGCGACAGTTTATCAAACATTTGAAGGCAGTGATAAGTGGAATTCAAAAGTATTCAGGGGAGTTATCGAGGCTGCAGGCCGTGACCATATTATCCTGAGTGACCCCCAGACTGGAAAACGCTTTCTCCTTCTAATGGTCTTCGTCAATTACATTACGTTTGATGAAGAAATCGAATACACCTATCCTTTTGGCGGTTCCCAGGGAAGCCAGCAGCAACAGCAGAGCCAGAGCCCAGGACAGGGGCAAGGGCAATCACAGTCCCAAGGTCAGCCGATGTCAACCTACAGCCCGAGGTAAACCAATACAAAAAGAGCTTTGTCTAAGCAAAGCTCTTTTTCTTTGGCTCTTTTCTAAAAAAATGTCGCTTTGGAAAATTTTTGTAAATAACCTTCATTGCTAAGTTGATTGGAGTGCAAGGTGCGAGACTGAGGCTAGGATTAACGGGACGGGTGAGACACGCGGAAAGAGAGCACCCTGGAACGGAAATCAGCCACTCCCAAGGAGCAACAAAGGTTACGAAAACAGCCATTTCTTTTTACAGCCCTTTTACGGCTGCGATAATGAATAGCACCCAGCCTGCAATAAATGCCACTCCGCCAAACGGGGTGATGATGCCGAGCTTTGAAATACCGGTTGTGCTTAATGCGTACAAGCTGCCGGAGAACAGGATAATTCCAATGAACATCAGCCAGCCTGACCAATGCAGCGCTCCTGAGTTTGTCAGTTTTCCCGCGAGAAGCCCGACGATTAAGAGTCCGATGGCGTGATACATATGATACTGAACACCCGTTTTATAGACTTCGATCATACGCTCTGATAGTTTTCCTTCCAGACCATGGGCACCGAAAGCTCCCAGCATGACCGCCAGTGCAGCATTCACGGCACCCAAGATTAAAAACAGCTTCATTTCCAATCCACTCCTCTAGTTTTCTTTTATCATACCAGAAAGTAAAGGTGGTTATGAAACATCCGATTTTTTCAGTTCCTCTTTTTCTTTTAGCCTTTGACCGTATTGCTCCAGCTTTTTTTCAAGCTCCTCTTTATCAACCAGTTCATCCCGCAGATCTTTTATTACAGCTTCCAAGCTTTGTATCCTTTTTTCAAACTGCAGCATCAAATAGCCAGCCAGTAAAACCGGAAAGCCCACATTCCCAAGGAGATTTACTAGCCCTAGCCAATCATTAGCTGTATTCATTCAAGATCTCCCTCACTTTTACTGTATATTTTTACGAACGTTTGTTCGTAAAAATAGTATAAACCCGAACAGTAAAATTTACCATCATACATTCTACCGTTTTTAAAAACATGCCTTAAGACCTAGTAAATAAAAAAAATAAAAGGCTTCTGGGAAGTTCTGCTTCCCAAAAGCCTTAAGCTTGTTTATTATGCATTCGTTGTCTTTGCCTGATCGTCAGCCACGTCTTTTACAAAAAAGGAGAAGACGAGGAGGACGCTTAAGAATAGTATGGGAAGATTGAACCCTGATCAGTGCCGTCATATTTCTGCTTCTTTTCAACTTTTTCACTTCCCCTGTTCCGGATAAGAATCATGTCTCAAGCACCACTTTTCCCGAAAATGGAGAAATTAAATCCAGAAGACATCCGCCGTTCACCAAATGGCTTTCCAGGCGGCGAGACTTCCTTCATAATGAAGAAAAAGGAGAGGAAAGGGTGAGCGTTTTGAAAAGAACATGGTGGAAAGAAGCTGTCGTCTATCAGGTCTACTGGCGCAGTTTTTTCGATACAGACGGAGATGGCTACGGCGATCTGGAAGGCGTCATTCAAAAAATGGACTATATTAAAAAACTTGGGGCAGATGTAATCTGGCTTAATCCAATCTATGAATCTCCCGATTTGGACAACGGCTATGACATCTCAGACTACCGATTAGTCATGAAGAAAGCAGGAACGATGGAGACGTGGGAGAGATTGCTTAACGAAGCTCACAGCAGAGGACTGAAACTCATCATGGACCTTGTTGTGAACCATACCTCCAATCAGCATCCATGGTTCATCGAGTCGCGTTCATCAAAGGATAACCCGAAGAGAGACTGGTACATCTGGAAGGATGCGGTAAACGGCCGGGAACCGAACAATTGGCGCTCTTATTTTTCTCCTTCTGTATGGGAACTTGATGAAAAAACAGATCAATATTATATGCACTCTTTTGCCGTTCAGCAGCCGGATTTGAATTGGGAAAACCCTGAAGTAAGAGAAGAGATCTACAGCATGATGAAATTTTGGCTTGATAAAGGAATAGATGGATTCCGTATGGACGTAATCAACCTTCTGGCAAAGCAAAAAGGTTTTCCGGATTCTGACCATCCTGAGAACATTGATTACCTAGGAAATAACCCTGGCATTCATGACTATCTGCAAGAAATGAATGAAAAAGTACTGCGCCACTATGATGCAATGACGGTCGGAGAGATTCCGTTCGTTACACCCGAAGATGGCTTAAAGTATGTCGGCGAAGACCGGCATGAGCTGAACACATTGTTTCACTTTCAAGTAGCTGACGACATGCCCTCCTGGGACATGCTCCGCTACAAGGAAATTCAGCAAACATGGTACGATGGCCTGCATGGGAAAGGGTGGAACTCTCAATTCCTGAACAATCATGATCATACCCGGCAAGTGACACGCTACGGAAACGACAAAGAATACCGAATCGAATCAGCTAAATTACTTGCCGCCATGGTTCATACACTGCCGGGAATGCCTTATATATTTCAAGGTGAAGAAATCGGTATGACCGGTGTAAGGTTTGATACGATCGGTGAATATCATGATATCGCGATGAAAAATAAATATGAGGAAGAAACGAGCAAAGGCAGGGATCCTCAGGAAGTGCTGCATGAGCTTCAGCCGTTAAGCCGCGATAATTCCAGGACTCCTATGCAATGGAACTCATCAGAGAATGCCGGCTTTAGTGAAGGAAAACCCTGGCTTAATATGAACCCTAATTATAAAGAGATCAATGTTGAAAACGCTCTGAATGATCCCAATTCCGTTTTTTATTTCTATCAGAAGCTGATTTCTTTGCGAAAAGAACACGATGTGATGGTTTATGGCGACTATAAGGATTTGTCAGAGGGTGATGCAAACCTGTACATCTACAGCAGAAGCCTTAACGGTGTGACATGGCTGATCATGCTGAATCACAGCGATGAGACCAGCTCATTCTCTCTTCCAGCATCCCTAACTGTGAACGAAGATAATCTGATTCTCGGAAACTATACGGCGATCAGCGGCCAAAACGTTCTGCAGCCTCATGAAGCAAGAATATATCAACTATAAAAAAAACAGGCTTCATCCGTTAAGGATAAGCCTGTTTTTCTGTTGTCTAGAAATCAAAAATGGAATCGCTGTTGCCCTCTTCTTCGTCGTCCATCTTCTTATTCTGTTTAGGCAGTGTGCCTGTAAATCCAGGTGGAGCAGAAATAGGGGAGGGCGGCACCCACTGGCTGTCTTCTCTGGTGCTGTCAGAATCCAGCATGAGATCGCAGAGTGTCTTAATGGCGGCCGCGTTCTCCTTTATTTTTGGCGAACTCTCCGGGAGCTGCTTTAGTTCTGTCACATGCTTTTCCATCAACGTAATGATATGGCGAACGGAAATACTCATGATTTGCTCTCCTTCCGATAAACCTTCTTTGCTGTACTTATAGTAACACATTTTTCCTCCACGAAAAAAAGACAGTCTTAAAGAGACTGCCCGACATACTCCGCACATTTATTATTGAAATTCACAATGATTCACGGTGATCCAGGCCGTGAAACCCTATGAATTATCCGTTTTAATAGACTTTTGGATCTGCCAGCAGAATACCTTTCCCGTTCATCGATCTCTTTAAGTATTACTAAGTAGTATTTTGCCATCCTTAATAATATCATTTACCCTCTCCCCTCGATTTAAATTTTCCAATACCGAATTGGTTAAGAAGTATCTATCCACTTCACTTTACGGCGTACTTGTTTATAGTTGTTGATTGGTTTGAAGAGCGGACGTTCTTTCTTTTTCACCGCTTTAGCCAGCAGGTTCGCAACCCGGTATTTCTGCTCTTTCACAAGAACGGCTTGCTCCACCCTGGTGATCATCAAGGAAACCGCCTTCTGAAACATCACATTCACCGTAAATAGAATAATGGCTATTAAATACACAGATTGTTCCATATCCGTACATCCCCCTTTTTAATAGTAAATCTATTTTAATGGATTGCCAGCCTTGCTTTGGGCCTGTCCCCCTTTCTTCCTGACATGATGCTTTAACAACTTACTATCATATGTTCTTGATAGCTTGATTATACGGAGTGGAAAAGGAAATGTTTGTCACAATGTGCTTCGTTTGCTTGTTTTTTTCCTACATATCTTTGCGTTGTCCAACAAAAAACGAACCATTCCTGAAAGAGTTATCCCTTCAGACAATATTTCAGCCTGTTTTTTTATCGATAACACGCTTGTTTCGTCTAATTAAAACTTTTGAAATTTGATTTTTGAGGATATTTCGATAAAATAGTAAAAAAGAGTTCTATAGAAGGGAAGATCAACATGGCAATTTTGAATGAAATTTTAGAGTACAATGAAAAGTTCGTGGAAAATAAAGAATATAAAAAATATCAGACAGGGAAGTTTCCAGAAAAAAAGCTTGTTATTATTTCCTGTATGGATACGAGGCTGACGGAGCTGCTTCCACAGGCCATGAATATAAAAAACGGGGATGTTAAAATTATTAAAACGGCTGGCGCTATTATCGCCCATCCTTTTGGCAGTGTTATGCGAAGCATCCTTGTCGCCATCTATGCACTAAAGGCATCAGAGGTCTGTGTCATCGGCCATCACGATTGCGGAATGAGTGCCCTTGATCCTGCTGATTTTATTGGAAAAATGAAAGAACAGGGAATAAAAGAAGAAACACTCAACACCCTAAAATACTCCGGCATGGATTTCAATCAATGGCTGAGAGGGTTCGATAACGTAGAAGATGCTGTAAAAGGCAGCGTAAGCATGGTGAAGCACCACCCGCTGCTTCCTGAGACAGTCAGCGTCCACGGCCTCGTCATTGATCCGGAAACCGGAAAGCTCGATGTTGTCGTTGATGGGTATACGAACGTACCCAAAGAGCAAAGTTAATATAGCGTATTAGAGGAACGGAAAAATAAAGAACGCACCATTATCATTTTAACGGTGCGAAATTTAAGGTCAGGAGCTTATTTTCGTAGAAGATAAGCTTCTCTTTTTTTAATCCAAGGCTCTGCCTGGGCTTATGCTAATTGTTTCACGACTTCTTTGGCAACGCTGATTGTGGATTGCGGGTTTTGGCCAGTGATTAACTTTCCTGCAATTTCAAAGTGATCTGACCAGTTAGGGCCCGCAACCAAGCTTGATCCAAGTTCACGTAATCGGGTTTCCAAAAGAAATGGCATAAATCCATCAAGTGTCGTTTCTCTTTCTTCTTCATCTGTAAATGCTGTAACAGTTTTGCCTGCGTATTAATAAAAAAATTTATGGATTAAAAGTTTCCTGAACGATAAAAAGCTCCTAAACGCTGCAGTTAATACAGGTTTAGGAGCTTTATTTTGATATTTCCGGCAGTTTAACCGAAAAGATTGTCCCTTTATTCGGTTCACTTGTTACAGTTACCTCTCCGTTATGCTGTTCTATAATTTTAAAGCTTACCATCAGCCCGAGCCCGGTTCCCGTATCTTTTGTTGTAAAGAATGGTTCCCCCAGCTTTTTCAGCTGATCCTTTTCGAGGCCATGTCCTTCATCTTTTACTTCAATAATTGCGTAGCCTTCACTTGTCCGTTTGACCGATACCTCAACCTTGCTTCCTTGTACGGATGCTTCCACAGCGTTTTTAATCAGATTGATGAAAACTTGTTTCAAGGAGTTGGAATCACCTCTGATCAGGCAGCCCACATCTTGAATCCCGCAAATTATAGAAATATTAGAGAGGCTGGCATATGCCTCCATCAGCAGTAAGGTTTCTTTTACAAGCCCAGACAAATCGACTTCCTCAAACGTAAACTGCTTCACTTTCGCCAGCTGCATGTATTCCTCTAAAATCTGGTTCATTCTGTTAATCTCAGCCAGCATGATATTCGTGTATTCATCCGATATGTGTTCCTCCCGCATGAACTGCACAAATCCCGACAAAATGGCCAGCGGATTCCGAATCTCGTGAGCTACACCTGCAGCCAGCTGACCAATGACCGAGAGCTTTTCAGATTGGACGATCAGTTCTTCTGTCCGCTTCGTTTCTGTTATGTCCCTGTAAATCCCAGCTATTGCTTTAATCGTGCCGTCAGGTTTGCGTATCGGGGAAAAGGTGACGGAGACCGGAAACAGCTCTTCTGTTTTCTTTTGGTTGACCATTTCATACCCTGCAACTGCTTCTCCTTTTATGATCCTTTGAAACACTTCCCGAATCAGCTGTTTTTGTGTGAATGGAATATGCTGAAACGGCTTTTTCAAGATTTCTTCTTCCTTCCAACCATAAAGCTCAATGAAAGCCCGGTTCACCGCGAGAACATCACTTTTCAGATTCTGAACGAGGATAGCGTCTGCTGTCTGCGAGAAGATGGAATGGAAATATTCTTTCGATTCCAGCAGCTGGCTTGCTGTATGCCTTTCCCTGTTCTCAGACCTCATCCGGAGACTTTCCGTAAACTGAGTAGATAGAACGAAAAAGAGGGTTGAAAAAACAAGAAGCAGAAGGATAAAGACAAGATCAAAATCTTCAACCGAGGAAAACAGCTCCCGTTCCGCAAAAAAGAAATATGATGACATGGCCACCGCCAGGACACCCGCATAAATTATAACTTTATATTGGCTGTAGATCATACTCAGCAGCAGACAGAACCATATGTACAAATAGTTGACCAACACGGGCTGGAACGTTATCAAACAGAACAGAAACCCGAAAACACCTGTGACGGTGAGATACATCGAAAAAACAGGAGTGCGGTTTCGGACAGCAAAGAAGGTAATAAACCCTCCGATGCCTAAGCCTAACGGCAGCATGAACGAAACGATATCACGGTCGAATATAAAATCAAAGAGAATATCAACGGCAAAGAAACCCCATAGCATTTTATAAAGGAGCGTATTTCTTTTTTTAATTACATTCAATTGATCTGGATGAAAACCGTTCACCATTCCGGCTCCTTTGTTCTAGAAATTACTCCATCAACTGGATTATATCACAAATAAAGGAACTGCCCCCGAAACAAAAGACCAGCTTAAGGCCCGCAATATGTACGGAAGCCTTAAGCTGGTCTGAATTCAACTTTTTACTTGTTCAGTTTCGTAATTCTGCCTTCTGTTTTAGGATCAACTGTACCTTTTGCTTTGATGTATTTTACAAGTGCTTCAAGGTCCACTATGTCGATAGAAGGGTTCTTGCCGTTCTTTAAGGTCGTATATCCGTCTCCGCCGCCTGCCATAAAGTTATTAACGGTTACAGAATAGGTTTTTGCAGGGTCAACAGCGGTTCCATCAGGAAGCGTAATGCTCACGATGCGGTCACCAGCAGGCTGTGAATCATCATAGGTGAACTTAAGCCCTGCAATCTGCAGTATCTTCGCACGTGTTGGATCTGCCCATTGCTCGTTCAAAAGGCTTTTTACTTGGGCACCTGTAAGATCCATTTTCACAAGATCATTACCGAAAGGCTGTACTGTAAAAGCTTCCTTCCAGGTAATTTCTCCTGCATCAATATCTGCACGCACGCCGCCCGGATTCATGAAGGCAAAATCTGTGCCGGTCTGCGCTTTCATGGAATCAGCGATCAGGTTCCCCATTGGGGATTCTCCGTCTGCATTGATGTCCTTAGTAATATAGTTAGGTGTTGTACCAATCTTTTCATTTAAAATGGGAGCAACGTCCGTTACATATTTGTCAACAAATGCTTTGATTTCAGGATCCGGAGCGATATTGCCGCGGTCAACAGTTACGACTTCAGCGCTCTTTTTCACGATATCCTGTGTTTTAGGATCGATGACAAGATCTACATCAGAGAACGCGGTTCCAGAAGAATAGGATTGTACGAGAAGCTTGTTGTCGACTACTGCATTCGTAAGCGCATGGTTGTGCCCGCCGAACATAACATCAACTTCATCGTCAACTTTGTTCGCCATATCCACGAGTTCGCCTGTTGCATTCTGTCCGTCAGCTGTAGAGTTCGCCGGATTGTGGGCAAGCACGACGATGGACTTAATTCCTTTTGCTTCGAGTTCTTTTGCATATTTGTTGATGGCTTCTGTCTCATCGGTAAATTCAACACCTTCTACGCCGCTTGGGATAACGATGCTAGGCGTGTCAGAGAGAACAACACCGATGATGCCAATTTTTGCTCCGCCCACTTCTTTGATCACATAAGGATCAAGAAGCGGTTTGTTTGTGCTCTTGTCAATCACATTGGCTGCCACATAAGGGAAGCTCGCCCCTTCAAACTTTCCGTACTTTGCTTCTGTTTTCGGATGGCTTCCACCGTGGATCAGACGCAGCATTTCTTTTACGCCCTCATCAAACTCATGATTTCCAATCGTTGCAGCATCAAAGCCCAGTTTGTTCAAAAAGCGGATCGTAGGCTCGTCCTGAAGCAAAGCTGATACCGGAGAACTAGCTCCTACTGCATCACCCGCATGAAGCAAAAGCGTATTCGGGTTCGTTGCTTCACGCTGTTTTAAGTAGGCTGCAAGATATTCAGCACCGCCTGCGTTGATCTTCGAGTTGTACGTATCAAGCTGGCCGTGGAAATCATTGATGCCTAAAAGCTGCACATTAATGTTCTCAAGCTTTTTAAGTTTATACGAATATTTCGCAAAGCCTTCTGCTGCAGGGCCGACATATTTAATGGCTCCATCTGCCGGTATTGCCTTTTGAGCGTCAGGTGTAGATTCAAAGGTTACATTCGGTTCACCTGCTACAGAAGCAAACTTCCAGTTTTGATCTGCAGAAGGATCAATCGTGCCGCGTTCACGAATATAGTCGATGATGACTTGACGGTTTTCATCCGGATACAGGTTGACTGCCGTTTTATTTTTCACACCCGGGAACAGTCCATTTGCACGGTAATTATTCGTCGCAACGATAAATTCCTGGTTATTGTCGATTGGCTTGCCGTTGTATTGAAGATTTTTAATACGGCTGGAATCAGCATTGATCACATTTCCGTCTTTATCATATTTCGCCGGCTGTGTCACATCGACGTCATAGGTAACGCCATCGATCACATCAAAGTTATACGTCGGGAAATCATTGTTCACAAGCGCCTGCTCTTCTTTTTTGGACGGATCAATCTTGTTGAACTGCCCAGCTGACATCTCGAGCCATTCTTTTACATCAGAGCCTTTCACTTTAACAGTCGCTACTGTGTTCGGATACAGATAAAGGTCAGAGACGTTCTTAATCGCGATGGTGCCTTTCGGAATATTGGTGTAGTAGTTCGCACCGTTTCTTCCCCCTGCTTTAAATGGAGCCCCTGCAGATAATACTGGCAGACCTTCATCCTTTGTGCCTTTTAATTGCTTTTCAACGTACCATTTTTGTGCGTTCGTAACGATTTGAATGGATGGGTCATCTTGGACAATTGCGAAGTAGCTGTTGATATCAGCACTTGTTTGTCCTACCGGCTGGCGGACATAGGCAATGGTGCCTTGATGGTCTTTTTTGATCGCTTTAATGATGCTTTCGTCAGTTTTGGCGAGACTTTTCTTGTTTACTTTGTCATAAACCGCTCTTAATTGAGTCTTTGCCTTGTCGATAGACCATTTTCCTTTGACTTTCACAAGGCCAAGGTCCATTACGCCAAGCTGGTTGCCCCAGTTTCCTGGCATGATGACCGGCTTCCCGTTAATCGTTCCGTTCTTTTCATCAACACCCGGAAGGTTTGCGAAATCGCCAGGGAATGTTTTGTGATTGTGTCCGGAAATAATCGCATCGATGCCTTTGACTTTTGTCAGGTCGTAGGCGGCATCCTCTTCCATCTGTTTGCGGTCTGCATCACCGATTCCGGAGTGCGCCAGAGCAACAATGATGTCAGCCCCATCTTTTTTCATTCTAGGAATATAGGATTTTACCGTATCGACGATATCCTTTGTGATGACTTTTCCATCAAGGTTGGATTTATCCCACATTGTAATTTGAGGAGTAACGGCGCCGATTACACCGACTTTAATGACTTGTTTATGTCCTTTTGCATCAATGACTTTCTTTTTAATAATTTTATAAGGTTTGAAATAGTTCTTGTCGTTGTAAGGGTTTCTATCATGATCATCTTTAAAGACATTGGAATTCACGTACGGGAAAGGAGCATCATCCAATACCTCCTGAAGGTAATCCAGGCCATAGTTGAATTCATGGTTTCCTACAGTTGCGGCATCGTATTTTAATAGTTTCATCGCTTTGAAGACCGGATGCATTTCTCCGTTTTCAAGCTTGTCCACTTTCGCTTTGTAGTCACCGAGCGGGTTACCTTGAATCAAGTCCCCGTTATCAAAAAGAAGGGTGTTCTTAGATTCGCTTCTCGCTTTTTTAATGAGGGTTGCCGTTTTTGCCAAACCGAACTCCTCTGTTTCTGCGTCTTTATAATAATCATAATTTGCGATATGAGTGTGGATATCGGTAGTGCCCAGAATCCTAAGCTGAACGGATTCTGTTTTGCTCTGCTTCTGCGGTTCAGCTGCTGCTTTTACTGAATCCATAGTGATTGGTGAAGCAAGTACGGCTAATGCCATTGTTGATGCCAGAAAAGAACGTCCCATTGAAGTAAAGGACTTTTTCCCCATACGTATCCCCCTAAAATCATTCAGTTATTTTATTGCCAATCTAATTATATATTTTGAAAATAAAAATAAAAGCCTTTATTCGTAAAATAAAGGTAAATATTTTAAAATTATGTAAAAATAGTTATAAAGACCCGTTTAAATACAAAAAAAGCTGCCGGAACAGTTTCCGGCAGCTTTTTGTTTAATGAATTTATTGAAAATTGACTGGTTCTTGTTTTTCACTTATAGGCGAAAACTCATACCCTTGTTTCTTTAGGACACCAAGCAATTCTGGCAGTTCTTTGGCTGTCAGCTCTTTATCATGCATCAGAATAACGGGATCATGATGGTTCTTTTCCACTTGTTCCACTTGCTGCAACGTTTTATTGACCCAGCTGTCATCCTTGCTTCCCCAGTCAACACTGTCTACGTTCCAATCCCACATGATAAACCCGTCACGTTTAAGCGCCTCAACATACTCAGGTTTCATATACGGCACACTTCCATAAGGAACACGAACGAGGTTCGAATGGATCCCAGTCAGGTTTTCCAGCGTCTGGCGGCACGTTTTCATTTCACCCGTAACCGTTGTTTCACTATGATAAAACGCATCTTTATCATGTGTCACCCCGTGGCAGCCAACTGAGTTTTGGATGTACGCCAGGCGCATCGTTTCGATTGGATATTGCTCCATATGCGGCGCGAGCATAAAAAAAGTCGCCGAAGCGCCATAGTCATTTAAATCCTTCATAAGCTGTCCCGTCGTTTCTGACGGACCGTCATCAAAGGTTAAATACACTTTTTTGTGTTCGGTTTGCTGTTCTGCGTGAGCTCTGTTTTCATCCATGGGCATCGCCATAATGGCCAAATACAACAATACAAGCGAGCCTATCGTTTTCATTGCCATTTTCAAACCTATCCCTCCAAACGATTTTACATCCTTACAAGCTATTCGGTGGATAGGATTCCTTTGCCGGGATATCAATGGCTTTCAAGCAAAATTGATTCTTTTGAAGGGTGTCAAATGGAACCGGTTTTTGAATAGATCCGGAATTTCTTCATAAAAAAGGATGCTTCAGCGTGGAAGCATCCCTTCTGTCAGGCTGATCGCCTTCCCTTTATTAATTTAAAGACAATAATCACGATGGCCGCAATCAGAAGAATATGAATGATACCACCAGCAATCTTAAAAATAAGCCCCAATAGCCATAGTACGATTAATATACCGATAATTGTCCAGATCATTTGGGTATCTTCCTTTCTTTTTTCATTACGCTTTATTTTCCCCAAAAGTAATCGGTATAAAACGCTCAGATTCATTTTTCCATGTTTACAAAATACAAAAAGCGTGTACATAACAAGTGTATTCAATTCGAGAGGGAGGAATTTGATCATGGCTGTTAAACCATTAGTACGAGAATTTTCTACGGAACAAGAAGTAATTTCTGCGGTCAACGAGCTTGAAACACGGGGAATTGACCACGATGACATCTACGTCCTCGCACACGAAAGAGACGACACGCGTTACATCGCAGATGCAGCAGATGCCAACACCATTGGGACGGCAGAAGAAGGACTAGGAACTGCCATTAAAAATCTCTTCCAAAAACGCGGTGATGAACTCCGCAATAAACTTGAAGAAGTCGGGTTAAGTCCCATTGAAGCGGAGCAGTACGAAAGAAAACTCGATGAAGGTAAAGTCCTTGTACTTGTTAAAGGCGATAACAACCTAGACACTTGGTTGTAAAGTTAAAATATAGGAAAGGGGACAGGGCTCACTCGTCGTGAAGCCTGTCCCTTTTTTGCATTCCTTGCGGCGGAGATTGGAAATGAATGCGTCGAATCGCGTCATTTTATGTCGAGTATAAACCGATTGAACATAAAAATTCTCGAACCTGATTTTTCAGTACTTCCATATGATTGGCTCATTATTTGCAAAAGGGGCTGTCCAAGAAGTCTGTAAGCTGTTGATTTCCGTTCCAGGCTGCTCGCTTTTACCTGCGCGAGCTCCTACTTTCGCGGGGCGTGCGGTGAGCCTTACCGGCGTGAACGCCTACTTTTTGGTGCAAGCACCGGCGGGAGTCTCACCTGTCACGCTAGTCCCGCAGGACAAGGAAGGCTCCGGCAGCTTTTTATCGCACGAAGAAAATGTGAAGTTCATTTTCGAGGAGTCTCGCATCTTCCACTTCAATTAACTTTTCATTGAAGATTTTTCAAGCCAAAAAGGGGCTGCCTGAAGGTCAATTTTCGACTTTCTGGACAGCCCCCTTCTTATGACACTGAAGAACTGATGGTCAGATGCTTTTTTATAAACGTTATTGCTGTATGATTAAAAATATCAGGCTGATCGACGTTGCAAACGTGGCCGCAATCCTTTATGGCCACAAGGCTTGAGTACTTTTTCTGTCCGATGAATGCCCGAATGGCTGGCAGAAACATATAGTCTTCCTCCCCCATGATATAAAGGGTAGGAATGGGCAGCTCTCTTTCCCTCATCGTCCGCAGGAAGGGGTTCACCCTCTGTGTCAGCTGAAACCACCGTTTGAATTCCTTTTGGCACAATTTTTTCGCTTCCCGGATGAATAGCGACCTTGACGTTTCATGCCGCTTGTTCGGCATGATCACCCATGCAAAGAGCCGATACAGCCACATGAAGGGGATAAAGGCTTTGACAGCATTCCCCAATGTGATCAGAAGGCGGGAGCGGAAATTAAGTCTCATCACTGCCCCGCCGAGCGTCATCGAACGGACACGGCAAGGCGCCATCTCGGCGATCGTCTGGATCAGGATCGTTCCGAGCGATATTCCCACAAAATGAGCGCACGGAATGTCCAGATGATCCATCACTTCAAGTACATCCTTACTGATATCCTCAAACGAATAGTTGCGAAGAAGAAAGCGGTCGGACTTGGAGCGTCCGTGCCCTCTTAAGTCGACTAGAAGAACGTTGAATTCCTGCTTGAATTCCCGGATTTGTTTATACCAGATAGAAGAGCTTCCGCCGGCACCATGAACGAAGATTACCCATTCATAGCCGCTGCCCTTTTCATACGTTTTATAATGAAGCAAGCGATATTCCTCCATAGGTTGTGGCTGCTGTTTTAAGTTAAGCTCATTGTAGCACAGGCATTGCCGCAGTTGGCCCGTTATAATTTTACAGAGTTTTGTCAAAACTGAAAACAGCGATATAATGTTAGTATAATAGAGTGATAGATACATAAAGGAGGCTGAAAAAATGAGTAAAGAAAGCTCATTTGACATCGTTTCTAAGGTAGATTTGTCAGAAGTGGATAACGCGATCAATATCGCCATGAAGGAAATTAAAAACCGCTATGACTTTAAAGGCAGCAAAAGTGACATTTCATTGGATAAAGGCAATGAGGAGCTTACGCTGATCTCTGATGATGAATACAAAATGGAGCAGCTGAAGGACGTCTTGATCAGCAAATTGATTAAACGGGATGTCCCGATTAAAAACCTGGATTATTCTAAAATTGAGCAGGCTTCAGGCGGTACAGTTCGCCAGCGTGCCAAGCTCGTCCAGGGCATCGACAAAGAAAACGCAAAAAAAATCAACACCATCATTAAAAATTCAGGCGTGAAAGTGAAAAGCCAGGTGCAGGATGATCAAGTTCGCGTGTCCGGCAAAAACCGTGATGATCTTCAGCAGATTATCGCTGCCATTCGCCAGGCCGACTTGCCGATTGAAGTACAATTTATCAATTACCGATAAAAGCTGAGAGATAAAAGCATGCGCCTGTCCAGATGATCCGGGGCAGGCGTTTTTGTTTGGGGTTGGGGTGGTTTCGCGGATAATCCCTGAAATGAATGCGTCGAATCCGGTCGATTGGTGTCGAGTATAAACCGTTCGATAAAAAAAGACTGCTTTTCAATAATAAATTGGTATTTTCAATAATAAAAAAAGATTTTCGATAATAAAATCCCTCTGACTACATCTACAGAGAAAATAAGCTCCATCCGGCGGCCAAAAAGGGCTGATAAAACTTCAGAAAGCTGGAAAACTCACTGCTTGACACCCTATTAAAGCCTTTTTACTCAAAAACTTTCTCAATTCAACCTGAAATCTTCTTTTTTAGAGAAATGTTTTATTTATCATGGAACACACCCATTCCCGGGTTTTTCTATGCTTGTTTTAAGCATCAGTATGCGAGGCCCATTATGATAGAAAATCAACATTATGCTTTAAAAAAGACTAGATTAAAAAAACAGCTGGCCGCCAGCCAGAATCGGTTCGTTTTTTATGCTTTCCACCGGAAAAATGAAGGTCCAGGGCATGCTGGTTTCAGCTTCCAGCACGATTTGCGGGATGGTAAAGACCGATTCTGCAATGGTCCTTCCCTCCTCTTTATAGGTAAGTTGTTTTTTTTCAACAGTAAATCTATCTTGTTTAAAATTATGAAAAACACCGGTAACGAGCAGCTCTCCTTTATAATTCAAAGCCGTTCGGATCATGGAAAAAGAAATCTCCTGTCCTGCAGGGATGGATGTTTCTCTAAAGACTTTTTCTATCGTTTCCCGATCCTGATCGGCGACCGCTTTATCCCATGAGTTTTCGTACACTAAACGCTGCATGATAACACATCCTTTTTGATGTTGCTTTCCGTATCATATCATATTTTTTTCCTTTAAACCGCCAACCCCAGCTTAAAAAAACGCCCGGGGCAGCCCCCAGGCGTCTAAGCTTTCACGTTTCTCCAGATGTTTACCGCAAACAGCACGATACCCAATGCAGTGATGGTCGCGCCGATCGCGATAAACGTCTCTGCCTGTTCATGGCCGTACACATAAAAGGACAGCGACAGCAGCATGACCGGCAAGCCGATGTTATGCAGCCAAAAATGAATCTTCCCAAGCCTGCTTGCAGCGGCTTCAGGAAACAAATGATAGATGATGCCGGCGAGTGTGAGCGCAGTCCAGCCAAGCAGGTTAACGTGAGCATGCACACTCTTCAGTTGAAAACCGTGGGAGATCGACATAAACATCCCCAGTCCGACTCCCAGTACAAAATACAGTGCAGAAATCTTAATTAATCGTATTCCCATTGCACACCTCCCTTACTAAAAGAGTATGTACCCAGGAAAATAGTCATGACATTCTTCCTTGAAAATTATTGCTTCAATCGTTTGTAAAGCGCGTGAGTGCCGCTGTTTTCCTCGCCCATCTCAGCAAGTTCCTCGTATAAATCTTTAGCCAGCTTCAACCCTGGAGTCAAAAGGCCCATTTCCTCCGCTGATTCGAGGGCAATCTTCATATCTTTTATAAAATGCTTCACGTAGAAGCCTGGTTCAAAGTTTCCTTTGATGATGCGCGGCGCCAAATTTGAAAGCGACCAGCTGCCCGCTGCACCTGATTCAATGCTTTTCAATACATTAGACGTATCCAGTCCAGCTTTTTCAGCGTAAATAATCGCTTCGCACACACCGATCATACCTGAAGCGATCGCGATCTGATTGCACATTTTAGTATGCTGTCCGGCCCCGGCTTTTCCTTGATAGACAATGTTTTGGCCCATCAGCTGCAGAATGGGAAGAACAGCTTCGAAGTCTTCCTTCTCTCCACCGGCCATAATGGACAGCCTTGCTTCACGCGCTCCCACGTCTCCGCCAGATACTGGTGCATCAAGTGCATGAAGTCCAAGCTCTTTTGCTGTACTGGAGATTTTTTCAGCCAGCCGCGGGCTCGAGGTCGTCATATCCATCACATACGAACCTTTTGCTGCATTTTCCAGGATACCGTTTTCTCCAAAATAGACCTCTTCCACATCCGACGGATAGCCGACCATCGTGACCACCACTTGTGAAGCCTGTGCCACTTCAGCAACCGTGCTCTTCCATTCAGCCCCTTGGCTCAGCAGCTCTTCTGCCTTCTCTCGTGTTCTCGTATAAATATGTACGGAATGCCCTGCTTTTAATAGATGAGCAGCCATGCTTTTTCCCATTACGCCGGTTCCAATAAATCCAATTGACTTCTTTTCACTCATGATTGTGTCCTCCTTCTTTATCTTTGTTTCTCATTATAGAGAAATCAAAAGTAACATACTAATGATTTTATTTTTGCTGTGGTGGCCCTCTATCAGGTAAGGTAGATTTAGATATGAAAACGAAGGCGGGATGAACCATGAAACTATTGTTGTTAGGATCTACCGGAAGGGTGGGCAGCGGTGTCTTAGAAAAGGCGTTAAACGATGGCCATAAAGTGCACGTACTCGCAAGACATCCAGAAAAACTCGCGGTGTACCATGAGAACCTAACGATTCATACGGGAGATGCCACCGTATACGCGGACCTTGAAAAAGCGATGGAAGGCTGCGAGTCTGTCATCAGTGCGTTAGGAACGGATGGGGGTACCGTGCTGACGGATTCCATTCCAATTGTTATACAGGCGATGATGGACCGGGAAATCAAGCGGCTGATCACGGTCGGAACGGCTGGTATTCTTGAAAGCCGTACAGAGCCTGGATTACTTCGCTATCAATCAAGCGAATCGAGACGGAGGCTGACAAGGGCAGCTGAAGAACATCACCGCGCTTACCTTGCCATGAAGCAATCACCTCTTCAGTGGACGGTCGTTTGTCCGACCTATTTGCCTGACGGGCCAGAGACAGGAAACTACCGGGTGGAAAAGGATTACCTCCCTATGGACGGAACACAAATCAGCACAGGAGACACGGCTGACTTTGTATACAAGCAGCTGTCCTCCAACGACTTTTCCCAAAGCCGTGTGGGGATTGCTTATTAGAAAGAATGCGGAAGCGCCCTGCCAAGGTCTGATAAAGAAGACACGCTTCATGTTCTTTATGAAGCAATGTCGCACTTATGCCCTGTGGATACAAGCGCTGGAGTTAGACATTACATCAAAAAAGCAGCCCGTCAGATAAACTGAACGGGCTGTAATTTATGCTTATTCTTCTGTTTCCTCATAATACTGAAGTTCCTTTTCGAGGATGGTATCGACCTCGAGCTCTGTCAGGTTTGTTTTTCTTGCGAGATGGTCAATGAGCTCGTCCATATCCACATCTGCATTCTGCATTTCAAAGTAACGCCCTTCCTCCTTTAAAACGAGACGGATCTTTTCTTCCTCGTAGGATGTCTTTTCTTTGATATACTGCACGGCATTCTCAATTTTTTGTTCAATGCTCAAACTGTTTTCCTCCTTTTATGGTCATTTCTTATTACTACCCGTTTGCGGAAAAGCTATTCGGTTCTTTTTATGTATAGAAAAAAGCAGGAGAGTTCCTGCTTTTTAATAATACGGTGAAATCATTAAGTAAACAATAACCCCCGTCAAACTGACATACAGCCATATAGGCATTGTCCAGCGGGCAATCTTTTTATGCTTTTCCACCTGCATGTTCAATCCGCGGGCAAGTGTGAACAGCGCGAGAGGAACAATAAGCGCGGCCAAAATAATATGTGTGATCAAAATAAAGAAATAGATGTACTTTAACGGGCCGTCTCCGCCATATTTAGTAGATTCGGCAAGATAGTGATACGTAACATAAGAAAGCAAGAACAGAGCAGTCGTCGTAAATGCTGCAAAGATAAAACGCTTGTGCAGCTTGATGTTTTTTCTAAGGATAAAAAATAGCGCCGCCAAAAGGAACACAAAGGTAAAGCTGTTAAAAATCGCGTTCAGACGGGGGAGAAGATGAACATCAAACGACACCTTGCCATTGTAAGCCGGTAAGAAAAACAAAATGACAACAAGAACATTGATCGCTATCGAAAGCCCAATGACAACAGGCGTATAATTTCTCTGCTTGACGGTAGAGTTTGATTGATCGCTCATGGACTGGTCTCCTTCATAATCTTCTTTTTTCGTTTCCTATTCTACCATTGTAGACAACAAACCTGAAGCTAACTCCCCCTGGAAATCACCAATTACAGCCATCTGTCAAAAAAACTACAAATTTAAGCGCAGTTAAAAACCCCCTGAAATCATCAGAGGGCTGGAAGTCTTATGATCTATGCTTTTTGCAAAAACTTTGTGTCATCGATCTGCGCTTCCCATTTTCCAATTTCATCCATCACGGATTTAACGCAGCCCTCTTCAAACGGCGAAACAAGACCGGCGATGTTCACCAGCTCAGTAAATGGAAGACTTCCTCCACGGCCGCACAGTTCAAGGTAATCCTGCCATGCTGCCTTATGATTCTCCCGTGAACGTTTCCAGAACTGAAGCGCGCAAACTTGAGCGAGTGTGTAGTCAATGTAATAGAACGGCGTGCGGTAGATGTGGGTCTGCATCTGCCAGAAGCCTCCTTCTTCTAAGAACTCAATGCCGTCAAAATCACGGTGCGGCAAATATTTCTCCTCCAGTCGGCGCCACTCTTGTTTTCTCTCATTCGGTGACGCATCAGGATTCTCGTAAACAAAATGCTGAAACTCATCGACAGCCACACCGTAAGGGATAAATTTAACTGCTGCGGCCAAATGGTCATAAAGATAGCGCTCTGTATCTTCCCCGAAGAACTGCTCCATCCAAGGATACGTAATCAGCTCCATGCTCATGGAGTGAATCTCGCAAGCTTCCAAGGTTGGAAATTGGTATTCAGGCACTTCATAGCCTCTGCTCGTATACACCTGGAAGGCATGTCCCGCTTCATGAAGCAGTACCCGGATATCGCCCTGTGAGCCGTTAAAGTTTGTGAAAATGAATGGTGACTGGTACTCACTGATATACGTACAGTAGCCCCCAGGCGCCTTGCCTTCCTTCGCGATCAGGTCAAGCAGCTCATTTTCAACCATAAAGGTGTAAAACTCATCCGTTTCCGGTGACAGCTCTTTGAAAATTTTGGCTCCCTGCTCAACAATCCAATCCGCATCACCTCTTGGTTTTGGATTTCCCTGCGGAAAACTGAAAGATTCATCATAGAATTTAAGGCTGTCCACCCCAATGCGCGCCTTTTGTTTCTCCCTTAGAGACGTGCAGAACGGAACGATATGCTCTTTGACTTGATCACGGAATTTTTTTACCATGTTCTTGTCATAATCCGTTCGGTTCAGACGGTTGTAAGCGAGCTCTACAAAGCTTGGGAAGCCGAGTTTTTTAGCGATCGAAGTACGGAGCTTCACCAGCTCATCATATTGTCTGTCCAGTTCTTCCTTATGGTCATTAAAGAAGCCGAACTGCGCTTCCACGGCTTGTTTTCGGATGGCGCGATCCGGTGATTGGGTAAACGGAATGAGCTGTGCCAGTGTTCTTTTTTCACCTTGGAAATCAATTTTTGCGGAAGACAGCAGCTTTACATACTGGCTTTTCAGTTTGTTTTCCAGTTTAAGGTCTTCGACGACTTCCGGTGAATACGTTTTTAGCTCTGCATCCGCAAGGTTAAACAGATGCTTGCCCCACTTGTTTTCCAGTTCTTTTCTATACTTGGAATGGACGATCGCTTGGAAGAACTCGCTTACCATCCCTTGATAGACTGGAGTGTTTTCATCCATAAAATCGTGCTCTTCTTTATAAAAAGGGTCTTCTGTATTTGATGTATACCTGATATGTACAATATTTTGCATCGTTTCGAAATGGTTTCGGATGGATACAAGCTCTGCCATTACCCCGTCTTGCTCATTGAAAGAAGCTGCGTGCTCAAAGCTTTCCAATTTTTGTTTAAACTCTTCTTGAAGCTGTTCCATATTGGGACGTTTATAAGTAAACTCACTGAATTTCATGTGATCTTCTCCTCTCTTTCACCTGCTGTATTCTACACAGCCGCTTCTTTTCCTTTTTTGAATGGAAGGCTGTTTTGTAACCTTTGTTGCTCCCTGAGAGTGGTTGATTTCCGTTTCAGGATGCTCGCTTTCCGCGGGGCGTGCGCTGAACCCCTCGGCGCTTGCGCCTGCGGGTTTCACCTGTCACGCGCATCCCGCTGGAGTCTCGCACCTTGCACTCCAATCAACTTGTCAATGAGGCTCTTTTACAAAAATGTTCCCAAGGCAACAATCTTTTAGAAAAGCTTGAATGAAAAGACTAGGGTTTAGGCCAAAATGTGTTTTATTATAGAGATAACAGTCAACTAACAGGAGCGTATCGTATGAATTCTAATCCTTATTCAGATAATCCGTTTAAAGGCACATTCGGCAGCCTTGAAAACCTTGCAGATACGATCAGCGAAGTCCTTCATTGCCCTGTAACGATCGAAGACGCCAATCATCGGCTTCTGGCCTACAGCACCCATGAAAACAGCACGGATCCTGCACGCATTGCAACCATTATCGGCCGCCGTGTGCCTGAGAAAGTCATTAACAGCCTTTGGAAAGATGGGGTTATCCCAGGACTTCAGGCCAGTGATGAACCTCTTCGTGTATCCTCCATCTCCAAAGTCGGCCTGGGTGACCGTGTCGCCGTTTCCATTCGAAAAAATGAAGAGATCCTCGGCTACATCTGGGTTCTTGAAGTGGACCGACATCTATCTGATGAGGATTTGGAGCTTTTGAAGAAGGCCGCACAGGCGGCCAAGAACCAGCTGCTTCAGCTCTACACTGGTTCGAGAAGAAAGCAGGAAAGCCTTCAGGAATTTTTCTGGAAGCTGCTGACCGGCCACAGCAGTAATGAGGAAGCCATTCAGGATAGCCTGCGGGACCTTGGAATCTTGCCCAGTTCTTCTGTCTCCGTACTGATCTTTCAGTTCCCTGAGGAGATTGATGCGGGGTTCGAGAAAAATGTAAGCTACATCACTTCTGTCAATCAGAGCGTTAAAGCTCAACTGACAGCAGTAGATGAAAATCAAATGATTTTGCTCGTCACCTCTGCACTTAAAGAACCGCTTAGTGAAATTCTACAAGAGTTTATTCTTTCTTTTACTCAGCAAATGAAGGAGCGTTTTGGAGTAGATGGCATTACAGCGGGGTTTGGCGGGGTCTACAGCTCGTACCATCTTACAGAAAAAAGCTACATGGAAGCACTGCAGGTCCTTAAAATAAAAAACCGCTTTAAAGAAGGAGCATCCGATCTTTTTGGCTATGAAAATTTAGGTGTTTATCAGTTCCTTGATGTCATTCACCAGAAGCAGTCCGCGAGCCGCTACAGAAATCCAGCGCTTGATAAATTGCTGGAATACGACCGGCTCCATAAGACCGATCTGTACAACACGTTGGATACGTACCTGTCTGCCGGTTCCAATACACATCTTACAGCCAGTCTGCTCCATATTCATCTCAACACACTGACCTATCGGCTGAAACGAATTGCCGAAATCGGGCAGATCGACTATAGGAATACGAACCAGAAAACGATGCTTTATTTGGATTTGAAGATTCAGCAGCTTTTTTATTGAAGAGCATTTGTGAAATTTCACAAACGGTCTTCTTTTTTTTCTCTTTTCCTCACAAAGAAATTTAAAGAGGAAAGGATTATACTGTAGGCACAGTAATAATGAAAACGCCATCATTTATGGCGCCAGGAGGTTTTTACAATGATTATTGGTGTACCTACAGAGATTAAAAACAACGAGAACCGTGTTGCTTTAACGCCGGCGGGTGTAGTTACTTTAATAAAAGCTGGACATGAAGTATTAGTAGAAACAAACGCGGGAGAAGGAAGCGGATTCCCTAACGAAGAATACGCTTCAGCCGGCGCAAACATGTTCGACAGCGCTGCGGACGTTTGGGCTAAAGCAGACATGATCATGAAGGTTAAAGAACCTCTTGCTTCTGAATATAATTACTTCCGTCCTGGATTGATTCTTTTCACATACCTTCACCTTGCAGCTGAGCCAGAGTTGACGGCAGTTCTTACAGAGAAAGGTGTAACAGCGATCGCTTATGAAACTGTTGAGCAAAACCGTACGCTTCCATTGTTGACTCCAATGAGTGAAGTAGCAGGACGCATGTCTGCACAAATCGGTGCTCAATTCCTTGAAAAACCAAAAGGCGGAAAAGGTATCCTTCTAGGTGGTGTACCAGGAGTTAAGCGCGGAAAAGTAACCGTAATCGGCGGCGGTGTTGTTGGAACAAACGCTGCAAAAGTAGCAGCAGGACTTGGTGCTGACGTGACCATCATCGACTTAAGCCCAGACCGTCTTCGCCAATTGGAAGACATCTTCGGAAAAAGCGTACAAACGCTGATGTCCAGCCCAATGAACATCGCGGACGCAGTAGCAGAATCTGACCTTGTAATCGGTGCTGTTCTTATTCCTGGTGCTAAAGCACCAAAGCTAGTTACAGAAGATATGGTTAAATCCATGACTCCTGGATCTGTTATCGTAGACGTAGCGATCGACCAAGGCGGTATTTTCGAAACGGTTGACCACATTACAACACATGACAACCCAACTTACGAAAAACACGGCGTTGTTCACTATGCAGTTGCTAACATGCCTGGTGCGGTTCCACGTACATCTACTATCGCATTGACGAACGCAACCGTTCCTTTCGCTCTTCAAATTGCAAACAAAGGTGTAACAGAAGCCGTATTGTCCAACCCTGCATTAAAATTGGGCCTTAACGCAGCCGGCGGGCATATCACTTACGAAGCAGTTGCTAAAGATCTCGGGCTTGAGTATGTTCCTGCAGAATCTGCACTTGAAAAAGCTTTTCAAGCCATCTAATTTATAAAAGCTATTAGCACTTTCCTCTCTTCTTTAAGAGGGGAGGGTGCTTTTTTTATGTCTACTCAATGGAGAGATACTTCCGCTTTTCTTTATTTCCCGGTAAATAATTTGTCGAACGAGCACCAATGTACATGCTTTCTTTTCCACTTTCTCCTATAATTTTACTTTACGAAAAAATAAATACACCGCGGTTCGAGAACTCCCGCTGTAACAAAACTAGGAGGTTATTGGCGTGTTTAACGTTTATTACGGTATTTTATTTGCTGCCGTGAACTTTATATTATTCTTAATCTGTTACCGTCTGTTCGGCCGTAATGGTTTATATGTATGGGTTGGAGCAGCTACCATCCTGGTGAACATCCAAGTGGTAAAAACGATTGAGATGTTCGGTCTAGTGATGACACTTGGTAATACTATGTATTCCACAAGATTCCTTTCTACGACTTATTAAATGAAAAGTACGGTCAGGAAGAAGCGAAGAAAGCCGTTTGGTTTGGCTTTTTCACGCTCATCATGACGACTGTAATCATGCAGATGGTCTTGTTGTTTGAACCCGCTCAAAGCGATATTGCCCAAAAGCCGATGGAAGCACTGTTCCGACAGGGGTCTATGAATGGAACGTATGGTTTGAGATTTTCATTACGACCTACCTGCTAAAATTTATCATTTCTGCTGCATCCACACCTGTTATTTATCTTGCAAAAAGCTTTAAATTCAAGGAAGAATCTAAAAGCGAAGCCTGATCATCAGGCTTCGCTTTTTAGTGGCTGCTGCTTATTTTCTCATTTCTTTAATCATAGAATCCAACACTGCATTTCTTTCGGCAAGCTTTTGATTGACCTGCTTCTGAATGAGCAGCATTTGATCAAAATGGGTTTCAATTTTTGCTTTGTCTTTCGCTTTGATTGCTGCCTTAAGATTTTTCTTTTCCGTCTTGGCCTTATCGCGGAGAGCCTTCATCTCGTGACAGATCTTTTTCATTGCCTGATGGTTCTGATTTTGGTGCCAGGCACCGGGCTTTTCATTCCCCGTATGCAGTCTGAGGATCGTATCCTTTTTTAACAGCGCTTCCTGCTTAAGTTCGTAATACTGGATTTTCAATCGGTTTTTCTCGTGAAGCTTGTCTTTGTAAGGGGCAAGCTCTTTCCACATATGGTCTCTATGCATGTGGTGTTTTGGCTGTTTTCCACTGTTTCCTTCTGCGTTTGCATGTACCAGTCCTGTGAAAAGCCCGATGCTTAAACAGAGTACTGTGGCTAAAATCATCACACGTTTCATGATGTTCATTCCTCCTTTGATTGGTGATACATCATTAGTGTGAGCAGCTTACAAGAAAATATAGGAAAAACATTATGTAATTTTTTTCATAAGTGATAGTCCTATAGATGGCGCAGCACACGATTGACCGTTTCACGGCGCAGGCCGACAAACTGGCCGATCTCCTCCTGTGTCAGCACATCTTTTACCGACATATCCGGAAAATATTGCTGAAACCAGTTTTGCAGCAAATCCACCCGTTCTTTTGTGGCGACAGCGGTCAGCTGGTCGATGCGCTGCTGCATCATTCGAAGCTTTGTTTGCAGCAGCAATGCCACTTCCCGGTACTTTTCCGGGTTCTCCGAGAGCTCCCTGTACCACTCTTTTTCAGGAATCACTTCTACTTCGGCCGGAAGAAGAGCCATAGCCGTCCCATGATAATCTTTTTCGCTGATTAGCGAGTGGTGCGGGATTACTTCTCCAGGCACGATCAAATTCAGCAGTGAAGCGGTTCCATCTTCATGTACACGGACCACTTTAATGAGCCCGCTTTTCAGTTCAAAGAGCGGACCTCTTTCTCCCTGACGAAACAATATTTCCCCTTTATGTAAAAACACGACGTGTTCCACCTCTTTGCATATGTCTCATTCAACTATAACATGCCGACAAAGGCGGAAAAAGGAGATCCTATAAGTTTAATAATCTCTTCCTTTTCCGGAATCGGATATTTCAAGCAGGTCACCGGGATAGGGCTCAAACCAGCTTTGGCGGAGTATTTCTTCGTCTTCAAAACGGTATGCCCATGATTTAAGCAGTGCCATCACGCTCGAAAACGGCTCTTTTTTCTCCGCTACTTTATCTGTAAGCTCCAGAAAGTATGATTTTTCTTTGTCGTTTAAGAAACGTTCAAATGCTTTTGCCATTTCCTTTGCAGCATTTATGCTGGAATCATAGCGTGCCGTCCTCAAAAAAAGGCGGCGCAGCCCCTTTTCATACAATGAAAACAATTCCTCTGGCTGTTCTTTATTTTTCAAAATGCGCGTCAGAACCTTTTGTGTCGGGCGGCTGTAGGCAAGAAACAAATACTTGTTTACTTCATGAAAGTCCGTCAGCCTTTGTAGAGACTCTTCTTTTTTCAGTTCCCTGTAGGCAGCCAGCAAGAATATTTTTGTGAAAAAACGTTCCCTGATCAGGAAGTTATTGAGGCGCCCCTCGTCTTCTACGGCTAAATGGGGATACAGCTCAAGCACTTTGCCGCCAAAAAGGCCGCTGCTTGAGCCGATGGCCGGACCTTTCTCTGTTGAGGTATACAGCTTTACTTCTTTCAATCCACAGGAAGGCGAACGGCTTTTTAAAATAAAACCATCGATATGCTGAAGAGACTGGAGGTAAGCATCTGAAAACTTTTCCATATCGGCAGTAACGTCTTTGTCCGTTTTAGGCTGCATGAGGCGCTGTTCCCCATTTTGAAGAACGATTCTGATCGTCTCTCTCGGTGTTCCGAGTCCGATTTCAACTTCGGGACATACCGGCAGAAAGTCAACATGCCTCATTAGTTTGCGGATGGTTGGATGATGGATTACGTCACCGTTATAACGGCAATGATCAAATTCTAAACACTGGCTGACAACAAGCTTTGGCTTTGCGAACACTCCCATTGCAATTCTCCTTTTTACAAATCTCATAAGAGCATTGTTTCCCAATCAAAAAAACCTCATTCTAAAAGTAGAATGAGGTTCCTTCAGCACGGTTAGATCGAATAGGTTAGGAAGTTGCCTTGTTTCCCGCCCATTTTTTCATAAAAACGCTGTGCTCTTTTGTTGTCATCTGCCGTTTCCCACAGCATGGATGCATAGCCGTTCTTTACTGAATACTCTTTGCAGGCATTGAACAATCCTTCAGCTACAGCTGTTCCCCTGCTGTCCTCGGCCACATACAGATCGTTCATAACCGTGATTTCTGCCGCCCGGGTCGTGCTGTATGTAAAATAAAGCGTCGCAAAGCCTTTAAGCTCTCTGCCATGTTCTGCGACAAACTGAATGCCTCTCTCTCTTTTTAAAAGCACACTGATCAGCGCATTCAGCTTTTCATCTTCCGGATGAGGGCTATTGTAGAAATCTACAATATATTCAAGCATGAGCGACCGCAGCTGTGCAGTATCTTCTTGCTGTGCGGTTCGAATACGTACTGACATTTTCATTCCCCTTTTCATTTCTGATTAAAAGCGAGCTCCGTATACCTGCCGATCTCTTCATAGCCGATATCACTGTAAATTTTGCTGGAAGAAGGGTTGGCCTCATCGGTATAAATCGTACAGAACTTCCTGCCGGATTGAAGGAGTTCCCTGCTAAGACCTGCAACGCATGATTTGGCAAAGCCTTTTCTCCGATGCTCTGGAGGGGTGTACACCATATTGACCGTCATCCCGTTCTTTGTAGGCCTCGTAATTGCCGCCATACTGACAGGCTGATCAGAGTCCCAAATATAGACTCTCTTTTCCTGAATCTTTTGGCGGGCTGTTTGCATCGCCTCCTGCTCTGTCAACAGCGATCGGGTCTCACTTCCCATTTCATACAGCCATTTTCCTGCGAGCTCGCTGTCTTTCAGGCTGGCCTGCCGCATTCTTCCCAGAGTAGGTGTGAAGGCTGTTAACCGCTCAAGCCGGTACAGCATCATTCTCATGGAAATTCGGTGGCTGTTCCCCGTTTCTCTCAGCCACATTTCTGCAAAAGCACGCGCAAGTTTTGCAGGTGCCGTAAGCTTCGATATTCCCCAGTCTTGCATGGCTAGCTTCTTGATCAAGAGGGGAAGTGCTTCTTCTTTGCCGAAAATAAGCAAAGGACGAGGAGGGTTCATAAAGGCAGTAAGCAGGATATCACCGCCTTCTCTTATACAGCATAAAAAAGGGGGATTGCTGCTTGATGCCTTAACCTCCATATGAGCAAGACAGCTGGACGTTATCAATTCCGCTGCTGCTTCATGCTTCATCAAAAATGATTCAGCGCTTTTATAAAAGTCTTTGATCTCACTGAATTGCTCCAGCTCCATATTCTCACCGCCATAAATTCATTTTGCCAATCTCCTTTATTAAGTTTCTATGAACACGAAGGGTAAACCTGCTTTTGTACAACGATCACCCGTTTCTGATTTATTAAAGAAAACCTAAAATGCATATTCATTGGCATCCTATGAAAATCCCTTTATCATGACTAACAGGCATGAAAATTAATATGAGAGGTTTGGTGAAAAAATGGCAGCAGAAAAAAATCAGCACATCTTATTAACGAGCCGTCCGAAAGGGATGCCGACGATGGACAACTTCAAATTTGAAGACATTGCGATCCCTGAACCGAAGAATGGACAAGTATTGCTTAAAACGCTCTATCTTTCCGTGGATCCTTACATGCGAGGCAGAATGAATGATACAAAATCCTATGTTCCTCCTTTTGAATTGAACAAGGCGATCAGCGGAGGAGTTGTGGCGGAGGTTGTTCAATCCCGTTCCAGCGAATTGGAAGAAGGAGACCTTGTTATCGGAAATCTTGACTGGGCACTCTATTCAGTCGCGGAGGATGCACAAGTCAGAAAGATTGATCCTGATCTAGCTCCAATCACTACTAACCTTGGTATTCTAGGAATGCCTGGCCTCACTGCCTACTTCGGATTACTGGATATCGGCAATCCTCAGCAAGGGGAAACTGTTGTCGTATCAGGTGCAGCCGGTGCAGTAGGAAGTGCCGTCGGCCAAATCGCTAAAATTAAAGGTGCCCGTGTAGTAGGAATTGCAGGTTCTGAAGAAAAGATCAGCTATCTCAAAAATGAACTTGGTTTTGATGCCGTGGTAAACTACCGTGAAGCAGGCAATATCCGAAAAGCTCTTAAAGAAGCTTGCCCGGACGGTGTCGATGTATATTTTGATAATGTGGGAGGAGAAATTTCGGACGCGGCATTGAGCCTGCTCAACCAGAATGCCCGCATTCCGCTTTGCGGCCAAATTTCCCTGTATAACCTTGAAAAAGCCGATCATGGCCCCCGTATTCAAGGACAGCTGCTCATCAACAGCGCCTTGATGAAAGGATTCATTGTCAGCAACTATGCTTCTCACTTTGAAGAAGGAGCGAAACAGCTTGGACAATGGCTCCGAGAAGGAAAGCTGAAATACGAAGAGAATATCGTAGAAGGCTTTGACAACACGATAGATGCGTTCTTAGGATTGTTTAAAGGAGAAAACCTCGGCAAGCAGCTCGTTAAAGTATAGTATCCGAGCTAAGCCGTTAATTTTTATTAAATAAACGGGGCTGTCCAAGAAGTCTGGTAGCTGTTGATCTCTGCTCCAGGCTGCTCGCTTTCCGCGGGGCGTGCGGTGAGCCTCTTGGCGCAAGCGCCTGCGGGAGTCTCACCTGTCACGCTAGTCCCGCAGGAGTCTCGCACCTTGCACTCCAATCAACTTTTCATTGAAGATTTTTCACGTCAAAGGAGCTGCCTGAAGGTCAATTTTCGACTTTCAGGACAGCCCCTTTTTATTATGCCGAGCTAGAAGCCGCTTCAGCTTTTCTTGATCCAGCTTCAGCGCCTAGAGACTCGGACGCTTCACTCCTTCAATACAACACAAAAATCTGTGTTGCTATTCTGGAGCTCCACCGTTTTTCTTCTCTAAACAGCCGCTTCAGCTTTTCTATTCACCTTTAGCCCTGAGATTGTATACATTGAACAAAAAGGAATTGAGGAACTTTCATGAAGATGCTTGATCCCAAGAAGCTGTATGTCCAGTATCGCCCCAATGCAAATCCTGCGGATCCAAAATATCCAAGGCGGTATACACTTACTCACTCTGATACCACGGCACAGCTGTTCCTCGTGGCAGGGCCTGAATTTGCTTATGATACGACCAACGAGATGAGAGATGAAGTTTTTGCCGAATGGAAAACATTTAACCGTGAAAAAATTCTGTACGGCTATGTATTGATTGCGGACGAAAACACAAGTAAAAGCCAGGCTAAAACAAGAAATGAGATTTTCATGAGCGAATTGCCGCGGGTACTGGAAGCTTTTTTCTATGGAGACCGCTTCTTTTTCCAGGCACACCCTGAATATAAGGATGCTCCTGTCTATATTCAATTTGAATCAGTCTATCCTGAGTATCGCCAGGTAAAGTCTTATGGGCCGATCTCTAAATACCAATAAGTAAGAGGTGAGTTCCTTTTGTATAAAGCCCGCTCCTATACCAATCTGCTGATCCAGCAATATCAAAATAACAAAGCGACGGTTCAATATCCCGAAATCATTGGGCTGCCCAGTACCGAGACGCAGATTAACCTGAACAAGGCGATAAAGGATAAGGTATTCAGCCTGATGGATGAAAACGGAATCAAGCGCAAGGATTTAGAAGAAATGACAGGCTTATTTGAAGTAAAACTCAATCAGGGAGACTGGCTGAGCATCGTGTTCACAAATTACGCCTATTGGAAAAATGCTGCCCACGGCCTTACACTCCAGGGATCGATTACGATGAATGTAAAAACCGGCACCATTTATGAGCTGCGTGATCTTTTTAAGGAAGGAAGCTATTATAAAACAAGGCTCACCACCCTCATCAAAAAGCAGTTCAAAGAATTTCAATTCCCGCTCATTCAGCCCTATCAGAGCGTAAAAGACACGGATGGCTTTTTTTTAACAAAATCAGGCCTCGTCATCTATTACCAAAGCTATGAATACACGCCTTACTATGTCGGAATTCCTGAATTTACGATTCCTTATAATAAAATTGCTTCTATACTCAAACCAGAAGTGAAAATCAGCTCTTAAGCTTTTTCAGCCGTTTTGTTGATTTTAGTTCGGCAACAGAAACAGCCCCAATCCCAAACATGGCCGTCCGCAGTTCAAATTCAATTTGATCAAGCTTTGAAATGATGGCATGTTCATTTTCAATAGCAGCCGGCAAAAGGGTACGGCCATAGCCGGCAAGGTTTGCACCAAGTGCCAGTGCCTTTGCAGCGTCCACACCGTTATTCAGCCCGCCGCTTGCAATGACAGGAACCTCTGCCGAACATCCTTTCACTTCATTAAGAACCTCCGCAGTCGAATTTCCCCACTCCAAGAAAGCTTCTGCCGCTTGTTCTCGCATTTGGTCTTTAGATCGGTATTTTTCTACTTGAATCCAAGAGGTTCCGCCCGCTCCTGCTACATCAATAAACTGCACTCCTGCGTCGATCAATTTTTGGGCAGTCTCCCTATCGATACCCATTCCCACTTCTTTCACACCGACCGGAGCAGGCAGGTTTTTCGCCGCCTCTTCAATTTTTTTCAGTAGATTAGAGAAGTTGACGTCTCCTTCCGGCTGGAAAATTTCCTGCATGCCGTTAAGATGCAGGACAAGCCCATCTGCTTCGGCAACCTCAACAGCTTTCATGCACTCACGGAGCCCATATCCATAATTCAACTGCACCGCCCCCAGGTTAGCGATGACTGGTACAGAAGGAGCATAATTCCTGATTTGAAACGTGTAGGCTGTCTGCCCGTTCTCGATGGCCGCCCGCATGGATCCTAATCCAACCGCCCATCCTTGTTTTTCCGCAGCCAAAGCGAGAGCCTTATTGATTTGATAAGCTTTTTCTGTGCCGCCTGTCATTGAACTGATCATGAAAGGGGTTCTCATCGTTTTTCCGAGAAAAGAAGAAGACAAATCGATTTCGCTGAAGTTGATTTCAGGGAGCGCGTTGTGCTTGAACCTGTAGTTTTCAAATCCTGTTGTCATCTTTTTCCCAGTCACATCTTGGTTTAGTGCAATTTCGATATGCTCGTTTTTTCGTTTTTCTGTATAGGAATTTTGCTCATCCACATCGATCTTCTCCTTTCCGGAACTTCTGTATCTTTCTAGACTTCCCCAAATCACATCCTGTTTAACGGCGTAAACGAATAAAAGCAGACAGTTGCACACTGCCTGCTTTTAAAAAATATGAATTTTATTCGAAAATCGAGCGGTACTCGCCATAGCCTTCTTTTTCAAGGTCCTCTCTCGGGATAAACCTCAATGCCGCAGAATTGATGCAGTAGCGCAGTCCCCCTGCTTCCCTCGGACCATCGTTAAACACATGGCCAAGATGAGAATTTGCTTCTTTGCTCCTTACTTCAGTACGAATCATGAAGTGGCTGAAATCCTTCTTCTCCTTTACATCCGTTTGGCGCATAGGCTTCGTAAAGCTTGGCCAGCCGCAGCTGGAGTCAAATTTATCAAGAGAACTGAACAGCGGTTCTCCAGAAACAATATCAACATAGATGCCTTCTTCTTTATGATCCCAATACGGATTTTGGAAAGGAGGCTCTGTTGCGTCATTTTGAGTGACTTCGTACTGAATCGGTGTTAATTTTTTCTTCAGTTCATTTTTGTCCGGCTTGGACTGCCAATGGCTTTTAATAAAGTCTTCACGCCCAGAACCCGTACGATAGCGCTTATAATGAGCCGGATTTTTCTTATGATAACCCTGATGGTACTCTTCGGCAGGGTAAAAAACAGAGGCTGGCAAAATTTCAGTCACGATCGGTTTCTGGAAGCGGCCGCTTTCAGCAAGTTCTTGCTTAGAGGCCTCTGCCAATTCCTTTTGCTCTTCATTATGATAGAAAATCGCCGTGCGGTACGAATCGCCCCGGTCATAAAATTGTCCGCCAGGATCGGTCGGATCGATCTGCTGCCAGAAGAGCTGCAGCAGCTTTTTATACGGAAACAATTCGGGATCAAACGTAATTTGTACCGCTTCATAGTGGCCCGTTGTATCGGAACAGACTTCCTGGTATGTCGGATTTTCCGTGTGCCCGCCTGTATAGCCTGACACGATACTGATGATGCCCGGCATTTCCTCAAACGGAGAAACCATGCACCAGAAACATCCACCCGCAAAAGTCGCAAGCTGCTGATTGTTATACTGAGTATTCAAAGACCTCACTCCCATTCTTTTGAAAGTCTTATTGTTCTATTGTTCCTATCATAAAACAAGTATGGCACTTAATAAAAAAATAATGCCTAGTTGGAAGTGCTGAAGTGTTCGGTTAGGCCAGAAAAGCGCTGGATTTTGGCATTAAACGTTATTATGAAAATGACGTGCTATGCAAGTAAATGGAGCAAAATCGCAAGTAAAGTCTATATTCTCGCAAGTAAGCCACCCCGATCAGTCGTCCGCAATCCCTTCCAGCGGTTTATCTTCCTATAAATGGGCAAACTAACCGTAAGTACGACGAAACTGGAGGGAAAATCATGGCTAGAAGAAGTCGAAGGCCGCTTGTTCCTGAAGCAAGAGAAGCATTGGATCAATTAAAAGCCCAGGTGATGAGGGATGTTGGCTATCAAGTGGATCCGTCACAGCCTGACGCTGTTAAATTTGAAGTAGCAAAGGATGTCAACGTCCCGCTTCAGAATGATTACAACGGACAGCTTACGGCAAAACAAGCTGGCACAGTGGGCGGACAGATCGGCGGCCGGATGGTCAGCGAATTGATCCGGCAGGCGAAGCAGCATCTTAACAAACAGCATTAAAAAGGCTGGCGCACGGCATTCAAACAAACTGCCACGCGTCCAGCCTTTTTTATATTAAGGAACAAGCAAAATTCCATCCCCAATCGGGCGTTCACCCGCTGCATCGGATGGATCGGTAACGAGCTGGCTGTTCATGACCATGCCCGTCGATCCGCCGCCATCCAAGTTTAGCGCATCAACAGCTCCCAGTGATTTCATCAACTGGGCTTCTTCGTCAAAATTCATGCCGATGCTGTATCCAGGACTCCGCCCATCAACCGTGACGAGCAGGATATTACCGTTCGGCTTAATGCCCGCAATGGTTCTTGGATTTCGCCGCTCACCGAAACGATAAAAGAATTCAGGATCATCGGGCTGATGAAACCCTTCTTTTGTAGCATCTATAATTACCTTTCCGTTTTTCAGCAATCGTGGGCCACCATTGATGATGCCCATTTTTTTAGACGCGGGGACAGGTTTGTTATCTGCAAAGACCATTTTCCCAACGTAAAGTTTATTACCGATAATAGCATGTTCCTGAAGCCAAGCCGCAGATTGGCCCGTTCCTGCAACAACAGAGCCCCCAAACGGAATATCAGCTCCCCGTGACTTATGGACAGCCACCACTCTTCCCGTACTGTCCATAACAGCTTCAGCTCCCGGACCTTCTGGAGCCCTTTTTCCGAAAACAGAATTGTATTGAATCAGTTCGTCCTCATCTGTACACGTAAAATCGTGTTTAGGAAGTGTAGTTTCAAGATCACCCACGCCGCCGCATCCACGGATACGTCCGGGATCCCTGTTTAAACCATCCAGTTCAGCCGGCATGCCTTTTGTACCTTTAACCGTTAACTTAGTATGGACCGAGGAAATTTTAGACGTATTGTCTTTGCCGATAAGCAGGCTCGTTCTTCCCTTAACCGCCTCACTGATCAGCTCACCGTTAATGACAGAAACTCCAGCTAAATCGCCTTCAGTTCCATCCTGCGATCCCATCACAAAGTATCCTCCATTAATGCCGGCAATAGCCTTCTTTTTGGCAGCCATATCCGTCAGCTTTTCCCTGCCTGGCACAATGCCGTTTGCTAATGATGGCTCCATCTCTCCCCTCCACTTTTCAGGAGATACCTCAAGGACACTGACTGTCCATGGCCCGGAAGCCTCTTCGCCATCTTCGGGTATGTAGACGACCTTTGATTGGTTATAGCCTGCAGAAACCAGCTTCTTTTGTTCAGATTTTGCGTCCGTTTCCTTTTGAAAAGGCCCGGTCCGTACAAGATAACCGAGCGGCGTCCCGCGCAAAGGATCATCCTGCGCCCGCTCGGCCACCGTTTTTACTGATGCAGCATAACCCTTGCCGGCAAGTTCATTCCGAAGCTCATCGGCTTCTTTCTTTGTTTTGGTAAAGGCTGCATCCACCATATATTCAGCATTGGGGTTATTTTCCCCATAAACAGCATGGGTGTAAGCCAGACCCTTCTGAAGCTGTTCGGTATGCTTGGTTTTTGGCTGGGAAAAATGTTCTTCTGCATGAACCGTGTGTCCAGGGATCATCGTGCTCAACATCGATACAGCCACGAATGCCTGGAAACAGGAAGATAAAATCGTTTTGTGTTTCAAAAGCCATACCTCCAATTTTTATTGATTCAACGCAACAATAACTCAACTATATGTTGAAGGAGTTACAGCCATTTATAGAAGTTGTAAATGATTAGGTAAATGAAGGCAGAAGAGTATTAAGTCTAATCGAATGGCAAAATAAATTTTGTAATGGCAGTTTTATATTGACAAAATTAATCTTGTGCATTTATTATAATCTTTGTGCATAAATAGTTTGTATGCGAACTATTTACAATGCAAACTGTTAACATTATTAGAAAGAGGGGACGACAGTGGAATGAATCTGCTCAATAATGAGCTGCTGGATTCCTTTATACAAATACAAAAAGCACTCTATTCGTTAATGAAGGAAGATGCTGACCGGGCTGGCTTGACCGTTGTACAGCTCAAAGCGCTGTACAAGATCCGTCTTACACCTGAATTAGGTTTGAGAGAGCTTGCAGGCGGCTTAAAGCTGACCAACAGCACGATGAGCGGAGTGGTAGACCGCCTTGTCGCTCATGAACTATTAGAAAGACATACTTCTTCTGCCGATCGAAGGGCCATCACACTTAAGCTCACGAAAAAAGGGGAAGAAAAGCTTCAGGAAGCAACTGGAAATAATTCTCTTTTTACCAAAAAAATTATGGAATTGACGGATATGCCGCAAGAAGATAAGGACCATTTACTCAGGATTCATCATCAAGTACTGGACGTATTGACAACCAAGGAGGAAAATCAGGAATGAACATGAAACGTTTAGCTGTACTAAACGTAATAATTTTATTGATTTTAGTTGGGGGCGGAATTGCAGCTTATTATTACTACAATCAATCCGTTTCTTATATCAAAACAGATAATGCCCAAATCGCAGGAGAACAGGTCACGATTGCAGCACCAGCTAATGGAAAACTAACCGATTGGAAAGGCTCCCTCGGAAAGGAATTTAATAAAGGCGAAGAAATCGGTACAATCTCTGCTGCACCTTCAGCCGGAGCTGGAGCAACCCCTGCAGCTGCAGGAATGTCAAAGGTCAAAATCACTCTTCCAAAGGATGGAACAGTCGTACAGCAATCCGCAGTTGAAGATTCTTTTGTTGCAGCCGGAACACCGCTGGCGCATGTTTATGATTTAAGAAGCCTTTGGGTAACAGCAAATGTGAAAGAAACGGACATTAATGATGTTAAGGTTGGCCAGGAGGTAGATGTGTACGTGGATTCTTATCCGGACAATACACTTTCTGGAGAAGTGAAAAAAATCGGCCTGGCTACTGCCAATACATTTTCTTTATTGCCAAACTCAAACAACACAGCGAACTATACAAAAGTAACTCAAGTTATCCCAGTTAAAATCTCATTAGACAGCTATCAAGGACTGGATATTGTACCTGGAATGAATGTAACCGTACGGATTCACAAGTAGGTGATATGATGTCAATCTATTTAACAGGCTACGCCATCCTATGCGTTATACTTTTGCTGACCGTTAACTATATGGCCATCCGCTCAAAACGCAAAAAACTGGGCGAAGAGACCGAACTGATCTCGGAAAGGGCTACGGGCCATCCGGATGAGTCCAACGTCCTCATTGATGAAACACTTGAGGATACAGCCGTTTCCGAGCCTGCACTTGAGTATGTAACATCTGCTGCAGAAAAGCATACAGAAGAGCGCTCGCTTCAGCGGACGGAAAGCGGTAAAAAAGATGAGCCGATTCACGTTGGCAAGATACTTACGGTTCTTATGCTCGGTGCCTTCATCGCCATCTTGAACCAAACCTTGCTGAATGTAGCCATTCCCCACATCATGAACGACTTGAACGTCTCTGCCAACACGGTGCAATGGATTACAACAGGCTATATGCTCGTTAATGGTGTATGTATACCGATTACCGCTTATCTTATTGAAAAGTTTGGGACACGGACGCTATTTATTACCGCTATGTTCCTTTTTACAGCCGGAGCGGTCATCTGCTCGCTTTCCGCCACCTTTGGCATGCTGATGGCGGGAAGGGTTGTTCAGGCTGCAGGAGCTGGAATCATCATGCCGTTGATGATGACCGTATTCCTTACTGTTTTCCCGATTGAAAAACGCGGCCAGGCGATGGGAACCATGGGGATTGCCATGCTGTTTGCACCAGCCATCGGCCCTACGCTCTCCGGGTATATCGTTGAAAATTATTCCTGGAGACTTTTATTTGATATCATTATTCCTTTTGGTGTGATCGACCTTATTATTGCTTTTGCATGGATGAAGGACGTTATCAAGAAATCAAGCCCTAAGTTCGATTTCCCGGGGTTCCTTTTCTCCACGCTCGGTTTCGGATTCTTGCTCTATGGATTCAGTGAAGCAGGAAATAAAGGCTGGACCAGCACCGTCGTCCTTTCGAGCATCTTCATCGGTATCGTTTCACTTGTCGCTTTTACGTATAGAGAGCTGACGACTGACAAACCGATGCTCGACCTGAGAGTTTTTAAATATGATGTATTTGCCTTAACGACCGTCATCAGCATGATCATCAACATGGCCATGTTCGCCGCCATGATCCTGCTTCCCATTTACCTGCAGAACATCAGAGGATTCACGCCTTTTGAATCCGGGCTCTTACTTCTTCCTGGAGCGATCATCATGGGCATCATGTCTCCGATTTCCGGCGCGCTCTTTGACCGTATTGGAGCAAGGCCGCTGGCGATTGTCGGACTAACCATAACCGTTATCACCACTTGGGGTTTCAGCCATCTATCGACCGATACCACGTATGGACATATTCTTTTCCTTTATGTATCCCGTATGTTCGGTATGTCCTTCTTGATGATGACCGTCATGACAGCAGGAATGAACCAGCTGCCGCGGTACTTAAACAGCCACGGAACAGCCACTTCCAATACGATGCGCCAGGTTGCGGGGTCACTCGGTACAGCTTTTCTCGTTACCGTGTTCTCCAACCGCCAGGAGTATCACATGGCGGACTATTCCAATGTAGTGACGAGCGCAAATCCATACATCGCTGATAAGCTTTCAGCGCTCGGGCAAGGACTTGCTCAGATGGCAGGATTACCTGGAGGAGCAGGAAGTTCACTTGGGGTTCAAGTGATCTATGGAACAGCAGCAAAACAAGCAGCCATTGACGGAATCAATGATTCGTTTATGGTCGCAACCGGAATCGCTGTTATCGCCCTCATCCTTTCCTTCTTCATCAAACGGGTCATCCCGCCAACAAAATAAATGACTGAAGGCAAGCTCACCCATTGAGCTTGCTTTTTTTATGAAAACGAATGAAAACCCTTACATGTCAAGAGTTTCGCTTGCCTGCTTCTTTTAAAAATCACCCAGATTCTTGCATTTTCCGCAAGATTTATTCTTCCATAATTCTCCCTCTGCCATTCCCTCATACCCTGTCACATCCTTTGATCCGATTAAAGCATGCATCCTCCGTTTTTCTCTCTTTCTGGGCCGTATCCGCACTATCTCGGCATGAGCGGTTGTATCGATTTTGAAGCTTCGTTATACTCGTAACCGTTGCTTATTGAACGGGAAAAAACGAGGAAATGAGGAGTGAAAGAGTTGAATTTATCTACTACTAAAAATAAACGAATTGTGGTAAAAATCGGTTCAAGTTCACTGACAAGCAGGCATGGAGAAATCAGCCGCAGAAAATTGGAACGGCTGGTCGACGAGATTGTCATGCTTAAAGATGAAGGACATGAAGTACTGCTTGTTTCTTCTGGCGCTGTGGCAGCCGGCTACAGAAAGCTCGGCTGCCTTGCGAGACCAACTTCTCTTCCAGAAAAACAAGCTGCAGCATCGATCGGCCAAGGGCTGTTAATGGAAGCTTATTCTGAACGATTCCTATCCCATGGCTATACAGCTTCACAAATCTTGATTACAAGAAGTGATTTTTCTGACCGAAAACGATACAACAACGCGCGCAATACGATAAATGTATTATTGGATCGCGGTATCGTTCCTATAATTAATGAAAATGACACGATTACCGTTGAACGTCTGAAGTTCGGTGATAACGACACCCTTTCAGCAAAAGTATCAGGGCTTGTAAATGCCGACCAGCTGCTGATCTTATCAGACATCGACGGGTTATATACAGATGATCCAAGAAGCAATCCAGACGCAAAACTTTTAGAAGAAGTATATGAGATCACACCAGAAATTGAAGCTTCAGCCGGTGAGTCCGGAAGTGAGGTCGGAACCGGCGGCATGCGTTCCAAGATAGATGCTGTCAAGATTGCGATGGCATCGGGCATTCCTTCATTTTTAGGAGATGCAGCAGTACCCCACATTATCTATAATGCGGTTCAGGAAACAGCTAAAGGAACGTACTTTACACCAAAAGACGACTCAGAAAACCTGGATGTCAGAAGACAGTGGATTGCTTTTCATTCCGGTCCTGAAGGAGAAATTATTGTATCGAATGAAGCAAAAGACGAGATTGCAGAACACAAAAGCCTGTATCCCGACGGCATTGAATATGTAGAAGGCTATTTTAAAAAAGGTGCCGTTGTGCGAATTAAAGATTTGGACGGCTTACAAATCGGCCTAGGTGTGAGCAATTATTCTTCAAGACAGCTGATCAAGATTAAAGGGCATTCCAATGACGAGATCGCGGACATTATCGATGTTGATCCGCAAGAAGCCATTCATAATGCTGATCTTGTGTGCCACACCCAGTTAGCTGTACCACTATTATCTTAAGGAGGCGTTGGATGAGTATTTTAGAATCTGAAGTGAAAAATAAAACCAATGTAAAAGAACAGGCGAAGGCAGCGCAAAAGGCCGCAAAAGAACTTGCAATACTGAGTGAAAAGGATAAGAACGAGGCGCTCTTCATATTAGCTGATGAGCTTGAAGAGCAGGCTTCCTTTATATTAAATGAAAATGAAAAAGACTTGCAGAACGGCAGGGAGAAGGACTTCAGCCAAGCCTTTATGGACAGACTCTCTCTTACAAAGGAAAGAATTGCAGATTTTGCCGAAGGACTCAGACAAGTAGCTGGCCAGGATGACCCTGTCGGTGAGACTGTCAGTGAATGGACCCTCGACAACGGAATGAGGGTTGAACAAAGACGTGTACCGCTCGGAGTGATTGGCATGATTTATGAAGCACGGCCAAACGTCACTGTGGATGCTACCGGCTTAGCTTTAAAGTCAGGCAATGCAATCGTCTTAAAAGGCGGTTCAAGCGCCATTCATTCCAATAAGGCCATTATCCAGGTCATTCAGCAGGGGCTGGCTAAAACCAGTATTCCTGCTGATGCCGCTCAATTGATTGCAACAACAGATAGAAAAGCCTCAAGTGAGCTGTTTACGATGAAAGAACATATTGACGTACTGATTCCACGCGGAGGCGGTTCTTTGATCAATACGGTTGTGAACGAAGCGACGGTTCCTGTTCTTGAAACAGGCGTTGGAAACTGCCATATTTATGTTGATAAAGAGGCTGATTTGGAGAAAGCCCTCAATATACTCATTAATGCGAAAACCGACCGTCCTGCGGTGTGCAACGCAGCAGAGACCTTGATCGTTCATAAAGACTGGCTCAATGAGTATCAATCTGTGCTGGAGAACGTGCTGAAGGAACATGGAATTTCCGTTCATGGCGACGAGGTTGTTGTTTCTGCCTTCGCCGATGCTGTTCCAGCTTCCGAAAAGGATTGGGCAGAAGAATTCCTTGGTCTTTCTATCGCGATCAAAACCGTAGAGAGCACGGAAGAAGCGATTGAACACATCGACCGCTACGGTACAAAGCATTCTGAAGCCATCGTCACAGAAGACGCTGCCACAGCAGAAATCTTTATGAGCCGCATCGATGCAGCTGCCGTGTACCATAACGCGTCTACACGCTTCACTGACGGGTCTGCGCTGGGCTTCGGGGCTGAAATCGGCATCTCTACCCAAAAGCTTCATGCACGCGGCCCTATGGGCTTACCAGCGCTCACGACGACAAAGTACTGCATGACCGGTGACGGACAGATCAGATAATCGGTAGTGCTATAAAAGGGGCTGTCCAGAAAGTCGAAAATTGACCTTCAGGCAGCCCTTTTTTGGCTTGAAAAATCTTCAATGAAAAGTTAATTGAAGTGGAAGATGCGAGACTCCTCGAAAATGAACTTCACATTTTCTTCGTGCAATATAACGCTGCCGAAGCTTTCCTTCCTGCGGGACTAGCGTGACAGGTGAGACTCCCGCCGGTGCTTGCACCAAAAAGCAGGCGTTCACGCCGGTAAGGCTCACCGCACGCCCCGCGAAAGTAGGAGCTCGCGCCGGTAAAAGAGAGCAGCCTGGAACGGAAATCAACAGCTTACAGACTTCTTGGACAGCCCCTTTTTTATAAGGAAAAGCGTCTCTTTTGCCGTTTTTGACCAAATGAGAGAATAATTGAACGAAAGAAGGAGATAATTGAACCAAAAGGACCAGTTATTGATTCTAACTCAAAATAATTGATTCTAACTAATTATTCAGACTTTTTCTCAACCATAAAAACCCAAAACATTTATGCCACACGTCATTCAAAGCTTACAGGCTAACTGTACAACTGGAATTTTTTATAGAAAATAGTCCTATTTTCTAAATTTTCTGTAGTATATTTTTGAAAACGTGGTATACTAAATGTAACAAAATGTTCACAAAACAGACCTAACTTCGTCACAATTGCAAACGCTGTCATCTACTTAAGGAGTTGATTGTAATGGATGTGTATGTTGTATATCTATTCGTGGCCACGGCTACTCCGCTATTCCTATGGCACGATCATAGAAAGCTTGCTTTATGGCAGATTCCGTTTATCGCGATCATGTGGCTCTATGTCGCGCTTTTCTTGGCAGGAGATTTGAATCCGCTGGCTCATCTGCTGTTCAATATCGTGTTTGTAGCCAACGTGGTATTTGCTCATGTTGCAGCTTTCAAAATCTATGCGATTCCGTTTATCCGTCGTGAAAGAGAACGACGTAAAATTTACCGTGAATCTAAATAAGTAACCATAAAAAAGCTCCTTGCAGGAATTCTGCAAGGAGCTTTCTTTGTGCTGACGTCCGGCAGATCTTAATGATCCATGTCCATTCCGTCCATATCGTCATCCATCTTATGCTTTCCATCCATCTCCATCTTGCCATGGTCCATCTTGTGATGATCCATATGTGCATGTCCTGCAGACATAACCCATACAGTACCTGCAACGATAACGATCGCGATGAATGCAGCAAACAAGATGTTTCCTGTCTGGGTTTTGCTGGTAAGCGAGCTGCTCTTTTCGGAGCTCTCTGTCATATGCATGAACATGAGAAGCTGAAGAGCCGCTTGCAAGAACGCAAAGATAAAGATGATAATAAGAATGGTTTGTTTAGAAAAGCCTGTTTTAAATGTTACCCATAGAGCTAATGCAGTAAGAACGATGGACAGGATATAACCAACCACGTGTTTCCAAGGTATGCCGCCATGTTCGTTTGATACAGCTTGATTTTGTGGATTAGCCATTGTGCAACACCATCCCTGTCAAATACACGGCAGTGAAGATAAAGATCCACACAACATCAAGAAAGTGCCAATATAAACTTGAGATAAAGACTTTCGCTGACGTCTGAGGCGTCAATCCTCGTCTTGCCACCTGTATCAAGATTAAGGTAATCCATGCAATACCCATTGTTACGTGAAGTCCGTGTGTTCCTACGATAACGAAGAATGCAGACCAGAACGCGCTTGTTCCTAATGCAGCACCTTCATGTACGTAAGTGACGAACTCGTAGATTTCATAGCCCAGGAATCCAGCCCCAAGTGCGAGCGTGATGATCATCCAGACAAATAGTCCTTTTCTGTTGCGTTTACGCATTTCATGAATCGCAATACCGCATGTAAAACTACTGGTCAACAGCAGGAATGTTTCAATCAATACACCTTTGAGTTCAAAGAGCTCATGTGGTGTAGGTCCATCTGCAGTTCTGTACATCAGAGTGAGATAGGTTGCAAACAACGTAGAGAACAACGCAATTTCCGCCCCAAGGAATATCCAGAAACCGAGAATATTCAAGCGCCCGGTTTCTGATTGATATTCTAAAGGCGTGTTATGATCGTGTACTTCTGCATGTGCCATTGTTCACGCCTCCTTTAAACGGTAATCCGTTCAGTTTCTTTTATTTCTTCAACACTTACATAGTAACCTTCATTTTTATCAAATGAGCGGATGATTAGGGTAATGAATACGCCGATCAATCCGACAATCCCCATCCAGTACCATTCGAACACTAATCCGAAACCTGCAACGAAGAAGCAGGACGCCATAGCAAATGGTACTCCTGAGTTATCAGGCATATGAATCGGTTTAATATCAGCGAGTTTTGGTGTTACATCATGGTTTTCATGTCGCATAGTCTCAACCGGATCCAAACCTTTTACAGTTGGAGTAACCGCAAAGTTATAGTGCGGCGGTACAGCTGACGTTGTTGCCCACTCAAGTGTACGTCCAAGACCCCAAGAGTCACCAGTGTTTTCACGCTCTGAGTAACGGAAGCTGTAGTAGATGTTATAAACAAGGGCCAGGAATCCGATACCCATCACGAACGCTCCTACAGTAGAGACCATATTAAGATCTCCCCAGCCTGATGCTGCGCTGTACGTGTAAACACGGCGAGGCATTCCATCAAGGCCCAGGAAATACTGCGGGAAGAAACATACGTTAAATCCGATCATGAACAACCAGAATACCCATTTACCAATACGTTCATTCAGCTTGTAGCCGAACATTTTCGGATACCAGAATACAAGTCCTGCGAAACACCCAAAGACTGTTCCGGCGATCAATACATAGTGGAAGTGAGATACAAGGAAGTACGTGTTATGGTACTGGTAGTCAGCTGCAGCCATCGCAAGCATGACACCCGTTACTCCACCGACAACAAAGTTTACGATAAATCCTAGTGCCCAAAGCATTGGTGTCGTAAATGAGATCCTACCTTTGTACATCGTAAACAACCAGTTAAAGATCTTAATACCGGTCGGAATACCAATCAGCATGGTACTGATCGAGAATGCAGTGTTAACTGCTGCTCCTGAGCCCATTGTGAAGAAGTGATGGACCCAAACCAGGAAGCTGTATGCTGCGATAAGGACCATCGCCCATACCATCGCTTTGTAACCGAAAAGCACCTTGCGGGCAAATGTACTGATAATCTCTGAGAACAAACCGAACGCAGGAAGGATAACGATGTATACTTCCGGGTGGCCCCAAAGCCAGAACAAGTTCGCCCATAGCATATCCATCCCCGCTCCTTGAAGCGTGAAGAAATGAGCTCCGAATAAACGGTCAAATGTCATAAGTGCAAGCGCTACTGTAAGAATAGGGAACGCGAACACGATGATGACCATAGTAATAAGTGCAGACCAAGTGAACATTGGCATTCTGAACAATGTCATGCCTGGCGCTCGCATTTTTAAAATCGTTACCAGGAAGTTAATACCCGTTAACAGGGTACCAATCCCGGAGATCTGAAGACCGAGCAAGTAGTAGTTCTGCCCTGGTCCAGGACTTAACTCATTACCGGCAAGCGGCATGTAGCTTGTCCAACCAGCAGATGGTGATCCACCGATAACGAACGAGATGTTAAAGAGCATTGCTCCGATAAAGAACGTCCAGAAACTTACGGCATTCAAATAAGGGAATGCAACGTCACGTGCTCCAATTTGAAGCGGGATAACTACGTTGATCAAACCAATCAAGAACGGCATCGCCATGAAGATGATCATGATCGTACCGTGTGTTGTAAAGATTTCGTTATAGTGCTGGGCATCAAGGAATTTCGCATCCGGTACAGCAAGCTGTGTACGCATTAGCAATGCATCGACACCACCGCGGAATAGCATAAGAACCGCAGAAGCGATGTACATGATTCCTAACTTTTTATGGTCAACGGTAGTGAGCCATTCTTTCCAAAGCCACTGCCATTTTTTAAAATATGTCAGATAAAATAGAAGTCCGATTACTGTTAAACCGATGGAAACGTCCGCACCGTAAATCAGCGGGTCACCGGTAACAAAAAATTCATCCCATTTCATAATTTAGTGCCTCCTCTATTAATGAGAATGAGATTCCCCATGAGAGTCTTGTTCCGGCTTGTTCGCATCTTTCGCTTTTGAACCGTGCGGGTTTTGCGGAACTACTCCTAAGCGTTCACGGGTCTTCACTGCATAGTCTCTATCTTTAGCGTGATCTACCCATTTTAAATGTGTAGATGAGAATGTCATCTTCTTGGCTTCGCCTTGAAGCATTAACTGATCATACTGCTTTTTAGACAACTCAGGCGCCTTGCTCTTCGTATCTTTTGCCCATTTGTCAAAATCAGTCTGTGAAACAGAATTCACATCAAAAATCTGGTGGGTGAATCCTTCACCATTATAGTTTGCATTTCGACCTGCAAATTTGCCTTTATGATCCGCCTGCAGATAAAGCGTTGTTTCCATACCTGGCATCGCGTACTTTTGACCCCCAAGTGCAGGAACCCAGAATGACGACATGGAATCTGCTGAAGTCAGCTTGAATTCCACCGTCCGGTCTTCCGGGATATTAATGTAGTTGACGGTTTCAATGCCTTGCTCCGGATAAGAGAAAATCCATTTCCAGTCAACTGCCGTCGCCGTAATGACGATCGGTTCTTGGTGCGCAGAAGCCTGCGGCGGTTTCTCAAGATCATAAATGGTCTTAATCGTCGGAATAGACAAAGCGATTGTAATAAGAATCGGGATAACCGTCCAGAGTATTTCTAATTTCTTGCTTCCCTCTTGTTCAGGTTCCCAGTTGGACATATCTTTTCTGTTTTCACGGTATTTAACAACAATCACCGTGAGCAGGATATACACTACAAGTAGAATAAGTGCCATGAATCCTATAGAATAAAGAATAAGATCCTTCTGCTGAGCCGCAACAGGTCCTTTCGGATCTAGAACTATATAATTGCTGCACCCGCCTAAGAAAAATACGGACAGCATAAGTCCTAACGCAAAAAACGGTCTTAACCGCTTAAACACTAGGCCCACCTTCCTTCCTGTAAACATATATGTGAGATTTCTCACTGTAAACTTACTAAGTTTGTGCTTTCGTTCACATAATAACAAATTTCCCCCAAAAATAGACCATCTTTTATGAACTGTCATAAGTTCTTCATGTAAATTTCACTAGTTTATCACATATTTATCAAAGAATGTTCATATTTTTGGAATTTACTTCTTGCTCTTCCATTTCACGATTTATCCCTGTACGAAATGAAAAAGCCGCCTGTTCGGCGACTTTTTTACCGTTCTAAATTCTTTATTTCCTTTAAAAGGACAGCTTAAACCAAGTTTAAAGATTAAATTAAAATCATGACAAATGTTTCACATGGAACGTTTATTCTTCATGGTTCGACGTTGTTTTTATCGATTCCGGATGATAGACCATCTTTCCTCCATAATGGCCTGTAATCGAAAGCGTTACTGCTCCTGCAAGAGAGAGAATAAGCACGATCGGCATTAGTGGCGGAATCAGGCGGAAGCGATGTAGCAATTTAAGCAGTATAACTGCCCCAAATATGAAAAGGGTGATGAGCGCATACGTCTCATGCGGTTGAACGCCACTCTCGATGCTGTGCCCGACCTGTTTTCTTAGGAAGTGTTCAGCTCCGTCACCGGAAATGTAGGCTACAATTCCCATAACAAAACCTGAAGAAAACAAGTACAGCGCCATTTGATCAAAAAATGGTTTCTTCCATATCGCAATAATCTGCGCCAAAACTCCAATGATCAGCAGCGCAATCGGAAAATGTACAAGCACAGGATGAAGCGGTGTAGATAACATACTGGTCAGCTCCTTTTAGTATTCGTATAACTAATGATAAAAGCAGAAACTGAATTTTAGCTGAAAAAACGGAAGTTCCTCAAAAGTTTTACGATAAAATAGGCAGCTTCACTGTAAATGCCGTACCTTTTCCCAGCTCGCTTTCAGCCCCAATCGTCCCATGATGAAGGTCTGTAATCACCTTTGCAATGGTCAATCCAAGACCCGCACCCCCAGTCTGCCGGGAACGCCCTTTCTCCACCCGGTAAAAACGGTCAAAAAGATAAGGAATTTCTTCTGTTGGAATTCCTGCTCCTTTATCTTCAACCGTAAAGCTCAGGATTCTTCCTTCTTCCTTCTCTACCGTCATGTATATAGAAGACCCTGGATCTGAATATTTGGAGGCATTATCAAGGAGGATATGAAGCAGTTCTTTTATTCTTACCCGGTCAGCCTCTACCAGGATTTTGTCATCAGGCATATTTAAGACAAACAGCCTTTTACCCTCATGCAGCCGCTGATACTGATGGATGACCTTTTCAGCCAGCTCTGCAAACGAAAAGGACGCCTTGTTCATCTTAGTTTGCCCTGCATCCTCTTTGGCCAGTGTAAGTAGATTGGCGACAAGCCCGTTCATATGGCGGATCTCATCCTTCAATTCATTCAACGTTTCCTGAGAAAAAGGTGAAAGTTTATCTTTTTCTTCCTGTTCCAAAACCTCAAGAGAGGCAGAAAATATACTGATAGGCGTTCGAAGTTCATGGGAAGCGTCAGCAATAAACTTTTTTTTCCCTTCAATATTCTGAATGATCGGCTTCATCGCTTTTCTTGCCAGCCGATCTCCCATAATAACGGAAATAATTAATGCGGCCAGCCCGATTAAGGCAAGGGAAAAGAACCAATGCTCAATTTTTTCATGAATGCTGCTAATATTCTTTCCTACAAAAAGCATGGTATTTTTGTCGATGCGAGCACTGGCATAAATGATGTGCATCTCGTCCCTCGAATGCATGCTTAAGCTCTCTAACTGCCCTTCTGAGCGGCAGCACTTCTGACCTCGGACAAATGCGCGAAAAGCTTGGGCTTCCTTCCCTTTTGGCTGTACGGCTGCTCTATGAGGAAACTTTTGCACGGTTTCAGTAAAATACAGCGATCGCGAGGTCTCTTTTCTTTCAAGAGTATCGTCCTGATCTTTGTATTTCGCCAGTTCATAGTGCAGGATGTCCTGAATGTCTTCATTTGCTGTCTCAAACAGCATGCTTTTTACCAATAAATAAAGAACGGCCAAGACGATAAGGAGAGTTACAAAAAACCAGCTGCTGTAGTTCCATGTGAGTTTCTTTCTAAGATGATTCAGCATTATTCTTTCTCCATTCGATACCCGATGCCTCGGACGGTCTGAATGTATTTTTTCTCTCCAGATGGATCCAGCTTTTTCCTCAGCAGTTTAATGAAGGCTTCAAGCGTGTTCATCGTCACATCGCTGTCTGCTCCCCACACATGCTGAAGGATGCTTTCCCTTGTCAGCACCTGATTCTTATGGCGGGCAAACAGGACGAGCAGCTGAAATTCTTTTGGCGTCAGCTGAATTTCTTCATCGCCCCGTTTAAGCATATGGTGCTGTACATCAAGCTGCAGGTCACCGATCATCACCCAGTTATCTTCATATAAAAAGCTTCTTCTTCGCCCTAAAGCCGTAATCCGAGCAAAAAGCTCTTTGAATTCAAACGGCTTGGAAAGGTAATCATCGACCCCCGCATCAAATCCTTGAACAAGGTCATCCACTTGATCCCTTGCCGTCAGCATCAAAATAGCCCCCTGATAGCCTTCTTTCCGGAGCTCCCTGCTGACAGAGACACCTTCTTTTTTTGGCAGCATCCAATCCAGGATTATGATATCAAACGGTTCTTCAAGCGCTCGATCAAATGCCGTGTCACCATCTTCACACAGAACCAGCCTGTACCCTTCGTTTTCCAGCATCCTCATGATTAACCGTGCGAGACGGCGATCGTCTTCAACCAGTAAAATTTTCATGCGATCCTTCTCCTGTACGGTTGTCAGCGCCTCCGTGGCTTTCTGCTGCTTTTCTGATACTGCTGTCTTGCACCCGCACGGCGGCTCTGCATCTTGTCATTCGTTTCAGAGCGGCTTCCTTCCTTCTTTTTTTCCGGTTTTTCCAGCCGCTGTTTTTGTATCTTCTGCTTAATTCCTTTTTCGATCAACTCTAAATAATTGCGGTCTTTTGCCGCAACCATCGTCACGGCAAGCCCCTTGCTGCCGGCTCGTCCTGTTCGTCCTATACGGTGGATATAACTTTCTGTATCTTGAGGAATATCGTAATTGATGACATGGGTCACACCTTCAACATCCAGGCCCCTTGCCGCAACATCTGTAGCGATCAGGTAGCGGATTTCTCCCTGCCGGAAGGCATGCATCACCGCTTCCCGTTTAGCCTGGGTAAGATCGCCATGCAGTTCGTCTGCCTGGTATCCCGCTTCCTTCAAAGCTTCATTCAGCTTGCTTACCCGCCGCTTCGTCCGGCAAAAAATAATAGCAAGGTACGGACGGTGCAGCTCCAGAAGCAGCTTCAAGTCATCCTGCTTTGAGCGGTCTGTCGTCTCAATAACACGTTGTCTGATTTCATTTAAGGTGATTTGTGTCTTCTTCACCGTAATCTCTGCTGGATCTTTCATATACGTTCCTGCAAGGTTTACAATTTCAGAAGGCATCGTTGCGGAAAAAAGCATCATCTGCCGGTTCTCTTCTGGTGTCTGATCAATAATTTCTTCAACATCCTGCAAAAATCCGATATGAAGCATCTGATCCGCCTCATCTAAAACCAGCATGGAGACGTGTGACAGATCAATGGTTCCTCTTCTTACATGGTCCAGCAAACGCCCTGGTGTGGCGATGACAACCTGCACCTTACCGCCGAGTTTATGCATTTGCTGAATAACATCTTGTCCCCCATAAACGGACAGGACATCAATTCCCATTGAACTGCTCAGCTTTTTTACTTCTTCCGCCACCTGGATAGCAAGTTCTCTTGTCGGCGTCACGATCAGTGCTTGGATAGCTTCATTCTCCTGGTCAATCCGCTGCAGCATCGGTACGGCAAAAGCCATCGTTTTCCCGGTTCCTGTCTGGGATTTTGCAATCACATCTTTTCCTTCTAACAGCAGCGGGATTGTCTGCTCCTGGATCATTGTCGGCTGGGCAATCCCATAGTCAGCTAGCGTTTTCCGGAGCAGAGGATTCACCTGTAAAGCTTCAAAACCACCCATAAGCAAGTCTCCTTCCTTTTCTTAAATTACTTGGTTAGAGCAATATTATTCACACTCAACCCAACAACAGCATTGATTTACATGTACCTTTTAAAAAAGAGAGCCGTATTCAGGCTCCCTTTTTTCTTCCTATTAATTTGCAACTTTGTTGTTCGATTTATCGTTCAGCTTCAACAGCATATCTGCTGTCATTTTATCCAAGTCATAGTCAGCTTTAAAGCCCCATTCCGCTGCAGCAGCAGAAGAATCGATGGCATTCGGCCAGCTGTTTGCAATCGCCTGTCGAACAGGGTCCACATCATAATCCATCGTAAAGGACGGCATCTGCTTTTTGATGGCAGCAGCGATTTGTTCCGGCTCGAAGCTCATTGCAGAAACGTTAAATGAGTTGCGGTGAAGCAGTTTTGCCGGATCAGCCTCCATCAGGTTGATAATCGCATTTAACGCATCCGGCATATACATCATATCCATGTATGTTCCCGCATCAATAAATGAAGTATAGCTGCCTTTTCGAACGGCTTCATAATAGATCTCAACCGCATAGTCCGTCGTACCGCCTCCTGGAGGGGCGACATAGGAGATCAATCCAGGGAAACGCAGTCCGCGGGTATCCAGGCCAAATTTGTGAAAGTAATAATCACAAAGAAGCTCGCCAGACACTTTGTTTACTCCATACATCGTTGTCGGACGCTGGATCGTGTCCTGCGGAGTCTGATCTTTCGGTGTTGAAGGGCCAAATGCACCAATGGAACTCGGTGTGAAGAATTGGCAGTTCAGCTCTCTCGCCACCTCAAGGGCATTCACCAGACCTCCCATGTTCAAGTTCCAAGCAAGCAGTGGCTTCGCTTCTGCCGTTGCCGAAAGAAGAGCAGCAAGGTGGACCACCGTATCCGCATTGTATTTTTTAGCGATGCCGGCCATCGCCTGTGCATCGGTTACATCAAGAATCTCGAACGGTCCGGATTGAACGACCGGGCTGTCTGTCTTACGGATATCTGTCGCAATAACATTATCCGCGCCATATATATCACGGGCTTTCATGACCAGCTCTGAACCGATCTGCCCGAGTGCTCCAGTAATGAATATCTTCTTCATGTTACATCCTCCGAATCTATACCGGTTCCTGTATTAAGAGATGATTCCCATTTCCTTGCCGACTTTTTCGTAGATGGCAAGTGCCTGATCCAGCATTTCCTTCGTATGGGCAGCTGTTGGCATGTTTCTTACACGGCCAGTGCCTCTTGGTACGGTTGGGAAGACGATGGATTTTGAATAAACGCCTTCTTCATTCAGCTTTTTGCTGAACTCCTGAGTTTTTACTTCATCCCCTACAATAACAGGTGTGATTGGTGTTTCACTGTTTCCGATATCATAGCCCAGCTTCTCAAGGCCTTGTTTCAAATACTTGCTGTTGTCCCACAGTTTTTCTTGCAGCTCTGTGCTTGATGTTAAAATTTCAATGGCTTTTGTACAAGCCGCTACATCTCCTGGAGTCAGTGAAGTAGAGAACAAGAATGGACGGCTTCTTACTTTCAGCCAGTCGATCAAGTCCTTTTTACCGGCTACATAACCGCCGACAACACCGATTGCTTTAGAAAGCGTACCGATTTGGAAATCCACTTTATCGGATAATCCGAAATGCTTCACGGTTCCTGCGCCGTTGCCGAGTACGCCAGATCCATGTGCATCGTCTACATAAGTGATAAGATCGAACTCTTCAGCAATTTCAACGATCTCTGGAAGCTTGGCAACGTCTCCGTCCATGGAGAACACACCGTCCGTGATGACCATGATCTTGTTGTAAAGTCCAGATTCCTTTGCTTCCTTCGCTTTTGTACGAAGGTCTTCCATGTCAGAGTGGTTGACACGGATAATTTTTGCTCTGGAAAGTCTGCAGCCGTCAATGATGGACGCATGGTTCAGTTCATCTGATAGAATCGCGTCATTTTTATCCATGACTGCTGAGATGGCAGCCATATTGCAGTTAAAACCGGATTGGTAAGCAATCGCTGCTTCTGTATGTTTGAACTCTGCTAATTTTTCTTCAAGTTTTACATGCAGTTCAAGCGTTCCATTAATGGTACGCACAGCCCCCGCACCAACACCATATTCGTCAATTGCCTGTTTGGCAGCTTGCTTAAGACGCTCATCTGTTGCTAAACCAAGATAATTGTTTGAAGAAAGGTTGATCAGTTCTTTACCATTCACTTTGATCTTCGGACCGTTCGCGCTTTGCAGCGGATCAATCACGTTATAAAGCCCTTTTTCTTTTAAATCACCTAAATTTTCTTCCAGGAAGCGATCCAATACATTACTTGACATACATACTCTCCTTTCAAATTTTAAAAATGTTATGTGAGTCTGAACAAATGTACACGTGAGAAAAACACAATATTCAGATATAATTCAATGTTATTAAGTATCTATCACTAAAAATATTTTATCACATTTTAAGTTTGTTTACATCATATGGACAAAATTCATACTTCTCTGTCTAGTATTTCTTTCCCGTTTCGGAAGTATTTCATTCTAAAATAAAGGCTGTTTCTTTGTAGCTCTTGGGAGTGGTTGATTTACGTTTCGGGATGCTCGCTTTAACCGGCGTAAACGCCTACTTTCGCGGGGCGTGCGCTGAGCCTTACCGGCGCATGCGCCTGCGGGTCTCACCTGTCCCGCTGCTCCCGCAGGACAAGGAAGGCTTCGGCAGCGGTACATCGCACGAAGAAAATGCGAATTTCATTTTCGAGGAGTCTCGCACCTTGCACTCCAATCAACTTGTCAATGAAGCTCGTTTACAAAAAGGTCCCCAATGCAACAATCTTTAAAAAAAGAGCCAAAATAAAAAAAACCGCCCAACATGGAGCGGCCAGCGGATACGAAATAATAAAACTCATTGAACCAGTGAATGCTTAAACGCATAGATGACGGCTTGGGTCCTGTCCTGTACATCGAGCTTGTTTAAAATGTTGCTCACATGTACTTTAACGGTCTTTTGTGCGATGAATAACTGGTCTGCAATTTCCTGATTGGATTTTCCTTCTGTCATTAAAAGGAGTACCTCAAGCTCACGGCTCGTGAGCTCTTCATGTGGCTGTTGATGATTTTTTTGGCGCATACGGTTCATCATCTTGCCTGTAACTTCGGGTTCCAAGACAGACTGGCCGTGATAAGTAGCTCTTACCGCTTCGGCGATTTCACTCGCTTTTGAGGTCTTAAGCATATAGCTTACCGCTCCTGCTTCTATCGCCGGGTAAACTTTTTCATCATCCAAGAAGCTGGTCACAATGATAATCTTCGCTTCCGGCCATTGCTCAATGATTTTTTTGGTCGCTTCAATCCCGTCCATCTCATTCATGACCAAGTCCATTAAAATGACATCAGGGCGCAGCTCCAGTGCCAGTTCAACGGCTTTCTTCCCATTCTCGGCCTCACCAACCACCGTAAGATCTGACTGGGCAGAAAGATAGGATGAAACACCGATTCTTACCATTTCATGATCGTCCGCAAACAATACTTTAATCATTTTTATCATCCTCCACCGAAATCACTGGTACTTTTACTTCCAGCCGCGTCCCTTTGTCGGGCAGACTTACCACCTTCATCGTGCCGCCGATTTCCAGCGCTCGTTCCTGCATGTTTTGAAGCCCGTAGGATCCGGCTTTATCCTCGTCCATAGCAAAGCCGACACCATTATCAGCTACGCGAAGAATGATTAATTCTTCCCGTTCGATCAGCAGAATTTCAAGAGAGGTAGCTTTGGCATGCCTCAGTGTGTTTGAGACGGATTCCTGCAGAATCCTGAACAGGTGGTCCTCAACACCCTTGTCGAGCGGCATTTCTTCTATTTTTGCATGAATCTCAATCGGCACTTTTTGAACGAGCTCCGCTAACAGTTCTTTAATTCCTTCCTGCAAGGACTTTCCTTTTAGAGCTGCAGGACGGAGGTGAAGCAGCAGCGCCCTCATCTCAAGCTGCGACTGGTGAATCATTTGTTCCACCAGTTTCAGCTGCCTGTTTTCAGGAGCTTCTTCAGCTTCCCTTGACTCATTGATGGCTGACATCAGCATGGAGGCGGCAAAAAGCTGCTGGCTCACTGAATCATGCAGCTCACGTGCTAAACGATGCCGTTCTCTCGAGATCATCTCTTGAATGATTTTCTCTTGATCTTCTGCTTTTTCGTTCGCCAGCTTTTGTGAGGCCCTGGCCTGATCCGTAACCTGGCGCTGTACATTTTTCATTCTTTTCCACAGGGCATCCATCTCTGTTCCCTGTGCTTGTAAAGGAGGATAGATGGACCTGCCGTTCTCCATCTCACGCAGGCCTTCTTCCACTTGTTTGAGCTGTCTGCGGACAGCAAACCCATGCAGCAAACCAAAAAACACACCAAGAACCAAACTGGCAGCCGGCACAACCAGTATAAATGGCAGGCCGAACAGCTGCCGTTCCCATAGTGTAGCCAGGTCTGGGAAAGGGTGCACCATGAACACAGCAATGAAAAGCAGAATAGCGGTCAATAGAGATACGGCGATGGATAGGAGGACACTTCGCAGCACAATACTCATGTCCGCTTCACCTCTAGATCCCCGACCACCATGGATGTAACGATCTTAATTCTTTGCTGGGCCTCCTGGTAGTTCTCTGTTTGAAAATGAAAAAGCTGATTGAATATTTTTGATTCATGAAGCTGAAAAATTGTTGTGTTTCCAGCCAGCACAGAATGATGAACACTAACCGCCGCTTCATACGGCACAAGAATTTTAATGTTTCCGGCAAGATTCCGTATGGCAATGACTGATTCGCCATCCGGCAAAACGGTGTTGCTCAAATCGATGACACTGTCCCCGATCCCGCACTGGATGTTAATGTCACTCCATTCATACACATGGTCAGGGGTCTGCTGCCGGCCGTACAGTATATTTTTAAACAGCGGCTGTTTCGTAAAAAGTGACTCGGACAGCCGGGAATCCTCTTCGTTTTGGACGACCGGCTCAATGACTGACGGTTTTTTTTTAGATTGATAGAACTGGATGACCAGATAAACAAGGACCGCAATCATGACAAACTTAAAGGCCATCATGTTCAGCAGGGTGATGATCAATCCAAACCATCCGCCCCAATACAGCACTTTCCCGATTGTCCGAGGCATTTTTTTTCTTCCGATATAGATGCAGCCAGCCATGAGGGCAAAAATAAAAATCAATTCCCCTCCGCGAAATGAAAGTTCAAGAATAAGAAGCAGTACACCAATCAAAAGAAGCCAGCTGATCAAATCTGTTTTTTTTTCGTTAAACATGGTGCACCCCCTCTATCTCTCTCGTTTTTCCTCTTTATTGTTAATGGTACACGTCCTAAAAGGCGCAGTACCCTACGCCTTTTAGAATACCATTTTTAAATTATGAAATCGTAGTTTTTTCTTCTTTTTTCCATTGTTTTTCAAGCTGTGCAAACCGCTCATCGATCGTATTGAAGTGATAATCCGTATTCACCTGATGCTCCAGCCGCTCCAGATAGCGTTCCATTTCGTCGAATCTCAGGCCTGGCTTCGAACCTGCTCCGGCATCCAGAACTTTATTCATTCCTCGATGGGCTCGGGCGATGTTTTCGCGACCCATCAGCTCCATTCGCTTCACATACATATCTTTCAGCTTATGCTTCATCTGTTCAAACTTTTGCTCCAGCGCTTCCAGTTCGCGCTTCGCCTCTAATTTAGCATCATTCAGGCGGGCTGCACGCTCATCATACCGCTGCTGTTCGTTGGCTGCGAACTCATGCAGATCGCTTTCTCCAGCCTGAAGTGCTAAATCCGCCTGCTTCTTTCGTTTTTCAGCATGTGACTTTGCTTCTCTGTACTCTTTTGTAAATTCTTCAGTAAGTATAAATTGACGTTCGACCAGTTTTCGCACACGGTCCGTTTCTTGTTCACATTGACGCAAATATTGGTTCAGCAGTGAGAGCGGATTCTTCTGCTCCTTCTGATCGAGCATCTCGTGAAAATCAGCTGCTATGGAATTTTTGATTCTTGTAAAAAGTGTACTCATGTTCATTCTCTCCTTTTATTAGTTTCTGTTCATTTCTGCCCATTGTTTTTCAAAGTTTACAAACGGATCATCAGCTGAGCCTGTTTCGCTTTTCTTGCCGTTCCATCCTTTATACACCAGGTACAGCACATAGAGGGCAAGGACACCTAAAAGTGCCGGCACATTGGAGATGGCTGCACATGCTGCAATCACGCCGGCAGCACCCCACAAGATTTTCTTAGATGTTGTTTCTGCCTTCATGAAACCCTTAACGGCAAAATATAAAATGACTAACCCGATTGCGAGTCCAATCATGTGGCCGATGTTCGCCAGCAGGGTGATCGCTGCAATTCCTCCGAGTACAAACAAACCAAATTTCTTCATTTGTTGTTACCTCCTTTCATAGTTCTAGCTTACCTGCGTTCCGGGTTTTCTATAATGTACCCCGGCTATATTTTCAGGTACGACTTGAGGCGTATTTTCATAGAATCCATAGGCTTATTAATAATAGGAGGGGGGTTAATTAGGCTGTTTTAGTAACCATTGCTGTTCTTAGGAGTGGTTGATTTCCGTTTCAGGATGTTCGCTTTCCGCGGGGCATCCGGTGAGCCTTACTGGCGCAAGCGCCTGCCTAGTCTCACCAGGAGTCTCGCACCTTGCATTCCAATCAACTCGTCAATGAAGACAAAAATATTCTAAAAACAACAATCCTTTAAAAAAGAGCCTTTAATTAAGAGGATGCATTCCCCGTCTCCGGCAAACCGTCCCATTGAAGATGCATTCAAAATTAGTTCTGAAAAATCGGCAAATGTATGTTTTTGACCTCATGAGGGAACGAGCTTTTTAAGTATTTTTATGAAAACGGATGAGTTTAGCCTCCTTTTGGGTACTTTTTTGGAAGAAAATAAATGAATTGGAGTAAATGAGGATGATCTGGTCTGACTAGGGGCTTGATTGGAGTGAGATTCGCTTAAATTTATGTGCCGTATCCTAATAGACAGACTTGTTTTTGGAATAATATGGATTTAATAATGGTCGACCTAAATTTCTATTCTCGAAATGAACCGGTTTATTCTCGAAATGGACTCATTTATTCTCAAAACCGACACACTTATTCTCGAACCGTTTATACGCGACAAATATCGACACATTTTGACCCATTCATTTCATATTTACGGGCTAAAAATACACAAATAAAAAAAACCGGCTCGAGAGTAATCCTCTCAAACCGGCTTTCTTGACTAACCTATTATCTTTTACGTCCAGGATTCGATGTCATCCTCATCGATCTCTTCTTCGTCGATCACATCTTCATACTCCGGAGAATGCTTCGGATCTTCCTGATAGCCGTGTCCATGCAGTCCTGCCGCAACCTCATTCGAGAATCCGCGGTCTGCGGGGACATGCTGCTGCAGATTACGGACTCCGTTCGCTTTGATCTCATTCTCGACCAAAAAACGGATCGAGTCCATCAAGTTCGTTTGCGAGTTGATCCAGTCAATAATGGCGGGGGCTTCATTCTTCTTCGTCTTTAACGAAATATTGTCGCCTGGCTTTTTTTGTTTCTTCATCATTACACCCCCTTACCATTTAAATTAGAGACTTATACCGGCTGTTTCGCACGATCCTTGATCGCACCGTAGATTTTTCCGCGTACGAATGCATCCAGTCCATTTGCATTCATTGTCACTGCATATTTTGCAGGAATGTAAAGAAGCTGAATTTCACGCTCATCACAAAGTTCCTTAAGCATTGGAGAAAGAATCGGATTCATCAAGATGCTGCCGCCTCCATAAACGCAGATTAAATCGATTTCGTTTCTCGCTTTAGTAAGCTGCTTGCGGATGTTGTTGATGATTTGGCGAGCTTGTCCTTCAAGCGGTCTTTTTAATGTTTTCATCGCACGCGCATGATATTTATGGTTCGGGTTCTTGATCACGTCACTGAAAAATTGACGCGGGCTGTCGGGAAGGTGGATCAAACGGTTGAACTCACTGAGTGCTTCCTCGATCGCATACCCTGCACCATGGTTGGTGCCATGCACGAACTGGCGCAAAAATTTGTTTCCTTCTGTGATCGGATACTCTGTAGAACCATCACCGATATCTGTGTGAAGGATTTTTTTGTTTTTAAAAAAGCTGCCGTTGAAGTTCTTCGGCATATCGTACGCTTCAATAAATTGGTCAAAAATATCGCCTTTTCTCCAGTTGCCGTCTTCATCTTTTTGAAGAGAGAAGGTTACTGGTGTAGCTTCCGGAATAACTTTTACAAACTCAAATTCTACTTTAACTGTAACGCGCTGCTTTCCAACATGAACCGTCACATGGTGAGGGCCGTTCATGAAACGCTTCTCAAATTTAGCTGCTGATTCATCAGAGTGCTGTGTGATCGGCAGCGCAGTCGCCATATCAACCGTTACATCAATGGATGCAGGAAGCTTTTTCTCTTCTGCAAATCCTTTTTGTACCGCTACTGCTGCGATTTGAGCGAGTGTGTTGACGATTGGCAGGTCAATCTCGTACTTGTAATCTACGCCGACCTGAATGTTTTCGATCAGTTCACCGCTTTCAAGCGCGAACTTTCCTACATAATACATACCCGCACGTGCTGCCGGGGAATCAATCGTTACGATTAAGTTATCCTGAAGGTTGCGTACAATCGTTTCAGGAGCCTGTTCTTCACTCCATGGCAGCTGGTCCACGGCACAGTTTACGTTCGGCTGCTGAAACAAACGGCCATCGATATAAATGTCATGCTCACTGTTTCCGTTATCGTTACCTACTAAAAATTGATATTGCATAGTATCTATTCCTCCTATTATTTTATCTAAAACTACCTGGTGACACAAGGTATTACTCAGCCATATAATGCTTTATGTATCGATATTTCCTGAAAAATAGAGGTACTGGAATATAGATGGCTGAAGTTCTACTATATAGAACTTCGAACGTTTTGAATAGATTCCGACACTCCTATACTTAATAATATTTGACAATTCTAGAGTAACACCTCCTATTTTTTAAGAATTCATTCAGACTGAACCTTCTGAATCTTATATTGGAAAAACTTCCTGCAACCTTACAGGACCTTTTTATGGTACAGTGACTTTTTGGTCTACTAATAGCCCGTTATGGAAAAACCTATTAGTTAATGCTTCTTTTTCCATAGATGAGCGTAATACGACGGTACGAACTGAGTTCCTTGCCGGTATTACAACCCTTCTGACAATGGCGTATATCATCGTTGTCAATCCGATGATCCTGTCTGACGCATTTTAGGCGGTATATCACTTTAAATCCATAAAAACCCTGCCTCATCCCCCTCAGCAGCGTCGCCGTAAACCTTTTATTATCGAAAATGCTTTTTTATTATCGGAATCTCCAATATATTATCGAAAAACCAAATTTATTATTGAAAACCGGAATTTTATTATCGAACAGAATAAGTACGAGTGTTTTCGACTGGATTCGACGCGTTTATTTCATCAAAATCACCAAACGAATAAAAACACTCTAACCCGTTCATAGTAAAGACGAAAAGGAGGGATCCTAAAATGAACAAACAGCGTGCACAAGAGATTGCCTCATCTCCGGTAATGGCAAACGTTACATGTGATGGTGTACCAATTTACATCCAGCATGTTGACGAGCAAGGAGAAACGGCCAGAATCTACCCGCTCGGACAGCCGGAAAATGAAAAGCAGGTTTCTCTCAGCAGTTTAATGGAACAGTAAATGCCCCTTTTACAGGGGTATTTTCTTTGTTTGGAAGAAGAATGATTAAGCTTGGAATAAGAGCGGGAATAGTACATAATGTTGAAAATAACAGCTGATTATTCTGAGGTGATCCCGAAATGCTTCATTTAGATAAAAATCATAACCCGCAAGAAAACAAAGAACTCATTGCTTCTTTTTCTGAGAATAAAGAAGATCTAAAAAGCCTGTTGAACCAGACAGACAACCTATTTCAGGAGCTGAATCCCCTGCCAGAACCAACGCATTCTCCATCCTTCTCATTTAAAAACCTGCTGCATGGTCTTCCGAAGATCTTGCTTTCCACAGCATGGCATAAAAACAAAGAACCGCTCCCGCAAATTGTAACAGATCAAGAGGGAGGCATCTATCCGGACTGGAAAAAGAAGCTCGATCAGGCATTTATTCAGCTGCAAAGGGAGATCGAACAAGAGAAAAATGTCCGGGATTACGGCGCAGCTGGCGACGGTATCACCGATGACACAGAAGCGTTCAAAAAAGCCATCGGAAACGGCAATGTAAAAGTTGTTGTTCCCGCAGGTGTATATGTCACTCGGGGAATCCGGCTCCCTTCCTATACAATGCTGATCGGTGCGGGTAAGGGAGTGACCACCATCAAGCTTCATGATAAGGCGCCCAGAAGCCGTCAGCTGTTGACCAACTCCAGCCACTGGAATGGCAACCATCATATTTATGTCCAGGGGATGAGCCTGGACTGGAATGTGGAACGTTTGAATCCGAACAAAAAGACAGCTTCAGGCAATAACCAGTCTAGCTGCCTCACGTTTGCTCATGTATCATTTGGCTGGGTAAAAGAGGTGGAAGGCATCAATCCCGGTCTGCATTGTTTTGATGTATCATCTGCCGTGTATACCTATTTCGGAGATGCTACACGGGCCCGCAGAAGCAGCCGCTATATTTGGCTTGATCAGCTGAACGGCTATGGTTTTGGCGATGATGGGATCACAACTCATCACAGCGATAATATCCTCATTTCCAATTGCCATTTGTGTGACCCAAGCGGAAGAGCCCACAAAGAAGGATTCTCGAACTCCAACGGGATTGAAGTGGACGATGGCTCTCGAAATGTCATGCTTCTTAACAATTCGACCACACGATGCTTCGGCGGTGTGGAAATCAAGGCACACCATAATTCTGCAGCCGCGAGCAACACACAGATCATCGGGCATATCTCAATCAATGACAACCGTTCTTATAATTTCCGCCATATCGGCCACCACGTTGAAACGGATCCTGAATCGAAGACGGCGTTTAATATTAAAGCCAGCCATATCGTGGCGGTTGCTCCAATTCGGACTCCTCTCTACAGGGACTCAACACCCCGGGCAATGGTGATCTCTGCTTACAAAAACGTGGCCATCAACCATTTTACCGTCATCGGAGATTCTGAATATGATTACCGGGGAGAGCCGGTCATTGCGGTCCAGTACCGATCACGGAACATTATCCTTCATGATCTGAACATCAGGGATTTTAAAACGGCAGGAGCCGACATTAAAGTATTTGGCGGCCCTCATGGCGCAGATTTAGTAGAAATCAGGAAGGTAAGGATTCAAAAATCTGCACCGACTGCCATACACATCGGCTCTAACATACAGGCGATTAAAATCAGTGACGTTCAAGCGGTTTGCGAAAAGGGGAACAAGGGACTCGTCGTTGACCATTCCCACGCGAAAATTGAAGATTTTCATTCACTCGGCTACAAAACTCCCATTTGTATAGTCAATAAGTAGCAGGATTTTTAGAATAAATTGGAGCGAGTTCCTTTAACTTGTAACCATTTCTTAACCAGTTTTCAATATATAGTCCCTATTTCTTCATATCTCCTTAACAATAAAGTGGTTTAATGAGTGTGAAAACTCAATGAGGAGGAAACAACATTGAAGAAAAAAGTCTCAATCGGCTTATCCTTGGCAATTATGGCCTCAAGCGCCATTCCAGCCTTTGCTTCAACTGCCCAGAACCATCACTTTCCCCAGAACCACAACCCGATCAAGAACATAGAATTTGAATCGATGAAAGCTCCGAGCACAATTGAAAACATGGTAAGAACATATACCGATGCAAAAGTAAAAATCACGTACAAAGACGGTACGGTAAAAGAAACTCCGTTAAATTATAATCAGCTATTCCTATCCAAAGATAAAATTGTAGACAACAAAGGCGAAAAGATTCCTGCAGGTACACCTATTGATGCAAAAGGCAATCCTATCGTTGATCGAAGCGTGCCTGACAAGCCTTCATACTATATTTCTGACGCACCCGATTCCAATAGTTTTATTACGATTGCCGGAAAAGATTACATTATCTCTCATTATGAGTACGATTCCATGGATAATGCCGGAAACGAAATTAAAGGACTCCCCGCATCCATGACACTAACTCAAGTGGACCGGAATCAAAAAACTGGCAAGCTTACTGTTAACCATGCGAAAAAAATTGATTTTTCTAACGTGAACGGCCTTTGGACGCCTTGCAACGGCTCCACAACAGATTGGGGAACTCATCTTGGCTCTGAAGAATATGAGCCGGATGCCCGTGCGTTTGAAGATCCTTCTTCTGATTCCTATCGTGATGTCACCAATTTTGCACAGCGCTACTTTGGAGATAAATCAAAAGCCAATCCTTATTTTTATGGATGGATTCCGGAGATCTCAATCAAGCCGGATGGTAATACGAACGTCGTAAAGCATTACAGCACTGGGCGTTTTTCACATGAAATTATGCAGGTGATGCCCGATCAAAAAACTGCATTGTTTGGTGATGACGGCGGGAATACGATGATGTTTATGTATGTCGCCGATCAGAAGAGAGACTTCTCTGCAGGGACTTTGTATGCGGCAAAATTCAAGCAAACCTCTTCCGATAACGGAGGCGCAGGAGACTTGCAGTGGATCAAGCTTGGCCACTCAACAGACAAAGAAGTCAAGAAAATCATCGATAACGGCACAAAATTCAGCGATATCTTTGAAACTTCGGACAAGCCTGCTCCTGGCTTTAAGGCTGTAAAAACAGCGGCCAGCAAGAAAGTCGAGTATCTTAAAGTGAAGCCAGGCATGGAAAAAGCTGCGGCTTTCTTAGAAGCACGCCGATATGGTGCATTGCTCGGTGCCACTTCTGAATTTAATAAAATGGAGGGCATTACTGTAAACAAAGCGGCTAAAAAAGCGTATATCGCCATCTCCTACGAGAATGGAAGCATGAAAAAAGAAGATATTAGCGGCGTGCAGGATGACATCCAATTGCCGGTTATTGATTCAGGAGTAACCTTTGAGTTGGATCTCAATGGACGTCAAAAAGATCATAGCAGCAACCGTATCGCCAGCCGCTATGCGCCTTCAAAAATGAAGGGTCTCCTTGTCGGTGAGGATCTTCCAAAATCTGATGCATACGGCAATACTGCCAATCCGGATAAAATAGCGAATCCAGATAATCTTACCTTCTCCAATGACATGGACACGCTATTTATCGGTGAAGACAGCTCGCATCACACCAACAACTTTGTTTGGGCCTATAATGTTAAAACGAAAAAACTTTCAAGAATACTTTCTGTTCCAGCAGGGGCTGAAGCAACGGGCTTGCGGGCGGTTGATCAGCTGAAGAATTCCCGCTATTTGCTTAGCAACTTCCAGCACCCGGGTGAAGATCTGGATGGAAAACAAATTACAGCAGTAGATAAGGAAAAGCTCGAAGATGCCATGAAAAAAGGCATAGGAATCCAGGAAACTGGCGGAGTCGGCTACCTCTCAGGACTTCCATCAGGAGATTTGAAAACAAAATAAGCTTTATGATAAAAGCCCTACCCCGTATGCGGGATAGGGCTTTCTTTGTATTATTGTGCTGGCAGCTGTTGTTCTTCTATCATCTTTTTACAGACTTGATAGCACTCCTCAATATGAGAATTACCGAGATATTTCATCGCAGCAAAACTGATACCGGCCGCTACAGCCTGTCCTACAAAAGGTACGAACTTCGTGACCTGTTTGACCGCTATGCGTTTACCTGCCTTTTTTAATAAAAGAGAAATCATCTGTTTTGTTACGACTCTGCCAGCAAACTGGCTGCCCGCTGACGTAATGAGTACAATGATTTTCCCTTTCAATGTTGCATCCATCTTCTCAATCTGGCCGGGCGCCAAGCCGAACTTCTCATTAATGGCCGGGAGCAATTCCATCATGATCGTGATGTCCGCACCCACATCCACTCCGGGAATCGGGATAACAGCGGCCGCCGCAGAAGCTGACGCCCGTTTATTAACCAGCACTCTACATTCCGTTCGGATGGCTTCCAGTTCTTCTATCGTTTTAGGAATCATGGTTATCTCCTTTTATGTAAAGCTTTGCTTTAGATTATACCCAAAACTATATGATGAATAACTAGTATTGTGCACTATTCGACCTATCAACCGCTCACTAATCACTGCAGAAAAGTAATCCAAATAAAAAGAAAGGGGCTGTCCTGAAAGTCATTCAGGCAGCTCCTTTGACGTGAAAAATCTTCAATGAAAAGTTGATTGGAGTGCAAGGTGCGAGACTCCTGCGGGACTAGCGTGACAGGTGAGACTCCCGCAGGCGCTTGCGCCAAAAAGTAGGCGTTCACGCCGGTAAGGCTCACCGCACGCCCCGCGGAAAGCGAGCAGCCTGGAGCAGAGATCAACAGCTACCAGACTTCTTGGACAGCCCCTTTACAGCGTTATTGCGCTTTTTCTTTTTTAATCTGTTTGCTTCTCAGCTGTCCGCATGCGGCGTCAATATCAGTACCGTGCTCCTGGCGGATTTTGCAGTTGATGCCCCGTTTTTTCAGTGTATCGTAAAACGTCAGCACAGACTCCTCCTCGCTTCGCTGATATTGGCTGTGTTCGTCTACTGGATTGTACGGAATAAGGTTGACGTAGACCTTTTGCTTTTTATCCTGGAGCAAATCAGCGAGTTGTTCTGCTTCTTCCTTATGATCATTAACATCTCTTAATAAAATGTACTCAATCGTAATTCTCTTGTTTGTTTTTTCTAAATAATAATCCAAGGATTCCATTAATTTTTCAATAGGAATCGCACGGTTTATTTTCATGATGCGTGTCCGTAATTCATTATTCGGTGCATGAAGGGAGATCGCCAAATTCACGGGTAGCTGAGAGTCAGCAAATTCATAAATCCTGTTGGCGAGTCCGCTTGTAGAAACCGTGATATGACGCGCGCCAATCGCGAGTCCTTTATGATTAATCACCACTTTTATGAAATCAATCATATTTTCAAAGTTATCAAATGGCTCTCCAATCCCCATGACAACGATATGGCTCACTTTTTCATCCTGATTTCTTTGATCAAGATGAAGCTGGACGTTCATGATCTGCTCGACGATCTCACCGCTCGATAAGTCGCGGCTTTTGGCCAGTAAACCGCTCGCACAGAAACTGCAGCCAATGTTGCAGCCGACCTGGGTCGTCACACAAACAGACAAGCCGTATTTGTGCTTCATTAATACCGTTTCGATCAAGTTACCGTCCCGCAGCTTGAACAAAAACTTGATCGTGCCATCCTCTGATTCCTGCTTCACATGCTGCTGCATCGTCTGGAACTCGAAGCTTTCTGAAAGCATTTCGATGCATTCCTTTTTTACATCGCTCATTTCAGAAAAGGAAGTGACTCGTTTTCTATATAGATATTCCCAAACCAGGGATGCTTGATATGGTTTATGGCCCCGTTCTAATAGCGAGGCAGCCAGCTGTTCAAATGTTAATCCATAGATGGATTCCTTTACCATTTTTTTACCCTCTTTTCAAAACATATAATGAACTGTCCCAAAAGACAGCATACTATTTCGTAACCACCTGTTATCTTACCATAAAAAGTCTGGGTATTCAGTGGCGCTGTTTTGTCTTCTTTGGACCATTCTGACCATCCTTTATCCTTCTTAATCTTGAAAAGCAATGAAAGACATTTGTTTCCAATTTTATGTATAATTGCATTAGGTACTTGCTTAGGGGGGGTAGGATGGAATCCCAAAATTACGTGCTGCATGACAAAAGCAATGAATTTTATTGGGAAGGTGATGGACAGCTTTCAATTAAAACGTTTAGGTATGGCCGGGCCCTTTACAAAACGAACCGGGGTTTCTTTGCGGTGGAAGAAGGCCGATATCTTCTTTTAAATGAAGGTGCCTATACGATTGCTATTGAAGAAGAAACTGAGGTGGAGTCTTTCTGTTTATTCTTCAGAAAAGGGCTTGCCGAGGAAGTGCTGAGGACGTTGAAAGCTGATTCCGGCAATCTTTTGGCCGATCCTTTTAAACCGCTAAATTCTGTCGATTTCTTTTCTTCAGCTCTCTCTACCCAAAAATCGACTATTTCCGGGGAAATATGACTACAAAAAGCGATTCTCTTTGGAAGAAAGAACAGTTTCAGCAATTGATGGAAACGATTGTGAGGGAACAGTTTCATGCAGTTATGGAGCCAGAGGCACTGCCTTCGTTAAAAATGGGAACACGGGAGGCACTGTACAGAAGAATCAGTACCGCACATGAATATATTCGCGCCTTTTATCATCAGCCGGTAACCTTACAGCAGATTTCCCAAGCTGCTTCTCTATCGACGAATCATCTCCTAAGGAACTATTCGGCCATCTATGGATGCACACCTCACCAGCACGTCACAGCGCTGCGAATCGAAAAAGCTAAACAACTATTAATTAAAACAGAAAAGACGATGACCGATATAGCCTTTAACCTGGGATTTGAGACCCCCTCTTCTTTCAGCAAAATGTTCAAACAGCATACAGGGATCTCTCCGCTACAGTTTCGAAAAAAAGTGATTTTGGATAAGAAATAGCAGCAACAACCATTTATGATGAAGAAGAAAGAACAAAAGAGGAGAGATGGTTAATGGAAGTAACAGCGATACATAAAATTGGACAGATTGGAGTTCCTGTAAAAGACCTGGAAAGAGCCGTTGATTTTTATCAAAACGACTTAGGGCTTCAACTCCTTTTTCAAAACAAAAACATGGCATTCTTTGAGTGCAGCGGCCTTCGTTTAATGCTCAGCCTGCCTGAGAATGAAACATTTGCCCATCCCAGTTCCGTCATCTATTTCCAAGTGACTCATATTAAGAGTGCTTATGAAGATATGCTTAAAAAAGGTGCTGCGTTTGTAAGCGAACCTCACCTGATTGCTAAAATGGGACAAACCGAAACGTGGATGGCTTTCTTTAACGATACAGAAGGAAATACACATGCCTTGATGAGTGAGGCAGAGGTTTAAAAAAGGAGAAGAAAGGATACCTGAAATAAGGTAACTTTAGAAATAGGAATGAGGTGAAGGGATGAAGATTGGAATTATTGGGTTGGGTGACATTGCAGCAAAGGCCTACTTGCCTGTTCTTTCTGAAAAAGAAGGGATAGAGCTGGTGCTTTGTACAAGGAATACCGAAACTCTCAATAGATTGTCCGAAAAATATCGAATTCAGGAAAAGGTACCGACAGTTGATGAGCTCATAACAAAGGGCATTGATGCAGCGTTTGTGAGTACAGCGACAGAGGCACATTTTGAAATCGCTGAAAAACTGCTAAAAAGCGGAATCCATACTTACATAGATAAACCTATATCCATGAGCCTTCAGGAAACCGAGAACATTGTAAAGCTCGCAAAAGAAAGCGGCAGTATCGCCATGGCTGGTTTCAACAGAAGGTTTATACCAAAGGTGAATGAGCTTATAGAACACGGGAAAGCAAGCTTAATCCTTATGCAAAAAAACAGATATTCGTCTCCGGATTTTATACGAAGATTTGTTGTTGAAGATTTTATCCATGTGGTAGATACACTTCGATTTTTAATGGATACTGAGGTGTTGGATGTAAAGATACAGTTTTTAAGGAATGGGGAAATGCTTGATCACTTGATCATTCAGCTTATTGGTGATGGATGTATTGCTATGGGAATCATGAACAGAAATGGCGGGGTGACAGAGGAAATCATTGAATACCATACTCGCAGCGATAAATATGTCGTTAACAGTCTGGTGGAAACCACACATTATCATAATAAAGAGATCAGCATGTCTAAATTTGGTGACTGGGAGCCCACGCTGTATAAACGAGGCTTCTATCAAATTGTCGATCATTTTATCGAATGCATTCAAAATAATAAGTTACCTGATCCATCGATTGATGATTCGCTTTTAACGCATGAGATCTGTGAGAGAATCGTAAAAGCTATAGATTCAAAAGTTTAATAGAACTAAAAAAACCTCAGCAGACAATCTGCTGAGGTTTTACAATACAAATTATTGTGCAGTATAGCCGCCATCCAAAACGATGGCTTGTCCTGTAATACTTTTTGCTTTGTCGCTTGAAAGGAACATTGCGTAGTCAGCGATCTCACTTACTTCCAATAAACGTTTTTGCGGAACTAACGGGTAGATGACTTCTTCAAGAACACTTTCCAAAGAAACGTTTCTTGTTTTCGCTAAATCTTCCATCTGGCCGCGTACGAGAGGCGTGTCAACATATCCTGGACAAAGGGTATTTACTGTTACTCCGTGAGTAGCAGACTCTAATGCCGCAGCCTTTGTTAGACCGATCACACCATGTTTTACACTGTTGTATGCTGCTTTTCAAGCAAACCCAATAAGTCCGTTAATGGAAGCCACGTTGATAATGCGTCCGAACCCTTGCTCTTTCATGATTGGGAATGCATGTTTAATCGCGATGAATGGAGCAGTCAGCATGATTTTAATCATTAGTTCGAATTTAGCAGCCGGGAACTCTTCGATAGGAGACACGTGCTGTAATCCTGCATTGTTGATGAGCACATCTACACGGCCGTATTCTTTATGAGCAGCTTCGATTATAATATCTTCATTACAAATTCAGATTTTAACTTCATGGCGCCAAAACCGTCAATTTTGCAATCAATATCGTGCAAAAAGGCTGCCAGCCCCGTAGGTATACTCTGAGCTGCATTTTGGGCGGTTAGGCAATTTAGACAAGACAATCATTTCTCCATTCGTTTTTGTTCATTTTACCATATAAAAATTTTTTGAATTTGTTTCAATTGATCCCTCTGTTGATCTCCCTATCCCACTTTTTCATTTTTTTCACAAGTGTCGAGTGATCGACTCCTAAATATTCTGCGGCCTTTCTGATGGAGGGTTTCTTGTGAAGCGCATCCATAATCACTCTTTTTTCAAACTGTTCCATTCTTTGTTTGAAAGTATGAACAGACTCTGAGTTACCATGAATACTAAAGTGGGGCGGCAGATCAACCGGTTCAATAGTAAGTGATGGCACCGAAACAATCATGCTCTCAACTAAATTCCTTAATTCTCTCACATTCCCCGGCCAATGGTAGCTTTGTAAAATTTGTTTGGTTTCGGGTGATACACGCTTTTCGATATTAAATAGTTTACAGAAATAGGTGAAAAAATGATCCAGTAAGACTTCGATGTCCTCAGGACGCTGGCTTAATGGAGGAATAGCTATTTCTATCACTTGCAGCCTGTAATATAAGTCTTCTCGAAATTTTCCTTTTTCCACTAACTCTTTTAAATGTTTATTTGTTGCTGAAATGATTCTAATGTCTAGTTGCTTTACTTTGCTGCTGCCTAATTTTTGAATTTGTTTCTCTTGCAGGACACGAAGCAACTTGACTTGCAGAGACAATGGAAGTTCCCCTACTTCATCCAGCAAAACTGTCCCCTTGTCCGCCAGTTCCAGCAGGCCGACTTTCCCTTCCTGCCTTGCTCCGGTAAACGCCCCTTTTTCATAACCAAAAAGCTCAGATTCCAGCAGCTGTTCAGGGATAGCCCCGCAGTTCACTTTAATAAAAGGCATATCTTTTCTGTCACTTAATTGGTGAACTAAATTAGCAATAACCTCTTTCCCCGCTCCTGAAGGACCAGATAGCAATATACTTGTTGGGTATGAAGCGATTTGTTTTACTTTTTCTATAATTCCCTTCATTTGAATGCTTTGAAAGACTACTTTTTCATCATTTCCCTCCGTGGAAAAGGTATATCGATTCTGACTCATTTCAGAAAAGCTTTTTGCCTTCTTCAACTCATTTGTCAGTTCATTTAGCTGAGTAATGTCTCTGACACTGGTTACAACCATTTGAATCTCGCCTGATTCATCGAAAACGGGAGTTCCCGTGACCATGACATCTTTTTGCTGGCCGATTCGCTGAAGAATCGATCTGCGTTTTTTATCCTGCAGGACAAGGAGTGAGACAGATTGATCAAAGAAGCCGTGGTTCATCAAATCGCCCATGTGATGACCGATAAGTCTTTCCCTTTTGATTCCTGACATAGCCTCGTAAGCTGAATTCACAATGAGTGTAGTTCCTTCACTATTAACGACATAAATGCCATCCGTAGAAAATTCGATGATTTTTTCCATTTGCTTGAGTAATGAACGATAATGTTCGATTTGAGAAATATCCTGAATAACACTCACAGCACCAATGAGCTGATTTTCCTTATATAAGGGAGTTTTATTCACCATACATTGCAACCCTGCTATCGTCATTTTCGCTCCGAGTGTGCTCTTGCCACTATTAAGAACTTGGTGGATTGGTGAATTAGGAACAAAATCACGAATATCTTTGCCCACTAAGTCTTGGTGTTCTTGTTTTATTAGTTTTTGTGCTGAGGAATTTATGAATAAAATCCTGTTATTATGGTCCACTACAATGACCCCGTTGGACATCGAGGAGAAAATGCTTTCTAAAATTTCTTTGTTCACAGTAAGTGGTTTCATCGGAATCTCTGCCTCCTGCAAGAAGCGGTGAAAATTATCACCAAACGGTGACGATTTTCACCGTCTTTAGTCTCTGTTACACCAACAATTCTTTTTATTATGGTGAATTCTATCACCATTATTTGCTTTAGACAATGTAAATTCTTATATAAAATAAGCATTTTTAATATTGGCATGAATCTTGCATTATAAAAAGGCAAGGAGGTTGAGAATGGAAATTAAAGAGTTATTCATTAATGGTAAATGGGAATCAAAAGAAAGAACCTATGCACTGCACTCTCCTTATAGCGGGGATGTTATTGCTAACATTAGTATGGCAGATGAGGCAGATGTAAAAAAAGCCATTGAAGGAGCAAAAACAGCCTATGAAACGATGAAAGTGATGCCTGCCTATAAGCGCTCAGAGATTTTGCTGAATGTGGTCCAACTTCACCGTGAAAGAAAGGAAGAGTTGGCACGAATTGTTGCACTTGAGGCCGGAAAGCCCATTCGAACAGCACGTGGCGAAATAGACCGCACCATTGCTACCTATCAATTTGCAGCTGAAGAGGCAAAACGGATCTATGGAGAAACCATTCCAATGGATGCCGCTCCTGGAGGCGAGAATCGGCTAGGACTTACATGGAGAGAACCATTAGGTGTTGTCGTTGCAATCAGCCCCTTTAATTTTCCGGTTAATCTCGTCGCGCATAAACTAGGACCAGCCTTTGCTGCGGGAAATACTGTTGTATTGAAACCGGCTGAACAAACACCTTTAAGCGCGTTATTAATCGCTGAGATCTTCAAGCAAGCCGGCCTTCCGGATGGAGCTCTTCAAGTGATAACAGGCAGCGGAAGAGAGCTTAGTGACGCTCTTATTATTGATGAAAGAGTTAAAAAAGTAACCTTCACAGGGAGTGCAGAGGTAGGTAAACTGATTAAATCAAAAGCCGGGTTGAGGAAAGTAACATTAGAACTTGGTTCCAATTCAGGGTTAATTGTTGAACCGGATGTCCCGCTGGAAAAAATTGTGCCCCGATGTGTAGAAGGAGCATTTTCCTTTGCAGGCCAGGTTTGTATTTCACTGCAAAGAATTTATGTTCATGATTCCATTTATGATGAGTTTTGTAAGCGTTTTATTGAAGAGGCAAAAAATTTAACAGCCGGCGACCCTCTCGATGAAAAAACCGATATTAGTGCCATGATCAACCTTAAGGAAACAGAGCGAATTGAGTCATGGGTCCAGGAAGCAAATGAGCAGGGAGCTGACATTGCACTAGGCGGTAAACGCGACGGTTCGGTCTTCCCGCCAACCGTACTATTGAATGTGAAAAAAGATATGGCGGTTTCCTGCCAAGAAACATTTGCTCCCGTTGTCTCAATCGTTCCCTACCATGGACTGGATGAAGCCATCCATATGGTCAATGATTCTTCGTATGGATTAAATGTGGCTATCTATACCCAAAACATCCTTCATGCAATACATGCGGCCAAAAAGCTGGAGTCAGGCGGAGTCATTATTAATGATATCCCAACCTTTAGGCTGGATCATATGCCTTATGGCGGAGTAAAGGACAGCGGCTATGGACGTGAAGGAATTAAATATGCCGTTGAAGAAATGACAGAATTAAAATTCGTTACCATAAAAACAGCATTTTAAGGAGGAGAAGTACTTTGGCAAATATTATTAAACCTAACCCAAAGCTTTATGTAATGGATAATGGCCGTATGAGAATGGATAAAAACTGGATGATTGCGATGCACAGTCCAGCAACAGTGGAGAATCCCAATACACCAGCTGAGTTTGTCGAGTTCCCTGTCTATACTGTACTCATCGACCATCCAGCAGGTAAAATTCTTTTTGATACTGCTTGCAATCCTAGCTCAATGGGGCCAGAAGGCCGGTGGGGGAAAGCAACTCAGCAAATGTTTCCAATCAATATGGGGGAGGAATGTTATCTTCATAACCGCCTGGAGGAGCTAGATGTAAGACCCGAAGATATTAAATACGTAATAGCATCCCACCTTCACCTTGACCACGCTGGGTGCTTGGAGTTATTTACAAATGCGACAATCATCGTTCATGAAGATGAGCTGAACGGTGCCCTTCAAACGTATGCCCGCAATGAAAAAGAAGGAGCATACATCTGGGGAGATATTGATGCCTGGATAAAAAATAATCTTCAATGGAAAACCATAAAACGAAGTGAAGACAATCTTGAATTAGCAGAAGGAATTAATATCCTTAATTTTGGAAGCGGACATGCATGGGGTATGCTTGGCCTTCAGATTAACATGCCAGAAACAGGCGGGATTATACTCGCCTCAGATGCTATCTATACAGCTGAAAGCTTCGGACCGCCGATCAAGCCGCCTGGCATTATCTATGATTCACTGGGCTATTCCAACGCAGTTGAGAAAATACGCAGAATCGCGAAACAAACAGGTTCCCAAGTCTGGTTTGGACACGATGCTGACCAATTTAAAACATTCCGCAAATCTACTGAAGGATATTACGAATAAAATAGAGGGGGAAAAACAATGAGTGTCGCAAAGTTAGTTTTCACCCCATTAAGCTACACAGGATGGGGATCACTGAAGGAATTGCTGCCCGAAGTTGCAAAGTATGCGCCAAAGAGAATCCTTGTTATCACAGATCCAATGCTGGCCAAGATAGGAATCGCTCAACGCGTAACAGGACCGCTTGAAGAACAGGGCTATTCTGTCACTTTATACACGGACGTCGTTCCTGAACCTCCTGTAGCAACAGGAGAAAAGCTGGTTTCCTTTACCCGTGAAGGAGAATTTGACATGGTCGTCGGTGTAGGCGGCGGAAGCGCACTCGATTTGGCCAAATTAGCTTCAGTATTGGCTGTGCATGATGGTTCTGCAGCTGATTACTTAAACTTATCCGGCTCTAAAAATGTAGAAAAAAAAGGGTTGCCTAAAATCCTCATTCCGACTACATCCGGAACCGGTTCAGAGGTGACAAATATCTCTGTCCTCTCCTTAGAGACCACAAAAGACGTGGTGACACACGATTATCTTCTCGCAGATGTAGCCATTATTGATCCGGAGCTGACCGTATCGGTTCCCGCCAAAGTAACGGCAGCTACGGGAATTGATGCATTAACCCATGCAGTGGAAGCCTATATTTCAGTGAATGCAAGCCCTGCCACTGATGGCTTAGCCCTGCAGGCGATCCGCTTAATAGGACGATCCCTTCGGAAGGCCGTTACAGACGGAAATAACCGGCAAGCAAGAATTGATATGAGCAATGGGAGTTATATCGCAGGCCTTGCATTCTTTAACGCTGGAGTAGCAGGAGTCCATGCCTTGGCTTACCCGCTGGGCGGGCAATTTCACATTTCCCACGGTGAATCGAACGCCGTCCTTCTTCCCTATGTAATGGGTTATATTCGGAAAAGCTGCACAAAGCGTATGGCGGACATCTTAAATGCCCTGGGTGGAAATTCTGCCTACTTATCCGAAGAAGAAGCTTCCTATAAATGTGTAGAAGAACTCCAGAGGCTTGTGAGTGATGTTGGAATCCCAGCTGCTTTATCTGGCTTCAATGTACCGGATTCAGCACTGGAGAGCTTAACACAGGATGGAGTAAAGCAAAAAAGAATCCTGGCCAGAAGTCCTCTTCCTTTATTAGAAGGCGATATTAGGAAAATATATCAAGCCGCCTTTAATGGTACGATCGTAGAGCCAACTTAATTAATAAGAAATGTAAAACGCCAGAACAATGTTTTGGCGTTTTTTTATTTTCTTTTCATGTCAGCAGATTATTTTAGCTGATGAACCTACAGCAAGCCCTGATTCTAAAACAGCCCATGGAATTGTCCAACTAATAGCAAGTGAAGGAAATTCCAGTAAAATAAAATTCCAAAAAAACACCTGCCACCAAATAGATGGATAGGTGTTTCTTTAATGACAAAAATGGTTTTTAATAAATTAGGGAGATCCAAGAAAATATTTTTATGGTATGATAGTTAGATTGTTTACCAGCCATGTGACACATTTACATTCATCTAAGAAAAGAGGCAGTTATGCACGCCGCAGAATTATCCAAGCGACATTGGTTACTCATCTTTACACTTACTTTATTAACATTTGTTCTCGGGACAAGCGAATTTGTTATCGTTGGAATCTTAACCGATATTTCCTCGAGTCTTCATATAACTAATGCGAAAGCAGGTACACTCGTTTCTGCATTTGCAATTACGTTTGCCATTGGCACACCAATCGTAATGTCAGCCACAAGCCATTTTTCAAAGCGTAAATGGATGTTGTTTTTGATAGGATCGTTCATTATCCTGAATGCTTTGTGCGTGTTTTCGACGAGCTACATCATACTCCTTGCACTTCGGATGATGACGGCGATTGTAACAGGAGTTTTAATCTCTCTTGCTATGATTGTTGCAAGTGAAACCATGCCGATCGCAAAACGCGGACTTGCTATATCCTTCGTTTTCGGTGGTTTTACTCTTGCAAACGTGATTGGGGTACCGATAGGCACGGTCATCGCTCAATGGTACAACTGGAATTCAACCTTCCTGTTTACGACTCTTCTGGGGGGAATTTCATTTTTGGCATCTTTCTTCATTTTGCCTAAAATGCACAGTCAAATTCGCAGTTCGATGCGTGATCAATTTTCTTTATTGACACACCCACGAATCTTAATGGCTTTTTTCATTCCATCACTTGGTTTTGGAGCGACGTATGCCATTTATACGTATCTGGTCCCGATCCTGAAAGGAATGGAAGCACCACGTAGTTCAATTAGTTTGATCTTGTTTGGCTACGGATTTATTTCGATTTTCAGCAACATACTCGCTGGTAAAATTGCCAGCTACAATGCTATTGGACGCCTTAGGTTTGTTTTCTTTTTGCAGGCTTTGGTTCTGATCAGTTTATATTGGACGACAAATCATTTTATCTTTGGATTGGTTAACATAGGCTTGATGTCATTAATGGCCATCCTTTTAACAACATCCACACAGCTTTATTTGATAGACCTTGCCCGTATTTATCAGCCAAAAGCAACAGGACTCGCTGCTTCCCTGATGCCAGTCGCAAGCAATGTAGGTATTGCCTTTGGTTCCGCATTAGGCGGATTCGTTTACCATCAAGGAAACTTGATGAATGTGACATGGGTCGGGGGACTGGTTGCTATCTTTGCAAGTCTTCTAACTTTCCAAAGTCATCGCTTAGACCAAAAACCACAAAAGAAAGCAGCGTAACAGTTAATCAAATAAAATATAAAAAAGAAGTATCAAGAACGCAGCTTGGTTCATTGGCACTTCTTTTTTATATATTGACTATATGCTTACCTAAAAAAAATCATCGAACAATTGCAAAATTACTTATGGTACGGTTCTCCGTTCTTCACTTTCTGGTAAAGCATCATTTTTAGAAATTCGAATCCAATGCTCCCTTTTTGCCTGCCCCTCTACGCTAATAAATTATTTAAATATTCAGGTCAATGCTTTACTTAGCGGAAACTTTGGCTTGAATTGGATAATCGCAACTTTTTCACGAAAAATGAATATTACCAAACACGTTGTAATTTAATTTAAAAAATCTATATATAATTTGTATAAGTTTTAATGTACTCCATCAACAAGCTGATTGATTGAGTTTAACTTGGAAGAAAGCTCAATAAACCATGCTTCATCCCCCGTTGATAATGCCAAGTCTATTAGAAATAGAATTTGTTCCTTGTTTACCGCCTTAGAAAGTGGCAGTTTCCTAACATTTTTCCTTAAAATCGAAATTGTTTTGCCAAGCGTTTCACGATTGTCACTCGTAGCAACCGTTACTTTAACAACTCCATCCAGAATACTCTGTGACTCAATATAACCAATTATTAATTCCCCATCCCCTGATTTTCCCTTAATCCAATCACCTGTTTTCAAAACGGAATTACCATTCGGCAACATCCTTTTTCACCTTCTTAAGTTATTTTTGTATTTTATGAATGTAAACAAGACAAGAAAGAACCTTTTTTTAAGCTACAGTCATCGGGGATATATCACCTAGATAAATCTGTAATGTTTTTTATTACATTTAATAAAAAGAAGTCTACGGCCATCAGTTACAGCCGCTATTTTGTTCTTGTTTTACAAGTTCGACAACTTCTTTAATTGTATAGTTCTTTAAATATTCACCCAAATGTTCTTCCGCACCTAAGAAAATTGTAAATAATACTCTTTTCATATTCGCTCCCACAATACACTTTTCATTTGAATCAGGACACTTAGGCTGCAAAGCACCTTCAGAGGTTATCATATATATATCCCAAAGATTAACTTCACACAGCTCAAGAGTAAAAATAAATCCGCCGCCGGTTCCTTCTTTTGATTTTATAAATCCATGTTTTTTTAACAAGCTTAGCACTTTACGAATGCGTACTGGATGGACACCAGCACTCTCTGAGATACCATCACTTGTTGACATACGGTCCGGCTGCAACGCAAGATAAGTTAAACTATGAATGGCAAGTGTAAAATCACTATTCATGGCCCGCCTCCTTAGAAATCAACACAGCTAATCACCTTTTTGCTTTACATATAGCTTCTGCATCTTTTTTTAAAATCAATCAACATAGTGTGATAATAAATATTACAGTTTATCTTGTCAAGTATCTAATTAGAAGTGTTGTATCAACTCTTACCCATGAATAAGGAATTCCAAGCGTCCTGTAAAGCTTTACGAATCACGTTCTCTCCCGTAAACAGATTTGCGTGTTTTGAAATTTTTGTATAAATAAGTTTAATAATCCCATTGTCTTTTAACTTGTTCTTCTGCTAACTGTTCAATTTTTTCCCATGCCAATTCTTTACTTACAATGACATTGGTTTGATAATTTTTATCTTTATAATTAACTGTAACGAATAATTCAATCATCACTTTCTTCCTCCTTCCGAAATAATATTAATTGGCCACTTTTTTGCCATTCGGCGTTCGAAAATGTACGAAGTCTACGAGGCAAAGAGTACAGATGCTTTTTCCCCATTCATTTTATATAATATCCAAAGGTATTTTTCTTGTTGGTTTTGGAAATACCTCGTCAAGTCTGTTCAGATCTTCTATGGTCAATTGAATAGTAGCAGCTTGAGCATTGGCTAAAACATGTTCTTCCTTAACAGCTTTTGGGATAGCAATTACGTTGTTCGAACGAATGGTCCACGCAAGAGCAATTTGTAATGGCTGCACATTGTATTTTTCTGCAATCTCAATGATGGTTGGATCGCTTAGTAATTGTCTTCTTAAGCTCCCTCCCTGGGCCAGGGGACTATAGGCCATAATTGGCATGTTATGTTCATGATGCCAGGGCAGGAGATCATAATCAATTCCTCTAGAACCCAGATGATATAACACTTGATTTGTCACACATTTTTTTCCGTTAGGGGTATTCCACAACTCAATCATATCTTCCGTATCAAAATTAGAAACTCCCCATCTTGCAATTTTACCATCCTTGCGCAGTTTCTCCATTCCTTCAATCGTTTCTGCCAAAGGAACACGGCCTCTCCAGTGTAAAAGATACAAATCAAGATAATCTGTTCCTAATCGTTTTAGACTATTTTCACATGCGCTTTCAATCAAATCTAACCCGGAATGATGAGGATATACTTTCGATACTAAAAAAACTTTATCTCTACGCCCCTTGATTACCTCACCAACCAAACGTTCGGAATCGCCATTTCCGTACATTTCAGCCGTATCGATTAGCTTCATGCCTAGTTCTATTCCAAGTTGCAAAGCTTTGATTTCTTTGTTTTTCGATTGAGGATTTTCACCCATGTACCATGTTCCTTGACCAATACTTGGAAGAAAGGTTCCATCAGCTAAAGTTACGATACGTTTTTCTAGTGAATGCTTCATTCTTACTATTTTTTCATGGTCATGTACACTCAATTTCATCATTCCTTTCAAAGCTCACCTTGTTTTTCTTGAACGACAATTCCTTTATTACCATTTATTGAAAAACAGGATTATTATTTTTTTTAAAAAAATGTGGCTATACATTGTTGTAGTATAGCCACAAAAATAACATATTAATGCTCACTTACACCAAATGAGCTCCGCCATCAATAAGAAGAGCAGTACCGGTTGTAAAACCATTTTTCACTAAGTACACGTAGGCCTCTGCAATGTCTTCAGGCTGTGCCACGCGATTAACAGGTAGCTGCTGTGCAATGTTGCTGTATAAATTTTGTCTTTGCTCGTCAGGCATCCCTCCGTAGAGTGGGGTGTCTACGATACCAGGTGAAACAACATTTACCCGTATAGGGGCCAGGTCTACTGAAAGCCCTCTAACCAATCCATCGATCGCTGAATTGATCGAAGCAAGTGTAGTTGCCCCCTGTGGCGGACGGATTCCATAAACACCAGAGGTCAATGTGATAGAACTGGTATCATTTAAGTACGGAATAGCAGCACGAACGGTTGAGTATTGCCCCCAAAACTTACTATCAAACGCTTCTCTAACATCCGCAACAGGTAAGTCACTAAAATGGCCCATTGCACCTTCACCTGCCGTAACGACAAGGTGATCAAAATTCCCTACCATTTTAAAAAAGTCAGCTAGTTTTTCTTCACTGCGAAAATCAATATTGTATGCTTCCACATTACCACCGAGTACATTCTTTGCCTCCGATAGCTTTGCCTCAGAACGACTTGCAATAATGACTTGAGCAGATTCATCAAGAAATGCCTTTGCTGCGGATAATCCAATACCAGAAGTACCTCCTATTACGACTACACGTTTTCCTTTTAATGACATTGTATGAAACCTCCTTGAAAAATTCTTTTTAGGTTGTATCTGAAAACAATATTACATACTACTTTTGGTGAAAATAATATAAACCAACGCTACATTATTTTATTTTGCTAATAGTTTTAGCGCTTCACGATTGAATGCAGGGATATCATCTGGAAAACGGCTAGTAACAATTTTATTGCTTACCACAACTTCTTCATCTTTGTAGTTAGCCCCTGCATTTTTTAAATCATTACGAATAGATTTGAAACCAGTTATGTCGACGCCTTTTAACAGGTCTGTATCGATCAATACTTGTGGTCCATGGCAAATGGCAAAAACAGGTTTGCCTTCTTGGATAAATTCCTTTGCGAATTGACCAAAGCGGTCATCTTCACGAAGTAAATCAGGGGAGAAACCACCTGGAATAAGCAAGGCATCAAAGTCTGCAGGATTAACCTCATCAATGGCTTTATCAATTTTTACGGTTGCGCCTTTTTTACCAGTAACTTCATTTCCTGCATGTTTATCAATTGTAATTACTTGATGACCAGCTTCTTTGAATGCTTCTGCAGGTTCTGTAAATTCAACATCCTCAAATAAATTGGTTATAAGTGTAGCAATTTTTTTGTCCAATCTAAAAACCCTCCTTGTAATCGCAAAAACTTTCTCAAAAAAATGCTTATCATTAATGGAAGAGGTGGGCTCGAAATTTACTTCCGAACCACTCTCTATTCAACTAAAATACTAACGTAATGCTTTAACAAGGGCTTTTCCAAATTCTTTGGCCCCTTGTGGACCATCGCCAGTAATAATATCATCGTATGCAACAACATGTTGTTCAACATATTTAACGTCAACAGCTATCAATGCGTTCTTTTGAACATCTACTGGATAGCAAGTTGCTTCTCTCCCAGAAAGCAAACCAGTTTTAGCAACTGTAACAGCCCCTGCACAAATTCCTGTTACAAGAACTTTCTCATTGTAAGCTTGCTTCAAAAAGCCTTGTAATTTTTGATTTCCCCATAGATGATCATTTGTACCAGATCCTCCAATGACCGAAACAACATCAAATTCTGTGGGCGATACGTCCGAAAAGATAACAGAAGCCGTTGCTTTTCCATCATAGTCACCAGTAATTTCACCTGCCACGGTGCTGGCAATGGTTACTTCGACTCCTGCATTTTCAAGCTCTTCTTTTGGTTTGAATAACTCATCTTCATTAAAACGTTCTGGCGGTATAATTAAGAGTGCTTTTTTACTCATTATTTTTTTCTCCTCAAAAAGAAAAAGATTTGTTGATAACACTTTTTCTTATATTGTATTTTTACTTGTGGTTGTTAACAATTTCAGCTGAAATTTCAGTGGTTTAGAAATGAGAACGGTATATCAAATTTTGTGTCTCAGATATAGATTCATCCCCTTTTCAAAAAGTCTGTATTACATATGCTTTGAAATTATTTCTGTCAAAGCTTCTTTTGGATTGAACCCGATAACCTTATCTACAGCCACTCCGTCTTTGAAAAGAATCAACGTTGGAATGCTCATCACTCCAAATTTCCCTGCTGTTCCTGCGTTTTCATCTACATTAAGCTTGATAATTCTAACTTTGTCACCCATTTCACCATCGATTTCCTCCAATACAGGTGCAATCATTTTACAAGGACCACACCATGGTGCCCAAAAATCCACTAAAACTAATCCCTCTTTCATTTCAGTGCTAAATGTTTGATCTGTTACGTGTGAGATAGCCATTTTTATATCCTCCAATTCATTCTTATAATTTTAATGAAAGTATTTTTTTTGCTTACAAAAAATACAAAATTACCCACCTTTTTTAATGTAATTAAAAAAGTTACAGTTTGCTTATTTTGCAGTTTAGACATTACGAATAATGGTCTGGTAAATCCCTAACAAACTAATCTATTTTAAAAGCCACTTTCCAAATGGATTGCTTCCTGTTCAAAAGGAATTACTGTAATTTTAATATTTACAGTTTATGAAGTCAAGAAAAATTAACTCGATATTCTCAAATTCCACTATAGTGTAATATAAGCCACGATGTTATTTGGAATATATAAGTTGAATGTTTAATACTAGTTCTTCATGCGCAATTTTAGTTGTTTCCTCACATATAAAAGGCATCAGAATCGCCGCCTTAAATTTAAAACACCGTTTTATTTAAAAGGTCTAAAAATAAATTACTACATCTTTGAATGAATCAGTTTATTTCAAAGAAACTTTACCTTGAATTTCAATTTTAACATCTGCTTTTTTCAATAAATTTCCGACTTCGCACCCTTTATCTGCTGCTTCCGTCGCTCTTTGTGAGGATTGAATTTGTTCTTCTGTTGCATCTTTAGATAAAACGATGTGAGGATAATGGATAATTTTAAATTCATTATCAGATATCTTTGCCTCTGAGTTCACTGTAAGTTCAGCAACAGGCAGGTTTTTGCTTGCAAGTACAAACGTAAGAGTTGCTGTATAACAAGTAGTTACCGAAGAAACAAGAATCTCTTTTGGATTTGCTCCGTTGCCACTACCTCCTAAAGAAGTAGGAATAGCGATTTTTGTATCAAGATACTCCGCATTAAGGGTTCCATTCCCTTTTACTCCACCATCCCAAACAGCATTCACATTTATTTTCATATCAGCCATGTTTAACACTCCTTCAAATAAATAAATTATATTTATATCATGTCGTTCATGTATGTTTCTATTCTACAGGTATCGCAAGTCGTTCACGAAAGATGAAAAATACGGTACAAAACCTTGATTACGGTGTAATTAAGACCAAATTCCGCGCAATTAATGTTGGTTTGATAGTTGAAATCCCTTGAGCTTCTTTGTAAAACGGTCTGGAACAGTTGATGAAGCAGCGTCTGCTGTTGTTTATCTTGCTTCTGAACAGGCTTCCTTTATTAATGGTGTAAACCTTCAGGTAGATAGCGGTTCAGTTGCGAGTATATAAATTAAGCTAATTCTTAAGAAAAAACTTAAACAAAAAGGTTATCTTTTGTCGACAAACTGAAAGGGGCTGTCCAGAAAGTCGAAAAATGACCTTCAGGCAGCCCCTTTTTGGCTTGAAAAATCTTCAATGAAAAGTTGAATGAAGTGGAAGATGCGAGACTCCGCGAAAATGAACTTCACATTTTCTTCGTGCGATAAATAGCTGCCGGAGCCTTCCTTGTCCTGCGGGACTAGCGTGACAGGTGAGACTCCCGCCGGTGCTTGCACCAAAAAGTAGGCGTTCACGCCGGTAAGGCTCACCGCACGCCCCGCGGAAGTAGGAGCTCGCGCCGGTAAAAGCGAGGAGCCTGGAACGGAAATCAGCAGCTTACAGACTTCTTGGACAGCCCCTTTTTTGTTTTCCTTACCGACAGGAGAGTTTTTATATTCATGTGCACTTCCATAAAGTAATTTAAATATATTTAATGATTTCTTCTAGCCACTCTTTATCAAGCACAACTTCAACTCTTTGCTTTACCACTATTTGTGGTAGGGTTCTCCACGATTAATTCGAAACGCCCGATAAATCTGCTCCACCAGTACGAGTTTCATTAACTGATGCGGATATGTGATCCGGCCAAACGATATTTTTTCATTCGCCCGTTTCATGACTTCATCACTGAGACCCAATGACCCTCCGATCACAAAGGCCACTTTGCTTTTTCCGTAGGTCGCCAGCTGGTCCAGGTTTTTTGCAAGATCCTCTGAAGAAATCAGCTTCCCCTCAATCGCCATGGCAACAACATGAGCATCCTGTGGGATTTTCGCCAGGATTCGCTCACCTTCTGCTTTTTTCACGATCTGCATCTCCTGATCACTCAAGGTTTCAGGCGCTTTTTCGTCCGCTACTTCGACAATTTCTATTTTGGCATATGGACCGAGCCGCTTTACGTATTCATCAATTCCCATTTTTAAATACTTTTCTTTCAGTTTGCCAACGGTTACTACTAAGATATTCACAGGGGAAAACTCCTTTTATAAACAACTTATCCACAAAAGTTATCCACATATGCACAAAATCTATCCACATTTAGTATAGGATCACTCGTTCGATACTTTATATATGGCCTTTTTTTCGCAATACGTACATGTTGTTGATAACTTTTCTGATTCTGTTAATAACTCCAGATTCGGATAGATTTCCAATTCATCAACGATCTCATCGATCCCGATATCCACATGTTCATCACAGCAAAATTTTTTCAACGTCATTCTCCTTTATTTATCCACATGATGATCTCTTCGTATTTTAACACAAATCAGTGTCTCACTATTCTGCTTCCGGGTAAATCAATAGACCGTTACTTGCGGTTCGACACGATTTACTTGGCAATTCACATCATTTTCATCATCTCTAACTATTGCCGCTCCAATAAACACAAAAAAATCAGGAGATTTCTCTCCTGATTCCCTTATGAAGACTTCTGAAGACCCAGTTTAATGGTCGTGGTTTTCTTTTTGCCTTTGCTGTAGTACGTAATTTTCATCTTATCGTCTACTTCTTTTTTCGTATACAGGTATTTGCGAAGCTCAAGTGGAGAGCCAATCTTCTTGTCATCGAGTGCGACAATAACATCCATCTCTTTGATCCCTGCCCGGTCAGCTGGTGATAATGGATCAACATCCATAACCACGACACCTGATTTAACACTTGGCGGCAGCTTTAACGTCGTTTGACGGTGATAGCTGCTGACTTGTGATAATGGGATAGGGCCAACACCCAGGAATGGGCGTTTAACTTCGCCGTAACGCTCAAGGTCAGCGATAATCGGCTTAGCTGTATCAGAAGGGATGGCGAATCCAATTCCTTCTACTTCCTGCTGTGCAATTTTACTGGAGTTAATGCCGATAACCTGGCCGCCGATATTCAGAAGGGCGCCTCCGCTGTTACCAGGGTTGATCGCCGCATCCGTCTGGATGACTTCGGCTTGCCAGTCCGGATTGCCGTCTTCATCGCTGTCAACTGGCATTGTTCGGTCAGCACTGGAGACAACCCCCTCTGTTACAGAGCCTGGAAATGTTCCGAGCGGGTTCCCGATCGCTATGGCCGGTTCACCCGGTTTCAGTGAGCTGGATGACCCAAATTGAGCCACTTTTTTCACCCTGCTGCCGTCGATTTCAACTACCGCCAGGTCCATCAGCGGGTCCGTACCGCGCAGTGTGCCCTTCAGCTTCGTGCCGTTACTTAGTGTAATCTCAAGGCGGCTGGCACCTTTTACGACGTGATTGTTTGTCACGATATAGGCTTTTCCACCTTCTTTTTTATAGATCACACCTGATCCTGAACCGGCAGCCTGCTGGCCTTGGTTCCAGAACTCACCTTGCTGGATGTTCAGCACTTCGACAACTGCATCCCGTGCCTTACTGACAGCATCAGTGACGTTGGTCGTGACGTTCACATTCACGTTTTTGTTGATCCCGTTTTGCTCATTAACGCCGGCATTATCTTCATTGCTTGAATAGTTATCAGGCAGAAGCCCCATGCCTCCAAGGGCAGGAATTGAAAATAATATGAGCAGGCCGCCTAATATAGCGCCTACAAGAGCGGCCAGCAAAAATCCGCCTCGGTTACCTTTTTGCCTTCTTGGACTAGATTCATAATCATCATCATAATAGCCCATTCCCTGCTTCACCGTTCCTTTCAACAATAAAATGAATGCTGTGATGATTTTTTATTTATTATAAAAAATCAAATCCCTAACTTAAAAAATATGGGTTATTTTTCACACTTTTCCACATTTATTGTTATTTCCTTAAACGGTGTCCCTTAAACAGAGAGCAGTTAAACAAGCACCAAGTCAGTCGGCTGGGCTGCATCCGTATGATAAAGCTGCAGATCTTCACCGATCACAAACCCTTTGTTTTCAAGTGTCTGTTTTACAGCAAGGTGAGCAATATCTTTCATATTGTTGTCTTTACTCAGATGGGCGAGGTAGATTCGTTTCGTCTGGCCGCCAATCAGATCTGCAAGAGCAAACCCGCAGTCTTCATTGGAAATATGGCCGTGATCGCCAAGGATCCTTCGTTTGATGTTCCAAGGATAGCGCCCCATCATAAGCATGTTGATATCATGGTTCGATTCGATCACAAACGCATCGCTGTGCTTTGTGATTCCTTTCATCCGGTCACTGACATAGCCGGTATCCGTCATAAGCGTCAGCTTTTTTCCTTCATGATGGAACACATAAAACATCGGCTCGGCCGCATCATGGGAAACACCGAAGGACTCAACCTCCAGATCACCAAATGTGCGGACCGTTTCCATTTCGAAATCAAATTTCTGTTCCGTATCCACTTCACCGATCAGTCCGTTCATCGCTTTCCATGTTTTTGCGTTGGCATAGACCGGCAGTTTATACTTTCGTGCCAAAACGCCGAGTCCTTTTATATGATCGCTATGTTCATGGGTTACGAGAATTCCGTCCAGCTGATCCAGTTCACAGCAGCTTGCTTTTTCAAATAAGAGTTTCATCTGCTTTGCGCTAAGGCCGGCATCAACAAGCAGGCGTGCATTCCCCGTTTCCACGTAAATCGCGTTTCCTGTACTGCCGCTTGCCAGCACGCTGAATTGCAAACTCATTGTTCAATCCTCTCTATTGTTCTCTGTCAATCTCCTGAATGGAACTGTCTGTTGCGTTCACGAGAAAATGCGCATCCTCCGTTTCAATTGACCACGTTGGCGCATATACCTGCACATCCTCCACATTTGCCAGACTATAATAACCGAGAACAATCTTATTAATTTTGTCACCGCTTGAAAGGTGCTGGGTATTAAACAAGCTACCTAATGCTTTCATAGGTGAAATAATTTCCTGCGGCGTACCCTGTCTGTACACAGAAATAAAAGTTTGTGTATAGCGGGTGAGATAGCCTTTTTCATTCCATTCGAACATCACCATTCCGCTCGGGCGGTTCGTATCATCATTCGTATCAAAGAAAAGTGGTTGCCCCTGATAGATTTGTGTAAACCAAATCTTATGGTTTTTCGTGTCTTTTTTATAGAATCGATATTCATCGCCCCGGTAAACATCATCTTTCAGAAATTGAGAAACATCTTTGACAAGGTCGTTCTTATCCAGTTCCAGCGGCTTTTTTAAGTTAAAAATGAGCGTCGTATCTGTACTGCTGCTGTCCAGCTTACTCGTTTTTGATTTAATCTCGTTCGCTGAAAAAGGAGCCCGCTGACCGCTAATCAGGGTTTGATGGTCTTTATAGCTCTGCGGAAGACTATCTTTATAATCAATATTGTTGTCCGCCAGCCTTTTTTCAAGAGGCTGCTCAGACAGGTACTTGAGATTGCTCTTGTCCATTTTCTGCGAGAGCTGGTACCCGAGAAAGATATTCAGAATCAGGAACGTCAGAATAAAAATCGTCTTAGTTTTTTTCCAATCCATTAGAATTCTCCTCCAGGCCTTTGACTGTCACGGAATAATGGCTGCCAGTCATGGCTTGGTCCATAATTGACAAACCATTTCGGCTGGAGATTGTACACATTTTCCTGTCCTCTTGCATGCGTCATCTCATAGCCGACTGCCAGTTTGTTAACAAGGGACATGTCATAATCCTTAAGAGCAGCCTTAACTTCTGCTGCAGACTGAAGCTTCACTTTTTTCGGTTTGAATGAATATTCATTTTCATCCATGACGAGCTCTACCAAGGAACGCTGATATTCATTCAATTCGTTGTTCGTCCAGCCGAGTTTCATTTCCATATCACTCTTGATCACTGGAATGCCTCTGACAAACAGCAGAAATTCGACTGAACCGCTTGTAGGGTCCAAATTGTAAAAGTAATATGGATTTCCCCAGCCCGCATGGTTATTAATAAAATCAACACTGTTGAAGAGCGGGCTTCTCGTCTGCTGGGTCATATCTTCATCAGGGCTTTGTGTGAAATTGGTATATTTAATTCGATTTGTGTTGCGGTTCACGTCCAGTGCGGAGCTTTCATCAGTATAATATTCTCCGGTGTTGCCGCTCTTGACGTTGCCTGGATCACGGAACAGCGCGTTCTTGTAGCGGTCAATTGTATCACTATTAATGGAACGGGAGAGATAACTGTAGGAGTTAAGCTCAAAGCTTTGTTTTGGGAAATAGAAGCGTCTGGAAACTTCTGCCCCTTGGTCAGTATCGCGCTCCACATCATACGGCTCATATTCAAGCACACCGCTTTTCGCGTTATTGATAATGTTCTTCAAAGAATCAAACGGGAAGGTTGTGCTTGCAGTGATCATCTTCCTCTGTGTATAGGAGATGATGTGCGCCTCCACTTCATTTGTATCTTTTTTATAGAAAATGACACGGTCTGCAGATGGGATAGTAAACGTTCCGCCTGAGGATGTCAGGTTGAAGATCTGGCTGTAGATATCCGCTGTCATATCGGTCGGATAGATGACCTCGATGTACTCTTTATTCTTCAGCTTTTCATCAATGTTCGTTGAAGGCCGATTTCGGCTTTCATAAAACTTCGTGTTTTCAAGCATCTGGTTTACCCGCTCGATAAAATTATCATTGGCGGGCATTCCCCTGTAAGAGTTCTTGTCATAATAGATGATCTGGCTAGGCCTGATGACATCCGTAATTTTTTTCGTATCTGTCACTTGTGCTTTTTTCAAAGTCCTTGTTTCTTCCAAATTGCTGTAGTTCGGCTTAAGCGTCCACAGACTCCATGTCATAATCAGGCTTAGCATGATCAAAAAGATCAGTAAGACCGACTTAATGACTTCAAAATTCCGATATACAGACTTTGCCACAAATTTAATAATGTTGTAAATTTTGCTCCACGTCATCTTTTACTCCCCCCTTACCTTTTTTAAAGGAAGGGTAAAATGTATAGTTGTTCCTTGGCCCCATTCACTTTCAGCCCAAATATCCCCGCCATGGGCAAGCACGATTTCTTTTGTGATCGCAAGTCCCAGACCTGTACCGCCTAAGTCCCTGGAGCGGGCACGGTCTACACGGAAAAAGCGGTCAAAGATTTTAGAGACATTGTTTTTCGGGATGCCGACACCCTGATCGGTCACGCTGACCTTAATCTTTCTGCCGTGAAGAGAAGCGGAAACGGAAATCGTTCCACCCTCCGGAGAATACTTGATCGCGTTGGAAATAATATTATCCACGACCTGCGTCATCTTGTCGGTATCGATCTGCACCATAATCGAGCGCTCAGGCAAATTCCTTACAAAATGGAGATGCTCATGCTGAAGCATTTCAAAGCGTTCGATAATGTCCTGCAGAAATTGAACAAGGTCCGTTTGAATAAAGTTAAACCGGTAATCCTTGCTGTCCATTTTGGAGAGCTGCAGAAGATCGGTTACGAGGCGGATCATCCGCTCGGTTTCATTCTGCGTCACTTCCAAAAAGCGGGGTGCGATGTTTTCATCCTGCCATGCTCCTTCAGCAAGCGCCTCCAGGTAGCTTCTCATCGTCGTAAGCGGCGTACGGAGTTCATGGGAAACGTTGAATACGAACTCTCTTCGCTCATTCTCAATCTGCTCCTGCTCTGTCACATCATGCAGAACGGCGATCAATCCGTTTACCGGACCGCCTTCTTTTTGGATCACAGAGAAGTTTGCTCTAAGGACATAATGCACTTTATCTGTACTGAAATCGAGCAGCATGCTCTCATACTCGTTGTACAGCTCGTCCCACGTATACTGGTCATTGAGCCGAAGAAGCTCAAGCAGCGTGTTTCCGAGTGCATGCTGCCGGGAGATGTTCAGCATTTCTTCCGCACGGTCGTTCATTAGTATAATGCATCCGTCCCGGTCGGTGGCAATCACACCATCCGTCATATAAGTGAGGACAGAGCGCAGCTTCCTTCTCTCACTCTCAGTAATGGCGGTCGCTTCCTGCAGCTTTCTCGTCAGATCGTTGAATGTCATCGACAGCTGGCCGATCTCATCATCGCCATAAACCTGCACTTTTCGGGAAAAATCGCCCCTTGCCATAACAAGCGCCTGTTTACGCATATCCGCCATCGGCCTTGTGATCGTCCGGGCAAGAAAAATACCGAGTATCGCTGTTATTCCCAGGGCAATAACCGTACCGGTTGTCAAAATTTTATTAATATCACTGATTTGCTTGTATACACTCTCAATCGAGGATTCGACATAGATCGCTCCAAGAATTTGTTTGTTCTTGTCGACCTGCTTGTCTTTTCCGGCGATGATCGGTTTAGCCCAGACTATAACCCGCTGTTTCGAATCGCGGTCATACATTTCTGTCTGGTCTTCCGTGCCATTGAGGGCCAGTTTAATCTTGCTGTTCGTACTCACCTGGCCGATGAGATTCTGTTTGTCGCTGCCAAGAACGACACCGTCTTTGTTAAGTACCTGTACTTCCTTGATGTTCTGATCCTTCGTTTCGTTTACGAGCTGGGCGATGTCATCTCTCAGCATGCTGTTCTTATCCTCTGTTGCTTCTTTCATCTGCTGGGCATCCAGGATCTTCTGTTCAGCGTTAAACTCGAAGAAATCCAAATTATTCTTCAGCGCACTGTCATAGTTATTGCGAAGATTGGACTCCAGGTTATTAATGAAATACACACTGATAACCTGCATGGCGATTAAAATGAGCAAAACATAGATCAATACAAACTTAACGTGTATTGATCTGAAAAAGCCTACCTTATCCATTTGTCTACTCCTGATCAGGGTTTCGTAAATAGTAGCCCACTCCGCGCCTGGTAATGATCCAGAGAGGATGGCTTGGGTTGTCTTCCACTTTCTCACGGAGACGGCGGACGGTCACATCTACTGTCCTGACGTCGCCAAAATAATCATAGCCCCAGACGGTCTGCAGCAAATGCTCGCGCGTCATGACCTGGCCGATATGCTTGGCCAGATAATACAGCAGTTCGAACTCCCGATGGGTCAGTTCAATCGACTCACCGCGTTTCGTTACGAGATAAGCATCTGGATGGATGGTTAAAGAGCCAATCACGATTTCGTTGTTCTCATCAACTTCACGTTCTGTTTCTTGTTGATGGCGGCGCAGATTTGCTTTAACGCGTGCGATCAGTTCCCGTGTACTGAAAGGCTTCGTGACATAATCATCGGCACCAAGCTCAAGGCCAAGGACCTTATCAATCTCTGAGTCTTTGGCTGTAAGCATAATAATCGGGGTATCGTATTTTTTCCGGACCTCACGGCATACTTCCATTCCATCTTTCATAGGAAGCATGATGTCCAAAAGAATCATGTCCGGTTTCTCGTTTTCTATTTTTTCAATTGCCGATACACCGTCATATGCACACGTTACCTGGAACCCTTCCTTCTCCAGATTGAACTGTAAAATATCCGCAATCGGCCTCTCATCATCTACTACAAGAATCTTTTTGTCCATCCGGTAGTCGCTCCTTTTTGGAAACCGTAATTTCAAGTCTCTTTTATATAAATTGGTTGAATGAAATAGTTTGTCTATCCTTTATTTTACCACAATATCTAAATTCTCCATAACGTCAGTCTTCTCGCTCTGTAAGAAAAGCGGAAGCGGCCTGTTTAGGTCCGACAGGCGCTGAATCTGGACATTACTTCTATGTAAGCTTCTTTAAATCATAAAAATAATCCTCCTTTTTTTAAAAGAGGATCATTCATTTTTCCCCGTAAAGCGGAGCGCTAAATCATCTTTTTGCACATACACGACAAGCACAGAGATCAACAGGAGCAGAAGGGCAACCGTCAGCGTCTGATAAAAGGCATAATGCAGAATCGGCACCGCCAGAAACGCAATGAGCCCCGCTACGGTCAAACTTCTCCTGATGGCAAAAAGGAGGAGGAACAGTACAGCTGCCGCCGCCGCGATTTTCCAATCAAAAACAAGAACTCCGCCAATAAAGGATGCTACTCCTTTGCCGCCATGAAACTTGAGCGCAACAGGCCATAGATGGCCCGCTATGACCATGAAGAAAGCGGCCAGCTGCAGGGTCGGAGGGAGGCCAAAATAGGATTTTGCCAGCTGAACAGCCAGAGCTGCCTTGAGCAGGTCTCCTGCAAGCGTCAGAATAAATCCCCAAGGCCCGATTACGCGGCCGGCATTTCGAGCCCCAATATTTCCTGTTCCCTCAGTTCTGAGATCGACTCCCTTTAACCATTTAGCAACAAGATATCCTGTCATAATGTTTCCGATAAAATAACACGCGATCAAATAGAGAACCAGCTGAATCGTGCCCATATATCTGTCTTCCTTCCAACGGCTATTCTTCCTTTGTTCTTACTTTATGGGCACCGCCCGCTATTGGTGTAAAAATCAAAGAGTGTATTAAAAAGGCATGCAGAATGGTAGCTGCATGCCTTTTGTCATGATCGATCAGGTATAGTAATTGTAAGTAAAATGGTGGCTCGAGACGGAATCGAACCGCCGACACGAGGATTTTCAGTCCTCTGCTCTACCGACTGAGCTATCGAGCCAAGATTTAGTAATTTCTGTCCGTCGGTCCCTGTCTCTTCCTCTGCATGTGAATCTGACGATGGGTATCCGTCGAGACAACTCGCTGCTTAATCACGGTGTGTTGCTCGTGACTGAGTTATCAAGCCAAGATTTGGTATTTCTGTGAAAATTAAGAAAAAAATGGCGGACCCGACCGGGGTCGAACCGGCGATCTCCTGCGTGACAGGCAGGCATGTTAACCACTACACCACGAGTCCAAAAAACAAAATTAATAACTGGGGTTTTTTTGTCATGAAAATAACTTGGTGACCCGTACGGGATTCGAACCCGTGTTACCGCCGTGAAAGGGCGGTGTCTTAACCGCTTGACCAACGGGCCACTCTATAAGAAAAAATGGTGAGCCATGAAGGACTCGAACCTTCGACCCTCTGATTAAAAGTCAGATGCTCTACCAACTGAGCTAATGGCTCTTACTGTAAAAGTCGTTTTAACACGACAAGAGTTATCATATCATCATTTTATCTTTTTTGGCAAGCAGTTTTAAAAAAAAATGTAGAAATACGTTTTTTTCTGTCTGAGAAGTATTTTTAGAGGCACAAATTTAGGTTTCAAAGTCTCCCACTCATTCCTTTACTGGCCAAAATACTAAAAATACTGTCCAATCTTCAATGAATACATGCCAATGTCCAGTATTTACTGTCCAATCTCGCCTTTTTACTGTCCAAACCGTAAATATGGTCAACTAGCGCCCCTAAAGACCTACTTACTCTTCCTCAAACTTCAAAAAAAACCGGCCCCGCAAAAGCTTACAGGACCGGCTCTCAATATTCACCGAAAAATAGTATTAAACAAACACACCGCGGACCATGTTCGTTTGGTTACGGTCAGGTCCTACAGAGAAGATCGCTAGCGGAATACCAGTCAGCTGTGATACGCGTTCTACATAGTGACGAGCGTTTTCCGGAAGATCACTCAACGTTTTAGCTCCAGTGATGTCTTCTGTCCAGCCTGGAAGCTCTTCATAGACAGGCTCACATTCGCCTAGAATTTTAAGGCTTGCAGGGAATTCATTGATGACTTCACCTTTATGCTTGTAAGCGACACAGATTTTCAAAGTCTCAATTCCTGTAAGCACGTCGATGGAGTTCAGGGAAAGGTCGGTCAAACCGCTCACACGGCGTGCATGGCGGACAACCACTGAATCAAACCAGCCGACACGGCGCGGGCGCCCTGTTGTCGTACCGTACTCACGGCCGACTTCACGAATTTGGTTCCCGATTTCATCATTCAGCTCGGTAGGGAACGGGCCATCCCCGACACGAGAAGTATAGGCTTTGCAAACTCCGACTACGTGATGGATTTTTGATGGTCCTACACCAGAACCGATTGTTACTCCCCCTGCAATCGGATTGGACGATGTAACGAACGGATACGTACCTTGGTCGATATCCAGCATGACGCCTTGGGCACCTTCGAACAGGACACGGCGGCCTTCATCAAGCGCATCATTAAGTACAACGGAAGTATCGCAAACATACTTCGCGATCTGCTGCCCATAGCTGTAATATTCATCTAGGATTTCTTCTTTCGTAAATCCTTCAGATTCGTAGATCTTTTCAAAAAGGCGGTTCTTTTCAGCCAGGTTGCGCTCAAGCTTCTCTTCGAAAACTTCTTTATCCAAAAGGTCTGCGATACGGATACCGATACGCGCGGCCTTATCCATATATGCAGGTCCGATCCCTTTTTTTGTTGTTCCGATTTTGTTGGCGCCCTTGCTTTCCTCTTCTAAGATATCAAGGCGAAGATGGTAAGGAAGGATGACATGCGCACGGTTTGAAATTCTTAGGTTTTCTGTGTGAACTCCCAGATCGTGCAAATACTTAAGCTCTTCAACAAGCGCCTTCGGATCGATAACCATACCGTTTCCAATGACACAGACTTTATCGCTATAAAAAATTCCGGATGGTATTAAATGCAGCTTGTACTTCTTTCCATTGAACACGATAGTATGTCCAGCATTGTTACCACCCTGATAACGGGCTACTACTTCTGCTTTTTCAGAAAGATAATCGGTAATTTTCCCTTTACCTTCATCTCCCCATTGTGTTCCGACAACGACTACGGATGACATTTCGCCAGCACCTCCAAGTAAACTTAAAACTCTGTTATAAATACACCATTATTTCTAGTAAATTAAAAAACCATGCTTAGTTTACCAATTATCAGGGCGAAAGTCAACAAAACACGAACATTATAAAATATTTACAGTTTTTCCGTTCGTGTTTGTGTGGGTTGGGTGGAGGAGCGTAAAGGGCTTTGTCCTTTACGGCTCCTCAGCGCTGATGACTTGCTTTAGTGGGTCTCTCTCATCGTCAGTACGACTTCTTGTCACTCATAAAAAACAGGCATCCTCATATTTGAGAATGCCTGTTTTTGATCTATTTTATGCGCCGGATGGCATACTGCTTTCGTCATGCCTCCGGTCGAGGTTCACGAATTTGTTGTATTCTTTGACGAAGGCGAGTTCGACGGTGCCGGTTGGGCCGTTACGCTGCTTGGCGATGATGATTTCGATAATGTTTTTGCTTTCTGACTCTTTGTCATAGTAATCATCACGGTATAGGAACGCTACGATATCGGCATCCTGCTCGATACTTCCTGATTCACGGATATCAGACATCATCGGGCGTTTATCCTGGCGGGATTCTACGCCACGGGAAAGCTGGGAGAGCGCGATGACCGGTACCTGAAGTTCACGGGCAAGTGCCTTCAGGGAACGTGAGATTTCAGAAACCTCCTGCTGCCTGTTTTCGCCTGCTCTGCCGTTACCCTGGATGAGCTGCAAATAGTCAATCAGGATCATGCCTAGGCCTTTTTCCTGTTTGAGACGGCGGCATTTGGAACGGATATCTCCAATTCGTACACCTGGTGTGTCATCGATAAAGATGCCTGCTGCCGAGAGGCTTCCCATCGCCATCGTTAATTTTTGCCAGTCTTCCGGCACAAGGGAACCGGTACGGAGACGCTGTGCATCGATATTTCCTTCCGCACAAAGCATACGCATGACGAGCTGCTCGGCACCCATCTCCAGACTGAAGATCGCCACATTTTCTTCTGTTTTGGTGGCCACATTCTGCGCGATATTCAGAGCGAAGGCCGTTTTACCTACGGAAGGACGGGCTGCGACGATGATCAGGTCATTTCGCTGAAAACCTGCAGTCATGCGGTCCAAGTCAGCAAATCCGGTCGGGATTCCGGTAATGTCACCTTTACGGTTATGAAGCTGTTCAATATTGTCATAGGCCGCGACAAGCACGTCTTTGATGGAGATAAAGGCTCCTCCGTTTTTACGGTTGGCCACTTCCAAAATCGACTTTTCCGCCTCATTCAGGACAGCTTCTACTTCTTCTTCACGGGCGTAGCCGTTTGCTGCAATTTCCGAGGCTGCACGAATAAGCCTGCGAAGCAGGGATTTTTCTTCGACAATCTTACTGTAGTAATCAATATTGGCCGCGGTCGGTGAACTGTTTGCCAGGTCACTTAAATAGGAGACGCCGCCGATTTCGTCGAGCAGCTTCCGGTCAGCAAGATCGGAGGTGACCGTAATAAGGTCGACGGGCTCCCCTTTCTCTGACAGATCAAGCATCACCTGATAGATACGCTGATGTGAGGCGCGGTAAAAGTCCTCTGGAATCAAAATCTCTGAAGCGGTAACCAATGCTTCGGGCTCCAGAAAAACAGCTCCCAGGACCGCCTGTTCGGCCTCTATATTCTGTGGTGGAATGCGATCAACAAAAAGATCACTCATAATACTTCCTCCTGAAAAGATAACCTGCTGCAATCAGCAGGGAATATCCTGTTTACAGCAGATGAGACCGGTTGAACCCGGTCCCAGTCATTCTGCTTATTCTTCAACTACATGTACTTTGATCGTACCAGTTACTTCAGGGTGAAGCTTAACGGGTACATCTGTATATCCTAAAGATCGAATCGGATTTGTCAGATCGATTTTTCGTTTATCGATGGTAATGTTCATTTTCTTTAGGCTGTCTGCAATTTGTTTGCTTGTGACGGATCCGAAGACACGGCCGCCCTCTCCTGACTTGGTTTTGAGTTCAACCGTCATTTCACCAAGCTTTTCTTTTAACTGCTTGGCTTCTTCCAGGGCGGCTGCCGCTTTTTTCTCTTCGCTTTTCTTTTGGCCTTCTACGACGGAGAGAGCTCCTTTTGTCGCTTCAGTTGCAAGGTTGTTGGGCAATAAATAGTTTCGTGCATAGCCCTCGGAAACGTTTTTTATTTCCCCTTTTTTTCCTTTACCTTTAACATCTTTAAGAAAAACTACTTTCATTCTTCTTCTCCCCCTTCAAAATACTCGTCGATAATAGCTTTAAGTTTTTTCTCGGCGCCATCCAATGTTTCGTTCTCAAGCTGGCAGGCCGCATTGGTTAAGTGTCCGCCGCCTCCCAAGCCTTCCATTATCATCTGCACGTTTACATCCCCCAGAGAACGGCCGCTTATGCTGATCTTTTGATCAGGTCTTTTGGCAATAACGAAGGATGCGCTCACATCGTTCATGGAAAGCAGGATATCCGCAGCCTGTGCAATAAGCACCTGGCCGCATTCTTCGCTTGGCTCTGCTTTGGATATGACAATTCCATTTTTATAGGCTACAGCATTTTCAATCAGTTTTGAACGTTTGTTATAGGTTTCCAGATCTTCTTTTAGGAACTTCTGGACGAGTATGGTATCTGCTCCATGGGCCCTTAAGTAGGAGGCCGCATCAAACGTCCGTGAACCAGTGCGCAGTGTAAAGCTTTTCGTATCCACGATAATCCCCGCGAGCAGGGCAGTGGCCTCAAGCATACGCATTTTAAGCCGTTTAGGCTGATATTCCAGAAGCTCGGTCACCAGCTCTGCTGTAGAGGATGCATAAGGCTCCATATAGACGAGAACAGGATCTGCGATAAATTCCTCTCCGCGCCGGTGATGATCAATCACAACGACATGGTCGAGCTTGGAAAGAAGACGCTCTTCCATGACCATCGATGGTTTGTGGGTATCCACGACAACCAGCAGCGTGCCGGCTGTTGAGATCTCAAGCGCTTCTTCCGGTGTGATGAAATGTTTCCAAAGTGAGTCTGTACCTTTGATCTCATTCATCAACCGCTGGACACCAGTATCAAGATCAGATGTATCGAGCACGATATAACCATCTTTACCGTTGACCTGAGCCACTTTCAATATTCCCATCGCCGATCCCATAGAATCCATGTCAGGGCTTTTGTGGCCCATGATGATTACTTTGTCGCTGTCGAGAACAAGCTCACTCAAGGCGTGGGATATCACACGTGCACGCACTCTCGTTCTTTTTTCCACAGGATTGGTCTTTCCGCCATAGAAACGGACTTTTCCATTCTGCTGTTTAATCGCGACCTGGTCTCCTCCGCGTCCCAGTGCCAGATCAAGACTCGATTGCGCCAGCTGTCCCAGCTCGGGCAATGCAGACGGTCCTGAGGCAACACCAACACTCAAGGTAAGAGGAACGTTTTCCTTTGTGGTCGAATCCCTTACTTCATCCAGGACGGAAAAGCGGTTTTTTTCAAGCTCACTTAAGATCCGCTGGTTGAAAACGGCCAAAAAGCGCTCTGAAGACGTGCGTTTTAAGAAGATTCCATGGTCATTGGCCCACTTGTTCAAAATGGAGGTGACCTTGGAGTTAATGCTGGAACGGAACTGGTCGTCAAGTCCTTGTGTTACCTCTTCATAGTTATCAAGGTAGATGATCCCGATGCATGTCTGTTCTTCTTCATACATCCGCTCAACTTCAATTTGCTCTGTAACATCAAAGAAATAGAGGAGCCGTTCCTCTTTTTTGAAATGGACTACAAACTTCCTTGATTTTAAGATTACGATTTCTTCAAGCGCATCACTTTTTATAAACGGCACTAAATCTTCGGAAATAAGATTAAGCGAGTGGCCGATAAAAGCCTCTTCTTCAACCCATGCCCCCATAAAAGGATTCGCCCATTCAATTTTATAATCTTCGTCATACAGAATGATTCCGATCGGCATTTCCATCAGAGCTTCTTCTCCGACCTTTTTGATGCGATGGGAAAGGGTGGAGATATAATCGCCCAACTCTTCCTGGAAAGAATTTTCGGCCCGCATTACGAAATAGAAGAGCAAGCCTAATAAAAGAAAACCAACTGCTCCAATTATCCATTGATAGTACGTAATGATGCTTACAAAAAGGACCGATATGACGAACAAGGCTATCACGGGATAACCATGCCACCGTTTTAATAAAAACTTAGGCATACTTTCAGCTCCTACTATCAGGTATTTATCCGTTTCTTTAATTCGAACCCTAAGTCAATTATACCTAAGAATTTAACGACTTCCATAAGAATTGGCAGAAAGGAGGAAGTAAATATTACTAGAACAGCTAGAAAAACGGGAAGGGCTTTGGGCCATTGCTTTTTCTTGGCATAACTAAAGATAACGGTAAGCCCTTGTACAACAAGTACGAGGGACAAAATAATATATAGATTAATCGTAAGAATGTAGAGTCCAGACCCATGTTCAGGCCTTGTTAAGGTCAAGACAAGGGCTAAAATATAATACCACAAAAATGATTTTGGAAACGACCACTCCCGGAACGGCGGAAACGTCCTGTATTCCATCCTCATTCTTTTTAATACAAGTGAAGCCAGCCACTGCGTCAATAATGTAGAGAGCACGGCTCCTATAATAATAGAGATCGGCAGCATATACGGAATCATAGCCACCTGTTCACGCAAAAGGTCAAGCCGCGCCGTTTCGGGGCCGCCATCTTTATAGAACTGTGCGGCTTGATCAATAATATCGTTAAATCGCCCCTGGGTTACTTTTACGAGATTAAAATGCAATAAATACTTAGCAAAGACAAGCAGCAAAAGCAGATTGAATATGCCGGCAAGGCTTCCGCCGAGCAGTACACCAAAGGCCGATTTTTTTCGCTTGTACAGTTCACCCATCACAATACCGGCAAAGCCTGAAGGAAATGCGTAGATGATGCCGCCGGCTCCCCCTATCACTCCGGATAACACAAGAGTAACTGCCCAGACGAGCAGCCCTGGTTTCCAGCCGTGTTTGAAAACAAACAGGATAATGGGCAAAGGCAGCAAAAAGAAAGTAAATGCACCGATCAGCGGCAGGTTTAGACTGATAATCATTAAAATAATGTAGACGCCGGCCATAACCGCTCCGTCTACGATTGTTGATGTTTTACGCATGGTTCACCTCTGGCTTTATTGCCTACGGTCTTTATTGTAGTAAATTATTTGCTTTAAATCCAATTATATTAATTAGCTTAACCCCATCGTGCCAAATAAAACATACACAACAGTATCTACCTTATCATGATGGCCGTTATAATGGAACCAGACAAACCGTTTACAGGCGGGCTGAATGCGGTATTCTAGATTTAGAGGAGGAGATAGCATGGAACTAACAGTATACTTGGCAGGTCAGATTCACGATGATTGGCGGGAACAGATCAAATCTCAGGCAAAAGAAATGAACCTTCCATTAACCTTTGTTGGCCCGATGGAAGACCATGAACGGTCCGACAACATCGGAGAAGAGATCCTCGGCAAACAGCCGAACGCCATCTTTAAAGACGAAGCTGCATCAAGCATCAATAACCTGCGTACCGATATCTTGATCAACAAGGCGGATGTAGTGGTCGCTCTCTTCGGAGAAAAATACAAACAATGGAACACTGCCATGGATGCCGCCAGAGCAGCCTCGCTGCATAAGCCGCTCATTTTGATCAGGCCTGAAGCCCTTCACCATCCTTTAAAAGAACTGTCCAGCAAAGCCAGCCTTGTGGTGGAAACCCCTCAGCAGGCGATGCAGGCACTTTCCTACATCTTTGAAAGCTAAAAATGAAAATGAAAAAGCGGCCAAATCCTTGGATTTTTGCCGCTTTTTTTCATGTTATTGTGAAAGGCTCTTTTCTATAAGATTGTTGCTTAGGGAACCTTTTTGTAAAGAACCTTCATTGATCAGTTGATTGGAGTGCAAGGGGCGAGACTCCGGCGGGACGAGCGTGACAGGTGAATCCCGCAGGCGCAAGCGCCGGAGGGGTTCAGCGCACGCCCCGCGAAAGTAGGCGTTTACGCCGGTAAAAGCGAGCAGCCTGAAACGGAAATCAACCACTCCCAAGAGCACCAAAGGTTACGAAAATAGCCTTGCGAAACAAAAAAACACAGTAAAGAGTAATCTTTACCGTGCTTCAAGACTGAATACTATTCAGTTACGTATGGTAATAGCGCCATGAAACGTGCACGTTTGATAGCACGAGTCAATTGACGTTGATATTTAGCAGATGTTCCTGTCACACGACGAGGAAGAATCTTTCCGCGTTCTGATACGAAACGCTTAAGAAGATCTACATCTTTGTAGTCGATGTAAGTGATTTTGTTTACAGTGAAGAAACAAACCTTACGACGCTTTTGGCGTCCACCGCGACGTCCAGCCATGAGTATTTCCCTCCTTCTTGTTGAATTTTATATTTAGTCGATCACATATGTGTTGTCTTAGAATGGCAAATCGTCATCAGAGATGTCGATTGGAGTGCCGTCATTGGCAAATGGATCATCATTAAAGTTATTGCGCTTTTGGCTCTGCTGCTGTTGCTGCTGGCCATAACCGCGGTCACCTGATGGCCCGCCAAAGTTGTTCCCGCCCTGGCTTTGGTATTGCTGCTGTCCTCCGCCGGCGTTCGCATTCTTCGGCTCCAAGAATTGAACACTTTCTGCCATGACTTCGGTCACGTAAACACGCTGACCTTGGTTGTTATCATAAGAGCGTGTCTGAACGCGTCCGTCTACTCCGGCAAGTGACCCCTTCTTAAGGAAGTTAGCCACATTCTCAGCCGGCTTGCGCCAGATTACACAGTTGATGAAATCTGCTTCGCGTTCACCTTGCTGATTCGTAAATGCTCGATTTACTGCCAGTGTAAAGTTAGCAACAGCCACACCGTTTGGAGTATAGCGTAATTCCGGGTCCTTCGTTAAACGTCCAACAAGGATTACACGATTTAGCATAAGAACCTCTCCTCAAAGTTAAAAATTATCTCTCGTCTGCAATTGTCATGAAACGAAGAACATCTTCGTTGATCTTCATAAGACGGTCGAATTCATTGATCGCTTCAACAGGAGCATTTACGCTTAAAAGCGTGTAATAGCCATCACGATGGTCGTTGATTTCATAGGCTAGACGCTTTTTACCCATTTCTTTCTCGTTAGCGATTTCCGCACCATTATCAGTAAGGATAGTCTTCGCTCTTTCTTTAACAGATGTAAGAGCATCCTCTTCAAGATTTGGACGGACGATGTACATGATTTCGTACTTTTTCATTCCGGTCACCTCCTTTTGGTCTAAACGGCCCAACAATAGGGCAAGGAGTAAACTATCAACATTTCAATAAAAATCGATAATTACTCACAATAAAGAATTATAGCAAAAACTCTAGCGAAACACAAGACATGAATAAAAAAAGGAAAAAGCATTCAGCTTTTTCCCGGATTCCATCATTATCTATTAAACATTAAAGCGGAAGTGAACGACATCTCCGTCTTTCATTTCGTATTCTTTACCTTCCAGCCTTACTTTTCCTTTTTCCTTCGCTGCTGCCATGTTTCCAGCAGCCGTCAGATCATCATATGCTACAACTTCAGCACGGATGAACCCGCGTTCAAAGTCTGTATGGATGATCCCGGCACATTGCGGAGCTTTCATGCCTTTTCGGAATGTCCATGCACGGACCTCTTGAACTCCGGCTGTAAAATACGTAGCCAGGCCAAGCAATGAGTATGAAGCACGAATCAATTGATCAAGACCCGCTTCCTTGATGCCCAGCTCTTCCAAAAATGCTTTTTTCTCGTCGCCGTCAAGCTCTGCGATCTCTTCTTCGATCTTTGCACAGATAACGATAACCTCAGCATGTTCACGGGTAGCATATTCTCTTACCTTCTCAACATGCTCGTTTCCGCCTTCCAGCAAGTCTTCTTCACTTACATTCGCAGCATAAAGAATCGGTTTCATGGTCAGCAGATGCAGTCCATAAACGATTTTCTTTTCTTCCGGCGTAAGTTCGACGCTTCTTGCAGGCAATTCATTTAAAAGCGCATCCTTAATTTTTACAAGAACACTGAATTCAGCAACGGCTTCTTTGTCCTTTGACTTGGCCAGTTTCTCAACACGGACAATCCGCTTATCCACCGTCTCCATGTCTGCAAAAATCAATTCCAGATTGATGACTTCAATATCATCGATCGGATCGACTTTTCCGGAAACGTGAGTGATGTTTTCGTCTTCAAAACAGCGGACAACTTGAAGAATAGCGTCCACCTGGCGGATATGTGACAAGAACTTGTTTCCAAGTCCCTCACCTTTGCTCGCGCCTTTTACGATTCCGGCGATATCTGTAAATTCAAAGGCTGTCGGCACTACTTTTTTAGGCTGGACCATCTCGGTCAGCTTGTGCAGACGGTCATCCGGCACCTCAACAATTCCTACATTCGGGTCAATCGTACAAAACGGATAGTTGGCTGATTCAGCCCCGGCTTGCGTGATGGCATTAAAAAGCGTCGATTTCCCTACATTGGGAAGACCGACAATCCCAGTTGTTAAAGCCATATATTCCACTCCTCATTGATCTCATCAATTTGATTATATATTTTGTCGTTCCATACTTGTTTGCACATCTTTCATAATTATAGGGTGTCAGCAGATAAAAAACAAGTTGAACCCGCCAAAGTAAGAAGAGCGGCAAGCCCACTGATAATTTCCAGCAAGAACTGGAGCTGGTAATCACAAAAAAAAACAGAACCGGAATTGCCGGTTCTGTTACTGATGTTTCACGTGGAACGCTGTGTCTGTCTCTTACTCCTGATGTGAAACGAGCACTTTTTTCAGTTTTTTAACAAAATCTTTTCTGGGGATCAAAACACTGTGCTGACATCCCATGCACTTGATTCGGATATCAGCCCCCATACGGATGATCTTCCAGCGGTTCGTACCGCATGGGTGAGGTTTTTTCATTTCTACTTCGTCGTTTAAAAAAAATTCTTTACCTTCCAAGTCGTTCACTCCCCCAGACATTCGCTTTTTTTCTATTTTATAGAGAAAATCGTCTTGAAACAACGGCTTTATATATTAAGTCTCGGATACCGTAGTTTTGTGATAGGAAACCAGCTTCTGATAAGGCAATTCGATGCCTTCTTCATCCAGTTTGATCTTAATCGCTTTTTTGAGCTCTCTTGCCACTTTAAAATGTGTCATGGGAAGCACTTCGGCTGTTACCCTGATGACAATTTCGGTCGTGCCGACAGCCTGGATGCCAAGAACTTCTGGTTCAGCGACCATTTCAGGGTATTCAGGTGTTTTCTCTCTTACCACATCTTCAATGATTGCCTGGGCTTTGTCGATGTCTTCTTCATAAGCGATACTGACATCAACGACTGCGACACTGTTATGAATGGAAAAATTTGTCACTTCCATTATGGATGAGTTCGGAAGGATATGCAGCTCTCCTGTCCATTGTTTCAATTTGGTCGTTCGAAGGCCGATCTCCTCTACGGTTCCTTCAAAGTTATTGATTCTCACAAAATCCCCTACCGCAAATTGTTGTTCAAAAATGATAAAGAATCCGGTAATTACGTCTTTCACCAGGTTCTGTGCGCCAAAACCGATGGCTAGTCCAACCACACCGGCACCTGCGAGCAATGCCTTCACATCTATATTGAATTCGCTCAAAATCATTAGCAAAGCGATGAAATAAATAAGATAAGCTGCTACATTGTCTAAAAGTCCAATAAGTGTGTTCTCCCGCCGCTCCGACATTCTAAGCGGGCTCTTCATTCGAATTTTAAAAACATTGGATATGGCTGCACGTACAATTTTCACGACAAATGCAGAGCCAAAGATTATAGCGGCAATCTTAAGCACTTTCATGCCAAGGTTAATCCATAAATCTCCATTCCCTACCTGCTTATAAATATCCTCTGCCTGATGGATCACACTGAGTAGTTCCACTCGATTCCAACCTCCATAATGTTCTTAACTATGCATTAATGTACCCAATTTCGGTTGAACTTTCAACGAATAAAACTAATTCTTCTCTCCATCTGCACTGGTTAAAAAGAGGCCGAAGGGGGTATAAAACCCTTAACCCTAAATTAAGCAGTTTAGCTGCCAGGCAAATGTCAGTGCTTGCCACAGATATATTTTTTCAAAAGAAAAACAGCTTCACCCCTTTCCTGCTTTAATAAAAATGCATCTCGTAACCCGCTTCACAATGTATAGTATTGCCATTTAGTCCGTATACTGGTAGTAACATTTTAAAGGAGTGGATTCTATGTTCCTTAAAAGGAAGCTCGTTCCCGACAAGCTTTTTCAATATAAATTGCACCACGAGGAAAAAGATGCATGCATGGTCATTACTGAAAAAATTGGGAACCTTCTTCCTAACACGCCAACAACTCCCGTAGTGGTGGTTTGCATCGGGACAGATCGATCCACTGGCGATGCATTAGGTCCTCTTGTAGGCACTAAACTTCATGCGATAAAAGCATTTCCCTTCCATGTGTACGGAACACTGGATGAACCTGTTCACGCTGTAAACCTCTCAGACAAACTTAAAATGATTGAAAAAAATCATCCAAACGCTTATATCATCGGTATTGATGCCTGCCTTGGAAAGCTGAATCATGTCGGGATGATCTCAATTGGAGATGGACCGGTTAAACCGGGAGCAGGCGTGAATAAAGAACTTCCTCCGGTAGGAGATATGCATATGACAGGAATTGTAAATGTCAGCGGATTCATGGAATATTTCGTACTTCAGAATACCCGGTTGAGCGTCGTCATGAAAATGGCCGAACTTATTGCAGATTCCCTTTATTTCGCCTCAATGAGCCATCGGGTAAAGAAGAATATTTCAACCCTTCCAATCAAAGACGATCTTTATAACATTCAATAAAAAACTGTTCAGGATATCCTGAACAGCTTTTTTAAATTAAATTCCCGGCAAAACCAGAAAGCTTGTCCCAATAGTAAACGATACTAACGATGGTGATCGTAAAGAGAAGGGCAGGGAGGAGGTTGGCTACCCTTATTTTGGTTAATCCCAGGATATTCAAGCCAATGGCAAGAATCATGATCCCTCCTGTACCCGTAATTTCCACAATCATCTGCTTCATTAGATCAGCAGGGACGATTCGGTCGATCTGGGTAGCAAACAAGGCAATAATTCCTTGATACAGTATTACAGGAACGGCTGAAAATATCACACCGACTCCTAAAGCCGACGTAAAAAAGATAGCACAAAATCCATCGATCAGGGCTTTCGTATAGAGTACGGCATGGTCATGTCTTAGTCCGCTGTCCAGAGCACCTACAATGGACATTGCGCCTATGACAAAGACGAGGGTTGCTGTTACAAACGCATTTGCTATACCCCCTTTTTCTTTCCCGCCCAGCTTCTTTTCAAGCCAGTCGCCCAGTTGGCCAAGCTTTCCTTCAAGATCCAGCCGTTCGCCAAGAACGCCTCCGATGGCAAGACTGGCAATCACGATTAAAAACTGTTTGCTTTTCAGCCCCATGCCGATTCCGAGAATAATGACTGCAAGCCCCATCGCCTGCATGATCGTCACTTTTGTTTTTTCGGGTATATTCCGCCAGAACAAGCCAAGCAAGCTTCCGATTACTATTGCAAGGCCGTTTACCAAAGTCCCTAATAATGCCAATGTCTTTCCCGCCTTTTCATCTAATGTACAAGCTGCGTTTTCAAGCTTAAAATCTAAGTCTGTTTTCGTAACCTTTGTTGCCTTAGGAGTGGTTGATTTCCGTTACAGGATTCTCGCTTTTACCGGCGTAAACGCCTACTTTCGCAGGGCGTGCGCTGAGCCTTACCGGCGCCAGCGCCTACTTTCTCGGCGCAAGCGCCTGTGGGTCTCACCTGTCCCGCTTCCCCCGCAGGACAAGGAAGGCTTCGGCAGCATTATATCGCACGAAGAAAATGTGAAATTCATTTTGGAAGAGTCTCGCACCTTCCACTCCAATCAACATAGCAATGAAAGCTATTTGTGAAAATGTTCCAAAAGCCACAATCTTTTAGAAAAGAACTTTTAGAAAAGAGCCAAATCAAAAAAAAGTAAAACCACCGTATGATGGTTTTACTGCTTTCCGATCAGATCCAAAATCCTCTCCAAATCTTCATCAGAGAAAAACTCAATTTCTATCTTGCCCTTCCGCTTCGTTCGTTTGATAGAAACAGAGGTGCCAAAATGATCACGGAGGTTCGATTCTTTTTCAATCAAGAAGATGTTTTTCTCCTGATTTTTTTTCTTTGTTTCACGTGAAACATTCTGATTGACCTGCTGAATCAGCTTCTCAAGCTGGCGGACGTTCATTTTGTCGTTTAAGCACTTCTCAACAACAGCCTGCATTTTTGCTTTCTTTTTCAAACCAAGCAGTGCTCTGCCATGCCCCATAGACAATGCGCCTTTTGACAGCATGTCCTGAACGGGCTCAGGAAGCTGCAATAAGCGGACAAAATTAGCAATATGGGGTCTGCTTTTGCCTACCCGCCCTGCAAGTTCTTCCTGAGTGAGTTTGAGGTGCTCCATCAGCTTTTGATAAGCCTGAGCTTCTTCAATCGGATTTAGATCTTCACGCTGCAGGTTCTCGATGAGGGCGATCTCCATCATCTTCTGCTCTGTAAATTCACGGACGATAACAGGCATTGTTTTCAGCCCAGCTTCTTTAGCAGCTCTGAAACGCCGTTCACCTACTACAATCTCATAACCCTTAATGCTTTTTCTTGCAATAATAGGCTGCAGAACTCCGTGCTCCTTAATTGAGTCGCTTAATTCTGCAATGGCTGACTCACTGAATACTTTCCTCGGTTGATAGGGGTTGGGGCGCAATTCCTTTACGTTAATTTCAGTAACAGCATCCTCTTTTTCAAGTTCTGTACCCGGAAAGAATGCATTGATTCCTTTACCTAACCCTTTCGCCACTGCCAATCACTTCCTTTGCTAATTCTAAATAAACCTCTGCACCTCTGGATTTAGGATCGTAAATGATAATCGGTTTTCCATGGCTTGGCGCTTCAGAAAGTCGAACGTTTCTTGGAATAATGGTCGTATAGACTTTATCCTGAAAGTACTTTTTCACTTCTTCAATTACCTGAATTCCTAAATTGGTTCTGGCATCAAGCATTGTCAAAAGAACTCCGGCAATCATCAGGTCCGTATTCAAATGCTTTTGCACTAGCCTGACAGTGTTTAACAGCTGGCTCAGACCTTCCAGCGCGTAATATTCACATTGCACCGGAATGAGCACTGCATCCGCTGCGGTAAGTGAATTGATCGTCAGCAATCCCAAAGAGGGAGGACAGTCGATGATAATGAAATCATATTGGCTGCTGACCGAAGAAAGAGCTCTTTTCAGTCTAACTTCCCTGGAAATCGTCGGCACCAGCTCAATTTCTGCACCTGCCAACTGTATCGTAGAGGGCAATATATGTAATCCTTCACAAATCGTTTCTAAAATGATGTCCTTCACTTCTGCATCGTCAACAAGGACGTTATAGATACATTGATCAATATCGCCTTTGTCAACTCCCACACCGCTAGTAGCATTCCCCTGTGGGTCTATATCAACAAGTAAAACCTTTTTGCCGAAATAAGCCAGGCATGCTCCGAGGTTTACGGATGTAGTTGTTTTTCCAACACCACCCTTTTGATTGGCAATTGCAATGGTTTTAGCCACGATGACACCTACCTCAATTCTTTACGAGAGTTCATTTCCTTTATCATATCATGAATATCTGCATTTTCTTATGGAAATCTATCAAAAAAAAAACGGAAAAAGTTTTTTATAAGGGAACATAATAAAAAGCCCTTCTCAATCAAAATAAGAAGGGCTTTTTGCATTATTTTTTCGGAATTCGAATAGTGAACTGATAGAATTCTTCGTGATCTTCTTCTTCCGTGTTAATCGTCAATCCGCTCTTTAATACCATGTCGACAGATTGTCTGACCGTATTAATGGCAAGCCGAGTATCTTTACTGAAAGATTTTCTCTTTGCGACAGGCTTTTTCTCGGTATTTTCCCCTTCGATCATCCGTTTCACACGTTCTTCTGTCTGTTTTACATTCAGATGCTTCTCTAAAATTTCCTGCAGGACCGCTTCCTGTTTGTCTGGAGTTTTTAAAATGATGAGAGCTCTTGCATGCCGTTCTGTGATCTGCTTCAACAATAATGCATCCTGGATAGGCTGGGGAAGTTTCAGCAGCCGGAGCTTGTTGGCGACCGTAGATTGCCCTTTTCCAAGTTTCTGAGCAAGACTCTCTTGGGTAAGGCCGTGGATTTCAAGAAGTTTTGCATAAGCCATGGCTTCCTCAATGGCTGTCAGCTCTTCCCTCTGCAGGTTCTCGATCAGTGCAACAGAGGCTGTCTGTGAGTCATCAAATTCCTTTATAATAGCCGGAATCGTATCCCAGCCCAGTTTTTGTACTGCCCTCCACCGCCGTTCACCGGCGATGATCTCATAAGTTTGGTCTCCCGCTGACCTGACAACAATCGGCTGGATGATCCCATGAGTCTCAATCGTTTGGGATAACTCTTCAATTCTTTCATCTATAAAAACGGTACGAGGCTGGAATTGATTCGGATGGATATCTTTGACCTGGAGTTGCAGTATTTCTTCATTTTCGTTCTTCTCTTCAGCTTCAGCTGTCTGATTTTTCTCACCGATGCCGAATAAGCGTGAAAAAGGATGTTTCATATGAATGACACCACCTTTTGTTATCTATCTTAGATTTTCGCTCTGTCCATCAGTTTTCCTGCCGGATTTTGAAATTTCTTTGTTCCTCGCGGGATATGTAGACCGGATGTTTCACGTGAAACATTCGGCTTATGAATCAGGAAAGAGGATTCTTATTTGGCGTCCCAGGCTTTCTTGGGTATTTCTTTGGTGTGGTTTTTACTTTATCCACCAGAACGATGTATCTGTCACTGTTCTCAACCGGAAGCTTAAAGGAATAAACATCTTTTACGCTGCCGCCCAGCATTTGAACTGCTTTTTTGCTGTCCTTCATTTCGTCCGGAAGCTGTGAGCCTTTCATAGCAAGGAAATGGCCTCCCTTTTTAACAAGGGGAAGACAAAGCTCGCTCAATACCGACATCCTGGCAACCGCGCGGGCCATGACAAGATCATAAGCCTCTCTTATATCGGGGCGGTGTCCGAACGTTTCTGCACGGTCATGATACAACGAAATATCGGTTATTTCCAGTTTTTTTGAAAGGTGTTCTAAGAAAGTGATTCTCTTCTGCAGCGAATCACAGATCGAGAGCCTAATTTGCGGAAAACAGATTTTCAGCGGAATTCCCGGAAAACCTGCTCCTGCACCTACATCACACACCGTTAACTCCTGATTAAAATCGAAATAGAAGGCTGCTGATAAAGAATCATAAAAGTGTTTTAAGTACACTTCTTCTTTATCCGTAATAGCCGTTAAGTTCATTTTCTCATTCCACTCGACCAGGATATGAAAATAGTCTTCGAACTGCTGGAGCTGGCGGGGAGAAAGGCTGATACCCTTCTCTGCCAACTTTTCTTGAAAGGTTGTAATATTCATTTTGTCCTCCAAAAACTTAACGTGCAAGCTTAGCTAGTTTCCCTTGCTCAAGGTAAACAAGCAAAATCGAAATATCCGCAGGGTTAACTCCCGACACCCGTGATGCCTGTCCTACTGATAGAGGACGGACTTCAAGCAGTTTTTGTTTAGCTTCAGTAGCCAGGCCGTTGATTGCACCGTAGTCCAGATCCACTGGAAGTTTTTTGTTTTCCATCTTTCTCATCCGGTCAACCTGTGCAAGCTGCTTCTCGATATAACCTGCATATTTCACTTGAATTTCAACCTGCTCGGCAATAACTTCGTCCACAGGCGTTTCAGAAGGAAGGATTTGAGCCACTACATCGTAGGTAATTTCGGGTCTCTTCAGGAGCGTCGCTGCTGTCATTGGCTCTTTAAGCGGGGAGCTTTTTGCCCCCTCAAGAATTTCCTGAACTTCAGGCGACGGTTTGACTGTCAGATGCTCCAAACGGTCGATTTCCTGTTTGATCTTTTCTTGCTTTTCAACAAAACGGTCATAACGCTCTTGAGGAATTAATCCAATTTCATATCCCTTTTCCGTCAGCCTGAGGTCTGCATTATCATGACGGAGAAGCAGACGGTATTCTGCACGAGATGTAAGAAGACGGTAAGGTTCATTAGTCCCTTTTGTAATCAGGTCATCAATCAGCACACCAATATAGGCATCTGATCTGCTGAGAATAAGCGGTTCTTTGTTTTGAACTTTTAAAGCCGCGTTGATTCCTGCCATGACCCCTTGGCCTGCAGCCTCTTCATAGCCGCTCGTTCCGTTCAGCTGGCCGGCAGTGAAAAGCCCTTCGACGTTCTTCGTTTCAAGGGACGGCCATAGCTGTGTCGGTACGATGGCATCATATTCAATTGCATAGCCTGCACGCATTAATTCCGCTTTTTCCAATCCTGGAATAGTCGAAAGAATTTTTCGCTGAACATCTTCAGGCAAGCTCGTCGAAAGTCCTTGAACATAAACTTCTTCCGTATTTCTTCCCTCAGGCTCTAAAAAGATCTGATGGCGCGGCTTGTCATTGAAACGCACGATTTTATCTTCAATAGACGGGCAATAACGCGGGCCTGTACCCTCAATCATCCCTGAATACATAGGTGAACGGTGAAGGTTTCCATTAATGAGTTCATGAGTTTCAGGACTGGTATAAGTCAGCCAGCATGGAAGCTGGTCTGTAATATACTTCGTTGTTTCATATGAAAAAGCACGGGGTACTTCATCACCTGGTTGAATTTCGGTCACGGAATAATCAATGGTTTTGCTGTTCACACGCGGAGGAGTACCTGTTTTGAAACGGACCATCTGAAAACCAAGCTCTTGAAGATGGTATGACAAGTTAACGGATGGCTGCATGTTATTCGGTCCGCTTTCATAGGACAGCTCACCGATAATAATCTTGCCTCTTAAGTAAGTTCCCGTCGTCAGAACAACAGCTGAAGCATGATATTCCGCTCCGGTTTTCGTAACGACACCTTTACAGACGCCGTCCTCGATCAAGAGACGTTCCACCATACCTTGTCTTAAGGTAAGATGCTCCGTGTTTTCCATCGTTCTTTTCATTTCGTTCTGGTACAGAAATTTATCGGCCTGGGCACGCAAAGCACGTACAGCCGGGCCTTTACCTGTATTCAGCATTCGCATCTGAATGTGTGTTTTATCAATATTCCGGGCCATTTCTCCACCAAGAGCGTCAAGCTCCCGGACGACAATCCCTTTGGCAGGACCGCCGACCGATGGATTGCACGGCATATAGGCAATGGTATCTAAGTTAAGGGTTAAACACAGAGTTTCTGCCCCCATTCTTGCCGAAGCAAGTGCGGCTTCAACCCCTGCGTGGCCTGCTCCGACAACAATGACATCGAACCGGCCTGCATCATATCCCATTTTTCTTCCTCCTTTATTTCCCTAAGCAGAACTGGGAGAACAATTGGTCAATTAAACTCTCGGAAACCGTATCTCCAATAATCTCACCGAGAATCTCCCAAGCCCTGGTAATATCAATCTGAACCATATCGATCGGCAGGTTCAAATCTATTCCGTTTAACGCTTCATCTATATGGTGAATGGTTTGCTGCAAAAGGGCAATATGCCTTGAATTGGAAACATACGTCATATCCTGTGACTCGATGCCTCCCTGGAAGAAAAGCTGAGCGATCCCTTCTTCTAGCAAGTCCACTCCTTCTTCGTCAAGGAGAGAAGTGGTGATTACAGGATGTTGTCCTGCCAATTCTTTTACCCTGTCCATTTCTATTTCTTGTTTAAGGTCTGTTTTGTTGACGATCACAATAACATCAAGCCCTTTTACTGCTTCAAAAAGATTCTCGTCTTCTTGGGACAAAGGTTCGTTATTATTGACTACAAGTAAAATAAGATCTGATTCTTTAAGGACTTTTCGCGATTTTTCCACGCCGATTCGTTCAACGATATCTTCAGTTTCACGGATTCCTGCTGTATCAACAAGGCGAAGGGGAACTCCTCTTACATTCACGTATTCCTCAATCACATCGCGGGTCGTTCCGGCAACATCTGTTACGATGGCTTTGTTTTCATGAACAAGCGCATTCATCAGCGAGGATTTTCCGACGTTGGGGCGGCCGATAATAGCGGTAGACAGACCTTCACGCAAAATCTTCCCTTGCTGTGCTGTAGTCAGGATCTTATCTACTTCCTGTTTAACAAACGTCAATTTCTCGTTCAAAAGGGAATGAGTCATTTCCTCTGCATCGTATTCCGGATAGTCAATGTTCACTTCGACATGTGCAATGGTCTCCAGCAGTGTCTGCCTTAGTTTTCCGACCAGCTTGGATAACCGCCCTTCCATCTGGTTAAGCGCCACGTTCATCGCCCGGTCTGTTTTAGCACGGATCAAATCCATAACCGCTTCAGCCTGGGACAGGTCAATCCTGCCGTTCAAAAAGGCGCGTTTTGTAAATTCGCCTGGTTCAGCCAGTCTTGCACCATTGTTGAGTACCAGCTGAAGTACACGGTTTACAGAAACAATACCCCCGTGGCAGTTGATCTCAACCACATCTTCCCTCGTAAACGTACGAGGGCCTTTCATGACCGAAACCATGACCTCCTCAACAGGTTCCCCTGTTTTTGGTTCAATGAGTTTGCCGTAATGAATCGTATGTGACTCCACTTCCTGAAGCATCTTTTTCCCTTTATATATGGAATCGGCAATGGCTATAGCCTCACTGCCGCTCAATCGTACAATGGCTATAGCACCTTCCCCCATCGGTGTGGAAATGGCCGTAATTGTATCGTATTCCATCCTTCTCACCTCTCTTTGAAACCCAAAACATACTGTATCTATTGTATTATTTCCTTTATTTGTGTTTCTAACATATCCACAGTGGATAACTTCCATGAAAAAAACAGACATAATTATCCACAATACCTTTTAGTTTAACCTAGCAGGGATATAAAAGGCAATGAAAAAAGCCGGGTGTTTTGTTAATTTTGGCGGGTATCTTCCTTTTCAAACCAGGATCCAGCTTCAGTGTCCAGGCCCTCGAATGATGAAAAGTAAAATCTTCTTTTCATCCTTGGTCGTTTTTTGTCTTTAGCGAAAACAAAGTGCGTTTTATGCTCAAAGCCTCCAGCGCTTGTCGAGCCTAACAGGATGAAAAGAACCTATTTCGTCTTAGGACACTTCAGCTTTTCCAACTAAAAAACTCCGGGCATCAGCCCGGAGCAGATCTTACTTTTTCAAGGGGCGGATGATGACCTTGCGGAATGGCTCTGCCCCTTCAGAAGTAGTTTCTATTTTTTTATTGTTTCGCAGTGCCATATGTATGGCTTTTCTTTCGTTGGAAGGCATCGGTTCGAGTGCTACTCCTTTACCAGTCGCCGAAACTTTTTGAGCTGTATGGACAGCCAGTCTTTCAAGCGATTCGCGGCGTCGTTCTCTGTAATTTTCTGCATCAATGATGATGCGGAGATAGCGGCTCGAGTGATTATTGGCTACAAGATTGGTCAGGTACTGAAGGGAGTTAAGGGTCTGTCCCCTTTTTCCGATCAAAATGGCAATCTTTTCACCTGTTAATTCCAAGATGATTTCTTCCCGCGTTTCTTTCAGTGAAATGGTAACAGGCACACCCATTTTATCGGTGACTTCCTGTAAAAAAGCAACAGCCAGCTTTACCGGGTCTGGTTTAAGAGAGACTTCTATTAAAGCCGGTTTTCCGCCAAAACCCAAAAACCCTCTTTTAGATTCTTCGAGTACTTTTACCTCAACCTCTTCTTTAGAAGCATGAAGCTTGGCCAATGCTGTGGAAACTGCTTCTTCTACTGTTTTTCCCGTTACCTTTATCTGTTTCACTTTTTAGCTCCCCTATCAATTTCATTTTTCTTATTCTTTTTCGGGGCTGTAATAAAATAAGTCTGTACGATCATAAATAAGTTACCAATTACCCAGTAGAGTGATAATGCCGCAGGGAAATTAATCGCAAATACAACAATCATGACCGGCATGATATAAAGAAGCATTTTCATTTGCGGGTTCGGGTTGTCCGTGCCGCCCATCATAATTTTCTGCTGAAGGAATGTTGTAAGACCCGCAACAACAGGCAAGATATAATAAGGGTCATGCACACCTAAATCGAACCATAGGAAACTGTGATTCTTAATTTCCTGAGTACGCATAATCGCATGGTAAAAACCAAGCAGGATCGGCATCTGAATCAGCAATGGCAGGCAGCCCGCCAAAGGGTTAACCCCTTGGGATTGGAACAGCTGCATTGTTTCCTGCTGAAGCTTCTGCTGCGTTGTTGCATCTTTGGAACTGTATTTCTCACGCAGTTTTTGAAGTTCCGGCTGGATGTTTTGCATAGCTTTCGAACTTCTTGTCTGCTGAATCATGAGCGGCAGCAAAGCCAAACGAATAAGAATCGTTACAACCACAATGGACAGACCATAGTTGTTGCCCATCATTTCAGCAAACTGTGTAATAACCCATGAGAGCGGATAAACAAAATATTCATCCCAAAATCCGGTACTTTCGGGGGTAATCGGCGTTTTAGTCGAGCTGCAGCCAGATAACAGTACCATTAAACTGACTAAGGCAAACGTAATTCCTAATTTCTTTCGCACTCCTCATCCTCCTTAAAGCGTTGTTTCTTTATTTTCGGCGATTCTTTCTTTCAGGCACAGGATCAATTCCGCCTGGATGGAAAGGATGGCATTTTAATATACGTTTTAAAGTCAGCCAGGTTCCTTTGATTGCTCCAAATCGCTGAATTGCTTCAATTCCATAGGTCGAACATGTGGGATAAAACCGGCAAGTTGGCGGAGTCATTGGGGATATAAATCGCTGGTAAAAACGGATGATCAAAATAAAGAGCCGTTTCATTTTCGCCTTCCCTTAGACTGTCTGATCGAACCGGCTCGCTGTAAAACGTGTAGAAGGCTTTTTTCCATCTCAAAAAAATCCATATCTGCTGTTGGATTTCTGGCAATAATGATGTAATCTCTTCCGGATGTGATCTCTTCTTCATGCTTCATGAAGATTTCTTTGACCACACGCTTTATCCGGTTCCGGGTCACCGCATTTCCGACCCGCTTGCTGACTGATAATCCAAGCCGCAGATGAGGCTGATCGCTTTTTTCCAGCGCATATATTACAAATTGGCGATTGGCAGACGATTTTCCTCTTTTAAATACTTCTTGAAATTCTTCATTTTTCTTGATGCGCTTTTTCTTTTCCATCCGGCAACACTCCACCTGGATCTGATACGGCCTATTTATTCATTCAATTACTATTAACAGTATCGGTTACTTATTTTAATCTAAACTGATTTCTGCTATTCCTACATCAGAAAAAAGACCACTGATGTCAGTGGCCTATGCAGATAATACTTTTCTTCCTTTTTGACGGCGGCGAGCAAGAACTTTACGGCCGTTCTTAGTTGCCATACGCGCACGAAAACCATGTACTTTCTTACGTTTACGGTTATTTGGTTGGAACGTTGGTTTCATTATATATTACACCTCCCTGAGGATATATCAAAAAAGACAGTCTAAGTAAGTATAAGGATGATACCCTCGATTTGTCAAGTCTTCACAGAATTTAATTATAAAAACAGGAAAAATCCCCAAAGTAAAACTTTTGCTGATCCGTACGGCAGTTTTCGTTTTCCCTCCCCCTGTGGATACTTTTTTCGACACTTTTTTCATTATCCACACCCTTTATCGACAAGTTTTACACAAAATCTAGTGCTGTGGACAACATCCGTACACAAGTTGTAGGGGTTGTGGATAAGTGCGAAAAACACATTGCATTCATGGGATTTATTTGTTATGATTGTTGTGTTTTAACTCGTTGATAACTTCATGCGACAATGTTTTTATCCACAGCGTGTGGATAAAGTTGTGGACAGTTTAAAATTGATGTTTATAAGGTTGTCCACATCCTCTGTATGACTTACCTTATACTGATTTTCTACTATATTAATAGATTGTGCACTTTTGCTGTGAATAGTATATTTATTCGATTATATACATATCGCTGTACAAGGCTTGAACAACATCAAGCGTTTTGTGAAAAGTGCCTTTATAAGCCTCAAGATGAACCTTTACCCGCGACGGCTATTTTATGATTGGAACATCAAATCTGGTTTCACTCATTTAAAATTGCCCTCGACTGTCTTGAGGTTTTCTTTCGCGCTGCCTTTGAATTTAAGCTGTACGCAAGGAAGAAAAAGCTTCGTTTATATAAATATTTTTAGGAGGGACAGTTGGTGGAAAATATTAATGACCTATGGAACAAAGCACTGGCTGCCATGGAAAAAAAGGTCAGCAAGCCCAGCTTTGAGACATGGTTGAAGTCCACAGCGGCACATGCACTGCAAAATGATACGCTTATCATTACTGCACCGAACGAGTTTGCCCGTGACTGGCTGGAATCCCGTTATTCCACCCTGATCTCGGAAACCCTTCAGGATGTAACCGGTGCTGCGCTGGATGTCAAATTCATCATTCCTCAAAATCAGATGGAAGAAGAAGTTGACCTTGAAAAAGTGTTAAAGAAAACACAAAAAGTGAATGTGGAGCAGCAAGAAGAAGTGAAACAAAGCATGCTGAATCCGAAGTACACATTTGACCGGTTCGTTATCGGGTCAGGGAACCGATTCGCCCATGCTGCTTCTCTAGCGGTGGCTGAAGCTCCCGCCAAAGCCTATAATCCTTTGTTTATCTATGGAGGCGTAGGTTTGGGGAAGACCCACTTGATGCATGCGATCGGCCATTATGTGATCGACCATAAACCCAATGCCAAAGTGGCGTATTTGTCCTCTGAAAAGTTTACAAATGAGTTCATTAACTCGATCCGTGACAACAAAACTGTCGAATTTAGAAATAAATTCAGGAGTGTTGACGTTCTATTGATTGATGATATTCAGTTTTTGGCGGGAAAAGAACAGACTCAGGAAGAATTTTTCCATACGTTCAACGCTCTTCATGAAGAAAGCAAGCAGATTGTTATTTCAAGTGACCGTCCTCCAAAAGAGATTCCTACATTAGAGGACAGGCTCCGTTCCCGTTTTGAATGGGGGCTGATTACAGATATCACTCCGCCGGACCTTGAGACGAGAATTGCGATTCTGCGTAAAAAAGCGAAAGCAGAAGGATTGGACATTCCAAATGAAGTGATGCTTTACATCGCGAATCAAATCGACACCAACATCCGTGAACTGGAAGGTGCTTTGATCCGTGTTGTTGCCTATTCTTCTCTTATAAACCAGGATATGAATGCGGATCTGGCAGCAGAGGCATTGAAGGACATCATTCCTTCCTCTAAACCGCGTATGATCACGATTCATCATATTCAAGAGATTGTCGGCAGGCATTATAATATCAAGCTTGAAGATTTCACTGCCAAGAAGAGGACAAAGTCTGTTGCCTTTCCTCGACAGATCGCCATGTATCTCGCAAGGGAGCTGACCGACAATTCACTGCCTAAGATCGGCGAAGAATTTGGGGGAAGGGACCATACGACTGTCCTGCACGCTCATGAGAAAATTTCAAACTTAATGGTTTCCGACCAGCTGCTGCAAAAGAATATCAAGGAAATTCACGATCAGTTAAAATCGTAGTGCCTCTATAAGCACCTGTTTTTGCTGTGAATACTGTGAATAACCGGTACATGCTTATACACAGTCTGTCCACATGTGGATAGGCTGTTCTTCCTTTAACTTTTTGCAGTTATCCACAGATTCACAGGCCCTACTATTACTACGACTATTTTTTATTTAAAAAAATGAATAATATAACACAATTTCAAAATGAAAATGTTCAGGGGGATGACGATGAAATTTCAAATTAACCGAAGCCAGCTAATTGAAGGTGTTCAAGATGTAATGAAGGCCGTTTCTTCACGAACAACGATACCAATTTTGACAGGGATCAAAATGGACGTACATAGTGAAGGAATGACATTAACCGGCAGTGATTCCGATATATCCATTGAACGTTTGATTCCTATGGAAGAGAACGGAACTGTCAATTTAGAAGTTCAAAAACCAGGAAGTATCGTGCTGCAAGCAAGGTATTTCTCTGAAATCGTTAAAAAACTGCCAAATGATACGGTTGAAATCGAAGTCGGAGAACGTTTTGAAACAAAGCTTCGTTCGGGAGCATCCGAATTCAGCCTGGTTGGCCTGGATCCTGAAGAATATCCTCGCCTTCCTCAGATTGAAGAACAAAATGTGTTCAGTATTCAAGGAGATCTGCTTCGCCAAATTATCAGGCAAACTGTCTTCGCGGTGTCCACGTCAGAAACACGCCCTATATTAACTGGGGTGAACATCAAGCTTGAGGATGGCGTATTAAGCTGTGTAGCAACAGACAGCCATCGCCTCGCACTTCGCACAGCAAGAATTGAGAGCAACACGGAAGAATTATCGTTCCAGAATGTTGTCATTCCAGGTAAAAGCCTGAATGAACTTTCGAAGATCGTAGAAGAATCCAGTGAACTGGTTCAAATCGTTGTGACCGATAATCAAGTACTGTTCAAAACGAAGAATACATTGTTCTTCTCCCGCCTGCTTGACGGCAATTATCCTGATACGAGCAAGCTGCTTCCCAGTGAGAGCAAAACAACACTCGGATTATCTACGAAAGATTTCCTGCAGGCGATTGACCGAGCCTCCCTTTTAGCAAGAGAGGGCAGAAATAATGTGGTCAAGCTGGCCACATTGGATAACCAGACAGTCGAGATCTCTTCCAACTCACCGGAAATCGGAAAAGTTTACGAGAATGTCATCACTGAATCGATGGAGGGAGAAGAACTTAAGATTTCGTTCAACGCGAAGTATATGATTGATGCCCTTAAAGCGATGGATTGTACAGAAATTAAAGTCTTGTTTACAGGTGCTATGCGGCCGTTCCTTATCACACCTGTAGAAAATGAGACAGTTAAACAGCTCATTCTTCCTGTCAGAACGTATTAAGAACATAAATAACGCATAAAAAGCTGCTGGTCTTTATCCGGCAGCTTTTATGCCTTTTCATAAAGAGGATAAAAATGAAAATACTAGCTATAAAAGGGGTGTAACGATGGAAACTGTAAAAATAACAACCGAGTATATTACGCTGCAGCAGCTTTTAAAACAGGTAGATGCCATCTCTAGCGGAGGAATGGTAAAATGGTATTTAGCAGAGAATGAAGTGCTGGTTAACGGTGAACCTGAAAACCGCAGAGGCAGAAAGCTTTATGAAGGCGATGCGGTTTCTGTTCCCGATTTAGGTGAATTTACTGTAGCGAGATAGATGGGGGTATCCCGTTGTATATTGAAGAATTAAGCATTAGGAACTACCGGAATTATTCGTCCCAGGAGATTAACTTTGAAAACAAAGTGAACGTGTTTCTTGGTGAAAACGCACAGGGTAAAACAAATGTGATGGAGGCCATCTATGTGCTTGCGATGGCTAAATCCCACAGGACTCCCCGTGATAAAGAATTAATCTATTGGGACGAAGAATATGCTAAAATAGAAGGACGGGTTCAAAAAAGGACCGGACCATTCAGTTTAAGCCTGGTCATTTCGCAAAAAGGAAAGAAAGCAAAAGTCAATGGACTTGAACAGCGGAGGCTGACTGATTATATAGGGGCATTAAATGTCGTCATGTTTGCACCTGAGGATTTGAATCTTGTAAAAGGGAGTCCGCAGGTGCGACGTCGTTTTATCGATATGGAGATCGGACAGGTCAATCCTGTATATCTCCACTACCTGACCCAATATCAAAAAGTCCTCGCTCAGCGCAACTCGCTTTTGCGGGATATGCAGCGGAACCGTTCAAAAGAAAACGGAGTCATGCTGGATATCCTGACTGAACAAATGATTCAGTCGGCTGCAAGAGTTACAGAAAAACGCATGAGCTATATGAAACTGCTTCAAAGCTGGGCCGATCCGATCCATCACGGGATCAGCCGGGGGCTTGAAAGGCTGGAAGTTTTATATAAACCGACCATTGAGGTATGTGAAGAGCAAGATTTGTCGAAAATGATAGAAGCTTATGAACAAAAGTTTGTTAAAATAAAAGATAGAGAACTAGAGCGAGGGACCACTCTTTTCGGACCGCACCGTGACGACCTGCTTTTCCACGTGAACGGAAAAGATGTGCAAACGTTCGGTTCACAGGGCCAGCAGAGAACTACTGCGCTTTCGATCAAACTTGCAGAAATTGATCTCATTCATTCAGAAGTCGGGGAATATCCACTGCTCCTGCTGGATGACGTTTTATCAGAACTTGATGATTACAGGCAGTCTCATCTGCTGAACACTATTCAAGGCAAAGTACAAACGTTTGTTACGACAACAAGTGTGGAAGGTATTCATCATGAAAAGCTGGAAAAGGCGGCAACGTACCATGTCGAACAAGGTGCGATTGAACGGATAAGGTGAGGTGAACCATGTTACTTCATATTGGCGAAGAAGCGGTGATCCAGCAAAAAGATATCGTAGCTATTCTGGATTACCATGCTCTTGAAAGCTCGGAATTAATGAACGACTTTTTAAGGCAGCACAAAGAAAAGAAAAGCATGGTCAATCTATGCGACACAAATCCAAAATCCGTTATCATCACAAAGAAACAGGTTTATATCTCCCCTCTATCCTCGATCACACTGAAAAAACGGGCAGGAGAACGTATTGATTTTGCCCATAGCTGGTATTTAAAATAAAAGGCTTTATTTGAAATTGTTCCCGAAACCGAAATGTAGGTGAAGAAAAAAATGACTACTGATCAGAAATTAGAACAGCATTATGATGAAAGTGATATTCAGGTATTAGAAGGGCTCGAAGCTGTCCGTAAACGTCCCGGAATGTACATCGGTTCCACGAACGTAAAAGGGCTGCACCACTTAGTGTGGGAAATCGTCGATAACTCAATCGATGAAGCTTTGGCTGGTTACTGTGATGAGATTACTGTCACGATCGAAAAAGATAACAGCATTACTGTTACGGACAATGGACGAGGTATTCCTGTTGGGATTCAAGAAAAAATGGGACGTCCTGCTGTAGAGGTCATCATGACCGTACTTCATGCCGGCGGTAAATTTGGCGGCGGAGGTTATAAAGTATCCGGAGGACTTCATGGTGTTGGTGCGTCCGTTGTAAATGCGCTTTCCAGTGAAATGGATGTAACCGTCCATCGTGACGGCAAGATTCATTATCAGCAGTACCACCGCGGTGTTCCAGCGGCCGACCTGGCTGTGATTGGAGAAACAGACAAACGGGGAACGATCATTCACTTTGTTCCGGATAAAGAAATCTTTACGGAAACGAGGGAATTTGACTTTACCACACTCTCTCAAAGGATTAGAGAACTTGCCTACCTTAATCGCGGAATCAAGATTATCGCTAGGGACAAGCGCGAAGAAGAGCCAGTCGAACAGGAGTACCATTATGAAGGCGGGATCAAATCCTACGTTGAACACATCAACCGCGCACGTGAAGCTATTCATGAGCCGATCTTCATCGAAGGAGAGAAAGATGGAATCTCTCTAGAGATTGCACTTCAGTATAACGACAGCTATACGAGCAATATCTACTCTTTCGCCAACAACATTAACACGCATGAAGGCGGAACCCATGAGTCTGGGTTTAAAACCGCGTTAACACGTGTCATCAATGATTATGGGCGCCGAAACAATATGTTCAAAGACAGCGATACAAACTTGTCGGGTGATGATGTGCGTGAAGGTTTGACTGCCATCATCTCCATCAAGCATCCAGATCCACAGTTTGAAGGACAGACGAAAACGAAACTTGGAAACTCTGAGGCGAGAACGATTACTGAATCTCTATTCTCTGAACAGTTCTCCACCTTTATGCTGGAAAATCCAAATATCGCCAAGCGGGTACTGGAAAAAGGGATGATGGCGCTTCGTGCGCGCGTCGCTGCCAAAAAAGCCCGCGAGCTGACACGCAGAAAAAGCGCACTTGATGTTTCTTCTCTTCCAGGTAAACTGGCAGACTGTTCTTCAAAGGACGCCAGTGTATCTGAATTGTACATCGTTGAGGGTGACTCGGCAGGTGGATCAGCCAAACAAGGGCGCGACCGCCATTTTCAGGCGATTCTGCCATTGCGGGGAAAAATCATCAACGTAGAAAAAGCACGTCTTGATAAAATCTTATCAAACAATGAGATCCGAGCCATCATTACGGCACTCGGTACGGGTATCGGTGAAGATTTTGATATTTCAAAAGCGAGATACCATAAAATTATCATCATGACGGATGCTGATGTCGATGGCGCTCATATCCGTACACTGCTGCTGACGTTCTTTTACCGGTATATGAGACCGATCATCGAGAATGGATATATCTACATCGCACAGCCGCCTCTTTATAAGATTCAGCAGGGCAAGCGGATTGAATATGCTTATAACGATAAAGAAATGGATAGAATTATGAAAGAGATCCCGCAGAATCCAAAACCGGGAGTTCAGCGCTATAAAGGTCTTGGAGAAATGAATCCCACTCAGCTGTGGGAAACGACCATGGATCCAGAAACAAGAACGCTGCTGCAGGTTGAACTGAAAGATGCGATGGAAGCGGATGAAACCTTTGAGATTTTGATGGGGGATAAGGTCGAACCGCGGCGTGATTTCATTCAGGAAAATGCCCATTACGTCAAAAACTTGGATATTTAACAACAGTGGAAACAGGGCATACCCCTGTTTCTCTTACCGTTTTTATAGATATTATTTGTAAGGAAATGAGTGCACCGTAAAGAGAATTTCTTATGGATCATGCAGTAAATGGAGGTTAGAACTAATGTCTGAAGCAGATCAATCCCGGGTGAAGGAAATAAATATCAGCTCGGAAATGCGTACATCATTTATGGATTATGCGATGAGCGTTATCGTGAGCCGTGCACTTCCTGATGTCCGTGACGGCCTGAAGCCTGTTCACCGGCGGATTCTTTATGCGATGAACGACCTGGGCATGACCGCCGATAAAGCGTACAAAAAGTCCGCTCGTATCGTCGGGGAAGTTATCGGTAAGTATCACCCTCACGGCGACTCTGCCGTATATGAAACGATGGTTCGTATGGCGCAGGATTTTGCATATCGCCACATGCTGATCGACGGCCACGGCAACTTTGGTTCCGTGGATGGGGACGCCGCTGCGGCAATGCGTTATACAGAAGCAAGAATGTCAAAAATTGCGATGGAAATGGTCCGTGACATCAACAAGGACACGATTGACTATAAGGATAACTATGACGGCTCCGAACGTGAACCAATTGTTATGCCTTCCCGTTTTCCAAACCTCTTGGTCAACGGTACTTCCGGGATTGCTGTTGGAATGGCAACCAATATTCCTCCTCACCATCTCGGAGAAGTCATCGACGGTATTTTGGAACTCAGCCGAAATCCTGATATTTCTATTCCGGAACTAATGGAATTCATTCCTGGGCCGGATTTCCCGACAGCAGGTGAAATTTTAGGACGTGAAGGAATCAGGAAAGCTTACCAGACTGGAAGAGGCTCCATCATTATCCGTGCCAAAGCAGAGATTGAAGAACAGGCGAACGGCAAAAGTACGATTATCGTTAATGAAATTCCTTACCAAGTCAACAAAGCCCGCCTGATCGAAAAAATCGCAGAATTAGTCAGGGATAAAAAGATTGACGGCATCACGGATCTTCGCGACGAGTCAGACCGAAATGGAATGCGTATTGTCATTGAAGTCCGCCGTGATGCGAATGCCAATGTACTCTTAAATAACCTTTATAAACAGACGGCGCTGCAAACCAGCTTCGGCATCAATATGCTGGCATTAGTCGATGGGCAGCCGAAAGTACTGAACCTTAAAGAATGTCTGTATTATTACTTGAAACATCAGCAGGTCATCATCCGCCGCAGAACCGAGTTCGATCTTCGGAAAGCAGAAGCGCGTGCTCATATTCTTGAAGGCTTAAGAATTGCGCTGGATCATCTTGATGAAGTCATCGCCCTTATCCGTTCTTCAAGAACAACAGAGATTGCGCGAGACGGCTTGATGGAGAAATTCTCTCTAAGCTATGAACAGGCTCAAGCCATCCTGGAAATGAGGCTTCAACGTTTGACAGGCCTGGAGCGGGACAAGATTGAAAATGAGTATAAAGAGCTTGTCGCTCTCATTGCAGAGCTGAAAGCCATCCTGGCAGATGAGGAAAGGATTCTCGAAATCATTCGTGAAGAACTCACTGAGATCAAAGAACGTTTCAGTGATGCGCGCCGTACGAACATTACCGTCGGCTTCGACATGATTGAAGATGAGGACCTCATTCCAAGAACAAATATCGTCATTACTTTGACGAACAAGGGATACATTAAGCGTCTTCCCATCTCCACCTACCGCTCACAGCGTCGAGGCGGCCGCGGCATCCAAGGCATGGGAACGGGTGAAGATGATTTCGTGGAACATCTCTTTACAACAAACTCTCATAATACGATCCTCTTCTTTACGAATAAAGGTAAAGTGTACCGCCTGAAAGGTTATGAGATTCCTGAAATGAGCAGAACGGCAAAAGGAATTCCGATTGTCAACATGCTTCAGGTTGAACGGGATGAAACGATTTCAGCTGTCATTCCTGTAGAAGAATTCGAGGATACGTGGTACCTCAACTTCATGACGAGACATGGGATTACGAAACGTTCTCCGCTTTCTCAGTTTGCTAATATCCGAAAAGGCGGTCTGTTTGCCATTACCTTGCGTGAAGATGACGAGCTGATGGGTGTTAAACTGACAGATGGCAGCAAGGAGATTATCGTTGGAACGAGCCAGGGAATGGCGATTCGCTATAAAGAGGATGATGTACGATCAATGGGCCGTACAGCTGCAGGAGTAAAAGCTGTAACTCTTGGCGAAGACGATTATGTCGTCGGAATGGAAGTTCTCGATGAAGCACAGGATGTATTAATCGTTACCAAAAAAGGTTACGGAAAACGTACACCAATGGAAGAATACCGTCTGCAGTCACGCGGCGGAAAAGGAATCAAAACCTGTAAAATCAACGATCGAAACGGAGCGATCATCGCGCTTAAAACGGTAACGAATGATGAAGACCTCATGATTATTACCGCTGACGGCATCCTGATCCGTATGAATATGTCAGGCATCTCATCCATGGGAAGAAATACTCAGGGTGTGAAATTGATCTCCATGCACGAAGGCAACCATGTAGCCACTGTTGCGGTTGTAGAAAAAGAGCTTGATGAAGATATTGAAGACGGATTGGAAGAAGAAATGGGAGGCCACGAAGACACACAGGCTCCAGAAGAATCTTCTAATGAAAACGATACAGAAGAATAATTGATAAAAAGAGGAAAATAATCATATATTTTCCTCTTTTTTATATGTAAAATGAAAATGAATTTCATATACATAAAAAGCGGGGAACCAAGATGATAATCCATCCTTCAGCGGCAAAAGTCGGCCAAGTTCTTGCTACTGATCATTTCGGCCGTACGAATCATCCGATTATAAAAAAGAATACTGTCCTGACAGCTGAGCACCTGGACATTTTATCGTTGTTCATGATCAGGGAAATTGAAATTGTCTCTGAAACTTCCAAAAATAAACAGACAACAAAGACTGCTCCTGAAAAAAGCAAGCCATCTCCTGTTTCTTCTATAGATATGCCCGGTGCCTTCCTGCCTCTCTATAACGAAGCCGTAAAGCGATTTAAAGTGCTGTTCACCAACTGGAGAGCAGGTGCTCAAATCGATGTGCTTACATTAAGGAAAGCAATCGTACCTGTTGTGGAAAAAGGAATGGACCAGCCTGGGGGATTAAAGGACATGCAGCAGGCGCAAAATACAGACGATTATTTGTATCATCATGCAGTGTCTCTTTCTGTACTTAGTGCTTTCATAGCTAAAAAACTTGGATTCTCAAGAGGGAACTGTCTCCAGATTGGAGTGGCAGGCGCGCTGTGCGACTGCGGCATGTCCAAAATATCTCCAGCTATCTTAAAGAAAAAAGGGCCTTTGAACCTTCATGAGCTTAAAGAAGTGAAGCAGCATTCCATCCAAGGCTATAACATGCTTAAAAAATTGCCTGCTATAAAAGAGGGTGTTCTTCTCGGGGTCCTGCAGCATCATGAACGTCAGGATGGAAGCGGCTATCCACTCAAGGTTCATGGAAGCAAGCTTCATCCTTACAGCAGAATCCTTGCCGCAGCGGACGTCTACCTTGCGATGACTTCAGAAAGGCCCTACCGGAAAAAACTAAGTCCTTTTAAAGTCATCGAGCTAATGATGAAAGATCAATTCGGCCAGTTTGATCCAGCTATCATTCGGGCGGTGACGGACGGACTGTCTATCTTTTCAGCAGGGACGAGAGTAAGACTATCGGACGGCCAGACAGGATCTATCGTTTTTAAGGAAGACTCTCATCCTGCGAGACCGATTATCCAGCTGGATCAATCGTCCGCCATTATCTCTTTAAGGGACAACAATGATCTCTTTATTGAAGAAGTTCTCTCTGAATAACGGAAGCAAGGGAGTCCCAAAGCCAGAAGGGACTCTTTTTTTTATGTTTATACAGCTTTATTTAAAAAACACTTGCAATAGATCCATTATGGTGGTATATTTATTGAGCTTCTTGTTTTGCCTATTCTTTCAGGCGAACTTCTGATAAAAACTTTTTCAGAAAAACGGTTGACTTAATAGTTGCTAGTATGGTATTCTAATAAAGTCGCCAAAACGAGCGGCGCAAACTTGTTCTTTGAAAACCAAACAAAAGCCAGGTAAGTCAGGGATTTTACAATCCCATCAATTTTTAAACTTTAAGAGCTATATCAAACACTTTATTGGAGAGTTTGATCCTGGCTCAGGATGAACGCTGGCGGCGTGCCTAATACATGCAAGTCGAGCGGACCAAAGAGAGCTTGCTCTCTGAGGTTAGCGGCGGACGGGTGAGTAACACGTGGGTAACCTGCCTGTAAGACGGGGATAACTTCGGGAAACCGAAGCTAATACCGGATGATAAAGAGAAACGCCTGTTTCTTTTTTGAAAGTCGGCCTTGTGCTGACGCTTACAGATGGGCCCGCGGCGCATTAGCTAGTTGGTGAGGTAACGGCTCACCAAGGCGACGATGCGTAGCCGACCTGAGAGGGTGATCGGCCACACTGGGACTGAGACACGGCCCAGACTCCTACGGGAGGCAGCAGTAGGGAATCTTCGGCAATGGACGAAAGTCTGACCGAGCAACGCCGCGTGAGCGATGAAGGCCTTCGGGTCGTAAAGCTCTGTTGTCAGAGAAGAACAAGTACCGGAGTAACTGCCGGTACCTTGACGGTACCTGACCAGAAAGCCACGGCTAACTACGTGCCAGCAGCCGCGGTAATACGTAGGTGGCAAGCGTTATCCGGAATTATTGGGCGTAAAGCGCGCGCAGGCGGTTCTTTAAGTCTGATGTGAAAGCCCACGGCTCAACCGTGGAGGGTCATTGGAAACTGGGGAACTTGAGTGCAGGAGAGAAAAGTGGAATTCCACGTGTAGCGGTGAAATGCGTAGAGATGTGGAGGAACACCAGTGGCGAAGGCGGCTTTTTGGCCTGTAACTGACGCTGAGGCGCGAAAGCGTGGGGAGCAAACAGGATTAGATACCCTGGTAGTCCACGCCGTAAACGATGAGTGCTAGGTGTTGGGGGGTTCCACCCTCAGTGCTGACGTTAACACATTAAGCACTCCGCCTGGGGAGTACGACCGCAAGGTTGAAACTCAAAGGAATTGACGGGGGCCCGCACAAGCAGTGGAGCATGTGGTTTAATTCGAAGCAACGCGAAGAACCTTACCAGGTCTTGACATCCTCTGACCATCCTAGAGATAGGACTTTCCCCTTCGGGGGACAGAGTGACAGGTGGTGCATGGTTGTCGTCAGCTCGTGTCGTGAGATGTTGGGTTAAGTCCCGCAACGAGCGCAACCCTTGACCTTAGTTGCCAGCATTCAGTTGGGCACTCTAAGGTGACTGCCGGTGACAAACCGGAGGAAGGTGGGGATGACGTCAAATCATCATGCCCCTTATGACCTGGGCTACACACGTGCTACAATGGGTGGTACAAAGGGTTGCAAAGCCGCGAGGCCGAGCCAATCCCAAAAAGCCACTCTCAGTTCGGATTGTAGGCTGCAACTCGCCTACATGAAGCCGGAATTGCTAGTAATCGCGGATCAGCATGCCGCGGTGAATACGTTCCCGGGCCTTGTACACACCGCCCGTCACACCACGAGAGTTTGTAACACCCGAAGTCGGTGGGGTAACCTTTTAGGAGCCAGCCGCCGAAGGTGGGACAGATGATTGGGGTGAAGTCGTAACAAGGTAGCCGTATCGGAAGGTGCGGCTGGATCACCTCCTTTCTATGGAGACATGAGTGCACTTAGTAGCCTCATGAACTTACCTGAGCTTTTGTTTGGTTTTGAAAGAACATCGTTTCTTTCAAACAATAGAGGTTATGTGACGCATTTTTTTGCGCGCACGGACCATGTTCCTTGAAAACTAGATAACGAAACATCCAAACAAAGCCAACTAATTCATTAGTTGTGCGCTGATTATGCAAGACCCATGATCTAACGATCATGTGAAACGATTCAGCTGAAAAGCTGATTCGGTTAAAGGTTAAGCTAGAAAGGGCGCACGGTGGATGCCTTGGCACTAGGAGCCGAAGAAGGACGGGACGAACACCGATATGCCTCGGGGAGCTGTAAGTAAGCATTGATCCGGGGATTTCCGAATGGGGGAACCCACCATCCGTAATGGGATGGTATCCATATCTGAATACATAGGATATGAGAAGGCAGACCCGGGGAACTGAAACATCTAAGTACCCGGAGGAAGAGAAAGCAAATGCGATTTCCTGAGTAGCGGCGAGCGAAACGGAATCAGCCCAAACCAGAGGGCTTGCCCTCTGGGGTTGTAGGACACTCAACATGGAGTTACAAAGGAACGGGGTAGATGAAGCGGTCTGGAAAGGCCAGCCAAAGAAGGTAACAGCCCTGTAGTTGAAACTTCGTTCCCTCCTGAGTGGATCCTGAGTACGGCGGGACACGTGAAACCCCGTCGGAATCCGGGAGGACCATCTCCCAAGGCTAAATACTCCCTAGTGACCGATAGTGAACCAGTACCGTGAGGGAAAGGTGAAAAGCACCCCGGAAGGGGAGTGAAAGAGATCCTGAAACCGTGTGCCTACAAGTAGTTGGAGCCCATTAACGGGTGACAGCGTGCCTTTTGTAGAATGAACCGGCGAGTTACGATAACGTGCAAGGTTAAGCTGATAAGGCGGAGCCGCAGCGAAAGCGAGTCTGAACAGGGCGCCATAGTACGTTGTCGTAGACCCGAAACCGTGTGATCTACCCATGTCCAGGGTGAAGTTCAGGTAACACTGAATGGAGGCCCGAACCCACGCACGTTGAAAAGTGCGGGGATGAGGTGTGGGTAGGGGTGAAATGCCAATCGAACACGGAGATAGCTGGTTCTCCCCGAAATAGCTTTAGGGCTAGCCTCGCGGCTAGAGTCCTGGAGGTAGAGCACTGATTGGACTAGGGGCCCCCACAGGGTTACCGAATTCAGTCAAACTCCGAATGCCAGAGACTTATCCGCGGGAGTCAGACTGCGAGTGATAAGATCCGTAGTCAAGAGGGAAACAGCCCAGACCATCAGCTAAGGTCCCAAAGTATACGTTAAGTGGGAAAGGATGTGGAGTTGCCCAGACAACCAGGATGTTGGCTTAGAAGCAGCCACCATTTAAAGAGTGCGTAATAGCTCACTGGTCGAGTGACTCTGCGCCGAAAATGTACCGGGGCTAAACGTATCACCGAAGCTATGGATTGTACCTTAGGGTACAGTGGTAGGGGAGCGTTCGAAGTGCAGTGAAGTCAGACCGGAAGGACTGGTGGAGCGCTTTGAAGTGAGAATGCCGGTATGAGTAGCGAAAGACAAGTGAGAATCTTGTCCATCGAAAGCCTAAGGTTTCCTGAGGAAGGCTCGTCCGCTCAGGGTTAGTCGGGACCTAAGCCGAGGCCGAAAGGCGTAGGCGATGGCCAACAGGTTGAAATTCCTGTACCACCTCCTTTCCGTTTGAACGACGGGGGGACGCAGGAAGGTAGGGAGAGCGCGCGATTGGAAATGCGCGTCTAAGCAGTTAGGCTGATTGTGAGGCAAATCCCGCAATCGTGAAGGCTGAGCTGTGACGGCGAGGGAAATTACAGTACCGAAGTCCCTGATCCTACACTGCCAAGAAAAGCCTCTAGTGAGGAAAGAGGTGCCCGTACCGCAAACCGACACAGGTAGGCGAGGAGAGAATCCTAAGATGATCGGGAGAACTCTCGTTAAGGAACTCGGCAAAATGACCCCGTAACTTCGGGAGAAGGGGTGCTCTGATAGGGTTAACGCCCGAGAGAGCCGCAGTGAATAGATCCAAGCGACTGTTTAGCAAAAACACAGGTCTCTGCGAAGCCGCAAGGCGAAGTATAGGGGCTGACACCTGCCCGGTGCTGGAAGGTTAAGAGGAGGGGTTATCCCTTACGGGAGAAGCTCTGAATTGAAGCCCCAGTAAACGGCGGCCGTAACTATAACGGTCCTAAGGTAGCGAAATTCCTTGTCGGGTAAGTTCCGACCCGCACGAAAGGTGTAACGACTTGGATACTGTCTCAACGAGAGACCCGGTGAAATTATAGTACCTGTGAAGATGCAGGTTACCCGCGACAGGACGGAAAGACCCCATGGAGCTTTACTGCAGCTTGATATTGGATTTTGGTACAGTTTGTACAGGATAGGTAGGAGCCTGGGAAGTCGGAGCGCCAGCTTCGATGGAGGCGTCGGTGGGATACTACCCTGACTGTATTGAAATTCTAACCTGGAACCGTGATCCGGTTCGGAGACAGTGTCAGGTGGGCAGTTTGACTGGGGCGGTCGCCTCCTAAATTGTAACGGAGGCGCCCAAAGGTTCCCTCAGAATGGTTGGAAATCATTCGCAGAGTGTAAAGGCACAAGGGAGCTTGACTGCGAGACCTACAAGTCGAGCAGGGACGAAAGTCGGGCTTAGTGATCCGGTGGTTCCGCATGGAAGGGCCATCGCTCAACGGATAAAAGCTACCCTGGGGATAACAGGCTTATCTCCCCCAAGAGTCCACATCGACGGGGAGGTTTGGCACCTCGATGTCGGCTCATCGCATCCTGGGGCTGAAGTAGGTCCCAAGGGTTGGGCTGTTCGCCCATTAAAGCGGTACGCGAGCTGGGTTCAGAACGTCGTGAGACAGTTCGGTCCCTATCCGTCGCGGGCGCAGGAAATTTGAGAGGAGCTGTCCTTAGTACGAGAGGACCGGGATGGACACACCGCTGGTGTACCAGTTGTTCCGCCAGGGGCATAGCTGGGTAGCTACGTGTGGACGGGATAAGTGCTGAAAGCATCTAAGCATGAAGCCCCCCTCAAGATGAGATTTCCCATCACGTCAAGTGAGTAAGACCCCTTAGAGATGATGAGGTTGATAGGTCTGGTGTGGAAGCGTGGTGACACGTGGAGCTGACAGATACTAATCGGTCGAGGGCTTATCCTTAAAATAATCAGAAGTTTGGATGAAAAGTTATCTAGTTTTGAGGGAATATACCTCAAAATAGGTTGAAAAACCTACATATGTCTGGTGGCGATAGCGAAGAGGTCACACCCGTTCCCATACCGAACACGGAAGTTAAGCTCTTCAGCGCCGATGGTAGTTGGGGGCTTCCCCCTGTAAGAGTAGGACGTTGCCGGGCATGCACGAAGCACTGTTGGAAAGATTCCAGCGGTGCTTTTTTGTATGTTCTTTTATGAAAATGATGGGTTTGGCATGTAAAGGGTGAAAAGTCGCACGTAAAGTCTCCATTCCCGCATGTAAATCCTTCAAAGTCGCACGTAAAAGGGCCGAAGCCGCATGTAAACCGTACAAACCCGCAAGTAACGATCCCGAATCAACAAAGTAGAACCTTCAAATCCTTATCCCTTAGCCACAAAAAAAGGATTTTTAAAGAGAACACGAAAGGATAAAGTCAATACAAACTAAAACCATCGAGGGATCAACCAAATAAGTATGAAAATGACGTGATAGGCAAGTAAATCTTGTTGAATCGCAAGTAACGGCTGTGAAATCGCAAGTAAACGCTGTCGAACCGCAAGTAAACGAGCCAAATCCGCAAGTAAACCCACCAAATCCGCAAGTAACGATCCAAATCACCCAAGGAAGTCCGCCTGAATCACCCTTTTCTGGTCCTCGAGCCCTCAGAGCCCTCCCTCAAGCACCCACGAAACTCTTTTAAATCAAGAATCCTGCTCACCCTTTCCGCTGCAGGAATTGTCCAAGCAAATAGGGCATTTTTGTACGTGTAATGGATAGGAATTCCTTGATAAAAGGGAGATCATTGGTAGTATAGGAATGAAAGATATCACTCCACCACTCGGTCTCATATCGGCACAGCATGCTCAGGTTATAAAGAACAGCATAATGAATCATGCATTCATTCAATTCTTTCATCTCTCTTCGGCTGCTGTAGAGATAATATGAACCGTTAGTGTGATAGCTGAATGGTTCGCATTCAAGGGGATGGAGTTCTTTGGAAGAATGAACAATGATATGTTCTTTTGTTTCTTTTAAAAGTTGAAAGGTGATTTCCGGGTTTTCATTGAGAAAGGAGATCAGTCTTCCGGTGTTCATATGGAGACCATCTAGCACATCAATGGGAATAATAAGCTCCTGATCGTTTCGCATTACTTGAACGTTTATATCTTCGTTATGAACATGAAGAAAAAGATCTCTCAATTCGGGTATAAGAGCCATAATATCATTCATCTTAAGCTTTTCGCCTTCTGCATGTTTCACATGAAACAATTTAGTGGAAAAGTGATTAAAAAGACCGCTCCTCTGAATCCTCACTTCATCATGAAGAAATTCATAATACTTCTTTTTACGTTTCCTGGTTGTTACACCGTGGGCAAGAACAGAACTGTTTTCTGGATAGTCAGGGTCAACGGTCAGTATGCACGCCTTTAGCAGCTGGATCATGCCATAGAACAGTAAAACCGGCTGGAGTTCAGTCGGTGCTGTACCTGCCAGGTCATAATATTTCTTTCCATGTTCCAGAAAATAAATGAAGGGATAGCAGTTTTGATAGCTTTTGCTTTCTGCCTGCTCAATTCCAGCGTTTTCGTAGCAGCCGTAAAGGTATTTTTGCGCCCTGCTTGAGGAAAAAAAACTGTAGTATAATGACCAGGTATTTGCATCGGACACCGGGCGCTCACCTCCGTGTTATTTTTTGAAAAGTTAGACTTATTGTTCCTTCCTTGACAGTAGTTTATCCAGTTGTTAATCTACAAATAATATTTTTCAGGAAGTTAATTGAAGAGAAGGGTGGAGTATGCATGTGGGAGAGCAAGTTTGAAAAAGAAGGATTAACGTTTGATGATGTGCTTTTAGTGCCGGCAAAATCTTCTGTTTTGCCAAAAGATGTTTCATTGAAGACACGTCTTTCAGATTCTGTACAGTTAAATATCCCTGTTATAAGCGCTGGAATGGACACGGTAACAGAGGCAGAATTGGCGATTGCCATGGCTCGCCAGGGCGGATTAGGTATTATCCATAAAAACATGTCTATCGAACAGCAGGCAGAGCAAGTGGACAGAGTAAAACGCTCTGAAAGCGGAGTTATTACTGATCCGTTCTACCTTACACCTGATCATCAAGTTTTTGATGCTGAACATCTTATGGGGAAATACAGAATCAGCGGTGTTCCCATTGTTGATGAAAATAAGAAGCTTGTAGGCATTCTCACCAACCGTGATCTTCGTTTTGTTGAAGATTACTCCATTCAGATTTCAGATGTAATGACGAAAGAAAATCTTGTGACTGCCCCAGTAGGAACTACCCTAAAAGAAGCAGAGCAATTACTTCAAAAGCATAAGATTGAAAAGCTTCCATTGGTCGATAATGAAGGCACTCTTCAAGGATTAATTACAATAAAAGATATCGAAAAGGTTATTGAGTTCCCTAATTCTGCAAAAGACAGCCAAGGTCGTTTGCTGGCTGGTGCGGCAGTAGGGGTAACAAAAGATGCGATGGTTCGCATTGATAAATTGGTCGAAGCAGGAGTGGATGTTATCGTCATCGATACGGCTCATGGCCACTCTGAAGGTGTATTGACTAAAGTAAGAGAAGTTCGTGCTAAATACCCTGAACTTACCATCATTGCTGGAAACGTAGCAACAGCAGAAGCGACAAAAGATTTGATCGAAGCTGGAGCAAGTGTGGTTAAAGTCGGAATCGGGCCTGGATCGATCTGTACGACCCGTGTTGTTGCCGGTGTAGGTGTGCCTCAAATTACGGCCATTTATGACTGCGCAACAGAAGCTCGCAAGCACGGAATTCCGATCATTGCTGACGGAGGCATTAAATATTCGGGAGACATCGTGAAAGCTCTTGCTACAGGCGGAAATGCTGTTATGCTCGGTAGCTTGCTTGCCGGAGTAACCGAAAGCCCAGGAGAACGGGAAATTTACCAAGGGCGCCAATTTAAAGTTTACCGGGGGATGGGATCGATCGGGGCCATGGAGCAAGGAAGCCGCGACCGATATTTCCAGGAAAATAATCAAAAACTTGTTCCAGAAGGCATTGAAGGTCGAGTACCTTATAAAGGGCCACTGGCTGATACATTGTTCCAGCTGATCGGCGGAATTCGTTCAGGTATGGGATATTGCGGAACTCCTACATTAGAGGAGCTTCAAAATAATTCTAAGTTCGTTAAGATTACCGGTGCTGGATTAAGAGAAAGCCACCCTCACCAAGTACAAATTACCAAAGAAGCACCAAATTATTCAGTCTAAAGATGGATTTTATAAAAAAAGTGGACAGAGGTCATTCCTCTGTCTATTTTTTTGTATATTGCTATGGTACAATTACGTTTGTGTAAATTGTATGGAGGTGTCAGTTTTGTTCGGCAACAAACTTAGAGGATTTACTTTTTCAGCTGTCATGGTTTCAATGCTATCAGCCAGTGTATTTGGATATTCAGAAAAAGCAAGCGCTGCTCCGGAATTGAAAACAAAATCGGAGACGGCAATTTTAGTTGATGGAGATACAGGTAAGATTTTATACGAAAATAAAGCCGATCAAGTATTGCCGCCAGCCAGTATGTCAAAAATGATGACTGAATACCTGGTCAATGAAGCGATTAAAAAAGGCAAAATCCAATGGGATCAAAAAACAGCCATTAGTGATTATGCACATAAAATTTCTCAAAACAGAGACCTTTCAAACGTACCATTGCGAAGTGATTATAAATATTCAGTAAAAGAATTATATGAAGCTATGGCCATTTATTCTGCAAACGGTGCTTCGATCGCATTGGCAGAGCTTGTTGGCGATGGTAAAGAGTCCAAGTTTGTCGGGATGATGAACGACAAAGCTAAAAAAATGGGAATCAAGGATGCTCGTTTTGTTAACAGTACAGGTCTGAACAACAATGACCTCCAAGGGTATGATTCCGTTGGGAGCAAGACGGATGAAAATAAGATGTCCGCAAAATCAGTAGGGATCCTTGCATTCAAATTAATCAGTGACTATCCTAAAGTTTTAGATACAGCAAGTATTCCATCCAAATGGTTCCGTCCTGGGACTGACGATAAAATCATGATGAAGAACTGGAACTGGATGCTTCCGTCCCTCGTTTATGGGTATAAGGGAGTAGACGGACTAAAGACGGGTACTACGGACAATGCGGGTTACTCTTTTGCAGCTACAGCGAAAAGAGATGGAACACGGTTGATTTCTGTTCTTATGAAATCGAACAGCTATGCAGGCCGGTTTGGTGAGACGAAACAATTGCTTGATTACGGATTTTCCAACTATACAAAAGAAACACTTCTTCCAAAAGGCTATCAGCTGAAGAAACAAAAAACTCTTCCTGTTATCCAAGGAAAAGAGAAAGAAGTTGGGATTGCAACAAAAGAACCGGTTTCAATGCTTGTGAAAAATGGTGAAAAGCAAAATTATAAACCAGTGCTTGTGATCGATAAGAAGCACCTGGATAACGACGGCAAATTGAAAGCCCCTCTAAAAAAAGGTGAAACAATCGGCCATATTCAATTGAAATATACAGGTAAAGATGCGGATCACGGCTATTTGCTGAATGACGGATCCGGTAAAGGGCAAGCTAGTGTTGTAACGACCAAGGCAGTAGAAAAAGCCAATTGGTTTGTTCTTGCCATGAGAGGTACTGGCCATTTTTTTGGCGGTGTCTGGGATTCTGCAGTTGACACTGTAAAAGGCTGGTTCTGATCTTGATGAAATACTCTTCAAAAGCATTGCTTTTGAAGAGTATTTTTTAAATCCTAGCGAATTTATTGGTTTTACGTTAAAATGAATGTGAATTTGATTATTTAAAAAACTCATAAAAGAGTTAATAAATAAACAGGGGGATATGTAGCATGTTAAAGACAGGTACAGATCGTGTAAAACGCGGAATGGCTGAAATGCAAAAGGGCGGCGTCATTATGGACGTTATCAATGCAGAGCAAGCTAAAATTGCCGAAGCTTCCGGAGCAGTAGCCGTTATGGCGTTAGAACGAGTTCCAGCAGATATTCGTGCAGCGGGCGGAGTAGCGCGCATGGCGGATCCTACAATCGTAGAGGAAGTACTAAATGCAGTCAGTATCCCTGTAATGGCGAAAGCTAGAATCGGACACATCGTGGAAGCACGTGTTCTTGAATCAATGGGTGTTGATTACCTTGATGAAAGTGAAGTACTTACTCCTGCGGATGAAGTATTCCACTTGAACAAACGTGATTTCACAGTTCCTTTTGTATGTGGAGCCCGTGATCTTGGGGAAGCTTCCCGCCGTATCGGAGAAGGCGCTTCTATGCTTCGTACAAAGGGTGAGCCTGGAACAGGAAACATCGTGGAAGCTGTTCGACATATGCGCATGATTCAAGGCCAAATCCGCAAGGTAGCAGCTATGAGTGAAGATGAACTCATGACTGAGGCTAAAAATCTTGGAGCACCATATGAAATCCTTCTTCAAATCAAAAAAGACGGACGTCTTCCTGTCGTTAACTTTGCAGCTGGCGGCGTAGCCACTCCTGCTGATGCAGCATTAATGATGGAGTTAGGCGCTGACGGAGTATTTGTCGGATCAGGAATCTTCAAGTCCGAAAACCCTGAGAAATTTGCCCGTGCGATTGTAGAAGCAACCACTCACTACAGAGACTATGAATTGATTGCTAAACTATCAAAAGGACTCGGTACTGCAATGAAAGGAATCGAGATCTCTACGCTACTTCCTGGAGACCGCATGCAGGAACGAGGCTGGTAAGAAAGGAAGCAACGCGATGATTAAAATTGGTGTTCTTGCCCTGCAAGGCGCTGTGAGAGAACATATTAAAGCTTTGCAAGAAAGCGGCGCAGAAGCAGTGAGCGTAAAGCGTATTGAAGAGTTGAATGATCTGGACGGGCTTGTGATCCCAGGCGGCGAAAGCACTGCGATGAGGCGTCTGATCGATAAATATAATTTCCTTGAACCATTGAAGGAGTTTGCACAAGAAAAGCCAGTTTTCGGTACATGTGCAGGCCTAATCCTCATGGCAAAACGCATTCAAGGTCAAGACCATGCGCACCTCGAGCTCATTGACATGACCGTTGAGAGAAATGCATTCGGCCGGCAGGTGGACAGCTTTGAAGCTGACTTGCACATTGAAGGTGTAGGCGAAGATGTGAATGGTGTTTTCATCAGAGCTCCTTATATAGTAGAAGTCGGGGAAGAAGTAGAAGTTTTATCTGTTCATAATGACCGTATCGTTGCTGCAAAACAAGGACACTTCCTATGTGCAGCTTTTCACCCGGAACTGACCGATGATTACCGTCTTCACCAGTTTTTTGTAGAAATGGCATCTCAGAAGAAAAAGGTTATTGCATAAAAGCGGAAAATATTGTACATTACTATACAAACATTATTTGTTAAATCGCTGACAGGAACCAGTAGCAAAATGATCTTTGCCTAGAGAGTCGGTGGCTGGTGTAAACCGACCAAAGTCATTTGTGAATCCATCCTTGAGTGGGAAGCTGAAATTAAACGTAAGCTTTCCCGGTATACATTGTCCGTTATCAATGACAAGGTGGCAGGTGTATTTACTTGCAACTAGGGTGGCAACGCGGGTTAACTCTCGTCCCTTTATAGGGACGGGAGTTTTTTGTATTTGTACGCCGAACAATAAGCGGCGGATTTCTTCGTTGCCTTGATTTCCTCGGATCCTCATTTGGGGTTTACCAAACTCCGGTCCTCGGAATCAGCGGCGCCTCGAACTCCTTGCTTCTTGTTCGGCTACTCGGGCAAAGCGGCGGATTTCTTCGTTGCCTTGATTTCCTCGGATCCTCATTTGGGGGGTATACCAAACTCCGGTCCTCGGAATCAGCGGCGCCTCGAACTCCTTGCTTCTTGTTCGGCTACTCGGGCAAAGCAGCGGATTTCTCCGTTGCCTTGATTTCCTCGGATCCTCATTTAGGTATACTAAACTCCGGTCCTCGGAATCAGCGGCGCCTCGAACTCCTTGTTTTTTGAACGGATACCGGGCCACAATTACGGATTTCTTCAGCTATTTGGGTTTTGTCAGAAAAAGGTTATTGATTAAAGGAGGAAGAAACATGCTTGATTTGAAATATGTTCGGGCGAATTTTGATGAAGTAAAAGAGAAATTAAGCAAACGGGGAGAAGACTTAACAGGCTTGGACCGTTTTGTTGAATTGGATGAAAAGCGCCGTGAACTGATTGGTGAAACAGAAACATTAAAGTCTAAACGTAACGAAGTATCCAAACAGGTAGCGGAATTCAAGCGTGAAAAGAAAGATGCCGACCACTTGATCACAGAGATGCGTGAAGTGGGAGACCGGATTAAATCCATCGATGACGATCTGCGCACGGTGGAAGAGGATCTGAACCACCTGATGCTCACACTGCCGAACCTGCCTCATGAAAGTGTACCGGTTGGTGAAACAGAGGACGATAATGTACCTGTACGCCATTGGGGAGATATTCAGGAGTTTGCATTCGAACCAAAAGCTCACTGGGACTTGGCGACAGATCTTGATATCGTCGATTTTGAAAGAGCCGCTAAAGTAACTGGAAGCCGTTTTGCTTTTTATAAGGGAGCGGGAGCACGCCTTGAACGAGCTTTGATCAACCTTATGATGGACTACCATGAAGATAAGCATGGCTATACTGAAATCTTGCCTCCTTACATGGTGAACAGAGAAAGCATGACAGGAACTGGGCAACTGCCGAAGTTTGAGGAAGATGCATTTAAAATCCGCGAAGAAGATTACTTTTTGGTCCCGACTGCTGAAGTTCCGGTAACCAACCTTCATCGCAATGAAATTTTAACTGCCGAAGAGCTTCCGAAAGGTTATGTTGCATACAGCGCTTGTTTCCGATCTGAAGCGGGATCTGCTGGCCGTGATACACGCGGTCTCATCCGTCAGCATCAGTTTAATAAAGTAGAGCTTGTCCGTTTCGTGAAACCGGAAGAGTCTTATGAAGAGCTTGAAAAACTGACAGGCCATGCAGAAAAAATTCTTCAGCTGTTAAAGCTTCCATATCGTGTATTGAGCATGTGTACAGCTGATTTAGGATTTACTGCTGCGAAGAAGTACGATATTGAAGTATGGCTGCCGAGCTACGGAACGTACCGTGAAATTTCTTCTTGTTCTAACTTTGAAAGCTTTCAGGCGAGAAGGGCGCAAATCCGCTTCCGCCGCGAAGCGAAAGGGAAACCTGAATTTGTTCATACACTGAACGGATCAGGACTGGCAATCGGCCGTACCGTAGCTGCCATCCTCGAGAATTATCAGCAGGAAGACGGCTCTATCGTCATCCCTGAAGTGCTTCGCCCATATATGGGGAACAAAGAAGTTATCAAGTAAAAAGAGAAAGGGAAGGATTTACTCCTTCCTTTTTCATTTTTTTATAAAAGAATGTTGACATATAATTGAGTCACATGGTATTATTATTTTTGTCAGTAAGACCATGGAGGTATACCCAAGTCCGGCTGAAGGGATCGGTCTTGAAAACCGACAGGGGTGTAACAACCCGCGGGGGTTCGAATCCCTCTACCTCCTCCATACATAATTTCAACATCTGCCGCTGTGCAGATGTTTTTTTATTTGGCTTTTTTCCAAAAGATTGTTGCTTAGTGAAGATTTTTTGTCTAGATTACCTCCTTGACAAGTTGATTGGAATGCAAGGTGCGAGACTCCAGCGGGATATGCGTGACAGGTGAGACTCCCGCAGGCGCATGCGCCTAGAGGCTCACCGCACGCCCCGCGGAAAGCGAGCAGCCTGGAATGGAAATCAACCACTTTCAAGAGCAACAAAGGTTGCGAAAATAGCTTTTTATTTTTCAGCCTATATAGGAGATAAATCGCTAATAAAAAAAGTGCCTTCCGTCATCATCGGAGGCACTTCTTTTTTATAACCGGACTTCTCTTTTGGCTTCAATCTTTTGGCCGATCTTCGCCATAATTTTTTCGAGTGATTCAGGATCATGAAGCAGATCGTAATCATTGATGTTCAAGCGAAGGACGGGGCAGATGCTGAAGTTAGAAATCCATTGTTCGTAGCGTTCATACATCTCTTCCCAATATTCAACAGGTGTATCCTGTTCCATCTGACGGCCACGCTGTTTAATGCGCTGCAAGATATCATCAAGCGATCCTTCGAGATGGATCAGAACATCCGGGTGAGGGAAATAAGGGGTCATAACCATTGCCTCAAACAAACGCGTATACGTATCATAATCCACTTCGGACATTGTCCCTTTATCGTAATGCATTTTTGCAAAGATGCCTGTATCCTCATAGATTGACCGGTCCTGAATAAAGCCTCCGCCGTATTCAAACATTCTCTTCTGCTCTTTAAAACGTTCAGCTAGAAAGAAAATCTGAAGATGAAAGCTCCATCGCTTAAAATCTTTATAAAATTTATCCAGGTACGGATTGTTGTCGACCTTTTCCATTGATGTTCTGAAGTTTAAGGCTTGAGCGAGAGCTGAAGTCAGTGTAGATTTACCGGCTCCGACCGTACCTGCAATAGTGATGACTGCATCTGAGGGAATGCTGTATTTTTCGGCTAAATTCATCGAGTCAGTTCTCCTTTATGCAAGGTGGCTTCAATCGCAGCAAATATCTTTTCCTTGTCACTGCTTTGAGTGACAAAATCCAGTTCATCACCATTAAAAGATAGAACAGGGATCTCAGGATGCTCGTTTTGAAAAGCCGCCATAAACATTTCGTAATCATTGATGAGTCTCATTAAGTATGATGGATCGATCTGCTTCTCGATATTTCTGCCCCGAAGTTCTATGCGTTCCAGCAGCGTATCAAGGCTGGCGTTCAGATAGATGATCATATTGGGCACAGGCATGTCTTTCGTGAGAATATCGAAAATCTGCATATATTTATTATAATGATCGGCGGCGAGTGTCTGGCCCGCAAAGATGCGGTTTTTAAAAATATGGTAATCAGCCACAACCGGAATGTCTTGATTTAAGTAGTGTATTTGTATATCTTCAAGCTGTTTGTAGCGGTTGCATAAAAAGAACATCTCTGTCTGGAAACTCCACTCTTCGATGTTATCGTAAAACTTCCCCAAGAACGGATTTTCTTCAACGATCTCTTTCAACAGCTTAAATTTATAGTGTTCTGAGATGGCTTTTGCTAATGATGTTTTTCCAACACCAATTGGCCCTTCAACTGCAATAAAGGGGGTAGAATTCATGCTGCTTTTCCTCCCTATTTTCAATTACAAAAAAATAACAGACAGAAAATATTGTAGCATATGAAGGGCGGAGGGAATAGAACAAAATACTATTAAATTAAAATCTTCTTCATTCTATAGAATTGTCCGTTTTTTATTTTGTTCCGCCTCTTTTATGATTTGTTTAAAGTTAAGTTCATGGCTTGAGGAAGTATCGGCTCTCAATGTATTTTTTATTAAAAGAATAGCCCGTTCATTATCTTCAGTAATGTTGGAAGCGGAGCAGTCTTCCGGCACATAGAGCGTGAAATCACGCATGAATGCATCGTTTGCCGAAAACAGGACACAAATGTTGCCGGCCAAGCCCGCGAGTATTAAAGTTGTTATTTTCATATCATGCAGCAGCGTGGATAATGGTGTTGAAAAGAAGGCTGAATGCATGGGTTTAATAATGAAAAAATCGTTATCCTCAGGCACGAGCTGCTCGACAAATTCTTTCCCTTCCTTTTCAAGGCAGTAATTAACCAGTTTCTTTCGGTCGGACTGCCATTTTCCGAAATTATCGTTCACATAGATAACTGGAATGCCGTTCTCTTTGGCTTTATTTTTGAGATCTGCAATGTTCGGGGCAATAGGCAGTGCCTGTTCAATGAGCATGTGGCCTTCCGGAAAATCAAAATCATTGATAACATCTATAATAAGGAGAGCAACCGGTGGATAAGATGGTGTTGAGGACATATGAAATCCACTCCTTTACGTCTTTTTGCACATCCATAACTATTCCTCTCTTTATTATTGGCCAAACCTTATGTATAATCACATAAAATACAAAGATGGAGTCGGAATGATGCTTCAAAATGAAAAAGATGAACATTATATGTCCCTGGCGATGGATGAGGCCAGAAAAGCAGAAGAACTTGGTGAAGTTCCAATCGGTGCAGTATTGGTGATGGATGATGAGGTCATCGCTGCGGCTTATAACCGCCGTGAGATCGAACACCGTGCAGTTGCCCATGCCGAACTGATCGCTATTGATCAAGCATGCAAGAATAAAGGCACATGGCGGCTTACCGGAAGTACACTTTATGTTACCCTGGAACCTTGTGCCATGTGTGCTGGGGCCATCGTTCTCTCCAGAGTTGACCGTGTGGTTTTTGGCGCACATGACCCAAAAGGCGGCTGTGCAGGAACGCTGATGAACCTCTTGGAGGAGGAGCGCTTCAATCACCAATGCGAAGTCGTTCCCGGCGTGCGCGGGCAGGAGTGCAGTGAGATGCTGTCTGCTTTTTTCAGGGGACTCAGAAAACGGAACAAGGAAAAGAAAAAAAATCAGAGCAGCCTTTGATGGGAATATCTGGTGCGGGTTGATTTTTTAGCATCACCGTTGTATACTTAATCTTGCACATTTGATATGTGCCTAAATAACGTTATACACTTTGTCGCGCTAGGCGGGGAGGTAGCGGTGCCCTGTACTCGCAATCCGCTGTAGCGAGGCTGAATTCCTCTCCTCGGTTAGTCCTGCGTATGGTCTGACGCAAGTAAGTGGTGTTGACATTCGGGTCCTGCGCAACGGAGACCCATGAACCCTGTCAGGTCCGGAAGGAAGCAGCAGTAAGTGGTCATCTTCGTGTGCCGTGGGGCAGCCTGGATCGAGCTAACTGCTTGCGTAACGCATAGGTTGGCTACACCAAAGAGAGGTGCGCGGCATTTTATATATTCAAACAACAACTCACTCCTTATGGGGTGAGTTTTTTGTTCGTTTTCAGTATAATAGAAGATAGAGCAAATTGACGAAATGAATGAAGGAGGGCATGGGATGAGCTATCAAGCGCTTTACCGTGTCTGGCGGCCGCAGTCCTTTCATGATGTGGTCGGTCAGGAACATATCACCAAGACAATCCAGAACGCACTAATGCAGGACAAGCTTTCCCATGCCTATTTATTCTCAGGCCCGAGGGGAACCGGAAAAACAAGTGCAGCAAAGATCATTGCAAAAGCAGTAAACTGTGAAAAAGCCCCTACAGCGGAACCATGCAATGAGTGTGATAACTGTATTGGAATCACGAACGGTTCGATCTCTGATGTATTAGAGATTGACGCAGCATCAAACACCGGGGTAGACGACATCCGGGATATCCGCGACAAGGTAAAATTTGCACCGTCAGCTGTCCGCTATAAGGTTTACATTATTGACGAGGTACACATGCTTTCAACCGGAGCGTTTAACGCATTGCTTAAAACACTGGAAGAACCTCCACCGCATGTTATCTTTATACTTGCTACGACAGAGCCTCATAAAATTCCGCTGACCATCATTTCACGGTGCCAAAGGTTCGATTTCAAACGCATTTCCAGCCAATCGATCGTGGACAGGATGAAAACGATCCTGGACTCCAACAGCATTATTCCTGATGATGACGCCCTGCATTTGCTTGCCCGGGCAGCAGAAGGCGGAATGCGCGACGCACTCAGCCTGCTCGATCAGGCAATATCCTACAGTGAAGATGAAGTCAGGGTAGAAGACGTTCTTGCTGTAACCGGAGCAGTGTCACAGGGATTCTTGTCGCAAGTGGCAGCAGCCTTCAAAGAACAGGATGTTGCAAAAGCACTCCATGTTGCCGGCCGGCTAATGGCTGAAGGAAAAGACCCTGTCCGGTTTATCACGGATTTGATCTATTATTACCGTGACATGCTTTTATATCAGACAGCTCCTGGACTTGAAGAAGTGCTGGACCGTGTAAAAGTCGATGAAGATTTTAAGCAACTGTCACAGGGAACGGACCGTACATGGATCTACAAGGTTATAGAACTCCTTAATCAGTCTCAGCAGGAAATGAAATGGACAAACCATCCTAAGATTTTCCTCGAGCTTTCCCTGATTAAAATCTGTCAGGCAGAACGACAGGAATCAGCGGGAGCGGGACAGGAGCTTTTAAAGAAAATAGAAGTACTGGAACAGCAGGTGAAGGAACTAAAAGAAAAGGGGGTAGCCCTTGCTCCAGCTGATCCTTCTACCCCTGCTGTCCAGGAAAAGAAAACCTTCCGTACAGCAGGCAGGGGGAGCGGCACAAATACAGGCCGTATAAAAGAAATGCTGAAAAAAGCTTCGAAACCGAATTTGGTCCAATTGAAAAACAATTGGGGAGCGATCATGGAAAAGATAAAATCGGAAAAAGTGAGTGTCTACGCCCTTTTATCCGGTGCCGAACCGGTTGCTTGTTCCGATCAGGATGTCCTGTTGTCTTTCCAGCATGAAATTCACAGCCAAATGGCTTCATCCGACAATATTCGAAGCTGTGTAGAGGGCGTGATTTATAGTACAATAGGGAAGTCCCTAACGATGTTAACCATCCTGCAGCCGGAATGGGATACTGTGAAAAAAGAATTCATCCAGCAGCAGCAGCGCGGGGACGGCAACAGCCAGGCTGAAGCGGAAGATCCTTTAATTGCGGAAGCCAAAAAGCTGTTTGGTGAAGAATTAATTGAAATAAAAGAATAAACCTTTAGGAGGACGATACGTATGATGCGTGGCGGCGGAAACATGAACAATATGATGAAACAAATGCAGAAGATGCAAAAGGAAATGGCAAAAGCTCAGGAAGATCTTAAGGATAAGAAAGCTGAAGGAACAGCTGGCGGCGGAATGGTTACTGTTATTGCCAACGGCCATAAAGAAGTACTCGAAGTTAATATTAAAGAAGATGTAGTGGATCCTGAAGATATCGAAATGCTTCAAGACTTAGTGCTTGCAGCAACAAACGATGCTTTGAAAAAAGTAGATGAGCTCGTGAACCAGGATATGGGTAAATTCACTAAAGGATTAAACATACCGGGATTATTCTAGGGGGCGGAATATGCATTACCCAGAGCCAATATCAAAGCTGATCGACAGCTTTATGAAATTGCCAGGGATCGGACCAAAAACGGCGGTCCGTCTGGCATTTTTCGTATTAGAGATGCGCGAAGACGATGTACTCGATTTCGGCCGTGCCCTCGTCAACGCCAAACGGAATTTAATCTATTGCACCAACTGCTTCCATATAACAGACCGTGATCCATGCATGATCTGCGACGATTCCAGCAGGGACCGTACGACCATTTGTGTCGTTCATGATTCAAAAGATGTGATAGCTATGGAAAAAATGAAGGACTTTAGAGGGCTTTATCACGTGCTGCATGGCTCCATATCTCCAATAGAAGGAATTGGGCCGGAGGATATCAAGATTGCCGAGCTGTTAAAACGACTTTCCGATGATACCATCCAGGAAATTATACTGGCCACCGACCCTAATATTGAGGGAGAGGCAACTGCCATGTATATTGCCCGTCTGCTGAAGCCGACCGGCATTAAGGTTACACGTATCGCTCATGGCTTGCCAGTAGGCGGAGATCTGGAATATGCCGACGAGGTGACGTTATCTAAAGCAATGGAAGGCAGACGTGAAATTTAAAAAAAGGAGACACACAGCATGTTTTTCTCCCGAAAAGGACGTTTAAGAAAAGCAGGGGATGAACGTCTTCTGGAAACTCTCCAACAAGTTAAATCAGTGTGGACGCATCAAAAAGGCCTGGTGGAAAGAAGCGTCGAGCCTTCTGAACAGGTTATATATGAACTTAAGCTCGCTGAGGCCAAGTATCTGTTTCTCTTAAAAGAGGCTAAAATAAGAAAAGTAACCACAGGAAGACTGAAATAGTCTTCCTGTTCTTTTTTTGGGACATCCCCCATACATTTACTATAAAAGAAGCTGGGGGATGATAACTATGGAACCCGTGATGGTCATTTCCATTCTCGGTAGTGCAATTCTGCTGCTCCTGTTGATCGGGGCGCCGTTAAAACCATTAAGGTGGACAGGTCAGATGCTCATCAGATTATCCATCGGAGCTTTGCTGCTGTTCTTTTTGAACACTGCCGGTGCATCCTATGATATACATGTGCCGATCAATGCGGCTACTGTCTTCATATCAGGGCTGCTTGGCTTGCCAGGCCTTGCCTCACTTGCAGCCATTCAATATTTTATCGTAGGATAGCCCTCTTGCTGCCGAGCAATTTGTTCGGCAATCAGAGGGTCTCTTTTTTATTTTGAAAAAAACTCTTGCAACGTATGAATAAGGGTGGTATATTTATTGAGCTGCTTCTTTTGCTTGCTGACTAAGTCAGTAACCAAATAACTTTTTTTAAAAAGTTATTGACTTGATAGGTGACCATGTGGTATTCTAATAAAGTCGCCAAAACGAGCGGCGCAAACTTGTTCTTTGAAAACCAAACAAAAGCCAGGTAAGTCAGGGATTTTACAATCCCATAAATTTTTAAACTTTAAGAGCTATATCAAACACTTTATTGGAGAGTTTGATCCTGGCTCAGGATGAACGCTGGCGGCGTGCCTAATACATGCAAGTCGAGCGGACCAAAGAGAGCTTGCTCTCTGAGGTTAGCGGCGGACGGGTGAGTAACACGTGGGTAACCTGCCTGTAAGACGGGGATAACTTCGGGAAACCGAAGCTAATACCGGATGATAAAGAGAAACGCCTGTTTCTTTTTTGAAAGTCGGCCTTGTGCTGACGCTTACAGATGGGCCCGCGGCGCATTAGCTAGTTGGTGAGGTAACGGCTCACCAAGGCGACGATGCGTAGCCGACCTGAGAGGGTGATCGGCCACACTGGGACTGAGACACGGCCCAGACTCCTACGGGAGGCAGCAGTAGGGAATCTTCGGCAATGGACGAAAGTCTGACCGAGCAACGCCGCGTGAGCGATGAAGGCCTTCGGGTCGTAAAGCTCTGTTGTCAGAGAAGAACAAGTACCGGAGTAACTGCCGGTACCTTGACGGTACCTGACCAGAAAGCCACGGCTAACTACGTGCCAGCAGCCGCGGTAATACGTAGGTGGCAAGCGTTATCCGGAATTATTGGGCGTAAAGCGCGCGCAGGCGGTTCTTTAAGTCTGATGTGAAAGCCCACGGCTCAACCGTGGAGGGTCATTGGAAACTGGGGAACTTGAGTGCAGGAGAGAAAAGTGGAATTCCACGTGTAGCGGTGAAATGCGTAGAGATGTGGAGGAACACCAGTGGCGAAGGCGGCTTTTTGGCCTGTAACTGACGCTGAGGCGCGAAAGCGTGGGGAGCAAACAGGATTAGATACCCTGGTAGTCCACGCCGTAAACGATGAGTGCTAGGTGTTGGGGGGTTCCACCCTCAGTGCTGACGTTAACACATTAAGCACTCCGCCTGGGGAGTACGACCGCAAGGTTGAAACTCAAAGGAATTGACGGGGGCCCGCACAAGCAGTGGAGCATGTGGTTTAATTCGAAGCAACGCGAAGAACCTTACCAGGTCTTGACATCCTCTGACCATCCTAGAGATAGGACTTTCCCCTTCGGGGGACAGAGTGACAGGTGGTGCATGGTTGTCGTCAGCTCGTGTCGTGAGATGTTGGGTTAAGTCCCGCAACGAGCGCAACCCTTGACCTTAGTTGCCAGCATTCAGTTGGGCACTCTAAGGTGACTGCCGGTGACAAACCGGAGGAAGGTGGGGATGACGTCAAATCATCATGCCCCTTATGACCTGGGCTACACACGTGCTACAATGGGTGGTACAAAGGGTTGCAAAGCCGCGAGGCCGAGCCAATCCCAAAAAGCCACTCTCAGTTCGGATTGTAGGCTGCAACTCGCCTACATGAAGCCGGAATTGCTAGTAATCGCGGATCAGCATGCCGCGGTGAATACGTTCCCGGGCCTTGTACACACCGCCCGTCACACCACGAGAGTTTGTAACACCCGAAGTCGGTGGGGTAACCTTTTAGGAGCCAGCCGCCGAAGGTGGGACAGATGATTGGGGTGAAGTCGTAACAAGGTAGCCGTATCGGAAGGTGCGGCTGGATCACCTCCTTTCTATGGAGACATGAGTGCACTTAGTAGCCTCATGAACTTACCTGAGCTTTTGTTTGGTTTTGAAAGAACATCGTTTCTTTCAAACAATAGAGGTTATGTGACGCGTTTTTTTGCGCGCACGGACCATGTTCCTTGAAAACTAGATAACGAAACATCCAAACAAAGCCAACTAATTCATTAGTTGTGCGCTGATTATGCAAGACCCATGATCTAACGATCATGTGAAACGATTCAGCTGAAAAGCTGATTCGGTTAAAGGTTAAGCTAGAAAGGGCGCACGGTGGATGCCTTGGCACTAGGAGCCGAAGAAGGACGGGACGAACACCGATATGCCTCGGGGAGCTGTAAGTAAGCATTGATCCGGGGATTTCCGAATGGGGGAACCCACCATCCGTAATGGGATGGTATCCATATCTGAATACATAGGATATGAGAAGGCAGACCCGGGGAACTGAAACATCTAAGTACCCGGAGGAAGAGAAAGCAAATGCGATTTCCTGAGTAGCGGCGAGCGAAACGGAATCAGCCCAAACCAGAGGGCTTGCCCTCTGGGGTTGTAGGACACTCAACATGGAGTTACAAAGGAACGGGGTAGATGAAGCGGTCTGGAAAGGCCAGCCAAAGAAGGTAACAGCCCTGTAGTTGAAACTTCGTTCCCTCCTGAGTGGATCCTGAGTACGGCGGGACACGTGAAACCCCGTCGGAATCCGGGAGGACCATCTCCCAAGGCTAAATACTCCCTAGTGACCGATAGTGAACCAGTACCGTGAGGGAAAGGTGAAAAGCACCCCGGAAGGGGAGTGAAAGAGATCCTGAAACCGTGTGCCTACAAGTAGTTGGAGCCCATTAACGGGTGACAGCGTGCCTTTTGTAGAATGAACCGGCGAGTTACGATAACGTGCAAGGTTAAGCTGATAAGGCGGAGCCGCAGCGAAAGCGAGTCTGAACAGGGCGCCATAGTACGTTGTCGTAGACCCGAAACCGTGTGATCTACCCATGTCCAGGGTGAAGTTCAGGTAACACTGAATGGAGGCCCGAACCCACGCACGTTGAAAAGTGCGGGGATGAGGTGTGGGTAGGGGTGAAATGCCAATCGAACACGGAGATAGCTGGTTCTCCCCGAAATAGCTTTAGGGCTAGCCTCGCGGCTAGAGTCCTGGAGGTAGAGCACTGATTGGACTAGGGGCCCCCACAGGGTTACCGAATTCAGTCAAACTCCGAATGCCAGAGACTTATCCGCGGGAGTCAGACTGCGAGTGATAAGATCCGTAGTCAAGAGGGAAACAGCCCAGACCATCAGCTAAGGTCCCAAAGTATACGTTAAGTGGGAAAGGATGTGGAGTTGCCCAGACAACCAGGATGTTGGCTTAGAAGCAGCCACCATTTAAAGAGTGCGTAATAGCTCACTGGTCGAGTGACTCTGCGCCGAAAATGTACCGGGGCTAAACGTATCACCGAAGCTATGGATTGTACCTTAGGGTACAGTGGTAGGGGAGCGTTCGAAGTGCGGTGAAGTCAGACCGGAAGGACTGGTGGAGCGCTTTGAAGTGAGAATGCCGGTATGAGTAGCGAAAGACAAGTGAGAATCTTGTCCATCGAAAGCCTAAGGTTTCCTGAGGAAGGCTCGTCCGCTCAGGGTTAGTCGGGACCTAAGCCGAGGCCGAAAGGCGTAGGCGATGGCCAACAGGTTGAAATTCCTGTACCACCTCCTTTCCGTTTGAACGACGGGGGGACGCAGGAAGGTAGGGAGAGCGCGCGATTGGAAATGCGCGTCTAAGCAGTTAGGCTGATTGTGAGGCAAATCCCGCAATCGTGAAGGCTGAGCTGTGACGGCGAGGGAAATTACAGTACCGAAGTCCCTGATCCTACACTGCCAAGAAAAGCCTCTAGTGAGGAAAGAGGTGCCCGTACCGCAAACCGACACAGGTAGGCGAGGAGAGAATCCTAAGATGATCGGGAGAACTCTCGTTAAGGAACTCGGCAAAATGACCCCGTAACTTCGGGAGAAGGGGTGCTCTGATAGGGTTAACGCCCGAGAGAGCCGCAGTGAATAGATCCAAGCGACTGTTTAGCAAAAACACAGGTCTCTGCGAAGCCGCAAGGCGAAGTATAGGGGCTGACACCTGCCCGGTGCTGGAAGGTTAAGAGGAGGGGTTATCCCTTACGGGAGAAGCTCTGAATTGAAGCCCCAGTAAACGGCGGCCGTAACTATAACGGTCCTAAGGTAGCGAAATTCCTTGTCGGGTAAGTTCCGACCCGCACGAAAGGTGTAACGACTTGGATACTGTCTCAACGAGAGACCCGGTGAAATTATAGTACCTGTGAAGATGCAGGTTACCCGCGACAGGACGGAAAGACCCCATGGAGCTTTACTGCAGCTTGATATTGGATTTTGGTACAGTTTGTACAGGATAGGTAGGAGCCTGGGAAGTCGGAGCGCCAGCTTCGATGGAGGCGTCGGTGGGATACTACCCTGACTGTATTGAAATTCTAACCTGGAACCGTGATCCGGTTCGGAGACAGTGTCAGGTGGGCAGTTTGACTGGGGCGGTCGCCTCCTAAATTGTAACGGAGGCGCCCAAAGGTTCCCTCAGAATGGTTGGAAATCATTCGCAGAGTGTAAAGGCACAAGGGAGCTTGACTGCGAGACCTACAAGTCGAGCAGGGACGAAAGTCGGGCTTAGTGATCCGGTGGTTCCGCATGGAAGGGCCATCGCTCAACGGATAAAAGCTACCCTGGGGATAACAGGCTTATCTCCCCCAAGAGTCCACATCGACGGGGAGGTTTGGCACCTCGATGTCGGCTCATCGCATCCTGGGGCTGAAGTAGGTCCCAAGGGTTGGGCTGTTCGCCCATTAAAGCGGTACGCGAGCTGGGTTCAGAACGTCGTGAGACAGTTCGGTCCCTATCCGTCGCGGGCGCAGGAAATTTGAGAGGAGCTGTCCTTAGTACGAGAGGACCGGGATGGACACACCGCTGGTGTACCAGTTGTTCCGCCAGGGGCATAGCTGGGTAGCTACGTGTGGACGGGATAAGTGCTGAAAGCATCTAAGCATGAAGCCCCCCTCAAGATGAGATTTCCCATCACGTCAAGTGAGTAAGACCCCTTAGAGATGATGAGGTTGATAGGTCTGGTGTGGAAGCGTGGTGACACGTGGAGCTGACAGATACTAATCGGTCGAGGGCTTATCCTTAAAATAATCAGAAGTTTGGATGAAAAGTTATCTAGTTTTGAGGGAATATACCTCAAACTAGGTTGAAAAACCTACATATGTCTGGTGGCGATAGCGAAGAGGTCACACCCGTTCCCATACCGAACACGGAAGTTAAGCTCTTCAGCGCCGATGGTAGTTGGGGGCTTCCCCCTGTAAGAGTAGGACGTTGCCGGGCACGAACGAAGCACTGTTGGATGGATTCCAGCAGTGCTTTTTTGTATGTTCTTTTATGAAAATGATGGGTTTGGCAAGTAAAGGGTGAAAAGTCGCACGTAAAGTCTCCATTCCCGCATGTAAATCCTTCAAAGTCGCACGTAAAAGGGCCGAAGCCGCATGTAAACCGTACAAAACCGCAAGTAACGCTCCCGACAACAAAGCAGAACCTTCGAAACCGTATCCATTAGCCACAAAAAGATGATTTTCAAAGAGAATACGAAAGAATAAAGCCTATACAAACTAATTACTTGTTCTATTTTTCATTAAACCATCGAGGGATCAACCAAATAAGGTGGTCTGCATCTCGCTGCTTAGAGCGTGCTCGGAGCAAAGGAAATTCGAAGGTTAGCCATAGCGAAGAGGTCACATCCGTTCCCATACCGAACACGGAAGTTAAGCCCTTCAGCGCCGATGGAAGTTGGGGGCTTGCCCCTGTATAAGTAGGACGTTGCCGGGCATGAACGAAGCACTGTTGGATTGATTTCAGCAGTGCTTTTTTGTATGTTCGTTTTTATGACAATGAGGGGTTTGGCATGTAAAGGCTGAAAAGTCGCACGTAAAGTCTCCATTCCCGCATGTAAACCCTTCAAAGTCGCACGTAAAAAGGCCAAAGCCGCATGAAAACCGTACAAACCCGCAAGTAACAATCATTTAGCCAACGGAATCCAATCATTCAGTCAGAAGCCACTACTTTTACCATCTTGTTCTTCGAGACTAGAACATTTATTTCACTGAATCGGCGGGGAAGGCTTTAATTTTCCAAGACAGACACGAACAAATTCTGTTTCACATACATTGAACTAGAGCCTAAACAGAAACGAAGATTAATAAGGTACGAGAGTATAGAGCGGAGTAACTCTGGAAAGAATGAAGTAATGGAGGTGGATGAAAATGAAATCATCATTGAAACCAACAGGGGAAATGTGTTTAATATGCGAGGAGCATAAGCAGACCGGTATTCATATTTTACATCAATACATTTGTATGGACTGCGAGAAAAAAATAGTTTCTGCTGAAACCAATGACGAGTATTACAAACACTATTTAAATCAATTAAGAAAACTAAAATTAGTTAATTCTTCTGTATAAAACAGGCCAACATGGCCTGTTTTTCTCTTTGGAGCGAAAAGCAGAGAGGTTTGAGGTATGCTAAAATAGAAGGATAAACGTAACTTCATGCAAAAAAAAGGATTGCACATGATAAATGAACAAAGAACCCCCTTATATGATGCCCTCATACGGCATAGCCATAAAACAAAATGGTCCTTTCATGTTCCGGGTCATAAAAATGGAGCCATCGGTTTTGGCGGCAATCAAAACAAAGCCTTTGCCTCCGTTCTTCCTATAGATGTGACAGAGCTGACTGGACTGGATGATCTTCATGAACCATCTGAAGCCATTCAGGAGGCGCAAGCGTTGACGGCTTCCTTGTATGGCGTTAATTCCAGTTATTTTTTAGTGGGAGGAAGTACAGCGGGAAACCTGGTCATGCTTTTGTCCGCTTTTCAAGAGAATGATGTAGTGTTCGTTCAGCGCAATTGCCATAAGTCTGTCTTAAACGGGCTTGAGCTGGCAGGGCTGCGGCCGGTGTTTCTCTCACCGGGCATCAATCCGGTTGGCCAGTTTGCCACTGGTCTTACTCTTGAAGTGGTAAAGGAAGGTGTAAGGAAGTTTCCGGCAGCCAAAGGCATTATGCTGACTAACCCCAACTATTATGGAATGTCGGTGGATCTTAAGGAAATAATTCCTTATTTGCACGAGAACGGACTGGTTGTACTGGTGGATGAAGCCCATGGAGCCCACTTTGGACGGGATGGGCAGTTTCCCGAAAGTGCTCTTGAAGCTGGAGCTGACATGGTTGTTCATTCTGCTCATAAAACACTGCCTGCTATGACCATGGGTGCGTACTTGCATTTCAACAGTTTTCGTATTGATGAAAAGAGGGTAAAACATTATTTACAAGCCCTTCAATCCAGTTCGCCATCTTATCCCATCATGGCCTCGCTTGATTTGGCCAGAGCCTATTTAGCCAGCCTGACGCCAAGAGATTTTAATGAAATAAAAAAAGATGGTGATCATTTCCGGAAAGCTCTGAACCGTATTCCTCAACTAAATGTGCTGCCGGCTTCTGCCGGCTGTCTGATGGACCCTCTAAAAGTTACCGTACAGAGCACGACGGGTCTTACCGGATATGAGCTGCAGGAGAAGCTAGAGGAGAAGGGGATTTTTACGGAACTAGCAGATCCCATGAATGTCCTGTTTGTTCTGCCCCTTGGAAGGATACCGGATCTCAGCGCATTGATTGAAACCATTCAAGGTGCCCTGTCAGACGGGATGTTTCACAAGGAACATTCTCGCATCCCTTTACAGAGGGAAGGGACAGGCATCAGCGCCCTTGCAGTAAGCTATAAAGAGATGCTTAAGATGGAGAGTGCAGAGATATGGATATCCCACTCCTCCGGACACATAGCTGCCCAGTCTGTTATTCCATATCCGCCAGGCATTCCTTTGATTGCCAAGGGAGAACGAATTACTGATGAAATGGTGAAAAACTACCAATATCTATTAGAGCAGGGCGCCCGTTTTCAGGGAGGCCAAGGCAAAAAAATAAACGTATATGCTGAACAGAAGGAAGAATAGACGTGAACGGATTATTTATTACGATAGAGGGCCCGGATGGCTCAGGAAAGTCAACACAGATTAAAAAACTGGCTGATTATTTAGAAGAAAGCCGTATTCCGTATCTTTTAACCCGTGAACCGGGAGGAACAGCGGTCAGCGACCGGATCCGCTCTTTGATTTTAGATCCGGCTCACCCAGAAATGGCGGATGAGACGGAAGTGCTGCTGTATGCCGCTTCACGGGCACAGCATGTGAAAGAAAAAATTGTTCCGGCGTTGCAGGAGGGCACACTGGTACTGTGTGACCGTTTTGTCGATGCGTCCATTGCCTATCAAGCCTATGGACTCGGTATTCCTGTAGAGGACGTAACCGCGATCAATCGCTTTGCAACAGGTGGATTAAGCCCGGACCGAAGCTACCTCATCGATATTTCTCCTGAAGCAGGCAGGGAACGGATGGTCAGCCGATATACTGAAGAAGGACTTGACCGTATAGAGCAGAAACAGCTGGAGTATCATGAGAGAGTAAGATCAGGATTCAGGAAAATTTATTCAGAAAACAAGGAACGTTTTCTTCTTGTAGATGGAAACCAGACTATAGACCAAGTTTTTGATGTCATCAAAAAGGATATTAAACTTCTTCTAGCGAACCGATATAACTAATAAATCACAGGAGGGAAAAAGTATGAAAATGATCATTGCAGTGGTTCAGGATAAGGATAGCAGCCGTTTGGCGGATGCGCTTGTTAAACATGAGTTCCGTGCGACCAAGCTGGCGACGACCGGAGGCTTCCTTAAAGCAGGGAATACGACGTTCATGATTGGTGTGGAAGATCAGCAAGTCGATCGTGTAATGGACATCATCAAAGAGAACTGCAAGAGCCGCAATCAGCTGGTTGCCCCTGTATCGCCGATGGGCGGTAATGCTGATGCATACGTTCCCTATCCTGTTGAAGTAGAAGTTGGAGGAGCCACTGTATTTGTTCTTCCTGTGGAAAGCTTTCAGCAGTTTTAAAATGACGGAGGAATCAAAATGAAAATTGGCCAAGATCCCCGCCCTTTAATCGATACGAAACAAAAAGAAGGAAAGCTCAGCGGAAAAAGCGGACATGCTTTTGGAGAAGCTGTTACGAGCCATCAGGAAAAGCTGCAGTCCAATCAGCTCGGCACTCTTTTTAAGGACGTAGAGAAGCAGGGGCAGCGGCTTGCTCAATATCAGACCATGAGAGATTTTAATCAGTATAAACAGCTTGTGCAGCGTTTTGTAAAAGAAGCTGTTGATTTTGGCATGAATCTGAAACAGAGCCGCGGCTGGAACAGCCAGGGAAGGCAGCAGACCACGAGACTTGTCCAAGAAGTAGATACGAAGCTTCTGGAAATGACAGATTTGATGTTAAAAAAGGAAGAAAAATCAATCGGCCTGCTCGATAAGATCGGTGAAGTCAAAGGTCTTTTGATTAATCTGTATACGTAGGTGGAAAAATGAGCTGGGAACAATTAAGTGAACGGCAGCCAAGAGTTGTAAAAATGTTAACGAATAGTGTTAAGAAGGATCGTCTCGCTCATGCTTATGTGTTTGAGGGGGGTCATGGAACAGGAAAAATGGATATGGCCCTGCAGATCGCAAAAACATTTTTGTGCAGGGAAACAACAAGTGTTGAACCATGCGGAGTATGTAAGGATTGTAAGAGGATCGACTCAGGAAACCATCCGGACGTTCATATCGTCCAGCCTGAAGGGCAATCCATTAAAATTGATCAAATCCGCGGTCTGCAAAAGGAATTTGCTTATCATGGAATGGAATCAGATAAAAAAGTATACATTGTTGAACATGCCGATCGTATGACGGTACAGGCCGCAAACAGCCTGCTTAAATTTTTGGAAGAACCGACGTCATCCACGATCGCCTTTTTATTGACAGAACAGGTGCATCGTCTGCTGGAAACCATTCTTTCCAGGTCACAGGTTGTTTCCTTTTCCCCTCTTCCGTCAGAACAGCTTGTGAAATCTTTGCAGGAAGAGGATATCTCTTTGCCTATGGCTGCTATGGCAGCTGCATTAACGAGTGATAAGTCAGAAGCACTCGAAATTTGTAGGCAAGAGTGGTTTGCACAAGCACGAGACAAAGTGATACAATTAACTGAAGAGTTGAGAACTCGTCCCAGCCAGGTATTTGTTTCATTACAGGATAACTGGTTGTCGTTTTTTAAGGAAAAAGATCAACTCGACAATGCATTAAGCCTTTTACTGATCTGGTACAAAGATCTTTTATTTATACAGCTTTCAGAGCCGGAGCACCTGGTATTTGTCGATCAGCGGCAAGCGTTAGAGCAACAAGCTCTACATACCTCACAGAAAAGAATCAGTGAGAAAATGCTGGCTATCTTAACAGCCAAGCAACGTCTAGGTGCAAACGTAAACCCCCAGCTCCTGATGGAGCAGCTGGTGTTACGATTACGGGAGGGATAAAAGCCTGTGTATGAAGTAGTCGGAGTCCGTTTTAAAAAAGCGGGAAAAATATACTATTTCGATCCTGGCGACCTTGATATCATAAAGGATACATTCGTAATTGTTGAAACAGCGCGCGGAATTGAGTACGGAAAAGTCGTCATAGACAAGAAGCAAGTTGGGGAGAATGATGTTGTACTTCCTTTAAAAAAGGTAGTAAGAAGCGCAAACGAGAAAGATACACTTGCGGTAGATGAAAACAAAAAAGCTGCCCAAAATGCTTTTGAACTGTGTACGGAAAAAATAACCGAGCATAAGCTTGACATGAAATTGGTAGATGTCGAATATACCTTTGACCGAAATAAAGTCATTTTTTATTTCACTGCAGATGGACGCATCGATTTTAGGGAACTGGTTAAAGATCTCGCTTCCATTTTTCGGACGCGGATCGAGCTTCGGCAAATCGGAGTCCGTGATGAAGCAAAAATGCTCGGAGGCATCGGCCCATGCGGAAGAATGCTGTGCTGTTCCACTTTTCTTGGTGACTTTGAACCCGTATCAATTAAAATGGCCAAAGACCAGAATCTATCGCTTAACCCCGCAAAGATTTCTGGATTATGCGGCCGTTTAATGTGCTGTTTAAAATACGAAAACGATTATTATGAAGAAGTCAAAAGAGAGCTTCCAGATGTGGGTGAACATATCGCCACTCCAGATGGAAGAGGTCGCGTTGTTGGATTGAATATGCTCGAAAAACTTGTACAGGTCGAACTGCCGGAACTTGAAAAAGTAACGGAATATACAATTGAAGAGCTCATGAAAGAAAAGGAATTATTTACGCAAGCTACAGAATAACGAGGTGGAAAGCACGTGGAGAAAGATCAGATTTTTTCCCGGGTGACCCATATGGAGCAGCAATTGGCAGCTTTAACGGAACAAATTGGAGACTTAAAAGCAGACCTTGTCGCCTTATTGGAACAGAATCACAACCTGCAAATGGAAAATTACAATTTGCGAAGTGCTCTGAAGCCACAGGAAAAAAAAGGATCCAACTCCTCTGTTAAAAAGCGGCCATTGCCACAAGAATCGGCAGATATCGGGGAAGGCTATGACAACCTGGCCAGGCTGTATCAAGAAGGATTTCATATTTGCAATCTTCATTATGGAAGTGTGCGAACAGAGGGCGACTGCCTGTTCTGTCTGTCATTTCTTAATAAAAAATAAAGAGTCTTTCCAAAGGGGAAGACTCTTTTCTGTGTTTAAAGAAAAACTCTGTTCGTCAATGTTGTTGATTTTGAGCAGGGTGTGATTTAATCAACAATATGCTTTAACAAAGCCAAAGAAAAAAGTGAAGCAGAAAGAGTGATGAAATGGAAAACCTGTTAAAAGGAGACGAACGGTTAGACTATCTAGTTGATGAATCTTTGAAAATCATACAGAGCCCATCCGTCTTTTCTTTTTCTCTGGATGCCGTACTGCTGAGCAGGTTTGCCTACGTACCCATTCAAAAGGGAAACATTATCGATCTTTGCACAGGAAACGGAGCCGTCGCCTTGTTATTGACACAGCGTTCGAAGGCTGCCATCACAGGAGTTGAGATTCAGGAACGGCTGAGTGATATGGCCGGCCGTAGCGTGGAAGTTAATGGGATGCAGGATCAGGTTTCAATACTGACAGACAACATCATCAATCTTCCTGGAAAGCTTGGTACAGGAAAGTTTGATACGGTTGTGTGCAATCCGCCGTATTTTACCTCGGTAAATGAAAAAGATTATAATGAGAACCCTCATTTGGCGGTAGCCAGGCACGAGATCCATTGTACACTTGGAGATGTGATCTCAGTGAGCAGCAAGCTGGTAAAGCAGGGAGGTAAAGCTGCGTTCGTCCACCGTCCTCAGCGGCTGATGGATATATTGAGCCTGATGAGAAAATATAGGCTTGAGCCCAAAAGGCTGCAGTTTGTTTATCCAAAGCAAGGCGGTGAGGCGAACATGCTTCTTGTCGAGGGAATGAAGGACGGCAAGCCTGATCTTCATATTCTCCCCCCGCTGACTGTGTATGGAGAAGACGGGCAATATACGGAAGAATTGAAGAAGGTCTTCTATGGAAAATAAATTTTATGTTTATATTCTGAAGTGCATTGATGATACCCTCTATACCGGCTATACCAATAACCTGGAAAAGCGGGTACTGGCTCATGAATCAGGAAAGGGAGCAAAGTACACGAGAGGGAGAGCTCCGCTGCAGCTTGTTTTCTCCGCTGATTTTCCAACTAAAGAAGATGCGATGAAAGCAGAATACCGAATAAAAAGAATGACGAAGAAAGAGAAGGAACACTTGATCAAGGAAGGAGGCGCTGTATACCATGTGGCAGCAGAGCAGCTATCAGAGCGGTCATGAAACAGGTTTACTCTATTTAGTTCCTACGCCGATTGGAAATCTGGAGGACATGACTTTCCGTGCGATACGGATTTTAAAGGAAGCTGATTACATAGGAGCGGAAGATACGAGGCAGACGAAAAAGCTCTGCAATTACTTTGAGATCCAGACCCCTCTTTTCAGCTACCATGAACATAATAAAGAAGTGAGCGGCATGAAGCTAATCGACCTGCTGAAAGAAGGAAAAACAGTGGCACTTGTATCAGATGCAGGAACACCGGCCATTTCCGATCCGGGCTATGAACTTGTTGTGAGCGCACTGGAGGAAAAGATTCCTGTTGTTCCTCTCCCCGGGGCGAATGCGGCATTATCTTCATTAATTGCTTCAGGACTTAATACGAAGGATTTTTACTTTTACGGATTTTTGCCACGGGGCAAGAAAGAAAAGAAAGAACAGCTTGAGCGGCTCAAGTCCTTTCCATTTACGATGATCTTTTATGAGTCTCCCCATCGGCTGAAAGAAACCCTATCCATTATGCATGACATTTTGGGTGAGCGGAGTGTTTCAATGGCGAGAGAATTGACAAAGAAATATGAGGAGTTCATCAGAGGCCCATTAAGCACGTTGGTGGATTGGACTAAGGAAGCAGAGATCAGAGGCGAGTTTTGCCTGGTGGTGGAAGGCTCGTCAGATGCACCTGAAGAAAAGGCAGAATCTCAGTGGTGGGATCCTATGACGCTTGTTGAACACGTCCAGCATTACATCGATAAAGAACAGCTAAAAAGTAAAGAAGCGGTAAAAAAAGCAGCGGCAGACCGAAATCTGCCAAAGCGAGAAGTATACCAAGCCTATCACGTTGAAAATGAAAGCTAAACACATAAAAAAGAGCCTCCTGTCATCAGGAGGCTCTTTTTTGTTCGATCTTTATTTTGTTGCTTGAAGTTGTTTTTGAAGTTCATTCATGATTTCTTGTGCGCCTTCTGGGCTAAGAATGATTTTGCCGCCAGCAAGTGAGTAGTTGTCATCAGAAACTTCCCCGGTTACTGCACAAGTCATATTGGGCTTGTATTTTTTAAGGATGATGCGGTCATCATCAACGTAGATTTCAAGTGCGTCTTTTTCAGCAATTCCGAGTGTGCGTCGTAATTCGATTGGAATTACCACACGTCCTAGTTCATCAACTTTACGAACAATACCTGTAGATTTCATTTTAGTAATCTCCTCCCGAATAGTAGATATTTAAATCCTAATATTATTTATATATATAATCGTCAGAATTCGACAAAATCTTACGGATTCATCATAACAATATTTCCAGATGGGGTCAACTATTTTGCAAACAAAAATTTCTCTATTTATTTACCCGTTTTTCTATAAGTTCAATCATACCAGATTATCTTTACAAACAGGTAAAAATAGCTTTAGAAAATTATTCTTGTTTTTCAAAAAAATTACTGGGAATTATTCTTGATAAATTCGTCATTATTCGACAAAACTGACTTTTAAAAAATACTCCCTTAGCCTATTCTTCACCGTACATCCTGTTTACCTTGACATGACTTTACGGGATTAGGTATATTTTGAGTGAAGAAAAGAGCATAATGAAAGTATTTACATAAGTGATTTCGCACTTGTTTTGTATTTTATGTCCCAGAACAAACATTTTTTTACACTTTTCATAGAACTGACAAATTTGAAAGTCGAAATGAGCAGTCACTTTTTTCTGTAAATAAAATGTCCCTCTTTTTGCAGGGGCTTTTTTCATAGTTTATTAAATTTTTTAACCGGAGGAATTCATTATGGGAGAAAAAACATTTTATATTACAACACCAATATATTATCCAAGCGGAAAACTCCATATCGGCCACGCGTACACCACAGTAGCGGGCGATGCCTTGGCAAGATATAAACGCTTAAAAGGTTATGAAGTTATGTATTTGACTGGAACAGATGAGCACGGCCAAAAAATTCAGCAGAAGGCGGAAGAGAACGGAGTAACTCCGCAGCAATATGTAGATGAAATCGTGACGGGGATCAAAGATCTTTGGCAGAAACTCGATATATCTTACGATGACTTCATCCGTACAACCGAAGACAGGCATAAAGAGGGTGTAGAGAAAATCTTTAAGCGGCTTCTTGATCAAGGAGATATTTACCTTGGCGAGTATGAAGGCTGGTACTGTACGCCGTGTGAATCCTTCTTCACTGAGACTCAGCTTGTCGACGGAAAATGCCCGGACTGCGGAAGAGAAGTAAAGCGCGTAAAGGAAGAGAGCTATTTCTTTAATATGAGCAAGTATGCGGACAGGCTTCTTCAGTTCTATGAAGAGAATCCGGAGTTCATTCAGCCGGAATCCCGCAAAAATGAGATGATCAATAACTTTATCAAGCCTGGGTTAGAGGATCTCGCGGTTTCCCGTACGTCTTTCGACTGGGGTGTGAAGGTGCCTGGCAATCCGAAGCATGTTATCTATGTGTGGATTGATGCGCTTTCCAATTATATTACAGCGCTCGGTTATGGATCAGAAAACGATGAAAAGTATAAAACATTCTGGCCGGCAAATGTTCATCTCGTCGGGAAAGAGATCGTCAGGTTCCATACGATTTACTGGCCGATCATGCTGATGGCACTGGACCTTCCGCTTCCCAAAAAAGTCTTTGCCCACGGCTGGCTGCTTATGAAGGACGGAAAAATGTCCAAATCCAAAGGAAACGTTGTCGATCCGATAACCTTGATCGACCGATATGGATTGGATGCCCTGCGCTATTATCTTCTCCGTGAAGTTCCTTTTGGTTCTGACGGCGTGTTCACGCCTGAAAGTTTTGTAGACCGGGTGAACCATGACCTTGCCAATGACCTGGGCAATCTTGTGAACCGTACGGTGGCGATGATCAATAAATACTTTGATGGCGCCATTCCTGACTACGAAGGCAATGTGACGAACTTTGATCAGACTCTTGTTGATTTTGTTCAGAATACCGTTAAAAAAGCAGAAGAATCTTTGGAGAACATGGAGTTTTCGGTGGCTTTAAGCAGCATCTGGCAATTGATCAGCCGCACGAATAAATATATCGATGAAACCCAGCCTTGGATCCTGGCAAAAAATGAAGAAGACAAAAAGGCTCTGGCAGCAGTCATGTATCATTTGGCGGAGTCCATCCGTATAGTTTCCGTATTGATTCAGCCGTTCCTGACAAATGCGCCTGCGAAAATCTGGGGACAGCTTGGGATCCAGGAAGGTGAGCTTACAGACTGGAACACCGTCTATGAATTTGGAAAACTGCCGGAAGGAACAAAGGTTCAAAAAGGAAATCCAATCTTCCCTCGTCTTGAAACTGAGGAAGAAGTGAGCTATATTCAGCAGTCTATGGGTGGTGCACCTGCTGCAGAGCAAGAAGAGAAGACGCCGGTAGCTATCGTTGAAAAAAAAGAAACAGCTGAGATCTCGATCGATGATTTTATGAAAGTTGACCTTCGAGTGGCTCAAGTCATCGAGGCGGAGCCAGTGAAAAAAGCGGACAAACTTTTAAAGCTTCAGCTAGATCTCGGGTATGAGAAAAGGCAGGTTGTCTCAGGTATTGCAAAGTATTACCGGCCTGAAGACTTGATAGGACAAAAAGTCATTTGCGTCACCAACCTTAAACCGGTAAAACTCCGGGGTGAACTGTCAGAAGGCATGATCCTCGCTGGTTCAGCAGGAGATCAGCTGACATTGGCAACGGTCGATCAAAGCTTGCCGAATGGAGCAAAAGTCAAATAAAGTACGCGTGAAAGGGGAGCCTAAAAGGGTTCCCTTTTTTAATTTTACCAGGGGTCAAATGGGGCATGTTATTTCCAGTATGTAATAAAACTGTAATGCAATTGTTATCCAGACGTCTTGGTGTTATAGGACAAAGGTATGATAAACTGTGAAAGTATTAATTAGGAGGGCTTTCTTCATGTTTGATACACACGCACATTTAAATGCAATTCAGTTTGAAGAAGATCTTGAAGAGGTAATACAAAGAGCTTTGGATGAAGGAATTTCACATATTGTTGTCGTTGGGTTTGACCGGCCGACAATCAAAGGCGCTATAAAGTTGGCTGATACATATGATTTTATCTATGCAGCTGTAGGATGGCACCCCGTGGACGCGGTGGATATGACACCGGAAGATTTACAGTGGATCGAAGAACTCGCAGCTCACCCCAAAGTGGTGGCTTTAGGTGAGATGGGGCTGGATTACCATTGGGATAAATCACCGGAAGAGGTTCAGAAAGATGTCTTTCGCCAACAGATTCAACTGGCTAAGAAAGTGAAGCTTCCGATTATTATTCATAATCGCGATGCGACACAGGATGTCGTTGATATTCTTAAAAGCGAAGGTGCCGAGGAAGTTGGCGGAATCATGCACTGTTACAGTGGCAGCCTGGAGGTTGCTAAACAGTGTTTGGACATGAACTTCTACATTTCTTTTGGCGGGCCAGTTACATTTAAAAATGCCAAGAAACCAAAAGAAGTGGCGAAAGAAATCCCGATCGACCGGCTCCTTATCGAAACGGATTGTCCTTACCTAAGTCCCCATCCGCTCAGGGGCAAGCGAAATGAACCATCATATGTAAAGTACGTAGCTGAGGCTATCGCCGAGTTAAGAGAAATGCCTCTGGAAGATTTAGTTAAAAAAACTTCCGACAATGCCAGACAATTATTCGGCATCAATCGCTGACCGGTTTTGTCGAAAAGAGAAAAAAACAGGCAAAAAACGTTGTAAATCCAGCAAATTCAACATTACGGAAGAGGAAACTGTCGAACGGTTTTCCTTCCCTTTTCACCCTTTTTCCTTACATAATTGGGCTTGTGTAATTAATTTGCATAAAAGGGGGGATTTGACAACGAATTATTCAACGATTATACTTCAATCCTTGTAAAGGGGGAATGGATGACATGAACAGGAGCAAGAGTAAGCTTTTTTATGATTTCTTCACGAAAAAGCTCGTAATGGCTGCTGCCGCGATCATCGTTCTGGCTGTAACAACAGGTTTCGTAAGCTATGAAACTTCGAAAACCGACGTTATGATCATGGTTGATGGGAAAGAGAAATCGTTTAGTTCACACGCAGAAAATGTTAGGGATGCACTTTCTGACTATGGTATATCGGTTAACCGCCATGATGAGGTGGAACCAGGATTAAACGAGCCGCTTAAAAACGGCATGAAGATTGAGTATACACCTGCACATAAAATTAACTTTACGCAGGATGGAGAAAAACAATCGGTTTGGTCAACAGCCAGCACTGTTAAAGAATTTTTAGGCGAACGCAATATCAGCGTGAACCAGCATGATAAACTTAAGCCTGGTTTAGCAACGCCGCTCAAAACCCAGCAGCACATAAACCTTCAGCAAGCTGTCTCAGTTGACCTTGTTGTAGGCGGAAAAGAAAAGCAAGTTTGGACCACTTCGACTACGGTCGCTGACCTTTTAAAACAAAACAAAGTGAAACTAGGGGATCTTGACCGGGTAGAGCCCGCTAAAGAGACGAAGTTAAACAACGACATGAAGGTTAATATCATCAGAGTAGAAAAGGTCACCGATGTAGTGGAAGAAGATACGCCGTTTGCTACCGTCACCCGTAAAGACGGAAAACTGGCAAAAGGAAAAGAGAAAGTGGTAGAACCGGGCTCCAAAGGCCGGGTATCGAAAAAGTATGAGGTCGTACTTGAAAATGGGAAAGAGGTTTCCCGAAAATTAAAAAGTAAAAAAACATTGGAAGATAGTTCAGATAAGGTAATAGCCGAAGGCACAAAGCCGAAACCTGTTACGGTTTCGCGCGGAAAGAGTGCTCCTTCCGGAGGCAAGGAACTTTATGTTACAAGTACCGCTTACACTGCGAGCTGCGCCGGATGTTCGGGCAAGACGAGGACAGGCCTGAACCTTCACGCCAATCCTAATGCGAAAGTCATCGCGGTAGACCCAAAAGTCATTCCGCTTGGGAGCAAAGTGTATGTAGAAGGCTATGGCTATGCTATCGCTTCTGATACAGGCGGTGCCATCAATGGCAATCGCATCGATGTTTTCTTCTCCTCTCAGTCAGAGGCTGTCAAATGGGGAAGAAAAACGGTAAGAGTTAAAATTATTAAATAAAGCTAAATTCCAGATATAGAAGAGAAGCAGGGGAGCTGTGTCCATACCCGCAAAAGCGGGTATGGATGCCAATCCTCTGCTTTTTATTTTCCTTAAGGGAAAGTAAGGGTATACTAGGAAGTAGTTTTTTGCATGACCTGGGAGGAAATCATGAAAATTAAAGAAATAATTGTGGTTGAAGGCAAAAGTGATACCATCGTGATACAGAATGCGGTCAATGCGGACACCATTGAAACAAACGGTTCAGAAATAAGTGATGAAACGATAGAACAGATCAGGCTTGCTCAGGAAAAAAGAGGGGTTATCGTGTTTACAGATCCTGATTATCCGGGGGAGCGCATCCGGAAAATTATTTCAAACAAGATACCCGGTTGCAAGCATGCATTTCTTCCCAAAAAGGAAGCGATGGCAAGAAATAAAAAAGGCATTGGAGTGGAGCATGCCTCAAAGGATTCAATAAGAGAAGCACTGCGTCATGTAAAAGAAGAATATATAGAAGAAACGGAAAAAATTTCATGGAACGATCTTGTAACAGCAGGGCTAATCGGCGGACAGCAGGCAAAAGCCAGAAGAGAAAAGCTTGGAAAGAGCTTAAAGATCGGATATATGAACGGAAAGCAGCTGCACAAGCGCTTGATGATGTTTCAGATTACTGAACAGCAATTTGCTGATGCCATGAAGGAAATTCTACAGGAGGAACAGGAAAGATGAAGGATATCTCAAATCCGCAAAGTACAAAAGCCATACTGAAGAAACATGGCTTCACATTTAAAAAAAGTCTCGGTCAGAACTTTTTGATTGACCGTAATATACTGAACAATATCGTTGCCCAGGCTGATTTAACAGAGGAATCCGGGGCTATAGAAATCGGGCCGGGAATTGGTGCGTTGACAGAGCATATCGCTCGCCAGGCAAAAAAGGTCGTTGCTTTTGAGATTGACCAGCGGCTGCTTCCCATCTTAAGCGAGACGCTGGAGCCTTATCCTCATGTAAAAGTTATTCATTCTGATATTCTTGAGGCGGATGTTTCTCAAGTGATAGGACAAGAGTTTGAAGGGATAGAGGATATTATGGTTGTGGCAAATCTTCCTTATTATGTGACCACACCAATCATTATGAAGCTCTTAACGGAAAAGCTTCCGATCCGGGGAATCGTCTGTATGATCCAAAAAGAGGTAGCGGACAGGCTTGCAGCTAAACCGGGAACGAAGGATTACAATTCCTTGTCGATTGCTGTACAGTACTATGCGGAAGCAGAAACGGTTCTGAAAGTGCCTAAAACGGTTTTTGTGCCGGCGCCTAACGTGGACTCTGCCGTTATCAGGCTGACCCTGAGAAAAGAGCCGCCTGTTCAAGTAAAGGATGAAACCTTCTTCTTTGAAGTGATTCGTTCCTCTTTTGGCCAAAGAAGAAAAACACTTTGGAACAACTTGCTGAATAACCTTCCATTAAAAGAGAAGAGAGAAGAGCTCCAAGAAGTTTTTGATGAAATTCAGATCGATCCAAAACGAAGAGGCGAGACCCTGACCATCGAAGAATTTGCAAAACTTGCAGACGCTTTAGCTCCCCTTCTAAAATGAGACTCATGTTTCTAATCCCGGCGACATATCTTTAAAAAGGATGATGTAACTGGGATTTGTACTTTTCTCCAAACAGGGGGAGTTCGATGAAACTTGAAATCGGATCAGTGGTTGGCAGGACGTCATATAAATGTGATCTATTGTTTCGAATCGTAGGGTTCAATGAAGATAAAACAGTGGCAGATCTTGCCGGTGAAGAGATGAGATTAATTGCCGATGCTCCGGTTGCTGATCTTGTAGCCATGTCTCCGCAGCAGCAGCACGAAAGGCGGCAGGCGGGGCAGGAAAAGGAAGAGTCCTCCTATAAACTGTTCAGGCAGGATTACTACCTGCTCAGGCAGAAGAGAGAATACCTTTCAACAAACGGCTATGAATATGACCAATCGTATTTCGAGCTGCCCGGCCGGGTTCTTCACGTAGATGGTGATCCCCTCTATTTAAGCAAATGCCTTGAGCTCTATAAGCGGCTTGGTGTTCCTGTATATGGGATCCATCTGAAAGAAACAGAAATGCCTGAAAAAGTTCCCGCTCTTGTTGATGAAGTGCGGCCGGATATCCTGGTCATCACCGGGCATGACGCCTACATGAAGAACAAAGGATCAATTGATGATATGCAGGCTTATCGGCATACTAAATTCTTTGTAAGAACTGTAAGAGAAATTCGGAGAAATTATCCTCAGCTTGATCATTTAATGATTTTTGCAGGAGCATGCCAATCTCATTTTGAGTCATTGATAAAAGCGGGCAGTAATTTTGCAAGCTCACCGGCAAGGATCAATATACACGCCCTGGATCCTGTTTATATCGTATCCAAGATCAGCATGACTTCCTTCATGGAACATGTAAATGTGATGGACGTCCTGCGGAACACGCTTACGGGCCGGGAAGGATTGGGCGGGGTCGAAACAAAAGGGTTCTTGCGGACTGGCATGCCGATTAAATCACAAACCTTTACCCAATAAGAAAACTCCAGCCTGTTTGCTGGAGTTTTCTTATGCTTAAAAAAAAGATTATTGGCAAGCATACATACTTTTTTACAATTTCCCACATAATAAAAGTGAAAAAAGGATAATTTTTCATTGACATGACAACTTCAAAATTGCTATAATTTTAGTTTTAATTTGACAAAAAGTAGCGATTTGTGTTACAATTTGTCTAAGTGAGGTGGAGCCGATATGGGTAAAACAATTGTGGACATTAGACGAATTTTAGAGTCTAACGTGGGTAAAAGACTTTCTCTAAGAGCCAACGGAGGTCGTCGCAAAACGATTGAACGACTTGGTACCTTAGAAGAAACATACCCTGCCGTATTTATTATTAAACTGGATCAGGACACCAACGCTTTTGAACGTGTTTCTTACAGCTACGCTGACGTATTAACGGAAACCGTTGAACTAACTTTCTTAGAAGAATCCCAGGTGGTTAGCGGGCAGTAAGAATCCTTACTGCTTTTTTTTTGCCTTTTTTCAAAAAACGAAGACTTAAGCAAACCAATGGTTGATACATAACATTTTATAATCCGTAAAATACTACCCTTATCGCTTATTTTTGAGAGGGGTATTGCATCATGAGCCGTAGACGTGGAATGATGTCTGAACAATTCAAGATGGAGCTTGCAAAAGACCTTGGGTTTTATGATACGGTCCAAAAGGAAGGCTGGGGCGGCATTAAGTCCAAGGACGCAGGCAATATGGTAAAGCGCGCTATAGAAATGGCGCAGCAGAACCTGTCCCGACAGCAATAAAATATGCGAGACGCCGGAGCCATGCTCCGGTTTTTTGTATATAGAGGCGCTTCCCGTTTTATGATAGTATCAAATTATCTTAAAAATATAGGGGAATCTTTATGAATGATAATAAGATATCCATCAAGGCTCCGGCAAAAATCAATTTGTCTCTGGATGTTCTCGGTAAACGGGAAGATGGGTACCACGAAGTAAAAATGATTATGACGACGGTAGACCTCTCTGACCGTGTGGAACTGACACTCCTTGAGGAAAATCGAATAACGATTGAATCTACAGGCGGGTTCGTCCCCCTCGATCAGCGGAACCTGGCTTATCAAGCAGCTTTGCTTCTCAAGAAGACCTTTGGGATTAAAAAAGGAGTCGGGATCCACATTGCTAAGAATATTCCTGTTGCAGCTGGACTTGCAGGGGGGAGCAGCGATGCAGCTGCGGCATTAAAAGGCCTGAATGAGATCTGGAAGCTCGGACTTTCTCTGGATGAACTGGCTGTACTTGGGGCAAAGATCGGTTCTGACGTATCCTTTTGTGTTTACGGCGGTACCGCTATCGCTTCTGGCAGAGGGGAACATATTCAGCATATTAAAGCGCCGCCGCCTTGCTGGGTGCTGCTTGCCAAACCCCCAATCGGTGTATCGACTGCCGAAGTGTACCGAAGGCTTGATACCAAAACCATTGATCATCCTGACATTGAGGCGATGGTTCATGCAATTGAAACGAATGATTATGAAGGGGTCTGCGGCCAGCTGGGAAACGTTCTCGAAACGGTTACACTTCCCATTTATCCGGAAGTAAAGCAGATCAAAGATCAAATGCATCGGCTCGGTGCAGATGGTGTGCTCATGAGCGGAAGCGGCCCAACCGTTTTTGGACTGTTTCAGCATGAGTCGCGGGTTAACCGTGTGTACAACGGCCTGAGAGGTTTTTGCCATGAAGTTTACGCTGTACGCCTGCTGGGTGAGGGACAGGAAGACTTTAAATACTAATGTTCTTTCGCCCTCTTTTTAAAAAAAACGGATAATTTGAACGATTTTCATTTGTATGTTGATAAAAACCGTATGAAAATGGTATATTAACTTCAAATATTCGGTTTTTGGAGGCGCAGGATGAAGTTAAAACGAAGCGGAAGAATGGTTGACTTAACCACATACCTATTGCAGCATCCACATCAGTTGATTCCATTATCATACTTTGTGGAGAGGTATCAGTCTGCCAAATCATCCATCAGCGAAGACTTGGCCATCATTAAAGAAAATTTTGAATACCAAGGGATTGGCTCTATCATTACAGTGGCTGGCGCAGCCGGCGGCGTAAAGTATATTCCTTCTGTTTCTGAAGCGGAAGCAAAAGAGATCATTGAAGAACTGACCGGGATGCTTGAAGATCCTGACCGGCTGCTTCCCGGCGGTTACCTTTACTTAACGGACATCATTGGAAATCCTAATCTGGTCAACCAGGTGGGACGGCTTTTTTCCTCCGTTTTTTCGCTTCAAAAAATTGATGCCGTCATGACCGTGGCAACGAAGGGGATACCTTTGGCGTATGCAGTGGCCTCGCAGTTGAATGTTCCTGTCGTAATCGTACGCAGCAACAGCAGAGTGACGGAAGGGTCTACTGTCAGTATCAACTATGTATCGGGATCAACGAAACGCATTCAAACGATGGCGCTGGCGAGAAGAAGTATCAAGAAGGGTGCCAGCGTACTTATTATTGATGACTTCATGAAGGCTGGCGGCACAATCCGCGGCATGATCAGCCTGATCAAAGAGTTCCAGGCGGAAGTGGCTGGAATAGGTGTACTCGTTGAGGCACAGGATGGAGCAGAGAGGCTCGTGGATGATTATGTTTCATTAACCCGGCTGGCCAGTGTCAATGAAAAGGAACAGAGGATAGAGGTTGAGGAAGGAAATTACTTCATTCAAAAGGAGAAGAGATAACGATGAACAAGGTACAGACTGCAAAAGCACCTGCAGCTATCGGCCCGTATGTACAGGGGATGGTTGTTAATAATCTTTTTTACAGTTCAGGCCAGATTCCTCTGACAGCAGAAGGCACCTTGGTGGAAGGCGATATTGCTGCGCAAACCCATCAGGTTTTTAAAAACCTTCAGGCTGTTTTGGAGGAAGCGAACTCTTCATTCGAGCAAGTAGTAAAAACGACTGTCTTTATCAAAAATATGGATGATTTTGGAACCATTAATGAAGTATACGGAGAGTATTTCTCTGAACACAAGCCTGCCCGTTCCTGTGTGGAAGTTGCCCGCCTGCCAAAGGATGTGCAAATTGAAATTGAAGTCATTGCCTTAGTCAGAACATAAAAATAAAAAGATAGGAAAATAGCACCTTTTCATTTGAGAAGGTGCTATTTTTTATTTTACATAATTTTTTAAAAATTTTTATTATATATAGAAGGATTTTGAAAAAGAATGAAGAAATGTTGTTATACGTTCTTATTTATGGAAAAAGGTGGTGTTTGGAATGGAAGTGACTGATGTAAGACTTAGAAGGGTGAATACAGAAGGACGTATGAAAGCGATTGCTTCGATTACGATCGATCATGAATTTGTTATCCATGACATTCGTGTGATTGATGGGAATAACGGTATGTTCGTTGCTATGCCTAGCAAAAGAACGCCGGATGGGGAATTTAGAGATATCGCTCACCCGATTACGTCCAGTACACGCGAAAAGATTCAAAACGCGGTGTTGACGGAATATCACAGAATGGGTGAAATGGAATCTGCTTTTGAAGAAGCAGGGGCATCCTAAACAGCGTATAAAAGAACTCCTTACTCAAGGAGTTCTTTTTTTATGCTTTTTTTAGCGTGGGTGGTTTTAAGACAGGAATGAAAAGGGAAGTTCCAATGATGTATCTAGTCATTAAAGTACTGCAAGGATAGCTATATTCATAGCCAATAGTAATGTCATTATGAGTATTAATGCTTGAGTTATTGGAGCTTTTTAACTAATCTGGCTCCAGCGACCAAAGCCTCGGCCGCTTCGCTCTCCCGCCTCAACACAAAAAGCGTGTTGCTGCGTAAGCGCTCCACCGTCTTTCAGCTTTATGCGGTCGCTTCAGCTTTTTATCTAATCCAGCTCAAATGGTTAGAAACTTGAGTCACTGCGCCCCTTCGGCCCAGCACAAAGGGCGTACTGGATCTCAAGGCCTCCAGTGCACGGCGTCTCTGCCAAACCATTGGAGCTTTTTAACAATACATTGACAAATCCTTCACACTCCTTGAAATGACTGTGATTATAAGATATATTCGTAAGGGAATATCAGCAGAGTAATAGTAAATAATAGTGGAGGTCATTTATGAGTAAACGCTTCGCAGTAGTGTTAGCTGCAGGTCAAGGAACGAGAATGAAATCCAGTTTATATAAAGTACTGCATCCTGTCTGCGGCAAACCGATGGTACAACACGTGGTCGATCAGATCTCTCAATTGGACATGCAGAAGATTGTAACGGTAGTAGGCCATGGCGCCGAAAAGGTTAAAGACCAGCTCGGAGACCGTTCAGGATATGTACTTCAGGAAGAACAGCTAGGAACAGCGCATGCAGTCATGCAGGCTGATGATGCCCTGTCAAAAGAGGACGGCATTACGCTTGTCGTATGTGGCGACACTCCTCTGATCACTGCAGAAACGATGCAAAAGCTGATTGATGAGCATCAGGCCGCCGGCGCGAAAGTCACGATTCTTACTGCGAAAGCAGAAGATCCAGCAGGTTATGGACGTGTACTTCGCAATGAGAGCGGAACGGTTGAAAGAATCGTTGAGCATAAAGATGCAAGTGACGAAGAAAAGAAAGTACAGGAAATTAATACGGGAACCTACTGCTTCGATAACCAGTCCTTATTTGAGGCTCTTTCTTCTGTCAATAACGATAACTCTCAGGGTGAATACTATTTGCCGGACGTAATCGAAATCATTCAGAAGAAAGGTGAAGTCGTAGCAGCTTATCAGACTCCATCTTTTGATGAAACACTTGGTGTCAATGACCGTGTAGCTCTTTCGCAAGCGGAAAAAACGATGAAAAAACGAATCAATGAAGGGCATATGAGAAACGGTGTAACCATCATTGACCCTGAACAGACGTATATTTCTTCTGACGCAGTCATCGGAAGAGACACCATTCTTTATCCGGGCACAATGATCAATGGATCTTCTGTCATCGGTGAAAACAATATCATTGGACCAAACAGTGAAATTAAGGACAGTAAGTTCGGAAACGGAAATACGATCAAACAGTCCGTCGTTCATGACAGTGAGGTCGGTAATGAAGTAAACATCGGGCCGTTCGCCCATATCCGCCCAGCTTCTTCTATAGAAGACCAGGTAAAGATTGGCAACTTTGTGGAAGTGAAAAAATCGGTTATGGCACAAGGAAGCAAGGCTTCTCATCTAAGCTATATCGGTGATGCGGAGATTGGCAGAGAGGTAAACCTCGGCTGCGGATCGATTACCGTGAATTATGATGGAGAGAACAAGCATCTAACGAAAGTTGAAGACGGAGCTTTCATCGGCTGCAACTCCAATTTAATCGCTCCTGTAACAGTCGGGCAAAACGCCTATGTCGCTGCAGGATCTACAATTACTGATGATGTTCCGGGTGAAGCATTCTCGATTGCGAGAAGCAGACAGACAACTAAAGAAGGTTATGTTTCAAAATTAAAGAACAAAAAATAAAGCATAAAGCTGTTTACAAGAAAATTGAGCAAGTAGTTTAAAAAACGGAAGGAATAGGTGTTAATGGCTACTAGTTATGTTGATTCTACGTTAAAGGTTTTTACGTTAAATTCAAATATTGAACTCGCACAGGAAATTGCGAAGCATATTGGAATTGATCTTGGAAAAAGCTCTGTAACCCGCTTCAGCGATGGCGAAATTCAAATCAATATTGAAGAAAGCATCCGTGGGAGCGAAGTTTATATTATTCAGTCTACAAGCGCCCCAGTTAATCAGCACTTAATGGAATTGCTTATCATGATTGATGCGCTTAAACGTGCTTCAGCCAAAACGATCAATGTGGTCATTCCTTATTACGGGTATGCCCGACAGGACCGCAAAGCGCGTGCGCGTGAACCTATTACAGCAAAACTAGTAGCAAACCTTTTAGAAACTGCAGGGGCGACAAGGGTTATTACTATCGACCTTCACGCTACCCAAATCCAGGGATTCTTTGATATTCCAGTGGATCAGCTTCTTGGTGTTCCGATTCTTGCCAATTACTTTGAAGATAAGAAACTTAATGACATTGTCGTGGTTTCTCCTGATCACGGTGGAGTAACACGTGCAAGAAAAATGGCAGACCGTCTGAAAGCTCCTATTGCGATCATTGACAAACGTCGTCCGCGTCCGAATGTGGCTGAAGTCATGAACATCGTTGGTAACATTGAAGGAAAGACGGCGATTTTGATTGATGACATCATCGACACTGCAGGTACGATCACACTTGCTGCAAACGCGCTTGTTGAAAACGGTGCGAAGGAAGTCTATGCGTGCTGTACACACCCTGTATTGTCAGGTCCTGCAATGGAACGCATCCAGAACTCCAGGATTAAAGAACTTGTCGTGACGAACACGATTGTCCTTCCAGACGAAAAACGCACGGACAAAGTTACTCAGCTATCTGTGGCTCCATTGCTTGGAGAAGCGATTATTCGCGTTCACGAACAGCTTTCTGTTTCCAAACTATTTGATTAATAGACAGCTTTCGGAGGCATGGTTTTTGCTTGCTTGGTTTTAAACTTCGTAAAATAGGGTAATTCTTATAGAGACGTATATATTTAGGAAGGGTGAAATAATATGGCAACAGAACTCAAAGCCAATAAACGAAATACCACAAAGCGTTCTTATATCACTCAACTAAGACAAGAAGGGAATGTGCCTGCAGTTGTATACGGCAGCGGCACAGAACCTCAGTCTGTAGCTGTTACAGAAACAGAGTTTATAAAAGTAATAAAAGACCATGGACTAAACGGGGTTATTTCCCTGGTTACAGATGATAAGAAAAAATTGTCGGTAATGGTTCAGGAAGTACAAAGAGATCACTTAAAAAATGAAATCAGACATATTGATTTCATCGTGGTTGACCTTAAAAAAGAAATCGAAGCTGATGTGCCTTTAACGGTTACAGGCGAATCTCCGGGAGTGAAAGAAGGCGGTGTCCTTCAGCGTATTCTTCATACGGTGACGGTAAAAGCCAAGCCGAATGATTTCCCGGATCATATTGAAGTCAATGCAGAAAATCTTAACATTGGGGATTCCCTCCTTGTAAGAGATCTTCCGGCCTCATCTTCTTATGAAATTGTTGATGACGAGGAAGAGGTTGTTCTGACTGTTACACCTCCGGCCGTTGCTGAAACGGAAGACGAAGATGCTGAAGATCGAGAAGAAGCAGAAGCGGATCCAGGCGGAGATGCAGAAGGAAAAGCTGTGGATAATGAGGACAAGGGTTCCGGCGGGCCTAAAGAATAATTAATAGCAGAAGATAAGGAACGGCGCAGCTTGCAGGCTGCGCCGTTTGTTTTGATTGGGCCTGGCTCAATGGGCTTTTCTGTAGGTGTTCTTAATTAATGACCAGCACTTGTTTAGTGTATAATATGAGATAGCATCATCATAGGCTGCTGGTGTAAGACGGCGGCCATGAAAGTGAGGATTTCATGTGAAATGGTTTGTAGGTCTCGGAAACCCGGGCAGAGAATATGAAAATACACGCCACAATGTGGGCTTTTGGGTGATCGATGAATTATCAAAGCGTTTTAACATTCCTTTAAACCAATCAAAATTTAAAGGGATTTATGGGACGGGTGTAATTAATGGAGAAAAGGTGTATTTATTAAAGCCTTTAACGTATATGAATTTATCAGGAGAAAGTGTCCGCCCTTTTAAAGATTATTTTAAATTGGCTGTTGAGGACATGGTGGTCATTTACGATGATCTGGATACCCCTGCAGGCAAACTGAGGCTGAGGGAAAAAGGAAGTGCCGGCGGCCATAATGGGATGAAATCTATTATCGCCCATATTGGCACTCAGGAGTATAACAGAGTCCGATTCGGAATTGGAAGGCCGTCCAATGCCCAGCCTGTACCGGATTACGTTCTCAGTCCGTTTTCTAAAGAGGACGCTCCTCTTATTGAATCAGCTCTTCAACGGTCATCTGATGCGTGTGAAGCCTTTCTGTCTATGCCGTTTTCACGCGTCATGAATAAGTACAACGGCTGAATAGAAATCCCCTGTTCCGTTCATAATGGGAGTAACATAACATAATATGAACCGGATAAGGGGGCTGAGTCATTGGCTATTCATTATCATTGCCGCCACTGTGGAAAGCACGTGGGAAGCCTGGAGCACCAGAATCTTACTTCAGAACAGCTTGGTTTTCACGAGCTTACTTCTGAAGAAAGGCAAGCGATGCTCGAGTATGACAAGCAAGGGCATTTACAAGTCAAAACCATTTGCGAGGATTGCCATGAAGCGCTTGAGAGAAACCCGGATTACTATGCGCTCCATTCTTTTATTCAATAAGAAAGTCGCTTTGGCAGCTGGCCAAGGCTTTTTCTGTTTGAAGCAGAATAGAATATTCATATCATAAACGGGGAAAAGAGCAAGAAACACCATCAGTAAGCATATACAACATAGTACTGAGGAATACACGGGTTTGTATTTCATCAGGGGGGAGGTTTACATGTTAGGACTTAAAAAGCTCTACAGCAAAGGTGATGATTTTCAGGCTGTACTGACAGGTTTAAAGGAAAACCTGAAAGAACAGCTGGTCGCCGGATTATCCGGATCGGCAAGGACGCTTCTAATTGCCTCTTTATATGAGCAGACGGGACAAACACAATTCGTCATCACTCATAATCTTTATCAGGCTCAGAAGCTCTATGAAGATCTATGCAGCCTGCTTCCGGAAGAAGAGGTTTTTCTTTATCCGGTCAATGATTTGATATCTTCAGAAATTGCAATTGCCAGTCCCGAGTTAAAAGCTCAGCGGTTAGAAGTGCTTAACTTTTTGGCTCATAAGGATAAAGGCGTCATTATAGCTCCGATTGCCGGTGTCAGGAGATTTCTGCCGCCGAAAAGTTTATGGAAACAGAGTCAGCTTGGATTTGAAACAGGAATGGATCTTGAGGTAGAACACGTATTGAATACACTCGTGGCCATTGGGTACGAGCGGGTAAGCATGGTTTCCTCCCCAGGAGAATTCAGTATGCGCGGCGGAATTCTGGACATCTATCCTTTAACAGAAAGACTGCCGGTCCGAATTGAGCTGTTTGATACGGAAATCGATTCAATTCGCTTTTTTGAAGCGGATACGCAGCGATCTGACAAAAAGACAGAAAAAATATTGATCGGGCCTGCACAGGAGATCCTGCTCTATAGTGAACAATTTGAAACAGCGGTTGAAAAGATGGAAGCCGGAGTGGCCTCCACACTAAAAAAGATTAAAGACAAGCAGGTTAAAGAAACGCTTGTTGAACATACGGCTTATGAAATCGGCCAATTTAAGGAAAAGCAGCGCTACCAGGGGATGTATAAATATATATCCTTATTTTATGATGAGCCTGCCAGTCTGCTGGATTACGTGCCAAAGGACAGTATTATCGTAATGGATGAAGTCAGCCGTGTTCAGGAGATGTCGAACCAGCTGGAAAAAGAAGAAGCAGAATGGCATACATCACTGCTGATGCAAGGGGAAATTCTGACGGATATCCGTTTATCACAAGAGAGCGATATCCTACAGCAGGCACCATTCCATAAAATTTATCTATCGCTTTTCCTGCGCCATGTTCCGCACACCAATCCGCAGAATATTGTAAATGTCGAAAGCAAAGGAATGCAGAATTTCCATGGGCAGCTACAAGTCCTGAAGGGTGAACTGGAGCGGTGGAAGAAAACAGGATATACAGTCGTCTTTCTTGCCGCCAATGAGGAGCGGGCAAAGCGTCTGGAAAGAGTGCTGGCTGACTACGAAATGGAAGCGAGCCTTATTTCTGGCGATACCGTACTTAAGCCGAAAGTGAATCAAATTTTGATCGGTGACCTATCGAGTGGTTTCGAATCACCGAAACAGAAGCTTGCCGTCATCACAGAGGAAGAAGTCTTTACAAAGAAAGCAAGACGTCCAGTACGCTCTCAAAAAATGTCCAATGCCGAACGGATCAAAAGCTACTCAGAACTTAAAGTCGGCGATTATGTCGTACACGTTAACCATGGGATTGGGAAATACTTAGGGATTGAAACCCTTGAAATAAAAGGGGTCCACAAAGATTATCTTCACATTCGGTATGCCGGAAATGACAAGCTCTATGTGCCTGTCGAGCAGATCGACCAAGTGCAGAAGTTTGTCGGTTCTGAAGCGAAGGAACCGAAAATCTATGCCTTGGGCGGAAGTGACTGGAAGAAGGTCAAAAGCAAAGTTAAGTCTTCGGTGCAGGATATTGCGGATGACTTGATCAAGCTCTATGCTGAACGCGAAGCCAGTGTTGGTTATGCGTTCGGAAAAGATGGAGCTGAACAGCAGGAATTTGAGTCCTCCTTTCCTTATCAGGAAACAGACGATCAGCTTCGGGCTATTAATGAAATTAAGGTCGATATGGAAAGGACCCGCCCCATGGACCGCCTTCTTTGCGGGGATGTCGGCTATGGCAAAACGGAGGTGGCTATCCGTGCCGCCTTTAAAGCAGTTATGGACGGTAAGCAGGTGGCATTCCTCGTTCCAACGACGATCTTGGCTCAGCAGCACTACGAAACCTTCCGTGAACGTTTTGCCGAGTTTCCGATTTCCATTGGTTCACTCAGCCGGTTCCGTTCTAAAAAGGAACAGTCTGAAGTGACGAAAGGGCTTAAGAACGGAACTGTTGATATTGTCATTGGAACACACCGTTTACTTTCCAAGGATGTCCAGTATCATGATCTGGGCCTTCTGATTATTGACGAGGAACAGCGGTTTGGGGTTACTCATAAAGAAAAAATCAAACGGTTAAAATCTAACGTTGATGTACTGACGTTAACGGCGACCCCTATACCGAGGACGCTCCATATGTCCATGCTTGGTGTAAGGGACTTATCAGTCATTGAAACACCGCCTGAAAACCGTTTTCCTGTTCAAACCTATGTAGTGGAATACAACGCATCCCTTGTGAGAGAGGCGATCGAGCGCGAACTTGGGCGCGGCGGCCAGGTTTACTTTTTATATAACCGTGTAGAAACGATTGATCGGATGGCCGAACAGATATCAGCTCTCATACCTGATGTCCGGGTAGCTGCGGCTCACGGACAGATGTCGGAGAACGAACTGGAATCTGTCATGCTTGATTTCCTTGAAGGCAATACAGATGTGCTAGTGTCCACGACCATTATAGAGACGGGTGTAGACATACCGAACGTCAATACATTGATTGTCTATGATGCTGACAAAATGGGCCTCTCCCAGCTTTATCAGTTAAGAGGGAGGGTTGGGCGCTCCAACCGGGTCGCTTATGCTTATTTTACCTATCAGCGGGATAAAGTGCTTACGGAAGTGGCTGAAAAAAGACTTCAGGCGATCAAGGAGTTCACAGAACTTGGCTCAGGCTTTAAAATTGCAATGCGTGACCTGTCGATCCGAGGAGCGGGTAACCTTCTTGGGGCTCAACAGCATGGCTTTATTGACTCTGTTGGATTTGACCTCTATTCTCAAATGCTGCAGGAAGCCATTGAAGAAAGAAAAGGCGACAAGCCGAAGAAAACTGTACCTGTGATTGATATTAATATTGAAGTGGATGCCTATATTCCTTCGACATATATCGACGACAGCAAACAGAAGATTGACATGTACAAGCAATTTAAGGCGGCGAACTCCCTTGCTGATGTCGATGAGCTTCATGACAGTCTGATCGACCGTTTTGGCGATTATCCGGTTGAAGTGGAATGCTTGCTGTTAATTGCGAGGATTAAAGAGCTGGCCAAACAAGAAAGCGCGGACAGCATTGAGCAAAAAGGCGATACGGTAACCATCATGCTGTCGCAGGAAGCGACAGAGAAAATAGATGGTGCCAAGCTGTTTGATATCGTCAACAAGCTCGGCCGGTTCATTAATCTTGGTGTGGAAAAAGAAAGACTTAAAATATTATTTAACAAAAAACGCATCTCGGATAAAGAACTGCTTCAGGCAATGGAGCAGGTACTGAAGAAGCTAAAAAGCGTCAAAAAAGATAAAGCCAAGTCCAGATCGTAGAAAAAGGCTTTCTTCTAAAAAGATTGTTGCTTTGGGAACATTTTTGCAAAGAACCTTTATTGACAAGTTGATTGGAGTGGAAGGTGCGAGACTCCTCGAAAATGATTTCACATTTTCTTCGTGCGATATAACGCTGCCGAAGCCTTCCTTGTCCTGCGGGGGAAGCGTGACAGATGAGACCACGCAGGCGCTTGCGCCGAGTAGGGCTCAGCGAACGCCCCTCGGAAAGCGAGCATCCTGAAATGGAAATCAACCACTTCCAAGAACAACAAAGAAAACAGCCTGGAAAAAATTAGGACCGGCCAAAAACAAAATGCTTTTGATGAATAGAACTCGCAAGGTAACAAATAATACTAGCAGGGAATGGAACAATCTTCAAAAGAAGGTTTCATTTATGTATTACATCCAGTGAATACACCATATGAAAGCGAGGGCATTATTCTATGAAAGCAACAGGCATTGTACGCCGTATTGATGACCTTGGCCGGGTTGTTATACCGAAAGAGATTCGCCGTACGCTCCGCATCAGAGAAGGAGATCCACTTGAAATTTTTGTGGACAGGGATGGCGAAGTGATATTAAAAAAATATTCACCGATCAATGAACTCGGTGATTTTGCAAAAGAATATGCTGAATCCTTGGCTGACAGTTCGGGACATTTAGTTCTCATCGCTGACCGTGATACTTTTATTGCGGTAGCTGGCGGATCAAAGAAAGACTATCTGAACAAAAGCATCGGCAAAATGATTGAATCATCAATGAACGACCGAAAATCACTGCTTGATTCCAATGGAAGCGAAGTAGAGATCGTAGATGGAACGAAAGAGTCATCATCCTACGTTATTGCACCGATTGTAGCGAGCGGAGATCCGATTGGAGCCGTTGCATTAATATCAAAAGAAGGCAAAAAAATCACAGAACTCGAGCAAAAGCTTGCAGAGACTGCAGCGGGCTTTCTTGCCAGACAAATGGAACACTAAAAGAAGGAAGCTGAGGCTCCTTCTTTTTTTCTGCTATTAACCAGGCGCTTCAGCTTTTCTTGACCCAGCTTCAGCCGCTAGAGACTCGACCACTTCGGTCTTTGTCAGAAAACAAAAAGCGTTTTATGCCAAAGACCTCCAGTGCATTTCGTCTCTAAACAGCGGCTTCAGCTTTTCTTGATCCAGCTTCAGCGCCTAGAGACTCGAACGCTTCGATCTCCCACTTCAACACAAAAGCGTGTTGCTGTGTGAGAACTCCAGCGCTTGTCGTCTCTAACCAGGCGCTTCAGCTTTTCTAACTATGCTATAATACTTATACTTTTATTCGATGCAGTGTTTAGGAGCAGGTATGGACGAACAATCGAAACGGATTTGGCATGGGGCGTTTTTGTTGACCATCGCCATGTTTATCGTAAAAATTCTAAGTGTGGTTTACCGCATTCCTTATCAAAATATAACAGGCAATACGGGGTTTTATGTGTTTCAGCAGGTGTATCCGTTTTACGGCATCGCCTCAGCATTTGCACTGGCCGGGTTTCCTGTTGCTCTTTCCCGTCTTCTGTCTGAAAGGTCAGAAGGTCTTTTAGAAAAGGAGAGAGGCACGATCATCCGAAGTGCATTTACTGCATTTATTGCGGCAGGCTTGCTTCTTTTTCTTCTGTTGTTTTTTGCATCAGCCAAGATTGCAAGCTGGATGGGTGACCCGGGGCTTCGGCTTCCAATTCAGGCAACCTCGCTGATCTACTTGACCGTACCCTTTGTGGCCGTTTTCAGGGGAATCTTTCAAGGATTTGAACAAATGAAACCCACAGCTTTTTCCCAGGTGGCAGAACAGTTCATCCGGGTCGCCTGTATCATCGGATTTTCCTATTATTTTATTTCACATGGCTATAATGTCTATATTGCCGGTGCGGGAGCTTCCGCTGGCTCTGCTGTCGGTTCTTTGGCAGGGCTGCTCGTTTTGGTTCTCTATTTCTACCGATCCGGGAGCCGGAAGAAAAGCTGGATAGTGGGGTCCAAGCCATCAAGAAAGATAGGTTTTCAGCTCCTTTCAGCGGGGCTTCTATTATCATTGAGCTCAATGATTTTACTTTTATTCCAGCTGGCGGATGCGTTTACGTTCGTAAATCTTCTGCAGCAAAATGGGGTGTCGCTAGGGGAGGCAAGAAGTTTAAAAGGGATCTTTGACAGGGCGCAGCCGCTCCTTCAGCTGGGTACGGTCATTGCAACATCCATTTCCCTTGCTGCTGTCCCAGCGGTGGCCGCGGCAAAAGTACGTTTGGACTCTGCCAGAATTCAAAAAATATGCGGTATCTCGATAAAGGCTGTTTTTATTATCGGTCTAGCCGCTTCGGCAGGCCTTGCCGTGATTATCGAGCCTGTAAACCGGATGCTTTTTGAGAGCGCGGAAGGATCCTTGGAAATCGCAGTCCTGGGTATCTCTATCCTGACCGTTTCCCTTTTCCTTGTATCCACCGGCCTTTTGCAGGGGATGGGTTACAGTACCTATCCTGTGATGAGTGTATCAGCTGCTTTTATTGTTAAAGTGGCAGGAAACCTTGCTATGATGCCGTTATGGGGTCCAATGGGAGCAAGTTTTGCCACTGTATTGGCATCCATTGCCGCAGCGGCAATAAATCTTGTCATATTAGAAAGAACAACAGGCTTTGCTGCTGCAGAAAAATTATATGGCATACGCATCGGCGGCTCTGCGGCTGTGATGTCGCTTACGGCATGGCTCATAAAATCAGGATTGGATCGTGTGATGACAGAATCCAGATCGGCGGATGCTGTCATTTCACTGGCTGCCAGTGCAGGCGGCGGGGTCGCTCTTTTTGTGGCACTCGCAACAGCTAAAGTATTTAAGGTGGAAGAACTGGTCCGCATTCCTAAACTACAAAAATTACAGCATATGTTGAAACGCTGGAAAGAAAGAAGGAGTTAACATGCCTTATTCGATAACAATACTTGGACTGGGAGCAGGGGACCTGGATCAGCTCACTGTAGGAGTGTACCGGATGCTGCTTAAGGCAGAACATGTCTTTGTCCGTACAAATGATCATCCAGCTGTAGCTCAGCTGGAGCAGGAAGGCGTCAAGATGACTTTCTTTGATGACATCTATGAAAAACATGATGCTTTTGAAGATGTTTATCGTGAAATCACTTCTGTTTTATTCCAAAAGGCTTCTTCAGATCACATCATCTATGCCGTGCCGGGTCATCCGCTTGTTGCCGAGCAAACCGTTCAGCTGCTGCTGAAGGAAGCTGACAGCCGCGGCGTTGAAGTGAAAGTGGCGGGAGGCAAAAGTTTTCTGGATGAGATGTATACCGCTTTAAAAATTGACCCGATTGATGGATGTCAAATCTTGGACGGCACCAGCTTGAGGAAGGAACACATCCAGATCCGCAACCACCTCATCATCGTGCAGGTGTATGATGGATTCATCGCTTCCGAAGTAAAACTGACGTTAATGGAAAAGTATCCGGATGACTTTAACGTTGCTGTTGTGACCGCTGCAGGAAGTGCCGAAGAATCCATTCAGTGGGTTCCCCTCTATGAACTGGATCGTTCTGTCACGCTCAATAATTTGACGGCCGTCTATGTTCCTCCAGTTGATAAAGAAGAAATGCTGTACCGGGATTTTGAGCATCTGCGGGGTATCATCAGAGAACTGCGCGGGCCGGACGGCTGTCCATGGGACAAGAAACAAACGCATGAATCGTTGAAAAAATATTTAATCGAAGAAGCCTATGAAGTGCTTGAGGCCATCGATGATGAAGATGATGAGCATCTAGCGGAGGAATTGGGGGACGTTCTCCTTCAAGTCTTGCTGCATGCCCAAATCGGTGAAGATGAAGGTTATTTTTCAATGGATGAAGTGATCTCGGGTCTGGCAGAAAAAATGATCAGGCGCCATCCTCATGTATTCGGTGACGTAGAAGCCGATACAGCGGATGAAGTGCTTCAAAATTGGGAGCAGATCAAATCTAAGGAAAAAGGAAATGAGCACCGCCGCTCGCTCCTTGATGGGGTAGCAAAAGGGCTTCCTGCGTTGCACAAAGCTTATGATTATCAGAAAAAAGCAGCAAAGGCCGGTTTTGACTGGGATGAGGTCACGCCTATTTTAGATAAGTTAAGGGAAGAGTTCGATGAATGGAAGGCCGCAGAATCCGACGATGAGCGCCGTAAGGAATTTGGGGACATGCTGTTCACCATGGTGAACCTCGGACGTTTTTACGGCATCCATCCGGAAGAAGCACTGGCACTGACGAATCAAAAGTTCTATGCCCGGTTCCGCTATATCGAAAATGAACTAAGCAAAGAAGGGCTAACTCCAGAGGAAGCATCTCTGGAAAAGATGGACCAGCTCTGGAATCAGGCGAAAGAAAATTTGTAAAACCGGGAAGGAATCTGTTTTTTCTTAGAGAATATTGTTCGAGAGCAAGCAGAACCCTTAAGTTTTCTGGACTTTGCCCGAATCTTTTGAAAGAATGCTAAGGAGGTTTTTAAAAATGAACAGAAATGAACTAGTGACAAATATTGCTGAGAAATCAGGTTTAACCAAGAAAGACGTTGAAGTGGTAGTAAGTGGTCTTGTTGATGAGATTACAAATGCGTTGAAGAGCGGGGACAAAGTACAATTCGTAGGATTCGGAACGTTTGAAACAAGAGAGCGTTCAAGCCGTACAGGGCGCAACCCGCAAACTGGAGAAGAGATCAGCATCCCTGCCTCTACAGTTCCGGCTTTCCGTCCAGGGAACAAGTTAAAGGAAGCCGTAAAGTAAATGCGTCTTGATAAATTTCTTAAAGTCTCCCGTCTTATTAAAAGAAGGACGGTAGCAAAGGAAATTTCTGATCAAGGCCGCATCGCCATCAACGGCAAACAGGCCAAATCCTCTTCGGTTCTGAAAGCCGGTGACGAACTTTCTATCCGCTTCGGACAGAAACTCGTGACCGTTCGCGTAGACGAGCTAAAGGAGTTCACTAAAAAAGAGGAAGCTGGCCAAATGTATACCATCATCAATGAGGAATCACTTCAATCAACGGAAGAAGAGCCTAAGTTCTAGGCTCTTCTTTTATTTAGCTCTGTTAGTCCATGTATGTTGTTGATTTTTTGTGGGGTGTGATTGAGAAAAAGACTTGAGGTCTCTTTTAAACATTAGTATGCGATGTCTGGTCTTTAGCGGCCGGAGGGGGAAACTTATCTTTTGTTTTCAGCTTAAAACATTAATTTCATCCCTAGTCCTCGGAGGATGCGCTTTTCTTTGTTTAGTCCAAGTTCTAAAGTTGTCCCTCTTTTCATAAACATAAAGCGAAAGAGGGGGATTAGAATGGACCAATATCATAACTATGGCTCCTTAAATAATGCGAACCTTCCAGATCATGACGTGAAAATGGTTGGCCGGAAAAAACTTGAGATCACTGGTGTCAAACAGGTTGAAAGCTTTGATAACGAGGAGTTTCTACTGGAAACAACGATGGGCTTTCTTGCAATCCGGGGTACCAACCTGAAAATGAAGAATCTGGATGTGGAATCCGGCATGGTGTCCATAGAAGGGAAAGTATTTGACCTTGTTTATCTTGACCAGCAGAGCGGGGAAAAAACCAAAGGATTTTTCGGCAAGCTTTTCAAATGACCTTATCTGTACAATTCCAGACGATGCTGTCCATGGCAGCCATGGGAATATGGATCGGTATGGCGATTGATACGTATGGCCGTTTCGTCCATGAACGCCGAAAATGGTACTGGCTGCACTTTATCAATGACTTGATTTTCTGGCTTCTGCAGGCACTGATTGTCTTTTATGTTTTGCTTCATGTGAACCATGCCAATCTCCGTTTGTATATTTTTGCGGCTCTTTTGTGCGGCTTCAGTTTTTATAAAGCGTTGCTGCAAACAGGCTATAAACGCGTGCTGGAAGTAATGATCCGCATTGTCACACAATTGTTCCGCTTTTTCGTACGGCTTTTCTATGGATTTATAATAAAGCCTGTAAAATGGGTAATCTCTATCATTTTAGCTATAGGCATTTTGGCGGCAAGATGGGTTTGGGCCATTGTTTTCACGCTGCTCAAGATTGTTTTTTCTCCAATAAAATGGTTATTTAGACTGATTTCGCGTTTCATTCCTAAGCAAACATGGTATAATTTAAAAGGTAAATGGCTAAAAAAAGCAGGGATTCTTATTTCTCTGAAGAATACAGTCAAAAATTGGTTCCGCAAACAGGAGAAATAGGAGGGTGGACATGGTCCAGTTTAATAAAGAGAAGATTACTGAATTAAATACGGGCTACGTTAAAGAACATCATCTCCAGCAAAAGATCGACGCGAAGAAGAAACGTGGTTTATATCGACGCCTGGCAGCTTTTATGGTGGTTTTTTCGTTTTTTGCCTTTATGCTGATCTCAACCATCACTTCCCAAATGGTCTCACTCGAGGATAAGGGGAAGCAAGAAAAACACCTGAAGGCCAAATTAGAGCAGACGAAAAATAAGAAGTCACAATTAAAAGATGAAGTGCATAAACTAAAAGACGTTGATTATATCGGGGAGATTGCAAGGCGTGATTACTTCATGTCAAAGAAGGGGGAGACCGTATTTAAAGTACCGGGGTCTTCGTCGGATTGACATCCCGAATTTTTCACATGTATAATAAAGTAAACTTATGAATACCTAAGGAGGAGCATTTTCTTCATGTCAATTGAAGTAGGCAGCAAGTTGCAAGGTAAGGTTACAGGAATTACTCATTTTGGAGCGTTTGTCGAGCTGCCAGGAGGAACAACCGGACTTGTGCACATTAGTGAAGTTGCGGACAATTATGTTAAGGACATTAACGACCACTTAAAAGTCGGTGATGAAGTCGAAGTTAAAGTCATGAATATCGAAAAAGACGGCAAAATCGGCTTGTCCATTAAAAAGGCGAAAGATAATCCTGCACCGGTGAGAAGCAGCTACGGAGCAAACAAAGGAAACTTTGGTGCACCGAAAAGCGGCGGATTCGGCCCGTCAAAAGGCGGATTCAATAAACAGCGCAAAGGTTCTCCTCGCGGCAATGGTGGTTTTAACACGGCTGTAACATTTGAAGATAAAATGAGTAAATTCTTAAAAGACAGTGAAGACCGTCTGGCAACATTGAAACGCCAAACAGAGTCAAAACGCGGCGGACGCGGAGCTCGCCGAGGCTAATAGGCTGCTGACTTGAATGCTCAAGCTTCACAACCTTATATAAATACAAAGACATCTCTCAAGGGATGTCTTTTCTTTTTGATTTTTTCAGGCGGATCGGCTGCTTCAGCTTTTTATTTTTAATCTTTTTTGAAAAACCGTTGACAGGGTGTATGGATTCTTGTAATATACTACTTGTGTCTTTAACATGGCGGTGTAGCTCAGCTGGCTAGAGCGTACGGTTCATACCCGTGAGGTCGTGGGTTCGACTCCCTCCGCCGCTACCATGTTTTTCTACAAAAAAAATAAGACTGGCCCGTTGGTCAAGCGGTTAAGACACCGCCCTTTCACGGCGGTAACACGGGTTCGAATCCCGTACGGGTCACCAATTACATATAATTATCAACCCTGTATTTTTATAAAAAAATACAGGGTTTTTTGTATTTGTCCAAGACAATACAGATTTTTTGTATTTGTACGTCGAGAAGTTTTTTGAACATGCTCTAATCGTTTGACAAAAAATGTGAATTACCTGTGGGTATAATGATACACACAAAAACTATAGGGGTGGTGTGGAGGATGTATCAAAAGGCGGACAGAAATGTAATGGGACCTCTTCGGGTGATGGTGTGGTTTGAGAAGACGCAGAATCTTTCAGTCGGCATGAGTAAACGCTTCATGCACAGGCTGGAAAGTGTGCTTTTAAACTGGAGACTGTTGTTGTTTGCTGTTGGTTTTTTACTTGGACGAGCTATGATTCTATCAGAGATAACACCTTTTGCCTTGCCGCTGATCGCTTCAGTATACATTTTGCGGAAGGAACGGACAGGTATTGCGATTCTTGCACTGATGGCCGGTGCGCTGTCCCATATGCCCATCAACGCATTTTACATAATAACGGGAGTTGTCATTTATGCTGTTTATCAAAAAGCAGCTGACCTGATGACAAAGAACCGTGCCAGATGGGTGCCGGCCGTCGTATTCTTGACAAGCATAACGGCCAGGCTGGCGACCATCTTTCTTACGTCAGGAAACCCTCAAATCAGTGAGTACATGATGGGAGCTGTTGAAGCGGGCCTTTCACTCGTACTTACCTTGATCTTTTTGCAAAGTATTCCTCTATTGAACTTCAAACGAATTCCACAATCGTTAAAGAATGAAGAAATCATTTGTTTTATGATATTGCTGGCTTCTGTCATGACCGGGACCATCGGATGGGAAATTCACCATTATTCGGTTGAACATATCGTTTCAAGATATTTAGTTCTGATGTTCGCGTTTGTTGGCGGAGCGGCGATCGGCTCAACGGTCGGCGTCGTAACGGGGTTGATTTTAAGTTTGGCCAATGTAGGTAGCCTCTACCAAATGAGCTTGCTTGCTTTTGCGGGTCTCTTGGGCGGGCTGCTGAAAGAAGGGAAGCGGCTTGGTGTCGGTTTCGGCCTGTTAATCGGCACATTACTGATCGGTCTGTATGGCGAAGGAAATGTAGCCATTATGCAGACGATGATTGAGTCAGGTATTGCCATTGCTCTTTTTTTACTCACGCCGAATGCCGTGATTTCGAGCATTGCCCGCTATGTGCCGGGATCCCGGGAACATTCTAATGAACAGCAGCAGTATGTTAAAAAGATCAGAGACGTGACGGCGAACCGTGTAGAACAGTTTTCGTCAATGTTCCAGGCGCTGTCTCATTCCTTCTCTTCCTATGGAGAAGATGAATATGAAGAGAGCAACGACCGCGAAGTTGATTTGTTTTTAAGCAACATCACAGAAAAAACGTGCCAGACTTGTTTTAAGAAGGAACAGTGCTGGGCAGTTAATTTTACTAAAACGTATGAGATGATGTCCCAAATTATGTACGAGCAGGAGCAATATCAGGAAATAAAAGATCGGCGGCTTAAACTAGAATGGGAAAAGCATTGTGTGAAGCCTCAAAAGATTACAGATGCTATTTCGAAAGAGCTCTCTCAGTATCGGGCCAGCCAGAAGCTGAAGCAGCAGGTGCAGGAAAGCCGGAAGCTGGTTGCTAATCAGTTGCTTGGCGTATCGCAGGTGATGGGGGATTTTGCGAAGGAAATCCAGCGAGAGCATGCCAACCATCAGGTGCAGGAGGAGCAGATTAAAGAGGCGATCCTGCATGCGGGCATTGAGCTGGGGCATATCGACGTATACAGCCTTGAAGCGTCCAATGTGGATATTGAATTGAGCCTCCCATATTGCCAGGGCAGCGGGGAGTGTGAAAAAATCATTGCCCCTCTTTTATCAGATATCCTTCAGGAGACGATTGTTGTAAAAAAAGAGGAGTGCAGCTATTACCAGAACGGCAATTGCCATGTGTCGTTCGGATCGGCACGTGAGTTTATCATTGAAACAGGCATTGCTTCTGCGGCAAAGGGAGGAGCATGGCTATCCGGCGACTGCCATTCCACGATCGAGCTTGGCGGCGGAAAATTTGCCATTGCGATTTCAGACGGCATGGGAAATGGAGAAAGGGCTTTTAAAGAGAGCAATGAAACACTGGAGCTGCTTCAAAAGATATTAAAATCAGGAATCGATGAAGAAGTGGCTATCAAATCGGTCAACTCAGTTCTTTCTCTTCGCACGACAGATGAGATCTTTTCCACACTGGATCTCGCTATGATTGATCTGCAGGATGCTTCACTGAAATTTTTGAAGATCGGCTCATCACCAAGCTTTGTCAAACGCGGTGACCAGGTAAGAATGATTGAGGCAAGCAACCTTCCCATTGGAATCATTGAAGACTTTGAAGTCGATGTGGTCAGTGAGCAGCTGAAGGCAGGGGACCTGCTCATCATGATGAGCGACGGAATCTATGAGGGGCCAAAGCATGTGGAGAACATTAATGCGTGGATGAAGCGGAAGATCAAAGAGATGGGGACAGACGATCCTCAGGCCATGGCAGACTTGCTTATGGAAGAGGTCATTCGCACAGGATCGAATTCGATTGAAGACGATATGACGGTGGTGGTAGCGAAAATAAACCGTAACATTCCGAAATGGGCATCCATACCTCATTTTCCGAAAATCAATATTAAACGCCCGAAAGCTCAATAATTTCAAAGAATAAAAGTATAAATCCCCTCATCGATGACAAGGATGATAAAAGCAAATCATGATGAGAGGAGACGATTTATATGGACATAAAAAAAGGGACACTGCGCCAGGTGCTTCTAATCACAGATGGCTGCTCAAACCAGGGCGAGGACCCGGTTGCGATGGCGGCGCTTGCACGCGAACATGGCATTACGATAAATGTAATCGGCATTATGGAAGAGAACAGTCCTGAATACCTTCATAAAGGCTTGAAAGAAGTGGAGGATATATCCTTGTCAGGAGGTGGGGTGAGCCAGATCGTCTATACGGCACAGCTTTCCCAGACTGTTCAGATGGTCACGAGAAAAGGGATGGCACAAACGATTCATGGCGTCATCAACAGCGAACTTCAGCAGATTCTTGGGAAAGATTCGACTATCGAGGACCTTCCGCCAGAAAAACGGGGGGAAGTTATGGAAGTGGTAGATGATCTCGGGGAAACCATGGATCTGGAATTGCTTATTCTCGTAGATTCGTCCGGGAGCATGGAGAAGAAGCTGGCTACTGTACAGGAGTCGCTCATTGACTTATCCATATCCCTGAACTCAAGGATGGGCTACAATCAATTCGCTCTGTATGCATTTCCGGGCAAGAAGGATGATACAGAAAAGCTGATCGATTGGACCCCTCAGTTAAATTCGATCACCAGTGCGTTCAGCAAGCTTTCATCGGGAGGTATTACCCCGACCGGTCCGGCGATAAAAGCCGCGATCAATGAATTTACGAACAGGCGTTCAAAAAGGAGATTGATCACCGGTGATGAAGAAGAATACTTCGAAGGGTCAGGTTTTTAAGCTCAGGGCCGGTGAACTGGTTACCGGCAAATGGCACCGAAACGAGTATTCCATCATTAGAGAGCTGGGCTCAGGGGCTACAGGAACTGTGTATCTTGCTGCCGGAAGAAACGGCAAGGTCGCTGTTAAAACAGGCCATGACAGCATGGCGATTATTTCGGAAGTCAACGTGTTAAAACACTTTTCAAGGGTCCAAGGCAAAATCCTTGGGCCTTCTTTAATCGATGTGGATGACTATCTTCAAGGACAGCAGCAGATCCCCTTTTATGTGATGGAGTATTTAAAAGGAGATACATTGTTTCACTTCATGAAGAACCATAAAGAAGAATGGGCGGCCATCCTCCTAGTCCAGCTTCTCACGGATCTGCAGATGCTTCATCAGGCCGGGTGGGTATTCGGCGATTTAAAGCCCGACAACCTGCTCGTCGTAGGGCCTCCGCACCGCATTCGCTGGATCGATGTGGGAGGAACGACTCAAATTGGGCGGTCGATCAAGGAATATACCGAGTTTTTTGACAGGGGCTACTGGGGTCTTGGTACCCGGAAGGCTGAACCCTCCTATGACCTGTTCGCTGCAAGTATGATTATGATCAACCTGGCGTATCCCAAACGGTTTGATAAAAGGAAGGACGGGGGACAGCAGCTGAAGGACGCTGTCAAAAACAGCGCCATGCTGTCTCCCTTCCAATCAGTTCTCCTGAAAGGCTTGTATGGAAAATATAAAAGCGCCGAAGAGATGCGCAATGAAATGGTTTCCACCCTGAACAATAAGGGAAGAAGCAAAATGCCGGCCCAGTCTGTAAACGGACAGCGGTCAAGCAGACGGTCGGGACAGAGGATCATAAAGAAAAAGAGGAAAAGAGCGGTCATGTTCGAAACGGTTCTCTTGGGCTCATTTCTGTTTATCGTCTATCTGTTTTACCTTGTTAGCCAGTCCATGTAGCGGCAGTTTCAATTCTTTACAGGGACATCCTTGTTTTTGGTATACTACCCGAGAGGCTGTTCATGAAAAAATGGACGAAGGCAAGGTTGAGCCGCATAGGATAAGGAGAGAAGGGAATGCTTCAGGCAGTCGAACAATTTATTAAAAAGCATCAGCTGATTCAACGGGGACAGACAATCGTTGTTGGTGTATCAGGCGGCCCTGATTCCATGGCATTGCTTCATTATCTTTGGAACCGCAGAAAGGGGGATGAGCTGAACATTATTGCTGCCCATGCCGACCACATGCTGCGGGGCAGAGAGTCGGAAGAAGACCTTTTGTACGTGCAGTCCTACTGCCGAGAGCATGATATTCAGTTTGAGGGCAAACGTGTGGATGTCGCTTCCTATAAAAAGGAGAATCAAGTGACGAGCACTCAATTGGCTGCGAGAGAATGCCGGTATGCATTTTATGCTGAAGTCATGACAAGGCATAATGCCGATTCACTCGCATTGGCTCACCATGGAGATGACCAGACGGAGACCGTTCTGATGCGGATGACAAGGGGAAGCTCAGGAACCGCGCTTGGCGGTATGCAAGCGAAACGCTCTTTTGAAGGCCGATGCATTATACGTCCTTTTTTAGGAATAACGAAGGACGAAATAGAGCATTATTGTAAAGTACATACGATTTTTCCGAGAAGAGATCCGAGCAATGAGGCGGATGACTATGTAAGAAACCGCTTCAGGCATCATGTGCTGCCTTTTCTTAAAAAAGAAAATCCGAATGTTCATCTTCGATTTCTGCAAATAAGTGAAACTTTTTATGAGGATGAAACGTATTTATTGGAACAGGCAAAAAGAAGCCTGGAAGCTGTTGTAACAGTGAAAAAAGCATCGTTGATTGAAGTTTCGGCTGCTAAATTCCTCAACATGCCTATTCCTTTACAAAAAAGGGCGATTACACTAATATTAAACTATCTATATAAGCAAACACCTTCATCTCTTTCCTCACTACATAAGGAAAGCTTTTTAACTTTGCTCGGAAGCGAACATCCATCTGGAAGGCTGGATTTTCCCCATGGTTTGCAGGTAATCCGTTCCTATGACCGGTGCAGGCTGGCGTTTGGGGAAGCCGAAAAGCAGGAAGGCTATCAAATGGAATTGAAAGTGCCAGGAACGCTCGAACTTCCTGTAGGTTTCATCACCGCTGAGTATAAAGAAGAGTATCCGGATGGAAAAAAGGGAAAAGATGTTTTTGTATGTGATGTTAAAAGTGTAAGTTTGCCAATCATTGCGAGGAGCCGCAAACCCGGTGACCGGATGGCCATTCAAGGGGTAAGCGGAACTCGGAAGGTCAAAGATATATTTATCGACCAAAAGCTTGAGAGGGAGAAACGCGATGTATGGCCCGTCCTGCAAGATGGGAGGGGTAACATTATCTGGATTCCGGGTATAAAGCACGCCCCCGTTCCACACTCAAGCAAACCTAAGCAATGGTTAGTCTTACAGTTTCAAAATTTCTGCCAGGACGTCTAGGAGGCCAAAGCAGCATGCATGATGAAATTAAAGAAGTATTAATTTCCGAGGAAGTTCTCCAGGAAAAGATCAAGGATCTCGGAAAGCAATTATCAGAGGATTATCAAGATCGATTTCCGCTTGTTGTCGGAGTATTAAAAGGAGCTCTTCCTTTTATGGCGGATCTTATCAAACGGATGGACATCCACCTTGAGATTGACCTCATGGCTGTTTCAAGCTATGGAACATCCACTGTTTCTTCAGGGGAAGTTAAAATAATTAAGGACCTGGATACATCTCTTGAAGGACGAGATGTCATCATTGTCGAAGATATTATAGACAGCGGTCTGACGTTAAGTTATCTTGTTCAGCTTTTCAAAACCCGTAACGCCAATTCGGTTAAAATTGTTACTCTGCTGGATAAACCGACTGGCAGAAAAGTGGATATCAAACCGGATCTTACAGGTTTTATCGTACCGGATGCGTTTGTTGTCGGTTACGGCCTGGACTATATTGAGCGCTATCGCAACCTTCCTTATATCGGGGTTCTGAAGCCTGAAGTATACGAAAAGTAATCCTGTTTATTTGTTAACATGCAATAATAAATGTATTTCATCGTCTCATTGTCGTTGAGGAGGTAAGGAATGAATCGGATCTTCCGGAACACCATATTTTACTTGTTAATCTTTTTAGTTGTAGTTGGTGTCGTCAGCTTTTTTAACGGAACCAACAATGAAGTGAAGAAAATTCGTTATGACCAATTAACGAATTACATTCAGGATGGGCGCGTAAAAAGCATCGAGTACCAGCCTGAAGGCGGCGTTTATGTTGTTAGAGGAAAGCTGGAGAATGCGAAACAGGGTGAAGTGTTTGAAACATATACACCAGACTCTGAAGAATCCATCAAACAGCTTAACCAGCTAGCTAAAACATCTGACGTTGACATTAAACCAGAAGAGCAGACGAGCGGTTGGGTTACGTTCTTTACATCCATTATTCCGTTTGTCATTATTTTCATCCTGTTCTTCTTCTTGCTCAACCAAGCTCAGGGCGGCGGAAGCCGAGTGATGAACTTTGGTAAGAGTAAAGCCAAGCTCTATAACGAAGAAAAGAAAAAAGTGACGTTTAAAGACGTTGCCGGAGCGGACGAAGAAAAGCAGGAACTTGTTGAAGTGGTCGAATTCTTAAAAGATCCACGAAAATTTGCTGCATTAGGAGCCCGTATTCCAAAAGGGGTTCTCTTAGTAGGACCTCCAGGTACTGGTAAAACGTTGCTTGCCCGTGCGGTTGCAGGGGAAGCGGGAGTTCCTTTCTTCTCGATTTCAGGTTCTGATTTTGTTGAGATGTTCGTTGGGGTCGGTGCATCACGTGTACGTGACCTGTTTGAAAACGCTAAAAAGAATGCACCGTGTATCATCTTTATCGATGAGATCGATGCAGTCGGACGCCAGCGCGGTGCCGGTCTTGGCGGCGGACATGATGAGCGGGAACAGACGCTTAACCAGTTACTCGTTGAAATGGATGGATTCGGAGCTAATGAAGGAATCATTATCATTGCTGCGACCAACCGTCCGGATATTCTTGACCCTGCTCTTCTTCGTCCGGGACGATTTGACCGTCAGATTACGGTAAACCGCCCTGATGTAAAAGGAAGAGAAGAAGTGCTGGGTGTACATGCACGCAATAAGCCATTAAGTGAAGAAGTAAACTTGAAAACCATTGCCATGCGGACTCCTGGTTTCTCCGGTGCCGATCTTGAGAACCTGCTGAATGAAGCAGCTCTTGTGGCAGCGCGGCAAAACAAGAAGAAGATTAACATGGACGATGTGGATGAGGCGATTGACCGAGTCATCGCGGGTCCTGCGAAGAAAAGCAGGGTTATCTCACAAAAAGAAAAGAATATCGTGGCCTACCATGAAGCCGGGCATACCGTCATCGGTCTAGTGCTGGAAGGGGCAGATACGGTTCATAAAGTAACAGTAGTGCCTCGCGGCCAGGCAGGCGGATACACCGTTATGCTTCCAAAAGAAGACCGGTACTTCATGACAAAACCGGAACTGCTTGATAAGATCGTCGGTCTCCTTGGCGGACGTGTTGCCGAAGAGATTACCTTTAATGAAGTCAGCACAGGTGCTCACAATGACTTCCAGCGTGCTACAGGCATTGCCCGCCGCATGGTTACGGAGTTCGGGATGAGTGACAGACTTGGACCGATGCAATTTGGCTCAAGCTCTGGCGGACAGGTATTCCTTGGACGCGATTTCAACAATGAGCAAAACTACAGTGATGCCATTGCCCATGAAATCGACATGGAAATCCAAAATATCATTAAAGATTCTTACCAGCGCTGTAAACAAATCCTTACAGAGCATAATGAAAAGCTTGAAATCATCGCTCAAACTCTTCTCAATGTAGAAACATTGGATGAAGAGCAAATTAAGGAGCTTGTAAAAACAGGACAGCTTCCTGAGCGTAAAGTCATTTCTTCTCCGGAAAATGATGTAAAGGTTACAATTCATAAAAAAGACGAAGAAGAACGCAAGGAAGATTAAAACCAAGGATGCCTCTAACTCAGAGGCATCCTTTTTAAAAGTAAAAAATCAAATCAAAAGTAAGCGAGGCATTTCCATGATCTTTGTTTTTGACGTAGGAAATACGAATATCGTACTGGGTATGTATGACGGAGATGATCTGAAACATCATTGGAGGGTCAGTACTTCCAGAGAAAAAACAGAAGATGAATACGGAATGCTGATCCTAAGCCTGTTTCGGAATGCGGAGATTGAAAGAAAAGAAGTTGAAGGGATTATTATCTCATCTGTTGTGCCTCACATTATGGCGACGCTCGAGCGGATGTGCCTCAAATTTTTTCATAAAAAACCGCTGGTGATTGGGCCTGGCATAAAGACCGGTTTGAATATAAAATATGAAAATCCAAGAGAAGTGGGGGCTGACCGGATTGTTAACGCCGTTGCAGCGATTCACAATTACGGTAAACCGCTCATTATCGTTGACTTTGGTACGGCCACGACTTATTGCTACATCAATGAGGCGGGCCATTATATGGGGGGCGCAATTGCCCCGGGAATTAATGTAGCGACAGAAGGCCTCTATAAAAATGCGGCGAAACTTCCGAGAATAGAGTTTGCCAAACCTGAGAACATTATTGGAAAAAATACGGTAAGTGCCATGCAGTCAGGACTTTTATTTGGATATGTTGGACAGGTTGAGGGTATTGTTAAAAGGATAAAAGCTCAGGAGAAAACGAGTCCAAAGGTAGTGGCCACTGGAGGAATGGCAGGTCTGATCGCAGAGGAATGCGAGCTGATCGATGTGGTTGATCCTTATTTAACCTTAAAGGGCCTGCAGCTGATCTACTTAAAAAACAATCGGAAATGAACGAGAACTACTGAGTTAATACATGAGGACAGGTGATAAATATGTCGGATTATTTAATAAAGGCGCTGGCCTTTGACGGGCAGATACGCGCGTACGCTATGAGCGGTAGTGAAATGGTGGGTGAAGCGCAGCGCAGGCACCAAACCTGGCCGACGGCTTCAGCAGCGTTAGGCCGTTCGATGATGGCGAGCACTATGATGGCATCCATGCTTAAAAGTGATAAGCACAAGATGACGGTAAAGATTGAAGGCGGAGGCCCCATTGGTGCTATTGTTGTAGACGCTGCACCAAGCGGTCATACAAGAGGATATGTAACGAACCCGCAAGTCCATTTTGATTTGAACCAGCACGGAAAATTAGATGTTGCACGTGCCGTGGGTAAAAATGGATTTTTATCAGTAGTCAAAGATCTTGGTCTGCGTGATAACTTCACCGGCCAGGTTCCGCTTGTATCCGGGGAGATCGGCGATGATTTCACTTATTATTTCGCAGCCTCTGAACAAGTGCCTTCATCAGTGGGTGTAGGTGTTCTCGTTAACCCGGATAACAGCATTCTTGCTGCAGGAGGATTTGTGATCCAGGTGCTGCCAAATGCATCAGATACAATTATTGATCTTTTGGAAGAGCGGATTTCTGCTATTCCCCCGATCTCTAAATTAGTTGAAAAAGGCCTCACCCCAGAAGAGATCCTGTTTGAACTGCTTGGGAAAGAAAATGTAAAAATACTGGATAAGATGCCGGTTTCCTTCCAGTGCACATGTTCACGGGACCGCATTGCCAATGCACTTGTGTCATTGGGAAGAGAGGAAATCCGTTCAATTATTGAAGACGAAGGGCAGGCTGAAGCCCACTGCCATTTCTGCAATGAAACTTACTTATTTGCAGAGGATGAACTGGAAGAGCTTTATAACGAAAGCAGATAAATGTAAAGGACCCAGAATGCTTTGGGTCTATAGGTCTAAAGCAATGCATATGAATTGACAGATGATTCGTACTGTTGTTAAACTTAAACCAATGTATTTACTCGGAATTAGGAGAGTGATAAGGTTGGCGAGAATAGCAAATTCAATTACAGAGCTTATTGGACAGACACCTGTTGTTAAACTCAATCGTATTACAAATGATACTCATGCAGACGTGTATTTGAAACTGGAATTCATGAACCCGGGAAGCAGTGTTAAAGACCGCATTGCTTTGGCTATGATTGAAAAAGCGGAAGCGGACGGCAAACTTAAAGCAGGCGATACGCTTATTGAACCTACAAGCGGGAACACGGGTATCGGGCTTGCAATGGTAGCAGCAGCTAAAGGCTATAAGGCAATTCTTGTCATGCCGGACACGATGAGCTTGGAGCGAAGAAATCTGCTGCGCGCTTATGGAGCGGAGCTTGTTCTGACACCTGGCGCTGAAGGAATGGGCGGAGCAATCCGCAAGGCTGAAGCTTTATCAAAAGAACACGGCTATTTCTTGGCACAACAGTTCAACAATGAAGCGAACCCGGAGATCCATCGGCAAACAACTGGGAAAGAAATTCTTGAACAATTTCCGGACGGACTGGACGGTTTCATTTCAGGAATCGGTACAGGCGGAACCATCACCGGTGCTGGGGAAGTGCTGAAAGAAGCTTATCCTGATATTCGAGTATACGCCGTTGAACCATCTGATTCTCCTGTACTGTCAGGCGGAAAGCCCGGTCCTCATAAGATTCAGGGGATTGGCGCCGGATTTGTTCCGGAAATCTTAAATACGTCTGTATATGATGAAGTTATCCAGATTACAAATGATGAAGCTTTTGAATTTGCACGCCGTGTGGCTAAAGAAGAAGGAATCCTTGGCGGGATCTCGTCAGGAGCTGCTATCGCTGCTGCTCTTAAAGTGGCTGAGAAGCTGGGCAAAGGCAAAAAAGTGCTCGCCATCATTCCGAGTAATGGTGAACGGTATTTGAGCACACCGCTATATCAATTTGATGAAACAGAATAACAAGAGATGAAGCTGACAATTTTGTCAGCTTTTTCTATGCATGGGAGTATGGTCTAGCGCAAGCGCACATTAGCAGGGCGCTTGCGCTTTTCTCAAAAGTAATTGGATTTTTATCACCACATTAATCACTGCATCAGTTACAATAGTATCCATAAGAAAGATCAGGAGCGTGACAGGTGTGCCTTACCCAATTTGTGAAGAGCGACAAATCATCTTTGAAAAAATTCCCCTAGCCAAAAGCGAATGGTTCAGCCGTTATAGGAGCCTTTCGGGCAGTGAAAAAAACCACGTTCTCCTTGAAAGCGGACGGAGCGGAAAATACAGTATCATGGGCCTTACTCCAGTTGCTTATATTGCAGGTAAAAACAATAAAGTTTCTATTGAATATAAAGGCAGCAATACCACGAGAGAAGGAAAACTCCTTCCAATCATTAAAGATTGGCTTAGTTTGTTTAAGTGCGATGTTCCGGCAGGGCTTCCTGATTTTAACGGAGGAGCTATCGGATATTTTAGTTATGATGTGGCCAGGGAGATTGAGAAGCTTCCTCAAAAAGCAGAAGATGATCTTCAACTTCCGGATGTTTCTCTCATGGTATTTGATGATGTATTCGTATATGACCATGAAGAAGAATGTTTATGGCTTATTCTTCACTATGAAGAACAGCATAAAAAAAGGGCTGAATTAAGACTGGAACAATATCGAGCGGAATGGACTGCGGCAAATCACAGCGGCACTTCGGCAAAGAACGAAAAGGCGCCCTTTTCATTTTTGCTGGAATCGGTATCCATGTCTGAAGAAAAGTTTGTGCAGGCAGTAAAACAAGTCAAAGACTATATTGCTGCAGGCGATGTCTTTCAGGTTAATCTATCTGTACGGCAGTCAAAGCCCCTTCTGTCGATGCCATTTGAAATTTATAATGAACTTCGCCGTTTTAATCCATCGCCGTATATGGCTTACTTTCATACTCCTGATTTTCAGCTCGTCAGCGGTTCACCTGAATTATTAGTGAAAAAAAAGGGAGAACATATCAGTACCCGCCCGATCGCCGGGACACGCTCAAGGGGCAAGACGGAAGAAGAAGACCGTAAGCTCGCATTAACACTGATCGAAAATGAGAAAGAACGCGCGGAACATGTAATGCTGGTTGACCTGGAAAGAAACGACCTGGGCAAAGTGAGTAAGTATGGCAGTGTTGAAGTGGATGAGTTTATGACGATTGAAAAGTACTCCCACG